>NZ_CP108472.1:0-4800000 GCF_035917255.1 Streptomyces sp. NBC_01257
GACCTGCTCGCCCAGACGGAGTCCGCATGGCGCGAGGGGGGCCGCCGGGGGCCGGTGATCGGGGTGTCCTCGTTGCGGGGCGAGGAGGTGTCCTTCCCAAACACCACGGACGTGGACGAACTGGTGGAGTGGACCCGTGGCCTGGACAAGGTCACCGTGTACGCCACGTACGCCAGCCTCGGTCTGGGCACGCTTGAGCGGGCGCACGTCGCCGGCCTTTCGGCTTGGGACCTGATCGTCGTGGACGAGGCCCACCGCGTTTCTGGCCGGATCGGGAAGCCGTGGGCGGTCGTCCACGACAACCAGAAGATTCCGTCCCTGCGCCGCCTCTACATGACGGCCACGCCCCGGCTGTGGCAGCTCGGGGACGAGGACGAGACCGGCGCACCGGGCGAGCTGGTCGCGAGCATGGACGACAACCCGGACGGGCCTTTCGGTAGCCGCTGCTTCACGCTGACGCTCTCGGAGGCCATCGACCGGGGAATCTGTGCCCCCTACCAGGTTGTATGCGTGGACGTCACCGACACCGCGCTCCAGGCCGCGCAGCTCCTGGGCGCCGAAGGCCGCTCGGCAGAGGTCCGCGGGGCCCGGCTCGCCGCTCTCCAGACCGCGCTGGTGAAGGCATCCTCGGAGGAGGGCTTCCGCCGCACGCTGGTCTTCCACCACATGGTGAAGGAGGCCGAGGCGTTTGCGGCCGGCCTCCCCGACGTCGCCGCGCAGCTGCATGCCTCCGACCCTGAGCTGTATCCGGCCACGATCTGGGCAAACTGGCTGTGCGGCGACCATAAGCCGCTCCACCGGCGGCGTCTGCTGGGCGAGTTCGCCGACGGGATCGCCACCGATGGCACCGTGGTGGAGAAGTGTTTCCTGTGCTCGGTGAAGGTCCTGGGCGAGGGCGTCGACACCAAGCACTGCGACTCCGTCTACTGGGCCGACGTACGCGGTTCCATGCCCGACCTGGTCCAGGCCGTGGGCCGGGCGCTGCGGATGCAGCCAGGCGAGGGCAAGGTGGCCTCGCTCGTGGTGCCGGTGCTGCTCGGACCGGGCGAGACGGCGGACAACATGCTGACCTCCCGGGCGTTCGGCGGGCTGGCCAAGCTCTTGGAGGCGCTGCGGGCGCACGACGCGCGGATCGTGGAGGCCCTCGCGGAGCAGCAGGCCCCGAGCGCCTGCAAGCCCGTCAGCAAGGGGAGCGGCGAGGGCTCCGGGAGCGTGAGCTCCCCCGCCAGGGCCCTGCTGAAGTTCTCCACGCCACGCGACCCGGCTGCTTTGGCAGCGTTCATCAACCTGCGGGTCATCAATCCGGAGCATGAGCACTGGCGCCGGGGTGTGGAGGCCGCTGTGATCTACGCGCGCGAGCGCGGTGACCTGCGGGTGCCGTTCACGTTTCGTGTCCCGGCCGTCAACGACCAGGAGTCTGAAGGCCAGGGGTGGCCGGCCTCGCTCGCCGGGTTCCCGCTGGGGCAGTGGACCGCCGACGCCCGCCGCTTCTACGCCCGCGGGGATATGGACGAGGCCCGTGTCGCACAGCTGGAGAAGCTCGGCATGATCTGGTCCCACTTCGACGTCGCATGGGAGGCGGGCCTGACCGCCGCGCGCGGGTGGGCCGCCGAACACGGCCACCTCCTGGCCCCGCTGGACGCCACCTTCCAGGGCGCGGCGGTGGGCATCTGGCTGAAGAACGCGCGGGCCGCCGCCCGCAAGGCTGCCGAGAACGAGCAGCGGCGTGCCGAGGGCCTGCTGGTGGGATCGGTGGCCGGGGCGCTGTCGGAGGACCGACGCGAGCAGCTGGAGGAGATCGACGCGTCCTGGTGCCCGTCGTGGCCCGTGACGTGGCAGCGGTGCTTCCACCTCGTGCGGATGCATCTGGACGCGGGCGAGGCGGTGCCCGCCGAGGCGGGCGAGGTCCTGCGCCAGGGTGAAGACCTCGGGCGGTGGGTGACGTCGGTTCGCTACGGGTGGGACCAGCTGAGTGGCGTGCAGCAGTGGATGTGCGAGCAGGTCCTCGGGGTCACGCCTGTGCCCGAGGAAGAGAAGCCGAAGCCGCGTCGTACGCAGGCCGATAAATGGGTCGCCAACCTCGCGGCCGCCCGGCAGTTCTTCGAGCGCGAGGGACACCTCAAGGTGCCACGTAAGCACGTGGAGATCGTGCTCTCCGAAGACAGTCACGAGGACCAGTTCCGCCTGGGGGCGTGGGTCAACAATCAGCGCAGCCGGGCCGCCGCGCTGACCCCGGAGCGGATGGAGCAGCTGTCCGAGGTCGGAATGCGGTGGGTGTAGGAGCGCGTCGCGGGGCGGGGTCGAAGCGCAGCCATGCAGCTGTTTCTCATTAGACCCAGGAAGAGTTCGCCCCTGCAGAGGGCGAGCATTCCCGTGTTCCAGTTGGCGTCGGCGCTCTTCGGCCGTCTGGGCGCTTGTGTGACCGCTGACCACGTCTGCCCGCGGCGCGTCCTCGTTACTCCTGGGTGCGGTCGCCGGGCGCCGCCGGGAGCGTCGGTGGTTGGGCTCCGGCCAGTGGGGTGCGGGTGAGGCTGCCCCAGTTGCTGGCATCCTGGCTGAGTGTCGCGTCAAGCAGTTCCATCGCCTCTTGCGCGATGGTCTGCCGGTCCTCGCCCGCCGCTTCGCGACGCTCGACATTTCTGATGATGCGTTGGAGTTCCGCAAGGATCAGGCTCCGCTGCTGCCACAGATCGTGGTGACGCATGAGGCCGCTCCACGCCGTGATCACGCCGATCACGCCTGCTACCGCGGTGCTGGCCAACCCGAGCCAGGGAGCGTAGGCCCGCCAGGCCGCGACTGCTACGCCCAGCACCGCGATCATTCCGTTCAGAGCGGCGATGCCCACCGTGGTCCGTCGCGCCTTCATCTTCATCAACTCGCGGGTGCGCGTGTACTCCCTGCGGAAATGTTCCAGGTAGTGGGTGGTCACCTCAAGGGCGTCGGCTCCGGTCGGAGGCGGTTCCGTCGGGCGCATGCCTGTGAACCTCTGCTGCCTTACGGCCTGTTGCTCCGTTCCGGGCCTCTGAGTCATGCACGGGATCCTAATCTCGGTAACTTCAGCCCCGGTCGGGGCCGTCCTGCCCGGCCGTGTGTATTCCTCACGTGCTGTCCGGACCCACCTGCGGCGGCGAGGGGTCCGCGTTGTCGTTCCATAGCCGTCCGACCAGGTTGGCCGTGGCCTGAAGCGAGGCCGGCTCGGTGGCCGTCCGCCCGATTTCGGCAGCAGGGCATACAAGTTCGGTTGGGCCGGCCCCCTTGCCACCCGCTTCGGCGGAATGGGGTGCCGGCCGTTTTCAGGGATCCTCATCATCGTCCGGGGCATCCGGCGAAGCGAAGTGAAATGGCACGCCAAGGTGGCGGGCCAGCGCCCGGCCCGCCTTGGCGGAGGCAATGCCGGGCGGAGAGCCGTCAGGGCGGCGGTAGACGGTCGCCAGGCGGCTCGCCCCGTCTGGGGAAATCCAGGACCGCGACCAGGAACACGAACCAGTAGTCGTGCACGGTGTCGCCGTCCCAGACCGCCTCCACCGCGGCCACCCGGCCCGGGAGGGCTGCGGCGCGCGCTGCGAGTGACGGAAGGTCGAGCGGATCCGGCGGGGTGTGCTGCACTCGGTCGCCGAGGGCCTCGTATCGTGTGTGGACCACCCGCTCGGCCTCGTGCAGGCCTATCCCCAGCGGACGCAATGCCTCCCAGACGGACCTGACCGCCGACAGCCGACGATCCCGCAGCACGGCGGCGTCCACCTCCCGGCAGGTCCGTTCCTCCAGGTAGGCCCACCAGCCGCTCACTGGGCCACCGGTCGGGTTTTCAGGGCCTGCGTCATGGGCCCGAACGTACGTCAGGGCCCGGAACCCGGACCAACGGCTCCTTGGTGCTGCCGGACCCCGGGCTCTGGCGCAACTTCCGTGAAGCCCCGTCGGCCGGGGCTCGCGCTGGCCTCTGGACGCGCTGCTGGCCTGCCGGTTCGCCAGGGTCGCCGGCCTCGGACGCCGAGGATCGGTACGGCTTCACGGGAGTTGTGCCAGAACCCAGTCTCGTGGAGAAGGCCAGGTGACGGACAGCCGTCCAAGAAAGGTCTCGTTCACAGGGCCGGGCAGGGCCACGGTCAGGGGTAGCCGGACGCGGCGGCGCGGGCAAAGGCTGTTCCGAATTCCACATGGCTGTCCGGGCCCGCGATGCCTCAGGGGTCAGCACGTAGGTGTCAGGGCTATGGAACCGGGCGTTGGGGACGGTCAGGTCGTGGTCGGGTCCGCCCGCGTGGTCCATCTGACCGGCATGTCACTCCTGGGGGCTGGTGGAGACCGTCAGGCGCTGGGGGGGACGCGCAGGGCCAGCAGGGCAGTGTCATCGCTGGCCCACCCGCCGTGGTGATCGGACAGCACGGCGGCCAGTTCCTTGACCGTCGCGGCAGCGTCCAGGCCGGTCGTGGCGGCCAGCGCCGCGGCGAGCTCGGCCTCACCGAAGGTCGGCGGGGCGGCGGCCGGGGTACCGGGGCGCGGCCGGCCCTCACAGGCCCCGTCGGTGTAGAGCAGCAGCAGGTCGCCGGGCGCCAGGCGGTAGCGCACATCGGTCAGCTGCGTGGTGGGCAGCACACCCAGCAGCGTGCCCGGCGTTCCGAGCTGCTGGATACGGCCGTCGGCGCGGCGCACCAGTGCCGGCAGGTGGCCTCCCAGTGCGATGCGTCCGGACAGCCCGGCCCGGGTGATGCGGAAGGTGGTGTATACGGCGGTCAGGAAGCGGGGGGCCCGCTGTTCCAGCATCGCGGTGTTCAGCCGGTCCAGAAGCGCGGCCGGTGACGGCGTCTGTCCGGCGTCGGCCCGAACCGTGTAGCGAGCCATCGAGGTCACCTGCGCTGCGGCCACGCCCTTGCCGCACACGTCTCCGAGTACCGCTCCGTAGTAGTGCCCGTGGGTGTGGAAGAGGTCGTAGAAGTCCCCGCCGACCTCGACCCCGGCCCGTCCGCTGGTCGATGCCGGGAGGTAGGACGCAGCGGTCTCCAGGCCCGGTACGGGGCGCAGTGTCGGCGGCAGCAGTCCCTGCTGGAGGCTGTGGGCGAGATCGGCGGAGACCCGGTGCGCCTGGCGGGAGGATTCCAGGCTCTGCCGCAGGTGAATTTCCGCCGAGACCGAGCGAGCCAGTGTTGCCAGGGTCGTCAGATCTCCCGGTGTCCAGGTGCGGGGTTTGTCGTCGATGACGCAGAGACTTCCCAGTACCTGCCCCTGCGGGGACAGAAGGGGGTAGCCGGCCCATGCGCCGATGCGCATGGGCGTGAGCGAGGGGTGGTCGCGGGTACGCGGGTCAGCGGCCGCGTCGTCCACGATGAAGGATTCCCCGTCCAGGCCGACGAGGAAGTAGCAGAAGCTCTCGCGCACCGCGTTCTGCCGGTCGGACAGCTCTTCGGCGTCCACGCCGATGCAGGTCTTCCAGAATGAGCGGTCGGCATCGACCAGGGTCACGAACGCCCGCCCGGAGCCGGTCACCCGCGCCGCCAGCGTCGCCAGGTCCTCGAAGGCCTCCTCCGGCCCGGTGTCCAGCAACCGCGTGGCCGCCACCGCTGCGAGCCGTACCGAATCCGACAGCGCCGCCGGCAGGCCGTCCGGCCGCACGCCCCCCGCGAAATGCACCCCGCTCACCACCGGTCCAGCAACTCCCTCAGGCCCTGTTCGGGCACATAGCAAATCACGCCCCCATCCCCCACGACAGCCTTCCTGTCGCCCGCACTGGCTGACCACGATCAGTCACGTCCCCTCAGTGATCGGACGGCACATGCTCAAGATCGCGGTGGGCTCGCCGCATCACAGCTGTTGTCACCCGGACCCTCTGGGTTCGCCGGCATCACAGCTGTTGTCACCCGGACCCTCTGGGTTCGCCGGCATCACAGCTGTTGTCACCCGGACCCTCGTGGAGTCCTCGGCGAGGTCGGCGGCCGGCTCCCACGCCCAGGGTTGGGAGCCGGCCGGCGGGCAGGGTGGGCGCATCCGGTGGGAGCCGGGCAGCCCGGTCGTCCAGGTCGGCAAGGATGCCCAGTGCCTCTGTGAACCTCGTTGCGGGCCAGGTCTTCGCCTGCCGTCTGACCGAGGCCGGGCTTTTCGGCGAGCTGCGGGTCTGGGAGCCGCCGGATCTGCTTGACCGTGGGCTCTGCGCGGTGCGGTTGCTCATACAGTGCCGGATCACCCGCGTAAGGGCCTGGCCCTGTCCTGCGTTCGCAGCGCAGGGTCAGGTTGTCGAACGCCTCAAGCCGCTGTCTCATCCAGTCCTGATTCACGGGCCGCATTCCAGGCGCGGAGTCCGGCAATTCCCGGTCTCACCGGCTCGGCAAAGCCAGGAGCAGCGGTAAGGGCCTGCACCCAGAGGGCGGTTCGGGCCCTTCCGCTGGGATCTACAGGTCGAACTCGAGGTGTTCGATGTCCGTGAACCGGACCTCTTCCAGGCTGCCGGCGCGGCGGCCGCCGTCCTGGAAGTACACCTCCTTGAGCGCTTCGGCCGCGATCTCCTGGAGCCGCTGGTCGGTGGCGCCTTGCTCCTGGGCGTCGAAGAGGCGGGCGGCGTAGCGGGGCGGCAGGGCGATGGTCAGGTGGCGGATGCGGTCCTGGTCCGTCGACCCGATCGGTGCGGTGTAGCCGATGCGGGCGCGGGTGTCGACGACGATGCCGCCCGTGGACGCGGCCTTCGCCTTGGCCTTGGCACGGATCTGCGGCTGCCAGCGGGCCTTCACCTCGCGCTCCAGGCGGGCGGCGAGGTCCGGGCGGGGCTTCCTGATCTGGTCCTTCACGTACCGCTCGACGGTGCGCTGGGAGATGCGCAGCATCTGGGCGACCGCCTTGGTGCCCCCCAGCTGCTTGACCAGGTAGCGCATCTGCGGGCCCGCGCTCTTCGGCGCCGGGCGGGTGAACGCCTTCTGCACCGCGGCTTCCAGGCCGTCCCCGAACAGGCTCATCGTCGCGTTCTCCTACTCTCCCCTGTCGACGTCGGTGACGGTGCCGTCCTTGATGTACCGGGCGAGGTTGAGCTCGGGGGCGTGGAACTGCTCGCGGACGCCCTCGCCCCACAGCACGCTCTGGGTGCCCTCCCACTTCACCAGGCCGGGGTTCACCCCGAGCTTGAAGCCGCCGGGCAGCGGCTTGCCGTCCCGGTAGGGCAGGAAGTCCAGCGGGGAGGGCCCCTGGGAGGCGTAGACGGCGCAGTCCGAGAGGACCGCGACCGGGTACTGCCCGGTGAAAGCGGCATGCTTGACGATCTTGCGGTGCATGTTGATCCGGGTCCGGGAGATAACGGCGGCGCGAATGTCCGGCCGCCAGGTGGGCCGGGCGAGGGCCCGCCAGGGCTGCCCAGGTTTCCAGCCCTCGCCGCGCGGGCGCTCGCGCAGCTTGCCGATGCCGCCCTTCACGGACGCCTTGACCGCGGACACCACGATCGCCAGCTCAGGGTCACGCTGCCGGTAGCCGTCCATCGCCTTCAAGAACTCCTCCGGCGACAGATCGGCGCCCACCCCGAGGTCGGCCATCGTAGCCAGGTAGGCGTCGCGCAGCCGCTGGTACCAGCCGTCCAGGTAACGGCCGTTGTCGTGGCGCACCCACGCCTCGATCGGTGTCACGTCGTAGCCGAGCTCCACCGCGTAGGCGACGGTGGGCGTGGCGTACCACGCCGGGCCCTCGGGCCGTTCACCCTTCGGTGTGAACGGGCTGGGCAGCAGCGAGCCGTCCAGGTCCGCCCACGTGTCCTTGGCCACCTTCACCCTCGACAGGTCGGCATGGGACAGGTCGACCAGCCAGGAGCCGGGCAGTTTCGCGTCGAAGACGGGGTTCTTGACGTGCACCGGTGCGCCCAGGCCGACCGTGAGGCCGTTCGCGCCGGCGGCGAAGGCCATGTTCACATCGATGCCCACCAGGTTGCGGTGCAGGCATTCGGCGTCAGTGAGCGGGCGCGCCCAGTCGTACGCCTCCTCCACCAGAACCTCCGCCGGGGTGCGGTGGTGGAAACGCGGCAGGTCCGCGAGCAGCGGGTGGCCGTCGGGAGCCTCGCACGGTGCACACTGAACCGGGTCCCTGCCCAGCGAGCCGGGGTTGTGCTCGGAGTGCCGCTTGCCCGTCTCATCGGGTTCGGAGGCACGGGTCGGCGGATGCAGGGCGGTCATCAGTTCCAGACCGGTCACGGCGGTCGATCCGCGCGGCGTCATCACCCGGGCCGCATACGTGCCCAGCAGCCGGGCCAGATCCGCCGGTGGCAGCTGCCCCGTGTCCGCCCAGTGCCGGGTGTCGAGCGCGTCCCACGACGGGATGCACAACTGCACGCACGCCCGCTCCGAGCCCTGCGCGGGGCGGTAGATCCGCGCCCACGGCCCGAAGCCGCGCTTGGTCAGCTGCCAGCTGGCGCGCGTCAGCTGCTTGATGACCTTGTGGCCCTCCGGGATCCGCCCGGCCAGGCGCTCCTGTGGTGTGAGCGTGACCGGCAGGCCGTAATACTCCAGCGCAGCCCTGGTGAGCACGAGCAGCGGATCGCCGTCCTTGCCCGGCCCGGACAACTTCGGCTGACCGAGCCGCCCCTGGCTCAGCGTCCACTCCACCAGAGCCGCAATCGACTTCGCCGGTACGTCCAGGACCAGGCCCCCGACGCAGTACGCCAGCACCTGACCATCTGCGTCGACGTCGACGACCGCGAGCGGCCCGTTCTCGAACCGTGCATCACCACCACCGCCGTCGCTGGCGGCGGGGGCAGCCTTACG
The DNA here is from genome assembly GCF_035917255.1 of Streptomyces sp. NBC_01257. NCBI lineage: Bacteria > Bacillati > Actinomycetota > Actinomycetes > Kitasatosporales > Streptomycetaceae > Streptomyces > Streptomyces sp. NBC_01257. Next base: position 8,721 of record NZ_CP108472.1, read on the forward strand.
CGCGGGCGGCCGACGCGGTGCCGGCCTGGTCGTGGCCACCGGATCCGGCACGACGGCAGAGACCAGCGCGGTGTCCTCGGAAACAGGCCCCGGCGCCTGGTCTGCGGGTTCGGGGCGGGCTTTGGCCGGTTCAGCTCCCGTTGGCGCAGGAGCGGCTGCGAGGACAGGCGTCTCGGGGGCCGCCGTGTCCTCACAGGGCACCGGGGCGCCTGCGGGGTAGAGCTGGGCAAGCTGCTTCAGCAGGCGGGCGTAGGCATCACGCTCCGGCGGCCGCGGTTCGGTCCTGCCGGCCTCCCAGCCGGACACCGTGGCCCGGCGCACCTGCAGAGCGGCGGCCACCTCGTCCAGCGTCAGGCCGTGCGCCTGGCGCAGCCTCTTGCGTTCCGCCGGAGGCGGCAGCGTTGAACGGGACGAAACCAGCGCGTCGACCGCATCGAACAGCTCTGACATGCAGCACCTCCAGTCCCCCAACCCTAGCCTGAAGCGCACCTTTCGCGTACTGAACGCGTACGGATGACGTAAATGACGGTTGTGGCCCGGCATCCCCGCCCGTACCGCGAGTCGGCCTGGGGGTGGCGCGTACCGGCCACCACTGGTGGCAGCGTCCCCCGGAGCCCGGGAGGGCATCGGCATCCACGACCCGGCCAAGTCCTCCGCCGGCGTCGCCATCGCCTCCGGACCCCCGGTGGCTCCACACCCGCCGGTTCCGGGCCGCGGGAGAGTGATCGCTCAAGCGCGTCCGAGGCAACGGGATGCCACCTCCAACAGGAAGCGCCGGCACTGCCGGTGTACGCGAAGGGATCCGTCAGGACGGAACCAATGATGTACACGGTGCTCTCGGCGAAGGAGCGCCAAGTTCCCCCGGGCACAGCACCCGCCGGCCCGGACGCTCTGCAGTGATGCCACCCTCGCCCACAACGCGTGAAAGGCAGACCGTGCACACGGCGCCTGAACAGAGGCCGACAGCCGGATGCACCGGCGGGCCCGGATACGGAAGACCAGTCCCGGCACCCGCCGCACGGCCAGGGCCGCATCCGGCACCAGCTCCCGTACCAGTACCAGTACCAGTACCGGCTCCCGTACCAGCTCCAGTTCCAGTACCAGTTCCAGTACCGGCCAGAACGAGAGGGACACGAGGGACACGAGGGACGCGAGGGACGCGAGCAGCGGGCACGCCACAATCGGCGCCTACACCGAGGCTCGGCCGCAGTGCCGGGGCAAAAAGGGGTGCCGTCCGGGGCGTCGGGGCCGCAGAAGTCACGGATAACGGGGTGGGTGGGAACGCAGGCGTTGGCGGGGCTTCAGCCGTGGGATGGGGGTCACGCACGGATATGGGCTCCAGCACCAGGCGGGGCTTCCTCCCGGTGAGTCAGGGCCTTTGGCGTGTCAGGAGTCTGGGTGCGCCTCCGTCCGGAGCCTCCACGAGCCCCCGGGGCAGCCCGCCGGGAGGGGTGGGAATCGGTGGCCTTTCACGTCGGTGCTCCAGTCGTGGCCGCGCCGCAGTCGCACTCGTAGATCCCGCTCTCCGGCACCACCTCGCCCGAATGCCAGGACGTCTGCTCTTCGCTCATGTTCCCCGTGTACGTCGCCCGCGGGTCGGGGCGCGACTCCGGGAACCCACCCGGCATAAGCAGCTGAGCCCCGGAATGCTCAGCCGACGGAGCCGCGAACGAAAGGCGTAGAAGAGCGTTTCATTCCAACAGGGGTGTTTGGTAACGCGGGCGTAGGCGCTTGGCCTGGGAACTCTGCGTGTGAGACAGGCGGCGTCCATCACCTTCCATCGCTTCCTCCCTCGGAGCGGGGCCTGCGGAGCATGACCATCAGGAACGCCGCAACCAGCAGCACCACCCCTGTCACGGTACTCAGCGCGCCGGCCGTCCCAACGCTGCTCCACAGCCCGCTTTCCACGCGTCGGCAAGTCGATTCACACGTCCACGACATCGCCCCGTCGCTATGCGCACCAGCAACGCCGGCCAGACCGAGTACGAAGAACGGGATTCCGCACCGGACCATCCAGCGTGCGGCAAGCAGGTACCCGCGCGAGTGAGTGTCGACCATGCGACCAGAGTCCCAGCCGCCCGGTCGGCAGGCAACGGTGCCGAACACGATCGGGCAGTTCCTTCAGCGCCCGGGACAACCCACCACGGTCACAGCCACCGAAAGCGATGCAGCCGTCCCGCCATGGCCCTTCCTCCGGATCACCCCGAGGTGGTCCGCGAGCCACTCCCAGGGTTGCTAGACAGCTACGAGCCACAGAATGAGCAGGCCCGCGGATAGCACGGCCGGGAACGCGACGAGGGAAAAGAAGAAGGGCTTGCCAGACACTGGTTTCGATCGAGGTCGCGGTCGCCAGGAGGAATGCCGTGACGGTCAGCCCCAGCAGAGCCAGGAGGATGCAGATAATCAAGCCCAGCATCCCGGCGCCCGGGTGGGCCTGGATGCCGGCACTGAGCGTTGCCGTGACGGTGCAGGCCAGCACGGCCGCCAGCGCTGCACAGACCCAGGCCCAGATGAGGGATGAGCCCGCGTCCGTCTCACCGGGGCGAGCCTGCGGCGCGAGTGCATGTACAGCTCTGGGCATCTGGACGGCCGCGGCCCAGCGCATCCGCCACGCAGGAAGTCCCTTGGGCTTTGTCCACGAGATTGGGTTCTGGTCCAACTTCTGTGGAGCTCACACGCTCTGTAACGTGTCGGGATCGGATGGCCCTTCGTGGCTCTTTGAAGCTCCTATAGATCGTCAAGCTGATCTGCTGGGTCAATAGGGTGCGTTTGTGGCTCGGTTCGATGAGGTGAAGACGACGTTCTGGGACGAGGGCGTGTATGGGGTTCAGCCTCCGCTGACCGACGCGGTCATCCAGGACGCCGAGTGTCGGCTCGGCGTTCGCCTGCCGGCCTCGTTGCTGGACATCCTGCGGGTTCAGAACGGTGGCCTGGTCGCGGAGTCGTGGAACGCGTTCCCGACGGACGTGCCGACGTCGTGGAGCGAGGACCACGTTCCGCTCGACGAGATCAGGGGCATCGGCCGTCAAGACGGCCAGCCGTCTTTGCTGGACTCGGATTACCTGGTTGAGGAGTGGGGTCTCCCTTCGCCTCTGGTTCTGCTTTCCGGTGATGGTCACTGCTGGATCGCTCTCGACTACCGGACCTGCGGCCGGCTCGGAGAGCCGTCCGTGACGTGGTTCCACGTGGACGACGACACGGAGCTCCCGCTGACGCGAGCACCGCGCCAGCCGATGGCACCCTCCGCACCATCGAACGGTTGCGGTGGGCAGGTGCGATCCTGGAACCATGAACCATCTCGGCGAGGCGCACCTGCGCACCTGGACGCTGCGCTTCATGGCTCTCCTGGCAGCCGACGCCCGAGATCAGCTTGTTTGGCTGGGCGAGCGTGAACTGGAGACGAAGGACGCCGTCGAAGAGGTGGAGCTGCTCTGCCGTGTCTCCGAAGAACTCGCGGAGCGCAGAGCCTTCGAGCCCGAAGACATGCGTAATCTCCGGGCCATCGGCCAGCGCCTCGGCGAGATCGACGCCACCTGCCGCGTCGGCCTCTGGGGCAACGCCCTGGCCACGGATCCGGCGTGGGACGACATCCGTTCTCTTGCCCGCCGGTTCCTCCTCGCGAGGTCGGGCGAGTGGCGTCAGCCACTGCCACGTCCTGTGCCCCCGGACACGGGCGGCCGCTGAGCACATCCAGGGCGCCTCCCGGGTCGGAGATTCAGCGTTCGAATTCGCGGTGGCTCCGGTGCATCCCCAAGTCGTGAACATCTGCTGTCCGCTCTCGGTTCTGGCACAGATCTTGGGGAGTCGTCGCTCAGCGTTACCTCGCTGTTCGATTGCGAGAAGACTGGTTCGCGCGAGACCGCGTACGCCCTGTAGTTCCCCATCGGAATTGACGCTCCCTCAGGTGTCCGTCGGCCGCTGCCGTGGTCAGTTGTTGACCGTGATCGTGCTGGTCATGCAGACCGATGCACCGTTCTGGGACTCGCTGGTGTTCGACGGGATCGACGAGGTGGACATCGAGGCGGTTACGGCCGCGGTCGGCACGGTCGAGGTGATGGCGAGAGGCCGCGCGGTGGGGGCGGCATGTCCGGACTGTGGTCGCTTCTCAGACCGAGTCCACGACCGCTATCAGCGCAGGCTGAAGGACCTTCCGCTCGCTCCGCCCCCGAAACGCAGGCCCTTTTCAGACCGACGACGTCAACGCGTTCCGCAAGTTCACTGTATTGGGTGACGGTGTCAATGAGGCGCGAATACCAGGCTACGCCTTCCACGACCACAACACCTATACGCCCGATCCCACGATTTGCCCCTCAAGAGATGTCCATATACGCGGGCAAACCCCAGCCTCAACATCACCCGCTTTCAGGTCTTCTTATGATAGATGACTCTCCATCCCCAACGTAGGCCCAGAGAACCAGCTCTCTTTTACGGGTAGCCACTCGAAGCGTGGCTGTTCCTCCCGACTCAAATCTTAGGTTCACCACCCACTCGTCGGCATAGTCGTCAAGCGACCACTCCCCCTTCCCTTTGATTAGTTCCTTCGAAATCACCTCCACTCCCGCACCACCCGTATGGGAGGTATTCAACGAATTCGCCGAAAACCTTCCGCCCTTCTCCAGAACAAGAACAGCAGCTCCCCCATCCTCACCCCGCCAGGAACCGATAATCTCGGACTCATCCACGCTAGACACATCACCCAAGGCAGGCGTCGAGCCGCACGCAGAGGCGAGCCCAACACACAGGAGGAAAACTGTACTTGCAATTACATTCCGCAGAGTTGAAAACATCTGAATTCCCCCTACCTCAGTAAAGCAACGTTTCTCGCCACGTAATCGTCTGACTACTGAGGTTTAACTCGTGGTGTCGTCATGCGGATTTGATGGTCAGGCCGGTCTCGGTGAGGCAGCCGTCGATGAGGTTGCTGCGGTACTGGATGTGCCGTAGGCCGCTCCGGAGGGTGCGGATGAGGTGTTCTGGCGTGGAGAAGGCGACGTTGGAGAGCCAGCCGCGACGTAGCAGGGACCAGATGCCTTCGACGGGGTTGAGGTCGGGTGCGTATGCAGGCAGGTAGTGGATGGTCAGCCAGTCGCGGGATCCGGCGAACTCCCGGAGTCCGGCGGCTTTGTGGACGTTGAGGTTGTCCCAGATGAGGACGATCGGGCCGCCGAGCTGTTGGTGGGCTGCGATCAGAAGGTCCCGGTAGTCGCGCCAGGAGAAGCTCTTGCGCCCGTCGCGCCGGCCGTCGTCCCGTCGCGGCCGGTAGATCAGCCGGGATCGGTGGCCGGATTTGTAGCAGGTCAGCGCGGCGATCGATATCCGTCTGCGTGAGCGGCCGCGGACCCGCACCACCGGGGTCCGCCCGCGCTGCGACCAGGTCTTGGCGTGCGACGGCGTCATCGAGAAGCCGGCTTCGTCCTCGAAGACCAGCCATCCTCCACGGGCCGCCGCCAGCCTTCCGCGCGGGGCCACACCTCCTTGACCCACCCGGCCACCGCATCATCGTCCCGCTCCATGGCACGACGGGCCGGGACCTGGCAGGACCAGCCGTTACGCACCAACAACTTGCGGACACCCTGAATCGTGTACGTGAGGTGGAAGCGCCGTCCGATCACCGTCTTCACACGGCTCAGAGTCCAGCGCTGGTCCTCCCAGCCATGCGCGGCCGGCCCCTTGGCCAGCTCCGACTCCAGCTGAGCAAACTGCTTCTCACTCAGTCGCGGCAGCGATGCAGGCCCCTGCGATCGCAGGGAGCGTGGGCCGCCCTCGGCCCACGCTTGACGCCATCGCTGCACCGACCGGACGCTGACCCGTAGATCCCTGGCAATCGCTGAACTGCCCTCGCCCACAGCGAACCGCTCAGCTGCCCGGAGCCGTAACTCCTCGCGCTTGCACTGCCGTTCAGCGGTCAACCCGCCACCCTGTGGATACCTCATCCTCCCGTGATACCGCAGGCAAGCACCCCGGTCAGCCCCTACGACTTCACGAGTTCAATCTCAGTAACCGGCGCCATAGCGCCCGCGACGCCGACGGTCCAGACCGAGTTGGTCAGGGTGCTCACTCGGCGGCTGCCACAACTGAGGCTGCGACAGCCGATGCCGTTCCTCAGCCTGTTCTTCCCAGTGAAAACGGTCATCCGCGTCGGGCCACGCGACTTGCAGAACAGGGAAGGGAGGTCGTCGGTAGAACCCGATGGCCCGCCCGAAGAAGGTCCGGTACCAGCGGAGGTCAACGTGCCTGAGCGCGACGTGGTGACCGTCGACAATGCCAGGGTGCCTCTGGCCGTCAGCCAGTACAGCGCACGCGGCGGACTTCTCTCCGATGCTGTTGAGCATGCGGTGCATGGCGTGGATATCGAGTCCGAACATGGCGAGCTCAGAAGCGCCGTGAGTGTGTGCGAGGCCGATCGTGTAAGCGAATCCAGGACCGATGTCGTCCTCGGGAACCATGACGACGTGCCATCCGTGCTGCTGCACATTCTCGATGATCGTCAGATCCATGCGGTCCGCTTCGTCTCGGTCGCCGTAATCATGGCAGAGGACGCAGCGGCACCGGAACGGATCAGCAGTCACATGCGGAGGCTACGAGGTGAGCGTTCGGGCCGGACAGCCGGGCTCGCGACCACCCTTTCAATCGAACGACGCGGTCCCTCTGCGACCGGTCCCCAAGATCTGTGCCAGAACCGAGATTAGGCAGTAGTTGTTCAGCCCTTCGGACAGCGCCCAGACGGGCTCCCGATTCGAACAGCAAGCAGCCGTAACGAGGGGCAAGTGGGGCGGTCAAGTGTGTCCCAGACTCAGGTCGGGCTCGCTGCGGAGGGTCCGAGCCTTCCGATGACCTCGCGCATCTCCTCTTCGTCGGCCTCGTAGACCGTCTCCCCCATTCGTGGATCCCGGGCGTGGAGCGTGTGGATGAGTGGGCCGTGGGGCGCTCCGAGGTGGACGAGGGAGGCCGACGGGCCGTGGACGGCGCGCTCGGTGCCGGGGCGGGCGGTCAAGTCGATGCGGCTCACGACGCCAGGCGTGACCGAGACGGTGGCCTGCTCCAGGCGCCCCAGGATCTGCAGGTGGAAGTGCCCGCAGAGGATGAGCTGGACGTCGGTCCCGCGGATCGTCTCGGCCAGTTCGGCGCTGTTCTGCAGGCCCAGCGCTCGCTGAACCTCGACGTCCAGTGCGACCGGCGGGTGGTGGAAGGCCAGGACGGTGCCCACCGGTGCCGCCGTGGCCAGCAGTTCGCGGAGCCAGTCGAGTTGGCCGCCGTCCAGCCGGCCGTAGCCCTTGCCCGGCACGAGCGTGTCCAGTGTGATCAGCCGCCATCCATCCACTGTGCTCGCCCCCGCCCGCTCACCGGCCGCTCCCTCATATGCCGTCTCGGGCTGGAAGTGGCCGATGCCGAGCACGTCGGCGAATGCGGTGCGGTCGTCGTGGTTACCAGTCGTGTAGAAGACGTTAGCCCCTCGTCGGCCCGCGTAGTCGGCCAGGAGTTCACGCGCCCGTGCGTATGCCTCGCGCGAACCGTCGTCCGCGACGTCGCCGGTGACCACCACCGCGCCGAGGTCGCGCAGATGGCCCAGTTCGGCCAGCAGCCCGCGCAGTGCAGCAGTGCCATCCGCGCCATCGGCGTCAGGGCCGCCGGACCGATCGAGATGGGTGTCGGAGAGATGCAAGATACGCATGAGCTGACGCTAGCCTCCAGCACCCACGCCGGGCCAGGGCCTTTCTCACTACGCGCTCCCTCCCATCTGCCGACCCCGGCTACCCTGCCCCTGAAATCGAACGGCGACAGAGCTGGGTGCTGTCCGAAGTGCTGAACAACTGCTGCCCAGTCTCGGGCTATGGCGCAACTTCTGTGATGCCGTAACTTTCTGCCATGCGTGCGCTTCCAAGCCGAACGGGAGAGCGACTGATGGCCGGTGGAGTCGTTCTCGACGGAGAGCTGACCCGTCTTGTCCCGACGACCGAGAGTGATTTGGACCTGCTGGCCCAGTGGTTCGCCTCCCCCGACTTCGTCGAGCACTGGGGTGGACTACCGATTTCGCGTGCCGAGGTGGCTGAGAAGTACGTGGGGAGGCGCCGGCCGCGTGTGGAGTCCTTCCTCGTACTGGCAAGGAGCACGCCGGTGGGCTACGCACAGTACTGGCGGGCCGGAGCGGCTGAAGGCGGCATCGACATGGTATTGGGACCGGAAGCAAGGGGACGGGGCTTGGGACCGGATGCCGCTCGCGTGCTCCTTGCGCACTTGGGCGGGAACCTCGGGTGGCGGCGTGTGACAGTCGATCCCGTGAGAGGGAACCAGCGGGCCGTACGCGCCTGGGAGAAGGCCGGCTTCCGGCAGGTGTCAAGCGAGGCCGAGGACCTCCTCATGGAGTTCAGGTTTCCCGAGGGACGCCTGAACTGACCCCTGTCGTTCATCACTCACCGTGCGCTCTTCACAGAAGTTGAGCCAGAACCCAATCTCGTGGACAAAGCCACCGCGGAGACCCTCTCGAAGGCGACCCGGGGTTACGACGCCGGGAAGAAGATCAACGGGCGCAGGAGATACATCGCCGTCGACACGCTCGGCCTACCCGTGATGATCACGGTGACGCGCGCGGACATCAGCTACCGGGACGCGGCCCGCGAACTCCTTTGGCGGCTTCGACTCACGCAGCCGCAGATCACCCAGGTCTGGGCGGACTCCGCCTACGCCGGTCAGCTCGTCAACCGGGCAGATGACCGCCTCTGGATGACCTTGCGGACAATCTCTCGTCCGCGCGGCGCCAAGGGTTGCGTCGTCCTGCCACGCCACTGGAAGGTCGAGCGCACGATCGGCTGGGTCATGAATGCCCGCCGCAACGTGCACGACTACGAACGACTCCCGCACCACTCAGAGGCACACATGAAACCGGGCACTCATTGCGCTCATGACGAGGCGGCTCACCCGGAAAAGGGCCAGCTATCAACTGGTCGAGAAAGACCAGGCCAACCAGCTGAGACGCGTGCCGCACCCATCACGTCAGCCGCAGTACTCCGCCGGGCGCCTCGACGTCAGGCGCACACTCCACGCAGTCCGCGATGGGCAGTGGCTGCGGGAAGTCCTCCTCCCCGCCGTTCAACCAGCCAACGAGCCGCTGGGCGAGAGTGAGGTCCTCTGGGAACAGGGCATGACGCAGGCACCGCTGATTCGGATGGGTGCGGATCCTCTGGAGGGGTGATCGGCAAGCTTTTTCCAACCTCAGCTTGAGCAGGTCATGTGGCCGGGACTGCTGGCCGCCGAGTGCGGGGCTGCCTTGCTTTGCCCTGCTGTCGGTGGCGAATGCTTGACTCGCGGGCATGGACGACGAACAGCTTCTGACCGCCGTGGCCGAGATCCTGTGGCCGGATCACCAGGACCTGGACTGCCGCCAGCACGGCGATGCACCAGGTCACATTTGCCTACCCATCTCCGCTCGTGCTGACCTGCACAGTGTCGTCGAGACGCTTTCTAGTCGGCACGGCGAGCCTTTCGGCGGCGCCGACCGGCTGCCGCCCCTGCCCTTGTCGGGGGAGGTCGACTGGAGGTACGCCTGGCCGTTCAGTAACCGGTGGGTCACCTTCGGGCGGTCCGGCCAGGGCGAGGGTGCCGGGCCCGCCCTGATGGTCGCCCTGCGCAGCACGCCGGTCGCGAAGCAGCTGCCCGCGGAGACCTCCTGGCTGGAACGGCTCATCGCAGTGACGGGCTGGACGCCAAGGACCGCGGGCCAGGTCGACTGGGCGGAAGTCGAGTCCCGTCTGGGAACGCCCCTGCCGAGCGACTACAAGGCACTCATCGAAGCGTTCGGCAACGGCATGTTCGACGGTTTCCACTGCGTGTTCATGCCGGATGACCTGGTCAAGAGCGCAGAGTTGGAGGCGAGGCTGGGCCAGCCGCTCTGGGAGCCGCATCCGCCGTTCCCGGCCTCGGGCGGGCTGATGCCCTGGATGAGCAACGAACACGAGCAGACGTTCCACTGGATCACGGAGGGCCCCGACCCCGACCGGTGGCCCGTCTATGTCGTCGGAGCCGAACCGAAGGCAGGACATCGGTTCGACTGCACGGCCACGGAGTACCTCTTCCGTCACCTCACCGACCGGCTGCACCCGATCCCGATGCCGGTGCACTTCCGCGCTCACTGGTTCATGGACTGCTCCGCGAACGGGGAGCTGGACGCGGCGATGGAATAGTCCACGCAGCACCGTGCCCTTGGTGAAAGAGCGTTTGAGATCTGCTCGTAGGACAATCGACCGGTGACCCACCCCCTGAATCGTGACCGCTCGCTTGAAGAGCTTGAACGCGACCGCTGGCTAGCGCCGACAGCCGACGACACCCGTCTTTTCATTACTGCACACGCCTTGCGGCGTCGGCCGATCGGCGAGCTGACCGTCGAGGACATGCGCTTGTTGATCGGGCAGGACATCGGCCTGCCCTACCTCCTGCCACTGGCAGTGGAGGTACTGCGGGAGAACCCGATGACAGAGGGGCACATGTATGAGGGTGATCTGCTGTCCGCAGTCCTCACCAGGAACCCATCGGTCTGGGTCGAGTTCCCCGAACTCGGCAGAGAGCTTCGCGGGCTCGTCTCGAAGTTGACTGGCCTGCCCACGGACCTGCAGCAGAAGGTTGAACGCTTCCTGCTTCCATAGAGCACCGACGAAGGCGGTTCCCCCTCGAAGGTACGGGCGGCGCATTTTTACATAACGTCTCGCAGGAGCGAGCGCGCGCCGGGACGCGACACCGGTCCGCCACGGGTGAGTCGGCGGACCATGATGCCGATCATTGCCCAGCGGATCATGGTCTCTGAGCGGACCGGACTGGTCTCGTAGTCACGTGCGAGGCGGCGGTGGGCAGTGAGCCACGGAGAAGGTGCGCTCGATCACCCATCTCTTGGGCTGGATCTGAAATCCGCGCTGGTCCGGGGCCTTGCGCACGATCTCCAGCTCGCGGCCGAGGATCGTGCGTGACCACTCCACGAGGCGGCCGGCGAAGCCTTGGTCCGCCCAGATCTTCTGCACGCCCGGATGGTCCAGGCGTGTCCACAGCAACGAACGCTTCGCGCCGTCGCGGTCCTGGATGTTCGCCGCGGCGGTCCAGGGAGTCGGCCTCTGGTGGGCAGCTTGTCCGTGGAGTGGCGCAGGTACCGGCGGTCAGTCATGCGTGCCGGTCTCCGTCCGCCGGTTGTCTGCCAGCTCGATCAGGGCGAGCACCGCGGCGTGGCGGTTCTCCTCGTCGCCCAGTCGGTGGTGGTCGTCTGGCCCGGCAGCGCTCTGATGGAGGCCGTGCTGACGCTCCGTCCAGTCACGCAGGATGGCGCGGGCCTCGTCCGGTGTGGTGTCGATCGCGGCTGCGACCTCGGACCAGGTGGCGCCGAGCAGGATAGCCTCATGGATGTCGCCCGCGCGGCGGGCAATGAGATCGCGCCGGATCGACTCCGACAACGCGAGCACGGCCAACACGTCGTCGGTGCCTCCACGCTCGACCGGGTCCGGGAAATCTGCAGGCAGAGTCCTGTTCATCAGCCGGTCGACATGCCCGACGCGCTTCTCCATCTGCCAGGAAAGCGGAACCCGTCTACCAGAGATCATGCGGACGTCGTCCGGACGGCGGACAGCAAGGTCATTCCAAAACTCGTACTCGGGTGTGCTCATGCGCCCCCCTTAAAGAGTGTTTTGTCCTGCCGGGGGTGTTTGGTAAGGCGGCGGATCACGGTCGCTCCTGGGTGCGATTCGTGGGGTTCAATGCGGCTATGGGGAATGCTCTGTGGGACCGGCTCTCGGTTGAGGTGCAGGCTGAGGTGGACGGCCTCGTTTCGGCCGGGCGGAATGTGCAGGCCATTGCCGTGATGCGTGAGCGTGCCGGTCTGCCGACTCCGGGTCTGCATGAGTGTGTTGACCTGGTGGATCAGCGATTCAGGGTGTTGCGGCAGAGGTCGGCGAGCTCGTGATGGTGCGGCGGCCAGGGGTCATGCGTCGCGCCAGTTCGGGGTCGATTCGCGGGTGAGCCGTCGGCTCATGAGGTCGACCATGGCCACCTTGATCATGGCTTCGGAGCGGTGGGGATGGGTCTCGTAGTCGCGGGCGAGGCGGCGGCGGTGCATGAGCCAGCCGAGGGTCCGCTCGACGACCCAGCGTCGCGGAATCACCTTGAAGCCCTTCTGAGCGGGGTCGCGGCGGGTGACTTCGACGTCGATACCGAGACGGGCGCCGTGGTCGATGACTTTGGTGCGGTAGCCGGTGTCGGCCCAGGCTTTGGTGATGCGGGGGTGGCCTTCGGCGATGTCCGAGAGCAGGTGGATGCCGCCGGCGTTGTCGGAGACGCTGGCGGCGGTGACCAGCACGGCCAGGAGGAGGCCGAGTGTGTCGGCACCGATGTGTCGTTTGCGGCCTGCGATCTTCTTGCCCGCGTCGATGCCCTGGCCGGCCGCGGGCACGTTGGCCGAGGTCTTGATGCTCTGGGCGTCCAGGACGCAGGCGCTCGGCTCGGCGTCGCGACCTTCGGCCTCCCGGACCAGGCGCCGCAGGAGACCGTTGAGCTGGTCGAAGACCTCGTCCTTCTGCCAGGCGGCGAAGTAACCGTAAACCGTCTCCCATGGGGCGAAGTCGTGAGGCAGATACCGCCAGGGAATCCCGGTCCGGTCGACATAGAGGATGGCGTCCATGATCCGGCGCAGATCGTGCACGGGCGGCCGCCATGTGCGGGGGAAGAAGGCCGTGACCTCGGGCGCCCGTTTCAAGGAGTCGCTGACCGTGGAGGAGCAGATCGACCGTACGAAGGCGAATCTCTCGGCGTACGTCGCCAAGCTCTTCGGCTGAGCGGGGCGGACGGCGTGCCCGCCCCGACGTTCGACGGGGCGGGCGCGGCACGATGTGCGGGCCGGTCACCGCGCGGCGGCGGCCGCGTAGCCGGGCGCCGTGTTCCGCGTACCCGCGGCACCCCCCAGCACGTACCGCTGGGGACCGGACACGGGCCCTTCCGCTGCGCGGTCACCTCCGGGACGGGCCAGGGCCTTTCGTGAAGGGAAGCACCAGCCGCGACGGGTGCGCGGCGTCACGGTAGATCTTGTGCGTGACGGGCCGGCCCACCGGCAGGTGGAAGGCGTCCGGCGGCAGCAGCGCGTTGTGCTCGTCGGCCAGCGGCTCGTCGTTGGACAGCTCCACGACCAGCTTGTGCCCGGGCAGGAACGTCGCCGCGAACGGGTAGACGCGCAGGACGTACTCCTCGATCCTCCCCGGCTCGACCGGCACCGCGCGGGTGTGCGGGTGATAGGGGTCGCCCTCCGTGGTCCGCTCCTCGTCCAGCTCGCGGTGCGAGGCCTTGAGATAGGCGGTCGTGATGAGCTGGCGTCCGCCGGCCGGGGCCTCGTCCCACATGCGCAGGATGAAGTTGGTGTCCGGCTGGTCGATCTCCGCGAAGAGGTGCGCCGCGCCCTGTCCGATCATCTCGGTGGGCTCGGTGAAGGGCTCGGTGCTCCAGTTGAGGATCTCCACCTTGTCCGTGACCGTCAGCGGCGCCTGGTAGAAGCCGTCGGGCGCGGCGTGCTCGGCGCCCATGAGCTCCGGCTCGAAGGAGAGCTTGCGGCGCGGACGCAGGTAGAGCGACTCGTACGTCACGTGCTTCGGCGGCCACTCGGTGCCGGTGACGGTCTCGCGCGAGCCCTCGACGTGCACGGTGACGGCCGGCTCGTCCATGATCCCGTTGTCGATGCCCTTCAGCCAGTACTCGTACCAGCGGAACATCTTGTCGTGCTCCTCGATGAAGGGGCGCGACTGCATCGGCGGGTAGGGGCCGATGTCGAGCTTCTTCGGGCCCTTCAACGCGTGGTAGGTCTCGATGGTGCCGTCCATCGTCCAGCCGCGGCCCTGGTCGATCTGGAGCCAGACCGGGATGTCGATGTTCGGGGCGAGCGTGAGGGGGTTGCGCTCCTCGTACCACTCACCGTCGACCTCGTTCATGACGATGTCGAACCAGGCCTCGTGGTTCTTCGGGTAGTTCAGCACGTGGAAGAGGTTCGGCCAGGCGGCCACGTCCGGGTCCTGGAGCCGCCTGGCGACGCGCTCCTTGATCTCCTCGGGCGAGAACGTCTCCAGCATGCGGGACTTGACGCCGTCGGTGAAGGCCCAGCCGGAGTCGCCGCCGCGGCCCTCGCGGGCGGCGCGCGGCATGAACCACATGATGCCGCCGTGGTAGGTCGTCTCGTAGAAGTCGTAGTGACCGCCGCTGACGAAGATCGCCTTGAGGCTCGGCGGACGCTCGGCCGCCGCCAGCACCTGCATCGAGCCGAAGTAGGAGATGCCGATCATGCCGACGTTGCCGTCGCACCACGGCTGCGCCGCGACCCACTCGATGAAGTCGTAGGCGTCCTGGCCCAGCGAGACGCCGCCGGCGTTGTAGTTGCCGATGTGCTCGCCCTCGGAGGCGCCGGAACCGCGCAGGTCGCCGATGACGTGGACGTAGTCCTCCTGGACGACGCGCGCGATGTCACCGGCCTCGATGCAGCCGTCCCACATCGGACTGGGGCGCCGCTGCGGCGGAGTGGTGAGCGCGAGCGCCTGGAGTTCCTTGCCGTACGGGCTGAGCGCCACGAGCGCGGGCCGCGGCTTGTCGTCGACGCCGCTGTAGGTGTCGGCGGCGAGCACGACACCGTCGCGCATCGGCACGCGGAGATCCTTGACGACGGCGATCTTCTGCCCGCCCGCCTGAATCGTCTGGTAGTCGGTCATGGTGCGAAGCTCCTGTGCTACGAGTTCTGGTGCTGCGTGCGGTATCCGTGCATCGAGGTGAAGAACGGCGACGGTTCGAGCGCGGGGTCGCCCGTGTAGCCGAGCTCCTCGGCGGCGGGGGCGAACGGGGAGTACGGCGATGCGGTCTCCCGCAGCCCCGCCTCCAGGCAGCCGCAGGCGGCTGCGCCGACCCGGCCCTCCGCTTCGAGGCTCTGACCGAGGGCCTCCCGCGCCTGAGCGGCGTCGAGTTCGACGCCGTACGGGGTGCCGTCGGCGCGGCGGTACGGGTGCCCGAGGTACAGGTGTTCCGGACGCAGCTCGTCCCGCACGTACTCCAGTCCGGCGCGGTAGGCCGCCGGGTGCGTGTAGCCGGGGAAGCCGTTGGCGGCACCGTGGACCTGGACGGCGTCGCCGACGAACACCGAGCGCTGCCCGTCGAGGGAGTAGGCGACCGATCCGGGGGTGTGGCCCGGGATCGCGTGCACCGAGACGGTGACATCGCCGCCGAGGGAGAGGGTCTCCCCGCCGTTGACGAGCAGGGAGGGCTCCATCTCTCCGGAGATGACCGCCCGGGTGGCCGCCGCGACCTTCGTCTCGCCCTCGGGATCGCCGAGGTACCGGCCCCGCCCGGCGAGGTACTCGTCGACGTGCGCCCGCCGTGACCGGAGCATCGGTGCGTCGGCCTCGTGGATGACCACCTTCGCGCGGCGGCCGGTGAGCTCCCACAGGGCGTGCGCCCCGCCGATGTGGTCGATGTGACCGTGGGTCAGCAGGATCCAGCGCACGTCCTCGATGCGTCGGCCGATCGCCTCCAGGGCGGGAGCCATCCCCTCGGCCGGGGATGAGGCGATCCCCGTGTCGACGATGGCCGGCTCGGGGGCGTCGATGTAGAAGCTGTAGAGGCCGAACCGGCCCCACGGCGAGAACAGGGGATGGACGTTGACTGCGTGCGACATGGTCTTCTCTTTCCGGACTCGTACGTGGGGCGGGCCGGCCGGGTCAGTGCCGGCCGAGGAAGTCGCGCGTCTCGGCGAAGACCCGGTGGTACTCCGGGATCCAGGAGAAGTGCTGGACGAATCCGTGGCCCGCTCCCTCGTACCGGCTCACCGTCGCGTCCACACCGGCCTCCCGCAGCCGCCGTCCGTAGAGCTCGCCCTCGTCGCGCAGCGGGTCGTGCTCCGCGGTGACGACGAGCGCCGGCGGCAGCCCGGTGAAGTCCGTCCGTTTGACCGGGGAGACGAGCGGGTCCGCGGGGTCGGCGCCGCTGTCGAGGTAGAAGGCGTTGAAGGGCTTCAGACCGGCCGTCTCCATGCCGTAGCCCACGGCGTTCTCGCGCAGCGAGGCGTAGCGGTCGGTGTCGAAGTCCAGGTCGAGGGACGGGTAGTAGAAGATCTGGTGGGTGATCCCCTGGAAGCCGTCGTCATGGGCCCGGGCCGCGACGGCGGCGGCGAAGGTCCCGCCGGAGCTGTCGCCGGCGACGGCGAGCGTCATGCCGTCCCAGGCCAGGCTCTCGCCCTCCTCGGCGGCCCAGCGCACGACCGCGTAGCAGTCGTCGAGACCGGCGGGGAACGCGGCTTCGGGTGCCAGGCGGTAGCCGACGGAGAGGACCTTGAGCCCGGTCTCCTTCGCCAGTGAACGCGCGACGTGGTCGTGCGTGTCCAGGCTGCCGAGGAAGAACGCGCCGCCGTGGAAGTAGACGAGCACGCCGTAGCTGTCGGCGTCGGCTGGGGTGTAGATCCGCACCGGCACGTCGCCCGCCGCGGTGCGGGCCGTCACGTCGTCGACGGCGTGGAGCGGCAGGCGCTCGTCGAGGGGCGGGACGTGTGCCTCGTCCCCGGCGCGCATGGCGACGGGGTCGAGCGGGCCCGGGGCGTGGGCCGGCAGGCCGGCGATGAACTCGGCGATCTCGGGATGCAGCGTCATGGCGTCAGCCCTTCGCGCCGATGGACGCGGGCTTCTGCCCGGGGAAGACCTCGTCGATCTCGCCCTCGCTCCAGCCCTGGCGCGAGACCGCCTGCAGCGTGTCGGTCACCGGCTTCCGGGTGGCCTGGAACAGGGCCAGCGCCTCCTTCACGGAGTCCGCGTCCCGCAGGGCGTCGGCGAGTGCGCCGGCGTCCTCGACGGCGGAGTTCGCGCCCTGGCCCTGGTGGTGCAGCATCGAGTGCGCGGCGTCGCCCATCAGGACGACGGAGTCCGAGTGCCACGTGTCGATCGAGTCGATGTCGTACACGGCGCGGATGTTCACGGTGTCCATGTCGAGATCGCGCGTGATGTTCACGAGGCGCTCGTCGAAGCCCTCCACCGTGGCCAGGAGGTCGTCCTTGGTGACCTCGGGGACCCAGGTGCCGTCCGGGCACAGGGCAGTGATGTCGAACGACACCTGGTTGCGGTGGCGCAGCGGCAGCAGATAGATCTTCGTGCCCCGGCCGATGTACATGCGGAGGTTGTCGTCGACGACCATCCCGTAGGCGTCGTCGGCGGAGATGACGGCGCGGTAGGCGTGCTCGCCGGAGAAGACCGGCTCCTTGTCGCTGAACAGTTCCCGGCGGACGACCGACTTGATGCCGTCGGCGCCGATGACCAGGTCGGCCTCGACGCTCGTACCGTTGGCGAAGGTGAGGACGGCGCCGTCGCCCTTGTCCTGGACACTCTCCAGCTTGTGGCCGAGGTGCACCATGCCCTCGGGGAGCACGCTCAGCAGAGCGTCGATGAAGTCACCGCGGTGGATGAGGTGGGTGTGGGTCTGCTCGCCGGCGACCGGCCACTCCTCTTTCATGATCGGATCGCCGGTGGGCGTGAGGATCTCGAAGATCTCGCTCGGCGAGCTCACCTTCGCGATCGCGTCGAAGATCCCCCACTCGCGGAACCGGTTCATCGTGGAGGGCCGCAGACCGATGCCCGCGCCGGCCTCGCGGATCTGGTTGGCCTGCTCGTAGACGTTGACGCCGGCGCCGAGCAGGCTCAGGGCCTTGGCCGCCGACGCACCGCCGTACCCGGCTCCGACGATGGCGATCTTGAGGTTCTTGAGGTCTGAGAGCTGCATGGTGGTTCTCTCTACTTCTGGATGGTGAGGAAGGCGGCCGGGTTGTCCACGAAGATCGTCTTGATCGCGGCCTCGTCGAGACCCGCGGCACGGAGGTCCGGGATGAGGTCCTCGAAGATGTAGTTGACGGTGTGGCCCTTGACGCCCGGCCAGCCCAGCGCGCTGCAGTTGGCATCGGCGGAGGCGAGGACCTGGGTCAGACGCCCGTCGCCGATGAACCGGAGGAAGTGGTCCAGGCGTTCCTTGCGGGGACGGGCCCAGAACGGCGGGTCCGGCAGCTCGGTCTCGTAGCCGAAGGTGTCGAAGCCGATGCGTCCGCCCTGCTCCGCGATCCAGACGTCGCGCGTTTTGTCGGCATTGACGCCGTCGTCGACGTGCCCGAACAGGACGCGGTCCAGCGGGAGTCCCTCTTCGGCGAAGATCGCGATGGCGTTCTCGGCGTCGATCGCGAGGTGGGTCAGGATCGGCACGCCCGTGGTGAGCGAGGCGCGGGCCGCGGCGCGATAGATGCGCTTGTCCAGGTCCGTCATGCGGCCGCCGCGGCTCACGCCGACCTTGATGACGCCCGCGAGACTGCCGGTGTTGCCGATGCCGACGGTGATCTCGTGGACGAACTGCCGGGTCAGGTAGTCCACATCGGCCCGGGCGAAGTGCGGCAGCGCGGTGTCGCCGCCGACGAAGCCGGTGCAGGCGACGATGTGCACGCCGGTCTTCGCCGACAGCGACTTGTAGTAGTCGACGTCACGGCCGTTGCAGATCCCGGTCGCATCGACGAAGGTCCCGCCGCCGTACTCATGGAACGCGCGCAGCTTCGGGACGGTCTCCTCGTAACGCTGCTCGGGGGACTTCCACCACTTCGTGTCCAGCTCGGAGCCGGGCATGCCGTAGCCAATGTGCTCATGGATGGCCACGAGGCCCAGCTCCTCGGCCGGGATCGTCCCGAGGACGGTGTTCACTCTCGACACAACACTCACCTTTGAATGAAGAGACTTGATGGTCGTGCGCGTCGGTGCGCTCAGCGCACCGACAGCAGGTCGCGCGGGTTGTCCACGAGAATCCGCTGCACGTCCTCGTCGCTGAGACCCTGAGCCTTCAGGAGCGGGACGAAAGTGGTCAGGATGTAGCTGTACGGCAGGTCGTTTCCGGCGTGGCCCTTCGCCACCCCGGTCGAACTGCTCGACAGCAGCACCCGGTTGCCGTGGCCGTCCCGGACGAGTCCGGCGACCAGAGCGGCGCGCTCGGCGTCGCTGACGTGGTCCTCGTCCTGGACGCCGACGTGGTCGAGTGCCACGTAGGCGCCGCGACGGGCGACCTCCTGGGGAGCGCCGGCGGCGACGGCGTCCTCGCGGTCGAGTCCGGCGACGACGACGCGGTCGGCCGGCAGCTTCTCGTCCAGGGCGACGCCGAGGTCGTGCAGGGCCTCGCTGCCGTAGCGGACGGAGACCGCGACACCGGTGCCGAGGGCGGTCCGGGCCGCGCCGCGCAGCAGGCTCTCGTCGGTCGCCGTCATGCCCTCGGGGGTCGAGACGGTGGCTACCAGGCCGGCGGCGCCGCGTCGCTCCACGCGGGGAACGACCATGCCTTCGGTGACCTCCTGGGTGAAGAGGTCGGCGAACTTCTCGGCCGGCCAGGGCGTCGGCGGGTTGGTCTGCGGCGTGAGGAAGTAGCCGCCCAGCAGTTCCTCCGGCCCCTGCCCCGTCGAGGCGACGATGTGTACACCGGTCGCGCGGGAGAGCGCCTCGTAGAGCCGGAGGTCGCGGCCGTGGAACATCCCGGTGCTGTCGACGATCGTGCCGCCGCCATGGGTCCGGAAGTCCGTCAGCTTCGCGGCGAGGGTCTCGAAGACCTCTGCGCGGTCGATGGTGATGTCGAAGGCGTACTCCGCGCCCGGAACCACCGACAGCAGGGCCTCATGGACCGAGACGACGCCCAGCTCCTCGGTAGGCACCGGCCCCAGAACGGTGTTCACGGTGTTGGTCTTGACGCTCATGCCTGCCCTCACATGTACGGGTGGGGTGCATTGCACCTTGTGGCTGGCCTCACCGTAGCCATTCGCTTTACATCGCGTCAATGAATCAGACACCTAGAAAAAATATTCATCTGAGGGTGTGCCGAGGGTCGCGGAAAAGGGGTTACATCCATTCCCTGCATGTCAGTGCATGCCAATCATTCACTTGTTGGATGTGAGCGCGGCCACTTCACTGGACGCATGACCACCCCATACGCCTCCGATATCGACCTCTTCGCGGACGAGGTCGTACTCGACCCCTATCCCGTCTACGCCGAGCTGCGGGAACAGGGCTCAGTCGTCCATCTCCGGAAGAACGACGTCCATGTGCTGACGCGGTACGAAGCCATCCGCGGCGCCCTCGCCGACTGGCAGTCGTTCTCCTCGGACTCCATCGGGTTCAACCCGATGGTCAACGAGGCCCTGAGCGGCACCTCACTCGCGTCCGACCCACCGGTGCACACGCAGTTGCGGGCCACGCTCACCGAGAACCTCTCACCACGCGCGCTGCGCGGGCTGAAGGGGCGCATCGAAGCCAAGGCCGACACGCTGGTCGCCGAACTCGTCGAACAGGGCAGCTTCGAGGCGATCGACGCCCTCGCCCGGGCGTTCCCCCTGGAGGTCGTCGCCGACCTCATCGGCTTCACCGGACAGGCCCGCGACAACATGCTGCGCTGGGGACAGGCCGCCATGCAGGTCATCGGTCCGATGAACCGGCGCACGACGGAGAACTTCCCGATCGCCGGCGAGCTCTACGCCTGGTGCTCCCAGGTCCGCGCCACCGATCTGGCCGAGGGGTCCGTGGGCCGCGGCATCTTCGACGCCGAAGCACGCGGCGCCATCGCACCCGGTTCGGCAGGCGCGATCATCCACCAGTACCTCGGTGCGGGAGTCGACACCACGGTGGCGGCGATCGGCAACATCGTCGCCCTCATCGGCTCGCATCCCGGCCGGCTCGAACAGATCCGCAAGGACCCCTCGCTGGTGCCGGCGGCGTTCAACGAGGTGCTCCGCTTCTGGGCCCCCGTGCACGCCTGGGGCCGCCGCGCCACCGAGGACGTCGAGATCGACGGGACCGTCATCCCCGCAGGCGCCCAGGTCGCCGTCCTGTTCGGCGCCGGGAACCGCGACCCCCGGCACTTCGAGGACCCGGACACCTTCCTCGTCGAGCGCAACCCCGTCGACCACCTCGCGTTCGGCTACGGCCCGCACGGCTGCGCGGGCCAGGGGCTCGCCCGGCTGGAGGCCCATGCGGTGATCGACGCGCTGTCCCGGCGTGTGAAGCGCCTCGTCGTCGGACCCGAGGTCCGCATTCCCGGCAACATCACCCGGAGCATCGAGGAGCTCCCCGTCCTGGAGGTGGTCGCGGCATGAGGATCGTTCTCGACCGCCCCCGCTGCGAGGGCCACGGCCTGTGCGAGGAAGCCGCACCACAGCTCATGCACCTCGACGACGACGGCGAGCTCGTCCTCGACCGCGAGGAGATCGGCAGTGCCGACGCCGCCCCGGCGAACGCCGCCGTCCGCGTGTGCCCGGTCGCCGCGCTGAGGATCGCATGAGCGGCACGCCGGCGGACCGCGTCGTGGTCGTGGGCAACGGGATCGCCGGCCTCACCGCGGCCGACACGCTCCGTGAGGCCGGCTTCGACGGCGAGCTGACGATCGTCGGCGACGAACCCCACCCGGCGTACAGCCGCCCGGCGCTGTCCAAGGCGCTCCTGCTCGACGACGCCGACCTGACGTCGCACGAGCTCCCCCCGGCCGGCCACGGGGCGACGGAACTCCTGGGCGTACGTGCGACCGGGCTGAACCTCGACCGCCGGCTCGTGACGCTCGACGACGGCACCGCACTCCCCTACGACCGTGTCGTCCTCGCCTCCGGCTCCCGGGCGCGACGGTTGTCCGCCCTGCCCGGCGAGCTCACCCTGCGGGGTCTCGACGACGCCCTCCGTCTGCGGGGCCGGCTGGCGGCCGGGCCCTCGGTCGTCGTGGTCGGCGGGGGACCTCTCGGGATGGAGATCGCCTCCGGATGCCTGGCCGCCGGCTGCCGGGTCACCCTCATCTCCCAGGGGATGCCCCTGTCGGTCCAGCTCGGGCCGTACCTGGCCGGTGTCTTCGTCGGGGCCGCGCTGGACCTGGGGCTCACCCTCGTGGAGACCGGATCGGCGCGCATCGAAGGGGCCGGCGACAGCGCCCGGGCCGTGCTCGACGACGGCACGGTCCTCGAAGCGGACCTTCTCGTTTCCGCCGTCGGCGATATCCCCAACACGGAGTGGCTCGTGGACACGGGACTTGTCTCCCGGGGCGGCGTCATCCCGGTCGACGCCCGGGGACTCGTCCGACCCGATGTCGCGGCCGTCGGCGACCTCGCGGCCTTCCCCACCACATACGGTCTGCGCCGCCTCCCCCTGTGGAGCAGCGCGATCGAGCAGGCGAAGACCGCCGCACGGGCGCTCGTCCACGGCGAGGACGCGCCGCCGCTCCGGCTCCAGCCGTACTTCTGGACGGAGCAGTTCGGACTGCGCCTCAAGGCGGTGGGCTTTCTGCCGCTGGAGGGGGAACCCGCGTACGTCGACGGAGGTCCCGGCGGTGAGCCGGCGCTGATGCGCTGGTCCCACGCCGACGGCACCGGTGCGGCCGTGGCGCTCAACTACCGGATCCCGATCCCCCGGCTGCGTCGCATGACCCGGGCGGACTCGTAAGGTCTGCTCCATGAACGACGGCGAAGAGGGCACCACGGGTTCGGGGCTGGACCGGCTGGCCTCGGTCAACCTCAATCTGCTGGTGCCCCTTCTCGCGCTCCTGGAGGAGGGCTCGGTGACCAGGGCGGCGGAGCGGGTCGGGCTGTCGCAGCCGGCCATGAGCCACGCCCTCACGCGCATGCGGCGGCTGCTGGGTGACGACCTCGTCGTCCGGCAGGGGACCGGCGTCACGCTCACCCCGCGCGCGCTGGAGTTGATCGCGCCCCTGCGCAGCGCCCTGGAGCAGACCGCGCGCATCGTGGACTTCCCGTGCTTCGACCCCGCCACGGACCGGCGCGTCATCACGGTCGCCATGACGAACAGCACGGCGTTCGTCGTCGGCCCCCACCTCACCCGGCTCGTCGCCGAGCGCGCCCCGCACGCCACCCTGCGCGTGCGCACGATCACGGTGCCGACCGAGGCCACCTTCACCGACAAGGGCGTCGACGTCGTGCTGCTCTCCGAGGGCCACTTCTCGCCGTACCCGCGCGAGCGGCTGTACAACGACCGCTGTGTGGTGGTGGCCTCACCGGACACCCCGCCAGAGGCGAGCGCTCTCGAACTCCTCACCACACAGCGGCACATCGTCGTCGACACCGAACGGCGCGTCTTCCCCTACGCGTTGCTGGAGGAGCACGGGATCACCTACCGGGTCGGTCAGCTGATCTCCGACTTCCTGCTGGTTCCGTTCCTGGTCGCCCGTGCCGGGGGTGGCGTCGCGCTCCTGCGGTTCCAGGTGGCCACCGCCATGCGGGCGCTCACCGAGCTGCGGATCGAGGAGTTCCCGTTCCCGCTTCCGGGGCTCGGGATCGACATCGTGTGGAACCCCCGCCTGACCGATCAGTACTTCACTCAATGGCTGCGGGCGCTGCTGTTCGACGCCGCGGCAGGTCTGTGAACACGACGGCGGGCGCCGCTGTTCGACGCCACGGCGCGTCCGCGAAGACGACGGCGGGCGCTGCCGCGCAGCGCCCGCCGTCGTGCCGGTGACCGCGACCGCGACCGCGTTCAGTGCAGCAGGCGTACCCAGCTCGTCCCGAGCTCGTCGAGCATCTGGTCGCGGGTGAGCTTCCACTCGGCGCGGTGCCAGTTCTGGGCCACGAAGTCGAGCTCGGCCATCGCCAGCACACCCCGGAAGTGGCGCTGATACGGCTCAAGGCGCCCGGCCGCCGCCAGTCCGTCCTCGATGTCGCCGATGGCCTCCTCCATCCATCGCTCGACCAGGTCGGTGAGTTCCGGATCGACCACCGCGGCGTCCCGGCCGATCCGGATGAGGGGCCAGATCGCCGGCCAGCTGTCGGCGGTGCGGCGCATCCAGTCCGTGATCGCCTCCGGCGATCCGTCGGCGACGGTGGCCACGAGGCCCTGCGCGGTGGAACCGTGCTCGGGCGATCCGACGCGCTGCAGGACCTCGTTGAGCTGCTCGTCGATGAGGGCCTGCATCAGCTCGCTGCGGGAGGAGAAGTACGCGTAGAAGGTCGCCCGCGTCGTACCCGCCGCGGTCGCGATGTCGTCGACCGTGGTGACGGCGTACCCCTTCGCCTTGAACTGCTCGATTCCCGACTCCAGCAGCAGACGCCGGGTCATCTGCTTCTGTGCCTCACGAAGGTTCGCCATGACCGGATCCTAACGCGATGGGGTGCGTCGATCGCACGAGGCGGATGGGTACCACACAGACCGCACCGAGTCCTGACGCACCGTAATCCGACCGGCCGCGGCGGCGGCTCACCGGATCAGGTCAACGGCCAGCAGTTCCCGCAGCTCCTCGACCGTGGCCCCGTACGTCTCCAGGACCCTGACCCCGTCCGGACCGGGCACGAAGACGCCGTAGTCGGTGTAGACACGGCTGACGCAGCCGCTGCCGGTGAGCGGGCAGGTGCAGAAGGGCACGAGCTTGGGTGCGCCGTCCCGGGTGAACAGCCTCATCATCACCAGGACCTCCCGGGCGCCGACGGCCAGGTCCATCGCGCCGCCGACGGCGGGGATGGCATCCGGGTCGCCGGTGTGCCAGTTGGCCAGGTCACCGTGGGCAGAGACCTCGAAGGCGCCGAGGACGCACACGTCCAGGTGGCCGCCCCGCATCATCGCGAAGGAGTCGGCATGGTGGAAGTACGCCGCCCCGGGCAGCTCGGTGACCGGGACCTTCCCCGCGTTCGTGAGGTCGGGGTCGATCGCGTCGCCCTCCGCGGCCGGGCCCATGCCGAGCATCCCGTTCTCGGTGTGCAGCACGATCCCCGCGTCCGCCGGCAGGTGCTCGGCGATCCGGGTCGGCTGCCCGATGCCGAGGTTGACGTAGGAGCCGGGCGCGATGTCGCGGGCGACGCGGGCCGCGAGTTCGTCGGTGGTGAGCGGGCCCCGGCCGAGGTGCTCCACGGGTCCGGTGCCGGGCATGGCGTGGGTGGCCGTCATCAGCGGGCTCCTTGCACGGTCAGTCGCCGGGTCTCGGCCCGTACGAGGCGGTCGACGTAGATCCCGGGCGTGACCACGGTCTCCGGGTCGATCTCCCCGGCGGCCACGATGTCGGTGACCTGGGCGACGACGGTCGTGGCCGCGGTGGCCATGACGGGGCCGAAGTTCCTGGCGGTCCTGCGGTGGAGGAGGTTGCCCAGGGTGTCCGCGCGGTGCGCCGAGATCAGGGCCACGTCTCCCTTGGCCGGGTACTCCAGGACGTGGGCGCGCCCGTCGATCTCCCGGGTCTCCTTGCCCTCGGCGAGGAGGGTGCCGGCGCCGACGGGGCAGTAGAAGGCACCGATGCCGGCGCCTGCGGCCGCATCCGTTCGGCGAGGGTGCCCTGCGGCACCACCTCCAGCTCGATGCGCCCGAACCGGTACAGCTCGTCGAACACATAGGAGTCGCTCTGCCGGGGGAAGGAGCAGATCACCTTGCGGACCCGGCCCGCCTTGAGCAGCGCGGCCAGTCCCACCTCGCCGTTCCCGGCGTTGTTGGACACCACGGTCAGCTCACCGGCGCCCTGCCGGATCAGGGCGTCGATGAGGTCGAACGGCATGCCCGCCAGACCGAATCCGCCCACCAGGACCGTCGAGCCGTCCTCGACACCCGCGACGGCCTCGTCCGCCGTCGCGGCGATGGTCGTGATCATGCCGGGGCCACCCGGTGAGCGGCGTCGTCCCCGAGCCGGGCCGAGGAAAGCGGGATCGGGGTGAACATCGCGGGTTCCTCGTCGGGCTCCAGTGCGGTGGGACCGTACACCCAGTCGGTGAAGGCGTAGTCGTGGTCGTCCCGGCCACGCATGATCGCGTTGCGCCGCAGCCGCTTCTCCCCGTCCAGGTGCCACAGCTCGCCCCAGGCGCGGGCGGTGGTCTGCACCCTGCGGCAGTGCTCGACGCGGACCGCCTCGTATGAGGCGAGCACGGCGTCCCAGTCCGGTACCCGCGTGTGCGCGGCGGTCTGGCGGGCGACGTGCCGGGCGAAGACCCAGCCGTCCTCGATCGCCATGACCGCGCCCTGCGCCATGTACTGGAGCGGCGGGTGGGCGGCGTCGCCGAGCAGGGCGATCCTGCCGTGCACCCATGTCTCGACCGGGCCGCGGTCCAGCATCTGCCACCAGCGGTCGCGCCACATCAAGGGGATGCCCTTGCGTACGGTGTCGCAGGTGGCGGCGAAGGCCGCGTCCAGCTCGTCCGGCGTACCCCAGTCGTCCTGCCCGGCCAGGGCCTTCGGCGACTCGAACACGGCGACCTGGTTGAACATGTCGCCGCCGCGGAGCGCGTACTGCACGAAGTGGCAGCGCGGTCCGACGTACACGGTGACGTCCTTCTCGGCGATGCCGTTGTCGCGCACCTCGTCGATCGGGACGGCCGCGCGGTAGGCGACGTAGTCGGAGCTGACCACCTCGTCGCCGACCAGTTTGCGCCGCGCCACCGAGTGCAGTCCGTCGGCGGCGACGACCACCGGCGCCTCCTGGGTGCTGCCGTCCGCCAGGTGGATCCGGGCGCCGCCGTCGGTGTGCTCGTAGTCGGTCACCGTCCGGTCGGTCAGCAGCTCCACACCGGCCCGGCGGCAGGCGCGCAGGAAGATGGCGTGCAGGTCGCTGCGGTGGATCACCATGTACGGGAAGCCGTAGCGCCGCTCCAGATCCCGCAGGTCGAGCCGGGTCAGCTCGCGCGCGTCGAGGGCGTCGCGCATCACCATGTTCTCCGGGAGTACGCCCAGCTCCCTGGCCTCGTCGAGCAGGCCGTACTCGTCGAGGATGCGGGTGCAGTTGGGCGCGATCTGGAGGCCGGCGCCGACCTCGCCGAACTCAGGAGCGCGTTCGAGGACGCGTACGCGCAGTCCCTGCCGGGCGAGGGCGAAGGCGGAGCTGAGGCCGCCGATGCCTCCGCCGACGACGATCGCGTCGGGGTGGTCGCCGGTGGGGGGCGTCGCAGGGTGGTTCATCGTCTCTTCCTCGTATCGCGTACGGGCTGCAGAAGTACGGGCTGCAGAAGGGGGTGCGCTGCCGGTCCGGCGGCTCAGAGCCAGCGGGCCAGGGCGGGCACGGGCCCGCCGTCCGGTGCGGTCAGCGCGTGCGCGCGCCCGGTGAGGTAGGCCGTGATCTCGTGGAGGCCGCCGACGATGACCGTCGGCTCACCTTCCCCGGGGAGCTTCCAGAAGGCGCCGGTGCCGGTCGCCTCCAGAACCAGCGCCGGCCCGCCGTCCTTGGCGCGCTTGGCGACGACGTCGTCGCAGAGTGCGGCGAGGAAGCCGGCCGGCAGGTCGGCGAAGGACGGTCCGGTGCCCAGGTCGACCGCGTGGACGCACACCTCGCGGGCGCGCATCCAGGGCAGTTCGGTGGCGGGCACGGTACGGCCCTGTGCGGTCACGACCGGGGACTGCCACTGCTCCTTATCGAGAGCGGCCGTTGACCGGGCCAGTTCCTCGGCGGAGCCGCGCAGCCACGCGGTCAGTTCGGCGGCCGGCATCCCGGCGCCCCGCTCGATGCCGGCGGCACGCTCCTCGGGGGAGGCGTACATCGGTGTGCGTTCGCCGGTGGCGGCCCAGTGGACGAGGTTGCCCAG
This sequence comes from Streptomyces sp. NBC_01257, assembly GCF_035917255.1. Lineage (NCBI taxonomy): Bacteria > Bacillati > Actinomycetota > Actinomycetes > Kitasatosporales > Streptomycetaceae > Streptomyces > Streptomyces sp. NBC_01257. The sequence continues at coordinate 36,241 of NZ_CP108472.1, forward strand.
GGCATCGGCGTTGGCGGCGACGTGCGCGACCAGGTGCTTGCGGGTCCAGACCGGCAGGGTGCTCGGCTCGTCCAGGGCATCGGCACCGAGGTCCGCCGCCTGGACGAACAGGGTGGTGCCGAGCTGCGCCCAGCTACGGGCTTCTTCGAACGTACGGGACATCAGGCGGACTTCTCCTTGACGACGCGGTTCTCCAGCCGGCCGAGGCCGTCGATCTCGGCGACGACGCTCTCGCCGCCCAGCAGGTAGCGCCCCGGCTTGCGGGCGTGCCCGACACCGCCCGGGGTGCCGGTGGCGATGATGTCGCCGGGGTTGAGGCGGGTGATCGTCGAGACGTACTCCACCAGCGCGACCGGGTCGAAGAGCAGGTCGGCCGTGGTGTCGGACTGCATGACCTCGCCGTCCACGGTCAGCCGGACGTCGAGCGCGGGGCGTACGCCGCCCGGCAGTTCGTCGGGGGTGACCAGGAAGGGGCCGACCGGGGTGCTGGAGTCCCACATCTTGCCCTGCAGCCACTCACGGGTACGGAACTGCCAGTCCCGGCAGGTGATGTCGTTCAGGACGGTGAACCCGGCGATCGCCTGCTCGGCCTCCTCGCCCCGGGCGCGGCGCACACGCTTGCCGATGACCACGGCGAGCTCCACCTCCCAGTCGAACTGCTCGGTCTCGTCCGGCCGGAGGATGTCGTCTCCGGCGCCGATGAGGGAGTCGGCGAACTTCGCGAACAGGGTGGGGTGCTCGGGCAGGTCCCGGCCCATCTCCGTGATGTGGGTGCGGTAGTTCAGCCCGACGCAGATCACCTTCGAGGGCTGCGGGACGACGGGGGCGTACTCGGCGCCTCCCGCGGGGTACGTCGCGGAGTTCCCGGCGGTGGCCGCGGCGGCGTGCCCGGCCCAGTCGTCCCGGCCGAGGAGGGTGCCCACGTCCGGGACGCCGAGGTCGATCAGGACGTCGCCGTCGAGCCGGACGGCCTTCGTGGTGCCGTCGGTACGGAGGGTGGCGAGCTTCATCGGGTGGTTCCTTCCACATGGGTACGGTCGAGCCGGAGGGCTTCGAAGATCGGGGAGTCGCTGAAGCGGAACAGGTCCAGGGCGCCGGAGTCGGAGTCCGTGGCGCCGGCCTCGGATCGCACGGACAGGGGCTGCCAGGAGGGGACGACGAACAGGTCACCGCGTGTCACCGTCCAGGACTTCTCCCCGACGGTGACGGTGCCGGAGCCGTCGAAGACCTGGTAGACCGACGAGCCGGTCTCGCGGACCGGGGCGGTTTCCGCGCCGCGCACGACGCGGTGCATCTCGGCGCGGATGGTGGGCAGCACATCGGCGCCGGTCGCCGGGTCGGTGAACCGTACGGCGGCGTGGCCGGCCTCGACGGTGCCGGTGAAACCCTCCGCCTCCAGGGCGAGCTGGTCGCCGAGTGCGCGGTCGGTGTGCTCCCAGCGGTACGCCAGCAGGGGCGAGCCGGGGGCCGGTGCGGTGGCGGAGACCGGGCGCAGGCCGGGGTGTCCCCACAGCCGTTCGGCGCGCGAGCGGTCGGGGGTCGTGCGCTCGGCCTCGCTGACCGCGTCGCGGCCGAACTCGAAGAACTGGGTCTCGTTCGCGTACTGGAACGGGATGTCGAGGCCGTCGATCCAGGCCATCGGCTCGGTGGTGGCGTTGTGGTGCGCGTGCATGTTCCAGCCGGCCTGCGGCAGGAAGTCGCCGCGCCGCATGGCCACCGGATCGCCGCCGACGACCGTCCACACGCCCTCGCCCTCGACGACGAAGCGGAACGCGTGCTGGGTGTGGCGGTGCTCGGGGGCGTCCTCCCCCGGCATGAGGTACTGGATGGCGGCCCAGAGGGTGGGGGTCGCGAACGGCCGGCCTCCGAGGGAGGGGTTGGCCAGCGCGATGGCCCGGCGCTCGCCGCCGCGCCCGACCGGGACGATCTCGCCGGCCTGTGCCGCGAGCTCCCGCAACCGTTCCCAGCGCCACACGTGCGGGACCGCACGCGAGCGTGGATGGGCCGGCATCAGGTCGCCGATCTCGGTCCACAGCGGGACGAGGAGTTCCTGTTCGAAGCCCCGGTACAGCTCTTCGAGCTCCGGGGTGACCGTGGGCTGGTCCGCTGCGGAAACGGCCTGCAGCCGGACGGGCGAGCCCGTCGCGATGTCTGGGGCGGGGGAGGACTGAGTCACGGGCTCAGCGTGCGTCGTGTTCGCAGACAAGACATGTAGATTCTGGAGGGCAGAACCAACGCTCGCCGGGCGTGGAACAGCCACCGCGTCCGGGCCGCATCCGGAGGCACCCGTGGACAAGCCGCTCAAGACGCCGCCGCCGTATCCCATCGCGAGCGTCGACCACGCCCTGCGGGCGGCGGCTCTGCTGCAACTGGAGGGCGCGGCGACCGTCTCGCAGATCGCCGAACGGCTGGGGGTCGCCCGGTCCACCGCCCACCGGCTCCTGGCGATGCTCGTCTACCGGGACTTCGCCGTGCAGGACGAGAACCGCGTCTACCGCGCGGGCCCCGTCCTCGAACTCGCGGCGCACTCGCAGTCCCAGGTCTCCCGGCTGCGGGCCGCCGCCCTCCCCCACCTGCACCGGCTGGTCGGCCTCCTGGACGAGACCGCGAATCTCACCATCCGTACGGGGGACACGGCGAGGTTCATCGCCAGTATCGAGAGCCGGCAGGCGCTGCGGGTCGGATCCCGGGAGGGGATGGTGTTCGCGGCCCACCGCACCACCGCCGGGCTGCTCCTCCTCTCGGGCCTCGACGACGCCGAACTGGCGGAGATCTACTCCGCCGCGCGCTACCGCGACCGCCCCGCGGACCGTCCGGACCTCGCACGGTTGCGGAACGAGCTGACGCGCATCGGCCGCAACGGTTTCGCCGTGAACCAGGAGCGCTCCGAGCGCGGGCTCGTCGCGGTGGGTGTCCCGGTGCGCGACCGGGACGGGACCGCACAGGCGGGTCTGTCGGTGTCGATGCCCAGCGTGCGCTACGACTCCCACGAGCTTCCTTCACTGGTCGCCACCCTCAACGCCGCGGCACGCGCGGTGGAAGCGGATCTGGCCGCGGGGTACTGATCCGGCCGTCCGGACAGCTCCCACCACAGCCTCGACCTACATCGAGGCTATTCACTTGAGTCTACGAACATTTCATTGACACGGCGTATGGCCAAGTGTCATTCTCCACGACACCGCGCCGGATTCGAGCTGTGTCTCCTTCCCCCTCAACCGTGAGCACGGCAGCGTCCGGCACCACCTGTCCGCACGGAACGGACCCGCGGCACCCGACGACAACCTCGTCGGCCTGCCCGGGGTCCGGGGTCCCTGCGCGACCGGTGAGCGACGGAACCCTCCCCCCTCCCCTCGCTACGGCCGTCGGCCGGAGCCCGTCCCGCCCGACGACGGCGGGGCACTCACCTTCCCAGCCAGGGAGAAAGCAATGACGCTGAACAAAGGGACAACGACGTCCCACGGCCCAACCGCGGGGGCTGCCCGGAAGCCGGGCTACGCGGGAACGCTGGCTGCCACCAGCTGTGCGGTGTTCGTGGCGCAGGTCGCCAACGCACTGCCGGCTTCCCTCAACGGACTGTTCCAGGAGGACCTCAACACCCACGGCTCCCAACTGACCTGGATCACCTCGGCCTTCATGATCGCGGTGGTCTGCTTCGAGTTCACCTTCGGTGTGCTCGGTGACCGCTTCGGCCGCAAGAAGCTGATCACCGCCGGTGCGGCCCTCATCGCCGTCGGCAGCACCGTGGCCGCGGTCGCGCCCAGCGTGCAGGTCCTCTGGATCGGCGCCGCGATCAACGGTCTCGGCGCCGGCGCCCTGTTCCCCGGCTCGCTCACCATGCTCGCGTCGGTCACGCGCAACCCCCGGGAACGGGCCCAGGCCGTCGCGCTGTGGAGCGGGTTCCTGTCCGCCGGCGCGGCCGTCTCCCCCCTGATCGGCGGGGCCTTCGCCAAGGTCGGTTCCTGGCGTGGCTCCTTCTGGGTGCTGGTCGCGCTCGCCGCGCTGAGCATCGTGCTCACACTCTCGCTGACCACCGAGTCCAAGGCGTCCAAGCACCGCGAACTCGACGTCCCGGGCCAGATCACCTTCGCCCTCGGTCTCATCCTGGTGCTGTACGCCGCCGTGGAAGGACCCGAGTCGGGGTGGACGACCCTTCCCGTCATGCTCTCCGGCATGCTCGGCCTGGTCTTCCTCGCCGGTTTCGTCCTGGTCGAAGTGGGCGCCGCGTCCCCGATCTTCGACCTGACCCTGTTCAGGAACCGGGCCTTCGCGGTGTCGTCCGCCGTCGCGGTGATCGGCATGCTCGCCTTCCTCGGCGCATGCTTCGCGACGAGCATGTGGCTCGGACCCATCCAGCACCAGGACCCGCTGCGGGTCGCCGTCCCGTTCCTGCTGCTCCAGGGGCCCGCCTTCGTCCTGATCCCGGTCGTCTCCCGGCTGCTGCACCGGGTCGCCCCGACCTGGTTGCTGACCTCGGGCTTCCTCCTGATGGCGGTCGGCTGTTTCCTCTGCACCCGGCTCGACGTCAGCGACCTCGACCTGAGCGCCTTCGTGGTGCCCGACCTGCTCATCGGCGTCGGCTTCGCGCTGTGCGTGAGCTCGGTGACGGCCGTGGCCCTGGACAGCGTGCCGCCGCATCTGGCCGGCATGGCGAGTGCGACGACCAACATGCTCCGCGATCTCGGATTCGCGCTCGGCCCGGTCGTCGTCGGGGCCGTCGCCCTGTCAAAGGCGGCCTCGGCGTTCTCGTCGAAGCTGGGCGGGGCGGACCTGCCCGCCGAGCACCTCGGAGCCGCGCGCGGGATCGCCGCAGAGGGCGGACCGATCGCCGTGAACAGCCTGCCGCCCGGCACCCCGGGATCGGCGGCGCACGATCTGGCCCTCGACGCACTGGGCAGCGGCTTCGGAAACGCCTTCCTGATCTGCGGCATAGCCGCCGCCGTGGCAGCGGTCCTGACCGCCGTCGGCATGATCGGCGTCAAACCCCACCGCTCCCCCGCCGAGCCTTCTGCCGAGGCCGCCGCCACCGCGCCGGTGACGGTGTAGCGGCAGCCGTCCGAGGGCCGGTTCTCCGCGCATCTGCGGAGACCCGGCCCTCAGAGGCGGACGCTACGGGGCGCAGTACTGCGACGCCTCGTCCAGATTCTCCTTCGTGATCAGAGTGAGAGGGATCCGGGCGATCTTGTCGGCCCTCTTCTCGTCGTCGAGCCGGGCGACGGCGTTCCGCACCGCTGTCTCGCCGATCACCTGCGGCGAGTTGGCCACGGTGGCGGAGAACCGGCCGTCCTTGACGGCCGTCAGCGCCTTGTCCGTACCGTTCTCGGTCACGATCCTGACGTCCTTCGCACCGGCCTCGTCGAACGCCTTGCGTACCGCGAAGGCCATCTCCTCGTTGGCGACGAAGGCGTAGTCGAGACCCGGGTGGGCCTGGATCATGTTCTCCGCGACGGACTGGGCCTCGACGGGGTTGAACATCCCCGGCTGGTTCGCCACGACCTTCGCGTTCGCGGGCAGGGCTTCGGCGAAGCCCGCCACCATCAGATCGGACGCGGCGCCGGGCGCCCGTGCCACGATGCCCACATCGACCGGCTTCCCGCCGGCGTCCTTCCTGATCCAGCCGGCGTCCAGGGCGCCCAGCTTCCCGAGGTCGACCACCGCCGCGCCGAGGATGCCGTCGACCTCGTCGGTGGCGACCGACGTAAGGAAGATGGGTACGTTCGCGGCGGCGGCCTTCGCTATGTCCCCTTCGAGCGCGTCGACGTTGACCGTCTGCACGACCAGCACGTCGACGTCGCGGGAGATCATGTCCTCGATGTTGGACAGTTCCTTGCCGGGGTCCATCCTGGAGTTGGCGAGGTAGACCTTCACCCCGGCTGTCTTCGCCGTCGTCTCGACGGCTTTCTGCAGACACATGGCGAACTCGCTGGTGTCTCCGTTGACGAAGCCGAGCGTGACGAAGCCGTCGCTCGCACTGTCGGCTCCGGCACCGCATCCGCTCAGCACGATCGTGGCGCCCAGGGCGACCGCGGCAGCCGGGCCCGGTCGGAGACGGGCAGGGAAGGGCATGGTGAACCGCCTTTGTTCTCGGGTGGGGTGGCGCCGGCACAGGAAGCCGGCGCCGGACGACCGGGGCTCACATGGGCTGGACCATCGTCTCCAGGACGTGCTGGGTCAGGCCGGCGTGGTCGAAGTCCGGGTGCCGGGAGGGGTCCATCTCGTACTCGCCGATCTGCACCGACGACTCCACGACAAGCCGGCACCGCTCGTAGCGGGCCTCGGTGTACTGGGCGAACGCCTCCTCATGGCTGCTGTGGGCCGCCAGACACCGGGCGAGGACGACACGACAGTCACGGCCAACGCGGTCGTGGTCAGCATGCGGACCCCCTACCAGCGGAGGGCTGCAGCTGGTGACCCCAGCGCGCAGGCGACACTGAACAACTCGGCGTACTGGGCTGGGGTCCACAGCGCCCTGCGAGAAATGGCCAAGCCGAGCTGGCCGGCCAACACCGAGCACATCCGCCACAACGCCTACGTCACCACCCGTGCAGCGCAGCACCCCTCCGAAGTCGAAAACGTCCCCTTCGAGTTGTCCCGCGGCCGTCGCATCGACAGCGCAGCGGTGGCAAGGGAGCTTGCAGTCATCGGAGCGATCATCAACACCCCCGGCCGGGTTGAGAAGTTCAGGTTCACACCGTCGTCTCCGGATTCGTCGCCCTACTGGCTCCAGCCCCAGGACTTCGGAGACCCCCTGACTGCCGAGATCTGGGATGCACTCGTCACTGGGCCCGACCCCGCGATCGCACTTCCCGCAGCCAGCGATCCCCGGCTCACGACGGAGCAACGAGCCACGGCGATGATCCAGCACATCACCACCCGGCTCGCCTACAACGATCACCACCGCTCAACTGCCAGTCCGGAGGCCAAAGCACGCCTTGACGCCAACGCTCACCAGACCATCGCCACTCTCCTGGCTCGAGCGACCGCTCCGGACTACAGCCCCAACCCCGACAACGCGGCCCAATACGCTGTCACCTTCATCCTCGAGCCGAGCATTCCCGCCGCCGTCGAGGATCTGGCAGGCCACGTCCGCGACTACGGTCTGGCCGATACCTCCCTGGACCAGGTGGCCCTCGAACTCGACATCGTCGAGTACGCCCTGGATCAACTTGCCGAGCGCCTTGACGAAGCACCCCGCACCCTTGCCGGCTACGGCCCTCCCGACCAGATCTCCGAACCGGCACCCGATCACACTCCGGGTCCGGGTTACGCCTCCCGGCCCATGGAGCGGCGCGTCCTGATCTCGCTCATGCAGAATCCAGGGCAGTTGCACACGGGCGGCCCCACTCGGTCGCTGGCCGAGCAGGACTTCACGCAGCCCGAGCACCGATTTCTGTTCAAGGCCATCCAGTCACTACCACCGAATGCCGCGCAGGACCCATGGCTACTGAACAACCAGGCCCAAAAGTTGGCCCGATACGACGGCGCCCCGCCGCTGGACTTTGCTGAGACGTCGTTTCTTATGGCTGTCAGAGCGACATGAGAGTCTCCTGGTATGAGCTACGAGCTTGTTGTCTGGGAAGGCGAGAGGCCGACGGATGACAAGACCGCGGGCCGAATCCTCAGCGGCCTGTACGACCGCTACATCGACAGCGAGGTTGGAGAGCCTCCTTCCGAACGCACAGCGACCTACGTGGCTGCGTTGCTTGAGCGGTGGTGCGACCTCACCGAGGACGTGGAGGACGCCTCGCCCTGGTCAACCGGGCCGTTGATCCGCGAAGCCAGTGGTCCGCTGATCTACTTCCCCATGCGCTGGAGCATGGCCGAGGAGGCGTCCGCGTACGTGGCGGCCGTGGCGGGGCCCCGCCCCTCTGCTCACCTGCACGGCTCTGGCCTTTGCCCACCCCCGGGACGGCACGAGAGCGGCAACGCCGGTACGCCGCGAACGCACAAGGCGAACACGACGAGCGGCGCTCTCTTCAGCAAGGCCGTCATCGCCTACTCACACCACCGCGTCCGCGGCCGGCCCGCAGCCCCGGTGGCGCCGCAAGGCCAAGCCCCGGAACCCCAGTCACCGAAACCGGGGTTCCGTTCCGGACATTGAGTTTCACCAAGAAGATCGGCATTCTTGGCACTGGGGACATCGACAAGACGTTGACCAGGCGGTTGAGCGCGGCCGGGCACGAGGTAAAGGCGGCCAATCCGCGCGGCCCGGCGACGATCGCGGCGGACGGGCTGGCTTCGGGCGGGCGCGCAGTGCCAGAAATGGGAGCGCATGATCGCCTTCACCGCCCAGGGCCGGACATCGCCATCACCTACGTGGTGACCCGCCCCCGGCACACCGCAATCGCCGACTCTAAGTCATGCCCACCGACCAAGCCTGACCACGTCGTATCGGACAGTCAGCCACCATAAGGCCGGTCGCCTGAGCATCGCCGCAAAGTTCTACGAGGTCGCCTTCGAACCCCTTCTACAGCCGCGTCAGCACTGCTGTAGACGCCGCCACCGCCGGTCCACATTCGCGCAGCCGGCATCGGTCTCACCTGCTGCGAAGGTCTCCCGTGACCGAAAGTTAGATATCTTGACATAGCTATATCTGCATACCTAGAGTCGCAGTTATGCCCCGCCCCACCAGGTTCGTACAGGACGTCGACCACGTAGCCGCCGAGCTCGTGTCGTGCCTGCCCGCGCTGGCCCGGGCCGTGGAGCGGCAGATCGGACCGCACGTCGAGCACCCCAAGCCGTCCGAGGCGCAGATCGCCCTGCTCCGTCACGTCGAGGCCAACGACGGAGCGACGGTGCGCAGGGCGGCCGAGGCCTTGCTGATGAAGCCGAACAACGTGAGCGCGCTGGTGACCCAGCTGACCGAGCAGGGCCTGCTGGAGCGCCGGCCGGACCCTGCCGACAAGCGCATCGCTCACCTGCACCTCACCTCGACCTCGCGGCAGCAGCTCACCGAGGTCCAGAACCTGATGAGCGGCCTGGTCGCCGAGGCGCTCCAGACCATGACCGAAGGTGAACTGGACGCTCTCGGCTCGGCACTGGGCGCGCTGCACGCGCTCAACGACCGCCTGCATCCCCTCAGCCACTGACACGCGCAGCCGACGTCCCGGACTCTTCGCGGACTGTCGCGCCCGTAGTCGTGCGAGTGGCACGAACCGTTTCCGTGTGCCGACGGGATGACACCTCTCCTCCCCTGCGTCCGGCCTTCCTCAGGCCCCGGACGCCGCTTCGTCATGCGCGGACGCGTGGTCCCGTCCGCGCACGACACCCAACACACACCCCCTTACTCACGAAGGACAGACACCTTCATGCCCTCCGACGTCCTGAACTCCCCAGCTCCGCCTGCGCGTCCGGTCCATGAGGACCAGCCGCGCGGACACCGCGCGAACCCGTGGCTGACACTCGTCGCCGTCGCCTTCGGCCTCTTCATGGTCGGCCTCGACGGCTCGGTCGTCTCGATCGCCAACCCGGAGATCGGCCGGGACCTCAACGCCTCCACGGCCGACCTCCAATGGGTCACCAACAGCTACCTGCTAGCCCTCGCCGCCGCGCTGATCCTCGGCGGCAAGCTCGGCGACCGTTTCGGCCGCCGCACCTTCTATCTCGTAGGAGTCGCGGGATTCACCGTCGCCTCCGTGGCCATCGGCCTCTCCGGATCCATCGAAGGAGTCATCGCGTTCCGCGCGCTCCAGGGCTTCTTCGGCGCGCTGCTGATGCCCAACACCCTGGGCATGCTGCGCGCCGTCTTCCCGCCGAAGAAGTTCGGCATGGCGGTCGGCATCTGGGCCATGGTGTCCTCCGTCTCCACCGCGCTCGGTCCAATCGTGGGCGGCCTGCTCGTCGAGCACGTCAACTGGGAGTCGGTCTTCTACATCAACGCGCCCATCGGCGTCCTCGCGCTCGTCTTCAGCATCATCGTGCTGCCGCAGAGCAGGAACACCAGCGCCACAGATGAGAAGTTCGACATCCCGGGTGTCGCCCTGCTGGCGCTCGGCCTTCTCGCGGTTGTCTTCGGCGTCGTCAAGGGCGAGACCTGGGGCTGGACTTCGGCCGGCACGCTGGGGACCATCATCGCCGGCGTACTGATCCTGCTGCTGTTCGGCCGGTACGAGACACGGGTCGCGCACCCCCTGCTGCCCATGCGTCTGTTCCGGAACCCGGCGCTGACCATCGGGACCGTCATCACCGCGCTGAACTTCTTCGTCCTGCTCGGCATGATCTTCTTCGTGATGCTGTACCTGCAGAACGTGCGGGGCTTCACTCCTGTCCAGGCCGGTATCCGCACCCTGCCTCTGAGCCTCGCTTCGGTCGTGGCGTCGCCCCTGGGCGCCGCGCTCACCCAGAAATTCGGCCCCCGGCTCACGATGCCGCTGGGTATGGCGCTCCAGGCCGTCGCCTGCTTCGCAATGCTCGGATGGGGTGCGGACTCGTCCTACACCGCGATGTGGCCCCCGTTCATCGCGCTCGGACTGGGCGTCGGCATGGTGATGGCGTCGTCCTCCGACGCGATCGTCGGGAACGCACCCGTCAAGGACGGCGGGGTCGCCGGCGGCCTCCAGGCGACGGCGCTGCAGATAGGCGGCGCGCTGGGCACGTCCGTTCTGATTTCCCTGATCAGCAGCCGCGTCGGCTCGACCCTGACCGGCGAGCTGACCTCGTCCGGGGTACCCGCCGATGCGGCCCACGGGCTGAGCGAGGCGAAGGACGCCGTGGCAATGGGCGTCGCGCCGGTCTCCGACAGGATGCCGGCACAGCTCAGGTCCGCGGTCGTGGAGGGAAGCCACGACGCCTTCATGAACGGCGTACACACCGCCGTGCTCGTCTCGGGCCTGCTGTGCCTGCTGGGTGCCCTGCTCGCCGTGGTCGGTGTACGGCGCAGCCCCGAGACGACCGGTCACTGAGAGGCAGGACCGAACGGCCCGGCCGGGTGACGCAGTAGGGAGACACGCCTCCTCGCGCCCGGCCGGGCCCACCCCCGCTGCAGCGTGGGCGCCGTCTCGAGCCGCGCATCGGCGACGGTTCGGCCATCACAAGCTTCGAGCTTCCGGGCGGCTGCCGATATATCCGACGTCGCACTGCCCTTCCGGTCGTCACGCTCAGGGCTTCGGTCTACTGTCGACCACAACCGGCAGCAGACCGAAGCCCGCCGAAAAGCGACTCACGTGGAATCCGACGAGCTCAATAGGGCCTCAGCTGATGGTGACAACCCGCTGTACAGCCAGGCTTCGCGAGGACCGGCCGGCGTGGACTGTGTAGGAGCCGGGGGTGAGTTTCCAGGCGCCGGCAGTCCACACCGACAGGTCGCGGGCAGAAACGCTGAGGGTGATCCGAGTGCTGGCACCGGGAGCAAGCGTGACCTTGCGGAAGCCGATCAGTCGCCGTGGCTCGGCCTGGGCGCCGGCAGGCAGCCCCGCGTAGAGCTGCACGACTTCGGTACCTGCGCGGGAACCTGAGTTGGTGAGGGTGACGGCGGCAGTGAGCGTCTTGGTCGCTGTGTTGTAGGACGTTTCCAGGGAGCCGAGGTTGAAGGTGGTGTAGGAGAGGCCATGGCCGAAGGGGAAGAGCGGGCTCTGGTTCTTCGCGTCGTAGTAGCGGTAGCCGACCAGGTGCCCCTCACTGTGGGAGACAGTGGAGCCATTGCCCGGGTAGGTGGCCGGTGTCGCCCCGGGTCCCTGGGACGCCGTGACGGGGAACGTGACCGGAAGACGGCCCGAAGGGTCGGCGTCACCGAAGAGGATGGCGGCGAGGGCCGTTCCGGTGGCGCGTCCCGCATACCAGAGCTGGATGACCGCTTCGACATCGTTGATCCACGGCATGGAGACGGGGCCGTCGGTGTTCAGGACGACGATGGTGCGGGGGTTGGCTGCTGCGACGTCGGCGATGAGCTTGTTCTGGTCGCCCGGCAGGTCGAGGGAACCGTGGTCCATGTCCTCGCCCGCGACCCTGTTCACGATGACGACCGCGGCGTCGCAGGCCCGTGCTGCGGCTACCGCGTCGGGTATGAGGGACTTCGGCTGCCAGCCGAGGGTGAGACCGCAGGTGCCGGTATCGGCGGTGCTGTTGCTGTAATCGATGCTGACACTCACCGCCTTCCCGGCGGTGAGATCGATGGTGCCCTGGAGCGGATAGTCGTACGGCCCGAGGAAGAACCGGCGGCTGTGCCGGGTGCCGGAGATGACCGTCTTGCCGTTGATGACGAGCTTGGTGGTACCTGAGGGCAGCAGCGAGAAACGGTGCAGGCCGGTGGTGGTCGGCGTGAGGGTGCCACTCCAGCGGGCCGACCACACGGCGGGCAGACCGGCCACGGGCGCACTGGTGAAATCGACACCGGCACTGACCTGTGTGGCGACGGGAGTACCGGACGGTTCGGCTGCGGCGTAGAAGCTACCGGTGAGCCCTGCCGCACCAGAGGCCGTGCGCAGCACCGTCGCCGGGACGGCGGTGAGGGGGATGTCTCCGACGGATCCCTCGCGGTAGGTGACGGCGACCCCGGCGCCGGCGCGGTCCTTGATGGCCGCCAGCGGGGTGGCCCAGGCACCAGGGGTGACGTAGCTGGAGCCGGAGACTCCTGTCAGGGCGGTGTCGCCCGCGGGGCCGATGACCGCAAGGGACTTGATGGCGGAGGTCAGCGGGAGGGCTTGGCCGCGGTTGGTGAGCAGGACCGCGGAGTTGACGGCGAGGGCATGAGCGAGGTCCTTATGGGCCTGGGTGCTGACGTCCGCGGCGGGCGCCGGTACGGGGTGGTCGAACAGGCCGTTGGCGTACATGGTGTTGAGGATGCGCAGGGCCGCGTCGTCCAGGCGGGCCGTGGGGACGCTGCCATCGACGAGGCCGCCGACAGGTATCTTCACGCCACCGGGGCCGAGACCGCCGAGGTCCATGCCTGCCCTGACGGCTCCCACAGGATCATCGCCGGCCCAGAAGTCGGGGACGGTGTAGCCCTCCAGACCGATGGTCTTCTTGAGGTCGTTGAACAGCGCGGGGCTCTGCGTGGCGAACGTACCGTTGATCTTGGGGTAGGCCATCATCACCGAGGTGACGGGCACGGTGGCGATGATGCGCTCGAAAGCAGCGTGGTAGATCTCGTGCAGGGCCCGGTCGGAGAGCTGCGCGTCGAAGAAGAAGCGGTTGACTTCCTGGGTGTACGCACTGAAGTGCTTGACGGTGGCGACAACATGTTGTTCCTGTATGCCTCGGGTGAGCGCTGCGCCCAGGGTCCCAGCCAGGAGAGGGTCCTCACCCATGCCCTCGGCCTGTCGGCCGAAGTGCCAGGTGCGGGCGGTGTCGACGGTAGGGCCGAGAAGGTTGTTGTAACCCTTGGCCCGTCCTTCGGTGCCCAGAGCCGTGCCGAGCCGGCCAGCGAGGTCGGCATCGAATGTCGCGGCCTGGGCCATGGGGACGGGGAAGGCGGTGACGCCGGTCTCCCCACGCAGTCCTGCCGAGGCGTCCACCATGGTCAGGGCCGGGATTCCGAGAGAGCTCAGGGCCGCGAAGTCGCATCGGACGAGGGCCTCCTTCTGTGCGGCGGTCATCCTCGCCAGCAGGGCGACGGCCCTGCTGTCGGGGGCTGTATCCGCGGTGCGACGGGGCGCGGAAGCGGCCGGTGCGATGCCGGAAGCCAGAGCGGTCAGGACGGCGGCGGAGAGAAACGTACGACGATTCATGGCGGCTCTTCCATGAGGAAAAAGGGCAGGACAGAACAGCGCTGTGCGATGCTCGCAGCTGTCACCGCGCATTGCTGGGGTGGGGTAACTCAGGGGATACATCGGGCAGAGTCGACGCTCGCGGCCCGACCCTCTCGGGATACCTCATTCAGGGCGACAGGGGCGCCCTTGATATCGGTGCTGCCAGAGAACATCTTCTGGATCTTCAGCGCCCGGCAGAGCGAATGGCCACAGCCTGGTACTTTCCTTCAGGCTGGCAATCGGGCCACCCCTGATACATATTCCGTTGATTACGGGACTGAGTGGGCGTTCTTTCTCAGCACTCCGGCTACGGACAGAGCGACTGCCGGATCACCTCCGCCCGAAGCCGCACCGACCATCAGCGCAAGACGGCGACGGACAATGAACTTTCATGTTCACAGCGGCTCTCCCGGACGAAAGTGGCAGCTTCTGAACGAGCCGCCGTGGGGGGCGGGGCCGGCCGAGCAGTCAGGTGCTCGGCCGGCCCCAGTTCGAGGAGGTCGGAACCTCGGTGGGACACACGTGCGTACAGAAATGCACTGCCACTTCATTCGAGACAATCAACGCCGCGTACCGCGGCATGCGATTTCGGTGTTCAGAGACAACCACCCGTGAAGCGTTTCAACCAACGAAGGGAAACTATTGCCTATCACCCCTTCGGGTCAACCCTCAAGCAACACTCACTTCAAGAAACTCACGGTCGGAACGACCAAGACTTTCCAGTTGGATCGCTTTAAAATTTCAATTGAAAGCTTACGCGTGCGCTCTTTATCGACGCAGTAAATGGACGTCATCCACATGGCAAATACAGATGCGTTCATCGAACCCGGAAACCGCAAAGCCCGGCGCATTGAAGCGTGCACCGGGCCTGCAGTAGCTGATGAAACGGGGGTCAGGCTGCCTTTGTCACGAGTTCCACCGTGCTGAGGACATGCTTGCCCGGCCCCAGGACGACCGGCGTGCAGCCGGGCAGTTCTGCGGTTGCCTCACAACCCTCCGGTACGACGAGGTGGGCTGTCAGCCCCGCGGCTGTCTGCTCCCACGACAAAGACACCGAGCCGTAGGGAGTCTCGTGCCGGGTACGGGCCGAAGTGATGCCGCCACCGGGACGCGGACGGAAGGCGATCCTCCGGTATCCGGGGGCCGTGGCGGTAATGCCGCCCACCACGCGGTGGAGCCAGTCGGCGACGGCCCCGAGGGCGTAGTGGTTGAACGACGTCATACCTCCGGGGTTGAGGGTGCCGTCGGGGCGAAGGCTGTCCCAGCGTTCCCAGATCGTCGTGGCGCCCATGTCCACGGTGTACAGCCATGAGGGGCACTGGGTCTGGAGGAGCAGCCGGTAGGCGATATCGAGGTGTCCCGAATCGGTGAGGGCGTCACAGATCAGTGGGGTGCCGACGAAGCCGGTTGCAATGCGGGCGTCGTCCTCGATGACCAGCTGGGCCAGACGGTCACCGGCCGGCTGCCTTTGCGGCGGGGCCAGCAGGTCGAAGGCGAGCGCGATGGCGTAGGCAGTGGGGCTGTCACTGCTTATGCGCCCCGATGCAAGGACGTAGCGGCGGCGGAAGGCGTTGGCGGCCTCGTCGGCCAGCGTGCTGTACCGCTGGGCGTCCGTGCCATCGCCCAATGCGGCTGCCGCCAGCGCGAGGTGACGGGCGGAGTGGGCGAAGTAGGCGGTAGCGACGAGGTAACGGTCGGTGCGGCCGGCGGCTGGGTCCTCGGGTGGTGCGGCAGGGTCGAGCCAGTCCCCCAGTTGGAAGCCGGTGTCCCACAGTCGGGTCGGCCCAGCGAGGCTTTCGACGAGGTCGACCCACTTCTTGGCCATGGGGTAGTGCCTGCGCAGGAGATCAAGGTCTCCGAAGCGCTGGTAGAGCGTCCAGGGAGTGAGTGTGGCAACGTCGCCCCAGGCGGCCCCGGGGTGGATCGGCGTCCACATGGGCTCGCCCGGGATGACGGGCACGTACCAGGGAATCGTTCCGTCGGGGAGTTGCTCCAGGCCGACGTCGGTGAGCCAGGAGTCGAGCATGCCCGAGCAGTCGTACAAGTAGCTTGCCGTGGGGGCGAATACTTGGATGTCGCCGGTCCAGCCGAGGCGTTCGTCGCGCTGGGGGCAGTCGGTGGGGATGTCGACGAAGTTGCCGCGCATGCTCCACACGACGTTCTCGTGCAGCCGGTTGACCAGCGGGTCGCTGCACTCGAACCAGCCGGTGCGACGCATGTCGGTGTGGTACACCCGGGCGGTCACCATCTCGGCGCTCAGGTCTGCCGTCCAACCGCTGACTTCGGCGTAGCGGAAGCCGTGGAGGGTGAAGCGCGGCTCCCAGGTGAGCGGGCCCCCTCCGGAGAGGATCAGAGTGTCGGTGGCGTATGCCTCGCGCAGCGGCCGGGTGGCCAGTTCGCCCTCCTGCAGGACTTCGGCGTGCCGGAGGCTGACGACGGTGCCGGCCGGGCCGTCGAGGGTGATACCGAGACGGCCGACGAGGTTCTGCCCGAAGTCGAGCAAGTGGCGGTCCTCGCCGGTGCGAGTCACCTCGACCGGTGCGATCCTCTCGGTGCAGCGCACCGGCGGTCCCGTCGGGGCGACGAGGGTGCCGAGGTCACGGCTGTGGGTGCGCACTGGGGTCCACTCCCCCGCAGCGGCGCCGGGAGGGGTGGCCCAGTCGGGATCGTGCAGTCGGGCGTCGAACGTCTCGCCCTCGTACAGTCCGCTGGTCAGGATCGGTCCGGGCGCGGCCTTCCAGGTCCGGTCCGTGGCGATCGTGACCGTGGTGCCGTCCTCGTACGTCACCTCCAGCTGGGCGATGAGGGATTGGTCGGTGCCGTAGATGTTGCGGGTGCCGCCGTCGAAGCCGTACTTGCCGCGGTACCAGCCGTCGCCGAGCCACGCGCCGATGGCGTTGGCGCCTTCGGCGAGGTGGCTGGTGACGTCGTGCGTGCGGTAGCGCAGACGGTGCGGGTAGACGGTCCAGCCCGGAGCCAGGGTCTCGTCGCCGACGCGGCGTCCGTTGATCTCGGCCTCGTACAGGCCGTGTGCGGTGATGTAGAGACGGGCGTGTGCCACCGTCCGGTCGATCCGGAAGTCTTTGCGGACGCGGGCCGGACGGCGGGCGGCTTCCGGGTCCTCGGTCCAGGCGGCGCCCACCGGGGCTGCCTGCCAGTCGGCGGCGTCGAGCAGGCCCGCCTCTACCGCACTCAGGGCGCTCCAGCGCGAGGGCTCACTCGCTTCCGTCGTCCAGACGCGGACACGGACGGTCGCTCGTTCACGGGAGTTCAGCGGATCACCGGGCCAGGCCACCAACACTTGGTCTCTCGCGGCAACGCGACCGGTGCGGTCGATGCGGCCGGCTCGGGCGACTTC
Source organism: Streptomyces sp. NBC_01257 (assembly GCF_035917255.1). NCBI lineage: Bacteria > Bacillati > Actinomycetota > Actinomycetes > Kitasatosporales > Streptomycetaceae > Streptomyces > Streptomyces sp. NBC_01257. Next base: position 53,281 of record NZ_CP108472.1, read on the forward strand.
GAGTTCGTACGCTTCCTGGGACCCGCCGCCTGCCGGCAAGGTCCACGTCAGACGGGGGGCGGGGACGCCGATGCCGAGGCCGTCCGGCAGGTGTTCGAAGGACACCGGGCAGGGCTGAGGGGGGAGCAAGGAAAGCCTTTCTTCACGTGCGCGGGAGCGGGTCGAGCGGGCTGCGAGCAGCCGGTCTCAGCCCTTGACCGCTCCCGAGGTCAGGCCCTTCATGACCTTCTGGTTGAGGAAGAGGTAGATCAGGAGGGTGCCGAAGACGTTGATGCAGATCGCGGCGAACAGCGGACCGTATTGTGTGGCACCGAAGTCGCCGGTGAAGTTGAGCAGGCCGACCTGGATGGTGCGCAGGTCCTGGTTGTTGGTGAAGGTCAGCGCGATGAGCAGGTCGTTCCAGATGAAGAAGAACTGCACTAGGCCGACAGTGAGCAGGGCGTTGCGGACCATGGGCACGCTGATGGTCCAGAAGGCGCGCAGGATGCCCGCGCCGTCGATGGTGGCCGCTTCGAACAGTTCGCGGGGAACGGTCCGGTAGTAGGTGGCCATCATGAAGACGGTCAGGGGCAGGCCCGTGCCGGTGTAGGTGAGGATCAACGGCCACAACGTGCCGGACAGGCCGGTCTGGAAGTACACGGTGAACAGCGGCAGGAGGATCATCTGCGGGGGAACCATCATGCCTGCGAGGAAGACGAGAAGGGTGAGGCTGCGGCCCTTCCACACCATGATCTGCAGGGCGAATCCCGCGGCCGTGCCCAGGAGCAGCATGAGTGCCAGTGCGGGCAGGACGGCCAGGAGGCTGTTCTGGACGTACAGCCCGAGATGGCCGGTGGTCCATGCCTCGGTGTAGTTGCCCCACTCCCACGTGGTGGGCAGGCTCCAGGTGGAGTTGTTGAGGTAGTCGTCATTGGACTTCAGGGAGGTCAGGAGCATCCAGATCAGTGGGTAGATCTCGACGACCAGCAGCAGGGTGACGACGATCTTCACCCACAGCCTGCGCGGCGCCCTGGCCCGCCGGACGGGACCGGCGGAAGCGGACGGCCCTCGGCTCCGGCGGCCTGCGGAGGCCTTCACAGGTGTGTCGATGGCCATGTGCTCAGCCCTCCGTGATGTCGCGCCGTGAGACGCGGTAGACGGCCAGGCTCACCATCAGGCACACGACGGTGAGCAGCAGGGCGATGGTGCTGCCGTAGCCGTAGTCGCTGTAGGTGAACGAGGTCTGGAACATGTACAGGGTCAGTGGAGTGGTCCCGTTGCCCGGGCCGCCGTTGGTAAGAGCGACGACGGAGTCGAACACCTTGAGCGTCCCGTTGATGCTGAAGATCAGCGACGACATCAGCACGGGCAGGGAGAGCGGCAGCACGATGTGGCGGATCAGTCGCAGCCCCGAGGCTCCGTCCAGGCGCGCCGATTCGAGGACTTCGTCGGGGATGTCGACGAGGCCGGCGAAGAGCAGGACGGCGTAGAAGCCCATGGAGCGCCAGATGTCCATGAGGATCAGGACCCAGAACGCGCTGCCTGCGCTGCCGAAGAAGTCGATGGAGTCGATTCCGACCGCGTTGAGCAGGGAGTTGACCGGGCCTGTCTGCGGGGCGACTTGGAAGAACTTCTGGAAGAGCAGGCCGACCGCGACGGTGGGCAGCACGACCGGGAAGAAGGCCAGCGTACGGATCAGCGCTGAGGACCTCTTGAGGAAGAAGACGTACAGCAGGGCCAGGAGGTAGCCAGCGACGACCTGGCCGACCGTGACGAGCGCCGCGTATTTGAGGGTGAACCAGAGGGCGTCGCGGACGGCCGGGTCCTCGAACAGCCGGGAGAAGTTGGCGCCGCCGTTTCCGGTGAATCCCTCGATGGTGTTGCCCTGGGTGAAGGAGTACCCGAGGGACCACACGATGGGGACCAGCATGATCAGTGAGTAGACGAGGAGGGCGGGGCCGAGCAGGATCGCGATGGCCCTGCGGTCACCGAGTACGCGGTGCATGGATGGTGTCCACTTCGTTTCCGTTGAAGAGACCTGTCGGACGGAACCGGGGGCGGTCCGCGCGGGGAGGCTTCGGCCGCCCCCGGTGGGTCACTTGGCGGTCAGCGCGTCCTGGACGGTCTGCATGAACGCCTTTGGCTTCATGCTCCCGGTGACCAGGCCGGCCGCGTTGGTCTGGCTGACGGTGGTGGCCTTGGTGCTGAACAGGGCCTCGAACCACAGGACGTTCTGCTTCGACTCACTGATCGTCTTACGGACCTTGGTGGTGACGTCGTTGGCGTCCATCACCCCGGTGTTCACCTTGAAACCGGAGATGGAACCGTGATTCTTGAGCGCGGTGCTGCCGTAGTTCTTGGCGATGCAGGAGACCCAGTCACCGGTCTTCTTGTCGAAGGACTTCGCACCGAGGGTGATGCCGAGGCCGACGTTGGAGGGGTACTGGTCGATGGATCCCTTGCCGCCCGACACGGCGGGGAAGGGCATGAAGCCGACGTTCTCCGCGCCGACCTTGTTCTGCTTCTCGTCCGAGATGTTTGCCAGTGCCCAGTTGCCCATGTAGAACATGGCGGCCTTGCCGTTGAGGAACTGGTTCATGGCGGTGTCGTAGTCGATGGAGCCGACGCCCTTGCCGAAGTAGCCCTTCTTGCCGAGGCCGGCGATCTCCTCGGCGGCCTTCACATACTCCGGGTCGGTCAGCTTCGCCTTGCCGTCGGCCACCTTCTGGAGGGCGTCGGGCCCCAGGCTGCGGTAGAGGTACGTGCTCAGCAGGCGGGTGATGGGCCACCCCTGCTGACCGGAGGCGGAGAAGGGCTGAACGTTCTTGGCGTCCAACTTCGCCGCGGCGGCCACCAACTCGTCCCAGGTTCCCGGCACGGCTATGGCGTTCTCCTGGAAGAGCTTCTTGTTGTAGAAGATGCCCTCGATGTTGTACTCATACGGCAGCACCTGCAGCTTGCCGCCGTACAGCGCCTTGATGGTGGAGACGGCGGCCGGCTCGAGTTGATCGAGAACGCCGAGAGAGGTGAGCTCCTTCTCCAGGTCGGCCACCTTGCCCGACTTCGCCAACTGCTGGGTGAGCGCGGGGGCGTTGCCCGCGGCGAACTGCACCGGCAGCGCATCCTGGCCTGCCAGCAGTTGCAGCTTCTGATCGAGGCTTGTCTGCGGCACGGTCTCCACCTTCAGTGGCAGAGCGTCGTTCGCCGCCTTGCACGCGCCCTTGGACATGGTGGTCAGGGCCGTCTTCACGGTGGTGTTCTCGGTGACGCTCAGGTAGCTGAACTCTTTGGGTGCGGCCGAGGAACCGGAGCCGCTGCCGCCGCAGGCGGTGGTGACCAGCGCCAGTGAGGCGGTGGCGGCCGTGAACAGGCTCAGACGCGCACGACGGGCGTGAGGCATGCGAAGGGACACGGAGACTCCCGAAGGTCTTTGAGAGAAGGGGCGAGGAACGACGAGCGGCGCTGAGGAAAGGAAACGAGTCCAACCGCACAGAAGGTTGTGTGTAACGTTCTCCACCACGAAGTGGGCAACACCCTGCACCGCCCGCAGCTATCCGTCAAGACACAGAGCCGTAACACCGAGGTCCGACCCTGTAGCCTTGTGGCCATCCAGAGGTCATTATGTAGACCGTTACACTCGTACCTACGAAGTCTGGAGTACTGACGATGGGCGGGGCCGAACCCAAGCAGAACAAGCGCGTGACCATCACCGACGTCGCCCGGCACGCCGGCGTGTCCGTCGCCGCGGTCTCCAAGGTGCTGCGCAACGCCTACGGCGTGAGCCCCGGCATGCAGGAGAAGGTGCGGGCGGCCATCGCCGAACTGGACTACAGGCCGCAGGCGGCGGCACGCGGGATGCGGGGGCGGACGTACACGATCGGCGTGCTCCTGGACAACGTCCGCAACGCCTTCTTCGCGGACATCCTCGACGGCATCCAGGAGGAGCTCCGCACCAGCGAGTACACCGTGTTGATCGGCGCGGCCGGCTTCGACCCGGACGAACAGGCGAAAACCATCCGTTCCATGGTCGACCGTCAGATGGATGGCTTGATCCTCATCGCTCCGGGAACCTCGCGCGCCGAGGTACTGGCAACTGCGGCGGCCACGCCGACCGTCGTCATCGGTCACCACGACGCAACCGACACCCACGACTCGGTGGTCGACGCGGACGACACCGGCGCGGGCCTGGTGGTCGACCATCTGGTGGCGCTCGGACACCGGGACATCGCCCTCGTCGCGGCCCCCGGCACCAGAGCCAATCAGTGGAAGCGCACACCGGAGGTCGTCCTCGCGGGCGGCTACCGCTCGGCCATGGAACGGCACGGACTCACCGAGCACGTGCGGGTTCACCACGCCGCGTACTCCGACGAGGGCGGGTTCAAGGCCGGCATGACCCTGCTGACCATGGAGCGGCCGCCGACCGCCATCATGACCGGCGCCGACGTCGCCGCCCTGGGCATCTACCGGGCGGCCCACGAACTCGGAATGCGCATCCCCGAGGACCTCTCGCTCGTCGGCTACAACAACACCGCTCTCGCTGCCCTGGCCACCGTCCAGCTCAGCAGCGTCGATCAGGCGGGACACACCATGGGCTCCACCGCCGCCCGCATGCTCATCGAGCGCGTGGAAGGCAGGCGGGACCGGTCCATGCAGACGACTATGACCCCACGCCTCGTGCAACGCAGCACCACCGCAGCCCCAGTGAGCCCTTGAGTGATGGCCCACCAACTGCCCACGACCATTCCTTTCGTGAACAGGACACCGGCACACGGGCTGGAGACAAGGACGGCTCGCGGCGGCAGGGCGCGTCGAAAGGTGGGCGTCAAGGACGTTGCGCGCGAGGCCGGTGTGTCGCTCGGCACCGTCTCGAACGTCCTCAACCACCCGGAGGTCGTCGCCGAGGCCACCCGCAAGCGCGTCCTCGACGTGATCGGCTCGATCGGATACGTACGCGCCCAAGGCGCACAGCAGGTGGACGGTCTGGCCTCCCGTGTCATCGCCGTCCTGGGGCTGAACGGGGCGGATCCGTATTTCACGGCGCTGGCCACCGGCGTCGAGCAGGCCGCACGCGAGGCCGGCCTCGGCGTCATGGTGTGCACCGGCACCCGCGAGGCGGCGGAGGACGGTCGGCATCTCGCCCTGATCGCCGCGCACCGGATCCGCGGAGCCGTGCTGGTTTCGGGCGAGGGAGCAGTCCGAGCCGCGGCTGCGTTGCGTCGGCATGCACTGCCTTTCGTCATGGCCGACCAGTACGTGCTCGAACCGGCTGCGTGCTCCGTGGGAATCGATGATGTCGCCGGGGGATACGCGGCAGTCCGTCACCTGCTCGCGCAAGGGCACCGGTCTGTTGTGCACGTCGGCGGTCCCTACGAGTTCGCGCCGATACGGGACCGGCGCACAGGAGCACGTCGTGCCATCAGCCGGGCCGGGCTCGCCTCGGACTCCCTGCATGAGCTCTCGTGCCCAGGCCTGACGGTGGGCGCAGGCAAGGACGCGGGTCAGCGCATCCTCGGCCTGGCGGACCGGCCGACCGCCGTGTTCTGCGCCGACGATCTGCTCGCTCTCGGAGTGATGCAGGCCCTGTACGAGGCCGGACTGAGAGTGCCCGACGACATCGCGTTGGTCGGCTACGGCGACCTCGACTTCGCAGCGTCCGCCGTCGTGCCGCTGACCACGGTGCGGCGGCCGGTCGTCGCCATGGGGCGGCAGGCCGGCCGCCTGCTCATCGAGGACACGGCGCACAACGCCGTTCACGGACATGTCCACGTCGTACTGCAGCCGGAACTGGTCGTGCGCCGGTCCACCTTGGCAGCGCCGGCGCGGTGACCCCGGTGGTCAGGGCTGTTCGTGAACATGGTGCAGCGGGGCAGCGGCCGGCGTCCGGTGGGCGAGGAGAAGTGGCGCACCCGCGAGAAGCAGGGTGGCCAGGCCGAGCGCTCCGACGGCCGAGCTCAGGTCTCCGAGAGCTTCCTTGCCTCCGAGGAGGATCAGTGGGCAGGCAAACTCACCCAGGAAGAACGCCTAGGTCCAGAACCCGGTGCCGCGTCCCCGGTCGGCGAAATCGAGTCGGGACATGGCCAGCGTCAGGAGGGACGGCAGCAGCAGGCCGGTGCCCACGCAGTTCACCACGGCACCGACGATCAGCAGGGGAAGGCTGTCGCTCATCGCCATCAGGAGGAACCCAGCGGCACACAGCAGGAAGACAATGGGCAAATGGTGCCGTGGTCGGCCGGTGAGGCGGGTGAAGAGCACCGAACCGAGGACGGTGGCCGCACTCGCGACCGCGGTGACGGCACCGATGCCGCCGGTGGAGTCGACGCCCAGGCCATCGAGGAGAAAGGACATCTCCACAGGCACGGTGTAGAAGACGACAGCACCGAACGCGGTCAGTAGGCAAAGGCCGGCCATACGGCGTATCGGAAAGGGCCGGTTGTCCGCCGTGGAGGCGTTCGGCTCGATCTCCATCGCTGATGAAGCCAGTGGTGCCGGCAGTACGCGCGCCATGGCGGGAGCGAGCAGCAGTCCGATTCCGTACATCCAGAACGGCGCCTGCCAGCCGGCCCCTCCAAGGGCCCCTCCGAGGACGAAGAAGACGGTGGCGGATGCTGAGGCGCACATGGTCTGCAGCGCGAGGTAGCGGTCGCGGACGCGCCCCGTGTAGTAGTCACCGATCAGCGTCGTGCAAGCGGTCATGATCGCCGCCTCGGCCACACCCACCAGCACGCGGCTGGCGAGAATGCCGTACAGCGAGTCCACCCACAACGGAACTGTGCCCAACAACGCGTACAGGACCGTCGCCACGATCAGCAGGCGCTTGCGGCCGAGACGGTCGACGACGACACCGGCAAAGGGAGCCAGCAGGGCCAGCGACAGCGCGGGAACGGTCAGCACCAGGGGCACCAGGGCCTCGCTGCCGGCGACGCCCTCGAAGTGCTCCTGCATGCGAGGCAGAACCGGTGCGAGCAGCACAGCGCCCAGAACAGGCAGGCAGCTGCCGGCCATGAGGAGAGCAGCGGGTAGTTTCCCCTGCGTATCCGGGACGTCGTGGGCGTCGGAGGGCGGGATGACGGGAGCGGGCATGGCGGCACTCCAGAGCGGGAGGCGGGAAGGGAGATGCGCGTGGCAAAAGATCCGTCGGTCGAAGACGTCGGCGCACGGCATGGGGATGTGCCACGACTATGCGGCCCCCCCGGGTGGCCTGCCCAGCCCTGCCGCGATCCGATTTTCGGATGCCTCGGATCCACTGGGCGGATACCGCCGGTCCAGATCGTCCGCTCCCGCCACCTGTCAGGACGGCTCCGGTGTGTCGTGCCCGTCGGCCATGCGTCGGCCGACCCGGGCCGCCGTTTCGCGTAGCCAGATGTGTGCGGCGTCGTGCGTGTGGACGGGGTGCCACCACATTGCCTCTCGCAGCGGCACCGCTTCGTAGGGTGGTTCCAGTACCCGCACGGCAGCGAGGGGCGTCATCAGGTGGGCGAGGCGGGCCTGGATCAGCGCGATGCGCCGGGTGCCGGCAACCAGCAGCGGCAGCAGTTGGAAGCTGTCGACGGAGACCTCCACGCGCGGTTCGACGCCGAGCATGCCGAGTTGCCGTACGGCCGGGGCGTCGTAGGTGCGCTGATAGGTGACCCACGGCAGCCGGGCCAGGTCCTGGCGGGTGAGCCGGTCCTCCACACTCGGGTGATCGTTGGCGACGAGGAAGACCCACCTGTCCTGGTAGAGGTCGGTGGCGGGGAAGTCGCTGACCACTCCGTGCGGCATGAGCAGTCCGTCGGTAGTGCTCAGTAGCGTGGCCGTGTCATCGACGATGGTGGTCGGGGGCTGGGTGAAGCGCAGGCGGATGCCGGGAGCCTCCTCATGCACGACCCGGGCAAGCTCGGTACCGAACACGGCGACGGCGTAGTCGGAGGCGATCAGCTTGAATTCGCGGCTCTCACTCACTGGGTCGAAGTCGGCCTGACTGGCGAACAGGCGCTCCAGTACGTCATAGGCGGTCGCGGTGCGGTCGAGGAGAACCTGCCCGAGCGCTGTGAGTTCGTAGTGGCCGCCGACCCGGGCGAGCAAGTCGTCGTCGAAGTGGCGGCGCAGTCGGGCCAGGGCGGCACTCATGGCCGGTTGGCTGAGCCCGACGCGCTGTCCGGCGCGCGTGACATTGCGCTCCTCCAGCAGAGAACGCAGCGCGACGACGAGGTTGAGGTCCAGACGGGACAGGTTCACAGGCGTTCCCTTTGCGATAAGGCGCCGACCAGCGCGAATAAACACAATGGATGACTGTGATCCATAGAATCGATTTCCATGATTGCCGGTGGCAGGTTCAGATTAGTCACATCGCAATCAGGAGGACATGTCTGTGAAACCTGCACCCGCGTCCGCGCTCTTCGCCGGACCGTTCGCCCTCGCCACGCTCTCGGCCCCGAACGGACCCGCGTTCCCCGCACTCGTCACACCCGACGCCCAGGTGATCGAACTGCGAGCCGCATTCGACGACGATCGGTTGTCCATCCGGAGCCTTCTTGAGAACTGGGAGGCCGCCCTCCCCCGGCTGGAAGCCCTGGCCGAGGACGGCGGACAACAGCGAAAGCCGCTGGCGGACTACCAGGTGCACGCCCCCGTCGAGCCCCGCCAGATCTTCCAGTCGGGTGCGAACTACCGACAGCACGTCATCGACCTCCACGTCGCGCACCGCGCCCCGAACGACGCCCGTTCCGAGGAGGAGCGGCGCGCGGAGGCGGCGGAGATCATGGACCGCCGGGCGGCCGAGGACCTGCCGTACGTGTTCATCGGGCTGCCGAGCGCGATCACCGGTCCGTATGACGACGTCGTGCTCCCCTCGTGGGCCGAGAAGCCGGACTGGGAGCTGGAGTTGGCCGCCGTCATCGGCCGGCCCGCCTACCAGGTGTCCGCCGAGGAGGCACTGGACCACGTCGCCGGCTACACCATCGCCAACGACCTCACCGATCGCACCACGGTCTTCCGCCGGGACATGCCGCAGATCGGCACGGACTGGCTGCGCAGCAAGAACGCCCCCGGTTTCACCCCGCTCGGCCCCTGGATCGTGCCTGCCGCGTCGGTCGCCGACCCGGACGACCTGCAGGTAACGCTGAAGCTGAACGGCGAGACCATGCAGGACGAGTCCACCAAGGACATGATCTTCAACGTCGCGCGGGTGGTGGCCTACGTCTCGCAGACTGCACAACTCCTTCCCGGTGACGTGGTGCTGACGGGCAGTCCGGCCGGAAACGGCATGCACTGGGGTCGGCTGCTGCGTGACGGTGACGTCATGGAGGGCACGGTCACCGGGCTCGGCGTCCAGCGCACCCGCTGCGTCGCGGAGGGGACGTCATGAGCCTCGACCGCACTGACCCCGAGGGTTCGATCGCCGTGGCCGCCAAGGCGTACAGCAACTGGGGCCGCTGGGGCGAGGACGACGTGCTCGGCACCCTGAACTTCCTCGACGAGGCCAAGCGCCGCGAGGGGGCCGCCCTGATCCGGCGAGGTGTCAGCTTCTCCCTCTCCCAGCGCTTCGACATGGACGGCCCGCAGAAGGGCTGGCGCCGCCGCACCAACCCCGTGCACACGATGCTCGACACCGGAACCGACGCCGTCCTCACCGGGCAGGGCTTCCCGCACGGCATCGGTGGCGCCGACGACGTCATCGCGATGCCGTTGCAGTGCTCCACCCAGTGGGACGGGCTCGGCCACATCTTCGATCACGGCAAGGCGTGGAACGGGCGCCCGGCGGAGAAGGTCGTCACCTCCGAAGGCGACCTGGTCACCGGCATCGAGCACATGGCACCGCACGTGGCGGGACGCGGGGTGCTCCTGGACGTCGGCCGGGTTATCGGTGAGAACGGCGAACTGCCCGACGGGTTCGCGATCACCGCAGAGCACCTGACGGCCACGGCGGACGCCCAGGGCGTGAGCGTAAGCCGCGGCGACATCGTCCTGGTGCGTACCGGACAGCTGGCCCGGGTCCGCCGCGACGGCTGGGGCGAGTACGCCGGCGGACCGGCTCCCGGCCTCTCCTTCACCGCGGCCGGCTGGCTGCACAACACGGAGATCGCCGCGATCGCCACCGACACCTGGGGCTTCGAGGTCCGGCCCAACGAGTTCGAGAACGCCTTCCAGCCGCTGCACCAGGTCGCCATCCCCAACATGGGCCTGCTCATCGGGGAGATGTGGGACCCGGACGCGCTCGCCGAGGACTGCGCCGCGGACGGGGTGTACGACTTCTGGCTCACCGCCGCCCCCCTGCCGATCACCGGCGCGGTCGGCAGCCCGGTCAACCCGATCGCCGTCAAGTAATCATCGGAACAAGGGAGTTCCCCATGAGAAACGACCGTACGGTCCTGGTGATCGGCGGCGGTGCGGCCGGCAACGCCCTCACCATCCTGCTGCGCCGCGCCGGCCTCGACGTGGAGCTGATCGAAGCGAAGGACGATTGGAACGCCACCGCGGGTTCCGGCATCACCCTCCAGGGCAACGCCCTGCGCGTACTGCGCGAACTGGGCGTGTGGGAGCAGGTGCAGGCATCGGGCTACGGTTTCGGCTCGGTGGGCATCACCGCCCCCGACGGCACCGTCCTGCACGCCCAGGACGACATCCGCAGCGGAGGCGACGACCTGCCGGCCACCGTCGGCATGCAGCGCCCCCAGCTGCAGCAGATCCTTATCGACGCGGTGCGCGCGAGCGGAGCCCACGTGCGCCTGGGCGCCGAGGCCACCGCCTTCGACCAGGACGACGACGGCGTCACCGTGCGCTTCAGCGACGGCTCCGAGGGCCGCTACGGCCTGGTGGTCGCCGCCGACGGCCTCGGCTCCGCCACTCGCGCCGCGATCGGCATCACGGCGAAGCCGGAGCCGACCGGCATGGCCATCTGGCGCATCGCCGCCCCCCGCCCAGCTGGTCTCACCCGCACCGACCTCGCCTACGGCGGCCCGGCCTACATCGCCGGCTACTGCCCCACCAGCGACACCACGCTCTACGCATACGTCGTCGAGGCCAACCGCGACAGGGCATCCATCCCGCCGGAGACCTACGCCGACGAGATGCGCCGACTGACCTCCGCGTACGGCGGATTCTGGCCGGCGATCACCGCGACCATCACGGATCCCGGGCAGGTCAACTACACCTGGTTCGACCGGATGCTCGTCGAGGGGTCCTGGCACCGCGGCCGCATCGTGCTCATCGGCGACGCCGCTCACTGCTGCCCGCCCACCCTCGCTCAGGGCGCCGCCCTGTCCCTGGAGGACGCCTGGGTCCTCGCCCAGATGCTGACCGAGGCCGGCACCTGGGGCGACGCACTGTTCCAGGCGTACTACGAGCGCCGCATCACCCGCGTCCGGCCGGTCGTGGAGGCGTCCGTCCAGATCGGACAGTGGCAGCTCGACGGAGTCCGCGACGCCGACGTGCCCGGCCTGATGGGCCGCACCATGACGATGCTCCGGGAGCTGCCGTGACATCCCCGACCGTGGACGTCCACGCCCACGTCCTGCTCCCCGAGATCGAGGCGCTCGTCGCCGGTATGCCCGCGCACGCCGAGGCCAAGGAGCTGGACGCCCGACGCAACGGCCCCGACGCCCTTGCCGTCAGCGGCCCCATGGTCCGTGCGCGCATCCCGAAGATGACCGATGTCACCGCACGCCTCACGGCGATGGACGCCCAGGGTGTCGACGTCCAACTGGTGAGCCCTTCCCCCTCTCACTACCACTACTGGGCGGACCGCGACACGGCCGAGAAGGTCTACCGGCTCGCCAACGAGGCCACCACCGCACACTGCGCCCAAGCTCCGGACCGGCTGCGCGGGCTGGGACTCGTACCTCTCCAGCACCCTGATCTCATGGTGCGCGCCCTCGATCACGCCCTCGGCCAGGGGCTGGCCGGTGTGGAGATCTCCAGCCACGCACCGGGGCGCGAGCTGTCCGACCCGGCGTACGAGCCGTTCTGGTCACGGGCCCAGGAGACGGGTGCGATTCTCTTCCTGCATCCCTTCGGGTGCACGCTCGACGAGCGTCTGGACCGGTGGTACCTGTCCAACACCGTCGGCCAGCCCGCCGAGAACGCCGTGGCCCTCTCGCACCTGATCTTCTCCGGGGTCCTGGACAGGCACCCCAGCCTGAAACTGATCGCCGCCCACGGCGGTGGTTACCTGCCCACCCACATCGGCCGGTCCGACCACGCCTGGTCGGCACGCTCCGACGCCGGCGCGGGGTGCGCGCACCTGCCCAGCAGCTACCTCAGGCGGATCTACTTCGACTCCCTCGTCCACGACCCGCGGGTGCTGTGCTCACTGATCGAGGTCGCGGGTGCGGACCGGGTCCTGCTCGGCTCGGACTTCCCCTTCGACATGGGATCCGAGGATCCGGTCGGCGCGCTGCGCGCCGCACGACTGCCCGAGACCGATTTCGACGCGGTACGCGGCGGCAACGCCGCCGCCCTGCTGCGACTCGCCTGACCTCAACGAGGAGGAACACCATGAACGCACGCCTGCTCACCCACCTGCGGCACGTCGACCTCGCCGTACCCGACTACGACAAGCAGCTCGACTTCTACGCCGGAGTGTGGGGCCTGACCAAGGTCGCCGAGGACTCCGGGATCTCGTTCCTCGCCGCCGAGGGCTCACCCGAGCGTTACGTCGTACGGCTGCGCAGGGCCGAGGAGAAGCGCCTCGACCTCGTCTCCTACGGTGCCGCGAACCCGGCCGACGTGGACACCCTCGCCGAGCGGCTGCTGGCCGGGGGCGTGGAACTCATCACCCGTCCCGGGAAGGTGGACACCCCGGGCGGCGGGTACGGCTTCCGCTTCTTCGACGTGGACGGACGCACCATCGAGGTCTCCGCCGACGTCGAGGTCCGGCAGCACAGGAAGATCGAGGAGAAGGAGGCGATCCCCGTCAAGCTGTCCCACGTCGTCCTCAACTCCCCCGACCTGAACCGCACGCGCGAGTGGTACGAGCGCCACCTCGGCTTCGCCCTCTCCGACACCCTCAGCTCACCGCACATGGGCGAGGTCATGCACTTCATGCGGATCAGCAACCAGCACCACTCGATGGCCATCGCCCAGGGCCCGCACACCGCCCTGCACCACGTCTCCTTCGAGATGCGCGGCATCGACGAGTACATGCGCGGCTCCGGCCGGGTCATGCGAGCCGGCTTCAAGAAGATCTGGGGCCCCGGCCGCCACATGGCGGGCGACAACACCTTCACGTACTTCCTCGACCCGCACGGCAACACCGTCGAATACACCACCGAGCTGGAGAACCTCGACGAGGACACCTGGCACCCGCACGTCTACGACTTCTCCCGGCCCGAGGTCACCGACCAGTGGGGCACCGCCAACGCGATGAACGAGATCGTCGCCAAGGAGTCGTTCAACGACCCCGACCGCGGCGTGTTCGTCGCCCCGCCCGTCTGATCGGACGAAACCCGGGGCGCGGCGGCACAGCCCCTGCCCGACGCACCCCGCCGTGCCCCGGGAACACCCCTCCCCCCGCCCCCTCTCCCCTGACCCCACTTCGCTGGAGCCGCACCATGCGCTTCGCCGCTTACGACAGTCCGCACGGCCACCGGGTGGCCGTCGTGGAAGAGGACGGCACACTCTTCCCCCTGCCCGGCGTCACGTCTCTGACCGCGCTGCTCGCGGAGACCGACGGGCTGCCCGGCCTGCTCGCCGCAGGCGCGGCGGCACTCGATGTGCCTGCCGGGCCCCATGTGTCCCAGGTGCGGCTGCTGTCCCCTCTCCAGCCCTCCTCGGTACGCGACTTCGTCACCTTCGAGGAGCACGTCGAAGGCGTGCGCCGATCGATCGACGGCGTCACCGGGGTGCCCGACGAGTGGTATGCGGCACCGACCTTCTACTTCACCAATCCGCACGCGGTCTACGGACCCCGGGACGGGATCCCGGTGCCGCCCGGCTCCGCGGTGCTCGACTTCGAACTCGAAGTGGGCGCCGTCATCGGCCGCGAAGGCCGTGACCTCACACCGGAACGGGCCCGCGACCACATCGTGGGCTACACCGTCTTCAACGACTGGTCCGCACGCGATCTCCAGTCCGCCGAGATGAAGGTCGGCCTCGGCCCGTGCAAGGGCAAGGACACCGCCACCACCCTCGGCCCCTACCTCGTGACGGCCGACGAGCTGGAGCCCCACCGCGACGCCGAAGGCTTCCTGCGGCTCGCCCTCACCGCCAGGGTCAACGGGGAGACCGTCGGCGAGGACCTGCTCTCCAACATGAGCTGGACCTTCGAGGAGATGACCGCCTACGCCTCACGCGGCACCCGCGTCGTACCGGGCGACGTCCTCGGCTCGGGCACCTGCGGCAACGGCGGCTGCCTCGCCGAACTCTGGGGCCTGCGCGGCAAGCAGACCCCACCCCCGTTGCGGCCCGGTGACACCGTCAGTCTGACCGTCGAAGGTATCGGCACGCTCACCAACACCGTGGTCCCCGGTGTTGAGCCCCTCCCCCTGCCTGCCGGCCGGCTCCGCAACCGGGAACGTCCGTGACCGACCAGCCCTCCATGAGACTGCTCGGCAAGGTGATCGTCGTCACCGGCGCGGCCCGTGGTCAGGGCGCCGCCGAGGCAGCCGCCCTCGCCCGCGAGGGCGCCCACGTCATCGCCACAGATATTGAACCCGTGCACGGATGCCGTGGTCTCGACGTTGCCAGCGAGAAGGACTGGGCCGGCCTCGCCGCCGAACTGCGGGAGACCCACGGGCAGGTGCACGGCCTGGTCAACAACGCCGGCATCACGTGGCGCGCACGCGTCGGCGATGTACGCCCCGACGACGTGGCACGCGTCCACGCGGTCAACGTCACCGGCCCTCTCCTGGGCATCCAGCACCTCACGCCCCTGATGCCCCCGGGCTCCTCCATCGTGAACGTCGGCTCGTCCGCGGCCCTCACCGCCCACTACCCGGTCGCGTACACGACCAGCAAGTGGGCCCTGCGGGGCCTCTCCAAGGCCGCAGCGCTGGAGCTCGGCCCCCGCGGCATCCGGGTCAACATGATCCATCCCGGTTACATCGAGACCGAGATGACCGCCTCCACCGCCCCAGCATTCCGCGAGGCCAACATCCGCGAGACCCCGCTGGGACGCACCGGAAGCGTCGACGAGGTGGCTCCCCTGGTGGTCTTCCTGATGTCCGACCAGTCGTCGTTCATCAGCGGAGCCGAGATACCCGTCGACGGCGGCCTCACGGCACACGGCGGCGTCAAGTCCATATCTGACGCCCTTCGCCCCGAAGCCGTGGTACGAAGCGGCTCGAAAGCAAGGTGACTCCGATTTCCGGCACCGCGCGAACCGCAGGGCCGGTCAGCGGCCCTGCGGTTCGTCGCTGAAGGCGTGGAGGCCGTCGAAGGCGACCCGATCCACGAGTAGGCCGTCGTGGGCCCAGCAGCTCGTCGCCCCGACGGGCGGCACTGCTCTCGCCCCAGCCCTTTGGACTTTACCGACGAGACTCAGCCCGCGCCTGGACCGAAGAGACCGCGGACGCGTTCGGCGAGATCGACATCGTCTACACCAACGCCGGCGCCGTCCGCGCCATTCTCGTCGTCGACGGCCGCCGGTCCACCGTCCTGCCCGGCGCCATCACAGACAAGGAATCACACACGTGAACAAAGCCAGCGGCAGCGCCGCCGAGGCGGTCACAGACATCCCGTCAGGTGCCTCACTGGCCGTCGGCGGTTTCGGGCTTTCCGGCATTCCCGATGTGCTCATCGACGCCCTGCACAAGCAAGGGGCCAGCGGCCTGAATGTCGTTTCCAATAATTGTGGAGTGGACGGCCGCGGCCTCGGCATCCTGCTTGCCGCAGGACGCATCTCCCGTGTAACCGGCTCCTACGTGGGCGAGAACAAGGAGTTCGCCCGGCAGTACCTCAGCGGAGAGCTGGAGGTGGAGCTGACCCCGCAGGGCACGCTCGCCGAACGCCTGCGGGCCGGTGGCGCCGGGATACCCGCCTTTTACACGCCTGCCGGCGTCGGTACCCAGGTGGCGGAGGGCGGCCTGCCCTGGCGCTACGCGCACGACGGCACGGTTGCCGTCGCCTCGCCGCCCAAGGAAACCCGGGACTTCTCCGGGCGCACGTACCTTCTGGAGCACGGCATCGCCACCGACTTCGCCCTCGTCCGAGCATGGCGGGGCGACCGCCACGGCAACCTCGTATTCCGCCGGGCTGCGGCCAACTTCAACCCCCTCGCGGCCATGGCCGGCCGCGTCACCATTGCTGAGGTCGAGGAACTCGTCGAACCCGGCGAGCTGGCCCCCGACGAGGTCCACCTGCCTGGCATCTACGTGCAGAGGGTTGTGGAGCTCACCCCCGAGCAGGCCGCCGACAAGCACATCGAGAAGAGGACGGTGGGCAACTGATGCCCTGGACCCGCGAACAGATGGCCTCCCGCGCAGCCGGGGAACTCGCTGACGGCTCCTACGTCAACCTGGGCATCGGCCTCCCCACTCTCATCCCCGGCTGTCTCCCGCCCGGGGTGCACGTCGTGCTCCACTCCGAGAACGGCATCCTCGGCACCGGTCCTTATCCCACCGAGGACCAGGTGGACGCGGACCTCATCAACGCCGGGAAGGAAACTGTCACCGTCCTGCCCGGTGCCTCCTTCTTCGACTCCGCGCTCTCCTTCGGCATGATCCGCGGGGGTCACATCGACACCGCCGTTCTCGGCGCCATGCAGGTGTCGGCCCGAGGCGACCTCGCCAACTGGATGATCCCCGGCAAGATGGTCAAAGGCATGGGCGGCGCCATGGACCTCGTCCACGGCGCCCGGCGCGTCATCGTCCTCATGGAGCACACTGCCAAGGACGGCAGCCCAAAAATCATGGAGGAGTGCGCCTTGCCCCTCACCGGTCGGCAGTGTGTGCACCGCATCATCACCGACCTCGGCGTCCTGGACGTCACCGACCGCGGCTTCGCCCTCGTCGAAACAGCCCCGGGCGTAACGTTCGCGGACATCACCACGCGCACCGACGCTCCCGTTTACGCGGACAGTCACACAGCCGCATGCTGATCGGACGGACCTGACGTCCCGTCTTCCCCGCCGGCCTTTCCCCCTGAACCGTTGACACCGGGGTAACACCCTCACAATATAGCCAGTACACCAATGATTGATGTACTGATCATTTGCGCGCGCCTCGCGCTTCCCCTCGGTGTCCTCCACTTCCCTGACCAAGGAGGCCATATGTCCGTGACCCCTGTTGCACTCCGCATCGCCGTGGTCGGCGGTGGTATCGGCGGCCTGGCCGCCGCACTGTCGGTCGCCCGCGCCGGTCACCACGTGACTCTCCTCGAACGAGCTGCCCAGTTCGGGGAGATCGGAGCCGGTCTGCAGCTCGCACCGAACGCCTCACAGGCACTCGAAGAACTGGGGGTGCTCAACGCAGTCCAGCGCACTGCGGTCGCACCGCCCCGGCTCGTGATGATGGACGCCCTGAGCGGCGAGCAGGTCACCTCTCTCGATCTGCGCAGCTCTGCGTACACCGAACGCTTCACACATCCCTACCTCGTCACCCACCGCACGGACCTGCACGCAGCCCTCCTTGCCGCCTGCCGGGAACACCCAGCCGTCACGCTGCGCACCGGACACACCGTCACGCACGCCGAACAGGATGAATCCGCCGTGCACCTCCATTTCGCCGGGACGGCGCCGAGGCTCACGGCCGACGCCGTCATGGCGGCGGACGGTCTGCACTCGCGGCTGCGTCAGGCCCTGGTCGGCGACGAAGAGCCGGTCTGCTCCCGCTACGTGGCCTTCCGCGGGGCCCTTCCCGCCGACAGGATGACCGGCCGGATGTCGCAGCACGCCGCCTCTGATGCCGTCATGGTCTGGGCAGGGCCTCGCATGCACCTGGTGCAGTACCCGGTACGGCGTGGCGAGCTCTACAACCAGGTCGCCGTGTTCGAGAGCGACCACTACACACCGGACTCGGACGACTGGGGCACTGAGGCCGAGCTCGAAGAACGCTTCGCCGGAACATGCCAGACCGTCCGCGACGCCCTGCCTCTGATAGCACGCGACCGGCGCTGGCCCCTGTACGACCGCCCGCCCATCGACAACTGGGTCCACGGCAGGATCGCCCTGCTCGGTGACGCCGCACACCCGATGCTGCAGTACCTGGCCCAGGGAGCCTGCCAGGCGCTGGAAGACGCCGTCGCACTCGGGCAGTCCTTCGGCCGGTTCACAGACCCTGCGGACGCCTTCGCCGCGTACGCCGACCAGCGCCGGGAGCGCGCCGCACGGATCCAGACCAACGCCCGCCGCTTCGGCGAGATCTGCCACCTGGAGGGCATGGGCGCCACCCTGCGCAATCAGCTCTTCGCGTCACGAGCGTCCGACGACTTCAACGACGTCTCCTGGGTGTGGACACCTGCCCCTTCCGCCGTCCCCACCCCGTGATCCCGCACTCGCAGGAGGACACCTTGACGACCGATGAACTTGCTTACAAGGCACTGGAGGGACTCGGAGCGGCTCCGCTCTGGCGCTTCTACGGCAACCTGTTCCCCGCAGCGCCGAAGAGCCGCGCCGTGCCCTACCGATGGAGCTGGCAGGAGCTGCGGCCTCACCTGCTGCACTTCTCCAGGACCCTGTCCCTGGAGGAGGCCGAACGCCGGGTCCTCATGCTCGTCAACCCCGGCCTGAGCGACCCCCCGGCCACGGTCAACACGCTCTATGCGGGCCTGCAGATCATCCTGCCGGGCGAGACTGCCCAGGCCCACAGGCACACCTCCAACGCCTTCCGCTTCATCCTCGAAGGAAGTGGCGCGTGGACGACGGTCAACGGCGAGCGTGTCTTCATGGCCCCGGGTGATCTGCTGCTGACTCCGGGATGGCACTGGCACGATCACACCCATGAGGGTGACGCGCCGATGATCTGGCTCGACGCTCTCGACTACCCGCTGGTCAACGCTCTGGAGGCCGGCTTCTACGAGAAGTTCCACCAGCGACTCCAACCGGTCACCCGAGCCGATGACGCCGGCAGCAGGCAGTTCCTCCACGGCCGGCTCAACCCCGTCTGGCTCTCCCAGGACGGGCCCAACTCCCCCGTGACCCGCTACACCTGGCAGGAGACCGAGCGGTCGCTGGAAGGCATCGCTGACACCGCCGAAGGGAGCGGCGTCGACGGCATCGTCCTGGAGTACACCAACCCGTGGACGGGCGGCCCGGTCATGCCCACCATCGGCTGCCGCATCCAACGCCTGCGCCCCGGCTTCCAGGGAGCCGGCCGCCGGCACACCGCGTCCACCATCTTCAACGTCGTACGCGGCGAGGGCGCCACGATCGTGGACGGCGTGCGTCTGGACTGGTCCGAGCACGACACCTTCGCGGTTCCCGGCTGGGCCTCCTACCGCCACCTGAACGCCTCCACCTCGGACGATGCCGTCCTGTTCTCGTACAGCGACGAGCCCGTCATGCGCTCGCTCGGCCTCTACCGCACCGAGAGCGCCGATCCCGGCGCCTGATCCACCACACCCGACACTTCACAAGGAGGCCACGATGCGCCTGGCCCTGTTCAACCAAGGACGCCTCGGAATCGTCGACGGCGACCACCTCGTCGACGTGACCGAACAACTCGCCCAAGGCAGCACCCCCGGTGCGGCCGGACCACTGCTCCAGCACATCGAAGCCCTCGCCCGCGGCGGCGCGGTGGATGTCGACGTATCCAACTGTGCACGCGTCCCGCTCAGCGATGCGGTCCTGGAATCCCCGCTGCCCCGCCCCGGAAAGGTCGTCGGCGCTCCGGTCAACTACCTCGACCACAAGGCGGAGATGGAGTACACCACCTCGGTCGCCGACCTCGGTGTCTTCCTGAAAGCCAACTCCTCGGTCATCGGACCGGGCCAGGACATCGTCCTGCCCTACACGGACAAGCGCACCGACCAGGAGGGCGAACTGGGCGTCGTCATCGGGCGCACCGCCACTCACGTCGACGCAGCCGACGCACTCGACTACGTCTTCGGGTACACCTGCGTACTGGACATCACCGTCCGCTCCGGCGAAGACCGCTCCACACGCAAGTCGTTCGACACGTTCACACCGATCGGACCCTGGATCGTCACCGCCGACGAGATACCCGACCCCGACTCCCTCGATCTACGCTGCGATGTCGGCGGCACCACCCGGCAGCGCACCAACACAGCCGACCTGATCTTCGGGGTGGCAGACCTGATCGCCTACACCTCGTCCGTGATGACGCTCCACCCCGGCGACATCATCGCGACCGGCACACCGGCAGGCGTGGGACCACTCAGCCACGGGGACCGTGTCGTGCTGGAGATCGAGCAGGTCGGCCGCCTGGAAGTGGGGGTCGACGGCTCACGGGCCACCCCCTACGACCAGCGCCCCGGGCGTCGGCCCCGCTGACGGACAAGTCGCACCCAAGGTGGTGTCGCGCACTCTCTAGACTCCATCAGACCGGCTGCCTCCCTGCCGGCACCACCTCGACGACGGACGGAGCGCCGTGGCACGCGCACTGGAGCTGCCCAACTACATCGGCCATCTGATCCGGCGTGCCGAACAGGTGCACACAGCCCTCTGGGCCCAGCACGTGTCCAGGGAGATCACTTCCCAGAAGTTCGCCATCCTCAACGCCCTCAGCCGGGACCCGGGCATCGACCAGCGGACTCTCGCACACCTCACCTCACTGGACCGTTCTACCGTCAACCATATGATCCGCCGCCTGACCGACCAGCACTACGTGGGCCAGGTGCGCGACGAGGGAGACCTCAGGCGAACCCTGCTGAGCCTCACCGACGAGGGTGCCGAACTGCTCGACTCCCTGATCGCTCCAGCAGAACGGATCAACGAACTGCTCCTCGGATCACTCCCCGCGGGTGAACGGGCACTGGCCGTCGACATCCTCAGCAGACTCGCCTCGCTGGACGAGGAGTCGCTCCGCGACAAAGCATGAGACCTGGATACCTGGCTGGCCCACAGATCGTCGCCGGAAAGGTACTGCGCCGAGCTGTAGGCGGCGGAACCGGCCGGAGTCACCTTGGACTTGTAGATCCTTCCACTGTCCAGGCTGCACCCGGTCACGGCGTCAGTGCCGTCGATGGAAACGGTCACCACACCCGTGGTTCCCGCAGTGCCATGCTCTGAGCTCGGCAGGCCCTACGCTCGTCGCGAGGGCCTGAAACTTCGAGGGATCCTGACAGGGCCTACCGGCTGCCGTCCGAGCACCAGTAGATATTTGACATAGCTATATCTGAGTACCTATTACGAGGCCGTGCCCGATCACCATGCGTCCGAGCAGGACATCGACCTCGTAGCCTCCGGGCTCGTGTCATGCCTGCCCGCGCTGGCCAGGGCCATCGAGCGGCAGGTCGGCGTACGGTATCCGCACCCGAAGCCGCCCGAGGCGCAGCTTGCGCTGCTGCGTCATGCAGAAGCCAACGACGGGGTCACCGTCCGTCGGGCCGCGGACGCTCTGCTGATGAAGCCCAACAACGTGAGCGCTCTGGTCACCACAATGACCGAGCAAGGCATGTTGGAGCGACGGCAGGATCCGGCGGACAAGCGCATCGCCCACCTGCACGTCACCGGGTCCTCCCGGCATCAGCTGAACGAGGTCCAGCACCTCATGTGCGATCTGGTCGCCCAGGCGCTGCGCACGATGACCGACGGGGAACTCGACGCCCTCGGCTCGGCGCTGACCGCGCTGGACGAGCGTCTTCGTCCCGCCGCTGACTGATGGCGTGTGCCGCCTCGGCCGGCACACGGCGACGACAGACATTCCCCCTCTGATCTCGGGCTCTTTCATATCCGGTCGCTGTGCCGCTGGCTGCCTGCTGCCTTCTTCCGCTCGGGCTCGCGCTGTCGCGCGCCCGTAGCGCCATTCCAGTCCCATGCCTCACGAAGGAAAGGCACCTTCATGCCTTCCGACGTCTTGAACCCATCGCTGCCTCATGCCCGTTCGGCGCTCGAGGCACCACCCCGGGGCCGGCGCGCCAATCCGTGGCTCACACTGATCGCTGTGGCGTTCGGCCTCTTCATGGGCGGTCTGACGGCTCGGTGGTCTCGATCGCCAACCCGGAGATCGGCCGCGATCTGAACGCCTCCACCGCGGACATGCAGTGGGTCACCAACTCCTATCTGCTCGCACTGGCTGCGGCTCTGATCCCCGGCGTCATCCTGCTGGCCCTCGGCCTCCTCGCCGTCGTCTTCGGTGTCGTCAAGGCCGAGAC
This sequence comes from Streptomyces sp. NBC_01257, assembly GCF_035917255.1. Classification (NCBI taxonomy): domain Bacteria; kingdom Bacillati; phylum Actinomycetota; class Actinomycetes; order Kitasatosporales; family Streptomycetaceae; genus Streptomyces; species Streptomyces sp. NBC_01257. The sequence continues at coordinate 75,448 of NZ_CP108472.1, forward strand.
ATGGGGCTGGATTTCGGGCAGCACCCTGGGCGCCATCGGTGCGGGCGTGCTGATACTCGCGGTCCTCTGCTGGTTCGAGACCCGGACAGCGCACCCTCTGCTGCCGATGCGCCTCTTCTCCAACCGGGCGCTGACCATCGGCGCCGTCATCACCGCGCTGAACTTCTTCGTTCTGCTCGGCGTGATCTTCTTCGTGATGCTGTACCTGCAGAACGTGCGCGGCTTCACGCCGGTCGAGGCCGGAGTGCGCACCCTGCCGCTCAGCCTCGCCTCGGTCGTGGCCTTTCCGCTGGGCGCCGCGCTCACCGAGAAGTTCGGCCCACGGCTGACGATGCCCCTGGGCATGATGCTCCAGGCGGCCGCCTGCTTCGCGATGCTCGGCCGGGGCGCCGACTCCTCCTACACCGCCATGTGGCCCCCGTTCATCGCGCTCGGACTCGGCGTCGGCATGGTGATGTCCTCGTCCTCCGACGCCATCGTCGGCAACGCGCCCGTCAAGGACGGCGGTGTCGCGGGAGGCCTTCAGGCGACGGCACTCCGTGGGCGGCGCGCTCGGAACCTCCGTCCTGATCTCCCTCATCAGCAGCCGTGTCGGCTCCACCCTGGTCGGCGAACCGGCGTGCCTGCCAAGGCGGCCGAAGGCATGTCCGAAGCGAAGGACGCAGTGTCCATGGGCGTCGCCCCCGTCTCCGGCGAACTGCCCGTCCAACTCAAGTCGGCCGTCATCGAAGGCAGCCACCAGGCGTTCATGAACGGCGTGCACACGGCGGTGCTGGTCTCCGGCGTGCTCTGCGTCCTCGGCGCGCTGCTTGCGGTGACCGGCGTGCGACGGACGGCCGAGGCGGCCCGTCACTGACGGACCTGCCGGCCGTAGCAGCGGCGGGCACTCCTCGCCTTCGGGCCGCATACCAAACGGCGCTCGGGCCCGGAACCACCTCAGTGGTTCCGGGCCCGAGCGCCTTCGGTCGTCAATCCCCCGGGGCTGGGGGGATCAGAGGGCCAGGCCGTGGCCGGCGGGGAAGACCGGGTGCTCGGTGTCGTTGGGGACGTCCTCGCGGGAGGCGGAGATGGCGGCCATGGATCGGGGAAGCTCGAACGGAAGCCGGCCCTGGGGCGTGGCGTGTCCGAACGCGATGTCGAGGAGAGCCGAGTCGGAGGCACCGAAGTCGGCGAGCAGCGCTGCGGCGTGGTCAGCGATCTCGGGGAGTACGGCCGCGCGCTCCAGGTTGACGCAGACGAGCGTGGGGACGGTCTTCATCAGGTCGAGCAGCGGGGCGAGTTCGGCCGGGGAGAAGGCGAGGTCGCCGGAGTGGAAGAAGGACTCGAACTTGTTGGGGCGCTCCTCGTAGGGGGTGGCGAGACGGACGACGGCGAGGTCCGCCTCGGCAGGGTCGGTGACGATCTGCCCGTACGGTACGGCTGCTTCCTGGCGCACGCCTTGGAGGTAGAGCTTGGGAGTGCCGGTGAGCGGGAGGAGCGCGTCGTGGTTGGTCAGCACGGTGATGGCGCGGCGCTGGGCGTCTTCGCCGGCGGCGGTGAACTCGGCGTTGCCGACGACGCGTTCGGCGGCGTCGACGTCGACGTAGGGGTTGTCGAAGAGGCCGAGGACGAACTTCTCCCGCAGCAGGCGGCGTACGGAGGTGTCGATGCGTGCTTCGGTGATGCGGCCGGAGCGGACGAGTTCGACGATGAGTTCTGGGCACTGTTCGCCGCCGAACTGGTCGGCGCCCGCGTCCAGGGACTTGGCGGCCCGTTCGGCGGGGGTGAGGTGCTCGACGCCCCAGGCTCGGGCGACGTGGGTCTCGCCGAAGATCTCGGCGTCGGTGAGCAGGCCCCAGTCGGTGCAGACGATGCCGGTGAAGCCGAGTTCGTCGCGGAGCAGGCCGGTGAGGACGTCCTTGTTGAAGCCGAAGGCGACTTCTTCCCAGTCGGTGCCGATGGGCTGGCCGTAGTAGGGCATCATCTGCGAGGCGCCGGCGGCTATGGCGGCCTTGAACGGGGCGAGGTGGTAGTCGCGCATGCCGCCCGGGTAGACCTGTTCCTTGCCGTGGGGGAAGTGCGGGTCCTCGCCGTCCTTCTGCGGGCCACCGCCTGGAAAGTGCTTGACCATGGTGGCCACGGACTGGGTGCCGAGTGCGTCGCCCTGGAGCCCGCGGATGTAGGCGGCGGCGAGTTCGCCGGTGAGGCGGGCGTCATTGCCGAAGGTGCCGTTCTGCCGCGACCATCGTGGGTCGGTGGCGAGGTCGATCTGCGGGTGCAGCGCGACCCGGAAACCGACGGCCAGGTACTCACGGCGGATCGTGTCGGCGAAGCGGTGGACGAGTTCGGCGTCTCCGATCGCGCCGAGGCCGATGGGCTCGGGCCACTGGGAGAACGCGCCGGCGTTCAGCGCGGCGCCGGGGTTGTCGGTGAAGGCATTGCGGGGGTCGGTGGAGAGCGTGACGGGAATACCCAGACGGGTGGCGGCCGCCCGCTCCTGAAGAGCGTTCTGCCACAGAGCCGTCTCGCGGACGCCATAGCTGCCGAGCAGGTTGAAGTGGCTGAGGTTCTTCTCCTCGAGCAGGTCCGTGGTGCTCATGGGGACCATGGCAGGGTCCCCGGCCTCGACGGGAGTGCCATCCGCGTTCATGGTGAGCATGGTGTGGAAGAGCTGGCCCGCCTTCTCCTCCAGCGTCATCCGGGCGAGCAGGTCCTCGGTGCGCTCGTCGGGGGTGCGGGCGGGGTCCTGGTACGGGTGGCCTTCGTTGCGGGGTACGCGGGTGGTCATGGTGGTGCTCCTGTGGTGCGGAGCGGGCTTTGCGGCCCGCGGGGCGGGGGTGGGGGTAGTCAGCGGACGGTGCGCACGCACTGGATCGCGGTGGCGCCCAGAGCGGCGCAGATCCCGCCGAGGAGGAAGAGCGCGGTGTAGTTCTCGCCGCCCGCACCGATCGCGAGGACAGCCGGGGCGATGACGGGGACGAGGGACTGCGGAAGGGCGTTGGCGACGTTGAGGACGCCCATGTCCTTGGCCGAGGTCGCCGGGTCGGGCAGCACCGCGGCGGCGAGCGCCAGGTCGACGGCCATGTAGAGGCCCTGGCCGGCGCCGAAGACGAGCAGTGCGACGAGGAACAGGCTGTAGCTGTGGGCGAAGGCGAGAAGTGCCAGCCCGACGCCGACGAGGAGGGCCGCGAAGAGCACGAAGGGCTTGCGGCGGCCGATGCGGTCGGAGAGGAAGCCACCAGCCACCGACGCGGCGACGCTCATCAGGACCATGACGATGGTGCCGAGGAACATCTTCCCGGTGACGTCGTCCTCGCTGTACCCGAGGCGGTCCTCGAGGAAGTAGACCTGGTACGTGGTCACCGCCGACATGGCGATGAAGACCAGGAAGCGGCTGGCGAAGTTCCAGCCGAAGTCGGGGTGCTTGCGCGGGTTCACCCAGAAGCTCCGCCCGAATTCCCTGATCCCGTAAGCAGGGAAGCTTCCCTTCACGGCGGGCCGGTCCGGCATCACCGTACAGAGGTAGCCGACACCCGCCAGGCCGAGCACGGCGGGGACGATGAAGGCGAAGGCGAGCGTGTCCTTGAAGACGTTGGCGAGCATGGACCCGAGGATCATCGACAGGGCGCTGCTCATGCCGACGAGGCCGGAGACGCGGGCGCGCTGATCCTCAGGTATCAGGTCGGGAATGGTCGCGGTCAGTGCGGCCAGTGCGGCGTTGCACCCGAGCTGCGCCAGGGACCAGCCCAGGGTGAGGAGCAGGACGCTGTCGCCGAAGGCGATGACCGACAGGCCGGCGAGACCTACGCTCATGCCGCCCAGCAGCCACGGCTGGCGGCGGCCGAAGCGGCCGGTGGTGCGGTCGGAGAGGGCACCGAAGAGCGGGTTGGCGATCAGTGCGAGGACGGCGCCGACCGCCATGACGGTGCCGAGCTTCGCGCCCCGCTCCCCCTTGGGGACGATCTCGTCGACCCTGAGCGCAAGGGTCACGATCACCGGCGTCAGGGTCGCCAGGAAGATGCCCAGCTGTGCCAGCACAATGCCGGCGACCAGGGGTCCGGGTGCCTTCGGCGGCGCGGAGGAGGCCGGAGTCGAAGCATCCTGCCCCGCCGGGGTGGACGAGGCACCGGGCGGTACCGGGTCCCCCTCCCGGTCCGTACCTGCTGGGGCGGCCATTGCCGGGGGTCGGCTGTCGAAGGCCATGAGGGCTCCTTGCGGCTCTCGACCGGCTCCGTCGCCGGTTCGTTTCGCAAGACTAAGCGAAACCCGAGTGGGCACTAGGTTTTCATTGCGTGGCGTGGATCACACCCAAATCAGACGCGGGGCTCATAGGAAAGGGCGTTCCGCCGGCCCGTAGGCTGGGGCGCATGCCTCCCCGAAACCCCCGCGGCAGCTACGCCGTGGGCGACGAACGCCGCCAGCGCATCCTGGACGCAGCAGTCGAGCACTTCGCCCGCAACGGCTACCACGCCAGTTCACTCGCACGGATCGCCCACGACGTGGGCATCACCCAGGGCGGCCTGCTTCACCACTTCCGCAGCAAGGAAGACCTGCTGCTCTCGGTCCTGGGCGAGAGCGAAGAACGTGACCGCGTCTGGGCCTTCGGCGCGAAGGTCATGACCGCCACCCAGCACGCGACCGCCCTTCTGGAACTTGCCACCCTCAACGCCACCCGCCCGGGCCTGGTGCGCATGTTCACCGTCCTGTCCGCCGAAGCCGCGGAACCGGGGCATCCCGCCCACGCCTACTTCACCGAGCGGTACGCACGGCTGGTGGAGCACATCTCCGCCGTCTACCGGCGCGGAATCGAAACGGGCGAGATCCGGCCCGGCGTCGACCCCCTCGCCGTTGCCGAAGAAGGCCTTGCCGTCATGGACGGACTGCAGATCCAGTGGTCACTGAAACCCGCCACGTTCGACATGGTCGGCCGGCTGCGCGCCTACCACGACCGCCTCCTGCGCGACATCACCGCGGCGGGAACGGGCCTGCCCGCGGCCTGAAACGGTCCACTGCGCGGGCTCACCCGGCCCCTGTGGCAGTACACGGTCAGTGCGTGGCCAGTGTCGTCGCCAGCCGGAGGGCGCCCAGGAGTTCGGCCCGCGCGCCGAGGCCGGCCGGCAGGATGTCGAGGCCGGCGGCGATGGCAGGCTGGGCATGCCGGGTGACCGTCGTGGTGATGCCTTGGACGAGCGCCCCGGTAGAGGCACCCAGTTCACCGCCCACGATCAGCGCCTGGGGGTTGAGTAGGTTGCAGAAGGCGGCGAGAACGCGGCCGAGCGTCCGGCCGGCGTCGTCCAGGATGCGGTCGGTGACGGGGTCGTTCTCCTGGAGCGGGAATCGAAGACCGCTCTCCCCGGGGCGGGTGTGGGCGATCTGCGCCGCGATGGCCGACACGGAAACGACAGTCTCCAGGCAGCCCCGGTTGCCGCAGCGGCACATCTCGGTGTGCCCCGGCAACGGGGTGTGGCCGATCTCCCCGGCGAAGCCCCGCGAGCCCCGGTAGGGCAGGCCCCCGACGACGAGCCCCGCCCCGATGCCGTGCGAGACCTTGACGTAGAGGAAGTCCGAGTAGCGGCTACCCGCGCCGAGGTGCAGTTCGCCGTACGCGCCGAGCAGGGCGTCGTTCTCGGCGTGCACGGGGACACCGAGGCGGCGTTCGAGCTGCTTCCGCGGATCGAGCCCCACCCAGCTCGACAGGATCGTCGGGGAGCGCACGAGCCCCGAGTCGGTGTCGAGCGGCCCGGGGACACCTGCCACGACAGCGGCGACGCTGTCGATGCCCGCCGATGCGCGCAGTCCGTCCAGCAGCCCAGCAGCATGGTCCATGGCGTCGGTGGCCCGCAGATCGACGTCGAGTTCCACCCGCTCCTCGGCGATGGGGCAGCCAAGCGGGTCGCCGAGGGCGACGTTGATGTGGTTGTGGCCGAAGTCGATCGCCGCCACGGGAGCGTCCCGTGGAACCACCCGGAGTATCGCAGCGGGCCGCCCGCTGCCGGAGCCCGGGCCCCCTCCCTCGGCCTGCGTCTCGGTCACCCGTTCGTCCGCCAGGAGCCGGGACACAGCGTGGTTCACAGTGCTGCGGGACAGCCCGCTGAGTTCGACGATCCGGGCCCGGGTCGTCCGGCCGGTGGACTGAATGTGCCGGAAGACGTCCTCGCGCGTCCGGTCCCGGGGCGAAGAGTCTCCTGGCGTCTGGGGCATGCACAGATCCTAAGGGCTTACCGGCCACTGGCGTCCGGAGCACGACAGGCCCGTCACGGCGGACGCATCACCGTCCCCGGCCTGACGAAGGCAGCCCGGGGACGGTACGGGCCGAGTGACGACGAGGGAGCGCCGTCACTCCGCGGTCAGCGACCCTGGTGATGCCCGTCGTGACCATGGCCGTGACCCGAGTCATGCTGGTCCCTCGGCGCCTTCGACACCCTCCCCAGGGTTGTGGAGACCGCGGGCTCCAGGTTCTTGAACTGAGCGGTGTACGGGCCGACCTTGATGCCCTTCACTCCCTTGAGACCGGCGAGCTCCTGGAACGACGAGCTCTGCGACGCGGTGGTGAGGACGCGGATCGCGCTGCGCTGGAGATCGCCCAGTCGGAGAGGGTAGCCCTGGGTGGGGTAGTCGCCCTTCAGCGCGACGGTGTAGGCAACCACCGGGCTGCTGTCGTCGCCGGCCGTGGCGTGCTGGAGACCGGTGATGTCGATGGCGGCCTTCTGGGCCGCGCTCAGTGCCGTGCTGCTGGGGTCCAGCAGGGCGGTCACCGTGCGATAGGCGTCGTCGACCGAGGTGAACTTGGCGTTCGGCGTGAATACTTGGTTGTTGATCGCGTCCGTGACGGTCTCACCGGACTGCGGCGCCCGGGACAGGTCCGTGTTCTTGTCGACGGTCGTGCTCACGACTGTGCCACCGGCGGCCGACGGGGTGAAGCCGCCGAACTGCCAGGTGTAGCTGACCCGCCCGTTGGAGCGGGTCGCCTTGTTGTAGGCGGGCAGGCCCGAGATGTCGATGGCCGGCGCCACCTGCTTGATGGCGTTGATGATCTCGGCCGGGTTGCCGCCGGGCTCGATGAGGTCGTTGCCGGCGTACATGGAGGTGAGTGCGCCGTGACTGCCTCCCCAGTCCGACATGACTGTGCCCTTGTAGCCCCACTCGCCGCGCAGCAGATCGGTGAGCAGGTCGTAGTTGCTGGCGGCCCAGGTGCCGTTGATCTTGTTGTACGAGCTCATGACGGACATCGGCTGCGCGGCCTTGACCGCGATCTCGAATCCCTTGAGCTCGATCTCGCGCAGGGCGCGCTCGCCGACCACCGAGTTGCTGGTGTTGCGGCTGGTCTCCTGTGAGTTGGCGGCGAAGTGCTTGATAGTGACGCCGACCCCGGGGATGCTCTGGACGCCCTCGGTGGTGGCCGCGGCGGTCAGGCCGGAGACCAGCGGGTCCTCGGAGTAGTACTCGAAGTTGCGTCCGTTGAGCGGGTCGCGGTGGATGTTCATGCCCGGGGCGAGCCAGAGCTGGACGCCGTACTCCTGCATCTCCTCACCGACGGCCTCGCCGACCCGCGAGACCAGGCCACGGTCCCAGCTCTGGGCGAGCATCGTGCCGATGGGCCAGGCGGTGCCCCACTGGTACGTGGGCTCGGTCGTGCCGATCTGCTGCGTGAGACGCAGCCCGGCCGGGCCGTCCGCCAGTGCCATGCCGGGGATGCCGAGCTTCTCGTAGTTCGGTGTGGTGTAGCCGGCGGCACCCTTGGCGGTGAGCGTACTGCCCGCGGCGCTGGAGCCTTCGACGATGTCGGCAAGTTGCGAGACGTTCAGGCCTGCGACGAACTGCTCGATGGACGCCTTGCCCTTGGCGACGTCGTACAGGGTGGTCGACGAGTTCGTCGACACGTGCTTGACCTTCTCACCGGTCTTCGGACGGTAGGCCGCGCCGGTGCCCTCCCAGTCTTTCTGCTCCGGATCGAGGTACGCCGTGGTCGACGAGATCTTGTCGCCGTCGAGCGCGTAGTACGGGGAGGACGAGTCGACCGCGGTGTCCTGCTGGTACGGCGACGCCTTCTTCTCGGTACGGAAGGAGCGGGCATCGAGACCGATCCGGCGAGCCCGGGCGATCTCGGTCTGCTCGCCCGGGTAGGTGTAGAAGCCCTTCGGGGAGCTGGTGAGTTCCGAGTCGGGGGCCTGGTCGTCGAGTTCGGTGTGGTCCTGCTCGGTGACGACGGTCTTCGCGAGGTTGAGACGGGCCGCGACGTGGGTGTCACGGGACGAGTTGCCGACCCGCACGACGTAGTCGCCCGCATCCAGCACATAGGCCGCGCGGGACTCGTCGTAGGCGGCGAGCGACGTGGTGTCGAAGCTGATGGTCACCGTCTGGGACTGGCCCGGCGCGAGGTTGTCGGTCTTCGCGTAGCCGGTGAGCTGCTGGTACGCCTTGTCCAGGCCGGTCTGCGGAGCCGACACGTAGACCTGCACGACCTCCTTGCCACTGTGGCTGCGGCCGGTGTTGGTCACCTTCGCGGTCACCTTCACCGTGCGGGCGTCGGCCTTGACCTGCTGCGCCTTGATGTCGAAGGAGGTGTACGACTGGCCGTAACCGAAGGGGTAGTTCACCACACCGGCCGGGTCGGCGGGGTCGATCTTCCCGTAGAGCGAGTCGAAGTAGCGGTAGCCGACGTAGATGCCTTCGGTGTACTGCTCCAGCAGGGAGTCACCGTCGTTCTTGGCGAACGTCGAGGCGGCCGGGTAGTACGAGTAGGCGGACGCCCAAGTGTCGGTGAGCTTGCCCGAAGGGGTGACGGTCCCGTTCAGCACGTCGGCGAGCGCGCTGCCGCTCTCCTGGCCGGCCTGGCTCATCAGCAACAGCGCGTCGAGCGCCTGGCCGCCCGGGGCGTTCTTGACCTCGTCGTTGATCTGCGGAAAGAACGACGTGTCCACGACACTGCCCGTGTTCAGGACCACGACGACACGCTTGTACGTCTGGCCGAGCAGCTTCAGGTTGGCGCGCTCGGTCGGGGTGAGCTGGTAGTCGCCCGGGCCGGAGGAACGGTCCGCGCCCTCACCGGAGTTCCTGGCCAGGACGAAGACCGCGGTGTCCGTGGGGGCCGCGGGCGCGGCGCTGGCGGCTGTCAGCGGCTGCTCGACGGAGGCGTAGTCGACGCTCGGGCCGAAGATGCCGCCGGTGGTGTTCGGGTACTTGGTGTCGTAAGCCTGCGTCATCGCGGACCAGTAGGCGTCGCTCGTAGTGACTCTGTACCCGGCGTCGGTGAGCCCCTGGCGGGCCGAGATCGTGTACCGGTTGTTGACCGCACCCGAACCCGTGCCTCCCTTGACGGTCTTGTAGGCACCGACACCGAAGAGCGCCACGTTGCCCTTGCGGGAGATCGGCAGCGCTTGATCGTGATTCTCGAGAAGCACCATCCCCTGGGTTGCCGCTTCACGCGAGAGTGCCGCGTTCTTCAGCTCCAGTGCGGCTGGGTTGGGGTCGGAGGTCGCCGCGGTCGCCGCAGGGGCTCCGGTGAGGACGAACGTCGCGACGACCGCGGTGGCCGCCGCGAGCGCCATCGCCCGGCCTCGACGGGTCCCTCTGACCGATCTCGTGGAGTACATATCAGTAAGTCCTCTCGCAACCACATTGTCCGCAAAGGATGTTCACGCCGAGCGGGCATACCTCCGGCCCCCGAGGTTCATGAAGGGGCTCCCGCTCGGCGGGAATGAAGCCGACCCTAAGAGCCGTCTTTTCTAGGGTCAATGGTCAAAACAAGGTGGACTTGGCGAATGTTTCCGCCCATCACTGACTAAATCAGCGATTGACTCCTCACGCGCACCAGACTGGCGACAGCCGGGACCCAATCTGATATACGGGCACACAGATGGGGCAGTTACATGTGATTCGCTGCCGGAACCGGTTCCGGAGCCCCCTTTTAGAAGGGCCCTGGCGGCACGTCGGGGGGCGCTCGCGAACCGTTGGACCGTTTAAAGGTTGGAGGTGGGGTACGTGTACGTACTCCCTCTCCCCGACCTCTGACGGCCCTCACCCAAGCCGCTCCCGGCGAACTCACTGGTCTGTCCCCCCGCCGCCCGGCCGCCGGCCCGCGCCAGGTTGCCGGCCCGGGTCCCGCCGACTTCTGAGCGGTCAGGCGCACGTGGGCGAAGAGGTGATGCGCGAACTCGCCGAAGAGGTCCTGTCTTGTTCCCGCACCGGACGCCACCTCGGCGCCCGCACCCCACTGGTCCGGTGCCCCTCCGGGCCGTCCCACCCTGGCGCCCCCATCGGGACGCGCCCCCACCCGCCATGGAAAGGGTGGCAGCCGGCCGACGCTTCCAGCATCGCCGTCTGAGATTTCCGCCGTTCTCCAGGGCAGTTGACAGCCGGACTGCATATCGGTGGACCGCCAGCGTGCTTCCGGTTCCGGCCAGGAGGAGAGCAGTGGGCGCGCCGGGGCCGGTGGCCAGACGGCACAGGTAATCCAGGCCAGGCAGGAACAGGCGCTGGGCGTCGTCGCACACCAGCACATGCGGGCTTTGCAGCACCGCGGCTAGGACCGGCCAGTGGTGCTGCGCCTGGGCGTCGTCGCACACCACCACATGCCGCCCTTGCCGCGCTGCGGCCAGGGCCTGGCCAGTGGTGCTGCGCCGGCTGGCACAGCGCACCCTTCAGCGCGAACGCGTCGGCGATCGTGCAGCACAGCCGGGCGACGGCCGCGCCCACGGGCACCGTGACCCGGCGTAACTCCGGGCCGGGGCCAGCAACCCCGTACTCGCGGCCCGGCCCGGTCTGCGGCCCGGCCCGATTGCCGCCGAACCCCGGCACCGCCCGCATCATCAGCCGGCTCGACCACCCCGATCACACCCTTGCCCCGCCGCCCGTGAACAAGGCGCCGCACCGTTCCGGGAAGCTCCCGACCGGATCGTTGCCCACCCCGCCTGAAACGCTGCCCTTCCCACCCATGCCGTGCAGACGCACCACACCCCGCCCGCATGTCCCGCTCTCCACCACCACCTCCCCCGACAGCTGTCTCGACACCCACCCCGGACAGGACCGGCTGCTGCTGCCCAACCCGCAGGACCTCGGCCACGTCGACCTGGCCGTTGGCAGCAAAGCCGCCACGAGGGCAGGCAAAACACTCGGGCCCCTCGCCACCATTCAGGGTGTCCCGCACGATGCAACATGGCAGGTCGCGCTCGATGTCCTGGCCAACCTGCACGGGGTACGGCGGCCGATGGCCGAACGCGACCACACCACCCACACCCAGCTCCTCGAACAGCATCTCGCCGACACACTCCACCTCGTCATCACCCCCGCTCCTGGCCGGACAGAGCGACGCCATACGGATACTCGGCCCGGCCCACCACACGGGCAGGCCCTGCACCCGCTCCCGCTCCGGCTGCTGGAAACCCGGCAGACCGGCGACGCGGCACTCCCGCGGTACGCACCCAAAGACATCACCACGGAGCCCCGATGACCGATCACCCCTGCCCCACCGGCTGTGACAGGCCCGGCCCCGGACCCGAGGCCACCACCACCGACCCGGCCCGGCTCACCGTCGCCTGTGAACTCGCCACCCAATGCCCACCCTCCGACACCGCGTTCAGCATCTGCGCGACCATCGTCACCGAAAACGGAACCGAGCTGGCCCGCGGCTACTCCCGTAAGAACGACCCCCACGACCACACCGAAAAAGGCGCCCTCACCAGACTCGGCCACGATGAGCGGCGCCAGAACGGGGCGAAACCCCACAACTCGCCGGAAACCTGTGCGAAACGCACCTCACAACCCGCCCGTCCGCCCAGCTCATCCAGGAAGCCGGGATCCGCCAGGCCGTCACCGCATGGCGGGAACCCAACACCTTCGTCTCCGGAGCACAGGGCACCTAACTCCTCCACAACGCCGGCGTCACCGTCATCGAACTGCCCGAATACACCGACGCAGCCAACGCACCGAACCAGCACCTGCTGCAGCCACCCGCAGCCGGAGCCACCGGCGAACCCGATGCGCCCGACGCGTGGGCATCGAACACCAAATCCAGACGCGACAACCTCACCCAGGCCCAGCTGGACCCGCTGCGGAAGCTGAGCATGTAATAGGCGGCATGAATCCCGGAGAGGAAGAACACGAGGCGCAGCTCGCGGCTCCTGAGGTCAGTATTGAGACCGACGGGCGACTGACCGTACCCGCCGACCACGTCACCGCGCTCCTGCGCTCCATCGCCCATAGCTGGGCAGCCGGCACACGCGACGGCATCCCCGTACGTGTCGCAGAAGAAGGCGCCGCCGTCAGTCTGGAGCCCGTCACCGTCCGGGCCCTCGCCGACACCCTCACCACCATCGCCGACGAACTCGACGTCCAATACATCCACATCACCACCCACAAAATCACCGGCTGAACCAGGGCCTGGTATGAAATTCCTGGCCGCGTGGGGTCTGCGTACTGCCCGGATCTCTCACCAGAGCCTGCCACTCCCCCGCACCCCATGTGCTGGACCCGCCATCGACAAGCTGCGGCCCAGTTCGCTTGTGCGAAATCCAACAGGGCGCAGACCGCACAGGCCACAGCCGCCGGGCCACCGCACGAACTCGGCCGTCAGGGCGACGCCGTACTCGACATCCCCCGCCCACCCGCCCGTGACGCCGAGCAGCAGCCCGCCCAACGATCCACCGGTCCACCGGTCCACCGACCAAAACTGCGGACATCCGATACGGAAGCAGAAGCAGGAGCGGGGCTGGGAGCAGAAGCAGGAACGGGGCCGGCGTCATGGTTGCGGCGGCTCAGCACCCATTCACCACCGGAGTTCACCCGGACAGCCTTCCAGCCGCCACCAACCATCACACCAGCCCCGGCACCAGCACCGCCCTCAGCTGCCACCAAGCTGCCACCAAAGCCCCTCCCCTACGGCCACCGCGTGAGAAAGAGGTGTCATCGCCGCAAAGAGGCTTGCCCACAGGGGCTGACCTGGGCCAACAGCCGGTTTCCGAATTACCGCGGTCCCACCTCCGCTCACGCCTCCGCTCCCCCGCCGGGCGCAACCATCCAGCCAGCCCTTCAGCCACTTCCGGTACAACCCACTCCGTAGCCGTCACAGACCCGGGCAGGCACCACCCTGGGCCAGGCAGCCCTCCACCGCCAGGCCACCCACCGATCCGCCTCCGCGACGATCCCAGAAGGTTCGGCGAGCATCACCAGACCCTCACCACGGGCACCACCGACGGCCCAGCACCCGGCGCCCCAGACACTCCCGAGCCGTAACAAAAGCCCCTGCGTGCCCCGCCACGCACCATCGCACCTCAGGCAAACGCCCCCCACCTGCTCACACGGCTTTTGCCAGGGCCACCGGCCAGCGCTCGGAGAGCCTCCAGCCAAAAGGGCAATCCGGCGCGCTTCATGTCCCGGTCGAAGCCCGCCAGACGGTCCGCGTCGACGCGCAGTTCCCCCTTCGACTGCCAGGCCGGCCCCATCCCGACAGAGGGGGCCGACCCGGCACACCGCGCAAGGGATGATGGGGATGGAACGACAAAACGCGAGGTCAGGAGAATTCCATGGCGAAGCGGGTACACCGCCCCCGTGAGGATGCCGAGTTCAATTTCATCCTCAAGATGAGCACACTTCCGGTCCTCGCATACTTCACCGGGACGTGGCCCAAGGCGATCGAACCCTGCCGCGAGATGGACCTCATCGTGGGTGGCATCGCCGACCACTACACAGACCGCCTGACGGCCGTCCGCGCCGACATCACACGTTGTCCGGCCGCAATCAAGCAATACGAAATCACCGAAGCCCCGTCCTGCATCCTGCTGAAGGAGGGAAAGACAGTCGCGCACGCCACCGGGCCCATGACCACCTCCGAGATACGGAAACTCCTCGACAGCCACCTGTGAACGGCCACTGCAACACGTAACCACAACACCCCGTCACATCCCGTCACATCTGGTTTCATCTACGGGAGCTACGCCGCCCGAGAGGCTGCTGCCCCTCCGACTCTGATAACTGCGCTTTCACGGTCAGGGGGCAGGGGGCAGGGACAGGGGTGGGCGCCGGTTTCGCGGCACGGATGAGGTACGACACCAGCTTCACCGCTTGGCTCAGTCGGCCTGTGGGTGACACGGGCAGCTGCACAGCGCCCCAGTGAATTTGTGGTTGAGCCTGCACCTGGCGTGCATGCGGTCCCGCACCCCTGGGAGGTCGTCGCGGTCGGGGTTGCGGGCGATGGCCTTCGTCAGGAGCAGCGCGGTTTCGCAGGCGGTCGACAGGTAGGTGCGGGGGCCCAGGAGGGCGAGGATGCCGTCGGGGAGCTGCTCGCTGGTTGAGCCGGGCGGGTTGGTCACTTCTTCCTCCATGCTGCTGATCGCCGCAAGGCCCGGTTGGCCCGCGGTGAGGGTGCGTAGTCGGGAACGATGTGCTCGCCGGCGGGGCGGAGTTCGCTCTCCCACGGAGTCCCTTGGTGGCCCGCCTGTTCGCCGCCCGGCTTCTGCCGGGCCCGGTCACAGGTACCGCCCGGTGGGCACGGTTCGAACGCGGCGGCGGCGGCGCTTCCTGGGGATGTCGAAGCGGGTCGGTCCGCGGGTGGCGGGTCGGCTGTAGTCGACGGGTATGCGTCGCATGCGGGGGACGGTGGTGGCATCCCGCTGGGCAGATGCTTTCGTCGCTTCCATACAATCCCGCCGATGAAGAGACAGGTGCGGTTCACAGAGCAGGTTGCCCGGTTTCGGGACCACTACATGCCGGCCACAGATCGGGAGACGTTCATGCGCCTCGTTGACAGGATTGCCGCCGATCCTGAGGGGGGCGGCAGCTATCTTGCCTTCACGACTGACACTGTGACACGCGAAGTCTGGGACAACCACATAATGATCAACTACGTGGTGACGAGCTTCTTCCTGGTCATCATCGATGCGGACATCTACGACGCGTCGCGTGGCTTCAACGAGGTGTAGCAGACCACTTGCGGGCGGGCACCTCGGAGATCAGAACCGTTGAAGTCACGCACCCCGCCGCTCCCCCACCGGGTCTGCTGCGGGGTGCGTGAACCGACTGGCCTGCCCAGCCCCCAGCCGTAGGCGATCGCAGCCCAGGCGCAGCCCCGAAGCAGTCCCCGACGAAAGCGCCTGAGTTCGCGACTTCTGAGGCGCCGGCCTCACGAACTTGGCCCCCGCCACCCGGGATCCTCGTGGGCCGGTACCTTCCCTTCATGTCACTCACTCCCGGCAGCGAGGCCAGAAGCCGCGAGGAGCTGGTCGCCTTCGTCCGAGAACTGCATCAGGACTACCTCCGCCGGGGAAACGAATGGGAGAACCAGAGCCTCGATCACTTCCTTGGAGCCCTGGCTGCGTGGATGGATGACTCGCCGGGCTGGTACCGGACTCCGGGAAAGAGCTTCCAGAACAAGGGGATTGGGCCTTCCTGGCCAGGGCTCTTCAAGCCGCCACCGTATGAGTGAATCCACCCCCGGAGCGGCCAGGCCGGGGTGAGCCAGTCTCGGTATGCGCCATCGATGTCGTCGTCGCGGTGCGCCGACGCGTACGGGGTATCTGGCTGTCGACCGCACGCTGTTCGGGGTGAGCTCATACCGGATCTCCCCGCAGACCTCCACCAGCTCACAGTCGATGCCCTGGACCAGGTGGTCGCCGGGCTGTCTGAACTCGCCCAGATGTCGGGCCAAGCCCGCAGACGGCCCAAATGGCTCCGGGACGTCACCGCCTCCGCGACGTCCTCGACCACAGCGCATTACCGAATCAGAACCCGTCCCTCGCCGCGAAGCCGATACTCCGAAGGCCCACCCTTCTACGTGCAACCCCTCCGGCACCGTCGGCCGCTGACTTCGGAGTTCTTAAGAAGATGGCACTCGATGAACGTCGTTTCAACGCCGGCTGCTGGACCGGCGGCATCCACACGGTTTCCGGGAGTACCCCGGATCTGCCCCAGGCTGTTGTCGCGGCCTGCACTTCTGACAGGAGCGGCCGCGAGTGGCCGAACTCATCGCCCAGTGGCCCCGGACCTCAGGCATCGTGGAAGGGAACGTCAACCGCATCAAAATGATCAAGCGCCAGATGTACGGACGCGCGCGCTTCAAGCTCCTGCGCAAGCGGGTTCTGCTTGCCTCCTGACCGCACTGTCGGTGGTCAATGCGACGATCCCCGGACAGCCACACGAGGAGAGACATGGGCACCTGGGACATCGGCCCCTTCGACAACGACACCGCCGCCGACTTCAGCAGTGCCCTGGACGACGCAGCATCGGAAGCACGTGAATCCATGATCCGCAGCGCAATCAAACGCGCCGCCGACTCTGCGGACCACCTGGATGCCTCCGACGGCGAGCAAGCAGTGGCCGCGGCTGCCCTGGTCGTCGCCCAGCACCCTGACGGCGAGCCGACTTGCTCGGACTACGGCCCATCAAAGCCGCTACCGGAGCTGCCCGCAGACCTTAGACCGCTCGCCGTCGACGCTCTGGACCAAGCCGTCTCCGATCTGTCGGAACTTGCCGAGCTGTGGGCACAAGCTCCAGACGGCTCGAAGTGGCGCCAGCACATCGCCCGCCTTCGGGACGTCCTTGCCCCTCCGATCCCGCCACAAGACGAAACCCTCTTCGCGATCTAACCGGTGCCCCACAGTCAAGGACCACCGAACCTGTGCCAGAACCCGAGTCGGCTCTCGTCCACTTCGTGTGATCGCGTACACAGAATGGCTGTTGATCTTCGTCCAACAGTGGTTCTACTGGTCGTAGGCGGTCAGTGCCCATGGCTGACATGGCTGACTGGCCGCGAATGAGCCCGGCCTCCCTCATCGGGCCCCTCCGAATCGATCATCTAGGCTGGCGCAGTGGCTAATGAGCAGGAGCAGGAGCAGGTGCAGCCGTCGGGAGTGTGGGCCACGGCGGTGGGGGTGGCCAGGGTGCGGGCGCTGGAGACCGGGCGGGAGAACGCACTGTTCCGCGACCCCCTGGCACAGGCCTTCGCCGCAGCCGGCGGCCTGTGGCCCTCCTCGCCGCCGCTGCCCGATGACGAGGCCGCGCGACGCCGTCGGCTGGCCGTGTCACTCTCCATCGTCATCAGGACGAAGTTCCTCGACGACCTGTTGCAGCAAGCCTCCGCTTCCGGGGTCCGGCAGGTCGTGCTGCTCGGCGCCGGCATGGACAGCCGGGCCTTCCGGATGGACTGGCCCGAGGGCACCCGGCTGTTCGAGGTCGACACCGCTGCACCACTGGACTTCAAGGCTTCGGTGCTGCGCCAGGAGCGGGCCGTCGCACGCTGCGAGCGGATCACCGTCGCGGTGGATCTGCGTGAGGACTGGCCGGCCGCACTGGCCGCCGCAGGGCACGACCCGGCCGAGCCAACAGCGTGGATCGCCGAAGGACTACTGATCTATCTGCCCGAGGACGCGGTGGAACTACTGCTGGCCCGGATCAGCACACAGTCGGCCTCAGGAAGTCGGATGGGACTGACCTTGGGCTCGCGCGGCGTGCTCGAGCGCTTCGGCACGGACGCCGCGCCGGGATCGGCAGCATCCATGTGGGTCTCGGAGATGCCCGACGACCCGGTGGCCTGGCTGGCCGGGCACGGCTGGGAGGCCGACAGCCACACCCTGCGCGAGCGCGCTGCCGCCTACAACCGTCCGATCACCACCCCACCGCAGCGCGACGAACAGCCCGGCGGCCTGATCTCCGCGGTCCGTCAGTAGCACCTCCCGGTGGCCGGGCAGCAGCTCTTCGCGCCCGGCGGCCCGCCCGGCCGGAACCGGATCGGTTCCGGTTCACCGGCTGGAAACCCGGTCTTCGCGTGCAGCATCCTGAGCCCTCTGCGAACGCGGGCATGTGTCCGTTTGTGTGGCCCAGACGGCTCCCAGGGCCGCCGGCGGTCCATGGCCAGTGGTCGCGTCAGGCGAGGCTGGGCATGGGCGGCGATCACCAGCCAAGTCCACCGATCGGCCGTCTCCGAGTTGTAGTCCGGGGCTTGGTCCAGCCCATTGTCCGCTTGAACAGGCGAGGCGTGTGCTCGAAGTCGCAGCGCCGCGAGAGGGACTGCCAGCAGCGGTCGCCCGTCCCTTCGGTGGCGCTAATGCCCGACCACCACGGCCATACCGGCTTGGCACCGGCCCCGCGGCACACACATACAGCCTTGTTGACCATCTCAGTGAGGGGGGCGAACCTGCGGGCCAGCGCTCTCATACATGGCGGGCGCCTGTACCGAGCCGCGATCAGTTGGCACCTGTTCCCCGCTGGTTGGCCCCGCCTCCGCTCATCCATGCCAAGATTCGCGGATGGAGATGACCGACATCGCGCGTGCGATCGCGGCTGCGACTTCGGTCGCTTCATCACTCGGCCTGCCGGCCGACGACGCGATCGTTCTCCACAACTCGAACAAGCTGGCACTGCGGCTGACGCCATGCGGCGTCTTTGCCCGAGTCGCCCCTGTGGGACAAGAGGTCGCACAGTTCGAAGTCGAACTCGCTCAGCGGCTCGCCGAGGTCGGATGCCCTGTATGTCCCTTGGAACCTCGGGTGGACCCGCGTGTGTACATGCGCGATGGCTTCGTAGTTACCTTGTGGACCTACTACGAGCCTGTGACGCCGCACCTCTCACCAGTCGACTACGCCATGGCTCTGGAGCAGCTGCATGCCGGCATGCGCGAGGTCGATGTGCCAAGCCTGAGGTTCACGGACCGGATCACGGAGGCGGAAGAAGTTGTCGCCGACCCGGATCGCTCGCCGGAGCTCGCCGGCCCGGACCGCGCTTTCCTCGGAGGCAAGCTGGCAAGCCTGCGACGGGCGATCGACGAGCGCGGTGCCGTGGAGCAACTCATCCACGGCGAGCCACATCCAGGCAATGTGCTCAGCACGAAGAACGGCCCGTTGTTCATCGACCTTGAGACGTGCTGCCGCGGCCCCGTCGAATTCGACCTCGCCCATGTTCCCGAGGCAGTCTGCGCGCACTACCCGAGCATCGACCAAGAGCTGCTGGACGAGTGCCGACAGCTCGTCCTCGCAATGGTCGCCGCGTGGCGTTGGGAGCTTGGCGACCAGTTTCCGAACGGGAGGCGCTTCGGAGAAGAGTTCCTGCACGCATTGCACGACGGTCCTCCTTGGCCGACGCTCGACACGATGAACAAGCGACTGGGCGAGCTGTAGGAGCCGCCGAAAGCCACGTGATAGCGGCAAGGGACCGCGGACGAGACTGCCGCCCGCCTGCTTGAGCAGCCCGATCCGGCACCCGACTTTTTACCTGCGCTTGCAGAGCTCGCGGTCAAAGCCGGGCGGGCGACCACCTGCCGTGCCTGGCGGAGCCGGTGGCCGGCCCAGTTGCGGTTTCCCGGGATCGTGTGCGGGATCTGGAGGCGGCGCAGGCAGGCCCGGATCACCCGGGAGGAGCACGCAGGGTCGGCGATCACGCGCGAGGGCCGGGTGTGCGTGCGTCCGCCGCTGGTCCGGGCGACGCGGATTCGATCCACAAGCCGGGTGAACTGCGGGGCGCCTCCGCGCTGTCCGCCGGTGACCGTGACAGCCAGGACGTGCCCGGAGCCGGCCACCGCCAAGTGGAGCTTGGTACTCAGGCCTCCGCGCGAGCGGCCCAGCGCACGATCGTACGGCTCCGCCGCCAGATAGTTCGCACACGTCCAGCCCGGATCGTGATCCCCTTTCTGCGGGCACCGGCGGCATGCTGATGCGCCCGGCAAACCGTCGGGTCGAGCAGAACCTCCCACGATCACGCCGTCTGCGTCAGCCTCGACCCGGAGTTCGCCCAGGACGCAGGCCCAGGTCCCGTTGATCTGACAGCGCCGGAAGACCGAGTAAGCGGCCTCCCACGGCTCGTACCGGGCCGGAGACATCCCGCCACGGCGAACCGGTTCTGGCCCACCACCAAATCCCGCCGAAGACCTGCCCTCGGTCCCTCGGCGGCCGACCCATCTTCGGCAACAGCGGCAACAGCAACTCCACCCGCTCCCACTGCTCGTCCGTCAGATCACCACGCGTCACACCAAGATCATTTCATCGGCTCGACCGACGCCTCGATCCCGCGTCAGGACGCCGCCTCCCCCGTCCCTGCTTCCTCATCCGAGCCGTACATCTCGACCAGCAGGCGCTCACGCGCCGCCTTCAAACGCTCGTCATAGTCCGGCATGAAGACCTCAGCGAGCGTCGTCTCCAGCGCCCCGGACATTGTGTAGATCGGAGACCAGACTGCACGGTCCGTCTTCAGCAGGTCATCCAGCACGTCGGACTGGTTCATCGCACGGTAGAGCCAGTCCGACAGCACAAGAGCCTGATCGCGCGTGAACTTGATGGTTATCGGTTCGTCTGCCACGGAGGAACCGTAACCGGCACACTCGATGAACGCCCGCGTGGGACGGGTGCAGCCGAGCCGGTTCCCAATCAGCCTCTACGAGTACAGCGCAAATACCTCCTAGGTCCTGTCTGGAATCGTGATCAATGCGGTCTGTTTCGGACCCGAGCGCCACGCCGAGCTGGTACAACCCTCCGGTGACGCGACGTGAACCGAGCGATGCCGAGTGGGAACTGATAGAGCCATTCCTGCCGATCGGACGGTACGGCCCTTGCCCGCAGCGCTTGCACGAAGAGTTCCAGGGCGCTATCTCTCGGATCCGCGCTGGTAGCCAATGGCGCGAAAAGCCTGAGGAGTTCAGGGCCCGGCAGACGATCTACAGCCACTTCGCCCAGCGGCGCGACGTCGGCATGCTCGCCGGGCCGATGGAGGGGGTGGTCGTCGAGACCGCGCGGCGCGGCCAGGCAGGCATGTCCCTGATCAGCCTGGGCTCCGCGGTGGCCCGCGCACATCGCGAAGCGGCTGGGATGGTGGTGGAACCGGAGGTCCTGGCGGTGCAGGAAGAGGCCGCGGCGCAGAAGAAGCAGAAGAAGGGGCCACGAAAACCGGGCTAATCATCCCGGAGACCGTCGACTCGCCGATCTGTGAGTAGGAGCGGGCCGAGCGCCGACGGCTGCGTCGGCGCCGCCGGGTCCGGCGCAAGGCAGCGGCGCTGGGTCTCTCACGCGGTGGTCTGACCAGCAAGGTCCACCGGACCACGACCGGTCCAGCCCGCCTCGCCCTGCGGTTCGCCCCGACGTTCTCGGAGCACTGCTCTTTTCCCTGATCGCAGGTGCCGTCATCGCTAGCCTGCGTGTATCGCTTGGGCTTGACCGGGTCGCGATCCTGCGGACAACGACATGGATCGCGCCTTCTGCTAAGGCGGTTGGCTTCTCGTGCGCGAGGCGGCCGAGGGCGGCTGTAGTGCCTGGGGCGAGCTCGTGCGACGACGAACTTGTCCGCAGCGGTCCCGGTCGCCACACTTTCTGTACTCAGGTGCGGGTGAGTAGGTCTGCAACCCGAGCGATCATTTGGCTCTCCTCACCGTTGCGGGCGGTCGTCGGGTTGCAGGAAAGCACGAAGCGCCGTTGTTGGTCACGAGTGGAGAACGCGGCGTTCTTATAGCCATACGTCTCGCCGGTTTTGCCCCAGAGAGTTACACCATTGACGGTGACCTGCTGAAGCCCGGCGCTGTAGCGAGCCGGAGAGCCGTCCAGCATGCGCACGTCGTCCGGTGGCAGGGTGAACATCAGCTGAAGTAGCTCCGGCGGGAGCAGTTCGCCGGAGAACAGGGCAACGAGCATCCGGTCGAGGTCACCCGTGGTGGAGATCATGTCGCCCTCGCCCCGAGCGGACGATTGGTCGTACGCGGTGATGTCCCGCAGGCCACCGTCGGCCATCGCCAGGTATCCACGCACGTGGCGACCCCGAATACGCAGATCGTTGCCGGGCACGACAGTGTGGGCCAGGTCCAGCGGGCGCAGGATGCGGGCCTTGACCGCCTCTCCGTACGGACGGCCGGTCACCTTGTCGATGATCAGTGCGGCCAGAGCATAGTTAATGCCGCGGTACTCCTGTCCCGTACCCGGGGCGAACTTCAGCGGCCCGTTTGTCACCGTCGCCACCCACTCCTGCGGCGACCAGTGGTCGAAACGGTGGCGGAAGACGTCCTCTGCGGATACCGGTTCGGGGATGCCGACGTGATCCGGCAATCCGCTGGTGTGGTTCAGCAGATGTGCCACGGTGACGGGCGAGAACCGGGCCGGCAGCAGCCCCGGCAGGACGCGCTGTACCGGTGCGTCCAGGCCGACCCGTCCTTCACCTACGAGTTGCAACACCACCGTGGCGACGAAGGCCTTGGTGATGCTGCCGATGCGGACCTTGTCGTACACCGTGACCGGCCGTCGCGTCTCGACGTCAGCCACACCCTCGGCACCACGCCAGTAGCCGGCCGTACCGCCGACTCGCAATTGGGCTGCGGTCGAGGGCGGACGCTCCAGGTCGTCGATCGCCGCGCGCAGCACGGCGGCATTCAGTGGTGGGAGAGGAGCGGAAGGCACTGGAGATGCGATGGCCCGGCGCGTGGGTAGAACAGTAGTGGCGGCCAGCGCCGCCGCTCCTGACAGGGCGGCGCCCGCAAAGGCCCTTCGTGACATACGCGTTGGTCTCATGCTCCTCACGCTGCCAGCGCGTCCAGGACCGAGCATCGGGGCCGTCCCCGAGTGATCCCTGACTGCCCCCTGATCCGTTCCGGACACCAGTGACTCACTGACGCATGGCACATTCGAGGCACCCAGGGCGCTTGGCCAGGTTCCCGACGAAACAGTGGACAAGGTCGTCCGGCGTGAACATCCGGCTGAACAAGCGCTCCCGGAGCTTCTCCTCCAGGCCCTGCTGCCCGTACTCGTGGCGGTACTTGCGGTAGGACTCGCGGATGCGCTGCCCTGTGGTGCTCTGCCTGCCTGGCGTCCCGCTCGCCCAGACGTCAGGCGAAGGGCCCTTCAGCGTGTCTGCGTCAGTGCCCGGCTCGACATCTCCTGGTGTGGCCCCCGCGGTGTCTCTCAGCGCGGGACGTGAGCCGACAACTGTGCACGCTTGCCGGGGCGAGCCGGGGTCGAGGTGCCGACCAAAGGGCAGCAACACAAGCAAGCTCGTTGCGAGCGGGGGCAGGCACCAGCACGATCCGGGGGCGTCCACCCGTGCGTCGGAGTTCGTGACGCGTGAGGCTTAAGGCGTACGCATCGAGCCGCACTTGGGAGAACTGATGGTCATCCTCACCTCGACATCCTCGCGCAAAAGGTCCCCGTACGGCGGCCGCCGCCGGGCGCAGATGACAGCCGTCTGCTGCTGCCTGTTGCTGAGCGCACCGGCCGTCGCCACTGCCGCCACTCCCCCCGTCGCCCATGCCCAGGAGCAGCACAAGGAGCATGGCCGAGGCACGCTGGTGTCCTTCGAAAAGCTGTACACGCTCGCGAGCCCGCAGGCCGTGGCGGGTGACCTGGGCGCGGCCGGATTTGAGAACGACACTGTCCGGTATGGCGTGGTCGCGTACCGGCTGGTCTACCGGACCATTGATGTGTACGGACGGCCGACCACAGCCAGCGGGCTGTTCGCGATACCGCTCAACAGCGAGAGACGGCTGCAGGCGGTCTCCTTCGCACACGGCACCGGAAGCCACAAGGACGATTCGCCGTCCATGCAGCGTGCGAAGTTCGTGTCCGCTCCAGTGATCGCGCATGCGGCTGCCGGCGCCGCAGGTGTCGCGCCCGATTACCTGGGGATGGGCAAGGGGCCCGGCTTGCACCCCTGGATGGATGTCGGCTCCGAGACCACGGCCTCCCTGGACATGCTTAGGGCGGCCCGCGCCTTCGCGCCCCGGACCGGGCACACGCTGGAGCGCGACGTCATGGTCACCGGCTTCTCGCAGGGCGCCTCGGCAGCTCTGGGACTCGGCCGGGCTCTGGAGCGCGGCGCGGACCGCTGGTTCAGGCTGGGCGCGCTGGCACCGGTCAGCGGCGCCTACGACTTCGGTGGCACGGAATTGCCCGCGATGCTCGAGGGGAAGCTGGAACCCAAGTCCAGCGTGCTGTACGCGGCATACACACTGGTCGCGTTCAACCGACTCCACCACCTCTACGACAGCCCTGGCGAGGTCTTTCGAGCCCCTTATGACAGCACTGTCGAGGCCCTCTTCGACGGCGCCCACACGGGAGAGCAACTGATGCGCGGCACCCCCGGCGCCGTGGATGACCTGCTGACCGAGCACGGCCGCCACCTGCTCGCACAGCGGACAGGGCCGCTGGCAGAGGCACTACGCACAACGGACGCCGTATGCACCGACTGGACACCTCACGCCCCGGTGCGTCTCTACATGGCGACCGGGGACGAGCAGGCCGCGACCGGGAACACCGACGCCTGCAAGGCCGCGCTGCTCAAGAGAGGCGTAGACGCACCGGTCATCGATTTGGGAGCCGTCGATCACCAAGGATCCCGTCACCTGGGGTCCAACGTGGCAGCCACATCGTCGATCGTGCGTTGGTTCGGCGAGTTGCGACAGCGGTGACTGGAACGCCCCGGCTCCATGCCTCTCCTTCACGGGGGCCGGGGTGTTCGAGCACAGGAGCAGCTGACAACAAGGTCGGCCTGAACGCCCGCGAGGCTGAGCAACCAGGCCGTGTCTGATGGATCAGATGGTCGCCTTTGCGTGGCGTGGGTGTTCGTGGGCGCCTGAGTGATGGCCAGTGGAGACTGATCGAGCCACTACTACCGGACCGGACACCTCGTCGGGGCCGGCGGTAGACGGATCACCGCGGGTGATCGACGCGGTGGCGTTCAAATACCGCAACAACCTCGCCTGGCGTGACTTGCCTGACGAATGTTTCCTGGCAGACGGTGTTGACCGGTTCACCCATTGGGCCCGCGATGGCACCTGATACCGCGCCTTCGTCGCTTTGCAGGCCCGCGCGGACGCGGATGGCGATCTGGACTGGCTTGCGGGCGTCGATTCCACGGTCGTCCGCACCCACCAGGTCCGCGTCCACCAGTACGCCGCCGATGCCGCGAAGAAGGGGGCTCCGGCCGGGGAGCCGGACGACCACGCTCCCGGCCGATCTCGCGGCGGACTGAGCACGAATCTCCACCTGGTCACCGACGCCCGATGCCGCCCAATCACCTTTGTAGTCGCCGCTGGACAAGCAGGTGACGCACCGCAGTTCGAGCGTGTCATGGCCGCTATCTGTGTCCCGCGCCCGGTCGGTCGGCCTCGTGTCCGTCCCGACACCGTGCTCGCCGACCGCGCCTACTCAGCTCGAGCGATCCGCGCCACCTGCGCAGGCGCGGAATCCGCCCGGTCATTCCCGAACCTGGTGACCAGCAAGCCAACCGGAAGCGCCGCGGCCGGCGCAGCGGCCGCCCGGTCGCCCTCGACCGTAGTGCTTACCGCCTCCGCAACTCTGGCGAACGCTGCATCAACCGGCTCAAACATTGGCGCGGCATTGCCATGCGCACCGACAAACTCGCCACGAACTATCAGGCCGCACTCCACGTCGCAGCCATCTTCCTCCGGCTCGAAACATGATGCGTCAGTCACCAGCACCGAGGCCGCCGACGATGACCAGTTCACGACTGGTGAACTCGCCGGTGAGCATGGGCATGGCAGCAGCGATCGCTTGCTTGGCCTCGGGCAACCGCAGGGATGCGTCGTGGTGGTCCTTCGAATCCCAGACCTCCGTGACCACGATCGTGTCCAGGTCATCGTCGGCCAGACCCACCACGTAGCTTCTGCAGCCAAGCTCGCGGAGACTATCGGCTCCCGAGAGCAGGATCGCAACCACGTCGTCGCGCTTGCCCGGCTGAGTCTTCATCGAACCGATGTAGCCATAAGCCATGTCATGCCGCCTTCGTCGCAGTTGCTGTTACTCGGCACCATCATGACCGACCCTTCAGACGACGCGACCGACCCCCTGCCACAACCCCGGAGTGCACGAATCACTGAGCTATCAAGAGCCGGGAACGATCCATCGGACACCGCCCAGGCGTCCGACGCGAGACGTCCTGAAATGGAGGCGTTGGCGCGGACCAGGTGCTCACTCAGAGGCAGGCCCTCCAGGAACGCCACCCGGGTCACCGCGACGGGTGGTCCAGCACCAGCCGGAGCGCCACGGCAGCCCCCGCGGTCGTGACCGACGAACCCGAAGCGCTGGTGTCCAAGCGCCGCATGACTGCGGCCATGGCTTCGGCCAGGGCGCGCTTGGAGTGCGGGACATGAGCAGGGGCGGGCGCCGGACCGCGGGAGCGGCCGTAACCGCGCAGATAGGGGCAGACGATGGTGAAGCCGGGTCGCACCAGGAGGCGCTGCTGTCGCTGACCGTCCGGGCCCTGCAGCGGGCTCAGCGCACCGACCAAGGGGCTGGCCGACCCGGTCCGCGGATTGCGGCCCGGCTGCTGGGAATGCCGGTGTGCAGCACGAACAGGATCCCGCACAGAGCCCGCCGGTCGGGCACTCGCGGCCTGCCTGCCACCAGGTTCGGCACCGGGACCGGCAACAACAGCTCGATGAGCACCCACAGTTCATCCGAGACGATTCACGGCCGGGAGTTTCTTTTTGCCACGGATGACCCAACAAGCATCCAAGCCGACAGTCACATGATCAACGGCTTCTGTTAGGACCTCTTAGCGGGCTATTGGACCCGAGGCCAATGGAAACGGAACTACGTCGCTCACGCGGCTTACACCCGTGATGGCGGCCACCAGGCGATTAACGTGCAGGCCAAATCCCGACAGCGGCGGGCAGCCGAGCTTCAGCGCTTCGAGCAATGAACCGTCGTAGCTCCAAGAGTCACCCTGCGGATCACGGCCCTCCCTCATCGTGGTCCTCTGACACTCGAATACGGCGCGTTGCTCCTCTGCATCCACTTGCTCTTGAACGACCTCGCAGATCCTGAATCCAGAGAAGAACATAAATCCTCTCATTGCATCGCCCGACGTCGATTCATCCCGTTTAGCCAACGGAGATAGAGCTGCAGGAAACTCACCAATAAACACCGGCGATCTGAATCCGCTGGAAATGGGACCGCACAGCTCGCCATACGCGCGCTTGACTGCGGCTTTCTCCCGCGTGACCACGCCCGTGATCGAAGAGAAGCTCTCATGGCGCCATGGCATGGCCAGGGCCTCAACCTGACTATCCGGCACCGCTGTGAAGCCTCGAACGCTCAGTACGGCGTCCTGCACAATCTTTTCCACGATTTCGATCAGCTCATGATGAGAGAATCGGGACGTCATCCCCTCAACCATAAGAAACTCGTGAAGCTCTGCCGACTCGTTACGGAACGATGGCCCCATGCAGTACACATTTTCAAACCCGGCCACCATGAGCTGTTTCAGATGGCTCTCGAGCGAGCCACGCAGATAGAGATCAACTGAACCGAGATCGGCAGAATCCAACCTGAAGAGGTTGGCGGTGCCAGCGAATGGTGCAGTAACGATCACCGGGACATCAACCTCATCAAACCCGAAAGTCAGCAACGACTCACGGATCGACCTCATGACGCGGATCCGAACTGCAAGGCGCGCGCGCAACTCCGAATCGACGAGCAGCTCCCTAGCACGGTCCCGCCTTACAGAGCGTCCCGTCCTACGAAGCGCTCCTGCACGGAAGTCCATAGTCAGCGACTCTTGCTCGAATGGCTTGGCTAAACAGGTCAATGTGGCAACCTCAACGACCGCGTCACCGGTGCCAGACCTGCCAAGCTTCCCTTCTATTTCAACAACATCTCCAACACCTATGCCAAATCGATCATATTCTGCAGTGCCTGCGAGACATTGACGGTCCTGCAGCGCGTCACGCACGTCGAAGAACGTGCTCTGCTTCATTCGGCGAACTGCGACGACCCGCCCCATCAAGTGCGTAGTCAGGGCCGCCTGACCGACATCCGACCTGACAGGTCTTGAATCGCTCATATTCTTCCCTTCTTGTGCCAACAGTCTCGTGGTGGCGATACGATATGGACCCAGCCGATCTGAGAGACCAAGGAATCCAACATGTATAGCATTCTGTGGTTCGGTACCGGTAGGTTTGGTTCGCCGATGGTGTCCCGGTTGATGGAGAAGGGCTTCACTGTTCACCTTCCACAGTCCGGACACGGCACGGACACCGCAGCTGCGCTCGTAGAAGCCGGGGCACGTTGGTGGAGCGGCGGCAAAGTCGATCTCCACGGCTTTTGCTTGCCTCGGTCCACGGACGTGGCTCAAGCGATGGACGACTTCCCGTTGAGGACTGGGGTCGAGGTGCTGGATTTCTCTACTGGCGATCCCGAACAAGCGTCGCGACTTCTGGCCTCCGCGAAGGCGCGTGGCGCCGACTACATTGACTGCCCTGTTTCCGGGTCGACCGCCCACGGCAGGAACGGAAATCTCACGATGTGGATCGGAGGCGAAAGATCGTCTATCAGCGAGCCGTGCAAACAGGCGATCCTTTCCCTTTCCCAGAAGCAGTTCTGGATGGGTCGGGTGGGAGCCGGCTTCTCCGCCAAATTAGTGAATCAGGTAATTCATGTATTAAATGTCGCAGCCATAGGCGAGGGCCTCAAGCTGGCCCAGGCCCTCGACCTTCCCCGAGACCGCATAGTCGAAAGCCTACGCCACGCGAGTTCGGCCTCTGCGATGCTGGATCGCTTTGGCACCGCGATCGCCTCACACGACCATACGGCACACTTCCGCCTCGAACTCGCCGCAAAGGACATCGAGTACGCCTTCAATATTCTGAAGTCATCCTCCGGCATACAGGCCTCGCACCTAGACCTCTTGCACGAGGACCTCAATTCAGCATTGGCCCGCGGCCAGGGGGACGAAAACTTCACCAGATTCATCGACAACTGAGCCCATCGGGGACCGGAGATTCAGTCGAAAGCAAAACGCAGGAATCTCCGGACTCCTGCTCCGCCTCAAGGAATATCGTCTGTGCCATCATGTTTATCCTCTTGACCTGCTCACGGAAGAGTTCAATCGACTCCTCGGGGTGCACGGTGTCTATGACCGCATTCTTGCCGATTGCATTGAATTGATGTGACGTCCCTCGCGGAATTTGCATGTCTACCCAAGCGCAGGGTGGCACCACCGCATTGAATCTTACCCTCGCCCTCCCTTCCTCGTCTGTAATCTCATCGACGAAAGTGGCGAGCACAACCTTCTCTCCGGTAGCCTTCGTCAATATCTTCGGTTCGGTCAATGTAGATATGCGCACCCGCGTACACTTCCCCGTCATGATCCTTACGTAGCGCATTCCGGTGTGCAAGTGCATCCTTGAGCACAGGTCTTTCGTGCCGACGTCGTAGAAATCCATCAAATACCGGTCGGCTGCAAAACCGTCATTCGGCGGAGTCAACATGAGGACGTCACCCTCCTCAAAATGCTGAGCTCGTACTATTCCGTCTACATCCGGGGTGCTGTTGGCTGCTTTTCTGTGCCCATCCTGAACGAGATTCGACAGGGCCTCAACCACTCCCTGTGCCGTCTCCTCATCAAGACTGATCACAGGAGTAATAACGCACTGGCCGTCGTCCTCAAATGACGTCAATCCGTGGACTTCGTTCTCGGCATCCGGGCTGTTCTTCAGTCGGTCGTTCATCCTGCCCCCCGACGGATTGAATCTCGAATTCTCTGCGCCACGACTAGAGGAGTACCCTCAAGCCACCGTGCACCCCCAGGCGATTATCGCACTGGCCGAAGCGATTATGTGAGAGAACCGTGAAACCCAGGGTCTCGCAGTAAAAATCGTCAACCGTCCAGTTGTGCGCCGATGGCGAGGTTGGCGCACGCGGCCGTGGGTTCTGTGATCCTGGCTGTCCGTAGGCCAGGGGGCGTCCTCGGTGAGCACGCTGCCCGCGTGATGCAAGGGCCAAAGAACCAGGGACCCGGCCCAGCCGAACCGGCGGTACCCTCCATGCTGGCCATGCGGCGCAATACGCCGTACCCGCAGCCAGTGTGCGGAGCGCACCACGGGGATACGCTGCGCGCGATTGCACGCGTCGCCGATCCCGTCCTTCGACACGTACGGCCAGAGGAACCAGCAAGTCAGATCTCAGATTTCCGGGCGCGCCGCTTCATCCAACTGGTGACCCGACGGGTGCCTGGACGCGCCGACCACCCCCTCTCGCCGCCAGCCGTCGGACACCCCCGCGTCGGCGGGGAAGACCTCCGCAACGGCATGGTCGGCAGGGCGGCCTGACCCGCCTCTAGCACTCCAGCCGGACTTCGGTGTATGTCCTGGTCAACGGCTTGAGCGTGGGGATTTTAGCTGGATGGTGCCTGGTGAGGGGCGGGGGCGCCCGGCCCTGTCCCGCGAACGAATGACCACGCCGTGTGTAGTGACAGCGACGGGGACAGCCATCGCACGTGATCGATGACGTACCTGCCTCCGAGTGGGAACAAGACCTGGAAGAACTCTTCTTGCGGATCGGACACCGCTTCTCCCGCGTCGAGCCCAGACGCCGGATGCGGGACTACGTACGAGGACTGCTCGGGCCCGTGGGGCGCAAGAACTCCTGGCAACTGGCCGAGTTCGCTGGGCACCCCACGCCCGACGGGCTGCAGCATCTCTTTGCGAAGAGCCGCTGGGAGGCCGACGGGATACGCGACGACCTGCAGGGATACGTCGCCGATCACCTCGGCACCGACGACGGCATCCTGATCGTTGATGACATCGGCTTCGTCAAGAAGGGCCCCACCTCCGCCGGGGTGCAACGGCAGTACTCCGGAACCGCCGGCCGCACCGAGAACTGCCAGATCGGCGTATTCGCCGCCTACGCCACCACCCGCGGCCACGCTCTCGTCGATCGCGAGCTCTATCTCCCCAAGTCCTGGACCGACGACCCGGAACGCTGCCGCACGGCCCGCATCCCCGATAACCGCCCGTTCGCGACCAAGAACGAGCTAGCCCGCACCATGGTCCTGCGCGCGCAGGCCGGCCCGCTGCCCGTCGCCTGGGTAGCGGCCGATGCCGCC
Source organism: Streptomyces sp. NBC_01257 (assembly GCF_035917255.1). Classification (NCBI taxonomy): domain Bacteria; kingdom Bacillati; phylum Actinomycetota; class Actinomycetes; order Kitasatosporales; family Streptomycetaceae; genus Streptomyces; species Streptomyces sp. NBC_01257. Next base: position 106,225 of record NZ_CP108472.1, read on the forward strand.
TACGACAGGACTCCCGCTTCCGACGCTTCCTGGAAGACGCCGGCCTCTCCTACGTCGTGGCCGTGCCCAAGTCCCAGCAGGTGCACGGCCCCCGCATCGAATACCTCATTGGCCAAGCTCCCGCCGAGGCGTGGCAGCGGCTCTCCTGCAGCGACGGCGCCAAAGGACCGCGATTCTACGACTGGGCTGCCGCCCGTCTGCCGGCGGTCTGGGAGTTCGACGGTGACGAGCCCACCCGGCAACGTTGGATGCTTGCCCGCCGCAGCATCACCAAGCCCGACGAGCTCGCCCACTTCCTCGCATCCGCACCCTTGGACGCCACCGTCGCCGATCTCGTTCAGGTTGCCGGTGCCGCTGGAAGATCGAGAAGTGCTTCCAGCGGGCGAAGAACGAATGCGGCCTGGACCAGTACGAAGTCCGCCGCTACGTCGGCCGGCCCCTCTTGGGGGGCACCGAACCGTGGGCAGGTACCGCGGCGGACGCCGGCCGTCCAGCCGGTGCTCCACCGCCGCGCCCAGGGACAGCAGGTCGGTGTCCTGGCCGTTGCCCGGTCGAGGAGGCCGGCGGAGCCGGCGTGACGCGCTGTGTGGGGACCGGTCGTTGGTCCGTCCCGCTGCTCCGGGCGCTCAGCTGCCTCGTACGATCACGGCTATGCCGCCAACCGGCCGCTCATTGCGGTACTGGGCGATCTGGAAGGGTGCGAAGGCCTCGCTGCCCACCTCGTCGGTGACGACGAGCAGCAGTTCCATGTCGCGCTGCTCCATCGGGCTCAGCGTGAGTGTGTGGGTCAGTTCGTTCTGCCCCTGAGCCTCTCCCCCGGTGGTGGTGTCCTTCAGGGACAGCCAGGCCGAGGCCTCGACCGGGCGCAGGCGCTCGTCGTTGGGGATGTTGCCCCACAGTTCCCGGGGCATCGGGCGGACCCCGATCTGGTACGTGACTTCGTCGTCCGTCGGGTTCGTCGCGAGGAACGCGAAGGGCTCCGGCGCGGCGGGGGCGGCCGGCAGGACGGCCAGGTTGTGCTGGGCCCAGTGCCTGTCGTTGACGGGGTCCGCGAGGCCTCCGGCGGCCACGTTGTCCAGTGGGTGCCAGACCTTGGCCAGGAGGCAGATGTGGTTGCCCGAGCTCGCCGGGATCCGCGCGGTGAGGGGTGTGGTCTCGGCCCGGCCGCCGTGCGGGGGCACCGCGACCGGCGAGAATCCCATGAACTTCGACGGGTCGGGGATGACGGGTCCGCTCACCGGCTTGGACCACCACAGGCCGACGTACGCCATCGAGGGACTGTTTCCGCCCTGCCAGTTGCCGATGGCCACCTGCGCGGTCAGGTCCTGTCCGGGCTGGAACGCCGTCAGCGGCTGGATTCCCGAGCAGAGATACCAGCAGACGCTGTTGGGTACGGGGCGGTCGCCGTGGTCCTCCCCCACGTCGGGCAGGTCGGGCGGCGGGTAGCTGTGGATGTAGAGGTAGGGCCGGTCGTTGCCCCCCTCGTGCGGCTGTTGCTTCCGGCCTCGATCGGTGTCCATGGCTGGGTCCTCACAGGTCCTGGTAGGCGAGGATGTCGACGCCCACCGGGTCGTCGTCGATCGAGCCGCGGGTGGACCAGCACGGGTGGGCCGTGCCCCGGTCCGCGTCGAGGTCGAGGTTCCTGTCGCCGGGTGTGCCCAGGGCGACGTCCTCCCACCTGCGTACGCAGTCGGGGCCGGTGGCCGTGAGGACGATGCCCGGGTCGGCTCCCACGGGAACGGTCTTGGTGTAGTCGACCGGGTTCTCCATCTCGGTCCGCGGATACCGGTAGAACGTGCGGACGTCGTCCGTCTCGGGTCGGTGCGGCTGCATGGTGTCGTTCGGTACGGCGAGGAACTGGCGGTGGAGCGGGAAGCCCAGCCGCCCGTCCGGGTAGATAAGGCCGCAGCCGGACAGGAAGGCGCCCGCCTTGCCCAGGGCCTCCCACAGGCGTACGTGCAGGTCGAACAACTGGGATACCAGCTGGTCGAGTTGGGGGACTCGGGCGGCCGCCGCGAAGCCGCTGCCGGTGAGGGGCTGGCTCTGCGAGGCCAGCGCGTCCTTCTCGGCCTGGCTGAGGTCGACGGTGAACGCGTTCCGCCAGTTCTCCGCCACGTGCTTGTCCCAGAACGTGCAGCTCTTCTCTTCGCCCCACTCCTCCCAGCACGGGCCTCCGAGCAGCACGGCGAAGCAGAGGAACGCCAGCACGGCCAGGCAGAAGCTGCCGCAGGCGCTCTCGCTGTCGGCGGTGCTGTCCGTCGCCGTCGGCGGCCCCACCTGCCCGCCGCCGTACCCGTGGTAGCTGGTCGGTTTCACTCCGGGCCCGTGGGCGTACGGAGGTGTGGCCGTTTCCGGGGTGACGGCCGCCTGCGGCGGGTGCGCGGGATCAGCGAAGAACTTCGTGACGAACGAGGCGGGTGGCAGGGCCGGTGCGGGCGGCTGGACGAAGGTGTCGAGGAGTTCCAGCTGCCTGATCAGGCGCCCGTAGCCCAGGGCCGGATCCGGCACCGGGCTCAGCTTCGACAAGTCGTACGTCTCCTCCAGCATCCTCGTGAGGAAGTCGGCCGTCTCGCCCGGCAGGGTCGCCTCCGGTGCGTTGTCGAAGCGCAGGGAGTCCGCGATCCCGCGGCAGCTCCGTACGTCCGGATACCGTTCGCCGCACCACGATCCGACGGCGTTACGGGCTATGCGGTCCCGGAGCCGGTGGGAGCGACGCGGTCCGCCGACGACCTGGGTGAGGTAGACCGAGCCGACGGCGTTCGCCGAGTAGCCGGACAGGATGCCGAAGGCCAGGGCGCGTGTCTCCGCCGTACCGGCTTCACCGAACGCGGTACGTACGAGCGCGTCGGTCCTGCGTGCGAGGAAGACGTCTCCCCATCCCCACTGGGACACGGGTTCGTTCTGCTGGCGCGGGTGGCGCGGGATGTGGGCCATGGTCCGCAGGCGTTTGCCGAGACCGTCCATCCGGAGGAACGTGTCCTTCGCGTCGCTCGTGGCGCGGCGGAGGCTCAGGGTGGCCTCGCAGAACCTCGACGCGGCTCCCGGGCTCGACGGGTCGGACAGGGCCGTCTCGATCTCGCCGCGGATTCTGCCGATCTCGGCGTAGAGGGCGAGGCCGTCCGTCCACATCTTCGCCGCTTCCTCAAGCAGGCCGGCCTCCGTGCCGTCGGATGCGGCGTGAGCGAGGACGTGGTCGAGCAGGGCACCGAGTCTCGCGTGTGCGGGGTGGTCGGCGCAGTCGTCCACGAGCTGGTTGCGGGCCGCGTCGAGTGCGGGGTCGACGGGGGCGGTCGCGAGGGCGTCGAGCTGCTGCGACAGGGCGACGACATGGGTTCGGGCGTCGATCATGGCGCACACCCCTTTTTGGGTGTCGGTGATGACCCACCGGAAGAGATCCGCAACGGGTGCGGTCGGGTCGCCGGCGCGGTGCGCAGTCCCTGCGACGGACCGGGCCTTCGATCGCGCATTGCGAGATTCTCGAAATGGCCTGTGCCACCAGCATCGCGCCGTTCCGTGCACCCGGCAACTCAGTCGCGGGACGGCCGCCGGCCAGGCCGACGCGGGTCCGGTCCGCGTCGGCCTGACGCACAACTTCGCTGCTGGAAAAGGCTGATCGCGGCCGCAGGACTTGAGGATGGTGGACGCCGGACACGAACGAATCCTGCGTGCACGAATGCGCCTCGCCGAACCGGACGTACTGGACCGGTCGCATCGCCCACGCCGAGCCGGACCGCCGCGTCCATGATGCAGATGGACTGCTGGTTCTCCACCGTCACCCCGGTCGGTGCGTCCCCGGTCCGGCACAGGCCGACCTCCATCGCCTCCCGTGCCTCATCGTCGGCCCGCTGCGTCTGATCGCGGTACGGCCTGCCCGGGAAGTTCGGCATGCGGTGGACCGTGCTCCGGGGTATCTCAGAGTCGTCAGCCTGTCCCACGTCTGCTCGTACGTGGCCGTCTCTCCGTTCCCGAGAATGCCTTGCTGCCCCGGAGCCGGTACGTCTGGGCGACGCGTCAACTCGGCATGCTGAAGTACATCGAGGACGCCCATGCCTGGCCGGCGTCACACGGGTCCTCCTCCTCGGAGGGGTCGACATCGGCGTAGGCAAAGGCGGACCCGTAGTAGGCCGGCCAGCTGACCACACAGATCCCGGCGTCGTTGATCGTCGCGCTCCTCGTGGAGGTGCCGGGACTACGGTCGCGATCTGGCCCTTCTTGTAGGAGTTGGTCGTATGGCCAATGCCAAAGAGGTCGACTCCTGCGCCGTTCCAGATGCATTCCTCGTGGCGAGAGGTGTTGTAGTTCCTGTCGGTTCCTGGCAGCTGGAGGTTGAAGTCCCTCACGCTGGCTTTGCTCGGCAGGTCACACGGCTCGGGGAAGTCCACGTCCGCCGCAACCTTCACCGGTGCGTCAGATGCCTTTGTGGTGTCAAGATCACCTTCGGCGTCGGCCCGAGCGAGCAGAGCGGTGAAGACCTTCTCCCAGGTCCCATCAGGGGCCCACTCTCGTAGCCGGTTATGGGCGCCCTTCCACGAGCCGAAGCGCTCGGACAGGCCCATCCACGGCGTCCCGGTGCGGTACTCGAACGCGATCGCGTCGATCACCTGCCGGTGATCCCGCCACCGTCCACCCCGCTTCGGCGTCCTGTCCGGCAGCAACGGCTCAATGCGTGCCCACTGGGCGTCAGTCAACGACACAGCTCAGCCAACGATCAGATGATCCGAAGGAACGGCCCAGCCCCACCGTCCGGTGTGCCGGCGCCTCCACCTGGGCAGTGGTCGTAGTCGGCCCGGCTCCCGCCTCGGATACCGTGTTCCACTACGGGGTGCCATAACGGAAGTGTCATCCCCCACCGGAGGTAGTCAGCGTATGAGTTCAAAGCGCAGCAAGAATCCAGCCCTGCCCGTACTTGACGACGCGTTTCGACTCGCGTCGGTCAAGGACGCCGAAGAGTCCACCCGTGACTTGGCCGCGCGGCTGGCCACCACCGAGCTGCGCCGCGTCTCCCACCCGGGCCGGGTCACCTGGGAGCCCACCGATCAGGCCGAGCCCGTACCGGTCCCGCCGACGGTGGTCGACGGTGACGGGGACCTGTGGCTGCGGGACCGGGGCACTGGCACCTGGACCATGCCCGAGTTCAACCCGAAGGAGTTCCCGGCCCGCTGTGGCGAGGTTCTCACGTGGAACCAGCTTGCCCGCGAGTTCGGCCCGCTCACCGGATTGGCCGACGACCGCCGCATCGGCGGCGGCCGGCGCTGACCGCGCAGCCTTCTGGGATGACCGCACCCCTGAAGCGCCCGCACGGGGTAGCTGGGAGCTCCAGCTACCCGCACAGCTCGACGACGGCGGCTAGCAGGTGGCAGAAGGTCAGCGAGGCAGGTGGTTACGGCTCGTCCCCGCCACTTACCAGCGCACCGAGCTGCGTATCGCCGGCGCCTCCACACCGTCACATGCCTCTGCCGGGGTGTGGGAGCCGGCGCCCTCCTGCGCAGTTACGTCACTGTCGGCGCCGCGTCGCCGCCTGACCCGAACCCAGGATTTCGGCCCCGTCTGAAAGTCGTGGGGCTGGGTAGGCGGGAGGGGTTCCAGTGCGGCGAGCGGGCCGCGATGAGTGCTGACGGGGGATTTGGTCCATGGAGCAATTGACGATGACCGGGCTGCCACAACGAGAGGCGGCTGCACCAGGCACCGTGCGGGACAGTACCGGCTACGAGATGACATCCGGCGAGATCGCCCACGCCCGTGCCTTCGTCAGAAGGTTTCTGGACGTCGCCCAGTCACAGCACGGAATGACCGTCTCTGCTCGCGCGGTGGAGATCGCGCAGCTGGTCGTGAGTGAGCTGGCCACGAACGTCTGCAGGTACGCCCCCGGCCCTTGCCTGCTCGACCTCGAATCCGACGGTGCGCTGCTGGACATCGTCATATGGGACTCCGGCCCCGTCCTGCCCGCCGCCTCTCCCGCCGACCCCACCCGGGTCGGCCAGCACGGGCTCGAACTGGTCCTCATGCTCTGCACGAGCTTCGCCATCCACCGCGAACCAGTCGGCAAACGCATCCGTGTCCAGATCCCCCTGCACGATGACTCGCTCGTTCCATCCGCCTGGTAGCAAGACCGCCCGCCCGCGAGGACGGCGCAGCGGTGATCGACCGTGCCGGCGCACAGCTGCCGCGCTGGGCACTGGCGATGGTTGGCGGAGCAGCCAGCGCGTGGTGAGTGCCCGGTGCTCAATTCGGTGCGGCGGGTAGCCTGACCTGCCGTCATGAAGGAAGGGCCCCGGCCGGCTGATATCGGCGGGCGGGCTGTCAGCGGTGGTGTTGGAGGCCAGCGGGTTCAGTGATTAGTGGTGCGGTGGTGTTCGGCGTTGATGCGCTGGGCTTCTTCGAGCTGGTCTTCCGCCCTGGTGAGGTTCGGCATGACCAAGCAGTCCGCCGTGCCGACAGGTGCGTCGCCGGCGTCGGCAGCCGGAACCGTGCGTCGACGTTGCCGCGAGATCTCCTCCCACACGGCCTGTGGGATCTCCTGGGCCAACGGGGCATCGTCCGGTTTCAGTTCCCTGTACAGGGCCAGCAGCGCAGGCAGTCCGTCTCTGCCGCCGTCCGCACAGTGATCTTCATGCGCCGAGCCTACGGCCCGGTCAGCGACCGGGGTCCCTCCGGCCCGTAACTCTCAGGTGAGCCGCGAGCCCTACGCTCGCCTCCCGCCTTCGCACATCAGTCGCTAAAGTTCCGCCCATCGGACGGGGGGTCCAGCTCCTGTTCGCGCCATCGTGTGGCATGCGTCGTACGCATCCGCGGGCCGGCCCGCACAGCACTTAAGGAACAACGATGTCCCAGTCCCACGCCAGTCGCAGGACCATCCTCGCCACCCTCGTGGCCGCAGCTGCGGGCGGCCCGCTCCTGACCGGCCTTGCCGCGACTTCGGCCGCCGCTGCCGGCGGTGACACGTACACCTCGAACTCGGACCTGTACACGAAGGCGGTCGAGGGCCAGGACTTCGCCCGCCGGTTCAAGCGGCACGAGGCCTTCGACAACGACAAGGCCACCACCCCGCTTCCCCGTCTGACCAGTGTGCTGGCCATCCACGGCGGCGGAATCGAAATGGGCACGTCCGAACTCTGCCTGGGCATAGCGGGTTACCGGCCCGACACCCTCGCCCCCGTCACGGCGGGCGCCCCGGTGCACGACTACTGGATGCTCGAGGGCATGCGCACTTCCAACAACGGCGAGCTGCACGTCACCGCGTCGCACTGTGACGACCCGGTCGCCCGGTCCATGGCCGCGGGCAGCGCCAACGTCCTCAGCCTGCACGGCTGCACGGCGACTCAGGCCGGCGCGCCCACGGGCCGGCCCGAAGCGGTCGTGGTCGGCGGTGTCAACACCCGTTTCCGCCAGTTGCTGTCCGCGAAACTGAGCGGTGCGGGCTTCCAGGTACTCAAGGGCGACCCGGACGACATCAACGGCGACCTGCCGGAGAACATCTGCAACCGCACTCTGACGGGCGAAGGCGGCGGCCAGCTGGAGATCACCACCGAACTCCGTCAAAGCCTGTTCGGGAACTTCTCCGGTGCGACCAATCGTGCGGCCACCACCAACGCGGACTTCTGGAAGTTCACCAATGCCTGCCGTGACGCGATCGCGGCGATGGAGACCGAGCAGCGGGCGCGCAAGAGCCTCTTCGCCTACTGAGAGAAAGCCATGGGGTGAACCGTCCTGATCCTTCCCGCGGCCGGGGAAGGATCAGAACCCGCAGCAACTGACCCACAACGCTGCGCCGGCCATCGCGACTGCGGAGGGCTGATGGCCCCGGCCCCGCGAGGAAGCGGCCTTCCCGCGCAGGCGTCAGCCGACTCGGCCGGTCCGCTCGGCCTCGGGGCTCATCCGAGTGTCGAACCCGGTGGCGGGGTCGATAATCCGGCCCTGCACCCACCAGCTCTCCGCAGCGGATTCCAGAACAGTCCGCCAGGCGGCAGCCGCGGGACACACGAGGGCAGCCACCTTCGCGACCAGACCCGGCAACACCCCGGACGTCACGGAGTACGCCCTCGACCTGCGGGACAGCGCGCGCCTTGGCTTCGTTGATTTCCAGGGGTTCTGGCTCACTTTCCGTGGAGGGCTGACTGAACGTAATGTCGACCTCGTATGACCAGCGGTGAGAGGCTGACGTGAGCCAGTACTACGACTTGGGCGACCGAACCCTGTGGACCCCATCCAACGGGACGTCGCGGCTGTTCATGAGCCAGGTCACCGTCTATCAAGCCGAAGTGGGGCTGTCATCCGGCATCGGCCCCATGGAAGCTGACGAGTGTCAGATTGACCCCGTCGCATTCGCAGCGTTCGTCGATGCCCTGCTCGCCTGGCATAGCAAAACCAGGCACGCCGTCATGGCCACCATGTCCGAAGGGTTCGTTGCCACGGTGCTGGCCTTGGCTGAGATAGCGAGCATCGAGGTGAGCTGGCAGGGGGCCAAGCGCGCCGAGAGCCACTATCTCAAGACGGCTTCGGACCCCCATGCAAAGCAGTGGACAGCCGAACTGCAGCAGAAGTCGCGGGAGCTTGTCCGACACATGGCGCCCTGAGCCTCGTCTGCCATCACCTCTGGCGACTCGGGACGTGGCCCTATGTGTAGAGCAGGACACGCTTGCGGAGGAGATCGAAGCCGGCCCGGCCGAACATCTGGCGCTTGAGCATCTTGATTCGGTTGACGTGTCCTTCAACAACACCGGAACTCCAGGGCAGGGTGAGGCCGGCGATGACAGCGGCGCGGTCTCGGTCGATGCCGGCGGCGAGGCTATGGAGACTGGGCAGGTCGTCCTGGCGGACGGCGTCGAGCCACTGCGGGAGCCGTTCGCCTTGGCGCTCGGTGAGCATCCGGGCGAAAAACCGCACGTGACCGACGAGTGCATTGAGCTCGGGGCACTCGGCCAATACGGCCTTGAGCTGGTTAGTTGTTCCGTCATGTCTGACTTCGGGGGTACGCCACGTCCATCCACATCGAACGAGTCTGGTCGCTGCCTTGGACCGCCGCTGATCCCAGCCGGAACATTTTCGACTGGGACGATGATGAGGCGGCACGGCTGACGGCGCTTGTCGTCCCGATGGTTCCCTCCGAAGCCGACCGGGCGGCTGATCCCGACCGAGTGGCGGGCTATCGGTTCATGGACAACGCACCGTGCTCCTGGTGTCCCGTTACGGCCGGTGGGCCTGCGGTTGGGACCGCTCGGTCCACAACGGTGGACCCGTCGAAGCCTGGTGCTGCGAGAGTCACACTCGGTCACAGACGCACATGAGACCGCCGAACGCGTCGTGGCCTGCCTCCTGGAGTGGCGTGACTGGCTGGAGGACATGGCCGAGCGGTTCGAGCAGCTTGCACCGCATCCCGACGCGGACGCCGAGGACCGAAGCTGGCATCTGGAACGCGCGGTGACCCGCCTGGTCACCGCGGTCGTCAACAGCACCCACGCCGAATCGTCCTGGTGCGGGCTCTGCGAGACGACGCTGACCTGGTTCCTCACCTCCACCGGCGTCCCCTGGTGCGTACCGCCTTTGGTCGGCCCTTTGGCATGTCCCAGAAGGTCTTGGCAGGGGTGTGGAGGGGGGCTCATCATGAAGCGCGCAATTGTCATGGACACGGCTTGCGCTTGAGCGCCCCACTTCTCTCCCCAAGGGAGCCTCTCATGGATCAGCCCAGCCCCCACGCCCCCAGACCCTCGCGCCGACGCCTGCTGCAGGGCGCCGCCGTCACCGCCGCTGCTGCCGCGCTGGGGCCCCTGGCCGTCGGACGTGCCGCCGCCGCAGCTCCGTATCCCGTGACGCACTGGATACCGGCGAGCACCTCCAACTACACGGTCTCCAGCCGCCCGAGCAGCTACCCCCTGAACTACGTGGTCATCCATGTCACCCAGGAGACCTTCCAGGACGCGATGCGGATCTTCGAGGATCCGACCCGCCAGGTGTCCGCGCACTACATGGTCGCCTCCGGGGACGGCTACATCGGGCAGTTCGTACGGGAGAAGGACATCGCCTGGCACGCCGGCAACTGGGACTACAACACGCGCTCCATCGGCATCGAGCACGAAGGCTGGGTCGACCAGCCGCAGTGGTTCACCGACGTGATGTACCGGCAGTCGGCGAAGCTGACCGCGGCCGTCTGCGACCGCTACAGCATCCCGAAGACCCGTACGCACATCATCGGCCACGTCGAGGTTCCGGGCACGGACCACACGGATCCGGGTCCGAACTGGGACTGGACGAAGTACATGAAGCTGGTCAACGCGGCCTGACCCCTCCGTGCTGCCCGGCCGAATCTCGTTGATCGGCCCGGCGGGGTTGCCCGCGTTCGGGGTGTCCTCCTGGCGGTACAGGCGGACCTGCTCAGCCTCCGCCGTCCCCAGGCGCACGGCAGTGGCGTACTGATGACAGTTCGGCGTCGTGGGTGACCGGGCGGCCCACCCATGGCGCGAGCGTCGTCGGATTCGCCTTCGCCGGCCAGGACCGGGTCGAGCGGTCGGCTACTCCCGGCACGGAGCTGGACTGGAGCAGGTGTAGCGCGAGCACCGACGTGTCGGCTTGCTGCCGTTGACCATCTTGGTCACGCCTTCACCCGCACGCCGGCGGCCGGGCTGCGCCCGCTGAGTGACCCGAGCACCGACGAGAAAGCGGCCGACGGCAGGAACAGCTGACCGCTTCCCAGCGGTCAGGTCGTTCTGGTGGCTACTCGGCCTGCAGGACGAAGAACAGGAAGCAAAGGAAGCGCGGCTCGGCCGCGATGGCCTCGGGGAACATCTCGCGGGCGGCGGGATCAGGATCCGGCTCGCTGATGACCGTTATCCGGAAACCGGCCCCGATGAAAGCCTCGATCATCGCGTGCAGCGGCCTGTTCCATCTGCTCACCAGGGCGGTCTGGCCGCCCACGGTCCACTCTACGGTCCATTTGGTGGTGTCGAAGTAGTTGCACTCGGCCTCGCGGCCGGCCTCGCGGTGTACGAGGTTGATGGCAAAGGGATGGTCGACAGACGCGATCAACCGACCGCCGGGCCTGAGTATGCGTCGCATCTCGGCCAGCGCCGGCCCCCAGTCCTCCAGGTAGTGCAGCACCAGGGACGCCGCTACATCGTCGAACGTGTCATCAGCGTAAGGAAGCGGGCTGCCCAGGTCCGCCACCTGCAGGTCCGCACCGTCGCCGAGCCGCTGCCGAGCAAGCTCCAGCATCCCGGCACTCGTGTCGAAGCCACTGACGATGGCGCCACGGTCGCGCAGCGCGGCAAACAAGGCCCCCGAGCCGCAGCCGGCGTCGAGAATCCGCCGGCCGGCCACGTCTCCAGCGAGGGTCAGCATCGCGGGCCGCTCGTAGTAGGCATTGACCAGGTTGGTTTCGTTTGCGGCCGTGTACGCCTCGGCGAAGCTGTTGTAGTCGTTGGTCTTCGACGGATCCACACTCACTGCCGACGGCGAGACAAGCCTGGTGGAAATCGCGTGCTCTTGGCGCTCGCTTGAGATCATGGTCCGGGAGACGTGCGCCTGCAGCAGTTCGGTTCCTGGCTGCGGCCAACTGCTGCGCTGCCTCAACGCCGTTGTAGAGGAACAGGATGCACTGCAGACAGAGCCGGTCCGACACCGGCCGCGGCCCCTGTGACCACTCCGGCCACGGAGGCAGCAGCGGCTCGATCAGTGCCCGCAAGTCGTCGTCCACGATCCCTGGCTGCAACAGGTGCCAGGCACTGACCAGATCCAGGGCGGGTCGGCCGGACCGAAGCCGCCGGTGTCGAGCACGCCGCTGAGTCGGTCTCCCGCGACCAGAACATTGCCGGGAATCAAGTCACCATGGCTCATCACGTCGGCAGCCGTGCGCGGTAACTCCCGAAAATGGCGCCACAACTGGCGCAGCCGGGGCCCGTCAAGCAGCCCCTTGCTCTCCTCGAAGCACTTGGCCATCCAATCGTCGTGCTGCGCGAGAACGCCGCCACGACCCTCGCCGTTGAAAAGCCGCCCCCGTGTCTCGGCGTCCCGCAGGGCTGCGATGAAGGTCGCAAGGTCCTCGGTGAAAGCGTCCGACCCGCTCGGGTCGGCGTCGAAGGCAACGGTTCCGGACAGCCATGTCTGGACCGACCACGGCATGGGGTAACCCGCTCCAAGCTTTCCCAAGGCGACGGGTTCCGGGCGGAGAACCGAGACGCCTGTGCCAGTTCCGCGCTCGCCTGGGCCTCCCCTTCCAGAACCGCCAGCGCCTCGGCAGCATCGGCCAGACGCAGTGGGAAACGTGCAGAGAGATCGTTCCCGATGCGGAAGATGGCGTGGACCGTCCCGGTCGACGACACGGGTCGGATCGCCTTGCCGCTCCCCTGAGGGAACTGTTCTCGGATCAAGGTCGCAACGATTTCGGCGGTCACGAAACGTTCGGGCCGCCGCAGGCCACAGCCGCAACTTCGGACCAGATCGCTCAAGACGGGACGCACACCGCGTAGACCCGAACAGGCGTCCGAAGCATCATCGACGTCGAGGCTGGAGCAGCTCCGGTTTCTGGAGCGGGTGCGCAAGCAGGATCTGGACCGTGCTCGTGGTTGGCGGGAGGCCGAGGAGCGGCGTCTGGCCGATGGGGCCGCACGGCTCCCTCCGCCTCCGCCGCCGGACTGGGTGGTGGAGCAGGGAATCGGTCAGGGGCGCCGCATCGTCGTCCATTCATCAGGGGTACTGCCGGCCCGCTGGTCCCCGGGTGAAGCCGGTGGGGGCAGGTGAGGTGCGGCCGCTCCTTGATGCGGATTCCGGGCCGGCGTGCAAGCTGTGCCGACCAGACACCGAGCTCGGCCTTCCGTGACCAGCCGTTGCGGGCGGTGGCGTCAGTGGTTCTCGCCTGGCCAGGACTGGATTACCTGCCCGTCCTCCGCTTCGTCGATCAGGGTGATCCGGGTCGCGGCGATGCCGCCGCGCCACCGACTGGCCGCAAGTCCTCGCGCTGTACGACGTCCTGGTGCGTCTCGCCCGCGAGCCGACGGCCGAACTGGGCCGGGCCGTCGCCGTCGCCGTCGCCGTCGCGATGGTGCACGGGCCGCGGGCCGGGCTATCCGAGGTCGACGCGCTCGCGGACCGGCTGCCGGGACACCACCGGCTGGAACGGACCGCCGGCTGCCGCATACCACGCGGCAGCCGCCGGCACCCTGAGCACCCCCCGAGGCCCGCTGCCTCCAGAGGCGTGCGGACCGTCTGGGTGGATAGGGTCTTCGTTTGCGTGCCCTGGTGCCGGTGCCCAAGGCCCGCCCACCGTGCAGGCCCAGGTCCGGATGTCACACTCGCGCCCCGGCAGCAGTCTCAGGGTGCATCCGCGACAGGAGGCACCTGATGTCCGACCCCGGCACCGAACCTGGCCCCAGCCCCGGAACGGGCTCCGGCACCGCCACCGAGGTGTTCGTCGACCACCGCGAGCTGCTGTTCTCGCTCGTCTACAACATGCTCGGCAGCGTCGCCGACACCGAGGACATCCTCCAGGAGACCTGGCTCTCCTGGACGGCCCGGAACGAGGCGCCCGGCGCGGAGCCGATCGAGAGCCCGCGCGCCTACCTCGTACGGATCGCCGTGAACAAGGCCCTCTCCCGGCAGGCGGCCATCAACCGCCGCCGTGAGACGTACGTCGGTACGTGGCTGCCCGAGCCGCTCGTCTCGACCACCGACAGCCCGCCGCCCACCGAGGACGAGACCGCCGACCGGGCGGAGCGCTCCGAGTCCGTGTCGATGGCGATGCTCGTCGTCCTGGAGACGCTGACCCCGCTGGAGCGTGCCGTCTTCGTCCTGCACGAGGTCTTCGGCTACGCACACACGGAGACGGCGGAGATCCTGGGCCGCAGCCCTGCCGCGGTGCGCCAGCTGGCCCACCGCGCCCGCGACCACGTGCAGGCCCGCCGGCCCCGCTACCGCCCCGATCCGCTGCTGCACCGGCAGGCCACCGAGCACTTCCTGGACGCCGTGTTCGGCGGGGACATGGCCGCCCTCATGCAGCTGCTCGCCCCCGACGTCACCCTCTGGGCCGACGGCGGCGGCAAGTCCGGGATCGCGGGCCCGCGCCCGGTGCACGGCCGCGACAACGTCGCCCGGCTGCTGATCTCCCGCGCGTCCCACCGCGACGGCCTGGAGATCGCCTACCGACAGGTCAACGGGGACCCCGCCGCGGTCTTGTTCAGCGGCGACGCCCCCTTCGCCGTGATGGTCCTCGACCTGACCCCGGACGGCGAACAGGTCAGCGACATCTACAACATCGCCAACCCCGACAAGCTGCCGCCCGCCGGCCTCGGCTGAGCACCCCGAGGCCCTGCCGCACCACCCGACACCGCACCGGCAACCCGAGAACGAGAACGGGAACTCATCATGCTGTTCATCTCCTACGTCGTGGTCACCGCCCTGGCCGCCGCTCTCAACACCGTGTCCGCGGTGCTCGACTTCCGCCGCTACGAACCGATCCTCGTCAACATGGAGAAGGCCGGTGTGCCCACCTCCTCGCTGTTCCGGCTCGGCGTGCTCAAGGCGGCGGGGGCCGCCGGGCTCCTCGTCGGCTTCGCCGTCCCGTTGATCGGCACAGCCGCTGCCGTAGGGCTGACGCTGTTCTTCCTCGGTGCCATAGGTGTCCATCTGCGCGCCCGTGACCACGGCTACGGCCTGGCCGGCTTCTTCCTGGCACTGGCCGTCGCCTCCCTCGTCCTGGGGGTCGCCCACCACGGAGCCTGGTGAGCGGATGTGCGGGGACTGCGGTCCACGGTCCGCCCGGGACCGGGTCGGGCCACCAGCCAGCCATGATCCGATGTGGTCCGATCATCAGGGTCAGGCGGTAGCGGTCCACGACGCCAGTCCTCGTCGGTGACGCACTGGGAAGCTACCGGCTATGAAAGGAAGGTCGAGAGCGGGTCTTCGCAGGGTGAGAGGGGCCAGTTTCGGTGACGTCCCAAGTCCTGTCAGGAGGCTGGCCTTGGGCACGGGCTTGTCCGCCTCGCGGCGCCCTAGAACCTCAGCTCTTGCGGCATCCACAGTCGTTTGCTCCCCACAGCTTCTGCGCCGTGGCCAGGACCAGGCCGACCGCTCCGGCCAAGGCGCACCCCTGAAGAAGCTTGGCAGCCTCCTCCTTCCGCCTTCTTGTCTTCGCCCTGGTTGCCGTCCTAGGGGGCGGCCGGGTGTTGGGAGCGAGGAAGCGGGCGCAGCCGCGGTCGGCGCGTGCGATCAGCGCGGGAGAAGACCGTCCGGAGGCGGCGGCTGAAGGCCAGGGGCTTGGGGTCGGGGTCCGGCGGGTGTCGAAGCTGGAGGCCGGGGCGATGGCAGGGGCCCACACCTGGATATCCGAGAGCAGTGTCCCGCACGGGTTTGCGCGGTCGCTATCGACCTGCTGCGCATGGCCGACCCCACCACTCAGTGCGGGCGCGCCGCCTCCAGCGCGGCTTCTTCTTGTCCGGAAGGGGCGGTGTCAGGGCGTGGTTCCGCCTCTATAGCACTGCGGGGCGGTTTCGGTGGCCTGACGTTCCTTCGTTGGGGTGGTCCTGCCCGGGACTGCCCATGACCGGGGCCTGTGCGCGGTGATCGTGGGTGAAGGCAGCCGCCTGGCTTCCTTCACCGTCATGGGGCGGTGATCGTCAAGAACGGTGGGAGGGGCTCAGTGGCGGTGGATGTGGTGCGCGAGTCCGCGGTGGCGGGGCGGGTGGTGCTTTGGGAGGAATCCGCCCGGGACGGCGCCCAGGCCAAGACCCTGATGTCGGCCGGGGCTCGGGTGCGGCTGGCGGTCGAGACCGGCCGGGTCTTCGGCGGGGAGGGGGTGCGGCATGTGGTGTTCGCCGCCGGGTTCCCCGCGGTGTGCGCGGAGGAGTACGAGGCCGTGCGCCGGGTCGCGGCTGAGGCGGAGGGCGCGGTGAGTGTGGCGGCGGTGTGCCGGGGGGCGGTTCGTGATGTGGAGCAGGCGATGGCGTCGGTGCGGGGCAGCCGTCACGCACGAGTGATGGTGGTGGTGCCGGCCTCGGAGGCGATGGCACGGGTGATGGTCCACCGCCCGGCTGCCGAAGCCCTTCAGGCCGGGGTTGATCTGGTCAAGCGGGCCCGCGACCTGGATGAGGAGGTGGCGGTGGATGTGTGCCTGGCCGATGCCTCCCGCGCCGACCACGCGCTGATGGGCACCTTTGCCGGGGAGCTGACCGCTGTCGGCGCCGGGCTGGTGGTCCTGGCGGACACTGTCGGCGCCCAGCTTCCCGACGCCTGCCGGCAGATGTTCACCGCGGTCGGGGCCGCGGCGGGCGGGGAGACTGTGCTTGCCTCGCACCTGCACAACGATCTCGGTCTGGGTCTTGCCAACAGTCTGCAAGCCCTGGCCGCCGGGGTTCGGGTGCTCTCCTCCTCCTGGCTGGGCATCGCGGAGCGCGCCGGACTGGTCGCCACCGAGCAGTTGCTGTTCCTCCTCGCCCGGCACGCACCCGAACTTCTCGACGGTGCACCGTGGTGGACCGATCCGGACCTGACCCGTCTGCCGGCCATCGCACGGATGGTGGCGGACGAGACCGGGGTGCCGCTGTCGGTGACCACCCCGATCGTCGGCACCGGCGTGGGCACCATCTCCACCGGTACGCCTTTCGTCCACCCGGAACTGTTCCAGCCCTACGACCCGCAGCAGCTGCTGGGCATCGAGCCGCGCGCGGTGCTGACCCAACTGGCGAGCGTGCGGGTCGTCATCGCGGTCGCCGCCCGCCTCGGCCACACGCTCGACAAGGACCAGGCGCGCGCGGCGATGGCCTGGGTCAAGAGACGGGCCTTCGCGACCGGACGGTCCGTCACCGACGACGCCGCGTTCGCCGACTACCTTGAGGGCCTCTCCTACACCACCACCGCCGGGAGCATGCCGTGACCTCCCACGCGCACACCCCATCCCGGACCCCGGCCGGCCCCGCCCACGTGCGCGACACCCTCGCCGCGGGCGAGGCGGTCGTCCTGCCCAACCCGGCGCCGCTGACCTATGTCGTCACCGCCACCCGTTCCCGGGCCGTCAATGAGGCCAAGGGCCGGGACGCCAACCAACCGGTCGCCCTGTGGGCCCACCATCCCGACACCCTGGAGACGCTCGACCGGCTGTGGGACCTCACACCGCAGGACAGGACACTGGCACGGCGGCTGCTGGGCGAAGAACACCTCACGGTCCTCCTGCCGCTGCGGCCCGGCGAGAAGCGCCCGGCCTGGCTCACTCCGGGCGAGAAGGACGGCTGGGTGCTGCTGTTCGGCGCCCGCTGGAAGCCCCTGCGGTCCCTGCTGGACGAACACCCGGTGCTGTACGTCTCCAGCGCCAACCGCACCGGGCACCCACCCGCCGCCACCGTCGAGGAAGCACTGGCCATGTTCCCCGCCACCATCCCCGTTCTGCAGATACCGGCCTCCACCGACACCGCAGCGGTGGCGGCGACGGCGCGGCAGGCGACCACCACCGTCCGCCTGCACCCCGACAGCCGGCTAGAACTCCACCGCAATGGAGCGCAGGACCAGGACTACGGCGACGCTGACACCTTCCTGGCCCACCTGCGGGCCCGGTACAAGGTCACCGCCGGGTAAGCAGTCCCCCACCCAGGGTTGGTGCGATGTGGCGTCTTCGTGACAGCGAGCGCCTTGGGTCCGCTGTCCTTGGGCAGCTGGTCACCTGCGACGCGGAAACGCTCCGCCCTGCCCCCGACGGGCCAGGGCATAGGAGCGTGCGGTGTAAACCATGCCGACAAGAAGAGTGGCCCCAGCGAAGGCCGCACAGGCCGCGTGCGATGAGACCGAGCAGAGTGTCCCGCTCTCGCGCCGCCTGTTCCTGGGTCGTGATCGGGTGGGGTGAAAGGTGCGCGGGTGCTTCCTGGGCTATGCGTCGGGGCTCGTGAGGGCGGCGACGGCGTCGCCGGGCGGCGGGTGATGCCCCCGGCGAGGCTGCGCACGCCCTCGCCCTCAGAGGGAAGGGCTGCGCCCCGGGCGATCGGGTGGCGGCGGGATGTCGCGGTACGCCATCCGTACTGCTCGTCCCAGACCAGGGCGGGGGCCGGGGCCTGGTCGCCTACTAGCACGAGCGCGGCAACTACCCCGTCATCGCCAGGGAACTGGATGTCAGGCATGGCCGGGGTGGTGGTCCAGCCAGCGCGGTGCAGAGCGGTGGTGACGTCGGCCAGGTATAGGCCGACGTGGCGGGCGGGCAGGACGGCGTCCGCCCGTGCGTTGGCGCGACGGACCTGTCCGGCCGGGTAGCCGAGCGCGGCGGCGGCCTGGGCCGGCGTCAGGGCCGGGTCGTCGCTCATGCGGTCGGGATGCGGTCGACGCGCAGCCGGGTCAGGACGTCCTGCGCCCCTATCGTCACTCGGTGCCCTGGCTGCCGCCTTCCGCTTCCTTTCGCCAGTGGACGGCGGCGCGCCTGGCCTGGCCGGTGTAGATGTAGTCGGATCCGTGCACCCGCTCCATGTCGAGCGCCAGCCGTTCGAACGCCTCGGCGGCACCGGCGCCGTCCCCCGCTCTACCGCGCAGGGTGGCCAGGTTGTACCGAGTGACGAGGCCATGAGGGTCGTCCTCGCCCAGCGCCCGCACCCGCTCGGCGAGCATCCGTTCGGAGACTTCCACGGCGCCGGCCAGGTCTCCGGTCTCGCTCAGGTAGTGGGCCTGGTGCCGGAGCGCCACGGTATCGGGGTGTTCCTCGCGCAGCGTCCGATCCCGCTTGTCCAGTTCCTTCTCCACCGCCCCGAAGGGGTTGCCCAGCACTCTCTTCGCCCGCACGGCACCTAGCGCGGCCCCCACCGCCACGACTGCACCCGTGATCATCCATCTCCACGACACGTCAGGCACGCCTCCTTCGCTCGACACCGTCCGGCCGGCGCCCATCACACGGTCTCAGCCGTGTTGGACCCGCCACCTCCACGGACGCCCCAACAGCCCGCGTCAGTTGCGCCGGGCCCACTGCGGAGGCCGGAACGCCTCGCCTGCAGCGTGGGTCACGCACTACGCCCGCGTCCCGGCTGACGTACCGCTTCGTGTCACCGTAGGGTCTCAGCCCAGCCACCGCAGCTGTCGCAGATCTTGAGTGATGGATTCCGGGGCAAAGCAGTGGCCGCCAGCTCTTCCGCGGCCTGTGCCTCGCCTCGGGAACGGCTCTCGCCGGCGCCACCAGCCTGTAGCTCCAGAACCGCCACTAGTCGTTGCGGGTCAGGACGTTGGTGACGGCGCATAGTGGTGGGCGAGGTCGGTGGCGAGGTCGCCCAGGCGAGCTCTGGCTTCGGCGGGGCCGTGCACAGTGATGGTGCTCCCGAACGGCAATAGTGCTCGCACGTCCTCCAGGTGCGGGAACCGGATCCTCACCCTGTGGCCGGTGGTGGATTCCTCATGGTCGTCTTGGACGAGTCGTTGGCCGAGGATCCGTCGCGCTCGCTCGATCTGGGTCTGGTCGATGGTGGCGCTGACCTCTATCGCATGGTTGTGTTCCCACTGGTCAACGAGCGCTGCAGCGACGGTGGCCAGGGTCTGGTTCTCGCGGATCCGTCGCGGCTGGTCGACTTCCTTCCACGTGGTGATCCGTTCAAGTCGGTACATCCGTGGCACTCGGGCACAGTCGGCGACGAGGTACCAGATGCCGGCCTTGGCGAACAGCCCGTAGGGATCCACGACCAGGTCGCGTGGGCTCGACTCGCGTGTGCTGTCGTACTCGATCCGTAGCCGACGGCCTCGCCGCACCGCTCCGATCAGCGAAGCCGGAGTCGTGCCGGAGGTTCGTGCCTGGAGCCAGGGGCGGCTGTCCACGTGCACTACGTCGGTGAGCGGCAGGCGCTCATCCACTCGACGTGACTCTGCGGCGGCGATCTTGGAGAGCGCGCGCCGGCTTTCGACCGATGCGTCGAGCTCCGCACGTTGCTTCTCGTCCAGCCCGGCGAGCGAGAGATGATCACGCTCCCCCGGCGTGAGTCGCGTGACGTCGAGCCCGGACCCGGGCAGCATGGTCACACCTCCGAGGCGGCCCCGTTGCGCGGTCACCGGCAGACCGGCGTCGCGGAGCCAGTTCAGATCCCGGGTGATGGTTCGAAGGGACACTCCGAGAGCCGAGGCAAGTTCCTGTGTGGTCACGGCATCCCTCGATGCCAGGAGCAGCACCAGGGAGAAGAAGCGGTCTGGGGTCACGCACCAATTTTCTCAGAAATTGCGACAGAGGACGGCGCATATCCCGGTGAGGCTGGTGGGTGCGTACCTACGACCTCTGAGAAGGAACAGCCATGACCACGTCCGTCGTGTCCATCGTCTATGTGAACGACGCTCCCGCCGCGGCGCGCTTCTACGGCGACCTCCTCGGCATGAGCCCTTCGTTCGAGACTCGGAGATACATCACCTTCGACCTCGGGCCAGGCGCTGACCTCGCTTTGTGGTCTGGCCGGTTCGACGATCTGTCAGCGGACGTCCCGCGCACCAGTGAGGTCTGTCTGGCCAGCAACGATGGGCCCGACGAGATCAATGCGATCTTCAAGCAGTGGCAGTCCAAAGGCGTCACGATCCTGCAGGAGCCACATGATGCGGGGTTCGGGCTGACCTTCCTCGCAGCCGATCCTGACGGGAACCGTATCCGTGTCGCACCGCGGGGGTGAAAGGCCACAATCAGGCATCCGCGAACCAGGAGCGGCCCTGGGCCCAGCGGGTCACCCAGCCCGCGAATCCGGGCGTGCCCGGCATCAGGCAGGTGCCCGGCCGGGTGCCGAAGGGTATGGCGCCGTTCTCGTCGATCAGCCAGACGTGACCGCGCTGCGGACCGGTGACGATCAGGTGCCAGTACATGCCGCAGCCATCGGTGCCCAACAGCAGTGAGCCGTGGTCGTACACGGGGTCTGTCCGGTCTTCGAGCTCCTGCTCAGACAGAGCCGCCTCGTCGCCCTCCGCCTCCCACAGCCATGCCTCCGTGAGAGGAAAAGGCTCGGCGAGCAGGCGCTCGGGGCGGCCTGAGCCCCAGTCGTTGGGCGTTTGCGCGAGGGACAGCAGACCGTAGTAGGGCGGCCCCGCGCGCAGACCGTCGCAGACCTCCGCCACGAATGTGCGGTACGGCTCCGGAAGCAGAATGCCGTGCTCCGCTTCGAAGGACCGCACCGCATCCGAGCCGATGGGCGGCAGAGCCTCCGGACGGGATGCGAAGATCTCGCGGAGGGCAGCCAACTCGGCTGGGTCACCGGTTTCCGTGTTCATGCCGGTCATCATGCAAGATCCCGAATGAGACGGCCTAGTGGCCCGTTCAGGACACTTGGCCGGGGATCCCAGTAGGCTGCCGACTTGCCGCGATCACCGTGCGACTTGCTGCTGCGGGGAGGGACTGTCGGGTGGCGGAGGGGGCCGTGCGCAACTCGGTGTCGCTGGCCGTGTTTCTGGCTGTGGCCGCTGATCCTGGGGTGCCGTTCAGGGTCGTCGAGCTGGCGGGCCGCGGCATCACCGCGGATGCGGCCGCAAGTCGTTGGCTGCTTGAGGTCGGGAAGTCTTCCCTGGACGGCTTCGCACTCGCCGACAAGCTGATCGACCTCGGCGAGCGGGAGGATCAGCTCGTCGGGCTGTGGCAGGAATACGGAGCCGGCGAGGTCGGTGTGGTGGCCTTCGAGTCCCGGCTGGCGGAGATCGTGACGGTCATGGAGACGTGGATGCCGGTTCAGATGAACGCCGCCCAGACCGGGTAGGACTGGAGCTGCTTGGCGTTCGCGAGCCTTCTGCGGCCTGACCTCAGATGACAGGCGGGCGGCCCGGCCGGGTCATCCGCCACACCGTGGCCGGGGCGATGTGTGGGCGGGGCCGCCCACGCGGAAGGGGCACGGGGCCGGTCGTACGGGAGCTCCATGCGGATGGGCCGCTCGGCCCGCCGCCACGTCCCCGTCAGGCTGTCCGTCATCACCACCCAGTGGTGGTGATGACGGACAGCCCCCGAGTACTGATTCCTCGACTGACGCGCTGCGGGCGGGTGGGCGGGCAGAAGCCCTCTTGACTTTTGGAGGCTGTGGTGGCGTGTGATCGGCTTGGACTGGCTGAAGTGCTGGCTGCGGCAGAGGATGCCGCACCGGTGGACTCGCTTGATGTCGTGGCCCGCAATCTGCGTGCCCGGTTCGGCGCGCGGTACGTATCGTTCCTGTTCGTCGACGTGGTCGGCAGACGTCTGTTGCGGGTGAACGACACGGCAGGCGCCTCACAGGGGCACCGAGCTGAGAGAGTCCCCCTCGCCGGCAGTGGCATATACGACGTGCCAGCAGTTGGATTCGCTCGGACGCAAGCGCCTCGGCCCCACCCTGCTGCCGGTCGATGATGCAAAGCGCCCGACGGGTCTCACTCACCGACGTGGGGCGTGATGTTTGGATGCGGCCAGGCGGGTCAGGCGGTGGGTGTACCTGAAGTCGACCAGCAAGGTGTGAGTGACATGGCTGCCAGCGAGAAGACCCAGGCCAAGACCGAGCAGACCAAGGGCAAGGTCAAGGAAGCCGCCGGACGCACCGTGGGCAACGAACGCCTCACTGCCGAGGGCCACGTCGACCAGGCCAAGGGCAACGCCCGCGAGGCCAAGGAAAAGATCAAGGACGCCCACAAGCGCTGACACTCCCCCACCGCGCACCCAGCCCCTGACCGCGCGGCGTGTATGGCCCGGCACACGTGCCGGGCCATACGCATGTCAAGGGACACAACAGAGTCCGCGACAGTCGCCTGATCGGACATGTGACGTCCTCCTCGAATTGGGAAGGGCTGGGGGCGGATGCGGGCGTGGGCGCCTCGGCGTGTCGAAGGCGAGTCGACCTGAAGTCACGGGCAGTTACCCTGGCTCACCGAACAAGGGTGCGTATCGAGTCGTGATCAGTGAGTGGGCATTCCCCTCGTCGATCTTCGTTCTGGTAGACCGTCCGGTGTGGCCGGTGTCTGTGCGTGCACCCGCCGGAATACGCACTCACGGTCGCCGGTTGCAGCGGAACGTGCATCATCCTCAGGAGCCGCCCAGCGGCATACACCCACTGCTTGCCGGACGCTTCAGCCCCTACCGGTTCGATCCGTCGGCGGTGGTCGACAACCTTGCCCTCGGACTCCTGCTGGAGGCCGCGCGGTGGGCACCGTCGGCGGGAAACTCCCAGCCGTGGGGTTTCTTCATCGGCAGGCCCGGTGAGCCGGAGCATGACCGGGTGCTCCCTCACCTTGCGCCGAGCTCGGCCCGCTGGGCGACGGACGCGAGCCTGCTCGTCGTCACGCTGACGCGCCGACACGTTGATGACACACAGTTGCTTTACTCCGAATTCGCAGATTACGACCTCGGCCAAGCCGTCGCCCACATGACTGTTCAGGCCCAGGCCATGGGCCTCGCAGCGCACCAATTCCGGGCCTTCGACCTGGAAGGGCTCACCAAGGAGCTGGACCCGAACCCGGGCTGGGTGATCGTCTCCATGGTCGCGGTGGGCAAGGCGGCTGACAGACCTTCAGAGGTCCGTGACCGACGTAGCGTCGGGCACTTGCGCTCCGCACCCTGGTCGCCAGGGAAGTAGGTGGCGGGGCGGGTCCCGGTCGCGACGTCAGTGGGCTGGGTTAGGTTCGCTCGTCATGGACTCGGAATCTCTGCTGCAGCACCTGAGCAACGAACTCGACGCTTTCCGCGCATGCCTCGATGGTGATCTGTCTGTACCCATCGAACACTGCGGCGAGTGGACACTCCACGACCTGGCCGAGCACCTGGGCAGCTCAAATCTGTGGGCGGCAGCCGCAGTCACCGAGCAGCACGGCGAGCACGAGGCCACCTCGGCTCCGCGTGATCCGGACGAGTTCCTGCGGTGGTTCGAGGAGAGTTCAGAGACTCTGCTCAAGACCCTCGACACCGATCCGAGTGCGAGCGCCTGGACTTTCCATCCGCCGCACACGGTGGGTTTCTGGCAGCGGCGCCGTGCGCTGGAGGCGCTCATTCACCGCTGGGATGCGGAGAACGCACTGGGCAGTAGTCGACCGCTCGACCCGGTCCTGGCCGGCGAAGGCGTGACCGAGGTCCTCGACACGATGGCACCCAGGCAGATAGCCCGAGGACGGGCTCAACCCCCGCAGCACGCCCTGCGACTGCACGCGACGGACACCGGAACATCCTGGGTGTACGGCCCTGGCCCTGCCGTGGCCACGCTCACGGCGACGGCGGAACAGCTGGTGCTGCTCCTGTGGGGACGTATGCGCAGCGCGGATGCCGCCTATGGCTGGACCGGCGATCAGGAAGCGGGGCTGCGCATCCTGGCTGGCGCCTTGACGCCCTGACACAGTGCTCAGGAGCCTGGGGCGGATTACGGCGATCCAGGACCTGGCAGGCTGACGGCCCCGGCCAGCCGCTGCCGCGTCGTGCGGTCACAGGGGGTAAACCGAGATCGGCGCCTCCCTCAAGGGGTGAGACCTGCACCGCCATTGGACTCCCCCGCCGCGACTGCCCCGGGATCGCGGCAGGCCCGGCCTGGATACCTTCGACTACGGTGTCAGCACGATCCTCCCGAAGACCTCGCCCGCGTACATCTTCTGGTGCGCCAGCACGGCTGCGTCCAGTGGCAGCACCTCGTGCACCACTGTGGTGATCTCGCCGCGGCCCGCTGCGGCGAACTGCTGGCTCCGCACGGCACTCCGTTCGGCTCCGGTGACGGTGGCCGCGCTGAAAGCGGCGAAGGACATCGACTTCTGGAACGACGCCATGATCTTCGTACCGAAGTCGGTCGGCGGCTGGCCTGCGACAGCGCCCACGGCCACCATGCGGCCGTTCGGGTTGAGCCGGTCGAAGAACGACGGCATGTCCTGGCCGGCCACCACGTCGATGATGACGTCATAGCCTGAAGGGGCGTGTTCCCCTCCTTCGCCGGAGCGGTCCAGCACGTGGGTCGCGCCGAGACGTCGTAGCCGCTCACCTCGCTCGGCCGAGGAAGTGGTGACCGCGACCGCGGCGGCTCCGCCGCGAGCGGCGAGTTGCACTGCCATGATCCCGATGCTGCCGGCCGCGCCACGGACAAGGACCGTCTCCCCGGGAATGAAGTGGGCGTGGCGGAGCCCGAAGTGGGCCACCACGCCGGAACTGCCGAGTGTCACCGCATCGACTGCGGACAGGTCCACGGGCAGGGGAACGACCTCCTCGACCGGCGCGAGGGCCTGTTCGACATAGCCTCCGCCGGTGCCGGTGAAGGCCCACACCCGCCTGCCGATCCATGAGACGTCGACGCCGTCACCCACCGCGGTCACCGCTCCCGCCACCTCACTTCCCGGGATGTGCCCCTCCTTGAAGCCATAGGCGGCCAGGGCCCCGCTTCGGATCACGGTGTCGACTCCACCGACGCCCGCGGCCTCGGTGGCGATTACCACCTGACCGGCAGCGGGTGCGGGAGCCGGCAGGTCGACAACGGCCAGGCCTTCGGGACCTCCGTACGTCTGGATCGCGATTGCCTTCAATGTCGTCTCCCATGTTCTTGGACCGATCACGTGCGGTCGCTGCTCGGAACCATCCGCCGATCGCCACCGACGGCGGGAGGGGGTTCACGGCGCGGCAGGGGTTCAGCCCCGATGCTGTGCGCACGTGCGCCCTGATGATCTCGGTGAGCTGCTACGTCCTGAACGCTAACGGACGCCCCCGTCCGTTTAGGTAAAGTGAGAGCATGAGCGACCGTTTGCCTCACACCCTGCGCTCCGACGCGCTGGGCAACCGCGAGCGCATCCTCGACGCGGCCCGGGCACTGTTCTCCGCCGACGGCCTGGACGTGCCGATGCGGGAGATCGCGCGGTCCGCGGGGGTCGGACCTGCCACCTTGTACCGTCACTTCCCGACCAAGCAGGTGCTGGCCACCGAAGCCTTCACGGCCCAGTTGCAGGCATGTCGCACCATCGTCGACGACGGGTGCGCCGATCCCGATCCGTGGCGTGGCCTGTGCCTGGTGATCGAGAAGATCTGTGAACTCCATGCGCGGGATCGCGGTTTCAGCGAAGCCTTCATGTCCGCCTTCCCGGGGGCGCCGGATGTCGCGGGCCGTGAGTACACGGTGAAAGCGGTCGCCGGACTGGCCCAGCGGGCCAAAGACGCAGGGCGCCTGCGGTCCGACTTCGTCCTGGACGACCTCATTCTCATCCTCATGGCCAACAAAGGGATCCACACCAGATCGGCCGACACCCAGGTCATGGCCTCCCGACGCTTCGCCGGGCTGGCGATCCAGGCGTTCGAAGCCCGCCCTCAGCGCGCACCACTACCACCATCGGCACGACTGGTATCCGCGGCACCGGACAGCGTCTGACCACCATGCCCCCACCGGCTCACAAGTCATCGACGGCCGCCACGACCTCACCCCGCCCCCACTCGGTGACACGTGAGCCACACGACGCACACCGCCGGCAAACACGGCGAGCCTCACCCAAGGGCTGTTGCAGAAGCACTGGACAGGGCGGCAGGCCGACGGCCTGCCGCCCGCTGCAGCCGTGGAACTTTGGATCAGGCGTCGAGGCGCCGCTTGGCGAGCCAGGTGACGATCTCGGGGTCGTGGTGGTCGAAGAACAGGGAGTTGCCGGTGTCGAGGGTGGCGATATCGGCCATCTGCTCGTCGGTCAGGTCGGAGTCGAAGACGTCGAAGTTCTCCGCCATGCGCTCGGCCCGTACGGACTTGGGGATGGTGATGACGTCGCGCTGGGTGAGCCAGCGCAGGACGACCTGCGCGACGGACTTGCCGTGTTCCTTGCCGATGCCCGCGAGGAGAGGGTTGGTGAACAGGTCGTTCTTTCCCTCGGCGAAGCCGCCCCAGGACTGGTGCTGCACGCCGTGCTCGCGCATGAGGGCGTGGTAGTCGGCGCGCTGGAAGAAGGGGTGGGTCTCGATCTGGTTGACCTGCGGCGTGATCTCGTTGTTGACGATCAGGTCGATCAGGCGGTCGGGGTAGAAGTTGGCGACACCGATCGCACGGGTCAGCCCGTCGCGGTTGAGGGCTTCCATGGCGCGCCACTGGCCGTAGACGTCGCCGAAGGGCTGGTGCATCAGGTACAGGTCGAGGTGGTCCAGCCCCAGCTTGGTCAGCGAGGTCTCGAAGGCGCGGCGGGTGTTGTCCTGGGCGGGGGCGTCCTGGACCCACAGCTTGGTGGTCACGAACAGGTCCTCGCGCGGGATGCCGCTGGAGGCGATGGCGCGGCCTACGGCCTCTTCGTTGCCGTAGGCCGCGGCGGTGTCCAGCAGCCGGTAGCCGGCGGCGAGCGCGTCGGACACGGTGCGTTCGGTGTCCTCGGCGGGGATCTGGTAGACGCCGAAGCCAAGCAGCGGCATGACAACGCCGTTGTTGAGGGTGACGGTCTTCATCAGGGAGTGTCCTTTGCTGTGCGGGTGGGCGGTCCTGGTCAGGGGCGGATGAGAGCCTTGAGGACCTGGCGTTCGGCCATGGCCTGGTAGGCATCCGGGGTCCGGTCGAGGGTGAAGGTCTGGTCGAAGACGCGGCCGGGGGCGATGGTGCCGTCCAGGACATCGGGCAACAGCCGGTCGATGTAGGCGCGGGCGGGGCTGGCGCCGCCGGTCAGGGTGACGTTCCGCATGAACTCGGCCGGGCCGATCGGGCCCTGCTCGTACTGGGGCACGCCGAGGCGGCTGACGGTGCCGCCGTCCAGGACGGCTCCGAGCGCGGTGTCGAGAGTCTGGCGGGTGCCGACGGCCTCGATGACCTTGTCAACCCCGCCGCCGGTCAGCTCGCGGATGCGGGCGATGCCCTCCTCGCCGCGCTCGGCGACCACGTCGGTGGCACCGAACTCACGCCCGAGATCCGTGCGCGCCTGGTGGCGGCCGGCGAGGACGATCCGCTCGGCCCCGAGGCGCTCGGCGGCGATGACCGCGCACAGACCGACCGCGCCGTCGCCGACGACGAGGACGGTGTCGCCGCGCCCGACGCCTGCGGTGACGGCGCCGTGGTGCCCGGTGGTCATCACGTCGGACAGGGCCAGCAGGGACGGCAGCAGCGCGGAGTCCGCGCCCACCGGCAGCTTGACCAGGGTGCCGGCGGCCTGCGGGACGCGGACGGCTTCACCCTGGCCGCCGTCCACGCCGTCGAAGCCGTACCGGCCGCCGTGACGACATGAGATGTGCAGACCCTTGGCGCAGTAGTCGCAGGTGTTGTCGCTGTAGGTGAACGGGGCGACGACCAGGTCGCCTGCCATCAGCCCGGTCACTTCTGCGCCGGTGTCCTCGACGATGCCGAGGAACTCGTGCCCCATCGGGCGGCCGGTGCCGGTGGCGGGCATGGAGGCGTAGGGCCACAGATCGCTGCCGCATACGCAGGAGGCGAGGACGCGTACGACCGCGTCGGTGGGCTGGACGATCTTCGGGTCGGACCGGTCTTCGACGCGGACGTCTCCGGCGCCGTACATCACGGCTGCACGCATGCCAGTAGTACTCCAAGCGGGGATGCTGCGGGGGTGCGGAGCGCGGCGCCCCGCGGGTGTGGGGTCAGCGCTCCAGCATCCGGGCCTGGGCCTCGGTGTGGGTCGCGCCGGAGGCCGGCGGGAGGGCGGTAAGCGTATGGATCTGCTGCGGGGTGAGGGTGACGGCGTCGGCGGCGGCGTTCTCCTCCACCCGGGACACCCGCTTGGTGCCGGGGATCGGGGCGATGTCGTCGCCCTGGACGAGCAGCCAGGCCAAGGCCACCTGTCCCGGCGTCGCGCCGACCTCGTCGGCCAGGGCCTTGACCTGATCGGCCAGGGCCAGGTTGCGCTGGAAGTTCTCGCCGGTGAAGCGCGGGTTGCCGCGGCGGAAGTCGTTCTCGTCGAACTGGTCGGTGGAGCGCACCGTGCCGGTCAGCATCCCGCGGCCGAGCGGGGAGAACGGCACCAGGCCGATGTTCAGCTCCCGCAGCAGCGGCAGCACCCGCTCCTCGATCCGGCGCGTGAACAGCGAGTACTCCGACTGTACTGCGGTGACCGGCTGGACGGCGTGGGCACGGCGGATCGTGTCCGGTCCGGCCTCCGAGAGCCCGAAGGCGCGAACCTTGCCCTCGGCGATCAGTTCGCCCACGGCGCCGGCGGTCTCCTCGATCGGCGTGTTCGGGTCCACCCGGTGCTGGTAGTACAGGTCGATGTGATCGGTGCCCAGGCGCTTGAGGGAGCCTTCGACGGCGGTGCGGATGTTCGCCGGGGAGGAGTCCAGGTTCCACGGGCCGTCGCCGCCGTGCGAGACAAGGCCGAACTTCGTCGCGAGGACCACCTTGTCCCGGCGCCCCTTCAGCGCGCGGCCGAGCAGGTCTTCGTTGGTGTAGGGGCCGTAGATCTCGGCGGTGTCGATCAGGGTGACGCCCAGCTCCAGCGCCCGGTGCACGGTCCGGGTCGACTCCGCGTCGTCTGTGCCGGAGCCGGTGTAGCCGTGGGACATGCCCATGGCGCCCAGCCCGATCCGGGAAACCTCCAGGTCACGCAGTTTGATGTACCGCATCTCGCCCTCTTCCGCATCGCAGATGTCCAGCCCCTTTCACCTTCGCCCGGCCGGACAGGTCGCGCCTGCCCGGCCGGGGCCGGGGCCGGGGTGTCTTGCTCCTTCACCTTCGCCCGGATTGCTCGCGTGTGGCAGGGCGGGCGCTTCGGGGGTAATGACAGGGCCCCCCTCGGCGCTGCGCGGCGGGGGCAGGGCGGGTGAGACTGGGTTCATGGCATCGACGAGCGCACTTAGCGAGGGCGCCGAGCTGGGCCGCTACCTGCGCGCCCGCCGCACCCAGACCAGCCCCGGACACGTCGGCCTCAGGCCCGGCGCCGGCACCCGGCGCACCCCGGGACTGCGCCGCGAGGAGGTGGCCACCCTGGCCGGCATCAGCATCGACTACTACGTTCGTCTGGAACGCGGCAAGGAGACCCGCCCCAGCCCCGCCGTCCTCGACGCGCTCGCCCGCGCCCTGCACATGGACGAGCAAGAGCACCAGCACCTGCGCGAGCTGGCCGCCCGCGCCGCCCGATACGTCGCCGAACCGCCACCCGCGCCCAGCCGAACCGTGCGACCCCACCTCAGGCTGCTGCTGGAGTCCCTGCGCCCGAATCCCGCGTACGTGATCAGCCGCAGCATGGACATGCTCGCGTGGAACCCCGGCGGCCTCGCCCTGTACGCGGGACTCGAAGACTGGCCCGCCAAGCACCGCAACCTCGCCCGCTACCTGTTCCTCCACCCCGCCGCCCGTGATCTCTTCCCCGACTGGGACCGCCAGATCACCGCCTGCGTGGCCCGCCTGCGCGCCACGGCCGGCACCGCACCCGATGCGCCCGATCTGACCAACCTGGTCGGCGAACTCCTGCTGAAGAGCGCGGACTTCGCGGGTCTGTGGGAGCGCTACGAGGTGGCAGGACGCAAACCCGCTCACAAGACGTTCCAGCATCCGCTGGTCGGAGCCCTCACCCTGACCTCGCAGTCCCTCAACGTCGAGGGCACCCCGGGGCAGCGCATCGGCGTCTACACCGCCGAACCCGGCAGTCCCGACCACGACGCCCTGCTGCTGCTCGACATGACGACTCCCCGCCCAGTGCACAACCCGGCTCCCGGATCGAGGACACCGGGAGCTTCCTCCTCGTAGGACAGCTTCGCCATGCCGCGCGCCCGACTACGAGGCGGTCGAGGATCGGGCGTGGTCGGCGGCCCATGACGCGAGGATGCGCAGACCGTCGTGGGTGGGCGATCCGACTTCTGCGGTCCATACGACCAGTTGCTGGTCGGGGTCGGTGCTGGCGGTGAGGGTGTCCCAATCCAGCGACAGCTCTCCGGCGACAGGGTGGAGAAGGGTCTTGGATCCGACGCTGAGGGTGGCAACTTGGTGCGCCGCCCACCACGTGCGGAAGTCTGTGTCCTGGACGCACAGTTCACCGACCAGAGCGGTCAGCCGTGGATCGTCGGGATATTTGGCTGCCTCCATGCGCAGTTGCGCGACCGCCATCCGGGCGACGCTTTTCCAATCGGCATAGAGATTCCGCATGGCAGGGTCGGTGAAAAGAATGCGGACGTAGTTGCGGTGCTTGTCCGGCACGGCTGCGAAATCGGTGACCATAGCGGCGGCGAGCGGGTTCCAGGCGAGGATGTCCATACGGCGGCCCATGACGATGGCCGGCGTGGCCGTGAGATCGTCCAGGACCCGGCGCAGCTGCGGCTGGACCTTCTGCTGGGCCCGGCGGCGCGGCCTGGCCGTTTCCTTGCCGGCGGGGCCGAACACGTACCTGCCCTGGTCTTCATCCAGGTCGAGGGCTCCCGCGACGGCTTCCAGCACGGGGGCGGAGGCCGGCAGGCGGCCCTGTTCGAGACGGGTGTAGTAGTCCGTGGAGATCGCCGCCGGCTGCGCCACCTCTTCGCGTCGCAGGCCCGCCACGCGACGCTGTCCGGCGCTGTCGGGCAGACCCACGGCACGGGGCGTGAGTTCGGCACGGCGCGCCTTGAGGAATTCTCCCAGCTCGTTCAGATGCGGTGATGGACTCATTCTTCCAGTGTTGCAGCGAATACACGGATCGAGAGGGGGAGAAATCCTTCCCAGGATGTTCCCTTCCCAGGATGTATTTCTCCTCTGCACGGATGCCCGCGCCCGTGGCAGCGTGGAACACACAACGGCGAAACGTCACGGAAGAAGGAAGCGAAGAGCATGGCAGAGAAGCGGTCGAGGAGCTGAGCGAGGCCATCACCCACCTGGCCTTCTACCCCCCCGGATGGCCCAACGCGATGGGCGCCGCCGCCCAGCTCAAGGCCGTCCTCGCCGACGCGTAGCCGCGCCCGGCAGCGGCTACGCACCACTGACACCCGTATTGATCAGGAAGAGATACTCCATGGCCGATCACGACTTCGAGCAGCCCTTCGCGCTCGGTGAGACCAACGACGCCTACGCCGAGAACTTCATCGGGCAGAGCTACCTGGCCCCCCTGACCGGGGGAAGCGTCCCGGTCAGCAACGTGACCTTCGAACCGGGCTGCCGCAACAACTGGCACATCCACCACGGCACCGCAGGCGGCGGGGACCAGATCCTGCTGTGCACGGCCGGCAGCGGCTGGTACCAGGCCGAGGGCCAGGACCCGGTCGGCATGGCCCCCGGGACCGTCATCCGTGTCCCGGCGGGCACCAAGCACTGGCACGGCGCGAAGGCCGACTCCTGGTTCTCCCACATCGCCTTCATCACCCCCGGCGATGGGGTCAGCAACGAGTGGCTCGAGCCGGTCACCGACGAGGCGTACGGCCGGCTCCCGAAGAACGGAGACAGCGCATGACCATCCTGAGCGAGACATACACCCTGGCAGGCGGCGTCGAGATCCCCAAGCTCGGCCTGGGCACCTGGTTCATCGACGACGACAAGGCGGCAGACGCCGTCCGCACGGCCGTCGAGACCGGCTACCGCAATATCGACACGGCCCAGGCGTACGGCAACGAGCGGGGAGTCGGAGAGGGCATCCGCGCCTCCGGCGTGGCGCGCGAGGACCTGTTCGTGTCGACGAAGCTGGCCGCGGAGATCAAGGACTACGACGCGGCGACCGCAGCGATCGGAAACTCTCTGGCGAAGCTGGACATCGGCTACATCGACCTGATGCTGATCCACGCCCCCCAACCCTGGGACGACTTCCGCGGCGGTGACTACGACGAAGGCAACCGCCATGCCTGGCACGCACTGGAGGACGCCCACACGGCAGGAAAGATCCGTGCCATCGGGGTTTCGAACTTTCTGCAGTCCGACCTGGAGAACATCCTCACCCACGGGACCGTGGCACCACAGGTGAACCAGGTGCTCCTGCACGCCGGGAACACCCCGGACGAGCTGCTGGCCTTCTGCCAGGACCGCAACATCCTCGTACAGGCATACTCGCCGATCGCCCACGGCACGCTCCTCGACAGCCGCCACATCAAGACGATCGCCGAGAAGTACCAGGTGAGCGTCCCGCAGCTGTGCATCCGCTACACCCTGCAACTGGGCACCCAGCCGCTGCCGAAGACCGCGAACCCCGAGCACATGCGCTCCAACGCCGACGTCGACTTCGAGATCTCCGAGGCGGACATGGCCACCCTGCGCACCCTCGACGAGCGCGACTACGGCGAGCACGCCGCCTTCCCCGTCTACAGCGGGAAGTAGGAACGCACGCGGGCCCGCCGTGCCGCGCCGTGGTCGGCCCGCGTCGTCCACTGGACGCCGTCGTCACAGCGGCCTGATCGCCCACGGCCGATCTGCTCTCCGCCGAACAGCGAAAACCCGGTTCTCTGCTCGTGGCGCGAGCGGAGGGTGGATACGGAGTTCAGTGCCCGGGACGGCTGAGTGAAGACAGGCCCCGCAACTCGGCGATGCAGCCGTCGTGTACCCGGAAGATCTCCATCACCGAGAGGAGTGCCCGTTCCTCGACTCCCGCCGGGACGCCGTGCAGGGTCGTACGGACTGCGGCATTGTCTGCGTCCACGAGCATGTCCTCGACGACGACCTGGATGTCCGGGAACGGCGGATCCTGACCCGGGCGTTCAAGACGCCGCGTGCCCTGGGAGTTCGCTGACTGACCACCAGCTGCGGCGGCCCGCCACGGTTAGCAAGGTGGGTCGAGTCCCTGGACCTCGACTGGTACGAACCGGTGGCCCAGGTGCTCGAAGTCGGTGATGGAGAAGGTTGGCCGCATGGCGACGGCTCGGTGCCGGGCGGACCGGGCACCCTGACGTTGGCCACCCGCCTGCGTCGGCCAGGCGGCCCCGTACGGCGGACGGGGCGGCATCACGCAGGGACGCTGAGCGGCGGGTGCTCAAGCACGCGGGGCTTGTACTCGACCAGCTGGATGCGGCCGTCGAAGGTGCGGTGCTCGATCATGTCGAGGGCAACGTCCGGATAGCCGTCGTAGATGCGCTCCTCCCCCGTGGCTCCGGTGATCACCGGGAACATCACGACGCGGAAGCGGTCGACGAGACCGGCACGCAGCAGGGACCGGCACAGACTGAGGCTGCCGATCGTGCTGAGGAGCCCCGAGCCACTCGACTTCATGGCGCGGACCGTCTCCACGGCGTCGTCGCGGACGAGCGTGGAGTTGGCCCACGTCAGGGGCTCCTTCAGAGAGGAGGAGAACACCACCTTGGACGCTCGCGCGAGCTCGTCGACGGACGCCTCCTCTTCGGGCCTGAACTCGTCCTGGCCATTCGGTACCTCGCCTGCGGCGAAGCCCGACATCAGACGGTAGGTGTTCGCTCCCATCAGGTAGGTGACCTCGGGCTGCTCGCCGAGCCATGCGAGGTACTCCGGGCCCTCAAGGCCCCAGAACCCGGGCCACCCCTCTCCTGACGCGTAGCCGTCGAGGGAGGTGATGAAGTCGACGAGGAGTTCCGACATGGCGGCGTCCTTTCCCAAGGTCTGGTCTCACAACGTTGGACCGGCCGGAGTCCCCAAACTCATCGGCCGCTCTGTGGAGTACGAGAAAACGGTCCGGCCGAGCGCCACCTTCAGCCGGACCAGGTAAAGCGCTCCGGGGCCCACTACCGCGCTCGTCGCCTTGTCGGCTGTTGATTCCGGCGCTTCGTACGATCGGGAGACTCAGGGGCCTGGGTGTGGTTGGCCTGGGTGTGGCTTGGCCTGGGTATGACTTTGCGGCGCTCAGTCACAGTCAGGATGCGGTGCGCCTCTTCGCTGCCGTCTTCCTGGCCGGGCTCTTCTTCGTGGCGGTCTTCTTCGCCGCCTTCTTGCGGGTGGGCATCTCGTGCACCGTGGCGTGCCCGCCGTCGTCTCCGCGGCCTTCCTTCGCCGCCTTCACCGAAGCGTTCAGGGCGGCCATGAGGTCCATGACCTTCCCGGACTCCTGCTGCTGACCGGCTTCGGCCGGCTCCGGGAGCACCTTGTCGCCGGCCTTCGCTTCGATGAGCTCTTCGAGTGCGTCGCGGTAGCGGTCGCGGAACTGGGTGATGTCGTCGGTGGTCATGGTTTCGGTGAGCTGGACTGCCCGTTCGATCTCGTTGTCGTCGAGGTCGACCGGCTTCGGTGCCAGGGATTCCGGGCTGCGGATCTCGTCCGGCCAGTGCATCGAGTGCAGCACGATGGCTCCCTCACGGACCCGCAGCAGGCCGAGACGTTCGCGGCCGTGCCAGGCGAATTTGGCGACGGCGACCTTGTCGGACCGTTCCAGGGCTTTGCGGAGCAGGGTGTAGGGCTTCTTGGCGACGTCGCCGTCGGCTCCGAGGTAGTAGCTGTCGCCGATGCGAATGGGGTCGATGCTGTCGGCGTCGATGAACGCGACGATCTCGATCGCCTTCGCGGTGGGAAGCGGCATGGAGTCGAGTTCTTGGTCGGTGATGGGGACGATGTCGTCCTTGGAGACTTCGTAGCCCTTGCCGATCTCGTCCTGTGTCACGGTCTCGCCGTCGATCGAGCACTCCTTGCGGGTGCGGACTCTGCCCATGTCGGCGAGGTGGACCTGGCGGAAGTGGATCGAATGGTCCTCGGTCGCGCTGACGATCTTGGTGGGGATCGTGACGAGTCCGAAGCTGATGGCTCCGCTCCACAGGGCGTGCGGCATTGCGTCCTCCAGGCCCCCCTGGCGGGTGCAGGCCGGGAAGCGCTGGTCGCCCGTGATGAGTGGACCTGGCCGCCGCCCGTACTTCGATCCTCGTTCCGGCCGGTCGTGATCGCATCGCGAGGTCGCATGTTCGATTTACGTTCGAGTGCCACGGAGACCCACACGGCCGGCTTGGAACGGTTCTAGGGTTATATGACTGTTCGGGTGACGCTGCTCGCGCAGGACGGTGCGGGATGGGGCGTCTGTGCCGACTGGTCTCCACCGCACACGCCCCCGCAACGCCGGTTCGCCGGTCGTGTCGTGGCCGGTGCTGCGCTAGTGCACCGGCCACCGGCCGGGCAGCCGGGGCCCTGGCCCGTGGAGCCCCGAGGCGTCAGCGGCTCACCCTCCGAGGCGCCCTCGGCGCTGCCAGTTCCGCGCTGAGCAGGCGGCTGTCGATGTCGTCGAGGGCGAGGCGGAGCCCTCCCAGGGCCACGCTCTCGTCGCCGAGTGTGGAGGTGCGCAGTTCCGGAAGGCGCAGGCAGTGCTTGGCGAGTTCGCGGTGCAGGGGGGCGAGGATGATGTCGGCGGAGCGTGAGAAGCCGCCGCCGAAGACCACGATCTCGGGGTCGAGGGCCAGGACGAGTGCGGCGACACCCACGGCGAGATCGCGCGCGTAACGCCGTACCGCGGCCTTGGCGTCGCGATTGTCCTCGCGGGCCGCCTGGAACACCCACGCGGCCGCCTCTCCCGGACGGGCGCTCGCAGGGACGCCCGGGCAGGCGGCGAGGTGGCCGGGCGCGTCGAGCCAGCGGACGGCCTTGAGGGCGCCGATCTCACCGGCCGCGCCGCCGTGGCCGCGGCGCAGGGTGCCGTCGAGGATGAGGCCCGCGCCGGTTCGGATGCCCGCGAGCAGGTACACGATGTCGTCCGCGTCCTGCGCCACGCCTTTCCAGCGTTCGGCCACGGCGGCGAGTTTGCAGTCGTTCTCCACCTGGATGGGGCAGTGGAAACGGGCGGCGAGGTGGCCCGCCGGGTCGGCGGTGCCCCAGCCCGGCAGCGGCGTGAACAGGGAGGTACGGCCGGTCGCGTCGACCGGGCCGGTCACGCCGATCGTCATGCCCCAGATGTCGGCCGGCGTCATGCCGGCCCCGGTCAGCAGTTCGTCGATGGCCTCGTCGACCGCCGCGAGGCGCGCGTCGGGTCCCGCGTCCGGGTCGGCGGGCTTGCGCAGGGTCCTGACGTGGTTGCCTTCCAGGTCGCTCAGTACGACGAGGATCTTGTGGACACCGATGTCGACGCCCAGCGCGTGGCCCGCGTCGGCGCGGAAGCGGTAGCGGCGGGCCGGGCGTCCCACGACACTGCGGGCGCCCGGCTCCTCGACCTCGGCCCAGCCGTCCGTGACCAGCGCTTGCACCAGGACGTCGACGGCGGGGCGGGACAGGCCCGTCCGGCCGGCGAGTTCGGTGACGGTGGAGGGCGGGTTGCCACGCAGCGCCCACACGATGGACAGCTGGTTCATCTCGCGCATCCGGGACAGGTCGGTGCCCGTGGTCGCCATGCTTGTGTACTCCCTGGTGGGGGGCCGCGGTACCGCGCTGGATATCGCTGGACAGTTTACTAATTCCCGGGGCCGGCCCGGAACCGTTTGCGGCGTTCCGTCAGGAGATCGGGTACCTCTGCTGTCCCTCGGGCCGTACGGCCGCGGTGAAGTCGACCTCGCGGCCGTCGAGCGCGAACCGGTAGCGGCCGAGCCTGCGGACCGCGGGCCGGGCCTGCAGATAGTCGGTGAGCGCCTGGAGCTCGTCGGGGTGCAGCCAGCCCGGCGGGTCCGAGACCGCCCGGAAGCCGCAGATGTCGGAGAGATCGCGCAGCCAGCTCTGCTGATGCTCCGTCAGGAGGTTGAGCCGGCTGCGGAAGTACACGACGTCCGGGTCGACCTCGAGCAGTGGTGACTGCCACAGCCGGTGCAGGGTGTTGACCACGGCGTTGCGGGCCAGAGCGTCGGAGGGGTCCTGGGTCGCGTAGTGCTCCCACTGCGGCGCCACGTCGGGGCCGCTGCGGATGCCGTCGAGCAGTCCGAGCGAGGGCAGCAACGGGGCCCCACTGCCGAGGAGATAGGTGTCGGGGCCCGCCGCCTCGCGGATGATCTCCAGGCCGATGCGGTACGCCTCCTCGCGGCCGATACCCGGAGCGCGGACGCCGGGGGCCGCAGCGGCGCCGATGAAGTCGGCCTTGAGGTAGCCGAAGCCCCAGTCCTGGGTGACCCGCCGGATCATCGTGCGCACGTGCTCCTGAGCGGCCGGTACCGTGAGGTCGAGCGCGTAGTAGCCGGTGCCCCAGTTGTGCCCGGTGACCACCGGTTCGCCGTCCTCGCCACGCAGCAGCAACTCCGGTTTCTCACGGGCTGTTTCGGAGTCCGGGAGGGCGATGAACGGCGCGATCCACAGGCCGGCCCGCAGCCCCGCCTCCTTGATCCGGTCGGCCAACGCCCGCATGCCGCCCGGGAACTTGTCGTTGGCCTCCCAGTCCCCGACCATCCGCTCCCAGCCGTCGTCGACCTGCACGACGTCGAACGGCAGGCCGCGCAGGGCGGTGATGTCCTTGGTGAGCTGTTCCTCGGTGATGTTCTCGTAGTACGCGTACCAGCTGCACCACACGTTGCCGGCCCGCTTGGTGCTGCGGCCGAGCCGTTCGCCGAGCTGCGCCGCGTAGGAGGCGAAGACCTCCTCCTCGGTGCCGTACGCGAGGAACCAGGGCGCGCCCTCGGACTCGTACCAGCCCACGAGCGTGTCCCGGTCGGCGGCAAGACGCGGGATGTCGAGGCCCAGAGCGCCCAGCAGCAGGACCCGGCCGTCGGGGCCCTGGAGCGCGGCGAGCGCGGACGAGTGGTGGCGGGCGGGGTCGTCCCAGACCGTGTCGTCGGCAGTCAGCCGGCGCTCGGCGCTCACGATGCGCAGCGGCGCCTGGGACAGCCTGCGCCAGCCGCAGGGGCTCCAGGAGTTGTGTCCGTGCCGGTAGAAGTGCGCGTCGCCGAGGCCGTGCAGCACGGCGACGCGTCCGGGCGGCAGCAGCAGACCGCCGTCGACGGGCCGGGGAGCGCCGTCGTCTTCGAGTTCGACGGCGAAGGTGTGTGCGCCGACGTCGAGGAGCTGGGCCATGGATCTCCTTGCAGGTGTACGAGGGGTGGGCGGCAGGTCCGTGCCGCCGCCCCCGCGGAAGGAAGTGGGGGCGACAGGTCCGTGCTGCCGCCCCCACGGAGGGAAGTGGGCGGGCGGGCTACTTGAAGAGTCCGTTGACCTTGTCGTTGACGCCCTTCAGAGCCGGGCCGGGCTGCGTCTGACCGAGGATCACCGACTGGACGGCGTCCTGCACGAGCGGGTTGATCTCGGTGCCGTGCTCGGTGACGGGGAGCAGGAAGGTGCCGTTCTTGTCGGTGGTCACGTCGGTGAAGACGTGGACGTCACGCCCCGCCGCCTTGTGCGCGGCGAGCGCCGCCTCCGTCCCCGACTTCTGGGCGGGCAGGACGACGCCCCGCTTGCCGACCTTGTTCTGGCATTCCGGCGAGCCCAGGTACTTGACCCACTTCCAGGCCTCCTCCCGGTGCTCGGTGCCGGCCCAGATCGCGTCCGAGAGACCGTTGAGTGAGCTCTTGCGGCCTTCGGGGCCGGTCGGCAGCGGTGCGAAGGCGAACTTCTGGCCCGCCTTGGGGTCGGTGAACGTGGAGATGGTCCAGGAGCCCGCGATCATCATCGCGCCCTTGCCGGCGCTGAGAAGTTCGGTGTTGCCGACGCTCGACTGCTTGTCGAAGCGGGGTGCGTAGCCCTTGTCGATGAGGCGCCTGAACCAGGCGATGGTCTCGGCGAGCCTGGGGTCGTCGAAGTTGTAGTGGGTACCCCAGGGGTTCTTGTCGAGATAGGTGAAGCCGTTCGATGCGGCGAGCGGGCCCCAGCCGTTCTGCCCGGTGGCGCCGTCGGCCCACTCCGGCAGGAAGCCGTAGGTCTTCACGTGCTTTCTGTCGAAGTCGGGGTCCAGTCCGTTGCGGCCCTCGGTGTCGACGGTCGCCTTGGCGATCACCTGCTCCAGTGTCCCGCCGTCGTCGGGGTTCCACTTGAGGTCGGCGAGTTCGTCGGCGGGGACGCCCTGCTTCGCGAACTGCGTCGTGTTGTAGACGAGCGCCATGCTGTCCCAGTCCTTCGGCAGCCCGTAGCGCTTGCCGTCCTTGACCCAGACATCGGCCAGGCCCGCCTGGTAGCCGGACAGGTCGAACTTGTCCCGGTCGATCATCGGCTGGATGTCGAGCAGCTGGTTGTTGGTGGCGAACTGCGGATAATACGTCGCCTGGTCGGTCCACACGTCCGGGGCGTCACCGGAGGTCAGCTGGGTGGTGAGGTTCTGCCAGTACTGGTTCCAGGCCGTCTGCGTGATCTTCACGGTGATGTCGGGGTTGGCCTTCTCGAAGGCGTCCACGCACTCCTGGTAGCCGGGGAGCTGCTTGTCGTCCCAGAGCCAGTAGTCGAGCGTGGTCCCGGACGAGGCGGAGTCGGATCCCCCGCAGGACACGAGCCCGGCGGTGGCGGCCAGGCACAGCAGGGCCGCGCCCGCGCGCCGGTGTGTCGATCGCATGATGGCGTACCTCTCTTGACGGATTGAGCGGGATGGGAGTCGTGCCGTTGCGGAGCGGGGCTACTTGATGCCGGTGAAGTTGAGCGACTCCACCAGGCGGCGGCCCAGCAGGAGGAGCAGGACGAGCACGGGCAGCA
Organism: Streptomyces sp. NBC_01257; assembly: GCF_035917255.1. Lineage (NCBI taxonomy): Bacteria > Bacillati > Actinomycetota > Actinomycetes > Kitasatosporales > Streptomycetaceae > Streptomyces > Streptomyces sp. NBC_01257. The sequence continues at coordinate 146,406 of NZ_CP108472.1, forward strand.
CCGAGAGCGCGGAGCCGGCCATGATGCCGGTCCAGTCGGGCTGGGTGTTGGGTGACTGCTGCTGGAAGATGCCGAGCGCGACGGTGAGCACGCGGGTCTCCTCGTCACGGCCGGTCAGCAGCGGCCAGAGGTAGTCCTTCCAGGCCCACACGGTGGTGGTGAGCCCGATGGTGATCAGCGGTCCGCGGCTCATCGGCAGCACCACCCGCCAGAAGATCCCCCAGGCGCCGACCCCGTCGAGGACCGCGGCCTCCTCCACCTCTCGCGGGATGGAGAGGAAGAACTGCCGCAGGAAGAAGACCGCGAACGGGGTCATCAGGACGCTGGGCGCGACCATGCCGGCGAAGGTGTTCAGCCAGCCGAGGTTCTTCACCAGGACGAAGTTGGGCAGCAGGGTGAAGATCGGCGGCACCATCAGCGCGGCGATCAGCACCCCGAACACCGCGTCGCGGCCGGGAAACCTGAGCCGGGCGAAGGCGTAGCCGGCCATCGCGCAGAACAGCGTCTGGAGGGAGGCGATCAGGCCGCTGTACACCACGGAGTTGAGCAGGTAGCGCAGGAAGTCCACCTGGGCACCGGAGCCGCCCGCGTCCACCGCCTCCTCCCGGCTGGTCAGACCCAGCACCCGCAGGAAGTTGATCATCGTGGGGTGGTCGGGGACGAGCCCGGTGGAGTCCGAGTAGAGGTCGGCCGCCGGGGTCAGGGCGGTGCGGATCATCCAGTAGAAGGGGAAGAGGGTGGCCACCAGGGCGGAGGCGAGCACCGCCCACGCGATGATCCGGCCGGGCGAGAGTTTCCGGCGGCCGCCGGCACGGGTGGTGATACGAGGCCGTGTGCGGCTGCCGGCCTTCAGCGAAGCGGACTCGGTGAGCGGGGAGTCCTCACCGTGCGAGGTGCGGGCACCGGCGGCTGTACGGGCCCGGGTCGGTATGCGGGTCATGGTCGACTCTCCTCAGGCCAGATCCGAGCGGGAGGCGCGCAGCAGACGCATCTGCACCGCGGTCAGCACACCGAGCAGCAGCGCGAGGATCACCGCGACGGCCGAGGCGTACCCCATGTGGAACTGTGCGAAGGCCTGTTCGTAGATGTAGTAGTAGATGACCCGGGTGGCACCGACCGGGCCGCCCTTCGTGGTCACCGCGATGGTGTCGAAGATCTGGAACGAGCCGATCAGCGAGACCACCAGGACCAGGGCGAGTACGGGGCGCAGCAGCGGCAGCGTGATCCGGTGGAACATCCGCCACTCGCCCGCGCCGTCCAGCGACGCGCTCTCGTAGAGGTGCTGGGGGATCTGGAGCATTCCGGCGTACAGGAGCAGCGCCGTGTAACCGGTGTACGCCCAGGCGTTGACCGCGGCGATGGTCGGCATGGCCAGGTCGGGCGAGGTGAAGAAGCCGGTGGTGCCGAGGCCGAGGGCGTCCAGGATGTGGTTGACGAGGCCCAGGTTGGCGTCGAGGAGCCACATCCACAGCAGTCCCACGGTCACGTTCGGCACGAGCCACGGCACCAACAGCATCGCCCGCAGCGCCACCGACCGGGTCAGCCGGTGCATGAGTGCGGCGAGCAGCAGCGCGAGCGCGGTCTGTGAACCGATGTTGAGGACCACGTAGGAGGCGGTGACCTTGAGCGCGTTCCAGAACTGTTCGTCTCCGATGAGGTCCGCGTAGTTCTCGCCGCCGACGAAGTTCGGCGGGGCCAGCATGTTGTAGTCGGTGAGCGAGTAGTAGACGCCGCGGAGCGTCGGATACGCGTAGAAGAGCGCGAAGCCGGCCAGGGCGGGTGCCAGGAAGAGCCAGGCCGCCTTGCGGTCGTCACGTCGTCCACGTGCCCTTTTCGGCTCGTCCGCCCGGTCGCCCGGTAGGCCGGTGCTCTTGTGCGGCGGCGCAACTGCCTTGTTGGCGCCCATGGTTACGCCTCCGAAGAGATCTCGCGCCGCACCTCTTGTCAGCGTGGCGCCGTGCACACATATTGATGAGCAACAGCGAAACTTTGTCAATGCTGTCGCATAAAACCGGTGACGACCGGACTCCCGGAACCGACCTGCAACTCCCCCCGTCCCCTGGAGGTTGATCCATGCGTACGTCATTGCGCAGACGCGGCAGAGGGCTCTCGGCAGCCCTGTGCGCCGCGGCCGCGGCCCTCGCCCTGGTGGCGCTGCCGTCCGGCGCCCAGGCCGCGGATCCCGACGCCCGGGCCCGCGTGAAGGCCCCCGCTCCGGTGGCGGCGGGAGTCCCCGCCCGCCCGGCGCCCGGCCCGTCGCCGGACCCCGCACTGCCGGTCCACGCACTCGCCGCGGGCGACTCCCCCGTGGACAACCCGCTCAAGGGCTTCGCCCGCTTCTACCAGCCGGGCGGCGACCAGAACGCGGGCTACCCGCACTCGCTGACCTGGGCGTACTTCGGCCTGTCCGAGGTCATGAACGACGCCTCGGACTGCCGGAGCTACAACTGGTCCGTCCTGGACAGCGCGCTGCAGGAGATCGGCGAGGAAGGCCACCAGGCGGCGATCCGCTTCTACATCGAGTATCCGGGCGGCACCGGCACCCACCCCGCCAACGCCATCCCGCCCTGCTTCGCCGGAAAGGTGGCGAACCGCGACAACGCGTACTGGGGCACGACCAGCCCGGACTACGACAACCCGGACCTCCTCGGCGGGCTCAAGGACTTCATCGCCGCCTTCGGTGCGCGCTACGACGGCGACCCGCGCCTGGGCTACATCCACCTGGGCCTGGTCGGCCTGTGGGGCGAATGGCACACCTGGCCGTACGACACCGACACGTCGGGCGACTCGTACCCGGACTACATGCCGACCGACGCGCACGGCGCCGAGCTGATCAACGCGTACAACAACGCCTTCAAGAAGACCCGCCTCGAGGTCCGCTACCCGGAGTCCGCGGGCGGCGCCGCCGACGGTCTGCCGGCCATCGGCTACCACGACGACTCCTTCTGCTACCGCGAGGGCAGTCCCGCGGCCGGTGTGACGCTTCCGACGTCCATGGGCGGAGCGCCCTGGGCCCAGCTGCAGAAGGCCGTCGAACAGGGCGTGGAGAACAAGTGGATCACCGCCTCCATGGGTGGCGAGGTCCGTCCCGAGATCCAGAGCACGGCCTTCGCGGACTGGCCCGGCGGGTCGGGCTCCGTGGACAACATGAAGGCGTGCATCGAGCTGGAGCACACCACCTGGAAGATCAACGAGCGCAGTGGCGAGTACGCCGCCGGCGACCCCAAGGTGGCCGCCGCGGTCCGGCTCATGGGCTACGACCTGAGCGTCAAGAACGCCTACTTCCACAGCACCGCGCAGGGCAGCACCAAGGTCGGCGTGCAGATCAGCAACAACGGTGTGGCACCGTTCTACTACCCGTGGCAGGTCAGCCTCGGGCTCAAGGACTCCGCCGGGAACGTGGTCAAGTCCTGGAACACCTCATGGGACCTGCGCAAGGTCATGCCGCTGAAGATCCGCGCCTTCCCGGACTGGAACGTGGGCTCCGACCCCACGTATCTCGACTACGGCCGCCCGCAGTACTTCGACACGGACGTGGACCTGTCGTCGGTGGCCGCCGGTGACTACCAGCTCGTGATGAAGGTCAAGAACCCCCTGGAGGACGTGAGTTCCGCGGCCAAGAAGCTGCGCTTCGCCAACGCCGGACAGCACGCGGACGGCTGGCTCGACCTCGGCGGCATGACCGTCGGCGCGGGCCAGGGCTCCGGCCCGAAGAGCTACGAGGCCGAGGCCGCCGGCAACACCCTCACGGGCGGCGCCGTCTCCGCCGCCTGCGTGGGCTGCTCCGGCGGCGCCAAGGTCGGCTATCTCGGCAACGGCGCCACGCTCACCGTCAACGGGATCGACGGCGGCAGCGGCGGAACCCGCACGGTGACCCTGCACTACGCCACCGCCGTGGCCCGCAGCGCCACCGTACGGGCCAACAGTGGCACCGCGCAGACCGTCCAGTTCGGCCCGACGGCCGACTGGTCGACCACGTCGACGGCCACGGTGCAGCTCACCCTCCAGGCGGGTACGGGCAACACCGTCACCCTCGCCAATCCGTCCGGCTGGGCACCCGACATCGACCGGATCACCATCAGCTGAGCGGCTCCGCCCCCGCGCGCCGGCCGTCCCCTTCCGGGCGGCCGGTGTGCGGGCCACGGAGTCGCTGCGGGACGGGGCACTCCGCGTACGGTCCCGGACCTGGACGCCGGCCTCGTCGCGTACTTCGAGCAGGACGGTCAAGGCAGCGGAGGCCCGTCCCGGTCCGGTCCACGTGCGGGGACCGGACCGGGTGCTTCGGGTCAGTCGCCGAGCAGCGCCCGCAGCCCCGGCTGCAGGCGCTCTCCGTGCGCCCGCACCATGGCGTCGCACAGCTGCCAGATCCGCTCCACGGGCAGCGCGGCCGCCGTCGCGGGGTCGGTCATGGCGGCGTGCCGGATGTGCCGCGGCTCGTCCTCGAGCGCGGCCCGCACCACCAGGTCGTTGGCGCTGAGGTACGTGCGGTTGAGCGCCGCCAGCTGGGGCGGCAGCTCTCCGATCCTCGTGGGCTGGACTCCGGAGGCGTCGACCAGGCACGGCACTTCGACGACGCCGTGTGCGGGCAGGTTGTCGATCAGGCCGCGGTTGGGGACGTTGCCGTACACGGTGCGCGGGGTGCCGGTGACGACGCTGTGGATGATCTGCGGGGCGTACTCCAGGGTTCCCTCCACCGCCAGTGGCTCCCCGGCAGCGAGCGCGTCCTTCGTACGGAGGTACTGGGCCACGTTGTCGTCGACGATCCCCAGATAGGCGCCGACCGGCAGCCGCAGCCGCTCGACCTCCCCGTCATGGTGGAGGTACCAGGGCACGTACTCGCTGGAGTGCTCGCTGGTCTCGGTCGGGTAGTGGCCGAGCCGCCGGTACATGTCGACGCGCACCCGCCGCCTCAACTGCTCGTCGGAGGCGATCAGTTCGTCGAGCACCGGATAGAGATCGCGGCCCTCGTGCTCGAACCGCAGCACCCAGGCCTGGTGGTTGACGCCGGCGGCCCGGTAGGTGATCTCCTCGTAGGGGACGTTCACCAGCTTCGCCAGGTCCTGCATCGTCCAGTACACCGAGTGGCACAGACCGACGACCTTGGTGAGTCCGGTGGCGGCGCCGAGGTACTGAACGTTCATGGCCATGGGGTTGGTGTAGTTGAGCAACCAAGCGTCCGGACACACCTGAGCCATGTCCGCGCCGAGCTCCTTGAGGAAGGGGAAGGTGCGCAGGGCCCGGAAGATCCCGCCGATGCCGAGGGTGTCGCCGATGGTCTGGCGCAGCCCGAAGCGGGCCGGGACCTCGAAGTCGGTGCGGGTGGCTTCCCCCATGCCGATCTGCACGATGTTGATGACGAAGTCGGCGTCGGCCAGGGCCGCGCGGCGGTCGGCGTGCGCGGTGACGGTGGCGTGCGCGCCCTGGTGCCGCGCGATGTACGCGGCGGCAGCCTGCGCGGTGGCCAGGCGCTCCGGGTCGATGTCGTGCAGCGCGATCCGAACGTCCCCGAGCTCCGGGAACGCGAACAGGTCGGCAAGCAGCCCTTGGGTGAAGACGACGCTGCCGGCGCCGACGAAGGCGATCTTCAGCCGGTTCTTGCGGTGCGGATGGCTCGTGCGGCTCATACGAGAGGTGCTCCGGTTCGGGTGAGAGGGTGTCCGGTACGGGTGAGGTGGGCGAGGGCCTCGTCCCAGGTGGCTTGGGCCGTGGTGCCGCCGGCTGCCCTGGTGGACAGGGCGCCGCAGACGACGGCGAACCGGAGGGCCTCGTAGGGAGGCCGGCCGTCGAGGGTCGCGGCGACGAAGCCGGCATCGAAACTGTCGCCCGCGCCGACCGTGTCCACGACCTCGACCGGCAGGCCGGGCGCGGTGAGCAGGGCGAGCCCGTCGTGGCACAGCGCACCGTCCGCACCGTTCTTGACAACGGTCAACGGGCCTCGTGCGGCCAGGAGTTCGGCCGCCTCGCGGACGCCGGGTACACCTGGGCCGGCGAGGCGCAGGGCTTCCTGTGCGTTGGGCAGCAGGATGTCGGTCTCGGCGAGCACGGCGTCGAGCCCCTGCCACCGGTCGGACGGATCGTCCTGGGTGTCCAGGGAGGTCGTCGCACCGCGCGCGCGGGCGGTGCGCAGCACGGCGGGCAGGTCGGCGGCGAGCCGCGGCTGCAGGAAGTACGAGGCGGTGTGGACATGCCGGGACGCGGCTAGGAGCTCTTCCGGTACGTCCGCGCCGCGGACGGCGGTGAGGGTACCGGGCGAGGTGAGGACGGCCCGGTCGTCGCCGCGGGTGAGGACGACGGTCAGCGGGGTGGGCCGGCCCGGGTCCATGTGCAGGCCCCCGGTGGCGATGCCGCGTGCGGCGAGGGTGTCGCGCAGATAGCGGCCGGCTTCGTCGTCCCCGACCCGGCCCGCGAAGGCGACGCGCAGACCGAGGCGCGCGGCACCACAGGCCATGATCGCGGCGGAGCCCCCGATGGTGAACGAGCCCGATTCCACCAGTTGTTCGCGCTGGCCGAAGGCGAGCGGCCCGTCGAGCGGGCCGAGGATCACGTCGGGGTTGGCGTCCCCGACGACGAGAAGGTCGTACTGGTGCGGCATGGATGCGTCCTCGATGTCGTACGAGAAGAGATGTCAGCCCTTGAGGCCGCTGGAGGCGAGGGACCGGATGAAGGTCTTCTGCGCGGCGAGGAAGGCCAGCAGCACCGGCAGGACAGTGATCACGTTCCCCGCCATCACCGCGGACCAGCGGGTGTGGTGCTGTCCCTGGAAGGTGGTCAGGCCCAGCTGCAGCGTGTACTGGGTGTCGTGATTGATCGCGATCAGCGGCCAGGACAGGTCGTTCCAGGTGGTCAGAAAGGTCAGCACGGCGACGGTGGCGAGCGCCGGGCGGGCCAGCGGCAGCACGATCGACCAGAGCACCCGCAGCCGTGAGCAGCCGTCCATCCACGCGGCCTCCTCCAGCTCGCGCGGCAGCGAGAGAAAGAACTGACGCAGGAGGAACACCGCGAACGGGGTCACGAGCGAGGGCACGATCAACGCGCCCAGGGTGTCGATGAGTCCGAGCTCCTTCATCACCAGGAAGGTGGGGATCATGGTCAGCTGGAACGGCACCGCCATGGTCGCCAGCATCAGCACGAGCAGCAGCCGCGAGCCGCGAAAGCGCATCCGGGCGAAGGCGTACCCGCCGAGCGCGCCGAAGACGAGGTTCGAGGCGACGGCGACACCCGAGACGATCACCGAGTTGAGCAGCCAGCGCGGAAACATCGCGTTGCCGAGGACATAGCGGTAGCCGCCGAGGTCGAGGTCCGAAGGCCACAGGGCGGGCGGGAAGCGGTTGATCTCGGCGTCGCTCATCACCGAGGTGATCAGCAGCCACAGGAGGGGCAGCGCGAACAGTGCGGCGAGCGGTGCGAGCAGTAGGTGCCAGGCGCTGAAGGGGAGCCGGCGGCGACGGGTGCTCGTGATCTCGGCGGCCGGGCTCCGGGTGGCCTCGGGCAGGGCGGTGATCGTCATGAGGTGACCGCCGCCGTACGGGCGCGACCGCGGATGATCCGCAGCAGCGCGGCCATCAGGAACAGCGCCAGGGCCAGGACATACGCGGCGGCGGCCCCGTATCCGGCGGTGAAGTTCTTGAACGCCTGTTCCCAGATGAAGTAGACGATCACCGTGGTGGAGCCGAGCGGACCGCCCTTGGTGGTCACGTACACCAGGTCGAATACCTGGAGGGCCTGGATGGTCTGCCACAGGAGCAGGAAGACGCTGACGGGAGCCAGCGCGGGCAGGGTGACATGGCGCAGGACGTGCCGGCCGCGGGCTCCGTCCAGGCGGGCCGCCTCGATCAGCTCCGGCGGCACGTCCTGGAGCGCGGCCAGATAGACGACGGTGCACAGACCCGTGCCGCTCCACAGTGTGATGACGACCAGGACGTACAGGGCCTGGGAGGGGTCGGTGAGGAAGCCCTGGGCGGAGACGCCGAGATGGTGCAGGACCGAGTTGGCGGCGCCGAACTCGGGGTCGAGGACGAAGGAGAACAGCACGCCCTGGGCGGTGGCGGAGACCACGAACGGGACGAAGAACAGCGTGCGGTACAGGCCGACGAAGCGGATCCGCCGGTTGAGGACCAGGGCGAGCGAGAGACCGGCCACGATGCTCAGGGGCACGTACAGGAGGGTGTAGACGAGCGTGTTCTGTACGGCTTCATGGAAGTGCGGGTCCTGTGCCAGGGCGCGGTAGTTGTCGAGCCCCACCCAGCGGCTGGGGGTGACCAGGTCGCTGGCGCGGAAGGACAGCAGCAGCGACCAGATCACGGGCACGACGCTCAGGCCGACGATCACGAGCACGGCCGGTGAGACGAAGGCCCAGGCGGTGGCGGCCTCGGTGCGGCGGCGCCGGCGAAGGCTGCTCTTTCGGCGGGGTGCCGCGATGTCGGGCGGCAGGGTCAACGGGGCGGGAAGTCGTGGCATGTCGAGTCCTCAACGCGGTATCAGGAGAGCGGCGTTGGCGTTCTCGGCGCAGGTGCGGATCGCCGCCGCTGGTGTGGCGCGGCCCAGCAGTACGGAGACGATGGCCTCGCCGAGGGCCTGGGAGATTCGGGGATACGCGGGGTGTGCGGGCCGGACCCGGGCCGAGGTCAGGGCCCTGGTGAACACGGGCATGCCGGGTGTGCCGGTGGCGTGCTCCCGCCAGGCGGGGCTCGCCTCGCTCCCCCGGCTCAACGGCAGGCTGCCGGCCTCCACGTCCCAGCGGCTGTCCTGGGCGGGCCGGGTGAGCCAGGTGACGAAGGTGCGGGCGGCCTCGGCGCGGGCCTCGCCGTTGTCGAAGACCGTCCAGGTGTCCGGCCCCGAGATGGTGACCGGGTCGCCGCCGAAGGTGGGCAGCGGCGCCACGTGGTAGTCGAGCTTCGCCTGGGTGATGTCCGGCAGTTGCCAGGGCCCGGTGGGCACCATCGCCATCCGCCCGGCCAGGAACACTTTGTACATCTGCTCGCTGCCGGGCTTCGGGTCCACGTAGACGCTCCTGTCGCCCACCAGGTCCCGTACGACCTCAAGAGCCCGTACGCCTTCCTCGGCGAAGCCGATGTGCTTGCCGTCCCCGGCGATCACCTCGCCGCCCGCGCCCCAGATCAGGGGCCACAGGCGCCACACGGTGTCCTCGTCGCCGGTGCCGGGCCAGCCGGTGCCGAAGCGGCCCTCGTCCGCGTCGGTGAAGCGGCGTGCCAGGTCGGTGAACTCGGCCCAGGTCCAGCCGGGTTCGGGCAGGTCGAGGCCGGCTTCGGCGAACATCCGCTTGTTGCAGACCATGGCCAGGCAGTCGACCATCGCGGGCACCGCGCGGACACGGCCGTTGATGGTGACGGCCTCGCGGGCCGGGGACCAGTAGCTGTTCCAGGGCGTGGGACCGCTCCGTACGTGCTCGGTGAGGTCGACGACCTGCGGGCTGCGCGCGACGCTGGACAGATCGGAGCCGAAGATGAACGCCACGTCCGGATACGCGCCCGAGGCGAGTGCCGCGGTGACTTTCTGCAGCATGGCGTCGGCCAGGACCCCGCCGCCCAGGTCGACATGGATGCCGGGGTGGCCGCGGTGGAAGTCGGCTACCAGGCTCTTGAGCACCTTCAGGGCGGTGTCCGTCTGGCCGTGCCAGAGCTGGATGGTGACGCTGCCGTCGGCGCCGACCCCGTCGGACGCGCCGCCGGCGCACCCGGCGAGCCCGCCGGTGAGTCCGCCGGTCAGTGCCGCGGCCGACCCGGCGCGCAGCACGCTGCGGCGGGCCGGTGCCCGGGGTCCGCGGGGTGGCGCGGTCATGGCTGCCTCCAGGGAGTTCGCAGTGTGTGGTTCGCCGGGGGCGCGGGCAGCCCGGCCCGCGGGGTGGTCGCGCGGGCCGGGCTGGACCGTCGGGGTTTCCGACGGGCCCGCCTGAATAGGCCTGATCACGTCAGATTCCGAAGGGAACCGACTGAGACCGGCTGAGTGTCAGCAAGTCCGGCGCAGATAGCCGCTGCTGCCCGCGGGCGAGACGTCCACATCGCGGCGGACGATGCTCAGCTCGCCGCCCCAGCCGGCGCATGCTTTGCTCAGTCCGCTCGCGGTGTACTCGACCACGACCACGTGGCTGCCGTACTCGGCGGTGAAGTCGTCGCACTCGCCGTACGCGCCGCACTCCTCGACCACCGCGAAGTCGAGGCCACTCTCCTTGCCCGCGCCCGCGAGTTCGGCGGTGTTCTTCTGGGCGATGGCCAGGCCGCGCGCGTGGGCACGGTCGGCGAGGAGAGCGATGAAGGCCTTGGCCTGGTTCGCGGTGAGGTAGTCGGGGAAGCGCGTGAACGTGTCGTAGTTGTCCGGCTCCACCGCCTGGAACCCCTTTGCTGCACAGCCGTCGATCCAGCCGCCCACCTTGGCGGCGATGCGTTGGCGCTTGTCCGCGGTGCGGATGTCGAGGACCGCCTCGCCCCAGTCGCCGTCGTAGACGATCTCGCCGCTCGCGTCCCGGAGGAGCAGGTCGTCGTCCCACTGGCCCTCTGCATCGGGCTGCGCCTGGAAGGCGTTCACGTAACAGATGTTGTACAGGCCGGCTGCCGGGGTCGCTTCGTGGTCCCGGCTGACCACCTGCACACCGGTCGGCGGGGTGTAGGCGCCGCCGATCTGGTAGTCGAAACCGGCGTGCGGCGGGGGCAGGGACACCGCGCTCGCACCGGCCGACGCCGTGGACGGGAGGAGGAGACAGGCCGCTGCCGCCGCCGCGAGGGCCGCGGTCGCCGTCATGGACTTGCCTTTGCTCTTGCTCAGCACACGCTTGAGGCTCATCGCGGAGCTCCACAGAGGGAGGGCACGTCCCCGCCTCGGACCCGGAAGGTCCTGGCGACTCAGTCCGGGCTCGTGGCGGTGGCCACACACCGGCTAGGCGTACCTCTGCGCCGAGGTTCGACATCGGCGTGCCAGGGAGTTAATCGAGTCCTGTCGAGCCTGTCAAGAGTGGGAACTTGAGCGGAACACCGGCATTTTGTGCAGAAGTGCGCACCGCCCTTGCTCGTACGGTCAGGGAAGCGGGCCCGGCATCGGGGCCGTGCGCGGGCGACATCCGCGGGCGGCATGCGCGAGTATCCGCGTGTGGCGGTCGCTTCTCAGCCTGCCCCGAACCTGGGAACAGCGGCTCATCGAGCGCACCCATGGCGGCGCGGGTCCACGGCGGCCTGAGCCCAGACCGCTCAGCTGCCGCAGATCGCGGAGCACGGTGGCCCGCGGGACGCCGACCAGCGGTGGGAGCCGGCCGACGTCCGCGCTCCGGTCGCAAGGGAAGCGAGTCCGGTGCGGTGCGCCATGACGGCGGCTTGGACGCGGTCGCGCGGGCCGAGCCTGGGCAGGATGCGTGAGGTGTGGGTCTTGACGGTCTCTGGTGAACGCGACCGGTGGCGCCCCCGTGCACCGAAACCGCCGCCCACGCGCGAGTGGTTGCCGCCTTCGGGCGACGGTCCGAGGCATGCTGTTCGCGGTGGCCGTGGTACCGGACGCCATGATTCCGGACGCCGTGGCACCCCGGCCGTGGTGCCACGACCGAGGGGCGCCGCCCGCGTCCAGTGACAGGTGAAGGGGAGCAGGTGGCGTACGACCGTCGAGCGGATCTGCCGCCCGGTGCGGAGGCCGGTGTACTGGCGGACCGCCTGAAAGAGCGCATCTACGCGACCATCACGATGATCGCCGTGGTGGTTGGCCTGTCCTTCGGCGAAGTGGATTCCCTCGGCGCCTTCGCCACGGTCCTGACAACAGCTCTGGGCCTGTGGCTTGCGACGTTCGTTGCCGACCAGCAGGCGCACCGTACCGTGCACGGCCACGTCGCCACCGGCCACGAGCTGCGGCGCATGCTGTACGTCAGCAGCCCGCTGTTGTCCTGCGCCGTGGGTCCGGCCGTGCTGATCGGCCTGGCCGCGCTGGACGTGCTGTCCCTGGATTCCGCGTTGCTGGCCGCGGCGGGCGTGGCCGTCGTCTCCCTCTTCCTGTGGGGCTGCCTGGGCGGGCTGCGCATGGGAGGCGGCGTCCTGGCGGGGGTGGTTGCAGGCCTCGCGGACGCGGTGATCGGTGTGGCCGTGGCTCTGGTGAAGGCGGCTGCCGGGCACTGACACGGCGCCGTTGCCCAAGCCCTCCGTGTCGCTCGTGATGGCCGGGCAGGTGACCGCGTACCACCGGATCGCGTGCCGCCATACGCCCCGCACGCTCCGCCGAACGGTTGATGTCGCGTCAATTCTCTTGGTAGGGGCATCACTCCGATGGGTTAATTCAGGTGTCTGCATCGATGGGCGCTGATCCATCGAGCCGCCGCGGGCGAGCCTCCCTCCCGGGACCGAACTCATCCCGTCCGGACGGGCCTCCGTACATCCTCATCTGCCGGCGGCCGGACGTATTGGCCTGGGTCTGTTCGGAACGTCCGTGGATCGGACACCCAGTCGCTGCTCGGAGAAGACTTCCGAGTGAGGAGGAACCCCTCATGCCCATCAGTCCCAACCAAGGCTCCACCAGCGGCGGAACAACCGTCACCATCACCGGCGTGAACCTGTCCGGTGCCACCGCCGTCCACTTCGGGTCCCGGACGGCCACGATCACCGCGAACACCCCGACCTCGATCACCGTCATCGATCCCGCGGGCTGCGGTGTCGTCGACGTCAACGTGACGACCGCGGGAGGGACGAGCAACTCGCTCTCCTTCTTCTACATCAGCCCGCCCATCGCGGTGTCACTCGGCTCGGACTCGGGTCCGACCGCGGGCGGCAACACGGTCACCGTCAACGGTTACGGTCTCTCCACAGCCACCACCGTGTCCTTCGGTTCCAACAGTGCGACCCCGACGGTCGTCTCGGACAGCCAGCTGTCGGTGGTAGTTCCGGCCGGCAGCTCCAGCGGCTCCGTCGACGTCACCGTCACCACCACCGGAGGCACGACCGCTCCGCTCACCTACTCCTACGTCGACGCGCCGACACTGGCCTCGCTCACACCCAGCTCGGGCCCGTCGTCCGGCGGCACCTCGGTGACCATCAGCGGCACCGGCCTGGCATCCACCACGGCCGTCACCTTCGGTGGCGCCGCAGCCTCCTTCGCGGTGCTGAACAGCACCACGCTGGTGGCCATCACACCGCCCGGCACCACAGGTCCCGTCGATGTCGTCGTGACCACCGAGGGCGGCAGCGCCACCGCCAGTGACGGCTTCACCTATCTGTCCGGTCCCGGCATCTGACGCCGTCTCCGATACATGGCCGTGCACGGCTCCGGTGGGCTCCGGTCCACCGGCCCGTGCCCAGCGGAAGCGGTGCGGGCGCGTATACGCCCGCCCGCACCGGTTTCGTGACCCGCAGCTCGCGGCCCTGCCAGGCCGACCACACCCTTGGAGTCACCGTGGCCCCTCCCGTCCTCACCTCGGTCGTACCCAACACGGGCCCGGCGGCGGGCACCAATCCCGTGACCCTGAACGGAAGCCAGTTCACCGGGGCCACCGCCGTCACGTTCGGATCCGCGGCCGCCCTGTCGTACACGGTCAACACCCCGTCCACGATCACGGCGACCGTCCCGCCCGGAACCGGCACGGTCAACGTCACGGTGCGCACACCCGCAGGGCTCAGCAATACGGTCGTCTACGCCTACGCGCCCACACCGGCACTCAGCGCGATCGCGCCGAACCAGGGCCCGACGTCCGGTGGGACAAGTGTGGTGCTCACCGGCACCGGCCTCACCGGGGCCACCGCCGTGACCTTCGGCAGCACCCCCGCGACCTCCTACACCGTCAACTCCGCCACCCAGATCACCGCGGTCGCACCGGCCGGCACCGGCGCGGTCGCGGTCACCGCGACCACCGTCGGTGGCACCTCGGGGCCGGTGTTCTTCTACTACCTCAACGCGCCTTCGCTGCTGTCCGTCTCACCCGCCGATGGACCGGCGACCGGCGGAACCAGCGTGGTACTCACCGGCACCGGCCTCACCGGGACCACCGCCGTGACCTTCGGCAGCACCCCCGCGACCTCCTACACCGTCAACTCCGCCACCCAGATCACCGCGGTCGCACCGCCCGGCACCGGCTCCGTCGCGGTCACCGTCACGGGTCCCGGCGGCACCAGCAACTCCGTCATCTACACCTACCTGGCGGCGCCGGCGCTCACCGCACTCTCGCCCGCGCAGGGGCCCACGGGGGCGGGCACCGCCGTGACTCTGACCGGCACCGGGCTGACCACGACGTTCGCAGTCCACTTCGGCGCCGCACCGGCGGCCTTCACCGTGGTGTCGGACACGACCGCGATCGCGACCGCCCCGGCGGGCCCGGCAGGTTCGGTGCCGGTGAACGTCACGACGTCGGGCGGCACCAGCAACTCGCTCACCTATCAGCGCGTCGCACCTCCGGCGATCTAGTGCCGGACCAGGCAACGTTCGCCCTGCGGCCCAGTCGCATTGTCGCCTTGTTGCCCTGTCGCCTTGTTGCCATGACACGGCAATCGCTGCACCCTGGACCGGCTAAGGGCGCCCGGGACTACGGCACGTTCCACCCGAGCACGCCCGCCCGGGAGATCGTGTTCGTGGCCCGCCCAGTGGGTAGTTCGTGCCCGGATGCGGGTGCCCGAGCCGGCGCGCGGCGAGGACGCGTGACAGGTGGCCGTGCGCAACGACGGCCACGTCGCCCTGGCCCAGCGGCGGCCGGATCTACCGAGGAAGGCAGCGCCCCGTACCGTCACATGCGCGAGGGCCTCATCGGCGTCGACACCGTCGCGCCACAGTTCCAGCCGGGCCTGAGCTACTGGATCTGCTCAGCGGTCGGCCACTTGTAACGGCCGCAGTCCCACTCGATCAGGTCGGCGTCGGGCTCCGCGCCGCTTAGCCCGCCAGGCAGCGGTCCGTACGGAGCGCTGCCTGGCGGGCTGCCGTAGACGGCGGCGAACTCCCCCTCAGCCAGCCGAGGCGCGAGCGCGCCGCCTCTTCTCCCACCTCGGACAAGGGAAGGTCGATGCGGCCGGCGTGCCGGCCGGTCCGCTCTCACATCGGACTCAGTGCGAACGTTTCCGATACGGCACTGGCCAGTGCCACGGTGTCGGCACTCCCGGCCTGTTCCAGTCCATTCGAGCGAGCCGATGACTCAGGTGGGTCCGTCGGGACCCGCGCCTCCCGCAGATGGCGTCAAGAGCGGCCTAGGGTCACGGTCCGAACCGTCACGGCGGATCCCCGCCTGACAATCAGTCCGAGGAGGCCCTTCAGTGAAAGTGCGTCGTGCAAGCAAAGCCGGACTCCTGGTCGCCGTAGCGGCGGCAGCCACAGTGATGTCCCTCGCTCCGACGGCCGCCGCCGCCGATCCGTCCTCGACCACGGTCCAGGCCACGCCCTCCTCGGCGACGGTCGGGCAACTGGTGACCCTCGACGCGACGGTGACCTGCAGCTCGGACCCGAGCGGCGGCCTCGGCGTGTCCTTCTTCGACGGCCCGGATCTCCTCGCGACCGCACCCGTCTCCGCCGACGGACACTCCTCACTGACCACCGGTTTCACGGCCACCGGAACCCACACGATCACCGCCGCCTTCAACGGCGACGACGGTTGCAGCGCTTCGAACGACACCACCACTGTCACCGTGTCCCAAGCCCCGGCCCCTCCGGCCGACAATCCGGGCTGCCTGCTCTGCGGGCTGATCGGCTTCCACGTCGGGGACATCAAGAACGAGGTCAACGTCAACAGCCACAATGTGACGAGCATCGACAGGTAGGGTCGGCCCACCGACTGCTGAACACGTGCGAGGGGTGCCACGGGTCCGTGGCACCCCTCGCACGTGTCCGTCGAGAGGTCCTGGGGTCAGCCTTCGAGCAGAGCCTGCCCGCATCAGGAAGAGCACCCGCCAACGCCCCATCCCTGCGCTCAGCGAGCAGCGGAGGTGCAGAGCCAGAGCGGGGTTCTGGAGCTGGCCGTTGGCTGTTGCACGTACCAAGCGGTAGGTCATCGCCTCATCGACGCCCGACAGCCGGTCAAGCAGCCATTCGCCGCACTGCCCTGATGCCACGGCGCCGATTTGTGTCTGCTAGTGAAGATCAAGGGCTTGCGTGACCAGAGAAACACGCGGCCGCGGTGTGGGAAGGACGCCGCTCAAGCGATGTGCCCACTTGTACTGGCAGCTCGATTTCATGCTGCTGTATGGCCAGTTCGAGGTGAGGTAGCGGCACAGGCGCTGAGGTTGAGTAACACTCATTGGAGCCGCCGGACGGGCGGGCGATTCATGAGCGAACACCTGTGAAGCAGCGGAGCGGGCAGGCGGGCGGCGCTCCGCCGCCGCGGAGGCCGTCACGCCGCAGCCGGCGGAGTCGGGCTCAGGCGGCGAGGCGCCGCACCAGGTTGACAAGGGCCTCGCGCTGGGCGCCCTCCCCCGCTTTCGCGGCGGGGACCAGCATGCGGGCGAGTTGGGGCATGGTGAACCAGGATGCGACCAGCGAGATGACTGCATGCACCAGCTGGCCCGGGGGGATGTCCTGGGCCAGGACGCCGGCCTCCTGAGCCCTTGCCAGGGCGGCCACCTTCTCGACGTAGTGCTCGGTGCGCTCCGCCTCGGCCACGACGGGGCCCCGGCTCTGCAGGCCCTCCCAGGCCAGCAGGCGTACGAAGTGCGGGTGCCGACGGTGGTAGTCGAAGAGCCGGCCCGCGTAGTCGCCGAGGTCGGCGCCCTGGTCAGCGGTCAGCGGTACGGCTGCGGCGATCTTTCGCAGCTCGGATTCCAGTACCGCACCGAACAGTTTCTCCTTGTTGCCGAAGTACTGGTAGATCCGCTCCTTGTTGACGCCCGCCCGGGTGGCAACCCGGGCGACACGTGCCCCTTCGAGGCCGTGCTCGGCAAATTCGGCGACTGCGGCGTCGAGCAGGAGCTGCTTGGTGCGCGCTGTGTCCCAGACCATGCCCCGACGCTACCTCATTTCCAACCATTCGGTTGGACACCGATGCATCCGCATGCCAGACTCCAACCAACCGGTTGGAGATTACGGATCCAGCCGCGAACAGGAGGCATACATGTCCGCGAGCACTGCTCCCGCTGCCCCGTCCGTCCACCGCCGCGCGCTCATCACGTGGCTGGCCGTCTACCCGACCATCACCCTCGCCCTCAGCCTGCTCGGTTCGGTCCTCGGCGGCCTGGCACTACCGCTGGAGACGCTGTTCCTGACCGCGATCGTCGTCCCCCTGGCCGTCTACGTCATCGTCCCGGCGCTGATGAAAGCCAACGCCCACCTCACCCGCCGCTGACCTGCGACCTACCGCCGCACCGTGCCGACACCCGCGCCGGCCACTCCCGGGATGCACGCCACCGGCATCTACGGAAGGCTCACCGCCACCGTCACCACCTGTTTCGATGCGTGCCTGGTTGTTGCGGTACTTGCGGACGGTTGAGCAGCAGCAAACGGCGGCCGAAGAACGCTTTGTTTCAGGTCAGCCGCCGGGCCTGATGGCCACACGTCGGGCAGCGGCACCCGGGACTCCGGCTTCCTTCGGGAGCTCGGACAGGTGGATCGGTGCGGGCCGACTGTCTGACTGTCGGAGTACGCCTCAGAGCGCTCGGCCACGTTTGCAGGCGAACGTGCCCGGCCGAGTACCACGGCACCGCACGGAGCAGGTGGCCCGGCAGCGTCACACTGGGCGCCATGACAGTAGATCGGCGGCGCCGGAAACTTGTGTGACAAAGCCGCGAGCCTTTGACACGATCGTTCGGCTGTCCTTCCCTGACGAGTTCTGGAGGAACGTCACGGCCGTCAATTACGAGCTTGCTCCGGCCTGGTTGCCGTGGTCTGCCGTCGATCCCGACCTCATTGCTTTCGACTGGGACGACGAGGAGGGCTCTCAGGTCGCCACAGTGATCGCCTCGATGGTCCCTCCTGCCGGTGCCGGGTGGCAGGAGGAACATCGCTTTACCACCGAGGTCACGGCGCTTCTGGCAGTCCGATACGGCCGATGGGCCTGCGGATGGCATTGGGCGGTCGGCGAGGGCGGTGGTGGTGGCGTCGTCACCAGTTGGTGCTGCACCTCCCATTCCGTGGGTGAGTCCGCAGCGACGGCCGCCAAGGTGGTCGCTTCACTGCTGGAGTGGCGCGACTGGTTGGAGGAGTTGGCCGAGCGGTTCGCGCAGTTGGCGCCGCCCGCCGGGTCGGATGACGAGGACCGCAGCTGGCACTTGGAACGGGCAGCAACCCGACTGGTAACGGTGGTCGTGGACCGCACAGGTGCCGAATGCGGCTGGTACGGGCTCTGCCACACGGTGCTGACGTGGTTCCTCTCTTCCACAGGCATGGGGCCGGAGAGAGCAAAGGAAGCGGTCGACGCCGCGATTGGTGGACGGTTCAAAAGCTGGACGGCACCGTCGCGGACCTTGGTCGACGCGGTGGGAGAGGATCTTGCCGTAGGCCTGACCGGTGAGCAGCCTTATCGTGACCGCTGACGCATTGGCTGCCTGGTGCCATATCAGGAACCAGACCGACTGGGCTTCCGCGGTCGGTGAGACGCCGGCACCGGTCGAGGCGGCCGTGGACGGCCTCGGCGTCTGGTGCGGTGCGGGGGGCCGTTCCTCGAATCCGGCTCGAGGCGACCGATTGCTCGCGGCGCTGGCTCAGTCGCGCTCGGACGCTGCTCGTAAGTGCCCCTTGACCTGCGTGCTTCTGACTGAATGGCAGCGGCTCGTCCTTGGCATGCCTGAGGTTCAGTTCCGACGAGGCGATGCTTTCGCCAAGGGTGGTCGAGAACGCTACGCACTTACGCCGCACACCCAGCGGGACTTTGAGCACTGTCTGCGCGAGAGCGCTGACCCGAGAGTCCCCCTGGCCTCCCGTGCGGCCCGCGCCTACCTTGACGTGGCCTTCTTTCACCCCTTCCCGGACGGCAACGCTCGCCTTGCCATGCTCACTCTCGCCTATGTCCTGGAACTGGAAGGAGTTCGGCTAGACCAGGCCGGCCCCTTGCAGACCACGCGTTACGCGGACGACGCCGCCGGCGCGGCAGACCTGGCTGCCCTGGTCTCCGTCCTCATCCGCTCGACCCATCACCGGGCAACCAGAGCCCGTCACTGAGAGAGCAACCTCCCATCAGGGTGCTCTTGAACAGTCCGGCCGGAAGCTGAGCGCGTGCATTCGCCCCCGACTGAATACGTTGATGCATACGCCAGCAGCGGCCCGCCCTTCGGTCCGGTACGAGCCCCGCGAGGTTGTCCGGCACGTCGGTGAGTTCACCTCGATCGAGGAAGATCCTGACGACGACGCTTCATTCGCCGCCCCGGACTTGCTCGCCGGGATACGGGATTGGCGGCGGTGGTCATGTCGTAGCGCTGTTCCTCTCCGGCTCATCGTCGGCTGCGAACGGACTGACGGTCGTGATGGGCGACGGCCTCAGCGCGGAACGAGCTGACTTCGACCCTGGAGTGGGCTTGGCACCACAACGGGCGGGCGCGGTCCGGCAGGTCCTGAAGATCACCGCCGCTCGTCGCTTCGTCGTCGGGCTGGATCATCCCTGCCCTGACAGTGGACACCACCTGCCTCAGCCCCTCTGACCGGTGGTGGCAACGATGACGTCGCCGAAGGACGCGGTGAGCGCCCGCGCGATCAGTTCGGGCAGTTTCGTCTTCCCGTCGTCCTCGGCCCAGCGCGTCAGCGCTGTATGCATCGCGGCCAGGCAGGCGCTGGTCGCCGCCTGGGTACGGAACACGGCGTCGGGGTCGGTCGTGTCGTCCCCGAGGGCGTCGACGATGGCCTGTTGCAGCGCGTACTGGCTGTCCAGATGCCGGGCTCGCAGCGCGGGCGTCGAGACCATGAGCCGCAGGCAATCCAGCAGAAATCGCTCGTTCGCCGCGAACCCGTCCCCGTCACCACCGGTCAACACCGTGGCCGCGTCGACGAGAGCGCCGCCGACGCGGCGTACCAGCGGGTGCGTCACCGACGACGCGGCGACCCGTTCGGCGATGAGCTGGGCAGGGTACTCAAGGAGGACGAGGTCCTCCTTGGTGGGGAAGTGCCGGTACACGGTCATCGCCGAGACGCCGGCCGCCTCGGCAACCTCGGCCACCCTCACCGCGTCGTAGCCCTGTTCGGTGAACAGCCGCACCGCCTGTGCCTGGATCCTGCGCCGCGTCTCGGATCGCTGTCGCTCCCGCAGGGTCGGTTTCAGCTCAGTCATGTGATAGACACTACCTCAATGTTAGCGACTAACACTTTGATGAGGTGGGCGGCGTGAGCAGTCAGGCCGGCAGAACGGCCCTGGTGACGGGTGCGTCGCGGGGCATCGGGCAGGCGACAGCGACCCGGCTCGCGGCCGAAGGAGCGATGGTCATCGTGCACTTCGGCACGGACGACAGCGGAGCGGCGGCGACGGTCGAGGCGATAGAACGCGCCGGTGGGACCGCCCAAGCCGTCCAGGCGGAACTGGGCGTGGACGGCGATGTCGAGACGCTCTTCACGGGAGTCGAGCGCGCCTTGGCCGGTCGGCCGCTCGACATCCTCGTCAACAACGCCGCAGCCGCACCCGCCGGCCCGCTCGGCGCAACGACCCGGGCGGAGTTCGACCACCTGTTCGCAGTGAACGTACGAGCGCCGTACTTCATCATCGAACATGCACTGCCCCTACTGCGCGACGGCGGCCGGATCATCACGATCTCATCGGTGGCGACCCGGATGGCCAACGCCGCCCAGACGTCTTTCGCCATGACGAAAGCCGCAGTCGAGACGATGAGCAGAACCCTCGCCAACCAACTCGGAGGCCGAGGTATCACCGTGAACGCGGTCGCCCCCGGAGCCACCAGAACGGCGACCAACGGAGCCGTATTCGAAGTGCCAAGCCTCGCCGACCAGATCGCCGGCCTGACGGCGCTCGGCCGGCTGGGCGGGCCCGGCGACGTCGCCGACGTGGTCGCCTTCCTCGCCTCCGACGCCGCACGCTGGGTCACTGGCCAGGTCATCGACGCAAGTGGTGGCCTCTTCCTCGGTCCACGCGTCTGATCGACAAGGGCAACGCGACGACAAGCGAGCATCGGACAGGACGTTCCCGACTCGGCCCCGACCCGGCGAGGCCCGCTGAAGCAAGTCCAGCAGCATGCGGCTGCGCTGCGTCGGTTCATGCCGCAACTGCTCACCGCTGAGCGTTCACAGCCCATTGCCCACTGGCGCCAGAGCTGAGCCTCGGACCCGGAGAACCTATGCGGTCGCAGCACTTGGGCTGCACATGAGTGTCCGCCTCGCCCTGCCTTCCGGCAGTGGTTCCCGACGGCCCACTCTGCGTCAGTGTTCGGCGTTCAGGATCTCCCGGATGCGTGTTGCGTAGGCCCGGGGGTGGGTGGTGTTTCCGTTGTGACCGCCGGGAAATTCCTGCACTTCGCGACCGAGGAGCACGGCCAGCGCCGTCGCGGCCCGGCAGTCGAAGACGTTCCGCGCAGTGATGCGCCCGGCAGCGGGCACGATGCGAGTGCCGACGTCCTTCAGTGCCGCGATGTCGAGGGTGTCGTGGATGACCGCGGTGAAGTCGTGCCGGAAGAAGTAGTCGAAGTTCGCGGTGCGAGTGGCGTTGATCGGCTGAGGCGTCAGGTCGGGTTCCACGTCCTTGGCGGTGAGGTCAATGCCCAGGGTCCTGGCGATCTCCGGGAGTGCCGCGGCCAGGCCCTCGCGGAGGTAGAAGTCCTGAAGCGCGACGAGTTCGCGCTCGTGACAGACGCGTTCGCCCTCCGGAAGCAGGCGTGGGGCGACGGGCTCGTGGGCGATGAGGGTACGGATCTGCCCTGGATACCGGACGGCCGCATGCATGCCGATGACGGCTCCGAGACTGCAGCCGAGCATGAGGGCGGAGTCGTCGGTGAGAGAGGCCAGCAGGCGATGGACGTCGTCGGCGTGCTCGGTCAACGTCGCGCCTTGCCCCGGGGTGTCGAGCCGGCTGCGTGACAGGCCGCGGCGGTCGTAGGTGACCACGGTGTAGGAATCGGCGAGTTGGGCGACCAGGTCGATGGTGCGGTCGGCGTCACCCTCTCCGCTCTGCGAGATGAGCAGCAGCGGGCCGGTTCCGCGGACCTGGTAGTGCAGAACTGCGCCAGGGACGGTGAGCGTGCCGGTGGTGTCGGGCATGACGGTTCCCCCTCTATGGGCGGCAGACTCTCCGCCGCGTCTGCCGACCAACATAATTCATCGAACTAGATACATCAATACGGATGAATCTGTTTCGATGTATGTTGAGCGTGTGGACGGAGTCGAACTGTTCCTACTGGGACGCACCCTGATGAAGATCGGCGAGGAGGCCCTGCCCGAGCCTCCTGGCGGCGCTCGGCGTTATGCGGGCAGCGCCCGGCTGGTGCTGATCGTGGCCAGCGACATCGCCGCTCATCCCGATACCGCCGTCGGTGAGATCGCCGCCCGCACCGGCCTGCCGCAGAGCCAGGTGTCCACCGCCATCGCCAGGCTCAAGGAGGCCGGTTCGGTGCAGACGGCTCCGGATCCCGTCGACCGCCGCCGGGTGCTGGTGCGTCAGGCCGCCGAGGTGTCCGAGCGGGTGGCGCAGGTCCGCGCCGCCGGTATCGAGGAAGCCCTCACCAGCGCGCTGGGATCTGATGAACCGCGGCGGCTGACAGAGGTCTCGGAGGCGCTGGATGTACTCGCCCGGAACCTCTTGCCGTCGTCAGCGGGTCCGGAGTCCCGCCGTGCAGACACCGCCGAACCACCGGAGTAGGGCCCCGGCTTTGACCAGGTGGCGGATAGCTCGCACCTCCTGACCAATCTGGCCCAAGCAGTCGAACGCGTCATCGGGCGGAATCGCGCCGACCTGAGACGCCCCCTCAGCGACCACGACGCTCGGCCCGACGAAGGCTCTCCCGGTGACGGTTCAGACCGCGGGGAGCTGGCTATTTGATCACTTGGCGGTGGTCCCGCCACCTGCCGCACCGGCTGTCCTCGTGGGCAGCAGCGGCTCCAGAACCGCCCACTCATTGTCCGTAAGGCTGCCCCTGCTGAGCATGACCAGAACAACGAGCCGCCCGATCGAAGAGGTACGTCCTTCAGCGAGCGAAAGCCCCCGGTCGGCGGCCCGGAAATGAGTTGTCCAGGCTGAGGAGCACTTGTTAGCGTCACGCCTGCGCGAGAGACGTGTGTTCAGCGGGACAGGGAGGTTGATGAATATGGCTGCCGTCGGCCGTCTTCAGCATGCCCTCGTCCGGCCCGCGCGATAGCAGAGCGCGGCTCGGGTCGTTCCAACGACCAGGAGAGACACGTGTCTTCCTCTTCTTCACCCGCTCACACCAATGTGATCACCAAGCGCCTGTTCCTGCGGCCCTGGACCACGAGCGAGGCCACTGCGGTCCTCGACGACACCAGGTCAACGCACTGGGCGGGCGACTTTCCCGCTGAAGGCGAACGTGTGGTCGCGGGCCTCTTCGATCAGTACCCCGCCTGGTTCGACGCATACGGCCACCGTCTGATCATCGAGCGCGAGAGCAGCTTGGTGGTGGGCTCGATCGGCCTGTTCTGGCCGCCCAGCGAGGGCGTTCTGGAAATCGGATACGGCATCGTGGCCTCCCGTCGAGGCCGGGGCTATGCCCCCGAGGCCGCCCGGGCCCTGGCCGAGTTCGCCCTCACCGCACCAGAGGTTCACACCGTGTTCGCCGATGTGGAACTGTCCAACCCGTCCTCGGTTCGCGTGCTGGAGAAGGCCGGCTTCCACCAGTGGGCCACCGAAGAGAACGCGGAGAACACGGCCCGGTTCAGGATCACGAGGCCAGACCGCTCACAGAGATGATCCCCAGGGCCCTGGAGGCGCTGCCTCCAGGGCCCCATCGTGGTCGCGAAGCCACGAGACAACCAGCGTTGATCGGAGAGACAGGACCTAGGCCGTTTCGTTTGGATTACCGCACTGACCAGAGGAAGATGCCCGCAATGTGGAGTCCGGCCAGGTAGATGGTCGCTGTCTTCTCGTAGCGGGTGGCGATGCCTCGCCACTGTTTCAAGCGGTTGATGCAGCGTTCGACGGTGTTGCGCTGCTTGTATTGCCTCGCGGTCGAATGCGGGTGGCCTGCCGCCCCGGCTGCTGCGCCGCAGCCGGTGGCCCCGCTGATCGGCCGGAACGGGGATGACCGCCCGGATACCGCGCTTGCGGAGGTGCTCGCGGATCGCGCGGGAGGAGTATGACGCTTATCCGCGTGGGATGTCTTGTCGGCCAGCACCACATCCGGCCTGGTGCGGGGCCGTCCTCGCCGTCGAGGAACGCGAAGGCGAGCCATGACGTGTGCGCAGGCGGGTGCGTCACCAGCCTGTCCGGCGGTGAGCACGATGGCCAGCGGCCGGCAGTGGGCATCAGCGGCCAGGTGGATCTTTGTGGTCAGTCCGCCCCGGGACCGGCCGATGGCGTGGTCTGCTGGTTCGCCTGCTGGAGCCCCTTTTTGCGAGCCCCCGCCGCATGCTGATGTGCGCGCACGATGGTGGAGTCCACCGAGACAGCCCAGTTGAGGTCGTCGTCGGCGTCGGCCTGCGCGACCAGCGCGACCAGCGCGGTGAACACCCGCTCCCACGTGCCGTCACCGGCCCACATCCGCAGCCGGTTGTAGACGCCTCGCCAGTTGCCGTACTTCTCTGGGAGGTGGATCCACTGCGATCCCGTCTGGAACTTCCAGGCGATCGCGTCGATCACTTGTCGGTGATCCCGCCACCGGCCACCCCGCTGCGGTGTCCGATCTGGGAGCAACGGCTCGATCCGCGCCCACTGCGCGTCAGTCAACGGCACACACGAACAACGACTGGCGGTGCTGGTTGGAACGGCACCGCTGTCAGGCGGTCGGCCCAGTGCGAAGCCGCCGCACGTCCCGCACGAGCGTGCACGAAGCGCTGAGGAAGATCACGACTCCAGCCACGAGCCAGAGGACCGAAGCGCCAGAGCGGTACTCACGAACGCCCGCGACGGCCACAATCACGCTGGCAAGGACGCCGAAGGCTGAGATCAGAGCGCTGAAGCGGTGAGTCACATGGACATCATCAACGACAACCTCGGCCAGCGGAGGTGATCCAAACGAAACGGCCTAGTTCCACGAACGCATCGAACGCGGCTTCAGCCTTCGCGCCTTCGCACGCGACCTCCAGCTCAGCCGCGGCACGGTCAATCGCTTCACACGCGCCGCAGAAGTCGATGAACTCCTCGTCGCAGTCATCAACCGGCCTATCCTGATCGACGACTACCGCCTCTCACCGCACCATCGCTGGACGGCAGACTGCACGAACGCTTCCGCGCTCCCGGGAGACCCGGAGCCGGGCTATCGCGGAGACGTCAGCAGCGTCCGCCAGCACTTCAAGCCCTACCGCAGCGGTGCGATCCCGGCTACCGCCCCCTGGCCCCACCCGGCCGTCCGCAGGGTCAGCGACTGGATCACGCGCCGGCCTGAACACCTCACAGACGTTGAGCGAAAGAGTCTCGACGAACTGTGGGAGCGGAGCCCGGAGCCCCGCGCCGGCGACGACCGGGGAAATACGCACACCGCCCCGCACTCATGATCCGCGAACGTCGCAGCGAACACCTGGCCCTGGACATCTGGATCGCCCACGTCGCATCGACGGCCAACGAGAACCCCGGGCTCTGGCCAACGACATGCGATGCGAGCACGCAGCGGTCCAGGCCGTCCTCGCCATGACCTGCACCTCCGGGGCCACCGAAGGCAGTCACCAGGATCAAGTCACTGAAGAGACAGATGTATGGCCGGGCCAACTTCGATCTCCCCCCGACGCCGCTTCCTGCTCGCACCATGATCAAGAATGCAGTACCTCTTAAATCGATACAGAGCTTGAGAGTTGAGCCAGAAACACGACTCGTGGATGAGGCCACCCGGGCGCTAGGGTCAGCGAAATCGGATGGACCGGCATGGAATACGGAGTAAAAAGTGATCAAGGGACTCGACCGGCTTGAGGTCATCACGCTCTTCGTCGAGGACGTCGTCGAGGCGAAGCGGTTCTACCAGAACGTCTTCGGCCTCGAGGTGATCTTCGAGAACGAGGACTCCGCGGTGGTCAAGCTCAGCAACACTCTGATCAACCTGCTGGTGACCGAGAACGCACCGACGCTGGTCGAGCCGCATCCGATCGCAGCCCCGTACGCCGGCGCGCGACTGCTGCTCACCATCGAGGTCGAGGATGTCGACGCCGTGTGCGCCGAGCTCGTGGAGCACGGCGTGAGCCTTCTCAACGGTCCGACCGACCGCCCCTGGGGTCGCCGTACCGCCGCCTTCGCCGACCCCTCCGGCAATGTCTGGGAGGTTGCGCAGCTTCTCGCCGGTGAGTAGGCGGGACTCGGTTCAGTACCGCAGCACTGTGGTGCGGTACAGCAGCCTCTGACCGACATGCCGGTCAGAGGGCGTACGGGTGAGCATGGTCGCCTCGTTGCTCCACATCACCACAGCGCCCGCGCGCCACTGGTGGGGGTACACATACCGGTCGGCCGTCGCAGAGTCGTGAGACTCCTGGGGCAGCTCGACGCTCTCCTTCCGGTCAAGACCCACGATCCCGCTGATGATCATGCTGCCGAGTAGAAGCGACCTGCGGCTGACGCAAGATCCTCATTCCCCCACGCCTCGCCCACGGCAACCAGCCAACCTCGCCCTTCATGCCGGCCGGTTCGACACACATCTTCGTCGTAGACCTGCGCGCCGTCGCACCCTGCAACCCCCCAGACACCCGCCGCACGGAACCAAGCCGACACCGGAGTAACACCCGCCCACCGACGGACCGCGACACCACGCTGCCGCCTCTCGCGCTCGTCCGCCGGGACAGAACACGGACACCACGACACTCGCCCCCTTTGCTGATCCGGTCCCCCGGGGACCCAGACCGGCGCAACTGCGCGGCCATGGAACGAACTTCACCAGGGGACCAGTTCGGCCTGCCGCCCGCTCACCACGCCCCAGGCCCGGAGGCCGACCGTGGCCAAGCCATCGGCAGGTGCACGGTTTCCAGCCGGTTCAGACTCAATCGCCCACCACACCCGCACGGCTGGGATACCTCGGAACCTCCCCCCTGGGCTCCGGCGGCCCGCACGCCGAAATAACGGCCGGAAGTCAGCTATTGGTGACGGGACGCGGCTTCCAGACGCCGCTCCATGTCAGTGTCGGCCAGGTGCGAGGGTTCGGGATCGCGGCAAGAGGTTGCGGAACACATCACGGGCGTGGCTGCCTGCCGGAGCCAGGAAGACGAAGAGGTGCTGGTCGGGCTCCGGCAGGGCGAGGGTCGTGTACGGAAAGGACTCGGTGCGCAGTTCGGGGTGGAGGATCTCCAGGAAACCCTCGCTGCGCATACCGGCGCGGTGCTGTTCCCACAGCGCGGCGAAGACCGGGCTGGCGGCGGAGAGACGGACCACCAGGTCGGTCAGCCCGCGGTCGCTCGGGCAGTCCGCATGGTGCGCGCGGAGTCCGGCCACCAGGTCGGCGCCGATCGAGTCGACCGCCTCGCGGTTGGCCGGAGTCCGCTCCCCGAAGGGGCAGCAGAAGACTTGCCAGAGCAGGTTCACCTGATGGGCGGGGCGGGTGTCCAGGCCGCCCAGCAACGCACTGGCCATCGGGTTCCAGGCGATCAGGTCGAAGCGGCGGTCCACGACAAAAGCCGGTGTCTCGTGCAGAGCCTCCAGCAGGACACGGGTGTTCACCGAGACGGCTGGCCGCGGCCGCGCGGCAGGGACTTGCTGGGTGTCCCGCGCGCCCAGGCCGGCCAGGCGGTGCAGGTAGACCCGTTCGGCATCGGCGAGCAGCAGGGCCTCGGCCAGGCCGTCGAGAACGGAGACGGTGGGCACTCGTTGGCGGCCCTGTTCGAGCCGGGCGTAGTAGTCAGCCGAGATACCGGCCCGCGCGGCCACCTCCTCGCGCCGGAGGCCGGGCGTGCGGCGGCGCGAACCGGCCGGCAGACCGGCATCGCCCGGGGCGAGGCGACGGCGACGGGCACGCAGGAAGGCTCCCAGCGGAGTGTCGGGCATGCACGAAAGGCTCCCACAGGCCAACTCCCCTATCCAGGACCTGGCGTTCCCGGGATAGCGCGACAGCTGACCGGGTGACCACTGGTCGCAGGAGGCAGTCGGCATCAGGCTCACCTCATGGGACTCCTTGACGACAAAGTCACAATCATCACCGGCGCCGGACGAGGCATCGGTGCCACAGCGGCACGCCTCTTCGCCGCCGAGGGTGCAACTCTCGTCCTCGCCTCGCGGACCGCGAGCGAGGTGGAAGCACTGGCCGGCGAACTACGTGCCGAGGGGAGAGCAGCAATCGCCGTAGCGGCCGACATCAGCACGGCGGAGGGCGCCCAGGCACCGGTCACAGCAGCACTCAAGGAGTTCGGAAGGCTGGACGCCGCATTCGACAACGCCGGCTCCGGCCCCTTCCCCGCACCGCTCGCCGAGCGTACGGAGGCGGAGTGGGACGCTGTCCACGGCGTGAACCTGAGAGGCAGCTGGCTGTGTCTGCGCGCCCAGCTGCAGACCATGGTCGCCGCGGGGCGGGGCGGTTCGATCGTCCTCAACAGCGGTGTCGGCGCTCTGCTGGGCGGATTCGGCGACGGCACCCAACAGGCCGCCAAACACGGACTGACCGGTCTCGTCAGAGCTGCCACCGCCGACTACGCCGTCCACGGCATCCGGACCAACGCCGTCGCCCCGGGCGTGGCCCGAACCTCGTCCACCGAGGACTGGTTCGCCGCAGGGCCCGAGTTCGAGGCAGCGGTCTCCCGTTCCGTGCCGTTGGGCCGCCCGGCCCGTCCGGTGGAGGTCGCCGAGGCCGCGGCCTGGCTGCTCAGTGACCGCGCCTCCTACGTCACCGGCGTCATCCTGCCCGTCGACGGCGGCACCACCGCGGCCCGCACCTTCTTGTGAGTGCCAGCCAGAGGCCAGAGTGGTTGGACGCCTCCTCATGCCCCTTGCCCTCATCGCGACCGCGTACCTGAACCCGGACGCGATACCAGCCCCCGCCGGCGGTGGCGGAGTCCCCGCCTCCTCCTCCACATCACCACCCCGCCGGACCAATCGCAGGTCTCCGCTCGTGCGGTAGACACTCACGTCCACCGCGGCCTCCCACTCCAGCGCTGGAGAAGTCGATTCCTCTGCACAGTGCTCGGTCGTGAGGCGAATCCAGCCGTGATGTCACACCCACGGCCCGGACATGGACGCCGAGCGCGGTCGGTTCGGCAACCAGTGCGTCGGCGCCATCCTCGGCCGGACCGCGTCGCGATGCCAGGCGCAATGGTCCTGCGCTGCGCTCCCGACCAGATCCCGGCCGATGATCTCGCGGTGCATCAGTGCGATCGGTGCCGCCGGTAATGAGGCAACTGGGGGACTTCAGGTCGCTGCGGTCTCCTGAAACTGTGCGACGTGGCCGGCGTTCAGTTCCACGTGCCTGCCGGTGAAGCGGGTTCGCATGCGGCGGTCGTGGGTGACGACCACCACCGCGCCTCGGTAGCAGGCCAGGGCTCCTTCCAGTTCTTCGACCAGGACGGGGGAGAGATGGTTGGTGGGCTCGTCCAGCAGCAACAGGTCGACGGGTTCGCTGACGAGGCGGGCCAGTTCGATCCGGCGCCTTTGCCCGTAGGAGAGTTCGCTCATTCTCAGGCGCAGGTCGGCAGGACTGAACAGGCCGAGGGACAACAGCTGGTCGATGTGCTCATCCAGACTGCCCCCGCGGCCGTGGGCGAACGCCTGTGGGACCGTCAGGTCGGGCGGCCATGGTGTCTCCTCCTGTCTCAAGTGCCCGACTCGGCCCCGCGTGCGCGCTGTCCCCTCATCGGGCTGCAGCTCGCCCGCCAGCACCCGCATGAGCGTTGTCTTGCCGGCTCCGTTGGGCCCGGTGACCAGCAGCCGCTCCTCGCCACCGATCCGCAGCGAGGGTACGTGCAGCCGGTCCGCGACACGGATGCCGGTGAGTTCCGCCGCGGCCCGCGCGGTCTGACCGTCGGCGGTGGTCATCCGGGCGGCGAACACCAGTGGTTCGGGCGGCGGCGCGACAGGGTTGTCCGCCAGCCGTTCGACACGCTCCTTCGCATTGCGGATACGGACCATCGCCCCGTGCCCACGGCTGCGGGCGCGGAATCCACCGTGGCCGACCACGGCAAGCGGCGCCTTGCGAGGGATCGCCTCCAACCGTGCCACGTTCGTGGCGGCCAACTTCTGATTGCGGGCCAGTTCCGCGCACCAGTCCGCGTATTCCTGCAGACGGCGCCGCCGCTCGGTGGCCTTGGCGGCAAGGTAGCCGCCGTAGCCGTCGCCGTGACGCGTCACCCTGCCCTCGCCGACCTCCAGGATCGTGGTGGTGACCCGTTGCAGGAACACCCGGTCATGGGTGACCGCGAGCACCGTGCCGCGGTGCTTCCGCAGGTGTGCCTCAAGCCAGCCCACCGCCTGGTCGTCCAGATCGTTGGTCGGCTCGTCCAGCAGGAGCAGCTCCGGCTGCGACGCCAAGGTCGAGGCCAGCGCCAACCGTGATCGCTCACCACCCGACAGCGTGCCCAGAGTCCGATCCCGAGCCAGACCCGGCAGGCCGAGCCCGTGCAGGGCGATGTCCACCCGGGCGTCGGCTTCGTAGCCGGAGCGCGCCTCGTACTGGGCGACCATGTGGGCGTAGGCGTCCATCGCGGCGGCGAGCTCTACCCCCGTCAAGCCCGTGAGACCGGCTTCGGCGCGGTGCATCCCCGCTTCGAGTTCGCGCAGGTCGGCAAGAGCCAAGTCCACTGCGGCCTGGACGGTGGCCTCGGGGGGCAGGGCCAACGACTGGGACAGATAGCCAGAACCGCCTGGTGCGATCACGGTCAGTTCGCCGTTGTCGGGCCGGTCCTGCCCGGAGATCAGTCGCAGCAGGGTGGATTTTCCGGCTCCGTTGTCGCCGATGATGCCGACCCGCTCGCCCGGCTTGATGTTGAAGGACACGTCGTCCAGCACGACGTGGTCGTCGTAGCGGCGGGTGATGTTCTGAAGAGATAGCTGTGCAGTAAGCATTTAGTCCCCTGTTCTCGGCCGGGCCGATCGGCATGGGCGGACGGACGCATCCGTACATGCCGGAGACACTTCGCGGCACGCCGAACAGACGTCATCGCGAAAGGACCGGAAGCACGGATGAGCACGCGCGACGGCGGAGCCAAGCTCAACGCGGCCGCACGGGGACTATCACAGGGAACCCATGCGCAACACCGTAGATGGGGAATCCGTGTGGCTGCAAGCCGTTTCTTCGGTGAGGTGGTGGCAGAAGGGTGCAACACAGCGGCGGGTGAACCCCCGCAGCGACCGACGGCGACGACAAGTACGAGTACTGCACCGGCGCTGACGGCATGGAAAGTCAGCCTCTTCGCCGGGATGGTGGGTCCCGCCTCGCGTCCCCGTTGAGCTGGAGCGGCTCGTCACCGTCACCCAGCTCCTGGCCAGGGTCCCGGTACAGCGGCCGGCCTCCGCCGGGAACGTACAACGTCCTCAACGAGATCAACGACCGGCACTTCGGGACGGCACCACCCAGCCGTGGTCGGGACCGCGCGTATGAGACTCAGGTCGGCGAGGCGCAATCCGCAGCAGGCGCGATCACTCCGCTGCGCATCACCGCCACGTCGCGGATCCCACGTCGCGGAACTCGTCGCCCAGGACCACCTGGAGGTGGTCGAACGCTACAAGGGCCGACCGACGCTCGCCTCGGCTTCCGCGCGCGACCTCCACGACGCGCCGCCCATCCTCCGGCGCCGCACCCGAGATCAGTTGCATAGACGTCGCTTCACGGAGCCGGGTCTGGGCATCGAAGGCCATGGAGGCCGGCGGGGGTTGCCCAGCCGCGCAGCACGGCATCGATCGTCGAGCGGAACGCGGTCTCGGCTGCGGTGCCGTCGAGGGCGCCGGCGAGTTCGAGGGTCACGAGCCCGTGCAGGGCAACCCACAACGAGACGGCGATCAGCGTGGTGTCGCCCTCGAGGATCTGATCCGCCACGGCACGGTCGATCGCCGCGACGAGCGGTCGCACCGGGTCTCGGTCGCCGACCCAGGTCGACGGTACGAAGGACTGTGCGCCACCGAACAACACCGCGTACAAGTGGCGGTGTTCGCGTCCCCAGCGGCGATACGCCACGGCCAATGCGTACAGGTCCTCCAGGGCGGCCTCGGAGCCGGGAACGGCCGTCAGGTCCTGGAACAGGCCGGCGACCGCCTGGGCGCGCACCTCGCGGATCACTCCGTCCTTGCCCCGGAACAACGTGTACACCGCAGCCGTCGACGTCCCGGCGGCGGTGGCCAGCGCGCGGACCGTGACCGACTCCTGCGGGCGGGTGGCGAACATCTCGGTCGCGCACGCGATGAGCCGCTCTCTGACGTCGGCGTCGTTCGTTCTCGGCCTTCCCATGAAAACCAGTTTACCCATGCTGATAACATCGTTTCAAAACGTCGTTCCAAAACTCTGAGGAGATCATCATGCCGTCGTCCGCCATACGCCCCTTGCGTCTTGCCGGCCGCCTGCTGGCGGCCGCCGCCGCGGTAGTAGGGCTGGCCGCCTTATTCCTCGCGCTGCTCATCGCCACCGACGGCGCGGGATCGGGGTTCGCCGCATGGTCCGTGGCCGTCGGGATCGCGGTGGTCGCGGCGATGTGGCTGACCCGCGGCCGCTCCTGGCGGGCGCGGCTGGTGCCATTCCTGCCGGTCCTCGTCGCAGCGGCCCTGACCCTGTCGGTGTGCATACCCACCGTCCCCACAACGCGCCACCACCCGTCTGCCCTGTCGTTCGTGGCCACCGAGCACTGGCGCTTGTCCACCGGCAGCAGGGTCGCGGTGTACCACTACCCGCCCGCCGGCAACAGCTCCCGGCAACGCGTCCCGCTCGTCTACCTCAACGGCGGCCCGGTGCGCGGCATCTCAGTGCTCGACCACCGCTTTCTGCAGCGGCTCGCAGGGCAGGGCTACGACGTATACGCCTACGAGCAGGCCGGTGGCGGACGGAGCGACCTGCTGCCCATGAACGAGTACTCGATCACGCGGTCCGTCCACGACCTCGGCGCCTTCGTCAGCAAACTGGGCAAGGGCCCCGCCGACGTGCTGGGATTCTCCTCGGGTGCGGTCGTGCTCACCCGCGCGCTGGCCGAACCGGCCATCGCCGACCATCTGCACCGGGCCGTCATCGCCGAGCCGGGCCCAATGGACGGCCCCACCGCCCGGATGGCCGAGCACAAGGGCCGGCCATCGGCCCGCGGCATCGCGCCGGCCATGACCGGGCCACGCTCCACACGCGTCCCGCGGTACGCCGTCGCCTTCGGCCTCATGCGGCTCGGACTGCTCAGCCCGGACAACGGGCTGGTAGGACAGGCGGAAGGCGACAACGCCTTCACCGCCGCCGATCTCGGCAGCGACACCGCGTCCGCCTACTGCGCGCGGGACGCGCACCGCATCCCGGTCGAGGACACGGAGCGGAACTTCTCGTTCAGCGCCGCCGCCAGCCTCCGCATCCAGCAAACGATCAAGGACTCCCCCTCCATCGTCCCTCAGCTAAGGCGGTCCCGGACACCCGCGATGCTGATGATCGCCGAGTGCTCCTCCCAGGTCCGGCAGTGGCAGACAACCGTCCTCGCGGACAACCCCGCCATCCAGCGGACCCAGTACATGCCCGGTGTCGGCCATCACATGTGGAACGGCCTGGATGAGAACGACCAACGAGCAGCAGCCGTCATCACCGCGTTCCTTCAGGACAAGCCCGCACCGTTGCCCGACTACCCGACCCGAGCTGACATCCCAGCCTTCCTCAGAGACCACAAGTAGGCGAGCAGGCCTTGGACGTCGCGCTCAAGCTGCAGGGACAACTCGGCAGGATCCACGGGCCAGGTCCTTACCGGTAGCAGCGGCGACACCACGCATCTGCTGGCTGGTCAACTCACGTCGTTCCCTCACCACCACGGCAGGGCACGAAGCACCCCAGGCAGCACTGGCCCGCGCACCGCCCACAGCCCGATCCGGTCAGCCTGGCACTCGACCAGTCCGGTGCACGGCCCCAGAACCTGCCGATCAGGCAGGACACCGCAAGCGGCGGGGCACGGTCGGCCGGCAGCCTCCGGTCTTCGACCGCGAGGACCACAAGGCTCAGCACGCAATCGAGTGCGGGATCACCCAGCTGAAACGGGGCCGGGCGGTGGCCAGCCCACCCGGTTCGACAAGCTCGCGGTCCGTTTCGAAACAACCGTACTCATCCCCGCGATCAACGAATGGCTGTGACCTGCCGGGGGTGTCGGTCCCGTATGTCATTCTGGCCGCGATCAGGTCAGCGGGCTGAGGGGAGACATGGGCGATGAGGGCTGCGTACTACCGGGCCGAGAGCGAGAGCGGTGACCACATCGAGGACCCGTCCGAGGACGCGCTGTTCATGCTGATCGACGACCTCAACGCCGTGGACAATACCTTCGTCGTCATCCAGCCCGACGAGGACGACCCAGTCTGGTTCACCTCGGTCGCGGTCCTGGACGAGGGGGGCTATGAGGTCGTCCGCCGCGACACCTCCCGCCCAGAACACGACGTCGCCGCCGCGACCAGCATCGACCAGATCGCCCGTGACCTCACCATCTGGATGGCCGCCCGCGACTTCCCCGGACGGCCATCCCAGCACACCGGCGACTTCTGAAACTCCCCCCTAGCCCCGCTCGCACTGACCGACCTCGACATCAACCGCTGACAGTTGATCAAGACCCAACGCAGTCAACCACCACCAGCACGAGAACCCAGGAGCCCTGCCGCACCAGCACCGTCGAGCAGAGGTTTCAAGATGGTGGATCTACGCTCCGGCCGACTCCCTGCCTGTCTGCCCTGCAGTGTGGTGCTTCATCTGCTTCATCTCCGTCGCAGTGCCTGGCGGAGCTGGACGCCAGGCCGGTCGCCGACTGTCAGTCGATGCCTTCGACGATGCGGAAGTCGCGCTCGACGCCGTCGGAGAGGGCGACCAGCGCCTCCTGGTAGGCCTCGCTCTCGCGTGCCGCGAGGGCCTGTTCAAAGCTGTCGAACTCGATCAGTACGGTGCGCTCGGCGATTCCGGCGTCCTGTGCGACGACCCGGCCGCCTCGGACGAGGAGCCGCCCGCCCCCGGCCCGGACGGCCGGACCGGCCAGTTCGTTGTAGGCCGCCAGTTTCTCAGGGTCGGAAATGGTGCGGTAGACACTGACCCAGTAGCCCTTGGGCATGGAACCTCCTGTATTCGAAGAGCACATCTGACTTCGTATTCGCGATTCGGTTCGGTCACACCCGGCGGCAGGTCGCCGGGATGATCCGGAGCGCGAGCTGGTCGGCTGCAACCCTGCGATCGACCGTCGCAGGCTCGTCCCGAATGCCGGAGCGTGCAGTCGCGTCGCAATTGCGACGCTGGGATCCTGCGATTCGACCGAGGCGGCTGACTCGGTTTCTCAGGATGGGGAGATGCTCAGAAGCATGCTCAGATCCATGGCCGGCGCGCTGTGGGTCAGCGCGCCAATGGAGACGGCATCGACACCGGTTTCCGCGACGGCGCGCAAGCCGTCCAACGTGATCGTGCCCGAGGCCTCCAACTTGATGTCTGAGTCGGGGGCCAGTTCGCGTCGAAGGCGGACGGCTTCGGCCAACTGCGGCACGGTCATGTTGTCGAGCATGATCCATGACGGCTCGGCCCGCAGCGCTTCACGGGTTTGAGCGAGCGTGGCCACCTCCACCTCGATGGCCAGGGTCTTGCCCTCCGACGCCATGTTCTTGCGGATGCTGTCGATGGCGGCAGTGACGCCGCCGGCGGCCGCGATGTGGTTTTCCTTGAGGAGCACCATGGTGCCCAGGTCCAGCCGATGATTGTGCCCTCCGCCCGCGGCGACCGCGTACTTGTCCAGTAACCGAAGTCCCGGGGCGGTCTTACGGGTATCCAGGACGCGAACAGGCAGATCGCGCACGGCGGCCACATACCGTTCGGTGAGTGTGGCGATGCCGCAAAGCCGCTGGAGAAGGTTCAGCACCGTCCGTTCGCCGGTGATGATCTGGTGTGCCGGGCCGGACACTGTCGCCAGGACGTCGTTGGCCTCAAGTCGAGTGCCGTCGGGCACCGATTCGTCGATCCGTGTCTCGTCGCCGATACGGGCGTAAACCTCGGCAGCCAGGGGCATCCCGGCAGCCAGACCCGGTTGGCGGGTGATGATGACTGCCGTCGCCCATTGTCGCGGCGCGACGCTCCATCGAGTGGTGACGTCATCAGCTGCCGCGTCTTCGGACAGCGCGAGTGTCACGATGTTGCGCGCTGCCGTGTGGGGTAACTGCATGCGGGGTCCTCAGCTTCGGGTTCGATCGGATGGGGCGTGCCGGTGATCGCGGATCAGGCGATTGCCGGTGCCGAAGACACACAGGCGTCCTCGGCTCCGACAGCGCCGGTTCCGGCGGCATCTGTGGCAAGGGCTCGTGTTTGACGGTCAATCACGGCGTAGCGGTACGACGCGTGCCTCCAGCCGGCTCCTCGATCGGGTCGGTCTCGGGCGAGCGGTGGGCATGGGCGAGTGCGAGTGCGTGGCCGGCCAGGGTCCTGATGGCCCCGCGCCGACGCCGACCAGCGCCGCCGTGGTGTAGGCGCCATCGCTCGGGAAGAGGGTGGTCGGTGCCGACGGCCACGACCGGCCACCCTTGGCGCTGCCCAGGGAGTACCCGCCGCTGCAGACCACGTAGTTGACGCTCCTGGCGCTCGACGTCTCCCTCTTGGGGTGACGGCCAGGATGAGGCCGGGCATGGCGGCCGCAAAGCTGCCGACGCCGAAGCCCAGCACTCCCCTGGCCACGAACAGTTCGGCCAGGTTGGACCGGCCGCCACAAAGAGGACGAGATCCATAACCGCCGAGGACGGCACTGCCGACCAAGAGCAAGGGCGCGTCGATCCGCATCCGAGCCCGAGGCGTGGGCGTGACTGCGCCGAACCCCAGCACGCAGAACGGAACGAGCACCAGTCCCACCACGAACATGGAACGCCACGCAGCCAGGAAAGCAATGGCGATGACGAACAGGCCGAGGCCATGGG
This sequence comes from Streptomyces sp. NBC_01257, assembly GCF_035917255.1. Taxonomy (NCBI): domain Bacteria; kingdom Bacillati; phylum Actinomycetota; class Actinomycetes; order Kitasatosporales; family Streptomycetaceae; genus Streptomyces; species Streptomyces sp. NBC_01257. The sequence goes on from NZ_CP108472.1 coordinate 183,367, forward strand.
CGGCGCGCACCCCGCCGAACTGGGTGAGCAGGCCGGCGAGGGGGTAGCCGACACCGGCTCCGATGATGGAGACCACCGAGATCAAGGCGATCGTGGCCGTAATGCGCCGCTCGGGAGAATGATCGCGGACCACGCCCATCATCAGCGCCGTGAGACCGAGTCCCACGCCTTGGGCAGTCCTGCCGACAAGCAGCAACGCCAACAGCCGCGGAAACACGGTGAGCGTGCCGCCGACCACGGAGATCGCCGGCGTGGCGAGAATCCTGGCCCGCCGGTGCGGACCGGCTCCGAGCCGGCCGAGGACGGGCGTGGCGACGGCACCTCTCAGCAGCGCGGTGGTCAGCGTCCACTGCGCGCTGTCGAGGGAGACGTGGAAGGTGGTTGGTCGCCACGCGGGTCATGAGCGGTGCCGCGAAACTGGCGACCGCCGCCACGACCAGGGCGATGACCATCAATGGGGGAAGCCAGCAGCCGCGTCTCGTAGCGCTCCTGGGCAGTGCTCATCAGTCGGTCCCGGTCGTGGCGGGGAGAAAGTCGGCGAAGCGGGGCGCGCCGGGCTCGTGCGGCACGCGCGTGGCGCGCGCGGCGAAACTGACGGCGTGGTACCAGCCGCACAGCAGAAGCAGATCGAGCAGCTGGATCTCGTCGAAGGCCGACACGAGTTGTGTCCACAGCGCGTCATCGATGTCGGAACGCTCGTGCAGTGCGTCGACGGCGAGGATGAGCAGCCGTTCCCGCTCGGACGTCCAGCACTCGTCAGCGGGGTCGCCGTGCACCAAAGATGCCGCCTGCTCGCGGGTGAGCCCGACCCGTTCGCCGAACGTCATCATGTGCACGCCCCACTCGTACTCGCAGCCGCACAGCACGCATGTCCGGTCGATGGCGATCTCGCGTTCCCTCATGGTCAGGGTCAGCTGTCGGCCCAGCTCATAGCGCCCCCATCCGTGCATGGCGCCGGCCAGCGGGAGGTTTCTTGCGAACATCCGGAACAGCCCGATCGGCGGCACGTCCCCGGGCATCATGCGCGCGAGCAGCGCGCCGGCGTCGTCGGTGTACGGCGGTTCCAGCAGGGCTATTCGCGGTACCGGCGCTTCCGTTGCGGGGAGCGCTTGGTCGATCTGTGTGGGGTGCGGCGGTCTGTGCGGTTCGCTGCGCATCATGCGGCCGGGCCTTCCTGCACCTGCCAGTGCTTCCACTGCCAGCGCTTCTATTTTCGAATCACACTATGATGCTTCGAGAAACGAAGCGCAAGGAGAAGAGGGGAACATGGGAGGCAGAACACCGCGGCCCGGCCTACCGGTGCGGGGGTCCACATCAGGCCGCCCCGTCATGGCAGCACTGGACCTGTTGGGGCGGCGCTGGACTCTGCGCATCCTGTGGGAGCTGCATCAAGCCCCGGTCGGTTTCCGCGAGTTGCAGCGCCGGTGCGAGGGCATGTCCTCCAGCGTTCTCAGCACCCGGCTCGGCGAACTGACCGACACCCGTCTGCTGACCCTGCGCGAGGACGGATATCAGCTCACCCAGCTCGGCGGGGACCTCATCGACGCCCTCCAGCCACTGACCGCATGGAGCCGGCGATGGGCAGAGGAAACGGACGCCGGTCCGGCACAAGGATCACGGCACTGCGATGATGAGTAGGCATGATGCCGGTCATGATCTCGCGGCGGGCCGTCAGGGAGTGGCCTCGTACGCCTTGAGTCAACTCACTCAGGGCGTAGGGCGCCACACCAGCGCACTGGCACGTGTTCGGACACCAAGCACAGGCGTCCTTGATCTGCACGCAGCCACTTCACAGTTTCGACGAGTCGTCGCGGTGCCGCCGGCCACGCTCCTGATCGGCACAGCTGTACCCCGCCTCGCCCGCTGCCTCGACAAGCACCCGGGCGCTCCGAACGAGGGGCTTTCGCCGGAGGTAGGCCGGAAGCTCCTTGTCCCGGCATCGACCTTCGCGTGATTTCCGCTTTTCGGACCCGCGCCCTTCGTACCCGCTGCCGAGTCCCGTGAGAGGACGCAGCCGTGACCGGTGCTCCTCGAAGTCCTGTAACTGGATCCCAGGCCGGGGATTTGTGTAACTACTGCTACTCCGGCGCCAGTTGGCCGACCACCCGCACCAAGGCTTCTACATCAGGAATGAGTTGGTCTCGCTCAGCCATGCCATTCTGCCGGAACCCCTTGAGGCGCACGCGTCGCGCGGTGCTCCGTTCCAGTTGCTCGGGATCCATGCCCCGTGACGTAGGGGCCACGGCTGCAGTCGTGACAGGTCTCCCGTCGGGCCTCAGATACCACCCAGCTCTGGAAGGCAGGTGCCGTCGGCGGGCAAACGACGGCCTCCGCATCAACCTGACCCGTACTACCGAGCGCACGTACGAGCCCGTGCGAGGATCTCGACGTGAACGATCTACGCTTCCGCCTCGCCGAGGCAACCGACCTTGCCACTCTCGTCCGACTTCGTGACGAGGCCGCCCACTGGATGCTTGCCCGAGGCATCACCGGCCAGTGGCAGCCCGGTCAGCTCGACGAGGATCATTTCCGCAGGGTCATGACCGGTGGTGAGATCTGGATCGCCGAGGCTGATGACCGTGTGGCCGGTGCGTGGGAGGTGTGGTGGGAGGACGTGGATGCCTGGGGAGCGCAGCCACCGGTGGCCGGCTACGTGCACCGGCTGATGGTCGACCGCAGCAACACCCAGCCGGGGACGGGACGGCTCCTGCTGCGGGCCGCGGAGCGCCGTATCGCTGCGGCCGGGCGGGCGTTCGTACGTTTGGACTGTTTGGCCGGCAACGCACGTCTGAACTCCTACTACCAGGACGCCGGCTACCAAGTCGTCGGCCACAAGGCCGGCAAGCCCCAGCCGGGTGGTGAACCCAAGTCGTTCACGCTTCTGGAGAAAGCATGCGGACCGGCCGCGGGTGGCCAGCGACCGCGGCCCGAGGAAGTAGACCTGCACTGAAGACGTTCACGACGGTAGAGGTCGGTTTGGGGCTCCGACAAAGGCGTGGGGCGTCGTGGCGGTGGGTGATGTGGCATGACGTGGCCCAGCGAGGCTTCGTGGATGTCGTCGCATCGTTCCCATCCGAATCCGGAGACGTCGGAAGCCGTGGGGCGCCGACAACCGTCCACGGCCGATGCCGGTCGTGGACGGCGGCCCCTGCTACGCATGGTCGCTCCCTTCAGGAAGAGAGACGACGACCCGCCACTCCAGTAACAGCGTTCACGCAACTCATTGACAGCACCATCCGCGCAGGGAACCATCCCCCCTTGAAGGCGGTTGACAACGTTGTCCAACGGAGGCTTCATGGGTTCGCATGAGCAGCAGAGTGGACTGTCGCGACGGCAGTTGATCCGGGCCGGCACTGTGGCGGGGCTGACCGCGGCAGGAGCGGCGGCCGGTTCGCCCGGTTTCGCTGCGCCCCGGAGCGCAGCGGGCGGGCGGCCCGCCATCGAGTTCGGCGGCGGCCAGGACCCGCTGCTGGGCGGGGCGTACCGGTCGGCGCTGAAGAACCTGCTGGACATCAACACAGTGCCCTACGATCCTGCGCAGTACAACCAGACAGGACTGATGACCGACTCCCCCGGCACGTTCATCCGGGCCGGCGGGGGTTATGAGCAGCCGTGGACCCGGGATGCGTCGGTCAACTCGTGGAACGCCGCCAGCCTGCTGTCGCCCGACGTTGCCCGCAACACCCTGTGGGCGGTGTGCCGTCGGCAGGACGACGGCTCGCTGATCGTCCAGCAGGACAACCAGTGGTGGGACCAGATCGTGTGGGCGGTCGCCGCCTGGCAGCACTATCTGACCACCGGGGACCGGGAGTTCCTCAACGACGCCTACCAGGCCGCCGCCAACACCCTGCGAGCCGACCGGTCCCAGCACTTCAACGAGAAGTACGGGCTGTTCGAGGGACCGGCGTTCCTCCAGGACGGTATCGCCGGTTACCCGAGCCCGCCCTACGACCCGGGCAACACCTCTTCGTTCGTCCTCGATCACCCGGGTACGGACAAGATGATGTGTCTGTCCACCAACTGCCTCTTCCACGCGGGGTATCTGGCCTGCGCCGAGATGGCGGACGAGACCGGTGACCGGCGCTCGGCGGCCGGCTTCCGGGTGGCTGCCGCACGGCTGCGCACCGCGATCAACACCCGTATCCGGCGGCCCGGCACCGGTGGTTACGGATACTTCATCCACGGCACGGGCGAACGGGCAGGCCGGTTGGAGACGTACCAGGAGGCCAACGGGCTCGCGTTCGCCGTGCTGTGCGGGGTGGCATCGCCTCACGAGGTGCGTGCACTGCTCGGCGCCACCCATCACGAGCCGCATGGCGTCGTGAACGTCTGGCCGCACTTCTCCCGCTTCGACGACGCCCATCCGGGGCGGCACAACGTGATCGTGTGGCCCATGACAGTCGGCATGTGGGGGCATGCGGCAGCGATCGGCGGCCGCATCGATCTGCTGGCGCAGGCGGTGACAGACATCGCCTCCCTGGAGCACCGCGACGGCCGCTTCTGGGAGATCCACAACGCCCGCACCGGCGCGGTGGACGGGGGCTGGCAGACCGGGCACCAATGGGACTCGCAGCCGGACCAGACCTGGTCGGCCACGGGCTACCTGCGTCTGATCCACCAGGGCGTGTTCGGCATCACCCACGAACGGGACCGCCTGCGGTTCGCTCCGAGCCTGCCGCCCGGCTGGGGCCCGGTCACCTTGAGCGGCCTGCCCTACCGCAGGGCGACGCTCGACATCACCCTCACCGGAGCCGGTCACCGCGTCGCCTCGTCCACGGTCGACGGCCGTCGCCGCACCACCGTGCCATCCGACCTGGAGGGGCGGCACCAGGTACACATCGAGCTGACCTGAGAGCGGCTGCACCCGACATCGATCGTGTGCACGCGTAGCGCGCACACAACCGCAGTGCCGTAGGCGGTGTCTGATGGGACGTCCGAGTGGACGACGAAAAAGCGGTCCAGGCCGACGACGCGCAGAGTACGGGTGTGGGGCATGCGGCAGCGATCGGCGGCCGCACCACTGTCGAGGAAATCTTGCGCGCCGACGTCCCGGCCTCACACCTCTCTCCCGCGCTCTTCCCTCCGCTCCCCCGTCCTCGGCCGAGCTGCCTCTGGATGCGCCGCCACCGTCTGCCAGGCCATGGACATTCGCCAAGGGGTCGAGATCACGCCGCCGGTCATGAGTCCGGAGCCGTGACACCGATCGCGGCCGGCCGTCAGGATTGCGCAGATCGCCCTTCGTTGACGTGGTCCGGGGCGGCCAGCGCTTCCAGGTAGGCGTCGAGGAGCTGGACCTGCCGCTGCGGCGGGAACACGGTCGGGGCGAACAGTGCCTGAACGACCAGGCCGAGAACAAACGACTGAGCCCCGGCCGCGACGTCCGCGGCGTTGCCCGGTGGCAGTTCGCCGAGGTCCTGGGCCGCGGCCACCCGATCGGTCAGTCTGTCGCGGCTCAGTGCGTACTTGCGGGCATGGTCGGCACTCAGATCGGGGTCGGCAAGCGCGGCATCCCAGGAGGACACCCAGATCCGGTTGCCGTCAGTGGCCTCGGGAGTCATCGGCAGGATGTCCAGCAGCGCATTCCTGAGGGCGGCCAAGCCCCTCCCCGAGTCCCGGCGAGGGCGGGAGAGCGTGCGTTGTTCGAGCAGGTCGAGGGCGTACTCCACCAGGGCCCGTTTGGTCGGGAAGTAGTGCGTGAGAAGGCCGGTGGTCGCACCGAGCTCGGCGGCGACGGCGCGCAGAGTCAGGCCGGCGAAGCCGCGGGCGGCCATCACCTGCCAGACAGCTTCGGAGACATCGCGTCTGCGTGCCTCGTGATCTCCCTTGGTGCGTGGCATAGCACCACGGTACATTCTCACAACACTTGTTATGCGAATGGGGAGGTCCTCATGTTCTCGTTGCCGCTGCGCGACGACGCCCACCTCGGCCCGCTGGAGGTCTGGCACGCCCAAGAGTTCGCCGAGCACCTCGACCGGGCGCGTGAGCACATCCGTCCTTGGGTCGGGCCGTCCTTCGTCACCGACGACCTGGCCGGCGCGCGCGCCACACTCCAGCGGTATGCGGGATTCCAGGCGAGCGACGGTGCCCGCCTGTACGGCATCCGGCTGAATGGTTTGCTGGTCGGTGGCGTGATGTTCACCAGCTTCGACGCCGCCTTCGGCTCGTGCGAGGTCGGCTGCTGGCTGGAGCCTTCCGCCGAGGGCCACGGTGTGGTCACGCAAGCATGCCGCGCGCTGCTGGACTGGGCGTTCACCGTGCGGGGACTGCATCGGGCAGAGTGGCACTGCCGGGCCGACAACGACCGCAGTGCGGCGGTGGCCAAGCGGCTCGGCATGACGCTCGAGGGTGTGCGACGCGAAGCATGGCCCTATGAGGGCAGGCGCTACGACAAGCAGGTCTGGGCTGTCCTCGCTCCCGAATGGCGAGACTTGGAACGATGACCGGAACCGGCCTGGCCCGACGGTCATGCCGTCTGCCTGATCGGCGAACAACTGGAGACTCTTCGCAGGTCAGCGCGTGAACCGGTCTCCCCGGGGCCGCCCGCCGCACATGGGCGGCCCCGAATCGGCGTGGATGGAAACCATCAGCCATGCCAGCAGGTCGAGAACGAGGAGCCGAGGCGCTTCAGCGCAGTCCCTCGTTACACCGACGTGTGAACAGACGCGTCTCAGGACGGACTGCCCACGCTGACCGTCCCCATAAACGGCCGCACACGCCGGGCATGCTCAGTGCTGTCGCGACCGTCGAACCATTCGCCGACGGGCACCTGATGGCGATCCTGGCCCCTTGTCGAGCACGACGACGAACCGACCATGTCCGGAGAACAGCACATCCTCCAACAGTGCGCCTCGGCCTGGTCAGCGTTCGGATTCATTGGCTGATGCCCCGCCGTCACCAGCCGACCAGTTCGCCACAGCCACCTCGTCCTTGCGCAATCCCCACGACGGGGGGCCACCGGGCCCGGCCAGCACCTCCAACGTGAAGGGCGCATAGTCGTTGCGGCTCTCGCGCACCGTGAACCCTGCCGAGACCAGAATCGCCGTGATCGCCGCAAGCATCGCCTCCAACACGACTTGTTGATGGGAGAGCACAGGATCGTCCAGGAGGTTGTGCTTCACCGCCCGGAGCACACAGTTCTGCAGTCGTGCGCTGGATCTCCAGGCCACGGAAACCCCGCCCGCGTCGTCATCGAACGGGTCGATGGTGACCTCAATGCCTTGTGACAGCACCGTATACAGCCCTGGCGCGACGACCGGCAAGGCGGCGGCCACCAGTTCGTCCCGCACCCGGGCCGCGATGCGCTCACGCTCGGCCAGAACCTCAGCATCCACCTTCTCCAGCATCCCGGCACCCTACCGAGGGCTGCTCACGCCGATCAGAGAGCCCCTGCCCATGACCGACACCAGCAGCACCCTCTCCCCCATTGCCCGAGCCCAGCCGCGACCTCCTGTGCGGCTCTGGACGAGGCAATCGCGCTGACGCACAAGCTCCCGCACATCCCACGCGCCTAAACGATGTCGTCCCGCTCGCCAAGGCCCAGCGACTCGCCCGCGAAGCCCGCCGGCGGCTCACGAGCATGAGCATCCTGAACACGGCAAGTTCGACCGAAGCTCGTTCACGGCGCCTACCGGGTATTGCCCTCGTCGAGATGAACCTCAGGGAGGCGTCACAGAACAGCCGTCTCGCTGGCTGCAGAAGCTGCATCTCAACCGTTTGGACGTGGACTGGCACGTGTTCCGCCTTCCCCCCGCCAGTAGTAGGAGGCTGAACGTCGAACGGCGAGTCTGCTTCATCGCCGCCTCTGCGGTGTCCCGCCCTTCGGTGATCTCCACTCTCACGGCCGTCATCGTGGCGTAGCTGTCGCCGGACTCGCAGTCGTGACCTACCTGAACATCCCCGATCCATCTCCCGAGGACCTCGCCGACAGGCTGCGCCGGACGAGCAGCAGGTCGCCAGGGCCGGTTCCCGCTCGTGCGATGGGTGCTCGCCCCGCGTACGACGTGGCAGGCGCGGCTCCCCCACCGAATTGGATGGGGGCATGTACGCCCGGACTGCCTGCGGGTAGTTGGATCTTGACGAGTCCGGCGGCCTGGCATTCCGACCGGGGCTCAGGCTTCCAGGGTCGCCCTCTCCTCGGGCGCCCCCGTGCGGTGGGGCGGCACACCCTCCGCTCTCTGAAGGAGGACGTCGTTGCCGTCGGCTCGAATGCTCGCGACGAGCCTTTGGAGTTCAGCCAGAGTGTCCTCGTTGAGGAGCGAAGGGTCCGTCTCAAGCATCAAGGCAACCTGCTCCCCGATGCGCTGGGGTGTGAGATCGTCTGTCGCCTCCACCTCAACCGGGCCGTTCTCTCCCTCGTCCACGACCCTGGCGTTGCGCAGCAGCCGCAGCTGCCCGTCGCTGTAGATCCTGGCCGCCACCGCCGCGGCGAACCGCTGTCGCGCCTCTGCGCCGCTCATGACCTTTCGCCGATCCCGCGGAACGGTGATGGCGTCCTGCAGATCTCCCATCGCCTCTGCGCGGCGGTCGCTGACGCGGCTTCGCACGCTGGCCCATTTCGTCTTCACGGACGGGAGCGCCTGGCCGTTCCACTTCGTCCTCATCGCCGGAAACGCTTGTTCGGACCACCACTTCTTGACGTGGGGCGCGGCCTTCTCCGCCACTTTGAGACCGATTTGGAAGATGACCTCTGCCAGGAACTCCGCGTTCTCTCGACGCTCCTGCTCCAGGGCCTCCGATGCGTGTTGGTCGGAGTCGGGCCAACCGTGCGGGCACTCCACCACCGGGTCCGGCCCGTTCTCCTCCTTCAAGAAGATCTCGGCATGCCCCAGCTCGTTGTCGGGGTCGCGTGTCATACCGCGACGAGCACCTGCGGTCTTGCTCGACTGCAGAAGACGCGCGCCCTTCGGGACTCTGATGGTGGCGTCGAGCTCGTCGTACTCGCTGTTGTCCATGCCCCCGCCTTCGGCTTGTGGCCACCGCCCCGCGCATACCGTGAGCGAGCCGCTGAATACTCTACGTCCGGTCATCCGACGGCTCACCCCATACGGACCGATAGCCTGGGTCAGCAGCAGCTGCTGAGTCCTCACGAGGCCACCGGCGCCGGTGTTCCTCGGCAGCCCGTCAGGCAGACCGTGGACGTGCACTTACGAAACCAGGCGTCCGCGCCCGACCACCCACCACAACTGCCCGCCCGCGTCGCCCCCCTACAGATCATTCGGGCTTGAAGTTGCTCGTGGTGGTTTTCGGGAGGGGTGAGGCGAGCGGCTCCGCACACTCCGCGCGTCCGCCACCTTCCTGCCGCGCGGTGCTCCTCGGGCGCCCCTGCGACACGGCGGTGACGGCGAACTGTTTGTATCAGCGCGTTGATGACGCTTTCGTATCTGCACGAGCGCCACCCGATCCGCGGTGGCGCGCCGGCACCAGGGGTGGGATCAGCGTTGAGGAATACGTCAGGAAGACGCAGCAGACTGACGACAGTGCTGCTGGCGGGCGCGCTGGCCGGGTCGGCGCTGACGGCGGTTCCCGGTACCGCGTCCGCGGACCAAGGGACCGTTGCGGGGGCCGTGGTGCAGTCGGGCCCGGGTATGGAGCTGTCGGCCGCGTCGTTCACCCAGATGACGGTGGACGAGGCCAGCCAGCGCGTGTGGATCGCGGGCGACCGGGTCTATCCGGACGGGTCACGGGACGGCGAGCTGGTCGGACTGCTCTACGGGGGCGCCGGGCCCGCCGTCGCGAGCGCCCACATGGCTGCTCCCCTGTCCGGCGTAGCGGTGGAGCCGGACGGCTCGAAGGTCTACGCCGGGCAGTCGGACCACATCGCGAGCTACTCCCACTCCAGTGGTTACTTGTACCCCCTCGACCCGGTTCCGGCGCCGGCCGACGGCTGTGGGCGGGAGCTGGTGCACACCGGCGGGCGCCTGTTCTTCACCAGCCGGCCGTCCGCGTCGCCCGAGGGTTGCGTCGATGGTCTGGGCAGTATCGGCGTCGCCGCGACGGCCGACGGCGGCGAGGCCGAACAGGTCATGTACTCGAGCTCTCCCGTCCATCTCGAGGCAGGGCCCGGAGGTCTGCTGGTGACCGCTCCAGAGCGTTCATCCCCGACCGACGACCCCGACCTGGGGATCTACCGGGTGACTGACGGGGCGGACGAGGCGGACGGGAACCTGCTGGAGTTCCTGGGCGAGCGCCGGTTCGCCGAGGACGGCACCGGCCGGGGCATGGACTTCCGGGACGCCGACTTCTCCGCGGACGGCTCCGTCCTCGCGGTGGCCGACGGGGTCCGCGGAACCGTACTGCTCTCCAGTCAGGACGCCCGCTTCCTGGAGAACCACTACGCGCCGTTGCCGGAGGGTGTGACGCCCACGGCCGTCGCCTTCAGCCCGGACGGCAAGTGGTTCGCCCAGGGCGGCGCGGCATCGGGCGATGCAGCCGACCTGACCCTGGCCTTCGCCGACCCGTCGGTCGACCGCCAGCCGTTGCGCATCAGCTTCGAGGACGAGGCCGCGGGCCAACGCGTCGTCCCCCGGGGCATGGAGTTCTCCGGGAACGGAGAACAGCTCTTCGTCGTGACGTCCAACCAGGAGGGCACGAAGTTCTGGCTGCACACGATTCAGACCCGAGAGGCCCTGGCTCCGTCGCGCTTCGTGGATGTGACGCACGGCCCGGCCGTCGCCGGAGAACCTTTCAGGGTGACGGGACGACTGGACCTGGACGGACTGGCACCTACCGAGGCGCCCCGGATCACGGTCCAGCGGCTGAACGGCTCGGAGGTCGCCGACCTGCCGCCGGTCCCGGTCGCCGAGGACGGGACGTTCGTCCTGGAGGACGTCCTGCCGGGCCAGGCCGGGAACGTGCAGTACATAATCGGCTATGCGGGTGACGACGTGCACTACCTCTCGGAGCACTGGCTTGTGGTGGACACGGTCGAGGCATCGAGCACAGTGAACCGAAGCAGCCGATAGCCGGTAGCCGGGCCGCCGCGCGGCGGACTTCCTCGCGGCGGCCTTGCGGGTCTTGTCGAAGGTGACCGGCCCCGGCCGGTGTCCGAGGTGTTCGTACGGTCATCATCGGCACGATCCGCTCCGGACCGGGCCGGGCCGGAACCGTCGACAGGGCCTTCTCCCGTTCGGCCGATGTCCAGGCACTGTCCGCCGCGCAGTGACGAAAATCGGAGGCCGCCTCGGCGTTCACCGCTCCAGGCTTTCCGCAGTTCCGGGCCGGCCGTCCTCATCCCTCGGCAAAAAACCCCGGAAGACCCTGGCGCGGCCGAGGGGCGTCACCCTGCAAGGAAGGTCGCTCTCGGGCATGCGAGGCGTGCCATTTCCTGTCGTCCACCCGCTGAATCGGAATCCGCCTAACGGCGGGTGAGGTGAGTGAGGGTGACTCCGTTGGGGAAGGCGGTGCGTTCGGCGACGTCGAAGACGGTGGGGTCGAAAGAGCCGTCGACCACCGCGACTCCGGTTCCAGCGATGACCGGATACGTCTTGATCAGGAGCTCGTCGATCTCGGACACCAGGGCACCCGCGAGCCGGCCGCCCCCGCAGAGCCAGATGTCCAGGCCGGCGGCCGCCTCCTCGCTCTTGAGTTCGCGGACCAGGCCGAGCGGGTCGCCCGGCACAACGGTGACGGCTGGGTCGGTGTCCGGTGCGAGCGTGCTGGACACGACGTACTGGCGCAGGTGTCCGTACGGGCTGGTGATCCCGTTGTCGAGGGCCGGACGGTAGGTGCCCAGGCCCATGACGACGGTGTCGAATCGTCGGTTGGGCGCGTCGGCGACTCCCACGGCCTCGCGATATGCGGTGGGGATCGTCTCCGGGTACAGCGCGTTCACCCAGGTCGAGTAGGCGGCGGCCTGCCTCTCGTCTCCCTGGGGAAAGAAGTCGAACTCACCACTGGGCCCGGCGATCCGACCGTCGAGCGAGATTCCGATGTAGTACACGAGCTTTCGCAAAGCGTTCCCCCACACGTAGTACTGTACTTGTAGTGGTTCGAACGTAGTACTACACCTGGAGTGGTGTCAATGGTGAGACGGAACGATCAGCGGCGCGCAACCCTCGTTGACGCGGCAATCGAAGTACTCGCCCGGGAAGGCGCACGCGGCCTGACCTTCCGGGCCGTGGATGCCCAAGCCGGTGTGCCCGCCGGCACAGCGTCCAACTACTTCGCCAACCGTGACGACCTGTTCACTCAGGCCGGCGCACGCGTGTACGAGCGGCTCCAGCCCGACGAGGCCACGATCGCCCGCCAGCAGGCGGCCGGCCGTGACCGGGAGGCCTACGCGAAGCTGATGCGCGAACTGGTCGGCCGCGTCGCCTCCTTCCGCAACGGTTATCTCGCGCTGCTGGAACTCCGTCTGGAAGCCACCCGCCGCCCCGAACTGCGCAAGGTCCTCACCGAGCGCGTCCGAGCCGACGTGGACGCCAACGTCGCCTATCACGAGGCGTCCGGCCTCCCCGGCGACACCACGGCGGTCAAGTTGCTCATGCTGACGCTGAATTGGCTGATCGTGGAACAGCTCACCCTGCCGGACGTCTTCACGGAGGCCGAGCGCGAACAGCTGGTGACGGCCGCAGTGGAGCGCATCGTGGCTCCGCATTAGCCTCCCGGACCCAGCCCGGCTCGAAAGCAGCTGCGGTGGAAGTCAGCACCGGCTCCGGATCTCCGTACCGGAGGTTCACCCCGCCTCCGCCGTTCGGACAGGAGGTGGGCGAGCCGTGGGCCGATGGTCGTCGTCGCGGCGGGCTGCCGTAGGCAAGAGCAGGAGTCGGGCGGACGCGCAGAGGGCGGCGGATCACGTCGGCCGGTAGCACGCTGAGGCAGCGCCGAAAGGCCTTCTGATCACTGCCGCTGCGATGATGGAGGCATGTCTGATGGGGAAGTCAAGGTGCCGGCGTCTTCGCGCGGGTACGCAAAGGGGCGGGCGCGCCGTGAGCAGATCGTGACGACGGCCGGCGAGGTGTATGCGGACGTGGGCTATCACGGCGCTTCACTGCGGGAGATCGCCAAGCGCGCCGGCATCAGCCACGTGGGCCTCCACTACTACTTCCCCAGCCGTGAAGCGCTGTTGGCGGCGGTGCTGGAGCGCCGGGACGAGGAGGACACCGCACGGCTCGGACCGAAGGAGTACTCCCCCACTGCGGCGGTGCAGCATCTGGTCGATCTGGCCGATCACAACGCCCGGCATGCGGGGATTGTGGAGCTGTACGCGCGTCTCGCGGCGGAGGCCTTCTCCGAGGATCATCCCGCGCACCAGTACTTCACGGATCACTACAGGACGACGCGGGAGTATGTGCACTCCGCGTTGCGGGAACTGGCGGATCAGGGGGCGCTGCGGGAGGGTGTCGATCCCCGTGCGGCGGCGACCGGGTTCGTGGCACTGATGGACGGGCTGCAGGTGCAGTGGCTGGCAAGTCCCGATGAGGTGGACATGGCCGGGGTGCTGCGTGCCCATGTGGAACTGCTCCTCAAGGAGCCTTCCGCGTAGTTGCGTGCAGGCGCCGCAGGAGCAGGAGGGCGACTGCCGCGGTGGCGACTTCACCGGCTGCCAGGGCGGTCCAGACGCCTGTGGTGCCCAGTCGGCCGAGTGTGGCGATCAGGGGCACCTTGATCAGGAGCAGGGTGCCGATGGAGATGAGGTACGCGGGTGCCGGGCGCCCCAGTGACTGGGCGTATGCCGCTACCAGGGGGCCGATTCCGGCGACGGTGAGACCGATCGCGATGATCGGCAGTGCCTGCCCGGCGGCGGTGACGGTGTCGGCATCATTGAGGAACAGGCCGGCCAGGGGTCTGGCCAGAGCGGCCAGGGCGGCGGCGGTGAGCAGTCCGTACAGCACTGAGGCGATCAGCGAGTAGTTGCGGGCTTTGAGTGCGCGGCCGGGCAGGCCGCGGCCGGTGTTGTAGCCGACGATGGGCTGCAGCCCCTGGCTGATGCCGGTGTGCGGCATCATCACGAAGGTCTGCAGGCGGGCGCAGACGGCGTAGGCGGCGAGCGCGGTGGCCGATCCGGCGGCCGCGAGGGTGGCGTTGACGAGAACCGCCAGGAGTGTGACGCCGGTGCCGGCGAGGAACGAGGGCAGGCCGACACCCAGCAGTGCTCGCAGCGTCGGTCCGTGGGGCAGGAGGTCCTGTGGGCCGATGCGGTAGGGGCGGCGCCTTTGTACGAGGAAGAACCACAGGCTCATCGCCGCGGACACTGCCTGGCCGCCGACGGTGCCGAGCGCGGCGCCCCGTACACCCATGTCGAATCCGAAGATGAGCAGTGGGTCCAGGGTGATCTGTACGGCGACGGGCACGAGCCACAGCAGGGTTGAGAACCCCATGCGGCCTTCGGCTCGCACCAGGCTGGAGAAGCCGGTGGACACCAGGGCGCCGCACAGGAGCACCACGGCGTAGGGGCGGGCGGTCGCGCCCAGTTCGCCGGTGGCTCCGAGCAGGGTGAGCAGCGGGTCCAGGAAGGCCAGGCCGAGCGCGGTGGTGGCTGCGGCGCAGGCCCAGAAGAGGGCGAAGGAGTTGCCCGCCGCGCGGGCGGCGGCCCGGTGGTCTCCGGTGCCCAGGGCGCGGGAGATCAGGGAGGCGCCGCCCGCGCCGACGGTGGTGGACACCGCGCCCAGGAGCAGCAGGAGCGGGGCGACCAGGTTGACCGCGGCCATGGCGTCGTCGCCCACGCCGCGGCCGACGAACCAGGCGTTGGTGAGGGCGTAGACGCCGTACACGCCGACTGCGGCGGTGGTCTGGGTGCAGGCGCGCCACAGCAGCCGGCCTATCGGGTCGGTGCCGAGCCGGGTCGTGTGGTCGGTTACGGGAACCGCTTGCGCGGAGGTCACCGGCGGGTGCGGCCGAGCAGAGCCATGGCCTCGTCGAGGCGGGGGCGCGCCCAGTCGTACTGCTCGGTGTCGGTGTGCCCGCGGTACACGGTTTCGATGACCATGATCAGTGCCAGGTAGAGGCAGTACAGGCGGCGGCGTGTCTGCTCGGTTCCGGTCAGCTCGCCGTGTCCGTAGCCGTGCATGAAGGGTGCCGGGTCACCGAAGGCGGCCATCTGGGAGCCGGTGAAGCCGGCCTCGATCAAGGGGTCGCCGTAGAAGGCGCGTTCGTGGTCGATGATGCAGATGATCTTGCCGTCGCGGACCATGACGTTGCTGGCCCACAGGTCCCACTCCACCAGACGGGCTTCGGTGACCTCGTCGAGGCTGTCGGTGTGTGCGGCAATGGCCGCGCGCACGGTGTCGTACTCCCAGCCGATGTCGACGCCACGGCGCTCGCCGTCGACGAGCACGTTCTCGATCATCGTGGTGAACGCCTGCCGCCAGGTGGCATGGCCAGGTCCGGCCAGCGGCCCGAAGTGCGGACCGCGGACGGAGTTGATCTCCCGGTTGAACGCGCCGAGCTGCGCCATCAGGTCATCTCGCTCGGCCGCGGGAAGCGACTCGGCGATGATGCCGAGGTTGTCGGCGTCTATGTACGGCATGAAGAAGTAGTCGGCGTCGCACAGCTCGCGGCTCCGGTCGGCGAAGTCGACGGCGGGGACCGGCACGGCGGTCCGTGTTCGCAGCAGGTCCAGCGTGGTGAGTTCGATCGGCATGGCGCCGTGCTCGTAGGTCATCACCTCCACAGCGGGCGGCGGGGCGATCTTCAGGACGACTTCGGCGCCGTCGCGCAGGCGGATGCGGTAGGCGACGTTGAACCACCCGTGCCCCAGCTCACTCGCCCATCCGTCCCCGGCCGGGACCTGCCCGGCTCCGTAGGCACGCTCGATCATGGCGCGCAGCACCTCGGGAGACTGCCTGTTCTTGGTGATGCTCTCCATGATCATTCCTTCGTTGATGGCGAGTCGGTGGCGTCTCCGCGAGAGAAGGGACAAGACCCCCGACGCGCGGTCGGCCGCGAGCGTCACAAATACTTACCACGTGGTAGAAATTCTTCGCCAGGGGGTGGGAGCAGGTTCTCGCACCGGCCTGCGAGGTGAACGACGGATGCGGGGACTCGGCGCCCTTGCGGGCGATGCGATGGCGCACTCCACGACAGCGGAGCCATCGGCACAGATGGCCGCAGTCGTAGCCCCTGTCCGCGTGCAGTTTCGTCGGCCGTCGGCGTCGCGGCCCGCTGCGTGATCGGATGGGCGGAACACCGCGCAGCGGCCGCTCCGACCCCTTCCCTGACTGGTGCGACATGGCCGGCCAACAGTCGGCGGGGGGGCGGATGACCCGCCTGCGCCGTCGCAGCGCAGCGCGGGCCCGCCCCCTTCCGGGAAGAGATTCCGGGACGAGATCAAGACCTGACGTAGGCTCGGAGCGAGGGTTCGATGTCGGTGACGGCAGCCCCTTCCCGACCGCCGGCCTGGCCGCCTGTGCCGGACTCGCCCCACGACCCGCGGTTCCCGCCGCTCGATCCGCGGCGAGCAACCACCCCGACGCGGAAACAAGCAGCTCGAACGGGCCCTCTCCCTCGCCGCGTTCACTTCCCTGGGCGACCCGACATCGCGGACTCACTACGACAAGGGATCGCCCAGGGAAGGCACCGCACACAGGCCTCGCTCTGCCTCGCCAGACGGCGGGCCGACGGCCTCGTCGCGATGGAATTCTCCATGAGTCCCGTCCCGCCGCAGCGACTTGAGACCCTCTCGTCCTGCGGACAGGTGCGGGATCAGCTTCGGAGATGGGGCCCGGGAGTCCGAGCACATGAGACTCATCCACCGTTGGCTCGCCGGCGAGGTGGTCAACAACGCCGTTGACATCGAGGTGACCGGCCGCTCAGCCCACGCACTGGCACGGGAACGCAGCCGATCAGCCGGGCAGGGGCGCCGAACGTACAGCGCGGATCTGACGAAGACCGAGTGGCGGGAGATCCGTCCGGCGCCGAGGAGGTGGACGGGGAGATCACGTTGTCTGTGGCCATCCGGGGGTAGCGTGCTCGCCATGGACCTGCGCACCACCGTTGAGCGCGCTCAACGCCTCAATCAGCTGCACGCCGAGTACAAGCCGCTCGTACTGCCGACCGTGTGGGACGTCTGGTCAGCGCGGACGGCATCCGATGCCGGGTTCTCCGCGCTGACCATCGGCAGTCATCCGCTCGCCGACTCCCGAGGGGCCGACGACCACGAGGGGCAGACCTTCGAGGAGGTACTCGCTGCCGTCAGACAGATCGTCGCGTCGGTCGACGTCCCGGTCTCGGTCGATTTGGAGGCCGGGTACGGACAGGAGCCCGCGGACCTCATCGCCGGACTTATCGAGGCCGGCGGCGTTGGGCTGAACATCGAGGACACCGTCCACTCCGACGGCGGCCGCGTGCGCAGCACGCAGGAGCACGCACAGTACATTGCCGGCCTGCGCGCGGCGGCCGACGACGCGGGGGTTCCTGTCTGGGTCAACGGACGCACCGACCTCTTCCTGCACGCGGAACGCCCTTCGGACGTCCTCGACGAGGCGGTCGAGCGGTTGCGGGCCATGGAGCAGGCGGGCGCCGACAGCGTCTACCCCGTGCGCATTCAGGACGACGACGATCTGCTCACCGCCGTGACCGGGGCCGTGACCATTCCCGTGAACTCCACGGCTCATCCCGTGAAGCACGATCTCGAGCGCTTCCGGCGTCTCGGTGTAGGCCGGATCACCTACGGCCCGCTGCTGCAGTTCGCCATGACCGATGCGATGAAGGACATGCTCGCGCCGTGGGCTCCCTGAAGAGTTGAGCGTGCGACGGGGCGCCTTGAAGAAGAGGTGCCCCGTCGCACCGGCGGTGGCTGCCCGGTCGCTCCACCTGACTGACGGGGTCAACAGTTGACGCCCCCCGCCGGGACTGTCCCAAGTTCTGCGCTTCTCTTCTGTGACGTCAGCGGCTACACCCGACTCCGGAGGAGTCCGTGTCCGGTGTCCGCAGGTCAGACCAGGGAGCAGCCTCCCGAACGAGGCGTTCCTGCTCCCCTTGACAGAAGTCGAACCAGACCATCACCCGTGAGTGGAGCCACTCGCCCTTCTGGCGACCAGTCATCCCTCTACGATCCCTCGGCGCCGGCGTCCTGGGCTCGCGCCGCAGCTGCGGCCTCCAGCAGGGACCAGCCGTCGACCTCCACCGGCTGCCGCTCCTCCGGTTGCCAGCCACGGGCCAGCACCACATCGAGCAGGGCCCGAACGGCACCCGGCTCGTGCAGGTTCAGGTCCGGCCCGCGGATGAAGCCCACGTCCCCCGAGCCCAGGGGCGCCCCGCCAGGAACGTATCGGCCGGGGCCCTCCACAAAGACAATGCGCAACCGGCCACAGGTGCCGGCCGGCTGGGGGGACAGGGTGAGGGTCTGGCGGCAGTCCACGGACCGCCCATCCTGGTCCTTTCGGTGGCTATGACGCACTGTCCACATGTACACACGTCCGTCGGCGACCAACCGGCGGGGCTTCTTCGAAGAGCGAGGCACACAGTCGAGGCTACGCGGCCTGACCCGCAAGACATCCCCCGGGCCGGAATGCGGTCGGCTCCCCCGCCCAGGGCTCAAGTCTCGGCGCGTTCCCGCATCAGGTGCTGAACGGTCACGATTACCCGGTCGGCCTCGTACACACCCCTGCCGAGAGGCAGGACGAGGCGACTCCCGGTGACCTGAGGTACGCAGCGGGTCCCCGCCTCCATGCCTCGGCCCGGAACTCGCTCGCCGAGACCCGCGCTATGCCCGCGGACTCCGGGAACCCTGCTGGTCCAGGTACCTGATCACAGGCGTGGCGGTCACGCCGTGCAGGAGCACCGAGGCGAGGACCGTGAACGCCGCAACCGCCCACAGCTCGTCGGCGTACCTGCTGAACGGCCCCTCTCCCAGCGCGTACGCGAGATAGAAGAGCGATCCGATCCCCCGGATGCCGAACAGGGCCGTGACCGCTCGCTCGCGCCGCCCGACCGGAAACCCCAGTTGGGCGGCAGCACCGGCGAGCGGGCGGATCACGATGATGAGGACGATTCCCAGGAGAACTTCGCGTGGACCGAGGACCGACAGTCCGTCGGCAACCAGGTAGCCGCCGAGGAGAAAGAGCAGCACGGCGGTCAGCAGTCGCTCGATCTGTTCACTGAAGCCGTGCAGCACTTGGTGGTATCCGTGGCTGCGTTCGGCGGTCCGGATGGTGCAGGCCGCGACGAACACCGCGAGGAAGCCGTATCCGTGTACCAACTCGGTGACCCCGTAGGCGGTGAACGTGGCGCCGAGGGCCGTGAATCCTTCCATCTGGTGCGAGAGGCGCACGTGTGGGGAGCGGAAGAACAGCCAGCCGAGCAGACGGCCGACGGCCACTCCCGCGATCAGCCCGACGGCTGCTCGCAGCAGTACGTCGACCAGCAGCCAGTGACCGATCCAGTCCGCGGACCAGCCATCACCGGCCGCGGTCGCCAGCGCTATGGCGGCGAGTACGAACGGCAGGGCCAGGCCGTCGTTGAGACCGGCCTCGGACGTCAGCGTGAACCGCACCTCCTCCTCGTCCTCCTCGTCCTCGCCGCTCGTGGGCTCCCCGACCCGTACTTCGGCGGCCAGCACAGGATCGGTGGGCGACAGCGCCGCCGCGAGCAGCAGGGCCACCGCCGGGGGCCAGTCCATGAGCCACCAGCCCAGGACCCCCATGGCGGCGATGGTGAGCGGAAGGGCAACACCCACGAAACGCCAGGCTCCTGCCCACGCACGCCAACCGAACGGCCTGTCGATCGCCAGACCCGCGCCCATCAGCGACACGATCACGCAGACCTCCGTCGCATGCTCGACCCAGACCCGGTCACGTACGGGGTCCACGACGGGCACGCCCAGCGGCAGCAGGACCGCCGCGGCGCCCGCGATCAGGAACACCATCGGAAGGGAGAACGGACGCCGGTGCACCACCGGGGGGAGGACTGCGGCCAGGAGGATACCAATGCCTGCTGCCACGTATATGCCGTGCGCCAACGTCATCCAGTCCCCGGGCCTTCTGTCGTTTCGGGCCGCAATCAACCGCACGCGAAAAGCGCGCTGACTGAGATTGCGGCAGGAGTTACATCCGGTACCCCGCCGCTCGGCACCCACGCACGCTCCACGGGATGTCCTCCCCGAAGCGGATGGATCTCCTCCGACTGCGCGGCACGCACTCACTGCTCGACAGCAGCCCTCGGACCAAAGTCCACCAGCACGGTCAACCAGTCGTGACGGCCTCGATGGACAACGCCACCATGTCCACCGTGAGCTCGGCGGTGCGGATGCTGTCCAGCATGGCCCGCGAGGATCTCATCACCGTTGCGCATCGGATCCCGTGATGCACGGTCGCCGATCGGCGAACCGGTCCCGAAGGACTCCGTGGCCCCGTACGCCCGCACGAAGGTGTGGCCGACCGCGAGATCTCCTGTGTCTCGGCCGCGCCGACCTTACGTGTGCCGAGCCGCGAGCGCGCTTGCATCGGCCCGTGACGAGATCAGCGGCGTGCGCCATCGCGTGCCGGAACACAGCCGGCGCATCGAGCGGTGGCGCCGGGACCGGCACGCCCGTCGGCAGTACCCATCAGTTCCACGCGGACACGAATGCCGTCGTGAACGTGCTGGGTCAGCAGCACCTCAACACCCCTCCCGCCACTCGACTTCGATACTCGATCAACTCCAACCGGTCCAGCACGTAGGCGGGTTCAGAAAAGTTGAGAAATCCTCATGTTTATCTGTCCGGACCGTTGACTGTGCCGGCGGTGGTCGCGATTCTGATAACCCGTCAGTAACTTCAGTGGACATGTCAATCAAAGTGGGTGATGGCCATGGCTCGACCTCCGCGCCGCAGATTCAGATCCCTCACGGTGGTGTCGCTGCTCCTCGCCGTGTTGTCCCTGGTCCTCGGCCCGATGCCCAGCTCCGCGGCGGAGCCCGACCCCGGTTGGTGGAACCCGACCTCGCGGCCCGAGCCCGACGCACAGATCAATGTCACGGGTGAGCCCTTCAAGGGCACCGACACCCAGGGGCGCGTACGAGGCTTCGTCGACGCCCACGACCACATCATGGCCAACGAGGGCTTCGGCGGGCGGCTCATCTGCGGCAAGCCGTTCTCGGAGCAGGGCGTCGCCGATGCGCTCAAGGACTGCCCCGAGCACTACCCCGACGGCTCGCTCGCCGTCTTCGACTTCATCACCAAGGGTGGCGACGGCAGGCACGACCCGACCGGGTGGCCCACCTTCAGGGACTGGCCCGCCCACGACTCGCTGACCCACCAGCAGAACTACTACGCCAATATCGAGCGGGCCTGGCGCGGCGGCCAGCGGGTGCTGGTCAACGACCTCGTCACCAACGGCGTGATCTGCTCGGTCTACTTCTTCAAGGACCGCGGTTGTGACGAGATGACCGCCATCCGTCTCGAGGCGAAGAAGTCGTACGACATGCAGGCCTTCATCGACAAGATGTACGGCGGCCCGGGCAAAGGCTGGTTCCGGATCATCACCAGCAGCGCGCAGGCCCGCGCGGTCATCGAGCAGGGCAAGCTGGCCGTCGTCCTGGGGGTCGAGACATCCGAGCCGTTCGGCTGCAAGCAGATCCTGGACATCGCGCAGTGCAGCAAGGAGGACATCGACCGCGGCCTGGACGAACTGCACGAGCTGGGCGTGAGCAGCATGTTCCTGTGCCACAAGTTCGACAACGCCCTGTGCGGGGTGCGGTACGACTCCGGCGCACTCGGTACGGCGATCAACGTGGGCCAGTTCCTGTCGACGGGCACCTTCTGGAAGACGGAGACCTGCCGAGGCCCTCAGCATGACAACCCCATCGGAAACGCCGTGGCGGCGGAGGCGCAGAAGTTGCTGCCGAGCGGGGTGGCCGTCCCCACGTACGCCTCGGGCGCGCAGTGCAACACCCGCGGGCTGACCAGCCTGGGTGAATACGCGGTACGCGGAATGATGAAGCGCCACATGATGCTGGAACTCGACCACATGAGCGTCAAGGCAGCGGATCAGGCCTTCGATGTCCTGGAGTCCGAGTCGTACCCGGGCGCCGTCTCCTCGCACAGCTGGATGGACCTGGGCTGGACCGAACGGCTCTACAAGCTCGGCGGGTTCGCCGCCCAGTACATGAGCGGCTCCGCGGCGTTCAGCGCGGAGGCCGAGCGTACGGACGCGCTGCGCGAGAAGTACCAGGTCGGCTACGGCTACGGCACCGACATGAACGGTGTCGGCGGCTGGCCGGCCCCGCGGGGCGGGAGCGTCCCCAACCCGGTGGAGTACCCCTTCCGCAGCACGGACGGCGGCTCGGTGATCGACAGGCAGACCACCGGCGAGCGCACGTGGGACTTCAACACGGACGGCGCGGCGCACTACGGCACAGTCCCGGACTGGATCGAGGACATCCGCATCGTCGGCGGCCAGGAGGTCGTGGACGACCTCTTCACGGGAGCCGAGTCGTACCTGCGCACCTGGGGGAACGCCGAGAAGCACCGGTCCGGAGTAAATCTGGCCTCGGGTTCGGCCGCCTCGGCGTCCACGTCGGAGTGGTGGAATCCGGTCGTCAGCTTCGCCCCCGGTCAGGCCGTGGACGGAGACCATGGCACCCGCTGGGCCAGTGAGTGGACGGACGACCAGTGGCTGCGGATCGACCTCGGGTCCGCGAAGCCGATCAAGCGCGTGACTCTCGACTGGGAGGCGGCATACGCGAAGTCGTACCGCATCGAACTGTCGCAGGACGGCAAGAACTGGCAGACCGCATGGTCCACGGCCTCCGGTGACGGCGGGCTGGACACAGCATGGCCCGCCCAGGCTCAGGCGCGCTACGTACGCATCCACGGCCTGGAGCGCGGAACCAAGTGGGGCTACTCGCTCCAAGAGGTCGGCGTCTACAGCGACTGACGACACCGAGGGATCCGCCCCGGACGGCCGGATCAGATCTTGATCCGGCCGGACCGGCTTCTCCTCAGCCCGGGCGCCGGAACTCGCCGCCCAGGCCACGCCCGTGCCACCGGCCCGCTGCTCGCACGCCGGTTCCCGCTTTGTTGATGCACCGCTCGACCGTGGTCGAAGGCCAGCGGGCGACAGCAGTTGTCGGCTGCCAGGCGGATCCTCGTTGTCAGACGCACGAGAGGCCTGGTTCGAATGCACCGCCGGCAGGCTCGTGATCAGCACCTCCGCACCGCCCGCCGCGAGGCCGGCCAGAGGTGGCCGCCTGCCGGCCCGGCGACCGCTGAACACCCCGAGTAGCAGGGGGTGACTGCCCCTCAGCTCGCGTCCACGGAGTGGAGCGTGCCCCCTCTACATCACCGAAACATTGATGTACGGTCCACTCGCATGCGTACCCGACTTGTTCTCGCGTGGACCTCAGCCGTGACGGCCGTACTCGCGGTCGCGGCCGCAGCCGGCCCCGTGGCCGCCGCCCCGGCCGGTCGCTCGTCCGTGACGCCGACGGCCCGCTGCCCCCAACTCTCCGACGATCTCCCCTGGTACGGCGGCAACCGGGCCCAGCTGCAGCGCGTGATCGACGAGCGCGGCACCTGCCACGGCAGGGGCGGGCCGCG
The DNA here is from genome assembly GCF_035917255.1 of Streptomyces sp. NBC_01257. Taxonomy (NCBI): domain Bacteria; kingdom Bacillati; phylum Actinomycetota; class Actinomycetes; order Kitasatosporales; family Streptomycetaceae; genus Streptomyces; species Streptomyces sp. NBC_01257. The sequence goes on from NZ_CP108472.1 coordinate 206,822, forward strand.
CCCGGTCGCGGCGTTCGACTGGGACAACACCATCACCAAGAACGACGTCACCGATGCCACCATCAGCTGGTCCCTGCGGCACGACAAGATCCTTCGGCCCGCCCGCTGGAAGGACACCAGCAAGTGGCTGACCGACACCGCGAACAAGGCCCTCACCCAGGCCTGTGGCACCGACGTCGCGGTGGGAGCGCCCCTGCCCACCTCCACCAACGCCCGCTGCGCCGACGAGATCCTCCAGATCCGTGAGGACAGCACCACGATGAGCGGCGAGGCCGCCTTCGCGGGGAAGTGGAACCACCGCCGTACCGTCCCGCAGTACGCGTGGGTGCCCCAACTGTTCGCCGGACACACCGTCCCCGAACTGCGCGCGTACACCGCGGCCGCCCGCACGGAGGCCCTCGCCGCGCCTGTCGGTGCGACCCGCACCGTCGGCACCCACATCCTTCCGGCCTACGTCCGGTACTACGAACAGCAACGTGACCTCGTCCGTACGCTGCAGAAGGCCGGATTCGACGTCTGGATCGTCTCGGCGGGTTCCGAGCCGGTCACCGAGGTCTGGTCGCGCGGCATCGGAATCGACCGCGCGCACACCGTCGCCATCCGCTCCGTGCTCGACGCCAAGGGCCGCATCACGACCGGGAACGAGGGCTGCGGCGGGGTGGGTGTCACCCAGGGCGAGGCCATCCCGTACATCGACGGCAAGCGTTGCTGGATCAATCAGGAGATCTACGGGATCAAGGGCCGGGCCGCCTGGAACCAGCAGGCCCCTCACCGGCGGATCACGCTCGGCGGTGGTGACGCCGACACCGACGTGACGTTCGTCGGCGACGCCACGGGCGCGCACCTCGTGCTCAACCGCAACAAGAACGAGGTGATGTGCCGCGCCTACGACAACGCCGACGGCCGCTGGGTCGTGAACCCGATGTTCATCGAGCCGCTGCCCCGCAGGACCACGGCCTATCCCTGCTCGTCCGCCGCCTACACCGAGCAAGACGGCACGTTCGGCCCCGTGCGGCGTGGCGACGGCAGCGTCGTACCGGACCAGCAGGACACGGTGTACTGACGCGGGGCCGGCACCAGGCCGTCCGCGAGGCATCCCCACGTTTGCGGGGTTCATTCATCTCTCGGAGATCTGGCTGACAAGCCGAACGACTCCCCGGATCAGCTCGTCGTGAAGGCGAGCTGGTCACGGTGACGGTCGTCGAGATCGGCCCACCTGCGCACAGGGTCCGGTGAGCCCAGCGACGCGGTTCGAAGGCGGCCGTCATCGATGACATCGGCCTGGTACGCCGCTGCTGCTACCGGCAGGGCAACGTGTCCTCGCTATGCGCTTCCCGTTGCAGGGGCCGGAGGCGCAGGAGGTCGCTCGATGGTGAATGCGCGAGTGGCCGGATTGACCCGGGCGGGCAGCACCGTCCCCTGAGTGGCGCTGCCGAACCGGTACTTCAGGACTTCGTTCGCACACTCGAAGGGTTCGAAACCGGGGCCGCTGACACGCATCAAGAGCCGGACCTGGTAGTGGTCGTCGTTGGTCGGCGGGGCGGAGGCGACTGCCAGAACCAGGGCCGTCGCGTCGACGCCGAGGGCGGCCAGCTGGAGCGTCGCCCGTCGTTCCTCGCGGGCGGAAAGGATGGTGGACATCCCGACGCAGGCAACGAACGCCGCGGCCAGGGCGAGGCCGGCACCAGCCCACACCCACCCATCGCCGGGCTCGTCGAGGTCGGCAACAGTGTGGGCGCCGACATAGACGAAGGCCCCTCCCGCACCCAGGAACAGGACCGCGCCCACGCTGCACGCGATCGCTGTGATCACCGGGCCCTTGGGATCCAACAGGACGGGTTCGCGGGCGCGGGCGGTGGCCATGGTCGCACCCTAGCCGAGCAGACGCGCTGCGCTCCGTCGAGAACGCGAAGTCAGTGGCTACGAACGCTGTGAGCGGTTCGCACCAGGAGACGGCGCGAGATCGCCTGCACGAACATCAAGTCACATGAGAATCCTCTACGCCTTGATGGGTGCGGCCGACCTGGCGGCCTGCTCGATCTTCGCGCAGTACGCCGCACGGGCTTCCTCGTCGATCGGCTGCTCGCTCTCGGGCCGCAACCCGGTCCGGCCGTCGACGCCCTCGCGCAGGATGTCGGCATGACCGGCATGCCTGATGGACTCGCCGAGCACATGGACCATGACGGCGAACAGGTTCGTGTTGAGATAGGGCTCCGGCCACCACGGCACATGGCCGGGGGCATCGAGGGCAAGCTCGTTGATCGTCGCGTCCGAGTGTTCCCACGTACGCCGGTAGAACGCGATGATCTGATCGCGGGTCTCGTCCTCGGTCGCCCACTGATCGCTGCCGTCGGAGTCCTGCCATCGGGAAAGCGGTTCCGGGGAAGGGCGGTCGAAGACCTCGCCGAAGTACCTGGCCTCAACGGTGGCCACGTGTTTGACCAGGCCGAGGAGGTTGGTCCCGGTCGCTGTCAAAGGTCGGCGGGCGTCGTATTCGGACAAGCCGTCGAGTTTCCAGAGCAGCGCCTTGCGGTCCCGCCGCAGTCTCCCGTGCAGGTTGTCTTTCACGAACTCATCGATCATGCGACATGAGCCTGCCATGGGCGGCTCGTGGTCTCAAGGTCCCGCACGTGATGCGGCAACGCCTGACGGAGCCGAAGCCTGGCCATGGCCGCCGCCCTGACCTGCTACAACGAGCTCCCGAAACCTGCCCCGCAAGACAACCTCCGAGCCGGCGACCGAGAGCTCTCTCGGCTCCTGAAGGAGCAGCGGGAAGGGCGAGTTGGGTACGGATCAACCCGGGCCGCTGACCGAACGTCAGCGATGCGGAATCCTTGGGTCATGAGCGAAGAATCAGAACGCCTGGCGAAGGCTCTCATCGAGTTCCGGGAAGCCGAGAACATCTCCGTGAGGGAGCTTGCGCATCGCACCGGGTTGAGTCAGGCAACCATCAGGCTCCACGAGAGTGATCGCGGACAACCTCCGGCTCCCATCGCGGCCCGCCGCTTCGAGGAGGTTCTCGGCTGGGCGCCGGGCAGTATCGTGCCCGCGTCGCGCGATCTGACGGATCTCGAGCTTCCGCCTGACTCCCTGGAGGCCGTACCCGATCAGACTCAGCTCCCCAGCTGTGCGGTGTCGCATCCGAGGCCGGAGAGAGGGTGTTCGTCCGCTGGAACCGCTGAAGGGGCGCCGGCGGATCCGGCATGACCGGTCCTGTGACAGGGAGGCGGCGGGTGGCAGCGGTGATCATTCGGGGCCGGCATGTCTTGATGGTGCGTGAGCGAGGCATGGGTCCATCGGGCCGCCACGACGGACAGGAGTACTGGACACTTCCGGGAGGCGGTATCGAGCCCGGCGAGTCACCGGAGGACGCGGTAATCCGCGAAGTGGCCGAAGAGACCGGCCTGACCGCGATGTCCGTGCGATACGTGTACGACGTTCCGTACCCGTCAGGATGGACTGCTTGCTACCGCATGGACGTGGCACCGGGCGAGCCCGTCCTCGGCGTGGACGACGGGCTCGGCTGTGACTGTCCCCGGATGACAGGTCTCAGCTGGGTACCGCTGCCTGAGAACGCGTCCGGTAGTACGTACATGGTGCCGCCTCTGCTGATGTCCACCGCCCACACCAGCTGACACGCCGGCCGACAGACAGATCACCCAGCCACCCCCCAGAATGCCGACGCGGGCCCGCCGAGTGGAGATCGCTCAGAACACGGGCCTGCGATCCGCCTCTCCCCCAAGACCTTCGTGTCGTCGGCGCGCTCATCCCGACCCACGTGCCCCGGGGTTCACACACTCCCGTACGCATTGCTCTGTGCCGACGCCATCAGGACGGTGGTGCGGTCTGCCAGCTGCAGGCACTGGCAGACCGCTGATCCCGCTCCGGCCCGACGAGAGGAGAACTTCGGCCGGGACGAGACCTGCGCACCGAACGGCGGTCGTCGCCAAAGGAGTTCCGGCTCCTCGGGCCGCGAACAGGGGCCGACGGCGTCGGCTCCGGGGCGCGGTCCTGTGGTGGCCGAGTACCGCCGACAGGTCCGGTGCACGCGTGGGGTGGTGCACGCCCGGGGCCGGATCCTGCCAGGTCACGAACCCGGTTCCGAGCGTTGACGCGGGCCTCTGGCCGAGAAGCCCACTCCATCTGTCATTCGAAGACGCAGAGCTTGCGGATTGGACGCGGGCGAATGCAGCCGCGACTTCACCCGTTCGGGTGCGGCACTGGTCGATCTCGCCGCCCTGCTGACCGAGCGCCCGGGGATGGCGAGGGCCCACCTGTCACTGCCGGTGCCGGTGCCTAAGTGGTCGGCTTCGGACGTCTTTCGGGGGTTGACGCTGAAGGACCAGGTGTGGGTCCGGGACTGACATGAAGGGCTGCGGTGATTGCTTCACGTGCCCATGTGGAGCGTTTCCAGGTGCGGTTCAGGTTGCCGGGGCTGCGGCGATGACGGTGTCGAGCATGGTTCGCGAAGCGTGCAGCTCGTTGATGGCGTGAGTGATGCGTTCGCGCTCGCGCCGTAGCTCGGTGATGGTGTCGGAGCACACGGGGGTGAGGGTCGGCCCGTCGGTGCAGACGCAAGGCAGGATCCTGGCGATGACCGTCGTGGACAGGCCGGCGGCCAGCAGGCTGCGGATGCGCTGCACCGTGTCGATGTCGACGTCGTTGTAGACGCGGTAGCCGCTGGGGAGCCGGTTCGGGTGGAGCAGTCCCTGTTCCTCGTAGTAGCGAAGCAGGCGTTCGCTGACGCCGGTTCGCCGGACCATCTCTCCCATGCGCATGTGACCTGCACCTCACCGCGTTGACTCTCACATTGGTGTGAGACTTTAGCGTCGATCGCATGACGACGAACAGCGCGGTCTCGCTGACCGCCATCCCGCCCGCGCCGGTGCGGCGGCGCGCGGTACTGGCTCTGCTGACCGCCTGCGTGTTCGTGGTGGGGACAGCGGAGTGGGTGATGGTCGGGCTGCTGCCGGAGCTTTCAACGGATCTGCACCGTCCACTGCCGACCGTCGGAGCGCTGGTGACGGTGTACGCCCTGGTCGTCACCGTCGCTGGGCCTCTGGTGACCCTGGGGATGCTGGGCATCGCCCGCCACCGCACACTGCCGATCTTGCTGGGCGTGTTCGTCGCAGGCAACGCCGCCGCAGCGCTGGCCACAGGGTTCGGCGTCTTGGCAGCGGCAAGGATGCTGACCGCTCTGACGCACAGCACGATCTTCGCGACGGCGTTGGTGATCGCGGTAACCGCGGTTCCGGCAGGGCACCGCGGGCGTGCCATCGCCGTGATCACAGCGGGCTGGAACCTCGCCACGGTTCTTGGCGCTCCACTGGGTACCTGGATCGGCGATCACTATGGCTGGCGTACCACCTTTTCCGGCATCGCCATCCTGGGCGCCGCCATCCTCACGGCCACCACTGTGCTGGTCCGTCCGGCGGCACCGGAGACTGCCGGCCGTCCCGGCGGCGAGGTCCGGGAGATGTTCAAGCCCAGAGTGGCCGTAGTGCTGGCGATCATCGTGGTCACGCAGGCCGGCCTGTTCACCACCTACACCTACATTGCCCCGCTGCTGCGCCAAGTGAGCGGGTTCACCGCCTCCGGGGTCACCATGCTGCTCGCGCTCTTCGGCCTGGGCTCCGTAGTCGGCAACGTCCTCGGCGGCCGCCTGGCCGACCGCGCTCCGTGGGCAGCGTTGTGCGCGCTGCTTGCCGCCCTGGCCACGGTGCTGGCCGCCTTCACGCTCACCGGCCAGAGCCGCTGGGCGGCCGCTGCCACCGTACTCGTCCTCGGTGTCATCGCCGCCGCCGTGATCCCGTTGCTGCAAGACCGCGCACTGGCGTCCGCCCCCAAAGCACCCACCTTGGCCACGGCGGTCAGCGCCTCCGCGTTCAACCTCGGGGTCGCAGCCGGCTCCACCCTCGGCGGCCAAGCCGTCACCGCCGGCTCCTCACTCGACGACCTGCCGTGGATCGGCGCGCTGGTGACACTCGCCGCCGTCGGCCTCGCCGCCACTGCTGCCCGGCGCCGCCACGCTCAGCCACGCACCCCGCTGACCTGCTCCACCCCGTAACCCCCTGAGAACTCGAAGGAAAGACATCCCATGTCCTCAACTGCCCTGCCCTCTTCCTCCCTTGGCCGCATCGTGCGCGGCACCGGCCCGGGCCTGCTGCTCGCCCACGGTGCCGGCGGCGGCATCGACGCCAACTTCGGCCCCATCCTGGCGAGTCTCGCGGCTCACCACACTGTCGTCGGGCCCGACTATCCCGGCACCGGCCGCACCCTCCGCGCCGAAGCCCCCCTCGATCTGGACGTCCTCGCCGACGCCCTGGTCGCCGCCGCCGTCGAGGAGAACGTGGACACCTTCGCCATCGCCGGATATTCGCTCGGCAGCCCGGTCGCCATCCGCGCCGCCACCCGCCACCCCGACCGCGTCACCGGCCTCGTCCTGACAGCCGGCTTCGCCCTCCCCAATCCACGGTTCCTGTTGGCCGCCCGGCTCTGGCGCGACCTGCTCCGCTCAGGCGACCTCGAACGTCTGGCCGCGTTCGTGTCCCTGATCGGGCTGAGCGCCCCTGCCTTGGAGGCCATCGGTCAGGACGACCTCGACACTGCCTTGAAGACCACCGCGACCACGATCCCGCCCGGCACACTCGGACAGCTGGACCTGCTTATCGATCAGGTTGACGTCCGCGAAGACCTGGCTGCCGTCACGGTGCCGACCCTTATCATCTCCACCACGTTCGACCAACTGGTCACGCCCTCCCACCACCGGCAACTCGCAGACACGATCCCGGGTGCCGAGTACGCCGAGCTCCCCACGGGGCACCTGCCTTTCGCCGAGCGCCCCGAGGAATGGTCCGCGCTCCATCTCGGCTTCCGCGGCAACATCTCCACCTGACGGCGGCCCCCGGCCACCCAAGACGCGTGGTGGGCGAGCATCGCACCGAACTCGCAAGCTTCCCGGTGTCGGTGGCCTCGCAGGCCCCACGAGCTGAACAGCCCAAGGCCGTTCACACGTCACAGACACCAAACGATGTCTAAGTGTGGCTGCCGGTGAGCGTGGCGTATACGACGACGTTGTCGGTGTAGCGGCTGTCCTTCTTGGAGTAGTCGCCGCCGCACGTGATCAGGCGCAGTTCGGGGCGGCCGACATTGCGGTAGACCTCGACGGTGGGGAACCGGCCCTTGGGATAGCGGGCGGTTCGGTCGACGGTGAACTCAGCGGTTCGCCCGTCCGCGCGCCTGACGTCGATCCGGTCGCCGGGGTCGAGCCGGCCGAGCGCGAAGAACACCCCGGGGGTGCCGTTCCACGTGACATGCCCAGCGATCACGGCGGGGCCGGTCGCTCCGGGAGCGGCTCCAGGGCGGTACCAGCCGGCCTTGGCCGGGTCCCGCGGGGTCTCCATGGCCCGGTTCCTGCCGAGGTCGAGCATCTCCAGTGTCGAGGACACCTTGAGAGAGGGGATCGCGATGCTCACTGGGCGGGATACGGACAGAGCCGCGGTGTCCGGCGCGGCCGATGATGTCGCGGGCGGGTCCGGCTGCGCGGTGGGTTGTGCGGTGGCGACCGCCCGGCCCTTGTCGGTGGCAGGAGGCGGGGTGGGCTGCTGCCGGCTGGTTCCCAGAGCCAGCAACAGCCCACCGGTCAGGAGGAGGGCGACAGCGGTGACAGCGATCGTGACGTTGCGCCGCCCGGACATCGTGCGGTGCTCGCCGTCGTCGCGTGTGCCCTTCATTGCTTCACCTGTCCCTGCGTCCGGCTGTTACGGGGCGTCGATCGGTGCGAAGACTCAGCTGTCGTGCCGGACCGATGCCGGGCGCGTCCGGCGGCGCAGTACGAACAGCCCACCTGCGGCAAGGACGGCCGCGCCACCCGCTGCGAGCAGACCGGGCGCCTCCACGCCCTCGGTGGACCCACTGCCGGTCTCGACGCCGCCCACGGGCATGGAGCCGACGGCAGCCCCCTTGACCATGCCGCAGCTCGCCGGAGCCGTGGCCTCCTGCGGAAGCTTCGGGTCGAGCTCGCTCTTGCCCTTGCCGAAGTCGTACTTGGCGTTGCCGTTCGGGTCGATGCCGTGCTGGACGACGTGCAGATCCTTGATGTGATCGGCCACGGCCTGCGAGACGGTGATCGTCCGGGAGTAGCTCAGTTTGCCGTCCTTGTCCGCCACGGGCATCCGGTCGACGGCGAGGCCACTGCCCTTGGAGGTGTCTCCCTTGGTCGTCAGGGAGATGTTGATGTCTCCGTACATCGGCAGGCCCTCGGCGGTGGTGATGATGCCGTCGCCGTTCTTGTCCGCGCTCTTGTCCGGGCAGCGGAAGTCATGGCCGTCGGTCGAGCCGTGGATGTGCTGGGCGTGCGGCATGCCCGGAACCAGGCCCTCGACCTCGATCTTGACGGTGAGCTTGTCGCCCTCCACGCTCACCAAGGCCGTGCCACTCGCTCCGGAGTCGTTCAGTTGCGCCAGGTCGATCTGGTACGTGTCGCCGTCTGCGGCCTTCGTGGTGTCGCCCGCGACATGGCCGTCGTGCGCCATGGCAGGTACGGAGATCCCGAGGGTCAGTGCGGCGGGCACAACCAGCAGAGCGGTGCAACGAGTTGAACGGCGGAGTATCACGTAAACGCATCCCCTTCCGGCGGTTCCAGTACGCAATCGGAACCGCGTTCGGTCGCTGATGTCGTCTATTCGTCGCCGCCGACGGAAAGGATTGGTCCGAGCACGACAATTTCGGCCGCACGAGCCCACTGGGCGCGTGGACCGGGACGTGATCGAAGAGGTGGACGTGCACACGTGGGGCTGGCTGTTGACCCACTGTCAGAGGTCGCTGTCGATCCCGGTGACGGCAGGCGTCCCCAACGGTGCGTCCTCCTCTGCGAACCCTGTCTCCCGCAGAGCGCGGGACACCAGCCCCACGGCATCCAGCTCCGCCTGGTACCGGTCCCCGGCCTCGACTTCGAGGCGGATGGAGAAGGTGCCGTCATCGTTGACGCTGAGCAGGTCGAGCCCTTCACTCTCGCTCAGATCCGTGTGCTGACCGGCCAGCTTGCCCTCCAGAGTCGCGCGGGACGTGTCCGTGATGCCGGCGACAAAGGTTCCGGGCACGGTGATGAAAAAGGTGGTCATGACAGCTCCTCACGTACGGCGGATGATTTACACGTATCGCTCCGGCTTCCCTGATTCTCGGAAGTTATCGAGGAAGTCGCCGTGAGACCGATGATCAGGCACCGCGGCCCGTCCGTGCCGGAACGACGCCGACAACCCGGGCCCTGCCACGGCCCTGCTCATCGAGACAAAGCCCGGCCTCCTGCGCGCCTCGGGCACTCTCGTACTCCGCCCGGAACGCCGTTCGGGCATTCACCATGGATGGGCAGACGAAGGGCCGGCCTTCCGCGACGCACGCGGCCTGGTCCCATGCCTGAGGCTCGACCAAGGAACGTTCGTGCCCCGAGAGGCCCGCCGTCGCCCCAGGGCGCTCACCGCACTCACCGCACGGGATACCGGCCAGTCATGGCCGGGGGCGCTGCTTCAGCGCCCCATCCCCGCCTCCGGTCAGCTCCCATCGGTTCGCGGAGCCCTCGTTGTCCGGCTGGCTGTCGTGCGGGAGGTCTCTTCTGTCTGCCGGCTGCGGAAGGCCGCGACGCGCGCGCGGTTCTGGCAAGTGACGGAGCAGAAGCGGCGCCGGCCCCCTGGCGATGCGTCGATGTAGACGTCGGCGCATCGGCGTCCGGTACACAGGCCGAGCCGCTCAGCACTGTGGTCGGAGAGGTACTGGCGCAGGGTGATGGCCGCGGAGGCGAGGACCGCGTTCCCGCTCGCCTCGACGAACCATCCGGGCTGCAGACGGTCGGTCATGGTCCGCACGGTCGGACGGACTGCGGTGTCCGTCAGAAGCGCAGCGATCAGCCGGGCGCGCTCGGCGAGATCGGGAGTGGCGAACACGGGATGCAGGCGATCCGCGGTCTCCGCCAGTTCCCGTTCGGTGAGCACAGCGCTGACCGGCATCAGACCGGCAAGGCGCTCGGCCATACCCGCGCAGTTCGGATACGCCTGTCCTCCGCGGCCGTCCGCGACGCGCGGGGCGGTACCCCACTCGTTGACCAGTGCGGCCAACGTCTCCAGCGGCATCGCCTCGATCATCATCACCATGTCCCCACCGTAACGCGAAGGGTGGGACCTATGCGTTGCACGCTTCATTGACATGACGTAACGTATTGAAAACATTCTACGCGTTACAGGGGTGGTTTGACGTGATCGATCCCGCGGTTCTCCCCGGATATCTCACGGCAGTGCTGCTGGTCACGGTCCCTCCCGGGCCCGACAACGCGTACATCGTCGCGGTTGCCGTGGACCGGGGTCCCCGCGCCGGCGTGCTCTCCGCTCTGGGGATGTCGCTCGGCATGGTCGTGCATGTCACGGCGGCTTCGCTCGGGCTGGCCTTCCTGCTGCAGTCGACACCGGCTGCTCTGACCGTGATACGCCTGGGTGGAGCCGCCTATCTGACCTGGCTCGCGATCACCACTCTGCGAACTGCCAGGCAGTCCGGCCTTGTCGCGCAACCCGCGCCCTCGGATCGGCGAATCCTGGGGCAGGCTGTCCTCACGAACCTCACCAACCCCAAAATCATTGTGTTCTTCGCCGCGTTTCTGCCGCAGTTCGTGCGACCTGGGAACGGTCCGACCGGCGTGCAGTTCCTCACCCTCGGCGTGATCTTCCTGCTGGTGGGCCTCACCTGGGACAGCGTCATCGGCCTGTTCGCGGGACGGCTCGGCGCAACCCTCAGACGCGGAAGCCGCGCAGCCACCGTTCTCGGCATCTCGGCGGGAGCAACTTTCGGGGTACTGGCTCTGCTCCTGATCCTTCAGATCGTGCACCCCGACGCCGCATGACCCGGACGCGAACCCGGTCGCACGCCGGTTGACGAACCCTCCGCGAACGGCTCCAGGCCGGCACGGGCCGAGCCCGTGATGAGGTGCTGAGGCGCCGAGGAAGGTGCGACCATCCTGGGATGCGAGAGATCGACGAGTTGGTCAATGTGGATGATCCGGCGTGGCGGGAGCTTGAGGAGATGCTTTCGGCAAGCTCCGTGCCCGTTCAGGCGCTGCCGGTCGATGTTGACGAGGGCCGCCGATGTCTTCTGCAGTTGCAGGTCACGGCGCGTTCGATGCTGGGTGCTCTGGCGTTGAACACCGGCGGGCTGCTCGTCGACAACGGATGGATGCGGGTGTTCGGTGGGGGTTCGGTCATCAGCGGAGGGCTCCCGAGCCTGGGGACGGCCAACCGCTTCCCCGCCGGCTTCGATCCGGTCTGGCACCCCGCGACGGGTCTGGTCGTCGGCCATGACGTCGTGGGTGGGGTGTTCGCGCTGAACGGTGGTGATCCTGCGGCTGCGGGCCGGCCTGGAGGGCCCGGGCAGATGACCTACTTCGCTCCCGACACCCTTGAGTGGGAAGCGATGGAAATGGGCCACTCCGGATGGGTTTCCTGGTTGCTGTCGGGCCGGTTGGAGACGTTCTACGACGGCCTGCGATGGCCCGGCTGGCGTGAGGAAGCTGCGGCCCTGGCCTTCGGTGAGGGCATCTCCGTGTATCCGTTCCTCTGGAGCAAGGAGGCGCGGGACGATCTCGCGGCGACGAGTCGGCGACCTGTGCCGATGCGTGAGGTCATCGGAGTCGCTGCGGACTTCGCCCGGCAGATGGGGCCGTCCGACCCCGGGTTCCTCGGCGACGTGTGACCGGGATCCGCCGTCACAGGACGCCGGGCGTGGTGGCCCGCCGGGCCCACCGGTGAGCTATCCTCCGCGCATGCGCGACCAGTTCACCGGATGGCCGGAGCAGGCCATGGACGTGTTGTGGCAGCTCCAGGGCGAACCGGCCCAGGCGACCCGCGAGCGCCTCCGCGCGGACCGCGAACGCCTGGTCCGGCAGCCGATGATCGCCCTGCTCAACGAGCTCGCGGACGCCGTCCCCACGTACGAGGACTTCTCCGTCTGGCACTACCGCACCGACTCCTGGTGGTGGCAGCACCAGAGTGCGGTGATCCGGCTCGGCCGCAAGATCGAGATCGGTCTCCGGTTCTCTCTGGACGGCCTGCGGATCCAGGGCGCCTGGTGGTACCCCGACCCCGGCCAGGTGGACACGTTCCGCACGGCCGTTGCCTCCGAGGGCAGCGGTCGCGAGCTGTCCGCCATCGTCGACGAGCTGCGGAAGAAGGGCTACGACATCTCCGGGGACGTGATGAAGCGTCCCCCGCGCGGCTGGCCGACGGATCATCCCCGTGCGGACCTGCTGCGCCACCGCTCACTGATCGCCGCCCGCGATCTCGGCTGCGAGGAGTGGCTGCACACCCCCGAGGCGGTCGACCGGGTGCTGTCGGCCGCCGCGGACCTGGACGCCCTGTTGTCGTGGCTGGTCCACCACGTGAAGCGTGCCGCTTCCTGACGGCGCGGGGGGCGACACGCGGCACGGGAGCCCACACCCGTGATGCCGGTGACTGCATGGGGTGCGGATCTCTGGCGCACGGCCAACGCCTCGTGGTCCCCGGTGGCGGGATGGTCTCGACGGGCCTTCCCACCCCGGGCGAGGGCTGATCGGGACCAGGATCGGGCAGGAGCCGATCAGGCCCCAGGCAGACGACCTCGTCGACGGTGTGCAACACCTTGGTTCTCTGCGACCCCTAAGCGGAGTTCGCCCGTCCGTGACTGCGTAGTTGCGGTGGGGGCACCCGAGGCTCATGCAACGAAATCTCTTCGATCCCGAGAACATCATCCAGCCGGCCGAGACCCTCGGTCTCACGCAACAGAACCCGATGGCGGTGCGGTACGCGGTCAAGGGCGATGCATACGCACGCCAGGGCACGATGGTCGCCTGGCGCGGCTCCCTGGAGTTCGAGCGGAAGGGCCAGGGCGTGGGCAACTTCCTCAAGCGCGCCGTCACGGGGGAAGGCCTGGCCCTCATGAGGGTGACCGGCGAGGGCGAGGCGTGGTTCGCCTCGGACGCGGCCCACTGCTTCCTCATCGACGTGGACGAGAACAACGGCCTGACGGTCAACGGCAAGAACGTACTGTGCTTCGACGCCTCGCTGAGCTACGACATCACCACGGTGAAGGGCGCCGGGATGGCGGGTGGCGGCCTCTTCAACTGCGCCTTCACCGGTAGCGGCCGACTGGCGCTGAGCAGTGCGGGCATCCCCCTGGTACTGCCGGTCTCCCCGCACGCACCGGTCTTCGTGGACACCGATGCGGTCGTCGCGTGGACCCCGCGGCTGAGCACGTCGCTGCACCGTTCGCAGGGAATCGGCTCCATGCTGAAGGGCGGCTCCGGAGAGGCGGTCCAGCTCAAGCTGGAAGGCGAGGGAGTCGTCGTCGTCAACCCGGGTGAGCCGAAGCCGGCGCAGCAGGCGTCCTGACCGGCTACGGGAAACGTCTTCCGCCGAAGACCTCCCGGACGAGGACGAACCAGGCCGTCATCGTCGAGTCCGCTCACCGCCGGATGTTCGCTCACTCGGTGGCCTGAGCCGCTCCGCCCTACGACGGCGGCCCGAACCCGTACGGGCTGACCGGGCCGCTCGTCGTACGCCTTCCCCGGGCCGGACTCACGCGGTGAGGTGCTGCTTGGTGACGGAGCCGTCGGCAGCGGCCTCAGGTGCAATGCCGTGCTGTTCTTCTTCAGGACGGGCGTTCTTGGGCAGCAAGAAGGTGATGGCGAGGAAGACCAGCAGCAGACATGCCTGGACGATCAGCGCGCGGTGGAAGCCGCCGGTGAAGTCACCGGTCTCGGCCCGGGCGAAGAACACCGAGCCGAAGACCGCGACGCCGATGGAGCCGCCGACCGCCTGGACCGCCGAAAGGACACCGGAGGCGGATCCGATCTCGTCGTCGTCGACTGCGGCCAGGATGAAGCTGAACAGGGCGGCGATCACCATGCCGGCGCCGATGCCCGCCACCGCCACGCCGGGAACGATGTCCCAGATCGAGAACGAGGCGGCGTCGAGGCCGTCCAGTTCGAACCACAGCACGGCGGCGCCGCACAGCTGAATCAGTGGTCCGATCTGCAGCACCTTGCGGCCGATCCTGTCCGCGAGGAACGCTCCGCTGATGGCGCCCCCGATCGCGGTGCCCACCGCGAGGGGCAGGTTGCCGAGTCCCGCCTCACCGGCGGTGAAGTGCCGGCCGATCTGGAGGAACAGGGTCAGCACGAGCTGGGTGCCGATCAGTCCGCCGAAGAACAGAGCGATTCCGCTGAGGCCGACGGTGAAGGCCGGCTTGCGGAGCAGGCCCGGGGTCACCAGCGGCTCGCGGCCCGCGGCGGCCGTGCGGCGCTGCTGGAGGGCGAAGAGGGCGAAACCGATCGCCGAGGCGGCCATGGACAGCCACGTCCACAGCGGCCAGCCGTTCTCCTGTCCCTGGTTCAGCGGCAGCACCAGCAGGGCGCAGGACATCACGACCAGGGCGGCCCCGGTCATGTCGACCCGTACCGTTCGGTCGCCCGCCTTCCTGGGCACGAACTTCGCGGCGACGACCAGCGCCGCGATTCCGATGGGCAGGTTGACCAGGAACACCGACCTCCAGCCCAGGCCGAAGAAGTCGCCCTCGATGAGGAAGCCGCCCAGGACCGGGCCGATGATGCCGCCCAGACCGAGGACCGGTCCGAAGATCGCGAAGACCTTGGTGAGCTCGGGGCCGGAGAAGTTCTCCCGCAGCAGGCCCAGGCCCTGGGGCAGCAGCATCGCTCCGGCGATGCCCTGCAGCAGGCGGAAGGCGATCAGCGACTCGATGTTCGGCGCGATCGCACACAGAAGCGAGGCCGCGGTGAAGGCGGCCAGGCCGATCAGGAACATCCGACGCCGGCCGTACCGGTCGCCGAGCCGGCCTCCGAGCACGAGGCCGGCGCCCAGGGTGAGGGCGTAGCCGCCGATCACCCACTGCAGTCCGACGGAACCGGCCCCGAGCGATTTCTCCAGGTCCGGTCCGGCGACGTTGACGATCGAGGCGTCCAGGAGATCCATGATCTCCGCGACGATCATCACTGCCAGGATCAGCCAGCGCCACCGGTAGGGCTCGGTCGTCTCGTCGGGGGTGGGAGATGGGTCACGCACGCCAGATACCTCCATGGTGAAGTAATTCCACGATGAAGGTAAAGTGATGGCGGTAGGTTGTCAAAGCGAAGCGACTGTGCGGACCGCACGGCAGGGAAGAAGGGCAGAGGCATGGAGGAAGCCGTGCGCGACAGCGTCGCGGAGCAGCGCGAACGGCTGATGGAATCGCTGAGGATCTACGGCGGCCACTACGCCGAGTTCGGCCGGCGCTTCGCCGCCTGGCTGGACCTGCACTCCACCGACGCAACCGCGGTCCTGGAGATCGCCGCCGCCGAGGAGCGTGGCACTCCCCTGTCGCCGGCCCGGCTGAGCGAGCGGATCTCCCTGTCCACGGGCGCCACCACCGCACTCCTGAACCGCCTCGAAGCGGCGGGGCACATCACACGCACCCGCGAGCACTCCGACCGGCGCGTCGTCACACTCCGCAGCGGCGCGCACATCCAGGAACGAGCGGACGAGTTCTTCGACCCGCTCTCCCAGCGCCTCGACGCCGCGATGTCGCACTACCCGCCCCAGCTCCTGGAACGGTTCGAAACGTTCATGGCCGACCTGAACACCGCCATGGACAGCCACCTGAGGGATCAGGACTCGGTGACACCGCCTCCGCCGTCCCGGTCGCAGTAGGCGGATGAGCTCGGCTCACACCCAGTCCTTCTCCGGAGTCGCCGCCCGCAGCACCTCGCTCGCACCTTTCAGCACCGGCTCGCCGTGCGGGACGCACAGTGCTTCCACCTCCAGTGAGGCCAGCCGCCTGAAGGAGGCGATGGCCTGCTGCCTGTCCACGTTGAACGGAC
This sequence comes from Streptomyces sp. NBC_01257, assembly GCF_035917255.1. Lineage (NCBI taxonomy): Bacteria > Bacillati > Actinomycetota > Actinomycetes > Kitasatosporales > Streptomycetaceae > Streptomyces > Streptomyces sp. NBC_01257. The sequence continues at coordinate 222,708 of NZ_CP108472.1, forward strand.
CGAGGATCGCCCGCCCCTGCGCGGTGGCGACGATGTCGCCCGGGAACAGGACTCCACTGGAAGGGAGGTGCAGCGCGATGCTTCCCGGGGTGTGTCCGGGCACGTGCAGGACCTGGACGGGCTCGCCCCAGCCTTCGATGCTGCCTCCGTCGTGCAGTTCCACATCCACCGCCACATGTTTCAGGGGCTGGCCGTACGCCTCGGAGAACCCCGCCACGATCTGCTCGTGGAGCGCGCGTTCCGGGCCGGTGTGTACGGGCTGGGGTTCGGGCGCCGTGCCGCGGATGAACGGGGCGTCCACGGCTCCGGCGAGGACGCGAGCGCCGGTGGCCTCAACGAGGTCCGCGGCCGAGCCCATGTGGTCGATGTGCGAGTGTGTGAGCACGATCTGCCGCAGGTCCTGCGCCCGGCCGCCGAGCCGCGCCAGAGCATCCAGGATCGCGGGTGCCGAACCCGGCATGGCGGTGTCGACCAGGCCGAAACCGTCGGGCAGGCGCACGAAGTGGACGTGTCCGACCGGGAAGGCCAACTGCCAGATGGCAGGGGTGACCTGGGTGAGTTCCATGGCTCGACGCTAGCGTGGGGGCCGGACAATGTCCGGGCACTTCCGCCGCCGGCGAATTGCGCGCAGCGTGAACGCGGAGGCCGGACCGCGCGGGCACGACACGGGCATGCCTCGCCGGGTGCTTGCGGTTGCATTGCCTTCCTCGACGATCGATACGATCATCGACCGATGTGGAACGAGTTGATCACTCAGCACGCCGGCACGGACGAGGTCGGGTTCACCGCTCCGGCTACGGATGACGCGCTGCGCGAGGCCGTGGAACTCCTTGGGCACCCGCTGCCGGACATGTTGGCCTCGGTGCTGCGGGAGAGCAACGGCATCCTCGGCGAGGACGGCTTTCATCTGGTGTCGCCGCTCGAAACGATCATTCAGACGAACCTGGAGCTTCGGCGCTCCTTCTCCGACCAGTACATGGCCTTCGACCAACTGTTCTTCTTCTCGGACATCCCGGGTAATGGCGATCTGTTCGGCATCGTCCTCGTCCCCGGGCAACATGATCAGGTGTTCCTCTGGGAGCACGAGACGGACAGCCGCAGGTGGGCAGCCCCTTCGGTCGACGAGTTCCTGAAGCGATGGCTGAACGGAGTGCTTCCCGAGCAGCTCGACCGTTGATCCGGGGCCGGTTCAGGTCGCGCATCACGGCCGACCGCACCACCGGATCCATGCCGGCAGCTCAGCCGGCGTTCGCCCGTCACGGCAGGCCCGGCGACCCTTGCGCTGCGCCGACGTCGGCGGCCGCGCCGACCCCGCGACCTGGCTTCTGAAGCGCCCTGCGTCGCAGGAGACAAGGCCCGCAATCACCCTCGCCGCCGAGCCCTTTCCGTACGCATGCGACTCCGCCAGAGCCGAACGATCCACGGAACGGATCCCACCCATGCCGCCACCCCTCTTGCGTACCCCACGACAGACCCCATAAGTTACCGGCAGGTAGGGACAGTTGAAGTGGGCCCCGCACATTCGGTCGGAAGGGTGGTGGGACCGTGAGGCCCCGCAACCCCGCAGGAGTGACGGCCGCGACCAGGTTCTCGGCGCCACTGTGCTGCCACGGAGATACGAGGCGAGCGCGACCGGCATCGACCGCGTCCTCGCCCGTCGCCGAGCCCCTCGGGTCCGGCTTGCCACCACTCCCCCATCGACGACCCTCTCCTCCACCCCCTGCATGACCGCCCGAGTACCGATCCCGCGTTCCGACCCAAGGCGTAGCCCGCAGACCTCGACCCGGATCACCTCACATCAGGCCAGATCTGACCTGACCCGACCTGACCAGTCACGAAAGAGACGTCATGCCCTCACTCGACCGCCAAGACAACGTCTTCGTCCTCGACCTCGGAGACGGGGAGAACCGCTTCCATCCCGACTGGCTCACCGCCGTCGCCGCCGCGCTCGACGAGGTGGAGAAGGCGGAAGGCCCTCGCGCCCTGGTCACCGCAGCCACCGGCAAGTTCTACTCCAACGGGCTCGACCTGGACTGGCTGTTCGCCCACGCCGACCAGCACCAGGAGTACGTCGCCTCCGTCCACGAACTGTTCGCACGGATGCTCTCGCTGCCGGTCGTCACGGTCGCCGCGCTGCAGGGGCACACCTTCGCCGCCGGTGCGATGTTCTCCCTCTCCCACGACTTCCGTGTCATGCGCGCCGACCGCGGCTACTGGTGCCTGCCCGAAGCCGACATCAACATCCCCTTCACTCCCGGCATGTCCGCGCTCATCCAGTCCCGCCTGGCCCCGCAGACCGCGCACAAGGCCATGCTCACCGCCCACCGCTACGGCGGCGCCGACGCCGCTGCCGCCGGGATCGTCGACCAGGCCCTCACCGAGGAAGCCGTGCGCTCCACCGCGATCGAGATCGCCCAGGCACAGGTGAACAAGGCCGGCGACACCCTCGGCACCATCAAGGCCCGCATGTACGCCCCGGTCCTGGCCACCCTGCGCGACACCACCGACCCGCTCGGCTGAGCCGGCGCCCCACCGACGTCACCACTCCCGTCTGCACAGCGGAAGGCCTCGACCGGGCTCCGACGTGCCTGCCTGCGCACACCCCATTACCGGCCTCATGCCGGCGGAACAGCGGGTGGTACGGTCCTGCTCAATAAAGGTTCATCGGTTTTCCGAACCATCATGTAGTCCGGTGTGAGGGTGGGGGCGCCCGGTTGCATTCCGACCTCAACAGGGCTGAAGTCTCCCGTTTGAGCAAGGCTCCACGACGGTCGCGGCCATCCGGCAGCTCCAGGGCGTGGACGGGCCAGACGACCGGGATGGTTCTGTCTTTCCCTGGAAAGGTTGAGAAGTGACCGCTTCACAACAAAGCGAGAGCAGTCCCCCCAAGGCCGACTCCCAAGACCGCCTGGACAAGAGCGTTCTCCTCGTGGCCGGCGTCATCGTGCTGGGCGGGATCATGTCGATCCTCGACATCACGGTGGTGTCGGTCGGACTGCAGACGTTCCAGAAGGAGTTCCACGCGACCTCGGCCCAGGTGGCCTGGACGATGACGGGCTACACCCTGGCTCTGGCGAGCGTCATCCCGCTCACCGGCTGGGCGGCCGACAGGTTCGGCACCAAACGTCTCTACCTCCTGGCGATCGTGCTGTTCGCCGCCGGCTCCGCGCTGTGCGCTGCCGCCACCTCGCTCGAGATGCTCGTGACGTTCCGCGTCCTCCAGGGCCTCGGCGGCGGCATGTTGATGCCTCTCGGCATGACGATCCTGACGCGTGCCGCGGGCCCCGAGCGGGTCGGCCGGGTGATGGCAGTACTCGGCATCCCGATGCTGCTCGGCCCGATCTTCGGTCCCATCCTCGGTGGCTGGCTGATCGACGCCGCCTCGTGGCACTGGATCTTCCTGATCAACGTACCGATCGGTGCGATCGCCCTGGCCTATGCGGCGATCGTTCTGCCCAAGGACCGTGTGCAGCCGTCGGAGACCTTCGACTGGCTCGGCATGGTGATGCTTTCGCCGGGGCTCGCGACCTTCCTGTACGGCGTCTCGTCCATACCCGAGACCGGAACGGTCTGGGCCGCCAAGGTGCTGGTTCCCGCAGGCATAGGGCTGGTGCTCATCATCGCGTTCGTGCCGTGGGCCCTGCACCGGCGCAACCTTCACCCGCTGGTCGACCTGCGCCTGTTCCTCAACCGGGACATGAGCATCTCGGTGATCGCGATGTCGCTGTTCGCCGTCGCGTTCTTCGGCGCCAGCCTGCTGTTCCCGCTCTACTTCCAGCAGGTGCGCGGCGAGTCGGCGCTGGACTCCGGACTCCTCCTCGCACCGCAGGGCGTGGGGGCGATGATCACGATGCCGATCGCCGGCATGCTCGCCGACCGGATCGGCCCCGGCAAGATCGTGTTGACCGGCATCGCGGTGATCACGGTCGGCATGGGGATGTTCACGCAGCTGGCCTCCGACACGTCCTACGCGTACATCATCACCGCGCTCTTCGTGATGGGCCTCGGAATGGGTGCCTCGATGATGCCGATCATGGCATCGGCGCTGGCGACTCTGACGGACCACAACGTCGCCCGCGGCTCGACGCTGATGAACATCGTCCAGCAGGTCGCGGCCTCGATCGGCACCGCCCTCTTCTCGGTGCTCCTCACCAACGGCCTCAAGGACGTCGACGCGACCACGCCTTCCGGGATTCAGGCACAGATGGGTGACGCGTTCGCCTCGGTGTTCCTGGTGGCGACCGTCCTGATCGCCTTCTGCCTGGCCCCGGCCGCCTTCCTGCCGCGCAGGAAGGTCAAGAACGCGGACCCGACCGTGCTGGTGGGCCACTGAGCCGGCGGCCTCAACGAGATAGGTGACGTCGGCGCCGGTCTCTTTCCTGTCGACGCGGATTCGGCCGTAAGGCGGTTCCGGCACGCTGAGAGGGAACGTAGGCGGGTTGCCGCGGCGGGCGATGTCCGGCTGAAGACCCTGGCGCCGCCCGCGCCTCCTATGTCACCGACGGCGGCACCACCGTGGCCCGCGCCCTTCTGTGGGCGCGAGGCGCGGTGGTTTCGTCGTCTCCGGGTACGTCAGACAGTGCCGGCGGCGGGCAGCGGGGGCAGGTCGAGGTGGTCCCGCAGGGTGGTGCCCCTGTATGCGGTGCGGTACACGCCCCGCTCCTGGAGCTCCGGGACGAGCTTGTCGACGATGTCCGTGATCGACGCCGGCAGCAGATGCGGGAGCAGGTTGAAGCCGTCGACGGCACGCGTGCGCACGTAGTGGGCCCATTCGTCGGCGATCGTCGAGGGGGTCCCGACGAACGTCGGGTGGCCCGGGGACACCTCACGCACCAGCTCGACGATCGACAGGCCGCGTTCGGCGGCCATCTCTCGCCACTTCCGGATGAGGGCCAGTTTCCCGCTGCGCAGCTCGATCGCGATCGTGCCGCGAGAGGGGTCGAGTTCCCCCTCCACCGGCTCGATGCCGGGGAGCGGGCCGTCCGGATCGTAGGCGGACAGATCGGTGCCCCAGTACTGCTCCAGATACGCGACGGCCCGCGGGCCGTTGACCTGCTCGTCGCGCACCCAGCGCGCCTTCTCCTCCGCGTCCGCCCGGGTGTCGCCGAGGACGAGGCTCGCACCCGGCAGGATCCGCAGCGACTCCGGTGAGCGGCCGTGGCGGGCCAGCCGGTCGCGCAGGTCAGCGGCATAGGCGACCGCCTTCCCGTACTCGGTGTTGGCGGAGAACACCACGTCGGCGTGACGGGCGGCGAGTTCCCGGCCCCCGTCCGAGTCCCCGGCCTGGAACAGCACCGGGCGCCCCTGACGGCTGCCCGGCACAGTGGCCGTGGCGCGGAATCGTACGAGGTCGCTGCCCCGCTCCACCGGGCTGATCGCGCCCGGCCCGGCCCATCCTGCGGCCCGCCCGTCGGCCGCCACCGCGTCCGGCGCCCAGGAAGCCCACAGCTCCTTTGCCGCATCGACGAACTGTCCGGCACGCTCGTAACGGCGCTCGTGCTCCAGCCAGCCGCCGTGGCGGAAGTTGGCCCCGGTCCAGGCGTTGTCGGTGGTGACGATGTTCCATCCGGCCCGCCCCTCGGACAGCAGGTCGAGGCTCGCCAGCCTGCGGGCCAGGTCGGCCGGGTAGTTGTAGGTGGTGTTCTGCGTCGCCACGAGACCGATCCGCTCGGTCACCGCGGCGAGCGCGGACAGCTGGGTGATCGCGTCGGGGCGGCCGGCGACGTCCAGGTCGAAGACCCGGCCGCGGTTCTCCCGTACCCGGAGCCCCTCGCCGAGGAAGAACGCGTCGAACAGGCCGCGTTCGAGCGTCTGGGCGATCTCGACGAAGGTCTCGATCGCCGTGTGCGAAGGCGCGTCCGGGTCGGACCAGATCAGCTGGGGACCGACGCCGGTGAAGAACACACCGAGGTGAACGTGGGCTTCGGGGTTGCGTTCGTTCATGGCACTCACCTCAGGAGCTCGCGGCCGCCGCGGCGGCGAACCGGTTGGCGGGACGGGGAAGACCGAGCGTTTCGCGCAGGGTGTTGCCGGGCCGGGGTGCGCGATGCAGTCCGGCGGCGGCCAGGGCCGGCAGCACCTGTTCGGTCAGGACCGGCAGGTCAACGGCGAGTACGGCGGGGTGCAGCCTGACACCGTCGACCGATTCGGCGAGTTCGCGGAGCAGTTGCACCAGTGCCTCGGCGGAGCCGACATGGCGCAGCCGTCCGGACTCGGGCCAGTCCGCCGCTTCGTTCAACGCGGCGAGCCGGTCGGTGGCGGGTGTGTCCGCGTCGAGGACCACCTCCACCTCGGCGAACACCAGCGGCGCGCCCGCCGCCCTGGCCTCCGCCGCGCGGGCCGCCAGTGCGGCGGCGTCGGGGCGCCCGACCAGGACCACGTCGGCGCGCGCGTCGGCGTCCAGTGCGTCCGGGACCAGGACGACGATCTGGCCCTGCGGTGGACGCGGCGTGATCAGGGGGCCCTTGACGGTGAAGGAGGCGCCCTCGAAGTCGATGGGGTGCACCCGGTCCGCGTCCAGGAACCGGCCGGTCGCGACGTCCTTGATGACCGCGTCGTCCTCCCACGAGTCCCACAGGGCGCGGGCGGTGTCGACGACGTCGGCGGTCTCACGGAGCTGCGCGGCGGCGGGAAGCGCCTCTCCCCCGACGGTGGCGAGGTCGTCCGCGCCGGCCGCCGCACCGACCAACCAGGCGGCCCGGCCGCGCGAGGCGTGGTCGAGACTGGCCAGCTGCGTGGCCAGGTGGAACGGTTCCGTGGTGGTGACGTGGAGGGTGGGGGCGAGCCCGATGCGGTCGGTCAGCTGCGAGACGTACGCCGCCCGGGTTCCGGCCTCCACCCGTCCGACCGCACCCGGACCCGTAGGGAGCGGGAGTGGCGAGTCGTCGAAGGTGGCGAGGGCGAAGCCCGCCTCCTGGGCTGCGGCGACCACGTCCCGCAGGGCCCGGGGAGTCAGGATCGCTCCGGGTGGACGCCCCGAGTGGCGCCAGGCGGCAGGGTGGGTGCCGTCGCCGTCCACCTCGAGGGCGAGGTGCAGGCCTGGACGGCCGGCCGCGTGGTCAGACATGGAACTGCCTCCGGTTGAAGTCGGTTCAGCAAGGCGTCTACGGGACGTGGGCGCGAGTGGGACGTGAGCAGGCGTGGGACGGCGGTGGCGCCCGATGGCCTGGAAGCCGGAGTGAATGGCGCGATCAGCGCGTTGGGACGCGGCGGCCGCGCCGTCCGGGACCAGTGCGGCACGCACACACCCACACCCCGGCAGGCCCGCCAAGCCGGACGCGGCAGTCGTGGACCACGGGCGTCGCGACAGGCGTCAAGCCGGGTGGGTGCGAGGGTGGATGGCGTGGCGGGACGCGTGAGGCGCGTTCAGGTCTCCACGTTCGACGGCGGAAACGGAAACGGCCGGGGCGCGGTCAGCGGCCGGTGGAGGTCCTCGGACACAGCGCGCTGCTCACGCGGAGGAGGTCGACATGGCGCCGGGCCACTCGCAGCTCGAAGGACCCGCCGTGGTGCGGCACGGCGCCGTCGCGCTCGTCGGTCGCTCGCGTCTGCATGCCGGTCACCTCGCATCCCTCGGCCCGGTCAGCAGCTCGGGATCTGCTGCTGATGCCAGTGATTTCGGCTCACGTTAGCCGTTCGGCTCGCGTTGAACAATGCCGTGCCAGAGGACCGGTCAGGATCCGGTGACCGATCCGGGAATGGGGCGCGGGCCCCGGGGAGTTGCACGATGCGGCAGTACGCCGGCCGGGCAGTCGGGCCCGGCCCATGAGCGCACACCGAGGAGTGGACATGACCGTCCAGGACATCGACCGGGTGAGTTTCGTCCAGGAATGGGAGCAGTGGCACCGCGCCCACGAGGCGGTACTCGCCGCACCGCACGGGTTCCTCGCGATCACGAGCCTGCACTGGCTGAGCAGCGAACCGACCCGCTTCGATGACGCCCCCGGAGCCTGGTCGACCTCGGCGGACGGGGTGGTGGTCGACCTGGCGGAGGGCGAGGAGCTGACCGTCGACGGCACAGCGGTCCGCGGCCGGTACGAATTCGGCGTCCTCGCCGAGCGCACCGGCGTGAACGCCGGCTTCGGTGACGCGGTCATCGAGGTCGCCAAGCGCGGCGGGCACGACATCCTACGGCCCCGCCACCCCGGGAACGCACTGCGCACCGCCTTCACCCGCACCCCCGTCTACGCCCCCGACCCCCGCTGGCTCGTCACCGGACACTTCGTCCCCTTCGACGAACCACGCCAGGTGACCGTCGGCGCGGCGGTCGAGGGCCTGGAGCACGTCTACGACTCCCCCGGCCGGATCGAGTTCGAACTGGCCGGTGCGGTGCACCGGCTCACCGCGTTCAACGGCAGGGATCCCGGCAGCCTTTCGGTGCTGTTCACGGACCGGACCTCGGGAGTGACCACGTACGCGGCGAACCGGTCCCTTCAGGTCGCAGCCCCTGACGGGGAGGGCAGGGTGAGCCTCGACTTCAACCGGGCCGCGAACCTGCCCTGCGCCTACACGGACCTGGCGACCTGCCCGCTGCCGCCCGCGGAGAACCGGCTTCCGGTGGCGGTCGAGGCCGGCGAGAGGATCCCGCTGGAGCGCGGCGGACAGCCCTGATCACCGGGGACCGAGGGCTGTGCCCGCGGTCCCCGACGGGCGGCGCACGGCGGCAGATTCTTCATACGAATGAAACGACGCGGCCGGACGTGCGCCGCAAGCGCCGTCTCCCCGTGTGAAGGGGACCGTCGAAGGTGTGCGCGGGTCAGCCTGCCAGCCGGGCGAGGGCCATCGCGTGTGCGTGGTCGAGGGAGTCATCGGCGGCGCACGGGACGTCCGGCTGCACACCGGTGCCCTCCCAGTTCGTGCCGGAGACCGGGTTGATGGCACGGCCGACCGGGACGGTGGCTTCCAGGTGCGGGTGCACGGTCCAGCCCTGGCAGGGATGCGCGCCGCCGCGGGTGCGCTCGCCGACGACCACGGCGCGGCCGAGCTGCTGAAGGTCGTACGCCAGCTCTTCGGCGGCGGAGAACGTGCTGGTGCCGGACAGCACGTACAAGGGCTTGCTGCCGCCGAAGCGCGCGCCGGGGACGTGCGGCAGGCTCCAGGACTGCTCGCTGCGCTCGCCCGCGCGCCAGTACATGGAGTTGAGGTGGGTGCGCTCGTCCAGGAGGTAGCTGCACACGAAGGCGACCGTGTCCGGGTCGCCGCCCCGGTTGCCGCGAAGGTCCACGATCAGCGCCTGGGCGCGGGAGGCCACGGTGAGGGCGGCGCTCAGCGGCTCCGCGGCCCACTCCAGCGGAAACAGCATCGGTGCCAGCTCCACCACGGCGACGCCTCCTTCGAGCAGTTCCACCCGGGGCGCACCGCCCAGCGAGGCGTCGAAGTCGCGGCGCATCGCGTCCAGCGTGGCCGCTCCCTGCTTCGGGGGCACCGGGTCGGCGTGGTGCTTCAGCCTCAGGTGCCGGTCGCCGTTGAGGGACTGCAGGTCCGCGGTGACCAGAGGAGCGAGTTCCCCGGCTTCGCCGACGTCGTAGGCGCCCTCCGTGAGGCGTCGTTTCAGCAGGCCGGCGAGCTGCTCGGCTATCTCCGGGAAAACGTAGTGCTCGGTCAGCAGCCGGGCTGTCTCGTCGATGACGGAGGCGGGCTGAAGCTTCGGCAGAGTCGTCATGGCAGGGAGTAGAGCACCACCCTTGCGAAAGCGTCAACAATTTTAGACACTTTAGGTATGCGCGATCAGCCTTCCTATCCGCCGCCTCCCGAGGACGTTCTGGAGATCGGCGCACCTGAGCAGTTCGCGGCGCTCTCCCACCCGTTGCGCCAGCGGTTGCTCTTCGCCCTGGGCCACCGGCCTGCCACCGTCAGGCAGCTGGCAGCGCAGCTCGACGCGAAGAAGGGCAACGTGGCCCACCACCTCAAGGTGCTCCGCGATGCCGGGCTGATCCACGTCGCCGAGACCCGCCAGGTCCGCGGCGGCACCGAGCAGTACTACCAGCGCACGGCCCGCCACATGCTCGTCGCCGAGCCCAGGGCGGCAGGCACCGCCGCGATGCTCGCCGCGGTGGCGCAGGAGCTGGACCTCGCTCCCGTGGAACCCCACCTGACACTGCGCCACCTGCGGCTCAGTCCCGAGAAGGCGCGAGAGCTCGGCGAAGCCCTCGCCGCTCTCGTCGACGAGGCCGAGGAGGGCGCTGAGGACCAGCCGGTGCACGGGGTACTGGTGGCGTTGTATCAACAGGCTTCGCCGGCCGGCACTCCCGGTTCCGTCTAGCGTCCGTTGGCATCGGGCGCCGGCGCACCGGATCAGCGGGATCGACCGGACCTCGTCCACGAGCCGTCGGCACCGCGCTCGGACGCCGCGACGCGGCGGGTGTTCCTGACGCCCTCCGAGGGCTCGGACACCCGCCGCTGCGGCGTGCGCTCACTCCTTCGTCGCTCCCGCGAGCATGCCGGAGACGAGGGTGCGCTGTGAGAAGAGGAAAAGGACGAGAACCGGGAGGATCGCCACGACGATCGCGAGCGCCAGCTCGGGGATCGTGATGTTGAGGCCCGCGCCCGCGACCGGGTTGAAGCTCGGCGTCGAGGTGAGGAGCTGGTTGAGGCCGACCTGCACCGGGAACTGGTCGCTGTCCGGCAGCACGAGGTAGGGCAGGAAGAAGTTGTTCCAGTTACCCACGAAGCTGAAGAAGGCGACGAGCCCGACGACCGGCTTGGCCAGCGGCAACGCGATCTTGGTGAAGAGCTGCCACTCGTTGCAGCCGTCCATGCGCGCCGCCGAGAGCAGGTCGCGCGGCAGGCTGCTGCCGAAGTAGATGTACACGAGATACACGCCGAAGGGGTAGAACGAGAAGGGCAGGATCACCGACCAGACCGTGCCGATGAGGTGGAAGTTGTTCAGCTCCAGGAAGACGGGGAGGACCAGCGTCGCCTGCGGCATGATCATGGTCACGAGGGTGACGGTGAGCAGCGTCTTGCGGCCCTTGAACTTGGTGAGTGCCAGCGCGTAGCCGGCCGTGATGCTGACGGCGAGCGTCAGGATCAGCGAACCGCCGCTGTAGATCGCCGAGTTCAGCAGCCAGTGCGCCATGACGCCGTCCTGGAAATCGAACAGGTGCTTCCAGGCGGTGCCGATCTGGCCGAGGGAGCCGAAGGAGAGCGGGTTGTCGTGCGTGATCTGTCCGGCCGTCTTGCTGGGCGCGAGCAGCAGCCAGATGACCGGCAGCACGAAGAAGACCAGCAGCACCGCGAGGAGCGCGCCGATCACCGCGAACGAGAGGAACTTGGAGGGGCGTGCCAGCCGGCCGGTGCGGGCGGCGAGGGGGATGTCGGTCATTTGTCGTCCAGGGAGAACAGGTTGGAGCGTGCGACCAGCAGACCCGCGGCGATGAGACCGAGGCTCAGCAGGAAGACCGAGATGGCCGCCGCTCCGTTGAAGTCGCCCTGCTGGAAGGCGAACACGAAGGCGAGCTGGTTCGGCGACCACGTGGGGCTCACGCGGCCGAGGCTCGCGGTCTGGAGCAGCTGGGGCTCGACGAAGAGCTGGGTGCCGGTGGCGAAGGCCATGATCGCCATGTAGACGATCCACTGGCGGATCATGGGGATCTGGATGTGCCAGACGGTGCGCCAGGGTCCGGCCCCGTCCATCCGGGCGGCTTCCAGGACCTCGTCGGGGATGTTGTTGAGTGCCCCGTACATGACGACCATCCAGCCGCCCGCGCCGGTCCAGAAGGCGATGAGCATGAGGATGACCGGCAGGTGTCCCGGTGCGAGCACCGCCGCGAAGGAGTGCATGCCCATGGCTTCGAGGAGCCAGGAGACCGGGCTCACGTCCGGGTCGAGCATGAAGAGCCAGACGAGGACGCTCGCCACCCCGGCGAGGGCGCCGGGGATGTAGTAGAGGAAGCGCAGCAGGGCGGAGGTGCCGGGGCGGATGCGGCCGCGCAGGACGACCGCGACGAGGACCACGAGAACGACGAGGACCACGAGCCACAGCACGAGGTAGACCAGCATGTGCTCGAAGGCGGGCAGGAACCGGTAGTCCTTGGCGACCTTCGTGAACTGGTTGAGGCCGGTGAACTGGCCCCGGTCGTTGGTGAAGGCGAGGTAGAAGGAGTAGGCGGTCGGGAAGACGCCGAAGGCGAGCAGGAGCACCGTGTATCCGGCGACGAAGAAGTAGCCCGCGTTGAGCCGGCGGCGCCGCGGCCGCGACGGCGCGGAGCCGTCGCGGGGCGGAGTGCCGGTGGAGACGCGGGGGGTCTCCAGGACGGTCATTCGTTGGTCACCTGGTATCCGTCGGCCTTGGCCTCGTTGCTGATCTCCTTCTGCCAGTCGGGCAGCACCGAGGTGAGGCTCTTGCCCTCGGTCAGCTTGGGCAGCACCGCGCTGGACCAGGCGGTGGCGTCCGGGAACTTCGTGTTCGACCAGCCGGTCCACACCGCGTCGGCGGCGCTCCGGAAGACCTCGCTCACGTCACCGGCGAAGTAGGAGCTGTTCGCCGGGTTCTTCAGCCACGCCTGGGCGGCCTTGGTGTACGCGGGGTAGGTCGGCGCGGCGCTCTGGTTCTCGTCCGAGGTGGTGAGCCAGGTGGCGAGGTCGGTGGACGCCTTCAGGTTGTTGCTGTGCGAGGAGACCATCCACACACCGCCGCCGACGTTTCCGGTGCTGGCGGTGGTCTCGCCCTGCCACTTGAGCGGGGGCGCGACGGCCATCGTCTTCGAGGGGACCTTGAAGGCGGTCTTGAAGAGGTACTGGCCGTACCAGGACGGGCCGTAGGCCATCAGGACCTTGTCACCGCTGTTCTTCGCGAAGCCCTGCGAGAAGAAGCCCTTGGTGGCGACGGCCTTCGCGTCGATCAGGTTGTCGAGGAGCTTCGCGGTGCGCGTGCAGTTCTTGTCGGAGAGGTTGCTGCGCAGCGTGTCGGGCTCGGTGAGCTGGTACGCGGGGCACTTCGTGGACCAGAAGTAGGACTCGTGCGAGTTGGTGTCACCGACCGATCCGACGAGGTAGCCGGGGTGCTCCTTGCCGACCTTCTTGCCGAGCGCCTCGTACTCCTCCCACGTCGTGGGGACCTGGTAGCCCCACTTGTCCATGAGCGGCTTGTTGTACCAGAGGACGACCTGGGCGATGTCGTTGCGCAGGCAGTACGTGTGACCGTTGAACTCGCAGGGGGTGAGGGAGCCCTTGGCGAATCCGTCCAGGGTCGCCCGGGGGACGAGCTCGTCGTCGAGCGGCGCGGCGAAGGGCTGCGCGCCCGGCTTCGTCGGCTGCGAGGCCCAGGTGACGTCGGTGGGGGAACCGAAGACGACGTCGGGCCAGCCCTTGTCGGTGCGGTCGAAGAGCTGCACCTTCGACTGGAGGTAGGTGGAGCCGTCGGCCCCGCCGTCGTAGGTGACGATCTTCATCTTCGTGTCCGGGTGTGCCTTCTGGTACGCCTGGACGGAGGGCAGCCGGGTGGAGTCGGCCCACACGGTGATCTGCGAGCCCTCCTTCTGCTCGGCCTGCTTGAAGTCCTTCGCCGTGGCCGGGGAGCTGCCGGTGTCCGAGGTGGTGTCCGCGCTGGCGCAGCCCGCGAGGAGCGCCGCGGCGGTCAGGGAGAGCACGGCGGCGGCGGTGCGGGTGGCACGGGCCCGGCCGGCTCCGGCAGATCGGAGAGACCTCATTGTCCTGCCTTTCGTTGTACGGGGAGTCTGCGGTGAGGGGGCGGTGCGCCGGTGGGGCGGGCGCCGGGGTGTCCGCCCGCACGGGGGCGCGGGCGGGGCACCCACGTCGTTCAGCGCGGGGTTTCGACGAAGGGCTCCAGCGTCTTGCCGTAACCCAGGCCGAGCGGGAGGGAGATGCCGGGTGCGGTGGGTGCGTGCACCAGGCCATCGGCATCCACGTGGCGCTCGCGCACGACGTGCGCGGAGGTCACGAGGGACTCGTAGTAGGTCGTGTTGGGGATCGCCATGCACAGGTGGTGGTTGGGCAGGTCCGAGCCGTGCACCTCGGCGCGGAGCTGGAAGGAGTCCGCGAGGTGCGCGATGCGCATGGCCCCGGTGACTCCGCCGCGCAGGTTGGTGCTGGCCCGTACCCCGAAGGTGGCTGCCCCGGCCTTGATGAAGTCGGCGGCGTTCATGTGGGCGCCGTCGGAGGTCTCGGCGACGAGCAGCGGGATGTCCACGCACTCCGCGAGCCGCCGGTAGGAGCTGATGCTGAACTCCCGCATCGGCTCCTCGTACCAGAGGTAGTCCGCCTCCGAGAGCGCCCGGCCCAGGTGGATGGCGTCCGGGAGGTCGAAGCCGGCGGAGCCGTCGTACATGAGCGGGACGTCGGGGCCGACGTGCTCGCGCAGCGCGAGGCAGAGTGCCGCGTCGCGGCGGGCGTCGCCCCAGGCGTGGAGCTTGATGCCCCGGTAGCCCAGCGCGAGGCTCTGGTCGGCGACGTCGAGGAACTCCTCGGTGTTCGCGAAGGTCGAGGTCGAGGCGTAGGCCGGTATCGATGTGCGGTAGCCGCCGAGCAGCCGCCACACGGGTTCGTCGTAGTAGCGGCCCGCGAGGTCCCACAGGGCGGTGTCGATGAGGCCCAGGGCCGGGAGCGGGAGTTCGTGGATGCGGTCGAGCTCCCAGACCCGGTGCCACAGCCACTCGCGCTGGAAGGGGTCCGCGCCGAGCAGTTCCTCGCGGAAGACCACGTCCACGAGGCTCGTCAGCATGGCGTACGCGCCCGGCCGGGCGAACAGCGCGACGCCTTCCGCACCTTCGTCGGTCCCGAGGTGCAGGACCGCACCGTCGCCCACCCGGGCGCTCCCGGCGAGCCCTTCCCGCCACAGGAAGGGAGGGTCGGCGGGCGGTACCTCGACCCGGTGCACTTCGACGCTGGTGATCTTCATGAGTGGCTTTCGTCTCGTCTTTCCTGTGCGTCCGCGATGACGGCGGCGGGGTGGGGGCCCGTCGTGGGACGGGCCCCCGGCTCCCCTAGAAGCCGCCGTAGGCGCGGATTTCGTAGATGCTGGCGCCGTTGCCGCTGGAGCCGGTCACGGTGAGCCGCAGGTAGCGGGCCTCCACCGGCTGTTCGGCGACGGCGTTGTCGGTCTGGGTGGTGGTGGCCTTGTCCGTGCGGTCGGCGAAGGTGGACCACTCCTTGCCGTCGGCGGAGTACTCGACGCGGTAGCGGTAGCCGCCGCTCTTCTCGAAGGTGGTGACGACCGCGGAGACCGGGGTGCTCGTGCCGAGGTCGACCTGGATCCAGGAGGGGTCCGGCAGGAAGAGGCCCTGGGCCCAGCGGGTGCCGTTGTCGCCGTCCACGGCCTTGGCGGGCGTGTTGCCCTCGGAGTCCGAGGAGGCGGTGGCCTCCTTGTGGAGGGCGAGGTCGGTGTCGGCGGGGGTGGTGACGACCGCCTCCGGGCTCGCGGGCGAGGTGTTGAGTGCTTCGTCCCGCGCGGTCACGGTGAAGGTGTAGCGGGTCTCGGGTGCGAGCCCGTCGATCCGCAGCGAGGTGTCTCCCGTGACGGCGACGCGCTTGCCGTCCTGGAGGACCGCATAGCTGGTGACACCGTTGTCGTCGGAGACGGCCGGCCAGTCGAGCCGGACGCTGCCGGGGAGCAGGACCTTCGCGGTGAGGGACGTGGGCGCGGTGGGGGCGGTGCGGTCGGTGACCTTCGCCTTCGTGCCGTAGACCCGGAAGTCGAAGATGCTGCCGCCGTTGCCGCTGGTGCCGGTCAGGGTGAGCCGGACGTAGCGGCCGGTGACGGGGGTGGTGGCATGCGCGTAGTCGGTCGCCTCGGTGGTGTCGGCACCGGTGCGGTCGACGAGCGGCTTCCAGTGCACCTCGTCGGGCGACACCTCGACGCGGTAGCGGTAGCCCTTGCTCTTCTCGAAGGTGGTGATGGCGCCGTTGACGTCGTACGAGGCGCCGAGGTCCACCTGGATCCAGGAGGGGTCAGGCAGGCCGAGGCCCTGGGCCCAGCGGGTGCCCGGGTCGCCGTCCACGGCCTTCGCCGGCGTGTTGCCCTCGGAGTCTGAGGAGGCGGTGGCGGGGTGTCCCAGCGCCAGGTCGTCGCCCTTGGGTGTGCGTACGACGGTGGTGGTGCTGTACGGGGACTCGTTGCCGGCCGCGTCGCGGGCCCGGACCTGGAAGCGGTAGGTGGTGTTCTGCTTCAGGTTCGCGATGCGGACCGCGGTGGAACCGGAGGCGCTGACGAGCTTGCCGTCGAGGTGGACCGTGTAGCCGGTGACGCCCTTGTCGTCCTTGGACGCGGCCCAGCTGAGATCGGCCACGGTCGGGAAGTCCGTCGTGACCTTCGGTGCGCCGGGCCTGGTGGGCGGAGTGCGGTCGGTGACGACGGGACCCGGGTCGAGGTGCTGGTAGGCGGCCTCCAGTCCGGCGTTCTTCACGATCGAGGCGGGGAGCTGGTCGCAGCCGCCGACCTTGACGTTGTCCTGGACGGTGTTGTCGAAGCTGCCGCCCTGGACCGAGTAGCCCTGGTTGTCCGTGAAGTTGCCCGAGGCGTTGTTCTCGATGCCGTGGTTCATCAGCATCCACTGGTACGCCACGCCGCAGAACGCGTTGTTCGTGTTCGTCCAGCCACGGCTCATCTCGTCGTGGTAGACGGCGCCGTAGGCGGGCTCGGGGACTCCGTGGATGTAGTTGTCGCTGACCCGGCCGCCGGGGTTGGCGCCGAGCGTGTAGACCGCGCCGCCGTCCGCCTGGTGCTTCATGATGTCGCCGATCTCGTTGTACGAGATGACGGTGTTCCGGCTGGTGGTCGGTGTCGTGGCGACGGGGACCTTGCCGTTGCCGACGTACGAGGGGTTGCCGCCCTTGTCGGTCAGGCCCCAGCCCCAGCCCGCCGAGATGCCGCTGTAGGGCAGGTCGTAGACCTTGTTGTGCGTGATCGTGGTGTGGTCGGTGTAGCCGGCGAGGATGCCGAGCGAACCGTGGTACTGGTCGGCGGCCCGGGTCACGACGTTGTCGGTGACGGTCGTGTCCTTGACCACGTTGCGCTTGTCGGCCGGGTGGGCGTCGTCGTAGTAGTCGACGCCGCCGATCTGGATGCCGGTCGCGGATATCTGCCGGAACACGTTTCCGGTGATCTCGGTGGACTGGCTACCGGTGTTGAGGTTGAGCCCGGCCGCGCCGAGGTGCGTGAAGGTGTTCCCGGTGAAGGAGACGTCCCGGGTGAAGCCGGTGTTGACGGCGCCCGGTGTCTTCTTCCAGTCGAGCCTGGTCGAGTCGAAGTCGGGGTTGTCCGCGCCGACCATCCGGAAGCCGGCCTGGCCCTCGATGTGGCCCTCGTCGGAGCTGGGTTCCAGCCAGGTCGAGTGCGAGAAGGTGAGGCCGTCGAAGGAGACGTCCCGGACGGGAGCCGCCGCGGTGCCGTTGAGGTCCACGAGGTCCTGCACGGTGGGCACGGTGACCTCGGCCTGGCCGATGTCCTGACCCTGCTTCGGGTAGTAGAAGACCTCCCCGGCCGCGTGGTCGATGTACCACTCGCCAGGTGTGTCGAGCAGCTCGCGGGCGTTCTCCAGCCAGGTCGGAGTGGTGATCTCCTGGCCTTCCTGGAGGTTCGCGTTGTTCCAGCACGGCTGCCGCATGGTCATGGTGTGGCCGTTGACCGACTCCACCGGGCAGCGCATCAGCTTCCAGCCCCAACTGCTCACGACCTCCAGGTCGGAGGGGTGCTTGAGGTGGGTGAGGCTGTCGTCGGTGAACGTGTAGCCGGTCTTCGTCTTCTGCCAGCCGCCGGGCCACTCGTTCTCGGTGCGCGCACGGGTCTGCGGCTCGCCGTCCACGTAGAGCTGCCGGGCCTGGAGGTCACCGATGGGTGCCTTGAAGACCTTGCCGTCGCCGTCGGCGGGCTGCCAGCCGGTGATCTGCCTGCCTCCGCTGATCACGGGGTGCGCGCCGCGGGCGGCTGCCCAGGTGACGGTGGAGCCGTTCGTGCCGGAGTCGCGGGAGTCGAGGACGAGTGTGCGGTCGAGGCGGTACGTGCCGTCGGCCAGCTCGATCCGGATGTCACCGTGCACGCGCTTCTTGACCGCGCGCACGTGGTCACGGGCGTGTTCGAGCGTCTTGAAGGGGCGCGCGGCGGTGCCGGTCCCGGAGTCGCTGCCGTGCGGGGAGACGTGCACGGTCAGGGCCGGGCGCGGTGCCGCGGCGGGCGCCGCGGAGGCGGCGGGGGCGAGCGGCAGCACGAGGGCGGCCGGGGTGATGAGTGCTGCGGCGAGTGCGGCTCTTCGCAGCCTGGTGGGCAGGGCGTTGTTCTCAGGGCGTGTGGACACGGGTATCCCATCGCGTAAGGACAAGCTGTCCGGACCCCGGAGCGGCTGGCTCCGGGTCTGGGGGCCGGGCCGGCCGCTCCGGGGCCGCGGGGGCGGCGGCCGGGGGCATGGCTCCGGGAAGGTGGCCGGAGCGATGCTCAGGCCGAGGACCGGTATCCGTCCGTCCCGGAACGGGACACCGGTGTGCGGGGAGGGGCTGTACGGCCGCCGGCGGCGCGGATCAGGTCACGCGCGGACCGGGAGGGCCGAGGGCCCGGAAGGGGCCACCCCACGGGGGATGCTGTTAGGCGGTATCGAGGTTGGCTGCGGTGCTGCCTTTCGTGGTGCGGGCTCCCCGGGCGGGAGGCTCGCGGGGGTACGTGCCGGGCTGGGGCGCCCCGTCCTGACGGGGCGCCCCGCGCGGCCCGCGGTGGCTCGTGCTGCTCGCGGGGGCCGGTGGGCCGCCCTCGCGCGGTGGTGCGTGGGCCTCAGGAGGCCGAGGCGGCGGGCGGGTCGGCCTGCTGCCCGGGTGATCCCGGCGGCTGCGTCCGCTCGTCCATGTGGAAGAGCCGGTCGCGGATCTTTCGTTCGAACTGCCGCCGGGTCGTGGCGATGTGCTCGGCCATGAGCACGGCGGCGCGTTCCGCCTCGCCGGCGGCGACGGCCTCGGCGATGGCGAGGTGCTGCTCCGCCGCCACGTCCAGCGAACCCGGCGCGTCCCCGTGGAAGAGCAGGACGTCGGACTGGGACGCCAGGCGGCGGATGTTGCCGATGCTCGACCGCAGGAACACGTTGTGCGCGGCCGCACCGACGGCGTCGTGGAAGGCCGCGTCGGCCGCCGCGAAGCCGTAGGCGTCACCGGCACGCGCGGTGCTCGCCGTGGTGGTGGCGCTGTTCCTGATCTCGCGCACCTCCAGCGGGGTGGCGAGCGAGGCCGCGCGACGGGCGGTCTCGGTCTCGATCACCGTGCGGTAGTCGAGCAGCATCAGCACGTGCTCCATGCTGGTCGGCCGGAAGTGCACGGTCTGGTCGCCGTCCACCAGGCCTCCGGCCGACTCGGCCACGAAGATGCCGGCGCCGCGCCGCACGCTCAACCTCCCGATCCCCGCGAGGGTCTTGACGGCCTCGCGCGTCACGTTACGGGAGGCACCGAGGAGTTCGGCGAGCCTCTGCTCGGTCGGGAGCCGGTCCCCGGGGCGGAGCTGCTGCTCGGCGATGTGATTGAGCAGCTGTTCCGCGACCCGTTCGTACCCGGGCCGGTAACGGCCCGGGTCGTGATCCGGTTCGTGGCTCCCGTCCGGCGTCTGCCTCGGCGCTCCCACGGCACTCCCCTCCGGTGGTGATGGATTAATCAGGTTCATCGGCCGCCGCAACTATTGCATCTGCGTTACGTGTTCGGAAGATGTGGCGGAAAGAATCTTTTAGTCACCTGATCAAAACGGATCATAGGCTCATCAAAAGGGCTTTCAATCGGCCGCATTGCGCCAAATGGATCAGACTCTTATGGTACTGGCGTACCGAAGTACGCCGGATGACGCCGCTCGACGCCCGCCGGCCACGCCTGCCGGCGCACTTCCGCCGGCGCATCTCCGGTCCACCCTCCGGCAACGCCTCCGGTCGCCTTCCCCGACGACCGCGCGTCCCCCTCGCTCACAGCCCTCGCTCCTCCCTGCGAAAGGACCGCGATGAAACTCGCACGTATCGGCGCCCCCGGCGCGGAACGGCCGGTGGTCTCCGGCCCGGACGGCACCTGGCGTGAACTGGCGCCCGTGCTGGACGGCGCCGACCTCACCCCGGCGACGCTCGCCACCGCCCTCGCCGTACGCGACCTCGGCTCGCTCCCCGGGGTGACCGGTCCCGTCGAGCGCTTCGGTCCCCCGCTCGTATCCATCGGCAAGATCGTCTGTATCGGCCTCAACTACCGTCAGCACGCGGCCGAGACCGGCGCCGAGGTCCCGGGCGAGCCGATCGTCTTCCTCAAGACCCCGGACACCGTCGTCGGCCCGGACGACGAGGTGCTGATCCCCCGCGCCTCCGTCAAGACGGACTACGAGGTCGAACTCGCCGTCGTCATCGGCCGCGAGGCCCGCTACCTCCCCGACGCGGCGTCGGCCGACGCCTGCATCGCCGGATACGCCATCAGCAACGACGTCTCGGAGCGTGAGTTCCAGCTGGAGCGCGGCGGCCAGTGGGACAAGGGCAAGAACTGCGACACCTTCAACCCGCTCGGCCCCTGGCTCCTCACCGCCGACGAGGTGCCGGACCCGCAGGCCCTCGGCCTGCGCCTGTGGGTCAACGGCGAACTCCGCCAGGACGGCGGAACGCACGACATGATCTTCGGCGTCCACGAGATCGTGCGCTACCTCAGCCACTTCATGACCCTGCGCCCCGGCGACATCATCAACACCGGCACCCCGGCCGGTGTCGCACTCGGCAGCCCCGAAACGCCCTACCTGCACCCCGGTGACGTCATGGAGGTCGAGATCGACGGCCTCGGCCGCCAGCGCCAGACCCTCGGAAAGGCATGAGATGACCACCGCCCCGGACTCCACCGCCACCGTCCCCGCTCCCCTCGCCGGGCTGCGCGCCCTCGTCACCGGCGGCGCCTCCGGCCTCGGCCGCGCGACCGCCCTGCGCCTCACCGCACACGGCGCCCGCGTCGTCGTCCTGGACCGCGCGGGCGAGGCCCCCGAAGGCACGGCCGGACTCGTCCGCGCCGACCTCGCCGACGACACCTCGGTCCGTGCGGCCGTCACCGAGGCGCTCGGCGTGCTCGGCGGCCTCGACATCCTCGTCAACAACGCGGGGATCGGCGCCCAGGGGGCCGTGGAGGACAACGACGACGCCGAATGGCACCGCGTCCTCGACGTCAACGTCGTCGGCCTCGTCCGCGTCACCCGCGCGGTCCTGCCCGCGCTGCGCATCTCCGCGCACGGCGCCGTCGTCAACATCGGCTCCATCGCCGCGACCGCCGGGCTCCCGCAGCGCGCCCTGTACACCGCGAGCAAGGGCGCGATCCTCTCGCTGACCCGCGCGATGGCCGCGGATCTGCTCCCCGAGGGCATCCGCGTCAACGCCGTCAACCCGGGCACGGCCGATACGCCGTGGGTCGGCCGGCTCCTCGCGAGCGCCGACGACCCCGCCGCCGAGCAGGCCGCCCTCGCCGCCCGCCAGCCGCACGGCCGTCTCGTGAGCGCCGACGAGGTCGCCGAGGCGGTCGCCTACCTCGTGTCACCCGCGGCCGCCTCCACGACCGGCACCGCCCTCGCCGTCGACGGCGGCATGGACGGCCTCCGCCTGCGCCAGGAAGGGTGAGCACCGTGCCCGAACGGCCCTCCGCTCCCGCATCCGCCACGGATGCCAGGGGCGCTGCACCCGGGACAGGTGCCCCGACGCCCGGGGACACCGGGTCGGATACGGCCTGCGCCCCGCGTACCGTGCGCCGCTTCGCCTCCGTCATCCGGCTGCGCCCGGAGAGGGAGGCCGAGTACCGCGCCCTGCACGCCGACGCCTGGCCGCAGGTCCTCGCCACCCTCAAGCGCGCCCGGATCGGGAACTACTCGATCTTCCTGCGCGACGGACTCCTCTTCTCCTACCTGGAGTACTACGGCGAGGACTACGACGCCGACCAGGCACTCATCTCGGCCGACCCCGCCACACGCCGCTGGTGGGAACTGACCGACCCCTGTCAGCAGCCGGTGGAGAGCGCCGCGTCCGGCGAGACCTGGGTGCCCGCCGAAGAGGTCTTCCACCTGGACTGAGCCCCGGGGGCACCACTCCCCGGGGCCCCCCGTCCCGCACCACCCGCACACCCCCGTGCCGTACGCGCCCGCACCGCCGTACGGCACGGGCCGGCCCGAAGGACGACCGTGCGCATCGACGCCCACTTCCACCTCTGGGACCTGGACCGGCACGAACACGCCTGGACCCGGGAGAGCCCTGTCCTGCACCGCAGCTACCACCCCGCCGACCTGCGCCCGGCGCTCGCGGCGGCCGGTGTCGACCGCGCCGTCCTCGTACAGACCGTGCCCGAGCCCTGGGAGACACCCGAACTCCTGGCCCTCGCCGAGGAGGAGGAGTTCATCGGCGCAGTCGTCGGCTGGAGCGACCTCACCGACCCCGACCTGCCCGCCGCCCTCGACCGGCTGCGCGGCCGGCCCGGCGGCCGCTTCCTCACCGGGCTGCGCCACAACGTCCAGGACGAACCAGGCACCGCGTGGTTCACCCGCCCCGAGGTACGGCAGGGGCTGCGCGCGCTCGGCGCGGCGGGACTCGCGTACGACCTCCTCGTCCGCCCCGATCAGCTCACGGCGGCCGTCGCGCTCGTCCGCGCGCTGCCCGATGTGCGCTTCGTCCTCGACCACGCGGGCAACCCCGTCATCGGGCCGCGCCCCGCCCCCGGGTGGACCGCAGCGATGACGGCCCTCGGTGAACTCCCCAACGTAGCCGTCAAGTTCTCGGGTCTCCTGACCCGTACCGGGGAGACCGGCCCGGCCACCGCCCTCGCCCCCTACGCGGCGACTCTGCTCGGCGCGCTCGGCCCCCGCCGCGTCCTCTTCGGCTCGGACTGGCCCGTGTGCCGTCTCACCGCCGAGTACGACGAGATCCTCGCCGTCACGGAGGAACTCCTCGCCCCGCTCGCCCCCGCCGACCGGGCCGCCGTGCTCGGCACCAACGCGGCCGCGTGGTACGCGGTACGCGACTGAATCCCGCCCCGGTACGGAGTACGGAGTCCACCATGACCAGCCCTCACCGCACCCTCGGCCGCAGCCAGGTCAGAGTCAGCCCGCTCGGCTTCGGCGCCGCCCCGCTCGGCAATCTCTACTCCCCCCTCGACGAGGAGACCGCCCGCGCCGCCGTGGACACCGCCTGGGACGCGGGCGTCCGCTACTTCGACACGGCCCCGCACTACGGCCTGGGGCTCTCCGAACGCCGCCTCGGTGCGGCCCTGCGGGCCCGCCCGCGAGCGGAGTTCACCGTCTCCACGAAGGTCGGACGCCTCCTCGAACCGCACCCCTCACCGACCGGATCCGACCTCGCCGCCGGCGGCTTCGCCGTCCCCGGCACACTGCGCCGCCGCCCCGACTACAGCCGCGACGGCGTCCTGCGCAGCCTGGAGGCGAGCCTCGAACGCCTCGGCCTCGACCGCATCGACCTCGCCCTCGTCCACGACCCGGACGAACACATGGACACCGCCCTCGCCGAGGCCCTGCCAGCCCTCACCGAACTGCGCGCGCAGGGTGTCGTCGGCGCGATCGGGATCGGCATGAACAGCGTGGAACCGCTGCGCCGCTTCGTCGCCGAGGGCGACCCGGACGTGGTGATGGTCGCCGGGCGCTGGACCCTCCTCGACCGCACCGCCGCCCCGCTCCTCGCGGAGTGTGCCGCGCGCGAGGTCTCCGTCATCGCGGCGGCCCCCTTCAACTCCGGTCTGCTGAGCACCGATCACCCCGGAGCGGGCGGGCGCTACGACTACGGCACGGTGCCCGCCGCCGTCCTGGACCGGGCCCGGTCCCTCGCCACCCGGTGCGCGGAACACGGTGTCCCCCTCCCCCGCGCCGCCCTCTGCTTCCCTCTGCGCGAGCCGGTCGTCGCCTGCGTCCTCGCCGGCTTCCGCACCCCGGCGGAGGTCTCCTCGGCAGCCACCCACCTCACGCACGGGGTCCCGGAGCACTTGTGGGCCGAACTGAACGCGACGGACTGACGGTCCTCCGCACTCCGCTCCCCGACACGGGCGGGCCGCGGTGGCCACGTGGGACGGATGGCGTGGCTGGGCACTCCTCGGAACGGGCGTCGATTATGGTGACAAAGTGTCAGATGTACAGAGAGCTGAACCCTCGCAGCGGCCCACGGCCGAGGAGCGCCATGCCACATGGCTGGAGCTCTTCTTCGATCTGATCGTCGTGACCGGCACGGCGCAGCTGGCGCACGTGCTGCACGGTGAGCCGTCCCTGGCCGACGTCGGGTTGTTCACGCTCCTCTATCTGGCGTTCTGGACGATCTGGATGTGCTTCACGGTCTACGGGAACGTCGCCGGTGACCGGGCGCGCACCCGGACCATGCTGCTGGGCATGCTCGGTATGGCCGTCCTGGCCGCGTCCGTGGCGGGCGTACATGAGGGCGAGCACCTGCGGGCGTTCGCCGTCACCTACGTGGTGCTGCGCTTCGTGGCGAGCGGGGCTTGGCGGCGGCGCGGCCAGATGCTGGTGGACTGGCCCGTCGCGCAGTTCAGCGCGGGCGTGACGCCGTGGATCGTGTCCATCTGGGTGGACGGCCGGGCGCGTTACTGGCTCTGGGGCGCGGGTCTGGCCATCGACCTGTGGGCCACGCTCAGCTTCTCCGCCCACAAGCTCCAGGAGAATGCCGAGGCCCGCCGCGCCGCGGTCGAGCGGCGTGCCGAGAAGCGCGGCGGCATCAGTGAACGCGACAGCCAACGGCTCGACTTCACGCTGGCCCACGTCGATCCGGTCCATCTCGGTGAGCGGCTGGGCCTGTTCACCATCATCGTGCTCGGCGAGGGTGTCGCCCAGCTGGTGACGGTGGGCTCGGAGGCGGACTGGGATCACACCCTGCGGTCGATCGGAATCGCCGGATTCCTGCTGCTGGTGTCCATCTGGTGGCTGTCGCTCGTGTGCGGCTACGGCGGCGTGCCGAACCTGCGCGAGTCCGCCCTTCCACCGCGCCTGGTGCTCCTGCTCCACTGCGTCACCAACGGCGCGCTCACCGCCCTGGCCGCCGGCCTCGGCGCGTCGATGGAACACCTCCACGGCGAGCTGACGGAGAACGTGCGCTGGGTACTGTGCGGGAGCTTCGCCACCTACTTGGTGATCAGTCTGGTGGGTGCGGTGGTGTCGCGGCGGGCGGCGAAGGTTCCGGTCGGCTGGGGCGGACTGCTCGGCCACGTGCTTCCGCCCCTCGCCCTGTCGCTGACGCTCGGAGCCTTCGGGGGCAGGTTGCCCGCGGTCGCAGTGGTGTGGCTGCTGGTCGCCGGGGTGGGCTGGAGCCTGCTGGGGCATGTGGCGCGACGACGTACCTGATCACTGCCGCTGGTTTCAGGCGGCCCACCTCGCCGCGCAGCGCCCGGCGTACCACGGAGCCGATGTTTCCTGCTGCCCCGGTGATGGCCACCGTTCCCAGCCCTGCACACCTCCGCCGTTCGACCTCGGCGACAATCCTCTCACCACCAGCCACGGCACCCGCCGCACGGGAAATAAGGGGGAAGCGATGACATTGCATTCCGATGTGGCCGAGTTGCTCGCAGGGGCCGGCATCCTCGACGTGAACGTCGACGATGCCGTCGCGGACGAGCATGTGCGATCGTCGGCGTACCGGCGCGTCGTGCTGGTCACCACTTCCTCGCGCAGCCGCGACCGCGATCGCGCGATCGTGTCCACGATCCTGCGCGATCCCCTCGAAATGGTGTCCAAGTCGGCCGTGGTCGCCCTGGTGGACGGGGTCGCGACGAAGGTGACCGGCCCTGCCGAGTTCCGGCAGTGGGCGGCCGGACTGCTGCCGGAGATCGCCGCGCTCAAGACGGAGGGGTACCGCGAGTTCATCCGGCGTCGCGTCCACGACTGGCTGTTCCTGCTGTCCGTCGAGGACGGCCATGTGCCGACACCGGTCGAGCTGTCGGAGGTCACGGACTGGATGCAGCGCGTCCTGGCCGAGGGTTCGACATCGCCCGCGGTGCTCGCCCTGCTCGCCGAGTCGGGCAGCAGGAAGAAGATCCGGAACATCGCGATGAACCGAGCCGGGAGCCGCGAGCTGAGATCGCGATGAGTCGGCGGTGGCCATGGGCCGGTGCGCGGGCTGCCTCACTCACGAGAGGGGCGGGCGTCATGTCCGAAGCCGATTCCGGCCTCGGGCCGCTTCGGCCCGGGGCTCAGCTGACGTCCCCGTCGTGCCGGGGCTTCGGAGCCCCTGGTGGCACGAAGCAGGCGGTGACGGTCTTTCCCGACGCCTGCGGATGCGTGGCCCAGCCGTCGGCGAGGGCATCGACGATGGCGAGTCCCCGTCCTCCCGTCGTCGTGAGGTCCTCCGCCCGCTTGGCAGGGGGAACGGGGTCCGAGTCGTGGACGCTGACGTGCAGACAGTGACTGTCCCAGGTGAGGACCAGCTGGGCATCGCTGTGCGCGTGCACGTGTGCGTTGGTGATCAGCTCCGAGACGCTGAGCAGAATGTCGTCCACTGTGTCGGGGGCCTTCTCGGTCCACTCCAGGGACATCAGGTGCCCTTGCGTCCAGCGGCGGCCGGCCCGCACTCCTTCCGACACCGGAAACGATTGTGCCCATCCCACCGCGCGCAGCGACGTGTCCTTCACCATCTTCCCTCCCTGGCTCTGTTCCCCTCACGCCTACCCCGGGCCTCCAAGAACACCCGGGGCTCCGGCCACACAGGCGGGCGGGCGAGCGGTGCGGGTTCCGGCGCAGTGAGTACGGTCAAGCGACCGCCCGATCCGAAGTCGCTTTGAATGAAGGCCACTTCGAGGATGTCAGCGGAGAGGGCGCCCAGCCGGACCAGGATTGCGGTGACAATTCTCCCGATCGCGCTCCGCCATAGGATAGTTGGCCTATCTTACTCCTCGTGAATCCTCTGACCTCCGAAGACCCGGCCCGGCTGGGCCCGTACCGTCTGATCGCCCGGCTGGGCGAGGGCGGCATGGGCCTGGTCTATCTGGGCCGGTCCGAAGCCGGACGCACCGTGGCCGTCAAGGTCGTGCAGGCCGAGTACGCGGGGAACCAGGAGTTCCGCAGGCGATTCGCCCGTGAAGTGGCGGCCGCGCGCCGGGTGGGCGGCCGCTGGACCGCGGAGGTGCTCGACGCGGATCCCGACGCCGCGGTCCCCTGGGTGGCGACCCAGTACATCCCGGGCCCCGACCTGAGCACCGTGGTCTCCAAGGACTTCGGCCCCTTGCCCGAGCACTCGGTCCGCACTCTCGCCAACCGCCTCGCCCTCGCTCTGCAGGCGGTGCACGAGGCGGGTCTGATCCACCGTGACCTCAAGCCGTCCAACGTCCTGGTCACCGTCGACGGGCCCCGGGTCATCGACTTCGGCATCGCACGGGCCATGGACAGCCTCGCCGGGGACAGCCTGCACACGCGCACGGGCATGTTGATCGGTTCCCCGGGCTTCATGTCGCCGGAACAGGTCCGCGGCCTCGACCTCACCCCGGCCAGCGACATCTTCTGCCTGGGGGCGGTCCTCGTCCACGCGGCCACCGGGCGTCTGCTCTTCGGCGCTGCCGACACCGGCCTGCCCGCCCATCTGTTCCGGATCGCCGAGGACGAGCCCGACCTCACCGGCGTGCCGGCGAGCCTGGCCGATCTCGTACGCGCGTGCCTGGAGAAGGACCCCGCGAAGAGGCCCACCCCCCAGGAGGTGGCCGCGCGCACCGCTCAGGACTCGGCGGCGGAATGGCTGCCGGGCGCGGTCCTCGCGCAACTCGGTCGCCACGCGGCCCAACTGCTGGACTACGCACCCGAACTGCCCGTCGACGACCCCGAGGTGCGCCCGGACCTTCTGGTCAAGGCCGCGCTGCCCCCGCCGCCCGCCTACGCTCCGACGGCCCCGTCGCAGCACGCCTCGCCACCGGGATTCGGGCCGCCGCCCCCGGGCACCTGGCCCACCCACCCCTCCCCCGCCCTTCGGGACGAGGCGCCGCCGCATCCCCTGCGCTGGTGGGGGCTGGCGGTGATCGCCCTGGTGCAACTGATGGTGCTGTTCGACGCGACGGCCTTCAACATGGCCTCGCCGGCCGTCCAGGCCGACCTGGGGATGCGCGGCGACGGCCTGACCTCGTTGTTCACCGCGTACACGGTGTCCTTCGGCGGCCTGCTGCTGATCGGTGGGCATCTCGCGGATCGCGCAGGCCCCAGACGTGTGTTGGTCATCGGCCTCGTCGGATGCGTGCTGGCGTCCGCGATCGCCGGCGTAGCCGGCGGTTCCGGGCAGCTGCTCCTGGCCCGCTTCCTCCAGGGCGCCTCCGCCGCGCTGCTCACACCGGCCGCGCTGTCCCTGGTGAGCACCGGATTCGCCGGATCCAGGGAACGCGGCAGAGCGATCGGGATCTACGCCGCCGTCGCCGGTGGCGGCTCGGCACTGGGACTTCTCACCGCCGGTTGGCTCGCGGACGCGCTCTCGTGGCGCGTCACGTTCTACGCCGGCGCCGGCCTCGCCGTCGTCGCGTTGATCGGTGCGGCGACCCTGGTGCATGAGCGTCCGGGGCGGACGGACGCCCGACCGGACACCGCCGGGATGCTGCTCGGCACCGGTGGGCTCATCGCCCTCTCCTACGGCCTCACCCAGGCCGATCCGCGCGGCTGGAGCGACCCGCTGGTCCTGGCCCTGCTGACGGTGGGCACGGTCCTCCTCGCGGCCTTCCTGCTGCGGCAGACGGTCCGGACGGCCCCGTTCCCTCAGGAATCCGGCGCCTCGGGGCTCGACCGCCTCGGCGCGTTTCTGGCCGTGCTGCTGGCCGGATTCGGAATCATGACCTCGTTCGCGGTCGTGGAGTTCTTTCTGCGGAGCGTCCGCGGCGACTCCCCTCTCACGGCCGGTGTGGCCTTTCTGCCCATGGCCGCCGCGGTCGCCATCGCTTCCACGCAGGTGTCCGCCCGCTTGCTGCTCCGCGTGGCGCCCCGCGGCCTGATCGTGAGCGGGCTGGCGATCACGGCCCTCGGCATGGTGCTCCTGACCCGTCTCGAACCGGACGGCGCCTACGTCACCCAGGTGCTGCCCGCCCTGCTCCTCACCGGTTTCGGCACCGGTCTCGCCCTGCCGCCGGTCTTCGCCACCGCGACCGCGGGCCCCGGGCTCTCCGGTGAGCGTTCCGCCGCCGTCACGGCGGGCCAGCAACTGGGCCTGACGCTCGGCAACGCGCTGCTCAGCGCCGTTCTCGTCGCCGAACTGCGTCATATGTCGGCGCCCGACGACCTGACGAGTGTGTTGTTCGGGGCCTACTCCACCGCCCTCTGGTGGGCGGTCGGCGGCATGGCCCTCGCCTGTCTCGCCACCGGTCTGCTGATCACCTCCAAGGCACCCACGGAGCGTCCCCCGGGCCGGTGAGCGGCCGGGGGCGCAGTCGTCCGGCTCGGCGCACGTGGCGCGCGAGCCCGTGGGGCGGCGTCTCTCCGTGGGGCGGGCCCTTGTTGATGATCTGCTGCATCCAGGCGGTGTTCCAGGACACGCGGGCGTCGAACGTCACTCTCGGCGCAATGGCCAGTAGCAGGGGGTAGCGTTCGACGCCACGTCGCCGGACCTCACCCAGGAGAGCACGCAATGCTCGGTACCGACTTCCGCACCGGATCGCCCAACTGGCTGGACCTCGGCAGCCCCGACGTTCCCGCGGCCGCCGCCTTCTACGGAGCCGTACTCGGCTGGCAGTTCGTCTCGGCCGGACCGGAGGCAGGCGGCTACGGATTCTTCCAGCGCGAGGGCCGTACTGTCGCCGCGATCGGTCAGCTGACCGAGGAGGGCGCCGACTCCGCGTGGATGCTGCACTTCCACACCCCCGACGTGCAGGCCACCGCCGCCGCCGTGCGCGACGGCGGGGGCAGCGTGCGGATGGAGCCGATGGACGTGATGGGCGAGGGCCGGCTTGCCCAGTTCACCGATCCGCAGGGTGCCGAGTTCGCCTGCTGGCAGCCCGGCCGCACGGCCGGGTTCGATGTGGCATCGGCCGAGAACACGCTGATCTGGGCCGAGCTGCACGTGCCCGATCCGGTGGCCGCCATCGGCTTCTACGCGGGCGTCTTCGGCTGGCGCTCGGCGGAGATGCAGGCGCCGGGCATGACCTACCGGGTGCTGAGCATCGCCGACGGCGACCAGGAGGACGGCTCCTTCGGCGGGGCGGCCCCGCTTGCGGGCGACGGCGAGAAGGCCCGCTGGGTGCCGTACTTCCACGTCCTCGACGCGGACGCGACCACCGCAGCGGTCACGGCGAACGGCGGCTCCGTGCTGATGCCCGCGGCCGACGTGCCCGAGGTCGGCCGGATCGCCTGGGTCGCGGACCCGGCGGGCGCCGTGTTCGCGCTGCTCACCCCGGACCCCCGGATGGGCTGACCGGCAGCCGGGACCCGGCCCACCGGGGACGTCAACCGTTGGGCCGGGTTCCTGCGGAGCCTTCGCGGCGCCGGCACACATCGCCAGAGGTAATGCGGCGGCGGGGCATGCTCCGTCGGCTGTGTGCCCTCGGCACCGGCCCGTCCGGGACCGGAGCGGTCAGTCCTTCTCCAGGATCGTCTTCAGTTCCGACATCATCATGGTCCAGCCGCCGCTGACGCCCTCGAGCATCTTGGAGTCGGCCGAGGTGAAGCCGTCGTGGGTGATGGTCAGCTTGACGCCCACCTCCGCCACCTCGGCGGGCTCGATGTCGAAGGCGACCGTCGAGCGTTCCTTGACCGCCTCGGCGAACTCCGCATCGCTCATGCCGAACATCTCCTGATGCATCGGCTGCAGCGTGTGCCAGGTGTAGGCGAGCCGCTTGCCGGGTTCCGCTGCGGTGACGACCTGGCCGAGGTCCTGCGGTTCGCCGCCTTCCTCGACCGGCCACAGCACCTTCGAACCGACCTTCCAGTCGGAGGAGGGTGCCCAGCCTCCGTGGTACTGCTTCAGGAACTCCGGGCTGGTGAGCCCCTCCCAGAGCTTCTCGGGCGTGGTGTGGACGTAGATCGTGTAAACGAACTCGGGCTTGCTCATCGCCGTTCCTTCCAGGGCCTGCTTCAAGTTGCTGAGCGCGGCCATCCGGCCCCGCTCGTACTGGCCGATCCAGCGGTCGGCCAGATCGTGGATCGGCACGGGATTGAGGTAGTGCAGCCGCTCCCGGCCACGCCGTACCGTCGTGATCAGGCCCGCGCCCTCCAGCACCGCCAAGTGCTTGGACACCGCCTGCCTGGTCATGCCCAGCCCCGCACCCAGTTCGACCAGGTTCTGCCCGGCCCGCTCGTTCAGCCGGTCCAGCAGCCGCCTCCGGCTCGCATCCGCGAGCGCCTTGAACACCTCGTCCATGCCACTCGACCCCCTGATCCCCCTCACCTACAAATTGGCAACTATTTGGTTGCCTGTCAAGCCGCCGGACGGCTGTGTCGGCCCACACCGGCTGCGTCCGGGCTGCGGCTGTACAGGGCGATGAGTTCCCGTCGCCCCGGCAGTCCTACGTGGCAGAACCCGGGATCACGGAACCCGGGATCCGTGCCGCTGTGATCGACGAAGGAGAAGCCGTGACGGTCGACGTCTGGTCGATGGTTCATACAGAGCGTGCGGCCCTGATCGAGGACCTCGCGCACCTCGACGACGAGCAGTGGGCCACACCGTCGCTCTGTGACGGGTGGACGGTGCACGACGTGGTCGCCCACTTGGTGGACACGGCCCTGACCACGCGCCTGGGATTCGTCGTGGGCCTGGCCCGGGCACGGTTCGACTTCGACCGTCAGAACTCCCTGGGAGTGGCGCGCCGGCGCGGGGCCACGCCGCAGGAGACCCTGGAGCGGCTCCGTCGGGCGGCTCCGCGCAAGTCCACGCCGCCGGCCCCCCTCGACAGCCGCCTGGTGGAGGAGGTCGTCCACGGTGAGGACATCCGCCGCCCCTTGGGGCTCAGCCGCACCTACCCGCCGGAAGCCGTGGCCCGATCGCTCCGTCTGCAGACCCGTACCCCGGTGTCATTCGGCGGGGCCAAGGAACTCGTGGCCCGCGTCCGGCTCACGGCGACCGACGACGACCTGACGCTCGGCACAGGGCCGGCGGTGACCGGCCCCGCACTCACCCTGCTCCTCGCCGTTTCCGGGCGCCGATCGGTCCTGGGCGAACTCGAAGGGCCCGGCGTCCGCACACTCGCGACGGTGGGCTGACACCGCCAGGCCGCCAGGCAGACCGGCGACTGTCGCAGGCGCCGGCTGCCGAGGAGGCCACCTGGCGTCCCTGTCCGGCCGGCTCGGGTCCTCCCAGCCCTCACAGCCCGGCGCGAAGGGCGCTCACCCGTGCGGCGGCGGCGTCGAAAGCGGTGCCGTCGAGCCGGCCGGACGTCAGGGCCTCGCTCAGCGCGGTCACCGCCTCGTCGCCCTGGGAGACGCTGCGGGAGGAGCAGAGGACGAGGTCCATGCCCGCGGCAGCGGCCAGGACGGCACGTTGCGACGTACTGCCGAAGGGCTGGAGGGCGCCGGCCTCCAGAGCGTCGGTGATCGTGACTCCGGTGTAGCCGAGCCGGTTGCGCAGCTCACCGACGACGGTCGGGGAGAGGCCGGCGGGCCGGCTGGAGTCCAGGGCGGTGTAGACGGCCCAGGACAGCATGACGAGCTTGGTTCCGGCCGCGATGGCATCCCGGTACGGCGCCTCGTCCACGCTGCGGAGGGTCGCCGCGGAGGTGGTGAGGGTGACGGATCGGAGATCCGTGTTCTGGCTCGCGGATGCGGGGCCGAGGCCGGGGAAGTGCTTGGCGGTGGCGGCGACACCCGCACTCTGCTGGGCGGTGATGAAGGCCGATCCGCAACTGGCCACGGCTGCGGCGGACTTGCTGTAGGACCGCTCGTACTGGTCCGTGAAGTCGCCGTCCGCGCGATAGACGTCGAGGACCGGCGCGAGGTTGACGTTCATGCCGACGCCCGCCAGGTTCATGCCCGCGCCGCTGCCGGTGAAGTCGGCCCACTGGTGCGGGTCGGCCGAGGCGCCGACGTCCTTGGCGGACATGACGGGCTCACCGGGCAGGCGGCGGATGGCGCCGCCTTCCTGGTCGGTCATCAGGAGCAGCGGCTGTTTCACGGGCGAAGAGGCGTGCGCCGCGTTCATCGACTGGATGACGCTCTCGATCTGGCTCAGGTTGTCGATGTTCTCCCCGAAGAAGATCACGCCGGCGGTGCGGCCTTCCTTGATGGCGCTCATCAGGGAGGCGGGTGGCGTGAGTCCGGGGTAGGAGTGGATGACGCACTGCGCGGCGCGCTGCTGGGGCGACAGGGCGGCGGCGCGGAGGCGGGCGTTCTCGGGCATCCGCACGGCCGC
Source organism: Streptomyces sp. NBC_01257 (assembly GCF_035917255.1). Taxonomy (NCBI): domain Bacteria; kingdom Bacillati; phylum Actinomycetota; class Actinomycetes; order Kitasatosporales; family Streptomycetaceae; genus Streptomyces; species Streptomyces sp. NBC_01257. Next base: position 255,923 of record NZ_CP108472.1, read on the forward strand.
TTCCGAACCGGTGGCCAGTCCCAGCCCGCCGGCCAGGGCCGCGGCTCCGGCGACCAGGGCACCGCGCCTGCTGAGGGGTGGTGTCGCACTCATGGCTTGCTCCTTCACGAACGGTCGTGGGACCGGGCCGGATCCCGGCAGGGAACGCGTGGGCCGGAGCGACCGGGTCCGGCCGCTCCGGCCCACGCCCTCGCACGGATGCCACGGCCCGGAGGGTCACCGCGGTCCGGCACCGGCACCCGAGGTCACGGGGTGTTGTTGGCCAGAGCCAGCAGGCGGGAGCGGTCACCACTGAAGCGGTCGCGGTCGACGTTGCCCGAGACGCCGCTCACCGCGCCGGTGGAGCTGTACTGCCAGACCGTCCAGAACGGGAAGCCCGCCGGAATGCTGGGGCTGCCGGCCGTGGTCCAGTGCGCCACCCACAGGGGGCTGAGGGCGGACATGCCGTTCCAGCCCCCGGTGCAGGAGTTCCACCAGCTCGGGCTGGTGTAGATGACCACGTCACGTCCCGTGCGGGCCTTGTACGTGTTGTAGAAGTCGAGGACCCACTGCCGCATGGCCGCCTGGGAGTAGCCGTAGCAGCTGCCCTCGATGTCGAGTACGCCGGGGAGCGTGAGGTTGTCGCGGGACCAGGCGCCACCGTTGCTCGCGAAGAAGTCGGCCTGCGCCGCGCCACCAGAGACATCCGGCCGTGCGAAGTGGTACGCGCCGCGGATCACACCGGCGTTGTAGGCGTTCAGGTAGTTGGCACTGAACGTCGGGTCCTTGTACGTCAGGCCCTCGGTCGCCTTCATCCAGGCGAACTCGATGCCCGCGCCACGGACCGAGCTCCAGTTGATGCCCCCCTGCCAGCTGGAGACGTCGACGCCCTCGGGGTTCGCCTTGAGGCCGGCGTCCGTCCCGGCGTCGAGGTGCAGTGGGCGGGTGTCCGGTTTGAAGTCCTCGCTGTCCTGGACGTAACCGACGCCCATGTAGCCCTTGCCGTACGGCACGGGGCTGTCCGGCAAGGGCGCCGATGACGCAGTGCCGGACATCAGGGCGAACAACAGCGTGGCGCTCGTACCGACGACACCAACCGCGGTGAGTCTCTTCTGGACGGACTGGAGGGAGATGCTCCGGGTCGACAAGACGGCCTCCTGCTTGTGGGGGGAGATGCGGTTCCGCGACGGTCTACGCGCGTCCAGTTGTCGCGAACACGACACAGTGAGCCACAGGAACGCATGCGCGGTAAATAGTTTTCTCGTTTCGTTAGTGGTCTATACCAGCTTCCGTCCGGATGAGCTGTACGAACGGCCGACGCCCGGCAGAAATTTTCAAACGGCGGGTACACCGTCGCGCTCCGCCGGGCAGACCTTCCGGGGGTGCATGACCGCGGTGTCGCCTGGATTCGGCGGACGGAACGTGTTCGGGTGGGGTGGTGAGGTCCGGCCCGTTCATCTCGCACACGACGAGTCGGGGCGACGCGCTCCGCGCACTCGGCGATTCCGTTCAGGAGCGCCTCAGATGTGGTTCAACAGGCTGACGCGAAGGCGGGAGCATTCGCCTTCGCCATGCACAGATCCGTGCCGGAGGAAGAGGAACATGACGGACATGACCACTCGGCATCGCCGGACTCCGGACGTCGTCGTCGTAGGAGCGGGCCTCGCCGGGCTGGCCTGCGCCCTGGATCTGTGCGGCTCCGGGCAGCAGGTGGCACTTCTCGAGGCGTCCGACGGCGTGGGCGGCCGCATGCGCACGGACCGGGCGGACGGGTTTCTGCTGGACCGCGGGTTCCAGGTGTTCAACACCGCCTATCCACAGGTGAAGCGGCGTCTGGCGTTGCGGAGCCTGCGGTTGCGGCCGTTCACTCCGGGCATCATCGTGCACACGCCGACCGGCCCCGTCTCTCTCGCCGACCCGACTCGGCGGCCGGAGAAGGCCGGAACCCTGCTGCCCGGCAAGGTTCTGACGGGCCGGGACCTGGCCGCGATGGCGGCGCTCGCCGCGCGTGACTCCCTGCTGCCTGCCGCATGCGTCAAAGGGCGGCCGGACCGTTCCACCGCTGACGCCCTGTCCCGCGCAGGGCTCTCGGCCAAGGCGGTCGACGAAGTCCTGCGGCCGTTCCTGTCCGGTGTGTTCCTGGAGGACCGGCTGGAGACCTCCGCCCGCTTCTTCCACATGGTGCTGCGGAGCATGGTCCGGGGAACCCTCTGCCTGCCCGCCGACGGCATCGGCGCAGTCCCCGCCCAGCTGGCCGCCGGTCTGCCCGACGGTGTCCTCCGGCTGGAGACACCGGTCGCCGGGGTCACCGCGTCGGGGGTGCTTCTGGCGGACGGCCGTGAGCTGCCGGCCGGATCCGTGGTGGTGGCGACGGAGGCCGCCGCGGCGGCCCGGCTGCTGCCCGGCCTGCCCGTGCCGGAGGGCCGCACGGTGACCACGTACTACCACGCGGTCGCGAGCTCGCCCCTGGCCGAGCCGACCTTGGTGGTGGACGGCGCCGGAACCGTACTGAACACCTGCGTGCTCACCGAGGTCGCACCCACCTACGCCCCGCCCGGAACCGCGCTCGTCTCCAGCTCGGTCCTGGGCGCCGACCGGCCCGGCGCGGGCGAGGCCGTGCTTCGACGGCTGGCCGACCTCTACGGCACCGATACCGGCCGCTGGCAGCAGATCGCCGTCCACACGGTCGAGAGGGCCCTGCCCGCGATGAACCCACCCTGGCCGCTGAGCCGTACGACACGCTTCTCACCGGGCAGGTACGTCTGCGGGGACCATCGGGCGACCGGCTCCGTACAAGGCGCGTTGGCATCGGGAGCACGGGCCGCCCGCGAAGTACTGGGCGATCTCGCGCACGGTTGACGTGAGGCGGTCCCCACCGGCTCAACGGCCTTACCAAGCGGCTTGTCGGAGAAGTGGACGAGGAACGGCGGCAGGGCGCTTCGGCGTCGCGCCCTGCCGCCGTCACCGGCCCATGGGAGCGGCCGGTCCCGGCACCGGCGCCCTCCGCGCCGTTGCCGGTGTCGAGCGGGTCACTCAGCTGGGGAGGACCCATTTCTGGTTGGCGCCCGTGCCGCACGTCCACAGGTGCAGCCTGGTGCGGTCGGCGGAGGAGACGCCCTCTGCGTCGAGGCACTTCCCGGACTGCGGGTTCCGCAAGGTTCCGTCGGCGCCCGCGGTCCACTTCTGTGCGCCGGAACCGTTGCACCCGTAGAGCTGGATCTTGGTGCCGTTCGCCGAACCACCTCCGCTGACGTCCATGCACTTGCCCAGCGCCCGCAGCGTGCTGTCCGTACCGACCGTCCACTTCTGCGCGGCCGACTGATTGCACGTGTACAGCTGGATCTGCGTGCCGTCCGCCGACGCGGCCGCGGCCACATCGACGCACTTCCCGCCGATGCCCGTGATGGCTCCCTCCCTGGGGCCGGACGCGGCGCCGAGTTCCTTGATCCGGACGTTCCGGAAGGAGACGTCGTCCCCGTCCCCGTGGTTCTGCAGGCCGATGTGGCCCTGCTGGAGGCTGCGGGCGGGGTCGGTGTTGGTGAAGTCGTTGATGCGGCGGCCGTTGAGGAAGAGCTGGAGGCGCTCGCCCTCGACCCGGATCTCGTAGGTGTTCCACTCCCCCGGCGGGTTCAGGGCCGCGTCGCGGGAGGCGAGGTCGGCGGACTTGAAGCCGTAGACGGAGCCGGTGGTGCGGTCGGGGGTGTCGGTGGCGTCGATCTGGATCTCGTAGCCGTTGTTGACGGCCGACCAGGGGTCGTCGGAGGCGGGGAAGCCCACGAAGACACCGGAGTTGTCGTCGCCCGCCTGGCGCCAGTCGAGTTTCAGGGAGTACGACGTGTACTCCTTGGCCTGGTACCAGAGGAGCCCGAGGCCGCCGCCGGAGGTCAGGGTGGCGTCGGATTCGGTGAACGCGCCCGGGCCCGCCTGCTTCCAGCCGGCGGTGCCCGCGGTCCCGTAGAGGGTGGTGTAGCCGGTCTCCGGACGGCAGTCGGCCTCGGTCAGTTCGGCCGCCCAGCGGATGCCGCCGAGCAGATGGCGGCGGAAGGCCGGGTCGGTGTACGACTCCTCGGTGTGACCGCCGCCGGTGTAGAAGGCGCGCCCGCCGGCGTAGTCCTTGCACCAGGCGATGGGGTGGTCGCCGCTCATGCTGCCGCCGCTGTAGCTGGACTCGTCGAGCGAGGCGAGGACATGGGCCGACGTACGCGGGTTGGTGCGGTAGTTGTACCACTCGTCGGTACGCTGCCAGGTCGGGCCGAGGTGGGCCGTGGCGTCGTGGGCGCGGTCCTCCACCTTGACCGTGGCGGGCTGGATCGCCGGGTGGGACTGGAACAGTGCGCCGGCCAGGCCCGCGTACCAGGTCCAGTCGTACTCCGTGTCGGCCGCCGCGTGCACGCCGACGTAGCCGCCGCCCGCCGCCATGTAGCCCTCGAATGCCGTCTGCTGGGTGGCGTCGAGGACGTCGCCGGTGGTGGACAGGAAGACGACGGCCTCGTATCCGGCGAGATTGGCCGGAGTGAAGGCCGCGGCGTCCTCGGTCGCGGTGACGGAGAAGTTGTTGGCCGCGCCCAGCTCGCGCAGGGCGGTGATGCCTTCGTCGATGGAGGAGTGGCGGAATCCGGCGGTCTTGGAGAAGACCAGCACGTCGTAGGCGGGATCCGCGGCGGCGGCCTTCGCCGGGGCTGATGCCGGGAGTTCGGTGGAGGCGGGTTCGGGGGTGGCGGTCGCCACAGCCGTGGGCAGCGCCGCGGCGCCGAGCAGGCCGCAGGCGGCCCAGCAGGCGAGGCGGCCGAGAGGCCGGACCGGTCGTCGTCTCATGGCAGGATCCACTTCTGGTTGGCGCCGGTGCCGCAGGTCCACAGGTGGAGCCTGGTGCGGTCCGCGGAGGACACGCCCTCCGCGTCCAGGCACTTGCCGGACGCCGGGTTCTTCAGCGTCCCGTCGGCCTGCGGGGTCCACTTCTGGGCCCCGGAGCCGTTGCACCCGTAGAGCTGGACCTTGGTGCCGTTGGCCGTGCCGGCCCCGCTGATGTCCATGCACTTGCCGAGCGCGCGAAGGGTGTCGTCGGTGCCGACGGTCCACTTCTGGGCGGCCGTCTGATTGCACGTGTACAGCTGGATCTGTGTCCCGTCGGCCGTCGCACCGGCGGCCACGTCGACGCACTTGCCGCCGATGCCGTTGATGGCGCCCTCCCGCGGACCGGTGACGCCCGAGGTGGTGACGGCGAACTCGTCCACGTCGAAGAGGGCTCCGCTGCCGCCCTTGAAGACGAGGTGCAGCGTCGTGGTGCCGGCCGGGCGGTTGGCCAGGTTCGTGGAGACGTCCTGGAACGTCTCCCAGCTTCCCGTGACGGGAACGGCCACGGACCCGAGCAGGGTGCCGGTGGGCGAGCCCGCGCGCACTTCGAGCGTGCCGCCCGCCCCGGCGGAGGAGACGCGGGCGGTCAGCTTCATCGCGTTGTCGAGCGCGTACGGCTTGAAGGAGATCCAGTCGCCGTTCTCGATGTTGCCCACGGTCTTGCCTCCGTGGGCCGCGGTGTGGCTGACGACCGTCACCCCGGCGGAGCCTCCGTAGTGCTCGGCCTGGCGGTGGCTGGGCTGGCTGATGTGCTCGTCGTGGCTGGTCAGGGCGGGCTGCCCGTTCGCGCCCTTGTCGGTGTACTCGGCGTCCCAGACGCCGAAGATGTTGGCGTTGGGATCGTGCTCGCCGTCGGCGATGGTCAGTACGGTGCCGGAGCAGCCGTTCGCCGAGGTCTGCGGGTGGCCGTGGCTGTCGTGGCCGATGATGAAGGTGACCTTGACCTTCGAGCAGTCGATGGTGCCGTCCTCGGGGTCGGTGACGGTCACCTTGAACGGCACCGCGGCGCCCGGGTCGATGATCCGGCCGTCGAGGGGCAGTTCCAGTTTCACGGTGGGTGCGGTGTTGCCCACGGTCACGGTGACGGATGCGGTCGCGGTCCGGCCTGTGCCGTCGGAGACGGTCAGCTCCGCGGTGTACTGACCGTTGGCGGTGTAGGTGTGCGCGGGGCTGGCCGCGGTAGAGGTGCCGCCGTCACCGAACTTCCAGGCGTAGGACAGCGGGTCGCCGTCGGGGTCGGAGGTTCCCGCCGATGAGAACTGCACGGCGAGCGGGGACTTGCCGGAGGTGCGGTCGGCCGAGGCCTGGGCGAGCGGGGACCGTCCGCCGGTGACGTTCTCGATGCGGTAGACCGCGCTGTTCTCGTCCCCGTTGAAGTAGCCGGTGCCGTAGTCGAGGACGTACAACGCACCGTCGGGGCCGAAGGCCATGTCCATGACCTGGGTGCCCTGCCAGGGGAAGGCGTTGATGGACTGCACGGTGCCGTCGCCGGTCTGTTCGATGCGCTTGATCCACTTGCGGCCGAATTCGCCTGCGAAGAAGTCCCCGTCGAAGCTCTCGGGGAACTTGACGTCGGAGGTCGAGGCCGCGTCGTAGTGGTAGACCGGGCCGCCCATGGGTGACTCGGAACCGCTGCCGAACTCCGGGACCGAGCCTCCGTCGTAGGGGATCCAGGCGGGCTGGACCGGGGGGAGGTCGGTCAGGCCGGTGTTGTTCGGCGAGGTGTTCTTGGGGGCCGAGCAGGAGAAGGCGGCGCCAGACGTCGAGGTGGCGAAGTTGTAGTCGACGTAGGCGTCGTTCTTGCCGGTGCAGTAGGGCCAGCCGAAGTTGCCGGCCTTGGTGATCCGGTTGAACTCGACCTGCCCGGCGGGCCCGCGGGTGGCGCTCGCGGTGCCGGCGTCGGGGCCGTAGTCGCCCAGGTAGACCGTGCCGGTGGGCTTGTCGACGGTCATCCGGAAGGGGTTGCGGAAGCCCATGGCGTAGATCTCGGGTCGGGTCTTGGCGGTGCCGGGGGCGAAGAGGTTGCCCGCGGGGACGGAGTAGCCGCCGTCGGCGTTGACCTTGATCCGGAGGACCTTGCCGCGCAGGTCGTTGGTGTTGCCGGCCGAGCGCTGTGCGTCGTACGCCGGGTTGCGGGTGGGCCGCTCGTCGATCGGGGTGTAGCCATCGGAGGCGAAGGGATTGCTGTCGTCCCCGGTGGAGAGGTACAGGTTGCCCTGGGCGTCGAAGTCGATGTCGCCCCCGACGTGGCAGCACAGCCCACGGCTCGCGGGGACGTCCAGGACCTTCTTCTCACTGGCGGTGTCCAGGGTGCCGTCCGCCTTCAGGACGAACCGGGAGAGCCGGTTGACGCCGTCGAAGGGGGCGAAGTCGGCGGCCGAGCCGTCCGCGGGGGCGTCCCCGGAGGGAGTGGTGAGCTTCGGGGCGTAGTAGAGGTAGACGAAGCGGTTCGTGGTGAAGGCGGGGTCGACGCCGACGCCCTGGAGGCCTTCCTCGTCGTGCGAGTAGACGTCCAGTTTCCCGGCGACCTTGGTGGTGCCGGCCGCGTCGGTGAGGCGCAGGGTCCCGTCCCGCGACGTGTGCAGGACGGACCGGTCGGGCAGGACGGTGAGCGTCATCGGCTCGCCGGTCTCGGCCACCCCCTTGGCGAGGGTGACCTGCTGGAACTCGGGTTCTGCGGCGGCCGCTTCGGCCTGGTTCTGCTGGACGGTGAGGGCGCCCGCGGCAGCGAGCAGGGTACTGGCGAGCGCCGCGAGTGGCCGGGTGAGTCTCCTGTGCACGCGCATCCTCCGTAAGGCAACGGGGCTGGGGGGTCTCGCACAGGCGCGCGCCGTCGCGCCGGGGACACGGGCGCCCTGGGAGGGAGTCGGGCGAACGCGTCCTTGTTATCCGGTACAGAGCAGGAAGGTAATGGCTTTTTCATCAGTCAGAAACCCCTTTGACACGCCAGGCTCGAACTTTTATCTGTGGGGGGACAAAGTGTCGACGTCCGACTGTCCGGCTCAACTCCGTTGCGGTGGAGGAAGGTTGCCCCCGGTCGCCCTTCGGATCACTCGCGGACCGAGGACGATCAGTCTTCGCCGCGAGAACCCGCCTCGACGGCGGGACCCGACGAACTGCGCCGGGTGAACACCCACAGCGCGAGCCCCAGGCAGCTGAACCCGGCACCCAGTAGGCATACGGCGCCCCAGCCGGCCACCGCGTAGAGAGAGGTTGCGGCGATGGCGCCGGTGGCGCTGCCGACCGAGTAGAAGACCATGTATCCGCCGATCAGCCGACTGCCGGCGTCCGGATACAGCGCGTAGATGAGGGTCTGGTTGGTGACATGGACCGCCTGTACGGCGAGATCGAGAAGGATCACTCCGACGACCAGCGCCCCGAGCGAGCTACGGGTGAAGGCAAGGGGAAGCCATGAGGCAACGAGCAGCGCCAGGGCGATACCCGTGGTCCGTCGGGAGAGTCCGCGGTCGTTCAGCCGGCCGGCCGCGTTCGCGGCCAGGGCGCCCACGACACCGACAAGCCCGAGTGCCCCGATCTCGCTGTGGGACAGGAAGTACGGGGCTTCACTGAGCGGTAGCGCGATGCTGCTCCACAGGGTGCTGAAGGCCGCGAAGATCAGCAGTCCGAACAGGGCCCGGAGCCGAAGCAGTCGTTCACGCGCGAAGAGTGTGATCGTGGAGCGCAGGAGCTGCCCGTAGCGCAGGGTCGTCGGACGGGCGCCGATGTCGCGTGGCAGTACTCGGTACAGGACCAGGGCGAGCAGAGCGGTGAGCGACGCCGAGGCGAGGTAGACGGAGCGCCAGCCCGCGAAGTCGGCCATGAGGCCGGAGGCGGTGCGGGCGAGCAGGATGCCGATGACCACGCCGCTCGTGACCAGACCGACGACCCGCCCGCGCCCGGCGGAAGGGGCCAGCGATGCCGCGAAGGCCACCAGCGTCTGCGTGACGACCGCGAGAAGCCCCGTCGCGGCCATCCCCGCCAGCAGGATCACCGGCGTACGGGCGGAGGCCACCACGGCCAGCGCCACCACCAGAAGCAGCAACTGGGCGGCGATGAGCCGCCTGCGGTCGACCGCGTCACCCAGCGGTACGAGAAAGAAGAGCCCCAGCCCGTATCCGACATGCGTGAGGGTGACGACGCTGCCGACGAGTCCCGGGCTCATGCCGAGGTCGCGCCCCATCGTCACCAGGAGCGGCTGGGAGAAGTAGACGTTGGCCACCGCGGCCCCGCAGGCGACGGCGAACAGAATGAACACGCCGCGGGACGGAACAGGCGCGGCACCACCCGCACTTCGCACCTCGGTCCGCCGTGCAGCCGTCTCGCCCTTGCTGGACATCAGCCCCCCTCGACCCATCCGATCCGGTTTCATCTTGCTACCAGTGATGAAGGTAGCTTTTTTGGTAGCATGTTGCAACCAGCATGGAAGGAGAGGCGTCATGGTGACCAGGACACGTTTCGACGACAGCGAGTGCCCCGTCGCACGGTCGGTGGACGCGATCGGCGACTGGTGGTCCCTGCTGATCGTGCGGGACGCCTTCGACGGCAGCCGGCGCTTCGGGGAGTTCCAGCGCAGCCTCGGCGTGGCCAAGAACATCCTCACCGCGCGCCTGCGCACCCTGGTCGCCGGCGGCGTCCTCGAAAACGTCCCCGCCTCGGACGGCAGCGCCTACCGCGAGTACGTACTGACCCCGAAGGGCAAGGCACTCTTCCCCGTCATCGTGGCGCTGCGGCAGTGGGGCGAACAGAACTCCTTCGCCCCCGACGAACCGCACTCAGAATTGGTCGACAGCCGAGAGGGGCAGCCCCTCCGCGCACTCGAAGTACTGTCTGCGGACGGGCGACGGCTGGACCCCGACGACACGATCGTCCACAAGCTATCCACCGGGTGATCCGGCGGAGGCCGGGCGTCGAGATTCCGATAAGCCGCGTCGGGTACACGTACGTGTGCGCTTCTACCTCTGCCTCTGGGGAACAATCCTCAGGTCGCCATGCCCGGACCACCGTTCGGCGTGAGAAACAGCTCGTCCGCGTAACACCAAGCCCAGTCTTCGCCGCGCTCAATTGACCGAGCCACTGGATGGCCGCTGCTCTCGGCGTGATCCTGAGCATGCTTTCCGCGCGAGCTGTCGCAGCAGCCGACGTGACCACAGCTCAGACACTGTCGAAGATGAAGCCACCTCTTCCCCGATTCAAGGCACTCCGAACAGCCTCGTACTGCCGGATCTCCTGGGGAAGCCAGCTCTCCCAGGTGGATGCAGGCACGACCGTCCGGCCTTCCCGCGTCGAAGGCGACGCGATATTCCGTCATCGATGGCTCAGCTCCCTCGGCCTTCATTCCTTTACGGTACGTCGCCACCGCATACGGAAAGGGCTATAGGCTCTGCGGCGCCGCGACGTGGGTAAATCGGCGTCGCGCGAGGATACAGAACCGCATGCGCCGACTACCCATTCCTTCGTTCCGCGCACATGGTGTAACAGGTCACGCGCGCAGCGCGATCGAGATCTCCAACGAGCGCAACGGAATTCGCCGAATTCTGCGAATCCATACCAATCCGCACCGTATTCGGCGTCGAATCACTTGATGAGGGCTGCTCGTTTGCCCTGTCGGCAGGGGCCCGCCCGGGGACGGCCCCTCCGGCCTCCGCGGAATCGTTCCAACGGTTTCGCCGCACCTCTCTCACCCGAGGAACCCACCATGACTACGCATCGCACCATTCGGACAGCAGCCGCTCTCGCGGGTGCTGCAGTCGCACTGCCCGTGTCGATCGGCCTGCTGGCCCCCGCGGCCCACGCCACCGACAGCGGACCCTTCGGGCCCGCCTGCGCCTCGCTGCCGAAGGAAGGTGCCGGCAGCGCCGCGGGCATGGCCAAAGACCCGGTAGCCACCGCCGCGTCGCACAATCCGGCACTGTCCACGCTCGTCACCGCCGTCAAGAAGGCCGGCCTGGTCGACACGCTGAACAACGCGAAGGACATCACCGTCTTCGCGCCGACCAACGATGCCTTCAAGAAGATCCCGAAGGCAGACCTGGCCAAGGTCCTGAGCAACAAGGCGATGCTCACCAAGATCCTCACGTACCACGTGGTGGGCCAGCCCATTGCGCCCAGCGAGCTGCCGAACGGGTCGTTCAAGACCTTGGAGGGCAGCAAGCTCACGACCGACGGCTCGGCCAAGTCCTACGAGGTCAATGACACGGCGAAGATTGTCTGTGGCAACGTCAAGACCGCCAACGCCACTGTCTACATCATCGACACAGTCCTCATGCCGCCCAAGTGAGCGCGGAGCCGCGAGCTGCGCAACGAGGTAGGAAGGCGGCGGGCAGGGAGGCAGGAAGGCTCCGCCCAGGGGAGGATCGATCGCACCTTGCGAGGCGGTCCGACTCGGCGGAGCCGAGGAGGGCGTGCCTCGCCACATCGAGGTCCCACCCGCCACTCCCGCGCCCGCGGTCCGAACGAGGACACCAGCCCTGCGGGGCCTGCTGGGCGAGAGGCGTCCTCAGAAGGCGTACCTGACGCGCAGCCACGGTGTGTGCGTGGACAGCAGCTGCTGAATCCGCGTCAGTGACTGCCGCTTGATCTCCAGGGAGTACCGGACATTGAGTGCTCCGTTCTGCGAGCGCTTGGTCTCCTGGGCGGCGGGCTGCCACAGCACCTCCTCGGCGCGAGGGTGCCAGCCCAGGTTGACCTCGTGCAGTGCCTCGTTGTGGGTCAGCATGATGATCTCGGCAGCCGCCTGCCGCTTCACGCGTGCGGGCACGACGTCGTCCAGGTGAGTGAGCAGGGCGGCCCAGTCCCGCTGCCATCCCGGTCGCAGGACGACGGGCGAGAGGTTGAAATGGACCTCGTAGCCGGCATCGAGGAAGTCGGCAGCCGCATCGATCCGCTCGGCGACCGGGCTGGTACGGATGTCCAGCAGCCTGGCGTCCTCGGGCGGCATGAGGGAGAAGCGCACCCTGGTGCGGCCCTGGGGATCGAGTGCCAGCAGGTCGGGATTGACGAACTTCGTGGCGAAGGAAGCCTTAGCCGTGGGCAGGCCACGGAACGCGGCGATGAGATCGGCCGTGTTGTCACTGACCAACGCGTCGACGGAGCAGTCGCCGTTCTCTCCGATGTCGTAGACCCAGGCCGCGGGGTCGCACTGGTTGGGCTCCGTCTTCGGCCCCTGGGCCCGTACGTGGCGGCGGATGTGGGCCACGATCGCCTCGATGTTGGTGAACAGCGTGATGGGGTTGGCATAGCCCTTGCGCCGGGGGACGTAACAGTAGGCGCATGCCATCGCGCACCCGTTGGAGGCGCCGGGGGCGATCCAGTCGGCCGACCTGCCGTTGGGGCGCGTCCCGAGCGACTGCTTCACCCCGAGGACGAGCGTTTCCGACTTGATGCGGACCCATCGGGAGATGTTCCCGTCGTTGCCGTGCAGGGAGGGGATACGCCAGTGACTCGCGACCTCCGTCACGCGCGCACCCGGGACCCGGGACATGATCTGCCGCCCTCGCGGTGAGTCCAGGGCCGCCGGCTCGGCGTAGACCTCGCGTACGTCGAGCATCCGGCGCGCCTCCGGGGAGTCCCGGAACTTGGGCGACGTGCCCGTCTCCGCGTCCGTGTCCGTGTCCGTGTCCGCCCACCCGAACAGCGCCTGCTGCTCGGGCTCACTCGGGGTGGTGTCATCCACGTACTTGTCCTTCCTGCACCCCTGGGGACCTGAGGCCGGGGCTCACATGCGGGCGAGGGTGGGGCGGCGTGATGTCCGTCGTGCTGAGGGAGGTGTCCGTCAGGGGGGTGGCGTTCCGGGGCCGGAACACTCCAACGAAGCACTGTCCGCTCCAGTTGATCCCTATCCGGGGGTCGCTCTTGGCCAGATCCGACAAAACCCCTCCTCGCCAGTGATCCAGGGGCATTGAAACAGCACGAGGCGTCCATACGGCACCGCACCCCGGGCTCGCCTGCCCGACACCAGCCTTCTGCAGCACGCTTGAGAAGAGCGGGAGAGAGGAGTTCCGCAGACCGGTGGTGTGCGGTGTCCGCATCCCGGATAGCGCCGGAACGCAGCCGAACCCCGCCCTTCAGCCCCCGTCGTCCTATATGGCCACGACCGTCAGTAGTCGGCCGTCGGGGAACAGGACCTCCTCGCCCGACTCCGTGCGGCCCACGAGACCGGCCTCGACGAAGTGGCTCGGGACGATGACGTACGTCACGCACCCACCGCCCTCCGGTTCGAAGACGACCTCGATCCGGCGGCCCTTCCGCATCGCCCAGCGGACGGCGGTTAACGCTTCGGCCCGCTCGTTCGTCCACGACCACCTGCCGAGGTGGCGGTCGATCCGGCGCGGTCGCCAGACCTCGACGTACATGCCGTGCGCGGCGTACAGGACGCCGAACAGGACGAAGGCGGCGAAGCCGCCCATGACGATCAGGCCGGAAGTGCCCGCGGACTGTCCCGCCCCGCGTCCCGTCATGATCAGGATGACCGCCACCAGCCCGACCAGAAGTACCAGGACGCCGGCGACGAACCCCAGGAGCTGTCCCCAGGTCAGGCTGCGGGAGATCACATCCCCCGGGCCCGAGGGGGTCCGCTCCGGGGCGCCGGACCGGATTCCGGTGGGTGGGTGGACCGCGGGCACCGGCACCTCGTTGTGCGTCACCGTGTCCGCGGCCCTCAGATCGGACGTCCCGGCCGCCACGCCCGGCGCAGGTTCCGGCGGACCGGACTCGTCCCGCGTCACCGCGGCGGTCGCCACCGCGTCGGGATCGACAAGGGTCGCGCCGGAACCCTGAGCCGTCGCGGATGCGGCCTCGGGCGGGACGGAGTCGCGCGGCAGGTCCTCGGCGGGCGCGACCCGCGGGAGGGGCAGGGCCTCAAGCCGCTCCCGTACCGCCCGCGCAGTCGGCGGACGGTCCTCCGGCTGCTTGGCGAGGAGCTCCAGCAGCAGGGTGTCCCACTCCAGCGGAAGGCCACTGCGCCGCAGGCCGGGGGCGGCGGGCACCTCGTCGAGATGTCGCAACAGAATGCGCTGCCAGGGCCCTTCGGAGAACGGCGGCCTGCCCACAAGTGCGGCGTACAGGAGACAGCCCAGGGAGTAGAGGTCGCTAGGTGCGCCGACCTCTCCCCCGCCGCCCGCCTGCTCAGGGGACATGAAGGCGACGGTGCCCAGGACATGGCCGGTTCGGGTGAGTGTCGTCAGGTCGATGCCGGTGGCGTCGAGCCGCGCGATGCCGAAGTCCAGCACGGTCACATGCCCGTCGGGGCCGATCATCACGTTTGCCGGCTTCAGGTCCCGGTGCACGACTCCCTCGCCGTGCATGGCGGCGAGCGCGTCGCAGATCTCAGCGCCCCATCGGGCGATCTCGGCCAGCGCGGGGCTTCGCACGGCGAGCACCCGACTCAGCGGCTCACCGGGGATCTCCTCCATGACCAGGTACAGCACCGGACGCCCGTCCACGACCGCCTCACCGGCGTCGTGCATCTCCACGATGTGCGGGTGGTGCAGCCGGGAGGCGACCTGGACCTCTCGGCGGAACCTGCCGGTGGTCTCCGAGGTCATGCCCTCGGCCAGGCCGGTCACCGTCTTCACCGCGACGCCACGCTGGCGGTAGGTGTCCGTGGCCCGCCACACGGTCCCCATGCCTCCGGAACCGATGGGATCGCCCAGCCGGTAGCGCCCCGCGAGCAATGCGCCCCGCATGCCCTCCCCCTCCGTACGGAATGCCGAGAACCGCACCGTCGAGCGAGGAAGCGAGCGACTTACCGCCGACGCCCAAAAGCGTTATGCCGAAGCATAGTTGGCGAACCATGGTCCTGATCCTGGCGCCTCGCCTTCCGACCTGTGGAAGCCTCTCCGTCCGGATGGGCCGAGCGAGCGCTTCCACATCCCGCCCCTCTGCGCGCCGTCGGTCACGGGGAGGACGCCTGGACCCGGCTCTCAGATTCCGGTCTGCCCGGCGAGTCCGGCGGGAGTCCCGGCGCCTCGCAACAGCGTGTCCACGACCCGGGTAGCGAGCGCGTCCGTGTCACCGCCTCCCGCTCCCTCCTTGGCGGCCTCGTGGATGAGGGCGTAGTAGACGCGCCGGGTCCAGTCGAGTTCGATGTCGGGGCGCAGCACGCCCGCTTCCTGGGCGCGACGGAAGAGGTCTACGCAGGTGGCTCGGACCTCGGCGTGGATGCGGGCCGCCTCGGGGTGGGTGTCCTCGGCCGCGCGGTTCATGGCGAACGACCAGTCGGTCTTCACGCGGAGGACGTTGGCCGTGACCTGGTAGAGGGCGACCAGCGGCGGTGCGGCGTCCGGCCGGGCACTGTCGACGGCGGCCGCGAACTGCCGGGCGGCCCAGCCGGTGAGGTCGTCCAGGAGTGCCTCACGCGTGGCGAACCGGCGGTGGACCGTGGTCCGGGCGACACCGGCGGCCCGGGCGAACTGTTCCATGGTCGCCGCCGGGTTGGTGGCCAGGACGCGCTCGGCCGCCTCCAGGATCGTCCGCACGGTCCGTTCGGTGTCGGCCCGCAGGGGCCGTTTCGCCTGCTGTTCCGTTTGCTGCTTCTTCCGCACCGTCACACCGACATGCTACATCGGCACTCCTCCAGAGAGGCTACTTGCAACATTCGTGACGCATGTTCTAGGTTCTTGGCGTCGGAGAGGTAGCAACTCCGTCCCGTCCTGCGGGAGATGCGACAGCAAGGAGCAGTAAGTGATGCAGCACAGGAAGCTCGGCCGCACCGGCATATCGGTCAGCAAGTTCGCGCTGGGCACCCTGCGGCTGGGGGCGTGGGGGAACGCGGACCACGACGATGCGGCCCGGTTGATCCACACGGCCCTGGACGCCGGGATCAACCTCATCGACACCGCCGACCAGTACTCGGGCGGCGAGGCCGAGGAGATCGTGGGCAAGGCCGTCCGCGACCGTCGCGACGAGGTCGTGCTCGCGACGAAGGGGCACTTCCCGGTCCGCTTCAAGGACACGGATCCCAACCGGCAGGGAAACTCCCGCCGTTGGCTCACCAAAGCTGTCGATGACAGCCTGCGCCGCTTGAGTACGGACCGCATCGACCTCTACCAGGTGCACCGCCCGGACCCGGGCACGGACATCGACGAGACGCTCTCGGTCCTGTCCGACCTGGTGCGCGCGGGCAAGATCATGGCCATCGGGACCTCCGACTTCCCCGCCGAACAACTCGTCGAGGCCCGGTGGACCGCCGACCGCAGGGGCCACATCCCCTTCCACACCGAGCAGCCCCCGTACTCCGTCTTCGTACGCGGGATCGAGGCGGACGTGCTGCCCACCGCCCAGAAGTACGGGCTCGGCGTACTGACCTGGAGTCCGCTCAACAGCGGCTGGCTGACCGGGCGGTTCCGCCGCGACAAGCCGATCGAGATGAACTGGTTCCGGCAGGCTGTAGCCCACAAGTTCAGCCTCGACCTGCCGGGCAACCAGCGCAAGCTCGACGCCGTCGAGCAGCTCTCGGCCTTGGCGGACGAGGCGGGAATCTCCCTGACACACCTGGCGCTTGCCTTCGCGACGACCCATCCGGGCGTCACCTCGGTGATCCTCGGCGCCCGCACGGTCGAGCAGCTCACCGACCAGCTCGCCGCCGCCGAGGTCCGGCTCGACGACGAGGTCCTGGACCGCCTGGACGAGATCGTCGCCCCAGGCGTCACACTCAACCCCGCGGACATCGACTACCGACGGCCGGCCCTGACCGACCCCGAGCAGCGCCGCCGGCCCGCCCATCACCGCTGACGGCGGCCCGGCGGCGACGAGGAAGTGCCGTGGGACCGTACTCGGTCCGCCTCAGACGCCCTTCAGAACACGATCGAGTGCCTCCCGGCCCGCCGGCCCCCAGTTCGGCTTGCCGCCGGGAAGGCCCCGGTCTCCGTTCTGCCCCATGAGCATCAGGAAGAGGCTCTTCAGCGCGGCCAGCCCGCGGGCGCGCCGGATCGCCGCCTCGTCCGCCCGCGCATACGTGTCGAAGAAACGTGCGGCACTGCCCGCGGGCAACAGCACCCATGCGGCGGCGAGGTCCCACGCCGGATCGCCGGCGAACATGTCGCCGAAGTCGATGATGCCCGAGAGCGTTCCGTCCGAGACGACGACGTTCGCGGGATGGAGATCGCCGTGCACCCACACCGGCGGGCCCTCCCACCCGTCGGCCGCGGCGGCGTCGTCCCAGACGGCCTGGATGTCGGCCGCGAGCTCCTCGGGGGCAACGGCCCGGTAGAAGTGCTCGAAGCTGTCCGTGCAGTCCCTCGGATGGGCACCGCGGCCCGTATTGGTCGGCGCATCGGCGGGCGCCTCCACATGAAGCGCCCGGAGGAAGCCCGCCAGCGTGTCGGCGGCGTGGGCGCCGCGGCTGATCGAGCCGTGGTCCAGCGGCTCGCCGCTGACCCACGTCATCACGGTCCAGTGCTTGGGGAAGCGCTCGGACGGCTCGCCCCAACGCACCGGGGTCGGCACCGGGAGCGGCAGGCGAGGAGCCAGCACGGGCAGCCACTTCCGCTCGTTGAACTGGAGCTCCGGGGTGGGGTCCATGCGCTGCATGCGCACGGCCAGCTCGTCCCCCAGCCGCCACATCTGGTTGCCCCAGCCACCCGCCACCTCGCGGATGGCCAGGCCCGCGAGGTCCGGATGCTGCTCCCGCAGCAAGTCGCGTACCAGGTCTGCGGTGATCTCGATCTCGGTGTCGGTCATACGAAGCCACAGTACCGAGGGGGGCAGGCGAGGCGATGCCCAGGTGTCCGCTCACCGTCGGGCGGCCGGGCGGGCACACCTTCGGTGTGGCCCTGAACCGGCGGCCGGTGCCTCACACCGTCAGCCAGCCCCGGAGCGCGGCCTGCACCCCGGCCTGGAAGCGGGTCTGCGCGTTGAGGTCGTGCATCAGCCGGGTGATACGGCGGCGGACCGTATGAACGTGCATGTCCAGGCGCCTGGCCATCGCCTCGTCCTTGAAGCCGGAGGCGAGCATGGTCAGCAGCTCCCGGTCCTCGTCCGTGATCTGGTTGTGAGTGACGGACCCGATCGGGAGCGCCCGCTCCCATACGGACTCGAACAACGGCACCAGAGCGTTGCTCAGCAGCGAGTCGCTCACGACCAGGGCCGAGGCCGTCGGGTCCGCCGCGTCCGTCGGCGGCAGCAGGGTCACCCTGCGGTCGACGGTGATCAACTTCGTCGGCAGATCCGTGCCGACCCGTATCTGTACGCCCTGCACGGCCAGATCGCCCAGGCCCCGGGCGCGTCCCTGGAAGCTGAGCCCCTCGCGGTCCACCGCGACGCGCACCCGTACCCCGCGCCGGACCGGCTCGGCGACGTCGAGGGGAGCGGGCATCCCGTCCGGCTGGCTGGCCGCGTAGGGCGGCCGGTCCAGGAGTGCCACCTCCTCGCTCGCCGACACCAGCAGCGAGGCAACCCGGGCGGCGATCGCGGCGCCGCCGCGGACCGTCTCGATGCCGGTGGCGCGGGGGGTGTTCACGGAACTCAGCAGCTGGGCGGCGATCCGGTCGACGGAGCCGGTCAGCTCCTCCAACTCGGCCGACCTGTGCAGGACTTCGGCCTGCCTCAGATGAATCAGGTTCCGCAGCGCGGTCGCGGGAGCCACGGCGGCGGGCAACCCCGCCGCCCCTCGGGCCGGGTGGGTGAAGCCGTGTTCGGCCAGCTGATCGAGCGCGTTCGTGACCCGGCGTGCGGTCAGCCCCAGGGACTGAGCGAGCGCGGTACGGGAGGGGTGTGGTTCGGGTACGTCGAGCAGCGCTTCGTACACCCGGAGTTCGTCCGCCCCGAGCCCGAGCGCCTGCCATTGCGTGTCCCACCCAGTCAGCCCCACTGGCCGGATTCTCGCCTGTCAATGCAGGCCACACAAGTGTGGACGTCCACAAGTGCACACCCGGAACGCATTGTTCACACCCCTGTCCCGGTACTTGCATGTCCGTATCCGATATCCGTTCATGCAGAAATGGCACCGGAGGAGCACCGTGCGGAGTTCAGCACGCAAGAGATCAGCCAGAGCAGGACAGGGGGCCGGCAGCATGGTCGTCGGTCAGGGCATAGCCGCAGTGCTGGCCGCCGCAGGCCTGTTGGTGACAGCGATACCGGCCGCCCATGCGGACACCGCGACCGCGTCCGCCTCGTCCGAGGTGACGCCGGGAGCCGAGACCGAGACTCCGTCGCTCGTCACCGATCTGCACGAGTCGGTGACCGCCACCGGCAGCGCCGCCGACGCCGCGCGCGGCCACCTGAAGGCGAAGAAGAGCCGGTACCACATCGCCGACACCTCGGCCACGGACCTGACCTCCGTCGGGACCACCACCGAGAAGGGCGGCAAGGAGACGGTCCGCCTCCAGCAGAAGTACAAGGGCGTCGAGGTTCTCGGCGGCCAGTACCTGGTCCGGATGACCAAGAAGGACGGCAAGCGCGCCGTCACCGGCACCTCGGGCAACTACTTCACCCAGCTGAAGCTCGACTCGGTCACCCCGAAGGTCTCCGAGAAGACCGCGATCGAGCGCGCCGTCGGCGCCGTCACCACCCGGTTCGGCGGCGGCCTCCTGCGCGCCCCGGCCAAGGGCGAGAAGCAGGCCGCGGCGGAGTTCACCGGCACGGCCGGCGACGTCACGATCCTCCCGCAGGGCACCGGCGTGCTCACCCGGCACATCACCGTCACGGGCACCAACCCGGCCGACGGCTCGCCGGTGCAGCAGGAGGTGTACATCGACGCGCAGTCCGGCTTCCCGGTCATGCAGTACAGCGGCATCAAGACCTTCGGCGCCACGGGCACGGCCACCGGCGCGACGGAAGGCGTCGCGGCCCCCGCCGACGCCTCCACCGCGGCCGCCGACCAGCTCGTCGTCAAGGGCAGCGGCCTCCGCTACAACGGCCAGAAGGTCGACATCAATCTGTACAAGGACACCAAGGGTCTCCTGCAGATGATCGACTACAGCAAGCGGGCCGCGGACGACTCCCCGTACGCGGGCCCCATGCTCGCCACGTACGACGCCCGAGGCCGTGAGGCGTCCAGCGCCTCCGGTGTCTGGCCCACCGGCATCAAGTACTTCCAGCCGGCCACCCCGGAACTCGGTGAGGAGTACACCAACTCCGGCGCCGTGGACGCCCACTGGGCCGCCGGCAAGGTCTACGACTACTACAAGAACCACTTCGGCCGGAAGGGCCTCGACGGCCAGGACGGCTACATCTACTCCCTGGTCGGCGTCGTCCAGCGGGGCCAGCCGTACAACAACGCTTTCTGGGACGGCCAGAAGATGGTGTACGGCCAGGGTGGCGGCGACTACCGCACCTTCTCCGCCGACACCGACGTCGTCGGCCACGAGATGACCCACGGCGTCGTCGAGCACACCGCGAACCTGGTCTACGCGGGCCAGTCCGGCGCCATGAACGAGGCGATCGCCGACTACTTCGGCAACGCCATCGACCTGGAGGCCAACGGCCAGTCGATGGACGACCCGGACGCCGGTCTCCTCGGCGAGGACCTGTGCACCACCGCGGGCCCCCGCGAGTGCGCCCTGCGCGACCTGAACGACGGCGCCACCACGTCGAAGAACTTCATCGGCGTCACCTACAGCGGTGACAACGGCGGCGTCCACCTCAACTCGACGATCTTCTCCGGCGCGCTGTGGGACATGCGCCAGGACCTCGGCGCCGAGCTCGCCGACCAGTACGTCTACCGTGCCCTGTCCGCGTACATGACCCCCCTCGACGGCTTCACCGAGGGCCGCGCCGCGGTCATCGCCGCCGCGAAGGAGCTGGGCGCCACCAAGGCCCAGCTGGCGACCGTCAAGCGGTCCTTCGACGCGCACGGCATCGTCCCCGGCTGGGAGAAGGCCCTCGGCGTCGACACCGACACGCTCATCTCCAAGGTAAACGTCGCCAGCACCGGCGTGGGCGCGGCCGGCGGCAAGTACGCCGTCTCCCGCTCCAACGAGGACGGCAGCGAGCCGTACTCGGTGTGGCTGGGCAACACCTCCGGCAAGGGCCAGCCGCAGCTGGTGAGCGCCAACAACGGCGACTACAACGTCTACGCCAACACCGACGGCAAGACGGTGGTGTGGGCCGACTACAGCAGCCAGGGCATCTTCATCATGGCCCGCCCGGTCGGCGGCGGCCTCGCCAAGAGGATCGACGGCATCGGAAGCGACGTCACCGGCCTCGTCGTGGACGGCGACTGGGTCGCGTACACCGCCCTCAACCCGCAGTACGGTGTCACGAACGTCCGGTACGTCAACATGAAGACCGGCGAGTACGGCCTGGTCGACGGCGGCCGTCCCTACAACATCTCGGGCCTGGCCTCCATCAAGGACGGCAAGATCGCCTACGCCAAGGTGGCCCCCGACGCGAACGGCAACATGAAGGTCGGCGTCGAGGTCTTCGACACGGCGACCCACACCAAGACGACGATGCCCGCCTCCGACGACACCATGGGCATCGGCCAGACCGCGATCACCGACGACGGTGTCTTCTGGATCGAGGACGACGACGCCACCGACACCGGCAAGGCCGCGGTGCGCCGCGCGGACCTCGACGGCTCGAACCCGGTCACCGTCACCCCGGAGGCGGGCGAAGGCTCCCTGTACGCCTACTCGCTGACGGCCTCCGACGACGCGGTCAGCATCTCGACCGTCCCCCCGGCCACCTCGTGGGCCAACGACACGATGATGAAGCTGTACCAGATCGCCCCCGACGGCAAGGGCGGCGCGCAGCGCGTCTCCTGCAACCGCGGCGAGCAGACGTTCGGCGCAGCCGACGAGGGCCAGCGGGTCCTGTGGCTTGACGGCACCACCGGCTACACGAACCTCGTGAAGCGCGACCGCCCGGCGGGTCGTTGCTGATCGGGACCTGACACTCACGGGAGAGGCGGCCGGGCTTTGGGGAGCCCGGCCGCCTCTCCCGTGCTCGGCCGGGAGCGTGCGCCCCCGGCTGGTGCTCCGCCGTCCGCGTTCGCGCCTGATCCGTTCGGAGTAGCTCCGCTGGCAGCGGAGTGACGCCGCGGCAAGGCTGGCGGACGGGGTCGCCGACGGGCTGCCCCAGTCTGCCGCGAGGGAGCGCACCATGTCCGGGAACACCCAGTCGAAGCCTGCCCAGTCCTCGATCAGCCGGGCCAACGAGGAAGTTCGGAGCCGGTTCCCGTTCGATGACACCCAGGACATGGACGACGCCCGGCGCGGGTTCATGGGAACGGCGGAGAGCAGCAAGATCAGCACGGCCGACGGCACGTCCGTCTGGAATCTCGACGCCTACGGGTTCCTGGCGCAGGAGTGCCCGCCCACCGCCAATCCGAGTCTGTGGCGGCAGAGCCGCCTGGTCGCCGATCACGGTCTGTTCGAGGTCGTGGAGGGCATCTACCAGATCCGCGGATTCGATCTGTCGAACATGACGGTGGTCGAGGGAGAGCGCGGCGTCCTGGTGATCGACCCGCTGATCTCCTCAGAGACCGCCGCCGCGGCCCTGGCGCTCTACCGCAGCCACCGCGGCGACCGCCCGGTCACCGCGGTGCTGTACACGCACAGTCATGTCGACCATTTCGGTGGAGTGAAGGGCGTGGTCACCGCCGAGGAGGTCGCGGCCGGGGTGCCGGTGATCGCACCGGAGGGCTTTCTGGAGCACGCGGTCAGCGAGAACGTGTACGCGGGAACGGCGATGGCACGCCGCGCCGCCTACATGTACGGGGCCGCCCTGCCCAAGGGCCCGCAGGGACAGATCGGTGCAGGGCTGGGGCAGACGACCTCGACGGGTTCGGTCGGCCTGATCCCGCCGACGCTCGATATCACCCGCACCGGGCAGACGGAGACCGTCGACGGCATCCGCATGGTCTTCCAGCTCACCCCCGGCACCGAGGCCCCCTCCGAGCTGAACATCCACTTCCCCGGCCATGCGGCACTGTGCCTCGCCGAGAACGCGACCCACAACCTGCACAACCTGCTGACCCTCCGGGGTGCGGAGGTCCGCGACCCGCGGGTCTGGGCCATGTATCTGACCGAGGCGGTCACCCTGTTCGGCGACTCCACCGACGTCGCCTTCGCCTCCCACCACTGGCCCGTGTGGGGCCGGGAGAAGGCGAAGTCGTTCCTCTCCGAACAGCGCGACCTGTACGCCTACCTGCACGACCAGACACTGCGGATGATCAACCAGGGCATGACGCCCCTGGAGATCGCCGAGGCGATGGAGATGCCTCCGGCGCTGGAGCGGGCCTGGCACACCCACGGCTACTACGGCTCCGTCAGTCACAACACCAAGGCCGTCTACCAGCGGTACATGGGCTGGTTCGACGGGAACCCGGCCCATCTGTGGGAGCACCCGCCCGTCGAGGCGTCGAAGCGGTATGTGGACTTCATGGGGGGCGCCGACGAGGTGGTGCGGCGGGCGCGTGACGCGTTCGCCGAAGGCGACTTCCGCTGGGTCGCGCAGGTCGTGAACCATGTCGTCTTCGCGGACCCGACCCACGCGGAGGCCCTGGCTCTGCAGGCGGACGCGCTGGAGCAGCTGGGGTACGGCAGCGAGAACGGGACCTGGCGCAACTTCTACCTGACGGGTGCCCTGGAACTTCGCCGGGGCCCGGTCGGGTCGCCGACCACCACAGCGTCTGCGGACTTCCTCCGCGTCCTCTCGCTGGACCAGCTCTTCGACGCCCTGTCCATCCGGGTCGACGGTCCTCGCAGCTGGGACGCGGACATCACCGTGCGCTGGAACGTGACGGGCGGGGAGCCCGTCACCCTGCGGCTGCGCAACGGCGTGCTCACCCACATCGCCGGGACCGGACCGGCTGTCTCCTCCCCCGACGTCGAGGTTGCTCTGGACGAGGCCGCGCTGCGTGCCGTCCTGCTGGGCAGCCTCCCCCCGTCGGAACTTCCGGGACGCGCCACCATCACCGGGGACGCGGCGAAGATCACCGAACTCCTCGGCCACCTCAGCCCGCCGGACCCGGACTTCACCATCGTCACTCCCTGACCCGACCGGCCACGGCGGCGCGGACCGGCACGGGCCGGTCCGCGCCTGCCTGGTCCCTTAGCTGTTTTCGGCAAGGAGAACGCCCATGGCATCCGTCGACGCCGCCACCCTCCGCCGGATGAGCGATGCGCTCTTCATCGAGAAGGGGCTGCGCAGCCCCGGCTCGACCCGGTTCTGGGGACTGCTCGTCCTGGCCTCGGTCATCGCGAGCGCGGGCGTGGTCGGCGACTCGACGGCGACCGTCATCGGGGCGATGATCGTGGCTCCGCTGATGACTCCGATCCTGGGCAGCGCACTGGCGCTGGTCCTCGCCGACCGGTCGCAGGTGGTGCGGTGCGTCCTGCTGGTGCTGGGCGGTGCGCTGGCCGTGGTGGCGGTCGGCATGCTTCTCGGGTGGATCGCCGCTCCGCCGGACGCGTTCGCCTCCAACAGCCAGGTCACGTCCCGGATCAGCCCGCGTCTGATCGACCTGCTCGCCGCGCTGGCCACCGGCACCGTGGGCGCCTTCGCGCTGGTGCGCGCGGACATCTCGGACACGCTGCCGGGTGTGGCGATCGCCATCTCCCTGGTGCCGCCGCTGGCCGTGACCGGGCTCCTTCTCACGGTGGGCCGCTATCACGACGCCGGAGAGTCCACGCTGCTGTTCGCGACGAACGTGGCGGCCATCGTGGCGACCGGCACGATCGTCTTCCTCGTCTTCGGCGTAAGGGGCGTGGCGCAGGAGTCGGGCTTCGCCGTGGGCCGGTTCCACGGTGGTTCGCTGGCGGCCGTGGTGGGGCTCATGCTCCTGATCGCCGTGCCGCTGACCACCGGGACGATCACCGTGGCCAGGGACCGCTCCCTGGCTGCCGACGCCCGCCCGGTCGCCGAGAGATGGGCCGCCACCGGGAAATGGCAGATCGCCTCCGTCGAGGGCCGCAACGGCGTCGTGGTCATCGGCGTACTCGGGCTGCCGCCCCAGCCGGCACCCACCGCGCTGCGTGCCGCCCTCGATCGCAACGGGATGCGGGACGCGGATCTCGAACTGCATCTGGTGGGCGGCCGCACCCACTGGTGCCCGGCGGACACCGACACCTGCACCGTGCGGGACTCGGCCATCGGCTGACCGCGTTCACGCCGCGCCCGGGCACCAGCCCCTGACACGGCGTCCCGCCGGAGAACCGCGGACGGCGGACCGTCTCGGCGGGCTTGTCCGGCAATGGCGAGCCCGCCCTGTAATGCCCGAGTAACGGCGTCTGTCTAGTGTCCGAGCTCCCCCGTACCGTTTCTGGAGGAGCTCACCCCGATGCACCTGCACCAACCGCCGTGGCGTGGCCGCGCCGTCTGGGCGGCGGCCGCCTTCACCGTGTCCGCTCTGCTGACCGCACCGCTTTCCACGGCCGCGGCAGCCGACGCCGACGCCGCACCGTCCCCCAAGGTCGACTCCGCGCTGCTGAACGCCGTTGACGGCGGCGGCCAGGCCTCTTTCTTCGTCGTCCTCAAGGACCAGGCGGACCTGTCCGCCGCCAAGAAGAAGCAGTCCCACGCCGCGAAGGCCAAGTCCGCGTTCAGCGAGCTGCGCTCCCACGCGAAGACCAGCCAGAAGTCGCTGAACACCTTCCTCGACAAGGAGAAGGTCGGCCACCAGGACTACTGGATCGCCAACGCCGTCCAGGTCACCGGCGACCAGGCCCTGGTCGACCGGCTCGCGAAGCGGCCGGATGTCGCCCGCATCGTCAAGGAGCAGACCTACAGGCTCGACGAGACGGAGAGCAAGGTCTCCGCCGCCACGGGCGGCACGGCTGCCGACGACGCCCCGGAGTGGGGTGTGAAGGACATCAAGGCCGATCAGGTGTGGTCGCAGTACGAGGACCGCGGTGAGGGCATCGTCATCGCGAACGTCGACTCGGGTGTGCAGTACAACCACCCGGATCTGGTGGCGAACTACCGGGGCAACAACGGCGACGGCTCCTTCAGCCACGACTACAACTTCTACGACCCGACCGGGAACTGTGCAGCCGACGGCACCCCGTGCGACAACAACGGCCACGGCACCCACACCATGGGCACCATGGTCGGCAAGGGCGGTGTCGGCGTCGCACCGAACGCCAAGTGGATCGCGGCCAAGGGCTGCGAGAGCGACGAGTGCTCGGACGAGTACCTCCTGAAGGCCGGTCAGTGGATCCTCGCCCCGACCGACCACACCGGGCAGAACCCGCGCCCCGAGCTCGCGCCGAACATCGTGAACAACTCCTGGGGCGGCGGTGACACCACCTTCTACCAGGACATAGTCGAGGCGTGGAACTCCGCCGGGATCTTCGAGGCGTTCGCCGCCGGCAACGACGGTGACGGGGCGACCTGCTCCACCGCCCACGCCCCCGGCTCGCAGGCACCCGCCTACGGTGTCGGCGCCTACGACGTGAACGGCAAGATCGCCGACTTCTCCGGTTTCGGCCCCTCGCTGGTCGACAACTCGATGAAGCCGAACATCTCCGCTCCCGGCGTCGACGTCCGTTCCACCTGGCCCGGCTCCTCGTACATGGTCGAGTCCGGTACGTCGATGGCGACCCCGCACGTCGCCGGCGCCGTCGCACTCCTGTGGTCGGCCGCGCCCTCCCTGATCGGGAAGATCGACGAGACCCGCGCGCTGCTGAACCAGGGCGCGTCCGATGTCGACGACACGCACTGCGGCGGCACCGCCGGAATGAACAACGTCTGGGGCGAGGGCAAGCTCGACATCCTCTCCTCCATCGACAAGGCCCCGCACATCGCGGCCACCATCACCGGCAGGGCCACCGACAAGGCCACCGGCACCGCCCTGGCCGGCGTCACCGTCAGCGCCACCACCGACGGCACGACGCGCAGCGTGACCACCGGCGGTGACGGCACCTACCGGCTGACCCTGGCCGCGGGAACGTACGACTTCTCCTACAGCGGCTACGGCTACGCGACCGGTAGCGACAACGATGTCACCGTCGCCGAGAGCCAGTCCCTGACCCGGGACTTCACCCTGGACGCCGTGCCGCAGCACGCCGTGTCCGGCACCGTCCTGGACGTCACCGGCAAGCCACTGGCCAAGGCCACCGTCGCGGTCGAGGGCACACCTGTCCCGGCCGTCACCACGGACGCCACCGGCAGGTTCACACTCCCCCGGGTCTCCGAGGGCGCGTTCACCCTCACCACCACCCCGCCCGTCCCGGTGCGGTGCAACGGTGTGGACAGCACCGAGCTCACCATCGACGCCGACAAGACGGTGAACGTGCGGCTCCCGGCCCGTTCCGACGCCTACGGCAACAGCTGCACCCCGGGCACGTACGCCTGGATCGCGGGTTCGACGAAGGTCGCCGTGTCCGGTGACGAGGACGCGAAGAACATCGCGCTGCCCTTCCCGGTGAAGTTCTACGGCGCCTCCTACACCAGTGCCGCGGTCACCACGAACGGTCTGATCAACTTCCTGGCCCCTCGTGTCGGTGACTACGTCAACACCGCCCTGCCCGCCGCAGCGAAGCCCGACGGCATCGTCGCCCCGTTCTGGGACGACCTGGTGCTCGACAACAAGTCGTCCGTGCAGACCGCGACCACCGGCAAGACCGGCAAGCGCACCTTCGCCATCGTGTGGAACAAGGCGCTCTTCGCCGACGGTGGCACCGACCGCGTCACCTTCGAGGCCGTCTTCGAAGAGGCGACCGGCGCGATCACCTTCCAGTACAAGACCGTCCCCGGCAACGGCGGCAAGGCCACCGTCGGCATCGAGAACCAGACCGGCACCGACGCCCTCCAGTACTCCTTCAACCAGACGGTACTGACCAACGGTTCCGCCATCCGCATCGCGCAGGGAGCCAAGTAATGACAACCCGCACCTCAAGGCGCGCCCTGCGCCTGGCCTCCACCCTGGTGGCCGCCGGCCTCGCCCTCACGGCGGCCCCGCACGCCCTCGCCGCCACCGGCGACGACGGCTCCGCGATGAAGCTCACCAGCCGGCAGGCCGACGAACTCGCCACCCACATGGGCGTCGACGTCTACGGCGACAACCTCAAGTCCATCAACGCCGGTGACGGCACGGCCGGTGCCGCCGACGACGCTCCGGTCTCCGGACTCGACGCGGCCGGCACCGATGCCTCCGCGCCTGTCACCTTCACCAACACCTCCGCCCTGGAGGGTGTGCGCGGTCTCGGTGCGACGATTCCGGCGGGCTCCGACGGCAGCTACTTCACCGTCCACAGCCTCGGCAACGTACAGCTCCACAAGGCCGACGGCACCACCGCCTGGGCCCGCAGCAACGCCTCGCTCTACACGGACTGGCAGGCCGAGCCGCAGCGCGTGTGGCAGGTCGAGCCCTACCCGGCGCACGTCATGATGGGCTACAACGCGGTCAGCCCGTTCACCCCCGCCTCCGACCAGGGCTTCGATGCCGGAGACCTGACCGGCGACGGCACCCCCGACCTCGTCTTCTCCGCGAGCGTCGGCTCCTCGCCCTACCGTCCGATCACCTCGCCCGGCTCCACCCTGCCCACGGGCACGTTCGTGACCGTCCTGGACGGCAGAACCGGCAAGATGCTCTGGTCGAAGCTGTACTCGTACGCGACCTCGGTCAAGCTCGTCGAGGGCACCCTGCTCGTCGGCAACACGCCCGCGTACAACCAGAACGCCCCGGCGGACGAGACGGCAACCCTCTACGGCACCCGCTTCTCCTACGCCGACGGCGCACTGACCCCCACCACCACCTGGGCCTACGACACCCAGCACACCGACGCGACCTGGGGCGCGCTGGAGTCCGCCGGTGACGGCAAGGCCTCGGTCTCCTGGGACCTGCAGAAGACCGCCACCACGCCGAGCAGCAGCCGCACGCTCGTGCTCGACGTGACCGACGGGTCCGTCAGCTGGCACACCGACAGCGCCCTCTACAGCCGCCAGCTGCACCTGGACACCACGCGCAACCGGCTCGTCGCCCTGGAACAGGCCGACCCCGCCGACGGCGTCCGCTACGAGATCGTCTCCTACGCCGTGGGCACCGGCGCCCGCGCCACCCTCGACAGCCGCTCCAACGTCGTTCCCACGGCCATGACCATCGGCGACCTCAAGGGCACCAAGAAGACCGAGTACGCGGTCGCGGAGTCCAGTTTCGATCCCGACCTCTACGTCAACGCCTCCACCGTCCGCGTCCTGGACGGCACCAGCCCCGATACCGCGCTGTGGTCACACACCACCAAGCGGAACGCCGACAACCTCGAGGACGGTGCCAGCACCTGGCGCCTGGACATCGTGAACGGCAGCCTGGCCGCCTCCGCGCAGAACGACACCGGCATGGACACCGCCGAGAACGCCGGCGGTGGCGGCAGGGCCGACCTGACGGTGTTCAACGGCAAGGGCGCCGTGCGCTGGGAGCACCGGGACAACACCGCGTCGCCGATGTTCCAGCAGGTCTTCAGTGACAAGAGCGGACAGCACGTCCGGGTCGTCGACCAGGAACAGAACGTCCGCACCTTCGACCTCGCCAAGGGTGCCGAGCAGAACCTCACCCCGCTCCAGGGCGAGCTGTCGTTCGCGAAGGCCCTCGACGTCGACGGCGACAAGAAGCAGGACGTCGTCGCCGGCGGAGCCTCGCACGGTGTGTGGGCCTACGAGGGCGGCTCGCTGCTCACCGGCAAGCCGAAGAAGCTGTGGCAGGCCACCGTCACCGGCCAGGTCCACGCCATCGAGACCGGTGACGTCACCGGCGACAGCAAGCCCGAGATCATCGTCGCCGCGGACACCGCCACCGTCGTCCTCGACGCACGCACCGGCAAGACCCTCACCACCATCGACGGCGGCAACAGCGCGGGCACCTTCGTCCGCTCCGTCACCGTCGCCGACGTCA
This sequence comes from Streptomyces sp. NBC_01257, assembly GCF_035917255.1. Taxonomy (NCBI): domain Bacteria; kingdom Bacillati; phylum Actinomycetota; class Actinomycetes; order Kitasatosporales; family Streptomycetaceae; genus Streptomyces; species Streptomyces sp. NBC_01257. The sequence goes on from NZ_CP108472.1 coordinate 285,528, forward strand.
ACGGGAAGGGCAAGGACGAGATCCTCGTCCCCACCGACGCCCTGCGCGCCTACAACGGCAACGGCAAGAAGCTCTGGCAGTACGCGGCACCCACCGGCTCCGGAGACGTCGTCTTCTCCGACACCACCGCCGCCGACGGACGCGTCTACACCCAGTACACCAGCGTCGGCGCGATGGGACTCGACACCGTGGCGGTGGACGGTGTCGCACTCAACGGCAAGAACGGCAACGTCCGTTGGACCGCCTCCCCCAAGGCCCCGGCCGAAGCCGTGGACGGAAAGATCCACGGCGCACTGCTGGACCACGGCGTCTACGCCTCGCCGAACATCCCCTACGCCGACGGCCACGCCGTCGTCTACACGTGGATCGTGCAGGCCGTTCCCAACTTCGACTCGACCTCTGCCGCGTCCGCCTACGTCGTCGCGGAGATCCGCGACGGGCGCACCGGCGAGCTGCTGCACCAGACGGTGACCGGCAGCCCGTGGTCGCACGGCAACTTCTTCACCGGTGACGCGGACGACGGCCTGCTCGCCACCAGCTTCGGCACCATCCGTGTGTTCGGCGCCGACGGCAAGGACGGCAAGGGCTCGGTGTCCGCGCCGCTGCGCACCACCCAGTTCATCACCGGCCCGGGCGGGCGCAAGCTGCTGGCCGGCGGCGTCGAGGGCGGCGTGGGGGCGTGGGACCCCGCGATCCTCACCAGCGGGGACTCCTTCAGCAGCGCCCTCGGCAGCGGCAACGCCTCGGGCGGCCGCAACTACCTCGCCGTCGACCTCGACGGTGACGGAGCCGAGGAGATGATCTCGCTCAACTTCAACACCACCGGCTACGACCGGATGGCGGAGGAGCTGGGCGGGCGCGTCCTCAGCCCGGACAACAACATCCACCAGATGACGACGTTCAAGCTGTCCTGACCCCCTCCCGGCTGATCGCCGGGAGTCCACGCCGCGATCCCCCTGGGCCACGCCCAGGGGGATCGCGGCGTGCAGGGGCCGTGTGACTGTCCGGGCGTCACGGACCTCTACCCACACGCGGAGCCTCCGACTACCTTAATCCGGAACTCATATCCATTATCTGGAACTCATGAAAGATGAGGCGCCGTGCACACGCTCACCTTCCTGACCATCGGTCAGGCCCCGCGTCCGGACCTGTCCGAAGCCATCGAGGCGCACCTGCCGGTGAACGCACGCGTCCGGCACGCAGGTGTGCTCGACGGTCTGACCCGCCAGGAGGCCGAGCTCCGCTTCGGGGCGACGGCGGGTCGCGCGACCCTGCTGAGCCGACTGGCCGACGGCAGTTCCGTGACCCTGGACGCCGATGCCGTCGGGGCCGGGCTGCAGACCCGTGTCGATCAGGTGGAGGACGCGGGCGCCGACATCATCGTGCTCCTGTGCACCGGCGCGTTCCCCGGACTGCGGACCCGGCGGGCACGGCTCGTCGAGCCGGACGTCCTGGTCACGGGATATGTCGGGACCGTCCTGCGGGGCAGCCGCGTCGGGTTCGTCGTACCACTGCCCGAGCAGGTGACCGAGGCTCGCGAGAAGTGGCGGTCCGTCGTCCCGGACCCCGCGTTCACCACGGCCTCGCCGTACGCCGACAACGAGGCGGCCCTGCTCGCGGCGGCCTGCACCCATCTCGAGGCGGGCGCGAACGCCCTGATGCTCGACTGCATGGGCTACGGGGCGCGGCACCGCCGGTCACTGCGCGCGGCGGGGCTCACCGTGCCGGTCCTGACGCCGGGTGCGGTGGTGGGCGCCGCCCTCGGCCCCCTGCTGGACTGAGGGCCTCAGCGGTCGGCGTCGGTCTCGACGTACCGCAGCCAGTACGGGTCGCCGATGCGCTTGCCGACGCGCAGCGCGGCGTCCCGTACCGCCCGGCCGAAGCGGGCCGCGTTCCCGTCGTGCAGCTCGGGCGCGGGCAGCGCGACGCCTATGCCGAAGATCTGCCCGGTGTCGCTGTCGAGGACGGCGGCGGAGACGCCCGCGACGTTCGGCACGTACTCGCCGCGGGATGACTCCCAGCCGTCGGCACGGACGCGGGCCAGGCAGGAGGTCAGCTCACCGGGGGTGCGCGGGGCGGAGCCCGTGCTCTGCTCCAGGCGCGCGTCGACGAGGCGCAGCACCTGCGCGTCGTCCAGGCGGGCGAGCAGCGCCCGGCCCATGGAGCTGGCGTAGGCCGGGGCCCGGGTGCCGGCCGGGGTGTAGGCCTGGAGGGCGCCGGTCGTCCCGAGCCGCATGTGGAGCACGAGCGACTCGGGCCCGTCGAGCACGTCCACGTATCCGGTGTACCCGATGTCGGCGACCAGCCTGGCCAGCTCCTCCTCCAGGAGCGAGGCCGTGCTGCGCGAGGCGCGGAAGTGGTACGAGGCCTCCATGACGAGTACGCCGGGGCGGTAGGCGCGGCTCGTCGGGTCGCGGTCGAGGAAGCCGTAGTCGGCCATCATGCTCAGCGTCCGCGACACGGAGCTCTTGGGCAGGTCCAGCGCCCCCGCGACATCCGTCACGGTCAGGTCGCGCTGCAGACGTGCCATCAACTGCAGGACATCGCGCGCGTTGGCGAGTGTGCTCACCGTTCTCCCGCCTCCCCCGAGCTCACCCGAGTCGTGTCGTCCGATCGTAAAGGGCGCCCGGGCGTCCTCTTGACCGCCCCTCGTCCGTGACTCCGGACCGCCCACATTTCGAGAATCCCGGCTCAGCCCTTGACGGCGGAATGCGCCATATGGATGATCCAAAGAGATCCAGATATTCAGATGCTGTTCCATATTTTAGAACTTCCCCAGGCGACTGACAAGGCGCCCACCCGTACGGGAGCACCGAAGACCCATGAGCACTGACGCCTCTCCCCAGGCAGAGACCTCGCACCCCGCGAGTGAGGGCCTGCGCCATCCCCGCGCCCTCGCGCCCGGCAACCTGATCCTCACCGTGGTGCTCAGCGTGTTCGGCGCGATCGTGGGCGTACAGCTGCTCGCCACGCTCGGCGTCACCCCGAGCACCTCGCTGATCGGCGCGCTGGCCGCGATGACGCTGGCCCGCGTGCCGCTCGTCTGGTTCCGCGGATTCCGCTCGGTGCACGCCCAGAACCTCGCGCAGACCAGCATCTCCTCGGCCACGTTCGGCGCCGCGAACAGCCTGTTCCTGCCGATCGGCATCCCGTTCCTGTTCGGGATGGACGACATGATCATCCCGATGCTGATCGGCGTCTCCGCCGCGATGCTGGTCGACGCCTGGCTGCTCTACCGGATGTACGACACCCCGGCGTTCCCCGCGAAGAACCCCTGGCCGCCCGGTCTGGCCGCCGCCCAGGCCATCAAGGCCGGCGACGAGGGCGGGCGCCGCGCCAAGGTGCTCGGCCTGGGGCTGGTGACCGGCCTGGTCGGAGCCGCGTTCACGCTGCCGATGTCGGCGTTCGGCGTGGCCCTGATCGGCGGTTTCGGTGCCATGGCCGCCTTCGGCGTCGGCCTGCTGTTCAACCAGTACGCCGACCCGCTGTTCGGCCTCGACCTGGGCGCCATGTACCTGCCTCACGGCATGATGATGGGGGCGGGTCTGGTCGCCCTGGTCCAGGTCGGCCGCACCATCGTGAAGGTCCGGCGCACCCCGGCGGACGACACCCGCGCGGCCGGCGCGCCGGAAGGCGCCCGGCGTCTGGGGAGCTCCATGCGGCTGGGCTTCGGCGCCTACCTCGTGATCTCGGTCCTGCTGGCGTTCGGCACCGGTGCCGCCACGCACATGAGCCCCGGCATGCTGATCGGCTTCCTGCTGTACGCCTCCGTCGCCGCGTTCCTGCACGAACTGCTCGTCGGCATCGCGTCGATGCACTCGGGCTGGTTCCCGGCCTTCGCGATCGCCCTGATCACGCTGCTGCTCGGCATCCTCATCGGCTTCCCGCCCGAGGCGCTCGTCGTGCTGTCCGGTTTCACCGCCGCGACCGGCCCGGCCTTCGCCGACATGGGGTACGACCTGAAGGCGGGCTATCTGCTGCGCGGCGAGAACGCCGACCCGGCCTTCGAAATGGAGGGCCGCCGCCAGCAGCTGATCGCCGCCATGATCGGATTCGGCGTCGCCATCGTCGTCGTCCTCGTCTCGTACCGGATGTTCTTCGACAACGGGCAGACCGCCCCGATCGACGCCGCGTACGTCGCCGCGATCAAGGCGGGCCCGTCCGCGGAGACCGCCCGGGACCTCGCCCTGTGGGCGATCCCCGGCGCGATCGTGCAGCTCATCGGCGGCTCGAAGCGCCAGCTCGGCATCCTGCTGGCGACCGGTCTGCTGATCACCACACCGATGGCCGGCTGGATGGTCGCCGCCGGCATCGCCGTCCGCGTCCTCGCTCCCCGCGTCCTCGGCCCGAAGGCCAAGGACGATCTGGAGGTCTTCGCCGGCGGCGCGATCGCCGGTGACGCCCTCTACTCGTTCGGCAACGGCGTGTTCAAGGCCGCCAAGTAGGCCAGTGGGCCCAGCCGGACGGCCCGTACGTCCTCTCGCACCCCTGTACAGAACCACCCTGGGAGAACCCCGTGAAGCGACAGTTGACCCATGACGACATCCGCGCGGCCGTGTACGGCGGTGCCGTACTCGGCGGAGGCGGCGGCGGATTCGTCGAGCGGGGGCTGCGCACCGCCGAACTGGCCCTCCAGATCGGCATACCGGAGCTGTGGTCGGCCGACGAGTTCGCGGCCGACGACCTGACCGCGACGGTGGCCCTGGTCGGCGCCCCCGCGGCGCCCGACCCGCAGGTGTTGCCCACGCACCTGCTGCGCGCCCTGGAACTGCTCCGCCGTGACCTGCCGCGCCCGCTCGTCGCGATTCACACGAACGAGAACGGCGCCGAGACCACCATCAACGGCTGGTTCCACTCCGCGATGACCGGCCTCCCCGTCATCGACCTGGCCTGCAACGGCCGCGCCCACCCCTCCAGCGTGATGGGCGCGATGGGCCTGCACCAGGAGGAGGGCTACCTCTCCTCCCAGGGCTACGCGGGCGGCAAGCCGTACGCCTACGTCGAGGGCTCGGTCTCCGGCCGTCTGGACGCCACGTCGAACGTGGTCCGGCGCGCCTCCGTCGAGGCGGGTGGCTGGGTGGGCGTCGCCCGCAACCCCGTCGAGGTCGGCTACGCGGTGCGCAACGGCGCCCCGGGCGCGATCGGTTCCGCCATCGAACTGGGCCGGCGCTTCCTGGCGGGCGGTGTGCTCGGCGCCGCCCAGCATCTCGGCGGCGAGATCGCCGTGACCGGCACGGTGCGCGAGTACCGCTGCGAGCAGCGGGAGGGCCTGGACGTGGGCGTAGCGGTCCTGGACGACGCGGCGCGCACCACCCTGTACATCGTCAACGAGTACATGGCGCTCGATGTCGCCGGTGTCCGCCGGGCCTCGTTCCCCGATCTGATCACGACGTTCGACGAGGACGGGCAGCCGCTCGCGTCGGCACACGTCGAGGTCGGCAAGCAGGTCAGCGTCCTGGTCGCCCCGGCCGAGAACCTCCTGCTCTCCCGGACGATGTACATGCCCGATGTGTACGCGCCGGTGGAGGAGCTGCTCGGCATCGAGTTCGCCCCGGCCGCACGGGTCCTCGCCGATGCCTGAGCAGGCCCCGGCCGGTGTCGCCGAGGACGGCTCCGTACGGGAGTTCTGTGACGCCCAGTGGGAGACGGAGGTGCTCCCCCTCGTACGGCAGCACATCCGCGTCCCGGCGGTCAGCCCCGCGTACGACCCGGACTGGGAGGCCCACGGCCACCTCGACCGTGCCGTCGACGCGGCGGCGGCGTGGCTGCGGAACGTACCGCTGCCCGGCCTGCGGGTGGAGGTCCTGCGCGCGCCCGGACGTACGCCGCTGATCTTCTTCGAGATACCGGGCGAGGGCACACAGGCCCAGGAGACCGTCCTGTTCTATGGCCATCTCGACAAGCAGCCCGAGGGCGACGGATGGACCGGGGGCCGCACCGCGTGGGAACCGGTCTTCGACGGCACCCGGCTGTACGGCCGCGGCGGCGCCGACGACGGATACGCGCTGCCCGCGTCGGTGACCGCGGTGCGGGCGCTGGCCGAGCAGGGCGCGGCCCGGCCGCGCTGCGTCGGCGTGTTCGAGGCCGGTGAGGAGTCGGGCAGCCCCGACCTCGACCACTGGTTCGCCGTGCTCGCGCCGCGCATGGGCGAGGTGGGCCTGGTGGTCTGCCTGGACTCCGGTGCGGGCGACTACGAACGGTTGTGGCTGGTCACGTCGTTGCGCGGGGCCTGCGGCGGGACGCTCGACGTACGGGTCCTCGGCGACGGCGCGCACTCCGGGGACGCGGGCGGTGTGGTGCCGTCGTCGTTCCGGGTGCTGCGGCGGTTGCTGGACCGGCTGGAGGACGGCGCGACGGGTGCGCTGCGCCCGGACGTTCTGCACTGCGAGGTGCCGGAGCAGCGCCGCGCCCAGACACGTGAGGCGGCGGCGCTGCTGGGCGAGCAGGTCTGGGGCCGCTTCGACTGGTACGGGAACGCGTCCCCGGTGACGCGCGATCCCGAGGAGCTTCTCCTCAACCGGGCCTGGCGCCCCAGTCTGGAGGTCACCGGAGCGGACGGGATTCCTCCGGTGGCATCGGCGGGCAACGTGCTGCGTCCGCACACGCGTGTGAAGGTCTCGCTGCGGCTGCCGCCCACGGTGGACAGCGCGGCGGCCCTCGCGGAGGTCGGCCGGATCCTCGAGGCGGACCCGCCGTACGGCACGTCGGTCCGGTTCACGCCCGACCGCGTCGTCGCCGACGGCTGGCACGCACCCGCCGAACAGCCGTGGCTCCGGGCGGCGCTGTCGGCGGCGAGCAGGTCCTGCTTCGACGGGGCGGATGTCGCCCGGATCGGTCAGGGCGGCACGATTCCCCTGATGGGGAAGCTGACCCGGCAGTTCCCCGAGGCGCAGTTCCTGGCCTGCGGTGTGCTGGGCCCGGGCGCGAACGCCCACGGCCCGAACGAGTCCCTCCATGTCCCGTACGCGCGCCGCCTCACGTCGAGCCTGTCGCTGATCCTCAACGACTACGCCCTCCGGCCCCGGCCTGAGTGAGCCCGCCCCCGCGGGCTGAACGACGCGTGGAAACGCGAGGGCCCGCCCCGGAATGCTTCCGGGGCGGGCCCGTTCGCGCCTGTGGACGGGCTGGATCAGCTCGTCAGGTCGGGGCGCTGGGTCACCCGGATCGAGTTGACCAGCGTCGTGCCGGTGACCGCCTTGAAGCCCACCTCCAGCCGGCCATCGGTGACCTTGACCGTGAACGTCCTGGACAGCGCGGTCCGGGCACCGCCCGACTCCAGGCGGACGTCCACGTCCGCGACCTTCTCCACACCTTCGGCCGTCACGTCGAAGACACGCTGTCCCGGCTTCACTCCCGCCGGCTCGGCGAAGCCCAGCTCCACCTGGTAGACGCCTTTCGGGACGGCACCGAAGCGGTACTCGCTGACGCCTTCCCGGCCCGAACGCAGCAGTTGCTGCTCCTGGGAGCTGCCGGCACCCGCGATGTCCTTACGGGTGTAGGTGAGGGCGGTGCTGTCACCCACGTACCCGAACGAGCCCTCCACGTACGGCCGGTCCTGGGTCCAGGTGTCTCCGAGTGCGTCCAGGGACGCGGTGTCCGCACCCACGTCCACACCCTTCTGGTACGCCGGGACGACCAGCTTCAGCGGCAGCGAGAGCGACGGTGTGCGGGCGCTCTCCGATGTCAGCACGAGGGTTCCCGAGTACACCGTGCCGGGCTTGGCCGCGGCCGTGTCGAAGGTCAGCGTCACCTGCTGCCGCGCGCCGGCACCCAGCGTGCCGGACGCCGGGGCGATCTTCAGCCAGGAGGCGCCGGCCTTCTCCGCGACGGTGTACGCGGCGGACGAGCCGCCGTTGGTGAGGGTCAGGGTGCGCCGGCGCTGCTCGCCCGCCGGAACGACCAGCTGCCACCCGGACCCGTTGTCGGCCCGCACCGCTCCCGTGGTCAGGGCGGATTCGGTGCGCAGCGCGGACAGGCTGCCCAGTTCGGCCGTGCGGGTCGCGGTGGCGTAGTGCGGCGCCGTGATCGTGACCTTGTGGTCGGCTGCCGCGTCCACCGGGACCTGCGTCAGGTACGCGCCGTCGGAACGGGTGGTCGCCGTGCCGACGCTCGTCCCGTCGCGGGTGACGGTGACGGTGGCGCCGGCGACCGGCTTGCCGTCGTTGGCGTCGGTCACCGTGCCGGAGACGACGGCGTGGTCCTCGGGCCGGAAGCTGATCGCCATGCCGTCGCGGACGGAGAGCTGGTCGTACGAGTACTGCAGGGCGTCGGTGCCGTCGTGGTTCTCGGCTCCGATGGTGGCGCCGGTGGCCTGCTCGAAGCCCTTGGCGCTCGGGTCGATGCCCTTGTAGTGGAAGGTGTATGTGCCGTCCTCCCCGATCACCGCGGCGAAGCCGATGCGCCGGGTCGTGTCGCGGGCGATGAGCATGTCGCGCCACTCGACGACGTACTCACGGTGCGGGGCGGTGCCGCGTACCGCCGTGTAGATGCCGGAGGAGGCATCCATGGCGAGCTGGTCCCAGAACGGGGAGAGCGCGCCGTTGGCGGGCGCCTTGTTCGGCAACGGGCTGTTGTCGAGCAGGGAGAGGTAGCCGAAGATCAACTGGCCGTCACGGGTGACCCAGCCCTTGTCGTACGTGTGGCCGTACAGGGCGACCGGGAAGGGCGGGGTGACGGCCGTGTACGACGTGATGCCGAGCCTGGTGTCGCCCGCGGGGAACTCCTCGGAGACCTGGCGGCAGGTGGTGCCGAAGGCGTCGGTGCGGGTGGCGAGGGCGACGTCCTTGGTGGCCGTGCCCGTGGCGACGTCGGTCACGATGCCGATGGTGGCCGCGCAGTGGTTCAGTGGGGTCAGGCTGATCCGGTAATCGCCGCCCACGGGCAGCGTCAGCTTGTAGCTGCCGTCGGCCGCGGTCGTGGCGCGGACCGGGGTGCCCTGCACCTTGATCGCGACGTCGGCCTCGGTGCCGGATTCGCTGCGCACGGTACCGGTCAGGGTGCCCGTGGGTGCGGTGGCGAGCGCCGTGTCGTGGGTGGCGGAACCGCCGTCGGTGACGGTGAGTTCGGCGGTGTCGGTGACGTAGCCGAACTTGTTGACGGTCACCGTGTACGCACCGGAGACCAGCCGCGGGAAGGCGTAGGTGCCGTCCTTCTTCGTGGTGAGGGTGGCGTGCGTGGGACCGGCCACGGAGACCTCGACGTCGGCGGTCCGCTCGCCGCCGATGGTGACGGTGCCGGTGAGGGCGCCGACGTGGTCGCGCGGGGCCGCGTTGACGGCGGCGTAGGCGTCGAGCCGGCCTTCGCCGTAGACGTTGTTGAAGGCCGCGGTGCCGCCGCAGGTGGTGTCGTCGACGTCGATCGCGGCCTTGTTCAGCACCGCTTCGGTGGCGGTGATGTCACCGCGCAGTGCCGGGGCCGCCGACCAGAGCAGAGCGACGGTGGCCGCGGTGTGCGGTGAGGCCATCGATGTGCCCGACTTGGCCGCGTAGCCGCCACCGGGGGTGGCGGAGCGGACGTTGACGCCGGGGGCGGCGATGTTCGGCTTGACGGTGCCGTCGACGCCGGGTCCGCGCGAGGAGAACGAGGCGATCTTGTTGTTGCTGTCGAAGGCACCCGAGGCGTACGTGTTCGTGTAGGCGCCCGGGGAGCCGGCCGTGTCACAGTACGATCCCGCGTTGCCGTTGGAGAAGGCCGGGAAGATCCCGGCGTCCCGCCACGACTGCACCATCGCCTGGTACCAGGTGTCCAGGCTGTCGGAGCCCCATGAGTTGTTGATGACGTCGGGGGCGCGATCGGGGCGCGGGTTCTCCCCGTCGGCGTCGGTCGGCGCGAGCATCCACTGCCCTGCGGCGAGCAGCGCGTCGCGCGGACAGCCCTGCGGGGTGCAGGCCTTGGCCGCCATCCAGCGGGCGCCGGGTGCGACGCCTGTGGAGTTGCCGGCGCCGTCCTCACCGACCATGGTGCCCATCGTGTGGGTGCCGTGCCCCAGATCGTCGCAGGGCTGTGCCGCACCGCAGGTGTGGGTCGCGTCGAACCAGTTGTAGGCGTGGTCGTACGTGCCGTCGGTCTTCAGTCCGCGGTAGGCGGCAGCGAGGGCGGGGTGCTGGTAGTCGACGCCGGTGTCGATGCTGCCGATGACCGTGCCCTCACCGCGAACCCCGTACTCGTTCCACACCTTGGGGGCGTTGATGCGGTCGATGTTCCACTCGACGCCGTCGACCTTGGCCTCGTTGGTGCCGTTGACCGCGGGCGGGAGCGGGACGGTGTCGTCGGCCTCGATCGACGCGACGTCGGATCGGGCGGCGATCTTCGCGGCCAGGGCCTTGCTGCCGGTGACCTTGACCGTGTTGCTGATCCAGTACGACGTGTAGGACGCGTCGGCCTGCTTCAGCAGTGCGGTGAGTCCCTGCTGCGAACTTCTGGCGTAGGCGGTCTTGGCCTTCAGGACTGCGCGGCCCTGACCTGTCTTGGTGGTGGCTCTCTTCGCGGCCGAGGTGTCGGCCTGCGCGTCGAGCTGTACCCAGAACGAGACCTTGTCGTGCCGGGTGAAGTCCTTGAGCAGGGCGCTGTCCGCCTTGCTCTGCAGGGTGCTCGGCGGGACCGGTTCGGGGTCGGCGGCGACGGCCGGCAGGGCGCCCAGGAAGGGGGCGCCGAGGGTCGTGGCAAGCACGGTGGTGAGCAGTCCTCGCCACCGGGGTGTTCTGTGTCGGTTCACGTCTGCATTCCTCATCGGGTCAGCTGCTCAGGTCGGGACGCTGGGTGACACGGACGGCGTTGACGAGGGTCTTCTCGGCGCCGGTGGCGACCAGCCGGACGTTCAGCTGGCCGTCGGTGACGGTGACCGTGAAGGACTTGGCGAGCGCCCGGTAGCTGCCGCCGGTCTCGGCGACGATGTCCAGGTCGGGCAGGCGGACGGAGCCCTCGGCGAGGACGTCGGTGAGACGCTGTCCGGCCGTGACCTTGCCGAGCTCCGCGAAGTCCAGCTCGACCTGGTAGGTGCCGTTCGGCACCTGGTCGAAGCGGTACTCGAGAGCGCCCTCGCGGGCGGTGCGCAGCAGCTTGTCGTCGGTGGTGTCCTCGATGGCGTTGGTGGTGCTCGTCTTTATGGACTGGCCGACGAAGCCGTACGAGCCGGCGGTGTACTTCCGGTCCGGGGTCCAGGCGTCGGACGCGGAGTCGGTGTACGCCTTGGCCCCGCCGGCGTCGATCGCCGTGCGGTAGGCGGGCACGGACACGGTGACCGGAATCTTGATCTCCGGGGCGCGGCCACTGTCGGAGGCGATGACGACGGTGCCCTTGAGAGCGGTACCCGGCGCCACGCCGTGCGTGTCGAAGGTCAGGACGACCTTCTGCTCGCCGCCCTTGGCCAACTGCCCCTGTGCGGGCGCGGCGCTGAACCAGGAGGCGCCAGTGGCCTCGGTGACCGTGTAGCCGGATTCGGAGGCGGAGTTGGCGAGGGTGAGGGTGCGCTGGCGGCTCTCCTCGGCGGGAACGACGACGGTCGTCGCGGCGGCCGGGGTGGCGGTGACCTTTCCGGTGGTCAGCGCGGTGGAGAACTGTTCCGTGGAGCCCGTGGCGAGGGCGACGGTACGAGTTCCCGCGCCGTAGTGAGCGGCGGTGACGGTGACGTCGTAGTCGGTCTTGTCGCCGGTCACCGGCGTCTGCACCAGGTACGTGCCGTCGGACCCCGTGGTGCCGGTGGCGACGGGCTCGCCGTCACGCGCGACGGTGACGGTGGCTCCGGCGAGCGCCTTGGAGTCGTTGGCGTCGATGACGGTGCCGGTCAGGGCCGCGCTGCGGGTGGGCCGGAACTCGACCGCCAGGCCGTCGCTCACGGACGCCTCGTTGTACGAGTACGCCAGTGCGTCGGTGCCGTCCGCGTTCTCGGCCCCGATGGTGGCGCCCAGGCCCTTCGCGTAGTCGCCGCCGGTGGGATTGCGGTAGTGGAAGGAGTACGTGCCGTCCTCGCCGATCACCACGGAGAAGTCGAGCCTCTGCGTGCGCGCGGCGGACGTCACCGCGTTCCGCCACTCCACGACGATCTCGCGGTGCGGGGCGGTGCCGCGGGCCGACCAGTAGATGTCGCCGCCGTCGGTGGCCAGCTGGAGGTTGTCCCAGAACGGGTAGAGGGAGCCGTTGGGGAGCCCCGGGTAGGGGACGGTCCGGTTGGCGCTGAGGTTGTTGGACGTCTCGAAGCTGAGGTAGCCCTCAATGTTCGCGCCGGCCTGCCGGTACGTCTTGCCGTACAGCGCCACGGGGAAGGGGAACTTGACCGTGGCCGAGCCGTCGTAGTCGCTGCTGGTGCTGAGCTTGGTGGCGCCGGAGGGGAACGTGGTGTCGTGCGTGGTCCGGCACACGGTGCCGAACCGGTCGCCGCGGTTGGGCAGGGTGAGGTTCTTGGCACCGTCGCCCTCGACGACCTGGACGCCGAACGAACCGATCGTGGCGCACCGGGCGACCGGGGTGATCGTCAGCTGGTAGTCACCGGCCGGGAGCCGGAGCGCGTACGTACCGTCGGCCGCCGTCTTGGTGGCGGTGTCGGCGGGGGCACCCGCCACCACGATCTTCGCGCCGGCCTCGGGGCCGGACAGCGTGGTCACGGTGCCGGTGAGCGTGCCGATGGGCGCGAGGGCGAGGGCCAGGTCGCGGGTGGCGGTGCCGCCCTCCGTGACGGTGGCGGTCGATTCGGCGGTCGTGTAGCCGAACTTGGTGACCTTCACCTTGTAGTCGCCGACCATGAGCTTCGGCAGGCTGTACGTGCCGTCGGCGCGGGTGTCGGCCAGGGCGTTCATCGGCCCGTCGAGTTCCACGGTGGCGCCGGCCAGCGGTGCGCCGGCCGAGGTGACGGTGCCGGTGAGGCCGCCGAGCGGGCCGCGGGGAACGGATGCGACGGCCTCGTAGGCGTCGAGTCGGCCTTCGCCGAAGACGTTGTTGTTCTCGGCGCTGCCGCCGCAGGTGGTGTCATCCACGTCGTGGGCGGTGCGGTCGAGGAGACGTTCGGTGGCCGCGACGTCGCCGCGTATCGCCGGGGATGCCGCCCACATCAGGGCGACGGTGGCGGCGGTGTGCGGTGAGGCCATCGACGTACCGGACATGACGGCGAATCCGCCGCCTGGGGCGGCCGAACGGACGTCGACGCCGGGGGCGGCGATGTCCGGCTTGACGGCACCGTCCTCGCCGGTGCCCCGGGACGAGAAGTACGCGATGTCGCCGGCGCTGTCGAAGGCACCGGTGGCGTAGCTGTTGGTGTAGGCGCCCGGGGAACCTGCGGTGGCGCAGTCGGGGCCGGCGTTGCCGTTGGAGAACGCGGAGAAGATGCCCGCGTCGGTCCACGCCTGGACCATGTCCGTGTACCAGGTGTCGATGACGTCGGCACCCCAGGAGTTGTTGACGACGTCGGGGGCCAGGTCCGGGCGCGGGTTCTCGCCGTTGCGGTCGGTGGGCGCGAGGATCCACTGGCCGGCGGCCATCAGCGCGTCCTGCTCGCAGCCGAGCGGGGTGCACGCCTTGGCGGCGATCCACTGGGCGCCCGGCGCGACACCGATCTTGTTGCCGTCACGGTCGTCCCCGACCATGGTGCCCATGGTGTGGGTGCCGTGGCCGTGGTCGTCGCAGGGGGCGTCGCCCGGGCAGCTGGCGGTGGCGTCGAACCAGTTGTACTCGTGCTGGTATGCGCCGTCGGCCTTCAGGCCGCGGTACTTGTTCATCAGTGTCGAGTGCTGGTAGTCGACGCCGGTGTCGATGTTGGCGACGACCGTGCCACTTCCGTTGATGCCCAACTCGTCCCAGACCTTGGGCGCGTTGATGCTGTCGAGGTTCCACTCGACGCCGTCGACCGTCGGCTCCTGCTCGGCGGGCAGTTCGTCGGGCAGCTGGAGGAGCTTGTCGGCCGCGATGGAGGCGACCTCCGGGCGGGCGGCGATCTTCTGGGCGAGGGCCTTGTCGCCGGTGGCCTTGAGGGTGTTGCTGATCCAGTACGAGGTGGAGTGCGCACCCGCCTTCTTCACCAGGGCCTCGATGCCGGCCTGGGTGGTGACGGCGTGCTGCTTCTTGGCCGCGATGACGGCCTTGTCCCGGCCCACCCGGGTCTTCGCCCGCTTCGCGCCCGTGGTGTCGGCCTTGGATCCGAGCTGCACCCAGAAGGTCGTGGTGTCTTTCTTGTCCAGTTGCTGGACCACCTCGGTGTCGGCCTTGGCCCGCAGGTCGGCCGCGGGTGACGGTGCGGGGTCGGCGGTGGCGGGGACCGCTGCGAGGAGCGGCACCCCCATGGCCACGGTGAGCGCGGCGGCCAGCAGGCCGTGCTGTCGCGCGAGTTGCTGTCTCACGTGCGAACTCTCTTTCCGGAGGATATGAGCAGGGGCGGGCCGGGGCGTGGGCCGGCCGGGGCCGTCACGCCGGCGAAGGGGCGGGGGTCAGCCCGGGGCCCGGCTGCCTTGGCAGGCCCATGACACCCAGGGGCGAGGAGGCGACGATGACGCGTCGCCGTGAGGGAAGTTGCCGCAACACGCACGCTCCTTCACAGGAAGTCCACGCATGAGTCGTGGGACGTTCGCAAGGGGGTGACCACACAGCAGTATGGGTCGGACACAGCAGGTCACCGGGGGTGCGGGGCTGGCGAGTTGGCGACATGACGCGCTCTCGCCAACCGTTCGTCCGGACGGGCATGGGAATGCCGCCGGGACGCCGGGTGCCCCCGGACGCGATGGCGTCCGGGGGCACCCGGCGGGGCGGGCCGCTCCCGTCAATTCACGGCGTACGCCCGGGTGATGGTCTGCTGCACCGAGTTGCCGTCGGCGTCCTCGGCGCCGATGCGCAACGACACGAAGCCGGAGCCCTTGGGGATGACCTGCTTTCCCGCCTCGTCGAACCCGGCGAGGAAGCCCATCAGGCTGTACGTGCCCGGCTTCACGCGGAAGACCACGCCGCCCTTGGCGTTGAGGGGAAGCGTGGAGAGGGCGCCGGTGTCCAGGTTGTAGAGGCTCACGTCGCTGTTGCGGTAGGCGAGCTGCCCTGTGTGGTTGACGGCGTGCACGGTGAGGGCGACCACCCGGTCCTCCTTCACCAGACCGAACTCGGTGTGCACGGTGGCCGATCCGTCGCGCGCCTCGGCGGCCAGCGTCCCGCTGATCCGGCCGCTCGGTCCGGCCGCGGGATCTGCGGTGAGGCCGACCTCGGCGGTGCCGTGCGCCGGCACGGTGACGGTGTCGGCGGAAGGGGTCACCATGCCGGCGGGCAGCGGGGTGCCGAGGCCGTTGTCACCGCGTACGGACAGGTCGAGGATCTGCGCCATGTCACCGTCGTTGCGGTAGGTCACGGTGCGGGCGACCGGCTCGTTCGCCGCGCCGTACTTGAAGAAGCCGAAACAGACGGAACCGGTCGCGAAGAGCGTCCGGGCCGTTGTCCGGCCGATGTCCACCCGACCCGCGCCCTGCTCGTATCCCGTGGCCCCCGCCACGGACTCGGAGGTCGACATCAGGGCGTCCTTCAGCCGCTGCGGCGACCAGTCGGGGTGCTCCTGGGCGAGGATCGCCGCCGCGCCCGACACGTGCGGGGTGGCCATGGAGGTGCCGCTGAGCGCCGTGTAGTGATCGTCGACGATCTGGCCCTTGGAGGTACCGGTGGCGCGGGCCGCGACGATACCGACGCCGGGCGCGGCGATGTCGGGCTTGAGCGAGCCGTTGGTGAGCGGGCCCCGGCTGGAGAACGACGCGGTGGCGTCGTTGTGGTCGACGGCCGCGACGGCCAGGGCGGAGGGGGCGGCGGCGGGGTTGGAGACGGTGTTCGGCGCGGGCCCGTCGTTGCCGGCCGCGATGACGAACAGCGCGCCGGTCTCCGCGGTGAGGCGTTCGACGGCCAGACTGGACGGATCGTCCCCGTTGCCGGGGCCGCTGCCCAGGCTCATGCTGATCACCTTGGCACCGGTGTGCGCGGCCCACTCCATGGCGCCGATGACGGCGGACGTGCTCCCCTGGCCGTTCTTGTCGAGCACCTTGCCGATGACGAGCTGCGCGCCGGGGGCGACGCCCTTGTACTTCCCGCCGGAGGCTGCGCCGCTGCCGACGACGGTGTCGGCGACATGGGTGCCGTGGCCGTTGTTGTCGACCACCGACGCGGTGTCGCCCTCGGTGATGAAGTTGCGGGACTCGACGACCTTGCCGCTCAGGTCGGGGTGGGTCGCGTCGATGCCGCTGTCGAGCACGGCGACCTTCACGCCCTTGCCGTCGTAGCCGGCCTGCCAGGCGGCCGGGGCACCGATCTGCGGGACGCTCCGGTCGAGGGAGGCCGTGACCTTGGCGTCGAGCCAGATCCGGGTCATGCCCCCGTCGAGCGCGGTCCTCGCGTCCTTGCCTCCCGGGCGCACCGCCTCGTCCCAGAACGTCCGGGCCCGCTTCTTGTGCGTACGGAGCGCGGCGGCGCCGAGGCTTGTCAGCGTGCGGGTGCGCGCGGCGCCGTCGGGCACGGCGGCACGGGCCGCGCGGGCGCCGGAGCCGTAGGAGACGATCAGTGGCAGGTCGGCGGAGCGCGCGTCGTCGTACCCCTGCTCGACCAGGGCGCTGACGTTGAACAACCGCGCGTCGACCTTGCCGGCGTCGACCAGTTCCTGCGCCTGTTCGGGGACGACGAACAGGCCGTCGGAGGATTCGCTGATGAACGCGTTGTGGCGGACGGCGCCGCCCTCCGCGGGGACGAGCATCGCCGAGCGGCGGCCGTCCGGCCACTGGGTCAGACGCACCACGTCGCCGGTGACGAGCGTGACCTGATGCTCCGTGGGCTGCGCTGCCGGGCCGGGGCTTTCGGGGACGGACGGAGCGGCCACACCTGGCGTCTGGCCGAGGCCGCTCACGCTCAGGGCGAGGGCGGCGGCCGCCGCCAGTAGGGGGAACCGTCTGGATCCGGGCACGCGGGGCTCCTTGTCGACACGGGGGAAGTGCAGGGAGATCCCCGGAGCCTCGCGGATGCCCGCGCGCCACGACAAGGCGTACCGGTGGCGAGTGTGCGACAGCGTGCGCACTGTCGCCGCTTCGCCACCCGGTGGTGCGGCCGGCCGTCACATCCAGTTGTTGCGCATGGCGTACCAGCCGAGCTGGAGCCGGGACGTCACCGACGCCAGGTCCATCAGCGCCCGCAGTCTTCGCTGGACGGTGCGCGGCGAGGTGCCCAGTTGCTTGGCGGTGGCCGCGTCCGTGAGGCCGGAAAGCATCAGCTGGAGGATCTGCCGGTCGACCGGGGCGAGTTCGGCCACCTCGCGCAGATAGGGACGGGAGTGCCGCCACGCGGTCGCGAACAGCTCGGTGACCAGCATGGTGAGCGGCTGCCGCAGCAGCACCGCGCGCTCCGGGCCGAGCTGGACCATGCCGACCTCACCGTCGGCGATGGCCAGTTTCAGCAGAGGACTGTCGATCACCCGGACCTGCTCACCTCGGCGCACCCGCTCCTCCAGGGCGGCCACCGCCGCCGGTTCGGCGAGGAAGTCGCGGTCGACCAGGAGCTGGTAGGTGACCCCGGGGACCGAGTCGAACCCGGGCGGCGCAGCGTCCGCAGGCGACGTCAAGGTCCTCGGGACCGGTGTGACGGTGTTCAGTCCGGTCAGGAACGCCTGGAACGTGTGCCGGGCGCCGGTCTCCAGCTCCAGGACCCTGCGCCCTTGGTCCACCGGGCCGTCGACGGTCTCCACGTACACCAGACCGTCGTCCGCGGGCCGGGCGCGTACGAGGCCGGCCACGGCCGACTCGGCGCGCCGCAGGTCCTCCCCCAGCTGCCGGAAGACGGCCCGCAGTCTCTCCTCCGTGTCCTCCGGCGCGTCGTCGTTCGCGGGGTGGCGGGCGAGCGGACGAGACGCACGCTCCGGCACCTCGGTGGTCCTCGCGGGATTTCCGGGATCGGGCGGGGGCTTGGACGTGGACATGGGCCTCAGTCTCGCCGAAGGCCACAACCGCCTCCCCGGGCCCGGAGCCGCCCGGCGGAAGCACGGAAGGGCCCGTTCACCTTGGGATTACCGGCCGTTGAGCGGCGCGCCACTGTCCGGGAGGCGACGATGGCGAAAGTACGTCATGTCGTATCCTCGCCACCCCCGCGCACGTGAAAGCGGGCCGGCTCCCCAGAAGGAGCCGGCCCGCTCGGGTCCCGTCTAGCCGAGGGACTTGTTGACCTGGAAGGCCCGGGTGACGGTCTGCTTCACCGAGCTGCCGTCACTCGCCGCGACCGTGGCGCGCAGGGTCGCGTACGAGGCGCGGAGGGGGGCGATCAGATAGGCGTGCTCCGGCGAACCATGCTTTCCAGCAGTCACCTTGACGGTGTGCCAGGTGACCCCGTCGTCCCAGCTGACTTCCAGCCGGGTGGGGCCGACGGTGGCTTCGGCGGCGCCCGGGGCACGCTGGACGGCCAGGTCGACTCGCGTCACGGCGAGGAACCGTGCTCCGCCGGACTCGTCGAGACCGTGCGGGGTGAAGCGGACGGCCATCAGCGGCAGGACGGTGCCGGCCCCTGCGTCGGTGTCCGAGTCGAAGGCCCACTGCGCCTGCACCCGGGTGGACAGGGCGGCATAGGCCTGGTCACGGGTGAGGTCCGCGTCCAGGGTGTACCGGCCCGGACCGGCCGGGGCCGCGACGGACTTGGCGCTGCCGATGGCACTCCACTGGCTCACCTGCTGCCCGTCCTTGGCGAGCTTGAGCGTTCCCGTGGCGCCCCAGTCGGAGCCGCCGCGGGTGCCGTCGCCGTCGACGAACCACGGCGTTCCGGCCCAGACCACGGTGTCGTCGACCCGGTAGGCGGCCACGGCGGGCAGCGCCGGTCCGACCACCGCGGCCGCGAAGTCCAGTCGGCGCAGGGCGTGCGGGCCGAAGGTCTGTGCCGAGGTCGCGATCGA
This sequence comes from Streptomyces sp. NBC_01257, assembly GCF_035917255.1. NCBI lineage: Bacteria > Bacillati > Actinomycetota > Actinomycetes > Kitasatosporales > Streptomycetaceae > Streptomyces > Streptomyces sp. NBC_01257. The sequence goes on from NZ_CP108472.1 coordinate 304,393, forward strand.
CTGACGGCCGGCGATCGTGGCCCGGTCGAGCCACTCACCGGCTGTGCGGTAGTCACGCACGATCGAGGGGAAACGGACCTGCTGGTCGATGAAGAGCGGCAGCAGGGCGTCGTCGTCCGGCGTGGCCCCGGTGGTACCGGCGGCAGGAGCGCCCTGGGCGTCGAGGTGGACGCGTACGTCGGTCAGGTCACGGCGGTGGACCGAGAAGGCGGGGCCGGCCGGCACACCGTCGTTCCAGGTCCGTGCCACATGGTAGAAGAACGGGCTGGGTGCCTCCGTGGAGGCGTCCTTGGACGCGAACACGGCGAACGTACGGTACTTGGCGTCCCCCTCTGCGAACGGCGTCGCGTACAGGGTCTGTCCGGCACGCTCGCCGGTGGTGACCACGCTCAGCGTGTACATCCCGGTGCCGGCGGGCAGCGCGAGCGCGGCCTGTACGGCAGTGGCACGGGCGGCCGGGTCGTGGACGTCGACGGCGACCGGGACGGCGGTGCGGGCGTCGAGGTCGACCGTGGTGTCCTCGATCGGGGTGACGGAGGTGGCGGCCATGGTGGTGGTGCGCTCCGTGCCGGTGCCGCTGGTGATCGTCATGCCGATCCAGTACTGGGCCTCGGGCACGGTCAGCGTTCCGGTGCCCGCGGTGAGGCGGACCGGGTAGCGGTCGCCGGTCCAGCGGTTGACCAGCAGGGCCGTGCCGGTGGCCGGCGTGCCGTCGCGCTGCTCGGCGTGGACCGTCACCTGGTGGCTGGGCACGGGGCTGTTCACGGCGAGGATCGTACGGGTGACGGGCGTGCCGTCCTGCGAGGCGGTAAGGACCGCGGACCACGGGCCGTGCGGCAGCAGGGTGGCGCGGGTGGTGACGGTCGCGGTCGCGGTGCCGTGCGCGGGGACGGTGACCTGGTCGCGGTCGACCGAGAACTGCCCGGCGTTGCCCGGCTGGGCGGTGGGCGAGAGCGGCTTCTCGATGGCCAGGTCGAGCGTCGTGGCGCTGTCACCGTTGTTGGTGAAGGTGATGGTGTGCTCGGTGTCCTTGCCGGCGCCGTCGGACCAGCCGGCCGTCGTCGTCAGGTTCGCCGGGGAGGCGAGGACCGTCTGCCGCACGGCGGTGCCCACGTCGACCCGGCCGGTGCCCTGCTGGTACGGCGCGCGCTTGGTGTTCGGCTCGGCGCTGTTCATGAGCGCCGTCTTGATCTGTTCGCCGTTCCAGTCGGGGTGCGCCTGGGCGACGAGCGCGGCGGAGCCCGCCACGTGCGGCGTCGCCATCGACGTACCGCTCTTGGAGGTGTGGCCGCCGCCCATCTTCGCGGCGACGATGCTGACGCCGGGCGCCGTGATGTCGGGCTTGACCGCGTTGTCACCGGGGCGCGGGCCTCGGCTGGAGAACGCGGCGAGTTCGTCGTCGGCGTCGACCGCGCCGACGGCGAGGGTGGCGTTGGCGATGGCGGGCGCCCCGACCGTGCCGGTGCCGTACTCGCCGTCATTGCCGGCGGCGACGACGAAGAGCGTGCCGCTGCTCGCCGACAGGTCGTTGATGGCCGCGATGGCGGGGTCCGTCTCGTCGGCCGGCCCGCCCAGGCTCATGTTGACGACCTTGGCGTGGACGGTGTTGACCGCCCAGTCGATGCCGGCCAGAACCGCCGAGGTCGGGCAGGAGCCGGTGTTGTCGCAGACCTTGCCCACGGCCAGCGACGCGTCTGGGGCCACGCCGCGGTAGGTGCTGTCGACGCCGGCGATGGTGGAGGCCACGTGGGTGCCGTGGCCGTTGTCGTCCTCGGCGGTGTCGCCGCCGAGGAAGTTGGACGAGACGCTCACCCGGCCCGCCAGGTCCGGGTGGTCGGAGTCGTAGCCGCTGTCGAGGACGGCGACGGTGACGCCCTTGCCGGTGTACCCGTCGGACCATGCCTGCGGAGCGTTGATCTGCGGGACGCTCTTGTCCAGGGCGACGTGCATCCGGCCGTCCAGCCAGAGCTTGTTCGCACCGCCGGCCAGCGAGCGGCCGGTGCCGGTGAGGCGCTTCCAGGTGGCGGCGGCGTCCGTGCGGCCGCGCGGGTCGAGCGAGGTCAGGCCCAGGCGGGGGATCGCGTGGCCGGGGCGGGCCGCGACGCCGGCCGCCGTACGGGCCTTCCGCGCGGCGCCGGCGCCCTTGGCGTGCTGGACGATCATGCCCACGCCGCCGTCGGCGGTGGTGCCCTTCGTGCCGTAACCGGCCTCCAGCAGCGCCTTGACGTCGAAGAGGCGGGGGTCGAGCCGGCCGGCGGCGAGCAGCGGATCGGCGTCCGAGGGGATGACGCTGATGTCGTCCGATCCCACGGAACTGGTGGTGAAGGAGACGTCCTCGCGGCCGGGTGCCGGGCTGACGGTGGCCGAGCGGATGGCGGCGCCGGAGCGTTCGACCGTGACGGTGTCGCCGGTGGGCAGCGGCACCGTGAAGGTGGCGGGCGCCTCGGGCCGGGCGGTGGTGCCGGCCGGGCCAGGCGGGCCGGCTGCGTGCGCGACGGTGACGGGTATGAGCGTCGCTGCCACCAGACCGGCGGCGGCGACGATGGATCTGACCTGCATGAAGGGAACCCCCAAGGTTCATGGAGCATGGATTCGTCGCATCCTCGCAGCGCAGGGACCTTCAACAACGCTTGAGTGGTGGCGACTTGACGACGCGTCGTAGACCCGCCACCGCGCCGGGGCACACGAAAGGGCCGGGCCGTCGTGTGACGGCCCCGGCTCGGTGGCGTACATGTCGTGATCCTCGAATTCCGAGGACGTCCTGCCGTCCTTGGCCGATGTCCGTGCGCCGCGGGGCCGTCCCGGAAGGGGTGGCCCCGCGGCGTGTCTCAGCGGACCTCGTACGCGCGGATCATCGTCTGGCCGACCCGCGCCCCGTGTCCGTCGGCGAGCGTGACGCGCAGATGGACGAAGGTGCCGGCGGGGACGCCACCGGGCACGACCGCCTGCCAGGTCCCGTGCGACCGCTTCATCCGTGCCGGGTGCCAGTCGGTGACCGCGGCCGTGGTGGCCTGCTCACCGTAGCCGTACTCGACGCGGGCGTCCTGCAGGGCGACCGGTCCGTCCGCACCGTCCACGACCGCGCCGACACCGATCGTCGTCGCCTCGCCCGCCGGGCGGGAGTTGCGCAGATCGGACGGCAGGTCGAGCACCGGGACGAGGAGGCGCTGGGCACCCTGGTCGGCGGCGCCGGAGCGGAAGTTCCACTCCGTGCTGTAGGCCAGCCCGGTGCGGTCGATGCCGGTGGCGGGCCGCTGCCACGACTGGCGGAACGTCACGTCGGCCTGCTCCCGGGGCATCTCGTAGATGCCCGAGACCTGGGCCTGCGGCTCGCCGTTCACGAGCAGCTGACGGGTGCCGGAGTCGAGCCGGGCGATGGTGGAGTCGTGACCCCCGGCGTCGCCGAACGGGGCGATGGTGAAGGTGAGCCGGTTGCTGTTACGCGTCATCAGCGCGGGGCTGTAGGTGTTGCGCACGGGGCCGTACGGCGACTTGTACCAGTTCGCCGTGGACGCACCCTGCCGCACCGCGCGCGGTCCGTCGTACGCGGTGCCGCTGGTCGTGCCGAGGTCCCGGCGCATCAGCGTGGTCCAGGTCAGCCCCTCGCTTCCGGACGGCGTGAAGTACTCGGTGCGCTGCTGCGGGGCGTGCAGCGGCAGCGTCGTGCCACCGGCCCACACGGCGGCCAAGCCGGGCAGGCCCACCTTCACATCGGACCAGTACGTCGTGTCGCCCGTGGCCTGCTGCACGTGGTAACGGGCGTCGGTGACGGCGAGCTTGCTGTCACGGACCCGCTGGATGCCGGGGCGGATCGCGTCCTTCGAGGTGTACGCCAGGTTGTAGACGTACGGACTGTTCGCGGTCGCCGTGCCGGACCAGCTCAGCTTCGCCGAACCCGTCTGCCCGGCCTCCGCCTTCAGCGTGAGGGCGTCGTCCCAGGTGATGGTGGCCTGCGGAAGACCCCCCTCGGGGCCGGTGATCTGGAAGCGGCCCTTGCTGTCGGGGACCGCGGCCAGCACACCGGCGGCTCCGGCCTTCCTGGCAGCGGTGTCCCACAGGTAGGCGTTGCCGCCGCCCGTCCCGGCGTCCACCAGGGCGACCTTGCCCTTCAGGTCCTGGGCCGCGAAGTTGGCGTCCGTTCCCTTGCCGATCGCGACGACTTCGGCGGAGCCCCGGCCGTCGAACTCGGTGGCCTTCTGCACCGGCAGCGAGTCCAGGACCCGTCCGCCGCCCGTGGTGAACCGGGCCTGCGGCGCGGTCTGCCGTACGGAGGCGAGGAAGGTGACCTTGTCGGCGTACCGGACCGGCTGGGCGTAGATCTCCTTGACGTACGACGGAACCGAGGTCGCGTAACCGGCGAGCATCCGGCCGGTGTCGTCCAGTCCGTAGGTCAGGCCGATCGCGAAGCCGTTGGGCCGGCTCGCCCGGTCGGTGTCCCACGCGACCCGCTCGGCGTCGCGGGCGTCCAGGGTGACGGTGGTGTCGCCGGAGACGGTGAGCTCCGGCCGGTAGAGCTGGGACACCGAGGCCACGCTGCCGATGTCGCCCGGCTCGTCCCTGGTCATGATCATCCCGCTGAGGGAGTAGCTGCCGAGCGGCACCCGGATCGTGGTACTGCCGGCGGTCGGGTAGCCGATCGTGTACCGCCCAGCGCTGTCGCGGTGGTCGTCGAACAGCTGGAATGCCGAAAGCGACGACGCCGGGTCGCCGTGCCGGTCGAAGCCCTTGACCGTCAGGTCGGCCGACGGCACCTCCAGGTGCACGCCGAACGGAACGGTGACGCGCACGCCGTGCGCGCCCGTGCCGACGAGGCGGCCGGTGAGGGTGCCGTAGTCGCCAGCGTCGAGCTTCGCCGCGGGGTCGATGCGCACCGGAACGTCGGCGGTGCCGTTCGCGGGGACGGTGACCCGGGTGCGGGCGGCCGAGGCGAAGCCGCGGACGCGGGAGCCGTCGTCGCCGCGGACGTCGCCGACGGCGACGGTGAGCGTGACGTCCTTGTCCGTGACGTTGGTCAGCGTGACCGCACGGTCGACCGCGTCGAGTCCGGCCTGCGGGTACGCGAAGTCGCCCAGCAGCGGATTGGGGTCGCCGACAACCGGCTGGGTGGTCGCCCGGGCCACGTCCATCGGCCCGGCGCCCTGGTCGAGGACGGGGGCGTCGGTGCCCTTCGCCGACGAGGTGAGCAGCGCCTTGAGGCGGGCGGGGGCCAGGCCCGGGTGCTGCTGGAGCAGGAGCGCGGCGCCGCCGGCGACGTGCGGGGTTGCCATGGAGGTGCCGGACATCGACTGGTACGCCTGCGCGTCACGGCCGCCCGCGCGGGCCGCGACGACGTCGACGCCCTGGGAGGCGATGTCGGGCTTGGCGTTGATCCCGTCGGCGGAGGGTCCGCGGCTGGAGAAGGACGCCGTCTCGTTCTTGCGGTCGACGGCGCCGACGGTGAGGGCTCCGGGTGCGCAGCCCGGCGTGGAGACGGTGCCGCGCAGCGAGGCGTTGCCCGCCGCGATGACGAACAGGGCCTTGCCGCTGAGCCGCTGGACGGCTTCGACATCCGGCCCGGTGCAGCTGGTGGAGCCGTCAGCACCGAGGGACATGGAGACGATCTGGGCACCTTCGGCGACGGCCCACTCCATGCCGTCGACGATGCCGCTGAGGGTGCCGGAGCCGTCGTCGCCGAGCACCTTGCCGACGAGGAGGTCTGCGCCCGGGGCCATGCCCGCGTACCGACCGGCGGAGGCGGCGCCCGTTCCGGCGATCGTGGACGCGGTGTGGGTGCCGTGGCCGGTGCGGTCCTGGGCGTCCTGGTTGAGGACGAACACCTTGGTCTGCTTGATCCGGCCCGCGAGGTCGGGGTGGCCGGCGTCCACACCGGTGTCCAGGACGGCAACCTTGACGCCGGACCCGTCGAGCCCCGCCTTGTGCGCGGTGGCGGCTCCGGTGAGGGGGACGGTCGGGGTACCGAGTGCGTCGACGGCGTTCCCCCGGACCTTGGCGTCGAGCCAGATCCTGGTGACGCCGCCGGCCGTACGGGCCGAGTCCTTCGCCGGGGCCAGGTCCTTCCAGGCGCCGGCGGCGGACGTCTTGGTGACGGCCAGTCCGGCGCCGCCGATGGAGTCGAGCGCGGCGGTCGTCCTGACGCCGGGGCGGGCGGTGCGCGGCATGCGGCCCCCGGCGTATTCCACGATCACCGGCATGGTGGCGGAGTGGACGTCGTCGTAGCCGTCGGCGACAAGCCGGCCGATGTCGAAGAGGCGCACGTCGACGAGTCCGGCGTCGACGAGCTTCTCGACGCCCTGCGGGAACACGTAGGTGCGGTCGCCGTCCTGCCATACGGCGGCGGGGTGGTCGGTGCCGTCCACGGGGCGGGGCGATGCCGAGAGGACCCGGCCGTCGTGGTCGACCCGGGCGTCGACGACGTCACCGGTGACGAGGGTGACGGTCACGGTGCGGGCGGTGTCGGTCCCGCTGCCCGTGACAGGTGTGGTGGTGGCGGGTCCGGCCTGGGCCGCGGGTATGCCGACGCCCAGCAGGGCAACGGCCGCGAGCCCGGCGGCGGTGGTCCGCCATGGTCTGATGCGTCTCACAGGGAACAACTCCTGGTCGAAAGGGTGCTGAACCAGAAGCGTCACCAATTCCGGTGCCTCATAGGGGCGTTCGGGCTGGCGAGAGGCCGCCATGGCGTAATCACGACAGGGCGGACTCCGCGGACCCGCACGCCGCTGACGTGCCGCGACAGGGGTCCCTGGCCGGGTGTGTACGGGAGCGGCGAGAATGGGCGCATGTCGCCCGTCCCAGGAACACCCTCCCAGCGGCCCGCCGGCTCCGCGCCGTCCGGTCCTGCCCTGCGTGCGTCGCTCACCGAGTTGCGGGACCATCTGCGGGGCGCGGACGCCGCGCTGGCCCGGTTGCTCGGGCAGTGGGGATCCGGCGCCGGCGGGAGCGACGACCATATCGTCCGGGTCCTGGAGAGCCGGGAGGAACAGGCACGGCGCATCTACGACATCGAGTACGCCGCCCGCACCACGTTGTGGGGCTTCCAGTCGGGGGCGAACACGGTGGCGCCCGTACCGACGACCCTGCCGGACGGGCCGGACGGACCGGACGATCAGCGGCCGGACGGAAATGGACCGCCGATGCGCAAGGACGGCAATCCGGACGCTTCCTACCGCATCGTCGTGGACCGCGACTTCCTCTCCGAGCCGGCGGCGCTGCGCGCGCTGGACCTGCGGGTGGAACGGGGCCACCTGGTCCGGGTCGTCGACCAGCCGTTGATCAAGCTGCTCATCGCGGACGGTGAGACGGCCATGGTCCAGGTGGAGCCGGGACGGTCGCTGGAACTGCGGCCGCCACTCGTGGTTCTGGCGATCGAGCTGTTCGAGTCGGTGTGGCGCCGCTCGCGCCCGTATCTGCGCGAGGACGGCGACCTGAGTCCCACCGACCGCCGCATTCTGCAGCTGATGCTGTCCGGACTCACGGACGCGGCGACGGCCCATCAGCTGGGCACGTCGCCGCGTACGGTGCAGCGCCGGGTCCGGGCGCTGATGGATCTGGCCGCCGTGGCGTCACGCGTCCAGCTGGGCTGGTACGCGATGCGCAACAACTGGGTCTGAGAACCCCGTCACGACGGCCGTCCGGCTACATCAGGTCCAGGTAGTCCTCCAGCGACTTGCCGCGCAGGCGCTTGACCGGGTCGGTGTACCGGTCGGCCCTGCTGTTCTGCGCCAGGTAGTTGTCCTTCACCCAGGCGAGGTCCTTCGCGCCGACGGTGCCGTCGTGGTCGATGTCGGCGGCGCGCTCGGCCGTCCCCCGCGCCGCGTACACGGCTGCCGCGTCCCGGACGTCGACGACGTCGTCGCCGTTGACGTCACCGGCGACGAGGGCGGCCGCCGAACTGGCGGTGTTGCCCGCGACGCCCCAGGTTCCGTCCAGGCCGAGGTCGATGTCCTCGATCCAGGTGAAGTGACCTGGCGCCGTGACCCGGAACCGGTACGGCTTGTCGGACGGGGTCAGCCCGCTGACGGAGATCCGGCCCGCCTTGTCCACGGCGGCCTCGCGGCTGGTGCCGTCGGGTGCGGTGAGCGTCGCCTCGATGCCGTCGGCGGTGTGGTCGCGGACATTGTCGTAGGCGCCTTCCCGGGTCAGCAGGGCCTGGACGGCCGGGCGGGCGACGAAGGTAGAGGTCGGGTTGAGCATCCGCACCGCACCGTAGAACAGGATGTTCAGGTTCGTCTTGGTGCCCGCCGTGTCGACGGCCGAGGTGCTGCCCGTACTCAGGCCGGCGTTCGCCGTCACCGTCCCACCGGTCACCTCGTACGTCACCTTCGCCAACGGCATCGAATCGCCGCTGAGGCCCGCGCTGTCGGCGACATCGAAGGAGAGCGTGCTGTACGAGGACGATCCGGCCGATACGTCGGTGCGGCGGATCGTGGAGGGGCCGTGGGCCTTCAGTTCCGCGGTCGGTTCGATGGAGACGAGCTTGACGTTCCGGTCGTCGTAGCGGATCTGCGAGGTGAACGTCTTCCAGTTCTTCAGCTCGTGTGCGGTCAGCGTGTACGTGACACGGTCCCCGGCCCGCGCCGAGGACGCGCTCGCGTCGCCGACCACGTAGGGCGTGCCCTTCCTCATGATGTTGATCTGGCGGATGCCGCTGATGTTGCCCGCCGCGTCCGTGGGCCACAGCTTGAGATGCGTGACGGGCGGGCCGACGGGGGTCTTGACCTGCCCGTCCACGGCCCCGTCGGACGCCACCGGCAAGCTGCCCTCGGGTGCGTTCGGGCTGTAGAGCGAGTAGTACAGGCGGTTGTCGCTCTGGCCGATGTCGAGGCCCGCATCGCGGATGTCGTCGGCCTGGGCGTCCAGCAGAGTGCCGGTCACGGGGAACGTCGTGGCGTCGGCGGGCTGTTCGACGACGGTGGGGTGGGCCGGGTCCCAGGCTCCGTAGGCGTCCTGGTACGAGGGAAGTTCCGAGTCCACGTACACGTCACGCAGTTCGCTGTCGGTGCCGCCGGCGGCGTCCGTGCCGACGATGCGCAGCTTGTAGTGGCCGTCGTCGATGAAGCGGCCGCGCGGGTCGAACGGGGTGGCCTTGTCACCGGTCGACGGGAAGTACCAGGGACCGACCGTCGCGGGGCCGTAGAGGACACCCTCGGTGAGACCGACGGTGTTGATGCCGCCGACGTAGCCGAGGTCCTTGCCGTCGGCGTCGGTGAGGAAGATGTCGATGCTGCGCAGCTGTCCGGCCATCCGCAGGTTGAAGGTGGCCGCGCCGGACCCGACGGCGCCCTCTTCGGAACCCCGTCCCGTCGACATGACGGACTTGGTCATGTCGACCTCCGCGAACCCGGAGGCGGCGACACGCATGCCGAACGGGACGTGGAGGGCGGGCAGCCCGTTGCCGCTCCGCGGTGTCAGCGTGACCGTGCCCTCGTAGTAGCCGGCCGGGGCTCCGGCGGGCACGCGCAGGGCGGCGGCGACGGACTTCTTGCCGTGGGCTCCGACCTTGATCCGGTCACTGGTGGTCAGGGTGATGTGCGCGGCGTCTGCGTCCGCGGAAGCGCCGGAGCCTCGGCTGAAGGCCGTGCGCACGTCGTACGTGACGGGCCTGCCGCTGTCGTTGACCACGCGCAGGGTGCGCTTGAGGCTCGTGGCACGCCCCACCGGCAGCACACCGAGGTCCAACGCGCCGGTGACGGCGTCGACTTCGGTCTGCGTGCCGTCGACCGTGACGTGCGGGGTGGTCTCCGGGACCTGTACGGCGGTGGTGGCGTGCACGGCCGCGTACGGGTCGACCGCTCCGGCACCGGCCTCGAACACGCTGACGTCGCCGGGCAGCGGCGTCGCCGTGTTCATCAGTGCCGTCTTGATGTCGTCGGGGCTCAGTCGGTGGTCGTGCTGGAGCATCAGTGCGGCGGTGCCGGCGACGTACGGCGCGGCCATCGAGGTTCCGCTGAGGCGGGCGTACGCGTAGGTGTAGTCGCCGCCGGCCGGGTCGACGATGTCGGCCGGGACGGACGACAGGACGCTGACGCCCGGCGCGGTGACCTCGGGCTTGATGGCGGCGCTGCCGTAGACCGGGCCGCGCGAACTGAAGTCGGCCAGCGACCCGTCGCCGAGGCGGAAGGTTCCGGCCGACGTGAACGAGACGTCGGCACCGGCCGCCATCAGCGCGGCGCCGTCCGCTGCGGTCAGTGAGAACGCCGGGACGTAGTTCGGGTTCTCACCGATGTAGAACGGGATGTGCCCTTCGGCGGCGTTGTCGTTGACGAGGAGAACGGCCGCGGCGCCCTTGTCCTGTGCGCGCCGCACCTTCTCGTCCAGCGGAATGCCGCCGCGCCGGACGAGGGCGGCCTTGCCCGTGACGTCCTTGCCGGTGTAGCCGGCGGCCGTGCCGGTGCCGACGTCGACGACGTCGAGGGAGCCGTCCGTCAGCTTGTCCAGGGCGTCGCCGTAGGGCTGGGCGAGCAGCCGGCCCTCCGCCGTCACCGATCCGGCGCTCAGCTTGTACGAGGGCAGGGTCAGCGGTTCGGAGTGGGCGCCGACCGTCAGCGGGAGGGCGGCGGCGGCCGGCGTGGCGACGGTGCCCGCATTGGGGCCGCTGTTGCCGGCTGCGATGACTGTGGTGACGCCCGCGAGGACCAGGTTGTCGGCGGCTATGGACTGCGGGCTGAGCGGGTCGTTGATGGCGGCGCCCAGCGACATGTTGACGACGTCCATGCCGTCGTCGGCCGCCTTGTCCATGGCGGCGAGGATGTTGCTGGTACTGCCGCTGCCGTAGGGACCGAGAACGCGGTAGGCGTGCACGGAGGCGTCGGGGGCGACGCCGTGCGCGGCACGCGCCTTCGCGTCGGCGCCCTGCCCGGCGATGATGCCGGCGACGTGGGTACCGTGCTCGGTGTAATACGTGGAACCGGCGTTGGTCTCGGCCTGGCCGGAGGCCTTCCAGTCCTCGTACGTGGTCTCCATCGGGTCGGCGTCGTCGTCGACGAAGTCGTAGCCGCCCTTGTACACGCCCTTGAGGTCGGGGTGCCGGTAGTCGATGCCGGTGTCGATGATGCCGACCTTGACGCCCTTGCCGGTGATGCCCTCGGCGTGCAGGCGGGCCACGCCGTCCTCGGCGCTGCCGGTCTCCTGGCTGCCCGCCGAGGTGGTCTCCGGGTCGGAGAGCGCCTTCACGGCTGTGTCGGGCCACACCGAGGCGACCTCCGCGTGGTCGAGCAGCTCGGCGACCCGGTCACCCGGCAGCCTGAGGCTGACCCCGTCGAAGCTGTGGGTGTAGCTGCGGTGCAGCCGGGGCGCCTGGGACTGCCGGCCGGACTTCCCCGCGGTCGCCCGCTTCGCGGGGAACATGTCCTTCAGCACGTCACGGAACGCACTCTGGGCCTCGGTGACCGCGGCGCTCGCGTCCGTCTCGCTGAGGCTGCGCCCCTCGGCGGCGGCGAGCAGACGGGCGGTCCTGGCGGGCGGCGTCCGCAGTTGCACGATGACGTCGACGGGGTCGGCGGACTTCAGCGCCTTGTCCGTGACGTGGAGTCCGCCCAGGTCCAGGGTGGCCATCCGGTGCAGTGCCTCTCGCTCCTGGCCGTCCAGGGAGGCGAGCACGCTGCCGGCGCTCTGCGTGGAGCTCGGGTTCGGTGCGGCGACGGCCGCGGGTGCCGCGCCCGCCACGGCGGCAAGGACGGCGGCCGCCATCACCAGGGACAGGCCTCTTCGTTCCGGGACGTGCGTCATCTCTGCCTTGCTCCGCTCTGGGCTGCGCCGGGGACGTTCGCACGATCATCGGCGCGTGGCGGAGCAAGACGGAAGGGCCGCCGCTGGCGGCTTCACGACGTGTCGTCAAACCGCCATCACCGGCGAGGCGGTCCTGATCCGGCCGACGGGCGTGCGGGACGAGGGGGCTGGGGGGTCGGTTGCGTCCCGGAAGGTCCATGGGACGAAGCCGGACCGCGGGCAGGGGCCCGGGGTGGCGGGTCGCCGGCATGCCTTAAGACGTCGTTTCTTATGGCGTGCACGCTCGTTGGCCTGTGCATGACGGATCTGGTTGAGCGGCTGGTGCCGGATGAGTTGTGGGAGTTGTTCCAGCGAGTGGTGCCGCCCACGGAGGTGCGGCGTCCGCAGGGCGGGGGCCGACGTCGGGCCGGTGACCGTGAAGTTCTGGCTGCGGTCGTCTTCGTGGCCACTTCGGGGTGTACGTGGAGACAGCTCCCACCGGTGTTCGGACCGGCCTGGCAGACGGTCTATCGGCGGTTCGCCCAGTGGAGCGCGGACCGGGTCTGGGCCCGGCTCCACCGCGTGGTCCTGGACGAGCTCGGGGCCCGGGGTGGGTTGGACTGGTCGCGGTGCGCGATCGACTCGGTCAGTGTCCGGGCGTCAAAAGGGGGCTTCTGACGGGACCGAATCCGACCGACCGTGGCAAGTTGGGATCGAAAATCCATCTGGTCACGGACCGGAACGGACTGCCACTGTCGCTGGGTATCTCCGGCGCCAACATGCACGACAGCCAGGGCCTGGAACCGCTCATCCGAGGCATCCCACCCATCCGCTCCCGCCGCGGCCCGCGCCGCAGGCGCCCCGCGAAGCTGCATGCGGACCAGGGCTACGACTACGACCACCTGCGGCGATGGCTCCGCGGACGCGGCATACGCCATCGCATCGCCCGGAGAGGCATCGAGTCCTCGCAACGGCTCGGCCGCCACCGCTGGGTCGTCGAACGAACCGTTTCCTGGCTGTCCGGCTGCCGCCGCCTCCACCGCCGCTACGAACGAAAGCCCGAGCACTTCCTCGCCTTCGTCGGCATAGCCGCAGCCTTCATCTGCTATCGCCGATTGGCTGTCCCACTCACGGCCTGAGCCGGTTCTGCTGTACGTCGAAGCAGACCAGGTCCATGGACCCCGCCACGGCCGCCGCGTACGCGGACGCCTCCTCGGCCATGCTCCAGCGCATGGGGAAGTAGATCAGCGGACCACTGGCTTCGCGGATCAACGGCCCGGTTGACCAGGGCGAGGCGTCCTCCTCGTCCTCGGTGAGGTCGCACCACCGCTCAAGCAACGCAGCCACGTAGGTCGCTATGCGTTCGGAAGGAGGCTCTCCAACCTCGCTGTCGATGTAGCGGTCGTACAGGCCGCTGAAGATTCGGCCCGCGGTCTTGTCATCCGTAGGCCTCTCGCCTTCCCAGACAGCAAGGTCGTAGCTCATACCAGGAGACTCTCATGTCGCTCTGACAGCCATAAGAAACGACGTCTAAGGACGCCGGCGGGAAAGGGCCTTGGCGGCCTCGCCCCGCCCACCGGTTCGGCGGCGGACGGGGCAACGGTGTGCCGGTGCGCGGTCAGGGGCGGGTGGCCGCAACCTCACGCTTGAGGATCTTGCCGGTGGCGCCCTTGGGCAGGTCGGCGACCACCCAGACGACGCGGGGGTACTTGTACGCCGCGACCTGGCCCTTGACGAACTCCAGGATCTCCTCGGGAGTCGCCTCCGCACCGGGGCGGAGGGCGACGGCCGCACCGATCTCCTCGCCGAGCGTCTCATGCGGAAGGCCCACCACCGCGGCCTCGGCGACGGCGGGGTGCTCGTACAGGACCTCCTCGATCTCCCGGGGGTAGACGTTGAACCCGCCCCGGATGACGAGGTCCTTCTTCCGGTCGACGATGTAGTAGAAACCGTCCTCGTCGACCCGGGCGAGGTCACCCGTGTACAGCCAGCCGTCCCTGAGTGCCTCAGCGGTGGCGTCGGGCCGGTCCCAGTAGCCCTTCATCACGTTGTGGCCGCGGACGCAGAGTTCGCCGACGCCGCCGACGGCGTCGTCGAGGCGCATCTCGACGCCCTCGATGGGGGTTCCGACGGAGCCGGGCCTACGGGGCCGGTCGAGGTGGTTGAAGGAGGCGATGGGCGAGGTCTCCGACATGCCGTATCCCTCCAGCACGGGGCAGCCGAAGATCTCGCCGAAGTCGTGCAACACCTCGACGGGCAGGGACGCGCCGCCGGACAGACAGAGCCGCAGGGACGAGGTGTCATGAGCACCGGGCTGGCGGCGGCCGGCGGTGAGCATGGCGGCGTACATGGTCGGCACACCGGCGAAGACGGTGACGCCCCGCTCCGCGATGACCCGCAGCGCCGCGACGGGTTCGAAACGGTGCAGCAGGACCAGACGGGCGCCGACGGCGACCGCGGTGTTCATCGCGACGACCTGGCCGAACGCGTGGAAGAGGGGCAGGCCGCCCAGCAGTACGTCGTCGGGCGTGAGGTGGAACAACGTGCGGGCGGCCGTCCCGGAGTTCCGGCCGATGTTGTCGTGCGTCAGTTCCGCACCCTTGGGAAGGCCCGTCGTTCCCGAGGTGTAGAGGATCACGGCCGTGTCCCCGTCCGCACCCCTGGACGTGGTGAGGGGTTCGGTGTGTCCGGCGAGCAGCTCGGGGAGGGAGCCCTCGGCGACAGGTACGACCACCGCGTCCGATCCGGCGGCCTCCGCGCCCGCGGCCACCGTGGCGGCGAGCGACGCGTGGGCGAAGACCAGCGAAGCGCCGGAGTCCCGCAGATGGTGCGCGATCTCCCGGGGCTTGAGCAGCGGGTTCATGGGGACGACGACCGCTCCGGCCCGCAGCGTCGCGTAGTAGAGCACAGGAAATTCGAGCAGGTTCGGCAGCATGACCGCCACCCGGTCGCCGGCTGCGATGCCGTGGTCGCCGAGCAGCGCGGCAGCCCGGCCGGCCAGGGTGTCGAGCTCGGTGTAGGTGAGTGAGGCGTCGCCGAGTTCCACCGCGGTGCGGGGGCCGTGTTCCGCGGCGGTCCGGGCGAGAGCGTCGGCAAGGTTCACTGAGGGGTCCTGTTCTGGTGGGTGCGTAGGGCGAGAGGTTCCGATGCGCCGGTCGTACGGCGAGGGCGGGTGGGGACAAGGCGGTCCGGGGTGCTCCGAGCGCCGATGGGTGACTGCCACCAGTGACACCGAACGCCGCTTCCTCGGCCCCCTCGCGGCGTGACCACGTGTCCGGGTGCCGTCGAGGGGGCCCGTGGAAGGGCTCAGCCGCG
This sequence comes from Streptomyces sp. NBC_01257, assembly GCF_035917255.1. Classification (NCBI taxonomy): domain Bacteria; kingdom Bacillati; phylum Actinomycetota; class Actinomycetes; order Kitasatosporales; family Streptomycetaceae; genus Streptomyces; species Streptomyces sp. NBC_01257. The sequence continues at coordinate 319,411 of NZ_CP108472.1, forward strand.
CAGCGCGGAGAGGAGGATGCCGGGCAGCTTCGACAGTTTCGGCTCGGCGGTGAAACCGGTGAGGCGTCGCATGGTCGTGCGGCCGGTGCGGTTGGTGACGAAGTAGGGCGGGCGCGGAGAGAGCGAAGGCGACCCGGCGAAGAGGCCGCGCGGCGACGGCGCGAACGGGGCCCGGAGCACCGTCTTCTCCACGTCCTCCAGCATGAAGGCGTTGTGCACGAAGCCGATGCCGCTGCCGATGTCCCGCCGTGTGTGCCCCGGGAACGCTCCCCACGGGGTGTAGCCGAGGAGGAAACCGAAGGCCGACCAGCAGTTCACCCCGAGGGTCCCGTACCGCAGTTCGGCGATGGCGGCGTTCACGGCGCCGCGGTGCGCGCGCTCGGTCCGGGGGTGGACCAGCAGGGTGGCGCCGAGTGTGCCCGGCAGGGTCTCGTTCGCGAAGTCCGTCGCCCTGCGCAGGAACTCGGCCGGGTCCTTCCCCTCCATCCGTACGACTCCGAGGGCGCTGGCGAATACCTCGTCGGTGAGCATGGGGTCGTCGGCCCCGGTGATGTCCGGCACGAGTACACCGTTCGCCTTGCCGGCGAGGACCTCGGCCCCGGGGTGGGCGTCGACGACCGCCCTCAGTCGGCCGGCCGCTCCCGGGTAGTAGTCGGGGCGGGACGGGAGCCGGCGGAGTACACCGCGGATCTCGTCGAGGAGTCGCTCGGTGCCGTCCCAGTCCCTGGGCACGACGAGGATCTGACTGGCGACGCAGTTGTGACCGGAGTTGTTCATCTTGCTGGTGACGATGTGCTCCGCCTGGAAGCGCAGGTCCGCGTCGCTCCACGGCCCAGGGGTGACGATGCACGGGCTGACTCCCCCGAGTTCGCTGGTGAACGGCTTGCCGTTCAGGGGTGTGTCGTCGCGCCGGCGCCGCGCGGCCTGCTCGTCCGTGCCCCAGACGATGGCGTCGTGCGTGCGCTCGCTCCCCGTGACATGGATGGTGTCGACGCCGTCGTGCGAGGTCAGGTACGCACCCTCGGCGGCCCCACCGTCCACGAACCGGACCCAGCCACGGTCCACGAACTCCGCGAACACCGCCTCGAAGTGCGGCCGGAGGTAGGAGTTGACCGGGTTCATCTTCGCGATGACGACCTGGTTGTCCAGGTAGAGCTTGTGCAGGATGTCGAGCGGGGTGATGGCCGCTACGTTCCCGGCCCCCAGCACCAGGGCGACGCCGGGAGTTCCGGGGCGGCCCCGGTACGCGCCCGCCGCCTTGGCGAGCACCTCCTCGCGGGTGGTGCCCAGCAGTGTCCACACCTGTGCGGTGAAGCCGCTGAGCAGCAGTCGGTCCGCCCCGGTGGCAGGGAAGACGTCGACCACGGTACGGCCGTCCCGCTCCCGGACGGCCCGGGCGGGTACGGGGTCCAGCCCGTCGGACAGCCTGCGCAGCACGTGGAGGTAGGCGCTCACCGTCTGGGCCAGGGCCCAGGGCGCGGCCACCCAGTCCTCGGCTGCCGAGGACGAGGTGGCTTCGTATCCCTTGGCCCGTGCCGCGTCGGCGACCATGTCCGGGGCACCGCCGGCGATGCGGGGCAGCAGCCGTTCCAGCAGAGCGATGCGCTCGGCGGTCCCGGTTCCGGCCCAGGCGTCCATGCCGTCGCGCAGCGAGGTCACGGCCAGGTCCAGCGGTGCGGTGTCGGGTACCGGTATGACGCTCACAGAACTACTCCTCGACGGGTGGTGGTTGGCCGGGCCGGCACGTCGCCGGCCCGGGTGCGGCAGAGGCGGGTCAACGGCTCAGCCGGACGATGTCGCGGGCCGGATCGATCAGGAGGAAGGAGGCCGCGGCACCGATCACGAGCAGCACTCCCGAGAACGTGACGGCGAGGTGGTAGCCGTTGTTGCCCTGGGCGTCGACCAGCGCACCGACGACGGCGGGTGCGGCGAGACCGGCGGCCGTGACGACCGCGTTCATGGCACCGAGCGACCCGCCGCTCCGGCCGGCGGGGGCGATCTCGGCCACCGTGGTCGCGGCGACCGTCGCGTAGGACCCTCCGAGGCCGAAGCCCAGGGCCACGAGCACGGTCTTCCCGTCGGAGCCGTCCACCAGCGTCTGGGCCAGCAGGCAGGCGGCGCCCACAGCGAGGAGCCAACCGCCGACCCAGCCGCGCGCCCGGCGGCTGCTGACACCACGTCGCATGAGCCGACCGGTGATGCCGGCCTGCGCAAGCAGGGCCACGGCACCGATCGCCCAGGGGACGACGACGAGGAGGGCCGCCGTGTGTGCCGGGTGCCCGAGAGCGTTGCGCAGGTAGGACGGCAGCCAGACCAGCATCAGGGCCACCGACCAGTAGCTGGTGAAGTAGGCGAGCGTGGCTCCGATCCAGGTACGTGTGGCAAAGATCCGCCTGTACGGAACAGCCGACGGGACAGCGGTCGGAGCCCCGTCCCCCGGAATCGCCCGCGTCTGCCCGGCGCCCGCTCCATGACGGCCGTCCGCTCCGAAGGCCTTCCAGGCCAGGGCCCATACGAGACCGGCCCCCGCGAGAACCCACAGGGCCGCTCGCCAGCCGTGGTGCTGGATGACCCAGGACAGGCCGGGGGCGGAGACGATGACGCCGAGCGTCACACCGAGGGTGATCAGGGCGCCGGGCAGATTGCGCCGGTGGTTGGGAAACCAGGCCAGCGTCGCCTGCTGGGCCACGGGAAAGGCCGGCCCCTCCGCGGCTCCGAGGACCACCCGTGAGGTGATCAGTACGGCGAGGCCGCCGCCGAACGCCGCGGGCGCCTGGGCCACCGACCACAGAACGGCCATCGCCAGGAGCAGCAGTCTGGGCGACACCCGGTCGGCGACGAGGCCGACGACGACGGCCGAGAGCGAGAAGAGCAGGAAGAACGCACTGTTGGCGAGACCGAACTGAGTGGCGCTCAGATGGAGGTCAGCCCGGATCTCGTCCGCCGCGAGACCGAGTACGGACTTGTCGGCGAAGTTGACCATCATGAAGACCACCAGCAGCGCAGTCACGGTCCACGCTCTGCCGCCCCCGCCGTGGGGGCGGTCCGGGGCCCCGGAGGAGGACTTCTGGGACATAGTCGGTGCCGTGCTCATGGGTCCTCCGTGCGGGGGCGGGCGGGGTATGGACGAGTGGTGGGGACCAAATGCGGCTGTGCCGCGGGGAACGGCAGCCCGGCCGGCGGTCCGCGCGAAGAGGGCCCGGGCGCGCGGACCTCGACTCAGGGCTGCGGCGCTTCAACGCTTCAGCGCTTCAGCGCTTCAGCGCTTCAGCGCTTCAGGACAGCGGTACTCCGGCGACGGCGATGCGCTCCATCACCCGGCGCTGCGGGTAGTAGTCGCTGATCGCGTAGTGCTGGGTGGCGATGTTGTCCCAGATGGCCACGGAGTCCTGCTCCCAGTGGAAGCGGACCTGGAACTCCGGGACGCGTGCCTGGAGGACCAGCTCATCGAGAAGCTCCCGGCTCTCGGCGTCGGACAGGCCCACGATGCGCGTGGTGAAGGGCTCGTTGACGTAGAGGAGCTTGCGACCACTGCGCGGGTGGCGCACCACGATCGGGTGCTCGACCGGCGGGAGGCTCTCGCGGAAGTGCGCGATCTGCTCCTCGGTCATGGTCGAACCCCAACTGGGCACCCAGTCGTGCACGGCGGTGAGGCTGTCGATCCGTGCCTTCATCCCGTCGGAGAGGTTGTCGTACGCGGCGCCCATGTCGGCCCACATCGTGTCGCCCCCGGCGGCGGGCACCTCGACGGAGCGCAGGACCGAGCCGAGGGCGGGCGCGGCCATGAAGGAATGGTCGCTGTGCCAGATGTTCTCGTTGCCCACGGCCATGGCGTCCTTCGCGAGCCGTGACACCCCGGCCGTCTCGGCCTTCGGGAAGAACGGGTTGGCCTCCGGCGGCCCCCAGACCGCGGCCAGGTCCAGGTGGTGCTGCGGCTCCAGCCCCGCCTGCCCCCGGAAGAAGATCACCTTCCATTCGAGCAGCGCCTGGCGCAGTTCCTCGGCGAGCGCCTCGTCGATCGGCCGGGACAGATCGACACCGCTGACCTCCGCTCCGATGTGCGGGGTGAGCGGGCTGATGCCGAGGACGCGGTACTGCGGCGTCTCGGCACCCGGTGCGAGCCGGTCCAGTGTCCGGCGGCCGTAGCGCATCAGCGGCTTGTCGAGTACGGGCTTCGGACCATCGGTGGTGGCGCTGGCGGCCATGGGTTCCTCCCACAATCGACTTGATTACGTAACCGGCAGTATCGATATTGGAAAGCCGCAGAGCAAGGGGGTGGGGAGAAAAGATTCCGGAGCGCCTTCGGACCGGCGCACACCTACGGCAGGGAGTCACCGCACGGAGCAAGTGGCGCCCGCCGGGTGGTCATACGTGTGCCGAGCGGGCTGATGCGGCATCCCGCGGCTACGGACTCCGATCCGCGCGCCCGCGAATGCGGCTCCGATCTGCGAGCCCACGATCAGGCACACTCCCGCCGGGCACCGGGCAGGGCAAATGAAGCAGCGCGGACGGCAGGGCGGCGCGAGGGTCCGGCCTGCAACACAGACACGCCGGCCACCACCCGGCCCGTCCACCCGCGCAGCGTTCAGACGGGCGCGGGCACGGTTTCCCTCAGGGTCAGGACGGGACCCCGACGGCGCGGCCGATCAGGTCCACCACCGACTCGACGAGCGCCTCGTCCGGGATCTGTTGTTCGCCGACCAGCCGGAACAGGAGCGATGAGGCCACCAGCGTCGCAGCGGCGGCGAGGTCGGCGTCCGGCCGCACGTCCCCCCGGGCGACACCACGCTCCAGCAGGTGGCGGGTCTCGCTCATCACCCGTGCCGTGTAGTCACGGTAGGCACCGGGCTCCGCCTCGGCCTCCGCCGCCGAGCCGATCACCCCGGCCAGCAGGCGACCGACACCCGGCTGCCCGTACGCCTGCGCGCGCGCCGTCAGCACGGCGCGCAACTCAGCACGGAAGTCCCCCATGTCGGGCACGGACAACGACCCGATGCGCGACTCGGCCGCGGCGATGACCAGATCCTGTTTGGTGGCCCAGCGACGGTACATGGCGGGCTTGCTCACACCGGCGCGCGCCGCCACAGCATCCATGGTCAGGGCACCCATGCCGCGCTCAGCCACCAGATCGACGACGGCGTCCAGGACCGCGCCCGTGACACGTTCCTCCCGGGGCCGCCCCGGCCCTCTGCGCGACTGCTTCACCTGGTGCTCCGCCATACCAAGACCCTACGCCGCCACGACCACCAGCCCCGGGAAGGGTCCGTCGCTCCGGCCGCCGGGGCGGGCACGCGCTGGGTCCGGGGCTCGGAGGACGTACCCAGGACTACAACGCGTCCGGACGATCCGCGATGGCGATGGCCCTGGCGATGAGGTCGTGGATCAAGAACTCGCCGGGTTTGCGGTTCTCTTTGAGACGGGCGAGATTGTCGTGATTGAACCAGTCGTAGGCAGAGTGCTTGGACCATTCCAATGCCGGACGGCCCAAATCGCCGTCGACCTCGACGAGATAGTCGGCCTCGTGCCGGAGTCCACCGCCGTCGTCGCCGGTCCAGGTGGTGGCACCAAGGAACCGCCGCACGTGGCTCAGGCGCCAGCCGGTCTCCTCCTCGACCTCACGCGCGAGAGCCTCCAGAACCGTTTCCCCGGCCTCGACATGGCCACCCACGATGTCCCAGCAATCGGGAAACAGCCGACGGTCCGGGCCGCGCTTCTGAGCGAAGGCCCGTCCGTCCTGGTCGAGGATGACGGCGCCGACGGTCCAGAGCTCGCCCGAGGCGGGATCGGGCACCTCGACTTCGTCGTTGACGGTGAACGACGCGTTGTCAGTAGGCATGCCCGACAGCGTAGGACGGACGCTCCCGCGACTTGCCGGTTTCGATGTGGTGGGCGTGCAGGGGCGGGAACCCGAGTGACTCAGCACCGGATGGTTCAGGGAGCGTGGAAGGAACGGTGCGACAACGACGCCCGGAACCCCTGACAACCTGCCGCACGGCGTGCGATCGTTCGCAAATGACTGACGCCGCCGGCGGGCCGACGGGCTCGGCACGACCGGACGACCGCACCGCATCCGCCCTGCGTTTCGCCACGGAACTCATCGCGTGGGTGGCGACCCCTTGGGCTCTGACCGACCACTCTTGGCTGCTGGCCGTTCTGTCCGTGGTGACCCTGATAGGCCTGCCGACCCTCCTCTCCACGCCGGGAGACAAGGCCCACGTGATCATCGCGGTGCCGGGGTGGGCCACGGTCCTGCTGGTGCTGCTCCAGCTCACGGCAGCAGTGATCTCCTCATGGCTGGCGTGGCCGGTCTGGGCAGCGATCTCCGTAACCGTGCTGGCCGCCACCACACTCGTCACGGAACGACGGCGCTGGCGGTGGCTCGTCACCCCGAACACTCCAGCCACTGAAGCGTCCACTCCCGGCCGGGGCACTGAGTGACTCTCGGCTCGCGTCTTCGCGACGGAACGTTCCACGAAGAGCAGTTCGAGCTGCCGGGTGGCCGCACGGTCGCTCGTTGGAGCCACCCGCTGCCCGTGTCGAGCTGCTGCTGACCTCGTACGACCCCGAGCTCGACCCCGAGAACTTGGCAGGCGTTGGCCGCGATCACGGTGGAGGACGAGGCGTTCCGGCTCACCGTAGGCGGCAGCGACGAGGAGGCGATCTGCTCGGCTGCAGACAAGGGCGAGGTACCCCGGCGGTGGGCAGCACTGATCGACGAGGTTCACGACCAGTCGGCCACTGCGTGGGGCGTGGACTACGGAGATCTCCACGGCATGTCCTGGACTCTGCCTTCGCTGAAGGCCGGCGAACACTGTGAACTGCCAGTCGTCGCGGCCTGGGCCCGCACCACAGTGGCGGACGACAGTGCGAACACCTGGTACGCCGTCATGCCATCGCCAACAACGCTGCAGCGTCAGGTCATGGCCGAACCGACGACGCGGGCCGAGCGCCTGAAACGGGCCGAAGACCGTCCGGTCCACCGCAGGATCGAGGGCGAAGCGACCTCGTAGGCCGCCAAACCGTCCCAGGGGTGGGGCCGCGTCCGTCCTCCGAACGGAGGCCGCGTGGCGGACCGAGTGTCAGCCGCTCGGGCTGCACCGGATATCGGCCACCGGAGGCATCCAACCCACCGCGTTCTCACGGAAGGACGCATTGACCGGCACAAGGTCCGCACCACTGGTGTCGTCGAGGGCCGGGACGTTGATGCCGATCTCCGGGAGATCGCAGTCGACCGCCGCAACCCTGGTGCCGCAGACGGGACAGAAGCCACGCTTCGCCTTGCCCGGGAAAGTCTCGAACCAGGTCGGCTCACCACCCTCTCCAGTCCACATGACCCGCTCGAAGCCGACCCACCACATCAACGGGGCTCCACCGAGCGTCACGCAGTGCTCGCAGTGACATGTGTGCGGGTAGACCGCCGGGCCCGTGGCGGTGAAGCGGATCCGGCCGCACAGGCATCCGCCCGTGCGCTCCACCACTCCTTCAGCGGGGGGAACGTTCATCAGTCGATCTCCGCAGCAATGTCAGCGAGTTGAGCCTGCCAGTCTGTCAGCCCCCATTCATTCCTGCGGGCATCGACTGGCCGCGATCGACGCTGGGCGGTCAGGTCGACCATCCCCTGCATCCCGAACGCGAACTCTGAGCAAACCCCTTGCCTAATGGTCAAGAAGTGTTGACCATTGGGGACATGCCAACCGACGATCTCCCCGAGACGTTCCACGTCACCACTGACGCGCAGCTTCGCGCCGTCTCCAATCTCACGCGTCACCGGATCATGGCCGTGCTCCGCTTCGAGCCCGCGACGATCACGCAGATCGCCGAGCGAGTGGGCCTCGCGAAGGGGAGTTCCAGCTATCACGTACGGCTGCTGGAGCGGGCCGGCCTGGTGAAGGTGGTCCGGACACGGAAGGTCAGGGGGGTCACCGAGCGGTACTACGCAATGGCCGCCGGGTCGATCGTGCTGCCGGATCCGGGCGAGGGCGGGCCGGATGTGCTGATGCGGCACGCGGTGGCGGACCTGGAGGCCGCGCCGTCGGATGGCGAGAGGCACGTGAGGATGGCGCATCTGCGGCTCACCGACGAGCAGTTCGCGCAGCTGGGGGCGCGGCTGCAGGCACTGGCGGACGAATACCAGGAGCTGTCCGATCCGGCGCTCCCGGACACGTCGCTCGCGTTCGCACTGTTCCACCCGGCACCGCGCGTTCAGGCAGAGGGGGACGCCAAGTGAGTTCAGCCATTCAGAAGTTGCCGACCGGGTTCGGTCGGCTGTGGACTGCACAAACCGTGTCCTCCCTCGGTGACGGGGTATCACATGCCGCGCTGCCGCTGCTCGCGTTGACGTTGACGCACGATCCGATGGCGCTCGCCGTCGTCACCGCGGCCGGAACACTGCCGTGGCTGATCTTCGGGGTGCTCGGCGGCGCGCTGGTGGACCGCTGGGACCGCAGACGCACGATGTGGGTCATGGACGTGGCGCGTGCGGCGCTGCTCGCGATACCGGCGGCAGCCGCCGCGCTCGACATGCTCAGCATTCCCCTGCTCGCGGCCGTCGCCTTCCTCCTGGGCATCGGCGGACTCTTCTTCGACACGGCCGCCACGGCCTACCTGCCGGATCTGCTCGGCCGCGACCCCGCGCTCCTGGAGCGCGCCAACTCCCGCCTGCGCGGCACCCAGACCGCCGCGTCCGGCTTCGCCGGACCGCCTGCGGGCAGTGCCCTGCTCGCACTCGGGCGGGCGGTTCCGCTGGTCGCCGACGCGGTGTCGTTCGCGCTCTCCGCACTGCTCGTACGCTCGCTGCCTGCCGCGCCCCGTCCCGTACCGCAGGTGCAGGAGTCGCTGCTGCGGCAGGCGCGGGCCGGCGCCTCGTACGTGTTCCGGAATCAGTTGCTGCTCGGGCTCGCACTGCGTCCGGCGGTCGGCAACATCGCCTTCCTCGCCGTGGAGACCGTACTCGCCCTCTTCGCGCACGAACGTCTCGGCATCGGCGCCTTCGGCTTCGGCCTGCTCCTCACCGCGGAGGCCACCGGCGGCCTGCTCGGCGCGGGCATCGCCTCTTTCCTCGGCCGACGACTCGGCACCGGCACCGCACTCACCTGCACGGCCGCGGTCGAGGGGCTCGCCGTCCTGGGGCTCGCCGTCGCCCCGAACCCGTACGTCGCCGGCCTCGCGCTCGCCGTCTGCGGAGCGGGCATGGGCGCCACGATGGTGCTCGCCCCCTCCCTCCGGCAGACCATCGTCCCCGCCCACATGATGGGCCGGGTCGCCTCCACCTCCCGCATGCTCTCCATGTGCGCCGCCCCGTTCGGCGCTTTCCTCGGTGGCTGGCTGGCTACCACCTACGACGTACGCACTCCGCTCTACGCTTCGGCAGCCCTCCTCCTCACCATGACCGCCGTCACGGCGACCATGACCAGCAATCGCCAGGTCGAGGCTGCTCTGCGCGCCGCCGCGCCTGTGGCCGATGACCTGGACCGTCCACTCCCCCGGAGCCTCGTCCAGGAGGCCGCCGTTCAGGAAACCGCCGTTCAGGACTCCGCGAAAGCGCTGAGTCAGAGCTGAGACCATCCGTGCCCCCCTGCGCCCAGCAGGAGCGGGACAGAAAGCACGGCCCCGCCATCGCCTACACGGGGCGGGTGTGAACGCCGAGGCCCCCAGACACGATCATGTTGTCGCCCGTTATGTAGCCGGCGCCGTCCGACGCAAGGAAGGCGACAGCTTCGGCGATGTCGACCGGGGCTCCGACGCGGCCGAGGGGGACGCTTTCACCCCATGAGGCGACCGTGTCGGCGGGGATGCCCATCTTGCCGTACGCGGGGGTGTCGATCACGCCGGGGCTTACCGCGTTGACCCGGATGCGGCGGGGGGCGAGCTCGATGGCCAGGGAACGTACAAGAGGCAGCAACGCCCCCTTGGCCGCGGTCATGGCGGCGCCGAGACCGTCGCCCGCGCCCACGGTGAACACCACGGACGCGCCCTCGTTCAGCAGGGGAAGCGCCTTCTGCAGCGTGAAGAAGTTGCCCTTGACGTTGATGTCGAACAGGGCATCGAAGGCTGCCTCGTCGGTGTGCTCGATCGTGAGGCCGGGACGGGGCAGGCCCGCGTTGAGGTAGAGCAGGTCGAGGGAGCCCAGGTGCTCGCGCGCCTGGTCCAGGGCCTGGTCGATGTCTGACAGGGAGCCGATATCGGCCTGGACGGCGACGACGTCGTCGGGAAGGCCGGTGTTGGCGGTGTCGCCGAGGCCGGTGACCATGACGCGGTAGCCGCGCGAGTGGAGGAGTTCCGCGGCGGCCTTGCCGATCCCGCTGGTTCCGCCGGTGATGAATGCCGTCTTTGCTGCCACGGTTGCTCTCCTAGCTGTTGACGTGGGCACCTCCGGTCCCGCCTCGACAGAGGGAAGGGACCTGGGAGGCGGAGCTCCGTACAAACACCCGGCCGCTCTCATGGCAGCGTACGCCTACTTGGCAGTGACTGCCAGACTTCGCGTGACTGCCAGATTGGCAGGCCGCGCTAAGCTGGCGACCATGACGCAGGGAATTCGGAACGATGGGGCGACTACGTCCACGCTGTGGGACCGGACGCGGCGGCTGGCCGCTCAAGAGATCCTCCAGACCGCATTGCGCCTGTTCGCCCAACAGGGATACGACGAGACGACCATCGCGCAGATCGCCCGCGAAGCCGGAGTCTCCCAGCGCACCCTCTTCCGCTACTTCGGCACCAAGGAAGACCTTGTCGCCGGCAGCGAGGAGCAGTTCGCCACCCTCCTGACGGAAACCGTCCGGGAGCAGCCCGTCGACGCGAGCACCTGGGACGCGTTGCGGGCCGCGTTCAAGGCGGCGCTCTCCCTCCATGCGACTCCCCAGGAAGCGCTGGAGCGCCTCCGCCTGGTACACAACACCGACTCCCTGCGCGCCGCCTATCTGGGGAAGCGCGTGCGCTGCCAGGAGGAGCTACTGCCGCTGCTCGAAGCCAGACCGGCCCATGCGGGGCTGGGCAAGGGGCAGGCCCGCGCCATCGTTGCGACAGCGTTCGCCTGCTTCGATGCCGCCATTGCGACGTGGCTCGAGGGCGATGGGCAGGGCGACATCCTTGATCTGTACGACCAAGGCCTGGCCGCAGTGCGCAGCTAGAGCCGCTCCGGCCGCCGGATGGGCCCGTGCCACCTGTTCGCATCCCAGAGCGGGAGCGGCCCGCTCCCGCGGCCGGGTTGTGCGGCATCCGGGTCATGACGGGCCCTCACACCCATCGGCGCCACCTTGACCCAGCTCCGCGGACTCGCCAAATGAGATGCATTCCAGGAGAGTTGGCGCGCAGAGGCACCCGCTGTTCCCGGAAGTGCAGACCGTCCCGGCACCGGGCGTACCGTCCGCCTGCACCTGCACCTGCACCTGGTCCGGTCCGGTCCCGCCATCGCCCGCCACCTCTTCAACCGGTCAACCCGTCGGCAGGGAGGCCCGCTCGGCCGAGGGCTCCGGCACCCGGGGCCGGAGCTCCGAGGTCGCGGATCGGCCGACAATCACTCTCCTGGGGTCAGCCGGAGCCATGTCCCGTGCGATCTCGCGTGCCGCGCGGCCGAAGAGCTCTATCGCGCGGCTGTCGCCGCCGGACCGCCACATCAGGCCGTATCCGAGGGGTCTGTCCCCCTCCACCGGAACGTAGGAGATACCGGGACGGCCGTGGTAGAGCGCGATGTGGGCCCCTGACAACAGGGCTCCCTTGCCACCGGCGACGAGTGTCAGGGCCTCCTGATAGTTGGTGACGGCCGGCCCCCGCTCGATCGGTCGGCCGCTGGGGGTGCGGGCCGGCAGTTGATGCTCCAGCCAGTAATCCGGGATGTCCCCCGCAATCATCAGCAACGGAACGCCGACCAGGTCCTCAAGCGTCACCGTGCTCCGCCCGGCCAGGGGATGCCCGGCCGCGACAGCCAGCACCCTGTCCTCGACGAGGAGCGTCGGACCGCGGGTCAGGTCGTCCTCGCGCACGGGGAAGTCCGTCAGCTGGAGGTCGAACTCGCCCTTCCGCAGCATCCCGTACGGATCGGAGAGCGGCACCTCGCATACCTCGACCGCGAGTTCGGGGTGGGCGGTACGCAGCTCCTCGATCGTCTTCATCACCATTTCTCCCGCCAACGGCGTGGAGAAGCCGACGTGCAGAATGCCTTCGATGCCCCGTGCCGAGGCGACAGCCCGCGCCATGGCGTTCTCGATGCCGCGGAAGTGCGGTGTGAGGTCGTCACGCAGACGGCTGCCCAGGCCGGTGAGGGCCACCCGCCGGCTCGTGCGCGTGAACAGCGGCGCTCCGACGCGGCGCTCCAGCTTCTGGATGAGCTGGCTCACCCGGGCACGGGAGAGACGCAGGCGGACGGCGGTCCGGCCGAAGTGCAGTTCCTCGGCGAGGACGAGGAAGCATTCGAGTTCGTTCTGTTCCACGTACGTCTCCGGGATCGTGTGGGACGTGGATCGGTAAGCCTGACTGACCGAACGTTGCGATCATCGCTGTTGTTCCCGTCCGGGTCGTGGCGAAGGCTTGAGGCACCACCAACACCCACCACCTCGGAAGGGGTTCATCGTCATGACTGCCTTGAGTACGTCGAGCGGGCTGAGCGCACACAAGTGGGGCGTCCTGCTCGTGCTGTGCGGCGCGATCTTCCTCGAAGGAATCGATGTCGCGATGCTCAATGTGGCGTTGCCGTCGATCCGCGCCGACCTCGGGCTCTCCACCGGCGAGTTGCAGTGGGTCATGAGCGCCTACGTACTCGGTTACGGCGGTTTCATGTTGCTCGGCGGCCGTGCGGCAGACCTGTTCGGGCGCCGGCAGATGTTCGTCTCCTGGCTCGCCGTCTTCCTGCTGTTCTCCGGGCTCGGCGGGTTCGCCACCGAGGGGTGGATGCTGATCGTCGCGCGGTTCGTCACGGGCGTCGCCGCGGCCTTCATGACCCCGGCCGGTCTGTCCGTCATCACCACCGGCTTTGCTGAGGGCCCGGAGCGGAACAAGGCCCTGTTGCTCTACTCGGGCACCGCCGCGGGAGGCTTCACGATCGGTCTGGTCGCCGGTGGGCTGCTCACCGCCGTCGGCTGGCGCTGGGTCTTCTTCGCCCCGGTCGTGCTCTCCTTCCTCATCCTTGTCGCGGCCCTCGCGTTCGTCCCCAAGTCCGCACGCCCCGACAGGTCCGGCCAGCGCGTCGACGCCGCCGGCGCGCTCACCGTCACCGCGGCGCTCGTGCTGATCGTGCTGGGCGTGGAGCGTGCGGCCCACGCCGGGATCGCTGCCAGCGCCGGAACCCTGCTGGCAGGGCTCGCCTTCCTCGCGGCGTTCCTCGTCATCGAACGGCGGTCGGCCGAGCCCCTGGTACGTATGGGCATCTTCCGCAGCGCCTCCCTGGTACGGGCCAACCTTTCGGCGATGCTGTTCGCCGCGGGGTTCTTCGGCTTCCAGTTCCTGGTCGTGCTGTATCTCCAGGAACTGCGCGACTGGTCGACCCTGCAGACGAGCTTCGCGATGCTGGTCATCGGAGTCGACGCGATCCTCTCGCCGACCCTCACCCCTCGGCTGGTCAGCCGCTTCGGCACCTCCAAGGTCATCCTCGGAGGGCTCCTGCTCGCGGTGCTCGCCTACGGACTGTTCCTCCCGTTGGGCGCGGACTGGAGTTACGCGGCCATGTTCCCGAGCCTGCTCCTGCTCGGTCTCGCGTTCTCACTGGCGTACGGGCCGCTCACCATCGTGGCTACGGAGGGAGTCGCTGAATCGGAGCAGGGACTCGCGGGCGGCCTTCTCTACACCGCGTTCCAGTTCGGTGCCGCCCTGGGGCTCTCCGCGGTCACCGCCGTCAGCGCGGCCGCCACGCACGCGGAGACTCCTGCCGCAGTACTGGACGGGTACCGGACCGGTCTGCTCGTCCCGTTCGCGGCGGCGGCCGCCGCGGCCGCCATCAGCGCCTTCGGCCTGCGCACCCGGCGGAACGGAGAGCCGCCGGTCGCGGTGGACGCCGCCGGGGAGCGCATCGACGTACCCGCCTCCCGCTGATCAGGGGCGCAGGACGATCTTTCCCACGTGTCCCCTGCGGGAGAGCTCCTCCTGCGCCCGAGCGGCCTGGTCCAGGGGAAAGGCCGCGGCGATGACGGGCTGGACCTCTGCCCGGCGGGCCAGGTCCATGAGGAGGTCGAAGTGCCTGGGCGTGTGCATCGCGGAACCGATGACCTGGGCGTTGTGCAGATAGAGGCGGCGCACGTCAAAGGTCACACCGTAGCCTCCGAGTGCGCCGGCGATGACCCACCGGCCCCCTTCGCGCAGCAGCGGAAGCCCCTCACCCACCAGCTCGCCGGCCACGACGTCGAGTGCGACATCGATGCCCTCCGGAGCGACGGTGCGGATCTGCCCGGCGATGTCTCCTGCACGGTCGACGACTTCGTGCGCACCCGCTGCGCGCACCGCATCGATCTTGGGTCCGCTGCTGATGGCGACCACCCTCGCGCCGCGCGCGCGTGCGATCTGCACCAGCGCGAGGCCGACGCCGCCGGACGCTCCGGAAACCAGGGCGGTCTCACCCTTCCGCAGCCGGCCTCGCTCGATCATCCCCAGTGCCGTGCCGTAGGCGGTCGGCAACGTCGCGAGCTGGTCGTCCGTGAGCGGCGATTCCGTCATGTCGTGCACACGTTTCACCGGCGCCGTCACATACTCGGCGTAGCCGCCGTCGCGTTCACTCCCCATCAGCCCCACCGGGTTGGCGTCCGGCCCCTCGGTGTCGTAGATCGCGGGATCGACGACCACCCGGCGTCCGACGAGGGTCTCCTGCGCTCCGGGTCCTGCGGCGACGACGCGGCCGGCCACATCGGCGCCGTGGATGCGCGGGAAGTCGATCGGACCCCGCCAGCCCGAGAGCGCCTTCGGGTCGTCCGGCCGGCCGTAGGCACCCTCCCGCGTCCACAGGTCGGTGTTGTTCAGCGCCACCGCGCCGACCCGGACCAGCACCTCCCCCGCCCGGAGTGCGGGAACCGGAACCTCCGTCAGCTCAAGGACCTCCGGTCCCCCGTGCCTGGTGATACGCACTGCTTGCATGAGATCGGACGGACTCATCGCTTGGTCCTCCTCACAGGTATACTGATCTGTAAACATCTCCCACCGTACACCGATCAGCGAAGGGATCATCCGTCGTGCAGGGATCGCGGCCCATGACACCGGCCGGCCGCCGCATCGTGGCGGCCGCCGAAGAGTTGTTCTACAACCGCGGCATCACAGCGGTCGGCGTGGATCTGATCGCCGAGCACTCCGGCGTGACCAAGCGAACCCTGTACAACCAGTTCGGGTCGAAGGACCGCCTCGTGGCGGCCTATCTCACGGAACGCGACCAGCGCTGGCGCTCCCTCGTCCAGGCAGCCGTCGACGCGAGCGACACGCCCGTCACGGCCGTCACCGCCCCCTTCGAGGCACTGCGGATCTGGAGCGGCACCAACACCCGCGGATGCGCCTTCATCAACGCGCTGGCCGAGCTCCCGGACCCCTCACATCCCGCCTACCGCATCGCCGCGGACCAGAAGCGCTGGTTGCTCGACCTGTTCGGGGAACTCGCCGCCAAGGCAGGCTGCTCACACCCGGCCACCCTTGCCACCCAGCTCCTCGTGCTGCACGAGGGCACCATCGCCACGCAGCCCCTCGCGCTCGACAGCGTTGCGGCGAGCACCGACTTGGCGCGGGTTCTGGTCCGAGACGGCGCGCCGGACCGCCAGTAGGGCGGCTTCGGGGAGGTCAGGTCGTTCGACCAGGCGCCCCAGCGCGTCCCGGCCATGACAGCTACCGCGCCCGGGCACGCGATGGCCCAACTTTCGGTCCGGCTGCGTCCAGGGCGTCGATGAAGCAGACCGCTGCCGGATGGAAGGCCACCACGCCGAGCACGGCGGCTTCGGCCCGAACGTGACACGTGAAACGTGACAGCATCCGTCAAGCCCCTTCCGACGGCGCGTGCGCCGGCTCCCCCGGGGCTACTGGGCGTCGCGCCGCCGGCGCGCACGCTCCAGCTGATCGGCATCCGACAACCAGGAGCCGTGCTGGTCGAGTGCGACGCAGCCGCCGCGGACGAAAACGCTCAGCAGGCTCCGGTACCCGCGGATCCCGTCGACCAGGCTGTACTCCACCCGGTACTCCGGATCCGCCCCGCCCACACCCTCGCGCACCGTCGTGACCCGGGCGATGGAATCGGCGTAGAAGTGGAGCTGGAGCCCTTCGCCCATCTCCTCGTCCTCGATGGTGAACACCTCGTTGTCCGCGGCGGAGCGATCGCCGACGAACTCCCAGAACAACGCGGTGGCGGTGCGGGAACCGCCCTGGAGCCACCTCTTCTCGACACCCTTGTCGTCGGTGAACAACAGGGCCGTCTTCCTCGTACGCTCGCCGAAGTCGGTGCGGTCGCCGACGATCGTCTCGTCATCCTCCATCGGCGTGCTCCTGGAGCGGTCCGTGGCCTCCGAGCACATCAGGAAACTCACGGTGCGCACCGCGTCGTCGACGAGCTCAGGGTGTGCCCGGCGCACGGCGGCGTCGACCGCCTTCGCCATCCGGTCCCAGTCCCCCTTGTCCGTGGCCCGCTTCCCCCGTCGCGGATCGCGGCCGATCCGCATCCCGGCGCACGCCTGCTCCGCGGTGGCGATCACTCGCATGACCTCGGGCAGCAGCGCGGGGGCGACGGCATCGGGGCTCCGCTTCGGAATCGTCGCGCCGTGCAGGTACTGGCCCGTGTACCTCAGAACCGCGGCGTCGAGGGGGCCGAGCACTTCTCCGCGCTCGGCCCGACGGCGGTTCGCGTGGTACTCCTGCGCTCGTTTCCCGTTCGACGTCTCCGTCGCCGCGCGCATCGCCGCGCAGACCTGACCGCGCTCGAGCAGACCGATGTCAGCTCCGTGGGCGATGAGTCGACTCCTGTCCCACGGGATGCGCCGGAAGAGCGCGTCGACGTCCGCGGGCGGGGAGAGAAGGATCGGGTCCAGGAGCGCAACGGCAGCGGCCTCGTCGAGCGGGCCCCGGGTTCCGGCGGCGTCGCACAGCGGAAGGACCGCGCTCCACAGCAGCAGGTGCCTGGCGAGGTCCTCCCGGATCACCACCAGATGGGCTTCGCCGATCGGGAACGTGA
This sequence comes from Streptomyces sp. NBC_01257, assembly GCF_035917255.1. Classification (NCBI taxonomy): domain Bacteria; kingdom Bacillati; phylum Actinomycetota; class Actinomycetes; order Kitasatosporales; family Streptomycetaceae; genus Streptomyces; species Streptomyces sp. NBC_01257. The sequence goes on from NZ_CP108472.1 coordinate 336,527, forward strand.
ACGTACGAGGATCATGGTTGGCATCGGCACCGGCACCGAGAGTCAGCTGGAGCTCACCGTCCTCGCGGATCACGTTCGGTATCCAGCCGCTGTTGCGCGCGAAAACGATGTCTCTCATGGGCTCAGTCTCCCCCATGGGCCGGGACTGCCGAGTGCCGCCCGCACCCACCTAACCGGCCACCGGCGGGTACACCCGTGCCGCGCAGAGCGAGCAGACTCGCCAGGGGCCGGGTCAGCCGTTCAGCGGGAACCGGCGAGCACGCCGCGCGTGCACCGGGAGCCCCCTGCCCGGACCAACCGAGGCAGACAGCCGTCGCGTCCCCCCACCACCAGCCATGACCTCCGCGACCGTCCCGCCGATCATGATTGGTAGCCTCCGAAGATGACTGCGACTCTTGACCAAGTTGTCCGCGAGCGACTTCAGGCCGCCCACATCTGGTACGTCGGGACCGTGTTCGCCGATGGAGCACCGCAGGTCAGCCCCATGTGGGTGGACCTGGAGGGCGAGGGCGAGCTGTCGTTCAACACCTCGGTCGGCCGGGTGAAGGAGGAGAACCTCCGCCGCGACCCCCGCGTCTATCTCTCCCACGCGGACGCCGTCGACCCGTTCGACCGGGTGCAGATCAGTGGGGAAGTGGCCCGATTCATCGAGGGCGAGGAGGCGCATGACCGGATGGACCGGCTGGCACGGAAGTATCTGGGCGTCGACAGGTTCGAATGGACCATGCCGTCGGAGCAGCGGGTCGCGGTGATCGTCCGCCCGCTCAAGGTGAGGCACATCGTCGGAGTGGAGCGGTTCCGGCCGGGTGGCCCCACTCCCCCTCGTACTCCCTGACCATCCCCTGCCCCCGGCGCGTACCCCTCGACCATGGCCGAAGGCTCGGCATCCGGCCCGGCGAACCGACCGCAAGCCCGTCCACCGCGAGTTCGCATCCCGCGGATGCCACCTCGTGGACGTTCCGGAATCGGCTGCGGAGGGTTCGTCGCCCCCGCGTCCGCGCCCGGATCGTCCGGCTCTGCGGTTCGGCACATCTGCCACCTCCTCTCGACAGCGACCGCGACCATCGCGAGCTGTCGCGACATGCACGCGGTGGGTCCGCGAGCCGCCGATGCACCGTGCGAGAGGAGCTGAGAGGTTCTGTGGAACTCATCACCTGAAGTGGTTCGCTTACCGTCCCCCAGAAGCACGCTCACCGGCAAGAACGTGCAAGCAACGTAGCGTCAGTGCAGTGTGAAATGGCCGCAGTTGACGACCGAGCGGATCAGTAGACCAGCAGCCCCATCGTGCGCCCCCCTGACCACTTGCCCCGTTTCGGTCATTTGGCCAGATCGGCGGAGAGAAACGGGCCAAGCAGCGCGCACAATGCGTCGGGGCGGTCGAGCGGAATGATGTGGCCGCAGTCCTGCACCTGGTGTCCGACGAGGTCATCGGCAATGGGACTGAGTTGACGTTCGAGTCCGCGGCCGACCGGATGAGAACCGACGGCCATGGTGGGCATCGTCAGCCGAGCCGTCGCAACGGCGTCCTGGAGCTGACGCGCGCTCGTGGGCAGGGCCCGGTAGTAGGAGAACGCGCAGCGCAGGGCCTCGCTCCCGGTGTACGCGTGCACGAAGGCCGCGCGGATGTCGTCGGGTACTCCCCGCCCGCCTGTCCCCGAATCGAGGAAGAAGTCGAGGTACGGGCCCTCGTTGCCGGCCAGGACCGTCTCGGCGAGGCCGGGGACACTGTGGAAGCCGAACCACCACGGGGCACCGCTACCGACGACGTGTTCCGCTCCGGGCAGGCGGCCGAGCAGCCCCTCCATCACCACCAGGCGCCGTACGAGGCCGGGCCGGCGCAGCGCGAGCAGAGCAGCCGGAGCGACGCCTGCGTCGATGCCGACCACCGCAGCCGAGGTCTCGCCGAGTGCGCCGAGCAGCCCTTCGGCGTCGTCGGCGAGGGTGCCCGCGTCGTAGCCCTCGACGGCGCGTTCACTGTCCCCGAAGCCGCGCAGGTCCGGGGCGATGACCCGGTACTGTCCGGCCAGCCGGCCCATGATGCCGCTCCAGAGTCGCCAGGTATGCGGAAAGCCGTGCAGCAGGAGAACCGCCGGTCCGTCCCCGGCGACGGCGACGTTGAGCTCGACACCGTTCGTGGCGATGCGGCGCAGTTGGTATGTGGCATTGACGGGCACAAGGACTCGACTCCTCAAGTGGTTACCATTGGTGACCACAGAACGATAGGTAACCGCCGCATCACTTCATAGACGGCACTTACAGGGAAGGTGGTGAGCCGCAGGTGACCACCCGGGAAACCCGGTCCGCCGTTCGCGGAGTACGGGGAGACCTGTTCGACCCCAAGTGCCCGACGCGGCAGCTGCTGGACCGCATCGGCACGAAGTGGACGTCCATGGCCGTCAAGACGCTCGCCGACGCCGCACCGGACGAGGTGCGGTTCGCGGAGCTGAGACGCCGCATGCCCGGCGTCTCGCAGAAGATGCTGTCCGTGACGCTGCGCAGCCTGACCCGCGACGGGCTGGTGTCACGGCGGGTCGAACCGACGGTGCCGCCAAGGGTCTTCTATCAACTCACCGCACTGGGGCTGTCCCTGGAGACCGCGCTCGCCGGGGTGCGGGCCTGGGCGGAGGAGCACATGGCCGAGATCGACCGCGCCAACGAGACCGCTGACCACGACGTGGATGAGGCATAGGCAGGACGCCGTGCCCGGTTCACGGGCTGCTCGGGTGCTCGGGAATGCGTTCGTGACCGCGCTCATGCCGCACCGACGCCTGGCTGTCACCCCCGAAGCCGACCTGCGCCGTACCGAGGCCATGATCCGCCTCGCGAAGACTGGTCTGATGAGCCGTCGCCTCACCTGAGAGGCCGCCGTGAATCGGCGTGGCATTTAATGGCGCCCGTATCAACCATCGTCCGCCCCGTAGTGCCTCAGGTCGCGGATGGCACATTGCCCCGGCGAACGCGAAGTCGGAAATCCGCCAGCATGCTCCCAGCCGGTCGCGGAGAATCCGCCCATGATCGCTGAAGCGCAGGGCATCCGCATCCGGCACCGTGGGCATGAACCGCAAGTCCATCCCACTGCCTACGTCGCCCCGACGGCCACGCTCGTCGGCAATGTCCGCGTGGGGCCAAGGGCGCGGGTGATGTTCGGCGCGGTGCTCGATGCTGAAGGGTCTCGGATCGAGATCGGGGAGGCTGTGGTGATCTGTGAGAACGCGGTGTTGCGCGGGTCTGCGGTCGCCGGTGACCAGCCGGTGCTTGTCGGCGACCACGTCTTCGTGGGGCCGCATGCCACGCTGCTGGGCTGCGAGGTAGAGAGGTGCGTCTATGTGGCGACCTCGGCGACGGTCCTGCAGTGCGCACGGTTGGGGGCCGGCTCGGTTGTCGCTGTCGGCGCGCTCGTCCATGCGCGCACCGTTCTGCCGGACGAGTACTTCGTGCCGCCGCACACCGTGGCCCTTGACGCACCGGTGCGGCTGCTGGCCCCTGGCGATCCGGGCCTGGCCGAGGCCGTCCGGCGGGTGGGGTTCGCGCAGGTGGCGTTCGGCGTCGACGCGGAGTGGACCGACCGGATCAGCCGGTACGAGCACATCGCGGAGGTGCGGGTCGCCGAGTTCGGAACGCACGCGGACGATGAGGTTCTGAATCCCGGCTAGGGCCTGCTCGAGGCGTCGTGGTGGGGCGCACGGTCGTCGGTTCGGTTCGGTCGATCGTTGTAGCCGGAATTCAACTCGCGATAGGTTCTGTTCGAACTGGGCTGAGGGCGTTCTGATGCGCCCCCGTCCCGATGATGTCGCGCACGAGTGCAGTGCGCTGGGGGGATTCTGATGATCGCTGCTTCGTTCTTCCTTTTCGTGGTCGCCGTCCTGGCCCTCTTTTTCCTGGGCTTTCCCTTCCTGTTGCAGGTTCCGCTGCGCAAGCGCGGGGTGCAGGTCATGGCTTCCGAGGTGAGCAGGACAATCCCCAGGGACGGCAGGATCGATGTGCAGTACGGGTATCTCGTGGCGGACGGAGGGCACCACACTCTGTGGCGCCGCGGGATGTCCACGGAGCCGCCGGTGCTGACGGGGGTGGTCTACGACCCGAACAAGCCGAAGCGGGCCGACTTCAGCGACCGCATGCCGGAGAACGTGCAGCGCACGCGGATGGTTCTGCTTTGTCTCACGGCGGTGGCCGTCGTCATGTTGGTGCTGATGGCGGTGGGCGCGCTGTTGTGATGGCTGAGGGACGCGCGAATCGGAAGGCGGGCGGGCTGGTCAACTGCGGAGCCATAGCCTGATCGCGGCCACGGCGACCGTGCCGTGAAGGACATACGCCCTCTTGTCGTAGCGTGTGGCCACGGCTCGAAAATTCTTGAGCCGGTTGATGGTCCGCTCGACTTCTTTGCGACGTCGGTAGATCGTCTTGTCGAACCCCGTGGGCCGGCCACCTTGGCTGCCGCGGCGCTGGCGGTTGGCTCGCTGGACTCTCGGCTCGGGGATGGTGTGTTTGATTTGGCGTCTGCGCAGGTGACGCCGGTTTCGGGTGACGAGTACGCCTTGTCGCCCCCAACGTGATCGGGTCTGGTTCGTGGTCGTCCGCCAGCTTGTCGTGGCACACGGATCTCTTCAAGCACAGGAATCATCTGCGGTGCGTCTCCCCACTGGCCGGGCGTGATGACGAACCCGAGTGGGTGGAGCCCACCCTCCCCAGCGAGATGAATCTTGCTTGCAGCAGCCCGCCTCGTGAGCGGCCCAGGGCCTCATCGGATCTGTGACGCGCTGGTTGGCCTCGCTGGCCCGGAACCTTCGGGGCACGGGTGGTGGCTCCGGCGGGGCACGAGTGGTGGCTCCGGCTGCATACTGATGAGCGCGGCAGGTCGTGGAGTCGACGCTGACCATGCTCCAGTCGATCCGGCCTTCGGCATCAGCGTCGGTCTGGACGGCCCGCAGGATTCTCTCCCACGTGCCGTCCGCCGACCACCTGCGATGGCGGTCGTGCACCGTCTTCCACTTGCCGAAGCGAGACGGCAGGTCTCTCCAGGGAAGGCCGGTCCGCTGCCTGAACAAGATCCCGTTGATCACGCGGCGGTGGCATTGCCAGCGTCCACCACGCCCGCGATGCGTCGGCAAGGGCGGCTGCAGCCGAGCCCATTCCTCATCCGAAAGATCTCCCCGCCCCATGCCCTATGGAACGAGCTCCAAGCCACAGCGTCACCCGACCCATCGCACAGGACCTAGGCCGCTTCTTGTGGGTCGCATTGCTGACCAGATGAACACGGCGGACAGCTCCTGGCTTCGCGCCAGCAGCCCCGGCCCCTTGAGGTGAGGTGACCCGCATCCGAGTTCCACTCCGGCGCGCATCCGGCAACATGTACCGATGGCAGGGCCAAGGCCGCGCCTCAGGCTGCCGTCTGACGCGGAGTGGCCAGAACCCAGGCGGCAAAGGCATCGATACCGTCCACGACCGCCTCGAAGCGCGGGGAGTGGAAGATGTCGAAAGCGTGCTGTGCGCCGGGCAGTTCGGCGTAGACCACAGTGCTGTTCGAGGCGCGACGGAGCTGAGCGGCGAAGTTCCTCGCGCCCTCGACGGTACCCAGCGCGTCCTTGGTGCCATGGGCGATGAAGAACGGTGGTGCACCGGGGTGGATGTATCCCTGTGGCTGCGGCGCGGGCGGCGGCTCGTCCGGCGGGGTGCCGAAGTAGTGGCCGTAGAAGCCGTACAGGCAGACGGCCGCGGTGACGGAGGTGTCGGCCGACTCGAATCCGGGCTGGAACACCGGGTCGTTCGGTGTGAGCGCGCACAGGCCTGCCATGTTGGAACCGGCCGAGCTGCCCGCCACGAACAGCCTCGACGGATCGGCGCCGTACTCGGAGCCGTGCTCGCGCACCCAGGCGATGACCTTCTTGGCATCGATCTGGTGTCCGGGGAAAGTGGTCTCCGGACGCAGTCGGTAGTTGGCGCTGATGCACAGCCATCCCTGCGCGGCGAGGTGGGACAGCAGGGGACGGGCCTCGCGGCTCTTGCCTCCGCTGGTGTAGTGGCCGCCGTGGAAGTAAATCAGGACCGGCGCGTTCCGCGGCGCGTCCCGGTGGCGGTAGATGTCGAGGAGGTTCCGGCGGCCGGCGTCACCGTAGCTGATGTTCCGGATCCGCTGCACGTCACGCCGGCGCATGAAGCCCGGCAGCAGAAGGATGCGGGCCCACGGCCGGTTGCGGCGCATTGGCGTCTGCACCCGGTCCCGCCAGCCGGTCCCGAGACCGTCTTCAAGGGCCTGCCCGACGGCCTGATCCGAGCGCACACCCCGCGAGGCGGATACCGCCAGCCCGAGCGTGGCCGCGACGGACACCGCGACCAGCACCTTGGCGCCCGTCGAATCGAGGTCGCCCTGACCTGCGGCCAGGGCCGTGGAACCCACCAGGAAGTAGATGCCCACGAACGGCACCTCGTTGATGATCAGGCCGAACCAGAAGCTCATGCTCGCCAGCAGTTGGGGCCGGCGCGGCGCGACAACGGCGAAAAAGGTGCACCAGGCGATGAGCACGGTTGTCGCTAGATATCCCATTGGCATGGCGATCACCGTACCCGCGTCAACTCCGCTGTGTTGCTTGGCCTTTCTTCGACTACCGAACTCGCATGAGCGCAGTCGCACCGCTTGCCCGACCGCAGCTTGGCCGATGAGCCGAGTCGGCAGCTCGGCGGGCTGAGATACACGCAAGGATGCGCCTCGGAGCCTTCGATTCCGACCGAGACGTCGCCTGGAGAACCGCTACAGAAACGGTCCAGCTCCTCCGCCGGAGTGCCCGGTCGCCCGTACCGTGAGCTCTCTCCAGGCTTCGGGATCGGGCCGGGACGCGCGCATCGGTGTAAGGGTGAAGGCACATGTCGGATACAGCCGTCACCTCCCCCAACAGGCAGCACGCCCGAGGACGGATCAGCTGTTGCTTGGCCGCGACCGTGGCGGCTGTCATCGTCTGGCTGGTGGCGCACTCCGTGGCAGCCGTACTCGTTCCCGGATTCGCCCGTACCGCGCGAAAGGACTGACCATGGCAAAGACAGCTCTGACCCTGCGCAAGACGGGCGGCACGTTCGTCATCGACGGACTCGAATCCCCCTCCGGCACGCTGAGGTTCAACCGCGGCATGCGCACGGGCACGGTCACTGCGGATGGTCACGCTCTGCCGATCGCGGCCACCGGACGGCTACGGACCCGTGTCACGGCCGGCGAGGACGCGATCCTGTGTCTGGACGGCCAAGGGGCGTTCGTCCCGGGCAGCGGGGCGCCGGTCGAGTGGCGTACGTCCCCGCCGCGCCGTGGCCGGTACCACGCGACTCTCGTCCGGGGCTCCGACCTGATCGACTTCTCCCTGGCCCGGTCCGCAGGCAAGTCCGTGCGGATATCCGTCAGCGGCCACTGGGACGAGCTCGAACTGATAGCGCTCGCGGGCTCGTTCGCGCTGCTGTCCCGCCGCCGCGGCGACACGTACCTCAAGATGGCCATCGCCGGCATCGTCGGCGGACACGGCCCGCGCTGAGTGTCCGTCACGCGACGGCGGCCTCCTTGCCGGACTACCCAAACTTGCCGCACTTACCGACCGCAACCGCCCGCCGTCGCGATGGGGACCCGGGGACTGGCGCGTCCTCGACCCGCCGCTAGGCCCTGTCGTCAAACTGCCGTCGTCGCCCGGAGGGCGGCTACGCTGCGTCTGGTGCGTGTGACCGCGGGGCACTGGAATAGTCTCGCAGTGGAGCTGCCAGGGCGTTTCGGCAACGCTTCCAGCGCCAGAACGCCGAGTGGCAGACGGCAATTACGCCAGGAGTAGTTCCGCCATGTCCCCAGGCCGTAAAGGCCCGCCCAGGTCCTGACAGAAATGCCTGTGCGTCCGGGCTCGGACTCCCGGGGGCAGACACTCCGGCACAAGCAGCACGCTGAGCATCCTGCGGAGCGCTCCCTTCCGCGGACCGCCATGCCTACCCTGGCAGGCATGACTACGGGGGATGAACTACTCCTGCTCGCGATAGTCCCGGGCAGGCAGCGCATACGCATACGAAGCGACAATCGGCTTCGGTACGCCCTGCGGGCCTCGGAGTTGGCAGATCTGTTCCTGGCCGGACGGATCGCCGTCGGGCGCCGACGGATCGACGTGTTGGACACCCGGCCTGTCGAAGACCGTCGCCTGAACAATGTCCTGCAAGGTCTCGGCGCAGCTACTCCCCCGCCCGGCCTCAAGGACTGGCTGCGCCGGACACCGCGCTCCCTGACCATCGAGTACCTCTCCCAACTGGAGGACCAGAAGGCGGTCCGTGTCCGTCGGTGGCGCGATTCCAGCGGCCGTACTCGCAACGACATTCTTTCCGTGGACATGCCGCGCCGCCAGGCGCTACTGACCAGCCTCGACAGCGTGGTCCGCTCTGGCTCGGCAAGGTACACCGCTGACCGCAACCTCACCCTCGCCGTGCTTGCCCAGGCCGCGGGCCTCGCCCCTGCCGCCTACCCTGGACTGCGCGGCATCACCGACCGCCGCCGTATGGCCGCCCTCGCCGCAACGCACCGTCTCACCCCCGCAGCCGCCGGAGCGGTCCCGGCCGCCGACGTGGAGCTCGCTGCGGCACTGACCACCGGCGCCGACGTCCTCACCCGCCAACTCCTCGGCGAGCTCAGTGACCTCTACGCCGACTTCACTACCGGCGGCCACGGTCTTGGCCACGGATTGGACTCCGGCGGTTGGTCCGAGGGCGGCGCAGGCGGCACCGGCCACCACGGCGACGGGCACGCCGGCTGGTGACTCCGACAGCCGGGAGTCGCACGGTTCTTGACCTTGCCCGGACCCGGCGGAACTCGGGACGCGAGCCGTGCGGGCATCCCTCGCCATCCATCACATGACATGGTGTCAGGGGCGCCTCTACTATCCGTAGCTTAGCGTCGAGCCCACATCAGGAGCGATGCGAGAGCGACTGCTGCCTGGTAGGACTCGGCGTTCTTGTCGTAACGCGTGGCAATGCCGCGCCAATGTTTCAAGCGGTTGAAGCAGCGTTCGACGACGTTGCGCTGTTTGTAGAGCTGCTTTATCGAAGGTTGGCGGGCGCCCGTCGCGGCATCCTCGGCGGAGCCGGTTTCGGATCTGGTCGGCCCGTTCCGGGATTGTGTGCCCGACACCGCGCTGTCTGAGCCAGACCCGGATGGCTTTGGAGCTGTAGCCCTTGTCGCCCAGGACGTGATCGGGCCGATTCCGTGGCCGTCCCGGTCCGAGGCGGGGCATCCGTATCGCGTCCATCACGGCAGTGAGCTGGGTGCAGTCGTTGGTGTTCCCACCAGTGACAGTGAAAGCAAGCGGACGTCCCAGGGCATCGCAGGCCAGGTCGATCTTGCTGATCAGTCCGCCCCGCGAGCGTCCGAGTGCGGGACTGCCCCCTTTTCGTGCCCCGGCGGCGTGCTGGTGAGCCCGGACGGCCGTGGAGTCGACCGACACAAGCCAGTCGATGCCCCCGGCCGCGTCCGCCTTCGCCTTCGCCTTCGCCTGGGCGGACCGGAGCATCCGGTCGAGAGTGCCGTCCAGGGCCCACCGGCGAATTCGGGTGTGCAGCGTGCCCCACGGGCCGTACCGCCGCCCGCCGCGCAGCGCAGCACGATCCTGGCACGCAACGCGAGGAACTGAGCGGTCTTGGCCCGCCGCGCCCACTGCTGCAGCTGTCGGCGCTCAGTCTCGTCGAGGATCAGGTCGGCCTTCGGCCGGCCAATCCACCCGGCGTCCTCAAGCCCGGCCATCCGCTCCGCCGCGAAAGCCCGACGCCACTTGCCGACCGTCTTGGCCTGGACACCCACGAGCCGTGCGACACCAGCGTTTGACATGCCCTCAGCGCACGCCAGGATGATGCGGGCCTTCTCAGCCGAGCGCCGATGCGGCACCTCTGTCCGGCGCTACAACTCGGCACGCTCGCCCTCGGACAACGTGATCGCCACAGCAGAAGGTCCCGAATGCGACATGACATCAGGCTACTTACTAACCCTCAGGATTTCTGGCGCATCACACTAGCTGATCGGCACCGCACCCGCGCCGCGCAGCGGGAGCACGGAGCCGTCCTGGGGGCTGCGTCCGTCGCCGGCGGGGGTCGCCAGCAGGGCCTTCTGCAGTCGGCCGAGCCGGACGGACGGTTCGATCCCCAGTTCCTGGACGAGCGTGTTCCGCAGTCGGCGGTAGTGTCCGACCGCCTCGCCCCGGCGGCCGGAACGGTGCAGCGCGATCATGAACTGGGCATGCAGGTTCTCATGCGTGCGGTAGCGGCTCACCAGTACCGTCAACTCGGCCAGCAGCTCGCGGTGCCGCCCCAGCCTCAGATCCGCGTCGATGCGCTGATCGAGGGCGCGGAGGCGGCTCTCCTCGAGCCGTCTGACCTCCATTCCCAGCTGCCCGCCCGTCTGCACTCCGGAGAAGGGTGTTCCGGTCCACAGTGCCAGCGCCTGCCGCAGGGTCTCTGCGGCCCCGGGGTAGTCGCCCGCGTCCATGGCTCGGTATCCCATGCCTGCGAGCCGGTCGAACTCGCGGACGTCGCTGACCCCTTCTGCACCGCTGACGAGCATGTAGCCACCGGGCGCGGTGACCAGGACGTCCTTGGAGGTACGGGCAGGACGGTCGGCGGGGTCCTTCGACAGCGCCACGGCGATGTGGTCGCGGACCTGAAGCACGTAGGTCTGCAGGTTCGTACGGGCGCTGCGCGGCGGTGTGCCCGCCCACAACTCCTCGATGAGGACCGGCACATGCACCACCTGGTCCGCCTGCAGGGCCAGGAGTGCGAGAAGCTGACGGGGCTTGGGCGCGGTAGGGGTGACGGAGACCCCGTTCTCACGTACGTCCAGCGCACCCAGAACGTCGATGTCCACGCAGCTCGCCTCCCCGGCTTCCTGGCTTCCCTGACTTCCTGGCTTGGCGCACAAGGCTGACAGTAAAAAACAGCACGGGCGGTTTGTCAATGAGGCCGCTGGTGTCCGCGGTCCTTCGCCGTTGCGCCGGAATGCCTGTTACGCCTCGGCGGAAACGTGCTGCGTGTCGGTCGCGTTCCGAACCTCGGCCAGGACGCGGGCGCCACGGTCCGGTGCGGTGTCCAGCCTGACCAGCGCCGCAGGTGTGGCGATGGCAGGTAGCACGTGGCTGTACAGCACCGAGATGCGCCGTTCGAGATCTCCGTAGCCGGACTCCGCCTCGGAGACGAGCTGGGTGCCGACCCATGCACCGAGAAAGCACTCCGCGGTCTCCGCCGGATCGACGTGCGGCAGCACTTCGCCCCGCTCCTTCGCCTCCGTGAGGAACGTGGTGATCAGGCCGGTCCAGGCCGGCCACGCGCTGCCGAACCGAGCACGGCCCTGCGTGTCGGCCGACAGGCGGATGCCGGCGAGCAGGATGACATCGCCCGGGATGCGGTGGGCCAGCGTCATCCCGACGTCGACCCACTCCTGCAGTCTCAGATCACGCGGCACCCACCGCTCGGGGTCGACCTGCTCTTCTATGACTCCGCGCGCCAGCGCTTCCTTGGAGTCGAAGTGGAAGTAGAGGGCGCCCTTGGTCACTCCGGCCCGCTGGAGGATCTCGGCCATGGTGGCCGCGGTGTAACCCCGTTCGGCGAAGACCATGGCTGCCGCCTCGATAACAGCGCGACGGGTCCGTATCGCACGCTCTTGCTGTGCCATGGCCCCTCCTCCGGTAGCAAACAAAACCGAACAGGACGTATCTTACTCATTCTCCGCCACCGGACACAGCTCGCCTCACCCCGTCCGACCGCCGCCGTGGTCCGTCCCGCCGGGCCACCGCACCCTGCTCCGTTCAGCGGCGCCACGCCTGGCTGCCCCAGTCCTGCCGGGCCAGATGCATCATCGGCGAATGCCGCTGTCCCGCGTAACGCGCTACTGCCAGGTCGAGTTGATCAGGTGAGACGTCGAGCCTGCTGCCTTCGAGCGACAGGATGCGCAGGCCGCCCTGGTCCGTCTGGCACGGCCACCAGAGCGAGCGCGGTCTGACGGCGCCCGGCCGGAACCACACCACCAGCGAGTGCCTCACCGGTTTGGGACTGCACACGATGCCGATGCTCTCGATGTCTCCCCAGGGAACCCGCAGGGAGCGGGTACCGACCGGAGTCCGGAAGACGAGTGTCAGGCCCGGCACACCGACGTGGAAGGTGACCCGGTGCCGGCCCAGCAGGAAGTAGGCAGGCAGCCCGATCAGCGGAAGCGGTCCGAGGACCATCGCGTAGAGCGCGTCCAGCCAAGGCGGCGCGCTCCCGTTCGTCATGAACTGCGAGGCGGAGAAGCCGGGAGCCATGAGCAGCACGGTGAGCAGCACCGCCACACCCACGGAGCGGTATCCCGCGAAGGAGCTTCCTTCGTGGGGAATCGCGCCCCTGCGCGCGGACCTCGCGGCCTTGGCCGGGCTGGAGTACAGCCAGTCCCCGGCGTCGGACACCACCGGCGTGTCACCGGCGAAGCGTTCCAGTGCCTCCTTGACCTCGCGATGATTGTCGGCAATCTCCGGCAGCACGCACAGAGTGACGCGGCCGGCGGTGAGCCGTGGCAGGAGCCGACCGGTCCGGTCGACCGGTGTGTGCGTGCCGGCCGATGGCCGGACCGCCAGCAGGCCCATGCTGGTCATCCCCCTGGGCCAGCCGACGAGCGCGATCTCCTCGATTTCCGACCAGGCGTACGAGATCTCCAGTGCGGCCCTGGTCAGGCGGAGGCCTGCCGCGCTCACCACCAGCCGCACCGGGCTGACCAGGCGTGAGACGCTGAACCAGCAGACGCCGCAGGACAGGGCGCAGAACAGCAGCGGCATCACCTTCAGCCACAGGGTCTCCGGCTCCGTGAGAACCCGCTCGGGAAAGAAGGCGTAGGCGAGCAGTCCGAACAGGACCGCACAGGCCGTCATCACCTTTCTGTCCGCCGTGAGTTCCACGATCGGCTCCGTATTGCGGACCGAGCCGAGAGGCCCTGCGCTCGGCGTCCATGCCGACCCGGCCATCTCCGCGAGGGCGGCCTCCACCGCGGCCGGGGGCCCGTCCAGGTGCCGGAGGGCCGCGAAGTGAAGGGCGCCGGTCGTCGCGTCGCGACGGGGCCCCGGGGAGCCGCGACGCGACGTGCTGATGTACGCACCGGGTTTCGGCCGGAGGAGCAGCTCGTAGCGGGGCCCGCGGATGCGGCCGCCCGGCCGTGTCCGCACCCACACCCGGCTCACCCGGTGCCACGGGTAGGAGAAGCTGTCGTTCTTTCCGTAGCGGACTTCGATCCCGTCGGGCCGGATGATGAGGTAGTAGTCGCTCGGGTAGCGGCGCCACAGCACGGCGAGGATCAGCACGAGAGCGGTCAGGCATGCGCTGGTGACGATGCCTTCGGGGGTCTTCAGGTCGAGTTGCTGGTCGTCTCGGATTCCGAAGGCGGAGATCAGCCAGCCGAGCCCCAGTACGGCCGGCACGGCGATGCCCCACTGCATCACCCGGCTGTGCCGGACAGAGGCGCCGAAGCGGGTCTCGGTTCCCCGAGCAGCCCGTTCCCGCTCCGCGGGGCGGCTCGACACGCCGGACACGTCCTCGGCCAGGGTGACCGCACGGTTGCTCACGATGGCGAGTTCGGCATGCCCGTCGGAGCCCTGTTGCTGGGGAAGCGGCATGGAGCGCCGCTTCAGGGCTTCGCACAGCGGGCCGTACAGGGCGCTCAGGGACAGCAGTTCGGGCCCGCCCGGCACACCGTCGCGCATGAGTTGGATCAGTTCACCGCTGAAGGCGGTGTAGCGGTCCCCGGGCGGTGCGTACGAGAGCAGATCGGCCGAGGAGGACGTCAGGAGGTAGGTCCCACGGATCGCGGACTGCTCCGACGCCTCGGTGGAGTCGCCCATCATGGCATCGAGGATCCAGCCGCTCCGGCAGCAGTCCAGGATCAGTATCTTGTTGCGGCAGGACGAGGTCTCGAAGATCTCCCGCAGCGCCTGGAAAGGCACGGCCGTCCACCGCAGATCGTTCTGGTCGGCCCCTGTCAGTGCGAGATACAGCTCGCTGTAGTCGTAGTTGAGGATGCCGTGGCCGGAGAAGTACACGAGCAGGGTGTCCGGAGCGTCCTGCGCCGCCTCCCGGACCTTGCGGCAGACCTCCTGCGGAGCCGAGGAGTCCTGCACGACCGTGCACCGCCCGGGCAGGAATCCCCCGCCGCTGTCGGACGTGAGCAGCTCCTGCAGGACCTCCAGGTTGTTGCGCACGGCGAGCAGGGGTTTGAGGTCCACGCTGTCGTACGAAGAAGTGCCGATCAGGACCGCGCGGGACCCCCGCGGGTCCGGCAGTCTCACGCTCATGGCCGGGAGCGGTCGCGCAGGGCCTCCTCCAGGAGGAGCCTGGCGTCCTTCGCCGAATCGGCGGTGATCGTGGCGCTGCGCCCGTCGGCGAGCGTCACCTCGACGGTGGCGGCGGAGCGGCGCGCCTGCAGCAGGGCGGGGAGCGTGGTGACGAGGGCGGTGAGCGCGCCGCCGCTGCCCAGGCCGACGAGCAGCAGTTCGGTGCCGGAACCCATCGCGCCCTCGTCCGGCTCCGCGCTCACGGTGCTCACATGGCCGCGCAGATCACGCTGCGCCGTCAACTGCTGCCGGATGGACGCCACATCGGAGTCGGTGACTCCCTCGCCGAGCAGCCGCAGTTCCACGTTCATCGGCACATTCCCCCGTTTGCTCCGTAGTTGGTGCACAGTGTGCACCAACTCCCGTCCTGTGGTGAGTGGATCGGGATTCATACGGCGCCAGGTGGACGCTGCCGGCTCAGCGAGGGCAGCGCTCAGAGTGAACCGTCGGCCGTTCGCTCGGCCAGCTTCTGGAACTCTCCGAGGTCGTAGTTGGCCAGGACCGAGTCGAGGTTGGTGAGGGCTCCCACGTGTTCGACGAAGCCCTGCGGGTCGTACTCGATCTGCAGAGTCACCCGGCTCGACTCGTCGTCCAGCCGGTGGAACGTGACGACACCGGCGTGGTGGACCCCCGCCGTCGTCTTCCACGCGATCCGCTCCCCCTCCACGACCTCGCTGAGCTCGGCGACGAAACTCTTGTCCGCTCCCGGGAGGGAGAGCTGCCAGGCGAACCGGCGCTCGTCCAGCCGATCGACGCGCTGTACGTGGCTCAGGAACACCGGCCACCGTGACACGTCGCTCCACAGGGCCCATGCGACGGACACCGGTGCCTTGATGTCGACCGTCTCGACGAGTGAGGACGTCATGGAAGCTCCTTAGGGGTTTCGCCGGCCTCTGGGCCGTTGCGCGCCATTCCGTACCGGCCACGTGCCGTTCCGTTCCGGCTGTACGTCGATGCGTCGATGTACTCCGGACGACGCTGCGCCTACCCCCGCCGGCCGAGGCCACACACAGGGGGTCCGGGCGTCCGGGTGAGCGGTGCATCGGGGGTGACGGGGTATCCGAGGCAGGACGGTGATACCTGTCCATTCCGAGGAGGTTCGCCCCATGCACGCGTTGAAGCATTGGTTCGACCGCAGTCTGCTCGCACAATCAGTGTTCGTCCTGGTGCTCGGCGTGGGTATAGCGGCCCTGTTCCATCGGGGCGACAACCCGGTCTCGTGGGTCGTCCAGGGTGTGTTCTACGGGGCTGTCGTCATGGGGACACTAGCCTTCCAGCGTCGTAGGGCCGCCCGCGCCGCCGGTACGGACGCACAGGGCGTGACCGAGCTGCACCGCAAGATCCGGCACCGTGAGGTGCCGGAGGAGCCCGAGGAGCGGGCGGCCATGAGACGCCTGGTGGCCGAGCAGTTGGGCACGATGGAGCGCGCGGGTCGCTGGCTGCCCTACTCCCTCGGTTTCCTGGGCCTGATCGCGGTCGGTCTGGTCGTGCTCGGGGTGGTCGGCGGTTCACTGACCTTTCCGCTGATCTTCGCCGTGGCCTTGATCGGCTTCTGCTACTGGTGTTTCTGGATGCGCCGCCGCTCCCTGGGTCTCTATCACCACATGTGGGCAGAGCTGCAGGGTCACACCTGACGTGGCCGGGCGGTCTGCCAACCGTCCGTGGCCACTGGTCCGGACCCCGCCGCCGGCCCCTTGCACTCCCCCGCACCACCGCGACCGTGCCCGCTCCCCGAGGACTCGGGGAGCGGGCACGGTCGCGGTGGTGCGGTCAGACCTTCGTCGGGCTCTTCACGGGCGGCGGACCGGTCACCGGTCCCGGAGCGGTGGTGTGTCCAGTGGCGGGGCCCCCTTCGCTGAGGCCGATCCGTCCGTGGAGCTTCCGCAGGAAACCGGGTGCGTACCAGGCCGAGCGGCCGAGCACCCGCATCGCGGCGGGCACGAGGATGCCGCGTACGGCGACCGCGTCGATGAGAATGGCCAGCCCGCTGCCCAGGCCGAACATCTGCATGAAGCTGAGCTCCGCCGTACCGAACGCGAAGAAGCTGACGGCGAGCAGGCAGGCGGCCGCGGTGACGATGCGTCCGGTGTGGCCCAGGCCGTTGGTGACGGCGGACTCGTTGTCCTCTCCCTGATCGTGGAGTTCCTTGATGCGGCTGGTGACGAACACCTCGTAGTCCATCGAGAGTCCGAAGGCGATGCAGAACATCAGCACGGTCATGGACACCTCCATGGGCTGCGCGGTGAAGCCCAGCACGGAGGAGAGGTTGCCGTCCTGGAAGATCCAGGTCATCACGCCGAGGGTCGCGCCCAGGCTGATCAGGTTCAGGAGCAGGGCGCGGAGGGGCTGCACGACGCTGCCGGTGAACAGGAACAGCAGGAGGAAGGTGGTGACCGCGACCATGCCGACCGCGAGCGGGAGCCGGCTGCCGATGGAGGACTTGGAGTCGACGAGCTGGGCATCGACTCCGCCGACCAGGGGGTGTGTGCCGGCCGGCGCGGCGACTGCTCGGACCTGTCCGACCAGGCTCTCGGCCGCCGCCGATTTCGGTGCCGGCGAGCTCACCACGTTGATCCGTTGCGCGTCGGCACGGCCCAGGGCGCTGTTGCCTCTGCCGTTCGGTGCGGACTGCCCGTCGGCGTAGGTTCCCGTGCTGGTCTCGACCCGGACGACGCCCGTGAGCCCGGACAGGGCCATCGCGTACGACTCCAGCGAAGCCTTGCCCACGGAGTTGCCGATCACGACGTGGAGGGCGGCGTCGTCGCTGCCGTCGAACTTCTCCCGGAGTTCCGCCGACACCTGGCGGCTCTGGGCGTTGTCGGGCAGCACGCGTTCGTCGGGGGTACCGAAGGTGATGCCGAGGAGCGGGCTCGCCGCCACCAGCAGGACCGCGAGCACGGGAAGCGCGGTGAGCGCGGGACGCCGCATGACGGTGCCGGCCAGCCGTCCCCACAGGGGTGCCCGGGTGGCGGGGCGCTTCGCCTTCGCCCATGGCATCCGCCCGCTGTTGACCCGGTGCCCCAGCACGACGAACAGCGCCGGCATGACGAACAGGGTGCTGACGGCCGCGATGACGACGACGCCGACCCCCGCGTAGCCGAACGAGCGCAGGAAGTACTGCGGGAACACCAGGAGCGCCGCGAGTGCGGCCGCCACGGTCGCCGCGGAGAACGCGACCGTGCGGCCCGCCGTGCTCACCGTCCGCCGGACGGCGTCCTCCACGCCCGCCCCGGTGGCGAGTTGCTCCCGGAAGCGGTTGACCATGAGGAGGGCGTAGTCGATGCCGAGGCCGAGGCCCAGGGCCGTGGTCAGGTTGACCGCGAAGACGGAGACGTCGGTGACGCTGCCCAGGAGATACAGCTCCGCGAACGTGCCCGCGATGGCGATGACTCCGATCGCCAGCGGCAGCAGCGCCGCGACCAGGCTGCCGAAGACGAGGAGGAGCAGAACGAGGGTCAGTGGTACGGCGATGGACTCGGCGAGGACGAGATCCTTCCCCGACTGCGTACCCATCTCACTGGTGACGGCCGCGCCGCCGCCGAACCGGACGGTGAGTGAGTCCTCGTACTGACCGCTGTAGGCGTCGATGACGCTGTCGGCGTTCTCGCCCCGCTCGGTTTCGTCGTCGCCCTTCACATGGGCGAGGACCATCGCTTCCCGGCCGTCCTCGGAGCGGAGTTCGGGGGCGGTCGTGTCCCAGTACGAGACCACGTTCTCCAGATGCTGTTCCTTCTTGAGGTCGGCCACCAGGCTCCGGCCGCGCTGTTCGGCGGCCGGGGCGTCGACGCGGCCGTCGGACGCACGGACCAGCAGCACGAGGTTCGTCTCCCCGCCGAACTTCTCGTCGATGACCTTCGCCGCCCGGGTGGACGGGGAGGCCGGGTCGTCGTATCCGCCGCCCAGCAACTTGCCGAACGCGCCGGCTCCCAGGGCGCCCATGAGGGCCAAGGCCACTACGGCGACGACGAGTACCAGCCGTGACCTGCGTATCGCCAGTTCGGCTATGCGTTCAAACACGCCCGTTCTCCTTCGGTGTCCATACGGTGAAATGCGACGCGAGACGGCCGGGCCGGCCTGGGGGAAGGTGCGGTGATGATCCGCAGCCCCTCTCCAACTCGGCAGGAGCGGCAGCGGTGTTGCCCTCTTCGTCGCCGTGAGTGACGTTAGTGGGGCACCAAGAAATTTGGCAGTGTTAGATTTTCCTGGCATCTCGCACTCACCGGATGGTCCACAGCGGCGGCGGTTTCACGGTCGCCCCATGCCCGTAGAGGAATCCGCAATGACCCAGCCCTCCCTGCGCGAGCGACGCCGGACCGCGGCCACCCAGGAGATCGTGGACGCCGCCGAACGCCACATCGCCGAACACGGGCCCGCGGCCCTGTCCCTGCGGGCCGTCGCCCGGAGCCTGGGGATGACCGTGCAGGCGCTGTACCACTACTTCCCGAGCCGGGACGCCCTCGTCACGGTCCTCGTCACCAAGGCGTACGACGACCTGGCCGACGCCGTGCAGGCCGCCGTCGACAACCCGGCGGACGGCCCGCCCCTGCCCCGCCTGGTGATCGCGGCCGAGGGCTACCGGAACTGGGCGACCTCCCACCCCGAACGCTTCCAACTCCTGTACGGAACACCCCTGCGGGGCTACGCGGCCCCCGCCGACGGCCCCACCACCCAGGCGATGCGCCGGATGAGCGCGATCTTCGAGCACGAGATGTTCGGCGGGTTCACCCAGGAGCAGCTCGCCGCGGCCGAGACCTCCGCGCTCTCACCGGCGCTGCGCACCTACCTGGAGCAGCTGCCGCACTACGGTCTCGGGCATCTCCCGCCCGCCGCGACCGCACTCCTGCTGAGCTCGTGGGGACACCTGCACGGCCTCGTCGTGCTGGAGGTGTTCGGGCACAGTTCCTTCCTCGGTGAACACCAGGGCGAGATGTTCCGCGGGGCGATCCAGAACCTGCTGGACGATGTGAACCGCCGCATCCCCGCACCCGCGAGCCACGCCTGACGCGGACGGGAGGACCTGACCGGCGCTCATGATCCGTAAGGGGCCCGGCGGATCCGTAAGGGCATCCGACGCCGCGTCGAGCGGATGTCGGTGGCCGCCCGATGTTGTCGGCCCGCTGTCGGCGGCCTGTCGGCGGGACCTTGCACCGTTCCAGGGACGGCCGCCGCAGACGATCGGGCGGCCCCGACCCGGAGGAGCGATCATGCACACCCCCGTCACCATCATCGGAGCCGGACTCGGCGGACTCACGCTGGCCCGCGTCCTGCACCTCCACGGCATCCCGGTCACGGTCCACGAGGCCGAGGCCTCCGCGTCGGCGCGCGCGCAGGGCGGGATGCTCGACATCCACGACTACAACGGGCAGCGCGCGCTGGAGGCGGCCGGGCTGCTGGACGAGTTCCGTGCCGTCGTCATCGAGGGCCGCCAGGCGATGCGGCTGGTCGAACAGGACGGGACCGTGCTGCACGAGATGGCCGACGACGGCACGGGCGGACGCCCCGAGGTACAGCGCGCCGATCTGCGACGGCTCCTGCTCGACTCGCTTCCGGCCGGCACCGTCCGCTGGGGGCGGAAGGTCAGCGGGGCCCGCGCCCTCGGCGACGGCCGTCATGAGGTGACGTTCACCGACGGCGGCACGGAAGCGACGAGCCTGCTGGTCGGTGCGGACGGGGCCTGGTCGCGCGTGCGGCCGCTGGTCTCCGCCTCCGCGCCCACGTACGTCGGCACCTCGTTCGTCGAGACGTACCTGTTCAACGCCGACACCCGCCACCCGGGCTCCGCCGCACTGGTGGGCGGGGGTTCGCTGCTCGCGCCCGCACCCGGCAGGGAGATCGTCGCCCACCGGGAGAGCGGTGACACCCTGCACGTCTACACGGCGCTGTCCAAGCCGCTGGACTGGTTCGCCGCCATCGACTTCAGCGACGCCGGTGCAGCAGC
The DNA here is from genome assembly GCF_035917255.1 of Streptomyces sp. NBC_01257. NCBI lineage: Bacteria > Bacillati > Actinomycetota > Actinomycetes > Kitasatosporales > Streptomycetaceae > Streptomyces > Streptomyces sp. NBC_01257. The sequence continues at coordinate 356,804 of NZ_CP108472.1, forward strand.
CGCACGGATCGCGCGGGAGTTCGACGGCTGGGCACCCGAACTCATCGCTCTGCTCACGGACGCCGACACCGCACCCGTGCTGCGCCCCCACCACACCCTGCCGGCCGGCCACCGGTGGGACCGGGTGCCGGGGGTCACCCTGCTCGGTGACGCCGCCCACCTCACGGCACCGAACGGCGAGGGCGCCAATCTGGCCATGCTGGACGGCGCCGAACTCGGCAGGGCCCTCGCCGCGTCTCCCGACGACGTCGAGGCCGCGCTCGCCGCGTACGAAGAGGCCATGTTCGCGCGCGGTGCCGAGCCCGTCACCTTCGACGGCGCCGAGATCCATGGCATCGACTCCGAGAAGAACACGGCCCGGACGATGCTCGAGATGATCACCCAACAGGGCTGATGGGCGAAGCCCCTCGCGGCACACGGCCCATGACCATCGGCACGCGCTGACACCGGGACCATCGGCACGCGCCGACACCGGCCGGAGCCGATCGGCCCACACCCGCCCGCGTCCGCCCGGACCGGCCTGCACCGATGGGCGGATTACCCGCCTATCGGATGATTGATCGCAACCCATTCAGGGAAGGCGACTCCCATGATCGTCGATCTGTCAGGAAAAACGGCCCTCGTCACCGGCTCCACGCAAGGAATCGGTGCGGCGATCGCCGCCGGACTCGCGGCAGCAGGGGCCCGTGTCGCGATCAACGGCCGCAGCGCCGGCTCCGTGGCAGCCGCCATCGAGCACCTGCGGGCGCAGCATCCGGAGGCGGAGTTCGTCGCCGCACCGGGCGACATCGCCACCGACGAGGGCGCCCGGGAGGTGCGGGACGCGCTGCCGCACGCCGACATCCTCGTCAACAACCTCGGTATCTTCGGTGCCAAGCCGGCGCTGGAGATCAGCGACGACGAGTGGCGCCGCTACTTCGAGGTGAACGTGCTGGCCTCGATCCGCATGACGCGGGAGTACCTGCCGGGCATGACGGAGAACGGCTGGGGCCGTGTGCAGTACATCGCCAGCGACTCGGCGGTCGTGGTCCCGGCCGAGATGATCCACTACGGCATGTCCAAGACGGCGCTGCTGGCCGTGTCCCGCGGCTTCGCGAAGGAGGCGGCGGGTACGGGGGTCACGGTCAACTCCGTCATCGCCGGGCCGACGCACACCGGCGGTGTCGAGGACTTCGTCTACCAGCTGGTCGACAAGGATCTGCCGTGGGACGAGGCCCAGCGCGAGTTCATGCGCGTGCACCGGCCGCAATCCCTGATCCAGCGTCTCATCGAGCCGGAGGAGATCGCCCACATGGTGGTCTACCTGGCTTCCTCGTTCGCCTCCGCGACCACGGGTGGCGCGCTGCGGGTGGACGGCGGCTACGTGGACTCGATCCTTCCCTGAGCCCACCCCGCGGCACGCGGGGCCCCGCAGCGGACGGGTATCGCCGGTCTCGGTCCGGCGCGCCACGGACCTGCGGAAACGCGATCGGGGGCGGCAGAGGCCGCCCCCGGTTGCGTCTGCGCGCCATCAGGTCTGCGGACGGCTTCCGTGGTTTGCGCCGTTCTTGCGGCGGGCCTTCTTCTTGCGACGTCGCTTCGAGGACATCAAACCCTCCTTACTCTGCATCTTTGGATCATTATCTACCGGTTTGTCGCCTGTGGCGATCACAGGTCCCTTACCCACTCACACAACGACAAACTCTCGGCGGAGACACCCACGGGCGGTCCGCGTCACCGCCCCGTGACAGTCCCGGCACCCCGGCCTCGCCATGCCCGGAGCAGAGGGGTATTTGCGGCAGCGGGGCCTGATGAGCCTTTCTCATTCCCGTGCTCGGCGGTCTCTGTGGGAGCGATCAGGTCCGGTCGACGGCCGTCGTACGGGGGACAGCCGACGGGACTGGATACTGGCCCTCAACGCCGGCACGCATGAGGAGCACGACCGATGAGCAGCGACAACCGCATAGGACCGCCCAGCGTTGGCAGCGAACGCGACATGCTGCGGGCGTTCCTCGACTACCACCGCGCGACCCTCGCCATGAAGTGCGAAGGGCTCACCGACGAGGAGCTGCGGCAGCAGTCGGTGCCGCCGTCCACGCTTTCGCTGCTCGGTCTGGTGCGGCACATGGCGGAAGTGGAGCGTGCTTGGTTCCGCCGGGTGTTCGAGGACAACGAGGCGCCCATGGTCTGGTCCGACAAGATCGACTTCCAGGCAGCGTACGACGCGAGTGCGTCGACCAGGGCCGAGGCGTTCGCGGCCTGGGATGCCGAGGTGGAGAACTCGCGCCGTATCGAACGGGAGGCCGAGTCCCTGGACCAGGCCGGGCATCAGCCACGATGGGACGAGGAGGTGTCGCTGCGGATGGTGATGGTGCACGTGCTTCTGGAGTACGGCCGCCATAACGGGCACGCGGACCTGCTCCGCGAAGGTGTCGACGGGACCGTGGGCGCCTGACTCCGCCGGAGCCCTCGATCCCCGCATGCTGATCCGTTCCGGACAATCGCCTGCGGGGGTTGGCTCAGCCCGCAGGGCGGCGTCCTGGCGCTGACGGCCGCGATCCGGCGCAACGACCGTGCCGGGCAGACCGCTCTGCGCTCACTCACCGGATACGGCAATTGACCCTTTGGAATCGGTCATCCATGCGTCGGGGTGCGCCGGCAGGGCGAGCCACTGCGACCAGGAGATCTCGCGGCCGAGGAGGCGCGGCCGCTCGAACGGCCAGTCGGCGGCGATCCACCGCGGCACCAGCGCGTCCAGGGCCTGCTCGACCTCGCCGCCCACCAGCTCGTCCACCACCCACCAGGCGACTTCGCCGTCCGCGCCGGACTTCTCCGGTGGGTCGATGTAGACACAGCCGAGGAGTGCCGTCTCCCCCTCGTCGAACAGCGCGTAGTTGAAGGACTGGTGGGCGGCTATCTCCTTCTCGTGCCGCAACAGGTCGGCCCGGTCGGCCTCGTAGGTCATGGTGGCGGCGGGCCAGCCCCAGGCCGGACCGAAGATGGTCCACAGCCGCTCGCGCGAGCCCATCACGGCGCGATAGTCGTGCGGCGCATCCGCCTCCCGGATCGGCCGCAGGTGATGGCCCCCGCCCGGCAGCGGTACCAGGACAGGGTGGACGAAGTCATCGGGAAGCCAGCTCATGGCGACCGACCGTAACACCGTGCGGGCATGTGCTCCCGCGGCCGGGGCTCCGGCTCCGGCTGATCCGGCCCTGCCGCCACTTGTGTGAGTTGGCACCGGGCGCCGTGTGAGGCGAGCTGTTGTCGGGAACCTTGGTGCGGTGAAAAGTGAAATCACCGTGCAGGTCGACGGAATCACACGTCAGCTGACCGTCGACACGCGTACGACGCTGCTCGATGCCCTCCGCGAGCGGTTGGGGGTGACGAGCCCCAAGAAGGGGTGCGATCACGGACAGTGCGGCGCGTGCACGGTGCTGGCCGGCGGGCAGCGTGTGCTGAGCTGCCTCACTCTGGCGGTCACGCAGGACGGTGCCGAGGTCGTTACCGCCGAGGGGCTCGCTGCCGGTGATCAGCACGCCGAGGGGGGTCTGCATCCTGTGCAGCAGGCCTTCATCGACTGCGACGCCTTCCAGTGCGGCTACTGCACACCGGGCCAGGTCGTCTCCGCGGTCGGAATGCTCGACGAGTTCGCGCGGGGCTGGCCGAGCGCCGTCACCGGCGGCACCGAGGCCCCGGCGCTCGACCGTGCGGAGGTGGCCGAGCGGATGAGCGGCAACCTGTGCCGCTGCGCCGCCTACGTCAACATCGTGCCCGCCATTCAGCAAGCCGCCGCCGCTGCGTCCGGCGTCCAGCGGGCGGCCGGCATGGAGGTATCCGGGTGAAGCCGTTCGACTACCAGCACCCCACCGACGCGGCCGCCGCCGTGCGCAGTGTCGCGGGGGTCCCCGGCGCCGTGTTCCTCGGTGGTGGCACGAATCTGGTGGACCACCTCAAGCTGGGCCTCGTCGAACCCGATCTGGTCGTCGGTGTCACCGATCTCCTGCCCGCCGGGATCGAGGAGCTCGGCGGGGGCGGGCTCAGGATCGGCGCGGGTGTCAGCAACAGCGAACTCGCAGCGGATCCGCGGGTGCGCGAGTGGTTCCCCGTGCTGTCACAAGCCCTGCTGTCGGGCGCCTCGGGGCAGTTGCGCAATATGGCCACCACCGGCGGCAACCCGTTGCAACGCACCCGGTGCGTCTATTTCCAGGACGTCACGACACCGTGCAACAAGCGGGAGCCCGGCACGGGCTGCTCGGCGATCGGGGGCTGGACCCGCAACCACGCGATCCTCGGCGCCTCCGAGCACTGCATCGCGGTCCATCCGTCCGACATGGCCGTGGCGATGTCCGCGCTCGACGCACAGGTGCGCGTGCTCGGCCCCGGTGGCGAGCGCACCATCCCCTTCGTCGACCTGCACCGGCTGCCGGCCGACACCCCGGAGCGCGACACGGTGCTCGAACACGGCGAACTCATCACCGCGATCGACCTGCCCGCACAGTCCATCGCCCGCCGATCGGCCTATCGCAAGGTACGGGACCGTGCCTCCTACGCGTTCGCCCTGGTCAGCGTCGCTGCGGCGCTCGAGGTCCAGGACGGCGTGATCACTGACGCGCGCATCGCGTTCGGTGGCGTGGCGCACGCGCCGTGGCGCGCGTACCGGGCCGAGGAGACGCTGCGGGGCGCCGCGGCCTCGGAGGAGAGTTACCGTGCCGCCGCGGACGCCGAACTCGTCGATGCCCGGCCCGCCGAAGGCCTGGACGGCGGGAACGCGTTCAAGATCCCCCTGCTGCGCCGCACCCTCGCGGCAACCCTGCGTGACCTGGCCCGAGAGGACGCCTGATGACCTTCCTGAGCGAGCCGGTCGCCATCGGCAGTGACCTGCCGCGCCGGGACGGCGCGGTCAAGGTCCTGGGCACCGCCACCTATGCGTACGAGACGCCCCTGGAGAACGTCGCCTACCTGCATCCCGTCCAGGCGACGATCGCCCGTGGGCGCGTCTCGGGGCTGGACACCTCCGCGGCCGTAGCGCTCGACGGTGTGCTCGCGGTGCTCACGCCCGACACCGCTGAGCGCCTGGCTTCCACGGAGGACCGAGAGCTGGCGGCCCTGCAGGACGAGGCGGTCGACTTCCGCGGCCAGGTCATCGCCCTGGTCGTCGCCGACAGCTCCGAGGTGGCCCGGCATGCCGCCGCACTCGTCCGGCCGGCCTACGCGCAGGAGGAGCACGACGCCGAACTGCGGGCCGACCACGAGGCTCTGTACGCGCCCGAGCGGGTGAACCCGGACTTCCCCACCGACACCGCGGAGGGTGACGTCGCGGCAGCCATGGCGGCCGCGGAGGTGACGGTCGAGCAGACCTACACCACCGCGATGTACCACAACAACCCGATGGAACCCCACGCCACGACAGCCCTCTGGGACCCGGCAGGCGAGGGCTTCCTGACGCTGTGGGACTCCACCCAGGGCGTCCATCCCGCGCGTGCCACCCTGGCGTCCGTGTTCGGCCTCGACGAGGCACGGATCCGGGTCGTCTGCCCGTACGTCGGTGGCGGGTTCGGGTCCAAGGGCGAGCCGCACGTCAATGTGGTCCTCGCCGCGATGGCCGCGCGCGCAGTCCCCGGCCGGCCCGTACGACTGGCGCTGACCCGTCAGCAGATGTTCTCCCTCGCCGGTTACCGCACACCCACCATCCAGCGGTGCGCTCTCGGCGCCGGCCGCGACGGCAAGCTGACCGCCCTCTCGATCGACGTGGTCGAACAGACTTCGCGGATCAAGGAGTTCGCCGAGCAGACCGGTGTGCCCTCCCGGATGATGTACGCGGTGGCGAACCGGCGGACCACGCACAGGCTCGCTGCCCTGGATGTCCCGGTGCCGTCCTGGATGCGCGCCCCCGGCGAGTGTCCCGGCATGTTCGGGCCCGAGGTGGCGATGGACGAGCTGGCGGAGCGCCTGGGGATGGACCCGGTCGAGCTGCGGATCCGCAACGAGCCCGACGTCGAGCCCGGTTCGGGCAAGCCGTTCTCCAGCCGCGACCTTGTCGGCTGCCTGCGGGAGGGCGCGGCGCGGTTCGGCTGGGCGGAGCGTGATGCGCGGCCCGGCGTGCGGCGCAGCGGTGACTGGCTGGTCGGCACGGGCGTCGCGTCCTCCACCTACCCGGTGCACCGTATGCCGCGGTCGACGGCGACGATCCGGCGGGAAGGCGACCGCTATGTCGCCGAGATCGGCGCGGCCGACCTCGGCACCGGCGCATGGACCACGCTGGCGCAGATCGCCGCGGACGCGCTCGGCGTACCGGTCGATGCGGTGGAGGTACGGATCGGTGACACCGACTACCCGATGGCGACGGTGGCCGGGGGTTCCTCGGGCACGGCGACGTGGGGCTCGGCCGTGGTCGAGGCCGCACGCGCCTTCCGTGACAGGTTCGGGACCGAGCCGCCGGACGGGGCCGAGGCGTCCGGTGACGTCGGCCCGCTCGACGACCGCTACGCGATGCACGCCTTCGGCGCGCAGTTCGCCGAGGCGCACGTCCACGTGGACACGGGCGAGGTGCGGGTGCCGCGCCTGCTCGGCGTGTTCGCCGCCGGCCGGATCATCAACCCGCGCACGGCACGGTCCCAGTTCATCGGCGGGATGACGATGGGGCTGTCCATGGCCCTGCACGAGAACAGCGTGCTCGACCCCCGCACCGGCCATGTCGTCAACCACGACTTCGCGGGCTACCACATCGCGGCCAACGCGGATGTCGACGAGGTCGAGGCCCACTGGCTCGACGAGCACGACCCCCACGTCAACGCCATGGGGTCGAAGGGCATCGGAGAGATCGGCATCGTCGGCACGGCCGCCGCGGTGTCGAACGCGGTGTGGCACGCCTGCGGTGTGCGCGTACGAGACCTGCCGATCACTCTGGACAAGGTCCTGCACGCACTGGAGGACCGGCCCGAGCGGTGAGCACCGGGCGACAGCCGGTATTGCGGCTCTGCTGGAAAGTCGTTCAAGCCCCGAGACTGCCCGCCATGGCCGCCCTGTCCCACCTTCTCGGGCAACGGGTGGAATGGACTTCAGGCGGCCTCGTGCGTGCTGTGCGAGGCCTTCTCGACGGTGTCAGCAAGCCGGGCGAGCATGCTGCGGTGGCGCAGTTGGATCAGCGCGTCCACGGCTGTGTTGTGAAGCTTCCCCGCGGGTCCGCGCAGCGGGTGTTCGTCAATGGTCACCAGGGCGTTCTCGCCCCAGGGACGGACTTCCAGAGCGATCCGGGCGGTGCCGAGCCACCCGCTGTCGACTTCCAGTTCCAACACTCCGGGTGCCTCGCAACGCCGAACGACCGTTCTTCCAGCCACCGACCACGGTCCGAACCGAATCGTGTACCTGATGCTGGAGCCGACCTGCGGCCACTCTCCGTCCGCGGGACGCGACCGCGAGGTCCCCACCACCCAGTCGCCGTACCGCGTACCGTCGGCCAGGACGGCCCAGACTTCCCCGGCGGGACTTTCGATCAATCGATGTCGTACGGCCATCGGTCCTCCACGTTCTCGTCGGATGCACCGGGCCCCGTACCGGCCCCTTCCGGCGTACGCATTCATTCACCCGAGCAGGGGTGAACCGCGCGACGCGCCGACAGGACCGGGCGCCCCGGCCCGGCAGGTCAGACCACGCGCTCAGGGAACCAGCAACGTCTTGATCATGCCGTCCTCCTTGTCCTGGAACGTCTTGTACGCCTGCGGCCCCTCTTCGAGCGGCAGATGGTGCGTCGCGAAGCCGTCGACGCCCAAAGGGTCCTCGTCCGTGAGCAGCGGGAGGATCTCGTCGACCCAGCGCTTGACGTTGGCCTGGCCCATCCTGAGCTGAATCTGCTTGTCGAACATGGTCAGCATCGGCAGGGGGTCGGCCGCGCCCCCGTACACCCCGGACACCGAGATCGTGCCGCCCCTGCGCACCACGTCGATCGCTGTCCGCAAGGCGGCCAGGCGGTCCAGTCCCGCCCTGTCCATGAGTCGTTCCGCCAGACGATCGGGCAACATTCCCACGGCCCCGTGCGCCGCCTTCGCCACGGGGGCGCCGTGGGCCTCCATACCGACCGCGTCGATCACCGCGTCGGTGCCTCGTCCGTCGGTGAGGTCGCGGATGGCGTCGCCGAGTTCCTTGCCGAGCCGGCGCAGGTCCAGGCATTGCACTCCGTCCGCGGCGGCGCGGGACAGACGCGCGGGTACGAAGTCGACGCCCACCACCACGCCCGCGCCCCGGTGCCTGGCGACTCGCGCCGCCATCGCGCCGATCGGCCCGAGTCCCAGAACGGTCACCGACCCGCCGGGCGGGATCGCCGCGTACTCCACGGCCTGCCAGGCGGTGGGCAGTACGTCGGAGAGGTAGACGAACCGGTCGTCCGCCGGACCGTGCGGAACCTTGATGGGCAGGCTGTCCCCGAAGGGAACCCGCAACAGCTCCGCCTGGCCACCGGGCACCTGGCCGTAGAGCTTGGTGTAGCCGAAGAGGGCGGCCCCCATGCCCCTCTCCCGGACCTGCGTGGTCTCGCACTGGGAGTGCAGCCCTCGATCGCACATGTAGCAGTGCCCGCACGAGATGTTGAAGGGGACGACCACTCGGTCCCCCGGGGCGAGCGAAGTCACCTGTGGGCCGACCGCCTCCACGATGCCCATGGGCTCGTGGCCGAGAATGTCTCCGGGGTCGAGGTAGGGGCCCAGGACTTCGTACAAGTGCAGATCCGAGCCGCAGATGCCCGTGGACGTGATCCTGACGATGATGTCCGTCGGGTCCTCGATCCGCGGATCCGGAACCGTGTCCACCCGGACGTCCCTTTTGCCTTGCCAGGTCAGTGCGCGCATGAGGCGAGTCCTCTCAGGAGGAACTGCGAAAACGACCCGTGAAGTGTGCTGTGCGGACAGAATTCAACTTCATACATTCCTCGTCGATCTTCGTCGCCACCCACTTCACCCGGTCTCCTTCTTCCGCAAGGACTGAGGTTTATGGACAGCACGACGGCCGGATTTATCGCTCTCGACCTCGTACTGCGGTCGGTCCTCTGACGCGTCGACGGTACGTCCCGCCGCCTCGGTGCGTTTCGTGATCTTCTTCTTTACTCTTCCGGGTACGACCTGACCATGGCTGCTCCAGGCGACCTGGTCCCCCGGGTCGAGCTTCTTGCCTTTCGCCATGATCCCTGCGCTCCCCGGACTCGAAAATCGGCTGCGGCAGCCCGCACTTCACTGTCGCGCCCTTCATGGCTCGGCGCACTCCGGCAGGCTGCTGCGCCAGAAAGTGGCCAGAACACCGATGAGCGAGGGCGCGCATGGCCTCATTCCGACCCCAGGCTGTCGGCCTTTGCTCTCGGGAGGAGTAACCCGGCGGATAGGTAAAAGCCCTCTCAGGGCATAGGTACGGGCGTGAGCGATGAACAGAACAGCCGCCCGGACACTTCACACCAGCGCCCCGAAGGCGTCAGCGACAAGACCGTCGAAGCGCTGGGGGCCCTGTCGAAGGCGTTGGAGACGACAGAACGCGCGCGCGGCGCACTGTACGAGTTCCATCAACTGACCGGAAGTGCCGACTTCGCCGTCGGCGACGCCGTCCGCCTCCTGCGCGAGGCCGGCCACGATCAGGACGCCGACCTCGTCGAGCGCGAGATCCTCGGCCGCAATGTCATCCCGGGCCACTGGACCTTCCAGCTCATCGAGACGTACAACCAGACCTACTACCGGCCCTTCACCGATATCGAGCAGCAACTGGTCCACAGGCTTGCCCAAGGCCGCGACCACCTGTACGAAGCCGAAATGAAAGGGGCACGCCGTCCTCTGGGCGGCACTCCCAGGACCACCATGCGCCCGGATTAGGCGTTCCGCCGGTGGCTTCTCCCTTATCCGGTCCGGGCTCGCCCACAATGCGGCTTGACGCCGTAGGCTGGTAGCAGCGTCAAGCGAAGATGGAGGACGCCATGATTGTCCTCGGCATCATTCTCCTGGTCATCGGTTTCGTTGCGGGAATCTCGATTTTGTGGACCATCGGGATCATTCTGCTCGCCGTCGGTGCCATTCTCTGGATCCTGGGGGCAGCGGGGCACGCCGTCGGCGGACGTCGGCACTACTGGTAGTCGCGGGCGCTCCTGGTAGTCGCGTCGGAGCGTCATCTTCCGGAGCCGAATCGCGGAGGATCTCGAGGCCGCCGTGGCGCCGGCTTTGCCGTGCCGACGCCGAACGCATGGCCTTCTGGGCGTAACCGGCAGCCACTAGGACGCCAGTCCCGGGGTCCGGCACGGCACCTCACTGCACGCGGCGCGACTTCCCGGGAGCGCTCTTCTCCTCGTCGTCGTCCGCGCTGTCGTCGTCACCTGGCACGTAGACGTCCAGAACCCTGATGTTGATCTCGACGACCTCCAGCCCGGTCATCGTCTCCACCGCATCGGTGACATGGATGCGGATCTTCTTGGCGGTTTCCAGGATGAGAGTTCCGTACTCGACCACGATGTCGACGTCGACGGCGGCCTGCTTCTCGCCCACCTCGACCTTCACTCCGCGGCCTGGATCGTTGGAGCGGGACACCTTGTCCTTCATCGCTCCCACAGCCCGCGAAGCTCCCCCGCCGATAGCGTGAACCCCATCGGTCTCACGTACCGCGATCCCCGCGATCGTCGCGACGACGGTATCCGCGATGACCGTCGTCCCCTTGGTTCCACCCGACGATTCGTTCGATCCGAGCGCCGTTCCGTTTTCACTGCCGTTCGCCATGAGTACCTCGCAGCGAGAGTTCTGTGAGGGGGCCGACCGGAATTGGCGGACGTTTTCCACCACCCGTGCCCCTCTTCCACGGTGCTCCCGGATCACGACATACGCCATTCGAGTGCTGGGGAAGCGCAGCGTATTCGTGCTCGCCCCTCTGCCTGTCCTCAGTCCCGGGGCAGGAGAGAGCCCAGGGGGCCGAGGTCAAGATTGAGGTCTTCCATCCGTACACCGTGCTGCTCGCAGAGCTCTCGCATGCGCTGATCGAGCATCATCAGGGTCGTGCCGATCTCATCGGTCTGATCGTCGGTCAGGTCGCCTTCGTCGATGCGCCGCAGGGCTTGTCGTTCCATCAACTGGCGGAGCAGTTCGACCACCGTCAGGACCAGGGTGACCAGATCCCGCCCCATCTGCTCGGAGTCCAGATCTACTCGTGACGTCGTCACAGCGGCCCACTGTCGGCCCAGGGGGCGGGAACACGCTCGTTGACCGACGACAGCAGCGCATGGAGTGAGACACGTACAAGTGGGACGTCGGCGATGGCGATGACCAGGTCACCGCTCACGACCACCCCGGTCGCCAGGACACGGTCCAGCAGATCGACCAGTGGCACGCCGATCGGGCCGCTCAAGCCGCCCGGGTTGTCCCACGGAACTGTTTCATGCGTCACGGACTACACCTCGCCGACGAAGGAGTAGGGCACCCAGGGCCCAGAGACCTCGATGTGCGCACCGGTGCGCTCTCGCAGTCCAGCAACCAGCAGGTCCAGCTCGGCGGCCCGTTGCCCCGCGACCAGATAGGTCGCGTTCAGGACCTGAACGCGACCGTCGCCAACGGCTCCGTTGCCGTGCGGCCGGAGCCGGCGGGACTCCGTGGCGATGCGGCTCACGTCCGCATCCACGACATCCGCGACCCGCAAGGAAGCCGCTTGCCGCTCCTCACGCTGCGACTGCAGGTTGCGCTTACGTTCCAGATAGGCCCTGCCCGCTCCAGGAGCCGGGCGCGCGCGGTCGGCCGCCGCGGCCGGCTGTTCCTCCGGGGTGTCATCGCCCGCGCTCCGCGAGACGGGTGCGTAGACCTTGATTCCCCATTCGGCGTGATGCGCGATACGTGTCAGCGCCGTGCGGAAACGTGTCGACTCACTGGCCAGTGCGCGTGCCGCCCTCTCGTCCCCGTTGTACAACGTGGCCAGCGGCAAGGGGACTGTGGGGAAGCGGGCAGCGACCGCCGAGACGACCTCATGGTGAGCGCGAGCGTATCGCTCCAGTTCAGCCTCGTCGGTCAGCCTCTTCTGCCAGACCTCGTCCGTGAAGTCAGCCCCCCGGACGGTCTGCACGATCGCTGTGAGCGAGCCGATGCGGAGGGAGCGCACCGGCTCGGCCCGCGTCACCCCGGTGAGCCCCTGCACGTCGGGGGCCTCCTCCGCGCGGCAGACCGCGAACACGTAGATGGCGTTCTTCTCCGACGTCCCTGTGCCGCACTCCGTCATGAGCCCCTGCTCTTCCTCTCCCTGACTCATCACGAGTCCGACGATGTCTCTTCGGAGCCCGATTCAAGTGCCTCAAGCCTCGCCCGCAGCTCGCGGTTCTCGTCCTTCAGTGCGTTCCTCGCCGCATGGGAACTGAGCGCGGGGTCGGTCTCCCACCAGTCGATCCCGGCCTTCTTCGCGGTGTCCACGGAGGCTACGAAGAGCCGCAGCCGAATGGTGAGGAGCTCGATGTCGAGAAGGTCGATCTTGATGTCCCCGGCGATGACGATGCCCTTGTCGAGCACGCGCTCGAGGATGTCCGCCAGGTTGGTGTTCTGCGGCCCGGCAACGGGATAGGAAGCATCCTGCCGGAAGTCCAGATCAGTCACTTCGCGCTCTCCGTGATCGCTGCTTCGTGGGCGCGGACCGCCTTCTGCGCGGCGCCTCTTCTTCCTCTTCTTCCTCGTCTTCCTCGTCCGGCTCTTCCTCTTCGTCCGGCTCTTCCTCTTCCTCCTCGTCCTCGTCCGTCAGTTCGTCCTCGTCCTCGTCCTCACCGTCGTCCTCCTCGTCCCAATCGTCCTCGTCCTCCTCCGGCTCTTCCTCGTCGCCGCCTTCTTCCTCGTCGCCGCCTTCTTCCTCGTTCTCGTTCTCCGCTTCTTCCTCTTCCATGGCCTCTTCGTGCGACACGACGACTTCTCCGTCGCGGATCTCGCCACGCCACCCTTCCGGCTCCTCCTCCGTGAGCGTGACGTACCGCTGGAAGTGCTTGAAGTCGAGGCGGACGCGGCGTCCTTGCGCACGCCACAGGTTGCCCGTCTTCTCGAAGAAGCCGGACGGGTAGTACTCCATGACCAGGACGATGCGGGTGAGGGACGGTGCAAGTTCGTGGAAGCTCACCGCGCCTCGCGTCGTCCCCTTGGCGCCTTCGGAGGTCCAGACGATGCGTTCGTCAGGGACCTGCTCCTGCACCGTCGCCTTGAAGCTGCGGGAGGAGGGCCCCACCTTGACCTTCCAGTCGCTCGACATCTCTTCGTCCATCGAGACGTCGCGCACGCCCTTGGCGAAACTGCTGAACTGGTCGTACTGGGTCCAGTGGTCGTACGCCGTGCGCAGCGACACTCCCACATCGAGGACCTCGACGATGTTCATGAGCTTTCCGCCGCTCGCCTTGCGTTTGCCCTTGCCACCGCCGAAGGCTTCCTTGGCCTTGTCCACGACGTTGTCCTTGACACCCTTGGCCTTCTCCGAGACGAACGCCTTCACCGGGGAGTCGCCCTGGAGGATGCGAGAACCGATGGCCGGCAATGAGCCGCCGTTCTCCGCGGCATCGTTCAACTGACCGGTGACATCGGTCAGCTTGTCCCCTGCCTTCTCCGCGAGCTTCTCCACCTGTGTGCTGAGGAAGTTGGAAACCTCACCGCGGAGTTTGTCCATTCCGGACTCTTCGGTCTCTTCGGCCTCTTCGGTCTCTTCCGACTCAGGCTCTGCGTTATCCGTCCTGGCCATGACTCGCTACCTCCGACCGCTGGTGCGCTTGGATGCGGCCCGCTTCGACGATGCCTTGCCTGCTGCCGTCTTCTTGGCAGCCGCCTTCTTCGCCGGAGCAGCCTTCTTGGCGGCCGCCTTCTTCGCCGGGGCCGCCTTCTTGGACGCAGACTTGGCCGGGGCTGTCTTCTTGGCTGCGGTCTTCTTCGCCGTACCGCCGGACTTCTTGGCGGCCGCCTTCTTCGCCGGGGCGGTCTTCTTGGCAGCCGCCTTCTTCGCCGGGGCCGCCTTCTTGGCTGCGGTCTTCTTCGCCGTACCGCCGGACTTCTGGGCGGCTCCACCGCTCTTGCCCGTGGCCGACGACGACCGGCGGGGCGCGCGCCTTCTCGGCTGCTTCTCCTCCGGCTCCTCCTCGGGCTCCGGCTCTTCCTCCTCCTCGGGCTCCTCCTCTTCCTCGGGCTCCTCCTCTTCTTCCTCTTCTTCGTCTACTGGCTGCTCGTCCTCTTCGTCGCCCTCCTCGTACTCCTCGTCCTCGTACTCCTCGTCCTCTTCTGCGGGTTCCTCTTCGTCCTCGTACTCGTCCTCGTACTCATCGCCCTGGTCCTCGTCGCCCTCGTCCTCATCGCTCGGCGGTTCCAGGAGACGAGCCGTGCGCTCACTGATCGAGCCGGCCAATGTGCTCATGCTGCGGTTGGCCGCGGCGGTCATGGCCTTGCGGCCCGCCTCCAGGACCTCGCCCCTGAGCTGGTCCTGGAGTTCCGCAACCTGGGGGACCTCGCCGAGTCGGCGCATACCTTCTGCGGCGAGCTGGCGTGGCTCCAGACCGAAGCGTCGACCGGCGAGATACGTGGCGACACTGAGAGCCAGCCGCCCCTTCTTGGTCCGGCCCAGCACGTAGCCGCCGACTACTGCGACCGCTAGGGTCAACTTCGTCTGGTCTTCCATGAGCACGTCACCTTCGATCACTTTGTGCCGGGCCGACCCGTACGGCGTGCAGCCGGTCAAGCAAGCGTTCCTCTTCGCGTTCGAACTCCTCCAGGCTGATGTCTCCGGATTCAAGTTCCTGATTGAGTACCGCCAACTGCGCACGCAGCACAGCAGGGTCGTGCAGCTCGCGCTCGGCAGCGTCGTTGAGCTTCTCCGCCACCCACACCACGCCACGTACCGGCGCGATCGGAAGCGTGAGCAGTCCGGTGATCAGCCCCATGTCATTTCCCGCCCACGAGCACGGGGCGAGCCTCGGCCGAAACGAAGCTGTAGCAGGGAAGGGGGCCGGCCGGCCGGATCTCCGCATGCTCCCGAAACTCCGCCCCGAGGCTCTGGGCCCGCAGGAGGAAGGCTTCGCTCTCGGCACGGTCGACGAGAAAGGACTCGTTCAGCACGCACCCCTGGACCTCCGGTCCGGGGACGGACGCCCGGGCAGCAGGCGCGAGCTCGCGGAGGATCCGCTGCCCCGCAGTGGCCGCACGCCTGGTGAGCGCACCGGCGATGGCCTCGCCCAGCCGGAGACTGGCCTCGTAGCCCGGGGTTCTCCGAGCTGCCGCACGGAGCTGCCGCACGCCTTTGTCCTCGGCGACGAGCGCCTCCAGCGCGTTCTGCGCGGGAAGGACCTTGACGTTGATCTCGATGCGGCCCGCGAGCCGGTCCAGGACGGCGGCATACCCGGATTCACCGGCGGCGAGTTGCGCAAGGACCGACTGCTCGTCCGCCGCGACCATTCCGAACCGCATGGGAAGCACCGGCCCGTCGTCGGACAGGCGCATCAGGAGGTCTTGGTGTGCCAGCAGATCGCGTCGGCGGGCTCGGAGCTTCGGGGGCGCGTCGCTGACGACCGCCTCCAGGAGGCCCTGCCTGATGACCCTGAGGACCGCGGGTGGGGATCCGACGCCGACCGCGTCCTTCGGCAGCGCCGTCGCGGCCCGCAGGATCGCGTAGACGTAGACACCTTCGGTCGCTGCGCTCACGCTCATGCCTCCACGCGCCGTCGTCGGCTCTCGCTGCTGCGGGCGGGTGCGCGTCGCTTCTTCGGCCGCTCCTGCGGCTCGTCCTCATCGTCGGACGAGTCGTCGCCACCGCCTACTGCCTTGCGCACGGTGTCGCCAACGGACTCGGCCGCGTTCCGCACCTTGCGCTTCCCCACGGACTTGGCCACACCGCCACCGAGCAGCTCGGGAATGGTGGTGCTGCCGGAATCGCGCTCAAGGTCCAGCCGGTTGCACGCCTCCGCGAAGCGGAGGTAGGTGTCCACACTCGCGACAACGATACGGGCGTCGATCTTCAGGATCTCGATGCCGACCAGGGAAACCCGGATGAATACGTCGATGACCATGCCACGGTCAAGAATCAGCTCCAGTACGTCGTACAACGTCCCGGCGCGGGGCGGGCAGGCCACTACCTCGTCCGAGTAGGTGGTCGCGGTCATGGAGGAGTCCTTCCAAGAGGGAGCAAAGCGCGAGTCACTCGTCGGCTGCACCACGTCGGTACCGCCGGACCCTGCGGTATTCCAGGAGTTCGCCGTCGCGGTCGAGCTGCACCTCGTAGGAGGCGAGGAGGCTCGTGGTGTCGGGGATCCGTGGCACTTCGAGAACGTCCACCACCACGCACCAGCCGTCGTCCTCGCGCCGCACGGCGGAGACCCCCTCCGCGGGGTGGCCGATCAGCCCCTCCAAGGTCTTGCTGGCAGCACGGGCCGCATGCTCCGGCCCCCGCGCCGGTCGTCGGGCGCGGGAGGCGGTCGCCGTCTTCGAGCTCCCGGCGTGTGTGCGACGTTGTTCTGCCATAAGGCCAGTCTCGTCACTCCTGTCGACCGCGCATCTTGAGTGGATCCATCGGAGTGCGTGGTATGAGGACCGGAGCGTCTGTCGAGGGCTCCAGCGGCACACAGGGGCGGGGGCACACAGCGACAGCCCCCGCCTCGCGAGGCGGGGGCTGTCGCACGAAACAAATGGGAGGCTATTGCTCGTTCGAAAGGAAACCTCGGTGCATGGTGTGATGGCGCATGGCTTGCCTCATCGAGTGATCTCACGATCTCCGAGGCCATCGCTGCCGACCATCCCCGTGGCACCCACAGCTAACGTTGTTCTTCCAGCTAACGCCGTTCTTCCGCGTACGTGAGTGCCTCGCGATGCTCGTCGAGCCCCTGCCGCCCGTCCCGCGCCCTCAAGGACAGGTCCGAGCACAGTCTCCGCGCCATCTCCCGTGCGTCGTCCTGCGGCGCAGCCCCCTCGACGTACTCCAGGAATCCCAGCAGGGCCTGCAGCTCCCCGGTGCGCAGCGCCACCTCGACGACCTCCTGCTTCCCGGCGGTCAGGGCGCTCACGGCCCGCTTCTGGCAGGCGTCGATCTGAAGGCGGGTGAAGCGGCTGTCGTAAGGCGGTGAATCCGCACCACTGTCGTCGTTGAAGGCGGCGAGCCGCTGGAGGAGAGCGCCCGGCTCCGTGTGCGGAGCCCGGTAGAAGGGTCGCTCGTCACTTCCGGAAAGGGCGGCATCCAACTGAACCTCGGAGAGGAACGCGGCCACTCGGCCAGGGTCAGGCGTCAAACCCCCGCCCATCCACCGAGCGGACTCCATCAGTGTCCGGCCGGACCCCTCGGGTATGCAGAAGAAGCACCACCCCGAAACCCCGCACCACAGCAGCCCTGCATCTCGCCCGTCACCGAAGAGCTTTCGCCGGAAGGCGCGGGTGAACTCCACGCTTCCCTCCACGTCCGCACCGAACGCGTCCTGGCTGGAGTCGTCATAGGCCCCGTACGAGGAAATGGAGGAAACCGGGAGGCCTTCGTCGAGAAGCCTGGCGGCGACAGCCACCATGTAGTGGCCTATGGCAGCTTCGAGATCGTCACTCATCTGCTGCGCACGGTCTTCCTTGTACAACACCAGGGTTCTCCGATTCGGCTCCGGTTGCGGGTCCTGTCCTCAAGCCGATTCCCGGAAAGCTGCAGTTCACACGGGGGGCGGCACATCTGACCTCGCGTCAGTCCCCGCTCGGAGGCTTCGGCCGGCGGGGCGTCCTTGGGCCGTCCCCTCAGGCCCGTGCTTCTTCGCCGGGCCGTTGCCGATCGGTGCGGTAGCGGATCAGGCCCCGTTCAGACGGACGGCACTCTGGAGAAGGGGCTGTCGTCGAGGCCCGCCAGAAGGCCGGCCGGATCCGGATACACGGCGTCCGCTCCGGCCTCTTCCAGGTCCTCGCGAGAGATTCCCCCGCACAGCAGGCCGATGACGGCCACGCCCGCTCCGACTGCGGCCTTCATGTCCCAGACGGAGTCTCCGATGAACACCGCTCGCTCCGGCACCACATCCACCAGTTCCAACGCCTGGCGAACGGGGTCAGGCGCGGGCTTGCCCTTCTCCACGTCGTCTGCCGTGGCGGTGGCGCTGATGGCGTCATCGGCTCCGATGGCCACACGCAGAGCAGCAAGTTCGCTGTCCTTGGCCGAGGTGACGAGCACGACCTTCCACCCGGCCGACGACAGGGTGCGCAGCAGATCCGCGGCCGAATCGAAGGCCGGAAGGCGGTCGAAGTACGTGGCGTAGAGCGTGTCGTGAGCAGCGCTCAGCCGCTCGTCGTCCGAGGAGTCGCGGTCCTGGCCCAGGAGGTGACCGAGGAGTTCGGGGCCGGGGAGGCCGATGGCCCGGTGGATGGCGTGCATGGACACATGGTGGCCGGACTGCCGGAGTGCCTCCCACCAGGAGGTGACGTGGAGGTGATTGGTGTCCGTGAGGGTGCCGTCGACGTCGAAAAGAGCAGCGCGGTTCATCGGTGTCGTCCTTACAGGGTGCGTCGGAGCGCGGGCAGCAGCTCGGCCTCGGCCCACTCCAGGAAGCTCTCCTGGTGGTCTCCGCCGATCTGGACGAGGGCGATCTCGGTGAACCCCGCCTCCGCGTAGGGGCGTACCGCGTCGACGAAGGAGTCCACGTCGTCGCCGCACGGAATGGCCTCGGCAACGTCCTCGTGCCTGATGTGCTGCGTGGCCTGGTCGAAGGAAGAGGGGCTGGGAAGCTCGGAGTTGACATGCCAGCCGCCGAGGGACCAGCGGAACTGATCCCGGGCGCGGGCAATCGCGGCTTCTCGATCGGTGCCGTAGCAGACGGGCAACTGGCCGACGCGCGGTTTGCCCACCCCGCCGTGTGCGTCGAACCGGTCCAGTAGTTCCGGCTTGGGCTCCGTGGCGATCAGGAGGTCGCCCTGTCGGCCGGCGAGCTCGCAGGACCGGGGCCCGGACACAGCGATCCCGATCGGGGGCACTTCGTCGGGCAGGTCCCAGAGCCGCGCGTTCTCGACGTCGAAGTGGGCTCCGTGGTGGGTCACGCTCTCCCCTGTGAACATCCGCCGGATGATGTCGACTGCTTCCTCCAGCCTTTCCAGCCGCACAGGCGCCGCGGGCCAGCCTGCTCCGATGATGTGCTCGTTGAGGTTCTCGCCCGAGCCCAGCCCCAGACGGAATCGCCCCTGGGACAGAATCTGCATCGTGGCCGCCTTCTGCGCGACCACCGCCGGGTGGTAGCGGAAGGTCGGGCAGGTCACGTACGTCATGAGCGGGATCCGGGAAGTGGCCTGCGCGGCCGCCCCCAGGACGCTCCACGCATACGGCGCGTGCCCCTGTGATTCCAGCCAGGGAAACGAGTGGTCAGAGATGACAGAGAAGTCGAAACCTGCCCGCTCCGCCCCCACCACGTGGGACACCAGCTCACGTGGACCGGCCTGCTCGGTCATCATTGTGTACCCGATTCGCACCATACGGGGCGCCTAGCCGCCATCACGACGAGCGAAACCCTCCGCCCGGCAGCAGTGCCCAGATGGCCCACAACCCTGGGAGGGGCGCGGCTCCGCGAGAATCCGGCTCCCGGGAGGGTCCTCTTCTCCCGGGAGCCCCGGCGAAGCGGCGAGCGGCTCCCCGTGATCGGAGTGACGCTCGGCAGATCTCCCTCAGGTGCCGCGGTCGCGGCTCAGACGTTCACCCTCGGAACGCTCTCGTTCCAGGTACGGGAGAAGACCCTGCGGCCGTCTTCGTAGCCGTCCAGCGTGGCGTCGACGTGGAACTCCTCCTCGTCCGACGTCAGGACGGTTCGGGTCTCCACCCGGACGTCCCATCCGGGGCGCCCGAACCGCAGGGTCCAGGCCGACTCGCCGGTCACCGATCCGAAGTCGTCCGCGACGGAGGTGTACTTCTCGCAGGCCCGCAGCCCGACCTCGATCCCGTTCTCCTCGAACCGCTGGAGTCCTCGGTCCTTGACGATGTCGAGCGAGGAATGGTAGTTGACCAGATTCCTCGACACGGTCCATGCCTGTTCCGGCTCGGTCAGCCGGGTCACGTCCGGTGGTGCGCATCCCTCGGGCTCGCCGAAGGGTGCTGAGGGCAAGGTCTCCGGGGTGTCCGTCGGCCGGACCGGCAGGGTGAGGGAACTGCCGCTCTCGTGAATGCTCAGCAGGGCGGGTGCGGGTGCCGGCCAGACCAACGGCCAGTACGAGGTGGAGAGCGAGAGCCGGATGCGATGGCCGGCCGGAAAGGCCTGCGCGACTCCGTTGAGGGGAATGCGGACGCGGTACTTCCTGCCCGGCTCCAGTGGTTCGGGACCACCGTCACCTGCCCGGTGCGCGAGGTTGAGCACGCCGTAGGTGACCCTGGTCGCCCGGCCGTCGGCCGCCACGTCGGACAGCCGGACAGCGACCTGCGCCGATTCCCGGGACGAGGACACCAGGAGCTCCACCGCGGGAGCGCCGAGGATCTCCACGCGTTCCGTGAGCGGCTGCGTCTCGAAGACGAGCGAACCGCCGTCCTCCTCGCGCTGGTCGTACGGGAGGTCCGGTGGGGCGTTGTACGAGGCCCACTTCCCGGCGAACTGCCCGACCGAGAGGGGTGACTGAACCGTGTGGACACGTTCCGCCGGTTCGGCCTCCCCCGATGGGGCGGGCTTGCCGTCGTCGTTCACGATCACGTGGTCCCGCAGGGGGCACACCACCTCCTGGACATGGGGAGAGGGCCAGCCAGGCTCCCCCACCCAGCGGCCCGGGCGTTCCTCGTAGGACGTGGAGGGAGGCACGCTCTCCTGCATCCAGGCGCGGATCATGGGCCCGTCCATGGCGCCGTTGTCGGCCCCCTTCAGCCAGTGGTCCCACCATCGGACCACCTCCTGGAGATATCCGATGGCCGGTCCGGGTTCACCGAGGTGCGGCAGCGTGTGCGACCAGGGGCCGATCAGCCCCTTGCGCGGCACATCGACTTGGCTCAGCAGCCGGGTGACCGCGTTGGAGTACCCGTCCGCCCAGCCGCTGGAGGCGAGTACGGGGCAGCCCAGGGCCCGGTAGTCCTCACTGAGCGACGCATGGCGCCAGTAGTCGTCCCGGTGCTGGTGGCGAAGCCACTCGAGGACCCACGGGCTCGCGGAGTCCAGGCGTTCCCGCCACATGTCCCGCCAGCGTTCGCCGACCACGGCCGGATCGGGAGGGCAGGTGGCGTAGGCGAACATGGTCCCGGCCTCGGCCAGATTGTCGGACAGCATGGCACCACCGACGTAGTGCATGTCGTCTGCGTACCTGTCGTCGGTGAAGGACGCGACGACGATGGCGGCCAGACTCGGTGGCCGCCGGGCGGCGACCTGAAGTGCGGCGAACGCACCCCAGGAGATGCCCATCATTCCCGTCGTCCCGTCGCACCAGGGCTGCTCGGCGAGCCAGGCGAGCACTTCTTCCGCGTCGCACTGTTCTCGTTCCAGGTATTCGTCCAGCAGGACGCCCTCCGACTCGCCCGTGCCCCGCAGGTCGACGCGTACGCAGGCGTAGCCGTGCCCGGCGATGTAGGGGTGATGGATCGCGTCGCGGGTGGAGGTCAGGTCGTTCTTCCGGTACGGGATGGCTTCCAGGATCGCCGGGACCGGCTCTTCGTCGGAGGTGATGGGGCGCCAGATCCTCGCCGAGAGCCGGATCCCGTCCGACATCGTGATGGTGACGTGGTCCTCCTGCTTGACCGCGTGCGGAAGTCGGTCGACGTGTCGCATTCCGATGGTGTGCTCCTTCCTGGTCCGGGGCGTGTTCACACGGTGCTCGGGTCGCGGCCGCCCGGAGCGGTGTCGTCGAAGGTGAGGCCCAGAGCCGCGATGCACTGGTCGAACTTGCGCCGCATGCCCTCCTCGTCTTCGGCGCCGGTGAAGATGTGGGCGATCTCGTAGCTGTAGCTGTCCTGCTGGGACACCGACGAGAGCTTCTGCCCTTCCGCGGGCACGACATCGATGCGTACCCCGGGTATCGCTCGTTCGATGGCCCCGAGCTCCTCGCGTTTGGGCACCTGGTGCACCGTTCCTTCGCCGAACCACCGGTAGTACCACTTGGCGGCCACGCGGTACGGGCCCTGCCCGCTCGGCGACGTGGGGTCGCGTCCGAGCGCGAGGCTGATCATCCGGTGGTGGTTGGGGGCGCCGTCGACGTAGTCGAACAGCTCCGCGTGCGACTGGGAGTGCCGGGGGTTGATCTCCAGCAGGGAGATGTCACCGGTCTTCGGGTCGTAGAAGTACTCGATGCTGAACGTGGCCGAGTCCATGCCTATCTGCCGGATGACCCGCTCGCTCACGTCGTGCAGCTTCTGGATCACCGAGGGCGGGAGAGCGCTCGGGTACTGGTGACGCAGGAAGCAGGGGGAACCGGGGTAGTTGATCGAGTCCAGTACTCCGTAGACGGTGACCTCCCCGTCGTACGCGAAGCCCTCGACGGCCACCTGGATGCCGGTCATCGCTTCCTCGGCCAGACAGACCTCGGCTCCCACTCCCGCCATCTCCGGCGGAAGTTCGAGGAGTTCGAGTACCGAATTGAACGGCCTCCCCACCCGCCCGATTCCGTCCCGTATCTTGTCCACGGCGGTGCGGAATTCCGCCATGTCGGAGACCCCGTATGCCAGTTCCGACGAATAGGCGAGAGCAGGCTTGAGCCACATGGGGAAACCCACCCCATCGGGCGGCTGAGGATCCGCGCTGTGCAGATCCACCCGTCCGAAGTTCGGGTACTCGTCGATCACCTTCTGCTGTTCCAGCCGACTCCAGTACTTGTGCTCGCACTTGACGACCGACTCGAGGCTCGTGCTGCGCGTGCCGTACTCTCTGCCGAGCATCGGCACCAGCGTGCTCACGGGGAAGTCCCAGTAGCCGACAATCGCGTCGATACTGCCGTCGTGCGCGTCAAGGATCTCCCGGGCGCGACTCATGAGATCGGCCACGGACACCTCCCCCTCCTGCAACTCGCCGATGCTCAACAGGGGATGGAATTGGTAGGTATCGGCTTCCGGGACGGCTTCCAGGGTCGGCAGATTCGCCTCGTCGAGGCCCAGTACGAAGATGTTCTTCCGCTGTGCTGACACCGTGCGGTCCTTTCGTGGGATTCACGGCGCGTACCCGCCGCGCAGCCTCCGAACCGAATCAGTGCCCGGCCAACACGATCACCTCGTCGTCCGCGCTCCAGTGCCGGACCTCTGCCTTGGCGGGGTTGATCCGCACTCCGTGGTCGGCGCCGACCTGGGCGAGACCGCGGCTGCGGTATCCGAGAGCGCATTCCCCTCGGCGCGAGGCGGCTTCGACGACCGTGGCGAAGGATGCCCGCCGTCCGGCCCGGACGTAGTCACCGGCCGGCTTGAGGTGGATCGCGTTGCCCCGCGGTGCCAGCAGTTCCGCGAACAGGCCGGCGAGATGCCAGTTCTGGGAGATCTGGGCCATCAGAAGGCCGACCAGTTTCCCGCTCACGATGAAGTCGGCGCCGACGCCGGCGGGGGCGAGGGCTCTGTTGCGGTCGTCGGTCATCTCGGTGACGACCCGGACCGGGATCCCCGACGTGCGCTCGCGGTCGCGCAGGAGCAGCAGCGTGACCAGCGTCCGGTCGTCCGGTGAGTCGTGACCGGGACCGTGGTCGGGGCCGAGGACGATGACGCCGTCGTGCTCGGAGAGGTCCAGGTCGTTCACCGTCCCCGGCAGGGTCGGGTCGCCCGGACCGAAGGTGACGGTCAGCGCGGGGCGGCTTTGCGCGGCGGCGTCGCGCACCTCTGCTGCCAGGCTCTCGTCGCCGTGGGCCACGACGTGGAGGGCGGAGCCGGGCGCGACGTGGTGGGAGAGGTGACGGAGGATGTGTGGTGCGCGGCCGTTCCATCCCAGGAGGAGGATGCGTTCGGGGCGCGCCGCCGCCGGCGCCCTGCTCACCATCACCGGTTCGTCGAACGCGGCGGGTTCGTCGGTGGTGACCGTGGTGTCGTCGTCCTGGGCGATCACGACAAGCCGGTCGCCCGGTCCCAGGACCGAGGTGGGCGGCGGGTTCAGACGGAGGGCGCCGTCCGGGCGTACTACCCCGACCACGCTGGACGTGGGGCAGGCTCTCAGTACCTCGGCGAAGGCCCGGCCCGTCAGGTCCGGTGCGCCGACGACGTAGAACTCGTCGCCGGCGAAGTCGAGTAACTCCTGGTAGACGAGCGACAGCCCGGGCTGTCTGGCGCACTGGGCCACGAGCCGGGCGGTGACGTCGTCGATCTCGAGCACGACCGCGTCCCGGCCTGCCGCCAGTTCGGCGGCGAGACGGTAGCGCGTGTCACGCACCACCGCCACGGTCCGCACCCGGCTGTCGTCGTCGACCGCGGTCCGGAGGGCCAGCAGGTTCTTGACGACCTCCGCGTCCTCGTCCGGGTGGTCACGGGGCAGGACCAGGACGACGTCCGCCGTGGCCGGGCTGACTCGGGCGAGCGCGGCCGGATCGGTGGGGCGTCCGTTTCGGCACACGATCCTCGTCCGGCCGGTGCTCCCCACCTCGCTGCGCAGTTCCTCCTCCATCTCGGTCACGTCCCGGTCGGCCAGTACCGCGATGGCGCCCCGGCGCTGGTTGGCGTCGGCTGCGACGAGTTCGGCCACCACGGTGAAGATCTGGTCCGACCAGCCGAGCACGACGGTGTGACCGCTCTCCAGCACCGTGGAGTGGCCACGCCGCAGGGCGATGAGTTCCTCGGTGATCGCCGTGGTGACGAGGCCGACGATGGTGGAGACGTAGAACAGTGCCATCAGCGCCAGCAGGACCGACAGGATCACGCGCAGCGGTGAGCCGACCTCTCCTCCCAGCCTGAGGGTCTGCCCGACGCTCTGCCACACCGCGGCCGTCTTCGCCCATGTCGTGTCCGGGGCCCGGTCGTCCGTCCACACCAGCAGTGCGCTCGCCGGGATCACGACGGACAGGCACGCGACGGCAAGCCATCCGATGAGAACGGTCACGCCCCGCGCCAGCGTGTTGTCGAACCAGTAGCGGGCGCGTTCGTACAGCGGAGCCCGTGGCGGTGTCGCCCGCGCCGGGCGCGTCACTCGGGCCGGTGCGCTCCGCGGCTGTCTCTGCTTTCCCACACGGGCGCCGGCCACGCTCCGGCGCCGGCCCTGATCCTTGATCATCCTGTACACAGGAGCAGCGTGCGGAATCATCTGGTCCGCCACACGGGTATCCGGAGTCGTTTCATCCGATAGGGATCAGGACCGGCCCCGGAGGGTCCTGAAGCGCTCATGGAGCCCGAGCGGCACGGGTGCCTCACGGCTCGGTACCGCCGCAGGAACAGTGCCAGCGGATGCGCGACACGTGGGGACCCCATGGAATGGAGAGTGTCTTGCGGCTCGCTCCCCTGCCCGGACAGCGCACTCGGCATCCATGCGTCGTCTCGGGACCAGCGGGTAAGCGAGCCGGAGCACCAGCCGCCCCGTACCGGGGGCGGACGCGCGTCGACAGGAGCAGTGAGATGACCGACCGCAGGCCTGAGGGCACCGCCTACACCGGGGCGAAGGCCAGTCCCCCGCCGATACCCGCCGATGTACCCGACCAGCAGGTCCAGGAAGGCGAGGATGCCCTGGACGTGGTTCTCCCGCCGGGTTCCGAACACCTGGAGGGCGAGTCGGAGCCCGAGGGTCCCGACCCCGATGAGGCCGGAGCGGGCCGCAACACAGCGCGCAACGCCGGTGTCCACCCGGAGCACCCCACCCCGGACGAGTCGACCGGGTGACGGGCGGCATGCGTACGACAGGGCCCCGTCCGTACGGCCAGGGCGCTCGCGTCCCGCGATCCCGCTGAAGCGGGACAGCCGGGCTTCGACCCGGGCAATACCCGTGCCGCCCCTGTCGGCCGGAAGGACCCGAATCCGTACCAGGAGGAGTTGGCCTTGCTGCATCCCACGCCCGGCGACATGCGTGCCACGTTGTCCCGCTACGCCGACGCGGTGATCGAGGACGAGCGGCACTCCACGCCGGGCACCGTCCGGCGACGCGAGGACACGGCGTACACACTGTGCGTCATGACTGGCGTCACCGATGTGAAACAGGCCCTGAACGCGGCCGACGCGCTCCTTCGGACGAGTGCCCGCGAGACGGCAACCGCGCCGAGCACAGGAGGAGCCCGCTAACCGGCCTCGCGCTCGTGGCCCGGCTGCCGCCGGGGACGCCGGCACGGATCCGGCGATCCGGCGTGGCCGTCTACGCGGCAGGGGCCTTTCGGTTCCTCGTCATGCAGTACGCGGTGCCCACGGTCCCGAACGGCCCGATGTCTCCTCCTGAGGGCTGTCCCGCACGCAGGGGGAGACCGGTTCTGGCCGGCGTCTCAGGCAGGGGTGGCCAGTGTGAACGTGTGCCCGGCAGGATCGGAGTAGAGGCGCGTGTCGTGAACGCCCCCGTTGTTCTTCGTGTCCACCGGGCGTGCGCCGAGACCGACCGCCTCACGCTCCGCCTCGTCGATGTCCTCACGTGCCACCAGTATGCGCAGGTGAGCCTGTTGGGAATCATCGGGGCGCGGCCAACTCGGGGGCGCGTAACCGTGATCCCTGCGGATCGCGAGATGCACCCCGGAGTGGCCCACGACCTCAATGAGGTCCGGCTCGCTGCTGACGTGGACTTCGGCATTGAGCAACATGGCGTAGAAGTCAGCCAGTTCCCTGGGCTCCGCGCAGTCCAGCACCAGCACGCTCGTCTTCGGTACCGCCATGGCCATCCTCCTGGTTTCACAGTGTCCGGGAACCGGACGATGTTCCGATTACCCGTACCCGAGGTCCGCACACCCGGTCCGCGCCGAATGAAGCGACGCGTCGAGGAGTATCCGAAGGCTGTCCCCGGGCCCCTAGGCACGCCGGACCTCCTGTCGGCGCCTTCCGGAGCACGAGCGGCGACGACCGGGGCTCCGGCCCGGAGTGGCCCCGAGCGCGCATACTGGCTTCATGGACTCGTTCACGCGTGCCGCAGCCGGCCTGCGGGAGCGTCTGGGCAGCGCGATCTTCGCCCAGGTCGCCGGTCCCGCAGGACCGAGGAACCGAGCCCGTATCCACGGAGAGCCCGGCTCGCGCTGGTTCGCTCCCGACCGGCCCATTCGCACCGTCCATGGCGACGCGTCCATGTTCATCGGTGGGCTGCGGGCGCTGCTGCTCCAGTCCTTGCACCCGCTGGCCATGGCTGCCGTGGAGGCTCACTCCGGCTACCGCGGTGACCCCTGGGGGCGGCTCCAGCGCACCAGTACCTTCCTCGCCGTCACCACGTACGGAACAGCGGACGACGCACAGCAGGCCGTCGACCACGTCCGTGCCGTACACGGCCGGGTGCGCGGAACGACGTCGCGCGGAGAGTCCTACCACGCCGCTGATCCCCACCTTCTCGGCTGGGTGCATGTGGCCGAGGTCGAAAGCTTCCTGTTCGCCCACCAGCGATACGGTCTCGAACCGCTCGACGCGGCCGGGTGCGACGGCTACATCGCCGACACGGCGCGCGTGGCGGAAGCACTCGGCGTCACCGACCCTCCACGCGATCGCAGGGAACTCGCTGCCCGCCTCGGGGCGTACCGGGGTGAGCTGCGCCCGACGGAGGAAGCACGCCAGGCAGCACGCTTCATCCTGCTGCACCCGCCGCTGCCCTGGGCCGCCCGCGCCCCCTATGCCGTCCTCGCCGCGAACTCCGTCGCTGCCCTCCCCCGGTGGGCCCGGACATCGCTGTCGCTGCCCCGGCTGCCCGGCATGGCCGAGGCCTGCGTGACGCCGACGGGGCAAGCACTGACCGCAGCGATTCGCTGGGCCATGACCCCGCCCCGCCCACCCGGATGATCACTCAATCCCGCGCGGCGGGGCACGGCGTCGAAGACGATCGGCTTCCTGTTTCTCCGGGCACGGAGAATATCTCCCGAGCGTCGGAAGAGTCCGAGAAAGCCTTGCCCAGGAGTAGTCCATCACGTGGAAATCATTGGGCGGCATGGTGTGCCGGACATGAATTCCCGAACGTGCCCGCAGCCCACTCCATGCGCTCGAATCCGTATCTGCTTATCAGTCGAGGGTCCGGTCCCCGGCTATTGTCTGTCGTGACGCAGTTCTCCGGGCCTTAAGGAAGGTGTCGTTGATGAGCGGCACGGAAGTGGCACGCGCCAGAGTGCTGGGCGAGCTGATCGCTGCGAGTCATCTGATGACCCTGGAGCAGTTGCCCGGCACGGTCGCGTCACATGCGGGTCGGGCGGGCTGGCCACACGTGTTCATCTATCTGGCTGACCTTCGTCAGGAGCGGCTGTACCTGCTCGCCGGCAACGTCGACACCAGCCCCGACGGGATTGACGTGCCGACTGACCTGGCCGTTGAAGGAACCGTGGCCGGGCGGGCCTTCCAGCTGGGAAGAATCACGCCGGCCTCGGCTTCCACGACGGGGCAGTGGTGGGTCCCCTTGCTGGACGGTACCGAGCGTCTGGGGGTGCTCCGCGTCGGCAAGCCGGGGGCACGGATCGCAGCGGACGACGACCTGCACAGGCTCGCCGGCCTTGTCGCCCTCCTTCTGGCGAGCAAAAGCGGAACAAGCGACTCGTACTCCAGGCTGGTACGCCGCCGGAAAATGAAAGTGGCCGCCGAGATGGAGTGGCGGCTGATGCCGCCGCGGACTTTCGCGACCGATCGGCTCTTGGTCAGTGCGGTCATGGAACCGGCTTACCAAGTCAGTGGAGATGCCTTCGACTACGCCCTGGCAGGGGAGACCATTCATCTTTCCGTCTTCGACGCCATGGGCCATGACACTGCTGCCGGGCTGACGGCCAATCTTGCGCTGGCCGCTGCCCGCGTGCACCGTTGCCAGGGTGCCGACCTCTTGCAGACGGCAGAAGGAGTCGGTGCGGCACTGACCGAGCAATTCGCAGGCAGCCGCTACGCCACGAGCATCATGGCCGACCTTCACCTCGATACGGGTGTACTGACCTGGACGAACTACGGTCATCATCCTCCGGTGATCATCCGCGGCAACCGCACCGTCGTGCATCTGTCCTGCCCGCCCGCCCCGCCGCTGGGAACCGGACTCGGAGTGCGCGGTGCCCTGCGCCGTGACCGGCTCGAACCCGGGGACCGTCTGCTCTTCTACACCGACGGCATCACCGAAGCACGCAACGAGGAGGGGCAGGAGTTCGGCCTTGACGGCCTGACCGACTTCCTCATCCGCCACCACTCCGACGGCCTTCCGGTCCCGGAGACCCTACGGCGGCTGATCGGGCACCACTTGGACTACCACCACGGCCGTCTCAACGACGACGCCACCGTCATGCTCCTGGAGTGGCACGGTCCGACTCCCTACCCGCCGGCCGAGCTGAAGGCGCTGACGGGTCTGCCCCCGGCCGTCGCCGCGGACGAGATCGCCTCCGCATGGGTCCAGAAGCCCCCTGTCGACGACAGCGCCTGACGGCGGTTCGCGTCCGTCTGCCACCGGCAGCAGGAGCCGAGAGCGGCTCCTGACCGGTCGAGGGCTCCGGCGACCACGCCGGAGCCCTTGCCTCGCGCCCGCGTCAGCCGGCCGGGCCGTCGACGTGCCTCTCTCCGCGGCCGGGAAACGCGAGCGGCGCGCTGTGCCGGCTCGCCGGCCAGGCGTCGGTCAGGCGTGTGCCGTGCCGGACGGCCTGACACCCGCCCGGTACTCGGCGTTGATGCGCTGGGCCTCTTCCAACTGGTCCTCGAGGATGACGATGCGACAGGCAGCCTCGATGGGGGTGCCCTGGTCGACGAGTTCCCGGGCGCGCGCGGCGATACGCAGTTGGTAGCGGGAGTAGCGGCGATGGCCGCCCGCGGAGCGGAGCGGGGTGATCAGGCGGGCTTCGCCGATGGCGCGGAGGAAGCCCTGTGTGGTGCCGAGCATTTCCGCGGCCCGGCCCATGGTGTAGGCGGGGTAGTCGTCGTCATCGAGACGGCCGAACGAGTCATCTGCTGTCATTTGCACCTCTCTGTGGAACGCGTGGAGGGGCCCTGGTGCCGTACGGCACCAGGGCCCCGAAGGAACTGCTACACCATCTGCCGGCCTTCTAATGCTGTGCCGGCCTTCTGTTTCCGCATGTCCCGACGTGATCGTGCCGGGGGTACGGGGATCGCGGTTGCTTGACCGGAGACCACCTCACTATCGATGTCCTGCGGTACCCGGGCCCAGTCATTCCGCCCGGGCGATCCTGATGGCGCCCGCCTCCTCCGTTCTTCCCTCTGGATCGATGACTTGCACCGGCTGACGAACCTCCCGGTGCACACGTCCGCAGCCTGCGCACGCGCTCACGGGCACTGCTGCAGGGCCGCCCCTGATCACTGCGGGCCACCCGGTCCGGTCGCCAGCCCCGTCGCCGTCCTGCAACAACCCTGGCTCCGGAACTCCGCCACCGAACCGTCCTGCGAACTGCAGCCGCCTGTGCGGCACGTGCTGATGCCGGGCAGTTCATCGCTGCCTGGCCCTGCTGCCTTTCTGAACTACGAGAGAAACCATAACGACGCCGACAGCCAATGTCTATCATCGCCGCCATAGATTTCCGCGTGCTCGATCATGAGGTAATCAGCCTCGGGTACTGAGTCGAGGTGGCCGGCACGGGATTCGCCGGTGGACGTCCGTGCACCGGTCCGCAGGCGGCCCACCCGGACATCGGTCAGGTCACATCGATCACGCAGCCCACCGTTCTCGCCGGACCGGCGAAGGGTCAGAGGCGCAGCAGCACCGCCCGCGTGCCCAGGGTCGGCACGTCGACGGTCGTCGCGCCCCCGGCATCCGGCTCCAGGCGCTCACCGGCAGCGCCGAGATAGTCGGCCGCCGAGGTCTCCGCGACGCGGAAGCCGGGGGTGATCCGGCAGGCGACCGGCTCCTGGGCGTAGGACTGGAGCCTGACCAGCACCTGTCCGGGGGCGGGGACGGTCAGTCCCACGACGCGCACGCGTGGATCGCCGACCGTCAGCAGTTCGTAGGAGCCGTCCGGCTCCTCGCGGTCCTCGCCCAGCGCGCGGACCGCCAGCAGCGGGCGGCTGCCCGCGGCGGCCGTGCGCATGCCGAGTTCGGGCCCCGTGGTGTGCGGGGCGTGCCCCACGGCCACGCTGTAGCGGAACACGTGGTCGAAGGCCTGCTCGGAGGGGAAGTTGGTGTCCCAGATGTTGTTGTGCACCCAGGAGAAGAGGGTGCCCGGCTCGTCCTGGGCCAGGGACTGCGGATAGGGCGCGTACGGAATCGCGATCCCGCCCACCTGTACCAGCGGGGCGTCCTGGGTGGCCACGGCGGCGACCACGGTCTCGTCCTCGAAGCTCACCCAGCGCCGCACGGCTCGCATGTGCTGCGCCGATCCCGGCACCGTCGGCAGCCCCGTGCCCGTCATGCCGCCGGTGGCCTCCATGCGGACGACCGGCTGGGGCATGGCGAAGGGGAACGCGAAGAACGCGCTCTCCTTGGTCAGTGTCGACCGCTTCACGATCCGGTTCTCCAGATCGATGCGGGCCTGCCCGTGCGGAAGGTGGACGCGCACCCGCAGCAGGTCGGCGCCGGCCGGCGCGCATTCGTAGATCAGCGTCTCGCCGGTGGCGTCGGCGAAGCGGTCCACGAGCGCGGCCGGCGGGGCCGCCGCCCGGGAGGCGAGGAGGTGCATCGACTCGTTGGCCGTGGTCTTGCTGGACTGGTGGTTGAAGCCGCCGGCGGTGGCGTACTCGTCGTACACGTAACCGTTGAGGCCGAGCGTCGCGTCCTGCCGGACCAGCTCCCTGCCGGTCCGTTTGTCGGTGACGGAGCTGATCCACGCCGCGCGCAGATCGACACTCACCCGCAGGAACTCGTTCTCCAGCACCGTGGGCTGTGCGGCGTGGGTCGCAACGGCCGGCGTGGTCCCCTTCCCCTCGACGACGTCCACGCGGACCGCCCCGTGGGCGGGCACGTCCGCCAGCCGGAACAGCAGGAAACGGCCGGCGGCCCGGTGCAGCTCGTTGGTCTGGGCCTCCTCGGTGTGCTCCAGCGGCGAGCCGTCGCGGGCGTCGAGGAGCAGGACGGAGTCCTCCAGCGGGACCGTGCTCTCGGGGAGGAACAGCCGGACCGTCTCCGAGCGCCGCCAGCTGCACGTGTTGGTGACGTAGTAGCCGGCGAGGGTGCCCGAGCGCGGTGAGAGACGCTCGCCGAGTGCCGCGCCGGCGCCGTCGAGGAGCGTCTTCGCGTCGTCGTGGGCACGCAGCGCCTGCGCGTACTTCCAGTGCCACTGCCGTTCGCCGGACGCGTGACCGTGATCGCCGTGCGTCCAGGGGTCACCACCGCCCCAGGTGTGCTCGTTGAACAGCGAGGCGGCCCGGTAGACCTCGGGAGCCGACGCGGTGATTCCGGCGGCGGCCGCGCCCAGGATCTCCGCGTGCCCGGCGACCGTCTGGGCGTCGGCCAGCGCCGCCTGGCCGTCACGGGTGGCCGCGAGCGGGACGGCACCTGCGCCGACGCCGTCCACCCACCAGTCGCTCCAGTCGCCCTCGAAGGTCTCCAGCCGGTCGCCGAGGCGGGCTTCCGCATCGGCGAAGAAGTCCTCGTTGCGCGAGGTGCGCAGGACGGGGAAGGCCCATTCCTCGTTCCACCGGTTCACGGTGTCCGCGATGACCCGGCGCGGCGGGCCGTTGTCCGCGAACTTTCCGAGCACCCGCAGGTGCAGGATGTCCCAGGGGTACGGGTCGCCCTTGAACTCCTCGTCCAGGACCGGGAACCCGGGGATGCCGCGCCCCTCGTGCGGGTACTGGTGGGTGGCCAGCGCCGTCAGGTAGTGGGGCAGCAGGTCGTCCACCCGGTCGAAGGACTCGTCGAACCCCAGGATCGAGCCTTCCATGTACGCCAGCCCGTGCGGGGTGTCGGTACGCCACACCAGCACGCTGCGGCCGCTCGGCGCCTGCCACCTGAACAGCCGGGGCAGCGCCCCGCCGCCGGTGTGGTGCGGCACCGCCCGCCCGGCCCAGTTGTGGGCCACCGAGAGATAGCGGATGCCGCTGTCGGCGAGTACGTCGGGCAGCCCGACGACCTGTCCCGGGACGTCCGTCTGCATGGCCGTGGTGATGTCGATCCCGTGCTGTTCGCGCAGTTCCCGCACAGGGCGCAGCAGTTCGTGGAGTTCGTCGGTGGAGCACGTCTCCGTGTGCAGGTTGAACGGCATCGCGGTCAGCTCGATGCGGCCCTCCCGTACCCGCTCCAGGAACCGGGCGACCTGCTCCGGCGGACGGTTCGCCGACCAGTTCTCGAAGCTGAAGAACCCCTCGACCGCCCAGCGGAACATCGAGGCGTCGGGCCGGTCGTCCGTCGCGCGGCACAGTTCGAGCAGGGAGTCGAGGTACTTGCGGCCCTCGGCGAGCACGGTGCCCTGCGGGTCCGTGTAGCCGATGTCGAGATGGGCGTGCTGTACCAGGTGCAGCGTCCAGTGCCGCTGCGGGGTCAGCAGCACCTCGATGCTCTCGCCCG
Organism: Streptomyces sp. NBC_01257; assembly: GCF_035917255.1. Taxonomy (NCBI): domain Bacteria; kingdom Bacillati; phylum Actinomycetota; class Actinomycetes; order Kitasatosporales; family Streptomycetaceae; genus Streptomyces; species Streptomyces sp. NBC_01257. Next base: position 390,156 of record NZ_CP108472.1, read on the forward strand.
GCGCCAGCTCGGGCAGTTCCACCAGGACCGGCAGGGGCGAGTCCACCTCGGGGACCAGCAGCCGGGCGCTGTCCTGCGGACCGGGTATCACCTCGCTGCGCACGGCGGTGCCGGACAGGGTGGTGACGTGGGCCCGTGTCACGGGCCGGCCGGCCCGTATCCGCACGGACTGCAGAAGCCCGCCGTCTCCGTCATGGCGCAGCAGAGGTTCGCAGGAGAGCCGGACGGCGTGTCCGCCGAGTACGCCGGCGGCGCTCACGCCACGGTCGCGCAGGATGTCGCGGGCGATGTCGGAGTCCCACCAGGAGGCGCGGGACAGGTCGGGGCGGGGCATGGAGAGGGTTCTCCGCTCTGGCGTGGTGTGCCGGTTCGGTGCGTTCGGGAGGGGGTGCCGGTGAAGCCGGCAGTCAGGAGCCGTCGGTGGCGAGGCCTGCGAAGATCTGCACCATCGCGGACTGTTCGAGGGTTTCGGCGGGGGCCGACGGGTCGTAGTCGCCGCCGCCGGAGGGCTGGAAGCGGAAGAGTCCGTTCGACGGGTCCCGGTTCTCCTTCCAGGTGCGCTCCGCGTAGGTCTTCTCCACCTGCCGGTAGGCCTCGTCCCCGTGCGCCCCGGCCAGGATCCGGAGGTTGTCGAAGTAGATCGCGTTGAAGATCGCCGGCTGGTCGTGCAGGCGCTCGCCCTGCTTCCAGTACGCGAGCGAGCCGTCCGCGTCCTGCACGGCGCGCTTGAGGTACGAACGGTCCCCGGTCACCCGGTAGAGCGTCGTCGCGGCGCCGATCATGGCTCCGGAGTTGTACGTCCACAGCGTGGGGTCGACCGTGCCGTCGTCACCGCGGCTGTTGCGGTAGAGCCCCGGTGACTCGCGCAGGCAGGACCAGTTCCACTCGTACCACGTCCGGGCACTCGTCAGGTAGCGGCTCCGGTGGGTCTCCTGGCTGAGCCGGGCGGCGAGTTCCGCGGCGAGCCCCGTCACGTTGGCGGCGCGCATGGTGTTGGCCGGGGAGTCGACCCAGTCCATCCCGCCGGGGCATTCCTTGGCCGGGTCGTCGTCCCAGCCGCGGCTGACGATGTCGAAGGTCAGTTCCGCGCGGTGGAGGTAGGTGGTGTCGCCGGTGGAGCGGTACTGGTCCAGCAGGGACAGGCCCACCACGGAGTTGTCGTCGTAGAAGACGTCGCCGCCCTGGCCGAGCGGTGCGGGGAGGTACGAGTCGTAGCCGGGCCGGCCGTCGCGGGGCTCGAAGTAGAGCTCCAGGGTCGCGAAGCGCTCGGCCGCGTCCGCCCCGTAGGTGTCGCCCGCGCCGGGAAGGGCGGCCATGTCGACCGTCGCGGCCGCCGCCTCACGCATCGGCCAGAGGTAGGAGTGGGCGTTGTCGGCGCTCTGGCGCGGGGTCTTCTCCTGGTAGAGGCCGTGGTTGTCGGCCCCTTGGTACAGGTGCTTCTGGAGTGCGTCGTACGTGTGGACCGCGCGGTCCTTCCACGGATCAGCCGCCGGCTGCGCGGCGGCGGGCGTGGGGCACAGCGCGGCGCACAGCAGGGGGGCGGCGGCCAGCGCGAGGGCGGTGCGGGCGGGGATCTTCACCGGGGTGCCTTTCGGGGGTCGGCTCGGGGCGTCGGTGCGGGGGCTGGTGCGTACTGCCTCGGAGGTCAGCCGAGCTTGAGACTGCTCACGAAGAAGCGCTGCGCGGAGAAGAAGAGGACGACGGTCGGCAGCGACACGAGCAGCGCTCCGCCCAGCACGACCGGGGGTCCGACGTTGGAGTAGTTGCCCTGGAGTTCGGCGAGCGCGGCCATCACCGGACGGATGTTGCGGCTGGTGGACAGGGTGATGCCGAAGAGCAGGTCGTTCCAGACGGCGACGAACTGGAAGACGAACGCGGCGACCATCGCCGACTTCGACAGCGGCACATGGATCTGCCAGAACACCCGCCACCAGGACGCGCCGTCCAGCCGCGCCGCCTCGATCACCTCACCGGGCAGCGTCTGGGCGAAGTTGCGCATGATGAAGTACGCGAACGGGATCGCGACCGCGACGTAGACCAGGAACAGACCGATCTGCGCGTCGTAGAGGCCGGTGCTCGCGTACGCGAGGAACAGCGGACGCAGGAAGACCTGGAGGGGCAGCAGCGTGCCCGAGTAGATCAGCCAGAACCACAGGGTCTTGCGCTTCACCGGCATGATCACGGTGGCGAACGCCGCGGTCGTGGCGACCACGATGGCCGCGGCCGAGCTGGTCACCGCGTACAGCAGGCTGTTGCCCATCGCGGGGCCCAGCCTGGCGCGGGTCCACGCCTGGGACATGTTGTCGAACAGACCGAAGCCCCCGTGCGGCAGCCAGTGCGGGCTGCCGCCGTACTCGGCGGCCGGCACCAGTGCGTTGACCACCAGCAGCCAGGTCGGCACGGCCCAGAGGAGGGAGACGAGCACCAGGACCGTGTTGCGGACGGCGGTGCCGGCGGAAATGCGGCGGATGGACATGCTCATGCGCCTTTCGGGGTGAGCTGGCGCCGCAGGTACAGCCAGGAGGCCAGCAGCACGATGACGGTGAGGACGACGGCGACCGCCGCGCCGGCGCCGGGGCGCAGCGCGAGGAACGTCTCCTGGTACATCGAGACCGCGAGCGTCTCGGAGTTGCGGCCGGGGCCGCCCTGGGTCAGCACCCAGATCAGGTCGAACGACTTCAGTCCGTTGACCAGGCTGCTGCCGACGACGATCACGGAGACGGTCCGCAGCTGGGGCATGACGACGTACCAGAACTTCCGCAGGCCGTCGGCTCCGTCGAGCGACGCCGCCTCCAGGGTCTCCGGGGGGATGGTCTGGAGACCGACCAGGAAGAGGATCACCGCCACACCGGTGGACTGCCAGGTGTTGGCGACGATCATCACCAGGGTGTTGCCCGGCCATTCGAGCAGCCAGCCCTGGGCGAAGGAGCCGAGACCGAGCGCCTGGAGTGCCTGGTTCGCCGCGCCGTCCGTGGTGAGGATGAAGTTCCACACGACGGCCACGGCGGAGCCGGAGATCGCGTAAGGCAGGACCACGAGCAGGCGCGCCACCCGGGACCAGCCGGACTGGTTGGTCATGACCGCGATGCCCAGGCCCAGGACCAGGGGCAGGGCGACCGTGCCGACCACCCACATGAGCGTGTTCTCTATGGACTTCGCGAGAACCGGATCGCTGAGGAAGAGGCCGTAGTTGGTGAACCAGGTGAAGGAGGAGACCCGGCCGTCGCTGAAGAAGCCGCGGTACAGCGTCACCGCGAACGGGGTGAGGAGCAGGGCCGCGACGAGCAGGACGGCGGGTGCCAGGAATCCGGCTCCGGCCAGCCTGTCCTTCGTCCTGCGCGGAGGCCTGCGGACCGGGGGTGCGGGCGGCGGCACGGGTGCGGCGGCCGTCGTGGGGCGCCTGTCGAGAGCCGATGTCATGATTCGTCCTTGTTCCAGGCGGCCCACTCCTTGGAAGCCCGGCTCGCCATGCTGCGCAGCGTCGCCTCGGGTGACATGGCCTGCGTCATGAAGGCTCCCAGGTCGTCGGTGTTCCCCTGGATGAGGTTGGGAGGCCCGGACTGTCCGTACCGGGGGAGCTCGGTCCAGTGCTCGCGCAGGGCCTGCTTCCTGATGCGGGCGAGCACCGGATTGGCGGTGACCGCCTTCGGGTTGGCCGAGCCGTCCTGGAGGAAGTCCGTCCACACCCGCTGGACCGAGGGGTGCAGCCAGTGGGCCGCGTTGGCCATGGCGGCGTCGTGCGACACCGCCTTCTCCGGAACGGCCAGCACGCCCGCCTCGGTGATCACGGACCGCTTGGTGGAGGCGTCGACCGGGGGCAGGACGAAGGCGTCGAAGTCCTCGCCCGGCTTCATCCCCGCCGCGGCGAGACCCTGCGACTGCCAGGAGCCGTGCAGGAACATGCCGACCTTGCCGGTCTTCAGCGCGGCCGGGCCGTTGTTCTGGTCGAAGTCGGCCGGGGTCGTCCAGCCCTTCTTCATGAAGTCCTGCCAGATCTGCATGGCCTTGTGCGCCTGCGGATCGGTGTACTTCGCGCGGCCCGCGATCAGATCGGCGTAGAAGACCGGGTCGACCTTGCTGATGAGCTCCTCGAACCATTCGTACGCGGGCCAGTTGCCGCTCTGCGTGGCGACGAAGGGTGTAATGCCGGCCTTCTTGAGCACCTCGGCGGTGTGGAGCAGTTCCTCCCACGTCTCCGGCGCCCGCAGCCCGTGCCGGTCGAACACCTGCGTGTTGTAGAACAGCACGTAGTACGACTGGTAGAGGGGCACCCCGTACACGGCGCCCCGGTAGGACATCGCGTCGCGGAGGGTCCGGGTCACCCAGCCCTCGCGCTCGTAGGCGTCCCACATCTGCGTCAGGTCACTGAGGCTGCCGGTGCGGGCGAGCTGTTTGAGGTTGTAGCCCGACTGCCACTTGATCAGGTCCGTCGCCTTCGTGGTCTGCAGCGAGATCTGCGTGACCTGGGTGTAGGCGGTGGGGTTCGGGTTCGACAGCGGGCGCAGCGCGTACCCGGTGAGCTTCTTGAGCTCGCGCCCGGCCGACACGTATCCCGCGTCCCAGGTCGCGTTGTCGTTGGCCAGTGACGTCGTGCCCGGTATCGAGGCCGTGCTGTCGCCCCGCGCGCATCCGCCGGTCAGCGCGGCCGCCGCGCCGGCCCCGAGGCCCGCCAGCAGGGTGCGGCGGCGGAGCGGGGGAGACGACTGCTCTGTCGTCTCGCCGGTTGATCTCATGGGTTCACTTCCCTCTGGATCCCGGCGGGATCCGTGGCTCTGGGGTGCGGTGTGGAGATCCACCGGAAGCGCGTCTGGCGTTCGTCTGCGCGCTCCGGGTTGCCAGGATGTTAACGACACCACGAGATCGAGACAAGGCTTTCTCCTGGACTTTGACAGATCCGCACTTCAGCCGGGTGAATCGGGGGTCATTTCCTCGTGCGTCTTGTTCGTGTTGAATGTTATCGATACCATTCACACGCTTGCCGGTCCCGTCCTCATCAGGAGCATCTGTGCACCAGCCCCGTCCCTACGAACGCAACCCGCGGTACGCCGCCACCGGCGGCACCGTCGTCACCGGCTGGGCGGCCGCCGTCGCCGACGTGCCGACGACCTCCACCGTTCTCGCCCTCGACGGGCCCGCCGCACTGGACTGGGAGGAGGCCGCCGCCTCCCTCGCCGCCGCTCTGCGCGCCCGGGGCACCGAGGTCACCCTGTGCGACGTCCGGGATCTCTGGTCCGCGGACGCCGTCGAACGGCTCTGTGTCCCGCACGCGGACGCGGACCCGTTCTTCCTGCCCCTGGCCGAGTTCTCCATGGGCGACCTCTTCGTGACGCCCCCCGTCCAGCCGCGTCCGCGCGCCGGCGTCAGGCTCGTCTTCGGTCCGGGAGCCGCGCTCACCGAACCCGACCTGTTGTGGTGGGCCGACCTTCCCAAGCGGTACGCCGAGGAGGCCGTCACGCGGGGAGAGCTGCCGCTCGGTGCCAACCTGGGCCGCCCCCGGACCCCCGGCGAACTGCGCAGCCTCTTCTACACCGACTGGCCCGTCGGCGACCGCCACCGCGACGCCGTCGCCCGCCGGGTCGACCGATGGGTCGACCTGCAGGGCGCGCGGGGCCCCGCCTCTCTGGACGGCGCCGCCGTGCGGGCCACCCTCGCCGTGCTGGCTAGCGGCCCCGTCCGTACCCGCCCCTTCTTCAACTCCACGCCGTGGGGCGGCCAGTGGGGCGCGCGGGAGCTGGGCTTCGAGCCCCGGGGCGGCAACACGGCCCTCGGCTACGAACTCATCGCACCCGAAGCCGGAATCCTGGTCGGCCAGGACGAGGCGGCCCAGGTGGAGCTCCCCTTCCAGCTGCTCTGCGAGCTGCACCCCGAGGAGTTCCTCGGCCCTGACGTCCACCGTCGCTACGGCACGTCGTTCCCCATCCGCTTCGACTACCTCGACACGGTCGGCGGCGGCAATCTGTCCCTGCACCTGCACCCGCGGGAGCAGTACATGCGGGACACGTTCGGCTGGCCGTACACCCAGCACGAGACGTACTACGTGACCGCGAGCGAACCCGGTGCGCAGGTCTACCTCGGCCTGCGGGAGAGTGCTGACGTGGACGTCATGCGCAAGGAGGTCGAGGCGGCCGCGGCGGACGGGCTCCCGCTGCGCGTCGAGGACCACGTCATGACGCACCCGGCCGATGCCGGGCAGCTCTTCATGATCCCGGCCGGCACCCCGCACGCGTCCGGCGAGGGCAACCTGGTCCTGGAGATCAGCGCCACGCCCTACCTCTACTCCCTGCGCTTCTACGACTGGCTGCGCAAGGGCACCTCGGGTGCGCCGCGGCCGCTCTCGTACGCGCACGGGTTCGCCAACCTCGACACCTCGCGGCGCGGCGACGACGTGCTGAAGGACCTCGTCCAGCAGCCGCGGACCCTGCGCGAGGGCCGGGGCTGGCGCGAGGAGGTCGTCGGCGCGCTGCCCGACATGTTCTACGCCGTGCACCGCTTCGTGATCGAGGGGCCGGAGGCCGCCGATGACGACACCGCGGGCCGCTTCCACATCCTCAACGTCTCGGCCGGTGACGGCGTCGTCGTGGAGACCGCCGGCGGTCTCCGTCACGAGCTCGCGTTCGCCGAGACCCTCACCGTGCCCGCGTCCGTCGGCCCCTACCGGCTGCACCCCGTCGGCAGTCGTCCGGTGCACGTGGTGAAGTCCCTGGTGACGCAGGTATGAACCGCGTTCCCGTACTGGAGATCGGCGGCACCCATGTGACGGCCGCGGTCATCGACACCGCGGCCGGACGGCCCGTCCCCTTCTCGGTCGTACGGCAGCCGGTCCCCGCCGGCGCGCCGGCCCGTGAGCTCCTCGACGCGATCGCCGCCGCCGCCGACCGCGTGGACGTCCCGGTGGCCGCGCACTGGGGCGTGGCGATACCGGGTCCCTTCGACTACGCCGCCGGTGTCGGGCGGTTCCGGGGCATCGGCAAGTTCGAGGCGCTGCACGGTGTGGACGTCGGCGCGGAACTGCTCGGCCGGCTGCCGGGAGCCCCGAGCGGCATCAGTTTCGTCAACGACGCCGACGCGTTCGCCCTGGGCGAGTACCGGGCGGGCGCGGCCGCCGGCCGGAGCCGGGCCCTGTGCATCACGCTCGGGACGGGTGTCGGCTCCTCCTTCCTGGCGGGCGGGCACCCGGTCGTGGAGGGCCCCGACGTGCCGCCCGGCGGCAGGGCGCACCGGATGACCGTCGACGGGCTCCCGCTGGAGGAGGTCGTGTCGCGGCGGGCCATCCGCAGGTTCTACGCCCGCACCGCCGGGGTGCCCGATGCCGACGGCCTCCCGGACGTGCACGACATCGCCGGTTCGGCCCGGGCCGGTGACACACACGCCCTGCGTACCGTCCGGCACTGCTTCGGGGCGCTCGGGCGCGCGCTCGCACCCTGGTGCGAGCGGTTCCGCCCGGAGCTGATGGTCGTGGGAGGGTCGATGGCCCGCTCCTGGGGGGACCTGGTGGGGCCGGCCGTCCGGGAGGGGTTCGACTCGTGGGCACCCGGGACCGCGCCCCCGACCGTCACGGCCGGACGCCCCGCCGACGCACCGCTCATCGGCGCGGCCCACTGGGCGTTGCACAGGTCCGCCGGCACTCCCCCCGTACGGACCTAGAATGACGGCGTTCGCCAACCACCGGCCACCCGACGACCCCGCAGGAGAACCGCCCATGGCACAGCAGCGATCGGGTGAGGGCGGAGCCCCGACGATGCGCGACGTGGCCGCGAGCGCCGGCGTCAGTGCCATGACGGTCTCCCGGGTGCTGAAGAACGACACCCGGGTCAGCGAGGCCGCCCGGGAGCGCGTGCTCGCCGCCGTCGAGGCACTCGGCTACCGGCGCAACGAGACGGCGCGCAGTCTGCGGCTGGGCGGCAGCGGGATGATCGGACTGGTCGTCACCAACCTCGCCAACCCCTTCTACTCGCGTCTGGCGCTCGGTGTGCAGGAGGTGGCGTCCGAGCACGGCCTGCGGGTGCTGCTCAGCAACACCGCGGAGCAGGTCGACAGGGAACGCGGGCTCGTCGAGGACCTGGCGTCCCGTCAGGTCGACGGCATGATCGTCGTGCCGGCGGGCAGCAGCCACCGTCATCTCGCGCCCGCGGCGCTGCGCGGCATGCCGATCGTCCTGGCGTCCCGGCCGCCCGCCGGGATGGACGCCGACTGCGTCCTCGTCGACGACTTCGGCGGCGCCGAGCAGGCCACCGGACAGCTCATCGCGGACGGCCACCGCCGCATCGGCTTCCTGGGCAACCCGCCCGCCCTGTACACCGGCGCCGAACGGTTCCGCGGATACTGGGCCGCCCATGAGGCGGCCGGGCTCGAACCCGACGAGGGCCAGGTGCGGCGCGGCCTCACCGATGTGCCCACCGCGGAGGCCGCCGCACGGGCGCTGCTCGACGCACCCGACGCGCCGACAGCCCTCTTCTGCACCAACAACCGCCTGACGCAGGGCGCCATCCGCGCCGTGCGGGCGCTCGGCAGACCGGTCGCGCTGGCCGGATTCGACGACTTCGACCTCGCGGACGTCCTCGGTCTGCCGCTGACCATCGTCTCGTACGACGCCGACGAGATCGGCCGGCGGGCGGGCCAGATGCTCATCGACCGGATCAACGGTTCGTCCGCCGAGCCGATCCCGGCCCGCCGGACCGTCGTACCCACCCACGTCATCCGCTACGGGACGCGCTGACCCGTTCCCTGCCGCCGCTGCCACGGCACCGGCTTGCCCTTTCGCCTCCCCGTCCTCCCTCACGGAGTCCCCCATGCACCACGACCGAACGGTCACCGAACGCCGTCTCGCCCGCGTGCTCGACCAGCGCCTGCGGCCCGCGGTGTACCGCGAGAGCCTGCCCCTGGACGTCGCGACATGGAACGTCACGGGTGAGCCCGTGCCCGTGGCCGAAGGAATCGCAGCCCCGTACGAGCCGGTCCGCACCGGTGCGATGTGGGGACCTGCCTGGTCCACCAGCTGGTTCCGGATCAGCGGCACCGTGCCCGCCGCCTGGGCCGGACAGCGCGTCGAGGCGGTTCTGGACCTGGGCTTCGGCAGCACGCAGCCGGGCTTCTCCGCCGAGGGCCTCGTCCACCGCGCCGACGGAACACCGGTCAAGGCGCTCAATCCCCGCAACACCTGGCTGCCGGTCGCCGAACGTGCCGCCGGTGGCGAGTCGTTCGTCTACTACGTCGAGGCGTCCGCCAACCCGGTGATCTTCGACTCGGGTGCCGGGGGCGACCCCTTCGTCCCGACCCGGTCCGGCGGTGTCGCCCCCTGGCTGCACGGCGACGGGGCACCGGGCGAGCCGCTCTACCGGCTGAACCGGATGGACTTCGCCCTCTTCGACTCCGCCGTCTGGGAGCTCGTACAGGATCTGGACGTCCTCGGAGGCCTGATGCACCAGCTGCCCGAGGACTCCACCCGGCGCCGGCAGCTGGAGCACGCCGTGAACCGCGGCCTGGACGTCATCGACCTCCAGGAGATCGGCGAGAGCGCCGCGCACGCACGCGAGATCCTCGCCCCGGCGCTGGCCTCCCCCGCGCACGCGAGCGCCCACCGCGTCTCCGCCGTCGGCCACGCGCACATCGACACCGCCTGGCTCTGGCCCGTACGCGAGACCGTGCGCAAGGCGGCCCGGACCGTCTCGAACGTCACCGCCCTGATGGACGACCACCCCGAGTTCCGCTTCGTCATGTCCCAGGCGCAGCAGCTCGCCTGGCTCAAGGAGCAGCGGCCCGAGGTGTTCGCCCGCGTGGTCGAGAAGGTGCGCACCGGGCAGTTCCTGCCCACCGGCAGTCTGTGGGTCGAACCGGACACCAATCTCTCCGGAGGGGAGTCGCTGGTCCGTCAGTTCGTGCACGGCAAGCGCTTCTACCTGGAGGAGTTCGGGGTCGAGACGAAGGACATGTGGCTGCCCGACACCTTCGGTTACAACGCGGCACTGCCGCAGCTCATGAAGCTGGCCGGCATCGAGTGGTTCCTCACCCAGAAGATCTCCTGGAACACCACCAACGCATTCCCTCACCACACCTTCTGGTGGGAGGGCATCGACGGGACCCGCATCTTCAGCCACTTCCCTCCCGTCGACTCCTACAACGGCGATCTTTCCGGCGCCGACATCGCGCACACCGAGCGCAACTTCCGGGACAAGGGCGCGGCGAACCGTTCCCTCGTCCCGTTCGGCTACGGGGACGGCGGCGGCGGTCCCACCCGCGAGATGCTGGCACGCGCACGGAGGCTGGAGAACCTCGAAGGTTCGGCGCGGCTGGAGATGGAGGGCCCCGAGGAGTTCTTCACCAAGGCGCGGGCGGAGTACCAAGACGCGCCCGTCTGGGTCGGCGAACTCTACCTGGAGCTGCACCGCGGCACGCTCACCAGTCAGCTCGCCACCAAGCAGGGCAACCGCCGCAGCGAGCACCTGCTCCGGGAGGCCGAGCTGTGGGCCGCGACGGCGGCCGTGCGCGGCGGCCGCCCGTACCCGTACGAACTGCTCGACCGGGTGTGGAAGTCCGTGCTGCTCCACCAGTTCCACGACATCCTGCCCGGCACGTCGATCGCGTGGGTGCACCGGGAGGCCGAGGAAACGTACGCGGAGGTGGCCCGGGAGCTCGGCGAGGTCATCGACGGCGCCCAGCGCGATCTCGCGGCGAGCGGGACCGGGCCGGCCGACGGAAGCGGGGCCGACGGCGAGACCGTGTTCAACGCGGCCCCGCACGCACGCGACGGCGTTCCCGCGCTCGGCGCCTCACCGCGTGGGCGGACTGCCCGCCAGGTCGCCGCCCGGCCCGTCGAGGACGGCGGGTTCGTCCTGGACAACGGCCTCGTGCGCTTCACGGTGGACGCCCGGGGCCTGGTCACCTCCGCCCTGGACCTGACGGCCGGCCGCGAGGCGCTCGCGCCCGGTGCGGTCGGCAACCTCCTCCAGCTGCACCAGGACTTCCCGAACCAGTGGGATGCCTGGGACGTCGACGCGTTCTACCGCAACACCGTGCGCGACCTGACCGGGGCGGACGAGGTCGCCGCGGTCCCCGGCGGGGTGAGGGTGGTACGCAGCTTCAACGCCTCCCGCATCACTCAGGTGCTGCGTCTCGACGAGGGCAGCCGCCGTCTCGACGTCGAGACGGACGTCGACTGGCAGGAGTCCGAGAAGATACTCAAGGCCGCCTTCCCGCTCGACGTACGGGCGGCGGAGTCCAGCGCCGAGATCCCCTTCGGCCATGTCCGGCGCCCCACGCACAGCAACACCTCGTGGGACAGCGCCCGGTTCGAGATCTGTGCCCACCGCTACCTGCACCTCGCGGAGCCGGGCTGGGGCGCGGCCCTGGTCAACGACTCCAGCTACGGCCACGACGTGACGCGGGACGTCCGCCCCGACGGCGGAACCACCACGACGGCGCGGATCTCGCTCCTGCGCGCCCCGCTCTTCCCCGATCCCGACTGCGACCGAGGTGAACACCGGCTGCGGTACGCGCTGGTCCTCGGCGCGGACATCCACGACGCGATCCGCGAGGGCTATCACTTCAACCTGCCCGAGCGTGCGGTCCCCGGCGGCGCGACCGTCGAGCCGCTGGTGCGGGTCGATGACGTCGGCGTCGTCATCGAGGCGATCAAGCTCGCGGACGACCGCTCGGGCGACGTGATCGTCCGGGTCTACGAGTCCGGCGGCGGCCGGGTGCGGACCACCCTCCGAGCCGGTTTCGCCGTCGCCTCCGCACGGGTCACGGATCTGCTGGAACGGGAGCTGGAGAGTGAGCCCGCTCCGGTCCTGGAGGGATCCGACGTGACGCTGTCCCTGCGCCCGTTCCAGATCCTGACCCTTCGCCTGGTGCCTGCCGGCCACGCGGCCTCGGCTGTCGACGTGGGCTGAATGGCGACGGCCGTGACGCGCTCATCAGCCCCGTCCGGGACCCGGGGCTGATGAGCGTCGCCCGGGCCGGGGCACACACGGGGCACAGGGGCTCACGTGGCGCGAGGGATCACACGGCGGACGGGTGCATGCCTGCCGGGCGGATTTCGGGGCAGACGGCGGAACACCGGACGGGCCGAACACGCGCCCGGCCACCACTGTCGTCGCACTGCCGAACACGGGGAGCGCCATGCCCACCGCCCTGCCGGAGAGACCGGTCCACAGGTCCACGGAACCCCGGGCCGTCTCCCGGCCGGGGCGGTCTCCCGCCCTGACCAGTGGCAGCGGCGGGGCCGCCGTCCGGATCGGCGCACTGACCGTCTGCCAGGCCGCACTGATGGTGGGCCTCGGCCTCCTGATCACCGGACCCGCAGCCGGCATCTGGCCCCTGAACAGCGAGGACCGCGTCAACGAGGGCTTCGAGAACCTGCGCAACGCGGGCCTCAACGACGCCTCGTTCATGGCGTCGGAGGCCGGCAACACCGCCACGGTGATCATCATCACCGCCCTGGTCTGTGTGGGCCTGATCCTCATACCCAGGCTGCCGAAGTGGCGGGAGGCGGTGTTCCTCGCCGTCTCCGTCTCGCTCCAGGCGCTGGTGTTCCTGGTCATCACCGTGTCCGTGGACCGGGAACGACCCGATGTGGACCGCCTCGACGCCTCGCCGCCGACCGCCAGCTACACCTCCGGCCACACCGGGGCCGCGACGGCTCTCTACGCGGGTCTCGCCGTTCTGGTGCTCACCCGGATCCGGGGCCCCTGGCGGAAGGTGGCCGGCTTCCTGCTGCTTCTCGTACCGCTGCTCGTGGCGGTGGCACGCCTCTACCGGGGGATGCACCACCCCACCGATGTCCTCGGCGGCCTGCTGAACGGCAGCCTGTCGCTCCTGATCGTCGGCCGCGCCATGATGACCGACGGCAGCAGCCCGGCCCCCGCTCCGTCGAACGCCATGGAGATCGCGCTGGAGGCCGCGGAGGAGCGCTCGGAACACGTGCCGGGCCACACCGTCGTCATCGTCAACCCGACCGTGACCGACGACGCGGAACGCGACACGCTGCGGCTGGTCCTGGAGGAACACGGGCGTCACTCCGTGGAGTTCGTCTCCACCACCGCCGACGACCCGGGCGGCGGCCAGGCGGCCGCCGCGGTCCGCGACGGAGCAGCGCTGGTCGTGGTCTGTGGCGGCGACGGAACGGTGCGGACCGTGGCGGACGCACTGGCCGGTACCGGAGTCGGTCTGGCCGTGGTGCCCTGCGGCACCGGCAATCTGCTCGCCCGGAATCTGGGGCTGCCGCTCAAACCCGCGGACGCCCTGGCCGCCGCGCTGTCGGGCAGCCCCCGCCGGATCGACCTCGGCCGGATCGAGGGCGACGGCCTCCCCCCGACGCGCTTCACCGCCATGGCCGGCGCCGGACTGGACGCCGCGATGCTGGAGCACACCGGAGACCGCGCGAAGTCCGTCATCGGCTGGCCCGCCTACGTGGTGGCCGGTGTCAGCAGCCTGCGAGCGCCCCGGATGTCCCTGTCGATCCGGCTGGACCGCGGGCCCGTTCTGCACCGCACCGCCCGTATGGTGCTCCTCGCCAACATAGGCAGGGTGCAGGGCGGCGCCGCCCTCGTCCCGGCCGCCGAACCCGACGACGGGCTCCTCGATCTGGCCGTCTTCGACCCGCACGGGCCCACCGGCTGGCTGCGTGCCGTCGGCATACTGCTGCGCGGCCGCTCGAAACCGCCCCGCCCCGCCGCGCAGAGCAGTTTCCCGCCCGCCGACGGCGAAGGCACCGGCACCGCGGTGGAGTACTTCACCTTCCGCCGCGCCGAACTCCGCTTCGCTCCGCAGCAGCCGCGCGAGATCGACGGAGACCCGGTGGGGCCGGGCCGGTGGCTCGTCGCCGAGGTCGAACCCGGGGCACTGACCGTGCTCCTGCCGTCAGGGAGCGAGTGAATGGGCACCGCGACCCGGGTCCCGCAGACCCGCGACATGGCAGGTGACGAACTCTCCGCCGACGAGGCGCTGGCCTCGCTGCGCCGCTACGGCCGCTGGGCGCTGGTACGCGACTCCTTCGTCCGCTTCCGTTACGCGGACGGCTTCAGCCACTCCCGCGCGCTCGCCCTTCAGACGGTTCTCGCCGTCATACCGCTGGTCATCGCCTTCGTCGGCCTCTCCGCCACCCTGCACACGGAGAACATAGGGAGACTGACGGAACTGACCATCCACCGCATCGCCGCGGGGCCGAGCGCCGAGGTCGTGGACGACGCGCTCGACCGCAGCCGGCAGCGCGCCGGCGACGGGACCCAGCTCACGCTCTGGTTCGGCCTGGCCTTCTCGCTGGTCAACGTCACCACGGCGATGTGCCAGATCGAACGCGGCGCCAACCGGATCTACGGGGTCGAACGCGACCGCCCCTTCCACCAGAAGTACTTCCGCGGCCTGGTGATGGCGCTGGCTGCCGGGATCCCCCTGGGAATCGGGTTCATCCTGATGGTGGTGGGCGGTGACCTGGCAGCGGCCGCTGTGTCGGTCTACGGGCTCGGCGAGGGCGCCGGGCACGCCTGGGACCTGCTGCGCTGGCCGTGCGGGCTGTTGCTCGCGCTCATCTCCGCGAGCGCGATCTTCCGCCGCTCGCCCCGCCGGAAGCAGCCCGGCTACACCTGGCTGGCGTTCGGGGCGGCCGTCTATCTGGTGCTGTGGACCCTGCTGACCTGGCTGCTCAGCCTCTACCTCTCGGTCAGCGGGTCCTTCGACACCGTCTACGGCCCGTTGAGTGCGTTCATGTCACTGCTCCTCTGGGCCTATCTGACCTCCATCGCCCTCTTTCTCGGCCTGTCCTTCGCCGCACAGCTGGAGGCCGCACGGGCCAAGCGCCCCGGCCCCATCCATCCCGATCCAGGAGCCTGAATGGTTGTACGAGCGACCGGGCGGCTGCTTCGTGAGCGCCGCGCACGGGCGGCCGACCGCAGATTCGGCGCACGGCTCATCGGTGCCGCTGCCGTCGCCGCGCTCTCCGCGGTGCCCTTCGGCCTTCTTCTCGTCCTCGTCGAGGGCCGGTGGCGCCCGCTGCGCGTCATGGACGCGGGTGCGGCGCGGCGGCTGCACGAGACGGCGCGCGCACACCCCGGGTGGACAAGCACCCTCCGCTTCCTGTCCGACTGGGTCTGGGATCCGGCGACGCTGCGTTGTGTGGTCGCGCTGCTGACGGTGTGGCTGCTCTGGCGCCGCGCCTGGCGGCTGGCCGCCTGGTCCGGCGTGACGGCGGTGGCGAGCGCCCTGATCGGGCTGCTGGTCAAGGTCGTGGTCGAGCGGGCCAGGCCCTCCCTGTCGGACCCGGTGGCCCAGGCGCCGGGCTTCTCCTTCCCCTCGGGTCATGCCATGACGGCCACCACCTCGTTCGCCATCCTGCTGCTGGCCCTGCTGCCGCTGGTGCCTCGTGGCCGGCTGCGCACCCTCTTCTGGAGCGTCTCGGTGGTGTCGGTGGTGGGCGTGGGCTTCACCCGGGTCGCGCTCGGCGTCCACTGGTTCAGCGATGTGGTGGGCGGCTGGCTCCTCGGTCTTGCCGTGGTGGCTTCGACCGCCTGGGCGTTCGAAGCCTGGCGAGCCGATTCGGGCCGTCGCCGCAGCCAGATGGCCGAGGGTCTGGAACCCGAACTGAGCGAGGCCGCTCCGGAGCGTTGAACGACGGGCTGCCACGCCGGAGACCGTGGAAGGCGCGCCCCTCCCCCAACCGGCCTCACTCAGCAGGCAGGCACCGCGACCACGGCGAGTGCGGTGGCCATGGGCACGGACCGCACGCGCTGCTCCGGCGCGGTGCCCGTGGTCAGTCGCAGCGTCTTCCCGTCGGATGCGGCAAGCCGCCCGCACAGGACGCCGCCGGTCGTGGTCACCTGAACACTCATGCCGGGACTCGGGTCCGGGCTCGCGTACGTCGTCCAGGCCACCCCCACGGATGACGCGACGAGCATCACCCCGGCGACGAAACAGCCGATGGCCCGGGACAGGGCCCGCCGGCAGTCCTGCGTCTCCTGCTCCGTCCACTCCTCCAGATCCGCGCCATTGGTCACGATGTCCTTGGTCCGGCGCCCATGGCTGGCTCGTACCGCCAGCAGAGTCCCCGCCAGCAGCAACAGGAACCCGCCGGCGATGAGGCCGCTCGCCAGGACCACCGCCCAGCCGGGCAGGTCGGTGAACGTCTCGCGCCCCTTGAGGACGAGTACGGCCGTGAGGAGGCCGGTCAGCCCGGTGAGGCCGTTGCGCCATCCCTCCGCCTGTCTGCGTACGATGTCCAGCTGCTGGAAGGGCAGTTCATCGGCGAGGTCCTGCCATCTGCTCTCCGGACGCTGGGTCACGGGCGGCCGGCCTGCCAGTGGGCACCGCAGCCGAGCTGCCTCTCCACGTCGGGGCGTCCGGAGTGGTTGACCCCGCACTCGCACAGCACCGTGAGCGGCCTCGGGGCGCCGCCGGGCGCCCCGGAGCCCTTCACCGGTCCGGGGGTGGCGGAGCGGTAGGTCCTGGAGAAGGTGCCCATGCAGCGCGGACACGTCCCGGAGAAGACCAGGCCGCCCTTGCCATCGGGGGTCAGGGCGGACTGCTGCGGCGTCATGGGCACGTTCTCCCAGCCGAGCCGCTTGCGGTGCCGTGGTGCGGCCATCACATCTCCTTCGTCCGTGCGGGCGCTTCGGGAATGTCCAGGCGGAACACGGAGGCGTACAGCCGCAGCCGCTCCCGCACCCATTCCGTGTCACCGGTGCGGCCGACGGCCTCGGCGCACCAGGCGAGGCGCCGCTCGCTGACCGCGCCCTCCAGCGCGGGCTCCTGTCCGTCGCCGGCGAAGCTGAGGATGATGGGGTCCTCCCAGCGAGGGACGCCCATCCCGTCGTCGGGTTCGGGGAAGTCGACGACCATGCCGAAGGGGCGGTACGCGGCGAACATCCGGTAGACCGGCCGTAGGTCGTGGCCGAGGCGCAGCGCGGTGCGTACGACGGTGAGCGGGTCGACCTGCACGGGAATGGGGGGCTCGCTGCCGTCCCGGTCGCTGGCCAGGGCCCACAAGTCGTCCTCGGTGGGTTTGTGTGCCAGTGCCACCTCGGTGGCACTGCCGAGTTCCGGGAGCGGTACGCCGAGTTCCTCGAACGGCCGCAGCAGGTGGACGGCTTCACCCAGCGTCAAGTCCTCGATGTAGGCCAGTCGCGCCATGGACAGCGGTGTCACCTCCGGCCGGAGCCCCGAATGGGTGTCGCCGAGGTTCGCGGCGCCGTTCATCGCGGTCCAGAGGGCCGGAGTGACCTCCAGGTGCCACGTACTCTTCGACGGCCGCACGGTCAGCGGCATCCCGACCCGCACCGCGACGGCCGTAGCGCGTTCGAGCGCCTCGCCGATCGTCAGTTGCCGGTGCGCGGCGAACCAGAGCAGCTTGCCGGCGTCGATCTCCCAGCGGTCCACGAGGGTGACGCTGTCGCCTTCATAGGTGTTCAGCGTTCCCTTGACGAGGGCAGACGTGTCCAGATCCGCGTCGCCGTCGATCACGTCCTCCAGGGGCGCCGTCGCGACCGGGCAGCGCACGCCCAGCCCTGCCAGCAACTCCAGACCCTGCTGCAGTTGTTCCCTGGGCAGGCGCCGGACGGAGTAGAGCGCGGCCGCATCGAGCCAGTTGCGTTCTTCGGGGCGTTCCGACTCCCGCTTCCTGAACCACATGCCGGCCAGCCATTTCGGGGGCCGCATCTCACCGTCGGTGATCTCGGGTATGGACGTCAGCTCCAGGGGCTCCCGAAGCTCCACGGCGAGCTCGATGACCTCCGCAACGGACACCTGCGCCCCGGCCGCCGCCCGGACGGCATCGATGACGCTCAGCTCGCCGTCCTGGAAGAACGCCTGGCAACCCAGGAGACGTTCGGTCAGCGATCTGGACTCACGGGTGAGGGTGTCCCGCACGTCGAGGTAGCTCAACAGCCTTCGGACATGCCCCGGCATAGCGAGGGTCTCGTAGCGCTCGGCCCAGTCGCGGAGCGCCTTGGGCCCCAGCAGTCCTTCCCTCCGGGCGTCCTCGAAAACGCTCCAGATGGCGTCGCTCGGGCGGGGCACCCTGTCGACCAGGTGCTCCGGCAGCTCGGGCAGGGGGCCGAAAAGACTCTCCGGGAAGTCCTCGAACTCCGCCCACAGTTCCCCGAGCGGGATTCTGTGCTGTGCAGCCACCGCGACAAGGACGTCCCATGGCCAGGGCTGTTGACGCCGTGAGACTCCGTACCTCCGCCTCGCGGCGGCCTGCGTCGCGCTGATGCGCGCGATGCCGATGCTCGCCGGAAGGAAGGCGGGGACGGACAGGTCGGCCGTACGTCCGAGAAGAGTGCGCCGCCACCCCAGCAGGGCCCGTTCCGTGCTGTCGAGGGGAAGCCAGATGACGCCGTCCTCTCCGGGGGGTGTGCGCCGCAGCCCTGCCTGGTGGGCAACGGGGTGTTCCGAGTGGAGGAACCAGTCCGCGGCGCTCGTCTCCGCGGGCACGACCGTGGCCTTCGAGCCCGGGTGAGGGCTCAGCGCCGTTCTGAGGTCGGCCATGGAACCGCCCTGGTTCGACGCCACGAGGCCCAGGGTGGTTCTGACCTGCGAGGGGCTGGTGTGATCGGGTGAGCGCCCGAGAACCGAGCTCCGCCACCCCCGGACGTCGTCGCGGTGGATGGATCCCTTCAGGAACGCGGGAAGCTCCTCGTTCGTGAGGAACACGGCGTCGAACGGGCACCAGCCGATGTCGGAGATGCGGAACACCCCGTCCTGGCCCGAACCCGCCCCCGGGGCCGCTCCGTGCCGCGACCGTGGGCTCTCCACCCGCAGCGGAATGTCCGCGAACACCCGCAGCAGGTCGTCACCCAGCCGGGGCGCCTCCTGCCCGAAGCGCAGCAGCCAGGCGAGAGTGACACGCGGCCAGGAGGCCAGTTCCGGCAGATGGGCCGCGAGGAGGTCCGCAGCCTTCCCCTGGTCCCAGCTCTGTACCTCATTGCGACTCACGCTGAGTGTGAGGTCGCGCTGATCGCGTACGTTGATCACGCAGCCGAACGTGTTGCGTGACGTGGCGATCCCGTCCGCGAGCAGCCGTCCTTCCCCGTCCACCCACCACAGTTCCCCGGCCGTGCCGCCGACCGCGAGGGAAGCGCGCACCTCGTCGTGAGGGATCCGCAGCTTCCCGCGCTCCCAGACCACGAAGTGTCCCGTCGAGTCGTCCCGGACCTGGGTGTCGAACTCGGTGTACCAGAGGAGTTCGCCGAGCGTACGGCTCGCCGAGAGGCCGCCTGCCGGCCGGCCCGTCTGGTTCGTCTGGTCGGCGGACAGATAGAGGCGGACGAGCGTGCCGCCGTGCTCCACCTTCGCCACGTCTCCGTTGTCGTGCCGGGCGGGGTTGATCCGGAACAGGGTGGCCGTGCCCACGATGTCGGCCTGCAGCGGCTCACCGGTGGCCTGGCCCCGGGCGTTGGTGGGCCGCGTCACCACGGTGATCTCGTCGGCCAGCATGAAGTAGCTGAGTACCCCGATGCCGAACCGGCTGTTGAAGCGTGGCTCGATGCCGGCCTGCTGCCACTCGCCCAGTTCGTGCTGGAACTCCGACGAGTCCGAGAGCTTGCGGCCGGCCCGGGCGAACAGGTCCTTCAGCTGTTCCGCGGTCATGCCCACACCGTTGTCGAGGCATTCGATGACGGTGCGCCCGTCCTGCTGGTACTGGGTGATGAGGATCCTGCCGGGCCAGTCGGGGTCCCCGCCCCCCTGGGACGTGGCCCACTTGTAGCGGTAGTCGCGATACCGGCAGGCGTCGAGGGCGTTCTGGTACAGCTCGCGCAGTGCCAGGGCCGGATCGCCGTACAGCTGCTCGCCCATGAGGAGGTGGGAGACCGCCCGCTGATCGAACTGGAAGGTCAGCAACGGCAGGTTGTACGCGCCGGGCGACGGGTGGACCGATACGTCGATCGTCCGGACGAAGCGCAGCCAGTTGAGGTGGACGGGCAGATCCATGCCGTGCAGCCGGCTGAGTGCCTCGCGGCAGCGGGTGGCGTGCAGCTCCAGGGCCTTGTGGAGCGCTCCGTGCGGGCATTGGAGCACCTCCACCACGGCACGCTCCTCGTCCAGGCGGCGGCTCGCGTCCTCGAGGCAGAGGAGGACCTCCTGCGGCCCGAGGGGATACATGGTGCCGATGTGCTCGGCGACCATCTCCGAGAGTTCGCGGACGTCGACCGCCAGCGCCGCGCCGAGTGACCACCGGGCGGCGAGATCATGGTCGTTGAGCTGCGAGGCACCGCGGGAGGTGACCTTGAAGTGACTGAGGGTGCCGGAGTAGTCGTCCAGGGCCGTGCAGCTCGGGTAGGTCGTGGCGGGCGAGCCGGTCGACGATGGCGCGCAGGGCCTTCTGATGGCTGGCCGCCACGTCCTGCAGCAGTACGTCGACGAGGCGCGAGGCGCAGTCAACCAGGTGGTCCGTCTCCTCCGCGCCGGCGATGCGCAGACCGCTCCTGCGCTTCAGCAGCCGCCAGGTGGTGAGCGCCCACGCCTCGTCCGTCCGGTCACGGGCGTGCAGCCGCCGCACGCGGTTCTCGTCCAGGGCGGAGAAGTCGTGCTCGTGTTCCCTGAGAACGTGTCGCATCTGTGCGGCGTCGAGGCGCGCGAAACCCTTGAACGAGTCGAAGAGGGCCGTGAACTCCTCGGCGAGCGCTGTGGCCAGCATGAACGGCAGGCCGCACAGCAGTGCCTTCTCCAGCGCGCTGAGCGGGCGCGTGCCGGTGGGGAGCCCGGCGACGCTGTCCAGCACGCGCATCGGATAGTCGTCGTCCCGCCAAGGGTGCGGCATCTGTTCGCTCGCCCGGCGGTACTTTCCGGACAGGCTCCGCACGGCCGCTTCCACGCGCTCGCGGAGCACCTCCTGCACCTCCGGAGGATCACTGCACGGCAGGCTCCACAGGTGTGCGGTGGACACCGCCTGCACCCACTCCGGCACGCCGCCGGTATCGGCGACCACGACGTCGGGGAGGTCGCCGGCGGGCGACCACTGGGGATGCTGCTCGTGGTCCCTGAGCTCCGCCGTGACCGAGGCGCTGACCTGCCGGAGCGTGCGGTGGGGCGAATCGGGGTGCAGCGCGTATGCCAGGGCCTTGGTGAAATGGCTGCCGTCGGCGTCGTATCCGCTGGTCTCCCCCGGTGCGCAGCTGTTGCCGACGACCAGTTGTGTGGGGTGCGGCGCCCGGTAGTGGTACGGGCGGATGCCGCTCGTACCCGATCCGTCACGGCAGGCGTCGAAGCAGGCGATGACCAAGGCCGCGGGGCAGGCGGTCGGCCCCAGCATGCCGAAGAAGTCCCGGTCCAGGTCGATCAGCGAGTCCGTGTCCGGGCTGCCGTCGGCCAGCGCCTTGGCGTTGGAGGGGACCAGGTGGTCCTTTCCTCCGAGGTGCAGTCCGTGGCCGGAGAAGTAGACGAACAGCACACCGCCGGCCGGGACCGAGCGCAGCGCGTCCCGGACAGCGTCCTGGATGGCGTCCCGCCTGCTCTCGTCGGGACCTCCCGGGCCGAGCACCGTGCACCGGTACTCGCAGGCCTCAAGGGCTTCGCGCATCCTGCGCAGGTCCTCGCGGACGGGATCGCCGATGGACCGCAGTGGAAAGGCGTGCTCGGTCTGCTGCGGCACCCCCACCAGAAGAGCGCGACGATCACTGTCCATCCACTCACCCCGTTGCTCGCGCCGTACTCCTGCTCGTAGATGATGAACGGCTGCGATGCGGCCGGGCAAGCAGATCGGCCCAACCCGACGCTCATGAGCTGCAGTTGTGACGCATTGGGGCCGCCCCGCCGATCATGGCGGGCTCGCGGGGAGGCCTGGTGGCGGAAGGCCTCAGACTGCGACGGAGAGCAGGTCCACCACGAAGACGAGCGTCGAGCCCGCCGGGATCGACACCGAGGGCGACTGGTTGCCGTAGCCGAGGCGCGGGGGAACGATGATCTCGCGCCGGCCGCCGACCTTCATCCCTCTGACCCCGCGGTCCCAGCCCTTGATGACCCTGCCCCCGCCCACGGCGAACTTGAACGGCCGGCCCCGGTCCCAGGAGGCGTCGAACTCCTTCCCGGACTCGAAGGTGGCGCCGACGTAGTGGACGTGGACGACCCTGCCCGGCTTCGCCTCAAGGCCGTCCCCGACGACGAGGTCACGGATGGTCAGCTCGGTCGGAGCGTCACCCTCCGGAACGACGATCTCGGGCTTCGTCAGGTCACTCATTGCAGCCTCATTCGCTCGCCGCCGGGGAGCCCTCATACAGGTCGGCCAGGCGCATCGACACTCCACGCGGTAGATCATCATGCCACCGTGAACGCTTGGTCCACTGCAGCGCGTCGAGCCCGCGGAGCACAGGGGCTCAGGCCTCAGGGCTCAGGGCTCAGGCCTCAGCGTGTCTGGACGTACTACGTCATCGGTACGTTGGTCGTGGCTCCTGTTCCAGGTCGGACGGCGCCGCGGACGGAACCTCCTGTGCCGGGCCCCAGGCTGCCGCGCACAGCGACTCGGCCACTGCGGCCGTGTAGCGGGCGGACGCGAGCCAGTAGGTGGCGAACCCGTCGGTGTCGGCAGGGAGGAGGCGGCCGAAGAGGTCGCGATCGCGTTGGGCCGCCGAGGCGCACAGGGCGGTGAGGAGTCCGGCGGCCGTGGGGAGGCCCGCACGGCGGATGCGGCGGGCCTCGGCGGTGACGTCGCCGAGCATGCCGAGGGCGGCGCGGCCCGCCGGGACCGTCTGTTCCACCCGGCGCTCCAGCAGGTACAGCGGCGACTGCGCACCGCTCTCTCCGGGCTGTGGCGGGGCGAGATGCGCGGGGGCAGTCGGGTCCGGGAGGTCGGCGCGGCGCAGGCGGTCGAGGCCGAAGTCGATCGTGCCCGCGCCGGTGGGGTGCGAGCAGGCGAGGAGGGTGAGCCGGGGGTGGGGAGCGGGCACCAGCCGTCCGATGATCCTCAGCCGTGTCCCCGGTGCCGTGGCCAGCAGCATCAGGTTGTCGCGGTGGGCCAGCGCGGGATCGTCGTCGGCGACGGTGAGACGTACCCACGCCTCGGCGGGCGCACCGGCGACAGGAACGCCTCCCTCGCACCGCGCGAGCAGGCAGGTGCCACCCGACTCCCGCACCGCCCCGAGGAGTTCGACGTCCAGGAAGAGCAAGTCGCTGCCACCGCCGTCCTGGTCCCCGTAGCGGGAGGTGGACCGCAGGGCGCGGGCGGCCTGTTCGGACGGCGGCGTGTCCCACAGGGCGGCGAGCGGCGGCTCCGTCCACGCCGCACCCCGCGCGGTCACGGCTTTGACGCCCTTCCCGGCGCCCAGTCTGCCGTCCGGCGAGACCGTCGCCCCCGAGACCGCCAGGCCGGCCCGGCCCAGCTCCCGGTGGGTGAGCGCGCTGTCCCCCAGCCGCACGGCCCGGTCGGCCACGCCCAGGGCGCGTCCGACGCCGCCGGGTGCCACGTCGCCGACCGTGAAGAGGCGGCCGTCGGAACCCGCGACCCAGGTACGGACGCCGCCGTGCCCCGAGTCGGTGACCACGGGTTCGGTGAACAGGCCGTACAGGCGCAGCGAGCCGTCGGCGCTGTACGGGCGGCGCGCGCGGCCCCGGACAGCGGCCAGCTCCGCGCCGGACGCC
This sequence comes from Streptomyces sp. NBC_01257, assembly GCF_035917255.1. Lineage (NCBI taxonomy): Bacteria > Bacillati > Actinomycetota > Actinomycetes > Kitasatosporales > Streptomycetaceae > Streptomyces > Streptomyces sp. NBC_01257. Next base: position 413,715 of record NZ_CP108472.1, read on the forward strand.
GTTCCCACTCGGTGTGCGGTGCCCAGGAGTTCGGCCAGGGCCGTGACGAGGTCGGCGGTGCGGTAGGACGGGTCCCCTGCGCGGGCCGCGCGCAACAGGGTCACCACGGACAGCGCGGCGCCCGCGGCACGGGGCAGTTGCTGGAGCCGGGCGGTGTGCGCGGCGCGGAGGAGCGCCGACTGGGTGACCGCGCCGGCCCCGTCCACGCCGGCCTCCAGCACGGCGGCGCCCGCCGCCCACAGGGCGTCGGCCGCGGCGCGCTGGGCCGGGCTCGCCACATCGGGCGGGGAGGCTGTGTCGGGGGTGGGGCCAGGGGCGGTGGCCGTTGCGGAGTCTGGTTCGAGGGTCGGCGGGGTGGACTGATCGGCGTGTTCCGGTGCCGGGTCCGCCGTCGGGGCGGCGCAGGCGGCGGCCGCGCGGTGGGCGCAGGCCGGGGCGAGGAGGCAACCGCAGACGATGCCGTCCGCCGTCGCCACCACACCGCCCGGGGCGTGCAGGCGCAACTCGGTGTCGTCGTCGACCGCGATCGTCACCGTGTCCCCGTCGCGGTGCGTGGGGCGTGCGGCGAGCTTGGTGACCATCGCGTCCAGGCGTCTGCGCAGTCGGGGTGAGAGTTCCTCCACCAGCGTTGCCGTGACCTCCGGCGCGACGGGTGGCAGCCGGTCTGCGGTCATGCGGTCTTCTCCCCTATCCAACGGGCCAGTTCGAGTGGGCTGAGGGCTGCCACGGGCATGCCGGCGGCCACGAGTTGTCCGGCGACGCCCGTCGAGTAGCGGGGACGGCCCGCGTCGTCGAGACTCGCGCACCCGAGGACGTGGCAGCCGGTGGTCACCAGGGCCCGCACCTCGGCCAGCAGTCCGCCGAGCGGTGCGCCCTCCTCGAAGTCGCTGATGACGACGACGAGGGTGCGGGCGGGCACCGTTATCAGGCTGCGGGCATGCCGCAGCCCGGCGGCGATGTGCGTACCTCCGCCCACGCTCACCTCCAGGAGGAGGGAGAGGGGATCGTGCACATGGCCGGTGAGGTCGACGACCTCCGTGGAGAAGGTCAGGAAATGGGTGCTCAGGGTCGGCACCCCGGCGAGCACGGAGGCGGTCAGCGCGGACCAGATCGTGGATGCCTCCATGGATCCGGAGACGTCGGTGACCAGGATCAGACGCCAGTCGGCCGACCGCCGGGCACGGCTGCGGAACACCGGCCTCTCCGGGATCACCTGGACCTTGCCGTCCGCCGCCCGCCGGGCGGTGACCAGGTTGGCGCGCAGCGTGCGCGGCAGGTCCAGCCGGCCGCCGGGGCGGCGGGTGGGCCGTGCCGACATCGTGCCGGTGAGGGCGGGCCGCAGCCGGGTGGCGAGTTGCCGGGTCAGTTCGTCGACGAGGCGGCGGACCAGGGGGCGGAGCGCCGCGAGGCGGGCTTCGGGGAGGCCGCCCGCGTACCGCAGGATCGTCCTGAGCAGTTCCACGGAGGGAGTGGCGGCCGCCGGGTCGAGTTCGGCGAGGACGTCCTGTCGGCCTGTCGCGGCTGCGGCGGCGAGGACTTCCTCGCGGACGCCGGGGCCGAACAGTGCGGCCAGTTCCTCAGACCACTCGCGGACGCCGGGGAACGACGGTTCCCGGCCGCCGCGCGGTCCGGAACCGTGCCCCGGTCCGGGCAGACCGCTGCGCGACCCTTCGCCGTGTCCCGTGCCGTAGAGCTCATCCAGAGCGGTCGCCAGACGGGCGGCGCCGGACGGCAGTTGGTCGGGCCGTCGGCCGAGCACGAGCCGCCACCGGTCGGCGGGGCCGAGCGTCCGCGCGGGGGTGGCCCGGGTGGAGGGTGCGATACCGGGAGCGGGAGCGAGGGCGCGCGCGGGGGTGGCTGCGGCGGATGGCGCGTTGGCGGGGGTGACCATGGGGCGCGCGGTGGCGGGATTGCCGGGCGGCGGTCGGAACCGGTCTTCGTGAGCGGGAGCCGGGCCCTCGTGCGCAGGAGCCGGCTCCTCATGCGCAGGTGCCGGCTCCTCATGCGCAGGTACCGGCTCCTCATGCGCAGGTGCCGGCTCCTCATGCGCAGGTACCGGCTCCTCATGCGCAGGTACCGGCTCCTCATGCGCAGGTACCAGCCCTTCAAGAGCGGGAGCCGGGCCCTCGTGTGCAGGTGCCGGGCCCTCGTGTGCAGGTACCGGGACGGGCAGACCCAGGCCGGCCAGGAGCTCGCGGGCGGCGAGGTCGGCGGTCGTTCGGCGGGCCAGCTCGGCCGGATCGTCCGCGTCCAGGGTGCCCACCCGTTCGCCCAGCCGCTCCTCGACGGTGTCCAGCAGCCGGTCCCGGGCCGCCGGGCTCAGGGTGTCGAAGCCACCGCGCAGGGCCGGCAGGCGGGCCAGGAACCCGCTGTCGTCCAGCTCGACGACCCGGTGCAGCAACGGGTCAAGGGCTGCTACGCCGACGGTCAGGAGGGGGCCCGCCACCGTCAGGACTCCGGTGAGGCGGGCGGCGAGCGCGGCCCGGGAGGCGCTGTCCACGGCTCCGTCCACCCAGGAGCCGACTCGCCCCCCGAAGGCCTCGGCCTCGTCGTGACCCGTGAGCACCCTGACCGCCCCGGCGGCCGCGGCGATCAACGGGGTGCCGTCGGCGGCCAGCCGGGCGAGGGCCGCGGTGAGCCGGATGCCGCCCAACCGGTCGGCCCGCTGGGCCAGTTCGAGCAGCGCGCGGGCGTCCTCTGGCTCCTCGGATCCGGTCAGGCCGTCGACCTGACGGACCGCGGCCGAGGTCAGGAGTTCGGCCGCGTGCACGGTGCGCTCGGCGCGGCCGGAGGCCGTGGCGTCGAGACCTGAGGCGGTGGTGTCGGGATCGGAGACCGTGGCGTCGGGGGCCGAGGGGCCGTCTGGCTCGGTCAGGCCCGGCAGATGGCCGGCCTGGATGCGGTCCAGCAGGTCCAGCCCGGTGAGGAGTTCGGGAAGGGTGCCGCTCGCGGGCAGTACGGCCGCCAGTTCGGCCAGCCGTTCGTCGGCCAGCGCGGGGAGCCCGCATTCGGCGGCCTGCGTGAGGCCTCGGACGACCTGGGCGGCCGTCGGGCCGCCCTCCGCGCGCTCGGCCGCGTGCCGTTGTCGCAGCAGTCCTGCTGCCGCCTGGGCCGGGGTGACGCCGCGGGCCCCGGCCGCGGTGAGCATCGCGGCCGTCGCCGGGGTCCACCGCACCTGCCAGCGCGTCGTGAGTCCTTCCGTGCCCGCCGCGCCGGTCACCCCCTGCTCCTGCGCGTACGGGATGCCGCACACCGTCAGTCTGCGCAGCAGCAGTTCGCGGCGCCGGTCCAGGGTGGAGCGGGCCGGGTCGAGCCTGAGGTCGCGCGGTGCCTTCTCGTGCGCGTCCCCGGGGCCGGGGAGGGAGAGCGCATCGGTCTCGGCCTCGACGGCGGGTCCCAGTCCGCTGCGCGGAGCGGCGGGCGTGGGCCGTCCGGTGCGGACTCCGACGAGTACGCGTTCGAGGGCCTTGGCGACGGCGCGGCCCGTGCCGTAGGTCTCGCCACGCCCCAGCACCGTCTGCACGGCTTCCAGGAACTCACCGCGTCCGGGGGCGGGCAGGCCGCGCAGCCGTGCCAGGTCACCGGCCACCCGGACGACTTCCCGGCCCTCCGCCGGGCCGTAGGGGTGACCCTGTTCGCGCAGCGCGGCACAGACGCGGACCGCGGTACGGATCAGTGCTTCGTGCAGCGCCGCCGGGTCCCCGGCGGCGCCCAGGACGGTGTGCTGCCACTCCGGGTCCCGGATCCCGGCCGGGTAGCCGGACCGTGAGTCGAGCAACGGGTACGTGTACGGGACCAGGGAGACCGTGCACTCCCCCGCCCCCGCAGCCCCGTTCACGTGACCGTCCGCGCCCGGCTCGGGCGCCGCGGCGGACTCGTCCCGCGCGACCGGGCCCGAACCCCGGGTGGCCTCGGCGACGGCCGGCAGGAGCGCCGGGGTGTGGAAGGCGCCCACCACCACGGCGGGCCGCTGCCCGTTCGCCAGGGCCTCGGCGACGTGTCCGCGCATGCATGCCTCGCGCACCAGGTCCGTGCCCTGCACTCCGCCCAGCGCCTCGGCCTCGTACCGCAGTGCCCAGCCGGTCAGCAGGGCGGCACGGCGGAGCGCCTCGGGTGTCGAACCGGGTGCGAGGGCCTCCACCAGCCGGTCCCACAGGTCGTCGCCGTCCCGGCCGGTGAGCCGGGACCGGAGCGCGGCGGACAGTCCGCGCCCCTCCCCCGGCACGGGAGCGGAGTCTGCGCCAGGGACAGGCGCGGGGGCGGGGGCGGAGGTGTCCGGACCGCCCTCCGCCCACGCCCGGTCGGCCAGCGGCAGGTCGATGGCCACGGCCGGCACACCGTTTCCTGCCGCCCAGCGCAGAGCGACCAGCTCCGGCGAGAAGTCCGCGAACGGGTAGAAGGCCGGTCCCCGTTCGCCTCCCGTGCCCGGCCCCGGGCCGTCGGCGGGCACGGCGGCCAGCGCCACCGGGGCCTCGGTCTCCTCGTGGGCGAGCCAGCCCAGCCAGGGCTGGAACTCGGCGGGCAGTTCTACGAGGAGGACGTCGGGGGCCGCCGCGTCCAGCAGCGCCGGGAGGGCGGCCGCCAATGAGGGTGCGTGGTGGCGCACCCCGATCAGGAACGGCAGCCCGGGGCCGGTCGCCGCCAGGTCCGCCACCGCGTCTTCCGCAGTGGCGGACCCGGCCGCCGGTCCCCGTGCCGAGGACACCGCCGACGCACCGGCGGTGGGCAACACCCCAGCGGCAGGCGGCTCCTGGGCAGCGGATCGCGACTCGGCAGCGGACGGCCGATCGGCCGGGGGCCGCGTCTCGGCAGCGGACCGTGACTCGCCGGTGGACCGTGGCTCGGTTGTGGGCCGCGTCTCGGGAGTGGTCGACTCGATCATCCGTCAGCTCTCCAGCACCGCGCGCAGATCCCACAGGGCGCGCCACGTGGCCGAGCCCTGCTCCGCGCGCCTGCGCACCGGACCGTCCCAGTACCCCAGCAGCCGTGCCGCGTCGGCGGGGTCGTCCTTGCGGACGACACCGAGCAGGTGGCCGGGCAGGAGGGAGAGCACGTCACGGTCGCCCGGGAAGTAGGCGGCGGCCAGGCCCAGGGAGCCCGCGACGGAGACGGCCTCCGCCGTGCTCATCACCGTGGAGGGGCGTTCGACCTCCCAGCCCTCCACGGAGCGGCCCTCGCGCAGGTCCCGGAAGGCGGTGACGAGGGCTTCGAGGACCGCGTCGTCCACCTGGTAGGCAGCGCCCACGCGTTCGACGGCTGCCTGCGACTGGCTTCGGACGAGGGCGGTCTCGGCGTCCACGTCCCCGATGGGGCCGACCGTCTCGAAGTTGAAGCGCCGCTTGAGGGCGGCGGACATCTCCGAGACGCCCTTGTCCCGCAGGTTGGCGGTGGCGATGAGGGTGAACCCGGGGGCCGCGTGCACTTGGGCGCCCTCGCTGCCCGCGAGTTCGGGGACCGCGATCCGCCGCTCGGAGAGCAGTGACACCAGAGCGTCCTGGACCTCCGGCAGGCAGCGGGTGACCTCCTCGACGCGGGCGACGGCGCCCCGGGTCATGGCCGTGAGAACCGGGGAGGGCACCAGGGCCTGTTCGGTGGGCCCCTGGGCGAGCAGCAATGCGTAGTTCCAGCCGTACTTGAGCTGGTCCTCGGTGGTTCCGGCGGTGCCCTGCACGGTGAGCGCGCTGGTTCCGCAGACGGCCGCCGACAGCAGCTCGGAGAGCATGGACTTGGCGGTGCCCGGTTCGCCCACGAGGAGGAGTCCGCGCTCTCCGGCAAGGGTGACCACGCACCGTTCGACCAGGGCGCGTTCGCCGACGAACTTCTGCTCGATCACCAGGCGGGGCGGCACCCCGGATCCGGGCCGGGCGTCCTTCGGCAGGCTCAGTGCCTCGCCCGCGCTGCCCATCACGAAGGTGACGACGGCACGCGGGGTGAGCAGCCAGCCGGGTGGGCGGGGCCCGGAGTCGTGGGCGGCGAGGAAGGCAAGCTCGGTGGCGTACCGGTCCTCGGGCGGTGTGACCTGGCGGGGCGCGCGGCCGGGCGCCGCGGCCCGGTCCGGGTCGCCGACCGCGGCGGTGCCGTCCAAGGTGGTCGTGATGTCGTTCGTCATCGGCGGCCCTTCCGGGTGGCGCGGGTTTCCAGTTCTTCGAAGGCGGGGGCGTCGCCGCCACGGACCCGTCCCCAGGCGGCTGCGAACAGTGCGGGCACGGGGAGGGGTGGCATGGTCCGGGTGGATCCGGCCACGGGGTACAGGCCTTCCTTCCAGGTCTCCAGCGGCAGTCCGGGGGCGCCGCGTTCGAGCCAGCCGCAGGGGAGGAACAGGGTGCGGCCGGCGCGGGAGCGCTTCGCCTCCACGACGAGGTCGGTGGCGACGAGTTCCGCCCGGGCCTTCTTGACCCGGGCCGGCTTCCACTCGGTCCAGCGGACGCAGTTGCGGTCCGTCGGGTCGGGCAGAGTGAGCAGCATCAGGTAGAGAGCGGCGGCGTCCGCACTCAGGCCGAGGGTGTCGGCGGCCTCGGTCACCAGGTCCGGCACCGCGCGCGTCGGGTCCTGGGCCGGATAGTGCGGGGAGCCGTCCGGGGTGCCCGCCGCGGCCAACGCCTCGGTCCCCTCGCCCAGCAGGGTGCGCAGCGCGAGCAGATCGCCGCTGCCGTGACCACCGGCGGTGCCCTCGACCAGGCCGAACGCCGGGTCTTCGGGCCCGGTCAGACCGGCCGGACGGATCAGCAGTTTCTCGTTGTCGCCGTGGCCGGGGGCGAGGAGCAGTGCCGTACCGGCCCGGACCAGGCCGTCGGCGTCGGCGCCGCCGGATTCGGGCAGCCCGTGGGCGGCGCGGACCGCGGGGCCGATCGAGCTCCCCGATTCGGTCCACTCCAGACCGAGGTCCAGCACCAGGTCCGGGTCGGCGAGGCGGCTGCGCAGGGCCGCGAGTCCGACGGGCAGGTGTGCCCGCAGGGGGTGTCCGTACGGCAGCGTGTAGGCGAGAGTGTTCAGCGCGGTCAGGGCTGAGAAGACCGCGCCACGTGCGCTCACTTGGAGCAGGCCGGGGCGGCCGGTGCCGTCCTGGACGGCGGTGCCGTGGGCGAGCCAGGTCCGGGAGCCCGTGTTGAGGATCAGGTCGACGGCGCCGGAGCCGGTGCCCGACAGGTCCAGGTCCATTTCCTCGGGGACGCGGACGAGGGAGGCCAGGCGCTCCTGCCAGACCTCGGCGGCGGCCCGGACATCGGGGCCCGTGGACCACAGCTCGGCTGGATCTGCCGGCAGCAGTGCCCGGATCAGGGCGTGCCGGTCGTCGCGGGGCAGGGAGTTGAGCCTGGCCAGGGTCGCCTCGAAGGCACGTGTCTTCGTCCCCAGCAGTGCGAGCGCCTCGGCGCCTGGCTCCTCGACGGCTGCCGACAGCAGGGCGGCGGATTGGAGGGATCCGATTCCGGTGGCGGAGTCGAACGCTTCGGCGGCCTCCGGGCGCCAAGGTGCCGGACCCTGCTCCCTTACCAGGGCGACGATCCGGCTGAGCCGGTCGCGGGCGATGCCCTGCCGGTGCACGTGTTCGTGGTCCAGGGTGAAGCCGGGGAGGGGACCGAAGGCGCCGGTCGGGTCGTGGTCCAGGGCGAGCCAGCGAGCCGCGTCGCCGTAGTAGTAGTTCCGGCCACGGCTGGCGATGACGACGACGGTGCGGGTGCCCTTGCGCAGCACCTGGCCGAGGCGGTGCACGGCGTCCTGGCGTCCCGTCGCCGCGTTCCCTGCGGGGAACGGTTCGATGAGTTCCACCTGCCGGACCGTGCCCGCCGGGTCGGCCAGCGGCCCCGCGGCGAGGGTCTCCAGCAGCACGAGGAGGCCCGCGCGGTGCTCGGGGGAAGTGGTCGGGGAGGCTGCGCGGTAGGCCAGTTCGGGCAGGCAGTCGAGGAGGGAAGGCCAGCTCACGAAGTCACCGGGCACGGTGTACTCGTCTCGCTGCCAGCCGTCCACCGGGGTGAACGGAACCTTGGACGGGATGGGCGGGCCGAACGCCGGCTCGCCGGCGAGGACATGGTTGACGGCGAGGATCTGCCGGATCACGGTCCATCGTCTCCCGGCACCCCACCAGCCGCCGTGCATCCGCTCGGAGTTCCACGCGGAGGCGGTCTGCAGGGTCGTGTCGTCGGCGTGCTCGGGTTCGTGCTCGAAGAACATGCCCTTGGTGCGCGCGGTGTTCCGGGGCGTGGCCGGCTCCACGGGCTTGGGCGGCTCCAGGTACTGGGCGGCCGAGACAGCCCGGTCCACCGCGCTCCGGACGAGCGCGGTGACGCCTGCGAGGAGTTGGGCGTCGGTCACCTCGGGCAGCACCCGGGCGACCGCCACCTGACTCAGCTCCTGTGCCGAGGGCCCGGTGTACTCCTCGACAGCCCGGTAGGCCTCCCAGTGCCGGGCGACCTCGGCGGCGACCTGCTTGAACAGCTCCCCCGCCCGGGAGTCCGTCAGGTCCCGCAGGGCGCGGGAGCCCCTCTCGTCCCTCGGGCGCAGGGCGTGCCAGTAGGCCATGGGAGGCACGTAGGGCGTGCCCGCAGCGTCGTTGCCACCGGAGGAGTCGAGGGAGACGGACCACAGGCGGCCACCGGTGCCGTCCGCGTCCGACGGGTGCGCTTCGACGGAGCGGTGGTTCAGGGCCATGACCGGCCGTGACCCGCCGGGGAGCGTGAGGCCGCCGAGCGGCACCGGGGAGCCGCCGCCGGGCAGCGGGTACGGCAGGGTGACCGTGTGGCCGTCGGGGGTGCCGGCGACGATCCGGTGGCCGTCGGCGGGGTCGGCGGTGCCGGGCTCGGTGACCGTGCGGCGGACCCAGCGGCCGAGGACCGCGCCGTCCGTGCCGAACGGGGTGGCCTCCAGACCGGGCTGGAGCGGCAGCACCTGGCAGCGGTCGGTGAGCAGCCGGGTGCCGTCCCGCACCCCGGAGCGGAGGAAGCCGGGCAGGGAGGAGCGGCCGTGCGTGCCGCTGACCGGGTCGTACTCCAGCCATACCTGCTGGGTGCCCTGGTGGCCCTCCCGCCAGTGACCGGTGCCGTCGGAGATGACGGCGCGCTGGGCCGGGAGGGAGGTGTCGCCCGCGTGGAGCGCCTTGCCGCCGGTCGCGCGGCCGCCACCGGGCAGCGGCAGGCAGACCTCGTCCGAGGGGCCGGAGCCGCCCCAGCGCGGGATCTGGTCACCGCCGACGGTGAACACGTCGGCCGGGCGGTGCGACCAGTAGCCGGACTGCTTGCCGTCCTCCCACCAGATGACCAGCAACTCGCCGTCGACGTAACGGAAGGCGGGAGTCCGCCATTGGTCGGAGCTGGCGGGCAGCCGCAGGGTGTGCCGCAGCAGCACACCTTCCGGGCCGACGACGACGGCCCGTTCGGGCGTGTTCAGGATCAGTGCGGGCCAGGCGCCGGTGACGCCGACGCTCTCCGACCGGTGGTGCCGCTGACGTGTGGAGGCGGCGGCCTCGGCGGCCAGTTCGGCGTAGGCCTCGTCGAGCGCGGGCCAGCCCAGTTCGTCGAGGACGCCGGTGCGCAGGGTGGAGGCGAGCAGCGGCACGACGTCGTGGGCCTTGAGGAGCCGCACGGCTTCCGGGGCGACGTCCGCGATCACACCGCGGAACGCCGAGAGCCTGTGGAGGGCGGTGCGCAGCCCGGGGAGTCCTCGTGCGGCCGTGTACTCCTGGGCGCAGGTGGTCAGCCACTCCCGCAGGATTCCGGAGAGCACCGGATGTGCCGCAAGCTTCGCCATGCCGGCGTCGCTCAGGCGCTGGCCGTGCCCGTCGCCGAGGCCGCCGACGTTGCCGAGGAGAAGGGCGCGGAAGACCGGCCGGCCGGCGACGGCGGTAAGGTCCCGCGCTCCGGGCACGGTGTCGGTGAGCCATGGGCCCAACGAGAAGCCGTTGGACCGCGCATTGCCCGCGTCCTGGTCGTCCGGCTCGGCGACGGGGACACCGGAGGCCAGGCAGAGGTCGAGAAGGTCCAGGTCGGCATTGCGCTGCCAGCGGCCCTGGAACAGCTCGACGGGGCGTCCGTCGGCGCGCAGCCGGTCCGCCATCCGGGCCACCAGGTCGAGGGTCTGCCGGCTGCGGCCCGAGGTGACCCGGTTGCGCCGGCGGTGTGCCTCCCAGCGGGCGAGCCAGTCCGCCGGGGAGACGGTCGGGTCGGCGGGGGCCGCGGAGTCCGAAGGGATGTTGTCCGGGAGAGCTGTCAGCAGGTCCTCGGCGCCGGACTCGGCCAGCAACGCCAGCCAGTCGGATTCACCGGCCTTCTCCCCGTGGCCCTCGCTGAAGGTCTCCGGGAAGAAGCCGAGGAGCCTGGCCCGCACGGCCACGTCCCGTCGGGCCAGGGCGATGAGCGCGGAACGGTAGGCCGTCCAGAACGAGGCGGGGGCGCGGACGACTCCCGGGGAGCCGATCAGATCGGCCACCAGATCGCGTTCGGCGGCCTCGCGGTCCAGTCCGGCGGCCTTGACCAGCGCGCGCACGTCCTGCGGCAGCGCCGCGTACGGCGGCATGCCGGCCGCGCAGCGCTCGACGAGCAGACGGCGGAACTGAGCCCAGGCGTCAGCCGGGGCGAGCCGGGCCACCAGGTCCCGTACGTACTGGCGCAGTGCCTTGACGGTCAGTGCGCCGGCGAAGGCGAACTCCAGGAAGACGGCCCGCTGCCGGTCCTCGTCCACGACCAGCCCGTGCACCCGCTCGGCCTCGCGGGCCTTGCCGAAGAAGGACGCGGCGTAGGTGGTGTTCTCAGCCAGGAGGAAGAGGCGCGCCACCTGCTCGTAGTAGGTGGGGAGGAAGTGGGGCACGGCACGGCCGAGGCGGACGCCGAGCGCGTCGAAGCCCTCCTTGGCCGCTCCGGCGCGGGTCTTGGCCTGCCGGCCCAGCCGCTCGATGTCCTTGACCAGGGCGAGGGCGTGGTGCCCGTTGGCCGGGTCGTTGACCAGCGCCCAGGCCGGGAAGCCCAGCGTCTCGCGGCGCACCTGGCCGACGACGGGGGCCTCGGCGGTCCGGGCCAGCCCGAGGAACTCCAGGGCCAGGTCCTCCGCTTCGCCGAGGGTGCCGGGCACGAGCCGGACCACGGGGCGGTCGCCGAGGGCGGTGTGCGTGTAGGTGCGGGCGGTCAGCGCGTCGGCGTCGTCCCGGTCGGTGGTGCCGGCCGGGAGGATCGTGCCCGCGTCGAGCAGGGCCGCCGCACGGGCCTCGTCGGCGTGGGCGGAGGTGCTCCTTCCCCGGGCCTGGGCGGGAAGGGGCGTCGCGTCGACGGCCGTCGGGTCCGTGTTGGTGTTCGTCGTCGTGGTGCTCATGCCGCCCGCTCCTCGTTCTCCACGTCGCGGCCGGCGTAGAGCGCCGCCGCCATGCGCATGCCCTCGGACCACGTGACGGGGCCGACCTCGGCGGCTGTCAGCGCGCGCCCCGAGGGGTCGGTCCAGCCCAGGGGGCCCGTCTCGGTGTCGTACGCGTCGTACCCGTCGTGCTCACCGATCCAGATACGTGCCTCGGTGGTGGCGCCGTCCTCGACGACCGGGCAGACCGCGTATCCGCCGCGCGACCGGTATCCGAGTTGGGTGACGCGGCCGTGCAGGAAGCGCAGTTCCTTGAACACGCCGCCGGCATACGTGTCCACGGATGTGGTGTCGGGGGCGAGGCCCGGCGGGCGGCGCCACACCTCGCGGAACAACTGCTCCACGTTCTGGCTGACTCCCAGTTCGACCGCGAACTCCCGCAGCTCGTCGAGGTCGTCGAGGAGGACCGGGTGAGGCACGCTGACGACGTCCGGGGTGATGCGGACCGTGTCGCCGTCCAGGTCGACGAGCCCGAGACCGCGGTCCGGGTCGACGTCGCGCAGGAACCCGGCGACCCCGCCGTCCGCACCCGTGACGACCACGTCCCGCAGAGCCGCCTGCCACGCCGGATCGGGCCAGACGCGGGCGAGCACCGCCGTGGGGACGGGCAGCGAACGCACCATCCACTGCTCGACGTCGGTCAGGCACTGGTGCTCGTGCCGCTCCAGCCACTCGGTCAACTGCCGGAGCCCGACGACCGCCGGGTCCTCCTTCAGTTTGGCCGGAACCGACTTCAGCCGCCGTCCCTTCCCGTTGCGGCAGACCACCTTGCCCGCTTCCAGAGCGACTTCGTAGTCGCCCGCCGGAACCCACCCCATGCGCTGTTCTCCCCATTGATCCGAGCGGCCGTCGAACCGGCGGCACGCTGATGAGACCCGCCGGCGGCAACGCACCGTGACGAGTGAAAAAGACTCTAGGCGCCGCCAGTGACAATGAGGTCGGGCCCCTCCGCTTCGCCGTACGGGCCGGACCCCGAAGGGGACGTCCTGCCCCGCCCGCCGTCCCGCCACGGCCCGCGATCACCTCGCCCACTGCCGGAACGGTCCGCCCCGTCTCCGGCGCCCCGGCCGGGCGATACGCCTTCAAGTGATGAAGGCTGCGCACTCCATTGACATGCCCATTGCTCTATCGCTTTTATGGCGCCGGGCCGCAGGCCATCGGCCCCCCGCCCCCGGAGAACGAGAGTTGAGTCCGGGACAAGGGGGAGCGATCGCCCGCGACGCCACCATCCCCCATGCCACCAGCGGCAGGGCACGCAACAGAGTGGGAGCGCTCCCATGATCGTCGCAGGACCTGCCGCACTTCAGAGAGGAACCCGCACCGTGCCCCACCCTCTCCGGCTTCTCCGACTCCGCCCATTCCTCCGGCGCATGGCCCGTACGGCGGCCATCACCGCGGCCGCCCTGCTCCTCCCCCTCGCGGGTTCCCAGGCGGCAACCGCAGCCGACGTCGCACCGGGTGCCGGCTACTGGCACACCAGCGGCCGCCAGCTCCTGGACGCCGCCAACCAGCCGGTCCGCATCGCCGGCATCAACTGGTTCGGCTTCGAGACGTCCAACTACGTTCCCCACGGCCTGTGGTCCCGCGACTACAAGAGCATGATCGATCAGATGCAGTCGCTGGGCTACAACACCATCCGGCTGCCTTACAGCGACGACATATTCACCGGCACGGCGCCCACGAGCATCAACTACTCCGCGGGCATGAACAGCGATCTGCAGGGTCTCGACTCACTGGGGGTGATGGACCGGATCGTGGAACACGCGGGCAGCATCGGCATGAAGGTCATCCTGGACCGGCACCGGCCCGACGCCGCCGGCCAGTCGGCACTCTGGTACACCGCCTCCGTCCCGGAATCCACCTGGCTGGCCAACCTCAAGGCGCTGGCCGCACGCTACGCCGGCGACGACGCGGTGATCGGCATCGACCTCCACAACGAACCGCACGACCCCGCCTGCTGGGGCTGCGGGGACACCACCAAGGACTGGCGGCTGGCCGCACAGCGCGGCGGCAACGCCGTCCTCTCCGTCAACCCCGATCTGCTGGTCTTCGTCGAGGGCGTTCAGACCTTCAACGGGGTGTCCGGCTGGTGGGGTGGGAACCTCATGGGTGTCGGCCAGTATCCGGTGGAGCTCGACGTGGCGCACCGGGTGGTCTACTCGGCGCACGACTACGCCACCAGTGTCGCCCAGCAGCCCTGGTTCAACGACGCCTCGTTCCCCGCCAACATGCCCGGCATCTGGGACAAGTACTGGGGCTACATCTTCAAGCAGAACATCGCACCGGTGTGGGTGGGCGAGTTCGGCACCACGCTCCAGTCCGCCACCGACCAGAAGTGGCTGAAGGCACTGGCCGACTACCTGCGGCCGACGGGCCAGTACGGCGGTGACAGCTTCTCCTGGACGTTCTGGTCCTGGAACCCCAACTCCGGTGACACCGGCGGAATCCTCAAGGACGACTGGGCCACCGTCGACACCGTGAAGGACGGCTACCTGGCAAGCATCAAGGCACCCGGCTTCGGCGGCGGAGGTGACGGTGGCGAGACCCAGGCACCCTCCGTTCCGGCCGGCCTCACCGTCACCGGGACCACCAGCAGTACGGTCTCCCTTTCGTGGACGGCGGCATCCGACGACACCGGGGTCACGGGCTACGACGTGTACCGCGGCTCCGCCAAGGTCGGCACGGCCACCGGCACCGCCTACACGGACTCCGGTCTGACGGCCGGCACCTCGTACGTGTACTCCGTCCGGGCACGCGACGCGGCGGGGAACACATCCGCGGCTTCCGCCCCGGTGACGGCCACCACCACCCGCACCTCCGGCGGCAACAGCGGATGCACCGCGGCGTACACCGTCAGCGGCGACTGGGGGAACGGCTTCGGCGTCGACGTGACCGTGACCAACACGGGCAGTTCGAGCGCCGCCGCGTGGAAGGTGAGCTGGACGTGGGCGGGAAGCCAGCAGGTCACGAACATGTGGAACGCGGCCTACACCCAGACCGGCTCCGCGGTCAGCGTGACGAACACCCCGTACAACGGGAGCCTCGCCGCTGGTGCGCACACGAGCTTCGGCTTCCAGGGAACGCCGGGCTCGGGCGGCGTCCCGACCGTCACCTGCACCCTCTCCTGACGCGGCAGAGCGCCGCTTCCGCCCCGGCCGACGAGAGGTCGGCCGGGGCGGGCGCCGGGCCCGCCGCTCACCGCGGGAGCACCGTACGCCCCTGTCGTCAGGACGGCTCGTCGGCCTGGCGCCGGCCGACGAGGGTCAGCCCTCCGACGACCGCGAGGCCCATGAGGACCACGCCGAACACCGCGGCACCGGCGGTCAGGCCCACCGCGTCGCTGAGATAGCCGACGGACACGGGAAGGACGCCGGCCGGCAGGTAACCACCCACGTTGAAAGCGGCGTTGGCCTCCGCCAGACGCCCGGAGGGGACCGCGGAGTTGAGCAGCGACAGCCCGCCGAGCTGACCCAGCCCCTGGCCTGCGCCGGCGAGCAGCGCCGAGGTGACGAGGACCGGTGCCGACGAGGTGTGCACGGCGACGATCAGCATCGCCATGCCGGCCGCAGTGCTGATCGCCCCCATGGCCAGGATGAGACGCCGGCTCAGGTGCTGAACGGCGAACTGCACACCGGCGGCCGTGAGGAACATGGCGAACGCCATGGCACCGGCGACGATCCGGCTGGTGGTGCCCAGCAGGCCCGACAGGAGCGAGGGGCCGAGCGAGAGAACGAAGGAGGTGGCGGTGATGCCGGGCGCGAACACGGCAATTCCCATGAGGAGTTGGCGGCCGCTACCGCGCGGCACACCGGGTATGCGCACCCAGGCGCCCCTCGGGGGCGACACATGGCGACTGAGCGGCATGCGCAGCACGGTCAGCACGGCGGTGAGGAGCAGCACGCACTCGACGACGAACACGGTGACGGTCGGCGCGGGCAGCGTCTCGGACAGGACACCGGCCAGGAACGGGCCGAGACCGGCACCGATGACCATCGCGCAGGAGGCGATGAGAGCAGCGGTCCGCGCGCGTGTAGGACCGGCCACGTCGGTCACCGCGGCCATTCCCGCCGAGACGGTCGCCCCTACGGCCATGCCCGTGAACAGCCGGGCCGCGATCAGGGCGGTCACACTTCCGGCGGTCGCGAAGAGCAGGCAGGCGACGAGAGCGAGCGCCAGCGCCGGCAGCAGAACGGGCTTGCGCCCGACCCGGTCGGAGACCACACCGCAGACGAGGAGCGAGCCGATGAGGCCGACGATGTAGCACGCGAAAACGACGGTGAGGGTCCCCTTGGAGAAGCCGATGTCGTGCTGCCACAGCACGTACAGCGGTGTCGCGGCATTCGAGAGGACGAAGACCGCCGTCACCGGCCATGCGGCCAGCCACACCCACCACGTCGGAGCAGCACCCCGGTCGGCCCGGGCCCCGGAGCCGCCCCCGGCCCTGCCCCCGAGAGTGTGGACAGGTGTGGCTGGAGATCTGGACATGGCTGTTCCTCCCGAGTCACCTAAGTACGAGTTGAGTCGAACTTAGCAGGCAGTACGATTGGAGTCGTACTAAGGAATCGATCCATCGGGAGTTGGCCATGCCACCGAAAGCGAGCACCTCGCCCGTGACTCATCAGGCGTTCCCCGAGCCACCCGGTCTGCCCGGCCCCCTGCCCGAGCCGGCGATCGAGGAGTTGCGGCTGGAGACGGTCCTGGGCGCGCTCAGCGAGCCGTTGAGACTGACGATCGTGCGCAAACTCCTCCTGGAGTCGGAGCAGTTCGACCATTCCTGCGGCTGGTTCGGGCTGGACCGGCCCAAGTCCTCACTCACGCACCACTTCAAGGCACTGCGGGAAGCGGGGGTCACACGCCAGCGCCAGTACGGACTCGAGCGCCGCAGCCACGTACGCGTCGACGATCTCAACGCCCGCTTCCCCGGCCTCCTCGACCTGGTGGCCGCCTGGACACCCGGGGCGTGAGCGGGTCCGCCGCCGAGCGGCCGAATCCGGATCCATCGGGTTGGCGCGTTCATCGGGTTCCCGCCACGGCAGGCACTCGCACATCGAGGCGGGGCGCCGGTCGGCACCCCGCCTCGATGTGGTGCGCGACGCCCTACTTCTTGCGGAACGCGATCAGCGTGCCATCGGCTCCGGGTACGAAGAGCCGGCCCTTGGCCGTGGAGATGCCGGGAACGACGAAGCCGCGCCCGTCGTCCTCGGCGATGATGTTGGACGTGGGCGCGGGTGCGGGGTAGCGCCGGTACGACCACGCGACCTTGCCGGTCTTCTGGTCGAGCACCACGAGGCGGCCGTCGGCGTCGTCCACGTACACGTATCCGTTGGCCACGAGGCGCACCGTGGCCGCTGCCACCGAACTCGTATAGGTCCAGGCGGCCTTGTACGTAGTGGTGCTGCGCGCACTGACCTTGCCCAGATGCGCGGTGTACACGCGGCCCGGGCCGAAGACGGGAGTCGCGTCCGCGGGCAGCTTCCGCACTTCGGCGCCGGTCTTCTCGTCGTAGGCGGTGACCGTCTGGTCGTCACTGTCATTGCTGCGCACCCATGCCGCACCGGCGCCCAGAACGACCGGGTTGCCGTACGCGCCCCAGACGTCCGGCACGTGGAAGCGGTGCAGCTCAGCACCGGTCTTGAGGTCGAGGTGGTGCCACGCGATGCTGTCGAACCCGATCCAGACCCCGGAGGCGTCGACCACGGTCGGGGCCCAGGACCACTCCGAAAGGGTCGCCGTCCACGCCTGGGCTCCGGTGTCGGCGCGGAGCGCCAGGGCCGTGCCGCGGCCGTCCTGGAGGTAGAGCAGTCCGTCGTACCAGACGGGCGGGTACTGCATGGACGCCGAGCCGATGGTCACCGACCACTTCGGCTTCCCGGTGGCCGGGTCCCACGCGGCGATCGTGCCGCGGGACGTCTGCGTGTACAGCAGACCTCCCCCGTACGCCACCCCCGCCTGGGGCTCGTTCTGTTCCAGTGAGACGGCGGGCCACAGGTCCTTGCCGGTGGCGGCGTCGACTCCGACGAGCATCATGCGCGGGCCGCCCTCGGTGCCGTCGTCGGCGTTGACGACCGCGTACACCTTGTCGCCAACGGCGACGGGCGCGGAGACGACGGTCCCGAAGTCCCGTGACCACAGCTTGGTGTACGGAGGGGCCGCTGTGGCTCCCGCGACAAGGCCGTCGGCCCGGCCGTTCGCGCGGTAGCCGAGCGTCGCATCCGTCAGCTCGGCCGTGGTGGCGGTCCTGCCCGGCACCGGGGCCGACGCCGCCCGTGGAGAACCCGTGAAGGTGAGCAGTGTGACGGCGGCGAGAGTCATCACGCCAAGTCTCGTACGCAAACGGCGCGTTGTTGCATTCAACGAGGTACCCCCTGGTCAGTTGCCACCCGGTTCGGATGACAACGGCCCACTACCCCCACAGAACGTTCACATGCGTTCGGACTCAGAGGTGCGGGGCGCGGCCCAGGGCGATCCGGCGTACCGACCCGCGGGGGCGGGGCGTGCGTCATGCCGGCGCGGCACCCGGAGGTCCGGCCGCCTCGACCGGGACCGGGGTGGTGCCGCCAGCCTGCGCACGCCCGCTCCGCTCAGTGACGGCTTGCACGGGTGGTGCGGCGCCAGCCGAAGGGGCCCGGCAGATTCATCGACGTCGTACGCCGGCCGGTGCTGCTCCGGGTCCGTCGTGGACCGTGCTTGCCACCTGTCGTGATCGACCACGACTTGCGGTTGATGTTGAGGGTCACACCCGGAAGGATCCTGAAGCTCTTGCGGAACGTGAGCGGCATGGTGCCTCCTGGTTCGGTGTCGTCGACCAGCCGGTGACGTCGACGAGTTGTCCTTCGTGTTGCCTGATAATCGCCATGCATGTACGGCGGCTCGGGCCGGATTCCGGGAACCGCGCTCCGGCCCGCCCGGTCCGCTCGTCAGGGGGCGGTGACAGGCAGGCGCGCGCACCGGCGGCACACGCGTGCGGACGTGGCGACACGCGCGTGGAGGGCGATGACGATCAGACAGGCGGCCGCGGTCAGGGGCCAGTCACCGGCGATCACGGCGGCTGCGACGAGCGTCAGGGCGCTCAGTCCGAGGGCGACCGCCGCGGCGGTTCCCGTCCAGGCGACCACGAGAGGCAGTCGTTGCGGGAGGCGCAGCCGGCGGCCCAGCGAGCCAGTGGCGGAGAGGAACACGGCCGCGGGCAGTGCGGTGAGGGCCGAGAGGCCGCCGAGATGCGCGACGGCCACCTGGAGCGAGCCGGGCAGTCCGTGACCCTTCACGCGGGTGGAGAGCTCGACCAGGGACCAGCACACCAGCAGGCACGGGACGATCAGCATGACGGTACGTGCGGTGTGACGGGCCTGAGTGACGGTCAGTTCGTACTGGAAGCTGGGGGCCAGTTCGGCCACGGTGCCGAACTCGCGGATCGCCCGGCGGGCCGCCTCCCGGCCGGGTTCGGCATCGGGCGACAGTTCCCGCGCGGCATCCAGGAGGCCTTCGCGCAGTTCGTCCACCATCCGGGCCTTGAGCCGGGCCGGGCCGTGCAGTCTCGCCGCCAGGTCCGCGAGGTGGGTCTCGACGGGGTCGCCGGCCGGAGGCTCCGACGCCTTCACGTGGCGTATCCGGGGGCGGGGGCGGGTTCCAGGACCGAGCCGATCGCCGCGGTGAACTCCCGCCACAGGGTCCGTTCGGTCGCCAGGCTGCGCCGTCCGGCGTCGGTGAGCCGGTAGCAGCGCCGGCGGCGTTCACCCACCGACTCCCAGACACTGCTCAGCAGCCCGATCCGCTCAAGCCGGTTGAGGGTGGGGTAGATCGTGCCCTTGCGCAGCTCCAGCACACCGCCGCTGCGCTCCTGGACCGCGGCGATGATCGCGTAGCCGTGCAGGGGGCCCGATTCCAGTACGGACAGCAGCAGTCCGTCCAGGTGGCCGCGTACCGCATCCGTCTTCATAGTCAGGCAGCCTACCTAAACGAGGTCACGGCGTGCTACTTATAGGTTGGAAGCCAATCCATTGGCAGCAAATCCATGAAGGGACCCTTGTGACCAAGGTGCTGCTCTCGCTGCATGTGCTGGCCGCGATCCTGACGATCGGACCGATCACCGTCGCAGCCTCGATGTTCCCGCGCTACGCAAGGCAGTCGGCAGGCGGTGACGCGCGGGAGTCCGACGGCGGGACAGCCGCGTTCCTGCACAGGCTCTGCCGCGGGTACGCGGTCGTCGGCATCGCCGTCCCGGTCCTGGGCGTCGCCACCGGGGCCCGGATGGGCGTCCTGGCCGACGCCTGGCTCCTGACCTCGATCGCGCTCACGGCTGCCGCCGGGGCACTGCTGATCACGGTGGTCCTGCCCGGACAGGCCCGGCTGCTCGGTCAACCCGCGGAGGCCGCACCGGAGCTGCGCCCGGCGGCGGCGCGCCTCTCCATGACCACGGGAATGTTCAACCTGCTGTGGGCCGCCGTCGTCGTGCTGATGATCGTTCGCCCCGGCTCCACGACGGGAGCCTGACCGGTATGCGCACTCTGCGTTTCGCGGCCGCGGTCGAAGCCTCGTCCCTCGCGCTCCTGCTGCTCAACCTGTTCACCGTGCACACCGGAATGATCACGTCGCTCGGCGGCCTGCTCCACGGCACGGCCTACCTCACCGTCATCGTCACCGTCTTCCTCGCTCCTGCCCCCACTCCGCCGGGAGCCAAGGGGTGCGCCTTCCTTCCCGGCATCGGAGGACTGCTCGCCCTGCGCCTGCTGGGGCGGCGGTCCCTCGTCCCGCCCGGGACGAGGGACGACACCACCGACGGACAGGCCCGCGGAGAACTGGCGGAAGGCACCTGACGGACACGACCCCTCGCGAGGCGGCACATCACCCGGTGACCCGGCCGATGTGCTCAGCAGCCGCCGCGATGGGTGACATGCCCACCGACAGTCGTGAGGCGGACCGGCGCCTCGGCGATCTCGTCCGCGGTCGCGGTGACCGGGTCCACGCCGAAGGCCGTGAGGTCGGCCCTCAGCCCCGGGGCGATACGCCCGCCCTCCTCCCCGGCGGCGAGCGCCGCGTGTGAGGTGCAGCCTTCCAGGGCCATCAGGCCGGTGAGCCCCCGCCGGGAGCCCGCGGCACCCTGCGGGGCCTGCGCCATGGACAGGACCCGGCGGACGTCGTAGTGCGCGATCGGCCAGTCCGAACCCAGGGCGAGCACCGCGCCGGCGTCCCGCAGGTCGCGGATGCGCCACGCACGGGACGCCCGGTCGGAGCCGAGACGCCTGGACCACTCGTCCGCGTGATCGCCCCGGGTGTAGGCGGTGTGGGGCGGCTGCATGGAGGCGGCGACACCGAGCGCCGCGAACCGGGGGATCGTGTCGTCGGGCACCGTCTCGATGTGTTCGATCCGGTGCCTGCCCGCGCCGCCCGCGCCGAGGGACTCGACGGTGTCCAGGACATGCCGGACGGCCGCGTCACCGATGGCGTGGGTGGCGGTTCCGACACCGGCCGCGTGCAGGTACCGCACGGCGTCGGAGTACGCGCGGGGATCGGGCCAGAAGGCGTCCGTGCCCTGCCCGTGGCAGTCGGCGTGCTCCAGCCAGGCGGTGCCGCCCTCCACGGTGCCGTCCATGAAGAACTTGACCCCGCCGACCCGCCAGTGCCGCCCGGCCTCCCGCTGGAGGGCGATCAGTTCGTCCAGACCGTCCTTGCCCGTACCGGGCATGCACCAGGGCGCGAGACGCAGCCGCAGCGGCAGGACCGCCTCGTCCTCCACCGACGCGAGCAGTTCGGGCACGTCGCCGTGCCCCATGTCCATGACGTGTGCGCCGGTCAGTCCGGTGGCCGCCATCTGCGACAGCAGCGCGAGCAGCCCGGTGCGGCGCTCACCGAAGGAAGGGCGGGGGACGGCGGCGAGCATCAGGTCCATCGCGGCGTGCTCGATCAGGTGACCGGTGGGGCGGCCGTCCGCGTCGCAGACGATCTCGGCGCGCTGGTCGAAGGAGCGCGGCCCGGTGATCCCCGCCGCGCCCAGGGCGGCCGCGCTCGCCAGGGCGGAGTGTCCGTCGTAGAAGCGGATGAACGCGGGAGCGCCGCCGAGTTCGTCCTCGACCAGGTCGCGGTCGATCCGGCGGCCTCCGAACACGTTGTGGTCGAGCCCCCAGGCGATGACCCAGCCGTCGGTCCGTGGGGCATCGCGCAGGGCTTTCCGGAGTTCTTCGAGTGTCCTCACACCCGACAGGTCGGTGCCGGTCGCCATCTCGAGTCCCCACACGGGGTGGCTGTGCGCGTCGACCAGGCCGGGCACGAGCGTGGCTCCGGTGAGGTCGATGCGCTCCGTACCTGGTCCGCTCCATTCGCGGACGATGTCCTCGGTGCCGCCGACGGCCGCGATCAGTCCGTCCCGGACGGCCACGGCCGCCGCCTCCGGCAGGGCGGGATCGAGGGTGCGGACATGGGCGCCGGTGAGGAGAAGGTCGGCTGCGGGCATGGGGGTGAACTCCGTTCGGGGTGCGTCCGGGACGCGGGAAGGGGAGGTGGCGAGTCAGGCCGCAACGGGCCCGGTGTGGCCGGCTTCGGTAGCGGCCGGCTCCGCCGCGAAGTCCTCGAAGACGTCGGGCTTGCTGCGCCGCAGTCGCCACGCGAGCGCCAGGCCGAGGACGAAGACGGCGGGCGCGACGGACACCAGGACGCTGTTGACCAGCGAGGACGCGCCGGTGAACAGGTCGAGGTGGGTGCAGACGAGCACGATCGCCACGCTCAGGAGGACGGACGCCACCACGGGGGCGACGACCGTGCGCAGCACACCCTCCTGGTGGGTGATGCGGCGGAAGTAGAACGGTACGGCGATCGCGGCGAGGAGCTGGAGCACCATGAGGCCGACCATCCCGGGGGTGTTCACCCACAGCAGCAGCTGGGCGTACGGGTCGGCGCCCGCGGCCCAGAAGGCGAGCACGACGACCGCGCCGAGCACGGTCTGCGCGATGCCTGCGGCGTACGGCGATCCGTGCCGGGCGTGGACGCGTCCGAAGACCTGCGGCACGACGCCTTCCTCCGCGAGTGCGAGCCCGTAGCGGTTGATCGCGTTGTGGAAGGCGAGGAGCGAGGCGAGGACGCTGGTCACGATGAGGATGTGCATCAGGTCGGCCGCCCAGCCGCCGACGAAGGTGGTGATGGCGGAGAAGAAGAGCCCGGCCGGGTCGCTCCCCGCCGCGGCCACGACTCCGGCGTCACCGAAGGCCTGGATCACGATCCAGACGGTGAACGCGTAGAACAGTCCGAGGAAGGCGACCGCGATGTACGTCGCCCGGCGTACGGTGCGCCCGGGATCGCGGGCCTCGCGGCGGTAGATGACGGTCGACTCGAATCCGGTGAACGCGGCGAACGCGAAGGCGAGCACTGCGGCGGTGCCGGGAACGAACACGTTGCCCGGTGCGAAGGACGCCGCGGACAGGCCGTGCGCGCCTCCTTCGAGCAGCACCCCGCCCGCGAGCAGGACGAGAATGCCGGTCTCGGCGCAGAGCAGGACCCCGAGGAGCTTCGCCCCGAAGTCGATGGACCGGAAGCCGCCGTACCAGATGAGCACGAGCCCGGCCAGGGACACCGGAAGCCACGGGATGTCGATCCCGAACAGCGCACGGAGGGTGTCCTGCGTGGCCGTCCCGAGCAGCCCGTAGACGCCGATCTCCATTCCGTTGTAGCCGACCATGGCCAGCAGGGCGGCGCCTATGCCCACCGAGCGGCCGAGGCCGCGGGTGATGAAGGCGTAGAAGGCGCCGGCGCTGCGTACGTGGCGGCTCATGGTGGTGAAGCCGACGGCGAAGACGGCGAGCGTCAGCCCCGCGACCAGATAGCCGACCGGCGCGCCGATGCCGCCCAGCGCGATGGCGAACGGGGCGACGCCTGCCATGACGGTGAGCGGGGCGGCGGCGGAGACGACGAAGAAGGCGATGTCGGCGGTACCGAGCGTCCCGGCGCGCAAGGTGGGACCGGCGACCGGGCCGGGGCCGGTGGGCAGCTGGGTCTGCGCTGGGGTTGCGGGCATGCGGAAGGAGCCCTTCTGGCGGCGGGGAACGGGATCCCGGAGGCAGGGCCCCGGGGGCCGGAAGCAAACCTAAAGGCTTTCGGTTTCGGCAATGTAGCCTTCCTCCGGGCATACGGGAAGACCTGGGATTCGGGAGAGCGCGATGGGACGGCCGAGCAAGCCGCTGCTGGACAGGGAGCGGATCACCACGACCGCGCTCGAACTCGTCGACGCGGAGGGCGATTTCAGCGTTCCGAAGATCGCGAAGCGGCTCGGGGTCCAGACGGGGTCCGTGTATCACCATGTGGATGGCCGGGACGGCATCGTGGAGCTTCTGCGCGAGCGGGTGGCCGTCGCGATCGATCCGGCTCCGCTCACGGCCGGAGCACTGTCGTGGGACCGGAGGATGGCGGACTGGGCCCGTTCCTACCGGTCGGCCTTCGCCGCCCACCCGAAGGCGATCCCCCTGCTCACCATGTCACCCGTGCGAGCGCCGCGGGTCCTGGAGCAGTACGACCTGGCGGCCTGCCTCCTCCTGGAGGCGGGCTTCCCCCTGCCGGACGTGATGCTGGTGATCATCGGCCTGGAGAACGTCGTGCTGGGCTCGGCTCTGGACATGGCGGCGCCGGAGACGATGTGGGAGCTGACCGAGGAGTCGGCGACGCCGCACCTTGCCGCGGCCCTGGCAGCGATGAACAGGGGACGCGCCGACGCGGCCTTCGAACTGGCCCTGACCGGATTCCTGTCCCACGCCCGTTCCATGCTGCTGCCCCAGGCGGTCTCTGACCGGTGAGGACGAGGGAGTGAGCGCGTCACCGGGGAAGGGCTGCCGTTCCCTGCCCGGTGAACGATCGGCGCCCCCGGCGGCCGTGGCCGGCGGCGTGCGCACTCCCCCGCCCAGCCGTCGGCCTACGAGCGGCCGTCGAGGACCTCCCGCAGTCGATGCGCGAACTCGTCGGGCTTCCCCGGATATCCGTACTCGCCGTCGAGGAACCCTCCGTGGTGGCTCGGGAACACGGCCACCCGCCGGCCGAGCAGCTCAGCGGTGGCGACGGAAGTACGTCCGGTCAGCACGTTCTCGGACTCCTCACCCACAGCGATCACCACGCGGGCCGGCGCGGCGGTGATCGCGTCGGCATCCGGCCGATAGCTGCTGATCGCCCACGACCGATCGGACAGCAGTGGATCGTCACGTGAGCCGTCGTCCTCCGTGGGCATCCCGAACGCCGCGGGATCGGCCGGCGGCTGTGCGAAGTACGCGTCGGTGAACTCCCCCTCCCACGAGGTCATGGCCACGAACCCGGCCATCCCGGCCCCCCATCCCCGCTTCTCGTACGCCTCCAGGACCCCGGCCCGCGCCCGTACCGCAGCGGGGCCGTCCGGCGTGAGCGTGATGAGCGGCGGCTCGTGCGCGACCAGCGTGGCCACGTCCGCGGGATACGTGGCCACGACCGCGAGCGCGGTGACCGCTCCGCCACTGCTCGCGAACATGTCGACCGGTCCGGCACCGAGCGCCTCGATGACGGCGTGCACGTCGTCGGCCTGGATCTGCGGCGTCTGGTCGTCCCGCCCGTCCTTGCGTGTGCTGCGGCCGAGCCCGCGCGGGTCATAGGTGGCAACGGTCCGCTCGGGAAAGCGGGCCGCCAGCGCGGCGAAACCGGCGGCGTCCATGGGCTGTCCGATCATCAACAACGGCGGGCGCCCGTCCGTCGTCGGCAGCGGCCCGCGAACGTCGTAGACGAGGTCCGCGCCGGCTGTCTCAAGCGTGTGAGTCTCCATACGTGTGCAGACCGGTCCCGCGCCGGAAACTCATCGGCGCGCGGCCGGGCTCACGGCATGGGCGTGAATTCCGGCAGGGTGAGGGCCGAGTGAGCGGGTCGCCCCTTCGACGCGGGCATGGCACCGAGGTTGCGCAGCCGCTCGTTACGCTGCTCCAGCGCCGGGGCCGTGGTGGGGAAGAGGGCGGCGTCACCCTCGCCGACCAGCCCCTGGTTCATGGTCACGAACTCACGGGTGTGGCGCTCGTAGGCGGCGAAGCCCGCGGCATGGTCCCGGTCGGCCAGGGAACCGGCGAGCATGTACGCGCCGACGAGCGCGAGGCTGGTGCCCTGACCGGTGAGGAACGACGGTGCGTACGCGGCGTCGCCCACCAGCGCGACCCGGCCGCTCGACCAGCGGGGCATACGGATCTGGACAGCCGCGTCGAAGAAGACGTCATCCGCGTCACGCATGGCGGCCAGCAGGACCGGAACCTCCCATCCCGCGCCGGCGAAGGCCTCGACGAGCAGCTTCCGTTGGACTTCCGGACTCCGGAACGCACCGACCGGCGCTCCCGGGTGGGCGAAGTTCAGGAAGGCGTGCACCACGTCGTCGTCCTCCACCGCGTAGAGGGCCGCGGCCCGGCCCGGGGTGTTCCACATCATGACCTCGTGGGAGAGACCCAGGGTGTTGCGCATGGTGAACACGGCGAAGCAGTAGCCGAGATATTGGTGGAACCGCTCCTCGGGGCCGAAGAGGAGCTCGCGTGTGCGGGAGTGCAGGCCGTCCGCACCGATCACCATGTCGAAGGTGCGCCGGCCGCCCCCGCGGAAGGTGACATCGACCGCATGGGCGGACTGGTCGAGGGCATCGACGGACTCGTTGAACAAGAACTCCACGTCGTCGCGGACCGCCGCGTGGAGGACACCGGTCAGATCCCCGCGCCGCACTTCGAGATCCTGTCCCTCGACACCGCCGGCGACGGTGTGCGGGCTGAGCGAGGCCACTTCGCTGCCGTCGACGTCCAGGAAGGTCAGACGGCGCGAGTCGATGTGCGCGTCCCGCAGCTGCGGCAGGATGCCCATCCTCCGGACAACGCCGAGTGCGGTGCCGCGCACGTCGACCGGATAACCACCGGCCCGAAGTGTGCCTGCCTTCTCGACCACCGTCACCGCGTATCCGTAGCGGGTCAGCCAGAACGCGAGGGCGGCTCCCGCGATACCGGCGCCGGATATCAGCACCGTGCGCTTGCGTGCGGGACGGACACTGCTCAACAGGTCGGTGCGGGTCATGCGTTGACTCCTTTGTCCATGGTACGGGCGACGATCAGGGACAGCGCGGTGACGGCGCCCGCGATGACGAAGCCGGTGGCGAAAGCCGATTCGGCCGGGACGTCCGAGCCGGAAGGGGTGCCTGCCGTGAGGAGCGCACCTGCGACCTGCGCACCCACGGCGTAGCCGAGCACGCGCGTCACCAGGACCAGTCCGGTGGCGATGCCCGTGTCACCCCGGTCGACGGATGTCGCGGTGCCGGTCACCATCGCCGTCACGCACAGGCCGTTGGCCAGCGCGATCAGCGCCTTGCCGATGACGAGGTGCCAGACCTGGGTGTGGACGGCCGCCAGGGCCACCAGGGCGGAGGCCATGACGACCGTCCCCGCGACGACCACGGCCCGCGAGCCGAAGCGCCGCGCTCCGAGCCCGCCGATCGGCCCGGCCAGTGACGCGGCCACGGCGCCCGGCAGCAGGAAGAAGCCGATCTCGGTGGCGCCGGCCCCGAATCCGTACGTGTCGGCGGACACCGCGAACAGTTGCGGAACGAGGTAGACCGCCACCGAGGTGCCGACGCAGAGCATGAACGTCAGCACACACGACTTCCACATGGCGGGCCGTGCCAGCATGCGCGGATCGACCATCGGCGATTCCGCACGCCGCTCGACGGCGGTCCATCCGGCCACAAAGGCCACGAGCAGCACGACGAGGGCACCCAGTACGAGCGGCTGCGAGCCGATGTCCGGTGCCTTCGCGAGGACGAGCATGAGCGTGACCAGCATCCCGCTCAGGAGAGCCAGGCCGGGCCAGTCGATACGGGCGTCGTCCGAGCGGCCCGGCGGGTCGTGCGGCATCAGCCTGTTCACCAGCACGGTGGATCCGATGACCGCGAACGTCGGCAGGGCGAACATCCAGTGACGGGACAGACCTTCCGCCACGGGCCCGGCCGACAGCGTTCCCGCCATCCCGCCTCCGACGAACAGTCCGCTGACCGTCCCGATCGCCACCTTCGACTCCCCCGCGGGGAGGTGACGGCGCACCAGGATGAACGACAGGGGCAGCGCGCCCACCATCGCCCCCTGCAGAATCTGGCCGAGCAGCAGCACCGGCAGGTTCGGCGCCAGAGCGGACACCAGGCCACCGGCCGAGACCACCGCCATCAGCCGGATCAGCACCCGCCTCCCCCCGTAGCGGTCGCCGAGCTTGCCCGCGATCGGGGTGACGAGCGCGCCGGTGATGAGGAGCACGATGCTGAGCAACGCCCCTTCGGCGGGGCTCATGCCGAGCTCGCGCTGCAGAAGCGGAAGCGTCGGCGTCACCACCGACTCCAGGGCACCGGTGGCGACCGCCAGCGTGCCGAGGGCCGCGACAGCGCCCTTGCCGATGGGAATCGAGGGAGCCGTCGCGGGAGCCGGTGCGGAAGTCACGGGCGTCCCTTCCGCGATGCGCGGAAGGCGGTGCCGTACGGCCGGGGTCCCGGCATCCATCGCGTGCCGCTGCGTAGCCTCATGTTCCGCCCTCTCCCGATGCTCGTCCTGACGGGTGGAGCGTGCGGGGAGGGCTGCGCGCGGGGCGTCATACCGGGGAGCCAATGTGGAGGTGCTACCGCGGTACGGGGCGGAGGAAGGATCCCGGAGAGCGAAAGGGACGTGCCTCTACGGGAGTTGCTCGAACACGTGGACATCGGACAGCGCGAGGACGAAGCACTGCTCGGTGCTGCGCCGGCACATCGCCGGGGCAGCACCGAGGTGCGTAGAGGGCCTGTCTACGGCTGGTCGGCGAACTGCGGGTCCGTCTTCTGGTTGTAGATCTCCTTGCCGGACGCGTTGTAGGCATGGACGTAGGCGTTGGGACCTGCGGAATGCGGCTTCGGGTGGTCGGCGGAGACGGCCGCCGCGTAGACGAACGCGCCGCCTGCCATGACCGCCGGGTACTGCTTGGGGTTGTCGTCGTAGCTGACGGTGATCTTTGCGATGCCGGATGTGTAGTGTCCGGCGCCCAGCACGAGGCCCTGCTTCTGGCCCGGGGTCGGGCCGAAGGAGTCGAAGTACCCGATCGTGCGACCGGTGCCCCACAGGCGGTTGTTGATGAACGTGGGCGGGTGGTCCTGGCTGCTGCCCTTGTCGCCCTTCGACTGGCACTGCACGTACTGACCGGCCGAGTCGACGGCGACGACCACGCCGTCCCAGTCCTTCGTGGCGACGGGGGTGCGGACCGCGACCACCGAGTGGAATCGCGAGGCGTCAGAGCCCAGGCACGAGGCCAGGATCCTGGCGGCGGTCCCGGCGTCGATCGGGGTCGTCTTCCCGCTGGTGACGGTGTACGTGTCCGGGGCGGAGCTCTCGCGAGTCTGCGCTGCCTTCGGGCTCGGCGACGAGGCGGCTCTCGTCGGGTTCCCGGCGGGACCGGCGAGATGCGGAGTGGCGTCCCCCGTTCCGCTGAGGACGGTGACGGCCGTGACGCTCATCGCGACGACGCCGGTGGCGACGGCGAGCGGTACCCCCCACCTGCGTTGCACCGAACCACGTTCGTTCTCTGAGTCGATCTTCATCAGGAGCTCCTCTCGGGTCCGCCGGTGGTTCGGCAGATCACGATCGGAAGGAGCCGCAGGAATGCCCTGATTGTGATTCATCGTGCGACCTCTTCCGCGTTGACGGGATTCCTGGAACTGAATGACGCGGGAGCCGCAGCTCTGTCGACGAGGTCGGCCCCCAGCCTCCGCCGGGCCCTGTGCAGTCTGGACTTCACGGTCCCGACCGCCACCCCCAGCGTTGCCGCGGCCGCCTGTTGATCCAGGCCCGACCACATGCACAGCTCGACGACTTCGCGTTCGTGGCGCGGCAGCCGAGCCAGCGCCCGGTGGATCTCCGACATGCGAAGCTCGTCGTCGACCCGGCCGGCGACGCGGTCCGCGTGGTCGCCGACCGGCTCGTCGTGCGAGACGAGCCGGCGCAGGAGTGCCTCGGCCCGTCTCAGCCGCCGCCAGGTGTTCGACAGCAGGCGATCGGCGATGCCCAGCAGCCACGGCAAGGCCGATTCGCGGTCCAGCACCGTCTCCGACCGCCGACGCCAGGCATGCAGGAACACGGTCGATGTGAGGTCCTCGGCCTCCGCCCAGTCGGCCGTGCGCCGGAACAGGTGGTTGTAGACGGCTTTCCCGTGGCGGTCGAATATCCGGCCGAACGCCTCACGGTCGCCGTCGACGGCCCTCGCCCAGAGCTCTCGGTCAGAAACCCCTCCGACCGGGACGGCGGGACCAGCGTCATTCAGTTCCATGCTCTGTTCGTGTCCGGCAACCGGCCGAAGGTTCCCACTGAGTCAGCTCCGCTTCGACGGACCGATACATACGTCGCTTCCCCCCGAGGGAATGCTCCTTCACACGGAATGTACCGGGCTGCCGGTGACAGCCGAACAGGCGGCCGGGGGAGGAGGAGGTCCTAGATGCGCAGCGCCCCGGTGAACGGTTGGTGGCCCACACCCTCCTCCGTGATCGCCAGCCACCCGTGGCCGCTCATGGAAGTGTGCTCGCCGACCCCGGTCGGGTCGAGGGAAAGCTCGCCGGCGGCACTGTCGACGCTGGATGCCTGGGTGGCGTTCGCCGCCTGGCCGTCTTCGGGGTCGAAGTCCGGGTCCGCGCTGAGAGGTTCCTCCCAGTCCAGCGGCTCTCCCCGCCACTCCGGGTCCCCGTAGCGCCAGTAGCTGCGCCGCACCTCGCCGTCGACGGCGAGGGACCAGACCATCGAATCGCTGTGGTCGTCCTGGAAGAAGAACTGCGCCTGCCCGCAGGCGGCACTGATTCTGCCGAGCAGACCGTCGACGTCCCAGTGCATCTCCCACAGCGGTGTGTCGGCGTAGACCAGCCGCCAGCCATCCAGTTCCGGGGTGACGAACACGCGGTACACCGCCCGCTCCGCACCCTCGGAGTCCGCCACGAGGGCAACGTCGTTCTCCATCGCGGCCAGGCCCATCGCGACGGTGCACGGCCTTCTGTCGTGCAGCCCCATGGCCGCGAAGAGACCCTCGTACGTCGCGCCGGGGACAGCCAGCCAGCGGTACTCGGGGAGGCTCTCCGGGATGTCCTGGGTCGTCTTGATCCGCACCAGCCGCTCCAGGACGTGCAGGTCCCGCTCGCCGATCTCGGCCTCGCCGCCGATGAGGGCCAGTGCGTTCAGTGCGTGTCTCCGCAGACGGGCGGGACCGTCACGGCGGACGCCCCGCAGCTCCGGGCCCGCCTGCCTGCCGATGGCGCGGACTGTCTTCTCGGCCTGGTAACGCGTGTAGCTGTCGGCGTCGGCGAGGAACGGGATGACATCCATCACGGCAGTGGCGGCGGACCCGCCGAGGTTCTGCAGACCCCACAGTGCCTGCTGCCGTATCTCCTTCATGGGATGCGACAGCGCGGACACGTACTGCGGCAGGCACCGCTCGTCGAAACCGCGCAGCACATGCCCCAGCTCCCACCAGTCGGGCACCTTCTCCGCCCTGGCGCGTGCGGCAATAGCGGCATCGAGGGCGGCGGGGCCGATGAGGTGCAGGGCGTCCCGCAGACCCCACATCGCCTGACGGCTCACCGTGCCCAGCGCGGCGACCAGCCCGGGCGCGGCAGCAGCACCGGGCTCGGCCAGGCCGCGTACGATTCGCGCCGTCAACTCCTTGTCACCAGTCGCCAGTTCCAACTCTGCGATCAGCTCACCTTGATCCATGCAGATGACGATAGAGCAGGCCGGTGACCGAATCCCCGCCGAGTGATCCGAAGGCGAACTCCTGGCCGCACTCGGCAGGGAGTCAATGGCTGCGGTAGCGGCCGGGGGCTCGCCGACGAGAGCGGCGAAGGCCTTGACGAAGCCGGACAGGGCCAGGGAGTAGCAGCCGAGCATCAGCCCGGCGCGGTAGGTCTCCTCGGCAAACCGGTCCCGCCGCACGTCTCGACCGCCTGGGAACCTTCGCAGGCATCACCGCATTCGCGGGTCCGGATCAGAGACGGGCGGCGTTCACATGCCCGGCGTCAGAGCTGGTTGATCGGGCGCATCGCCAGGCCCTCGGTGCCGGCCCAGCCGTTCACCCGTGCCGCGTCGTCGTAGGAGACGGACGAGAGGCCGTCGGGCAGGTCGAAGACGAGCGTTCCGTTGAGTTCGGTGCCCTCTCCGGCGACCAGGGTGGCGGTGAACCGGTCGGACTGCTCGTACTCCGCCTCCCCGCCCTCGTCATTGCCGAAGACGTACAGGCCTGCGTAGGCCTTGCCGTCCCCTTCGACGACGACGGGCTCCGTGTCCGGCTCTTCGAGCGTCTGGACGACGGCGGCGTCGTTGCCCGCCCCGAGCCGCACCTGCGGGGCCTCGTTGAGGACGCACGGCTTCTTGTTTCCGTTGGTCACCGTCAGCAGGAAGTGGCGGGGGGTCTCCCCGGCCGCGTCCTGCAGCTCGACCGCGGTGTTGAGGTCGGTGACCTTGCAGTCCTGGTACTTGGTGCCGTTGCCCCCGCTGGTTTCGCCGCTGTCCCCGGTCGTCTCGCCGGTCGAGCCACCACTACCGGATTCGGCGGTGCCGGAGTCGCCCGACGACCCGGGGCTCTTCGACGTGTTCTCTCCGACCGAAGCGGAGGCCGACGGCCCGGCGTTGTCCTCGCCCCCGGAGGGCTGGCATGCGGTAGTCCCCAGAAGGGCCGCGACCGCGGCAGCACCCAGGAGGGCGCCGCGCAGGCCCTGACGCATGGATCCGACTCTCACTGTGTTCGAGTGCATTGTGTGTTCCCACTCCCCCGAGACCAGCCCTTGGGGCCGGTCGATGCCTCAAGCTCTACACAGCCATTCTGGTTGTCTCCCCTCAGTCGGCCACCCCGGATCCCAGTCTGTTACAGCCCTCGGACGAACTGATGCCCCGGCGTGACGATGTCGCGGCGGCACGACTCTCGCCGGCCGGCTCCCGGAGAGCGGGAGGACCGGCTGCGGATCAAGTGCACGGGCTGTCGAACGGGAGAAGCCATGCAGGTGACTTCGGCCTGATCAACCGTGTGGCGCGGCAGGCGCGCGCACGAGCCCGCGCAAGCTGACCGGGCCAAGGGCATCCCGACGTGTCCCCGCGACACGTCGGGTCCCGATCACCCTTCGTCCACCACCTCGAAAGGCACTTCCATGCGCTCTGTCTCCTCCGTACTGACCGCGGCCGCCGCTCTCGCCATCGTCCTGGGCGGTGCGTCAGCCGCCAGCGCCGATGTGAACGTGACCGTCCCGGAGGGCAGCTCCTACACGATCGTCTTCGGCGACTGGACCCAGTTCGCCGCCGACGACGTCTTCAACGCCGGGCACGACAACACGGTCGGCTCGAACGACTGATCCTCAGCCCTCGGATCATCGACCGGCTCAGCCGTTCCGACGGGCGGAAGCCCACGAGGTCCGCCCGTCAGGAACGCACCGCTTGACGGCACGTCACAGCCCTTCGAACGTTCCGGAATTGATGCACGGAATCGAAGAGGTTCAGTGCTCGCAGAGGGAGAACTCGCGTTCGTAGAGCTGTTCGTTGTGTTCGTCGACGAAGAACTTGCGTTCCTGCATGAGTTGTTCGCGATACGCCTTCGCCTGTTCAAGCGTCATGGTCGAGGTGTCGGACCACGGTTGCTGCGGTGGCACATCCGAGGTCGAGACGATCCTTTCCGACGGATCGATCAGGAAGAACGCGAGAATCTTTCGGTGTCCCGGCCGAGTCGGATCCGTGAGGCGGAATGAGTCGACACGGTGCTGCAGGATGTTCGGGAACGCGAGGCAGCGGCCCGCTGGGGTCGATACCGATCCCAGCATCTGGTTCAGCGCGTCCTCGTCCTCCAGGCCGTAGACGTCACGCAGACCGTTGTCGTCGTTCTGTTCGTAGTCCGGATCGTCGAGGGCCGCACGGAAACCCAGCCGGCTCTCGGTGATGTTCTCGCTGTCCCAGTAGTAGATTCCGGTCGAGACGATCCGCTCGTTCATCATCCCCTCGACATGCCAGGAACCGCCGTCGTACCCGGGATTCTCCGGGGTGAGATGAATCGTGGCGAGCTTGACGATGACCTGGAGACGGCGGCCGCGCAGGTCGACCCGGGCCGATTCATCGGGCAGCGCGGGCGGGGCGAAGGCCGGGGCGTCCGGGACGACCGGCCGACGGTTCTCCCACCAGTCGTCCTGGGCCGCTTCCCATACGCGGACAGCCTCCGCGTAGGCCTCGTCATCGCTGAAGGCGGACTTGTCCGGATGCACCGGCTCCGAGTCGTACCAACCGAAGGGATCGGCCTCGATCCGCAGAGGCCGCGGATGGCGGAGATCGGTGAGTACGTTCTCCAGCAGCGGGCGCATGCGCGCGAACAGGTCCGGCAGGACGGAGGCCAGTTCGCGATGGGTCTCGGGATGAACGTTGTTGACGTACGAACGGAAGACGGCGTCGCCGTCGTCACTGATGTCGACGTCCGTGGGCAGCCACTGGAACTTCTCCGAGAACTCGTACTTGGAGTAGCGGTTCGTCGGGTTCCGCCAAGCACGTTCGGGCGCGCCGCTCACTTCGTTCACCAGACAGAACAGTGAGGGATGAACCAGATCCAGTACCTGACCGTCGGATCCGGGATGCCAGTCCTTCTCCGCTTCGGGGACCTGTTCCAGAACCCGAACCGCCTCGCGAAGCCGGGATTCGAGTGTGCCGTCGATCAGTGTGTCCGACTGCCACACCCCGTCGACAGTGGACACCTCGACACCGGTTCGTCCGTCCCGCAGCGCGGCGTAGTGCGGAAGTTCATCGAGGACGTAACCGACCTGCGCTTCGGTGAGCCCCTGGGCGATCGCCTCCCCCGTCCATTTGGCGACGATTCCGGCGTCCTTCATCTTGTCGACCCACCCCGGCTTCGCCCGGATGTGTGCGCTGCACCGCATCATCTGGATTTCCCGCAGTGTCCGGGGAGTCGCGAACGATATGGAACGGGACGTGTGAAAGGGCAGCGGGAAAGCAGACAGGCCAGTCAATTCTCTGGTCCTCCCAGTCGAGTGCGGTGGCCGGAAGGATACTTCAGGGGACTGACACCTCAGCCGCACACCTGGGGGGGGCGTGCTTGTCCCGGAGGCCTGCTGGTCCCGCTGAGCGACGGGCCGTTGTCTATCGCTGTGACCGCATAGGTTCGCCGGGTTGGTCGTCGTGGCGGTTGGATGTGCGGTGACGTCCGATCCGACCGCTGGTTCAACGAGATCGGCCTGCCCTGCCTGGACCCTCGGTGGGCGGGAGGCCGTCCCGCCTGCTCAGCCATGACGACGAGGACTTCGTCGTCCAGACGGCCACCACCCGCCCCACCAGTCTCGGCTGGGCAGACCCGGAGCCCCGAACGGGGCCGGTTCAGGAAAGGACGGCGCCTGAGGAGAACGACTCAGGAGGCGGACGGCTCGATCTCCCCCGCGAAGACGATGACCTGGTCGATGAGGCTCCGCCGCAGATGGACGACGTCCGTTCCCGCCAGGCGGGGGCCTCCGTCCGGCGTCGTGAAGACCCACTGGTACCGGGCCCACTCGTCCGGCATGTCCACCGCCGAACAGCGCACCATCGTGCCGGTCCCCGCGGGGTGGCGCCGGATGTCCAGCACGAACCGCTCGACCGCCTCGATCCCCTCACTGCGGCCCAACGGTCCCCAGAAGACCACGTCCGAGGTTAGGGCCTGGGAGAGCAGCGCAGTCACATAGCTGTCGTCCGAGGCGTTGAACGCGGAGATGAACGTGTCGATCGCGGATCGCGCGGTTTCTTCCTGCATGCACCAGTAATACCAGTCACCTCGCGGACCGCGCCCGTCCCGTGAACCGTCTCCTCACCACGGTGAACCATCCCGGTCACAGCACTAGCGGCGCGCCAGCAGCACTCCGCCGAGCCTGTTCGCGGCCGACGTGAGCGTGGGGTGGGTCTCGACGGTGAAGCCGGCCTCCTCGATCCACGCGGCGACCTGGCTCGGCCGGCGACGGCGTACGTAGGACTCCGGCCAGCGGCCCCTGCTCTCCTGCGCATCGGGGGACGCGGCCTCCCCGGTATGGAAGCCCACCAGCAGCAGACCACCGGGCCGCAGCACGCGGCGGAAGCCGGCCAGGACCGCGCCGATCGCCTCGTCGGGGACGTGAATGATCGAGTACCAGGCGACCAGGGCAGCCAACGCGCCTTCCGCAAGGCCGAGTTGTGTCATCGACCCCACCTCGAAGTGCACACCCGGATGCTCACGCCGTGCCACCTCGATCATCCGGGGCGACAGATCGATTCCGAAGGCATCCACACCGAGGTCCCTCAGGTGGGCGGTGATCCTCCCGGGCCCGCACCCCACGTCCGCGACCGGTCCGCCGCCCTGTGCCCGCACCCGCTCGGCGAACAGCGCCATGGCATCCTGCTCGGCCGGCAGTTCGGCCAGGAGGTTGCGCACCTCGTCCGCGTAGCTGGTGGCGTCGGCATCGTAGGACGCCCTGGTGTCCGTCAACCACTGCGGTGCCTCTGGGTCTTCGCGTCCGGTGCTCACGCCCGCAGGTTAGCCCGGCAGCCGGTCGCCGGGACCGGCTTGCACAGCCATCGGCGCGCCCGTCACACGGCCGCCGGCATCCGGGGCCCGAGGCCTGGGGTCGCGTCCAAGCCCTTGACCTGGACCTGGGCCGGCGACGAGGTCGCCGCCTCCTCCCGGTCAGCTCCGGTTCGGGCCGTCAGGACGACCGGGTACAGTGCGCGCGCAGACAGTCCGGCTAGTTGAGGAGGGGAAGCGTGACCGACACCAGTGAGGCGCGATCCTCGGACGGTGCGGCGCAGGCGGCCGAGCAGAGTCGACTGCGGCGCCTGATGCGCTACATCCCGTTGATCGCCCCCGTCCTGCTGTGGGCCGTGCCCTGCTGGGTGCTGCTGCACGCCGGCCAGCACTGGCCGCTCCCCGTGGCGCTGGGCGGCACCGCCCTGTTCGTTCTCGGTCTGATCATCATGCCGCTCGCGATGATGCGCGGTCACGGCCGGCGGCAGCAGGACTGGGCAGCGATCATCGGAGACACCCTCCTCGGGACCAGCTGGGTGCTGTTCACCTGGTCCGTGCTGCTCGGCGTCGTGCTGCGACTCGCGCTGACCGTGGCCGGCGTCGGCGACGGACAGAGCCGGGCCCGGATCGTCACATGGGCGGTCCTCGGCGTGGCCGCCGTGCTGCTCGCCTGGGGGTACGCCGAAGCCCGCCGGGTGCCGCGGGTGCGCCGGCTCGACGTGGAGCTCCCGCGACTGGGGGCCGGGCTGGACGGCACCCGCGTCGCCCTCATCACCGACACCCACTACGGTCCGCTGGACCGCGCCCGCTGGTCGGAGCGGGTCTGCGAGAAGGTCAACACCCTGGAGGCCGACCTGGTCTGCCACACCGGGGACATCGCGGACGGCACGGCCGAACGCCGCCGCGCCCAGGCCGCTCCGCTCGGCACCGTGCAAGCCACCCGGGCCCGCGTCTACGTCACCGGGAACCACGAGTACTACAGCGAGGCCCAGGGCTGGGTCGACCTGATGGACGAACTGGGCTGGGAGCCACTGCGCAACCGTCACCTGCTGCTCGAACGCGGCGGCGACACCCTGGTGGTCGCCGGTGTGGACGACGTCACCGCCGAGTCCTCAGGCCTGGCCGGCCACCGCGCCCACCTCGCCGGAGCCCTGGACGGAGCCGACCCCGACCTGCCCGTCCTGCTCCTGGCCCACCAGCCCAAGTTCATCGACCGGGCAGCAGCGAGCGGCATCGACCTCCAGCTCTCGGGTCACACCCACGGCGGCCAGATCTGGCCCTTCCACCACCTTGTCCGCCTCGACCAGCCGGCCCTGGCAGGGCTCAGCCACCACGGGACCCGCACCCTCCTCTACACCAGCCGCGGGACCGGTTTCTGGGGTCCGCCGTTCCGCGTCTTCGCCCCCAGCGAGATCACCCTGCTCGTCCTCCGTTCCCCGCAGGGGCCTCCCGCCTCCTGACGCGGAACGCACGGCGGGGCTGCCGACGCCGTCCGCCGGCAGGTCAGGACCGGCCCGCGGACGGCGCCGGGCCTTCGAACCGCCACGCCGTGGGCGGTTCATCCCCTACTAGTCAGCCGTGGCGCCGCTCGCCTCGCCTCACTTCAGATGTCGGGAGAAGAACTGGTCTGCGGCGTTGCCTGCGAACTCCGGGACGCCGGTGTGGCCGCCCATGTTCGCGTGCAGCGTCTTCTCCTTCGAGCCGAAGGCGTCGAACAGGTCCAGAGCCGCCTGCCGGTCGTTCCCCTCGTCGTCCCACTGCAGCAGGACGTGCAGCGGAATGGTGACCTGCCGTGCCTCGTCGAACATGGCGCGGGGCACGAAACTCCCGGCGAAGAGAACGGCGGCCTCGATGCGCGGCTCGGCCACGGCCAGCCGGGTCCCGATGGAGATCACTCCGCCCGAGTAGCCGACAGGTCCGCCGATCTCGGGCAGCGACAGGAGGCCGTCCAGTGCCGCCTGCCATTCCGGGACCGCCTTGTCGACCAGCGGGAGGACGAGGGCGTCGACGATCTCGTCGCTGACCGGCTCGCCGGCCTGAACGGCGCGGCGCAGATCGGCGCGGGCCTGTTCGATGGCGGGCCAGCGGGGCCGGTCGCCGCTTCCGGGGAGTTCGATGGTGGCAGCGGCGAAGCCCTGCGCCGCGCAGTGACGGGCCCTGGCCACCAGTCGGGGGTACATCCTGCCCAGCCCGAGGGGAGGGTGTCCCAGCAGGATCAGTGGCGCCGGTGCGGATGACGATACGGGCGTCCACAGGATGCCCGGGATCTCGCCGAGGGTGAACTCGCGCTCGATGAGGCCGTCCTCGTCGAGGCGCTGTTCAGAAGTGAAGTGCATGGTCGTGCCTTTCGGGAGTGCGCTGAACAGGCGCTCCCGGACGACCTATCGCCCGACCGTGACCCCGAAGGAGAGCACCCACGTCGATGTTGCGTTCACGGGTACCACCTCCTCGGTCTCTTGCACGGCCTCCGGGAACGTAGCAGTGGCCGGACCCGCCCGCCAAACGGGTTTCCGGGGCCGCTGTGACGGAGATGCCGCAGTCCCGGTCAGCCGCGGGAGCAGGGAGCGGGTGGGGGTTGGGATGCGGGGCCGGCGGAACCGGGTAACCTCTTTGCCATGTTCTTCAGGACGCCGATTTACGAGTGAGAGCGTGATGGGCCCCTGCTGACGTCCTTCGACGTCGCCGCCCGTCCCCCACCGATGAATCCGTAGATCACTTCACCTCACGACCGGGAGAACCCGTGACCGACAGCAAGAACATCAACAACCCCGTGGGCATGGGCGGCGGTCAGCGCAAGAAGCTGTCCCGCGCCGAGCGGCAGAACAACGGTCCGCACCGCAACCTCGACCGCCAGCAGGCGGCCGACCGGAAGGCGGAGCTCGTACGCAAGATGCGCGAGAAGGCGGACGCGGGCGAGGGCGCCGGGGAGACGGGCGACGACACCACGCAGAGCTGACGCATCGCCGCCGTGGAACGGCACCGCACGGCAGCAGGGCCCGGACCGCATCTCGTGGTCCGGGCCCTGCTGCCGTAGTGGGCGCGGCCGGCCCCGCTGTGGCGGTCCGGGAGGCTCAGTAGGCGTACGGCAGGAGCGGCGGACCCGTCTCGGCGGCCTTCGAGGACGGCCACCGCGCCGTCGAGTACAGCAGGCCGTGCAGACACCCCGGCAGGAGGCGATACGGCCGCGCCGGCCGTGATCCCGGGTGTCGTCACAGCGTGATCGGACCGAGTTCAGTGGCGGTCTGGGCCAGCGCCCGGATAGTGGGGCCGTCAGCGGTGGTGCGCCAGGTGAGGGCCCATTCGAGGGTGGGGGCGTCGTCGAGCGGCAGGAAGACGATGCCGGGGGGCTTGTTGTAGCGGGCGGCGATCTCGCCCAGCGGGTGGACGCAGCGGCCGGCGGCGACCAGAGAGAGGATCTCGTGGAACGTGCGCGCGGCCGGGCCGCGGGGAATGCGGCGGCCGAGAGGGGTGCGGGTGGGGACCATGGAGGCGACCCAGTACTCGGGGGCATCGGGGCCGAGGTCGACCACGTGGTTGTCCGCGAGGTCTTCCAGGGACGCACTGCCGCGTCGGGCGAGCGGGTGGTCCGCGGCCACGGCCAGCACACGGCCTCCGGTGAGCACGGTCGGCCCGACGGTGATGTCCGGTTCGGCGACGGGCAGCCACAGCACGTGCGCGTCGTGCTCTCCGGTGCGCAGAGCGGTGAAGGCGTCGGTGCCGTTGATCTCGCCGAACCGGATGTCGCTGCCGGGGTAACGGGTGCGGAACGCGTCGACGAGGGGCCGCAGTTCGTGTCCGGCGTGGCCGAAGACGCCCAGCCGCAGGGTCCGGCCCGCGGCCGGTCCTGCCGCTTGGGCGCGGGCGAGTCCCGCGTGGAGGAGGTCGAGCGCCTGCTGGAGGTCTTCGCGCAGGCGCCGGCCGACGGGGGTCAGGGCCACACGGCGGCTGGTGCGGTCGAACAGGGCCACGCCGAGCCGGCGTTCCTGTCTGCTGACGGCCTGGCTGACGCGGGCCTGGGACACGTGAAGCCGCTCGGCGGTGCGGCCGAAGTGCAGTTCTTCGGCCAGGGTCAGGAAGATCTCGATGTCACGGAGCTCCATACATAACTCCCAGGTTATGAATAGGTCCACGGACTCTACATTGTTCCGCCGCCGGCCCGAGTCGATGCTGAACACATCACCCACCGGTCAGGCGGCAGCCGCCTGACCGACGCATCGACAAGGCAGGGGCCCCCGATGAGCACTGTGCAGGCCGTGGCCGATCGCTTCGAGATCGGCGCGCTGTGCGCCGAGGTCACCGACGCGGTGATGATGCGCGACTTCGACCGCGTCGCCTCGCTGTTCACACCTGACGGCGCCATGCGATGGCCGCACATCGGCAAGGAGTTCCTCAGCCGTGAGGAGATCCGCGCGGGGATCGAGTGGGGGCAGGGACTGTGGGAGTTCTTCGTTCAGAACATCCACCCCGGCGTCATCCGGCTCGACGGCGACACGGCGACCGGGCGGGTGCACGTCCAGGAGTTCGGGCGGATGCACGACGGCAGCTCGCACCTGAACTACGCCCTCTACCACGACAGTTACCGGCGCACGCTCGACGGCTGGAGATTCAGCGAACGCGTCTACGAGGTGAGATACCTCGACTCCACCCCGCTCACGGGCTCACCGCCCCGGGAGCAGGGGCACCGGCCCGTCTGACGACATCGACGGACACCGACGGTGACCGGGCGCCCGCCCTCCGGCCGCTGCCCCGGGAGGCCCCCGACCGTGCCCTCGGCCCGTCGCCCGTTGATCCGCACCCGTTACCCGAGGCACCGCACCCACTTCTGACAGGACTGGAAGACCACTCATGAACCTCGCTCTCTGGATCGCCACCGGACTGCTGACCGCGGTCGCCCTGGCCGGCGGCATCAGCAAGACCTTCGTCCCCAAGGCGAGACTGGCCGCGCAGCACGGCGGGGAATGGACGCAGGACGCCGGCACCGGCTTCGTCAAGAGCCTCGGGGTCCTCGAAATCCTGGCCGCGATCGGCCTGATCCTGCCTGCCGTGCTCGACATCGCGCCGGTCATGGTCCCGGTGACGGCTACCTGCTGGATCGCCCTCATGATCGGCGCCATGATCACCCACGGCCGTCTCGGCCAGTCCAGACTGGTGCTGCTGAACAGCGTGTACCTCGCGCTTGCGCTCTTCATCGCGTGGGGCCGCTTCGGCCCTTGGTCCTTCGGCGGCTGACGCTCAGCCCCGACGACCCGACGACCTGGCGGCCCGATGGGCCGGACCGCCAGGTCGTCGGGGCTGGTCTCACGGGCCCGCGGCGCTGACCGGTCCTGCTCCGACGTGCTTCGCCCGCCAGGCTGGCGCATGCTGGCAGAAGCAGGGAATCCACAGCAGGGAATCCACCTGTCGGCAAGGGGGCGCCCCCTCGTGGGACCGAGCAACAGCCCAGAACGCCCTGACGGCGCTCATCGGAGCCGGTCCGCTCTGGAGGGCGTCGCGACTGCGATGATGGACGAGCACGGCCGCGTCACCTGGTGGTCGCGGGCGGCGCAGGACATGCTCGGATGGACCACCGCGGACATGGCGGGACAGCCCGCCTCCCGCCTCCTGGCCGAGCCCGGGACGGCCGGGCGTCGCAGCGACGGCGCGGCCCGGTGCCGGGCCCGGCTGCGGCAGCGCTCGGGGCTGGTGGTGGAGGTCGACCTGCTGATCGCGGAGGCGGACGGTTCCGCCGAGCGGCTGGTGCTGATGCTGATGCCCGGCGGGCCGGACGGTACGGACCAGGACCGGGACGTGGCACGCGCGCTCCTCGCGCAGGACGGCATCGGGGTCGCTCAGTTCGACATGGGGCTGGGACTCGTACGGACGAATGCCGCGATGGAGGCCCTGCGCCCGGAGGATGCCGAGGACGACTGGTTGTGCCGGCTCACCGCCCGCGACGGCGGCGGTGCCTCCCGGGCCGCCTTCGAGCTGGTCGCGGCCACCGGAAAGGCCGTCGCCTCCCTCGTCTACGAGGTGGGCCCGCTCGGCCGTGTCACGGCGCTCGCCCTGTCGTGCTTCCGCGTCGACGACCAGTTCGGCACGCCGGTGGGCATCATGGTCGAGGTCTCCAGGGTCACGGACGCGGGTTCACCGCGCCATGCCGACACGTACCGCCAGGCCTTCGAGATCGGGGAGTCGCTCGACGTGGTCCAGGTGGCCGAGGACCTCATGGCGATTCTCGTACCGGCTCTCGGGGACTACGCGACCGTGGACTATCCCGATGACGTCCTGGAGGGCCGCGATCCGGCGCCGGGCTACCCGGGCCAGGTCGCGTCCGCCCCTCGCCGCGTGGCGGTCCGGGCCGCGGACGGGGACTGGCCGTCCCGGCTGATCCAGGTCGGCGAGCCCATCCCGCGCGTCGCGGAGACGCCCGAGATCGCCGCCAAGTCGGTCGGCGGGGTGCTCGCCGCCGACGTGGAGCTGTCCCGGCGGATCCTCGGCGGCGATCCCGCCCTGATGCGCGCCTTCCTGCCCGCGGGCATGCACGATTCGCTCGGCTGCCCGCTGTACCGCGGCGGTCGCTTCTTCGGGTACGCGGCGGTCTACCGCACGAGTACCGCCACGCCCTTCGACGAGACCGACATCAAGCTGATGCACGACCTGTGCGGCCGTACGGCGACGGCCATCGACAACGCCTTCCGGTTCGCCCGCGAACACCAGACAGCCGTGGTCCTTCAGCGCAGTCTGCTGCCCCCGGCGGCAACGAGCAGCACGGCGGCCGAGACGGCCGGCGTGTACCTGCCGGCGGGCGGGGCCGTGAGTGTCGGGGGTGACTGGTTCGACGCCTTCGACCTGTCCTCACTGCGCGTCGGTCTCGTCGTCGGTGATGTCGTGGGGCACGGCCTGGAGGCGGCCGCGACCATGGCGCGCCTGCGTACCGCCGTCCAGACGCTCGCCGACCTGGACCTGCCGCCCGAGGAGCTGCTGACCCGGCTGGACGATCTGGTGCGGCGGATGCAGCGGGAGGCGTCCGAGCCCGACAGCGTGGGCGGCTCGTGTCTGTTCGCGGTGTACGACCCGGTCAGCCGGGTGTGCCAGATGGCCTCCGCCGGGCACCCGCCTCCTGCTCTGATCACACCCGAGGGCGATGTCGGCTTCGTGCCCGTCACACCGGGTCCGCTTCTCGGGGTCGGCGACAACCCTTTCGACGTCATGAGTGTGACGCTGCGGCCGGGGAGCACTCTCGTCATGTACACGGACGGGCTGCTCGGGCGGGATGTCGGACGCGGGTCGGAGCTGCTGAAGACCGCGCTGGCGGAACTGTCCCCGGCCGAAGGCGGTCTGGACTCCCTGGGCAGTTCCCTGCTGGCGCGGATTCCTCATGCGGAGCACCCGCCGGATGACATCACGCTCCTGCTCGCCCGTACCGACGCCGTACCCGAGGGGTCGATGGCGACGTGGGAGTACCCGGCGGATCCGGCCGCCGTTCAGAACGCCCGCGCCCACGTCAACGCCCAGTTGGAGGCGTGGGGACTCGACGAGCTGCTCTTCAGTACGGAGCTCATCGTGAGCGAGCTC
This sequence comes from Streptomyces sp. NBC_01257, assembly GCF_035917255.1. NCBI lineage: Bacteria > Bacillati > Actinomycetota > Actinomycetes > Kitasatosporales > Streptomycetaceae > Streptomyces > Streptomyces sp. NBC_01257. The sequence continues at coordinate 457,107 of NZ_CP108472.1, forward strand.
GTGACCAACGCCATCCGGTACGCCGGCGGCGGCCCCGTCGTCCTGCGGCTGATCCTCGACCGCGTGCTCGTGTGCGAGGTGTCGGACCCGAGCAGCACCCAGCCCCGGCTGCGCCGCGCGCTCACCACGGACGAGGGCGGCCGCGGTCTCTTCCTCGTCGCCCAGCTGACCACCCGCTGGGGCAGCCGCTATACCGAGCGCGGCAAGACGATCTGGACCGAACAGCCCCTGACGGCGTTCTGAGGACGGTCGTCCTGGACCGGCTCACAGGGGCCGGGGGACGGCGACCCGCTCCCGCCACCCCGGCCCTTCGCCGCGGTCACCCGCCGCTCCGGTGGTTCACCAGCCGATACGCCGCCACTGCTGGCCCGTGCCGCCGTCGGGGGCCTGCTGTTCCACCGCCGCACCATCGGCGGTGGAACCACCGGCTATGCCGAGGGCCTTGCCGCTGCGTACACAGGTGACGGTGACGTAGCCGTCGCCCGCGTCGGCGACCTTCCACTGCTGGCTGGTGCTGTGTTCGGGCGTCCACTGGGTGATCCTGGCACCGGCGTCCGTGGTGCCGCCCCAGACGGCCCAGGTCAGGGGTGTGCTGCCGTGGGTGGTGTAGATCTCGTACCGCTCTCCCCCGACGGGTACGAACCTGAACTGCTGGTTCACGGCCCGGCTCGGGGTGTACTGGATCAGCGCGGTGCCGTTGGCGGTGGAGGCACCGGGGACGTCGACGGCCTTGCCCGTCCTGCGGTTGACCAGCTGGAAGACGGTGTGCTGGGCAGGTGGTGCGACGGACACCGATCCGTTGGCGGGAATGGTGACCTGACTGCTCCACTCCCCGAAGACGACCTCGATCGATCTGCCGGCCGTTCCCCGCAGCGTCGCTCCGGTCACCTGGCCGGCCTTCCAGTGCATGTCGAGCGTGAAGCCGCCTCGTACACCGACTCCGGTGACGGACCCGGCAGCGGCCCACGCGCCCGGGATGGCCGGAAGCAGTTCCACCTGACCGGGGCGGGACTCCACCAGCATCTGGATCATCGCGACGGACGTGCCGTAGTTGGCATCGATCTGGAAGACGGAACTGCTGCCGAAGCTGTACATGTCGAACATGTTGATCGCGCTGCCGTTGCTGAAGTTCACCGAAGGCCTCAGTACGTCCAGAACGAGTTCGTACGCCTTGTCCGCGCGCTTCAGCTTCGACCAGCAGATGGACCGCCAGGCACTGGCCCAGCCGAAGCTGGCCATGCCGCGCGCCTCCAGCAGTCTGGTCGCTCCCGTGACGAGCTCGGCGGGCGAGTGTGTGAGGTCGATACGGTCACCGGGGAAGAGGCCGATGAGCGGGGACAGATGACGGTGCGTCGTCTCCCCGAGGTTGTCGTCGCTCATCCACTCCTCCAGCCATCCGCTGGTGGCACTGACCTCGGGCAGGTACAGCCGGTCCTGGAGCCCGGAGACGGTGGCGGCGTAGGCGGCGTCCTCGGCCAGTGCGGCAGCGGCGGCCCGGTAGTTCCGGAACAGCTGCCAGACCAGTTCCTGCGCGTAGGTGATGCCACGTGCGTCCTGCGGCCCGTGTTCCGGCGACCAGTCGTGGTCGTCGACGAGGACCTGCTTCGTCCCACCTGTTGCGGGGTCGGGCACGCTCACGGTGACGAGCCGCGACTCCCAGAACTCGCAGGCGCCCTTGAGCAGGGGGTAGATCTTCGCCAGGTGCGCCGCGTCCTGGGTGTACTCGTAGTGCTCGTACAGGGAGTTGCACATCCACGCGTTGCCGGCGGGGTGCCACCACCAGCCGTTTCCGCCCCAGATGTTCGTGGAGATCCCCAGGGTCCAGCCGGCCACCTTCCCGGAGGTGTTCCGGAACCGGTTGCGGGAGTCCTGGAAGAGGTCCCGGGTGGTGGCCTGCCAGCCGGGCAGCTGGGCGACGCAGTGGTCGGTGAAGGCGTCGAAGCACTCGGACAGGCCCGCACGGTCGGGGAGCCAGTAGTTCATCTGGACGTTGATGTCGGTGTGGTAGTCGCTCATCCATGCCGGAGCGTTGGTGTCGAGCCACAGGCCCTGGAGGTTGGTGGGCAGGCTGCTCCGGGAACCGCAGATGGTCAGATAGCGGCCGTACTGCAGGTAGGACACTTCCAGTTCCGGGTCGGGCGCGGACCCGTCCGCCGCCCTGGCGGCCAGCCGGGCGGGCGTGGCCATCGCCCGCTGGGCGGTGGTCGACCTGCCCACGTCCACCGTCATGCGCTGCTGGAGCCGCTGGTAGTCGGCCACGTGTGTGGCCAGCAGCGCCGGCCCGCCGGCCGTCGTGGCCCGCGAGGCCTTGGTGCGGGCGACGTCCAGGGGTACGAGCGAGGGGTCCTTGTACGCGACGGACGCGTCCGCCTTGTAGTTGGTGCCGCCGGAGAGGATCAGCAGCACCTCGGTGCAGCCGCTGAACGTGACCTTCGTACCGGACGCCGAGACGGTCCCGCCCGTTCCGGCGGCCTTCACCGCGGTCGCGTACTTCAGGGCGTTCGGCAGCGCGGCCGAGAACGAGGCCTCCGCGGCGCCCGCGTTCGCCGACACCGTCTCGCCACGCGTCCCGGAAAGCGTCATCGATCCCGTGTAGGAGCCACCGCCGCTCTGCGACAGCCGCACCACGATCACGTCGTCGGGGTGGCTCGCGAACACTTCGCGGCGGTACGTCACACCGGCCGCCCGGTACGAGACGGTCACCAGGCCGTTGCTCATGTCCAGCGTGCGGCGGTAGCCGCTGACGGCCCCGGGCGCGTGGGCCGGGATCTCGAGAACGGCCCTGGCCAGCATTCCGAACGTACCGAAGTCGCCCGTGCCGTAGGGGAACTGCCCGTCCGACTGCAGTGCGGCGTTGGCATGGCCGGTCCACAGCGTCGCGTCCGTCAGGATCAGCGCGTCGCGGGCGGGGCCACCGGTGGCCAGCGCCCCCAGCCTGCCGTTGCCGAGGGGCAGTCCCTCCTCGACACTGCGGGCCTCGGCACCGGGCTCGGTGTACCAGAGCGTCACCGCGTCGCTCTCGGGCACCAGCGACAGCGCATGAGGACGCGTCACCGCGGCGGCGTTCGTGGTGAACTCCGGCAGCGACGACAGTGCGACCAGCGCGGTCATCGACGCTGCCGCGCGCAGTACGCCGCGGCGGGACATACCGCCCTGGTCCTGGGCGGTGGGCTGAGCGGGTGTACGACGGGACATGGGCTGCGGCTCCTTCTGGGGCAGCGGTGCTCGAATCGTGGGGGTACGGCGGCCGCAAGGCGGCCGCCTGGGCAGAAGTGCAGTGGCACGGGGGCGTCCTGTCAATGGCTGCGACAGAATTTCCTATACGATCGTCACGGATCGAAATCAGCGACACATCGCCTCCCTGGATCCGGACAGCCGAGTCCCAACACCTTCACCAACTGGTGTCAAATATGCTGATAAACCATCGAGTTGAGGCCACCGAGGCGCAGGCAGCAAACGAATCACGCCATAGGTCTTGACGCGAGGCATCAGCCGGTCAACCATCACCTCATCAAATTTCCTATTTGATTCTGAAGGTGGTGGTGGAGATGCGTCTCCCGATCAGAGCTGTGATGCCCGGCGTTCTCACCCTCGCCGTTCTCCTGGCGTCCTCCGCGTGCACGGTGAAGACCTCGGGCGAACCGTCGGACGAGCGGCCCAGGGCGACCGGCAAGGCCGGTCACGGCGGCGCGGAGCTCGCCGACGGGTCGGGCACCGAGGTGGCGCTCGTCCCGGGTGGGGCCCACCCGTACTTCCAGCCGTGGAAGAAGGCCGGAGCCGCCGCCGAGAAGGCGTACGGCCTCGGCGACGTGGCGTTCGACGAAACAGCCGAATGGGACCAGCAGAAGCAGAACAACCTGCTGTCCACGCTCGCCGCGCGTGGCTACAACGCCTTCGGCGTGTTCGGGGTGTCGCCGACCGACATCAACACCACGTTCGCCGACCTGAAGTCGCAGGGGCTGACCGTGGCCTCGCTCGGCTCGTGTCCCGCCGGCGGGAAGAACGAGGCCGAGTTCTGCCTGTCGACGAACGTCGAACTCGCCGCGTACAAGGCGGCGCGGGCCGCCATCGGAGCCATGGGCGGCAAGGGCACGCTGGTTCACCTCACCGGGAACAACGTCGACGCCAACACCCAGTTGAGGATGAAGGGCGTCTCCAAGGCAGTGTCCGAGACCGGCGGCAAGGTCAGACTGCTCCAGACCATCACGGACATCGACAAGGACCTCCAGACCGCGCAGAAGGCGGTCTCGGACCTTCTCGCGGCCAAGGGCAGCAAGATCCAGGGCATCGTCGCCACCGCGTACAACCCGGCGGTGGCCGCCGCCGACGCGGTCAGGAGCGCCGGTTCGCCTGCCAAGGTCGTCGCCATCGACGACGACGCCAAGATCCTCGGCTCGATCCGGAAGGGAACGGTCACCGCCACCGTCGTGCAGAACCCGGTCGCCCAGGCGGACATCGGAGCGTGGGCACTCGCCCTGCTGCAGACCGGACAGTGCACCGTCCGCGAGCCCGGACAGATCGTGGACTCCGGCTCCTTCGTCGTCACCGAGTCCAATGTCGACACCTACGACAACGCCCGGAAGGCCAAGACCGAGCAGCTCAGGAAGCAGTTCGCGGACCAGGTCCTCACCTGCGGCTGAAGCCGCCGCCGGCCCTCAAGAAATCGGACGTCGCACGATGAGCATCATCACGACCGCCACGGCCCTGCTGGCGGATATCGCCGTGGAGACGGACCGCACCGACGCGGTGCAGTCCTTCGTCAAGCAGGAGACCATTCTCGTCGAGATCACCTCCGCGGACGGTCTCCACGCAACCGGCTACGCCTACACCATCGGGACCGGAGGCTCCTCCGTCCTGGCCCTGCTCCAGGACCATCTCCTCCCCCTCCTCGTCGGGCAGGACGCCCGCAACGTCGAGGGGCTCTGGCAACGGCTCTTCACCACCACCCGGTCGACCACCACCGGAGCGATCACCTCCCTGGCACTCGCCGCGGTGGACACCGCGCTGTGGGACCTGCGCTGCAAGCGCGCCGGGGAACCCCTGTGGCGGCTCGCGGGCGGTCATCGCCGCGAAGTACCCGTCTACGACACCGAGGGCGGCTGGCTGCACCTGAGCCCCGACGACCTGGTCAAGTCCGCGCTCCGGGCGCAGGAGGCCGGCTGGGCGGGCGTCAAGATCAAGGTGGGCAAGCCGGACGTCGCCGAGGACGCGGAGCGGCTGCGCGCCGTACGCGAGGCCGTGGGCCCGTCGTTGCACATCATGACCGACGCCAATCAGTCGCAGACCGTCTCCTCCGCGCTCCGGCTGGCATCGGCGCTCGAACCCTACGCGCCGTACTGGCTGGAGGAGCCGCTGCCGGCCGACGACCTCGGCGGCCACGCGCAGCTGGCGCGGGCCACCAGGATCCCGATAGCCGTCGGCGAGTCCATGTACTCGATCATGCAGTTCCGCACCTACCTGGAGAACCGGGCCGCCTCCGTCGTGCAGGTGGATGCCGCCCGCATCGGCGGGATCACTCCGTGGCTGAAGGTCGCGCACCTGGCGGAGAGCCACAACGTGATGGTCTGCCCGCACTTCCTGATGGAGCTGCACGTGAGTCTGGCCGCCGCGGTGCCCAACGGGCACTTCGTCGAGTACATCCCGCAGCTGCGTGCCGTGACCCGCACCGAACTGGCCGTGCGGGACGGCATGGCCGTCGCGCCCGACGAGCCGGGCATCGGCATCGACTGGGACATGGACGCCATCGACAACCGGAGGGTGTCGTGACTCCGCCCGTCGCTCCACCGCTCCTCGATCCGGAGACCGAGGCGCCGCGGGCCGCCGCGCGCACCCCGCACAAGCTGCCGTTCTGGGTGAACCAGCGCCTCGGCCTGCTCGTGCTCACCCTCGCCCTGTGCGCGCTGTTCGGTGTACTGCGCCCCGCCTTCCTGGACGAACGGCTCGTGCTCTTCCCCCTGCTGCGCGACATCGCGACCCTGACCGTGGTGGCGCTCGCGCAGATGGTGGCCCTGTCCGTCGGACACATGAACCTGGCCGTCGGCCGCATGGCCGCCTTCGGGGCCCTGTTCGCCGGGTTCGGATACGACCGGCTCGGCCTGCCGCTGCCGCTCGGCCTCCTGTTGTGCCTGTTCGCCGGCGCGGCCATCGGCGCCCTGACCGGCTGGATCATCGCCCGCACCGGGGTGAGTTCGTTCGTGGTGACCCTGGCCATGGACTTCGCACTGCTGGGGCTGGTGTCGCTGCTGTACTCGGCTCTCACGGAGAACGCGGCGTTCACCACCAGGCCGTCGGGCCTGGCCGAGCTCCGGTCGTACTCACTGGCCGACATCTGTGCCGGCCCGGTGTGCGGATCACCCGCCGTACCCCAGATGATCCAGTTCACCGTGCTCGCGCTGGCCGCTCTCGGCTTCCTCTACGGATGCACCCGGCTCGGCCGGGAGCTCCTGCTCACCGGCGCCAACCCGGCGGCGGCGGAGCTGTCCGGCATCCCCACGGGCCGCCGCATCGTCCTGGCCCACGCCCTGTCGGGACTGCTGGCCGCCCTGGCCGGCTTCATGGCCGCCGTCGGCACCGGAACCTTCCGCGCCTCCCTCGGTGACGACTTCATGCTGCCGTCGTTCCTGGGCGCGGTGCTCGGCGGGACGCTGCTCACCGGCGGGGTCGTCTCGGTCATCGGCGCACTGCTGGGCACCTCCCTGGTCGGCGTCATCCGCAAGGGCCTCGACCTGCTCGGAGTGGGCCTCGAAAGCCTGAACATCTACCTCGGCTGCGTACTGCTGCTGGCTCTGTCGGCCGACCGCGTGCGCACGGTCGTGTCCTATCGCAAGGTGGTGCGCTCCACATGACCACGATCTACGAACGGGGAGCCCGGGCCGGCTCGGCCCTGCGCCGCTTCTCCCGCTCGACCACGACAACGCTGCTGGGTGTGGCGGTGGTCGGCTACGTGGCTCTGGGCGTGGCCTCGTCCGGCTCCTTCTTCGAAGGGCCCTCCGTACGCACCTTCCTGCAGTACCTGGCCACTCCGATCCTCATCGGCCTCGCCCAGATGGTCGCGTTGTGTGTGGGCCAGCTCAACCTGGCGGTCGGTGCCCTCGGCGGGTTCAGTGCCTGCCTGATGGGCGTGCTGATGGCGGACAACGGTGTCCCGGCGCCTGTCGCCGCCGCGGTGGGTGTGCTGACGGCGGCCCTCGTCGGCCTGGTGACCGGCGTGTTCATCGTGGCGACGAGGATCAACGGGTTCATCGTCACGCTCGGCACGATGACGATCCTGCTGGGCGCGCAGTACCGGCTGGCCGGCACCCGCACCGTCGACGGCTACTCCGAGACCCTCAAGGACCTCGGCAGGGCGGCCCCGTTGAACCTTCCGCTGGTGTTCCTGGTCGCGCTCGCCTCGGCCGTCCTGCTCACCGCCTTCATGTACCGCACCGTCGCGGGACGCCGTCTCCTCGCGGCCGGCGGCAACCCGCTCGCCGCCAGGCTGTCCGGCATCTCCACCGACCGGCAGATCGTGCTCGCCCACACCGTCTCCGGCCTGCTGGTCGGCGTGGCCGCGCTGACGGCGACCGCCTCCCTGCCGGGTGTCAACCGGAGCGTCGGCGGCGACTGGCTGCTGCCGAGCTTCGCCGCACCCATCATCGGCGGCGTGGCCCTGGTCGGCGGCAGTGTCGCGGTGCTCGGCACGGTGCTGGCGGCCTTCGTGATGCGGCTGATCGATGCCGCCCGGGCCCAGTTCTCCCTCGATCCGAGCTGGGTGAACTTCCTCATCGGACTGGTCGTGCTCGGCACCGTGGTCGGTGGGCGGATGCACCAGACCCATCTGGAGAAGAAGGGCAGGGAACAGCGGCGTATCCCGGCCGTGCCGGTGGAAACCGGCCGCGGGACGGACGCCGCCCTGCCGAGCGCGGGAGGCGCACGATGAACGACGTTCTGCTGGACTGCCGGGGCATCGTCAAGGTCTTCCCCGGTGTACGCGCCCTGGACGGCGTCGGACTGCGTCTGACGGCCGGCTCGGTGCATGCCCTGCTGGGTGAGAACGGTGCGGGCAAGTCCACCCTGATCAAGGTCCTGACCGGTGTGCACTCCCCCGACGGCGGCCAACTCCTGTGGCAGGACCGGGAGGTGCACCTGCGCTCGCCGCTGGAGGCCACCCGCACCGGCATCGGTGTCGTCCACCAGGAACGCAACCTCGTCCCCGGCTTCTCGGTCGCCGAGAACATCACCCTGCAGAGCCCTCCCTCGCGCCGCGGGCTCATCGACCGTGACGCCATGACGGAGCCGGCGCTCACGTGCCTGTCCGAACTCGGCCTGGACATCGATCCTCATCGGCCCGTCCGCGAACTCTCGGTGGCACAGCAGCAGTTGGTGGAGATCGCCAAGGCGCTCCACACCGAGAGCAGGGTGCTGCTTCTCGACGAGCCGACGGCCTCGCTCTCGCCGCAGGAGGCTGAGCGGCTGTTCGAGGTGGTCCGGCGGCTGGCCGCCAGGGGCACCTGTGTCGTCTTCGTCAGCCACAAGCTCGAAGAGGTCTTCGCCATCTGCGACACCGTCACGGTGCTCCGCGACGGCCGGTCCGTACTGGAGTCGTCGCCACTGGCCGGTCACACGCACGACGACGTGGTCGGCCTGATGGTGGGCCGTGCCCACTCCGCCACGGAGATGGAACCCCGCACCGTCGACGCCTCCGCGCCGCCGGTGCTCTCGCTCGACCGGCTCGCGACCGCCGACGGGCACGAGGACATCTCCCTGGACGTGCGTCCCGGCGAGATCGTCGGTCTGTACGGTCTGGTGGGAGCCGGCCGCAGTGAGCTCGTGAAGGCGGTCCTGGGCCTGGAACGGTGCACGGGTGGTGAGATCCGGGTGCATGGACAGGCTGCCCGGATCAGCTCTCCGCGGCAGGCGCTCCACCGGTACGGGATCGGATACCTCACCGAGAACCGCAAGGAGGAGGGCGTCTTCCTCGAACAGCCCATCCACCGGAACATCACGGTGACGGTCTGGAGCAAGCTGGCCGGGGCGCTGGGTTTCGTCTCGGCGCGCAAGGAGCGCGACATCGCGCAGGACCTGGTCGACCGGCTGGGAATCCGCGTCTCCGGACTCGCGCAGAACGCCGGTGAACTCTCCGGGGGCAACCAGCAGAAGGTGAGCCTGGCGAAGTGGCTCGCTGCCGACACACGTCTGCTCATCGTCGACGAGCCGACCGTCGGCGTCGACGTCCGCACCAAGCACGCCTTCCACGAGCTGCTGTGGGACCTGGCCCGCCGCGGGCTGCCCATCCTGCTCATCAGCAGCGACCTCGCAGAAATGATCACACTCGCGGACCGGGTCGTCGTGATGGCCGATCACCGGATCCGCGGGGAGGTCGCCAACGACCGGGACTACGAGAGCATGAGCGGGCAGATCATCCGCATCATCCACGACCGGGCGGACTCCGCAGTCGCTTCGAAGGCCGATGCCCGATGAAGCGCGTGGCCCAGGTGATCCGGGTCCGTCCGGAGAGGCTCGACGAGTACCGCGATCTGCACCGCCGGGTCCCGCAGCCGGTTCTGGACCGGCTGCGGGCCAGTCACATCGCGAACTACTCGATCCATCTGCTCGGCGACCGGCTCTTCGCCTACTTCGAGTACCACGGCGACGACCTGGCCGCCGACCTCGCCCTCATGGCCGCGGACGACGCGACGCAGGCGTGGTGGCGGCTGACCGATCCGTGCCAGGAGCCGGTCCCCGAAGCCGCGCCCGGGGAGCACTGGGCGTCGATGGAGCAGGTGTTCCTCATGGAGTGACCGCCCCGGACCCCACGCTCCCCCGACTCGCCCACCTCGTCCCCTCCCCCTCACCGAACCAGGACGTCAGCCATGCCCAGCGATCTCGGGAGACAGCCGCTCGGCGGCAGCAGCACGTGGACATCGCCGCTCGCCTTCGGCGCGGCGACCCTCGGCAACCTCTTCACCGAAACGACGGACGACCAGGCGGCAGCCACGGTCGAAGCGGCCTGGAACCACGGCATCCGGTCGTTCGACACGGCACCGCACTACGGTCTGGGACTGTCCGAACGCCGCCTCGGTGCCGCGCTGCGCCTCCGGCCGCGCGCCGAGTTCACCCTCTCCACCAAGGTCGGACGCCTCCTGGATACCGCGGCGGGGCTGCGCGGCTCCGACCTGGAGAACGGCTTCGCCGTCCCGTCCACGCACCGGAGGGTGTGGGACTTCACGGCCGACGGCGTGCGCCGCAGTCTGGAGGACAGCCTGGTCCGCCTCGGCCTGGACCATGTGGACATCGTGTATCTGCACGACCCGGACGACCATGCGGAACAAGCCCTCGACGAGGCGTATCCGGCCCTCGAACGACTCCGCGCGGAAGGCACGGTGAAGGCCATCGGCCTGGGCATGAACCAGCCCCGCCTGCCGTCCCGCTTCGTACGCGAGACGGACATCGATGTGGTGCTGCTCGCCGGTTGCTACACGCTGCTGGACCGGAGCGGCCTCCGGGAGCTGTTGCCGCTCGCCGCGGGACGAGGTGTCTCGGTCGTGGCCGGAGGTGTCTTCAACTCGGGGCTGCTCGCCGCGCCCGGGCCTCTGGCGACCTACGGCTACCGGACGGCGGCGCCGGACATGCTGAAGCGCGCGCTGGCCCTGCAGAGGGTCTGCGAGGGACACGGGGTGCCTCTGCGGGCGGTCGCGGCACGTTTCCCCCTCGGTCACCGCGCTGTCGCGTCGGTGCTGCTCGGACTGCGCAGCGCGGAGGAGGTGGCGGACGCCGTCGGACAGTTCCGCCGCCCGCTGCCGGACGCCCTGTGGCAGGACCTGCGCGCGGAGGGTCTGCTTGCCGCGGATGTTCCGGTCCCGAACGGCACACCGGCCGTCCCTCGTGACGGCCGGTCCGATCACATGGATCACCCATGACCTCGGCGTTCACCACCGCCCCGATGCCGCTTGGCTAAACTGCGGCTGTCCCGAGAAACCCGAGCAACAGGAGAACGGATGCCACCGCAGGACCGTTCTGCAGGCAGGCTCAAGGACTCGGACGGAGAGACAGGGTCCGCGCCCCCTGCCAGGCAGGTGCTCTCCGACAGCGTCTACGAGGACATCAAGGCGAAGGTCATGGACCATGAGATCGCGCCGGGTGCCCGCGTCGGCATCGACGCCCTCTCGCGGACCCTGGGCGTGTCCCCGACACCCGTACGTGAGGCCCTGGCCCGCCTCGAAGCCGACGGCCTGGTGGTGAAGCGGTCGCTCTCGGGATACCGCGCCACCGAGTTGCTGACGCGGCAGGGCGTTGAGGAACTCTTCGAGATGCGCCTGCTGTTGGAGCCCAGGGCCACGGAACTCGCGGCGGCGAACGCCACCGAGGAGGAGCTCGACACCATCGAGCAGATCGTGGAGGAGATGCAGACGCTCCCGGGGCCGACGGGCCGGTACGCGGACTACCGCGACTTCGCCGCCCTGGACCAGCGCTTCCACGACGCCATCGCCGCCGCGTCGCACCGGCCGCTGCTCGCCGCCGCGGTCGAACGGCTCCACTCGCATCTGCACGTCTTCCGGCTCACCCATGTCGAACTCGCCGGAAATCCGACACTGGCCGAACACGAGAACATCGTGCGCGCCATACTCCGCAGACGGGCCGACCGCGCCGCGGCCGCCATGACGGAGCATCTCACTCGCAGTCTGCAACGTCAGCTGAGCCACGGGAACGAGTCGTAGCGTCAGCTGAGCCATGACGCCGGGTCGTGGTGTCGGCCGAGCCCGGGACCGAGTCCCGGGGAAGCGGTTCGTCAGCCGTCATGGCCTGCCGGCTCCCACGCGGCCCGCGCACCGTCCACCGTCCTCGGTCAGAGCGTGAGCATCGCCTCGGCGACCTCGCCGACCGCCGCGTCGGGGATCGCGGTGGCGGCCTCTTCGAGGACGAGCAGGCGTGCCCCGGGGATCTCGCGCGCGAGCGCCTCGCCGTTGCCGACGGGGAAGAACGCGTCGCGGCGGCCGTGGACGACGAGTGCGGGGACACCGATCCCGGACAGGCGCTCACGCCAGCGGGGCGTGCAGTCGAGCCTGGAGAAGACCATGCCCATCTGGTTGGCCATCTGGACCGGGGGCGCGGTGCCGGGTGTGCGGTCCCAGACGCGCGCGGCGACCGCGCGCGCGGCGGCGGGGTCGTTGCCGAGGATCTCGGCGCCGGCGGCGGCGAACTCCGCGACCGCGTCGCGGTCGGTCCAGTCGGGCATCGGGCGCGCGAACAGCCGGCGCATCGTCGCCCGGTCATGGTCGGGAAGGTCGTCGTCGGGCGGCCCGGGGGCGACCGCACGGGTGCCTACGAGGGTGAGTGCCGAGAACGCGCCCGGATGGTCCAGCACGGCCACCTGAGCGACCATCCCGCCGACGCCGGTCCCCGCGATGTGCGCGGGCCCGTCGCCGAGCGCTTCGACGAGGGCCGCCGCGTCGGTGGCGAGGTCGCGCAGGGTGTAGGCGGGCGTCTCCGGATCCGCCGTCGTGGACTCCCCGCTGTCGCGCAGGTCGTAGCGGACCACACGTCGCCCGCCGGCGGCGAGGCGCTCGCAGAGCGCGTCGGGCCAGGAGAGCATCGTGGTCCCGCCGACGAGCAGGACGAGCGGCGCGTCGTCGTCGCCGAACGACTCGACGCCCAAGGCGATTGCATGGACGTGGACAATGGTCATCGGATCACCGGAAGTCGTCGTGGGCCGGGTGCGTCGCGGTCGATGCCGAGATTACGCTCCGCCGCACCGACGCGTGCGGAGCTGCGCCGCTGCGCGGTGGTGTCCCGGAGATCCCGGTCCGGCGCAGAGCAGGGAACGGGCCCCGGACGGGCTGCCGGCCGGCCTCAGCGACGCACCCTGAACTTCAGGTGCAGTACGCGGTCGCCCTGGACGACCACGTCGGGATCCTCCAGCAGCTGCTGCCCGTCGATGCCGCCGAAGAAGCGCTTGCCCGAACCGAACACCACCGGCACCACGTCCATCGCCACTTCGTCCACGAGGCCGGCCGCGAGGATCTGGCCGCCCACCTCACCGGCGTTGACGGCGACGACTCGGTCTCCGGCGAGTTCCTGGGCCTTGTGGATCGCGGCTTCCACGTCGCCGACGAAGTGGTACGACGCCTCGGGGTGCCAGCCCTCGGGCTTGGGCCGGTGGGAGACCACGACCACGTGGTCGCCCGCGGGCGGCCGGCCCTCCCAGCCGTTCACCAGGTCGAACAGGTGCCGGCCCATCACGATCGTGCCGATCGCCTCCCACATCGGCCGGACGTACTCCGCCGACGCGCGCGAGACCCTGAAGCCTCCTCCGCCTTCGGAGTGGTCGTACTCCTGGTCCCGGTCGCCGCTGCCTTCGGTGAGCGGGGTGTCCCCGCTGAAGTACCAGTCGTGGAGCGGCCCCACGTCGTCGTTCTTGTCGGCGATGAACCCGTCCACCGACACCACGTTGTGCATGATCACTGTGCCCACGGGGTTCTCCTCGACTCGGCGGCTCTGTTTGCCGCTGGTTGTGTCGCCGCTGGTCACCGCTTGCCTCCGCATGAGCGGCTGCCTCCGATGATGCGGCCCTGCGGGCGGCCGCGCTTGTAAGAAATCAATCGGCGGGCATCGGGCCGTCGTCCGGCGGGAACTCCTGCTCGGCCGGGATCCGGCGCCGCAGCGCCAGGTACTCCGTCGGCGTGTGGCCGGTGAAGTCCTTGAACTCCTTGCTGAAGTGGGCCTGGTCGAAGTAGCCCGCCGTGAGAGCGAGTTCCGTCCAGTCGACGGGGCGCAGCACGTCCACGGACAGGATCAGACGTGCGAACCGGTAGATGCGGGCGACCTTCTTCGGCGTGACCCCGACGTGAGACTTGAACTGCGCGGCCAGGTGGTTGCCGCTCACGCCTGCGGCATCGCTCAGCGCGGCGACCGGGACCGCGCCGCAGGACGCCTCCAGCCACCCTCCCGAGTGCCGGACGAGATCGAGACCGCGTGGCGGCGTCCCGACGAACCGCGACCGCAGTTCCTCCTCCAGGACCCGCAGCGTCTCGGCGGCCGAGGTGGCCTCGCCGGCCTGGTTGCGGATCCGGTCCACCGACCGCTGCCAGACGGAGTCGACGGGCACCCATCGGTCCCGTAGCTCGGTCGCGGGCACGTCGACGAACGGCGACATGCCCCAGGGCTTGAAGTGCACTCCGACGAGCCGTACCCGTGTGGGGTACTCGTAGAGGAATCGCCTGGTCCACAGCCCCATGAACAGTCCGTCGGTCAACGATGTCGGCGAGACCGCGGGGTCCGAGTCCCACAGGCGGGCCGGGTCGCCCAGGTTGATGAGCAGGTGCGTCGACGGCATCGGCGGAACGACCGTCCGGCGGTGGCCCGGCACCCCGGTCAGGCAGTAGATGTCGTCGATGAACCGGTCCAGCGGCGGCGCAGGCACCCGGCCGACGTACTCCATGCACTCAGTATCGCGGACGACGGTTCGGACGACCTCATGGACGACGCGCATCCGCCGCGGGCTGCACCGGCCACGGACCGGTCACCAGGCGTCCCAGTGCAGGACCTGTTCGCGCGGGATGCGCCGGGCGGGGCGGAAGTCGGTGCCGACGGTGTGGGCGACCGGGATGAAGGCGGCCTGCATCACCTCTCCGTACGGGATGCCGAGCACCTCTGCGAACTCCCGCTCCAGCGGCAGGTTCCCGGTCGTCCACACGGTTCCGAGGCCGCGCTCGCGGGCGGCCAGCATGAAGCTCCACGCGGCGGGGAGGATCGACCCCCAGGTGCCGGCCTGGTGGGTGACCGAGAGGCCCTCGGTGCGTCCCTCGACGCAGGGGATGACGTAGGCGGGCACCTCGTGCAGATGCCGGTACAGGTGCTCGACACCCGTGTACACCCGCCCCATCACGCCCGGCGCGACCTCGGCCCGGCGCACGTCCCGTGCGGGCAGCGGCTGGTGGGCCTCCGGGACGCTCAGGCTCGCCCGCCACAGGTCGGCGAGAACGGCCCGGCGGCCCGGGTCGGTGACGATGACGAAGTGCCAGCGCTGCCGGTTGCGGCCGGTGGGGGCCTGGACCGCGAGGTCGACGCACTCCTCCAGGAGGGCGCGGGGCACCGGCCGGGTCAGGTCGAGCCGGTGGCGGACGGCCCGGGTGGTGGAGAGCAGGGTGTCGGAAGCAAGACCGAGGTTCATGCGTTGAGCCTCGTACGGCCCGGACGGGCGGGGGAAGTCCGGGCTTCCACTGAGTGGAATCCGACGAAGGACAGGGGCGGGGAGTTGGGCGAGAGCGTGGCGGGACGGCTCTTCTCGGTGCTGGACGCGTTCGAGAGCGGTGGCCCGCCGGCACTGCGGCTCACCGACATCGCGGCCCGCACCGGGCTCCCGGCGCCGACGGCTCTGCGCCTGGTGCGTGAGCTGGTGTCGTGGGGCGGTCTGGAGCGGGGTGCGGACGGCAGGTACCGGCTGGGGCTCCGGCTGCGGGTGCTCGGCGCGGCGGCACCCTGCCCGCGCGGGCTCCTGGACGCGGCGCTCCCGGCACTGCGGGCACTGGCGGCCCGGACCGGCGGTCACGCGGACTTGGCGGTGGTCTCCGACCCGCCGGCCGGAGGGGTGCTGTGCCTGGTGAGCGGGGAGCGGCCGCCGATGCATGCGACGGCGTACGGGAAGGTGCTGCTCGCTGCTCCGCCGGCGGAGCTGCCCCGGCACACCCGGCACACGGTGGTCTCCCCCGGCGTCCTGGCCGGCCAGCTCGCCCGGGTCCGGGCGGCGGGTCTCGCGGTCTGCGCCGAGGAGTTCCGGCTGGGCGAGGTGTCGGTGGCCGCTCCGGTGCGGGGCCCGGTGGGAACGGTGGGCGCGCTGGGCGTCACCGTCTCCATCGGCGTACCGCTGGACCGGGTGGTGGCGGCGGTCCGGGCAGCGGCCGCGCGGGTTCGGCCTCCGGAGCCGCCACCGTCGCCATGACGGTCTCCGGCCATCACGCCTCGGGACACGCCAACGCGCACGTGCTCAGCGGAAGGCGGCGGCGTTCTCCGACACCCACTGCCGGAACGCCCTGGCCGGGGCACCGGTGATCCGGGGCACCGTGTCACGCACCATGAGCAGTTCGTCGTTGAGGTCGCCACCGGTCAGGTCCAGCAGCGCGTCAGCGGCTTCGTCGCCCAGAAAGGCCGCCATCTCGCTGTGGGCCTCCTGCCGGCTGATCTCGGCGAACGGCACCTTCCGCCCCAGAGCGGTGGCGACGGCCTCGGCCTGCTGCCGTGCAGTGATGCGCTCCGGGCCGGTCAGCGCGTACGTACGCCCCCGGTGGCCGGAGCCGGTCAGTGCGACGCGGGCCACCGATGCGATGTCCGCGGGGTGGATCGTGGGGAGACCGACGTCCGCGTAGGGCACGCGGACCGACTCGTGCGCTCGGATCGTTGCCGCCCACCACAGTGCGTTCGAGGCGAACTGTGTCGGCCGCAGGATCGTCCATGCCATGCCGCTGTCCTGCAACAGCTGCTCGACGGCCAGGTTCTCGCCGGCGGGGCCCAGGTGCGGATGGGTCTGGACGGTTATGGACGAGACCAGCACCACGTGTTCCACGCCGGCCCGCCGGGCCGCCTCGATGATCCCGGCGTCCGCCCCCACCCGTGACACGAGAAAGAGGGAGCGAACCCCCTCCAGCGCGGCCTTCAGTGAATTCGCGTCAGCCAAGTCGCCCTCAACGGCCTCCACCCCTTCCGGGAACGCGGCCCGAGCGGTGTCACGGGTGAGGGCCCGCAGCGGTCCGGCGCCGAGCGTCCGGAGCTCACGCACGAGCGCGCTTCCGATGTTCCCGGTGGCTCCGGTTACAAGGATCATGAAGTCTTCTCCAACCATCAGGCGGCGATCGACACGAGACGAAGCTATTTCCTCAACCAGACTTGAGGTCAACAGGCACCGGCCGACAGGCATCGCCAGGAACCGGCAGGGATGGTCCGGATTCAAGGTGATCAAGGCCGATTCCGGGCGTGACGGCGGTCACCCCGGCCCCTTGTCAGCAATCAGGGCGCCGTCTCGTTCAAAGGACACGCGAACGAGACAGGGAGCAACGCCATGAAGCACCGCATCGTCGTACTCGGCGCCGGTTACGCCGGGGCCTTCGCCGCCGGGAGTCTGGCCCGCCGGCTCTCCCCCGCCGACACCGAGATCACCGCGGTCAACGCCTCGCCCGACTTCGTCGAACGGATGCGGCTCCACCAGCTCGCGATCGGCCAGGACCTCACGTTCCGCAGGCTCGCTGACGTATTCGCCGGTACCGGTGTGCGGTTGCGCCTCGCGCGCGTCACCGGCATCGACCTCGAACGCGGGACCGTAGCCATGACCGGTGAGGACGGCGCCGACGAGCTCGGGTACGACACCCTTCTCTACGCTCTCGGCAGCTCCGCGGCCCATCACGGGGTGCCCGGCGTGGCCGAGTACGCCTTCGACGTCACCGGCCGGTCCTCGGCGCTGCGGCTGCGGGAGCGCATGAGCGGTCTGGGCGAGGGCGGCACCGTGCTGGTCGTCGGCGAGGGGCTGACCGGCATCGAGACGGCCACCGAGTTCGCCGAGTCCCGGCCCGATCTCAGGGTCGCACTCGCCGCCCGCGCCGAGCCGGGCGCCTGGCTCTCCCCGAAGGCCCGCCGTCACCTGCGCCGGGCCTTCGACCGGCTGGGTATCACCGTTCACGAGCACACCGGTATCGCAGCCGTCGAACCGGCACGGGTGATCGCCACGGACGGGAGGTCCATTCCGGCCGACGTGACCGTGTGGTCGGCCGGGTTCGCCGTGCACCCCATCGCGGCGGCCGCCGGTCTGGAGGTGGCGGGCACCGGCCGGATTGTGGTCGACCGCACCATGCGCTCCGTCTCGCACCCGGACGTCTACGCCGCCGGGGACAGCGCCCATGCGATCGGCGAGAACGGTAGGCCACTGCCGATGTCCTGCGCCTCGGCCGGCTTCACCACCATGCAGGCGACCGCCGCGATCATCGCGCGCCTGACGGACAGTGAGGTCCCGGCCGTCGGGCTGAAGTACTACGGAAATCACATCAGCCTCGGTCGACGGGACGCCATCTTCCAGATGGTGGACGGGGACGTCCGGTCGAAGTCCTGGTACCTGGGCGGCAGGACCGCCGCGCGGCTCAAGGCGGGCGTGCTCAAGGGGGCCGGGTGGAGCACCGCCCATCCGTCCTTCGGCCTGCCGAAGCGCAAGCAGCGCCTGGCCGCCGCGCCTGATGCGGCCGGTACGAAGGCCGCTGCATAGGGTGATCCGCATGGACGAAGCGGCTGTCGAACGGTTCGAGGCCGGCCGGGGGCGGCTGGCCTCGCTCGCGTACCGCCTGCTCGGCTCGGCCGCCGACGCCGAGGACGCCGTGCAGGACACGTTCCTGCGCTGGCAGGCCGCGGACCGCGGGCGGATCGAGGTACCGGAGGCGTGGCTGGCCACGGTCCTCACCCGTCTCTGCCTCGACCGTCTCCGCTCGGCACAGGCGCGCCACGAGCGAACGGCCGGTGCGTGGCTGCCCGAACCCCTCCTCGACGGCGACCCGATGCTCGGCCCGGCCGACACGTTCGAGCAGCGCGAATCGGTGTCCTTGGCCGTGCTCACCCTCCTGGAGCGCCTCTCGCCCTTCGAGCGGGCTGTCTACGTGCTGCGCGAGGCGTTCTCGTACGGCCACGCCGAGATCGCCGCGATCCTCGGCATCTCCGAGTCGGCGAGCCAGCAGCACCTCCACCGGGCCCGGATCCGGATCTCCGCCGAGCGCCGCCGGGGCGGCGAGACCGACCCCGCGTCCGCGCGCCGGGTCGTCGAGGAGTTCCTCGACGCCGCCGTGTCAGGGCGTACCGAACGGCTGGTGGCACTGCTCACCGACGACGTGACGGTGGTCTCGGACGGCGCCGGGCTGGCCAAGCGGCTGCTGCGGTACAGGACGCGCGAGCGGGTCGCCTCCTATGTGCGGGCCGGCTTCAGGCCCACGCCGGCGAAGCGGCGGCTGGCCGGCGGTCCGGTCGCCATGCATGTCGCGCTGGTCAACGGCTCGGTGTCCGTGCTCACCGTGGTGAACGACCGGGTCGTGGGCGCCGTGGCGTTCGAGGTCAGCGAGGGCAAGGTCGCGTCGCTTCAGGGCATCGCCGCACCGGACCGGCTGGGGCGCCTCAACGACGCCTGGCAGCGGCACGCACCCCAGGAGCCGGTCATCGCCGCGTGGTGACCGGCTCCTGGGAGGAGGCGGCATCCGGTGACCCGGTCCGGGAGACGGAGGCCCGTCCGCCGCCTCACCGCACGCCGGGGCCGACGGCCGTCAGCGGCCCTTGCGCACCCGGGCCGCCGCGCGTGCCTCCGCCGTCTTGCGGGCGTCGGCCGTCTTGCGGGACTCCTTGGGGCGGCCGGGGCGCGTGCCCATGCCGCGGAACGGGGCGTTGCCGCTGCCCTTCCCCTCGATGGGCGGGCGCTTCGCCCCGGTGATGGCGGTCAGCTTCTCCTCGCCGGAGCGCACCTGGGTGACGGTCGGCCGGATCCGCGCGTCGGTCATGATCCGGTTCACGTCCCGCCGCTGGTTCGGGGTGACCAGCGTGACGACGTTCCCGGACTCCCCGGCGCGAGCCGTACGCCCGCCGCGGTGCAGATAGTCCTTCGCGTCGGCCGGCGGATCCACGTTGACGACGAGGTCCAGCGCCTCGATGTGAATGCCCCGTGCCGCGACGTTGGTGGCCACCAGCACGGTGATCTCGCCGTCCTTGAACTGCGCGAGCGTGTGTGTGCGCTGCGGCTGCGACTTCCCGCTGTGCAGGGCGCCGGCCCGTACGCCGCTGGCGCGCAGGTGCCGGGTGAACTGGTCCACTCCGGCCTTGGTGTCCAGGAACATCAGGACCCGGCCGTCCCGCGCGGCGATCTCGGTCGCGGTGGCGTACTTGTCGGCGGGGTGGATGTTCAGTACGTGGTGTTCCATCGTGGCGACCGAGGCCGCCACCCGGTCGAGCGAGACGACGACCGGGTCGTGCAGGTGGTCCTGCACCAGCTGGTCGACGTTGCGGTCGAGCGTGGCCGAGAAGAGCAGCCGCTGCCCGTCGGGGCGGACCTGGCCCAGGATCTCCGAGACCTGCGGCAGGAATCCCAGGTCGCACATCTGGTCCGCTTCGTCCAGCACCGTGATCCGCACCTGCTGCAGTTCGCAGAACCGGCGCGACACGAGGTCGGCGAGGCGCCCCGGCGTCGCCACGACCACTTCGGCACCGGCCCGCAGCGCCGCCGCCTGCCGGTTGATCGCGAGCCCGCCGACCACCGTCGTGAGCCGCATGTTCATCGCCTGTGCGTACGGGCCGAGCGCGGCGCTCACCTGCTGCGCGAGCTCGCGGGTCGGCACCAGAACCAGGGCGAGCGGCCGTTTCGGCTCCGCCCGCATGCCTGCCGTCCGCACCAGCAGCGCGAGCCCGAAGGCAAGCGTCTTGCCGGAGCCGGTCCGCGCGCGGCCGAGGACGTCGCGTCCGGCCAGTGCGCTGGGCAGGGTCGCCGCCTGGATCGGGAAGGGCTCGGTCACGCCGAGGCCGGTCATCGTGGCCACGATTTCCGGCGGCAGCCCGAGTGCGTCGAAGGACTCGGCCGGCGGCAGGCCGGGGGCCGCCGTCTGCGGCGTTGTCGGTTCGCCCTTCGGGGCCGGCGGCTTCGCGTTCATGGGGTAACCCTTCTCGGTCCGGCGCCCCAAACACACCGGGGCCCGTACCCCTCGGTACGGGCCCCAACGGTTTTGAAGCGTGTTCCCAGTTTACCAGTGAGTGTCCGGCGCCCTCGGGTCCCGTAGGCGCGTTCGCCGACGTCACCGGCGCCGGTATCCGGCCCGGGCAGCGGCGGCACACGCCGAGAGGGCGACTCGCTGCGTGCTCACACCGTCATGAGCTTGCCGCGCTTGAGCCGGATCACCTCGTCGGAGGCGTCGGCCACCTGCCGCGAATGCGTCACCACGATCACGCACTTGCCGTCGTCGTGCGCCAGCTTCCGGAACACCTCGATGATCCCCTCGGCGGTGTCCTGGTCGAGGCTGCCGGTGGGTTCGTCGGCGAACAGGATGTCCACTTCGCAGGCGAGCGCGCGGGCGATGGCGACGCGCTGCTGCTGGCCGCCGGAGAGCTCGGGTGTCGGCCGGTGCCGGTCGCCCTCGTCCACGCCGAGCAGGCCGAGGAGTTCGGTGGCTCGCTGCTTCCTGTTGCGGCCCTTCACTCCGGTGATCTCCATGGCCGACGTGATGTTCTGGACGGCCGTCATGTACGTGAGCAGGTTCAGCGACTGGAAGACCGTGGACACGTGGCGGTTGCGGTACCGGCCGAGGCCGATGGCGGAGACGTCCTCGCCCTTGAAGCGGACGGTGCCCGTCGTGGGCGAATCGAGGCCGCTCGCGAGCGAGAGGAGCGTGGTCTTGCCGCTGCCGGAGGGGCCTATGACGGAGTACATCCGGCCCTGTTCGAAGGAGTGGTTGACGTCCTTGAGAACGGTGCGGCGGCTGTTGCCGTACGGGTAGGTGCGGCTCAGGCCGGTGAGCCGGAGGATCGGGGTGGTCACGTCACTCGCCCTTCGTGAGGATGTCGCGCGGGTTGAGGCGGAGGATCCGGATGCCGGGGACGACCGTCGCCAGGGCCGCGATGCCGAGGCCGGTGGCTCCGATCGCGCCGATGTCGCCCGCACCGAGCTCGATGTCGATCGAGTCGATGGGCTCGGCCCCGGGGGTGTCCTCCTTGTTCGCGCCGCCGGTGGGATCGGCGAGGTCCGGCTGTGGGCCTTGGCCGGCGGCGGCGTCCTCGGCGGAGGACACCTGTCCTGCGAGCAGTTGGTCGCCGACGGCCTGGGCGATGAACTGGCTGCCTGCGGCGGCGAAGCCGGTCGCCAGGACGGCGCAGGCGACCACTTCCACCAGGTGCTGGCCCAGCAGCTTGGGCTTCTTCTCGCCGAGGGAGAGCAGGATGCCCATCTCCTTGCGGCGTTCGCGCATGTTCGAGGCGATGATCAGCGCGAGGATGACCGTGCCCGCGACGGCGACGAGCCAGACCGTGAGGGAAGCGAAGTCCGCGGTCTTGGTGATCGGGCCGACCAGGGTCCTGTACTGCTTGTCGTTGACGCTCAGCGGGAAGACCGTCAGATCGGCTCCGGCTGCCTTCGCGTCCTTCTTGAGCCGGTCCAGATCGCCGGGGTCGCGCAGGGTGAAGGTGGCGGACTTGACCACACCGCCGCCGGCGTCGAGCTTCTTGCCGTCGAGGCGGGTGGCGCCGTCCGGGGTGACGTAGATCTGGTTCGACGGCGCCTGTATCGGCGGTACGTACGTACCGGGGTCGGCCGTGCTGTTCCGGTAGATTCCGCCGACGACGAATGCGGTTTCCTTGGTGCTGAGGCGGCCGTCGGGATTCTGGATATTGGCGTTGAGTCTGATTCTGTCGCCGACCTCGAGGTGGTTGTCCTTGGCCACCCGTTCCTCGATGACGACCATGTCGCTCGCGCTGTCGG
The DNA here is from genome assembly GCF_035917255.1 of Streptomyces sp. NBC_01257. Lineage (NCBI taxonomy): Bacteria > Bacillati > Actinomycetota > Actinomycetes > Kitasatosporales > Streptomycetaceae > Streptomyces > Streptomyces sp. NBC_01257. Next base: position 479,554 of record NZ_CP108472.1, read on the forward strand.
ACGTTATCCCGGTGCCGGAGACGAGCTTCGAGTCGCCGTTGCGGAAGTCCTTGACCGATTCCAGGTCACGGACACCGTCGGCCTTGAAGAAGTCCACACCCCCGGTGTCCTGGCCGGTCGGCGCGGGAACCGGCTGGTGGAGCCCGACCTGGTCGGTGGGGGCCGCGACCCCGTCCTTCGTGTAGTTGCACTGCGCCACGACGGACGACTCACAGATCCTGTCGACGAGGCTGCGGGGCAGGTCGGCGTCGGCGCCGATCATCCCGGGCCGGCCGCCGTCGCCCTCCGCGCCCTTCCCCGAGGCCAGGTAGGCGTCGAGATCGAGTTGCATCGTCGCCACCGCGCCCACGCTGTTCTTGGCCGAGTCCGCGGCGCGGGCCGCGGCGGACCGGATCAGGAAGCCGGACAGGACCAGGGTGCAGATGACGAAGAACAGACCGATGAGCATCACGGTTTTGCCCGGATGGCTTCGCAGCCGCCACCAGGCCCGTTTGAACAGATTCATGATTCTCACGCTAGGAGGACGGAGTTTTGAGTGGCGTTTGCGCGCGGCGTTCCCACTGGACGTCTCATACGCGGATCAAAGGCGCCGTTTGATAGGACGGAACCGGTACGTGTCGGCAGGGCGACCGCGTGCCGGGAACGGACGTCGGAGCAATGAGAAGCAGAGGTTGGCGCGCGTGCGTGTGCTGGTGGTCGAGGACGAGCGGTACATGGCACGGATCCTCGAGATCGGGCTGCGCAGGGAGGCGATCGCGGTCGATGTGGTGCACGACGGAGCGCGTGCCCTGGAGCAGCTCACGGTGTACGACTACGACGCGGTGGTCCTCGACCGGGACCTGCCCGGGGTCCACGGCGACGAGGTGTGCCGCCGGATCGTCGAGATGGGTCTGGACTGCCGCGTCCTCATGCTGACCGCGGCCTCACGCCTCGGCGACAAGGTCGAGGGCCTCGGTCTCGGAGCCGACGACTACCTGGCGAAGCCCTTCGACTTCCCGGAGCTGGTCGCCCGGCTGCGGGCGCTGTACCGCCGCAGCCCCATGGCCCACGCGCCGGTCCTCGCCTTCTCCGACGTACGGCTCGACACCCATCGCCGGCGCGTCACCCGCGCGGGCACCGAGGTACGGCTCACCCCGAAGGAACTCGCCGTCCTGGAGCTGCTGATGCGCGCCGACGGAGGGGTGCTGAGCGCCGAGTACCTCCTGGACAAGGCCTGGGACGTGAACACCGACCCCTTCACCAACGCGGTACGCCTGGTGGTGCACACCCTGCGCAAGAAGCTCGGCGAACCACAGCTGGTCCACACGTCCATCGGCGCGGGCTACTACCTGGGGACCGCATGAGACGGCCCGGACGCGGGCCGCGGACGCTGAGCATCCACACCCGGCTGTTCCTCGGCTTCGGGTCCGCCCTCGGGGTGTGCGCCACGCTGATGGTCACGATCATCTACGTCGGCATGCGCTTCCTGCCCACGTACGACTTCAGTGAGACCGTGGTCGTCCCGGACGCCTCGTCCTGGCCCCCGTTCCCCGCCCCGACCATCGAGCCACCTGTCGCGGCCAGTCCCGCCCCGGGACTCGTGCCGGGGCGCAGGGCCGAGCACCTGGGCAGCATCTCCAGCAAGGAGGACGTCTGGAACACGGTTCTGCTGGTGTCCACCGGCGGGGTGCTCCTGGTGATGGTTCTCGGCCTCGGTGCCGGCTGGCTGCTCTCCAGACGGCTGCTCGCCCCCCTGCACACCATCAGCGAGGCCGCGGCCAAGGCGGCGGACGGCAACCTGACCGAACGCATCGACGCCCAGGGCCCCGAGGACGAACTCAGGCAGCTGGCCGACACCTTCGACACCATGCTGGCCCGCCTGGAGCAGTCCTTCACCGCACACCAGCGGTTCGCCGCGAACGCCTCCCACGAACTGCTCACTCCCCTGGCCACCACCCGGGCCGCCCTCCAGCTCGCCGCCGACGACCCCACGGGCGCGGAGCTCGCCGAACTCGCTCCGATGCTCCGGGAGACGAACGAGCGCAACATCAGCGTCGTACGGGCCCTGCTCGACCTCGCCGGAGCCGATCAGGTCGCCTTCGACCCCGCCCCGGTCGACCTCTCCGACCTCGCGGAACGGTCTGCCGCCACCCGGTCCGGGCAGGCGGCCGCGAACGGGGTCCGGCTCGACGTGGACACCGAATCCGGCTGTGCGGTCGCGGGCAACGCCACCCTGCTCAGGCAGCTGCTCCTCAACCTCCTCGACAACGCCCTCACCCACAACATCCACCGGGAGGGCCGCGTCCACCTCGCCGTGTTCCGGGACGGCGCGAAGACGGTGGTGGAGGTCGAGAACACCGGCCCGCAGCTCGTCGACACCGTGGTCGAGCGGCTCTTCGAACCCTTCTACCGGTCACACTCCCGCGTGGGCAGCGACCGTGCGGGCCACGGCCTGGGCCTGGCGATCGTCCGCTCGATCACCACCGCCCACCACGGCACGGTCACCGCGGCCGCGAACCCCGCGGGCGGGCTCACCGTGCGGGTCGAGTTCCCGGCACCGCACCGCATCACGGAGGGCCCCGCCGCCACGCCCTGAGGACTGGACCGCCAGGAACTGCGGGACAGCCCTCAGTCTCCGGCTTCGCCCGGATCTCCGGCGTCGCGGTGTCCCCGGCGGGCGTCGCGGTCGAAGATGCCCATGATCTCGCAGGGGCCGCCATCGGCGCCGATCGCGTGCGGCATCATCGTCGGGAACTCCGCGGCCTGGTTGGTCTCCACCCGAACACGGCGGTGGCCCAGCATCAGGACAGCGGTGCCGGAGAGCACGACGAGCCATTCGCGGCCCGGGTGGGCGCGCATCCGCGCGGGGTTGTCCGGCGGCGGCCCGGTCATCCGCTGTCGCATGACGGTCATGCCGGGATCGCCCCTCATCGGCCAGCGCATCAGACCGTGAGCGGTGTCGATCATGGGGCTGATGACGACGTCGTCGGCGGCGTTCTCGACGAGCTGGTCGAGGGTGGTGTCCAGGGCGCGGGCGAGGGTGACGAGCTGGTCCAGCGCCAGGCGGCGCCGGCCGTTCTCGATGCGGCTCAGCGAGGACTGGCTGAGGTTGGCGCGGGTGGCCAGTTCTTCCAGGGACCAGCCCTGTGCGACGCGCAGGGCACGGATGCGTTTGCGCACGAGGCTGTCCAGCGCTCCATCTTCTTGCGTCATACGCAAGAGTGTATGCCTTTCATGCAATCCGGACTTAGCGTCGACGGCAGACGGCCTGGACCGGACCGCGCGCAACAGGACCCGCGGCGCGCGCCGCACACTGCCGCTCCTGAAACCGGCATCCGCATCGGCCTTCGCATCCCGGCGTCCGGGCAGTGCCCGACGGCCGGCCCGTCATGCCCTTCGAGAGGAATCCATGAGTACGAACCAGCCCGCACAGGTGGCCTCAGCCGGGGCCGGTGGTGAGGGCGCCGGACCGGACGCGCGCCGGCTGCGCACCATCCTGATCGCCGTCTCCATCGCTCTGATGGCCGTCATCGCCTCGGTGTCCGGGCTGAACGTCGCCCAGACACACATGGCCGTCGAGTTCGGCGCCTCGCAGAACACCGTTCTGTGGATCATCAACATCTACACGCTGGCCCTGGCCGCGCTCCTCCTGCCCCTCGGTGCGATCGGTGACCGCTTGGGCCGCAAGCCCATGCTGATCGCCGGCCTGGGCGTCTTCGGTGCGGCCAACGTCGTGGCGGGCCTCGCACCGACCGCCGAAGTCATGATCGCGGCCCGGGTGGCCGCCGGTGCCGGCGCCGCGATGATCATGCCCATCACGCTCGCCGTCATCACCGCCACCTTCCCCGAGGAGCAGCGCGGCAAGGCGATCGGAGTGTGGACCGGCGTCGCCGGAGGCGGCGGCATCCTGGGCATGTTCCTCTCCGCGCTCCTCGTCGATGTCGCGGACTGGCGCCTGCTGTTCGTGCTGCCCGTGGCCCTGGTCGTCGTGGCCCTGGGCATGACCCTGAGGTCGGTGCCCAACTCCCGGGAGCGCTCGGCCCATCCGTTCGACATCGTCGGCGCGCTGGTCTCGACGGTCGCCGTGATCGGCCTCATCTTCGTCCTGCAGGAGGGCCCCGAGCGCGGCTGGACCGCACCCGTGACGCTGGGCAGCCTGGGCGTCGGCATCGTCGCGGGCATCGGCTTCGTGGCCTGGGAGCTGCGCCGCCGGGACGCCTCACTGCTTGACGTGCGCTTGTTCCGCGAGCGCGGCCTGCGCGGCGGCTCGCTGACACTCCTTGTCGTCTTCGGTGTCCAGGCGGGCATCGCCGTGGTCATGTTCCCGTTCTTCCAGGCGGTGCTCGGCTGGTCGGGCCTGCTGTCCACGGTGGCGATGATGCCCATGGCCGTTGCGATGATGCTGACTTCCGGGCTGGCCCCCGGACTTGCCGCCCGCATCGGCTCCCGCCCGACCATGGCCGTGGGCATCGCCCTGGCCGGCTCGGGTCTGGCACTGATGGCGCTGTTCGTCTCCGTGGACGGCGGCTACCTGACCGTCCTGCCGGGCATGCTCGCCATGGGCATCGGCATGGGCCTGTCGATGACGCCCTCCACCGAGGCCATCACCGGCTCCCTGCCGCGCGGGAAGCAGGGCGTCGCCTCCGCACTCAATGACGTGACCCGGGAGTTCGGCACCGCGCTCGGCGTCGCCCTGCTGGGTGCGCTCCTGTCGGCGGGCTACCGCGGCGCCATCGACGACAGGCTGGACGGCGTCCCCCGGGGGGCAGCGGACTCCGCCCGCGAAGGCATCGCCAACGCGGTCGAGGCCGCGAGCGGCACCGGAGCACACGACCGGCAGATCGTCCACGCCGCCCAGCAGTCATTCGTCGACGGCTGGCAGCAGGCCATGTGGGCGGGCGTCGCGGTCATGGCGGCACTGTTGGTCTGCATCGCGCTCCGTGGCCCGAAGAGCCCCACCCCCGCCGAAGTGGCCGAGCCCGGGGCCGAGCAGGTCCACGGGGCTCGTCCTGCTGATGAGGAAGTGTGCTGACCCAGCCGATGCCGTGTGCCACGCGTACGGTCGTCGGGCCGCAGGAGCAGAGGGAGCTCTGCCCGTCGATGGCCGAGCATGCGGGCCGTCCGGTGGCGGCGGTGCTGCGACAACTGTCCGCGGACGACGGGCCGGTGCTGGTCCACTGCGCGTCGGTCAAGGACCGGACCGGTGTCGTGGTCGCCCTCGTGCCGACGCCGTTGGGGGCGTCCGAGGCGGAGACGGTGGCGGACTTCGTGCCGGCGCGCCTCCGGGCGCTGGGCGCCACGTAACGAGACCTCTCGGCGCTGCCCGGTGGATGAAGGGGCTGCGCCGCCGGGCCGTCGGAGCGTGCTCCGACGGCCCGGGTCGCTCAGGGGGTCAGGCAGACGTGATGTTCTCTGCCTGCGGGCCCTTCTGGCCCTGCGTGATGTCGAAGGTCACGGCCTGACCCTCCTGGAGCTCACGGAAGCCGGTTGCGTTGATGTTGGAGTAGTGCGCGAAGACGTCCGGCCCGCCGCCGTCCTGCTGGATGAAACCGAAACCCTTTTCGGCGTTGAACCACTTGACGGTTCCGCTGGCCATGCCGGTGCCTCTCAGTCGATTCAAGGATCCGTACCACACGGACCCATGGATGCCCTGGCCCCACACAGCACATCGCCCGCGCCACAGCGCGGGCAACCGAGGGACCACGGCATCTGGAAAAGACGCTACATGGCGAAGCCCGCCGCCACCAGAGACCCAGGCATCGTTCCCCGGGTCCAACGCCACGAGTCACCGCAACAGCGTCCGGAAGCGGGTCGGCCGGCGCCCTCGGTTCTCGGCCGGCAAGGGCACCGAGACCCGGACGCGGGCGAGTTGCCGCTCACCCGACGGACTTCAGGCCACGAGCAGGCGGAGGCCGAGATCGGCCGCGTCGAGGCCGCCGAGGTCGCTGTTGCGCTCGGCCCACCGGCCGGATCCGAGGTCGTCGCGGAGGTTTCGCACCGCCCGCTGCTCGGCCTCCGGACCGACCCTCGTCCACACGGACATCGCACGGCGGACCCGATCCTCCAGATACGCCTCCGGCCGGCGCCAGTACGCCTCGAACAGGCCGTCGGCGCAGTCCCACGGAATCGGCACCGGCTCCGCGCGGGCGCCGATCGCGCCGGCCATCCCGCCCAGTGAGGGAAACCCCGCGAGGACGTCGGCGAACTCGGGCAGGTAGTCGCGGGTCAGCCAGAACCGGTCCTGCCATCCGGGCTCGTCGGTGTCGAACGTGAGCACCACCACGCGACGGGCCACACGTCGCATCTCGCACAGCCCCGCTGTCGGGTCCTCCCAGTGGTGAACGGTGGAGACGGCCATCGCTGCGTCGAAGGACCGGTCCTCGAACGGCAGGTTCTCCGCGGCGGCGGCCACGCACGGCGCCGAGCCGGCAGGCCGCTGCCCTCGCATGACCGCCGACGGCTCCACCGCGGTCACGGCACGGTCGGCGGGCTCGTAGGAGCCGGTGCCCGCACCGACGTTCAGTACCGTCCGCGCGTCCCCGAGCGCGTCCCAGATCTGCGCGGCGACCCGCGGCTCGGTGCGCCGCGTCGCGGTGTACGCACCGCCGATCGCGTCGTACAACCGTGCGCCGAGCATCTCCAGTTGCTCCTCCGGTGTCACTGTCAGCCCTCTCTCCCGTGCCTTGAGCTCTCTGTCGATGGCCGCCACCATGGCGTCGGCGCTATCACGCCGCTCCACCTGCAGGCCACGCAGCCTGCGCAGGTGCGCGATCGCGTCCGCCGAGGGGTCGTCGACCAGCTCCGCGATCTCCCGCAGCCCGAAACCGAGCCGCCGGTAGCCCAGCACCTCCCTCAGCCGCTCCACATCGCCCGCCGCATAGGCCCGGTACCCGGACCCGGTCCGTGCCGACGGACGTACGAGCCCGATCTCGTCGTAGTGATGCAGCGTGCGGACGCTCACACCTGCCAGCTCGGCCACACGCCCCACGGTCCAGTGATCCTCCATGGCACCGACTGTGCGGCCTGACGCCACGTGAGGGTCAAGAGCCGGACTCACAGCAGCAGGGGACGGGGGCGCCGACCGCGCCGCATCCCGCGGACCCGCCCGCACGGGCCCCCTCCCGGGATGCCGCGCAGCAGCCCTGACGCCCGTACGGCTTCGGCGCACCCCGCACACGACGGTCGACCGGCTCCCGGCCACGCGCCGTACGCTGATACATGCGTTTTCTGTTCAGGCTCATCCGCGCCCCGGCGGCCGGACGGCCTGGTGCCGATGCCGACCTTGGGACGTGCAGCCTTCATGACCACAGCGCGGAACCTTCTCGTGATCACCATGGACATGGCCGGAGACCACCCCGTCAGATCGGGTGAGCTGTCGCTCGCCCTGGCGGGGGCCGAACTGATCGACCTGGCCGTGGACGGCGCGGTCGAGCTGCGCGAGGACCGCATCGTGCCCGGCGCGGGTCCCGCATCCTCGGACGCCACGGCGCACGAGCCCGCGGACGAGCTGTTGCAACAGGCCTCCGCGGCGCTGCGCCGGGACGAGCCGTACGAGTCGGTCGGTGACTGGCTGTGGCGCCGGGGAGAAGGGCTGTCCGGGACCTACGCCGCCGCCTTCGAGGCAGCGGGGCTGCTGACCCGGCAGCGTCGGCGCGGGCGCCCCTTCCAGTCCGGTGAACTGGTACTCGCGGAGTCGTCCGCCCGCCATCGGGCCGCGGAGCTGTGGTCCTCCGCCGAGCCGGTCCTCATGACGCTCGCGGAAGCCGTGGGCGTCCCCGACGAGCGGCCCCATGACACTCCCGAGGTGACCGACGACTCGGTGGCCCTCATCCTGGCCACCGTGAGCGACGCCCTGCTGGAACTGGAGGGCGAGCGGCAGAAGCGCGACATCGAGCAGAAGGCGTTCGACAACATCTGGCGCGGTCCCGGCGGATAACCGCCCGGAGCGAAAGCCCCCGCGCTGGTAAAGTGTGATCGACGTCGACCGCGCATCGAGCGCGACGAGGGAGTGGCAGACATGGTGGGTGACGACGACATCTCCGGGTGATACCCGGACATGACCGGCCGTTGACGGGCGCATCGAGCGCCACCGTCCGGCCTCGTCGTCCTGCCTTTCCCCCCTGTCTGCCCCGGGCAGAACTCTGTCTGCCCTCACCCGGCCCGAGGTCCCTCTCATGTCCGACGCTTCCGTCATCTGCTCGAACCTGTCCTTCGCCTGGCCGGATGACACTCCGGTCTTCCAGGACCTGTCCTTCACGATGGGCACCGGCCGTACCGGCCTCGTCGCTCCCAATGGTTCGGGCAAGAGCACGCTGCTCAAACTGATCGCCGGTGAACTCCGCCCCGGCACCGGGTCGGTGTCCGTGGGCGGGACACTGGGCTACCTCCCGCAGAGCCTCCCCCTGTCGAGCGGTCTCACGGTCGCCGAGGTCCTGGGGATCGCCCAGGTGATCCGGGCCCTGGACGCCGTCGAGTCCGGGGACGTGAGCGAGCGGCACTTCACCGTCATCGGCGACGACTGGGACATCGAGGAACGCACGCGCGCCCAGCTCGACCGCCTCGGCCTGACGGACCTCGCCCTCGACCGGAGCCTGGCCACGCTCAGCGGCGGTCAGGTCATCTCGCTCGGCCTGGCTGCCCAGTTGCTGAAACGGCCGGACGTACTGCTGCTCGACGAGCCCACCAACAACCTCGACCTGGAAGCCCGCCACCGGCTCTACGACGTGCTGGAGGAGTTCACCGGCAGCCTGCTGCTCGTCAGCCACGACCGGGCCCTGCTCGACCGCATGGAGCGCATCGCCGAGCTCGGCGGCGGTGAACTGCGGCTGTACGGAGGTAACTTCAGCGCGTACGAGGAGTCCGTGCAGGCCGAGCAGGAAGTCGCCGAGAAGAACGTCCGCAACGCCGAGCAGGAGCTGAAGCGGGAGAAGCGGGAGCTCCAGCAGGCCCGCGAACGCGCCGAGCGGCGCGCGAGCAACGCGGCGCGCAACCTGAAGAGTGCCGGGCTGCCCCGCATCTTCGCCGGGAACATGAAGCGCGGTGCCCAGGAGTCCGCGGGCCGGGCGGGACAGATGCACGCGTCCCGGGTCAGCGAGGCGAAGTCCCGGCTCGACGAGGCGGGGCGTTCGCTGCGCGACGAGCAGCGCCTCACGCTGGACCTGCCCGAGACCGACGTGCCCGCCGGGCGCAACCTCTTCCTCGGCGAGGAGATGCAGGTCCGTCTCGGCGACCGGGAGGTCTTCGCGGACCAGGGCGTCGAGCTGTCCATCCGGGGCCCCGAACGCATCGCGCTCTCCGGACCCAACGGCGCCGGGAAGACCACGCTGCTGCGCCTGCTCACCGGTGAACTCGTCCCGGAGGGCGGTCAGATCAGGCGGGCCGGGGGACGCATCGCCTACCTCTCGCAGCGACTGGACCTGCTGGACCTGGACCGGACCGTCGCGGAGAACTTCACCGCCTTCGCCCCGGACCGGCCCGAGGCCGAGCGGATGAACCTGCTCGCCCGCTTCCTCTTCCGGGGCGCGCGGGCCCATCTGCCCGTCCGGGTGCTCTCCGGCGGCGAGCGGCTGCGCGCCACCCTGGCGTGCATCCTGTGCGCCGAACCGGCCCCGCAGCTGCTGCTCCTCGACGAGCCGACGAACAACCTCGACCTGGTCAGCGTGGGACAGCTGGAAGGCGCCCTGAACTCCTACCGGGGTGCGTTCGTCGTGGTCAGCCATGACGAACGGTTCCTCACCGAGATCGGTGTGAACCGGTGGCTGCGCCTGGCCGAAGGCACCCTCGAGGAGACGGGGGCCCCCGAGGTGTGAGCCGCCGGTGTGCCGATGTGGTCCCGCGCCCGAGGCCTCGCGCCCGGCGGGCCGAACACCGAACACGTTGGATGGATTCCCATGCCCCAGCCCGCTCTCATCGCCCACGACCTCATCCGCAGCCTGGGCGGCCGCCGGGTGCTCGACGGCGTCTCGCTCACCGCATCCCCCGGCCGCCGTATCGGGCTGATCGGGGAGAACGGCGTCGGCAAGTCCACCCTGCTGCGGCTGCTCGCCGGGGCGGACGAACCCGACGCGGGAACCGTCGACCGCCCGGCCGACCTGGGCTTCCTGCAGCAGGAGGCCCCGTTCGACAGCGCGTCGACCATCGCCACGGTGCTGGACGAGGCCCTGTCCGAGGTCCGCGAGGTGCTGGCCGACCTCGAACGGCTCACCGGGGAGCTCGCGGACGCCTCGGAGAGCGATCCCGGCTACAGCGGACTGCTCGCCGACTACGCCGGCCGGCTGGAGACGGCCCAGCACCTGGAGGCCTGGGACGCCGACCGGCGCGCGGCCCTCGTACTGGAGGGCCTGGGCCTCGGAGCGTTCGAGCCGGGCCGGACGCTCGGTTCGCTGTCCGGCGGCCAGCGCGGGCGGCTGTCCCTGGCCGCGCTGCTGGTGCGTAGGCCGTCGGCGCTGCTCCTGGACGAGCCGACCAACCACCTCGACGACGACGCCGCCGCATTCGTCGAGGAACAGGTGCGCGGCCTGCCCGGAGCCGTGGTGCTGGCCAGCCACGACCGGGCGTTCCTCGACGCCGTCTGCACCGACCTGATCGACCTCGACCCCGCGGTGGACGGCCCCGTCCGCTACGGCGGCAACTACAGCGCCTACCTCGCCGAGAAGCACGCGGAGCGGGAGCGCTGGGAACAGCGTTACGCCGAGGAGCAGGAGGCCCTCGACGCGCTGCGCCATACGGCCGGTGTGACGGCGCACCGTCTGGCGCCGGACCGGGGGCGGCGGGACAACGAGAAGATGGGGTACGGCCTGCGGGCCGGGCGTGTGCAGAGCCAGATCTCACGCCGCGTGCGCAACGCCACCCGCAGGCTGGAGGAGCTGGAGCGGACCCGGGTCGGTGAGCCCCCGCGGCCGCTCCGCTTCGCCGGTCCGGCACTCTCCGCGCCCGCCGAGGAGAGCCGCGATCCGCTGGTGGCCCTCCACGGCGTGGGGGTCCCCGGCCGGCTCGCGCCGGTCGAAGTGGAGGTGTCGGCGACCGACCGGCTGCTGGTCACGGGAGGAAACGGAACCGGCAAGTCGACGCTGCTGGCCGTGCTCGCCGGACACCTCGCGGCCGGGGGCGACATCCGGCGGCGGGCCGGCCTGACGGTCGGGATGCTCTCTCAGGACACCGTGTTCGACCGGCTCGACCGTACGGTCCGGGACACGTATCAGCAGACGCTGGGCGCGGAACGGGCCGAGGCGGTCCCGCTCGGCTCACTGGGCCTGATGCACGAGACGGACCTCGGCAAACCGGTCGGCCACCTCTCGGTCGGACAGCGCCGACGGCTGGCTCTCGCCCTTCTGGTGGCGCGCCCACCGCAGCTGCTGCTGCTCGACGAGCCCACGAACCACCTGTCCCCGCGCCTGTGCGACGAACTCGAGGGAGCCATGGGCACCGGACCCGGCGCGATCGTGGTCGCGAGCCACGACCGCTGGCTGCGCGGGCGCTGGCAGGGGCGCGAGCTCCGGCTGGCCGCCGGTCCGGGCCAGGGGGCAGCGGGCACTCCCCCACCTGAGCCGGTGACGTTCCCCGCTCCGAGTGTGCAAGGCTTCTCAGGGAACGAAAGAGAAGGTGATCTGTGATGGCTGACAGTGAGAAGAAGGCCCTGCTGGCCGGTGGCTGCTTCTGGGGGATGCAGGAGCTGATCCGGACACTGCCCGGAGTGGTGAGCACGCGGGTGGGATACAGCGGCGACGACATGCCCGAGCCGACCTACCGGAACCACGGGAACCACGCCGAGGCCATCGAGATCGTCTACGATCCCGCGGTCACCGACTACCGGGCCCTCCTGGAGTACTTCTTCCAGATCCACGACCCGTCCACGAAGAACCGCCAGGGCAATGACATGGGCGCCAGCTACCGGTCCGCCATCTTCTACCTGGACGACGAGCAGCGACGAGTCGCGCAGGACACCATCGCCGATGTCGAGGCGTCCGGGCTCTGGCCGGGCCCCGTGGTCACCGAGGTCGTACCGGCGGGCGCGTTCTGGGAGGCCGAACCGGACCACCAGGACTACCTCCAGCGCTACCCGGACGGCTACACCTGCCACTTCCCGCGCCCCGGCTGGCAGCTGCCGCGCCGCGCGGACGCCTGACCGCCGTACCCCGCACCTCGTGGCCCGCTCCGCACCAGGGGGCGGCGGCAGCCGTCCCCTGGTGCGACCGGTACGGGACGGTTCCCCGATACTGCAGTACACGCGGTTCGAGGTGGAGCTTCTGCCGCCCGGCTCGCAGAGCCCAACAGTGGAAGGCTGAACACGGTGACCACCGTCGCATACCAGGGTGAACCCGGATCCAACTCGGCAACGGCAGCCCATGCCCTGTTCCCCGAAGGACATGAGCTGCCCTGCACGGGATTCGAGCAGGCCCTGGATGCCGTCACGCTCGGCACCGCCGACTTCGCCGTGATCCCCATGGACAACTCCGCGGCGGGGCGGGTGGCTGACGTCCACCATCTGCTGCCGGAATCAGGGCTGTTCATCGTCGCCGAGTACTTCCTCGCCATTCGCTTCGACCTGATGGGTGTCCCCGGCACGACCGTCGACCAGGTGGAGTGCGTACGCAGCCACGTGCATGCCCTGGGGCAGTGCCGGAAGGTGCTGCGGGAGGGCGGCTGGCGCACCCTCGTCAGCGATGACACCGCAGGGGCGGCGCGTGAGGTGGCGGAACTCGGCGACCCGCGGCACGCGGCCCTCGCCCCGCCCGCCGCGGCCGCGCTCTACGGGCTGGACGTCCTGCGGTCCGAGGTCGAGGACGACCCGGACAACACCACTCGGTTCGTCGTCCTGTCCCGGGACTCCGCCCTGGCCCCCGACACGGGCGGGCCGACGATGACGAGCCTGTTCTTCTGCGTACGGAACATCCCCAGCGCGCTCTACAAGGCGCTCGGCGGCTTCGCCAGCAACTCCGTGAACCTCACCAAGATCGAGAGCTACCAGATCGGCGCCGGACTGAACCCGAGCCGCTTCTACGTGGAGGTCGAGGGCCACCCCGACGAGCCCCATGTCGCCCTGGCCCTCCAGGAGTTGCAGTTCTTCTCGTCCGAGGTGCGCATTCTCGGCGCGTATCCGGCGCACGCACACCGACTGCGGGACGGCCGCACGTCCGGAGCCGGCACCGGCTGAGACGGCCGGCAGCGCCCGACCGCTCCGACAACGCGGCACACTTTTGGACTTGCAGGTCCATTTTTCGACGTGCACGCTGCGATGGACCAAGCAGTCCAGACGCGGGCGGTCCACCGCTTCCCCGGTGACACCGCCCGCGCGGAGCGGTTCCGGAAGGAAGCACCCATGAATCTTCAGCTGAGCGGCCGGCGCGCACTGGTGACCGGATCGAGCAGCGGTCTCGGCGAGGCGATCGCCAGGCGGCTGGCGGCGGAAGGCGCGACCGTGGTCGTGCACGGGCGGGACGTGGCGAGGACCGAGGCGGTCGCGAAGAGCATCGTCGCGGAGGGCGGGGACGCGGCGGTGGCGATCGGCGATCTGGGGACCGACGAGGGCGCCGACGCCGTGCACGCCGCGGCCGCCGGCGCCGGCCCGGTCGACATCCTGGTGAACAACGTGGGCACGTACGACATGTCCCTCGGCTGGACCACCGCGTCGGCGCAGCAGTGGGCCGACACGTACAACACCAATGTCCTGACCAGCGTGCGCATGATCCAGCGCCTCGTCCCGGGCATGCGGGAGCGGGGCTGGGGACGGGTCATCCAGATCAGCAGCGTGACGGGCGACAAGCCCGCCGCGTCCCAGCCCCATTACGCGGCGACGAACGGAGCACGCAACTCCCTCGCCAAGTCGCTCGCACGGGAGTTGCGGGATTCCGGTGTCACGTCGAACACCGTCGCGGCAGGCGGCATCCTCACCCCGCAGTCCCTGGAACCGTTGCTGACGCTGGGCAGAGAGCACGGATGGGGACAGACCTGGGAAGCGATCGAGCCCCGCCTGACCGCGGAGCTCGCACCGAACGACGTGGGCCGCATCGGACGCCCCGAGGAGTACGCCGACGTGCTCGCCTTCCTGGCGAGTCCGCTGTCCGCCTACATCACCGGCGCGACGCTCTCGGTGGACGGCGGATGGTACGCCTGAGGCACGGGTGGCGCCGCGGTCCGGGGACCGCGGCGCCATGGTCGGGCACGGCAGCGGAAAGAGTCGCGCGGCCGGCCGGAGAGTCCGGCATCAGGTCAGGGCGTGGGCCGTGCCCCGCAGGTCGGCGATCCCCTGATCGAGCGCGGCGCGCAGGTGGTCGGACCGGCCCGTCGACAGCAGGATCGACACCCCGCCCTGGACGCCGGCCAGGAGCGCTGCGGCCCGCAGGCCGGCGTCGATCCCACCGGGCACCAGGTCTGCCGCCTGCAGCGCCCGGATACCGGCCTCCAGGCTCTCCTGCCAGCGGCTCATCAGACCGGACACGATGGCCCGAGCCCCGGGGGTCGACCGCCCGACCTGAAGGAACAGCGAGCCGAGCGGGCACTGGTCCCCCTGGGACTCGTAGCGCTCGATCACGACGTCGCGCCACTCGTCCCACGCCTCCCACGAGTCCAGTCGGCCCAGATACGGCTGCTGGTCCTCCAGCACCCGGTCCGCCTCGAACTGGGCCACCGCGAGCAGCAGCTCGTCCTTGCCGGTCGGGAAGTAGTGGAAGAGCTGGCTCTTGCTGGTCCTGGTCCGCGCCATGACGTCCTCGAGCGTCGCCGCCGCGACGCTCTTCTCGCGAAGCACCGTCGCGGCGCCCTCGACGATCCGGCTCCGCGTGGCCCGCCCCTTCGCCGTCAGCTCGCCGGCCATGACCCACCTCCGCACACTGGACGATGGAATCCATCGTATGGGGGCGCGGGGGTCGCCCGACGAGGTCAGACGGCCGCGCGATCGCGGCCGGCGGACCTCGTCGGTGGGCCCGCGGGGTCAGACGAGACCGGCGACCAGCAGGGCGAAGGCGGCGATGAGGACGGCGACGCGGACGTAGTGGTAGCGGTCCCAGCGGTTCATCTGCTCCTTCCAGTCCGCGGGCCGGTTGTCGGGGGTCCACGCCTTGCTCCGGTTGTTGATCGGGACGAGCAGCAGGATCGACATGATCACGCTGACGATCAGCAGCACGCCGGCGGAGACGACGAGGCCGGTGCCCTCGTGGTGCCATCGGGCGATGGCCCAGATCGCGACGAGGACGAGCGAGCCGATGTACCAGAACGGCATCACGGCGCCGAGCATCCGGCCGCCGTGGGCGCGGCCGAGCTGGCCGCTGTCCTCGGGGAGGGCGTTGAAGATCCTGTTCATGACGAAGGCGACGGAGAACTCCACCCCCACCATCACGCCGACGACCACAGTGGTGAACACCTCGAGTGCGTTGAGCATGATGACTCCTCCCTGTTTTCTAGCGTTGCTAGGTGATGAGGCAACGCTAGTACTACTGCCGCTCGATTGTCTAGCGATGCTAGGATCGAATCATGTCGGTACAGGAACGCAAGCAGCGTGAACGGGCGGAACGCGAGCGCCTCATCGTGGCGACGGCCCGTGAACTCGCCGAGCAGCAGGGCTGGGACTCGGTCACCACCCGCCGGCTCGCCGAGCGCATCGAATACAGCCAGCCCGTCCTCTACAGCCACTTCCGCGGCAAACGCGAGATCATCGGCGCTGTCGCCCTGGAGGGTGCCGCCGAGATGGCCGTGGCGGTGCGTGCCGCGACCGCCGCCGCGGACGGCCCCCGCGCGCGGGTCGCCGCGCTCGCCCGTGCGTACCTCGAATTCTCCGCGGACAACCCGGCGGTCTACGACGCGCTGTTCCAGCTCGACGGCGGCCTGGCATACGCACGGGAGGACACCCCGGAGCCGCTGAAGGACGCCTTCGCCGCCCTGCTGGAGACGCTCGGCGAGGTCGCCGGGGAGGGCGCCGACCCGGGAGTGTTCACCGAGATGTTCTGGGCGTCCCTGCACGGCCTGGCGACCCTGACCCGCGCAGGACGGCTCCTGCCGGAGCCGGCCGCACAGAGGGTGGAGCTGCTGGTGGACCGGCTCGCCCGGTATCCCGCCGAGGCGTGAGCGTCGATACGGGCGGGCCACCCGTCACCTGCTCCATCCGTCCGCATCGATGAGGGGGTTGGGGCACATGCCCCCGACCCCCTCATCCTTCAAGACATGTTCGGCCCTCCGGCTGCCACCGTGAGGACACGAGCACGGCTGTCAGTCGAGACAGAACTCGTTGCCCTCGACGTCCTGCATCCCGAGGCACGACTCGTTCTCCTCATCGGCGAGCTGGAGCTGCCCGCGTACCGCGCCGAGGGGGACCAGCCGTGCGCACTCGGCTTCGAGCGCGGCAAGCCGCTCCTCGCCCACGAGTCCGGCGCCGACCCGCACATCGAGGTGCACCCGGTTCTTGACCGCCTTGCCTTCAGGGACGCGCTGGAAGTACATGCGCGGGCCGACACCCGTGGGATCCACGCAGGCGAAATCCGCACCCTGCCGCTCGGGCGGCAGCGACTGATTGAACTCGTCCCAGCCGGCGAACCCCTCCGGTGGCGGGGGTACGACGTATCCCAGTACCTCGCACCAGAAACGAGCGACGCGCTCAGGATCGGCGCAGTCGAAGGTGACTTGGAACTGCTTGATCTTTGACATCGGCCCACCGTAGTGGCGCGCCGTGGCACCGGGGAGCTCGAACGCACGAAGGAACCTCGACGGGACACCGGGTGCGGAACAGCCGGTGTGTCACCCGCTGGACTTCAGTGGGGCGGATCGTCGTGCAGCCCAGCGGGCGGTGGGCGGAAGGGCGAGTGCCGCACCGGCGAAGAGGGCGGCGAGGGCCACCCACCCCGCAGTGCCGTACGGAATGACCAAGGTGGTCAGCAGGCCCGGGCCGAACGCCTGACTCGCGGAGATTCCGGTCTGGTAGACGCCCTGGTAGGCGCCGTGGGCGTGGTCGGGTGCCAGGTCGTAGGAGAGGGTCCAGCTGCCTGCCTGCGAACTGACCTCGCCCAGGGTGAGCAGGACGGCGGCGGCCAGGAGGACGGCGCCGGCGACGATCGGTGACCGGTGGGCGGCGCAGGCGGCGGCGAGGCATGCGGCCGCGACGAGGAGGCCTCCGCGGCGGAAGGCGCGCGCCGCCTGGGGCGGGCCGGTGATGCCACGGGTGGCACGGACCTGCAGAGCGACGACCAGGGCCGTGTTGGTGACCAGGAGCCAGCCGACCATGGCCCGTGGCGCGCTCGTGCACGTGAGGAGCCACAGGGGCAGGGCCACTTCGAGAACGACGTAGAGGGTGTTGACGACCCCGTTGAGCGCGGTGACGGCGAGGTACGGCAGGTCGCGCAGCGGCTGGGCCGCGCGCCGGCCGGGCACGGCGGCGTGCCGTGCTGCCGCGGTCTGCGCCACGTCGGTCTTCGCGGCCGGCGGCCGGGCGGTGAGAGGGATCCGGCGGAGTGGGATCAGCGCGAGGAGGAATGCGGCGGCGCTCACGCCGATGGCCGCCCGGTAGGCCGCGTCGCTGTCGAAGGCGAGGAGGAGCGATCCGAGGGCGGCGCCCGCTCCGATGCCCACGTTGTTGACCGCCCGCAGCAGGGCCAGGGCACGGGTGCGTATGCCGACGGGGAGCGCATGGGCGTACAGGGTGGCGCGCGCGGTGGCGTTGGCACGGCTGCCGGCCGTGGCCAGGCAGGCCAGCACCAGGAAGACCGGGAAGGAATCGGCGACGGCGTACAGACCGACGGCGGCCGCCTGCAGGAGGTGCAGGCAGGTCAGGACGGTCCTGGCGTTCCATCGGTCGCACGCGCGACCGGCGGGGAGGGAGGCGAGGATCCCGCAGAGCCCGGCGACGGTCAGTGCCAGTCCGACCCGCGCGACGGAGTAGCCCAGACCCTGGGTGAACCACAGGGTGCTGATCGTCAGGAAGAGTCCGTTGCCGACGGCGTTGACCGAGAGCAGTGCGGCGATCCCCCGTACGGTCGGATCGTTCATCAGCCGGGTCATCGGGGAGGCAGGGGCCGGAGGGAGGGGTGGGGCGGAAGCGGCAGTGGTCATGGGCTTCAGCACAGCTTCGGCCCTGAGTGAGCGGAATGGATTTACCCTGGGGCTTAATGATTCGCTTCCGTCTCGGTGTGGCCGACCTCGCGGCGACCTCGTTCGCCTACTCGCCGTTGCAGGAGACCGTCCTCAGCCTGCGGATGTGGACGGGGCACGCGTGGCGCTTCCCCGCTCTGCGCGAGACCTTCGCCGGCCTCCGTCCGGACTTCGAGCATCTCGATCACCTGCTGCTCACCTCGCTGGTGGCCCGTCGGCGGTACTGGGTGCCCGACTTCCTCACGCCCCGGCCGGCCACCTCGGCACCCGACATCGGCCGGGAGTTCGCCGAGCTGCGCGCCACCGATCCGGCTCTGGTGCGGGCGGGTCTGGAGCAGACGTTCCTGCCGCTGGGCGAACCGGTCCCGGCCAGGCTGGCCGACGCCTGGGACGACCCGGCACGCCTGCTCGCCGACATCGCCGACGCCCTGGAGGAGTACTGGGCCTCGTGCCTGCGCCCCACCTGGTGGCCGCGGGCGAGGGCGGTGCTGGAGGCCGACATCGGCCACCGTGCCCGCGTACTGGCCGAGGGCGGCGCGAACGCCCTGCTCACCGGCATCAGCACCCGGCTCTCCTGGGCCGAGAACATGCTCACCATCCGGCGCGACGGCCCCTGGCCCTCGCCTCCGACCGAGATCCCCATCGACGGACGACGCCTGCTGCTGACCCCCAGCTGCTTCGCCGACGGCGTGTCCACCATGCTCAGCTCACGGGCGCTGCCCCATATCGTCTACGGCGCGCGGGGACTGGCCACCCTCACCGAGCGCCCGGCAGCGCCCGCTGCCCGAGCGCTGGAACGGCTCCTGGGCGCGCCACGCGCGCGTCTGCTGACCATGCTGGCCGAGCCCGCCTCCACCACGGAACTCGCCCACCGCCTGGGTGTCACCCCGGCCGCCGTCAGCCAGCACCTGTCCGTCCTGCACGCGGCTCAGCTCCTGGAGCGGACCCGCCACGGACGCCACGTCCGCTACCGGCACAGCTCGCTCGGCGCCGCCCTGTGCGCACCGCACCTCGGCCACGGCTCCGACCACTGAGCCCGGACCATCGGGCGGGCCTGTCGGACGCTGCGGTTGCTGCGCGGTGAGCGGGGCGCGACCGTGGTGGTTATGACGAGTCGGTACGAGGGCGACGCGGTGCTGATGGCTGGGCGCCTGCAGATCCCGGTGGAAGCGCACCTGGTCACGGTGGACCCGGACGGGTGGCGCGGCAGCCTGCGCGGTGTTCCGACCAGCCGGGTGTTCGACCTCCACGACAGTGACGTGCTCCGCCTCAGCATGCCGGACGGACAGGTGCGGCAGGTCCATATGGAGCAGGCCAGTCATGCGCATGAGAGCGAGTTCACCGTTGTGCCCGTGTCGGGTGACGGGCCGCCTCCCTTTTCGTAGGGCGTCCCTCCGCGGGTTCGGCCACCGGCACACCCGCGTCGACACCTTCGAATCGGCCCGAACACCTGTGTGTCGCGGGCGGCACATCCGTACCCATGCACGAGGGACGAACACCTCGCGCCCGTCGCGAAGTCCTTCACCGACATGTCCCCGTGAAGAGGCCGCGCAGTGGGTGCGAAGGAATCGTCGGCGCGCAACGAGCCGAGTAGGGTGTTGCCTTCAACCTGCGCAGCACCGGCGTACCAGCCTCCCTCCGCCATGGAAACGTGCCCGGTCGGCCGTTCTTCACCGTTCACACATATCGGCGAGCACCATCGCGGTGGGTACCATGCGCAGCACCGTCCAACACGAAGGAGTGCCCGGTTGTGACCAGCCAATCAGCTGCCACGCTCCGATCGCGGTATGCGGAACAAGCCGCGACGGACCTGGAGGACAACCGTCGTCTCCAGCAGGAACTGGCCGAGAAGATCAAGGTGTTGAAGCAGGAGGAAATCCTCCTGACGGGCATCATGAACCTTGCCGAGCGGCACGAGGGCCCGTCGTCGGCCCCGCCCGCCGCGCCCGAGCAGGTCCAGGGCGAGCCCGTCCCCGCGCAGCGGAAGCAAGGAACCGAGGGCACCGCCGCCGACAAGCCGTCCCGGCCCTCCGCCCCGGTCAAGAAGTCCCCGGCCAAGAGCACCGCGAGCAAGCCCTCGAAGGCCAAGTCCCCTCAGCCTCTGCTGGGAGACGTGCTTCTGGATCTGCTCCGGACGTACAACGAGCCGCGTCTCGCGAAGGAACTGCGTGACGAACTGCTGGAGAAGCACCCGGACCGCACCCCGACACCGCAGGTCGTGCGCAACACCCTTGAGGCGCTCGTCGCCAAGGGGCGCATCCGGCGCCACAAGCAGCAGCGGTCGGTGATGTACTCCCCCCTCGAGTCCTCCTGAGGCCTGACGGGAGTTCGGCCGCCGCGCCGGGGTCATGGAGGCCGGCGTCTCCATGACCCCGGCCGGGGAGTGCGGATGACGGTCCGGGCCCAGGAACCCGTGTGGTGCACTCGCTCAGGCAGTGGGCGGTTGGTCCGGGAAGGGAACCGCGTAGCGCGGGTCCCGGCCCGAGGTCGTGCGGGCGTACCGCAGGAGCTCGCGGATGATGCCCGCGTTGCCCATGGCCCAGCCGGTGGCCGGGGCGAGGTCACTGGGGGTTTCGCGGTGTTCGGCGTTGGACCAGCACGTTCCGTCGGCGTCGGTCCTGGCGCGGGCCGCCAGATCGGCAACAAGTACCCGGGCGAACGCGTGGCCGTCGCCGCATTCGGCCTGTCGGTCGCAGGCGAGGGCGAGGACGCCCGCGGTGCCGCAGCAGCGGCCGTTGTTGTCCCAGAATCCGGGACGGGTCCGTTGCGGGATACCGGAGTTGACGAGTGTGTGCCAGCAGCGGTCCACGAGGGCGGGCCACGTGGGGTCGTCGGGCAGGATGCGGCTCAGCAGGCGGAACGCCTGGGCGTCACCCGCCGTACCGTGACACCAGCCGTAGCTGTGGCGTTCGATCTTCTCGTGTTGCTGTTGCGGGTCGGAGTGCGCGACGAGGAAGCCGTCCGGGCCTGCCTCGTTGCGGGAGATGACGTCAGCGGCGCCCGCCGACGCGAGTTCGACGAGGTCGGGGCGGTCGGCGGCCCGTCCGACCGCGGCGAGCGCGTAGACGATACCGAGGGTGCCGTGCGACATGTGGTGCATGCGCGGAGCCACACCGGTGCGGATCTCCCACTGGACTCCGCCGGCGGTGGTTTCGGCGGTGGCCGGGTAGCGGTCGACGGCCAGGCCGGCGAGATCGAGATCCCCGCACTCCAGCGCGGCGAGCGCGATACCGGCGTTGCCTGCGATCAGTTCGAAGCAGTCGTTCCACCCTGCGCCGTCGTAGCGGGACCGCAGGAGGTCCAGAGCCCGGTCGGCGGCCGCCCCCGCCTCGGTGTCACCGAGCACGCGGTGCACACCCCGCAGGGCCACGGCCATTCCGGCCACCCCCGTGTGGAGGCCGCTGTGTCCCCACCCGTCGACCGCGTCCGCGACGCTGCGTGCACCGCGCACGGCCGCGTCCGCGTACCGGTCGTCCGCGAAGTGCGACCAGGCGTCGAGGAGGGCGGTCAGCACGCCCGAAGTCCCGTTGTACAGAATGGGCGTCGTCTGCTCGGCGGTGAGCGTGTCCGGCCAGGCCAAGCCGCCGTCGACGTCCCGCGCGGCCTTCAGCAGCCAGTCGAGGGCGCCGACGGCGAGCGATTCCGCGTTGTCCGTCGCACTGGTGGTCATCGCCCCAGCGTTCCACAGAGTCGGCGTCCCCCACGAGCCCCGGAGCAGGTCAACTCCTCATGGCGTCGCCGACTCCTGCACAGGACGCACCGGTTGAGGCGGACCGCGCGGATCAGCACGTGCCGGGGACGGCCGGGCTCCGCCCCCGCGACCGGGTTCAGCGCAGCAGCGCCGCGCGCAGGGTGATGGCGTGCCGCGTACGCAGCCGCCGCAGCTCCCACATCGCCACGGCGGTGACGGTCAGCGGGGCCCCGAGGACGAAGGCCACCCGCACGCCCGTCGACACACCGTCGTACGCACCCCGGAACACGTCGAAGAGGGCGACCTCCCACACGAGCAGGGTCGCGAGCAGCGGTGGCACCGTCTCGTGAAGATCCGCCGTCCTGAACACGTGCACGAGTGACTGCGCGATGCCGTAGAGAGCGAAGGGGGCGAGCCACAGGAGGAAGGCGCCCAGGGCGAACAGCAGTACCACCCGCCCTGCCGAAGCAGTCCAGTCCGTGTTCTCGCCCACGTATCCCAGCCCCGTGACCAGTCGTGGCGAGGCGAGCGTGACGACCAGCGCGAGCAGTGCCCCGACGGGCTTGCCCACACGGCGCAGGAACAGGCGCCGGTTCGGCGGGCGGGCCGCCATGACGAACGCGGCGACGGCGACCGGGAACGTGACTCCGAGCGCGATGAGCGTGGTCCGGATCTGGCCGAAGCGGTCGTCCATCACGTCGTCGGCGTCGGCCGCCGGCCCGTAGGACAACAGCATCCACGTGACGGCGATCAGGCCGACGACCGACCGCAGGACCTGGATCCTCTTCACCGCCGGATCGTGCACCCGGTCCGGCCGGGACGGTGTGAACACCGCACGCCCGACCGCGATCGGGTTGAAGAGTCGTCCGAAGGTCAGCCGGCGCGCCGGACCCGGAGGCCACGGACCCGCCGGCGGCACGGGTGGCACGCCTGCACCCGGCGGTGGTCCTCCGCCGTACGGATTCAACGGTGCCCCGCCGCCGCTCATCCCCCGCGTCCTTCCTGTTGCCGTCGCCGCGGACAGTGTCCGTGCGGCACAGCGACTGATTCACCTCAGCAGTTGCGCTACAGCTGTATGTTGACAGCCTTTCGGCGGCCGAGGTGGAAGGAACCCAGAGTTCCTACGACGCGACGAACCGCGATCCGCCATCGTCCGGAGAGGCGGGGCCCGGCCCTGTGCCGCGGCTCGGCCAGGCCATGTCGTCCACGGCGAGGAACCGCTCGCCGGCCACCGCGGCGGGGGTCGCCCCGGTGAACGCCATGACGTCGCGGTGCAGGTGGGACTGATCGGCGTAGCCGGCGTCCACCGCGACGTATGCCGCGGCCTCACCCGCGACCAGGCGGTGGGCGGCGTGGTCGAAGCGGACCAGGGTCATGGCGCGCTTGGGCCGCAGACCGAGTTGCGAACGGAACCGCGACCACAGGCGCTTGCGGCTCCAGCCGACCTCGGCCGCGAGCCCGTCGACGCGGACCCGTCCCCGGCTGCCGATGATCCGGTGCCAGGCCCAGGCCACCTCCGGGTCCACCTGCGGCCCCGCCTCGTACCGGCGGGCGAGCAGCGCTTCCGTCAGTGCGAAGCGCTCCTGCCAGGACGCGACATCGCCCAGTTGCCCGCGGATCCGGGACGCCTCGCGGCCCCACAGGTCACCCAGGGAGACGGCGGCGCCGTCGAGAGAGGCGGGGGACTCGCCCAGAACCGCGCGTGCGATCACCGGGGACAGGCGCACCTGCACGCACTCGACGTCCTTTCCCCACGCCCGGACCGCGCCTCCGGACCCGAGCCCGGGCCCGGCCACCATGCTTCCCCGCTGCTGCCACCCGGCGGCGCAGTCAAGGACGGGCGAGCCGGCGCCGAAGTCCAGGAGCAGTGTCACGGCCGGGTGCGGAACCATCCGGAGTTCGTTCAGGTCATGGGCGCGGAACCCGGCCATGGTGAGACCGGCCACCCTGCTCGGAATGCGGGGACATGCGACATCCCACGTAGCCTCACCGTGCCTGAAGGTCTGCACCGTTCCATGCTACGCGAGCCGGCCGACGGGACATTTGTCCAATCCGCGGGCGGGTGCGGGCAACGACAGTGCATCCATGACTGCTTCGGACAACGCACCGCATGCGAACGGCTCCACCGGAGCCACCGGGAGTTCGATCCTCTCCCTCGACGACGGCGGCCTCCACGTGTGCCAGGACGGCCCTCCCGACGCCCCCGCGCTCCTGCTCATCCACGGCTCCGCGTCCTCGGCCCGCTCGTGGGACGCGCTGGTGCCGATGCTGGCCGGATCCCACCGCGTCATCCGGATCGACCTGCTCGGACACGGCCGGTCGGCCAAGCCCGCCGACCGCAGTTACGCACTGGCCGACCAGGCGCGCCGGGCCGGCATCGCACTCGACAGCCTCGGCGTCGAACGCGCCCTGGTCGTCGGTCATTCCAGCGGCGGTGTGGTCGCCACCGCTCTCGCCGAACAGCGGCCGGCCCTGGTGACCGCGCTCGCGCTCGTCAACACCGGGCCCGGCCTGGACGCCTTCATCGCACCGCAGTCCGGCGGGGCGGGGCTGACCCAATGGCCGCCGACCGACGAGCAGATCCGGGAGTTCGCGAGCACCGGCTTCAGCCGGGCGGGGTACCGGTTCCCCGACGAGCTCCTGGACGAGGTGCGCTGCATGACCCTCCACACCCTCACCGCAACGATGCAGGGCACCCGCGACTACCTGGAACAGCAGGCGCTGCCGGGCCGGCTGGCGGTCCTCGCCAAGCCGCTGCTGGTTCTCTTCGGCGAGGACGACCGCAGGTGGAGATCCTCGTCGGCCAACGACTACCTCACCGTTCCTGGGGCGGAGGTCGAATTGCTGCCGGGTCTCGGGCACTCGCCCATACTCGAGGATCCGCCGCGCACCGCCGCCTCCCTGCTGAGGTTCGCCGCCCTCCACTCCGTACCGGTGAACTGAACGACGAGGAGGGGTGTCATGCGGATTCTCGTCTCCGGCGCAGGCGTCGCCGGTCCGGTACTGGCGTACTGGCTCACCCGGCACGGCTTCTCGGTCACCGTCGTCGAGCGCGCTCCGAGTCCGCGCAGGACCGGCGGCCACGCGGTCGACCTGTTCCGGCCCGCGATGGACGTCTCGGAGAAGATGGGTGTGCTGCCGCTCGTCGAGGAGCGGGCCACCGGCACACGGCGGATGACTGTTCACCGCGAGGGCGTACGACGTCCCGTCCGGGTGGACCTCTCCAGAATCTTCGGTGCCGCCTCCGACCGGCACGTCGAGATCATGCGCGACGACCTGAGCGAGATCTACTACGACGCCGCGCGCGATGACGTCGAGTACCTCTTCGACGAGTCGGTCACCGGGATCTCGCCCGACGGCGAGGTGCGGTTCGAGCACGGGGCGCCGCGCCGCTTCGATCTCGTCGTCGGCGCGGACGGTCTGCACTCCAACGTGCGTCGTCTCGCCTTCGGCGACGAGTCCCGCTACAGCACCTTCACGGGGGCCTACCTCGGCGTTCTGGCCCTGCCGAACGCCTCGGGACTCGACGGCGAGCTCCACATGCACGTCGGTGTGGGCCGCACGGCCGGCATGTACGGCGCGCGGCACCTCGACGACGCGCGCGCGTTGTTCCTGTTCCGGAGCGAGCATGAGCCGGCCTGCCACCACCACGACGTGCCCCGGCAGAAGCAGCTGCTGCGGCGTGCGTTCGACGGCCTGCACCCGGACGTGGACGGGTGGCTGGACGAGCTCGACCGGACTCCGGCGTTCTACTTCGACTCGATCACGCAGCTCCGCATGGACTCGTGGTCGCGGGGGCGGGTGACGCTCGTCGGCGACGCGGGCTACTGCCCGGGCCCGGCCGTCGGCGGCAGCACCAGCGTCGCGGTCGTCGGGGCCTATGTCCTCGCCGGGGAACTGGCGCGGGCGGGTGGTGACCACGAGCGCGCCTTCCCCGCCTACGAGCGCGCCATGGCGGAGTACGTACACGGCAGCCGAGCGGCCGCGCTCAGTGCGGCCAGGACGCTGATCCCCACCTCACGCCTCGGCGTGCACGGGCTGGCGCAGGGTGCGCGCCTGGTCGCCGCCCTGCCCGCAGGGCCCGGCCGCGCGCTCCTCCGTGTCGCCACCAGGACCGCACGCGTGCACGACTCGGTGACCGTCGACGACTACCCGCCGTCGCCCACCGCCCCACGGGCCCGGTGACCGTTGTCGCGTACGCCGGGGCCGGGCGCCGCGCGCCGTTCACTCATGCACGGGCCCCTGGGCGCGGCGTGTCCCGCCCCCGGCTCCGTACGCGTGCCGCTACACCCCGACGCGTTGCGCCAAGCCGTCCACGATGAGGGCCAGCCCGGCCTCGAACGCCGACTCGTTGTCGATCTCCGGGACGACCGGGTGGTCCGCGTCGGCGGCGGGGCCGGTGCCGGCCTGTTCCTCCAGGACGCTGCCCACGGTGTAGCGGCCCGCGGCCAGCATCGCCATCTGGGCCTCCCTTTCGGGCAGACCGGAGGCGAGCAGGAAGTCCATCTTCCGTGCGACCCGGTCGAGGTCCGCCCCGCCGGGCATGCTCCCGGCGTGGAGCCGTGCGCCGTCCCGGCGCAGCAGCAGGGTTCGCCGGAAGCTGCGCGTGTTCTCCAGGAACCAGTCCCGCCAGTTCTCGCCGGGCCGCGGCAGCGGAACACTCGCATGCGGCGCCATGGCGGCCTCGGCCATGGCGCTGAGCAGCTCTTTCTTGTTCCGGAAGTGGTAATAGAGCGACGGCTGCTCGACACCCAGCCGCTTGGCCAGCTGCCGGGTGCTGACAGCGTCCAGACCGGCCTCGTCGAGCAGGTCGAGCGCCTCGCCGACCACGATCTCTCGGTTCACCTTCACGTTGACAACCTATCGCTGATAGACGACGCTGTACATTCACCTATCACCGATAGAAAGTGGGTGGCGGCATGACACGGGAAGCGGGAACGCCCTCCTTGAAGGTCCTTGTGTGCGGCGGTGGGGTCGCGGGACAGGCCCTGGCCTACTGGCTCGCCCGGGGCGGCCACCGGGTGACCGTGGCCGAGCGCTTCCCGGCGCTGCGGGACACGGGCGCGCAGGTGGACCTACGGGGCCAGGGCATCGACGCCGTCGAGCGGATGGGACTCCTCGACACGGTCAGGGACAAGCTCGTGGACGAAGCCGGCGTCGCCTTCGTGAACGCGCGCGGCAAGGCGCGGGCGACCATCATGGCCAACACCTCCGGCCGGGGCCGGCAGAGCCTGACATCCGAGTACGAGATCATGCGCGGCGATCTGGTGCGCATCCTCCACGAAGCGGCCAAGGACGACGTGAACCACCTCTTCGGCGTCGCTGCCGAGCGCTTCGAGCAGGACGAGCGGAAGGTCGTGGCCCACTTCTCGGACGGCTCGTCCGGCGAGTACGACCTTCTGGTCGGCGCGGACGGCCAGGGCTCGCGCATGCGCCGGACCGTCCTGCCGGACGACTCCCCCGATCCGTACTGGCGGGTGGGCATGCACATGGCCTACTGGTTCGTCCCGCGCATCGCGTCGGACACCGATATCCGGGACACCTACAACGCCCCCGGCGGCCGCATGATCATGCGCCGGAGCCACAACCCGACCGAGACACAGGTGTACTTCGTGCTGCGCGAGGAGTCCGAGGAGGCGACGGCGGTCCACCGGGAACCGGTCGAACGCCAGAAGGAGTTCTGGGCCGACAGGTTCCGCGACGCGGGATGGCAGACCGGGCGGTTCCTCGAAGGCATGCGGACCACCGGCAGCTTCTACTCCCAGGAGGTCGTGCAGGTACGCACCGACACCTGGTCCAAGGGCCGCGCGGTGCTGGTCGGCGATGCCGCCCACTGCGCCTCTCCCTTCAGCGGCATGGGGATCTCGGGCGGGCTGACCGGTGCGTACGTCCTGGCCGGCGAGATCAACCGGTGCCCGCACGACCTGCCTCAGGCCCTGGCGAACTACGACACCGTCCTGCGGCCGTTCGTCGACGAGATCCAGGCCGAGGTGAAACCGCACCTCCTGCGCGTGGGCATGCCCATGAGCCGGCTGGCCATCGACGCCTTCCACTCCGTCACGGCACTGGCCTGCTTCCTGCGCGTCCCCGGTCTCATCGCACGGTTCTCCAGGGAGGACCGGGGCGGCAGCTGGCGGCTTCCGGACTACCCGGAACTCCGGCTCGGCGCTGCCTGACCCGGCGACCCAGCAGGGCCCCATACGAAGGACCGGCACCCGCGGCCGAGAAATGCCGCACGTCAAGACGTCGGAGTGTCAAGGCGTCGGGCGGGTCAAGGTGTCAGGCCGTGCCGCCGAGGACGACGTCCTTGGCCTCGACCGCCCCGGCCGTCCGCCCCGGTGCCGCCTGGTAGTTCCAGTACAGGTTCGTGTGCGCGATGACCTGGTCCACCGGGGGCGCGCCCCATGCCGTCTTGTCGCCGGCCGTGTGGGCGTCACTGACCAGCGTCACGTCGTACCCCCGGGTGAACGCGCCGTGGAGTGTCGAGCGGATGCACGCGTCGGTCTCCGCACCCACGACCACGAGCCGCCCCACTCCGAGTCCCGACAGCACGGTCTCCAGTGTGGTGTCCTCGAAGGAGTCCCCGTAGTTCTTCTCGACGAGCGGATCGCCGTCCTCCGGCGCGAGCTCCGGAACGATCCGCCAGTCGTCGCTCCCTCGTGTCAGCCCCTCGTCGGAATGCTGGACCCAGACGACCGGGACCCCTTCCCTGCGCGCCCGCTCCACGAGGCCCGCCACGTTCGCGACGACGACATCGCGCTGGTGGGCCCCTTCGACGACGCCGTTCTGCACGTCGATGACGAGAAGCGCGGAGTTCGGCCGGTTCTCCAGTGTGGTCATGCTCTTCCCCTATCACGCTGATCCTGTACCCCTCGCAATCTAGCCCGCCGCACTGACAACGACCCTGTGGCGGGTCGGCGAAGGGCCGCCGGCCGCATCTCTTCGCGGTCGGCGGCCCCGGTCGGCGCATGAACGGGATCAGGCACGGATCAACGCGGATCAGGCACAGATGAGGCACCGGTCAGACGGAGACCAGGCACGAATCAGCTCGGGAGCCGATCCATGATCCAGGTGCACAGCTCCTCGGTGATGGCCGTATGCGCACTGGTCGTGGAGGAACAGCGGAAGTCGTCCAACTCGCTCTCGTCCGGAGCGAGATCGTCGATGTTCACATACAGGTCGTCCTGCTTGTCGATGTCGCGAACGGCGACCGCGCTGACCGTGGGGACGAAGCACACCTCCTCCTGCCGCAGGTCCGTCTTGGCGCCGAGCTTCCTCATCGTGTCGGCGAGGATCTTGTACGTGTGCAGGGTGCCGCCCGGCGCACCGTCCAGTTCCGGGAAGGCGTCGGTCGTGACGGTCCTCTCGGCCTTGGGGAACCTGCGGTTCAGATAGGCCGCCGTCACGTCGTCGCCCCGGGCCTGGGCGTAGAAGGTGGTGCCCGGGTAGATCCGGTCGATGCGAAGGGTGACCTCGCCCGGCTCCACGTCCGGCAGTCCGAGCCCGTCGGACCGGCCGTTGGCCACGGCGATCTTCATCGGGATCTGCGGCCAGCCACCGACCCGGTCCAGAGCGGCCAGGAATTCCGTGCGCTCCGGGGCGACGCCGATCTTCTCGGTGTCCTTGTCGTAGTGCTGCCAGAGCATCTGACGCGCGGCCGGGCTGTCCATCTGCTTCGCGAAGGCGTTGGGGAACGGGATGAAGTGCGAGAACGCCTGCACGCCGACCGGGATGGAAGCGCCTCGGTGCGGGCTGTCGTAGGAGAAGTACAGTCCGGTCCGGTGGTCCATCCGCTGCGTTTCGAGACGGGCGAGCGCGTAACGGGTGACGATGCCGCCCATGCTGAACCCGCCGACGGCCAGGCGGGCGTCGCCCACCTGCTCGGCGATGGCCCGCATGATGGCGGCTTCGG
This sequence comes from Streptomyces sp. NBC_01257, assembly GCF_035917255.1. Taxonomy (NCBI): domain Bacteria; kingdom Bacillati; phylum Actinomycetota; class Actinomycetes; order Kitasatosporales; family Streptomycetaceae; genus Streptomyces; species Streptomyces sp. NBC_01257. Next base: position 509,208 of record NZ_CP108472.1, read on the forward strand.
CCGCGCGCGCGTTGTCCAGGATCGACGCACTGCGCTCCTCGAAACCGAGGAGGATCACGTCCCGGCCGCGTCGGCGCAGTTCGCTGATGAAGGGGAAGTCGCCGCCCTCCAGCCCGTGATAGAGCACATCGAGCTTGCTCCGGCCCAGATTGAAGCCGTCGGCCATGATCACGGGCCGGACGAGGCCGCCGTGGTTGCCCTCGCCCGGGAAGACCCAGGCGAAGCCGTTGGGCAGGGGCCATTCAGCGTGGTCCGGCACCTCGATCGGTGCGGCGGGCTCGGTGGCCGGCAGGCCGCCGAGGGTGAACGAACCGACGTTGGGCTCGGTCGTCTCGGACAAGGTCGTACTCCTTCGGAAGGGCGGGCGAGACAACGCCATCATGGGGGACGATCCGGGCACATCGCCCTTCTGAGCTGCGGGGTTCACCTCATGTGATGGAGCGGGCACAAGATTGTTTACGACAGCCCTCGGCGGCCTGCGCTCGTCGCGGGGCGCGGTCACAGCCACGCCCGTTCCCAACCCTTGCGAGTTGTCAGGACGTTGCTAACCGAGTTGTCGGGACGTAGCTAGCCGAGTTGGCCGTGTCGGCAGGTTCCGGTGAACACGCGGCCGAGTTGGTCGTCCAAAGCGGCCACGATCGCCGGTTCCGGTGTGCCGTCGGGGTCGATGTGCGCGTGCAGGGCGAGCCCTTCGGCGAACGCAACGATGCGCAGGGCCCGGTCAGCGGCGTCGACCCCCTGGGCGACCTCGCCGCAGACCGTGCCGTTGCCGATGGCCCGGGCGACGCGTGAGCGGATACCCATGAGCGTCTCCCTCTGGACGGCGGCCAGGCGGGCGCTGTGCGCGGCCTGGTCCGCAAAGGCGAGTCGGACCAGGAACTCGGCGCGGCGGGCTTCGTCGAGCGGCATGAACTCGGCCAGTGCCTGCCGCAGCATCTCGGCGATGGTCAGGCCCTCGGCCTCACCTCGGTTCACCAGCTCGTCCACGCGCGCGGTGAACCGCCCGTTGACCCGGGTGAACGTGGCCAGCAGCATCTGGTCCTTGGCCGTGAAGTAGTGCTGCACCAGGCCCACGGACATGCCTGCTTCCGCGGCGGTCCGCGCAACGGTCACGGCGGTGAGGCCGTGGCGCACGACCAGGCGTTGGACGGCGTCGGTGATCTGCCCTTGCCGGGCGTCATGGTCGGAAACTCTCGGCACGTGAGGACGGTACCGCGTGCTATAACCGTACGTCTATATTGCTACCGGGGAGGAACCTCTGATGATCCGACTGCACTCAACCCGGCTGTTAGGCATGGGACTTGCCCTCGCTCTCCTGCTGCCACCCGGCGTGGCCACCGCGAGCCGGGCCAGTGACGGACTGGCGGCCGGCAGCCGCCGCGACCCGGCCCTGCAGGAACTGGCCGATCAGGTGGTGGCCGGCCCGAACCCCAACCCGGGCGCCTTCCTGTTCACCCGGCGTGGCCCGGACGACCGCTTCGGCGCGGCCGGTCTGGCCGACCGGTCCACCGGGAAGCCGATGGCACCGGACCTGAGGTTCCGCACCGGGAGCGTCACGAAGACGTTCACCGCGACGGTCGTCCTGCAACTCGTCGCCGAGCACCGGTTGCGACTCGACGACACCGTGCAGAGCCTGTTGCCCGAACAGGTCCGCACCGACAACGCGCTGTCCGGTGCGCCCATCACCGTCCGCCAGCTGCTCAACCACACGAGCGGGCTGTACGACTACATCGACGGGCTGCTTCCCCACTTCCGCAGCCTCGACCAGTACTGGCCCCGTGACCGGCTGATCGGCATCGGCCTCGCCCGGCCCCGGTACTTCCCGGCCCCCGGCACGCGGTTCCGCTACTCCAACACCAACTACCTGCTGCTCGACCTGATCGTCGAACGGATCACCGACCGCGACCTGCGCACCAACCTCGAACGCCGCGTCTTCGCCCCCCTCGGGCTGCGCGACACGTCGTACCCGCTGACCCGGACCACGATCGACGGCAACCACGTCCACGGCTACGCGGACGTCTCGCTCCTCCTTCCGGACGCACCGGACCCCACCCGGTTCGACGTCACCGCGCTCAGCCCGTCGGAGGCCGGCGCGTCGGGCGCCCTCGTCACGACCGCGGCCGACATCGCACGCTTCTACCGGGCCCTGCTACAGGGACGTCTGCTGCCTCCGGACGTGCTTCGCAGGATGCTCACCGACACGGTCCCCACGACCGGCAGCGCCCCGCCCGCCGTCGCCTACGGCCTGGGCATCTACGTCTACGCCACCAGCTGCGGCCGCGCGTACGGCCACGGCGGCAGCGCACTCGGATATCTGACCTTCGCCCTCAACAGCCGCGACGGGAACGACCAACTCGTCGCCCACACCAACTGGAACCCGTTCTCCGACACCGGGATCGACGAGGACTTCTGGGCCGCCTTCCAGCAGGGCTACTGCGCAAGTGCCGGGTAGCTCCCGCCGGCGCCGGATGGCCGGCAGGACACATTTCGCCCGGAGATCCGCAGGCCACCCGCTTCGGGTGTGCGCATCTTCGGGCGGTCCGGTCGCGGTCACCGGCCGTGTGCCCGACCTGTCGGTCGCCTCCTCCCACTACGGCATGTTCCAGGCGGCAAGGACGGGCTGCGCGTCCTCGGTGGCCAGGAAGGCGAGCGTGCCCGGATGCGGATGGCCGAGCAGGCGGCCTGCGGACGCGTCGAGACCGAGCCGGCGCACGGTGAGCAGGCGCGCCAGATGACCGTGCGCGACGACGGCGACATCGCCGTCGTCCAGCAGCGGACGGATCCGGTCCAGTACCGCGTCCACCCGTGCCGACACCTGCCGGAGCTGCTCGCCGGGATGCTCGGCGTCGCCGGGAACGACGCCGTCCCGCCAGAGGTCCCAGTCCGGACGCGGCTCCCGGATCTGCGCCGCCGTCAGCCCCTCGTAGCCGCCGTAGTCCCACTCCGTCAGGTCCTGATCGGGCCTGACACCGGTCAGGCCGGCCAACTCCGCCGTCCGCAACGCGCGGTTCAGCGGGCTGCTGAACACGGCCACCAGGTCGTGTCGCGCGAGCCTCGGCGCGAGCGCCCTCGCCATGGCCTCACCGGCATCGGTCAGCGGAACGTCGGTACGCCCGGCGTGCCGGCCCGACACGCTCCATTCGGTCTGACCGTGCCTGATCACCATCAGTGCGCCCATGGCCGCGCACGATACCCCGCCATGGAACGGTCGGACCGTGGGGTGCCCGCCCCTCAGCCAGTTGTGTGCAGCGGAACCGTGAGCTGCTTGAGCCAGGTGCCCGTGGTGAAGTCGCGGGCCTTGATGACGACCGCACGGGGGCCGACCTCGATCTGGAGCCCCTGGTTGAAGGCGCCGCTCACCGAGACCTCGCCGCCCTTGCCGTCGTCCGTCCAGCCCGCCTGGACCGCTGCGGTGTTCACCACGGTGAAGCCTTCGAGGTTGCCGGTGCCGGGGACGACCCTGCGTACCACCCAGTCGGACAGGTTGAGGTCCCAGTGGGTGTGGCCGGAGAAGAGGAACACGTCCTTGTGGCGGCCGAGGATCGAGAGGAGCCGGTCCGGCTGGAGGTAGTCGCTCATGTAGAGCTTGTTGTGCGTGCCCGACACCGTGTTGGGCAGCGGGTGATGGGTCATGACCATCACCGGCTTGCGTCGTCGCGCCCAGTGGGCGAGCCGGTCCTCCAGCCAGGCGAACTGCGCGTCGCTGATCCACACCTCGTCCCACAACTTCGCGTCGTGGTAGTGCGCGTAGCGCTCGGTGCCGAGGCTCAGGACCGGAATGCCGCCGAACGACGTCTCCGAGTAGACCTTGTTCCGGCCCGCGAAGTTGTAGAAGCTGCGGAAGAGGGAGTCCTCGGTGGTGCCGTTGGGCCAGGTGTCCTGGGCGAGCGTGTTCGGGTCGCGGTACTTCGGGACGTAGAACTCGTGGTTGCCGATGGCCCACGCGACGTTCCTGGGGTGCTGGTGCTGTCCGAGGGTGCGGCGGACGTCCGCGTACTCGAAGTCGTAGCCGCGGGGCGTGATGTCGCCCGCGATGCCAAGCCCGGCACTGCCGGGATTGATGCGGCGCAGGTCGTCGAGGGCTCTGCCGAAGTCGGTCAGGTCGCCCTGGATGTCGCTGATGATGTTGAACCGCACCGTGCTGTCCCCGCTGCCGTGGCCGCGCCTGTCGTCCAGCGGGGCGGCCGAGGCCGACGCGTCCGTCAGGGCTGCGCCGACGGTGAGGGCCCCGCCCGCGAGCACGGTGGCGCGGCCCGTCGTGGACATGAACGATCTGCGATCCATCGGTAGTACTTCCTTCGTCGTGCGGCCCCGGTACGGGGATGGGACGGGAGAAGCGTTTCCGATCCTGGTGACCTCCCGGCGTAGCGGAGGTGGCCGCGGACTGAAGTCCAAGGGCGCTCACCCCGGCAGGGGGCGGGCGGCGGTGTGATGCCGGCTCCCGCCCCCTGTCCATGCGCTACGACCGGCGGCGCAGCGCCGCACGGGCCGGCAGCGTGACCGCGAGCAGGGCCAGTCCCCCGGCGGCGGCCACGAAGGCTCCGTACAGCAGCGGGGGCACGTACGGTCCTTCGCCTGTCATGCCGCGCATCATGGGGACCAGCGTGGCCGCGGCGATCGCGGAGCCGAGGACCACGCCCACCAGGGAGACCAGCAGGCCCTCCCAGCGCAGCATCCGCAGCACCTGGCGCCGGGTGGCGCCGACGAGTCGCAGCGTGCCCAGTTCGCGGCGGCGGTCGAGAACGGTCATCACCAGTGTGTTGACGGCGGCGACTGCGGCGAAGCCGCCGAGGACCGCGGCCATGGTGGTGTTGGACCAGGCGCCCAGCTTCGCGTCGAGGTTCTGCTCGGTGGCGTAGCCGGAGGCGTCGGTGACCTCGCCCAGGGCGGCGAGCGACTTCGCCGTGCCGCCGCGCACCAGCAGCGTGCTGTCGAAGCCCGAGGTGACGTGCCCGGTCAGGGCGGCCCGGTCCATGGTCACCGTCGCCAGACCGAGGCCACGGCCGTAGACGGCGACGATTTCGGGGCGGGCCTCGGTGCCGTCGGGCAGGTAGAGCGGGAGCCGGTCGCCGACGCCGGCGCCCGCGGAGGTCGCCAGGGTCGTGTCGATGGCGACGCGGTCCCGGCCGAGCCGGTCGAGGCCGCCCTCGCGTACGTCCAGGTCCTGCACCTTCGCGAGCTCGGCGCCGGATCCGGTGACGCCCTGGGTCGCCGCGCCCTGCAGCGACTTGAACTCACCGGAGCCGACGGGCACCAGCACCTGAGTGGTCAGCAGGCCGACGGCCGCGTCCACGCCCGGCGCGCGGGCGGCGCGCGCCACGGAGTCCACCGGGAGCCCGGCCGGGTCGGTCACCACGTGGTCCGCGGTGATACCGGCGCGCAGTTGCTCGTCGGCGATGTGGGTCTCGCTCGTGTGCATGAAGACGAGGGTCGACGCGAAGGCCATGGCGAGCACGATCGGGGTGATCGCGGAGGCGAGGCGGCGGGAGTTGGTACGGGAGTTGGCGACCGCCAGCGCGCCCGCCGCGCCCGCGCCGCGCAGCGGGAGGCCGAAGAGGCCCGCGCACAGCCGCGCCACCAGCGGGCCGAGCAGTGCGACGGCGAGCATGAAGAGCATGACGACGCCGAGGGCCGCCCCTGCCGCGTCGTCCCCGGTGGAGCGGGCGGCGACACCGGTGAGGATCGCGCCGCCGACGAGGGCGACGAGGCCCAGCGCGGTGCGGATCACGCCCGGCCGCAGCCGCTCCACCGACGCCTCGGTGAGCGCCTGCCCCGGCTTGATCCTCGCGGGCCTGCGCCCTGCCGCCCATCCGGCGCCGAGCGCGGTGAGCAGCCCGGCCCCGACCGCGGCGACCAGCGGGATCCAGGAGACGTGCATCCGGACCGCCTCCGGGATCGCCCCGCGGTCCTGCAACTGCCCGAACCACCAGTGCGCGAGCCCGATGCCGGGCAGGCAGCCGACGATCCCGGCGAGGGGGGCGATGAGCAGCGCCTCCGAGGCCACCGCGCGGCGGATCTGTCGCGGCGTGGCGCCCACGGCACGCAGCAGCGCGAATTCGCGGGCCCGCTGGGAGACGGACAGCGCCACGGTCCCGGCCGCGGTGAAGACCGCGACGATGGCGGCGATGCCGCCGAAGGAGCCGCCGATCCCGAAGAGCGTCTGCTTGGCGTAGCCGAGACCCGGGTCCTCGATCGCGCCACGGTCGTCACCGGTGTGCACCTGGGCGCCGGAGCCGGCCAGGACCTTCTCCACGGAACCCGCGAGGGCGTCGGTATCGGTGCCGCCGTCGGCCCGCACGGCGATGGCGTCCGCCTTGCCGGGGTGGCCGGCGAGCGTGGGGGCCTGGGCGTCGGCGAACCAGGCAAGGGCGCCGGTGCTCCGGGCGGTGTCGCCGGGGCCGGTCCTGGCGATGCCCGCGACGCGGAAGTCCTGCCGCCCGGCGAGGGTGTGCAGCGCGACGGTGTCCCCGACGGCGGCCTTCGCCGTGCGGGCCGTGCCGGAGTCGAGCACGACTTCCCCTGCGCGGGGCGCGGAGCCGGTGGTCAGCGCGCTGCCTGTGAAGACGTGCGAGCCCCATCCGTGCCCGGTGAGCGCACCACCGGGCACGGGAAGTCCGGGGGTGCCGGAGCCCGCGCTGTCGTGCGCCGGGCGCACGGGGAAGGTGAAGTCCGCGACGGCGGCGGCCACGCCCGGCACCCGGGCGGCCCTCGCGGCCAGCCCGGCGTCCACCCGTGCGGTGTCCGGCAGCGGGACCGCTTCCTCCTCGCGGTCCTCGCCGCTGCCCGTGACGACGTACTCGTACTGGTCTGCCGCCACGACGACCGGCGCGTCGGCGTACCGCTCCGCCGGCACCGACGCCCGCAGACCGGTTTCGAGCAGGATGCCGCAGGCCGTGACGATGAGCGCGGACATCAGCAGGGCGACGAAGGTCCCCGCGAACGATGCGGGCCTGGAGCGGACGGCCGCGCGGGCGAGTCCGTTGGGAAGCATCATGCCGCGGCACCCGCCATCGTGCCCGTGCGGGAGGCAGGGGCGGTGAACGCCCTCATCCGTGCCGCGATCTGCTCCGCCGATCCGCGCTCCAGTCCGCCGGCGAAGGTGCCGTCGGCGAGGAACAGCACGCGGTCGGCCCAGGTGGCGGCCGCCGGGTCGTGGGTGACCATGACGACGGTGGCTCCGAGGGTGTCGACGGCGTGCCGGAGCAGGCCGAGCACCTCGGCCGCGGTGCCGGAATCGAGGGCGCCGGTAGGCTCGTCGGCGAACACCACGTCGGGGCCGGTGACCAGGGCGCGGGCCACGGCGACACGCTGCTGCTGGCCGCCGGACAGCTCGCCGGGGCGGCGCCGCGCCTTGTCGGCGAGTCCGACCTGCGCGAGCATCGAGGCCGCCAGACGGCGGTCCTGACGGCGGCCCGCGAGACGCATGGGCAGCAGCACGTTCTGCTCCACGGTCAGCGACGGCAGCAGGTTGAAGGACTGGAACACGAAGCCGAGGCGGCTGCGGCGCAACTCGGTGAGCTGGTTCTCGCTCATGCCGGTGATCTCCGTGCCGCCGAGGCACACGGATCCGGACGAGGGCCGGTCGAGACCGGCGGCGCACTGCAGGAACGTGGACTTGCCGGACCCCGACGGCCCCATGACCGCGGTGAACGTGCCGCGCGGGAGAGCGAGATCGATGCCCGCCAGGGCGTGCACGGAGCCCGCGCCGCGGCCGTACTGCCGTCGGACACCGCGCAGTTCGACGGCCTGACCGGGTGTGGGGCCCCCGGCCGCCTCCGCCCGGTCGTCCGCCTTCTGCCGCCTTCCGCTGCGTACCCTCATGTTCCGCCCTCTCGCGATCTTCTCGTGCCGACCGGACGGAGTGTGCGTGGACGGCCGCGCGCCGGGCGTCATACCCGGGAGCCAACATGAGGGTGCTACCGCGGTAGGGGGAGGACCTACGCCGCGTGCTCCTTCGGCTTTGTGGCGCCGGGGGCGCCCCCGGGGCCCAGGACTTTCCGGGTGACGCGTTCGGCGAGGGCGGTGACCAGGGTGCGCGGCCGGCGCGGCAGCAGGTGCGCGGACAGGGCGTTGCCGAGTCCGGGCGTGACGTAGCCGCGGTCGCGGTCGAGGGCGCGCAGGGCGGCGCGTACCACGGGCTCCGGCGTGGTGAACGAGCCGTTGACGGCCGCCTTGCGGGTGCCGATGGCGTCGAAGAACGGGGTGTCGACCGGGCCGGGGCACAGGGTGAGCACGCGTATGCCGCGTCCGCGGTACTCCTGGCGCAGGGCGAGCCCGAAGTTCAGCACGAAGGTCTTGCTCGCGCTGTAGACGGCGAAGTACGGGGACGGCTGGAAGGCCGCGGTGGAGGCGACGTTCACGACCGCGCCGCTGCCGCGCTCCAGCATGTCCGGGAGCAGGGCGTGGGTGAGGTCGACGAGCGCGACGACGTTGACCATGAGCTGGTCGTGGTCACGGTCCGGCGCGATGTCCTCGAAACGGCCGCAGGTGCCGAACCCGGCGTTGTTGACCAGCAGGTCGACGCTCAGCTCCAGGGCGGCGAGGCGGTCGGTGATGTGCCGGGCCGCGTCGGGCTCGGCGAGGTCCTGGACCAGGACATGGGCGCGGATGCCGTGCTCCGCGGCGAGGCGATCGGCGAGGGCGGTGAGCTTGTCCCCGGAACGCGCCACCAGGATCAGATCGTGCCCGCGGGCGGCGAGTTGCGCGGCGAACTCCGCGCCGAGTCCGGATGAGGCACCGGTGACGAGCGCTGCGGTGTGCATGGGAGATCTCCTTCATTCGACGAGCTACGGACCACGAGTGCGAACCACGAACACGAACCACGAACCACGAACGGCGAATCTCGAACGGCGAGCGGCGAACTGCGAATCACGAGCAACTGAGACATGAGAGTACTCACTTCTCCAGCAAGTGCAACAGCACTGATGCAGTTCACCCGAACTTGACTCACCGATGTATCGTTTTGAAGGTCACGCGGATGAGAGGGAGGCGCCATGAGCGAACCGGCGGCACGGCCGTTGCGGGCGGACGCGGAGCGCAGTGTGCGCGCGATCCTGGAGGCGGCCGAACGCGTGCTCTCCGCGGACCCCGGCGCATCGATGGAGCAGATCGCGACCGCGGCAGGCGTGGCCAGGACGACGATCCACCGGCGGTTCACCCACCGGCAGGCGTTGATCGACGCCCTGGCCTCGTCGGCCGCCCGCCAGCTCGCCCAGGCCGTGGAGGACGGCAGGCCGGACACCGCCCCGCCGATGGTGGCACTGCACCGGATCACGGCCAACGTGCTCGAGGTGAAGAGCGCCTGGGCCTTCGCCCTGGGACTGCCGGCCGCCCCCGACAGCGAAGCCACGGCACTCCATCAGGACATCGCCCGCCGTTGCCTCACCGTGCTGGAACGGGCCAGGGCGGACAGGCTCATCGACGAGGCGGCCGACCTCACCTGGGTACGGCGGTTCTACTACGCACTTCTCGGGGAATCCCTGAACGGGAACCCGGACGACGCCGGCGTCGACACCGACACGCTCGCCGCCCGCATCATCGAGACCCTGCTGCACGGCGCCGGACCGCGCCCCTGAGCACCCGAAGCGGCGGTAGCCTGCGTCATCATGATGCGCGCATGGATACCGCCGATACTGTTCGCACTCAGCGGCTCAGCCGTTGCGGCCGAGCTGATCCGCCAGGGAAACCCGTGGGGAGCAGCGGCCGTCCTGGTGGTGTTCGCGCTGCCCGCGGGCGTGAACTCGCCCCTGATCTTCCCGAAGTCGGTCGGTGCGGCGGAAGCACAACGCCGTAGCGCGGCCGATGGCCGGCCGGTCGTCTTCTGGCGGCCCGGCTGCACGTACTGCATCCGGCTGCGCATGCGACTGGGCCGGAACGCCCGCCGGTTGCACTGGGTCGACATCTGGCGCGATCCGGAGGGTGCGGCGGTCGTGAGGGCCGCCAACGAGGGCAACGAGACCGTACCGACCGTGGTCGTGGCGGGCCGGCCCCACGTCAATCCGGACCCCGCCTGGGTGCGCGCGCAGCTTTCCTCATCCGCCTGACCGGGCACGGAAACCCCTCATCGGGATCAGGCAAACCCTGCCGGTGACTGCCTGCTACACGTAGGCTCTCGGCGCAGTGGATCAGGGGCACGTCAATCCGGGGTGCCCGAGCCGGACGAGGGAGTGCCCCGCTGTGACGGACACGCACGACGAGAGAGTGCTCGCCAAGATCGCGAAGGGGCTCGTCTACACCGAGTCGGAAGCATCGTTCCAGGACTCCCAGCGGCGCACCGAGGAGATCTTCGAGTACAACCGGACACCGCCGAGCGAAGAGCAGAAGCGCAGGTCACTCCTCACCGCCATCTTCGGTTCCGTCGGTGAACGCACGGTGCTGCTGCCCCCGTTCCACGCCGGGTTCGGCAGCCGGGTCCACATCGGCGACGACTTCTTCGGCAACGTGAACCTGACGTTCGTCGACGACGTCGACATCCGCATAGGCAACGATGTCATGATCGCGCCGAGCGTGACGCTGACCACGACCGGACATCCGGTGCATCCCGCGCGCCGGGCCGACTTCGGACGCTTCTCCGAGCCGATCGTGATCGAGGACAAGGTGTGGATCGGCAGCAACGTGGTCGTCCTGCCCGGCGTCCGGATCGGCTACGGGTCGGTCATCGGCGCGGGCAGCGTCGTCAGCCGCAGCATTCCCCCGATGGCCGTCGCGCTCGGAACCCCTTGCCGGGTGGTCCGCCCCATCACCGACGAGGACCTCACCACCCGCGCCGCCGGGCACTGGGCGGACTGACCCGCAGGGGCGCCCACACGGCCGGGGGTGCCGTGACCGGCCGCTGCCGATGTGTGCCGATTCGGCCATTCGCATGGCGTGGTGCGAGGCCGCGGATCATGGACGACGCGTTGCGGGCGCCGATCGATTCTTTGCTGCCACCGTGGCCGGAGCGGTCGCGGCCAAGCCATGCGGTGCGTCCGGCCGGGGCACCCAGCCGTCAGAAAACAACAAAACCTGACGTTGTCATTGTGGTGGTTGTGTTCCCTTTCTAGGGTGGGTGCGTCTCAACAGGTGTTATCCGCCACACCAGTTGCACATCTCGGCACCCGAGGAAGGCCCCCGCCATGCCACACTCGAACCCGACCCCCCACCCCCTCCCCCACCGCGTATACGTGAGCCGCCGCCGGCTCATGGAAGCGGGCGCCGCCGTGCTCGGCGGACTCGCGCTGTCCGGCGTCCTGCCGGGGGCCCGTGCCGTCGCCGCCGCCGGGGACGTGCCGGCCGGCGGCGACGAATGGAACGGGCGCATCGACGTCTTCCGGCTCGGCACCGAGCGGCCGCACGCCACCCTCATGCCGCACGCGAACCTCAAGCAGGCTCTCGCCGCCGACCGCACCACCTCCCCCTGGCGTCAAAGCCTCGACGGCACATGGAAGTTCGCGTACGCCGACCGGCCCGCCGACAAGAAGCAGGACTTCTACCGCACCGACCTCGACGACTCCGGCTGGGAGACCACCCCGGTCCCCTCGGCCTGGCAGCTGCACGGCCACGACTACCCGATCTACGTCAACATCACCTACCCGTGGTGGGGCCCCAACGGACTCGGGGAGGACGCCCAGCCGCCCGCCGCTCCGACCCTGTACAACCCCGTCGGCCAGTACCGGCGCACCTTCACCGTGCCGAAGGGCTGGGCCGGCCGGCGTACGTTCCTGCACTTCGAGGGTGTCAAGTCCGCCCACTACGTGTGGATCAACGGGCATCTGACGGGGTACCACGAGGACTCGTACACCGCGGCCGAGTACGACATCACCCCGTACCTCAAGGACGGCACCAACCACATCGCCGTCGAGGTCTACCGCTACTCCGACGGTGACTGGCTCCAGGACCAGGACATGATCCGGCTGAGCGGCATCTTCCGGTCGGTGTATCTGTACTCGACGCCCGGCGTCCATGTCCGGGACTTCAAGCTCGACACCCCGCTCGGGGACGGGTTCACCAGCGCCGAGCTGTCCGTCACCGCGCAGGTCAGGGACTACACGGGCGACGCCGGCGGAGCCGCCCACACGGTCGAGACGCAGCTGTACGACGCCGGCGGCCATGCCGTGTGGGCACGGCCGCTGGCCCTGAGGGCGGTTCCCGCCGACGGCGAGGTGACCGTCAAGGGCACCAGGGCCGTGCCCTCACCGCGGCTGTGGTCCGCCGAGGACCCGTACCTGTACACCGCCGTCCTTCAGCTCCGCGACCCGTCCGGGAAGGTCGTGGAGACGCTCTCGCACCGCGTCGGGCTGCGCGAGTTCGCGCTCAAGGACGGTCTGATGCGGATCAACGGGCAGCCGGTCACCTTCCGCGGCACCAACCGTCACGAGATGCACCCGGAACGCGGTTCGGCTCTCAGCCGTGCCGATCTGGTCGACGACATCACGCTCGTCAAGCGACTCAACATCAACTCGGTCCGTACCTCGCACTATCCCAACAACCCGCTGTGGCTGGAGCTCGCCGACGAATACGGCCTCTACATCGTGGGCGAGACCAACCTGGAGACGCACGGCATCCGCGACGAGTACCCGGCCAGCCGCGCCGACTGGACGCCGGCATGTGTGGACCGTGCGCAGAACATGGTCCACCGCGACAAGAACCACGCCAGCGTCGTCATCTGGTCACTGGGCAACGAGGCCGGCTCCGGTTCGTCCTTCCGGGCCATGCACGACTGGATCCGCTCCTACGATCCGACCCGTGTGATCCAGTACGAGGGCGACGACGGGCCCGCCACCAGCGACATCCGCTCCAGGATGTACGAGTCGCCGAGCCGGATCGAGGCCCGGGCGAAGGACACCACCGACACCCGGCCCTACGTGATGATCGAGTACGCCCACTCGATGGGCAACTCCACCGGGAACTTCAACGAGTACTGGGACACCATCCGCCGCTACGACGTCCTGCAGGGCGGCTGGATCTGGGACTTCGTCGACCAGGCCCTCAGCTGGCCGACACCGACGCGCAAGCTGCTCACGGAGACCGGGCCCGCCGGGCTGAAGGGCGAGGTCATCAATCCGTCGGGCTCGTTCGGCCCCGAGCACGGCGTGAGCGGAGCAACCGTCTTCGCGCGGGACGACCGGCTCGATCTGACCGGCTCGCTGACGCTCGAGGCGTGGATGACCCCGCACGTCCGCGGCTTCCACCAGCCGATCCTGGCGAAGGGCGACACGCAGTACGCGCTGAAGCAGGCCGACAAGGGCCTGGAGTTCTACATCTACGCGAACGGGCAGTGGATCGCCGCCTCCTGGACGACCCCCGACGACGGCTGGACGGGCGAGGAGCATCACGTCGCGGGCGTCTTCGACGCGGACGCGGGGACGCTGACGCTGTACGTGGACGGCGAGGCCAAGGCCAGCAAGAGCACCGGTCTGAAGCCCAGCAGCAACACCGCCTCGCTCTCCCTCGCCGGTGAAGTGGAGAACCCGACACGGGAGTTCAGCGGGACGATCCGCCGGGCTCGGGTGTACGCGCGCGCCCTGAAGGCGGCGGAGCTCGCCGACGACGGACGTGGCCCCGGCGACGACGGTGTGCGCTTCTGGTTCGACGCGCGGACAGCCCGGTACGAGCAGAAGAAGGCCGGGGCGAAGACCTTCCACGCCTACGGCGGCGACTGGGGCGACAATCCCAACGACGGCGCGTTCGCCGGCGACGGCATCGTCCTGCCCGACCGTCGCCACACCGGCAAGGCGGCCGAGGTCAAACGCGTCCACCAGACGATCCGCGCGACCCGGACGGACGGGGCGGCGCCCGGCGAGATCACCCTCACCAACGACAACCTGTTCACCAACCTGCGCGCCTACAGCGGCCGCTGGGAACTCTCGGCCGACGGCGAGACGGTGCGGCGCGGCACGTTCAGCCGTGACCAGCTCGATGTGGCACCGATGAGCAGCAAGGCCGTCACGCTGCCCGTCGCACTGCCCGCCGGCCCCTCCGCCGGGGCCGAGTACTTCCTCCAGTTGTCCTTCGTCACGAAGGAACGCACACCATGGGCCGACGCCGGCTTCGAGGTGGCGCGGGTACAGCTGCCCCTCGACGCGGACAGTCCCGCGATCGAGCCGGTTCCGCTCGCCGAGGTGCCGGAACTGTCGTACCGGACCGATGAGGCCGAAGTCGGCGTCACCGGACGCGGGTTCGAGGTCGTCATCGACAGGTCGACCGGGCTCATCACCTCGTACGAGGCCAACGGCACGAAGCTCCTCGACTCCGGCCCGGTCCCCAACTTCTGGCGCGCCCCGACCGACAACGACCGCGGCAACGGCCAGCACACCCGCAACCAGACCTGGCGGGACGCGGGCGCGCGGCGCGCGGTGACCGACGTGACGGTGCGCGGGATCGAGGGGCGTGCGGTCGAGATCACGGTCAAGGGGACACTGCCGACGAGCACCGCATCGGCGTACACCACCACCCTCACCGTCTTCGGCAACGGCGAGATCAAGGTCGACAACACCCTCGCTCCGGGTGCGCCGGCCCTTCCGTACATTCCCGAGATCGGCACGATCCTGCGCCTGCCCGCGGCGCTGGAGCGGTTCGACTACTACGGGCGCGGCCCCGAGGAAAGTCACTGGGACCGCAAGGACGGCACGGACGTGGGGCGTTGGTCCGGGACCGTCACCGGTCAGTGGAACCCGTACCTGCGGCCGCAGGAGAACGGGAACAAGACCGATGTGCGCTGGGCGGCGCTCACCGACCGGCGCGGTCGCGGGCTGCTCGTCAGCGGCGACGGGCTCCTGGAAGTCAACGCCTCGCACTTCACACCGGAGGACCTCTCCGTGGGGGCCCGCCACGACTACCAGCTGACACCCCGTGACGAGGTGATCCTGCGGGTCAACCACCGGCAGATGGGCGTCGGCGGCGACAACAGCTGGGGCGCGCACACGCACGACGCGTACAAGCTGCTCGCCGACCGGGAGTACACCTACACGTACCGGCTGCGTCCGCTCACGGACGTGCGGGACGCGACGCGCCTGTCCCGTCGGCCGACGGCCGCCGGGTAGCCGCACCCCGGGCGAGGTGCCGTCCCCCGGCACCTCGCCCGGGACAGCCGCTCAGACCCCGGCCGTGCAGAACACGCACGCCTCCCAGAACGGCCGCGCGTCCAGCACCCGGTGGCGTACGCAGGAGGCCGTCGCGGCCTCGTGCGGCCCGGGCAGGACACTCCCGCCGGCCTGCGCCGTCGCGGGGTCGCCGGGGCCGCCGGGGTCGAAATCCGCCACCATCGAGCGGTAGGCGAGCAGGTATCCCTCCGCCCTGGGCGGCTCGTACGTCAGCTCCTCCCACCTGTGGCGGGACAGTGCCAGATCGAGGACGCTCAGCAGGAAGCCCTTCGCCGCCGCCCGCTCCTGCGGTGTGTCCCCCCAGTCGAGCTCGGCCAGGCCGAAACCGACCACTCCACGCCCCATCACGTTCTGGTCCTGGAGCGTCAGCAGGGCGGCGAAGCGGAAGTCCCACGGTTCACGGGCCAGCTCGGACACGGCGAGCATCAGCACGTCCACGAACACCGCCGTGCCGCCGTTGGTCATCTCCAGGAACCGGCCGTCACCGCCCTCGAACATGTTCATGCTTCCAGGCTATAGAGAAGGGGGCGTGCTCTTGCGCCTCGCGTCCGCACACCGAGCGGCCGGCGCGTCAGCAATACGCTCATTGACGTGCACACGTCTTGACTGAAGGTCTCTCCCGCACGCACCTTTGCTGAGCCCGATCTTTCCCAGGGGGTCGACATGAACAGCAAGGTCCTCGGCGCGTCCACGGTGCTGGCGCTGTTGGCCGTGGTGGGCGGCCTGCCTGCGCCCGCCTCGTCCGAGCCGCGCCCGCGGTCCGCCCGCGCCCTTCCGCTGGGCGCGGGCGGCCTGACCGAGACGCGCAGCACGCGGACACTGCAGCCCGGTGTCACCCTCACGCGGATCGTGCGCGGTGCCGAGGCCCCGGCGCTCGCGTGGACGGTCGAGCTGTCGATCCCCGGTGGTGCGACCTCGCCGGATCCCGACGCGCCGCCGACGGCGCTGAAGGACCGGGCCAGTGCCGATGAGCTGACCTCCGACGTCGGGGGCGACGGGTTCGACGCCCGGCTCGAGGAGGTCACGACTCCGGCCGTCGCCGACTACGCCGGAGGATCGCTCGGGTGGCGGGTGCGGGTCGGGCGGTTCGGCGCGCAGTCCGCCGCGACGGCCGAACTCGCCCGGCTGAAAGCGGCCGGGTACGCCGGGTCGGCCGTGTACACCGGCTGGGACGGCGATCCGGCGGACCGCGGCCCGTGGCGCGTCGACGTGCTCACCATCGACCCGCACCGCTTCCGCGGCAGGCTCGAACCGTCGTACGGCCCCGATCTGGAGAACCGCGAGAGGACCAGCGAACTGGCGGCCGCGGCCGGCGCGACCGCGGCGGTCAACGCCGGGTTCTTCGTCCTCGACCCGAAGGCCGGGGCCCCGGGCGATCCCGCCGGTGTCGGCGTCTACGACGGCCGGCTGCTGAGCGAGCCGGTGAGCGGACGTCCCGCCCTGGTGATACGTGACTCCGGCCGGCACACCGGCGTCACCCGGCTCACCTGGCAGGGGCGAGTGGCCGGCCGGGGCGCGTCGCAACCCCTGGACGGCATCGACCGCGTACCGGGCCTGATCAGGAACTGCGGCGGCACCGCCGACGACACCCCGACCTCACTGCCGCTGCACGACGCCACCTGCACCGACCCCGACGAACTCGTCGCCTTCACGCGTGAGTACGGCGGGCAGACCCCGCACGGCGACGGCCTCGAAGCCGTACTGGACAGCCATGACCGGGTCGTGGAGCTGCGCTCACCGCGCGGCGGCGCCCTGCCGGCCGGCGGCAGCTCCGTACAGGCGACCGGCAACCGCGTCGCCGGGCTGACCGCCCTGGCGCAGGCAGGCAAGCCCCTGCGCGTCGAGAAGACACTGCGGGACGGCGACGGCCGCAGGGTCCCGCTGTCATCGACGACCGGCATCCTCAACGGAGGGCCCGAACTGGTCCGCGACGGGCGGCTGCACGTCACTCCGGCCACCGACGGGATGGTGCAGCCGGGCAACGCGAGCTTCTACTACGGCTGGGTGCACAAGCGCAATCCGCGCACCCTGGCCGGGGTGGACGCGGCGGGCCGAACGGTCCTGGTCACGGCCGACGGACGCGGCACGGCCGCACTCGGGCTGAGCATCCCCGAGAGCGCCGCCGTCGCCCGGTCGCTCGGCCTGCGCGACGCGGTCAACCTCGACGGCGGCGGGTCCACCACCCTCGTCGTCGACGGAGCAGTGCTGAACACCCCGTCCGACGCCACCGGTGAACGCCCCGTCGGGGACGCCCTGCTGATCCTGCCCGACCGGAGCTGATCCCGCCGCCCGGTCCGGGAAGGCCGGGCCGGCGCCCCCCACCGCGAGGAGACGATGCCATGACCGCCCTCCCGATCCGACGAACCCGCCTCCTGCTCGTCCTGGCCGCACTGCTCCTGATCCTGGTGTCGGCCCCGTCCGCACCGGCCGACGCCGCGGAAACGGACGGGCACGCCCCGAACCGGGGTGCGGAAGTCGTCGCGGTCACCCAGGTCGCCGACCGGCAGATCGACCTGTCGGTCCGGTCTGCGGCTCTCGGCGGCCAGACCGTGAAGGTGCGTCTGCTGACGCCCGACGGGTGGAAGCCGGGCGGACGCGGCCGCCACTGGCCGACCCTCTGGCTGCTGCACGGCTGCTGCGGGGACTACACGTCGTGGACCGGTCAGACCGATGTCGCGCGGACCGAGAGCCTGCGCGATGTCCTCGTGGTCATGCCGGAAGCCGGCTGGAACGGCTGGTACAGCGACTGGTGGAACTACGGCGAGGGCGGCGCCCCGGCGTGGGAGACCTTCCACACCCAGGAGTTGCGTCTCCTCCTCGAACGCGGCTGGGGCGCGAGCCCGAACCGCGTCGTGGCCGGACTCTCGATGGGCGGCCAGGGGGCGCTGCTGTACGCCGCCCGGCACCCCGGCATGTTCAAGGCCGCCGCCGCCTACTCCGGCTCGGTGCACCCGCTGCTCAACGACGAGTCCGTGAACCGCGTCATGGGGTTCTTCGCCGGCCAGGGCAACGATCCGCTGCGGGTCTGGGGCGACCCCGTCGCGCAGCGCGGCGTGTGGGAGGCCCATGATCCGTACCACCTGGCCGGGCGCCTCACATCGATCCCCGTCTACCTGTCCTGCGGTGACGGCACCGCCGGGCCCTTCGACCCGCCCGGCGCCACGGATGCGCTCGAAGCGGACTTCAACCGGCAGAACCAGGCCCTGGCGAGCGAGCTCGAACGCCGTGGCGCGCGGCATGTGACCACCCACTTCTACGGACCGGGAACCCACGGCTGGGCCTACTGGCAGCGCGAGTTGCACGCCTCGCTGCCCATGCTGCTGCACGCGTTGCGGGTCGATCGCTGAGCGATGCCACAG
Source organism: Streptomyces sp. NBC_01257 (assembly GCF_035917255.1). Classification (NCBI taxonomy): domain Bacteria; kingdom Bacillati; phylum Actinomycetota; class Actinomycetes; order Kitasatosporales; family Streptomycetaceae; genus Streptomyces; species Streptomyces sp. NBC_01257. The sequence goes on from NZ_CP108472.1 coordinate 527,647, forward strand.
GGGCCGGGGGTGCCGGTTGCGGTGTTCCGCCGACGGTGAAGTCCGGCCCGATCGGGCCGGACTCACCTTACGGTCGGTTCTCATGACGACAGTCACCGCACACCCGGTCACGTACTCGGCCGACGGCCTGACGATGACCGGACACCTCGCGCTCCCCTCCGGTACCGGCCGCCGGCCCGCCGTCCTGATCGGACCCGAGGGAACCGGTCTCAACGACTTCCAGCGCCGCCGGGCCGAAGCCCTCGCCGAACTGGGCTACGTGGCCATGCTCTTCGACCTGCACGGCGACGGGCACTGGTTCACCGACCCGGAGGAGATGCTGGCGCGCGTGATGCCGCTGCTCGCCGACCCCGGCCGGATGCGCGGCATCGGCCTGGCGGCACTCGACGTGCTGCGTGCCGAACCCCGTACCGACCCCGACCGGATCGCCGCCATCGGTTACGGCACCGGGGGTGCGATCGCGCTGGAACTCGGGCGGGCCGGCGTCGACCTGCGCGCGATCGCGACGGTCAACGGGCTGACCGCGGGCCTGCCGGGCGAGGCCGCACGCATCCGTTGCCCCGTCTGGGCCGGGGTCGGGTCGGAGGACCCGATCATGTCCGCGGAGCACCGGGACGCGTTCGCGGCCGAGATGCGTGCCGCGGGCGTCGACTGGCGCCTCGTGGTCTACGGCGGGGCCCAGCACGCCTTCCACCATCCGAAGGTCGAGCAGACCGTGCGCCCCGGCGTCGGCCACCACCCGTTGCACGCGCAGCGGGCCTGGCGCGATGTCGTCGACCTGCTCACCGAGTGCCTGCCCGTCACCTTCCCGCCGCACGCGGCACCGGCCGCGGCCGCGGACACCTCGCCCGCGCCGGACCGGACCGCGACTCCGTCAGGCTGAGCCGGGAAGGACCGGGGGCTCCTCCCCCTCGCCCACGGGGGCTTCGGAGTGCTCGGCGATCCAGGCCAGTGTCTCCCGCGAGATCACGCCGTGCTCCGGTTCGCCGTTCCGCTTCGCCAGCCTCCGCAGCAGCTCGTCGTGCGCGACCTGGAAGTGGACGAGCCGCCACCTGCCGCCGCACTCCGTGACCAGGCCCTTGTAGTCGTCCCTGACCGCGCGGGTGCCCAGGCCGTGGTCCAGCACGACCGAGCGGCCTTCCCCGAGGAGCGCGGCGAACTGTCGCCGCACGTCCTCGATCACGGGAGCCTGAAGCGCCAGGTGGTCGCTCGCGGCGTGGTCCTTGCCGATCCGTCCGTGCAGGGCCGTCATCCGGTCATCCACCGACAGACGGACGACTGCGCCCCGCGCCAACGCCGTCGCGAAGGTGGTCTTGCCGGAGCCCGGCAGGCCGGTGAGGAGCCACGCGACGGGCCGGGGGTCACTCACCGGACCGGTGCTCCGGTGCCGTGGAGGGCAGGAACTCCACGTACCCGTCCGTTCCGTGCACGCGGATGCGCTGCCCGTCCCGGATGAGCCGGGTCGCCTGTTCGACGCCCACGACGGCCGGCAGGCCGTACTCGCGGGCGATCACCGCACCGTGGGTCATCAGTCCGCCCACCTCCGTCACCAGGCCCGCGATCCCGACGAACAGCGGAGACCAGCTGGGGTCCGTGAACGTCGTGACCAGGATGTCGCCCGCTTCGAGATCGGCCTCCGCCATGTCCAGGATGACGCGGGCCCTTCCCTCGACCGTCCCGGCGGAGACCGGGAGACCGGTCAGGGCGCCGGCGGGCACGTCGTCGCGCCGGTAGGACCCGGTGACGGCCTCGCCGTCCGATGTGAGCACCCGGGGCGGTGTGAGCGCGTGGTACGAGCGGAACGCTTCCTCACGCCGCGCGAGGAGCCGGTCGTCCACCCGGTTCGAGCGTGCCACGTCGTGGAGTTCCTGGAACGTGAGGAAGAAGATGTCCTCCTTCTCAGCGAGCACCCCGGCCCGCACGAGGCGTTCGGCCTCCGCCAGCAGCGCCTGCTTGTAGACGAAGTAGCGGCTGATGATGCCGTACTTCGGGTACTCCCGGTACCCGATGAAGGTGCGGACCCGGTCGATCATCCGCTCGGCCTCGTCGGCCTTCCGGTCGCCGTCCGGCAGGTCCCGCAGGCGTGTCAGCACGTCCTGCGCCTTCTTCCCCGCCTTCTGCCGCCCCTCCTCGAAGCGGCGCCCGGCGGCGCCCGGCTCGAAGATCCTGACGTTGTCGAGGATCACGGGCACCAGCGTGCTGGGGCGTTCGCGCCAGCGTGGCCTCGTGATGTCGATCTCGCCGACGCACCGCATGCCGTAGCGGTCGAGGTAGGACTCGATGGCGTCGCGCGCCTCGGTGCCGCCCTCCAGTTTCGGCAGCCCGTCCAGGAAGTTCTCGTCGTCGACGCCCTGCAGGAACGCCACCACCTGCGGATACGGGCGGATCACGTCGGCGACGTCGAGCAGTTCGAGTCCCATCTCCGACGTGATGTTGTCGGGGGCGGACAGCGTGAGCGTGTCCGCCGCGTTCTTCTCGCCCAGCCACTCCTGCAGCTTGTCGTTGAGCCACCAGGTGGCCTCCATCCCCGCCATGATCACTTTCATGCTCTGCGGGTCGCTCAGCACGCGCCTGTGCTCGACGAACGCCTCAAGGAGGAAGTCGAACAGCTCCGGTCCGGTCTTCGTCCGGATGTCGCGCTCCAGGGCGGCGATCGACACCCTGCTGCGCTCGATCAGTTCGGTGACGATCGCCGGATCGGTGTCGATCGGGGCGGGCGCGTCCCCGGCCGGCGGGCGGCCGGGGGCCGTGTCCGGAAGCGTCGGAACGAAGTCGCCGCGGTCCAGGACGGTCTCCAGAGCGTCCCGGATCAGCGGATCGCCCTTGCCCATGGCATCCAGCAGTCCCGCGCGCGTCGCGGGTGAGGCCAGGCGCCCGGTGACGTCGACGAACAGCCGCCCGCCCGCCTCGTGCATGGCCACCATGGCCGTCAGCTGCCACATGGAGTACCCCAGGGGCTTCATGGGGTCGGTCATCATCTGGCCGTGGCCTACGGAGACGTAGACGTGGTTCTCCTCGTCGTCGGACTCCGGGACGGGGAACAGCGTCGTGATCGGTCGGCTCTGCACGATCCGGAAGCCGTCGTCGACCAGGCACCACTCGATGTCCTGCGGGCTGCCGAAGTGTGCTTCGATCCGCCGCCCGAGCCTGACGAGCCGCACGGCCTGTTCGTCCGTCAGCGCCGGCTGCTCCTGCTCCCGCGCGTCGACCGCCACTTCCTGCGTGCCGCCGGCCGGCAGGGCCTGGATGGCCAGCTGTTTGGTGCCGATCACCTTGGCGACGACTTCGTCGTTCCGCACCGTGAAGACGTCCGGGTTCACCAGGCCGGAGACGAGTGCCTCGCCGAGGCCGAAGCCGGCGTCCACCGTGGCGGTCTTCCGGTTGCCCGTGACGGGGTCGGCCGTGAACAGGATTCCGGCCGCCTGCGGGAAGACCATCTGCTGCACCACCACGGCCATGTGCACCGTGCGGTCGTCGATGCCGTTGCGCCGCCGGTAGGTCACGGCCCGCTCGGTGAACAGCGAGGCCCAGCACCGGCTGATGTGCCGGAGGATCTCCGCTGGCCCCACGATGTTCAGATACGTGTCCTGCTGGCCGGCGAAGGAGGCCGTCGGCAGGTCCTCCGCCGTCGCGCTGGACCGTACGGCGCAGGCGGTCCCCTCGCCGAGCCGGGCGAGCGCCCGGGTGACCGCCGCCGCGACCTCGTCCGGGACGGGGGTCTCCTCGATGGTCCGGCGGATCTCCGCACTCAGCGTGCGGATCCCCTCCCGGTCGTCCGGGCTCACGCGCGACAGCTCATCCAGCCGGTCGTCGAGCGACGGGGTGCCGGCGATGACCCGCCGGAAGGCGTGCGTGGTCACACACAGCCCGGGCGGCACCCGGACGCCGTCGATCCGCGACAGCGCGCCCAGGTGCGCGGCCTTGCCGCCGACGACCGCGATCTGCGTCCCGTCGACGTCCTGAAGATCCAACACATACCGCTCGTTCACCGCGTTGCCTCCGAGGCAGTCGTGTCCCATTGCCCTGCACTGGCCAAGCCAACCACCGGTGCCGCCGGCTCCGGCGCACCCTTCGTCAGGCGCGTCCCGCTCACCGTCGGCGCTCTCCCACCGGAGCCACGGCCGTCCCGTACGTCGACCGCACGCACGCCGTCGGTCCCTCGTATCCGCAGGTGGTGGGCTCGGCCGGGACATTCTGCGCCACCCCCCGGGCCTTGCCGCAAGCCCCCCGGTGCGCTATAAGTTAAGAGTGGCAGGGAGAGGTCTCCCTGCCTTTTGCTTTGGGCTCCCCCGCACGGCAGAACCCTTGACGGGTACCGGGACAGAGGAAAGGATGATCGCGCCTGACGTTTGACAACGTTGTCATCACCCGGAGGACCCCATGCCCGAAGCACCCGCCTACTGCGACCGGCGCAGATTCGTTCAACTCGCAGGACTGACCGGACTGTTGACCGCCGGTTCACTCGCTCTCCCGGGTGCGGCCACCGCCGCGGGCCCGTCCGCCGCCGCCAGCGGCAGCCGTCACGGCGGCGGTGCGGAGCAGGACAGCATCGCGGAAACGTACTACCAGGTGCTGCTGACGCACACGCGCTGGGCGGAGACGCAGTGGGACGCCGCCCTCGGCCACTACACGGCCAAGGACTTCGGCTTCGCGGTGGTGCTCGGCAACGCGGTGCTGCTGACCCAGGGCACGTACGACTCCGGACGCGCAGGCATCGCCAAGGACGAACTGCTCTCCCGCACGCTGGCCACCCTCAAGCACTTCGCCGCCTCCAACCGCCTCACGGGCGGCACCGAGTGGGGCCGCAAGCTGTTCTTCGACACGACCTTCCAGCTGTACTTCGTGCTCGCCGCGCGGCTGCTCTGGGACCAGCTCGACGACGCCACGCGGCGGAACGTCGACACGATCGCCCGCGAACAGGCGCAGTACACCACCGCCCTCGGCGACAGGACCGATCCCGACTCCGGGGACTGGACGCCGAACGGGCTCAAGGGCGGCTTCGTCGGTGACACGAAGCTGGAGGAGATGGGCGTCTACGCCCAGTCGCTGGCACCGGGCCTCGCCTGGGCCCCCACCGATTCCCGTTACGAGGCGTGGTCCGCGGCCTTCGGCCGGTGGACCCGGAACGAGGCGGGCCTTCCCGCGGCGGACCTGGCCAATCCGGCCCTGGTCGACGGGGTCGCCGTGGACGCGAACACCGCGACCAACCTGTACGACACGTTCATCGTCGAGAACCACAACTCCTTCGGCCCTCACTACCAGGAGGAGTTGTGGCGGACCTCCGGCCGCAACGCCGCCCACTTCATCGCCGCCGGCCGTCCCATGCCGCAGGTCCTGACCTCGCAGCCGAACGCGGGACCGCTGTGGCGCACGCTGCTGATGGTGATGAGCGACGCGGGCGAGCCGCTGATGCCCATGGTGGCCGACCGCGAGCACCTCTACGGACGCGATGTGATCCCGCTGGCGTTCCTGGCCCAGGTCACCGGGGACCGTGCCGCCGCCTGGGCGGAGGCCGCGATGGCGAAGCGGCTGGAGCCCTACCAGGCGTACGCGCCGGAGTACCGGCTCGCCAAGTTCTCGGGTGAGGCGAAGTACGAGCCGGAGGCCCGGGCCGAGATCGCCATCAGCTACCTGCTGCACCGGTGGCGGGCGGCCCACGGCGGCCCGGTGACACCGCTGTCCGACGAGGCGTTCTACGACCTGGCCTCCGGTGTGCGGGACTTCGCCGAGGGCCCCGGCCTGGTGGTCCAGCAGACCCGGGCGGCCTGGGCGGCCGCGGTGAGCAAGCCGGGCTTCGTCAAGTTCGCCTGGCAGCCCGCTCATGACGACTGGCTGTTCGCGCTGAGCGGCAGCACACCGATGTTCCTGCCGTCGACCGGGAGCAAGGTGCAGCGCCGCTCCGTCACGACCTACCGCAAGGTCCGCGACGGCATCGACGCGACCGCGTCGGTTCTCGAACTCGACACCGGCATCGCCGGCTTCACCACCCTCCCGTCGGGTGCGGTCGTCTACGCGACGAGCGGCACGGCCGCCGGTGAGGGGCACCTCCAGATACACAACCTGACGATGCCGGGCCTGGCGGGCCTGGACGGCAGCCGTACGTACACCTCGGCCGAGGGATCGGTCCAGGTGAAGTCGAAGGACAGCGGGAACACCTCGGGCGGGACCGGACCCCGGGTGGACACCCTCGCGCTCCCCCGGGGCTCCCACCGCTTCGTCCGCATGCAGGGCGTGGCCGGGCACCCGCAGTACGGGTACTCCCTCTACACCGTCTCCGTCCGGGACGGCGCGGACGGCACCGACCTCGCCCGCACCGCCACCGCCACCGCGTCCTCGGCGGCGACGGGCCGCGAGGCGGCATACGTGCTGGACGGGGACGGCACCACCCGCTGGGCCGTCGCCGTCGCCGAACGGGGCCGCCAGGACAGCTGGCTGACGGTCGACCTCGGCAGCGCCGTCGCCTTCGACCGCATCACTCTGGCATGGGAGTCCGCGGCCGCGGCCCGGTACCAGGTGCAGGTCTCCGACGACGGGAAGACCTGGACCGAGCTGACCCGGTTCCCCGAGGCGGAGCTCACCAGCTCCGGCGGCTGGCTCTCCGTGGACGGACGGGCCGGACTCGTGGTCCGTGACGCCGCCCATCCGCTCGCCGTGTACGGCGACATGGTCGTGCTGTCCGACGGTCCCGCCGAGGCCCTCACCGTCGAGGGCCATCCGACCGGGGATCCCGCCGTGTTGAAGGCGGCGGCGGCCCGCGAGGCGCCACGGGCCGCGAACCCCGTCGTGCACGCCAGCACGGCCGGCGGGCACCTGAGTCTGTTCAACCTCTCCCCCGACTCCGTGAAGACCGTGGTGGCCCTGCCCCGGCAGGACGCCGCACTGGTCCTCTACGCAGGTACGCAGACGGTGACCGCCTCCGGCACGGACTTCTCGGCCGAACTGGACGGCGCGACCGCGGCTGTCGCCGCGGCCCGCTTCACCCTGCTTCCGGCGACGGGGCGGACGGTGCCGCCGGGTGTCCGGGCGGACGTGGTCGACGCCGCGACCGTTCGGCTGACCGGTCCGTCGTGCGATCTGTTCGTGACGGCGGGCAACGGCCGGCGCACGAAGGTCCGGCTGCGCCGTGGCCGCACCACGACGGTGTCGGTGCGCGACGTCGTCCCCTATCCGCTCGACGACGCCGCCCTGGGCCGCGACACGTTCCCGAACGCCCCGCGTCCCGCGGGCATGTCGGACCCGTCGGCCGCGGTGGACGGCGACCGGCACACGTCGTGGACTCCGGGTTCCGACGGGGCCCGGATGGTCGTGGACCTCGGTTCCGTCCTCCCGGTGGAGCGGATCCTCGTGGAGTGGACGACGAGCAGGGTGCCGCGCGCGACGGTCGGGTTCAGCGACGACGGCGTCAGTTACCGGCCCGGCGGCACGCTGCGGGGCCGCGGCACCATGACCGCCCTCACGGCCGGCGCCACCGCCCGCTATGTGGCGCTCGACGTCTCGGGCTGGAGCAGTGGGCACGCACGTCTTCGGGCCCTCTCCGTGCTCCCCCGGTAAGGGACCGCGACACCCACGCACCCGGACACGCCCCCGCCGGCAGCACCAGCTGCCGGCGGCAGGCGCGCCCGGTGGCCGACGCCGGTTCGGCTCGCGGCGGCTCAGGCCCCCGGGAGCCGGTAGGTGTCCAGCCGCCCGCACATGCCGTACCTGCCGGCCTCCGCGGGGACCGCGGCGTGCACGGAGGCGTCCGCCAGGTGTCCGGCATCGCCCTCCGCGAGCCGGCCGAGCTGTTCCCCGGTGACCCGGGCCGCCTCGGCGGCCCCTCGTTCCCAGCGCTGCCGCCAGTCGGCGACCCGGGGCCGCACCAGCGCCGCGGCTGCCTCGTGGAACGCGAGCAGCGGGCCGTTGTCGCCGGCCTCCGAAGCGCGACGCAGCACCTCGAACCCTTCGAGCGCCAGGTCCCGGCGGCGGCGCGCGGCCCGCGCGGGGTCATCCGCCGGGAGCGCAACGGCCTGCGCGTAGCGGGCGGGGTCCGTCAGATACGGCGGGGGCAGCGTGAGGACGGCGTCACCGGCCTCCGGGAGCCCGTTGTTCTGCATGAGCACGGTGATCCGCAGCCCGCCGTCCTCGTTGACCAGCCGGTGGATCGTGCCGGGGGTGAACCAGACCAGGGACCCGGGAGCGAGCGGGGTCACGGTGAACCCGTCGGCGGTCAGGGTGTGGACCGCCCCGCGCCCGGCCTGGACCACGTACCCCTCGGAGCAGGTGAGGTGCAGGTGCGGGGTGCCTCCGTGCAGACCGTCGGCCGCCTCCCAGTCGTAGACGCCCAGATGGGAGACGCCCACGGCTCCGGGCAGTCCGGCGAAGGTCACCACGGGTGGTCCGCCAGGTACTTGACGATGTCCGCGCGCCCGAGCCGCCCGTCGGCCACGACGACCCGGTAGCGCCGGGTGAGGGTGTCGCCCGGGGGCAGCACCAGTTCGTCGTAGAACGCCCAGGAGGGGGCTACCGCGGCGAAGGGGTCGTTGCGGACGAACCAGTGGGCGGGGTGGTTGGCGCCCTCGCCGGTGTGGTCGTTCTCGGGTGCGTGCGCGAAGACGAGGGTGGCGTGTCCGTCGACGCCGTCGAGCTCGCCCGTGAAGCCGAGCCACGGCGACTGGGTGCCCATGGCGTCGGGTCCCTCGGCCCCGGCGGTCAGGATGTTCCCGCCGCGGAAGGCGCGCGGCCCGCGCCAGAAGAGGCCGGTGTAGCCGGCCATCTCGCGGCCCGCGGTCGTGGGACTGCCGAACCGCAGTTCCTCGTCACGGAGGTTGGTGATCGCGGTGGACACGGTGAGGTGCCAGCTGCCGGACGCCGGGTCCGTGACGGCCGCCTCGATCCTGCGCGTCTCGCCGGCCCACGGGTCGCCGTCGTGGTTGCGCCAGGTGAGCCGCTCCGCGATCACGGCCAGGCCGTCCTCGGCGCGCACGTCGTCGAAGCCGTCGTGGGTCATGGAGCCCACCCGGCCGGGGAGTGCGCGGTAGCCCTCGCCGTGGACGTAGCTGTTGCCGCCCCAGAGGTTCTGGCCGGAGAGGTGGGACGCGGTGATCTGCAGGCCCTTGTGCCAGCGGTGGTCGTTGGGGCGGTAGTCCGTGACGACCGCGCCCGACAGCGTGGCGAGCGGATGCAGGTAGGGCTTGGGGGCCTCGAAGGGTGCCTCGGGCGCGTAGACGTAGGAGAGCAGGCGGGTTCCGTCCTGCGACACGTCGATGCGCTCGCCGTGGACGTGTGTGAGCTTCGTACGGAACAGAGTGAACACCCCACGGTACGAGTCGGTTCAGTGAGCGCTTTCCGGGAGGAAGCCTACACAGAAAGCGCTTCCCTCCAGGTCCGGCCGCCCTGGCGCACCGGTCAAGTGCGGCGGCCCCTCGCACGGTTCGCACCGGAATCCTTGTCGAAACCCTTGACGCGCCCGGCGGGCAGCCGCAAAGTACTCCACTAATGCGCATCAGTAATGCGTATTAGTTCAACGGAGGCATGGGTGGAACACGAGAACAGGCGGACCGGGCGCGGGCGTTCGGCGTCGCCGCGCAGCCGGACCGCACGGCCGCGGCAGGCGGAGGTCGCACGGCTGGCCGGGGTCTCCCAGGCCACGGTCTCCCTGGTCCTGGCCAACAAGCAGAACGGCGTGGTGATCTCCGACGAGACCCGTCAGAAGGTCCTCGACGCCGCTCAGGAGCTGGGCTACGTCCCCGACCCGGCCGCACGCAGTCTGGCCGCCGCGCACAACAACCTCCTCGGTGTCTTCAGCTTCACCTCGACCTTCCCGACGGATGTGCGGCACTCGTACTACCCGTTCCTGGTCGGCGTCGAGCAGGAGGCCGCGGCGCGCGGCTTCGACCTGGTGCTGTTCACCGGGTCCAGCAGCGGGGGCGCGGGGGCGCAGGCGCCGGAGGCGCTCGGCCGGGTGCGGCTGGCCGACGGCTGCCTCTTCCTCGGCCGCCACATCCCCACGGACCAGCTCCGCCGGTTCGTGGACGAGGGGTTCCCCGTGGTCCACCTCGGCCGCAGGGACGAACTCGAAGGCCTGTCCTGGGTGGGTGCCGACTACGTGAGCGCCACCCGCGAGGTCGTCGCCCATCTGGCGGCCGCGGGCCACCGGCGCCTGATGCTCGTCCGCGAGAACGACGAGGCCCCCGCATCGACCGACCGTGAGCGCGGCTTCCGCGAAGGGCTCGCGGAGGCCGGGATCGAGGGCGAGGTGTTCCGCTCGGCCGACCCCGCGGAGCAGCTCACCGCACAACGGCTGCGCGGGTGGCTCGACGACGGCGTCACCGCGCTCGTCGCGGAGGAGACCGACACCGGCAACGCCTGGCGTGCGCTGCTCGCCGCGGTGCGCGCGGCCGGGCTCCGTACCCCGGCCGACGTGTCCCTCGCGCTGCTCGGCAGTCCGCCCGCGGATCTCGCCTCCGATGCCGTACCCACCGGATTCGACATCCCCCGCAAGGAGTTGGGTGCGGCGGCGGTACGCCTGCTGGCCTCTCTCGTCGCGGGGGATCCCGTCCCCGAGCCCCTGGTGGCCTGCACCTTCCGGCCCGGTGCCACGTCCGGGCCCGTCCACAGCACCTCGCAAGGAGTTTCGTGATACCCGAACCCGACATCCTCATCGTGGGCGGCGGACTGGGCGGCGTCGCCGCCGCTCTCGCCGCCTGCCGGGCCGGCCGCACGGTCGTGCTGACCGAGGAGACCGACTGGATCGGCGGTCAGCTCACCGCACAGGCCGTACCTCCCGACGAACACCCGTGGGTCGAGCAGTTCGGCACCACCGCGTCCTACCGGGCCCTGCGCGAGGGCATCCGTACGTACTACCGCCAGTGGTACCCGATGCGCTCCGAGGCCGCCGCGCTGACCGACCTCAACCCTGGGGCGGGCCGGGTCAGCAAGCTGTGCGCGGAGCCGCGTGCCGCGCTGACCGTCCTGGAGGGCATGATCGCGCCCTACCGGTCGGCCGGACTGCTGACCCTGCTCACGGAGATCCGCCCGGTCTCGGCCCGGACCGAGGGCGACTTCGTGCGCTCGGTCACCTTCGACGACGGCTCCACCGTCGGGGCGCGCTACATCATCGACGCCACCGAGACCGGTGAACTCCTCGAACTGGCCCAAGTGGAGAACGCGCTGGGCGCCGAGGCCCGTGCGGAGTTCGACGAGCCGCACGCGCCCGAGGTGGCCGACGCCGCCAACCAGCAGGGCATCACCGTGTGTTTCGCGCTCTCGCACCACGAGGGCGAGGACCACACCATCGAGCGGCCCGCCGACTACGACTTCTGGCGCGCCTACCGGCCGGACTTCTGGCCCGGTCCGCTGCTGGGTTTCCAGGCTCCCGACCCGCGCTCGCTGGAGTCCGTCCCGCGCACCCTGGCCCCCAACCCGGAGCTCGACCCGCTCGACGTCTCCGCCGACCAGAGCACGGACGCGGGCGACAAGGAGCTGTGGGGGTTCCGGCGCATCCTCGCCCGCAGGATGCACCGGGACGGCGCCTTCGACTCCGACATCACGCTCGTCAACTGGCCGCTGAACGACTACTGGCTGAAGCCGTACATCGGGGAGACCCAGGCCGAAGCACTGGACGAGGCACGGCAGTTGTCGCTCTCGCTGCTGTACTGGCTCCAGACGGAGGCCCCCCGCGAGGACGGCGGGAAGGGGTTCCCGGGGCTCCGGATCCGTCCGGACGTCACCGGCACCGCCGACGGTCTCGCCAAGTCCGCGTACGTGCGCGAGTCCCGCCGCATCAAGGCCGTCACGACGATCACCGAGCACGACGTGGCCATCGACATCGTCGGTCCGCGGGGCGGCACCCGCTACCGCGACTCGGTCGGGGTCGGCGGCTACCGCATCGACCTGCACCCGTCCACCGGAGGTGACAACTACATCGACATCGGCTCGGTGCCGTTCGAGATCCCGCTCGGCGCGCTCGTCCCGCGGCGCGTCCGCAACCTTCTCCCGGCGTCCAAGAACATCGGCACCACCCACATCACCAACGGCTGCTACCGACTGCATCCGGTGGAGTGGAACATCGGCGAGGTCGCCGGCGCGCTGGCCGCGCACTGCCTCACCGAGGGTGTCGAACCGCACCGGGTCCAGGCCGAGGACAAGCGGTTCGCACGGTTCGCCACCCTGCTCGACCGCGCGGGAGTCCAGCGCCACTGGCCCGACGTCCGGGGTTACTGACCCGGTTCCGCACCCCTGTCCCCGTACCCCGGCTCCCGCCGGGGAGCGGAACGCCGGGGGGACAGCTCCACCTGTCCCCCCGGCCCGCCCACGCAGCACAGCCCACACGCACAAGGAAGTGCCCAGCCATGACCACGCACCGCATCCGCGTCGGCATCGACGTGGGCGGAACCTTTACCGACGCCGTGGCCGTAGACGCCACGACGCTCGCGCTCCTGGGGCAAGTGAAGGTTCCCACCAGCCACCACCACGAGGACGGAGTCGCCCACGGCATCGTCGAGGCGCTCGGCCGACTGCTCGAACAGACCGGCTGCGCGCCCGATGACGTGGCGTTCCTCGCCCACGGCACCACACAGGCTACCAATGCTCTCCTGGAGGGCGACGTCGCCACCGTCGGCCTGCTGGGGATCGGCAACACCCCCGGCGCGGTCTTCACCCGCCGGCTCGCCTCACTGGCCAAGCTCGAACTGGCCCCCGGCAAGCGGCTTCCGCTCGTCTACGCCCATGTCGCCGACCCGGACGACACCCCTGCCGTGGAGCGGGCCGTCGCCGAGGTCGTCGGGCGGGGCGCCGAAGTGCTGGTCGCCAGCGAGCCCTTCGGCGTCGACCTCCCCGACGGTGAGCGCTCCGTGCTCGAATCGGCCCGGCCGCACGGACTTCCGATGGCGGCGGCGCACGAGATCACCTCGCTCTACGGACTGCACAAGCGCACGCGAACCGCCGTGGTGAACGCGGCGATCCTGCCGCGGATGCTCGCCACCGCGGACCTCGTGGACACCTCCATCACCAAGGCGGGCGTCACGGCGCCCCTGATGGTGATGCGCTGCGACGGGGGTGTGATGTCCCTGGACGAGATGCGCCGCAGACCGCTGCTGACGGTCCTTTCAGGGCCGGCGGCGGGCGTCGCCGGTGCGCTGATGCAGGAACGCATCAGCGAGGGGGTCTTCCTGGAGACCGGCGGGACGTCCACCGACATCAGTGTCGTGCGGCGGGGCAAGGTCGCGGTGCGGCACGCGACGATCCTCGGCAAGGGCTCGTACCTCTCGGCCCTCGACGTCCGCACCGTGGGCGTCGGAGGCGGGTCGATGGTCCGTGTCGGTGACGGCAGGGTCGTCGGCGTCGGTCCGCGCAGCGCTCACATCGCGGGGCTGCCGTACGCCTGCTTCGCGTCCCTGGAGGATCTGCGCGACGCCGAGGTCGCCACCGTCCGTCCGATGGACGGCGACCCCGACGACCATGTGGTCATCGACGCGGCGGGCGGCCGGTTCGCGCTCACCATGACCTGCGCGGCCAACGCCCTCGGCCGGGTCGGCGAGGGCGACTTCGCCCGGTGCGACCAGGAGGTGGCCCGGGCCGCTCTGGAGCCGCTCGCCCGGCACCTCGGTGTCGACGTGGCCGCCGCGGCCACCCAGGTCCTCGACGCCGGCTGCGCGCAGGTGCGCAAGACGGTCGACGCGATGATCAGGGACTACCGGCTCGACGAGGACGCGGTCGTCCTCGTCGGCGGCGGAGGCGGCGCGGCGGCCGTCACCCCGCACCTCGCCGCGCTGACCGGGATGGAGGGACGCACCGCCCGCCACGCCGAGGTGATCAGTCCCATCGGTGTGGCGCTCGCCCTGGTCCGGGAGCAGATCGAGCGGATCATCCCGGGGGCCGGCCAGGAGCAGATCCTCGCCGTCCGGGCCGAGGCCGAGCAGGCCGTGATCGCCCAGGGAGCTTCCCCGGAGGGCGTCGAGGTCGAGGTCACCGTCGACCCGCAGACCTCCACGGTCCGCGCCGTCGCCACCGGCGCCACCGAACTGCGCACGCAGGACCGGGCGCACCGGGCCGACGGCGACGAACGGCTGCGGGCCGCCGCCGCGAGCCTCAAGGCGGATCCGTCGGCCGTGCGCGTCCTGGCGGGCACCCCCGCCCACACCGTGTACGGCACCGAGGTCCGGCGGCGTTTCCGCGGTGTGCGCCGGCCGGTCCGCGTCGTCGACGCCGACGGCGTGGTGCGACTGCACGCGCCCGACGCCCGGGTGGAGACCACGACCGTGGCCGCCGCGCCGGAGTTCCTGGCCCGCCTGGTCGCCGAGTCCACGTCGTACGGCGACGGGGGCGTGCGCGCCCCTGCGCTGCGGCTGCTGCTCGGCGCCCGGATCGTCGATCTCTCCGGTGTCCTGGATCCGCAGCCGCTGCTCGCGCTCGCCGCCGGGGAGCTCCGCCCGCGTGCGGCCGACGAGCCGGTGGTCGCGGTCCTGGAGACACGCTCGTGACGGCCGCGCTCCCGACGGCGGCCGGCCCGGCCGCCCGGCTCGCCGCCGTCGACGACATCGCGTACGGCGCGGAGCTGCTGGCCTCGACGCCGACGCACGAGGGCCGCGATCCGGAGCTCCTGCGCCGGTGGGCCCGTGCGGCAACGGAGTTCGGTTCGGCGATGGCCCCGGTGGAGTGCCGGGCCCGGGTCGTGGAGAGCTCCGGCGGCCTCGCCCTAGGGCTGCTGGCCCGCTACCACTCGCGGCCCGTGCCCACCGTGGAACTGTTCACCGACACGATCGCCCTCGCCGAGGAGACGATCGACGCGTACGGCTGGCGGCACTGGTACCCGGCCGGTTCGGTCAGAGCCGCGGCGCTCGCCCACGAGGCCGTGCACGAGCGGCTCCACCACGGCCCCGCCAAGCGCGAGTTGAAACAGCTCCTCGGCCACACCGTGCTGCGCCTGGGCCGCCACCGCGTCCACGGCCATGTGGCCGGCGCCGACGAGGTCGCGGCGCACGCCTACGCCCGTACCGCCTGCGGTCTCGGCCGCAGCCCCCTGCTTCTGACCGCCGCCCTCGTGGCCGCGTCCTCCGGAAAAGAGAACTGACGCCATGGGTGTCGTCATCCTGCTCATCATGGCCGTCGGCGTCGTCGCGATGCTGACCCGCAAGATCCCCACCGCGTTCGCCCTGGTCCTGCTGGCCGTCGCCATCGCGTTCGCCGCCAAGGCGCCGCTTACCGGCGAGAACAGCGTCATGGACGGGGTCATCCAGAACGGGGCGCCGCTGCTGGCCTCGACGATGATCGCCATCATCCTCGGCTCCTGGCTCGGCAAGCTCCTGGACGAGACCGGCATCGCCGGCACCCTCGTCCGCAAGATCGTCGAGTTCGGCGGCGACCGCCCGGTCGTGGTGGCGCTCGGCATACTCGCGGTGTCCACCCTGGTCGGCACCGTCACCGGTTCCGCCCCGGCGGCGATGCTCGCGGGCATCATCGGGATCCCCGCGATGATCGCGGTCGGCATCCCGAAGGTGACGGCGGCCGGCACGATCCTGATGGGGATCGCGGCCGGAATGCCGTTCGAGCTGCCGATCTGGCAGTTCTTCTCCACGGCGCTGGAACTCCCCGTGGACACCGTGCGCGGCTTCATGCTGAAGCTGTTCCCGTTCGCGCTCGCCGCCGCGGTCCTGTTCGTCCTCGTCGAGTCCCGCCGCCGCGGCGTCGAGCACGCCTGGGCGCTGAAGTCGGCGCCCGCCCGCCCCTCGCAGCGGGAGCGCCGGGGCGACGCCCCCTGGTACGCGCTGCTCACACCGGTGATTCCGCTCGTCCTGGCCCTGGGCTTCGAACTCGCCATCATCCCCTCGCTGCTGGCGGGCATCCTGTTCGCCCTGTTCACCACCACCCGCCCGGGTGAGTACGGCAAGCGCCTGCTGCGGACCCTGTACAGCGGCTTCGAGGTGGCGGCCCCACCGATCACGCTCTTCGTCGCGATCGGCATGCTGCTCGCCGCGGTGAAGCTCCCCGGTGCCGTCTCCGCCCTCGAACCCCTGGTGAAGGCGGTCAGCCCGGACAACCCCGTGCTGTTCGTCGCCGTGTTCACCGTTCTTGTCCCGCTGTGCCTCTACCGGGGCCCGCTGAACGTGTACGGGCTCGGGGCCGGCATCGCGGGGGTCCTCATCGCCGCCGGCATCTACCCCGCCGTCGCCGTGCTCGGGCTCGCCACCTCGTACAACCAGGTCTTCGGCGTCGCCGATCCGACCAGCACCCAGACCGTGTGGAGCGCGCAGTACGCGGGGGTCTCCCCGCAGCAGGTGATGGTCCGCACGCTGCCGTACGTCTGGGCGGTCGCGCTGGCCGGGCTGTGTGTCACCGCCGCCACCTACCTCTGAGCGCGTCGCACGCCCGTCCCCCCACTCGCCCCTCCGAGCTCACCTGGAGCCATCGATGTCTCCTCTCGACCGTCGCCACTTCCTGCGCGGCAGCGCCGCCGCCCTCACCGTCGGCGCCGCCGGCGGCCTGAGCGCCGGCCCCGCCGCGGCAGCCGTCCCGGCCGGGTTCCCCGCGTACAAGTACGTCCGTACGCTGCTCACCCCGTCGCAGCTCTCCTACAACCCCACCGGAGAGATCATCTTCCCGTGCATCCGGGGCGTCGCCGGGCGCATCGCCTCGCCGCTGGGCCGCTACTACCTCTACTACGCGCCGCACGACGCCCCCGGCGGCATCTGCCTCTCCTACGGTGACTCGCTCGAAGGGCCGTTCACGGAGTACCCGGGCAACCCCATCGTGCGCAACGACTGGTCGCCGCACTACAAGGTCAGTCATGTCTCGTCCCCGCACGTGATGTGGAACGAGGACGCCAAGGAGCTGTGGATGTACTTCCACGGCGAGAACACCACGACCCGCCTGGCCCGTTCCAAGGACGGCATCAACTTCACCTACGACAAGGGCGTCCTCAGCACGGCGATGCTGCCCGCCGGCACCACCGAGACGTCGTACGCCCGGGTCTTCCGGCACGACCTGCCCGCGCGCGGGGCGCGGTACGTGATGGTCTTCATGCTCAACAACACGACCAACCACCGGGACATCGGCTGGGGCTGGTCGGCCGACGGCCGCACCTGGACGTTCTCCCAGACACCGCTGGTCCGTCACGACGAGGTGGGCGCGCTCAACATCGGGGGCCCGCACCTGCTCTACCGCAACGGCAGCACGTACGTCGTCTACAACTCGAACAAGGAGAACGGCGGGAACCTCCTGCTCACCGAGGTCGGCAACGACTTCAGCCTCCGCAAGCACCTCGGGATCTTCTACGACTCCGGGTCCGCGGCGCCGGAGAACGGCCGCGCGGCGGCTCCCTCGTTCGGCACCGACGGCGGTGTCCCGTACATGATCTACGAGGCCGGCGAGCGGCTCGCCGGATCGATCGCGATGGCCCGCGGCTGATCCTCCACGCGGTCGCCGGACGGCCCGTCCGGCGACCGCGTCCTGGTTACGGCCTGCGCAGCAGCGCGCAGACGAAGTTCTCCTCCACGGTCCGCAGCCGCTCCAGCAGTTCCGGCTTGTTGGTCTTGTTGACCTGGGTGGTGAGCGAGAAGGTCAGGGACCGCTTGCCGTCCGGGGTGGCGGCGATCAGCTGGGTGTAGCCGGGGAAGTTGCCCGTGTGGCCGTACACGACGCCGCACCGGGTGTCGTACCGGAAGAGCGCGAGCCCGGCCTTGTTCGTGCCGGGGCCCGCGGGTTCGGACGCGCCGTTCACCCACTTCAGCTGCTGCCGGCGGGTCCGGTCGGAGATCAGCTTTCCGCCGGCGTAGCCGCGGACGAAGGCCGTCATGTCCTTCGGGGTCGAGACGATGCCGCCCGACGCCCACACGCCCGACGCGCTGATCGCCTCGCTGACGTCCTCGGGCGGGTTCGGCGGGGTGACGTCGTAGCCGTGCATGTACGGCTCCGGCAGCCGGTAGCCCTGGGGCAGGCTGGTGCGGCGCAGGTCGAGGGGCCGGTACACGAGCCGGGCGAGCAGGTCCTCGTAGCGGCGGCCCGTCACGGCCTCCGCCATCAGGGCCACGGCGATGTTGTCGGAGTTGGAGTAGGCGTACCGGGATCCCGGGCGGAAGACCGGCGGCTCGTCGGCGACGAAGTCCAGCAGCCGGCGGGAGTCGAAGTGGCGGCGCGGGTTCGCGGTCAGCAGTTCGAGGAACTCTTCGTTGCTGCTGAAGTCCGGCAGTCCGCTGGTGTGGTTCAGGAGCTGTCGCAGGGTGATCCGGTGCCAGGCGCGGGGCAGCCGGGGCAGCACCTTGCCGATGGTGTCGTTCAGCCGCAGCTTGCCCCGGTCGACGAGCTGGAGGGAGACCGCGCCGCTGTACGCCTTGGCCGTGCTGGCGATGCGCATGTGGTCGGTGGTCCGGATCGGACGGCTGGTGCCGGTCTCGGCGACGCCGGCCCGGTAGACCTCCGTCCGGGAGCCCCGCTTGAGCACGGCGATCACTCCGGGCGGCCCGCCGGGCTCGGTGGTGAGTTGCTGCAATTGCCTCTGCAGGACGCGGTCGGGTCCGTGGTCGGCCGGAACGACGGCGGCCTGCGCGGGTGCGTACAACAGCCCGGCCGTGCAGGCGGCGGCCAGCAGGGCGACCAGGGGCAGGCGGACCTGCGGGGAGCGGGGAAGCGGCACGGAAGGTCTCCTGAGACGTGAGCGCGGTGGGGAGATCCAGCTTCGCCCTCCCGTGCGGACCCCGCGCGGGGGCTGTGCTCCATCCAGCCGACGCCGTGCACACTCCCGGCGCACCGCCCCTGTCCGTACCGGCCCGTCACACCTGATACCGGCTCACCCGGCCACGTCTCGCGCCGAGCACGGGCCGCGCGGGTGGCCGATCGTAGGGTGACGTGGGTGATCGTTCGAGAGCGTGCCGTCAACGCAGGAAGTGGCCGGCGGTCCGGCTACCTGGCCGCGGCCGTGGTGTTCGCCATCGGGATGGCCGGGACCACGCTGCCCACTCCCCTGTACGGGCTCTACCAGCGGCAGATCGGCTTCTCCGAGCTGATGGTGACCGTCGTCTTCGCCGTCTACGCCCTGGCGGTGATCACCGTGCTGGTGGTGGCCGGCAACTACTCCGACAAGGTCGGCCGCAGACCGGTGCTCCTGTGCGCCATGGCGCTGTCGGCGGCGAGTGCGGGGTGTTTCCTGCTGGAGAGCGGGCTGCCGCTGCTCTTCATGGGACGGCTGCTGTCGGGTGGCGCGGCCGGGCTGCTGAGCGGCGCGGCGACGGCGGCGGTGCTGGAGCTCGCCGGCCCCGGGCAGAAGGCGCGGGCCGGGTTCGCCGCCACGGCCGCGAACATGGGCGGGCTGGGCTGCGGGCCGCTGTTGTCGGGTTTCCTGGCCGAGTACACACCGTGGCCGCTCACGCTGCCGTTCTGGGTCCATCTGGGCCTCGTCGCCGTGGCGTGCGGGATCACCTGGCGGCTGCCCGAGACCGTGACGCGGCCTCAGCGGTGGCCCCGTCCGACCCCGCAGGGTGTCGCGGTTCCGGCCGCCATGAAGGGTGTGTTCGTCCGCGCCTCACTGGCGGCGTTCGCCGGCTTCGCGCTGCTCGGCCTGTTCACGGCGGTCGCGCCGAGCTTCGCCGCGCAGACGCTGGGCGTGCACAACCTGGCGGTCACCGGGGCCGTCGTCTTCTCCGTGTTCCTGGCCTCGACGCTCGGCCAGTCCCTGACCCGGCGCGTCGGCACGCGCCTCGCGCTGCCGCTCGGGTGCGGCACGCTCGTCATCGGCCTGCTGCTCGTGGCCTCGTCCCTGCTCGCCGAATCCCTGCCGCTGCTCGTGCTCGGCGCCCTGTTCGGCGGAACCGGCCAGGGGCTGTCCTTCCGCGCGGCACTCACCCTGGTCAGCGACGCGGCACCGGCCACGCATCGGGGCGGCACCATCTCCGCGTTCTTCATCGTCGCGTACACGGGGATCTCCGTGCCGGTCGTCGGGGTCGGTGCCCTCGCCACCTGGCTCGGCCTGCGTGAGGCGGGGCTGATCTTCACGGGCTGCGTGATGGTGCTGGCCGCGGGCGCGGGAACGTACGCCGCGCTCCGGCCGCCCGGGCAGACGTAGCCGCCATCGGCACAACCACACGGCCCGTCCCCGGCGTTTCCGGTGCCGGGGACGGGCCGTGTCCGGGTCGCGTGCGGTGGGTCAGGAGGCGACGAAGCGCGCGATCTGTCCCAGCACGACCGTGTCCGTCAGGTACCCGATGTGGGTCTGGCAGAGCACGTTGTTGTTGGTGGCACCGCTCAGCCGGGTGCTGGTGTACGGCAGGATGATGCCGTCGCAGGCCGAGTACCAGGTGGCGTACTTGGTGTCGCCCGGTGTCTCGTCACCCGAGGTGATCTGCGAGATGAACGAGGATCCCGGGTACATCTGCTGGCACGTCGTGTAGATCAGACAGGCGCCGGCATACGTGGTCCCGTGGTTGGCGCCCGCGATCGAGGCGAGGTGGCTGACGCTGGTGTTGCCGCCCAGCACCTTCAGGTAGTACTGGCTGACCAGGCCGCCCATCGAGTGGTTGACGATCGCGACCTTGCTCGCGCCGGTCCGGGCCTTCACGTTGTTGACGAAGGTGGCCAGGCCCTGGGCGTTGGTGATGTTGTTGCCGTAGGAGTTGTACTCGTACGCGAAGAGGTTGGAGCTCGACCAGCCGTTGAGCTGGAAGACGCTCCTGGCGGTGACCCAGTTGGACGCGTTGCCCGTGTACCCGTGGACGAACACCACGGGGGTGCTGGTCGACAGGGGCTGCACGGCCGCGGACCGCGCGGCCGGGGTGGCCGTGGGCGCCGCCGCGCCGGCTGTCGGCGCCGAGGAGAACAGGGTGAACGCGACCGTGACGGCCGCGAGAACGCCGAGAAGCCGGCGGGGTGAACGACGACGCATGGAGCACTCCTGACGGGGCGTGGGGATGCGGATGCCTGCCCGGACAAGAGTCGGGGTGCGGACGGCGGCCGCCATCGGTGAAATCACCGGCCTCGGCGGAAGACAGCGGACATCCGACCCCGGAGGGGGCCGTCCGTGGGAAGCACGGGAGCCACGGGAATAGGCTGCGCGCCCCGCTGTTGATCACACCATGACTTCTGAGACGCGCGAGGCATTCGGACAGGTCGGCATCTGGAGCGGGGCCCTGCACGGGTCGCGGACGGACGACGCGGGGAGGGCGGCGATCGCGGAGGCGCTCTCCGAGCTCGATGACCTGGGTTACGGCACGGTGTGGATCGGGGGCAGCCCCTCGCCCGACGACGCGGCCGCCGTCGTCTCCGCCACCCGTTCGGTGACCGTGGCCACCGGCATCCTGAGCATCTGGGACCACCCCGCGCAGGACGTGGCGGCACGGATCGCGGCGATCGAGGCCGACGCCCGCGGGCGCTTCGTGCTCGGCCTGGGCGTCAGCCACGGCCCGATGGTGCCGCAGTACGCGAAGCCGTACAGCGCGATGGTGGCCTATCTCGACGCACTCGACAGTGCGACCCCGCCCGTGGAGCCCGGGCGCCGGGTGCTTGCTGCTCTCGGCCCGAAGATGCTCAAGCTGGCGACCGCCAGGGCGGCGGGCGCCCACCCCTACCTCGTGACCACCGAACACACGGCGGAAGCCCGCGAGGCACTCGGCCCCGACGCCCTGCTCGCCCCGGAACTGACCGTCGTACTGGACACCGACCTCGACCGGGCCCGCACCACCGCGCGGACCATGCTGAGCATGTACCTCCAGCTGCCCAACTACACCGACAACCTGCTGCGTCTGGGATTCACCGAGAGCGACTTCGCGGACGGCGGCAGCGTCCGCCTCCTCGACGCGCTGTTCGCGCTGGGCGACACCGAGCGGGTGCGGGCCCGGACGCAGGAGTACTTCGACGCCGGCGCCGACCATGTCGCACTCCAGGTGCTCACGGCCGACGAGGGCGGCTCCGGTCTGCCGCGGGCCGAGTGGCGCCGGCTGGCGGAGGCCTTCGGCGACGCGCTGTAACGGGCCCTTGCGCCGGCCGGGCAGCGATGCCACCGCCCGGCCGGCTGCCGACGGATTCCGGGCCCCGTCGGACAGGTCGGACGAGACGGAGTGGACGGACCGGATGCATCAGGAGCGCATCGGCCTGCGATAGCGGACGTACTCGTTCCGGCGCCGGAACCCCACGCTCTCGTAGAGATCGTAGGAACGGTTCGGATTGGCCGTTCCCGTGAACAGACGCGCTGACCGCGCCCCGTGCTCGCGGAGACATCGCAACCCGTCCAGCAGCAGCGCCCGCCCCAGGCCCAGCCGCCTCGCGTCCGCGCGCACGCTGAGTTCTTCGACCTCGCCGACCGTGGGGTCGTGGCGGCGGAGGGTGCACAGGGCGACGCCGACGATCCCGTCCCCGTCCCGGGCGGCTCGCCAGCACGTCGGGGCGGCCGTGTCGACAAAGCGCTCGAACGTCCATTTCTGGGTGAAGGCGGCATCGGCGTAGGAGTCGACGACCGTCTTCCAGACCGCGTGGTAGCTGCTCGGTTCGACGGGCCCGATGGTGATACCGGCCGGCCGTGCGCCGTCGTGTCCTGAAAGCTCGTGAAGATCGGTCAGTTCCAGCTCCACCAGGCTGAAGACGCGCCGGTACCCGGTCGCGAGCAGCAGCTCCGTCGCGTCGGCATCAGCGAGTGCGGCGTTCGCGCCGAACACGGCGGTCCGCGCGGTTCCGTGCTCCGCCACGAGCCGGCGGATCCGGTTCTCCGCCCAGGCGACCAGTTCCGAGCCGATGCCCCGGTCGCGGTGCTCGGGCAGGAGGTGGCCCCGGTGCAGGTACAGCCAGGTCCCGTCCCGCTCCTGCCACCACCTGACCGTCGCGTAGCCGACGACCCTGCCGTGGTGCTCCACGAGTACCTGGTTCCCGGACGCGTTCTCCAGCCCGGCCGAGGCCTCGGCGATCTCCGCCGCCGTCGGAACCCCCTCCACGACGGAGTGGGGGTCGGCCCCGTCCCGCTCCGCACACCCCCGCCGCACGGCGGCCATCGCTTCGTGGTCCCCGTCGCCGCTCCAGGGCCGGAGGACGTACCCCGCAGGCCGTCCCGACGTCATGGCGCCGCTCCCGCTGTTCGCACCCATCGCGTGTCCTCCGCCAGTGCCGACCGGGACAACCCTAGGGCGTGACGACAGGCCCCGGCCCGAGGAAGCGATCGCGGCGATTACTGCTCGGCCCGCGCATGCGGTACGAAGACCGGGTGAACGAACAGACTCCGCCCGCGACCGTACGCGTGTTCATCGCCCTCGCCCCGCCCGACCGGGCGAAGGACGAACTCGCCCGGGAGCTGCGCCCCGCCTATCGCACGCACCCCGACATGCGGTGGAACCGCATCGAGGACTGGCACATCACGCTGGCGTTCCTCGGCGAGCTGCCGGTCGGGACCGTTCCGCTGCTGTGCCCGCCGCTCGCCGGCCTCGCGGCGGCCGCCGGGCCACCGCTCCTGGCGCTGCGCGGCAGCGGAACGTTCGACGAGCGGGTGCTGTGGAGCGGGATCGACGGCGACCTGGACGGGCTGCACGGGCTCGCCGCGGACGTGCGTACGGCGGTGAGAGGGTGCGGTGTCGCGTTCGAGGAGCGGCCCCTGCGCCCGCACCTGACGCTCGCCCGTGCGCGCCGGGGCGACCGGTCGTCGGCGGGGGAGATCGCCGAGGGGCTCGCCGCGTTCTCCGGTCAGCCGTGGCCGGCCGGCCGTCTGCACCTGGTCGGCAGCAACGCCGGACGCAGCAGTGGGCCGATCCACTACCGCGACATCATGGCCTGGCCCCTCGGCGGCGAGGACCGCACCCGAAATCAGGTGCGTCCGCCGGCCGGGCCGCGTTAGTGTCGTCGGTATGAACGTCAACGGCCCCGGAACCACCGCGACCGCGCGAGCGACCAGCTCGCCGGTTGCCGCCGTCTGACTTCCCTCCCCCCGGCGACCGGAAACGGTCCGCCGGCAGTGTCGTGGAGCCCCTGGCCCCGGCCGGGCAGCTGAGCGGTCCCGTTCTCCGGCGCCTCCCCCGCTGCCCCGCGAAGGAGCCGTCCCATGGACACGGAACAGTTGGTCAGCACGTTCGTCGAGTACTTCGAGGAGCGTGGCCATCGCCGGATCACCGGTTCCACCCTGCTGCCACCACCCGGCGACCCCGTGCTGTTCACCACCTCCGGCATGCACCCGCTGACGCCGTACCTGGAGGGCCGCCCCCATCCCCTGGGCAAGCGCCTGGTCAACGTGCAGCGATGTCTGCGCACCACGGACCTGGACGAGGTCGGCGACGCCACGCATCTGACCGTCTTCGAGATGCTCGGCACCTGGTCGCTCGGCGACTACGAGGGACCGGTGAGTCTCGCCTGGGGATACGGGCTGCTCACCGAGGGCCTGGGGGTCGATCCGGGGCTGCTGCACGCCACCGTGTACGCCGGCGACGACCGGACCGGGCCGGACACCGCCTCCCTGGAGCTGTGGCAGGGCCTCGGTGTCCCGACGGAACTCACCGTGGAGGACAACTGGTGGTCCAACGGCCCCGTCGGCCCCTGCGGCCCGGACTCGGAGATCTTCCTGTGGAGCGGTGACGGCCCGCCCCGGTCGACGCCCACCCGGGACGACCGCTGGGTGGAGGTCTGGAACCACGTGACGATGAGCCACCGCAGGCTCGACGACGGTTCTCTGGTGCCGCTCCCGCAGCGCAACGTCGACACCGGGCTCGGCCTGGAGCGGCTGGCCTCGCTGCTTCAGGGCAGGTCGTCCGTGTTCGACGGCGATATCTTCGATCCCTGGCGACGGCTCGTCCCGCCCCTGTGGCAGCTGGACGAACCGTCGCTGCGTCTGGTCTGCGACCATCTGCGCTCGGCCGTCGTCATCCTCGGTGACGGCGTGCGTCCGGCCAACACCGGGCGGGGCTACGTCCTGCGCCGTCTGATGCGCCGGCTGCTCACCGTGCTGTGGCGGGACGATCCGACCCGTGATGTCGGTGACCTGCCCGGGGAACTGGTGCGGCACACCCTGGACCACTTCCGGCAGGATCTGCTGCCGGACCGGGTACGTCAGGTGCTGGTCGAGGAGCAGCACCGGTTCGGCCGGCTCCTGGAGCGCGGCCGGCACGTGCTCGCCCGGCCCCGGTTCCGGGGCCCGCTGACCGAGGACGACCTCCATTACCTCCACGACACGCATGGACTGCCCCGTGCCCTGATCACCAGCCTGCGTGACGAATGACGACGGTGCCGGTGGGGTGAGGACGAGGGGCGACCGAGGCCGAGGGTTGACCTTGACCCTGCGTCAGGGTTGGAGCCTTGCCGCATGACGAACCACATCACGTCCTCCGTCCGGCCCGCCCCGCCGGTGGGAGGCTTCCAGCAGATCGGGGACCGACGGCTCTTCGTCCACCGCGCGGGCAGCGGTGGACCGGCCGTCGTGTTCCTGCCGGGTGCCAGTGCCGTCGGCCTGGACTATCTCGGTGTCCAGCAAGGTGTTTCGCGGTTCACCACCGCTGTGGTGTACGACCGCGGCGGCACGGGTTACAGCGATCCCCTCGCCCTGCCGCGCACGGCCACGGCCGTCGCCACGGAACTGCACGAGCTCCTGGGCTCCCTGGACGTCCCCGCTCCCTACGTCCTCGTGCCGCATTCCCTCGGCGGCTTCTACGCCCATCGGTTCGCACAGCTGTATCCGCAGGAGGTGGCCGGACTGGTCTGGCTGGACGCCTTCAACCGCGACTGGGACAGGTTCCTGCCGCCGGCCATGCACCTCTCGGCGCTCGAACGGGCGGCGCCCGGTCCTGAGCAGCTCGAACAGTCGCGCCCGGCGGTGCGCGACATGCGCGGCGAGTTGCTCGCGGGCTACCCGGCACACGTGCGGGAACCGCTGATCGACGCCCATGAGAGCGACGCGTGGATGCGGGTGGGCATCGCCGAACGCAGCGGACTTGCCGGACTCGCGGCCGAACTGCGCGCCGGGCCGGGCCTTCCCGACGTGCCGGCTGTCGCTCTCACCGTCCTCGGCGTCGACCCCGCCCAGCGGGCGCAGATGCCGCAGGACACGGTGCGGGAGATGCTGGACGGCAGGACGAGGATGGACGCGGCACTGATGGACTCGGTCTCGTACGGGGAGCAGCGTCTGCTCCCCGACACCCTTCACCACCGGCTGTGCTTCGACCGCCCCGACGCCGTGGTCCGGGCGGTCCGCGACATCTTCGACCGGGTGGCCCGCGTTTAGAATTACATGATCACGTGTCACGACGACCCGAGGAGGACGGTGCTCACGATCAGTCAACTCGCCGCGACCGCGGGGGTGACCGTGCGCACCGTTCGCCACTACCACCAGGTCGGCCTGCTGCCCGAGCCCGAGCGCGATGCTTCCGGCTACCGCCGCTACAGCGCGCAGGCGGCGGTGGATCTCATCCGCATCAGGACCCTCGCCGACGCCGGGGTTCCGCTGGCCAGGATCGACGCCCTGCTGCACGCGGAGCCGGAGGAGTTCGCCTCGGCGATCGACGACATCGACGCCGGGTTGCAGCGCAAGATCGACCGGCTGAGCGAGAACCGGCGCCGGATCGCCGAACTGGCAGGCGGCGAACGTCTTGTGCTGCCTCCCGAGGTCGTCGCCGTCCTGGAGCGGATGCGCGGTCTCGGGGTCGGCGAGCTGAGGATCCGGCTGGAGCGCGACGCGTGGATCCTGATGCGGGCGATGGACCCGCAGGCCGTGGCCCGGCGAGTGCGGGAGAAGAACGCCGAACTCGACGACCCCGAGACGACGCGTCTGTTCCTCGCCTGTGACCGGTCGGCCGACTGGGATCCGTACGATCCGCGTCTGGACCGGCTCATCGACGACCTGGACGCCTGGAAGGTCGCGCACGGGCGGGACGACAGCCGGGGCACGTACCTGAAGCTGGTGTCCTCCCGGATCTCCGAGGCATCGCCCGCGTGGCAGCGGATCATCGGTGCCGTGGCCCACCGGGCCGAGCAGCGCCGGACCGCCCGTCTCGACACCTGACGCCACGCTCCCGTCCACGCCCCGGCAGCACGGAGGGCAGGTGCCGACGCCCGAAGTCCGGCTGCTGTTCTACGCGTCGTGGGGAGGCGTGAGCGGGATCGCGGCGGAGAGCACGGTGCCCTCGCCCGGGGCGGACTCGATGGTCAGGGTGCCGCCGAGTTGCTCGGCCCGGACCCGCATCGCGGGCAGACCGTGGCCTCGTACGCCGCCCGGCCTCTCGACCGGGTCGAATCCCCGCCCGTCGTCGGCGATGTCCAGGACCACCTGGTCGTCGAGGTAGGTCAGGGTCAGGGCGGCGGAACGGGCGCCGGCGTGTTCCCGGATGTTGGCCAGGGCGCCCTGTGCGATCCGCAGCAGCGCGGCCTGCACCCGCTCGGGGAGGTCGGTGACGGCGGCGCCGTCCTGGTGGAAGCGGACGGGGAGGGTGTCCGACGACTCCCGGCCGGCCAGGGCGCGCAGCGCGCCGTCGAGGCTGCCGCCGCCGGCCAGGTCGGCAGGGGCGAGGTCATGGACGAAGCGGCGGGCCTCGGCGAGGTTGTGTTCGGCGATGGAGGCCGCCGTGCGCGCGTGGCGGCGCGCGGTTCCGGGGTCGCTGTCCCAGAGCCGTTCGGCGGCCTGGAGCAGCATCTGCTGACTCGACAGGCCCTGGGCCAGGGTGTCGTGGATCTCCATGGAGAGCCGCTGGCGTTCGGCGAGGGTGCCCTCGCGGCGTTCGGTGGCGGCCAGTTCCCGGCGGGTACGGATCAGGTCGGCGATG
The DNA here is from genome assembly GCF_035917255.1 of Streptomyces sp. NBC_01257. Taxonomy (NCBI): domain Bacteria; kingdom Bacillati; phylum Actinomycetota; class Actinomycetes; order Kitasatosporales; family Streptomycetaceae; genus Streptomyces; species Streptomyces sp. NBC_01257. The sequence continues at coordinate 555,327 of NZ_CP108472.1, forward strand.
ACGGCCTGCAGCCGGGCCGCCTGCCGCTGGGCATGGAGGAACACCGCCGTCGCCAGGGCGGCGACCGCCGGCGGGCCGAGCATCAGGTTGGGGTCGAAGCCGAAACGCAGACGCAGTTTGACCTGCGCGACCACGACGAAGACCGTGATCAGTGCGACGAGGACGATCGCGGATCGCGTACGCAGGGAACGCATCGCGGTGTAGAAGAGCGGCACCGCACACATCGCGAAGCTCGGAGCGAGGATCACGAGGGTGAGCCAGACCCCGATCACGCCCGCCAGCCAGAGCCGGGCGTCCCTGATCGCCGTCCCCGGCGCGGGAGCTTCCTTCGGTCCCAGAACGGGGCCGAGTACGTACAGCAGGGACAGCACTACGGCGAGGGCGATCACCCAAGGTGTCGCCGGGGTTCCGGGGTGGACGAGCAGGTACCGGGTGAGCGACGAACACAGGAGGACGAAGAACGCCACGTGCATCACGGTCGCGAGCCACCCGGCATCGGGATCGGCCGACTCCGTGTCGACCGGCGATCGCTCGTTCATCCCCACTGCGCACTCCTCACCGGCGGCCGGCCCCTGGCCTCAGGCTATCCGGAATGATCTCCTCCGATTTGGCGGAGCGCCCGCCTCAGGCACCTGCCGGCAGCGACGGCGACCGCGGGACGCGCGAGAGGCCCGCCCCGCGGTCGCATGCGGTCAGACCGCGCCCCCGTCGGACCGCGGCGGGTGCGCTTCCCGCTCCGCCGCCTCTGCCACGCGCTTGATGGTGGCAAGACGGAGGTCCCAGTCGGCCGCGAGCAAGGCCATCCACCGCGCCGTCGCGTCGAGCGCCGCGGGCCTCACCACGTACCGCACCTCGCGCCCCACCCGGGTACCGGCGACCAGCCCGGCGGCGTCCAGTACGGCGAGGTGCTTGACGACCGCCTGCCGGGAGACGGGAAGCCGTTCGGCGAGCGTCGTCGCGGTGGCCTCACCACGGGCGGCGAGCTGGTCGAGCAACTGCCGTCGCGTCGGGTCGGCAAGCGCGGTGAGGACGCTGTCGACGGCCTCGCCGTGGCGGTCTTCCGTCACGCGGCGGGCTGTTCGGCGCGCGACTTGAGCGCACCGAGCTCCAGGGGCCAGCCGCCGCTGTGGTCCTTGAAGTTCTGGCTGCGCAGCTCCTCGGAGCCGGCCAGTTCCGCGAACCCGCTCTCGACGACGCGCAGCCGCGTCTGCTCGCCCTCCGGGGTCAGCGTGAACTCGACGAGCGTGCTGTTGCTCTCGCGCAGCTCCTCCCCCGGGAACGCGCTGGTCCACCGGTACGCCAGGTACGTCGGAGGCTCGACCTTCTCCACCCGCACGGGGAAGTCGCCGTGCTCGGCGTTCTTGGCCACCATCGACTCCCCCTCCCTGGCCACGGTGCCCGGCAGGCTCGCCTTGTCGGCCACCCAGAACCCGGGCTGGGCCACCAGTGACCAGACCCGCTCCAGAGGTGCGGAGATGAGGGTTTCGCGTTCGATCCGGTCCTCACTCATGACTGTCTCCGTTCATCGTCGCCCTTGACTTGCAACTCCAGGGTTGCACGAGAATGAGACGAGTGCAACCTGTCAGTTGCACATCCATTCGTCGGCACACTCACTCGTCAGCACACTCACTCGTTCGAACATCATGTTGTTCGTTTGCACGCAAGGGTGGTAGAAATGCTCGCATGAGTGTTGCTCACCGTTTGGATCTGACCCTGCGACTGGTGCAGGGCACCGACCGGGTGTCCGTGTCGGAGCTCTCCCAGCGCCTGGGCGTGTCGGAGATGACCGTGCGCAGGGACCTGGACGCACTGGAGGGCCAGGGGCTGGTCCGCCGCGTGCACGGCGGCGCAGTGGCCACGCGTTCCCGGGCCGAGGACGCCGGGTTCGTCGCGCGGGAGCCGTGGCAGGCGGCGACCAAGGACCGGCTGGGCAGCGCCGTCGCCGCACTGGTGGAGCCCGGGTCACGGGTGCTGCTGGACGCGGGCACGACGACGGTGCATGTGGCCGAGCACCTGGCGGCCCGGGCCCCATTGACGGTGGCCGTGCTGAGTCTCCAGGCCGCGGTGTGCCTGGCCGACCGGCCGGGGATCGAACTCCTGGTCGTGGGCGGCCGTTCCCGCCCGGGTGAGCGCTCGTTCGTGGGGCCGCTGGCGCTGCGGACGCTGGAGGCGCTGGCCTTCGACTGCTTCGTCATGTCCATCGGCGGTGTCCACGCCGAGCACGGCTGGTCGGAGTTCTCCCTGGACGACGCCGCGGTCAAGCAGACCGGCCTGGTCCGGGCCGACCGCACCATCGCGGTGGCGGACGCGACCAAGCTCGGCGTACGGGCCTTCAGCCGGGTCGCCCCGCTCGACTCCGCACAGCACTTCGTCACCGACAGCGCGGCCGAGAACGCCGACACCCACCCCCACGGTCCGCAGACCCTGGACGCCCTGCGCGATGCGGGCGTCGAAACGGTCCTGGCCTGAGCCCCGCCTCTTTCCCCCGAACCAAGGAGTGTGCCGTCGTGGCCGCCGATCCCCGCCCTCTGATGATCCTGGTCGCCGGTCCGTACCGCTCGGGCACCGGCGACGACCCGCACAGGCTCGAAGCCAACGTGCACGCCATGAACCGGACCGCCCTCGCCCTCTTCCGCGCCGGCCACCTGCCCGTCACCGGCGAGGCCCTGGCCCTGCCGCTCCTGGACACCGCGGGCAGCACCGGGCCCGGCGACCCGCTGTTCGACGAGATCTTCCACCCCGTCGCCGAACGGCTGCTGGCCCGCTGCGATGCCGTACTGCGGATCGGTGGCCCCTCGCAGGGCGCGGACCGGATGGTCACGCGCGCCCACGACCAGGGCAAAAGCGTCTACACCGGCCTCGCCGACGTGCCGGCCGCCCGATGACCGCCGGTATCGACACCCCGGACCGCCGCGGCCGTACGGGCCTCGACCGGCACGGCCACGACCTGACCGGCAACCCGCGTGTGCGGATCCACGACGTGGAGGTGCTGTCCTGCGACTGGTACGTCCTGCGCAGGACGACCTTCGACTACGAGCACACCGACGGCCACGTCAGCCGCGAGCAGCGGGAGACGTACGACCGCGGTGACGGTGCGACGATCCTGCTGCACAACACCGACCACGGCACCGTGCTGCTGACCCGTCAGTTCCGCCTCCCCGCCTACGTCAACGGGCACACCGACGGCATGCTCCTGGAGACGGCCGCCGGACTCCTCGACGGGGACAGCCCGGACGAGGCGATCCGCCGCGAGGCGGCCGAGGAGACGGGACACGTCATCGGCACCCCCGAGCACGTCTTCGACGTGTTCATGAGCCCGGGCTCCGTCACCGAGCGTCTGCACTTCTACGCCGCCCCCTACGACCCGGCGGACAACCCCACCGACGCGACCGGCATCGCCGAGGAGGGCGAGGACATCACCACGGTCGAGCTCCCGTTCACCGACGCGCTCGCCATGGTGCGGGAGGGCACGATCGCCGACGCGAAGACCATCATGCTGCTCCAGTGGGCCGCCCTGGACGGTCCGTTCCGACCGCCCTCGCCACTCCCCCGGCAGAGCTGACACGCGCGCGGCACCGCAGGGCGGTCACAGCAGTCACGGCCGTTAGGACATCATCCGGCGGTCGTCAGAGGCTGGCGAGCAGGGCGTCCAGCGGGCCCGGTACGCGATCGGGGTCCAGCGCCTCGGTGAGGACCCGACCGTAGTGGATCTTGCGCCCCTTCTTCGTACCGAGGAAGCGCCGCAACTGCTGTTGCGTGGTACGGCCCCGCTGCGCGGGCTGGCGGAGGAAGGTCTGCAGGGCGCGCAGATCGCCCTCCGCCCGGATGAGCTCCTCCACGCGTGTCACGCCCAGCGCACGGATGAGTTCGTCCTCCAGGTCCGCCGCGCAGACGAAGAACTCCTGCTGTGCCGCATCGGCCCGTTCCAGGGCGCGGGAGTAGTACGGCCGCTCCGCCTCGTCGCACAGCCCGGTGAGGCGCAGGCCGAGACCGGCCGGCCCCAGAAGGAGGGCGAAACGTCCCACGCTCATCGCGCCGCCCATGGGCAGCACGCACACGCCCTCGGCGGCCAGATCCCTCCCGCGACCGGCGGCGAGCGCGCCGACCGCTGCGGCGTCGCTCGGCCCTTCCAGCAGAACGGCCGCCCGGACGGACAGCCGCGCGGCGAGTTCACGCGCGGGGTCACCGGCGCCACCCGCCGCCCAGGCAAGGACCGCATCTCGGAACAACCCCATGTCAGCCACGGTACGAGTGTCCGCCATCGCCGACGGCAACGGTAGGCAATTTCCGTCGGCGGACGGGCTGTACGGGATAGCGTGGTGAACCATGCCGTTCCCCGATGAGCCTTCGCAGGTCGATGTCGTCGAGTACCGGCCGCAGTGGCCGCAGGAGTTCGAGGCCCTCGCCGAGGTGCTCCGCGATGCGCTGGGCGGTCTCGCGCTCGGCGTCGACCACGTGGGCTCCACCTCGGTTCCGGACCTGCCGGCCAAGAACTGCATCGACGTGCAGGTGCGGATGAGGTCGGTCGACGCGGCACGTGACGTACCGCTGCTCGCGGCGATCGGCTTCCGGTGCCGCCCGGAGGCCTGGAACCGGATCGAGGTCTCCGGCGGACGGCGGTGCCACAAACTCGTCTTCGCGCCGCCGCCCGGGGCGCGCCGGTGCAATGTGCACCTCCGGGATGCCGACGGGCCCAACGCCCGCTTCGCCCTGCTGTTCCGGGACTATCTGCGCGCGGACGACGTCGCCCGCCGGGCGTGGGGCGCGTTCAAGCAGCGGCTGGCGATGAGCGTGCCCGGCCTCGTCGACTACGGGCAGATCAAGGCTTCCGCCACCGAGGTGCTGATGGCCGCGGCCGAACGCTGGGCGGCCCAGACGGGGTGGAGCGGGCCCTCGGGAGCCTGACCGAGCGTCGTCCGGCCGCGGGCTCACGGTTCTGCCGGCCCCGGCGAACGCGTCGGGGCCGCCGGACCCTACGGCTCCGGCGGGCGCCGAACGTCCAGGACGACCGCGGTTCCGGCCACGGACCGGTCCTCGTGCATGGTGATCACCTGACCGGGCGTGATCCGCCCCCACCTCGACGGGGAGAGCGGAGCGAGACGCACGGTGGCCCGTCCGCCGGGCTCCATGAGGGGCACGGACTCCGCCCACAGGGCGGCGACGCAGAGGTCCGGTTCACCCGTCGGGGTGGTGCCGCCGATGTCCCACATCGGCCGGAGGACACCGGCCCCGGAGAAGGCCGTCCGCCGGTGGGACTCGTGGACGGGCGTCAGGGTGAGCTCGGCCCGGATGATGCCGTGCCGGGTCTCGTAACCGCGCCAGTGGCACCACGCCGCGCTCGTCTCCAGCCGCAACTGCTCGGCGGCCGCGGCGAGGGACTGCCAGAAGGTGACCGGAAGCGGGCGGCCGTCACCGAGTTCCTCCAGCAGGCAGAGAGCCACTTCCCACTCATCGTGAGTGAGGTGGTCCCAGACGTCGTTCACCGTGATGTCGTTCTCGGTGGCCGTCCCTTCCGGCACCAGCAGGGAGGCCGCTTCCAGCAGGCCGACGACGTCCATGCCCGAGCAGGCCCTAATGCCGGACGCGGACGACGAGTTTGCCGGTGGCACGGTTGTGCTCCATGTCGTCGTGTGCCTGCCGCACCTGCTCCAGACCGTCGTAGACCCGATCCACGGGGAAGGCCAGCCGGCCGGCCGCCACCGCGTCGAGGATCTCCTGGAAGACGTCCTGGGGCAGATCGGCGGCATCACCGAAGTAGCCGGCCAGGCGTACTCCCTTCGGCAGGTACTCGTTCGGGGAGAAGTCCCGCACCGTCCACTGGTTGGAGAGGCTGCCGCCGAAGCAGGCCGTGCCGTGCACGCGCACCGCGCGCAACGTGTCGGGCAGGGTCGGCGTGCCGACGAGATCGAGGGCGGTGTCGACGCCGCCCGGGAACAGCTCGCGCACCGCGGGTGCGACCTCACCTGTGTCGAGCAGCGGGTGGTCGACGCCGTGCTCCTTCAGCGAAGCCAGACGTCCGGGCTGCCGGGTGGTCGACAGGACGGTGGCGCCGCGCCACGAGGCGAGGGCGGCAGCGGCCAGGCCCACCGAGGACGTGCCGCCGCGGATCAGTACGGACTGCCCGGACTCCAGTCCCAGACCGACGGTGAGCGAGCCGTGGGCGGTCTGCACCATCTCCGGCAGCGCCCCCAGCACCTCCCACGGCAGGTCCGTATCGACCCGGATCACCTGCGACAACGGCACCGACGTGTACTCGGCGTAGCCGCCGTCGAAGGTGCGCCCCATGTCCCCCATCATGGCGACGACCTTCTGCCCGGGCGCGAGGCCGCTGCCGGCCGGGGCCGCGTCCACGGTTCCGGCGGCCTCGATCCCCGGAACCCGGGGAAAGCTGACGCCCACCCCGAGCCCCAGCCGAAGCTTCAGCTCCGAGCGGTTGAGGCCGAACGCCTCGATCCGGATACGCACCCAGCCGTCCCTCTCGGGCGGGAGCGGGAGCGTGATCAGGTGGAGGTTGTCCACGGGGCCGGGGGCGGAGAGCCGGACGGCGCGCATGGTGGTCGGAGCGGACATCATGGAGCCTGCCTTCTTCCCGGAGGGTCGGACCGCGGTGTCAACACGCGACGGCTGCGCGTTCATTCCCGGCGTTCGTTCCCGGCGTTCATTCCCGACTGGGCCCGGTTGTCCGCCTGTTGACGCCGGCACCGTGGACGGCGCGGGGCGACCGGCTCAGCGGACCCGGTCGTAGACCATGGCCATCTCGCCGAGCCGGCCGGTCTCCTGCGTGGTGAGCGTCCACTTGGAAGCCGGCAGGCCGTCGTCGAACAGCCGCGGTCCGCCCCCGGCGATCTCGGGGAGGATCATGAGGTACAGCCGGTCGACGAGGTCGGCCGAGAGCAGTGCCTTGATGACGCTCGCGCTGCTGTTGACGAGGATCTCGCCCTCGCCCGTGGCCTTGAGTTCGGTGATGACGTCCGCGGCCGGGGCGTTCACCACACGGGCACGTTCCCACGGCGCCTCGGTGAGCGTGGTGGAGAAGACCACCTTCTCCACGTCCACCAGCCACTTCGCGTAACCGCGATCGCGCGGATCGGCGTTCTCGTCGTCGGCGACCGAGGGCCAGAACCCCAGGAATCCCTCGGCGTTGACCCGGCCGAGCACCGCCGTCGTCGCCTCCTCCCAGATGCGGGTGAGGTGGTTGCGTGCGACGTCAGTGGTCACGTACGGGGCGATCATCCCGAAGTCGGCGGGGCCGCCGGGCCCGCTGTACCGCCCGTCGAGGGTCAGACTCAGGTTCGCGGTCACTCTGCGGTCGGTCGAGCCGGTCATGTCGAACTCCTGGTGTCGGTGATCTCAGTGGTTTCGGTGATGTCGGTGATTTCGTTGATGTGCGAGTTCCGCGGGTCCGCGGCAAGGTTCGCCGCGAGCTTGTCGAGGCTCTGACCGAAGCCGATCTCGATCCCTGCGACGAAGGCCGCGGACTCGACCACGCTGTCGGTGATCCGCCAGCGGACGTCAAGGTCCGTGCCGGTGTCGGTCGGCCTCAGGTCCAGGGCGACATGGGCGGTGAAGGCGTGGCCGCCGTCGGGCAGCAGAGGAGAGAGCCGGTAGGCGAGGTGCTCCCCGGGGCGCACCTCCTCGACGACACCCTCCGCGCGCCCGGCTGTCACGTCGGATCCGTCGACGTCCTCGGCCTCGCGGTACTCCTGGACGACCCGCCCACCCGGTCGCACATCGAAGACGAGCTCGGAGACGCGCAGGTCGTCGGGTGTCCACCAGCGCGCCAGCAGCGAAACGTCGGTCAGGTGGCGCCAGACGAGCTCGGGGGTCCCCGCCAGCGGGCGAAGGAAGGCGAACGAGCGTCCGTCGGCCCACCCCGGCTCCTCCGCGGCCAGCTGCTCCTCTTCGACGCGGGCGCCGTAACGGTCATAGGTCGCATGCGACCCGCCTTCCTCTTCCGCCGCGTCGGCCAGCCGGCCGAGCGCAGCCGCCAGATCCCGCAGGGGGCCGGGGCGGAGTGCGTAGACGCGGCGCTGGCCGGTGCGCCGGGAGGTGACGATGCCGGCGCGCTCAAGGTTCTGCAGATGCTTCGTCGTCTGCGGCTGCCGCGCCTCGGCCAGCTGGGCGAGGACACCGACCGAACGGGGCCGTTCGGCCAGAAGGCTCACGAGCCGCCAGCGGGCCGGGTCGGCCAGTGCGGTGAGGAGTGCGTCCATAAGGACAGTATTCTCCACCACGAATATTCTTGTCAAGGAATACATCTGAAGAAGCGCGATCCGGGCGCACGCACCCGCAAACCGTTCGACAGAGCAGGCCGGCACCGAGCATGATCCGCACTCGTGACAACACAGCAGCAACTCCTGGTCGGGCACGCCGCCCGCAACAACGCCGAGTGGTGCGCGGCCATGTGCCGGTCCCATGACATGGCGGGCGAGTTCGGACCACAGTCCTGGGCCGCCCCGTCCCGCACGCCGCTGTACTACCCGGACGCGGTGACCCTGGTCCCCGGGGCCGATCCCGCCGCACTGGTGGAGCGCATCGATACGGGCGCGCCCGGCGCCACCGTCAAGGACAGCTTCGGCGACGTGGACCTGTCAGGGGCCGGGTTTCAGGTGCTGTTCGAGGCACAGTGGATCCACCGCCCGGCACATGCGCCCGCACCCTCGTCGGATCTCGCCCTGGACGTCGTGGACGACCCGGGCTCCTTGCACGACTGGGCGCTCGCCTGGGACGACGGGGGCGGCAACGCGGATCTCTTCCGGCCCGGCCTGCTCGACGATCCGGCCACGTACGTGCTCGCCGGACGGTCGGCCGACGGCCGGCTCGCCGCCGGAGCGGTGGCGAGCCGTAGCGACCAAGTGGTCGGCATCTCCAATGTCTTCGCGCTCGACGGCGGCCCCGACACGGCCTGGCCGCTCGTACTGGGAGCGGTTCACGAGCTCTTCCCGACCTTGCCGGCCGTCGGCTACGAGCACGGCGAGGACATGGCGGCCGCGGTCCGCCATGGCTTCGAACCGATCGGTGCGCTGAGGATCTGGCTGCACGGCTAGAGTCCGTCCCGCACTTCACGGGCACGGTGGCTCGCGCCGGCGGATTGCTTCGCGAATCCGGGACCACCATCGGGAGTAAAGCCGGAATCACCATGGGGAGTAGCCGCCATGACGCATCTACTGACCGCTCCGCGCCCTGACGACTCCGCCGCTCTGGGGCCGCTGCAGCTGAGGGTATGGCTGCAGACCTACTCCGACAGGGCGGCAGGGATCGACGAGGCCTGGATCCGTCGGCAGCGTGGCTCCGCCGCCACCGCGCAAGGTGTCGCCCGGTGGCGGGAGTTCATCGAGGCGGCCGCGCGGCGACCGGACCTGATGTTCTGCCGCGTGGCCCGGGAGGGCACGGAGATCGTCGGGTTCGTGTGCGGCCGCCGGGACGGCGTGGTCACCCTCGGGCCGATGTACCTGCTGGACGAGGCCCAGGGCCACGGTCTCGGCGGCCGCATGATGGAAGCGTTTCTCACCTGGGCGGGAGACGCAGCCGTGCACCTGTGGGTCACGGAGTTCAACACGCGCGCGGTCCGGTTCTACGAGCGCCACGGATTCCGGACCACGGGCGAGCGGGAGCTCTGGCGAGGGCGACTGCCCAACGTACGGATGACCCGCGCCGCCGCCACGTCGCACGAGGATCGCGGCCGGACCGTCGGAGACACCGAATCATCCGATACGTGACGACCTCCGCGGAAACGTGCGGCAGCCCGTCGGTCCGCTGCCGACGCCTTTCCGCTCCGGCGTCGGTGCACCTTCCTCAACAGACATGCCGCGCAGCCGCGTTCAGACCTGCCCCTCGGCCTCGTCCATCAGCTCGTCCAGGGCCGAGCAGGCAAGAGGGGCGAAGCGTTCCTGGGCAAGCTCGACACGCTGTGCGGTTTCCGCGGCAGAGGCCAGGTACAGGTCCCGGCGCGCCTCGTCGAGGATCCCTGCGGCGAGCTCCATCAGGTAGGTGATGGCTGGGTGGATGTGCTGGTCAATGGCTTCCGCACACTCGGCGGCGGCGCGCGCCACACCAGGAGGCCCTTCCAGTTGCACGGTGTTGGCGGCTCGGCGGACAGCCCGTACGGCGTCGATGGCCGCGCCACGCCTGGTGTCGTAACGGCGTTGGTCGTATGGCTCCGAAGTAAGCTGAGCAAGCTGCCAGATAGCGCCCTGCGCCTCGTGTGCCGAGTCCATCAGGTTCTGGTAGGCGGTCTGCCTGCTGTCCCTGCGCCACTTCCGGTGATCCGCTCTCAACTCCCTTAGCTGCACGCGCTCCTGCGCAGCCTCCTGCCGCACCTGTTGCCGTTCAGAGGCCTCGGTCTTCCGGCGTTCGGTCCGCGCAGCCACCAGAGCGGTCAGCCCACTGCCGAACAGAGTGCCGAGAACCGCGATCGCCGTCGTCATCCAGGTGCTCACCATAGGCAGACAGTCTGGAGCAACGGGCCTTACGCAACAGCCGTGCGCGGGGACACAGACCGGACGTGGGCACGAGGCTCGAAGAAGCGGGGCAGCCGCCTAAGCCGAGTGGGAGAAGGAGGATCGCGCGCAGACCGAACGCAACGCCTGCTTCAGCGCCTTCGCGTGGAGGCGTCCGAGGCGGTCATGGATCCGTACGGATGTCTCGGCGGCGGTCAGCGTGCCGCCGCAGGAACGATCCGTTCGTACGGTCGCCGTGTCGGCGATCGCAGCCACCAGGTCGGCGTTGAGCCGGTTGATCTCCTTGCGCACCTCTGCGAGGTCCGGGCGGCGCGAGGGTGCCCGGGAAGGGTCGGCGTCCCAGCGATGGTGCAGCGCGCGCTGCACCTGCTTGTTCGCCTCGATCTGGTCCCGGAAGATCCGTACCGTCGCCGCCGGATCGACTCCGGCCGCGCGCGCCTGCCGGGCAGCCGTGTCGAGGACCTGCTGCTCACGGGCAGGATCGTCGATGGGCTTGCCGGTCCCCCACTTGGCGGCCGCGACCTGGAACGCCGTGGCGAGCCGCCCGGCCGAGAGGCCGGCAAGCAGCCGGAGACCCGCATACCCACTGTCGTGCCCTCCGGTGACGGTCGCGGGCGACGGGGCAACGGCCACGGGCGGCGGGGCCGCTGCCGCGTCCGAACCGGCAAGGAGAGCCGCTGCGACCGAGCCGGAGATCAGCAGGCGTACGGCGTAGGCGGTCGGCTGCATGCGCATGGACCGATGCTACGGGCGCGGCCCGCCGGCGCCACGAGGGCCACTCCGCGTGTCCGGCAGGATTGCCCGGTCCGCGTGCCGGGTCGGCGCGCCCTTTCCGTCTGCCAAGGTCCGCGACCGCGGCTCCGGCTGAGACAGATCGTTGCCAGGCCGGGGGCCAGTCGCGGGGCTGGTGGCGACCGGACGGCCGACTGCCGCACCCGCGGCGCGGGCGGTGTTCCTTCAGGCGTCGAGCGTCCCGGCCAAGGCGGCGAGACCGTCCCGGTAGATCCCCTCGAACAGGGCCTTCGCCTCGCTCTCGCTCACTCCGTCCGGGGTGAACGTACCCGACCATTCCACCCGGGCCCCGTCCGCTCCCCGGTCGATGACCCGCAGGGTGGAGAGGTAGCCCGTGACGGGAAACGGCGCGCGGGCGATGGAGTAGCGGTAGCTGCGGTCCGCTTCGTCGAAGGCTTCGAGGCGTTCGACGATGACGCCGCCGTCGGCGTTCGTCAGCGTGCGCAGCCGTCCGCCTTCGCCGAGCCGGCTGTCCGTGATGTACGGCAGCCAGTCGGGCAGGGACCCGAAGCCGCCGATGACCTGCCAGACCCGGTCGGCGGGGTGCGGGGTGTCGAGGGTGATGGTGGTGCTGGTGCTGTTGGTGGTGCCGGTGGAAGCCATGGTGCGTCCTCGCGGAGTGGGTGTGTGCGGGTCAGCTGGTGGGAACGGGCGCGGACCGGTCGATGATCCGCTCCTCACGGAGGGCCTGCCAGAAGCCGTGCGGGACGTCCTGCGCGAGGGCGCCGAGGTCCTCGGCGATGCGGCTGGGCCGGGTCGCTCCGGGAATGGCCGCGGCAACGGCGGGGTGGGCCAGCACGAACTGGAGGGCGGCCGCCTTGATGCCGATGCCGTTCTCCTCAGCCAGTGCCTTGATACGGGCGACCTTGTCGACGATGTCGGCCGGCGCCTCGGCGTACTCGAAGTGACTGCCGCCGGCGAGGATGCCGGAGCTGTACGGGCCACCGACGACGATGTCGACGTCCTGAGCGGCCGCGGCGGGGAGCAGCCGCTGCAGCGCCCGCTCGTGGTCCAGGAGCGTGTACCGGCCGGCCAGCAGGAACGCGTCGGGCTGCGGCTCGTCCAGGTCCAGCGTCATCTCCAGCGGCTCGACCTTGTTGACGCCGAGGCCCCAGGCCTTGATCACGCCCTCGTCCCTGAGCCGCGTCAGCGCCCGGAAGGCACCGGTGCGGGCGCTCTCGTAGACGCTGACCCAGTCGTCGCCGTAGAAGTCCTGGGCGACGTCGTGGACCCACACGATGTCGAGCCGGTCCGTCCTCAGACGCTTGAGACTGTCCTCGACGGAGCGCAGGGTGGCGTCGGCGCTGTAGTCGTTCACGATCCTGTTGGGACGGCCGTGCTCGAACAGGGCGCCCTTCTCGCCGAGTTCGCGAGTCGCGGGGTCCTCGATCTCGTCGAGGATGACCCGTCCGACCTTGGTGGACAGGACGAACTCGTCGCGGGGCTGCTCTGCGAGGACGTCACCGAGGCGTATCTCAGCGAGTCCCGCGCCGTACAGCGGTGCGGTGTCGAAGTACCGGATGCCCTGGTCCCACGCGGCCTGCACCGTGGCGGCGGCCTCGTCGTCGGGGATGGCGCGGAACATGTTGCCGAGGGGGGCGGTGCCGAAGCCGATGCGGCCGGGCAGGAGGGAGCGAATGCTCATGGGGTGACCTCGATCAGAAGCTGGTGGGGGGGTGAGGTGGTGTCGAAGCGGCGCGGCGCCGGATGTGTGGTTGCCGCTCCGCCCTGGAGACAATACTTGCATGCGCGGGCTATATGCAAACGCGCATTATCGGCGTCCGCCATTCGGCACCTCCCGCCCTGTCGCACCCCACCGGCCTCACGGGTCCGGACCCGCGACTGCATCCGGACCCGCATCCAGCCGTCCCCGCACCTCCGCTCAGCGCACCCCGTCCACGGTCAGGTGCTTGCGCAGGACCTCGGCGAAGCCCGTCGGCTCGCGGCCGATCAGGGCGGCGAGGGTCGGGTCGACGGCGGAGAACTCGCCCGCACGGGCGGCGGCGAAGATGCCCAGCAGCTGATCGGCCGCATCGGCGGGCACACCGTTGCCCACCAGTTCGTCGCGGAACCGGGCGTCGGGTGCCGTGGTCCGGGTGATGGTGCGACCCGTGACAGCCGTGGCGAGGTCGGCAAGGTCGGCGAAGGTGAGCGCCTGCGCGGCGGTCAGCGGAGGCGTGGGACCTTCGAAGCGCCCCTCGTCGGCCAGGATCACGGCGGCCGCCTCCGCCAGGTCGGCGTGCGCGGTCCAGCTGACCGGACCGTCCGCGGGAAGCACCACCTGGCCGGAGTCCATGCCGTGGCCGAGGAACTGCACCGCACTGGAGGCGTAGAAGCCGTTGCGCAGCGAGGTGTACGGCACGCCGGAATCACTCAGTGCCTGTTCGGTGGCCGCATGATCGCGGCAGGCCTGGAAGTGCGAAGCGGCGTCGGCGCCCATGTGGCTGGTGTACAGGATGCGGCGGGCACCCGCGGCGACGGCTCCGTCGATCGCGGCCCGGTGCTGCCGTACGGCCTCCTCACCCATCGCGTCGACGGACACGATGAGGACCTGGGAGGCGCCTTCGAAGGCATCGACGAGTCCCCCGGCCTCGCTGAAGCTGCCGCGTCGCACCCGCACGCCACGGTCGGCGAGCGCCTGCGCCTTCTGCGGGTCGCGGACGCTGACACCGACCCGCTCCGCCGGCATACGGGCCAACAGCCGCTCGACGATCTGACCCCCGAGCCGTCCGGTGGCTCCGGTAACGATGATCATGATGAACTCCTCTTTGCGGTTCCAGTGGAATCACTTCAACCGTAACACCGATACTAACGATGGAACCAGCAAGGCTGTATCGTTGATACATGTCACCACGCTCACAGATCACGGACGGGGCCCGAGCCGATGGGTCCGGCAGCGCGGAGCCGGGTCCCCGGCAGCCGCGGCAGCGCGTCATCGAGGCCGCGGCAGACCTGCTGGCCCGTGAGGGCCGCGACGCGGTCACCACCCGGGCGGTCGCGGTCGCCGCGGGGCTCCAGCCGCCCGCCATCTACCGGCTGTTCGGCGACAAGGACGGGCTGCTCGAAGCGGTGGCCGAGCACGGCTTCGCCACGTTTCTCGCGGCGAAGCACGTCGACCCCGATCCGCGGGACCCCATCGAGGACCTGCGGGACGGCTGGAATCTGGCGGTCGAGTTCGGTCTGGACAACCCCGCCCTGTACACGCTGATGTACAGCGAGCCCGTGGGGTCCCAGTCGCCGGCCTTCAAGGCCGGCATGGATGTACTGATGGGCCGGGTCCGACGCCTGGCCGCCGGGGGCTGGCTCCGTGTGGACGAGGAGCTCGCGGCCATGATCATCCACGCCACGGCACGCGGCGCCGTGCTCACCTGGCTGTCGATGCCCGAGGACCGGCGCGATCCGGCGCTCCTGACCTCGCTGCGGGAGTCCATGGTCGCCGCCGTGACCAACGAGGAACCGGCAGTACAGCACGCGGGCCCGGCCGGTGCCGCGCGCGCCCTGCGCGCCACGCTGCCCGAACAGACGGCTCTCAGCGCCTCGGAACAGCAGCTCCTGAAGGAGTGGCTGGACCGCCTCGCCTCAGACGGCTGAAACGGCCGGGGAAGCCGGGACGGCCTGGGCATCGGACGTCGTACGCACTCACGGGCTGAGGGAATCACCGACACCGCGCATGCCGGGCGCGCCACCTCGCCGAAACCCCCTCGGCCGCGCGGCCCCGACCTGGCAGCATGCCCCCATGCCCACGCCCTGCCCCGACGGCGACTACGCGGTCACGGTCATGTACTCCGTGCCGGACGATGCCTGGTATCTGGAGCTGGACCTGGTCGCCCGTCAGCGGACCCTGGTGACCGCGATCGTGCCCGACGAGGACCCGACGCGGGAGCCCACGGTGTGCTTCGACACCCACGGTCCCCACGTGGACATCCCGTACGCCGTCATACGCTGGTTCATGGACCAGGTCGACGAGGAGATTCGCACGTCCCGCGCCTGGATGCGGATGCGGCCCGAGCTCGTCGAGGTCGTTCGCGGGCTGCGCCAGGAATACCTGGGCGCCATTGCCGACGAGGAGTTCCGCGACGTCCTGCCCGAGGTGCGCCTCGCCGTACCCGAGGCCGATCTCGCCGGCGTCCTCGCGGCCGCGTTCGGCCGGCGCCCTGACGGGAGCACCGTGGACCGACCGCCCGCACCCGTACCGGCGGAAGACCGGAGCGACGGGCGCCCGGATTCCTCGTCCTGATCGTGCCCGGCTCGTCCGGCGCGTCCCGGGTCAGCACGCCGCGGCGCGCGTGATCGGCAGCCGAGCCCGGAGCACTCAGGGCCGTACGCCGTCCGGACCGGCCCAACCGCGGCCGCTTCCCGTCACGGGGCGGAGGACGCCGCGCGCGGGGCGCAGTCCAGGATCACGTGGTCCAGCGGGGTCGTGCGGACGTCGTCGACCCGCAGCCCGGCGGCCGACGCCAGAGCCTCGTACTCGTCGATGCCGCGCTCACGGCCGCCCGCGAGGACCAGCATGCGCAGGTCCATCTCCGCGAACTGCGCCGGGTCCGCGCCGGAGGTGCCATGCGCCTCGATGACGACGACCCGGCCGCGCTCGCCTGCCGCCTCCGCGCATCGGCGCAGGAGGGCGCGTGCCCGGTCGTCGTCCCAGTCGTGCACCACCTTGTTGAGTACGTAGACGTCGGACCCGGCGGGCAGCGGGTCGAAGAAGCTCTGCCCGACGGCCTCGCACCGGTCCGCCAGGCCGCGCGCGGCGAGGAACTCCCGGCCGCGGGCGGCGGTGTCCGGCAGGTCGAGCAGGGTGGCCCGCAGCCCCGGGTGGGTGTCGAGCAACTCGGCGAGCAGGGCGCCGCGTCCCCCGCCGACGTCGGTCACATGCCGGGCCGCGGACCAGTCGTAGCCTCCCGCCGCATCCCTCACCAGCGCGGCGCCGGCGGACATGGTGGCGTCGAAGGAGGCGCCCATCCGCGGATGGGCCGCCAGGTAGGGCCAGAACGGGGCGCCGAAGACCGTCTCCCAGGCGGGCTCCCCCGTGCGGACGGTGTGCAGCAGGCCGGTGAACGCCAGATCCATCGTGCCGCCGAAGCCGTCGAGGTCGAGCGAGAGCCGCAGTTCCGCCGGGTGCTCCGAACGCAGCAGTTCCGCGGTCCCGTTGAGCCCGAAGCGGCCCGGTTCCGGCTCGGTGAAGACGCCGTGGCACACCAGGTGCCGCATCATCCGGCCGAGCGCGTCCGGATCGGTGCCGGAGCGGCGGGCGAGTTCGCCGCCCTGCCCCGCACCGTCGGCGATCAGGTCGGCCAGGCGCAGCGTGGCGGCCACCCGCAGGGCCATGGGGGTGACGAGGTCCATCAGCGGTCCGATGGTCCGCCAGGCGCGCATGACGCGCTCGCCCTCGTCGCCGGATCCCGTCCCGTCCATGGCCGTCTCCTTCGTGGCCGCCCCTGTCGCCGGACACCGGCGGCCGGGGCGGCCTTCGCGCTGCCGATGCCCGCATCAGACCAGACGGCGGGGCACCGCTCCAGCCAACAGGCCGCGCGGCCGCGTTCCCGTCCGCTCCGCCGCGTTCCCGACGCTCCGGCACGGGCGGACCCTGACGGCGCGTCGGGAGCGGACAGCCGCCGCCACTCCACGCCGGCCGGGCACATCGTGGCCCCGGCCGGGAGCGCCTGCGAGCCGGTGCGGCGGCACGTGACGCACGCCATCCTTTGCGCCCGCGATCTCTGGGAAGGTCTCCGGTACGGTGTCGAACGCTCCTGGCCGGACAGCCACGGAGTACTTCGCCACCCGCCACGTGACCATCGGATGCCGCCACGCGTACCCGTGCGACATCGCCCGTCCTGAGGCCACGCGCCCGTGACACGACTGGGGAGTTTGATGTTCGAAAAGGTATTGGTCGCCAACCGCGGGGAGATCGCGATCCGCGCGTTTCGTGCGGCGTTCGAGCTCGGAATCTCCACCGTGGCCGTGTATCCGCACGAGGACCGCAACTCCCTGCACCGGGCCAAGGCCGACGAGGCCTACCGGATCGGGGAGCAGGGGCATCCCGTGCGGGCCTATCTCTCCGTGGACGAGGTGATCAAGGCCGCCCGCAAGGCGGGCGCGGACGCCGTCTACCCGGGGTACGGATTCCTGTCGGAGAACCCGGACCTCGCGGCCGCGTGCTCCGAGGCCGGGATCACGTTCGTGGGGCCGCCGGCCTCGGTGCTGAACCTGACGGGGAACAAGTCCCGGGCGGTCGCGGCCGCCCGGGAGGCCGGTGTTCCGGTGCTGAAGTCGTCCGAGCCATCGGAGGACGTCGACGCGCTCGTCGCCGCCTCGGGTGACATCGGCTTCCCGGTCTTCGTGAAAGCGGTCGCCGGTGGCGGCGGGCGCGGGATGCGCCGGGTCGCGGAGCCGGGTGAGCTGCGCGAGGCGATCGACGCGGCGATGCGCGAGGCCAGGTCCGCGTTCGGTGACGCGACGGTCTTCCTGGAGCAGGCGGTGATCAATCCCCGCCACATCGAGGTGCAGATCCTCGCGGACGCGGCGGGCAACGTCGTGCATCTGTACGAGCGGGACTGCTCCTTGCAGCGCCGCCACCAGAAGGTCGTCGAGATCGCGCCCGCCCCGAACCTCGACCCGGCCCTGCGGGACCGGATCTGCGCCGACGCCGTCGCGTTCGCGCGGCACATCGGCTACGTGAACGCGGGCACCGTCGAATTCCTCGTCGACGAGCGCGGCAACCACGTCTTCATCGAGATGAACCCGCGCATCCAGGTCGAGCACACGGTGACCGAGCAGGTCACCGGGCGCGATCTGGTGATCGCGCAGCTGCGCATCGCCGCCGGTATGACGCTGCCCGAACTGCACCTCACCCAGGACGACATCACCCTCAACGGCACCGCGATGCAGTGCCGCATCACGACGGAGGACCCGGCCAACGGCTTCCGGCCGGACACCGGCACCATCTCCGCCTACCGCTCCCCCGGCGGGCCCGGCGTCCGGCTGGACGGCGGCACGGTCCACACCGGCGCCGAGGTGTCCGCCCACTTCGACTCGATGCTGGTCAAACTGACCTGTCACGGGCACGACTTCGGCAACGCGGCCCGCCGGGCACGCCGGGCCATCGCGGAGTTCCGCATCCGCGGTGTGGCGACCAACCTGCCCTTCCTGGGCGCGGTGCTGGACCAGCCGGACTTCCGGGCCGGGCGCATCACGACGAGCTTCATCGAGGAGCACCCGGAGCTGATCCGGGCCCGCCCGTCGGCCGACCGCGGCAGCCGCATGCTCGGCTATCTCGCCGAGACGACCGTCAACCGGCCGTACGGGCCCCGGCCTTCCGTGATCGACCCGGCGGACAAGCTGCCCGTTCTTCCGACCGGCACCCCGCCGGCCGGCTCGCGGCAACGCCTCGCCGCTCTCGGTCCGGAGGCCTTCGCCGCCGAGCTGCGCGCCCAGTCGGCGGTCGCCGTGACCGACACGACGTTCCGCGACGCCCACCAGTCGCTGCTGGCCACCCGCGTACGGACCCGTGACCTGCTGGCCGTCGCACCGCACGTGGCCCGGACCGCACCGCAGCTGCTGAGCCTCGAATGCTGGGGAGGCGCCACCTACGACGTGGCGCTGCGCTTCCTCGCCGAGGACCCGTGGGAGCGGCTGGTGAAGATCCGGGAGGCCGTGCCCAACATCTGCACCCAGATGCTGCTGCGCGGCCGCAACACGGTCGGCTACACGCCCTACCCCACCGAGGTCACGGAGGCGTTCGTCGCCGAGGCCGCGAGCGCGGGGATGGACATCTTCCGGATCTTCGACGCCCTCAACGACGTGTCCCAGATGCGCCCGGCCATCGACGCGGTGCGTGCCACCGGGACCTCGGTCGCCGAGGTCGCGCTCTGCTACACCGCCGACCTGTCGGATCCCGGCGAGACCCTGTACACGCTGGACTACTACCTGCGTCTGGCCGAGGAGATCGTGGATGCGGGCGCCCACGTGCTCGCGATCAAGGACATGGCCGGGCTGCTGCGGCCGCCGGCCGCCCGTACGCTCGTCACGGCGCTCCGCGAGCGCTTCGACCTGCCGGTGCACCTGCACACCCACGACACGGCGGGCGGACAGCTCGGCACGCTGATCGCCGCGATCGACGCGGGAGTGGACGCGGTGGACGCGGCGGTCGCGTCCATGGCCGGCACCACCAGCCAGCCCCCTCTGTCGGCGCTGGTGGCGGCAACCGACCACACGGAGCGTGCGACCGGTCTCTCCCTCCAGGCGGTCGGTGACCTGGAGCCGTACTGGGAGGCGACCCGCAAGGTCTACGCCCCCTTCGAGTCCGGTCTCGCCTCGCCCACCGGCCGGATCTACCACCACGAGATCCCCGGCGGGCAGCTGTCCAACCTGCGCCAGCAGGCCATCGCGCTCGGCCTCGGCGACCGGTTCGAGCTCATCGAGGACTGTTACGCCGCGGCGGACCGCATGCTGGGCCGGCTGGTGAAGGTGACGCCGTCGTCGAAGGTCGTCGGCGACCTGGCGCTGCATCTGGTGGGTGCGGGTGTCGAGGCGGCGGACTTCGAGTCGGACCCGGGCAAGTTCGACGTACCGGATTCCGTGATCGGGTTCCTCCGCGGTGAGCTGGGCGACCCGCCCGGTGGCTGGCCGGAGCCGTTCCGTACGCGTGCGCTGCAGGGCCGTCCGGAGAAGGCGCAGGCGCCGCAGCTGTCGGACGAGGACCTCCAGGGTCTGCGGGAGTCGCCGCGCGCGACCCTGAACCGGCTTCTGTTCCCCGGCCCGACCAAGGAGTTCAACGCCCACCGGGAGGCGTACGGCGACACGTCCGTGCTGCCGACGCAGGACTTCCTGTACGGCCTGGAGACGGAGACCGAGCACACGGTCACGCTCGACCCGGGTGTCACCCTGCTGATCGAGCTGGAGGCGATCTCCGAGGCCGACGAGCGCGGCTTCCGCAGCGTACTGGCGACCCTCAACGGGCAGTTGCGGCCGGTGTCGGTTCGGGACAGGTCCGTCGCCACGGACGTCAAGGCGGCCGAGAAGGCGGACCGAGGCAATCAGGGCCATGTGGCCGCGCCGTTCGCCGGTGTCGTGACGCTTCAGGTGGAGGAGGGCGCGTCGGTCTCGGCCGGTCAGACGGTCGCCACCATCGAGGCGATGAAGATGGAGGCGTCGATCACCGCCCAGTCCGCGGGCGTGGTGCGGCGGCTCGCGATCGGCAGGGTGCAGCAGGTCGAAGCGGGTGATCTGCTCATCGAGACCGCCTGAGGCGGACCCTCTCGGGATCAGTTGAGCCGGAAGACCGGCCCGCGGGGTGTGAACGGCAGGGAGGCACCCTGCGGGATGAGGAAGGCGTGCTCGCGCCGGATCCGCAGGGTGTCGCACCAGCCGTCGGTGATGAGGAGCAGCGGGGCCGTCGGCGGGAAGTCGTCGGCGCGCCGCAACAGGTCGACTCCGGGCTGGAGTTCGGTGCCGCCGCGGCCCCGGACCCTGACCCGGCCGGCGATCTCGGACGGCGGCAGATAGCCGGCGTCGTAGGCTGCCGCGTCGCAGAAGACGACGCGCGCCGCCGGTACGTCGCGGGCCTCCGCGTACGAGGCGATGGCGCCGAGGGCCTTGCCGAGCAGGACGGTGCTCATCGAGCCGGAGGTGTCGAGGACGACACCGAAGGTGCAGCGGGCCGTCTCCTCGGGCGGGAAGCAGCGGCCCGCGCGCGGGATGTCCGGTGTCGACGCCTGCCGCCGTGCCGGCCGCGCGTAGGACCGTACGGGCTCGGGGCGCGGGACGAACTCGTCGAACCAGCGGGCGAGTTCCGCGTCCCACGGCACGGGCGGGTGGGCCAGGGCCCGGATCTCCTGGACGAGTCCGGCGGGGAGCAGGCCGCGCTCGCCGTACCGGTGCAGGTCGAAGCCCTGGACCAGCCCGCGCCGGTAGAACTCGTCCAGGTCGGTGTACGCACGCGCCTTCGCGTGCGGCAGCGGCTCGTCGAGGATGTCGCCGGTGCCCCTGCCCCTGAGCGTCGCGAGGCGGCGCCGCAGGCGCAGGTCGCCCGCGATACGGTCGTACACCTCCTCGGCGGACAGGCCGCGCAGTTCGGGGTCGTACAGCAGCCCTTCGGGCATGTCGCCCACGCGCATCTGGACGAGCCAGTCGTTGACGACGTAGTCCGCGGCGACGTTGAAGAGGAACGAGTCGCGGCTGCCGCGGCGTTCACCGTGGCGCAGCGCGGCGTGCAGCATCTCGTGGGCGAGGACGAAGCGCCATTCCTCGTCGGTGAACGTGCGCAGCGGGTTGACGTAGATCTCGCCGGCCGCGGGGCTCACCGCGGCGACGGCGATGTTCTGCGAGCGGGCCAGTTCGGCGTCGGCCACGACGGTGAGGCCCGCGGCGATCCCGCCGAGCAGGGGGTAGGAGGAGACGAACCAGTTCAGGGCCCGGTCCCAGGGGCGTTGTGGTGCGCGCACCCCGGTGATGCTGTCCCGACGGCCGCCCGCCACGTCCATGGCGGCGGAGACGCTGCGGGTGAGCGCGTGGGCGAAGGCCGTCTCCCAGTCCGGCACGGCGGAGTTGTTCCAGGTCCGCCAGGTGGTGAGGACCTGGTCCGGGTGCGTGCCCGCGGTACCGCAGTGCTCGTACGCGGCGGGGATGCCGTCACGGCGCCAGCGTGCGGCGAGCTGCTCCTCGTCGCCACCGGGGTAGGAGTCCGGCAGGTCGGTGGGCGGACGCCCGGTGGGGTGCGTGAGCAGGAAGCGGTTGACGACCACGCAGCGCGCCGCGAGGTCGAACCGGTCGGGCTGTTCGCGCGGGTCGTCCGCGGAGGCCGGTACATGTCCGAAGCCCAGATGCAGCAGGCAGTGGGCCAGGGCCCAGGCCCACTCGGCCGGATCCGCCCGCTTGGCGGGGTGCAGGTGGAGGGTGCCGTTGGACGTGACGGCTGCCAGGCCCCCGGCCGGGGTCAGATCGCAGCCGGTCCTTCTGCACACGGATGCCTCGACGCCGGCGAAGGCGGGGTTGCGCTTCGCCATGGCGAGCCCGGCT
This sequence comes from Streptomyces sp. NBC_01257, assembly GCF_035917255.1. Classification (NCBI taxonomy): domain Bacteria; kingdom Bacillati; phylum Actinomycetota; class Actinomycetes; order Kitasatosporales; family Streptomycetaceae; genus Streptomyces; species Streptomyces sp. NBC_01257. The sequence continues at coordinate 577,595 of NZ_CP108472.1, forward strand.
GCGAACGCCTCGGTGGCCGGGTCGGAGGTGCCACCCGTGCCACCCTTCCCTCCCTTGCCGTTCCCCCGCCGGCCGGCGGCGAGGGTCATCGCCGCGCCTCGACGAGTCTCGGCATGTCGCGTGCGGCGTCGACGAGGAACCAGGCGGGCAGCACCGGCAGGCCGTCGGAGTCGTCCGCGATGACGGTCTGCGCGACCTCGACGGAGATCTCGGCCAGCTGCACGAGCAGCGACTTGGCCCGGTAGGAGGTCTGCCGCATCGCCGGGGACACGTGTTCCTTGCGCCGCGGCAGTTCCTTCACCAGCCGTCCGCGGAACGCCTCGGCCAGGTAGTAGAGCAGGTCGCGGTCCTCCGGTCGGGCGGGCCAGGAGGCGTCTCCCTTGAGGATCGCCTCGATGCCGAAGGTGTGGCGCACGATCTTGGCGTAGCCGCAGAAGGAGACGGCGTGGGTGGGTGTCAGCGTGCCGTGCACGACCACCTTCAGTGTCTCCTCGTCGATGTCCGGCCCGAATGAGTGCAGGGCGTCGGACAGCATGTGCCAGGACCGGGGTGTGGAGAACGGCTCCTCGGTCTTGGGCGGCTGCGACCAGAGGTGGTCGGGCCGGTCGACGAGGTAGTCCGTCACCCACGGGTGGATGCCGTTCTCCCCCGCCCACACCAGCCAGTCCGCCGCCGAGGCCCGCAGATGGACGTGGGTGAGGCGGTTGACGAGCGCGGAGGCGATGGGCCGCGCCAGCGCGTTGTCGGTGGCGCGGTTGCCGGCTCCGATGACGATCGACCCGGCGGGCAGCTCGTACGACCCGATCCGCCGGTCCAGGATCAGCGAGTAGAAGGCCTTCTGGACGTCGGGGGTGGCGGCGTTGAGCTCGTCGAGGAAGAGGCAGTAGGGCTCGTCGCGGGCGATGGCCTCCGGCGGGCAGAAGACGGAACGCCCGTCGCGGATCTGCGGGACACCGATGAGGTCCTCCGGCGCGAGCTGCGTTCCCAGGAGGCTGACGCACTCCAGGCCCAGCGATTCGGCGAACTTCCGTACGAGCGACGACTTCCCGATCCCGGGCGCTCCCCAGAGGAACACGGGCCGCACGGTCGCGAGCCCGAGGAGCAGTTCGGGGATCTGGGCGGGAGTGACGGTGACGGCGGCCTGCACGCTGAAGGGGTCCTTAGAGCCGGGGAGTCGGAGTCCGCCCAGTATGCGGAGGCCGGAAGATGCGCGCAGCCCAATTTCGTCCGGCGCGGAACGGGGACGAACGGGCTAGGAGAGGTAGCGGCGGAAGCCTTGCGCCAGTGCCTTGAAACCACATGCTTCGTAGAAGGTGTGGACGTACGCGTCGTCCGCCGCCAGCAGCTGGATCTTGTAGCAGCCCGCCGTCTCGCCCAGCCGGACGGCGGCGTCCATCAGCAGCCGGCCGACACCGTGACGCCGGAAGGAGCCGGCCACCACGACGTTCTCCACGAACAGGATGGCCCGTCCGCCGCGGGTGAGGTTCGGCATCACGAGGCAGTCGGCGGTTCCGGCCACAGCACCGTCGGCATCGGCCACCAGGACGGTACGTCCGCCCTGCCGCGACATGTCGGCCCACACGGCAGCCGCGGTCGTCCGGGACAACGGGGCGTCGTCGGGGTTCAGCTCGCCGTAGAGGGTCAGCAGATCCGGCAGATCGTCTTCGGCCGCTGTCCGCACGATGATCGTCATGTAGGGAGCCTAATTCGTGCGACGAGGCTCTCCACAGCAGCCGGGAGATCAGGTCCCGCATGTGTTCCGTGACATCGAACGTGACGCACAGCCGGCGGCCGCCCTGTCGAAGGACAACGCCTGCGCGTTACGGGCCATATGACCATCCGCCACGACCGCTTCGGGCCTGTCCCGCGGTCCCCACGGACCGGCGCGCCGCACCGGAATCGACGCACCGCGCGAGCCGTCCTGGGCACGGCCTCCCTCTCCCCGTGTCAGGGTGACGTCATGACCATTGAAGTGCGCCCGGCATCGGACTTCGACGATGTCCGCACCCTCGTCGGCCCGAAGTCACCGGCCGCCAACGTCTGCTTCTGCCTGAGCCACCGCATCCCGTCCGCCCTCAACAACGAGCTCCGCGGACCGGCGCGGGCAGAGTACGTGGCCGAGCTGTGCCGCAAGGAGCCCCCTCCCGGCGTGCTCGCCTACGACGGCGACGAACCGGTCGGCTGGGCCGCGGTCGCGCCGCGCGCGGACACCACGTTCGCGCGCAGCCGCAGGATTCCGCACATCGACGACCTTCCCGTCTGGTCGCTGTGGTGCATCCGCGTGCGGCCCGGTCACCGGAAGCAGGGGATCTCGCACGCCCTGATCACGGGAGCGGTGGAATTCGCCCGCACCCACGGCGCGCCGATGATCGAGGCCTATCCCCTCGACAACCGCGGCGCCAAGGCCGACCTGACGATGGCGTACGCCGGGCTGCGGAAGAACTTCGAGCGCGCCGGATTCACCCACGCCTCCGACACCACGTCCGTGCTGGCGGGACATCCCCGGGTCCTGATGCGTCTGGATCTGCGCTGATGGTTCGTCAGCACCGACAGGGAACCGCCACGTTCTCGGACCGGCAACCCGTCGCTCCCGTCCCCGCCATGGTCGAGCTGGTGCCCCGCTGGAGGGCGCCGCCCCGCTCAGGCCTCGTCGACCGGAAGGGCGTACAGCCTGGGCAGGTTGACGACGATCGCCTCCTGGGTGCTGCGGGCGATGACGACCACGGCCTCCTCGGCGGGGTCGGGGTTCTCCTCGCGGTGCGGGACGAACGGGGGGACGAAGATGTAGTCGCCGGGCGAGGTGCGCAGCCGTACCTCCTCCGGTTCGTCGCCCGATCCGTCGAGGAAGACGAACTCGGGGTGGCCGCTCACCACATGGATCGCGGTCTCGGACTCGCCGTGGTGGTGGTCGGAGGACGAGGTCGCGGGGGCCACGTGGGTCTGGCCCATCCACAGTTTCTCGGAGCCGACGGTCTTTCCGCTGATGGCGGCGAACCTGCGCATGCCTCCGGTCTGGGCGGTGTCGCCGTCCAGGGCGTCCGCACGGATGTGGTGCACGCGGGTGCGCAAGGGCGCGTCCGGGCGGCCCGGGGTGTCGTGGAGGTGGGGGTGGAAGCCCTCACCGGGGGTCGTCAGCGGCTCGCTCATGGCAGGGACGCTAGAGGGGTGCCGAAAAGGATGTCAAGAGGTGTCCATTGCGTTTCACCTGCGGCAATGTTCCCGCAATGAACGGGCGGAATGGCGGGAAACCCGGGTGTGGGGCGGGCCTTCGTGCATGATGTGGGCATGCATATCTCCGCGAAGGCGGACTACGCCACGCGGGCCCTCCTGGAGCTCGCCCGTGAGCCTGGCCGTCCCCTGACCTGTGAGGCCATCGCATCCTCGCAGGAGATCCCGTTCCGGTTCCTGAAGTCCGTGGTGGGCGAGTTGCGCAGAGCAGGCCTGGTGCGCAGCCAGCGCGGCTGCGAAGGCGGTTACTGGCTCGGCCGTCCGGCCGGTGAGATCTCGTTGCTGGACGTCGTGCGCGCTGTCGACGGCGAGGTGATCACTCTGCGCGGCGACTCGCTGGCCGGGCTCGACTATCCCGGGCCCGCCGTGGCCCTGCCCGGGGTGTGGCGCCGGGTCGAGGCGGAGGCCGCGGCGGTCCTCGGCGGTCTCACGCTGACGTCGCTGCTGTCCGAGGGCGTGCGCGAGCGGACGACCGGGGTCGGTGTCTCGTGACGGGGTCGCCGCTCCCGTCCCCGGTGGTGGAGGTCGTCGAGTACACCGATCCGATGTGCCCGTGGGCCTGGGGGTCGGAGCCCGTGTTCCGCAGGCTGCGGGCGGCCCTGGACGGGCGGGTGCGCTGGCGGCGTGCGTACGCGATCCTCTTCGACCACGACGACGACCCGCCGCCCGACCCGGCGGCCGAGACCGCCTGGTACGCGCGGTACGTGGAGGAGATCACCGCACACACGCTGGCGCCCCGGGCGGTCCGGCTGAGCCGGGTCGCGGCCAGTTCCTGGCCCTCCTCGCTGGTCGCCGGGGCTGCCGAGCTCCAAGGGGCCGCCGTGGCCGAGCGGGTGCTGCGGCGGCTGCGGGAGAGCGTGTTCGTACTCGGTGAACCGGCGGACACGCTCGCACGCGCGCTGGCCGCGGCGCGCGGTGTCCCGGGGCTGGATCCGGTACGGCTGGAGTCCGATGCCGCGTCCGCCGCCGTGCTCGAACGGGTCCGCGCGGACCGGGCCGAGGCGCGCCGGCCGGTGCCCGAGGTGCTGTCCGTGCAGGACGCGTCACCGCATCCCGGTGCCGCCCGGACGACCCTCGACGGCGGCAGCCGCTACGCGCTCCCGACTCTCCTGTTCCGCTCCCCCGCCGGCTACCGCGCGGTGCCCGGCCGGCGGCCCTTCGCCGCGTACGCGGCGGCGGTTGACGCCTTGTGCCCCGGGCTGCTGAGCGACCTCGCGCCGCTCCCGCCGGACGAGGCCCTGGAGCACCATCGCAGCCTGACCGGTCCCGAGGCGGAGCTGCTGGCGGAAGGCGGCCGGGCGCCTTCACACGCGGTCCGGGTCGACACCGGAAACGGCCCGCTGTGGCTGCATCCCCAAGAGGCCGCGGTGCACCCCACCACCACCCCCTGGGCAGCAACAGGGCTCTGACCTGCGGTCAGAGCCCGTCCCACCGAATGAGACACCGATTGGTGTCCATTGACAGACGCCCCGGACGGCCAGCAGGATGAGCCCATGCTCACGACGCACCCCGGTGTGGAGTGCCGATACGTGGATCTTCGGCGCACCTCCAGCGCACTCTGTCGCTGACCGCCCACCGCTCCGATCCGCAGGCGCCGCCTGACGCCCGCCGGCAGCACCGACCGCCCGCTGCCGCACCGGGCCGCACCTGCCCCCGCGCCTTCGCCTCCGTGCCCTCTCCCGTGCACGGAATGTCGTGATGTTGCCGCCCCGAGGGACTTCAACTCCCCTTCGGGAAAGCTCTCGTCCGGCACTCCCACCCCCTGTGGTGCCGTCGCCCCGTTCGGGACCCTCACACGTGTGCACGTGCACGTCTGTGGGCCTGCGTGCCCGTGTGCGCTCGGGGTGTGACGGTCCGTCCCGATGCGGTTCCGTATCACTGCCTCCTTCCGGCCGGTACCGCCCCGGTCCACTTCCGCCCGCCCTCCAGCCGCCTCCGCGGTCCGGCCTGCCCTGAACCGGGCGGGGCCTCGTACAGAGAGATCGAGATGTCTCCACGACTCAGCACCTTCCGCACCGGACCGGGTATCCGGCCCTCCCGTCGGGCCGGCAGCCTGCGTACCGCCGCCCTCGGGAGCGCCCTCGTCGCCCTGATCACACCCGCCCTGAGCGCCTGCGGCGGTGACGTCTCCGCGTCGTCCGGTGGCTCCACACTGAAGTGGGCCTCCTCCTACTTCCCCGGCCACTGGGACCCGGTGGTCTCGGGGAGCGGTGCACAGTTCCGCGAACTCGCCTTGGTTTATGCCTCGTTGACCCGGACTGACGAGAGCGGCAAGGCCGTTCCCGACCTTGCCGAGAGCTGGAAGTACAACGCCCGCGGTGACCTGATCACCTTTCACCTACGTCCCGGCCTGAAGTTCAGCGACGGCGAACCGGTCGACGCGACGGCGGTCAAGGCGGCCATCGAGCGGGCCAAGAAGCAGAAGAACTCCGCCCTGTTCGGAGATCTGACCTCGATCAGGTCGGTCGAGGCCAAGGGGCTGGACGCGGTGCTCCACCTCTCCCAGGTCGACTACCAGATTCCGCAGCTGCTCGGTGAGCGCGTGCTGCAGATCGCGAGCCCCAGGGCGGCGAAGGACCCGGGCAAACTGGACCAGAACCCGGTCGGCGCGGGACCGTTCGTCGTCAAGCAGCTGATCCCCGGCACCAAGGCCGTACTGACGAAGAACCCCGGCTACTGGGACGCGAAGAACATCCACATCGACGATGTCGAACTGAGCTCCGCCCCCGATGCCTCGACCGTCGTCTCGGGCCTGCAGACCGGTGTGTACAACTTCGCCGACCTCGACCCGAGTCAGGCCGACGCCGCGAAGAAGGCCGGCCTCGACGTCTTCTCCCAGCCCGGCTTCAACGCCTCCAACATCAGCCTCAACATCAACAAGGCGCCCTTCGACGACGACCGGGTCATCGACGCCGTGCGCCACGCGGTCAACCGCCAGGAGTTCGTCGACAAGCTGACGTTCGGCTACGGCGAGGTGACCGACCAGCCGTTCCCGAAGGGGTACGTCGCCTACGACCCGGAGTCGGCGGACCGCTACCCGTACGACCCCGCGAAGGCGAAGCAACTGCTCGCCGACGCCGGTCACAAGGCCGGTGACATCAAGCTGAACCTGGTCATCCCCTCGGAGGACCCGCAGGCCGAGATCGTCCAGTCGCAGCTGGCCGCGGTGGGCATCACCGTCACGATCAAGATCGACAAGAACTGGGCCACCCCGTTCTTCGCCAAGGACCTGACGTTCTCGCTGTATTCGACGACGGGTCGCGACTCCGCCGTACAGACACTCACCGCCCACTTCGGCCCCAACGGTCCGCTGAACCTCAGCACCCCGTACGAGCCGTCCGGCTTCGAGGCGGCCGTCGTCAAGGTCCGCCGCACGCCGCTGGACGCAACGGACTACACCGAGACCCTGCGGGAGGCGACCCGGGCGGGCCTGAAGAGCAAGGCGCTGGTGTTCACGTACTCCTCGCCGAACCTCTTCGCCAAGAGCAAGCAGGTCTCCGGCCTGCCGAAGAACCCCGCCCACATCGACTGGACCGGTGTGACCCTCTCCGGCCGCAGCTGACACCCACTCACGGAAGAGAGGAGGCAGACCCATGACGACGAACGTTCCTCAGGCCGGACCCGTCCGCCGCGGTTCCGTGGCCACGGCCAGGGCCCGGCACGCGGCAGGCCGCGTCCTGGCGGCTCTCGCCCGGTCGGTCGCGATCTTCGTGCCCGTGTTCCTGGTCGCGACGTTCGTGACGTTCGCCCTGCGGTCGATGAGCGGACTCAGCCCGGCGCGCATCCAGCTGGGCGAGGAGGCGACACCCGAGGCCATCCACCGGATCGAGGCCCAGTGGGGCCTCGACAAGCCCTTCCTGACGCAGTACTGGGACTGGTTCTCCGACGTCCTGCACGGACAGCTCGGCACCAGCTGGGTCAACGGCGCCGACATCTCGACGCTGATCGGACTCGGCCTGGGCGTGAGCCTCTCGGTCGCGACGTTCGCGCTGGTCATCGGGGTGGTCGCCGGCTTCGGACTGGGCACCCTGGCGGCGCTGAAGCGCACCACCGCCGTCGACCGCGCGATCACCGGCTTCGTCACCGTGATCTCGGTGATGCCGGCCTTCGTCGTCGGCATCGTGCTCGTCGCGGTCCTGGCGGTCGGTCTCCATCTGTTCCCCTCGGCCGGCTACATCCCGGCCGAGCAGGGCGTCGGTCCCTGGCTCGCGCACATCACCCTGCCCGCACTCGCGCTCAGCTTCGACGTCATCGCCGACGTCGCCCGCCAGCTGCGCAGCAGTCTCGTCGCGGCGTACGACGAGAACTACGTGACGGGCGCGGTGGTACGGGGGCTGAGCCCGCGGCGCATCTTCTTCGGCCATGTCCTGCGCAACGGTCTCGGTCCCGCGCTCGCCACCCTCGGCCAGAAGTTCCCGGCGCTGGTCGGGGCGTCCGTCGTGACGGAATGGATCTTCGGCCTGCAGGGCTTCGGCCGGTTCGCCAACGACTCCGCCCAGGCCGGCGACGTGCCCGCCGTGCAGGGGGTCCTGGTGGTGTCGATCGTGCTGGTCGTCTCCTTCAACCTGATCATCAATCTGGTGCTGGCACGTGTGATGCCGGCATCCCAGCGGGGGGTGTGACCCATGGTGCGCCGCGTTCTCTCACTCACCACCGGCCGGATCGCCGTCGTCATCCTCGCGGTCGTCGCGCTGCTCGCCGTTCTCGGCCCGTGGATGGCTCCGCAGGATCCGCTGGCCACCAGCGACAACGCGCTCTCGGCCGTGTCCGGCGCCCACTGGCTGGGCACCGACTACCTCGGCCGCGACGTGTTCAGCCGGCTCCTGGACGGTTCCCGCGTCAGTGTCCTCGGCTCGCTCGAAGTCGCGCTGATGGCCCTGGCCGTCGGGGCGGTCCCCGGCATCCTCTCGGTGTATCTCGGCCGGGCCTTCGAATGGTTCACGCTGCGGCTGGCCGACACACTGGTCGCGCTGCCGTTCCTGCTGTTCGCCATCGCCGTGATCGCCCTGCTGGGCAACGGCATCACCCAGGCCATGCTCGTGACGGGCGCGCTCGTCTCGCCGCTGTTCTACCGGGTGGCCAGGGCGGCCACGCTCGCCGTGGCCCGCTCCCCGTACGTGGAGGCAGCGGTCATCTCGGGGGCCTCCGTCGGATGGATCGTACGGCGCCACGTCTGGATCAAGGTGCTCCCGCCGATCGCGGTCGCGCTCGCCCAGACCATCGGCGTCGGCTTCGTCATCGTGTCGAGTCTGACGTTCCTCGGCATCGGGGTGCAGCCCCCGGCACCCACCTGGGGCGGGCTGCTCGCCTCGGACCTGGGCTACCTCAGCCACCAGCCCTGGGCCCCGGTGGCGCCCGCACTGCTGATCATGATCACCGTCTGGGCCTGCAACCTCCTCGCCGACGCCATCCGTGACGTCTCCGGCGAGGCCGGCCGGGCGCTCGTCAACCGGCGCAGGGCCCGGGCCAACCGCCTCGGCAGGACCGGTCCCGTCCCCACCGGAGGTTCACTGTGACGACGCTTTCGCAGAACATCGTCACCCGACACGCCGAACGCACCGTCACCGCCGACGGAGCCGTACCGGCGGCCGAGCCGGTGCTTGCCCTGCGCGACGTACGCATCAGCGACCGGGTCACCGACCGGGAGATCGTGCACGGCGTGAGCTTCGAACTCGCCCCGGGCAACGCGGTCGGCATCGTCGGCGAGTCCGGCAGCGGCAAGACGCTGACCTGCCGGGCCGCACTCGGCATCCTGCCCCCGCACTTCGACGTCTCCGGCGGCTCCATCGAGATCGCCGGAACCGACATCGCGACCCTGACACCGAGCCAGTGGACCGGTCTGCGCGGCTCCACGATCGGCGCCGTCTTCCAGGACCCGGCGTCCTATCTCAACCCGTCGATCCGGGTGGGTGCCCAGATCGCCGAGGTGCTGCGGGCCAAACTCGGGCTGAATCGGCGCGAGGCACGGCACCGCGCCGTCGAACTGCTGCGGGCGGTTCGGCTGCGCGACCCGGAGCTGGTCTACGGCCAGTACACGTACGAACTCTCCGGCGGCATGCTCCAGCGCGTCCTGATCGCGGCGGCCATCGCCGTCGAGCCGCGCACGCTGATCGCGGACGAGGCCACGACCGCGCTCGACGTCACCGTCCAGGCCGAGATCCTCGACCTGCTGGCCGAGCTGCGCGAGCGGACCGGTCTCGCGCTCGTCGTCGTCTCCCACGACCTGGCCGTCGTCGCCCAGCTGTGCGACGAGGTCCTGGTGATGCGGCAGGGCGTCGTGGTGGAGCGCGGCCCGACCCGGTCCGTCCTGCACGATCCGCAGCACGCGTACACCCGGCTGCTGATCGACGAGCACCACCAGTACGGCCTGGAGAAGTTCCTCGCACCGAAGGAGTCGTCGTGACCACGGAGACCGCGGACGCGCGGACGGACACCCCCGCGGAGGTCGCCGGCCCCGTCCTGGACATCGCCGGGCTGGAGGTGCGCTACGGCCGGGGCCGCCGGCGCCGGCGCGCCCTGCACGACGTCACGCTCGGCGTCTCTTCCGGCGAGACCGTCGGGCTCATCGGCGAGACGGGCTCCGGCAAGTCCACGCTCGCCCGTGCCGCGCTCGGGCTCGTGCCACTCTCCGCAGGCACCATCCGTATCGGCGGCGAGGACGTGAGCGCGTACGGCCACCGCCAGTGGCGCGCGCTGCGGCGCCGCGGCGTGGTCCAGTACGTCTTCCAGGACCCGCTGCGCAGCCTCGATCCGGACCTCACCGTCGAGGACTCGCTGACCGAACCGCTGCTCATCCAGGGCGTGCCGCGCAAGGAGGCGGCGGCCAGGGCCCGTTCGTTCCTCGACCGCGTCCACCTGGCCGCCGACCTGCTGGAGCGGCTGCCCGGGGAACTCTCCGGCGGCCAGCGGCAGCGCGTCGCCGTGGCCCGGGCGCTCGTCACCGAACCGCGGCTGGTCATCCTCGACGAGCCCGTCAGCGCGCTGGACTCCGCCAACCGCGTCCAGGTCCTGGAGATCCTCAAGGAGCTCCGGGACACCGGGGTGGCGCTCGTACTGATCTCCCACGACCTGGGGTCCGTGGCCGGGACCGCCGACCGCATCGCCGTCCTCTACCGCGGAGAGCTCGTCGAGGTGGGCGCCGCCCGGGACGTCATCAACCACCCCCGGCACGCCTATACCCGGCTGCTCGTCAGCTCGGCCCCGACCCTGCGCACGGGTCCCGCCGACCGGTCCGAACGCGAAGCCCTGCGTGCCCTGCTGAACGCCTGACCGGCCCGGAATCCGGACCCCCGTCCACACGCACGTCCCGGACCGCCCGCCCTTCGCTGTCCGCCCCCGAAAGGAACACCCATGTCCCGCACGATCCATCTCGCACTGCACCCGTACGGCGTCGGAGGCCCGGGCCAGCACGGCCTCTGGAAGGACCCGCTCGTAGCGAAGAACTCCAGCATCGACATCAACTACTACATCCAGCAGGCCCAGGCCGCCGAACACGCGCTCTTCGACGCGCTGTTCGTCGTCGACAGCCAGTTCATCAACGACACCTACCCGTCGCACTACCTCAACCGGCTGGAACCGCTCACGCTGCTGTCCGCGGTCGCCACCCACACCAGGCACATCGGCCTGGTCGGCACGGCGAGTTCCACGTACAACTCGCCGTTCAACCTCGCCCGCCGGTTCTCCTCCCTCGACCACATCAGCGGCGGGCGCGCCGGGTGGAACGTCGTCACCAGCTTCGACACCGGCACGTCCAGGAACTTCGGCCTGGACGAACACCTCGACTACGCCACCCGGTACGGCCGCGCCCTGGAGTTCGTCCAGGTCGCCCGCGGTCTCTGGGACTCCTACGAGGACGACGCCTTCCCGGCGGACGTGGCACGTGACGTGTTCCTCGACCCGGCCAGGCTGCACGGGCTCGACCACGTCGGAGAGCACTTCAAGGTGGCCGGCCCGCTCAACCTCTCCCGTTCGCCCCAGGGCCAGCCGGTCATCTTCCAGGCGGGGGTCTCCGCCGAGGGGCGCGACCTGGCCGCTCGGGTGGCCGAGGGCATCTACGCGCCGGGCGGTTCCCTGGAGCAGGCGCAGGAGTACTACGCCGACATCAAGACGCGTACCGCCGCCTACGGACGCAACCCCGACCACATCAAGGTCTTCATCCACGGCGGCCCGATCGTCGGGGCGACCGACGCGGACGCCAGGCGGCGCGAGCGGGAGATCTTCGAGGAGGACAACGACTTCGCGCGCAACCTCGCACTGCTGGGCCGCTCCTTCGGCGCGTACGACTTCAGCGTGCACGACCTGGACGCGCCGTTCCCGGACGTCTCCCACCTCGCGGAGAAGGGGGGCCGGACCGGGGCGGCGAAGCTCATCGAGCGCGCCCGGACCGAGAACCTGACCCTGCGCCAGGTCGCCGAGTCCGTCAACGCGTTCCGCAGCTCCCCGTTCGTCGGCGCTCCGGAGACCGTGGCCGACACGATCGAGCGGTGGTTCGAGGCCGGCACCTTCGACGGGATCAACCTCGCCTTCCGGAACAACGACGACCTCGGCCGTTTCGTGGACGGTGTGGTGCCGCTCCTGCAGAAGCGCGGCCTGTTCCGCACGGAGTACGAGGCCGACACGCTGCGCGGCAACCTCGGGCTGCCGGTGCCGGACAACCGCCACACCCTGGCGCGCGCGTCCGAGCCCGAGCCGGAGCTCGTGCACGACTGACCGCCCCCGGTCCACGGCGACGCAGCCGTGCCCCCGCCCCCACCGCACCCGAACCAGCAGGAGTCCGACATGCCCGAGTACACCGACCACTTCGGCCCCGAGGGCCTGCGCACACGCGGCACCGTCCTCGTGGTGCCGGGCCGGGGCGAGACCCGCGCGGCCTACGCCCGTTTCGGCCGGCGCCTGGCCGCCGACGCCTACCGCGTACGCGTCGTCGACGCACCCGGCCTCGACTCCGGCGGTCTGACCGCGGCGCTGACCCGGTTCGGCGCGGAGCTGGCGGAGGCGGCGGACGGCACCGCCGGCGACGACGACGGCGTCGTCCGTCCGGTCGTGGTGGTGGGCGCCGACTCGGGCGCCGCGGCCGTGGCCGCGCTGCTCGGTCCGGCCGCGGCCCCCGGCACCTGGCGGCCGGACGCGGTCGTCCTCGCGGGCCTCCCCGGCCTGGCGTCCACGACGGCCGGGACGTGGGAGCAGGAGCTCGACGTGCGTACGTCCTGCCCCGCCCATCGCCACACGCTCAGCCAGGATTCCGGGGTGCGGCGGGGATCGCTCGGGGAGTCGGTCCCGGAAGCGCTGCTCGCGGCGGCCTACGCCGGCGAGAGCGGCGACGGGTCGGACGCGAGCGCCGCTGTCCCGACCCCGACCCTGATCCTGGTCGGGGACGAGGACCCGCTCGCCGACCACTCCGCACTGGCCGGTACGGCGAAGTCACGCTCCCGGGCCCGCCTCTCGGTGGTCCGCGGCGGCCACCACGACGTGCTGAACGATCTCCAGCACCGTTCCGTGGCTGCCGAGACCGTCACCTTCCTGGAGACCGTGCGCAACGAGCTGACGCCTGTGATCGCGGTGGAGTCCAGTGCCTGGTGACCGATGTCGTCCGGCCGCACGTCCGCCCGGCCGGTACCGCCCCGCCCACTCGCGTTCCCCGATCCGAAAGGTTCCCCCATGGCCACCATCCTGTCCGTGTCCGGCAGCCCGTCCTCGACCTCCCGCACCGCGCGGCTCCTGCGTGAGCTGGACGACCGGCTGAGGGCCCAGGGCCACGACGTGACCTCGCTGGAGGTCCGCACACTGCCTCCCCACGCGCTCCTGGGCGCGGACTTCAAGCACCCGGCGATCGTCGGGGCCACGGAACTCTTCGAGCAGGCGGACGGGGTGGTGATCGCCACTCCCGTGTACAAGGCGGCCTACTCCGGGCTGCTCAAGTCGCTGCTCGACGTGCTCCCCCAGTACGCGCTGACCGGCAAGACCGTCCTGCCGCTCGCCACCGGCGGCAGCATCGCCCATGTGCTGGCGATCGACTACGCGTTGCGCCCGGTGCTGAGCTCCATGGGCGCCGCGCACATCGTGCCGGGGTGGTTCACGCTCGACAAGGACATCACCGTCGGCCACGACGGCGCGCTGACCGTGGCGCCCGACTCGGCCGAGGCGCTGGCGCAGGTGACGGACGGGTTCTCCGCGGCGCTGGACAGCCGGACGGCGGTACTGGCGGCCGCCGAGTAGGCAAGCTGGAGTGCCGTTGGGCAGACGGGGCCGGGGGCACAGAAGCATGCTGAGGACGCAGAGCATGCCGGGGGCCTGCATGGCCCGTTCCTGGAGGAGAGGTCCGTGTGAATGAGCTGGATTCCGCGGTCGTCCTGGTGACCGGTGTGATGGCGTCGGGGAAGTCCACGGTGGCCGAACTGCTCTGCGCTCGTCTGCCGCGGGCCGCACATGTGCGGGGCGATGTCTTCCGCCGGATGACGGTCTCCGGCCGCGAGGAGCTGCTTCCGGAGGAAACGGCGGAGTCCCGGGCCCAGTTGGAGCTCCGCTACCGCATCTCGGCGATGGTCGCCGACGCGTACGCATCGGACGGCTGGACCGCGGTCGTCCAGGACATCGTCCTGGGTGAGGACCTGCTCCGGTACGTGGAAGGGGTGCGCACCCGCCCCCTGTACGTCGTCGTGCTGGCTCCCTCCACGGACGTGGTGCGGAGCCGGGAGGCCGGGCGGGCCAAGACCGGGTACGGGGTCTGGACCGTTGAAGCGCTCGACCGGTCGTTGCGCGTGGAGACCCCGGACATCGGTCTCCGGCTGGACAGTTCGGAGCTGACCCCCGACGAGACCGTCTCGGCGATCCTCGCGCGTCTGCCCGCTGCACGCGTCGATCCCCGATGAGCGTGCGGGCCCCTCGCGGACCCGCACGCTCATCCCCCTCTAACGAGCGCCGGCACCGGCCCGCAGACCGTTGACCATCAGCTCCAGCAGGTGCTCGGCATGGTCGTCGTCCACCTGCTCGCGCATCCAGGCCGCGGCGTTCATCAGCGCGTTCACGTCCGCCGCCGTGACGCCGTCGCCCACCGCACCCGCCCCGTGCGCCGCGGCCAGCAGGTCGTCCGTGATCGCCGCCATCCGCGCGCACGCCTCGTGCAGTTCCGACGCCTCGTCACCGAGGCCGTCCATCTGCAACTCCGCAAGCCCCCGGTAGGCCGCCGCGTGTGTCGCGACGGCACGCATCCACTGCGTGAGGGCGTCCAACGGCTCCCTGTCCCTGCCCAGTTCGTCGCCGAACGCGAACAGCTTCGCGTGCCGCTCGCGCAGCAAGGCAGCACACAGAGCGAGCCGGTTGGGGAAGTGCCCGTACAGCGTCCCGATCGCCACTCCGGCGCGGCGGGCGATCCCGCCCAGTGACGCACCGGTGCCCTGCGCGCGGAACGCCTCGTCCGCCGCAGCCAGGATGGACTCCTGGTTCCGCTGCCCGTCGGCGCGCGGCCGACGTGTTCGAGTGCTGCTCATCTGTGTGCTCACCTGTCCGCCCTTGTGCCTGGTCCTGCGTCTGTTCCTGTGCCTGCCCTTGTCAAGTCGAGGGGTACTCGACTTATTATCCCGAGGGATCCTCACTTTAGACGAAGGACGTCACATGATTCTGGTCACCGGAGCCACCGGCTCCATCGGCAGACATCTGGTCCGCCGGCTGCGGGAACTCCGGGTGGAGTTCACGGCGCTTGTCCGGGATGCCGACAAGGGCCGCGCGCTCGGCTGCCGGTACGTCGTCGGGGACCTCGACGACCCCGGCTCCGTCGCGGCGGCGCTGGTGGGTGTCGACCGGCTGCTGCTCAACTCCGCGGGGGCCGCCCCCACCGCCGACGGGGCACCCCAGCCGATGATCGCCCAGCAGAAGGCCGTGATCGACGCGGCCGTACGTGCGGGCGTGACCCGCATCGTCAAGGTCTCGGTCTGGCACGCGCACCGGGGCGGCAGGCTCGCCGAGGGTGCGCACTGGGAGATCGAGCAGCATCTCAAGGCGTCGGGCGTCGACTGGTCGCTGCTCCAGCCCAGCGGCTTCATGCAGAACTTCCTCACGGGAGCGGGCACGTTCAGCGACGACGGAAGTCTCATCGCGGCCGCTCCCGACGCCCCCGTCTCGTACGTCGACTGCTACGACATCGCCGCCTGTGCGGCCTCGCTGCTCACGGAGGACGGGGGCACGGGACGCGCGTTCGTGCTGACCGGCCCCGAAGCGCTGACGATGGCCGAGATCGCCGGGCAGCTCTCCCCCGTCCTCGGCCGGCCCGTCGGCATCGTGAGCCTGGGGCCCGACGCGATGGCCCTGCGGCTCCGGACGCTGGGGGTTCCCGCGCAGTTCGCCGACGACGTAGCCCACTTGTGGGCCGAGGTCGCGACCGGCTCGCTGGCCGGGACGACCCGCGAGGTCGAGAACCTGACCGGCCGCGAACCCCGCACCTTCGCCCAGTTCCTGCACGCCAACCGGGCCGCCTTCCGTTGATGCGCGGCCAAGGACGCACCGGTTCGCCGTCTCTTCCCGCCGTCGTCCGTCAGCGGGGAGAAGGGGCGATCCGGACGCGTCGGCTCGCGTCGTCCGAGAGGAACGCCGCCAGCTCCCGCCCCTCCTCGGTGACGGCGCTGCGGTCGCTCCGGCCGAGGCGGGTCAGCGGAGTCACCGTCACGGTGTCCTCCTCGACGCTCCACGTCGCGGCGACCCGGCCGTCGACGAGGACGACACGCTCACCGGCGACCGACAGGCCGCGGTGGGCGTCGTCGATGATCCGGGTGCGGTCCTGATAGCCGAGGATCGCGTTGTCGAACGCGGGCAGGAAGCGCACCGGGGCGGGCGTGTCGGGGTCGGGCCTCGGCGCGTCGGGCAGGTCCAGGAGTTCGCGGCCCCGCTCGTCGCGGAAGGTCACCAGCTCCTCCCGGATCGCGGCGATCGCCGCCGGCAGTCCGGCCAGGCCGCTCCAGGCCCGCAGGTCGGCCGAGGCGGCGGGCCCGTAGGCGGCCAGATAGCGGCGGGCCAGGGCTTGACCGACGGGGTCGGTGCCGTCAGGAGCGGGCGGGTCGGCGGCGCGGCCCAGCCAGTCGGCGAGCGGCAC
This sequence comes from Streptomyces sp. NBC_01257, assembly GCF_035917255.1. Taxonomy (NCBI): domain Bacteria; kingdom Bacillati; phylum Actinomycetota; class Actinomycetes; order Kitasatosporales; family Streptomycetaceae; genus Streptomyces; species Streptomyces sp. NBC_01257. The sequence continues at coordinate 593,904 of NZ_CP108472.1, forward strand.
GTTGCGCACCCCTCCCTTGGTGCGCCAGAGCCCGCGCGGCGGCGTCTGCACCATCGGGACGAGCGCGGCGACCAGCATCTCGCCGAGGGGGCGCGCCCCCGGCGCCGGCCAGCGGCCGGCGACCTCCCGGGCGAGCCGGCTCATCGAGCGTGGGACACCGTCGGCCATGACGGCACGGCCGGCCGCGGCGAGTTCGTCGAGGTCCACCCCGGCGAGTTCGCTCCGGTACGTGCCGAGCACCCGTTGCCGCAGCATGGCGTCGTGCCGGGCCCGCCAGGTCAGCGCGTCGTCCGCGGTGACGAGGTGGACGGTGCGGCGCATGAGGTGCGTCCGGACCACGTCCCGTCCCGTGAGGAGGTCCGAGAGCACCGCCGGGTCGAAGGCGCGCAGCCGTGACCAGAGCCCGGTGAACGGTTCCTGCGGCTCCTGCGCCTGGAGACCGCCGAGGTGCGCGACGGCGTCGAGCGCGGGCAGATCCGCGCGGTCGAGCAGGAGCTGCCGGGCGAGCGTCGCGCGGTTGAGCGCCCGCGTGCCGAGAACGGTCATCGGGGCGCACCGGGGCGCGCACGGGGGCCGGTCACCGGGGCGTTCGCTTCGGGGGCGACGGCGGGCGCGCTGCCCCGGGCGTCTGCCCGCTCCCGTTCGTACAGCTTCACAGTGGTTCCGTTCTCCTCGGTTCCGTACACGTCGCAGGTGGGCTGCCGGTCAGGTGGCGGTCCGGCCGTCGATCGTCTCGCGGAGGATGTCCGCGTGCCCGGCGTGCTGGGCGGTCTCGGCGATGACGTGCGTCAGGACCCGCCGCACGCTGCGCACCGCTCCCGGCTCGTGCCAGGGTGCCGCGGGCAGCGGGTGGGTCGCGGACAGGTCGGGTACGGAGGCGATGACCTCCTCGGTCCTGGCGGCGACCTGCTCGTAACGGGCGACGACCCCGGCCAGGGTGTCGCCGGGCAGCATCCGGAACTCGTCCTGGTGGTCGGTCATCCACTTCGGGATCTCGCGCGCGGTACCGGCCGCGAGGTCCGCCCAGGTGACTCCCTCGGGCAGGTCGTGGCTCATGGCGGACGGGCCCGAGACCACGAACCGCATCCAGCTCTCCTCCGTGGACGCGACGTGCTTGATCAGCCCGCCCAGGCAGAGCGCGCCCGCGGTCGGGGTCCGTGCGGCCTGCTCGTCGTCGAGGTCCCGGGTCGTGGCGACGAGCGCCGATCTGGCTGCCGCGAGCGCGGCGAGAAGATCCTCGCGCTCGGCGTCGACGGCGGGCCGCGGCGTGGTGGAGGGGGTCATGGCGATCGGTTCCTTCCGGTGGGTCCCGTGGTCCTGCACACACCTACCGTCGCAGGAGAAGCGGTCAGGTCATGGCCGCTTCTCCGGGCACCATGGGAGGCATGCCGAAGACATCAGCGCGACTGCTGTCACTGCTCTCACTGCTGCAGGCCCGCCGGGACTGGCCGGGGGCGCTGCTGGCCGAGCGCCTGGACGTCAGCGCGCGCACGGTCCGCCGCGACATCGACCGTCTGCGGGAGCTCGGCTATCCCGTACTGGCCTTCAAGGGGCCCGAGGGCGGGTACCGGCTCGACGCGGGGGCCGAACTGCCGCCGCTGCTGTTCGACGACGAACAGGCGGTCGCCCTCGCCATCGCCCTGCAGACCGCCACCACGACGGGGGCCGGGATCGAGGAGGCCGCTGCGCGCGCCCTGAACACCGTCCGGCAGGTCATGCCGGCCCGGCTGCGCCACCGCGTCGACACCCTCCGGGTCACCGCCGTGGAGCGTGCGGCACCCGGGGCCCATCCCCAGGCCGACAGCGCCGTGCTCATGGCGCTCAGCGCCGCCGTGCGCGCGCGTGAGGTGCTGCGGCTCGACTACGCCGCCGCGGGCCCGCCGGAGGCGAAATCACCGCGCCGGGTGCAGCCCCACCACCTCGTGACGTGGGGCGGGCGCTGGTACCTCGTCGCCTGGGACCTCGACCGGGAGGACTGGCGCACCTTCCGCGCCGACCGGATCACCCCGCGCACCCCCACGGGCCCCCGCTTCACCCCGCGCGAACTGCCCGGGGGCGATGTGACCGCCTTCGTGGCGGGCCGGTTCCGGGGCACGGACGGCACCGGCACCTGGCCGTGCCGCGGCGAGGTGATTCTCGGCCTGCCCGCGGCCGCCGTGTCGCGCTATGCCCGGGACGGCATCGTCGAGGCCCTCGGCCCGAACCGGTGCCGGCTCGTCCTGGGCTCCTGGTCGTGGCCCGGCCTGGCCGCCGCCGTCGGCGCGTTCGACACCGACATCACGGTCGTCGGCCCGGCGGAGCTCAGGGATGCCTTCGCGCTCCTGGCCCGCCGGTACGCGGACGCGGCGGGAGACCGAGCCGCCGGGCCGCCGATCGGTCACACCGCGAACCCGACCCGTGCCAGTAGCTCGCCTGCCGGTCCCTGACGGTCTGCTCGCCGGCCGGGAACACGGTGTCCGACGGCATCGTGGCTCGGCGGCAACGCGGTGTCCGGTCCGCGCCTTGCCCGAGCGGGCACCGGTACTCAGACCGCGGTCAGACGCCGTGTGCCCGCGGCCGGTGCTCGGGCAGCCAGGCCACCGCATGGGCCACGGCGTCGGTGAGCGGGAACAGCCGGGTCTCCGCGCCGCCGACCCTGCCCCGTGCCACCGGGTGCCCCTTCTCGAAGGACGCGCCCAGGTCGTCGAAGCGTTCGGAGGAGATGGAGGTGTCGCCCACCGTGCTCCAGCGGCGGCCCCGCGAGGTCATGGCCGCGAAGGAGTTCCGCACCTGCGGTGCGGCGATCCGGTACTCGGCCAGGTGGAAGGCGGTACAGGAGTCGAATCCCGCGCCCAGGAGCAGAATCCGGGCGTCCGCCTCCTCCAGCCGGGCCAACGGGCTGCGCTCGCCGAGCCTGCAGTCGAGCGCGTGCCCGTCGACGATCGCGGCGGCGCGCGGTCCCACGGCCGCGAACGAGGTCTGCGGGTGGCTGCTGCGGAGCGCTCCGGGCCAGGTGCGGAGCGTCTCCGGGATGACGCCGACCCCCAGGCTGCGTGTGGTGCGCGCGTCGAAAGCCGGCGTCGCGGCCCGGATGCCGTCCCACCAGGCCTCCGGAACGGGCGGGTTGGTCCAGTGCGCCGGGTCAGAGTTGTCCGCGGAGTGCGTCGGGACGACCAGGGTGCCTTCGGGCCCGAGGGTGTCGAGCAGCGCCGAGACCACGGCACCGGGGCCGCCGCAGACCCAGCCGAGCGAACTGAGCGAGGAGTGCACAAGAAGCGTCTCGCCCGGGCGTATGCCCAGTGCGCGCAGGTCGGAGGCGAGCGACTCACGGGTGCACAGGGGGCCGGTCGGGGGCTTGATCGTCATGAAGGGTCAGTCTCCGGGTGCGGCGGACCCGGCACCAGTGGTTTTCTCCCCGCCGGAAAGCCCTCGCCCGGTCGGCCGCGGGCCGGTGCAAGTGCACTCACCGGCCCACCGCGCACATGCAGCAGGGCCCGGAACCTGATGGTTCCGGGCCCTGCTCCGACAGTAGCGGGGACAGGATTTGAACCTGCGACCTCTGGGTTATGAGCCCAGCGAGCTACCGAGCTGCTCCACCCCGCGTCGTTGTGTTCCCCACCGTATGCCATGTCCGGGGCCCCTCCTGACCACTTCCCCGCCCGGGCCCGGTGTTCCGGGTCGCGCGCGCCGTCACCACGGCAGCGGACCCTCGGCGGAGAAGAAGCCCCCGGTGGGCCCGTCGGGGCCCAGGAGCGCCATCCGGACGATGATCGCGGCGCCCTGCTCGACCGTCTGGACGCCGGTGTTCCCGTTGAGATCGGTCTTCGTGTAGCCGGGTTCCACGGCGTTGATCCGGATGTCCGGGAACGCCTTGGCGTACTGCACGGTGATCATGTTCACCGCGGTCTTCGAGGCGGGATACGCCACACCCGGGTAGGCGTGCGTCGGGGTGCCGGGGTCGGTGACGCGGGCCAGCGAGGCGAGTCCGCTGCTGAGGTTCACGACGACCGGGGCGGCGGACCGCCGCAGCAGGGGCAGGAACGCGTGGGTGACGCGTACCGTGCCGAAGACGTTCGTCTCGAAGGTCCGGCGCATCATGTCGGCGGTGACATCCGCGGCGCCGATCACCTCGTTCTCCGCGCCCCGGCCTTCGACGCCCGCGTTGTTGATCAGTACGTCCAGTCCGCCGTCCGCCTCGATGGCGCGGGCGGCGGCTTCGACGGACGCGTCGTCGGTGACGTCGAGAACGACCGTTCGTGCACCCAGTTCCTCTGCGGCGAGGCGCCCGCGCCCGGCGTCCCGGCTTCCGATGTAGACGGTGTGGCCTGCGGCGACCAGCTGGCGGGCGGTCTCGCGGCCCAGGCCCTTGTTCGCTCCGGTGATCAGTGTGGTGGTCATGGGTCCAGATTGCGGCGGATGGCCGGGCGCAGCCAGACGTCCCGTCTTCCTGGGACTGCCGGTACCAGGAAGACACGCGGCCCTCGGGGCACACTGAGGGGTATGGCGACGTCGGAGTTCGGACAGGCACTGCGACGCTGGCGCGACCGGGTTCCGCCGCAGGCGGCCGGGCTTCCCGCCGGCGGGCAGCGGCGTGCGGCCGGACTGCGCCGTGAGGAGCTGGCCCTGCTCGCGGGCATCTCCGCCGACTACGTCACCCGGCTGGAACAGGGCCGGGCCTCGAACCCCTCGGCCCAGGTCGTCGAAGCCCTGGGCAGGGCGCTGCGGCTGTCGGGGACGGAGCGGACGCACCTGTTCGGGCTGGCAGGCCTCGTCCCACCGGGCCGGGACACGGTGCCCGCGTACATCACGCCGGGTGTCCACCGGCTGATCGACCGCCTGGGCGCGACCCCGCTGGCGGTCCACGACGCCTCGTGGACGCTCCTGCTGGCCAACCCGCCCTACGCGGCCCTGATGGGCGACCCCTCGGGGTGGCGCGGCCACGAGCGGAACGGCGTGTGGCGCAACTTCCTCGGACGGCCGGGGCGGGTACGTCACACCGAGGAGTCGCGACGTGAGCTGGAAGCCGCGCTGGCGGCCGACCTGCACGCGGTCGCCGACCGCTACCCCGCCGATCCGCGGCTGCGCGGACTGGTGGCGGAACTGCGCGCGGGCAGCGACCGGTTCGCCGCCCTGTGGGAGTCCGGCACCGTGGGGCAGCACCGTTCCGCGCGCAAGACGATCGACCATCCGCACGTCGGAGCGCTCACGCTCGACTGCGACGTCCTGACCGTGGAGGGCAGCGAGCTGCGCATCATGGTCTACACGGCCGAGCCGGGCACCGAGGACGCCGAACGCCTGGCACTGCTCACGGTGCTCGGCACCCAGGCCCTCGTCGGCTGACGCGCCGCCGCCCGCCCGCTCCCCCGTCGCCGGCTCCGACCGGTCGGCACGTCAGGAACGCCCTGTCGTAGGGTAGTTGTGGTAGCCACTCACACAGAGGGAGCACACGTATGCCGATCGCACTCGGTCTTGGTCTTCCCCAGACGAAGCAGTACGACCTCAGCCGTGACGTCGCCACCGCGGCGCGCGCCGCGGAGGCCGTGGGATACGAGAGCCTGTGGGTGTTCGAGCGGGTGCTGTTCCCCGAGCCTGCGACACAGGGTCTGTACGGGGTTCCGGGGCTGGCCTGGCCCGAGCACTACCGCGGCGTCTCCGACCCGCTGATCACGCTGACGCTGGCCGCCGCGGCCACGGAGCGGGCCCGGCTCGGCACCAGTGTCCTCGTCGCCCCGCTGCACGTGCCCTTCCAGCTCGCTCGTTCGCTGGCCACACTCGACGCCGCCAGCGGCGGCCGCGTGGTCGCCGGGCTGGGTACGGGATGGTCCCTGGACGAGTACGCGGCCGCCTCCGTCGCCCCCTTCGAGAAGCGCGGCGCGGTGCTGGACGAGCTGCTGGACGTGTGCGCGGCCGTCTGGGGTCCGGACCCCGTCTCGTACAAGGGGGATCTGACCACGATCGCGCCGTCCGAGGTGGGGCCCAAGCCGGCCCGCCCGATCCCCGTCTACCTGCCGGCCGGCAGCTCCCGGGCCAGGCGCCGTCTGGTCGACCGGGCCGACGGCTGGATGCCCGTCGCCATGGGCCCCGCGCAGCTGTCCGAGCAGTGGCGGCAGCTCCAGGACCTCGCGGCCGAGCGGGGACGCGAGCGTCCGGTCGGAGTCTGTGCCCGTGCCAACGCGCGGTACAGCGCGACCCCTGTGGCCGGCCCGGACCGGAAGCCGTTCCACGGCAACACCGCGCAGATCGTCGAGGACCTCGCCGCCCACGCCGCCACGGGCGTGCCGGAGATCATGCTGGACCTCCAGACGCAGCTGCGTGACGTGTCGGAGTACGTCGACGTGGCGACCGAGGTGTACGAGGCCGCGCGGGCGGCCGGCGTCTGACCGCACGGGAGGCGGCGGGGCTGCCGTCACGCTCCGGTCCCCGGTTCCATGACGGCTCCCCGCATCCCCGGCGGATCCCCTGCCACCTGACATTCCCCTTCCGGGACACCCGCCGACGGAGGAACGCGACCGATGGACGACCGCACCGCACTGGCCGAGCGGTTCGAGACGGACAGGAGCCATCTGAAGGCGGTGGCCTACCGGATGCTCGGTTCGGCGGCCGAGGCCGACGACGCCCTCCAGGAGTCGTGGCTGAGGGCCTCTCAGGCCGACATCAGCGAGGTCCGGAACCTCACCGGCTGGCTGACCACCGTCGTCGGCCGGGTCTGCCTGAACATGCTCCGCTCCCGCCGTACCCGGCGTGAGGATCCCATCGACGCGTACGACCGGACGTCCGGTCCCGGCGAGGGGGACGACCCGGAGCAGGAGGCCGTGCTGGCCGACTCGGTCGGACTGGCCCTGTTGGTGGTGCTGGACACGCTGGCGCCCGCGGAGCGTCTGGCGTTCGTGCTCCACGACATGTTCGCGGTGCCGTTCGACGAGATCGGCACGCTGCTCGACCGGTCGGCGGACTCCGCCCGGCAGCTCGCGAGCCGGGCCCGCCGCCGGGTCAAGGGCGGTGGTGCGGCGCCCGTCGCGGATCTGGCACGTCGCCGGCGGGTCGTGGAGGCCTTCCTGGCGGCGTCCCGCGGCGGGGACTTCGACGCGTTGGTCGCGCTGCTTCATCCCGATGTGGTCCTGCGTGCCGACCGCTCGGTCGTTCCCACACCGGAGCCCGTCGTGGTCCGGGGCGCCCACACCGTCGCGCAGGGCGCGATGGCGGCCACCGGACGGGCCCTGTTCACCGGGATCGCGCTCGTCGACGGATCGGTCGCACTGGCGATGGCGCCGCTCGGGCGGCTGCGCCTGGTCCTCGGCTTCACCCTCGTGGACGACCTGATCACCGAGATCGATGTCGTCGCGGACCCCGACCGGATCCGCGGGCTCGACATCGCCGTCCTGGAGGACTGACAGGGGCTGCGGCCGGGCCCGTTGTCATACCCCCGTGGCAGGGTTTTCGACGGATGCCCGACCGGGTGTCCGCCTCTCACTGTCGGACGCAGTCGTACGGCTGCCGAAGGAGCGCTCACCATGTCCGTGGCCGACGACACCCGCACCTCGCTCGCCGCCGCGGCGGCGCTGCTCGCACCCGCCCATCAGGCCGTCGGTGACCGGGTGCTGCACGCCGTCGACGATCCCGGGGCGTACGTGCGCGCCCACGCCGGCGCGCTGGCGGACCGGGGTATCGACGCGCCGGTGCCCGACCTCGCCTGGATAGCGCTCATCGACGCGCTGGCCGACCACCGGCTGCTGGCGGAGCTGGACTGGAAGGAGGACTCCGCGGAGATACGCTCCCAGCTGCGCGGGCTCGACTCGCGGCCGTCCGTGGATCCTTGGGTGCTGTTCGAGGAGGGCGACATGCGCCTGCCGACCCATGAGTTCCTGGAGACGTGCGGGCGGCACTACCGCGAGGTCGGCGGGGCGCTCGTCGTCCTCGACATCGAGTCGGACTGCTATCCCGTGGTGGGCCTGCGCGCCGCACGGGTCGAGGAACTCACCGCGCTCGCCGCCCGGGCGGGGTTCACCGCGCGTCCGCTCGGCGGCTGATCACCGGGCCGGGCGATCGCCCGCCCTGCGGGCCGGTCCGTCATGCCGCCGGATCCTGGGCGCGCCGATAGCTGACGCCGTCCTTCGTCCGGGTCAGCAGGCCGCCGATGACCATGTAGCGGCGCAGAGCCGCGCAGTCCTCGTGAACGGTGAGAAGGGCGTCGTTGACCTCACGTTCGGTGTACGTCCGGCCGGGCTCGAACAGCGTTTCCGTGAGGTGGACGAGGAGTTGCTCGCGGCGGGCCGTCTTGCGCGGGATCGCCGTGAGACGGCCGTGCGAGAAGAGGGCGGCCACCCCGTGGCTGGCGCTGGATCGGTTGTCGGACATGCCGCGAAGCCTGTCAGCAGCTCCGGCCTGCGGCAACACATTTCTCGGCGCTGCCCGGCGGGGACTGACCATCGACGTCCGTCCGTCGGGATGTGCTCTCAGCGGTCTGCCCGGCGGAACCGAGTTGACGCAGGGGTGTTCACACGGTTCCCTGCTGCGATGAGTGACCTTCGCATCGAGCGGGTGGACGGCGACGCCATGCTCCTGGACTGGCGCCGCGTCCACAACACGATCATTCCCACCGCGGTGCTGTCGCTCGCGGAGGTGACCGAACGCGCCGGCCGCAACCTGCTGGCCGTCGCATACCTCGACGACGTTGCGGTGGGCTGCTCGACCGTGCGGCCGCCGGCCGATGGCGCTTCGGTGGCCACCGTGATCGCGCGGGTGCTGCCGGATCACCGCGGCCAGGGGTTCGGCGGTCAGTTGTACGCGCGTGGCCTGGCGGAGGCCCGTGCGCTCGGCGCCGACGTGATCGAGACCTGTGTCCTCGCGTCGAACCCGGAGGGGCTGCGCTTCGCGCTCGGCCATGGATTCGTCGAGACGGATCGGTACGTACTGCCGGGCGACAGCGTGCCGTTCGTCGATCTGAGGCTGGCCTGATCCCATGACGGGCACCCGGTCCATGGACCGGGTGCCGGTGTCCTGGCCCGCGGTCGCGGTGTGTCACGGGTTGCTCGCGACCGGGTCGCCCTCGTGGTGCGGCGCGTGGTCCTGCCCGGGAAGCAGCAAGGGGGTCGTCAGGAGGAGCAGACCGGCGATGGCGATGGCGGTACGGGGGCCGCTGAGGGCCGCCAGCAGACCCCAGAGTGCGGTCAGCGCCGCGATGGTGAGTTTGCTGGTGACCGACCACGCCGACAGCGTGCGGGCGATCCGGTCGGGTGGGACCTGCTCGAGCCGGTAGGTGGCGAACACCGGGTTGAACACGCCCATGCAGGTGATCAGTCCGAACTCGACCGCGACGACGAGCGCGAGCCCGGCCACGCCGGGCTGGACGAAGGCCGGCCCGATGGACCAGCACGCGCGCATCGCCCCGGCGGTGAGCAGCACCTTGTGCCGTCCGAACCGTGCGACGAGCCGGCGGGCCAGTCGTGAGCCGACGATGCCGCCGACGCAGGGCAGGCCGAACGCGAGACCGTACTGCCAGGGGGCGAAGCCGAGGCCGCCGAGCATGAGGACGGCGAGCAGCGGCGAGGTCGCCAGGATCAGGCCGTTGACCAGGACCGTGTTGAGGAACAGGGGGCGGGCCCGGTGGGTCAGGATGTGCCGCCATCCTTCGAGCAGGTCGCCGGGGCGGAGCCGCCCCCGGTGCGCGCCGGTGCGTGCGGGCTGCGGCTCGTTGCCGCCGATCGCGCGGATTCCCGCCGCCGAGAGCAGATAGCTGACCGCGTTGGCCACCACGGTCATGACCGGGCCGAAGAACCCGATCGCGGCCGTGCCGGCGGGCGGCCCGAGCACGGTGGCGGTCCAGGTCGTGGACTCGAACCGCGCGTTCGCGACGAGCAGGTCCTCCGGCCGCACGAGCGCCTTCACACACGCGCCACCGGCCGCGTTGAAGGCGATGTCGGCCGCGCCGACGACGACGGACACCACCAGGAGCTGGACGAAACCGAGCAATCCGAGCGCGTACGCGGCGGGGACGCTCATCAGCGCCACGCACCGGATCAGGTCCATCGCGATCATCACCGGCCGCTTGCGCCGGAACTCCACCCACGGCCCGAGCGGCACCGCCACCACGGCCCCCACCGCCGGCCCCGCGGCCGCCAGCACCGACACCTCGGCCGGACCGGCGCGCAGTACGAGGATCGCGATCAGTGCGAACGCGTCGAACGCGAGCCACGTGCCGAACGTGCTGACCCCGTAGGCCGCCCACAGCCACCCGAACCGCCGGCCCAGGCGTCTGTTGCCCCTCATGCCCGGCTCACCCACCCCTCAAGCTCCCGTCCGCACAAACCGAGGTTGACCAGGAGGAGCAAAGCCCGCAGCACAACAGCAGGTCAAACAACCGAACTGCCCGCAAGCCACAACCAGGAGTTGTCCTCTAGGGTGGATCGGCATGGACCTCGACACCGTCCGGACCTTCGTCGCCGTGGCTGACGCGGGACAGTTCCAGGAAGCCGCCGCCGAGCTCGCGGTCACCCAGCAGGCCGTCTCCAAGCGCATCGCCACGCTGGAGCGCGGTCTCGGCGCCCGGCTGTTCACCCGCACCGCGCGCGGCGCCGAGCTGACCATCGACGGGCAGGCGTTCCTGCCCCACGCGCGTGAGCTCCTGCGTGTCGCGGAGCGCGCGTCCGCGTCCGTGCGCGGCGGCAGCCGTCCGCTGCGCGTGGACGTGATCAACTCGCGCGGCGCGGCGTCGGGCCTGATGCGCGACTTCCATCGCGCGCACCCCGGGATCGAACTCGACGTGCTGATGCTGTTCGACATCGAGGCGGCCGTCGCCGCCGTCCGGTCCGGTGCGATCGACGCGTCCTTCCGCGCCGTCGCCGTCCCCGGTCGCCCCCTTCCCGAGGACATCGAGTCCGTCCGGGTCGTCGACGAGCCGCTCCAGCTCCTCACCGGCCCCGCCCATGCGCTGGCGGGTGCCCGGTCGGTGCCGCTCGCCCGGCTCGCCGGGCACCGGATCTGGATGCCCGGCATCGTCCCGGGTACCGAGTGGGCCGCCTACTACGACGATCTCGTCGCCGAGTTCGGCCTCACCATCGAGGCGACCGGCCCCAACTTCGGCTCAGACGCGCTCCTCGACACCATCGCCGACACCCCGGCCCTGGCCACCTTCATGGGCGGGCAGACCCGCCTCGTCTGGCCCGCGGGTCACGGCCTGCGCCGCATCCCGGTGACCGACCCGACGCCCGTCTACCCGCACTCGCTGATCTGGCGCCGGGACAATCCGCACCCCGCGCTCGCCACACTGCGCGACCACCTCGGCGCCATGCGGCCCGAGCGCCCCGAAGGCGAGACCTGGACACCCGCATGGACACGGCGGTGAGCGGGGCCGCGTCGGCCGGCCGGGCCCAGCGGTGTCCGCGGAGCCCGGCCGGCCGATCCCGCGGCCCCGCGATCAGACCTGCGATCCGTCCTGCGCGGCGGCGAGTTCGCGCACCGTCGCCATGTCGCTGAAGGGGATGAGCTGTTCACCGACGATCTGGAACGGCTCGCTTCCCTTCCCCGCCACCAGCACGATGTCCTCGGGCGCGGCGGATGCCAGGGCGAAGGCGATCGCGTCGCGCCGGTCCGCGTAGCGCTCGAACGGCGTTCCCGTGGCCAGGAGCCCCGGGGTGATCTGGTCCATGATCGCCTCGGGGTCCTCGTTCCTGGGGTTGTCGGAGGTCAGGACGCACAGGTCGGAGCGGGCACCGGCGATCTCGCCCATCCTGGCCCGCTTGGTGACGTCCCGGTCTCCGCCGCAGCCGAAGACGGTGATGACCCGGCCCCGCGCGAAGTCCCTTACGGCGGCGAGGACCTTGTCCAGCGAGTCCGGCGAGTGGGCATAGTCCACGATCACGGCCGTGCCTCGCGCCGTCTCGAAGCGTTCGAGCCGGCCGGGGACCGGGGGCATCCGCTCCAGCGCGGCGACCAGCCCGGCGAGTTCGTGTCCCAGGAGGTGGCAGGCCGCCACGGAGGCCAGCGCGTTGGAGACGGAGAAGCGCCCGGGGACGGGGATCTTCGCCGGGTACTTGCTGCCGTCGTGGTGGAGGATGAACTCGGTGCCGAAGGCGTTCATGTTCAGGTCCGTGGCCCAGTAGTCGGCCGGTGCGTCGATGCCGTAGGTGGCGACCCTGCCCGGCATCGTCGGGGCGATCGCCGCACCCACCGGGTCGTCCGCGTTGACCACGGCGCTGCGGCACAGCCCCTGGAAGAGACGGAGTTTGGCGTCGCGGTAGTGCTCCATCGTGCCGTGGTCGTCGAGGTGGTCCTGGGTGAGGTTGGTGAAGATGCCCACGTCCAGGAAGGCGCGGTCCACCCTGCGGTGCAGGAGTCCCATCGAGGTGGCCTCCAGGACCACCGTGCCGACCTCCTGGTCCCGCATCTGCCCGAGGAGGTACTGGAAGTCCGGTGACTCCGGCGTGGTCAGGACCGAGCGGGGCATCGGGATGAGCGCGTCACCGATCCGGCTGCCCGCCGTTCCGATCACGCCGACCTTCGCGCCCTCGGCGATCCGCAGGACGGACTCGACCATGTACGAGACCGACGTCTTCCCGTTGGTTCCGGTGACCGCCACCATGTCCATGGACCGGCCGGGTTCACCGAAGTAGCGGGAGGTGACCACCGCGGCCGCGATACGGGTGTCCGCCACGCGCACCACACACGCACCGGTGTCGGCGGCCTGCACGGCGGCCAGGATCTCCGGCTCCCCGCTCTCCAGGAGCACGGCGACGGCGCCGCGTGCCAGCGCCGGGCCGACGGCCCCGGGACCGCCCTCCTCGTGCCCGGGAACGGCGATGTAGAGCGAACCCGGTGTGACGCGATGGGCGTCGAAGCAGGCTCCGGCGGTGATCGGGGTCTCCGGATCACCGAGGAGGACCTCGTGATCGTGACCGGCCAGCAACTCCCTCAGATTCATGCAGGGGTCCTCTCGAAAATGCGGCTCGGCCCGTCGGCCGCCGTCGTGGGGTTGCCGACGGCGCGCCGCGGGAGCTGCGCATGGTGTGGGGTGCTGCGCTCGGCGCAGCGAAGGAGGTGGTGCGGCTCCGATGGCGGAGCGGTGGAGCGCGGCCGGGACGGGAAGATCGTCGTGGCGCGGCCGGCTGCGGTGGGTTCCTGGTCAGCCGTGACCGTGCAGGGCGCGGCAGCGCGCCTGGGGAGCGGCGGGGCCCAGCAGGTGAGGCACCTGTCGCAGGCACTCCCTCACCGCATCTGTGTGACCCATGAGTGGAGTGTACGTCCCGCGGGCCGTGCCGGATCCCGGTCGTGGTCGCGGCCCGGAGGGGCGGGGTCCGGGCAGCGCACCGGGGGCCTGCCACGCGGGAGCGGTGTGCTCCCGTGCGACAGGCCCCCGGGACCGGTCGGCCGGCGTCAGGCCGTGTGCAGTGTCAGCCCGTACCGGTTCAGGATCTCGTTGATCGGCTGGTGCCAGGTCTCACCGCCGGAGCTGCAGTTGCCCCACCCGCCCGAGGTGACGCCCTGCGCCTGGTCGCCGCTGATGAAGGATCCGCCCGAGTCGCCGGGTTCGGCGCAGACGCTGGTCTTGGTCATCTCGTGCACCGCGCCCTGGCTGTAGTTCACCGTCTCGTTGGTGGCGAGCACGTTTCCGCAGTGCCAGTGCGAGGTGGAGCCGGAGCGGCAGATCGAGGCCCCGACCGGGGCCACGGCGGAGCCGCGGACCAGCTGGTCGGAGACGGTGCCCCAGCCCAGGACCACGGGGACGGTCCACCAGCCGTTGCCCACGCTGACCCAGGCGTAGTCGTCACCGGGGAAGGAGGATCCCTGGAAGTTGCCTATGCCCGAGCCGTCCCATCCGCTGACGGAGGCGCCGGCCTGCCCGCAGTGTCCGGCGGTGACGAAGCCGCCGTACACGGAGAAACCGATGGAGCACCGGACGTTCCCCGTGTAGTAGGGGTCGCCGCCCACCGTCCCGGCGGAGAGGGTCCGCGGCGCCTCGTCGGTCTGCTCGACGGTGACGGGGCCGGCGTTCCTGGCCTGCGCCAGGAAGGTGCGGACATCGTTGTCAGACTGCGCGGAGGCGACGACGTCGACGACGACCTTGTTCGCCTCGGGGTCGACGTGCCAGCTGCTGACGCCGGCGGGTGCGTGGAGCCGGTCGAGCTTCGCCTTGACGGCGTCGAGGCTGCGTTCGGTGTGGGTCACCAGGCGGACGGCGGCACCCGTCGCCCGCACGGCGGCCGCCTGCTTCCGGCTGGTGACGGCGACGGTCAGGCCGCCCGTCGACGCGTCGAACCAGGAGCCGCCGTAGGAGGCTCCGGCGGCGCGTCGCGCCTCGGGCTGTATCGCGGTCGCGGTCTTCTCCGCGGTGAGCCGCGCCCGGGCCTGACTTTCCGTCAGACCGAGGTCCTGCTGCATGGCGGCGATCAGACCGGTGGAGGCCTGACGGGTGTCGGTCCCGACGGCGGTGGGGGCGTCCGCGGCGGAGGGAGAGGCGGAGGCGGAGGGGAACCCCGCGCCCGCCCAGGCTCCGACGAGGAGCACGGCGGACAGAGCGGTTCGTAAAGCCGTGGTGCGTCTCACGGTATTGGCCCTTCTGTTGTTCCGGCGTGGTGGGGGAGGAACAGCAGGCGTCCGGGAGGCGTCTCGTCTGAGAGCGCTCTCAGAGTGTGCCGATCCGGACTGTAGCCCAGAGTCGTTTGCAGGTCCATGCCAATGACGCGGCCGGAACGGGCCGCGTACCGATGACACCCGGGGACGCCGGGGCCCGCACATTGAGTAGGCGTACTCATCCGGCAGGCCAGCCCCGGTCCTACCTTCACATCAGGTGAACGAAGCGGGGCCGCGCCGGACTTACGGGCACGGCACACGGGCGAGGAGAGCGGACATGGGCGGGCCTCCGGGAACACGCAGGTTCAGGGCCGGGGTCACCGGCGCGCTGGTGTGCGCGGTCGCACTGACACTCGCCGGCTGCGGCGTGGTGAGCACCAAGGAGGACCGGCGCTTCGCCGAGAAGCTCGCCGAGGCGCACTACCCGGGCGTGCTCCGGGTCATCGGCGCCCGCACGCTGTTCCCGCAGTCGGGCGGCTCGGAGATCACCTTCGCCGTGGCCGACGACCCCGACGCGGTCGTCCGGATGCGGGTCGACGCCGAGGCCGGCACGTGCAACACGCATGCCTGCAAAGGAGTTCTCGACGACGCGGTGGAGCGCGGGCGGTCCGAGGCGGCCGGGCTGCGCGTGCTGATCCGTACGTTCCGGAGCTGCGGCTACGAGGTGGTCGGGGTCGAACCGTCGTCCGGCGCCCCGTGGATCGTGGCCTCCCTCACCAACGCCACCGTGACCCGCGTCCTGGCGGACATCGGCTCGTGCGTACGGAAGTGGAAGGAGTCGGACACACGCGGGGACCGGCCCGCCGGCCGGCCGGGCGCCTCGGTGAACCTGGCGTCGCCCTCGGTCGCCGGGAACCGCCCGGCCGGCAATAAGTCCCAGCCGACGGCGATGCGGCTGAGCGAGACCCGCCTCCTGGCGGCCCTCCAGTCACGCCCCTACTACGCCGCGAGCTATACGGCGGCGGACGGCCGGCTCGACACCGCGGGGCGGGCGCGGATCGTCAGACCCTTCGCGACGCAGCAGAGGTTCGCCCGCACCGCGCAGCAGGCCGTCAGGACACAGCTGCTGGCCACGCACCCGCGTGTGCAGGTCAGCGAGTTCAGCGGGGTGTGGAGTCTGGAGCCGGGGACCGTCGACCGACTCACCGGGTACGTCCTCTACTGCGAGGAGCCGGACCGGGACAAGCGGTGCCTGGGCGACAAGGCCGTGGTCGTCACGACGGACGTGCGCGGCAACCCGGTGGGGCAGCCGCGCCCGGTCGGCACGGTCCGCCAGGGCCGGGGCCCCTTGCGGCTTCCGCCCTTGTGACACGTACGCGGACGGGTTCACGCACACGTCGGTGCGTGCGCATCAGGGCAGTTCGGGGCGGTAGGCGAACGGCTCCCACAGGGCGCGCAGCGCCTCGGCGTCCTGCCAGAAGTCGGGTCCCGCAGCGGACTCCGCCGTTCCCCAGATCCTGATCGCGTCGCCCGGGGCGGCGCCGGCCGGCTCCCACCCGGGGTCACCGGAGGCCGCGAAACCGGCCCAGGCCGCCACCATCCGGGCCGAGAGCCGCCGGTCATCGCGCGTGGGCGGGCCGCCGATCAGAAAACGGACGCTCTCCTCGTCCGGATTCCCGAAGGCGAAGGGCACGTCCGCGCAGTGCCAGGCGAACACC
This sequence comes from Streptomyces sp. NBC_01257, assembly GCF_035917255.1. Lineage (NCBI taxonomy): Bacteria > Bacillati > Actinomycetota > Actinomycetes > Kitasatosporales > Streptomycetaceae > Streptomyces > Streptomyces sp. NBC_01257. The sequence goes on from NZ_CP108472.1 coordinate 610,106, forward strand.
CCCGGCTCCGAGCCGCCCCGCTGCCGGGCGAAGCGCGAAAGGAAGGTGCGTCCTCCGGCGCGCACCTGCGCGTCGGCGAGCCGGTTGCTGTACTCGCCGAAGCTCCGGTCCCCGTACAGCGCGAGCTGGATGTCACGCACGCCCGCATCGGGCACGAGACGGCGATACCCGGCCGGCAGGGAGTCCGGGAGCCCGAAGTCCTTGGTGAAGCGGGCCAGTTCCTCCTCGGTCGTGACCTCGGTACAACTGCCGACGGCGGCGAGCAGCCAGTACTCCTGTGTCGTGTGACAGACCAGGAGATCGATGTCCGGGGCCGCCCCTGCCGCGATCAGTTCCAGTGGCTCGGCGCGCAGGAGCCGGCCGTCGGCGACCGGGCCGAAGACGACCGGGTCCCAGGAGAGGCGCCCGGCGGAGGGGTCCTGCCGGTATCCGTCGACGACCGCGTCGGACGCCTGGACCAGGGCCTGTGCGGACAGGGCCGTCAGTCCGGCCCGGGTCGCGGGCGCTCCCGCAGCGGCTGCCACCTGCCGTGTGAGGTGTGCGGCGAGCTCCGGCGCGAAGACCGGGCCGACCGCGCTGTGGGCGATCGCGCGCCGGAACAGCCCCCGTGCCCGGTCCATGGTCATCAGACACGCGACGGACGTCGCCCCGGCGGACTGCCCGGCCACGGTGACGTTGTCCGGCGCTCCCCCGAAGGCCGCGATGTTGTCACGTACCCATTCCAGTGCGGCGATCTGGTCGAGCAGCCCGCGGTTGGGCGGGCAGGCGTCAGCGCCGTCGGCCGGGACGTGGCCGAACCCCTCGAATCCGAGACGGTAGTTGAGGGTGACCACCACCAGGCCGGCGCGCACGAGCGCGGAGCCGTCGAAGTCGGGCTGGGCGCCGGACCCGAAGGTGTAGGCGCCACCGTGGATCCAGACGAGCACGGGCAGCGGGCGCTCGGCGGCGCCCTGCTCGCGCTCGGGCGTCCAGACGTTGAGGCTGAGCACGTCCTCGTCGCCCGGGGACCACCGCGGCGCGCCCGGCAGCTCCGCCGACTGCGGCGGGACGGGGCCGTGCTCCACGCAGTCGCGGATGCCCCGCCAGGGCCGCCGGGGGCGCGGCTCCCTGAACCGGTCGGCCCCGAACGGCGGTTCGGCGTACGGGATCCCGAGTACGCGGACGACGCCCCGGTCCGGGCGTCGTCCGCGCACCCGGCCGCTCGCCGTGTCGAACACGATCGTCAAGGCTGCTCCGCCGTCCTTCGCTCCCCGCCCGGCCGGGCGGGGATGATCACCAGGACACCATCGCCCGTGATCCGTCGCGCGGGCAACCGCATTGCCGGCAGACCGGACCGGCCGTCGCATGTGTGACGGCCGGTCCGGGAGAGCGGCGGTGCGGTTCAGGACGGCCGGCGGGCCGCCGGATCAGCGGATCTCGGTGACCCGGTGCTCCTTGCGTGCCGCGCAGTTGGAGTTGTCCACCGAGACGTACACGTTGGCGATGTTGCCGCCCCAGCTCACGCAGTGGCCCTTGCCGTAGACGTAGGCCGGTCCGGCGTACGACGTGTAGTTCCCGTTGTCCCCGGCCCACTCGTCGGTGTCGGGCACGTAGACGTACGTCGACATGTCCTTGGCCGTGCCCGGGTTGGCGCGGATGGTCGCGACGCAGTTCTTGCCGTTCGAGGGGTTGTAGGTCAGGTAGACGGTGCCCAGCGAGCCGACGGGCACCGAGTTGACGGTCTTGTAGGCACTGCCGCACACCCGCTGCGGAGTGACGTTGGGTGCGGCGGAGGCGGTGGTCCCGAACACCGCCGTGGCTCCCGCCACCAGCGTGGTCAGCGCTCCGACAGTTGCGATATTGCGCGCACTTCGCATATTTCCCCCTTGTGTCCCTGAGAGCTGATTGCTCCCACTTGTTGGGACCCGCGAGGGCTGGGGATGGTTGTGCCGGATACACGACGAAGCACAAATGGACCTATGGATCATCCGATCGGACATAAGGCGACACGGTGAGGCCGGAAAGCGTCAGACGTGTTCGCGCCCCGCTCGCTCCTCCGCCGGCAGCCGCTCCAGAGCGACCATGGCGACGTCGTCCCCCAGACTGCCGCCCGCATGGCGCAGCAGGTCCGCGCAGAGGTACGTCAGCAGGGAGTCGGGAGTGTCGCCGCGGCGCGCGGCGAGCCGTTCCAGCAGGGGGTAGAAGTCCCCGGCCGCGTTCCTCGCCTCGATGACCCCGTCCGTGTACAGGAGCAGCAGATCGCCGACGCCGAATCGGAAGGGCTCCGGAGTGAACCGCGTGACCAGCAGGTGGGCGAGCCCCAGGGGCGGTGCGGGTTCCCGCACGTTCAGGGAGGTGATCCGGCCGTCGCGCAGCACGAGCGGAGGAGGGTGTCCGCAGTTGATGAGCGAGAGGCCGTCGCCCGCGTCGGGGATGTCGAGCACGGCGGCGGTGACGAACCCCTCGGCGGTGCTCTCAGCCTCCTCTCCCCCGTCGCCGGCCGCCATGTCCGCCCGGTGCCCGGCGACGCCCTGCTCCAGCTGCTCCACCAGGCCGGGCAGCGAGGAACCCTGGTGCGCGAGGGCCCGGAAGGCCCCGAGGACGCTCGCGGCCTCACCGATCGCGTCGAGTCCCTTGCCCCGCACGTCACCGATGATCAGCCGTGTCCCGGAGGCGGTGCGGGCCCTGGCGAAGAGGTCGCCGCCCAGTTGCGCCTCGGCCGCCGCCGCGAGGTAGATCGAGGCGGTGCGCAGCGGCCCGCTGCGCACCGGCAGCGGGCGCATCACCACGCGCTGCGCGGCCTCGGCCACCGCCCGCAGCTGCGTCATCCGCGACGCGTTCCGCTCACGCACGTGGGCGAAGAGGGTGACGAGGACCGAGATCAGGAACAGGGCGATGATCTGGTAGGTGTGGTTGAGGTCGGTGAGGCTGGTGCGTATGACGGCGACCAGGGTCTGCGCGAGTACCGCGACGGCCCCGACGAGCGCCGTCATCCGCGGTCCGGCGAACGACGCCGTGACCGCGGGCGCCGCCACCAGGAACGGGCCCATGTGGACGTCCGGCGGCACGCTGACGTCGACCGCGGTCACCGCGGCGATGAGAGCGAAGGGCATCACCAGGAGAGCCTTCCCCGGGCGCCCTGAGACGTGGAGCGACTGCGCGAACCGCCGGAAGTTCATGATTCCGGCATACCTCAGACGGCCCGCCCCCGCCCGGCCGAACGCCGTGACCTGGCCCGATCGCACCAAAATGATCAGGGGCACATCAACACATCGCGCCCTGGGTGCCCGAGGAGCGGCGGCCCTGTTCAGGCAGCGCGAGCGGTCCGGTGAGCATCCCCGGCACTGTCGGCCGGCCCTCCGGCCGCCACGGCGGCCGAGCGGTCACTCGCCCTCCTGGCGCGGGCCCTCCACCGGGAAGTGGATCGGGCTCAGCAGGTACTGCGAGCGCTCGGGGTTCGGCCCGTTCGACAGTCTCGGCGCGATGGCCGCACGCAGGTCGGCGATCAGTCCGTCGAGTTCCGCCGGGCTGAGCCAGAGCGCATGCTGCCGGTAGCCGACCCGGTCGGCCACCGGGTCGGCACCGTCGCGGTCGAGATAGACCTGGAACTCCGCCAGCAGGGCGGTCATCGCGGTGGCGAAGGCCTGCCTGTGGTCGTCGGCGGTCAGGACGCGGCCCGGATCGATCACGGCCCGGTCCCGGCGCAGCCGGTAGTGGCGTTCCACCGCGCCCCGCACCCGGCGCTCCTCGGCCACTTCCAGGACCCCGCCGGACGCCAGCAGTTCGATGTGGCGGTAGACGGTGGCCTTGGACGCCTCGGGAATGCGGGTGCAGAGCTGAGTGGTGGTCAGCAGTCGTCCGCCGCCCATCGCGTGAATGATCCGCAGCCGGATGGGGTGGGCCAGGAGCTCCAGGGAATCCATGCACGAACCTTCTCATGACTGCTACCTTTCTCAATCATGCGAACGGATGAAGTGATGGCGCTCGACGTGGTGCGGGGCCTGGCCAAGCTGTTGCGGGCGGAGCGATTCGCCGAGGTGGTGGAACTGTTCGCGCCCCCGCTGCGCGCCGCGGTCTCCGCGGACGCGCTGCGCCTGGCCTGGGCGGCCGAGACCGCAGGCCGGGGCGGGGTCAGGGAGATCGGGGAGCCGGTGCCAGCAGCCGGCGATGGCGCCCCGGTGCGCGTGTTCCTCCCGGTGACGTGCGCCGACGGCCCTCTCACCGTGATCACGTCGGTGGGCGAGGACGGCCTGTTGCAGGGCCTGCGGCTCGACGGGGGCAGTGGCACCGAGTGGCAGCCGCCGTCCTATGCGGCGACGGACCGGTTCACCGAGCGGGAGGTCGTGGTCGGCACCGGTCAGCTCGCCGTGCCCGGCACCCTCAGCCTGCCCGTCGGCCCCGGTCCGTGGCCCGCCGTGGTGCTGCTCAGCGGCGGCGGCGCGTTCGACCGCGACGAGAGCAGCGGCCCCAACAAGCCGCTCAAGGACCTCGCCTGGGGGCTCGCCTCCCGGCAGGTGGCCGTCCTGCGTTTCGACAAGGTCACCTTCACGCAGCCCGGCCGTCTGCCGCCGGACTTCACCATGGCCGACGAGTACGTGCCGTACGCACGGGCCGCGGTCCGGCTGCTCCGGCAGGAGGCGACGGTGGACGCGGACCGGGTCCACCTCGTCGGTCACAGCATGGGCGGCAAGGCGGCGCCCCGGGTCGCCGCCGCCGAGCCGTCGGTCGCCGGCCTGGTCCTGCTCGCGGCGGACGCCCAGCCGATGCACGAGGCGGCCGTACGGGTGGCCCGCCACCTCACCTCGCTCTCCCCCGGCCCGAGCGCGGACGCGACGGTGGCGGCGCTGGTCCGGCAGACGGCGCTGGTGGCGGGCTCCGGCCTCACACCCGACACCCCGGCGGAGCTGCTGCCGCTCGGGTTCTCCGCCGCCTACTGGCTCGATCTGCGCGCCTACGATCCCGTCTCCACGGCCGCCTCGCTGACCTGCCCGATGCTCGTCCTGCAGGGCGGCCGGGACTACCAGGTGACCGTCGCCGACGACCTGGACCGCTGGCGGGGCGCCCTGGCGGACCGGCCCGACGTGACCTTCCGGATCCATCCGGACGCCAACCACCTGTTCATGACCGGTCGCGGCCGGCCGACGCCTGCCGAGTACGCACGGCCGGGCCATGTCGACACCGCCGTCGTCGACGAGATCGCGGCCTGGGTGACCCGTCGGCGCCACACGACGGAGTGACGGCAGCCGGCAGGACGGGGGGCGTGATGTTCGAGGTCCGGCCGGTTTTCCGGCGTGTGTCGGGCCTCCACCGCGCGTTCACACGGGTAGCGTCGCCGGAGACCTTCCCGTAACCCGGCGCCCGGGAGATCCGCCCGTGCAGCAGTCCTTCTTCCAATTGGTCGGCCGCCTCCTGAGCGACCCGCGGTGGCGCGCCTTCCACGTCCGGGCGGCGCTGGGCGTCACGTCCGCGACCGCCGCCGTCCTGCTGGCCGGCTCGGCGCTCGTCGTGCCCGCCGAGAGAGGTGCTGCGGGCGCGAACATCACCTCCTTCCCCAAGGCCGTCTGGTGGTCGATCGAGACGGCGACGACGGTGGGATACGGCGACCTCTACCCGGTGACCGCGTGGGGCCGGGTCATCGCGTCCGTGACGATGCTCGCCGGGATCACCACGTTCGGCATGGTCACCGCGGCGATCGCCACCTGGTTCGTCGACCGGGCGCAGAAGGAGGCGCGCGAGGTCGGCACGGCCGTACGGCGGGTCTCCCGCGAGGGCGAGGAAGCGGTCGGCTCGGAGATGCGGGTCCTGCACCAGCGCTTCGACCGCATCGAGGAGTTGCTGGAGCGTCACGGCGAGCGCTGACCGGAAACCGCCTCGCGGCGTATGCCGGATTCGCGCCGGACGAACGGCCCTTGACGTGGCGGACGGCACTGTCATCCCTTCCCCCTTCCCCTTCTTTCGGGGCCGAAGATCCACTACCCTCACACCTTGTTCACATTCATGAAGCAATGGCCTGTGGTTCACGGCCGGGGTGGGGTAGCGGCGTATGCGCGATCGTAGACATGGGAGATGGAGCGCTCTGGTCGGGGTGACGGCTCTCGCCTTCTCCCTCCTGACCGCCGCACCGGCACTGGCCGACGAGGCGCCGGACGGGCTTCAGGCCGTGTCGATCCCGGCGGATGCGGAGATCATCGAGGCGACGGCCCCGGAGCTGGGTCCGGAACTTCCCGCCGAAGGATCGGCAGCCCAGGCCGTCTCGCCGCCGGTCGACTGCCTCGGACAGACCGCCGCCTACGGCGCCGAAGGCTGCTTCAAGCACTACGGCGACACCGTGTGGGCGGGCGACACGGAGAAGGACGGCATGTCGGCCGCCATCGGCATCTACACCGACTACGGGCGCGCGGCCGCCGTCTGCATCAACAACCGTGGCGTGAACACGTGGGCCACGTGCAAGTACGACTACTGGGAGAAGGGACACGTGCAGTTGCGCGTGTTCCGCTACGACAGCGACACGGACACCTTCTACCAGCCCGAGAAGTGGTCGAGCTGGATTCCGGTCGACGGCGCCTGATCCGCCGTCCCGAGCAGTGAACCGACCGGTCGCGGCGCCCACATGGCGCGCCGCGGCCGGTCCTGCTGTCCGGGCAGGTGTCAGCCGCCCGGGCGGCCACAGAACGGGCGCACCGCGGTCACCCCTTGCCGAGCCAGGTCAGAGCCGCCACGACCAGGGCCTCCACACCGGTGCTCAGCGTCGGCTCGATGACGGGTGCGAAGAACGGGGAGTGGTTGCCCGGCAGTTCGTCCATCCGCCCTTCGGTGAACGCGGCGACCGTCGACTCCGTCTCCAGCCCGCCCCAGAACCAGAACACGGTCGGCACACCGAGCGACTCACCGAACACCCCCACGTCCTCGCTCGCGTTCACCTGCGGCATCGGAAGAATCCGCTGCGCACCGAAGTACTCGGAGAACGCCGCAACCGTCCTCTCCGTGGCCGCCGGCTCGCTGACGAGGGCGGGTGCGGAGGCGAACCACCTGAACTCCGGATCCCGTTCGGCGCCACTCGTCCGCGACTCCCCCACCACGACGCGTTCGACCGCTGCGCGGACCAGATCGCGTACGGCCGGTGTGAACGAACGTACGTTGACGCCCAGTTCGGCCTTGTCGGGGATGATGTTGTCCTTCGTGCCGGCCTGCAGACGGCCCACCGTCACCACGGCGGTCTCGGCCGGAGGCACCTCGCGCGCGACGATGCCCTGCAGCCGCGTGACCACGTTCGCCGCCATCAGCACCGGATCGATCGTCGCCTCCGGCCGGGACCCGTGTCCGCCGCGGCCGTGGAGCGTGATGTCCAGCGAGTCGGCGGCGGCCATGACCGGTCCGGTGCCGTACCCGATGAAGCCGGCGGGCAGCGGTCCGACGTGCTGGCCCAGGATGATGTCCGGCCGGGGAAAGCGTTCGAAGAGTCCGTCGTCGACCATCCCCCGAGCACCGACCGCCAGTTCCTCGGCCGGCTGGAACACCACCAGCAGTGTGCCGCTCCACGCGTCCCGGGTCTGCGCGAGCAGCGCGGCCGCACCGGCCAGGCAGACGGCGTGCATGTCGTGCCCGCACGCGTGCATCACCGGCACTTCGTGGCCGTCGCCCGCCACGGCACGCGCCGTGCTTGCGTAGGGCAGTCCGGTCCTCTCCTCGACCGGCAGCGCGTCGAAGTCCGCGCGCACCATCACCACCGGGCCGTCCCCGTTGCGCAGGACGCCCACCACACCGGTGAGACCGACCCCTTCGGCCACCTCGTCGAAACCCGCGGTCCGCAGTCGCTCGGCCAGCAGCGCCGCGGTCCGGATCTCCTGCAACGACAGCTCCGGATGGCGGTGCAGATCCCGATAGAGCTCGGCGAGGTCCTCACGCATCCGCGGCAGGCCCGCAGTCACCGTTCCGACCATGTCCCACACCCTCCTGTGCACCGATCCGAGCACCGTACCTCCCGGTCGGTCCGGCGGCGCGGCGGGCCCGACGCTCCGCCGCGCGTCGCAGCGGTCCGGCGCTACCGGCCCTGCGGGCGGGTGCCGGAATCCTCCGCGGTCCCCGCCAGGGCCTGCACCTCGGCGTAGGACAGGACACCCCGGTCCGCGTGCCGCCCGTCACGGATGGCGACTGCCGTGTCCACGGCAGCAGTGAGCGCCGCGCGGTAGAGGAGCGAGCCGAGACTGACCCTGCGTACGCCCAGCTCCGCCAGCTCGTGGAGCGTGGGCCCGGCCGGTGTGTACAGGATGTTCAACGGTACGGCGAGCACCGAGATCAGGCCGGCGATATCGTCCGGATCGGTCAGCCCCGGCACGAACACCCCGTCGGCACCGGCCTGTTCGTAGCATCCGAGGCGCGTCGCGGTCTGCTCCTCCTGCCGGGCCGACCAGTAGGTGTCGGTGCGCGCGTTGACGAACAGCGCGGGAGCGGCTTCCTTGACCGCGGCGATCTTCGCCGCGGTCAACTCCATGGGTGCCAGCGTGCCGTCGGGGCGGCCGTCCTCCAGGTTGATCCCGGCGGCGCCGGCCTCGTACAGCGTCCGGGCCAGTTCGGCCACCTCCGCCACGTCATCGCTGAAGCCGCCCTCGGCGTCGACGGTGAAGAGGAACCGCTCCTCCCCCAGGCGGCGGGCCAGGTCCACGGTCGCCCCCGCCGTGGCGGCCGCCCCGTCCGGCAGACCGGCGGCAGCGGCCACGCCCAGGCTGGTGGTGCCGACGGCCGCGAAGCCCTGCCCGGCCAGGGCCGCGGCGGACGCGTGGTCCCAGGCATTGGGCAGCAGCAACGGGGCGGCCAGGTGATGGAGGCTGGCGAACGGCGTCGGCGGGCCGTCCTCCGCGACCGGCGGGCGCGGATCGGAGGGGTCGGGCTCATGCGTCGGGTGCGTCATGATCCCGACGGTAGTGCCGGTACGGTTCGGCGCACCCCGAACCGTTGCGGCGGCATCATGGCCGCATGTCCTCACTCGCCGAGACCGCCGCCCTGCTCGCCGACCGCACCCGGGCCGTCTTCTGCCAGACGCTTCTCGACGGCCGCGCCTGGACCGCCGGCGAGCTCGCCCGGGTCGCCGGGGTCAGCCCGTCCAGTGCGAGTGAGCAGCTCTCCCGCCTCATCGAGGGCGGGCTGCTGGCCGAGGAACGGCAGGGCAGGCACCGCTATGTGCGGCTGGCCGGGCCGGAGGCGGCCGCCCTGATCGAGGCCGTCGCCTCCTTCTCGCCGCACACCCCCAGCCCCCGTAACCTGCGCCAGTCGGTTCGGCTCAGCGCCGAGGCGAGGGCGCGTACGTGCTACGACCATCTCGCCGGGCACCTCGGCGTGACCCTGGCCGACGCGATGGTCTCCCGCGGTCTGGTCTCCGACGAGTCCGGACTGGCCGTCACCCCGGCGGGCCGGGAGTGGCTGGCCGGCACGCTGGACTACCGGCACCCCTCGGGCTCCCGCCGGCCCTTGGTGCGCAGTTGCCTGGACTGGACGGAACGCCGGTCGCATCTGGCCGGAGCGCTGGGGGCGGCCCTGTGTGCGGCGGCGCTGGAGCGGGGGTGGGTGCGGCGGGTCGGTTCGGGGCGGGCGGTGAAGGTGACGCCGGCAGGTGCCGGGGCGTTCCGGGAGCTGCTGGGGGCGGAGACCGGCGGCCCCGTCCAGGGCGTGTTTCGAAAGTAGCGCCGTCCGCCCGAAGGGCGGGCTCGGCGGCGTCTGGTGCGTGCGATCGCAAGGCGGAGGGTCGCCCCGATACTGGGTGTATCGGGGTGATCCCGACAACGCGGCGAGGGCGCGTGCCAGGCGTCGCCGAGCAGGCGGGACTTTCGAAACACGCCCTGGCGCTGCCCGCTCATTACCCCGGAGGTAATCGACCGTTCCGCCCTTCCCCGGCAGGGTTGAGCACATCGACGGACATCCCCGCCGATGCCCCGGCCCAGCAACGAGGAGCACGCCATGTCCGCCACCTCCCCCGGCTCCACCACCGTCACCGACGCCACCCGCGCCGTCGTGCAGGAGTTCCTGGCCGCCCGGCTGGACGGGGACACGGACCGGATCGCCGCGCTCTTCGCCGACGAGGTCGACTGGCTCCTGGCGGAGAACCCCGTCGTCCCGTGGATCCGCCCGCGGCGCACCGCGGCCGAATGCGCCGCTCAGGCGGCTGAGCTGGCGCGGCACACCGTGCCCGAGGACGCGCGTGCGTCCGTCGGCACCTTCCTCGTCGACGGCGCCGACGCCGTGCTGACGGGTCATCTGTCGGGAACCGTTCGGGCCACGGGCAAGGCCTTCGCCGGCCCGTTCGCACTCCACCTCACCGTCGAGGACGGCCGCATCACCCGGCACCACCTCTACGAGAACAGCCTGTCGATCGCCGAGGCCTGCACCCCGTGAGGGAACGGCGGAGTTCCGCCCGTCCGGCACCACCTCTACGAGAACAGCCTGTCGATCGCCGAGGCCTGCACCCCGTGAGGGAACGGCGGAGTTCCGCCCGTCGCCCGCTCAGGGCGTGTCGCGCGTGAGGTGCTGCCACAGGAAGGTGTGTACCAGGGCGTTGTTGTGGGCCGCCTGTTCGTTGTCGCCGGCGCCCGCGTGGCCGCCGCCGGTGTTCTCGTGGAGCAGGACCCGGTGGCCGAGTTCGCGCAGCCGTGCGGCCGTCTTACGGGCGTGGCCGGGATGGACGCGGTCGTCACGGGTGGAGGTCGTCAGCAGCAGCGGCGGGTAGGCGCGGTCCGCGTCGAGCCGGTGGTACGGGGACAGATCGCTGAGGTGCTCGCGGTCGGTGCGGTCGTCCGGGTTCCCGTACTCGGCGATCCAGGACGCCCCGGCGAGGAGTTCGTGGAAGCGGAGCATGTCCAGCAGCGGCACCTGCGCGACGATCGCACCGAACAGTCCGGGGTAGCGGGTGACCATCGCCCCCATGAGGAGACCGCCGTTGCTGCCTCCCGTGGCGCCGAGCATGGCCTCGGTGGTGACGCCCCGTGCCACGAGGTCGGCGGCGACGGCCGCGAAGTCCTCGAAGGCCCGCGCCCGGTCCGCCCCGAGCGCGGCCCGGTGCCAGGCCGGTCCGTACTCGCCGCCCCCGCGGATGTTCGCGATCACATAGGTGCCTCCTCGTTCCAGCCACGCCCGGCCCGTCACCGCGCCGTACGAGGGGGTCAGCGAGACCTCGAAGCCGCCGTAGCCGTAGAGCAGCGCGGGGCCGGGGCCCGTGGCGGTGCGGTCGGGGCCGATCACGAAGTACGGCACACGTGTGCCGTCCCCGGAGACGGCGAAGTGCTGCTCCACCGACAGACCGGCGGTGTCGAAGCGGGCCGGCGCCTGCTTGACGATCTCCGTGCCGCCGCCGACGGTGCCGTGGTGGAGGGTGGACGGCTGCAGGAATCCCGAGACGTCGAGGAAGTACTCGTCGGAGACGTCCGGATCCGTGTCCACGACGCTGACGGCCGACAGCTCCGGAACGTCTGCGAGCGGTGCGCGGGTCCACCCGTCGCCGGGGACGGGGGTGAGCACCTCGATGCGGGTGCTGACGTCGTGCATCGTCTCCAGGATCAGGTGGTGACGGGTCCAGGTGTGTCCGGCCAGGGCCGTTCGCGCGTCCGGGGTGAACAGGGCCTGCGGGGTGCGGTCGCCCGCCAGGAAGGCGTCGAAGCCGAAGGCCAGCAGTGAGCCCGCGCGGTGGCCGAGCCAGTCGGACTTCAGGGTGACGATCAGGTGCTCACGATGGGCGTAGGCGTCGGCGTCGTCGGGAACGTCGATCCGGACGAGCGAGGAGCCCGCGGTCAGGAGGTACAGCTCGCTGTGGTGGAAGTCCGTCGACCTGACGACGAAGTCCCGTTCGAAACCGGGTGCGGTGTCGTGCCAGGCACCGGCCGCCACGTCCGCCGTCTCGCCCTCGAAGACCGTCTCGGCCTCGTCCAGCGGCGTACCCCGGTGCCATCTGCGGACGGTCCGCGGGTAGCCGGAATCGGTCAGCGAGCCCGGGCCCGTGTCGGTGCCGATGAAGACGGTGTCGGCGTCGATCCAGCCGATCCGTGTCTTCGCCTCCGCCACCCGGAAGCCGTCCTCGACGAACGTACGCGTGGCGAGGTCGAACTCGCGGACCTCCACGGCGTCACCGCCGTCGCGCGAGAGGCTGACCAGCGCCCGGCCGCAGTCGGGGCGGCGCAGCCGCGCTCCGGCCCACATCCACTTCACGCCCTCCGTCTCGGCGAGTGCGTCGATGTCGAGCAGGACCTCCCACGCGGGCACGTCGGTGCGGTACTCCTCGGTCGTCGTGCGCCGCCACACACCGCGTACGTGCTCGGCGTCGCGCCAGAAGTTGTAGAGGAAGGCCCCGTGGCGCGAGACGTACGGGATCCGGTCCGGGGCGTCCAGCACCTCCCGTATGTACTCCTTGAGGGAGGTGAACGCGCCGTCGGCCGCCAGCGCGGCCTCCGTCTCGGCGTTCCGCTCGGCCACCCAGGCGAGGGCGGCCTCTCCCTCGATGTCTTCCAGCCACTGGTACGGGTCGTTGTCGATCACCATCGAATTGTGCAGGCTCCCGGGGCGCGCCGGGACCACATCCGGCCGGTGCGGCCGGAGCCGCCCGGCGTTCCGCGGGTGAGGCGGATCGCCGGACGGCTCCGGTGCGGGACTACTTCCGGGCCGACGCCCCTCCCGCGCCGCCGTTGATGACGAACTGTGATCCGGGTTCGACGAGCACGTCGCCCTGGGCCGAGCCGGTGATGGTCACACCGGTCAGCGTCGCGCTGCCGCGCGCGCCGCCCATCGCGAGGATGCCGGACCCGTTGAGGGAGTTCTCGATGCGGACGTTCGAGATCTCCGCGCCGGGCACCGTCCCGCCGCCCGACTTGAACTGGATCCCGTCGTACGTCGAGTCGTAGATGTCGGTGTCGCGGATCGTGACACCCGGGATGTCCTGGCTCGCCGCGAACAGGGTGATGGCGCCGAACTCCTGGGCCTCGCCCCAGAACGCCCCGCCCGTGCGGTGGAGTGCGTTGTTGGCGATCAGCGTCTTCCCGGAGAAGGGCAGCGGATCGTGGTCCGTGGCCAGCATGATGCCGGGGTAGTTCATCGTGTCGGAGATGATGTTGTTCTCGATCGTGTTGCCGTAACCGCCGTAGACCGCGATGCCGTTGGCCCTCCAGGGGAGCTGGATCGTGTTGTTGCGGAAGTGGTTGTCGTGGCCGATGTCCACCGACTGGTTCTTCACGTACTTGCTCGACCAGACGGCCAGCGAGTCGTCACCGGTGTAACGGAAGGAGGAGTTGAACACCGTCGAATTGCGTGTGCCGTTCGCGAAGTTGATGCCGTCCGCGTACGTGTCGCGAATCCGCATCCCGTTGAACTCGACGCCGTCGCCCGGGCCCCAGAGCTCCGGGATGTTGTCGTAGTCGCGGCCGACCCACACACCCACGTTGGCGTGCTCGAGCCACACGTTGGTGATCTTGGTGTCCTTGCCGAAGCGGCCGTTGAGACCGACGCCGCCCTCGGCGTTGCCGTCACCGCCCCGGATGGTGCCGGAGCCGAAGATCGCGATGTCCGAGATCTGGGTGTTGTCGTCGATGTCGAAGCCGAAGTTGCCCTCGTGCGGGTGGTTGATGCCGCCCGCGTCCTGCGGCGCGGTGAGGGTGTAGAGCTGCGAGTGCCACATGCCGGCGCCGCGGATCGTGACGTCACTGATGCCGACCTGGTTGTACTGGCCCCGGTTCAGCGGGTCGTCGGTCAGGATCTTCTGCTCCTGCCGCCACTGTCCCGCCGGAATCCACACACAGCCGATGTCACCGTTCTGGTCGGCCGTCACCGCCCGCTGGATGGCGTCGGTGTCGTCGATCCCGTCGTTCGGCACCGCACCGTAGGCGGTGATCGAGGTGCAGCCGGCCGGCTGGGCGGACGCCGGTGCCACCTGCTCCAGGTCGACGAGGTCGATGACGTAGAAGGAGGCGGAGTCGCCCGCGTCGCGCTGGAGACGGAACTTCGTCCCGGCGGGGTAGGTCTGGCCGAGAAGGGCGTTGGACTCGTCGAACATCCTGCGGGCGTCGCCCGACGGCCGGTTGGTCAGCCCCTCCGGGCTGTCCGTGTCGCCGTACAGCCAGCTGTGCTTGGAGGAGAGCGTCAGCTTCCGGACGAAGGTGTTGTTGACGTACAGGCTGATGGTGGCCTCGGCGCCGCCGCCGGCGGGGGCGTCGGGTATCGAGTTGCGGACCACGATCGAGTTCGACGGCACGGTCGAGGTGACCTCCACGAACTGGCCGGTGGAGTCGAGCCGCACGGACTGGCGGCCGGAGGACTCGGTGGCGAAGTTGGTGTGCCCGAAGGTGCGCTTCTGGTCGGTCTTGAGCAGCGTGCCCTGGTAGGCACCGGCCTCCGCCTCGTACTCGGTGTACGGGACCGCGGCCCCGCGCCCGACCACGATGGAGCGCGAGAAGACGTTGTTGTTCTCGTTGGTCTCCTCGACGACCCCGGTCGCGTCCGCGGTGGCCGTCAGGTTGGCGCCGCCGCTCTTGGCGGTCCAGCTCCCGCTGAGGGGGACGGTGACCGTGCCGCCGGCGGGGATCGTGCCGGTCGTACCGTTCAGCGTGGTGCTCTCCACGAGGAGGCGGGTGACCGTCGGGGAAGTGACCGCCGTGGTACCGCGATTGTGTACGGAAGCGGTGAACGTGACCGCAGCGCCGACGGCGGGGTTCGAGGGGCTGGAGGTGATGCCGAGCACTTCGAGGTCGGGGCCGGGGCTCTGCGCGATCTGGAGCTTGGTGGCGGCGGTGCGGCTGTTGTTGCTGTTGTCCTGCTCGACGATGGTGTCGGTCGGGTCGACGACCGCCGAGACGCTGTAGGCGCCCATCGGCCGCTTGCCGACGCCGACCTGCACGGTGGCCGTGGCTCCGGCGGCCAGGGCGCCCACGGGTGCGCTGCCCGCGACCACGCCCTCGACGCTGACGTCGACCGTCGTCGCCGCGGCTGCGGCGGTGCCCGTGTTGCGTACGGTGGCCGCGACGGTGACGTCGTCCTTCTCGGACGGCGACGCGGGCGACCAGGTCAGGTCGGAGACGGTCAGGTCGGGGTTGGGGGCTGCGGTGCCGACGACCTGGACCTCCGCGACCTGGGCGCCGGGAGCGCCGGTGTTGGAGAAGAACTTGAGCTGCGCGTCCGCGAACCGCCCGCTGACGGGGATCGTGACCGTGTTCTGGCTGCCGGAGGGGTTGAAGACGTAGTCGGCCCGGGCCTTCAGCGAGGTGAAGCCGGTGGCCGACTGGGCGCGGCCGAGCACCTCGATGCTCTGGGTGCGGGTCGCCCAGGCCTGGTCCGGGGAGAGCTTGACGACGACGGCCTCGATGTCGGCGTCGGCGCCGAGCTTCACCGTCAGGGTCGAGGGGTATCCGTTCGACTCCCAGTACGTGGTGAGCTTGTCGTCATTGGCGTTGGGCGCCACATAGCCCTGCACGAACGACGATGCCTCGATGGGCTTGTTCAACGCCAGGTTGGACCCGACGGCGGGTGACGGGCCGCCGGGGTCGGTCCCGGCGGCCTCGCCGTGGACCTCCACCTGGGAGAGCTGGGCGGCGCTCCAGCCGGTGTTGGCGGTCACCTGCACCCGGATGTACCGCGTCTCCTTCGCGGTGAACCCGATGGTGACGGTGTTGCCGGCCGAGGGGCTGAACGCGCGTGCGGCCGAGGCGGACAGGGCGCTGAAGGTGCTTCCGTCGGTGCTGCCCTGGATGGCGAGGGTCTGGGTCCGCGCCTCCCAGGTGGCCGGCAGCTTCAGGACCACCTGGTCGACGTCGAACCGGCCGCCGAGGTCGATCCTGACCCACTGCGGGAATGCGCCGGCGCCCTCCCAGTACGTCTGCTGGCTGCCGTCGGTGACGTTGGACGCCGGGTAGGCACCGTGCGACCCGCCGGCCGTCACCTGCTTACCGAGGGCCAGGTCGGGGCCCTGCTCGGCGGCCGAGGCGGCGACCGGCAGCAGCCCGACCGTCATCAATGCCGCCGTCACCGCTCCGACGGCGAACCGCCGTCCGAGTTGCTTCCATCTCATGCTGTCCTCTGTTCCGTGGGGCCGCGGGACCGGGAGCGCACGTGGAGGCGCCGCCGGCCTCACGACGCGTGCGGCGTCATGCGGTCGGCGAGGGCCGGATGCGGGCTGCCAGGTACACCGATGGGGGCGATCGGGGACGCCGGCAGGAGGGGAAAGCAGACCGCCCACCGGAAACACACGCTCATTGCCTGGATTTTTGAGTGATCTGGTTCATTTTTTGCGGCGTTGCGGTGACAGGTTTCTATCAGGTCACCAGTTTGTCAACGGTCCTCACACGGGCACCGCCCGCGGCCCGGCAGCGAACGGCCCCGCCGGCGGGCGTTCGCCCGCCCCCGGTCTGCGGAGATCCGCCCGCCGTTCGATCATCGAGGCATGGTCCCGAATCCTTCCGGCGCCCCGGAGCGGCCACCGTCGATCGCACCGATGCTGGCCGTGCCGGGGCCACTGCCCGTACCCGATACGGGCTGGGCGTTCGAGGCCAAATGGGACGGTGTCCGCTGCGTGCTGAGCACGACGGGCGACGGCACGGTGCGGCTGACCTCACGGGCGGGCAACGACGTCACCGCGACCTATCCCGAGCTGCGGGGACTGGGGCGCGCGCTGCGCGGGCGCGGAGTGGTCCTGGACGGGGAGATCGTCGTCCTCGACGCGTCCGGGCGGTCCGACTTCGGCCTGCTCCAGAGCCGGATGGGCGTGGCCGACCCACGCCGCGCCGCCCTCCTGGCACGGAGCTGCCCGGTCCACTTCATGATCTTCGACGTGATGTTCCTCGACGGCCGCACCCTGCTCGCCGCTCCGTACGCCGAGCGCCGCGAGATCCTGTCGGCCCTGGGACCGGCCGGTGCGCACTGGTCGGCGCCCTCCTACGTGCACGGCAACGGGACACAGGTATGGCAGGCCGTGGTGCGCGAGGGGCTGGAGGGCGTGGTCGCGAAGCGGCTGTCCTCCCGGTACACCCCGGGAGCCCGGTCGGCCCACTGGCGCAAGACCAAGCGGGTGGAGACCCTGGACGTGGTCATCGGCGGCTGGACGCAGAGACGAGGGGCACCCGCGGGTGTGCCGGGAGCGGTGCTCGTCGGCGTGGCCGAACCCGCCGGCCTGCGGTACGCCGGCTCGGTGGGCTCGGGCATGTCGGAACGCGAACAGAGCGAACTCACCGCGTACTTCGCGGTCATCGCACGGCCGACGTCACCGTTCGCCGGCCAGGTGGACGTGGCCGGCGCGCACTGGGTGGAACCTCGGCTGGTCGCGGAGGTCACCGCGTCGGAGTGGACCAGGGCGGGCCGGCTGCGCCATCCGGTCTGGCAGCGTCTGCGGCCGGACCTGACCCGGCTGGACTGACCGCCGCCGACCGTCACACGGACGGCTCCGTGGCCGGTCAGCAGGGTGACGACAGCAGTGTGTCGAGCTCCCGGAAGTCGATCGCGTCGGCAAGGGTGCTGTAGCCGCCGGAGCCGAACAGCTCGTCGGCGGCCCGGCGGGCGGCCGCGTACGCGGACTGCGCCACACCCGAGCCGAGACTCACACGGGCCACACCGAGCGAGCCCAGGACGGCCACGTCCGGTGCGCCGGGTCCGGCCATGATGTTCAACGGCACCGGGATTGCAGCGGCCAACGCCGCGACGGTCGCGGGGTCCGTGACACCGGGGACGAAGATTCCGTCCGCGCCGGCGTCGACGTACCGGTGCGCACGGTCCAGGGTGTCCTTCAGACGGGTGTCCGGATCACCGAGCCCGCGCAGGAAGGTGTCGGTCCGCGCGTTGAGGAAGAGGTCCGCGCCCGCCCGGTCAGCGGTCCTCCTGGCGGCGGCCAGGCGCTTCGCGAACTCGGCCGGGGGCCGGGTGCCGTCCTCGATGTTGACGCCGACGGCGCCCGCCTCGATCACCCCGGCCACGGTGTCGGCCACACCCGCGTCGTCCGTCCCGTACCCGCCCTCGATGTCGGCGGTGACCGGCACGGTGACGGCCGCAGCGATCCGGGCGACCAGGTCGAGCGCGCGGTCACGGGCGAGCGCGTCACCGTCCGGGGAGCCGAGGGACCAGGCGACTCCGGCACTGGTGGTGGCGATCGCCGGAGCACCCGCCGCCTCGATGACGCGCGCACTCGCGACGTCCCAGGCGTTGGCCAGCCTGAGGGGCGCGGAGGGCGTATGGAGGGAGCGGAGGATGCGGGCCTTGTCGGCGTACGCGGTGGTCATGCCGGAATGCGTGGTGGTCATGCCGGAATTCAAGCATCGGCCGATGCCCGCGATCTGGCGAGAATCCGACATCCACCTCACCCGCGCACGGCCTGGGGCGGCCGCTGGCCCGCCGACCCTTCTGCGAGGATTGCGCCATGGCTGAACACGACACGGAACACGGTTATCTGCTGGACAACCAGCAGTCCGAGGCGGGTATCCGCTTCGGCGCCCTCAGCGAGCTGTTCGATCCGGTGACGTTCCGGCATGTCGACCAGCTCGGCATCACGGCCGGAATGCGGTGCTGGGAGGTCGGGGCCGGCTCCGCGTCCGTACCCCGGGGGCTGGCCGGGCGGGTCGGCCCGACGGGCAAGGTCGTGGCCACCGACATCGACGTCTCCTGGACGCAGGACGTCGCCGACGGCGTCATCGAGGTGCTGCGCCACGACGTGGCGGCCGACCCGCCGCCGCCCGGCGGTTTCGACCTCGTCCACGCCCGGCTGGTCCTGGTGCACGTCACGGACCGGGCCGAGGCGCTGCGCCGGATGATCCAGTCGCTGCGACCGGGCGGCCGGCTGCTGCTGGAGGATGCCGATCCGGGCCTGCAGCCGTTGTTGTGCCCGGACGAGTCCGGCCCCGAACAGCGGCTCGCCAACCGGCTGCGCTTCGGTTTCCGTGCGCTGATGGCGGCACGCGGCGCGGACCTGACGTACGGACGGACCCTGCCCAGGCTGCTGCGCCAAGCCGGTCTGGAGGACGTCAGGGCCGACGCGTACTTCCCGATCACCTCGCCCGCGTGTGCCGTGCTCGAAGCCGCGACCGTACGGCAGATCCGCGGCCTGCTGGTGACGGAGGGGCTCGCCACCGACGAGGAGATCGACCGCCATCTGGCGAACGTCGCGACCGGGAGCCTCGACCTGGCGACCTCGCCCATGATCTCGGCGTGGGGACGCAAGCCGTGACCGCCCCGGCCATCCCTGGCCGCGTCCGACTGTACCGACAGCCCGGCACGGTGCCCGTTCCCGCCCTACTTGGCGGTCCAGCCGCCCAGGGCGTTCCGTCCGGCCTCCGCCGCCCGTCGCAGCGCGTCCGGGGAACCCAGTAGTCCGTGCGGCAGATAGCCGGACCGGATGCCCAGGTCCCATCCATGCACCTGGACGGCAAGGGCGGCGAGGGCGAGCGTGCCGAGCGGCAGCAGGGTCCTGACGGCGGGATCGGGTCCCACGCTCTTCCGGTGCTCGACGAGCCGGGCCGCGAGCGCCTCGTCGAAGGCGTGACGGTCGTCGTCGAGAAGGACGCGCAGGAGACGCTGGTCGGGTGTCAGGGGACCTACCGCGTCCAGTTTCCGAGCCGCCCCCGCCCGCTCCTCCACGTCGGGCTTGCACAGCGTCACGGTCGGCCAGTCGCGGGGCAGATGCCCGGACGACGCGGTCAGATAGCCGCACAGCGCGTCCATCGCGGCCAGGTCGGCCGGCTCGGAGAGGGAGTCGAACGTCGAGTACGGCACTCCGTCGCGCACCGCGGGCGCGTAGTCCTCCCGCAGCAGCAGGCCGATCACCCGCTCCCATTCCCCCACCAGACCGCTGACCAGGCAGAGCTCGAACGCGTCGCACCACGTCCGCGCCGTGGGAGCCGCCTCGACGAGGTCGCCGAACGCTATGTCCTCGCTGCTCAGCACCTCGTCGATCAGCGGAAACGCGATCTCCTGGTCGCCGTTGGGGAAGCAGCCCACGCTCAGCACTCCGAGCGAGCACTCGGCCGCGGTCCGCAGAGCGGCGCGCGCGACCTCGTCGGGCGCGGAATCCTCCGCGGTGCGGGCCGCGACGTGGTCGAGGAGCTCGTCACACGTCTCCCGCAGCCTCCCCGGGGACGCGTCGTCGTAGCGCATCCAGTGCCATCGCCCATGGGTCCGTCCGGCGATGTCCGCAAGCGCGTCCTCCCTGCGCTGCGTGCCGACCTCGTGGCACATCACTTCCCGCACAGCCCTCGCCGTCCCCTCATGATCGTTTCACCCGGATGCGGCACGCTACCAGCGGGCTCCGACACCACCCCGGCCCAACGGACCGGCGGAGCGCCGTGGGACGCGCGACCCGATCGGCCGGATCGGTCAGGAATCGAGAAGCGCGGGCCATGGGGCCGGATCTAGCATGATCGCCATGGACATCAGCATTCACACGAGCTTCCTCCCGCACGACGACCCGGACGCCTCCGTGGCCTTCTACCGCGACGTACTCGGCTTCGAGGTCCGCAGCGATGTCGGCCAGGGCAAGATGCGCTGGATCACGGTCGGTCCGGCCGGTCAGCCCAGTACGTCCATCCTGCTCGCGCCGCCCGCCGTCGACCCCGGCATCACCGAGGACGAGCGCCGCACGATCACCGAGATGATGGCCAAGGGCACCTATGGCTGGATCCTGCTGGCCACGCCGGATCTCGACGGTACGTTCGCGAAGGTCCGGGCCGGCGACACCGAGGTGGTCCAGGAGCCGACCGAGCAGCCCTACGGCATCCGCGACTGCGCCTTCCGCGACCCCGCGGGCAACCTGGTCCGCATCCAGGAACTTCGCTGATCCGTCCGGCACCCACACCGTCTCCGGCCAGGCCAGGCCGGGACCGGAGTGCCCACGGACCCCGACGAACGGAGTTCACGCATGTGTCACCCCTCGTGGGGGCGGGCGCGCCTCGCGGCGCAGCGCCTCAGCGACCTGGCGCGGCTACGCCGTGTCCGCGACCGAATAGACAGGGAGTACGCGCGCCCCCTGAACGTCGAAACCCTCGCCGCCGACGCGGGCATGACCGCCGGAGAGCTGGGCCGGTCCTTCCGGCTGGCCTACGGCAGGTCTCCGTACGCGTACCTGATGGCCCGTCGTGTCGAGCGCGCCTCGGTGCTGCTGTGGCACGGTGGCCTCAGCATCACCGAGGTCTGCTTCGCCGTCGGCTGCCCGTCGACCGGCACCTTCAGCACCCGCTTCACCGAGCTCGTCGGCATGCAGCCCGACGTGTACCGGCTCCGCGCGACGGCGGCGGCGGCGCCGCGCGTGGTGAGGCAGGCGACCGGGCCTCAGCAGACCCGTGTGCGGCCGTCCTTGGCCACCAGCACCTGACCGTCGCGCAGGGTCCGGTGCGCGATCCCCTTCGCGCGGTAGTCGGCGGCCACCCGTCCGAGAACTTCGGACTCGGGGTGGCCGGGCGAGTCGATGTGCGGCACCACGACGTGGTCCAGGAGGCCCAGCCCGTCCCAGGTGACCGGATCGCCGTAGGTCTCCGTGACCGCGTTCGGATCGTCGCACTGCTCCAGGCCGCGCAGACTCGGTGCGAGCACGCAGGCGCCCGCGCTGTAGCCGCCGTACACCAGGTCGTCCCGGCGCAGCCGCGCGCCGAGCACGGCGTCCGCTCCGCTGCGGGCGAGGGCGTGGCGGAGCATGAACACGTTGCCGCCGCGCACCCAGACGGCAGGGTAGGGGGCGAACGCGGCCTCGACGTCCTCCCTCGGCCTGCCGAAGTACGCGCGCAGGTCGATCTCGGCCGGCCGAAGCCCGATCGAGTGGAGGGCCTCCGTCTCCCGCCGCACCCCGGCAGCGCGTCGGTCCGGGGGCTGGTCGTCCGTCGCGTTGGCGATCACCGCAATGTCGGCGGGCCCGGGCGCGTCCAGGAGGGCGAGCAGCTGGTCGGGATGGTTCCCCATGCGGAAGGAGGAGAGATACATACGCATTCGAGGGACCCTACGGCCTCGTCGCAGGAACAGGGTCCTCAGGTCAGGACCCTTCGAGCGCCCACAGCGGCGAAGTGACCGCTCCCCTGAGGGTTTTGGCCCTGAGGGACTCCATGCCGAGGTGGAGTGCGGTGGCGCCTTGGGCGTAGGCGTCCTCGATGGGGAGGTAGTAGACCAGGTTGAAGTACTCGTGTGCTCCTCGCAGTTGCGCGTAGTCGTATCCGGTGGAGCGGAGCCAGAGGGTTCCCGCGTGGCGGTAGAAGAGGCTGAAGGCGACCATGTGTTCTTCGGCGAAGGCGGCGATGACGACTCCGCTGTCGGCCATGCCGTCGGCCTGGTCGCGCATGAGCCGCGTCATGAAGGCGGGGTCGGCCGGGTGGCCGTGGCGGGCCTGGAGTTGTGCGGCCAGTGCGCCGACGGCCTCGGCGCACTGGGAGAGACGTAGCGTGCGCAGCTCGTATCCGGCTTCCGCGAAGGCGCGGCGTTCGCGGCGGATGGCGACGCGTCGTCTGGAGGGCAGGCCGGCGAGGTAGTCCGCGAAGGTGCTGCCGGGAAGCGGGATGCGGGCGTCCTCGTTCAGCCGCACGGGCTCGGTCCCGCAGACGTCGGCGAGTTCGGTGGCCGCCGTGTCGGTGACGTACAGCCACCACGGCTGGGCCTGCTCGGCGGCGGCGAGGGACCGGACCGCCGTCACGAGGTGGTGCAGCGCCTCGCGCCTGTGGTCAGGGGTGAGGGCGGGGTGCAGGAGCGGGGCGTTCAGGTAGCCGCGGCGGGCGCCCGCCAGGAGGGTCCTGACCGGAGGCCTGCCGGGGACGACCTCGTGCACGCGGTAGAGGTCGTTGGGCTCGCTGTCGACTACGTGGAGCGGGACGGCGGCGATCAGCAGGCCGTCGTCGTGGACCAGTGCGTACCGGACCTGGGCGGTGGGATCGTCCTGCTGGGCGGCGAGCCACTGGTGGCAGAGGTAGAGGCCCGCCGGACCGGACAGCGCGTCCCATGAGTGGGCGGGGATGCGCCGTATGTCGTCGACGAGGGTGATGTTCACGGCCGCACCTCCGCGGCGCCGGCCGCCATGTCATCGCGCCGCGACATGGGGGTGGTCCTTGTCGATCGGGCCGAGCCGCGCGGCGCCACCGGGCGATCCCAGGTCGTCGAAGAACTCGACGTTCGCTTTGTAGTAGTCCTTCCACTCCTCCGGGGTGTCGTCCTCGTAGAAGATCGCCTCGACCGGGCAGACCGGCTCGCAGGCTCCGCAGTCGACGCATTCGTCCGGGTGGATGTACAGGGACCGCCGGCCCTCGTAGATGCAGTCGACGGGACACTCCTCGATGCAGGCCTTGTCCTTGAGGTCCACACATGGCTCTGCAATGACGTACGTCATCGGGTTTCCTCTCTCCGGCGCGAGGCCGTCCGGGCAGTTGCGCGGGGTCAGCCGGCGGAGGCTTCGGCGAGTCCGCTCTCCGCCGCGCGGGGGGCGCGGTGCGTTTCGATGATTCCGGGGCGTACGCAGACGAGGGCGACGACGAGCGCTGCCGCTCCCGAGGCGCAGGTGAGCAGGAAGGCGCTGTGGTGGCCGTGGTGCTCGGCCAGCTGTCCTGCCGCCAGTGCGGCGACGCCCTGGCCGATGATGAGTCCGCTGCCGAGGAAGGCCATGGCTTCCCCCATGCGCTCCATCGGGGCGATGTGTTCCCCGAGGTTGAACACCGCGATGAGGTGCGGGGCCACCGCGAACCCGATACCTGCGATGGCCGCGGTGGCGCCGATGAAGCTGTCGACGAGGAGCAGCGGGAGCAGGAGGAGCGCCTGCGCGGCGATGGCGAGACGGAGCTGGAGTGTCAGCTCCATCGCGCTCGGGCGCATCGTCATGGCGAGGCCGGTGAGTGAGCTGGTCACCGCCATCGCGCCCCACACCAGACCGGCCATTCCGGTGTCGCCGAGGTGTTCGGAGAGTGCGCTCGTGCCGGCGTTGGCGCTTCCCCAGATCATTCCCTGGAGCAGCGCCATGGCGAAGACGGCGATCAGTGCGGGATGCAGCAGCCTCCCGCGTGCGGAGGTCTGTGTGGTTCTGCCCCGTGGGGCCGTGGGGTGGAGGGCGAAGAGGGTCCCGAAGACCGCGATGACCGCTCCCGCCAGGACGAGTCCGGCCGCGGGGTGGATCAGGACCACGGTCACCCCGGCGAGGGCGGGTCCTGCCATGAAGCTGAGTTCGTCGACTGCGGTGTCGAAGGAGAGCGCGCGGCGGGTCAGTTCCCGGGTGCCCGTGCCGGCCTTCCCGTCGGCGGGTCCGGTCAGCACCACCCACCGTGTCCTGGAGAGCGGCCCGATCTGCGGCACGGTGAGACCGACGACCGCGGCGAGCACGGCTTGTACGACGAGCGGCGTGCCGGTGAGCGCCGCTGCGACGAACAGAGCCAGGGCGGCCGCGTTCGCGAGGGAGGCTGCCAGGATGACGGGCCGGTGGCCTCGGCGGTCGGCGTAGCGGCCGAGGAACGGGCCGCCCACGGCCTGGCCGGTCCACAGCATTCCGGCCGCGATTCCCGCGGTGCCGATGCTGTCCAGCTCGGTCAGCATCAGGAGAGTGGCGATGGGGCAGATCGCTGCGGGCAGGCGCGCCGCGAAGGAGATGACGGGCAGCGCGGGGCCCGCGATCTGTGTGACTGCCCGAAGGCCAGTGAATGCCGGCACTTGATCGTATCCAATCGGATGGGCGACGGTTCAACAGGGGCTTTAACAAAGGGAGTTCACTAAGGGCGTTCGACCGGCTCGGCTGTGGGGGCGGCGGCCTTCTCCGTCCGTGGACCGTCCTGCGCAGGGGCGTCGCCGAGGCTCAGCACCAGCGGCACCACCAGCAGGTTCAGCGCCCCGAGGACCGCCCAGGGCCAGGCGGGCCCGTGCCCCAGGAGCATGGTGAGCAGAGCCGGGGCCATGGCGTTACCGAGGGTCCAGGACAGCTGGAAGGCGCCGAGGTAGCGGCCCCGGATGTGCTCCGGTGCCAGTGAGGCGCTCAGCTCGCCGCTCGACGGCACGCTGAGCATCTCGGCAACCGTGAACGCCGCCATCGCCGGCACCAGGCCTGCGACGACGACCCAGCCGGGCACCGCGAGCAGCAGCCCGAACACGGTGAACGCGACGGCGTTGACCACACCGGCCAGTGCCAGTACCCGGGTCGGGCGGCGGCGTTCGGTCATCCGGGCGACGAGGGTCTGCACGAGAGCGACGAGGGCCATGTTGCCGACCGTGCAGGCTCCCACCAGCCACGTGGCGACGTGCAGGGATTCGGTGAGGTAGACGGCGAGAAGGACCGGCAGCACGCTCGCGGCGAGCACGAACGCCAGGTTCGCGAGGACCAGCCGCAGGTAGCGCGTGTCGCGCAGTACGACGGCGTACCCCTCGCCCTTCCGCGTACGGATGTGCCGGGGCGACCGGTCCTCCGTCACGGGTCGCCAGCCGGCGATCAGGCATGCGGCGATCACGAAACTGGCCGCGTTGACCACGATCAGCAGCCGGATCCAGTCGCTGCCGACCGCGAGGGCCAGCGAGGCGACGGCCGCTCCGAACCCGCCCCCGATGTTGCGCAGCGCGCCGATGAAGCCGAACCAGCGGGCCTGGTCGTGACTGTGTGCGGCCAGGAGGACGAGGCCGCGGCCGGCGGTCCAGTAGATGCTGGAGCCCGCCTGGACGACGAACTGGACGACGACGATCTTCCCTACGGTGTCCGCTGCCAGGAAGGCGGTGAAGCCGGCCGCCGAGATGAGGTTGGCGGCGATGACGACCTTGCGGGCGCCGAGCCGGTCGATCAGTGAGCCCGCCAGTACGGGGGTGGGCAGGGCGAGCAACTGCCCCAGCGACAGGGCGGCGCCGATCGAGCCGAGCGACAGCGAGGTCGTGGTGGTGAAGTAGATGACGGTGAAGGCGAGAACCAGCCCGTTGCCGAGGCTGTCCATGATGTTCGCGGAGACGAAGCGGCCGTTCCCCGCCAGGTCGGGCAGCCCCCACTTCTCCAGGACCTCCCGCCCTCTCATCGCGGCCCTCCGCGGTCACCGGAGCCGGCCGCTCCCCGGCGGCTTCGGCCCGTCCCGTCGACGCCCTTGCCACCCGACGGAACGTCACGGGTGTCCGGCCGGCCCGGCAGCGGGCTCATGCACCCGCCCCGTCCGGCTCGCCACCGCGCGGGAAGAAGTCGACGAGCAGCATGTCCCTCACCCCCACGGGCATCCCGTCGGTCACCTCGACCGGCGACACACCGTGGAACACGCGCCGGTCGTCGATGATGAGCGTGTCGAAGGGCTCGCTGAGCAGTGTACGCAGGAGCGGGCTCCTGTCCCGGCCGTACAACTGGGACACACCACCGCGGACGTCCTGCCTGCGCATGAGGACTTGGGCCACGAAGTGGTGGCCGTCCTCGTGCACGCCCTCCGGCGCCGGCAGTCCCTCGGCGTCGCGGGAGGCGAGGATGCGGATCTGGTGGATGCCGATGGCGCCGGAGTCGATGTCGAAGGTGCCGGGGAGCCGGGCGAGGAGCGTGCGGACGAGAGCGGTGAGCAGGGGCGAGGCCGCCACCTCCTGCTCGATGGGCGCGAACTCCCGGTCCACCCCGCCGTGCAGGGGGTTGACCGCCAGTGCCTGGCGGAACGCTCCGTGCGGGGCGCGGACCAGGCCCTTGCCGGTCAGGTGGAATTCGCTGTAGCGGCGACGGCGGTAGCCGGCGCCGTCCTTCAGGTAGCGGTCGGCCCGGAGGCCGTCCCAGGACTCCCGGAGCTGTTTGATCTCGGACTCGCCGTGTGCGGCGAGGGACTCCAGGACGTCGGCGGCAGGCAGGTGGACGTACGGATCGGACATCGGGCGTAGAGGCCTTTCGTGCGGGGCGGGGCCGAGGACACTGGATCCGCCGGTCAGCCGACGGCCTGCGGGGCCGGGGTGGCGAGCAGCCCTTCGAGCTGCGCCAGCATGGCCGGGGAGAGAACGTGGTGGGCCGCGTCCAGGGACGTGATCCGCCGGAGGAAGCCGGCCTCGGCGCCGTACTCGCAGGAGACGATCATCAGTCCGCCGTACTCGCGCCCGTCGACCACGAGGGTGGGGGTGATCTGTACGACGTCCAGGGCCTGTTCGGCTTCCTTGGTGAAGGCGTCGGTCACGTTGTTGACCGGGAACTCCAGGGACCAGCGGCGCCGGGGCAGCACCGGCTCGGCCGGCGCCTTCCACTGGCCGAGCAGGATCTCGGTCATGCTCAGGTACGTGTTGTGGTCCGAGGCGGCCACGCCGAGGGCGGTGGCACCGGAGACCCGTGGGTTGATCTCCAGGACGTAGTAGGTGCCGCGGCTGTAGATGATGTCCAGGTTGATGACACCGGTGACGCCCAGGGTGGTGCACAGCTTCTTCAGCTTCTCCGCGACCGGCGCGAAGGCGGCGTCGTCCGCGGGGCGTGGCGCCGATGAGCGCAGCTCCCAGAAGGCGAAGGTGGGCTTGCCGCCGGTCGGACCGGTGAAGCAGAGCGGCTGCACGGCGTACTCGCCGTCCGCTCCCACGAGTTCGACCGTGCACAGCTCGCCGGTGACGCACTGTTCCAGGACGAAGTTCCCCTCGTCGGGGGTCGCCAGGTACTCCTCCAGATCCGCATGGTCGCGGATGAAGCGGATGCCGTTGCCCGAGCTTCCCCACACCGCCTTGGTGAGGAGCGGGAAGCCGATCTCCGCCGCCTTGAGCCGGATGATGTCCGCGTAGACCGGGACCTCGGCCGCACCGTTCTTCAGCAGTGTGCCGTCGATGAGCATGCCCTGCGGGGTGTCCAGGCCGTGGTCGGCCAGGATCTTCTTCGTCTCCCATTTGTCGGCCAGCAGCCGCGAGGGTTCCAGTCCGTTGGAGACCATCGGGATGCCGTGCCGGGCGAGTTTCGCCTTCACCACCGCGTCGCGCAGCCCGGCCTCGTCGGGGAAGGCCAGCGAGACGACGCCGTCGGCACCCCAGGCGAGTACTCGCTCGACGATCTGGTCGGGGGTGGCGTCCTCGGGCAGCTTCTCCCAGGTGCCGCCGGGGAAGTCCTCGGTGGCGCAGTCACCGTCGGTGTACAGGATGTGGGCGTCCCGGCCGGTGTCCGTGACGGTCCGGGCCAACGCCGGTATGTAGGGGCCGGCGCGCGAGATCGGGATCGATCGGATGTACGCGATGCGCTTGATGTCTGACGCGGTCATGGGTCACTCCAGTTCGATCGTGAGCTCGGCGCCGGCGGCATCCGGCACTCGGCCGGTCCCGTGCCGGATGGGGGCGCGCGGAATCACCCGCTGCGCGGACGTCCCTGACCCGTCCCGGCCGTGGCGGTGCCGGTCACGCGGGTGGGGCGCGACGGCACCGGTTTCCGCGCCCCGCCCCGGGGGTTGACCCTGCGGAAGGCGCCCCGCCAACCGCATGTGCGGGCAGGGGAGAACGGAGGGACGGAGGCGGTGTTCGCGAGCGGGTCAGGACCGGGGACTTCGACTTCGTACGGCTCAGCAGGCCTGTTGGCACTCATGTCGGCAATGGCCGCAGCAAGGCCGGCGGCGCCCTGGCGACCCGAAGGCCGGTCACTTCTCGAGCGGGGCGCGTATGCACAGGCGCGCAGGCCGCTCACGCACTTCCCGGCCGATGGCCCGGAAAGCGAATTCGTGTCCTTCAAAATTCAACGTGTCTTCGCGGCGCCACGGCTTTCCGGTACCTCAACTCGCCTCCTGAGTCGGCCTGTTCGGTCCGGCGACCGTAACCGTACGAGCGTCGGCAGATCACCCTTCCTCCGGTCGGTCTCACAGTGCGGACAAGTTCGGAGAAGGCAACAGTGGACACCCGAGATCGTCGTAGGTTCTGTTCCTGTCGGCCCCCTCGCTCCCACCGCTCTACTGAAAAAGCCTCCGCCATTGCTGTACGCATCGACCGACAAGCTTGATTTGCGTGGCAGTTGGGCGAGAGCAGAGCCGCCGGGGGAAGTGGCTTGCGGGGCGGGGCACCGCCCATACGAATTCCCGCGCGTGTCCCTGAACACGCCCGTTCACTCCACACCTCATTCCGTGCCGCCTTGATCTGCGGCATCGCTCCCGGCCGGCAGGCAGTCCGAAGCCGTACCTCCGTACGTAAGGATCAGGCACGTTGAGCGCTATTCGCGACGAGCTCGCCAGGCACATCGAGCAGGGCGTCATACCGCCCTTCAACTACGCGTACCCTTCCCGCTCCGCCTACCGCCCACTGAACGGAACCCGGAACATCGGGGAGATCTGGGCAGAGGATCTGCAGCGACACCCGGTTCCCGAACTCAACCTGTACCTGCACGTGCCCTTCTGTCGATACAAGTGCGGATTCTGCAACCTGTACACCGTCATCTCCGAGGACATGGACGTGTACGACGCGTACATGGACGCGCTGTGCACGCAGATCCGCGACCACACGGAGATCATCCAGAGCCGCCGCCTGCGCACCATCTACATCGGTGGCGGCACTCCCAGCCTGCTGAGCCTGCGTCACTTCGAGCAGCTCTTCGCCACCTTCGACGAGGTGTACCCCAACTGGCGCAGCACGGTGGAGGAGGTGGCCATCGAGGCCACCCCGGACTCCATCGTGAAGGAGCCCGGCACCCTGGAGGGGCTCATCGACCTGGGTCTCACCAGGGCGAACATCGGCATCCAGTCGCTGGTGCCCTCCGAGATCCGGGAAGCCGGCCGCGGCCAGGCGGGAGAGCAGGTCACCCGCCGGGCCATCGAGATAACCCGCGAGAAGCAACTGCCCAATCTCAGTACCGACTTGATCATGGGCTTCGCGGGGCAGACGCCGGAGAGCTGGCGGCACTCCGTCGACGAACTGGCGGCGCTCGCCCCCGAGACGATCAGCACGTACTTCCTGACCGTCCGGCCGGACGCGTGGTTCTCCAAGACCGGCGCGTACCAGTACATGATGAGTCCGGACCTGTACGAACGGTACGACTACGCGAACGCCACGTTCCGCGAGGCCGGTTACGTGCAGGAGTCGAACGTCCGCTACAAGAAGCTGGGCCGTGGCGGATACCAGCAGAAGGTTCTGACCTTCCACGGTGTTCCGCTGCTGGGGCTCGGAGCCGGCGCGCGCAGTTACACCAGTTCGGTCGACTACATGGTCGGCAGCGTGAAGCCGAGCCTGACCGAGGTGGCGGACTACATCACCAAGGCACGGGCCCACGAACTGACCCCGCTCACCGGCTTCGTCCTCAACGACGAGGAAATCGTCCGCAAGCGGCTCGTCCTCGACTCCTTCGATCTGGACCTGAACGAGCTCAACCGCTTCGGATACCAGGAGATGGCGCATCTCTTCGAGCCGGTACTCGAAGCGGCGGAGGAGGTCGGGCTTCTTCGCAGGCTGCCGACCAACCGCATTCAGCTCACGCCGGCCGGTTTCAAGTATCGCGACACCCTGTCGTGGATGCTCTTCTCGAAGAAGGTCATCGATCTGGACCGCGAATACTATGCCGGCCTGCACATGAGCAACAAGCGCGCGCAGAAGCACATGGGCAGCGAACCGCTCAGTATCTCAGGGCTGAAAACCGCAAAGGCCTGACTGCCTTTCTCAGCCACTCCTCCCGGTGCGGTCATCGAAGAGACGCCGGTGACCGCGCCGGGCCGGTGGTATGCGTTTGCCCGGAAACCCGTAAGGCCTGCATTCCGCACGCGGACCGCCCACCTCACGCACCGACCGATTCATGCCGGGCACCTCGCACATTCGGCCATTGAGACCTTGCACGGGGCTGGTTCACGGCCATCCACCACATTCCTCCGCTGTCTCCGGTGGAATCCTCCAACGACCGAAGGGTGCGCAATGACCCAGCTCCTCATCGCCGCCGGCGGCGGCGGCGACGTGATCGGCACGACCCTCGTGCACCGCGCGCTGCACGGCGACGAACCGGCGGTGGTGCTCAGCTACGCGTGGGAACGTCTGGTCGTCGACCCGCTCCCCGGCCCTCGTTCCGCGCGGGACTTCACAGGCCTTCGGCCCCTCACCCCGAGTGTCTCCCGGATCACCGCGGACTCGGCCGCCCTCGCGCCGGGAGGCTCCACGCTTCCGCGGCTGGCCGCCGAGCTCCCTGTCACGCTGGGGCTGCTCGATCCGTACGGAGGAGTCACTCAACTGGCCCGCCAGATCGCGGAGACAGCCGAGAGGTACGACGTCGACGAGGTCGAGGTCGTCGACGTCGGAGGGGACGTCTTCGCCCGCGGTGACGAGCCCACGCTGCTCAGTCCGCTGCCGGACGCCCTGGTGATCGCGGCGTGCGCCACGGCAGGCGTGCGGGCCACCCTCCACCTCGCGGGCCCGGGGCTCGACTGCGAGATCCCGGAGCACGATCTGCTGCCCGGTCTGGGCACCGACTACTTCACTCTCACCGAGGACGACACCACCTGTGTCGAGCACGTCTTCGCCTGGCATCCCTCGGAGGCCAGTGCGCTCCTGGTCGCCGCCGCCCGCGGCCGGCGTGGTGGGTGCGTCGTACGGGACACCGGCAGGCCGGTGGTCCTCACCGACGCCAGTCCCCGCGTCTACCGCCGCAGCATCCAGCAGGTCCTGGACCGCAACCGGCTCGCGGGCGCTCTCTGTTCGCGTGCTGTGGACACTCTCGACGAAGCCGAGCGGGTCAGCCGGGACGTCTGCGGGTTCTCAGAACTCCAGCGCGAGCGCGACCTGTCGTCGCGGCCGGACGCACTGGGCTCACCCGACGGCTCGGTGACCGAGGCCATGCGCCGCCTGGACCCGTGGCTGGCCCGCCTGCGGACCGACGACGCGCAGGCCCGCTACGTCACGTTCCGCTGCGTGGCCGAAGGCCTCGGTCTCACCGGCGACGCGGCCCGCGCCCTGCGCGCACGTCTCATCAGTCAGCGCCCGCAGCAGTACGCGGCCCCGCTGTTCGCCCTGTGACCCACACACACCCACACCCGAATGCCACGCCGGCACAACGGCGCCACCAGCACACCGACCGCCGAGGAAGGCCCCACCACCATGCCCAAGCTCCTTCTCCTCGAAGCGATGGGGAACACCGGCGAGTACGTCATCGACGCCGCTCGGGACCTCGACGTGGAAGTCGTCGTCGTCACGCACCCGGACGTCTACGAGGAGTGGTACTCCCCCACGCTCAAGCACAAGATCGAGGAAGCCGGAAAGCTCGCCTTCGTCGATCTCTCCGACAGCGAGGGCGCACTGCGCCGGCTCACCGGGCTGGCACGGGCCGAGGACGTCAACGGTGTCGTCGCCTGCTGGGAGTTCCTGACCCCGCTGGTGGCGCAGCTTGCCGCCGCACTCGGACTTCCTGGCAACGACCCGACCCGGGCGCTCAGTTGCCGTAACAAGCGCATCATGGCGCGCGCCTTCACCGAACAGGGCATTCCGGCCCCGCTGACCCTGGCCGCACGCACCCTCGAAGAGGCGTACCAGTTGGTGGACACGGCAGGCCTGGCCTACCCCGTCGTCGTGAAGCCCTCCGAGCAGTCCGGCTCCTGGGGAGTGTCCGTGGTCGGCAGTGACGAGGAGCTGGCGACGGCCTTCGCGACCGCCAGGTCCCATCTCTTCCAGATGCCGCACGGCATCCCGCTGGACGCCCATGTGATCGTCCAGGAGTACGTCGGCGGCACCGAGTTCAGCATCGAGACGGTGGTGGCCGGGGGCGTGGCGACGCCGTTGCCGCCCTACGACAAGTTCACCACCGAAGGCGCCGCACGGGCCGAGTTCGGGCACACCGTGCCGGCGGAACTGGACGAGGCGTCGGTACGCACCCTGCAGCAGGCTGCGGTGGCGGCCGCGCACGCCCTCGGCATCACGAACGGCATCGCCCACACCGAACTCAAGCTGCTCCCCGACGGCACCACCCGCATCATCGAACTCGGGGCCCGGCTGCCCGGGGACCACATCGTCGCCCTCATGCGGCAGGCCCGCGGGATCGACGAGGCGAGGATCTACGTACAGATCGCACTCGGCGAGGAGCCGTCCCTCGCTCCCACCGCCGACACGGCGGCCGGAATCCGCTTCCTGACCCCGCCCCGGGGCGGGGTCCTCCGCTCGGTCAGCGGGATCGGCGACTCGGACGCGGTGGCACGGAGCAGGCTCACCGTCCAGCCGGGCGGCCACGTGCGCGCGCCCGGGGACAACGACTCACGGGTCGGATACGTGATCCTGCACGCCGGCACCGCCGCCGAGGTGAACACGGCCGCGGCCCAGGTGCTCGCGGATGTCCGCATCGAGGTCGCCTGATGTCCGCCGCGGCCCGGCTGGTCCGGGACTACCTGACAGGACTGCCGGCCGGCTGCACCCCGGAACGCGTGTGCGCGGACTCGCCCCTCGCCGGGGACATCTACGGAAGCGAGTTCCTGACCCGTCCGGTCTTCCTCGGCCACGAGGAGAGCCGGCGGGCCGGTGCGAGGCTGAGCCGCCTGTACGACCTCCTTCTGACGCTTCCCGACCGGTTCCACGGCGGTGACCTGCGCGCCTTCACCGCTGCCCTCGGCTGGCCTGCGGTACGGACCGGCGCCGCGCTCCGGGCCGACGGCCGGCCTCGTGTACTCCCTCGCAGCGCCCGCGCCGACCTCTACCGCGAGCGGGACGGCTTCCGCCTCCTCGAACTCAACGGCGGCAGCCCGCTCGGCGGCTGGGACATCGCGCTGCTCAACCACGCCCTGTTGCGCGAGCCCTACATCGCCTCCTTCGCTGCGGAACACGGCCTGCGGTTCACCGACGGGACCGAGGTGCTGCTGGACCTGTGGGAGGAGTCGTTCCCAGACTTCGACCGCTCCGCGAACCCGGTGGTCGCCCTGGTCGAGTGGCCCGGCAGCTACGCGTCGATGGAGCCGCACCTGCGCCGCATGGCCGCCCTGCTCGCACCCCACGGCATCGACGCGGTGCCCTGCCATCTCGGAGAGGTGGAGTACCGCGCGGACGGGGTCCACGTGGCCGGTCGCCGGGTCGACCTCGTACACCGCTGGTTCGTCATCAACGACGTCGCCGACACGGAGGACGTGGCCCTGCTCGCGCCCCTCTCCCGGGCGGCGGACCGGGGGCTGGTCAGTCTGTTCACTCCGCTGGAGAACGAGGTGTACGGCAGCAAGGCCGCGCTGGCCCTCCTCAGTGACACGCGGAACCGGTCCCTGTTCGACGCTGGGGAACTGGAGGTCATCGACGGCCTGCTCCCGTGGACCCGGCTGGTCCGGGACGAGAAGACCGAGGTCGCGGGCGAGCGCGTGGACCTCGTCCGCTTCGCGTTGGCGCACCGCGAGGACCTGGTGCTCAAGGCGAGCAGTTCGCACAGCGGCCTGGACGTGCTCGCGGGGTGGCGGACATCCGCCGGCGAATGGTCAGCCCAGGTGCGCGCGGCGGTGGGCGGCCCGTCCATCCTCCAGCGCCGGGTGCGTCCCGTGCCGGAGGAGTTCCCTGCGCCGGGCGGCGGACCGACCGAACCGGGGGTGCTCACCTGGGGTGTCTTCCTGGCCGGCCACGGTTACGGCGGTGCGTACCTCCGGGGCACGCCCGAGGTTGACAGCGGGGTCATCAGCTCGGGCAAGGGCGGACGTCTCGGGACCATGTTCCTCTTCGATGACACCGACGACGAAGCGGACAGGTGACCTTCGCCGGGAACGCGCTCCGCGGAGCGCTTTCCTCCGCGGCGTCCGTCGGCGGGAATGCGGGCAAGGGGAACCCCCACCTCTTGCCACTTTCAACTTATAGCGCAGTGGGGGGCTTGCGGCAAGGCCCCGGGTGTACCGCACAATCACCCTTCGAGGCCAGAAGCTGAGGAAATGGGAGATTCACGAAGTGCATATGTTTTTGTCGGTTCTCGGGTCGTGCGGCGACGCGGAACCGGTACGGGGAATCCCCTCACGGTCGTGGGCACGGCGCGCGGAGGTGTGGGAGTGCACACCGACGGACTTCGCGGGCACCACCTCGGAACGGAGCCGCTGACCATGACCTCTCTCACCACCAGTGCCTTCGGCCTTCCCGACCGCCTCTCCCCCAAGGCCGAGCCGAAGCTGATCGCCGGCGACGAGGAGCATTTCGCGGCCATCGCCACCTGCCTCGAGGAGTCGGTCGCCGAGCTGTCCGAGCGCCTCGACGCCGAACGCAGGGCGCCCGGCGGCATGGGGCGTCAGGCGATGGACCGGGACATCGAGATCCACCGGCTCACCGCCCGCCTGCGCACGCTGCGCCGGTTCGGGATCGACCTGTGCCTGGGGCACATGGTCGGCGCCGACGGTTCGGAGCCCGTGTACGTCGGCCGGCTCGGCCTCACGGACAGTTCCGGCCGCAGGCTGCTGCTCGACTGGCGTTCCCCCGCGGCCGAGCCGTTCTTCGGAGCGACCCACGCCAGCCCGATGGGGCTGGCGAGCCGCCGCAGGTACCGCTGGGCCCACGGCCGGATCAGCGACTACTGGGACGAGGTGTTCACGCCCGACGGGGTGGCCGGGCATGCCGCTCTCGACGACCAGTCCGCCTTCATCGCCACCCTCGGCGGGAACCGGTCGGCCCGGATGCGGGACGTGCTCGGCACCATCCAGGCCGACCAGGACGCCATCATCCGGGCGGGATCACGCGGCGCTCTCGTCGTCGACGGCGGCCCCGGTACGGGAAAGACCGTCGTCGCCCTGCACCGCTCCGCCTATCTCCTCTACTCCGATCCCCGGCTCGGCCACCACCGGGGCGGTGTGCTGTTCGTCGGCCCCCACGAGCCGTACCTCGGGTACGTGGCCGACGTGCTGCCGAGCCTCGGTGAGGAGGGCGTGCAGACGTGCACCCTGCGCGATCTCGTCGCCGAGGGAGCCGCGGCGACGGCCGAGGGGGACCCGGACGTGGCCCGCCTGAAGTCGTCCGCGGATCTGGTGCGGGCGGTCGAGGCGGCCGTCAGGTTCTACGAGGACCCGCCCACCGAGGGCATGACGGTCACCACCCCGTGGTCGGATGTCCGGGTGACCGCCGCCGACTGGGCGGTGGCGTTCGAAGCGGCACCGGGTGTCCCGCACAACGAGGCGCGCGACCAGGTCCTGGAGGAACTGGTCACCCTCCTGATGGACAAGCACGACGGCGGCGCCCCGGAGGGACTGCTCCGCAAGTCCCTGCTGCAGAACCGGGAGCTGCTGCAGGTATTCGACGGCGCGTGGCCGCTCGTCGAGGCCGCCGATCTCGTGGGCGACCTGTGGTCGGTGCCCGCCTACCTGCGTATCTGTGCGCCCTGGCTCGACCGGGACGACGTGTCACGGCTGCAGCGTGCCGACGCCCGGGCCTGGACCGTCTCCGATCTGCCGTTCCTGGACGCGGCGCGCCAGCGGCTCGGCGACCCGGAGGCATCGCTGCGCAGACGCCGGCACCAGGCGACCGTCGCCGCCGAACGCGAACACATGGCCCACGTCATCGACTCCCTGCTCGAAGCCGACGCCGACGGGGAGGGCGCGGTCACGATGCTGCACGGGCAGGACCTCAAGGACACCCTGGTCGACGGCACGGAACTGCCCGGGGCCGAACCGGACCTGCTCGCCGGCCCGTTCGCCCATGTCGTCGTGGACGAGGCGCAGGAACTCACCGACGCGGAGTGGCAGATGCTGCTGCTCCGCTGCCCGTCCAGGAGCTTCACCATCGTCGGGGACCGCGCGCAGGCCAGGCACGGCTTCACGGAGTCCTGGCAGGAGCGGCTGGAGCGGGTCGGGCTCGACCGGATCCGCCTGGCCTCCCTGAGCATCAACTACCGGACACCGGAGGAGATCATGGCGGAGGCCGAGCCGGTCATCCTGGCGGCGCTCCCGGACGCCAACGTGCCGACGTCCGTCCGCGGCAGCGGTCTCCCCGTCGTCCACGGAGCGGCGAAGGATCTCGACGAGGTCCTCGGCACCTGGCTCGCCGCGCACGCCGACGGGATCGCCTGCGTCATCGGCGATCCCACGTTCAGGGCGACGTCCCGGGTCCGTTCGCTGACCCCGGAGCTGTCGAAGGGGCTCGAGTTCGACCTGGTGGTCCTCGTGGATCCGGCCGGGTTCGGCACGGGCATCGAAGGGGCGGTCGACCGCTATGTCGCGATGACCCGCGCGACACAGCAACTCGTCGTCCTCACGAGCTGACGCCGTCGCGGCCCGGCCACCGCCGCGCGATGGCCGGGCCGGGGACCGTTCCCGGGGGCACGCCCTCGGGAACGGCCGCGGGTCACTCCCCGGGGTCGGGCGGGGACAGGTGGCCGCTAGGGCCTCTCGTTTGGATCATGCCGGGCTCGCGGGCCCCGGCACGCGCATCTGCCGCGTTGTCGTCGGTCGCCAATGCTCCGCAGTGACTCCCTCCTCCGCCTTGCAGCTGCACGCACCGGACCCCGCTCCCTGATCCAGCCTGATCCAAACGAAAGACCCTAGCTGCCGTAGGTCTCGAACTCGGCGATCTTCGGGGTGCCGGTCGAGCCGGTGATCTGGAAGGTGATCTTGCGCAGCGAGGTCGGTGGGATCGTGATGTCGCCCGCCCCCGTGCCGGAGGTCAGAACGGCACCGGTGTCGCCGTTGACCAGCCGCCAGGACCCGAGGCTACCGGCGGAGCCGGACGCCTCCCGGATGCCGACCGAGGAGACGGAGGTGGCCGCGGCCCACTTGACCGAGACGGAGCCGGTGGCCCCTGCGGGTGACCAGTAGGTGCTCAGGTCACCGTCGCGCACGTTGCCGTAGCTCGTCCCGGAGGCCTTGCTGGTCCCGTCGGCGCCGGCGCCGATGCTGAGGTTGGTGCCGGTGGGCCCGGTCGGGTCCGGTGTGGGGTCGGTGGGGTCGGGCGTGGGGTCGGTCGGGTCCGGTGTGGGCGTCTGCGTCGAGCAGTTGCCGTCCGACACCTTCAGGCCCTTGTTGGCGCCTGCCGTCGCGGCCACGATGCCGGGTACGCAGGCGGCCGTGTCCAGGCTGTAGGAGTAGGGGATGCTGACGGTGGTGTTGGACTTCGGGTCGGGTCCGGCCGGGTTGTTCTCGCTGCCGGGGGCGGACCACGTCACGTTGTCGAACGTGTTGCCGCTGACCTGCCAGTAGCCGGCCGCGTCCGTGTAGAAGGTGCCCAGGACGTCCTTGGAGTCCTTGAAGTAGTTGTTGTCCACCTTCGCGCGGGCCCCGGCCCGGGAGTTGATCCCTGACTCGTTGAGCTTCACGTAGTAGTTGTTGTAGATGTGCGCGATGCCGCCCCGCAGCAGAGGGGTCCGGGAGTCGAGGTTCTCGTACAGGTTGTGGTGGAAGGTGACGAAGCCGTTGGACAGTTCGGTCTCACTGGAACCGATGAGGCCGCCGCGGCCCGAGTTGCGCAGGGTGCTGTACGACAAGGTCACGTACTGGGTGTTGTCCTTCATGTCGAAGAGACCGTCGAACCCCTCCGACTCCCCGCCCGAGGCCTCCAGACTGGTGTGATCGACCCAGACGTTGCGGACGTCGCTCTCCATACCGATCGCGTCGCCGCCGTTGGAGGTGGGCGAGCCCGACTTCTTGACGTTCTTCACGGTCACGTTCTGGATGATGATGTTGCTGGACTGGCG
Organism: Streptomyces sp. NBC_01257; assembly: GCF_035917255.1. Taxonomy (NCBI): domain Bacteria; kingdom Bacillati; phylum Actinomycetota; class Actinomycetes; order Kitasatosporales; family Streptomycetaceae; genus Streptomyces; species Streptomyces sp. NBC_01257. The sequence goes on from NZ_CP108472.1 coordinate 648,495, forward strand.
TATGTGGATGCCCAGTTGGTCGAAGACGGCGCCGCTGCCGACACCGACGATCGTGACGTTGCTGATCTGCTTGAGCTCGATCACTCCGGCGGCGGTGTTGCAGCTGTCGCCTGACACCTTGGTGGTGTTGCCGTGGTTGATGGTCCCCTCGACCTCGATGGTGATCGGGGTACTGCTGCTGGCCCGGCCGCACAGGGCCTGGTGGATCGCGGTGCCCGTCGTGGCCCGCACCGTCGCACCGCCCGCTCCGCCGGTGGTTCCGCCGTTCTGGGTGGCGTAGCCGGTGGCGCCACCGGTCGCGGCCGATGCCGAGGGCATCGTCACGACGACACCGGCCGCGGCGGCGAGGGCGGCCGTGGCCAGCGCCGCCTGAAGTCGCAGGGCGACTCGTCTCTTCATGTTCGTTCTCCTTGGTCCGTCTGCGGAGGGCGGGTGACTGAACGCCCGAGTGACTGATGACTGGTGACCGAATGACTGAATGACCGAACGCTTGAGTGACATGTTCATGACATGCCAAACCCCGTCGCGTGCCGCACCCCGGAGGGCCGTCACCGTCGAAGCGTGAAGAGCGGCGCGATGTGTCGCCGTCATGACGTGCGTCCAGGACCCCATGACGTACCGGCACCGCGCCCACAGCCCCCGCCGGATCGATGGCGGCTCGCTTGCGGAGTCACGGCGGGCTGCCAGGACTCCACTGTCACCGGCGGGGTCTGATGAAGATGGAAAGCGCTTTCCTGCTGTCTGCCCGTGAGGATAGGACCGCTCGCGACGGGCTGGCAAGACTCTGGACCGACAGTGCCCGCATCTCGTGGACAACAGCCTTATTATTATGGGACTTTGGCGGCAATCCCACGCACCGCAACCATGACCGACGGGGCTCCCGCGCCGCTCCTGATCCGGTGGATCATTGCGTGCAAGCGCATTCTTTCGACCTGCCATTCCGTGTGCCGGTCGTCTCAGCGCGGCGGGCAGCGATTGACGCAGGCAGGGGGCGGTGTGACGATGCGCCGATGCTTGGGCTACATGCACGCATGGCCGTGCGCAGCAGCGATCTCACCGCGGACGTCGTCGCTCGCTGTGCGGCGGAAGTGCCGTTCTACGGGGAGCTGCCGCGCCACACACTCGATGGTGAGGTGACGCGGTCGATCGCCGCGGTCTACGAACTGCTGCTGCGGGCCCTGCGTGACGGCGGGGCGATGGACCCGGGAGACCTCACGCGCCTCATCGAGTGGTCGGGCCGCAGGGCCGAGGAACGCGTGCCCCTGGAGGCGGTGATCGCCGCCTATCTCATCGGCGCCGAGGAGTGGTGGCGGGCCCTGTCCGAGACGGCGGAGCCCGAGGAGCTGACCGGAGCGGGAGCACGGCTGCTGGCCTGCCTGCACTCGGCCATGCCGGCGGTCGTCCTCGCCCACCGCAACGCCCAGGAGGACATCCACAGCGAGGACAAGCGGGTGCGCCGGGCGCTGCTGACCGCCCTGCTGACCGGTCGCCCGCACGAGGAACTGGCGGAGGCGGCAGGGGTCACGGTGGACGGCGCGCACGAGGTGGTCGCCCTGGCCTTCGAGTCGAACCCCGCGGCCAGGCTGGTGCAGTCCTCGCTCGAAGCGCGGGCCGGTGTCCCGGTGCTGATGGACCACGTCGCCGGAATCGCCCTGCTGCCGGGCAGTTGCGGCGTGACCGGTCTGGCGGAGACGCTCGGGAAGGAGGTGGGGCAGCACGTGTACGCGGCCGCCGCCCCGGCCTCGACACCGGCAGCCGTCCCCACGGCGGCGGCGGAGGCGGGGCGGGTGCTGGAACTCGTCCAGCGACTGGGCCGGCCACCGGGGCTGTACCGCCTCGACGACGTCCTGCTGGAGTACCAGCTCGCGCGCCCCGGTGACGCGCTGCGGCGGCTGGCGGCCAAGCTCGACCCGCTGGCGGGGCATCCGTATCTGCTGGAGACCCTGCGGGTGTTCGTCGAGCACGGGCACAACCGGCGCCGGAGCGCCCTGGAGCTCTGCATCCACCGCAACACCCTGGACTACCGGCTGCACCGGGTGGGCACGCTGACCGGACTGGACCTCGCGGTCCCCGCCGAGGCGCGGCTGCTCCAGGCGGCGCTCGTCGCCCGGGACCTCTCCTGACGGACGGCCGGTCCTGCGCGGACCTGCGGGTCGTGACCGCTCAGCGCGCGGGCTCCGGAGCCGTTTCGACGGGCGATCCGCGGAGGGTGCGCAGGGGTGACAGGAAGGTCGGCAGAACGCTCGAGGTCATGCCGGCCGCGCCGATCCACAGGGTGCCCGCCGCTCCGAACGCCGTCCCCGACGCCCCGCCCAGAAGCCCGCCGAGCGGGATGCCGCCCCACGCCACGAACCGGGTCGTCGCGCTCATCCGGCCCATGAGCCGATCCGGCGTAAGGGCCTGCTGGAGGCTCGACTGGGCCACCACGCGGACCACTCCCCCGAACGACAGGGCCGCGAGCCCCGTCGCGGCGGCGTACATGCTCCAGCCCGGTCGCGCCATCGGCATGACGGCGGTCAGCGGACAGGTGGTCAGGGACGCCAGCCAGATCACCCGTCCCTGGCCGGCCCGCTTCGAGAGCGTGGTGGCCGTCAGCGCGCCGAGCAGGGCACCGCACCCCATTCCCGACAGAACGAGACCGACCTCGAAGGGACGGAGGCCGAGCTGCCGGTCCAGGAACACCAGCAGCATGCTCTGATATGCGGCCAGAGAGATGTTGAAGACCGCGTCCGCGAGCACGATGGAACGCAGGGTGGGGTGCTTCAGGACGAACTTCAGGCCCTCTTCGATCTCCCGGCCCAGCCGGGGCCGCCCCCGCGGCTCCGGCATCTCCTCCCGCTTCCGGACGGTCATCGCGAGCAGGCCCGACATCGCCATCCCTGCCGAACCGGCCAGCAGCGTCACGGGGGCGCCCACCAGCCCGATCAGCGGCCCTGCGAGGGCGGGCCCGCCGACGCTGGTCACCGAGCGCGTCGCCGACAGTTTCGCGTTTCCCTCCATCAGGCTTCCGCGGCCCACCAGATGCGGGAGATAACTGACGTACGCGACATCGAAGAAGACGGTCAGCACCCCATGGGCCAGGGCGACGGCGTAGAGCCACCGGACCTCCAGCCGGCCGGACCACCAGCCCAGCGGAACCGTCAGGAGGATCAGCGCGCGGACGAGATCGGTGCCGATCATCACCGACCGCTTGCGCATGCGGTCCACCCACGCTCCCGCCGGCAGTCCGACCAGGAGCGAGCCCGCGGCAGCGGCGGCCGTCAGCAGTCCGACCTGGAACTCATCGGCGTGCAGGGCCGAGACGGCGACGAAGGGCAACGCCAGGAAGATGATGCGGTCGCCCAGCTGACCGACCGCGGTGGCGGCGACCAGACGGCGGAAGTCCGGCTGCCGCAGGAGACCGGGCCGGGACGAATTCGGCATGCGGGTGCCTCACGTTCGTCGGGATGAATACCGCTGACGCGGGTTCCGGTCTACGGGTGGTCGGCCGCGAACTCGTAGACCACTTCCCGGCGTGCGTCCGGAATGACCATGTCGGCCGTCTCGACGGGACGTCCGTCCGCGTCGTGGATGGTCCGCTCGATCTGCAGCACGAGGTCGCCCGCGCCGATGCCCAGCAGGTGTGCCTGCACAGGTGTGGCGCGGGCCGGGTGCGGTACCTCGATCACCGTCGACACGGTCACACCTATGGAGCGCATGCGCTCGACCACGCCCTTTCCCGCCAGAGGCCCCTTCTCGGGCAGCACGACGGGCGTTCCCTCCGTGATCGCCATCGGCTCCCAGGAGTCGGACAGTTGGACGGGGTGGCCGCCGGCCAGGAACTCGTAGTGCGTGTGCACACAGAGGTCTCCGACGCCGATGTCCAGGCGCCGGGCGATGGTCTCGGGGGCGGGCACCCGCACCTGACTGTGCGCGTCCCAGGCGTCGGCTCCGCCCCGCTCCCGGGTGGCGGAGCGGAGCGCAGGGCTCTCCCGGCGTTCGCGGTGCCGCGAGCGGACCAGCCGCAGGCGCTCGCGGGGCGCGCGGACGAAGGTGCCCGAGCCGGCACGGCCTTCGAGGAGGCCGTCGGTGATCAGCCGGTCCATGGCCCGCTGCATGACGTTGCGCCCGACCCCGTACTCCTCGGCGAGCCGTGCCCGGGACGGCAACCGCTCCCCGGTCCCCCACTCCCCGGCGAGGATCCGTGCGCGCAGCACGTCGGCCACGGTGAGGTACGGAGCCGCTCGGGGCATGGGTGAACCTCCGGTTGTCCTGCGTGACGGCAGTGGGTCGCTCCCAGGGAGTGAGGGAAAGCTACTTCACCGGCGAAAAGCTGCTGGAGTAGCACTACGCACAGCGTCAAGAGCACATCTCTCCTAGAGCCAGGCGGCCAGCTCCTCCTGTCGGGGTGCGAGGACGAGGCCCGTGTCGGGGTGGTCGAACACCTTCACCGGGCGGCGTGCGTCCCAGGCCGGCCAGCCCGGGTCGCCCGTGGTGGCGAAGGCGACCCAGGCCCGGTGCATGGTGTCGGCGAGCGGCTGGGGAGCGTCCGGGCCGGACAGCGACTCGCCGTGGCGGAGGTTGTCGAAGACGAAGCCGATCTCCAGGGCGTGGCAGGCGCCCAGGTCCAGGACGGGCGAGCGCCAGGCGAACTCGTACACGAAGGTCCGGGCCGGCCGGGCGTCGGCGAGGCGGTTGAGGGGCCCGCGCAGCAGCAGGTCCGTGGCCATCTCACCGAGGACCACCCCGGGGCTCGCGTCCGGCCGGGCGGCCCGGTACAGCCGCGCCACCCGCCACGGGATCCGGAGCTTCAGCAGGGCCATCCGCAGCGTGATCCCGCTGACGCGGTCCACCGCCCCGCTCGGTACGAACCAGAGGCGGTACTCCTCCCGGTTGCAGCCCAGCAGCAGATCGACCGTGGGCAGCGGGGGCTGCGCCGGTACGACGTCGTCGTCGGCCACGATGTCGAAGCCCGGGCCCCCGCTGATCGGATCGGCCCTGCCCGTCACCGCGGTCTGAGCGTCGAGCAGCCGCTCGCGGTCCACGGCGGCGAACGCCTCGGCCGTGGCGGGCACGCCGAGTTCCTTCGCGATCGCGTGCACGGTCTTCGCGGCCCGGTCGCGCGGCACCGTGTGCGGGGGGCCGCTCTGCAGGACGGCCCGGTGGAACAGGCCGGCCGCGCGTGGGGAGACCGTCAGGGCGGCGATGCTGATCGCTCCGGCGGACTCGCCGCACACCGTGACGTTCGCGGGGTCGCCACCGAACGCGGTGATGTTGTCCCGGACCCAGGTCAGGGCGGCGATCTGGTCCAGCAGGCCCCGGTTGTCGGGGGCGTCGGGGAACACGCCGAACCCCTCGACGCCGAGACGGTAGTTGACCGAGACCAGGACCACACCGTCGCGCGCGAAGGCCCGGCCGTCGTACAGCGGCATGGCGGCGGAGCCGTTGCGCAGGGAGCCGCCGTGGATCCACACCATCACCGGCAGCGGCCCTCCGCCGGCGTCGGGGGTCCAGACGTTGAGGGTGAGGCAGTCCTCGCCCGGGATGCGCACATCGGGGATCAGCCGGTCGAGCGGGGGCAGGTAGGGGCGCTGCGGCGCGGTCGGACCGAATTCCAGCGCGTCGCGCACCCCTTCCCAGGGCTCGACGGGTGCGGGGGCCCGGAAGCGGTGGGCGCCGAACGGCGGGGCGGCGTACGGGATTCCGAGGAAGGCGGCGACGCGGTCGACGACGCGGCCGCGGACCTTGCCCCGGCTCGTGGTCGCGATGGTGTCCATTGCGGGTCCTTTCACGCGTGGTGCCCGCCTCCCTGTCGCGGAGACGACCGGGAGGCGGGTATGGGGGGGCGGGGCGCCGCTCGGAGCCGCGGCGCGGCGGGTGGACGGTTACGGAGCGGTGGCCGGGACGCTCAGCGCCAGGTCGTTGCGCCGGACGTCGGACCAGGTGGCGGTGTCGGTGCAGATGCCGCAGCCGGGGCCGAAGAACTGGGCGCGGGCCTCCTGGTCGCCCATGAGCTGGGCGCGGAACCACGCCGTGGTCGGCGCGGCGAACGGGCCGGCGTCGCCCACGACCGTGAAGTGGTCGGCTCCGCGCACCTCGCCGTACAGCGCCGGTATGTGGTCGGCGGCGTCGTAGAAGGCCTTGACGAGGAAGGGGAAGACGATGCTGTCCTTCTGACCGGCCAGCAGGAGCGCGGGGACGTGCACCGAGTTGATGTTGGCCAGCGGTCCGGGCTGGATCGGCAGGATGGCGTCGATGCGGGGGTCCGAGCCGACGACGATGGCGGCCGCACCACCCTGCGAGTGGCCCGAGGCGCCGATGTGTTCCAGGTCGACGTGGTGGTGGAAGATGCTGTTCGGGTCGGCGTTGCGCTGGGTGAGCATGTCGATGCCCGCGCGCATGGAGATGCCGAGGTTGGACTGCGGGGTGTTCGCCGCGGCGACGATGAAGCCCTGGCTGGCCCAGTGCAGCAGCAGGTCCCGGTAGACGACGGGGAAGGCGAACGTGCCGTTGCCCCAGACGATCACGGGGTGGCTTCGGTCGCTGGTGGCGATGTCACGCGGGTAGTACAGGGTGGTGACCGCGCCGACCTCGACCGCGGTGGCGTACGGGCCGGGGGCACCGAAGTCGGTGGCGGCCAACGCGGTGGGGGCACCGTTGGCGACCGCCGCAGCGCCGGCCGGGGCGGCGGACCCCGTCACGGCTCCCGCGCCGGCCGGCGCCGACAGGACGAGAGCGAGTGCGGCCAACGGGACGAGCAGTTTCCTTCTCCATGACATGGCGGCTCCTGGGTCGGGGCGATCCTGACGGGTCGTCCGGATCACATCGGTGTTCGATGGCACATCCTGGGCGAGCGGGGCCCGGCAGTCTCTGCGCAATCGCGGCAATGACGGACGGCCGGGTTTGTGCAACCTGCCGACAGCCGGGGACCGGGCGGTGCTGTCATGCTCGGTCCGCGGCGTCGTTTCCACCGGCTCATCGGTGCGCGTCAGGCGGGGGCGGTGTCGCCGTGGTTCTCCGCGGCCAGTTCGCGCTTGAGGATCTTGCCGGTGGACGTCAGGGGGAGGCTGTCGCGGAACTCCACGCTGCGGGGGTACTTGTAGGCGGCCATGCGCTCACGGCACCAGGCGATCAGGTCCGCCTCGCTCAGCTCCGTGCCGGGCGCGGGGATGACGTAGGCCTTGACGTCCTCGCCGTGCGTGGCGTGGGGTACGCCCACCACGGCGGCCATGCCGACGCCCGGATGCGTGGTCAGGACCTCTTCGATCTCGCGCGGGTAGACGTTGAACCCGCCGCGGATGATCAGGTCCTTGACCCGGTCGACGACGTAGTAGTAGCCGTCCTCGTCCCGCCGGGCGATGTCCCCGGTGCGGAACCATCCGTCGCGTACCACCGACGCCGTGTCGTGGGGCCGCCGGTGGTAGCCCTTCATGATGTTGTGGCCGCGGATCGCGATCTCGCCCCGGCCGTCGTCCGGGACGGTCTGCCAGGAGTCGTCGATGAGCTTCATCTCGACGCCCCACACGGGCCGGCCGATGGACCCGGGCCGCGGGGGCAGTCCGGGCGGGTTGAAGCAGGCGACGGGTGAGGTCTCCGACAGGCCGTACCCCTCCTGTACGTCCACACCGAAGGCCTTCCCGAACCGCTGGAGGACCTCGACGGGCAGGGCGGCTCCGCCGGAGACGGCGGTGCGCAGCGGCGGCGGCGCCTGTCCTTCGCGGGTGGCGTGTGCGCCGAGCAGGGCCCAGTACATCGTCGGTACCCCGGCGAAGAACGTCACTCCTTCCCGGTGCATGAGCCGGAGTGCCTCGTCCGCGTCGAAGCGGGGCTGGAGGACGAGGGTGGCGCCCCGGAGCAGACCCATGTTCATGACCGCGCTCTGGCCGAAGGCGTGGAACAGCGGCAGCGAGGCCAGCATCACCTCGTCCTGCGCGGCCGTGAACAGCCGGTCGGCGACCATCGCGTTCATCACCATGCTGCCGTGGCTGAGTTCGGCCCCCTTGGGCCGTCCCGTCGTGCCGCTGGTGTAGAGGATCACGGCCGTCTCCTCCGCGGCCGTGGCGACCGTCTCGACGGGCTCCGTACCGTCGTCCTCCTGGTGTCCGGCCCGGCCCAGCAGCAGGAAGTGCGCACAGCCGTCCGCCCGGTCGAAGCCGGCCCTGCCCACCTCGGCCAGGGGGAGCTGCGGGGTGCCCTCGAAGCAGAGGAAGGCCTTGGCCCGGGAGTCGTCGAGGTGGTACGCGACCTCCTGCGGGCGCAGCAGCACGTTGAGCGGCACGACGACGGCGCCGACCCGGAGGATGGCGAAGTAGGCGGCCGGGAAGTCGGGCACGTTGGGACAGGACAGTGCCACCTTGTCGCCCCGGCCCACTCCGTGGCGCCTCAGTGTGCGGGCGATGTCCCGGGACCGTGCGAGCAGTTCGGCGTAGGTCTGGCGGATGTCACCGAAGACCAGGGCGGTGCGGCCGGGGTGTTCCCGGGCGCTGTGCTCCAGCAGGGACGACAGGTTCAGCATCGGTTTCTCCTCAGCGGCTGGTGAGTAGATGCTGAGGCACAGCGGGCCGCGTCGGCGGTGGGCGGACGACCTCGGATGCGGCGCCCTCCTTGTGCGACTGCACAATTGCGGCCCGGCGGCTGAACCGTATGCTGACCGGCATGCCAGTGCAGCTTGCCGAGGACGGTCTGATCGTTCCCCCGCTGTTGTCGGTGTGCGCCGCCGAACTGCTGGATCGCGTCGACGACCTCGCCGACGACCTGTTCCGTGCGATCACCGCCGAGGTCGCCCCGTACGCGCGGCTGAGCGATGAGGTCAGGGCGGACGTACGCGACTTCAACGAACGCAATCTGCGGGAGCAGCTGACCTGCATGGCGCACCGCCGTCCGATGGCCACGGACAGCACCCGGCAGTGTGTGCGCCGCCGTGCCACGCAGGGTGTTCCTCTCGACGCGGTCCTGCACGCCTTCCGGATCGGTTACCGCCTGCTGGCCCATGCCCTCATCGGACGGGCCAAGGAGCGGCCGGGCACGACGATGGACGACATCGCGCAGGCCTCCATGTCGATCTGGTCCCTGCTCGATGCCGCGTCGCAGACGGTCAACGACGTGTACCGGGACACCCTGGTCGGTCTGGCGCGGGCCGACGAGCTCCAGCGGCTGCTGCTCCTGGACGCCCTCCTCACCGGCAAGACGGCCGACTGGGCGATGCTCGGCGGGACCGCGGCCTCTCTGGGCCTGCCCGAGCAGGGGCCGTACGTCTGCGTCGTCGCCGAGCACAGCGACGTCACCGCGCTGGAACAGGCCCTGCTGCGCAGCGGACTGCGCTCGGCGTGGCGTCCTCGTCCCGACGGTCTCGCCGGCATCGTCGCGCTGCCCGGCCCGGCCGCCGGTTCCGCGCAGGTGCCGGGAACCGGTGCGGTCGTGGCGGCCGTCGGTTCCGCGACGACGGGGCGCGCTGGGCTCAGCCCCGCCTACACCCGGCTCCGGGACAGCGCCGATGCCCTGCGCCTGGCGACAGTGGCCCGGTCCTCACTGCCCGCGGGCACGCGCGGGGCGGTCACCCTCGACCACGATCCGGCCGCGGCACTGGTCGCGGCCGGGCACGACCTGGCACTGCGGATGGCCCTCACGCTGCTCGAACCCGTCCTGGCCGTACCCGACCGCAAGGACCTCATGGAGACCCTCACCGCGTGGCTGGAGTCGGCGACGGGGTCGACGTCCGAGATCGCGGAGATTCTCTACTGCCACCGCAACACGGTGCGCAACCGCCTCGACCGCGTCTCCCGCCTCACCGGACGCTCTCTGCTCAGGCCCTCGGACGTCGCCGCCCTCTACGCCGGGGTGCGGGCCATCGAACTGGGCCCGCACTGATCCGCACCGGCCGGGCGACGACGGGACGCGGCCGTCCGGTCGTGGCACAGCCGGCGCCTTGGCACGCATCCGCGGTGCTCGCGGCACTGATGCTGGCGGCCTTCACCTTCAACACCGCGGAGAACCTGCCGGTCGGCCTCCTGGAACTGATCTCCGAGAGCCTGTCGGTGTCGGTGCCGGCGGTCGGCCTTCTCGTCACCGGTTACGGCCTGACGGTGGCCGTGGTATCGCTGCCGCTCGCCCATGTCATGCGGGCCGTGCCCCGGCGGCATGTGCTCACGGGGGTGCTGGGCGCGCTGGTCGTGTCCAGCCTGCTCGCGGCCCTGGCGGACTCCTACGGCCTGCTCCTGGTGGCCCGGCTGCTGACGGCGCTCGCCCAGGCGTTGTTCTGGGCCGTGATGGGCCCGGTCGCGGTGGGGCTTTTCGCACCCGAGGGCCGCGGGCGTGTGGTGGGGGCGCTCTCGGTGGCCGGTTCGTGCGCCCTCGTGCTCGGCGTGCCGGCCGGCACCTGGCTGGGCCGGCACAGCGGCTGGCCCGTGCCGGTCGCCGGTCTCGCGGTTCTGGGCCTCGTCTCCCTGGTGACGATCGCCGTCCTGCTGCCGACGTCACGCCCGGAGGAGGAGCGCGCGGCGTACGGAACCCACCCGGACGCCCGCCGGTTCGGGGTCGTGCTGGCGGCCGGAACGCTGTCCGCCACGGGGGCGTTCGCCGGGTTCACGTACATGGTGAAGTTCCTCGGCGATGTGAGCGGCTTCGCGCCGGGCACGGTCGGCGTGCTGCTCGTCGCCTTCGGTGTCGCGTGTCTGGCCGGGGTGAGCATCACGGGGGCGTTGCTGGACCGGTTCCCGGACGGTGCGCTGAGCGCAGCCGTGACCACGCAGGCCGTGGGCATGCTCGGTCTGTACGCGTCCGGCACTGCTCCGGTGGCCGCGGTGTTCTTCCTCGTCCTCATGGGCGGGGCGCTCGGGCCGGTGTTCATGACGACGCAGAACGCGATGCTGCGGTGTGCGCCGGGCCGCACCGATATGGCGCTCGCCGCCAACTCCGGTTCCTACAACGCCGGGATCGCGGCCGGTGCGGCGCTCGGCGGGCTGGTCCTGCCGCTCGCGGGCGTGCGGGGCACCTTCCTGGCCGGCGGTTTGCTGACCGTCGGATCCGGTGCGGTGCTGCTCGCGGGGTGGCTGCTGCCGGGCAGGGGCCACCCGGGATCCGCACGGAACCGGTGAGCAGACGGGGTGGGGACGTCCCCGTACGTCTGTCAGCCGGCCACGGCCGTGGTGGTGAACCGGTCGCCGCATATGTGGGGCAGGGAGGTCCGCAGGGTCAGTGCGTCCCTGGAGCCGGGCGGGTACACCCTGAGGTAGTCGGGCCGGGCCCAGCAGCCGGAGTCCTTGATTCCCTGGTTCAGGGTGTGCAGGGTGACCCCCGCGGTCCGGCCGGGACCGATCACCGTCTGCTCCGGCATCCCGCCCTCGCGTTCGGCCGGTACCCCGATCACGCTGCCGTCGCGCTTGATCAGTGAGACACCGGGGAAGCCGCGCAGGGTGCATGCGGCGCCGGACTCGTTGGTGAGCGTGAGCCGGTAGTAGATCTGCCCCGCACCGGCGTCGCTGCGGCCGAGGCTCATCTTCAGCCCTTCCGCCTTGCACCGCCGGTCGGTCGACCCCGCTCCGGCGGTGCCGGCCGGTTTCGGGTCGGCGGATCCGCCGGTGGCGGCGGGGGTGGGGTCGGCGGAGTCCGTGCCGGACGGGGTGGCGCTGCCCGGTGCGGAGCCGGCCGACGCGGGGCGCGACGCGGCGGACGGCTCGGCGGGGACGTCGGTGCCGCCGCAGCCTGCCGTGACGAGCGTGATCGAGGCGATCGCGACCGGGACGAGGACCTGCCGGCGGAGCACTGCGGGCTTGCCGGCCGTCCTACGGTCCCGGGACCGGAGCAATCGCGCGGACGGTGTCGAAGTGGTGCGCGAGTGTGAACTCATACCTCTCGCCTGCTCGATTTCGCTCCGTCCGAACCTCTCCTGCGTTCATTGGTACGCGAGAGGCGACGGTGACGGACGAAACCCCCCGCATCCCGTCACCCTCACTTCCCGGCAGCCCACCCGGGAATCGTCGGGAACAGCTTCTCGGCGACGCGGAGCAGCACCGCGTCGTCCGGTGCCCTGCCGTCCTCGCGCCACACGGTCACGTCGTAGGAGCCGCCGCCGTCCTTCGCGTCGCGGGCGACGGTGAGGGCACGGGCCGGGACGCCGGGTCCGGTGGTGGCGTCGCTCCCGTCGAGACGGAAACCGATGCTGACGGTCTGCTGCGAGTAGAGGACCGCCGGGCGTCCCAGGAAGGTCCGTTCCTGTGCGCCGTACCCCAGCAGGGTGGCCGAGCCCTTCACCGGGAACCGGTCATAGGACGCCGAGAGCGTCACGGTGTACGACTCGAACTCGACGCGCGCCGAGGGCGTGGCGATCTCCTTGGCGCCGGCCGGCCCGGTGGACGCGTCGCTGCCGCTCGCGGACTTGGCGATCTCTCCGGGTGTGCCCAGCAGTTCAGCGAGATCGGAGCGGTTCAGTACCGCGCACAGACGCGCCCCGGAGACGGTCCGGGACGATTCGGCGGACTTCTTCGCGTCCTTCCCCGGCTCCCCGCCCGAGCAGGTGGCCGGCGTCGGTTCGCGATCGGATGGCGTGGTGCCTCCGAGCGCCCACACACCGCCACCGAGTGCCGCCACCAGCACCAGGGCCGCGGATGCCTGCGCCCATGCGCTCGGCCCCTTGCTCTTCACGGCCGTGCTGATTTCGTCGCCCATGTCCCCCACCCACCATGATCCCCTGATTCGTGCCCGGGGAACCTATCCCATGATCATCGGGCGGACAAGGCTTCGCCTGGCACGGACCGGGATCAACGGACGGAGGTGAGCCGGGCGTACGCGACGACGTTGCCGTCGTAGCCCGTCTTCCGCGAGTAGCCGCCGCCGCACGTGAGGACGCGCAGCTCCGGGTCGGCCGCGTTCGCGTAGACGCGGTCCGCGGGGAATCCGGCCTTGCTGACGACCTCCACGGCGTAGACGGTGAAAACGGCGGTGCTGCCGTCGGCGCGGCGGATCTCGATGCGGCGGCCCTTGCCGAGCGCGCCGAGGCCGTAGAAGACGGCGGGGCCCGCGGTGTTGTCGACATGCCCCACCACGACGGAGGTGCCGGGTTCGCCCGGGGTGACGGAACCCTCGTACCAGGCGGCCAGGTTGTTGTCGGACAGCGGCGGGGCGTCGATCCACCCGTCCGCGCCCAGAGCCACCTCGCCGACCGGTGCCCGGACGTCGATCGAGGGGATCGTGATCCGCTGGGGCAGGGAGCGGCTCAGCGGTTCGGGTGCCGGTCCCTGCGGCCAGGTCCCGGCGCCCGAGGCGCCGGACCGGTCGCCCACGGCCGATGCGGGCTGCGGGGGCCCGCCGTCGCCTCCGAACCCCTGCCGGAGCAGGGACAGTCCGAGGAGCAGGACGACCGCCAGGGTGCCCCAGCCGGGCCCGCGGCGGCCGCCGTCCGTCGCCCCCGGGTCCCCGTCGTCCTTGGCGGGGCGGCGCCCGAACAGGCCCCGGCGCACCGGCTCAGGGGGTTCGGCGGGTTCGATCCACTCGTGCCACACGGCTCTGTGCACGTCTTCTCCGCTTCCCGGTCATGTGGTCACGGACCGGGCCCGCGACGGGGCCCGGCCCGTCGGCGCACGCACGGTCAGACGTTGCCGCCGGAGCGGCGGCGCATCTTGTGGGCGCCGAATCCCAGCGCGCCCGCGACGAGGGCGGCGCCCGCGCCGATCTCACCCGGGCTCATGCCGGAGAAGCTGCCTCCGGCGCCGGCCCGGACGCCGTTGCCGGGCATCACGGAGCCCGTGTGGTCGCCGTGGCCGGAACCCTCGCGAATGGTCAGCGGCGTGGTGCCCTTCTCGCCCTTGCAGTCGAAGGTCACGTCGTACTCGGCACCGGGCTTGGCGTCGTCGTCGACGCGTGCGGTGGCCGAGTGCCCCTCCTCGAGCCTGACGGTGTCGAACACGCCCGAGGTGACCGTCACGGACGGGACCTCGCACCCGGTGGCGTTGAGGGTGACGGTTCCGCCGGGGGACACCGTCGACGGGGAGACCGTGAAGCCGAACGACGTGATGTTGTGGTTGCCGTCGTCGGCGAGGGCCGCCGGAGCGGCGAGTCCGAGGGCGGCGGCACCGAGCAGGGCGGCGGAAGCGACACGTATCACGCGCATGATGTTTCTCCGGGTCCTCGAGAGACAGCTGCGGACCTTTTGTCCATACAAGCGAGCAATGCCCCTCGGTCCAGGCGACGCTAGGCGCCGCCCTGACGGCCCGCCATTCGACCGGGGTGCACCCGGAGCCGAATGGAGCAGCACCCTCACACCCCGCACGGCACCGCCGACGCGCCGCCTCGGCGGCGCAGACATCCCCTGCTGCCGGCCTGTTCCACAACCCTCGACCGATGAGTTAGGTTAGGCATACCTAAGTAACTGTCATCAGGTCTCGTCACCGCTCCTCAGGAGAACTTGGATGCGCCCCTTCAGTGCCCGCGCCACACAGCCGACCCCCGCCGAGCGCATGCGGTCGATCCTGATCGCCGCCCATTCGATGACGGTGGTGAGCGACGGCCTCGACCCCGTCGAGGTGCACCGGCTCGACGGCACGGGCGCGATGGGCCACATCCACCTGCACGAACCGTCCGGGACCGGACCGGCGCACCCGGCCGCCCCCGTTCCCGTCCGGCTGGAGTTCACGGACGTCGCCCCCACACCCGTACGCGACCGGCTGCGCGCCCGCGTCACGCTGACCGGCCTGCTGGCCGCCCCCTACGACGCCGACGCCGCCGACAGCATCTGCATGGAGTTCGGCCAGGCCGTCCTCGACGACCGCGGCGGCCGTACGTTCGTCACGCTGTCCGCACTCGAAGCGGCGGCCCCCGACCCGGTCTCCGTGCACGAGGCGGACATGCTGACCCACCTCATGGACAGCCACAGCGAACTCGTCCCCCTGCTCCTGCGCCTCGTACGCCCCAGGCCGGACAGGACCATGCTGCGGGCCCTGCCCGTGGCACTGGACCGCTACGGCATCACCCTGCGCCTGGAGTACCCCCGCACGCGCCGAGACGTACGGCTGCCGTTCGCGACGCCGGTCACCGACATGGATCAGGCGGGGCCCCGGATCCATGCCCTGCTGGCCGCCGCGCGGCGCGCCTCCCACCCCAACCGGCTGCTCGCCTGACCGGGCACGAAGGCCTTCTCCGGTCAGGGTGACCGGAGAAGGCCGCGGCAGCTGCCGTCACCGCCCCACGCCGTGCGCCGCCGCCCGGCTCAGCAGGGGCTCCACCAGGGCGGGCTGCATGCCCATGGCCAGGAACGCCAGCCGCCCGGCCGCTCGCCGATCGATCTCGAACCGGTGAAAGGCCATCAGGAGCGACCCGGTGACCAGCACGTTCAGGGCCGTCACATCGCCCCACGCCACGACTCCCCGGGGCCGGCCGAACAGTCCGGTGACGACCAGTCCGCCCGTGAACAGGTAGCACCTGCGGAGCCCGAGCCTGGCGGACACGAGGCCCCACGCGCGGGTCAGTCCCCACACGACGAGCAAGATCCCGACGACGATCGCGCCCTTGACCGGGGCTCCCGAGGGCCTTTTCACGACCAGGAGCACCAACAGGACCAGGCACAGCCCGGTGAGCGCCCGCCGCCCCGTCTGCGCGAGCGCGCCTCCCACTCCCGCGACGGCGTAGTCGCCGCACATCTCGCCCAGTCCGAACCCGTTCACACCTGATCTCATCCGAATCGCCTCCTGGAGAACTGCATCGGGCTGCATGGTCGCCGCGGTCTGTGCGGCCGGCAGGGTCGGGGAGTACGTCATGACCTCGTCCGTGCGACGAGTTCGGCGAGCAGCCGGGTCCGGGCAACCATCCGGGCGACCTCCACGTACTCGGAGTCCGCGTGCGCGCCGGCGCCCACGCCGCCCAGGCCGTCCAGCGTCGGACAGCCGAGCGCCGCCGTGTAGTTGGCATCGGAGGCCCCGCCGACGGAGGCACCGCCGAGTGGCCCCGAACCCTGCTCCGCGGCGATGCGGGACGCGAGGGCGAACAGCGCGACGGAGGACTCCGGCCCCATCGGCGGACGCCGGCGGCCACCCCGCACCTCCAGCCGCGCGCCGGGAGTCCGGGGGCTCAGCCCACGCAACAGGACATCGGCCGTCTCCTGGGCCGCCGTGCTGGGCACCCGTACGTCCACCGACAAGCGCGCCAGCGCGGGCACGGTGTTACGGGCGCTCCCCGCCGACAGCAGGGTGGGTGTGACGGTCGCCGCGCCCAGCGGACTGTCGTCCGCCGCGGCGAAGGAGGCACCGAGGCCGGCGACGGCCAGTACCTGGTGGGCCGCCTCGATGGTGGCGTTCACCCCGTTCTCCGGCTCCTGGCCCGCGTGCGCGGCTCTGCCGTGCACCACGATCTCGTACCGTGAGGTGCCCTTGCGCGCGGTCTTGAGCGCACCCGTGGCGTCGGCCGAAGCCTCCAGCACGAAGGCCGCCGCACACCCGGCGGCCGACTCCTCGATCAGCTGCCGCGAGGTCGTCGAGCCGACCTCCTCGTCCCCGTTGACCACCACACACACCCCCTCGGGCGAGGGCAGGGAGGCCAGTGCGTGGAACATCTGCACCAGCCCGGCCTTCATGTCCAGAACCCCGGGCCCCCGCGCCCGCCCGTCCGTCACCGACCAGGGGCGCGTCCGGATCGAGCCCAT
This sequence comes from Streptomyces sp. NBC_01257, assembly GCF_035917255.1. Classification (NCBI taxonomy): domain Bacteria; kingdom Bacillati; phylum Actinomycetota; class Actinomycetes; order Kitasatosporales; family Streptomycetaceae; genus Streptomyces; species Streptomyces sp. NBC_01257. The sequence continues at coordinate 665,101 of NZ_CP108472.1, forward strand.
GGGCCACACCGTGTCGTGGTGCCCGACCAGCAGGACCTTCGGGGTGCCGAAGGACCAGCGCAGATGGCTCACCCCCCGGACCACGATCCTCTCGGGTGCCGCCCCCAGCAGCCTCGTCCCGAGGCCGGCGACCACCTCCGCGCTGCGCGCCACCGCATCGAGGTCGACCGAGAAGGACTCGCAGCGCACGAGCTCTTCCAGGTCCTCCAGCATCGCGGGGAGCGAAGGCCCCCGCTCCCCGGTCATCGGTCGCGCCCGGACAGCATCCACTGACATGACAACACACGTCCCCCTTGGGTCACTTGGAGCATGGATGGAGTGGCGGAGCCCGCATGTCTGCGGCAACAGCGCCGTACGGACGACGTTAGGACGGGGCCTGGCATTCCACCAGCGACTGGATTGCATGGAAGGCATGCGCCTGATGCATGGATGGGGCCACAATGACGGGCGAGGACGCAGATAACGGAGGGGCGGCAACCGGGTGTTCGAGAACGATGCGCTGCGACTGCTCGTGGCCGTGACGGAGAGCGGTTCGTTCACCCGAGCCGCGATCCGGCTCAACTACACGCAGTCCGCGGTGTCGCGGCGTATCGCCGCGCTGGAGCAGCAGGCGGGCGGGCCTCTGTTCGACCGGCTCCCGAGAGGCGTACGGCTCAACCCCGCCGGCCGGACGCTGCACCGGCACGCCACGGAGGTCCTGGACCGGCTGTCGAGGGCGGAGCGGGAACTGGCCGAACTCCACGCCGGAAAGGGCGGTCCACTGCACGTGGGCGCGTTCGCCACCGCCAACATCTCGCTGGTTCCGACCGCGCTGAGAGCGCTCCGGGACGCCAGACCGAAGATCGAGGTGGAGGCCACGGAGGGCCCGACCGAGACCCTGGTAAGGCGACTTGTCGACGGGGCTCTCGACCTCGCCGTCGTCAGCGACTACCCGTCCGGCCTGCCGGAGGCCGACGGTGTCGGCACGACGGTGCTGTGCGAGGACGAGCTGCGCGTCGCACTTCCCCGGGGACACCGGCTGGCCGGGGCCGACGCCGTCGACCTGCGTGAACTGCGCGACGAGGCCTGGCTCCAGAGCGCGTACGGCGACCGTCCGACGATGCTCGCCGATGCCTGTACCCGGGCGGGCTTCAGCCCGAGGAAGATCATCCGTATCGCGGAGTGGACCGGGAAGTTCGGCTATGTCGCAGCGGGCCTCGGCGTGGCGCTCGTCCCCTCACTCGCCGCAGGCGCGATCCCCGGCACCCTCGTCCTGCGCCGGCTCACCGACCCGGCCCTGCGCCGGACGCTGCATGTCGCGCTGCCCACCGCCCCGTTGCCGGCCGCCCTTGAACTGCGGGAGCTGCTGCGCGCGGCGGCCAACCGGGAGAACGAGGCCGGACCGGCCTTCCCTGCGCCTACGCCGTGACCCGCGGGATCGGCCGGCTGCGACCCTGTTCGCCGTCCTGATCAATCAACATTGCGAGGCCCCGGGAACTGCACCAGAATGCCGCTATGACGGGTGAACCGCGGGCTGCCGACGACTCCTCCGGACGCGACACCAGGCCCGAACTGCGGGCCTCCGACCGGGACCGGGACCAGGTCGTGGAGGTCCTGCAGGTCGCAGCGGGCGACGGCCGGCTCACCGCCACCGAGCTGGACGAACGACTGGACGCCGCGCTCTCCGCCCGCACCATGGGAGAACTGACCGTCCTGACGGCCGATCTGCCGTCGGACGGAATGCCGCCGCAGGCCAAGGAACTGGTCAGGATCGACCAGCGATTCGGCGACGTGACCCGCACCGGCCGCTGGCTCGTTCCCCGCCGGATGGAGATCCGGCTGATGTTCTGCGACGCGAAGCTCGACTTCACGGAAGCGGTGATCACCCACGGCACCCTTCACCTCGATGTCGATCTGCGCGTCGGGGGGAACCTGACCCTGGTGACCAGGCCGGGGATCCTCGTCGACACCGATGGCCTGGAACGCAGCAGCGGCGAGATCAAGATCCGTCCCGTGCCGGAACCGGACGCCCCTCTCACCCTCCAGGTGCGCGTGTCGGGCCAGTCCCGCGGCGGCGACATCACCGCCCGTCCCCCGCGACGGAAGGTCTCGGAGCTGCTGCGACGCCGCGCGCCGGGGAACACCGGCTCCTGAGGCGGGTAGCACGCCGGAACGGCCCGGACGTCGCGGGCGATTCCCCGGGGCGGCCGCCCGGCCCGGCCATGGGCGAACAGCACGCCACGCGTCACTCAGACACGTGGGCCGAGCGCCGCCGAGGTCATGTCCGCGAGTCGTCGTGCGGTGTCGAAGTGAGGGGTGAGAAGGGTCTTGGTCAGGGCGAAGGAGGTGCCGGTCGCGGTGTCGGCGTAGACGTAGCTGCCGCCGCCACCCACCCAGCCGAACGTGGTGGGTGTCTCGTCCGGCCGGGTGCCGATGCGGCCGACGGGATAGCCGAGGGCCAGCCGTGCAGGGTTGCCGAAGACCCGGTCGGTGCCCTCGAAGGCCACCGTCGTCAGCGTTTCGAGCCGCTGTGCGTCGATGAGCCGGCCGTCGAGGACCGCGGCGTTCATGGCCGCGATTCCGCGCGCGGTGAAGGTGCCGACCGACGGGATGTCCGCTTGCAGGATCTCCTGGTTGTTCCCCAGCGCGGCGGCGGGTCGCATTTCCCAAGGCGCAAGCACGGCATCACCGTCGGGTCCGGCGACAGGGCCCGGCGTGCCGTCCTCCAGTCGTGCCAGCCGGGCCAGGTCGGATCGGGGCACCCCGAAGTACAGGTCGCTCTCCAGCCCCAGGGGCGCGGTGACCCAGTCGTGCAGGAGCCGGTGCATCGCTCTGCCGGTGGCCCTGCGTGCGAACTCGCCGACGAGGAAGCCGAAGGTGAACGCGTGGTACCCGGTCTCGGCTCCGGGACGCCACCGCGGTTCGGCGTCGGCCAGCGCGGTGCAGACCCTCGGCCAGTCGGGCAGGTCGGCCGGGCCGATGTCGCGAGGCATCGCCGGCACGCCGACCGAGTGCGTCAGCACGTGCCGGAGAGTCGCGGTCGCCTTGCCGCGGGCACCGAACTCCGGCCACAGGTCGGCCACGCGAGTCTCGTACCCGACCGCACCGGTCCCCACGAGCAGGTGGGCCAGGAGTGATGTCATGACCTTGCCGGAGGAAAAGCTGAAGACCGGAGTCTCCGGAGTCATCGTGCGGCCCGTCCCGGCGTCGGCGATACCGGCGACGGCGTCGACCACAAGGTCGCCGCGGTGGTGGACGGCCACCTGCAGGCCGGTTTCGGCACCGGTGTCGACGAGCTCGTCGAGAACGGTTTGGACCTTCTGCTGCAGCGAGGGGCTGTTCACATGACCCATCCTGTCCTGGATGGGTCATGTCCGGGCGGACAGGTCGGAGCAGCCCAGGTGCGCCGGCGGCCCGGCGATCACCGCTCCGTCCTCGATTGCCGTCCGCGGGGCCGCTCGCCTGTGGACGTGCGGCTTGCTACGGCGCCGGTTCGAAGGAGGTCGCGAGGGAGCCGGGCGTGACCGGGGTCCGCTGGCCGGAGCCGGTGACGGGGAGCCGGGCGCCGTCCAGGGCCGGATCGACGTACGTGGCGAACCAGGCGTCGAGCCGGGCCGCGAGCTCGGTGCGTTCGGCCGCGCGGGAGGGCCGGTCGGCCAGGTTGTCCCGCTCCCCCGGGTCGGCCGTCAGGTCGTAGAGCTCGTGCGGGCCGTGCGGGTAACGGTGGACGTACTTGCGGTCCCGGGTCCGGATCATCCGCACCGGTCCGTACTCGTCGTAGACGACGACCCGTTCCCTCTCCCGCTCCCGTTCCTCGTCGGGGTCTCCGGCCGCCCCGGTGAGGATGTCCGCGAACGACCGGCCCGGCAGGCGTGGGTCGTGGGTGTGGTCGAGGCCGAGGTGTTCGACGAGTGTGGGCAGCACGTCGTACTGGGAGAGCAGCGCGTCGCAGTGGCGTCCCGCCGGTATGCGCCCGGGCTGCGAGATCAGGCAGGGCACCAGGACCGAACTGTCGTACATGTTCTGCGGGAACGTCCCGTTGCCCTTGCCCCAGATGCCGTGGTGGCCGGCGTTGAAGCCGTTGTCGCTGGTGAAGATCACGAGCGTGGACTCGGTGAGGCCGAGCGCGTCGAGCCGGTCCAGGACCCGGCCGATGGAGGCGTCCATGGCCGTGGTGGCGGCGAAGTAGCCGATGAGCGCCTGCCGGGCGTCGCCCTCGCCCCCGACCGGAGCGCCGTTCTCGTCCAGCGGCTGCCAGGGGTGGGCCGGCTCCTGCGGGCAGGTGTCGAAGGCGCAGTCCTCGTACAACGCCGTGTACGCGTCGGGGTGCTGGCCGTGCCAGGGCTTGTGCGGTGCGGTGAAGTGGAGGGACAGGTGGAAGGGCTCCGGCCGGTCCGACTCGGCGGTGAGGAACGCCTCGGCGTCGTCCGCGAGGGCGTCGGTCAGGTAGGCGGGTTCCTCGGTCCGGTTGCCGTCGCGGTACATCGGCGCCCCGTAGTACGGCCCGCCGCCGCTCTCGTGCGCGTACCAGTGGACGAACCCCCTGCGCGGGCGGTCGTTGGCACCGAGGTGCCACTTGCCGCTGAGCCCGAGCCGGTATCCCTCGTCCGCCAGGAGATCCGTGAAGAGCGTCCGTCCGGAGAGGAAGTCGACGCCCGTCCGTCCTGCGTGGTGGTAGGACAGCCAGTCGTGGACCCCGTGCTGGGAGGGGAGTTCGCCGGTGAAGAGCGAGGCGCGGGCGGGCGAGCAGACCGGCGAGGTGCAGAAGAACCGGCTGAAGCGGATGCCGCGGTCCGCGAGGGCGTCCAGGTGCGGTGTGCGGATCTCGTCGTTCCCGGAGCACCCCATCGCCCACTGTCCCTGGTCGTCCGAGAGGATCAGCAGGACGTTGGGGCGTTCGGGGTCGCGGCTGGCCATGGGTTCCTCCTGGAGCGGTGGCCGGTGAGGGCCGGATACGGCGGGGGCTCACGCACGACGTTACGTTGCCCCCGGACACCGCCCGGCCGCGGTCCTCACCGGATCCGGACTCCGGCTCCGGGCTCCGGGCTCCGGCTCCGGCTCCGGCTCACGGTTCGGAGCCCGGAGTCAGAGTTCCGCCAGGGTCGGGTAGTCGTTGTACCCCTCGGCTCCGTGCACGTGCATCAGGAACTCCGGGCGGATCGGGTTGAGCGGCGCGCCCGTGCGCAGCCGCTCCACGAGGTCGGGGTTGGCGAGGAACCCGCGGCCCAGCGCGATCAGGTCGGCGCCTTCGGCCAGGAGGCGCTCCCCGCGGCGCATGCCGCCGTCTGCCGCCAGGTCCTCGCGGGAGAGCGCCGGGTTGGCGATCAGTGTGCCGGGCCACTCCTTGCGGATGGTGGAGAAGAGCGGCTGGTCCGGATCGGCGTAGATCAGGTGCAGATAGACCGGGTCGATGCGGGCGAGAGACGGCAGCAGCGCCGCGTAGATGTCCTCGGTGTCCCCCTCGTCGATGCTGTTGACGCCCAGTCCGGGCGAGATGCGTACGCCGACCCGTTCCGGGCCGATGGCCTCCGCGACGGCCCGCACCACCTCGACGGTGAAGCGGATGCGGTTCTCCGCCGGACCGCCCCACTCGTCGGTCCGGCGGTTGGTGCTCTTGGCGAGGAACTGGTGCAGCAGATGGCCGTTGGCCGAGTGGACCTCCACACCGTCGAAGCCGGCGGACACGGCGTTGCGGGCGGCGGTGGCGAAGTCGGCGATGGTGGACCTGACGTCCTCGGCGGACATCTCGATGGGCTCGACGGCATCCTGGAGCCCGCTCGGTGTGTGCAGTGTCTCCGGGAAGCGCACGGGGGACGGTGCGTGCGGGATGTGGCCGCTGGTGTCGGGGTGGCCGACCCGGCCGCCGTGCTGCAGTTGGAGGAACATCCGGCTCTCGCCGGCGGCCGCGCGCACCGCGTCGGTGACGCGGCGCCAGCCGGCGGTCTGCGCGGCGTTGTGGATACCCGGAATGTGGGGGTAGGTCTGGCCGACGGCGTTGGGTGTCGTCGCCTCGGCGATGATCAGACCGGCCGATGAGCGCTGGGCGTAGTGGGTGGCCATGAGTTCGCCGGGGACACCGTCCGCTCCGGCACGGTTGCGTGTCAGCGGCGCCATGACCAGGCGACTGGGCAGGTCCAGCCGGCCGAGGCGGACGGATTCGAAGAGGCGGGATGCGGTGGATTCCTGCTCGGTGTGCGTCATGCCGGTAACGTAGAACCTGACATTGGTGTCAGATTCAAGTCGAGGGGTGGGGCATGCGCATCGGCGAACTGGCGGCACGTACCGGCGTCGGCGAACGGTCGCTTCGCTACTACGAGGAACAGGGGCTGCTGACAGCCGACCGGACGCCCGGCGGCCACCGCGACTACCCCGAGAAGGCGGTCGACCGCGTCATCCGCATCCAGGAGCTCTACGCGGCCGGCCTGCACAGTTCGAGGATCGCCCGGATCCTGCCCTGCATGAGGGACGAGGACGGCGGTCCGTCCCTGCGGGCCACTCCGGAGCTGGTGGCCGAACTCACCACCGAGCGGGACCGGATCGACGGCAGCATCAACGACCTGCTGCGCTCCCGTGAGGTCCTGGAACAGGTCATCGACACGGCGGCGGGCCGCGCCTCCGCCGAGCCGGCGTAGTGCGCATCACGACGGCGGCGCAGCGGCTCCGGTGAGCCGCCCGCCCCCGTGTGCCCCGTCGCCTCCCCATTGACGTGATGGCCACCTGTTCCGGCCGGACGCCTCACCATTCACGAGCGGCGATGAGCGCCTCCACCTCCGCGTCGCCGAAACCGTAGGCCGTTGCGACGAACCAGAAGTCCTCGGCTATCTCCTCGCGCGCGACGGTCTCGATCTCGCTTCCCGCCGCCTCGAACTCCCCCTCCAGCGCGTTGAACTGCTTCGTCGCCGCTTCCGTGAGGGCGTACAACGCCGTGAGGTCCGAAGGCTGTTCCGCCTCGATCCGCTCGCAGAGGTCCAGGAGGATCTTCCTGCCCTTGTCCACGACGCGATCCGGGAAATACGCGTCCGCGTACAGCCCATGCAGGAACGCGTACCCCATCACTTGCTGGTTCGCGATCGACACAGTGATCCCCCACTCCTTCGGAAGCCGATGTCCCGATCCTGCACCACGCCACTGACAACGGTCCGTGCGAACGGGTCGCGGACGGAGCCCGGTGGCCCGCCCGGCGGGCATCGCCCTTCGGCCACGCTCACCGCACCACCGGCAGAAGCGGGGCGAACGTTGCATAATGCGACACCTGGAGATCCCGAGAACGAGCCCGAAGGAGTCATTCATGCCCTTGACCCATGAAGAGCGCGAGCAGTTCCTGGCCGAACCCCATGTCGCCGCGCTGGCCGTGAACGCGACGGAGACGGACCGCGCCCCTCTCACCGTGCCGATCTGGTACGCGTACGAACCGGGCGGCGACATCTGGATCATGACGGGACGTCACTCACGGAAGGGGATCTCGATCGCCGCGGCAGGCCGGTTCTCGCTGATGGTCGACCGGGTCACGCCGACCGTTCGGTACGTCTCCGTCGAAGGTCCCGTCATCGCGACCCACGCGGCCACCCGCGAGCAACTGGTGGAGATCTCGACGCGCTATCTCCCCGCGGAGCGGGTCGACGGCTACGTCGATCTCGCCTGGCGGGAGCACGGTGAGCAGGTGGTCATCCACATGCGGCCCCAGCACTGGCTCAGTTCGGACCTCGGCGAAGCCTGAGGCGGGGAGGACGGCCGGCTCACTCCTCCAGGAACGGGAACAGGCGCGTGACCACGGCCACGGCCACCGTGCCGGCGGGACGCGCGGCGGGGTCGTGGTCCCGGTCGCGGTACCCGGCCAGCAGGCGGCGGACGGACGCGCCGAGTTCGGCCGTCTCCGCCGGGGTCAGGTGGACCACGGTGCTGAACGACTCGTCCCGTTGCCACACGCTCGGCGCCTGTTCCCGGTGTGCCAGCCAGTGCTGGTAGCTCTCGTCCTCAAGTCCACGCGCCAGCGCGGCGAACTCCTGCGGCGCTTCCCGGCCGCTCACCTCGCCGGAGTGCTCCCAGCGCAGCTGCCACGGCCGCGCCCTGCCACCGCTGTGCGGCGCCTCCTCGATGAGGCCGTGCCGGGCGAGTTGGCGCAGGTGGAAGGAGCAGAGGCCGGAGCTGTGTCCGAGGCGGGCGGCGGCCTGGGTGGAGGTGACCGTGCCGACCTCCGCGAGCAGGTCCAGGAGGGCCACTCGCACCGGGTGGTCGGGGAGGGACCGGCGGACTCGGTGCAGCCGGGGGTCCATGGACGGGACTTGACGATTCTCCTCGCTCATTTTGCAAAGGGTGCTACTTTGCAAAGCATTCGGTCAAGCTGCGCCGCGGACCGGCCGCGGATCCGCGCTTCGGCTGTCCGAGACATGTGCGGAAGGCGCTGGTACCCCATGACCGTCCCGTTCGACGACACCCCGCAGGACCGCCGGGTGCGTGTCATGGGTGAACCGGTGGACTCCTACCCCCGTGTCCCGCCCGAGGCCGAACGGGGCGCGGTGCGCCGCATCACGGTGGCCGGGGAGGAGATCCTGCGGCGGCGGTGCCGCGAGGTCACCGGCTTCGGCACGCCGGAACTGTCGCGGCTGGTCGACGACATGTTCGCCACGAACCGGGTGGCGGAGGGCGCCGGGCTCGCCGCCAATCAGGTCGATGTGGACCTGCGGTTGTTCGTGTGGGACATCGTCGACGAGTGGGGGGTGCGGCACGTCGGGCACATCGCCAATCCGGTCCTGGAGGAGGTTCCGGCGGAGCGGCGGAGCCTGGTCGAGGAGTCCGAGGGATGCCTCTCCGTTCCCGGCCCCTACCGGGTCGTGCCCCGCCTCGACCACGCCGTCGTGCGGGGCTTCGACATGAACGGCGAACCTTTGGTCATCGAGGGCCGGGGCTACTTCGCCCGGTGCCTCCAGCACGAGACGGACCACCTCCGCGGCCACCTCTATCTGGACCGGCTGGCGCAGCGGGACCGGAAGGCGGCCCTGCGTGAGATGGCCGCGTCGAAGGACGAGGTGTTCGCGCGACGGGCCGCCCTCGCCGGGAAACTGGGCAAGTAGCGCCTGTGACTCTGCCGTCAGAGGCCGCTCGGGGCCTGTGACGTGCCGTCGTCGAGCGGGCGCAGGAACCGGCGTTCGTACCGGCGGATGCACTTCGTGCGGCGCGCCAGTTCGAACGCCGCCTGGCACTCGGGGTCGGTGACGCTGTCCGCGCGGTAGCGCTCGTACTCCGCGAAGCCGGGGAACGAGAAGAGGGCGTAGGCGATGTCGCTGTCTCCCTCGCTGGGCAGGAAGTATCCGTGGTGGGTGCCGCCGAACCGGTTGACGAGCACGACCCACCGACGGCCGTACTCCTCGAAGTCCTCGATGCGGTCGGGGTCGATCTCGTACTTCAGATGAATGGTGATCACCTGGGACATGGTGCCTGACCATGGCCCACCGCGGCTCACGCGCCCGTCGCGGTCACGGCCGCAGTCGCCCGGGCGCCGAGGGCTCGCGCCCGCAGGGGCCCGGACCGCCGCCCGGGGTCAGCCCGGGGCCTTGCGGCTGAGTGCTTCCCATGCCCGGTAGACCTCGGCCCGGCCCTGGACCAGTTCCTGGACCTGGTCGAAGGACCGGTCGCCGACGATGAGCCGTCGGGGCGGATCCGGCAGTGACGCCAGTTCCATGATGACGGGGGCGGCCGTGCTCGGGTCCGGCCCGGTCTCGTCGCCCCACATCTCGGCCAGCTGGGCCCGCAGGGGCGCGTAGTGCGGGAGCGCCTCCGTCGCCGTGGTGCCCTGGGTGAACAGGCCCGTGTCGTAGCCCCCCATCTCCACGATGGTGACGTTGATGCCGAGCGGCGCCACCTCCATCGCCAGCGCCTCGCTGACCGAGTCGAGCGCCACCTTGCCCGCACCGTAGAAGCCCACGGACGCCATGCCGCCGGCGGCGCCCATCGAGGTGATCTGCAGGATGCGGCCGGACCCCTGGGCGCGCATGTGCGGCAGGACGGCCTGGGCCACCCAGACCGCGCCGAAGAAGTTCACGTCCAGATGGGACCGGATCTGCTCCTCCGTGGCCTCCTCCACCATCCCGTAGAGCAGTCCCCCGGCGTTGTTGACCACGATGTCGAGCCGTCCGAAGGCCGCGGCCGCGCGCTCCACGCCGTCGAACACGGCGCGGCGGTCGGAGACGTCCAGCGCGAGCGGGACGAGCATGTCCGGATACTCCCGGGACAGGGCCGCGAGCGGCTCGGTGTTGCGTGCCGCGGCCACGACCCGGTCCCCGGCGGCCAGAGCGGCTTCGGTGAACGCTCTGCCCAGCCCCCGGGAGGCACCGGTGATGAACCAGACTCTGGCGGTCGTCATGCAATCCCACTTCCTGCAGCTTCCTGAAACGAGACGGTGCGTCTCGCTTCGATTCAGCCTGCAGGCTCGCACCGCTCTTGTCAATACGAAACGGTCCGTCTCGTTGAAGTGCTAGCCTGAGTCCCATGACCCAGCCGATGAAGCCCGATCGCTCCCGCCGCAGCGAGCGCTCCCGTCAGGCGATCCTCGAGGCGACCCGGGCACTGGTCTCGGAGGTCGGGTACGGGAAGGTGGCGATCGAGACCATCGCCGCCCGGGCAGGGGTCGGCAAGCAGACGATCTACCGCTGGTGGCCGTCCAAGGGTGCCGTCATCTTCGACGCGTTCCTGGCGCTGAGCGAGGGCGCCGAGGGGCAGGGCACGGCGCTGCCGGACACCGGCGACGTCGAGGCCGACCTGAAAGCGGTCATGCGCGCGACGGCCGCCGAGTTCGCCGACCCGGAGTTCGAGAGGCCGGTCCGTGCGCTCAACAACGAGATCAGCAACGATCCCGGCCTCGCCGCGCAGTACCACGAGAAGCTGGCCCGGCCCGTGGACGAGGCCAAGAAGGAACGGCTCCGCAGCGCGCAGCGGGCCGGCCAGCTGGCCGCGGACGCCGATCTCGATCTGGCCCTGGAAGTGCTCTACGCGCCCCTGTTCCAGCGCTGGCTGCACCGCTCGGGCCCGCTGACCGCCGCGTACGCGGACTCACTCGTCGACGTCTGGCTCAGGGCCTTCCGCCCCTGAGCGGTGTCCCCGGCGCAGCGGGCCCGGCCGGTCGTCAGCCGGCGGCCGGCCACTCCAGGGGCTCGTCGTAGAAGCCCTGGCTCAGCTGGACCGCGGCGGCCTTCTGCCCCTCGGGGATCAGGAAGGCCTTGCAGATCTTCTCCGACTGGCCCGCGGTCAGCTTCTTGAGCGAGTCGGGCGCCGGGCAGTCCGGCCACTTCGCCTCACCCATGATGACGATCAGGGCCTTCGTGCGCTCACCCTTGTCCGTCTTCACGACCAGGTCGTCGTCCATGTCGCCGACCTCCATGGCCTTGCCGCTCTTGTGCGTGACGGTCGCCCACACATACACCGGGATCTTGGGGCTCTTGTCCTTGTCCTTGTCCAGGCCGGAATTGTCCATGTCCGCCTTCGTTCCCGTCGCCACCTTCGTGGGTGTGACGGTGAACGTGCTGCCCTTCGACTCCTTCATGGTGCTTTCCTGCGCCGGGCTCGCCTCGCCCAGGCGGTAGGTCTTCTTGTCGTCGGACGAGCCGGAGCCCTTTCCGTCCTTGGCCGAGTCCGTGCCGTTGCAGCCGCTCAGCACCACGGCCAGCGCAAGCGCGCCCATCGCCGCAGGCACGGCGCGCGTCCATGTACGCATGTGTTCCTCGTTCCCCGTTCGTACGTGCTCGTTCGCCCGCCGGAAGCATCGACTCCTGTGAGCGGGCTGTGCGTTCAAGCGCACGATCCTGCCAGAAGGGGCGGCGCGGATCGCACCGGGGGCGCAGGGAGCCGGGCGGTCGCGCGGCCGACGGGATTCGAACCCGCGGACAGGCAGGGGCAGGTCCGCCCGCACCCCGTCAGTCGTCGCGAGGGGGACCTCCCCCACGACGATCGCAATGGGCCGCTCTGCCACGGCCGCGCGACCTACGGGACCGCGCGGTCCCGATACACAGAGCATAGGTGCGGGCGAACCGGGGGCATGAGCGTTGTGCGCACCGGAGCCGTCGCGGCGTTGCGCACCGTATTCCGTAGCGGCGCGTGACCGCTCGAGATGCAGTTGAGGTGGTGCGCTGATTCGCTGGTGAGGTCGGCTCTCCCCCCGAGACCCAGGAGTGACCATGAGCATTGCGGACGAAACCGGCGGCCGCGCCGAGCGTATCCGCGCCAAGGCGCAGGAAATGAAGGAGGCCGCCGAGCGGGTCTCCGATCCTCAGGAGCGGCAGCGCCTCAAGGACAAGGCGCACCGGCTGGAGGAACGAAGCGATCAGGTCTCCACCAAGGGCGAGGGCGGCACGAACCCGCTCTGACCTGCCGTGGCGCTCCTTGCGGACCGGTGTCCCCTGTCATGGGTACGAGGGGGCGCCGGCCCGCATTGAGCCAAAGAACCACGGAACCGAGAGCTACGAGCTACTGCGTGAACCTCGGCAGCCACTTCACCCGGTAGCCCGGGTGCCCCGCGTGTTCCGCCGCCATCTGCCGGACCACGAACCCCAGCCCGAAGGCCCGGCCGGACGCGAAGTCCCGCTGGGGGCGGTCGACATCGAGCTCCGCGACCTCCGCGTACTCGTCCAGGAGCACCCTGCTGGTCTCGATGCGCTGGAGGGTCCGGGCGGGATCCTGCAAGGCGATGTGGTGGTTGTAGCCGTGCGTCCTCAGGGTGAAGGCGATGGCGCCGCCCCGGTCGTGGATCTCGCCGGGCACCTCGGCCGGGCAGCGCCACCCCTCGCCGCCCGCCGCCCGCGCGATCCCCTCTTCCTCGTCGAGACGCGCCCGGACGAACGCGACCATGTCGGAGTTGTCAGTCATCTGGTTGTGCATCCTTCCGCTCGGCTCCGCGCCTCAGGAGCCGTGGTGGACAGTATCCCGTCGCGCCGTCCTCGTCCCGCAGCCGCTCTCGGCGCCTTTGCGCACAGTCTGTGAAAGTGCGCAGCGACATCCCGTCCGGGGTTGCGAGCGTGCGGCGGGTGGGCAGTGTCCCCGCGGTCGGCTCGGACGGAGCCGGCAACGGTCGCCTGCAAGGAGAACCCCGATGCACGCCGCTCCCCACGTCCTGGACCCCTTGGCGCTCGACCGGGTCCGGGAGGACGCCGGTCTCCGTAACCGCGGGCCCGCCACTCGCGTCGACGTGCTGGGCGTCGAGGCCTGGGCCGTCACTCAGCCCGAGCTCCTGCGGCAGCTGCTCACCGATCCGCGCGTCTCCAAGGACCCGCGCAAGCACTGGCCGTTATTCCCGGACGAGGTCGTCGGCAGCTGGCCCCTGGTGCTGTGGGTGGCCGTGAACAACATGTTCACCGCCTTCGGCGACGACCACCGGCGGCTGCGCCGGCTGGTCCGGCCCGCGTTCACGGCGCGGCGCGTCCGGGCCATGACCACGGTCGTGGAAGAGCTCACGGAGTCGCTGCTGGACGACCTGGCCGCCATTCCTGACGGGACTGCCGTCGATCTCAGGGAGCGCTTCTGCTACCCGCTGCCCATCCGGGTCATCAGCCACCTGATGGGTCTCCCGGACGCCTCGCAGAGCGCGTTCCGCCGGCTGATCGACAACGTCTTCTCGACCAACCTCACCCCGGAGGAGGAGAAGGCCAACAGCGCGGCGCTCTACACCGTCCTGCACGATCTGGTCGCATCGAAGCGGACCGACCCCGGCGAGGACATGACGTCCGTGCTCATCGCCGCACGCGATTCGGAGGGCGACGGCAGCGCCCTGACCGAGGACGAGTTGCTGGACACCCTGCTGCTCGTGATCAGCGCGGGGTACGAGACGACGGTCAACCTCCTCGACCAGGCCATCACGAATCTGCTCACCCACCCCGACGAGCGCGAACTGGTGCGCAGCGGCCGGGCGCGGTGGAGCGATGTGGTGGAGGAGACCCTGCGCCGCGACGCTCCCGTCGCCCATCTCCCGCTGCGTTACGCCGTGGAGGACATCACCCTGTCCGACGGGCAGGTGATACGCCGGGGCGAGGCGATCATCGCCGGGCTCGCCGCGGCCGGCCGCCACCCCGAACTGCACGGGGCCACGGCCGACCGGTTCGACCTCACCCGTGCGGACAAGGAGCATCTGTCGTTCGGTCACGGGGTCCACCTGTGCCTGGGAGCGCCGCTGGCCCGGCTGGAGGCGGAGACGGCGCTGCGCGGGCTGTTCGGCCGGTTCCCCGGTCTCACGCTCGCGGTGCCGGAGAGCGAGCTCCGGCCGCTGCCGTCCTTCATCTCGAACGGGCACGACCGGCTTCCGGTGCACCTGGCCGGCCCTTCGGGTTCCGCGTAGCGGGACGGACGGGCGGGCGTTTCGGCCCGTCCGTCCCTGCCGCTCAGTGCGGGGTGTCCGCCGGTTCCAGGACGAGGACCGGGATCTGCCGGTCGGTCTTCTTCTGGTAGTCGGCGTAGTCGGGGTACGCCGCCACGGCGCGCTCCCACCACTGCGCCTTCTCGTCCCCCGTCACCTCACGGGCGGTCATGTCCTGGCGGACCGGCCCGTCCTGCAGTTCGGCGCGCGGGTCGGCCGTGAGGTTGTGGTACCAGACGGGGTGCTTCGGCGCCCCGCCCTGCGAGGCGACCACCGCGTACGAGCCGTTGTGCTCGACCCGCATCAGGGGTGTCTTGCGGATCTTCCCGCTCCTGGCGCCCACCGTCGTCAGGACGATGACGGGCATGTCCCGCAGCGTCGTCCCCTCCGTTCCGCCCGAGCTCTCGTACTGCTCGACCTGGTCACGAACCCATGGGGTGGGGCTCGGCTCGTACTCGCCCTGGAGCGGCATGGCAACTGTCCCGTCGTCGGTGTGCGGCCGCGGCGACGTGTCGGCCGCGGACCCTCATCATGACTTCAACACCGCCGGCCGACGGAAAATCCCGGCACGGCCGACGTGTCGCGCGAACGGTCCGCCGCCCTCGGCGCGAGGAACCGGCCCTGCTGGTAAGGGAGTCCGGGGACGGTCAGCGGGCGAAGCTGTCGCGGCGGCGGGCGGACGACACGAGTCCGCCGCCGAGGAACACGGCGAGCCCTGCGGCACAGCCGGTCAGCGCGAGGACGAGCGTTCTGGTTCCCGTCGCGGCGAGGGGCCGCTGTGCGGGAGGGGTGTCTCCTGCGGCGGCGAGGATGAGGTCGGTGACCGCGTCGGGGCGGGAGGCCATGGCAACGTGCGAGGAGTTCACCTCGACGGTGTGGGCGTGGGCGCGGTCCGCCTGGAAGCGGGCCAGACGGGGCGGCACGATCCTGTCGCCGGTCGCGACCAGCGCCCAGGTGGGGATGGTCCGCCAGGCGGCCGCGGTGGCCTGCTCCTCGAACGCCGATGCGTTCAGGGGGCGTTGGGAGGCCGCCATGACGGCGGCGGCCGCTCGGGGCCGGTCCGCGGCGACGAGGGCGTGGAATCTGGCGTTCTGGATGTAGAGGTCGGCGCCCGGTGTCCCGTCGGCGTTCCGGACGGGTGCGCGCCTGAGCGCCGTACCGAGTCCGCTGCCCGGGAAGCGCGAGCTGAGTGGTCCGAGCGCCTCGCCCCGGTCCGGCATCAGGGCGGATATGTAGACCAGGGACGTGACGTGCGGATTGCCCGCTGCCGCGACGCCGATGACCGCTCCCCCGTAGCCGTGGCCCACGAGCACGACGGGGCCCGTGATGCGCTTGAGCACGTCGGCCGCTCCGGCGGCGTCCGCGGCGAGGCCGCGGAGCGGGTTGGCGGGGGCGACGACCGTGTATCCGTGGCGCTGCAGTCGCTCGGCGACCGCGTTCCAGCCGGACGCGTCGGCGAAGGCGTCGTGCACCAGCACCACCGTCGGCCTGGGGTGCCCGTCCTCGCCCCGGGCGGCCGCGGCGGGTGCGGCCGCCCCGTACAGCACTGCGGTGAGGGCGGCCGCGAGGGCGCATCCGCGTCGCGTACCCCGCTGGCCGAGGAAGGCCGGTATGCGCATGCCGATCCCGATTCTTCAGACGCCGTGACGCCCTCAGCGTCGCCGGACCCGGCCGCTGCGGCGCGGCCCGGGGAGCACGCGGGTGACGGCGGCGGCCATCCGGGTGCCGCTGGCCGCCCGGCGCCGGGTCATTCGGTGTCGGCGTACCCGAGGGTCCGGTTCATCCCGATGGCGCTGTCGTTCGCCGGATGGTGGAAGGTACGGATCCGCCGCACGCCGCTCTCGGCGGCGAACCGCATCCCGAACGTCTTCATCGCGAGCGAGATGCCGCGGCCCCGGTGGGCCGCCCGCACCCCGGTCATCTCGTTGAACAGGAAGTCCCCGTGGTTCGAGGTGGCCGCCATGCCGATCCACTCGTCGCCGTCCAGGGCGATCACGACGCCCCGCGGATCGTACGAAGGGGTGTCGAAGCGGCGTGTGCAGAACTCCTCGTACGAGAAGAACTCGCCCCGCTCCGGGATGTCGGCCGAGCACTCCTTGTTGAGTGCGTACAGCGCACGCCGGTGCTCCGGGGTGTCCCCCAGATCGGCGAGGGTGGTCAGGCGGATGCCCTCGTCACGGCACTTGGTCACGTGCCGCTCGAACCGGTCCGTGTCGAAGGCGGCCAGGTCGAGTTCCAGCCTCACCCAGGTGTCGGCCATGATGCGTCCTCCATCCGTCCCGCACGCCGGGACGAGAGGTTCGCAGGCCGGCGCCGTCGTCGGAGCCCCCACCCTACGCAGGGCGGGGGCTCCTGTTCGTACCGGTGTCCGGTCAGCTGACGTCGACGTCGATGCAGGCGTAGAAGGCGTTGGACGTGTCTGCGATGTTCCACACCGCGAGGACCTTCTGCTTGCCGGTGTGACTGCCGAAGTCCACCTGGTGGGTGACGGTGGCGCCGGGCTGGGCGCCGTTGTCGTTGAACTCGGCGATCTTCTGGCCTCCGGCGAAGTACTGCCAGGTGCTGGTGGAGTGGCGGGCGGTGAGCACCCACTGGAAGGAGGTGCTCCGGCTCACCGGGGTGACGTGCCAGCCCTTGGAGTCGTCGTCGAGATCGGCGAACCTGCTGTTGCCGCCGCTGCAGCTGGTCAGCCCCTTGGGGCCTTCCACGCTCTGGGGTTCGTACGTGATGTCGCCGCAGCTGACGGTGCCGGCGGCACACTGCGCCTGCCTGCTGGGCGGCGAGGAGATGTAGCCGTGGGCGCTGGCGGAGCTCACCGGGAGGGTCAGGGCGAGGACCGGTGCGAGTACGGCACCGATGGCTGCTGCGGTCTTCCTTTTCGCGTGCATGCTTCTCCTTCACATGAGGCGTCGCTGCGCGCGGGCGGACCGTGGGGGGTCCGGGAGCGGCAGACCGGCCTCTCAGGTGTGGGGCCAAGAGGCGCGAAGGGCACGGCAGGATGCGTGGCCGGACAACCCGCTGGAACGCGGGCTTCCGGCGCCGGCCCTGCACTTGGCCTAGACCATACCCATCGAGGAGTGACCGTCAAGGGCGCCGCGGAGAAGGGGAGTTCACGCGTGTGGCCGGTTCTGGGCCCTGTCGGCCGTGATCCGCCGGACAGCCCTCAGCGGGGTGCCTCGCCGTAGTGGACGGTGACCTTCTCGAAGCCGAGTGAGCCGAGCAGTCCCTGGAGCATCGCGGTGGTGTTCTTCTCGGCGCGCTGCGTCAGGCCGCTCTCCTTGGCCGCTTCACCGATGTGCTGGGCGGCGAGTTTGTTGACCGCCTGCTCGCTGCCCGGGTTGTCGGAGAAGAAGTCCCCGATCCGGTCGAAGAGTCCGCGCTGCTTGGACACCGCGTACGAGCGGTCCGGGTCGAGTGCGGCCTTGCCCAGGACGGCGTGCGGCAGCCTGATCTCGGCCTCCGTGCGGTCGTCGTTGACGACGACGCCGTTGCGCGCGGTCCTGCCCAGGTCCACGGAGGCGCCGACGGTGCCGGCGCCGACGTACAGCGTGCGCGAGCCGCGGATCGCGTCGGGGAGGAACTTCGTGTCCTTCTCCAGGTCGACGACGACCTGGAAGTTGCCCGCCGCCGCCTCGTACCGGCTCATGTCCTGGATCGACTTCAGCACGGCGGGACCCGAGCGGTCCCGGGTCTCCTCGCCGAAGACGTCGGAGAGCCCCGGGAGCAGGCTGAGGCGGGTGCCGAGGAGCAGCAGGACGAGGGCGGCCGCGGCGATGGCCGCGATCCTCCCCCATCGATGGGTGCGGCGGTCCCGGACGCGGCCGGGGGCTGCGGTGTCGTCGGGCTGTCGGGACTGGTCCGTTGCCGGGTCGGTGGACGTCATACTCTCCGTGTGACCCGGCACGGGGGATTCACGCCGCCTGCCGGTGCGAATTGCGTCAGGTTCCGTACGGCGGCGCAGACGCACCGGACGTACCGTCACCGTTCGCCGGCGCCCCTCACGCCCCGGTGACCCCGTCCAGCCGCTCGCGAACCAGGTCGGCGTGGCCGATGTGGCGTGCGTACTCGCCGATCATGTGGACGTGTACGAGCCGCAGCGAGAAGACCTCGCCGTCGTGGACGAAGGTGTCGTCGAACGAGGCGCCCGCGACGATCTCGTCCGCCAGCCGGCACTCCTCGACCAGCCGGGCGTAGTCCTCGGCGGCCCGGGCCGGGTCGAGGTCCTCGAAGTCCGCGTCCCTGCCCTTCTCCGGGTCGTACATCGGGGCGAGGTCCTCACCGGCGAACCGCTGCCGGAACCAGGTGCGTTCGACCTTGGCCATGTGGCGGACGAGTCCGAGCAGCGAGAGGTTCGACGGGGGCGCGGTCCGCTCGGCGAGCTGTTCGCCGGTCAGGCCGGCGCACTTCTGGAGGAGGGTGGCGCGGAACCAGCCGAGGTATCCGGTGAGCATGTCCCGCTCTTGGGCGACGAGTGAGCCGCCCGTGCGTTCGGCTTCAGGTGCTGTCCATGTCATCGGGTGATCATGCCTGCATGCGGGTGAATCGCACGAGCGCTTTATCCCTGCGCGTGGTAGTCGCTGTCGTCGGACGACGAGCGGGTCACCGACGTCGTCACGCTGCTGACGAGCCCGAGGACGAGGAAGAGAACCAGCAGCACCTTGCCCGCGGTGCTCATGACCAGGGGCCGGGTCGCGGACCGTGCCTGCTGCTGCGGTACGGACAGGGCGTCCTCGCCGAAGAACCCCTTGGGGTAGGCGGGGGTGAGCATCGAGAGGTAGGCGGACACCCGCATCTCGTAGCGCAGGGTGGCCGCGGTCGCCTCGAACAGGGGGCGGGGCATCCGGCCCAGGATCAGCGTGATCAGCCACCACACGACCGCCAGGACGCACCAGCCGGACGTGGCGAGGCTCTGCAGGATGGCGGCGGGAATCACCAGGATCAGCCGGAAGAACACCGCCAGCCGGTTGAGCCGCGTCGGACGGACGTCGATCGCGACCGGGTAGCCGGACGGCTGGGTCAGGGTGAACGGCGGATAGCGGTCGACGAGGAGCATGCCGCTCGCGGCGACCCGGGTGCGGTAGGCGAGGACCGCCGCGAGGAAGCGGAAGACGGGTTCAGGCAGCCGGCCCAGGACGAGGGCCGCGAACCAGCCGAACACCACGGTGAAGAAGGCCGCGATCTCCAGGACGAACAGCACGATGAAGTGCGGGATCAGCAGGAGGAGGCGGACCAGGACGGTGAGCCGCCGCTGGCGCGTGGGCTCGATGATGTCCAGGACGGGCAGGAATTCGTCCGCGTCCCCGGTCCTTCGCCCCGGGCTCCATTGCGCGTCGGCCATGTCGCTTCTCCTCGGCAGGTGGTCCGTACGCCTGCGGGAGATGCGGCGTCACAGTCACCCCACGCTGGGACCGCCGGGGACGGCCTGCAAACGGCCACGGTCCGATCGGGTGCCACGGCCGGGGCCCGGGCGGCTGCTCCGCCGGGCCCCGGCCGTGGGTCAGCCCTTGCGGACGCGTGTCCGGGTGAAGCCGGCCCGTACTCCCTGGCGCACCCGCGTCCAGGACGTGGCCGCCCGGCCGGTCGGCTTCCCGGTCCGGCCGGTCGGCTTCCCGGTCCGGGGACGGGCGGGCTTCGGACGCGGTTTGCGCGCCGGAGCCTCCTTCTTGCGGGCCGGAGTCTCCTCGGGCTCGGGTCCGGCGGCGAGCACGTGGTAGCGGTGGCTCAGCCGGCGTCCCAGCAGCAGATAACCGAGCAGCGCACCGGCCGTGTTGAGGATGACGTCGTCGATGTCGAACGCGCGCCCCGCGACGAGGGCTCCCTGCACCAGTTCCACCACGACGATGACCAGGACGGTCAGCAGCACCATGCGGACCATGCGCAGCCGCCGCGGCACGAGGATGGGCAGCAGAACGCCGAACGGCATGCCCAGCACCAGGTTGCCGCCCGCCTGTTTGCAGGCGGCGAGGAACGTGTAGTCCTCGGCGTACTGCCGCAGCGAGCGCCCCGGGCGCAGGTTCGACGTGACGATGTCCTCCGACGCGGGCGACGGGGTGAGCGTCACCTTCGCCAGGACGACGGAGAAACCGACCATGGCCAGGAGGGCCAGTACCAGGATGCTGACCTGGAGCAGCACACAGCCCCATGTCCTGTGCCGCGTTCCGTTGCGCGGACCTCTTCCAGCCTCTGCATTCATGGCCGACAGTTGCCCACGACCGGCCACGTCACACCTGCCGGCGGCACACTGCGTCGCGGCGGATCGGAAGCCAGACTGGTCGGAGCGGGCCGGTGTGCGAGCAGTACGCCGGACACGGCAGGACCGACTGATGCGGAGACCCCATGACGAGCGACCGCGGGAATCAGCCGCTGCACTGTCTGGTCACCGGCGCCACGGGCTACATCGGGGGGCGGCTGGTCCCGGAGCTGCTGGCGGCGGGGCACCGGGTGCGCTGTCTGGCGCGTACTCCGGAGAAGCTGCGGGACTACCCGTGGGCGGGCGAGGTGGAGATCGTCCGCGGTGACGTCACGGACGCGGATTCGCTCGAGCCCGCGCTGCGGGGCATCGACGTGGCGTACTACCTCGTCCACGCGCTGACGTCCGGCGAGGGATTCGAGGAGACGGACCGCAGGGCCGCCACGGTCTTCGGTGAGCAGGCGCGTGCCGCGCACGTCGGCCGGATCGTCTACCTCGGCGGTCTCACCCCGTCCGACGTGCCCGAGCACGAGCTGTCGCCCCATCTGCGGTCGCGGGCCGAGGTCGGCAGGATCCTGCTGGACTCCGGCGTCCCGACCGCCGCGCTGCGGGCCGCGGTCATCATCGGATCCGGATCGGCGTCGTTCGAGATGCTGCGGTACCTGACCGAACGGCTGCCCGTGATGGTGACGCCGAGCTGGGTCTCGACACGGATCCAGCCGGTCGCGGTGCGGGACGTGCTGCGCTGCCTGGTCGGCAGCGCCCGGCTGCCGGGCGAGGTCAGCCGCACGTTCGACATCGGCGGACCCGACATCGTCACCTACCGCGACATGATGCAGCGCTACGCGGAGATCGCGGCGCTTCCGCACCGGCTGATCCTGCCCGTCCCGATGCTGACCCCGCGGCTGTCCAGCCACTGGATCGGGCTGGTCACGCCGGTGCCGCGGGCGATCGCGCGCCCGCTCGCGGAGTCCCTGCGGTACGAGGTCGTCTGCCGGGAACACGACATCGCCCGGTACGTCCCCGAAGGTCCCGGGCAGCCGTTCGGCCTCGACAAGGCGCTGGAACTGGCGCTGCAACGCGTCCGGGAGGCCCGGGTCACCACCCGGTGGTCCTCCGCGTCGATCCCCGGCGTGCCCAGCGATCCGCTGCCCACCGACCCCGACTGGGCCGGCGGCAGCCTGTACACGGACGTGCGCGGCCGCGAGGTCGAGGCGTCCGCGGAGGCCCTCTGGCGCGTCGTCGAGGGGATCGGCGGCGACCACGGCTGGTATTCCTTCCCGCTCGCCTGGGCGGTGCGCGGGTGGCTCGACCGGCTGGTGGGAGGTGTCGGCCTGCGGCGCGGGCGGCGTGACACCGACCGGCTGAGGGTGGGTGACTCGCTCGACTTCTGGCGCGTCGAGGAGATCGAGCCTGGCCGCCTGCTGCGGCTGCGCGCGGAGATGCGGCTGCCGGGGCTGGCGTGGCTGGAGATGCACGTGGAGCCCGACGGCCGCGGCCGGGCGCGGTACCGCCAGCGCGCCCTCTTCCACCCGCGCGGACTGCTGGGTCACGCGTACTGGTGGAGCGTGTGGCCGTTCCACTCGGTCGTGTTCGGCGGGATGGCCCGCAACATCGCCCGTACGGCAGAGGGCGCGGCATCACCCGAACGGGCGAGCGCACCGGTGTCACCCTGACCGATGGGCCCGCGGGCGGTCCGGGGACGGCAGCATGGCAGTCCCCGGCCCCCCCAGGAGTAGCGCCATGACCGTAGCGGTCGTCCTGTTCACCGCCGATCTCCGGCTCCACGACCACCCGCCGATGCGGGCGGCCCTCGCGGCGGCTGACGAGGTCGTGCCTCTCTTCGTCCGCGACCGGGCGATCACGGAGGCCGGATTCGGTGCCCCCAACCGACTGGCCTTCCTCGCGGACTGTCTGAGAGACCTCGACGCCGGGCTGCGCGAGCGGGGCGGACGGCTGGTGATCCGCTCGGGCGATGTCGTCGAAGAGGTGGGGCGGATCGTCTCCGAGACCGGCGCCGGCGACGTCCATGTGGCCGCGGGCGTCAGCGCCTACGCCCGCCGCCGCGAGGAACGGCTGCGCGCGGCGCTGGAGTCCGGCGGCCGGCGGCTGCACGTCCACGACGGCGTGGTCACGGCGGTGGCGCCCGGTGCCGTGACGCCCGCCGCGTCGGACCACTTCGCGGTGTTCACCCCGTACTTCAGGCACTGGTCCACGGAACGGATCAGGGACGCGTTCGGCGCGCCCCGCTCCGTACCGGTCCCGGACGGGCCCGGGTCCGAGCCGGTGCCGCTCCGCCCGGACGTGTCCGGGGTCTCGCCGGGGCTCGCCGAAGGCGGGGAACGACAGGCCCGTACCCGGCTGACCGCGTGGCGGCGGCACGGGATCACGGCGTACGAGGACGGGCACGACGACCTGGCCGGGGACGCGACGTCCCGGCTCTCGCCGCATCTGCACTTCGGCACCCTGTCCCCCGTCGAGCTCGTCCACCGGGCCCGTTCCGCCGGCGGGACCGGAGCCGACGCCTTCGTCCGGCAGCTGTGCTGGCGCGAGTTCCACCACCAGGTCCTCGCGGCCCGGCCCGCCGTGTCCCACGAGGACTACCGCACCCGGCACGACCGGTGGCGGTCCGAGGCGGACGCGGCCGAGGAGATCGAGGCCTGGCGGCAGGGGCGCACCGGCTACCCGGTGGTCGACGCCGCGCTGCGCCAGCTGCGCCATGAGGGCTGGATGCACAACCGCGGCCGGCTCCTCGCCGCGGGCTTCCTGACCAAGACCCTGTACGTGGACTGGCGCATCGGCGCACAGCACTTCCTGGACCTGCTGGTCGACGGAGACGTCGCCAACAACCAGCTGAACTGGCAGTGGATGGCGGGAACAGGCACGGACAGCCGCCCCAACCGGGTGCTCAACCCCGTGACGCAGGCCCGGCGCTACGACCCGGACGGCAGCTATGTGCGCCGCTGGGTGCCGGAACTGGCGGGGGTGTCCGGGCCCGCCGTGCACGAGCCCTGGAAGCTCCGGGGGCCGGAGAGCGACCGCCCGGACTATCCGGCGCCGATCGTGGAACTGTCCGACGGGCTGGCCCGCTTCCGGCGGGCGCGCGGCCTGGACTGAGGCCGGGTCCGGACCCGGCACCGCGCCGCGCCGCGCCGCGCCGCGCCGGGGGCAACGTCGCCCGGCCTGCGGGATGGCGGCGAAGATGCTGACGTGCCGACCTCCACCGCCTCCACCGATCCGGCCGGCCGCGACACCGCGGACGATCCCCGCGGGCATGCGGCGCTCCTGCTGCTGTCGGCTGCCTCCGGGGCGGCGGACGCCTTCGTGTTCCTCCGGGTCGGCCAGGTCTTCGCCGGGGTGATGACGGGCAACCTGGTGCTGCTGGGCGCCTCGGCGGCGGGGGCCGGGGAGGACGGAGTCGCG
Source organism: Streptomyces sp. NBC_01257 (assembly GCF_035917255.1). Taxonomy (NCBI): domain Bacteria; kingdom Bacillati; phylum Actinomycetota; class Actinomycetes; order Kitasatosporales; family Streptomycetaceae; genus Streptomyces; species Streptomyces sp. NBC_01257. The sequence continues at coordinate 689,028 of NZ_CP108472.1, forward strand.
CTGCGCGTGGTCACCGCGCTGGCCGGTTACGGCTGCGGGGTGGCCTGGGGTGCGGTGGCGGGTGAGCGGACGTGGTGGCGGCTGCCGGTGATGCTGCTGGCCGAGGTGGTGCTGCTGGCCGCCGGCGCGGTGCTGTGGGCCTGCGGCGTGATCACCTCGGACGGCGAGTCACTGGGCCTGCTGGTGCTCATGGCGCTGGCGATGGGCATCCAGGGACGGGTGCGTGCCACTCCCACGAACTACTTCACCGGGACGCTGACCTCACTGGTCGGGCGGCTCGCCCGGGGGGCCCTGCGCCGCGGGGACGGCTGGGTCGTCGGCCGGCTGGTCTCCGTGGTGGCGGGTGCGGCGGTGGCCGCGCTGGCGGTGCGCCTGTGGCCGGCGGCCGGGGCCGTGCCGGCGGCCGCGCTGGCCGCTGCGGCGCTGCTCGTCGAAGCGACGGGGCGGCGTGCGGTTCCGGCGCGCGAGGGGCCGTAGGCCCCGGGCAGAAGGAAGCCCCGGCCGGATCGGGGGAATCCAGCCGGGGCGGCTCAGGTGGCGGCGCTCAGCGCATCGTCCACATATAGGTGAACGATAAACCACCGACTCCTGTTCCCGGGAATCCGCACCCCGGACTGTGATCCAGGGCACGGAAGGCCGGGCGGTACGACTCGGCGTCACGCCCCGGGGGCGGACACCCCGGTGCCGTAGCGACGGTTGAACTGCTCGATCCGGCCGGCCGTGTCCAGCACCTGCTGGTTCCCCGTGTAGAACGGGTGGCTCGCCGAGGAGGTCTCCACGTCGATGACGGGATAGCTCCGGCCGTCCTCCCAGGTCACACGCTGATCCGAGTCGGCGGTCGACCGGGTGAGGAAGGCAGCCCCCGAGGCGCGGTCACGGAAGACCACCGGACGGGAGACGGGGTGGATTCGGGACTTCATGGATGTTCCTTCCCTGATGCGGTGGAGTGGGCGGACGGCGGTGCGGCCTGCTCGGCCGCCGGTCAGCGTTCCTCGCGGAACAGCACGTGGCGGCCGGCCGCGGGGTCGAACTTGCGCAGGACCAGCCGGTCGGGGTTGTTGCGACGGCTCTTACGCGTCACGTAGCTCTGCCCCGTTCCGGCGGTCGAGCGGAGGGTGACGACGGGACGGGCTTCACTGCGGGCCATGGGCACCTCCGGACTCGTACAGCGATCCCGGACCCTTGATGGGAACGGGATTCGTTTTCGTTCCGGTCGTGTAACGCGAGCACGGCCCGGAGCATTCCCGCCCCCTCCGCACTCCCGCACGGGGCGCCCAACGCGCTTCCGTGACGCCGTCACGCGGGGCGGCGACGCTCGTTGATCGCTGTGCCCGACACAGCAGAGGACCTCCCGAGGAATGTGAGCCATGCGCCTGAAGAACGCCCTGACCACGCTGGCGGCCACCGCCATGATCGCCGCCTGTTCGATCACCGCGGCCGGCCCGGCGGCCGCCGCGGGTGACACCGCGCCCGCCTGCGTGGCGCGCGAGGTCATCAAGCAGAACAAGACCGCCTGGACGACCAACAACTGCGGCCGCAACATGCACATCCAGCTGGTCATCGACCACGGCCCCGACCGGAGCTGCTGGACCACCACCCCCGGCGAGACCCTCGAATGGAAGTGGAAGATGGGCTCGTACGGCCGTATCGCACTCTGCTGATCCCACCGGCCGCCACCGCCCCGGCGGACCGGACCGGCCGGCCCCGGAGCCCCCGCCGGTCGCGGGGGCTCCGGCCGCATATGCCCCTCGGCCGCCCGCGCGCACCGCGCGCAACCGGCTCGCACAGGCGCTCGACCGTCACCGCGCGCCGGATGACTTGCATCAACACCCGCATCCAGCAAGGGTGTTCGACGGATCGCCGTTCCGGTCAGCCGCTGGCATATGACGGGTGCAAGAACGCATCGAGTGTTGCCAAACCACTTACGGGGTCCCTTCGGCTGTGCAACAGTCGTATTCGGTCCACCCTCAGACCCTGGTTGTACCGCGCCTGTATCGGAGTACGACATGCCGCCCCACCTGTCCGCGGACCGCCCCGCACCCCAGCCGCCCGAGCGCGATGCCGGTGATGCCGTAGACGCGTTGATCAGCCGGACGCGTCGGCTGCGCGGCGACGTGGACGCGGTGCGGCGCGACACCGTCCTGGTCGACGAGGACGACCCGCAGCTGCGCTGGCAGCGCGCGCTCTGCGATCTCGCGGTGCATCAGCTCGACGATCTGGGCGCACATCTGGGACAGCTGAAGGAAGGGCTCTCGCCCGAGGCGGCGGAACAGCTCGCTGCGCGGACGGCCCCGCTGACCGGCCAGGAGCCGATCGCCGACGAGCAGCCGGGCTCCCTGATCGGCCGGGTGGGCAGCGCCGAATGGAATCTGCTCACCGACGAGGTGACCTGGTCCGACGAACTGTTCCAGATCTTCGGCCGCACCGCCGAGGCCGGACCGCTCTCCCTGGACGACCTGCCCGCCGTACTCCTGCCCGAGGACCAGCCGCTGCTCACCGCGCTGGTGACCGACTGCCTCGTCGACGGCAAGCCGATAGACGGTGAATTCCGCATCCTGCGCCCGGACGGGCGGATGCGGAGCCTGCACATGATGGGCGAGCCCGTGCTCGACGCGGACGGCTGCACCGCCTCCATGTGGGCGGTCCTGCGCGATGTCAGCGCGCTGCACCGCAGCCGGCAGACGGTACGCCGGACGCAGGAGTCGGCCCGCCGCCAGCAGGACATCGCCCGGGCCGAGCGCCGGATGGCCATGGATCTGCAGGAGGCCGTGCTCCCGCCGTGGCGGGGCTCGCTGCGCCTCCCGGACCAGGGGCCCGGGGCCCTGGACATCGCGGCCCACTACCTGCCCTCGGAATCGAGCGCCCTGATCGGTGGCGGCTGGTACGACGCGATGGAACTGCCGGACGGCAGGACGCTGCTCACGGTCGGCGATCTCACCGGTCACGGCATCCAGGCCACCTCCGCCATGGCGATGATCCTCGGTGCGCTGCGCGGCATGGCCGTGGCCGGGATCGAACCCGGGGCGCTGATGGGGCACCTCAACCAGTTACTGGAGACATCGATCCAGCCCGCGCTGGGCAGCGCGGTGTGCTGCCGGTTCGACCCCGCCACCCGCAGGCTGGACTGGGCGCAGGCCGGACACCCGGCACCGCTGCTCTTCCGCGACGGGGCCGGGCGCCCGGTCCCTCCGCCGGACGGGGTGCTGCTCGGAGCGGCGTCCGGGGTCACCTACGAGCAGGAAGAACTGCACCTGCTGCCCGGTGACGTGCTGGTCCTGCACACCGACGGGCTGGCCCGGGACAACGGGAACACGCGCAACGGCCTGCGCCCGGGCACGGAGACACTGCTCGGACTCGCGCCGCGCTTCGCCGAGGCCCGTACCGCGCAGGAGTGCGTACGGACCGTCGTCGAGGAGTTCGGCGGCACCGAGCGTCTGGACGACGCGTGTGTGCTCATCGCCCGCATCGGGGCCTAGCGGCAGCACGGACGTACCCCGCGCGACGGCACGGCACGGGTGTCGAGGGGCGGCGCCTCCCCGTCGTGGCGCCAGCAGGTCAGATCCCGGAACTCCTGGGCTTCTTGATGATGGAGCTCTGCGGCAGCGAGAGCTGGATCTCCTCGCGCAGGTCCTCGATCTTCGCGTAGCCGGCGAACTGACCGGTCAGCCGGTACATCTCGCGCAGCCGGTCCCAGGTGCGGTGCGACGAGGTCTCCCCCATCGTCACCAGGGCGAGCCGGGCATAGCGGTCGGCCTGCTCGGGGTCGTCGGCGATGAAGCAGGCCGAGGCCAGCGAGATGTAGTCGAAGATCTTGGACCGCTGGCGTCCGTTGACCCGCAGCTCCAGCGCCTGCTTGGCGTGGCGCTGGGCCATGACGGCCGCCGAGGGGTCGTGCTCGGCCAGCGTGCGGAACGCCAGGGCCTGCATACCGTGCAGATCGGCCTCGTCGAACATCTGCATCCAACTCGGCGGGGGCACGTCGCCCTTGTCCGAGACGAAGAGCTCCTCGGCGCGGCCGAGGGTGCGGCGCATGGCCTGGCCCCGGCCCATGGACGCCTGCGCCCAGGCCTCGATGGTGTGCAGCATCGCCTGGGTGCGCGGCAGGACCATGTCGCCCGAGCCGGACTTGGCGAGCTTCATGAGGTCGAGGGCGTCGTCGGGACGGCCCAGGTGGACCATCTGGCGGGCCGCCCGGGAGAGTGCCTCGCCGGCGCGCGGGCGGTCGCCGCCCTCGCGCGCCGCGTGGGCGGCGATGACGAAGTACTTCTGCGCCGTGGGTTCGAGACCGATGTCGTGGGACATCCAGCCCGCGAGCACGGCGAGGTTGGCGGCGACGCCCCAGAGGCGTCGCTGCAGGTGGTCGGGGTGGCGGTAGGCGAGCATGCCGCCCACCTCGTTGAGCTGGCCCACCACGGCCTTGCGCTGGAGGCCGCCGCCGCGGGAGGCGTCCCAGGCGCGGAACACCTCCACGGAGCGCTCCAGTGCCTCGATCTCCTCCGAGCCGATGGGCGCGGCCTCGTACCGGTCGTAACCGGCCGGGTCCGCGTGCACGGGGTCGTCGATACGTGGGGCGTCGGCCGCCAGTACGGGGTCGGTGTGCAGCCAGTCGTGCATGGGGCCGGCGATCGTGGAGCCGGCGGCGAGCGCGGCGCCCGCGCTCACCAAGCCGCGTCGGTTGAGCATGAGGTCCATTCCCGTGAATTCGGTGAGGACCGCTGCCGTCCGCTCGGGCGCCCACGGGAGTTGGTCGGGATTGTGTTCCGTCCCGGTCTCCTGCCGTTTCCCCACACGCCCGCGTCGGCCGAACCCGAGGTCCTCGATGGTCACGACACGACCGAGCCGCTCGGTGAACAGGGCCGCCAGCACCTTGGGCACGGGATCGCGCGGGGACTCCCCCATGTCGATCCAGCGCCTCACCCGCGAGGTGTCGGTGGCCAGTTGGGGGTGGCCCATGGCCGCCGCCTGCCTGTTCACCATTCTCGCGAGTTCACCCTTGGACCAGCCGGCAAGGCCGAACAGGTCGGAAAGGCGGGTGTTGGGTTCTCCGGTCACGTCAAGCCCCCAGGTTCTCGGCTGTGTTGACAGTAACCCCCTGTCAGATGCCTTGCGACTATTCGCCAGGCTTCGCCAGGGGTCGCCACGTGGTCTGCCACGGGCGGTCCGGTGTCAGGTAGGAGTGCGCCACCCCGCCCGGCAGCCCTAGGTACTCCCCAGGGTGCCGAACGGCCGCCGGCCGGGGCGGCGCACGCAACTTGTCGGCGCACGAAGGGATCTGTCTCGCCCATGTACACAGCATCGTCCTCCGTGTCCGCCCCGCCCCGGCCGCTTCGACCCCTCGGGGCGGGCGGCGGACCGTATCTCGACCCCCGCGCCGCCGCACCGGCGCCCGGCATCGGTCGGACCCGGCGGATGGCAGGGCCGGGCGCCCCTTCGCTCAGCGGAAGACTGGACCTGTCCGGCCCGCAGGGCGCGCAGCTGAGGATGGCGATCGCCTCGGTGCAACGGATCTGCCCCGAGTTCAACCCGGTGCAGGTCCTGCGGCGGAGCGGCCGTTCGGTGCTCCTCGTCGGTTCCACCGGCCGCGCCACGGCGGTCGCCAAGTGTTTACTGGACCACTCCCCCGCGTGGTCGGAGCGTTTCCGCCACGAAATAGCGGCATACCGGGCGTTCGTCCGGCACCGCCCTCCGGTCCGGGTGCCCCGGCTCATCGCCGCGGACCCCGAGAACTGCACCCTGGTCATCGAGCGGATGCCCGGCCGGGTGGCGGCGCTGACGAGGCACCCGTCGGAGGCTCCGCCCCGGGCGGATCTGCGGGCCGTGCTCGGCGCGGTCAGCCGGGTCAACGCCTGGCGCCCGCCGTCCGGTCTGTTCGACGCCCCGCTGGACTACGCGGCACGCATCGCGCGCTATCACGAGCTCGGTCTGTTCACGGACCGTGATCTGGGCGACCTGCAGAAGCTGCTGCACGGTCTCGCCGGGGGCCGTCAGGGCATGGGCCAGTTCTGCCACGGGGACGCGCTGCTCTCCAACATCCTGCTGTCGCCCACCGGCCCGGTGCTGGTGGACTGGGAGCACGCCGGCTGGTATCTGCCGGGCTACGACCTGGCGACGCTCTGGGCGGTGCTGGGTGACGCACCGGTGGCGCGGCGTCAGATCAGCCAGCTGGCCCAGGTCGCTGGTCCCGCGGCGCGGGACGCGTTCCTGGTCAATCTGATGCTCGTGCTGACCCGGGAGATCCGGACGTACGAGACGGCTGTCCAGCGGGCCATGCGGGACACCTCCGCGCCCGCCCGCACCGGCCAGGACCGTCCGGGCGCGCTGTCGTCGGGCGAGGAGCAGCGGCTGCTGCTGCGCCGGCTGCACGACGACTGCGCCATGGCGCGGCGGGCCGTACGAGCCGCGGTCGGCACTCGCTGACCTGACGGACGGGGGATGCGCGCTGCGGGTCCGGTGCCGACACACCGGGCCCGCGGCGCGCGCTGTTGTGGTGCCGTCGGGCCGGCAGCCGGGTTCCCGGGTGCCGGCCCGACGTTTTCAGTGGGCGCGGACGATGTCCACGTCGGACGCCTTCACGAAGGCGATGCGGTGGCCGATCTGGACCGTCACGTACTTCTCCTTGCCACGGAAGTACGCGTGGTCCAGGGGGTAGGAGGCGTCGATGGTCGGCGCGTAGAAGAAGCCGGTGGGGGCCTCGCCGCCGCCGGGGTAGGACTGGCCGGCCTTGATGGTGTACTGCAGCGCCGTGCCCACCCGCTGGTCCGCGAAGTCGGCGGGGTACTCGGACTTCTCGGGGTACGCCACCCCGTAGACCGGTACCTCCGCCTTGCCCGCCTTCGGCCTGACGACGTAGCCGGCCGTGGGGGTGGTGGTGCGGGTCCGGGCCGGGGTCTGGAACCAGGCCTTCTTGCCGTACCACCAGATCGCCGTCCAGCCGGGCGCGTGGTCGGCGACGACGGCCTGCTGGGTGGCGCTGATCTTGCTGCCCCAGTCGGCGGCGCAGTTGGTGCCGGGCGAGCCGTCGGTGTGGAGTCCCGGGTCGGAGAAGAGCGGTGAGGCGGTGTCGGGTTCGGTGTGGAGCGGGACGGCGCTGGAGCCCTGGACGGGCAGGTCGATGTTCTTCTCGCAGTCGCGGAAGGCCTGCTTGTTGTCCTTGAACCGGGGGCTGACGGTGATCAGTTCGCTGCTCTTGCGGGCGGTGGGCACGGTGGGTTTGCCCAGGAGCGCCATGAAGCGGTTCCAGTCCCAGTAGGTGCCCGGGTCCCAGTGCATGCTCGCGGTGCCGGCGGCGCTGGTGGGCGGCACGCCGTCGTGGCCGATGATGTGCTGGCGGTCGAGCGGGATGTCGTACTTGGCCGCGAGGTAGCGCACGAGCGCGGCGGTCGAGCGGTACATCTCGGGGGTGTACCACTTCGCACCCTCGGTGGCGACGCCCTCCTGCTCGATGCCGATGGAGTGGGTGTTGAGGTACCAGTTGCCGGCCTGCCAGGCGACGTCCTTGTTCTTCACCATCTGCGTGACATGCCCGTCGCCCGAACGCACCACGTAGTGGGCCGACGTCTGCTTCAGCGGGTTCTGGAAGATCTTCAGGGTGGTGTCGAAGTCCTCCTCGGTGTCATGGAGGACGATGAACTTGATCTTGTTGCTGTGCGGCCGGTCCGCGGTGTCGTAGTTGCCGTACGTCTCCTTGTCGGCCGGGTCGCCGGTCTGCTGGTAGGCAGCCGGGACCCAGTCGCATGCGAGACCGCGCGGGCACTCCGGCCGCACCCCGTCCGCGCCGGCCTGGGCGGCGGGACTGAGCAGCGCGACACTCAGCGCGCCTGCGGTGGTCAACGCGAGTGCGAGTCTGGTCCTCTGCTTGGACGTCATGACAACCCTTCTTGGAGCTGGGCGTTTCCCGAGCCGTGCGTGTCGAGAGGTCTTCGTGTTCCGATCTCGTGTTCGGTGGTGCGCGCACACTCTGTGACCTGAGGTGATCGCTCGTCAAGAGCGTGGTGGAGGGCGCGAGTCGAGCCAGTGGACCAGACCAGTGGCAGGCACTCTGACCTGCGAGGGGAAAGGGGCGGCGGGATTCTGGCGGTGCCGCGTTACCGGAGTTTTACGCAGCGGCGGACCGGCGGTGCGACCGGTCGGCATCCCTCGAACGGGCGTACTCCTGGTGTGATTAATGGCCGCCGCGCGTGCCTCGAACGGCCGAAGGGTAGTGCTCGCGCGGACACGACCGAACCGCGTGACGTGCACGCGGAGGCTCACCGAAAGGCCTGACGCACATGGCACAGCCCTTCACCCTGCCGGACTTCTACGTGCCCTACCCGGCGCGCCTCAACCCGCATGTGGAGGAGGCACGACAGCACACGAAGACGTGGGCGCGGGCCATAGGGATGCTGGAGGGGTCCGGTATCTGGGAGGAGAAGGACCTCGACTCCCACGACTACGCGCTGCTGTGTGCCTACACCCACCCCGACTGCTCGGCCGAGGCCCTGTCGCTCGTCACCGACTGGTACGTGTGGGTCTTCTTCTTCGACGACCACTTCCTGGAGCTGTTCAAGCGCACCCCGGACCGGGAGGGCGGCAAGGCGTATCTGGACCGGCTGCCCGCGTTCATGCCGATGGAGCGTGGTGCGCCGACGCCGGAGCCGGTCAACCCGGTCGAGGCGGGGCTGGCGGATCTGTGGGCGCGGACGGTGCCCGCCATGTCGGACGCGTGGCGGACGCGGTTCGCCGAGGCGACGAAGAACCTGCTGAACGAGTCGCTGTGGGAGCTCGCCAACATCAACGAGGGCCGCATCGCGAACCCCGTCGAGTACATCGAGATGCGCCGCAAGGTGGGCGGTGCGCCCTGGTCGGCGGGGCTGGTGGAGTACGCGGCCGGGGCGGAGGTCCCCGAGGCGGTGGCCGGTGAGCGGGCGCTGCGCGTCCTGCGCGACGCGTTCTCCGACGGCGTCCATCTGCGCAACGACCTCTTCTCGTACCAGCGGGAGGTCGAGGACGAGGGCGAGAACAGCAACGGTGTCCTGGTCCTCGAACACTTCCTCGGCTGCTCGACCCAGGAGGCGGCGGAGGCGGTGAACGATCTGCTGACCTCGCGGCTCCAGCAGTTCGAGAACACCGCGCTGACCGAACTGGGCCCGCTCTGCGCCGGCAAAGGCCTCGACCCGGCCGGGACCGCGGCCGTGCTGGCGTACGTCAAGGGGCTGCAGGACTGGCAGTCCGGCGGCCATGAGTGGCACATGCGCTCCAGCCGCTACATGAACGACGGCGGGGCCGCGCAGGCCGCTCCGGGCTTCGGCATGTCCGCCGCGTCGATCCGCTTCACACCGCGTTCGGAGTCCGCCAGGCTGCGCAGCCTGACCCATCTGCCGCATCAGCGGGTCGGCCCGTCCCTGCTGCCCGACTTCGACCTCCCGTTCGGCACCACCCTGAGTCCGCATCTGGGCGGCGCCCGGACCCGGATCGTCGACTGGGCGGACCGGATGGGCATCCTCGAAGCGCAGCCCGGGGTGCCCGGCTCACACATCTGGGACGAGGAGCGGCTGCTGGCGATCGACCTTCCGCTGTGCGCGGCGGGCATCCATCCGGACGCCACACCGGACGAACTCGACCTGTCCTCGCAGTGGCTGGCGTGGGGGACGTACGGGGACGACTGGTTCCCGGTGGTGCACGGCCGCACCCGGGACCTGACGGGGGCCCGTCTCGCGAACGAGCGGCTGTCGCTCTTCATGCCGCTGGACGGGTCCGCGCCGCCCGAACCCGTCAACGCGCTGGAACGGGGCCTGGGCGACCTCTGGGAGCGCACCGCCGCGCCGCTGGACGACAGCGGCCGGCGCGCGTTCCGCACCTCGATCGAGGACATGACGGCCAGTTGGCTCTGGGAGCTGGCGAACCAGGCGCAGAACCGGATTCCCGACCCGGTGGACTACGTCGAGATGCGGCGTATGACGTTCGGCTCGGACCTGACGATGAGCCTGTGCCGGCTCGGGCACGGCAGGAGGGTGCCGCCGGAGATCTACGAGAGCGGCCCGCTGCGCTCCCTGGAGAACGCGGCCGCCGACTACGCCGCGCTGCTCAACGACCTCTTCTCGTACCAGAAGGAGATCGAGTACGAGGGTGAGGTGCACAACGGCGTCCTGGTGGTGCAGAACTTCTTCGGGGTCGACTACCCGACCGCGATGGAGATCGTGTACGACCTGATGAAGTCGCGGCTGCGTCAGTTCCTGCACGTCGCCGAGAACGAACTGCCGGTGCTGTACGACGACTTCGGCCTGGACGCCGAGGCGCGGGAGGTCCTCGCCGGTTACGTCCAGGAGCTGAAGCACTGGATCGCGGGCATTCTGATCTGGCACCGGGGCTGCAGGCGCTACCGCGAGGAGGATCTGCGGCGGGGCACCGCGGCCCCGTGGCACCTGGGCGGTCCCACGGGGCTCGGCACCTCGGCGGCGCGGGTGACCTCGCTGTTCGCTCAGCCCTCGGGGGTCAGTGTGTAGCTCTCCCCCGCCTGCGCCCTGATGACCTTCTCGCCGCTCGCGAACAGCGTGCTGCGGACGGTCAGTTCGCGGGTTCGGCTCGCCGTGATCACCGCGCGGCGGGCCTGCCCGCCGGCCCATTCGATGTCGACGGTGAACCCGCCCCGGGCGCGCAGCCCGCGCACCGACCCGGCCGGCCAGGCGGCGGGGAGGGCGGGGAGGATCTCGACGACGTCGTGCTGGCTCTGCAGCAGCATCTCGGCGACGCCCGATGTGGCACCGAAGTTGCCGTCGATCTGGAACGGCGGGTGGGTGTCCCAGAGGTTGGGCAGGGTGGAGCTCTTCAGCTGTTCGGAGAGCATCTTGTGGGCGTGGCTGCCGTCCCGCAGCCGCGCCCAGAAATTGATCTTCCAGGCCTTGGACCAGCCGGTGCCGCCGTCGCCGCGGGCGCCCAGGGAGACCTTGGCGGCCTCGGCCCAGTTGCTGCCGGCTTCGATCTGGCGGCCGGGGTGGAGGCCGAAGAGGTGGGAGACGTGGCGGTGGTCGTCGGCCTGGTCGTCCCGGTCGGTCTTCCACTCCTGGAGCTGCCCCCACGACCCGATGCGCAGCCCGGGGTCGAGGTGGTCGAGAGCCGTTTCGAGACGGCTGCGGAAGGCGGCGGAGTCACCGAGGGTGCCGGCGGCCTCCAGGGTGTTGGTGAGGAGGTCGTGGACGATCTGCTGGGACATCGCGGCCCCGGCGGTGAAGTCGCCGTGCTCGGGCGAGTAGCTCGGAGTGACGACGAGGAGGCCGTCGCGCGGGTCGGTGCGCAGGTTGGCCAGCCAGAACTCGGCGGCCTCCTTCATCGCCGGGTAGGCGGTGGTGCGCAGGTAGTCGGTGGAGCCGCTGAAGCGGTAGTGCTCGTACATCTGCTGGGTGAGCCAGCCGGCGGCCTCGGGGAACCAGAACGAGGTGGCCCAGTCGTGGACGCCGGTGAAGCCGTACGGGTTGGTCTCGTTGTGCACGACCCAGCCCTCGGTCCCGAACATCTCCCGCGCGGTCCGGCGGCCGGGTTCGCGCATCGCCTCGACATAGCGGTCGTACGGTGCGGTCGTCTCGGCGAGGTTGGTGGCCTCGGCGAGCCAGTAGTTCATCTGGAGGTTGATGTTGCTGTGGTAGTCGGCGGACCAGGGCGGGGTGGTGGAGTTGTTCCAGACGCCCTGGAGGTTGGCGGGCAGTGAGCCGGCCCGGGAGGAGGCGATCAGCAGGTATCTGCCGTACTGGAAGAAGAGCGCCTCCAGCGCCCGGTCCGCGGGGGCGGTGCCTCCGGTGTAGCCGCTGAGCAGCTGGTCGGTGGGTACGTCGGGGAGCTGCTGGCCGATGTCGAGGGCGACCCGGTCGAACAGGGTGCGGTGGTCGTTCACGTGGGTGTCGCGGACGCTCTCGTACGAGGTCGCCGCGGCGGCGTCGACGGCGGCCGTGACGGTGGCGTGGGGGTCCTCGCCGCGGTAGGCGGGGTAGGTGTCGGCGTAGTCGGTGCCCGCGGCGAGGAGGAACCAGGCGTTGTCGGCGGCGGTGACGGTGAGGCTCCCGTCGGCACCGGCGGTGACGTTGCCACCGGTGGCCCGCACCCGGATCTGGGCCTCGAAGCGCAGGCCGTTGTCCTGGAGGGCGCCGCGCACGGTGATCCGGTCACCGTCGGCGGAGGCGGTGAAGTCGTTGCGCGGTGAGGTGTAGCGCAGGGTGAACGTCACCTGTCCCGGCCGGTCGGCGGCCAGTCGTCCGGCGATGACGGAGCCGGGGTGGGAGACGAAGAACTCCCGGGTGTGGGCGACCCCTTCGTGGGTGTAGGCGACGGACGCGAGGGCGGTGCGCAGGTCCAGCCCGCGCCGGTAGGAGGCGTCGGGGGCGGCGGGCGCTCCGGGCACGTCGAGGTGCAGTTCCCCGAGGACCTGGTAGGCGCCGTAGCCGCGGCGCGGCTGCCCGAGTTCGGCGGCCACGGCCTCGGGGCCGAGGCCGCCCTCGCTGTCGAGCCGCTCCTGCACTCCGGTGAGGACGCCTGGTCTGGGGGCGGTCCAGTTACCGAAGTCGTAGCCTCCGGCCGAACCGGGGCCACCGGTCCACAGCGTCTTCTCGTTGAGGGTGAGGAGCTCGGAGGCGAGCGTGCCATGGACGCTCGCGCCCAGGGCCCCGCCGCCGATCGGCAGGGATTCGCGCTCCCAGTCGCCGGCGGGCGCACGGTAACTGAGTACCGGGTTCGGTACCTCCGCCATTCGTCGCCTCTTCGCCGATTCATCGGAGGTAACGGCCGCGGCCGCCTCACCGGCGAGAGCAGGAACTCCCAGCGCCAGGGCGCCTGTTGCGCCGATCACTGTCTTCACTGTGGTACGTCGCGTCATCCCTGAAGCCATGCCGAGGACGCTAGAGGTCCGACGACTGTCCGACAAGGGGCATGACAAAACGGCCTCCCGAGAGGAGGCCGTGTGTATGTGGAACGGAAATGGCGCCGCCGGGCCGGGCAGTGTGCGGCCGCCCGGCGTGCGCCGCCCGGCTCAGCCCTGCTGGAAGAGCTCCGCGGGCAGCGGCTTCAGAAGGGTGTACAGGTCGTCGGTGATCGGCCGGTCCCAGCTCGCGATGGTGACGAGCACGCCGTCGCTGCGGTCGAACTGCACGCAGGAGATCCGGCTCTCGGAGAGCTTCACGCGGCGGACGATCAGCAGGTTGTCGCCCTGCATGACGGGCATGTCCTCGGTGCCGGTGACCTCGACCGGCTCGTCGTTCTCCAGCGCGAGCAGCAGCTGGGCGACCTCGAAGGGGACCTGGCCCTCCTCGGTCTCGCGGGCGGGCGAGCCCTCCGGGAGGTTGCCGATGATCATCGCCGGGCCGCGGCCGCCGAACAGGTCGTAGCGCAGGAAGACGCCCTGACAGCTGCCGTCGGGAGCGGGCAGCAGACCGGCGCCGAGGTTTCCGGGCCAGTCGCCCGGGTCCATGGCCAGGACGTCGAAGTCGGGGCCCGCGGGTGTGGCGGCGCTACGGCGGCGGAGGAAGGACATGCAGACATGTTACGTGTCCGGGCCCACCTCGCCGAGCCGGGCCCGGACGGGCCCGCCGCGGTCTCCGCGCCGATCCGCCGGGGCCTGCCTCCGGGTCACCCGGCGCCGGACTCGGCGGCCAGCGCCTCCAGGACGGCGACGGCCTCGTCCGCCCGGTCGTACGGGACGAAGAGGTGGTCGTGGTGGAAGCCGGCCACCACGTTGCAGCTGATGCCCGCATCGGTCAGGGCCAGCGAGACGGCGGCGGTCAGTCCGACGGCCGCCAGCGCGGAGTGAACACGGAGAGTGATCCAGGCGGCCGGATAGTCGGCGGCGGTGAGCCCGGCCGCCGCCGCGTCCGCCTCGGGGAGCACGAGTGTGAGCCCTTCGCTCTCCAGGACCGTGACGACGGGGACGACACCGTCGGGCACGACGCCGCCGGGCGCGGCCGCGTAGACGTAGCGCCCCGGGTGCAGCTCCGGACGCAGGTTGCTCAGCAGGACCCGAAGATCTTTCTCACCTGTCACGCACACCACGCTACCCATGGTGCGCGGCGCCGCCCGCGAAGGCGGGCCGTACGGGCACGGTCACCGAAGGCCGGCGGCGGCCCGCACGGCGAACCGCGATGCCCCGACCCCGCTCGCGAGCCGGGGCCGATTCGCTAGGCTGCGCCGCTCGGGGGCTCGACGGTCGGACGGCCCCCTGCCCGCCATCGGTCGAAACGCCCCGGGAGTTGCCGCCATGAGTCCCACTCCGGCCCCCACCCCGCAGCGGGTCTGCGGTTACGGCGTCAACCTCGGTGCCGATTTCGCGGGGTGCCCCGGCACTCTCGTCCCCGGTCGCACGAGGTGCCTGGCCCATGTCACCGACGCCGGGCGCGACGCGTACCTCGCGGGTCTGACTCCCGGCGCCGACATCGACCACCGGAACACCGTCTTCGCCGGGCCGCTCCTCGCCTCGCTCCTCAACGCCCTTCACGATCCCGCCGGTTCCACGAACCGCACCGGCGTCGCGGACTTCAGGGGAGCGCAGTTCACCCGTGACGCATGCTTCGACCGGACACTGTTCTCGGGCGACGCCAGGTTCGACGGCGCGGAGTTCACCGGAGAGGCGACGTTCGACACGGCGGAGTTCCTAGGCGACGCCGGATTCCGCCGGGCAAGGTTCGCCGGCCCTGCCGCATTCCTCCACGCCCGGTTCGCCGCCCAGGCAAGTTTCTCCGGGGCGGAGTTCGCCATGAGCGGCACCTTCCGTCGGACACGGTTCGGCGGCGACACCGACTTCGACGGGGCGACGTTCCTCGATCTGACCGTGTTCGACGAGGCCCAGTTCCTGGGAGACACCGCATGGTTCGATGGGGCGTCGTTCGGGGGCCTCACGAGCTTCAGTGCCATGCGGGCCTCCGGAAGGATTTCGTTCGCCGGAGCGAACTTCGCGAACTTCGCGAGTTTCGACGGAGTGGAGCTCTCGGAACACGCCGAATTCGAGGCCGCGAAGTTCTCCAGCACGGCGAATTTCCACGGAGCACGTGTGCTCGGCACAGCCGGATTCGATGAGGTGCAGTTCTCCGGACCGGCTCGGTTCAGCGACACGCGGTTCGCGGGAGTCGCCACGTTCTACAAGGCGCGGTTCGCGGAGGACGCCGAGTTCGGTGGGGCGCGTTTCTCCCGGGACGCCGAATTCAGCGAGGCGCGGTTCCCGCTGACCGCGCACTTCGGGCCGCTGACGTGTGCGGGCACGGTGGACATGTCCGGCGCGGTGTTCGACACGCCGGTGACGTGGGAGATCGCGGCGAAGGCCGTGCGCTGCGAGCGGACGCGCTGGGAGTCCACGGCGACCCTGCGCCTGCGCTTCGCGGCCGTGGATCTCAGCCACGCCGTGCTGCTGTTCCCCCTGGCGGTCACCACGCATCACACACGGTTCGTGACCGGCCCCCACTCGGCGGTGGTGGACGAGAACCTGCCGGCAGGCTCCCGGGCCGGAGTCCGGATGGCCTCGATGCGGGGAGTGGATGCCGCGCACTTGGTGCTGACGGACATCG
This sequence comes from Streptomyces sp. NBC_01257, assembly GCF_035917255.1. Lineage (NCBI taxonomy): Bacteria > Bacillati > Actinomycetota > Actinomycetes > Kitasatosporales > Streptomycetaceae > Streptomyces > Streptomyces sp. NBC_01257. Next base: position 704,540 of record NZ_CP108472.1, read on the forward strand.
ACCTGGCCGACTGTCTGTTCACCGGGGCCTTCCACCTCGATCAACTCCGCCTGGAAGGACGCTGCACCTTCGCCCCCGCGCCCACCGGCCTTCACCGCCGCCACGTCCTGTGGCCGCACCGGTGGAGCCGCCGACGCACCCTGGCCGAGGAGCACCACTGGCGCGCGCAGACCGCGGGCCAACCCGCCCCTCCGGCCGGCCGGCCGCCCTCGCCCCGGACCTGGCGCACCGGCCCCCACCACCCCGACCCGGACCTCACCCCCGACCCGGAGGACGTGGCCACGCTCTACAGGCAGTTGCGCAAGGCGTTCGAGGACGGCAAGAACGAGCCGGGCGCGGCCGACTTCTACTACGGCGAGATGGAGATGCGCCGCCACGACCGCGCCGACACCACGGCCGGTGAACGGTTCCTGCTGTGGGGGTACTGGCTGCTCTCCGGATACGGCCTGCGCGCCTCGCGGGCACTCGGCTGGCTGCTGGTGGCGGTGGCCGCCACCGTCGTGCTCATGATGGGACTCGGCCTGCCCGACTCCTCACCCGAGCAGGTGGCCACGGGGACGGTGCCCGCCGGCGGCGGGCAGGTGACGCTGACCGTGGACAAGGAAGACCCTCGGCTGACGTTGCCGGTCGGTGACCGGTTCACCGGGGAGCGCGCCGACAAGGCCGTGCAGGTGGTGCTGAACTCCGTGGTGTTCCGCGCCAGCGGCCAGGACCTGACCACCTGGGGCACGTACACGGAGATGGTCAGCCGCTTCACCGAGCCCGTCCTGCTCGCACTGGCGGTCCTCGCGCTGCGCAGCCGCATCAAGCGCTGACCACCGGGCTACCTCGGATCGTCGGTTTCCCAGGGGTGGACGAAGCGCTCACCCCCGTGCCGCACCGCGCCCCGGCGTCCCTCCGTCGAACTCACCGTGCCTCGCGTTCACGACGAACGCGCGCCATTCCAGCGGGTTGAAGACCAGCGGGCGGCTGGCCGGCCGCCCGGCGTTGCGCATCGCGATGAAGCCCTCGACGAAGGCGATCTGGACGTCTCCGATGCCCCGGCTGCCGGAACGCCAACGGGCGTTGCCGAGGTCGACCTCCGCCTTGTCCCAGCCGGCGAAGGGCCGCTGGGGCGTCGTCCTGCGAGCCACGTCGGCTCCTTCCGCTCGTCCGGTGCGGCCGGGAAGAGCCTAGCCACGATGGGCGGTCCCGAACAGGCCGCGGAGCGTGGTGGGTGCGGCCTGTCCGGGAGGGTGGGCGGGTCAGCCGGTGGGGGGTTCGGCGCCGACGAGCCACATGGAGAAGAACTGGGCGCCGCCGCCGTACGCATGGCCCAGCGCCCGGCGGGCGCCCTCCACCTGGTGCTCCCCCGCCCGTCCCCGTACCTGGAGGGCGGCCTCGGCGAAGCGGATCATGCCGGAGGCGCCGATGGGGTTGGTGGAGAGCACCCCACCCGAGGGGTTGACCGGAAGGTCGCCGTCGAGTTCGGTGACTCCGGCCTCGGTGAGTTTCCAGCCCTCGCCCTCGTCGGCGAAGCCGAGGTTCTCCAGCCACATCGGTTCGTACCAGGAGAAGGGCACGTACATCTCGACGGCATCGATCTCCCGGCGCGGGTCGGTGATCCCGGCCTGCCGGTAGACGTCGGCCGCGCAGTCCTTCCCGGCCTGCGGCGAGACGAAGTCCTTGCCGGCGAACAGGGTCGGTTCGCTGCGCATCGCGCCGCCGTGCACCCAGGCGGGCGGGTGCGGTGACCGGTCGGCTCCCGCACGGTCGGTGAGGATCATCGCGCAGGCACCGTCGGATGACGGGCAGGTCTCCGAGTAGCGGATGGGGTCCCAGAGCATGGGCGCCGCCTGGACCTTCTCCAGGGTGAGGTCCGGGTCGTGGATGTGCGCGTACGGGTTCTTGAGCGCGTTGCGCCGGTCCTTGTACGCGACGAGCGAGCCGACGGTGTCGGGCGCCCCGGTCCGCCGCATGTAGGCGCGCACGTGCGGGGCGAAGAAGCCGCCGGCGCCCGCCAGGAGCGGCTGCTGGAACGGGATGGGGAGCGAGAGGCCCCACATCGCGTTGGACTCCGACTGCTTCTCGAAGGCCAGGGTGAGGACCGTGCGGTGGACTCGGGCGGCGACGAGGTTCGCGGCGACGAGTGCGGTCGAACCGCCCACGGAACCCGCGGTGTGGACCCGGAGCATGGGTTTGCCGACCGCGCCGAGGGCGTCGGCGAGGTAGAGCTCCGGCATCATCACGCCCTCGAAGAAGTCGGGCGCCTTGCCGATGACGACGGCGTCGATGTCCGCCCAGGTCAGCCCGGCGTCCTGGAGGGCGGCCACGGCGGCTTCGCGGACGAGACCCGCGAGGGAGACGTCGTGGCGGGCGGCGACGTGTTTGGTCTGGCCGACGCCTACGACGGCCACGGGCTCCTTAGGCATGAGCACTCTCCCCTTCGAGGACGGCGACCAGGTTCTGCTGGAGGCACGGGCCGGACGTGGCGTGGGCGAGCGCCCGGTCGGACTCGCCTCGGTGGATACGGGCGGCGGCCTCGCCGAGGCGGATCAGCCCCGCGGCCATCACCGGGTTGGCGGCCAGCGCGCCGCCGGACGGGTTGACCCTGACCTCGTCGCCCAGGCCGAGCGCCTTGCGCAGCACCACTTCCTGGGAGCTGAAGGGGGCGTGCAACTCGGCTGTGTCCACCGGTCGTTCGAAGACCCCGGCGCGTTCGGCGGCGAGCCGGGTCGACGGTGACTCGGTGAGTTCGCGCACCCCGAGCCCGTGGGCCTCGATGCGGTGGTCGATGCCGCGGATCCAGGCGGGCCGGGCGCAGAGGGCCCGTGCGGTGTCCCCGGCGGCGAGAACGACGGCGGCCGCGCCGTCGCCGATGGGCGGGCAGTCGCCGGTCCGCAGGGGCTGGACGAGGTAGTCGCCGGCCGGGACGGCGCCGCTGAGCTGGGCGTGCGGGTTGTCCGACGCGTCCGCGCGGCTGCGGGTGGCGACGGCGGCGAGCGCCGCCTCGTCGGTGTCGCCCGCGTCGATCAGCGCCTGGGCCTGGAGGGCGGCGAGGGCGACGGAGTCGGGCCACAGCGGGGCGGTGTAGTACGGGTCGAGCTGCCGGGTGAGGACGTCGCGCACCTGGCCTGGCGAGGACTTCCCGTAGGCGTACACGAGGGCGGTGTCCGCCTCGCCGGTCTGGATCTTCACCCAGGCCTCGTACAGGGCCCAGGCGCCGTCCATCTCCACATGGGACTCGGAGATCGGCGGGTGTGCGCCCACGCCGTCGAGGGCCATGGTGAAGGAGAAGGCCCGGCCGGCGAGGTAGTCGCTGGAGCCCGAGCAGGTGAAGCCGATGTCGCTGGTCCTGAGGCCCGTCGCGTCGAGGACCTGGTGCAGGACGGGCATCAGCATCTCGACTTCGGAGAGTTCGTCGGTGCGCCGCAGGTGGTCGGTCTGCGCGAAGGCGACGATCGCTACGTCTCGCATCTACAGCAGCTCCTTGTACGCGTCGTAGTCGGCGTCCGGTTCGCCGGTGGGCCGGTAGTGGTCGGGGTGGCGACTGCCCTCGGTCCATACGGGCTCGACGCGCAGCCCCATCCGCACCTGGTCGTACGGGATGCCGCCGATCCGGGCGTGCAGGGCGAGGTCCGCGCCGTCGAGGGCGATGTGCGCGTAGACGTAGGGAACTTCGATGTCGAGGTTCTTCGCCTTGATGTTGACGACGCAGAAGGTGGTGACGGTGCCGCGCGGCCCGACCTCGACCCGTTCGGTGGTGGCGACGCCGCAGGTGGGGCAGGCGCCGCGGGGCGGGACGTACACCTTGCGGCAGGACGGGCAGCGTTCGCCCACGACGCGCCTGCCGGCCAGGGCCTCCAGGTAGGCGCTCTGGGCGCGGCCCGGCGAGTAGGTGTAGTCGAGGCGTGCGGGGGTGACGATGCCGGTGACGGGGTCCGCGAACTCGCCGTCGTGCGGGGCCGCTCGGCCCGGCTCGCCCTCGTACGGCTCGAAGCAGGCGATGTCCGTGATGGCGCCGGTGCGGGACTCGGCCCAGCGGACGCGGACGCGCATGCCGGTGCGGACGGCATCGGGTCCGGGTGCGTCCAGGACGTGCAGGAGTGCGGTGTCGGCGCCGTCGAGGCGGACGAGCACCCAGGCGAAGGGGGTGTCGAGCGGCTGGTCGCGGCGGGGGTGCGGGTTCCAGGCCCAGGTGGTGACCGTGCCGGTGGCCGCGACCTCGACCAGGTCCCGGATCTCCTCGGCGGTGACGGGGTCGTACTCGACGGGCGGGACCAGGATCTTGCCGTCGCAGGTCCGGACGCCGAGCACGGTGCGTTCGCGCAGCCCGGTGAGGAAGGCGCTCTGGACGGGGCCGAGGGAGCGGGTGAAGGGGAATTCGACCACCAGCGGTGCGCTGAGGACGTCGGGCACGGGTGCCTCCTTGTTTCAGGCCCGCCGGTACACGGGCGGGCGCTTCTCGGCGAAGGCGCGGGCGCCCTCCTTGGCGTCGGCGGTGGCGAAGACGGGCCAGCCGCGTTTCAGTTCGGCGGCGAGGCCTTCCGTCTCGGTCATCTCCGCGGTCTCGTAGACCGATGCCTTGACCTCCTCGACGGCGAGCGGTCCGCAGGCGTTGATCTGCTCGGCGACGGCGAGGGCCGCCTCCAGTGCGGTGCCGTCGGGCACGACCCGGCCGATCAGTCCGATGCGGGCCGCTTCGTCCGCCGTGTAGGGGCGGCCGGTGAGCAGCATCTCCAGGGCGTGGGTGCGGGCGATCTGGCGCGGCAGCCGCACGGTGGAGCCGCCGATGGGGAAGAGGCCGCGCCGGACCTCGAAGAGGCCGAAGGTGGCGCTCTCCCCGGCGATGCGGATGTCGGTGCCCTGGAGGATCTCGGTGCCGCCCGCCACGCAGTGGCCCTCGACGGCGGCGATCACGGGTTTGCGGGGGCGGTGGTGGCGCAGCATCGCCTTCCAGTGCAGATCGGGGTCGGCCGTCATCCGGTCCCGGTACTGCTCGCCCTCCATGCCGCCGCCCGCGAGCGCCTTGAGGTCCATGCCGGCGCAGAAGCAGCCGCCGGCTCCGGTGAGGACGACGGAGCGGACCTCCTCGTCCTCGTCAGCGGCGAGCCAGCCGTCGTACAGGCCGACCAGCATCGGCAGCGAGAGCGCGTTCTTGCTCTCGGGCCTGTTCAAGGTGAGCACCAGTGTGGCGCCTTCGCGCTGCACGGTGAGGTGTTCCGTACCGCCCATGGTCTGTCTCCCGTCTCAAGGCTAGAACAGGTTGCAGTAAGCGGGAGGGCAGTTCAATAGTTTTCTGACAGGGAGTCAGATTTCTTCGCCGGGCCCTCTTCCCACTTGTGGCGGTGGGCGCTCTAATGACCGCCGGGCCACTCAGCAACCGGGGTCAGGAGGAACGGTGGAGTACAACCTTGCCGACCTGTTCGAATCGGTCGTCGACGCTGTCCCGGATCGTGAGGCGCTGGTCTACCTCGACCATCCCGGGACGGGCGCCGAGCGCCGGCTCACCTACGCGGAGCTCGACGCCGCGGCCAACCGCATCGCCCACCACCTCATCGAGGCGGGCATCGCACCCGGCGAACACCTCGGCCTGCACCTGTACAACGGCATCGAGTACCTCCAGACCGTGCTGGCCTGCCTGAAGGCGCGCGTCGTGCCGGTCAACGTCAACTACCGGTACGTCGAGGAGGAGCTGGTCTACCTCTACCGCGACGCGGATCTGGCGGCGCTGGTCTTCGACGCCGAGTTCGACGAGCGGGTCGCGGCCGCCGCACCGCAGGCACCGCTCCTGCGCCACCTGGTCCGGGTGGGCGCATCGGCGGACGGGACGACCGGGCCGGAGGCCGTCGCCTACACCGAGGCGGAGGCGGCCGGGGACCCCGGGCGCGGCTTCCCGCCGCGCTCCGCCGACGACCAGTTCATCATCTACACGGGCGGCACCACGGGCATGCCCAAGGGGGTGATGTGGCGCCAGGAGGACCTGTTCTTCTCCGGGCTCGGCGGTGGCGCGCCGACCGGTGATGCGGTCAAGACCCCGCAGGAGCTGGCCGAGCGGGTGGCCGCGGGCGGCGAGGGCATCACCTTCTTCCCCACTCCCCCGCTGATGCACGGCACCTCGACGCTCACGGCGTTCATCGGCTTCAACTTCGGACAGCGGGTCGTCGTCCACCGCAAGTTCGTGCCGCACGAGGTCCTCCGTACGATCGAGAAGGAGAAGGTCACCAGCGTGTCGCTGGTGGGCGACGCGATGCTGCGGCCACTGATCGACGCACTGAAGGGACCGCTGAAGGGCACCGACTGCTCGTCGATGTTCTCCGTCTCCAGCTCGGGCGCGATCATGTCCGACTCGGTGCGGGCGGAGTTCCAGGCGCTGGTGCCCCATGTGATGCTGCTGAACAACTTCGGCTCGTCCGAGTCCGGCTTCAACGGCACCGCGACCGACGACTCCGGACCGAAGAACGGCTTCCGGATCCGGATGAACGCCCGTACGGCGGTGGTGGACCCGTCGACGTACGAGCTGGTGACTCCGGGGCAGCCGGGCCGCATCGCCCAGCGCGGCCACGTACCGCTCGGCTACTACAACGACCCGGACAAGACCGCCGAGACGTTCTTCCAGCGGGGCGACGAGCGGTGGGTGCTGCTCGGCGACATGGCGACCGTCGACGCGGAGGGCGTCGTCACGGTGCTCGGCCGGGGTTCGCAGTGCATCAACACCGGGGGCGAGAAGGTGTATCCGGAGGAGGTCGAGCAGGCGCTGAAGTCCCACCCGGATGTGTACGACGCACTGGTGGCGGGCGCCCCCGACGAGCGCTGGGGCAATCAGGTCGCCGCCGTGGTGCAGCTGCGGGACGGCGCCGACGCGCCCTCGCTCGACGATGTCCAGGCGCACTGCCGGACCCGGCTCGCCGGCTACAAGATCCCGCGCCGTCTGGTGATCGCCCCGCAGATCCAGCGGTCCCCCAGCGGCAAGGCGGACTACCGGTGGGCCCGATCCGTCGTCGCACCCGCCGGCCCGGCCGCCGGCTGAGGCGGCCCGGCCCGAATCACCCGAGTGCACGGCCCCGCGTCCATGACGGGCGCGGGGCCGTGGCATGCCCGTAAGCCATTCGGGCACGCCCCGTGTCCAACCGGACACCCTGCGTGGCATCGGGGGGTGATCGCCCATAGCTTCGGCTCATGAGGAAACGACACATCACCAGCCTCGTGAGCATCGCAGCCGCCTCGGCCGCCGGACTCGGCGCGCTCGCGCCTGTCGTCCCGGCCGCCGCCGCGAGCGGCCACGTGGTACGCCCGGGCCAGTCGATCCAGGCAGCGGTGGATGCCGCGCGGCCCGGCGACACCATCGTCGTCCGTCCCGGCACCTACCGGGAGAGCGTGCTGATCACCACGCCCGGACTGACCCTGCGCGGCTCCGGCAGCCGTACGGTCATCGAGCCGGGCGCGAGCGGGTCGCAGCCGTACAACGCCTGCGCGAAGGCCGGCAACGGCATCTGCGTCCTGGGCACCGCACGCAACACCGTGGACGACGTGTCCCTGCGGTCGCTGACCGTTTCGGGCTTCACCCGGAGCGGCGTCTGGGCATCCTGGACGGACCGGCTCGAGGTCCGCTCGGTGACGTCCAGGTCCAACGGCATCTGGGGCATCGCCCAGCAGCGCTCCACCCGCTCCGACATCCGTGACAGCACAGTCCGCGCCAACGGCGACGCGGGCGTCTTCATCGCCAACAGCGTCGACGAGGAGGGCGGCGCCTCAGACACCCTCGGCACCCGGGTCCGTGGCAACACGCTCACCGACAACCGGATCGGGCTCACCGCCCGCCGCGTGCGCAACATGACGGTCAGCGACAACACGTTCACGGCCAACTGCAGCGGCGTGAACGTCGTGGGCGACGAGGGCACGCCGAAGGCCGGCGCCATGACCATCCGGTCCAACCGGATCACCGGGAACAACAAGTTCTGCGCCGCCACCGAGCGGCTGCCCGCGATGCAGGGCTCCGGAATCGTGCTCACCGGCGCCGAGACCACCCAGGTGCGCTCCAACGTGATCCGCGACAACGTGGGTGCCACGCCGTTCTCGGGCGGCGTCGTGCTGTTCAAGAGCTTCGTCGGAGCGAAGAACACGGACAACACCATCAGCGGCAACGTGGTGACGGGCAACCAGCCGGCGGACCTGGCCAACAAGGACACCGGCACGGGCAACCGCTTCACCGGCAATGTCTGCACCACCTCCGCACCGGCCGGGATGTGCTGACCGGTGTCCCCCCGCACAAGGAGAAGCGAGACGGTATGACCACCGTGAGCACCACCCCCACCACCACACCCGTCCAGCCCGTTCCCACCCCGCAGCCCGCGATGCGGCTGCGCGAGATCGTGTTCGGCGCCGCCCGCTCCGCCGCCGTGCGCGCCGCGGCCCGCCTAGGCGTCGCCGACGCGCTGGGCGACCAGCCGGCCACCGCGGCCGAACTGGCCGCCGTGGTGAAGACCGAGCCCGTGCCGCTTCAGCGGCTGCTGCGCGCCCTGTCCTGCTACGGCATCTTCACCGAGCACGCGGACGGCACCTTCGCCCACACCGACATGTCCCGGCTGCTGCGCGAGGACGACCCGAACAGCCTGCGGGCCATCTCCCTGTGGTGCACCGAGCCCTGGACGTGGGAGGTCTGGCCCCGGCTGGACGACGCGGTGCGCACCGGTGGCAACGTCTTCGAGGACGTGTTCGGCAAGGAGTTCTTCGACTACCTCCACCAGGACGCCCACGAGTCGGCCCAGGTGTTCAACCAGGCCATGACGACCTCCAGCGTGCAGTCCGCGCTGGACGTCGCCGCTCTGCTCGACCTCACCGGGGTGTCCGCCGTCGCGGACATCGGCGGCGGCCAGGGGCACGTGCTGGCGAGCCTGCTGGAGAAGCACCCGTCGGTCAGCGGCACCCTGATGGACCTGCCGGGTGTGGTGGCCCGGGCCGACGAGCGGCTGCGGGACGGCGGTTCGCTGGCAGGCCGGGCGAGCATCGTGGCCGGTGACTGCCGTGAGGGCATTCCCGTCGCGGCCGATCTCTACATCATCAAGAACATCCTGGAGTGGGACGACGACAGCACCCGCCGGGCGCTGCGCAGCGTCGTCGCCGCGGCGCGTCCCGGGGCCCGGGTCGTCGTCATCGAGAACCTCGTCGACGACACGCCCTCGATGCGGTTCACCACCGCCATGGACCTGCTGCTGCTCCTGAACGTCGGCGGTGCCAAGCACACCCGGCAGAGCCTGGTCGAGCGGCTGTCCGACGCCGGGCTGCTGATCGGCGAGATCCGGCCGGTCAACCCGTATCTGCACGCCTTCGAGTGCGTGGTGCCGGACTGACCCGTCCGCTGCGGGCAGTACGGAAACCGCCCCGGGTCCGGCCTTGTGGCCGGACCCGGGGCGGTCTTCCTCGTCACGCGGTGGTGTCGCTCTCCCACCGGTAGAACTCCTGCGCCATCGCGTCCTTGGGTCCCCGCCACGTCTGCGGGTCGTAGGGGCTGACGAACGCGGTGAGCCGGTCGCTGATGTCCTTGAACGCCGGGTGCTCGGTCACCTTGGCGATCTCCGGGCCCGGCGGGCGCTCGGACTCGATCAGATGCAGATAGACGTCGCCGAACTGGAAGAGCTTGCGCCGGGTGACGCCGACCAGGTGCGGCAGCTCGCTGCTGTCGGAGGCGGCGAACAGTTCGGCGATGTCCGGCGCCGACTCCGGCGCCATCCGGGCGACGATCAGAGCGTGGTGCATCGGGTGATGCCTTTCTGGGACCCGGTCCGGTACCCGGCCGGGGGCCGGGCGGCCGGACCGTCGGCGGACGGTACGTCAGTTGGCCGGGACGGAGGCCGTCCGGCGCTCGCGGTCACGCTGCTCGATCTTGTCCCGGATGAGCTCCATCTGGACGCGGGAGTTGCGGTTGATGTTGTCGGTCATCCACGCGTCGTCGACGGGGGCGTCGGGGCGCATCGCGAAGTCCTGCGCCCAGTGCATGCGGGTGCCGCCGGGGACCTCGGAGTACTCCCAGTGGATGTCCATGTGCTGGAACGGGCCGGGCTCGACACGACGGGCCCTGACCTGGCGCCCGCGCCGGTCGGTGGTGCGCTCGGAGACCCAGCTCCACACCTTGTCGTTCTCGTCGGGGTGCATCGTCAGGCGGAAGGTGGTCCGCTCGCCGTCCCGCTCGATGACCTCGACCGCGGCGTACTCGCTGAACAGCGCGGGCCAGTTCTCCAGGTCGTTCGTCATGTCCCAGACCAGGTCCAGGGGGGCGGCGATGACGATCTCGTTCTCGGTGTGTCCGGACACTTCAGGCTCCTGTCATCAGGCTGTTGTTCACGAGGTCGAGGAACTCGCGCGGGGTCTTGCAGCGGTCGGCGTCGGCCGGCAGCGGCTGCCCGTGCCGGTTCTCCAGTACGCCGACGATGCCGAGGAGCCCCAGCGAGTCGAGGCCGAACTCGTCGAAGGCGGCCGCGGACCGGTTCTCCATCTCCTTGGGGTCGACGGTCAGTCCGGCGCCCTTCTTCATCAGGACGGCCAGCTCTTCGTAGGTCAGTCGGTCGGTCATGAGGCACTTCTCCTTCTCACGAGGGGTGTCGGTGGGGGCTCACGCGGGGCGCCGCAGCACCATCGCCGCGTTCGAGCCCATGAGGCCGCGGCTGAGCACGAGGGCCGTGCGCAGTTCGGCGGGGCGGGCCCGGCCCATGACCACGTCGAGGTCGTGGCACACCTCGAAGACGTTGGGCGTGGGCGGGATCAGGCCGTGCTCCATGGCGAGGACGGCGGCGGCGGCGTCCAGGACGGGGGCGCCGCAGTAGGCCCGCCCGATCCCGGTCTTGGGCGCGGTGACCGGGACCCGCCGGCCGTGCGCGCCGAGGGCGTCGGCCAGCGCCAGCGCCTCGGCCCGGTCGGCCTCGGGGACACCGAGCGCGTCCGCGAAGACCACGTCGATCTCCTCGGGTGCGCAGCCGGCCTCGCGCAGCGCGCCCGTGATGGCGTGGGCGAGTCCCTCGCGGGACTCCTCCCAGCGCATCGCGGTGGTGAACGTGGCGGCGTGACCGGCCAGTTCGGCCCGGATCCGGGCGCCGCGCTCCCGGGCCGACTCCGCCTCCTCGACGACGAACATCGCGCCGCCCTCGGCGGGCACGAATCCGCAGGCGTCCGCGGTGAACGGGCGGTAGGCCCGCGTCGGGTCCTCGGCGGGGCTCAGGTCGCGGTAGCCGAGCTGGCAGACAACGGAGTAGGGCGCGAGCGGGGCCTCGGCCGCGCCGACCACCACGGCGTCGGTGCCGCGCCGGACGGACCGGTCGGCGTGCGCCAGGGCGTCGAGGCCGCCGGCCTCGTCGCTGGCCACCACCGCGCACGGCCCCTTGAAGCCGCCGCGGATGGAGATCTGGCCGGTGCTGGCCGCGTAGAACCAGGCGATCGACTGGTAGGGGCCGACGTACTTGGAACCCTGGCCCCACAGCCGTTGCAGTTCGCGCTGGCCGAACTCGCCGCCGCCGGAACCGGCCGCGGTGACCACGCCCACGCCGAACGGCTTGTCCTCGTAGTCGGCGCGGCCCAGCCGGGCGTCGTCCAGGGCCATGTCGGCCGCGGCCATCGCGAAGTGCGTGAACCGGTCGGTCTGGACGAGGTAGCGCTCCTCGATCAGCGAGACGGGGTCGAAGCCCCGCACCTCGCCGGCCACGTGCAGCGGCAGGTCCTCGCAGCCTTCGCGGCTGACCCGGTCCAGGACGCTCAGGCCCTCCTGCGTCCGCTTCCAGAAGGCCTCGGTGTTCGTGCCGTTGGGGGCGACGACGCCGATGCCGGTGACTACCGTCTGCCGGGGCTGCCGGCCCTTTCGGGTGCTCATGGGGTCCTCCCACCGCTTCGGGTCAGGGCCACCGCGGACTGGAATCCACCGAATCCGCTGCCGACCGACAGGACGCTGCGCAGTTTCAGCGGACGTGCGGTGCGCGGCACGTAGTCGAGGTCGCACTCGGGGTCCGGCGACTCGTAGTTGGCCGTCGGCGGAACCGTCTGGTGGACCAGGGCGAGCACGCAGGCGGCGATCTCTATCGCGCCGATCGCCCCGAGCGAGTGGCCCACCATCGACTTGATGGAGCTCATCGGTACGTCGTGGGCGTGCGCGCCGAGCGCCCGCTTCACCGCGGCGGTCTCGTGCCGGTCGTTCTGCTTGGTGCCCGAGCCGTGCGCGTTGACGTAGTCGATGTCCGAGGGGGCGATCCCGGCGTGCCCGAGCGCGCTGTTGATGGCCTCGGCCATCTCCAGGCCCTCCGGGGTCAGCCCGGTCATGTGGTAGGCGTTGCCGAAGGTCGCGTAGCCGGCGATCTCGCAGTACACCGTCGCACCGCGGGCCCGGGCGTGCTCCAGCTCCTCCAGGACGAGTACGGCGCCGCCCTCTCCCATCACGAAGCCGTCGCGGCGGGAGTCGAAGGGCCGGGAGGCGTGCTCCGGGTCCTCGTTGTTGGCCGACGTCGCCTTGATCGCGTCGAAGCACGCCACGGTGATCGGGGTGATCGGCGAGTCGGACGCGCCGGCGATGCACACGTCGACACGGCCGTCCTCGATGGAGTGGAAGGCGTAGCCGATCGCGTCGAGGCCGGAGGTGCAGCCGGTCGAGACGGTCTGCACGGGCCCGTGCGCGCCGACCTGTTCGGCGACGGCCGAGGCCAGCGAGCTGGGTGAGAAGGCCCGCTCCAGATGGGGTCCGGCCGGACGGTGGTCGACGTCCCAGCGCGCTCCGCTGCCGCTGACGGCGACGTAGTCGTGCTCCAGCCGGGTGGTTCCGCCGACCGCCGTGCCGAGCGAGACGCCCATGCGCCACGGGTCGGTGCGCTCCGGGTCGAGGCCCGCGTCGGCGAGCGCCTCACGGGCGGCCACCATCGCGAACTGCACATAGCGGTCCGAGCGGGCGATCTCCTCCTCGTCCAGCCCGTACGCCACCGGGTCGAAGTCGCACTCGGCGGCGATCCGGGACCGGAAGCCGGCCGGGTCGAAGAGGGTGATGCCCCGGGTCGCGGTGCGGCCGTTGGAGAGGAGGTCCCAGAAGGCCGGGGTGCCGATGCCGCCCGGGGCGACGACGCCGACGCCGGTGACGGCCACCCGCCGGGTCATGAAGCGGCCTCGGTTCGTTCTGGCGGCGCGCCCCGCTCGGCGGCTTCGGTGGCCTCGGTGTCGACGTGGCCGAGCTCCGGGCGGGGGGCCAGCGGACCGAGGTGGAAGACCATGCGGGCCTCTACGTCACCGACGTTGCGGAAGCGGTGGCGTACGTTCAGGGGAATCAGCAGCCCCTGGTCGCGTCGCATCGCGTACGGCTCGCCGTCCAGGTCCACTTCGAGCAGCCCGTCCACGACGTAGACGAACTCCTCCGAGTACGGGTGGTAGTGCTCCGCGATGCGGTCGCCGGGCTGAATGATGGCCAGCCCCATGAAGCCGCTGGTGGCGCCCACGGCCGTCGGGGTGAGAAGGGCTCGCAGGTCACCCCCGCGCCTGGTGTTGGGCTGGGTCTCACTGAGGTCCACGATGCGTGGCCGGTGCATGGTCATGAGTGCTTTCCTCCTGGCGCTTGGCGCGTTGTGTCGACGGGTTGAGCGAGAACCCCCGGAGTGCCGAGCGTGGCTCAGGACTCCGCGGCGCGGCGGTCGGTGATCAGCTTCATCTCGGACCGGGCGAGGAAGCGTGCGGCGTCGTCGTCGCTCGTCGGCACGGCGTTCGCCTCGCCGTCGAGGAGGCGGGCGAGCCGGGCGGCCTTGCCGGGGCCGTGGATGCCGAGGGCCTTGGCGGGCTGTGCGTCGAGCGGGCCGCCCACCTCCAGCAGACGGACCACGATGTCGTCGCGCTGGAAGATCGTGCTGCTCTCGATGGGGCTGCCGGCGTTGTCGGCCTCCTCCTCGTCGTGCTCCGCGAGGAGGCGGGCGAGCGCCATTCCGCAGCCCTCCTTGGCCTGGTAGAAGAGCGCGTGGCGCTTGCGCTCCCCGGCTGCGTGGCGGCCCGTCGTCACGTGGTGGACGGTGGGCAGGGCCGCTCGGGTGAAGAACATCCGGGCGGAGTCGGGGTCGGCCAGGTCGCGGTCCTGCTCCAGGTACGGGTTGATCGCCTCCTCGACGGCCCGGACCTCGGGCTGCCGGGAGACGTGGCGCAGGGCCGCGAGGAGGTCGCCCTCGACCTCGACCGCGCGCACCACCCGGTTGCCGTGCATGAAGAGCGAGGTGCGGCGCAGCCGGGTGTGCTCGTCGACCCGGGCCTGCGGGGAGTCGTAGTCGGCGAGGATCTTCGCGACGATCTCCTCGGTGCCCGGCTTGACGGTGAAGGTCAGCGCGTGGCGCACCACCCCGTCCCCGAGGCGGGGCGCGGCCTGGAGACCGCCCTTGAGGGGCTCGAAGCTCTCCTCGAAGGCCGCTCCGGTCTCGCGCAGGACGCTGAAGCGCAGCGAGCGGGTGTCGCGGACGCAGCTGTGCAGGGGCTGGACCGTGGCGACGTGGTCCTCGCTGTTGACCCAGGCGAGGAAGGGCGGTGCGCTCTCCCACTCGCTGGTGATGAGCCATTGGGACGGGTTCTCGATGGACTGGCACAGCTGGTCGCTGATGTGTCCCGGGATCGAGGCGACCTGGTTGCGCATGTGCTCGTACGCCTCCAGGAACTGCTTCTGGGCGCCGTCGTGCAGGTCAAGCAGCAGGATGACCCGCAGCCTTGATCCGTCGAAGGCGGACTGGGAGGTCCGTTCCGAGAGGGTGGTGGTCATCTTGCGAACTCCTTCGAGACGGTGGGAGAACCGGCCGGGCCGGTGGGGAACCGTCGAGTGGGGGGGCGGAGCGGGGAATCTCCCGGCGGATGCGCACGGTCCGCCCGGACCGCGGGCGACGTCTCCGTGACCGATCGTGAAACGCTGGTCCGGCTGACGCGAGATTTATGAACCGTTCAGGTGAGGGGGCGTCCGAACCGCTCGGACAAGGGCATGGACACTGCATCTGTACGGCGTCAGAGCTGGAGCAACTGATGAACGAGAACGTCGACGTCCATGTACCGGTCCTCATCGTGGGCGGCTCCCTGGTGGGCCTGTCCGCGTCCCTCTTCCTCGGCCGGCTCGGCGTCGAGCACCTGCTGGTCGAGAAGCACGACGCCACCTCGACACACCCACGGGGCCGCGGCAACAACGTCCGCACGATGGAGATCTTCCGCCGGGCCGGGGTGGAGCCGCAGATCCGTGCGGCCGCGTCGGTCCTGGCGGAGAACCACGGCATTCTGCAGGCCGGTTCGCTGACCGGTGACGATCAGGAGTGGCTGTTCAAGGAGATCGACCCGGGTGGCGCGCTCGCCCGCTTCAGCCCGAGCGGCTGGTGCCTGTGCAGCCAGAACGACCTGGAGCCCGTCCTGCTGGACCGGGCACTGGAGCAGGGCGGCGATCTGCGGTTCTCCACGGAACTGATGTCGTTCGACCCGGACGGCTCGGGTGTGACCGCGGCCCTGAAGAACCGGCGGACGGGTGAGCACACGACCGTTCGGGCGGACTACCTGATCGCCGCCGACGGTCCGCGCAGTCCGGTCCGTGAGCAGTTGCGCATCGGCCGTTCGGGTGCCGGCGACCTGTTCCACAACGTGAGCATCACCTTCCGCTCCGCCCGGCTCGCCGAGGTGCTGGGCGACCGGCGCTTCATCGTCTGCTACCTGACGAATCCGGAGGCCGACGGCGCGCTGCTGCCGGTGGACAACGAGCGGGAGTGGGTGTTCCACGCGCCGTGGCAGCCGGACCGGGGCGAGACACTGGAGGACTTCACGGACGAGCGGTGCGCGGCGCACATCCGCAAGGCCGTCGGGGCGCCGGACATCGACGTCGAGATCACCGGCAAGGCGCCGTGGCACGCGGCCGAGCGGGTGGCGGACCGGTACGCCCGGGGCAGGGTCTTCCTGGCCGGCGACTCGGCGCACGAGATGTCGCCCACCGGGGCCTTCGGCTCCAACACCGGTATCCAGGACGCGCACAACCTGGCGTGGAAGCTCGCCGCGGTGCTGCGCGGCGAGGCGGGTCCGGGACTGCTGGACACGTACGAGGCGGAGCGGCTGCCGGTGGCCCGGGCGACGAGCGAGCGGGCCTCGGCACGCTCGGGCGAGCACAGCCACCCGGGGTACGCGCCGCCGCCGGCCGTGGGCGGCGGCAAGCGCGGCGGGATGCTGAACGTGGCGCTCGGCTACCGGTACGTGAACGGTGCGGTGCTGGGCGTCGGTCCGGACCGGCCCGTGGTGCCCGAGGGGGTGCTGCTGAACGGTGATCCGGGCAGCAGGGCGCCGCACTTGTGGGTCCGCAGGGCCGGTGAGCGGATCTCCACGCTGGATCTGTACGAGCGGTCCTTCGTGCTGCTCACCGACGCCTCGGACGTGGCGTGGCGCCGGGCCGCGGCGCGGGTCGGTGACCGGCTGGGGGCCCGGCTCGACGCGTTCGGGATCGGCACGGGACCGGGCGGCGATCTGGAGCCGGAGGCCGGTGCCGACTGGGCCGAGGCGCACGGGACGAGCGCCGGTGGCGCCGTGGTGGTGCGGCCCGACGGCTTCGTCGCCTGGCGTGCGGAGTCGGGTGTCGAGGACGCCGAGGCGGCCCTGTACGAGGTCATGGTGGCGCTGCTGCGCCGGGACTGACCCCGGGGCCCGTGTCCCGGGTCAGCCCACACCGAACGACCGGAGGGCGGCGAGGAACTCCTCCGGCCGTTCGGTGTGCACGAGGTGGCCCGCGTCGATGGTGACGTGCCGGGCGCCGGGGATCTGCCGGGCCATCCAGGCGAGGTCCTCCTGGACGATCTGGCTGCCCGGTCCGCCGCCGATGACGAGGGTGGGCGCGGTGATCTCGGCGAGGCGCTCGCGCCCCTCCGGGTCGGGCTCGTTGAGCTGGGCGTTGATGGACGGCACCACCGGCCAGTCGAAGTCGAGCCGTCCTTCGGGGCGTTCGACGGGTCCGCGGGGCGGGTCGAGCGGGAAGGGCGGGGGCGCCTCCTCCAGGACGAGCCTGCCGATGAGTCCGGGCTGCCGCTCGGCGAGCAGGAAGGCCGCGGCGCCGCCCATGGAGTGCCCGACGACCGTGGCACCGGAGAGGTTGCGGGCCTCAAGGAAGGCGTGCAGGTCGTCGCGGAACAGCTCGAAGGAGTAGCGCCCGGTCCAGTCGCTGAGTCCGTGGCCGCGGAAGTCGAAGGCGTACACCCGGTGGCCGGCGGCGAGCCGTTCGGCGACCTCGGTCCAGGTGGTGCTGTCTCCGCACCGCCCGTGGGCGAGGACGACGGGCGGTGCGGAGGGTTCCCCCCACACCCGGTAGGCGAGGCGTATTCCGCCGGCCTGGACGCTGTGCACCTCGGGGTCCAGGAACGCGGTGACGGTCCGGACGAAGGCGCCCGGGTCGTCGAGCCACGGGAAGTGCCCGGCCCCGCGCTGCACGGCGAACTCCGACTCCGGGAAGAGCGCCGCCAGTTCGGCGGCCCGGTCGGGGGTGGTGAGGCCGTCGTACTCGCCGGTCAGGACGAGGACCGGGGCCGGGAACGTACGCAACGAGGCCACCGTCTCGACGGGGTTGAACGCGCCGTCGGCGTAATAGGCCTGGGCGGCAGCGGCGTTGATCTCACGGGCGGACCGGGCCGCGTGCTCCTGCGCCGCCCCGTCCCACCGCCCGTACAGGAAAGGCCGGGAGGCGGCGCGCAGTTCGTCCGTGAAGTGTCCCGCCCAGATCTGTTCCAGGGCGGGGAGCGCCTGCGCGTACCAGGGCTCCGCGCAGCGCAGCGCGGCGGCTTCCCGGGCCGCGCGCTCCACGAAGGCGAATCCGGTGGCCCGGGTGCCGGGGGCGACCAGGATCAGGCTGCGCAGGGCCTCGGGGTGGCGTGCGGCGTAGAGCGAGGCGAGGTCACCGGCCGCCGAGTGGGCGAGCAGATCGACGCGGTCGAGTCCGAGGTGCAGGCGCAGCGCCTCGACGTCCTCGACGAGCCGGTCGCAACGGCAGGTGGACATGTCGTCCGGTACGGCGGAGTCCCCGGTACCACGCAGGTCGAGGACGACCAGTTGCCGGGTGGCGGAGAGCCCGCCGAGGTCTCCGAGGTAGGCGCCGGCCCGCATCGCGCCGCCCGGCAGGCAGATCAGCGGTGCGCCCTCCCCCAGCACGCGATAGGCGAGTTCGGTCCCGTCGTACGTATGGAAAGTCGGCATGGACCCATCCAAACAGGGCCGACCGGGTGATGCAGCCGTGTTCGGTACGGGCGTATCCGCGATGCGGGAGGGTGCCCCGGAGGCGCGTACCGGGGCTCAGGACGGTGCGGAGCTCATGGACGAGGTGTGGGGCGCGCTGCCGGCGCGGCTGCGCGTGGCCATGGCGGTGTTCGAGCCGGAGCGGCCGGCCGAGGCGGCTCTGCGGCACGAGGCGGCAGCGGTGCAGCGGGCCGGCCGGAGGCCGAATGCGTCGTCCCTCTTGCCACGCGGTGCAAGATCCTGAATTACTGCTCCCGGAAGGAACGACCGAATGATCGGTCGTCTGCGCGGTGCGCAGGGGCACGCCACGGGGCGCACGGGAAGAGGGGATCCGCATGACGGCTCTGCTGGACGCGGCGGAACGGATGGGCCGCGAGGAACTGGAGGCGCTGCAGCTGGAGCGGCTGCAGGCCACCCTGCGCCACGCCTACGACCGGGTCGGCCACTACCGGAAGGCGTTCGACCTGGCGGGACTGCGTCCGGACGACTGCCGTTCCCTCGCCGACCTGGCCAGGTTCCCGTTCACCACCAAGGCCGACCTGCGGGACAACTATCCGTTCGGGATGTTCGCCGTGCCCGAGGAGCAGGTGCGGCGGATCCACGCCTCCAGCGGGACGACCGGCCGCCCGACCGTCGTCGGCTACACGGAACGGGATCTGGACACCTGGGCGGACGTGGTGGCCCGCTCGATCAGGGCGGCCGGCGGGCGTCCCGGGCAGAAGGTCCATGTCGCGTACGGTTACGGGCTGTTCACCGGCGGTCTCGGCGCGCACTACGGCGCGGAGCGGCTGGGCTGCACGGTCATTCCCGCGTCGGGCGGGATGACGGCCCGGCAGGTCCAGCTGATCCAGGACTTCCGGCCCGAGATCATCATGGTGACGCCGTCGTACATGCTGACCCTCCTCGACGAGTTCGAGCGGCAGGGCGTCGATCCGCGGACGACGTCGCTGAAGGTGGGGATCTTCGGGGCCGAGCCGTGGACGGAGGAGATGCGCCGGGAGATCGAGGAGCGGTTCGCGATCGACGCGGTCGACATATACGGGCTGTCCGAGGTGATGGGCCCGGGCGTGGCGCAGGAGTGCGTGGAGACGAAGGACGGGCTGCACATCTGGGAGGACCACTTCTATCCCGAGGTGGTCGACCCGTTCACCGGCGAGGTGCTGCCGGAGGGGTCGGAGGGCGAGCTGGTGTTCACCTCGCTGACCAAGGAGGCCATGCCGGTGATCCGTTACCGGACCCGGGACCTGACCCGGCTGCTGCCGGGCACGGCCCGCGTGTTCCGGCGCATGGAGAAGGTCACCGGGCGCAGTGACGACCTGGTGATCCTGCGCGGGGTGAACCTCTTCCCGACCCAGATCGAGGAGATCGTGCTCCGGACGCCCGGGGTGGCGCCGCACTTCCAGCTCCGGCTGACCCGCGAGGGCCGGCTGGACGTGCTGACGGTGCGGGCGGAGGCCCGGGCGGGGGCGACTCCCGAACAGCGGGCGGCGGCCGCCGCGTCGGTCGCGGCGGCGGTCAAGGACGGGATCGGCGTCTCGGTCGGGGTGGAGATCCTGGATCCCGAGACGCTGGAGAGGTCGGTCGGCAAGTTCCGGCGGATCGTGGACGAGCGGGAGCGTCCCGGCAGTTGACCTGCGGCGCAGCCGTCCGGCCGTTCAACTGACCACGGGGCGCGCGTGGTTGCTGTGGCAGGATGCGTGCAGGGGGCACGGTGGATACGGAGATGTGCCCGGCCCCCGCGGCACCGTTCCGCGTGTCCTCCCGTACCGAAGAACTTGGAGCTCGCCATGACGACAGGCCCGGCCAGGACTCGGATCGACACCGGCAGGCCGCACCCGGCGCGCGTCTACGACTACCTCCTGGGCGGCAAGGACCACTACCCCGTCGATCAGGCGCTCGGCGAGCAGATGCCGCCCGAGGCGAAGGACGCCGTCGCGCAGAACCGGGCGTTCATGCACCGGGCGGCGGGCTGGGCCGCGCGGGCGGGCGTCGACCAGTTCCTCGACATCGGGACGGGCATTCCGACCCAGCCGAATCTCCATCAGATCGTCCAGGAGATCAATCCGGCGGCCCGGGTCGTGTACGCGGACAACGATCCGATCGTGCTGCGCCATGCCGAGGCGCTGCTCGTCAGCACGCCGGAGGGCGCCACCGCCTATCTCGAGGCCGATGTGCGCGAGCCCGGGAAGATCCTCGAACACGCCGGTACCGTGCTGGACCTCGGCCGGCCCGTCGCGCTGTCCCTGATCGCCCTCCTGCACTTCGTCCCGGACGAGGACGACCCCTACGGCATCACCCGCACCCTCCTCGACGCGCTGGCGCCGGGCAGTTGCCTGGTGCTGTCGCACTTCACCAAGGACTTCCTCTCCGGCGAGCAGGACAAGACCGACGAATACCGGTCGAGCGGCATCACCCTGAGGCCCCGGACCGGGGCGGAGGTCGCGCGGTTTTTCGACGGGCTCGACGTGGTCGAACCGGGCCTGGTCACCGCCCCTCGATGGCACCAGGACCGGGCCGTCCCCGAGAGCAGGGACGCCACCGACAGTTTCCATGTCGGGGTCGCCCGCGTCCGCCGGTGACGCGCCCGCGCCTCCTCAGGCGAAGCGGTCGCGGAGCTCCCGCTTGAGGATCTTCCCGCTGGCGTTGCGCGGCAGGCCGTCCACGAACACGATCCGCTTCGGGGCCTTGAAGTGGGCCAGCTTCTCGCGGGCGTGAGCGATCAGTTCGGCCTCGGTCGCCTCCCCGCGCAGGACGACGACGGCGGTGACGGCCTCGATCCAGCGCTCGTCGGGCAGTCCGACGACCGCCGCCTCCGCGACCGCCGGGTGCGTGTAGAGCGCGTCCTCCACCTGGCGGGAGGCGACGAGGACGCCGCCGGAGTTGATGACGTCCTTCACCCGGTCGACGACGGTGAAGTAGCCCTCCGGGTCGCGGACGGCGAGGTCGCCGGAGTGGAACCAGCCGTCGCGGAACGCCTCGGCGCTCTCCTCCGGCTTGTCCCAGTAGCCGCTGCACAGCTGGGGCGAGCGGTAGACCACCTCGCCGGCCGTGCCGTCGGGGACCTCCTTGCCGTGCTCGTCGACGACCTTGGCCTCGACGAAGAGGACGGGGCGGCCGCAGGAGTCCATCCGGCCCTCGTGCTCGTCCGGTCCCAGGACGGTGGCGAGGGGACCGATCTCGCTCTGTCCGAAGCAGTTGTAGAAGGCGAGGCCCGGCAGGCGTGCGCGGAGGCGTTCCAGCACCGGTACGGGCATGATCGACGCCCCGTAGTAGGCCTTGCGCAGACCGCCGAGGTCGCGGGTCGCGAAGTCGGGGTGGTTGGCGAGGCCGATCCAGACGGTGGGCGGGGCGAAGAGGCTGTCCGCCTGTCCCGATTCGACGAGGTCGAAGATCCGGGCCGCGTCCGGGGCGTCCAGGATCGTGTTCTCGGCGCCGACCGCGAGATAGGGCAGCAGGAACACGTGCATCTGCGCCGAGTGGTAGAGCGGCAGGGCGTGCACGGGCCGGTCGCCGGCGCGCAGGTCCAGGGCGGTGACGGCGCTGACGTACTCGTGGACGAGGGCGCCGTGCGTCATCATCGCGCCCTTGGGCAGGGCGGTGGTGCCGGACGTGTACAGCAGCTGGACGAGGTCGTCGGCGGCCGGTTCGTGCGCGGGGACGAAGGGGCGCGGGCTGTCGAGTTCGGCCAGGAGGGAGCCGGGGGCGTCGCGCAGCGCCCGTACGGCGTACCCCTGCGGGACCCGGCCGGCGAGGTCCGGGTCGGTGAGGACCAGGGAGCTGCCGGACTGCTCCAGGATGTACGCGAGGTCGTCGCCGGTGAGGTTCTGGTTGACCGGCACGTGGACCAGCCCGGCGCGGGCGCAGGCGAGATAGGCGATCAGGTACGCGTCGGAGTTGTGGGCGTAGGAGGCGACCCGGTCCCCCGGGCGCAGTCCGTGGCCGTCCATGAGGACGGCGGCCGCGGTACCGACCGCCTCGTCGAGCCCGCGGTAGGTCCAGGCCCGGTCGGCGTACCGCAGGGCGGTGCGCTCGGGGGTGCGCCGTGCGCTGCGGGTCACGACGCCGTCGACTGTGCTGCTGCGTACACCGGTCATGGCGTGATCCTGTGCGGCCGGGGCCCGGTGGTCAAGGGCCGGGAGGGCTGCGCGCCCCGGTGGTCGTCCCGTTTGAGGTGGCCGTCCTGGGTGAGCGGGAGGAGGTACTCCCTGTGCCTGACGGTCTGGACGGCGACGAAGAGGCCGTAGAGGAACAGCGAGGCGACGGCGGCGAAGGTGAGCTGGGCGCGGTCACGGCCAGTTCGCCGACGCGGTGGGCGACCACCTCGGCATGGTGCACGGCGGCCAGGACGGCGCCGGCGAGGCAGAGCGCGACCACGGCGACGCGAACGGCGGCAGCTCGCGCGCAGCCCTGAACACCAGCGCGAGCGCCGCGACGAGCGGCACGACCACGGTCCACCGGGTCGCCAGTGCCCGGATCGTCGCGCTCGTGTTCGTAGGCCGTACGCTGCCAGAACCGGCCGGACCCGCGCGGCGGGCCGGACCCGCCGAGGGGGGTTCTACTTGTGTCCCTCCCAGTACGGTTCGCGCAACCGCCGTTTGTACAGCTTGCCGTTGGGGTCGCGGGGCATCGTGGTGATGAATCCCAGGGTCTTGGGTCGTTTGTAGCCGGCGAGCAGCCCCGCGCAGTGTCCGAGGATCTCGGCGGCGAGTGCGTCACCCGCCTCGTGCCCCTCGGCCGCTTCGACCACGGCCCTGACCTCCTCGCCCCAGTCGGCGTGCGGGATGCCGAAGACCGCGGCGTCGGCGACCGCGGGGTGGGTGAGGAGGGCGCCCTCGATCTCGGCGGGGTAGATGTTCACGCCGCCGGAGATGATCATGTCGATCTTGCGGTCGCGGAGGAAGAGATAGCCCTCCTCGTCGAGGACGCCGAGGTCGCCGACGGTGAAGAAGTCGCCGATGCGGTTCTTCCGCGTCTTGCCCTCGTCCTTGTGGTAGCTGAAGCCGCCGGTGCTCATCTTCATGTAGACGGTGCCGAGCTCGCCCGGCCCGAGCCGGTTGCCGTCGTCGTCGAAGACCGCGAGTTCGCTGATCGGCCAGGCCCGGCCGACGGTGCCCGGCTTCTTCAGCCAGTCGTCGGCCGTGGCGAAGGCGCCGCCTCCCTCGCTGGCCGCGTAATACTCCTCGACGCAGCGGCCCCACCAGTCGATCATGGCGCGTTTGACGTGGTCGGGGCAGGGGGCCGCGCCGTGGATGGCGTGGCGCATCGCGGAGACGTCGTACCGCTGCCGGACCTCCTCGGGCAGGGCGAGGAGGCGGTGGAACTGGGTCGGGACCATGTGCGTGTGGGTGCAGCGGTGGGTGTCCATCGCCCGCAGCATCTCCTCGGGCGACCACTTGTCCATCAGGACGAGCGGGTGGCCGATGTGCAGGGCCGCTCCCGCGAACTGCAGCACCGCCGTGTGGTAGAGCGGCGAACACACCAGGTGGACGTTCCCGTCGAACGGCTTGATGCCGAAGATGCCCAGGAAACCGCCGAGGTAGGTCTCCTCGGGGAGCTTTCCGGGCAGCGGCCGGCGGATGCCGCGGGGGCGGCCGGTGGTGCCGGAGGTGTAGTTCATGACCCAGCCGAGCGTGCGTCCCTCCGGGGGCGAGACGGGCCGGTTCTCCAGCAGTTCGGCGTACGGGCGGAAGCCGTCGACCGCGCCGACTCCGTAGCGGTGGCTCGCGGGCAGCTTCGCCTCGTCGGCCGCGGCGGTCGCGGCCTCGGTGAAGCGTTCGTGGGCGACGAGCACCTTGGCGCCGGAGTCGGCGACGATCCAGGCGATCTCGGGCCCGACGAGGTGGTGGTTGACGGGGACGAGGTAGAAGCCGGCCTGCGAGGCGGCGAGGTAGGCGGTGAGGAACTCGACCCCGTTGGGCAGGACGACGGCGAACGCGTCGCCCTCCTCCAGGCCCGCCGCGCGCAGTCCGTGGACCATGCGGTTGGCCTCGGCGTGCAGCCGTCCGGCCGTCCAGTCCTCGCCGTCGGGTGCGATGAGGACCGTGCGGTCGGGGTCTGCGGTGGCCTGGGCCCAGAAGCCGTTGGGCGGCTGGTTCATGAGGCGCTCCGTCCGGCGATGCGGTTGATCCGGTCCACGGCCCGTTCGAAGCCGCGGGTCAGGTCGTCGAAGACGGCCTGCACACTGCGTTCGGTGTTCATCCGGCCGACGATCTGGCCGACGGGGGTGCCGAGCAGGGCGCCCGTCTCGTACTTCTGGATACGGGAGACGGCCTCGGCGACCAGGAGACCCTGGAGCGGCATCGGCAGCGTGCCGGGTCCCGCCGGGTCGTCCCAGGCGTCGGTCCATTCGGTACGGAGCTGACGCGCGGGTTTGCCCGTGAGGGCGCGGGAGCGGACGGTGTCGCCGGATCCCGCGGCGAGGAGTTTGGCGGTCAGCGCCCGGGAGTGCATGTCGGCCTCCTCGGTGGTGAGCCAGAGGGAGCCGAGCCAGACGCCCTGGGCGCCCAGGGCGAGCCCGGCGGCGACCTGTTCACCGCTGCCGATGCCGCCCGCCGCGAGGACGGGGAGCGGACCGACGGCGTCGACGACGTCCGGGACGAGGACCATCGAGGCGATCTCTCCGGTGTGGCCGCCCGCCTCGTACCCCTGGGCGACGACCACGTCGATTCCGGCGTCCGCGTGGTGGCGGGCGTGCCGGGCACTGCCGGCGAGCGCGGCGACGAGGACGTCGTGCTCGTGGGCGCGGGCGACGACGTCGGCGGGCGGTGAACCCAGGGCGTTGGCGAGCAGTCTGATGGGGTAGTCGAACGCCACGTCGAGCTGGTTGCGGGCGACCTCCTCCATCCAGCCGGTGATGCGCCAGCCCGACGCCTCGCCCTCGGCGAGTTCGGGGACGCCGTGCTTGGCGAGGGTCTCCTGCACGAACTGCCGGTGGCCGGGCGGGATCATCGCCTCCACATCGGCCTCGCTCACGCCCTCCACCTTCTTGGCGGGCATGACGACGTCGAGGCCGTAGGGCTTGCCGTCCGTGTGTTCCTGCATCCAGTCGAGGTCGCGTGCGAGGTCGTCGGGGGCGGTGTAGCGGACCGCGCCGAGTACGCCGAATCCTCCGGCCCGGGTGATGGCCGCGGCCACCGCCGGGAACGGCGTGAAGCCGAAGATGGCGTGCTCGATCCCCAGTTTTTGGCTCAGCTCCGTCTCCATGGGCGGCAGGATGCCGCAGTCCGACAACCGAGGGAAGAGATTTTCTGATGCTGTGTCAGATTCTTTGTGACTCCGGGGCCTACGGGGCGGCGAGGGGGGACAGTACTCTCTGCCTCGGCAGGAAGTTTCATGCTCGGAAGAATTTTCGAAAGTTACTTTCAGGCAGTGGGAAGGGGTTCCGGATGACCGAGGACACGGCGGGCGGGGGCATCAGCCGGCGGAGGCTGGGCAGTGGGATGCTGGCCCTGGGCGGGGCTCTCGCCCTGGCGCCCATCCCGTTCGCGGAGGCGGCGTCTGCCACGGAGTCGGGGGCGGGGTCGTCGGACATGGGCACAGGGACCGCGTCGGGGCACGGCAGGCCGACGTTGCGCCGCGGATCGGCCGCGCGCGCGGGGCTGTTGCAGGAGCCGCTCGACCAACTGGTCACCGAGGCGGAGAGATACCTCGCCGACTCGCCCAAACACCCCTGGTACGCGGGTGCCGTGCTGCTCGCGGGGCGGGGCGGGACGGTGGCACTGCAGCGTCCGATCGGCAAGGCGGTGCGTTACGCGGCGTACGACGAGACGACCGACACCGGGGTGGAGTTCCCGGCGGACCAGCAGATCGCCATGGCCGAGGACACGGTGTTCGACCTGGCGTCGGTGTCGAAGCTGTTCACCTCGATCCTGGCTGTGCAGCAGATCGAGCGCGGCACGCTGGAGCTGGAGGCGACCGTCGCCACGTATCTGCCGGACTTCGCCGGCGGCGGCAAGCAGGACATCACGATCCGTCAGCTGCTCACGCACACCTCGGGTTTCCGTGCCTGGATCCCCCTCTACACGGCGCCGACCCGCGAGGGGAAGCTGGAGCTGCTCTGGAACGAGGTCCCGGCGAACCCGCCCGGCACGGTGTACCTCTACTCCGACCTCAATCTGATCTCGCTCCAGCTGGTACTGGAGAAGATCACCGGCCGCACCGAGGACGTACTGCTCCGCGAACAGATCACCGCTCCGCTCGGGATGCAGCGCACCCGGTACAACCCGCCGGCCTCCTGGAAGCCGAAGATCGCCGCGACCGAGGACGCCCGGCTCCCCTGGTCGGGACTGGAGCGCGGCCTGGTCTGGGGCGAGGTCCACGACGAGAACGCCTTCAGCCTCGACGGGGTCGCCGGCCACGCCGGGGTCTTCTCCTGCGCCTGGGACCTGGCGATCCTCGCCCGCACCCTGCTCAACGGCGGGGTGTACGGACGCGCGAGGATCCTCTCGGCCGCATCGGTGGATCTGCTGTTCACCGACTTCAACACCGCGTTCCCCGGTGACGCGCACGGCCTCGGCTTCGAGCTCTACCAGCACTGGTACATGGGCGCGATGGCCACACCCCGTACGGCCGGCCACACCGGCTTCACGGGCACCAGCCTGGTCCTCGACCCGTCCACCGACTCGTTCCTGATCGTGCTGGGCAACTCGGTGCACCCGGTGCGCAACTGGCGCTCCGGCAGCGCGCCGCGGGTCGCGACGGCCAACCAGCTGGCCCGGGCGGTCGCGGTCCGGCCGGCCCGGGGCCGTACCGCGTGGTTCTCCGGCATGGCCAGTGCCTCGACGGCCACGCTGGCACTCCCGCCGCTCACCCCGGCCTCCTCGCGCGCCCGGCTGAGCTGTGCGCTGTGGTGGGACACCGAGCCCGCGTCGGACTTCCTCTTCCTGGAGGCCTCGACCGACGCCGGGGCCAACTGGCAGCCGGTCCCGTTCACCACCACGCCGGCCCCGCAGCAGCACCGCCCACAGCCCGAAGCGCACCCGACGGGCTCGGTCTCCGGATGGTCGGACCGGGTCTGGCACCGCCTGGACGCGGACCTCGCCCAGTGGCGCGGCACCGAGACCGTGCTGCGCTGGCGGTACACCACCGATCAGCTGTACGTCGGACGCGGCGTGTACGTGGACGCGATCAGGGTCGAGGACGGCGGACGCACGGTCTTCGACGAAGGACGGCCGGGCGACGCGCGGCGCATCGAGGCGAACGGCTGGGCCGCTTCGGCGAACTGACCGCACCGGACCGGGACGGCCCGCCTCTGCGGCCGGCCGTCCCGCAGCCGCGCATCCGGGTCACAGCAGGCAGAACTCGTTGCCCTCCGGGTCCGCCATCCAGAGGTGATCGGGCCGCCCGTCGGCCTCGAACTCCTCGACGACCGTCGCCCCCGCGGCAGTCAGCCGCTCCAGCGCCTCCAGCACGCGGGGCCACCGCACCTCCCACGGCACCTCACGGCCGCCACCGGCCTGCACGTCCATGTGCAGCCGATTCTTCCCGGCCTTCGCCTCGGGCACCTTCATGAAGGACAGGCCGGGCCCCTCACCGTCCGGGTCCGCCAGATAGGCGCCGTCGCCCCATTCCTCCTCCGGGACGTCGTAGTGGGCGAACCACTCCTCCCGGCTGCCGAAGCCCTTCGGCGGCGGCTTCTTCGCGTAGCCCAGGGCGAGCGCCCAGAACTCCGCCAGTCGCGCGGGGTGCGCGCAGTCGATCGTCAGACTCCAACGTGTCGCCATGAATCCCTCCGGACAGAAGATCCGGCCCCTCGGCCGACCGCGGGACCGATCGTGCCACGGGGGATTCCGGGGATCTCCGCGATTCGATTCAAGATTCTTTACGGACCGAAATATTTCGGTCTGTTGTGCCGTCGATTTCGATTGATCAGTCATCCGATTCGATGGCGTGAGCGGCAACATGCCTGTTCAGAAGCGCTCCGGCTTGAGCCGACTCCGCCATCGCGACGACCGCTCAACCCTCCCCTCACGCTCGACATTCGGAATCCTTTCGTAACTCTCGATGCCGAATGTACCCATCCGCCCTGCACGTCCCGCGACCAGTTGTGAGCCAAAGGGCATAAGACCAGTTCACGGCGCCACACGGTGGCGATGAAGCGGTTAATCTCACCGAAATATTTCGGAAATGTGGCGTTGACGAGCCGTCCGGGCGCGCGCATACTCTCCCTCGCTCCCTGCATCACCGATCAACTTCGCGCCGCGGAACCGTCGTTGGACGGTTCATCCCCCGCGGCGAACGAACCGCTCAGCGCACGGTCCACCCACCCGTCCGGACGGCCCGCTCAAGCCCGTCCGGCAATCGGAAGAAGGTGTTGGAAAGTGATCGTCAACTCACCGCACGGCGGCGAGGCCGCACGTCCGTGGCTGCGCTCACGGACACGACGGGCCTGCGTGCTCGCCACGGCGGGGGTACTCGCCGCCGCGGGGGTCCTCTCCCTCGCCGGCACCGCCGACGCCGCGACGACGCTCGGGGCATCGGCCGCCGCCAAGGGCCGGTACTTCGGCGCAGCCGTCGCCGCGAACCACCTGGGCGAGTCCGCGTACGCCTCCACCCTGGACACCGAGTTCACCATGGTGACCCCGGAGAACGAGATGAAGTGGGACGCCGTCGAGGCCTCCCGCAACAGCTTCAACTTCAGCTCCGCGGACCAGATCGTCAGCCACGCCCAGGGCCGGGGCATGAAGCTTCGCGGTCACACGCTGGTGTGGCACTCCCAGCTGCCCGGCTGGGTCAGCGGGCTCGGGGCCACCGATCTGCGCTCGGCGATGAACAACCACATCAACCAGGTGATGGCGCACTACAAGGGCAAGATCTACGCCTGGGACGTCGTCAACGAGGCCTACCAGGACGGCAGCAGCGGGGCCAGGCGCAGCTCGCCCTTCCAGGACAAGCTCGGCAACGGCTTCATCGAGGAGGCCTTCCGCACCGCCCGGGCCGCCGACTCCGGCGCCAAGCTCTGTTACAACGACTACAACACCGACGGCCAGAACGCGAAGAGCAACGCGGTCTACGCCATGGTGAAGGACTTCAAGCAGCGCGGGGTGCCGATCGACTGCGTCGGCTTCCAGTCGCACTTCAACGGCAACTCCCCCGTCCCCTCCGACTACCAGGCCAACCTGCAGCGCTTCGCCGATCTCGGGGTCGACGTACAGATCACCGAGCTGGACATCGAGGGTTCGGGATCGGCTCAGGCCGCGAGTTACACCAAGGTCGTCAACGCCTGCCTGGCCGTGTCGCGCTGCGCCGGAATCACCGTGTGGGGCATTCCGGACAAGTACTCGTGGCGCGCCGGCGGCACCCCGCTGCTGTTCGACGACAACTACGGAAAGAAGCCGGCCTACAGCGCGGTGCTCGCGGCGCTGGGCGGCACCGGCGGCGGGGGTGACGGCGGTGGTGGAAGCGGTGCCTGCACGGCCACTTACACCCGGACCAACACCTGGGGCGACCGGTTCAACGGGCAGGTGACCATCACGGCGGGCAGTTCGGCGATCAGCGGCTGGACGGTTCCGGTGACGGTGACGTCGCCGCAGAAGATCGCCACCACCTGGAACGGCACTCCGTCCTGGGACAGCAGTGGCAACGTGATGACGATGAAGGCCAACGGGAACGGGAATCTGGCCGCCGGGGCCTCGACGTCCTTCGGGTTCACCGTCATGACGAACGGCAACACCTCGGCGCCCGCCATCGGCGCCTGCACCGCCTCCTGATCCAGGGGCGTCCGAGGACACCGGCGCGAGGGCACCGCTTCCGGGGCGGTGTCCTCGCGTCGTCCGTGCACCGGCCGGCGGACGACGCCGACGCGCACCGGTGACTCACCGGTGCGCGAGAGCCTCCTCGGCCGCGGCCACCTCGGCGGGGGCGGAAGCCGTCGACTCCCGGACCACGAGTCTCGGCCTGATCAGGAGCGAACGTCCGGCGACCGGGGCGGAGTCGATCCGGGCCTTCAGCTGCTGGAACGTCTCCGCGGCCATCTCGGGCAGCGGCTGGCGGACGGTGGTCAGCGGCGGCTCGAAGAGGTCGGCGAGCAGGATGTCGTCGAACCCGACCACGGAGACGTCCTGTCCCGCGCTGCGGCCGGCGTCCTTCGCGCCCCGGCAGATCCCGATCGCGCACATGTCGTTGATGGCGACGAACGCGGTGGGCGGGCGCGGGCCGCAGAGGAGCTCGCGGGCCGCCCTGCGCCCCAGTTCGGCCGCGTCCTTGTCACCGAACTCGGTGGTGCCGGCGCCGGGCCAGACGATCGCGTCGGCCGGGTCGAGGCCCGCCGACTCCAGGGCGGCCCGGAAGCCGCGCAGCCGCTCGCGGCGGTTGACGCTGTTGACCGAGCCGGAGACGAAGGCCAGCCGGCGGTGGCCCAGTTCGAGCAGGTGCCGGGTGGCGAGCTCGGCGCCCATCGCGTTGTCGACGCTGATCGAGGCCAGTGACGGCGGATCGCCCGCCTGGGCGGTGCGGTCGAAGGCGACCATCTTCAGACCGCGGCTGAGCAGCGGTGCCACATGGTCGAGCGAGGGCAGCGAGGAGCAGAGCACCACACCGCTCACCCCGTCGGCCAGCAGCTCCTCGCCGTACTTGAGCTCACGGGCCGGATCGCGCTCACTGTTGCAGAGCAGTACGTGATAGCCCTCGGCCAGCGCGATGGCCTCCAGCTCCCGGGCCAGCGCCCCCCAGAAGGGGTTGGCGACGGACGGCACGATCAGGCCGATGACCTTGATCCGGCCGGTGCGCAGCATGCGCGCCGCGCGGTTGGGCCGGTAGCTGAGCTGCTCTATCACCTGCTCGACGCGAGCCAGGGTCGCCGCCTGCATACGGTCCGTACGTCCGTTGAGGACGTTCGACACGGTGCTCGCGGAGACCCCCGCGGCCTCCGCGACCTGATGGATCGTTACCCCGCTCATGCCACCTCCGGTTCGGAACGTGTTCGCCAGACTAGTGTACCGATTTACTGAACTCTCTTCACCGGTACACCCGTTAACTTTCCCGAAAATTGTTGTGCATCAGCTGTTGACGAGCCTCTTGGGGCGTTCTTAGTCTCAGTGCATCGATTTACCAGCGCTTCCCAGCCATGGCCGGGTTGCCATCGCTGGATCGATCCACTGTCTCCACCTCAAAAGGGGTGCCCAATGGAACTCAAACGACGGTCGCTGCTCGCTGCCATCGGCGCCGGTACGGCCGCGGCCGCACTCTCCGGCTGCGGCACCGGCTCTTCGACGGCCGGCTCCGCCGACGGTCCCGCCGAGGGCGAGATCACGCTGCTCACCCCGATCTACGAAGGCGCCGACGGCAAGACGCTGTTGGAGAAGGAGATCCTCGGCGGCTTCCGGAAGAAGTATCCGGACGTCAAGGTGAACGTGGACTACACCACGTACGCGCAGCTCAACGAGAAGATCACCACGGGGCTCGCCGGCGGGCTGCTGCCCGACGTGCTGATGATGGGCGTCGGCTGGATCCCGCCGTTCGCCGCGAAGAAGGCCATCGCCCCGCTGCCCGAGAAGTTCGCCACCGCGCACGACTACGAGAAGCGGGTCCTGGAGCCGTCGCGCTACGACGGCAAGCTGTACGCGCTGCCGGTCGTCCTGGACACCCGCATCGTCGTCTACCGCAAGGACCACTTCGCCGAGGCCGGCATCAAGAAGACCCCGGCCAACTGGGCGGAACTGCGGGCCGTCGCCAAGCAGCTGACGAAGGGCGGCCGGGTCGGATTCGACCCGTTCTCCATCGATCTGCGCCAGTGCTGGGAGACGTTCCTGTTCGCCAACGGCGGTCAGCTGTTCAGCGCGGACGGCAAGAAGGTGCTGTTCACCGACAACCGGGGCGTCGAGGCGCTGCAGTTCTTCAAGGACCTGTCCGCGGACGGCTCCGCCGACTACACCAAGAAGACGGCTGCCGGTGCACCGTCGAACGTCCAGACCGGCAAGGCGTCGATGATGATGACGACGAGCGCCCTGTGGGAGCAGGTCCGTGACCAGAACCCGGAGCTGCTGAAGGACGACACCCTCGGCGCGTTCATCCTGGCCAACCGCAAGCCGGCGATGCTCCAGGGCGGCACGCTCGTCACCCAGTCGGCGAGCTCCAAGCACCCGGCCGCGGCACGTGCCCTGGTCGAGTACCTCTCGACCCCCGACTCGATCCTGGGAGCGGCGAA
The DNA here is from genome assembly GCF_035917255.1 of Streptomyces sp. NBC_01257. NCBI lineage: Bacteria > Bacillati > Actinomycetota > Actinomycetes > Kitasatosporales > Streptomycetaceae > Streptomyces > Streptomyces sp. NBC_01257. The sequence continues at coordinate 736,884 of NZ_CP108472.1, forward strand.
GCAGCGCGGTTCGGTGCCGGGGCTCAAGGACCTCAACGAGTCCGGCTACGTGAAGGAGAACAAGTTCGTCGATCTCTCCCTCCAGAACATGAGCGCGGCCTGCTCCGAGGGCGGCACCGCGGCCTGGATGGAGATCCGCGAGAAGATCAAGCCGACGCTGGAGCCCGCGATCGTGGGCAACCAGTCCGCGAAGGATGCCATCGCGGAACTCGGCCGTCTCGCCGAAGCCGCCATCGGCCGGATGTGAGGCATCACTGTGGGAGCTGTATCCGTACTGAAGGCACGGCCCGCGCGGCTGCCTTCTCCGACTGAGAAGACCCGGCCCGCCAAGCGCCGGACCGGCAGGACCCCCACGGGTCCCGGGCGCCGCAGGCAGCGGGCCGGCATGCTGATGGTGGCACCCGCCCTGCTGCACGCCGCCCTCTGGATCGGCCTGCCGGTCGTCGCCTCGGTCGTCCTGGCCTTCACGAAGTACGACGTGCTGACGCCGCCGCAGTTCGTGGGGCTGGACAACTTCAAGGAGATGATGGACGACGCGGTGTTCCGCAAGTCCATCGTCAACACCGTCATCTACACCTTCTTCACCGTGCCGTTCGGCATGATGCTGGGGCTGCTGCTGGCGCTCGCCCTGCACACGGGTCTGAAGGCCCGCGGCATCTTCCGTACCGCGATCTTCCTGCCGCAGGTCACCGCCACCGTGGCGATCGCCCTGGTCTGGCTGTGGATCTACAACCCGGGCAACGGGCTGCTCAACACGCTGCTCTCGTTCGTCGGCGTCAGCGGTCCGGCCTGGCTCTCCTCGACCACCTGGGCGCTGCCCTCGGTGATCCTGGTCGGCGTCTGGCAGGGCATCGGCATGAAGATGCTCATCTACTTGGCCGCGCTCCAGTCCCTGCCGAAGGAACTGTACGAAGCGGCGTCGGTCGACGGCGCGTCCAAGGCGCGGCAGTTCTTCTCGATCACGCTGCCGCTGCTGAAGCCCGCGACGTTCTTCGTGCTCATCACGTCGATGATCAGCGCGTTCCAGTCGTTCGACCAGGTCTACATCCTCACCGAGGGCGGGCCGGCCAACAGCACCACGATGATGACGTACGAGATCTACAAGTCCGCCTTCCGGGAGTTCCGCGTCGGCTACGCCTGCGCCCAGTCACTGGTGCTGTTCGTCCTGCTGATGGGCTTCACCCTGGTCAACCGGCGGATCATGGGAGGCACCCGTGGCCACAACTGAGCTGCACAAGCCCGGGGTCGCACGGCCGCCCCGCCCCAGGGCGAACCGGAAGCCGGTGTCCGCAGGCCGGATCGCGCTCTATGTGACGCTGTCCGTGATCTCCCTGCTGATGGTGGTGCCGTTCATCTGGATGGTGCTGACCTCGCTCAAGACACCGGTGGAGATCGCGTCGCAGGACGCCGGACTGCTCCCGGAGCACTGGGAATTCGGCAACTACGCGGAGGCGCTGAAGGCCGCGCCCTTCGCCACGTACGCCCGTAACAGCTTCATCATCGCGACCAGCCACACCGTGCTCAACCTGGTGATCGCCTCGATGGCGGGGTACGCGCTGGCCCGGATCAGGTTCCGCGGCAGCGAGGTCATCTTCTACCTGTTCATCGCGGCCCTGATGATCCCCACCTACACCAAGGTGCTGCCCGAGTTCCTGATCGTCCGCTTCATGCCGCTGGCCGGCGGGAACGACCTCTTCGGCCAGGGCGGCAGCGGCTGGCTCGACACCTGGTGGGCGCTCATCGTGCCCGGTGCGGTCACCCCGTTCGCGGTCTTCCTCTTCCGCCAGTTCTACCTGGACCTTCCGGTGGAGCTGGAGGAGGCGGCCAGGCTGGACGGTCTGGGCGAGTTCCGGATCTACGCCCGCATCATGACGCCGCAGGTCAAGCCCGCCCTCATCACGGTGGCGCTGCTGACCTTCGAGTCCTCCTGGAACAACTTCCTGTGGCCGCTGCTGGTGACCCGGACGGACAGTCTGCGGGTCATCCAGGTGGGGCTCTCCGTCTTCAAGACGGAGAACGGCCCCCAGTGGCACTTCCTGATGGCCGGCACCACGCTCGCCACCCTGCCCATGGTCGTGCTCTTCCTCATCGGCCAGCGCTACTTCGTGCAGGGCTTCGCAACCGCCGGTCTCAAGTGACCGGTCCCGGTCCTCAACGGCCGGTTATCGAAAGGGTTACCCCCCATGTCTGCTGATCTCCAAGGTTCCCGCGCGCTGGTGACCGGTGCGGGCCACGGCATCGGCCGCGCCATCGCCGTCGCCCTGGCCGAGGCCGGCGCCGATGTCGCCGTCCACTACCACTCCTCCGCCGACGAGGCCGCGAAGACGGTCTCCGCGATCGAGGCGCTCGGCCGCAAGGCCAAGGCGTTCCAGGCCGACGCGACGGTGACGGCCGAGGTGGACCGCCTGGTCGAGGACGCCACCGGATTCCTCGGCGGGCTGGACGTCCTGGTCTGCAACGCCGGTCATCTGATCGGCCGGGCGACGATCGCCGAGATGTCCGACGACCACTTCGACCGGGTCATCGACACCAATCTGACCTCGACGTTCCGTACGGTTCGGGCGGCGCTGCCGCACCTGAAGGAGTCGTCCGCCGGGCGCGTCATCACGATGTCGTCGCTGGCCGCGCACAACGGCGGCGGCCCCGGATCGGTCGCCTACGCGGCCGCCAAGGCCGGCATCAGGGGATTCACCAAGGGCCTGGCCAAGGAGCTCGGCGGCAGCGGCATCACGGTCAACACCGTCGCCCCCGGCTTCATCAAGGGCACCGCCTTCCACGACACGTTCACCGCGCCCGCGGCGCAGGAGGCGATGGAGGCGGGCATCCCGGTGGGCCGGGCCGGCACACCGGAGGACGTCGCCTCGGCGGTCGTCCACCTGGCCTCGCCCGCGTCCGGCTTCCTGACCGCCACCACGGTGGACATCGACGGTGGCGTATGGCCGCGTTGAGGCGGATCGCGCGGGAGCGCGGCGGCTGGTGGCACGCGTACGTCTGCCCCGCGCACGGGGTGGAGCTCGACCACGGTGACGTGCTCGCCGGGGAGTTCCCGGAGGGCGGTGCGCGCTGTGCGTACGGCTGCCGGGTCGACAACGAGGCGGTGCGCGGTGCCTGGCTGGTGCTGTCGCACCAGGCCTGGGCGCGGCACCTGCGGGTGCTCGCCCACCGGGGCGAGCGTGCCGAGGCGGTGGCGCGGCTGGTGGAGTACACCGCTCTGTACGAGGAGCTGGCCACCGCGCAGCACGGCGAGGCGCAGGGCTGGATGCTGCGCGGCCGGCTCTTCCACCAGGCGCTGACCGACGCGATCTGGGCGGTGAACATCGGGCACACCGTCCTGACCCTCGCCGAGGGTGGCACGGAGGACCTGTCCGGGGTGCTCCCGCTGCTGGACTCCTTGGAGCGGGCCGCACTCGACGCCCGCGCCGTGCTGATCGGCAAGGGGCAGCTCGCCTCCAACTACACCGCGTGGCTCAATGCCGCGGGCGCCGCCGCAGGGCGTGCCGCCGCGGCGGTGCGCGGGCAGGAGTGGGACGGCGCCAAGGAGTGGCTGGAGGGCGACAGCGGTCTCTACGCGCATCTGCGGGTCGCGGTCGCCGGGGACGGCTGGGAGTGGGAGGGCAGCACCTACTACCACGGGTTCGTCCTGCGTGCGGCGCTGCTGGCGCTGCGGGGCACCGACCCGGCGGCCCTGCCGGCCGATGTGACGGGTGTGCTGGCCGGGATGACGGACGTGCTGGCCTCGATCGCGACGCGGGGCGGCATTCTGCCCGCGCTGCACGACGGCCCGTACCTGCGCGCACCGCTGGCCCTGGAGTGGCTGGAGCTCGTCGCGCTGGCCCAGCAGCTGGTTCCGTCGGCCGCGCTGGACGCGGTGGCCGGGCGGGCCCGGGCCGAGCTGGGTGCGGGCGACGACGGGCTGGACCGGGAGCTGGGCGGCTGGTTCACCGGCCCGCCGCTGGCGGAACGTCCGGCGCCGGGTGCGCTCACGCTGTTCACCACGGCGGGCTACGCGGTGCTGCGCGTCGCGGGTGTCCACGCGCTGCTGGACTTCGGCCCGCACGGCGGTTCGCACGGCCACCGGGACAAGCTGTCTCTTTATCTCTACGGCGACACCACGCCGTGGCAGCCCGACCCCGGCCAGGTGCCCTACGCCCACGCCGAGTTCCGCGATCTGTACGCGTCGACCGAGGCCCATCCGGCGTTCCGGGTGGACGGTCTCGAACAGGCGGAGTGCACGGGCGCGCTGCTCGGTTCGGACGACCGCTCGGTCACCGCGGAGGTGACGACGGCGTACGAGGGTGTGCGCGGGGTGCGGCGGATCGCCGCGGGCGAGGGCTATCTGGTCGACCTGCTGACCGTGACGGCCGACGAGTCCCGGCGCATCACCGCGCAGTTGCGCCCCGGCACCGCGCTGGACGTGCAGGTGCAGGCCGCGGGCCCGGTGCGCACCACCTGGTACGGCGACGAGACGCTGCACGGCTGGCACACGCACCGCGCCGACGTGCCGGTGCGCCCGGTGACCGCGCCGGGTCCCGGCCCCGCCGACGACCCGCAGCGGATGCGGACCCGGGTCGACTTCACGGCCGACACCGGCCGGGTCACGTTCGCCTCGGTCTACCAGGCCGCGTCGGCCGGGCCCGCGGTGACCGACGTACATCTGGACGACGACGGACTGACGGTCTGCCTGGCGGACGGCAGCACCGCGCGGTTCCTGACGGAGGACTGACCCTTGTTGCTCTCGGCGACCCCGCCCCCCGGGCCGCGCCCCGCACAGGAGCTGCGGCTGTTCGAGGAGGCCGCCCGCCACCGCGGGCTGACCCCGCCCCGTACACACCCCCTGGCCAGCATCACCTGGCTCGGGCCCGCCGCCTCCAATCCGGCGCTCGCCTACCGGATCTCCGGCGACCGGGCACACCTCGCGGAGAGCGTGCGGTGGATCGAGGCCGCGGTGCGGCTGCCGCACTGGGGCAAGGCCCATATGCCGGACCACGACCTGGACGCCGGCTGGCTGCTGCACCATCTCGCCCTCACGTACAAGTGGCTCGGCGACGACCTGCCGGACGGGGTGCGGGCGCTGCTGCGGTACAAGCTGCTGCTCCAGGGGCGGCGGATGTACGAGTTCGCGGTGGCGAGCGAGGGCAGCTGGTGGTCGTCGTCGTACTGGCAGAACCACAACTGGATCTGCTACGCGGGTCTGGCGACGGCCGGGTACGTGCTGGGCAAGGAGGAGTGGACCGAGCGCGCCAAGGACAACCTCGGGACCGTCCTGGACCTGATGCCCGAGGACGGTTCGCACGCCGAGGGCGTCGTGTACTGGCGCTACGGCGTGCCGTTCCTCGCCATCCATCTGGACCTCCTGAAGGAGGCGGAGGGCATCGACTGGTGGGACCGGGGCGGGTTCATGTCCCGGACGTTCCGCTACCGGCTGCACCAGACGGCGCCCGGGTTCGCGTTCAACGTCGACCACGGCGACTGCCACGACCGGCGCAGCGGCCACAGCGCCGGGCTCTACTACCGGCTGGCCGCGCAGTACGCGATCCCCGAGGCCCAGTGGATGGGCGATCTGGCATCGGGCGAACTGCTGTGGCAGGAGGCGGCCGAGAGCGGCGTGCGGCCCGGCATCCTGCCGGAGGCCTACCTCGAATACCTCTGGTACGACCCGTCGGTGCCGGCCGCCCGGCCCACCGAGACCCGCGCGTTCTTCCCGGACCTCGGGCTGCTGGCCGCGCGCACGGGCTGGGACGACGACGCCACGCTGGTGTCGTTCAAGGCCAGCCCCGGGGGCGGTCACCGGGCGTGGGAGACCGCGGAGAAGCACCGGGTGGAGAAGGGCTGGGAGACGCTCAACCAGGGTCACCACCACCCCGACTCGGGCTCGTTCGTGTTCGTCTCGCAGGGCGCGTTCCTCGCCGTGGACGAGGGCTACAGCAACCGCAAGAAGGCCGCGCACCACAATCTGCTGCTGGTGGACGGGCAGGGGTACGCGGACGAGGACCGGTACCACGTGTACCGGGACATCCCCTTCGAGCGGCAGGCCGGGCAGCGCGATGTGCTCGTTGCCGCCGACTGCGGATGGGCGCACTCCACGGCCGGGATCGCGGCGATGTACGACCCCGCGCTCGGGGTGCGGCGCCTCGACCGGACGCTGGTGTTCACCCCGTCGGGACGTCTGGTGCTGCTGGACCTCGCCGAGGCGGATTCGGCACGGGAGTGGACGTTCCTGCTCCAGACCGACCGGCCCACCGAAGCGCAGGAGGACGGCAGCCGGCTGATCCGCTCCGGTTCGGCCGCGGCCCGGCTGCGGCAGTTCGCCCCCGTCGACGGCCGCGTCGCCGTCGAGGTCACCGAGGTCGAGGCCAATCCGACGTCGAGCACGCCGGAGCTGCGCCTCACCCGCACCCTGCACACCCTGCGCTCCACCACGCCCCGGTCGGCCGAGGGGATGTTCCTCAGCACGATCACCCCGGGCACGGAGACGGACGCCACCCGGGTCCCGTGCACGGAGGGCCAGGGCGTGTCCTTCGGTGACGAGACCGTGCTGCTCTCCCCCGTCACCCGGCGGATCCGCACCGCCGGGCTCCTCGCCGACGCCGCGGCCGTGCTGCTCGGCGGGGACGACGCCCCGTACGTGGTGGCGGCGACCCGGCTGGAGCGGGACGGCGCCGTGCTGCTCGACGTGGCGGAACCGTACACAGGAAAGGTCGGCTGATCATGCAGGCATCTCTCTCGTCCGGCTGGCCGACGCTGCTGCGCCGGCTGGAGTTCGTGGCCTACCCGGCCGCCGCCGGGGCCGCGTGCGCCGTGCTGTCGCTGGGGGTGGTGACCTGGCTGCCCGCGCTCGCCGCGATGGCGCACGGGCTCCAGCGGTGGCGGGCCGAGGGGGACAGCCGGTGCGTCGTCCACACGTTCAGGGCCTTCCCGCAGTACTGGCGGGCCCTGTGGCGGCACTCGCTCGTCTCCACGGCGGCCGGGGGCGTGCTGGCCGCCAACATCGTCCATCTGCTGGGCCGTTCGGAGCCGTGGACCTTCGTACTGCTGGCGGCCCAGGTGGGCATCGCGGCCGCCCTGGTCATCCACCATGTGGCGTTCGCGGCCGAGGCCGGACGGGAGCCGGGCGGCACCGTCCGTACCTGGACCCGGGGCGCGCTCGCGCTCGGCTTCGGTTCGGCCGCCCGGGGCACCGCCCTGCTCGGCGCGGTGGTCTCCGCCGTGCTCCTCTCCCTCGTCGTACCGCTGGGGCCACTGCTTCTCGGCCCCAGCATTCCCGTACTGCTCGCTCTGTCCTTCGCTGATCCCAGGAGGCACACCCCATGAGCCACGCACTGCGCACCACTCTCGTCGCCGCGCTCGCCGTCGGCGCGCCGCTCGTCTTCCCCCCGCCGTCGGTGGCCGCTGCCGCCGCCACCGCCTACTACGTGTCGCCCTCGGGAAGCGACAGCAACTCCGGTACGTCGGCGGGCTCCCCGCTCGCCACGATCCAGAAGGCCGTCGACCTGGCGCCGACGGGAGCGGTGGTGAACCTCGCCTCGGGCACGTACCAGCAGGACGTCGTGACCAAGCGCGCCGGCGTCACGATCACCGGCCCGGCGAACGCCGTGGTGAAGGGGGCGGGCGACGCCCGGATCATCCAGGTGCAGCACGACTCCACGACGCTGAGCGGCTTCACCGTCGACGGGCTGCACGGGTCGTCCACCGATGTGGCGGGGTACCGCCTCAAGCTCATTTATGTCATGAGCACGACCCCAGGTAACGGTGTGGGCGGTCTGCGCATCACCGGGATGACGCTGAAGAACGCCGCCGACGAGTGTCTGCGGGTGCGCTATCTGGTGACCGGCGCGGACATCTCCGACAACACCATCACCGACTGCGGTGTCGCCGACTTCAAGTTCGGCGGCGGCGGGAAGAACGGCGAGGGCATCTACCTCGGCACCGCACCCGAACAGCAGGGTGCGAACGGCGCCCCGGACGCGGCTCCCGACATCAGCAGGAACAACCGCATCCACCACAACACGATCGCCACCCGCGGCAACGAGTGCGTCGACGTGAAGGAGAACTCGACGAACAACTACGTCGAGTACAACGACTGCAGCCAGCAGAAGGACTCCAGCTCCGGCGGCCTGGACGCGCGCGGCAGCGGCAACATCTTCCGGTACAACACCATCCACGACAACACCGGCGCGGGCATCCGGCTCGGCGGCGACACCGCGGCCGACGGCACCGGCACCAGCGTCTACGGCAACACGATCACCGGGAACGCCGGCGGCGGCATCAAGTTCATGCGCACCCCGCAGGGCCCCGTCTGCACCAACACGATGAGCGGCAACACCGGTGGCGACGCCGTGGGTACCTACGGCAGCGAGTACGCCCCGACCGGTGCGTGCCCGCAGTGAGCGGCCGGGGACCCGCGAGACGCGGGGTACTGACGGCGGCGGCCGGGCTGGCCGCGGTCGTGGCGACGGCGCCGGGCGCGCAGGCCGCCGAAGGACCGGGCGCCGGTGCGCGCCGCTCGCGCTGGACGACCTCGTGGGCGACCGCGCAGACCGCGCCGACGCCCACCGACGCGGTGGCGAGCGCCGGGCTGACGCAGGGCACGTTCACCGCGCACGTACGCCTGTCGGCCGGCGGCCAGGTCCGGCTGCGCTACGGGCACGCGTTCGGCACGGTGCCGGTCCTGGTCGGGCCGGTGACCGCGGGCGGCAGGCCCGTGACGTTCGGCGGGCAGCGGCAGGCCTGGATCGCCGCGGGCGCCTCGCTGACCAGTGACGCGGTCGCGGGCCTGCGGGCCGCGGACGGCTCCCTGCTGACGGTCCGCACCGAACTGCCGGGCCCCACCGGACCGTTGTCCTTCCACCGCAACACCCATGCCTCGCACGACGTGGACGGGGAACGCACCACCTCGGTGTACCTGCTGACGGGCGTCGAGGTGACGGGCGCGCACGGGCCGGTCGTCGCGGTGCTGGGCGACTCCATCGCGGAGGGCGTCGGCACGCCCGACGACTCCGATCTGCGCTGGCCCGACCAGCTGGCCAGGCGGCTGCCGGGCGCGGCGGTCGCCGATCTCGGGATCAGCGGCAACCGGGTGCTGCTCGACGACGCCCGGTTCGGTCCCGGCGGACAGGCCCGTCTCGACCGCGACGTGCTCTCCCTGCCCGGGCTCCGTACCGTCCTGATCCACCTCGGGGTCAACGACCTCCAGCAGCCGCCCGCCCAGACCGACCCGGCGCTCGTCCTGGCCGGCTACCGGCAGCTGGTGCTGCGGACCCGGGACGCGGGCCTGCGCGCGGTCGGCGCGACCATCGCCCCGTTCGGCGGCTGGACCCGCTGGACGCCCGAGCTGGAGACGGTGCGCCAGCGGATCAACGCTGCCGTGCGGACCGGCCGGGTCTTCGACGCCGTCGCCGACTTCGACGCCGCCCTGCGCGATCCGGACCACCCCGAGCGGATGCTGCCCGCGTACGACAGCGGTGACGGCCTCCACCCCAACCCATCCGGCCATGCGGCGCTCGCCGCGGCCGTCGACCGCCGACACCTTCTGTGAGGGCCGCACCATGAACCCAGGCACCACCAGGGGCACCACCCGCCGCACCGTGCTCGCCGGTGCGGCGGCGCTCGGCGCGGCCGCCGCCCTGCCGCTCACCCTCGCGGCGGGCACGGCGCACGCCGCGGACCCGGTCGACGACGCCGCCTCCCTGCGGGCCCGGTGGCACACCCTGCTCACCGGCGGCCCCGGCCTCGACCTCACGGACTCCCGGATCGCCGCGGCCGTGGCCAGGATCGGCAAGGCCGCGACGACGTCCGCGAAGGGCCTGGACCCGTCCCGTACCGACGGGCTCTTCCCCGACCTGACGAGCACCACGCTCTCCAACCACGTCACGACCTCGTTCAAGCGCCTGGCGACCGTCGCCACCGCGTGGGCCGTCCCCGGCACCGTCCAGTACGGCGACACCGCACTGCGGGACCTGCTGCTGGCGGGCATCGACTGGATGCTGACGAACCGCTACGGGCCCGGGCACACCCGGTTCGACAACGACTGGGACTGGGAGATCGGCTCCGCGCTCGCGCTCAACGACGCGGCCGTGCTGCTGTACGACGCACTCGGTACGGAACGGCTCGGCCGGATCAACGACGCCGTCCGCGGCTACACACCCGACCCCAACCTCTGGCGGGCCGACCGGCAGATCGCGACCGGTGCCAACCGGGTGTGGATCTCCACCGTCGTCGCCGTGAACGCGGTGCTGCGCGACAGCGGCGACGACCTCGTCCGGGTGCGTGACGCTCTTTCGGACGTCGAGGGTTCGGGCGCCAACAGCGTCCTCGCCTTCAACGACGCGAGCGCGGCGGCCGAGGGCACGGGCGAGGGCTTCTACTCCGACGGCTCGTTCCTCCAGCACTACAAGCACCCGTACAACGGCGGCTACGGCAAGGAACTGCTGAACAACCTCTCCCGCCTGCTGAACCTCCTGGCGGGCACGTCGTGGACGGTCACCGACCCGGACCTCGACAACGTCCGGCTCTGGGTCGACGAGGGTTTCGACCCGCTGCTCGCGCGCGGCGACGTGATGGCGTCGGTCTGCGGGCGCGAGATCGCCCGCCCGAGCAAGCAGGGTCACGTCTCGGCGCAGACCGTCATCGAGGCCGTGGTGCGGCTGATCCCGAGCTTCCCCGGGGAGACCGCCGACCGGTTCACAGCCCTGGTCAAGCAGTGGATCGCCGAGGACACCTACCGCGACTTCCTCGCCGTCACGGACCTCGCCTCGCTCGTCGCGGCCCGCAACGTGATCGCGTCGTCCGTGCCGGCCCGCGGTCCGCTGGTCGCCCACAAGCAGCACCCGCGGATGGACAAGGCGGCCCACCACCGTCCCTCGTTCGCCCTCGGCGTCTCCGCGTACTCCTCCCGGATCTACAACTACGAGTCGATCCAGAACGAGAACCTGCACGCCTGGCACCTCTCCGACGGCATGGTGCTCCTCTACACCGACGACCTCGGCCACTACAGCGAGGACTACTGGCCCACCGTCGACCCGGCGCGGCTGCCCGGCACCACCGTCATCGCCGGCCGGCCCGCCGACGCGACGGGACAGCGCACCACCAGCACCGCCGACTGGGCGGGCGGGACCGCGCTGCCGGGGACGACGCTCGGCGCGTACGGCATGGAGCTGCGGGCGTTCGGCAGCTCGCTGCAGGGCCTCAAGAGCTGGTTCTGTCTGGACGACGTCATCGCGTGCGTCGGCTCCGGGATCAGCGCGGACGCGGGCACGGCCGAGACGGTGGTGGAGAACCGGAAGCTGCGTGACCCGGCGGCGGCACTCACCGTCAACGGGCAGGCGGCGCCGGCCGACACCGGCTGGTCGGCGCGGCTGGACGAGGTGCGCTGGCTGCACGTCGCCGGGACCGGCGGCTACGTCTTCCCCGAGCCCGTCACCCTGAACGGTCTGCGCGAGAACCGGACCGCGACCTGGCGCGAGATCAACCTCAAGTACGGCACGGACACCTCCGTCACCCGCCCGTACCTGACGCTGTGGCAGGACCACGGCACCGCACCGGACCTGGCCGGATACTTCTGGCTGCAGGCCCCGATGGCCTCCGCCGAGCGGACCGCGCAGTGGTCGGCCGCGCCCCCGGTGAAGCTGATCGCGGACTCCACCGCCGTGCACGCGGTACGCCGCTGCGCGGACGGGCTGCTCGCCGCGAACTTCTGGACCGCCGGGACCGCGCAGGAACTCACCGCGGACGGACCGGCATCGGTCCTGGTCCGGCCGGAGGGCAAGACGGTCACCGTCTCGCTGTCCGACCCGACCCAGCTGCGGTCCTCGGTCGTGCTGGAGCTCGCCCTGCGCGGTCTGAGCGTCGTCTCGGCCGACCCCGGCATCACCGTGGCCCCCGCCGGCACGGGCGTCCGGATCACCGCCGACACTGCTGAACGTCACGGTGCAACCCTCAACCTCACCCTGAAGAGGAGCTAGACCCTTGCTGTTCGACATGCCCCTGGACCGGCTGCGCGACTACCGGCCGGAGCCGGAGGAACCGGCCGACTTCGACGCCTTCTGGGAGAAGACGCTCACCGAGAGCGCCCGCCACGCCCTGGACGCCGAGTTCGTCCCGTACGACGCCGGATTCGCCACCGTCGACGTGTTCGACGTGACGTTCCGCGGCTGGGGCGGCCAGCCGGTCAAGGCGTGGCTGATGCTCCCCCGGGAACGCTCGGGCCCGCTGCCGGCCGTCGTGCAGTACATCGGGTACAACGGCGGGCGCGGCATCCCCTACTCCTGGCTCACCTGGAGCGCCCTGGGCTACGCCCACCTGGTGATGGACAACCGCGGCCAGGGCGGCGGCGGCAAGAACACCGCCGACACCGTGGACATCGGCCCGGACGGGAACGGCTCCTCCTCCCCCGGCTTCCTCACCCGGGGCATCGAGGACCCGTACCGGCACTACTACCGCCGGCTGATCACCGACGCGGTGCGGGCCGTCGACGCGGCGAAGGCCCATGACGCGGTGGACGCCTCCCGGGTAGCGGTCCTCGGCGGCAGCCAGGGCGGCGGGCTCGCCCTCGCCGTGGCGGGGCTGCGGGACGACGTCGTGGCGGCCGTCGCCGATGTCCCGTTCCTCTGCCACTACCGGCGCGCCTCGCAGATCACGGACGCAGGTCCGTACGCGGAGATCGCCCGCTGGCTGTCCGGGCACCGCTTCCGGATCGACGAGGCGATGGAGACCCTGTCGTACTTCGACGGCGTCAACTTCGCGGCGCGCGCGACCGCTCCGGCGTGGTTCTCGGTGGGGCTGATGGACAAGGTCTGCCCGTCGTCCACGGTGTTCGCCGCCTACCACCGCTACGCCGGTCCGGCGCAGATCGAGGTGTTCACGTACAACGGGCACGAGGGCGGCGCGGAGTACGACCTGCCGCGCAAGATCGAAGCCCTGCGCGGCGCGTTCGGTCAGTAGCGGATGCCGGTCACCGGCCCAGCGCCGCCATCGCGGCGTTGTGGCCGGGGACCCCGCTGACCCCTCCGCCGCGCACCGCCCCGGCCCCGCACAGCAGCACGTTGGCCTGCGCGGTCTCCACGCCCCAGCGGCCGGTCTCCGGTGCGGCGTACGGGAAGGAGAGGTCCCGGTGGAAGATGTGGCCGCCGGGCAGCCGCAGGTCCCGCTCCAGGTCCAGCGGTGTCTTCGCCTCGATGCAGGGCGCTCCGTCCGCGTCGAGCGCCAGGCAGTCCGCAAGCGGCTCGTCCAGGTGGGCGTCGAGCTCGGCGAACGTGGCCTTCAGCAGTGCGGCACGGGTGACGTCGTTGTCCGCGGCGAACAGGCGCGCCGGAGTGTGCAGGCCGAACAGCGTCAGCGTCTGGTAGCCGCGGGCCGCGAGATCCGCGCCGAGAATCGAGGGGTCCGTCAGGGAGTGGCAGTAGATCTCGGAGGGCGGCGCGGTGGGCAGCCGGCCCGCGGCCGCGTCCCGGTAGGCGTCGGCCAGCTGCCCGTAGCCCTCGGCGATGTGGAAGGTCCCGGCGAACGCCTCGCGCGGGTCCACGGACCGGTCCTTGAGCCGGGGCAGCCGGGTGAGCAGCATGTTCACCTTCAGCTGCGCGCCCTCGGCGGGTACGGGCGGCGCGTCGCCGAGCAGGGCGGCGAGGGCCTCGGGAGAGGCGTTGACCAGGACCCGGCGTGCGCCGACGGTCGACTCGCCGCCGTCGGTCCGCACCGTCACCTCGGCGTGCGTTCCGTCCGTGTCGATACGGACGGCCTCGTGTCCGGTACGGATCTGCGCACCGGCCGTGAGCGCGGCGGCGGCGAGGGCGTCGGTGAGCGCGCCCATGCCGCCGACCGGGACGTCCCAGTCACCGGTGCCGCCGCCGATCACGTGGTAGAGGAAGCAGCGGTTCTGGAGCAGTGAGGGATCGTGCGCGTCGGCGAAGGTGCCGATCAGCGCGTCCGTGAGCACGACGCCGCGGACGAGGTCGTCGGCGAAGTTCTCCTCGACGGCGACGCCGATGGGCTCCTCGAACAGCATCCGCCAGGCCTCCGCGTCACCGATCCGCTCCCGCAGCGCCTCGCGGGTGGGCAGCGGCTCGGTGAGTGTGGGGAAGACCCGCTCGGCGACCTGCCCGGTGAGTCCGTAGAACCGCTGCCACGCCTCGTACTCCCGGTCCGATCCGGTGAGCGCGGCGAAGGAGTCCCGGGTGCCGTCGCCGCTGACGAGCAGTCCGGTGGCGCGCCCGTCGCGGACGGCCGGGGTGTACGAGGAGACGGTCCGCTTGCGTACGGCGAAGTCCAGGCCGAGCTCGCGGACGATCTTCGGCGGGAGCAGGGACACCAGATAGGAGTAGCGCGACAGCCGGGCGTCGACCCCGGCGAACGGGCGGGTCGAGACGGCCGCTCCCCCGGTGGTGGCGAGCCGCTCCAGGACCAGGACGGACTGTCCTGCGCGGGCCAGATAGGCGGCGGCGACCAGGCCGTTGTGGCCACCGCCGACGATCACTGCGTCATAGCTGTCTCGTACGGGCATGCCCCTTGGTAACACGGACACGCGGCGCGGACCAGGGCTCCCCCGGGGCGCGCCCGTGTGCCGGGCCGTCTCATCGCGGCGCGATGCCCCGCCGCTGCCGCAGCGCCGCCACCTGCCGGTAGAGCTCGACGGCCTCCGGGCCGCGGCCGAGCTGTTCGAGGCAGTGCGCCTCGTCGTTGCGGCCGGCGAGCGTGTCGGGGTGCTCGGCCCCCAGTATGCGGGTGCGGGCCTCGGCGACCTGCCGGTACACCTTGAGGGCGTCGGCCCAGCGTCCGAGCCAGCCGAGGCCGACGGCGACCTCACGGCGGCTGACCAGGGTGTCGGGGTGGTCGGCGCCCAGGACGCGGGCGCGGATCTCGCACACGTCACGGGATTCGGTGAGCGCCTCCTCCCAGCGGGCCAGCCGGCCCAGGTTGACGCCCAGGCCGTGGCGGGCGCGCAGGGTCTCGGGGTCGTCCGGGCCGCTGACCCGGGCCCGGTCCGCGACGAGTGCGCGGTAGAGCTCCAGCGCCTCGGCGCTGCGGCCCAGCCGGCCGAGGCTGATGCCGGTCTCGTAGCGGGCGGCGAGGGTGTCGGGGTGGTCGGCGCCCAGCGCCTGCGACCGGGCCAGGACCACCTCCCGGTAGGTCTGCAGGGCCTCCGTCCAGCGGCCGAGCCGGCCCAGGGTGTAGCCGACCTCGTAGCGGGTGACGAGGGTGTCGGGGTGGGTGGCGCCGAGCAGCCGGGCGCGCGCCTCCGCCACGTCGCGCGCCATCGCGTACGACTCCTCCAGCCGCCCGAGCCTGCTGAGGTTGAACGCCAGGTTGTGGCGGCAGCGCAGGGTGTCGGGGTGGTCGGGCCCCGTCGAGCGTTCCCGGGAGGCGAGAACGGCGGCGTACAACTGGTGGGCCTCGAAGTGGCGGCCGAGCTGGCCCAGTACGTACGCCATCTCCTGACGGGCCGCGAGGGTCTCCGGGTGGTCGGGGCCGAGCGTGCGTTCGCGGCCCTGGGCGACGCGGCCGAACTCCCGCAGCGCGTCCGCCGCGCGCCCGGTCCGGCTGAGCGTGAACCCGACCTCGTAGCGGCTGGAGAGCGTCTCGGGGTGGTCGGGGCCCAGTACGCTCTCGCGTTCGGCGGCGACCGCGCGGTGCACCTCCCCCGCCTCCTCCCAGTGGCCGAGCCGGCCCAGGTTGAGGCCGGCGCTGTGGCGGCTGGCGAGGGTCGAGAGGAGGTCGGGTGCCGGGGTGGGCCGCTCGGCGCCGGCGGGACCGCCGGCCGGAACACGCCGCTCGGTGCCGGTGGTCCACTCACCGGTCAGGCCCGCCGAGTGGTCGAACCCGTCCGGCGGGAGGTGCGCGGCCCCGGTCGCCTTGTGCCCGGTGGTCATGCCGCGGGTCCAGTCCGGCAGCCGCGGTGCGGGGACGGCCGGCCCGCCGGGCAGCGCGACCGGGGCCGGCGGCGCGAGGAGGACCCGGCCGGTGGGCTCCAGGTGCGGCTGTTCGCCGGTGCGGCCGACGGCGATCCGGCGGCGCAGGTCACCGGCGTCGACCGGCCGCTGGTCGGGCGTCTTGGCGAGCAGTTCCAGGACGACGCGGTCGAAGAACCCGGGCAGTTCGGCGCGGTGCGTGCGCAGGGGTTCGGGCGGGGTGTCCCGGTGGCCGACGAGCACCCCCCAGGCGTCGTCGAGGTCGAACGGCGGTGCCCCGGTGGCGATCTCGTACAGCACGCAGCCCAGCGAGTAGAGGTCGCTGCGGTGGTCGACCTGGCCGCCGCTGATCTGCTCCGGCGACATGTAGTGCGGGGTGCCCATGGCGATGCCCGCGCCGGTGAGCCGGGAGGTGACGGAGATGTCGTGGCCGAGCCGCGCGATGCCGAAGTCGCAGATCTTCACGGTGCCGTCGGCCAGCCGCATGATGTTCGCCGGCTTGAGGTCACGGTGGACGATGCCCTGCTGGTGGGTGTATCCGAGGGCGTCGGCGACCTGTTCGGCGATGTCCACGACGTCGTCGACGGGCAGCGGGACCTGCTTGTTGTCCTCCAGGAGCTGGCTGAGGTTGCGGCCGTCGAGGAGTTCCATCACCAGGTAGAGCACGCCCTCGTGCTCGCCGAAGTCATGGACGACGGTGACGCCCCGGTGCTGGAGGGCGGCGGCGACCCGGGCCTCCCGCCGGAAGCGTTCGCGCAGGATGCGGGTGAAGTCCCGGTCGTGCTGCGGGCCCATGGGCTTGAGGCATTTGACGGCGACCTGCCGGCCGAGCGATTCGTCGCGGGCGCGCCACACCTCGCCCATGCCGCCGCGCCCGATCAGATCGAGCAGTCGGTACCGGCTCTGGATCAGCCTGGTTTCCGCCATGCCTGCTGTCGCCCCCGTCACTCCGCCTACTGTCGCTGCGCCCTCCCCGGCCCGTCCAGTATGGCTGCCTGCCTTTTCAGTTTGTACGGGGTGGGGCGGCTGCCGGGTCCGAGTCGTGCCATGGCGTTCACAATGTGACCGGGCGGGAGCTGCCAGCGCAGCCGCGACGGGATGGCGCGCAGGGCCGTGCCGGTGGTGCGCAGACGGCGGTCGACGGTGGCCGCCGGCGGGACGGGTCTGCCGTACAGCTCATGGGCGAACGGCGGCAGCGACTGGTAGGCGAGGCTCGCGACACGCCGCCAGAGCACGGCCCGCGCCGGTACGAGCAGCGGGTGCACCGGTGGCCGGCGCAGGAAGTCGTCGACGTCCGACGCCTCCGGCGAGGAGGCGAGCCGGGGCCGTATCCGGGCGAAGTAGGCGGCGAGCTGCGCGGTGCTCGCGGGGACGTCCGCCGGATCGAGGCCGACGAGGCGGGCGCCGGTGCGGTGCTCGTCGACGTACCGGTCGGCCTGCGCGTCGGTGAGCGGGTAGCCGGAGCGCCGCTCGACCTGGAGGTAGGAGTCGACCTCCGCGCAGTGCACCCACAGGAGCAGTTCGGGTTCGTCGACTCCGTAGGTCTCGCCGCTCGGCGGGTCGGTGGCCTTCAGGAGCCGGTGGATCTTGCGGACCCGCGCCCCCGCCTTCTCGGCGGCGTCGGCGGTGCCGTAGGTGATCGTCCCGACGAAGCCCGCCGTGCGCATCAGCCGGCCCCAGGCGTCCTTGCGGAAGTCGGAGTTCTGCATCACTCCGCGCACGGCGCGCGGATGCAGCGCCTGGAGGTACAGGGCGCGGACTCCGGCCACCCACATCATCGGGTCGCCGTGCAGCTGCCAGGTGACCGACGAGGGCCCGAAGAGCCCGGGGTCGGGTTCCGTCATGTGCTCGTACCTCCCGTTGCTCCCGCCCGGCGCGCACCGGCGCACGCGTCGTGAACGGGCGCGCCGTCCCGGATCGCGGCCCCGCACCGGCGCTCCCGCCAGGATCCGCTGTCCGTCACCGCCCCGGCAACTGTCTGCCGGTCACCCGGCGATTCACCGGGCGGTCGCCGTCCACTCCTCGGGGCGCTCGTGAATCATCTGCGGCAGTGCTGTGAAGGCACCCGCGATTCCGCGGGACCGGCCGGCTCCTGTCCGGCGGGAGGAAGCGGGGGCGACGCGTCAACCGCACCGCCGGCCTTCGCACGGTTCAGAGCTTCGCGCCGAAGTCCTGCGTCCACCACGGTCCGCCGGGACCCTGGTGGATACCGATGCCGATGTCCTTGAAGTCGCAGTTGAGTATGTTGGCGCGGTGGCCGGGGCTGTTCATCCAGGACTCCATCACCGAAGCGGGTGTCTGCTGGCCTCGCGCTATGTTCTCGCCGTACGTGGACCAGCGGTACCCGGCGTCGGTGACGCGCTGTCCGGGGTCGGCGCCGTCGGGGTTGGTGTGCTCGAAGAAGTCCCGGGCCGCCATGTCGTCCGAGTGGCGCTGCGCCGCGTCCGTGAGCTGTGAGTCCTCCGTGAGCGGCCCGCACCCGGCGGCGCCCCGCTCCTTGTTGACCAGGGCGACGACCTGGGCCGCGGTGCTCATGGGGGGCGGCTGTGCGGCGGGGCTGCTCGGCACCCGCGGTGCGGTCGTCTGCTTCGGTGCCGGAGGGGCGCTCTTCTTCGGCTTGCGGCTCGGGGTCGCCGAGGCGCTCTTCTTCGCGGACGGCGAAGGCGACGCGGACACGGACGGCGAGGGGGACGGTGAGGTGGTGGCCGGGGTCTCGGGTGCGGTGAGGTCGGTGATGGGCTCGGCCGACGTGCGCGACGCCGCTTCGTCGTCACTTCCCGTACCGGGGCCCAGTGACACGTACCAGAGGCCCCCGCCGGCCACGCAGGCCGCCAGTACCGCGCCGCCCACCGCCCGGCGCCGGACGGTCCGCCTGCGGGCTCGGGCCTCGGCGCGGGAGGTGCCGCGTCCGCCCCCGTGCCGCCCGCCCGGAGAGCGGTGCCGGCCGGGTCCGGCGGGTATCGCTCCCTCGCCCGTCGGCGCGCCGAGCGGGTACGAGGCGGCGACGGGTGCCGTCCCGTCCTGCGCGGGCCACAGCGCGAGCAGGGCCACGGGCACCGCGACCAGCGCCAGCCCCGCCAGCAGGCCCTCGGCGGGCATCAGGCCGCTGCGGAGTCCGGCACACCGGTAGCAGTCACGGGCGTGCCGGGCTATGCGCTTGCGCCACAGGGCCGACGGCCGGCCGTCCCAGGCGGCGAGGACCCCGCGCAGGTCCTCGCACGGCGGCTGCGCGTCGAGCGCCCGCACGACGATGCGGGCCGTTTCCAGCTGCGCCTTCATCCGCTGCACCCGGACCGCCGCGTACTGCGGCGTGAGTTCCAGCGCCTCGGCGACCTCGGTCCGGGTCAGCTCCCCCGCGCACTCCAGCCACCACAGCGACAGCAGGCCCCGGTCCTCCGGCTCCAGCCACCGCGTCGCACGCGCCGTCTCCTGACGCTGCCCGGACAGTTGCAGACGCATCATCGTGAGATCGACGAAGTCGGCCCTCGGATCGGCGACCTGCCCGGCCTCCTCCAACGGGCCTGGCGCGCCGTTGCGGCTCTGCCAGTGGGCCCGGACCTGGTTCATCGCGATCGCCACCAGCCAGGAGCGGAAGCTCTCCGGGGCCCGCAGACCGCCGAGCCCGTGCAGCGCCCGGAGCATGGTGTCCTGCACCACGTCGTCCACGTCCGCCGAACCGTTCAGTGCCCGGCCCACGATGTTGTAGACGAGCGGGAGGTAGGCGCCGGCCAGCGCGTCCCTGGCCGCCGCGTCCCCCTCGCGGGCGGCGGTCACCAGTGCCACCGGGTCCACCGTGTGCTGATGGCTCATGAAGAAGTTCCCTGTCCTGTAGACCGCTGATGATGCCCGATGGCTGGGAGACTGCCGAGGGCGGCCCGGATATCAGTTATCCGCGGACAGGATTTTCCGCGAGGACTCAGCGGCGTACGCGCGGCATCCCGAGGCCGATCCACGAGATGATCTCGCGCTGGATCTCGTTGTTGCCGCCGCCGAAGGTGAAGATGACGGCGGACCGGTAGCCGCGTTCGAGTTCGCCGTGCAGGACGGCGCCCGCGGAGCCCTCCTTGAGCGGTCCGGCCGAGCCGACGACCTCCATGAGCCAGGCGTAGGCGTCGCGGCGCGCCTCGGAGCCGTACACCTTGACGGCGGAGGCGTCCTGCGGGGTGAGGGTGTGGTTCTGGACGGCGGACACCATCTGCCAGTTCAGGAGCTTCATCGCGTCGAGCCGGGTGTGGGTGCGGGCCAGGCGGGCGCGGACCCAGCCGAGGTCGATGACGCGGCGTCCGTCGGCGAGGCGGGTCTCGGCGGCCCAGCGCCGGACGTTGTGCAGGGCGCGGATGGCCATGGTGCCGTGGGCGGCGAGGGTGACGCGTTCGTGGTTGAGCTGGTTGGTGATGAGCCGCCAGCCCTTGTTCTCCTCGCCGACCCGGCGGGAGACGGGGACGCGGATGTTCTC
Organism: Streptomyces sp. NBC_01257; assembly: GCF_035917255.1. Classification (NCBI taxonomy): domain Bacteria; kingdom Bacillati; phylum Actinomycetota; class Actinomycetes; order Kitasatosporales; family Streptomycetaceae; genus Streptomyces; species Streptomyces sp. NBC_01257. Next base: position 757,239 of record NZ_CP108472.1, read on the forward strand.
GTAGTAGCTGGCGGTGGTGTCGTGCGAGGCGAGGGTGTTGATCAGGGTGCAGGAGTAGCCGGGGTCGGACGTCGGGACGAGGAGCATGGTGATGCCCTTGTGGGGCGGGGCGTCCGGATCGGTGCGGGCGGCGAGCCAGACCCAGTCGGCGGTGTCGCCGTTGGTCGTCCAGATCTTCTGCCCGTTGACGACGTAGGTGTCGCCCTCACGCACCGCGCGGGTCTTGAGCGCGGCGAGGTCGGTGCCGGCGTCGGGTTCGCTGTAGCCGATCGCGAAGTCGATCTCACCGGCGAGGACCTTCGGCAGGAAGTAGGCCTTCTGCTCGTCGGTGCCGAACTGCATGATCGTCGGTCCGACGGTGTTGAGGGCCATCAGCGGCAGCGGGACGCCCGCCTGGGCCGCCTCGTCGAAGAAGATGAACTGCTCCATCGGCGACAAGCCGCGTCCGCCGTACTCAGTGGGCCAGCCGACGCCGAGCCAGCCGTCGGTGCCCAGGCGCCGGATCGTCTCCCGGTAGAAACGCTTCTGGGCGGCCGGGTCGGCGTAGCGCGCATAGGCGTTGTCGGGAACCAGGGCGGCGAAGTACGTATGCAGTTCGGTCCGCAACTGCTGCTGTTCAGGCGTGTATTCGAGGTGCACGGCCCCTCCAGGAGTCTCGCTTCGCGTCGCCCGTGTGCGGCGGCGCACACAGTAGAACGTGTTGCAAGAATCCGGAAGGGGCACGGGCCCGCGGGCCCGTGCCCCTTCCGCGGCGGTCCGGCTGTCAGCGTTTGACGGCGCGCAGCACGACGAACTTGGGGTCGCCCGCCACCGTGGTGCAGTTGCCGAAGGTCCGGCGCAGCTGGGTGTGGTAGCCGAGGTGCCGGTTGCCCACGACCCAGAGTTCGCCGCCCTGGCGCAGCGCGGTGCGCGCCCCGTGGAACATGTTCCGGGCGGTCGCGTCCGTGGTGGCCTGGTGCGAGTGGAACGGCGGGTTGCACAGGACGAGGTCGGCTCCGGCGGGCTCGGCGCCGGTCAGTCCGTCGGCGACGACGAAGCGGGCCTCGGTGTCCGCGTCGGCGTTGGCCCGGAAGGTCGCCTCCGCCGAGGCGAGGGCCTGGTACGACTCGTCGATGAAGGTGAGCCCGGCCTCGGGGTTGGCGAGCGCGGCGGCCAGGCCGAGCACCCCGTTCCCGCAGCCGAGGTCGACGACCCGGTCCGGGCCGCTGCGCACGGGCAGGTGCTTGAGGAAGAAGCGGGTGCCGATGTCGAGCCGCTCCGCGCAGAAGATCCCGGCGTGGTTGATGACGGTGCGTCCCGCGACGGCCCCCACGTCGTCGGGCAGCTCGTAGCGGTGCGGCCAGGGGCTGGGGGTGCGGGCCAGGGAGGGGTCCGGCGTGCAGTGGATGAGCCGGGCCTTCTTGACCGCGAGCGAGGTGCGGGTGGGGCCGATGATCCGCTCGAACAGCTTGAGGGTGGAGGTGTGGATCTCCTTCACCATGCCGGTGCCGACGACGACCGTGCCGGCGTGGACCGCGGGGGCGAGCCGGTGCAGCTGGTCCTCCAGGAGCGCGAGGCTCTTGGGTACGCGGACGAGCAGCACGTCGATGCGGTCCGGCGGGGTGTCGCGCGCGGAGAGCAGGCGTACGGCACCTGCGTCGGCCCCGTTGCGCTCCAGGTTCGCCGCCGTCGCCCGCTGCGCGAGGTAGGAGTCGGTGATCTGCACGGGGCGGTGCGCGGCCAGCGCCGTGCTCAGGGCGCCCCACCGGTCGCCGACCACGACGAGGGCGCCGGAGAGGGCGACCGGTTCGGCCCCGTCGGTCCCCTCCAGGTGCCGGAGCAGGTATTCGTCGGCCGCGTCCCAGGCTCGGAACGGGTCGCGCGGGTCCTCGGGGAAGCGGGCGAGGTCGTAACCGGCCCCTGACGTCGTCAAACGGTTCATATTCCGTTCAGGCTAACCGAGCGACGGCCGACCCCCGCACACGCACTGCCGCCGCACCGCCCGGTCGCGGCCGCGCACCACCGTGCCCCGGCATGCGCCGGTGGTCACGGCGGGTGCCGCGGCCGCGGGGTGCCTACGGCAGCTGCTTGTCGATGGCCGCCCGGCCCTCCCGGGCGATCCGGCGCTCCGCCCACTCGAGATTCCGGGGTGTCAGGTCCCGCCCGGAGGCGAGCACCACGTCCTCCGCGGACGGATTGTCGCTGGCGCCGGTGTGCAGAAGGGCGTCCGGGGTCACGCCCCGTACGGATACGGATTCGGGCTCGTCACTCATGCCGCCTCCTCGTCCTTGCGGCAATTCTCGCCCCGTGCCGACGGGGGCGCATCCGATGCCGGCGGGGAGGCCCGCGACGGCCCGGGACCGACTCTCACTTGACCTGCACATGATAGGTACGCAGCGTTCACACCTCGGTCACGGTGCGTGTGGAAGGCTCCCGCTGACCACCAAGCGACACGACCACCGCGGAGCCGCCCCCCACCCTGTGACGGCGCCGCGGTGCCCGTATTTCCGGAGAGGACACCCCACATGTCCCGTCGTCACCTTTCCTGCCGGCGCCCACTGCTGGCCACGCTCGCCGCCTTCGTGGTGCTCGCCGGCACCGCGGCCGCCGCGCCGGCCGCGACACCGCAGCCCCCGGCGGCTTCCGTCACCCCGCTCGGCGCACTGGACGACACGTACTACCAGGACGCGCTCGGCAAGACCGGCACCGCGCTCAAGGGCGCCCTGCACACGATCATCAGCGACCAGACCAAGCTCTCCTACAGCCAGGTCTGGGACGCGCTGAAGGACACCGACGAGGACCCGGCCAACTCCTCCAACGTGATCCTTCTGTACACCGGACTCTCCGAGCCGAAGAGCGCCAACGGCGGCGGCGTCGGCCAGTGGAACCGGGAGCACGTCTGGGCCAAGTCGCACGGCGACTTCGGCACCGCCACGGGCCCCGGCACCGACATCCACCACCTGCGCCCGGAGGACGTCTCGGTCAACTCCACGCGCGGCAACAAGGACTTCGACAACGGCGGCACCGAGCTCGCCGACGCGCCCGGCAACTTCACCGACAGCGACTCCTTCGAACCGCGCGACGCCGTCAAGGGCGACGTCGCGCGCATGATCCTCTACATGGCGGTGCGCTACGAGGGCGACGACTCCTTCGCCGACCTCGAACCCAACGACAGCGTGTCCAACGGCTCCGCGCCGAACATCGGCCGCCTCTCCGCGCTGAAGACCTGGAGCGAGCAGGACCCGCCGGACACCTTCGAAAAGCGCCGCAACGACGTGATATTCGACCAGTACCAGCACAACCGGAACCCGTTCATCGACCACCCCGAGTGGGTCGAGTCCATCTGGTGAACCGCCCGTCCTGACGCGACTCCCCGACACGGCGACGGCCCGCTGTGCGGGGAGCGCGAACCGGACGGTCCGGCCGGCTCAGCCGGCGGCGTCCGCCACACACCGGGCCACGGCCTCCTCGCGGGTGGCGAAGCACCGGGGGGCGGCGGCGCCGTCCCCAGGCTCCCGCAGCCGGCCGTCCGGGTCGGCGACCGCGGTGCGCCGGCCGTCGGCGGTGAGCCGGGCCAGCCCGCTGCGCAGCATCGCCCGCGCCACGGTGTCGATGTCGGTCACCCGCAGCAGGTCGAGCACCACGGCGCCGGTCCCCTCCGGTCCCGCCTCGTCCATGGCGTACAGCACCCGCTCCGCCGCCGTGAAGTCCAGCGCGCCCTGGGCGGCGACGACCGCCACCTGTTCGTGCCGGGCCCGGTCCCGCTCCGCCTCCGGCGCGGACGGCAGGTCGTCGGCGGTGGTGACGAGGGTGACGGTGGAGCCCGCCAGCGCCGGGTTGTGCATGAGGTGCAGGCCGAGCCGCTCCGAGAGCCGCCCGATCGCCAGGTGCCCCCGCACGGAGGACCCGCCCGCGTCGAGCAGCGGGCTGTACGTCCCCATGCCGAAGCGGGCGGGACCCGCGGCGATCAGCCCTCCGGACACCCCGCTCTTGGCCGGCAGCCCCACCCTCAGCAGCCAGTCGCCCGAGGAGTCGTACATGCCGCACGTCGCCATGACGGCGAGCACCTGGGCGGCGACGGGTTCGGGGACCACCCGGTCCCCGCTGAGCGGATTGACGCCGCCGTGGGCCAGGGTCGCCGCCATCGCGGCGAGATCCAGGGCGGTGACCCGTACCGAGCACTGACGGAAGTACGTCTCCACCGCCGCGACCGGGTCCACGGGCAGGGGGCCGGTGCTGCGGATGAGGTAGGCGAGGGCGCGGTTGCGGTCCCCGGTGAGCGCCTCGGAGGCGTACACCTCCTCGTCCACGTCGAGCCGCCGGCCGGCGAACCGGCTCAGGCAGTCGAGGATGCGGCCGAACCTGGGCGCGGCCGGAGTGTCGGGGATGAGGGCGGTGGTGACGATGGCGCCCGCGTTGACCATGGCGTTGTCCGGGCGGCCGGTGCCGCGCTCCAGGCTGATCGCGTTGAACGCCTCGCCGCTCGGCTCGGCGTTCACCCAGCGGGACACCTCGTCGAGGCCGAGGACGGACAGGGCCAGGGCGTAGACGAACGGTTTGGACACGGACTGGACGGTGAACGGCACCTCGGCGTCGCCGGTGCTGTAGCGGTGACCGTCCATGCTGATCAGGGCCAGCCCGAAGGCGCCCGGGTCGGCGAGGGCCAGTTGCGGGATGTAGTCGGCGACTTCGCCGTCGTCGACACCGGCGAACTCGGCGTGCAGTTCCCGCAGTGCGTCCGTGACGGCACCGGTGGCGGCACTCACCGCGCTCCCGGCCGTCAGCCGCGCTCGGCCTGGGCGATGCGGGGGAACGACTTGACGCCGGCGGCCTTGCGGCTGTTGGCGTGCTCGCTGACCGTCCGGTTGGGCGGGGCGTCGGCGAAGCCGAGCACCACGGAGTCGAGCACCTTCCCCGAGGCGTCCACGAACTCCACCCGCACGGCGTAGAAGGCCGCCTTGCCGGAGCGGTTGGTGACGCGCACCAGGGCGCTGCGGAACTGCTCCGACGCCGCGACCGGGAGACCGTTGACGGAGACGTCCTCGACGGCGTTGCCCTTCCCGTCGACGCCCTTGAGCGTCGTCACGGCCTTCTGCCGGTTGCGCTCCACATCGGCGGAGACGGAGGCCGCGAAGTCGTCCTGGGTGCGCGGGCTCCTGGTGGCCTCGGGCGAGGCGACCGGCTCCGCCGAGACCGTACGGGTGCTTCTGGCCGTGCCCTGCGAGGAGGTGTCGGAGCTGTCGCAGGCGGCGGTGCCGGCCACGATCACCGCTGCGAGCACGGCGGGGGTCAGGCTGCGGGCTGCGCGGCCGCGCAGCGCGCGCCGCACGGGGCTGGTCTGGTTCACGGACGCTCCGTCTGCTCGGAAGTCGGAAGTACGGATGTGCGGAAGTACGGATGCGGGTGGGGCTGGTGAGGAGGTCCCGGACGCCGGGACCGCTCCCCGGTGGTCATGCCGCGTCGTCGCCGAAGATCTCGCGGAGCCGTTCCTCGCTCCGCGTGTCCAGATTGCTGTGGAGCAGTTCGGCCCCGCCCCCGGGGAACGCGTCGCCGATCCGGTCGGGCACCTCGTTCATGGTGAGCAGGAAGAGGGCCGAAGTGCCGGGGGTGACCTTCTCCTTGACCTCGGCGATGAAGTCGTCGTCGATGCCGACGTCGGCCAGCTTGCCGCCGAGTGCCCCGGCGGCCGCGCCGATGGCGGCGCCCAGCAGCGGCATCAGGAAGATCAGCCCGAAGAGCATGCCCCAGAAGGTGCCGCTGAGGGCGCCCGCGCCGACCAGGTTGAGCAGCTGCTTGGTCCGCGGCTTGGCGCGGTCGGCGGGCCAGCTCACGACTGCGGCGTCCAGGATCTTGATCAGCCCCTCCTTCTGCAGGGACTTCAGCGTCGTTTCCACGTCCTCCGCGCCTTCGGCCGACTGGAATTTCCACACCGTGAGCGTGGACATCGCGCATACCTCCCGAACCCGGAATGACCAACTCGCCCATATTAGGATCAAAAGGTATGAATTGACTCGTCGAATCACCCGCTCCGCACGGCAGTGCGCACGAGTCCCCGGGAGGGAACTGATGGATACGGATGCTCTGACCGCCGGTCTGTTGCAGAAGCTCCGCGCGGCCAGGCCCTATCCGGCCCTGTCCCTGACCATGCCGACCCATCGGCGTGCACCGGACAACGCCCAGGACGCCGTGCGGCTGCGCAACCTGGTGTCGGAGGCGGGCAACCGCCTCGACGCCGACCCCGATGTCACCCGCGAGGCGCGCGACGCGGTCCGCCGGCAGCTCGACCGGGCGGTGGCCGAGATCGATCCGCGCCGGGCCCTGGACTCGCTGGTGGTCCTCGCGACGGCGGACGAGTACCAGATCTGGCAGCTGCCGCGCACCGCGCCCGAGCGGGTGGTGCTGAGCGACACCTATCTGACCCGCAACCTGGTCGCCGCGAAGGCCCAGGCCCAGCCGTTCTGGGCGCTCACCGTGTCGGCGGACCACGCCACCCTGTTCAGCGGCACGGCCGACGCCGCGCACGAGGAGCGGATCGGCGGTTTCCCGCTGACGGCTCCGCGCGAGGCGCCCAACCCGCAGCGCGAGGAGCGGATCGGGGACACGCCCAGCACCTTCAGCGACGAGGAGACCCGCCAGTTCCTGCGCACGGTGGACGAGAAGCTGCGCGGGGTGCTGGCCACCGATCCGCGCCCGCTCTATCTGGTCGGCCTCGCCCCGGCGCTCGCGCTGCTCGACGAGGTCGGTGAGAGCGCCGACGTCGCGGTCGGCCGGGTCACCAAGGGCGCACCGGCCGACACCTCCGCGAGCGATCTGCTGACCGAGCTGCGGCCCGCGCTGGAGGCCCGGCAGAAGCGCTTCGCCGCGGAGATCGACGGAAAGCTGGACGAGGCACGCGGCAGGCGTGCCTTCGCCGGCGGTCTCGACGAGGTGTGGGCCGCCGTCCGGGAGGGACGGGCCGGCCTGGTGGCCGTGGAGGAGCACTACCAGCAGACGGTCCGGGCCGACCGGGAACACCTGGTGCCGGTCGGCGGGGACGCCACGGAGCCGCCGGAGACCGTCCGTGAGGACATCGTCGACGAACTGGTGGAGGCGGCCCTGGACAGCGGCGCCGACGTGGTCTTCGTCGCGGACGACTCGCTGAAGGAACACGGAAGGATCGCGGCGGCACTGCGCTACTGACGGGCCGGACGGCGCGAACACGGCCGGGGCCCGGACGGTCTGCACCGTCCGGGCCCCGGCCGCACGCTTATTGGCCCTGCCAGGTCCAGTCGGCCACTTCCGGCAGGTCCGTGCCGTGTTCGCGGATCCACTCGTGGTGGCGCGTCCGGGTGTCCGCCATCGCCTGACGCACCGCCACGGCACGGACGCCGAGGCCCGGCACGCGGTCGACGACGTCCATGACCAGCCGGTAGCGGTCGAGGTCGTTGCGGACCACCATGTCGAACGGCGTGGTCGTCGTGCCCTCTTCCTTGTAGCCCCTGACGTGCAGCTGGGCGTGGCCGGTGCGGCGGTAGGCCAGCCGGTGGATCAGCCAGGGATAGCCGTGGTAGGCGAAGATCACCGGCTTGTCGCGCGTGAAGAGGGCGTCGTACTCGGAGTCCGGCATCCCGTGCGGATGCTCACCGTGCGGCATGAGCCGGGCCATGTCGACGACGTTCACCACCCGTACCGCCAGCTCCGGCAGATGCTGCCGCAGGAGGCCCGCCGCCGCCAGCGTCTCCAGGGTGGGTACGTCCCCGGCGCAGGCGAGCACGACATCGGGTTCGCGGCTGCCGTCCTCCGTGCCCGCCCACTCCCAGACGCCCGCGCCCCGTGCGCAGTGCGCGCGGGCCTGGTCGAGGGTGAGCCAGTCGAAGCCGGGCTGCTTGCCGGCCACGATCACGTTCACGTAGTCCCGGCTGCGCAGCGCGTGGTCGGCCACGGACAGCAGGGTGTTCGCGTCCGGGGGCAGATAGACACGGACGACCTCGGGGCTCTTGTTCAGGATGTGGTCGACGAAGCCCGGGTCCTGGTGCGAGAAGCCGTTGTGGTCCTGGCGCCAGACGTGCGAGGTGAGCAGGTAGTTGAGGGAGGCGATGGGGCGTCGCCAGGGCAGCCGGCGCGAGGTCCGCAGCCACTTGATGTGCTGGTTGACCATCGAGTCGACGATGTGGGCGAAGGCCTCGTAGCAGGAGAAGAGTCCGTGCCGTCCGGTGAGCAGATAGCCCTCAAGCCAGCCCTGGCACAGGTGCTCGGAGAGGATCTCCATGACGCGGCCGTCGCGGGCGAGGTGCTCGTCGGTCGGGAGCGTTCCGGCCTGCCAGGCCTTGCCGGTGGCTTCGTAGAGGGCGTCGAGCCGGTTCGAGGCCGTCTCGTCGGGGCCGACGACCCGGAAGTCGCGCCGGTCGGCGGTGGCCGTCATGACGGCTTCCAGCAGACCGCCGAGAACCTTGGTCGGTTCGTGCAGGGTGGTGCCGGGGCTGTCCACCCGGACGGCGTGCGCCTCCAGGGGCGGGACCGGCAGGTCACGCAGGAGGAGCCCGCCGTTGGCGTACGGGGTGGCGCCGAGCCGTGCCGTGCCTTCCGGTACGCAGGCGAGGACCTCCGCCGAGGGGTGCCCCTCCGCGTCGAAGAGTTCGTCGGGCCGGTAGGAGCGCATCCACCGCTCCAGTTGCCGCAGGTGCTCCGGGTTGTCCCGGACCCCGGGCAGCGGGACCTGGTGGGCGCGCCAGGTGCCCTCGACGGGCAGCCCGTCCACCTCGTCCGGGCCGGTCCAGCCCTTCGGGGTCCGCAGCACGATCATCGGCCAGGGCGGGCGGCCGGTGTCACCGCCGGTCCGGGCCGCCTCCTGGAGCTCCTGGATGCGGTCGACGGCCCGGTCCATGGCGGCGGCCATCGCCCGGTGCACGGTGAGGGGGTCGTCCCCCGCCACGTACAGCGGTTCGTGTCCGTAGCCCCGCAGCAGCGCGTCGAGCTCCTCCTCGGGGAGGCGGGCGAGCACCGTCGGGTTCGCGATCTTGTAGCCGTTGAGGTGCAGGACCGGGAGGACGGCTCCGTCGTGGACGGGGTCGAGGAACTTGTTGGCGTGCCAGGACCCGGCGAGCGGTCCGGTCTCCGCCTCGCCGTCGCCGATGACGCAGGTGACCAGCAGGTCCGGATGGTCGAGTGCGGCCCCGTAGGCGTGCGCGAGGGAGTAGCCGAGTTCGCCTCCCTCGTGGATGGAGCCGGGTGTCTCGGGCGCGACATGGCTGGGCACTCCGCCGGGGAAGGAGAACTGCTTGAACAGCAGTCCCATGCCCGCCGCGTCCCTGCTCACATCGGGGTAGGTCTGCGAGTAGCTGCCCTCCAGCCAGGAGTTGGCGAGGACGGCGGGGCCGCCGTGACCGGGGCCCCAGACACAGAGCGCGGAGGTGCCGCGCGACCTGATGATGCGGTTCACGTGGGTGTAGACGAGGTTGAGCCCCGGTGAGGTGCCCCAGTGGCCGAGCAGCCTGGGCTTGATGTCCTCGGGGGCGAGCGGCCTGGTCAGCAGCGGGTTGGCCATCAGGTAGATCTGGCCGACGGCCAGGTAGTTGGCCGCCCTCCAGTGCGCGTCGAGCGCGGCGATCTCCTCGTCGGACGGGCCGGTCGTCGATGAGGACGGCGGTGCGTCGCTCATGGTCACCTCTCAGCGGGCGGTGTGCGGTGGTCCGGCCGGTACGGGGCCCGGACCGTGGTCAGGCTCCGTACCAGACGGTCGTGGCGTTGCAGAATTCGCGGATGCCGTGGCCGGCGAGCTCACGTCCGTAGCCGGAGCGCTTCACCCCGCCGAACGGCAGTGCGGGGTGCGAGGCCGTCATGCCGTTGAAGAAGACACCGCCCGCCTCCAGATCGCGGACGCAGCGCCTGCTCTCCTCGGCGTCCCGGGTCCAGACGTTGGAACTGAGCCCGAACGGCGTGTCGTTGGCCAGCTCCACGGCCTCGTCGAGGCTGCCGGCCCGGTAGAGCGTGGCGACGGGACCGAAGGTCTCCTCATGGTGGATGCGCATGGCGGGCGTGATGCCGCCGAGGACCGTGGGGGCGTAGAACCAGCCCCGCTCCAGGCCGCCCGTCAGGCCCTCGGGCCGGCCGCCGCCGCACAGGGCGCCGGCCCCCTTCCCCAGCGCGTCGTCGACGAGCTCCTCCAGATCGGTGCGCCCCTGCTCGGTGGCGAGCGGGCCGATGTCGGTGGACTCCTCCAGCGGATCGCCGACGGCGAGGTCGCGCATGCCCACGGTGAAGCGCTCGGCGAACTCCTCGTACACCTGGGTGTGCACGATGAACCGCTTGGCGGCGATGCAGGACTGCCCGTTGTTCTGGACCCGGGCCGTCACGGCCGTACGGGCCGCCTTGGCGACGTCGGCCGATGGCAGGACGAGGAAGGGGTCGCTGCCGCCGAGTTCCAGGACGGTGTGCTTGACCTCGTCGCCGGCGACGGCCGCGACGGCGCGGCCGGCGGGTTCGCTGCCGGTCAGGGTTGCCGCGGCCACCCGGCGGTCGCGCAGGATCGCCTCGACGGCCCCGGAGCCCACCAGGAGGGTCTGGAAGCAGCCCGCCGGGAAGCCGGCCCGGTGGAACAGGTCGCCCAGGTACAGGGCCGTCTGCGGCACGTTCGACGCGTGCTTGAGCAGGCCCGTGTTCCCGGCCATGAGCGCGGGGGCCGCGAACCGTACGACCTGCCAGAGGGGGAAGTTCCACGGCATCACGGCGAGCACCGTGCCCAGGGGGCGGTAGTGGACGTAGGCACGGGACGCACCGGCGTCCTTCACGTCGGCGGGCGAGGGATGCTCGTCGGCGAGGAGCTCCTCGGCGTGGGCGGCGTACCAGCGCATGGCCTTGGCGCACTTCGCGGCCTCGGCCCGGGCGGCCTTGACCGGTTTCCCCATCTCCAGGGTCATGGTGCGGGCGATGTCCTGCTGGTCCTCGTCGAGCAGGTCGGCGGCCCGGTTCAGCAGCCGTGACCGCTCACCGAATCCGGTGGTGCGGTACTCCCGGAATGCGGCGTCCGCCGCGGCGAGCCGCCGCTCGATCTCGTCCGCCCCCAGTGCGTCGAACGTCCTGAGCGTCTCGCCGTTCGCGGGGTTGACCGTTGCGATGGGCATGACTGTGGCCTCCTTGCCTCGGTACTTCGACCGTGCCGCGCCGCGCGCGGCGACGCAACGCGGACCCCTCCACCCGGATACCCGACCGGCGCGGACCATGCCCGAAAGGGGCAGTGGATCCGCGCCGGAGGGTGCGCCGGGGGGGCGGGGACGGCCGGGGCCGCTCCGTACCGCCGCCTCAGACGAGGGCGAGGGCGTCGGTCCGGACCGGGGCCGCCGCGGGAAGGTCCGTGACGACGGCCGGCGGCCGGCGGAACTCGCGGACCCCGGGCAGTGGCGGCAGCGGCACCAGCTCGATGAGCTGCGGCTCCTGCGCGTACCGGGTGAACCAGACGACCTTGCCCTCGGCGGTCCGGCAGGTGCCCCAGCTGTCGCTGAGCGCCATGACCCGGCTGAGGCCGCCGCCCTCGTGGAGCAGCCGCGGCATGTCGGAACCGTTGTCGGCGACGGAGACCGTGAGGTGCCGTCCGGACCAGCGGAGTTCGAGGACACAGGTGTTGTCGTCACCGACGTGCCGCTGGACGTTGGTCAGCAGCTCCTCCACAGCCCGGCACACGGGCCGGATGTGGAGTTCGAGACTCCAGTGACGGAGGTGTGCGGCGACGATCCGTCGCAGCTGGGACACACGCTCTGCCGATACCTGGAGTTCGACCAGATAGTGCCGGTCGAGTGGAACGGTCATCGTCGAGGCTCCTCACATCGAGGCCCACATGCTTCGCCCCGTTGAACCAACGACCCCCGAATACGAACAGTGAGCAGATGTCACTTCTGGGTCACTCCATAGGGTGACCCGGTGGAGCCGGTCGCGCAACATATCCGGCCCCTCACCCCCTGTGACCGGCGCATATCCGTCCGGTGTGTGCCGTCCGCAGGTCGGCGTGGCGGGCGGATGGAGCAGCGGACGGCGGGCCGTCTCCGGGAGAGGCGCTAGGCGTTCTCCAGCCGCAGCCGGACCTCCTCCTCCTGGTCGCCGGAGACGGTGCCCACGACCCGGACGGCGAAGGCGTCCGCCAGGCTCTGCCGCAGGCGCTCGACCGCCCAGTAGCCGCCCTGCGCGTCGACCGTGACGGGTGCGCCGAGCCGTACGGGCCCCGACACCACGCGGGCCTCGGTGACATCGACCGTCACGACCCATGCGGTCGGACGCTTGCCGTTGACGTCCTGCGGCACGTCGACGGAGGCCCGGTCGGTGGTGAAGGCGGCCCTCAGCACGTCGAAGACCGTGCGCGCGTCGCCCTTCTCGCACCCGCTGACGACGACCGACACCTCACTGCCGGAACGGCTCTGGTCCGTCCGCTGCTCTTCCTGTGTGCTGTTCACCGCGGTTCCTTCCGGAGGGGTCACTTCCAGGCTCGCCCCGCAGCCGCACGCCTGCGACATGAGGGGCCCGGCCGCCCCGCGGGTACCGGCGGCAATTCACCTCACATGAATTCGAAACACTTTTTACGGCCATATCCACTTAAAACATGAATTCGACCGCAGATCCGAGTGACTGCCCCGCCCCGGGGTATCCGGCAAGCATGGACGTATCGGATGGAGCCCTGAATTCCCTCGCCATCACCCTCGCGGACGGACGGAGCGCGACGGGGTGGGTGATGGCCGTGGTCGGCGTGGTCCTGGTGGCCGTGCTGATCGGCGCCGTCTGGCTGGGCAGGCGGCGTCGGGCCGAGGAGTTGCCCCCTCCCCGGCCCGACGAGCAGCCGGTGGTGCCCGATCACCGCGCCCACGTCGAGGAGCACGACGTCCATGGCGACGACAGCTTCCCCGCCGACGGCCGGGGGCTCTCGCCGTACGAGCTCGGTGATCACGGCAGCGGGACCGCCCACCGGGACGACGAGGAGCGGCGCGACTGAGCGGCCCGCGCCGCGGTCCCGGACCGCCGGCCCGGCGGGGCGCCCACCCGGTGCCGCGGCGGGCGGCGAAGCCGCGTGTTGCGGGAGCGGCCGCCCGCGGTGAGGCTGGTGAAGGCCCGAAGGCCACCGGCACACGTCTGCCGCACATCCCATGAAGGCAGTAGGACCATGACCGCAGGCACCTCTGGTATGGCATCCGCGCCCGCGCCGCTGACCGGCTCGGCCGCGCCCTGCTGGGTCAACCTGATGACCCTCGGCCTGGAGTCGGCCCAGGAGTTCTACGGCCCGGTGATGGGCTGGACGTTCCGGCCGGGCAAGCTCGGCCAGGAGTTCTCGGTCGCCCGTCGCGGCGACGTACCGGTGGCCGGCATCGGCGCCGTGGCCAGTACGTTCCGCGTCGCGGTGGCGTGGACGCCCTACTTCGCCGTCCGGGACGCCGATGATGCAGCTGCCCGGATCCGGGAGCGCAGCGGCACGGTGGCGGTGGGCCCGCTGGGGCTGGGCAAGGGGCGCGGCGCGCTGGCCGCCGACCGCGACGGCGCGGGGTTCGGCATCTGGGAACGGACCGAGCCGGCGACTTCGCCGCCGGCCCCGGACGGCCATGCGCACGCCTGGCTGCGGCTGCGCACCCGGAGCGCGTTCGACGCGGCGATCTTCTACGGCGAGGTCCTGGACTGGGCCAGCGGGCGTCCCGGCGCCTGCGAGGTGACGTACGTGAAGGACGAGGTGATCGTGGAGTGCGGCGGCCGCCAGCTGGCCCGCATCAGCTCGGACGCGGTCGAGGCGGCGCCCGATCCGCTCGTCCGCCCGCACTGGCAGGTCATCTTCCCGGTGGACGACGTCCCCGCGGCTGTCGCGGCGGCGCGTGAGCGCGGCGGTTCGCTGGTCGAGGAGCTGACCGGGCCCGAGGGCCGCGAGGCGACCCTGATCGACCCCGACGGCGGGCTCTTCACGCTGACGGACGTCCACACATCTGCGGCCACCGGTACGGCGTGAACAGCCGCCCGGCACCCGGCAGCGTCACTTCTCCCGTCGTGGTCCGGGCCGGGAGCGGGCCAGCGCCCAGGCCGGGAAGACGAACCAGCAGACCAGGAACCACAGCGCCATCCCGCCGACCAGCCACAGGGCGAGGGCGTTGTGCAGCGCCACCCGGAGGATCAGCAGGAGCGCCGAGCACATCGTGCAGAACAGCAGGACCAGCCCGATCACGGTGAGTCGCGACGCCCAGGTGACCGTCTCCGGTTTCATCCGCCTCCCGGTCAGCAGCCGGTGGTACGAGACCGGCCCGATGAGCGCCCCCGCGGTGGCCGACCCGAACATCACCGTGACGACGTAGATCGTGCGGTCGGTGTCGGAGAGGTCCGTGAAGCGCGGCTGGAAGACGACGGCGAGCAGGAAGCCGAAGAGGATCTGCACGCCGGTCTGGGCGACGCGCAGTTCCTGGAGCAGATCGGTCCACCGGCGGTCCGCCCGTTGCTCGGGCGTCTCGCGGCGTCGTCCCCACGCACCGTCCTCGCCACTGTCCCCCTCGGGTGTCGGGCTCACCGTGGACCTCCGTCCGGACAGCCGCGGCGTCCGCGTCATCGCCTTTCCCACACCGTAGACCGCCCGGTGGCCCACGGCCCCTCGCGGAGCGTCCCGGCCCCGGGGCGGGGGGTAGAGTTCCGGGGTCAGCACAACGCCCGGTGCCCGCCGCCGGGCGGGCGGTCCCGGGCTCCGCCCGAACAGGACAGGTCCCGCTCCCCTTGCTGCTCTCCCCCGCACGGTCGCTGAAGGAACTGACCGCCCCCGTCCGGTCGCCGAAGGTGCTGCGTACCGAGGTCCTGGCAGGTCTGGTCGTCGCGCTGGCCCTCATACCCGAGGCGATCTCCTTCTCGATCATCGCCGGTGTCGACCCCCGCATCGGCCTCTTCGCCTCGTTCACCATGGCCGTCACCATCTCCGTCGTGGGCGGCCGGCCCGCGATGATCTCGGCCGCGACGGGCGCGGTGGCCCTCGTCATCGCCCCGCTCAACCGCGAGCACGGTTTCGGGTATCTCGTCGCCGCGGTCATCCTGGGCGGCCTCTTCCAGATCGTGCTGGGCGCACTGGGCGTGGCACGGCTGATGCGTTTCGTGCCGCGCAGCGTCATGGTCGGCTTCGTGAACGCCCTGGCGATCCTGATCTTCATGGCGCAGGTCCCCGAGATGCACGACGTGCCGTGGGCCGTCTATCCGCTGATCGTGGGCGGCCTCGCCCTGATGGTGTTCTTCCCGAAGCTGACGAAGGCCGTGCCGGCGCCGCTGGTCTCCATCGCGATCCTCACCGCGATCACCGTCGGTGCGGCGATCGCGGTGCCGACGGTCGGCGACAAGGGCGCCCTGCCGTCCTCCCTGCCGGTGCCGGGACTGCCGGACGTCCCGTTCACCATGGAGACGCTGACGACGATCGCGCCGTACGCGCTGGCGATGGCCCTGGTGGGGCTGATGGAGTCGCTGATGACGGCGAAGCTCGTCGACGAGATCACCGACACCCGTTCCAGCAAGACGCGCGAGTCGGTCGGCCAGGGCATCGCCAACGTGGTGACCGGGTTCTTCGGCGGCATGGGCGGCTGCGCGATGATCGGCCAGACGATGATCAACGTACGCGTGTCGGGCGCACGGACGCGGCTGTCCACCTTCCTGGCCGGTGCGTTCCTGATGGTGCTCTGCATCGTCTTCGGCCCCATCGTCTCGGACATCCCGATGGCCGCGCTGGTCGCCGTGATGGTGATGGTGTCGGTCGGTACGTTCGACTGGCACTCGGTCGCGCCGGCGACGCTGCGCCGGATGCCCCTCGGCGAGACCGGCGTCATGGTGATCACCGTGGCGTGCGTGGTCGCCACCCACAACCTGGCCATCGGCGTGGTGGTGGGCACGCTCTGCGCGATGGTCGTCTTCGCCCGTCGGGTCGCCGGGGTCGCACAGGTCACCTCGGTGACGGACCCGGAGGGCGACAGCGTGCTCTACGCCGTCACCGGCGAGCTGTTCTTCGCCTCCTCGAACGACCTGGTCACGCGGTTCGACTACGCGGGCGATCCGGTCCGCGTCGTCATCGACCTGTCGGCCGCCCACGTCTGGGACGCCTCCTCCGTGGCCGCCCTGGACACGGTCACCGCGAGGTACGCGCAGCGGGGCAAGACGGTGGAGATCATCGGCCTCAATCAGGACAGCGCCCGGATCCACGGCACCTTGAGCGGCGAGCTGGCCGCGGGTCACTGACGCGGTCCGGCGGGAACGCTGTCGCCTCAGGCGACGGGCAGCACCAGTTCGGGGCGGTCCCACATGACCGCGGGCGGCGCGGCCCGGACGGTTCCCGTCCGCCTGGCGCCCACCTCCGTGTAGAAGCCCTCGGCGGGCGGATGCGACACGATGCGCACATCGGTGAGTCCGGCCGCGCCCGCCTCGTCCCGCAGGTGTCCGATGAGCAGGCGCCCGATACCGGCGCCCTGCGCGGCGTCGGCGACGAACATGAGATCGAGTTCGGGCGGGTCGAGGATCAGGGAGTAGAACCCGAGCAGCCGGCCGGTGGTCTCCCCCACGGCCACGAAGACCCGGTGCGTCTCGACGTAGTCGTGGCCCACCCGGTAGCCCGCCACCATGGGTGCGTACGGGCCCTCGTAGGCGCGGGAGGTCCGCACCAGCCGGGTCAGCCGCTTCGCGTCCCGGGCGGTGGCCCGCCGGATCCCCACCTCTTCGCCCAGCGCCCCGCGCCCCCGTGACGTAATGCCTGATCTCATACAGGGAGTATTACGTACGTGAGTCGGGCCGGAAGAGCGGCCCACGCGCGAACGACCGCGTCAGGAAGCCTCGCGGGCCGCGCGCCACTCGTCGACGAGGGCCTCGACATCGAAAGGCCGGAGGTTCAGCAGGGGGCCGGGCGGCGGGCGTCTGACGGCCGCGTCGATCTTCTCGTTCACCTCGGTCAGCATCCGCCGCACCTCCGCCTCCGTGCGGACCTCCGGCAGGGCTGCGACGGTGTCCTCCGCCTCTTTACGCAGGGCCAGGGTCGGCGGGAGCACGGACACCCCCTCGCGCTGCATCTTCGCCTTGATCCACCACGTGTCGTCGTACGGGCGGTCCATCGCTTCCAGCGGCTTGCCGAACCCCGGCAGCTGGGAGAAGTCACCACGCTGTTCGGACTCACGAATCTGTTTGTCGACCCACGACTCGAAGCTGACGCCCGTGGGCTTGCGCTCGGTCACCGTGATGCCCCTCTCGGAGATGCGTGTGATGCAGCCCCTTCACGATACCCAGGGGCCGTACGGCGGTGGCCGGAGGCCGCCCCCGACTCGGGCCGCGGGCAGACACCGTGCCTTGAACGCGAACGGCGGGGTACACGAGCAGCACGCCCGGCCGGCACAGCGCCGGGACACGGACCGAAAGGGATGGTGAGCGTGGAACACAGCGACCCGCGGACCGAGAACGGGAAGGGGTGGTGACCGTGACGACCGTAGTGATCATCGTCGCTGTCGTCCTCGTCGCCGCCTGCGCCCTCGCCTTCCTCTACACACGCCAGACGGGCGGGCAGGGAATGCGGCGCCGCTTCGGCCCCGAGTACGACCGGACCGTCGCCCGCCACGACGGCGACGCGAAGGCCGCCGACAACGAGCTGCGCGAACGCCTGAAGCGGCACCGCTCGCTGCGTGAACGTCCGTTGACCCCCGAGGCACGCGCGCAGTACGCGGACCGCTGGACGCAGATCGAGGGCGGCTTCGTCGACGCGCCCCGGCAGGCGGTCGCCGATGCGGACACCCTGCTGGCCGAACTGGCCCAGGACCTGGGCTTCCCCGACGGCACGGACTTCGGCGAGCAGAGCGACGCGCTCTCCGTCCACCACGCCGAACACGTCAACGGCTACCGCCGGGTGCACGACGCCAAGCAGAACGACGGCGACACCGAGAACATGCGCGAGGCGCTGCTCGAGGCCCGCGGGCTGTTCGACGTACTCGTCTCCAACGGCACGGACCGGCCGGTCAGCCGGCACTCGAACCACGCAGAAGGAAGTGACAGGGCATGACGCACGACGCCGATCGCACTCCTCGCATCCCCACCGACGTCCCCGAGGCGGCGAAGAAGCCCACGGAGGCCACCACCACCGGCCGCACGGTCGACCCCGCCCCCACGGGCGGCGACGCCGCACGCAAACCGGATGACGCCCCGGCCGGTATCCCGCGCATGCGGACCCCGGCGGCCGCACCGCCCGACGACGGACCGGCGACCCGACTGCCGACCGACACCCGGACGTCCGACACCCGGACCTCCGACGCCCTGTCGTCCGACGCCCGGTCGTCCGACACCCGGTCCCCCGAATCCCGGTCGACCCACACGCGGGAGAAGACACCTGACACCCGGGAGAAGACAATCGGGTCCCGCGATGAGACACCCCGCACCCGGGACGAGACACCCGGCAGCCGCCACTCCCTCATCCCGGACGGCGACCACGACAAGCTCGCCCAGCGGCTCCAGCACGCCGTCAGCGAGTTCGTCGAGAGTCCCCGCAAGGCGGTCGAGGAGGCCGAGAGCACCTTCGACTCCGTCGTCGACGGGCTCACGGCGGCACTCAAGGAACAGCGGCGCACGCTCGGCAGCTCCGGCCGCGACGGCGACCCCGGCTCCCGGACCGAGGAACTGCGGGTCACCCTGCAGCACTACCGCGACCTCACCGAGCGCCTGCTGAACGTCTGAGGGACGCGACCCCCGCACGCCGTGCCGTGATCAGTGGCCGTGTGTGTCAGGTGTCGCAGATCCGGCCCGCCCGGCTTCCGGGCGGGCCGTCGTCCTTGCCTCGACGGTGAACGCGGCGGTGTGCACCGTCCCGCCGTGACGGAAGTCGAGGAAGAGACGGTAGGTGCCCGCGCTCGGCGCGGTGGCCGCGAACGAGACGGCGGGACCGGGACCTCCCTCGTTCGGGTGGACATGGAGGTAGGCGAGGTCGCCGGAGCGCAGGGCGACGAGGTGACCGTACGCACCGAGGTGGGGCTGCAGGTCCGTGACGGGCCTGCCGTTCCTGCTGACGGTCAGTTCCAGTTCGCTCTCCCGGCCGGCGCGCAGCCCTCCGCTCAGCGCCACCTCGTAGCCGTCGGTCACCGCGGTGGGGCGCACGGCCGGCAGTTCCTTGGGACGGTAGCCGCCGGACACGGCGAGGTCGGTTCCCAGCGTCAGGTTCGAGGCGCCCCGCACGGCCGGGGTGAAGTCGGCGAACATGCGGTAGTCACCGGCGGCCGGCAGCGATACGGGCACCGACCAGGTGCCGTCGGCGGCGCGCACGGGGTGCAGATGCCGGTAGACCGTGAGGTCCCGTGAGGCGAGGACGAGGTGCAGTTCCTTGCCGTGCTCGCGCTGATACGCGGTGACCCTGCGGCCGGTCGCGTCGTCGACCACGGCGAACCGCAGGACGGTGCGGGTCCCGGCCCCGAGCGCGGCCGTCCGCAGATCCAGCGTGTAGCCGGCCTCCGAGACCTGCAGCCCGCCCGCCGCCGGGCCGGCAACCGGCTCGGCGGGTCCGTGATCCGCCCCGTGCCCACCCGCGGGCCGCACCTGGGCGGTCAGCTGCGGGCCGACACCGTTCCCCACGCCGTACGCGACACCGAAGGTCGCCGCCAGCGCGGCGGCAAAGGCGGTGATCTTCAGTCCGTTGTTCATCACGCTCTCCTCCGGTGCGGCTGCCCTACGCCTCACAAGATACCCCCTAGGGGTATCAAGTCAACCGGTCGGTCCCGATCGGCAGGACAGACAGCGGGGCGTGCCGGCACCGGAGGACGGGCCGGTCCCCTCCCCCGGATTCAGCCGGTGGAGACCACGAGCTCGTCGCGCAGGCGCCGCAGCGCGGGCTCGGGGATGCGCAGCCCGTCGCGTGCGTAGCCGTCGAGCCCTCCCCAGCGTTCGTCCATGGCGTCCAGGGCCGTGTCGAGGTAGCGGGGGCGCACCTCGATGATCGCGGAGGCGATCGCGGGGTCACCGCCCGCGTCGAGGAAGCTCTGGACGTACGGCCGGAACGCGACGCGCACCACCGGGTTCACCGCGAGGAACTCCGTCCTCGCGACATCCCGCGAGGCGCCGAGCAGCAGGAGCAGCACGGTCGCCGCCCAGCCCGTACGGTCCTTGCCCGCGGTGCAGTGGAAGAGCACGGGGCGCGCGGCGGCGTCGGCGGCCGTCTCGACGAAGGCCCGGTAGGCGGCGGCCGCGCGCGGCGAGAGCACCATCTGGCGGTACGTCTCGGCGAACATCTCCTCGGCCTTCCCGCCCCCGAGCAGCCGCTCGGCCTCGACCGGATCGGCGAGCAGGGCACGGAGCCTGGCGGGCGCCACTCCCGGGTCGTCCCCGAGCACGTCGGCGACGAACAGCCGGGCCCCGGGCGGCAGCCGGTCGGGCGCCGAGGACCGCTCGTCCGCGGTCCGCAGATCGACGACGGTACGGATACCGAGTCCGGCCACCGCCGCGTCGTGCACCGGATCGAGACCGCTGAGCTGACCGGAGCGCAGCACCACGCCCGGCCGCACCTGCCGGCCCGGGCCCACGGCGATGCCGCCCAGGTCCCGCAGGTTGAGAACAGAGGCTGCCGGGACGGCCCTGGCGGTTTGCACGATGAACTTCCTCTTTTCCCGACACGTATCCGAATTGATTTCGGGCTTGGCCGGATCAAAAGTCGCATGATGTCGGGAAATCGACAAAGTAAAACGCCGGAGATGATCGACTGGTCATTCCGGGCCGGGAAAGCGGGCGCGTGAAAGAGCTGCTTCGGGCCCGTGGCCCGGGGCGTTGCACGCTTTCACCGGGCGGGAGAGCAGCCGGACGCGGTCATGCGCCGCCGCACTCCCGGGCGGCGGCGGGAGCAGACATCCGCCGGCCCGCCCTGACAGAGGGAGTCACTCCGCCAGAAGCCTCATCTTCTGGTCGTTGAACTCGGCGTCGGTGAGGATGCCCTGCTTCTTCAGTTCGGCCAGCCGCTCAAGGCGGCTGATCAGATCGTCCGGAGCCGGCTCGGCGGCCTGCTGCTGGGCCGCTTGCTGCTGGGAGGCCTGCTGCTGGGAGGCCTGCTGCTGAGCGGCCTGCATCTGCATCTGCTGCCGCATCTGCTCCTCGGCCAGCTGGTCGGCGTCGTCATCGGCGAACCTCGCCTGCTGGTGCCGCTGCACGCGGCCGCTGACCGCCGATGCCGTGCCGGCGACGACAGCCGTGCGCGCCACCGCCCCCAGCAGACCGGGGCCGCGGCGGTTCATTCCAGGTCCTCGAAAGATCGGCATGTCGGGCGCCTTTCCGGTGCGATGCGGGAGGGGTCAGCGTTCCGTGGCGGCGGCCGCCACCGCGGCCTCCGCGACCTCGGCGGGAATCCGCTCATGGGCGACGAGCCGGCCGCCCGACGCGCGGACCGCCTCGGTGATCGGCAGCGCCCAGAGGTCCTCCCACACGATGAGCGCGGCGGAACTGCCCGGCGGCACGCTCTCGCCCAGCGTCCGGATGTCCTCGCCGTTCAGCATCCCGGTGACCTCACCCTCGACCGGCTCGAACGAGACGAGGTCGTCCGGGTCGAGGTCCTCCAGCTCGACGGTCTCGATCGCGCCGTCCTCGGTCCGGTACACAAAGGTCAGATCGAGGATGCGTACCGCTTTCGAGGCGACCGCTTCGGCCAGCGCCGGCGCGATGGCACCGGTGAAACGGCTGCCGGGAAACGCGACGACGAGGTACTCCACAGGTCCCACAGCCACGAGCGTGTCCTCTCCGGAAGAATGGATTGCCAGCAGCATAACTTCGTACTTTTGGTGCCGCACTGTGGCGAATCATCACCAATCATTGGATCCACATCGGTTACGGATGGATCCGGCAGGCGTCCACGGCACGGGTTAGGCGACGGTGCGTGAAGGATCAAGCGCGTTTCGGAGAGGGCAAGGTCACAGGTCGAGCCCCTGCTGCTGTATCTGAGACCTGTCCTAGCATCGGATCCATGACGGTCCAGCCTGCTGACGGGCTTTCGTTGGCCGCCGAATTCCCGGAACCCACCCATGAGCAGTGGCAGAGCCTCGTCGAAGGTGTGCTGCGCAAGTCGGGCAAGGACGTTTCGGGTTCGGCCGCCGAGGAAGCACTGTCCACCAAGGTGGAGGACGGGCTCATCACTCGTCCCCTCTACACCTCGCGCGACGACGCGCCCGATGCCGGTCTCCCGGGCTTCGCCCCCTTCACCCGCGGCAGTACGCCGCAGGGCAGCACGGCGGGCGGCTGGGGGGTCCGGCAGCGCCACACCTCGACGGATCCCGTCCGGCTCAACGAGGCCGTACTCGGGGACCTGGAGAACGGCGTCACCTCGTTGTGGCTGACCGTCGGAGGTACCGGCGGTGTGCCGGTGTCCGGTCTGGCCCGGGCCCTCCAGGGCGTCCACCTCGACCTGGCACCGCTCGTCCTCGACGCAGGAGACGAACTCGACGCCGCGGCGGAGGAGTTCCTCCGGCTGTGCACGGAGCGCGGTGTGGCGCCGGAAGCGGTGCGCGGCAACCTCGGCGCCGACCCGCTGGGACAGGCCGCCCGCAGCGGCGGCGCGGCGGACACGGCATCCGCCGTGCGCTGGGCGAAGCGCTGCGCGGCCGGGTATCCGGGGCTGCGGGCCCTGACCGTTGACGCGCTGCCGTACCACGAGGCCGGCGGCTCGGCCGCCCAGGAGCTGGGCAGTTCACTGGCGACGGGTGTCGCCTATCTGCGGGCGCTGACCGATGCCGGGCTCGGTGTCGAAGAGGCCTGCGCGCAGCTGGAGTTCCGGTACGCGGCCACCGCCGACCAGTTCCTGACGATCGCCAAGCTGCGGGCCGCGCGCCGCCTCTGGGCGCGGGTCGCCGAGGTCTGCGGGGCACCGGAGGCAGGCGGGCAGCGGCAGCACGCGGTGACGTCGCCCGTGATGATGACCCGTCGCGATCCGTGGGTGAACATGCTGCGGACCACGCTGGCCTGCCTGGGGGCGGGTGTCGGCGGCGCCGACGCGGTGACCGTGCTGCCGTTCGACCACGCACTGGGCCTGCCGGACGCGTTCGCCCGGCGCATCGCGCGCAACACGTCGACGATCCTGCTGGAGGAGTCTCATCTGGCCCGGGTCATCGACCCGGCGGGCGGTTCCTGGTACGTGGAGCGGCTGACGGACGAACTGGCCGACTCCGCCTGGTCGTTCTTCCAGGAGATCGAGCGGGCCGGCGGTCAGGCCGCGGCACTGTCCTCGGGTCTGGTCGCGGACCGCCTCGCGGCCACCTGGGCGGCCCGCAGCAAGGACCTCGCCCGGCGCAAGGAGCCGATCACCGGCGTCAGCGAGTTCCCTCAGCTCGCGGAGCGCGCGGTGGAGCGGGAGCCCCTGCCTGCGGCCGCCGCGCAGGGCGGACTGCCCGTGGTCCGTCGCGACGAGGCGTTCGAGGCGCTGCGCGCCCGTTCGGACGCCCATCTGGCGGCGACCGGAAACCGGCCGCGGGTGTTCCTCGCCGCGCTCGGCCCCGCCGCGGCGCACACCGCGCGTGCCTCGTTCGCCGCGAACCTGTTCCGGGCGGGCGGCATCGAACCCGTCCACGAGCCGGTCCAGGTGGACGTCTCGTCGGCCGCGGCGGCGTTCACCGCCGCGGGCACGGACCTGGTGTGTCTGTGTTCCAGCGACGCGCTCTACGCCGAACAGGCAGGCGAGGTCGCCGGGGCGCTCGTCGCCGCCGGTGCGCAGCGGGTGTACCTGGCGGGGCGGCCCGGTGAGTACCCGGGCGTCGACGAGTTCGTCTTCGCCGGGTGTGACGTGGTGGCCGTGCTCTCCTCCGTTCTCGACCGTATGGGTGTGGCGTAATGCGGATCCCCGATTTCTCCGACATCGAGCTCGGGCCGGGCAGCGGCACCGAGGTGACCGAGGACCAGTGGCGTGCCGCGGTCAAGGAGTCCTCCGGGACCTCCGACGGCGATCTCCTGTGGGAGACGCCGGAGGGCATCGCGGTCAAGCCGCTGTACACCGGCCAGGACCTGGAGGGCATCGACTTCCTCGGTACGTACCCGGGGGTGGCGCCGTATCTGCGCGGCCCCTACCCGACGATGTACGTCAACCAGCCCTGGACGATCCGGCAGTACGCGGGCTTCTCCACCGCCGAGGAGTCCAACGCCTTCTACCGTCGCAACCTCGCGGCCGGGCAGAAGGGCCTCTCGGTCGCGTTCGACCTGCCGACCCACCGCGGCTACGACAGCGACCACCCGCGGGTGACCGGTGACGTCGGCATGGCCGGTGTCGCGATCGACTCGATCTACGACATGCGTCAGCTGTTCGACGGCATCCCGCTGGACAAGATGTCGGTGTCGATGACGATGAACGGCGCGGTGCTGCCCGTACTCGCGCTCTACATCGTGGCCGCCGAGGAACAGGGCGTGCCGCCCGAGAAATTGGCCGGGACCATTCAGAACGACATTCTGAAGGAGTTCATGGTCCGCAACACCTACATCTATCCGCCGAAGCCCTCGATGCGGATCATCTCCGACATCTTCTCGTACACCTCGCAGAAGATGCCGCGCTACAACTCGATCTCCATCTCCGGCTATCACATCCAGGAGGCCGGAGCGACGGCCGACCTGGAGCTGGCGTACACCCTGGCCGACGGGGTGGAGTACCTGCGGGCCGGACGCGACGCAGGGCTCGACGTCGACGCGTTCGCACCGCGGTTGTCGTTCTTCTGGGCGATCGGCATGAACTTCTTCATGGAGGTCGCGAAGCTGCGGGCGGCCCGGCTGCTCTGGGCCAAGCTGGTCAAGGAGTTCGAGCCGAAGAACGCCAAGTCCCTCTCGCTGCGCACCCATTCACAGACCTCGGGGTGGTCGCTGACCGCGCAGGACGTGTTCAACAACGTCACACGCACCTGCGTCGAGGCGATGGCCGCCACCCAGGGCCACACCCAGTCGCTCCACACCAACGCCCTCGACGAGGCCCTCGCCCTGCCCACCGACTTCTCGGCGCGCATCGCCCGCAACACCCAGCTCCTGCTCCAGCAGGAGTCCGGCACCGGACGGGTCATCGACCCGTGGGGCGGCAGCGCCTACGTGGAGAAGCTCACCCACGACCTGGCGCGGCGGGCCTGGCAGCACATCGAGGAGGTCGAGGCCGCCGGCGGCATGGCCAAGGCCATCGACGCCGGCATCCCCAAACTCCGCATCGAGGAAGCCGCCGCCCGCACCCAGGCCCGCATCGACTCCGGCCGCCAGCCCGTCATCGGCGTCAACAAGTACCGCGTCGAGACCGACGAGAAGATCGACGTCCTCAAGGTCGACAACTCCTCCGTCCGCACCCAGCAGATCGAGAAGCTGCGCCGGCTGCGCGAGGAGCGCGACGAGCAGGCCTGCCAGGACGCCCTGCGCGCCCTGTCGGCCGCCGCCGGGCGGGCCCCGGGGCCCGGCCTGGAGGGCAACCTGCTGGCGCTGGCGGTCGACGCGGCGCGCGCGATGGCGACCGTGGGCGAGATCTCCGACGCGCTGGAGAAGGTGTACGGCCGGCACGCGGGCCAGATCCGTACGATCTCGGGTGTGTACCGCAACGAGGCAGGGGAGTCGCCGTCCGTGGACCGCACCCGCGCGCTGGTCGACGCGTTCGAGGAGGCGGAGGGACGCCGTCCGCGCATCCTGGTCGCCAAGATGGGCCAGGACGGGCACGACCGGGGCCAGAAGGTCATCGCGACCGCCTTCGCCGACCTGGGCTTCGACGTGGATGTGGGCCCGCTGTTCCAGACGCCGGGCGAGGTCGCCCGGCAGGCGGTCGAGGCGGACGTGCACATCGTGGGCGTCTCCTCGCTGGCCGCCGGCCACCTCACGCTCGTACCCGCACTGCGTGAGGAGCTCGCGGCCGAGGGCCGCGAGGACATCATGATCGTCGTGGGCGGGGTCATCCCGCCCCAGGACATCGAGGCCCTGCACGAGGCGGGCGCGGCGGCGGTGTTCCCGCCCGGGACGGTGATCCCGGACGCCGCCCACGACCTGGTCACGCGCCTGGGCGCCACACTCGGCCACGAGCTGTGAGCCGCTGAACCGATGGCCCCGAAGATCGATCTCGACAGTTATGTGAAGGGCGTTCTCGACGGGAAGCGCGCGCATGTCGCGCGCGCCATCACGCTCGTCGAGTCCACCCGCCCCGATCACCGGGCGCTGGCCCAGCAGTTGCTGCGCGAGTTGCTGCCGCACTCGGGCAGCGCCCGGCGCATCGGCATCAGCGGGGTGCCCGGAGTCGGCAAGTCCACGTTCATCGACGCCCTCGGCACGATGCTCACCGGGCTCGGGCACCGGGTCGCGGTGCTCGCCGTGGACCCGTCCTCCAGCCGCACCGGCGGCTCCATCCTCGGCGACAAGACCAGGATGGAGCGGCTCGCGGTGGACCCGGCGGCATTCGTCCGCCCCTCCCCCACCGCCGGCACGCTGGGCGGGGTGGCGAAGGCGACCCGGGAGTCCATCGTGGTGATGGAGGCGGCGGGCTACGACGTGGTGCTGGTGGAGACGGTGGGTGTCGGCCAGTCGGAGACGGCGGTCGCCAACATGGTCGACACGTTTCTGCTGCTGACACTGGCCCGCACCGGTGACCAGCTCCAGGGCATCAAGAAGGGTGTCCTGGAGCTGGCGGACGCCATCGCGGTGAACAAGGCCGACGGCCCGCACGAGCGCGACGCCCGCTCCGCGGCACGCGAACTGGCGGGTGCGCTAAGGCTGATGCACCCGGTGGACGCTGCGTGGACGCCGCCGGTGCTGACCTGCAGCGCCCGCGAGTCCAGCGGTCTGGACACCCTGTGGGAGCGCCTTGAGCAGCACCGGGCGCTGCTGGAGTCGACGGGC
Organism: Streptomyces sp. NBC_01257; assembly: GCF_035917255.1. Taxonomy (NCBI): domain Bacteria; kingdom Bacillati; phylum Actinomycetota; class Actinomycetes; order Kitasatosporales; family Streptomycetaceae; genus Streptomyces; species Streptomyces sp. NBC_01257. Next base: position 783,993 of record NZ_CP108472.1, read on the forward strand.
CGGCTCGCGGCCAAGCGCAGTGAGCAGCAGGTGGACTGGACGTGGACGATGGTGCGGGACGAACTGCTGGAGAGTCTGCGCAGCCATCCCGGGGTGCGCGCCCTCACCCCGGACCTCGAACGGCGGGTACGGGAGGGCTCGTTGCCCGCCACGCTGGCCGCCGAGCAGATCCTGGAGGTGTTCCGGGAACGGGACACGGCGGCCGGGCGCGACGAGGAGCCGGGCCCGGCCTGACCGGGTCGGGTCGGCAGACCTCAGAGGTCGAGCTGGTACTCGAAGGAGCGGTGCGTCGGCTCGTATCCGAACGCGTCGTTGATACGCCGCATGTACGTGTTGCTGTCCGCGGTGTCCGCGAGCAGGCCGCCCAGGTCCGGGTGGTGCTCGCGGGCCCGCAGGATGGACGCCGCCTTCATCCAGCGGGCGAGGCCGTGGCCCCGGTGCTCGGGCAGGACGCCCGTTCCGTAGTGCTGGGCGTCGCCCAGGCGGTCGCCCGGCACGACGAGTTCGGTGAAGCCCGCGATCGATCCGTCGCTCTCGTCGACGGCGGCGACCGTGTGCAGCAGCTCGCCCCGGTCGGCGACGGACCGGGCGACGGACCTGACCCGGTCGACGTCCCAGACCATGGTGCCGTAGTCGGTGTCGTCCATGGGCATGTCGTCCATTGCGCGGCGCGATGCGGCGAAGGTGTGGGCCAGCGGTTCGGGGACGGTGCCGTCCCAGAACTCCAGCCGGTAGCCGGGATGCGGCTCCTCGATGACGGCGGTCAGTGCCGCCGTGTCCACCTGCTTCAGCGGCAGCCGGGCGTAGGTGAGGGCGAGGACCCTGCGCAGCCCCCTGGCCCGCAGGAACAGGTCTCCCGGGGTGCCGTCCCCGGCCTGCGCGACGACGGCCCTGCGGCCGAGGTCCGCCGCGGCCCCGGCGGCCGCCTCCAGCAGCCGGGAGCCGGTCCCCCTGCGGCGTTCGGCCGGGTGGACCTGGATGTCCAGCTCGGCCAGATGGTCCTGGCCCTCCCTGGTGAACACCCGCAGGAACGCCGATCCGACAGGTGCTCCGGCCTCGTCGGACGCCAGCCACGCCAGGCGGTAGTCGTTGGCGCCGCGGTCGGGATCGGTCAGGGCGGTGAGATGTATCGGCAAGGTGACTCCGGGGTCGGGAGTGAGGACCGGACCGGAGTACGAAACCACTCCCGCACCCCCGCCGCAATGGAGTTACCCGCACCACATCGGCGCCCGGAGTCCGGCAGCCGTGCTACATTGCAATCGGTACTTGTGTACGCCTCTCATTCAGGCGCCGGTACCGATTCACCTTCACCACGCTGATGCGCCCGTCCTTTCCGACCGGCGATCCAGCTTCATCGCATTGACTTCCCAGTCCGGTTCGGACTCGTTCCCACCGGTCTTTCCTGCCCGTCGTACGGGGCGTGAGTTGTCCGCCCCCGTCCCTGCCGGGCCCCTTCATTCGCATGTCCGCGAAAGGACCACCCGCATGACCACCACACTCGAACACCCCGTATCCACCACCGCCCGGCCCGCAGCCGCAACGGCCGCCGCCGGCATCCTCGACATCACGCAGCAGGGGCACGGTTCCCTGCGCTCATCCGGCGGCCACCCGGCCCCCGGCGACGTGCAGGTCCCCGCGGCGCTGATCCGCCGGCACGGACTGCGCAGGGGCGACGCCGTCGAAGGCGTCTGCGAGCGGCGCGGCGCCCTGAGCGCCGTCGCACGCGTCAACGGGCTCGCCCCGCAGGCGCTGCGCGGCCGCCCCCACTTCTCCGACCTCACCCCGCTCCACCCCCGGCAGCGGCTGCGACTGGAGACACCGTCCGGCGGCCCCTCGACGCGCATCGTCGATCTCGTCGCGCCGGTCGGCAAGGGCCAGCGCGGGCTGATCGTCGCCCCGCCCAGGACCGGCAAGACGGTCCTCCTCCAGCAGATCGCGGCCGCCGTCGCGGAGAACCACCCCGAGTCCCATCTGATGGTGGTGCTCCTGGACGAACGGCCCGAGGAGGTCACCGACATGCGCCGCTCGGTGCGTGGCGAGGTCTACGCCTCGACCTTCGACCGGCCCGCCAAGGAACACATCGCTCTCGCGGAACTCGCGCTGAACCGCGCCAAGCGCCTCGTCGAGCAGGGCCGTGACGTCGTCATGCTGCTCGACTCCCTCACCCGGCTCTGCCGCGCCCACAACAACGCCGCGGGCAACGGCGGACGCACCCTCAGCGGTGGTGTGGACGCCGCCGCGCTGCTCGGCCCCAAGCGCCTGTTCGGCGCCGCCCGCCTCACCGAGGAGGGCGGCTCCCTGACCATTCTGGCCACGGCGCTCGTGGACACAGGTTCCCGCGCGGACGAGTACTTCTTCGAGGAGCTGAAGGGCACCGGCAACATGGAGCTCCGCCTCGACCGGTCACTCGCCGAGAAGCGGATCCACCCGGCGGTGAACATCGCCGCCTCCGGCACCCGCCGCGACGAACTCCTCGTACCGGCGGAGGAGTTGACCGCCGTACGAGGACTCCGCCGGGCGCTGCACTCCAGGGACGCGCAGACCTCGCTGGAGACGCTCCTCGACCGGATCCGGCACACCCCGGACAACACCGCGTTCCTGCGCCTGATCCGCAACACGGTGCCGTCCGCCTGACGGGTGCCGGCGCCGGCTCACATCCGGGCGTTCAGCGCCGCGGTGTGCTCACGGACCTGCTCCGGGGTGAGATAGCGGTCCGTGTACTCGAAGTCCCGCAGGGTCGCGGGCTTGCGGGACTGGAATCCGGTACGGACGAAGTCGTCGCCCGCCGCCGCGTTGATCAGCCAGTTGGTCATGACGCGCGCCTTCGCCACATTGGTCCGCAGCGCCGACCAGTGGTAGCCGCGGGCCACGGCCTGGGCGGTGATCCCGTGCATCTCGATGCCGAGGGGCTTGGAGACCGCGTCCTTGCCGCCGAGGTCCACGACGAGCCCGAGGTCCTTGTGGACGTACGGCTGCAGCGGCTGGTGCCGGAGCGTGGCCAGCAGGTTGTCGGCGAGCTTGCGGCCCTGACGCATCGCGTGCTGGGCGGTGGGCGGGCAGACCGCGCCGTCGCCCTTGGCGAGGTCCGGCACGGCCGCCACGTCACCGAGCGCGAACATCCCGTCGTACCCGGGCAGCGTCATCTCGGGCGTCACCGCCAGCCTGCCGCGTACCGTCTCCGCGTCGAAGGTGGTGACGAGCGGGCTCGCGGCGACGCCCGCCGTCCAGATCAGGGTGCGGCAGGGCAGGACCCGGCCGTCGGTGAACGTCACCTTGTCGGGGCCGGCCTCGGCGACGGAGACGCCGAGCGACACCTCGATGCCGCGGTCGCGCAGCACCTTCAGAGCGCTCTCGCCGAGCTTGTCGCCCAGCTCGGGCATCAGCTTCGGCGCGATGTCGATCAGATGCCACTTGATGAGCTTCGGGTCGAGCCTGGGGTAGTGCCGCACCGCGTTGCTGGTGAGCCGCTGCAGGCAGGCCGCGGTCTCGGTGCCCGCGTACCCGCCGCCGACCACCACGAACTGCAGCCGCGAGGCCCGCTCCTCCTCGTCCTCGCTGGCGTCCGCGAGGTCGAGCTGGGCGATCACGTGGTCGCGTACGTAGGCCGCCTCGGCCAGCGTCTTCATGCCGCGGGCGTTGTCGAGCAGCCCGGGGATGTCGAAGGTGCGGGTGACGCTGCCCGGGCTGAGCACGATGTAGTCGTACGGCTCGTAGACGACTTCGTCGGTGATCTTGCGGATGACGCAGATCTTCGCCTTGGGGTCCACTCCGATGGCCCCGCCGGGAATGATGCGCGTGCGGTGCCGGCTGCTCCGGCGCAGTGACACCGCGACGGACTGCGGTGTGAGGACGCCGGAGGCGACCTGTGGGAGCAGGGGCAGGTAGAGCTGGTACGAGAACGGCGCCACGAGTGCGATGTCCGCTTCACCCGGACGGAGCCCGCGTTCCAGTCGGCGTACGCACTCGACCCCGGCAAAACCGGCTCCGACAACGAGAATCCTGGGTCGTGCCACAGTGTTCGTCCCTTCTCGGGTCTGGACGGTCGTCCGTTCGCCTGCCCCGTCACACGCGCCCGTCACCTCTCATCTTTACGAGAGGGGCGCGGGTTCGCCTGCTGGGGCGGCAGAACGGACGATCTCACCGGGTCATCTGGCCAGGTATGTCACCACGGTGCAGGCGCCGCCCGCCGTGCCCGCGCAGACGACCGCGGCGGCGACGCAGCGCGCCCTGAGCCTGCGGTAGCGCTCGCTGTACTCGCCGCGCAGTTCGGTGGCGCGCGCCGAGACACGCATCAGCATGGCCCGCGAGGCCGCTGCCCGGTCGGCCGCGTAGACCCGCTCGACGTCCTCGCGCTGGGCCGTCGTGAGCCAGGGCAGCTCGTCGGTGAAGCGGCGGGCGAGCCGGCGCGCCTGCTCGACCTCGGCGCTCCACAGCAGGTAGCCCTCCATCCGGGCCAGGCCGCGGGCGGCCTCCTTGTCGGAATAGGACCCCACGCGTCTCTCCTCTCCCCCTGCCGTCCTGTTCACGCCTGCCGGTCCCCCGGCGCCACCGTCACCGATTGGTCGCCGCGGTTGGCGGCCTCGTCGAGCTCGCGTACGTCGGGGTGGTGCAGGTCGAACGCCGGGGATTCGGAACGGATCCGCGGCAGGGTGAGGAAGTTGTGCCGCGGCGGCGGGCAGGACGTCGCCCACTCCAGCGAACGGCCGTAGCCCCACGGGTCGTCGACCTCGACCTTCTTGCCGTACTTGGCGGTCTTCCACACGTTGTAGAGGAACGGCAGGATCGACAGGCCGAGCAGGAACGAGGAGATCGTCGAGATCGTGTTCAGCGCGGTGAAGCCGTCGGCGGCCAGGTAGTCGGCGTACCGGCGCGGCATTCCCTCGGCGCCGAGCCAGTGCTGCACCAGGAACGTGCCGTGGAAGCCGACGAACAGCGTCCAGAAAGTCAGTTTGCCGAGCCGCTCGTCGAGCATCTTGCCGGTGAACTTCGGCCACCAGAAGTGGAATCCGGCGAACATCGCGAACACCACGGTGCCGAAGACGACGTAGTGGAAGTGCGCGACCACGAAGTACGAGTCCGAGACGTGGAAGTCCATCGGCGGAGACGCCAGGATGACCCCGGTCAGACCGCCGAAGAGGAACGTGACGAGGAAGCCGATGGACCAGAGCATCGGTGTCTCGAAGGACAGCGATCCCCTCCACATCGTGCCGATCCAGTTGAAGAACTTCACCCCGGTGGGCACCGCGATGAGGAACGTCATGAACGAGAAGAACGGCAGCAGCACGCCTCCGGTGACGTACATGTGGTGCGCCCACACGGTCACGGACAGACCGGCGATGGAGATCGTCGCGGCCACCAGGCCGATGTAGCCGAAGATCGGCTTACGGCTGAAGACGGGGATGATCTCGCTGACGATCCCGAAGAACGGGAGCGCGATGATGTACACCTCCGGATGGCCGAAGAACCAGAAGAGGTGCTGCCAGAGCAGCGCGCCGCCGTTGGCCGCGTCGAAGACGTGGGCGCCGAACTTGCGGTCCGCCTCCAGCGCCAGGAGTGCCGCCGCGAGCACCGGGAAGGCCAGCAGGACCAGCACACCGGTCAGCAGGACGTTCCAGACGAAGATCGGCATGCGGAACATCGTCATGCCGGGGGCGCGCATGCAGATGATCGTGGTGATGAAGTTGACCGAGCCGAGGATCGTGCCGAAGCCGGAGAAGGCCAGACCCATGATCCACATGTCTCCGCCGACGCCCGGCGAGCGGACGGCGTCCGTCAGCGGGGAGTAGGCGAACCAGCCGAAGTCGGCCGCACCGTTCGGCGTGAGGAAGCCGGCCACCACGAGGATCGAGCCGAAGAGGTAGAGCCAGTACGCGAACATATTCAGCCGCGGGAACGCCACATCGGGCGCGCCGATCTGCAGCGGCATGATCCAGTTGGTGAATCCGGCGAACAGCGGCGTCGCGAACATCAGCAGCATGATCGTGCCGTGGATCGTGAACGCCTGGTTGAACTGCTCGCTCGACATGATCTGCATCCCGGGGCGGGCCAGTTCTGCCCGCATGAAGAGCGCGAGCAGCCCGCCGATGACGAAGAACGCGAACGAGGTGACCAGGTACAGCGAACCGATCGTCTTGTGGTCGGTGGTGGTCATCCATGTGATGACGACGTTGCCCGGCTGTTTGCTGCGCACCGGGAGTTCGTTGGCGTACGACTCGTCCTCGTCCGTCGGCCCTGCCGTGCCAGTCGTCGTCACTGGGACGCTCCTTCGGTAGTCCTCCGCCGGGTGGACCGCGCACCCGGCCGGATGCAGCAAACCAGCCGTGGGAGCCCGGTGCGTGGCCCTGCGCCCGCCGTGGCGCGACATTCACCCGTCAGGGGGTCCCGCAAACAGCTCCGCCCCGGCTCGACGGAACGTCGGCCGGGGCGGAACGGGTCACCGGTCCCATGGGCGGGTCAGGGGCACTGGTCCCCCGCGCCGCCCGCGTGACTCAGCTCAGGCGAGGCTCGCGATCGCCTGGTTGAACGTCGCCGAGGGGCGCATGACGGCGGCGGCCTTGGCCGGGTCGGGCTGGTAGTAGCCGCCGATGTCGGCGGGCTTGCCCTGGACCGCGATCAGTTCGCCGACGATGGTCTGCTCCTGCTCGGCCAGCGTCTTGGCGAGCGGGGCGAACGCCGCGGCGAGCTCGGCGTCGGCGGTCTGCTGCGCCAGCTCCTGGGCCCAGTACAGCGACAGGTAGAAGTGGCTGCCGCGGTTGTCGATGCCACCGAGGCGGCGGCTCGGCGACTTGTCCTCGTTCAGGAACGTGGCCGTGGCCCGGTCCAGGGTGTCCGCGAGGACCTGGGCGCGGGCGTTGTCCGTGGTCTGCGCGAGGTGCTCGAAGCTGACCGCGAGGGCGAGGAACTCGCCCAGGCTGTCCCAGCGGAGGTAGTCCTCCTTGACGAGCTGCTGGACGTGCTTGGGCGCGGAGCCGCCGGCGCCCGTCTCGAACAGACCGCCACCGTTCATCAGCGGCACGACGGAGAGCATCTTCGCACTGGTGCCGAGTTCCAGGATCGGGAACAGGTCGGTGAGGTAGTCACGCAGCACGTTGCCGGTCACCGAGATGGTGTCCTCACCGCGCCGGATGCGCTCCAGCGAGAAGGCGGTGGCCTTCTCCGGGGTCAGGATCTCGATCTGGAGACCGTCGGTGTCGTGGTCCGCCAGGTAGGTCCTGACCTTGGCGATCAGCTGCGCGTCGTGGGCGCGGGTCTCGTCGAGCCAGAACACGGCCGGGTTCCCGGTCGCGCGGGCGCGGGTGACGGCGAGCTTGACCCAGTCCTGGATCGGCAGGTCCTTGGTCTGGCACATCCGGAAGATGTCACCGGCGCCCACGGTCTGCTCCAGCACGGCGTTGCCCGCGGCGTCGACGACGCGCACGGTGCCGGTGGCGGGGATCTCGAAGGTCTTGTCGTGGCTGCCGTACTCCTCGGCCTTCTGCGCCATCAGACCGACGTTGGGCACCGAGCCCATGGTCGACGGGTCGAAGGCGCCGTTCGCACGGCAGTCGTCGATCACGACCTGGTAGACACCCGCGTAGCTGCTGTCCGGCAGGACGGCGATGGTGTCGGCCTCGCCACCGTCCGGGCCCCACATGTGGCCGGAGGTGCGGATCATGGCCGGCATCGAGGCGTCGACGATGACGTCGCTGGGGACGTGCAGGTTGGTGATGCCCTTGTCGGAGTCGACCATCGCCAGGGCGGGGCCCTCGGCGAGCTCGGCCTCGAAGGACGCCTTGATCTCGGCGCCCACCTGGGGAACCGAGTCGAGGCCCTTGAGGATCCCGCCGAGGCCGTCGTTCGGGGTCAGGCCCGCGGCGGCGAGGACGTCGCCGTACTTGGCGAAGGTGTTCGGGAAGAAGGCGCGGACCACGTGGCCGAAGATGATCGGGTCGGAGACCTTCATCATCGTGGCCTTGAGGTGCACGGAGAACAGGACGTCCTCGGACTTGGCCCGGGCGATCTGCGCGGTGAAGAACTCGCGCAGCGCGGCGACGCGCATGACGGCGGCGTCGACGACCTCGCCGGCGAGCACGGGTACCGACTCACGCAGCACGGTGGTGGTGCCGTCGTCGCCCACCAGCTCGATGCGCAGCGAGCCGGGCTCGGCGATCACGGCGGACTTCTCGGTGGAACGGAAGTCGTCGACACCCATGGTCGCGACGTTCGTCTTCGAGTCGGCCGTCCAGGCGCCCATGCGGTGCGGGTGCGTCTTGGCGTAGTTCTTGACCGACGCGGGGGCGCGGCGGTCGGAGTTGCCCTCACGCAGGACGGGGTTGACCGCACTGCCCTTGACCTTGTCGTAGCGCGCGCGGACGTCCTTGTCCTCGTCGCTCTGCGGGTCGTCCGGGTAGTCCGGGAGGGCGTAGCCCTGCTCCTGGAGCTCGGCGATCGCGGCCTTCAGCTGCGGGATCGAGGCCGAGATGTTCGGCAGCTTGATGATGTTCGCGCCGGGAGTGGTGGCCAGCGCGCCGAGCTCGGCGAGCGCGTCCTCGATGCGCTGGTTCTCCTGGAGGCGGTCGGGGAAGCTGGCGATGATCCGGCCCGCCAGGGAGATGTCACGGCTCTCCACGGTGACCCCGGCCTTCGAGGCGTATGCCTCGACCACGGGCAGGAACGAATACGTCGCCAGGGCCGGGGCCTCGTCGGTGTGTGTATAGATGATGGTCGAGTCAGTCACCCTGTGCTCCGCTCCACGTCTGCAACATTGCTTGACATCAAGATATCTCGTGATCGCCACTGTCTCGACAGGGCCCTGCCCCGTCCAGTCCGGAACCGGCCGTACCGCCCCCGCCCGGCGGATTTGCGATGCCTGCCCGGCCCTGGCAGCGTGCGGCGGTATGACCACGGACAGCGAGCACGACGAGGCACTGGCACAGGCGGTACGGCTGCGCGAGCTGCGGACGCCCGAGGCCCACGAGCGGCTGCTGCGCCTGGCCGCCGACCATCCCGGCCACGGCGGGATCGCCTATCAGACCGCGTGGTCGCACGACCGGCTCGGCCTGGAGGCGCAGGCCGTGCCGTTCTACGAGCGTGCGCTGGAGGGCGCGGGCCTCCCGGCCGGGAGCCGGCACGGGGTCTTCCTGGGGCTCGGCAGCACCTTGCGGGTGCTGGGCCGGTACGAGGAGGCGCACGCCGTGCTGCGCCGGGGCCTCGCGGAGTACCCCGACGACGCCGCGCTGCGGACCTTCCTCGCCATGACGCTGTACAACCTCGGCGAGGCGCGGGAGGCCGTGAGCACGCTGCTGAAGGTGGCCGCCGCCACCTCGGCGGACGACCGGATGCGCGAGTACGTCCCGGCGGTCGAGTACTACGCCGACCATCTGGACGAGACGGAGTAGCGGCGGCTCAGGGCCGGTGCCGCGGGGGTACCTCCTCGTCCGCCGGCACGGGTCCCGGCGGGGTGCCGTCACCGAACGGCCGGCCGCCCAGCTGCTCCCGGTGGTGCGGGGTGAGCCACCCCGACGGATCGGGTCCGACGGGCACGATGCCGGTGGGGTTGATGCCCGTGTGGACCCGGTAGTAGTGCTGCTTGATGTGGTGGAAGTCGACGGTGTCGCCGAAGCCGGGGGTCTGGTAGAGGTCCCTGGTGTAGGCCCACAGCACCGGGTCCTCGGCCAGTTTCGAGCGGTTGCACTTGAAGTGGCCGTGGTAGACGGCGTCGAAGCGCACCAGCGTGGTGAAGAGCCGGATGTCGGCCTCGGTGATCGTGTCGCCGACGAGGTACCGCCGGTCCGCGAGCCGGTCCGCCACCAGGTCGAGCCGGCGGAAGAGCGTCTCGTAGGCGTCTTCGTACGTCGCCTGGCCGTCCGCGAACCCCGCCCGGTAGACGCCGTTGTTGACGTCCCGGTAGATCCCTTCCATGACCTCGTCGATCTCCTCGCGCAGCGGCTCCGGGTAGAGGTCGGGTGCCCCGGGGCGGTGCAGCGCGGTCCATTCGGTGGCGAGGTCCAGGGTGATCTGCTGGTAGTCGTTGGTGACGAGGCGGCCGCTGGGTACGTCGACGACCGCCGGGACGCTGACGCCGCCCGGGTAGCCCTCCTCCCGCGCGTCGTACGCCTCGCTCAGGTAGTGGATGCCGAGCACCGGGTCGCGGCCGTCCGGGTCCAGGGTGAAGCGCCAGCTGCGGTCGTCCTGCAGCGGGTCGGCGACGGCGAGCGAGAGGGCGCTCTCCAGGCCGAGCAGTCTGCGGGAGACCAGGGCCCGGCTCGCCCAGGGGCAGGCGCGGCTGACGACGAGGCGGTAGCGGTCCGCCTCGACGGGCCAGCCGTCGCGGCCGTCGGCGGTGATCCGGTCGGCGAAGTGGCTCCGGGACCGTTTGAAGGGCTTGTGCCCGTACGCGCTGTTGCCGTCCTGGGCGGTGCCGTCGGGGTCGTTCATCGCGTCTCCTTGCGGTCGGCCGGGGAGGGTGCGGACTGTTCCGTACGGCTTCTGCCCCGCCGGGCCCCTCCCACGTCGGCCAGCGCCACGACGAGTCCGGCGAGGACGAAGGCGACGGAGACGACGAGGCCGTGGTCGTAGGCGGTGGACCAGGCGGCGGAGCCCACCTGGGCGAAGAACACCGAGCCGACGGCGGCGATCCCGATCGCGGAGCCGACGCGCTGGCCGGTCTGCAGCGTGCCGCCGGCGCTGCCCGCGGTGGCCACCGGCACCTGCGAGAGGGTCAGGGTCTGGTTGGGGGCGATGACCAGGCCGCTGCCCAGTCCGGCGAGGAGCAGCGGGGCGGCCATCGCCCAGCCGGCGCCCCGGCCGGGCACCAGGTGGACGGCGAGGGCGGTGCCGGCCAGGCCCACCGCGACGGTGGCCAGTCCGATGACGACGAGGGGCCGCCCGTACCGGCCGACCAGCCGGCCGCCGGGTCCGGCGGCGACGGCGGAGCCGAGGGCGAACGGGGTGATCGACAGCCCTGCCTGCAGGGCGGTGTAGTGCAGCCCGCTCTGCAGGTAGAGCGTGGTGATGAAGAAGATCGAGGTGAATCCGGCGAAGTACAGCAGGATCAGCAGACAGCCCAGCCAGTAGGAGCGGACGCGGAAGAGCGACAGGTCGACGACCGGCTGTGTGCCGCGCCGGCCGCACCGGGACTCCCAGCCGACGAACGCGGCGAGCAGCGCGACGGCGACCACCAGCAGCAGCCACTTCCCGTTGCCCGGCCACTGGTGGGCCTGGACGAACGGCAGCAGCAGCGCGAGGACGCCCGCGCCCAGCAGCAGGATGCCGAGGGGGTCGAGGTCCCGCAGCCGCACCGGGCCGGCCGACGGCGTGTCGGGCAGCAGCCGGCGGGCCAGCAGGAGGCAGACGAGGCCGAGCGGCAGGTTCACGTAGAACACCCAGCGCCAGCCCTCCTCGGCGCCGGCCGCCTGGATGAGCAGACCGCCCAGCAGGGGGCCGACCGCGGTGGAGATGCCGACCACCGTGCCGAACATGCCGAACGCCCGGCCGCGTTCCCGGCCGGAGAACATCTGCTGGATGAGGGCGGAGATCTGCGGCGAGAGGAGACCGCCGGCCAGCCCCTGGACCAGCCGGGCGATCACCAGCCAGGTGCTGGACTGGGCGGCGCCGCAGGCCGCGGACGACAGGGTGAAGAGCACCAGCCCGGTCATGAAGACCTCGCGGCGCCCCCGGGCGTCGCCGAGGCGTCCGGCGGGGATCAGGAAGAGACCGAAGGCGAGCGCGTACCCCGAGAGCACCCATTGGAGGTCGGACTCCGGGGTGTGCAGCCCTTCCCGGATGGACGGAAGGGCTACGTTGACGATCGACACGTCCAGGAGTGTCATGAAGCCCGCGACCAGGCAGACGGCGAGTGCCCGCCACCGCCGGGGGTCGGGGGTGTCCGGACCGGTGGCGGAACCCGCCCCCCACCCCGCGTCACCCCGGTGCGCCGCGCTCTCTGCCATGGCTCGCACCCTAGGGCGCACGCCCCGATTCCTCATCCCGACAGGGCCACCCGGCCCACCGGCATCAGTCACCCATGGCATACACCAAGCATTATCGAGAAAATGTTTGCATATGCGACCTGCGAGCCTTTAAGGTGCGGCATATGCAGACCTACACCGTCGGTCAGGCCGCCCGTCTGCTGGGCGTCAGCCCGGACACCGCACGCCGCTGGGCGGACGCCGGGCGCGTCGCCACCCATCGCGAGGAGGGCGGGCGCCGGCTCATCGACGGCCGCGATCTCGCCGCGTTCTGCGTCGAGGTGGCACAGAACGAGCCCGGCGAGGAGGACACCTCGTACACCTCCGCCCGCAACGCCTTCGCGGGCATCGTCACCGCCGTCAAGCTCGGGGACGTGGCGGCGCAGGTGGAGATCCAGGCCGGCCCGCACCGGCTGGTCTCGCTGCTGACCCGGGAGGCCGTCGAGGAGCTGGGCCTTGAGGTCGGCATGCAGGCGACCGCCCGGGTGAAGTCGACCAGCGTCCACATCGACCGCGTCTGACCGGACCCCTTCCCCGGGGCGGGTCAGGTTCCGCAGCAGCCTCCGGCCCCGTCCTGCCCGGCGGCCGGGTCGTCGAAGAGTCCGGCGCCGCCGCAGACCCCGGTCTCCGGGAGGGTGAGTTCGACGCGGTCGGCCGCGTCGGTGTCGCCGGCGAGGGCGGCGGTGACCGAGCGGACCTGTTCGTAGCCGGTCATGGCGAGGAAGGTCGGGGCACGGCCGTAGGACTTCATGCCGACGAGGTACAGGCCCTGCTCGGGGTGGGACAGCTCGCGGTGGCCGTGCGGGTAGACGGTGCCGCAGGAGTGCTGGTTCGGGTCGATGAGCGGGGCGAGCTCCACCGGCGCCTGGAGGCGTTCGTCCAGGGCGAGGCGGAGTTCGGACAGGAAGGACAGGTCGGGGCGCAGACCGGTCAGGACGATGAGCTCGTCGACCGGGTCGAGGCGCCTGCCGTCCTCACCGACGAGGGCCAGCCGGCCGCCGTCGGCGGGCTCGACGGCCTCGGTGCGGAATCCGGTGACGGCGTCGGCGTACCCGTCGTCGACGGCGGCCTTGGCGGCCAGCCCCAGCGCGCCGCGCGCGGGAAGCTGGTCGGCGCTTCCGCCGCCGAAGGTGGAGCCGCTGATGCCGCGGCGGAGGATCCACACCGAGTGGGTGCCGGGCTCGTCCTTCGCGAGGCCGGCGAGGGTGGCCAGGGCCGTGAAGGCGGAGGCTCCTGAGCCGATGACGGCGGTCCGCTTCCCGGCGTACCGGGCGCGGACGGCCGGGTCGGCGAGGTCCGGGACACGGTAGGAGATGCGGGCAGAGGCGGCGCGTTCGCCGAGGGCGGGGAGGCCGTCGGCGCCGATCGGGGCCGGGGTGGACCAGGTGCCGGACGCGTCGATCACCGCACGGGCGAGGATGCGCTCCTCGGTGCCGTCGGCGCGCGTGACGCGGAGGGTGAAGGGCTGCCGCTCGCGGTCCGCGTCGACGATCCGGTCCCGGCCGAGGCGGGAGACGCCGGTGACCGTCGTGCCGTAGCGGACCCGGGCGCCGAGGACGTCGGCGAGCGGCTGGAGGTAGCCCCCGGCCCACTCCCCGCCGGTGGGGTAGGTGTCCGCGGCGGGCCGGACCCAGCCGGCGGGCGCCAGGAGCTTCTCGGCGGCCGGGTCCGTCAGCTCGCTCCAGGTCGAGAACAGCCGCACGTGCGACCAGCCTCGCACCGCGGTCGCGGCCGTGGGACCGGCCTCCAGGACCAGGGGCTCGATGCCGCGCCCGACGAGGTGGGCGGCTGCGGCAAGCCCGGCGGGGCCGGCGCCGATGACGACGACCGGAAGGTCTGCAGTGGTGGTCATGACAGTGATGTCCTCCGGAACGGGCGACCCCACACGGCCGCTGTTTCGATCGATGTCTATATAAGAAGCTTGGCACTCGGCATCGATGAGTGTCAACATAGACGCATGTCGAAGTCAGAGCTCGTGCGGTTGCCGGTCCTGGACGCGGATGCCGTGGTGCCGTGCTGCCCGCCGATCACCGCTGGAGAGCTGTCGCAGGAGGACGCGGAGAAGATGGCCGCGATGTTCAGGGCGCTGTCCGACCCGGTGCGGCTGCGCCTGTTCTCCAAGGTCGCCTCGCATCCGGGCGGCGAGGCGTGCGTGTGCGACATCTCCGACGTCGGCGTCTCCCAGCCGACCGTGTCCCACCACCTGAAGAAGCTGCGCGAGGCCGGCCTGCTGACCTCGGAGCGGCGCGGGACCTGGGTCTACTACAAGGTCGCGCCGTCCGTCGTGGCGGGGATGTCCGCCCTGCTCGACGTGCGCACCTGAGCCGTGTGCACCGATGTGAACCTCTTCCGCCAGGCCAGCGCGACGTACACCAGCCCGATCAGGACGGGGACCTCGATCAGCGGGCCGACGACACCTGACAGCGCCTGGCCGGAGGTGACGCCGAAGGTGGCGACGGCCACGGCGATGGCGAGCTCGAAGTTGTTGCCCGCCGCCGTGAACGCCAGCGTCGCGGTGCGGTCGTAGGCCAGCCCGAGCGCCTTGCCGAGCAGGAACGTACCGAAGAACATGATCGCGAAGTACACGAGCAGGGGCGCTGCGATGCGTACGACGTCGAGCGGCCGCGAGGTGATCGTCCTCCCCTGGAGTGCGAAGAGGACGACGATCGTGAAGAGCAGTCCGTACAGCGCCCAGGGGCCGATCCTCGGCAGGAACCTGGCCTCGTACGGTCCGCGGCCCATCCTCCGCTCGCCGATGCGGCGGGTGAGGAAGCCGGCGAGCAGCGGGACGCCGAGGAAGACGACGACGTTGAGCGCGATGTGCCAGACGGGCACGTCGAGGCCCTGCCCGTCCCCCAGGCCCAGCCACCGCGGGAGCAGGTCGAGGTAGAACCAGCCCAGCGCGCCGAACGCGATCACCTGGAAGACGGAGTTCAGCGCGACGAGGACGGCCGCGGCCTCGCGGTCGCCGCAGGCGAGGTCGTTCCAGATGATGACCATGGCGATGCAGCGGGCGAGGCCGACGACGATCAGGCCGGTGCGGTACTCGGGGAGGTCCGGGAGGAAGATCCACGCCAGCGCGAACATGACGGCGGGCCCGACGACCCAGTTGATGACCAGCGAGGACACCATCAGCTTCCGGTCGCCGGTGACGGTGTCGAGCCGGTCGTAGCGGACCTTGGCCAGCACCGGATACATCATGACCAGCAGGCCGAGCGCGATCGGCAGGGAGATGCCGCCGATCTCGGTCCGCGCCAGCGCGTCGTTCATCCCGGGGACCATCCGCCCCAGCCCCAGGCCGGCGGCCATGGCGAGCAGGATCCACACCGCGAGGTAGCGGTCGAGGGTAGAGAGCTTCCGGACGACCGAGTCGTCGCCACCGCCGACCGGAGCGGGGGAGGTGGCGGGCTCTGCGGAGGTCACGGGCACGCCCTCTTGTTCTCGGAAGCGTTTCGGGCCGAGTCGGCCAGTGCGGCGAACCGCTCCGAGAGCCCGGCCAGGATCTCGGGCTTCAGCTTGTAGTAGGTGAAGCGGCCGCAGGGCTCGGTCTCCACCACTCCGGCCTCCCGCAGGACCTTCATGTGGTTGGAGAGGTTGGTCTGCCTGGCGCCGGTCTCCTCGACCAGGTGCGTCGTGCAGAGCGTCTCGCGCGCCAGCAGGGTCACGATCCGGAGGCGGAGCGGGTCGCTCAGCACCCGCATCAGATCAGCGTCGACTGAAGTCAGCATGCGCTGATACTGTCACATCACCGCAGACTGATACCAGCGGGGGCTGACCTTTCGGGCCTGTCCGCCGGGGCGGCCGCACCTGCCGCGAAGAGGGAGAACGACCACCATGACCGAGTCGGCCCGCAAGCCGTCCGTGCTGTTCGTCTGCGTGCACAACGCGGGCCGCTCCCAGATGGCCGCTGCCTGGCTGACCCATCTGGCCGGGGACCGCGTCGAGGTCCGCTCCGCCGGGTCCGACCCGGGCGCCCGCGTCAACCCGGCGGCCGTCGAGGCGATGGCCGAGGCCGGGATCGACATCTCCGCCGAGAGCCCGAAGGTCCTGACGGCCGACGCGGTCCGCGCGGCCGACGTGTGCGTCACGATGGGCTGCGGCGACGCCTGTCCCGTCTTTCCCGGCAAGCGCTACCTCGACTGGAAGCTGGACGATCCGGCCGGCCTCGGCATCGAGGGCGTGCGCACCGTGCGCGACGGGATCAGGGCGCTCGTCGAGCGCCTGATCGACGAGATCGCCCCGCCCGCTTCGGCCTGACGGCGCGTGGCTCAGGCAGCGCCCTTCTTGGCCGCGTCGAGGATCTTCACCAGGGTGTGGAAGAAGCGCGTCGTCGCGTCGTGGCCCAGGGCGCGTTCCTGGAAGCCCTTGGCGGCGGGTGCCTTGCCGTTGATCAGGTACCAGACGACGAAGGCGTCGTAGCCGGTGCTGCCGATGATCTCCATGTCCTTCTTCGGGGAGAGCAGCGGGAGCTCCAGGTCCGGATCGATCCGCTCGGTCGTGAACACCACGCAGCAGCGCATGTCGTCGGTGACCGGGACGTCCTTGAACGGGTCGAGCGCGATCAGCGCCTCCAGTTCCGGCACCGTGCGCAGGCACACCGCGACCTCGTAGCCGAGCGCGTCGGCGAGGTGGTCACCGATGCGGGTGCCGAGGACGGTCCGGTCGGTCTCGTCGGACTCGAAGAAGACGTTGCCGCTCTGGATGTAGCTGCGTACGGAGTCGAACCCCATGCCGGCGAACAGACCGCGCAGGTACTCCATCTTCACCGAACGGCCAGGCACGTTCATCCCGCGCAGGAACGCGATGTACAGCAATTCCGATCACCTGTCCGTACGAGAAGGGGAGCCGGTCCGGCGCCTGCCAGCCTATGCGGTGTCCCCTGCGGTGTCCCCGTCCGGCGTGATCGCCCGGCCGGGTGGGACCGCCTCCGTACGCGGCGATCCGCCGGGCCCGGACCGCGCGATTCCGGTCAGCGTGCCCGTCAGCGCGACGGCCAGCACGGCGCAGCCGGTCACGAGGAAGACCGGCGTGACCCCGAATCCGGCCGCGGCCGCCGTGGCGGCGGCCGCGCCGAGCGGTCCGAGTGCCGAATGGATGGTCCAGAACGCCGAGGTGACCCGTCCCAGCAGCCGGCTGGGGGTGACCTCCTGGCGCAGCGACATGGAGGAGATGCCGGCGATGCCGGTGCACAGGACGTTCACCGTCATCAGTACGGCGATCACCGGCACGCTCCGCGCCGGCCCCATGCAGACGACGGCCACGCCGGCCAGCGCGAACGCGGTGATCCAGCTCGCGCCGAAGCCCATCCTCGACCGGACCCGCGCCACCAGGGCGGAGGCGATGAACGTGCCGACCGTACCCGCCGCCAGCACATAGCCCACCGTGGTGTCGGGGCGGCCGAGGTCGTGCTTCAGCAGGTAGATGACGAGGTCCGTCAGCCCGTAGGTGAGGAAGGTCAGCAGCGAGAGCAGCACGGTCAGCGGGCGGAGCACCGGATGCGCCCACAGGAACCGTGCGCCCGCCAGGAACTCCCCCCGTACCGTGCCGCGTCCGTCCTTCCCCGGACCGGCCGGCCGGTCCGGACGGATCCTGACGAACAGCACACCGACCGCGGAGACCGCGAAGGTCAGGGAGTCGATGCCGATGGCGGCGGCCGGTCCGGCCGCCGCGGCCACGAACCCCGCGAGAGCGGGACCCGCGACCCCGGCGACCGCGTAAGTGGCGAAGAGGTGTCCATTGGCCCGCGCGATCTGATCCGGCGCCACGAGAGCCGGAACGACCGTCACATAGGTGACCTGGAACAGCATGGAGAAGACCCCGACGACCGGTACGACGGTGTAGATCAGCCAGACCGGCGCCGCGAACAGCCAGACCAGCGGGATGAGCGCGTAGAGCAGGCAGCGCGCACCGTCGCCGACCACCAGGAGCATCTTGCGGTCGAACCGGTCCGCGATCACCCCCGCGAACAGGCCGGTGACGATCGACGCGACTCCGGTGAGACCGGTGACGACTCCCATCTGGACCACCGATCCCGTGCTGTGCAGCACCAGGAGCGGAATCGCCACGTACGAGAAGGAGTCCCCCAGGGCGGAGAGCGTCTGGACCGCCAGGAACAGGCGATAGGCCGGGTCTCTCCACAGGGAGGGCGCGCCGGCCGCCCCGGCTGCCGTCATCCGTTCCCCGGACGGTGTCCCTGCGCCCACTGTGTGCCCCTCCCCGCTGCGTTCCGGCCGCCCCTGACCGTAGGCGCCGCGGCGGGGGCGGCGCGCGCGGTTTTCCGGCCGTCCCCTCGGTACCGGCCCGGGCGGGTCCAGGTGCGGTTCTTCGCACAGGGGCCCTGCGCGTCCTACGGTGGTGGTCCGACGTCGCCCGAGCCCGCCCCCCCGCACAGGTCCGACACTCTCCTGGGAGATTCCGTTGCGCATGCTGATCAACGTCCCCGAAACCGTGGTCGCCGACGCGCTGCGCGGCATGGCCGCCGCCCACCCCGAACTGACCGTGGACGTCACGAACCGGGTCGTCGTACGCCGTGACGCACCCGTCGCCGGAAAGGTCGCCCTGGTCTCCGGCGGCGGGTCCGGGCACGAACCGCTGCATGCCGGGTTCGTCGGCCCCGGCATGCTCTCGGCGGCGTGTCCCGGCGAGGTGTTCACCTCACCCGTGCCGGACCAGATGGTGCGGGCCGCGGCCGCAGTGGACAGCGGGGCGGGCGTGCTGTTCATCGTGAAGAACTACACCGGTGACGTCCTCAACTTCGAGATGGCCGCCGAACTCGCCGACGAGGAGGGGGTGCGGGTCGCCCAGGTGCTCGTCAACGACGACGTCGCGGTGACCGACAGCCTCTTCACGGCCGGCCGGCGCGGCACCGGAGCGACCCTGTTCGTCGAGAAGATCGCCGGCGCGGCGGCCGATGAGGGCGCGCCGCTGGACCGGGTGGCGGCCTTGGCGCGCCAGGTCAACGAGGCTTCGCGGAGCTTCGGCGTGGCGCTGACCTCGGTCACCACCCCTGCCAAGGGCTCCCCCACCTTCGATCTCCCGCCCGGCGAACTCGAACTCGGGGTGGGGATCCACGGCGAGCCGGGACGGGAGCGGCGCCCGATGATGACCTCGCGGGAGATCGCGGACTTCGCGGTGGACGCGGTGCTGGAGGACCTGCGGCCGCACGGTCCGGTGCTCGCGCTCGTCAACGGGATGGGCTCGACGCCGCTGCTGGAGCTGTACGGCTTCAACGCCGAGGTGCAGCGGGTGCTCTCCGAGCGGGGCGTGGTCGTGGCTCGTACGCTCGTGGGGAACTATGTGACCTCGCTGGACATGGCGGGCTGTTCGGTGACGCTCTGCCAGGTGGACGAGGAGATGGTACGGCTCTGGGACGCGCCGGTGCAGACTCCCGCCCTGCGCTGGGGCCGTTGACCCACCGGTCTCCCGGACCGGGTGACCCCTTCCGTTCTCATTCATTCGATTCATTCGACGGACCGAGGAGAGCATGTGCTCGACGCCGATTTCTTCCATCGCTGGATGACCACGACCGCCGCGTCGGTCGACCGCGAGGCGGCACGTCTGACCGAGCTCGACTCCGCGATCGGGGACGCGGATCACGGCAGCAATCTGCAGCGCGGGTTCGCCGCGGTCGTGGCGGCCCTGGCCGAGGAGCCGCCGCAGACGCCGGGTGCCGTGCTCATGCTGGCCGGACGGCAGTTGATCTCGACCGTCGGCGGGGCCTCCGGGCCGCTGTACGGGACGCTGCTGCGGCGCACGGGGAAGGCGCTCGGCGAGGCGCCGGCCGTCACCGCCGAGGAGTTGGCGCAGGCGCTGGGAACGGGGGTCGCGGCGGTGGCCCAGCTGGGCGGGGCGCAGGCCGGTGACAAGACGA
The DNA here is from genome assembly GCF_035917255.1 of Streptomyces sp. NBC_01257. NCBI lineage: Bacteria > Bacillati > Actinomycetota > Actinomycetes > Kitasatosporales > Streptomycetaceae > Streptomyces > Streptomyces sp. NBC_01257. Next base: position 803,811 of record NZ_CP108472.1, read on the forward strand.
TGCTCGACGCGCTGCTGCCCGCGGCGGAGGCGCTCGGGTCGTCGTTCGACGCGGGACGGGACGCGGCACTGGAGGGCGCGCTGGCGACCGTGCCTCTGCAGGCGCGCAAGGGCCGGGCCAGCTATCTCGGGGAGCGGAGCATCGGGCATCAGGATCCCGGGGCCACCTCGTCCGCGCTGCTGATCGCCGCGCTCGCGGAGACCGCCGCTGCGACCGGCGGTGACGTGTGAGCGGGGAGAAGCAGGTCGGGATCGTGCTGGTCTCGCACAGCGGTCCGGTGGCCGAGGCGGTGGCCGAGCTCGCCAGGGGGCTGGCGGCCGGTGGTGCGACGGCGCCGGTGGCCGCGGCCGGCGGGACTCCCGCGGGCGGGCTCGGCACCAGTTCGGAGCTCATCGCCCGGGCCGCCCGGTCGGTGGACGGCGGCGCGGGTGTCGCGGTGCTCGTCGACCTGGGCAGCGCCGTCCTCACGGTGAAGGCGATGCTCGCCGAGGGCGACGAACTCCCGGACGGGGCGAGGCTGGTGGACGCCCCGTTCGTGGAGGGCGCGGTGGCCGCGGTGGTCACGGCGTCCGCCGGCGGCGACCTCGACGCCGTGGCGGCGGCGGCCTCGGAGGCGTACGACTACCGCAAGGCCTGAGCGGCCGGTCAGGCACGGAGGTCGTTCACGCGGCCGAGGGTCCCCCGGCCGCGTGAGCGGGGGCGCGGTTGTCCTGCGGGACCACACTGGACGGTATGGCTTCCCACACGGCTCCCAGGCGCAGCGCCGGTCTCCTCCTGTTCCGAAGGCGCGGGCCCTCCTTCGAGGTCCTCATCGGTCATATGGGCGGGCCGTTCTGGGCGCGCCGGGAGAGCGCGGCGTGGTCGGTGCCGAAGGGCGAGTACGAGCCCGGGGAGACGGCACGGGCAGCGGCCGGGCGGGAGTTCGGGGAGGAGTTCGGCCGTCCGGTACCGGACGGTGCGTGGGTGGCGCTGGGTGAGTCGCGCCAGTCCGGCGGCAAGACCGTGACGGTGTGGGCGGTGGAGGCCGAGCTGGATCCGGCGGACGCCGTACCGGGGACGTTCACCATGGAGTGGCCGCGAGGCTCGGGCGTGCAGCGGGAGTTCCCGGAGATCGACCGGTTCGCCTGGTGCGCGCCGGAGGTCGCGGCCGAACGGCTCGTCAAGGGACAGCGGGTGTTCGTGGAGCGGCTGCGCGAACGGCTGGCGGACGGGCAGGGCCCGGACCGGCACGGCGAGGACTGAGGCCGCAGCCGTGGCGGCCCGGGCCCCCCGCCGTCCGGTGGTGCCCGCTCAGGTGCGGGCGACCGGCCGTCCCGCGTCGAGTTCCAGCCGGTCGCCGGTGAACCGGCCGCGGAAGCTGCGGTCGTGCGAGACGACCACGACGGCGCCCTCGTACGCCGCCAGCGCCGCTTCCAGCTCCTCCACCAGGTCCAGGGCGATGTGGTTGGTCGGTTCGTCCAGCACCAGCAGATCGGCGGGCCGGGTGACCAGCCGGGCCAGGGCCAGCCGCCGCTGCTGGCCGACGGAGAGCGCGGCGACGGGAACCGACAGGTCCTCGGGGCGGAAGAGGCCGGGCGCGAGGAGCAGGCCGGTGTACTCGCCGGCGTGGCCGGGCCGGCCGGCCGCGAAGGTCGCGAGCAGGGTGCGCCGGGTCGGCCGGACGGGGAGTTCCTGCGGGAGGTAGCCGATCCTGGCCCGGCGGCGCACCGTGCCCGTGTCGGGGGCGAGGTCCCCCGCCAGGACGCGCAGGAGGGTCGACTTCCCGGCCCCGTTGGGCCCGCTGACCAGGAGCCGCTGCCCGCGGTCCAGTCGCAGCGCGGGCAGGCTCAGCCGGTCGCCGACCGCGACGGAGGTGAGCTCCACGAGCGGTCCCCGGTCCCCCGCGCCCTCGTCGGCGAGGGCGAGTCCGGCGGAGAACCGCAACGGCTGCGGCGGCGCAGGCACGGGCGCCCTGCGGAGGGCTTCCAGCCGGGTCCTGGCCGCCCGGACCTGCCCGGACAGCTTCGCCTCGTGCGAGCGGCGGTGCTTCCCCCAGCCCTCCCCCGGGTCCTTGCCGGTGGCGGCGAGGCGCTGTCCTGCGGCGCCCACGAGCTCTTCGGTGCGGGCCAGTTCGTCCAGCCACTCCTGGTGTTCCTGCGCCCAGCGGCGGCGGGCCGCCGCCTTCGCGGTGCGGTAGCCGTCCCAGCCGTCCCCGTACCGGACGACGCCGCGCAGATCGCGGTCGACCTCGACGATGACGGTGGTGGTCCGTTCCAGGAACGCCCGGTCGTGGGTGATCACCACGAGAGTGCCGCGATGGGCGCGCAGGTGGTCCTCCAGCCAGGTGACGGCCCGGAGGTCGAGGTGGTTCGTCGGCTCGTCGAGGAGCAGCAGTTCGGGTGCTGCCGCCAGCACACAGGCGAGGGCGAGCCGGGACTGTTCACCGCCGGAGAGACTGCCGAGGGTGCGCTCCCGGGCCAGGTGCCCGATCCCGAGCCCGTGCAGTGCGGCGTCGGCCCGCGAGTCGGCGAGATATCCGCCGCGCTCCTCGTACTCCGTCAGCAGGTCTCCGTACGCGGCGAGTCGCGCGTCGTCGGCGCCGCCCGGTGCGGCGAGTGCCGCCTCCGCGTCGCGGATCCGCCGCTCCAGCGTGCGCAGTTCGGCGAGGGCGGTGTCGACGGCGTCCTGGACGGTGCGGGCGGGGTCGAGGGCGAGCGTCTGGGAGAGGTAGCCGGTGCCGCCGTCGAAGCGGACGGAGATCTCGCCGCTGTCCGGCGTCTCGGCACCGGCGATCAGCCGCAGGAGGGTGGACTTCCCGGAGCCGTTCTCGCCGATGACGCCGACGTGGTCGCCGGGGCGGACGGTGAGTGACACCTGGTCGAGGACTACGCGGTCTCCGTACGCCTTGGAGACGTCCTTGACGGTCAGCTGGGCGTGGTCGTGCTGGAGGGGCATGGGTGGTCTTCCCTGAAGGGTGCATGCCTCGGCGGCCCGTGACGGGGCGCGGCGGTCGGGGATTCCGGACGGTCCTGTGGGGGACGGCGGTGCGCGCGGTGAACCGTGCGTCGCGCGGCGGCGTCCCTGACGGAATCAGCGGAAGAAGTAGTACGAACCCATGGATGTCAGTGTAGTCACGGACCCGCGGGGGCTGTCAGGTCCTTTTCCCGGATCGGGTGCGGCTCGGTCCACACGGCGAGCGTGCGGGAACGGGCCTGCACCTACGGGGTCTCGCCCTGGGCGGTCTCGATGCTGCTGTGCAGGTCGTAGGTGGCGTCGAGCGCGGCGGCGCCCGACACCGCCAGGCAGGCAAGGAGGGTCGCGGCCGCGGCCCGGCCGATCCGCGGGCGCACGACGGGCCGGCCCAGCAGCGCGGCGACACGTCGTGGGACGGGTCCGGCGGCTGCCGGAAGCGCGCCTGCGGGGCGGGGTGCGGGCGGGGCTCCGGCGGACCCGGCGGCGAGTGCGGCCCGCCCGATCGCGCGGGCCGCCACCCGGCGGTCCCCGACGGCGAGCGCGGCCGCCTCGTCCGCACAGCGCTCCAGTGCGTAGCCCAGAGGGGCGCGCAGGGCGCGCAGCGCCGGATGGCAGCGCACGGACAGTTCGGCGAGCACGAGGTAGAGGTGGTGGCGGCCGGTGAGATGGGCGCGCTCGTGGGCCAGGAGCACGTCGCGTTCGGCGGGTTCGAGAGCGTGCAGCATGCCGGTGGTGACGACGATGCGTCCGGGGCTGCCCGGCCGCCCCGGCAAGGCGTAGGCGTCCGGGCGGCTGTCCCGCAGGACCGCCAGTTCGTCCCCGTCGTCGCCGTCATGGCGGGCCGCCCGGTGCAGTTGGCTCCAGTGGCCGCGCACCGCACGGGCCAGGGCCACGGCGCAGCACGCGAGCAGTGCGAGGGCGGCCGCCGCGAGCGGGACGGCGACGGCCGGCGCGGCAGCCGCCAGGGGGTGGACGAACTCACCCGCGGCGGCGACGACGGACAGCCGGCCGGCCCCCGGCACCACCAGCAGGGCCAGGGCGAGCACCGTGCACAGGGCCAGACCCGCCGCCGTCACGGCGAGGAGCCGCACGGCCCGTGCGGGCGCGAGCGCGTCGGCCAGCCGGCGTGCGGCGGGCACGACGACGAAGGGCGTCAGCAGGGGAATCCATACGGCGTAGATCATCGGGCGTCGCCGTCGAGGAGCTCGCGGAGCAGCTGCTCGTCCTCGTCCGTGAGCTGCGAGACGAACCGGGCGAGCACCGTGCCGCGGTCGTGCTCCTTGCGCAGTTCGCTGTGCATCCGGCGGGCGGTCAGTCCGGCCGCGTCCTCCGTGGGGGTGTACGCGAACCCGCGCCCCGCCCTGCTGCGGGTGACCGAGCCCTTCTCGTACAGGCGCGAAAGGATCGTGGTGACGGTGGTGCGGGCGAGTTCGGTGCCGATCTCCCGTTGCACCTGACCGGGTGTCAGCGGGGTCCCGGCCGCCCAGAGGGCCGCCAGGATCGTGGACTCCAGAGCGCCGGAGGAGCGTCGCTCGACCGCGGCGCGGTCCGTCGGGGCGGGCCCGGATCCGGGCGGGGACTGCGGGCCGGGGGCGGCCGGCACCTCCTGCTCGGGTGCGGCCCGGCCCGGCCGCGTGGAGGGCGTGGCGCCGTGCTCCCGGGGGTTGCTATCGCCACCCGGTATTCCGTTCACCTGGGACATGGAACTCTCCTCCCCGCCCGAGCGTCTACAGTGATGTAGACCGTCTACATCACTGTAGTCGGTCCGGGCGTTCCGCCGGTCCGCCCGCTCACCATTATGGGAGGCCGTCACCATGCCCGTTCTCCTGTCGGCGCCGCCGCCGTTGGCGGTGAACCCGCTGGACGCCGGTTCGCTGCTGTCGGCGTTCGGTGTGCTCGGCATCGCCGTCGTGCTCTTCGCCGAGACGGGTCTGCTCGTCGGCTTCTTCCTGCCGGGCGACTCACTGCTGTTCACGGCGGGGCTCCTGTGCGTGCCCGGGACCCACGGGCCGGTCGCTCTGTCGTTGCCCCAGGTACTGGTGGCCGCGGTGGCAGGTGCGCTGCTCGGCGCGCAGACCGGGTACGGGATCGGCAGGCGCGGCGGCCGCGCGCTGCTCGCCCGCCGGAGCGCCGGGCGGCTCCGCGAGGGCGCGGACCGCGCCGAGGAGCTGCTCGCCCGGTACGGGCACGGCCGTGCGATCGTGCTGGCCCGCTTCGTCCCCGTGGTGCGCACAGTGCTCAACCCCCTGGCCGGTGCGCTGAACGTGCCGGTGCGCCTCTTCACGCTGTGGCAGGCCGTCGGCGGTGTCATCTGGACGGCCGGCCTGGTCCTCGCCGGATACGGGCTGGGGTCCTCCGTGCCGAACATCGACCGCTATCTGCTGCCGGTCGTCGCCGTGGTGGTCGCGGTCTCCCTCATTCCCCTCGCCGCCGAGCTGCTCCGCTCCCGCGCCCGGCGCACCGCCGAAGGAGAAGGCCAGTGACGACGTCCGCATTCGCCGCCCCCTCGTTCGACGACGGCTTCTACACCTGGGTCACCGAGCTGGCCCAACGCTCCCCCGGCGGCCTGGACTCCGCCGTCCGGCTCTGGTCGGACTACGGGATGGTCCTGTTCGCCGTGCTGATGCTCGCGTCCTGGTGGCGCTCGCGCGGCGGCGATCCCGCGCGCACCGCGATGGCGCTGTGCGCGCCGCTCGTCGTGGTGTCCGCGTACCTCGTCAACGACGTGGTCAAGTCGGTCTTCCACGAACAACGGCCGTGCCGGACGCTGCATGTCGTGACGGTGGAGGCGTGCCCGCCACTGGGCGACTGGTCCTTCCCCAGCAATCACGCAGCCATCGCGGCAGCGGCGGCGACGGCGATCTGGCTGGCCGACCGCCGGCTGGGTGCGGCCGCGCTCACCGCCGCGCTGCTGATGGGCGCCTCCCGGGTCTGGGTCGGGGCGCACTACCCGCACGATGTGCTGATCGGGCTGCTGGCCGGCGCCCTGGTCGCCTGGCCGCTGACCTCGGCGGCGCGCCTCTGCGCCCCTGCGGTGGAACGGCTGCGCGACAGCCGGCTGCGCCCGCTGGTCACCGCTTCACGGTGAGCGGGGCCCTGTCCGAACGAAAGGGCCCAGGGCGTGTTTCGAAAGTCCCGCCTGCTCGGCGGCGTCTGGCACGCACGCTCGCCGCGCTGTCGGGATCACCCCGGCACATCCAGTATCGGGACCGTTCATTCATGCCTCCGGAACCGGCCTCCACGCGGGGGCCGTCGGCCTATCGTGTCGCCATGTCACTGGGTCACATAGTCCTGTTGTCCGGTCGGTGGATCCAGCTCGTCGAGCTGCGGATCTCCTCGACCTACGGGGGAATGCTGGCGGGCTACCCGTGCAAGCGGGTCAACGACCGGAGGATCAGCCGACTCCGGCAGCAGGCCGAGACCGCGTACCCCTCCACGCCGGTCCATCTCGTTCAGCCCACGCCCGAGTACCCGGACCGGGCCCCCGGCCGTCTCGGCCCCGTCGAGGTGCTGCCCGGTGTGGCCTGCGTCGGCCTCTTCGACTCCGCACCGCTCGCCACGGCGATGGACGGCTCCGTCCTGGCCGCGGCCTGGTTCCAGCCGGCCCCGGAGGTGCCGGCCGGCGAGAACGCGGATGCCGCGCTGCGCGCCATCACCTGGGAGGCTCTGGCCGAGGACTACGAGCTGTAGCGACCTGCGCTGATCGCGGCGTCGGCACGGCAGGCCGCCCGGGACGCCGTCCGGCCACCGCCACGCACGCCCTCGGAAAGCCCGGGGCTCGCCGATGAGTTCTCCGTTCGTGAACGGTCCGATCAGTGCCGCGACCGTTCTCGACAGGAGTGCCATGTCCACCATCCAGCCCGTGATCCTGACCGCCGACCAGGACGTCCTGCGCCGGTTCTACACGGACCTGTTCGGCGCCGAGGAGATCTTCCGGGTGCCGGCGGCAGGTCCGGCCTTCTACCTCGGCCTGCGCATCGGCGACACCGACCTCGGCCTGGTGACCAAGCCGGACCCGGGGGACGGGGCGGCGCCGAGGATCCTGCTCAGCATCGGTGTCGACGACGTCGACGAGACCCTCGGCCGGGTGGAGGCGCTGGGCGGCTCGGTCAGCAGCGGCCCCAAGGACATGCCGTGGGGGCAGAGGGTCGCCCACATCCGGGACCCCGACGGCAACGCGGTGAACGTCACGCAGGCGACCCCGGCGGAGTGACGTCACCTCGGCACACGTTCGGAGGGTGTGACCCCACGGCCCCCGCCGTGACGCCCCGCCCTCACCGCCCCGGCAGCCCCAGTTCCCCGGCCCTCAGTCCCGCCTGGAAGCGCGAGGCGGCCTGCAGCGTCACCATCAGGTCCGCCACGCGGCGGCGGTACGTCCGCAGGGAGACGTCCAGCCGACGGGCGGCCGACGCGTCGGTGAGGCCCGTGCTCAGGGCCTCCAGGATGGCGCGGGACTCCGGGTTCAGGTGCGGGGTGTCCGTCGCCAGGTACGTCGTGTAGTCCGCCGACCGGTTCCACATCGCGTCGAACAGCGAGTGGACGCCGTCGATCATGTTCTTCGACGTCGTCACGGAGTACTCGCGGCCGGCAGGCGCCTCGCGGCCGGCCAGGATCATGACGCGGCGGTCGATGATGATCGTCTCGTGCGGGAGCTCCGCGTCGGTGATGCGCACCTGGGCACCCGCGCCCAGCACCAGCCGCAGGTGGTCCCTGGTCGCCTCGTCCGTGAGGGCCGCCGGGGTGAGCAGCTTCCGGGTCGTGAAGTCGGGGCCCGGCGTCGTCCACGTCGCGGGCCGGGGCCACGTCGTCAGGGTGCGGGCGGCGCACAGGAACTCGTTGCGGGCCGATTCGAGGAGGTGTCCGGCGCGCGCCAGCAGCTCCGCGTCGCCGTGGACCGAGAAGATCTGTTCGTTCCGCATACCGCCAGTCTCGCAGCATCCCGCAGCCCGCAGGTCTGGCAGCAAGCTGCCACGCGCTGGGCCGCCCCGGCCCCCACGGAGAGCATGAAGCCATGACCACCACCACCTTCGCCCTCGGCGGCGACCTCCCCGTCAACCGTCTCGGCTTCGGCGCCATGCGGTTGCCCATGAGCACGTTCGACGGCCCCGCCCGCACCCCCGAGGACGGCATCGCGGTCCTCCGGCGGGCCGTCGAGCTGGGCGTGAACCACATCGACACCGCCGCCTTCTACGCCCGGGGCGACGTCCGCGCCAACGAACTGATCCGCGAGGCGCTCGCCCCCTACCCCGAGGACCTGGTCATCGCGACCAAGGTCGGCCCGCTCCCCGGCCCCGACGGCATGCCCAGCGGCCAGGCCACCCCCGACCAGCTGCGCGGCCTCGTCGAGGCGGACCTGCGCGCCCTCGGCGTCGACCGGCTCGACGTCGTCAACCTCCGCGTCGGCGGCATGAGCGGCCCCGGCGGCGAGTCCGTCGCCGAGCGGTTCGCCGTGCTCGCCGGGCTCCAGCGGGAGGGCCTCATCCGGCACCTGGGCGTCAGCAACATCGACGCCGCGCAGCTCGCGGAGGCGCGGTCCGTCGCGCCCGTCGCCTGCGTGCAGAATCCGTACGCCGACGACCTGGCGCTCCTCGCGGAGTGCGAGGCGGCGGGCATCGCGTACGTGCCGTTCTTCCTGCTCGGCGGCGGACGCGAGCCGTTGGACACCCGGCGCCTGGAGAAGGTCGCGGCCCGGCTGGACGCGACCGTCGCGCAGGTGCAGCTCGCCCTGCTGCTCGCCTCGTCACCGGTCATGCTCGCCATCCCCGGCACCGGGAACCTCGCGCACCTGGAGGAGAACATGGCGGCCCGCGACCTCACGCTCACGGACGAGGACCTGGCCGAGCTGCGCGGCTGACGCGGCCCGGTCGGCCCACGGCGGGTCCGCCGTCGGCGCCTCCGGCTCGCCGGCCAGGCGCGGCGTGTGGCAGCCGTCCGCCGCCACGTGGTGGATCTGCCCGGCAAGTGGGGTGCAGCAGGGCCAGGATCTCCGCACGTGTCCTGGGACATGACCAGCACTCTCGCAACGGAGCCTAGGCGCTGTGACCGGGGAGGCGGACGACGGCGAGGCCGCCGTCGAGGTCGACGGTGGTGCGGTGGGGCGGCGCGCCGTCCTCCTCGTCGTCACGCAGGAGCAGGGCGCTCTGGCGCTCCTTGAGCTCGCTCTGCTTGCCGGGCGAGAACGTCGCGTGCAGCTGCTCGAACCCGGTCGCCGAGATCTGGCCCTGCCGCGCGCTGTTGCGCCACGGCAGCAGACCGGCCCGTCCCGCGCGCAGCAGCAGCTGGTCGAGGAAGGCGGCGACGGTCAGCCCGATGACCAGCCCGGGCAGCGTCATCAGCACGAGGAATCCCATGCGGGCAGTGTCTCCGTATCCGTGGGAGGTGCGCAACGGTCCGCGGCACGCCACCGCGGGCCGGCGCGCGATGCGCCGGCCCGCGGGGACGGGCAGGGATCAGCCGTTGGGCAGGATGACCGCGCGGCCGTTGATCTTGCCGTCGTGCAGGCGCTCGTACGCCAGCGGAGCCTCGTCCAGCGTGTACGTCTCGACGTGCACCTCGACGGCGCCCGTGCGGGCCAGGTCGAGGACCTCGGCCAGTTCGGACCGGGAACCCCAGTACGGGGCGGTCACCGACGTGTTGAACGGCAGGGAGCCGAAGCCCACCGGCAGTGCTCCGCCGCCGATGCCGACGATCGTGACGTCGGAGTCGATGGCGGCCGCGGCGCCCGCCGTGGCGACGGTCGGCGGCGCCCCGACGAAGTCCAGGACGACCTGGGCACCGATGCCACCGGTCAGTTCACGGATCCGGTCCGCGGCGTGCGCGTCGGACAGGACGGTCTCGTGGGCACCGACCGTGCGGGCCAGCGCGAGCTTGTCCTCGGTGACGTCCAGGGCGATGACCCGGACGGCCGTCATGGCGCGCAGCAGCTGGATGGCGACGTGGCCGAGGCCGCCGGTGCCGATGACGACGGCGGTCGCGCCGGGGACCAGCTTGGGCAGCGAGCGCTTGATCGCGTGGTACGGGGTGAGGCCGGCGTCGGTGAGCGGCACGGCCTGGACCGGGTCGAGGTCGCCCAGCGGCACCAGGTGGCGCGGGTCGTCGACGATCATGTACTCGGCCATGGCGCCGGGCGCACCCAGTCCGGGCGGGTTGATGCCGAGCTCCTTGGCGCGCAGGCAGTAGTTCTCCTTGCCTTCCGCGCACTTGACGCAGGTACCGCAACCCCAGGGGCCGTAGACCGCGACGGAGTCGCCGACGGTCAGCCCCTCGACCCCGTCGCCGAGTGCGGCGATGGTCCCGACGCCCTCGTGTCCGAGGGTGAGCGGCAGCGGGAACGTCAGCTGCTCCGCGGGCCAGCTCATCACCGCGATGTCGGAGTGGCAGACGCCCGCTGCGGTGACCTTCAGCAGCACCTGGCCGGGCCCGGGCTCCGGGTCGGGCACGGTGACGACCTCGGGTGCGGCGCCGACGGTGCGGTACTGGACGGCTTTCATGGGTCCTCCTTGACTTCTGCTGTTCTCTTTCTCGCCCCCCTGTCCCCCGTCCGCCACTCAGGAGGCGGAGTAGCCGCCGTCCACCAGGTGGTAGCTGCCGTGGATGAAGGACGCGCGGTCGGAGAGCAGGAAGGCGGTGAGTTCCGCCACCTCCTCCGCGGTGCCGAGGCGTCCGGCCGGGTGCAGCGAGATGAGGTGGTCGCGGGCCGGGCCGTCCGTGTTGCGCAGCAGCGGGGTGTCGATGAAGCCGGGGCCCACCGCGTTGACGCGGACGTTCTGTGCCGCGTACTCGAGTGCCGCCGTCTTGGTGAGGCCGACGACGCCGTGCTTGGCGGCGACGTACGCCGGGGAGCCGGCGAAGCCGTTGGTGCCGAGGATCGACGACATGTTGACGATGGCGCCGCCGCCCGCGGCGACGATGGCCGGGAGCTCGTGGCGCATGGAGTAGAAGACGCCGCTCAGGTTGGTGGCGACGACCCGGTTCCAGTCATCGACGGCGTAGTCGCCGGTCGGGTTGCTCGGGCCGCCGATGCCGGCGTTGTTCACGGCGAGGTGCAGGGCTCCGAAGGTGTCGACGGCGAACCGCACACCCGCTTCGACGGAGGCCGGGTCGGTGACGTCCATGGCCACGGCGGCGGCCTTGGCGCCGGTCGCCTCCAGGGCGGCGACCGCCTTGCGGGCGCTCTCCTCGTCGTAGTCGGCGACGACGACGGACGCGCCGGCGGCGGCGAGCCGGTGGGAGAGGGCCAGACCGATGCCGGAGGCCCCTCCGGTGACGAGGGCGGTGCGGCCGGCGAACTCCTGGTCGGCGGGGGTGGGGGTGGTGCTCATGATGTTCCGTTTCCTTCCGTGGTGCTGTGTGACGCCGGTCCGGCGGGCGGCTGCGTGAGCAGGTCCGCCGCAAGGACGTCGAATGCCTGCTCGACGAGCCGGGGCAGCTCTTCGGGGCAGCCTCCGCGCACCCAGGCGGCCTGGGCGGCGAGGAGCGCTCCGGCTCCGGCGGCGACCGTGACGGCGGGGCGGATGTCCTGCCGCGGGTCGACGCCGAGCCGGTCGGCGATGAGGGTGACCGAGTCCTCCTGGGCGTCCACCCGGATGTGGTGGAACGCCGCGTAGAGGGTCGGTTCCCGCTGGGCGAGGACCAGCAGTTCGAAGATCCTCGGGCGGCGGTGCCAGGCCTGCGCCCCGGGGTCCGCGAGCCAGTCCAGAACGGCCCGGCGGTACGCGGTGAGCGGCGGTTCGCCGGCGGGACGGGCCCGCAGGGCGTCGTTGATCCGGTCGCCGTCGCCGCGGACCGAGTCCAGGACGGCGGCTTCCTTGCTCGCGAAGTACCGGCTGAACGTGCGGCGGTCGACGTCCGCGCGCTCCGCGATCTCCTCGACCGTCACGTCCTTCAGACCCCGGTCGAGCACGAGCTCGATCGCGGCCTGGGCCAGCGTGTCCCGGGTCCGGCGGGCCTTGCGGCTCCGCCTCTCCGGTGTCTTCCGTTCCGCGTTCATACATGCACCGTACACCCAGAAATGTCCCGGCGCGACATAAGTCGCATCGGGACATAGTGAGGGCGCGCGGAGGCTCGGTCTCCGGCAGGACCTGGAGGTACGGGGCAGCGCCGTCAGCGGCCGCTGAACACCTCGGCGGCCCGCTGTGCGCCCCGACCGGGCAGGGCGGAGCGGTGCACGCCGGACGGCGTCCGGCGCAGGGCGAGCACGGCGATGTCATCGCGGCGCACTCCTCCGGAGAACTCCTCCAGGTCGGCGTGGAGCGCGTCGAGCAGTTCCCGGGGACCCAGGCCCGCCCAGCGGTCGAGCCGGGTGTCCAGCGGGTAGAAGGTGCCGGCGGCGTCCCGGGCCTCGGTCACTCCGTCGGTGAACATCAGGAGCGTCGCACCGGGCGGGAAGTCCAGCCGTTCCGTGACGCGCGCCTCGCTGCTGAGCTCCGCCATGCCCAGCGGCACCGAGGTGCGGCGCAGCGGGACGGGGCCCGCCACTCCGTCGTGCAGCAGCCGGGGCGGCAGATGGCCGCAGTTGACGGCCTGGACGCGTCCCGCGCCGTCGAGACCGAGCACCAGGGCGGTGACGAAGCGTTCGAGCTCGCCGGTCTGGGCGGAGAAGGCGTTGTGCCGGGCCACCGCGTCCTCCAGGGCGTCGACGACACCGGTCAGGGTGGGTTCGCGGATGGCCGCCTCGCGGAACGCGCCGAGTACGGCGAAGCCCGCGCCGATAGCGGCGAGCCCCTTGCCCTGGACGTCGCCGATGATCACCCGGGTCCCGTAGGGCGACTGGACGACCTCGTAGATGTCGCCGCCGACCAGGCGGTCCTCCTCGATCGGCGCGTAGGTGCCGTGGGCGGCGACCTGGTCGGTCAGGATGGGCAGCGGGCGCAGGATCTGGCGCTGGAGCGCGACGGCGGCGGAGCGCAGCCTGGCTATCTCGGTGGCGTGGCGGATGCGCAGCTTGCAGGCGCCGACGCCGAGGAAACACGCCAGCACCGTGAACAGCACGCTGCTGGTGATGTCCCAGAACGTCCCGCCGGACATCAGCCGCGAGATGACGGCCACCACCATGATCCAGGAGGCCACGCCCACGGTCTGCCGGACCGTGCCGAAGACGGAGACGAGCGCGGGCACGACGACCAGGAGCGGCACGATGCGCAGTTCGTCGCCCGAGCCCATGTCGAGCAGGACGATCACCGCGATGAGCAGGGCCAGACCGCCGAACAGCGCCCGGTTGCCGACCCTCGGCGCCAGCACGGCCGCCTCTCCGGGGTCCAGCCCCGGGAGCACGGGTTCCCGTGTCTTCGGCTGGTGCTGAAGCCCGATCGTCACGGCGGTGTCCTCCCTGGGATGTGCCGGCCCGCTGCCGGCGTTCATTCCCAGTGCACCCGAGCCGCCACGGTCGGCACACGAGGCTTACGGCCCCAGCCGTCGCGCCGAAGGTCCCGGAACCGGCTTCGGCAACAGCCATCGACCCGGGCTCGGCGGCCCGGAGGTCCCGGGCCGGGGTCCGGGGCCCCGGCCGAAGGCCACGGCCCGGGGCCCCCGGGAGCCGGAGGTCCCGGGCCGGCCGTCAGCGCGTGACTGCCTCACGGACGTCGTCCCGTACGGTGCCGGACCGGCGTACCGGCGGGTGCTCCGGTACGAGCGCCGAGAGGAACGGCGTACGGCGGCGGAGCGCGAAGCCGAGCGCCTCGTAGAGCCGGACGGCGTTGGTGTTGGAGGCGGCGGCGTGCAGGAACGGCGTCTCGCCGCGTTCCCTGATCTCGTGGGCGACGGCCCGCACGAGTCCGCCGGCGAGCCCCTGCCCGCGCACGGACTCGTCCGTGCAGACGCCGCTGATCTCGCTCCAGCCGGGCGGGCGCATGCGTTCGCCCGCCATGGCGACCAGCACACCGTCGCGCCGCACACCGAGGTAGGTGCCGAGCTCGACTGTGCGGCGCTCGAAGGGGCCGGGCCGGGTCCGGGCGACGAGGTCCAGCATCTCCGGCACATCGGCGGATCCGAGCCGTACGGCCTCCGGGAACGGGGCGGCGTCCACTCCGGCGTCGACGAGCTGGACGCCCTCGGCGTGGAAGACGACCTCCCAGTCGTCCGGCGGCGGCTCGTGGAACGCGGTGATGGTGACGGAGCCGCCGGGTCCGGCGAGTGCCGCGGCGTCGGCCCAGTCGGCGGCCTCCGGGCGGTCCGGCAGGGCGATCCAGGGGGTGACGTCCGGCGGGTAGCGCAGGATGCGGCCGCGGCGCTCGGCGAAGTGGGCGTGCGGCCCCCTCAGCGCGGTGCCCACCGGGTCGTCCAGGGGATGCGCACCCCCGCCGGCGCCGGCCGGGTCGATTCGTTCGGGACTCACGCGGTCACCTCGATCACGATCTTCCCGAGCGCATGACCGCTCTCCACCGCGCGCAGCGCCTCGCCCGCGCCGGCGAGCGGGAAGGTCCGGGTGACGAACGTGCGCAGGACACCGGAGACGACGAGCTTCGCCACCTCGTCGAGCACGGCCGCGTTCCTGGCCCGTTCGACGGCCGCCCCGCCGAGCTCCACCGCGAGGGGCTTGCCGCCGGCGCTGATCAGCGTGGCGGGGTCGGAGAGCAGCGGGGCCACCTCGCGCAGCGTGTCGCCGCCGACGAGGTCGAAGACCGCGTCGACACCGTCGGGCGCCGCCGCTCGGACCCGGTCGGCGAGTCCGGGGCCGGAGGCGACGTGCACGGCGCCGAGCGACTCGACGAAGTCCTTCTTGGCCGCGCTCGCGGCGCCGATGACCCGCACCCCCGCGTGGCGGGCGAGCTGGACCGCGGCGGTGCCGACACCGCCGCCGGCGCCGGTGACCAGGAGCGTGGCCCCCGGGGCGAGGCCGAGCTGACGCACCCCGTCGTACGCGGTGGCGGCCGCGACCGGCAGCACCGCCGCGTCGGCGAACGGGAGCCCGGCCGGCTTGTGCGCGGTCACCGAGACGGGCAGCAGCGTGTGTTCGGCGTACCCGCCGGTCACCGGGTTGCCGAAGACCTCGTCGCCGGGCGCGAATCCCTCGACGCCCGGGCCGACCGCCTCGACGACCCCCGCGGCCTCGCTGCCGAGCACGGTGGGGAACGGCTGGGGCTCGCTGCCGGGCCTGGTGTAGCCCGCGCGCAGCTTCCAGTCCACCGGGTTGACCCCCGCCGCCCTGACGGCGACGAGCAGTTCCCCGGGGCCGGGCACCGGCGTGTCCTGGTCCACGAGGGCCTCCACCTCCGGTCCGCCGTTGCGGGTGAAGACGTACGCCTTGGACATGGTCTGCCTCTCTCTGTTCGGGCACGGGCACCCGGGCCGGACACCGGACGCCCCGACAGCAGCAAGTCCGTTCCCCTCGCACGTATTCCCGGCGGCGGGTGTGTTCACAGGGCCGCAATGACCACGCGGGTGCGACGGGGCGCGGGCCGGAGTCAGCCGGAGGTGGAGCGCAGCACCAGGGTCACGAAGCCCCATGTCTCCCGGTAGCCGCGCAGCCACTCGGTGCGGCGGGTCGCCGCCGTTTCGAGCACCTCCGCGCTGTCCGGGTGCGCGGGGTTGTCCAGTGCCCAGGAGGCGAGGGATCCCCAGCAGGCCCACTCGTAGGCGTCCAGTTCGCCCCGCGAGCTGATGTGGCCGTGGACGGGTGTCCAGCCGTCGGCGGCGACCAGGTCCAGGGTGGTCGCCAGGTCGGAGAAGTCCCCGAGCATCTCGACGGCCTCCGGTGCCGGTTCGCGTTCCCAGTAGCCGTCACCGATCAGTACGCGGCCGCCGGGAGCGAGGTGCTCGCGGGCGGCCGCGAGGGTCGGCAGCAGTCCGCCGAAGACATGCGCGGCCCCGACGCTGAGGACGAGGTCGAACGGGTCCTGGGAGGTGAAAGCGGCGCCGTCCTGTTGGTGCAGCACGAGGCGCCCGCGCACACCGAGCCGGTCGGCGGCCTCGCCCGCCAGCCGGAGGGAGCCCTCGGAGATGTCGACGCCCTCGGCCCGCAGGCCGGGGTGCCCGTCCAGGGCGCGCAGGAGCCATTCCCCTCCCCCGCAGCCCAGATCGAGCGCCCGCGCGTCACCGTGGGGGACGGCATGGCGGAGAAGCCGTGTCACCGAGTCGTCGTCGAGCGGGGCCTTGACCGGGTGGGCGGCATGGGCGAGCGCGGAGATGTGGTCATGGTTCACCGGCGCAGCCTGACAGCGCCCCCGGCCGTGCGCACGTCGTTTTCGCTGCCGCCCGGGCGGCCCGGCGCGCAATGCCGGCTCTGTGCGGTCACCATCCGACGGCCATATCCACCCGTCGAGAACACGGAGAGCTCTACACCCCTTTCATGGCATAAGTGACGATCTGATGTCCACGTTTCGGACAGTTATTAGCCACCCTTTGACGCCCTCAAAGCCTTCGGATACTGTCCACGCCCAGTTGGGCAGCATCAGTGGACGAAGCGAAATGGATGGTTCCCGATGACTTCGGAACCGGGTGGCACTCTCAGCCGACGCCGAATGCTGGGCCTCGCCGGCATGGGCGCCCTCGCCGCGTCCGGTGTGCTCGCCGCGTGTGCGCCCCCGCCCGCGAAGGACTCCGGGGACGGCGCGGCAGGCTCGGGGACCGGTGCGCAGGGCGCCGACGCGCAGATCGGCACCCTCACGCTCGCTCTGCCGTCGTCGCTCTCCAGCCTCGACGTGGGCCGCGAGTCCGGCGTCCTCAACTACCTGGTCGCGGTGCTCGCCCAGGAGTCCCTGCTGTCGGTCGACCCGTCCGGAAAGCTGGGGCCGGGACTCGCCGCGTCGTGGAAGCAGCCCGACGCCAGGACGTATGTGTACACCCTGCGCCGCGGGGTCACGTTCACCGACGGCAGCCCGTTCACCGCGGACGACGTGGTGGCCTCCGTCGAGGCCATCAGGGACCCGAAGAACGGTTCCGCCCTCGGTTACGCCTACGCGGGCGTCGAGTCCGTGAGGGCCTCCGGCGACCACGAGGTCACCATCCGGCTGAAGGCCCCGGACGCGATGTTCGCCTGGACGACGACGGCGGGCGGTCTCCTCGTGAGCAGCCGCGCCTTCCTCACCCGCAACCAGGGGCGGATCGGTACGTCGAAGACGCTGCTGCTGGGGACCGGCCCGTACCGGATCACCGAGTTCGCCGCCGACGACCACGTCCTGCTGGAGCGCAACGACGCCTGGTGGGGCGAGAGGCCCGCCGTGCGGAAGCTGAAGCTCTCCTTCGTGCCGGACGCGGGTACGCGGCTGGTCGCGATGAAGTCCGGCGCGGTGGACGGCGCCCTGAGCCTCGCGTCGGACGAGGCCCGCGGCTGGGAGTCGAGCGCGCGCGTCACGTACACCGGCGACCGTTCCGTGGTGTCGCTCGCGTTCGACACGTCCCGAGCACCGTTCGACGACGTGCACGTCCGCCGCGCCATCGCCCACGCGGCCGACCGCACGGGCATGGTGAAGGGCATCCTGCACGGCAAGGCCGAGGTCGCCGACGCGCTGCCCTCCCGCGAGATGTGGGGCGATCTGCTGCCGGCGGACGAGGTCCGCTCCGGCTACGACGCGATCCCCTCCCCGGACTTCGACCTGGCGGCCGCACGGACCGAGCTGGCCAGGTCCTCGGCGAAGGACGGCTTCACGGCCGAACTCCACTACCCCAACAGCGGTCCCCAGCTGGGCAAGGCGGCGCTCGCACTCGCCGCCTCGCTCAAGAAGATCGGCATCACACTGAACGTCAAGGAGATCACCCTGGAGCAGTGGGTGGCGGAGCTCGGCTCCGGCAAGCAGCCCCTGCAGTTCCTGTGGTACTTCCCCGTCACCGGCGACCCGGCCGAACTCGCGGACCCGTACCTCAACGCGGCGGCCACCGCGACGGACATCGCGCACTACGACAACACGGCGGTCAACTCCGCCCTGGACACCGCGAAGACCGCGACGGACAAGGACGTCCGCGCCCGGGAACTGATGAAGGCCGTACGGACCGCGGGCGCCGAACTCCCCTACCTGCCCCTGTGGTGGGCACAGACCGCGTCCGCGTTCTCCGAGGAGTTCGTGCTGCTGGACCAGGGGCCGTTCGCGTTCATCGGCCCGTGGGCGACCCGCATCCGCAAGTCCGCCTGACCCGCCGCCACTGCCACTTCCAAGGAACGGACCCCCATGCCCAGTACCGCTGCGACCGTCGTGCGGCGCGCCCGCGAGGCGATGCTGCGCCTGGTCCACCCGGTCGAGGCCCGGATCAGCCCGGACGGCCGCGCCGTCGCCGTGGCGGCGGCCGGTCCCGAGCATGCCGCACTCGTCCTCGCCCCGGTCCCGGCCGGGGCGCGGGACGGCGGAGCGGACCCGGGGACGCCCGCGCTCCGCGCACCGTCCGGGCCGGACGCCCCGACGGACCGTCACAGTCCGCGCTGGCTGCCGGATTCCCGCACCCTGCTGCACATCGCGCAGAGCGAGGGCCCGGCCGGGACCGAGGTGCGGCTCGCGGCCCTGGACACCGTCTCCGGCACCGTCCGCACGGTCGCGACGGCCCCCGGCGCGGTGGAGGAGCTGCTGGTGTCCGACGACGGGAGCCAGGCCCTGCTGCTCTGTGCGGCGGACGGCGCCGAGCGCGACGGCATGCACCTCGGGCTGCCGGTACGCCTCGGATCCGTACCGGCGCCGGAACACTTCGCCCGGGGCACGGGCCGCCGTTCGCTGCATCTCGTCGGCCTCGCCGACGGCTCCGTGCGCGAGGCCGGGCCCGCGGGGCTCACCGTGTGGAACGTCGCCTGGCGCGGCGGGGCGACCGCCGCGGCCACGGTCTGCGAGGACACGCTGCCCGCCGGGTACTACGGCGCGCGTTTCGCCGCCCTGGACCTCGACGCCCGCACCGCCAGGACCGTGTACACGCCGCAGGGGCAGCTGGGCGCTCCCGCGCTCGCAGCCGACGGCCGGACCGCCGCGGTCTGCGAAGGCATCTCCATCGTCGCCGGACGCCCCGTCGTGGTCGGCCTGACGACCGGGGACAGCTCCGTGGTGCCCGGTGTCGAGGACGCGACCTGGCTGCGGTTCGACGACGACGCGCCCGGCGCACTGTGGTTCGCGGGCTGGGACGGGACGGGCTCCCGCGTCGGCCGCACCGGACAGCCCGCCGGCACCTGCTGGTCGGGGCCGGTGACGCTCGGCGGGGCCGGCTACCAGCCCGGACTCTCGCTGAGCGCCGACGGACGGCTGGCCGCCACCGTGCTCGACGCACCGGGCAGGCCACCCGAAGCGGTGGTCGCCCGCACCGAGGGACCGGACGCCTGGAACTGGGCGCCGGTCACCGCGCTCAACACGCCCGACCCGGTGCTCGCCCGTGTCCGCACCGCGCAGACCCTCTGGTCCGCGCCCGACGGCCGCACCGTGCAGGGGCTGGTCCTGTCCAGCGGCGAGCGCACCGGGCCCCGGCCCCTCGCCGTCCTCGTCCACGGCGGCCCCGCCTGGCTCTGGTCCGCCGGATACGCGCCGGGAGACGTACTGGGTCTCGCCCCGGCGCTGGCCGCCGCCGGATACCTGGTGCTGCTGCCCAACCCGCGCGGCAGCAACGGCCGGGGGATCGAACACGCCCGTGCCGTGGTCGGTGACGTCGGCGGCGCCGACCTGGACGACGTGCTGGCCGGGGTGCGCCACCTGGTCGACTCGGGGCTCGCCGACCCGGACCGTACGGCCGTCCTGGGCCACAGCTACGGCGGCTTCCTCGCCGCCCAGGCCGCGGCCCGCACCGATGTCTTCCGCGCCGCGGTCGTCGTCTCCGCGCCCACCGACTGGCTGAGCTTCACGCACACCAGCAACATCGGCGGCGGCTACGACCGCACCTACGGCATCGGTGGCCCGGACGCCCCGGAAGGGCTGATCCGGCGCTCGCCGGTCTTCGCCCGCGGCGGCAGCGGCACGCCGACACTGATCGTCCACGGCTCCGCGGACCGGGTCACCCCGGTCGGCCAGGCCCACGAGCTGTACCGGTCGCTGCTGCGGACCGGCCGCGCGCCCGTCGAGCTGTACGTGTACCCGGACGAGGGCCACGAGTTCACCGACGGCGGCCATCTCCTCGACGCCGCCGCCCGGACCGAGCAGTGGCTCGCCACCCACCTGGCGCCGCGTCCCGCGGCCGCCCCACAGACCGCCGTGCCGGGGGACGCTTCCCCCGAGCCGATCCCCGGCACGGCTCCCGCGGCAGGACCGGACGGCGACACCCCCCTGAAGCCGTCCGGTCCTGCCGTACCCCTGACGGCTGGAGGCGGGCGATGACCGTCACCCGGCGGGCGCGGCTGCGGTCCGCGCTCCCCGCCCGGCTCGTGGTGCGCCGTCTCGGCGGCACGCTGGGACTCCTCGTCGTGCTGTCCGTCGCCGTGTTCGCCCTGCTCCAGGCCGCACCGGGTGATCCGGCCCAGACGCTGCTCGGTCCCCGCAGCGCCACCCCCGAGGCGCTGGCCGCCGTCCGGGCCCGCCACCACCTGGACAGCCCGATGGCCGTGCAGTACTGGTACTGGCTGAGCGACGCCGTCCGGCTCGATCTCGGTACGTCGATCCGTACCGGCGAGAGCGTCGGCGCCGCACTCGGCGACCGGCTGGTGCTCACCGGCCAGCTGGTCGGTCTGGGCTTCGCCGTCGCGCTGCTCGTCGGACTGCCGCTGGGCGTCCTGGCCGGCCTGCGCAACCGGCGGGCCACCGACCGGGCCGTGCAGAGCCTCGGCGTGGTGGCGCTGTCCACGCCGGCGTTCGCGGGCGGGCTGGTGCTCATCTACGTCTTCGCGCTGATGCTCGGCTGGTTCCCCGCATACGGACCGGGCGAGGGGGCGGGCACCGACCGGCTGAGCCATCTGGTGCTGCCCGCGCTGGCGCTCGGCCTCGCCGTCACGGCCGTCCTGCTGAAACTGACCCGGGCGGCCGTGATCCGGGAACTCGACCGGGAACACGTCACGTTCGCCCGCGCCCGGGGGGTGCGGGAGCGGGACATCCTGCTGCGGTACGTGCTGCGCGGCACCGTCGTCCCCGTCCTCACCGGGATCGGGCTGGTCCTCGCCTACCTGCTGGCCGGCACGGTCATGGTGGAGGAGGTCTTCGCACTGCCCGGGCTCGGTTCCCTGCTGGTCGACTCGGTCACCTTCCGGGACGTGCCCGTGGTCCAGGCCGAGGCGCTGCTCATCGCCGCCCTGGTCTGTCTGGCCGGCCTCGCCACCGATCTCGTACAACCCCTGCTGGATCCGCGGCTCCGGACCGCACCCGCGGCGAGGACCTCGGCTGCGGCGCCGGCGTCCGGCGACCGTGAGGAGGAGAACGCATGAAGACCCGCACCTCCCGCAGGTTCTCCCCGCTCACCGTTTCCTGCGCCGTCCTGCTGTCGCTGTTCGCCCTGGCCGCGGCCGTCGGGCAGCTGGTCCTGCCGGACTGGGACGCGCAGAATCTCGCCACCGGCGCCGCCATGCCGGGCGGCGGGCATCCGCTCGGCACGGACGAACTCGGCCGCGACATCGCCCGGATGGTCGTCGCGGGCGCACGGTCCACCCTCGCCGGTGCGGCGCTGGTCGCGATCGGGTCGATGGTCATCGGCAACGTCCTCGGGCTCCTCGCCGGGTACCGGGGCGGCTGGATCGACACCGTCGTGCGGCGCTGGGCCGATCTGCTGCTGGCCCTGCCCGCGCTCCTGGTGACGATCGTCGTCGCGGGAATCGGCGGAGGCGGCTACGCCCTGGCCGTCGGCGTGCTCGTCGTGCTGACGTCGCCCGCCGACATCCGGCTGGTCCGGTCCGCCGTGCTGGAGCAGCGGCACCGGGCGTACGTCGAGGCGGCGGAGACCCTCGGGCTCTCGCGTCTCACGGTGATGACCCGCCACATCTGGCCCAATGTGCTGCCCGTCGTGGTGGCCAACACCCTGCTGAACTTCGCCGGTGCGATCGTCGCGCTGAGTTCCCTGTCGTTCCTGGGCCTCGGGGTGCCGCCCGGCGCCCCCGACTGGGGCCGGATGCTCTCCGAGAACCGCACCCTGCTGTACGACAACCCGTCCGCGGCACTCGCTCCGGCGGTGCTCATCGTCGCGGCGGCCGTGGCCCTCAACCTCCTCGGCGACCGGCTGTTCGAGGCGTTCTCCGACCGTGGGAGGTCCTGATGGCAGCGCACCCGGCGACGGACAGCCGTCCCGCCCCCGCCGCACCGGCCACCGTGCCCCTGCTCGCCGTCGACGGTCTGCGCGTGGCGGCGACGGCCGCGCCGGGCGGCCCGGTCCCGATCCTGGACGGCATCTCGCTGGCCGTCGGCCGCGGCGAGTGCATCGGCATCGTCGGCGAATCCGGCAGCGGCAAGTCCCTGGCCATGCGGGCGGTGGCGGGGCTGCTGCCGGCGGGGACCGGGGTGACGGGCGGTTCCGTTCGCATCGACGGCCAGGAGGTCCTGACCCTGTCGCCGCGCGACCGGCACGCGCTGCGCGGCCGGCGCGTCACCCTGCTGATGCAGGATCCGTTCACCATGCTGCATCCGCAGCTCACCTGCGGGCGCCAGATCGCGGACGGTCTCCGCGGCCTCGACGGCGGGCGGCTGCGGCGCGACCGGGCGGCCCGGCGTGCGGAGGTGGAGCGGCGGCTGACCGAGGTCGGGCTCTCCCCCGATGTCGCCGACCGCTATCCGCACGAGCTGTCCGGCGGGATGCGCCAGCGCGTCGCCGCGGCCGCGGCGCTCGCGGGCGACCCCGAACTGCTGATCGCGGACGAGCCGACCACGGCGCTGGACGCGGCCAATCAGCGCGCCGTGCTGGACCTGCTGCGCGGTCTGCAGCAGAGCCGCCGCATGGGCCTGGTCCTCATCACCCACGATCTGCGGGTCGCGTTCTCCGCCTGCGACCGGGTGTACGTGCTGTACGCGGGCCAGGTGCTGGAGCACGGCCGCTCGCGGGAGCTGGAGTCCGGACCGCGGCATCCGTACACCGCGGGACTGCTGGCCTCCGAACCGTCCGTGCGCGAGCGGTTCGCGCGGCTTCCGGCCATCCCCGGCTCCGTGCCCGCGCCGGGATCCCGGGGTCCGGGCTGCCCGTTCGCCGACCGCTGCGCCCATGCGGCGCAGGTGTGCCGCAGCACACCGGTCGAGCTGCTGCCGCCACCGGCGGCGGGGTCCGGGGCGGCCGCCGGGGACACGGACCGCGGGTCCGCCTGTGTACGGATCGCCGAGATCGCCGGCGTGCTCTCCGCGCCGGCGGCCCGCGAGATCGCCGCGGCCGCACCGGAGTACGGCCAGGAACCCGGCACGCGGCCGGAGCCGGAAGCGGCGCTGGTGGTGGCCTCCGTCGACCGCACGTTCCGCTCGTCGGCCGGGGACCACACCGCGCTGCTCGACGTGAGTCTGACGGTTCCGCGGAACACGGTCGTCGCCCTGGTCGGCGAGTCCGGCTCCGGCAAGACGACGCTCGCGAGGATCGCGGTCGGCCTGGAGACGTTCGACCGCGGCGCGGTGTCCGTGGGCGGGATCGCGCTGCCCGCGGGGCACCGTCCGGGCACCGCCGACCGGCGGCGCCTGGCCGGACAGGCGCAGATCGTGTTCCAGGACCCGTACTCCTCGCTCAACCCGCTGCGGACCGTGGGCGCGACGCTGCGCGAGGCGCTGGCCGCCGCTTCGGGCGGACGCGGGAAGGGCGGCCCGCCCGCGGCCGGGGTGGACGCCCTGCTCGCACAGGTCGGCCTGCCCGCCTCGTACGCCTCGCGCCGTCCGGCCGCGCTCTCCGGCGGCGAGCGTCAACGGGTGGCCCTGGCACGGGCGCTCGCGGCCCGGCCGCGGCTGCTGATCTGCGACGAGGCGGTGGCGGCGCTCGATGTGTCGGTCCAGGCGCAGTTGCTCAACCTGCTCGTCACCCTTCAGCGCGAGGAGGGCTTCGCGGTCCTGTTCATCACGCACGACCTGGGGGTGGTGCGGCAGATCGCCGACCGGGTGGTGGTCATGCACCGGGGCCGGATCGTCGAACAGGGGGCGGCGGCCCAGGTGCTGGACGCGCCGCGGCACTCCTGGACCCGCCGCATGATCGATGCCCTGCCCCGGGCCGCTGACGAGGACGCGAACCCCGGACCGGGCCACTGACACCCGGGTAGAGTGTGCCGCTGACCTGCGCGTACCACCGAGAGCGAGGAGGAGCGGTGTCCGAGCCGACCACCAGCGCCGGACCGCCCGCGGCCGCGCGTCCGCCGGAGGCCCAGCAGTCCGGCGCCTCCGGTGTGCGGGCGTCCCTGGCCGGGAACCTCAACCGCCGCCGCCTCGCCCGTGGCTGGAGCCTGCGCGAACTGTCGGCGGCGACCGGGGTCAGCAAGGGGCTGCTGTCCCAGATAGAGCGGGCCGAGGCCAATCCGACCGTCGACGTGCTGGTCCGGATCGCCGATGTGCTGGGCACCAACTGCACGGATCTGCTGCGCCAGCCGCTGCTGGAGCCGGAGATCATCCGGGCCGCGTCGCTGGACGAACCCGCGGACGAGACCACGGTCAGCCTGCTCTACGCCGGCCACGAACAGGGCCGCATGGAGATCTACCGGACCCGGCTGCACCCGCACGCGCAGAGTCAGGTCAGCTCGCACGGCACGGACTCGGTGGAGTACGTGCTGGTGATGTCGGGCCGGGTGACGCTGGTGGTGAACGACGTCCCGTATCTGCTGGAGGCGGGCGACACGGCCCGGTTCTCGGCGCAGTGCAGCCACTACTACACGACCGAGGACTCGCCCGCGGTGACGCACACCGTCGTCGGCTATCCGCGCGACTGAGTTCCGCAGGCGGGGCCACATCGGGGCACCGTCGATTTTGACTCAACTACCGCCGGATATGCGTCGCCCGGTCCCCCCGGCCGCGGTGGCTGTGGCACTCTGGAGACGACCGCCCCACCGGGCTCCCCCGTACCGGTGGGGCGGTTCTTCGTACCGGTATGCCTGGTACCGCACGTATATGACGAAGAATCACGTCACATCCAGGCCATTGGCCTGCCGCGACATGATCGACTTCCGGTTGTGTGCATGGGAGCGTTCTGACGGGGCACACGCTTAGACCTCATGGCCTACCACCAGGGGAGCGTGACGAGATGACGACGCACACTGCGCGGACTGCCGGTGCGGAGCGAGCGGAGAGTGCTGGGTCGGCGCCCGCCGGCCACGGGACGGTCCTGGCGGCTGCCGCCGGGAGCGAGGAGCGCATCGGGTCCGCACCGGCCCCCGGTGACCTCGGTGATCTGCCCTGGATCGAGGACGCGGGCAAGGTGGCCCCCACCGACGCACGGGAGCTGTCCCGGCTGTTCTTCGACCGCCTCCAGGTCCTGGAGGAGGGCACGCACGCCCATCAGTACGCGCGCAACACGCTCATCGAGATGAACCTCTCCCTCGTCCGGTTCGCCGCCGGCCGGTTCAGGAACCGGGGCAGCGGCGACATGGAGGACATCGTCCAGGTCGGCACCATCGGGCTGATCAAGGCCATCGACCGGTTCGACCTGTCCCGCGAGGTCGAGTTCACCTCCTTCGCGGTCCCGTACATCACCGGGGAGATCAAGCGGTTCTTCCGCGACACCAGCTGGGCGGTCCATGTGCCGCGCCGGCTCCAGGAACTGCGCGTCGACATCGCGAAGACCAAGGAGACCCTGGCCACCGAACTCGACCGGGATCCCACGGTCTCCGAACTCGCCGAGCAGCTGGGGCTGAGCGAGGACGAGATCACCGAGGGCATCGTCGCGGCCAACGGCTACACGGCGGGTTCGCTGGACATGCCGGCCGCTCCGGCGGACGCGGGTCAGCACAGCGCGGCGGGGCGCACCTTCGCCGATGTGCTGGGCAGTCCGGACCCGGCCATGGAGACGGTGGAGAACCTGCACACGCTGGCGCCGCTGCTGGGCGATCTCGACGACCGTGAGCGGCGCATCATCGACATGCGGTTCGGTCAGGAGATGACGCAGTCACAGATCGGCACGGAGCTCGGCATCTCGCAGATGCACGTCTCGCGGCTGATCAGCCGGATTCTGCACAAGCTCCGCGACGGGATGTTCGTCGAGGAGTGAGCGGGGACGAAGGGGCTCCCGGCCGTCACGGCCGGGAGCCCCTTCGTCGTTTCCGGGCACGCGTGACACCCGGCGCCCGTACATTGCGGCCCGATGAATTCGCGCGGGCCCGCGACCCCGTCCGCCCCCGCGCACACCGCCTCGCGCACTCCCCCGCGCGCGGCGCGTCCCCGCAGGCCCAGGGGCCGCAGGGCGGCGCCCGGCAGACCGGCGGGCCGCTCTTCGCCCTTTTCCCGCGGGCCCGTTGCCGCACGGGGACGCTGTTGACGCTCCCCCCGGCCGCTGACACGCTCGCCCGCATGCCCGCGACCGAGGCGCTCCTCCCCGCTGCGCCGAACCGGTCCGGGCTGCTCCTCGTTCACCTCTCCCCGTCCGCTCGTACCTGGAGTTGCCCATGAGACCCGTCCCGCCGTCCGAGGCCGCCTACGACGGAATGCGGCTGCGTCAGTGGTCGCGCGGTGCCGCGCGCTCCGCGGGGATCGAGCGGCGCGATCTGCTGCGGCTGGTCGCGGCGGCTTCCGTGGCGGGCCCGCTGACCGGGCTCGCCGCTCCCGCCCACGCGGCGCAGGGGGCCGCGACCGCCGCTCCGGGCATCGTGAAGCCGCTGCCGCCCGAGGTGTTCACGGTGCGCGGCACCAACGCGGAGACGAACTTCGCCGCGCTGCGGACGACCGGACTGCTCACCCCGGCCGACCGCTTCTTCGTGCGCAACCACACCGTCACCCCGCGGATCGACGCGGCCGGCTGGCGGCTGAGGGTGTGGGGCGACGGGCTCAGGGGTCCGGCGGTGGAGTTCACGTACGACGAGCTGCGTGCCCTGCCCTCGGTGACCCGTACCGCGTTCGTCGAGTGCGCGGGCAATGCCCGCAGCTACTACACGACGCAGCAGAACGAGCAGGTCACCGGGACCGCGTGGACGCTGGGCGCGATCGGTACGGCCCGCTGGCGCGGGGTGCGGCTGGCCGATGTGCTGCACCGCGCGGGCATCGCGCGGGGAGCGGTCGACGTGCTGCCGCGCGGCCTGGACGACGAGGTGATCAGCGACGGGATCAACCTCGGGCACGTGCGCCGGCCGCTGCCGGTGGCGAAGGCGCTGGACGACGTCCTGCTCGCGTACGAGATGAACGGCGAGCCGCTGCCGCCCGACCACGGCTTTCCCGTGCGGCTGATCGTGCCGTCCTGGGTCGGGATCGCGAACATCAAGTGGGTGGGCGACATCGAGGTGAGTGCCCAGCCGCTGGTCTCCCCGTGGAACACCGGTCTCTACCGGCTGTTCGGCCCCGGCTACCCGGCGGAGGGCAGTGCGCCGCTCACCCGGCAGACGCTGAAGAGCGCCTTCGAACTGGCTCCGGGGGCCGAGTTCCCCGCCCGCCGGCGCCAGGTGCTGACGGGGCGTTCGTGGTCGGGCGGGGCGCCGGTGCGCAGGGTCGAGGTCAGCACCGACGGGGGTGTGCGGTGGCGTCGCGCCCGGCTGCGCGACGAGCCGCGCAGCGGGAGCTGGGTCCGCTGGTCGGCCGACTGGGTTCCCCGGGACCGCGGTCCCGCCGTCCTTCTGGCACGGGCGACGGACCGGTCGGGCCGCACCCAGCCGGAGGTCGCCGTCCCCAACACCCAGGGCTATCTGTTCGACGCGGTGGTGCGGCACGAGGTCCAGGTCGTCTGACGGGGTGACGGTCCAGGGGGCCGGGGTCAGCCGCCGTCCGTCTCCGTGGGGCGGCCGGCGTAGTAGGTGGCGATCATGTCCTCGTCGCCGTGCCCGGCCGCCTCGGCCCGTTCGAAGCGGGCCGCCGAAGCGGCGGTCAGGTCCAGCCGGACGCCGGACCGTTCGGCCGCTTCGAGGATGAGCCGGGTGTCCTTGAGGGCGGTGGACAGGGCGAAGCTCGGGGTGAGGTCGCCGGATAGCACCGCGGCGGACTTGCCCTGAAGATAGGCGGAGTCGAGCGGGCCGCCCTTCATCACGTCGAGGAAGGTCTGCGGGTCCACGCCGAGCCCCTCGGCGAGGTTCAGGCATTCGGCGACACCGCCGACCATGGTGATCACCCAGGTGTTGACCACGAGTTTCAGCCGGGAGGCGGCGCCCGGCTCATCGGACACCCAGACGGTGCGCTGCCCGATCGCGTCCAGGACGGGTCCGGTGACCGTGCGGGCGGCGGACGGTCCGGAGACGAAGACGGTCAGGGTGCCCTGTTCGGCGGGCTGCCTGGTGCCGGAGACCGGGGCGTCGAGGTAGACGAGGCCGAGGTCGGCGGCGCGCTGGGCGAGCTCGGCGGTCGCCTCGGGCCCGACGGTGGAGCTCTGCAGGAGGACCTGGCCGCGGTGCAGCCCGTCGGACGCGGCGGTGAGCGCGGCGGCGACGGCGGTGCTGTCGTTGACCGCGGTGAGCACGACGTCGGCGCCGCGGACGGCGTCGGCCGCGGTCTCCGCCACGGTGGCGCCGTCGGCGGCCAGCGGGACGGCCCGCTCGTGCGTGCGGTTCCAGACGCGGACGTCGAGACCGGCCCTGAGCAGGCTGCGGGCCATGCCCGAGCCCATGATTCCGGTGCCGAGCACGGCGACGGCCGGCCGCTCCCGGACGATGTCGGCTGCTGGGGTCATGAGGGCGATTCCCTTCGTCGGCCGCGCCCGGTTCGGCGCGCGGCGCTTCGGATGCTCAGGCTTGTCGCAGCGCGCCTTCGAGGACGGCGGTGTGTACGGCCCTGGCGAGCCGGGCTCCCCAGCGCGAGCGGGGGCCCGCGAACGGTTCACCGGCGCCGGTGTCCGGCGAGGGGGCGGGTGCGGCGACGCAGACGGAGTCGGTGGGGGTGCCGGAGCAGTCGAGGCCGGCGTCCAGGAGTGCCTGCACCTTGGCCTCGGTCGCGGTGGCGACGGCGTTGACGAGTGCCGCGTCGGACAGCGGCACGGGGAGCGTGACGACGATGTTGACCGTCCCCGGCCGCTGCGGTCCGCCGGTTCCCTCGGCCGGTGTCGCCGCCCAGCCGCGTACGCCGAGGCCGCAGGTGGCGGTCGCGGTGACGCCCTGGTCGGCGGCGGCCGTGTACGCGGTCACGTCGGCGGCGGTCATCAGTCCGGCGCCGGGTCCGGTGAGCCGTGCGGCGGCGGCGATCTCGGCGAGGTGGCGGTCGGGGTCCGTGCGCGGATAGCCGCCGGGCACCTGGGCGTTGAGGATCCAGCCGCGCGGGCCGATGCCGCCGCCGAGCACCGCGCTGCTGCACACCCGCCATCCGGGCCCCAGCCGCCACACGAGGTGGTGCAGGTCCTGTCCGTCCTCGCTCCGTGCCAGCAGTTCGCCGCGCTGACCGGGCAGTCCGATGCGTACGGAACGGATGGGACACCCCCGGTGGTGCAGCTCGGCGGTCGGCACGGACCTGTCGATCATAGGTGCCGCGGGCGGGGCGCTCCGGAGCGCCCCGCCCGTCGCCGCGGCGGGTCAGGCCTCGCCGCGCGCCATGGCGATCAGCCGGTCGAGTACGGCGGCGTCGGCCCGGACCCCGTCGTGGGCGTAGGCGTCGGTGACCCAGGTGCGCAGGCCGCGTACGGCGTCGGCGGTGGCCAGGGCGTGCTCCCGGTCCACGTACATGTCGTCGTGGTAGACGGCGGCGACGACGGGGACCTCGTTCGCGGCGAGCCGGTCGAGGTCGTACAGGGCCGGCCAGTCGGTACGGGCGGCGAGCGCCTCGGCGGCGGCGCGCAGCGGGACGAGCGCGGGGTCCTCGTCGAACTGCCACGGGTAGACCATCTCGCCGGTGAGCCGGAGCGGGCCGCCTGCGGTGGCGTCGAACGCGGGGAACTCCTGGCGGATCCGGTGCGCGGACCAGTCCGTGGGGCGGCCGCCCTGGGCGTAGATCGGCTCGTGGAGCGCGGCGTACAGGGGGCGTTCGGCGAAGGACACGGCGGCGTCGACGCCGCGCAGGAAGGTGTCGGTGAGCTCCGGCCCGTCGGCACCCTCGGTGAACGCGGTCTCCAGGAGGTAGTGCAGCGAGTCGAACTTCGACGCGGTGCCGAAGGTGATGCCGAGGGTCTGGAAGCGGCGCACGGTGAGGCGTTCGCCGGTCGGCATCCGTACGTCGTGGGTGTCCAGGTGTGCGGCGACGGCGTCGGCGACGGCCTGGTCGCCGGGGTAGCGCGCGAAGTAGCGTTCGTTGTGGGCGAGGGTCCGGGCGTACGCGGCGCGGTAGACGTCGTCGGCGTGGCCGGTGAGCGTGGGCAGCCCGCCGGTGATGTACGCCCGGGTGAGTCCTTCGGGGGCGAGGGAGAGGTAGGTGAGGGTGGAGAATCCGCCGAAGCTCTGGCCGAGGACGCTCCACGGCTGGTCGCCCTGGAGGCGGCGGCGCAGGAGTTCGGCGTCGCGGACGATCGAGTCGGCGCGGAAGTGCGCGAGATACCCGGCGGCGGCCTCGGCGTCCGTGCCGAAGCGGGCCAGGGTGACGCGGTCGGCGGGGGTGGAGCGGCCGGTGCCGCGCTGGTCCATGAGGACGACGCGGTGTTCGGCGAGGGCGCGGCGCAGCCAGGCACCCGCGGCGTTGGGGCGCTCGGCGCGGCCGCCGGGGCCGCCCTGGAGCCAGAGCAGCCGGGGCAGGTCCTCGTGCTCGCGGTCCTCGGCGACGACCTCGCGGGCGAACAGGCCGATGGCCGGTCCGCCGGGGGTGCGGTGGTCGAGCGGCACGTCGAGGGTGTGGTCGGTGCAGACCAGGCCGCCGTGGCGGTAGGAGACGGGGGCGGGGGTGGTCATGGGCGCTCCTTGCGCGTCTCGGTGCGGTTTCACGGGTGCCGGGCGGGCCCGCACCCCCGAGGGTGCGGGCCCGCCCGACGGTCGGCTCAGTAGCCGGCGACGCCCAGGTCGCGGCAGATCCCGACGAGCTCGGGGTGCACGTAGCGCCCGTTCTCCTCGATCGCGACGCCGTCCAGGTAGATGGACGGGCCGAGGACGCTGCCGTCGGTGTGGGCGGCGGCGACCCACGGTTCGCCGCCGATCCAGGCGCCCTTGGTGCCGATGCCGAGCTCCACGCAGCCGAAGACGCGCTCGTCCTCGACGATGCGGCCGGTCGGGGCGAGGACGCCGGGGTTGAAGCCGAGCGACCAGTGCGCGATCCGGAACATGTTCGGGTCGTCGAAGGACTCCATCCAGCGGCGGAAGGTGTCCGCGTCGGCGTCGCCCTCGATCTTGGTGACGACGCCCTTCTCGACGGTGCAGCGGACCGGCGAGCGCAGCAGGCCGAGCTCGTCCGGCGGCCACAGGGCGCCGTCGAAGACGAGGACGCCGTCCTGGGTCTCCTCCAGGGGGTTCCAGGAGATCTGGCCGGAGAGCATGACGGTCTCGCCGGGCTTCTCGGCGGGCTTGCCGCGGAGGTTGATCGGCCGGTCGCCGTTGCGGCCGACCAGGTCGGTGCCGTTGGCGGAGGTGATCCGTACCTCGTCGGCGGCCTCCAGGAGGGCGACCAGCGCCTTGCCGAGGCGGATGACGCCCTGGAAGTCGGGGCGGCCGACGGTGGCGACCAGCATCTGGACGTCCATCGCGGTGAGGTTGGTGTAGCGGCAGCCGTTCGCCATGGCGGTGCGGAAGGCGTCGGAGTGCATCAGGTACGAGACGGCGAACTCGATCCACACGTCGGCGTCGGCGATGGCTCCGGCGACGGGCCTGGGCGGCTCCATCGAGGCGCCGGGCAGCGTCTCGTACCAGACGACGACGGGGTGCGCGCCGGCGGCGGCGACGGCCTGGGCGGTGGCCTCGATCACGCGGCGGTCGCTGCTGGTGTCGCCGGTGAGGACGACGTGCTCGCCGCGCTTGACGAGCATGACCTCCTCGACGAGCTTGCGGGCGGCCAGGGCGAGTTCGAAGCTGAGGTACTCGGGACGCGGTTCGAGCCTGCTGTACATGTCCACGGGGTGGTTCTCCTTGCCGTGCGGGTGGAGCTGAGTGGTGCGGTGGTGCGGTGGTGCGGTTGGTGGTTCTGGGGGTGGCGGGCCGTCAGGTCTTGAGGATCTGGGCCGAGTCGCCGAGCGAACTGCCGGCGATCAGTCCGGCGCCGACCAGGTTGAGCTCCTCGTCGGCCGCGGGGCCGCGCAGCCTGCGGTAGCCGACCCGGACGACGAGGGCGCCGAGGACCAGCCAGCAGGCCTGCGGGGTGAGGATGAGCAGGCCGGTGGCGAGCATGACGCCCATCTGCCGGCGGGTGCCGCCGAGCAGCTGGATCGCGGCGCCGGGGATGGCCCACAGCAGCATGGTGCGCACCGCGTCCGGGTCGCTGAGACCGCTCTTGATGGTGTCGGCGTAGACCTTGGCGACGGGCGGGATGAGTCCCTGTCCGAAGTAGGAGCGCCAGGCCAGGGCGACGACGGCGAGGGCGACGGCGAATCCGATGAGGGCGGCCATGAACTGCTGGCGGCGGCCCTCGCGCTCGAAGGGGTCCCAGGGACGGTGCTCGCGCCGCAGCAGCCAGCCGGCCTTGAGGTCGTACCCCATGTCGGCGAAGGCGGGTCCGGTGGCGGAGACGTACCCGACCAGCAGGGCGAGCGGCACGGACGGGATGCCGATGGCCAGGCCGAGGATGAGGAAGATCAGGGTGACGGCGAAGGACGGGAACCAGCCGGACTGCATGGCGGCGAGTCCGACGATCAGTTCGTGGACCAGGGCCGCGAAGGCGGCGAACAGCACCCAGCCGACGATGCCGAGCGGACTCATGTCGCCGATCAGCCCGCCGAGCACGGCGAGGACGACGGCGCCCGCGGTGAACAGCGCGTAGCCGCGGATCAGGGAGAGGCGCAGGGCCCGCTCGTCGACGGTGTACGCGGTGCTGGGGTCCGTCTGCACCAGCGTCGCGGCGCTCGTGGCCTCGGCCTCCGCCTCGGCGGCCTTCCGCTTGCGTTCGCGGCGGCCTATCAGGAGATGGACGGCCTGGCCGAGGGCGACGATGCCCGCGCCGACCATGACGCCGTGCGGGATGTAGCCGGCGCCGAGATCGGTGTGGAAGACGTCGGGGCTGTACTGGCGCAGCATCAGGCCGATGCCGAACATCATCAGTGCCCAGACGTTGCCGAGGAAGGCCACGCCGGCCGCGGAGAGCGGCAGGCTGAAGAGGGTTCCGGCGAGGCCGACCGCGGTGCCGCCGGCCAGGATCAGGGCCCGGCGTCCTCCCCGGTCGCCGGCCTTGATGGTCTCGGCCGCGGCGGTGCCGGGCGGCCAGGCCGCGTCGGCGGGCAGCAGCCGGGAGCCGAAGGCCCGGTACAGGACCCAGGCGTCCACGACGAGGCCGATGAAGGCGCCGGCGAGCATCGGCCAGACCAGGTCCTTGCGGCCGAAGACGTACGGCACCGCGACGGAGGTCAGCAGGGCGTTCGCCGAGGCGAAGGTCGCCGCGGAGATGGCGCTCTGGGCGAGGTTCTGCCGGTGCACGGATCGCATCCGGCGCAGGAAGCCCAGCGGGATGCGGCCGATCAGCATAGCGACGAGTGCGCCGACCACCGAGGTGTTGGCGGAGATGCCCAGCTTGGAGACCAGGTCGATGCCGATGACGGCTCCGACGGCGGAGAGCACCACCAGGATGACCAGCAGGACGGGTTCCATCACCCGCGGGTGGGACCGGGGCTCGTCGGGGCCGGCCGGCGGTGGGGCAGGGTGCGGCGCGGAGACGTGGTGCGCCATGAGGCACCCCCTTCGGTGAGCAGGGCTGTGGGTGAGGTCGGGGTGTCCCCCGGTGGCTTGCGCCGGAGAGGCCGGTGCGCGGTTCAGCCGCCGAGGGCGGCGGTGATCTCCGCCGCTCCGGCGCGTACCAGCGTCACGAGGGTGTCGGCGGCCCGGTCCACGCGGTGGGAGGGGCCGATGACGGTGAGGGAGGCGGGGACGCCGTTCCCCTGGAAGACGGGGACGGAGACCGCGGTCACGGCCTCGTCGTACTCGCCGTGGCTGATGCAGTACCCGTCGGCGCGGACCTGCGCGTAGCAGGCGAGCAGCGCGTCCAGGTCGGTGATGGTGCGGTCGTTGAAGCGTGTCAGCCCAGTGGCGCCGAACATCTGCCGGATCTCGCCCTCGGGGTGGTAGGCGAAGAGGGTGTGGCCGGACGCTCCGGCGTGGCCGGGCATGACCGCGCCGATGATCGCCGTGTAGCGGACCGGTCCGGTGCCGTCGACGGCGGCCTCGCAGCGGTAGCTGCCGCCGTGCGGGACGTTGAGGACGACGCTCTCACCGGTCTCGCGGAGCAGGCGGGCGAGTATCGGCCGGGAGATCGAGGACAGCACTCCGCTGTGCTCGCTGACCCGGGCCAGGCGCGAGAGGGCGGGACCCGGGCGGTAGCGGCGGCTGTTGTCGTCGCAGAGCAGGAAGCCGCGCGCGCTCAGGGTGGTGAGCAGGCGCTGGACGACCGCCTTGTCCCAGCCGTGGTGGCGGGCGAGTTCGCTGACGCCCCACTCCGGGCGCTGCTCGGTGAACGTGAGCAGGACGAGCAGGGCCCGGTCCACGGTCTGCAGGACTGCGGGGGCCTGCTGTCCGGCGGGGGCCGGGGTGCTGGTGTCCGTGCCGTGCTCAGCCATGGGGCCGGGCCTCCTTCGTCCACGTCGTCCGTAGGTCGGTGCGGAAATCGCAACGCCGTTGCGATTTCTGGCGAAAGGATGCGGCTGGACCCAGCGGGTGTCAAGGGTTTCCCGGAAATTCACGCGCGGCGGGAACGGCCTGTTCAGAGGTGGTGACGGGCGGGCAGCACACCCTCGCCGCGGCCGGTGTCACGGTGGCCGGGAACCGGCCTCCGCCGGGTACCGCCCGATCCGGCGCACCGTCTCCGCCGGCGGCGGCCGGATCGGAAGGGCACTCCCGAGCCCCGTTCACTCGATTGGCCTAACCGGGGCACCGACCCCGCAGCGGCATCGCACGGGGCCTGTACCGACGCGGCACGGTTCGGCGCCCGGCTGCCGGGCGCCGGGCGGTTGCAGCGTCCATCCGGGTGAGGCGCGATGGAATCCGGACGCGCCTCCCCTGGTGGACCCACCCACAGGACGCGCCCGGGCGAGGAGGAATCGGTCATGGGAGCCGCTGACGGTTTCACGGATTCCGGAGAGCTCGACGGCCTGACGGTGTACGACACCGCGGGCGAGAAGATCGGCAATGTGGGCCGGGTGTATGTCGACGACACCACCGGCCGGCCGGACTGGATCACGGTCAAGACCGGCCTGTTCGGCATGAAGGAGAGCTTCGTGCCGCTCGACGGAGCCCGTCGCGTGGGCTCCGACCTGCACATCTCGCATCCGAAGGACCGGGTCAAGGAAGCCCCGCGGGTGGACGCGGACGCCCATCTGTCCGTCTCCGAGGAGGAGGAGCTCTACCGGCACTACGGCCTGAGCAGGAACACCACCGCCAATCTCGGCGACCGCGCCGGGGCCGGCGGCACCACGAGCGCCAATGCGCCGACCACGACGGGTACCGGCACCATGGGCGCGGCCGGAGCGGGCGCGGCGGCCGGAGCCGGAGCGGCGGGCGCCGCGGGCGCCGCACGCACCTCGGGCACCGACCGGACGACGTCGGCCGGCACCACCTCCGGCACCCCGGCGGCCGGCATGGCCGGCGCGGGTACCGGAAAGCACCGGGACACCGAGACCTCGGGCACGGCCCGTCCGCTGGTCGGAGCCGGAGCGGGCGCCGAACGTTCCGCGGCGGCCGGCCTCGACGGCAAGGAGGAACTGATCCGTTCCGAGGAGCAGCTGCACATCGGGACCGAGGAGTTCGAGAGCGGCAAGGCCCGCCTCCACAAGTACGTCGTCACCGAGAACGTCACCAGGACCGTGCCCGTGACGCACGAAGAGGTGCGGGTGATCCGTGAGCCGCTCAAGCCGGGCGACAAGGCGGCCGGCCGCACGGACATCAACGAACAGGACGTGGAGGTCACCCTGCACGCCGAACGCGCCACGATGCGCAAGGAGACCGTGCCGGTCGAGCGGGTGCGGATGGAAACGAAGAAGGTGACCGAGCAGAAGGAAGTCTCCGCCGAACTGCGCAAGGAGCAGATCGACTACGCGGACGGCACCACCAAGAGCGGCAAGGACATGGGTGGCAAGGACATGGGCGGCGAGTTCGGTCAGGGCCGACGCCGCTGACCCCCCGCACATCGCGGCGGACGGCCGTACGGCACCCGGCGAGGGGCGGACCCGCACACAGGGGTCCGCCCTTTCGCGCGGCACGGCACGAGGGTCCGTACGCGGACGTCAGGGCCGCTCCGGGCGGAAGCGTACGGCGGGGCGCCCCTGCGGGCCGTCCGGTGTCACGACGGCCCGTACCCGGTAGACGTCCGCGATGAGCTCCTCGGTGATCACCTCCGCGGGGGTGCCGCCCGCGACCACCCGTCCCCCGTTCATCACCACGATCCGGTCGCAGAACATCGCGGCGAGATTGAGGTCGTGCAGGGCGACGACCGCGGTCAGCGGGAGCGAGGTGACCAGGGACAGCAGCTCCAGCTGGTGCTGGATGTCCAGGTGGTTGGTCGGCTCGTCCAGCAGGAGTTCACGCGGCTGCTGGGCCAGTGCGCGGGCGATCTGGACACGCTGGCGCTCCCCGCCGGAGAGGGTGTGCCAGGACTGGTCGCGGCGGCCGGCGAGACCGGTCCGCTCCAGGGCCTCGCCCACCGCCCGCTCGTCCTGTGCCGTCGGCGCCGACCAGGCGCGGCGGTGCGGGATGCGGCCCAGGCGCACGACGTCCACGACGCTGAGCTCGACCTGGGTGACGGCGTGCTGGTCGACGACCGCGACCCGTCTGGCCACGGTGCGCCGGCCGACGGCGGCCAGCGGGTCGTCGTCGAGGGTGACGAGACCGGCGTCGGGGGCCAGGACCCCGGCGAGGATCCGCAGCAGGGTGGACTTGCCGGAGCCGTTCGGGCCGATCAGCCCGATGGTCGCGCCGGGCGGCGGGGCGAGCGAGACACCGTCCAGGATGAGACGGCCGCCGGCCTGCCGGCTGACCCGGTCGGCCCGCAGGCCGCCGGGGGTGGTCGCGGTCATGTGGCCCGCCGGGTGCGGTAGAGGACGAGGACGAAGGCGGGCACCCCGATCAGGGCGGTGACGACACCCACCGGGACCTCCTGCGGGTCGAGGACGGTCCGGGCGAGGGTGTCGACCCAGACGAGGAAGACGGCTCCGGCGAGTGCGGTGACCGGCAGCAGTCTGCGGTGCCCGGACCCGGCGAGGGCGCGGGCCGCGTGCGGCAGCACCAGCCCGACGAACCCGATGGCGCCGGCCGAGCTCACCAGCGCGGCGGTCAGCAGCGCGGTCGTGCACAGCAGGACGATCCGGGTCCGGCCGACGTGGATGCCGAGGGTGGCGGCCGCGTCCTGGCCGAAGGCGAAGGCGTCGAGCGTACGGGCGTGGCCCAGGCAGATCAGCAGCGTCACGGCGAGCACGGCGGAGCAGGTCCACACATCGGTCCAGCCGACGCCGCCGAGCGAGCCCAGCAGCCAGAACAGCACCCCGCGGGTCTGCTCGGCGTCGGCCGCGGTCATCACGACGAAGGAGGTGAGCGCGGAGAAGAGCTGCATCGCGGCGACCCCGGACAGGACGACCCGGTCGGTGCTGCCCCCGAGAGTGTGGCTGAGCAGCATGACCAGGGCGAAGGAGCACAGCGCCCCGATGAACGCACCGGCCGACAGGGACACCGCTCCCCCGCCGACGCCGAGGACGACGACCACGACCGCACCGGTCGACGCCCCGGAGGAGACCCCGAGGACGAAGGGGTCGGCGAGCGGGTTGCGCAGCAGCGACTGCATGACGGTGCCGCAGACCGCGAGCCCCGCGCCGCACACGGCGGCGAGCAGGGTCCGCGGCATCCGCAGGTTCCAGATGATGCCGTCGCGGATCGGGCTGAGCCCCGACTCACCGATGCCGAGGTGGGCGGCGACCACGGACCAGACGTCGGCGACGGAGATCCGGGCCGGTCCGATGGTGACGGCGACCGCGACGGACAGGGCGAGCAGCAGCAGCCCGCCGGTCCACAGGAGGCCGGCCCGGATGCCGCTGCCGCCACGCCGGCCGGGGCGGGCGCGCACAGCCGCGTCCCCGGGCGGCGCCACGGCCTGCCCGGTGTCCGTCACCCCGCGAGCCCGAAGGTGCGCAGCGCGGCGGCGACGCGCTCCAGGCCCTCGACCGTCCGGATGGACGGGTTCATGGCCTGGCCGCTGAGCAGCACGTAGCGCTTGTGCCGGACGGCGTCCATGTTCTTCGTGGCGGGGTTGGACTCCAGGAAGGCGATCTTCTTCGCGGCGCTCTCGGCGGTCTGCGACTTGCGGGTCAGGTCGCCGATGACCAGCACGTCCGGGTTGCGGTCGGCGACGGTCTCCCAGTTGATCTGCGGCCATTCCTCGTGGGTGTCGTCGAAGACGTTCTTCGCGCCGAGCTCCCGGGTGATGATGCCGGGCGCACCGCAGCAGCCGGCCAGGTACGGGGCCTCGGAGTTGGCGAACCAGTACAGGAGGGACGTGCCGGAGGCGTCGATGCCGCTCGTCGCCCCGCGCACCCGGGTGCGCAGGTCGGCGACGAGCTTCTCGCCGCGTTCCGGGACGCCGAACACCTTGGCCAGGTCGCGTACTTCGGTGTAGACGCTGTCCATGGTCAGGGCGCCGGTGCGGACCCCGTCGCCGTCCTTGCTGTTGTCCTTGGCGGTGCAGTCGGCGGGCGAGACGTAGGTGGGGACGCCGAGCTTCTCGAACTGCTCACGGGGGGCGACACCGCCCTTGGCGAGCGTCGACTCGAAGGAGGCGCTGACGAAGTCGGGCTCCTGGTCGAGGACCTTCTCGGACGAGGGGCGGTTGTCGGCGATCCTGGGCACCTCGGCGTTGGCCTTCTCCAGGCCCTTCATCACCGGGTCGGTCCAGGTGGCCGTGGCCGCGAGCCGGTCGGCGAGCCCGAGCGAGAGCAGGATCTCGGTCGACCCCTGGTCGACCGGGACGGCACGCCGGGGGGCGGCGGGCACGGTGACGGTGCGCCCGCAGTTCTTCAGGGTCACCGGATAGCCGTCGGCTCCCCCGGACTTGGCGGCGGAGCTGTCCCCGCCGCCGCCGCAGGCCGTCAGCAGCAGGAGTGCGGCGGTGAGCAGGGCGGCGGAGCGGGCGTGGCCGGCTATGGGCGGCACGGAGTACCTCGGCGTCTCTGGGCCCATGCGCGGGGCCCGGTGTACGGAGTGCCGCGATCCGGTCCCGGACCGCGGGTGCCAGCAGGTCTTCGGACTCGGGTTCATGCGGACGGGGCGCCTTCCCGGGGAACCCGTGGGTCTCCCAGTGGCCGTGGCCCCGCCCGTCCCCCTCACCGCTGCGCGTCAGTTCCGGATTCGCACCGGATTCCCTGACCCCTACGTGGAGTTCGACTGGCTCCGGCACGCTACCACGAGCCTCCGTGCAGCTCAGCGGCGGTGCGGCCGGTGGTGCGGGGCCTGCCCGCATGCCACCGGCCGGCCCGGCTACGCCTTGCGGCGAACCGATTCGCCACCCTGGGTGCGCAGCCGTTCGCGCCCTCGGGACAGCACGGCCGCGGTGCCCCAGAACGCCAGCAGGACGACACCGACGCCCAGCCCCTGGACCGCCTCCGCCGCCCGGGGCAGCCGGCCGTGCGCCGCGCGCGGCGGGCCGCCCGTCATCGGGCGTCCCCGGCGGATTCCCGGGCCGGATCGCGGTGCCAGGAGGCGCCCGGGTCGTCGTAGGCCTCGGTGTAGCGCGCTCCTGCGATGGGCCAGTCGGCGAGGAGCTCCGGGGGCAGCGCGAAGGAGTCGGCGAGCTCCGGCAGCCGGCCGCTCACGGCGGCGATGAGCTCCTCGGTGGCGTCGGTCAGTCCGTCGGCCTGACCGGCGGTCAGGTGGCCGGCCGCGAGCAGGTCCCCGCTGTTGCGGGCGATCCAGCGGAGCGCGAACAGCCGGGCCAGGTCGCCCAGCGTCCTGTGGGCCTCACCGGCGGGCAGCTCCGCGAGCGCCGTCCCGTACGCGTCGGCCGCCTGCCGGTACGCGTGGGCCTCGACCCCTCGCAGCGCTGCTCCGGCGGCCGCGTTCCACCGCGTCAGCGGGTCGTCGTCCGGTACCGCGGCGAGGCGCGCGGCCGCCCGGGCGAACCAGATGCGCTCCACCTTGTACAGCAGCCGGCCGAGGAAGCGGAGGTCGTCGAGGTCTCCGCTCAGGGGACCGGCCGGCGGCTCGTCTCCGGTGTCCTGTTCCGCGTCGAAGAGCATTCCGGCGGCGGCCCTGGAGTGGATGGCCACGTTGTCGCCCTCGGCGGTGATGGCGCCCTCGACCCCGGTGACGAGTTCGGTCATCCCGTTGTTCTCCAGCAGCCCCTGGGCGCCGCACCGTTCACGGCATTCGACGATCACGGACCGGGCCTGCCAGGTGATCCATCCCTTGGCGATGTCGACCAGCCGCTCGGCCGCCTCCCGCTCCTGCGGCGGTCCCGCCGCGGCCTGCTCCCAGCGGGCCAGGGCGTGCCGGTGCAGCAGGCTCATCGCGAAGACGGTGGCCATGGCCTCGGCGAGCGGGCCGTGGTGGCTGCGGTGGGCGATCACCGGCACCCGGGGTCCCGGGTGGCTGCCCGAGATGAGGCGGTGCCCTCCGTAGCGGACCGCGA
Source organism: Streptomyces sp. NBC_01257 (assembly GCF_035917255.1). Lineage (NCBI taxonomy): Bacteria > Bacillati > Actinomycetota > Actinomycetes > Kitasatosporales > Streptomycetaceae > Streptomyces > Streptomyces sp. NBC_01257. The sequence goes on from NZ_CP108472.1 coordinate 844,298, forward strand.
TGGCCAGGGTGACGCGGGCGGAGCCCACCGCACTGGCGCTCATACAGATCCGGCCCGCCGTGACCCGCCCGATCGAGGCGAGGAAGCGGCGCCTGCGCCCCTCGGTCCCGCTGCGGAACACGCCGTCGTCACCGACCCGCCCCTGGACGCCGCCGAGCAGCGCCCCCCGCGCCACGAAGACCTGGTCGAAGGAGGTCAGGCAGTGGTCGACGGGGCTGCCCATCCGGGCCGGCAGCCGGCGTACCCGCACCCCGGGCAGGGCGCGGGAGGCGTCGGTGAGGGGCACGAGGAGGAGGAAGACGCCCTGGTCCGTGCCGTCCACGAGCAGCCGGGCGGCGACGAGCCCCGACTTGGGGCCGCCGGCCGGGCTGGTGTTGGGCATGAACTTCTGGGCGCCGGGGTGCGGGGTGTGCAGGACGAACCCGTCCCGCGCGGGGTCGTAGGTGGCGGTCGTCTCCACGGCGGCCGCGTCGTTGCCGTGCGCCACCTCCGTACAGAGGAAGGTGCCGATCCGGCGCAGGTCCAGGAAGTCCGACAGATCGCGGGGGCTGTCGGCGTCGTGGTCCAGGAGGCTGCCGAGGAAGAGGTTGTAGTGGATACCCGCCACGGTGGCCAGGGCCGGGTCGACCGGGGCCAGCCATTCGTGCAGGGCCGCCAGGGCGCGTGGGTCGGCGGCCGGCCTGGCGGCGCTGTCGAGTGCGCCGTTGAGGGTGCGCAGCCGGGCATGGGCAAGGGCGAGGCGCTCGTCGGGCGTGGGGCCGGGAGCGGGGCGTACCGGGCGGCGGAACGGTTCTGTGGAAATGAGCCGACGCCAGAAGCCGTGCTCCCGGCGGATGTCCGTACCGAGAAGAACGGAGGTGAGCAGGTCCACGACCGGCTCGGTGCCGGCTCCCGCGTGGCCGGAGCTGTCAAGAAAGGTGGTCATAAGACGGAAACGATCAGAAAACGCCCAGGACACCCCGGAAGCGCCAGCCCGTCGGTGGGACAGGAGTCCGGTACGCACCGACGGGGCGGCCCTCGCCGGTCAGCCGGCCGCCTCTCGCCCTCGTTCACCTGTTTGCAGCAACCCGCCGCGCTGCGCGGGCGGCCAGGGCATCCCCTTGGGTCATGGAACGGGAACCCGGCCGGCCGGCCGCGCCGGACGAGCACACCGAACTGGAAGCCCTGCGGGCCCGGGTGGCACAGCTGGAGGCCCGCGCCCCGGCCCGGCCCCGGCGGCATCCGCGTTCCTTCTTCGCGGTCGTCCTGATCCTGGTGGCGGCCGTGCTCACCCCGCTGAGCATCGTGTCGAGCTGGGCGAGCGACGTCGCCGGGGACACGGACCGGTATGTGGCGATGATGGAGCCGCTCGCCTCCGACCCCGCTGTGCAGGACGCGGTGACCGACCGGGTCACGGATGCCGTGATGACCCGTCTGGACATCGACGCGCTGCTGGCGGACGTCGCCCCCGCCGACCGGCCGGTCGTCGACAAGGCGCTCGGGAAGCTCGGCGGTCCGCTCACCACGGGTGTCACGAACTTCGTGCGCGGGACCGTGGAGAGGTTCGTGACCAGCGAGGCGTTCGAACGGCTCTGGCGCGATCTGAACCGGCAGGCCCACGCCTCGGTCGTGAAGGCGCTGACGGGTGAGGGCGGCGGCGCGGTGAAACTGACCGACGACACCGTCACCCTGGATCTCGCCCCCGTCATCGACCGGGTGAAACAGCGCCTCGTCGACCGCGGCCTGACGGTCGCCGGCAAGATCCCCGAGATCCACACGGACTTCACGGTGCTGACCTCGGACTCGGTCGGCAAGGCCAAGAAGGGCTTCCGGGCCCTGGAGATCCTCGGCTTCTGGCTCCCGGTGGTCACGCTGCTGGTCGCCGCCGGCGGGGTACTGCTCGCGGTACGCCGCCGGCGCGCGCTGGTCACCGCGGCGATCGCGGTCGCGGTGGGCGCCGCGCTGCTCGGGATCGGGCTCTGGGCAGGACGCGCCTTCTACCTCGACAGCCTCCCGTCCGAGGTCTCGCAGCCCGCCGCGGGAGCCGTCTTCGACGCCCTGGCCGGCTATGTGCGGGCCGGCGTCCGGCTGGTCGTGACCGTGGGCGCGGTGGTGGCGCTCGCCGCCTGGCTCACCGGCCGGGGCCGCGCGGCGACCCGGGTCATGGCGATGTGGGGCGGCGGGATCGGCGCCGTGCGGGACGCGGCCGGTTTCACGGGCGGTCCGGTCGGCCGGTGGGTGCACCGGGCGAGGCGTCCGCTGAACTGGACGGTGGTCGTGGTCGCCGTCGCGGTGCTGGTGGCGTGGGACCGGCCGACGGGCCTGGTCACCGTGTGGATCGCGCTGTGCGCCCTGTTCGCCCTGGCCGTGGTCGAGTTCCTCGACGACGACAGCACCCCGCATCTCGCGGTGCCGGGTGCCGGGCCGTCCATCGGCGGCTCCTGAGCCGGTTCGCACACCCCGCCCCGGGGAACGGCCACCGGTAACGCGTCAGTAACGCGGAGTGGGTATACCGGCCCCGTACGAATGACGGCTGATCGCTGGGGTGTGCGGCATGTCCGGACCGGGGGAACCGCCGCGCGCGGGGCGGCTGTCGCTGCAGCTGCTCGGCGGGTTCGCCGCCGAGCGTGACGACGGGGTGGTCATCGCGCGCCGCTGGCGCCGCAGCACCGCGCGGACCCTGGTCAAGCTGCTCGCCGTCGCTCCGGGGCTGCGGCGCCACCGCGAGCAGGTGATGGACCTGCTGTGGCCCGACGCCCCGATGGAGACGGCGGTCCGCAACCTGCGGGTCACGCTGCACGCCGCCCGGCACTCCCTGGAACCCGAACTGGCACCGCGGGCCCCGTCCTCCTACCTGGTGGCCGAAGGCCATCTGCTGCTCCTGTCACCGGAACGGGTCCGCGTCGACGCGGACGAGGCGGAGGACGCCGCCCGTGCCGCGCTCGTCACCCGGGACGCCGACGCGCTCGGGGCGGCGCTCGCCCCGCTGGAGCGGGAGCTGCTGCCCGAGGACCGGTTCGCCGAGTGGGCCGGCGAACGACGCCGCCGGCTGGAGGTGCTGCGCGAACAGCTCGTACCGGCCCTGGCCGGGCGGCTGTTGGCGTCGGACCGCACCGATGACGCGGTGGCCGTCCTGCGCCGTGCGGTGGACCGCTCCCCCGCCGACGAGATCCTCCATCTGCTGCTGGCCCGCATCTGGTGCGATCTGGGCCGGCCGCGCCAGGCCATCCGCCAGTACCACGCCTGCCGCGAGGCGCTGGACGACGAGTTGGGGGTGCGGCCGGGGGCCGAGCTGGAGGCGCTGCACCGCACGGCGCTGGCGGCGCTGGACGCCCTGGGTGCCCCGCCGCCGTCCCGGGGGACAGCGGAGCCCGCCGCCCTGCCGCCCGCCATCCGCAGGCCCGAACGGTTCCCGCTGTTCGGCCGGGAGCGGCCACTGGACCTGCTCACCGGACACGCGACGGCGGCCGGGGACGGCGCCCCGTTCGTCGTGGTGCGCGGCGAGGCGGGCATCGGCAAGACGCGGCTGGTCGCGGAGGCGGCCCGGCGTGCGGCAGCACAGGGCGTGTGCGTGCTGTGGGGTACCGGCCACGAGGCCGAGGGGCAGACCCCGTACGGGGTGTTCGCGGACGCGCTCGACGGGCATCTGGCCGGGTGCGACGCCGAGGAGCGGTCCCGGGTGAGTGCCGAACACATCGGGCTCGCCGCCCTGTTGCCGTCCCTGGGCGGCGGACCGCCCGCCGCCGCCAGCCCGGAGGAGGAACGCGCCCGGCTGTTCCGTGCCGTCGCCGGGGTACTCACCGACCTCGCGGCGTCCCGGCCCGTCCTGGTCGTGCTGGACGACCTGCACGCGGCCGACCCCGGCTCGCTCGGGCTGCTCCATCACCTGGTGCGGACCACCCAGGCCAGGCGGTGGCGGTTCATCGCCACCTTCCGTGACGACGGCCTGGAACCCGACGACGCACGACGGCAGATACTCGACGGCATCCTGCGGCAGCGGATGGCCGTGGAGATCGACCTCCTGCGTCTGAGCCGCGCCGACTGCGCGGCGCTCGCGGCTGCGGCCGGGGCGAAGGGCCCGCGCACCGGTTCCCGCATCTTCCGCCTGTCCCTCGGGAACCCGCTGTTCGCGATCGAGCTGACCAGCAGTCCCGAGCCCGACCTGGAACGGATGGGACCGTGGCGCGGCACGACCGCCGAACCGGCCGGGGACGCCGTGCCGGACAGCATCCGCCGGCTGGTCGGCGGCCGGCTCGCCCGGCTCCCCGCACAGGCGCGGCGCGTCCTCGCCGCACTGTCCGTGGCGGGCGGGGCGGCCGTGCCGCTCACCGAACTGGAGGCCGTCGCGGCCGGCGGACTGCATCCGCCGGTGGACGCGGCGGCCGTCACGGCGGCGCTCGACACCGCGGCCCTGTCCGGGATCGTGGAGGAACGTGACGTCGTCGTCGGGGGCCGGCCGGTGCTCGGCCACGCCTTCCGCCATCCGCTGGTGCGGCTGGCGTGCGCGGACGGGCTGAGCCGGGCGGCGCGGCGGCGGCTCCACCAGGCGTACGCGGACACGGTGCTGCGGCTGCGCCCCGAAGCGGTGGACATGATCGCCTTCCATCTCACGGTCGCCGGTGATGTGCGCGCGCCCGGTTTCCTGCGCGCGGCCGCCGACCGGGCCGCCGCCCTGTTCGCCAACGACAGCGCCTGCGACTACTACCGGGAGCTGGTCGCGCAGCTCGAACCGGCGGACCCGACGGCTGCCGCCGAGGCCCGCCTCGCCTGGGGTGAGGTACTGCGGCGCGCCGCCCGCTATCCGGAGGCGGAGGAGGTGCTGCGGCGGGCCCTGGCGGAGCTCGTACGCGACGGCGGTCATCCGGCGGCGCTGCGCGCCGCGACCTGCCTGGCCGAGGTGCTCGGCCGGGCCGGGCGCCCCGTCGAGGGGCTCGACGTGCTGCGTTCCGCCCGGGTGCACAGCCGGTCGGCCGCGGCCGACCGGGCGGCCCGGCACCTGGCCGTCGGCGCGCTCGGCTTCCAGACGGGTCGCTACCCGGACGCGATGGCGGCGCTGCACCGCGCGGAGCTGGAGACCGCCCGGATGACGGACTCCGCCCGGCTGCCGCTCCTGTCCCGGCTGTGCACGATCCGGGCGGCCTGTCTGCTGGTCTCCGGGCACCTCCGCGAGAGCCGCGAGGCCGCCGAGGAGGCGCTGCGCACGGCCGAGCGCGCCGACGACGCGGCACTCGTCTCCAGTGCGCTGTCCGTCGTCGGCGAACTGGCCCGCAGGGAAGGGAGGTGGGAGGCGGCCCGGGAGTGTGCGCGGCGTGCGGTGTCGATGGCCCGGCGCACCGGCGACCCGACCGTCCTCGCCTTCGACCGGAGCAACCTCGCCGGTGCCGAACTGCTCGCGGGCGACCACGAGCGGGCTGCCGCGCTGGCGGCAGCGGCGGTCCGTCTCGCCCGTTCGCTCGGCTCCTCCTGGGCGCTGCCGTACGCGTTGGTGGGCCTGGCGGAGGTCGAGTTGAGGCGCGGCCGGCTCGACGGGGCGGAGGCGGCGCTGCGGGAGTGCGGTGAGGCGATGGCACCGGCGCCGGACCCGCAGGTCCGGGACGGCATGCGCAGGCTGGCGGACGAACTCGCCCTGGTCCGCGCCGCGCGGGGGGCCACACCGCCGGCGCGGTAATGCCCGGGTAACAGCACCTGCCTACCGTCCTGGCCAGTCCCGGAACCCCGGGGTGTGCGTGCCCGTGTCTCCCGTCGAGGAAGAACCGCCCATGTGTGCTGTCTCGTTGCCCGCATCGCCAGGCCCGGACGACGCGGTCCGTGCCGTCGTCGACGCGGGCGGCGAACCGTGGGACCGGATCCTCGGACTGCTGGAGCGGCGCTGCCGTGACCTGCCGGCGGGCAGTGTCCTGGAACTGCACAGCGCCAATCCCCTGGTCCGGGCCTCGCTGCACGCCTGGTGCCGGCTCACCGGCTCCAGGCTCCTCGGCGAGGAGGCGACGGGCGAGCGCAGTGCTTACCGCATCGCGCTGCCGTCCCCCGCGCCGGGCACGCCGCATCCGTCCCCCCTCCAGAACCCGGAGTCCTCATGAGACCTCTCGCCCGCGCCAGAATCGTGGCGGCACTCGCCGTCGCCGCACTGTGCTCACCGACGCTCGTGCCGTCGGCGGCCGCAGGCCCCGTGTCCGTGCCCTCGTCGAACGCCTCGGGAAAGGCCGGGCACCGGACCGTCACGCTCATCACGGGTGACCGGGTGACGGTCACCACCACCCCGGACGGCAGGAAGTCGTACAGCGCGGTTCCGGCGGCCGGTTCGCGGCCGGGGACCGTCCTGATGCGGACGGACATCGACGGCGACGCGTACTTCTACCCGAGCGACGTCATCGGCAAGGTCGGCTCGGTGCTGGACCCGCAGCTGTTCAACGTCGACGGTCTGGTCCGCGACGGCTACGACGACGCCCGCGTCGGATCGCTCCCGCTGATCGTGCGGCGGACCGGTGCCGCCCGGCCGCAGGCCCTGACCGCCGGCGGACTGCTGCCCGCCAAGCGGGACTTCCGCTCGCTGAAGGCCAGCACGGCGGTGCTGGACAAGGACGACGCGTCCGAGGTCGGTGACGCCCTGGGTGCCAAGGGCGCGATCGAGGGCGTGCAGAGCATCTGGCTCGACGGCAGGGTCCACGCCGACGCCCTGGACCGCAACCTCACGCAGATAGGCGCCGACACGGCCTGGCAGTCCGGCCGGACGGGCAAGGGCGTGAAGGTGGCCGTGCTGGACACCGGCGCGGACCGGACACACGCCGACCTCGTGGGCCGGATCAGTGAGTCCAAGGACTTCTCGGGCACCGGCAACACGCTCGACAAGGTGGGCCACGGCACCCATGTGGCGGCGACCGTCGCGGGCAGCGGGGCCGGTGCGCCGGGAGTGCGCTCGGGTGTCGCCCCGGACGCGGACCTGATCGTCGGCAAGGTGCTCGGCGACGACGGTTCCGGTTCCGACTCGCAGGTCATCGCCGGGATGGAGTGGGCCGTCGCGCAGGGCGCGAAGGTCGTCAACATGTCGCTGGGCAGCGGCCCGACGAACGGCATGGACCCGGTCACCCAGTCGCTGGAGGCACTGGCCACCTCATCCGGCACGCTGTTCGTCGTGTCGGCGGGCAACACCGGGCCGAACATCGGCACGGTGTCCGCGCCGTCGATCGCCCCGCACGCCCTGTCCGTCGCCGCGGTGGACTTCGCCGGCGGCACCGCCTCGTTCTCCAGCCGCGGACCGTCGATGAACGGCACGGTGAAGCCGGAGATCGCCGCCCCCGGTGTCAACGTCGTGGCGGCCCGCGCCACGGGTACGAACATCGGGACGCCGCAGGCCGATCCCGCCTACACCGCGCTGAGCGGTACGTCGATGGCCGCCCCGCACATCACGGGCGCCGCCGCCGACCTGGCCCAGGAGCACCCCGACTGGACCGCCGACCAGCTGAAGCACACCCTGATGGGCACCACGACGGCCCCGCAGGCCGGTCAGACGATGTATGACGTCGGCACCGGCGTGGTGAACCTCCCCGCGGCGCTGAAGCAGTCCGTGGTGGCCGACACCGGCGCCGTGGACTTCGGCCGGCTCGACGTGTCGGACGGCACCGCGACCCGTACCGTGAAGCTCACCAACACGGCGGACGCCCCGGTCACCCTCGCCCTCAAGGGCTCGCTGGCGGCGACGGGTTCGACCCCGCCCGCCGGTCTGCTGAAGCTGTCGGCCTCCGTGGTCACCCTGGCGGCGGGCGAGTCCACCGATGTGACCCTGACCGTCGACACGGCGGGCACCCCGACCGGTACGTACACCGGCGGTCTGACGGCCGTGCCGTCCGGCGGCGGCCAGGAGCTGCGCATCCCGTTGCTGCTGGACCGGGCGCAGACCCTCAAGGTCACCACGCTCGACCGCGCGGGCAAGCCGGCGGCCGCCCAGATCTCCCTCCTCAACGCGGACAACGGTGCCGCGCTGAACGCGGAGGTCCGGGCGGAGGGAACCCGTGACCTCCGGGTCCCGGAGGGCCGGTACATGGGTCTGGCCATGATCGCGATGACCATCGACGGTGTGTACCAGATCGCGATCGTCAGCGCCGACCTCGCGCCCGGTGCCGACGAGATCGTCTTCGACGCCCGCAAGGCGCGCCGCTGGACGGCGTCCATGGAGGGCAAGGAGACCCGGCCGGAGTTCATGGCGGGCAATCTGACGCGCACGACGGACGACGGACAGTTCGGCATCCGGCACAGCATGCTGGCCGGCGGCGCCTACGGGGCCTTCGGCCGGGACGCGCTGTGGATCACCCCGACGACCGGATCCCACCTGGGCAAGGTCGCGTTCAACGAGCGCTGGCGGCTGGCCGACGCGGACAGCGACATCACCGTGGGCGACACGACGGCCCTCTACGACGCGGCCTACGCCCAGGACGACGTCAGCGACAACCCCGAGCGGCGGCTGACGCGCGGCGAGGTCAAGAAGTTCGCCAAGGTCCGCATCACGTACCGGGGCATGAACGAGAAGCTGCGGTACCAGGAGGGCAGCACGGTCTACGGCACCGGGCTCGAAGGACTGAACGTCTCCTCGCCGTCCTACCTGACCGTTCCCCGTCAGCGCACCGAGTACATCCAGGCCGAGGACCGGATCTGGCTGCGGTTCACGTACCGCAACGTCAGCGGTGTGCAGATGGACTACGCGCCCCTCCAGTACACCTACCGTCCGGGCAGCTCCACGCAGGACACCTGGTTCACCGGACCGTTCTCCGTGCGCGCCACCGGGCAGGCCACCGGTGCCCGGCTCCAGCTCAGGCTGGACGACAACGTCAATCCGAAGGGACTCGTCGGCGAGTACACCGACTTCAACATTCCGCAGCGCTTCCAGGCCACGACGCAGCTCTATCGCAACGGCACGCTCGTCGCCGACAAGACCTCGATGATCGACAAGACGTTCGAGGACGCCGGAAAGGCCTCGTACGAGCTGCGGCGCGGATTCACCTCCGCGGGCATCTTCCCGATGGGTGGGGAGGGGACCGCCAGGTGGACCTTCACGGCGGGCGGAACGGGTGAGACGGCGACGCCGGTGAACCTGCTCAACGTGTCGTTCGACGCGCCGCTGAACGAGCTCAACCAGGCGCGTGCCCGGCTTCCCCTTCTCGTGAAGGCCGATGTCACGGGCGCGGTGGGCGGCCTGAGCAAGGTGCGTGCCTGGGTCACGTCCGACAACGGAAAGACCTGGAAGCAGGTCCTGGTCCTGCGACTGCACGACGGCGAGTACCGCTTCCTCGCACCGCACACGGCACTGGTCAAGGGCGGCTTCCTCGGCCTCCGGGTGACGGCCGAGGACCGGCAGGGCAATACCGTGGAGTCGGCCCTCCCCCGGGCCGTCCCGGTCGTCTGATCCGGCCGCCGGTAATGCCTCGGTAACGGGCGGTTGGTAGACCGTCCTCGTGCGGAGGACGGCGGCTGGTCGCCGCCGTCCGTGGTGCCACCGTTCCCGTGGGGGGTGACGGTGGCACCGCCGCGTTCAGCCCCGGCCGAGTGCGGCCGCGAGTTCCGGTCCGTCGGGAGGGCTGGCACCGGCCCGGGACACGGTCACGGCCGCTGATGCCGCCGCGTGCCGCAGGACGTCGGCCACGGTGGCCCGGTCCAGTGACCGCAGCCGCTCCCGGCCGGCCGGCCCGAGCAGCCCGTGGGCGGCGAGCGCGTGCAGGGTGCCGGACATGAAGGCGTCCCCCGCTCCCACCGTGTCGGCCGTCTCGACCGGCAGCGCCTCGACGGCCACCTGCCCGTCGGGCAGGACGGCGAAGGCGCCGTCCCCGCCCCGGGTGACGAGGACGACGGCCGGGCCGGTGGCCCGCCACCGCTCCGCGACCTTCGCGGGATCCTGGCCCGGATACAGCCACTCCAGGTCCTCGTCACTCGCCTTGACGACATCGCTGAGCGCCACACAGAGCTCGACCCTGCGCACGGCGGCCTCGTGTTCCCCCATCAGCTCCGGCCGCACATTGGGGTCGTAGCTGACCGTCGCGGCGGACCGCAGCGATTCGACGGCGGCGAGGACCGTGGCCGCACCGGGTTCCGTCACCGCGGCGATCGATCCGGTGTGCACGTGGGCGGGCGCCCGCTCCAGGGCGACCGGGCCGAGCGTCCAGGCGATCTCGAACCTGTACGTGGCCCGGCCCGCCCCGTCCAGCGTCACGGCTGCGGACGGGGTGGGCGCGGTGGAGCCGTCCGTACGGACGTCGACCCCGGCGCCGGTCAGGTGGTCCCGGATCAGCCGCCCGTTCCCGTCCGCACCGAGCTGGGTGAGGAGGGTCGCGCCGTGCCCGAGTCTGGCCAGGCCGTACGCGACGTTGGCCGGGCTGCCGCCCGGGTGGACCCGGTCGGCCGCACCCGGCAGCCGGACGATGTCGGCGACACATTCACCGATGACCAGCAGGTCGAGTCTGTCGAGCATGGGCGTGAGCTCTCCTGGAGTGCGGTGACGTGTACGCAGCCGCCGTCGAGGTGCGCGAACGGCCCGCGGACACATGGAGTTCCGATCCTGCCGCATGTCAGGCGGGCACCGCTCGCACCCGGCCGGGCGCTACGCCTCCAGCGCGTCGGCCACCAGGCCGAGGAACCGCGCATGGGCCCGGGCGCTGCACACCGGCTCGGGGTTCCACGGCACCACGCGCGCGGAGCGCTCGACCGACGCCCAGTGCTCGTTGCCGCGGAGCTCGTCCAGCGGGGTGGCGTTGGCCCGGATGTCGGCGAGCACCACGGCCGGGCGCAGGGCCGCGGCCTGGCCCCAGCCGACCGTGGACCAGTTGGCCCCCGGCCCGTCGGCGGGTTCCACCAGGCCGACGCCGAGCTCGGCCAGCACCCGCAGTTCCGGCCACATGCGGGGGCGGGCCAGGTGCGTCTCCTCCTGGCCGGCCGGGGACAGGGCCAGGACCCTCGTGGGGCCGGGCCCCGCGGTGAGGGCACGCAACCGGTCGCGGGCGGCGTCCAGTTCCCGCGTGGCCGCCGCGGGCTCCTCGGCGCCGAGGGAGCGCGCCAGCCCGGCGAAGCGGTCACCGATCTCGGCGAGGGTGCGCGCCTGGCCGACGTCGATGACGACGACCGGGACGTGCCCCTCCAGATGTTTGGCGGTCTCCGGGTCGAGCCCGTAGACCTGACCGCCGCCGTAGCTGACGGCCACCACGAGGTCCGGCTCACCCCTCAGCAGGGTGTCCACGTCCAGCGCGGGGCCCGCCCCGACGTACGCGGTCCCGTCCAGGGGCAGCGAACCGGTCTTCGCCACGTCCGGCACCACCGGATCGTCGTGCCCGGAGCCGAATATCGCGCTCGGGCGGATGCCGTGATCCCATAACGTCGCACCGGCCTGGACATAGGCGAGCACCCGCTCCGGGCGCTGCCCGGCGGTCGACACCTGTCCGCGGTCGTCGGAGAATTGCCACACGGTCGGCTCACTCACGTCATACACCTCTCACCACCGGCTGTCCGCCCCCCGTCACGGTCTCGTCCAGGACTACCTGCCCAGCGGGACCGCGCGGCACCCCCGGTGCCGGCGACGGGCTACAGGTCCGCCGCCGTGGAGCGCACCAGGTAGGTGACGGGTCCGGGGTCGGGGACCGTGATCTCCGTGAAGCCGAGCCGGTCGTAGAAGGCCCTGGCTGGGGTGTTGGCGGTGAGCATGGACAGGTGAACACCCTTGACACCCTCGGCGTTCAGGGCCGCGAGGAAGGTGCGCATCAGCTCCCTCCCGTACCCCCTGCGCTGCCAGTCGGGCAGCAGGTCGATGTGCAAGTGGGCCGGGTGGTCCGCGAGTTCGGGCAGGATCATCCGCTCCGGGTGGTGCAGGAGGCCGATCATCTCGTCGCTGGGACTGCGTGGCGGCCCGTCCGGCCGCGGGTAGCGGTCCTCGACCAGCGGCAGCCAGCGGGTGCGGAACTCCGTCACGAACCGCGGGGTGTCGGCGGTGCCGAGGATGTAACCGACCGCCCGGCCGGTCCCGTCGTCGAGGACGAAGGCCAGGCCGGGTTCGAGGTGGGCGTAGGGCGCGGCGAAGATCGCCGGCATCAGCTCGTGGTCCGGGTACAGGTGCCGGGAGTCGCCGCCGTTGTCGGCCGTGCGGACGCAGATGTCGGCGAGGGCGGCACGGTCGTCCGGGTGATAGGCCCGTGGGCCGGGAAACAGGGTCACCGGCTCATCCTGCCGACCGTGAGAGCGCTCCCACAAGACGGCGCGGCAAAGAGGTCACCGCCGCGCACCCCGGCCGGCCGGGCCGTCAGCCGTTGACGGCGGTCAGCAGCACCGCGGCGTCCTCCAGGGCGAGCAGCCCGTGCCGCTCCTGCGGGATCGGGTACAGCTGTCCGGCCGCGAGTTCCACGTCGCCGGAGTCGGCGGTGAGCCGGACCGTGCCGCGCAGCACTTGGAGGGAGGCGGCGGGCGGGGCGTTGTGCTCGTCGAGTGCGCGGCCCGAGGCCAGCGCGATGACGGTCTGGCGCAGCGGCTCCTCGTGCAGGAGGAGGTGGGCGCTGCGGCCGTGCGGGGAGGTGCGGGCCGCGGCCAGGTGCTCGTCGGCCAGGGCATTCAGATCGTTCGGAGCGTCCATATGCCCCACTGTGCCGCAGCCCTCGTTCCCCCGCGATCCTGCCGGGCCCGGCCGTGCGTCACGCACGGCCGGGTCCGTCCACAGGTGCGTCCCGGGTCCGCCGGTCAGGCGCGCAGCCAGACCGCGGTGTCCTGCGGCAGCCTCCCCGCGTCGTCGAGGGGGCCACTGGTGAGGAGGACCGCGGTGTGCGGGGGCAGGGCGGCGGCCTCGGCGGCCAGGTTGACGACGCAGACGAGTCCGTCGGTGCGGGTGAAGGCGAGCACGCCGGGCGCGGCGTCCAGCCAGGTCAGCCGGTCGATCCCGGGCTCCCCCGCCGTTTCGAAGCCCGGCTCGGTGCGGCGCAGCCGCAGGGCCTCGCGGTACAGGCTGAGCATCGAGTCCGGGTCTCCTTCCTGGAGGTCGGCGGCGTACGAGGCCCAGCCGTCGGGCTGCGGGAGCCAGGGTTCGGCGGTGCCCCCGAACCCTGCGTACGGTTCCGCCGCCGCCCAGGGCAGCGGGACCCGGCAGCCGTCGCGGCCCGGGTCGGCGCCGCCCTTGCGGAAGTGCATCGGGTCCTGGATGCGGTCCAGCGGGATGTCGGCCTCCGGCAGTCCGAGCTCCTCGCCCTGGTAGAGGTAGGCGGCGCCGGGCAGGGCCAGTGAGAGGAGGGCCGCGGCGCGGGCTCGGCGGGTGCCGAGGGCCAGGTCCGTGGGCGTCCCGAAGGTCTTCGCGGCGAAGTCGAAGCCGGTTTCCGCGCGGCCGTAGCGGGTGACGGTGCGGGTCACGTCGTGGTTGCACAGGACCCAGGTGGCCGGTGCGCCGACCGAGGCGTGTTCCGCGAGGGTGTCGTCGATCGCGGTGCGCAGCAGTGCGGCGTCCCAGGGGCAGGCCAGGAAGTTGAAGTTGAAGGCGGTGTGCAGTTCGTCGGGGCGCAGGTAGCGGGCGAACCGCTCGGTGTCCGGGAGCCACACCTCGCCGACGAAGATGCCGTCGTACTCGTCGGCTATCGCCCGCCAGGAGCGGTAGATCCCGTGCAGTTCGTCGCGGTCGACGAAGGGGTGCGGGTCGCTGCCGTGGACGAAGTCGGGCAGGTCGGGGTCCTTGGCGAGCAGGGCGGCGGAGTCGATCCGTACGCCGGAGACGCCGCGCTCGAACCAGAAGCGCAGGACGTCCTCGTGCTCCTGGCGGACCGCGGGGTGTGCCCAGTTGAGGTCGGGCTGCTGGGTGGCGAAGAGGTGGAGGTACCACTCGCCGTCGTCCAGCCGGGTCCACGGGGTGCCGCCGAATTCGGAGACCCAGTCGTTGGGCGGGATCTCGCCGTCGGCGCCGCGCCCGGTGCGGAAGTGGAAGAGGTCGCGCTCGGGGCTGCCGGAGCCGGCTTCGAGGGCGGCCCGGAACCAGGCGTGCTGGTCGGACACATGGTTGGGAACGACGTCGATGATGGTGCGGATGCCCAGTTCGCGGGCCTCGGCGATCAGCTTCTCGGCTTCGGCGAGGGTGCCGAACGCGGGGTCGATGCTGCGGTAGTCGGCCACGTCGTAACCGCCGTCGGCGAGCGGCGAGAGGTACCAGGGGGTGAACCAGAGTGCGTCCACGCCCAGTTCGACGAGATAGGGCAGTCTCGCCCGGACCCCCGCGAGGTCGCCGGTGCCGTCACCGTCGCCATCGGCGAAGCTGCGTACATAGATCTGGTAGATGGCGGCGTCTCGCCACCAGGTCGCGGTGGCCTCGGACGGACGGTTGGCTGCCACGTGGCGTTCCTTTCGGGCAGGTGGGACTCCGCCGCCGGCCCGGCGAGCGGGGCAGGATGGGAGAGCCGGCGGCGGAGTGCTGAGGGGAAGGCGGCCGGACGGGGCCCCGGCCGGGCGGGGGCGCGGTCCGGGAGGGGGTTACCCCTTGAGGCCGCCCGCGGTCAGACCGTTCATGATGTTGCGCTGGAAGAGCAGGAAGATGAGCAGCGTCGGGATGGACGCGATGGTGAGCGCCGCGATGAGGACGTTCTCCGGTACGCCGCTGGCCAGTGAGTAGATGCCCACGTTGAGCGTCTGCTTGCTCGGGTCGGGCAGCGTGAGCATCGGCCAGAGGAAGTCCTTCCACACCCCCACGACGGCGAAGATGGAGACGACGCCGAGGATCGGCCGGGAGATCGGCAGGACGATCGAGCGCAGCGTGCGCAGGGGCGACGCTCCGTCGATGGCCGCGGCGTCCAGGAGCTCACGTGGGATGGAGTCGAAGAACCGCTTCAGCAGGAAGATGTTGAAGGCGTTGGTGACCGACGGGAGCCAGATCGCCCAGGGCGAGTTGACGAGGTTGCGCTGGAAGATCGGGACGTCCAGGACCGTGAGGTACTGGGGTACGACGAGCACGGTGGCCGGGATCATCAGGGTGGCCAGCATCATGCCGAGGATGACCTTGCCGAAGACCGGTCGCAGCTTGGACAGCGAGTAGGCGGCCGCGACGTCGAAGACCAGCTGGAAGGCGAGCGCGCCGAAGGCGTAGTACAGGGTGTTGAACAGCAGCTTGGACAGGTCCATCACGGTCCAGGCCTGGCTGTAGTTCTCCGTGTGGAGCGAGCTGGGGAAGGCCGTGGGCGGGCTCTGCACGACTTCCTGGGTGGTCTTGAGTCCGCCGGTGACCATCCAGTACAGCGGCCCGAGGAAGACCACCGTGAAGAGGATGATCACCAGGGCGAAGACGATCCAGTAGAAGGCCTTGCCGCGGGGCCGGCCGAGCTGGGCCGGTGAGATGAGGGTCCGCTGGCGCCCGAGGGCGGCCGCGCGTCCGGCCCTGCGCCGTTCCGCTCTGCGCCCCTCGCTCCCGCGCCGGGAGACTAGCGTGTTCGATGCCATGGTCGTGCTCCCGTCCTAGTCTTCGCTGCTGCGGCTCAGTCGTACGTACACCGCGGAGAATCCCGCGAGGACGACGAGCAGGACGAGGCCGAGTGCCGCCGCGCTGCCGTAGTTGTTGAAGTTGAAGGCGTACTGGTAGATGAGGTAGACGACGGTGGTGGTGGAACCCTCCGGGCCGGCGCCGTTGGTGAGCAGGAACGGCTCGGTGAAGACCTGCATCGTCGCGATGACCTGCATGAGCAGGAGCAGCGAGAGGATGAGCCGGGTCTGCGGGATGGTGACGTGCCAGACCTTGCGCAGCAGCCCCGCGCCGTCCAGCTCCGCCGCCTCGTACAGCTCTCCGGGGA
The DNA here is from genome assembly GCF_035917255.1 of Streptomyces sp. NBC_01257. Taxonomy (NCBI): domain Bacteria; kingdom Bacillati; phylum Actinomycetota; class Actinomycetes; order Kitasatosporales; family Streptomycetaceae; genus Streptomyces; species Streptomyces sp. NBC_01257. The sequence continues at coordinate 860,050 of NZ_CP108472.1, forward strand.
TGCCCTGGAGCGCGGCCAGGTAGATCAGGGTGGCGCCGCCCATGTTCATCCAGGTCGCCGCGATGACGACCGAGAGCATGGCGGTGTCGGTGTCCTGGAGCCACTGCTGTGCGGGCAGGTGGAAGATCTCCAGGATGCGGTTGAAGAGGCCGTACCCGGGGTCGTAGAAGTACTTGAAGAGCAGTACGGAGGCGACCGGCGGCAGCATCACGGGGAGGTAGACGAGCAGCCGCAGATAGCCCTGTCCGTGCCGGAACTCGTTGAGCACGACGGCGACGACGAACGGGACGACGAAGCCGAGCAGCAGCGCGAGCACGGTGAACAGGACGGTGTTGCGCCAGGCCTGCCAGAACGCCGGGTCGTTGAAGACGTAGGTCAGGTTGGACCAGCCGGCCCAGGTGGTCTTGCCGTCCTCGGTCTTCTGGAAGGCCAGGATGAATTCCCTGACCATCGGGTACCAGGAGAAGAAGGAGAAGCAGAGCACCGCTCCGATGAGGAAGCCGTGGGCTGAGATGTTGCGGCGCACGGCACGCAGGAACTCCTCGCGGGCGGAGTCCCGGCGAGCCGGGCCTGAATGTCCTGGACGAGGCCTGGTCGCCTTGTGGGAGGACAGGGTAGGGGCCGACATGGTGTCTCCTATGTGCCGGTGAACTGAAGCGCAGTAGTCGGACGGGGCCGGAATGCGGGACCGGGTCCGCGTGACCCGGTCCCGCGCGTCCGTTACTGGTTCGCCAGAACCTGGTTGACCTGCTGCTCAGCGGTGGAGAGCAGCTTGTCGATGTCGGCGTCCTTGTTGGTCAGCACACCGGACATGGCGTTGTCGAGGATCTTGTAGATCTCCTGCGCCTTCGGCGGCTCGGCCTTGCCCTGGACGGGGTTGTCCATGAAGGCCTTGAAGTTCTCGATGGGCATCGAGGCGTTGGCGGCGCGTGCGGCGTCGTCCTTGGTCTTGGAGTCGTTGAGGAAGAAGTTCGGCTGCGGCAGGCCGACGGGGAGCTTGTCGGCCTTGGTGCGGGCCCAGTCGAACTGTCCCTTGCCCGGCGAGAGGTTCTTGAAGTTCAGCCAGGCGATGCCGGCCTTGATCTGGTCGGGCGAGCTGCCCTTCTTGATCAGGTAGTTGTTGCCGCCGAACAGCGTGCCCTTGGCGCCGGGGATCGGGCCCAGGCCGAAGGTCTCGTACTTGGCGCCGAGCTGCTGCACCATGTAGGCGATGTCGTCGGGGGCGGCGAGGAACATGCCCAGCTTGTCGCTGGCGATCTGCTTCTGGAGGTCGCCCCACTTGAGCAACTGGGTCTTGCCCATGCTGTCGTCCTCCCAGCGCATGTCGTGCAGCTGCTGGAGGACCTGCTTGCCCGAGGCGTCGTTGAAGGCCGCCTTCTTGCCGGAGGCGTCGACGACCTCTCCGCCGAGTCCGAACTGGGTGGCGGCGAAGTGCCAGCCGCCGTTGTTGCCGGCGCTGTACTCACCGTAGCCGGAGATGCCCTTGCCCAGGCCCGCGATCTTCTTGGCCGCGGCACGGACCTCGTCCCAGGTGGCCGGCGGCTTGTTCGGGTCCAGACCGGCCTGGGTGAACAGCGTCCGGTTGATCATCAGGCCCATGGTGTAGTTGCTGGTCGGCAGGCCGTAGAGCTTGCCGTCCTTGCGCGCCACGTCGACGACCTGGGGCTGGATGTCCTTGAGCGCGGGCACGGACTTCTCCGTGACGTACGCCGAGATGTCCTCGGCCCCGTCGTTGTCCAGCACCTGCTGGAGGTCGGAGAAGTACGCGTAGAAGACGTCGGGCTGCGACTTCCCCTTCAGCATCGCCGTGAAGCGGGGCGGCTCGTTGCACTGGCCGGGGGTGGACTTCCCGTTGATCGTGACGTTCGGGTACTTCTGGTTGAACGTCTTGATGTCCTCGTTCCACTCGCGCAGCTCCGCGGCCTTGGCCGCCGGCGGCATGCAGTCGATCGAGATCGTCACCTTCGCCTTCGGGTCGAGCGGGGCGGAAGGGTCGGACGATCCCTTCGACGCGCTGTTCGAGTCCTCGTCCTTGCTGCTGCTCGTGCCACAGGAGGCGAGCGAGGTCAGGGCAAGTGCGGTGACAAGGGCAGCCGCGGAGGCACGGCTGATACGGCGTGTGCGGCGCAACCCAGCACTTCTCATCGATGGTCCCCTTTGGGCATGAGCGTGGATGGCCCTCGGCCGACTCTCTGCCGGGGCGAGGCACACTCAACCAGCGTCGACATGTGAACGCAATATCTCGCGCAGTTTTCGTAAAAGTTTGACAGAGGTGTGCCGGGCCATGCCGTGCACCACAGAGACGCGCCGCCCGGGCTCCACGGAGCCGGGACGGCGCGTCAGGGTGGGTTCCGCACGGTTCGCGGTCCCGCGGCTGCACTGATCATGCAAACTTCGCACGTCGGGGCGCAAGGAATTTGCGCACCTCGGAACGCCGTCCGGCCGACCGGACGGCGCCCCCTGGGTGCGGTGCCTGTTACGGGTTGATGTTGATCTTCATGGTGGACGTCGTGTTCTTCACGTCCAGAGCGTTGCCGCTGAGCTTCAGGCCGTTGAAGGTCACCTCACCGACGGCGGGCCCCTGGCCGGCCTCGGGCATCTCGTTGGCCCACAGTCCGAAGCCGGACTTGGCATCGTAGGCGTCGCCGCTCTTGCGCGCGCCGGAGATCGAGATGTCCGTCAGGATCGTGTCCTTGATCGGGAACTGTGGCTGGCCTCCCACGTAGTTGGTCTGGAACATGATGCCGCTGTACGTCGGGTCGACGATGTCGACGTGGTTGATCCTGATGCCCTGGAAGACCTTGGAGGCGGAGAACAGCCAGATGCCGGGGAAAGTCTGCGAGCCCCAGAAATGGCCGCCTGAGCGGAGCACGGAGACGTTCTCGACCGTGGTCGGATCGGTCCCGAAGCCGTTCATCGGGTAGCCGAAGTCCAGCGAGCTGACCGTGATGCCGGAGTAGACCAGGGTGTCCGCGATCAGGATGTTGCGGAAGGTGTTGTTGTAGCCGCCGTAGACGGCGACGCCCGCGGCCCGCCAGGTCAGCAGCGAGGTGAGGTTCTCGTAGACGTTGTTCTTCATGTCCGCGCCGCCGGAGTCGATCGCCGAGAACAGCGCGAAGCTGTCGTCGCCGGTGGCCCGGGACTCGTTGTTGACGACGTGGTTGTCCGTCGAGCCGTTGGTCATGTTGATGCCGTCGGCGAACGTGTTCCGGATGCGGGAGTTCCTGATGGTGATGCTGTCGGTGTTGGCGCCCCAGTAGAGGCACACCTGGTGCTCGTTCCAGACGTTGTCGATCACGATGTCCGAGACGTTGGAGAAGTCGAACACCTTGCCGGGGCCGTCGATGCGCGAGGTGTAGTTCCCGAAGTACGCGAAGTTCGCGAACGACGAGCCCTTGGCGCTGGCCTCGGCGCGGAAGCCGTTGTCGGTGTTCTCCTGGCCGGAGGGTGCGAAGAACCTGGTGTACCAGGGACCCGCGCCGACGACCTTGACGGCCTTGCCGTAGACCTGGAACTTGCTCGCGGTCTGGTAGTCACCGGCCGGCAGGTAGACACCGACCAGCTTGCCCGTGGTGTCCATCCGGACCTTGTCCAGGGCGTTCTGGACGTCCTGGTGGGTGAACCCGGTGGGAACGGCGTAGGCGGCCGCGTCCGGGTTCGGGATCTGGGTCGCCTGCTCCAGGCTGACGAAGTCGATCGCGTACGTGCTGGTGTTCGCCGCGTCCTTCTGGAGCCGGATCTTGCTGCCGGCCGGCACGGTCTTGCCCAGCAGCATGTTCGCCTCGTCGTAGATGTGCCGCGGCGAACCCGAACCCGGGGAGTTGCCCGGACCGGTCTCGGCGCCGTACAGCCACGCGTACTTCGAGGTGAGGTCGATCGCCTTGAGGAAGGTGCCGTCCACGTAGACGTTCAGCTTCGAGTCGATGCCCCCGCCGCCCGCGGAGTCCGGGATGGAGAAGCGGGTCACCAGGGAGTTGGTGCTCGCCCTGGTGGTGAACTCGACGTAGTTGCCGGTGCTGTTGAGGGTGACGGCCTTACGGCCGGACGCCTCGCCCGCGACGTCGCCGACGGTCCTGTTCGGGCCGACGACCTGCGCGCCGCCACCGGTGACCCCGTCCTCCGCCTCGTACATGTCGTACGGCATGTTGGCGCCGCGTCCGACGAAGAGGGAGCTGGTGGTGGTGTTGTTCTCGCGCTTCACCGGCAGCTCGTTGGTGTCGTCGGCGATCACCGTCCTCACGGAGTACGAGCCGTTGACCGCCGTCCAGCTGCCCAGGCTCACCGGGGCGCTGGTCGCACCCGCGGCGATCGCCCCGGTGTAGGTGCCCGTGAGGGTCTTCACCGTGGCGCCCTTGGAGTCGAGCAGGGTCAGTGTGATCGCGTGGCCGCCGGCGGCTGACGCCACCGAGCCCTGGTTCTTGATGGCGACCGAGAAGGCGACGTTCTGCCCGGCGGACGGGGCCGACGGGGAGGTGCTGACCCCGGTGGAGACCAGGTCCGAGCTGGCGACGGGCTTCACGACGAGGCCGGTCGTGCTCGTGTAGGTGTTGTCGGTCTCGTTCTGCTCGATGACCTCGTTCGCCGGGTCGGCGACCGCGCTCAGTGCGTACGTGCCCGCGTCGCGCGGACCGATGTCGGCGCTGACCTGGGCGGAGGCCCCGCCCGCCAGTGCGCCCACGGACGCGGTGGCGACCTTGGAGCCGCCGAGCCGGAACTCGACCTTGCTCGCCGGTGCCGCGACCGAACCGCTGTTGCGCACCGTCGCGGTGAGCGTGACCGGGTCCGACTCGACGGGCGCGGCCGGGGCCGCCGTCACCGAGCTGACCTGGAGGTTCGGGTTGGGCGCCGGAGCACCCAGCACCTGGAACTCCGCGACCTGACCGGCGCCCGATCCGGTGTTGGAGTTGAACTTCAGCTGGACGTCGGCGACCCGGCCGCTGACCGGAATGGTCACCGTGTTGCCGCTGCCCGGGCTGAAGGCGTAGTCCTTGGCCGCGGCCAGGCTGGTGAACGCCGAGGCGCTCTGCTCCCGGCCGAGGACCTGGATGTTCTGGGTCCTGGCCCCCCAGCTGCTGTCCGGGTTGAGCTTGACGACGACGTTCTCGGTGTCGGCGTTGGCCCCCAGCTTCACGGTCAGGGTGTTCGGGTAGCTGCCCCCGGCGCCTTCCCAGTAGGTGGTCACGCTGTTGTCGTTGGCGTTCTCCGCGACGAACGTGTGGACCACGGACGAGGCGGTGATGGGCTTGCCGACCGCGAGGTTGGACGCCGAGCCCGTGCTGCCGTTACGCGTGACGGTGTTGCTGTCTCCCGAGACGTTGCCCGCAGCGTCCTTGGCCCGGACGGTGTACGAGACGGTGGTGCCGGCGGACTGGGTGTCGGTGTAGGTGGTGACATCGCCGGCCACGCTCTTGCGCAGCACGTTGTTGGCGTAGATGTCGTACCCGGTGACGCCCTTGTTGTCGGTGGACGCCTGCCAGACCAGCTTGATCTGACCGGCGGTCGCCTCGGTGAAGCTCAGGTTCGCCGGTGCGGTCGGCGCCTGGGTGTCGCCGCCGCTCCCGGTCCGGGTCACGGTGTTGCTGTTCGCCGAGGCGTTGCCCGCCGCGTCCTTGGCCCGGACGTAGTACGACACGGTGGAGCCGGCCGGACGGGTGTCGGTGAACGTGGTGACGTTGCCCGCCACGCTGGTGAGCAGCGCGTTGTCGGCGTAGATGTCGTAGCCGGTGACGGCCGTGTTGTCCGTCGACGCGTTCCAGGTCAGCTTGATCTGGCCGGTGGCCGGTTCGGTGAACGCCAGCTGCGAGGGTGCGGTCGGCGCCTGGGTGTCGCCCGACTCGGGCCCGTAGATCTCCAGCTCGGAGACCTGGGCGCCCGGCTGGACGGAGTTGGCGCTGACGAGCACGCGTACGTAGCGGGTGGTGGTGGCGTCGAAGGAGACCGTCGCCGTCTCACCCGCCGTGGGGCTGAAGGTGTACGCCTTGGGCTGCGTCACGTCGCTGAAGTCCGTGCCGTTGGTGCTGCTCTGGATCTTCAGCGTCTGGGTGCGGGTCTCCCAGCCGTCCGGCAGCCGCAGGACCACCCGGTCGACCCGCACCGAGGATCCGAGGTCGGCCTGGATCCACTGGGGCAGGGCGCCGTTGCGGCTCTCCCAGTAGCTGCCCGCGTTGCCGTCGTTGGCGTGGGCGGCGATGTACGTCTCGGTGTAGCTGCTGGCCGTGAGTGTGCGGCCGGCCGCGAGGTTCACCGACGACTCCGCCGCCGCGCGCACCTCGAGCTCGGCGAGCTGGCCGTTCTTCGCCGCGGTGTTCGCGGTGATGTTCGCCCGCACGAACCGGGCCCGGGTGGCGGGGACGGAGATCGTCACCTTGTTGGAGCTGCCCGGCGCGAAGGTGTAGGAGGCCGAGGTCTTCAGTGTGGTGAAGCTGGTGCCGTCGGCGCTGCCCTGGAGCGAGAGGGTCTGCCGGCGGCTCTTCCAGTCGGCGGGGAGCTTCAGGGTGACCTGGTCGATGCGGGTGACCTTGCCCAGGTCGCTCTGCACCCACTGGGGAAGGGAACTGCCCGACCCTTCCCAGTACGTCGACTGTTCTCCGTCGGCGATGTTCCCGGCGTCCCTGCCGCTGCCCTCGCTGCTCGCGGCCGTCCTGTGACCGGCGGCGATGTTGGGCCCGCCGGCCGCCGACGCGTTCAGCACCGGCCCGCCGACCATCAGCAGGCTCGTGGTGACGGCGGTGGAAAGGACCCGCCGTCTCCAGCGTTGCGTTCTCATATGTCCCCGATCTTCGGCCTCGGCGCAGGGGGCGCGGCCAAGGCGCGGCTCTGTCTGCGTACCTGCTGGGGCATGAATTCCTGCACCACCAGGATGGACTTTTGCGTTTTGCGGTCAGAGAGTTGCAGAGAATTGAGGGCGAGTCCACTGTTGCGGCAGAAGAAAGAAGCTAAACGGACTCCTTCATCCCGCCACAACTGGCCCGACAATCGCGGCATTTGACCATGCGCGAGGCAGACAGGATGGACGGCCGCCACCACGCAAGGAATTTGCGTCAGAACGCAAGCCGCTGAAAGGTGCCAGCTCGGAGGGGGAGGCCGGGACGCGGAACGCCGGGCACGACGAGGAGCGGGGCCACCGTCACGGACCCCCGCGCGCCCATCCGTCACGGCCGAGGGCGCGGTCACGAGCACGGCCACGAGCACGGCCATCCCGTCGCTCTATGATCGAACGTACGTCGGACCCCGGCCGGATCCTCAGCGGATGCGCACCGGCCGCCCCGCCGTGACACGCCCTCACCACCCGCCCTGCGAAGGAAACGACGTAACGGTGTACCAGCCCGACGTGTTCGCGTTCCCCGAGGAGGGACAGTCCGGCCCGCCCCTCCTCCCCCCGCCCGGTGTCCCCTCGTTGTGGCGGGTGGACGTCGCACGGCACAGCGGGCAGGCGGCGCGGGTCGCGCCGGGCATCCTCGATGCCGGAGAGCTGGACCGGGCCGCGCATCTGGTCGTCGACGCCGACCGTGAGTGCTACGTCGCCTCGCATGTGGCCCTGCGGATACTGCTCGGCGCCCGGCTGGGAGTCGCTCCCGGTGCGGTGCCGCTGACCCGGGAGCCGTGCCCGTCGTGCGGCGGCCCGCACGGCCGGCCCGCGACCGGCGGGGGTGTGCACTTCTCGCTGTCGCACACCCGCGGAGTGGCGCTGCTGGCGTTCGCGGACGTGCCGGTCGGAGTGGACGTCGAGCTCCTCCCGAAGACCGGCGTCGTGTCCGAGATCGCCGGTCAGCTGCACCCTGCGGAGTCCCGCGAGCTGGCGGAGCTTCCCGAGGAGCTGCGGCCGGCCGCCTTCGGCCGGGTGTGGACCCGCAAGGAGGCCTATCTCAAGGGTGAGGGCATCGGCCTGGCCGACGGCCTCGCCGCCGAGCACGTCGGCACCGGCCCCCGCCCCGGCCCCGGCCCGGCGGGCTGGACGATCACCGATGTCCGGGTGCCCACCGGATACGCGGCGGCGGTGGCGGTCCGCGCGGCGGGGCAGCCCGCCGCCCGCGACGGCGACCGGCGAAGATGACGACGCGGGCAGATCGCACCGACCGACCGATACGGAGGAGTGGCAGATGCCGCAGACACGAGCCGGGCAGCAGGCACGCCCGGAGGACCTGACCGATGTGGCGCGGCTGGTGACGGCGTATTACACGCTGCACCCCGATCCGGCCGAACCGGGCCAGCGGGTCGCCTTCGGCACCTCGGGGCATCGCGGGTCGTCGACGGCCACCGCGTTCAACGAGGACCACATCGCGGCGACGAGCCAGGCGATCAGCGAGTACCGCGCCCGGCAGGGCACGGACGGACCGCTCTTCCTCGGTGCCGACACCCACGCGCTGTCGGAGCCCGCGCGGGTCACCGCCATCGAGGTGTTCGCCGCGAACGACGTGACCGTGCTCATCGACGCGGCCGACGGCTACACCCCGACCCCCGCGGTCTCGCACGCCATCCTCACGTACAACCGCGGGCGCACCTCGCAGCTCGCCGACGGTGTGGTGGTCACCCCGTCGCACAATCCGCCGGGCGACGGCGGGTTCAAGTACAACCCGCCGAACGGCGGACCTGCCGCGTCGCAGGCGACCGGCTGGATCCAGGAGCGGGCCAACGAGATCATCGCCGGCGGCCTCAAGGACGTGCGCAGGCTGCCGTACGTGCGCGCGCTGGCGGCGCCGACGACCGGGACGTACGACTTCCTGGGCACCTATGTGGCCGATCTGCCGTCGGTGCTCGACCTGGACGCGGTGCGTGCGGCCGGTGTGCGGATCGGCGCCGACCCGCTGGGCGGTGCCTCGGTCGCGTACTGGGGCCGCATCGCCGAGCAGCACCGGCTCGACCTGACCGTCGTCAATCCGCTCACCGATCCCACCTGGCGCTTCATGACGCTGGACTGGGACGGCAAGATCCGGATGGACTGCTCATCGCCGTACGCGATGGCCTCGCTGATCGGACAGCGGGACCGCTTCCAGATCGCCACCGGCAACGACGCCGATGCCGACCGGCACGGCATCGTCACCCCGGACGCGGGGCTGATGAACCCGAACCACTACCTCGCCGTCGCCATCAACTACCTCTACGCGCACCGGGACCGCTGGCCGGCCGGCGCGGGCATCGGCAAGACCCTGGTGTCCTCCGGAATGATCGACCGGGTCGCCGCGGATCTGGGCCGGCGGCTGGTCGAGGTGCCGGTCGGATTCAAGTGGTTCGTGGACGGGCTGGCCGACGGGTCGCTCGGCTTCGGCGGCGAGGAATCTGCCGGGGCCTCGTTCCTGCGCCGCGACGGATCGGTCTGGACGACGGACAAGGACGGCATCCTGCTGGCCCTGCTCGCCTCCGAGATCCTCGCGGTGACGGGCGACTCGCCGTCCCAGCACTACGCCGCGCTGACCGCCCGGTTCGGCGAACCGGCGTACGCCCGGATCGACGCCCCGGCGGACCGCGAACAGAAGGCGGTGCTGGCGCGCCTCTCCCCCGAGCAGGTCAGCGCCGACACCCTGGCGGGCGAACCGGTCACGGCCGTTCTCACCTCGGCACCGGGCAACGGCGCCGCGATCGGCGGGATCAAGGTCACGACGGAGAACGCCTGGTTCGCGGCGCGCCCCTCGGGCACCGAGGACGTCTACAAGATCTACGCGGAGTCCTTCCGGGGCACCGAGCACCTCGCCCAGGTGCAGGAGGAGGCCAAGGCCGTCGTCTCCGCGGCCCTGGAGGCCTGACACCGCGCCGCGAGGCCGCCTCCCCTGCTCCGTTCCGACACGGAACATGGGCCCTGCACGCACTGCGCTGGCCGGGCACATACCCGTACCGGTCGATAGAATTCGGGCATGGGAGAGCGGCCTGTCGCGCCGACGGCGCCCGAGCTGGTACTCGAAACCGACGCAGGACCCACGGTGATGAGTCCGGTCCGGGAATACCACGTCGGACGCGACCCCTTGAGCGACATCGTGATCGACGACGTCCGGGTCTCCTGGCACCACGCGGTGCTCAGGGCCGTGGACGGTCACTGGTCGATCGAGGACGAGGGCAGCACGAACGGCACCTACACCGGTGGCCGGCGGATCCATGAGTCGGGCATCGGTCCGGGCAGCGTGATCCGTTTCGGCCATCCCGATGACGGGCCGCGGGCGGTGCTGAGCGGCCGGGCCGTGCCGGAACCCGAGCCCGGCCCGGTGCCTGCGGCTCCGGGCCCCGGCCGTCCGTCGGCCGTCTCCGTGCCCGCCGCGACCGGCACGTTCCGGCAGCCGACCACCGTACGGCCGCTGCCGTCGCGCACCGTGCGGATCGGCCGCGGTTCCGGGAACGACCTCGTCGTCGAGGACCTGAGCGTCTCGCGCCACCATGCCGAACTGCTGGCCCACGCCGACGGCACCTACGAGATCGTCGACCTCGGATCGCACAACGGCACCTTCCTCAACGGCCAGCCGGCCACCCGGGCCGTGGTCGCCCCCGGGGACATCGTCGGCATCGGTCACTCCGCGTTCTGCCTGGTCGGCGACACCCTCCAGGAGTTCGTCGACACCGGTGAGGTGTCGCTCGACGTGCAGGACCTGGCGGTCACCGTCGACAAGGGACGCAAGACGCTGCTCGACCACGTCTCCTTCCCGGTGGGCGAGAAGTGTCTGCTGGGGGTCGTGGGACCGAGCGGCGCGGGCAAGTCCACCCTCCTGAACGCCCTGACCGGACTGCGCCCCGCCGACGAGGGCACCGTCCTCTACGACGGCCGCGACCTCTACCACGACTACGCCGAACTGCGTCAGCGCATCGGACTGGTGCCGCAGGACGACATCCTGCACGCGCAGCTGACCGTGCGCCGCGCGCTCGGTTACGCGGCGGAGCTCCGGTTCCCGCAGGACACCGCCGGTTCGGAGCGGCGCGAGCGGGTCGCCGAAGTGGTGCGGGAGCTGGGTCTGGAGCAGCGGGCCGACCAGCCGATCCACAGTCTCTCCGGCGGACAGCGCAAACGGGTGAGCGTGGCGCTGGAGCTGCTGACGAAGCCGTCGCTGCTCTTCCTCGACGAGCCGACTTCCGGCCTCGACCCCGGCATGGACCGCTCGGTGATGCACATGCTCCGCGGCCTCGCCGACGACGGGCGGACGGTGATCGTCGTCACGCACAGTGTGCTGAGCCTGGACGTGTGCGACCGGCTGCTGGTCCTCGCGCCCGGCGGAAAGATCGCGTACTACGGTCCGCCCGAGGACGCCCTGGCCTTCTTCGGCTTCGAGCAGTGGCCGGAGGCGTTCGAAGCCTTCGAGAACGACCGCGACCGGCCCTGGGCCGAGGAGTTCGCCGCCTCGCCCTTCCACCGGCAGTACATCGCCAACGCCAGCGCTCAGCCCCTGCTGCCGCACGCGGCGGCCGCGGAGGTCGCCCCGCCGCCGAAGACCCGCAGCTGGGGTGCCCAGCTGCGGACCCTCGTACGGCGGTACGCGGCCGCGCTCAGCGCCGACCGGACGTTCCTCGTCATCATGATCGCGCTGCCCTTCGTCATGGGCGCGATGGCCCGGGCTCTCGCCGGGAGCAAGCTGACGCAGGAGACGGCGATGAACGCGCTGCTGATCCTGTGTGTCGGCGGAGTGCTGACGGGCGCGGCCAACGCGGTACGGGAACTGGTCAAGGAACGGGTGATCTACCAGCGGGAGCGGGCCGTCGGCCTGTCCAGATCCGCGTATCTGATGTCCAAGGTCGTGGTGCTGGGCACCATCACGGTGCTCCAGGCCGTCGTGCTGACGCTCGTCGGTCTCGTGGGCGTCGATCTCAACGCCCCGGGCGGCAAGGGGGTACTGCTGCCACCCCTGGCCGAAATCACCCTGACGGTGGCTCTGTTGTCCTTCACCGCGATGATGCTCGGCCTCCTGGTGTCCGCACTGGTGCGCAAGGAGGAGGTCACCATGCCCCTCCTGGTGCTGCTCGCGATCGTCCAGGTCGTCTTCTGCGGTGCGCTGCTGAAACTGCACGGGGTGCCCGGCATCGAGCAGTTGTCCTGGCTGATCCCGTCCCGCTGGGCGCTCGGCGCCATGGCGGGGACGATCGACCTGGCCAGGATCGTGCCCGGGAAGCTGACCTCGGACCCGCTGTTCGAGCACGCCGCCGGGACCTGGCTCCTGAACATGGGGATGCTGGTGGTGCTGTCGGCCGTCTTCGGATGGGCGGTGGCCAGACTGCTGCGCCGGCACGAGCCCGCGATCATGCGGAAGTAGGAGCGGCCCATGGAGACCGAGGACTTCCGCCCCACCCACGTCGTCCCCCGGGACGGGCTGCCCGCCTGGGAGTCTCCGGATGTCTCCAGGCCCACCGAACCCCTCGACCCGCTGCTCCCCGTCCAATTGCTCGACCGGCGCGGCGACTGGGGCCAGGTGCTGTGCGCCAACGGCTGGTCGGCCTGGGTCGACGGGCGGCTGCTCGTCCCCGTACCGCACGACCCGCCGCAGGCCGGACGGCCGATGGCCCGGACGGCGGACCCCCGGCCGCTCGTCGCCCGGGTCCAGGAGTCCCTGGAACGGTTCCGCCGGGCGTCCGACGAGCTCATCGGGGGCCGCATCGACGGCGAGACCTTCCGCCGCCGTACCCAGGGGCTCCGGGCCGGTGTGGTCGTCGACGGCGAGGCCGTCTGGCTGTACGACGCGGAGCACGAGCGCTGGGTGTACACGGACGGGACCCGGCTGACGACGTACGCGGCGCAGTCCGGCCCCGGCCGCCCGAGCAGCGCCCCGGCGAGCGGCGGCGGAGCGGCTCCGGCCGCCCGGCCGGAGGCGACCCGGCTCGTCGGCCCCGCCGAGGTCGCAGCCGCCGGCGCGCCCCGGCCACCGGAAACCGCGGGCGGTGCTCCACCTCCGGCCGGTCCGGCTCCGGTCCATCCGGAGGAGACCCAGCTGCTGCACCCCCCGAACGACCCGGGCCCCTCCCCCACGCATCCGCCGACCAGGCGCGGTGACGGCTGATGAGCCCGTCCCCGGCTCCCCCCGGCCCCTCGCACGAGTCCTCGCTGCCCGCCGGGCGGCCCTCCGACCTGATCGGCCGGCAGATCGCGGACTACCTGGTGGAGGGCGAGATCGGGCGCGGCGGGATGGCGGTCGTGTACCGGGCCAAGGACCTGCGGCTGGACCGGACGGTCGCCCTCAAGCTGCTCGCCCCGGAACTGGCCCGCAACGACACCTTCCGCAAGCGGTTCACGCACGAGTCACGGGTGGCGGCCGCGATCGACCACCCGCACATCGTGCCCGTCTTCGAAGCCGGTGAGACGGAAGGAATCCTGTACATCGCCATGCGCTACGTGGCGGGACAGGACCTGCGCGCGCTCATCGACCGGCAGGGCCCCCTTCCACTGGGGACCGCGGTCCGGATCGCCGCGCAGGTGGCCTCCGCCCTCGACGCGGCCCACGATCACGATCTGGTGCACCGGGACGTCAAACCGGGCAACATCCTGGTCGCGGCGGGTACGGACAGCGACCATCCGGAGCATGTGTACCTGACGGACTTCGGTCTGACGAAGAAGTCCCTCTCCCTGACCGGATTCACCTCGGTGGGCCAGTTCGTCGGGACGCTCGACTACGTGGCGCCCGAGCAGATCTCGGGCCGCCCGGTGGACGGGCGCTGCGACGTCTACAGCCTGGCGTGCGTGGTGCACGAGACGATGGCCGGTGCCCCGCCGTTCCAGCGCGACGACGACATGGCGCTTTTGTGGGCCCACCAGTTCGATCCGCCGCCGGCGCTGACGTCTCTGCGCCCCGATCTTCCGGCGGGTGTCGACGCGGTGCTGGCGAAGGCGCTGTCGAAGAGTCCGGACGACCGGTACGACTCCTGCCTCCAGTTCGTGGCGGCCTTGCGCGCCGCTGCCCGCGGCGGGGCGGCGGGCGGTCATCCGGCGACGCAGGTGGACCGGCGGATCGCCGGATGGCAGTCCGGGTCCGAACCACCGCCCGCACCTCCGCGGTGGGCGCTGCCGGTCTTTCACGAGCGGTCCGGGTCCGGCCCCTGAGGTCGGCCGGGCACGTCGTCCACCTCGCCGCGACGGTGGACGCGGGCGGCGAGCAGCCCGCCGAGGAATCCGGTCACGAGCCCCCACAGCAGGGCGAGTCCGAGGGCGCCCCACAGGCGCGGGCGCAGCAGGACCTCGCCGCCGAGCCCGCCGCCGAGGTCGCCCAGGCCCAGCAGGGACAGTCCGTAGTGGGCGGAGATCCGGACGAGCAGGCATACGGCGAGCACGGTGAGGGCGAGGGCCACCGCCATGTGCACGGCGTGCTGCCAGGGGCGCGTCCGGGCCGGTGAGCGCGCGGCCATCAGGAACGCGGCCGCCAGGGTGAGCACCGCCGCCACGACGACGCACCACCACGCGCGGCCGTCCTGCTCGGCGAGCGTGCCGACGTTGAGCGTGGAGAGGTCCGGTGTCCGCAGCACGGAGTCCAGCATCTGCGGCATGGGCAGTCCGAACGGCCCGTCCACCTTCCCCTCCCAGGACGCCCCGAGCCCGATGGTGAGGACGAGCCAGACCAGGTTGGGCAGTCCGAGCAGGATCACCGCGAACGTCGCGGCGGGCTGCCCCCGTGTCACCGCGACGACGAGCGCGATGACCAGTCCGAGGGCCACGCAGACGAGCAGCAGCGCCACCATGGCGTACGCGGCCGGCCGCACCGACTCCTGGAAGCGCACCAGCCGGGCGGGGAGCGGAGCGCCGCGGGAGACGAGCAGGGCCAGGACGAGGACCCCGGCGAGCCAGAGCAGACCGAGGACGACCGTGAGCGGGATGTCGGCCCGGAATCCGGCCCGGGGCGAGGCGTCGAGCACGTCGCCGATGACACCGCCGGTCGGGTCGGCGCCGGGGATCGCGAAGGTCTGCCGGGCCAGGAGGGACAGTCCGATGAGCACCAGTGCCCAGAGCACCGCGATCCGGGCGGCCCACCCGGCGAGTTCGCGGGCGGTGGCGACGGCCCGGTGCCTGAGCGGGCGGAGGAATCCGGCGGCGAGCACCAGGGCGCCGACGAGGGTGACCGAGAGGGGCAGCACCGAGATGTCCGCGTGCGTCTGCGCGAGTTCGCCCGCGTTGCCGGACAGGTCGACCGAACCGCCCGCCGCCATGACGACGACGGCCGCGACCACCCGGGGGAACGAACCGCCGGGCAGATCCGTGGCCCCGGCCGCCCAGAGGCCGAGGGCCGCGGTGACGCCCATGACCACGAGTGCGGCGAGGACCGCCAGGAGGGCATCGCCCCAGCCGTGTGCGACGCGGCGCTCCGTCGGGCCTGCGCCGTCCGATCCCTGTGTGCTCACGGACCCACGCTAGGCAGCCGCGAGGGCGGCCGCCCCCCGGGTGGGCCGACCGCGTCGGCTTGCGGGCCGCGCGGGGGCGAGGCACACAATGGCGGATATCGGAATAATTCGATCACGACCCTGGCATGGGGAAGAAGAACCGTGAGTGACCAGCCGCCGTCGTCCGACCTGCCGCAGTCGTCGGGCCGCCCCACGGGGCCGCCGTCCGGACCGCTCTCGGGTCCGTCGCAGGAACGCCCCGTCCCGCCCCCGCCCGAACGCCCCTCCGGGCCCCCGGCCGGCCCGCCGTCGGGCAGCGGCCACGGCGGATCGGGTGAATCGGGCGGATCAGGCGGCCCCGTGGGACCGGGCGAATCCCCGCAGGGCTCCGGCCACGGACCCCGCACTCCCTGGTGGCGGTCGGTGCCGAAGGTGGCGACCATCGCCGTCGCCCTCGTGGCGGCAGTGGTGCTGACGGTCGTCCTCACCCGGCCGGACGGCTCGAAATCGGCGGGGGGCGAGGTGTTCCTCCAGGCAGCCGGTTCGGCCGGCCGCCAGCCGTTCACCGGCTCGACCGCGCGCAGCGCACCCGGGGACGCGACGCCGACCCCCGTGCCGAGCATGTCGGCGAGCGCGTCCGGGACGGGGAACAACGTCACCCAGGGCGTGGACGGTTCGGCTCCCGGCCTGTACGGCGGCACCCGCAAGGTCGCCAGCTGCGACGTGGAGAAGCAGATCACCGCCCTCACGGACCAGCCCGCCAAGAACAAGGCGTTCGCCTCGGTCGAGGGCATCGACCCGTCCGGCGTCCCGGCGTACCTGCGCGCGCTCACACCGGTTCAGCTGCGGCTCGACACCCGGGTCACCAACCACGGGTACGAGAACGGCGCCGCCACGAGCTACCAGGCGGTGCTCCAGGCCGGTACGGCGGTGCTGGTCGACGACCGCGGTGTACCGAGGGTCCGCTGCGCCTGCGGCAACCCCTTGCTGCCGCCGGTTGCGCTGAAGGGCTCGCCCGAGGTGAAGGGCGATCCCTGGCCGGGCTACCGCGCCGGCCAGGTCGTGGTGGTGCAGCCCGCTCCGCAGCCGGTGAACGTGTTCGTCATGTTCGACCCGAAGACCGACGGCTGGTTCGAACGGGACACCGGTGACACGGGCGACGGCGACAAGAAGACCGACCCGCCCGCCGATGCGAGCGCCTCCCCGTGTCCGCCGAAGCCCGGCGGAGGAACGGCGGCCCCTTGCCCCTCGGACTCCTCCTCCCGCTCCCCGGGGTCCGACGAGCCGTCGTCACCCGGGACGGATTCCGGCGGGCCGACGACGGAAGCACCCCCCTCGCCGCCGCCGACGTCCGAGGAGCCGCCGCCTTCTCCCCCGCCCTCCTCGGAGGAGCCGCCGCCGACCTCGGAGTCGGCCCCGGAGCCGGTGACCCCGCAGACCGGTGAGTCCGAGGCCCCACCGCCCGCGCCGCCGGCCTCCGGTGACGGGGCCTCGGACGGGACGGCGTAGCAACGGCGTCCGTCACCCCCGAAGCCAGGCGGACGCTGCCGCCGATCAGACCGGGTCCCCGTCGGGCCCCTGAGGGATCGCGCACGGACGCAGGATCATCAGCGGCCCTTCCGACGCCGCCACCATGGCGAAGGGAAACCGGTCGGCCTCCAGACAGAGCGCGACGTCATCGGGATGGACTCCCTGCCGCACCCCCTCCGCCAGTTCGGCGGCGGCGCGCGACCGGGCAGCGCGGCCGAGGAACCCGGCCGCGTCCGTGCCGGCGGGATCGGTGACCCTCCCGGCGATGTACTGCGCACACGCCAGGTCCTCATCGGCCCGCCCGTCCTCGCCCGTGACCACGAACGTGACACGGTCGCTGCCGCGCGCCCGCAGGAGCCGGGCCGTTGCCTCCGCCACCACGAAGCCGGCGCACAGCACCAGTTCGGACTCCTTCACCGCGAGGGCGCCGACCGTCCCCGCCGTGGTCTTCTGCACCACGGTCCGTCCGGCCAGGTCGACGGAGCGCAGCAGGCCGGGCGAGTTGACGGCGTCGAACCCGGGCGCGGGCGGACCGTCCTTGACCGCCACCCAGTCCGGGTGGCGGTCCTTGAGCGCCCGGGCTTCGTCCAGCGACCCGGCGAGCACGATCTTCTCCGCCCCCCGGGCGAACGCACAGGCGGCCACGGTGAACGCGCGCATGACGTCGACCACGACCGCCACGGAGGGAACGTCGGTCAGATCATCGATACCGAGGAAACGAGCCTTCATTCCGGTCATGATCGCGCATGCCCGGCCGGTCGGGGCGACGGGGGCGGCACCCGGTACCTCAACAGGCCTACGTGTACGCGCCTATGGCGTCGACACGGCCGGCCGCGGCGCCGCCGCCATTCCGCTCCCGATGTGGAAGCTCGGGTGCGGGGGCTGGTTGTAAGCCGTGTTCTGCCAGGCCAGCGCCGTGCGGTAGGTGGTGTCGTGGAGCAGTGTGGTGATCTTCGTGCCGGTCTCGTACGGCGTGGAGTAGATCCGCAGCGCGGTGTTGTTCGTCGTCGCCCAGACCACTTCCTCGCGCCAGTCGCCGAACAGGTCGCCGGAGATCGCGGGGGTGGCCTTGGTCCCGTTGTTGGAGTGGACCGATGCCCCGGTCAGCTGCCGGGTGTCGGCGGAGGTGCCGTACTTGTCGATGTGGGTGCCGTCCAGGAGTTCGCGGGTGGTGTCGCCGTCCCACCAGGCCAGGAAGTTGGCGCTGGAGGGCTTGCGGCTCGCCACGACGGTGCCCTTGGGGTTGCGGACCCCGTCGGCCGCGGACGACCAGGACTCGGCGCCCGCGCTGCCGGACCAGATGTCGTCGCTGACGCCTCGCCCGTTGTCACCGGCGGCCGGCGTCGACCAGATGATCTGGCCGGTCCGCGCGTCCGCCATCCACGACGAGGGCTTCGAGCTGTCCTCGTCGACCTTGAACTCCTCCGGCCCGGGCCGGGACGGGTCCAGGTCGCCGACGTGCATCGCGTCGCCGTGGCCGTTCTTCGTGGTCCACAGGGCGTTGCCGTTGTCGTCGACGGCCATGGCGCCGTACACGATCTCGTCCCTGCCGTCCGCGTCCACGTCGGCGACCGAGAGCTGGTGGTTGCCCTGGCCGTCGTACCCCTTGCCGGAGTTGGTCGAGCTGGTGGTGTCGAAGGTCCAGCGCCGGGTGAACGCCCCGTTCCGCCAGTCCCAGGCGGCGATCACCGTCCGCGTGTAGTAGCCGCGGGCCATGATCAGTGACGGCCTGGCGCCGTCGAGGTAGGCGGTGCCGGCGAGAAAGCGGTCGACGCGGTTGCCGTAGCTGTCGCCCCATGAGGAGACGGTGCCGCGTGCGGGGACGTAGTCGACCGTGCCCATGGCGGCGCCCGTCTGCCCGTTGAACATGGTCAGGTACTCGGGGCCGGACAGGACGTAGCCGGCGGAGTTGCGGTGGTCGGCGGAGGCGCTGCCGATCACCGTGCCCCTGCCGTCGACGCTGCCGTCGGCGGTCTTCATCGCGACCTCGGCCTTGCCGTCGCCGTCGTAGTCGTACACCTGGAACTGGGTGTAGTGCGCGCCCGAGCGGATGTTGCGGCCCAGGTCGACGCGCCACAGCCGGGTGCCGTCGAGCCTGATCCCGTCGACGATCGTGTTGCCGGTGTAGCCGGACTGGGAGTTGTCCTTGGCGTTGGTGGGCTGCCACTTGAGTACGAAGTCCAGTGCGCCGTCGCCGTCGAGGTCGCCGACGGAGGCGTCGTTGGCCTCGTAGGTGTAGGCGACGCCGTCGGGGCTCGTGCCGCCGGCGGGCGGGGTGATGGGCACGTCCTTGTAGCCGGTGCGGAACTGGATCGCGTGGACGGAGTCGCTCTGTTCGACTCCCCCGACGACCGCGCGCACTGTGTAGTCGGCCGAGTTGGGGGCCCCGGCGTGGAAGTAGTTCGTCGAGGCGGTGACGGGTGAGGCGTTCACCTTGGTGCCCGCACGGTAGACGTTGAAGGACACGTCGTCGGCGTCGGTGGCGAGCCAGCGCCAGCTGATCAGGTTGCCCGCGTCGGTGTGGACGCTGACCACACCGCGGTCAAGCGCCTCCGCCTGGCGTGCGGTCGCGGCGTGCGAGGTCTGGCCGGTGACGACCAGTGCGGTGGCTGCCAGCAGACCTGCCATGACGGCGCCGAGCAGTGTTCGGGTGCGGGTGGCGCGGCGTCTGCGGGGAGTCGAGGAGAGCTCAGGAGTCACGGTGCGTGCCTTCCGGAGTGGGGGCGTGGTATTCCTCAGTGCCCGCCGGGCCCGGAAAGGTTGCCGCCCGGGCGCACCGGACGGCCGGCGGGCGTTCGCGCGGCGGGGTTCACCCGTCTGCCGCAGCGCGGTGGCGGGCCGCGCGGGGCATGCGCAGGCTGTCCGGAGAGCTGCCGATACGCAGGGGTGGCGGAGCCGATGGGGGTGCGACGTGCCGGACGCCGGTCCACCGGTCCCTGGGACATCCCCGGCCGACAAGATGACGGGGGCTCTCCTGGACGCACTGTTCAGCCAGTCCGCGGTGGGGCTGCACGTCCTGGACACACAGCTGCGGGTGGAGCGGGTCAACACCCTGTCCGACGCGGTCGCACCCGAACGGATCGTGGGACGGCACTTCACCGACGCCTACCGGCTGCAGGACCCCGAGGAGTCGGAGGAACTGCTGCGCGGAGTACTGGAGAGCGGTACGCCCCTCCTGAACCATGTGATCCGCGGGCGCCTCATGGAGGCACCCGGACCTGACCGCAGCCTGATGGTGACCGTGCACCGTCTGGACGACCCCTCCGGCCGGCCGCTCGGACTGCTGGCGGCCGTCGTCGACGTCAACGAGCAGGAGAAGTCCCGCACGCGCGTGGACGCCCTGGCCTCGGTCCGCCGGAACGTGGGCCACTCGCTCGACATGGAGGCCATCTGCCAGGGCCTGGTGTCGGCGCTGGTACCGCAGTTCGCCGACTTCGCCGTGGTCGAGGTGGTGGACGACGTCCTGCGCGGCACGAGTGCGCCGGTCAGCCCGGTGAGGCCCGATGTCCCCCTGCGCCGTGCGGCCCAGCTCGGGGTCGACGGGGACACCCCGGTGGGCGAGATGCGGCACCTGCCCGCGGGCACGCCGTACGCGCTCACCGCCGTCGATCTGCGGCCCAGGCTCATCCAGATCACCCCAGGCACCCCCTGGCTGGACGCGGACCCCGTCACCGCGCACATGATCGCCACGACCGGCGCCCACTCCCTGATCGTGGCGCCGCTGAAGCTGCACGGGGCCTTCCTCGGTCTGGTCAGCCTCTACCGCTGCACCGGTTCCGAACCGTTCGACGAGCGTGACCTGACCCTCATGCTGACAGCAGCCGCCCATACGGCACTGAGCATCGAGACCTCGCGGCGCTACGCGCACGACCATGTGATCGCCTCGACCGTCCAGCGCAGACTGCTGCCCCAGCACGACGGCGCCCGGATCGCCGTGGAGACCGCCCATGTGCTGATCCCGGGGCGCAACAGCGGCTGCTGGTTCGACACCATCGGGCTGTCCGGCGCCCGGACCGCGCTGATCGTCGGCAGCGTCGCGGGGCACGGGCTCCAGACCGCCATCACCATGGGGCAGTTGCGGACGGCCCTGCACGCCCTGGCCGGTCTCGACCTGGACCCCGACGAGGTGCTGGCCCGTCTCAACGACACGGCCGACCGTCTCGCACGCGAACGCAGGTCGCTGCCGCCGGGCGACTCGCTGCACCGCCAGCCGCTGACGGCGAGCTGTCTGTACGCGGTCTACGACCCCTTCGCCCGGACCTGCACGGTGGCGCGTGCGGGGCACCCGGCACCGGTAGCCGTCGATCCGGACGGCCGCCCGGTCACCCTCGACGTGCCCGAGGGGCCCGCGCTGTTCTCTGAGGACAGCGCCCCGTTCGCCACCGCGACGATCGAACTCCACGAGGGCAGTGTGCTGGCCTTCCTCACCGGTTCCCGGCTGTCCGACGACGAGTCGGCGAGCAGGGTGCGGGACGCCCTCGGCTACCCGGACCGGCCCCTCCAGGACCTGTGCGACGCCGTCGTCTACAACCTCCCCGCGGCGTCGCACCCGGACGGTGCCGCGCTCCTGCTCGCCAGGACCGGCGTCGTCCCGCCCGAACGGGTGGCGACCTGGGAACTGGCCCACGACCGGACCACGCCGTCCGTCGCCCGCACCCTGGTCCGCGACCGGCTGGAGGGCTGGCACCTCGGCGAGGAGACCATCGAGGCGACGGAACTGATCGTCAGCGAACTGATCACCAACGCGGTCCGCTACGGCACCCCGCCCCTCCATCTGCGGGTCATGCTGGACCGCACCCTCACCTGCGAGGTCCACGACACCAGCCCGGTCGCACCGCACCTGCGGCACGCCCGCACCGTCGACGAGGGCGGCCGGGGCCTGTTCATCGTCTCCCAGCTCGCGACGCACTGGGGCACCCGGTACAACACCGACGGCAAGGCCCTGTGGACCGAGCAGGAGGTCCCGGCCGACGACAGCACGTGACGGCCGCGGGCAGCCGAACCCCCTGCGTACCGCGGCGTTCGTCCTGGCCGTCCTGTGCACGCTGGTGATGACCCTCACCGCGACGGCCCGCAGCACCGAGGAGCGTGCGGCGGCCGGTGACTCCTGACGCGGACATGGGTGCGGCGCACCACGGCGGTCGGGCCGTGGTGCGCCGCGGTCGGGCGCCGGCGGCCGCCCCGGGTTCGGAGGGCGGCCGCCGACGGATCAGTGGCGGCCGCCGTGGCGGTGGCCCCAGGACTTGGAGTCGACCTTGTGACCGTGCGCGTCCCGCAGGGTCGCCGTGTCGCTGCTGTCCCAGACGTAGCGGCGGAGGTCCTGGTAGACGTCGGTGCGGGTGTCGCGGCCCACGCCGGTGTGCACGCGCACCGAGGAGCGGCCGGGCAGGCGCAGGTCGAACCGGTAGGTGCGGCGGCTCTCGTCACGGAGGGTCCAGCCGCGCAGGTTGACCGAGTGGCGGCTGGTGTTGGTGACGGTGACCCACTCGCCGTTCAGGCTCCGGTTCGAGCCGTTGTCGCGGCCGGGGCTGTTGTACTGGATCTTGCCCAGGACGACGGTCGAACGCTGGGAGTGACCACGGCCGTGGTCGTCGGCGACCGCCGGGAGGGCGGCGGCGGCCACCAGTGCGCCGGAAGCGAGAACGGCTGCGGTGATCCGTCGTGCGGAACGGGACATGAAGACCCCTCAGGGTGCGGGCCCGGGCCTTGCGGTCCGGGCGTTGTTCGGCCCCGGCGTGGTACCGGGAAGGCACACTCTGGCCTGATGACGGCGCCCGTGGTCACCGCCCCGGTGCGTGTGACGAAGTAAAGACATTTCCGTCACGGGCGACTGTAGGCGGCATCCACCGAACCGTCCGGGTACCTGTCAATTCCTGCACGCTGCACCCACCCGCGCTGCACCGGGTTGACGGACGGTCAAGCGCCGTCGCGCCACCGTCGCGCGCCCGTCCGGGGTGTGCGGCCCGGCGTCCGGGTTCTGTAACAACCGCCACCACCCCGCAGGTGAACGCCCGTTCCGTTACTCCGGGAAAGCAGCACGGAGGTTCCCTCGAACACCGGCCGGGGTGGTCAGGGTGTCGCGCGGCCGGACGCGAGGGGCCGGCGGTCCGTCCTGCCGGACCAGCCGAGGAGAACCAATGAGCAGACGGCCGCGAACGCGCACCAGGTGGAGATGAATTCCAGCCGCCACAGCGCGGCGCACACCGCGGCCCCGCCCGCGACCAGCACCCCGAGCCATGTGAGGATCCGGTCGCCGGACAGGAGCAGGGAGCCGACGGTGGCCAGGAGGTATCCCGCGACGAGGAGTCCGGGGCGCGGCAGGTCGAGGACGTATCCGAGGGTGTGTCCGCGGATCTCCGCCGTCACCTGCCGGGTCGCGAGGCTGTACGCGAGCGCGGCGGAGGTCGCGGCGCCGGCCGCCAGCGGCACGGCGAGACGGCGGCGGGCGTGCGCGGGGGCGGCGCACATCACCCCGAGGGGCACCCACAGCGCCAGGAGCGGCAGGGCGATGACCGCCCATGCCACGGTGGCCGGGCCGGTGCCGCCGTCCGCCCGCCAGACCGCGGACTCGATGATCTGGTGGGCCCCCAGGAGCAGCGGCAGCGCCGCGAGCGGCAGATCCCGCGCCCGGCGCGCGCGTACGACGCAGCCGGCACCGATCGCCGCCACCGCGGTACCCGCGACCAGATCGGCGGTGGCGCTCCAGCACATGGGTCCCCCCGGGACTCGCGGTTCGGCCGGCCGTGGCAGGCGCTTACGGGTTCAGGCCGTGGCGTCCGACCAGGCGTACGGCGGCGGCACGGGCCCGTCCGCGGGACCCGCACCCACCCTGCCGAGTTCGCGGTCGGCGACACTCATCAGCTGACCGGCGACATCGCGCATCGCGCGGCTCGCCGCCAGTTCGCCGCCGATCGTGGGTACGTCCGGGTCCTGGGGACTGCACCGGGCGACTCCGTGGCCGGTGAGTTTCGCCGTACCGGTGTCCAGCACCGCCTCCGCCTTCGTCGTACCGTCCGTCTCGGACAGGTCGACATGGACCGTCCATTCCATCGAGCGATTCATCGCACACCTCCGGGCCCCGCACCGGCGAGCAGGCGCTGCCGGCGTGCGGGAGCACTCCCAGGATCCACCCGACCGGCCCGGCGCGCAGCTTCCCGGCCGCCCGGTCCGGCTCGGCCTGCGCGGATCCCCGGACCGAAATAGGATGCAGTCATCACGCCCGCAGCAGCCGGGCCGGGGCCCGGGCCCTCCGGGTCCGAAACGTTGGCCTCCCCGGATCGTCGCGCCACGACAGCCCTGTGATGCGGCCGGCCACCCCAGATGTCTGCGGAGCGGCCCATGAACCGGCGTCGTCCTCCCCGCTCGGCCAGTGCCGAGGAGTTGCTCACCACGCTCCAGCACCTCACCTCACGGGCACGCCGCGAGGTGGAGGTGCATCAGGCGCGGGTGGAACTGGCCCAGGCGCTCCAGCGCGAGATGCTCCCCTCCACGCTGCCCGCCCTGCCCGGGCTGCAGGCCGCTGCCCGGTACACCCCCGCGCGCAGCGGCCTGGACATCGGCGGTGACTGGTACGACGGGTTCCGGCTGCCCGACGGTTCGCTGGCGTTCGCCATCGGGGACGTCCAGGGCCATGACGTCGAGGCGGCGGCCTTCATGGGCCAGGTCCGCATCGCCATGCGGGCGCTGGCGGTGACGGCCTCGGATCCGGGCGAGGTGGTGCGCCGCACCAATGACCTGCTGCTGTCCGTGGACTCAGGTCTCCTGGCCACCTGCACCTTCGTCCGGCTCGACCCGCGCACCCTGGAGCTGCAGAGCGCCCGGGCCGGGCATGTGGGCGCCGTGTGGGCGACCGCCGACGGGCGGTCCGGCGTCACCGAGGACGAGGGCGGTCTGCCGCTCGGGATCCAGAGCGGTGAGGAGTACCCCGTCACCACGCGGCGGCTCGCGCCCGGCAGCGCGTTCGTCCTGCTCACCGACGGGGTGGTCGAAGGCCCTTCGTACCCCCTCGACGAGGGTCTGGACGCAGTCGTGCAACTGGTGCGTTCACGCGTGGGCGACAGCGCCGACGAACTGGCCGACGCCATTCTGCGGACAGCGGCGCGCACCGGGCACGAGGACGACGCCGCGGTGCTCGTCCTGCGCCACGAGGCGTCCCCCGCCGCCGCGGGATGAGTCACCGCCGGGGACCGGCGCGCGTGTCACGCGGTCGCCTCCGCTGGTGGCCGGTGTCTGATGAGAGGCGTGATCCGCAGCGAGAAGCACCGACGTACGGCCGTGGCATTACTGCGCATCCTGGCCGTCGCCGGTGCCTACTACGCGGCCGGGGCCCTGGGACTGATGCGGCAGGTGACCGTCCACGGGGCGGTGATCACCCCGCTGTGGCCGCCGACCGGGATCGCGCTGAGCTGTCTGCTGTACCTGGGGCTGCGCATCTGGCCCGGCATCGCGCTAGGCTCCCTGCTCGTCATCGCCACGCTCAGCGGATCGGTGACGGCCTCCAGCGTCTTCGTCGTGGCGGGGAACACGCTCGCCCCCGTCTGTGCCTTCCTGCTGCTGCGCAGGGTCGGCTTCCGGACGGAGCTGGACCGGCTGCGCGACGGTGTCGTCCTGGTCTTCCTGGGGGCGATCGTGGGCATGACGATCAGCGCGACCACGGCCACCCTCGTCCTCCTGGCCGACGGCAAGCTGCCCGCGAGCGGGTTCTGGTCGGCCTGGGCGGCGTGGTGGGCCGGGGACGTCATGGGCGTGCTCGTGGTCACCCCGGTCCTTCTCGTGCTGCGCAGGGTGCGGATGCCGCGGACCACCCACCGGTGGGTGGAGGCGGGGGCGCTGCTGGCCGTCACGGTGATGGGCTCGCTGCTGGCCACCCGCAGTTCGCTGTCGATGCTGTATCTGGTGTTCCCGATCATCATCTGGGCGGCGCTGCGCTTCCGGCTCGCGGGCAGCGCGCCCTGTGCCCTGCTGGTGTCCGTGCTGGCGGTGGTCGCGGGCACGGACCGGGTGGGCCCGTTCGCCAACCACACGATCATCGAGGTGATGGTCAACCTCACGGTCCTGAACGGTGCCGTCGCGCTCACCGCTCTGCTGCTGGCCGCCGTCGTGGCCGAGCAGCAGAACATCCGGCGCCGGATCGAGCGCGCCTGCGAGGACCTGGCCGACGTGGTGGAGCAGCTCGCCCCGGGCAGATCGGCGGCCGCCTGGCCGTCCCGCGCCAGGGACGAGCGCGAGACCCGCTGATCCGTCCGGGACGCGGCCGTGGCTCACCCCGGGAAGTGCCGGTCCAGGAAGTCGTTGCGGAACGTGCCGGCCGGGTCGTACCTGTCCATCAGCTTCACGAAGTCCCCGTGCCGCGGGTACAGGGCGCGCAGCACATCGGGGGCGGTGCCGAAGACCTTGCCCCAGTGCGGCCGGGCGCCGAAGGGCGCCAGCGCCTCCTCGATCTCCGCGAGCACCGGTGCGACGGCCTCGCCGTCGGGGACCCAGGTGAAGTGGAAGGCCACCGACTCCCTGCCGGAGGCGGGGCTCAGCCACAGGTCGTCGCGCGCCACCGTGCGGATCTCGGAGATCTGGAGCAGCGGGGTGATCCGGTCCCGGAGCCGGGCCACGGCCTCGTACGCGGCCGCGGCGTCCTCGCGTGCCACGAAGTACTCGGACTGGAGTTCGTCGCCGTTGCTCGGGGTGAACTCCAGGCGGAAGTGCGGGAGCCGCCGGTGCCAGGGGCCGGGGACTCCCTGCTGCCGGGTGCAGTTCCCGGCCGGCACGCCGGGGATCGGGTGCCGCGGACCGTCGGCGAGCCGGGCGCCGAGCCACTCGGCCGGGGCCTGCCCCGGCCCCTCCTCGCCCACCCGCTGCTTGAGCCACACCTGGCCCACCGGACCGGGCCGCCAGTCGGTGAAGACGCTCACGCTGTACGCGGCCGCCATCACCTCGTCGAAGCCACCGGTCAGCGCGGCCTCGGGCAGGTCCTCGTAGACCCACTGCTGAACGTCGAAGGCGGGCACCAGGTCCAGCGTCAGCCGGGTCACCACTCCCAGGGCGCCCATCGACACCACCGCGCCGGCGAAGTCGTCGTCACCGCGCCGCAGGGTGGTCCGCCCGCCGTCCGCCGTCACCATCTCCAGCGCCCGGACGGCTCCCGCGAGGGAGCGGTTCCCGACGCCCGAGCCATGGGTTCCGGTCGCGCAGGCCCCGGCCACCGAGATGTGCGGCAGCGAGCCCAGGTTGTGCAGCGCGAAGCCGCTCTCGTGCAGTTCGCCGGCGAACTCGCCGAACCGCAGTCCCGCGCCGACGGTGACCGACCGCTCCTCGGGGTCGATGTCGACCACCCGTGGCAGCCCGGCCACCGAGACGAGGTCCCCCGTGGTGTCGGCGACGGTGTTGAAGGAGTGCCGGGTGCCCAGGGCCCGTACCGAGGCCGAGGCGGCCACCGTCTCCTGCAGCTCGGCCTCCGAACGGGGTACACACAGCCGCCTCGCCCCGAAAGTGATGTTGCCGGCCCAGTTCATCTCCGCGGGAGTCACCGTGCGTCCCTCTTTCGTTCATGGCCGGGCACTGTCTCCCGGCACCGCATTCTCCCAGACGGCGGCGGGGGGACGGGCGGCGAGGCGGGCGGCGGGCTGTTCACCGGCGGTGGCTCTCCCCCGCCTCGTCGAAGACCTCGCCGAGCAGTGCGTCGAAGCGGGCGAGACCGGCCTCCCTGCTCAGATGACGTGCCACGTAGAGCGGTCCGTGGGCGCCGAGCCGGTCCGCCGCGGCGGGTTCCTCGAACAGTTTGCGGACGGCCGCGAGCACCGCGGCCGGGTCCTCGGGTGCGACCAGCAGCCCGGCGCCCGAGCGCTGCACCTCCTGGGCGGCGCCGCCCCCGTCCGCCACGGAGGCGACGACGGGGCGGCCCGAGACGAAGTACGAGGTGAGCTTGGAGGGGACACCCGTGCCGCGCACGGACGCGCACTGGGTCACGACGAGGACGTCGGCGGCGGCCAGGATGTCGGTGAACTCGTCCGCGCCGGCGGGCGGCAGGAAGTCGAGGTTGGGCAGCCCCGGTGCCCGGGCCAGCAGGGCGTCGCGCTGATCGCCGTCCCCCATCAGCACGACACGTATGTCGGGGGCGAGCCGCGCCGCGTCGACGAGGACCTCCAGCCCCTGTTTGCGCCCCATGGTGCCGGAGTGCAGAACCACGGGGACGTCGTCGCGCCACCCGAGGCGCGCCCTGGTGGCGGCCCGGTCGGCCGAAGGAGCCTGCGTGCGGCTCCAGTTGGGGACGAGACGGATGCGGCCGGGGTCCACACCATGGGCGGTGACCCGAGGGACGAGGCTCTCGTGGATGACGCCGACCAGCGTGGCCGCGCCCAGCGCGTACCGCTCGACCCTCGCCGCGAGGGCCGCGGCCCGGCCGGCCTCCCGTATCCCGCTCCGGGCGGCGGCGACGCCCGTCAGGTTCCGCACGACGGGTATGTAGGGAACGCGGTGGCGGCGGGCCAGGCGGGCGCCGATGACGCCGCTCGCGAGGCCAGGCATCTGCGCGATCACGGCGTCGGGCCGCTGCGCGGGTGGTGCGGTCAGCCCGTGCGCCAGCACACTGGCCTCGAACACCCCTCTGCGCAGGACACCCTGACGGGGCGGCACGTAGTGTCTTCGACGGTGGACCTGGACGCCCGAGCGTTCCTCGTCGGCGCGCCACACCCCTCGGTAGGGCGCCTCCGTCCGCCAGGACGGGTAGTGCGGCATACCGGTCAGCACATGGGTCTCGGCTCCGGAACGCGCCCAGTGCTCGGCGAGCTGGGCGGCGTACGGTCCGGGGCCCGTCAGCTCCGGTGCGTAGTTCGTCGAGACCACGAGCAGACGGCGGCCCTCGAAGGGCATGCGGTGTTCTGATTCCGGCATCGGGCGATCGCCTTCCCCTGGGAGCCACCTGCGTTCCCCCCAAGGAACAGCCCCAAAAGCAAGCATGTCCATTCACGGGGTGCGCAAGCGGTCCTCGGCGTACGGCGTCAGGCGGTGGCGGTCCGGCACTCCGGGTGGCCCCAGCCCTGGTCGTTCTTGGCGATCATGTCCTTGGCCGCGTAAGGCTTTCCGCAGTGGCACCGGCCGGCGAACCTGGCGCGGATGGTGGCCCCGGCGCGGGCGCCGCTCCCCGCCTTCTTCGGCGCTGCTGCGGTCCGCCGCCCCTCGGTGGCGCGGGCGGGCGCGGGGACCGGCAGGTCGGCGGTGCCCTGCGAGGTGCCGGCGGCCCGCTGCGCGACGGCCACCTCGCTGGCGGCCTGGTCGGCCAGGGCGTTGAGCGGGTCGCCGTCGACCTGATGGGCCGGCACATAGACGAACTGCACGGTGCGGCCGCTGAGCAGGGAGTCGATCCGGACCACCAGCTCGCGGTTGGCGACCGGCTTGCCGGCCGATGTCTTCCAGCCGTTGCGCTTCCAGCCCGGCAGCCACTTGGTCACCGCGTTCATCGCGTACTGCGAGTCCATCCGGACCTCCAGCGCCACGGCCGGGTCGAGGGACTCCAGCAGCTCCTGGAGGGCGGTGAGCTCGGCGACGTTGTTGGTGGCGGTGCCCAGCGGCCCGGCCTCCCACCGCAGCGGCCGGCCGGCCGCGTCGGCCACCACGTAGGCCCAGGCCGCAGGCCCCGGATTACCCTTCGACGCCCCGTCACACGCGGCGATCATGCGCTCGTTCATACCCCTGATCATGCCAGCGCCGGGGCGCCCGGATCACGCCGGTGCCGCGGCGGGTGGCCGGACCCCGCCGCCCCGGCCTCCGCACCCGCCCCACCTGGCACTCTCACCGTACGTCACGCTCCGGCGTGCGATCGTCGCTCTGCGCTGCTTCTCTGAAGGAGCCCGCTCTTCCCTACCGTTCAAGGAGCGACGATGAGCGTTGCAGGAGAAACCGACCGAGCCCAGCAGATGCGTGAGAAGGCCCGGCACATGACCGAGGCCGCGGAGCGCACGAGCGACCCGGAGCAGAAGCGCCGGCTCCAGGAGAAGGCCCGGAAGCTGCACGAGCGGAGCGAGCAGCAGGGCGCCCGCGACAACAGCGACGTCCCGCTGTAGCCGACGCGGCGCACACACCACCGATGGACCGCCACCCTTCCATGAGGGGGTGGCGGTCCATCGGCGCGTGCGGAGTCCGGGGCGGGGCCGGGGTGCGGGCGGGGCGTTGATCATGGTTGCCTACGATGGCGGTCCACCGAGGACGTCACGTCGTCGCGCAGGAGCGAGGGGATTCCCATGAACCGTCATCAGGTCACCGTGGTCACGGGCGGCAGCCGGGGCATCGGGGCCGCCGTCTGTGTCCGGCTCGCGGCCGACGGCCATGACATCGCCCTGGGCTACCGCTCCGACGCGGCAGCGGCCGATGAGGTCGCCCGGTCCGTGCGGGAATCGGGCCGCCGCTGCGTCACGGTGCGGATGGACACGAGCGAAGAGGCCGACGTCGACCGGCTGTTCGACACCGCGGCGACGGAGCTCGGCCCGGTCACCGGTCTCGTCAACAACGCCGGGGTCGGCGGCCCGCTGGGCCCGCTCGCCGACGCCGACGCGGCGGGGCTGCGGCGCGCCCTGGACGTCAACGTCGTCGGCTATCTGCTCTGCGCCCGGCGTGCGGTGCGCGACATGAGCGGATCGGGCGGCGGTGCCATCGTGAACATGTCGTCGGCGGCTGCCACGCTCGGCAGCCCCGGCGAGTACGTCCACTACGCCGCGGCCAAGGCCGCCGTGGACACGATGACCGTCGGCCTGTCCAAGGAGGTCGCGGCGGCCGGGATCCGGGTCAACGCGGTGGCGCCCGGCGTGATCCGGACCGAGTTCCACGCGGACCCGGAACGCCCCGACAAGCTCGCCGCGGGAATCCCGCTGGGCCGCCCGGGGCAGCCGGAGGAGATCGCCGGCGCCGTCGCCTGGCTGCTGTCGGACGACGCCTCGTACGCGACCGGAGCGATCCTGCGGGTGGCGGGCGGTCGCTGACCTCAGGCTGTACGGTGCGGCGGTGACCGGTCCCGGCGGCCTTCCGCTGCTCTTCCTCGATGTCGACGGCCCGCTCGTTCCGTTCGGCCCGCGCGCCGGCGGCCACCCGGTGTATCCGGGCGGGCCGTTTCCACCGGGCGCCGGGGCGAATCCGCTGCTCGGCCGGATCGATCCGTCGCTCGGGCCCCGGCTGGCCGCGCTCGCCTGCGAGCTGGTCTGGGCGACCACGTGGGAGGACGAGGCGAACACGGTCGTCGCACCGCGGCTCGGGCTGCCGCAGCTGCGCGTGGTGGCCTGGCCCCCGTCTCCGGACGAGGGTGAGGACGGGTGCGACGCCGAGGCCGAACGGGGTGTGCGGGCCGGGCTGCACTGGAAGACCCGCACGCTCGTCGGCTGGGCGGCGGGGCGCGACTTCGTGTGGGTGGACGACGAGATCACCGCGGCGGACCGGCACTGGGTGGCCGCGCACCACACGGGGCGGGCCCTGCTCCACCGCGTCGATCCCGGACTCGGCCTCACCGACGCGGACCTGCGACGGATCGGCGTCTGGCTGCGCGCGGGGTGAGGGCCGCGGCCCTCGTCACGCCGGGCCGGTGCCCCGTACCAGCAGGAGGGCCACGTCCGCGGCAGCGACGACGGCCGCGGCGGCGAGCGGTGCCTTGCGCCAGGTCCGGGCGAGCACGAGCCCCGCGACCGCCGCGGGTGCGGCGACCGCGAGCGTCACCGCTCCCCACCGGCCGGGCGGGCCCGCCGGGCCGAACGCCAGGACCGCCGACGCCGCCACGAGGGGCACGGGCAGCAGCAGCCGGGTGGCCGTGGCTCCCAGCCGCTGCGGCAGACCGGTCACCCCGTGGCGCAGATCGTCCTCGATATCGGGCAGGACGTCGCCCAGGTGGGCCGCCAGGCCCAGGAGCGCTCCCGCGGTCACCGCCCACCAGGCCGGCCACGGGCGGCCGGGCAGCGTCAGGGTGGCCACGGCGGGCAGCGTGCCGAACCCGATGACGTAGGGCAGCCAGGACAGCACCGTCGCCTTCAGTTTCAGGTTGTACGCCCAGGCGGCCGCGACCGCCGCCAGATGCACCGCGCCGGCCTGCGGGCCGCAGGCCAGGGAGAGCGGCACGCACAGCAGCGCGGCGGTGAACGCGGCCGCCCAGACCGCCCTCCGGCTCACCGCCCCCTCGGCCACCGGCTTGCCCGTGCGTCCGGCCGCGGCGTCCCGGCGGGCGTCGAAGGCGTCGTTGCACCAGCCCACGGAGAGCTGGCCGGTCAGTACGGCCGCGACGAGGAGGACCCAGCGGGCCCCGTCGAGGCCGCCGGCCGCGCCGAGGCCGCCCGCCGTCACCGACACCGCGATCACCGGCCCCGGATGGCAGGACCTGGCCAGTCCGGCCACGCGGCGCGGCGGCCAGGCGGTCGCGGCGTATCCACGCGTCGGTTCCGGAGTGCCCATCACGTGATCGTAGGTACGCGGGAGGAAGGGGACGTGACAGCCGCACGGGTTGTTTGCGGTGTTTTGTCCCTGATGTGGGGCAGAGATGGGCCATGACGCCTCCGCAGCAGGACTCTGCATGACCCGGCTCGCAGCCGTGCACGGCACGCCGGCCCCGTACCGCCACACCCAGCGCGAGGTCACCGACATGGTGGCCCGCACCTGCCTGCCGCCGGGGGCGGACCGGCGAGTCCTGGACCGTCTGCACGAGAACGCCCGGGTGCGCACCCGGAACATGGTGCTGCCGTTGGAGCGCTACGCGGAGCTGGACGGTTTCGGTGACGCGAACGACGTGTTCATCCGCTCGGCGGTGGACATGGGCGCCGAGGCGCTGCGCGGGGCGCTGCGGACGGCGGGGCTGCGGCCCACCGACGTGGACCTGCTGATGTTCACCTCCGTCACCGGGGTGGCCGCCCCGTCCGTCGACGCCCGGCTGGTGGGACGGCTCGGCATGCGCCCCGATGTGAAGCGGCTGCCGGTCTTCGGGCTCGGCTGCGTCGCCGGCGCGGCGGGGGTGGCCAGGCTGCACGACTATCTGCTCGGCCGGCCCGACGACGTGGCGGTGCTGCTCTCGGTCGAGCTGTGCTCCCTCACGTTCCAGCGCCGGGACGCGACGCCCGCCAATCTCGTGGCGACCGCGCTGTTCGGGGACGGCGCGGCCGCCGTGGTGGCGCTGGGTGAGGGGCGGGCGCCCGCGGCCGGGCCCGAGGTGGTGGCGACCCGCAGCCGGATGTATCCGGACACCGAGCACGTGATGGGCTGGGACATCCGCGACTCCGGCTTCAAGGTGGTGCTCGATCCGGGTGTCCCCGATGTCGTGCGCCGCTATCTGGCGGACGACGTGCGGGAGTTCCTGGCCGAGCACGGGCTCAAGCCGAAGGACGTGGCCCACTGGGTGTGCCACCCGGGAGGGCCCAAGGTCCTGGAGGCCGTCAGCGACGTGCTCTCGCTCCCCGACGGCGCGCTCGACGTCACCTGGCGCTCGCTGGCCGAGGTGGGGAACCTGTCCTCGTCCTCGGTGCTCCACGTCCTGCGGGACACGCTGGAGCAGCGGCGTCCCGAACCGGGTTCACCTGGCCTGCTGCTGGCCATGGGCCCCGGCTTCTGCTGCGAACTCGTGCTGCTGCGCTGGTAGGTCGGAGGACACATGATCTGGTACACCGCACTGGTGCTGGCCGTGGCCGGCGAGCGCCTCGCCGAACTCGTCGTCGCCCTGCGCCACACCCGCTGGGCGCTGGCCAGGGGCGGGACCGAGTCGGGCCGCGGCCACTACCCGGCCATGGTCGCCCTGCACACGGCGCTGCTGGCGGGCTGTCTCGTCGAGGCGGGACTGGCGGACCGGCCGTTCGTGCCCCTGCTCGGCTGGACGATGACGGCCGTGGTGATCGCCGCGCAGGCGCTGCGCTGGTGGTGCATCCGTACGCTCGGGCCGCGGTGGAACACCCGCGTCATCGTCGTCCCGGGACTGCCGCTGGTGACGGGCGGTCCGTACCGGCTGATGCGCCACCCCAACTACGTGGCCGTCGCCGCCGAGGGGCTCGCCCTGCCGCTCGTGCACGGCGCGTGGGTGACCGCGGTGGTCTTCACCGTGCTCAACGCGGCGCTCATGGCCGTACGCATCCGGTGCGAGGACGCGGCGCTCGCCTCGGCACCGGCGGCGGGTGTGCCGGCGTGATCGATCTCCTGATCGCGGGCGGCGGCCCGGCCGGACTCGCCGCGGCCATCCGGGCGGCCGCTCTCGGCATGGAGGCGGTCGTCGTGGAACCGCGTACGGCCCCCATCGACAAGGCCTGCGGCGAGGGCATCATGCCCAGCGGGGTGGCGGCCCTGCGCGCCCTGGGCGTCGAGGTGCCGGGCCGCCCGCTGCGCGGTATCCGTTACGTGGCAGGGGCGCGGAGGGCGGAAGCGGCGTTCCGCGGCCGGCCGGGGCTCGGTGTGCGGCGGACCGCGCTGCACTCGGCGCTGCACGCGCGGGCGCTGGAGCTCGGCGTCCGGATCGTGCCGGGCAAGGTCACGGAGGTGCGGCAGAGCGACGACCGGATCGAGGCCTGCGGGCTGACCGCCCGCTGGCTGATCGCCGCCGACGGACTGCACTCGCCCGTCCGCCGCGGACTCGGCCTGGACGGGCCCGGCAGCGCCGTGCGCCGGTACGGGCAGCGACGGCACTACCGGATCGCCCCGTGGACGGAGTTCGTGGAGGTCCACTGGTCCCGGCACGGTGAGGCGTATGTGACGCCGCTCGCGGACGGGCTGGTGGGGGTGGCCGTGCTGAGCGGGGAGCGTCTCGCGTACGAGAGCCAGCTGGCCGCCTTCCCCCGTCTCGCCGCCGGACTTCTCGGCCGGGACGCCGGTCCCGTGCGGGGTGCCGGCCCCCTGCGCCGGCGGGCGCGGACCCAGCGGGCCGGGCGGGTGCTGCTGGTCGGTGACGCCGCGGGGTACGTGGACGCGCTGACCGGCGAGGGGGTCGCGCTGGCGGTGGCGACGGCCGGTGCGGCGGTGGACTCGCTGGCCGCGGGCCGCCCGCAGGACTACCCGGACCGGTGGGCGCGGGTGACCCGGCGTCATCGTCTGCTGACCTGCGGCCTGTTGTCGCTGGCGCGGCGGCCCGCCACCGCACGGCTGATCGTGCCCGTGGCGCACCGGGCCCCGGCCCTGTTCGGCGCGGCGGTCCGCGCGCTCCAGTAGGCGGCTGCCGTGCCTCCGCCAACGGCGCGTGATCATCATGGAGTTGCTGTGGCAGACTGCGCCGGAGGAGCGGTTCTCACTCTCATCAGCAACGGAGTTCGCCATGACGACCGGGACGTCCCAGCCCCCCATAGACACCAGCAGGCCGCAGTCGGCGCGCGTCTACGACGCGCTCCTCGGGGGCAAGGACAACTACCCCGTCGACCAGGCCGTGGCGGAACAGCTGCCCGTCGAGGCGAAGATCGGCGCCCGGCAGAACCGCGCGTTCATGAACCGCGCCACGGCATGGCTGGCCGGTGAGGGCGTCGACCAGTTCCTGGACATCGGCACCGGCATTCCGACCGCGCCGAACCTTCACCAGATCGCGCAGGAGATCAACCCGGCCTCGCGGGTGGTCTACTGCGACAACGATCCGATCGTTCTGCGTCATGCCGAGGCGCTGCTGATCAGCCGGCCGGAGGGTGCCACGGACTACATTCCGGCGGACGTCCGTGAGCCGGACAGCATCATCGAGGCGGCCCACAAGATCCTGGACTTCCGCCGCCCCGTCGCCCTCTCCATGCTCGGCCTGCTGCACTTCCTGCCCGACGCGGCCGATCCGATCGGGATCGTCCGCACACTGACGGACGAGATGTCGCCGGGCAGCTACGTGGTGCTGTCCCAGGGCGCGTCCGACGTCAACCCGGAGCGGGGACAGCAGGGTGCCGACGAGTACGACAAGGGCGGCATCCAGCTGGCGCTGCGCACCCGCACCGAGTTCGCCCGGTTCCTCGACGGCCTGGAGCTCGCCGAGCCCGGCCTGGTGACCGCCCCCGAGTGGTTCCGCGGCACGACGGCGCCGGAGCCCGAGCACAGTGGCCTGTACGTGGCCGTCGCCCGCGTCCCGTAGCCGGACAGGCGCAGAGGAAGGGATTCCGCCATGGATGAGGAGCAGGGCCAGCCGGACCAGGGCCCGTCGGGGCCCGGCGGGACGGGGCAGGATCCCACCGCTGCTTCGGTGTTCGACGCTCTCGGAGCCGACTACGAGCGGGCGTTCGGCGGTTCGGCCGCTCATCGCGCCTCGCTGGAAAGCCTGTTGGAGCGGATCGCACCGGGCAGCCGGGTGCTGGACGTCGGCAGCGGCACGGGGCGGCCGACCGCGCGGACGCTGGCGGACGCCGGCCACGAGGTGCTGGGCGTCGATGTCTCCCCGGTCATGGTGGACATCGCGTCCCGGCAGGTGCCCGGGGCGGAGTTCCGTTGCGCCGACATCCGCGAACTCCACCTGGAGGAAGCGTCTTTCGACGCGGTGTGCGTGTACTTCTCACTCCTCCAGCTGTCGCGTGCCGAGCAGCGGGATGTCCTGCACCGGTCCGCACGCGCACTGCGGCCGGGCGGGCATCTGGCGGTGGCGACCGTGCCGTTGGACCTGGAGGGGGTGAGCGGCGTGTTCATGGGTCAGCCGGTACGGGTGACCAGCTTCGGTGAGGACGCGTTCGCCGATGTGGTGACGGAGGCGGGGTTCACCGTTCTGGAGCGGGAGAGCACCCTGTTCACCCCCACCCATCCGGCGGGGGTGCCGGAGCCGCATCTGTTCCTGCTGGCGCGGCGGCACTGACGGGTCGCCGCGCGAGCGGGCGCGACACCCTGCCCCGAGGGGTGCGGACGAGCGGGAGAAAGATTTTTCGCGGACGTGTCACGTTTCTCCGTCGGGGCGTGTCGATGCAGTGCCGGACCGGCCACCGCGGCCGGCGCGAGAACACTCCGGCACCGTCCGATGAGGAGCCTTCACCATGTCCGTCGCCCACGTCGTCGTCACTCTCGTCGCTGCCGCCATGGCCGGATACTCGGCCGGCGCCCTGCTCTTCCGCGCCCAGTGGGTCGTCCAGGCCCTGACCGACTACAGCGTCCCCCGCTCCTGGTGGACCTGGCTGGGCGCGGCCAAGGCAGCCGGGGCCGTGGGCCTGGTCGCCGGACTGTTCGTCCCGGTGGTCGGCATGCTGGCGGGGGCCGGTCTGGTGCTGTACTTCGCCGGTGCGGTCGTCACCGTGATCCGGGCCCGCTGGTACACCCACATCCCGTTCCCGCTGGTGTACGCGGCGCCGGTCGTCGGGGCCATGGTCCTGGGGCTCGCGGCCTGAGCCTCCGGGCCGCGCCGGGCCGCGGGACCGCGGCCGGTTCAGCCGTCACGCAGGCCCCCCGGGGCGTTGCGGGAGGCGAGGTCCAGTCTCACGCGCCCGTGGCTGTGGCGGGCGATCCCGGCCGCGAGTGTGTCCCAGTCCGCGGCGGTGAACCTCCGGTCGTCGGCCAGGTGGTGCCTCCCCCGGCCGGCGCCGGCCGCGTCCGCGGGTATCGCGTACAGGGCCACGGCCGGATCGTGCCGGTCGCTGTCGAACACCAGCAGTGCGATGTCCGGCCAGCGCAGTTCGTGCGTGGTCACCCACGTGATGCGGCCGCCGGGCGACCGCCGTTCCTCCCGGACCGTGACGGAATCCGGGCCCGCGGTGATACGGATGCCGCCGGCCTCGATGGTGGCGGGGCCTCCGGGCGGGGCGGCGGCGGTCCCCGGGCGCGGCGGTGCGGAGCCCGTCCGCTGCCGGGGCGGTGCGGCGCTGGTGCCCGGCCGTGCCGGCGGTCCGGCGATCAGTACGGTGAGGAGCAGGTCCCCCGACGGTGCGCCGCCCTTCCCCGGCGTGCCCCGGCCGCGAATCCTCAAGGTGCTCCCGTGCCGGACCCCGACGGGGATGCGCACGGTGACGCTCCGGGGACCGCGCCGGGTCAGCCCGGTGCCCCGGCACCGCGCGCACCTTCGTCCCGCGCCCACGGTGCGCACCCCGCGGCCGTCGCAGTGCGGGCAGCGGGCCCGCACCCGGTAGTCGACTGGCACAGTGCCGCCCCCTTCGGCCTGCTCCGGGGTCAGCGACACCCGGGCGCGCGCCGGCCGCCTCGCCCGGCTCTCCCTGAGTGCGAACCCGCAGACGCCGAGGAAGAGCAACGGGCCGACAGCGATGCCCACCCCGCCCAGAACGTGCCGGAGGCGCCGCGCGTCGTCCATGTCGTCCTGCGTGACGGCACGGGTGGGGGTGACACAGGAGTCCCCGTGGATCACTCCGCCGTCGCCGCACTCGACGGGGCCGCCGAAGAACGTGGCGAGTCCCCAGACGAGGATCACCGATCCGACGAAGAGGGCCCCGAGGCACCTCACCCGCGCCGTGCTCCTCGCCATCGCTCCCCCAGCCGTTCTGCGCGCCCCGCCATCCGCCCGGCAACGACCGGGTGCTGCGCCGCGCTCGTACGCGGGCATGTCCGTACTGACGCACGACACCTGTATGGCAGTTGCACCTGTCCGAAGCCAAGGGCGGGCCCGGCCGGGCCCGCCCCGGTGGACCGTTTCCGGCCGCCGAGATGCCGAACCCCGCACGAGGACATAGCTTCCATGTGGCGCATACCGCGCTCCGGGAGGTGCTGATGCGGAAGGCGAGCCGCGCTCGACGCCGTGTCTCCCGTATCTCCGGCCGCGGGACGGTTGGCCGAAGCCGTGTGCCGCGATCGCGGTCCGCGGCGGCACTCACCCGTACGGCGGCCGGCCGCGCGTCGGCCCTCCTGTTCACGGTCCTGCTCGTGTTCGCCGTCCTGACACCGTCTTCGCACGCCGGCACTCCCCTGCTCCGGCGTGGCGGCGACGCCGTCCGCGCGCACTGCGGCGACTCCCCCGCGTCGTGCGGGGGCACCGTGGAGTGGCTGTACCGGTACAGCTACTCGACGGGCTTTCACCCGTTCACCAGCGCCCACGACGTACGCCGGCAGCTCACCGACAACTTCTGGCTGTTCCCGGTGAGCGGCGCGTGCCCGGCCAGGATCGAGCCGGGTGACGAGTGCGATCTGCTGGGCGGCAACCCGGTCCGGGTCGAGGCCGTCGGTGCCGACGAGCTGCGGATCGCGACGCTGCCCGGTCACGGCCTGGGCGAGGGGCTGCACATCCGCTTCGCGTTCACGCGTTCGCTCGGATTCCACTATCTGGACGTCAGCGCCTGGCAGGACCGGCCGACGTGGTGCACGGAGGGGGCGCTCTGCGGCGCGGCCGGCCGGGCGGGCGCCTGGGTCCTGTGGAAGGTGCTGTCCGCGACGCTGGCGGTCAGCGCGTACGCCGCCTGATCCGGCCGGGCCGCCCGACGCCCTTGCCCTCGCGTGCGCTTCAACACCTAGCGTTCCCGGCCATGGAGACCTTGGAGAACAGGACGTTGGGGCGCAGCGGCATCCGGGCCGGCGCGCTGGGATTCGGCTGCTGGGCCATCGGCGGTGAGTGGACGGACCCGGCCGGGGCGCCGCTGGGCTGGGGGAGGACGGACGACGAGGAGTCCGTCGCGGCGGTGCGGCGGGCGCTGGAACTGGGCGTGACGTTCTTCGACACGGCGGACGTGTACGGGGCCGGGCACAGCGAGCGGCTGCTCGGCCGGGCGTTGCGGGGGCGGCGCGCGGAGGCGGTGATCGCCACGAAGTGGGGGAACGTCTTCGACGAGCGGCAGAAGGTGATGACCGGCGGGGACGACAGCGTGGGGTACGCCCGTGCGGCACTGCTGGCCTCGCTGCGGCGGCTCGGCACCGACTACGTGGACCTGTGGCAGCTGCACCTCGGGGACGCCGATCCGGAGCGGGCGGCACTGCTGCGGGAGGCCTGTGAGGGCTTCGTACGGGAAGGGCTGATCCGGGCGTACGGCTGGAGCACGGACGATCCGGCCCGCGCGGCGGTCTTCGCGCGGGGTCCGCACTGCGCCGCCGTGCAGCACGGGCTGAACGTCCTGGTGGACGCCCCGGAGATGGTGGAGTTCTGTGAGCGGGAGGAGCTGGCGAGCATCAATCGCGGTCCGCTCGCGATGGGCCTTCTCACGGGAAAGTACGGGCCGCTGAGCAGGAGCGCCGCCGGTGACATCCGGGCCACGCCGCCCCCGTGGCTCGACTGGTTCGACGCGGGTGGGGTCCCGTCGCCCCAGTGGCTCGCCCGGGTCGAGGCCGTGCGGGAGATCCTCATGTCGCAGGGGCGCACGCTCGCGCAGGGCGCACTCGCCTGGCTGTGGGCGCGCAGCCCGCGGACCGTGCCGATCCCGGGCTTCCGCACCGTCGCCCAGGCGGAGGAGAACGCGGGGGCGGTGGCGTACGGACCGCTGTCGGCTGAACAGCTGGCGGAGATCGGGAAGCTGCTCGGGCGATAGGCCGGGCGCCCCGGGGCCGGCCGGTGCGGGAAGGGTGGCGCTACTTCGCGGCGCCGCCGCCGACGCCGTCCGGTCCCTCGTCCAGCTCCGACGAATCCAGCTCCGACGCGTCCAGCGCCGCGGTGAGCCGGTTCAGCCGGTCCCGGAGTTCGCTGATCTCGTCGAGCTCGAAGCCGGTCGCGGCGGCGATCCGGCGGGGCACGAGCAGGGCCCGCTCGCGCAGCGCCGTGCCCTCGTCCGTGAGGTGCGCGTGCACCGAGCGCTCGTCCCGGGCGCTCCGCTCGCGGCGCACCAGACCGGCCGCCTCCAGCCGCTTCAGCAGGGGCGAGAGCGTGCCGGAGTCGAGCCGCAGGTGCTGACCGAGCGTCTTCACGGGCAGCTCGCCGTGCTCCCAGAGCACCAGCATCACCAGGTACTGGGGGTAGGTGAGCCCCAGGTCCTTGAGGAGCACCCGGTAGACACTCCCGAAGGCGCGCGACGCGGCGTTCAGGGAGAAGCAGATCTGCTGGTCCAGGCGGAGGTAGTCGGCCCCGGACGAGGCCGGGGCCGTGCGGGCGGGGCTGGGCGTGGCGGTCATGGACTCAGCATAACGCCGCGCACCCGATTTGATTGTGCACAACTTAATTGTGTGCTTCACTTCAGGGGAAGCGGCCGGACATCGCCGCCGGAACATGACCTTCGAGAGGACCGGTTTCCATGGACACGATCTACACCGCCGTCGCCACCGCCACCCACGGCCGCGACGGCCGCGCCGTGAGCAGCGACGGCAAGCTCGATCTCCAGCTGGCCGTCCCCGTGGAGATGGGCGGCAACGGCCAGGGCACCAACCCGGAGCAGCTGTTCGCCGCCGGATACGCGGCGTGCTTCGCGAGCGCCCTGGGCCTCGTGGGCCGTCAGGCCAAGGTCGATGTCAGCGATGCCGCCGTCACGGGCGAGGTCGGCATCGGCAAGCAGGGCGAGGGCTTCGGTCTCGCGGTCACGCTGCGGGTGGAACTGCCCGAGTCCGTCGACGAGGCGACCGGCCGCAAGCTCGTCGAGCAGGCCCACCAGGTCTGCCCGTACTCGAACGCCACCCGCGGCAACATCCCGGTCGAGCTCGTCGTCGAGTAGCCGATCCACGGAAGGACCGGCGCCCGCCCCGGAGCACGCGCTCCGGGGCCCGCCGTGCGTCAGGCGTGGAAGCCGTTGCAGACGACGGACGTGTAGTCCGACGGCCCGCCCTCGACGTGGTAGATCACGACGGTCCAGTCGCCGCGGTCGTCCCCCACCGGGATCGCGTCGACGGCCCGTTCACCGAAGTGGGCCCGGAAGTCCTGGGGGTAGCGGAGCTTGACCGTGCCGCCGGAGGTCCAGTGCGCGTAGAGGTCGACCGGCTTGCTGGTGAAGCCGATGCCCTTGCTGACGGTGGTGAGCGGCCGGCCGGTGGCGCGGTCGGTCTCGTGCGGGGGCCGGACGCCGACGGATACGTAGTACGGCTCCGGCCTCTTCCCCTCCCCCGCGCCCTCGGGCCGCATCGACACCGTCGCGGTGTCCGAGCCGGTGGTGTGGGAAACGGAGGACCTCAGGCCGTCGGGCGGTGTGACGTCGGGAAAGGCGCCGTCGCAGTCGCCGCTGAGAAATGCGGCCTGCTCGGAGTCCTCCGACAGGGTCCAGCGGTCGTGCGAGACACGGTCGTTGAGGATGTGGTCCGGCGGCCCGGCGGACTTCTTCCCACCGTCCGGGCCCTTGCCGGCCGGACTCGACACCACAGGCCGTCCGGACCGGGTGGTCCCGGGCGTGGCCGACGCGTCGTCCTCACTGCCCGATCCGGGGAGCAGCCAGACCGTCAGCGGGACGGCCGCGGCCACCGCGCACACGGCGAGCCAGGTCTTGTTCCGCGGGGCCCGGCCGGGACGGCTCCGCTCGTCCGGGCCGTCG
This sequence comes from Streptomyces sp. NBC_01257, assembly GCF_035917255.1. NCBI lineage: Bacteria > Bacillati > Actinomycetota > Actinomycetes > Kitasatosporales > Streptomycetaceae > Streptomyces > Streptomyces sp. NBC_01257. The sequence continues at coordinate 902,091 of NZ_CP108472.1, forward strand.
GAGGGTGCCGTGGTGCCGGACGCCGGCGAGCCGGACGGCCCCTCGCTCCCCAGCCTCGTGCGGGGCCCGGTCCCGGTGGCCGGCAGGACGTCCGTTCCGGATTCCCATCGGCGCCGCTCGCCGGAGGGGACGGGCCGCGTCCGCTCGTCCGGTGACACGGGCACGGGATCGGCGGCCCGGGCCACGGCACGGTAGTGCGGGTCCGAGGCCAGCGGTGAGTCCACCGCGCATCCGGCGATGACGGCGGCCGGGTCCGGCCGCCGCGCCGGGTCCTTGGCGACACACCCGCGGATCAGTGCGGCGGCCTCCGGCCGTACGCCGTCCAGGTCGATGTCCTCGTAGACGGTCCGGTAGTTCACGGACGCCGCATCACCGGCTCCGTACGGGGGCCGCCCCGTCAACGCGTACGCGAGGGTCGCGCCCAGGGCGAAGACGTCCGCCGCCGGGCCCACCTCGTTGCGCAGCAGCACCTCGGGCGCCGTGTATCCGGGCGTCCCCGACGTCGCCCCCTCCCGGGTGAGGATCGTCTGCTCCAGCCCCCGCGCGATCCCGAAGTCGATGAGCTGCGGCCCCTGCGGCGAGAGGATGACGTTCTGCGGCTTCAGGTCCCGGTGCGTGACGCCGTGGGCATGCACGGCGGCCAGCCCCTCGGCGAGCGCCGCGAGCAGCCGCAGCGCACTGTCCGGCGGGAACGGGCCGCTCGCGCCCACGGCGCCCCGCAGGGTGGGCCCGGCGACGTACTCGGTGGCCAGCCAGTACGGGGACGCGTCGAGCGCGGCCTCGATCAACTGGGCCGTGTAGGCGCTGCGTACCGTCTCGACGGTCGCGGCCTCCCGCCTGAACCGGGCCAGCGCTTCGGGATGGTCACTGATCTCGTCGCGGATGACCTTCACCGCCACCAGCCGCCCGCCGGGTGACCGGCCGAGATACACCCTTCCCATGCCGCCCGCGCCGAGGCGGGCCAGCAGCTGGTAGGCGCCTATTCGCGCGGGGTCCGAAGGCCTCAGAGCATCCACGGCCCGACTGTGCCACATCCGCCCGCGCGAGGGACCGGCAGGCCACAACTCCGGTGTCCGTTCCGGTCGATGTCCCCGGAGACCCATCGCGGCACGGTCCCGGGCCGACCCCGGATCAGGGAGCGGAGTCGTGCACCGACCCGCCCGCGGTACGGGCCGAGTCGGCGATCGCCTGGAGCGCGGCGACATGACGGCCCAGCGCATCCCGGCCCGCCTGCGTGAGGGAGAGCCAGGTACGGGGACGCCGGCCGACGTGCCCCTTGCGGATGTGGAGGTAGCCGGCCCCCTCCAGAGCCGTGGAGATCTTGCTCAGCGCCGAATCCGAGAGCCCGCAGTGATCTCTGACTGCCGCGAAGTCGGCCTCGACGCAGGCCGAGAGGAAGGCCGCGACCGCCAGCCGGCTGGGGTGGTGGATCGTCGCGTCGAGCGCGGGCCCCGTTCCCCGGTCGGCGGAGTCCACACTCATACGCGTCCCCGGATCCCACGTCGGGCCCGGCTGTTGTGTGCGACGCACCGGCCCCACGTACTCAGTCCGACGACCACGGCCACGGCCACCGTGGTGACGCCCCCATCGGCCCCGGACAGGAGGCAGACGGCCCACGCGGCACCCGCGGCGGCGAGTTGCGCAAGAACTCCGGCCCCACGGCCGCGCCGGAAGCGGGCCGCGAGCGGCAGCCGCACTCCGGTGGCGAGCGTGCGGGTGCGCATGAGCAGCAGGGACAGGCCCCAGACGACGACGGCGCCCGCCCACACCAGGGCGGGGTGGTCCGCATGAGTCACCCCGCTGCCGATCACGACGACCCCGGCCGCGCCGGAGAGCGCGGCCATCAGGCCGTACCACCAGGGGCGAGGCACTTCCGCGGGCGCCGCCCTGGCCGTGTCGACGGAGCCCAGCGCCCGCGCTGCCGCCCGGGCGGACGGCTCCAGGTCATGGGGGACGGACTCCGTGGCACCTTCGTGCGCGGGCATGGGACGTGACACCTCCGGGCCGGGGACTCCTGTGTTGCCATCCTCGCACGTACTTTCCTGTATGGAAAGTACTTGCCCGGTGGATGCTCGCCGGCTGTCCGGTGCCGCGTCGGCGCCCGTGGTTCAGCCGGGGAGCGAGAGTCCCTGGGACACCCGGATCGCGGAGGAGAGCAGTCCCTGCCGGACGTGGCTGCTGCGGTACATCCGGTCCGACCGGAAGGAGATCCCGAGGGACCCGACCTGATCGCCGCTGTACACGGGCACCGCGACGCAGGTGGTGCCGCGGACGTACTCCTCACGGTCCATGACGAGCGGCGCGGTCGACGAGGTGTCGAGCTCCTGGATGAGTTCCTGCCGGTGTGTGATGGTCCGGGGCGTGAGGCCGGTCAGGGAGTGCCGGGACAGGTAGTCGGCACGTGCCTCCGGGTCGAGTTCGCGCAGCACGCTCTTGCCCAGGGCGGTGGCGTGCCCGGCATCCTCGAAGCCCACCCAGAGGTCCACGCGAGGGGTCCGGGCGCTGTCGACTATCTCCATGATCCGGATCTCGCCGTCCACGTACAGGGTCAGGTAGACGGCTGCCGACAGATCGTTCCGCAGGGCGGTGAGAACGGGGCGGACACGGTTCAGCAGTCCCTGGCCGTCGCCTCCCGCGCCCGTCCCGGCCAGGGTGAACGTACCGTCGTCCAGCTCCCGCACGTACCCGTCCCGGGCCAGCCCGGGCAGCAGCTCACGGACCGTGACCAGCGGCAGCCCCGCATCGCGGGCCAGCTGCTCCGCGGTGGCCTCGTCCCCGTGCGCCCCCGCGGCCTCCAGCAGGCGAAGGGCACGCCTGACGGCCGCGACAGGCTCGGGGCGTGCGTGGTCAGCCATGCTCCCAAGCATCACCCGGGGACCCCGGAGCGGCAACGCGTCCCGGTCACGGAGCGGCCCGGGTGCCCCCGCGGGCGGGGAGGGCTCCGTGCGTCAGCCCGTGACGATCCCGGCGACGAGGTTGATGGTGGTGGCCAGGATGCTGGCGCCGAACACGTACGACAGCAGACAGTGCCGCAGGACGATCGCGCGGAGCGGGGAGCTCGACACGTTGGTGTCGGAGACCTGGTAGGTCATCCCGAGGTTGTAGCTGAAGTAGAGGAAGTCGATGTAGCGCGGCGGATCGTCGGAATTGAAGTCGATCCCGCCCCGCGGCGCCCGGTAGTAGAGGTACGCGTAGCGGGTGGCGTACATCAGGTGGAGTGCGGCCCATGCCATGAAGACACCGCACAGCGCCGTCGCGGCCGCCGCGTGGGTGAGGTCCGACCGGTCGACCAGGAGCAGCAGCACGATGCCGACCAGTCCGCACAGGGCGGAGCCGACGACGACGAGTTCCTCGACGACGGGGCGGAACTCCTCGCGCCGGGCGTTCCGATGGGTGGTGGCGGCGTCCATGGGCCACAGGACGAGCCAGCCCGCGACGACGAAGAGGGTCTCCACGGCGGCGATACCGGCGAGCAGGCCCAGCGGGACGGTGGTCAGCAGGGCGACGACCGCGCCGGTCGCCGCGCCGACGACCGCCGAACCGGCGAGCCGGGGAACGGCGGACAGCGGCAGCCGGTGGCTGATGGGCTTCACGATCGACCGCCTCGGTGGCTGCTCGGTGAGGTCTCCGGCGCCTCCCCTCGGACACGGACCCGCGCGGAGACCGGGAACGTCGTCCCGCTGGCAGTAGAACGTGATTCCGCGGCCGTCGCCACGGGGACGGGACCGGGGCGGTGGGGCACCGGCTGCCGGATGGCGCGGGTGGACCCCCCGGCATAGCCTGCCCGGGACCAGCGTTTTGTCACCCACCCCCCATGGTGGAAGGGCTGAGGAACTTGAGCGCGAACGGTGACGGCCGGCAGCCCCGGGAGCCCGAAGTGGGGCCCGCCCCGGACGAGGAGCCGAAGTTTCGCCCCTATCACCACCCCGCGGCCGGCTGGGGGGCGGCCAGGAGCGTGACCCAGTTCCTGGTCCGTGAGCGCGCACTGGTCGACGGCCCGCGGGCGATCATGCGGATGAACCACGAGAACGGCGGCTTCGACTGCCCCGGCTGCGCGTGGCCCGACGACACCAAGGGCCTGCATCTGGACATCTGCGAGAACGGCATCAAGCACGTCACCTGGGAGATGACCCGCAAGCGGGTCGGTCGCGAGTTCTTCGCCGCCCACTCGGTGACCGAGCTGGCCGGGTGGAGCGACTTCGAGCTGGAGAACCAGGGCCGGCTGACCGAACCGATGGTGTACGACCCCGAGTCGGACCACTACGTACCGGTCAGCTGGAAGGACGCGTTCGAGCTGGTCGGGACCGCCCTGCGCACTCTGGACCACCCGGATCAGGCGGCGTTCTACACCTCCGGGCGCCTCGGTAACGAGGCCACGTTCCTCTACCAGCTGATGGCCCGCGAACTGGGCACGAACAACCTGCCGGACTGTTCCAACATGTGCCACGAGGCGAGCGGCCGCGCCCTGACCGCGTCCCTGGGTACGGGGAAGGGGACCGTCGACCTCAAGGACTGGGAGTCCGCCGACGCGCTGTTCATCCTGGGGGTCAACGCCGCATCCAACGCTCCGCGGATGCTCACCGCCCTGGCCGAGGCCCACCGGCGCGGCGCCAGTATCGTGCACGTCAACCCCCTGGTCGAGGCCGCCGCCACCCGCACCATCGTCCCGCACGACTTCGTGGACATGGCCCTGTTCAAGCCGACCAGGACCAGCACCCTGAACCTCCAGGTGCGCATCGGCGGCGACATGGCGCTCCTGCGCGGCATGGCCAAGGCGATCCTCGAGCAGTCCGCGACCGATCCCAAGGCGCTGGACCAGGAGTTCATCGACCGGCACACCTCCGGTTTCGGGGAGTACCGCACGCGGTGCGAGGCCACCCCGTGGGAGGAGATCGAGACCCAGTCCGGACTGAGCCGCGCCGACATCCTCGAAGCGGCGCGCGTGTACCGCGAGGCCGACCGCTCCATCGTGAGCTGGTGCCTCGGACTCACCCAGCACGAACACGGCGTGGACACGGTCCGGGAGATCGTCAACCTGCTGCTGCTCCGCGGCAATCTGGGGCGCGAGGGCGCGGGCCCCTCCCCCGTGCGCGGACACAGCAACGTGCAGGGCAACCGCACGTGCGGCATCGACCACCGCCCCACCGACGCGTTCCTCGACCGGCTGGCGGAGGCCTGCGGCATCGAGCCGCCGCGCCGGCACGGTCTGGACACCGTGCGCACCATTCGGGCGATGCACAGCGGTGATGTGAAGGTGTTCGTCGCCATGGGCGGCAACTTCGCCCTCGCCGCACCCGACACCCCGTACACGTACGAGGCACTGCGCGCCTGCGACCTCACGGTCCAGGTGAGCACCAAACTGAACCGCAGCCACATCGTCCACGGCAGCCGGGCCCTGATCCTCCCCTGTCTCGGCCGGACCGAGAAGGACCATCAGCGCAAGGGGATCCAGAGCACGTCCGTCGAGGACTCGATGAGCATGGTCCACCTGTCGGTCGGGATGAAGCGTCCCGCCTCACCGCACCTGCTGTCCGAACCGGCCGTCGTCGCCGGCATGGCGCGCGCCGCGCTCCCCGACAGCGCGACGCCCTGGCAGTGGTACGTCGAGGACTACGACCGCATCCGGGACACCATGGCGCGGGCCCTCGACGGCTTCGAGGACTTCAACCGCCGGGTACGCCTCCCCCTCGGCTTCCGGATCAAGCAGCCCGCCCGTGAACTGGTCTTCCTCACGCCGTCGGGTCGCGCCGAGTTCTCCGCCGCCGCCCTGCCGGACATCGTTCCCGAGGCCGGCACCCTGGCCCTGGGCACCATGCGGTCCCACGACCAGTGGAACACCACCATCTACTCCGACAACGACCGCTACCGCGGCATCAAGAACCTGCGCACGCTCGTCTTCATGAACCGGGCCGACATGCGCGAACGCGGCATCGCCGATCTCGGTCCGGTCGACATCACGAGCATCGCGAAGGACGGCGGCCGGCGGTCCCTGAACGGCTATACCGCGATCCCGTACGACATCCCGCGCGGCTGCGCGGCCGGTTACATGCCGGAGATGAACGTGCTGTGCGCTCTGGGCGACTACAGCACCCAGAGCGATCAGCCGATCATGAAGCACGTCAAGGTGACCATCGGCCCCGCCGCGTGAACCGGCGGGGCCGGTCCGGCGCTACTCGGCCCGCACTTCGGTGTTCTGGCCGGCGTGCAGGAGCCAGCGCCCGTCGTCCTGCTTCGTCATGACGTAGAGCGGAGAGCCCTCCGAGGCGCCCTCCGGTGCGTGGTAGACCTGCCGGACCTTGACGGCCGCCACATCGGGGCGCAGGAACTGCGTGTGCGCGGCCTCGTAGGTGACCTCGCCGTCCCAGCTCGCCGCGGGCAGCACGGCGCGGGTGAACTCGGCGATCGCGTCGAAGCCGATCAGGACCTTGCCGTGGGCCGTCGTCCAGAGGGCGTCGGGGTGGAAGAGTGCGAGGAACCCCTCGACATCCTTGGCCCGCTGGGCCCTTTCGACCGTGCTGACGACCAGTTCGATGGCCTTGATGTCCGCGGTTTCGGTGGCAGTGGCTTCGGTGGCTGTGGTTTCGGTGTTCATGCAGATCACTCTGGGATCTCAAGCGGACTTGAGGTCAAGGCCCTTCAGTGAAGTCGTCCGGGCGGATCCGGCCGCGGTTCCCGCGGCTCGCCACCGGGCGGATCATTCAGGTTAGGCTAACCTGACTTCTCTGAACGGGGTGGACAGACATGAGACCGGTCGTCGTCAAGTTCGGCGGCAACGCCATGGTGGACGCGGGCCTGCAACGGCTCTTCGCCCAGGACGTCGTGGAGTTGTGGCACGCGGGCCTGCGGCCGGTCGTCGTGCACGGGGGCGGGCCGCAGATCAGCGCGATGCTCGACCGCCTCGGGCTGGAGACCCGCTTCGAGGCGGGCCTGCGGGTGACCACGCCCGAGACCATGGACGTGGTCCGCATGGTGCTGTCCGGCCGCGTCCAGCGGGAGCTGGTCGGCCAGATCAACGCCCATGGACCGTTCGCCGTCGGTATGACCGGCGAGGACGCGCACACGATGACGGCGGTGCGCAGACAGGCCCATGTGGACGGCCGCCCGGTGGACATCGGCCTCGTCGGGGACATCGTGGACGTGAATCCGGCCATGGTGCGCACCCTTTTGGCACAGGGGCACATCCCGGTGGTCTCCCCCGTCGCCCGCGGCGACGACGGACAGGTCTACAACGTCAACGCGGACCTCGCGGCATCGGCCCTGGCCGTGGCGCTCGACGCGGAACGGCTGGTCATGCTCACCGACGTGGCGGGGCTGTACGCGGACTGGCCGCACAGCACCGACGTGATCGAGCGCCTGACGGCCGACGAACTGGACGAGCTGCTGCCACGGTTGGCGAGCGGGATGCTGCCGAAGATGGAGGGCTGCCTGCGGGCCGTGCGCGGCGGTGTGCCCAGGGCGCAGGTGCTCGACGGCCGGGTGCCGCACGCGGTGCTGCGCGGCACGCTCGGCGAGAACAGCCCCGGCACCGCGGTGGTTCCGGGCGTCGCCGTCGCGCCCGGCGCCGGTCAGGACCGCGACCTGAGCACCGTGTGACACCCGGTCCGCGGGCGCGCCGCGGACCGGCCTGCGGCGTCAGGGGCGGGGCGCCACGGCCCCCCGCCGCTTCACACGGCCCTCGCGAGGATGCGTGCGTCGCGCCGCGGATCCAGTGAATCCGCCCAGGCCCGGGGCGCCAGCCGGGCAGCCGCGGGAGTGAATCCGTAGCGCTGGAACAGCCTTCCGCCGCCGGTCGTCGCGGTGAACAGCGCACCGAGGGACCGGGTGCGCGCCCGCGTCAGCGCGGTACGCAGCAGCACCGCGCCCACACCGCGTCCCTGCCGGTGCCCGGCCACACAGAAGTTGTACAGCACACCCGCGGGCACACCGCCCGCCGCCGGACCGGCCGGGTACACGCTCAGCCCCACGCATCCCTCGATCGCCCCTCCGGGGCCCACGGCCACCACGAAGTCGGCCGCACGGGCGGCGTAGAGCGGGACCGGCCGCTCCCGCAGCGCCCCCGAGCGCACGAAGGGCCGGGACAGGGCGGCGAGTTCGGCGGCGTCCTCCGCGCGGCCGAAGCGCACGGAGGAGGCAGGCACGCGGAGTGCGGGCAGATCGAGGGCGGGACTCGGCGTGGCCGTGGTCAACGCTTTCCTTCCTGGGTTCCACGAACGGACGGCACGGCGGACCGGGACTCCGGGCGCCCGGAGTGCGGGCGGCGGGGCGGTCCGGAAGAGGTCAGCCGTCCATGGACGCGGCGAGGGAACGCGGCCGCAGGTCCGTCCAGTTGGCCTCGACGAAGTCCAGGCACGCCTCCCGGGTGTTCTCCTCGAAGGCGACGGTCCAGCCTCCGGGCACCTCCGCGAAGGACGGCCACAGCGAGTGCTGGCCCTCACCGTTCACCAGGACCAGGAACCGGCCTTCGGGATCGTCGAACGGGTTGGTGCTCATGGTGTCAGTACCTCCTTGGGTCCGACGGGCCGGTGGCGGCCGCGCCGGGCGTGTCCAGCGTGCATGGAAGGAGAGGCCGAGCTTAGGTTAGGCTCCCCTAATCGAATGGAGCTTAGCCTTTTCTCCGCCCCTCTCACAAGGAGACGTTCATGCCCCCGGCCGCTACCGAGAACGCCTTCGCCGCGTTCGGCCTGCCCGGCGCACCCGGGTCCGACGAGTTCTGGGCGGCGGCGCGGACACCCGCGTCGGTGCCGGCCGACGACGGCGGCTGGGTGACCCTGTTTCTCTGGCGCGGCTCCCCCGCGACCCTCGGCTTCGAGAGCTGGTCGCCGGAGATCCCTCTGCACCGATGGGACCGCACCGACTGCTGGTACGCGGAGGTGCCCATGCCCGAACGGCTGCGGGTGACCTACCAGTTCCTCGTGGACGGCACGGCGTACGCCGACCCGTTCAACCCGGCCGGCGCAGGCCTGGACCGCTCCATCGCCGCGACCCCGGACGCGCCCGACCAGCCGCACTGGCCCCTGGTCGGTGCCGACGACGTGCTGCCCGTGCCGGACACCCGGCTGCGCTGGGCCAGTGAACGGCTCGGCGGGCGGCGCACCGTGCGCGTCCACCCTGTGGGCGGCGGCGGACCCGTGGTACTGCTGCTCGACGGGGACGACTGGCTGTACCTGCACCCGGCGACGGCCGCCTTCGACTCGGCCGTGGCGGCCGGCGACCTGCCCCCCGTCACGCTCGTCTTCCTGCCGGCCAAGGACCGGGCGGGCGAGTTCACGTGCCGCCCCGCGCTGTGGGAGGCGGTCCGGGACGAACTGCTGCCCCTGGTGGCGGAGTCCGGTGTGCCCGCCGACCCGGACCGGCTGGTGGTCGCCGGGCAGAGCCTGGGCGGTCTGAGCGCGCTGTACGCGGCGCTGGAGTTCCCGGAGCTGGTCTCGCGCGTCGCCTGCCAGTCGGGGTCGTTCTGGTGGAGCCCCGGCGTGGGCGACCTGCCGGACCCCTTCGCCGGCCCGACGGGCGGCACCGTCGCCGCACGGCTGCGGGAGCGCCCCGACCTGTCCGGTCTGCGGATCGCGTTCGACGTGGGGGAACACGAGACCCGGATGCTCCCCCACTGCGAGCCGGTCGAGGCCCTGACCGAGCAGGCCGGGGCGACGGTCCGGATCTCCCGGTCGGCCGCCGGCCACGACCGCGCCGGCTGGCGGCACCCGCTGCTCAGGGATGTCGCCTGGGCCCTGGGTTAACCGCCGCCCGGCGTCGGGGCGGTCAGCGGGCCACCGCGAGGCAGTACGCCTCGTCGGTGGCCAGCAGGTTGCGATGGGTGTCCTCGGCCGCGATGACCCCGTCGGCCAGGACGAGGACCCGGTCGGCCGCGTCCAGGACGGCCGGGCTGCTGGTGAACACCACGGTGGTCCGGCCCCGGCGCACCTTCGCGATGTTGCGCGCGATGAGCTGCTCGGTGACCGCGTCGACGGCCGTGGTCGGGTCGTGCAGCACCAGGACGTCGGAGTCGGCGGCCAGGGCGCGGGCCAGGGAGAGCCGTTGACGCTGCCCGCCCGACAGGTTGGCCCCGCGGTCGCGGACGCCGTGGTCGAGCCCTTCGCGGTGCAGGGCGACGACATCGGTCAGCATGGACGCCTCGACGGCCTCGGGAAGCATCCGGCTGGTCCCGGACGGGTCGATGTTCGTACGGAGGGTGCCGGCGAAGATCTCCGCGTCGTACGGGTTCACCAGCATGAGCTCGCGGACCGCCTCGACCGACAGCCCGGCGAGCTCCTGCCCGCCGATCCGTACCGCACCCTCGTAGTCGTCCGGCGGGACGTTCACCGCGAGGATCGACGCGAAGTCGGCCGCCGCACGCGGCTGGTAGGCCGCGACCGCCACGAACTCCCCTGCTGCGACCCGCATCTTGAGCCCGGCCAGCGCCCCGTACCGGACACCGTCGATCTCCAGGTCCCCGCCCGCCGACGGGCGTTCCGGTCCGGGCGTCGTCACCGGCGGCGCCGCGAGGACCAGCGCCATCCGCTCGGCCGACGCGCGCGCCATCATCACGTACTTCGGCATCTCCGAGAACATCTTGAGCGGTTCCATGATGAACTGCGCGAGCCCCACGGCCATCACGAGGGCGCCGATGGAGATCTGGCCGTCGAAGGCCAGCCAGCCCGCTGTCAGCGTCACGGCGGCGGCGAGGACCGCGTTCAGGGCCAGTGCGGCGCCGGCGTACACACCGTTCACCCGGGCGACGGTGACCGCCTGCTGCTTCGCCTCGGTGCTGACCTTGCGGTAGGACACGAACGCCGCGTGGTTCCCGCCGAAGCCGTGCAGCGGGCGCAGGCCGGAGATCAGGTCGGCGACCTTGGCGCCCGCCCGGGCCACGCGGGCCTGCTGCTCCTGGGTACTGGCGCCGATCCGCTTGGACATCACGCTCAGGATCGACAGGATCACGACGGTTCCGACAATCACCAGCAGCCCCAGCCGGACGTCCGCCAGGCCCAGCGCGACCGCCGCGACCAGCACCGCGACCAGCGAGCTGATCAGCAGCGGGACCACCTCGATGATGTCCGCGGTCGAGTCGGCGTCCTCGGTGGCGATGGTCAGCACCTCGCCCGACTTCAGGTCGACGTCCCGGTCCACGGGCTGGAGTCCGCACTCCGCGACCTGCACCCGCCAGCGGTGCGCCTCGGTCGTGTTGGCCTTCTGCAGCACCCGCATCCCGAACCGCCACGACAGCGACACGGTGGTGATGATCACCGCCAGTGCGCCGATCGCGAGCCCCAGCGAACCGGGGCTCCGGTCCTGCAGCGTGTACTCGACGATCAGGCCGAGCGCGATCGGGAACGAGGTCTCGCCCGCCTGGTACAGGCCCATGAGGACGGTGCCCCAGACCATCGCGCCGACGTTGCGGCGCAGCGCGGTCCGCAGGATGGCGGCGCCCCGGCGGGGCGGCTGGGTGTCAGGAGTTTTCATCGAGGTGACCGGCAATCGCTTCGGGGGTTCGCAGGGTGAGCAGGTCACGGATCGTGATCACCGGACCGTACTCCCGGCGGAGCAGCCCGATCAGACGCACCGCCACCATGGAGTGTCCGCCGAGGGACACGAAATCACTCACCGCGCTCACCTCGTCGTCGTCCAGGTCCAGTGCTTCGGCGAAGAACTCGCACACCGTGATCTCGGTTTCGGTCTCCGGCGCGCGCTCCGTCCCGGTGGTCAGCACGCCGAGCGGCCTGGCCTCCGGCAGCGCCTTGGTGTCAGCCTTCCCGTTCACGGTGAGCGGGATGCCGGCGACCTCGGCGTAGTGCGTCGGGCGCAGGAAGTCGGGGAGCGCGGCGCCCACCTCGGCGGCGACGGCCGCCAGGTCGGACGATCCGTCCAGCACCAGGTAGGCGGCCAGCCGGTACGCCCCGTCGACCTGCGGGTCGGGCTGGGCGACGGCGGCGGCGAACCGCACCGCCGGGTGGGCCGCGAACGCGGCCTCGACCTCGCCCGGTTCGACCCGGTGGCCGCGGATCTTCACCTGCTGGTCGGTGCGGCCGAGGTACATCAGGTTGCCGTCGGGCCGCCTGACCACCAGGTCGCCGGTGCGGTACATGCGCTCGCCGGGTCCGCCGAACGGGCACGCGACGAACCGGTGCGCCGTCTGGGCGGGCTGTCCGAGGTAGCCGCGCGCGATGCCGACGCCCGATACGTACAGCTCGCCCGGGACCCCGTCCGGCAGGGGCCGCAGCCACGGGTCCAGGACGTACACCTCGGTGTTGTCGATCGCGACGCCCACCACCGGGTCCTGGCATTCGAAGGTGCCGACGCCGAGCGTGTTGATGGTGTACTCGGTGGGTCCGTACAGGTTGTACCCTGCCGTGCCCTCGGTCTCCGCGAGCCGCTGCCACAGCGCCGGGGTGACGGCCTCTCCGCCCAGCAGCACCAGTGCGGGCCGCCGTGCGGGGTCGTCGAGCAGTCCTTCCGCCACCAGTTGCTGGGCGTAGGTCGGCGTCACGTTGACGACGTCGATCCCGTGCTCCAGGCAGTACGCGACCAGCCGGGGCGCGTCCCGGCGCAGTTCCTCGTCGCAGATGTGCACCTCGTGGCCGTCGGCGAGCCAGAGCAGTTCCTCCCACGACATGTCGAAGGCGAACGACACGGTGTGGGCGATCCGGAAGACCCGGTGGCCGTGGTCGGCGAGGACCGGCTCGAAGATCCGGCGCTGGTGGTTGATCAGCATGTTGGTCAGCCCGGCGTACTCGGTCACCACGCCCTTGGGCTTCCCGGTCGAGCCGGAGGTGAAGATCGTGTACGCGGGATGGCGCAGCCGGTCCGGGTCGTCCGGTGCGAACGTGGTGTACGGCTCCGCCTCGGGCAGCGGGCGGTCGAGTTCGATCAGGTCGCCGGTGAGCCGCGGCGACACGGCGCTCACGGTGAGGATCACGTCGGGGCGGGCGGCGTCCACGATCGCGGCGATCCGCTCGTCCGGGTGGTCCAGCTCCAGCGGCACGTACGCGGCGCCGACGCGCAGCACGGCGAACAGCGCCACGATGGAGTCGAGGGAGCGCGGGATCGCGAGACCCACGGTCGTCTCGGGTCCGATGCCGCGCCGGGCGAGCACGCCCGCCACCGCGCGGCTGCGCTCCTGGAGTCCGGCGAAGGTCATGACCGAGCCCTGGGCGACGAGGGCGGTCCGCTGCGGGTCGCGGTCGGCCGCCGTGTCGAAGCGGTCGACGACGGTGTCCGTGCCGATATCCGTCCGCACGCCCGGCTCGGGCCTGGGGCCCGGCCCCGGAAGGGCCGCGAGCGGGCCGGTCGACCTGGCCAGGTCCTCCAGGACGCGCAGATAGTCGTCGAGGAGCCGGCGGGCGCCCGCGGGGTCGTCGTCGCGGTGTTCCAGCTTGACCGTGAGCCGGTCGCCGGGCGTGACGACCCAGGTGAACGGGTAGTGGGTCGAGTCGTCGGACTTCACCGAGGTGATGCCGTGCCTGCTGTTCATGGCGGCGAACGCGTCCATGTCCAGGAAGTTCTGGAGCACGAACAGGTTGTCGAACAGGCTGTCGTGGCCGCTGGCCCGCTGGATCTCGCCGAGCCCGAGGTGCTCGTGCTCCATCGCGTCGACGCGGGCCGTCTGGACGGCCGTCAGGTACTCCCGGACCGTGTGTTCAGGCCGGGCCCGCGTCCACATGGGCACGGTGTTGAGCAGCACGCCGACGATGCCGGACAGCCCTTCGCCCTCCCGGCCCGAGACGGTCACGCCGAACACCGCGTCGCTGCGGCCCGTGTGCGCGCCGAGCAGGAGGCCGAAGGCCCCGGTCAGCACCGAGTTCAGCGTGACGCCGTGCACCCGGGCCGCTTCGCGCAGCAGGTCGGACAGCTCGGCGGACATCGTGTGGACGAGGGCGCGCGGCAGGTCGTCCGAGACGGCCGGCTGCGGGCCGGCGAGCAGCGTCGGGCCGGTCAGCCCGTGCAGGTGCTCCGCCCAGAAGCGTTCCGACACGGCGGAGTCCCTGGCGGCGAGCGTCCGGGCGTAGTCCTCGAAGCCCGGGGTGAGCGGGGTCGCGTCGAGGGTCTCGCCGGCGACGACCGCCCGGTAGGCGTCGAACAGGTCGCGCAGCAGGATCTCGCGGGACCAGCCGTCCCACAGCAGCAGGTGGTAGCTCAGCAGCAGGCTGTCCCGGCCGTCGGGCAGCCGCACCACGGTCAGTCTGATCAGGGGCGGCTCACCGGGGTCGAATCCGGTGTCGCGGTCCCTGGCGCGCAGGGCGTCGGCCTCCGCCTCCGTTTCCAGGTGGACGGTGCGGACGCCGACCCGCCGGCCCGCCTTGAGGACCTGGACCGGGTTTCCGCGGTCGTCGGTGGTGAAGCCGGCGCCGACGACCGGGTGCCGGGCGATGACGTACGCCATCGCGTCGGCGAGCGCGTCGGTGTCCAGGCGCCGGTCGAAGGTGAAGTAGCTCTGCGCGACGTAGTGTCCGGCCGTGCCCGCCAGCTGGGCCTGGAAGTACAGGCCGCGCTGGAGGGGGGTGACCGGTGCGGTGCGCTCGGCCGTCGTGGCGGCGTCGGCGATGTGTTCCAGGGCGCCGAGCCAGTGCTCCGCCAGCTCGTCACCGATGCCGTCGGCGAGGGTGAAGGCCGCGTGCAGGCTGCCGGTGGCCTCGTCGGTCCACGCGTTGACCTCGACGGCGTACGGGCTGCCCTCGTCTGCGCCGGTGATCCGCGGTGCCTGGGACTCGCCGCCCCGGCCGAGGTAGTTGAACAGCACCTGGGGGCGGGCGGTGAGCAGCGGGGCCGTCTGCGGGTTGAGGTAGCGGAGCCCGCCGTAGGCGAGGTGTCCGTCCTCGTCCGGCTGGCGTGCGGCCAGTTCGCGGGCGGCCTCGACCGGGTCGGTGTGTGCCGTGAGCCGGACGGGCGCGATGGCGGTGAACCAGCCGACGGTGCGGGTGTAGTCGTGGTCTTCGCGTGCCGGGACGCGGCCGTGCCGCTCCAGCTCGATCGCGAGGTCGGTGGGGGCCGGCTGGACGTGGGTCAGCGCGGTGCGGAGCGCTCCGCACAGCAATTCGGTGAGGCCGACACCGAGTACGGCGGGTGCGGTACGGGTCACCCGGTCGCTCACCTCGGGCGGGAGCACCACGGTGGTCTCGCGCAGGCTCCCGACGGCGGGCAGCAGCGCGGGGGCCCCGAGGGTGGTGAGCCAGTCCCCCAGGCCCTCGGCCGTCCCGGCGGACCGGGCGCTCAGTGCCTCGGCGTACTCGGCGTAGGACGTGGTCGGCGGCGGCAGGGGCGTGCCGGCGATTGCGGTGGCCAGGTCGTCGAGCAGGACCAGCCAGGACACCGCGTCGACGGCGAGGTGGTGGACGGTGACCACCAGGGTGCGGCTCGCCGCCAGCCAGCTGAACGCGATGACGTCGCCGGCCTCGGGATCGAGGCGCCCGGCGGCGTCGTTCGCCGCGGCCGCCGCGTCGGCCGGGTCCGCGGGGACGACGGTGACCTCGCGGCGGGGTCCGGTGCGCAGGGCCCAGACGCCGTGCTGGACGTCCAGCTTCAGCCGGAGGACCGGGTGCGCGGCCACGACGGCGTTCGCGGCGCGTTCGATGTCGGCGAACCCGGCGTCGTCGGGCACCACCCACGTCCTGGCCTGGGCGAACCGGGCGAGCGATCCGCCCAGTTCGCGCCGGCGCAGCATGATCGGCGTCGGGATCAGCGGACCGTCCTCGGGGCGGACGGGCCCGGGTGCGGCGGCCCGCGGCGTCCGTGTCTCCACCTGCGCGGCGAGTGCGCGCGGGGTCTTGAACAGGAAGACGTCCCGCGGCGCGATCGACAGTCCGAGCGCCCTGGCCCGGTTGATGACGGTGATGGCGAGGATGCTGTCGCCGCCCGCCATGAAGAAGTCGGTGTCGGCGTCCGCGTCGGAGCCGGGCAGCGTGGCGGCGAAGATACCGGTCAGCGCGTCGAGCGCGGAGCCGGTCGCGGCCACCGGGACGACGTCGTGCGCGGCGTGCTCGGTCAGTGCCTTGCGGTCCAGCTTGCCGTTGACCGTCAGCGGCAGCGCGTCGACGCCGCGCACCTGCCCCGGCACCATGTGCACGGGCAGCTTCGCGGCCAGCAGTCCGGTGAGGTCCCCGGGCACCCGGCCCACGACGTGTGCGATCAGGTGGTCCCCGCTGTCCGCCGCGGTGACGGCCACGTCGACGACGCCGTCGAGTTCCCTGATCGCGGACTCCACCTCACCGAGCTCGATGCGGAATCCCTTGAGCTGGACCTGGTCGTCGGCGCGGCCGGCGAACTCCAGCTCACCGTCGAGCGTACGGCGGGCGAGATCGCCCGTGTGGTACATCCGGGAGCCGTCGTCCGCGAACGGGTTCGCGACGAACCGGCCGGCGGTGAGGCCCGGCCTGCCGAGGTAGCCGAGCGACAACTGGTCGCCCGCGACGTAGATGGCGCCGATCCGGCCGGGCGGCACCGGACGCAGCCGGTCGTCCAGGAGATAGGTGTCGAGACCGGGGATCGGGCCGCCGATCGGGCTGACGTCGGCGTCGGCGCCGAAGTCGTCGTCGGTGAGCACCCGGTGGGTGACGTGGACGGTGGTCTCGGTGATGCCGTACATGTTGACCAGCTCGGGCGATGCGGTGCCGTACCGCTCGGCCCAGCCGCGCAGCCTCACGGGATCGAGCGCCTCGCCGCCGAAGATGATCCGGCGCAGCGCGGTGGCCGGTTCACCGGCGTGCCGGTCGGCCTCGATGAACTGGTAGAACGCCGAAGGTGTCTGGTTGAGGACGGTCACCCCGCGCTCGCGGACCAGCCGGTGGAAGTCGACCGGGGACCGGGTCAGTCCGTAGTCGGGCACCAGCAGTTCGGCGCCGTGGACCAGCGCGCCCCACAGCTCCCAGACGGCGAAGTCGAAGGAGTACGAGTGGAACTGGACCCACACGTCGTCGGGGCCGAACCCCATGGCGGGCCGGGTGTTGGCCAGCAGGGTCACCACGGCGGAGTGCGGGACGACGACGCCCTTGGGGCGTCCGGTGGATCCGGATGTGTAGATGACGTACGCGGGATCGTGCGGGCGGGCCCCGGGGTGGGCGGTGTCCGGCGCCGGCTCGTCCGCCCGCGGCAGTTCCTCGCCGAGCACGAGCACCCGGGCCCGCACTCCCGCCCGGCTCAGGAGCCCGGTGAAGCGGTCCTTCTGCTCACGGCTCACGAGCACGACCTGCGGGGCGGCGTCGGTGAGGATGTACTCAAGACGGTCGTCGGGGTACGCCAGGTCCAGTGGTACGTAGGCGCCGCCCGCGGTGACGATGGCGACGAGGGCGGAGACCTGCTCCAGCGAACGCGGGACGGCGACGGCGACACGCCGGCCGGGTCCGACACCGGCTGACCGCAGGAGCGCGGCCAGTTCGTCCTTGGCCGCGGCCAGTTCGCCGTAGGTCAGGGACCTGGTACCGCCGTCGAGTCCGCACTGGGTGACGGCGGTTGCTGCCGGGGCACGGCCGGCGGCGGCGTCGAACAGTGCGCCCAGGGTCGTCGGTGCGAAGGCCTCGGGGCGCCGTTCCTGCTCGGCGGCCAGTTCCCCGACGAGGGCATCCGGCCGGGTGAGCAGTGCGGTGAGGGTGCGGGTGAAGGTGTGCAGGATCGCCTCCGCGCTCGGCTCCCGCAGCAGCGCGCCGTCGTAGATCAGGTTGAAGCGCGGGCGGCCGTCGGGGGCGCGCTCCACCACAAGTGTCAGCGGGTAGTGCGGGGCGCCCTCGTTGACGATGCCGGTGACGGCCAGTTCGTCGTCGGGCCCGCGCAGCGCGGCCACGTCGGTCGCGACGTCGAACACCACCAGAGTGTCGAACCGGGCGTCGGCGCCCGTCTGCCGGCCGATCCTCGCCAGCGAGACGTGCTGGTGGGGCAGCACCGCGCTCTGGTGCTCCCGTACCGAGGCCAGCAGTCCGGCCGCGGTCGTGGTGGCCGCCCAACGGGCGCGTACGGGGATCGTGTTGATGAACAGACCCACCATGTCCGCGATACCGGGGACGTCCGCGTCGCGGCCGGACACGGTGGAGCCGAACACGACGTCGTCGCCGTGCAGGATGCCGCCGAGCGTCACCGCCCAGGCGCTGTGCACGGCCACGCTCAGGGGCACACCGGCCGACCGTACGGCCGTGTCGATGTCGTCGGCCGGCTCCACGGCGGTGTCGGCGAACCGGTCGGACGGGGTGTGTCCCTCCGCGACCAGCGACGGGCCGGGCAGTCCGGCGAGCTCACCGCTCCACACGCGGTCGCTCTCGGCGTCGTCGCGGCCGGCGAGCCAGTGCACGTAGTCGGCGAACCCGCCGAGGCGGTATCCGGTGCCCGGCCGGTGGTACTCGGCCAGCAGGGTGCGGAGCATCGGCGGCACCGACCAGCCGTCGGCGATGATGTGGTGCACGGTCTGCACCAGCACGTCGCGGCCGTCGCCCCTGCGGACGAGCGTGTACCGCATCAGCGGTCCGGTGGCCAGGTCGAATCCGGCGCGGCGGTCGCGCTCGGCGTACGCGCGGATCTCCTCGTCGGTGATGCCGGGGCGGTCCAGGACGGTGAACGGGGCCTCGGCACCGCTCTCCAGCACGGAGACCACCCGGCCGTCGGCGAGCGCCACGAAACGGGCGGCCAGGTTCGGGTACAGGGCGAGCAGCCGGGTCGCCGCCGCGCCGAGCCGGCCCGGGTCCGCCTCGCCGTCGAGGGTCAGCAGCTGCTGCTCGACATAGCTGCCCGCCGACTCGTCGTCGAAGACCGAGTGGAAGTACAGGCCCTCCTGCAAGGGAGTGAGCGGCAGGATGTCCCGCAGTCCGGGGCCATCCAGCGTGTCGACGTCGTCCTGGGTGAGCGGCACCAGGGGGAAGTCGCTGGGCGAGTGGCCGCCCTCGTCGAGCGCGGCCAGTCCGGCCAGCGCTCCTTGCAGGTACCCGCCGATCACCGTGATGTCGGCGTCGGTGAACATGCCGTCGGGCCACGAGATGGTGGTGACCAGTTCGTAGGTGCCGGCCGCCGCGGGTTCGGCGATGAGGTTGAACTCCAGGGCGCGCGGCAGGCGCATCCTCGGGTCGCGCTTCTCGCCCAGCTGCCCGGTGGCGCCCGCGGGCTGCCAGTCCGCCGAGGTGCCCGAGTCGAAGCGGCCCAGGTAGTTGAAGAGCACCTGGGGTGCGGGCGCGTCGAAGCGGGTGTCGGCGAGGTGGCGCAGCGCGCCGTAGGAGAGACCGTTGCTGGGGACCCGGGAGAGGTCCTCCTTGACCGCCTTGAGCGCGGCGGCCAGGTACGCGGGCGAGGTGAGGTCGGCCGCCGGTCCGGGGTCGACGGTCACCGGGAAGAGCGTGGTGAACCAGCCCACGGTACGGGACAGTTCGGGCTCGAAGCCGGCGGCGTCCGCCACGAAGCGTCCTTCGCGGCCGTGGCCCTCCAGCTCGATGTGCGCGAACGTCTGGTCCTGGCCGAGGTCGCGCCGCCAGCGCGCGAGGGCGACGGCGAGCGCGGTGAGCAGCACGTCGTTGACGCCCGCGTGGAACTTCGCGGGGATCTCGCCCAGCAGCGCAGCGGTGATCTCGGGGCCGACCGAGAGGGTGCGCTCCCGTTCCTTGGCGACGGTGTCGGATGCGGACAGCGGGCGGCGGCCCACCGGCCCGTCCGCTCCGGGCAGGGCGCGGCCGAAGTAGGAGCGGTCCGCGTCGAATCCGGCGCGCCCGAGAAGTTCCGTCCAGCGCCGGAACGACGTGCCCACCGGGGGCAGTTCGACCGGTGCGCCGGCGGTGCACTGCCGCCAGGCCGTGGCCAGGTCGTCCATCAGGACGCGCCAGGACACCCCGTCGACCACCACGTGGTGGACGACCAGGACCAGTTGGCGTGCCTCGCTGCGCCAGACGGCGCGCAGCATCACGCCGTTGTCCGGGTCGAGCGCCTCGGTGGCGAGCTCGACGCATGCGTCGAGCGGCAGGTCACTCTCCTGCCACCGGGCGACGGCGCCGTCCGCCTCGGGGATGTCGAAGCCCCAGCGGTCGCCGCGCACGAGCCTGGCGCGCAGCATGTCGTGCCGCGCGACCAGCGCGGTGAGCATCCGGTCCAGGGTGCCGGCGGTGAGCTCCGCCGGGGTGTTCAGGACCACGGACTGCACGAAGCCGTCGACGGCGTCCGTGGTTCCGCCGAGCCACTGCACGATGGGCGAGCCGACGACCGATCCGGTCGCCACGTCGTCGTCCTCGACCGGTGCCACGTCGTCGCGGCTCGCGACCGCCGCGAGGGCGCCCAGGACGCTGTGGGTGAAGATCTGGCGGGCCGTGACATAGAGGCCGGCCTCGCGCAACGCGCTCAGCAGGGAGATCGCCAGGATGCTGTCTCCGCCGAGCCGGAAGAAGTCCTGGTCGACACCCACCTCGTCCACGCGGAGCACCGCGGCGACGGCCGCGCAGACCACGCGCTCGTCGTCGGTGGTGGGGGCGACGACGGGCCCGGCCGAGAGCACCGGCTCCGGCAGCGCGGCCCGGTCGATCTTGCCGTTCGCGGTGAGCGGGAACTCCTTCATCACGACGGTGTGGGCGGGCACCATGTACTCCACCATGTGCGCGCCGGCCCAGGCCCTGACGTCGTCCGCGCGCAGTTCCCCGCTCCCGGCGGCGGGGATCACGTAGCCGACGAGGTAGGTACCCCCGGCCGAGTTCTTCTTCGCGACGACACAGCTGTGCCGTACGCCGGGGTGCTCGGCCAGACCCGCCTCGACGTCCTCGATCTCCAGGCGCATGCCGCGGATCTTGATCTGGTTGTCGGCCCGGCCGAGGAAGTCCAGCGAGCCGTCCGGGGCGAACCGGGCCAGGTCGCCGGTGCGGTAGAGCCGGGAGCCGTCGGCGGCGAAGGGGTTCGCCACGAACCGGGAGGCGGTGAGGCCGGCCGCGTTGACGTAGCCGCGTCCCAGCAGGAAGCCGCCCACGTACAGCTCGCCGCCGACCCCGACCGGGACCGGGCGCAGCTCGTCGTCCAGGACGTACAGCTGGGTGTTGGGGTTGGCCTTGCCGATCGAGGTCGACAGGCGTTCGGCGGCGCCCCGGTAGATGACGTGCGAGACGCCGATCGTCGTCTCGGCGGGGCCGTAGCCGTGGTACATGGGGATGTCGAGGCGGGTGCGGAAGCGCTCGTAGAGCTCGGGGGTCAGGACCTCGCCGCCGCACCACACGTGCCGCAGGCTGTCCAGCCGCCCGGACTCCCCCGCGATCTCCAGCAGGACGTCCAGCATGGACGACACCAGGTAGGTGAAGGTGACGCGCTGCCCGGCTATCACGCTCAGCAGGTGGTGCGGGTCGCGTTCGCCGCCGGGCCGCAGGACCACCAGCCGGCCGCCGCAGACCAGGGGCAGGAAGATCTCGTTGATGGAGATGTCGAAGGACAGCGGCGCCTTGAACAGTGACGCGTCGTCGTGACCGAAGCCGAGGATCTCGCGGGACTGCCACAACAGGCGTTCGCTGATGGCCTCGTGACGGATCATCGCGCCCTTGGGGCGGCCGGTCGAGCCGGAGGTGAAGATCACGTACGCCAGGGCGGGGCCGGGCACGACGACCTCGGGGGCCTCGGCGGGCTCGGCGGCGAACCGCCAGTCGCCGAGGTCGACGGCCACGGCGTCCGGTTCGCCCGGGGCGCACTCGCCCGATGCATTGAGCTGGAGCACGACGCGGGCGTCCTCGACGACGACCGCGCGGCGCGCGGCGGGCCACTGCGGGTCGAGGGGGACGAACGCGCAGCCGGCCTGGAGCACGCCGAGCAGGGCGATGACCATGTCGGCGGAGCGGCCCAGCGAGATGCCGACGACCTGCTCGGCGGCGAGTCCGCCGCGGGTCAGGTGGTGGGCCAGCTGGGCGGAGAGCTCGGCCGCCTGACGGTAGGTCAGTGACCGGTGTTCGTCGACGATCGCGACGGCGTCCGGCCGGGTCCTCGCCTGTTCGCGGAACATCTCCACGACGGTCGGGCGCTCCCGCCCGGCCTCGGTGTCGTTCCAGCGGGCCAGCGTCTCGACGCGTTCGGCGGCGCCGGACGGGCCGATGGTTCCGAGCGGCCGGTCGGGGAAGTCGGCGAGGTCGTCCAGGGCGCGCTGCGCATCGGCGGCCGGGACGCCTTCGGGGACGGCGATGGTCCGGCCGTCCGCGCCGGCCTCCCAGCCGGCGGGTGCGCGGCCGCCGTTGTCGGCCCAGCCGAGCACGTCGGCGAACAGGGTGGCGGGGGTGAGTTCTATGCCGTCGGGGCTCCGGCCGGTCGCCCAGTAGGACAGGCCGATGGCGCACGCCTCGGCGAGGGTCCGGTCCTCGTAGTCACCGGTGCGCCTGCGCAGACCGGCCAGGCCCGCGGCAGAGAGCAGTGCGAGGCGAGCGCCCGTTTCCAACATCGAAGACTCCGCTTCCCGTCCGAGATATGCGACCAAGCCAGTTTAACTAAGGCTTACCTAACTACCTTCGCGCCAAGCCTGCCACAGTCGCGCATACCGGCCCCCCAGGGCCACCAGTTCGTCGTGCGTGCCCTGTTCCACCACACGCCCCGCGTCCAGCACGGCGATCCGGTCCGCGGCCATCGCCTGGGTCAGCCGGTGCGCCACGAACAGCGTGGTGCGGCCCGCGCAGGCGGCCAGCACGGCCCGCTCCAGCTCGGCGGCGCCCTCGCTGCCCGCCTCCGCCGTCGACTCGTCCAGCACCACGACGGGCGAACGGGCCAGCACCAGCCGGGCCAGCGCGATCTGGGCGACCTTGGTGACGTCCAGGCGTTCGCCGCCCTCGCCGACCAGGGTTCCCAGCCCGTCGGGCAGCGCGTCGGTCCACGCTCCCGCGCCGACCGTGCGCAGCGCCGCGACCAGTTCGGCGTCGGTCGCCTCCGGCGCGGCGAGGCGCAGGTCGTCGGCGAGCGGGCCGGAGAACACGTGTGTTTCCTGGGTCAGGATGCTCACCAGGGCCCGGGCCCCCGCCTCGTCCATTCCGGCGAGGTCGTTCGGCCCGATGCGCACCGAACCGGCCTGTGGTGTGCCGATGCCCGCGATCAGTGCGGCCAGGGTCGACTTGCCCGCACCGGTCGCCCCGACCAGAGCGAGTGAACCACCGGCCGGAATCGTCAGACTGACATCCCGCAGGACCGGGTCCTCGGTGTCGGGATAGCTGAACGTCAGCCCCTCGACGGTGACTTGATAGGGCACGTCGTCCGCCGCCGCCACGGTGGCATCGCCCACCAGGCGGTCCTCCGCGTCCTCCGCCAGCACCCCGACCAGACGGGTCAGGCTGGCGCCCGACTTCTGTGCCTCGTCGAAGGTGAACATGATGGCGCCGAGCGGGGTGAAGAGCCGGTGGAACATCAGCGGGGCGGCCGAGACCTCGCCGAGGGTGGCCGCGTCGCCCTCCAGCAGCGCGTAGCCGACCAGGAGGATCAGGACCAGGCCGATGAACTCGGCGCGGTTCTCCCTGCCGACGAAGCGGCCGAAGAACCGGAAGACCTCGACACCGAGTTCACGCACCCGCCACGACTCGCTCGTGACCTTCTCGCGGAAGGCCCCTTCGAGGCGGTAGGCCCGGACGGTCTCGATCCCGTTCAGACCGCTGATCAACGCCTGTGCCCGGTCGGCCTGGGCGGCCCGCTGCTTCTTGTACAGCGGCGCGGAGCGGGGAAGGTACCAGCGCAGGGCCAGTGCGTACGCCGGCAGCGCGCCGGCTCCCGCCAGGCCGAGCCGCCAGTCCAGTCCGAACATGCCCGCGGTCGCGATGGTGACCAGCACCCCGGCCGAGAACACCGTGGGGATGGCCGACCTGATGCCCCGGGACAGCACGGCCACGTCGTCGCCCACCCGGGACAGCACGTCCCCCCGGCCGACCTGTTCGATGCGCGCGCTCGGCATGCCGAGCACCGCGCGGACCGCGCCCTCCCGCAGCCGGGCGAGCAGGTCCGCGCCGAGCCGCCCGATCAGATACGTGGAGGCCGCGGTGGCCGCCGCACCGAGCAGGGCGGCGGCCACCATCAGCACTCCGACCCTGACCAGGACCGCGCGTGACTCGCCGTCCACGACCCCGTCGACCACCTGGCCCAGCAGCAGCACCGGGAGTACCTGGAGCGCCGCCCCGGCCACCGTGGTGAACAGGGTCGCGGCACTCAGCCACGGCACCTCGCGACAGTGTGCCGCGAGCCATCGGGTGGCCTCACCCCCCGTCGCCGTACGCAGGGTCGCCGGGGGGATGCGGGTCGCGGTGGTGCTCACACGTGGGCCAGTTCAGGTAGGGGGCGGGACGGCGCGGACCTCACTGGCCGGCCGACTTGACGAGCTCGTCGATCGCGTACGGCATGGACAGCAGCGTGCCCTGCGAGATGGCGGCACCGACCGCCGGGCCCTCGCCGTCGAGGAGGTACGACACGCGTCCCTCCTTGACCGCCTTGAGGTTGGCGAAGAGCTTGGACTTCTTCAGGGCTTCCTGGTCGGCCTTGTCGTTGATGACGAAGATGCGGTCGACGTCGACGAGGTCCATGCGCTCGGGTGACAGCTTGGTGTAGAACTTGCCGCCGGCGATCTTGTCGATCTCGGTGGCACCCTTGTAGCCGATGCCCGTCAGCAGGCGTCCACGGACGTCGGTGGTGGTGAACGGCGCGACGGAGTTGTCGTACCAGGACAGCGCCACGGCGGTCTGCTTGGCGAACTCGGGGTGCGCCTTCGCGGCGGCGTCCAGCTGGGTCTGGATGCCGCTCACCATCTCCTTGCCCTCCTTCTCCTTGCCGAGGGCCTTGGCGATGTGCAGCGCGTTGTCCTGCCAGGGCGCGCTGAAGGGCTCCTTCTCCGCCTTGGTGCGGCCAACCGTCGGGGCGATCTTCGACAGCTTGTCGTAGGCGGCCTGGTCGATCTCCGAGTAGACGGCGATGATCAGGTCCGGGCGGAGGCCCGCGATCTTCTCGTAGTTGGGGCCGGAGTCACCGTTCTTCATGATGACCTCGGGGCGGGCGTCCCCCCACTTGTCCTTCACCCAGGGCCACTGGGTGTTGACGTCGGGGGTCTTGCCCTCGGGGTTCGGGTACTGGTCGACCATGCCGACCGGCTTGATGCCGAACGCCAGGATGGTCTGGTCGTCCGTGTAGCCGACGGAGACGACCCGCTGGGGGGCCTTGGTGATCTTCGTGGATCCGAACGCGTGCTCCACGGTGACCGGGAACGCACCGGCGGCGGCCGGGGCCTTGTCGCTCGCCTTGTCCGTCTCGTCCTTCGAGTCGGAACCGCATCCCGCCAGGAGGCCGATGCCGAGGGCCGCGGCGGACACCGTCGCCGCCACCCGCTGCCAGGGCTTCGTGAGCATCGTTCTATGGAGGAGCATCCGGATTCCCTTGCGTTCGCACTGTCCACTGGCCCCTGTGTAAGGGCAGCCAAACCTTACCTCGAATGAATGAGGGCAGCCTAGCCTAACTGGCGTAATTCCCGTGTTCGAGACCTAGTTGAGTTGTACGTGCGTCCGGCCGATCGGCACGATGAGCGGCCGGTCGCCGACCGGGTCGTCGATCACCATGGCCCGCAGCCCGAACGCCTCGTGCAGCAGATCGGCCGTGATCACGTCGCGCGGGTGCCCCTGCGCCAGGATCGCCCCGTCCCGCATCACGACGAGGTTGTCGCTGTACCGCGTGGCCAGATTGAGGTCGTGCAGCACCATGACGACGGTGCATCCCGACTCGTGCAGGTCGTCCACCAGATCGAGCACGTCGATCGCGTGCGCCAGGTCCAGGTAGGTGGTCGGCTCGTCGAGCAGCAGCAGGTCGGTGCCCTGGGCCAGGGTCATCGATATCCACACGCGCTGGCGCTGTCCGCCCGACAGCGAGTCGACGGGGCGGTCGGCCAGTTCGGACACCCCGGTCATCGCCAGCGCCTTCGCCACGACGTCGGCGTCGTCCGACGACCACTGCCGCAGCCAGCTCTGGTGCGGATGGCGGCCCCGGGCGACCAGGTCGGCCACCGTCAGGCCCTCCGGTGCGACGGGCGCCTGCGGCAACAGGCCGAGCTTCTTCGCCACATCCCTGGTCCGCAGTCCGGCGATGTCCTCGCCGTCCAGCACGACCGCGCCGCCGGCCGGTTTGAGCAGGCGCGTCAGGGTGCGCAACAGGGTCGACTTCCCGCAGCCGTTGGGGCCGATGATGGTGGTGATCACCCCCGTCGGGATCTCGACGTCGAGGCCCTCGATGACGGTGCGGCCGCCGTAGCCGACCGTGACGTCCCTGGCCGCCAGTCGTGCGGCGCCCCTGTCCACCGACGCGACCTCGGTGGTGGTGAAGTGAGCGGCCACGGGCCCCCCTTTGTCCGGGTAGTCCAATTCGAATGTCATGCCGACTGCCTGAGGTTCGCCCGTACCAGCAGGTACACGAGGAACGGGCCGCCGATCGCCGCCGTGACGACGCCGACCGGAAGGCTCTCAGGCAGTGCGGCGCGCGCGATCAGGTCGGAGCCGGTCAGCAGGAGTGCGCCGACCAGCCCCGAGGCCACCATCGGCGGTGTGGGGCACTTCGCCAGACGCATCGCCACCTGTGGCGCGACCAGCGCGACGAACGGTACGGGGCCAGCGGCGCTCACCGCCACCGCGGCGAGCAGGACCGCGCACAGCAGCAGGACGGCCCGCACCCGGGTGTACCGGACGCCCAGGCCCGCGGCGACCTCGTCGCCGAGGTGCATCGGCTTGAACTGGAACGCGGCGCAGGCCACGACGGCCAGCAGCACGAGCGTGCACCAGACCGCCACCCGGACATCGTCCGACGACCGGTTCTCCAGCGAGCCGACCAGCCACGCCTGGGCCCGGGCCACATCCCTGATGTCGGCCGAGACGAGCAGCCAGGTGGTGATCGCCTCCATCACCGCGCTCACCGAGATGCCGATGAGGATGAGCCGGAAGCCGTCGATCCCGCGCCGCCACGCCAGGAAGTAGACCAGCAGTCCCGTGCCGAGCCCGCCGGCGAGTGCGGCGGCGGACAGTCCCATGGAGCTGACGACCGTCGCCGCGGTACCGCCCGAGACCGTCACCGAGAACACCGCGACCGCGCCGGCGCCCCCGGTGATCCCCAGGATGTCCGGGCTGGCCAGCGGATTGCGCGCCACGGACTGGGTGATCGCCCCGGAGACACCCAGCGCGATCCCCACGACGAGGCCGGCCAGCGCACGCGGCATCCGCAGATCCATGATCACGAACTCGTCGACCTGCTCGCCCCGGCCCAGGAGCGTGGCGAACACCCGGGAGAGCCCGATGGGGAAGTCCCCGACCGCGATCGACAGGCAGAACACCAGAAAGGCCGCCGCCGCCAGCACCAGCGTGACCAGCACCATCCACGGCCGCCACACGAACGACATCCGGCCGAGCCGGACGCCCGGAACCGGGGAGGTCTTCGTCTCCGTCACGTTCATGCGCTCCTGAACTTTCCACGCCACACCAGAGCCGCGAAGAACGGCGCACCGACCAGGGCGACGACGACGCCCGCGTCCAACTCGCCCGGCCGCACGACCAGTCGGCCCACGATGTCGCAGACCAGCAGGACGACGGCGCCGAGCAGACCGGCGTACGGCACCAGCCAGCGGTAGTCGGGACCGGTCAGATAGCGGGCCACGTGCGCGACCATGAGCCCGAGGAACGCGATGGGGCCGCACGCCGCGGTCGCCGCCCCCGCCAGCAGCGTGATCGCGAGGATGCCGATCGTACGGCTCCGCGCGATGTTCACGCCCAGGCCCCGCGCCACGTCGTCGCCCAGATTGAGCAGGTTGAGCGAGGGCAGCATGGTCAGCGCAAGCACCAGGCCGGCCGCGACGAACGCGGTCATCGGCCAGATGAGATCGAAGCCGACGCCGGCCACGGAGCCCGCGTTCCAGAAGCGCAGCGCGTTCAGCGACTTCTGGTCCGACAGCGCGACCGCTGTCGTCATCGCCGCGAGGAACACCGTGACCCCCTGACCGGCCAGAGCCAGCGTCAGCGGATTGCCGGCGCCCCTGCCGATGCTCGCCAGCCCGAACACCACGACACCGGCGACCGCCGCACCCAGGAAGGCGAACCAGATGTACTGGAGCGGATCGCTGAGCCCGAACACGGCGATCACCGACACCACGGCGAACGAGGCCCCGGCGTTCACACCCAGCAGCCCGGTGTCCGCGATCGGGTTGCGCGTGTACCCCTGGATCAGGGAACCGCCGACCCCGAGGGCGATGCCCGCCACCACGGCGAGCACCGTCCTGGGCACCCGCACGGTCTGCACGATGAGCCTGATCTCGGTGAGGCGCTGGTCGGATTCCGGCGCGGCGAACAGCCCGTGCCACACCTCGGCGGGACTCAGCGCACGCGCCCCGACCGCCAACGACAGGGCCCCCGCGACCAAGAGGATCAGCAGAAGCACCCCCAGGCCCACAACCCGCCGCCGGCGGGCCTTCGTTGTGCCCCGGAGTATGGGGCGCTCCACTGCAGTCGTGCTCATGTCGACGTACGTTATCCCTTTGATCCGTTCGCTCCGCAGGACGGTCCGAACAGGTGGTGACCGCGCTAGCGGGGTGCGCTGCCGGTTCCGCCGACGACCGGACGGGCCTCGGCGGCAGCGGTCCCGGCGCCCTGGCCGAGGAGCGAGTCCAGGATCTCGCCGACGCGTATCGCGGTGTTGGAGAGCAGGGCCGACGTGATGCCGTGGGTGTGCTCGGTGCCCCCCTGGAGGTAGATACCGCAGCGCAGTCCGGGCTCCGTCGCGATCCGGTAGTCGCGCTCCACCCGCAGGCGGCCCTGGTCGTCGCGCAGGCAGTTGTCCCCGACCTCGCCCAGCAGGCCGAGCGGGTCGGCGGGGCTGTAACCGGTGGCGAACACCACGACGTCGGCGTCCAGGTAGGTCTCCTCGCCGGTGACGAGGGATCTCACGGTGGCGCGGACGTTGTCCGGCGTCTCCTTGACCTCGTCGAGCCGGGAGACGTTGAGGAAGCGCAGCCGCTCGGTGCCGAGCACCTTCTCCTGGTACATCTGCCGGTACAGGTCGTCGATCAGGTCGATGTCCACCACGGAGTAGTTGGTGTTGCCGTGGTACTCCATCAGCTTGCGCTTGACGCCCTCGGGGGCGTCGAAGTACTCGTCGACCGCGCCGGGATCGAAGATCTTGTTGGCGAAGCTGCTGTCGTCCGCGGGGCTGTAGCCGTAGCGGGAGAAGACCGCGCAGACCTCCGCGTCGGGGAAACGGCGGTGCAGATAGGCGACGTTCTCGGCCGCGCTCTGCCCGGCACCCACGACGACGAACCGGGAGGGCGAGGTGCCGTCCAGTTCACCGACGCGCATCAGCAGTTCGGAGTTGTGCCAGACCCGGTCGCCGCGCTCGACACCTTCCGGCACGAGAGGGCGCAGGCCGGTGCCGATGACGAGGTTGCGGGCGCGGTGGACCGTGAGCCCCTCGCCCGACCGGACCGTCACGTCCAGGTACTCCACCGTTCCGTCGTGGACGACGGGTGTGACGGAGACGACTTCGTGGTCGTAGGAGACCAGGTCCGCGACCTGCGCCGCGGCCCACTCGAAGTACTCGTGGAACTCGACCCGGAGCGGGAAGAGGTTCTTGTGGTTGATGAAGTCGATCAACCGCCCCTTGCTCTGCAGATAGCAGAGGAAGCTGTACTCGCTGGACGGGTTCCGGAGCGTCACCAGGTCCTTGAGGAAGGACACCTGCATGGTCGCGTCGTCGATGAGCATGCCCCGGTGCCAGCCGAAGCGCGGTTGCTGCTCGAAGAAGTGAGCGCTGACCGCCTCCTGGGTGCCACTTCGTGCGTTGTGCTCGCTGATCGCGATCGCCATGGCCACATTGGACGGCCCGAAGCCGATACCAATGAGGTCGTGGACCGGTGGTGCGTCGCCAGGACGAACCTGTGACATGTCACTCCCATCGTGCGGGGACGCCGCCTGTCAGGTGTGGGGAACGTGTGAAAGACGGGCACGCCGACAGAGCGCCCCGATGAACTTAGGTGAGCCTAAGCTAATCCTGTAACGCTGTCGATAGGCGGGTTCCGGACAGACCTCGCCCCGATGCCGTTCAACTGGGGCAAATCGTGTGCCCGTTGCACGATAAGGTAAGCCTTGCTTTACTGGGCGTCGCTCCATTCCTACGCTGAGGAGGAACCCCATGCGGGTCGTCATGTTCGGTTACCAGACCTGGGGGCACCGCACCCTGCAAGCCCTCCTGGACTCCGAGCACGACGTGGTGCTGGTCGTGACACATCCCAAGAGCGACCACGCGTACGAGAAGATCTGGAGCGACTCGGTCGCCGATCTCGCCGAGGAGCACGACGTCCCGGTTCTGATCCGCAACCGCCCTGACGACGACGAGCTGTTCGAGCGCCTCAAGGAGGCCGACCCGGACATCATCGTGGCGAACAACTGGCGGACCTGGATCCCCCCGCGCATCTTCGCCCTCCCGCGCCGCGGCACGCTGAACATCCACGACTCGCTGCTGCCGAAGTACGCCGGCTTCTCCCCGCTGATCTGGGCGCTGATCAACGGCGAGAGCGAAGTGGGCGTCACGGCGCACATGATGAACGACGAGCTCGACGCCGGTGACATCGTCCGGCAGGAAGCGGTCCCGGTCGGACCGGCGGACACCGCCACCGACCTCTTCCACAAGACCGTCGACCTCATCGCCCCGGTCACCACCGGTGCACTCGACCTCATCGCCTCCGGGCAGACCGAGTTCACCAAGCAGGACCGCACCCGGGCGACCTTCTTCCACAAGCGGTCCGCCGAGGACATCCGCATCGACTGGAACTGGCCGGCCCAGGACCTCGAACGCCTGGTCCGCGCCCAGTCCGAGCCGTACCCCAGCGCCTACGCCTTCCACAAGGGCAAGCGTCTCGAGGTCCTCGCCGCCGTCGTGTCCCAGGGCCGCTACGGCGGGACGCCGGGCCGCATCTTCTACCGCGAGGGCGAGGGCGTGGTGATCGTCGCCGGCGCCGACGCCCGCACCGGCCGCAACCACGGCCTGGCCATCACCCGCGTGCGCACCGAGGACGGCCGGGAACTGGCCGCGACGGAGTACTTCACCTCCATGGGCGGTTACCTGACCAGCCGCGCCTGACGAGCAGGACCGCGGGCCCGGCCGCCCTCCCGGCCGGGTCCGCTCAGCGGGCCGTGGCGACGAGACGCCGCAGCGCGGCCCGGCCCGGCGGACCCCAGCTGGGCTTGCCGCCGGGGCGGCCCCGGACGCCGGCCTCCCCGATGAGGATGCAGCTGAGAGCCGTCCGCACCGCCCAGCCGCGCGCGCGGCGCAGGGCCGCCGCGTCGGCCGCCGGCCGGTAGGCGGCGTGGAATCGGTCGATCGCGCCATCGGGCAGCAGCACCCAGGGAGCGGCGAGGTCGCAGGCGGGATCGCCCGCGCAGAGGTCGCCGAAATCGATCACCCCGCAGATGGTGCCGTCCGCGGTGAGGATGTTCGCCGGATGCAGATCGCCGTGGAGCCACAGCGCCGGCCCCTCCCACTCGGGCGCGGTCACGGCGTCCTCCCAGACCGCGCGCACGACGTCCGGGGCGGGGACCAGCCCCTGCCCGGCCGCCTCGTCGAGCGTCCTGAGGGTTCCCTCGGAGCCGTCGGCCAGCGACCCGCCCCGGCCGAACCGGCCGACCGGCGCCGTGTCCGGGGCCGGCCGGTGAAGCGCCGTCAGGAATCCGGCCAGGGCATCCGCGGCCTCGGCGGCCTTCGTGGCGGGAGCGCGGTCGGCGGGCGCGCCCGGCACCCAGGTGGTGACGATCCAGGGCCGCGGGAAGCGCTCGGACGGCTCACCGAGCCGCTGCGGCACCGGGACCTCCAGCGGAAGGCCGGGGGCGAGGGCAGGCAGCCAGGTGTGCTCCACCCGCAGCAGCTCGTCGGCGGACTGCGTCGCCCAGGGCAACCGGACCGCGAGATCGTCACCCAGACGCCACAGCTGGTTGTCCCAGCCACGCGCCCCGAGCGTCAGAGGAAGGCCGGCGAGGTCGGGGTGCTGTTCGCGCAGCAGCTCCCGGACCAGCTCCGCGGTGATCTCGGTGTCGGTGTGTGTCATGCGGACCAACCGTAGTCGGCGCGCATATCCGCCGGGTTCCGGAGCCCTGCCCGGAACCCGGCGGCTGTGCGCGCCAGGCCCTTGCCGTCAGGCCTTGTCCTGCATGTCCCGTCGTGCGGGGTTGCTCTGCTGCGCGGCCTTGGGGTCCTTCTCGTCCGCCTTCGCGCGGACCCCCTGCTCGATCCGTTCACCGATCGACTTGTCGACGTTGGACCAGTACTCGAAGGCCCGCCGCAGCACGGGCTCCGTCACCCCGTTGAGGAGATGGCCCACCACGTTGTCCACCAGGCGCTCCCGCGCCGCGTCGTCGAGGACCTCACGCACCAGGGTGCCGGCCTGGCCCCAGTCGTCGTCCTCGGAGTGGGAGACGTATGCGGCCCGGGTGATGTCCCCGTCGGCGTACCAGCTGGGCGGAGTGCCGTGGCGAGCGGTGTCGGCCGCGGGGCCGCCCTTGGAGTTCGGCGCGTAGACGGGGTCGGCCGTCTTGCGGTACGCCATCGCCCCGTCCTTCGAGTACGTGTGCACGGGGGCGACCGGCGCGTTCACGGGGAGCTGCTGGTAGTTGGCGCCGATGCGGTAGCGGTGCGCGTCCGCGTACGAGAAGAGCCGGGCCAGCAGCATGCGGTCCGGGCTGGGGCCGATGCCGGGGACCAGGTTGTTCGGCTGGAACGCCGCCTGCTCGATCTCCGCGTGGTTGTCGGTGGGGTTGCGGTCCAGCGTCATCCGGCCGACCTCGGTCAGCGGATAGTCGCTGTGCGGCCACACCTTGGTCAGGTCGAACGGGTTGAACCGGTACGCGGCGGCGTCGTCGTACGGCATGACCTGTACGTGCACGGTCCAGCTCGGGAAGGCGCCGTCCCGGATGTGCTCGAACAGATCCCGGGTGTGGTAATCCGTGTCCGCCGAGGCCATCTGGTCGCCCTCGTCCTGGGTGAAGTACTCAATCCCCTGGTCGGTCTTGAAGTGGTACTTCACCCAGAAGCGCTCGCCCTGCGCGTTGATCCACATGTAGGTGTGGGAGGTGTAGCCGTTCATGTGGCGCCAACTGCGCGGAATGCCCCGGTCGCCCATCAGCCACGTCACCTGATGGGCGGACTCGGGCGAGAGCGTCCAGAAGTCCCACTGCATGTCGTGATCGCGCAGATTGCTGTCCGCGCGGCGCTTCTGGGACCGGATGAAGTGCTGGAACTTCATCGGATCCTTGATGAAGAAGACGGGGGTGTTGTTCCCCACCATGTCGTAGTTGCCCTCGCTGGTGTAGAACTTCACCGCGAAGCCCCGGGGGTCACGCCAGGTGTCCGGGCTGCCACGCTCACCCGCGACGGTGGAGAAGCGGGCCACGAGATCGGTCGTGGTACCGGGCTGGAACACCGCGGCCTTGGTGAAGGCGCTGACGTCACCGGTCACCTCGAAATGCCCGAAGGCACCGCTGCCCTTCGCGTGCGGCTGGCGCTCCGGGATCCGCTCCCGGTTGAACTGGGCCATCTGCTCGATCAGATAGGCGTCCTGGAGCAGGATCGGGCCCCCGGGTCCGACAGTGAGCGAATGTTCGTCGCTCTCCACCGGAGCTCCGGAATCGGTGGTCGTCGGTTTGCTTGCGTTGTCGGTCATCCGGCTGCCCTCCATCATGTCGCTGTGGGTGCGAAGCTGGTCCCGCCGGATCGGCGGAACGACGTCACGACAGTTCGACTAGCCCGGTACGAATGATGTCAAACCTGGATGAACAGCACCTTGCACCGTCAGGGCATGACTCATTGGCGCCACGTGCGGCCGCGAACGAGACCCCAGCGTCCGATCCCCGGGAGAGGAGCCGAGAACCGTGGCCGAACTGAATGCGTTCACCGACGCGCTCGACTGTCCGCTGTATGTCGTGACCGCCGAGGCGGCGGGGGAACGGGCCGGCTGCCTGGTCGGCTTCGGTTCGCAGTGTTCGATCCGGCCGCCGCGGTTCATGGTGTGGCTTTCGAGGGCCAACCGGACGTACCGGGTCGCCGACCGCGCCGACCGGCTCGCGGTCCATGTGCTGGCCCATGACCAGGAGCACCTGGCCCGCCTCTTCGGCGGCGAGACCGGTGATCACACCGACAAGTTCGCCCGCACCGCATGGCACCGCGGCCCGGGCGGGGCGCCCGTCATCGACGGGGCGCCCGCCTGGTTCGTCGGCCGTGTCGAGAGCCGCGTCGAAGGGGGCGACCATGTGGGGTTCCTGCTCGCGCCCGAGGTGGTGCAGCACCCCGCGGGCGACGCTCCGCGTCTGCTGTCCATGTCCGACGGCCGCGGCATCACGCCGGGCCATCCGGTGAACTGACAGAAACCCGGCCGGCCCCGGACGCGCTGCTCCGCCGGCGTCAGCCGTGGCGGTGCGCCGTACTCGAGGCTCCACCGAAGAGACGGCCGAGCGCGCGGAACGGCAGACTGACCACGGTGGCGACCGCACTGCCGATTGAACGGAAAACGTCTCCGATTGCCTTGAGCATGCGAATGACCTTCCTTCCGGCTCACCCCCGGACGTAGTACCGGGGGTGAGGGTTACGTGATCGAGTGTCCTCGTCGCGTACCCCTGCTCCCCGTCGGGAAACGGGCGCTGCCCGACCGCTGGTCACGTGCGCGGACGCGATCGCCGCACACACGGAGGCGGGAGCGGCGATGGCTTCCCTGTCGGCTCCGCGTGCGTGCGAGGGTGTGTCCATGACTATAGAGCGCTTCGAAGTGCGACGTCAGATGACTGCGAGCCCGGAGAGGATCTTCGCCGTGCTGTGCGACCCCGCCGGACACGTGGCGATCGACAGCTCCGGCATGCTGCAGTCGGCCGAGGGCGACCCCGTGCGCGGGAGCGGTGACGAGTTCGTCGTGCACATGGACCGTGAGTCGCTGAACGACTTCCCCCTCGGCAAGTACGACGTCACGGTGATCATCACCCGGTTCGAGCAGGACGCTCTCATCGAGTGGACCATCTCCGGCCAGGTGCAGCCGCCCATTCGCCACCTCTACGGCTACCGGCTGGAGCCGAACGAGGGCGGCACCCTGGTGACCTCGTACTACGACTGGAGCGCCATCGAGGAGCGGTACCGGGGCGCGGGCATCTTCCCCGTCATCCCCGAGGCGGGCCTGCGCGCGACCCTCGGCATTCTGGCGCGGAACGTGGAATAGCCACCGACGGGGTGCGACGTGGGCCGGCCACGGGGCCCGTGCGGCAGCGCTCGGCGAGGCCTCGTCGCCGCTCGGCACGGCAGTGCCGACCCCCGCGCGATGCGGGAACCGGCACTGCGCTCACCAGCGGCTACGGGTTGACGCAGCCGATCGAGCCGACCGGGAAGTCGTTGCCGGTCGATGTCGCGGTGAACCCGAAGGTGACGCTGCCGTCCGGCGGGACGGTCCGGTTGTAGTCGAGGTTCCTGACCGTGACCGTGCCATCGGAGCCCCTGGTCAGCGCACCGTTCCACACACTGCTGACCTCGGCGCCGGCGCCCGGCGTCCATTTCACGGCCCAGCCCTCACGCGCTGCCGTGCCATGGTTCATGACCTCCACCGACCCCTGGAAACCGCCGCTCCAGGAGTTGGTCACGCTGTAGACGGCCATGCACCCGGTGTGCGGGTCGGTCGGCGTGGGGTCCGGAGTCGGCGTCGGGTCCGGAGTCGGCGTGCTGCCCGAACCGCGGATGCCGGTCACCTCGCCGTTGCCGCCGTCGAAGGCGATGTCGGAGCAGGAGAAGAAGTTCTCCTGGCTGTCCGAACGAACCCACTGGATGAACATCACCGCGTCACCCGAGCGGCCGGACGGCAGGTCCAGATCCCAGTAGTAGTGGCCGCCGTCCGTGCCCGGCGAGCCCGACTGCGGCGGGTTGGTGACGGTGTCGATCAGCTCCAGGTCGTCCCAGCCCAGTTCGGTGCTGGGTGAGTAGCCGGGCTTGGACATGTACACCCGGAACGAGCCCGGGTGCGCTGCCCAGTTGCTGTGCTTGACCTGGATCGTGGTCCCGGACGTCAGGTGCGTACGGGGCCAGTCGGCACGAGCGGCGTTGTATCCGGTGAAGTTGTACGGCGACCGGTCACCTGCGCTGCACAGCTTGCCGTCCGGGACGTAGCCCTGCCCTCGCCCGCCGGCGTTGGAGTCGAGTACGGCGAACCAGTTGTACAGCGCGGTGGCGCCGCTCTCGTCGAGCGCGGCCCTGCACGCCGGGTTGGTCGGATCCAGGGAGCCGGTACTGGTCTTGGCGTCCAGCCAGCAGAGGTAGGTGCGCGACCCCGGCGTCATCGCCACGCCGTGCGCCTGCGCGTTGCCCTGGCCCAGAAATGTCAGGGCCAACCCGCCGAGCAGCGTCGCGAGCACCGTCGCCAGGGAGGCCAGTTGCTTCCTGCGTCGAGCCATGGTGTCTCCTGTTCCTGTGGGGGATCTGCTTCCGCTTCCGCTTGCGCTCTTCTCCTTCGGGCGGCGGGCCCGGGCGGGGGCTGCATGGCAGGTGGGGGCGGCCGGGGCGCCGGGTGGCCAGGTGGCCAGGGCAGTCGTGGCCCCTGCGGGCGCCGGATCGCGCAACCAGGGAATCCCGGGTGCATACCGACCACCACACATGGGAGCGCTCCCATACTCTGGTCCGTAGGGGACTGTAGGAGCGTGACCGTGTCCCTGACAACCCGTCGGAACGGAATGCGTCGACGGGATTTCAGTAGGGGCAGGTCAAGGACGGTATGAGGATGCGCCGAATTCGCCGCGCGGGCGCGAACGGCCTGGGAGCGCTCCCGTACGCGCGCCGCCGCAGGACTCGGACGCCGGCGCGAACAGGTGCCGCCGGAGAGCGGAGCGAGCGTTGGAGTCGGCGGTGGACGGCGCCCTTCGCGGAAGGCGGGTCGTTGAGCTGTCTCCCGGGGACCTCACGAGGAAGGGCGCGGTGACGCCTGAACCGGATTTCGCGGCATCCCCTCTCCCCCGGAGGGAATCCGGCGGCGCGCGTCACCTGGCGGGGCGGCCCAGCCTCCGGGGCTGTCGGACCGCCGCTCGGACGGGCAACCGCCCGAGCGGCGGTCGAAGTGGGCGCGCGAGGAACCTCAGGCCGACTCGCGCACCACCAGCCGCGTCCGGAGGATCGCATGACGCCAGGCCACCTGCGGCTGGCCCATTTCCTCCAGCAGCAGCCGCACCATGGTCCGGCCGATCTCCTCCATCGGCTGACGCACGGTCGTCAGGGACGGTTCCGTCTGCTCGGCCAGCTCGAAGTCGTCGAAGCCGATCACCGCCACGTCCTGGGGCACCCGGCGCCCCGCCGCATGCAGGGCGGCAAGCGCTCCGGCGGCCATGCTGTCCGACGCGGCGAAGACGGCGTCGACTTCCGGGTGCCGCTCGATGAGTCCCGTCATCGCCCGGCGCCCGCTGGCCTCGCTGAAATCTCCCTGTACGACCAGCGACGGCACCTCGTCGAGCCCGGCGTCACCCAGCGCCTCCCGGTAGCCGCGCAGCCTGCACTGGGCGACGTACATCTCGGGCGGGCCCGTGATCGCGGCGATGACCTTCCGCCCGCCGCGCGTCAGATGGCCGACCGCGGCCCGAGCGCCGCCGACGTTGTCCGCGTCCACGTAGGTCACCCGCTCCTCCCCCGAGCGCCTGCCCAGCAGCACCGTGGGCACCCCGGCGTCGGCGAGCATGTCCGGCAGCCGGTCCTCGGCCCGCATGGACATCAGCAGCACCCCGTCGACCCGGCCGCCGCGCACGTACTTGACGAGCCGCTGCCGCTCGGCGTCCGTGCGGACCAGTGTGAGCAGGAGCTGCACGTCCACCTCGGCCAGGGCATCCCCGACCGCCCGTACGACCTCCGAGAAGAACGGCTCGCCGAACAGCCGCCAGTCCGCCTTCGTCATCACCAGGGCGACGGCGTCCGCGCGCCGCCCGGCCAGTGAACGCGCGGCCAGATTGGGCACGTAGTCCAGTTCGTCGATGGCGCGCAGCACGGTACGGCGTGTGGACGCCTTGACGCCCGACGCGTTGTTGATCACTCGGGAGACCGTGCCCCGCCCCACACCGGCAAGGGCGGCCACTTCCTCCAGCGTCGGTGTGCCGGAACTTCGCTTCAGCATGTTCCCACCCCCAGGAGTACCCGATCTTACGGCCCGACAGGTCCTGGGCCTGGGCAATCACGAAGAACAGGGCCGCATAGAGGGGCAGTTGGCACCCGCGGTCGCCCGGGAGACCGCACGCGGGTGACTCCTGGTCCGGACGTGGGCGGCGCGGCGGGGGATGCGGCCCCGGGACGCCGGCCCCGACCACGGACGCCGCCGCACCGCACACACGACAACGGTGGCGGATCCTGTCCAACAGCTTGACGGCGGGTCTCACGCGCACCAAATTGGGAGCGCTCCCAAACCGTACGCCCCATCGGACGCACACTGCGGAACACCCGGGCCTGCGGGACGACTTCACGCGTCGAGGCCGGCCCGGCGGGAAGCGAGGCCGCTTCCGTCCACCAGCAAGGTTGGCCATGACCGAATCCTGCCGTTCGGGAGCGCTCCCATCATGTCGTTTCCACTTCGCACGAGGAGGAATGCTGTGAAACGCTTCTTGGCCCTACTGGCGGCCTGCGCGACGATCCTGGGCCTCACGGCCCTGTTCGGCCCCCAGGCGGTGGCTGCCACCGGATGCAAGGTCGACTACACGGTCACCAGCCAGTGGCAGGGCGGCTTCCAGGCCGGCATAAAGATCACCAACCTGGGTGAACCCGTCAGTGGGTGGACGCTCTCGTTCGCCCTGCCGGACACCGGACAGAAGGTCGTGCAGGGCTGGAACGCCACCTGGTCGCAGTCGGGTTCCACGGCCAAGGCCGTCGGCGTCGACTGGAACCGCACGCTGGCCACCGGCGCGGCGGCCGACGTGGGGCTGGTGGGTTCCTTCACGGGCGCCAACCCGAAACCGACGGCGTTCACGCTCAACGGCGTCTCCTGCACGGGCTCCGTCGACGAGACCTCGCCGCCCGACCCGGGCGGCAACGGCACCCCGGTGGACGTCAATGGCCAGGTCCACGTCTGCGGAGTACACCTGTGCAACCAGTACGACCGCCCCGTGCAGTTGCGGGGGATGAGCACGCACGGCATCCAGTGGTTCAGTCAGTGCTACAACAACGCGTCCATGGACGCGTTGGCGAACGACTGGAAGTCGGATCTGCTGCGCGTCGCCATGTACGTGCAGGAGGACGGTTACGAGACCGACCCGGCGGGCTTCACCAACCGCGTGAACGGCCTCGTCGACATGGCCGAGGCCCGCGGCATGTACGCGCTGATCGACTTCCACACCCTGACGCCGGGCGATCCGAACTTCAACCTCGACCGTGCGAAGACGTTCTTCGCTTCCGTCGCCGCGCGCAACGCCGACAAGAAGAACGTGATCTACGAGATCGCCAACGAGCCCAACGGTGTGAGCTGGTCGGCCATCAAGAACTACGCCGAACAGGTCATCCCGGTGATCCGGGCCGCCGACCCGGACGCCGTCGTCATCGTCGGCACCCGCGGCTGGTCGTCTCTGGGAGTCTCGGACGGTTCCAACGAGAGCGAGATCGTCAGTAACCCCGTCAACGCAGCCAACATCATGTACGCGTTCCACTTCTACGCCGCAAGCCACAAGGACTCCTACCGCAGCACAGTGAGCCGGGCAGCCTCTCAACTTCCGCTGTTCGTGACCGAGTTCGGCACGGTGAGCGCCACCGGCGGCGGAGCGATGGACCGGGCGAGCACCACGGCCTGGCTGGACCTGCTCGATCAGCTGAAGATCGGCTACGCGAACTGGACCTATTCCGACGCCCCCGAGAGCAGCGCGGCGTTGCAGCCCGGCACCTGCGACGGCAGCGACTACAGCAGCAGCGGCGTACTGACCGAATCGGGGACCCTGCTGAAGAACCGGATCAGCACCCCCGACAACTTCCCCACGAGCTGATCCGGTACGGGGCTCCGGCTGCACCGGAGCCCCGTCCGGCATCCGCCCTCGGCCGAACTGTGGTGTCCCGCCCAATATGCCCGACAACGCGGCGAGGTGCCGCAGCTGTCGTCGTGCGCCCGCCAGGAATGTTGGCTGTCGGTGCTCCCTGCTGGAACGATCCTGGGATGACCGACAACCGTGACGCCGTCCTCCGCCTGTGGGGTCGCCAGCTCTACGAGCGTCAGGGCGAGCCACTCGCCTGGGCGGAGGCGGTCCTGGAGGCCACCGGTCGCCCGCCGGCCTCCGTCACCGCGGCGATGTCCGGCCGGCTCGACGCCCTCGCTGATTCCCCATCGGACCGCGCACGGCTGCTGTTCCGTACGGTCGCCAAGCTGGCCGCGAACCTGCGGGGCGACGGCCGATACGACGCGGACGTCGGCACCCGAATCGGCCCACTGGCCCTGTGGTTGGGCCAGCTCGAACCGCCGCTCACCGGCCCGCTGGGAGACGCACTCGGCCACCCACCGGACGGGCCGACATCCCTCGTCACCGTCCACGCAGCCGAGTTGAGCGAGAGCCGCACGATCCGGGTGCGGGCGATCGACGCCCTGCTGGAGTGGGCCGAGCTCGGCCATCCGCAGGCCCGGGCAGCCCTGTCCGAAGTCGCCTCCGACCACCGGACGCAGGATGTCACCGTCTGGACCAAGGCGCTCAACCGGATCGCCCTGTTCGGCGACGCGAGCCTCGAACCGGGCCTTCTGCGCGCGCTCGCCGACACCGGGCACTGCGGGGTGCGGTGGTCGGCGCTCGCCTGTGCCGAACTCGGCTTCCGCCGGGCTGTTCCGCTGATCACCGCCCTGCTGGAGCATCCCGATCCGATGGTCCGCGAGGGTGCCTGCGAGGCACTGGGCCTCTTTGCGGAAGATGCCGCCGTGCCCGCCCTGACAGCCCGGCTGAACGACGAGACCGACTGGGTACGCAGCAGAGCCGCCCTGGCGCTCGGCCAAATCGGCGGCGCCCGGGCACTCGCTGCGCTCTGGCAGGCCATGCTGGAACGCCGGAACCCGAAGGCGAGTCATCTCGCGTCGGCGATCGCTGCCTTCGGCCCGCTTGCGGTGGACGACCTGATCGCCCTCACCACCGATCCCGACCCGGACCTCCGAGCACTGGCCTGCCGCGCTCTCGGCTCCACCGCCGACGACCGGGCCCTGCCGGCACTGGAGCGCCTCGCCGCCCACGACCTCGCCAGAACCACCCTCGGCGGCCTCGTGGCAACCGCCGCCAAGCAGGGACTGCGGACCGCGCACCGCATTCGCGCGCGCACCGCATCGACCTGAGCTCGACGCTCGTCCCGACTGACGTTCGCTCTGAGCCCGTCGATCGACCTGCCCGTACAGCGGCTGAGCGTGAGGCGTAGGGGAGTTGCCTGACGTCTCGTATCGGGAATGCACCGACCGTCGACAACTGCCCCAGGCAACAGGCCTCAGCCCACAGCGAGATCGTGCTGAGGGGCGCGGACGAGGGCCCACAGGTCGTCGAGGCGGCGGCGGGCGAGAGCGAGGATCGACTGTCTGTGGCTCTTGCCCTCGGCTCGCTCGCGATCGTAGAAGCTCGTGGACGTGGGGCAGAAGCGGGCGGTGATCCGGGCGGAGAGGTAGAAGACGGGCCCCTCGGTCTCCCGATCGTACGAAGGACCGGAAGCAGCCCTCCAACACGGTAAGGAGCGCTTCACTTGGCGAGTTGAGCGCCTCGGTTGGCTGCCATGGCCGGGAGCGGGCGCCAGTCGGCCGGCACGTTGCGCATGACCAGAGCGCAGTCCAGGGTTGCGGTCCCCGGCGGGAAGCGGTCCGGGTCGTCGAAGAAGGACGACGCGGCGGAGCGAACCCGGCCGGCTTCCACGTGCCAGGCGTCGGTGTGCAGCTCCATGCCGTCCAGGTGGCGGCCGGACCTCGTGGCCGAGTAGCCCTTCACCCCGGACCGAAAGAAGCGGGAGGCCTCGGTGAGATCGGCGAAGAGCTCGCTGCCCCGCAGCTCGTCGGACGGCTCGACGGTGACGTCCACCCGGATGTCGCCGTCCCACGTCGCGAGGGCGACACGCACCTGGCCCGGTGTCTCGTGCACCTCGAAACCGGCACCGCCGTGCTCGCCGGGGAAAACGCGGCCTCCGGCCCAGACGTTGAGCCGCGAGGCGGTATCGCGACGCGGGATGTAGACGCCGGTCTCGACGCCGTCCGGTCCGTCCCACTCGACTGCGATCCGATGCGCCGCGTTCTCGCTCCGCAGCCCGAATACCTTGGGGGCCCAGACCGGCCGGACACTTCCCAGCCGCAGCAGACAGATCCCTGCGACCGCATGGCCGTGCACCAGTTGCGGACGCAGCGGCTGGGGAAGCAGGCGTGCCGCGGCGTCCGGGGCGACCCGGTAGTTCACCAGAAGCCGTCGTTCAATGACGCTGGACAGGCACGGCTGCCTCATGATCCCTCGCTCTGCGCCCCGGAGCGCCATTTGGTGTGGCGCAGGACGATCTGCTCGGGGCAGACGACGCTGAGAAACCGGCCGATCGAGGTGGCCAGGCGATCCTCGGCCAGTGTGTAGAGGATCCGGTTGCCGTCCCGCCGCTCGGTGACCAGTCCCGCTCCCTTGAGCACGCCGAGATGCCGTGAAATGGACGGCGCGCTGATCGCGAACCTGCTCGCGATCTCGCCTGCCGCGAGTTCGCCACCTCTGAGGTCCTCAAGGATCTGGCGCCTCGTCGGATCAGCGAGTGCACGGAAGGCCCCTGCCTCGTCCTGAGCTTCTGCCATGTTAGATATTTAGCACATGAGCTAAAGAGCTAACAATGGGTCCGGCGGTCTTCAACGACATCGTCGCGGCGGCGGCCCATGACCTCGTCTCAAAGTCGCACCCTTCGCCGACTCCGCCGCTCACCGCTTGAGGCGGGGCCGTCGCACCCGCGGTCGCCGTCGGGATCGTACGAACCCACGCGGGCGAGCCGCGTGCCGCCACCCTCCACCGACGCCTTTGCCGCATCGCCAATCCTCGTACGCCGCACCCCAATTCGGCCGTCACGGGGTTGGGTGGACGGCTCCGATGCCGCGAAAGGTGCTCAGAGGGGAGCGAGCGATGCGCAAAGATGATTCAAAGTACCCTTGACCCAACAACTTTGAGCAAATAGCGTCTGGACGTTCCGTTTTTAGGGCAGCGTCCCCCGCGGAACGGACAGTTCGGTCCCATGGCTTCTCCCGCGCGGTGAGGCTGCGACCCCCCACCCCAGGAAGGCTCCGCGTGCGCAGACGTTCCCTCCTCACGGCGGCTGCCGCCACGACGCTCGCGGCGGCCCCGCTCGCGTCCGGCTGCAG
Source organism: Streptomyces sp. NBC_01257 (assembly GCF_035917255.1). Classification (NCBI taxonomy): domain Bacteria; kingdom Bacillati; phylum Actinomycetota; class Actinomycetes; order Kitasatosporales; family Streptomycetaceae; genus Streptomyces; species Streptomyces sp. NBC_01257. Next base: position 945,328 of record NZ_CP108472.1, read on the forward strand.
TTCCTCCTCGTCGCCCTCACCCTCCTCGGGCGGCTCCCGGCGCGGCCATCTCACCTACGGCGTCTGGGACGTCTACCAGGTGCCGGCCATGAACCGGGCGGCGCGGGAGTTCGAGCGCACGCGGCCGGGCGTCACCGTCGATGTGCAGCTCACCCCCAACGGGACGTACTGGACCAAACTGCGCACCGCGTGCACCGGCGGTGCCGCACCGGACGTCTTCTGGATGAACGGGCCCAACTTCGGCCTCTACGCCGATGCCGGGCAGCTTCTCCCGCTGGAGACCGAGGGGTCCGAGGCCGTGCTGCGCCCCGCCGACTTCCCGGCCGACCTGATCTCCCTCTACCGCTGGAAGGGCACCCAGTACGGCGCCCCCAAGGACTTCGACACGGTCGCGTTGTGGTTCAACAAGGAGATCTTCGACCGGGCCAAGGCCGACTACCCGGACGCCTCCTGGACCTGGCAGGACCTGATCGCCACCGCCCAGCGTCTCACCGACCGCAAGCGCGGGATCTACGGCGTCGGGGCACCGGTCCGCGCACAGGAGAACTACTACAACTCCATACCCCAGGCCGGCGGCTGGGTCATCTCCCAGGACAAGGAGCACTCCGGCTACTCCGACGACCGCACGCGGGAGGGGCTGCAGCTGTGGATCGACCTGATCCACCGCTACCGCGCCGCCCCGTCCCTGCAGCAGATGACCGACACGGACCCCACCCAGATGTTCCAGTCAGGAACGCTGGCCATGACCTACGAGGCGTCCTACAACGCGGCGACGTTCTACGCCGACCCCGAGCTGCGGGCCAAGGTGGACGTCGCGCCGATGCCCAAGGGCCGCCGCCGGGCCACCGTCCTGCACGGCCTGGCCAACGTCGTCTACGCCCGGACCCCGCAGCCCGAGCTGGCCCGGGAGTTCGTGCGGTTCCTCGGCGGGGAACAGGCCTCACTGCTCCAGGGCAAGTACGGCACCGCCATCCCGGCCCGCAACGGCACCGCGAAGCCGTGGGCGGCCGGAATGCCGCGCTTCGACCTCCAGGTGCACCTGGACGCGCTCGACTACGCGGTGCCCTTCCCCGGCTCCGCCAACAGTGCCGCCTGGCAGCACAAGGAACAGATGTGGCTCGCCAAGGCGTGGAGCGGCGACGCCACCCTCAAGGGCGCCACCGGCTCCCTGACCGATGCGATGAACCAGCTGCTCGCCCAGGAGAGGAAGGGCCGGTCCTGATGAGCCTCGATGTGCGTACGCGTTCCGCCGTACCGGCGCAGCGCTCCGGGCCGGACGTCCTGGACCAGCGGGAGCTGCGCCGGCGCGAGCGCCGCTTCAGGAACCGGGACAAGTGGTGGGGCTACGCCCTGATCGCCCCGGCCGGCCTCGGCCTCGCGGTCTTCTACCTGTGGCCGGTGGTGCAGACGCTGTACTACAGCTTCACCGAGTGGGGCGCCTTCGGCGGGACCACCTGGATCGGCCTGTCCAACTACCGCACGCTGGTGGGCGACCCGGAGTTCTGGCACTCGCTGGGCAACACGGGCATCTACACCGGGCTGGTGCTGCTCGGCATCCCGCTGTCGATGGCCCTCGCCGTGCTGCTCAACATCAAGGGCCTGCGCGGCACCGGCGTGTACCGCACGCTCTACTTCCTGCCGGTGGTCACGATGCCCGCCGCCGTCGCGGTGGTCTGGCGCTGGCTCTACAACGGCGACGCCGGCATCCTCAACCACGCACTGTCGTCGATCGGCATCGACGGCACCTACTGGGTGTCCGACCCGCACACCATCCGCTTCGCGGTGGCGGTCGTCGGCGTGTGGATGACCGTCGGCTACAACATGATCCTGCTGCTGGCCGGACTGCAGAGCATCCCCGGCGACTACTACGAGGCGGCGGCACTCGACGGTGCGGGACGGGTGCGGCAGTTCTTCTCGGTCACCCTGCCGCTGCTGAGCCCCACCCTGTTCTTCACCACCGTGCTCTCGATCATCCAGTCCCTGCAGGTCTTCGACCTGGTGTACCTGATCATCGGCGCCAACACGACGAACTCGCTCCAGAACCCCGCCTACGGCGAGGGCCAGACCGTCGTGATGCTCTTCTTCCAGAAGGCGTTCTTCGACAACCAGCGCGGCTACGGCGCGGCCATCGTCTGCGTGCTGTTCGTCCTGATCATGGCGCTGACCACCGTCCAGTTCCGGTTGCAGAAGAGGTGGGTCCACTATGCGTGAGGCGACTGTGCGTGACGCTGCGCGTAAGCCGGCGCGGCGGGCGAGCCGCGAAGGCAGGATGTGGCCCGCCCACGTCCTGCTCACCCTCGGCGCGGTCATCACCGTGTTCCCCCTGGTGTGGGAGCTGCTCACCTCCTTCAAGAGCTTCGGCGAGTCCGTGCAGGTGCCGCCGACGATCCTGCCCGCGCACTGGGACTGGTCGAACTACAGCAAGGTCTTCGACGGGATCCCGTTCGGCCGGCAGTTCATCAACACCGTCGTGATGGCGCTGCTGCGCACCGCGGCCCAGCTGCTGCTCTGCTCGATGGCGGCCTACGCCTTCGCCCGGATCCGCTTCCCCGGGCGCGGGGCGATCTTCCTGGCCTTCCTTGCCGTGCTGATGGTGCCCGGACAGCTCTTCCTGCTCCCGCAGTACCAGATCATGCAGAACCTCGGCTGGCTGGACTCCATGCAGGCCCTCGTGGTGCCCGGCATGTTCTCCGCCTTCGGCACCTTCCTGCTGCGCCAGTTCTTCATGGGGCTGCCGGAGGAGCTGGAGGAGGCGGCACGCCTGGACGGTGCCAATCCGTTCACCGTCTTCTGGCGCATCGCTCTGCCGCTGGCCCGCCCCGGGCTGCTGGCGCTGGGCATCCTCACGTTCCTGTGGTCCTGGAACGACCTGATGTGGCCGCTGATCGTGAACACCGACCCGGCCAAGATGCCGTTGTCGGCCGGCCTGGCCTCGCTCCAGGGCGCCCACCTGACCGAGTACCCGGTACTGATGGCCGGCTCCCTCCTGGCGACTCTCCCGGTGATCATCGTGTTCGTCGCGATGCAGCGCCAGTTCATCCAGGGCATCGCCTTCTCCGGCATGAAGGGCTGAGCACGCCTGACCGGCACGTCCATCCGTGCCGAGGGCCGGCTGGAGCACTCCCCCTGCGCGGCTACGGGCGGCGCAGGGGGAGGGAGCCACGGCGCCGGGTCAGCGGTTCACCGGCCGGGTGTCGGTGTCGAGGCCCCAGCTGCCGAGCAGCCGCATCGACTCCTCGGCGGCCGAGCCGGGCGCGGCATGGAAGGTGACCAGCGACATGTCCTGGTCGGCCGGCAGCTTCAGCGTCTCGTAGGACAGGGTGAGGTCACCCACCAGCGGATGGTGCAGCCGCTTCGTGCCGTACCCCTTCTCCTGGACCGTATGCGCGGCCCACAGCGTCCTGAACTCCTCGCTCTTCACCGAGAGTTCTCCCACCAGGGCCGAGAGCAGCGGATCGTCGGGCCAGCAGCCCGCGCACAGCCGCAGCGCGCTCACCAGCTCGACGGCCTTGCACTCCCAGTCCACGTACAGATCTCGCGAGTGCGGGTCGAGGAACACGATCCGGGCCATGTTCCGCTCCTCGGGCGGCAGCGCGCTCTCGTCGCCGAGCAACGCCCGCGCCATCCGGTTCGACGCCAGGATCTCCATCCGCCGCCCCAGCACGTACGCGGGCACGCTGTCCATGGCATCGATCAGGTACTGGAGCTCCGCCCGCAGCCGCTGCGGGCGGGCGGCGGCGGCACGCTTCTTCTTCGTCTTCGGGTTCGCCAGGTGTGTGAGGTGAGCATGCTCCGTGTCCGACAGCCGCAGCGCACGGGCGATCGCGTCCAGCACCTCACCGGAGACGTTCCCGCTGTTCCCCTGTTCCAGACGTGTGTAGTAGGCCACGGACACGCCGGCGAGCTGGGCCAGCTCCTCGCGCCGCAGCCCCGGCACCCGCCGGGCCCGGCCCACGTCGGGCAGACCCACGTCCTCGGGCTTGAGCCGGGCCCGCCGGCTACGGAGGAATTCGCTGAGTTCGGCGCGCTGGTCCATGTCCTCCAGTATCCGGGTACGGCGCGGTGCCCACCGTGACCCTGCCAGTAGTACGCACAGCAGACGTAGGCACAGCGGGGACCTGGGTGTTTGTCGGGGCATGAGGCACAGTTGAAGAACCACCCCACCTTTGAGGAGATCATTCCCGGATGACTGTCACCACCGTCGCCGCATACGCCGCCCCCACCCCCAAGGCCCCGCTGGAGCGCACGACCGTGCCGCGCCGCCCGGTCGGCGAGCACGACGTCCTGATCGACATCAAGTACGCAGGGATCTGCCACTCGGACATCCACCAGGCCCGTAACGGCTGGGGCGAGGGCATCTTCCCGATGGTTCCCGGCCACGAGATCGCAGGCGTGGTCGCCGAGGTCGGTCCCGGCGTGACGAGGTTCGCCGTCGGCGACCGGGTCGGCGTCGGCTGCATGGTCGACTCGTGCCGCGAGTGCGAGAACTGCAAGGCCGGCCTTGAGCAGTACTGCTCCGAGGGCAACGTCGGCACGTACAACGCCATCGGCAAGGACGGCGAGCCCACCTACGGCGGGTACTCCACCCACGTGGTGGTCGACGAGAACTACACCCTGCGCATACCCGAGGGCATCGCCCTCGACGAGGCCGCTCCGCTGCTGTGCGCCGGCATCACCACCTACTCCCCGCTCGCCCACTGGAACGCCGGTCCCGGCAAGAAGGTCGCGATCGTCGGACTCGGCGGTCTCGGGCACATGGGCGTCAAGATCGCGCACGCGCTCGGCGCCGAGGTGACCGTGCTCAGCCAGACGCTGCGCAAGGAGGCCGACGGGCTGAAGCTGGGCGCGGACCACTACTTCGCTACCAGCGACCCGAAGACGTTCGAGCAGCTCAAGGGCTCGTTCGACCTGATCATCTCCACGGTCTCGGCGCCGCTGCCGCTGGACGCGTACCTCGCGCTCCTCAAGACGGACGGCGCGATGGTCAACGTGGGGGCGCCGGAGGAGCCGGTCTCGCTGAACCTGTTCTCCGTCATCGGAGGCCGGAAGACCCTTGCGGGCTCCGGCATCGGCGGCATCCGTGAGACGCAGGAGATGCTCGACTTCTGCGCGCGGCACTCCCTCGGCGCCGAGATCGAACTGATCCGCGCCGACCAGATCAACGAGGCGTACGAGCGCGTGCTCGCCAGCGACGTGCGCTACCGCTTCGTGATCGACACCGCCACCATCTGACGTCCGTACGCCGATGCCCGTCCTGTCGCGGATACAGACCGGCTGATCGCGGAAGGCACCGTTGTCCGCCCGAGGGGCCGCCGCCGGCGCGGCCCCGAGGGAGGCGTCCCCCGGAGGGGGCTGGTCGGGGGCGTTGTTGACACGGGTGTACGGCGAGGATGCGGACGTTCCGGCCGGGGGGTCCGGGGCGTTGGCAGTGAAGCGGCGGTTGGCGGGGCTCGGGTTCGGCATTCGGGGCGGCTCGGGCGGGTTCGGCGTGCCGGTCATGGTGGCCCCACGCACACCCGGCCCGGGAACTGTGGTGTCCCGCCACATACGCCCCTGACCTGGCCCTTCCTACGGTGTGGCGACACGAACCGTCCCCGCCCACCGTCCGGAAGTGGTATCCATGGCCGCCCCAGCATCCGCTCCCCCACCCCCCGCCAGCCTCAAGCGCATCGTCGCCGCCAGCCTCATCGGCACGACCATCGAGTGGTACGACTTCTTCCTGTACGGATCAGCGGCCGCCCTGGTCTTCAACAAGCTGTTCTTCCCCGAGTCCGAACCGCTCGTCGGCACTCTCCTGTCCTTCCTCACGTACGCCGTCGGCTTCGCCGCGCGGCCGATCGGCGCGCTGGTCTTCGGGCACTACGGCGACCGGCTCGGGCGCAAGAAGCTGCTGGTGCTCAGCCTGCTGATGATGGGCGGGGCCACGTTCGCGATCGGGCTGCTGCCGACGCACGCGACCGTGGGGGTCGCCGCTCCCGTGCTGCTCACCGTGTTGCGGCTGGTGCAGGGCTTCGCCCTCGGCGGTGAGTGGGGCGGGGCCGTGCTGCTCGTGTCGGAGCACGGGGACGCGAAGCGGCGCGGGTTCTGGGCCTCGTGGCCGCAGACCGGCGCACCGGCCGGGCAGCTGCTCGCCACCGGGGTGCTGTCCGCGCTCACCGCGCTCATGTCGGACTCGGCCTTCGAGGCCTGGGGCTGGCGTATCCCCTTCCTGCTCTCGGGCGTTCTGGTCATGGTCGGTCTGTGGATTCGTCTGTCTGTCGATGAATCGCCTTTGTTCAAGGCCGCGCTGGCCCGTGCCGAGGAGCGCAGGACCGCCTCCGGGGCTGCGGAGAAGATGCCGGTCGTGGCCGTGCTCCGGCACCACTGGCGCGATGTGCTGATCGCCATGGGCGCCCGGATGGCGGAGAACATCAGCTACTACGTCATCACGGCGTTCGTCCTCGTCTACGCGATGACCGCAGCCGATCTGAGCAAGCAGACGGCGCTCAACGCCGTGCTCATCGCGTCGGCCGTCCACTTCGCCGTGATCCCGCTGTGGGGCGCGCTGTCCGACCGGGTCGGGCGCAGGCCCGTCTATCTGGTCGGCGCCGTCGGGGTGGGGCTCTGGATGTTCCCGTTCTTCGCGCTGATCGACACCCGCGGCTTCGGGAACCTGCTGCTCGCCGTCACGGTCGGGCTGTTCTTCCACGGCGCGATGTACGCGCCGCAGGCGGCGTTCTTCTCGGAGCTGTTCGCGACCCGGATGCGGTACTCGGGTGCCTCGATGGGTGCCCAGTTCTCGTCCGTCGCGGCCGGCGCCCCGGCCCCGCTCATCGCCACCGCGCTGCTCGCGGACTACGACAGCTCGACGCCGATCGCGCTGTACGTGATCGCGGCGGCGATCATCACCGTGCTGGCGGTCCTGTGCGCCAAGGAGACCCGGCACCGCGATCTGGCGGACGTCGAGCCGGGTGCCGGGAAGGACGCGCCCGCGGAGCCCGCCCCGGACGCCGTGCGCAGCGTCTGATCCGGAACGGGCCGGGGGCCGGGTGGTGCGTGCGTGCACGGACCACCCGGCCCCTTCCCGTCAGGCCTGCGGTGCGGTGGCCTCGAACCAGGTGGGGGCGTCGGACATCGACTGCTTGATCCGGAAGAGCGCGAACTCCTCCAGCGGCGGCAGCGCGTCCACGTGGAACCAGCCCACCTCAAGCGACTCGTCGTCGTTCACCCGGGCCGTGCCGCCGGTGGCCCGGCAGCGGAAGGTGACGTCCAGGTACTGGCAGCGGTCGCCGTTCTCGTACTGCATGGCCGGCAGGGCCTGGGTGAGGACCACCCGCTCCGCCACGCAGTGCACGGCCGTCTCCTCGTACACCTCGCGCTCCGCCGTCGCCGCGGGCTGCTCGCCCGGCTCGGAGATGCCGCCGATGACCGACCACTCGCCGGTGTCGGAACGCCGTCCGAGCAGCACTCTTCCCTCGTCGTCGAAGACGATGGCGGTGACGCCCGGCAGCAGGAGCAACTGGTGACCCGCGGTGGCGCGGATCTCGCGGATGAAGTCAGGAGTGGCCATGGGACGACCCTACGTGGCGCCCGGGCCGGGTCAGCGGGCGCGTCGGGCGCGTACCGCCCGCGTGGCCACCCAGCCGAGGCCGATCACCGCGAGCAGCGACAGCAGCCCCTCGGGAAGCGGGCCCATCCGGGTCGCGGGGGTCAGCGAGGAGCGCAGGGGCACCTCGTCCACCAGGGCGTCCGGCGTGAACATCTTCGTCTTCTGGACGATGGTGCCGTCCGGGCGGATGACCGCGCTGACCCCGCTGGTGACGGGGACGACCACGGACCGGCTGTGCTCGACCGCGCGCACCCGGGACATGGCGAGCTGCTGGTAGGTCATCTCGCTGCGGCCGAAGGTGGCGTTGTTGCTGGGGACTGCGATCATCTGGGCGCCGTGCTCGACGGTGTCGCGCACGGCGTCGTCGAACGCGGCCTCGTAGCAGGTGACGAGCCCGACGTCGGTGCCCGCCAGGTCGAAGACGCCGACCTTCTTGCCGGGGCCGAAGTCGCGCTGCACCCGGTCCACGTCCGAGCTGAAGATGCGGACGAAGGACCGCATCGGCATGTACTCGCCGAACGGCTGGATGTGCCGCTTGTCGTACGTGGCCACGGGGCCCTTGTCCGGGTCCCACTGGATGAGGGTGTTGCGGAGGTTCCCGGTGTCGGGTTCGACGACCGCGCCGACGACGGTCGGCACCCCGATCGCCTTCACCGCGTCGTCGATGACGATCCGCGCGTCGGCGTTGCGGTAGGGGTCGAGGTCGGAGGAGTTCTCGGGCCACAGGACGAAGTCGGGCTGGGGGACCTTGCCCGCCTTCACGTCCCGGGCGAGCTGCTCGGTGCGGTTGGCGTGGTTGTCCAGGACGGCGCGGCGCTGCGAGTTGAAGTCGAGTCCGAGCCGCGGCACGTTGCCCTGCACCGCGGCGACGGTGGCGGTGCCGTCCTCGGCCGAGTCGTCCACCAGCGGCAGCGACGCGAGGGCCGCGGCCACGGGTACGAGGACGGTCGCGGCCACCGCGACGACGGCGCCCCGGGGCAGTTCACCGGTGGCGCGGTGGATGCGGAAGCGGCGGACCGCCTCGAAGAGGCCGAAGCCGCACAGCACCACGGCGAACGAGAGCAGGGGCGTACCGCCCAGTGCCGCGAGCGGCAGGAACACGCTGTCCGCCTGCCCGAAGGCGATCTTGCCCCAGGGGAAGCCGCCGAACGGCACCCGGGCGCGGAGCGCCTCGTCGAGCGTCCAGACCGCGGCTGCCCAGAGCGGCCCGCAGGCGAGCCGGGAGACCGCGGAGATGCCGATGCAGCCCACGGCGATGAACAGCGCCTCGGCGGCGGCCAGCGCCAGCCACGGCACCGGTCCGACCTCCTCGCCGGTCCAGTGCAGCAGCGGCAGCATGAAGCCGAGCCCGGCGAGCAGGCCGAGGCCGAACGCGGCGCGGAACCTGCGCTCGAACAGCACCCAGCCGAGCAGCGCGAAACCGGGCAGAACCAGCCACCACAGCGGCCGGGGCGGGAAACTCGCGTACAGCAGCACCCCGGAGAGCACGGCGGCGGCGGGCCGCGCGAGACGCGGCAGCAGGCGCCCTGCTCGGGGGGCGGGGACGGGCTTCTGCGGGTCGCCGACCTGGGCGATGGTGGTGCTCACCCGGCGGAGTCTACGGTGACGGGCCAGTTCTCCGGCAGCCCCGTCGTGCTGACGGAATCCCTGCCGCCGGATCGTTTCTTCGCATCTCGCGCCCATATGACCGCTGTGACCGTTAACCTGTGCGCCAGTCCCCCGCCGACCGGCCGGATCCGGCCTTCGCGATCGGGACGGTCACAGGCCGGGGGACGGACGTGATGACTGCACGAGCAGAGCGCGGGCCCGAGGACGCGAACGCGTCCGACGCCGCCGGGGCCCTGATTCTCACCGCGTGTGCGATCTGGTCGCTGATCAGCGCGGCCGGCCGCGAGACCCGGCCCGAGGGCGTGCTGCTCGCCCTGCTCGCCGTCGCCGCGGGATTCGCCTGCGGACGCATCTGCGGAACGCTCCTGCCGGTCGCCACCGCGGCCGTGGCCGCCCTGGCCTCGCTCGTCATGGCGTTCGTCTGGCGCCACGGCATGCCCGGCGCGACGGCCACCATGGACACCGCCCCCGGACACACCGGTGCGGCCGCGGCGCTGCTGGTCCTGGCGGCCGGGGCCGCCTGCTGCGCGGCGGCCGCGGCCCGCGGGGAGTCACTGCGGCTCACCCTGCGGCTGCTGGCCCTCGGCACGGCCTGCGCCTCGCTCTGGCTCGGCTCGGTCGCCGGGTTCGCGGCGGCGCTCGGCGTGCTGCTGTGCTCCCTGGCCGCGGTCAGGACGCGCCGGCGGCTGCTCGGTCTCGCCGGGCTGGCCCTGGCCGCGGCCCTGATGGCCGGACTCTCGTGGGCGGTGGCCGAGGACGTACTGCCCGACGGGCTCACCGCCTCCCTGGAGGGCCGGCTCACCGGCTACCGGGTGCGGCTGTGGCAGGACGCGGCTCGGCTGGCCGGTGAACACCCGTTGCTCGGCATCGGCCCCGACCGCTTCGCCGAGCTGAGCCCCACCGCGCAGCAGACCCTCGGCTCCGACGGCAAGCCGCACTCGGCCGCGCTGCAGCAGGCGGCCGAGCAGGGTGTGGTGGGGGTGGTGCTGCTGGCGGCCGCGTTCGGCTGGCTCCTGTACGTCCTGTGGCGCTCGCCCCGCAGCACCGCGGTCGCCCTGACCGCCGGCGCCGCGCTCACGGCTCTGGCGGCCCTGGCGAGCGTCGGCAACGCGCTGAGCTTCACACCGGTGACGGCGGGGGCGGGGCTGCTCGCAGGACTGGCATCGGCGCGGCGGCCGATCGGGGCGGAGGGCTCTCCGGACACTCCCGGGGACGGGATCGGTGCGCGGCGGCTGCCTCGCGACCGCGCGGGCCGGTGAGACGCGGAGCCGCACCGCACGCAGAGGTACCTGCGGCGGTCAGGCGCCCGCCGGTGCTCCCGTGGACGGCAGGTGCAGGCGGTCGCGGATGAACCGGACACCCGCCTCGGCGTCGTCCACCGTGACCGTGAAGGTCCGTCCGTCGCCCAGCCTGAGCACCAGGCCCTCGCCCCGGCGCACGACCACGGCCGTGCCCTGCTCGGGACGCCAGCGGTAGCCCCAGCCGCCCCACTGGCGCGGGGTGACCCGCGGGGCGAAATCCGCGCCCACCACATGGGTGAGCAGGATCCTGCGGCGCGGCAGCCCCATGTGGCCGCAGCGCACTTCGAGGGCGTCGCCGTCGACGCGGACCGCCACGTTCACGAAGGCGAGGGTCCCGAACAGCATGAGCAGTCCGGCCGCCACACAGCCGATCACCGACATGAGCAGCGGGGCGATGCCGGAGGTCCAGGTGGAGCTGACGGCGAGCTGGATGCCGAGCGCCAGGCAGGCGGCGCCTGCGGCCGCGAGCACCCACTGGGTCCGGTTGCTGGCCCGGCCGGTCCAGACCGCGGTGGCGGCGTGGGTGTCGGCACCGGTGCGCGTCGGTTCTCGGGAGTGGTCCCTCATGCCAAGCAGCGTACTGAAGAATCCGCGCGCGGGGACGGGCCCGAAGGCTCCTGTCGGGCCGCCGGAGGGTCAGCGGGCGGAGCCGACGACGGCGAGCAGGCGCCCTTCCGGGTAGGCCAGGGCGACATCCGGCAGTTCGCCGGCGTGTCCGCCGAGGAGCACGGCGATGCCTGCGGCGGGTTCGGCCGACGGGGCGGGTTCGGCCCCGATCCGGCGCAGGGCCTGGGCGGCCACGGCGTCGGCCGAGCCGTACAGGTCCACGCCCGGCCGGCCGGGCTGCCGCACGGCGTCGCGGATGCGCTCGGCGACGAGCTCGTAGTGGGTGCAGCCCAGGACGACGGCGCGGACGTCGGGCGGGGTGAGCGCCGCGGCTGCGGCCAGGGCCTTCTCGATCCCGGCCTCGTCCGCGTACTGCACGGCGTCGGCCAGTCCGGGGCACGGCACCTCGGTGACGGCCGCGGTCCCGGAGAAGTCACGGATGAGCCCGCGCTGGTACGGGCTGCCCGTGGTGGCCGGGGTGGCCCAGATCGCGACCGGGCCACCCGCCGCGGCGGCGGGCTTGATCGCGGGGACGGTGCCGATGACGGGCAGCGCCGGCTCCAGCTCGGCCCGCAGTGCCGCCAGCGCGTGGACCGATGCCGTGTTGCAGGCGACGATCAGCGCGTCGGGCCGGTGGGCGGCGGCCGCCCGGGCGACCGCGAGGGCGCGCGCCGTGACGTCCTCGGGCGTCCGGGGCCCCCAGGGCATGCTGCCGGGGTCCGAGGAGAGCACCAGATCGGCGTCCGGCCTCAGCCGGCGTACTGCGGCGGCGGCGGCGAGCAGGCCGATTCCGGAGTCCATGAGCGCGATCTTCACCCGGTCACCATAGTCGACCACCCTTGCGGTCCCGGCTCAGTGGGGCAGACTTCGGCGAATGAGCGCCGTTGCCTGGATCGCCGTGGGTTCGCTGGTCGTGTGGGTGTGGCTGCTGCTGGGGCAGGGGTTCTTCTGGCGGACCGACCAGCGGCTGCCACGCCGGGCGGAACCGGCGCACTGGCCCTCGGTCGCGGTGGTCGTGCCCGCGCGTGACGAGGCGGACATGCTGCCGGTGAGCCTGCCGTCGCTGCTCGCGCAGGACTATCCGGGGGCCGCCGAGATCTTCCTGGTCGACGACTGCAGCAAGGACGGCACCGGTGATCTCGCCCGTGAGCTGTCCGTACGGTACGGCGGGCTGCCGGTCACGGTGGTCTCGCCCGGGGAGCCCGAGCCCGGCTGGACGGGCAAGCTCTGGGCCGTGCGGCACGGCATCGCGCTGGCCCGGTCCCGGGATCCGGAGTACCTGCTGCTGACGGACGCCGACATCGCGCACGAGCCGGACAGTCTGCGGGAGCTGGTGGCCGCCGCCGGGTCGGGCGGCTTCGACCTGGTCTCGCAGATGGCGCGGCTGCGGGTGGAGAGCGTCTGGGAACGCCTGGTCGTGCCGGCCTTCGTCTACTTCTTCTCGCAGCTCTATCCGTTCCGGTGGGTGAACCGGGCGGGGGCGCGGACGGCGGCCGCGGCGGGCGGCTGCGTACTGCTGCGGACCGAGGCGGCCGTGCGGGCCCGGGTACCGGAGTCGATCCGGCAGGCCGTGATCGACGACGTGTCCCTGGCCCGGGCGGTGCGGAACAGCGGGGGGCGGATCTGGCTGGGGCTCGCGGAGCGGGTGGACAGCGTGCGGCCCTATCCGCGCCTGGCGGACCTGTGGCGCATGGTCTCGCGGAGCGCGTACGCCCAGCTGCGGCACAGTCCGCTGGTGCTGGCCGGCACGGTGCTCGGGCTCGCGATCGTGTACCTGGCCCCGCCCGTGACGCTCGTGGCGGGGCTGCTGGGCGGCGATCCGGCGGCCGCCTGGGCCGGTGGCGCGGCGTGGGCCGTGATGGCCGGGACGTACATGCCGATGCTCGGGTACTACCGGCAGTCGCTGTGGCTCGCCCCGCTGCTGCCGTTCACCGCGCTGCTGTACCTGCTGATGACGGTCGACTCCGCGGTGCAGCACTACCGGGGCCGCGGTGCGGCCTGGAAGGGGCGTACGTACGCCCGTCCCGAGGCCGCACCGGATCAGTGACCGGCGCCTCGGCCCGCTACTTGCGGCCGGGCGTCCAGTTCATGCCCCAGCCGTAGGCCTGGTCGATGGTGCGCTGCGGGCTCACTCCGCGCTGCGGTACGAGATAGCGGGCCTCGCGCTGCACGGTGAGGTCGTTCCCGTTGGTGGTGATGAGGGCGAGCGCGCAGACCGTCGAGGGGACGGTGCATTCGTCGAGCGAGAAGTCGATCGCCGCGCCGTGCTGTGGCTGGAGGGTGACGGTGGCGTGCAGATCGGCGAAACTCCGGGCGCCCTCGTAGATGGTGACGAAGATCAGGACCCGGCGGATCCTGGCCTTCTGGTCGAGGTTGATCGTCAGGTTCTCGCCGGAGGCGACGGCGCCCGTGCGGTCGTCGCCGTCGAGCTGGATATAGGGCGGCTGGTGAAGAGCGCCGAAGGCGTTTCCGAGCGCCTGCACCACGCCCTTGCGGCCGTCGGTGAGTTCGTACAGCGCGCAGAGATCAAGATCGAGATCCGCGTGGTGCGCGACGGCCCGGCCGAGTTTGCTGCCCCACCCCTTGAACTGCTTGCGCACTTCCCAGTTGAGATTGACACGCATGGCGCCCGAGGTGCCGCCCTGTTTCGCGAGCGAGACGGACGGGGCCTCCTTCGTCAGCGTCACCTTGGTGAGGCGGACCGGCTGGGGTGCGGGCGGCGCCGGGGGTGCGGGAGGGGCCGGCGGTGCCATCGGGGCGGCGAGCGTCGGCTGGGGGTACTGCGGAGGAGGCGGGGTGGCGGCCACCCGCGTTGCGGGGTGGGGCGGTTGGGGCTGCGGAGGTGCTTGGGGCTGAGGGGCCTGCTGCGGCTGCTGCGGTTCGTCGACGGAGATCCCGAAGTCCGTGGCGAGGCCTTCGAGTCCGGTGCCGTAGCCCTGGCCGACCGCCCGGAACTTCCAGGCGCCCTGGCGCCGGTAGAGCTCCCCGAGGATGAACGCCGTCTCGACGGTGGCGTCGGTGCTGTCGAAGCGGGCCAGCTCCGCCCCCGTCGCCGCGTCCGCGACCCGTACGTAGAGCCCGGTCACCCGGCCGAACGAACCGCCGTCCGAGGAGGCCGCGAGGACCACCCGGTCGATGGCGGGTTCCACCCGGGCCAGGTCGACGGCGAGCGTGTCGGTGGCCGCGCCCCCGGCGGTCCGCTTGCCCTCGTGGCGCACCGCTCCGGAGGCGTGGGCCGGCTGGTTGTAAAAGACGAAGTCGGCGTCGCTGCGGACCTTTCCCGAGCCGAGGAGAAGGAGCGCCGAGGCGTCCACGTCCGGTGTCCCGGGGGCGGTGCGCCACCCCAATTCGACGCGCACGGCCTGAGCCGTCACCGGAACATTGGTTCCTTTAAGCATGGTCATGCTCGCCCCCATCGCGAGTCCTGCTGCCGAGACTTATCCCGGTCAACCTAATGCCCCTCGCGCCACGAGGCCCACAGTGGTGCCGGGACGGGTCCGCGGACCCGTGGGTAACCCCTCGTGATCTCGCCTTTTACACGATCGCTACGCTTCCGGGCGCCCTTTTTTCCCAAGTTCGCTCGCATTGGGGATCGCCGTTCACTCACAACACGTAAAACAACCCTCTTATCGGGCTCCCCAATCAGCACATCGTGGGCTTAACTTAGGTGCCATGACCTCCCCCCGCTCCACCTACGGCGGCGGCTACTACGCCGCACCGTCGTTCCCCGACACTCCGATCTACGACTCCCTGGTCGCGGAGCGGGGCACGCCTCAGATCGCACCGATCCGAGTGCCTGCCGCCTATGACACCGGCAACAGCTATCTGCCGGCGCTCCCGTCGGCCCTGCCGGCCCTCCCCGCGGCGCCGTCCCAGTCCGGGCCGTCCTACGGCTACCAGCAGCCGATGGCGCAGCAGGGCTACGCGCCGATGCAGCCGGCGCAGCTGCAGCACGCCCCGGCGCCGTACATCCCGCAGCAGCCGACCGCGGCCCGCGGCGGGTACCAGTCGCCCCCGCAGCAGCATCAGCAGCAGCGGCCCGCGCCGGGCACCGGCTACGAGTCGATGCGTCCCGCGTCGCCGCGCCCCGCCCCCGCGCAGTCCCCGTACGAGGACCCGTACAACCGTCCGTACCAGGGCCGGGGCTACTAGGGAGCACCGCGCCCGCGGCGCGGCCGACCCGCGGGCCGCCGGGTGGTGGCAGGCCATGGGTGCATGCTCTCCGCCGAACTGCGTGCGGTCCACATCCATCCGGTCGGGTCGCCGGCCGCACAGGCCGTCGGTGAGGCCGTCGTCGAGCCATGGGGACTCGACGGCGACCGCCGCTGGATGCCGGCCGGCACCGCGGGCAAGGTCGTCACGCGACGTCAGCAGCCCCGTACGGCGCTGATCTCCGCCACCCCCTCGCCGGGTGGCGGCATCACGCCGGCCGCGCCGGGGAGCGCGGCACTGACCGTGGAGGTCCCGGAGCCACGGGGGACGGTCAACGCGCTGCCGCACCGCGGGCCGGGCCGGGAGCTGCGCTTCGGCCGGAGTCCGCATCTGATCCCTGGCACGGCGGGCGTCATCCGGGCCGGGGACCCGGTCAGCATCCTCGGCCGAAAAACCTCCCCGAGAGCGGGAACTCTCGGGGAGGCGTGGTGCGTTGGCCGGGTGAGGTTGCTCTCTCTTCGTCTCTTCAGCGCGCGGACCGCGCCGTATCGGGTTAAGACGGATACGGAAGGGGGTGCAGGACTGTGCGAGCGCTCACGGGAGTCTGGCGTTGGCGGCACAACCCCCTGCGCCGCGCCACGGACAGGCGCGAGGCGTGGGTGGCTCTGGTCGCGTTTCTTCTGCTGGTGCTGGCCGCACCGGCCCTCGGCTGGTACTGCGGAGCGCGTACCGACGACACACTGCAGCAGTCCGTGCGCGCCCAGCACGCGGGCCGGCAGCTCACCACCGCCGTCGTGGTCCGCCAGGTCTCGCCCCGGCACTACGTGTCCGACCCCGAGGTCGCCACGGACCGGATGGCGCAGACCCCGGTGGTGGCCCGCTGGCACGCCCCGGACGGCACGGCGCGCAGCGCCACGGTGACAACCACCTCGCACGACACAGCGGTCGGCGCGCGGGTGCGGATCTGGACCGACCGGTCGGGCAATCCCGCGCTGCGCCCGATGGACGCGCCGACGGCGCACACGCACGCCGCGCTGGCAGGTTTCGGTGCGGCCCTGCTGGCCGTGGTCCTGATCGAGGGCGGTCGCCGTCTGGTCGTATGGCGCATGGTGCAACGGCGGTACGAACGGCTCGACCGGGCCTGGGCCAAGGCCGGTCCGGACTGGGGCAGGACGGGCACGGGCAGCTGACGACCTGCTCATCGGGTCAACTCCCGCCCTCCGCGCGCGCTACGGTGGACCGGCCAGCCCGTCACTCCTTCGAGGGGATCCCGGGTGGTCGCTGCCGCGAGGCCGGTGACACGGGCATCACACACGCACGAGGTGGGGGCACAACAGCGCCATGGCACAGGGCACGGTCCAGGTGACGCACACCGGCACATCGCGGTGGCGGCGCCGCACAGGCGAGTACGCCTCCCTCACCGCGGCTCTGGAAGCGGCGGCGGACGGTGATGTCCTCACCGTCGCACCGGGCACCTACCGGGAGAACCTGGTCATCGCCCGCGCGGTGACCCTGCGCGGGCCCGAGGGCACCGTCGGCTCCGTACGGATCGCGCCCGTGGACGGCGTGCCGCTGACCCTGCGCGCCTCCGCCGTCGTCCAGGACCTGCATGTGGAGGGTCAGGACTCCGCCGCGCCGGCCCTGCTGGTCGAGGAGGGCGCACCGGACCTCTCGGACCTGCGGATCGTGACGCGCTCGGCCGCCGGCATCGAGGTGCGCGGCGCGGCCCGGCCTACCGTGCGCCGCTGCACCGTCGACAACCCGGCCGGGGTCGGCATCGCCGTACTCGACGGTGCGGGCGGGGTGTTCGAGGAGTGCGAGGTCGTCTCGGCCGGCCAGTCCGGAGTGTCGGTGCGCGACGGAGCGCACCCCCGGCTGGAGCGCTGCCGCATCCACCACTCCTCGGGCGCGGGACTCTCCGTGACGGGTGAGGGCAGCGGTCTGGAGGCCGTCGGCTGCGAGGTGTACGAGATCAAGGGCAGCGGGATACAGGTGTCCGCCCGGGCCTCGGCCCATCTCACCGACTGCACGGTGCACCGCACCTCCGCGGACGGGGTCACCCTCGACACCGACGCGGTGCTCACGCTGGCCGACTGCGACATCCACGACATCCCCGAGAACGCGGTGGACCTGCGCTCGCGCTCGGTCCTCACCCTGACCCGTTCGACGGTGCGGCGGTTCGGCCGCAACGGGCTCTCGGTCTGGGACCCGGGCACCCGGGTCGACGCGAACCAGTGCGAGATCCACGACAGTACGGGCGACTACCCGGCGGTCTGGGTCAGCGACGGTGCCACCGTGATACTGGATTCCTGCCGGGTCCACGACGTGCCGGACGCCCTCTTCGTGCTCGACCGGGGCTCACGCGCCGACGTCGTCGACAGCGATCTGTCCCAGGTCCGCAACACCGCGGTGTCGGTCAGCGACGGGGCGACGGCCCAGCTCGACGACTGCCGGATCCGGGAGGCGTCCACCGGCGCCTGGTTCCGCGATCACGGCAGTGGCGGCACGCTGAACAACTGCACGATCGACGCGGCACAGACCGGCGTGATCGTCACCAAGGGTGCGGATCCCACCATCGAGCGCTGCACCGTCACCTCCCCCGCCGAGGCCGGTTTCTACGTGTCGGCCGAGGGGCGCGGCACCTTCCACAGCTGCCGGGTGACCGGGAGCGAGGGCTACGGCTTCCATGTGATGGACGGCTGCCGTACGACGCTGACGCGCTGCCGTACCGAACGGTGTGCCCGTGGCGGGTACGAGTTCGCGGAGGGCGGGGCCCACGGGGACGGTTCGGGGACGGGGCCCGTGGTGGAGGACTGCACGAGCGACGAGAGCGGTCTGCGGACCGCCACTCCCCCGCCGCCCGCCGTGCTGACGGCCACGCAGTCGGCCCCCGGGCTGCTGGGCGCGGTGCCCGCACCGCGAGCGGTGGAGCCCGTCGCGGTGACGGAGGAGCCGGCCGAGCCGGCGCGCACCTCCGGCGCGGTGCTGGGTGAACTGGACGCGCTGGTCGGCCTCGACAGCGTGAAGCGCGAGGTGCGCGCCCTCACGGACATGATCGAGGTGGGGCGGCGGCGTCAGCAGGCGGGGCTGAAGGCCGCGTCGGTCCGCCGGCATCTGGTCTTCACCGGCTCCCCCGGCACCGGCAAGACCACGGTCGCCCGCCTGTACGGCGAGATCCTGGCCTCCCTCGGGGTGCTGGACCGGGGCCATCTCGTCGAGGTGTCCCGGGTCGACCTGGTCGGGGAGCACATCGGCTCGACGGCCATCCGCACCCAGGAGGCCTTCGACCGGGCGCGCGGCGGGGTGCTGTTCGTCGACGAGGCGTACGCCCTGTCCCCCGAGGACTCCGGCCGGGACTTCGGCCGGGAGGCCATCGACACGCTGGTGAAGCTGATGGAGGACCACCGGGAGGCGGTCGTCGTCATCGTCGCCGGGTACACCCACGAGATGGAGCGCTTCCTCACCGTCAACCCCGGCGTGGCGTCCCGGTTCTCACGGACCATCACCTTCAGCGACTACGACCCGGAGGAGCTGCTGAGGATCGTCGAGCAGCAGACCGAGGAGCAGGAGTACAGCCTGGCGTCCGGCACCGGGGACGCGCTGCTGAAGTACTTCACGGAGCTGCCCAAGGGGCCGGCCTTCGGCAACGGCCGTACCGCCCGCCAGACCTTCGAGTCGATGGTCGAGCGGCATGCCGGCCGGGTCGCCCAGCTCGCCGAGACGAGCACGGACGACCTCACTCTGCTGTATCCGGAAGACCTTCCGGAACTCCCCTGACGCCTCGGCCGGACCCGTCCGCCTGCTGGGGCAGGACGGGAGCCAGCCGTTCCAGGAGTGCGGCCCGCTCCTGGGCGAAGACGGGGTCGGCCTGGTAGTCGGAGTGTCCCAGCACCGGCTCGGGCAGCGGGTGTTCGGGAGTGCGTCCGTAGACCAGCGGGTCCTTCAGCGGGCCCCGGTCCACCTCGGGTCCGGACTCCTCGCCGAGCCGCACCGCGCCGCCGATCGGATCGGTGGCCCGCCACAGGTTGCGCCAGCAGTGCACCGACCGGTGCAGCCCGTGGAGCTGGGCGGGGCCGAAGTAGGCCGGGAACCAGCGCCCGTAGAGCCGCTCGATGGGCGATCCGTAGGTGAGCAGGGCGACCCGGCCACGGGTCTCGGCGGGCAGCTGCCAGACCGCCGACGCGGCAAGCACGCTGCCCTGGGAGTGGCCGGAGATGACGAGCCTGCCGCGGGTGCGCGCGGTCCATCCGGACATCCGCGAGGCCAGGTCGGGCACGGCCCGCTCGGCGTAGCAGGGCGGTGCGAAGGGGTGCGCGGCGCGCGGCCAGAACGTACCGACGTCCCAGAGGATGCCGATGGTGCGCCGGGCCGAGGCGTCGCGGTAGGCGCGCCGCCCGCAGGCGACGAACAGCAGGAAGCCGAAGCCGATCAGCCAGGAGCCGGTGGACTGCGCGGCCTCGGCCACCGATTCGATGAAGGGGCTGCTGCCGTCCATGGCGAGCCCGGGGACCTGGCCGCTCGCCCACGCCCCGCCGACCGCCCCCGCACCGAGCAGCAGCGTGGCACCGGACACCAGGCCGAGCATGCCGGGTGCGGAGTCGGTCAGCGCGGCCGTGGCCCGGATCCTGGCGATCTGCCGGGTCCGCACGTCGTCGGGCCGCTCCTGTCCGTACTCCGAGTCGATCAGCGGTTCCAGCCGGCGGGCCGCACGGTAGGTCCGTACGCCCAGCACGAGGCCGGGGACCAGGAGCAGCACCAGCAGGACGGGGATGACGGAGGCCTGCCAGCTGAGGAGCACCGGCGGTCCCTCTATGACGGCGCTGCGGCCCATGCCGGGGCTGCCGGGACCGTCGAGCCAGTCGGCGACGCGCTGGGCCACGCCGCCGGTCATGACGCCGCCGAGCGCGCAGGCGAGCATCGCGACGGCGGGGCCGCCGAGTCCGCGCATCACGGTGCGCGGCTCGGGGCTGCGCCGGTAGAGGCTCAGCGACACGACGGCGAGGACGACGACGAGGGCGCCCTGGGCGAGCGTGACGACGCGGAAGGTCATGTCACCGGGGAGGGTTCCGGCGGAGGTCCAGCCGGGCCGGGACCAGCCGGCGTGCAGTGAGGCGAGGACGAGCAGGGCGAGGGCGGTGACGGGCAGGTAGGTGACGACGGCGCGGTCGAGGCGGTTGTCGAGGCGCCGTTCGCTGCGGCCGCGCCGGCACACCACCCACAGGACGACGAGCATCCCCATCACGAGGGCCACCTCGATCAGCCGCCCGAACACCTCGGGCACCGGCCCGGCGACGGCACGGTCCCGACGGGCGGTGGCGCCCGTGACGGATGCGGTGACGGTCAGGAACCCGGCGGCGGTGTGGGCGGCGCGCAGGCGCGCGACGAGCCGTCGTCCGTACCAGAATCCGGGCCGTCCGAGCGCGGGCCGCACCACGGGGGCTGCGGCCGGCGGTGCGCCCTCCTCGGGGCCGGAGCCGCTGAGCGGGCGCGCCGACTCGTAGGTGCTCCAGGTCCGGTTGGAGAGGTACCAGAGGAGTCCCACCAGGGCGGTCGGCACCAGCGCGGCGAGTGCGAGCCTGCGCCCGGGCTGGGACCACCAGCCGCCCTGCGCGGAGGACAGGAAGCCCAGCCACGACCGCTGGTCGGAACAGTCCGGTACGCCCGCGCACTGCCAGGCGGTCAGATCGAGCGCGACCTCGCAGGCGGCGGCGGTCAGCAGCACGGTGAGGCTCAGGGCGAGGAGCCTGACGATCGCGCCGTACAGCCGGACCGTCCGGGGGCGGCGGGTGGCGGCCGGACGCATCCAGTGGGCGAGGTTGATCACCATGAACGGGAGCAGCAGGAGCCACAGCGCGCGGGAGCCGTTGCCGGAGGTGAGGTTGGACCAGCAGTACGCCTCGGCGATGGGCCGGTCCCGGTACCGCTCGGGGTGTGCCTCCGCGTCGATGTCGCCGGGGCGGCGGTATATGGCGGCAGTGGCGTCCCCGGTGACGCGGACCGTGCGCGGATCGGTGAGCATCTCCTGGGGAGTGGCTCCGCCCACGCCGTGGACCAGCAGTTCCAGTGCGGGTCCTTCGCTCTGCGGGGCCTGGGTGGCAGGTGGCACGGGGGTGACTCGCTCTCAAAGGTGGAAGCCCTGGGACGACGCGGCTGACGCCCGGTCACCAGAGTGGTGGATGCGTCCGGGCGTCCGCACCGCTCTCACCGAATCTCCCCAGTGCGGCGGTGTGCGACACCGCGTGGCAGGATGAGCCGTCGACATGGACCGCCGCACGGCCAGAGGGAAGGACCGGACCCGCGTTGAGCGAGAATCAGAATCTGCTCGCGGAGCAGCGGCGTGCGCTGATCCTCGACGAGGTGCGCAGGCGCGGCGGGGTCCGGGTCAACGAGCTGACCCGGAAGCTGAACGTCTCCGACATGACGGTGCGCCGGGACCTGGACGCGCTGGCCCGCCAGGGCGTCATCGAGAAGGTGCACGGCGGCGCCGTGCCGGTGGTCGAGGCGAGTACCCACGAGCCCGGTTTCGAGGCGAAGTCGGCGCTGGAGCTGACCGCCAAGGAGGACATCGCCCGGGCGGCCTCGGCGATGGCCGTGCCCGGCAGCGCCATCGCGCTCTCCGGCGGCACCACCACCTACGCCCTGGCCCAGCAGCTGCTGGACGTACCGGACTTGACGGTGGTGACCAATTCGGTGCGGGTCGCCGACGTGTTCCATGCCGCGCAGCGTCCCGGTTCGCCGGGCGCGCGGCCCGGCGCCGCGACCGTGGTGCTCACCGGCGGGGTGCGGACCCCGTCCGACTCGCTGGTGGGCCCGGTCGCCGACCGGGCGATCGCCTCGCTCCACTTCGATGTGCTCTTCCTCGGGGTGCACGGGATCTCGGTGGAGGGCGGGCTGTCCACGCCGAATCTCGCGGAGGCCGAGACCAACCGCCGTTTCGTCCAGTCGGCACGGCGGGTGGTGGTCGTCGCCGACCACACCAAGTGGGGCACGGTGGGCCTGAGTTCGTTCGCCGCGCTGGACCAGGTGCACACGTTCGTCACCGACGCGGGTCTGTCGGAGGGCGCCCGCGAGGAGATCGAGGAGCATCTGCCGGGCCTCGTCGTGGCGGGCCGGACCGCGAGCGGTGAGCCCGCACAGGACTGAGCGGCCGCCCCGGCCCGGGTTCCACTCCGCTCGCGCCGTGGCCATGACGTCCTAGGATCGAGCTGTGGCCGTCTTCCGGATCGAACGCTTCACCCCTCTGCCCGCCGCCGAGTCCTGGCGCCGGGTGACGGACTGGGAACGGCACGCCGCGCAGGTCCCGCTGACGACGATCACGGTGCCCACCGGCCTGCCGACCCGGGTCGGGACGGTGTTCGTGGCGCGTACCGGGATCGGCCCGCTGGCGTTCGACGATCCGATGGAAGTGGTGCGCTGGTCGCCTCCGGCGGGCAGCCGGGCGGGGATGTGCCGGCTGGAGAAGCGCGGCGGGGTGGTGCGGGGCCGTGCCTCGATCGACGTGTATCCCACCCATGCCGGCTCCCATGTGGTGTGGGTGGAGGAGCTCGCTGTGCGGCTGCTGCCCCGGTGGGGCGATCCGCTGATCGCCGGCGCGGGACGGCGGGTGTTCGGCCGGGTGCTCGACTCCATGCTCGACAGGCCCGCGCAGCCGTACGCCTGACGGCGGGTGCCGCCCCGGCACGGTCCGCCGCAGGCGTCATGAGCAGGTGATGTGACCGTCACACGATCGAGTCGTTTTACGGTGTGACGGTTTTCGCCTACGGCTCAGAAGGCACCGAATCATGCCGATCCACCCTCCGCGGCAGCGGTCCACCGGCAGCAGCGAGCGCCCCGGCGTGCAGCAGGCCGAGTCCGCGCTCATGGAGCACTACCCCCGTCTCGTCCGGCTCGCCTATCTGGTGCTGCCGCCGTCCCTCGGCCGGCACCGCCGGGTGCTCGCCGCGCACGCGGCGGTGCAGCGCGCGCTGCCCGGCGTGCGTGCGGCGCCCGAGGCCCCGGCCCTGTCGCGGGTCCCGGCCCAGACCCGTGGTGCCGCGCACCGGCCTGCCCCGGACGGCTCCGGCTCGGCGTACGCCTGGATGCGGCTGCGGGTGCTGCGCGCCGCGCTCGGGCACGAGCGCCGGCCGCGCTGGTGGCCGGACCGGCTCCCGGCGCCCGCGGCGCTGCGGCCCTCGCTCCCGGCCGTCTGGGGCCTGCGGCTCTTCCCGCGGGCCGGCGGCGCGGCGGAACTGGCCCTGGACCAGGCGCTGTCGGCGGTCCCCGGGGCGGTGCGGGCCGCTTTCGCGCTGCGGCTGCTGGAGGAGCTGGACGCCCGGGACACGCAGGCCCTGCTCGCCCGGGCGGGCGCGCCGGACGCTGCGGACGCGGTACGGGCCGCCGCTCGGCTGGGTGACGCCGACCGGGCGGGCACCGAAGCGCTGCTGCGCTCGGAGGAGTTCGACCCGTGTGTGCTGCAGACGCGTCCGAGCGATCTGCTGCGGCGCAGGCACCGGATGCGGGCGGTGGCGGCCGCCGCGGCGCTCTGCGTGGTGGCCGGCGTCCTGGTCTCGGTGGCGGAGGACGGTGCGCCGGTCCCGGCACCCGCCGTCGGCGGCACGCGGAGCGTGCCGGCTCCCGCACTCGATCCGGCCACGCTGCTCAGCACCGCGGCCGAGGAGTGGGCGGACACCTCCCGCATCGACTTCACCGCCTGGCCGGCCCGCGGGAACCGGGCCGGGGACCGGGCCCTGCTGAGCCGGGCGCTGCGCGCCTGGGGACGTACCCCGCAGAGCGTCGCCGTCTCGGCCACGCCCGGGACGCTCGCGGTCCCGCCCGCGCAGCCACCGCAGTTGTTGTACGCGGGTGAGGTGGACGGCGCCGCCGTGGTGATGTTCCACGACCGCGGCGTGCGGGTGGTGCGTTACGCGGAGCCGCTGACCGGGACCGGGACGCCCGCACTGGACTTCGCGCGGACGGACGGCGCGGACGTGACGACGGGGGCCGCCCTGGTCGTCAGCCGCAGCGGGGGCCGGGCCCGCTTCCTGATGGCTCCGTGGATCTCGCGGACCACGACGCGCGACCTGCTGGCGCCGGACAGCCCGGCGCGCACGCTGGAGGTGAACGCGGACGGGGTCACGGCGGCCGTGCCGCGCCCGTCGCCGGGCGGCAGCTGCGACTCCTGGCCGGCGCTCCAGCTGCGCTCATCCGAACGCATCGTGGAGAACCACGCGTTCCTCCTCACCGACCTGGGCGACCTCGCCCCGGTCCATCTCACCTTCACCCCCGGTCCGGCCGCCGGCGCCGCGGCACGACAGCCCAGGGAGGCGACGAGCACACCCGCCCTGCTGGCCTGGGCCCGCACCGCCTGTTCGCTGACGGCGCTGCGGGGCACCGGTGTCCGCGCGGTCAACAACTGGAACTTCGCCGAACAGCGGCTGCCCGAGTCCGGCACGCCCGCCGAGTGGCTCTGCACCCGCGCCGACACCTGGCAGGGCCCCGGACGCGTGCTGGTGCAGTTCCTGGCCCCCAGCGCCTCGCCCACCGGGCGGGGGACGGTGGTGGCGGACGAGCGCGACACGGCCCGGTGCAGCCGGTTCGGCCAGCACGTCCTGGCGGGCACGCACTGGAGGGCGCCGTCCGGCCAGTGGTACGTACTGGCCGCGGGAAGCCGTGCGGTGAGCGGGATCGAGGCAACCGGGGCCGTGCGCGAGAAGGCGGCCGGCACGACGCTCGCGGTGCGGGCGCCGCGGGACGCGCCGGTGGAACTGACGGCCCGGCTGAAGGAGGGCGGCTCGCTCACCGCGGTGCGCTGACCCCGTCCGCGTACCGCGGGCCGATCCGGTTCCGTTGCACCTGGCGACTTCTGACGGTCTGCCGGTTATGGTGTGCGCGGCCCCGTCCCCCGCCGATCGCACGGGAGGTGCGTTCCATGGCACGCCGACTCCGCTCCGTGAGCCTCGACTTCGTCGAGTCCGCTCCGGTGAGGCTGGTCTTCGCCGCCGAGGTGTCCGCACCGCCCGATGCCGTGTACCGGGCGCTGGCCGACGACGTCGAGGGCTGGCCCCGCTGGTTCACGCAGGTGACGGCGGCGCTGCCGCTCGACGGCGGGGCGGGTCGCGAGGTGCGGCTGCGGGGCGGGATCGCGTTCCGGGAGACGATCGTGGCGACCGATCCCGGTGAGCGGTACGCGTACCGGATCGACCAGTCCAACGCGCCCGGCCTGCAGGCCCTGTTGGAGGAGTGGCGGCTGACCCCGGCGGGCACCGGCACCCGGGTGCAGTGGACCTTCGCCGCCGACGGCTCGCCGCTGTTCCGGTTCACGCTGCGGCGGGCCCGGTCGGCGGTGGGCAGGTCGTTCCGGGACGCGGTGCGCAATCTGGACCGGCGCCTCTCGGCCGCCGCCGCCTGACGGGCCCGTCAGCTCGTCCGGGCCGCGCACTCCTCCTGGCCGGGCCAGTTGCCGGTGGCGAGGAAGCGTTCGACCGTCCGGGTGTACGGGTCGATGTCCATGTTCTGGGCGGCCAGCCAGGCATCGGAGTAGTACTTGTCGAGGTAGCGGTCGCCCGGGTCGCAGATCAGGGTGACGATGCTGCCGGTGCGGCCCTGCCCGACCATCTCGGCGACCAGCTTGAAGGCGCTCCACAGGCCGGTCCCGGTGGAGCCGCCGGCCTTGCGGCCGATGGCCCGGTCCAGGGCGCGCACGGCCGCGACGCTGGCCGCGTCCGGGACCTTCATCATCCGGTCGACGGCGCCCGGCACGAAGCTCGGCTCCATCCGCGGCCTGCCGATGCCCTCGATGCGGGAGCCGCGGTCGCTGGTGGCGTGCGGATCGTGGTTCGTCCAGCCGTCGAAGAAACAGGAGTTCTCCGGGTCGGGCACACAGATGCGGGTGTCGTGCTGCATGTAGTGCACGTACCGCGCGATGGTCGCCGAGGTGCCGCCCGTGCCCGCGGTGGCGACGATCCAGGCGGGCTCCGGGTAGCGCTCCAGCCTCAGCTGCTGGTAGATCGACTCCGCGATGTTGTTGTTGCCCCGCCAGTCCGTGGCCCGCTCGGCGTAGGTGAACTGGTCCATGTAGTGACCGCCGGTGTCCGCGGCGAGCGTGGCGGACTCCTCGTACAGCGTGCGCGAGTCGTCGACGAAGTGGCAGCGGCCGCCGTGGAATTCGATCAGCCGGCACTTCTCGGGGCTCGTGGTGCGGGGCATCACGGCGATGAACGGCACGCCGATCAGCTTGGCGAAGTACGCCTCCGAGACGGCGGTCGAACCGCTCGACGCCTCGATCACCGGCTTCCCGGGACGGATCCAGCCGTTGCAGAGCCCGTAGAGGAACAGCGAGCGCGCCAGCCGGTGCTTGAGGCTGCCGGTGGGGTGCGTCGACTCGTCCTTGAGGTAGAGGTCGATGCCCCAGCTCTCGGGGAGCGGGAACCTCAGCAGATGGGTGTCGGCGGAGCGGTTGGCGTCGGCCTGGACCTTGCGCACCGCCTCCTTGAGCCAGGCCCGGTAGGCCAGGTCGGTGCGATCGATGTCGACGGTCGCCACGATGTCGCCGTCGTGTCTGTGCTCACTCGTGTCCATCAGCGCGCTTCTCCTCGTACGACCGGTCTCGGCGAGCCCCACGATATGCCCCCTACCTGCACAAACGATGACTTTGATGCTCCATAGCGATGCCTTGGCCCCGTCGGCCGGGCGGTGGCGGGGCCGGTGCCGGGAAGGGGACCTGTGTCCTGGTCCGCTCTGGTGCACATGCCCCGGGATGTGCACACTTCTTCTCAGGGGTGCGACGGAGGGGGCGAAGTGGCCGTTTACGAGCCGGAGTTCAGCGAGGCGGGGTTCGACGAGAGCGGGTTCAGCGAGACGGGCGTGCGGATCGACCGGTGGGCGCGTTCGGTCACCCGGGCGGGGCAGGTCACCGTGAAGGACGGCCGGGTGGCGCTGCTGACCAGCTACGGCCGGGAGATCGACAGCGCGCCGGCCGGGACGGTGAGCGCGGGCAGACCGTGGTTCGCGGGCGCGGACAGGACGGTGGCGCGGGTCAACGGGAGGCGGTACCGGCTGACGATGCCGCGGCGCCGCGACAAGCCCGACAGCGCCGCTCCCGCACGCCGGTTCCTGGAAGCGGTACTCAGGGCGGGCGGCCGGCGGGGCTGACGGAGCGGCGCCGCGGGGACACCGCGAGTTGCGGTGCCGCGGCCGCTGGGCGACATTGGAGACACGTCACTCATGGTTTACCGGCGGTGACACTGCGATCCAGGCCGCCGGGCCAGATCAGCAGCCAGCCATCTGCTGGATCCGTTCCTTCGTCTTCTTCCGGACCTATTTCGGGGAGTCGCAGCCGTGATCAGCGAGCCAAGCAGGCACTGCACGGTGGAGCTCCAGGCCCTGCCGTCGCGGATCGGTCAGGTCCGCAGAATCATCTCGGCGCAGTTGCGCTACTGGCATCTCGATCCCTTGATCGACCAGGCAGCGCTCGGCGTCACAGAACTGCTGACCAATGTCCACCGGCATGCACAGCCGGACAAATCATGCACCGTCGAGATCGAGTTGCTGCTCGAACGGCTGACGGTGTCCGTCCATGACCACGACCCACGGATGCCGACCGTGCGCGAGGCCAGCGACTCCAGTACGTCGGGGCGCGGACTCGCACTGATTGCCGCGGTCAGTGAGAGCTGGGGCGTCCGCCCCCGGGGCGGTGCGGGGAAGGTGGTCTGGTTCACCCTTCCGACGCCCTCCCTGTTCGCCACGCAGCCGCCGCACGTGCTGTACGGGGCGACGACCGACGGTCCGTTCGAACTGAGCGGCATCGTGGCGCCGGAGGGTGCGTCGCCCTCGGTGGCCCGGTCGGTGGTCGTCGGCTGACGCGGCAGGAGCGGGGCGCCCCCGGTGAGGGGCGCCCCGCTCCTGCACTGCCGTTCCGCCCGCGGCGGCTAGTCGGTGGCGATGGCGCGGAGCACGTCCAGTCGCGCCGCCCGCCGGGCCGGCCGCCATCCCGCCAGCGCGCCCGCGGTGATGCCGACCGCCGCGACCACGAGCAGCCGCATCGGCGGCAGGGCGAAGGCGAACGCGGTGTCGCCCGCCCCTTCGGAGGCCTTGACCAGCACCCAGCCGAGGAAGCCGCCCAGCAGGAGGCCGCCCGCCGTGCCGAACGCGGCGACCAGGACGGATTCCCAGCGGACCATGGCCCGCAGTTGCTTCCTGGTCTGCCCGACGGCCCGCAACAGGCCCAGCTCCCTGGTGCGTTCGTGAACGGCCAGGGTGAGGGTGTTCGCGATGCCGAGCAGGGCGATCAGTACGGCGAGTGCCAGCAGGGCGTAGACCAGGGTGAGCATCATGTCGATGCCGCCGGCCGAGGACTGCGCGTACTCGCCGCGGGTCTGCACGTCCGGGTTGCCGTACGCGGCGGCGGCCTTCTCGACCGCGGCCTTGCCGTCGGCCGTGGAGACCCCGTCCGCGAAGGAGACGGCGATCAGTGAGTCGGAGTCCTGGCCGCGGTGCGGGGCCCATGCCCGGCGGGTGATGACGTAGTCCCCGGCGAGCTCGGACTGTCCGTACACGGCCCGGACGGTGAAGATCCGCTCCTGGCCGTCGGTGAAGGTCAGCCGTGCGGTGGAGCCGGTGTGCAGCCCGCGCTTGCCTGCCTCGGTGTCGGAGACGGCGAGTCCGTCTCCGCCCAGCGTCTTCATCGACCCGTCGATCCGGCCGAGGTCGAAGACCCTGGCCAGTGCCGCCGGGTCGGTCACGGTGAGGGCGCGTCCGGTGCCGTCGACCTCCGCGACGCCCTTGCCGAGGCCGACCGCGGTGTCCACGTCCGGCAGCCGGTCGACGGCCGGGGCGAGGCCGGGACTGAGCCCGCTGCCGCCGGCCCCGAAGGCGGGGGCGCTGATGGCGACGTCACCGGCGAACGAACGGTCGACGGTCTGGTTCATGGTGGCCTTCAGCGAGGCGCCGAACACCGTGAAGAGCGAGACCACCGCGACACCGATCATCAGGGCGGTCGCGGTCGACGCGGTCCGCTTCGGGTTGCGCAGCGCGTTGCGCCGGGCCAGCCGGCCGGTGGTGCCGCGCAGCCGGCCGAGCGGGCCCCCGAGGATCCGTACGGCGTACGAGGAGGCCACCGGCCCGAGCACGACGAACGCGGCGAGGGCGAGGACCGCTCCGGCGGCCGACAGCCAGATGGACGGGTCGGCCAGGGCGCCGGTCAGGATCACCCCGACCGCGGCGGTCAGCAGCGCGAGCCCGGTGACGGCGCGGGGCCGGGAGGCGGCCGAGTCGTCGACGGCGGTCTCGCGGAGGGCGGCGAGCGGAGCGGTCCGTCCGGCGTGGACGGCGGGCACCAGGGCGGAGCCGGCGCAGACCACGACTCCGACGGCGAGCGGCAGCAGCATGGACACACCGCTGATGACGAGCGATCCGTCGGGGAACGGGAACCCGATGGCCGGGAAGAGCGCCTGGAGTCCGGCGGCGATCCCGATGCCGCCGGCCAGACCTGCCGCGGAGGCGATCACGCCGACGATCGCCGCCTCGGTCAGGGTCGAGCCGAGGATCTGCCGGCGCGAGGCGCCGAGCGCGCGCAGCAGGGCGTTCTCCCGGGTGCGCTGGGCGACGACGATGGCGAAGGTGTTGTGGATGGAGAAGGTCGCGACCAGCAGCACGATGCCGGAGAACACCAGGAGCAGGGTGGTGAACAGGCTCAGGAAGGCGCCGGAGATCATGTCCTGGTTCTCGGCGGCGGAGGCCTGTCCGGTGATGGCCTCGGTGTCCGGGGGCAGCACGGGCCGCAGGGCCTCGACGAGTTCCTGCTGACTGGTGCCGGGACCGGCCCTCACCTGGATGCTCGAGGCCTGGCCGGGCTTCGGTGTGAGGTGCTGCTCGGCGTCGGCGAGCGTCATTCCGGTGTAGGTCACCTGCGCCATGCCGTCCTCGCCGCCGAAGGTGGCCAGGCCGACGACGGTGACCCGGACCGGGTCGGGGGTGCGCAGGACGGTCGTGTCGCCGATCTTCAGTCCGCCCTTGTCGGCGGTGCCGCGGTTGATGACGACCTCGCCGGCTGCGGAGGGGGCGTGTCCCTCGGCGAGCCGGTAGGGGTTGAGCTCGGGGTCGTCGATCCAGTTCCCGGCGAGGGTGGGCGGTCCCTGGCCGCCGATGGGCTTGCCGTCGGCGCCGAGCAGCTGGCCGGCGCCCTGGATGTCGGGGGCGGCCGCGGCGACCTGGGGCAGCCGGTCGATGCGCCGCACGAGGCCGGTGCTCACGGGCTGCCTGGTGCCTTCGGACTCGCCGGAGACGGTGACGACGTTGGTGGAGCGGACGACGGCGTCGGTGCCGCTCGCCGCGTTGCCGAACATCGTGTCGAAACTCGCGCGCAGGGTGTCCCCCATGACGAGGGTTCCGGCGAGGAACGCGACGCCGAGCAGGACGGCGGTCAGGGTGCCGACGAACCGGCGCCGGTGGGTGCGGAGGGAGGAGAGGCTGAGGCGCACGGTGGCGCCGGTGCTGGTCATGGCGTCCCCTGGGTGCTCGGGGCGGGGTCGAACGCCTTGAGGCGGTCGAGTACGCGTTCGGCGGTGGGGTCCGGCATCCGGTCGACGAGGCGTCCGTCGGCCAGGAAGACGACCTCGTCGGCGTGCGCGGCGGCGACCGGGTCATGGGTGACCATGACGACGGTGCGGCCGGTCTGCCGGACGGTGCGGCCGAGCAGCCGGAGCACTTCCTGTCCGGCGCGCGAGTCGAGGTTGCCGGTGGGTTCGTCGGCGAAGACGACGTCGGGGCCGCCCGCGAAGGCCCGGGCGACGGCGACGCGCTGCTGCTGGCCGCCGGACAGTTCGCTCGGCCGGTGGTGCAGGCGGTCGCGGAGTCCGACGGTGTCGATGAGCGCGTCCAGCCGGGCCCGGTCGGGCCGCTCCCCCGCGAGGTCCATGGGGAGCGTGATGTTCTCGGCGACGGTGAGGGTCGGCAGGAGGTTGAAGGCCTGGAAGACGAACCCGATGCGCCGGCGGCGCAGCAGGGTGAGCCTGCGGTCGTCGAGCGCCCCGAGTTCGGTGTCGCCGATGAACGCGGTGCCGGAGGTGAGGGTGTCGAGTCCGGCGGCGCAGTGCATCAGGGTGGACTTGCCGGAGCCCGAGGGCCCCATGATCGCGGTGAAGCGGCCGGCCGGGAAGTCGACGCTCACCCCGTCCAGGGCCCTGACCTCGGTGTCGCCCGAGCCGTAGACCTTCACGGCGTCGACGACCCGGGCGGCGGTCGTGGTGCCGGTGGCGGGAACGGTGGTGGTCATGCCGCACCGTCCTTGCCACGGATCCCGAACTGCTCGTCGAGGACGGAGAGGCGGCGCCAGTACTCGTCCTCGTCGATCTCACCGGCGGCGAAGCGCCGGCCGAGCAGGGTGATCGGTGAGGTCTCGGCGGGGCCGTTCGGCATCGCGCGGTTGTGCCAGGGGCCGCGGCCGCGCCAGACGGTGCGACGCAGGACGGTGACGACGGTGATGACGACGGCTGCCCAGACGAGCGGGAAGAGGAGGACCCACGGTCCGGGTCCGCCGTCGAAGGCCAGGGTGTTCATCTCGGTCAGCTCCTCGGTTCACGGTTCGGGACTCACGCTTTTCCTTCACCACCGAGCCTGTCTCCGGGGAGGGGGCCGCGTCGTCGTACGGCCAGCGGCAGTGGGCGTACCCCGTGGGGAGTAGACGGCGCTCCGGCTCCTGCTCCCGGGGGGCCGTGAGGCGCGTTCTGGATTCTGTACCTACTAGTATGTACAGTGGGTTCATGAGCACTCCGGACCGTCTGATCGAAGCCACTCGCGAGCTCCTGTGGGAGCGCGGTTACGTGGGCACCAGCCCCAAGGCCATCCAGCAGCACGCCGGCGCGGGCCAGGGCAGCATGTACCACCACTTCGCGGGCAAGCCCGATCTGGCACTGGCGGCCATCCGCCGCACGGCCGAGGAACTGCGCGGGACGGCGGGCGGCCTGCTGGACGCTCCCGGCACGGCGTACGAGCGGATCTCGGGATATCTGCTGCGCGAGCGCGATGTGCTGCGGGGCTGCCCGGTGGGGCGGCTGACGATGGATCCGGAGGTCATCGCGAGCGACGAACTGCGGGCGCCCGTCGACGAGACGATCGCCTGGCTCCGCGGCCGGCTCACGGAGGTGGTCCAGGAGGGTCTGGACCGGGGCGAGTTCGCACCTTCCCTGCCCCCCGGGGACATCGCCGCGACGATCGTCGCGACCGTGCAGGGCGGCTATGTGCTGGCCCGCGCATCGGGCTCGACGGACGCCTTCGACGCGGCCGCCCGCGGGCTGCTCGCCCTGCTCGCCCCGCGCCCGGACGCCGCCTGACCCCCTCACGTACACCACCGACCCCGAGGAGCACCTCACCCATGCGCATCACCAGGAACCGCCCCGGCACGCAGTCCGGACCGGCCGCGCACTTCAACGGCTCGGTCTGGCTCGACGAGCTCGCGGCCCCCGAACCGCCTTCCCGGCTGCGGTTGTTCAGCGTGCACTTCGCACCGGGCGGGCACACCGGATGGCACACCCACCCGCACGGCCAGGTCCTCCACGTCACCGAGGGCGAGGGCCTCGTGCAGCGAAGGGGCGGTCCGGTGGAGGCGATCCGGGCGGGCGACACCGTGTGGATCGAGCCGGACGAGTGGCACTGGCACGGCGCGGCACCGCACACCTTCATGACGCATCTGGCCGTCGTCGAGGCGGCCGATGACGGCAGCACCATCCACTGGCACACCGACGCCGCCGTCCCCGAGTACCCGGCAGCCTGAGGAGCGCGCGATGCATGCCATGCAGTACGAGATCACTCTGCCTGCCGACTACGACATGGGCATCGTCCGCGACCGGGTGGCGACGAAGGGCCACCTCATGGACGCCTTCCCGGGGCTCGGCATCAAGGCGTACCTGGTCCGGGAGCGCGGACGGGACTCGCCGGTCAACCAGTACGCGCCGTTCTATCTGTGGACCGGGGCCGCGGGCATGAACTCCTTCCTCTGGGGTCCCGGATTCCAGGGCGTCGTGCGGGACTTCGGCCGCCCCGAGGTGCAGCACTGGACCGGCCTGTCCTACGCGGAGGGCCCGTCGTCGGGATCACTCCCCCGGTCGGCGACGCGCCTGCGCTCCCCCGCACCGCAGGCGGCCGCTCCGGCGGACGCGGTCGATGCCGCCCTGGAGGAGAGCCGGCGGCTGGCCGAGGAGCCCGGAGTGGTGGCCACCGCGCTGGCCGCCGATCCCCGGCACTGGGAACTGCTCCACTTCACGCTCTGGGACCACCCCGGGCCGCGGGAGCCAGGCGAGCGGTACGAGGTGCTCCACCTCAGCCGGCCGGAGCGGGACCGGCTCGGGGAGGGACGCCAGTGGTAGCCGCGGTCCGCACCGTCCTCGGGGACGTCCCCGCGGCCGAGCTGGGGGTCTGCGACGCCCATGACCACCTCTTCCTGCGCAGCCCCGTGCTGCCGGGCCAGGAGCTCGACGACCCCGTGGCGGCCGGCGAACGGCTGCGCGCCTTCCGCGGGTTCGGCGGCCGGTCCGTCGTCCAGTGGACGCCGTACGGAATGGGCCGCCGGGCAGACGCACTGGCGGAGCTGTCCCGCTCGACGGGCACGCACGTGGTGGCGGCGACGGGTCTGCACCAGGCGGTGCACTATCCGGCCGCACTGCTCGACCGGATCCGGGACGACCTCGCCTCGCTGTTCGTGTCCGAGCTGACCGCGGGCATCGGCGGCACGACGGTGCGGGCGGGCCTGATCAAGGTCGCCGGTGCCTTCCACACGCTCGACGCCCACGCCCGGCTCACCATGACGGCGGCCGCGGAGGCGCATCACCGCACGGGGGCGCCGATCGCCGTCCACCTGGAGCTGGGGACAGCCGCGCTCGACGTACTCGACCTGCTGTGCGGCACGTCGGGCGTCCCGCCGCACCGGGTGATCCTCGGCCACCTGGGCCGGTCGCCGGACGGCACGGAGCAGCTGGAGGCGGCCCGGGCGGGGGCGTTCCTCGCGTTCGACGGTCCGTCACGGGCCCACCATGCAACGGACTGGCGGCTGCCGGAGGAACTGGCGGCGCTGGCCGGGGCCGGGTTCGGCGGGCAGCTGCTGCTGGGCGGCGACACCACGGTGCCGGAGACCCCGGGCATGCCGCACCTGTTGCGCCGCCTGCGCCCCCGGCTGACGGAGGTACTGGGAGCGGACGCCGTGGACAACATGCTGGTCGCCAACCCGGCGCGGGCGTTCGCGTTCGCGGCACCGGAAGGGGGCGGCCGAGGGGCGCCCCGGTGACGGAGCCCGGCCGTCCCGCCCCCGGGTGAGCAGCCTCAGGCGAGCGCGCCCAGCGGGTCGTCCAGCACCGGCTGCCAGGCCAGCTCCGCCGCCCCGACCAGGCTGTTGTGGTCGAGGGTGCAGGGCAGGATCGGCACACTGCCGCTGCGCCCCCACAGGCTGCGGTCGGCGACCACCGCGCGCAGCCGTTCCGGGTCGGCGTCCAGCAGCGCGCGGTGCAGTCCGCCGAGGATGATGCGGTCCGGGTTGAGGATGTTGACGAGCCCGGCGAGTCCGAGGCCGAGACGGTCGATCAGCTCCTCCGCCGCGTTGCGCACCGTCGCGTCGCCGTACTCGTTGCGCAGCAGGTCCCCGGACTGCTTGAGCAGGGACTCCTCGGGGCCGGGCACGCGGCCGGCGGCGGTGAGGAAGGCGAGCGGGTCGGTCTCCACGTCGAGGCAGCCGCGGCCGCCGCAGTGGCAGGGGCGGCCCTCGGGGTTGACGGTGAGATGGCCGACCTCCAGGGCGAGTCCCGAACTCCCGGTGTGCAGGCGGCCGTCCAGGACGAGCGCGCCGCCGACCCCGCGGTGGCCGGTGGCGACGCAGAGCAGGTGCTGGGCCCCTCGCCCGGCCCCGTGGCGGTGTTCGGCGAGCGCGGCGAGGTTGACGTCGTTGCCGGTGAACGCCGGTCCGGTGATGCCCGCTTCGCGGACGCATGTGGCGAAGATCTCGCGGACGGGGGCCCCGGCGGGCCAGGCGATGTGGAGGGGGTTGAGGGCGGTGCCCTCCGGCTCGGCGACCGCGGAGGGCACCGCGAGGCCGGCCCCGACGCATCGCAGACCGCTGTCGCGCAGCAACCGTGCACAGTCGTCCACGACTTCGCCGATGACCTGTGCCGGGTCGGCCGTGATGGTGACACAGCCGGGGGCGGTCGCGACGAGCCGGCCGCCGAGACCGACCAGCGCGGCCCGGAATCCGTCCGCGTGCACCTGGGCGGCCAGCGCCACCGGCCCGGACTCGCGCACGGCCAGCCGGTGCGAGGGGCGGCCCTGCGAGCCCGCCGCCGACCCGGGGCTGGAGTCGACCCGGATCAGGCCAAGCGCCTCCAGCTCGGCGGCCACCGCGCCCGCCGTGGCGCGGGTGACCCCGAGCTCGGAGGTGAGGACGGCGCGGGTGGGCGCGCGTCCGGTGTGCACCAGTTCCAGCGCGGGCCCGAGCGCGCTGCGGCCCCTCTCCAACTTCGTCCGGGTGGTGGTCCCCTTGCCGTTCATGGGGGCGAGTCTCCCATGATCCGGAGGCACTGCCGACGCGGCGGTACCCGGCTTCCCACCCGCGCCGCCCCGCTCCTCGGCGTACCGGCGCCGCTCCCGGCACACCGCGCCCGGCCGGGTTGACAGCGGGGTGGACGGCCGTCTTGCGTCCGCTGTCCACGGGCCCCTATGCTGAGTTTGTGCCGCAACTAAACAAACTGCGGACGGCACTGCCGGGGGACCCGGGCGGAAACACCGCCACACCTCCGTCGGCCCGCCTCCGTACCGCGCTGACCGTGTTCTTCGCCCTCGACGGGTTCCTCTTCGCCGGCTGGGTGGTCCGCATCCCGGCCATCAAGCACCAGACCGGCGCCTCGGCCTCCACCCTCGGCCTCGCACTGCTCGGCGTATCCGCCGGCGCCGTGATCACCATGATGCTGACCGGCCGGCTCTGCCGCCGGTTCGGCAGCCACCCGGTCACCGTCGTCTGCGGTTTCCTGCTGTCGCTCAGCATCGCGCTTCCCGCCCAGACCCACTCGGCGCTCTCCCTCGGGCTGGTGCTGCTGGTGTTCGGCGCGGCGTACGGCGGCATGAACGTGGCGATGAACAGCGCGGCGGTGGACCTCGTCACCGCCCTGCGGCGGCCCGTGATGCCGAGTTTCCACGCCGCGTTCAGCCTCGGCGGCATGATCGGCGCCGGGCTCGGCGGCCTCGTGGCGGCGGGTCTCTCACCCTCCGCGCACCTGCTCTGCCTGACCGGAATCGGACTGCTGGTCACCGCCCTCGTGGGCCCGGTCCTGCTGCGGTACCCGTCCCGCAAGCCCGTCCCGGCGGCGGCCGACCGCGGGAAGGGCGCCCAGCGCCTGACGGGACGGGCACGCCGTGTGGTGCTGCTGTTCGGCGTGATCGCGCTCTGCACCGCGTACGGCGAGGGCGCGCTGGCCGACTGGGGCGCGCTCCACCTGGAGCAGGACCTGCACGCCCA
Organism: Streptomyces sp. NBC_01257; assembly: GCF_035917255.1. Lineage (NCBI taxonomy): Bacteria > Bacillati > Actinomycetota > Actinomycetes > Kitasatosporales > Streptomycetaceae > Streptomyces > Streptomyces sp. NBC_01257. Next base: position 982,049 of record NZ_CP108472.1, read on the forward strand.
CCCCGGGGTGGCAGCGGCCGGCTACTCCCTCTTCGCACTCGCCATGACGGCGGGCCGGCTCAGCGGCACGGCACTGCTCGAACGGCTCGGACAGACCCGCACCCTGGTCGCGGGCGGCACCACCGCGGCGGCCGGGATGCTGCTCGGCTCGCTCGCCCCGACCACCTGGCTCGCGCTCCTCGGCTTCGCCGTCACCGGGCTCGGCCTGGCCAACATCTTCCCGGTGGCGGTCAGCAGGGCGGGCGAACTGGCGGGTCCCGGCGGGGTGGCCGCGGCCTCGACGCTCGGCTACGGCGGGATGCTCCTCGGGCCGCCCGCGATCGGCTTCCTCACCGACTGGTTCTCGCTGCCCGTGGCCCTGACCACGGTGGCCCTGCTCGCGATGGCCGCGGCCGCCCTCGGCTACGGCGCCCGCAACGCGGCACACACCTGAGCGAGTGAGTAGCCGTACTCAGGCAGGAACGATTCACCCGGCGCAGGATGGAGAGGTCAGCCATCTACGGGGAGCACACCATGAACAAGCCGGTCCTGACCACGCGGCACGTCCGCGCACTCGCCCGACTCACCTTCGGTAACGTCGCCTCGCTGATCTACCTGGGCGTGGTGGCGGCGACCGCCGTGTTCGTCACCGTGGACACCCTGTTCGTCGCCCACGAGGACGCGTCGTTCGCGGGCGTGTGGCTCTTCTTCCTGGCGGCGCCGACCGTGTTCGTCTTCTTCGTCGGCGGCGCGGTGCTGGGCGCGGAGGCGGCGGGACCGGCCTGGTTCCTCTACCTGGCGCTGGTGGTGTCCGTGCTGGTGCAGTCGCTCGCGCTCGGCTGGTTCGTACGGCTGGTGCGCGGCGTCACCGGCCGGGCCCGCCCGGCCCACCCGCAGGGCGCCTGATCCCCTGGCACAATCCCAGCCATGAAGATCACGGAGTACATACATTCCCTGGCCGCCGACGGCCGGTTGCTGGCGGACGCGGCCGAGGGGGCGGGGACCGGGGCACCGGTGCCGACCTGTCCGGGCTGGCAGGTCCGCGATCTCCTCAGGCACACCGCGATGGTGCACACCTGGGCGGCCGCCTTCGTGACCGAGGGCCACACCTCCTACGTACCGGACGGCGGGGAGCCGGACCTGGACGGACCGGAACTGATCGCCCGCTTCCGGGAGGGACACCGGCAGCTGGTCGACGCGCTGGGCAGCGCGCCGGAGGACCTGGACTGCTGGGCCTTCTTCCCCGCCCCTTCGCCTCTCGCCTTCTGGGCGCGGCGGCAGGCCCACGAGACCACGGTCCACCGGGTGGACGCGGAGTCCGCGCGCGGCCGGGACCTGTCGCCCGTGGCGCCCGCCCACGCGGTGGACGGCGTCGACGAGCTGCTGCGCGGCTTCCACGCCCGGCCGAAGAGCCGGGTGCGGACCGAGACCGCGCGCACCCTGCGCGTGCGCGCGACGGACACCGAGGCGGCATGGACGGTGCGGCTCTCCAACGAGCCGCCGGCGGCGGTCCGCGAGGACGGAACGGCCGCGGACTCCCCCGTGGACTGCGAGCTGAGCGGCACGGCCGAGCAGCTCTACCTCACGCTCTGGAACCGGCTGCCGCTCACCGCCGTCACGGTGACGGGCGACGCGGACCTCGCACGGCTGTGGCGCGAGAACTCCTCCGTCACCTGGTCCTGACCCGGCGGGGCCCGGCGGCGGTCGGGCCCTGCGCGGACGGCGCCGGCGCGTCCTCCGGTGCGTACGGAGCGGGCGCGTGGTGGCCGGAAGCCGGGTTGTCCGGCGGCCACCGCGCCTGTGAGACTTCGGACATGGGACACCGGAGCCAGGCGGACCGTGACGCGATGACCGTCGAGATCGGCTTCGCCGTGGTGACCGGAGCCCTGCTGGCCGGAGCCGCGTTCCTCGCGGTCTGCGCCCCGGCGCTCCTGCTCACCTCACGCGACTCGGTGCCCTCCGCGCTGTTCATGGCCGCGACCGCCGTGGCCGCGCTGGTCTTCGTCGGCCGCGTCGTCGACGTGCTGTGGCGGTTCGGTCACCGCGACACCGGGCCCGAGATCGGCAGGCACGGCCCCGTACTGCCGGATCAGCCCAGCCAGCCGGGGCGGACGAGACCCGACTCATAGGCCAGGACGACCAGTTGGGCACGGTCGCGGGCGCCTAGCTTCACCATCGTCCGGCTGACGTGGGTCTTGGCGGTGAGCGGGCTGACGACGAGGCGGCGGGCGATCTCCTCGTTGGAGAGACCGATGCCGACGAGCGCCATCACCTCCCGCTCCCGTTCGGTCAGTTCGCTCAGCCCGTCGGCGGCGGCCGGCTCCTTGGACCGGGCCGCGAACTCGGCGATCAGGCGGCGCGTGACGCCCGGGGAGAGCAGTGCGTCACCCCCGACCACCGCCCGGACGGCCCGCAGCAGTTCCTCCGGTTCGGTGTCCTTGACCAGAAAGCCGGAGGCCCCGGAGCGGATCGCCTCGAAGACGTACTCGTCGAGTTCGAAGGTGGTGAGCATGATCACCTTCACCTCGTCGAGCGCGGTGTCCCCGGTGATGGCGCGGGTGGCGGCGAGGCCGTCGAGGTGCGGCATCCGGATGTCCATCAGCACGGCGTCCGGCCGCAGTTCACGCACCAGCCGGACGGCCTCCTCGCCGTCGGCCGCCTCACCCGCCACCTCGATGTCCGGCTGGGCGTCGAGCAGGGCGCGGAATCCCGCCCGGACCAGCAGCTGGTCATCGGCGAGCAGTACGCGAATCACGGTGTCTCCTTCTGGTGCGCCGCGCCGGAACCGGCGGCCGGCAGCGGGAGTTCGGCCCGTACCCGGAAGCCGCCGTCGGGCCTTGTCCCGGCCTCGATCGTGCCACCCAGGGCCGCCGCCCGCTCGCGCATCCCGGCCAGCCCGTTGCCGCTGCCCCCGGCGTCCGTGCCGGTCGCGGGTCCCGCGTCGTCGATCCGGAGCCGGATGCGGCCGCCCCCGTAACCGACCCTGACCTCGGCGGTACGCGAACCGGAGTGCCGCACCACGTTGGTCAGCGCCTCCTGCACGATCCGGAACGCGGCCAGGTCGGCGCCGGGCGGCACCGTGCCGCGTGCTCCGTCGGTCTCGACCGTGACGGCCAGCCCCGTGCTCGCGGCCTGTTCGACCAGCTCGGGCAGCCGGTCGAGTCCGGGGGCCGGTGCCCTGGGCGCGTCCCCGGGCGTACGGAGCGTGTCCAGGACCTGCCGGACCTCGCCCAGCGCTTCCTTGCTGGCGGCCTTGATGGTGGTCAGCGCCGTACGGGCCTGCTCGGGGTCGCTGTCGAGCAGGGCGAGTCCGACGCCTGCCTGGACGTTGATGACGGAGATGCTGTGCGCGAGGACGTCATGGAGTTCGCGCGCCATCCGCAGCCGCTCCTCGTCGGCGCGCCGCTTCTCCGCGAGTCGCCGCTCGGCACGCTGCGCGGCCCACTGTTCCCGGCGTACGCGGACGAACTCGGCGGCCGCGACGATGGCCACCACCCAGGCGGCGACCGCCAGTTCCTGCCCCCAGGGCGGGGCGTCGTCGCCCTCGGGCGGCAGCCAGCGGTAGAGCCAGTGCGCGACCAGGAGGTGGCCGACCCACACCATGGCCACCGCCGACCACGCGGCACGCCGGTGTCCGGCGACGACGGCGCTGAAACAGCCCACGGCCACGGCCAGGAACACCGGGCCGTACGGATAGCCCGCCCCGAGGTAGACCATGGCCGCTGCAGAGGCCCCGAAGACGGCCACCACGGGGTGGCGGTGACGGAGGAGCAGCACGGCGACGGCGGCGAGGAGGAGCAGCCGGGCGAAGAGGTCGAGCGGGGCCTTCTCGTCGGCCTGGCCATGGGCCGCGAAGGTCGAACCGACCATGACGAAGATGCCGAGCAGGATCGTCGATGCCCAGGGCAGCCGGCGGGCGGACCCACCCGACGCGCCCGTCAGCCAGCGCGGCGGTTCGCCCTGGCTCCAGAAGCCCCGCGGGCCCGGAGCGCCGGCCGTCCCGCCGCGCGCCCAGGGCGGCCGGCGCGCCGGGCCGCCCTGTTCCCCGGAGGGACCGTCGCCTGTCTGTGAGCGCTGCTCTTCCATGCCGGCCACGCTAGACCGCACACCCGCGCCCCGGCGTCCGCCGGGCGTGGTGATCACCCGTACTCCCTGGGGAGTACGGCGAACGGGGCCGGCGAAGGCCCCGGTGCGGAGGAGGCGGCGGCCGGGTGCTGCCGCCGCGCGGTCCTACCGGTGGCCGTCCAGCAGACCGACCGTACGGGCCAGCTCGGCCGCGGCCTGGCGGAAGAAGACCTCGCGGTCCTCCACCACGCGGTTGAACTGGCCGAAGATCTCGAACGACACCAGTCCGAAGAGCTGCGACCACGCGGCGACCAGGCGCGCGGCCGCCGCCGGCGGCAGACCGGGCGCGAGATCGGCGGCGAGCCGTTCGGCCTCGGGGCGCAGTTCCCCGGCGAGCGGTGGCAGGGCGATCCCCTGCGCCTCATGGGCCTCCACCACGATGGCGATGAGGGTGAGCCCGACCCGGGACGCGGGGCCGACGGTGGCCTGCGGCGCGGTGTAGCCGGGCACGGGCGAACCGTAGATCAGGGCGTACTCGTGGGGGTGCGCCAGGGCCCAGTCGCGTACGGCGCAGGCGACCGCGACCCAGCGGTTCAGATGGACGGCGGGCGGGGCGGGCGGGGCGGTACGGGCGGAGGCGGTGGGCGGGGCGGTACGGGCGGAGGCGGTGGGCGGGCGGGGGGCCGCGGCGCGTCCGTCGCCTTCGGCGGCCGCGGTCCGGTGGGCGTGCTCGGCGGCTTCGCCGACGGAGTCGTACGCATCGACGATCAGGGCGGTGAGCAGCTCGTCGCGGCTGGGGAAGTAGCGGTAGAGCGCCGACGAGACCATGCCGAGCTCGCGCGCCACGGCACGGAGGGAGAGCTTGGCCGCACCCTCGGCCGCGAGCTGCTTTCTCGCCTCGTCCTTGATGGCGGCGGTGACCTCGATACGGGCCCGTTCCCTGGCTCCCCGGATAGCGCTCATGTCTGCCAGTCTGCCACGAATTGGAGCACTGACCAATAACGAGAGCAGTGCTCTTGCTTTTGAGCACCCATTCCGTGCACACTGATCTCAAGCGAGAGCACCGCTCTCCCAAATGTGTGGGGGTCCCCATGTCGCAGCCGTACTACCTTCAGGGAAGCCCGTTCGCCATCCGGATGAACAGCATGATCGGGTGGCTGGCGCGGCACGGAGTCAGCCTGCTCGGATCGCAGGAGCTGTCGGTGCGGGGCCGCAAGAGCGGGCAGATGCAGCGCGTCCCCGTGAACCTCCACACCTACGAGGGTGTGCAGTACCTCGTCTCCGCACGCGGCCACTCGCAGTGGGTGCGCAACATGCGGGCGGCCGGCGGCGGCGAGCTGCGGGTGGGCCGCAGGACCCGCGCGTTCACGGCCACGGAGATCGCGGACGACGAGCAGAAGATGATCGTCGTCCGCGCCTACCTGGAGCGCTGGGGCTGGGAGGTCAACCAGTACTTCAAGGGCATCACGGCGAAGTCCACGGATGCCGAACTGCTGGCGGCCTGCCCCGACCACCCCGTCTTCCGGATCACGGTGGAGAACTGACCCCCTGCCGGACGGGACCCCACGACGCCGCGAGCCGGCCGGACACCTCACGGCCGGCGGCGGCGTGACAGCGGACCCCACGGACCCGGCAGGACTCGCGGATCTCGCGGACCCTGCGGGCCCCGCAGGCCCCGCAGGCCCCGCAGGCCCCGCAGGAGCAGACCCCACGGCCGGTCAGCAGAATCCGAGCCGGTCAACCGGATCCGAGCCGAGCAGCCCTCAGCGGTCCATCGCCGACAGCGCCCGCTGCGCCAGCGGGTGCGAGCGGACCAGCTCGGCCAGCGAGGTCGTCCCACGGGTGATGCCCGCGAACGCGTTCCACGCGGGGCGGAAGCCCGTCAGTACCGCGTGCAGCAGACCCGGGCGCCGCTCGAAGAGCTTCAGCATGCGTCGTCCCACGCTCATCTCGACGCCGAGTCCGGCCTTGATGGCGAAGGCGTAGTTGAGCGCCTGGCGGCGGGCGTCGACCGCGTCGTGCGACTCCGCGACCCGCACCGCCCACTCACCGGCGAGCCGTCCCGAACGCAGCGCGAACGAGATGCCCTCGCGGGTCCACGGCTCCAGCAGACCTGCCGCGTCCCCGCACACGAGCACCCGGCCGCGCGAGAGCGGCGAGTCGTCGCTGCGGCAGCGCGTCAGATGGCCGGAGGAGATCTTCGGCTCGAACCCGGCCAGGCCGAGCCGCGCGATGAAGTCCTCCAGATACCGCTTGGTGCCGCCGCCGTCGCCGCGCGCCGAGATCACACCGACCGTCAGCGTGTCCCCCTTGGGGAACACCCAGCCGTAACTCCCGGGCATCGGGCCCCAGTCGATCAGCACCCGGCCCGCCCAGTCCTCCGCGACCGTCTCGGGCACGGGGATCTCGGCCTCCAGGCCGAGGTCCACCTGGTCGAGCTTCACCCCGACATGTGCTCCTATCCGCCCGGCACTGCCGTCCGCGCCCACGACCGCACGGGCCAGGACCGTCTCGCCGCCGGACAGCACGACCGCGACCGTGCGCCGGTCGGGCACCGCGGCACCGTGCTGCTCGACCCGGGAGACCGTCGCCCCGGTGCGCAGTTCGGCGCCGGCCTTCTGCGCCTCCTCCACCAGGCCCGCGTCGAACTCGGGGCGGTTGATGAGGCCGAAGAGCATGCGCCTGGAGCGGCGGGTGCGTGCCAGCCTGCCGTTCAGCGAGAACGTGACCGCGTGGATCCGGTCCCTCAGCGGCAGTTCGAAACCGGGCGGCAGCGAATCGCGTGAATATCCGATGATGCCGCCGCCGCACGTCTTGTAACGGGGCAGCTCCGCTTTCTCCAGGAGCAGTACCCGACGGCCGGCGACCGCCGCCGCGTATGCCGCGGAGGCTCCCGCCGGTCCGGCGCCGACTACGACGACGTCCCACACGGACGACTCTTCGTGCTCATGTCCGGCGTCTGCGTTCTCGCTGCTCACGATGTGCTTCTGCTCCCGATCCGACCAGTGGCCCAAGCTGCTTCCGGCATCCTACGGCGCGCCGCGGCCGACCCCTGCTGTGGGAGGATCGGCCGAGCCTCCGTCGTACCTGCAACGCCGCACTCCTGGCGTGCATGTACCCGGATTCATACACATAACGTCGCACCTACGAGGAGCGTGCCCATGACCGCCCATCCGATTTCCGAGACCGTCGCCTCGCTGATGCCCCGCGCCAAGGCGGAGCTGACCGAGCTGGTGGCTTTCCAGTCGGTGGCGGATCCCGCGGTGTTCCCGAAGAGCGAGTGCGAGGCGGCCGCGGGCTGGGTCGCCGACGCGCTGCGCGCCGAGGGCTTCCAGGACGTCGCCCTGCTCGACACCCCGGACGGCACCCAGTCCGTCTACGGCTTCCTGCCCGGTCCGGCCGGCTCCCCCACCGTGCTGCTCTACGCGCACTACGACGTGCAGCCGCCGCTCGACGAGTCCGCGTGGCTCTCCCCGCCGTTCGAGCTGACGGAGCGCGGCGGCCGCTGGTTCGGCCGCGGCGCGGCCGACTGCAAGGGCGGCTTCGTCATGCACCTCCTCGCGCTGCGCGCCCTCAAGGCGAACGGCGGGGTCCCGGTCTCGGTGAAGGTGATCGTGGAAGGCTCGGAGGAGCAGGGCACCGGCGGTCTGGAGCAGTACGCGCAGGCCCACCCCGAGTTGCTCGCCGCGGACACCGTCGTGATCGGCGACACCGGCAACTTCCGGGTCGGTCTGCCGACCGTCACCTCGACCCTGCGCGGGATGACGATGCTGCGGGTGCAGCTCGACACCCTCGAAGGGAATCTGCACTCCGGACAGTTCGGCGGCGCCGCGCCCGACGCGCTGGCCGCGATGATCCAGCTGCTCGCGTCGCTGCGCGCCGAGGACGGCACGACGACCGTCGACGGCCTGACCACGGACACGGAGTGGGACGGTCTGCAGTACCCGGAGGAGGAGTTCCGCAAGGACGCCAAGGTCCTGGACGGGGTGGAGCTGATCAGCACGGGTACGGTCGCGGACCGGATCTGGGCGCGCCCCGCCGTCACCGTGATCGGCATCGACTGCCCGCCGGTCGTCGGCGCGACGCCCTCGGTGCAGGCGAGCGCACGGGCACAGGTCAGCCTGCGGGTGCCGCCGGGCGAGAACGCCGATGAGGCGACGAAGCTGCTGACCGCACACCTGCGGGCGCACGCACCGTGGGGCGCGCGGGTCTCGGTCGAACAGGTCGGCCAGGGGCAGCCGTTCCGCGCCGACATCACCAGCCCGGCGTACACCGCGATGGCGGACGCCATGCGGATCGCGTACCCCGGCCAGGAGATGCAGTCCTCCGGCATGGGCGGCTCGATCCCGCTCTGCAACGCGCTCTCCGAGCTGTACCCGGAGGCGGAGATCCTGCTGATCGGGCTGAGCGAGCCGGAGGCGCAGATCCACGCGGTGAACGAGAGCGTGTCCCCCGAGGAGCTGGAGCGGCTGTCGGTCACCGAGGCGCTGTTCCTGCAGAACTACGCGGCCTCGAAGAACGTCTGAGCGAGCCTCCGGGCACGACTGCGCTCCGGGCGGAACCGCCCGGAGCGCACGTCGCAGGCGAGCCGTGGCCTCGTTCCGGCGGCCGTCCGCCGCCGAGAGCGGCCACGGTCCGCCTGCGCCACGGCACCCCGCTCACCCCGGCGCCGCCACGCCCGTGCGTGCCCCATCAGCCGACCGGGACCCCGGCCTCCAGGTTGAGGACGGCCGACCGCTCACGGGCACGGAGCGCCCAGCGCAGCCGTTCGTACCGGGTGGGCGGCAGCAGGTCTGCCGCCTCCTCCTCGGTGACGAACCGCCAGCCGCGCAGCTCGGAACCGGGCAGCAGGAGCCGTTCGGCGTCGGCGCCCGGCAGCGTCCCGCCGTCGAAGAGCAGCCGCAGCCCGCCGAAAAAGGGCGGCCGGGGCGCCTCCCAGTCGACGACGAGGAGTCTGGGCACCCGTTCGAGATGGATCCCTATCTCCTCGGCGACTTCCCTGATCCCGGCCTGCGCCGGGGCCTCGCCCGCCTCCACCACACCGCCGGGGAACTCCCAGCCGGGCTTGTACGTGGGGTCGACGAGCAGGACCCGGTCGTGTTCGTCGAAGAGCAGCACCCCGGCCGCGACGGTCTCCGCCGTGGGGTCGGGTGTCTGGACGATCTCGCACGCCGGGGCCGCACCGGTGCGCACGGCCTCGGCGATGAGCTCGGCCGTCTCGCGGGGGGTGAGTGCGCTGTTGTCTATGGTGTGGGCGTCCCCGGTGATCCAGTCGAGCGCCGAGCGGTAGGGCTCGATGCTCTCGTGCGCCCACTGCCCGGTGCCGTCGGGCTGCTCCGGATCGTCGGGGAAATCTGCCCGGTGCGCGATCCGTTGCCGCAGGATCGTTTCCTCAGGTGAGAGCAGTACATGACGCACCGCGATGCGTCTGGAGGCGAGCCCTCCGAATATCTCGTCGCGATACTCCTGTCGCAGCAGCGTCATCGGCACCACCAGCACCCCACCGACCTCGGCGAGCAGAGCCGCCGCGGTGTCCACCACGAGACGCCGCCAGATCGGCAGGTCCTGGAAGTCGGTCACCTCGGCGAACTTCTTCTGGGGCAACAGGGTTCCCAGCCCCGTACCGGTCAGTTCCGGGTCGTAGAAGGTGCTGTTCGGGATCAGATCGATCAGTTCGCGCGCGGCGCTCGTCTTGCCCGCGCCGAACGCACCGTTGATCCAGACGATCACGGTTCCCCCTCTTCCGTAGCCCCCTGTGGCTTGCCCGCAACACCCTGCCGCGAAAACACGACTGTGGCGATGACGTTGCGGGAACGCAACCGCGCCTGCCGGCCGGCAGACGTCTTCAGGTACGGGGAACGGGGCCCGGTCCGGCACAATCCGGCCGTAACGGCGACGGCGGGGCGTCGTTGGAGCGGACAGCAGAACGAACGACAGGGGGTGGGCCGTGCGCCGCACCGTGCTTGAGCAGTTTCCCGCAGGGGACCCGCGGGGCAGCTGGCCCGCGGAGGAGTTCGCGGCGGCCCGCCGCGGCGAGGGTGTCGCGGCGGAAGTCGTGATGGACCTGGAACAGGACGCGTTCCTGGTGATCGTGCCGCAGCAGTCCTCGGACCGGGGGCGCTGAGGAGGTCCGGAGCATGCGGGTGGCCGGAGCGTGCGGGTGGCGTGAACAGGCCGGTCACCGGGACGCGAACGCGTGACCGGCCCGGCCCTGGGAGCGCGGCAGGCGGTCGGCCCGATCAGTCCGTCCTATCAGTCAGCCAGCCCGTCCGCCCTATTAGTCAGTCAGCCAGCCCGTCCTACCAGTCAGTCCGTCCGACCGACCGACGCCCTCCGGATCCGACCGGCCGTCCCCCGGCGCCTCGTTCCGTCGCGCGGCCACGGCGTCGAAGAGAGTCCAGCCGTCCACGGCCAGGACCTGTGGAGCATCGGTGCACCAGCCGCGGAGCAGCGCTTCGTCGAGCAGGGCACGGACGGTGCCCGGCTCATGGAGGTTGAGGAAGCCGCCCCCCATACCCACCGCACCGGAGGGCACGTAGGCGTCGGGCACCAGCCGGCCCGGACCCGCCCTGAAGGTGACCTCCAGCCTGCCCCGCTCCTCGGCCGGGTAGACGGCAACGACCTCCCGGCAGTCCAGGGTCCTGCCGTCTTCCCTGCGGTGCCGGTGGCTCCCTTCCAGTGGAAGGCGGTGCCGTCGGCAACGAGACGTCGGGCCTTCTTCTCTCTGCGCGCCGTCCGGGGATGCCAGTGCCTCCCGGCACCGGCGCTCAGGGCGTGTCGCCCCGCCAGTCCCACTTGTACGGGTCATCGGCCCGTGGCCCGTACTCCGCCCTGCCGCCGGCACCGTAGGAGCCGATCTCGGTGATCAGCGCGGAGCCGTCCGCGAGGGCCACCTCTGTCCAGCCGGTCACGTCCAGCAGCAGCCCGTCGAGCGGACCGCCCACCAGCTCCCGGTAGACACGCCCCGGCCGGGGACCCGGGTCGGGGTCGTCGTGATCGGCGCCGTACACCCTGCGCCGCATGATCTCGTCCATACCCGCAGGATCGCACCCACCACTGACAACCGCTTCGGCCGGTGAGCCCGTGCGACTCGATCGGAGGTACCTCCCGGGCTCCGGAGCGCCTTGATCCTTCCGTTCCGTGCCTGTTCAATCGGCGGATGGCCGGAAGTGATGCCGATCCGAACCCCTGGACCGCACTGTCCGCGAGCCTTCGTCCCTCCGAGGACACCGCCGTGGCGTGGCTGCGCGGTCTGGGGAACAACCCGGCCGCGCCGCCGGAGGTGCTGGTCGGTCTCTTCGACGCGGGCCCGCGGCCCTGTGTGTACTTCCTGTACCGCGACGACCTGCCGGACGGCGTGCTCGACGCGGCGGTCGTGCACCCGGCCAAGAGTGTCCGGGTCACGGCAGCGGAAGCGGGGAGGCTATCGCCGGCCCAGTGGAGCCGGCTCCTCGCCGCGACCGACGACCCGGCGCTGCGCGCCGTTCTGGCGGAGCTGGCGGCGGACCAGGCGTCGTACCGGGCATCCGGGGCGCGCATCGGGGTGGCGAATCCGCCGTCCCCCGGGTCCCGGCCCCCGTCGACCCCGGCCGAGATCGCCACGATGGCGGCCGCCGTGCCCGATATCACCGCCGACTCCCCTACGTACGCGGTGTGGTGGATCGCCGCGCTCCACTCCGACACCGACGCGATGCGCCGGCTGGCCGCCTCGCCGAACCTGCTGATCCGCCGGAGTGTGGCCCGCGCCCCACGCCTTCCGCCGGACGTCGTGGAACTCCTCGCGCACGACACGGACCGCGTCGTACGCCTCCTCAGCGAGTCCTGCGAGGACGCCCCGGCGGACCTGCTCCTGGAGGTGTGGAGCTGGTGGTCCGGCAGCTTCTCCTTTCCGGGGCGCCCGCGCAATCACCCCAACTTCCCCCGCCACGGCCTGCTCCGCTTCGCGGAGGACCCGGCCCCCCGGATGCGCCTCCTGGCACTCGACGACCCCGCTTCGTCCGCCCTTCTGGTCGAACGGTTCAGCCACGACCCCGACGCCCTCGTGCGGACGAGGGCCGCCCTCGACCCGCGCCTGTCCGCGGCATCCGCTGTCAGGCTGACCGGCGACGCCGATCACCATGTCCACAGCTCGGCCCGGCGGAATCCGGCACTGCCGGCGGACGCCCTGGTCTCCTCGCTCCTCGATGACCACTGTGCCGAGGCGGCCGCCCGGAACCCCGCCATCCCGACGGCCGTCATGCACCGCATGATCTCCCTGGCGACCCCGCGCCAACGACCGTGACGTGCCGGCCGCCGGTCGGACCGCAACGGGTCAGACGGCCGCGGTTTCCCACGGCCACGCCGCGTCCCGGCCCGCTTCGAGCAGCGGGATCATGCGGAACGCCTGGTCGGTGAGGCCGCCGAAGGTGTGCCGCGCGCCCTGGCCGGACGGGGTGTGCCCGGCTTCGTACCCGGCGAGGTTCCAGGTGTACATCGGGGTCGCCGCCGGAATCGCCTCGGTGACCTCCTGGGCGTCGTGGCCTGCCTGTTCGTCGGTGACGATGACGACCCGGTCGTGGCCGCGGAACGTCTCGCGGAGCGCCGGGGCCGTATCGGTGCCCCCGCCGAGGAACCAGCCCCCGTCCTTCCACTTCCGGACGTCACCGAGCAGGGAGCCACCCCGGGTGACGCGGAACGCCTTCGTCCTCGCACCGGGCGGCTGGTCCCAGTACTGGCGGGCCGAGGAGAACGACACCACGTCCGCCTTCGCGCACCGCCGCCCCAGCGCGATGCCGAAGAGGGCCGCGGCGTCCCACCGCATGAGGGAGCCGTCGCGGGAGAACGACGCGTCCATCGACGACGACGTGTCGACGAGGATCAGCGTCCGCCCGCCCAGCTGCGGAATGCTGGAGAGCGAGCAGGTGAGCGCCTGGTCGAGTGCGTGTCCCCAGCGCAGGGACGGCGCGGCGTTGAACGCGGAGTAGAACCGCATGGGCAACTGCCGTGACCGGGCGACCTGCTCGGGGTCGGAGAGCCGCTTCGCCACCTGCTCGGCCACCTCGTCGCCGACGCCCGTCTCGTCGAAGTTCCGGAGGTTGCGCAGCAGCGCCATGTACCCCATGGAGGGTATGACCGCCTCCCACGCCTTCGCGTCCATGGGGCCCTGGAGCCAGCCGGCCAGCGCCTCCCATGTCATGCCTGCGTCGCGGAACAGGTCCGTCACCCGGGGGGCCTCAAGGGCACCGCGGCGGTCCTCGGCCGGCATCCTCATCAGCGCGTCGCGGGCGCGCAGCGTGGGGAGGACGGTCGGTATCTCCTCGTCCCGGTTCTTGCGCCGGTCGATGGCGTGCTTGAACAGCGCTCCCTGCCAGGGCTTGTCGTCGGCGGGGCTGGGGTGGACGAGGTTGAGGACGTCGCCGAAGCGGTAGCCCTTGGAGCCGGTGTCGTACGCGAGCAGGCTCCGCTCGTTGTAGAGACGCTGTACGGCGTCGGCGACGCCGCGCTTCAGGGGCTTCGGAAGCCTGCGGCCGTACGTGGACGTCCAGTAGCCGAGCAGTTCGCCGGGCTCGTCGGCGCGCTGGAGCACCGAGTCGACGGTCTGACGGGAATGGCCCGGCGCCTCCTTCAGCAGCCGCTCGGCCGTGAACTCGGCGGCACCGACCAGGGCGGCGGTGCGCATGTTGCCCTCGCCGCGCAGCCACTTGAGGAGTCCGGCGACCCACTCGGGGTCGCTGACCGCGAGCTTGCGGACGAGCTGGGCGTAGCGGTCGTCGCGGGCCTCGCCCTTCTCGTAGAAGGTGTTCTGCGTGACGAAGTTGCTCACCGCCAGCAGGAAGAGCTCGGACTTGGCGTCCCGGAGGTACCCGGTGCCGCCCTCCGCGGTGCGCGTGTGCGTCCCGGTGCTGCGTACGGGCGAGGCGGCGGCCGGACGGGAACCGCGCTTGTTGAAACGGGACATGAATGGCCCCCTCCTGTGGAGGGGAAGCTCAGCGTGGGGTGCCCGAGATCAAGGTCGGTGACGGAACGAAGTGCTCTGGGCCGCTGAGCTACCTCCGGTCCGTGGACCGGCGGCCGGGATTCGAACCCGGGTCCCTCTCTTGACAGGAGAAGTATCCGTCGCCTGCGCACCGGGCACCCCGGCGCTGTGCCTCCCGAGATAAGGACGGGCCCGCCGGGCTTGTGAGAGAAGTAGGCGGTCCCTGCGCACCGGGAGGTGCATGTGCTGATCGCCCCACCATAATCATCAAGCCTTCGTGCGCACAGGGATTTTTGACCCGCCCGGCCTGGCGCGCCCGGACCGCCGGGTCTCCGGAACCGCCCCGCCCGGCCCGTCCGTCGCTCAGCCCTTGCTGGAGCCCAAGGTCAGCCCCGCGATGAAGTGCCGCTGCAACAGCAGGAAGACCACCAGGGTAGGGAGGGCGACGATCACCGATCCGGCGGCCAGCAGGTTGTAGTCGGTGAAGAACTGGCCGCGCAGGTTGTTCAGCGCCGAGGTGACCGGGAGTTTGTCGCCGTCGGAGATGAAGACCAGGGCCCAGAGGAAGTCGTTGTACATCCAGGTGAACTGGAGCGTACCCAGGGCCGCGAGCGCGGGGCGGCACAGGGGCAGGGTGATGCGCCAGAACTGGGTCCAGACGCCCGCGCCGTCCACGACGGCCGCCTCCAGGATCTCCTGCGGGAGGGTCCGCATGAAGTTGGCCAGGACGAAGACGCAGAAGCCGAGCTGGAATCCGATCTGCACCAGGATGACGGCCCAGTAGGAGTCGAACATCGTCATCGAGTCGGACATCCAGTAGGGCAGCGGGATGCGGTTGAAGACGACGTACAGCGGGGTGACGATCACCTGTTGCGGAAGCAGGTTGCCCGCGGTGAAGAGCATGAGCAGGACGAGCCCGCCGCGCATCTTGAGCCGGGCGAGCGCGAACGCCACGAACGAGGCGAGGAAGAGGGTGATGAGTACCCCGGGCACCGCGATGATCATGGTGTTGACGAAGTACTTCGTCATGCCGGAGTCGGAGAACGCCTGCCGGTAGTAGTCCAGCGAGAGGTGGCGCGGCAGCGAGAAGTAGCCGTACTCCGACGTCTCGTCGTACGGCCTCAGCGAGGCGTACACGGCAAGCAGCAGCGGGGCGAGGAAGGCCAGCGACACGGCCATCAGGAAGGCGTGCACCCCGAGGCGGCCGGGCCGGATCCGGCGCCGGGGCGTGGCCGGGGCTCCGGGCGCCGGGCGGACGGCTGCGGTCTGCGTGGTCATCGGTTCTTCTCCCCTCGGAGTTCCTGGACCAGGTACGTGACGACGAATCCCAGGGAGACGGCCAGCAGGACGACGGCGATGGCGGAGCCGAACCCGATCCGGCTGGCCTCGCCGATGATGTTGTCGGTGACGAGCACCGAGAGCAGTTCGAGTCCGTTGCGGCCGTGGTTGACCGCGTACACGATGTCGAACGCGCGCAGCGACTCGATGACGGTGATGACGCCGACGATGATGTTGACCGGGCGCAGCGTGGGGAAGACGATGCGGAAGAAGGTCTGGGCCTCGCTCGCCCCGTCGATCGCGGCGGCCTCCTTGAGGGAGGAGTCGACGGCCTTGAGGCCGGCGAGGTAGAGGATCATCACGTAGCCGGTGTGGCGCCAGGCGGCGGCCAGCAGGACCATCCAGATGTTGAGGTCGGGGTCGCCCAGCCAGTCGGTGGGGTTCCTGGTGTCGCCGACGATCGCGTTGAGGGCTCCCTGGTCGCGGGAGAAGATCAGCTGCGCGATGAAGCCGACCACCGCGAGGGAGAGCACGACGGGCATGTACAGGGTCGACTGGTAGAAGCGGCTGAAGCGCACGCCCCTGTCGATGAGTACGGCGAGGAGCAGCCCGAACGGCGTGGCGACCAGGCCGAGGAAGGCGAGCCAGAGCAGGTTGTGGCGGGCGGCCGGCCAGAACTGCGGGTAGTTCGTGAACAGGTTGGTGTAGTTGCGCGTCCCGACCCACTCGATGTCGCCGATGCCGTCCCAGCTGGTGAACGAGAGGACGACGGAGGCGAGGGTCGGCCCCCAGACGATGGCGATGTCGAGCAGGACGGGTATGCCGAGCAGCGCCCCGAGCACGACGAGGTCGCGGCGGGTGAACCGCCGCGTGCCCCGTCGTCCGGTGCGCCGCCCCGAGGTGAACGGCACGGTCGGTACTCCCGGTTCAGTCCGAGGCGAAGATGGTCTTCTTCTGCCGTTCGATGTCGTTGACCAGGCCGTCCACGTCGTTCGGACTGCTGATGAACTTCTGGATCGCCGGGATCATGACCGTGGACGAGAAGTCCGGGCGGGTGTCCCGGTCCAGGAACTGGGAGATCTGCTTCGCCCCGGAGACCAGCTCGACGGCCTTCTTCTGGATGGCGGAGTACTGGGAGGTGTCGGCCTGGTCGCTGACCGCGATGTTGTTCGGGTCGCTCTTCAGGTAGATGTCCTCGGCCTTGCCGGTGGCGAGCCACTTCAGCAGGTCCTTGGCGCTCTCCAGGCTCTTCTTGTTCTTGAGGTTCTTCGACTTCTTCGCGAGCAGGAACCCGTCGATCGGCGCCTCGACGGCGTCCTGGCCGTGCTCGGGGTTGATGACGGGGAAGGGGAAGAAGTCGAGGTCGGCCTGTTCGCCCTTGGGGAACTGGGCCCCGGGGTGCGGCAGTCCGAGGACGGTCATGCCCGCCTCGCGCTTCTGCAGGCTGGTGGCGGCCTCCTGCCAGGTACGGCCGTTGGCGCCCTGCTGGCAGTACGGGAGCAGGCGCCGCCAGGTGTCGAAGACCTCCCGGACCCGTTTGTCGGTCCAGGCCTCCTCGCCGGCCATCAGGCTCTTGTGGAATTCGTATCCGTTGGTCCGCATGTTGATGTAGTCGAAGGTGCCCATGGCGGGCCAGCCGTCCTTGTCGCAGAACGCGATGGGGTCCAGCTTGTCCTTCTGCATCTGCTTGGCGAGGGCCACGTACTCGTCGAGCGTTTTGGGCGCCTGATAGCCGCGCTCGGTGAAGAGGCTCTTCCGGTGGAACACGGCCCACGGATAGTAGTAGTAGGGCGTGAGGTACTGCTTGCCGTCCTCGCCGGTGGACTGGGCCTTCAGGGCGTCCGAGAATCCCTCGTAGCCCTCCCAGTTGTCACTGATGTCGTGCAGCAGCCCCTTCTTGGCGAAGAACTGCATGCGATTTCCGGCGAACCACATGAAGACGTCGTCGGGCTTGCCCTGGAGATATCGGTTGATGTTCTCCTGAAAGGTGTTGTGGTCAACGGTGTTGACCTTCACCTTGCGGCCGTCCGACTGGGCGGCGTAGGCCTTGAAGGCGTCGGCGAACGCCTTCTTCGGAATGGGGTCGGACGAGTTCGATCCCAGGGTGATGGTCTTGCCGTCACCGCCGGGTCCGCCGCCGCAGGCGGTGAGCAGAGCGGGCAGCGTGACCGCGCCGGCTCCGACTGCCGCGCCCCGCAGCAGACTTCGCCGGGACATCCGATGTCCCGCGACACTGCCGGGCAGATCTGACCTGTCGTACGAGTGCGCCATGACCCCCTCCTCCGGAAGGCAACCGAACACAACCGAACGTGCGCTTGGATCTCACCCCCAACCAGCAGTGGCGTCAAGGGTTTTGACGAGATACCGAACAACCGGCACCACCCCTCTTCCAACAGACTTCAACACGCTCTAACGTAATCGCTCGTCTTGGCGTGCACATGTCGCCACCCGTTTCGGCACGAGCCAGGAGGAACGTAACGATGCGTCATCTTCCAAGCCGTACAACCCGAACAGGCCGCCGCAGAGTCATCGGAGCGCTCGCCGCGGGCCTGCTGTGCGCGGCGGGAGTCACCGTTCCCGCCGCCGCCCAGTCCCCCGCCACCGCGTCCGCGACACCAGGCGCCGCGCGGGCCGGCAACGGTCTCGCCCTCACACCCCCCATGGGGTTCAACAACTGGAACTCGACCCATTGCCGGGCCGAGTTCGACGAGGCGATGGTGAAGGGCATCGCCGATATCTTCGTGGCGAAGGGACTCAGGGAAGCGGGCTACGAGTTCGTCAATCTGGACGACTGCTGGGCGAAGCCGCAGCGCAACGCGGACGGCAAGCTGGAAGCCGATCCGGCGCGATTCCCGAACGGGATCAAGGCGGTCGCCGACTACGTCCACTCGAAGGGGCTCAAGCTCGGCATATACACCAGCGCGGGCACCAAGACCTGCGACAGCGTCGGACTCCCGGGCGCGCTCGGGCACGAGTACAGCGACGCTCAGCAGTTCGCAGACTGGGGCGTCGACTATCTCAAGTACGACAACTGCAACAACCAGGGCGTGGACGCCAAGGAGCGCTATACGACGATGCGTGACGCGCTGGCCGCGACCGGCCGGCCCATCGTCTACAGCATTTGCGAATGGGGCGAGAACAAACCCTGGGAGTGGGCCGCCGGTCTGGGCAATCTCTGGCGCACCACGGGCGACATCAACGACAGCTGGGGCAGCATGCTGTCGATCATGAAGCAGAACCTGCCGCTCGCGGCGGCCGCGGGCCCCGGCCACTGGAACGACCCCGACATGCTGGAGGTCGGGAACGGCGGGATGACGGACACGGAGTACCGCACCCACTTCTCCATGTGGTCGGTGATGGCCGCACCCCTGCTCATCGGCTCCGATCTGCGCACGGCGACGCCCGAGACGTACGAGATCCTCGCGAACCACGAGGTCATCGCCGTCGACCAGGACCCGCTCGGCAAGCAGGGCACCGTGCTCTCGTCCGAGGGCGGGCGCTGGGTCGTCGCCAAGGAGATGGCGGACGGCAGCCGGGTGGTGGCGCTGTTCAACGAGACCGGGAGCGCGCAGCGGATCTCCACGACGGCCGCGGCGGCGGGGCTGCCGCAGGCCTCCGCGTACACCGTGCGCGATCTCTGGGCGCACACCACGCAGAACACGGCGGGCGGCCTCTCGGCGACCGTCCCGGCCCATGGGACCGTCCTGCTGCGTGTCGCCGCCGACAGCGACTGGGCCGCCTATCCGCCCGCGGTGGAACTGGGGCTCGGCACAATCCCGTTCGTGGAGGCCGGCCGCACGCAGCAGCTGACCACCACGGTCACCGGCCTGGGCCGGACGCCCGCCGTGAAGGTGTCGGCCGCGCTCTCCGGGCCGGCCGGCTGGCGGGTCAGGGCCGATTCCGCGACCACGGCTGCCGCCCTGCCGACCGGCAGGGCGCTGACCACCCGCTGGCGCGTCACGGCTCCGGCCGGCACGGCAACCGGTGCCTACGATCTGACACTCACCGCGCAGTACCGCTCGCCCTCGGGACAGCGGGTGCGGACCTCCGTACCGTTCCAGGCCCATGTGGTGGTGGCGCCACCGGCCGGCGACGGCTACCTGAGCGATCTGCCGCAGCTCTCCGCGGCCAACGGCTACGGACCGGTCGAGAAGGACACCAGCAACGGTGAGAGCGCGGCCGGTGACGGCCATCCGCTCACCATCGGCGGCGAGGTGTACGCGAAGGGGCTTGGGGTGCACGCGGACAGTGCCGTCGAGTTCTACACGGGCGGCGCGTGCAGCGCGCTGACGGCCCTCGTCGGGGTCGACGACGAGAAGGGCGACAAGGGAAGCGTGGGCTTCGAGATCTGGGCGGACGGCACGAAGGCGGCATCGACCGGGGTGCTGACCAACGCGATGGCCGCGCAGCCGGTCTCGGCCGACGTGAGCGGTGCGCAGGTCGTACGTCTGGTGGTCACCGACGGGGGCGACGGCGTCGACTCCGACCACGCGGACTGGGCGGACCTCCGCATCACCTGCTGAGGCCGCCGCCCCGGGGAGGCAGAAGGTCCTCGGGGCGGCCGGGTGGCGACGACAGCCGCCGTCGCCACCCGGCCGCGGTTCCGTGACGGCCCGGAGAGCCGGACCGCCGCTAGACGGACACAGCCCCGTCCGCGGTGACCCGTGCGGCGAAGGCCGCGGCCGCCGCGCCCACGAGTCCGGCGTCGTTGCCCATGACCGCCGGTGCCACGGTGAGCTGCTGGACGAACGAGAGCGTCGCGTACCGGCGCAGGGCGGTGCGCAGCGGGGCGAACAGCACCTCGCCGGCGCCGGCCACTCCGCCTCCGATCACCGCGATGTCGATCTCGACCAGGGTGGCCGTCGCGGCGATGCCCGCGGCCAGCGCCTGCGCGGCGCGTTCGAACGAGGCGACGGCGACCGGGTCGCCCGCCCGTGCGGCGGCCGCGACCGCGGCCGCCGACGCGTCGCCGTCCGGGCCGGGCCGCCAGCCGCCCTCCAGGGCGCGGCGGGCGATGTTGGGGCCGCTCGCGATGCGCTCGACGCAGCCGCGCGCCCCGCACGGGCAGGGATCGCCGTCGAGATCCACGCTGATGTGCCCGATGTGGCCCGCGTTGCCGCTGGGGCCGGGGTGGAGCGAACCGCCGAGGACGAGCCCGCCGCCGACCCCGGTCGACACGACCATGCACAGCGCGTTGTCATGGCCGCGGGCGGCGCCGAGCCAGTGCTCGGCCGCGGTGATCGCGACGCCGTCGCCGACCAGCTCGACCGGGAGCCCGCCGGTCGCCCTGCTCACCCGCTCCACCAGCGGGAAGCCCCGCCAGCCGGGCACGTTGACGGGACTGACCGTCCCGGCCGCGGCGTCCACCGGACCCGCGCTGCCGATCCCGACGGCCGTGGCCCGGCCCCACAGCGGGGAGGCGGTCAGTTCGGCCAGCACCTCACCGACGGCCGCCATCACCGTCTCGCCGTCCTCCCGGGCGGGCGTCGGACGCTGCACCCGCACGCGGAGCGTGCCGTCGCCGTCCACCAACGCTCCGGCGATCTTGGTGCCGCCGATGTCCAGCGCGGCGACGAGGTCGGTATGCATCGGTGTGGGCTCCGGATGGTGAGGGGGCGGACCTGCGGCTTCAGTAAATAGTCTGCATAGTCTCCATTCAGCTGACAACGTTGTCCAGGGCCTATGCTCGACGCCACACCCTCCGGCCGCCCCAGCGGTACCCTCCGCGGTCCGTCCGGACAGCCCCGTACCCGACGACAGGACAGCGCACCGTGGCCGAGACCACCCGTCACCCCGAGCCCCGTTACGGCAACAGGCCGACCATGAAGGATGTGGCCGCCCGCGCCGGAGTGGGCCTCAAGACGGTCTCCCGGGTGGTCAACAGCGAGCCGGGCGTCACACCCGACACCGAGCGCCGCGTCCAGGAGGCCATCGACGCGCTGGGCTTCCGCCGCAACGACAGCGCACGGGTACTGCGCAAGGGCCGCACCGCCTCCATCGGCCTGGTCCTGGAGGATCTCGCCGACCCGTTCTACGGACCGCTGAGCCGCGCGGTGGAGGAGGTGGCACGGGCGCACGGCGCCCTGCTCATCAACGGTTCGAGCGCCGAGGACCCGGAGCGCGAGCAGGAACTCGTCCTCGCACTCTGCGCGCGCCGCGTCGACGGGCTGATCGTGATTCCGGCCGGCGACGACCACCGCTACCTGGAACCGGAGATCAAGGCCGGCATAGCGACGGTGTTCGTGGACCGCCCGGCGGGCCGGATCGATGCCGACATGGTCCTCTCGGACAGCTTCGGCGGCGCCCGCGAGGGCGTCTCCCACCTGATCGCCCACGGCCACCGCCGGATCGGCTTCATCGGTGACCAGCCCCGGATCCACACCGCCACCGAGCGTCTGCGCGGCTACCACACGGCGATGACCGACGCCGGGATCACCGTCGAGGACTCCTGGGTCTCACTCGGCTCCACGGACCCGGACCGCGTCCGGGTGGCCGCCGAGACCATGCTCTCCGGCCCGGAACCCGTCACCGCGCTCTTCGCGGGCAACAACCGTGTGACGGTGACCGCGGTGCGCGTCCTCGCGGGCCGGGAGCGGCCGGTCGCCCTGGTCGGCTTCGACGACATCGAGCTGGCGGATCTGCTCGGCATCACCGTCATCTCCCAGGACGCGGCGGCAGTCGGCCGCACCGCGGCCGAACATCTCTTCCGCCGCCTCGACGGGGCCGACCACTCACCGGCCCGCGTCGAACTCCCGACGCGACTGATCGCCCGCGGTTCGGGCGAACTGCGCCCGTCCTGAGAACACTTGAGCGGATTCGCACCTTCTGGCCTTCTGGGAGGCGCGGTGCCCGGTTCACTAGGATGTCGGACGCACTGCGCCCGTATTCCTAATTTCCGGGGAAGGTCAGAAGCAAGGTGAACGAACGCACTCTTGAGGCATTGGGCCTTGATGAAGCGCCACGCGAACACCCGCTCATCTACCCGGGGGCCTGGCCCGTGGAATCGGGCCTGCTGCATCGGAACGAGTACCTGAGGTTACGGCCCAAGCAGAACCGGCGGCTCGCCCAGTGGCTGGTGGAGAGCCCGGACAACGGATTCAACGGCAACGCCGCGTCGAGTCGTGCCGTACCGCTCGACTACGCGCTCATGAGCTCCAACGAACCGCTGATCGGGGAGCGGTACCCGGTGCTCTCGATCGGCTCCAACGCCTGCCCGGCGCAGTTGCGGCACAAGATGGAAGGGCTGGGCGTCTCCTCGACCATTCCCATGGTCAAGGTCCGCTCCACCGGCATCGGGGTCGGGGTCTCCGCCTATGTGAGTCCGCTCGGCTACGTCTCGGCGTCCCCCTTCCACACGCCGGGCAGGACCCGCGACCTGTTCGTCACCTGGCTGGACGCGGCCCAGCTGGAGATCGTCGACGGCAGCGAGGGCGTCTTCACACCCGGTGGCGAGTACGACCGGGTGTTCCTGCCGGGCGACGACTTCCCCGTCGAGCTGCCCTCCGGCGAGCGGCTGGGCGGCGTCTACGCGTATGTACACCGCTACGGCGTGATCCACGACGGAACGGGCGCCCCCAGGACGCACCCCGGCGAGCGGCAGTTGCTCACCGACCTGCTCTCGGAGTCACGGCGCCTGCGGGAGTGGTTCGGTGACACGCCCGACGAGTTCAGCTCGCGGGCCCGGGGCGACGAACAGCTCTGCGAGAAGGGCACCCGGCTGTTCCAGGACGAGGAACGCACCACACGGTCCGGGCTGGAGGACCTGGTCCCCGAGGCGCCGTCGAACATTCCGTACGACGACATCCACCCGGCCAATGACCTGCCGCCGAACGCCTTCCACGCCGCCCGCACCCCCGATACGTACGACCAGCGCGGTTCGGGTGTCGTCAGGATCTCGGCCGGGCTCGCCGCCACGCTGCGCCACCCGAGCCATGTGATCGTGCAGAACGTTCAGATTCCCGCTGCCCGGCACGAGCGGCTCGGCGCTCTGGCCAATGTGGTGGTCGCTGCCGACATCGACCGCGAGGACCGGCGAACCGTGCAGGTCGACCGCTCGCTGCGGATCTGCGTGGGGGTCGAGCCGGGCGAAGCGATCACGGTGCGCCCGGCCACGCTCCCCAAGCGCAGACACCGCTGGCAGGATCTGCTGTTCGGCAAGCAGAGCTACATCACCTGCCGGATCCAGGACGGCGACCGCGCCAGCGCGGAGCACGAGGTCTGCCTGCTGGACGCCCTCACGCTTCAGCTCATCGGCGTGTCCAGCGGCGATGACGTGGTGCTGGAGGGCTTCCCGGACGAGAACGGGATCGTGCCGATCCTCGAACTGAAGGCCATCCAGACGAGCGACGAGGTGCAGAGCCGCCGGACCGAGCTGCACGGCGGCGACATGACCAGCCGCTATCCGAGCTCGCTCGACGCGCTCGGCACCTATCCGGACCTGCCGTGGGCGTTCCTGGACCGCAGGCTGTGGTCCGGACTCGGCGTCGAGGGACAGTGGCTGGCCACCGTACGCATCCGCTGCAGCCGTACCTACCAGCTCAAGAAGGAACTCCGCGAAATGGTGTTCCTGCTCGGCCTCGCGTTCATCGGCGTGGTCACCGTGCTGAACAGCATCCTCTGGCGGGTCACCAGCCTCGTCGTCCTCGTGCTGCTCGTCGGCGTCCTGGTGAGCATGCGGCTCCGCAGCAGACTCACCCAGCGCGCGCGGCGTATCGGAGGCCCGATACAACGCCGGTGATCCGGTCGTCCCGGGCGCGGCACACGCCGGCGCCCGGGACGACCGGATCGTTCACACGGTGCGCTACCCGCTACGGCGCCGTGACGGTCAGCCCGCCGCGCCGCGGTGAGGCGAAGGCGTCGAGGTCCGCGCGGGTCAGTCCGGTCAGCCGGGCCACCTCGGCGGTGTCCAGGGCGCCGCAGTCGATGCCGCGCAGCAGGTAGCCGCTGAGCGCCTTGGCGGTGGCGGGTTCGTCCATCACGTCGCCGCCGGCCTTGGCCACGTAGGCGGCGAGCCGGGCCGCGGCCTGCTCCAGGCCCTCGCGGTAGAAGGTGTAGACGGCCGCGTAGCGGGTCGGCAGGTGGCCCGGGTGCATGTCCCAGCCCTGGTAGTAGGCGCGGGCCAGAGCGCGCCGCGTGAGGCCGTAGTGCAGTCGCCAGGCCTCGTGGACCTGCGGGGTCGGGCCGACGGGCAGGACGTTGGTCGAGCCGTCGGAGACCCGTACCCCGGTGCCCGCGGCGGCCACCTGCATGACGGCCTTCGCGTGGTCGGCCGCCGGGTGGTCGCTCGCCTGGTAGGCGGCGCTGACCCCGACGCAGGCGCTGTAGTCGAACGTGCCGTAGTGCAGTCCGGTCGCCCGGCCCTGCGCGGCGTCGATCATCCGGGCGACGGCGGCGGTGCCGTCGGCCGCGAGGATGGACTGGCTGGTCTCGATCTGGATCTCGAAGCCGAGCCGCCCGGAGGGCAGGGCGTGGGCCTTCTCGAAGGCTTCGAGGAGCTGGACGAAGGCGGTGACCTGTTCGGGGTACGTCACCTTCGGCAGGGTCAGCACGAGCCCGTCGGGAAGGCCGCCCGCCTCCATCAGGCCGGTGAGGAAGACGTCCGTGGTGCGGATGCCCCGGTCGCGTACCGCGGCTTCCATGCACTTCATCCGGATGCCCATGTACGGGGCCGCCGTGCCGTTCGCGTACGCCTCCGAGATCAGCCGGGCCGCCCGGGCCGCGGCCTCGTCCTCCTCGGCGTCGGAGCGGGGGCCGTAGCCGTCCTCGAAGTCGATCCGCAGGTCCTCGACGGGCTCGCGCTCCAGCTTGGCGCGGACGCGGTCGTGGACGGGGCCGGCGAGCTCGTCCGGAATGCCGAGGACCGCGGCGAGCGAGGCGGCGTCGGGGGCGTGCTCGTCGAGCGACCGCAGTGCCTGGTCGCCCCAGGAGCGGATGGTGCCCTCGGTGAAGGCGTCCCCGGGTACGTAGACCGTGTGGACGGGCTGGCGCGTGCCGGGGTCGCCCGGGTAGCGGCGGGCGAGTTCGGCGTCCACCGCCGTGAGGGAGGCGCTGATCCCGTCGCTGACCGCACCGGCGAGGCTCGTCGCCACCTTCTCCTGCTGACCCATCTCCGCACCCTCCGCACTCTCGTTGTTTCCGCTTCCCGGAATCAACAATCCGTATAGTGAAGTTATAAGGCTGTCGTACCTGCGTCAATGGTGATCGGAAACGGTGCGGGGCCGCGCGGTGGGTTCACCGCGCGGCCCCGGGCCGTCGTGCTGTGCTGTGTGCCGTGGGGGTCAGCCCTTGCGGGTGTTGACCTCGTCGGTGAGCTGGGGGACGACGTTGAAGAGGTCACCGACGACGCCGTAGTCGACGAGGTCGAAGATCGGGGCCTCGGCGTCCTTGTTGACCGCGACGATGGTCTTCGAGGTCTGCATGCCGGCCCGGTGCTGGATCGCGCCGGAGATGCCCGAGGCGATGTAGAGCTGCGGCGAGACGGACTTGCCGGTCTGGCCGACCTGGTTGGAGTGCGGGTACCAGCCGGCGTCGACCGCGGCGCGCGAGGCGCCGACGGCGGCACCGAGCGAGTCGGCGAGGGCCTCGATGACCGCGAAGTTCTCCGCGCCGTTGACGCCACGGCCGCCGGAGACGACGATCGCGGCCTCGGTCAGCTCCGGACGCCCGGTCGACTCACGCGGGGTGCGGGAGAGGACCTTGGTGCCGGTGGCCTGCGCCGAGAAGGAGACCGTGAGGGCCTCGACGGCACCGGCGGCCGGTGCCGGCTCGACCGGGGCCGAGTTCGGCTTGACGGTGACGACCGGGGCACCCTTGGAGACACGGGTCTTGGTGGTGTACGAGGCGGCGAACGCGGACTGCGTGGCGACCGGGCCCTGATCGCCGGCTTCCAGGTCGACGGCGTCGGTGATGATGCCGGAACCGATCCGGACCGCGAGGCGGGCCGCGATCTCCTTGGCCTCCGCGGAGGAGGGCAGCAGCACGGCGGCCGGGGACACCGCGTCGTAGGCGGCCTGGAGCGCGTCGACCTTCGGTACGACGAGGTAGTCGGCGAACTCGGGGGCGTCGGCGGTCAGAACCTTGACGGCACCGTGCTCGGCAAGCACGGCGGCGGTGTCCGCGGCGCCGTTGCCCAGGGCGACGGCGACGGGCTCGCCGATGCGGCGGGCGAGCGTCAGCAGCTCCAGGGTGGGCTTCCGGACGGCACCGTCCACGTGGTCGACATAGACGAGAACTTCAGCCATGGGACTTCAATCTCCTGCGTGTGCGAGGTAGGCGGGGGCGGTGAAGGGGTACGGCCGGGGCTCAGATGAACTTCTGGCCGGCCAGGAACTCGGCCAGCTGCTTGCCGCCCTCGCCCTCGTCCTTGACGATCGTGCCCGCGGTACGGGCCGGACGCTGCGCGGCGGAGTCGACCGCGGTCCACGCGCCACCCAGGCCGACCTCGTCCGCGTCGATCCCCAGGTCGTCCAGGTCCAGCGACTCGACCGGCTTCTTCTTCGCGGCCATGATCCCCTTGAACGACGGGTAACGGGCCTCACCGGACTGGTCGGTCACCGACACCACCGCCGGCAGCGACGCCTCCAGCTGCTCGGACGCCGTGTCACCGTCCCGGCGGCCCTTCACCACACCGCCCTCGACCGACACCTCGGACAGCAGCGTCACCTGCGGCACACCCAGCCGCTCGGCCAGCAGCGCCGGAACCACACCCATCGTGCCGTCCGTCGACGCCATCCCCGAGATCACCAGGTCGTAACCCGTCTTCTCGATCGCCTTCGCCAGCACCAGCGACGTACCGATCACATCCGTGCCGTGCAGATCGTCGTCCTCGACATGAACGGCCTTGTCCGCACCCATCGACAGCGCCTTGCGCAACGCGTCCTTGGCGTCCTCCGGACCCACCGTCAGCACGGTGACCTCCGCATCGTCCGCCGCGTCCGCGATCTGCAACGCCTGCTCGACCGCGTACTCGTCCAGCTCCGACAGCAGCCCGTCGACATCCTCACGATCCAACGTCAGGTCATCGGCGAAATGCCGGTCACCGGTCGCGTCGGGCACGTACTTCACACAGACAACGATCCTCAAGCTCACGCCGGCTCTCCTACTGCATCGTCATTTCCGGGCTGCCTTGTTGCACGCAGCATAGGCGCCTGATGGGGCGATTTCCGGTCGGGGCGACCGGCGCACCGACCGTAATATTACTCGCCAGTACACCCACTGGGTGTTCAATGAGCAAGCGCTTTGCGCTGTGATCTGGCCAACGCCGGGCGCTCGGATGCCACCACGGCGAGGTCAGTCTCGCAGAGCCGTGAACCTGCCCTGGTGATAGACCAGCGGACGGCCGCCGCCGGCCGGATCACCGACGACCGCCTGCGCGATCACGATGCGGTGGTCCCCCGCCGGGATCCTGGCCACGACCCGGCAGACCAGCCAGGCGAGCACGCCGTCCAGCACCGGGACGCCTTCGGGCCCGCTGCTCCATCGGGTGGACGGGCCGAACCGGTCGGCGCCGCTGCGCGCGAAGGTGGCGGCCAGCTCCCGCTGGTGATCGCCGAGTATGTGGACGCCGATGTGCTCGGCCTCCGCCACCACCGGCCAGCTGGAGGACGAGGTGCCGACGCCGAAGGAGATGAGCGGCGGGTCGGCCGCGACGGAGTTGAGGGAGGTGGCGGTGAAACCGACCGGCCGGTCACCGGCCGCGGTGATCACGGCGACGCCGGCGGCGTGCTGCCGGAACACGGAGCGGAGGAGGTCGGGCGAGGCGGTCCGGGCGTTGCCGAGTTCGGGTGATGCCGTCATGGAGATGTCCTTCTGCACGTCGGAGGTACGGGGCCGTGGATGCTCAGGCATCCGGACAGCGCGCACTCGCGTTGCGGGCGAGGTCGACGTGGACCCGGCCGTAGAGAAGGAGTACTGGCGGCATAGCGTCAGAGTGACGATGCGTGGCGGTTGCAGTCAAGACCGTCCCATCAGGTGGGAGAAGCATCACGGCCCGTCATATCGCCTGTCCCAGCGCGGCGACGACGTCGGCGGTGCGTGGCTGTCCGACGGCCCGGCGGACGATGCGGCCGGCGGCGTCGAGGACCAGCACGGTCGGGGTCCGGCTGATGTCCAGCGCGCGCACAAGAGTGAGATGCGCCTCGGCGTCGATCTCCACATGGGCGACACCGTCGACCATCCCCGCCACCTCGGCGAGGGTGCGACGGGTCGCCCGGCACGGCTGACAGAACGCGCTGGAGAACTGGACCAGCGTCGCCCGCTCCCCCAATTCCACGCCGAGTTGGGCCGTGTCCAGCCTGTTCGTATCTGCCTGCCCGTCCACCTTCGGCCTCCTGTCAGAGCTCTACGCAAAGGGTCAGCACCCACGGCCGCCCGGACATTCCCGGCCGTTCCACGTGACGAGAATCTCGCGCCCCGCGCCCGCCGAGACTGGCCACCACGACGCGCATGGGGCACGATCGGCCCAATGCCGAAAACCTACGGCTGCGTAACTTCCGCCGGGAGAACCCTCCCCAGGCGCTGAAGAAGGGTCTTCTCCAGATGGCAGAACTCGTCTATCGGCCGGTCATCGGCGCCGCTCGTACGTTTTTCAAGGCGCTCGACCTGAAGATCGACACTCAGGGTTCGGAGCACATCCCGAAGACCGGTGGCGCGGTTCTGGTCAGCAACCACATCAGCTATCTGGACTTCATCTTCACCGGGCTGTCGGCGCTGCCGCAGAAGCGGCTGGTGCGGTTCATGGCGAAGGAATCGGTGTTCCGGCACAAGGTCTCGGGACCGCTGATGCGCGGCATGAAGCACATCCCCGTCGACCGGAAGCAGGGCGAGGACGCGTATGCGCACGCCCTCTCCTCGCTGCGCTCCGGCGAGATCGTCGGCGTGTTCCCCGAGGCGACGATCTCGGAGTCCTTCACGCTCAAGAGCTTCAAGTCGGGTGCGGCCCGTCTCGCCCAGGAGGCCGGCGTTCCGCTGATCCCGATGGCGCTGTGGGGCACCCAGCGGCTGTGGACCAAGGGGCGCCCGCGCAACTTCAGGCGCAGCCACATCCCGGTGACGATCCGGGTCGGTGAGCCGCTGGAGGCCCCGACCGACCAGTACGCGGGTGCGATCACCCGGCGGTTGCGGGAGCGCGTGCAGGAGCTGCTCGAAGCGGCCCAGCGCGCCTACCCGGTGCGCCCGAAGGACGCGAGCGACACCTGGTGGGTGCCCTCGCACCTCGGCGGTACGGCTCCGACGGCCGCCGAGGTCCGCGAGCGCAGCTGACGGGCGCCGGCCCGGAGTGCGGCCGAAACGTCACTCCGGAGTGCGGACGGTGATCCGCGCTCCGGGGCTCAGCTTCTCCAGGGACTCGGCGAGTTCGGTGCCGGCCGCCTCGAGTTCACCGGCGGTCATCGGCGCCAGGCTCTCCAGCAGGAAGAGGGCGTTCACCGACTCCTCGGTGAGCCGGGTGCGTACTCCCTGGCGCCAGTTCCACCGCCGGCAGGTGACGCCCTCGTCGTCGCGCCAGACGACCTCGCCGGGCTCGGGGTGCTCGATGGTCTCCTCTCCGCCCGCGACGGTGGGAAAGGGCTCGCGCCCGGTGGAGCGCACGAGCCGCATGGCTCCCTCGATGCGGTCCGTGTCCTCGCCGCCGACCGGGATCAGATGGGCGACGCTGATCGCGTTGTAGAGGTCGACCAGCAGATTGATCCGGGGCAGCCCCGCCTCGCTCAGGGCCCGCTTGGCGAGCGCCTCGGCGGAGTTGCGGGTACGTGAGGGCTTGGCGCCGAACGCGGTGTAGGTGTCGCGCCAGGCGGCGAGGTGGGGGTCCTCGTGCGGGGGCCGGCCGTCGAGCCGCTCGGCGAGGCGTCGCGTCGCGTCGTCCAGGAGGGCCGAGCTCCGCACGTCGCTGGGTCCGTTGACCAGGCCGTGCGCCTCCACGGCGAGGCAGGTGAAGCCGGGGGCGAGGGCGCGTACCTCGTCGGAGACGGTGATGGTCGGGGTCATCGATACCTTGCCTGGAGTGGGTGTCGTCAGAGTGCTGTCGGGAGTGTGCGCCAGAGTTCCGCGCGGTCGGCGGCCGTCCGCAGGGCACGCAGCACCTCCGGATGCGGTGCTGCATAGAGTACTGGATAGTCCACTTCATTGAACTCCGGCCGGACGGGCCAGGCCAGCCGCTCCTCGTCCAGCGAGAACTGCGCGTCCACACCCGGCGGCACGTTGCCCCGCGGATCCTGCCGGTCCCAGCGGTCACGGCCCGGCAGCCTCAGCGCCACCAGCCCGTGGACCGCCCCCGGATCCCCGGAGTCGTCCGCGAGCGCCTGGTAGCAGAGGGCGGTGGGGATGCCCTCCGCACGCAGGAGTGCGGCCAGGGCGTGCGATTTGGCATGGCAGATGCCGTTGCGGGTGGCGAGGACGTCCGAGGCGCGCCAGGCGACCCGCATATCGCCCGAGTCCGCGGAGTGCGTGACGGTGTCACGTACGAAGGCGTAAGCAGCGGCGGCGTATGAGTATGCGTCCGTTGCCTCGGAGCGCAGTCGTGCGGCCGTCTCGCGGACCAGCGGATGCTCGTGGTCGATTGCCTCGTCGGCCGTCAGGTAGGCGGAGATCTCCGGGATCTGCTGCGTCAGCTCCATGAGCGTCGAGCGTAGGGAAGCGGCCGACCGGAGTCAATGCATTTCCGGTCGACCGCATATTCATGCATGGTGGGACGCTACGCCGCCGCCATCTCTTCCTTCAGGGCGAGGAGGAACGCGTCGACGTCGTCCTCCGTGGTGTCGAAGGCGCACATCCAGCGCACGTCACCGGCCTTCTCGTCCCAGAAGTAGAACCGGAAGCGCTTCTGCAGCCGCTCGCTCACCGCGTGCGGCAGCCGGGCGAAGACGGCGTTGGCCTGGACGGGATAGAGGATCTCCACGCCGCCGACCGCGCGGACGCCCTCGGCGAGCCGCTGGGCCATGGTGTTGGCGTGCCGGGCGTTGCGCAGCCACAGGTCGCCGGCCAGCAGCGCCTCGAGTTGCACCGAGACGAAGCGCATCTTGGAGGCGAGCTGCATCGACAGCTTGCGCAGGTGCTTCATCGCCCGGACGGCGTCCGGGTTCAGCACCACGACGGCCTCGCCGAAGATGGCCCCGTTCTTGGTGCCGCCGAAGGAGAGCACGTCGACGCCGACCGTGTTCGTGAACGTCCGCATCGGTACGTCCAGGGAGGCCGCGGCGTTGGCTATCCGGGCCCCGTCGAGATGGACCTTCATGCCGTGCCCGTGGGCGTGCTCGCAGATGGCGCGGATCTCGTCGGGGGTGTAGACCGTGCCCAGCTCGGTGTTCTGGGTGATCGAGACGACCTGCGGCATGGCGCGGTGCTCGTCGTCCCAGCCGTACGCCTGCCGGTCGATGAGCTCCGGCGTGAGCTTGCCGTCCTCGGTGGGCACGGTGAGCAGCTTGAGCCCGCCGACCCGCTCCGGCGCGCCTCCCTCGTCCACGTTGATGTGCGCGGACTCGGCGCAGATGACGGCGCCCCAGCGGTCGGTCATCGCCTGGAGCGAGACCACGTTGGCGCCCGTTCCGTTGAAGACCGGAAAAGCCTCGGCGGTGGGGCCGAAGTGGCTGTGCATCACGCGCTGGAGGTGACCGGTGTAGTCGTCCTCGCCGTAGGCGATCTGATGGCCGCCGTTGGCGAGGGCGAGGGCCGCGAGGATCTCCGGGTGGGTCCCCGCGTAGTTGTCACTGGCGAATCCGCGTACCTGCGGGTCGTGATGACGACGCGCGTCGGTCCTTACGGTTGCGGGGTCAGCCACAGGCGCTTTCCGTTCACTTCCGGGGCGGGCCGGTCCCAGACGCCGGCGATGGCATCGGCCAGCTCCTTGACGTCGGTGAAGCCCGCGAACTTCGCATTCGGGCGCTCGGCGCGCATGGCGTCGTGCACCAGTGCCTTCACGACCAGGATCGCAGCCGCGCTCTGCGGCCCCTGGTCGCCCCCCGCCTTGCGGAAGGCGTCCGCGAGCGCGAGGGTCCAGGCCTCGGCCGCCGCCTTCGACGCCGCGTAGGCGGCGTTGCCCGCGGTGGGGTTGCTCGCGCCGGCCGCGCTGATCAGCAGATAGCGGCCGCGGTCGCTGCGCTGCAGACCGTCCTGGAAGGCCAGCGAGGTGCTCTGGACCGTGCGGATCAGCAGCTTCTCCAGCAGCGTCCAGTCGGCGAGGTCCGTCTCGGCGAAGGTCGGGCTGCCGCGCCAGCCGCCGACGAGGTGGACCAGACCGTCGATCCGGCCGAACTCCTTCTCCGTCTTGTCGGCCCATTCACGGGCGGCACCGAGATCGAGCAGGTCCACGGTGTCGCCGGTGACGGTGGCGCCGCCGTGGGCGTAACGGGCCGCGTCCACGGCCTCCGCGAGCCGGGTGGCGTTCGCGTCGGAGGCGACGACCACCGCGCCCGCCTCGGCGAGCCTCAGCAGCGCCGCCCGGCCGGCGGGTCCCGCCGCTCCGGCGACCGCGACCACGGCCCCTTCGAGCGCACCGCTCCCGCTGCCCCTGCCGTTTCCGTTCATGGCCACCGCCTCCTCACGACGTGCGCTCACGCGGCCGCCTGCCCGGCTTCCGCGGCGGTGATCCCCTTGGTGGAGGCGATCACGTTCTTCAGCTTCTTGGAGAGCGCCTCATAGAACATGCTCAGGGGAAACTCGTCCGGAAGCACGTCGTCGACGAGTTTGCGGGGCGGCAGCGAGAGATCCAGGGCGTCGGGACCCTTGGCCCAGCGCGATCCCGGGTGCGGGGCGAGATAGGTGGCGACCAGGTCGTACGCCGCGAACCAGTGGACGAGCTTGGGGCGGTCGATGCCGTCCCGGTAGAGCTTCTCGATCTCGGCGCAGAGCTGGTTGGTGACCTGCGGGGCACGCTCCCAGTCGATCTTCAGGGTGTTGTCCGTCCAGCGGACGACGTCGTGCTTGTGGAGGTAGGCGAAGAGGAGCTGGCCGCCGAGGCCGTCGTAGTTGCGGACGCGCTCGCCGGTGACCGGGAAGCGGAACATCCGGTCGAAGAGCACGGCGTACTGCACGTCGCGGCCCTGGCCGAAGCCGTCGGCCTCCAGCTTCACGGCCTCCCTGAAGGCGGTGAGGTCGCAGCGCAGCTCCTCCAGGCCGTACATCCAGAACGGCTGGCGCTGCTTGATCATGAACGGGTCGAACGGCAGGTCACCGTGGCTGTGCGTGCGGTCGTGGACCATGTCCCAGAGCACGAAGGCCTGCTCACAGCGCTGCTGGTCGCCGACCATGTCGCGGATGTCCTCGGGCAGCTCGACGCCCAGGAGCTCGACGGAGGCCTCGGTGACCCGGCGGAAGCGGGCGGCCTCGCGGTCACAGAAGATGCCGCCCCAGCTGAAGCGCTCGGGGGCCTCGCGCACAGCGATGGTCTCCGGGAAGAGCACCGCGGAGTTGGTGTCGTACCCGGAGGTGAAGTCCTCGAAGGTGATGCCGCAGAACAGCGGGTTGTCGTAGCGGGTCGCCTCCAGGTCCGCGAGCCACTCGGGCCAGACCATCCGGAGCACGACCGCTTCGAGGTTGCGGTCGGGATTGCCGTTCTGCGTGTACATCGCGAAGACGACGAGGTGCTGGAGCCCGTCGGCGCGGTCCTTGGCCGGCTGGAAGGCCAGCAGCGAGTCGAGGAAGTCGGGGATGCCGAATCCGTCGGCGGCCCAGCGGCGCAGGTCCAGGACGAGGGCACGGTGGTACGCGGCGTCGTGCGGGAGGAGCGGCGACAGCTCCTCGACCGCGGCGGCCACCCGCTCCAGTGCCGACCCGGCAAGGGCCCGCGTGGGCGCGCCGTCGGCGTCGAAGTCGATGGAACCGTCCTTCGACTGCCAGGGACGGATCTCCTCCACGGCATTCTTGAGCGCGGGCCAGGCAGGGTGCTCGACCACCCGCTGAGCGGAAGGTATGTCACCGGCGGCGACGTCGTGCACAAGAATTTCCGTCATAACACTTCCTCCACGGGAGAACCTCGCGTCAAGCAACCGTATCCGTGTGCGGTTCTCCAAGACAAGTGGGGACCTGAAAATTATCCTGCACATCCCCATGGTCACCGCGATTTTTCCTGCCGTCCAGCGCTCGGGCGGCCTCTTCCACGTACGAACGGCCGTCATGGACCCTCCCGGGCCGTCCTGCCCGCCCCGGCCGCGACCGGACACCAAGGGCCGTCCCGCAAGTCCTGGTGGATCAGCGCGCGGCGCCAGATGCGGTGCATCGCAAGGCGGAGAGGCGCCCTCATACTGGGCGCATTCGGGCGATTCGGCAACGGAGGGGGTCCCCCCGTGCCGTTCCGGCTACGGGGGAGAGGTGCCGCTGCTGTCGTCGTGCGCCCGCCAGGAATTGCGGGACAGCCCTTAGGCTGCGGGACTGCGGTCATGCCGTAGTGCCGCGTGGGTAGGAGCAGCACGCGGGGAGACGCCGTCGACGGAAGCGAGAGTGCCTTGTCTTTTCTCACCATCGGTCATCGCGGGGTGATGGGTGTCGAGCCGGAGAACACCCTGCGGTCGTTCGTCCACGCCGAACAGGCCGGCATGGACCTCATCGAGCTGGACCTTCATCTGAGCAAGGACGGTGCGCTCGCCGTCATGCACGACGCCGATGTGGACCGCACGACCGACGGCAAGGGCCCGATCGCCGAGAAGACCCTGGCGGAGCTGCGTGAGCTCGACGCCGGTCAGGGGGAACGCGTGCCGGTCTTCGAGGAGGTCCTCGACGCCGTGCGCTCCCCCTTGCAGGCGGAGATCAAGGACGTGGCCGCCGCGCGCACGCTCGCCGAGGTGATGCGGAGGCGCGATCTCGTCGAACGGGTCGAGGTGATCTCGTTCCACGACGAGGCGATCGCCGAGATCGCGCAGCTGGTGCCGGGGGTGCGGACGGCTCTCGTGGCCAGCCGCTGGGGCGACGACGTGGTGGACCGCGCGAAGGCGGTGGGCGCCACCCGGCTGGTGCTCAACGTCCGGCGCATCACGCTGGAGCTGGTCGAGAAAGCCCACGCCGAGGGGCTGACCGTGGTCGGCTGGGTGGTCAACACCCAGGACCATCTGCGGCTGGCCCGTGGCCTCGGGCTCGACGGCGCGACCACCGACTTCCCGGAGATCCGCCGCGCCGGCCGTTTCACCGCGTAGCCGGGCCGCGGGCCCGGGTCAGGCCTCGGGCAGGTCCTTGACGAGCAGCTCGAAGGCGAGGTCGTCGCGCTGCGGAACACCGAAGCGCTCATCGCCGTACGGGAACGGGCTCAGCTTTCCCGTACGGCGGTAGCCGCGGCGCTCGTACCAGGCGATCAGGTCTTCGCGCACCGAGATGACGGTCATGTGCATCTCACGCGCACCCCAGCTCTCGCGGACCGTGCGCTCGGCCTCGGCGATGATCACCTTGCCGAGGCCCGCGCCCTGGAGTGCGGGACGCACGGCGAACATGCCGAAGTAGGCGGCCTCGCCCCGGTGTTCGAGCTGGCAGCAGGCGACGGTCTCGCCGTCGCGCTCCACCACGAGCAGTCGGCTGCCGGGGGCCTCCACCACGTCGCGCACGCCCTGCGGGTCGGTGCGCTGCCCCTCCAGGATGTCGGCCTCGGTGGTCCAGCCCGCGCGGCTGGAGTCACCGCGGTACGCGGCCTGGATCAGCTCCACGAGGGCGGGCACATCCGCTTCGGTCGCGTCGCGGAAGGTCAGCTGTCCCGAGTCCCGGGGCGGGGCGGTGTCCATGGTGAGGCTCTCCGTTCTCTGCTTCGGCCGTGCCGCAGCAGCGTAACTCCCGGCGGGGCAGCCCTTAGAGTCCGGACCATGGTTCATGTGCTGAGCAGCCGGATCCTGGTGACCCCCACGGATCCCGAACGGTCACGGACGTTCTACGGGGAGTCCCTCGGGCTCCCCGTCTACCGCGAATTCGGTACGGGTCCCGAGCGGGGGACGGTCTACTTCCTCGGCGGCGGGTTCCTGGAGCTGTCCGGTCGCGGTGACGCGCCGCCCGCCCCCGGACTGCGGCTGTGGCTCCAGGTCGCCGATGTCCGGGCCGTCCACGCGGAGGTGTCGGCCCGCGGTGTGGAGGTCCTGCGGCCGCCGCTGCGCGAGCCCTGGGGGCTCGACGAGATGTGGATCGCCGATCCGGACGGGGTGCGCATCGCCGTCGTCGAAGTGCCGGCGGAGCACCCGCTGCGCTATCGGCCCTGAGGCCGCGGCGCCGCAATACACTCCCGTCGCGCGCTCCCCCTGTACCCCAGTGCGCCGCGTACGAGGGTGCGGGCCCGGGCATCGACTAGACGACGGCGATGTCGTTCGCCCAGGGGGAGGTCTGCTGTGCACGGACCCGCGATGTCCGGCTGGCTGCTGATGACGTTGTGCGCGGCGACGGGCGCGTACTGCCTGCTGCGGACCCGCAGCGGGACCGGGGAGGAGCGCAGAGCGGCGCGTGCCGAGGCGCTGATGGGCTTCGGCATGGCCGCCATGGCGATGCCGGCGGCTGTCGTCGCCCCGCCCGCGTGGGGATGGGCGCTGTACGCCGTGCTCTTCGGCGCCGCCGCGGTGCGCGCCCTGTGGTTCTCCCGCCGCAGCGGTCACCATCTGCACCACCTGGTCGGCTCCTCGGCGATGGTCTACATGTCCGTGGTGATGGCGCGGTCGGGCGGGACGGGGCACGGCGGCCACGCCTCCCACGCCATGGCGGCCGCCGGAGGCGTGCCCCTGCTGACCGGGCTGCTCCTCGTCTACTACGCCGTGTACGTCCTGCGGTCCGGGGCGCGGCTGATACCGGTGACCGCGGCGGCGGCAGGGGGCGGGACCGTGACCGGCGGAACCCTGACCGGCGGGACACCGGCGGCCGGCTGGGGGACCCGGCCGGAGCTGGCGCTGGCCTGCCGGCTCACCATGGGCATAGCGATGTTCGCGATGCTGCTCGCTCTGTGAGACGGGAGCCTCCACAAACCGTGGCGTGCGTCACTTGCCGAGCGCAGCCATACCCGTGTGTACCGCGCCCCTCATAGGCTGACGCCATGTTGGTCTCCCTCGTGCTGCTGCTGCTCGGTGCACTGGCCGCCGTCGTGACCCCGCGGCTGATGGCGCGGGCCGAGTGGCCGGAGCGCGAGCCCGTGGTGGCGCTGTGGGTGTGGCAGTGCGTGGTGGCGGGGGTGCTGCTCTCGTTCGGACTGTCCATGACGTTCAGCGCGGCCGCGGCCTGGCAGGCGGTGCGCGGCCATGTGTTCGCACCCGCCCCCCACGCCGTCGTCGAGGCCTACGCTCTGGCGGCCTACGGCCCGTGGTCGGCCGTGATGGCCGTGCTGCTGGCTCTCGGCGGTCTGTGGACGGCCGCGATGCTGACCCGCGAGATCCGTCGCGTCCGGCTGGAACGCAGGGGACGGCGCGCCGAACTCCTGGTGCGTTCACCGCTGATGCCCGGCGAGGAGCCCGGCAGCGGCCGGCTCGTGGTCCTGGAGGGGGAACGTCCCGACGCCTGGTGGCTGCCCGGTGCCGCGCCCCGGCTCGTCATCACCACCGCCGCTCTGGGACGGCTGAAAGGCCGTCAGCTCGACGCGGTGCTCGCCCATGAACAGGGGCATGCGAACGCCCGGCACGACTGGCTGCTCAACTGCTCGGCCGCGCTGGCGTCCGGCTTCCCGCAGATTCCGGTGTTCGCGGCGTTCCGCGGCGAGATGCACCGGCTCGTGGAACTGGCCGCCGACGACACGGCCTCACGGCGCTTCGGGCGGCTGACGACCGCGCTCGCACTGGTCGAACTGAACGAGGACCGGGGCGTGTTCGGCCCGTGCCCGACGCCGGACGCGCAGATGCCCCTGCGGGTGAACCGGCTGCTGGCGCCCGCGGGGCGGCTGACGGCGGGCCGTCGGCTGCGGCTCACCGCGGCGGCCACGCTCCTGCCGGTGGTCCCGCTTCTGGTGGCGTTCGTTCCGGCGCTCAGCGCACTGGGATAGCAGGACCGGGAGTTCCCGGGTCCGGCGGCAGCCGGACAGCCCGACCGGGCGTTCTCGTACGCGTTTTCGCCGGCGGCCGGTCACGGCACCCGGACGTCCTGCCCGCCGCGCCGGGATGGCCGTACGACCCGCCCGTCGGCAAGGATCACCTCATGCACTCCCCGCCCCTCTCCCCCACGCGCCCCGCCCGCATCCCGGCTCCGGCTCCGTGGACGGGCATCGTCTGCGGCGTCCTCGCCCTGGTGCTGCTCGCCCTGGTCGCCGCGCGCTGGTCCCCGCTGATGCGCCTGGACCGTGCGGTCGCCGAAGCGCTGCACCGGCGGGCGGTGACGGAGCCCGGCCTCGTCCATGTGAACCGGGTGCTGACGGACTGGCTGTGGGACCCCTGGACGATGCGCGCGCTGATCGCCGTCGCCGTGGTGCTCCTGTGGTGGCGCGGCGCCCGGCTGCTCGCGGCCTGGGTGGCGGTGACGAGCCTGCTCTCCAGCCTGCTGCAGCAGGGGATCAAGGCCGCCGTCGGCCGCGAGCGTCCCCGCTGGCCCGATCCGGTGGACTCCGCGCACTACGCGGCGTTCCCGTCCGGACACGCGATGACCGCCATGGTGAGCTGCGTGCTGCTGCTGTGGCTGCTGCGCCGGTCCGGGGCCCGTCCCTGGATCCGGCGGACCGCCCTCGCCGCCGCCTGGATCTCGGTGCTCGGCGTCGGTCTCACCCGGCTCTACCTGGGCGTCCACTGGCCGTCCGACGTACTGGGCGGGTGGCTGCTGGGAGCGGCCCTGGCCGCCTTCGCGACCGCCGGGTACGACCGTTACACCTCGCGCGACCGGGCGCCGGACGCCGCCTGACCGGGCATCCTTGCCCCGCGGTCACCGCGTCGGCGAGGATCGGGGCCATGCCGATCAAGGGTGTGCTCTTCGACTTCTCCGGGACGCTCTTCCGGATCGAGTCCGTCGGTTCCTGGCTCGCCGCGGCCCTCGCCGAGCGGGAGGTGAGTCCGGACGAGGCCAGCTTCGAGCGGTGGGTACGTGAGCTGGAGGCCTCCGGTGCGCTGCCGGGCGGTCCTCCTCCCGCGCAGGTCCCGGAGGAGCTGGCGGGCGCCTGGGCCGCCCGCGACGAGAGCGCCCGGCAGCATCGCGAGGCGTACACCGGTCTGGCGCGGCAGGTCGAACTGCCGGATCCGGGGCTGTACGACGCGCTGTACGAACGCCATATGGCCCCGGCCGCCTGGCGGCCCTACCCGGACGCGGCGGAGGTGCTGGCCTCGCTCCGCGACCGCGGTGTCGCGGTCGGCGTGGTGAGCAACATCGGGTGGGACCTGAGGCCGGTCTTCCGGGCGCACGGCCTGGACGGCTTCGTCGACGCGTACGTACTGTCCTTCGAGCACGGCGTCCACAAGCCGGACGCACGCCTCTTCCACACCGCCTGCACACTTCTCGGACAGGATCCGGCCGATGTGGTGATGGTCGGCGACGACCGGCACGCCGACGCCGGGGCGGCCGCGCTGGGCTGCGAGGTACGTTTCGTGGACCATCTCCCGGTGGACGAGCGGCCGGACGGTCTGCGGGAGCTCGGTCTGGCCTCCGAGGTTGCCTGAGAGACATGTGAGAGATGTCCCTGACGCGCAATGGGTCGGATTGTCACATCGGGGCCTTAGCCTGGTAGGCATGTCCCCGACTCCGTGCCCGTCCGGTTCCGTGCGTCCCGCAGCAGTGGTGAATGAAGACATTCGCGACCTGTGGCAGCGTTCGGGCGGCTGCCTGTCCCCGGAGGACGAGGAGCAGTACCAGCGGCTGCTGGTCGAGTGGGCCGCGGCCACCGGCGGCGGCGCGAGGTCCGCCGCCTGAGCATCCGGGCCCGTCCGGGTCCGCCCGCCCTCTCCGGCGCGACTGCCGCGGGGCCGCCGAAGCGGTCCTCGTACACCTTTTCGATCTGCCGTTCGACCGGGTTCCCGATTCGCTGTGCGGCGGCCGTCGGCACGTCGCACCCTGGAGGCATGACTTCTCCCCCGATCGTGATCTTCCGCCCCTCCCCCTCCGGCGGACGGCGCGTCACCGTGCAGCGCGACGGGCGGGTCCAGATACTCGGCCTCGCGCACTCCGACCACGATGTGATCGTGTTCCTCGAGGGTGCGGGGCTCGACGACCCCGAGCGGATTCTGGACAGCCCCGAGTGGGTCGAGTGGCGGGGCGGTCGGGCCCATCGGTACGAGGCGGCCTGAGACGTCTGGTTCCGGCGATCCCCTGCGTCGCCGGAACCAGGCGGTCACCCCGGCCGGTCCAGCCGCCGGGGACCGCGTACCGGCCTGCTGACGGCGGGCGGCCGGTGCGGGGGTACAGCATGTCCCGGCGCGGCGGATCGGTCAATGAACGGACGCGCCGGTACCGCCCGGGCAGTTGCCCGGGCGGTACCGGCGCGGGGACCACTCCGACGTCCGTACGGCGTGACGGCCGGCCGGCCGCCCTGGTCGGCGGCCGGCAGCCGTCGGCTCAGCGGTCGAAGTAGTCGGGCTGCGTCTGGACGTTGAGTTCGTCCGTCCGCACCCGCTTCGCCGGGTCGGTCCGCCGGTCGTCGATCTTCAGGACGTCGAAGCCCTTGGCGATGTCGTTGGAGTAGATGTAGCCGTTGTAGTAGTACGCCGACCAGGGGCCGGCCGTGGTGACCTCTTCCGTGGTGACGGGACCGCGCTCGAAGAAGCCGATCTCCTTCGGCTTCGAGGAGTCGGT
This sequence comes from Streptomyces sp. NBC_01257, assembly GCF_035917255.1. Lineage (NCBI taxonomy): Bacteria > Bacillati > Actinomycetota > Actinomycetes > Kitasatosporales > Streptomycetaceae > Streptomyces > Streptomyces sp. NBC_01257. Next base: position 1,022,961 of record NZ_CP108472.1, read on the forward strand.
GAAGTCCCACACCGAGACGCCGCCCTGGTACCAGGCCTGGACCATCAGGTCGCGGCCCTTGACCGGGATGATCGAACCGTTGTGGGCGACGCAGACCTCGGTGTCGGCCTGCGGACGGTCGATCTTGAAGTAGCTGCGGAAGACCAGCTTGCGGTGGTCGCCCCGGCCGACGATGTCGTAGATGCCGTCCGCGCCGCGCTTCGGACCGATCTCCTCGTTGCAGGTGGCAGCGCCGCCGCCGCCGAGCTCGTCGGTGAACACGACCTTGTCCGCCCGCTGGTTGAACGTCGCGGAGTGCCAGAACGCGAAGTTCACGTTGTCCTGCACCCGGTCGATGATCTTCGGGTTCTCCGGGTCCTTGATGGAGAACAGCAGACCGTCACCCATGCAGGCACCGGCGGCCAGGTCCTTGGACGGCAGCACGGTGATGTCGTGGCAGCCCGTCGTCTTGCTGACGCCCGGGTTGGTGGGACCGCCCGGGTTCCCGCCGTCCGGGAAGAGGACCGGGAAGTTCACGATGCGGGCCTCTTCGGGGGCCTTGCGCGGCACCTTGATGACGGAGATCCCGTCGTGCGGAGGCTGGCAGTCCGGGAACGTCTCGTTCGGCGAGTACGAGGAGACGTACACGTAGACGTTCCTGCGGTCCGGAACCAGCGTGTGCGTGTGCGATCCGCACGCGGTCTCGACCGCCGCGACGTACTTCGGGTTGCGCTTGTCGCTGATGTCGAAGACCTTCATGCCCTCCCAGGAGGACTTCTCCGTCGCGGGCTGGGTGGTGCTGGTGCAGGAGTTGTCGCTGCGCGAGGAGTCCGTGGACAGGAACAGCAGGTTCCCGGAGACGGAGATGTCGTTCTGCGATCCGGGACAGAGCACCTGCGCGACCGTGCGGGGCGCCTTCGGATTGCTGATGTCGAAGATCCTGAAGCCGTCGTAGTTCCCGGCGAAGGCGTACTTCCCCTGGAAGGCCAGGTCCGTGTTGAGTCCCTGGAGCGCGTCCTTGGGGACGTTCGCGAGGTGGGTGATGTTGCGGCTGTGGACGATCTCGTCCACGCCGGGCACCTCACCGCTGGCGATGGCGGCGGTCGCCTGCGCCTGCTGACGCGCGGAGACGTCGGTCCGGCTCGTGGCCGTGTCACCGGGGTCGGGTGTCGCGGCCGCGGGCCCGGCCATCAGCAGGGTGGCGAAGAGCCCGGCGACGGCTGCCGCCACGCCCAGACGTCTGCGCCGCACCGGGGTGGTGTGCAACGAGGTCACTGCGTCCTCCCATGGATCCGTATGTAGTTGAACGGGGCATGGACTCCGGCAGTATGGTCCTTGCCATGGGCATCTCAACAGATGGCAACAGAGACGTAATGAAAGTTATTGGCTTCAGGCCATGACCAGCGGTGGTCCGGCCCCTGCCACTCGCCCCGGGCGATCTCCCCGGCCACAGGGCGGCCCTGGTGCGAACGCCGCCTGCAGCAATGGGCGACCTGCGGGGATTGCGGCACCACCGCCCGAACCCGCGGCGGCACCTGGGTCCTCCGGCGGTGACCGGGCCGCTTGCGCAGACGAGTTCAGCCGCGGAAAGCAGGACTGATGAAAGCCTCCACAGCCATCGCACAGTTCCCCATCACCTGGGACATCGAGCGGAATCTCGCGGCCGTCACCGCGCTCCTGGCAGACGCCCGGCCGGACGAGATCGTCGTACTCCCCGAAGGCGCTCTCTCCGGCTACGGCGCCGACCTCTCACCTCTGGAACACCTGACGCCCTCGGCCCTCGCGCATGCCATGGACCGCCTCGCAGAGCTGGCTCGGCGCAGAGCCGTCCATCTGTTCTGCGGCACTTTGCTGTACGAACGCGGCGCCTGGAGCAATGCAGCCCTCTACTTCTCTCCGGACGGCACCCGCTGGACCTACCGGAAGACGAACCTGGCGATGAACGAGCGAGGCCGGCTCGATGCCGGCTCCGAGCTCTCGACGCTCACGATCCACCTGGCGAGCGGACCCGTCACGCTCGGCGTCCAGATCTGCCGCGAGATCCGTTTCCCCGAGCAATGGCAGCATCTGGCCGACCGCGGAGCAGAGGCCTTCATCTACCTCACCCATGCGGCCAACCCCTCCGAGCCCGCAGGGGTCTGGCGGAGCCACCTCATCAGCCGCGCAGCGGAGAACCAGCGGTTCGTCCTGGCAGCCAACGTGGCAGATCCACGCCAGCACTGCCCCAGCATGGTCATCTCACCGAGAGGAGAGGTCCTCGCCGAGGCGGACTCCGGCGAGTCCACCACGATCAGAACCACGATCGACCTTGCCGAGTCCGCCCATTGGTACCTCGGCCAGCGCCGACGGGACCTGCTCAGGACGAGTTATCAAGGTCGGACGAACGCCTGACAGGGCAGGACCGGAACCGCGGGCGCGGGCGTGAGCCGGGTCGGTTCAGCGACGGCGGGACCCAGGCGTGGTGACGCAGCATCATGCCTGTGGCGACCCGGGGCGGGTCAGTCACATCGCTGTGTTCGGCAAGGTGACGCCCAGCGGGTGGGACAGTTGCCGGCCCATCCTCCCGGCCTGCCGGGCGGCCGCTGCGACAGCCTGACCCCAATCGGGACATTCCCTCGCAGCCCGATCGAAGAATGACAGTTTTTGATCAGAGCTGCGCGTTGACGTGTTAGGACAGAGCGCAACCACCCATGTGTCAGCGGAGGTCTCTTTGTTGAGTCGTCGTCAGGTCATACGGTTCCGCGACTTGGCTCTGTTCGCTGCCGTCGCGGCGGCCGTGCTCACGTCGGCAGGCTGCGACGCGGGCGGTGCCGACAGCGGTCCGAAGGCCGGGGCGCACGGCGGCGGCACGGTCGTGGCGCCCGGGAAGCCGGGCGAGCCCGCGCGGACGCTCTCCGCCTCGGAGGCCGCCGAGGAGGCCGGGGTGGATACCCCCAACTCAGCGGACGTCCGCTACGTACAGATGATGATCCAGCACCACACGCAGGCACTGGAGCTGACCGCGCTCGCGCCCTCCCGGGCCCGCTCGGCCTCGGTCAAGCGGCTCGCCGAGCGCATCACGGCCGCCCAGAAGCCCGAGATCGGAGCGATGGAGGGCTGGCTCAGCCGTCACGGCCGGGCCGGGCAGTCCGCGGGCCACGACCACGGCGCGATGCCCGGCATGGCCACGACGGGGCAGCTGAAGGGCCTCCAGGCGGCGAAGGGCGCTGCCTTCGACCGGTTGTTCCTCAAGCTGATGATCACGCACCATCAGGGGGCGGTCACCATGGCGACCGAGGTGCTCTCGGAGGGCAACAACGTGCAGGTCGAGGAGATGGCCGGGGACGTCGTGGCCCAGCAGACCACCGAGATCGGCCGGATGCGCGCCCTTTCCTCCTGAGCGGCGGGCAGCCTCGGCAGGGCGCGCGGTCCCCAAGAGCACGCGGCGCACCTCTCCCCCGCCGGGTCCGCCGGTGCGATGCTGGAGACACCCTCAGGGAAGAGGTGCGCCGTGCTCCGTGTCGCAGTCGTCGGCTCCGGTCCCAGCGGGATCTACACCGCCCAGGCCCTGGTGGCGCAGACCCTGGTGCCCCATGTGCGGGTGCACGTCCTGGACCGGCTGCCCTGCCCGTACGGTCTGGTGCGGTACGGCGTCGCGCCGGACCACGAGAAGATCAAGTCGCTGCAGCGGAGTCTGCGGACGGTTCTGGAGCACGAGCGCGTCACCTTCGTGGGCAATGTCGCCGTGGGCGGGGACGGGCTGCCGCCCGAGCGGCTCGGCGAGCTCTACCACGCGGTGGTCTACTGCGTGGGAGCGGCCACGGACCGCCCGCTGGGCATCCCCGGCGAGGATCTGCCCGGCAGCCATTCGGCGACCGAGTTCGTCTCCTGGTACAGCGCCCACCCGGATGCGACCGACGGACTGTTCGCGCTGCGGGCGCGTTCGGTGGTGGTGATCGGGGTCGGCAACGTGGCGGTCGACGTGGCCCGGATCCTGGCGCGGGGCGCCGATGAGCTGCGCCCGACCGATGTCCCGCAGCCCGCGCTCGGGGTGCTGGCCGGCAGCCAGGTGCGCGAGGTGCACATGGCCGGCAGACGCGGGCCCTCACAGGCCCGGTTCACCACCAAGGAGCTGCGGGAGCTCGGCGGACTCCCCGGGGCGCGGATCGTCGTGGACCCCGCGGAGCTCGCCCTGGACCCCGCCTACGCGGGTACGGAGCCCGGCTCCCCGCCGCTGCCCGCGCTGGTCCGGCGCAACCTCGACGTGCTGCGCGGGTGGGCCGTGAGCCCCCCGGCCCCCGGCCCCGGCGCGGCCAGGACCATCGGGCTGCGGTTCTTCCTCCGCCCGGTCGAGCTGCTGGAGCGCGGCGGGCGGGTGGCGGGGGTGCGGTTCGCCCGGACGGTCCCCGACGGCAGCGGTGGGGTGCGCGACACGGGTACGTACGAGGACATCGGTGCCGGGCTCGTGCTGCGGGCCGTCGGCTACCGGGGGATGCCGCTGCCCGGTCTCCCCTTCGACGCGGCGCACGGGACGGTGCCCCACCGGGCCGGCCGGGTGCTGCGGGACGGGGTGGACTCGCCCGGGGAGTACGTCGCGGGGTGGATCAAGCGCGGGCCGACCGGCGTCATCGGGTCGAACCGTTCGTGCGCGAAGGAGACCGTCGCGTCGCTGATCGAGGACGCGGCCGTGCTCACGGGGCGCCCGTCGGCAGCGGATCCGCTGGCGGTGCTCCGGTCCTGGGGGCTGCGGCCGGTGGAATGGGACGGCTGGCTGTCGATCGAGCGGGCGGAGGCGGCGCTGGGGCGCTCGCTCGGCCGGGGGCCGGTGAAGATCCCGGACTGGCCGGGGCTGCTGGACGCGGCACGCGGCGGCACTCCGTAGGGCGGCGCGCGCGGCCCGTCCGGCCGGTCAGGCCTCGCCGAGGCGGTCCGCCTGGAGGTTCGCCGCTTCGAGCACCCGGTCCAGCAGTCCGGGGAAGAGCGCCTCCAGGTCCTCGCGCCGGAGCCCGTTCATCTTGGCGGTGCCCCGGTAGATCTGCTGGACGATGCCGCTCTCGCGGAGCACCCGGAAGTGATGCGTGCTGGTGGACTTGGTGACCGGGAGGTCGAAGCGGGAGCAGGTGAGTTCGCCGTCGGCGGCGGCCAGTTCGCGGACCACGCACAGGCGCACCGGGTCGGAGAGCGCGTGCAGGACGGACTCGATCCTGATCTCGTCCCGTGCGGGGTGGGCCAGCGTGCGGACGCCGGAAGCCGGTTCTGTGGTGCTGACAGGGGTCACGTTGGCTCCGCATCGTCACTCGGTCCGGGGCTCCCATAATACGAGGCTCATCGTAATTGGACGCACAGGGCGGGAGCACGTACGGGGAGGGCAGGAGGCATATAGGACAGAAACTGTCCTGGAGGAGAATTAGCGTGGTGGTGCAGCCGGGCGGACCGCCCGGTATCCCTCAGGAGGCGCAGACCGATGACGGAGACCCTGGAGCACGCCCGGCCCTTCGCACGGGCCGCGGAGCTCGAATCGTGGCTGGAGAGGCACCACGCCGACCGGGACGGACTCTGGCTGAAGCTCGCCAAGCGCGGCTCGGGCGTGGCGTCCGTGGACACGGACGAGGTCCTCGACCTCCTGCTCTGCTTCGGCTGGATCACCGGGCAGCGCAAGTCGTGCGACGAGGTGTACTTCCTGCAGCGGATCACGCCCCGCCGCCCCCGGAGCGTGTGGTCGCTGATCAACGTGGAGAAGGTCGAGGTGCTCCTCGCGGACGGGCGGATGCGCGAGGCCGGCCTCGCCGAGGTCGCGGCGGCGCGGGCGGACGGGCGGTGGGAGGCGGCGTACCCCTCGCAGCACAGGGCCGGCGTCCCGGCGGACCTCGCGGCCGCTCTGGAGGCGGACGAGGCGGCCCGGCTCTTCTACGAGGGGCTCGGCAAGTCGGACCGCTATCTGGTGATCCTGCGTCTCATGACGGCGACGAGTCCCGGTGTCAGGGCGGCCCGCCTCCAGAAGGCCGTGGCCTCCATGGCGGCGGGCCGGAAGGTCCGCTGACGCCCGGTCAGCCGCTCAGCAGCTCCGGCTCCTTGGCGAGCGAGGCGAGCCGGTCACCCGGATCGGCGATCAGCCTGCGCGTCGTCAGGTCGAGGACGCCCGCGACGCCCGTGATCTCGGCCGCCACCGTGCCGTCCTCCTTGAGGACCTGCTGGGCGACGGTGAACGTCTTGCCCTCCCCGTACTCGAACCGGCAGGTCACCCGCACCCGCTCGCCACCGCGCAGCTCGCGGCGGTACTTCACCGTGACCTCCAGCGCCACCGGCCCCACTCCGTCGGCCAGCAGCTTCTCCTGGGGCAGTCCGGCGGCCCGCAGCAGCTCCCAGCGCGCGTGCTCGGCGTACTGGAGGTAGACCGCCTGGTTGAGATGTCCCTGCGTGTCGAGCTCGTAACCCCGCACGGTCACGTCCACAAAAAAGGTCATGGACGTCGCAACACCCCGTCCCATTCCGGCATTCCCGCACCGGCCGGGTGGCGCGGGCTCAGTCCGTGGCCGCCGCGAGGTGCGGGAACCTCAGCTCGGTGCGGCTGGAGAAGACCTCGTCCGGCCGCAGGACCGTGCCGGGGTGGTCCGGACGGTTGGGTGAGTCGGGCAGGTGCTGGGTCTCCAGGCAGACGGCGCTGTGACGCTCGTGGCGTCCGCCCTCGGGGGCGGCCAGGGTGCCGTCGAGCTGGTTGGCTGTGTAGACCTGGATGCCGGGTTCGGTGGTCCACACCTCCATGACGCGCACGGCACCGGGAGCGGTGAGCCGGGCGGCGCGGCGCAGGCCGTCCGGTGAGCGGGGCCCGTCCAGCACCCAGCAGTGGTCGAAGCCGCCGGCCCGGCGCAGCTGCTCGTCCGGCAGCGCGATGCGGTCCCCGACGGTGTGCGGGGCGGTGAGATCGAACGGGGTGGCCTGCACGGGCAGGGCGGGGCCCTCGGGAATGCCGTCGTCGTCGACGGGGAGGTAGTGGCCGGCGTCCACCTGGAGCGTGTGGCCGAGGATGTCGCCCCGGGCGGTGAGCTCGAAGTAGGCGTGGTTGGTGAGGTTGATGACGGTGGGACGGTCGGTGGTGGCGGTGTAGTCGAGGGCGAGGGTGCCCGCGGTGTCCAGGGTGTACGTCACGGTGACGTCCAGCGCGCCGGGGAACCCCATGTCGCCGTCGGGGCTGTGCAGGGTGAGCCGGAGCGTCGCGGCCGTGTCGTCGGCCTCGCCTGCGGCCTGCCAGACGTGGGTGTGGAAGCCGTCGGGCCCACCGTGCAGGGCGTGGCCCCGGTCGGTGGCGGGGACCTGGTGGGCCGTGCCGTCGAGGGTGAAGCGGCCGTGCGCGATGCGGTTGGCGAAGCGGCCGATGAGGGCGCCGAAGAACGGGTTCTTGCCCGTGTAGTCGTCGAGGGACACCAGCGGGCGTACGACCGAGGCGGGGACTCCCCCGGTGTCCGGCACGGTGAGACGGTGCAGGACGCCACCGTAGGTGAGGATCTCGGCCTCGACCCCGGTACCGGAGTCGAGCGTCCAGACATCGACGTCCGTGCGCCCGTGGGCGCCGAACGGTTTGCGGTTCACGGTGGGGCGAGGCATCAGAGATCCTTGGGACGAGCGGACGGCCGGGCGGAGCGGGTACGGCGGGCCCTGGACGGGAGCGCCGGACTCCCCCGGGGACGGCGGGAGTCCGGCACCACGGGTCACGGTCCGGCGGGCTCGGCGGGAGGCCGGGGAACGGTGGATTCGCGGACGACGAGCCGGTAGCCGGGCCGCGGGCGCCGGGGTTCGGAGACCGGGTTGCCGGAGAGGCGCTCGACGAGGCTGTCGACGGCCAGCCGGGCGATGGCCTCCTTGTCGGGGGCCACCGTGGTGAGCGTGGTGGCCCCGTAGAGGCTCTCCTCGATGTTGTCGAACCCGACGACGGCGACGTCCTCGGGGATGCGCAGCCCTCGCTCCGACAGCGTGCGCATCGCCCCGATGGCGATGAGGTCGTTGTACGCGAAGACGGCGTCCGGCTGCTCCCCGCGGTCCAGGAGGGCGGCCATGGCGGTGGCTCCGTCCTCGCGGCCGTAGCCGTCGGTGACGACGACGAGCGACTCGTCGGCCTCGATTCCGGCGGCGGCCAGCTCCTCCCGCCAGCCGCGCAGCCGCAGGTGGGCGGGCTGGCGTTCGCGGCCGGTGCGCGAGCCGAGGAACGCGATCCGGCGGTGGCCGTGGTCGATGAGGTGGCGCACGGCGTCGCGGGAGGCCGCCACGTTGTCGATGGCGATGTGGTCGTACGGGGCCTCGTACTCGCGCTCGCCGAGCAGCACCAGGGGCGCGGTCTCGGTGCGCGCCATCAGGTCCTCGGTCTCCAGGTGGATGGGGCTGAGGATGAGCCCGTCGATCACATGGGACCGGAATCCCTGGCTGACCAGGAGTTCCTTCTCGCGCAGTCCGCCGGTGTGGTCGACCAGCACGGTGTAGTCGTGCCGGGCGGCGGCGTCGACGACGGCGCCGGCCAGCTCCGCGAAGTACGGGTTGCCGAACTCGGGGACGGCGAGGGCGATGATGCCGGTGCGGCCCTTGCGCAGATGGCGTGCGGTGAGGTTCGGCCGGTAGCCGAGCTCGTCGATGGCCTGCTGCACCTTGGCCCGCATCTTCGGTGTGACGTGCTGATAGTTGTTCACCACGTTCGACACGGTCTTGATGGACACGCCCGCCCGTAGTGCAACGTCCTTGAGGCTGACGCCCACGGCACTCCCTGGATCGACTTGTCGCGCGTTGACGCGCGGTGGCCCGGCTGTGCCGGTTCGGCTCGAACGGTGCCGGGGCCGCGGGCCCCGGCACCGGTTCAGGTGGTTCTGCGGCTGCGCGCCAGATAGCGCTGGGCCACGACGACAACGATAAGGAAACCTCCGCTGACGACCGACTGGTAGGAGGAGTTCAGCGAGCCGATCTGATTGATCAGATTCTGGATGACGGCCAGCAGCAGCACGCCCCAGAGCGTTCCGCTGATGGAGCCGGCACCGCCGATCAGGAGGGTGCCGCCGATGACGACGGCGGAGATCGCGTCGAGCTCCATGCCCACGCCGACGATGGTGACGCCGGAGGTGAGCCGGGCCGCGTTGAGCGCTCCGGCGAATCCGGCGAGCAGTCCGCTGAGCGTGTAGACGAGGATCTTCGTACGGGCGACGGGCAGGCCCATCAGCATGGCCGCGTCGTTGCTGCCGCCGACCGCGAAGAGCGTCTGCCCGAACGAGGTGCGCTGGAGGATCAGTCCGCCGATGCCGAACAGCACCAGGGCGATGAGGATCGGGTAGCCGAAGCCCCAGACGCTGCCCTGTCCGAGTTCGGCGAAGGCGGAGTCCTTGGGCACCAGGTAGGTGGTGGCGCCCTCGTCGGTGATCGCGAGGAGCAGACCGCGCGCCCCCAGCAGGGTGGCGAGCGTGACGATGAAGGGTGCCATTCCGGCGCGGGCGACCAGGAGTCCGTTGAGCAGTCCGATGGCCCCGCAGACCACGAGCGGGACGAACAGGGCGGCCAGGAAGCCCCATTGCGAGGCCCAGGCGGCCAGTACGCCGCCGAGAGCGAAGACCGAGCCGACCGACAGGTCGATGCCGCCGGTGATGATGACCATGGTCATGCCGAGGGCGACCACGGCGGGGAACGCCGCCTGGACGGTCACGCCCCGGGCGTTGTCCAGGGTGCCGAACGTCGGGTAGACGAAGGACGCCACGATGACGACCGTGAGCAGGACCGCGAGCACGCCCTGGCGCTGGAGGAGTTCGGCGATGCGCTGCCCGGTCGCGGGGCGGGGGGTGCCGCCGCCGGCTGCTGCCGGGGTCTTGCGCGGTACCGGGGCCTGGACCGCGGGGGCGGGTGAGGTTTCGTTCATCGGGACCGACGCTCCCGGGCGACGTAGACGGCGGCGATGATGATGGCCGCCTGGGCGATCTGTGCGGTGGAGTCGGGCAGGTCGTGCTTGACGAGGGTGGCGCGCAGCAGCTGCATCAGCAGGGCGCCGGCGACGGTGCCGAGGATCCGGATGGAGCCGCCGTTGAGCGGGGTGCCGCCGACGACGACCGCCGTGATGGCGGAGAGCTCCATGAGGGTGCCGAGCGAGGAGGGGTCGCTGGCGGTGAGCCGGGCGGTGGCGAGGATGCCGGCCAGCGCGGCGAGGACCCCGCAGAGCATGTACACACCGATGAGCACCCGTCGTACGGGCAGTCCGGCCAGGGCCGCGGCCGAGCGGTTGCCGCCGATGGCGACGACCTGGCGGCCGAAGGTGGTGCGGGTGACCAGGAAGGCCACGGCGAGGGCGAGGACGCCGGCGATGAGGACGACCAGCGGGATGCCGAGGAAGGATCCGGTGCCCAGCGAGAGCAGGTCGGGGTTGACGATCTGCTTGAGCTGGCCGTCCGCCATCACCAGGGCCAGGCCCCGGCCGCCCACGAACAGGGCGAGGGTGGCGACGATCGGCTGGAGTCCCACGAGGGAGACGAGTGTGCCGTTGACCGCTCCGACGAGTGCGCCGGCCAGCAGCGCCATGACGAGCGCGGCCACCAGGCCGTAGCCGAGGTAGAGCGGCAGCAGGGCGGCGGCGAGCGCCATCGTCGAGCCGACGGAGAGGTCGACGCCCTCGGTGCCGATGACGAGCGCCATGCCGAGGGCGACGATGACGATGGGGGCGACCTGGACGAGCTGGGTGCGGAGGTTGTCCGCGGTCATGAAGTGCTCGGTGAACAGGGCGTTGAAGAGGAGGACGACCGCGACGGCGAGGTAGACGCCGTACTCCTGGTACCAGGCGGGGTCGCGCAGCCGGGCCAGCGGCCGGGCTGCGGGGGTGGAGACTGCGGCCTGGGTCATCGGGGGTCCTCCTTGGCGGCCGGGGCCTTGTCCACGGGCGCCGGTGAGTGGTCGGCGAGTACTTCGAGCAGATGGCTCTCGGCCACCTCGTCGCCGGACAGTTCACCCGCGACCGCGCCGCCGCGCAGGACGACGATGCGGTCGGCGCCCTCGATGAGTTCCTCGATGTCGGAGGAGATGAGCAGGACGGCGAGGCCCTCGCCGGCGAGGTCGTCGATGAGGCTCTGGACCTCGGCCTTGGCGCCGACGTCGATGCCGCGGGTGGGTTCGTCGAGCAGCAGGACCTTGGGCTCCAGGCAGAGCCAGCGGGCCAGCAGGACCTTCTGCTGGTTGCCGCCGGAGAGCTCGCCGACCTTCTGCTCGGGGCTCGCGGCCTTGATCCGCAGCCGCTTCATGAAGATGCCGACGATGCGGTCCTGCTTGGCGCGCGAGACGATGCCGGCGCGGGAGAGGCGGGGCATCGCGGCGAGCACGATGTTCTCGCGGACGGAGAGGCCGGGCACGATGCCTTCGGCCTTGCGGTCCTCGGGCAGCAGGCTGATGCCCGCCCGGATGGCTCCGGCGGAGGTGAGCCGGCGCAGGGTGCGTCCGCCGATGGCGAGTTCGCCGGAGTCCAGGCTCAGCGCTCCGGCCAGGGCCTTCGCGGTCTCGCTGCGGCCGGAGCCGAGGAGCCCGCCGAGGCCCAGCACCTCACCGCCGTACAGCGACAGGGATATGCCGTGCAGCAGGTGGTCGCGGGAGAGGCCCTTCGCGGTGAGGACCGGGGTACGGGTGGTGTCGTGGCCCTCGGAGCCGAAGCTGGTGAGTCCGGAGCGGCGGACCTCGGCCATGTCGCGGCCGAGCATCATCGAGACGAGCTGCATGCGGTCGAGGTCGGCGAGGTCGCCGGTGTGGATGTGCTTGCCGTCGCGGAGCACGGTGACGCGGTCGCAGATCCGGTAGAGCTCGTCCATGCGGTGGCTGACGTAGAGGACGGCGATGCCGCGTGCGCGCAGGTCCCCGATGACGCGGAAGAGCGTCTCGACCTCGCGCGGCTCCAGCGAGGAGGTGGGCTCGTCCATGATGACGACCTGGGCGTTGACCGAGACGGCACGGGCCAGGGCGACCATCTGCTGGGTGCCGATGCCCAGGGTGTGCAGGGGCCTCTTCGGGTCGACGCGTACGCCGAAGCCGTCGAGCAGTTCGGCGGTCTCGCGGTGCATGCGGCCGAAGTCGATCAGGCCGAAACGGTTCTTCGGCTCGCGGCCCAGGAAGATGTTGCGCGCCACGCTCATCAGCGGGACGAGGTTCACCTCCTGGTAGATCGTGGAGATGCCGGCCTGCTGCGCCTCGAACGGCCGGGCGAAGGCGATCTGTTCGCCGGCCAGCCGCAGTTCGCCCTCGTCGGGCCGGTACACACCGGTCAGCACCTTGATCAGGGTGGACTTGCCGGCTCCGTTCTCGCCCACGAGTGCGTGGGTCTCGCCGGGGCGCAGGGCGAAGGAGACTCCGTCGAGTGCGACGACGCCCGGGAACCGCTTGCTCACCGAGCGGGCTTCGAGGACGGGTGCGGCCGGATCGGAGGTCTCCGGCGCGGCGGCTTCCTTCGCGCCGGCGTCGGGCGCGGCTGCCGCCCTCTCGTGGGCGGCCGGCGCGGATGCCTCCTTCGCGTCGGCGGCCGGCTCCGGCGGCTGCGGTACTGCTTCGGGTGGTGCCATGGCTGTTCTCGGCCTTCCGCTCTTCCAAGGGTGTCGGGCCCGGGGCCGCCGTGACGGGTGGCCGCGTCACGGCGGCGGGTGAAGCCGGCGGGTCCGGGCCGGGCCCGGCCGGGGGCCGCGCAGGGTTCGCTGCGCGGCCGGTCCCGGCCGGCCCGCTGCCGGCGTTACGGGCAGGTGGCGCGGGTCTGGATCAGAACGCGCCGCCGAGCGAGGCCTTGGCGTTGGACTCGTCGTAGGCGCGGTCGGAGATGATGACGTTCTCCGGGATCTCCTCGCCGCCGTAGAACTTCTGGGCGGTCGCGAAGGCCAGCGGGCCGAAGCGCGGGTTCGACTCGATGACGGCGTTGTACTCGCCGTTGACCAGGGCCTGGACGGCGTTGCGGGTGCCGTCCACGGAGACGATCTTGACGTCCTTGCCGGGCTTCTTGCCGGCTGCCTTCAGCGCGGTGACGGCGCCGAGGCCCATCTCGTCGTTCTCCGCGTAGACGGCGGTGATGTCGGGCTTGGACTGGATGAGCTGCTCCATGACCTGCTGGCCCTTGTCGCGGGCGAACTCACCGGTCTGCTGGGCGACGATCTCCAGGCCGGGGGCCTTGGCCTTGAGCTGGTCGACGAAGCCCTTGGTGCGGTCGGTGGTGACGTTGTTGCCCGAGGCGCCGAGGAGGATGGCGACCTTGCCCTTGCCACCGGTCGTCTTGATCATCGCGTCCGCGGCGCGCTTGCCCTGCTCCACGAAGTCGGAGCCGAGGAAGGCCACGTAGTCCTTGCAGGCGGTGGAGTTGAGCTTGCGGTCGACGGTGAGGACCGGGACCTTCTTGGCGGCGGCGGCCTTCAGCGCCGGCTCCAGGCCGTCGGAGTTCAGCGGGGCGACGATGAGGAACTGGGCGCCCTGCGACAGCATGTCCTGGATGTCGCTGATCTGCTTGGACAGCTGCGACTGGGCGTTGGTGGTGAGCAGCTTCTTGACGCCGACCTTCTTGGCCTCGTCCTTGATGGACTGGGTCTCGGCGATGCGGAACGGGTTGGCCTCCTTCTCCGACTGGGAGAAGCCGACCACGGCGTTCTTCAGGTCCAGCTTCGGTGCTCCGTAGGTCTGCAGCGAGCAGCCCGAACCGGAGGAGGACTCAGGAGACTTGGCCGCCTGAGCGCCCTGGCTGCTGTCGGCGTTCGCGGTGTCCGACGTCTCCGACTTGGAGCAGCCGGAGGCGGCCAGCGTGGCGGTGGCGGCGAGGAGGCAGGCCACGGCGAGGGTACGGGTTCGGCGCTGGATCATCATGCGCGGGAGCTCCTTGGCGGGATGACGGCACGTCGATGGACGTGCGGTCGGGCATGGCTGGATGATGCATCGGCTGCCGCTCGGCGGCTGATGCCACTGCGTTCCTCACGACCCCGCCACCTGGACGAACTGCGGTCGTGAGAGCCTGCGCGGCCTCTCGGCGGCTCGGTTTACAACGTTATATAGGCGCCGTGGCACGGGCGGCAAGAGCGTGGTCGATGCGTTTCCAAAATGTGTCGGAGCGATGCGGTGCCGACGGGCGGCTCCCGCCCCACTGGTTGCCGCCGCACCCCTGGACACCCGCCCGACACCGTGCTGTCATACCGCCGGTACGCAATTTTCCAACGTTGCAAGCACGGTGCCGCGCCACCCCTCCGGTCGCGACGGCGTGCCTTGCCGTGCGCGCGTCCGGTTCCGCCCCGGGCCGGTGGGCGTCATGGCAACCCCCGCACGTGTCATGTGCCGTCCCCGAGCCGGAGCCCCGCACGGCCGGCCGAGAGCAGGAGCCCCTCCATGCCCCTGAACCGCAGACAACTCATGGCCGGCGCGCTGGCCACCGTCGCCGCCACCACGGCCGCTTCGGGCCGCTGGGCCACCACGGCGACCGCGGCCGAACACCGCGCCAGGCCCGCCCACGGCGGCCACTACTCCCCCAACGCCGCGCCCCTGCACCCGACGGCCTTCCTGAAGCTGCCCCCCGGCCGGGTCACCGCACGCGGCTGGCTCGCCGGACAGCTGAAGCTCCAGCTGGACGGACTGTGCGGCCGGTACGAGGAGTTCTCGCACTTCCTCGACTTCACGGCCACCGGCTGGGTCCGCCCCGAGCTGGGCGGCTGGGAGGAGGTCCCGTACTGGCTGCGCGGCTACACCGACCTGGCGATCGTCACGGGTGACGCGACGGCGCTCGCCGCCGTGCGCCGCTGGTTCGACGCGATCCTCGCCACCCAGCAGTCCGACGGCTTCTTCGGGCCGAAGGCGCTGCGCACGTCCCTGAACGGCGGCCCGGACTTCTGGCCGTTCCTGCCGCTGGTGCAGGCCCTGCGCTCCTGGCAGGAGTACTCGGGCGACACCCGCGTCATCCCGTTCCTCAGCCGGTTCTTCCGCTACATGAACGCCCAGGGACCCGGCGCCTTCAACACCAGCTGGATCGCACTGCGCTGGGGCGACGGCCTGGACAGTGTCTTCTGGCTCTTCAACCGCACCGGCGACACCTTCCTCCTGGACCTCGCCGACAAGATCCACGCGAACGGTGCCGACTGGGGCGACAACCTGGTCAACCTGCACAACGTCAACATCGCGCAGGGCTTCCGCGAGCCCGCCCAGTACGCGCTGCGCAGCGGTTCGGCCGAGGACACCCGGAACACGTACGGGACGTACGGCAAGGCCATGGACCAGTACGGGCAGTTCCCCGGCGGCGGCTTCGCCGGGGACGAGAACGCGCGCCCCGGGCACGGCGACCCCCGGCAGGGCTTCGAGACCTGCGGCATCGTCGAGTTCATGGCCAGCCACCAGCTGCTCACCCGGATCACCGGCGATCCGCTGTGGGCCGACCGCTGCGAGGAGCTGGCCTTCAACTCGCTGCCCGCCTCGCTCGACCCGTCGGGCAAGTCCGTCCACTACATCACCAGCGCCAACAGCGTGGACCTGGACGACGTCCCCAAGAGCGGCCGGCAGTTCCAGAACGGTTTCGCCATGCAGGCGTTCCTGCCCGGCGTCGACCAGTACCGCTGCTGCCCGCACAACTACGGCATGGGCTGGCCCTACTTCGTCGAGGAGCTGTGGCTCGCCACCCCGGACGGCGGGCTGGCCGCCGCGATGTACGCGAGCTGCGAGGTCACCGCGAAGGTCGCGGACGGCACCGAGGTCACGTTCACGGAGGAGACCGGCTACCCCTTCACGGACACGGTCACCCTGACCCTGAAGGCGCCGAAGAAGCTGTCGTTCCCCCTGGTGCTGCGGGTACCGGCCTGGTGCGACAGCCCGGAGGTCAAGGTCAACGGGCGTCCGGTCGCCGCCCCCGCGGGCCCGGCCTTCACCCGCGTGGACCGCACCTGGTCCGACGGCGACCGGGTGACGCTCCGCTTCCCGCAGCGGACCACGGTCCGCACCTGGGAGCACAACCACGCCTCCGTCAGCGTGGACCGCGGCCCGCTCACGTACTCCCTGCGCATCGACGAGACGTACGAGCGCATCGGCGGCACCGACCAGTTCCCGGAGTACGCGGTGCACGCCACGAGCCCGTGGAACTACGGCCTCGTCCTCGACGAGCGGAAACCGGCCGCCTCGCTGCGCCACCACAGCGTCCGCCACCTCAAGGACGCGAACCCGTTCACACTGGAGGGCACCCCGCTGACCATGACGGCGAGGGCCCGGCGGATCCCGGAGTGGACGGCGGACGGCGAGCACGTCGTCGCGCCGCTCCAGGACGGCCCGGCCGGCACCACCGAGCCGGTCGAGGAGATCACGCTCGTCCCCATGGGGGCGGCGCGGCTGCGCATCACCTCGTTCCCCACGGCCGACCCGGGCGCCGGGCCCTGGCTGTCCGACCGCTGGTACCGCATCCGCAACCGCCACTCCGGCAAGGTCCTCGGCGTCGACGCCATGTCCACCGCCAACAGCGCCCATGTCGTCCAGTTCGGTGACACCGGCACCGACGACCACGACTGGCAGCTGGTCCCGGAGGGCGACGGCTGGTACCGCGTCCGCAACCGCCACTCCGGCAAGGTCCTCGGCGTCGACAACATGTCCACCCAGGACAGCGCCTACGTCGTCCAGTTCGACGACAACGGCACCGACGACCACCTCTGGCAGCTCGTCCCCGACGGCGACGGCTGGTACCGCATCCGCAACCGCCACTCCGGCAAGGTCCTCGGCGTCGACAACATGTCCACCCAGGACAGCGCCCACGTCGTCCAGTTCGGTGACACCGGCACCGACGACCACCTGTGGCAGCTCGTCTGACCCCCGACCGTTCCTCCGCACATCCCGCACCGCTCCCCGCGCCATCCGGCGCGGGGAGTTTCCCCGTACCGGGGGCAGCCCCCGGCGAAGGAGACGAACCGATGAGCCGTTTACGTGTGCCCGGCCGCAGGCCGTGGTGGAGACGGGCGATCGCCACGACCGGACTGCTGGCGCTGGTGTCCTCGGCACTGGTGGGAGTCGGATCGGCGCCGGCCGGTGCCGCCTCCTGGGCACCCAAGCCGTCCCCGATGACGACGCCGTGGACCGCCCAGGTCCCGGTCGACAAGCCGCTGCCGGAGTATCCGCGCCCGCAGCTGACCCGGCCCGACTGGGCCAACCTCAACGGCATCTGGGACTTCGCGGTGACCGGCCGCGACGCCGGGCAGCCGTCCTCGTTCCCCGATCAGATCCGGGTGCCGTTCGTCGCGGAGTCCGCGCTCTCCGGCATCCAGCGCAGGATCACCGAGAATGACAAGCTCTGGTACAAGCGCACCTTCGCCGTGCCCGCCGGCTGGAACGGCCGCCGGGTCGAGCTGAACTTCGGCGCCTCCGACTGGCAGACGACGGTCTGGGTCAACGGCACCCAGGTCGGCGCCCACAAGGGCGGCTACGACTCGTTCGCGTACGACATCACCCCTCAGCTCAACGGGGGTACGAACACGGTCGTGGTGTCCGTGTACGACCCGACGCAGACGGGCGGCCAGGCCGTCGGCAAGCAGCGCATCAACGACGTGCAGCCGCACAGCGGCGGCGGCATCTTCTACACCGCGGCCTCCGGCATCTGGCAGACCGTCTGGCTGGAGCCGGTCGCGGCGGCCCACATCACCCGTCTCGACATGACGCCGAACCTGGGCGACAGCACCCTGCGGGTGAAGGTGCAGGGCGCGTCCGCGTCCGGCCGCACCGCCCGGGTCACCGTCTCCAGCGGCGGAACCGTGGTCGGCACGGCCACCGGCACCGTCGGCTCCGAGATCTCCGTCCCGGTGCCCAACGCGCATCTGTGGACTCCGGAGGACCCGTTCCTGTACGACGTGAAGGCGGAGCTGCTCGACGGCTCGGCCGTCACCGACTCGGCAAGCGGCTACACGGGCATGCGGTCGATCGCCGTGGCCAAGGTCGACGGTGTGCTGCGGCCGGTGCTCAACGGGAAGTTCGTGTTCCAGACCGGCACCCTGGACCAGGGCTACTGGCCGGACGGCATCTACACCGCGCCGACCGACGCCGCCCTCAAGTCCGACCTCCAGGCCCACAAGGACCTCGGCTTCAACATGGTCCGCAAGCACATCAAGGTGGAACCGCAGCGCTGGTTCTACTGGGCGGACAAGCTGGGCCTGCTCGTCTGGCAGGACATGCCCGCCATGGACACCGGCAAGAGCCCCGGCACGGCGGCCCGCACCCAGTGGGAGGCCGAGTTCCACGCGATCATCGACCAGCACCGCAGCTCGCCCTCGCTGGTGATGTGGGTCGACCAGAACGAGGGCTGGGGGCAGTACGACCAGGCCAGGATCGCCAACGAGGTGAAGGCCTACGACCCCTCCCGCCTGGTGAACAACATGAGCGGGGTCAACTGCTGCGGCTCGGTGGACGGCGGCAACGGGGACGTGGTCGACAACCACATCTACGTCGGCCCCGGCAACACCGCGCCGACCGCGACCAGAGCCGCGGTCCTCGGTGAGTTCGGCGGCCTCGGCTACAAGGTCCCCGGACACGAGTGGTTCCCCGGCGGCGGCTTCAGCTACGAGGACCAGGCGAGCGTCTCCGCGCTGAACAACCGTTTCGTCGGGCTGCTCGACAGCATCCGCGTCGGCCAGCTGCCCGCGGGCCTCTCCGCCTCGGTCTACACGGAGATCACCGACGTCGAGAACGAGGCGAACGGGCTGCTCACCTACGACCGCCAGGTCGTCAAGGTGGACACCGCACGGGTGAAGGCCGCCAACCAGGCCCTCATCAACGCCTCACGCAACCCGGCCCCGCCCGTGACCCTGCCCACCGGGCAGTACAAGTCGCTCCGCGTCACGACGCCCGGGTACACCAACAAGTACCTGCGCCACCAGGACGCGCTCGCCTTCACCGAGGTCGTCGACGCGGGAAGCAGCGGACTGCTGAAGAACGACGCCACCTGGAAGATCGTCACCGGACTCGCCAACAGCAACTGCTACTCGCTGGAGTCCCGCAACTATCCCGGCGAGTACCTCCGGCACCGCGACTTCCGGGTCCGCCGCGACGCCAACGACGGCTCGGCGCTCTTCAAGGCCGACGCCACCTGGTGCGCCGTAGCCGGCACCGGGGGCGTGCGACTGTCCAGCGCCAATCTGCCGGGCAGCTATCTGCGCCACATCGATTCGGAGGTGTGGCTGGCCACACCGGGCGGCGGGCACGCCTGGGACAACCCGGCCACCTTCACCGAGGACACCACCTGGGCGGTGGAGGCGCCCTGGGCGCCGTGATCTGACCCGCCCGCTCCATCGCTGTGGCCGACGGCCCGGACACGACGCGACCGCGTCGCATCCGGGCCGTCGGTCTGGCGCGTCCCGACAGCCGGGGCGAGATACGTGTGCGGCAGCGCCGGCCGGCCGCCGCGGTCGCGAGCAGACACCCGCCACACCATGTCGCCGAGCCGATGCGGCCGTGAACATGCTTGGCAGCGAGGCCAGTTCGTCCCGTGGAAGCCCGGTCTGCGCCGCCGGGACGTCGTGGGTGCGGGTCAGGGTCACATGTCCCGGCACCTCCCGGCCCCCCACGCGGCGCATGCCGCTGCCTGCCGCCGCACGGATGCGGTGGCAGGCAGCGGTTTCGGTACTTCAGGGGTTCAGCACTTCACGAACAGCCCGGACTACGGCTGCTCGCTGTCGTGCAGCGCGCTCACCTCGTCGGCGGTCAGGGCCTTGTCGTACACCGCGACCTGGTCGACGGAACCGTTCCAGAAGTCGGTGTTCCCACCCGACCACTTGGCGCGGCCCACGGCCAGGGCTCCGCTGCTGACGTCGGCCGATCCAGCCGGCGCGGTCGCGGCGAGCTTGCCGTCCACGTACAGCTTGATCTCGTCACCGCTGCGCACACCGACCACGTGGTACCACTGGCCGAGCTCGGGCTTCATCTCCAGCCGGGCGCGGTGGGCGCCGGGGGTGGAGAAGGCGAATCCGCCCTGGCCGTACTGGAGGTAGAACGGGTTCTCCTGACGCCGGCCGTCCTGGCTGACGATGGTGGCGTAGTTGCCGGGCAGGGCGTCCAGCGACGCCCAGGCGGAGACGGTGTAGTCGCCGGTGGTGTCGACGACCGGGCCGTCGGTCTCGGCGTACTGGCCCGCGCCGTCGAACTTCAGCGCCGAGCCGTGCACGCCGGCCGTCCAGGACGTGCCCTCGGAGAGGGTGAGGGCCTTGTGGTTCGGCCCGCTGTCGGCGGCCTCGGTGCCCTTGTTCTCGTCGAGGGACCAGGCGCCGCCGCCCTTGATCTCGTCCCGCTCACCGGCGGCCGCGCCGGCGGCGATGACCTCTCGGTTGATCTTGCGGACCTGGGCCGGGTCGACCTTGATCTCGCGGCGGTCGTACGTCCAGAGCCCGTTGAGCTCGTTCTCCAGGTCGGTCACCTGGGTGTAGATGGAGCCGGAGAGTTCGGCGCCGGCCGCCTCCAGGTAGTACTTACGGGTGTTCTCGACGTACTTGGCGGTCAGCGCGGCCTTGTCGGCGACACCGCTGTAGATCGCGGTGGGCGCGCCGGGCCACATGTGTCCGGGCATCCGCAGGGTGAATCCGCCGTGCTCGCCGTCCATCGCCGCGCGGTTGTCGTCCGGGAAGGCCGGGTCGGTGTTGTTGTAGTCGTGGTGGTCGATGATGTCGCCCTTGCCCGAGTCACCCTTCGAGTTGCAGCAGTTGACACCGCTGTGGGCGTTGACGACGCGGGAGGGGTCGGCGGCCTGGACCTGCTCGGTGATCTTGCCGGTCTCGGTGCGGTCCCACTCGCCCCAGCCCTCGTTGAAGACGATCCAGGCACCGATCGAGGGGTAGTTGTGCAGCTGCTTCATCATCTCGGCGCCCTGGTCGAGGAAGGCCTTGTGGCCCTTCTCGCCGGTGAGGTTGCCGGAGACGAAGTCCTGCCACACCAGCAGACCCAGCTGGTCGGCGTGGTAGTACCAGCGCGCGGGCTCGACCTTGATGTGCTTGCGCACGGAGTTGAAGCCGAGGTCCTTCTGCGCCTTCAGGTCGAAGAGCAGGGCGGAGTCGCTGGGCGCCGTGTTCAGGCCGTCCGGGTAGAAGCCCTGGTCGAGCTGGGCGAGGGAGAAGAACGGCTTCCCGTTCAGGACCAGCTTCTGGTAGCCGCCGACCTCGGCGACACCGAAGGACCGCATGCCGAAGTAGCTGTCGACGGTGTCCTTGGAGCGGCCGTCGTCGAGGGTGACCTTCAGGTCGTAGAGGTAGGGGTCGTCAGGCGTCCACAGGTGCTGCTTCGCGACCGGCAGGCTCAGCTCGCGGTTGGCCGGGCCGGTGACGCTGCCGACGACCTTGCCCTTCTTGTCGCGGGCGACGGCGGTGATCCGGGCGGAGGACGAGGCGTCGGCGGAGTTGACCGTCAGGGCGAGCCGGCCCTTGCCGATGTCCGGGGTGGTCGTCAGGGAGTCGACGGCCGCCGGGGCTACGGGCTCCATCCAGACGGTCTGCCAGATGCCGGACGAGGCGGTGTAGAAGATGCCGCCGGGGTTGGCGGACTGCTTGCCGGTGGGCTGGTCGGCGCCGGTGGTGTCGGTGACCGCGACGACGATCTCCTGCTGACCGCTGCCCTTGACCGCGTCGGTGATGTCGGCGCTGAAGGCGGTGTAGCCGCCGGTGTGCTCGGCGACCTGCTTGCCGTTGACCCAGACGGTGGCCTGGTAGTCGACGGCACCGAAGTTGAGCTTCAGCCGGTTGCTCTGGCCCTTGCCGTGCTTGTCACCCTTGACGGCCCAGTTCTTCGGGACGGTGACGAGCTTGCGGTAGAACATGTGGTCTTCGTGGCGCTCGAGACCGGAGAGCTGCGACTCGACCGGGTAGGGCACGGTGATGCGCTCGCCCAGCTTCTTGCCGAAGACGGGCTGCTCACCGGCCTTGGCCCCGGCGAACTCCCACGGGCCGTTGAGGTTCTTCCAGTCGTCGCGCACCTGCTGCGGCCGGGGGTACTCGGGCAGCGGGTGGTTGCGGTCGACCTTGTCGCCCCAGGTGGTGGTCAGCCGGTGCGTGGACAGGTTCGTGGCGGTGCGGCTGATCTGGGGAACGGCCTTGCCGCCGACCTGGAGGCCGGCTTCGCCGTCGTACCCGACCCTGACCTGCTGGCCCTTCTGGACGGGCCCGGTCAGGGTGATGTCCAGCGCCTTGGCGTTGCCCGGCACCCGGGCGACGGACTTCACCGGGATCGGCGAGGTGTCGGCCTCGATGGTGAGGTGGTCCTTCAGGGCGGCGTAGTCGGCCACCTTGTCCTCGAACGTCGCCCGGAGCTTCAGGCCGTTGTCCGCGACGCTCAGCCCGACCGGGTAGACCTCGAAGTCCGCGGGCGGGGTGAAGGCGGACTCGGGCACGATCTGCCGGGCGAGCGTGGCACTGGACCAGCGCAGGAACATGTTCGCGCCGCCGGTGTCCTGGAACATCTCCAGCTTGAACGTGTGCGGCTCACCGGCCTTGAGCGCGACCGGCTTGCTGGTCTGCTCGTTGTCCCAGTCCGGCTCCCAGTGGTCGATGACCACCTGGCCGTCGATGAAGAGCCGGAAGCCGTTGTCGCCGCTCGCGGCGAAGGTGTAGTCCCCGTCCTCGGGGGCCGTGATGTTGCCGGTCCAGCGGGCGGTGGTGTTCTCGGTCCGGCCGGTGGTGGACTCGAACGTGCCGGTGAGACCGGGGAAGTTGATCTGCGGGTCGAGGGCGACCCCGCCGAGCTTGTCGAAGTCCCGCGCACCCGGCGCGGACATGCTGAAGTACTCGCCCTTCAGCCCGTGCACGGCTGTGGCCGGGTCACCGGCCTTGAAGGTGGTCGCGGAGGCGGTGCCGGCGGCTGCGGCGGGGGTGGCTGCGGCGGCCGGGACCAGGGTGGCCCCGACGGGGACCAGCAGTGCTGCGGCCACGGCCGCCGTTCGGAACAGAGCGCGGGGGCGGGGCATTTGTCGTCTCAAGGCGTCGTCCTGTCGAGAGAGCTGAAGTGCCTCGAACCTGTGAGGCACAGCACACAATCGAACATTGAGCCACAGCATCAAACGCAAAACAACAGTCGTGCACAGAGAATTTTCAACGATAGAAACCTCTGGCACCGAACCCGTGCCACGCCTGTGCCGGATCGCCGCGCACACGGCGCGGCCGATCCGGCACAGGCTCGCCGTCCGGCTACCGCGGCAGCCCCGAAGGGGCCGTGGCCCACGAGGTGTTGGCGGTGGCGGACAGCCGGTAGACGAGCGAGCCACCCCGGCCGAGCAGGCTCGCGTCCGTCCACGAACGGTCGTGCGCGCGCCCGTCGACCGTCACCGCGTCGATGTACGGATGGGCGGCGTCGGCGGCCGGAGCGGTGATCGTGATGTCCCCGCCGTGCGGCCGGTCGATCACCGCCTTCGGGAACAGCGGGGCGCCCAGCAGCATCGAGGCGCCGCCCGGCGTCTGCGGGTAGAGGCCCAGCGCGGAGAAGACGTACCAGGCGGACATGGTGCCCAGGTCGTCATTGCCCGGCAGCCCGCGCGGGCCGGTCCCGTAGACCGTGTTCAGGATCTCGCGGACCGTCTCCTGCGTCTTCCACGGCTGACCGAGGGCGTTGTAGAGCCAAGGGGCGTGGATGCCGGGCTCGTTGGTGGGGTCGTAGCGCACCGCGTCACCGCCCTTCACCGACCAGGAGCCGTCCGCCTTGTGGAAGAAGCCGTCCAGGCGCCGCGCCGCGATGACCCGGCCGCCCATCGCCTCCGCGAGCCCCTGGACGTCCTGCGGGACCATCCAGGTGTACGTGGCGCTGGTGCCCTGCGCGAAGCCGCGGTCGCTGCCCGGGCTGAACGGCCCGGCCCAGGAGCCGTCGAGGTTGCGGGGCTGGATGTAGCCGTCGGTGCCGGCCCCGTCCGTGGCCTGCGCGTTGTACACGTTGCGCCACCAGCCGCCGCGCTCCCTGAACGCCGCGGCCTCCTCGTCCCGGCCGAGCAGCCCCGCCCAGCGGCCGAGCGCGTCGTCGGCGACCGCGTCCTCCAGTGTCTCGGCGGCGCCGCCCCAGCAGTGGCAGACGTCCTGGGGCGCGTAGTGGGAGTCCAGGTACTGGGCCAGGTTGGGACGCTGGCCGGTGCACTGCCCCGGGCAGCCCGCGTCCGAGAGCCCGTCGGCCACGGGGACGGTCGCCTGCCGCGCCAGCGACTCGTACGCGCCCTCGTAGTCGAAGTTCCGCACCCCCATGGCGTAGAACGTGGCGAGGGTGGCCGCGGTGGGGTCGCCGGTCATCACGTGGGTGGCGCCGTTGATGTGCACCCAGCGGTCCCACACACCGCCGTTCTGCCGGGCGAAGTTGTACAGCGACTGGGCGAAGTCCCCGGCGATCTCCGGCTTGATGAGGGCGAGCAGCTGGATCTGCGCCCGGTACTGGTCCCAGCCGGAGAAGTTGCTGTACTGCGCCCCCTGTCCGCGCTCGATCCGGTGGGGTTTCCCGTCCATGCCCGGGTAGCGGCCGTCGGTGTCGCTGATGATGTTGGGCTGCATCAGGGAGTGGTACAGCGCGGTGTAGAAGGCGGTGCGCTGCGCCTCCGTGCCGCCGCCCGTGCGTACGGAGGCCAGCTCGCGGTCCCAGCTGCGGCTCGCGGCCGCCGCGACGTCGTCGACGCCCGCGTGCGGGGCGATCTCCGCCTTCAGGTTGGCCTCGGCGCCGGCCTGGCTGACGTAGGAGATACCGACCCGCATGTGGACGTCGCTGTCGGTCGTGGTGTCGAAGCCGACCCAGCCGCCCGAGCCGCGGCCGGCCCGGTCCGCGCCGGTGGCGTAGCCCTCGCCGCCGCTGCCGGCGGTCGAGCCGGGGGCGAGCGTGCCGTCCTTCCAGGTGCCGGTGGAGGAGAAGGCGCGGTCGAAGGAGGCGGTGAAGTAGAGGCGGTAGTAGCTCTTGCGGTTGTTGGTGCCGCCGTTGGCGCGGCGGCCGCAGAACGCGCCGGTGAGCACCGAGCCCGTGACCTTGCGGCGGGCGGTGTCGATCCGCACCTCGGCGTCCTCGCTGCCGTTGAGCGAGTTCGAGACGCGGAAGAGCAGGTTGGCGGGTTCCCCGGCCGGGAAGGCGAAGTCGGCCACACCGGCCCGGCGGCTCACCGCGAGGTCGGCGGTGGCTCCGGAGTCGAGGCCGAGGGTGTAGCGGCCCGGCACGGCCCGCTCGTCGTCGTGCGAGAAGTCCGCGGCGTAGACGGCGTCCTTGGTGTCGGCCGACGGCGACGAGGTGATGTCCCCGACGAACGGCATGACCGGGATGTCACCGGCGGCGCCCGGGTCGCACCCGGCGCCGTTGACGTGGGTGAGGCTCAGGCCGCGCAGCCGGGTGGTGTCGTACTGGTAGCCGTTCGCGGCGCCGGTGCCCGTCTGGTCGCCCTTGGTGCTCGTCGGCGACCAGGCGATCATGCCGTTCGGGGCGGTGGCGCCCGGAAAGGTGTTACCGCCGTTCGCACTGCCGATGAGCGGGTCGACATAGGCGGTGGGGCGGGTGACGGGCGTCGCGGCCTCGGCGGCGGGCAGGACGGCGGCGGCCAGCGCGCCGGTGATGACCACGGCGGCTGTTCGCGCGGCGAGGCGCCGGGTCGCGGTCAGCGGTCTGGGGGGCATGTCGCGGTACCTTCCGGGGAGTTCGGACAACGTTGTCAGCGACCGGGGTCCGGCCGGTTGCAACGGTGATCGATTCGCGGCCGAGCGTAGATCCCCGCGGCGCAGGAGGGAATGCCCCGGCAGCCATCCCGGGTGAACGCGCGATGAACGGATGCCGCGATCCGGACGGTACGCACGCAACCGCCCTCCCCGCAGCGCCCGGGCCACCGCCGGAGGACGGCGGGGCGGGACGTGCGGGGAGGGCGGTCGCGTGCCCCGGGCGATCGGTCAGATCGCGTAGGCGTACTGCTCGGGGGCGTGTGCCCGGGCGCTCAGTTCGCGGGCCGCGTCCTGTGCCCAGGACGGGCTGCGCAGCAGTTCGCGCCCCAGGAGCACGGCGTCCGCGCGCCCCTCGGTGAGGATCTTCTCGGCCTGCTGCGGGTCCGTGATCAGGCCGACGGCGGCGACGGGCAGCGAGGTCTCCCGCTTGACACGCTCGGCGAAGGGGACCTGGTAGCCCGGTCCGCTCTCGATCCGGGCGCGGGGCGCGTTTCCGCCGGTGGAGACGTCCAGCAGGTCGACGCCGTGGGCGCGGAGCTCCTCCGACAGCCGGACGGTCTCGTCGGCGGTCCAGCCCTCGCGCTCGTCCTCCGCGTTCTCGGTGAGCCAGTCCGTGGCGGAGATGCGGAAGAAGACGGGCAGGTCCTCGGGCCACACCTCGCGTACGGCGTCGACGACCTGGAGGGCGAAGCGGACGCGGTTCTCGTAGCTGCCGCCGTACTCGTCGGTGCGGTGGTTGCTGTGCGGCGAGAGGAACTGTCCGACGAGGTAGCCGTGCGCGCCGTGGATCTCGGCGACCTGGAAGCCCGCTTCGACGGCACGGCGAGCGGCCTCGCGGAAGTCGGCGACGACGCCCTGGATCTCGTCCACGGTCAGTTCGTGCGGCACGGGGTAGCCGGTGTCGAACGGGAGGGGGCTGGGGGCGACGGGCGTCCAGCCGTGCGCGTCGGGGCCGACGGGTCCGCCGCCGGTCCAGGGAGCGGCGGTCGACGCCTTGCGGCCGGCGTGGGCCAGCTGGATTCCGACGGCGGAGCCCTGCGCCTTGACGAAGTCGGTGATCCGGCGGAACGCCGCGACCTGGGTGTCGTTCCAGATGCCCAGGTCGGCCGGGCTGATGCGCCCCTCGGGGCTGACGGCCGTCGCCTCGGTGAGGATGAGGCCCGTTCCCCCCGTGGCGCGGGCGGCGAGATGGGCGAAGTGCCAGTCCGTGGGCACGCCCGTGTCCGGCCCCACCGGTGCGGCGCTGTACTGGCACATGGGTGCCATCCACACCCGGTTGGGCACGACAAGCGACCTCAGGGTGAAGGGCTCGAAAAGGGCACTCACGACGGACTCCGTTTCGCCGGGTACGGAAAGGATCGCTAGTACGATACATCCCGTACTACGACGTCCGTCAAATTACGACGCCTCTCGTACAAGGTGACGCGGAAAGCGCCAGGGCCCCTCTCGCTCAGGTCAGCGGGTACGACGTGCGGCCGGATGCCTCGTCGATCTCGTCGTGCGCCTTGGTCAGCAGCTTCATCGCCAGTTCGTTGAGTGCGCGGGCCCCCGCGATCTCCTCTCCCACCCGGGGCTGTTCGGAGTCGGAGGGATGGCGGCTGGCGTAGCCGTGGGCCCGCACCTCGCTCCCGTCGGACAGCCGCACCAGGGCGGCCGCGCGGGTGCGATGGGTGTCTTCCTCGAATTCCAGCTCGATGTGCCATCCGACAGCCGTCTGCGTCATGGCGCTCACCTCCGGGGACTCCCCTCCAGGGTGCGCCCCCGGCCGCGACCGTGCGCGGCAGGGCGGGGCCGCCGACCGGTGTTACCGCCCGCCCTGCCGCCTGCGGCGCAGAGTGATCCTGGCGTCGGCGTCGTACGCCTGACTCCAGCTGCGGCCCGCACCCGACTTCCAGGTGACATGGGCGGTGTCCCCGTCGGTCCGGACGGCGTCCACCGTCATGATCCGGTCGCCGTCGCGCACGTCCCCGCGGCGCAGCTCGTCCGCCCGGACGGTGACGGGGTCCGCCGACGCCGTGCTCTCGGCCTCGTCCGCCGCGAGGCCGAGAGCAGCGGCCAGCTCACGGGCACGGGCCGGGGTGCAGAGGAGCACGCGGTCTCCCGGCGGTGTGCCGATCCTGATCTCGACCGCACTGCCGACGGGGGTCACTTCGAGGTGCTCGGCCGGCGCGCCGGTGCCGTCGTTGCCGCTCTTCATTCGCTCTGCTCTCCCTGGCCCGGACCCCCGGGCTCAGTGCAGCCGGAGGCTCTCCGGCGGGCCCAGGTAGCTGGGCTTGAGTCCGCCGGTGTCGACCACCAGGTTCTGCAGCACCACCGTCGGGTCGACCATCCAGAATTTCAGCACATGCACTCCGGCGTCGCCGATGTGGTGCACCGTTTCGGTGATGTTGACGTTGTCGGAGGTGTGGCGGGCCCACTGCGGGTTCATGGTGCCGTCGTCGGCCCCCGTCGCCTTGGTGACGTTCACCGTCTGGGGTGCGGCGTCGTCGAAGGAGACGGCGTACGTCAGTCCGTCGGTCGGCAGCGGATTGTTGCGGGGCGAGAGATACGCGTGCACGGTGACCGGGCCGGTGGTGAAGAGGCTGACCCGGTACTCCAGCCGCGGGCCGGCGCCGCCGGGGGTCTGCCGGGCCGCGGTGACCGGGAAGGGCTCCATCCCGGCTCCGGTCCTTCCGATGTCCGGGATGCGCTGCCAGCTGATCCCGTCGCCGCCGACGGCCCGGCTGTAGTGGTCGGCCTCGATGGAGACGTACCCGTTGGCCTCGACGAAACCGTCCAGGCGCGAGCGGGACACGGCGGGGCGGTCGACGACCGCCGTGACGACGACGTCCGGCCCGTCCGGTCCGCTGACCGTGACCGGGACCTCGGTGACCCCCTCCGGGGCCCTGTCCCAGTCGACCCGCAGGGTGATCCGGTCCTGCCGGTCGACCCGGCCCCGGACCCGGTCCGCGATCAGCCAGGGGGCACCGGTGCGCACCCGGTAGCCGAACGGGGCCCGGCCCCGGTTGAACACCTCGATGTACTGCGCGGGCTGGCTCTGGTACGGGCTGAAGACGGGCAGCACGGCCGCGCTTCGCTCGTGCGGCCACCACCCCGCCGAACCGTCGACGGCCACGCCCATCTCGGCCCCGGAGGGCAGCTCGATGCGCTTGACCGCCGGGAACAGCACGTCCTTGAGGGCGACGTTGTCGATCTCGGGCTGCTGCCACGGGGCGTTCGGTCCGTAGCGGGCCACATCGCCGTAGTCGATGTGCGGCTGGGTCTGGAATCCCTGCCACTTCCCGCCCGCCACCTGCGTGTTGAAGCGGGCCGCCAGGGCCAGGTCATCGGCGAGCCGGGCCTCGGCGGCGGCCGCGAGGTCATTGGTGAGGGCCCGGCCCTGCCGGGCGTAGTGCAGGTTGGTGAACTCCGCCGCGCGCAGCGCGTACAGATTGGCGGTGGCCAGCACCTCGTAGCCGACCAGTTCGTACCAGGCGTCCTGTGCGGACGCCGGCAGCCTGCGCCCGACCCGTTCCGCCTCGGCGCCGAGCGTGCGCCACTCCTCGGTGACCCGCTCCAGTTCGCGGTAGTCGACGATGCTGAACGGCGTCGCCTCGTCGTCGTACACGATCGCCGAGCTGTCCTCGGCGGGGTCCTTGGCCGGATCGAGGGTGATCTTCCGGTTGAGGAGTTCGGGCTTGCGCCGCGACTGGAGCCGGGCGTACGTGCGCAGCACCTCGGCCACCGCGGCCGCCTGGTGCTCGCCGAAGTTCTGCCGGGCGTACTGCTCCTCCCATTCCGGCAGCCGGTCCAGGGTCCAGCGCTCCGGGTTCCAGGCGTACTCCAGGAAGAACTGCGTGGGCAGTTCGTTGCCCTTGAGGTCGCCGGCGTTGGTGACCCACAGACCGTGGTTCCCGTAGGCGACGGACTGGTGGAGCTGGTCCCACATGTTGGGCAGGGAGGCGGTGTCCACCCACTTGTAGTTGCGGCCGACACCGACGTAGTCGAAGTGGTAGTAGAGGCCGTAACCGCCCGCGCGGGCGTCGTTCCCCAGGTCGGGCAGTTTGCGGATGTTGGCCCAGTTGTCGTCGGTGAGCACCACCGTGACGTCGTCGGGGACCCGCAGCCCGCGGTCCCAGTAGTGCTGGACCTCCTTGTAGAGCGTCCAGACCTGCGGGATCGTGGTGACGTCCCGGCCGGAGACCTCGGCCAGGATCTGCCGCTGGGTGGCGATGATCTCGGTCATCAGCTCGATGCCGTCGCCGTCGGGCAGGCTGACGTCACCGTTGCCGCGCATCCCCAGGGTGACGACGCCCTCGAAGTCCTCCTCCTTCATCCGGCGGATGCCGTCGGCCCAGTACGCCTTGATCGCCTCGGCGTTGCGTCGGAAGGACCACTCGCCGGTGCCGCCGTAGGGGTCGTGGCCGGGGACGGTGACGGCTCCGGTGCTGTCGCGTACCGCCGCGACCGCGTGGCGGTTCCACTCCTCGATGCCGCGCATCATGGGCGCCTCGTGCGAGGTGCCCATGACGACGCCGTACGCCTTGGCCGTGGCGTGGTTGAGCGGGTCGTCCTCGGCGAACGCGCGGCCCCAGACGGCGGGCCAGAGGTAGTTGGCCTTCAGCCGCAGCATCACTTCGAAGATCCTGGCGTAGAAGCCGGCGTTGAAGCCGCCCTCGAATCCGGGCGCCTTTCCGGGGCCGAAGTACGCGGGGGCCCAGGTGCCGAGCGCCGGGTTCTCGTCGTTGATGAAGAAGCCGCGGTACTTCACGGCCGGGGTGCCCTGGCTGTGACGGCCGGGCAGGACGTGGATCTCGTCCCGGTGCACGGGGGCGATGTCGTCCCACCAGTACCAGGGCGAGACGCCGATGCCGCGCGAGACGTCGTACGTACCGAAGATCGTGCCCCGCTGGTCGCTGCCCGCGATCACGAAGGCGCGGTCGACGCCGGGCAGCGGCTTGTCCACGACGGTCTGGAGACTGGTCTCCCACCTGCCCCGGATCGCGGAGACGTCGAGCTTGCCCCTGGCGATCAGCCCGTCGATCAGCGGGCTGCGGCCCACGGTGCCGATGACCGTGATCTCGCGGGCCCCGGGCACCGCGCCGTGTGAGAGGGCGGGGCGGACGCCGGTGACACGTTCGATGTCGCTCCGCAGGTCGCCCGCCACCCGGACGACGCCGTCCCAGTCGCCGTCGCTGACCAGGATCGGGGCGGCGCGGCCGTTCCTGACCAGCGCGAAGCTGCCGGGCCTTGCGGCGAACGAGATGTACGCGCCGGGGTCGGACGGCCGGACCGCCGGGCCATGACCGGTCGCGGACGCCTCGGCGGACAGTCCGAGGAGGGAGCCGAGCGGTGTCGCGGTGAGGGCCGTGAGGCCCAGGCCGAGCCCCAGCGCCGATCTGCGGCTGGTGTGCCGCGGAACGTTGTTGTCCATACTGCACTCCTGTTTCGAAAGTTTCGTGGGCCTCCCCGCAGCGGCGTCAAGGCCGGATCGGGCGGGGAGGCCCACGTGGACGGGGCCCGGCGGGAGGACCGGTCAGCGCACGGCCGGCTCCGGCAGGGGCGCGGGCTCGACCGAGGTGCCGCAGACGAGCCGGCGACGGTGGTCGACGACGCGCTCGGGGCCGGTGAGCCGCAGCCGTACGGTCCGGCGGACGTCGGCCGCGTCGCTGGAGGTGGCAAGGCGCAGTTCCAGCTCACCGGGCTCGACGATCCGGCGGCCCGCGACACCCGTGAAGGACGCCAGATCCGCGTGGAAGCGGAACCGGACCCGGGCGGCGGCGCCGGCCGCCAGCGGAACCCGGGCGTAACCGATCAGCCGGGCCTGCGGGCGGGTGGTCTGGGCGACCGGGTCGTGCAGGTAGAGCTGTACGACCTCCGCCCCCTCGCGCTCGCCGCTGTTGCGGACCGTGATCTCGATCCCGGTGGAGCCGTCGGTGGGGAGCTCCGCGGGTACGGACGCGCCCGGCTCCCAGTCGAACGTCGTGTACGACAGTCCGTGTCCGAAGGCGTAGAGCGGTGTCGGATCCAGATTGCTGACCCCGCTCACCAGCCCCAGCGGCGGCTGCAGATACGTCCACGGCTGGCCGCCCGGCCCCCGCGGCACGCTTACCGGCAGCCGGCCGGAGGGGTTGACCCGGCCGGAGAGCACCCCGGCCAGCGCCGCTCCGCCCTCCTCGCCGGGGAAGAAGGCCTGCACGACGGCGGCCGTCCGGTCCGCCCAGCGCCCCAGTGCGTACGGGCGGCCCGTCAGCAGCACCAGGACCACCGGGGTGCCGGTGGCCAGCAGGGCGTCGAGGAACTCGCCCTGCACACCCGGCAGCGAGAGATCGGCCGCGTCGCAGCCCTCGCCCGACGTACCGCGGCCGAACAGCCCGGCCCGGTCGCCCAGCACGGCGACACAGACGTCGGATTCGCCGGCCAGCCGCACGGCGTCGGCGAACCCGGAGGTGTCCGTGCCGTCCACCTCGCAGCCCGCGGCGAATCCGACACCGGAGCCCGGGAACTCCCCGCGCAGCGACTCCAGCACCGTCGGCACGTCGATCCCCATCTCGGCCTCGGGGTGCGAGACACCGACGTGGCTGGGGAAGGAGTAGCAGCCGAGCATCGCCAGCGGGTCGTCGGCGCGCGGCCCGACCACGGCGATCCGTGCGCCGTCACGCAGCGGCAGCGTGCCGCCGGGGTTGGCGAGCAGCACGCAGGCCTGTTCGGCGAGTTCGCGCGCCAGTGCCCGGTTCTCCGGGGGGTCGAGGTCGACGGTGTCGCGGGCCTCGTCGGGGTCGGCGCCGGCGAGCACGGTGGGCAGCGGTGACCAGTCGGGGTCGAGCAGTCCCAGTTCGCACTTCTGCAGCAGGACGCGGTGCAGGGCGCGGTCGACGAGCGCCTCGTCCACCACGCCGTCCCGCACCGCGCCGACCAGGACGTCGCCGTAGCTGCGGACGGTGGGCAGTTCCACGTCCACGCCCGCGGCCAGGGCCAGCCGGGCGGCGCCGGCCCGGTCGGCGGCGACCTTGTGCAGGGTCTCCAGGAAGCCGATGCCGAAGTAGTCGGCGACGACGGTCCCGGTGAACCCCCAGGTGTCCCGGAGCAGTCCGGTGAGGAGCGCGGGGTCGGCGGCCGCGGGCACGCCGTCGATCTCGGCGTACGAGTGCATCACCGAACGCGCCCCGCCCTCCAGCAGCGCCATCTCGAACGGCGGCAGGATCACGTCCGCCATCTCCCGGGCCCCGGCCCGTACCGGGGCGAGGTTGCGGGCACCGGCGGAGGCCGCGTATCCGGCGAAGTGCTTGAGCGTGGCGATGATGCCGGCCGACTCCAGCCCGCGGACGTAGGCGGTGCCGATGGTGGCCACCAGGTAGGGGTCCTCGCCGATGGTCTCCTCGACCCGGCCCCAGCGCAGGTCGCGCACCACGTCCAGGACGGGTGCGAGTCCCTGGTGGACGCCGACCGCGCGCATGTCCGTGCCGATCCGGCGGGCCATCTCGGCGACCAGGTCCGGGTTCCAGGCGGCACCCCACGACAGGGGCACGGGGTAGGCGGTGGCCCCCCAGGCCGTGAAGCCGGCCAGGCACTCCTCGTGGGCGAGGGCCGGGATGCCGAAGCGTCCGGCCCCGGCGATGCGGCCCTGGGCGCGGGCCAGGGCGAGTGCCCCGACGCCGGGGTCGACGGGGGCGGTGCCGAAGGGGCGGGTGAGCTGGCCGAGGCCGCGGGTGGTGAGGCCGTCCCAGTCGACCGGGTCGACCATGTCGTTCTGGTGCGGGGCGACCCCGTCGCCGTCGGCGTCGGCGCCCACCCAGATTCCGTACAGCTGGGCGGCCTTCTCCTCCAGGGTCATCCGGGGGATCAGGTCGGCCACCCGCTCCTCGGGGGTGCGGGAGGGGTCGCGCCACGGTCCGTCGACGGCCGGGTCCGCTCCGGCGCCGCGGGCGTGCGGGACAGCGGGGATTGCCATGGGGGCAGGGGTTCCTCTCATGAGTGCGGTGGTGCGGGGCGGCGTGGGGGCTACTTGCCGCCCACCCCCATCAGTCCGTTGACCAGCGCCTTGCGCGCCACGAGGTACACCGCGAAGATCGGCACGACGGAGAGCACGATCGCGGCCAGCACGGCGGGGATGTTCATCCCGAACTGGGACATGAAGTTGAACAGGCCCAGCGTCAGCACGCGGTGCTCCTCCGACTGGGTCAGGATCAGCGGGAACAGGAAGCCGTTCCACGCCTGGAGCGCCGTGTAGATCGCCACCGTGCTGATGCCGCCCTTGGACATCGGGATCGCCAGCTGCCACAGCATCCGCAGCGGTGTCGCGCCGTCGAGCGCCATCGCCTCGTACATCTCCTCGGAGACGTCCCGCATGGTGCCGCTGAGGATCAGGACCGCCACCGGCATCGCGAAGGCCGCGGTCGGCAGGATGATCGCGGGCAGGCTGTCGTACAGGCCCAGCTTGCTGATCAGCAGGTACAGCGGCACGATCACCGCCTGCGCGGGGATGGCCACGCCGAGCAGGAAGGTCCGGAAGGCGAGCGAGGAGAGCCTGCTGCGGGCCCGTACCGCGACATAGGCGACGGGTACCGAGAGCAGCAGGACGATGGCCACGGTGGCCACCGCGACGATGGCGGTGTTGGTCAGCATCCTGGCGAAGCCGCTGTCCAGGACCGTGCGGTAGTTGTCGAGCGTGGGATGGGTCGGGACGGCCAGCGGGTCGCCGTTGAGCGCCTCGTCCTGCCGCATGAGCGACGAGGAGACCAGCGTGTAGAGCGGTACGACGACGAGCAGCAGCCAGACCGTCGAGCCCAGGCCGGCCAGGGGGTTGCCCCATCTCCTGCGGCGCCGCGCGGCGGTCTGCCGGCCGCGGGTCACGGGTGACGCGGGGCGCGTCTCGGGGCGGGTGTCGATCGACATCGCGTCACATACCTTCCCGGGTGGACCGCATGTTCCCGAAGCCGCTGAAGCGGACCAGGACCAGCGACAGGGCGGTGGCCACCACGACGAGCGCCGTCGCGATCGCCGCGGCGTAGCCGAGGTCGTAGGTCTGGAAACCGGTCCGGTACATCAGGTACGGGAGCACGGTGGTGTCCGTGCCGGGGCCGCCCCTGGTCATGATCAGCACGGTGTCGAAGTAGGTCAGCGATCCGACGATCATCAGGACCGATGAGGTCGTGATGGTGTGGCGCAGCTGCGGCAGGGTGATGTGGAAGAACTGCCGCAGCATGCCGGCGCCGTCGATCTCCGCCGCCTGGTAGAGGACCTGCGGGATCTGCCGGGTGCCGCCCTGGTAGATCAGGGTGTGGAAGGGCATGAACTGCCAGCCGCCGACGAACGCGACGGTGAGCAGCGCCCCGGTGGACGAGCCCATGATGTTGGGGTCGATGCCGAACCAGGGGCCGATCTTCTTGATCACGCCGAAGTTGGGGTCGAGCAGGGCGTGGAAGAGCATCGCGATGGCCGTGGTGGAGAGCAGCAGCGGAATGAAGAAGACCGCCGAGAGCACGGCCCTGCTGCGCTGTCTGCCCGCCGCCCAGACGCCGAGCAGCAGGGCCACGGGGGTCTGGAACACCCAGCTGACCGAGGTGAGCAGCAGGCTGAGCCAGGCGGCCTGGCGGAACTCCGGGTCCTTGAACAGCCGGGTCCAGTTGTCCAGACCGATGGGGGTCGGGGAGTTCAGCCCGTCCCAGTGGCAGAAGGAGAGGTAGACGGCGATCGCCAGCGGGACGATCGCGAAGAGGGCGAAGAAGAGGATGCCGGGCACGGCCCAGCCGACCGAGGGGCGGCCGACGTGGCCGCCGGCCGCCTTCGCTCCCCCGCGCACCTTCTTGTACGAAGAGACGTGGGACATCGCTACTTGACGGCCTTCATCGCGGCGACGAACTGCTCGGGCGTGGAGGTGCCGGCGAACAGCTTGCTGATCTCGGTGAGCAGCGGGGTGGCGTAGCGGGACTCCAGCGCCTGGTCCCAGGAGAGGGTGAAGCTCGGGGCCTTCTGGACCATGTCGTACTGGTCCTTCGCGTACTGCGGGTTGGGCGAGCCGCTCAGCATGGAGGCGGCGTTGGACGTGGTCGGTACGTCACCGTTGTCGACCAGCGCCTGGGCGTAGGACTTGGAGGCCATGGTCTTCAGGAAGGCTATGGCCGCGTCCTTGTGCTTGGTGCGGGAGTTGATCGACCAGTAGTTGGTGGGGTTGCCCACCACGTCGGCCGGGTCCCCGACACCGCCGGCCACGGTCGGGAAGTTGGCCCAGCCGAGGTCCTTCTTGGCGAACTCGGGTGCCTTGCCGAGCTGGGTCGAGTACTCCCACGAGCCCATCAGGTGCATGGCCGCCTTGCCCTTGCTGAGCAGGGTGGGTGCGGCGCCGCTGCCGTAGTCGACGGAGTTGAAGTTCTTGCCGAAGGCTCCGCCGTCGACCAGTTCCTTCACGGTCTGGGCGGACTTGAGGACCGCGGGGTCGCCCCAGCCGGAGGAGTCCCCGTTCTGGATCTTCTTGAAGACCTCGGGGCCGCCGATCCGGTCGAGCAGGTACTCCATCCACATCAGCTCGGGCCACTTCTCCTGGCCGCCGAGCGCGAAGGGGGTGATGCCCTTGGCCTTGAACGTGGTGATGGCGTGCTGCAGGCCCGCCCAGGTCCTGGGGGCCTCCAGCTTGTTCTCGGCGAAGAGCTTCTTGTTGTAGAAGAGCATCACGGGCTGCATGCCGCGCATCGGCACCCCGTAGATCTTTCCGTCGAGGCTGCCCGCCTCGACGATGGACGGGAGGAAGCCGTCCTTGAGCGTGGCGTCGTTCTTGACGGTCGAGGTCAGGTCGACGAGCTGGCCGGCGTCGAGGTACGGCTTGATGGAGCCGCCGCCCCAGTTGTAGAAGATGTCCGGGGCGCTGGGCGAGCCCATGGCGCTGCGCAGCTTGTTGACGTACTCCGTGCCCGGGACCGGGATCAGCTTGACCTTGACCTTCGAGGTCTTGTTGAACTCCTTGACCGCCGCCTGCTGGATCTTGACGGCGTCGTCCCCGTAGACGTACGCCGTGATCGTGTCGCCGCCGCCGCCGCTGCCGCCGTTCGATCCGCAGCCGGCGAGCACGCCTGCCGTGACCATGGCGGCACCGGCCGCGGTCCATCTCGCCGCACGCGAACTCCGAGTGAAAATTCCCGACCCCATGACCGCACCTCTGTCGAATGTTTCGGCCTTGCTTGCGAATGTTGCCGGAACCGTACGGTCGGGTTTCGGGCCCGTCAAGAGGGGCGGCGGAGGAAATCCCGCTCGGGGTCCAGCCCCTGCCTCCCTGCGGCGGGGAGCTACGATTCCCGGTATGAGCCCCGCAAACGTCCAGTCACATCAGGAGAACGCGCCCACCGGCGAATCGTCGGAAGGCACCGCCACCCTGGCGGAAATCGCCCGCGCGGCCGGAGTCTCGGCTCCGACAGTTTCGAAGGTGCTGAACGGCCGCGCCGATGTCGCCCCGGGGACGCGGACCAAGGTCGAGGAGCTGCTGCTGCTGCACGGCTACCGGCGCAGACGCGGCTCCACCACCCAGTCGCAACTGATCGATCTGGTCTTCCACGAGCTGGACAGCGCGTGGGCGATGGAGGTCGTCCGCGGGGTGGAGAACGTCGCCCGCGAGGAGGGGCTGAGCCTGGTGCTCTCCGAGAGCGCGGGCCGGCTCACCCCCGGGCAGACCTGGGTGGACGGGGTGCTGGCCCGCCGGCCGGTCGGGGTGATCCTCGTCCTCTCGGACCTCACCGCCGCCCAGCGCGCCCAGCTGACCAGCCGCAGCATCCCGTACGCGGTGGTGGACCCGGCGGGCGACCCGGGGGACGACGTCCCCTCGGTCGGGACGACGAACTGGCAGGGCGGACTGGCCGCCACCCGCCATCTCACCGGACTCGGGCACCGCCGCATCGGGGTCATCAGCGGGCCCTCGCGGATGATGTGCAGCCGGGCCCGGGTGGACGGCTACCGCGCCGCCCTGGAGACCGCGGGCCTGCCGATCGACCCCGAGCTGGTCCGCGAGGGGGAGTTCCAGCACGAGGCCGGGTACACGGCGGGGCTGGAGCTGCTGCGCCTGCCCGACCGGCCGACCGCGGTCTTCGCGGGCAACGACCTCCAGGCGCTCGGCGTCTACGAGGCCGCCCGTGAGCTGGGCCTGCGCATCCCGGAGGACCTCAGCGTCGTCGGCTTCGACGACCTGCCGCTCACCCGGTGGATCGGGCCGCCGCTGACCACGGTGCGCCAGCCGCTGACGGAGATGGCCGAGACCGCCGCCCGCCTGGTCGTCGACCTCGGGCGGGGCAGACAGCCGGCGACCACGCGCGTCGACCTGGCGACCAACCTGGTGGTGCGCAGCAGCACGGCGGCGCCCGGCCACTGATCAACTCCGTTGCGCGGGCCGGCCGGCGTCCGTACCGTCGCGCGGCATGAAGACCCCTGTCCTGCGCACCCGGCGGCTGCTGCTGGAGCCGTACACCCCCGCCGACGAGGAAGGGTTCGTGGCGCTCTTCCAGGACGCCGGGGTGGCCCGCTGGATGGGCGAGGGCCCGGCCACGGAGGCGGCGGACCGGGCGCTGTTCGGGCGGATCTTCACCAAGGTGTACGCGCGGGACCTGTTCGGCGTGTGGGTGGTGCGGCAGGACGGGCGCGCCGTCGCGCACGCAGAGATCAAGCCGTCCCCCACCCCCGGCGTGGACGGCCACGAGATCGTCTACGCGGTGACCCCGTCGGCGTGGGGGCGGGGGCTGGGCACCGAGATCACCGAGGCGCTGGTCGCCCACGGCTTCGGCACCCTGGGCCTGGCCGAGGTGCACGCCACCGTGCACCCCGCCAACGAGGCCTCGCTCGCCCTGCTGGGCCGGACCGGTTTCCGTCACGTCCGTGACATCCCCGAGGACGACGGGAGCACGACCCTCCTCCTGACCCGCCGGAAGACGGCCGCAGAGGGGCCGGGGCACCGGGTGCGCTGAGCGCGGGCGCGGGCGCCCGCCGCGGATGCGGCGAGTGTCCGGAGCCGTCCTGCGCGCCACTGTCAGTGGCTGGGTGCAGACTGGCGCGTATCCGGCACAACGGCGTTTCGGGAGGTTCGGTCATGACCGATGTTCTGCTCACCGTCGGCACCCGCAAGGGGCTCTTCATCGGCCGCAGGCACGGCGGGGCGTGGGAATTCGACGGACCGCATTTCAACGCGCAGGCGATCTACTCGATCGGCATCGACAAGCGCGGGAAGGTCCCCCGCCTGCTGGTCGGCGGCGACAGCGCGCACTGGGGCCCCTCCGTCTTCCACTCCGACGACCTCGGTGCGAGCTGGGTCGAGCCGAAGCAGCCGGCCGTGAAGTTCCCGGAGTTCACGGGGACGTCCCTGGAGCGGGTCTGGCAGCTGCACCCGGCGGGCCCCGAGGCGCCCGGTGTGGTGTACGCGGGCACGGAACCGGCCGCGCTGTTCCGTTCGCGGGACGGGGGCGAGTCGTTCGAGATCGTCCGCCCGCTCTGGGAGCATCCGACGCGCTCGCGGTGGGTGCCCGGCGGGGGCGGCGAGGGGCTGCACACGGTGCTGACCGACGAGCGCGACCCGCGCTCGGTCACGGTCGCCGTCTCCACCGCGGGGGTGTTCCGGACCACGGACGGCGGCGAGAGCTGGGCCCCGGCCAACAAGGGGGTGTCGGCGGTCTTCCTGCCCGACCCGGACCCGGAGTTCGGCCAGTGCGTCCACAAGGTCAGCCGGGACGCGGTCGACCCCGACCGGCTCTACCTCCAGAACCACTGGGGCGTGTTCCGCAGCGACGACGGCGGGGGCAACTGGACGGACATCGGCGCCGGACTGCCCTCCGACTTCGGGTTCGCGGTGGCCGCCCACCCGCACCGCGCGGACACGGCGTATCTCTTCCCGATCAACGCCGACGCCGACCGGGTGCCGGCCGACCACCGCTGCCGGGTCTTCCGGACCACCGACGCGGGCGCCAGCTGGGAACCCCTGTCGGCGGGGCTGCCCGACGGCGCGCACTACGGCACGGTGCTGCGCGACGCGCTCTGTACGGACGATGCCGATCCGGCGGGAGTGTACTTCGGCAACCGCAACGGCGAGGTGTACGCGAGCGAGGACGACGGGGACAGCTGGCAGCAGCTCGCCTCGCATCTGCCGGATGTCCTGTGTGTCCGGGCCGCGGCGGTCGACGGGTGACGGGCGGGGTGCCCGCCACGCCTACGGCAGGCGCCAGTCCACCGGCTGCGCCCCCTGGCGGACCAGGAGTTCGTTGGTCTTGCTGAAGGGGCGCGACCCGAAGAAGCCGCGGTCCGCCGACATCGGGGACGGGTGGGCGGACTCGATCGCCGGGTAGTCGCCGAGTGACGGCCGGAGGTTGCGGGCGTCGCGCCCCCAGAGGACGGACACCAGCGGGGTGCCCCGCGCGACCAGGGCCCGGATGGCCTGCTCGGTGACCTCTTCCCAGCCCTTGCCGCGATGGGCGGCGGGCTTGCGGGGTGCGGTCGTCAGCGCCCTGTTCAGCAGCAGCACGCCCTGCCGCGTCCACGGGGTCAGATCCCCGTTCGACGGGCGCGGCAGGCCCAGGTCCGTGTTCAGTTCGCGGTAGATGTTCTCCAGGCTGCCGGGCAGCTGACGGACGTCCGGTGCGACCGCGAAGCTCAGCCCGATGGCCATGCCCGGTGTGGGGTAGGGGTCCTGACCGACGATCAGCACCCGAACCTCGTCGAAGGGCTGCTGAAAGGCGCGCAGGACGTTCGCCCCCGACGGGAGATAGGTGCGGCCCGCCGCGACCTCCGCCCGCAGGAAATCCCCCATCTCGGCGACGCGCCCCGCCACGGGGGCCAGCGCCCGGGCCCATCCGGGCTCCACCACTTCGTTCAAAGGTCGTGCTGTCACGCGCTCACCCTACCGGCGTAACGGCGGCCTCCTCCCGCCTCCCCCGTCGCCGCCGAACTCGTGGGCCGGGAGGGCTCCGTGGCGACACCGCCGACGGTGCGCCGAACGTCTGCGGCTAGGCTGCCGCCGTCATTCCTCTGCTTACGGGAGCCATTCCATGGAGTCACACGGGCACGCGTCCGGGGAGCACGTCCTCGGCGTGGACTCCGGCGGTTCCGGGCTGAGGGTGGCGCTCGGCACCGTGGGCGGGGAGACCCCCCTGGCCACGGCGGTGTGCGCCGAACCGGTGCGGACCGGGTCCTCCGGCATCGACGCCGCCCACCTCCTCGAACAACTGCTGCCCACCGCGCGCCGGCTGCTCGCCGGGCACGGCGGCGGTGACCGCGTCGCCACCGCGGCCATCGGCGCGGCGGGCATGGCCACGCTCGGCGACCAGCTGCGCGCCGAGCTGCCCGCGGCGCTGGCGGACGCGCTCGGCGTACGCACACTGGCACTCGCCGCCGACGCGGTGACGGCGTACGCGGGGGCGGTCGGACAGCGCCCCGGCGCGGTCGTCGCGGCCGGCACGGGCCTGATCGCCCTGGGCACGGATCTGACCGGGTGGCGGCGGGCCGACGGCTGGGGCCATCTGCTGGGTGACAGCGGCGGAGGGGCCTGGATCGGACGGGCCGGACTCGACGCGGCGATGCGCGCCCACGACGGCCGGCGCGGCGGTTCCGCGGCGCTGCTGGCCAGGCTGGAGGCGGTGTTCGGGCCGGCGCCCGAGCTGCCGGGCCTGCTCTATCCGCGGACCGACCGGCCCGCGGTCCTTGCCTCGTTCGCACCCGAGGTGGCCGCGTGCGCGGCGCACGATCCGGTCGCCGACGGCATCCTCCGCGACGCCGCGGCCCACATCGCCGAGGCGGCCGCCGCGGTGTGCCCGAAGGCCGGGGCGGACGACGAACCGTATGAAGTGGCGCTCACGGGTGGCTTGTTCCGGATGGGCGACCCGCTGCTCGAACCGCTGCGTGCCGAGCTGGCGCGACAGCTGCCGCACGCACGGGCGGTCCCCGGTTCGGGTGATCCGCTGATGGGCTCCCTGCGCATCGCACAAGCGCTGGCCAGGGGCGGTCTGAGGCTCCCGCACCATCCCACGCTGCTCCGCGTCACCGTGTCCGCGCCGGGGACCGGCCGCACCCCGGGGGTGACAGAGCAGGGCAGTTGACCAGTAAGCCGCTCATCGGATAAATGCGGACAGACGACGCTCGACGGGGCCCTCCCCGAGCAGCGGGGTACCCAAAACCAGTAGCATGCGGCGCCATGAGCACCCCCACTGGGCCCGCTTCCGGCCTGCCTGTACGAATGCCGCGACCTCGCCAGTCCGGACGGCACCGCCGCCCGGAGCCCGTGGTCGCGCCTGAGGGCGCTGCCGCGCTCGTTCTCGCCGTTCCCGGTACCCCCTCCCCGGCCAGCCGCAGTCTGGCCGAAGAGGTGATCAGCATTGCCCGTTCCGAGCTGCCCGGTCTGAACGCCCTGATCGGTTATCTCGACGGCGACGATGCCGAGTACCCCACCCTTGCCTCCGTTCTCGCGCACTCCGCCGCCGAGCGCGTCGCGCGCTTCGAGCAGGCGCAGGCCGCCGGCCGTGAGGTCGCCGAGCCCGCCGGTCCGGCCGCCGTCGTGGTGCCGCTGCTCGCGGGCCCCGACGGCACCCTGGTGCAGCGGATACGCCGCGCGATCGAGGACAGCCGGGCCCAGGCCGAGCTGACCGATGTGCTCGGACCGCACCCGCTGCTCGCCGAGGCGCTGCACGTACGCCTCTCCGAGGCCGGTCTGGCCCGCGCGGACCGCGCGAGGCTCTTCACCGTGGCCACGGCCGCCGACGGCATCGTGCTGGCCACGGTGGGCGGCGAGGAGGCCGTGCAGGCCGCCGGGATCACCGGCATGCTGCTGGCCGCGCGGCTCGCCGTGCCGGTGATGGCCGCCGCGCTCGACGTCGAGGGCTCGGTCGCCTCGATCGCCGACCAGCTGAAGGGCTCCGGCTCGCAGCAGCTGGCCGTGGCCCCGTACCTGGTGGGCCCCGAGGTCGCCGACGGCCTGCTGGACGCCGCGGCGAAGGAGGCCGGCTGCGCGAGCGCGGAGCCGCTCGGCGCGTACCCGGCGATCGGCAAGCTGGTGCTGTCGATGTACACGAGCGCGCTCGGGATCGCTCCCCCGGTGGCGCAGGGGGCCCAGGCCCACTGATCGATCCGCAGGTCCGGCGGCCGGGTGCGCCGTCGGCGGCACGCCGATGCCCCGGGACCCTTCGAGGGTCCCGGGGCATCGGTGGTTGTCAGGCGAAGATCACGCAGGAGGGTGCCTGGACGTCCAGGGACCCTTCCGGGGCCGGGATGCCGGTGGCCGGGTCCACGGCGAACCAGGCGACGTTCCCGGACCGCTCGTTGGCGGCGTACAGCCGCCGTCCGCTGGGGTCGAGGGCGAGGTCGCGCGGCCAGTGCCCGCCGCAGCTCACCGTCGTGACCAGGGACGCCTGCTCGCCCGTGGCGTCGAGGGCGAGCACGGAGATGCTGTCGTGGCCGCGGTTGGCCGCCCACAGGAACCGGCCGTCATGGGCGACGACGACCTCGGACGGGTAGCTCTGCCCGCCGTCGCCGCCACTCGCCCCGGCGGGCAGCACGGACGTCTCGCCGACGGCCTCCAGGGTTCCGGCCGCGGCGTCCCACCGGCACACCGTGACCGTGGGCTCCAGCTCGTTCAGCACATAGGCGTGGGCGCCCGCCGGGTGGAAGGCGAGGTGGCGCGGGCCGGTGCCGGGGCGCAGCACCGTCTCACCGTGCAGGCGCAGCTCCCCGGTGTCCGGGTCGAGTGCGCAGATCCGTACCGAGTCGGTGCCGAGGTCGACGCTGAGCACCCAGTTCCCCGACGGGTCGGGGAGGACCTGGTGGGCGTGGGGTTCCTGCTGGCGGGCGGTGACCGGACCACTGCCCTCGTGGGTGAGCACGGTGCCGGCAGCGCCGAGGGAACCGTCCGCGAGCACGGGCAGGACGGTGACACTGCCGGAGCCGTAGTTGGCGGTGACGACATGGCCGGCCGCGAGGGCCAGGTGGGTGGGGCCGTTGCCCTCGACCGGTCGGATGTCCCCGAGCGGCCGCGGCACGTCGTGGCTGATGTCGAGGGCGCCTGCCGCCCCCTTCTCGGTCTCGCTGACCGCGTACAGGACCGCGCCGCCGGGGCCCGTGCCCCGGCCGAGGGCGAGGTAGGAGGGGTCGGGTACGACGTCCGTCGTGCCGAGGACGGTGAGCGCCCCGGTCTCCTGGTCCACGGCGGCGACGGTGATACCCCGTCCGCCCGCCGAGGTGAACGACCCGATGAATGCCCGTCCGGCACCGTTGCTGCTGTCCACCGCACTGCCTCTCTCCGCCGACTGATCGCGACGGCGGCGGCCGCCGCGATCTTCCGCGGCGACCGTAGCAGTGCCCGGCTGCGGTCTAGACCAGGGGTGCGGGTCAGGCCGGGACGAGGGGTGCGCGGGGCGGGGCGTGCAGGGGTGCGGCCAGTTCGGCGAGGGCCCGCTCCAGGCCGTGCAGGTGGGCGAGGGCGGGTTCGGTGACCGCCGGGTGGGCCGGGAGGCCGGCGGCAGGGGCGGTACGGGCCGGCCGTTCGGAGGCGGTGAGCGCCTCCACGGCGTTCTCGACGCGCCAGCAGGCCGCGGCGAGCCGGGCGTCGTGGGAGGCTTCCGGGTCCGCCGCGACGGAGGCCAGTCCGCGCACCTCGCGCGCACAGTCGTCCAGCAGCGCGAGCACGTGCCCGGCCCGGGCCCTGCGGGCGCGCAGCGGGCTCAGGGGGTGGACCAGCGGGGCCAGCGAGAGACGGACGCGGCCGAGCAGCGCCTCCAGCTCGGCGACGCGCGGCGCCGGGTCGGCGCCGGCCGAGCCGGAGAGCCGGGCGGCGGCCTCCTCGGTGCAGGCGTGGACGCAGCGCAGCGCCCGCTGGATCCAGGCGTCGGTCGTGGCGTGCGTGGTGACGGGCAGCACGACGAGCACCGCGAGCATCGCGCCGAGCGCGCCGACGGCCGTCTCGCCGAGCCGCAGCGCGAGCAGGCCCGGGTCGAGCACCCCCAGGGAGCCGTAGAGCGCCCCGGCCATCACCGTCACGGAGAGCATCATCCAGGTGTAGGAGACCGCCGCGGTGTAGAAGATCCCGAAGACCCCGGCCGCGACGAGGAGCGCGGTGGGTACCGGAGCTCCGTGCAGCGGGACGACGACGGCCAGGCCGACGGGGATGCCGATCAGCGTGCCCAGGACCCGGCGGAAGCCGCGTACCAGCGTCTCGCCGCGTGAGGCGGTGTTCACGAAGACCCACCAGGTGGCACCGACGGCCCAGTACCAGCGCTGGTCGGACATGAGCTGTCCCGCCAGGAGCGCGACGGTTCCGCC
This sequence comes from Streptomyces sp. NBC_01257, assembly GCF_035917255.1. Classification (NCBI taxonomy): domain Bacteria; kingdom Bacillati; phylum Actinomycetota; class Actinomycetes; order Kitasatosporales; family Streptomycetaceae; genus Streptomyces; species Streptomyces sp. NBC_01257. The sequence continues at coordinate 1,067,765 of NZ_CP108472.1, forward strand.
GGCGGTCGCCTGGATCGCCTGCCGCGTGGTGCCCCTGGCCAGGCCCGCGCCCATGACCGGGGCGGGCACGGTGGGCGCGGTCAGCCGGCGTTCGTAGCACCACAGCCCGAAGCGGACGGCCGAGGAGGAGAGCAGCGAGAGGGCGACCGCGGAGTAGAGCTCGGGGAGCTGTCCGGGGAGGGTGTGGAGGAACTGCGTGGTGAAGAAGGCCATGAAGGCGAACACACCGAGGGAGTGTCCGCGCGGTCCCCACCGCCGCGCGTAGACGCCCGCGCCCATGACCGCGAGGAAGGCCGCGTCACGTGCGGCGGGGTGGTCGTGGAGCAGGGCGGCGAGCGCGAGCACCGGGAAGCCGACGGCGGGGAGCAGGGCGGTGGTGACGGCCTGGCCGCGGACGGTGGGATCGGTCACCGTGAACAGGGCGAGGAGCGCGGCCAGCCCGCCGGTGATGGCCGCGACCAGGGAGTGTCCGGCCAGGCCGCACACCGTCACCGCGAGGCCGATGCCGAGGACGGCCCGGGCGGCGAACCTCAGCCGCAGCCGCCCGGGGTCCCGGGCCACGAACGCTCTCTTCAGCACTGCTGCTCCCCGCCTCCGTCCGCCGGCTCCGCTCACCGGCATGAAAAAGGCGCCGCGGAATCCGCAGCGCCATCGACAGGTACATCAGAGCATCCGGAGGCCTGTTGGCTCAAATTGACACCGGAAGACTGGACCAATGGCACAGTAGTCAGCCACCCCTGAGCGCCACCGGCCGACCAACGGACCACCGCCCGGCGCACCCCGTCGCAACGACGCCGCCCGGCCCGTCCCGGCACGGCACCTCACAAACCCTCCCCCGGGCCGGTGACAGCACCCCTCGCGCATGGTGTGGACATGATGAGTTGACATCACTACGCTCACCCTTGGTCTAGACCGCAGAACCCTCCGGACATCACCCCACATCTCCAGGAGCGACGTATGCGCAGAAAGATCACTTCCTTACTGGCCGGGCTCGGCCTGGCCGGCGTGGCGCTGTTCGCCACCTCCGGCAGCGCCCAGAGCCACGGCTACACCGACTCCCCCATCAGCCGCCAGCAGCTCTGCGGCATCGGCACCGTCAAGCACTGCGGCCAGATCCAGTGGGAGCCCCCGAGCGTCGAGGGCCCCAAGGGATTCCCCACGCGCGGACCGGCCGACGGCCACATCTGCGCGGGCGGCATCGGCCGCTTCTCGGAGCTCGACGACCCGCGGGGCGGCGCCTGGCCCGCCACCCGGGTCACCGCCGGACAGAACTACACGTTCAACTGGCGGATCGAGGCCCGGCACGCCACGACCGACTTCCGCTACTACATCACCAAGGACGGCTACGACCCGGCCCGGCCGCTCACCCGGGCCGACCTGGAACCGCAGCCGTTCCTCACCGTGCCCTTCGGCGGCCGGCTGCCCGGCTCGACGGTGACCCACTCGGGTGTGCTGCCGCAGAAGTCCGGCAAGCACCTGATCCTCGGCGTGTGGACGATCTCCGACACCGGCAACGCCTTCTACGCCTGCTCCGACGTGCAGTTCTGACACTCCGCCGCCATGGCCCGGCGGTGCGCCGTTGGTACAGTCGCTGCCCCGACCGACGTACCACGGAGAGGCCGGCGGACCATGGCGGTGGACGCGCTCGACACCCGGATCCTGCGGCTGCTCATCGAGCAGCCGCAGACGAGCGTGCGCGAGTACGCGCGGATCCTGTCCATCGCCCGGGGCACCCTCCAGGCCCGTATCGACCGGCTGGAGCGGGACGGTGTGATCACCGGCAGCGGTCCCTTCCTCTCCCCCGCAGCCCTCGGCCACCCGGTGCTCGCCTTCGTGCACCTGGAGGTGACGCAGGGGCATCTGGACGATGTGGGCGAGGCGCTCGCCGCCGTGCCGGAGATCGTCGAGGCCTTCTCGACCACCGGCGGCGGTGATCTCCTGACCCGGGTGGTGGCCCGGGACAACGGGCATCTGGAGGACGTGATCCAGCGGCTGATCCAGCTGCCCGGCGTGGTCAGGACCCGGACCGAGGTGGCCCTGCGCGAACGGGTTCCGCACCGGTTGCTGCCCCTGGTCGAAGCGGTTGGCCGGGCGGCGGCATCCGACCGGGGATGACCCGCCGAGAACATGACCGCCTCGGACGTCTCCGGTCTGGCGCCCCGTCACCGCGCGGGCGGCCGGGCCCGGATGACGGGCGGTCGACCGGGGGTCCGCGCGCCGGATATCCTGATCATGCCGTGTGCTCCCACCCCGCCCCTCGTTCCCGGCGAGGCCGCCGCGGCGGCCGAAGCGGTCCCCGGCCGGAACTGTCCGAGATACCCGAGCTATGCGAGATAGGTGTGCACAGGTGCTGGTTGCTGGTCGGTACCGATTGATATCCGCCATCGGCCGTGGCGGGATGGGTGAGGTGTGGCGGGCCACGGACGAGATCCTCGGCCGGGCCGTCGCCGTGAAGCTGCTGCTGGGGGAGCACGCCGACGAGTCGGCGACCGCCCGGTTCCGGCTGGAGGCCCAGACCGCCGCCCGGCTCAGCCATCCGCATCTGGTGGCGGTGTTCGACTTCGGGTCGTGGGAGGACCGTCTCTTCCTGGTGATGGAGCTGGTCGAGGGCCGGAGCCTGTCCGATCTCCTCCTGGCGCAGGAGCGGCTGGGACCGGAGCAGGTCGCCCGGATCGCCGGCCAGGCGGCCGCCGGACTGGCCGCGGCCCACCGGCAGGGCATCGTCCACCGGGACATCAAGCCGGGAAACCTGATGCTGGACGCCGAGGGCTCCGTCAAGATCGGCGACTTCGGCATCGCCCAGTTCGTCGACGACCCCTCGGCCGCCCTCACCACGACCGGCCACATCGTCGGCACGAGTCTCTATCTCGCCCCCGAACGGGCCCTCGGCCGCACGGCCGGTGCCGCGTCGGACATGTACTCCCTCGGCTGCGTCGTCTACCAACTGCTGCTCGGTCAGCCGCCGTTCCGCTCGGACACCGCGACCGCGACCCTGTACCAGCACGTGGACACACCGCCGACGCCGCTGCGGCAGCGCGGCGTCGAGATGTCCGCGGCCTTCGACTCCTACCTCCTCGGCCTGCTCGCGAAGCAGCCCGAGGAGCGGCCGAGTGCCCAGCAGGTCGCCGACTGGTTCCTCAGCGAGGCCTGGCGGGGGCAGGCGGAGCCGCTGCCGCAGCACCGGCCCGCTCCCCCGCGTGCCGCGTCCCCGGCCTACGCGCCGACGACGGCACCGCCCGCCGTGCCCGGCCGGCACTCCGGCGCGGACTCCGGTGCCCCGACGACGTACCGGCTGCCCCAGGCGCAGGGCCACGGGCGGCGGGCAGCGGGCCGGTCCCGCAACAGCAGGCGGCGCAGCACCAGAGAGGCGATCAGACGCAGACCCCGCGTGGCCAGCGCCATCGCGGGCACGATCGCCTTCCTCGCCGCCGTCTACCTGGGCATGAGCCTGTTCTCCCCCGACTCCAGCTCGGCCACCACACCTCAGGACAGCGGAACGACGAGCGGGTCCGTCTCGCCCGCGCCGTGACGGGAGCGGCGCGGGCGAGGAGCCGGGGACCGGCTACCAGCGGCCGTGGACGGACGCGCGGATCCTGCGGTCGTAGAGGTCCCGCACCGCGTCGGCCGTGCCCCGCGGCAGCGGACCCTGTGCCGCGGCCGCCGCGTTGCCCCGGGCCTGCTCCACTGAGCGCGCTCCGGGGATGACCGCGGTGACGCCGGGCTGCTGGATGATCCAGCGCAGCGCGGTCTGCGCGGGAGTCGCGCCGTCCGGAGCGAGCCCGGCGAACTCGGCGGCGGCGGCCACCCCGGTGCCGTAGTCGACTCCGGAGAAGGTCTCGCCCTGGTCGAACGCCTCACCGTGCCGGTTGTACGTGCGGTGGTCCTCGGGTGCGAAGACGGTGTCCGCGGTGTACCTGCCGGACAGCAGCCCGGAGGCGAGCGGCACCCGGGCGATGATGCCGACCCCCGCCGCGCGCGCGGCGGGGAGCACCTCGTCCAGGGGCTTGAGCCGGAACGGGTTGAGGATGATCTGGACGCTCGCGACACCGGGCCGGGCGATGGCGGTCAGCGCCTCGGCACACGTTTCGGCACTCACCCCGTAGGCGGCGATCCGCTCCTCGGCGACCATCGTGTCGAGCGCGTCGTAGACCTCGTCCGAGGAGTAGACGGCCGTCGGCGGGCAGTGCAGCTGTACGAGGTCGAGGGTGTCGACCCCGAGGTTGGCCCGCGAGCGGTCGTTCCACGTACGGAAGTTGTCCAGGACGTAGTTCTCCGGCACCTGATCGGCGCGCCGGCCCATCTTCGTCGCGACGAAGACGCCCGTGTCGGGGCGCTCCTTCAGATAGCGGCCGATGAGCTGTTCGCTGCGGCCGTCCCCGTACACGTCGGCGGTGTCGAAGAAGGTGACGCCGCCTTCGACGGCGGCGTCGAGCACGCCGAAGGCATCGGCCTCACGCACCTCGCCCCAGTCTCCGCCGAGCTGCCATGTGCCCTGTCCGACGACCGATACGTCCCGTCCGGTCCTGCCCAGTTCGCGCTGCTCCATGAGGATCATGCTACGTCCGCCGGGGCCCGGGCCGCCCTGATCAGCCGGCGTCCCGGCCGAGCTCGGCGAGTCGGCGGACCTCCTCGTCGGTGAGCCGCAGGGCGCCTGCCGCCACGTTGGCCTCCAGGTGGTCGGGGTCGCCCGTGCCCGGGATGGCGAGGACGTGCGGGGCGCGCTGGAGGGTCCATGCCAGCCGGACCTGGGCGGGCGAGGCGTCGTGGGCCCGGGCGACGTCGAGCAGCGCCTCGTCCTCCGCCGACCGGTCGGCTCCCGACTGTCCGGCGTCGCCGGCGATCGAGTAGAACGGCACGAAGGCGATGCCCAGCTCGCCGCAGGTCCGCAGCACCTCCTCGGCGTCGGCGCGCCGGGTTCCGATGCCGTACCGGTTCTGCACACAGACCACCGGTGCGATGGCGAGTGCCTCGGCTATCTGCTCGGGCCAGACGTTGGAGAGTCCCAGGTGGCGGATGAACCCCTCCTTCTGCAGTTCGGCCAGAGCGCCGAAGGACTCGGCGATCGGGGCCGGGCCGTTCACCCGGAGGTTCACCACGTCGAGGTGGTCGCGGCCGAGCTGGCGGAGGTTCTCCTCGACCTGCCCGCGCAGTTGCCCGGGCCGGGCCCAGTCCAGCCAGTCGCCCGAAGGCCCGCGGCCGGGGCCGACCTTGGTCGCGATGACCAGGTCGTCGGTATAGGGCCCCAGGGCGCTGTTGATCAGCTCGTTGGCCGAGCGCCGCGGCGAGAAGTAGAAGGCGGCGGTGTCGATGTGGTTCACACCGAGCTCAACGGCCCGGCGCAGCACAGCGACGGCCCGGTCGCGGTCGTGCGGGCCGCGGTCGTCGCCGAACGCCGCACCGTTCTGGGTCAGGCGCATGGCGCCGAACCCGATCCGGTTGACGGTCAGGTCGCCGAGCTGCCAGGTGCCGGCAGCCGCTGCGGTGATGAGGTGCGAAGTCAAGGGCGTGATGCCTTCCTCGAAGGAGTGCTGGACAAGGGGGTGCCGAACCGGAAGGCCAAGCGGTGAATGACAGAGGTCTTGCGCCGAGGGATGGAATCGTGATACCTTCGCCTCAACATCCGTGCCACTTGCACCACTTGGCGCGGATGCAGAATAGAGCAAGCCCGTCGGTTCGTCCAGCCCCGCCCTCCTCCCCCGCACCACGAGGAGGGTTTTTCGCTGTCCGGCCACCCTCCGGCGATGGCTTTCCTGTGCGCCGGCTGTGCGATCCCACAGGTCCGACTTGACCAGACTTGCCAAGTCCCCCCGAGGCGCCCGCAGTTCGTTGACGAGGTCATGGCGACGTGTGAGTGTTCGGTCGCCCGATCACGGACACCACCTGGGCGGACGGCCCGCGCCGGCCGCACGGGCGGGTGCGTCTCCCCACGCCGCTGCCCGTGACCGAGGTCCCCACGAACCGAGGAGCCTCGATGAAACGCAGACCGATGACGGCCGGGACAACCCTGGCCGTCCTCGCCGGAATGCTGGTCGTCACGAGCGGCCAGTCAGCTTCTGCAGAACCGTCGCCCCCGTCCCCGACTCCCCTGTCGGCCGCCGTGTCGGCCGCCGACCGGGCCGCGGCCGGCGGTCTCGACACCCTGGCCAAGGGACCCGAGGAACGGTACGAGCGAAAGACGGTGACCCCCTGGGTCAACGGGCTCTACTCCGTCGCGTACGAACGCACCTACCGCGGCCTTCCGGTCGTCGGCGGGGACGCCGTCGTGGTCTCCGACTCCAAGGGGCGCATCCGCGGATCCCAGTCGGCTCTCTCCCGGCGCGTCAACGTGCCGACCACCGCGACCGTCCCGGCCAGGACGGCCGAGGCCACCTCGCGCAAGCGGCTCCGCTCGGTGGAGCGGGTCGACAGCCACCGGCTGGTCGTCCGGGCCACCGGCACGAAGACCCGGCTGGCCTGGGAGACCGTACTCACCGGCCGGACCGGCAAGGCCCCCAGCCGCCTGCACGTCTTCGTCGACGCGGGTACCGGCGCGGTGCTCGACAGCTATGACGACGTCAAGGCCGGCACCGGCAACAGCCAGTGGAACGGCCCGTCCCCGCTCTCCATCAACACGACGTCCTCCGGAGGCAGTTACTCCCTGCGCGACCCGGGACGCCCCGGGCTGACCTGCGCCGACTACAGCACCGGGAGCGTCTTCACCAAGTCGAGCGACTCCTGGGGCACCGGCAGCGCCTCCAGCAAGGAGACGGGCTGCGTCGACGTCATGTGGGCGGCCCAGCACGAGTGGGACATGCTGCGCGACTGGCTGGGGCGCAACGGCCACGACGGCAACGGCCGCAGCTGGCCGGTCAAGGTCGGGCTCAACGACGTGAACGCCTACTGGGACGGCTCCACCGTCTCCATCGGCCACAACAACGCCAACCAGTGGATCGGCGCCATGGACGTCGTGGGCCATGAGTTCGGCCACGGCATCGACCAGTACACACCCGGCGGCGCCAACAACGAGTCCGGGCTCGGCGAGGCCACCGGCGACATCATGGGGGCGCTCACCGAGGCGTACACCAACGAGCCCGCCCCGTACGACGACCCGGACTACACCGTCGGCGAGAAGATCAACCTCGTGGGCAACGGGCCGATCCGGATCATGTACAACCCGGGACAGATCGGCGACCCGAACTGCTACAGCTCCGCCATACCCGGCACCGAGGAGCACGCGGCGGCCGGTCCCCTCAACCACTGGTTCTATCTGCTCGCCGAGGGCTCGAACCCCGGCGGCGGCAAGCCGTCCAGCCCCACCTGCAACAGCTCCACCGTCACCGGAGTGGGCATCCAGAGCGCGGGCAAGGTCTTCTACGGCGGCATGCTGCTCAAGACCAGCGGCATGACGTACAAGCGCTACCGCACCGCCACACTGACCTCGGCCAAGAACCTCGACGCCACCTGTGTGCTGTACAACCGGACGAAGGCGGCCTGGGACGCGGTGAGCGTCCCCGCCCAGAGCGGTGACCCCACCTGCACCCCGAGCGGCAACAACGACTTCTCGCTGTCGCTCGACCCGGCATCCGGCTCGGTGAAGCAGGGCAGTTCGGTGACGGCCACGGTCAGGACGACCGTGACCTCCGGCAGCGCACAGACGGTGAGCCTGTCGGCGACCGGACAGCCGAGCGGTGTGTCCGTCGCCTTCAGCCCGTCCTCGGTCCAGTCCGGCGCGACCTCGGCGATGACCGTCTCGACGACATCGGCCGCCGCACCCGGGACGTACACCCTCACCGTGAAGGGCGCAGGCACCCAGGACCACACCGTCCAGTACACCCTGACCGTCGGTGACGGCGGCAATCCGGGCGGCACGGCCCCCGACATCAGCGTCGCCAACGTCCAGGCGCACCTCACCCAGTTGAACACGATCGCCACCCAGAACGGCGGCAACCGGCGGGCCGGCAGCGCCGGTTACACCGCCTCGCTCGCCTATGTGAAGGGCAAGCTGCAGGCGGCCGGCTACACCGTCAGCGAGCAGACCTGCACCACCTGCACCTACCGGGGCAACAACCTGATCGCGGACTGGCCGGGCGGTCCCGCCGACCGCACCGTGATGTTCGGCGCCCACCTGGACGGGGTCGCCGCCGGTCCCGGCATCAACGACAACGGCTCCGGTTCCGCGACCCTGCTGGAGAACGCGCTCGCCCTGGCCCAGCAGAACCCGACGATGACCAAGCACGTGCGCTTCGCCTGGTGGAACGGCGAGGAGCAGGGTCTGGAGGGCTCCGAGTACTACGTCGGTCAGCTCACCGCCGCCCAGCGGGCCGCCATCAACGCCTACTACAACTTCGACATGGTCGCCTCGACGAACGGCGGCTACTTCATCAACAACCTCAACTCGGCGGCCTCGGCCCCGATGAAGGAGTACTGGACCTCGCTCGGCCTGGCCCCGGAGGAGAACATCGAGGGCCAGGGCCGCTCGGACGACTACTCGTTCCAGCAGGGCGGCATCGCCACCTCCGGTTACGCGACCGGTGCCAGTGACACCAAGTCCGCCGCACAGGCCACCAAGTGGGGCGGTACCGCGGGCCGTTCGTACGACCCCTGCTACCACCAGTCGTGCGACACCACCGCCAACATCAACGCGACCGCGCTCAACCGCAGCGCCGACGGGGTCGCCTACACCGTCTGGAAGACGGCGGTCGGCACCACCGCGCCCGCCGACGACTTCTCCGTCTCGGTGAACCCGGTCTCCGGCAGCGTCCAGCCGGGCGCGTCCGTCACCGCGACCGTGGCCACGGCCACCACAAGCGGCTCCGCGCAGAGCGTGCGGCTCAGCGCCTCCGGTGCGCCCAGCGGGGTCACCGTGTCCTTCGCCCCGGCCTCCGTGCAGTCGGGCGCCTCGTCCACGATGACCGTCTCCGCCGGGGCGCAGGTCACCGCGGGCACGTACAGCATCACCGTGACGGGGACGGGCACCGCCACCCACACCACCACGTACTCGCTGGTCGTCGGGGGCTCCAGCAGCTGCCAGGCCCGGCAGGTCGTCGCCAACGGCGGGTTCGAGAACGGCACGGCACCCTGGAGCCAGTCGGCCGGGGTCATCAACAACCGGACCTCCGAGAAGCCCGCGCACAGTGGCGCCTACCAGGCCTGGTTCGGCGGCTGGGGCAGCACGCACAGCGACACCGCCACGCAGTCGCTGACCGTACCGGCGGGCTGCTCGGCCTACCGGCTGTCGTTCTACCTGAGCACCGACACCGACGAGTCGGCGGGCGACCCGACGGCCTACGACACGTTCACCGTGAAGCTGGGTTCCCGGACGCTGGCCACGTACTCGAACGTCGACGCGGGCAGCGGCTATGTCCAGCAGTCCTTCGACGTCGGCTCCGCCGCGGGGCAGACGGTGACGCTGGGGTTCACCAGTAAGGAGGACGCCTACCTGCAGACGAGCTTCGTCGTGGACGACGTGGCACTGGACGTCAGCTGATCAACTCCCGGAGGCCGTGGGGGCGGGGCGTGATCCACACGTCCCGCCCCGCTCCCGTCCCGGTCCGGTTCCGTGAAAGAGCGGGACCGGGCCGGGACGGGAGACGTAGGTTGTACCGGCATGAGATCCCGTATCGCTGTGATCGGCAGCGGCCCCGCAGGTCTGGCCTTCGCCCGTGTCCTCCACCGTCATGACCACCCCGTGACCGTCCTCGAACGCGATCCCTCCCGGGACGCCCGCCCGCCGGGCGGCACGCTGGACCTTCAGGAGGGACTGGGCCAGCGCGCACTGGAGAAGGCGGGCGTGCTGGCGGAGTTCCGGGAGCTGTCCCGCCCCGAGGGGCAGGCCATGCGCATCCTGGACACGGACGGGACCGTGCTGCGCGACTGGCAGCCCCGTCCGGATGAGCGGGCCAATCCGGAGATCGACCGGGGCCAGCTCCGTGACCTGCTGCTCGGCCCCCTGGACGTCCAGTGGGGGCGGGAGGTGACGGAGGTCGTGCCGGGCGGCGGGGACGGCGCGCTGGTCCGCTTCGCGGACGGGCGGCAGGAGACCTTCGACCTCGTGGTCGGCGCGGACGGCGCCTGGTCCCGGGTCCGTCCGGCGCTCTCGCCCGTGACGCCGCAGTACACCGGTGTCACCTACGTCGAGACCTCCCTGGACGACATCGACACCTGCCACCCCGACCTCGCCCGGCTGGTCGGCGACGGTTCCGTGGCGGTGTACGGCGTGAACCGCTCGATCGTCGCCCAGCGCAACAGCGGCGGCCACGTCAAGGTGTACGCCCAGTTCCGCACGGAGGAGGACCGGTCCCCTCAGGGGGCGGCCGGCACCGACGCCGTGCGATCGGGCCTGCTGGCACTGTTCGAGGGCTGGGCACCTCCCGTCCTCGACCTCCTCCGCCACGGCACGTCCTTCGTCCGCCGCCCCCTCCACACCCTTCCCGCGTCCCACACCTGGGCGCATGTCTCCGGGGTGACGCTCCTGGGCGACGCCGCCCACCTGATGCCCCCGCTGGGAGCGGGCGCGAACCTCGCGATGCTGGAGGGTGCCGAACTCGCCGAGTCCATCGCCTCCTCCGGCCCCGGGGACCTGGACGAGACCGTCCGCGCCTTCGAGGAACGGATGTGGACCCGGGCCGGCCGGTGGGCGAGCATCACGATCGCCGGCCTGGAACGCCTGGTGAGCCCGGACCCGTCCGCCGCCCTCGCCCTCTTCGACGACGTCCAGCCCTCCTGACCGTTTCCCGCGGACCCCCGGCGCCCGCTCAGCGGACCACCGCCGCCAGTCTGCGGACGAAGTCGTCCGTCTCCGGCCGGCGGGCCGTGCGGTCCGTGCGGCCGGCCAGTCTGGTGTGCAGGCCGCGCAGTTCCTGGCCGAGCAGCGTCGCGGGGTTCACCTCGGTGGTGTCGAGGACCGGGCCCGCCACGGCCTGCGCCGCCGCGGGGTCGCCGGCGCAGGCATGGGCGTCGGCCAGCCGCGCCAGGAACAGCATCCTCGCCGAGTGCATACCGGGCGGCAGCAGGCCGAGCGCGGTGCCCGCCGCCCCGACGGCACGGAGCGCGTAGCGGCGGTCGCCGGTGGCCGCGGCCAGATCGCGCAGCGCCCCGGCCGCGCCGGACTCCACCCGCAGACGCACGGAGGCGACGGAGAGCCAGGGTGCCTCCGTCTCGTCCCGTTCGCCGACCCGGTCCATCTGCGACCAGGCCCGGTCGATGTGGCCCAGGGTCCGGGCGGCGTCGCCCCGGACGGCGTGACCGCGCGCCTGGTACAGATCGCTCATGGCGCCCGCCCAGTGCCGGCCCGCGGCGGCCCGGCGGATCTCCTCGCCGTAGGCGAGCGCCGACGGGCCGTCACCCTCCAGCCGGGCAAGGGTGCTCATGTCGCTGAGCGCCGCGACCTCCGTCCCCACGTGACCGGCCATGGCGGCCCACACCAGGGAGCGGTCGAGCCAGGCCATCGCCGTCCCGTTGCGGCCCCACAGGAGCCGCAGGCAGCCCGCCGACTGCGCGTACTCGGCCGCGAGCGGCGCGAGCCGGCGCTGGTACGAGGCGGCGGGAAGCGCCATCCACCGGAGCATGGCGTGCAGGGTGCGCTCGACGACGGCGGTCGCTCCCGGCCAGGCGCGTTCCTCGTCGGCGCGCAGACAGACCGCGAGCAGGGCGGTCAGGGCGTGCACGGTGTCGTGGTCCAGGGCGGGCCGGGGCGAGGTGTCCGGGTCCAGGGCGCAGAAGGCCGCGTGCAGCGCGATGACGTCGGTGAGCACGGGGACCGTGCAGCCGTCGCGGCCGTGGACCGGGCAGACGAGTCCGTAGGCGGGCAGGCTCACCGGCAGTACCGTCCCCGGCGGGAGCATCGCCAGGAGTTCCCCGCCCGCGGGTTCCCCGGGCAACGGGCCCCGGCGCGCGGGCGTCCGAGCCCCTCCCGCCCGCTCCTGCGCACCGGCGTCCTCGCACGCGGCCAGCAGGTCGCCGCCGGCGCCCAGAAGATCGTCCAGCCGGCCTGCCAGGGGCGGCGGTGTCCGGCGGCTGCCGTGCTCCAGTTTGCTGATGGCGGTGTGGTCGTAGCCGACGCGCGCGCCGACCTGTGCCTGGGTGAGGCCGGCCCGCCTGCGCCACTGACGTAACCGGACTCCGAACGATCTCCATGCCTCCGCGGTACGGGCGTCCGCCGGAACAGGGCCCATGCCCTCGGTCACCCGGAACCCCGTCGTCCCTGGTCAGGGACGCCACGCGTGCCACGCTCACGGCTCATGCCCCGGAGGATAGCGAGCGGCGGTGCCCGTTGTCCCCGGGGTGTCCGGAAGATGTCCGGTAACAGGCGCGGCGGTTTCCGGTAAGCGGATCCACCGACCCTTCACACCTGTCCACGGGAGCTGATCGGTTGCGGTGGCAACGACCCGCTTTCCTTCACTCACTCCGCGTGGCCGCAACATCATCCCCTGAATCGATGGTTCGTCAGATCCCTTACGGGGAAAGCCTCAAGGCTTCGGGAACTCGGTCAATCGTGAGGTATCAGTCATCATTTCTTGTTCTCAACAGAGCTCGGTGAAGCGGGTGTTGCACACCTATTGACGCGTGGGGACGCGAGGGAGAAGTATCCCCATCGGCCGGAGAGAGCGCTCTCCGGCTTCGTGTCGTGCACCCGTACCGCGACTCAGGAGAAAACCCCCATGTACGCACCCCCCTTGTTCCACAGACCCGCATCCTCGACGGGAAGGAGACGCACCGGCGTACTCGCCGCCGTCGCCGGTCTCGTCGTCTCGCTGCTGGCCTTCTCGCCGTCCACCCCGGCGAGCGCGGCACCCTCGCTGCTCTCGCAGGGCAAGACGGTGACCGCCTCCAGCCAGGAGAACTACGGCACCCCCGCCACGTCCGCCGTGGACGGCGACAACGGCACCCGCTGGTCCAGCGCGGCGGCCGACCCCCAGTGGATCAAGGTCGACCTGGGCTCCGCCGCCTCGGTCAGCCAGATCGCCCTGAAGTGGGAGACCGCCTACGCCAAGAGCTACAAGATCGAGTTCTCCACGGACAACAGCACCTGGAGCACCGCCTACTCGACCACCACGAGCCCGGGCGGCAACGAGACGCTGAACGTCTCCGGCACCGCCCGCTACGTCCGGCTCACCGGCACCACCCGGGCCACCCAGTACGGTTACTCGCTCTGGGAGTTCCAGGTGTTCGGCACCACCGGCGGCGGAGGCGGCCCGCAGATTCCCGGCGGCGGCGACCTCGGCCCGAACGTCCTGGTCTTCGACCCGTCGACGCCGGGCATCCAGGCCAAGGTCGACCAGATCTTCCAGCAGCAGGAGTCGGCGCAGTTCGGCACCGGCCGCTACGCGCTGATGTTCAAGCCGGGCACGTACAACAACATCAACGCCCAGATCGGCTTCTACACCCAGATCGCCGGCCTCGGGCTCAAGCCCGACGACACCACGTTCAACGGTGACGTGACCGTCGACGCGGGCTGGTTCAACGGAAACGCCACCCAGAACTTCTGGCGGTCCGCGGAGAACCTGGCGCTCAACCCCGTGAGCGGCACCGACCGCTGGGCCGTCTCGCAGGCCGCGCCCTTCCGCCGCATGCACGTCAAGGGCGGGCTCAACCTCGCCCCCAACGGCTACGGCTGGGCGAGCGGCGGGTACATCGCCGACAGCAAGATCGACGGCCAGGTCGGACCGTACTCGCAGCAGCAGTGGTACACCCGCGACAGCTCCATCGGCAGCTGGGGCAACGGCGTCTGGAACATGACGTTCTCCGGCGTCGAGGGCGCCCCCGCCCAGAGCTTCCCGAACCCCCCGTACACCACCCTCGACACCACGCCGGTCTCCCGCGAGAAGCCCTTCCTCTACCTGGACGGCAACGACTACAAGGTGTTCGTCCCCGCCAAGCGCACCAACGCGCGCGGTGTCTCGTGGAACGGCACTCCGCAGGGCGAGTCCATCCCGCTGAGCCGGTTCTACGTGGTCAAGCCGGGAGCCTCCGCCGCCACCATCAACGCGGCGGTGCAGCAGGGCCTGCACCTGCTGTTCACGCCCGGCATCTACCACGTCGACCAGACGATCAACATCGACCGCGCCAACACGGTCGTGCTCGGTCTGGGACTCGCGACGATCATCCCGGACAACGGGGTCACCGCCATCAAGGTCGGTGACGTGGACGGCGTGAAGCTCGCCGGACTGCTCGTCGACGCCGGTCCGCAGAACTCGCAGGTGCTGGTCCAGGTCGGCCCCGACGGGGCATCGGCCGACCACGCGGCGAACCCGACCACCGTCCAGGACGTGTTCGTCCGGGTCGGCGGCGCGGGAGCCGGCAAGGCCACCACCGGCATGGTCATCAACAACGACGACACGATCATCGACCACACCTGGCTGTGGCGCGCCGACCACGGCGACGGAGTGGGCTGGGAGACCAACCGCTCGGACTACGGTCTCCAGGTCAACGGTGACGACGTCCTGGCGACCGGCCTGTTCGTCGAGCACTTCAACAAGTACGACGTGCGGTGGTCCGGCGAGCGGGGCAAGACGATCTTCTTCCAGAACGAGAAGGCGTACGACGCCCCCAACCAGGCGGCCGTGCAGAACGGCAGCACCAAGGGGTTCGCGGCTTACAAGGTCGACGACTCCGTGAACACCCACGAGGGCTGGGGCCTGGGCAGCTACTGCTACTTCAACGTCGACCCGACGATCCGTCAGGACCACGGCTTCGAGGCACCGGTGAAGGCCGGCGTGAAGTTCCACGACCTGCTCGTCGTCTCCCTCGGCGGCCAGGGCCAGTACGAACACGTCATCAACAACACCGGATCTCCCACCTCCGGTACGTCCACCGTCCCCTCGAACGTGGTGTCGTTCCCCTGACCACACGTGTGAGGTGAACGAACCCTTGCGGGGCCCGGCAGTCACACTGCCGGGCCCCGTCCCGTCGGTGCGGCTGCTACCCGGGCGGCTCCGGTCCGTCGAGCGACTGCTCGGACCAGATGACCTTGCCGCGCTCGGTGTAGCGGGTGCCCCAGCGTTCGGCGAACTGGGCGACCAGGAACAGACCCCGCCCGCCCTCGTCCGTGGTCGCGGCGTAGCGCAGGTGCGGGGAGGTGCTGCTGCAGTCCGACACCTCGCAGATCAGGGCCCGGTCATACAGGAGCCGCACGCTGATCGGCTCGGAGCCGTACCGGATCGCGTTGGTGACGAGTTCGCTCAGGATCAGTTCGGTGACGAAGCCCTCCTCGTCGAGGCCCCGGTCGGTGAGCCAGCGGATGGCCTCCTTGCGGACTCCGGCGACGGCCGACGGGTCGGGGGCCACCTCCCACTGGACGCGACGGGCCGGATCGAGGGTGCGGGTGCGGGCGACCAGGAGCGCGACGTCGTCCCCCGGGCGGTTGGACAGCAGGGCCTCCAGCACGTCGTCGCAGGTCTCCTCCGGTGTGCGGTCGCGGCCGGCCAGGGCTCCGCGCAGCTGCTCCATGCCCTCGTCGATGTCCTGGTCGCGGCGCTCCACCAGACCGTCCGTGTACAGCACCAAGCGGCTCCCCTCGGGCACCTCCAGCTCGGTCGCCTCGAAAGGCATGCCGCCGATGCCGAGCGGCAGACCGGCCGGGATCTCGGGGAACTCGACGGTGCCGTCGGGCAGGACGAGGGCAGGCCCGGGGTGACCGGCCCTGGCCACGCACACGCGCCCGGAGACCGCGTCGTAGATCGCGTACAGACAGGTGGCCCCGGTGATCGACCCGCCTCCGGCACCTTCGTCCTGGTCCATTCTGACGACGAGCTCGTCGAGGTGGCCGAGGAGTTCGTCGGGCGGCAGGTCCAGCGTGGAGAAGTTGTGCACCGTGGTGCGCAGCCGGCCCATGGTGGCCGCAGCGTGCAGACCGTGCCCGACGACGTCGCCGACGACGAGTGCCACCCGTGCGCCGGACAGCGGGATCACGTCGAACCAGTCGCCGCCCACCCCGGCCTGGGCCGGCAGGTAGCGGTAGGCGACGTCCAGGGCGTTCTGCTCGGGCAGGGCGCTCGGCAGCAGGCTGCGCTGGAGGGTCACCGCCATCTCGTGCTCACGGGTGTAGCGCCGGGCGTTGTCGACGCTGACGGCCGCCCGGGCCACCAGTTCCTCGGCGAAGGACAGGTCCTCGGCGTCGAAGGGGGCCTCGTTCTGCGCGCGCCAGAAGTTGGCCATGCCGAGGATGACGCCGCGCGCGTGCAGGGGTACGGAGAGCAGCGAGTGGAATCCGTACTCCAGGATCCGCGCGGACTGGGCGGGGTCGGGCAGGCGCCACTGGTGGGACGCGGTGAGGTCCGGCACCATCCAGGTGTGGCCGCTGCTGCTGCCGATGCCCTCGGCGCTGGTGGGCACGAAGCCGATGACGCGGCCCAGCGGATAGAGCGGATGGTCCGGGCCGACGCCGCTCACGGCGGTGCGGCGCACGTCCATCACATTGCCGGATGGTGCCTCCGGTTCCTCGCCGCGCAGGACGGAGTCGGCGAGGTCGACCGTCGCGCAGTCGGCGAATCCGGGGGCGGCGACCTCCGCCAGTTCCCGTGCGGTCGTGGTGATGTCGAGGGTGGTGCCGATGCGGGCCCCCGCCCGGTAGAGGAGCAGCAGCCGTTCCCGCACGGTCTCCGCCCGGCCGGTGACGACCTGCAGTTCCGTGGTGTCCCGCAGGGTGGCGACCGTGCCGGGCGGTCCGCCCCGCTGGCCGGTGGGGCGGAGGTTGACGGCCAGCAGCCGGTTCCCGGCGGGCCGCACCTCGTCCGTGGCGACCTGCCCGGAGGCCAGCAGTTCCGCGGTACGGGGGTTCAGCCCCAGGTCCGCCACGGCCCGGCCCTCGGCATCGGCGGGCAGGTCCAGGAGCCGGCGGGCCTCGTCGTTGGCCAGGGCCAGCCGGCCGTCGGCGCCGATGATCAGGACGCCCTCGCGGACCGAGTGCAGCACCGCGTCGTGGTGTTCGTACATCCGGGTCATCTCGGCCGGGCCGAGTCCGCGCGTCTGGCGGCCCAGCCGGCGGCTCACCAGGGCCGCGCCGCCCGCCGTGAGGGCGAGCGCGACCACCGCGGCGCCTGCGGCGAGCGGGATGCTGGGGTAGGCGAGCTTGTTCACGGTCTCGACCTTGATGCCGACGGACACGAGACCGGCGACCGTGCCGTCGGGCCGCTGCACCGGCACCACCGAGTTGACCGCGAGACCCCGGCTGGCGTTGACGGTCCGGGTGAAGCCGTCACCCTCCAGCGCCTCCTTGTAAGGGCCGAGGATGTGCTTCCCGATCAGTGCGATGTCGGGGTGGGTGTAGCGGATTCCGTTGGTCCCGGCGACGACGACGTACTCCACGCCGGTGCTCCGCCGGATCTCCTCGGCGCGTGGCTGCAGGAGCGCGGTGGGGTCCCTGGAGTCCAGGGCGGCCGCGATGCCGGGCCCGTGCGCGAAGGTCTCCGCGACGCTCAGCGACTTGGCCCGGGCCACGTTCATGCTGTCGCGTCTGCCCTGCACCACCAGGGCGATCACGGCGGTAGCGACGAGCAGCGCCACGATGCCCAGCATGAGGAAGAAGACCTGGCCGGCGACGGTACGGACGCTGAAGAGTGCGCGCAGCCTGCGTCCCGGTGAGGAGCGCCCGGGATTCGGGCCGGAGGGTGCAGGCTCGTCACCGCCCGGGCGTCCGTCATCGTGCCGATGCGGCTGCCGGGCGGAGCGGTGAAGCCACGTCCGGAACCGACCTGTACCACCCACATCTTCAGGTTTAACACGATTCGTCGCAGCCGCCTGTTCGAGGCACCGTGCCCTTCCTGGCCGCCGGATGTGTGAACGCCGCACCGGAGGGCATATGACAGGGACCGACAGGAGGTGGTGCAGTGGGCCGCATCAGGATCGTCCGACGTCCCCAGCTTCCTTCCAGGCCGCCGCCGCTCGATCTGCGCACCCCGTCGGGGCGCCCGCTGCCTTACTGACTTCCGCGCCGCTCTCTTCTTCGCCATCGGGACCGCACTCCGTGCGGTCCCGACCCGCGTTCCGGCGCCGGGCGGGCGGGACTTCCGGAACACGTCGCAGCCGACTGCCCGTGTGTTCCGGGGTGTTGATCACCCTGCCGCGGAGCGGTCCGAACCGGCAGGATGTCGGTGTACAGGGTCGCCGTCCGCGGGCGGCGCCGGCCGCCCCAGGAAAGGGTTCCCATGCGGGAAGCGCACGCAGACCAGTCCGCACCGGACGAAGGCTCCGCCGAGGAGGCCCAGGTGATCGTGGTGGGGGCGGGGCCGGCCGGCTCGTCCGCCGCCTTCCATCTCGCCAGAGCGGGCGTCGACGTGCTGTTGCTGGAGAAGTCCGCGTTCCCGCGGGAGAAGGTGTGCGGGGACGGCCTCACCCCGCGTGCCGTGCACCAGCTGATCCGGATGGGCATCGACATCTCGGCACCCGGCTGGACGCGGTCGCGCGGGATGCGCTGGGTGACCGGGGACCGGCAGGTGCAGATCGACTGGCCGTCACTGGGCGGCTACCCGGATTTCGGCCTCACTCGCAGCCGGCACGACTTCGACGACATCCTGGCCCGGCACGCGGTGGCCGCCGGGGCGCGGCTGCGCACCGGGGTGAAGGTGACGGATCCGGTGACCGACCGGGCGGGCCGGATCACCGGTGTCACCGCCGTGTCGGGGGCCGGGGAACCGGTGGTGCACCGCGCTCCGGTCGTCATCGCCGCGGACGGCGCCTCCGCGCGGCTCGCCCTCGCGATGGGGCTGCAGCGGGACGCGAAGCGGCAGATCGCCACGGCGGCCCGCCGCTACTACCGGAGCCCCGAGCGTTCCCGGGAGGAGTTCCTGGAGCTCTGGGCCGACCTCCGCTACCCCCGGAGCGACCACTTCCTGCCGGGGTACGGCTGGATCTTCCCGATGGGTGACGGCCGGGTCAACGTGGGTCTCGGTGCGATCCCCCACCACCGGCACGGCAAGGCAGACCTGCGGGCCACCCTGGACCGGTGGCTGGCGCGGACCCCGCAGGAGTGGGGACTGCGCGAGGAGAACGCCGAGGGGCCGGTGCGCAGCGCCGCGCTGCCCCTGGGCTTCAACCGGCATCCGCTGTACACGAGGGGGCTCCTCCTGGTCGGCGACTCGGGAGGCATGATCAGCCCGTGGAACGGTGAGGGCATCGGCCAGGCGATGGAGGCCGGCGAGGTCGCGGCCGAGTCGGCGGCGCTCGCCCTGGCCCTGCCGGCGGGTCCGAGGCGGGAGCGGGCGCTCCACCACTACCCCGTCGAGATGAACCGCCGCTGGGGCAGCTACTACCGGCTCGGCAACAAGGCGGCCGATCTGGTCTTCAGCAGGTCGGGTTTCCAGCCGGTGCTCAACCGGTACGTGATGAACTCGCCGTTCCTGCTGAACACCCTGGCCCGGCTGCTCACCAACCTGACGGACAAGCCCTCGCACGACGTGGTCGACCACGTCCTGAACACGGCGGTACGCCTCGTCCCGGCTCCGGGCCCGCGCAGGCGCTGAGCCGCCCGGTCTCCGCCCGCCCCGGCCCGCTCCGGCGCGGGCGGAGACCCGTTCCGGTCCGTGCCGACCCGACTGTCAGGCCGCACCGGAGGGGGCCGGGCCGAAGGCGCGAAGGAAGGTGTCCACTCCCGCCTCCACGACCTTCGAGACGTCCGCCGGGTCGAGCGGACGGGTGCCCAGCGCGGTCATCGCCGGCACCTCCTCGTAGACGAGCGCGATGAACTGGTTGGCCGCCCGGACCGGGTCCTCGATCCGCAGGTGCCCGGCGTTCGCGAACCGGGCCAGCCGGCCCGCCAGGGCCTCGGTGAACTGGTTGGGTCCGCTGGCCCGTACCGCGTCGAAGAGGTCGGGGAAGCGCACGGCCTCCGCGTACAGCAGCCGGCGCACGGCCTCGGACTGCTCGTCGCAGTAGCAGTCGACGAGTTTGTGCGCCACGTCCTCGAGACCGGGCCGCAGCTGTGCCGGGTCGGTGGGGAAGGCCGTCAGCACGTCGAGCGTCTTGGCGTTGGCCCGGGCCGCGGTCTCCGTCATGACGTACCGGAACAGATTCTCCTTCGACCCCAGGTGGTTGTAGATCGTCGGCTTGGAGACCCCGGCCTCGGCCGCGATCACGTCCAGGCTGGCCTGCGCGTAGCCGACCTGCGCGAACACCCGGAGGGCGGCCTCCACGATCGCCCGGCGCTTGTCCAGCCGCCCTCGGTCCGCCTGGCCACCGGCCGTCGTCATGTTCTCGCCGACACTCATGCCGTCATGCTACCGTGCCAGCCACCGAATTTAACTACCCAGTAAAGTTCCTTGGATGACTCGGTTAAAAGGGGTTTCTGTGTCTGTAACGAAACGAGCGGGGAGCGGGGCGGCCGGGCTCGATGCCGCGCTGCTCACCCTGGTCGGCGTCATGGTGCTCGGCGGGATGATGTCCTACCTGGACGCGACGATCGTCAACGTCGGGATCAGCACGCTGGGCGGCGAGTTCCACGCGACCCTGGCCACCGTCGAGTGGGTCACCACGGGCTATCTCCTCGCGGTCGCCCTCGCGATCCCGGTGGCCGGGTGGGCCGTGGTCCGCTTCGGCGCCAAGCGGATGTGGCTGCTGGGACTCTCGGTCTTCCTGACCGGGTCGGCGCTCTGCGCCGTCGCCTGGAACGCGGAGAGCCTGATCGCCTTCCGCGTCGTCCAGGGTCTCGGCGGCGGGATGGTCGACCCGATCATGATGACGGTCGTCGCGGGCGCCGCGGGGCCCGCCCGCATCGGCCGGGTCATGGGTCTGGTCTCCGTACCGATCACCCTCGGTCCCGTGGTCGGCCCGGTCATCGGCGGGCTGCTGCTGGACAACTTCTCCTGGCAGTGGATGTTCCTGGTCAACATCCCGTTCGCCCTCGCCGCGATCGTGCTGGCCGTCCGCGTCCTGCCGGCCGACCCGCCGCGGGCCGCGGACCCCGTACCGCTCGACGCCCCCGGTGTCGCCCTGCTCTGCCCCGGCTTCGCCGCGCTCGTGTTCGCGCTGTCCCGGGCCGGCGGCCAGGGGTTCGGGGACGCCGGGGTGATCATCGCCCTGACCCTGGGCATCGCCCTGTTCACCGCGTACGCCGTGCACGCCCTGCGCACCACCCGCATACCCCTGCTCGATCTGCGCCTGTTCGCCAACAAGGGGTTCGGCGCGAGCGTCGCGACGATGTTCCTGCTCGGCGGCGGGCTGTTCTCCCTGCTGTTCCTGCTGCCGCTCTACTACCAGCAGGTGCACGGCCACGGCGTACTGCGGTCCGGACTCCTGCTCGCCCCGCTGGGCCTCGGCACGCTCATCGGGATGCCGGTGGCGGGCCGGCTCGCGGACCGTCTCGGTGCCCGCCGGCTGGTGCCCACCGGAGCCCTGCTGATCGGGGCCGGCGCCCTGGTCTTCACCGGTGCCGATGCCGGAACTCCCCAGATCTGGCTGACCGCGGCCCAGTTCGCCGCCGGTTTCGGGATGGGCCTGGTCGGTGCGCCGACGATGGGATCGGTCTACCGGACCGTGCCGGGCGACGCGGTGGCGGGCGCCACCGGCGCCGTGTTCATCCTCAACCAGATCGGGGCCTCGCTGGGCATCGCCGTCGTCGCCCTGATCCTGCAGGCCGGCGGTTCCGTGCCGGCCCCCACCGCCGCAACGTTCGCCCACGCCTTCTGGTGGCCGGTGGCGGCGGCGGCCGTGGTCTTCCTCGCGGGTCTGCTGCTCCCGGGCAGGCCGCGGCCCGAACCCTCGGGCACCGGCCGGGAAGCGGCCGTCACCGGGTGAGCTGCCCCGCCGGGCCGGCGGCATCGCCCGGGGGTGCTACGCGGTCCCCTCGGCCCACCGGGCCGCGAGCAGCAGGGCGATGTCGTCGGGCCGGTCCGCGGCCTGCCTGGCCCGGCCGATCACATGATCAGCCATCTCGGCCAGGGAGGCAGCGCCGCGCTCGGCGATGGTGCTGCGCAGCCGCTCGACGCCGACGTCTATGTCCGTTCCGGACTCCTCGACCATGCCGTCGGTGTACAGGGCGAGCATCGCGCCGGGGGCCAGCTCCAGTTCGGTGACGGGGTACGTCGCGTCGGCGTCGACACCGAGCACGATGCCGCCCGGCAGGTCCATGACCTCGACGGTGCCGTCGGGGCGGCGCAGCACGGGCTGCGGATGGCCGGCCCGCACCGCCTGGGTGCTGCCGGTGGCCGGGTCCATGACGATGTAGCAGCAGCTCGCGAACTGGCCGGGGTCGAGATCGATGAGCAGCCGGTTGGTCCCGCTCATCACTTCCAGCGGATCGTGCCCGCTGAGCGCGAAGGCCCGCACCGCGCTGCGCAGTTGGCCCATGGTCGCGGCGGCGGCCACGCCGTGGCCCTGTACGTCCCCGATGACCAGGGCGAGCCTCTGCCCGGTCTCGATGACGTCGTACCAGTCGCCGCCGACGTCCATGCCCTGGGTGCCGGCGAGGTAACGGCCCGCGGTGTCGACGCCGTCCACGACGGGCAGACCGTGCGGGAGCAGGACGTTCTGCAGGCCGCGGGCCAGGGCCGCCTCGGTGTCGTAGCGCTGGGCCCGCTGGAGCGCCTGGGCGATGAGTCCGGCCAGTGCGGTGAGGACCGTACGCTCCTCCGGGCTGAAGCCGCGCGGCTGGTCGAAGCCGAGGATGCACGAGCCGACGTGCCGTCCGGAGGCGATCAGGGGCAGGAAGGCGCGCGCGCCGACGTCGGTCTCCATCGGGATGCCGGGGTACGCGGCGGCCAGCCGCTGCATCGACTCGAAGAAGATGGGGCGTCCGGTGGTCAGGGTCTCGACGCCGGGGATGCGGGCGTCGAGGGCGACGCCGTCGAACCGGTCCAGGAACCCCTGGGGGAAGCCGGTCTCCCACTCCAGGTAGAGATGACGCTCCTTGAGCAGGTAGATCGCGAGCTGGCGGCCGCCGAAGGCGGGAAGCAGTTCCTCGGTCACCACGGCGGACACCTGGCGGGCGGTGACGGCCTCGGTGAGCGCGATGGCGAGGGCGACCGGCCGGTACAGCGCGGCGGAGCGGTCGGCCGGTGAGCCGAGCCCCAGCCCGGGCGATACGACGGAGCCCGGCGTGTAGGCCGGCTGGTCGGTCGGGGTGAGGACGGCCGTCAGACCGTCGTGCCCGGGGTACAGGGAGACGGAGAGCCAGGGCTGCGGCGTGTTGCGGCGGGCGAGGAAGTGGACGGGCGCGTCGGAGATCATCGCGGAGCGGTAGTGGTCCTCGTAGGCGGGGTTCGCGAACCACGGCAGGGCCTCCCAGAGGACCCGCCCGACCAGCTCGGACCGGGGACGGCCGAGGATCTCCTCCGCGAGGCGGTTGATGTAGGTGATCCGGGCGAAACGGTCGAGGGAGAAGATGCCGCGCGGCAGCCGGTCGGCCGCCTCCGCGACGACCGGGCCGATCCCGAGGTCGACCAGGAACCCGGTCAGATGGGTCGTCGCGCCGGGCTCCGCTCCGCTGTCCCGGCGGCCCGAGACCTCCAGCAGGTGCGAGCGCCCGTCGGGGCCGCGCAGCCGCATCCGGCGGACGACCGGTCCGCCCGAGCCCGCCGCCTGACGGGCCAGGGTCCACAGCCCGTGGACGTCCTCGGGGGCGAGCCGCGCCGCCAGTGCGTCGATGGTGCCGGGGAACAGCTCCGGCCCGGTGCCCAGGATGGCGCAGAGCTCGTCGTCCGCGCCGACGGCGCCGCTCTCCAGGTCCCAGTCGAAGCGGCCGATCCGGACCGGCGGCGAACTGCCCGCCGGAAGCTGGACGGGCAGCGGCTCCTCGTCCCACCGGGTCTTCGTCCCCGCGGACTCCAGTGCGGCCAGTGCGGCGCCGAGCGCGTCGGCGACGGTGCGCAGCCTGCGCCGGTCGGCGGTGCCCACCGGTTCCCCGGGGGTCGCCGGGCGCAGCACGACCAGGACGGCGAGCGGCTTGCCGCCGTGGATGACCGGCACGTAGAGGGAGCCGAAGGGGAAGGGCAGGCCCGCCATCAGCTGTGGGAAGCGGCGCATCGCCTCCTCCGCGTCGGCGAGGTGCACGGCGTGGCCCGACCGGAAGGCCTCGGCGACGGGGAACGGGCGGTTCACGTGCATCCGCCACCAGGGACGGAACAGCGGTCCCGGCAGCCCCGCAAGCACGGCCAGCCGCAGGAGTCCGGGGGTGCGGGAGGGCAGGTAGACGCCGCCGGCCTGTCCGCCGGCGGACTCGATCGCGGTCACGACAGCCTGGGCGAGCACCAGCGACAGTTCGTCCGGCGCCCGGCCGTCGTTCGGCCTTCCGGACAGGCTGCCGCCCTCATCGAGCGGAGCATGCCGGGCAGCGCCGTACCAGGTCACACAGTCAGCATGCTCCCCCGGCGCCGTACCGCGCACTTCAGGGCGTCCGGCACCGGCGACCGAAATGCACCCTTCGTACTTGTGTGCAACTCTGAAGTCGGCCCATCGTCCGACATCCGCGAGGAGGCACGATCATGGGCAAGAAGCAGAGCCGGCAGAACCGCGGTGCGCGCACCGGGGGCCACGACCACTCCACGGCCCCGGAGGCCAAGGAACAGACGAGCACGGCGCCCACGCCCGACGCGGTGAAGGCGATCTCCGAACAGGTCTCCCACAAGCGCGAGCGGAAGTTCGGCCACAACTGACCTTCCGGTCGGTCCCGCGGCCACACGAAGACGGCGGAGCGGCAGCCACCCGGGAGGGTGGCTGCCGCTCCGCCGCGTTCCGTCCTCGCCCCGCCATACGCAGGCGCCAGGCCCCCACCCTTGCGGGTGGAGGCCTGGTGGAGGGTGCGACGGATGGAGGGTGCGACGCCCTACCGTTCGTCGGTGGGCGGACGGCGTTCACCGGTCTGGTCATTGAGCTTCTGCTGGGCGGTGTCGACCTGACCGCTGTACTTGTTGCCCGTCTTCTTGTCGATGAAGTCGCCACCCTTCTCGACTCCCTGGCGGGCCTGGTCGGGGTGCCCCTTGATCAGGTCCTTGATCTTGTCGAGCATGCTCATGACTTTCCTCCTCATGGAACGCTGACCCTCCCAGCATCCACGCGATGCCCCGGCGCCGCACCCCGGGACGCGGCGGCCCACTGCCGGCCGCGGACGGCCGGGGCCCGGGAAATTACCGATAGGTATCTAGTGACTTCTTGAGCAAGCGCCAGTAGAACTCGTTCCCATTCGACCGAGAGTGAGGAACGTCACATGACGGATTCAACCTTACCCCACAAGGGATCGAGCGAGGTCTCGCGTCGGGGATTCATCGCTAGAACAGGTTTCATCCTGGGAGCCGCCGCGCTCTCGGGCCACGCCACCGCCGCCCAGGCACGGACCACCGGTGCGGCCGCCGTGATCGGCAACGGGGACCGTGTCCCCGTGCTGGTGATCGGCACCGGGTACGGAGGTTCCGTCGCCGCACTGCGGCTCGCCCGGGCAGGCGTCCACGTCCACATGGTCGAGATGGGCATGGCCTGGGACACCCCGGGTTCGGACGGCAAGGTCTTCGCCAACACGACCTCGCCCGACGGCCGTTCGTACTGGCTCCGGACGAAGACCAAGCAGCCCCTGAGCAACTTCCTCGGTTTCCCCATCGACCGGGCGATCCCGCGCTACACCGGCATCCTGGACGCCGAGGACTTCAGCGGCATCACGGTCTACCAGGGACGGGGCGTCGGCGGCGGATCACTCGTCAACGGCGGCATGGCGGTGACGCCCAGGCGCGAGAACTTCGGCGCCATCCTGCCGACGGTCGGCGCCGACGAGATGTACTCGACCTACTACCCGCGCGCCAACTCCGGGCTCGGGGTCTCCACGATCGACCCGGCCTGGTTCGACACCGTGGACTGCTACAAGTACGCCAGGGTCGGCCGCAAGCACGCCCAGCGCTCCGGCTTCCCGTTCGTGTTCGTGCCGGACGTGTACGACTGGGACTACATGGAGCAGGAGGCGGCCGGGACCGTACCCAAGTCGGCGCTGGCCGGCGAGATCCTGTACGGCAACAACTACGGCAAGAAGTCGCTGCAGAAGACCTACCTCGCCCAGGCCGCGGCGACGGGCAAGGTCACCGTCTCACCCCTGCACCAGGTGACCTCGGTCTCCCCGGCGTCGGGCGGCGGCTACACCGTCGTCATCGACGAACTCCGCACCGACGGAGGCATCGCGGCCACCAAGACGGTCACCGCGGACAAGGTGTTCTTCGCCGCGGGCAGCGTCGGCACCAGCAAGCTGCTGACCAAGCTCAAGGCCACCGGCGCCCTGTCCGGCCTGAACGACGAGATCGGCCGGGGCTGGGGCGACAACGGCAACGTCATGTGCGGCCGGGCCAACCACCTGTGGGACCCGACCGGCGCGGTCCAGTCGAGCATCCCCTGCGGCGGCATCGACAACTGGGACGCCGGAGGGGCGTTCGCCGAGGTGGCACCGCTGCCGACCGGGATCGAGACCTTCGCCTCGTTCTACCTGTCCATCACGAAGAACCCGAACCGTGCCCGCTTCACCTGGAACGCGGCGACGGGCCGGGTCGACCTGGACTGGCAGACGGCGTGGAAGCAGCCCTCCATCAACATGGCGAAGTCCATCTTCGACAAGATCAACTCCAAGGAGGGGACGATCTACCGGACCGACCTGTTCGGCGTCTACAAGATCTGGGGCGACCACCTCACGTACCACCCGCTGGGAGGCGCGGTCCTCGACAAGGCCACCGACAACTACGGCCGCCTGCACGGCTACACGGGGCTGTACGTGATCGACGGCGCGCTGATCCCCGGCAACACCAGCGTCAATCCGTTCGTCACCATCACGGCACTCGCCGAACGGAACATCGAGAAGATCATCGCCACCGACCTGTGACAGCGGGTCCGCGGGGGCGAACCTTCCAGTAGAAGGGTGGGCAGTCCTCCTACTGGACGCACGCCGTGACCGGGCTGTCCGCCGACAGCCCGTTCAGTGCCCCGGCCGGCCGCCGGTCCGTCAGTGCCCGGGCAGCACGCACACGGCGTCGAGGCCCAGCACATGGTTGAGCCGGCCGAAGGCCAGCCACGAACCGATGCTCATGCTCAGCTCGACGATCTCGTGCTGTGTGTAGTGCGCGGTCATCCGCGCCCAGAACGCGTCGTCCAGGCCGTGGTGGTCCAGGGCGTACCGCTCGGCGTACTCCGCCGCCAGCCGCGTCCGTTCGTCGAAGGTGTCGGTGGTGCGCCAGTCGCTCACCGCACCGGCGAACTCCTCCTCGACCTTCTGCCCGTCGCGCTCCGTGCGCCAGTCCAGGCAGAACAGGCAGCCGTTGATCTGCGCGATGCGCAGCCGCGCCGCCTCGAACTCGCGGAGCCCCAGCGTGGTGTGCTCGTACACCGACAGCGAGAAGTTCGCCGCGGCCATGCCGATGCCGGGGACCATGTCGCCCCATACGTATCCGATCGGCTCCTGGCCCTCGGGGATGTCGATGATCATGGCTGCTTCCTTCCGAGTCGGCCGGCTGCGGGGCGCAGGGGGACGTCGAGGGCGTCGTAGAGCCCGGGTTCCGCTTCCACCAGCCAGTCGATGGCGTTCACCAGCCGGCCGACGGCGGTGGCGTTGCCGCCCGCCGAGCGGTTCTCGCCCTCGTCGGTGGCCTCGACGGTGACCTCGATGCGCGGGCGGCCTTCGATGATCACGCGGTGGGCGCCGGCTCCGTCGGGAGGCGAGGGCCAGTCCGGGGCGCAGGACGGGTGGATGCGGGTGATGTGCTCGATGACGATGCGGGGTTCGCCCCCGACGATGCCCTGGACCTCGAAGCGGACCGCGCCCTGGGTGCCGGCCTCGAACACGCCCATCGTCCGGGTGGTGACGGTGGTTTCGAGCGGCCGCCGGGCCATGGTCTCGCGGATGTCGTCGAGTTCCACGTCCAGCGCTCTGGCCATCAGACGTATCTGCCCGCCCCACACCATGGTCGGTATGGAGGCCGCGAGCATCAGCGGCTCGTACTCCATGGGGTGTCCCATGCCGATCAGGTCGCGGACGGAGTCGGGCTGGTCGTAGGTCGAGTAGTCGAAGATCTCCTGGCAGCGGATCGCCTCGACCGTGGTGCCGAGTCCGCTGATCAGCAGGGGCAGTACGTCGTTGCCCCAGCCGGGGTCGACGCCGGAGACGAAGAGGGAGCCGCCACCGCCCGCGACCGCGGACAGGACCGGTTCGCGGAGTTCGGGCGGCGCGCCGCGCTGGTCGTAGAGGGCGTAGAGCGCGGGTGTGACGACGACGGCGCCGCCCGCGACCGCCCTGGTGATGTCGGCCAGGGCCTCGTCGGGGCGGATGTCGCCGGAGGCCGCGTACACGACGGCCCGGGGGGCGGTGGCCAGCACCGCGTCGATGTCATCGGTCGCCGCGACGCCCAGATCGCGGTCCAGGCCGGCGAGGCGGCCCGCGTCGCGGCCCACCTTGCCGGGGTCGTGGACGAGTACGTGCGCGAGTTTCAGGGCCGGATGGGCCTCGACGGCGCGGATGGCCGCGCGGCCGACATTGCCGGTTCCCCAGACCACCGTGGAAATCATGCGGCGGAGGGTAGCGCGCGGGATGAAAGGTTCATAGTGGCATCGCGCACCGGCTTGGCACCGGTCCTCGGGAGCGGTCCGGGGTGGGTCGGGGGGCGGTGTACGGAAGGGGCCCCGGGCCGGTCGGGGGGTGGTGTACGGAAGCGGTCCCGGGCCGGTCGGGGGGTGGTGTACGGAAGCGGTCCCGGGCCGGTCGGGGGGTGGTGTACGGAAGCGGTCCCGGGCCGGTCGGGGGGCGGTGTACGGAAGCGGTCCCGGGCCGGTCGGGGGGCGGTGTACGGAAGGGGCCCCGGGCCGGTCGGGGGGCGGTGTACGGAAGCGGTCCCGGGCCGGTCGGGCGGATCCGGCGGGCCGTGCACCGGAGGCACCCCGGGCAGGTCCGGCGGGACCTGGCCCGGGCCGCGCCGCGGCTGCCGCTACTCGTCGATCGCGGCTCCGTATCCGGCGCCGGTCTCCGGGCCGCCGAAGGTGCCGGCGTCGAACGTCCATGAGCCGGATGCCGTCACACCGCCCGGGCCCGCCGGGAACGCCCAGACGATGCCGTCGCCGGCGTTCTCCCCGGGCGCGGCGGACAGCAGGCCGGACCGCCCGTCCTTGTCCGGATCGGTCAGCCGCACCTGGCCGCCCCAGCGGTCGCCCCGCTCGGGAGTGCCCGGCACGTTCGCCGAGTCCTGGTCCCACGAGGCTGCGCCGGTGGCGGTGAGCCCGCCGGCCGTGCCGCGCAGCACCCACACGGCCCCCGCGTCGGCGACCGTGCCGATGTCCTCGCCGGGGGCGCCGACCGCCACGTCCGGGTACCCGTCGCCGTCGGTGTCCGCCACGGAGAGGTCGGCGCCCCAGCCGTCGCCGGCCTCCGACCCGCCGGGGATGCCGGGAGTGTCCTGCGTCCACCACACGGGCGGGGTGCCCGGGCCGTCGGCGCCGACGGGGCCGTCGCCCGCGCTGCCGTAGTACACGCCCACCACACCGCCGGTCGTCGTCGCGCCGCCGTCGTCGGGGCCGGCCGGCTCGCCGGTGACGAGGTCGTCGTAGCCGTCGGCGTCGATGTCGCCGGTGGCGACGGCCGGGCCGCCGCGCAGATCGTGGTCGTAGCGGAGCCCCTGGACCTCGCCGAGGAGGACGGCGGACCAGCCGTGGCCCGGTTCGTCGCCGACGGTGACTCCGGAGATGACGAGGTCGGCGAGGCCGTTGCCGTCGTAGTCGCCGGTGGTCAGGGCGCGGGGTGCGATCTCTCGCCCCGGGGTGCCGGGGATGTGGCTGCTGCTCGACGTGGCGTTCCGGCGGGTTCCCGGGGCGTACTGGAACAGGGTGAAGTCGGTGCGGTCGGTCACGGCCAGCTGGTCGCCGGGGATGTCGGGGCTGAAGTGCGCCGCGGCGAGCGCGCTGCCGAACCGGCCGCCGGCGACCGGCTCCGCCGTCTGCAGCCAGTCGCTGTCCGTGCCGGAGAGCCCCTGGGCGGAGCCCCACAGGACGACGGCGCCGCCCGCGTCCGTCAGCGGCTCGATGTCCTCGCCGGGCACGCCCACGACCGCGTCGTCGTACCCGTCCCCGTCGAGGTCGCCGGTGGCCAGGGCGCGGCCGAAGCCGTCGCCCGCCTCGGCGGCGCCCGGTACTCCCGCGGTGTTCTGGCTGAGGACGCTTCCCCGGGTGGTGTCGATGCCGCCCGGCCCGCCGTACTGCACGGTCGCGTAGCCGGCGCCCTGCTTGCCGCCGACGGTCCCGCCGGGCGCGCCGATGAGGACGTCGTCGTGTCCGTCACCGTTGAAGTCGGTGTTGCGGTCGTCGGCGTGCGTTCCGCCGGGGGTGCCCGCGTGGGCGGAGGGCGCCGCGACGGCGGCCCCCGCCATCAGGACGAATGAGGCCGCGACCACGGCGGCCGAACGGTAGGTGCGCACGAGCGGCTCCTCGGTTCAAGGATGACCGGGCGAGTCCGGGGGTACGCCGGGAAGAGCCCGTTTCCCTCCTGGCGCCCTGTTGGACCGCCCCTGGCGCACAAGGGTTGTACCGCACGGCAAAAGGGGTGGAAGGGAGCGGTTACGCTCCCTTCCACCCCTGCTCACGGCTCCGCCCGGGGGCGGATCCGCGGTGGATCAGTAGGCGCCGAAGACGTTGTCGATCGAGCCGTACGTGGCGGCGGCGTAGTTGCACGCGGCCGTGATGTTGGCGACCGGGTCCAGGATGTCGAGCGAGGTGCCCGCCACGTGGTACGCGTCGAACGTGGGCTGGATGACCTGGAGGAGGCCCTTGGACGGCGTACCGGCCGCGGCGTTCGAGTCCCAGTTGTTCACGATCTGCGGGTTGCCCGAGGACTCACGGATGACGTTGCGGTAGATGCCGTCGTAGCTGCCGGGGATGCCGTGCTCGGCCATGACGGCGAGGGACTCCTTGATCCAGCCGTCGAGGTCGTCGGTGTACGCCGTCGCGCTCTGCGCGGGGGTGGTCGCGGCGGTCTTCTCGGCGACGGGGGTCGCCGTCGTCCGCTCGGAGCGGTCGGCGCGGTCGGCGGTCGCGGCGCGGCCGGCCGAGGCGTCGGAGGCGCTGTCGGCCTTCTTCTCCGTCTTGAATTCGGTCTCGGTCGCGGCCTTGGGCGCGGTGGCCGCGGACTTGGCGCCGATGGTCAGCTTCAGGCCCGGAAGAATCAGGTCGGGATTGCCGCCGACCGCGCTCCGGTTGTCCTTGTACAGACGCTCCCAGCCGCCGCTGAGGGAATGCCCCTGGGCGATCTTGTAAAGCGAGTCGCCGGAGACCACGGAATAGGTGGTGGTCTCGGTCTTGCGGACCGCAATTTCCTTGGCAGCGACGGAAGTCGGGGCTGCGGCCTTTTCCACGGTGACCGACTGCGACGGTGCGGCGGAAGCCGATCCGGCGACGATCATGGGGAGCGCGAGGACGACTCCGCCCGTGCTCACGGCGATGAAACCGCGGGTCAGGGAGCTGGACTTGGAACGACGGTGCTTGGCCTTGATGGGCATGGCGCTTTTCCTCTCCGCCGCCTGCGAGGTGAGCTGTCGGGTTCGGACTGGAGATGTCCGGCCGCACATGGCGACTTCACCCCTAGCCGCTCCGGATACCGGACCGGCGGCAAACCTGGGTCCCCCGCTCCTGCCGTACGTGAGTGGGTCGGGTTCCCGGACGGCGGCAGGATTCGGCGTTCCATCCGGATTGATTGACGGTGACCGTAAGCGAGAAACGCCGGGCGTAACAAGTCCCG
The DNA here is from genome assembly GCF_035917255.1 of Streptomyces sp. NBC_01257. NCBI lineage: Bacteria > Bacillati > Actinomycetota > Actinomycetes > Kitasatosporales > Streptomycetaceae > Streptomyces > Streptomyces sp. NBC_01257. The sequence continues at coordinate 1,099,407 of NZ_CP108472.1, forward strand.
AATTGCTGATCACAATTGATTTGCAAGATCAATCAAAGGAAATGCTCATCTTCAGCCGCATCCGGAGAAGTCAACTTTCTTGGCGCGACAGGGAACCGAAGCTTCCGCTTCCACGTCCACGGCCGGAAACGTGATGCTGACCACTGCGCCCGAAAGGGGCGATTTGCTCGGGATTCAGAATCCATGACCCGTCGAAAAGTGGCTCGGAGTCGCATAGTTGACTATTAGCTCAAATAGCAGCAATTAGGACATCTGGCATCGCGTGGGCTCACCTCCGGCACCTCGGCAGGCACGCCGCGGCGCCTCACCCGAGCGCCCCGAAACGGGCCGGAGTCCGGCGGAGTGGAGTTCGATTCCGGGCCGTCCCCCTTGCCCGATCCACGTATGGTTAGCCTAACCTAAGTAAGCCCGGACGGGTTGGGGTGGCCTCGCGGCTGCCCCTGCCCTGAAACAGCGTCAACTCCCGTGCTCCGCAGCCATCCGGTGCGCGGAGCGCCCGCCCGGACCAGCCCATCAGCCGAACGTGAACGGAGATTCCAGGCCATGCCGCCGAATTCGACCTCCCCCTCCCCCGGTCCCGTCCGGTCCTCGGTGACGTCCTGTCCGGCCGGCGTCCGGAAGGCGACGGCCCGGTGAGCCCCGTACCGGAACTCACCGGCCGGCTCGCCCTCGTGACGGGGGCCGGCCGGGGGATCGGTGAAGCGGTGGTTCATGCCCTCGTCGGGGCCGGTGCCCGCGTCCTGGCCACGGATGCCGCCCCCGAGGGCGTCACCGCACTCGCCCGGACGTACGGCGACCGGGTCACGGCCGACACGCTCGACGTCACGGACGCGGCAGCGGTCGAGGCACTCGTCACCCGGACCGAGGACACACTCGGCCCCCTGGACATCGCGGTCAACGTCGCCGGAGTACTGCGGTGTTCACCGGTCTCCGAACTGACCGACGAGGACTGGGCGGCCACCTTCGCCGTCAACACGAACGGCGTGTTCCACGTCTCGCGGGCCGTCTCGCGCCGCATGGCCGGGCGGGGCCGCGGCAGCATCGTCACCGTCGCGTCCAACGCGGCGGGCATACCCCGCACGGACATGGCCGCCTACGCCGCGTCGAAGGCCGCGGCCGTCATGTTCACCAAGTGCCTCGGCCTCGAACTGGCGCCCCTCGGCATCCGCTGCAACACCGTGTCACCGGGCTCGACCCTCACCGAGATGCAGCGCGGCATGTGGCCGCCCGGCGACGAGCAGGCAGCCGCCCGACGGGTCATCGACGGCGACGGGGCGGCCTACCGCACGGGCATACCGCTGGGCCGGATCGCCGAGCCGGCCGACATCGCCGACGCCGTCGCCTTCCTCGTGTCCGACCGCGCCCGCCACATCACCCTGCACGACCTCTACGTCGACGGCGGCGCCACCCTGCGGGCGTGAACCGCCCGCCCGGCACCTCTTCACAGCGGCTCGCAGCCCTCCCCCACTGGAGACAAGAAGACATGTCTGCCTCACTGCGCGTTCCCACCGCCCCCGACCGGGCCGTCCCGCTCCCCGCACCGCACGTCTCCCCCGGCGCGGCCACCGCGCTGCTGGACGCCTACCGGCCCGGCAGCGACCGATTCCTCGCCTCGGCCCGTCACACCCTGCTCGGCACCGGCACCTCCGCCGAAGTCCCGGATGACTCACGGCCGTTGGGCGTACGTGTCCGGGAAGTGCTCGAAACGCGGCGGCGGGCCGGGGATCCCGCACCGATCGTCATGGGCGCACTGCCCTTCGCCCCGGACGCCCCGCCCTCGCTCGCGGTCCCGAGATCGGTGCGCCGGGCACCGGCCCTGTGCGACGACCCGCTGATCGCGATTCCCGGCCCGTCCGCCGAACCCGGCACCTGGCAGACCCGGGAGGTCCCCGAGCCCGGCGCGTACGCCGCGGCGGTCTCATCGGCGGTCCGGCGGATGCGCGCGGGCGAGTTCGACAAGGTGGTCCTCGCCCGCACCCTGGAACTGACGTCCTCGCGCGACCTCGACCTGGCCGCCATGCTGCGCCGGCTGGCGCAGCACGATCCGAAGGGCTACACCTTCGCCGTTCCCACCGGCCCGGACCGCACGCTGATCGGGGCCAGCCCCGAACTCCTCGTCGCCCGTCGAGCCGGCCGGCTCACGGCGAACCCCCTCGCGGGTTCCGCACCGCGCAGCAATGATCTGGCCGAGGACGTGCGGCGCGCGGCCGCACTGCTCGAGTCCCCCAAGGACCTGCACGAACACGCCGTCGTCGTCGACGCCGTGCGCGAGTCCCTCGCCCCCTTCTGCGTGAGCCTGGACGTCCCCGCACACCCCACACTCGTACGGACCGCGGCGATGTGGCACCTGTCGACGACCGTGACCGGCACGCTCGCGGACCCCGGCGTCTCCTCCCTCGACCTCGCCGCCTCGCTGCATCCGACGCCCGCGGTGTGCGGCACCCCGACCGATGTGGCCCGCGCCGTCATCGCGGAGTCGGAACCCTTCGACCGCGGCGCCTACACCGGCATGGTCGGCTGGCAGGACGCGGACGGCGACGGCGAGTGGGTCGTGACGATCCGCTGCGCGGAGGCGGAGGGGCGCTCGCTGCGGCTGTTCGCCGGCGCCGGTGTGGTGGCCGCTTCGTCGCCGGAGGCGGAGACCGCGGAGACCGGTGCGAAGTTCCGCACCTTCCTCAGCGCCGTGGGGGCCGCACTGTGAGCACCGGCCCGCGGACCGACGCCCCCACCTGGCCCGCCGCCTTCGCCGAGCGCTATCGCGCGGCGGGGCACTGGCGCGGCGAGACCTTCACCGGCGTGCTCCGGGAGCGCGCCGCCGCCCACGGTGACCGCGTCGCGGTCGTCGACCCCGCGAACGGGCGCCGCGCCTGGACGTACGCCGAACTCGACGAGCGCGCGGCCCGGCTGGCCGCCGGGTTCACGGCGCGCGGCATCTCCAGCGGCGACCGGGTCGTCGTCCAGCTGCCCAACGTCGCCGAGTTCGTCGAGGTCGTGTTCGCCCTGTTCCGGATCGGTGCGCTGCCGGTCTTCGCGCTGCCCGCCCACCGCGAGACGGAGATCGGCTACTTCTGCTCGTTCACCGAGGCCGTCGCCTATGTGATCCCGGACCGGCACGCCGGCTTCGACCACCGCGCGCTGGCAACCACCGTGCGGGCGCGGACCCCGAGCCTGAAGCACGTGTTCGTCGTCGGCGAGCCGGGCGAGCACACTGCCCTGTCCGATGTGCCGTGCTCCGGGGACCCGGACCGGGAGACGGACGGGCCGGCCCCGCACGATCTGGCGTTCCTCCAGTTGTCGGGCGGCACGACCGGGGTGCCCAAACTCATCCCGCGCACGCACGACGACTACATCTACTCGCTTCGTGGCTCCAACGAGATCTGCGGCGTCGACGAGGACACCCGGTTCCTCGTGGTGCTGCCGGCCGCGCACAACTTCCCGATGAGTTCGCCGGGCTGGCTCGGTGCCCTGTACGCGGGCGGCACGGTCGTCCTGTGTCCGCGCCCCGATCCGGGGAGCGCGTTCCCGCTCGTCGCGCAGGAGCGCGTCACCATGACCGGGATGGTTCCACCACTCGCCCTGCTGTGGACGGAGGCCGCCGCGGGCACGGCACACGATCTGTCGAGTCTGGAACTGGTCCTGGTCGGCGGCGCCAAGTACAGCGAGGCGGCGGCCCGCCGGCTGGAGCCCGCGCTGGGCTGCCGGCTCATGCAGGTCTTCGGGATGGCGGAGGGGCTCGTCAACTACACGCGGCTGGACGACGACCACGAGACCGTGGTCACCACGCAGGGGCGGCCGATCTCCGAAGACGACGAGATCCGCATCGTGGACGACGCCGGACAGGAGGTCGCCGAGGGGGACTTCGGGCACCTGCTGACCCGGGGCCCGTACACCATCCGCGGCTACTGGCGCGCCCCCGAGCACAACAGGACGGCGTTCACCGAGGACGGCTTCTACCGGACCGGCGACATCGTGCGCCGCACGGCGAACGGCAGCCTCGTGGTCGAGGGCCGGGCGAAGGACCAGATCAACCGGGGCGGCGAGAAGGTCGCGCCGGAGGAGATCGAGAACATCATCCTCGGTCATCCCTCCGTGCACGACGTGTCGGTGGTCGGGATCGCCGACACGTATCTGGGGGAACGCACACTCGCGTACGTGATCCTGCGCGCCGGCGCCGAACCGCTCGCCGCCGTCGCCGTGAAGCGCCTCGTGCGCGAGCGCGGAGTCGCCGCGTACAAGATCCCCGACGTGGTCGAGTTCGTCGACGCCTTCCCGCAGACGGGGATCGGGAAGGTCAGCAAGAAGGGACTCCGCTCCGGCGCCGCTCCCGACCCTGGCTCTGCTACTGGCCCCGCCCCTGCCCCTGTCGTTGCTCCTGCTCCGCACGAAGCCCGCTCCGACCGGCACTGAAAGGCACACCCCCATGGCACTCCCCGCCATCGCCCCCTATCCCCTGCCGGGCGCGGACGAACTCCCCGTGAACCGGGTCGCCTGGACCGCTGACCCGGCGCGCGCCGTCCTGCTCGTCCACGACCTCCAGAACCACTTCCTCGGCGCGTACCGCGCGGGCGAGCAGCCGCTGACCGGGATGCTGGAGAACACGGCACGGATCATCGAGGCGTGCCGCGGTGCCGGCGTGCCGGTGGTCTACTCGGCGCAGCGCGGCGGCCAGTCCGCCGAGGAGCGCGGCCTCCAGCTCGACTTCTGGGGCCTCGGCGCCGCCGACGACGCCGAGGCCCTGGCCATGCCGGAGTGCGTGGCCCCGGCGGCGGGCGACACGGTGCTGACCAAGTGGAAGTACAGCGCGTTCGTCCGTACCGAACTCGACTCCCTGATACGGGAGTCGGGCCGCGACCAGCTGGTGATCACCGGTGTGTACGCACACATCGGGGTGCTCATGAGTGCTGCCGACGCCTGGATGCGGGACATCCGCGCGTTCGTCGTGGCCGATGCCGTCGCCGACTTCTCGCGCGCGGACCATGACATGGCGCTGCGCTGGGCCGCGGGCCGCTGTGCGGTCGTGACCAGCACCGACGCACTCCTGAAGGAGATCTGAGCCGGATGCCCCCGCTTCGGAGAGCTCCGCTCGGTCCGCGGGCGACGGAAGGGGTACGGGAACTGGCCACCCGCCTGCGCGCGACCTCGCCCGAGGTGCTGATCGCCGCGCAGGCCCTCTACACCTCCCGCGCCACGGCCCGTTCCGAGGTGGTGCTCGGGGTGCCGGGGCCGGTCCCAGAGGTGCCGGAGGTGCCGGACCGGGTGGCACACGTCGTTCCGCTGCGGCTGACCGTCAGTCCCGGTGCGAGCTTCGCCGAGCTGGTGCGCCAGGTCGTGCTGGGCGTGCGCGGGATCCACCGCCACGAGGACGTCCGGCGCTCTCCGCGCATCGATCACGACGGCGGTCCGGCCCTGGCCGACGGGGCCGCGCCGACCGCGCACCGGGAGCGCTTCCTGCATCTCGTGGAACAGCTGACGGAGTCGGGCCCGCACACCCCGCTGGCCGCGCTCGGCATCGCCACACCCGACGAACACGCCCTCATGACGGACCAGTTCAACCGCACGGACCGCGCTCTGCCGCCGACGACCCTGATCGGCCCGGTCGAGGCACAGGTCGCCCGCACACCGGACGCCATCGCGCTCCTGTGCGGGGACGTCTCCCTCACCTACGCGGAGCTGAACACCCGCGCCAACCGGCTGGCCCGGCATCTGCGCACCCTGGGTGCCCGGCCGGGGGCCGTGGTGGGGGTGGCGGTGCCGCCCTCGGTGGAGCTGGTCGTCTCGCTGCTCGCCGTGCTGAAGGCGGGGGCCGCGTATCTTCCGCTCGGCCCGGAGCACCCGGCGGAGCGGATCGAGTACCTGTTGCGGGACGCGGCTCCCGTCTGTGTCGTCACCGACCGTGCGGACCGTCTCCCCGCAGGGCCGGGCCCCGAGCGCGTGGTCCTGGAGGGCCTCGACGTGTCCGGGTATCCGTGGTGCGATCCGGCGCGCCCGCTGACGCCCGCACACCCCGCGTACGTCAGCTACCCCTCGGGGCCCACGGGCCGGCCGGACGGCGTCGTCGTGTCACACGGCGCGGTCGACAACCGGCTCCGCTGGATGCAGGACGTCCACGGACTGACGGCGGACGACCGGGTGCTCCAACTGGCTCCCGCGTCGTCCGCCATGTCCGTCCGGGAGCTCTTCTGGCCGCTGCGGGCCGGCGCGACGCTGGTCGTCCCCGGGCCGGACGAAGGCCACGAGAACCCCGGCCGGCTGGCCCGGCTGGTCCATGAACGGTCCGTCACCGTCTGCCACTTGACGCCGTCCGCACTCCAGGACCTCCTGGCCGCGGACGACCTCGGTCTCTGCGCGGGTCTGCGCCACGTCCTGTGCAGCGGGGAGGTCCTGCCCCGGGAGACCGCGAACGCCTTCGGGCGCGGGCTGCCGCACATCGCGCTGCACCGCCTCCACGGACCGGCGGAGGCGGCCGTCGACGTCGGCTTCCACACCTGCGGGAGGGAGGGCCGCGGGCCGGTGCCGATCGGACAGCCGGTGTGGAACACCCGGCTGTACGTGCTCGACGCGGCGCTGCGGCCCTGCCCGCCCGGAGTGCCCGGCGATCTGTACGTGGCGGGACGACAGGTGGCCGACGGCTATCTGAACCGCCCGGGGCCGACCGCGTCCCGGTTCGTCGCCGACCCCTTCGGCCCCGCCGCGGCCCGGATGTACCGCACGGGGGACCAGGCGCGCTGGACGGAGCAGGGCGAGGTCGAGCACCTCGGACATACGGGCCGGCAGGCTGACCTGCGGACCAGCCCCTAGCCCGCCAGCAGCGCCTCCAGCGCCCGCGCGGTGTCCGGGTGACGGCCGACGAGTGCCACGCCCTCCTGGCCGCCGGGCCCGGAGTCTTCCCACGTGCCCTCGCAGCCCAGCAGCCCTGCCACCGCGTCGCAGGTCGCGGGGTGGGCGGCGAGCAGCGTGCAGCCACCGGCGCCGTCCCCGCCCCTCACCGCCGGCACGGTCTGCTGCCGCGCCTCCGCCCGCCACGGCGGCACCCAGGCGTCCAGCTCCGCGAGACGCCCGGGGAAGGTCCGGCCGGCCTCGCGGATGAGCAGCGGCGCCAGATCGGCGCCACCCGCGCGCAGCGTCGTGACGAGCGTCGGCAGCCAGGGCAGCAGCACCGGGTCGGGCAGCCGTCCGAACGCCTGCGACACCGCCTCCACCACGAAGTCCGCGAGGCCCGGGACGGGTTCCAGGGCATGCACGAAGCCGCTGAGGTAGCGCGGGTAGGCGGGCACCACCAGGGAGTTGCCCAGCAGTTCGTCGCACGTCGACCGCAGCTCGGTGCGGGAGAGGTGCCCGAGGTGGACCTGCGCCGCCCACAGCAGCGCCGTCCTCGACGGGTCACGCGGGTGCGACTGGGCCAGGGCCAGCCGGAGCTGGGCGCGGTCGCAGCCCAGGGACAGCGCCAGGCCCTCCATGCTGAACAGGAAGCCGAGCATCGCCGCCACCTGACGCACGGTGGCGTCGTCGTCGGTGAACGACGTCGGCAGCAGGGTGCAGTAGTGCGCGTACCCGGCCTTGACGAAGGACTCGATCCACGGCGGCAGGACCGGCTCGCTGGTGCGGTAGTACGCCAGCAGGCGGCGCACCCGGCGCAGTACCTCCGGTGCCCCGTCGACCGTGCGCTCGGCCGACAGCACCTCAAGCGCGCGGCTGCCGAGCTCGTCGGCGAGGCGGCGGCTGCGCAGATACAGCGTCGCGTCCTCGACGGTCTCCAGGACGGTCGCCGCGGTGGCCTGCGCGGCACCTGCCGCACGGCGCAACCGCTGCTCCAGGACCTGTTCGAGGCTGACGCCCTCGTAGCCGAGCTCGATGAGCGCGCGCTGGTGCGTGCCGAGGGCGAGGTCCCACGACTCCTGGAGGGACCGCTCCCCCAGGCTCCGCTCGCCCATGATCGGCCGGGCGGCTCCCGGTGGCATCAGCCGGCGCAGCATCCACAGGACGTCGGAGCACCGCTCCAGCTCGGGCCGGCCGGCGATGTCGAGGAGGGCCCGCTGCACACCGCGCTGCTCCAGCTTCAGCTCCAGGGCCGCGAGACGGTCGTGGACGTCGCGTGCCAGTGGGGGCAGGGCGTCGTAGCCGACCCGGCCGACCCGGTCGCCGCCCATCATGATCTCCACCAGGCGGCGCACATCGCGCCGGCCGGGCACGGTGTCCTTCTCGATGCAGGTGACGGCCGCGTCCTGGAAGTCGTACGGCGTCGGCCTGGCCCGGTCCCGCATGCCGGCCAGCAGGATCGACGTCTCGAAGACGGCGATGGCGTCGGCGGTGGACGCGAGATAGCCGTTGCGGCGGGCCGCGCGCACGATCTCCACGCACCAGCCGAGCAGTTCGGCCTCGTCGAGCCGGTCCAGGACGGGCGGCCTGCGCAGGAAACCGGACAGCTTGTCGGAGGGTTCGGCCGCCGGTCCGGGAACCCGCGCGGTCACGGACTTCTTCGGCTTCTTCGCTCCCGTCTGCCCGGCCAGCCGGTACGGCTCCACGCGGGTGCGCCGGAGGTTCTTCGCCCAGAGCGTCGCGGCGATCGACACCGATCCGCCGGCGAGGCCGAACTGTGCCTCGATCGCCGCGTGGCTGGACGGGATGAGTCCGTGCTGCCACTTCGTGGCCGTGCGGGGGCCGATCTCGAAGGTGTCGGTGCCGTGCACGCCGAACTCCGCGACCCGGCTGGCCGCGTGGAAGGCGCCGCAGACGTACAGGCAGTCGGCGGGGGCCGTCCCGGTCGCGGCCAGGTGTTCGCGCATCCGCGTCCACATGTGGCGTTCGCGGTCCTCGTCCACCCGGACCCGGTGCGGGTCGCCGGGTGCCAGGTGGCGGAAGAGGCTGCCGATGAGGAGCATGACCTGGCGGTAGGTGTCGTGGTCGCCCTCGCCCAGCGGCAGTTCCACGTACTGGTGCCACCACTCCGACCAGTGCCGCACCTTGCCGTGACGCAGCAGGTGCGCCTCCAGTTCGGCGAAGCGGGGCCGGAGGTCACCGATGCCGACGCCGACCGCGTCGCCGTGCAGGCCCGCCTCCTCCTCGGCCGCGGACGGTGTGCCGGAGCCCGCGGACGTGTCCGCGCTGTCGGTGTCGTCCCTCCCGTCCGGCTCCGTGCCGGGCGTCTCCGCTCGGGCGTCCCACTGGTAGACGTGGTCCGAGGAACGGTCGACGAGGACCAGTTCGACACCCGGTGTGTCCAGTGCGTAGGCGATCGCCTGGTACTCGGCCGAGGCCTCGGTGATGGGGGCGACCACGGACAGCGGTGCCCAGTCCGCCGGGAAGCCGTCGATCTCGCTGGCGAACGCCTGGACGGCCACGGGGAGTCTGCAGTTGCGCAGTTCGGTCAGCAGCGGCGCCATGTCCTCGCACAGCTCCAGGTAGATCACCTTCGGCTGCTTCTCCCGCAGGCGGCGCGCCATCGCGAGCGCCGAGGCGGGTGAGTGGTGACAGACGGGAAAGATCTCCAGGGGCTCACGCACGGCACGGTCGACGTCGTCGACGATGCCGAGGAGGATGCTCTCCAGTGCGTCGGGACCGTCGGCGAACGTCGCGGCGGCCTCCTGCAACTGGGTGCGCAGCTCCTGGAAGCCGCGCTCGTGCGGGCCGGTCACGACAGGGTGGCGATCGCGTCGCGGCCGCCCTCCAGGAACTCGGGCCAGGGCCCGCCCTCCTCCTTGCTGCGCGGTTCGACGACGCCGTGCAGGTACTTGTTGAGGATGGCCAGGTCCTCGGGGTCGCGCCGGGCCAGTGAACCGACGAGCGAGGACGCCAGGGTCCGGGCGGTCAGATCACGTTCCCCGAAGAAGTCGCCGTGCAGGACGGCGTCCTCCAGCACGCCGATCTGCTCGGCGGTGGACAGGGCCGACTCCAGCTTCTCGTCGTCGCTGCCGGCCGCGGCGGCGGAGGCCCGCAGGTCGGCGAAGCTCTGCAGGAGCACGTCCAGGAGCGTCGGCGGCACGTCGAGCTCGATGCTGTGGCGGCGCAGCAGTTCCTCGGTGCGGAAGCGGACGATCTCCGCCTCGCTCTTCTTGTTCGTCACCACCGGGATGCGGACGAAGTTGAAGCGGCGCTTGAGCGCCGAGGAGAGGTCGTTGACGCCCCGGTCGCGGCTGTTGGCCGTGGCGATGACGGAGAACCCGGGCTTGGCGAAGACGATGTTGTCGCTGTCCAGTTCGGGCACGGAGATGTACTTCTCGGACAGGATGGAGATCAGCGCGTCCTGGACGTCGCTGGTGGAGCGGGTCAGCTCCTCGAAACGGCCGATCGCGCCGGATTCCATCGCCGTCATGATCGGCGAGGGGATCATGGAGTCCCGTGACTGCCCCTTGGCGATGACCATGGAGACGTTCCAGGAGTACTTGATGTGGTCCTCGGTGGTGCCGGCGGTGCCCTGCACGACCAGGGTGGAGTTGCGGCAGATGGCGGCGGACAGCAGCTCGGCCAGCCAGCTCTTGCCCGTGCCGGGGTCGCCGATGAGCAGCAGTCCGCGGTCGGATGCCAGGGTGACGATGGAGCGCTCGACGAAACTGCGGTCGCCGTACCACTTCTGGGAGATCTCCCGGTCGAGGTTGTCGGAACGCTCGGAGCCCAGGATGAACAGGCGGACCATCTTCGGGGAGAGCCGCCAGGAGAAGGGCTTGGGGTTGTCGTCGACGGACTCGAGCCAGGCCAGTTCCTCGGCGTACTTGATCTCGGCGGGGGCGCGCAGCAGGTCGGACATGGGAGTCCCTTTCTAGGCGAGAAAAGTCTTGAGCTCGTGGACGAGCTTGCTGATGTGGCCGGAGAGGACCGGCGTGCCGAGGGCCTTGAACCGCTCACGGAACCAGGGGTTGACCTCCTGGCGGCCGGAGCTGGTGACCGACCCGACGGGGATGAACCTCACTCCGGACCGGTGGACGGCCTCGATGCCCTCGAAGAGCGGCTGGGAGCGGCCGAACTCGTAGAAGTCGGAGATCCACACCATCACCGTGTCCTGGGGATCGGTGATCTTCGGCCGGGCCATCGCCATCGCGACGGGTCCGTCGTTGCCCCCGCCGAGCTTGGTGCGCAGCAAGGTCTCGAAGGGGTCGTGCACCCAGGGCGTGAGGTCGAGCGCCTGGGTGTCGTACGCGATGAGGTGGACGTCCACCTTGGGCAGCCCGGCGAAGACCGAGGCGAGGATGGTGCAGTTCACCATCGAGTCGACCATCGAGCCCGACTGGTCCACGACGACGATCAGCCGCTGGGGTGTCGTCCTGCGTGCGGTGTGCCGGTAGTAGAGGCGGTCGACGTACAGCCGCTCCTCCTCCGGGCTCCAGTTGGTGAGGTTCTTCCAGATCGTGCGGTCGAGGTCGAGGTTGCGGAACACCCGCTTGGGCGGGACGGAGCGGTCGACGGCTCCCGCCGTGGACTTCTCCACCTGGGTCCGCAGCACCTCGGCTACCTCGTCGACGAAGCGGCGGATCAGGGCCTTGGCGTTGGCCAGGGCGATGCCCGAGAGGTTGCTCTTGTCCCGCAGCAGTTGCTCGATGAGCGACATGCTGGGGGTCAGCCGGGCCGCGAGCACGGGGTCGGCCAGCACCTCGCGCAGGCGCATCCGCTTGACGAGGTCGGCCTCCAGCGCGCCGAGCTCCGGCCCGATCACCGGGATCAGCCGGTCGAGGCCGGGGGTGCCGTGCCCGGAGCGTCCTCCTCCGCCGCGGCCGCCCCGCAGTTCGCCGGGTGCGCAGCCGAGCGCGCGCTCCAGCCATCCCGCGTCGGACTGCCAGCGCGCCAGCTGTCCGGCGGTGACCGTGCCGGAGCCGGAGGAGAAGACGTTGAGGAGAACCTTCGACACCAGTGCCGCTCGCCGTACCTCCGCGGCCCGGTCCCGTACACCCTCTCCGTCCGCGTCGGCACTGCTGTCGCTGTCTCTGTCGCCGTCGGGCTCCGGGGCCATCAGTCCGTCGAACTCGTCGGCCAGCTCGGGGTGGCGCTGCACGACCGAGTCGACGGAGGTCTGCGGGTCGAGCAGTGCGGACGGCAGCCCGAGGTCCTCCACGACGGCCAGGCTCGCCGACTCCAGTGCGGGCTGCTCCTCGGGGTCGAAGAGCCGGGCGAGGAGCCGCCAGTACAGCACCTGGCGACGGTTCTCGTGCGGGTCGGCCTCGGCGGTGCGCGGCGAGGCGGACGGGTCCGGCAGGCCGGTCGGTCGGTCCGTCATTTCCGCAGCAGCCTTCCCGCCCGCTCCCGGAGCACGGCGACGGCGTCGGTTGCGGCCTTCTCGGCCCTGGCTCCGGCCTTGTCGCTCGTGCCCCCGGCCCAGCCTCCGGCGTGGAGCGCGACGGCCTTCTTCCGTACGGTCGTCTCGACGGCCAGCGGCTGGAGCCGGTAGGCGCCGGCGTCCCAGCGCAGCAGCGCGATGCATGCGCCGGATGCCGCGACGGCTTCGGGCGTCAGCGGCCCGGCGGCCGGTATGCGATCGGTGTCGACCGCGAGCGGATGACCCGCGACGGTGAACGCCATTGCCCCGTCCGCCTGTTGCGCGCTGTATCCCTCAAGGAACACCGGCACGGCGATGCGTGCCGGGTGGCGGTCCAGGGGTGCGGTGACCGCGTCGGCCGCGACGGGCAGGGCGACCCTGGCCGTGACGAAGGGGTCGGCGGGTTCGCCCGTGCGGGCGTGGGCGTCGCTCCAGATCAGGTCGCCCTCGCCGGTGACCGGCATGGCGGTGAGTTCCATCGAGCGGCCCTCTCCGACGGCAGTCAGGAGCGACATGTGCGGTCGGAGCAGTTGCCAGAGCCCCGCGCCGACCACGGTGTCGGGTTTCGGCACCGCGATTCCGGCCCGCACCAGGCGCGGTGTGCTGCCGTCGGCGGGCTCGAACACCGCGTGGACCTGGGCCTGTACGGCGGTGGCGTGCTCGTGGAGGTCGACGCCGAGGGGAAGGAGGCGCCCGGTGGCGGTGCCCGTCGCCGTGGCCGCGGCAGCACCCGGCAGGGTCAGCAGCATCGCGCGCCCCCACAGATCGGCCCAGCGCCGGGCCGGTACGCGCTCCAGCGCCGCACCCGGGCAGGACGCGGCGAGTTCGGCGGCGAAACCGTCGAGCAGGGTCGCGAGGCGGCGCATCGACGGGTCCGGAAGCATGGCGGAGACGACGGGCGCCGCTCCCGCGACCAGGTCATGGTCCATGCCCTGCCATCCGGCACGGGCCAGGTCGGCCAGCCAGGAGCGGGCGGCGGTCAGCAGATTCACGGCCGGCCGGTCCTCGGTCGCCGGTGCGGCGTCCTCGCCGCTCGGCCTGCCCGTCGCTTCCTCGACGCGGTTCATCAGGGCGTCGTGGACGGATCCGAGCAGGGCGGTGCGGGCGGCCGCGAGGGCGACGAAGTCGTCCTCGCCCGCGGATCCGTCCGCGGTCCTGCCCGCGGCCTCGACGACCCGGGCCGCCAGCGGGGTGCCCGCGACGGCGCGGGCGAGGTCGGCCAGGCCGGCGGCCGTGTCCGGCCGGGGACGGAGCAGACCGGCGGCGAGCGCGGCGTCGAAGGCGTCGACGGCCGCCAGTGCCTCGTCGAGTCCGGGAACGGTTTCGAGCAGCGAAGCGGTGCGCATCACGCCACCGCCCGGGTGGGCGGGAACCAGTGCATCTCCGGCAACGGCTCCGCGCTGGGCGCGAGTTCCAGGTACGCCAGGTGGCGCAGGAAGCGGCTGAAGACGGGGGCGGCGTCCTTGGTCTCCGCCTGCACGGGACGGGTGGCGCTCATGCCGGCCTCGACGGACTGCGCGCTCGGCTCCCCGTCGGCGGTCTCCACCTTCAGGTAGCGGGCGACGCGCTCGGCACCGTACTGCAGCACGGCCTCGCCGACCAGCGCCCGGATGTGATTGCAGAACGAACCCCGTGCGCCCCCGCAGGGCCGGTTGTTGTTGGTGCTGCAGGCGAATGCGTAGCTGCCGGCCGCGACCGACGAGACGTAGACCCGTCCGATGTCCGAGCCGCTCGACACCACGCCCTGCAGACGTCCGCCGGCCAGCTCGACGAACGGGACCTTGGCCAGTTTGCGTGGCCGCGCGGGTGCGGTCACCCGTGCCGTACTCGACCTCTCCCAGTCCGACAACGCACCATCTCCTTTGCACCCAGGGGGTGTCCCCGTCACTCCGGCGGGGACACCACTGAACCTACGTGCGACCACTGACAACGGCGGTCGGAGACAGCTGCGGCAGGCCTCAGGAAACGGCGCCCACGGGGAGCAGCAGGGGGCGTTTCGCGGTGCGGCCGTCACCGGAGGAGCGGCCGCGCAGACGGCGTCCGAGCCAGGGGCCGAGGAATCCGGCCGCCCACCGCAGTTCGGCCGCTGCGGACTGCAGGCCGGAGGGAACGGCCGTCGGGGCCAGCGGGTCCGTCCACGTGCCGTCGCTCCCCGGCAGGTCGATGGCCTGGGCGGCGGCCGCGGCGATCCTCGCATGACCGAGGGGACTGGCGTGGAGCCGGTCCGTGCTCCACAGGCGCCGGTCGGTGGCGACGGCGTGCAGGGCGGTCTCGGCGACCGCGACCCCGTGGCGGGCGGCCGCGGCGCGGATGCGGGTGTTGAGCTCCTCCACCCGCGGCCTGACGGGCCGGGCCAGGGGCGCGATCTTCCCGACGTCGGGGAAGGTCAGGGTCACCACCCGCGCCCCGGTGGCCGTGAGCGCGGCGAACATCTCCTCCACCTGCCCGGCCACCTCCGCGGCATCGAATCTCGGCCGGAGCAGGTCGTTGACCCCGGCGACGACGGTGGCCAGGTCGGGCTCCAGGGCCAGCGCGGGCCCCAGCTGTTCTGCGCGGACCTGACCGGCGACACGTCCTCGCACGGCCAGGTTGGCGTACTGGAGACCGGGGTTGACGGCCGCGACGTGCTCGGCGAACCGGTCGGCCCAGCCACGGAGTCCGGTGGCGTCGTCACCGTCACCGAGCCCTTCGGTCTGACTGTCGCCGAGGGCGACATAACGCAGGTACTCACCGATCGGCATGAGCCGCCTTCTTTCCCCTCACCGGCCACGGAACCACGTACTCAATAATATGACTACTCAACTCCATGAGTATGCGGTTTCGCGCACCGGGACCCCCGAAGACCCGTCGACGGACGGGTCGGCGGGTCTTCGGGGGCGAACGGTGGCGGTGGTGGCGCCGGCTACGACGCCGCAGGCGTCGCTTCGTGACTCCCGTACGGCCGCGTGATGATCTCCATGCCATGACCTGCGGGATCCATGAAGTACAGGCCGCGCCCGCCGTGGTGGAGGTTGATCTCACCCGGCTGCTTGAGGTGCGGATCCGCGTAGTACGTGATCCCCGCCTGCTGGATGCGCCGCAGCGCGGCGTCGAACTCATCGTCCCCGATGAGGAAGGCGTAGTGCTGCGGGGCGATGGACTCGGCCGGAATGCTGGCGAAGTCCAGGGTGACGCCATTGCTGAGCGAGACCGGGATGAACGGGCCCCACTCGGTACCCACTTCGAGATCGAGCAGGTTCGCCAGGAACTCGGCGGATTCCCGGTTGGACCGGGCGTGGACAATCGTGTGGTTCAACTCGACAGACACAGTGGAATGCCTCCGAAGGCATCTCACGGACACCTCCATGCCTCACCCGGTCGGTGACCGGCACGCGATGTCGTGCCGCGATGATAGGAGCGGCATCGATTCCCTGTCGAGCGGCCCTTCCTACTCCTCGTCCGGATCGGCTTCCGGCTTCGCGTTCGCGTAGAGGACTTCGCGGGCCTGCTCGGCGGAGCGCGTTATGCCCTCGTTCACGAAGTCCAGGAAGCGCGCGATGTTCTCCAGGCGGACCGCGGCCGGGGAGTCGGCGCCGAGGACACCGACGCCCTGCCGTGCGGTCTCGACGAGTTGGGCGGTGGCCCGGGCACTGGCCATCATCGACTGGTACCAGACGTCGTCGTCGACGATGTAGCGCTCGCGACGGCGTTCGTCGCGCTCCCGGCGGACGAGGCCCTGGCTCTCGAGGAACGTGATCGCCTTGGAGATGGACGCCGGACTGACCTGGAGGCGCTGCACGAGTTCGGCCGCGGTGAGGCTGCCCGAGTCGGTGGTGTAGAGGCAGACCAGGACCCGGGACATCATCTTGTTGGACAGGCCCGACTGCATGAGGACGGCGGCGAACACCTCCTCGTACTCGCGCACGGCCTCGGCGTCGCGCCCGTGGGGCTGCGCAAGCGCCTGCCGCCCACGGGGTTCGGCGCTCTGCCTGCGCTGATGGGTGCGGCGTTCGGTGGCGCGGTGGGCGAGGTCGGCCCGGTAGGCGGTGGGGCCGCCGTTGCGCATCACCTCGCGGGTCACGGTCGAGGTCGGCCGGTCGAGGCGCCGGGCGATCTCCGCGTACGGAAGGCCGTCGGCGAGACCGAGCCCGATCTGCTGACGCTCCTGCTGAGTGAGCCTGCCTCCCGGCATCGCGATCCCCTTCATGGTCCCGTTCACGGTCCGGCGTGGCCCGTGCCGCCCGAGCATAGCGTTCACGTTCATTCCATTGCAACGAACGCTACTGCTCCTGTTGCGTTAGCCGTCAGAGCGTTGCAATGAAATTCGCCATCTGACCTGCGATTACCGGGATCTGACGCAACATCTGCGTTGTGCGAACCATGAACGCAACGTAGCGTTTCTCTCATCGGAAACAGTGATTCCAAGGAGCGCACCATGCAGAAGTTCGCCACCCCCACCCCCGTCTCCACCGTCCTGGACATCCCCGCCGGGCAGGTCCGGTTCATCGCCGCCGACCGGTCCGACACCACGGTCGAGGTTCTTCCCGCCGACTCCTCGAAGAGCCGTGACGCGAAGGCCGCGGAGCAGATCACCGTCGCGTACGCCGACGGCGTCCTGCGCATCGAGGCCGCACCGACGAACAACCGGATCATCGGCACCTCCGGATCCGTCGAGGTGACCGTTCAGCTGCCGGCCGGCTCCCGCGTCGAGGCGAAGGCGGCGGCCGCCGAGTTCCGGGGCGTCGGACGGCTCGGAGACGTCGTCTTCGAAGGCGCACAGGCCACGGTCAAGCTGGACGAGGCCGCGAGCGCCCGCCTCACCGTGCAGGCCGGTGACGTCACGGTCGGCCGACTGGGCGGCCCCGCGCGGATCAGCACCCAGAAGGGCGACATCCACATCACCGAGGCCCTCGGCGGAGCGGTCGAACTGAGCACCATGTCCGGCGGGATCTCCGTCGGCGCCGCCCGCGGAGTCTCCGCGTCACTGGACGCCGGCACCACCTACGGCCGGATCCACAACTCGCTCATGAACACCGCGGGCGCCCCGGACCTCACCATCCGCGCGATCACCGCGCACGGCGACATCACCGCCCGCAGCAACTGACCCCCAGCAAGCCTCCGAAGGAGCAACTCCCATGACCATCCCGGCCATCACCGTGAGCGGGCTGCGCAAGTCCTACGGCGACAAACTCGTACTGGACGGCATCGACCTGACCGTCCCCGAGGGAACTGTGTTCGCGTTGCTGGGTCCGAACGGGGCCGGCAAGACGACGGCGGTGAAGATCCTGTCGTCTCTGGTGTCGGCGGGCGCCGGGTCCGGGGAGATCCGGGTCGGGGGCCACGACCTGGCCACCGAGCCGCAGGCCGTGCGTGCCGCGATCGGGGTCACCGGCCAGTTCTCCGCCGTGGACGGTCTGATCACCGGCGAGGAGAACATGCTCCTGATGGCGGACCTGCACCACCTCACCAGGGCCGATGGCCGGCGCGTCACCGCCGAACTCCTGGAACGCTTCGACCTGGTGGACGCCGCGAAGAAGCCCGCCTCCACCTACTCCGGCGGCATGAAACGCCGCCTGGACATCGCGATGACCCTGGTCGGCAGCCCCCGCATCATCTTCCTCGACGAACCCACCACCGGCCTGGACCCACGCTCCCGCCACACCATGTGGGGCATCATCCGCAGCCTCGTCACCACCGGCGTCACCGTCCTGCTCACCACCCAGTACCTCGACGAAGCCGACGAACTCGCCGACCGCATCGCCGTACTCGACAACGGCAAAATCGCCGCCGAAGGCACCGCCGAACAACTCAAACGCATCGTCCCCGGCGGCCACGTCCGCCTCCGCTTCACCGACCCCACCACCTACCGCACCGCCGCCCACACCCTCACCCAGGCAACCCACGACGACGAAGCACTCACCCTCCACATCCCCAACGACGGCACCCAGCACGCCCTGCGCACCCTCCTGGACCACCTGGACACCCACCACATCCACGCCGACGAACTCACCGTCCACACCCCCGACCTCGACGACGTGTTCTTCGCCCTCACCACCCCCACCGGCGCGCTGCCGCACCAGACCCAGGAGACCACCCGATGAGCACCCTGCCCCTGGCCGTCCGCGACTCCCACACCATGCTGCGCCGCAACCTCCTGCACGCCCGCCGCTACCCCTCCCTCACCCTCAACCTCCTGCTCACCCCGATCATGCTGCTCCTGCTCTTCGTCTACATCTTCGGCGACGTCATGAGCGCCGGCATCGGCGGCGGCGGCGCCGACCGCGCCCAGTACATCGCCTACATCGTCCCCGGCCTGCTCCTCATGACGATCGGCTCCACCACCATCGGCACCGCCGTCTCCGTCTCCAACGACATGACCGAAGGGATCATCGCCCGCTTCCGCACCATGGCCATCCACCGCGGATCCGTCCTCATCGGCCACGTACTGGGCAGCGTCCTGCAATGCATCGCCAGCGTCGTCCTGGTCGGCGCCGTCGGCGTCGCCATCGGCTTCCGCTCCACCGACGCCACCGTCCTGGAATGGTTCGCCGCCTTCGGACTCCTGGTCCTCTTCGCCACCGCGTTCACCTGGATCGCCGTCGGCATGGGCCTCATCAGCCCCAACGCCGAAGCCGCCAGCAACAACGCCCTCCCCATGATCCTGCTCCCCCTCCTCTCCAGCGCCTTCATCCCCGTCGACACCATGCCCGGCTGGTTCCGCCCCATCGCCGAGTACCAGCCCTTCACCCCCGCCATCGAAACCCTCCGCGGCCTCCTCCTCGGCACCGAGATCGGCAACAACGGCTGGCTCACCCTCGCCTGGTGCCTCGCCCTCACCACCCTCGGCTACCGCTGGTCCACCGCACGCTTCAACGACGACCCCAAGTAACCCCCAACCACCCCCCGGGGCGGCGCATCCGACACCCACGTCGGACACGCCGCCCCACCGGCAGTTCCGCTCCCGTTCTCACGACCGGAACGGGCCGGCCGCCTCGGGGGCGGGGTTTGTTCCGGGTGCTGCTAGTCCCATTGGTTCTGGTTGATGAAGTGGCTGTAGGCGCGCCAGGAGTTGGGGCCCATGACGCCGTCGATGGGGCCGGTGTAGCCGTGGGTGGCGGCGAGGCGCTGGACGGCGGCCCAGGTGTTCGTTCCGGGTATTCCGTCGAGGGGTCCTGTGTAGCCCCAGTTCCGCATGTTCAGCTGGAGCGCGGCGTAGGTGTTGGGTCCCGGGACACCGTCGATCGGTCCGGTGTACCCGGACTGGATCCGCAGCCAGTTCTGCGTCCGCTGCCACATCACCGGACCCGGGACACCGTCCTGCTCCGTCGACGTCTTGGGCAGACCCCCGCCACCGGGCGGCGGATCGGTCGGTTCGGTCAGGTCGAAGGCCCATGCGCGGGCCAGGTTGAGGTCGACGGGGGAGGCGCCCCCGGCGGAGCCCACGGAGGTGTACTGGTGGGCCGCCCAGTCCGGATAGCGGCCGCCCAGGTCGGGCGCGCCCGGCCAGGTGCCGTTGTTCGGCCCCCAGGATGCCGCCCACAGGTGGGCGCCGGACGCGATCGTGCGGCTCCAGGTGCCGGCGCGCAGGGCGCCCGTGCTGATGTAGAACCAGGGCACGTAGCTGCCGACCCGCTCCCGGACCCGGTTGAACCAAGCGGACACGTCCGTGTCGTTCCACAGCCGGGTCGAGTCGTCCAGCACCTCGACATCCAGGGCGAGGACGTCACCGACGCGGTAGTCGTGCAGATGGTCCACGAAGTAGTCGGCGGCGGCAGCGGGGGCGAGGAAGTCTCCCGACAGCCAGTAGTGCCCCACCCGCAGGCCGGCGGCACGGGCGCCGTCGACATGTCCGGCGTACGAGGACGTGGTGTAGGGGCCCTCGGCGAGCTGGCAGCCACCGGCCTTGGCGACGGCGAACCGCCGGCCCTCGGCGGCGGCCCGGGCGTAGTCGATGCCGGCCTGGTAGTTCGAGACGTCGACGCCCTCCAGATCCGCCGCCGCGGCGAGCGCCGGGCGGCCGGTGGCCAGGACGATTCCGGCCGGGGCCAGAGCGGTCGCCACGACGCCGCGGATCACGGTTCTCCTGCGCATGTCTCCTCCGGTGGGGTCGGGGATCCAGCCGGCACGGCGTGTACGCCGTGCATGTGTCATGTTCTTATCAACATCTATGCGCGTAGGTTACCGTGGCCCCGCACCCTCTGTCAGCTCAAGTCACCCTCATATCAAGGGAGTTGCTGTGTGCGATCACCATGGGTCCGAAGCCGGCCGGGAGATCCGGCCGAGGGCCGGCATAAGCCGGCGCACCTTGCTGCGGGGATCGGTCACCACGTTCGGCCTGGCGGCCGGCGGTGTGCTGCTCTCGGGGAACACCGCCCAGGCGCTGGACATCTACAACCCGTTCAGCGGCTACCGGATCACCGGCACCTGGCAGGACCACCTCGACGACGGCTCCCTGGGCGGGATCGACTACGGGATGGGCGTCGGGACCGCCCTGCCCGCCGCGGGCGCGGGAGTCGTCACGAACATCCCGGACAACGGCACCGGCGGACACACGGTGACCATCACCCACAGCGACGGCTACCGGACGCAGTACATGCACCTGTCCCAGTTCCTGCTGGCCAACGGCACCTCGGTCGGCAAGGGAGGGATCGTGGGCTACTCCGGGGGCGCCGTCGGTGCCCCCGGCTCCGGGAGTTCCACCGGACCGCACGTGCACTGGCACCTGATCACCCCGGGCGGCACCCGGGTCAATCCGCTGAACTACCTGGGCGGTGGCGGGGGTCTGCCCAAGACGTCGACGGAGCAGGACGGTGTCCCGGGTCCGGTGATGTGGCAGCGGACGCAGAACTGGCTGCGGATCCAGTCCGGGTACACCGGACCGATCGACGGTGTCCCGGGACCCAACACCTACGCCGCGCTCCAGCTGAACATGCGGAACTGGGGCTACACAGGACCCCTCGACGGAATACCCGGAACGAACACCTGGGCCGCCGTCCAGCGCCTCGCCGCCACCCACGGCTACACCGGCCCCATCGACGGCGTCATGGGCCCCAACTCCTGGCGCGCCTACAGCCACTTCATTAACCAGAACCAATGGGACTAGCAGCACCCGGAACAAACCCCACGCCACCACCTGGACCACCCGTGGCACAAGAAATCCCCGGCCCGCAATTGCGGACCGGGGATTTTCCCGAGTATATTGAGTGTTTCTGTGCGCACACAGAAAAGGCCCCACACTGGGGGCCACTAAGAAACACCATATCCGCCAGGGAGCAATGTTGTCAACTCGGGAAAGCGCCGAATTGCAGAAGGAGCAGGAATTCATCGACCGGCTCTACGACCGTGTCGACGCGCTGCGCGGAGTCGCCGCCCAGCACGTCGAGGACGCGCTGACGCCGGTCGGGACCGGGCTGCAGGCCCGGCTCGAACGCGATGTGCTCGTCGCCGAACGCTCGGGGCTGCTCGCCGCCCTGAACGCCGTGGACGGCTCCCTGTGCTTCGGCCGCATCGATCTCTCCGACGGCGTCGCGCACCACATCGGCCGCATCGGAATCCGTGAGGACGACACCGCGCACACGCCGCTGCTGATCGACTGGCGTGCCCCGGTCGCCCGCCCCTTCTACCTCGCCACCGGTCACACGCCCATGGGTCTGCGCCGGCGCCGGCACATCACGACCGATGACCGCACCGTCACCGAGCTGCACGACGAGATCCTCGACGTCGGGGACCGGCAGCGCACCGGTTTCGAGGACCCGAGCGGCGACACCGTGCTGCTCGCCGCCGTGAACTCGGCCCGCACCGGCCGCATGGGCGACATCGTGCGGACCATCCAGGCGGAGCAGGACCGGATCATCCGCGCCCCGCACCGCGGTGTGCTCGTCGTCGAGGGCGGTCCCGGGACCGGAAAGACGGCCGTGGCGCTGCACCGGGCGGCCTTCCTGCTGTTCGAGCACCGTGAGCTGCTCGCCAAGCGTGCCGTGCTGATCGTGGGCCCCAACCCGGCCTTCCTCAGCTACATCGGCGAGGTGCTGCCCGCACTCGGCGAGACCGGTGTCCTGCTCGCGACCCAGGCCGAGCTCTTCCCCGGGGTGCACGCCGACGGAACGGACACGCCCCGCGCCGCCGCGGTCAAGGGCGGTGCGCCCATGGCGGAGGCGCTCGCCCTGGCCGTCCGCGACCGGCAGGTGCTCCCCGAGCCGGGTGCCCCGCTCGTCATCCGGCACGACGACGGTGATCTGATCCTCGACTGGGAGATCGCCTACGAGGCCAGGCAGGCGGCCCGCGACACCCTGCTGCCGCACAACCTCGCCCGCCCGCACTTCGCGTTCCGGATCATCGACGCCCTCACGGCTCAGCTCACGGAGCGCATCGGGGCCGACCCGTACGGCGGTCCCAACTTCCTCGGCCCCGACGACATCGCCCAGCTGGGCAAGGGGGTCGCGGTCAGCGGGGCGGTGCACGGGGCCGTCGACGAGCTGTGGCCGTTCCTCACTCCGCAGGACGTCCTCGCCGACTACCTGGACCACCCCGTCTACGTACCCGAGGAGGACGCCGAGGCGATCCGGCGCGCGCCCGGCGCGGGGCGCTGGACCCCCGCCGACGTACCGCTGCTCGACGAGGTGGCGGAGCTCCTCGGTGTCGACGACAGCGCCGAGCGCGCGGCTGCCGAGGCCGGGCGCCAGGAGCGGATCGCGTACGCGCAGGGCGTGCTGGAGCTGTCGAGGGGCTCGGAGTCGTTCGAGTTCGAGGACGAGGAGTCCGAGGTCCTGGCCGCCCACGACATCATCGACGCGGAACGGATGGCGGAGCGGCAGGAGGAGGCCGATCACCGCAGCGCGGCCGAGCGCGCGGCCGAGGACCGCACCTGGGCGTTCGGGCACATCATCGTCGACGAGGCGCAGGAGCTGTCCCCGATGGCGTGGCGGCTGCTGATGCGCAGGTCACCGACCCGTTCGATGACGCTGGTCGGTGACCCCGCTCAGACCTCCGAGGAGGCCGGGGTCGGCTCGTGGGAGAAGATCCTGGAGCCGTACGTCGGTGACCGCTTCGAGCATGTGGCGCTGAGGGTCAACTACCGTACGCCCGCCGAGATCATGGAGCTGGCGGCCCGGGTGCTGCGCGCCCACGACCCCTCGTTCGAGCCTCCCTCGTCGGTGCGGTCCACCGGTGAGGCGCCGTGGCTGCGGGACGCCGGGGACGACCTGGCGGGCGCGGTGGCGCGGGCGGTGGTGGAGCTGACGCCAGAGGAGGGCAGGCTCGCGGTCATCGCGCCGCGGGCGCTCCACGAGGAGATCGCGGTCCCGTCGACGGGGCTCACGGCCGGCGCCGAACCCGATCTGACGCAACGGGTGGTCCTGCTCGACCCGCGCCAGGCCAAGGGGCTCGAATTCGACCATGTGCTGGTCGTGGAGCCCGCTCTGTTCGGCACGAGTGATCTGTACGTGGCCCTGACCCGGGCCACGCAACGCCTGGGCATCGTCCACCGGGAGGAGCTGCCGCAGGCGCTGCGCTGAGTCCGCCGGCGACGGGGAACCGCCTCTACTCGCCTTCCCTGCGGCGGAGCTGCGCCGAGAGGTGGTGCTGGAGGGGCTGTCCGACGGCGGCGAGGTCGTGGACGAAGTCGAGTGTGCCGTCGTCCGTCAGGGTGTAGCGGCGGCGCGTGGCGTCGACCTGCTTGGCCGTGGGGGCGAGGGCGACCTGATGGGTGGAGAGGTCGGCCGTGCCGTCGGCCGCCACACCGGTCAGGATCTCAGCGATGCCGGTGGGCTGGGTGATCAGCGCCTCCACCCGGCCGTCCGGCTGCATCCGCCACCAGCCGCTCTCCCGGGCCGACGGCCGCAGCGGCCGGCCGTCCGCGTCGAGCAGCCAGGCGCGCGCCTCGTAGTGGAGGAAGGGCCTTCCGTCATGGCTGAAGGTGACCTCCTGCGCGTAGCCGAAGTCCTCGGAGAGCGTCGGGTACTCCCCCCGGCCGCGGCCGGTCCAGTTGCCCAGGAATCCGAGCAGGGGCTCCAGCAGCGGGTGCGGAGCGGGTGATGCGTCCGGCCGGTGGGCATCGGGGTACGGGTGCTTGCGGGCGGGGTCGGACATGAGGTGCGCTCCTGGGTGGGTCGGGCCGGTGCCGGCTGCCGAGGGAAGCCTAGGCTCCGGGCCCGGTGCCGGAGCACAGGCGCCGGGCCGGTCCCGTGCGGGACCGGCCCGGGCGTCGTGCTCAGACGAGGTCGAACCGGTCCAGGTTCATGACCTTGTCCCACGCCGCGACGAAGTCCTTCACGAACTTCTCCTTCGCGTCGTCGCTCGCGTAGACCTCGGCGACCGCGCGCAGTTCGGAGTTCGAGCCGAACACGAGGTCGGCGCGGCTGCCGGTCCACTTCACCTTGCCGGAGCCGTCGCGGCCCTCGAAGGTGGTGGCGTCCTCCGACGTCGACTTCCACGTCGTGCCCAGGTCGAGCAGGTTGACGAAGAAGTCGTTGGTCAGGGATCCGGGGTTCTCGGTGAGGACACCGACCGACGACTGCTGGTGGTTGGCACCCAGGACACGCAGACCGCCGACGAGGACCGTCAGCTCGGGGGCGCTGAGCGTCAGCAGGTTCGCCCGGTCGAGCAGCAGGTACTCGGCGGGGAGGCGGTTGCCCTTGCCGAGGTAGTTGCGGAACCCGTCGGCGGACGGCTCCAGCTCGACGAACGACTCCACGTCGGTCTGCTCCTGCGACGCGTCGACACGGCCCGGGGTGAAGGGGACCTCGATGTCGAAGCCGCCCTCCCCGGCCGCCTTCTCGACGCCCGCGGCACCCGCGATCACGATGAGGTCGGCGAGCGAGACCTGCTTGCCGCCGGACTGCGCGGAGTTGAAGGACTCCTGGATGCCCTGCAGGGTGCGCAGCACCGTCGCGAGCCGGTCCGGGTCGTTGACCTCCCAGGCGTTCTGCGGCTCGAGGCGGATGCGTGCGCCGTTGGCGCCGCCGCGCTTGTCGCTGCCGCGGAAGGAGGAGGCGGACGCCCAGGCGGTGGAGACCAGGTCGGACACCGACAGGCCGGAGTCGAGGACCTTGGCCTTGAGCGCCGCGGTGTCCCCGGCGTCGACGAGCTCGTGCGTCCGCGCGGGCAGCGGGTCCTGCCAGACCAGCGTCTCCGCCGGGACCTCCGGGCCGAGGTAGCGGACGACCGGGCCCATGTCACGGTGGGTCAGCTTGTACCAGGCGCGGGCGAAGGCGTCGGCGAACTGCTCGGGGTGCTCGTGGAAGCGCCGCGAGATCTCCTCGTAGGCCGGGTCGACCCGGAGCGAGAGGTCGGTCGTCAGCATCGTCGGCGCGTGGGTCCTG
This sequence comes from Streptomyces sp. NBC_01257, assembly GCF_035917255.1. Lineage (NCBI taxonomy): Bacteria > Bacillati > Actinomycetota > Actinomycetes > Kitasatosporales > Streptomycetaceae > Streptomyces > Streptomyces sp. NBC_01257. The sequence continues at coordinate 1,124,946 of NZ_CP108472.1, forward strand.
GCCGGGTCGAACGCGTCCGGGACGGTGCCGGCGCCCGCGCCCTCCTTCGGCCGCCACTGGTGGGCGCCCGCGGGGCTCTTGAACAGCTCCCACTCGTAGCCGAAGAGGATGTCGAAGAAGCTGTTGTCCCACGCGGTGGGGGTGTTCGTCCAGATCCCCTCCAGGCCGCTGGTGATCGCGTCGGCGCCCTTGCCGGTGCCGTACGTGCTCCGCCAGCCGAGGCCCTGCTGCTCCATGGGGGCGGCTTCCGGGTCGTCGCCGACGCTGTCCGCGGGGCCGGCGCCGTGGGTCTTGCCGAAGGTGTGGCCGCCGGCGATCAGCGCGACCGTCTCCTCGTCGTTCATCGCCATGCGGCGGAACGTCTCGCGGATGTCGCGGGCCGCGGCGAGCGGGTCCGGGGTGCCGTTGGGGCCCTCGGGGTTGACGTAGATGAGGCCCATCTGCACGGCGCCGAGGGGGTTTTCGAGCTCCCGGTCACCGGAGTAGCGCTCGTCGCCCAGCCAGGTGGTCTCGGGACCCCAGTAGACGTCCTCGTCGGGCTCCCACACGTCCGCGCGGCCGCCGCCGAAGCCGAAGGTCTTGAAGCCCATCGTCTCCAGGGCGACATTGCCGGTGAGGACGATGAGGTCGGCCCACGAGAGGTTCTGGCCGTACTTCTTCTTGACCGGCCACAGCAGTCGGCGGGCCTTGTCGAGGCTCGCGTTGTCCGGCCAGCTGTTGAGCGGGGCGAAGCGCTGCTGGCCGGCGCCGGCGCCGCCGCGGCCGTCGCTGATCCGGTAGGTGCCGGCGCTGTGCCAGGCCATCCGGATCATGAACGGGCCGTAGTTGCCGAAGTCCGCCGGCCACCAGTCCTGCGAGGTCGTCAGCACCTCGGCGATGTCCCGCTTCACCGCCGGGAGGTCGAGGGTCTTGAACGCCTCGGCGTAGTCGAACTCCTCGCCGAGCGGATTGGCGACGGCGGGGTTCTTGGCGAGGATCTTCAGGTTGAGCCGCTCCGGCCACCACTGGCGGTTTCCGCCGCCCTGGGTCGGGTGCGGCGCACGACCGTGGGCGACCGGGCAGCCGCCGCCCTCCTCCGCCTTCGGGTCGGTGACGATCGCGTCGTGGTTCTCAGTCATGGAAATCCTTCCGGACGGGGCGGATCACGGTGCTGAGGAACTACGGACGGGGGGAAAGGCCGGGTCCGGATGCCGGGGTCTTCCGTCCCCGTCTCCTGAAGTCACGTACTTTTCCGCTGCTGTCCTGTCCCTTGGCTGTTCGCCGGAACCGATCCTACGATGGACATAGTCCAAGTCAATACGACCGACAGGCGTGTGGGCATCCAATCGTCGATCGACGCACAGTGAGGTGGGTGGGTATGAGTGACCTGCTGCAACGGCTTCGCGCACGTGGCTGGCGGATGACCGCTCAGCGACGGGTGGTGGCCGAGGTACTCGCCGGTGAGCACGTCCACTTCACCGCGGACGAGGTGCTCGCACGTGCCACGTCCCGGCTGCCGGAGATTTCCCGCGCCACCGTGTACAACACGCTCGGCGAACTCGTCCAGCTCGGCGAGGTGATCGAGGTGGCCACCGACGGCCGCGCCAAGCGCTACGACCCGAACGCCCACCACCCCCATCAGCATCTGGTGTGCTCGCGGTGCGGGACCATCAGGGACGTCCACCCGGGCGGCGACCTGCTGGCGGAACTGCCCGCCTCCGAACGGTTCGGCTTCACCGTCTCCGAGGTCGAGGTGACCTACCGGGGCCTGTGCCCGGACTGCGGCCTCGCCTGACCCGGCCGCCCGGCCCGGCGTAGGCTGCGCTCAGCATGCACACGGCGGGGGGCGGAGCACATGACGGCTGATCCGGTACAGAGGTGGGGATCGACCCTCGATGCGGTGATGGTGTACGCGCAGGGCGCGGTCTGCCGGCGCCTGACCCGGGGCAGCGTGCCGCCGGACGGCCGGGTCCGGGTGACGGGCCTGCCCCGTTCGCTGGACACCGGCTCGCTGCGGGCCACGGTTCTGGGCGCTTCCGGCGCGCGGGTCACCGAGGCCCGGGTGGAGGTCGAGGCCGGACTCCCGCGACCGGACGCACCCGGCACGCTGCGCAGCGAGGTCGAGCGGCTGAGCGAGGCGTACGAGGTGGCGCGGCGGCGCCGGGACCGGCAGCTGGGTCTGATCGAGGAGGTCGGGGGGCTCCGCCCGGTGCCGCCGCCCCGCAAGCGCGATGACCCGCACCGCCGCACCCCGGCCGATGCCTGGCTGGAGCTCGCCGGCTTCGTCGAGGAGCGGCTGGCGGGCCTGCATCTGCGCCTCGCGGAGCTGGAGGAGGCGCTGCGCGGCGTCGAGCACGAGCTCACGGTCGCCACGGACAGTTTCGAGCGCGCGTCCACCGACGCACCGTCGGCGCACGTGGAGACGATGGTGTCCGCGGTCCTGACCCTGGAAGGCGCCGGGGACGCGGAAGTGGAACTGGAGCTGGAATACGGGGTGCCGGGCGCCGTCTGGGTGCCTGCCTACCGGCTCACTCACCGTCAGGGCGACGACAGCGGCCGTCTGGTGCTGCGCGCCTCGGTCGCCCAGCGGACCGGCGAGGACTGGACGGGTGTGCGCGTCGCCCTGGCCACCGCCGATCTCCGGCGCCGCACCGATCTGCCGAGACTCCGCTCGGTGCGGATCGGACGCAGCCAGCCCGCACCCGTGCCGCCCGCCTGGCGCGAGCCCCCGGCCGGGCTCGCCGGTCTGTTCTCCGGGTACGACGCGGCAGGCCCGGCCCCGGAACGGGCGGACCGGCCCGCGGCTGCCGGGGGCGCCGGTCAGGGGTTCTTCCCGGGCACCGTGGACGAGCCCTTGGCCGGCGGCCCCGTTCCGCCGCCCGCACCCCCGGGCTACGGCGGACCGCCCGCACCCCTGGGCTACGGCGGGCCGCCGGCGCCGGGCGGCGCTCCCCAGGAGGACATCGCCGGTGCGATGCCCGCCCCGGCTCAGCCGGGTGGGCTGCCGCAGGGCAGCAGGACGAGGTCGCGCGGCAGGTCCCTCGCGGGTGCCCCCGCGCCCATGGCTCCCGGCGGGGCGCCGCCCCCTCCGCCGCCGGTGAACGGCCCGCCGCAGCCGTCCGGCGCCGAGCTCGACTACGCGGCGCTGGTCCTGTCCGGACCCGGCGAACAGGCCGCCCACCGGGGCAGGCTGTTTCCGGGCTCCGCCTTCGACCCGGTGGCGGCCGAGTACCGCCGCCGCGCCGAGACGGTGGCCTCGCTGCCGTTGCCCGGACAGGCCGTGCGGCCCCGGGAGTCGGCGGGTTCCTTCGACCACCGTTTCGACGCCACCGCCCGCGCCGACATTCCGTCGGACGGCACCTGGCACACCGTCACCGTCGGTGAGATCCCGGTCGGTCTGCGGACCGAGTACCTCAGCGTGCCGTCCGTCGAGCAGACCGTGTACGCGACGCTGGTGCTCTCCAACGCCACCGACCAGGCCCTGCTCGCCGGCCCGGTGGAGATCACCGTCGACGACGACTTCCTGCTGACCGCCGCGCTGCCCACGCTCGCCCCCGGGGGTGTCCGCCGGGTGGGTCTCGGGCCGGCCGAAGGCATCCGGGTCACCCGCCGGACGAATCTGCTCGAGTCGACCGCGGGCCTGCGCAACAACACCACCGTCCTCGACCACCGCGTCCATGTGGAGCTGGCCAACCGGCTCGCGCGGCCCGTCACCGTGGAGGTCCACGAGCAGGTGCCGGTCACCTCCGACGGGGACGTCCGGATCGAGGAGCGGGCCGACTGGACCGTTCCCGAGGGGAGCGCGGGACCCGAACCGCACGCACCCGGCACCCGCGTCTGGCGGCTGGACCTCCCGGCAGGCGCCACCGCCGCCCTCGACGGCGGCTACGAAATCCGCATCCCGACCGGCAAGGCCCTGGTCGGCGGAAACCGCAGGAGCTGACACCCCTCATGTCCACGGCGCCCCATCCGATCGCCCTCCCCGTCACCGCCGTCACCTGCCTGGAGGACCGTGCCCACATCGAGCGCACCGCCGTGCTCGACCTGACGGCCGGGGTCCAGCGGCTGCGGCTCGGACCGGTCAGCGCGCTGGCCGTCGACCGGACGCTCCACGCCGAGCTCACGTCCGGTCACCCGGCGACCGTGCTCGACCTGCGGATCGTCCGGGCCTGGTCGCCGCGCGGGCCGGTGCCGCCCACCGACGAGGACTCCGCCCTGCGTCACCGTGTCCACGGCCTGGAGGAGGAACGGCCGGCGCTGGAGCAGCACCGCGACCGGCTGCGGGTCCGCCTCGACCTGCTCGGCCGGCTCGCCACCGATCTGCTGCGGGAGATCGGCGAGGGCGCCGGTTACGGCGAGACCGAACTGCCGCGCTGGGCAAGCGAGCTGGACCGGGTCGACAGGGAACGCGACACGTGCGCCGAGCAACTGCGCTCGGTGGAAGCGCAGCTGACCACCCTGCGCGCCGAACTGAGCGCTGCCCAGCAGGCCATGGACCTCGCCGAGGAGGAACCCGCCGAGCTGACCGGCCACATCGAGCTGACCGTCGAGGCCTCGGCCGCCGGCCCGGTCGGGCTGCGCCTGACCCACCTCACCCCGTGTGCGCTGTGGCGGCCCGCCTACCGGGCCGTGCTCGACGGGGACTCCCTGACGCTGGAGACCGACGCCATGGTGTGGCAGCGCACCGGCGAGGACTGGTCGGACGTGCGGCTGACGCTGTCGACGGCCCGCTCGTCCCTGGCCACCGATCCGCCCCGGCTGGGCGAGGACCGGCTGACGCTGAAGGACCGGTCCGCTGCCGAACGCCGCACGGTCGACGTCGAGTTGCGCGAGGAGGAGATCGGGGAGCTCGGCCCGGCGCCGGTCCTCGGTCTGCCGGGCGTGGACGACGGCGGTGAGACACAGGTGCTGAGGTCATCGGCACCTGTCTCGGTGCCCGGCGACGGTCTCGCGCACCGGGTGCCGCTGTCCGCCGGCACCGCGCCCGCTTCCAGTGAGTACGTCAGCGCGCCGGAGCTGTCCCCGCTGGTCACCCAGGTGGTGCGGTTCGACAACGTGACCGGGCACGCGCTGCTCGCCGGTCCGGTGGACCTGGTCCGCGGCAGCGGGTTCAGCGGCCGGGGCACGCTGGACTTCACCGCCCCCGGCGCACCCGTCGAGCTGGCCTTCGGCAGCTGCGACGACTACCGGGTGGTCCGGGAGACCGAGGAGACCCGCGAGACCGCGGGCCTCACCCAGCGGAGCGTGGTCACCCGGACGGTCCGGCTGCACGTGTCCCGGTTCTCCGCCCCCGGTGAGCTGGGTGAACGGTCGGTCGTCCTCCGGGAGCGGATTCCGGTCTCCGAGGTGTCGGCGGTCGAGATCCGTCTGCACAAGAGCGCGTGCTCCCCGGCGCCCGATGTGGTGGACGCCGAGGGCATCGCGCGCTGGGACGTCGCGCTCCCGCCCGGCGGGCGCCGTACGCTCACCCTCGTCTACGAGCTGTCGGCGAGCGCCAAGGTCACCGGCCTCTGAGCCCGGCGGGCCGCCGCACACCTGGTGCACGGCGGCCGCTCCCGGGCCCGCGTCTCAGGCCTCGTCGCGCAGCCGGGCCGCCAGCGAGGCCAGCGGACCGGCCTCGTCGGTGTGTCCGAGGGCGTTCAGCCGGGAGAGCGCGGCGTCCAGACGGATGAGTGCGGGAGCGGTGCGCTCCAGGTAGATGCCCTCCACCGCACTCGCGAGGCGCATGCACTCGGCCCACTCACCGGCACGGTCCTGATCGGTATCGGGTTCGCCGAGCAGGCCCAGAGTCTTCTCCAGGGCGGCCAGCGCGGTCTCGTACTCTCCGGCGTAGGCGTGGACCCGCCCGTGCTCGTAGGCCAGGGCCGTGTCGAGGGAACGGCCTCCCGCCTCGAAGGCGGCGGCCCGGGCCTCGTCGGCGATCCGGCCGGCCTCGGCGAGGTGGGCGAGGGCGGCGGCCAGGCCGTCGGCACCCTCCCGCTCTGCCTGGAGGCGGGCGAGTTCGCGCAGGGCGTTGCTGAGGTGCTCGTAGCGGGGGGCCAGGGCGTGGGCGGCGACCGCCTGGTCCATGACCTCGCGGGCCCGGCCGAATTCGCCGGACTCACCGAGGAGTACGGCCGTCTCCGAGGCGATCATGGCGTGGCTGCCCGGGTCGTCGTCCCAGCCGGCGGACTCGGCGGCCAGCGCGACGAACTCCGCCGTGGCGGCCTTCAGGTCCTCCCCCGCGTGCAGCGCACGGGCTCGGGTCAGGCGCAGCTGCGCCACGAGCCGGTCGTCCAGCTCTCCGGCGGCGACGCCGGGATCGGCCAGCAGGGAGTCGAGGAGGGCGATGCAGTCCTCGATGCGGCCCAGGTCGAGGCTGAGCTGTGCCGCGTTGCTGTAGGTGCAGAACGCGTCGGTCCGGCTGCCGCGGCGAAGATCCAGTTCCGCCGAGCGCGTCAGGTGCCGCAGGGCCTCGTCGGCGCGGCCCAGGTGCATGAGGGCCTGGGCCAGATCACCGTGCAGCCGGCCGTTGTCGGCGGCCAAGGTCGCCCATTCGCCGGCCAGTCGCAGCCCTTCGGACAGGTCCGCGTGCGCCGCCTGGGCGTCCTGGCGGCCGAGGTTGATGCGGCCGCGCAGTCCGAGCGTGCGGGGCAGATGCCAGGCGGGGCCGTGCTCCTTCAGCCGGAGGAGGAGGGCGTCCAGCTCGGTGACGGCCGTCGCCAGGTCGCCGGAGACGGCGTGTGTGCCGGCCCGCAGCAGCGCGGCGCCGGACACCTGCCCGCCGATGCCGTGCCGGTCGGCGAACGCGTGCAGCAGCTCCACCTCGGCGAACGCCGCCGTGACATGTTCCTCGCTCACCGAGGTCTGGAGGCGCAGGCCGAGCGCGGTCGCGCGCAGCCGCAGCAGCCGGGCCTCCAGGTACGGGGCGAGACCGGGTGTCTCCTCGTGCAGCCGGACCATGGCCGCGTGGGCGGCGGTCATGGCGGCGGCCTTGGCCTCGGTCCCGTCATCGCCGCCACCGTCGCCGTCCGCAGGGATTTCGGCGGAGGCGAGTGCGGCGGAGGCGCGGGAGAGCGCCGCCTCACCCGGTGCTCCGGCGTCTTCGTACAGGCCCGCGGCCTCCTCGTACAGGTCTGCGGCTTCGGCGAAGTCGTCCCTGTCGCCGGCCCGGCCCGCCTCGTCGGCCAGCAGCTCGGCGCGCAGCCGCACGAACGGGCCCACGGCCGGGTCGTCGGGGTGGGTGTAGCCGCGGGCGGCGACGAGCTTGCGCAGCCGGGCCCAGCAGAGCTGCGCGTCGGGGTGTGCCTGCTCGTCCAGTTCCCTGGCCCGCAGGATGAGTGCGGGCAGGTCACCGGGGAGGTCGGCGGTCCTGCGCGGGGCGGGCGCCGCGGCCGGGACCGCGGCCGGGTCCACCTCGTCGAGGGTGCGGGTGCGCAGGGTGAGTTCGAGGGCGTCCAGCAGCGGGGCACGGTCGATGCGGGCCCGGCGGCGGCCGGTGAGGGCCGTGGTTCCGTTGCGGGCGTCGAAGCGGGCGGCGAGGTCGTCGGCTCTTCCGCGCACCTCGGCACCCAGGCCGGCGACCGTCCAGCTGCGGCCCGCGTATCCGGCGGCGGGCAGCTCGCCGTGGCCGAGGGACTCGACGCGCCGCAGGAGGACGTCGACTCCGGTGAGGAAGTCGAACAGGTCCAGCGGCGAGTCCACCTCGTCGAACAGGTTCCGGTTCTCGGCCAGCAGTTCCAGGCCGCGTGCCTCGTTGCCGGTGAGCGCGCAGAACTCCAGGTGCCGGCCGACCTCCCCGGCCATGGAGGCGTTGCGGCGGCAGCCCCGGTAGCCGGAGAGGTGCAGTGCGCGGGCCCGGTCGGTGTCGCCGGTGCGCAGCAGGGGCAGCAGGGCGTACGAGAGGGAGCGGGCCGGCTCCTCCTGGCAGGACTCCTGGCCGGCCAGGACGGGTTCCCAGGCGCGCAGTGCGCGCTCGTCGTCGCCTGCCGCGAGGTGGTACAGGGCGCGCTCGCAGATCTCGCAGGCCTCGCAGTCGCTGAACGCGGTACGGGTGCGGCCCGCCCACAGCTCGTAGGCGACGGCGGTGTCCTCACCGAGGTGCGAGGCGAGCTGGTAGAACTGTCCGTAGTACGGCTGGAGGCCGAGACCGGCCTTCTCGTACCGGTCCCTCATCTCCTTGAGCCACTGGCGCAGGCTGGCCAGCGGTATCTCGGGCAGCGCGCGCAGGGCGTTGGCGACCCACTTGAACCGCCAGAACAGCAGGTGGCGCAGACGCTCGTCGAAGACGTCGGGCTGCTCGTCGAAGAGGGTGAGCAGGCGGGCGAAGACGACGGGCGACTTGCGGGGCTCGGAGCCGTAGGCGTACGCCTCCTGGAGTTCGAGGAGGGTGCGGACCAGCGCGAGAGGGTCCTCGAACCGCTCGGCGGCGTCGACGAGTTCCTCGGCGGTGACGGTGCGGGTACGGCCGTAGGGGCGCCGCTGGTTGTCCTGGAGTGCCTGGTACAGCTCGTCGGTGTTCTGGGGTGCGGTCGGCATCGTCAGCTGTCCTTGCGGAGGGCGTGGGCGAGGAGGTCGAGGAAGGAGCGGTTGATCAGGCTCGATTCGGCGGGCCTGAGCGGGCGCCGGGACAGCAGCGCGGCCTGCCCGTAGAGCGCTTCGGCGCTGGTGCGGGCCAGTTCGGGTTCATCGATGGCGAGGGCGGTGCGGACGAGCGGGTTCAGCTGGTTGAGGATCAGCTGGGCGCGCGGGGCCTCCTGGCGCAGCGCGCCGAGGATGTCGCCCCACAGGCCGCCGTCCTGCTCACGGGCGAGCTGCGAGCGGGTGCGTTCGTGACGGGCCTCGCGGCTGTCGATGAGGAGGGCGGGGGCGGAGGCGGGCTGGAAGGTGCGCAGCGCGACGTCGCAGTCGAAGACGGCGAGTGCGTCACGGGCCAGGGCGAGGTAGGCCGCGGCGGCCAGTTCCGTCTCGCGCTCGACGGGGTCGAGGTGTGCGGTGAGGGTCGCCGGGTCGAGGTCGGCGACGCTGACCTCGGGCCTGATCTCGGGGAGCCGGTGGACCAGTTCACGGTCGTACGTGTAGCCGCCGTTGACGACGCCGAGTCCGGCGGCCGAGGCGATCGCGGCGACCTGCCGGAACTCCTCCACGCTCGACGTGACGAGGACGGTGCGGTGGGCGCGCGCGAACTCGTCGAGGCTGGTGGACCCGTCCGTGGTCTCGAACGGCAGCCAGGGCAGCAGCATCCGCAGGATCTCGTCGTCGTGCACCGCCAGCGACTTCACGGCCAGGTGGTGGGCCTGGAGGAAGCGGGCGAGCAGGTCGGGGTCGCTGGCGGCCGCCCGGGCGATCCAGGCGCGGAGCCGGTCGGCCAGGGCGTCGCGGACGGCGGCGAGGGTGTCGTCCTCGTACAGGGCCTCGCGGGACGCGGTCGGGCGCAGGCTCTCGGCGTCGACGACGCAGCGGACGAAGAACGCCCACTCGGGCAGGATCTCCTCGGCCTGCTCCGACAGGAGCATGCCCTTGACGTGCACGCGGTGGCCGTGGCGGCGCCCGGTCGGCACCGTCTCGGGCAGCACGCACGCGATGCCCTTGAGCCCCACGGCCGGCAGGTCCAGATCGATGGTGTCCAGCGGCTTGAAGCCGAAGACCTCCTCGCCGTAGGCGGCCAGCGCGCGGGAACGGGCGCCCGGCGTGGGGTACGTGCCCTGCCAGGGCGCGGGCTCGGGATTGACCCGGGCACCCGCGCCGCCGGAGCCGTCGTCGAAGGTCACCGGGTGGCGCAGCAGGGAGCCGAAGTGCCGGGCGAGGGTGTGCACCTGCCCCGGACGGGTCCACTCGCCGGCGTCGGCGCGCGGTGTCAGTGTGACGGTGGTTCCGGGGCGCGGGCGGGCGGAGACCGGCAGGGTGCGGACGCTGTAACTGCCGTCGCCGCGCCCCCGCCACTCCACCACGGGTGCGTCGGGGGTGCGGGCGGAGCGGCTGACGACCAGGATCTCGTCGGCGACCAGGAAGCAGGAGAGCAGGCCGATCCCGAACTGGCCGATGAAGTCGCCGCGTTGCTCCGCGATGCGGTCGGCGCGCTTGCTGCTCCGGCCGATCGTGGCAAGGAAGGTGTGCACGTCGGCCTCGGCGAGACCGACGCCGTCGTCCTCGACGCGTACGACCGAACCGTCGGCGTACAGACGGATGCCGAGGGCAGCGGCGGGGACGTCCGGTTCCAGCCCGTGCCGGGCGGTCAGCGCGTCCACCGCGTTCTGCAGCAGTTCGCGGAGGTAGACGCGGGGGCTGGAGTAGAGGTGGTGGGAGAGGAGGTCGACGAGGCCGCGCAGGTCCACCTGAAAGGTGCGGTCGGCGTCGGCCGGGTTCGAGGCGGTGTCGGGCAGAGTCATCGGGCAGTCCGGTGTGGGAGAGGCGGCAGGTACGGGAGGGCGGAACGGGCCCGGGCCGGAGAACCGGGACCCGGACCTGGGCCGGCGCTCAGGCGCGGCGGTGCTGGCGGGCGAACTGCTTCTCGGGCTCCGCGAAGTAGGTCCAGGGCCACTCGGTGTAGGCACCGTCGAGGGCCTGGAAGACGCGCCCTGACGTGTGGCGTTCAGCGGCGAGCGACAGCGCCATCGCGAACACGTTGAAGTCGTGCTGCCATCCCGGACGCCGGACGTAGGCGGGGTGGAGGACGCTGTGGTCGGCGGCGTCGCGCAACTCGGCCTGGATCGCGGGAGTGCGCAGACAGGCCGCGTCGTCCGACTCGACCCAGTCCTCGATGTGCGCCATGGCGATCACGCAGCCGATCCGGTCGCCGTGCGGAGCGCGGGCGAACGCGTCGCGGGCGAACGCCATGGCCTCGCCCGCTTCACCGCCCCAGCGGGGCTGCAGCTGCGAAACCCATTCGATGTGGGTCTCCAGGTCCAGCGGGGCGCGGCGCAGAGCCGCTGCGAGCCGGGTCTCGTTGACGACGGTGCCCAGCGACATGCCGCGGCCGGAGGTGAGCAGCCGGCGCCACGGTGTGACCCAGTCCGGCCGCAGCTCGGCCGCCCGGAACAGCTGCTCCTCGGCGATGTCGAGGCGCTCGTGGAAGGTCCGCCACTGCTCCTGGGTGACGTTGACGGCCCGCGCGCTGGTGCGCGCTTCCCAGCCCCAGCTGATGTGCCGCGTCCCCGATATCAGCAGCGCCGTCGCCCGGTGCTCCTCGTCCTGCTCCACGGCCCGGCCGATCCAGTCCTGCACGCCGTCCAAGTCGGCCAGCTCGCCGAGCACTTGGTGGTCGTGGCCGAGATCGAAGGGCACCAGCGCCGCCTTGACCGCGTCCCAGTCCCCCGCACCGGCCGCCTCGACCAGCGCGAGCACCCGCGCGTCCCCGAGCGCGCGCAGCGTGTACATCCCGTTCTTCTGTCTGCGCGGCACGGGAAGGGCGTGCGGATCAACCGCCGGTCTCTCGCCACCCCTGCCGAAAAGCTTGCCGAACATGCCGCGCCCTCCCCTGGTCCCGCGTGATCGTCGGGTGCAGCATAAGGGGCCGCCCCGCCATCACATCCACAGGGTATTCACGGTTGCTCCATGAATCCGGTGCAGGTTGCGCCCGCCCGCGGACGTACGGCGTTCACCAGGGGACGGCGGGCCGAAGGGCCGGCAGCGAGGCCCGGCCCCGGTTCAGAGTCCGATGTCGCGGCCGTTGATGTCGGCGAGGGACTCGCGGCGTATCAACAGCCGGTCGCGGCCTTCGTGGACGGCGACCACGGGCGGGCGCCCGACCGCGTTGTAGCTCGACGCCATGGAGAGGTGGTAGGCGCCCGCCACCGGGATGGCCATCAGATCGCCGGGGTGGATGTCGGCCGGGACGACCGCGTCGGCGGCGAGTACGTCGCCCGCCTCGCAGTGCCGGCCGACGACGGTCGCCGTGCAGGGCTCGGCCGTCGAGCGGCGGCCGATGAGCCGGGGTGCGTAGCGGGCGCCGTACAGCGCGGGCCGCGGGTTGTCGCTCATTCCGCCGTCCACCGCCGCGAAGACGCGGTCGCCGGTCCGTTTGACGGCGAGCACCCGGTAGAGGGCCACGCCCGCGGGCCCCACCAGGGCGCGGCCCGGCTCGATGGTGAGCCGGGGCACGGGGATGCCGGCGGCGGCGCAGCTCGTGGCGAGTTCTCGGTGGATCCGGGCGCCGAGGGACGGGATGTCGAGCGGAGCCTCGCCCGGCCGGTAGGCGACGGCGTGCCCGCCGCCCATGTCCAGTTCCGGCAGCACCGCTCCGTGCTGCCGGTGGACCTGGGCCAGCAGCCCGGTCATGCGCCGGAGCGCGGTCAGGTAGGGCTTGACCGTGGTGATCTGTGAGCCGATGTGGCAGTGCAGGCCGACCAGTTCCAGATGCGGCTGGCCGAGGATCCGGGCGATGGCGTGCTGGGCGCTGCCGTCGGTGAGGGAGAGCCCGAACTTCTGGTCGTCCGTACCGGTGCGGATCGCGGCGTGGCCGCCGGCGCTGACCCCGGGGACCACCCGCACCAGCACCTTCTGGCGGGCGCCGTCGGGGACGAGGGCGGACAGCCGGGCGATCTCCCACGCGCTGTCGATGACGATCCGGCCGACGCCCAGGCGGAGCGCGGCGCTCAGGTCCTCGGGGCTCTTCGCGTTGCCGTGCAGCACGATGCGCTCGGGCGGGAAGCCGTTGGTGACGGCGAACTCCAGCTCGCCGGCCGAGCAGACGTCCAGCCCGAGTCCCTCCTCCCGCACCCAGTGCAGAAGGGCGCGGCAGAGGAACGCCTTCGCCGCGTAGACGACGTCGGTGTCCGGAAAGGCCTGGCGATACGTACGGCAGCGTGCGCGCACCTCGCCCTCGTCGAGGAGGTAGACCGGCGTCCCGTACCGCTCGGCGGTCTCGACGAGAGACACACCTCCCACGGCCACGTCGCCGTGCGAGGTGAGCCGCGCGGAGGCGGGCCAGACGGACAGAGCCGCGGTGTTGGCCGGCGCCACGGCGCCTGCGTACGGCATGGCCGGTACCGACGTCGGAGCGGCGGGCCCCGGCAGTGTGGATTTCATGGTGATCCCCCGGCCCGTCACGAAGTCGATGCGGTTGCGGTTGCGGCGGGCAGCGAGGGCGTGCCGCTCGCTCGCGGTTCCCTGGCCGGCCGGTATGTGCGCTGCGGACCGCGGCCCGCTCGGCCGCCGGGCCGCCCGGCAAGGGGTGCGGCGCCGGGCCCGGGAGCGGCCAGCACCGGGTCGATGGTGAGGCCGTCGATGCCCAGGGGCGCGACGAGTGCGCGTACCGCCGGCTCCGCGAGCCGGATCCAGGGCTGCTGCTTGCCGAGCGTCCGGGTCAGCTGTCGCTCGTCGGTGAAGGCGACTGCGGTACGGACCCCGAGGGGCGTACGGAAGAGGCGGGCGCTGCAGCCCACGGACCCCGGCCGGACCGGAACGAAGAGGGCCCCGGCCCGGTCGGCAGGAAGGGGGTCGGGGTCCTCGGCGGACTGGTTGTCGTTCATGGCACTCCTCGTTCGGGCGGGTCATCGCCCCGGCCTGCGAACACGCCGGGGCACATCAGTGACGCTATGCCCGCCCCCGACCCGAGGGGCGTGTCCGTTGTCGGGCCCTTGATCCCGGATGCCGGAGTCTTGACGCGCGGTTGACAGAAGCTAGGCATCGACTCGGTCAGCTCCGCCGACGGAAACCCTTCCTGCCGGGCCGGGGAGAAGCAGGGCCGGCGGTCGTCGCGGAGCGACGGCAGTGCGCAACGCTGTCAGGTGTCGATATCTGGGGCTGCCCAGTCCTGGGGTGTGCGATTCCGCGCTACAGATTGCGGACACCTTATGGGCACACGCTCTGCATGCTCCGGCTCTTCTCAGCAGCCGAATCTGATGCCTCAGGAGGTACCCGTGGCCGACGACAGCGACGTCCTGCTCACACTCATCAAGGAACAGCGTGATCAAGTGCGGCAGATCGAGGCGCAACGGGCTCTACTGAGCAACCTCGTCATAGTCGTCGTGGCCGCAGGCCTGGGATTCATCGCCCATAGAGGGATAAGCACCACCATCCTGACGATCACTGTGCCCATGGCTCTACTGGGGGCGTATGGAGTTCTCGCGTGTCTGAAGTATCACGAAAGATCAAGGCTGCACGGCTCTCAAGCCCATCAGCTGCGTCTGCAGCTCACGGAGCTTCACCCGCGCATCGACTTGGACGCCGGTTGGACTCAGGTATTCACCGAGCAGCGAGCACAGTTCCCGCTCCTCTATCGACTCCGCCTCTACTTGATCTGGGTATCCCTCCACGCAGGAATATGTATCGGAGGGTTGGCCATGACGATTGCGGCCCTCTCCCGTTAAGCAGGAGCCTGCGCACGTTGGTCTGCCTGAAGGGAGAGCTGTCAGGATCCCTGGGGACAGATGCATGGATCAGCAAAGGGCGGAACGAGCCCGCACCCGCCGCGTGCCGGGCCCGTCGGTCATCACCCCGGCCCGCGTTCACTCCGGAGCCGGCAGATCCATCAGCGCGAGCTTGGCCGGGTCGATCACGACGGTGATTCCGGCGATCCGGCCGCCGACGACGGTGAACGCCAGGATCGACAGCGGGGTCCCGTTCCCGTTCCAGGAGACGACGCCCGGGCAGCCGTCGACCAGGACCGCCCGGCCCTGTGCCGCGGCTGCGGCGGACAGTTGGGCACCGGCCGCGACCTTGGTGGCGCCGAGGGTGACGACCAGGCCGGAAGGGGTGTCGACGGTCAGCTTCACCTCGGGGTCCAGCACCCGCAGCAGCCCCTCGAAGTCGCCGTGGCGAGCCGCTGCGAGGAAGGCTCGCACCACCTCCCGCTGCTCCTGTCCGGTTCCGGTCGGGCGTTCGGTCGTCCGCACCTTCCGGCGGGCGCGGCTGGCGAGCATCTTGGTGGCGGCGGTGGACTTGCCGAGGATCCGGCCGATCTCGTCGAACGGCACCGCGAACAGGTCGTGCAGCACGAACGCCAGCCGTTCGCCCGGCCCGAGCGACCCCAGGACGACGAGGAGCGCGAGCCCGACCGAGTCGGCGAGCATCGCGTCGTCCTCGGGAGCCGGCCGGTCGTCGATCGTCACCACGAGGTCGGACAGACCGTCGTCGTAGGACGCCTCCGGGCGGGCCCGGCGGGAGCGCAGGACATCGAGGCTGATCCGGCCGACCACCGTGGTCAGCCAGCCGGCGACGTTGTTGATGGCCGTCGCGTCCTGGCGGGAGAAACGCAGCCAGGCCTCCTGGACCACGTCCTCGGCGTCCGCGTGCGACCCGAGCAGGCGGCGGGCGACCGCCCGCAGCCGGTCGCCGTGGGCCTCGAACGTCTCGGCCATCGGGTCGGTCGGGAGGGTGTCGGACATGTCGTTACCTTCCTCGGCGCTGCTCCGTCATGGGTGATGACGGGCCCGGAAGGGCGCAGGTAACCGGCCAGCCGGTGATCAAGGAGCAGAACTGATGGAAGCACGCATGACAAGCCCGGCCAATCCCGACGTGATCACGGCGATCCAGCACCTCTACAAGGCGATTCACGCCGGAGGGGTGGACGGACGCCTCCTCTCGCTGGTCCATCTGCGGGCCAGCCAGATCAACGGCTGCAGCCCCTGCATCTTCGCCTCCGTCCGGGCGGCGCAGAAGGCCGGTGAGACGGAGGACCGGCTGCACCACGTCGTCGCGTGGCGCGAAACGCCCTTCTACACCGATGAGGAGCGGGCGGCCCTCGCCCTCGCCGAGGCCGCCACCCGGATCCAGGACGGTGCCCCGGGTGTGACCGACGAGATCTGGAACACCGCCGCCGGCCACTTCACCGAGGAGCAACTGGGTGCGATCACCCTGGAGGTCGCGTTGACCAACTTCTTCAACCGGCTCAACCACACGGTCAAGGAGCAGGCCGGCAAGACCTGGTGAGCCGGAGCGGCCCGTCGCCGTCCCGATCCGCTGCTCTCGACCTGCCGGACTTCACACGCTTGGATGGTCATCGGTCGTACGACCGGTCCCGCACGATGTCCGAGTGGCACGGAGCCTGCGAAACGGAGCCGATGATGGAGTCTGGGATGGCGACGGCCGGGGTGTCGCTTGCCGACCGGTACCTGCTTCGGCGGCTGTTGGGGCGCGGTGGCATGGGCGAGGTCTGGCTGGGCCGGGACGCGGTGCTGGGGCGTGAGGTCGCCGTCAAGGTCATGCCCGTCGCGCCGGACACCGTCTCGGAGCGGCGCTTCCTGCGCGAGGCCGAGGTCCTCGCCGGACTGCGGCACCCGGGGATCACGGTGGTGCACGACGCCGGCCGCCACGACACGTACCGCTTCATCGTCATGGAGCTGCTGACGGGCCACGACCTCGCCCGGCTGCTGGCCGAACAGCAGGCGGGGCAGCTGTCGTTCGCCCGTGCGGTGGACCTGATGAGCCAGACCGTCGACGCCGTCGCTGCGGCCCACCAGCACGGGGTGGTCCACCGCGATCTGAAGCCGGCCAACCTGTTCGTGCAGGCGGGCGACCGGGTGAAGGTCTGCGACTTCGGTATCGCTCGCGTCTCCGACACCTCCGAGACGCTGACCTCGGCCGGTCCGGTCCTCGGCACTCCGGCGTACATGTCGCCCGAACAGCACCAGGGCCGGACGGCGGACGCGCGCACCGACCTGTACTCCCTGGGCGTCGTGCTGTTCGAGATGCTGACGGGTGTCCTCCCGTTCCCCGTCGACCAGCCCCTCTACGCCCTGATGCGCCAGCACGTGGAAGCGACCCCACCGCGGCCGAGCGCGCTCCGCCCGGGCATACCGCGCGAGTTGGAGAAGCTGGTCATGGGGCTGCTGGCCAAGGACCCGGCACGGCGGCCGGACACCCGGGAGGTGGCCGCGGCACTGGCGGAGCTGACCGCCCGGGACACCCTGCCGACCGCGGCACCGGGTTCCGGGCGGACGTCCCGGCACGACCGCGGCCGGCGGCCCCGGACGCCCACCCTCGCGGCGAACCCGGCACCGGACGCCGGAGCGGGTGTCGCGTTCGACCTGCTCCGCACATTGAGGAGCAACTCCGGCGGCTCCGTCGACGCCCTGGCGTTCAGCCCCGACGGGCAGGCCCTCGCCACCGGTCACAGCCGCTCGGGCGTCCGCCTGATCGACCCGCACACCGGCAAGGTGCTCCATCCCCTCACCGGAACCGATGACCGCGTCCACACACTCGCGTTCGCCCCCGACGGCCGCACACTCGCCACGGGAGGCGAAGGCCCGGTGGTACGTCTGTGGGACGGCCGTACGAACACGCTGCGGGCCCAGCTGACCGGGCACACCGGAACCGTCGTGAGCGTGGCGTTCGCACCGGACGGTCACACCCTCGCCGTCGGCAGCTACGCGGGGCTGCGCCTCTGGAGCGCCGACACCGCGAAGCGCCTGGCCGATCTGTCGGGCGGCACGGGCCCGGCGGCGTTCAGCCCCGACGGCCGCCTCCTCGTGTCGGGCGGCACCGACGGCTATGTGCGCCGCTGGAGCCCGCGTTCGGGCAAATCGCACCGCCCGCGGTCCGTCAGACCGAACGGCCAGGTCCGTCTTCTCGCGTTCGGCCCGGACGGGCAGAGCATCGCCGCCGTCTGCGCACCGCTCACCGCCCGGGACAAGGGGCTGGTCAACGTGGTGGACACACGCACCGGGCGGGGGCACCGCCGGCTCACCGGCCACACCGAGGACGTGGGTGCGCTGGCGTACAGCCCGGACGGGCGGCTGCTCGTGTCCGGCGACCACGGGGGCACCGTCATCGTCCGGGACGCCCGCTCCGGCGCGCAGCTCCTCATCCTGCCCGAGCGGTCCGAGAGGGTCCGCGCGCTGGCGTACAGCCCGGACGGCGCGACGCTCGCCGTGGGCTGCTTCGACGGAAGCATCCGCCTCTGGGGCCTCCGTAGCTGACCGGAGGTCCGGACCGACGGGGCTTCGGGTGCGCAATGCGTGGCGGACACGCCAAAGGGCCGAGGGCAACACCTTTGCGTGTGCCTCTTGTTCTCGATACTGACACGCGGCGGCCGGCATCCGGCGCGGCCGCGCGTCAGCCCGACTTCGGCGGCTTCCGCGCGTCGAAGGCGAAGAGCGTGTTCTTGGCCGCGGCGACGAACAGCGCCCGCCCCGCGACGGTCACCCGCGGGCTTGCGCCCTGCTCGCCCGTCAGGCCGTCGGCCTGCGGATCCGTTGTCCACAGCACTCTGCCGTCGGACGGCGAAAGGGCCACCACCCGGCCGGTGGCCGAGCTGAAGTACAGCGCGCCGGGACCCGCCGCTGGACCCGCCGCACCCTCCACCCCTGTCTGCCGCGACCACTTCTTCCGGCCGGTCGCGGGGTCGAGCGCCGTGACGAGACCGGTCTGTCCGCTCACGTAGACGGTGCCGTCCGCCATGCCGGGCGTGCCCGCGTACGTCTTGGCCAGTGGTGCGTAGGTGACCTTCCGCGTGGCCGGATCGACCCGCGCCACCCCGTCGTAGCCGGCCATCGCCGGTCCCTCCATGTGCTGGTGCAGGAGTACGACGCTGCCGTCGTCGACGCCCACCGGCTCGGCGGGACCGTTGACCGCGACGGGCCCGCCCAGCTTCCCCGTGGCCCGGTCGACCACGTGGAGGGTGGGGTGACGCACCTCCAGGGCCTCCACCTCCGCGTTCGTCGCGCACATCGCGAAGAAGCGGGGGCCCGCCGGGACGGGAGCGCACTGGGTGCCCGCGGGGAACGGGGTCGTCCAGGTGACGTCACCGCTGTGCGCGTCCCGCGCCTCGAAGCGGGAGTTGGAGGCGTCGACCGTCACCACGGTGGAGCCGACCACCACGGCGTCCAGCGTCCGGCCCGTGACGGCCGTCGACTGGGCGCCGGACGGCACGGACCACAGCTCGCCGCCGTCGTTCGCGTCGAGGGCCACCACCTCGCTGCGAGGGTCCTGCGGGGCGTCCTGGGCGGCGAAGCGGTACCCGAGCACCGTGTCGTCGGTGGCTCCCACCAGGTGCATGCCCTGGACGGGGACGCCCGGACTCTTCGCGGTCCAGACCCGTGAACCGTCCGAGGCCCTGACCCGGGTCGCGACGACGCCGCCGCCCCCGCAGAACAGCGCGTCGCCGTGCGCGACACAGCGCAGCTCGTCGGGGATGTCCTCGATACCGCCGGGGACGGTCTTGTGCCACGGTGCGAAGCCGGCCGGGAGCGTGGCGCCGGGAGCGGCGACGCTGTTGCCCTTGTCGCCGTCGCTCCTGCCTCCGAAGCCGTCGCCGGTCACCGCGGCGACCCCGCCGCCGATCGCCCCCACGGCGACCGCGGCCGCGAGCACGGGCCGCCAGCGGCCGCGCAGACGGCGGCCGATGGCCGTGCCGGTGCTTCCCGTGCCGGGACCGGGCGGGGTGGCCGGCGACGGGGTGGCCCGCGTCAGGAGGTGGTGCTGGGTGTGCATGTCGCGGGTACGGCCCGTGCCGGAACCGTTCGGGACGGCCCCGCCGAGGTCGGCCGGCAGGTCCCGCAGCAGCACGAGGAGTTCGTCCGCCGACGGGCGGCCCTCGGGCTCCTTGGCCAGGCACGACTCGACGACCGCGCGCAGGGCCGCCGGCACGGCGTCCAGCGACGGCTCCTCGTGGACGACCTGGTACGCCGTCATGTAGGGGCTGTCGGCGTCGAAGGGACCGTGGCCCGTCGCCGCGTACACGAGCAGCGTCGCCAGCGAGAAGACATCGGAGCGGGGCCCCACGCCCCGCGGCGCCTGCAACTGCTCCGGCGACATGAAGGGCGGCGTGCCGATGACCCGGCCCGTCATCGTCAGCGTCTGCTGGTCCACGGCGCGCGAGATGCCGAAGTCGATGACGCGCGGGCCCTCGGGCGAGAGCACGACGTTCGAGGGCTTCAGGTCACGGTGGACGACCCCCACGCGGTGGATGTCGCGCAGCGCCTCCGCCAGCCCGATGGCGAGCCTGCGCAGCTCCGCCCCGTCGAGCGGGCCGTTCGCCGTGATGCGCTGGGCGAGCGTCTGCCCCTCGATGTAGGTCGTCGCCATCCACGGCTGCTCGGCATCGGGGGCGGCGTCGACCACGGCGGCGGTGAACGCGCCGCTCACCCGCCGCGCCGCCGCCACCTCCTGCCGGAAGCGGATGCGGAACTCCTCGTCCCCCGCGAACTGCTGGTGGATCAGCTTGATCGCGACGGGCCGCCCCGAGCTCGTACGGGCCAGGAAGACCGTGCCCATGCCACCCGAGCCGAGCCGGGCCTCGAGCGGATAGCCGCCGATCTCGGCTGGATCGCCTCCGCGCAGCGACACTCTTGCCGTCCTCCTGTCCCCCGTGCACCTCTGCCGGCACGGGCCTGCGTACCTGTCCTGCCTGCACACAAACTAGTCGCAGGGCGGTGCGGCAGAACAAAGCGGGTGCGCACAGGAAGCCCGGATCCGCTCCCGTACGCGCTCACACGCCGGCGTCAGAGCCAGCCGTTGCGACGGAAGCCCCGGTGGATGACGAAGCAGGCGGCGGCGATGACACAGAGGACGAGGGGATAGCCGTAGGTCCAGCGGAGTTCGGGCATGTGGTCGAAGTTCATGCCGTAGACGCCGCACACCATGGTCGGCACGGCGACTATCGCGGCCCAGGCCGTGATCCTGCGCATGTCCTCGTTCTGGGCGACGGCGACCTGGGCCAGGTGGGCCTGGAGGATGGAGTCGAGGAGCGCGTCGTAGGAGGCGATCTGCTCGGCGGCCCTGGCCAGGTGGTCGGCCACGTCACGGAAGTACGCCTGGATCTCCGCGTCGACGACGGGGGCGGACCGTGTGGCGAGCTGCTGCAGCGGCCGGTCCAGCGGCGCCACGGCGCGCTTCAGCTCCAGCAGTTCCCGCTTGATCTGGTAGATGCGGCCCGCGTCGCCCCGGCCGCTGTTCTCACTGAAGACGGCGTTCTCCACGACCTCTATGTCGCTCTCCACGGCGTCGGCCACGGCCGCGTACTCGTCGACCACATGGTCGGCTATGGCGTGCAGCACCGCGGCCGGGCCCTTGGCCAGCTGCCCGGGTGTCTGCTCGAGATCGTTCCGCAGCGGGCCCAGGGAGCCGTGCCCGCCGTGCCGGACCGTGATGACGAAGTCGGTGCCGACGAAGGCCATGAGCTCGCCCGTGTCCACCACCTCGCTGGTCTCGGTGAGCTCCGTGTGCTCGACATAGCAGACGGTCTTGAAGACCGCGAACAGCATGTCGCCGTACCGGTTCACCTTGGGCCGGTGATGACCCTGGACCGCGTCCTCGATGGCCAGCCGGTGCAGGTCGAAGAGTTCGGCGAGGCCGGTAAACTCCTCGCGTTCCGGCTCGTGCAGACCGATCCAGACGAACCCGTCGCCCGTCTTGCGCACGCGCCGCAGACAGTCCTCGACGTCTCCGTGGCCGTGCTGCCGTACGCCGTCGCGGTAGACCACGCAGTTCACCACCGAGCTGCCCAGCGGTGATCGCGCCGGATGGCTCAGGTCCACGGCACGGCCCTGGGTGCGGCGGACCGCGCGGCGGATGTTGCTGAGCATCGACACTGCGGCTCCTTCGGCTGACGGGCGGCCAGTGTGCCACCCGGCGTCGCCGGTCCTCCGCGCAGGATCCGTGAAGGGTGGCAGCCGGCGTGCCGACGGCCGCCGGCGACGGCTGTACGTCCCGGTGCTGCCGGTGGCGCTGGTGCTGTCGCCGCTGCTGCTGCTCGCCGTGCCGGCCGGACTGGTCGCGTGCCGCAGGTTCCGGGTGAGCCCGGCGGGCGCCCTCCGCGGGAGCCGGCGGCTGCTGTGGGCGCTGCCCGGCACCCGGTTCGAGATCGAAGAGGGCCGAACGGCCTTACAGGTACGCATCAGATGAGCCGGAAGAGCAAGGAGTTCCCCATGAACGAGCAGCGCCGTCAGGTCCTGCGGATGCCGGCCGATGGCAAGTCACCGCGGACGAGGCCGAGCGTCTGATCGGCGCTCTCGAACGCGAGCAGCCCGCGTCGCCGCCCGGAGCCGTGTCCCGCCCGGCATCGCGGCCCAAGTACCTGCGCGTGGTCGTGGATTCGGCGGACGGCTCCGGCGGTGACGGGCGCAGCCGGGTCAACATCCGGGTCCCGTTGCAGCTGCTGCGCGCCGGGGTCCGGATCGCCAGCCTCATCCCTCCGCAGGCACTCACCAGGGTCAACGCGGAGCTGGCCAGGTCAGGGGTGCCCATCGACCTCGCCGAACTCAAGCCGCAGCACCTGGAGGAGCTGGTCGACCACCTCGACGACGTCATCGTCGACGTGGAGGACCCCGACGCCACCGTGCGGGTCTTCTGCGAGTGAGACGGCCGGGGCACCGGCGTCCGGGCCGCAGTGAGAGAGCGGGCGGTGTCCGGAGCGCCTCAGCACTGAGGCGCTCCGGAGCCTCTCCCCTACGGGGCGTCCTGCTTGAGGGCCCTCGCGCGGTCGCCCTCCGGCATCGCGGCCCGCACCAGCTCGGCGGAGCGGATGGTGCGGGTGGCCGGCGATACCCTCAGCCGCACCTGGGCGCCGGTCGCGATGCCCTGCGAGGCGGCGGGCAGCGCCCAGGCGGTGGTGAGGTCGGTGTCCCCCTCGTCCAGGACCAGGAACCGGGCCGCCTCCCTGCCCTTGCGCGGCTCCATCCGCAGCACCTCGCCGGTGATCGTGCCGGCTTCCCGCCGCTCCAGGCAGGCGAGTACCAGGAAGTACGCCGCCAGTGCCCCGAAGACGGCGATCGCGGCGAACTCGACGGGCAGGGGGCCCTCGTGGGCCGCCGCGTCGACGAACCAGCCGTGGCTGCCGCTCGCGAAGTTGCCGGGCATCATCGCGAGGAACGCCACGAGCAGGGTCCAGCGGTTGAACGTGCCCGCCACCACGAGCCCGAGCAGTGCGCTGCCCACCCAGCCGATGCTCAGCACCAGACCCGGCCGGCGCAGTGAGTCGCCGTGCTGCGCGTCGACCACGACCGACCAGTCGGGCTGCCGCAGCACCGCGTACACGGCGACGCACGCCGCGAACACGCCCAGCCCCGCCGCCAGATACAGCAGCCGCTTCGTCGAGGCGCCGAAGCCGGGACGCAGTCGCGGGTAGCGGATCCGCACCGGGCGCCAGGTCCCTCCGTACGAGGACCAGACGCGCCGCCGGTCTCCGGAGTCGAATCCGAGGAGCCGGCTGCTCAGGCTGGTGACGCCGAGCGCGGTGCCGTACGCGAGATAGCGGTCCCAGACGGTCACGGACGCGGGCGGCAGCCGGGCGAAGTCCTCGTGCGCCGTCAGCCAGGCGCGCAGTCCGGCCCAGTGCCCGGCGCGTTCGAGGCCCTCGGGTGTCGCCCGCTCGCGCAGTGACTTGCCGAGCAGGAAGGCCAGCGCGGCCCCCGGAGCCACGCCGACGGCGAACGCGGCGCGCAGGTTGTGCCCTCCCATGACCGCGGCCACGGTGAACAGCGCACCGGGTACGAAGGCGCTGAACATCAGCGCGGAGCCGAGCAACCGCGAGTAGCGGAACCGGGACAGGCCGCGCTGCCGGGCCTCGGCGATGATCTCCTGGCGCAACGAGGAGTTCCAGGCGGCGGCGCGCTTGGCGTCACGGAAGGCGATCGCCCCGATGGGCGCGCCGCCGTCCGCCGCGCGGGCGTTGACCCGGTCCAGCACCCGCTGCTCGTACGGCGGCAGGCCCGCCGCCGCCCGGCCGGCCTCGGTGGCGTGCACGGTGCTGCGTGCCGGGTCGTCGCCCGGCTGCCGGAGCTCGACGAGCCCGCGGGCCGCGAGGTCCAGCAGGGTGGCCGCGGCGGCGTGTTCCACACCCCGCCAGCCGTTGCCGAGCAGGCTGACCACGGCCGGCGGTTCGGGGTCGTCCCCGAACTCCTGGGTCGCGGGCCCCGGCGTGACCTCGCCGTTGCGGGTGGCGACGAGCGCGAACCCGAAGGCGACGAGCCAGAGCACGATCAGGGCGGCGCCGCCCCAGTAGAGCTGTTCGGTGAGTGTCACGCGAATCTCACCTGGACAGCCTCCTGCGCCGCGCCGGCGGCCTCGAAGTACTCGCGCCGCTCGTGCGCGCCGCCCAGGCCCGACACGACGTTCCCCGGGAAGCTCTCGAGGGCGGTGTGGTAGCTCTGCACCGCACTGTTGTAGAACTGCCGCGCGTAGGCGATCTTGTCCTCCGCCGTCCTCAGCTCGGCCTGCACCGTGCTGAAGTGCTGGTCCGCCTTGAGGTCGGGATAGCTCTCGCCGAGCGCGAACAGTTTGCCCAGCGTCGCGGTGAGCGCGTCCTCGGCTGCCGCCCGTTCGGTCACACCGAGCGTGCCGCTGACGGCGGCCCCGCGCGCGGCCGTGACCGCTTCGAAGGTGCCGCGCTCATGAGCGGCGTAGCCGCGCGCACTCTCCACCAGATTCGGTATCAGTTCGTGCCGCCGCTTCAGCTGCACATCGATCTGCGCCCACGAGGCCTGCGTCTGATTCCGCAGCCGGACGAGGCGGTTGTAGGTCCGGACGACCCACCACACGACCAGAACGACCAATACCGCAATAATTGCACCAACGATGACACCCACGGTGTCGCCCCCAGAGGCCCTAGAAGATCCGACCCCCCTGGCCGATCGACGTGATCATATTCCGGCCGTCAAGCCCCGTACGGACCGGGGATCGTTCGCCCGCGGGGTCCTGCTCACCCACGTCCGCGGACGGGAGCGCGGCGACCCTCCTGGCCGTGCCGGTGCAGGCCAGGAGGGTGCGGCGGCCCCGCGGCCGGCGTGGTTGCGCCCGCCTTCCGAGACGCGCTGTTTCGTTGCCCGGGTCAGCCGGGCCGGGTCAGCCGAAGGCCCGCTTGTCGCCCCAGCCGGATCCGATGACCGTCTTCACGGGCGCGTTGGTGTTGGTGGTGGACGGGTTGTAGATGGCCATGTGGCCGTCCGCCGCGAACCGGGCCCAGATGTCCGGGATGCCGTCCTTGTTGATGTCCGGGATGCCAATCGCGGTGTCGACGTTCGCCTCGGTCCAGCTGCTGCCGAACGGGACGTCTCCGTTGAGCGAGTTGGCCGCCAGCATCAGGGAGTTGAGGTCGACACTGCCGGCGGTGGAGCCGGGCTTCCCGTGACGCACGTACATGTTGCCGTTGTCGAGGTTGCGCCAGAGCAGGTCGGGCGTGCCGTCCTTGTTCATGTCGGCGAGGTTGACGACGTCGCGGCGCCCCCAGGCGTCGGAGTTCATCTGGGTCGCGGTCCGGATGGTGGCACCGCTGTAGCCGGAGAGCACCCACAGGGCCGCGTCGGTGCGCAGCACCAGGTCGGGCAGCTTGTCGCCGGTGATGTCACCGACGGCCTTGAGCTGGATCCAGGTGGACGGCGCGGGCGCGTTCGACGGGAGGCGGATCTTCATCCGGTCGCCGACGTCGAACGAGCCGTAGCCGTCGCCCGGGTAGAGCCAGAACCCGCCTGACGGGTCTACGGCGAAGAGGTCCGTCGTCCCGTCGCCCGGGTAGGCGTCCTGGTAGTGCGCGATCAGCGCGGCCTTGCCGGTCGTCGCGTTGTACCAGTGACCGGCCGGAGCCGGCGTCGACTTGCCGTCGGCGCCTGTCGTGTACGAGGAGGTGAGCTGGCCGTACAGCTCGCCGCCCGGCTGGCCCGGATACGTGCGCAGCACGCCGGTGCTGTCGATGAGGAGCAGGTCGGGGGTGCCGTCGCCGCCGGTGTCACCCGGGCCGTCGGCGTTGTCCCTCGGCGGGACGTAGGTCGTGTGGTCCGTCCGTGCGCTCATGTTGCCGAGGCTGTCGTAGGCGTAGACCTGGAGCGTGTTGGGGCCGGCGTTCGGCGGCCGCAGGTCGGGGACGGTGGCGAGGCCGGCGGCGTCGGCGTTGACCGTGACGGGGCTGACTCCGCCCCACGCGTAGGTGAACTTCACGGCCCCGGGCGACTCGAAGGTGATCGGTCCGGTCAGGCCGAAGGCCACGGTCGCCCATGTGGCGCCGTCATCGGTGGCCTTGAGGAACACGTCGCTGGTGACGGTGGGCTGGGACGGGCCGCTCGGGTCCACCGTGATGCGGCAGGGCTCGGTGCCCGGCGGGTAGATGGAGGACGTCGCGCCGGCGGAGTCCTTGCCCATCGCGTCCCAGGAGAACGTGGTGTTGGTGGTGAGGTCCTTCAGCAGGGGATCACTGGACG
This sequence comes from Streptomyces sp. NBC_01257, assembly GCF_035917255.1. Taxonomy (NCBI): domain Bacteria; kingdom Bacillati; phylum Actinomycetota; class Actinomycetes; order Kitasatosporales; family Streptomycetaceae; genus Streptomyces; species Streptomyces sp. NBC_01257. The sequence continues at coordinate 1,150,973 of NZ_CP108472.1, forward strand.
GGATCGTGTACTTGGCGGTGCCTCCGGAGGCACCGATCGCTATCTCGACACCGGCCGGGACCGTGCCGCCGGTCTTCCAGAAGCGGAAGCGGACCTTGCTCATGTTGTTGTCGGGGTCCTTGGCGGTCACCGACAGGGTGATGTTGGTCTTGCCGACCGTCACGCCCGCGCCGGGGCCGGGCTTGCAGGAACCGCCGGGCGTCGAGGAGCCGCTGGTGGGCTCGGACGGGTTGCGGTTGTAGACGGCCTCGATGGTCGCCGAGGTCGCCTTGAACTTGCGCCAGGTCTGGGTGTCCGACTCGGTCGTGGCCCGCATGCCCAGGGTCACGGACGCATCGCCCCTGTCGGTGGCGTACTGGGCGGCGTCCTTGACGTTGAAGTCCTCGTACTCGTCCTTGCAGGAGCTCGACGACCAGCCGTGCGCGAAGGACTTGCGCTCGATCTCGTCGGACCAGCTCGGCTGCGCGTTCCATGTCGTGCCGGACGAGATCGCACCGGTACGCCACAGCTGGAACTCGCGTTTCGTACAGGACCAGGAGTGGTTGTTGAGCACCTTGAAGGTCGCGCTGGTGATCTTCGCGCCCTTGATGCTCTTCGACCAGTCCATCCGCCAGAAGGAGCGGGCGGTGCCGCCGGTGTCGGACTCGTGGCCGACGCGGGCGTCGGAGGTACCGGAGGAGAAGTTGGTGCCGTTGAAGAAGCTGGTGCTCGGGTACGGCTTGTAGGCCACTGTCCACGCGTCCCAGCCGGGGTTCAGCGGCGGGTCGACGAACAGCGGGTACGTGATGTCCTCGCGCGCCGCAAGACCGGTGGCGGCGAAGCCGAGGCCGAGCCGGGCGGTGTGGGTGTTCTCGCCGTCCAGGGTGATCGGCAGCGGCGCCGCCTGCGCGCCGGGCTCGACGCCGGTCAGTCCGGAAAGCTTCAGGACGTCGTCCGGGGTGGCGGCGGAGGTGCGGTTCGGGGCGCCCTCGGGCAGCTCGGGGTCACGGCCGCTGGAGTCCCAGGCGAACGGCGTCGGAATCGATCCGACCTCCTGGCCGGCCTTGTCCAGGACCTGGACCCGGCTGGCCTTGCGGTCCTGACGGAACACGGCCGTGGCGGAGTCGAGGCCGTACGAGACGGTCTTGAGCGCGTCCTGCCGCGCGGCCTCGGGGGTCTTGACGATCAGGACCTGTGCCATGCCGCCCTCCTCCCGGGCGACGAGCAGCAGGTCGACGCCCGGCAGGACCTCGGAGTACAGGGCGCGCGGCCCGTCGAGGACCGGCTCGGGCAGGGCGCCCGGCCAGGTGTACGCGACGGTGTGGCCGTCGAGTTCGACCTCGGCGAGCACCGTCCCGCCCGGTGTCCCGGTGCGGGCGAACGAGCGTCCGGCGCGCGCCTTGTGGGCGCTGCCGCTCGCGAAGCGGACGGGAACGGCCGGGTTCGCGGGCGCGATACCGAGTCCCCTGGGGGCCTCGGCCGTCCGCTTGAGCTTGTTGTCGATCGGGGCCCACTCACCCTTGGCGTTCTTCGCCCGGGTGGGTGCGGCCGTGATCCGGGTCTTGAAGCTGCCGTTGGGCAGCGCCCAGGTCAGCGAGGTGGCGTCGGTGGCCGTGTCGACGAGTACCTGCGCTTGGGTGCGCAGGGCCTGGGCCATCGCGGTGGCCTCGTCGCGCGGGCCGGTGGACACGGGGGCGGCGCCGGTGGCGCCGTTGGCACCGCCGGCGGTGGCCGGCGAAGAGCCGCCGGACTGCCACCACGGCAGCAGGGCAGCGGTGAGGGCGGCCAGTACGAGGCCGAGGGTCAGGGACAGCCGCGTGCGCGTGCGCACAAAGGGGCTGAGAAAACGAGGCGGCGCGGTCACGGCGGTCTACTCCGGTGGGAACCAGGCGGATTGAGGACAGCACAGACAGCCCCAGTGGGCAGGCCGCGGGGGCAGAAGGCGGGCACACGATCACACATGTGAAGCATTTGCGTCCACAGGTGAAGCTTTTATGAACTCGTTACCTCTATGTGGAGCCGACGTGAAACCGGCCGACGGGCTGTCAACCAAGCCCGATTCAAGGCTTTTCTGGGCCCGTATTGACGGTTAACGCTGAAGTGTCCAGCGCCTTACTGATTGATCATCAGCAGAACGGTCTGATCCGTTTCGCCCCGTGTCACAGATCACTTTCGCGACCCCGGGGCACCCCTTATCGATCTTGAATATGTGGCGGACATGCCAGAGAGTGCGCACGCACGCGTCTGAGGCAGAGGTGTGCCATCCGGTGTATCCGCACCTCGTCCATTGTTTGAACTGCCAGGTGGGAGTCGACGCGTATGCGTGCTTCAGGTCCACTGTCATGGGTGGGGCGGGGACGCCTAGCCATGACGGATTCACAACGACGGCGCCGGCGGCGAAGCCGCACGGCGATCGTCCTTCTGCTGTCCTCGACACTGACCGTGACGACCCTGGGCAGCCAGGCGTTCGCCGTTCCCGGTCCCGGCATGAGCCGCGAGGAGTCGATCGCCAAGATCGGACTCCCGGACCTGCCGGAGGCCACCGACGTCGAGGGCGACGCAGCCGCCGACAAGACCCTGACCCTGGCTCCGGAGAATCCGGTCGCCCCCTACACCCCCACCGCCACCGCGGCGTGGACCTCCGGCACCGGCCAGGCCACGCTCGACGCGAGCAGCGCGCCCGGGACCACGGAGCCGGTCAGCAACAACCTGCCGGTCGCCATCGGTGTCCCGGAGGGCGGTGACGCCGCCGCACTCGCCGGCGACTGGACCGTGGGCGTGGCCCCGCAGACGACCTCGCAGGACGCGGGCGTCTCCGGCATCGTCATGAAGCTCACCCCGCCGGCCACCGTCGACCCGGCCGCCGAGGTCGCGATCAGCATCGACACCACGGGCTTCGCCGACCTCTACGGACCGCAGGCCGCCGACCGCTTCGGTCTGATGCTGCTGCCCGAGTGCGTCTACTCCTCCCCCACCGAGGGTGACTGCGCCGACGGCGGCGACGGCGGCACGAGCACGATGTCCCTCTCCGACGGGGACAAGGACGTCAAGAACGGCAAGAAGGACTTCCAGCGCCTGCGCAGCACGGTGAAGACCGTGGCCGCCAAGGACGCGCCGACGAAGACGAAGACGGCCGGGAAGTCCGCCACCCGCAAGGTCCTCAGCGGCAGCATCCCGGTCTCCAGCCTCGTCGGTGAGGGCTTCGTTCCCTCCGGCGCGACCAAGGCCTCCTACCGGGACGGCGTCCAGCCCGCGGTCTCCGCGAACGGCGGCGCCGCCGTCGGCGGCCTCGACACCGGCTCCTCGGTGTCCGGTGACTTCACGGCCTCGCCGCTGCTGTCCTCCGGCTCCTGGTCGTCGGGCTCCTCCTCGGGCGCCTTCACCTACTCGTACGACGTCCAGGTCCCGGAGACCGCCGGCGGCCTGATGCCGAAGGTCAGCCTGGCGTACTCCTCGCAGTCCGTCGACGGCCGTACGTCCTCGACGAACAACCAGGCCTCCTGGATCGGCGACGGCTGGGACTACAACGCGGGCTCCATCACCCGTACGTACGCCAACTGCCGCCAGGACTCGAAGAAGGCCGGCTCCAACAACTCCACCCACCGCACCGCGGACCTGTGCTGGGGTTCGGAGAACGCCACCCTCTCGCTCGGCGGCATGACCACCGAACTGGTCTGGGACGCCACCAAGAGCAAGTGGTTCACGGCCAACGGCGACGGCTCCACCATCCAGATAGTCAAGGGCGAGGCCACCGGCAACGGCGCCAAGGACGGTGAGTACTGGATCGTCACCACCAAGGACGGCACGAAGTACCACTTCGGCAAGAACAAGCTCCCGGGCTGGTCGAACCACGGCGCCGACCCCGACGACCCGACCACCGACTCGGTGCTCACGGTCCCGGTCTACGGCAACCACCCGAACGAGGACTGCTACAAGGGCCCCACGACCACCGACTGGACGAACTCCTGGTGCACGCAGGGCTGGCGCTGGGGCCTCGACTACATCGAGGACATCCACGGCAACGCCATGTCGATGTGGTGGAAGAAGGACGCCCCGAACTACTACGCCCGCAACTTCAACTTCAAGGCCCCGGTCGCCTACGACCGTGACGGCTGGCTGGACCACATCGACTACGGCCAGCGCAAGAACACCATCTTCACCGAGACCGCGCCCGCCCGGGTCGGCTTCTCGGTGAAGGAGCGCTGCTACGACGTCGACGACGTCACCTGCTCCGACGCCAACTTCGCCTCGAAGGACCCGCGCAACTACCGGCCCTGGTTCGACACCCCGGCCGACATGCGCTGCGAGTCCGCCAAGAAGTGCTGGAACGCCGGTCCGTCCTTCTGGTCCCGCAAGCGTCTCGACAAGATCACGACCTCGGCCCAGCGGCGCACCGACACCGCGGCCCGGCAGGTCGTCGACGAGTACCAGCTGAAGCAGAGCTTCGCCAAGCTGCTGACCGGCCCGAACACGGCCCTGTGGCTGGAGTCGATCCAGCGCACCGGCTACGCCCGCAAGGGCTCCACCGACGCGAGCCTCCAGCTCAACACGGTGCGGTTCGAGCCCAACGCCGAGGACATGCCGAACCGCGTCAAGGCGGTCCACACCTCGCGCCCCGGTTTCTCCCGGCTGCGCATCGGCCGCGTCGTCAACGAGTACGGCGGCGAGACCATCGTCACGTACAAGCCGATCGAGGGTGACTGTCTCTCCGGCAACCTTCCCCTGCTCGACCAGCAGCCCGGCGAGGACCGTGCCACGGCCATGGCCCGGCTGCAGGCCAAGCTCAAGGTGAACGACCGGCTCTGCTATCCGTCGTTCTGGAACCCCGACCCCGAGGTCGAGGACATCGACTGGTTCCACAAGTACGCCGTGGACACCGTCGAGGAACTGCCCAACATCGACGGCAACTTCACCACCAGGACGGAGTACCGGTACAAGAGCCCGGCCTGGAAGCTCGCCGAGGCCGAGTTCACCAAGAAGTCCCAGCGCACGTACGCGCAGTTCGCGGGCTTCGAGCAGACCACGGTCCTGACGGGCCCGGTCGTCGAGGGCGAGGCGGACACCGCCGGTCAGCGCTCCAAGTCCGTCACCCGCTTCTTCCGGGGCCTCGGCGACACCGTGCCCGTCAAGGACATCACCGGCGCCGAGATAGCCAAGGACCGGGAGCCGTTCGCCGGCCGGATCGCCGAGGAGCTCACGTACACGGACTCCACCAAGGCCGACTCCGACTGGCTGTCCCGCTCGGTCACCAAGCCCGAGGCGACCGAACTCGCCAAACGGGACCGCGACGACGGCCTGAGCCCACTGCGGGCCTGGCGGGTCACGGAGCCGGAGGAGGTCGCGTACACCAAGTCGTCCGGCACCAACACCGACGACCCGCGCCCCCAGCGCACGGTCAGAACGACCTCGAAGTACGACGCGACCTACGGTCTGCCGACCGAGGTCGAGTCGCTGGGCGACGCCGACCCCGCCAAGACCGGTGACGAGTCCTGCACCAAGCTGGAGTACCTGCACCGGCCCGACAAGAACCTCATCGGTCTGTCCAAGCAGGTCCTGGTCTCGCCGACGACCTGTGCGAACGCCGACTGGGCGGATCTCGGCTCGCTGAGCAACGCGACCCGTACGGCCTACGACGGCACGGCATACGGAACCGCCCTCGGCTCCGCCTCCCGCGGTCTGGCCACCGAGTCGTGGACGCTCAACGGTGCCGGCACCGGCTTCCGGACCACCGGCACCAAGGAGTTCGACGCCGTCGGCCGCGTGGTCAAGGAGACCCCCGCGGACCAGCTGAACCAGGTGGTGCCGAAGTCCTCCACGATCACCTACGGCTCCATCGGGCCGGCCACGGGCCAGGTCTTCAAGGTCACGACGACCAACCTGCTCGGGCAGAGCCAGACCCAGGAACTGGAGCCCGGCCGCTCGGTCACCGTCAAGACGACCGACGTCAACAACCTCGTCAGTGAGGCGGTGTACGACCCGCTCGGGCGGCTCGCCGAAGCCTGGGCAGCGGGCCGTACCCCCGGCACCGGCACCGCCGACTTCCGCGCGGTCTACACGGTCCCGAAGGAGGAGACCGACCCCGACGACGCGAATATCAAGATCCGCAAGCCCCCGTACGTCACCACGTACGCGCGTGGCTACGAGGACAGGATCGAGACCTCCGTCACGCTCTACGACGGCCTCGGCCGTGAGCGGCAGACGCAGGAGGAGGCCGACGGCGGCGCCGGCTGGCTGATCACCGACACGCTGTACAACGGCTCCGGTGAGGTCTACCAGACCAACAACGCCTACCTGACCGACGAGGCGAAGCCGGGCGAGCTGTTCAGCCCGCTCGCCGACACGGCCATTCCCAACATCACGCGCTACACGTACGACGGTCTCGGCCGCGTGCTGAAGGAGACGCCGTACCTCAAGTGGGTCGACCCGGACACCAAGGAGTCCTTCTCCAAGGCGAACGAGGAACGGGCCGTCCGCTACGAATACGGTGAGGACTGGTCGAAGGTCATCCAGCCGGAGGGCGACTCGTCCTACCGCGTCTGGACCGACGCGACCGGCCGCACCGTGCGCACGGACACCTTCAACCCGGCTGCCCCCGGCGGCTTCACGTCGACGCGCTACCAGTTCGATCCGCACGGCCAGCTCCGCACGGCGACCGCCTCGGCGGACGCGACGCACCCGTGGTCGTGGACGTACGACCACAACGGCCAGGTGGAGACGGCGACCGACCCCGACGCGGGCACGTCCCGCACGGCCTACGACGCCTTCGGCCGGGTCGAGACGACCACGAACTCCCGCGGCGTCAAAGTCTGGAACGGCTACGACGAGCTGTCGCGCCCCAAGGAGGCGCGCGCGGACAGTTCCACCGGCAAGCTGCTGTCCTCGTTCACGTACGACACGGCTCCGGGCGGCAAGGGCATGCCCGCCACCGCCACCCGCTACACCGATCTTCAGGCGTACACCCAGAAGGTCAACGGCTACACCAAGGAGTACCAGCCGACCTCGACCACGCTGTCCCTGCCGCAGTCCGTCGTCGACACGTGGGGTCTGAAGAAGGACTACACGTACGACTACACGTACAACGACCGCGGCATGCTGGACGAGACCACCCTTCCGGCGGTGGGCGCGTTCGACGCCGAGAAGCTGGTCGTCCGTTACAACAAGGACGGCAAGCCGCTCTCCATCTCCGGCAAGGACTGGTACGGCTCCGAGACCACCTACGACGCCTACGGCCAGGTGCTCCGCTCCACGCTCGGTGCCCAGCCGTACCGCGTGTGGACACAGAACGCCTTCGACGAGGGCAGCGGCGAGCTCACCGAGCAGTCGGTCTACCGCGAGAAGAGTGACGCCACCGCGGACAAGAGTGTCGTCGGCGGCAACCTCGTCTCGAACCGGGGGTACACCTACGACCCGGCCGGCAACGTCACCTCGATCGAGGAGAAGTCCACCGGGATCGCGGAGCGCCAGTGCTTCGTCTACGACCCGCTGGGCCAGCTGAAGTCGGCCTGGACCTCCAAGGACCGCACGAGCTGCGTCAACCCGAGGAACCCGGACGGCTCACTCAACAAGAACACGGACGGCACGCTCCGCGTCGCCGCGGGCGCGGACAGCTCCGGCTACTGGCAGGAGTACGAGTACGACCTGCTCGGCAACCGCACGAAGCTCACCGAGAACGACCTCTCCGGCGACACCACCAAGAACGCGGTCTCCACGTACGCGTACGGCAAGAACGCCGCCAAGGACCAGCCGCACACGCTGACCAAGGTGTCGAAGACCTACACCACCCCCGCCGGGGCGCAGATCACGGCGGAAGCCACTCGGCTGTATGAACTCACCGGCGAGACCAAAACGGTCGCCTCGGTCGAGAACGGTGACAAGCAGGACCTGAGCTGGACCTATGACGGCCAGGTCGACCGGATCACCGGTGCGGGCACAGGCGGCAAGACCCCGTATGTGGGGCTCGCCCAGAAGTGCCTGGACCTCAAGTCGAGCGCGGCCACGGCCGGCCAGCCGATCCAGCTCTACTCCTGCAACGGATCGCCGGCGCAGAACTACAAGTTCACGCCCACTCCGGGCACGAAGGCGGCCCCGCAGACGGACCCCGACAAGGGCACGCTCTCCGTGTACGGCACCTGGTGCCTCCAGCCCGCCGCCAACACGGCAGGCTCGGCGGTCCAGATCCAGAAGTGTGACGGTTCGGCCGCGCAGGAACTGAAGCGCAACGCCTCCGGCCAGCTGATCCACCCGGCCTCCGGCGGTCTGTGCCTCGCGGTGCAGGGCGCGGCGGACACGAACGCGACACCGATCGTGCTCGCCGCCTGTGCCACGGCCCAGGCGGCCCAGCAGTGGCTGCCGCAGAACGACACCCGTCACATCTACGGCCCCGACGGCGCCCGCCTGCTCACCATCAAGGGCAAGCAGGCGACGCTCCACCTGGGTGAGGCCGAGGTGACCGTCCAGCAGGGCGGCGCTCTGGTCAACACCCAGCGCACCTACGGGGCTCCGGGTGGCGCGGTCATGCGCTACGCCTACGGCAACGGCGCGGAGACCCTGGTCGCCCAGACCACGGACCAGCAGGGCAGCGCGTACACGGAGGTCGCCCTCTACGGCGGCATGTCGGTGCGTATCCGCAAGCAGGACCCCTTCGGCAACGAGCGCGGTACCACGGGTACCAGCCTCCAGAACCACAAGGGATTCCTCGGCAAGACCCGGGACGACTCCTCCGGCTTCCAGCCACTGGGAGCCCGTCTGTACGACCCCGTGGTCGGACGCTTCCTGTCGGTCGACCCGGTGCTCGACCTGAACGACCCGCTGCAGTCCAACGGGTACGCGTACGCGCAGAACAACCCGGTCACGTACTCCGACCCGACCGGCGAGTCGATCATCCTGAGCGCTTCGGAGAAGGCGGCGGCCCTCGCCGGCGCGGGTCTGTCCGCGGCACAGGTCGCTCAGGCCCAGTCGATGCAGGGCAAGTCACTCACCTCCGTCATCCTGGCGGTTGCGTGGGAGACGCTGAAGGACTTCATCGGCATCAACGACGCCATGGCCTGCTTCGGCGGGGACATGTGGTCCTGCGTCAGCATCGCGGTCGACGCCATCCCGTGGTCCAAGCTCGGGAAGATCCCGGCCGTGATCAAGGCGGTCAACCGCACCATCGAAGCCATCAAGGCCTTCAAGGTGGCCAAGCGGGCCGCCGAGGCGGTCCTCAAGGCCGCCAAGGCGGCCGAGGCGGCCGCGCTACGGGCCAAGAAGCTGGCCATCGAGAAGGCGAAGAAGGAGGCTGCGCAGAGAGCCAAGAAGAAGGCCGCCGAAGCCGCCAAACGAAAAGCCGACGAAGCGGCTGCCGCGAAGCGGAAGACGGGCAACCCCGTCCACAAGCAGGCCCAGGCCAAGGCCGCGCCCAAGGCCACTTCCCACCCGAGTTCGGCCAAGAGCGGGGGTGGCAAGAGCTCCGGCGGCAGCAGCAAGGGCTCCGGCGGCGGAGGCGGCAAGTCCGGCGGATCTTCCCGCAGCAACGGCGGCACCAGCGGTGGCGGCAGCTCCGGCAGAGCCGACGGCGGCGGTTCCTGCCCGGTCAACAGCTTCGTGCCGGGCACGAAGGTGCTGATGGCTGATGGTTCCACCAAGCCGATCGAGAAGGTGAAGACCGGCGACAAGGTCGTCGCGACCGACCCCGAGTCCGGCGAGAGCATCGTCGAGACGGTCACCGCCGAGATCAAGGGCCAGGGCCTCAAGCACCTGGTCAAGGTCACGATCGACCTCGACGGTGACAGCGGCTCGAAGACGGCCCGGATCACCGCGACCGCCGGACACCCCTTCTGGGTCCCCGAACTCGGCAAGTGGATCGACGCCGCCGACCTCAGGTCGGGCGAGTGGCTTCGGACCAGCGCCGGCACCTATGTGCAGATCGCCGCGATCCGGCGGTGGACCGCTCAGGACACCACGGTCCACAACCTGACCGTCTCCGACCTGCACACGTATTACGTGCTGGCGGGTGCTACCCCGGTCCTGGTCCACAACGCCAACCTTCCCCAGGTCTGCGGTCCGGTCACGGAGAACACGCACTACGCCGATGTCGAGGTCTTCGACGCCGACGGAACCCAGATCGACGCGTACTCCCTCCGGAGCGGTGCCACCACGGCAGAAGAAGCCAGCATCGGAGTGGGACGCGCGCGTCAGGCGGTCCACACGGAGAACCGGGCAGCACGCGCGGCCGGCGGTGCGCCCATGATCAAGGACACGGTCATCCCGGACGACCCGTTCTTCATGGCCAGTCCTGTTCCTGATGGCGGGCGGGTCCGGATTACCGGAACCAAGCCACCCTGTGGGCCCTGCCAGTCGCAAATGCGGCTTTCCGCGGAAGATACGGCTTCGACGTTTGATTACCTGTGGCCGGACGGAAATGGCGGAATGAACATCTTCTCCACGGACGGGTAGGTTTCCCCGAATCCAGCGGCGTATTTCCGTAAAGCAACTGGACTCGACCCGTTCCCCATGACCACGAGCCATGGGTCATGGGCAAGGCCCCTGCCTGGTGCAGGCCTCTCACAGGCCTGCACCAGGCAGGGGCTTTGTCGTGGGGAGGTACCATTCCCTCCATGGAAACTCCGCGAGAAGACGCGCGCTGTGGGGTCTGCGGTCAGTCGACGACCACCCATGACGCCCATCAGCACGATGACGGCCGGCCTGCCCGAAAAGGAAAGCGTGTCGCTTATGTCGTCGTAGAGTTGCGCGGAGCCACCGCCCACTTTCAGGCAGCCGATGACGCCGGCCGGACGTTCAAGACCGGTGCTTCCGATCTGGCAGGTCAATTGGGCATCAGCCCGGCCGACCTGCTCGGCCGCCAGTACACGTGCTGGGTGGAGCCCACCGAATACGGCGTCATTCGAAGCGACTTCACGCTCGCCTGACACGATTCCCGAACGCCCGGCCGAGCTTTCCCGGCCGGGCTTTCCTCATATCCGGCGCCTGTCCGCCGGCGGTCACCACGGCTCGACGAAGGGCGTATGCGGGTCAGGGTTGACCTCAAGCCCGGTTGAGCTTCTAGGTTCGGGCATGCCGATGTCGACGTACCCGAGAGGAACGGCCATGAGAACACTGGTGCTGGGCAGGACGCCCGCCAGGGTGACGGACGTACTCGCCACACTGCGCGCGGACGGCTTCGACGCGGAGGGAGTGAGCACCGATGAGGAGGCCCGGAAGCGGTTGGCGGCCGGGGAGTTCGGAGTGCTGATCATCGGCGGGGGTGTGGAGCCGGACTCCCGCGCCGCGCTCAAGGAGTTCGCAGCGGAGCACCGGGTGAGGCGGGTGATCGACGGCGCGCTGTCCGCGCCCTTCGATGCCTACGTGCGGCGGGAGTTCGAGCCGCTGATCCGGGAGGAGCTCTCCAGGGAGTGACGGCCGCCGTACCACTGCCGTAGCCGGTGGACGCCGCATCCGTAAGCCGGTTGGGCGTGTCGCCGATGACAAGCGGGCGGGGCCGGTTGGAGCCTGAAGGCATGACCGACCCGACTCAGGACCCCCGCTTCCTCCAGGACCCCTACCCCATCTACGCGGCCATGCGGTCCAGTTGTCCGGTGCAGCCCGTGCCCGCCGGGTCCGGTGGGCGCATCAGCTATCTGGTCACCGGCTACGCGGAGGCGCGGGAAGCGCTCGGCGACGCCCGGCTCTCGAAGGACACGGCGGCCTTCTTCGCGGGCAAGGCGACGGGGCGTCGTCTGCACCCCGCGGTGGCGCACACCATGCTGGCCACCGACCCTCCCCAGCACACCCGTCTCCGCAAGCTGGTGACCAAGGCGTTCACGACCGGGGCGGTCGCCGAGCTGCGTCCGTTCATCGCCGAGGTCACCGGCAGTCTGCTGGATCAGTGGCCCGCGGGCGGGCGGTTCGACTTCGTGGCGGGCCTGGCGGTGCCGTTGCCGGTCATCGTGATCTGTGAGCTGCTCGGCGTCCCGGAGGCGGACCGGCCCGACGTCCAGCGCTGGTCCGGTGAGCTGTTCGCGGCGGGCCGGCCCGAGGTCATCGACGCGGCCTCGCACTCCATGGCCGGCTACATGACGGACCTCATCGCGGCCAAGCGCGTGCACCCCGGTGGCTCTGTCCTTGACCGGCTCATCTCGGCGCGTGACGGAGACGACCTGCTGAGCGAGGACGAGCTGGTCTCCCTGGCGGTGCTGCTGCTCGTGGCCGGGCACGAGACCACCGGCAACTTCCTCGGCAACGCCGCGCTGGCGCTTCTCCGGCACCCTGCCGAGCTGCACCGGCTGCGGGAGGACCCGGACGAGGTCCCCGCCGCGCTGGACGAGCTGCTCCGGTTCGACTCCCCCGTCAGTACGGCCACCTTCCGGTTCACCACGGAGGACGTCACACTCGGCGGTACCGACATCCCGGCCGGTTCTCCGGTGCTGGTCGCTCTGGGGGCCGCGAACCGCGATCCTGCGCGGTTCGCGTCGCCGGACCTGCTCGATCCGGACCGGGACGCAGGCGCTCATCTCGGCTTCGGCCACGGCATCCATCGCTGCGTCGGGGCTCCTCTGGCCAAGGCCGAGGCGGAGATCGCACTCCGCGCGGTGCTGACGCGGTTTCCGGGCATCCGGCTCGCCGTGCCGCCGGACCGGCTGGAGTGGCGGCGCACCCGTCTCGTCCGGGGTCTGGCCTCGCTTCCCCTCCTGGCCTGAAGTGTGTCCTGCTGTCCTGCCCCTCCGGCACGGGCTGATGGCGGAACGGAAACCGGTCAGTCAGAGCGTCCGGTGGACACTGACGGCGTAACCGCCGCCGTCGTAGGGGTCGGCGTCCCAGGTGGCGAACCGGTCGACGAGGGTGAGACCGGCCGAGGTGCAGCAGTCGTCGTAGTCGGACAGCGTGAGACCGGGCGGCACCGGCAGATGGGCTTCGTCCAGGCCGAAGCCGGCGACCAGCAGGCCGCCCGGACGCAGGGCCTCGGACAGGTGCCCGACCACCGTGGCCTCGGTGCCGGGGGCGAGCAACGGGAAGATGTTGCCCGCTGCGACGACGAGGTCGAAGCCCCCTGCGACACCGAGACGGGCCGGCTCGAACTCGGCCAGGTCGGCCCGGAACCAGGGCAGCTCGGGCGCCTGCTTCCGCGCCACCGCCAGCATCGACTCGTCGAGATCCACCCCGACGCAGTCGTACCCGAGTTCCGCGAGCCGGATCATGACGCGTCCGGTACCGCACCCGGCGTCCAGCACCCGCGCTCCGACCGGCACGAGGGCCGCACAGAACCGCGCCTCACCATGCACGTTCTGGCCACTGCGGGCGAGGGTCGCGAACCGTGCGGCGTATTCCTCTCCGGACGCTTTCCCGGCCATATCCGTCCAACGACTCATAAGGCGACTATAGAGCGCCCGTGCCGACTGCCGGAGGCTACGGTCTCACGGGCTCCAGCCGCAGCCGCCGGGCCGGCCAGGGCACCGGCTCGGCCGGTCCGAACCAGACCCGGACCTCCTCCCCGGTGCGTACCGGCAGGAGCGGATAGTCGTTCTCGGCATGCTCGGTGCGGTGCAGTGCGTGGTCCGGGCCCAGGTGCCGGGCGGCGTACGCCTCGAAGCCTGCCGCGTCGGCCGGGTGGCAGATGGTCGCGAGCACCTCGCGTGCGGCGGGCGGAGGTGTGTAACCCGGGCCGCGCAGCAGCAGGACGTCGTCGCTGTCGACCATGGTGGCGTTGGCCGCGTCGCGAAACTCCCGCCAGACGGGACCGGTGTAGAACGCCTCCAGCGCGCGCCGGCGGTGTGCCATGTCGGGGAACGCGCGCAGCCAGACGAATCTGTCCGGATCGTCCAGGTCCCGGAAACGGCCGCCGACGGTGATACCGGCCGACTGCTGGCCGGTGACGAACTCGCGCTCGAAGAGCTCGGTCAGCGTTTCCCTGCCTCCGGGGTGCAGCGTGTACTGACGGAGTTCGACCACGCTCATGCGCCGGCCTGCCCGGTACGGGTGAGGTCCATGGTCCAGTTGAGCTCCCAGGTACGCCCCTCGTCGGCGGAGAACCGCTGCTCCCAGCGAGCGGTGTCCGGGCCGAGGCGGTGCCAGGTGAAGTGCACGCGGATCGGACGGCCCTCGTAGGTGTCCTCGCCGTGGAAGTCGCCGCGGTCGCCGGTGAAGCCGCCGGTCACCGGTGGATCCAGCCGGCCCGTCCGGCTGTCGGACCAGTGGATCGACCAGCGTTCCGCCTCCCGTTCGTAAAGCCGCAGGGTCACGCCCTGACGGCCGAGGGTCGGAAAGGTGATCTCGTCGATGTTGCCGGCGCCCCCGAACAGCGGCCGCACCACCGCGTGCCCGGGGAACTCCGTCCAGGCGCCGGGGCCCGGGCCGAGCGGTGCGGTGAGACGGCGATTGGCCACGTCCCAGGAGCCGTGCAGGAAGTCGAAGTCGTTCATGCGCCGCAGATTAGGGGCACTCCACTGACATCTCCTGTCAGTGGATACGGATACTGGCTCCATGCGTGCGAGCCGACTGGTCACCCTGCTTCTGCTGCTCCAGAACCGGGGCCGGATGACGGCCCGCCAACTGGCCGAGGAGCTGGAGGTCTCCGTCCGGACGGTCTACCGGGACGTCGAGGCGCTCGCCGCCGCAGGCATCCCGCTGTACGGCGATGCGGGCCACGCGGGCGGTTACCGGCTGCTCGACGGCTACCGGACCCGGCTCACCGGACTGACCGCGGACGAGGCACAGGCCGCTTTCCTTGCCGCGCTCCCCGGGGCCGCGGCCGAACTCGGCCTCGGCACGGCACTCGCCGCCGCCCGGCTCAAGCTGCGGGCCGCCCTGCCCGCGGAGCTGCGCGAACACGCCGAACGGATTCAGGAACGGTTCCTGCTCGACGCCCCCGGCTGGTACGGCGACGCCGACCGCACGCCGCACCTGCCCGCCGTCGCCGCCGCGTTGTGGGCGCGGCGGACGGTGGTACTGCGGTACCGGCGCTGGCGGGCGCCGGAGGAGATCGAGCGGCGGGTGGAGCCGTACGGACTCGTCCTCAAGGCCGGCCGCTGGTATCTGGTCGCGGGCGGGCCCTCCGGCATCCGTACGTACCGGGTCGACCAGGTCCTGGAGATACGGCAGCTGGACGAGGAGTGCACCGTCCCGGACGGGTTCGGCCTGGCCGCGTACTGGACCGGCTATCTGGCCGCCTTCCGGGAGCGACTGCACACCGGGGAGGCGCTGGTACGGCTCACCCGGCAGGGCTCCCGTAGCCTCGGCGTGACACCGACGGGTGGCGAGTGGACCGAGGTCCGCGTACCCATCGAGTCGGTCGACCACGCCCACGGGGAATTCCTGCGGCTGGGCACCGACATCGAGGTCCTGGCACCGGCCGAGCTCCGGGACCGCATCGCCACGACCGTACGCACCCTGACCGCGCGCTACGAGGGGTGATTCCCGCACCGGTGTCAGGGGGTGGCGGGGGCCGAGCATGCATGGGCCTTCGCCGAGCGCTCGGCGAACGCCGTGAGGGCGGCACGCTCGTAGGCGAGGTCCGCGTCATCCCGCGGGTACGTGCGGTCATCCGCCTTCTCGTAGGAGGGCCGCAAGGTGAACAAGGCCCGGCCGTCATGGCACTTGGCCGTCGTCCAGCTGATCCGTCCGTCACCGTCGCGGTAGTGCGCGGGTGTCCCGGTGTCCGGTGTGTCCTCATCCCGCTCGTGCCCGAGCAGCCGCTCCTGGGCATAGGGGCCGTAGTCCGCCTCGAGTACGTAGCGTGTGCTGAGGCCGGCGTCGGCGAGCCGGCACGTTTCGTGCGGGGCTCCCCCGCGGGCGGTCTCGGTGGCGATCGCCATGCCGTGCGCGGCGGGGACGCCGGAGCAGGTTCCGTCGGCTGTGCCGAGCGGCTTGTACTCGTCCTCGTTCACCGGCAGGCCGAGGCTGCTGACCGGCTTTCCGAGCTTTGCCCCGCAGTGTCGCTTCCTGGATGCCTGGGCCGCGGTGGAGGTGGCGATCCTGGCGAACGCCGGCCGTACGGCAGGATCGTCCGGTGACGTGTCGAGCGTTGTCTCCACGGTGACGGACAGGCCGTCGGTGCCGCTGTCTCCGGTGCACTTGAGGACCAGGCTCGTGGTCACCTTCTCGTCCTCGTCGGCCCCGAAGACGTCCGATGACCCGAAGGATTTCGGTGCGGCCCCGAAGAGACCCGTCCATCCGTGGCCGACCGGCACGGCGAGTGCGCGCGGCGACCCCGTGTAGAGGGTGTCGTCCAGGCGCTGTCCGACCTGCGCGGTGTCGAGAACCCGGATCGTGGCGGTGCCGCCGTCACTGACGTGCACCTCGCAGGCCACCAGGCCCGCGCCGCGCTGTTCGTGCTCGACCTCCACGTCACCCGGCCCGAGGACGCCGCGCACCGTGTTCCGGTCGAGCAGCCCGTCGCAGGCTCCGTCGAGCGCCGACTCGTCGCTCCAGCGCTGGAAGTCGCCGTGCACCAGGAGATATCCGGCGACGACAGCGGCCACTGCCACCAGGGCGGCGACCGCTCGCAGGACCGTCCGCCTCACCGCCATCCCTCCACCTCTCCAAGGATCCTGGTGTCATGACACCGCTGCTGCGCGGGCCAGTTGTCGGGGGAGGCGAGGTAACTGTCCATCAACTTCCGGACGTCCTTGGAGAACGTGGTCCGCTCCGCCTCGGTGAGCGTGTAGGCGCTGAGGTCGGACGTCTCCCGGTCGACGGTGACACGGTGGTAGGCCGGTCCCGCGGCACACTCGGACCGCGCCCACAGGGCGAGTTCGTGGGGCTCCGATTCGGGGATGGCCCTGGTCCGCTCCCCTTCGCGGAAGGTGTAGCTGTCACCGGTCCGGTTGTACTGGCCGTCGGCGGACCGGCCGAGCGGCCCGGCCCAGCTCGCCGCCGAGACACTGACGACCGCGTTGTCGGACGGTGCCGGATCGGTGCTCGTCGGGTCCTCGCGGTCCAGGACGGTGGCCTCGCAGACGCTCAGCAGCCGTGAGTCCTGGAGATCGCCGGCGGCGGTCCACTTGCCGGGGAAGCCCGCACGCCTGCCGAGTCCTTTGCACTTCTCCACGCCCAGACCCGGCTCGTCGATCCCCACGACCTTCATGTTGCCCCCGTCCGCGTCCGAGGTGACATGGGCCTCATACGTGTCGACGACCCGCGTGGGAACCTTCAGCGGGGAGCCGCCGCACTTCTGAGCCGCCGTGATCCCGTTGGCCACCTGGACGGCGGTGCGGAAGTCCGCGAGATACTCCGCCGGCTTGCCCTTGCCGGAGACGGGCAGATCGACCGCGGCCGTGACATACATGCCGGACACCTCGCGGACCCGCCCCTCGATCCCGCCGGGGCACTCGGCGACGACCCATGACCGCCCGTCCTCGCCGACCCTGCCGGTGACCCCGGGCGCCTCGTACCCGTCGTCGTCACCGCCGGGCAGGATGTCCTCGGCCCGCACGGTCATCGGCAGCCGGGAGATGAGCGCGACGGCCCGCACCCGCACCGACCCGTGCCCCGGCCAGGTGACGGAGCAGTTCAGCAGGGAGCGGCTGTCCTCTTCGGGCTCCAGCATGGTGCCGTACTCACTCACCACGCCCGCGGTGTCGCCGGGCACGGCGCCCCGCAGCTCCTCGTACGGCAGAAGTCCCGCGCAGGCGCGCTTCAACTGCGCCCGGTTCGCCGCCGCATGATCACCGCCGTCCGCGCGGTCGACACCGAGGAAGAACACCACCCCGGTGACCGACAGCACGAACGGCAACCCTATGAACAGCGGCTTGCGCAACCATGGCGGCACCCGGCCCACGGAGCGGTCCCCCTCCCGGTACTACCGGCGGGACATCGTCATCACCGGCGGATCAAGGTCTGGAACCTACCAGAGCCGCGGCGGACCCGGGCAGCGCGTCACCGCGGGGCGGCCGTCCCGTAGTGGGCCCTGGTGCGGGCATGTGCCGCCGGGTCCGCCCCCACGGCGTCGAGCCCCAGCAGTGCCGATCCCAGCACGGGCCGTTCGGTGACCACCCGCACCTCGGCCAGCGGAGCCCGCTGCGCCAGCAGGGCGCGGATGCGGTCGTCCAACTGGGCGTGGCGGGCCGCCAGGACGCTGCCGCCCAGGAGCACGGGCACCTTCTCCTTGAGCAGGCCGAGTCGGGCAAGGGCGACGGTGGACATCGCCACGACCTCGTCCGCCATCCGGTCCACCACGGCACGCGCGACCCGGTCCCCGTCCGCGGCCGTCGCGAAGAGCACCGGCGTCAGCTCGTGCCTGCGGTGCGGAGCGAGGTGTGCGAGGTGCAGGGCTTCGATCAGGGCGTACATGGACGGGAGCCCGAAGTGGGCGGGCAGCGTCCGCATCAACGCGGTGGGCTCGCCGCGGCCGTCCTCGGCGCGTGCGGCGAACCACAGCGCCTCCTCGGCCAGGCCGCCGCCGCCACCCCAGTCCCCGGAGAGACGGCCGATGGCGGGGAAGCGCGCGGTCCTGCCGTCGGGCAGCATGCCCGCGCAGTTGATCCCTGCGCCGCACACCACGGCCACGCCCCGCGGCTCGGCATCCTCCGTCAGGCCGGCCCGCAGCACCGCGAAGGTGTCGTTGCGGACGTCGACGCTCCGGGCCCAGCCCCGGCGTCGGATCGCCTCCTCCAACTGCTTCTCCTCGACCGGGAGATCGGCGTTGGCGAGGCACGCCGACACATAGCCGACGTCGGTGACGCCCGCTGCCGCCAGCGCCTTCCCGGCCGCGTCGGCGAGGACGTCCACCGCGGGCTCGACGCCCACCCGGGGCGGCTGGAAGCCGCCGCCCCGGGCCGCGCCGAGGACTGTGCCGTCAACGGCGACGACGGCGACGTCCGTCTTGCTGTTCCCCGCGTCGACTGCGAGGAGTGCGGCGGTCAGGCCCACGCGAGGTGCTCCCGGTTGTGCGCGATCAGCTTGTCGGTGAGCGCCTCGGCGTACTCGAACTGGCCGATCAGGGGGTGTGCGAGCAGCGCCTTGAACACCCGGTCGCGGCCGCCGCGCAGCGCGGCCTCCAGCGCCAGGTCCTCGTACGCCGTCACGTTCGCGATCAGACCGGCGTACAGCGGGTCCAGCTCCGGCACGGCCAGCGGCGTGGCCCCCTTCGCGTCGATGGCGGCCTGCACCTCGATGACCGCGTCGTCGGGGAGGAACGGCAGGGTGCCGTTGTTCGCCGTGTTGACGACCTGGAGGGGCGAACCGCCCGAGCCGAGCAGGCCCGATGCGAGGTCGACGGCCGCCTCGGAGTAGAAGGCGCCGCCGCGCTTGGCGAGCAGTGCGGGTTTCTCGTCCAGTGCCGGGTCGCCGTACATCGCGAGGAGTTCCTTCTCCATCGCGGCGACCTCGGCGGCCCGGGAGGGCTTGGTCCCGAGCTCCCGCACGACCTCGTCGTGCGCGTAGAAGTAGCGCAGGTAGTACGAAGGGACGACCCCGAGCCGGTCCACGATCGCCCGCGGCATGCGCAGATCGGCGGCGAGGGCGTCGCCGTGTTCGGCGATCAGGCGGGGCAGGACGTTCTCGCCCTCGGGGCCGCCCAGACGCACCCCGAGCTCCCATGTCAGGTGGTTGAGGCCGACGTGGTCGAGGTGGATCTCACCCGGTGTGACGTCCAGCAGCCGGGCGAACTTGCGCTGGAAACCGATCGCCACGTTGCACAGGCCGACGGCCTTGTGACCGGCCTGGAGCAGGGCGCGGGTGACGATGCCGACCGGGTTGGTGAAGTCGATGATCCACGCGTCCGGGTTGGCGCGGCGGACGCGTTCGGCGATGTCCAGGACGACGGGGACGGTGCGCAGGGCCTTGGCGAGGCCGCCGGCGCCGGTGGTCTCCTGGCCGATGCAGCCGCACTCCAGCGGCCACGTCTCGTCCTGGTTGCGGGCGGCCTGGCCGCCCACGCGCAGCTGGAGCAGGACCGCGTCGGCGTCCGCGACGCCCGCGTCGACGTCCGAGGTGGTGACGATCCGGCCGGGATGGCCCTGCTTGGCGAAGATCCGCCGCGCGAGCCCTCCGACCAGGTCCAGCCGGTCGGCCGCCGGATCGACGAGCACCAGCTCCTCGATCGGCAGGGTGTCCCGCAGCCGCGCGAATCCGTCGATCAGTTCAGGTGTGTAGGTGGACCCGCCACCCACTACTGCGAGCTTCATCAATCAGCCCTTTACTCCGGTGAGTGTGACGCCTTCGACGAAGGCCTTCTGTGCGAAGAAGAAAACGATGACGACCGGCACCATGACGAGCAGCGTCGCGGCCATGGTCAGGTTCCAGTTGACGCTGTGGGCGCTCTTGAAGGACTCCAGTCCGTAACTGAGCGTCCAGGCACCCGGGTTCTGGGCCGCGTAGATCTGCGGCCCGAAGTAGTCGTTCCAGCAGTAGAAGAACTGGAACAGTGCGATGGCGGCGATCCCCGGCTTGGCCATCGGGACGATGATCTTCAGCAGCGTGCGGAGTTCCCCGCAGCCGTCGACGCGGGCCGACTCGATGTACTCCTTGGGGATGGTCAGCAGGAACTGCCGCAGCAGGAAGATCGAGTACGCGTCGCCGAACGCCATCGGGATGATCAGCGGCCACAGCGTGCCCGAGAGGTGGAACTGCTGGGCCCACACCAGGTACATGGGGATCACGATGACCTGGGGCGGGAGCATCATCGTGGAGATGACGAGGATCATCAGGCCCCGCCGGCCGCGGAAGCGGAACTTGGCGAGCGCGTAGGCGACCGGGACGGCCGAGCAGACGGTGAAGAGCGTGCCGAGCCCGGCGTACATCAGGGAGTTCTTCCACCAGGTGAGGAAGCCCTCCGTACGGAAGACGGCCGTGTAGTTCTCCCAGTGCCAGGAGCTGGGCCAGAGGTCCCCGCTCATGGCCTGCGCGTCGCTCATCACGGACGTCAGGAACACGAAGACGAACGGCAGGACGAACAGCAGCGCGACGGCCAGGGCCACGCTGTGCACGGCGATCCAGTTCAGCACGCGCTTGCGGCGGGCGCGGGCGGCTTCGGGGCCCTGCGCGCGCGAGGTGGACGGGGGCCTGGTGGCCGCCGGGGCTTCGATGGTCGTAGTGGTCACCGGAATCAGTCCTCCGCCGAGAGCAGGCCCGAGCGCTTACGCATGAGCAGCATGGTCACGGCCATCGCGATGGCGAACAGCACGAGCGACAGAACGCACGCCGCGCCGGTGTTGAAGTTCTGGAAGCCCATCGAGTAGACGAGCTGGGGAACAGTGAGAGTCGAGTGGTCCGGGTAGCCGGGCTGGATGACCGAGCCCGGGCCGATCGAGACCCCGGAGGCGAGCTTCCCGGCCACCAGGGCCTGTGTGTAGTACTGCATCGTCTGGACGACGCCCGTGACGACCGCGAACATCACGATCGGGGTGATGGCCGGCCAGGTGACGTAGCGGAACCTCGCCCATGAGCCCGCGCCGTCCAGCTCCGCGGCCTCGTACTGCTCCTTCGGCACGTCCAGCAGGGCGGCCATGAAGATCACCATCAGGTCGCCGATCCCCCACAGGGAGAGCATGACCAGGGACGGCTTGGCCCAGCTGGGGTCGTTGAACCAGTTGGGGCCGTCGATCCCGACGGCGGAGAGTATGCCGTTGACCGGGCCGGTCGCCGGGTTGAGGAGGAAGACGAAGGCGACGGTCGCGGCGACCGGGGGCGCCAGGTACGGGAGGTAGAAGGCGGTGCGGAAGAGGCCGGGGCCGGTCTTGATCTTCGTGATCAGCAGGCCGAGCGTCAGTCCGAAGACCACCCGCAGCGCCACCATGATCACGACCAGCCAGAGGGTGTTCCACAGGGCGGGTCCGAACAGGGGCATCTGCTCGAAGACGTAGGTCCAGTTCCGGAGGCCGACGAAGGTCGGCGCCTGGATCTGGTTGTAGTGCATGAAGGAGAAGTAGACGGTGGCGATCAGCGGATAGGCGAAGAAGACGCTGAACCCGATCAGCCACGGGGAGAGGAAGCCGAGCGTGCGCAGTCTGCGCCGCGCCGGCGTGGAAAGGGTGAGGGCCATGGTGTGGTGCTCCCGGCGTCGGTCAGCTCTTCGACTGGAGGGTGTCTGCGTCGATCTGTTCGTCGAGCTCGCGCAGCCCCTTGTGCAGGTCGGGGATCCGCCCCGCCTCGGCGGAGTAGGAGAAGTCCTGCAGCGACGTGATGTACATGCCGCCGTTGGTGGACTGCGGCATGGCTTGGCTGTACTTGTTCTGCGCGATGTCGATGAACGTCTTGAACGTCGGATCGGCGTCCAGGTCGGGCGACTTCAGCGCCGCGTACGTCGAGGGCACGTTGTGGATCGCGTTGGCGAAGTCGACCACCTGGCGGGTGTCCGTCGTCAGGAAACTGACCAGCTCCCAGGCCGCGTTCTGGTGCTTGCTGCTGTGGCCGATGCCGGTGACCGTGCCGGTCAGGTAACCGCGCCCGTAGGTGTCCGCCTGGTCGTCGGGCACCGGGAGCGGGGCGACGCCCCAGTCGAAGCCGGCCTTGGCCTCGTTCAGCATCAGGCCGCGCCACTCGCCGTCGAGGTGCATGGCGAGTTTCCCGGTGAGGAAGGCGTTCTGAGCGGACATCTCGTCACCGAACGAGGTACGGAACTTCTCCAGCGCCCCGTACCCGCCCTGTGCGTCGGCGAGTTGGTGTGTCACGCGGTAGAAGTCCGTGGTGGCCTTCTGGTCCGCGAGGACCGAGTTGCCCTGCTTGTCGAAGTACGTGGGGCCCCACTGGCCGAACAGCCGGTCCGGACTGTTCTGGTAGAGGCGGAAGTTGGGCATGAAGCCGACCTGCTTGTACGACCCCTTGCCGGAGCGCACGGTCAGCTTCTTCGCGTCGCGCACGAACTCCGACATCGTCCGCGGCGGACGCGCGATGCCCGCCTCCTTGAACTCGTCCTTGTTGTAGTACATGCCGAAGGCGTCCGCGAGCAGCGGCAGAGCGCACTGCTTGCCCTCGAAACTCGTGTACTGCAGAAGGCTCTTGGGGAAGACCTTCGTCTTGTCGACGCCGGTCTTGCGCAGGAACGGGTCGAGGTCCGCCCACATCCCGGAGTCGCAGTACTGGCCGACGTTGTTGGTGGTGAACGAGGTGATCACGTCGGGCGAGCTGTCGCCACCGGCGCGCAGGGCCTGGTTGATCGTGGCGTCGGTGACGTTGCCGGTCGCCTGGACGTGGATGTTCGGGTGGAGCTTCTCGAAGCGGGCGATCGAGTCGTTGATCGCCTTCACTTCACCGGGCGCCGACCAGCCGTGCCAGAACTTCAGGGTGACGGGGGCGGTCGCGTCGTCCTCGGCGCTGCCGACGCCGGGGTTGGCGCAGCCGGACAGGAGCAGTCCGGCCGTGGCGATCGCCGCGGACGCGCACGTGCGTATGCGCCATCGCTGCATGGCGGCTTCCTTTGCGGTGGTCTCCCCCGCTGGGGAGTACGGAAGGGGGGACGGTGGGGATCAGGCGGAGGTGTCGAAGACGGTGTGGCGGGCCCGGGTGAGGGCGCGGCGCAGGGCTCCGATGAGGATGGGGTCGCCGTCCAGGTCGCTGATGCGGAGCTCGGGCCGGGGAAGTGCGAGGCCGGTCATCTCCTGCTCCACGAGGGCACGGAGTGGTTCGCCGCCGGCCTGGGCGACT
The DNA here is from genome assembly GCF_035917255.1 of Streptomyces sp. NBC_01257. Taxonomy (NCBI): domain Bacteria; kingdom Bacillati; phylum Actinomycetota; class Actinomycetes; order Kitasatosporales; family Streptomycetaceae; genus Streptomyces; species Streptomyces sp. NBC_01257. Next base: position 1,174,505 of record NZ_CP108472.1, read on the forward strand.
CTGCCCGACAGCACGACGAGGTCGGGGTCGACCACGGCGACGACCGAAGCCAGGCCGGAGGCCAGCCGGCGGGCCAGCTCCTCGCGTACGGAGTCGTCGGCGAGCGCGTCCTCCAGCGAGGCGGCGCCGCCGGCGAGCCGTCGTACGGCGGCCGCGGCGACGAGGCTCTGGAAGCCGCCCCCGGCGTCCCGGCCGGTCTGTACCGCCTGCTCACGCGCGAGGGGTGCGCCGGGCAGGGGCATGTAGCCGATCTCGCCCGCTCCCCCGGTCGCGCCGCGCAGCAGTGTTCCTCCGAGCACGATGGCGGCGCCGACGCCCTCGTCGATCCAGGCCAGCACGTAGTTGTCCCGGCCCTGTGCGGCCCCGTCGTACTGCTCGGCGAGCGCGGCGAGGTTGACGTCGTTCTCGATGTCCACCGGGGTGCCCAGCACCTCGGCGAGTTCGCCGCGCAGGGTGCGGGAGTGCCAGCCGGGCAGGTGGGGGGCGTAGCGGAGCTGTCCGGTGCGGGGGTCGATGGCACCCGGCGTGCCGATGACGGCGGCGGAGATGTCGTCGTGCCCGAGCCCGGCCCGGCCGAGCGCCCCGTCGACGGCCTCGCTGACGAGCTGGGCGGTGCGGTGGCGCACGTCCTCGGCGACGGCACTGGCCGCGATGTGACAGCGGCCGGCCTCACGTCCGGCGATGTCGGCGACGATCGCGGTGATGCCGGTGGGGCCCGCGGACAGGGCCGCGACATGCCCGGCGGAGGGGTCGACCTCGTAGAGCAGTGCGTTCGGACCGGGGCCACCGGTCTTCGCCCCGACCGCCCTGGCGAGCCCGGCGCTCTGCAGGCGCTCCAGCATCTGCGAGATCGTCGCCTTGGAGAGCCCGGTGAGCTCACCGATGCGCGCCCGGGTCAGGGTCCCGTGCGCCGCGAGGAGGTCCAGGGTCGCGCGGTCGTTCATCGCACGCATGGTGCGCGGGGTACCCGGGGTTCCCCTCACCGGAGCGGCCATGGAGTGACTCCTCGTTGAATAGTTAGGACACTTTCCGATCTATTCGAGGAATGTAGGTCCGGTCCGGAGGGGCGTCAAGGGGTGTTCTCCCAACAGATTCGCGAAGAACTTCCGGGATCACTCAGGACAAGTCGTCGTATGTCGACGACGTCGAAACGAGCCGTCCGCACCCCGGGCGCGGGCCCCGGCGCAACCGGGGCGGGCGGGGCGGAGCCGTCATCGGCCTCCCCGGCCCGGCGCCCGCTCATCGCCGGCTCAGCGCGTCCTCCTGACCAAACCCGCGCCGTCGAAGGCCGCGCCGCTCCCCGACCCGAGGTCCAGCCACAGGTCGGTGAACCGGTCGAGCAGCCCGGCAGCCACCGTCACATCGTCCGTCAACGGCCGGTCGGCCAGCTCCGCATCGAGCACCGAGTCCGCCAGCCCGAAGGCGCGGCCGACCGGCAGTTCCGGGTCGAGCCGCATGTCGCGCTGACGCAACGTCCGTACGGCCGCGACGAGTTCACAGCCGATGACGAGCCGGAACGCCTCGCACGCCCGCAGCGTCTGGCGCGCCGCCAGCGAGGCGAAGCTGGCCTGCTCCTCGACGCCTCGCGAGAGCACCGCGTGGCCGAGCGACGCGGGCGCACAGAAGGCCCGCAGGTCCCCGAGCGCCGCCCCCGCCGCGTACTCGAGGATCATCACGCCCGAGGAAGCCGGTTCGCCGTCCGCGAGGAACGGCCGCAGACGGGTGAAGCCCGGTTCGTTCAGCGACGAGAGCCGCGAGGTCGACAGGCGTGCCACCTGCGTCACCGCCAGCCTGAAGTGGTCCAGGGCAAGGGCGAGTTGAGCGATGTAGAAGCCGCCGTGGTGGTAGGCCGACATGTCGTCCGGCGAGATCAGCGGGTTCTCGGCCGCCGCGTTGATCTCGACCGCGAGGACGTCCTCCAGCGCGTCCGCCGCGTCGTGCGCGGGGCCATGGATCTGCGGCACGCAGCGGAGCCCGTACGGGTCCTGGATCCGGCCGAGCGGTGGCCTGGGGCGGTCGGGTGCGCCGAGCAGCTGCCGCATCCGTTCCGCGACCGCGTACGAACCGGCGTGCCGCCGCCCCTCGTGCACGGGCAGCGCGTACGCCTCGTACGAACCGTCGATCGCCATCAGGGACAGTGCCGCGACCACCTGCGTGGCCGCGATGAGCCCACGCAGCTCGTGCACGGCCAGGGCGGACTGGCCGAGGGTGAGGGCATTGCTGCTGATCAGGGCGAGGGCGTCGTTGTTGTCGAGGGGCTGCGGATCTGGCGCCGCCCCCGCTCCCCGCCAGGGGTGTTCGCCCGCCAGCGCGAGCCCCATCTGCGCGAGCGCGGCGATGTCGCCGGTGCCGACCGAGCCGAATTCGTTGACCTGCGGGCAGGCGCCGGTCTCCAGCGCCTCGCAGAGCGCCGTGACGACGGTGGGGCGCAGGCCGGCGCCGCCCGCGAGCAGCTGGTTGGCGCGGACCGCGAGCATGGCGCGGACCTGCCGTGCGGGCAGTTCCCGGCCGATCGCTCCGGCATGGCTGCGCAGCAGTCGCAGGCCGTGGTCGGCGGCCGCCTCCGTCGGCACGGACTCGTTCCGGTTGGCACCCACGCCGGTGGAGCGGCCGTAGACGCGACCCCACGAGGCGATCTGCCGAGCGGCGTTCCACGAGGTCTCCACACGCTTCATGCCATCGGCTGCCGGGACGGGCCTTGCGGCGGATTCGGCCAGACGTACGACATCTGCGACCATCAGTCCGCGGCCGTCCAGGACGACGATCGCGCCGCTGTCGCCGGCGACCCCGTCCACGATATGAGACGACATCAGTGGTGATTCCTCCTCAATCAGGCGCTCAGTCTTGCCCTGCGGCCACTTGTTACCGGGGATTTACGTCCGGGCGGCGACGACCTATTGACAATCTATTCAGTCACCGAGAACTCTGCATGATGATATGCAGTCGGGCAAGGGACTCCTCATGATCCAATTCGACCAGGTCCACAAGCGCTTCCCGAACGGCACAACGGCGGTGCACGACCTCACCCTTGAGATGCCGGAGGGTGGCGTGACCGTCCTCGTCGGATCTTCCGGTTGCGGAAAGACGACGACGCTCCGGATGATCAACCGGATGGTCGATCCGAGCTCCGGGACGATCAGGGTCAACGGCAAGGACGTCCTGGAGCAGGACGCCGCCGAGCTGCGCCGCTCCATCGGCTACGTCATCCAGCAGTCCGGGCTCTTCCCGCACCGCACGGTCCTGGACAACATCGCGACCGTGCCGCTCCTGCTCGGCTGGGGACGCAAGAAGGCGCGGGCACGCGCGTCGGAGCTCCTGGAGACGGTCGGCCTCTCCGCCGACGCCGGGAAGCGCTACCCGCATCAGCTCTCCGGCGGCCAGCAGCAGCGCGTCGGCGTGGCCCGCGCGCTCGCCGCGGACCCGCCGGTACTTCTGATGGACGAGCCGTTCGGTGCCGTCGACCCCGTGGTCCGCACCCAGCTCCAGGACGAACTTCGGCGCCTCCAGCGGGAGTTGAACAAGACCATCGTCTTCGTCACGCACGACATAGACGAGGCCGTACGGCTCGGCGACCGCATAGCCGTCTTCCGTACCGGCGGCCACCTCGTCCAGTGCGCCACCCCCGCGGAACTCCTGGCCCGCCCCTCGGACGCCTTCGTCGCGGACTTCCTGGGCGCTGAACGCGGACTGAAGCTGCTGTCCCTGACGACGCTCGCGGAGGTCCCCCAGGGGCCCGCACCCGAGGGCACCCGCTGGCAGCTGGCCCTCGACACCGCCCGCAAGCCACTGGCCTGGCGCGACACCGAGACGGACACGGAGTCCCCGGTCCGCCCGCTGCGGGACACGGACTCGCTCCTCTCGGCCCTCAACGAGTCGGTCTCCGTGCCGAGCGGCCTGGTCGCACGGGTCGACGCGGACGGCGTCCTCACCGGCGTGACGTCCCGCGAGGACATCCACGAACACGCGGGGCACGTGCACAGCGAGGCGAGCAGGGTGGCCGCATGACCGTCGACTGGTCGTGGATATCCGACCACTCCGGCGATCTCACCACCCTGACGCTCTCCCACCTCCAGGCCGCCCTCACCGCCGTACTCCTCGGCCTGGTCATCTCGCTCCCCCTGGCCGTGATCGCACACCGCGTACCCGGACTGCGCGGGCTCTTGCTCGGCCTGTCGAACGTGCTGTTCACCATCCCGTCCATCGCCGTCTTCGTGCTCCTCCTGCCGGTCAGCGGGCTCACCCGCACCACCACCGTCATCGGCCTGACGATCTACACGCTCGTCGTGCTCCTGCGGAACACCGTCGAGGGTCTGGACTCCGTCCCCGCCAAGACCAGGGAAGCGGCGAAGGCCATGGGCACCAGGCCGCTGCGCACCCTGCTCACCGTCGAGCTGCCCCTCGCCCTTCCGGTGATCATGGCGGGCGTGCGGATCGCGACGGTGATGGCCATCTCGCTCGTCTCCGTGGCGACGTACATCGGCGACGGCGGCCTGGGACAGCTCTTCACGGACGGGTTCCAGCGCAACTTCCCCACCCCCGTCATCGTCGGCGTCGTCCTGACCCTGCTTCTCGCGCTCGTCGCGGACGCGCTGCTCGTCGCCCTCCAGTACGTCCTCACTCCCTGGACCCGCCGGCAGAAGCAGAGGGCCTGATCCGATGTACGAACTCCTCAAGGGCCTCGGCGCCTGGCTGGTCAGCAGTGAACAGTGGACGGGCCCCGACGGCATCGGGCACCGCCTCGCCGAACACCTCCAGTACTCCCTGCTCGCCACCCTCGTCGCCGCCGCCATCGCACTGCCCGTCGGGCTGCTCATCGGACACACCGGGCGCGGCGCCTTCCTCGCCATCAACCTGTCCAGTTTCGGACGCGCGCTGCCCACGGTCGGGCTCGTCGTGCTGGTCTTCCTCGCCAGCGGCCTCTCCATGTGGCCGGTCTACATCGCCCTCGTGGCGCTCGCCGTGCCGTCCATCGTCACCAACACGTACGCCGGGATGACCGCGGTCGACCCCGACGTACGGGACGCGGCGCGCGGCCAGGGCATGCGAAGGCACCAGGTCCTCTTCCAGGTCGAGCTCCCCCTCGCGCTCCCCCTGATCATGACCGGGCTCAGGCTCGCGCTCATCCAGGTCGTCGCGACGGCCACCATCGCCGCGTACGTCTCCTTCGGCGGGCTCGGCCGGTACGTCTTCGACGGGCTCGCCCAGCGCGACCTCGTGCAGGTGCTCGGCGGCGCCGTGCTCGTGGCGGTCGTCGCCGTCGTACTCGATCTCGCGCTCTCCGTACTCCAGCGCACCCTCTTCCGCCACCGCCCCGCCAAGTCGGCCTAGGAGCAAGCACCATGAACCGCAGGACTCTGCTCGGCGGGCTCTTCGCCGCCGCCTCCGTCCCCGCACTCGCCTCCTGCAGCGGTGGCATCACCTCCCTCGACGGACAGGGCTCCGGCGGCGGAGGCGGAGGCTCCAGCAAGGACGGCGTCACCATCGGCACCGCCAACTTCACCGAGAACCAGGTCCTCGGGTACCTCTACGCCGCCGCCCTCGAAGCAGCCGGCGTGAAGACCACCGTCCGCCCCAACCTCGGCACCCGCGAGATCCTCATCCCCGCCCTCAAGGGCGGCGACATCGACCTGCTGCCCGAATACCAGGGCGCCCTGCTCCACTACCTCGACACCAAGGCCACGGCCACCGAGGAGGGCGAGATGCAGAACGCCCTCGCCATGGCCCTTCCGCGCGGCCTGCAGATCCTGCCCTACGGCACGGCCGAGGACTCCGACGCCTTCGTCGTCACCCGCGAGACCGCCCGGAAGTACCGCCTCACGTCCCTGGCCGACCTCGCCGAACACAACGGCAAGCTCGTCATCGGCGCGGCGCCCGAGGTCAAGAAGCGCGCGGTGGGCGCGGTGGGCCTCAAGGACGTGTACGGCGTGGAGTTCAAGGAGTTCAAGTCCCTGGACTCCTCGGGGCCGCTCGTCAAGGGCGCCCTGAAGAAGGGCGACGTCGACGTCGCGAACCTCTTCACCACCGACACCGACATCGTCGCGGAGCACTGGGTCGTCCTCACCGACCCCAGGAACCTGATCCCCGGCCAGCACATCGTCCCCCTCGTCGCCGACCGCAAGGCCGACTCGACGGTCCGCAAGGCACTCGCCCGCCTCGGCAACGCACTGACGACCAAGGACCTCACCGAGCTCAACCGCCTGGTGGACAAGGACAAGAAGGACCCGGAGGACGTGGCGAACGACTGGGCGGCACAGCACGGAATCAAGAAGTAGCCGCCCCGGGCGCGAGCGGCACGGCACGCAGGTCAAGGCATCGGTGACGTTGTTCGCCGGACGTCGCGGCTTTGGACGGCCGGTCTCACGGCATTGCCGGGGCCTGATGCGCGGGCCGGCGGCCGGGCAGGCTACTTTGCTCGGATGAGTCTTCTTGATGATGTGGCCGAGCGCGACGGCTGGCGATGCTGGGTCTGCGACGAAGCGGTCGACCCCGACGAGTCGGTGAACGACCCGCGGGGCCCCAGCGTCGACAGCCGGACCGCCGACCGGAAGGCCAAGGTCGCCGAACGGCTCGCACACCGCGGATGCAACACCCGCAAGGGCGCGGTCAAGGTGGTCATCGCCTGGCCGGACAGCCTGTACGTGGTCGAACCCGCGCCGCTGGTCACCGTTGCCCAGAGGCTGGAGCGCAAGGGGGGCCGCGAGATGGTGGGCCGGTGCCCGACCCGCCGCGACGCCCAGGAAGCGGCGGACTGGCTGGTGGACCGGTTCTCCCGGCTGGTACCGGGGCTGCCCGTGACCGCCGACATCGAGCCGGGCGGCGGTCAGTTCCTCGTCATCCTGGCCACCGGCCGCCGGTGACCGGGGCGCACTCGCGTCGAGCTGGTCCGAGTGCGACGGCCGGCTGACTCGATCTGTGCGGCGTCCGGGGTGTCACGCTGAACTACGCCTCGACCGCGTCCCGCAGGCCTGGCCCGCGCGTACGAACTGGTTGTCGGCGAACTCACTTCCTCCGGCAGCGGACGTCTCCTCAGTCACGTTTCTCCCCCTGCACGGTTACGCAGGTGCACTCACTGAGCCGAGTCCGGGATCGACGGACCGTAGGAGACAGGTGACGGACATGCGAACTGAGGCCACCGAGAGGGTCGAGTTGATCTTCTCCCTCTTCGACGCCAACGGCAACGGGGTCCTCGACGCCGACGACTTCGACCTCATGACGGGACGTGTCCTGGAGGTGGCGGTCGCGTCGGACGACGGCGCCAGGGAGGCCATCCGAGCCGCGTTCCGGCGTTACTGGACCACGCTGGAAACGGAGTTGGACGCCAACGGCGATGGCGTGATCTCCCTCGACGAGTTCCGTCCGTTCGTGCTCGACCCCGAGCGGTTCGGTCCCACGATCACCGAGTTCGCCGAGGCGCTCGCCGCACTCGGCGACCCCGACGGGGACGGTCTGATCGAGCGCCCGCTCTTCGTGTCGCTGATGACGGCGATCGGCTTCGCGGAGGCGAACATCCACGCCCTTTTCGACGCCTTCGGCCCGGACGCCGGGGACCGCGTCACCGTGACCACATGGGCCAGGGGCATCGAGGACTACTACGCGCCGGACCTGGGCGGGATCCCGGCCGACCAACTGGTGGCTGTCCGGGCCGTCTGACACGGCCAGGACCTGAGCGTCCCGGGGCGCTGCCCCTCGGTACCGCCCCGGCGCGCCCCACCCGTGCCGACGTCAGGGTCTGCTCTTGTGCGCGAAGACCCACCGGTTCCCCTCCAGCGCGTCGTTCGGTTCGGGGAGGGGACCACGTCCCCGCAGGCGGGTGAACTCGAAGGGCGTGTGCACCGAGGTGGACCAGCCCTTGGCCGCCAGGTCACCCGCGGAGTCGGGGCGCGGCCCGCTGTCGAAGAGGTCGAGCAGATCGATGCCGATCTGTTCCCGCGTCGCCGTGTAGATCGGGCTGTCGCGGTACGCGAGCAGGTCCTTCTCCAGCTTGGCCTCGAAGACCAGGGCGCTGCCCGTGGTGGTGAGCCGGTCCACCGTGTCGATGAGGTACGTCTCGGCGGGGCCCGGCAGGTAGAAGAGCAGCCCTTCGGCCAGCCAGACGCTCGGGGCGGCCGGGTCGAAACCGACGGAGGTCAGCGCGGTGACCCAGTCGCCGCGCAGATCGACCGGCACCGGGACCCGCTTCGCCTTCGGGGCGGCCGACAGATCCGTGAGCACCTGTTGTTTGAAGGCCAGCACGCCCGCCCTGTCGATCTCGAAGACGACGCAGTCGGACGGCAGGTCCAGCCGGAAGGCACGGGTGTCCAGTCCCGCCCCCAGCAGGACCACTTGGCGGACGCCCGTACCGACCGACCGGTGAAGGAAGTCGTCGAGGACTCCGGTCCGCAGACCGAAGTAGCGGGCGAACCTCCCCCACAACGGGTTGCCGTCCCCGTCCGGGACCTGTTCGATACGCACCGGCCAGTCCGCGCAGGCGGGGGCCGCGCGTACGAAGTGTTCCGCGTAGACGTCCCGGGCCAGGCTGTCGTGGCGGTGGGTCTCGATCGCCCGTGCGGCGGCGACCAGGAGGGAAGTCGATCCCACACCTGCGTCCACGCCTCCCTCGCCGGTCCGCCGCGTCGGCGTGGTGGTCGTGGCCCCTTCGGTGGGAGCGAGGAGCACGGAAGTGTCACTGGTGGGGTGGAGGGAGTCCCCGGGGATGGACGTTTCACTCATCGGTCTCTTCTTTCCGGCAGCAGGACGGGCTTGATCACGCGTCCGGCGTCGCAGTCGCGTTCGGCCTCGTTGATGTCGGCCAAGGGATAGGTGCGGATCAGTTGGTCGAAGGGGAAGCGGCCGGCCTGCCACAGGCCGATCAGCCGCGGAATCATCAGTTCGGGTACGGCGTCCCCCTCGCAGATGTGCCGGATGCTGCGGCCCCCGTCCAACGTGCCCGGTTCGAGCGGCAGCGCGGTGTGAAGGCGCGCCACGAGACCGAGGGTGCCGGTGGGGCGCAGCGCGCGGAGCGCGTCATTGATGAGCGGGGCGGAGGCCGTGGTGTCCAGGGCGTACTGCGCGCCGCCGTCGGTGTGCCGACGGATGCGCTCGGCCAGTCCGGACGTCCCCGCGGGCAGCGGGATCGCGCCGAACCGCTCGGCGAGCTCCAGGCGCCCCGGATGCCGGTCGACGGCCACGCTCCGTACGCCGGCGGCGGTGGCCGCCATGACCGCGGTCAGGCCCACCGCTCCCGCGCCGAGTACGACGAGGGTGTCGCCGGGGCCGGCACGGAACGTGTTCAGCACGGCTCCGGCACCGGTGAGGGCTCCGCAGCCGAGCGGACCGAGCAGTTCGAGCGGCAGGGCCGTGTCGACCCGGACGGCGTTGCGCGCCGGGACGAGGGCGTATTCGGCGAAGGACGACTGGCCGAACCAGCGGGAGGCCACCGCTCCCCCGGCGGCGTCGGTGAGCCGTGGTGTGTCCTCCTCGCGTCCCCCGAAGAGGTTGAGTGAGGCGAACGAGTCGCAGTAGGCGGGGGCCGCGCCGCGGCAGCTCAGGCAGTCCCCGCAGGAATCGAAGCTCAGCACGACGTGGTCACCGACGCCGACCGCGGTGTCCGGGCCGCCGCCCGCCGCCACCACTACCCCGGTCCCCTCGTGGCCGAGGACAGCCGGCAGCGGGGTGCGTCCGGCTGACCGCCGGACCGCGAGATCGGTCCGGCACATTCCGCTTCCCACGATCTCCACGAGGATTTCGCCGGGGGCGGGCGCGGTGTTCAGAACGACGTCCTCGACCGCGAACGGGCTCTCGCAGGAGCGCAGCACGGCGGCTCGGAACCTCATCGCTCTTCCTCCGGCGGCCGGTGCACGACGAATGGACGGAGGTTGCCGTAGAGGCCCCACGGTCCTCCCGCGACACCCAAGCCGCTCTCCTTGACGCCTGCGAAGGGCTGGGCGAGGGAGAGTTCGGCGTGGTGGTTGATCCAGACCGTGCCGCATTCGAGCCGGTCGGCTGTCGCCGCCGCGCGGTCGGGATCGGTGCCCCAGACGGAGCCGCCCAGCCCGAAGCCGGTGCCGTTGGCCGCTTCGACGGCTTCGTCGAGGTTTCGGTACGGCAGCACCGGCAGAACCGGTCCGAACTGTTCCTCGGTCACCACCGGGTCCTCGGGCGGGACGTCCGTGAGGATCGTGGGAGCGAAGAAGTAGCCCGGTCCGTCGAGCCGGTGACCGCCGGCCGCTGCCCTGGCACCGGCCGCCAGGGCCCGTTGGACGAACCGCTCGATCCGGGCCAGCTGGGGGGCGTTGTTGACCGGCCCGAGCCGGGTGCCCGGCTCAAGACCGGGTCCGACGACGACGGTCTTCGCGCGGTGGGCGAGGGCTTCGACCACCGCGGCGTGGAGCCGGGCCGGTGCGTAGACGCGTTTGACCGCCATGCAGACCTGCCCGCAGTTACGGAAGGCGGCCCAGAACAGCCGGTCCGCGACCCGCTCCACGTCGACGTCGTCCAGGAGCACCGCCGCGTCGTTGCCACCCAGTTCCAGGGTGACACGGGCGAGGGAGCCCGCCGCGGCCGCGGCGACGGCCCGTCCCGTCGGCACCGAGCCGGTGAAGGTGACATGGCGGATACCCGGGTGGGAGGCGAGGCGGGCACCGAGGGGTTCCCGGCCGGTGATGACGGTCAGGACGTCCTCGGGCAGGGCTTTGGCGAGGACGGCGCCGAGCAGCCGGGTGGCAAGGGGGGTGTACGGGGACGGTTTGAGGACCACGGTGTTGCCGGCCGCGAGCGCGGGCGCGAACTTCGCCGAAGCGAGCTGGAGGGGGAAGTTCCACGGCACGATCGCGGCAACGGGCCCGAGAGACTGCCAGCGGATCTCGCTGTGCACGGGACGGCCGTCGTCGATCCGGCGGGTGCGGGGAGCCAGGGCGGCGAAGTACCGAAGCCGGGCTGCCGTACGGGCGACCTCGGCGTACGACTCGGCGAGGGGCTTGCCCTGTTCCCGGGTGAGCAGCGGAGCGAGGTCGTCTCCGGCGGCCTCCACGGCGTCGGCGGCGGCGTTCAGCCCGGCGGTGCGGGCGGCCGGGTCGGCGCGCCAACCGGTCCAGGCGTGCCTGGCCCGGTCGATCACGTCGTCCAGTTCGTCCGGCTGCTGGTCGGGGGTCTCGTCGAAGATCTCCCCGGAGGCCGGGTCGATGACAGCGAGGCAGGGGGCACGGCGTCCGGAGACGCGGCCGGCATGCGGTGTCGGCATCCCGGTGGTCAGTTCAGGGCCGGGACGTCGGCGGCGAACTCCCGGGCCTGCCGGTCCATCTCCGCCCGGAAGGCCGCGACCAGGTGCGGCTGAATCGTTCCGGCGTTGCGGTCACCGCCCGAGCAGACCGCACCCCGCACCCCGACGATGTCCGTGCCGATGCGGGTCAGCTGACCGAGATCTGCCTGCTTGACGCTGCCCGCGAGTGCGGCGAACTGACCGGCCGCGTGGGCGCGGCGGACGAACTCGGCGCAGAGGTCCGGCGGAACATGGTCGAACAGCCCGGTCCCGTCCTTGATCGCGGTGTCCAGCATGGCGGCGTCGGCACCGGCGCGGGCCGCGATGTCGGGCAGGGCGAGCGGGTTGACGCAGCCGACACGATGGGCGTCGGCGTAGCCCGAGGCGACGACGAGCGCGTCCGGACGGTAGTCCTTCACCGCGCGGACAACCGCCCGCATGACCTCGACACCCTGCTCGGGAGTCGTGCATCCGTACAGGCCCACCTTGATGTACGTGGCGCCGGAGACGGCCGCGCCGAGCGCGGCCTGCGCCACGGTGCCGGGCTTGTACGGCACGTCTCCCACGGTGGCGGACACCGGTTTGTCCGCCGGCACCGCGTCGCGGATCTCCCGGATGACCCAGGGGAAGTTGGCGCCGAGAGAGCCCTCGTCGGGCTTCTTGACGTCGACGATGTCGAGGTGCTCCGCCGCCTTCGCGCAGGCGAGCGCTTCCTCGATGCCGTCCGGGGAGATGAGAAGCAACACCGTGAACTCCTTCCGCCGCGAGTCCGCCCGGCCGGGGCAGGGGGAACTGCGGATCGATGGTTCATGTGCGGTGCGCTCATCATTTCCGTTGCCCGCGCGCACCGGTAGGGCGTGCGGAGTTCCCCGGGCGGCGCGTGTGTGCACACGTATGTCTCCGCGTACACCGGCGCGGACCAGAACCTGTTGAACCGTGCCGAAGCCTGCCGCACTCGTGGGCGCGCCCCTGCGCGCTGACGAGTTCCGGCGACCGGACTGGAGGATCCCCACCGGGTACGACCGCATGGCCGACCGCCGGCCCGGCCGCGGCCCGCCTCCGGAGCGGTCCGGCGCGTACACCGTCCCGCTTGCCTCCGTTTGGTACCTTTCAATGGACACGTAAATCGATCGGATGTTCGTTTCTGGATCTCCGACACGTCCGTTGTCGGCAGCAGACGCCCACGTTCTCCGACGTGCGGCGGGCCACTCAATCGGACCGGGTGAAGCTCATGGCAGGAACCGACCACGAGAAGGCGCTGGACACCGCGCTCGCGCAGATCGAGCGGAAGTTCGGCAAGGGTGCGGTCATGCGCCTGGGCGAGCGGCCGAACGAGCCCATCGAAGTGATCCCCACCGGGTCCACGGCGCTCGACGTAGCGCTCGGCGTCGGCGGACTGCCGCGCGGCCGTGTGGTGGAGGTGTACGGACCGGAGTCCTCCGGCAAGACGACGCTGACGCTGCACGCGGTGGCGAACGCGCAGAAAGCCGGCGGCACGGTGGCCTTCGTCGACGCCGAACACGCCCTGGACCCGGAGTACGCCAAGAAGCTCGGCGTCGACACCGACAACCTCATCCTGTCCCAGCCGGACAACGGCGAACAGGCGCTGGAGATCGTCGACATCCTGATCCGCTCCGGCGCGATCGACCTGATCGTGATCGACTCCGTCGCGGCCCTGGTGCCGCGTGCCGAGATCGAGGGCGCCATGGGTGACTCCCACATGGGCCTGCAGGCCCGTCTGATGAGCCAGGCGCTCCGGAAGATCACCAGCGCGCTCAGCCAGACGAGGACGACGGCGATCTTCATCAATCAGCTCCGCGAGAAGATCGGCGTGATGTTCGGCTCGCCGGAGACCACGACCGGCGGCCGCGCGCTGAAGTTCTACGCCTCGGTGCGCCTGGACATCCGGCGTATCGAGACACTGAAGGACGGGACCGACGCGATCGGCAACCGCACCCGTGTCAAGGTCGTCAAGAACAAGGTCGCGCCGCCCTTCAAGCAGGCCGAGTTCGACATCCTCTACGGCCAGGGCATCAGCCGCGAGGGCGGTCTGATCGACATGGGCGTGGACAACGGCTTCATCCGCAAGGCCGGCGCCTGGTACACGTACGAGGGCGACCAGCTCGGCCAGGGCAAGGAGAAGGCCCGCGCCTTCCTCAAGGACAACCCCGGCCTCACCGACGAGATCGAGAGGAAGATCCTCGAGAAGCTCGGAATCGCAACATCGGCGAAGGCCGCGGCCGCCGACGACACGGACACCGTCCCCGCCCCTGCTGTCGCCGTGATCCCGACGGGCAACGCCACCTGACGAGCGTGGGTGCTGACCGGCCGGAGGTCAGGCCTCCGGCCGGTCAGCACCGCGGCGTGCTCCGGGCCGAGGCGCCCACCGACCTCGCGCACCATGTGCGGTGTCGCGGTGGCGGTAACGGCCGCGAGGCACCGGCGTTCGAGGTAACCTCCCGCCGGCCCTTCCGGCAGTTCGTCGGCCATGAACGGCGGCCGGTCCGTCAGCTCTGATGCGACTACGCTGACGCGCGTATCACACCTGCTGGAAGGACACACGTGGCCCGCCCTTACGCCCCTGGCCCAAAACAGTTCGTCTTCGCCGTCGGTGACGGCAACGACCAGCAGGTCTCCGTGGGCGACCCCCAGGAAGCGTACGTGGCATTCTCCGCGTTCTTCCGGGATCGAGACTCTGCTACTTACACCATCGAGGATGAACCGGCGGAACAGAGCTTGGTGCTCATGCCCGGACAAGGCGTGATCGCCCGGATCGAGGCGGCGGACACACCCCGGTCGGAATACCTCCGGGTGGACAGGGGGAATCGCTACCTTCCGAGCGCGATGCTCTTCTTCGAGAACGGATACACCGGCCTCGACCACTTCGGCCAGTGGTTCCCGGACCTCGCGGACCTCGACGCGTCACCGGAGACTCGTGGCGTTGCTCGCGCCGCCACGATCACGACCGAGGCCGCGGCAATCAAGGAAGTCGCCCGGATCTGGGCAGATTCGGGCATCGTAGACCCGAGCAACCAGTACTACGTCTTCTTCGACTCACATGACGTCGGCGATGACCGGGCCGAACGGGCCGAACTGCTCAAGTTGATCGAATTCCTCGGCATCGAACGAGTCGACGCCCCGGCCGAGGCCGCCGATGGCGAAGTCTGGGTACGCACCGACCCGCGCCTCGACGCCGAATTCGAACGGTGGTCATGAACAGATAGGCCGGATCGAGTTGCCCAGGCCGGCTCACCTGCTGCCGTGCAGCGCGGTCCGTCCTCTGTCTCTGTGTGAAGCCGCCGGAACACGGGGCCCGCTCAACATGACCGCCCGCGAGCGACCCTGGTCAGCCCAGGAAGCTCAGCCGCACCTGACGGTTGGCGTTGTCCTTGTTGGTGTCCGCGAAACTCCGTTAAGACAACTGTCAGCGTACCTGTCGATCCACCCCTCATAGGTGCGCTCGCTGCCCGATGCAGGGATGGGCGACGCCTAACCGGGTGGCCATGGCAGGTCGACGTGGCGTGCCCGGAGCACGTCACGAATCGGCTGGAGTGCCCGGAGTACCAACGCTCCGGGCGTTGCACGCACATCACGTTCTACTTGAGCGAGCTGTCGCTCGAAGTACCTGAGTATGTTGCTGCCGACCTCAAACCCGAGCACCTTGGCCGTGCACTGGATGGCACGTCGAACGTGCTCCACGCGCAAGAGCAGGTTCGACATCGCCACAGAGTCGGAAACCTTCAGACGTTCTGTGAGCAGGTCCGCTTCGCCTAGCACCTGCGCTGCTCCAACCTCGATAACACTGTAGGCAGCCAAAGCTGGTGCAATTTCGGCATTTAGGAGCACATTCATCATCAGAGGCACAGCGTCATCCGGCAAGAGCATCTTCCCCGCTTCGCCGACCTGCCCAAGGACCGCTTCGACCCAGGCACGATCGACCAACAGCGGTAGCGTTCCGCCTTCCTCTCTAATTTCCCAACGGGCCACTTCCGGCGCATGAGGTGCGGCAGCCGCCACTGCGCCGAGAAGGTCGAGGATGTTTCGAGATGTGATGTTGCGGACCGTCAAAGTCAGCTTGCCGGGGGCTCTCCGCAACTTCAGCAGGTGCACTCCCGTGGAGCCGACGGCGTCACAAATGAGCAGGTTGCGGGTGCTCTCTGGAACGGCGCCCCGGGTGAACGGATCGTTGAGCGTAGCGACCGCAAGGGCTACTTCGACCCCATGGTCAAAAGCCCTGCACACAGCCTGCGACCACTCCGCAGCCGCCAGGAGATCTTCCCCATCTACCGGCTCGCCTGCAAGCAACGCCGTACCCCGTTCCGCATCCCACGAGACCTCGCAATGGCCTATCGGGTTCCGCCACGCGGTCTTGATCGACGAAGCGAGGGCGACGCATATCGGCTGCTGTGGATGTCTGCGCAGCAGATCGAGCAACGGCCCGAGAGTCAGGTATCGGTCAGGAGCCACTGCAGCGGGCCGTGACGCGACCGCCGTGGGCGGCAGGAGGTTCATCAATGCCAGCGTTACTCGCGCGGTGCGGCGTACATCGCCTTCCATCGCGTAACGGTACGCATTAGTGACGGAGTCCAATCGGTACTCGTCGTTCTGCGAAGCAGAAATTTCTTCATAAGCTTTCGATACCCCCGTGAATGCCATCCACAATTCGGGTTCTGCATCCCAATAGGACTGCAGGACCTGAAGGCAGCCGGCCTCGTCGGACTTGAGTGCTTCGACGACCAGGTCGCGAGTTTCGATGGCAACTCGATGGGCTTCCAGCGGGAATGCATTCGTGCCCAAGTGGACCAGATGTCGGCGTAGGGACGGGGTCAGTGTCGTCGAGCTATTGATGAGATGCGCCGACTGCCTGCGTAGACGCTGGTCGAGTTCCTCTTGGGCACTGCTCCAGGCTGCAGTGAGCCTGGCAGTGAATGTGAGGCCGTCCCCCTCCGCCAGCTCGGCTGTCGACAGCTCCACCCAACGTTCGTAGACGAGTCCTGTGCTGGTCACCGAGGAGCACGAAGCATTCAGCAACGCCGCGCTCGTCTCGTCCGCCACAATTCTGTGCAGACGAGCCGTCTCCCAAAGTCCTGCGTCCCACTGGTTGATCGCACAGCCCAGCACTGCCGCTCCAAAGCGCCTTGCACTGTCGACCAGTTGCTCAGCAAGGGCAAGCTCCCCGACCTGATCATCCGGAGGCAGGAATCTGCTCATCTCGCCGAGCGTCGCATGCATGCTTGCCCAGAGTTCACACATCTCGTCGGCCCACCCGGGCAGCCTTCTCCCGACAGACTTCGACGTGCGGTCACGGCACGAAACCACCCGCTGCGTTGCATCACGCAGCCAAGTCCATTGTTGCGGAAGCCCTGCTTCGAGAAGTACCGACCTCCACTGCTCCACTGTGAGCGGAACCCAACCACTGTCGCCCTGGCCGCCGCGGTTCGACTGACGCTCAGCCTCAAACCGAGCCAGCCGCGATGGCAGAACACCTTGCAGCACCCTGCCCAACTCAGATTTTGTAATGGTGAGTTGATCGGGGAAGCCTTCGGCCTGTTCCATTCACGGATGGTTACACACTGCTCCCGAGGTCGTCACTGGAATTCGCCTGAGACGGCCTCGTACGATCGGCGCTGGGCTTCGGGGAAGAGCACGGCCGTGCTCATGCAGCACGCGCTTCGGGGACGCGGCCCCGAAGCCAGCTCCCTGCCGGTCTCCTACAGGTTCCAGTATGACCGCCCGCCCACGACGCCAATGCGGAGATCGTGTATGTGGTCAGCCAGGGCTGTCCTCGGGATCAGATCGCGGTCAGCGACGCCTTTCAGCTGAGGTCCCCCGTCTCCACCAGTTCAGCCACCGCGTCCTCCGCACGGCGCAGCACGATTCGGCCGTCCCCCGCGCTGTACGCGACGATCTTACTCCCCGGCCCGAGGCCAGCCTCCGCGAGAACGCCCAGCGGCAGCTCGACCTCGCCTAGCTCGCCGATCTCCATTTCCGTCGGTTCACGCAGCATGGCAGGAAGTCTCGCACGTCTCAGGAGCACCTGGTCAGGGGTTTGCCTGCAGTACGGCCGGGCCGCCCGCCCCTGGAGGGGCGGTCGGCATGGCGAGAGGATGTGCTCACGCGTATTCTTTGTGCCCTATGACCAGCAGCACGCCGAAGCCTGCCGAGGGGCCCGCCGGCTGGACCCCTCCTGAAGGGTCCTGGGCGTCCTCGGCCGGCAACCGCCGCAGCATGCTCGCGAACCGGGGCCGCGACACCGGCCCCGAGCTGGCGCTCCGATCGCTCGTACACGCTGCAGGACTTCGCTACCGGGTCGCGGCGAAGCCGCTGCCTGATATGCGCCGTACCGCCGACCTGCTTTTCCGCCCCACCCGGGTCGCGGTCTTCGTCGACGGCTGCTTCTGGCACGGTTGCCCAGAACACTTCACTCCACCGAAGACCAACCCTGGCTACTGGCGAGAGAAAATCGACCGCAACATCCAGCGCGATCGTGAGACTGACGCACGCCTGGCGGATTCCGGCTGGCTCGTGCTTCGCTTCTGGGAGCACCAGTCGGCGGAGGAGGGGGCGGCTGTCGTGTACGAAACCGTGGTCTCTCGGCGGAAACATTGCAGGCCTCCGACCGCGTAGTGGGCGGCATAAGGCGGTGCGCTGCGGCCGCGCCTTCTCGCAGGTCCCGCGTGGTGCGCTTCTCGACGGTGGACTCCACTCAGGAGGGCGAGGGCATCATCGCAGTCGCCGACTCCTTGCGTCGTGGGCTGACCAGGCATTTCCACGGAGGAGGAGGGGAACAGCGCCCCGACCACTCATGATCGACTCCTCTCGACTGTCGACTCTCAAAGCCACCGATGTACGACGACCATGAATGGTGACCATGGAAGAACCCCTGGCCGGACGGCTCGGCTGCCTGGCGGTGTGCGCTGGCGCCGGCGGCCTCGTGCTCGGCCTCGAACAGGCCGGGTTCGACCCGGTTCTCCTGTTGGACAACCGTCCCGTGGCCTGCGAGACCTTGCGCCTGAACCGGCCGCGGTGGAAGGTCCTCGAAGCCGACTTGCTGGACTTCGACCCCGTCGACCACCAGGAGGTTTACGACGTCGACCTCCTCGCCGCCGGTCTCCCCCGGGTCAAGGCGGCCGCGGCGGTCGGGCGGCAGGACAGCGACGTGGAGATCCGTCTACTCGAAGCGACAATCATGCTCATGCACGGTGTGCAGCCTCGGGCCCTGCTCATCGAGAACGTTCCCGCCCTCGTGTCGGCTCCCGCGTACGAACCGATCCGCTCGTACGTCGCAAGCGAGCTCCAGCACCTCGGTTACCGGCATCGCTGGCTCGTCGTCAACGCGATGGACTACGGCGTCCCGCAAGATCGCAAGCAGGGGATACTGGTGGCGTTCAAAGGGGGCGGTCTGGACGGTTTCACCGCTCCGGCCCCCTCCGTGCCTCCGCCCACGGTGGGCGAGTCGCTCGCCGCCTCCATGGCCGCGCGGGGCTGGACCGGAGCGGCCGCATGGGCGGCAGGGGCGGACCGCGTCGCTCCGACTCTGGTGGGCGGATCATGGAACCGCGGCGGAGCCGACCTGGGCCCGACCGGGTCGAAGCGCTCCTGGGCGCGGATGGGCGTGAACGGTGGAACCGTCGCCGATGAGGCGCCCGGACCGGCCTTCCGTCTGGACGCCAGCGTCTCCAATAACAAGGGGCTGGTACCGCTGACTGTCGAGCAGGCGGCACTGCTGCAGGGCTTCCCCGACGAGTGGGCTTTCGCGGGACGCAAGACAGCCCGTTACCGACAGGTTGGACATGCCTCGCCGCCGCCGGTGGGCCGAGCCCTCGGCCTCGCGATACGGGTAGCCCTCGGCAACTGAGTCGCTCGCATCCAGTACTCGGATCCGGCAGGTGAATCAGCCCCAACGCGCTGGCCGAGCGGGTAACCTGTGGGACCGATGGTGGACAAAACCGCTGGTGACGAGCGTCTTGCGATCCCTCCGCATAAGGCTGCCCCACGCATCGAACGAATCGCGCACCGACAGGAGATCAAGTGAGCCGCTACGAGATCGTGGATCTCTTCGCCGGCCCCGGCGGGCTCGACGTGGCGGCGCACCGTCTCGGTATCCCGGTGACCGGAATCGAGTGGGACGCGGACGCGTGCGCCACGCGTCGCGCGTACGAGGCGAGCCTCAAGAAAGAGGATCCGCACGTGCTCACCCTGCAGGGCGACGTCCGGCTCTTCGGGCCTGAGAAGTTCCCGACGGCCAACGTGCTCACCGGTGGCCCGCCGTGCCAGACCTTCACCGTGGCCGGCGGCGGCGCGGGGCGCCGCGCGCTCGACCAGGTGCTCGCGTTCATCGAGCGCATGGGGGACGGTGAGGACGTCCGCGACGACGTCGCACTGCTCGATGACGAGCGCACCGGGCTCGTCTTGGAGCCTCTGCGCTGGGCACTCACGGCGATCGGGCGGGGGGAACCTTACGAGGCCGTGATCCTCGAGCAGGTCCCGGCGGTTCTCCCGGTCTGGCAGGCGATGGCGACGGTCCTCCGCGCGAAGGGCTATTCGGTCGCCGAACCGGAGATCCTGCACACCGAGGAGTACGGCGTGCCGCAGACACGCCGCCGAGCTGTCCTCGTCGCTCGGCTACAGATCCCCGGCAACCCCGTCGAAGCCCGCCTCCCTCAACCCACCCACCAGCGCTATCGCAAGGACGTCTCCGCGATCCCCCAGCCCCCGGCCGCCTTCGCGCCCTGGGTATCCATGGGAGAGGCGCTAGGCCAGCACGACTTCACCGTGGTCTCCAACTACGGCACAGGCGGCGACCCCAAGGCGCGCGGCCGCCGCACGGATAAAGAACCGGCGTTCACCGTCACCGGCAAGATCTCCCGTAACCGGGTGCTCAGGGTACGGGACGGAGTCGAGCAGGACAGCCGCTTCGGCAACGAGGAGGCGGGCCTTCTCCAGACCTTCCCCCGCTTCTACCCCTGGAGTGGCAGGGCCATCGCCCAACAGATCGGCAACGCGATCCCGCCTCTCCTCGGTGCCCACATCCTGACGGCGGCCCTCGACCTGCCGTTGCGCGCCGACGGCAAGATCTCGCTGGGCTACGACGGCTTCTGAATCAGTGGCCTGAGGCCGCTACCCGGAGACAGACCGAGCTCTAAGGATTGCCCCGCGAAGCCTCGGCGGCGCTACTCAGCCGCCGGGCTCGAGAGGACTCCGCCCTGCGACCCAGGTTCCGATGGGCTCTCCTTGCCGCGTACCGGGGCCTCAGCGAAGAGTTCACGGAACTGGTCGACGAGGGTCTTCACGGATTCCTCCGGCGCACGGTCCTCGTCCGGGCCACCAGGGATGACGCGCCGGCTGGCGGGCCTCGCATACTCTGCACCGTCGACCCAGGCGCGAGCATTCGCGGGATCACGCTCCACGTCGGGTGCCAGTGCGTCGAGGAAGAGTGTCGAGGCGGCCGCGTTGACGGCGGCGAGGAGGGCGTTGGTTTCGCGACCGGTGCTGACCGTACCGTCGGACAGGAGGCGTACGACGGCCTGGGCGGTCGGGCAGTGGTCCATGACCTCCAAGCGGAGGGCCGTGTTCATCATCTCCTGGTTGCCGCAGGCCGTGACGACCGGCCCGTAGTCGGGACCGTCACGGAAGAGTTCGGCAGCCCACCACAGACGGGCGAACGCCTGCTTGTAGTGCGGTCCCTTGAAGCGATCGACAGGGATGGGCGCCGGCTCCGCGCGCCGCGCGCCGGAGCGGGTGTGTCGCCAGTGCACGTAGTCGGGGGCGGCGCCGAGTGCCACGTAGTTCCACAGTCCGGGGTCGGCGGCCTCGACGCGGGTGAGGCGCAGGGTGGCGTGCAGGCGCGGGGCGAGCCAGGCGTCGGCGCCGGTCCTGTTCACGCCGAAGCTGTACATGGCGTCCTCGACGAGGTCACGAATCCGCGCCAACGAGTAGCGCCGTTGCTCAGGGAGGGGTTCGGCGACCTGGTTGAGCTGTATCGACCTGACGTCCTCCTGGCCCGCGAGGAACCCCTCCGTGAGGAAGAGGCCAGCGCTGCGGTCAGGCAGGAGCTTCAGGTACTCGGGCTGATGGGTCGGCTTGCCGGTCACGCGTCCTCGTCCTCTCGGCGCAGTCGTTCGAGACCGCGTACGGCCTGGACGACGGTGGAGCCCGCGCCCCCCTTGCGGGCGGCGGCGTAATGGATGCGGGGCTGGATGTCCGTCCATCCGCTGGCTCCGACGCGCCGTTCATGCAGCGTGCGCAGCGCGGTCTCGAGCGGCTGGTCGGGGAGGATGTCGGGGAGCATCTCGCGCAGTACGGAGCCGCGCCAGCCGCCCGGAAAGATCGGGCGTTCCCGTTCGTCGAGTTCGAGGTCGCCGATGGCGGCGTGGAAGACCGCGAGCCAGATGTCCGAAGCCATCTGTGCTGCCAGGAGTTCACCTACGGCGCCTTCGATGCCTCGTCCGTTCGCGTCCAGCAGCGTCTCCATGCCCTCCACGTCGGTGTTGACGTGGACGGTGGGAAGTTTGCCGGACGGGTCGATGACCCATGGCGCGTCCTTCATCTGCCGCAGCCAGGAGGGGCCTTCGGCGAAGCTGTGCCGCTTGGTCTCGAACGGCCGGTCGCGGACGGGTGCGTCGGCGGTGACGTCAACGAACCAATCGTCCTCCGACTCACCGACGATCCTGCCGGGTACTCCGTCGACGGTGGCGACGACCTGGGCGGAGAGCCGGCCTCGGTCGGCAATTTCCGCGCGGGCGATCCGCAGTTCGCCGGTCCAGCGGCAGGGGTCGTCGGCGGTAGGCGCTAGGCGGGCGGTCAGCCGTGTGTTGGTGGCGCTCTCAGTGAGCAGTGCGTAGACCTCGAGGTCCGCCCAGGGGGCGTCGGCGCGGACGGCGCTTTCCGGGATGGTCGCGGCGACCTTGACAGCGGCGGTGTCCCAACCCTCGGTCTCGGCCGTCCCGAGAGTCAGCACGCGGTCGATGATGGAACGCGCCGAGGAGGCGAGCGGTTCACGTGGGGTGTCGGGGGCGAGGACGCTGGCCGCGTCGATGGTGACGGTCGCAGCGGCGCGCAGTCGCGGATAGGGGTAGATCTTCATCGCGCTTCCCCTTCCACGAGGTCGAGTTCGACGACGAGGCTGGAACGGTGGCCACGTACGGGTTGGCTGGCAGGGTCGGTGATCGCCCGGAAGACGGCGCTGCGGGTACCGGGAGTGAAGTGCAGGGCGCCATCGACGACCTCGCAGTCCCGTACGGATTCCAGCTCGGCCCAGGCCACCTGCGGGTTGGTGCCGGAACGGACGGCGAGCGCCGCGGTCGGTCGGGCGCGCCAGCCGTCGCCGCCTCGCGGGACAGTGATCTCTCCGGTGATCTCCCAGGCGCCGTCGGCACGGATGACCGGCTTCAGATCGGTCAGCGTCGGCCGGGATCCGGGTTTCGCGTGCTGCTTCCCCTTGCGCTCGGCCTTGGGCGTGATGAGCTTGGCGAGGTTGCCGCCGTCGCGCTGCGCCTTGCTCTGCCGCTTGGGCTGAGCGAGGAGCCCTTTCACCTGGGCGTGGGCGGAGTGGAGCATCGTCGTGATGCGGCGGTGGGCGCTGGGCGCGTAGTCGTTGGTCAGATCCTCGGTTTGGGCCCATTTGTTGTGCTCGGGGGGCTCGGCGGCACGCAGGAACGTCTCTGCTTCCACCGCGTATGGAGCCTTCTCGCCCGCCGCCGTACCGGTGAGCAGGACCGCCTGGAAGGGGTTGGCGCCGAGCGGGATGCCGGGGACGGCCCTGGACCGTACGGTCATCCGATTGCCTCGCATCGCGGCCATGACGTTCACGGTCTCC
This sequence comes from Streptomyces sp. NBC_01257, assembly GCF_035917255.1. Classification (NCBI taxonomy): domain Bacteria; kingdom Bacillati; phylum Actinomycetota; class Actinomycetes; order Kitasatosporales; family Streptomycetaceae; genus Streptomyces; species Streptomyces sp. NBC_01257. Next base: position 1,197,559 of record NZ_CP108472.1, read on the forward strand.
TCGCCGTCGACCGCGTCGGTGACGAGGAGTACGGCCTCGTGTTGGCCGGTGGTGGAGCGCCCATCGCGACCTGGGATCCTGAGCGGAATAGAGGCCTGAGCTACCTGACCTGCCTCGGTGAGGCGGTCCACGGTGGTTCCGTCGAGGAATGCCTTGAGGGCACGGGAGCGGGAGGGCTCGGTCACGGCAGGGTCGATCCGCTCTTCCGGAATCAGCTCCTTGCCGTCGCGCAAGGAGCGGACGGACGCCTCCAGATGCGGGCGGACTCCGTCGGCTGCTGTCATGGCGGCCCAGAAGTTGCGGCCGAGGGCGGCTTTCAGCCGTTGGTGCATGCGGCGGAGCTCATCGCCGCCACCAGACGCGGAGTCATCGGGGTCTTCGTCATCGCCCAGCGGCACGCCCTCGGCGAGCGAGGCGATGTCGTGCGCGCCGACGACGAGGAAGGACGTACCGGGTTCGTCGCCCTCACGGGACAGGTGGAGCCGGCGAACCATCTCCTCGTCAGCCCACCACGAGCGGGCGATCCGAGCGCCTTCGGTGTCCGGGTCGGCGCGGCCGAACCACGCAGGTCCGGCCAGGGCCTCGTCGCCGATACGGCGCCAGGGCAGCTCCAGACGGCCGACGACACGTCGTTCGGTGCGGCCCTCGTAGGGCTCGGAGAGGGTGGAGTTGATCAGGACCATGCCGAGGCGGCTGGTTCCCCAGAGCGTGGCCTTGCCGAGGCCGTACGAACCCCCGGCGGTGGCACCGGACTTGTGACTGTCCAGGGTGCGGCGGACGACGGCGGCGTATCGGCTGTCGTCGTACTCGTCGCCGGTGAGCCCGGAGGCGTTGTAGTCGTCGACGCGGAGGAGGATCAGTCGGTCTCGGTCATGCAGGTCGCGCAGGCCGGCGCGGACGGAGCGGGTGACCTTCTGGTCGCGGCCTTGGGTGACGGCCTCGTAGTGCTTGTACAGATCGTCCCACTGGATGGCGGCGAGGAAGTCGGCGAGATTCTCGCCGGTGAGCTCATGGAGGGTGAAGCGCAGACGCACGGGGCGGCCGTTGTCGGGGAGGCGTTCATCGAGGCTGTTCTGGCCGGTCTCGCGCGCGAGGACCTCGACGTCGGCGTCGAAGGCGAAGGTCGCCGCGTTGCCCATCTCGCGGCCTCGGTCAGCGTGTTCAGGACGGTGGTACCAGCCGATCGGGAGGCCGGCCGTGGTGTCCGTGTTCCTGGTGCTCATGGTGGCCATGTCCGTGCCGAGGGCCTCAGCAATGCGCGCGGCCACCTCGGTACGCGGCGTGGCGCGCTTGGTCACCCAGGCCGAGACCGCCGCACGGGTGACGCCGATCTCGTCGGCCAACTCCGTCTGGCTCTTGCCCGTGAGTTTCAACTGCCGGGCCAGCCAGGGGCCGAACTCGGTTCCCGTCTCCATGCTTCACACCCGCTCGGGTAGACGTCGACGCTGGTTGCGCGGGTCAGCGTACCCCAGGCGCTTGACGAGAGCCGTGGATGTCAAAGAACCTTTGACAGGCCGCCTGGCGTCTCCCTCTATTGGGGTCGTGCCGTACAAGGAGCGACATGACCGACCCCCTTACTCGAGAAACCGGGGGTTATGATTCCGCTTCAAGGGCCCCGCCAGCCCCCGGACTTGGCAATTCCACATCTCGTACCGGATACACCTTGCGGCACACGGAGGCGGCACCCTACGATAATCGCCATCCGGTTGGAGAGGGCTGGCCGAATAACTTTCCCAAGGGACAGCTCTGCCTTTATCGCACACCTTTCCGCTCCCTTTCGCTTTCAAACATGCCGCGTCAACTTCCCCCTCCTCGACTTTCCCCCACTCCGTTTCGTTTTCTTTCACTTGTTTCGATCGGAGTAACATGAACAGCGTCCCCCCGACGGTCGTCGGCACCATCGTTGACCAGTCGGAACGCGTGCTGCGGACATACGCCGTCGACCCGGGTCTCATCCCCGAACACGCGAACTCTGAGCGTCGCATCACGCAAGGCGGATACGGGGACCGACAGCTCTTCGAACTGGTGCAGAACGGCGCCGACGAAGTGGCTGCCGAACCGGGCGGGAAGGTACACGCGGTCCTTACCGAAACGCACCTCTACTGTGCGAACCAGGGAACTCCGGTCACCGCCGAAGGCGCCGAGACCATTCTCCGCATGAGCGTCTCGAAAAAGCGCGGGGGGCAGATCGGAAGATTTGGCGTCGGCGTGAAGTCCGTCCTCGTGGTCACGGACGCCCCGCAGTTCTTCTCGACCACCGGATCCTTCGGTTTCGACCGCGCCTGGGCGCTGGACCGCATCCGTGCGATCCCCGAGGTGGCGACTGCCCTCGGCGACGAGTTCGAGGCGCCGGTCCTCCGCATGGCCCGCTCTCTGGACGAGACCGACGAACGGGCCTCGGACCAGATCCTCGACGAACTCCTCAACGAGTACACGACCGTCGTACGCCTGCCCCTCCTGGAAGGCATGGCCGACCGGTTGAGTGAGGACATGCTCGGCCACACCGGGAAGGGACGCCCGCTGGGGCGCGAGCAGTTCCCTGCCGGGTTCCAGCTGTTCTCCCCGCATGTGGCCACGGTGACGTTGGAGGACCGCAGGCAGCGACCGATCCAGCGCCGGGTCCTCACCGTCACGCACGACGGCGCCCGTCACCGCGTGCACGAGGTCCGCAGTCTCAAGGCAACGCCGGAGGAGTCCGGTTGGCTGGTCTTCCGCACCAGCCACGAGCCGTCCGTCGCCGCCCGCAACGACGCCGGCGAACTGCACGACCGCTTCAGCCTGGAGCTGTCCTGGGCGGTCCCCGAGTTCACCGTCGACAAGCAGAAGGGCCTTCACCAGGCGCAGTCCGGCCGTGGGCGCTTGTGGTCGTTCTTCCCGACCAAGTACCAGATGACGCTGACCGGCATCCTCAACGGCGCGTGGAAGACCAACGAGGACCGGCAGAACCTCCTCGACGCCAGCCCCTTCAACAACGAGATGCTCCGTGTCGCCGCCGAACTCGTGGTCGACTCCCTGCCGCAGCTCGCGCCCGCTGAGGACCCGGCCGCTTACCTGCCGCTGCTGCCCGGCCGCGACAAGCAGGTCGAGACGATCACCTGGGCCGACCAGCACCTGATGCGGAACATCTGGACAGCTGCCGCCCGTCGCCCGTCCTTGCCCGACCAGACCGGCACGCTACGGGTCCCGACGGACCTGAACATCCACCCCGCCCTCGGCAAGGACGAGTCCCTCCCCCGCTGGTTGCGGACGTGGCACGAGTACCCCGGCCGGCCGACTGACTGGCTGCACCCCTCCGTCGAGGCGACGACTGTGCGCTCCGGCAAGGTCGAGCACATCCTGTCCGCCGCGGGCAAGCAGCGTGCGACTCTGCGGGACTGGCTGGAGGCGCTGGTCGCCGACGGCACGCCGAAGGCGTCCGCGGCGGCGCTCACCATCGTGGCCGACATCGTGGAGACGAAGCCGGAGTTCGCCGCCGAGGCACGAACGGCGAAGGTCCTGCTCACGGAGGACATGGGCATGGTGCCGCCCGCCGCCGGTCAGATCTATCTGCGCAGCGACGACAGCTCCCTGCGCGAGACCCTGACCTACGTCCACCCCGAGCTGGCCGCCGACCCGGAGGCCGCTCGCGCCCTGCGGACGCTGGGGGTGCGGGAGGCGGACGCCGAGGGCCGCTTCCTCTCCGTGCTCGAGGCAGGCTTCGCCGGTTACGGGCCTCGCCAGTGGGAGCAGTTCTGGGACCGCCTGCACCGGGCCGGCAGCGACCGGCTCGGCCACCGGATCCTGCAGAAGGTCGGCGACGCGGCTTCGGCGCTGCACGTCCGTACGGCCGCCGGTCGGTTCGTTCCGGTGCGGGACGTGATGCTGCCTGGCGCGGTGGTCACCGCGAAGTCCGACCCGACGATCGCGGTCGATCTGACCTTCCACTCCGACGACCGCTCGTTCTTCCGCGACCTGCGGCTCAGCGATCGGCCCACGCCTGGCCACGACGTGTCCAACGCCTACTGGTTCGACGGTTACCGGGAGGCGCTGCGCCAGATCCTTGCCCGGAAGCCGGAGTACGCCAACCGGAAGCCGAGCCTCACCACCATCAAGGCCGAGGGGTCCCCCGTCGGCGGCCCCTTGCACCTGCTGGAGCGGATGTCGGAGGAGGCCCGTGCCCGGTTCCTCGCGGAACTGCCCGACGAGGCGCTGATCGACTTCTGGACCGTGCAGATCGGCGGCCGCTCCAGCACCCGGCAGCAGGTTCTCTCTCCCCTCCGCTGGATGCTGCGCGAGCACGGCCGCGTGCGGACGTCCCAGGGGGTCAAGCCACTCGCGCAGGCTGTCGGGCCGCAGCTGGCCGAGTTCGGCGCCTTCCTGCCGGTGGCCGACCTCCCGGCGGAGAAGGCCCGCAAACTGCACCTGGCCACCTCTCTGGAGGAGCTTCCGAAGGGTCGCTGGGAGGAGCTCTTCTCCGAACTGGCGAGCAGTGAGGACGACGCGTTCGTCGGCTCGATGTACGTCCTGCTCACCCGTCGGGAGCTGGACTTCCCCGATGGGCTCACCCGCTGCCGTGTCGGCGACGCCTGGGAAGCCCGTGAGGACGCCGAGATCGCCGTCGCTTCCGACGCCGCCCAGTACCGGTCCCTGCGGGTGGAGAAGCAACCCGCGCTCCTCGTCGGCTCCGCCGAGGACGCGGAGCTCATGATCGAACGTTGGAACATGATCCCGTTCAGTGACGTGATCAGCGTCGAGACCCGGCATGTGGCGGGCGACGAGCCCGTACAGCTCGGAGAGGTGTTCCCGTCACTGCGGAAGGTCGCCGCGAGCAGAATCTCCCAGTACTCGCTCGTGCGCTGTACCGAGCTGGAGGAGGTGACACGCACGCCCAACGGCGTCACGCCCAAGCAATTGGTGAGCGCATTGCTCGGGTCGCGAGTGCTCGTCGCCGACATGGTGAAGGACCGCCTCGGCATACTGATGGCCGTCGACAAGGAACTGCGCCTCGGGTTCGGTGCCAACGGCTGCAAGACGCTCCTCGCCGACGAGCGCAGGGACGCCGCGGACAAGGCGCTCCGTGAGGCCCGAAGGCGCGTGCGCGACGCCGAGGGCATCGTCGACAAGCTGCTCCTGCTGCTCGGCGCGGATGTCCTCCGCGAGCGGCTCCCGACGACCTTGCTCTCCGCGGAGCGAGCCGCCCCCGGCGGCAAGCAGTCCGCGCGTCGCATCGCTGAACTCGCCTTCTACGTACACGAGGACGGCATCTTCCAGGTCCACGCCCGCGATCTGCAGCAGCGCTATCCGGACGCCCCCAGTGCCTACCACGGTTCCGCGGCCGCTGTCCGCTTCGTCACCGAACTCGGCTTCCCCGGCTCGTTCGCCGGCTTCCGCGTCCCGACCCTGGAACCGCGGATCGACGTCGACGGTCCGCGCGACTTCCCGCGCCTGCACGCCTACCAGGAGAGACTGGCCGACAACATCTTCGCGATGCTCGACCGGCTCCAGCCGCAACGGGCGATGCTGTCGCTGCCGACCGGCGCGGGCAAGACCCGTGTAGCCTCCGAGGCCGTGATCCGCTGGATCAAACAGGCTGGCGAGCTCTCCGGTCCGATCCTGTGGATCGGCCAGACCGAGGAGCTGTGCGAACAGGCCGTGCAGAGCTGGAAGTTCGTCTGGGAGAAGGCCGGCGGCGCCGGGCCGCTGGCGATCAGCCGGCTGTGGCATACGCGCGAGGCAGGGCCGGTCGACGACCGGCCGCACCTGGTCGTCGCAACGGACGCGAAACTGGACATGGACACCTGCTTGGCCGATCCGTCGTACGCCTGGCTGCGGCAAGCCGCGCTGGTGATCGTGGACGAGGCGCACACCGCCACGTCGCCGCGTTACACCCGCATCCTCGCGCAGCTCGGGCTCACCTCCCGGCAGACTGACCGGCACCTGCTCGGCCTGACCGCGACCCCGTTCCGCGGGCGTAGTGAGGAGGCGACCCGCCATCTGGTGGAGCGTTTCGGCGCCAACCGCCTCGACGACGGCGTGTTCACCGGTGACGACCCGTACGCCGAACTGCGTGGGCTGGGCGTCCTGGCCAGCGCCGAGCACCGAGTGATGGAAGGCGGTTCCATCACGCTGAGCCCCGAGGAGATTCAGCACGCGGACCAGATGAAGGTGCTGTCCCGTACCGCCGAGCTCCGGCTCGCCCAGGACCATGACCGCAGCGCCCGCATCGTCGAAAAGATCGCGGAGATGCCTGAGGACTGGCCGGTCCTGGTCTTCGCGACCTCCGTGGACCACGCCAAGACGCTCGCCGCCCAGCTCAAGGAGCTGGGCATCAGTGCCGCCTCCGTCGATGCGGGCACCTCGAAGAACGACCGGCAGACGCGGGTGGAGAACTTCCGCGCACGTCGTACGAGGGTGCTGACCAACTTCGGCGTCCTCACGCAGGGCTTCGACGCCCCGGCGACGCGCGCCGTCGTCGTCGCCCGCCCCGTGTACAGCCCGAACGTCTACCAGCAGATGATCGGGCGCGGCCTGCGCGGACCGCTGAACGGCGGCAAGGAGACCTGCCTGATCCTCGACGTCCGCGACAACATCGTGAACTACGACCACAACCTCGCCTTCACCGAGTTCGAGCACCTCTGGAGCGGTCAGTGATCCACCCTCGTCCGGCCGCGCCGCCGCTCACCGACGAGCAGCGCGCCGTGGTCGAACAGCCCTGGGACGCCCGTCTGCTGGTCATGGCGGGCGCCGGGGCCGGCAAGACGCACACGGTGGTACGCCGTCTGGACTACCTCGTCGGCGGCGGCGATCCGGACGACGCCCTCGAGGCGGGCGAGATCCTCGTCCTCAGCTTCTCCCGCGCTGCGGTACGCGATCTGACCGACCAGATCGCCCGTCACGGAGAGCGGGCGAACCGGGTGCGGGCGCGCACCTTCGACGCCTGGGCCCTCGACCTGCTGCTCCGTACCTATCCGGACACGGACTGGCATGCCGAGTCCTTCGACGACCGGGTCAGGGCGGCGGCGAGGGCCATCGCCGCCGGGGCCCTGGAAGCGACTGAGGAGGGCCCGCCGGCGCATGTCGTGATCGACGAGGCGCAGGACCTGGTCGGGGACCGCCGCAATCTGGTGGAGACCCTTCTCGACAAGCACCAGGAAGAACTGGGGTTCACGATCGTCGGCGACAGCGCCCAAGGCATCTACGGATTCCAGGTGCCTCCGGAGAACCGGGCCGCGGAGAACGGCTGGTTCTTCGACTGGCTCCGCGATTCCTACCTGGACGACCTGGTGGAGCTCGCACTGACCGCCAACTTCCGTGCCCGTACGACCGACTCGCGCACCGCCCTGCCGCTCACCCGCCGTATACAGCGGCTCGGCCCCGACGCCGCCGAGGCCGAACGGCTGTATCGGGACCTGTCCGAGCGGACCGCCGACCTGCTCGGCTTCGACTCCCTCGACGACGAACTGCTCCTCCTCGCCCTCCGGGAGAACCCGACGCCGACGGCGATCCTCACCCGCGACAACCGCCAGGCACTCGTGGTCTCCGAGCGCCTGCGCGGCCACGGTGTCCCCCACATCCTCAAGCACAAGCTGGAGGACAGATTCGCGCCCGGCTGGATTGCCGGCCTACTGGCTCGGACGGACGCGGGCGTGCTAGCGAAGGGCCGTTTCGACACGCTGTTCGGCGAGCTTCACCCGCCTGCCGGTGTCGACCTTGACGAAGCGTGGCGGGTCCTGCTGCGGTACGCCCGCGCGGGCTCCGGCCGGGCCGAGCAGATCGACCTCTCCCGAGTCCGCGACCTGATCGCAGCCGGCAGGTTCCCCGAGGAGCTGGCCCCCGCCGACTCACCCCCGCTGACCGTCTCGACCGTCCACCGGGCCAAGGGCCTGGAGTACGACCGCGTCGTACTCCTCGACCCGCCGGACTGGTCGGCGCTGCCGAACATGGTCAAGGACCCCGCCGAGTTCGATCCGGTGGCCGAGGTGCGAGGCCTATACGTGGCGATGACACGGGCCCGTGACGAGCTGCTGCACGTGCCGGGGCCGGAAGTGCGGCAACTTCGCACCGAGCGCTCGTGCGGCCGCTCCTACCTGGGCGGGTTCAAGTCCTGGCAACGCAAAGGGCTGCGGCTGCGCGGCCGGGATGTCCGGCGGGACGCCCCGCCGGGCCATGGCGCCGACGCGGACGCGGACCCGGCGGGGCTCCAGGACTACCTGCGCCGCGCGGTCCGTCCCGGCGACCCGGTGACCCTCATGGCGCCGCTGGTGTTGCCGGAGGGGGACGGCCAGAGCCCGCGCTACCTGATCCGCCACGGGTCGGATGACCGGATCGTGGGCGAGGTGTCGGAGGCCTTCCGGCGTGAGCTGTACAAGGTGCTGAAGGTGAGCGGAACGTGGGACGTCCGCTGGCCCCCGAGTATCACGGGCGGTCACGTGGACTGCCTGGAGGCGATCGCCGGCGCCGCGTCCGTCGCCGCGGACGCGGGCGTGGCGGGCAACGGGGTGTGGACGGCGGTGCGGCTGGCCGGTCTCGGCACGTTCGTGTGGCCCGAGGGTGACGACAACAAGGACGAGGAGCAGGCGTGAGCACGCAGAACGGGCGGTACGCCGCCCACTACCGGGTACGCGACGGTCTGGTGGACCGGTTGCGCCGTGAGCTTCTCGGACCCGACGGGCCGGACCATCCGGACCGCGAGGAGGTACTCACAGACGACGCCCCCGTCGCCAGGTACCCCATGGGCGTCCTCTTCCCGCGTCGGGCAGAGGCCAAGGTCGGCCCTCCCATCACTCCGGGAGACGACCCGAGCGCCGACGACCACGCCGCCGAGCTGCGTGGCAAGGCGGCCGATGACGACCGGGCAGACGCCGCACCCTCCGCGGCCGGGCAGCGCAGGCCCTCCACGCTGGGGGTCACCTTCGCCGTCCACCCGGATCTGGCCCCTCGCATCGTGATCACCGTGCGCGGTGCCCGCTACGAGCCCGTCGACGCGGATGGCCGTCCGGTCGCCGCCCGTCGGGCGCAGGCGCGGACGACCGACGCGCAGACGGAACACTGGCGGCGTCGGGAACTCGACCTCACCCCGGTCCCGGTGGATGTCACAGTCACGGACCCGGGCACGCTCCGGGACATCGAGGGCGGACTGAAACTGTCGGTGCGGGTACGCCCCGTAAGCCCGGAGTCCGGCACCGTCACCGTCACCGTCACGCTCGTCAACACCGACGTCGTCTCCGAGCGGGATCTGGCCGACGCCTTCGCCGTCTTCCAGACCGGGCTGACCGCACGAGGTGAGAACGGCACCGGCTGCTTCGTCGAGCGGCGCGCCGTAGGAGGCGCAGACGACCCCGACGTCCGCACGAGTCGTCTCCTGTACCGGCACGTCCCGACCTTCGCCGTAGGCCACGGCTGTGCGGCCGAGTGGGACTGGCGACCCGCTCCCGTCGGCGTGGCCGAGATAGAGGATGCGGCGGTGGACGAGATCCGCACGGAGTTCGTACCCAGTCACGAGGTACTCCTTACCGAGTCCAACCCGGCCATCGACGTCTCGGCGCTCGGCATGACCGGCCTGGCCCGCGGTACAAAGTCGGCGGTGGTAGGCGCGCTGACGCGCCTCGCAGACGGTTACGAGCAGTGGATCGCGGCCCGCGAGGCGGACGCGAAGGCCCTGTACGGCACCGCCCACGAGCCCGCCGCCCGCGAACGGATCACGGACTGCTTCGACGCGCTGGAACGAATGCGCGCCGGCATCCGTCTGCTCGCCGACAAGCCGGACGTGCTGCGCGCCTTCCAGCTCGCCAACGAGGTCATGGCGGCCCAGCGCGCCCGCAGTGCCTGGATCAAGGACGGGAGGAAGGGTGAACCCGATCTGGAGAAGGCCGCCTGGCGCCCCTTCCAGGTCGCTTTCATGCTGCTCTGCCTGGCCGGGATCGACGATCCGGACCACCCCGACCGATCGGCCTCCGACCTCCTCTGGTTCCCCACCGGCGGTGGCAAGACCGAGGCGTATCTCGGCATGATCGCGTTCACCGCGTTCCTGCGCAGGAAGCGCCTGGGCCCGCGAGGCGGCGGTGTCACCGTCCTCATGCGTTACACCCTGCGCCTTCTCACCCTTCAGCAGTTCGAGCGCGCCTCGATCCTGATCTGTGCCATGGAGGAACTGCGCCGCCGCAACGAGGACGAACTGGGCATGGAGGAGATCTCGATCGGCATGTGGGTGGGCAAGTCGGCCACGCCCAACACCCTGGAGTCCGCCGCGGAGCGGCTGACCAGGGTGGCTGGCGGCCAGACACTGCAGACCGAGAACCCCGTCCAACTGCACGCCTGCCCCTGGTGCGGCGCGGGCCTTGACGCTGGCGCCTACGAGGTAGACGAGCTCGCAGCACGTATGCACGTTCGCTGCCCGAACGCTTCCTGCGCCTTCCATCGCGACGGCGGCCTGCCGGTACACGTCGTCGACGAGGCCGTGTACGCGGCGCGCCCGACTCTCGTGATCGCCACGGTCGACAAGTTCGCCTCTATGCCCTGGCGCCCGCAGACCGCAGCGTTGTTCAACCTGGACCGGGGCCGAGGTGACCTCCAGGAGGGCACCCCGCCCCCAGAGCTGATCGTGCAGGACGAACTGCACCTGATCTCCGGGCCGCTCGGCACGCTCACCGGCCTGTACGAGACGGCGGTGGACGTGCTCGCCGGCCGTCCCAAGGTGATCGCCTCCACTGCGACCATTCGCCGCGCGGCCGCCCAGGGCCTTAGCCTCTTCGACCGCTCCGTCAAGCAGTTCCCACCGGCCGGCTTGGACGGCCGCGACTCCTGGTTCGCCGTCGAGACCCCGCGCGAGAACAAGGCGGCCCGCCGCTACGTGGGCCTCTTCGCCCCTGGCACCAGCCAAGCGACCCTCCTCATCCGCACCTACGCCGCCCTCCTCCACGAGGCGGCACGCGCCGACTGCCCGGACGACGTACGTGACGCGTACTGGACCCTGGTCGGCTACTTCAACAGCCTCCGGCTGCTCTCGGCCGCCGAACTCCAGGTCAACGACGACGTCGTCGACCAGCTCAAAGTCCTCGCACGCGCTGACAGTTGCGCACCACGCGACAGCAGCGGCTACGCAGAACTCACCAGCCGCGTCGACGCGAGCGTCATCCCCACGCGCCTCAAGCAGATCGAGAAGCCGCTACCCCATCCGGACACCGTGGACGTCCTCCTCGCCACCAACATGATCGCGGTCGGGGTCGACATCGACCGGCTCGGCCTGATGGCCGTAATGGGCCAGCCGCAGACCACCGCCGAGTACATCCAGGCCACCAGCCGTGTCGGACGCCGGTGGCCCGGACTGGTCGCCGTCATGCTCAACGCGACTCGCTCCCGGGACCGTTCGCACTACGAGAACTTCACCCACTTCCACTCCGCGCTCTACCGTGAGGTCGAGTCGACGTCGGTCACCCCCTTCTCAGCGCGCGCCCGCGACCGCGGACTGCACGCCGTGGTGGTCGCCCTGACCCGCCTGACCATCCCCCAGGCTGCCGACGACGAGGCGGCCGGTCGCATCGCCCGCTTCGCCGACCACGTACGCGCCGACATCAAACCGCTGATCACAGCACGTGTCCGGAAGATCGACCCGCAGGAGGAGCAGGCCACCGAACTGGCCGTCGAGGAGTTCATCGGCTACTGGCTGGCACTGGCCGAGGACCACCCCAACCTGGTGTACGAGCCCAAGCGCGGCCGATCCGGCAAGTCGTTGCTGGCCCCGTTCGACGACCGGGCGGAGGGCTCGGAGGCGTGGGAGACGCTGTGGAGCCTGCGCGACGTCGACGCCGAATCCAAGCTCTTCCTGGAGCCGAACAGTATCGCGCCCAAGGGCAAGTTTTCCGACTCTGCCGCCCCCTCGACCGACTCGACCACCCCGGAGGCCTCCGCATGACCCAGCCACGTCGCCGCCGGCGCACCGGCTCAGACCTGGGCAGCGCTGCGCCGCGCCGCACCTACCCGGTCAAGGGCGCGGTTCGCCGAGCTCAGATGATCACCACGTACGGGGTGGGCGGACTGATCGCCGTCGACAACGAGTCCTTCATCATCTCTGGCCTCGACAACGCCGACCGGTCGTGGTCCCGTCACGAAGCGCAGACGATCACCGAACCGCGCCTGGCCAGCCTCCTCGGCGTCTCCCACTTCCGGCTCCCACCCGCATCCGGCGACGAGAGCGAGGACGGCGTCCGGGTCAAGCGGTTCCCCTGGTGGCAGTCCTGCTCCAAGTGCGAACTCCTAGCCCCGTACAAGGACTTCGGCAGCCCGTCAGGCAAATCCGTCTGCCCGACTTGCTCCGACAACCCGCTCGTCCCCTCCCGCTTCGTGATGGCCTGCGAGCACGGGCACATCGAGGACTTCCCGTACTGGAAGTGGCTGCACCGGAAAGAGCGCGGGGAGGGCGCGAGCGGCGGGAAATGCGGCGGCGTCATGCGGCTCCGGTCGACCGGCACCACCACCTCACTGCGCTCCGTCATCCTGTCGTGCAGTTGCGGCGCATCGGACATGTCCATGGAGGGCTCCTTCCGGCAGCGCGCCCTCAGCGACCTGGGTATCACCTGCTCCGGCCGCCGGCCGTGGCTGGACGCCGCCCCCGCCGAGCACTGCACGCAGCCCCCCCGCACGCTCCAGCGCGGTTCCTCCGCCGTCTGGCAGCCGGTGCTGCGCTCGGCGCTGTCCATCCCGCCGTACAGCAAGGACGACGAGCTGACGCGGACCGTCCTCAACAACCGCGAGGACCTCGCGGGGTTCACGGACCCCGAAGACCTGCGCCGGGCCGTGCGGATGCTGTTGAAGCGAACGGACTTCGACCTGAACGTCGTCACGCGACTGCTCGAGGACGACGCCCCCGGTCAGGACTCGACCTTGGAGGAGCGCTACCGCCTGATCCTTCGCGGTGAGTACGACAGCCTCGCCGCGGGCAACGCCACCGAGGTGGAACAGCAGGACCACGACGAGGACTTCGTCTGCGTCCCGCCGAAGGCGGACCTCGGTCTGCTCGCCCCGTTCGGCCTGACCGATCCGATGCTCGTCAAGCGGTTGCGCGAGGTCCGCGCACTGACGTCCTTCACACGGATCGTCGACGCGCAGTCGGCGGGGCCCACCCACCAGGCTCCGCTCTCGCTCCAGCGCAAGAGCTGGCTACCTGCCCTTGAAGTACGCGGCGAGGGCGTCTTCCTGCGCCTGGCCGAGGACCGACTGCGCGCCTGGGAGCGCGACACACAGGCCGCCGCCCGTATCAGCGAACTGCACGCCAACCACACGGAGATGTTGCGCGAATACCACGCGGGCGAAGGCGAACCCCACCCCTCCCCCGCCTCTCCCCGCTACACTCTGTTGCACACCCTCGCGCACGTCCTGATCACCGAGTGGAGCCTGGACGCCGGCTATCCCTCCTCTGCCCTTCGGGAACGTCTGTACTGCGACCACGACATGGCGGGACTGCTCGTCTATACCGCCACCAGCGACTCCGCTGGCAGCCTCGGCGGACTCGTCGCCCAGGGCGAGCCGAAGAACTTGACCGACATCCTGGAATCCGCCCTCCGCCGCGCGTCCTGGTGCTCGGCAGACCCCCTGTGCATCGAGTCCCGCGCCACCGGCGTCGGCGGCGCCAACCACGCCGCGTGCCACGCCTGCGTGATGCTCGCCGAGACCAGTTGCGAGGCCAACAACCTCCTCCTCGACCGGGCCCTCCTGGTCGGCACACCCGACGACCCGAACCTGGGGTACTTCACCCGGACCATGGATCCGGCCATGTGACAGCCCCCCGTCCCTCAACACGTGTTCTTCGGCGGCTTGGAGGGCTCGGGCTGTGAGCCCGAGCCCTCCAAGCCGAGCTTCAGGCCCGAACGTGACGAGCAGCTTCCCCTCGCGCGCACCTTGCAGCCGGTATTCAGGGAGTCGAGAAGTTGCGGCCGAGGCGGTCCACCGCAGCGGCGACGAGACCGTCGTAGGGCCTTTCTCGTCGCCAAGCCACGGCCCGAGCTTCGGGCGGTTCATTGGGCGGGCGCCCGACACCTCCCAGTCGTCGGCCCAGCAGATGACGCGATCACCGACGGCCCCAGCCGCGACCAGGATGTCCCCCTGGCGTTCGCGCGACGAGGTCGCCAGCTTGCAGGACAGGCGGGCGCGCGCCAGCGGGCACTTGCCGCATCCGTCGTAGGGGTGTTCGATCATGTTCAGGTCCGTACTGCGCAAGGCTTCTCCGTCGTGACGCGCATGCTACGAAAGATTGGCGGCATGGCCTGCGGAGCTGTGCGATCAGCCCAGGAAGCTCAACCGAACTTGACGGTTGGGATTAGAGATATTCGTGTCCACCAGACACACCGACTGCCACGTCCCCAGCTCCAGCCGTCCCGCGATCACGGGCAGCGTCGCGTGCGGCGGGACGAGGGCCGGGAGGACGTGGTCGCGGCCGTGGCCCGGGCTGCCGTGGCGGTGCTGCCAGCGGTCGTCGGCCGGGAGCAGGGCGTGCAGGGCGGCCAGGAGGTCGTCGTCGCTGCCCGCGCCGGTCTCCAGTACGGCGATGCCCGCCGTCGCGTGCGGGACGAAGATGTTGAGCAGGCCGTCGCGGCCCGCGGCCGTGCGGCTGAGGAACTGCTCGCAGTCGGACGTCAGGTCGGTGACGGTCTCCGTCGTGCCGGTGGTGACGTGAAGGACGCTGGTGGTGAAGGCGGAGGACATGCGTCCATTCTCCTGCCCACTCCGCAGGATTGCTCGTCCAGGTGCCGAGACACCGTTGACCGTCCTCCTGTCGGCGGCTACGTTCGGCGCCATGTTCCGGTCAGTCATGCTCACTTCGCGCGGTCACATCGACCTGCTGCGGGTGGCCTCTGCCGCGTGTTGTCGCCGCGGCTGCTGACGTTCCTCCACGCATGACCCGTGAGTGACCGGGCGGAGTGATCCGTCGGCCCCTCCGCCTGATGGTGTGCACGCCCCGCCCCGTCCCGTCTCCGTCCTCGGCCTTATGCGTCCGGGGATCTCCTGGTCCGGTTCCTACCGGGCCGGCTCCGGGGCGGGGTATCGGGAATGCCTCCCGGAGTCCCCTCCCGATCCCGTCGTCCGTATCCCGGAAAGGCTGCCGTCATGGCGACCGACCTGCACGGAGTCATGAGCGCCCCCTCCCCCTCACCGGCCCTTCCTCCGCAGGACGTCGTACGCGTCGTCGGGCTGACCCGTTCCTTCGGCGGACGGGCCGTCATCGACGGGCTCGATCTCACCCTGCGCGCGGGGGAGTTCACCGCCGTGCTCGGGCGCGGCGGCAGTGGCAAGTCGACGCTCCTGCGGGTGCTCGCCGGGCTCGACCGGGAGATCCGCGGGACCGTTCTGGTGCCGAAGGGGCGTGTGCTCCTTCGGCCGGCACCGCGGCCTGCGCCCTGGAAACGGGTCTGGCGCAAGCTGCTCGTGCCGCCTTCGGGAGATCATCCCGGACCAGGCTTCGTGGAAGTGGTGGGGGAAGGCTGCGCGCCCCTCCGTCGGTCCCGGGCCTGGCCGAGGGCGCTCTCCGGCGACGGGGCCCGGCGCGTCCCGGTCGCACGGGTGCCGGCCCGCCGGCCCGATCTGCTGCTTCTCGACGACCCGTTCGGCGACATCGCCGCCTCGTGGCCGGTGGCCGAGCTCCGGCGGCGGCACCGTGGGTGCACGGTTCTGCTCGTCACCGGGGATGTGGACCAGGCGCTGCTGTTCGCCGACCGTGCGCTCGTGCTGCGGGACGGCGTGATCACGTACGGGACGCCGGTCGCGGCGGACCGTCCACGCCTGCCCGGTACACCCGAGTTCGCCGCGCTGCGTGCGCGGCTGCTCGCCGAGCTCGGTCCGGAGGCCGACGTCTGATCCGACTCCGCACGCTCCGACGCCGAACGGGTCCGGCCCCGGGTCCGGTTCGGGTCCGGGGCCGAACCGGTTCGCCTCGTCTCCTGAACCCCCTGCCGTGCCCCTCTGTGAACCCGCCCTCCCCCGCTCGTACGGAAAGGCCTCCCCATGAACGTCCATCTGCACTGGTTCCTCCCCACCGGCGGTGACGGGCGCACGCTCGTCGACCGGCACGCGTACACCGACGGCGGGATCAAGCGGGACCGGATCACCCCGACCAGCGGGGTGCGCGCCCCCGACATCGAGTACCTGGCGCAGATCGCGAAGGCAGCCGAGCAGCTGGGCTTCGAGGCGGTGCTGACGCCGACCGGTACCTGGTGCGAGGACGCCTGGCTGACGACCGTGGCGCTGGCTCAGCACACCGAGCGGCTGAAGTTCCTGGTGGCGTTCCGGCCGGGGGTGATCTCGCCCGTGCTCGCCGCGCAGATGGCCGCGACGTATCAGCGGATCACCCGGGGGCGGCTGCTGCTGAACGTGGTGACCGGCGGCGACTCGACGGAGCAGCGCCGGTTCGGGGACCATCTGGACCATGACCGGCGGTACGCCAGGACCGCGGAGTTCCTGTCGGTGGTGCGGGGTGCCTGGAGCGGGCAGCCGTTCGACTTCGACGGTGAGCACTATCAGGTGGAGGGCGGGCTGACGGCGCTGCCGCCGGACCCGCTGCCCGACATCTTCTTCGGCGGGTCCTCGGCCGCGGCGGGGCCCGTCGCCGCCGCGCACGCGGACGTCTATCTGACGTGGGGCGAGCGGCCCGCCGATGTGAAGAAGAAGATCGACTGGATTCGCGGGCTGGCCGAGGAGCAGGGACGCACGGTCCGGTTCGGGATCCGGCTGCACACCATCTCGCGCGACTCCTCGAAGGAGGCGTGGGCGACGGCCGACCGGCTGCTCGGCGACCTCGACGCCGACACGATCGCGGCCGCTCAGCAGGCGCTGGGGCGCAGTGAGTCGGTGGGGCAGCAGCGGATGCTGGCGCTGCACGGCGGTTCGCGCGATCAGCTGGAGATCGCGCCGAACCTGTGGGCCGGGGTCGGTCTGGTGCGGGGTGGCGCCGGGACCGCGCTGGTCGGCAGTCACGCCGAGGTCGCGGACCGGATCGAGGAGTACCACTCCCTGGGGGTGGAGCACTTCGTGCTGTCCGGGTACCCGCACCTGGAGGAGGCGTACTGGTTCGGCGAGGGTGTCACGCCCGAGCTGGCGCGCCGGGGGCTGCTGTCGACCGTCCCGGCATCCCCGTTGCTGGGAGTGCCCGCGGTGAACGGCCGGCCGGCCTCCGCACCGGGCGGGGCGCCGTTGCTGTTCGCCGGGGGGCGGTGAGACCGGCGGATGCGCCGGGGCGCGAGGCCGGGCACGGCCCGATCGCCTCTGCGGGAAGATCCGCACACCCGCCACGGTTAGTAGAAACGTGAACAACGTCGGGGTGCACTCAGTCGATGTCGTGGTGATCGGTGCCGGACAGGCAGGTCTGTCCGGCGCCTACCATCTGCGCCGCAGCGGTCTGGAGCCGGACCGCGATTTCGTGGTCCTCGACCATGCCCCGCACCCCGGCGGCGCCTGGCAGTTCCGCTGGCCCTCGCTGACGTACGGCAAGGTGCACGGCATGCACGCCCTGCCCGGTATGGAGCTGACCGGGGCCGACGACAGCTGGCCCTCGTCCGAGGTGATCGGGGAGTACTTCGACGCGTACGAGCGCGCCTTCGGCCTGCAGGTGCACCGGCCGGTCGAGGTCAGTGCGGTGCGTGAGGGCGAGGGCGGCCGGCTGCTCGTCGAGACGTCCGAGGGGACGTACGCGACCCGCGCCCTGATCAACGCCACGGGGACCTGGGACCGGCCGTTCTGGCCGCGGTACCCGGGACAGGACACCTTCCGCGGGCGGCAGTTGCACACCGCGAACTATCCGGGGCCCGCCGAGTTCGCCGGGCAGCGGGTGGTCGTCGTGGGGGGCGGGGCATCCGGCACCCAGCACCTGATGGAGATCGCCGAGGTGGCGGCGGACACCCACTGGGTGACCCGGCGGCCGCCGGTCTTCCGGGAGGGGCCGTTCGGCGCGGACCAGGGCCGGGCGGCCGTCGCCATGGTGGAGGAACGGGTGCGGCGCGGGCTGCCGCCCGAGAGTGTCGTGAGCGTGACCGGGCTGCCGGTGACCGACGCCGTCCGGCGGGCCCGCGAGTCGGGGGTGCTCGACCGGCTCCCCATGTTCGACCGGATCACGCCGACCGGTGTGGCCTGGGACGACGGTCGGAGCGTCGAGGCCGACGTCATCCTCTGGGCGACCGGTTTCCGGGCCGCCGTCGACCATCTCGCCCCGATGAGGCTCCGTGAGCCGGGCGGCGGAATCAAGGTCGAGGGGACACAGGCCGTGCGGGACGAGCGCATCCATCTCGTCGGGTACGGGCCGTCCGCCAGCACCATCGGCGCCAACCGGGCCGGGCGCGCCGCCGTCCGCTCCATCAGCCGGCTGCTGGCGCGGACCGCGCCCGGGACCGCCGAGGAGGACGCCGTGTCCGTGTCCGTGTGAGTGCTTCGGTACGCGCCGCTCAGCCGGTGCCCGCGCCGCGGCGGTTGCGGTTGAACTCGGCCACGTTGCGCTGCTGTTCGGCGTAGTCGTCGGTGAAACGGGTGTCGCCCGGTGCGACCGTGACGAAGTAGAGCCAGGGGCCGGGCGTGGGGCTGATCGCCGCCACCATCGCCTGCTCGCCCGGATTGCCGATGGGTGTGGGCGGCAGGCCCTTGCGTTCGTAGCTGTTGTACGGGCTGTCGATCTTCGTGTCGCCGGTGGTGGTGTCCAGAGTGCTGCGGTTCAGCGCGTAGTTGAGCGTCGAGTCCATCTGGAGGGGCATGCCGCGGTCGAGCCGGTTGTGGATGACCCGGGCCACCTTCCCCATGTCGGACTCGGTGTCCGCCTCGGCCTGGACGATGCTGGCGATCGTCACCGTCTGGTACACGGTGACGTTGTTGCGCTGCGCTCCGGCCGTGATGTGGTCCTTGCCGAAGCGGCTCTGTGCCGTGTCGGCCATGTAGCGCAGCAGGCTCTTCGGGGTCGTGGCGGAGGTGACGGGGTACGTCGCCGGGAAGAGGTAGCCCTCCGGGTTGCCCTTCGCCTCGGCCGGCAGCGGCAGATCCGCTGTCGCCACGGCCTTCTCCGTGGTGCCGGCGGGTTCACCGAGGACCTTGTCGGCGGCCGCGTACACCTGCACTGCCCGCCGGCCCTCCGGAATCACCAGGGAGCGGGTCTGCTCGGCGGTCTTCGGCTCCCTGGTCAGCAGCGGTACGAGAACGGCGGCGGCGACCCCGAGCACGAGCACGGCTCCGACGAGGAGCAGCAGACGGCCGCGCCGGGTCGGGCGGAGCCTGCGGCGGGAACTGCGGCGGGTCCTGCGTCCTGGAGGGGTGTCCGGGGACTCGTTCACCATGCGGGCACGCTATCCCGCGCCGATCCCGCCGTCCGGTACCCCGTCCGTGGCGACACGCGCCCCGCATCGCGCGAAGTGAACACACGAACAGGGGATCGGATGTTCGCTGGAACGCGTGATCGTATCGGCATTCGTTGCTCAACCACGCTGCGGCGGTTGATGATTACAGGGCGCAAGCGACGGGCTGCAGACCGCGACTGTGCTGTCCCTGAGTTACATCATGCACAAGGAGAAACACCCGATGAACCTGATCACCAACCTGCTGGCCGGCGTCGTCCACTTCGTGGGTTGGCTCATCTGACCATAGCTCCGCCCGGCGCCGTCGTTCCCCGTCCCACGGGAGCGGCGGCGCCGTCGTGTGCGCCCCGTCCGCGTCGTGTCCGTGTCGCGTATGTGCCGCGCCTGTGTGGCGTCGGCCGCGCGCCGCGGGACCGGCGAAGGAGCGGCTCCGGGCCGCGAAGTCGGGGCAGCGGGCGCAATGCCGCTGCAAGGGCCGGGCGGCAGGTCAGCCCGCTGCCACGGGGGCGAGGTGGGTGTCCCTGCGGACCAGGGCGGCGTAGCGCCCGTCCTGCTGGAGCAGTTCCTCGTGGCTGCCGCGCTCCGCGGTGCGGCCACCGTCCAGGACGACGATCTGGTCGGCGTCGCGCACCGTGGAGAGCCGGTGGGCGATGGTGATCGTGGTGCGTCCTGCCGAGAGTGCGTCGATCGCTTCCTGCACCGCGAATTCCGTACGGGTGTCGAGGGCGCTCGTCGCCTCGTCGAGGATCAGCACCGGCGGGTCGCGCAGGATCGTGCGCGCGATGGCCAGGCGCTGCTTCTCGCCCCCGGAGAAGCGGTATCCGCGCTCACCGACGAGGGTGTCGTAACCGTCGGGCAGGGAGGCGATGTGGTCGTGGATCTGCGCCGCGCGGGCGGCTTCCTCGATCTCCTCGTCGGTTGCGTCCGGCTTGGCGAAGCGGAGGTTGTCGGCGACCGAGGCGTGGAAGAGGTAGGTCTCCTGGGAGACGACGCCGACCGCCCTGGCGAGGGTGTCGAAGTCCAGATCGCGCACGTCGACCCCGTCGAGGGTGACCCGGCCGCCGGTGACGTCGTACAGCCTCGGCACCAGATAGCTGAGGGTGGACTTGCCGGAACCGGTGGGACCGACGACGGCCAGGCTGGCGCCGGCGGGCACGGTCACATCGACACCGCTGAGCGTCGGGCCGCTCTTCTCGTCGTAGCTGAAGTCGACGTCCTCGAAGCGGACCTCGCCACGGATCTTCTCCAGGCGTACCGGCTGCTCCGGTTCGGTGATGTCCACCGTGAGGTCGAGGTATTCGAAGATCCGCTGGAAGAGCGCGAGGGACGTCTGCATCTGCACGCCGGTGGAGAGCAGGCTCACGGCGGGCCGGAAGAGGCCCTGCTGGAGCGAGACGAAGGCGACGAGCGTACCGATCGAGACGTCGGGTCCGCCGGACTGCAGGGCGAGACCCGCGGCCCAGTAGATGACAGCCGGCATGGCGGCCATGACGATGCCGATCGTCGACATCCGCCAGCGTCCGGCCATGCTGGAGCGCACTTCGAGGTCGACGAGGCGCTCGGACTCCTCGGCGAAGCCCTTGGTGAGCGAGTCGGAGCGGCCCATGGTGCGGCCGAGCAGGATGCCGCTGACGGAGAGCGATTCGGTGACCGTGGCCGCCATCGCGGCCATCTGCTTCTGGCGCTGGGTGGTGATCTTCTTGCGCTCACGGCCCACCCGGCGGCTGATCCAGACGAAGACCGGCAGCAGGAGCAGGGAGACGACGGTGAGCCGCCAGTCGAGCGCGAGCATGGCGACGACCGTCGCGATGACCGCGGTGAGGTTGGAGACCAGCGAGGTCGCCGTCGAGGTGACGGTGGCCTGCATGCCGCCGATGTCGTTGGCGATGCGGGACTGGACCTCGCCCGTGCGGGTCCGGGTGAAGAAGGCCAGCGGCATCCGCTGGAGCTGGGTGTACACGGCGGTGCGCAGGTCGTGCATGACCCGCTGGCCGACCGTGGTGGAGATGAGGGTCTGCAGCACGCCGAAGACGCTGTTCATCACGGCGGTGAGGATCATGCCGAGGGCGAGCAGCGAGAGCAGCCCGGTCCGGCCCTGCGGGATGGCGGTGTCGAGGATCTCGCGCAGGAGGAACGGGGAGGCGACCGACACCAGCGACGAGGCGCCGACGAGCAGTCCGACCACCGCGAGGCGGCCGCGATAGGGGTGGAAGAGGCGGAGGATGCGGCGCAGCTCGGCGGGCGGCTGGGCGGCGTCCCGGGGCGGGGGTGTCCACGTGGGTTCGTCGGGTTTCATGGGCTCCTTCGTCAGGCGTGCGACAACAGGTAACGGCGGGCGCCCGCGCCTGCGGGCGCGTCCGCGGTGGGGCGGGACGGCCGACGGCCGCCCTGCGGGCTCCGGGCCCGGAAATCGCAGCCCTCGGCAGTGGAACAGATGAGAGCATAGCTCATTGTTACCTATACTCACAATGAACAGGGTCCTGATATTGTTCCCGGTATGGATTCCCCCGACCGCGACGGCGTGCTCGCCGAACAGCTGCTGAGGCTGACCCGCAGGCTCCAGCGCATTCAGAGCCGCCAGCTGGAGCCGATCGGCATCACGCCCGCGCAGTTCCGGCTGCTGCGCACCGTCGCGCACTACGACGGCCCGCCACGGATGGCGGATCTCGCGCAGCGGCTCGACGTCGTCCCCCGTGCCGTGACCACGCTGGTGGACGGGCTGGAGGCCAGCGGCCGGGTGCGCCGTACCCCGGATCCGGACAGCCGCCGGGTGGTCCGGATCGAGATCACGGACGAGGGCACCGCCACGCTGCGCTCGCTGCGCAACGCGCGCCGGGCGGCCGCAGAGGAGATCCTGGCTCCATTGACCGCCGATCAGCGCGAGGTGCTCGGCGGGCTGCTGACCGCTCTGGTCGACGGAATGCCGGAGCGCCGCTGCTGACCGGGTGCGAAGCGCCGAGCCGAGCCGCCGAGGGGATCCCGAATGCCACTGCTGAAGCCGAATCCGCAATCCCTGCGCCCCGGCACGGCGCGTGACCCCGCGCACGACCGGGTGCCCGACGCGCAGGCGGCGGGCACCCCCGAGCCCCTGCGCGGTGAGCTGACCGCACTGCTGGGACCGCAGAAGGTGCTCTGGAAGATCTCGGACCTGGTGCGGTACGCCTCCGACGCGAGTCCGTACCGGTTCGTACCTCAGGTCGTCGTCGTGCCCGAGGACCTCGACGACATCTCCGCGATCCTGTCGTACGCCCACGGCAAGGGGCGCGACGTGGTCTTCCGGGCCGCCGGCACCAGTCTGAACGGGCAGGCGCAGGGTGAGGACATCCTCGTCGACGTGCGGCACCACTGGGCGGGCATCGAGGTCCTGGACGGGGGCGCGCGGGCCCGGATCCGTCCGGGGACGACGGTCATGCGGGCCAACGCCACCCTCGCGCGGCACGGCCGGCTGCTGGGGCCCGACCCGGCGAGCGCCATCGCCTGCACGATCGGCGGGGTGGTCGCGAACAACGCCTCCGGGATGACCGCCGGCACCACCCGCAATTCGTACCGGACCGTCTCCTCCCTCACCTTCGTGCTGCCCAGCGGCACGGTGGTGGACACCGGCGACCCCACGGCCGACGCGGACCTGGCGCACGCGGAGCCGGCGCTCTGCGAGGGGCTGCTCGCCCTGAAGGCGGAGATCGAGGCCGATGCCGCGCTGACCGCCCGGATCCGGGCCAAGTACGAGATCAAGAACACCAACGGCTACCGGCTCGACGCCTTCCTGGACGGTTCGACGCCGGTGGAGATCCTGCGCGGTCTCATGGTCGGCTCCGAGGGGACCTTCGGATTCATCTCCGAGGTCGTCTTCGACACCCTGCCGCTGGACCGCCGGGTCTCCACCGCGCTGCTCTTCTTCCCCTCCCTGACGGCCGCGGCGGCCGCCGTCCCGCTGTTCAACGGGGCGGGCGCCATCGCCGTGGAGGTGATGGACGGCAACACGCTGCGCGCCTCGGTCAGCGTCCAGGGTGTGCCCGCCGACTGGGCCGGACTGCCGAAGGAGACGGCGGCCCTGCTGGTGGAGTTCCGCGCGCCGGACGAGCCGGGCCAGGAGGCGTACGAGCGGGCGGCGGCCGAGGTCGTGCGGCAGCTGGAGCTGGTCCGGCCCGTCACCTCGGTGACCAACGAGTTCACCCGCGACGCCCGGACCATCTCCGGCTACTGGAAGGCCCGCAAGGCCTTCGTCACCGCGGTCGGCGGATCCCGGCCGTCCGGTACGACGCTGATCACGGAGGACTTCGCGGTCCCGCCCTCCCGGCTGGCCGACGCCTGCGAGGCGCTGCTGGCGCTGCAGGCCGAGCACGGCTTCGACGCGGCCGTCGCGGGTCACGCGGCCCACGGCAACCTGCACTTCCTGCTGGCCTTCGACGCGGCGAAGCAGTCCGACGTCGACCGGTACGCCGCGTTCATGGCGGACTTCTGCCGGCTCACCGTGGAGCGCTTCGACGGCTCCCTCAAGGCGGAGCACGCCACCGGCCGCAACATCGCCCCCTTCCTGGAGCTGGAGTGGGGTCCGTACGCGACCGAACTGATGTGGCGCACGAAGCAGGTCATCGACCCGGCCGGGGTGCTCGCGCCCCGGATCGTCCTGGACCGCGACCCGAAGGCCCATCTGCGCGGGCTGAAGACCATCCCCGAGGTCGAGGCGGTCGCCGACCCCTGCATCGAGTGCGGTTTCTGCGAACCGACCTGCCCCAGCCATGATCTGACGACCTCACCGCGCCAGCGCATCGTGCTGCGCCGGGAGATGATGCGGCAGCCGGACGGTTCCCCGGTGGAGACGGGGCTCCTGGACGCCTACGGCTACGACGCCGTCGACACCTGCGCGGGCGACTCCACCTGCAAGCTCGCCTGTCCGGTCGGCATCGACACGGGCGCCATGATGAAGGACTTCCGCCACCGGCGGCACTCCCCCCGCGAGGAGCGGGTCGCCGCGCTCACCGCGAAGAACTTCCGTGCCGTGGAGGCGGCGGCCCGGCTGGCGGTCGCCGCTGCGGCCCGGATCGACGACCGGCTGCTCGAAGGTGTCACCGGTCTGGCCCGCAAGGCCGTGCGCCCCGATCTGGTGCCCGAGTGGCTGCCCGAGATCCCCGGCGCGGCCGCCCGGAAGCTGCCCCGCACCTCGCGGACGGCAGCGAGCGCCGTCTACTACCCGGCCTGTGTGAACCGCATCTTCGGCGGACCGGAGGGCAGTCGCGGTCCTTCGCTGCCGCAGGCCGTGGTCCTGATCTCGGCCCGCGCCGGAAAACCGGTCTGGATCCCGGAGGATGTCGCGGGCACCTGCTGCGCCACGATCTGGCACTCCAAGGGGTACGACGCGGGCAACGCCGTGATGGCCAACCGGATCGTCGAGGCCGCCTGGGGCTGGACCGGCGGCGGAAAGCTTCCTCTGGTCGTCGACGCCTCCTCGTGCACCCTGGGCATCGCCCACGAGGTGGTGCCGTATCTGACCGACGACAACCGGGAGTTGCACCGCGAGCTGACGGTGGTCGACTCGCTTGTCTGGGCCGCCGACGAGCTCCTGCCGGAGCTGACGGTGCTGAGGAAGGCCGGTTCGGCGGTGCTGCACCCGACCTGCTCGATGGAGCATCTCGACGACGTCGGCCAGTTGCGCGCGGTCGCCGAGGCGTGTGCCGAGGAGGTCGTGATGCCGGACGACGCGGCGTGCTGCGGCTTCGCGGGCGACCGGGGCATGCTGCACCCGGAGCTGACCGCGTCGGCGACGGCGAAGGAGGCCGCCGAGGTGAACACCCGGGAGTACGACGCCTATCTGTCCGCGAACCGCATGTGCGAGATTGGGATGGACCGGGCGACGGGACGTACGTACCACTCGGCCCTGATGGAGCTGGAGCGGGCGACCCGCCCCGGCCCCTGAGGGCGGCCCGTCAGGCCCGGAGACTCGCCCGGTCACCCATCACCACGACCGGGTTCTGCTTCGGGTCCAGGGTGCGCAGCAGCTTCACCATGGCCGCCTTCGGCAGGCTCACACAGGCCGAGGTGCCGCTGCCGTGGTCCATGTGGAGCCAGATGCTGCCGCCCTTCGACTGGCCCTGGGGGCGCGTCGGGTCGTTGGGGGCGGTGCCCTTGACCCGGTTGTAGTCGATGGCGATGACGTAGTCGAAGTCGTGCCAGTAGGGCTTCGCCCAGTAGCGCGGGGCCTGGATGGCGGCCGACTCGCTGTACGGGAGGTGGGCGCCCGGGTCGGGCAGGGCGCCGCCCGCGTCGGTGAGGGTGAAGACGCCGACCGGGGAGCGCTTGTCGTCCTCGTGGTGGTCGGCGGTCCAGCCCTTGCGGCCGTTGTGGGCCTTCCAGTCCGCCGCCTTGTCCCAGGTGGATCCGGTCCGGGTGTAGAGCACGACCGTGGAGTCCGCGGAGTTCTTGCCCGCGCCGTACACGGCGACGACCTGGCGGGAGTCGTCCGGGATCTGCGCCTCCAGGCGGTCACCCACGTCCGGGATGCGCTTGAGGTCGGTCGTCTGCTCCTTGTCGGCGTCCTTCCGGGCGCCGGCCGACGGCGTGCCGCTCTTCTGCGTGTCCTGTCCGTCGCCGCACGACGTCAGGGTCGTGAGCAGGACACCACAGGCGGCCGCCGAGACCACCACTCGTACCGCACCGGCTATATGCATCCGTCCATGCTCGCACCCCGCGGGGTGCGAGGCCGCCCGGGCCCGCGTGGTCCGGTGAATGCGTGCCCAATCTTTACCCCGCCGGCGCCGTAGGGGCAGCGCTCCCGCCCGGCCCCCGGCTTCGGCCGGTAAAAGGGTTTGCCTCGGCCACGGCGGGGGGCGAGGCTTGGACGGTTTGGTCCCCCCACACGCCTCCCCCACGTGTTTTCTGGAGATCCGCCCGCGGATCTCGGCTCCTTCCGATCTTTGGGACATCATGCACATTCGCGATCTTCCGTACTCGGATCCCGGCGATCCCGATGTCCGGTCGGGTCCTCGCTTCCTGATCTGGCTCGGCCGCAGCCAGATCCGCGGACAGCTCAAGTCCATGTCCTGGGGTCTGCTCCAGCAGTGCTCCATCGCGTCGCTGCCGCTGGCCGTCGGCTTCGCCGTCCAGTCGGTCGTCGACCGGTCCGGGGGGCGTCTCGCGCTGGCCGGCGGCATGCTCGCGGTCCTCGGCGTGCTGATCGCGGTGGGCGACACCATGCTCCACCGGACGGCCGTCACCAACTGGATCACCGCCGCCGCCCGGGTCCAGCAACTGCTGGCCCGCAAGACCGCCGAGCTGGGCTCGGCGCTGACCCGCCGGGTCGCCGCGGGGGAGGTTGTGGCGGTGTCCACCGGGGACGTCGAGAAGATCGGCTGGTTCGTCGAGGCGCTCTCGCGCTTCGCCGCCGCCGCCGCGGCCCTCGTCATCATCTGTGTCGGGCTCGTCCTCTACCTGCCCTCGCTGGGCGTGCTCGTGGCGCTCTCCATGCCGCTGCTCGCCCTGGCCGTACTGCCGTTGCTCCCCCGCGCCACCCGCCGCGCCGACCTCCAGCGCGAGAAGGCCGGCAAGGCCACCGAGCTGGCGTCGGACACCGTGGCCGGGCTGCGTGTGCTGCGCGGTATCGGCGGCGAGGAGCTGTTCCTCGGCCGCTACCGGCGGGCCTCGCAGGAGGTCCGCGAGGCCGCCGTGCGCAGCGCGCGGATGTGGTCGCTGATCTCGGCGATCCAGGTGCTGCTGCCGGGCGTGCTGCTGATCTCGCTGGTCACCTACGGGGCCGTGCTGGCCCGGGACGGGCGGATCGGCGTCGGTCAGCTCGTGACGGTGTACAGCGCGGCGACGCTGATGCTGCTGCCGTTGCGGCACTTCGAGGAGATCGCCATGGCGTACTCCTTCTCCCGGCCGTCCGCCCAGCGCGCGGTCCGGGTGCTCGCGCTGAACCGGGTCGCCCGGCCGTCCACGGTCGACGCCGTGGCGGCCGGTGATCTCTACGACCCGGCCACCGGTCTGATGGCCCCGGAGGGGCTGTTCACCGCGGTGGTGTGCGGCGATCCGGACGAGGCGGGCCGGCTCGCCGACCGGCTCGGCGGTCACGCCCAGCCGGCCGTGGCACGGGGCGACGAGAGCGAGGGCGCCGAGGACACCGAGACCCCCGCGCTGCCGTCGGTCCTGCTCGGGGGAGTACCCCTGGACGAACTGGAACTCGACGCGGCGCGGACCGCCGTGCTGGTCCAGGACAAGGATCCGGTGCTGCTGTCCGGCACGCTGCGCGAGCTCCTCGACGTGCCGTCGTCCGGCCGGGTGGCCGCCGTGGACGCACTGGCGGCCGCACAGTGCGGTGATGTCCTGGACGCGCTGGCGCAGGCGTCCGTCGGCTCCGACGGCGACCCGATGAGCACCCGGATCACCGAACGCGGCCGGTCGCTCTCGGGCGGCCAGCGTCAGCGGCTCGCCCTGGCCCGGTCGCTGGTGACCGACCCGGAGGCCCTGGTGCTGGACGAACCGACGTCCGCGGTCGACTCGCACACGGAGGCGCGTGTCGCCGAGGGCATCAAGGCGCTGCGCAAGGACCGCACGACGGTGGCCTTCGCCTCGTCGCCGTTGCTGCTCGACCTGGCGGACCGGGTGGCGCTGGTCCACGACGGCACCGTGGTGGCGGTCGGCACGCACCGCGAGCTGCTGCGCGACGAGCCGCGCTACCGGGCGGTCGTCACCCGTGAGACCGACGACGAGATCGCGGCCGCCTCCGCGCCGGACGCAGTGCCGGACCTCGCGGAAACCGAAGGCCCACCAGGCACATCAGACACGTCGGACACGGCGGGCACCGCCATGATCGGCACGATCGAGGGAATCGAGGAGAGGGCATGATCGGCGTCGCACCACCGGCGTACGACCCGGCCGCCCCGGAGTCGGCGACGACCCTGCCGGTCGGCACCCCCGCGACCGTCCGCACCTATGTCCGGGAGCTGATGCGGCGCCACCGGCGGCCGTTCGTCGTGGTCACGCTGCTCAACACCGTCGCGGTGATCGCGTCGATCGTCGGCCCGTATCTGCTGGGCGGGCTGGTCGAGGACCTGTCCGACGACGTCACCGATCTCCATCTGGAGCGCACCGCCGTGGTGTTCGCGGTGGCGCTGGCCATCCAGACGGTGGTCACCCGGATGATGCGGCTGCGCAGCGCGATGCTGGGCGAGGAGATGCTGGCGGATCTGCGCGAGGACTTCCTCGTGCGGTCGGTCCGGCTGCCCCCGGGTGTGCTGGAGCGCGCCGGGACGGGTGATCTGCTGTCCCGGATCACCACGGACATCGACCGGCTCGCCAACGCCATGCGCGAGGCGGTGCCGCAGCTGGCCATCGGTGTGGTGTGGGCGGGTCTGCTGCTCGCCGCGCTGGCGGTCACCGCTCCCCCGCTGGCGCTCTCGGCGCTCGTCGCGCTGCCGGTGCTGATCATCGGCTGCCGCTGGTACTTCCGCCGGGCGCCGTCGGCGTACCGCTCGGAGGCGGCCGGTTACGCGGCGGTCGCGGCGATGCTCGCGGAGACCGTGGACGCCGGACGGACCGTGGAGGCGCACCGGCTGGGTGCCCGCCGGGTCGCCCTGTCGGACCGGCGGATCAAGGAGTGGACGGCCTGGGAGCGGTACACGCTGTTCCTGCGGTCGGTGCTCTTCCCCGTCATCAACGTCACGTACGTGACGATTCTGGGCGCGGTGCTGATGCTCGGCGGCTGGTTCGTCATCGAGGGCTGGCTGACCGTCGGCCAGCTGACGACGGGTGCGCTGCTGGCGCAGATGATGGTGGATCCGATCAACCTGATCCTGCGCTGGTACGACGAGCTGCAGGTGGCCCAGGTGTCGCTGGCCCGCCTCGTGGGGGTCCGTGAGATCGAGCCGGACGCGGGTGACTCGGGGGTGACCCCGGACGGCCGTGATGTGCGCGCGGACGAGGTGCACTTCGGCTACCGCGCCGGTCTCGACGTGCTGCACAGGGTGTCGCTGGATGTCGCGCCCGGTACGCGTCTGGCGCTGGTCGGTCCGTCCGGCGCGGGCAAGTCCACGCTGGGCCGGCTGCTGGCCGGGATCTACGCGCCGCGGACCGGTGAAGTGACGTTGGGCGGGGCTCAGTTGTCGCAGATGACGGCGGAGCGGGTCCGTACGCATGTGGCCCTGGTCAACCAGGAGCACCATGTGTTCGTCGGGTCGCTTCGGGACAATCTGCTGCTGGCCCGGACCGGCGCCGAGGACGCGGAGTTGTGGGCCTCGCTGGCCGCGGTCGACGCGGGCGGCTGGGCGGGCGCTCTCGACGAGGGGCTCGACTCCGAGGTCGGTTCGGGCGGTCTGGCGCTCACTCCGGCACAGGCCCAGCAGATCGCGCTGGCCCGGCTGGTGCTGGCCGATCCGCACACGCTGGTGCTGGACGAGGCGACTTCGCTGCTCGACCCGCGCGCGGCCCGTCATCTGGAGCGTTCGCTGGCCCGGGTGCTGGACGGCCGTACGGTCGTCGCGATCGCCCACCGGCTGCACACGGCGCACGACGCGGATGTGATCGCGGTCGTCGAGCAGGGCCGGATCAGCGAACTGGGCAGCCATGACGAGCTGGTGGCGGCGGACGGCGCGTACGCGGCGCTGTGGCGGTCCTGGCACGGCTGACCGCGGCGAGCGGGTCCGGGGCTCCCCGCGTCCTCGCCGAAAGGCGGTCACTAGGATGCTGTACATGACATCCATCGGCGTGGATCCAGGGGCCCCGGACTGTCGCGGCCCCGCACGGTACATCTGGTGGCTGATCAGCTGCCAGCGTCGCCGGATCGCCGCCGGTGCCCTGCTCGGCAGCGCCTGGATGGTCTGTCTGACGCTGCCGCCCTACCTGTTGTCGCGCGCCATCGACGACGGGCTGGAGCAGGGGCGGGAGTCCGCCCTGGCCGGCTGGGTCGCGGCGCTGCTGGGTGTGGGTGTGCTGAACGCGTGGCTGTCCATCATGCGGCACCGCACGATGACGAGGGTGCGGCTGGACGCCGCCTTCCGTTCGGTGCAGGTGGTGGTCAGGCACGCGACGGGGCTGGGCGCGGCGCTCCCGCGCCGGGTCACGGCCGGCGAAGTGGTCACGATCGGCTTCCGCGACGTCGCCATGATCGCCAATACGCTGACCGTCACCGGGCCCGGGGTCGGCGCGGTCCTCGCCTGCGCCGTCGTGGCCGCTCTGCTGCTGAACGTCTCAGTGGTGCTCGCGGCGGTGGTCCTGGCCGGCGTGCCGCTGCTCGCCGTGCTGGTCGGCCCGTTGCTGGGGCGGCTCCAGGGGGTCGAGGCGGAGTACCGGGAGCGGCAGGGCCGGCTCGCCTCCCGGTTCGAGGACATCGCCAGTGGTCTGCGGGTGCTCAACGGCATCGGCGGCAAGGAGGCGTACGCACAGCGCTACCGGGAGGGCTCGCGGGAGCTGCGGGCGGAGGGGTACCGCGTCGGCGCGGTGACCAGCTGGATCCAGGCGCTCGGCGTCGGCCTCCCCACCCTGTTCCTGGGGGCCGTCACCTGGCTTGCGGCCCGGATGGCCGCTCAGGGGACGCTCACGGTCGGCGAACTCGTCGCGGTCTACGGCTACGCCGCGGTCCTCGTCGTGCCCGTCTCGTCCTTCATCGAGGGCGGTTACGACATCGGCCGCGGGCTGGTCGCGGCCCGCAGGGTCGTACGTTTCCTGGCCCTGGAGCCCGATTCCACCGGCGGCGAGCCGGCTTCGGACGGGCCCGGACCCGCGTCCGCGCTCCACGATCCGGCGTCCGGTGTCGAGGTGGCGCCCGGTGTGCTGACCGCGCTGGTCAGTGGGCGGCCGTCGGAGTCCGCGGCGGTGCTCGACCGGCTCGGGCGGTTCACCCCGTCGGCCGCGACCTGGGGCGCCGTCCGCCTCGACCGGATCGACCTGACCCAGGTGCGACGGCGCATACTCGTGGCGGACAACGAGGCCGATCTGTTCGCCGGCCCGCTGCGGGAGGTGGTCCGCGGCGCCGGGAACCCGGACGAGGCGGCCATCGGCCGTGGCCTCCACGCGGCCATGGCGCTCGACATCGTCCGCGGACTGCCGGACGGCCTCGACTCGCCCGTCGACGCGCAGGGCCGCAACCTCTCCGGAGGGCAGCGCCAGCGCGTCCGCATGGCCCGGGCCCTGCTGGCCGATCCCGAGGTGCTCCTGGCGGCGGAGCCGACATCGGCGGTCGACGCGCACACCGAGGCGGCCATGGCGGCCCGGCTGCGTGCCGCACGGTCCGGCCGCACCACGGTCGTCACCAGCACCTCGCCGCTCCTGCTCGATCGGGCGGACACCGTGTACTACCTGGTCGACGGCTCGGTCGCGGACGCCGGAAGCCATCGTGAGCTGCTGGACCGGAACAGTGGCTACCGCCTGCTGGTGTCCCGCGGCCTGGACGACGAGGACCGGGACCGCACGGGCGGAGATACCGTCCCGCCGTGCCGGGAGCCCGTCCGATGACCGCCGCATCCCCGCCCCGGTCGCGTGCTCTGCCCGTCGCCGAACCGGCCATGGTGCGCCGGGCGGCCTTCCGCCTGATCCGGCTGGACGGGCGCGCCTTCGCCGCCGTGATCGCCCTCAACGCCCTGGCCGCGGCCGCCGGGCTCGTCGGCCCGTGGCTCCTGGGCCGCATCATCGACGAGGTCAGGGCGGGCAGCGGCGTGGCCGCGGTGGACCGCCTCGCGCTCGCCGTCCTCGTCTTCGCGCTGGCACAGCTCCTCCTGGTCCGCTGGGCCGCCTGTCTGGGGCACCGTTTCGGCGAGCGGACCCTGGCCAGGATCCGCGAGCAGTTCACCGACCGGGCGCTCGCGCTGCCCGCCGCGGCCGTCGAACGGGCGGGCACGGGTGACCTGATGACCCGCGGCACGACGGATGTCGCCACGGTCGGTGCCACGCTCCGGGACGCGGGTCCCGAGGTCCTCATCGCCGCCGTGCAGGCGCTGTTCATCCTGGGGGCGGTCTTCGCGCTCGACCCGCTGCTCGGTGTGTGCGGCGTACTGGGACTGTCCGGCATCTGGTTCGCCTCCCGCTGGTACCTGCGCCGGGCGCTCACCGCGTACCTCGCGGAGGGTGCGGCCAATTCGGCGCTCGCGGAGCAGCTGGCGGCCACCGCCGCCGGCGCCCGGACCGTCGAGGCCCTCGGGCTGCGGCAGCGGCGCATCGAGGCCTGCCAGGACGAGATCGACAGGTGCTGGTCCACCCGCACCCGGACGCTGTTCCTGCGCAGTGTCCTCTTCCCGGCCGTGGACGTCTCCTATGTCATCCCGGTGGCCGGCGTCCTGCTGCTCGGTGGCGTCCTGCACGACCAGGGCGCGATGAGCCTGGGCGCCGTGGTCGCGTCGGCCCTGTACCTGCGGCAGCTCTCGCAGCCGCTGGACAGCATCCTGCAGCGTCTGGAACAGGTGCAGAGCAGCAGCGCCTCGTTCGCCAGGGTCGAGGGTCTGGCACCGGCCGCACAGGCAGCACCGGTCTCCTCCCCCGCTCCGGACGGCGACCGGATCGAGGTGGCCGGTGTGTCCTACGCGTACGAGGACGGGGACGATGTCCTGCACGAGGTCGACCTGACGGTCCGGCCGGGCGAGCGGCTGGTGATCGTCGGCCCCTCCGGCGCGGGCAAGACCACCCTGGGCCGGCTGCTGGCGGGCATCGACGCCCCGCGCACCGGCTCGGTGACGGTGGGGCGGGTGCCTGTCGCCGCCCTGGACGCGGACCGGCTGCGCCGGCATGTCGTCCTCGTCACCCAGGAACACCACGTCTTCCAGGGCACGGTCCGGGACAACCTGCGGATGGCCTCGGAGTCCGCGACCGACACCGAACTGCGCGCCGCGCTCGCCGCGGTCGGCGCCGAGTGGGCGGACGAACTGCCCGACGGCCTGGACACCGACCTGGGGCACGCGGGGCACCGGCCGGACGGCGCCCGGGCCCAGCAGCTCGCCCTGGCCCGCGTGGTGCTGGCCGACCCGCACACGCTGATCCTCGACGAGGCCACGGCGCTGCTGGACCCGAGGACGGCCCGGCACACGGAACGGGCACTGGCCGCCGTCCTCGCGGGCCGGACCGTCATCGCCATCGCGCACCGGCTGCAGACGGCGCACGACGCGGACCGGGTGGCCGTGATGGAGGACGGCCGGATCACCGAGCTCGGCACGCACGACGACCTCGTGGCGGCCGACGGGGCCTACGCCGCGCTCTGGCGCTCCTGGCACGGCGACCGGTCGCCCTCCCCCTGAACCGGTGCGCGCCGGCTCTCAGCCGTGTCCCCGGACCGGAACCGGTTCGCCGCCGTGGCCCGGGGCGGCCTGGGCGGCCTGGCCGGGGTCCGGGTGCGAGGCGGCCGCGGGGACCTTCACCGAGGCGGTGGGCGTCCCGCCCGGCCGGCGCAGCAGAACCGCGGCGACGAGGGCGGCGAGCAGCGTGAGTGCCGCGGCGACGATCAGGCACAGGCGCATGCCGTCCAGGAAGGCGTCGCCCACGGCGCCCAGGGCCGGGCCGGTGGCAGCGCCCAGGTCCATCCCGGCGACGGCGCCGAGCCCGCCCTCGCGGGCGGCGTCCACCATGCCCTGCCGGGCCGCTCCCGTGACTCCGGCGTCGGCGAGGTGGCCGGGGAAGGTGTCGAGGGCCCGGGCGGTGAGGAGCGCGCCGAGGACGGCGGGGCCGAGCGCGCCGCCGATCTGCCGGAACGCGTTGTTGCCGGCCGCCGCCATGCCCGCCAGGTGGTGGGGCACGGAGGCGACCGCTGTGGCGGTCATGGGCGTCAGGACGCCGCCCATCCCGAGGCCCAGCAGGGCCAGCCGCCAGGCGACGGAGGCGAACGACGTGTCCGCGTCGAGGGTGGTCAGGGTGAGCAGCGCGGCGGTGACGACGAGCAGTCCTGTGGTGATCAGGACGCGGGCGGGGACCCGGTGCATGAGACGTCCGACGGGCCCTCCGGCGAGGATCGCGGCCGCGGTGACCATGAGGAGACGCCAGGCCGCCTGCAGGGTGTCGAGCTGCTGCACCAGGCCGAAGTAGAGGCTCAGCAGGAAGAAGAAGCCGATGAGCGCCAGGAAGGTGATCATCGCGACGAGGGTGGTGGCCGTGAAGGCCGGGCTGCGGAACAGCGTCAGGTCCAGCATCGGGCTGTCGCTGCGCCGCTCGGCGACCACGAACGCGACCGTGCCGGCCGCGGCGACGGCCAGCGCCACCAGGACCGGGACATCGGTGAAGGAACCGGCACCGCCCTCGATCACGCCGTACACCAGCGCGGTGATGGCCACCGCCGCGGTGATCTGGCCCGGCTGGTCGAGCCGTCGTCCGTGCGGGGCGCGGGAGTCCGTCAGCAGCCGCGCGGCGACGGCCGTCGCGAGCAGCGAGACGGGTATGACCAGGAGGTAGATCCACCGCCAGGCCACGTACTCCAGTACGGCCCCGGCGATCAGCGGGCCGACGGCCAGCGCGGCCAGGAGCGAGGTCGCCCACAGGCCGATGAACTTGCCGCGCTCGCGGGGGTCGGGCACCACATGGCTGATCAGGGCCAGCGTCGTCGGCAGCAGGGCGGCCGCGCCCAGTCCGGCGAGCGCCTGGCCGGTCCACAGGACCTGGACCGACGGGGCGGCGAGCGCGACGGCGGCGCCGGCGGCGGAGAACAGCAGGCCCGCCTGGAAGACCTTCTTGCGCCCGTGGACGTCGCCGAACACTCCGGCGGTGAGGATGAACGCGGCCATGGGCAGGACGAACGCGTCCTGCACCCAGGACAGTTGGGCCGTCGAGGCGCCCAGTGCCGCCTGGATCGCGGGCAGGCTCACGGCGACGGTGGTCACCGGCAAGTAGGCGACGAACACGCCCAGGCAGGCCATGACGAGCGTGGCCGCCCGCCGGTCGGGCCGGCCGCTCGCCGAGGATGTGACGTTCAAGGAAAACGCTCCTTTGCGGCGCAGCGCGCCGCGGTTGATGTCCAGCGGGGTCTCCGTCCGCCCCCGAGGAACCGCACGACTGCCGTACGAGGGGGCGCGCACCGGCGATGCCGCCCGACTCCCGCTCCTCTCGGACGGACCCGCGCCTCAGCATCGGCGACACCCCGCGAAATCAACGAGCCGAGGGCCACTACCGGGGCAGAACCGCCACCGGGGTCACTCCTCGTGACAGACTTCCGCCGTGATCGACGACGTGGACATGAGAATCCTCCGCATCCTTCAGCGCTCGCCACGTGCCCCGTTCCGGCTCATCGGCGAGGTGATCGGAGTGTCGGAGCAGACGGCGGCCCGGCGCTGTCAGGCGCTGCGCCGCAGCGGCGCGATGCGGGTCGTGGGCCTGGTCGATCCCGCCGTCCACGGCGAGGCGCAGTGGGTCGCGCGCATCCGCTGCCGCCCCGACCGCGCCGTCCCGCTCGCCGACGCGCTGGCGCG
This sequence comes from Streptomyces sp. NBC_01257, assembly GCF_035917255.1. NCBI lineage: Bacteria > Bacillati > Actinomycetota > Actinomycetes > Kitasatosporales > Streptomycetaceae > Streptomyces > Streptomyces sp. NBC_01257. The sequence goes on from NZ_CP108472.1 coordinate 1,233,218, forward strand.
GCGCCCGGACATCGCGTACGCCAGTATCGCCTCGGGCGGCTCGGAGATCATCTGTGTCGTCCGCTCACCGCTCCACGCCCCGCGCGAGGACATGCTGCTCCAGCAGTTGCCCAGGTCCGCCGCCGTGCTCGATCTGAGCATCGATCTGCTGATCCACCCCTTCGGCAGCCCCGGCACCGCGGGCTGGACCGGCTTCGGCGGTCATCTCACCCCCGAACAGGAGGAGCGGCTGACCACCGGCCCCGCCCCCGCCCCGGCCGGTCCGCTCCTTCCCCTCACCACGCAGGACGGCCCGCTGCTCGACGCGCTGGCCGAGGACGGCCGTACCTCGCACACCCGGCTCGCCGAGGTCACCGGCTGGTCCAAGGGCCGCGTCGCGCGACGGCTGGAGTCACTGGAGGCGTCCGGCACGCTCTCGTACGACATCGACCTGCTGCCGGAGCATCTGGGCTTCCATCTCAACGCCACCCTCTGGATGCGCGTCGCTCCCGCCGCTCTGGCGCGCACCGGTCAGGAGATCGCCGGGCACGAGGAGGTCGCGTTCGCCGCCGCCACCAGCGGCGACCACAATCTGCTGGCCATCGTGATCTGCCGCGACGCCGAGGACTTCTACCGCTACCTGACCACCCGGCTGGCAGCCACCCCCGGCGTCGACGCCTACGGGGTCAGCATCCGGGTCCGCCGGCTCAAGCAGGCGGCCTCCCTGATCTCGCACGGCCGGCTGGTCCCTCCGTCGCCGGGGTAGCGGTGGGGCGGTTGTCGCCCCGCACATGCCGGACGGCGCCCCGGGCGGGATGGAATCCGCCCGGGGCGCCGTCGTGTGCCCGGGAACCGCCGGGGAGGCGCTGCGTCAGATGACGTTCATCGCGGCTGCCGCGCCCACTCCGCCCGCCAGCATGAACACCGGCATCAGCACCTTCAGCTCCACCCAGCTGCCGGCCCTGAACCGCATGGGCTTCGGCGGGCCGATCGGGTACCAGCGCTTGCGGCCGACCGGGATCGGCCACAGGATCGGGCAGCCGGAGACGGTCAGTGCGTCACCGATGTCATGGACGAGGGCGCCCAGCACGATCGGCAGCCCGAGCCACATGTACTCCTGGCCCGGCGCGTCGAACAGCCAGTCGGAGCCGTTGCCCGCCTTGTCCAGGACGCCCGCGAGGATCCACGCGCTGGTCGCCCCGAGCAGCCAGACAAGGACGTCGCTGGACACCCGGGCGGCCCGCCACAGCAGCCCCTCGACGGCGAGCACCAGGTGGACGAAGAGGATCGCCAGCACCGCCCACCGGCCGCCGGTGACCGCCGCGGCGGAGGCGCCCGCGCCGATCAGGACCGCCCACAGCCAGGTGTGGGTCAGGGTCCGGTGGCCGCCGTTGCGGTTCGAGTCGCCCCGCAGCTTCGTGGCCTTGTAGACGGCGTGCGAGAGCTTGTCGACGATCTCGCAGAGGCCGCGGGAGATCGGCCCGAAGGCGCGCGAGATGGTCGCCGACTTGTGGTCGAGGTCCGGGGCGAGCGCCGCACCCGCGGTGATCAGCGCGCCGACGACCAGGACGGGCCACGGCATGGTGTGGCCCGTGGCGGCCGCGGCCGCGCCCACCCCCAGCCAGGCCGCTGCTCCTGACAGAGAGTGTGCCGGTCCCATCATGGCTGTTTCCGCCCCCGTAGGTGTAGAGAGGTGCGCCGGGTCCCGCCCGTGCACGAGTTCCGGCCATCGTCGTTGCGGTGCGGCCGAGTTGAGTGGGCAGCGTATCGTCCGTGATCTTCGCGCGATCGTCCGGTTCCCTCATCCGGGCGGAAGACAGGCAAGATGGGGGCGTGACCCTTATCGATCAGCTGCCCCCGACCGACGACCCCGACGCCCTTTTCGAGGCTTTCTCGTCATGGACCGAGACGCAGGGGATCACTCTCTATCCTGCTCAGGAGGAGGCGCTGATCGAGGTGGTCTCCGGGGCCAACGTGATCCTCTCCACCCCGACCGGATCGGGAAAGAGCCTGGTCGCGGCGGGTGCGCACTTCACCGCCCTGGCCCAGGACAAGGTCACCTTCTACACCGCCCCGATCAAGGCCCTGGTCTCGGAGAAGTTCTTCGACCTGTGCAAGCTGTTCGGTACGGAGAACGTCGGCATGCTCACCGGCGACGCCTCGGTCAACGCCGACGCCCCGGTGATCTGCTGCACGGCCGAGGTGCTGGCCTCCATCGCGCTGCGTGACGGGAAGTACGCGGACATCGGCCAGGTCGTGATGGACGAGTTCCACTTCTACGCGGAGCAGGACCGCGGCTGGGCGTGGCAGATTCCGATCCTGGAGCTGCCGCAGGCCCAGTTCGTCCTGATGTCGGCCACGCTCGGTGACGTCCGGATGTTCGAGGAGGACCTGACCCGCCGTACCGGCCGCCCCACCTCCGTGGTCCGCTCGGCGACCCGGCCGGTCCCGCTCAGCTACGAGTACCGGCTGACGCCGATCACCGAGACGATCACCGAGCTGCTGGACACCCGGCAGTCGCCGGTCTACATCGTGCACTTCACGCAGGCCGCGGCGGTCGAGCGGGCGCAGTCGCTGATGAGCATCAACATGTGCACCAAGGAGGAGAAGGAGAAGATCGCCGATCTCATCGGCAACTTCCGCTTCACCACCAAGTTCGGCCAGAACCTCTCCCGTTACGTACGCCACGGCATCGGTGTGCACCACGCCGGGATGCTCCCGAAGTACCGGCGGCTGGTCGAGAAGCTCGCGCAGGCCGGTCTGTTGAAGGTCATCTGCGGTACGGACACGCTCGGCGTCGGCGTCAACGTCCCCATCCGGACGGTGCTGTTCACCGCGCTGACCAAGTACGACGGCACCCGGGTGCGGACGCTGCGGGCACGCGAGTTCCACCAGATCGCGGGCCGGGCCGGCCGGGCGGGCTTCGACACGGCGGGCTTCGTCGTCGCCCAGGCCCCCGAGCACGTCGTCGAGAACGAGAAGGCGGTCAAGAAGGCGGGTGACGACCCGAAGAAGAAGCGCAAGGTCGTCCGCAAGAAGGCGCCCGAGGGCTTCGTCGCCTGGTCCGAGACCACGTTCGACAAGCTGATCCAGTCCGACCCGGAGCCGCTGACGTCCCGTTTCCGGGTCACGCACACCATGCTGCTCTCCGTCATCGCGCGCCCCGGCAACGCCTTCGACGCGATGCGGCATCTGCTGGAGGACAACCACGAGCCGCACAAGGCGCAGCTGCGGCACATCCGCCGGGCGATCGCGATCTACCGTTCGCTGCTGGACGGCGGCGTCGTGGAGCGGCTGGAGAAGCCCGACGCGGAGGGCCGTATCGTGCGGCTCACCGTCGACCTTCAGCAGGACTTCGCGCTGAACCAGCCGCTGTCCACGTTCGCGCTCGCCGCGTTCGAGCTGCTGGACGCCGACTCGCCGTCGTACGCGCTGGACATGGTCTCGGTGGTGGAGTCGACGCTCGACGACCCGCGTCAGATCCTCGCCGCGCAGCAGAACAAGGCGCGCGGTGAGGCGGTCGGGCAGATGAAGGCCGACGGCATCGAGTACGAGGAGCGGATGGAGCTCCTCCAGGAGGTCACGTACCCGAAGCCGCTCAGCGAGCTGCTGTGGCACGCGTACGACGTCTACCGCCAGAGCCACCCGTGGGTCAGCGACCACCCGGTGTCGCCGAAGTCGGTGATCCGCGACATGTACGAGCGCGCGATGACGTTCACCGAGTTCACGTCGAACTACGAGCTGGCGCGTACCGAGGGCATCGTGCTGCGGTATCTCGCGAGCGCGTACAAGGCGCTGGAGCACACCATCCCGGACGACATCAAGTCCGAGGACCTGCAGGACCTCATCGCCTGGCTCGGGGAGATGGTCCGTCAGGTCGACTCCAGTCTCCTAGACGAGTGGGAGCAGCTCGCCAATCCCGAGGTGGAGACGGCCGAGCAGGCGCAGGAGCGGGCCGACGAGGTCAAGCCGGTCACGGCCAACGCGCGCGCCTTCCGGGTGCTGGTGCGCAACGCGATGTTCCGCCGGGTCGAGCTGGCCGCGCTGGACCGGGTCCGCGACCTGGGCGAGCTGGACGGGGACGCGGGCTGGGACGAGGACGCGTGGGGCGAGGCGATGGACGCGTACTGGGACGAGTACGAGGAGCTGGGCACCGGCCCGGACGCCCGCGGGCCGAAGCTGCTGAAGATCGACGAGGACGCGGAGCACGGTCTCTGGCGGGTCCGGCAGACGTTCGCCGACCCGAACGGCGACCATGACTGGGGCATCAGTGCCGAGGTCGATCTGGCCGCGTCCGACGAGGAGGGCCGGGCCGTTCTCCGTGTCACCTCCGTGGGCCAGCTGTGAGCGCGTCCCCGCCGGTGGCGCCGCTGCGAGAGTGGAGAAGAACCGCATGACGAACCCCGCCGAGCGTCTGGTCGACCTGCTCGACCTGGAGCGGATCGAGGTCAACATCTTCCGCGGCCGCAGTCCCGAGGAGTCCCTGCAACGGGTCTTCGGCGGGCAGGTGGCCGGTCAGGCGCTGGTGGCGGCGGGCCGCACCACGGACGGGGACCGTCCGGTGCATTCGCTGCACGCCTACTTCCTGCGTCCGGGCCGTCCCGGGGTGCCGATCGTCTACGAGGTCGAGCGGGTCAGGGACGGCCGGTCCTTCACCACCCGCCGGGTGACGGCCGTCCAGCAGGGCCGGACGATCTTCAACCTGACGGCGTCGTTCCACCGCCCGGAGGAGGCGGGGTTCGAGCACCAGTTGCCGCCGGCCAGGATCGTGCCCGATCCGGAGGAACTGCCCACGGTCGCCGAGGAGGTCGGCGAGCACCTGGGCGTGCTGCCGGAGGCGCTGGAGCGGATGGCGCGGCGCCAGCCGTTCGACATCCGCTATGTCGACCGGCTGCGCTGGACGCGGGAGGAGATCAAGGACGCGGACCCGCGCAGCGCGGTGTGGATGCGTGCGGTCGGCCCGCTGGGCGACGACCCGCTGGTGCACACGTGTGCGCTGACGTACGCGAGCGACATGACGCTCCTCGACGCGGTGCGCATTCCGGTGGAGCCGCTGTGGGGGCCGCGCGGCTTCGACATGGCGTCGCTGGACCACGCGATGTGGTTCCACCGTCCGTTCCGGGCCGACGAGTGGTTCCTGTACGACCAGGAGTCGCCGGTGGCGACCGGTGGCCGGGGTCTGGCGCGGGGCCGGATCTACGACCGCGAGGGGAATCTGCTGGTGTCCGTGGTGCAGGAGGGCCTGTTCCGCCGGCTGGACACCCCGGTGTCCTGAGGGGTCAGGTGCCCGGCAGCGGATCCTGGTCGACCTCGTGACGGCGGGTACGGATGTCGGGCGGCGCCGGGTGCAGTTTGGCGTCGCACGACGGGCCGAGTCCCGTCCTGCGTGAGGCCGTGCCGGTGAGCGGGCGACCGCACAGGCGGCAGCGCACGACGCGGTGCCCGGTGGCCGCGGTGGTGCCGGGCAGTTGCCCGGTGTCGGTGCCGGGGACGGGTTCTGGGGACTCCACGCGTCGATCATCCCAGGTGGCGTCGTGGCACGCCCGTGGGGCCGGTCCGCGGCCGGTGGCGGCCCTCACGACGGAGGAGCCGGCCGGTCGGGCGCCACGTGCCTCGCTCCTCCCTCGCCCCTCGGTCCGTTAGCCCATTGGACGGACAGCGCGGCCCGTCGGCCCCGGCGGGCGCGCGCCTGACCGCCGCCGCCGTGCGCCGCCGCGGAAGGTGGTCGCGCGCGGTGCTCCGCGGGCGGCGAGACCGCGGCCCCGGCACCGGAGGGACGTCGGCGAAGGAGGCACGGTCATGACGGCCGATCAGGTGCTCACGGGGCTGGGGCTGATCGTGGTGCTCGCGGTCGGCTCACAACTGCTGGCGAGCCGGCTGCGCGTCCCGGCGCTGCTCGTGCTGCTGCCGGTGGGGTTCACCGCCGGGGCGATCACCGACACCGTCAACCCCGAACGGCTGCTGGGCGCCGCCTTCTCCCCACTGGTGTCCCTGGCGGTGGCGGTGATCCTCTACGACGCCGGTCTGGGCCTGGAGCTCAGACGGCTCACGGGGCACACGCGCCGTGTAGTGGTCCGGCTGCTCTGGCTGGGGGCCCTCCTCACCCTGGTGTCCGCCGCCCTGTTCGCCGTACCGGTGCTGGACATGTCGATGCCGGCGGCGGTGATGCTCGCCGCCATCCTCGTCGTCTCCGGGCCGACCGTGGTCGGGCCGCTGCTCAACTTCGTCCGGCCCACCGAGCGGCTGCAGCGCGTCCTCGTCTGGGAGGGCTCACTGATCGATCCGGTGGGCGGCATCCTGGGGGCGCTCGTCTTCCATGGCGTCGTCGCCGGCGGCCGACACGGGTTCGGCAGCCAGCTGGCGGGCTTCATGATCAGTGCGGCCGTCGGGCTGGCCGGGGGCGTCGCCGGGGCGGTGCTGCTGTGGCTGGTGCTGAGCCGGATGCGGCTGAGCGAGGAACTGGCGACCTCGGTGCAGATCGCCGCCGTGATCGGGGCGGCGGCGGCCTGTGACGCGCTCCGCGACGACACGGGACTGATCTCGGCGGTCGTCATGGGGATGGCCATGGCCAATCTGCCGGGCCTGGACATCCCGGCCCGGCGGCCGTTCCTCGAGACGCTGGTCTCCCTGACGATCGGTCTGCTGTTCATCTCCATCTCGGCCACGGTCACCCCGGCGTCGCTGCGGCACGTGGTGCTGCCGTCGCTCGCCCTGGTCGCGCTGCTCGTCCTGGTGACCAGACCGCTGGTCGCCCACCTCGCTGCCCTTCGCACCGATGTGCCGCGCGGGGAACGGTGGTTCATCGGCTGGATGGCCCCGCGCGGCATCGTGGCCGCCGCCACGGCCTCCACGTTCTCGGCCGAGCTGGTCGCGCAGGGGATCGCGGGCGCCGAACGCATCCTGCCCGCCACCTTCGTCGTGATCGTCGCCACGGTCACGCTGTACGGCCTGACGGCGTACCCGGTGGCCAAGCGGCTCGGGGTGCTGCGCCCCGCGCGGTCCCGGCCGCTGCTCGTGGGCGGCGCCCCGTGGGCGGTCGACCTGGCGTGCGCGCTGCGTTCGGCGGGGCTTGACGTCCTGATGTGGGCCGGCGCGGACCGGGAGCGGGCACGGATCGAGGCGGCCGGGCTGAAGCTGGCCCCCGGTGAGCTGCTCGCCTCGGCGACCGGCGCCGGCGCGGAACTGGAGGGCATCACCGGGGTGCTGCTGCTCACGGACGAGGACGATTTCAACGCCCTCGCGTCGATGACGCTCCGCGAGAGCGTCGAGGGCCCGGTCCACCGGCTCCCGGCGCCCACGGCAGGCCACGGGGTGGTGGCGCCCTACACGGGCGGGGAGTCGCTGTTCGGCGGCGGGCTCAACGGTCCTGAGCTGTCCCGGAGGTTCGGGGCGGGTGCCCGTGTGGTGGCCCGGCCGGCCGGGCCGGATCTCCCGGCGGGCGAAGCGCTGCTGTTCGTGGTGGGGCCGGACGGCCGGCTGACACCGGTCACGGACACCGGGACGCCCACTCCCGCGAAGGGGGACACCGTCATCGTGCTGAGCCCGGCCCCGGCCGCGGGAGCGGCCGTCGGCTGACCCGCGGTGTGCGTCCCGGGCCGGCGTCGCGCCGCTTCAGCCGCGCCGGGTGTCCAGCGCCTCGTCGAGGGTGCGCGCCGCGGTGATGAGCGAGAGATGGGTGAACGCCTGCGGGAAGTTGCCCAGTTGCTCGCCGCTGGGGCCGATCTCCTCGGCGAAGAGACCGACGTGGTTGGCGTAGGTGAGCATCTTCTCGAAGGTGTAGCGGGCCAGCCGCAGCCGTCCGGCGCGGGCCAGGGCGTCCACGTACAGGAAGGTGCAGAGGCTGAACGTGCCCTCCGCACCGCGCAGTCCGTCCGGTGAGGCGGCCGGGTCGTAGCGGTGGACGAGGCTGTCGGAGACGAGCGTGCGGTCCATGGCGTCCAGGGTGGAGAGCCAGCTGGGGTCCCTCGGGGCCAGGAAACCGACCCGGGGCATCAGGAGGAGCGAGGCGTCGAGGACCGCGCTCCCGTACTGCTGGACGTAGGACGCTTCCCCGCACGGCGCGCACGGCCCGCACCAGGGTGTGCCGGTCGGTCGGTGCCCCGGTGAGCGAGGGGACCATCCGGTCGAGGACCTCGCCGACCCCGTCCGGTGACATGAACCGGGTGACCAGCACGGCGGTGTCCGGGTAGTAGAGCTGCCGGCAGGAGTGGCCGGGGCCGTCGGGCGACAGCCGGAAGAAGCCGCCCCGGTCGTGGTCGAGCAGGGCGGCGAAGACGCTGGGTGAATCGAACCTCGGCGCGGCCGGCCAGTCGACGACACCCTGGGCGGAGATCAGCGCGACGGTCTGCAGGTCTCCCACGAGACCGTGGTCGGCTATGGGCGGGTACCGGTCCATGCGTGTCCAATCCCAGGCAGGTCCTGCACCACCCACTATCCGCCGGAGTCGGTCCCGGCGCCCGGCCGCCCGTCTGCTGGTGCCGGAACGCTGCCGACCGGCGATGATCGGGAGGAGCCGGGCAGCGTCGTCCTTTCGTGCCCGCACGGTGGTCAGGAGGGTCCCGATGCCGCAGGACATCAGCCCGGTACGGTACGGCGGCGAGTTCCCCACGCCCGACGAGCGGGCGGCGCGCGGCAAGGCGGCCCGCCGTGCGGTGCCGCGCTCCAGCCACGCCGTGTTCGAGCCGCCGGCGGGCCGGCCCGACCCGCTGGACGTCCTGGAGGCACAGTCGGCGGAAAGGGTGCCCGAACTCGTCCCGATCCGTTACGGGCGCATGGCCGAGTCGCCGTTCCGCTTCTACCGGGGCGCGGCCGCGATCATGGCCGCCGATCTGGCGGCCACCCCGGTCTCCGGGATCAGGGCCCAGCTGTGCGGGGACGCCCACCTGCTGAACTTCCGGCTGCTGGCATCGCCGGAGCGGCAGTTGCTCTTCGACATCAACGACTTCGACGAGACGCTGCCGGGGCCCTGGGAGTGGGACGTCAAGCGGCTGGCCGCCAGCCTCGTCATCGCGGGCCGGGCCAACGGCTTCAGCGACCGGGAGCGCGCCGCCGTCGTGCTGGCCACGGTCAGGTCGTACCGCGAGTGGATGATCAGGTTCGCCGGCATGCGCCATCTCGACGTCTGGTACGCGCGTACGGACGCCGAGCGGCTGCGGACCGTCGCGACGGAGCAGTTGCGCAAGCGCGGGCGCAAGCAGGTGGCCCGTGCCATGGCCAAGGCCCGGACCCGGGACAGCCTGCAGGCCTTCGGCAGACTCACCGAGGTGGTCGACGGACGGCGGCGGATCGCCGCGGACCCGCCCCTGCTCGTCCCGGTCGCCGATCTGATGCCCGAGGTGGAGCGCCGGGCCTTCGAGGAGCAGTTCCGGCGGCTGATCGACGGCTACGCCCGCAGTCTGGCCTCCGACCGGCGCACGCTGCTGTCGGGATTCCGCCTCGTCGACGTGGCGCGCAAGGTGGTCGGTGTGGGCAGCGTCGGAACCCGGTGCTGGATCATCCTGCTGCTCGGCCGGGACAGCGGGGACCCGCTCTTCCTGCAGGCCAAGGAGGCCGGTCCCTCGGTGCTCGCCCCGTATGCCGGTGCGGGCCCCTACCGCAACCAGGGCAGCCGGGTGGTCGCGGGCCAGCGGCTGATGCAGGCGGCGAGCGACATCTTCCTGGGCTGGGAGCGGGTGGACGGCTTCGACGGCCGGCCCCGGGACTTCTACGTCCGGCAGTTGCGCGACTGGAAGGGCATCGCCCAGCCGGAGCTGATGGTTCCGCGGGGGCTCGGTGTCTTCGGCGAGGTCTGCGGTGCCACTCTGGCACGGGCCCACGCCCGCTCCGGCGACCGGATCGCGATCGCGTCGTATCTGGGCCGCGGCGAGGTGTTCGACCGTGCGCTCCAGCAGTTCGCGGAGGCGTACGCCGACCGGAACGAGCGCGACCATCAGGCCCTGGTCGACGCGGTGCGGTCCGGCCGGCTGCCCTCGGCCGAGCCGGCCGGCGACGGATCCTGATCCGCGCCGCACGCCGGCCGACGGCGTCACGCCCGCCCGGTGCGGACATACCCGCCCACGTCGCCACATCGTGGTATCACCGTGGAGACGCTCCCGGCCCGGGGCGTTCACGGGGATCCGCGATGCCTAGGAGACAACGAGCATGCCGGACAAGTCCTCCGGAGCGCCCGCCGCCGGGCCGCCCGATCCCGTCGCCCTGATCCGCACCCGCGGCTACACGGTCCTGCTGGTGATGGTGGCGATCATCGGCGTGCCGGTCTCGGCGGCGGCGTTCGGCTTCCTCGCGCTCGTCTCCGAACTGCAGTCGCTGACGTACCACGATCTGCCCGAGGCCCTGGGCTTCGACGGCACCCCCTCGTGGTGGCCCGTGCCGCTGCTCGCGGTGGCCGGTCTCCTGACCGGGCCGGCCGTGCGCTTCCTGCCGGGAACCGGCGGGCACAAGCCCGCCGAGGGGCTGGTGAGCACCGGCGCCCCGACGGCCGCGCAGCTGCCCGGCATCGCGCTGGCGGCGCTCGCTTCCCTCGGCCTCGGCGCCGTGCTCGGCCCCGAGGCTCCGCTCATCGCGCTGGGCGGGGGCCTGGCGGTGTACGCGGCGCGGCTGGTCAAGCCGGACCTGGATCCGGGAGCCGGCGCCGTGGTGGGGGCGGCGGGCAGTTTCGCCGCGGTCAGCGCCCTGCTGGGCTCGCCGCTGCTCGGTGCGTTCCTGCTCATGGAGGCCTCGGGGCTGGCCGGGATGATGCTCGGGGTGGCGCTCGTGCCAGGGCTTCTCGCGGCGGGGATCGGCGCGCTGATCTTCACCGGGCTCGGCTCCTGGACGGGCCTGGGGACGTACTCGCTGGCGCTGCACGAGGTGCCGCACGCCGACGGCCCCACCGTCGCCGAGTTCGGCTGGGCCGTCGCCCTCGGGCTGGGTGCCGCCCTCGCGGGCGCGGCGATCCACCGGCTCTCGCTGCTCCTCCAGCCGCGGGTGGAGCGGCGGACGGTGGTGGCCACCGCCGTGATGGGGGTGGTGGTCGGGGTGGCGGCGCTCGTGTACGCGGAGGGCACCGGCAAGTCGGGCTCGGAGGTGCTGTACTCGGGCGAGCACGCCCTCGGCCCGCTCCTCTCCGACAGCGCGCAGTACTCGGTGGGAGCCCTGCTGGTGCTCATCGCGTGCAAGTCGCTGGCCTACTGCGCCTCGTTGAGCGCCTTCCGGGGCGGGCCGGTCTTCCCTGCGATGTTCGTGGGCGCGGCCGGCGGACTGGCGCTCGCCCACCTGCCCGGGCTGAACCCGACCTCCGGTTTCGCCATGGGCATCGGGGCGATGTGCGTGGCCATGCTGAAGCTGCCGATGACGTCGGTGCTGCTGGCCACGTTGCTGCTGGGGTCCGAGGGGCTCACGGTGATGCCGCTCGTGATCGTGTCGGTGGTCGTCTCCTACGTCGTCACGCTGCGGATCACTCCCCCGCCCGCGGCGTTCGCGGCGGAGCCGGCCGGGCGGTGAACCGCCCCGCCCCACTCGGGCGGGGCGGCCTCACGTCAGACCCGTTCCCTCTGTTCGGGTGCCGCGCAGAGCGCCCAGATGATGAAGACGTCCAGGGCGATGAGCACGATGGACCACAGCGGATAGTGGGGCAGCCACAGGAAGTTGGCGAGCGCCCCGAGTCCGGCGAGGACGATGCCCACGGCGCGCGCCCAGGCGGCCCCGGTGAACAGGGCGCAGCCGGCCAGCACGATGACGATGCCGAGAACGAGGTGGATCCAGCCCCAGCCCGTCAGGTTGAACTGGAACACGTAGTCGCGGGTGGTGACGAAGACGTCGTCCTTGGCGATGGCGGCGATCCCCTGGAAGACCGCCATGGCCCCGCCGAAGATCATCAGGATCGCCGCGAAGGCGGTCCAGCCCGTCCGGAACGGGCTGGAGGGCGCCGCGGTGTCGCGGGGCGCTCTCGGTTCTCCACTGGTACTGGCCATGCCGGCCTCCTCGGGTAGCGGAACCACCCGGCGGTACGCGAAGTGCCCCGTCCGGGCCTCCCCCGTCCAAGCGTGGCACGGCGGGGCGCGACCGGCAGCACAGGAGCGGCGGCCTCCGGCCCCTGCACCGATTCCTCTCCGAATGGGGATAGAATCTCTGATGTGAGAGAAGCAGACGGGAGCGGGATCTCGTCCGTCGAGGCCGGGCTCGCGGCACGCCTCGGTGAACTGCGCGTCGAGCGCGGCTGGTCGCTGGACGAGCTGGCCCGGCGCAGCGGGCTGAGCCGCTCCACGCTCTCCCGGCTGGAGCGCGGCGAGCTGAGCCCGACCGCCGCCCAGCTCGGGCGGCTGTGCACCGTCCACGAGCGGACCATGTCCCGGCTGCTGCTGGAGGTGGAGGAGCAGCCGCCGCAGCTCGTCCCCGCCGGGCGTCAGACGGTGTGGCGGGACGAGGCGTCGGGTTTCGTGCGCCGGTCCGTCTCGCCTCCGCATCCCGGCCTGCGCGCGGAGATCGTCGAGGGCGTCCTCGACGCGGGCGCCGTGATCGCGTACGGGAATCCGCCGGTCCCCGGCCTCGAGCAGCACATCTGGGTGCTGGAGGGGACGCTGCACCTCACCGTCGACGCCACCGTGCACACGGCCGGCCCGGGCGACTGCCTGCGGTTCCGGCTGCGCGGTCCGTCCCGCTTCCACTGTCCGGGCCCGGATCGGGTCCGTTACGCACTGATGATCGTCGCACCGTGAAAGGATCCGCCGCATGACCGAGATCGTCCCGGTGACCGGACCCGAACTGGTCACCTACGCCGATGAACTGGCCGCCCTCCTGGTGGAGACGGTCGAGGGCGGGGCGTCCGTGGGCTTCCTGGCGCCGCTCGACCGGGCCGCCGCCGCGTGCTGGTGGCGGGAGCGCGCCGCGTCCGTGGAGGCGGGGCACCACCGGGTGTGGATCGCCCGGGACGGCGAGCGGATCGCGGGGACCATCGGCCTCGTGCCGGCCCCGCTGCCCAACGCCCGCCACCGGGCCGAGGTCGCCAAGCTGATCGTCCGCCCGTCGGCTCAGGGCCGGGGGCTCGGCCGGGCGCTGCTCGACGCGGTGGAGCGTTCGGCGGCCGGGGACGGGCTCACGCTGCTGATCCTGGACACCGAGAGCGGCAGCCAGGCCGAGCGGCTGTACCGCTCGGCCGGCTGGACGGAGTGCGGGTCCGTGCCGGACTACGCCGGTGACCCGGCCGGTGTCCTGAAGCCGACCACCTTCTACTACAAGGCGGTCGGCCGGGACACCGCCGCGTCCGCTCAGGCGGCGAGCCCTTCGACGTCCTTGTAGGCGACGCCGTCCTTCATGACCAGCAGGATGTTCGCGGGGTCGCCGAGGGCCCCGATGTCTTCGAGCGGGTTGCCGCGGGCGATCACGACGTCCGCGCGCTTGCCGGGCTCCAGGGTGCCGATCTCGGCGGCGAGTCCCAGGAGTTCGGCGGCCTCGGCGGTACCGGCGCGCAGGGCGCCCATCGGGGTCATGCCGCACTCCACGAGGTATCCGAGCTCGCGCAGGTTGGTGCCGTGCTCGGCGATGCCGCAGTCGGTGCCCATCGCGATCCGCACCCCGCGCTCGACGGCGCGCGGGATGTGCCGGCGGGCGACGTCCTGCCAGTGCTTCTTCTTCGCGTACGCCCAGGGGGCGGCCTTCGCGGGGTCCGGGTCGGTGTTGGCCGTGGTGAGCGTCGGCACGAGGAAGGTGCCCCGCTCCAGCATCAGGCCGATGGCCTCGTCGTCGATCTCGTAGCCGTGCTCGACGCTGGCGACACCGCCCCGCACCGCGTTGAGGATTCCGCCCCTGCCCTGGGCGTGGGCGGCGACCTTCTTGCCCCGGTGTCCGGCGGCGATCTCCGTGATCGTACGGATCTCGTCCTCCAGGAACCCGTCGTCGTCGGGCTGGTCGGTCGGGCTCCACACCCCGCCGGTCGCCGCGATCTTGACGCAGTCGGCGCCCCGGCGCAGCACGTCGCGGACCGCCCTGCGGCATTCGGCGGGGCCGTCGGCCAGCCGCCCCATGGCGTTGTTGTTGGGGCGGTCGTCGTTGCCGGACCGGAAGTCGCCGTGCCCGCCGGTCGGGCTGAGCATGGCGACCGCGACCTGGAGACGGGGGCCGACGAGCAGACCGGACTCGACGGCGCGCCGGTGTCCGGCGTCGGCGCCGCCGAGGTCGCGTGCGGTGGTGACACCGGCTTCGAGGGTCTGCTTCATCCGGGGCCCGGCGAGGAAGGTGAGCAGGCTGTGCGGGAGGGTGGCGATCTCGGCGTGGCTCATGGCCGTTCCCGGGGCGGCCATGTGGACGTGGCAGTCGATGAAGCCGGGGAGTATCGCGTCGCCGTGGACGTCGATGCGCCTCGTCGCGGCCGTGGTGGCGGGGCGGTCCCCGGCCGGGCCCGCCCACACGACGCGGCCGTCCTCGATGAGGACCGCGCCGTCGCGGACCGGTTCGCGCCCGGTGCCGTCGATGAGCAGGCCGTTGTGCAGGAGTACGGAGGTGGTGGGGGCGGGCATGGCGCTGTTCCTTCCCTGGAGAGGGCGCAAGGGGGCTGGGCGGACGTTCAGTTGGCGGCTTTCGCGGGGCGGGCCACGATCGCCGCGGCGACGGCGACGAGGACCGAGACCGCGGCGCAGCACCACCACACGGTGGTGTAGGCGTCGATCGTCGGGATCTCGGTGCCCTTGAAGGTGAGGGCGGTGAGGATGGCCGCGAAGACGGCTCCCGCGACGGAACCGCCCACGGTCTTGGCGGTGTTGTAGATGCCGGTGGCGATGGCGGTGCGCTCGTGGGGGCTGGAGTCGACGATCAGGACGGGCATCGCGCTGAGGGCGAGACCGACGCCCGCGCCGACGACGACGTTGACGACGACGAACTGCCAGGGGTGGTCGTGGGCGGCGATCAGGAACACGTAGCCGATCGCCATGAGGACCCCGCTGAGCGCCAGGGCGCCGCGTCCGCCGATGAGCTTGAAGAGCCGGGAGGCGAACAGCGAGGCGACGAAGGCCATGACGCCGGACGGCAGCATCAGCCAGGCGATCCCGAGGGCGTCGTAGCCGAATCCGTAGCCGACCTTGTCGGCGGGCGAGGAGACGAAGAGCACCAGTGCGGTCTGGGCGCCGAACAGGGCGGTGCCCAGCAGGAAGCTCGCCGCGTAGACGGGGAGCAGGGTGCGCTGCACGGTCAGGCGGATGTCGACGATCGGCTCGGCGACGCGGAGTTCGACCAGGACCCAGACGACGAGGGTGACCGCGGCGACGGCGAACAGGCCGAGGGTGGCCGCGTCGGTCCAGCCCCACTTGGGTCCCTGGGAGATGCCGAGCAGCAGGGTGGCGAGTCCGACGCTGAGGAGTCCGGCGCCGGCCCAGTCGACCCTGCCCTCGGCCCGGGTCTTGGACTCGGGCACCAGGAAGAAGACGACTCCGGCGCACAGGACGGTGGCGGCGGCGGGGATCCAGAGGACTCCGTGCACGGAGGAGATGACCTCGCGGAGCAGTCCGGAGATGACCATGCCGGCGCTGGCGCCGAAGGTCAGCGCCCCGACGAGCATGGCGATGGCGCTGCGGGCGCCCGCGGCGTCCAGCCGGTCGCGGACCAGTCCGATCTCCAGGGGCAGGAGCGCGGCGAGCGGTCCCTGGAGCACCCGGCCGACCAGCAGCACCTCGAAGGAGGGCGCCCAGGCGACGAGCACGGAACCGACGGCGAGACAGAGGACGGCGATGCGCAGCAGCCGCCGGTGGCCGTACATGTCCCCGAGCCTGCCGAACAGCGGTACGGAGACGGCGGCGGCGAGGAGCTGTGCGGCGTTGACCCAGTTGAGGTCGCCCGCGCCGACGTTCAGTACGGTGCCGAGCTCGGGGAGCAGGGTCGGCATCATCCCCTGGATGATGCCGCTGGTCAGCTCGACGAAGACCAGGAATCCGACGACCGCGGCGACGCGGGTGGCGCCGAGGCCGGGCGCGCCGGTGCCCGCGGTGGGCTGGATACGCGACATGGGTTCTCCACTTGGGCACGGCCGCGCGGGGGTGCGCGGCGGGTGGTGGGGCAGGGGACTTCGCAGGTGGGTGACGCGGAGGCGGGCCTGATCAGGGGGTGGGCTGCCGGCCGGCGTCGAGGAGTGAACGGGCCACGGCCCGTACGACGACCAGGTCGGCGGGTCCCGGGGTGATGCCGAGGGCGGCCAGCGCCGCCCCGGTGTCCGGGAATCCGTCGTCCGGGGCGGTTACGGGCGCGGGTGCCGGTCCGGTGCGGTCCGGGTCGTGGAGCGGTGCGGGACGTCGCCCGGGGTCGGGGGCGGCCCGGCGCAGATGCCAGGTGGTGGCGGCCTGGTAGGCCTCGCCCGCGGCGATCAGGGTGTGCTCGCTGCGGGGGCGGCCCGCCAGTTGGAGGGAGAGCGGCAGTCCGGCGGGGTCGGCGCCCATGGGGAGCGCGAGGGCCGGGAAGCCGGTGGGGTTCCAGACGGCGGTGAGGTTGAGTTCCTCGCCGGGTGCGGCCTCCTGCGCGTACGGCCGCGCCGCCG
This sequence comes from Streptomyces sp. NBC_01257, assembly GCF_035917255.1. Classification (NCBI taxonomy): domain Bacteria; kingdom Bacillati; phylum Actinomycetota; class Actinomycetes; order Kitasatosporales; family Streptomycetaceae; genus Streptomyces; species Streptomyces sp. NBC_01257. Next base: position 1,249,692 of record NZ_CP108472.1, read on the forward strand.
CGGGCCAGGTCGGGGTGGCGACCATGTCGACGCCGTCGGGTCCGTCCATCCGCTCCAGCAGTTGCGCGGTGAGACGTGCGCGGGTGTGCTGGGCGCGGAGGTAGAGGTGGGCCGGGAGGAGTCCGCCCGCGGCGGCCAGCCGGCGAAAGCTCCGGCCGTGCCCGTCCCAGTCGGCTGCGAGCCGTTCACCGTGGGCGGAGAAGGCCTCCGAGAGCATGGTGACGGCGTTGACCGCGAGCAGGCCGCCGAACTCCGGGAGTGCGAACTCCCTTATTTCGGCGCCGAGTTCGGCGAGGGTGCGCAGTGCCTCCGCGAAGGCGTCGCGACAGGGCCCGGTGATGCCGGGTGCGTCCAGCAGTCCGTACGGTACGCCGATGCGCAGCCCTCGCACGCCTTCGGCGGCGGGCCGGGGCCGGCCGGTCATCGCGTCGAGCAGGAGTCCGCAGTCACGGGCGGTGACGGCCATCGGGCCGAGGACGTCCTGCGAGGGGCTGAGCGGGACGCAGCCGTCGACGGGCAGCAGTCCGAAGGTGGTCTTGAGACCGGTGGTCCCGCAGAGCGCGGCGGGCAGCCGGACGCTGCCTGAGGTGTCGCTGCCGAGCGCGCCGAGGAACAGTCCGGCGGCGATGCCCGCGCCGTTGCCGGTGCTCGATCCGCCGGTCCAGCGCTCGGGGTCCCACGGGTTGCGGGGCACCGGGAAGGTGTGGGCGGGGTCCGGGCGGCCCATGGCGTACTCGGCCATGGTGGTCTTGCCGAGGACGACGGCGCCGGCGCCGCGCAACCGGGCGACGGCCGGTGCGTCGAGCCCGCGCCACCAGTGCGGGTCGTGGACGGGGCTCTGGGCGGTGGCCGGGCCCTCGGCGGTGGCGAGGTTGTCCTTCACCGCGAGCGGCAGCCCGTGCAGCGGGCCGCGGTCACCGGCGGGGAGCGAGTCGGCCGCACGGGCGGCGGCAAGCGCCTGCTCCGGGAAGCGGGTCACGTACACGCCGAGGAGCGGGTCGAGCACCTCCGCGTCGGCGAGCGCGGCAGTCACGAGTTCCGCACTGCCGACGGCGCCCGAGCGAAGCGCCGAGGCAGCGTCGGCGAGGGTGGCGAAAGGCTGCTGCACGCTGCACCTCTGAAGGGGGATGTGGCCGGTTCTGATGAAGTAGGGCGATGCTAATCTCCGATCAAGAAACGGCTGGGAATTGCTCTTCCCTGTCGTGAATCATGATCGAATGCAGCTTTTTCCCACACGGTCTCCCGGTACGGATTCTCGATGACTGAAAATCTCCCCTCGCTGAGCGAGCTGGACCTGGCCCTGGTCAACGCCTTGCAGATCAATCCGCGGGCCCCCTGGACCGAGCTGGCGAAGGCCCTGGACATCGACGCGGCGACCGCGGCCCGGCGCTGGGAGCGGCTGCGGTCGGCGGGCCATGCCTGGGTGACGGCGTATCCGTACGGCGCCTCGGGAGCCGGTGCGCTGATCGAGATCGACTGTGCGCCGGGGCAGGCGGGGGCGGTCGCGGAGCTGCTGTCGGCGGACCCGCACGCGGTGACCGTGGAGCATGCGGCGGGCGGCCGCGATCTGCTGGTCACGGCGATGGCCATCGGCTTCGGCGCGCTCTCGCGCTACATCGTGGACCGGCTCGGGACCATCCCCGGCATCATGGCGACCCGGGCGCATCTGATCACCCGCAGTTACACCGAGGGCAGTGTGTGGCGGCTGACGAGCCTCAGCCGTTCCCAGCAGGAGGCACTGGCCGGGTCCCGGCGGTCGGCGCTGGGAGACGCCCCGCATCTGCCCGAGTACGCCGAACTCGTCACCGCGATCGGCGAGAACGGGCGGATGTCCCTCAGCGAGCTCGCCGACCAGCTCGGCATCTCGGTGAACACCGCGAGCCGCCGGCTGAACCGGCTGCTGGAGGCGGGCCGGCTGGTGATCCGCTGCGACCTGGCCCGCTCACTGTCGGGGTCACCGGTCGCCGTGACCTTCTTCGGCACCGTGGCGGCCGAGCATCTGGACTCCACCGCACGGGAGTTGGCCAAGCTTCCGGAGATCAGGCAGTGCCTGGGACTGGCCGGTCCGCAGAATCTCATCGCGACCGTCTGGGTCTCGTCCCTGGTGGACGCCCAGGCCCTGGAGGTACGGCTCGCCGCGACCCTCCCGCACCTGCGGATCGCCGACCGCGCGGTCGCGCTGCGGGCGGTGAAGCTGATGGGCCGGCTGCTGGATCCGGACGGCCGGGCGGTCGGCTTCGTGCCGATGAACCTGTGGGCGTAAGAATGGCGTGGAAGACACCGAAGAGGAGAGACACCCATGACGCTGCACGACATCCCGCTCCACACCCTGACCGGCGAGCCGACCACGCTGGGCGCGTACCGCGGCCGGGCGGTCCTGCTGGTGAACGTCGCCTCCAAGTGCGGACTGACCCCGCAGTACGCCGGTCTTGAGCGGCTCCAGAAGGAGTACGGGGACCGGGGCCTCACCGTGCTCGGCGTGCCGTGCAACCAGTTCGGCGGCCAGGAGCCCGGCAGCTCGGAGGAGATCCAGACGTTCTGCTCGACGACGTACGGCGTGAGCTTCCCGCTGCTGGCGAAGACCGAGGTCAACGGCGCGGGCCGGCACCCGCTCTACGCGGAGCTCACCCAGCTCGCGGACGCGGACGGGGAGGCCGGTGACATCCAGTGGAACTTCGAGAAGTTCCTGATCTCGCCCGCGGGCGAGCCGGTCGCCCGGATCCGTCCCCGCACGGAGCCGGACGCCCCGGAGGTCGTCGCGGCCATCGAGGCCCAGCTCCCCGCCTGAGCATCGGAACGGCTCCGGCCCCCTCCCCTGTCGGTGTGACAGGGGAGGGGGCCGGAGCCGTTCGGGAAGCGGGTTCAGCGGATCGGCATCCCGGACAGGGTGCGGGCGATCACCAGGCGCTGAATCTCGCTCGTGCCCTCGAAGATCGTGTAGATCGCGGCGTCCCGGTGCATCCGCTCCACCGGGTACTCACGGGTGAAGCCGTTGCCGCCGAGGATCTGGACCGCCTGCGCGGTGACCTTCTTGGCGGTCTCGCTCGCGTACAGCTTGGACATGGAGCCCTCGGCGGCCTCGAAGGGCTTGCCGGCGCTCGCCATCCACGAGGCGCGCCAGACGAGCAGCCGGGCCGCGTCGATCCGGGTGCGCATGTCGGCGAGCTGGAAGGCGATGCCCTGGTTGTCGATGATCGGGCGGCCGAACTGGGTCCGGGTCTTCGCGTAGTCCAGCGCGACCTCGTACGCGGCCCGGGCGGTGCCGACCGCCATGGCACCGACGGCCGGGCGGGACGCCTCGAAGGTGGCCATCGCCGCGTTCTTCACGCGCTCGCCGCCACCGGAGGCGGCGCGCTCACGGGCCCGGGCGAGGCGCTGGTCGAGCTTCTCCTTGCCGCCGAGCAGGCAGTGGCCCGGGATGCGCACGTCCTCCAGGACGACCTCGGCGGTGTGCGAGGCGCGGATGCCGTGCTTCTTGAACTTCTGCCCCTGGGAGAGGCCGGGGGTCCCGGGCGGCACGATGAAGGAGGCGTGCCCCTTGGAGCCGAGCTCCGCGTCGACGACCGCGACCACGACGTGGACGTTGGCGATGCCGCCGTTGGTCGCCCAGGTCTTGGTGCCGTTGAGCACCCACTCGTCCTTGGCCTGGTCGTACACAGCGCGGGTGCGCATCGATGCGACGTCGGAGCCGGCGTCCGGCTCGGAGGAGCAGAAGGCGGCGACCTTCACGTCGTTCGCGTCGCCGTACATCTGGGGAATCCAGGTGCCGATCTGCTCCTCGGTGCCGTTCGCGAGGACGCCGACGGCTGCCAGGCCCGTACCGACGATCGACAGCGCGATGCCCGCGTCGCCCCAGAACAGCTCCTCCATCGCCATCGGGATGCCGAGGCCCGTAGGGTCGAAGAACTGCTGCGCGTAGAAGTCGAGGGAGTAGATTCCGACCTTGGCCGCCTCCTGGATGACGGGCCAGGGCGTTTCCTCACGCTCGTCCCACTCCGAAGCGGCCGGACGGATCACATCGGCGGCGAAGCCGTGAAGCCAGTCACGGACCTGCTTCTGGTCGTCGTTGAGATCGAGCGTGAACTCGGCCATGTTCCCCTCCACGTACTGCCGTCAAAAACCCATCGTTACTTGCGGTAACAACAGTCTGTTACCGGCAAGTAGCCTCTGTCAACCGCCCGGGCCTCGATCCGCACCCCGCCGGACAGGGTGTTACGTTGCGCAGGCAGGACGGACAGGCACGGTCAGGGGTGGGAGAAACGACATGGAGACCACACGACAGGCCGAGCGACAGCGGACCGCGGCCGAGCGCCGCCGCCGCGAGTTGCTCGAGGCCGCCGACCGCGTGGTGCTCAGGGACGGCCCCGGGGCCTCGATGAACGCCATCGCGGCCGAGGCGGGCATCACCAAGCCCATTCTCTACCGGCACTTCGGCGACAAGGGCGGCCTCTACCGCGCCCTCGCCAAGCGGCACACCGACGCCCTGCTGAGCGCGCTGCGGGCCGCACTCGACGCCCCCGCGGACCGCCGCGCCCGGGTCGAGGCGACGCTCGACACCTATCTCGCGGCGATCGAGGCCCGGCCGCAGGTCTACCGCTTCCTGATGCACCCCTCCGAGGACGCGGTGCCCTCCCCCGAGCAGGGCTTCGACGTGGGCCGTCATTCGGCCCCGCTGCTGCGCCGCCTCGGCGAGGAACTCGCCATGGTCATCGCGGAACGGGTCGATCTCGGCCCGGACAGCCAGGAGATGGCGCGGATCTGGGGCCACGGCATCGTCGGCATGATGCACGCGGCCGGCGACTGGTGGCTGGGCGAACGCCCTTGCTCGCGCGAGCAGTTGGTCCGCAGCCTGGCCGACCTGCTCTGGGGCAGGCTGGCCGCGGCGGGCGACCGCCCCGGCGGTCCCGGGTTCTGAACGCGGCCGGTCAGCCGGTGCGCCCCCAGGGCGCCCGGCGGGCCGCACGCAGCGCCCGCACCCGGCGCAGCCCGGTCAGCCGGTCGGTGTAGACGGCGCCGTCGAGATGGTCGCACTCGTGCTGGAGGCAGCGGGCGAAGAAGCCGGTCCCCTCGATCCGCACCGGCTCCCCCGCGATGTCCAGCCCCTCCACCACGGCACGGTCGGAACGCGGCGTGCCCGCCTCGATGCCCGGCAGCGAGAGACAGCCCTCGGGGCCGCGCACGACGACATCGTCCGCCTCCACGAGCCTGGGGTTGACCACGTGCCCGAGGTGCCGGACGTCCTCGTCGTCGGGACAGTCGAAGACGAACACCCGCAGCGGAACCCCGACCTGGTTCGCGGCGAGCCCGACGCCCTGCGCCGCGTACATCGTGGCGAACATGTCCTCGACGAGCCGGGCGAGCGAGGGGCCGAAGTCCGTGACGGGCTCGCACGCGGCGTGGAGCACCGGGTCACCGAACAGACTCATGGTCCGTACGAGGCCGGAACTGCCGGGGATGGGGCGGTTTCGCATGCCGGCCATCGTACGTTCCACGCACGGCCCGGCCGCCGTCACCCTTCCCGGGGACGGTGCGGACGGGCGGTTACGGTGTCCTGCGTCAGCGCCGTCCGGCGCCTCCCCCGCGATCCCCGTCGGAGCCTCCGCATGCACCTCTCCACGCCTTCCGGCACCCCGTCCGCCGCCCGCCCCGGCGCCACCCCCGCCGAGGCCGGGGCCATCTGGTCCCTGGTCACGGGGATGTACGACGCGTACGTCGCGGGGGACCGCGCCCGGATCGACGCGTGCCTCGATCCGGCGGCGACCATCTGGGACTCCGCCGGAGGGCCGCTGGTCCAGGGACAGGACGAGCTGGACCGGCTGCGCGCCGAGCGGCCCGCCGCGGGCGACGGGCCCGAGGAGACCGGGCTGTACGCGTACGACCCGGTCGTCGACGTCTTCGGCGACACCGCGCTGCTGCGGCACTGGCTGCGCGTCACCTTCGCCCCGGCGCCGGGCGGCGTCCCGCTGCTTCCCGAGCTGAGCCGCAACACCGCCGTGCTGCGCCGGAGCGCAGGCGGACGCTGGCTGATCGTGCACCTGCACGAGGACGTCCAGCAGGCGGGCGGCGAGCCCGGGACCGTCTGACCATGCGCCGCGCACGGTGCCGCATCCTCATCCGTGCAGTGCGCACACGCCCGCGTCGACGGCCGCCGATAGCGTCCGCTCATCCTTGAGACAAGCCGGGAGGCGGCATGACGTACCGGGTGGCCATGGACATCGGTGGCACGTTCACCGATGTCGTCGCGTACGACGAGACGCGCGGCACCTATCTCGCAGCAAAGGCCCCGACCACGCCGGGCGATCTGGCGGAGGGCGTCTTCGCCTCGCTGGGCAGAGCCGTCGACGATCCGGGCGACATCTCGTTCTTCGTGCACGGCACCACGCAGGGGCTGAACGCCCTGCTGGAGCGCAAGGGCGCCCGCGTCCTGCTGCTCACCTCCGCCGGGATGCGGGACGTCTACCGCATCGCCCGCGGCAACCGTGACCGCATGTTCGACCTGCACTACCGCAAGCCGGCCCCCCTGGTCGGCACGGCGGACACCGCCGAGGCCGGCGGGCGGCTCGACTGGCGCGGCACCGAGCTGGTGCCCCTCGACGAGGAGGCGGTCCGCGCGGCCGCGCGGCGGGCCCGCGCGGGGGGCTTCGCGGCGGTCGCCGTGTCGTTCCTGTTCAGCTATGTCGACCCGGCGCACGAGCTGCGCGCCGGGGAGATCCTCGCCGAGGAGCTGGGCGATGACGTCATGGTCGTCCTCTCGCACCAGGTGGCGCGCGAGTGGCGGGAGTACGAGCGCACGTCGTCGGCCGTGCTGGACGCGTACACCGGCCCGGTCGTACGCCGCTACCTCGGCCGGATCGAGGAACGGTTCGCCGAGCGCGGACTGGCGGTGCCGGTCCAGGTGATGCAGTCGTCGGGCGGCATCGTCAACGCCGCGTACGCCCGCCGCCACCCGCTGCAGACACTGCTGTCGGGGCCGGTCGGCGGCACGATGGGCGGCACCGCGGCGGCCGCGCTGCTGGGGCGGCCCAACGCGATCTGCGTCGACATGGGCGGCACGTCCTTCGACGTGTCACTGGTCCTGGACGGGCGCCCGGACGTCTCCAACGAGGGCTCCGCGGACGGCTTCCCGGTGCTGATGCCCCTGGTGAACCTGCACACCATCGGCGCGGGCGGCGGTTCGCTCGCCTACGCCGAGGCGGGCGGTCTGCGGGTCGGCCCGGAGTCCGCGGGCGCGGTGCCCGGTCCCGCCTGTTACGGCCGCGGTGGCACCCGCGCCACGGTCACCGACGCGAACGCGGTGCTCGGCCGGGTGGACCCGGAGTGGTTCGCGGGCGGCCACATGACGCTCGACGTGGCGGCGGCGCGGAGTGCCGTCGGCGAGCTGGCCGGTGAGCTGGGCCTCGGGCCCATGGAGCTGGCGAGCGGCATCTGCTCGGTGGCCAATGCCAAGATGGCGCAGGCCATCCGTACCCTGACGGTCGAACACGGCCGGGAGCCGCGGGAGTTCGTACTCCTCGCGTTCGGCGGGGCGGGCCCGATGCACGCCGTCGAGATCGCGCGCGAGCTGGGTGTGGAAGAGGTCGTGGTCCCCCGTTTCCCCGGTGCGTTCTCCGCGTGGGGCATGCTCGGCACCGAGGTGCGGCGCGATCTGACCCGCCAGTTCTTCACGCCGGGCGACACGCTCGACGGCGACGCGATGGCCGGTGCGCTCGCGGGCCTGGAGGCCGACGGTCTGACCGCGCTCGGCGAGCAGCAGATCCCGGCGGAGCGGCGCCGCGTCGAGCACGCGGTGGACATGCGCTACGAGGGCCAGGACTACACCCTGACCGTGCCCCTGACCGACGCCGCCGAACCGGCAGCGGAGGGCTTCCTCGAATCGGTCGCCGACCGCTTCGCCGCGCTGCACGAGCGCCGCTACGGGCATGCCACGCCCGGTGCCCCGGTCGAGTTCGTGACGCTGCGCACCACGGCACTGGGCGCGCTGCCGCCGCTGGAGCCCGCCGTGTTCGCACCGGAGACGGGCGGGGCGCCGACGCCTCGCAACAAGTCCGTCCACTTCGACGGCACGGTCCACGACACCCCCGTGCTGCGGCGCGAGCAGCTGTCCGCCGGCACTCATCTGGCAGGTCCCGCGATCATCGTCGAGGCCACCTCCACCACCGTCGTCCCGCCGGACGCGACCGTCACCGTCGACGCGCACGGCTTCCTCGTCATCAAGCTCGGAGGCGCATCCTGATGACCCACGCGACGCATTCGGACGGGTCCGGGATCGACCCGGTCACCACCGAGATCATCCGCTGCGCGCTGCTGCAGGCCGCGGAGGACATGAACACCACCCTGATCCGCTCCTCGTACACGCCCACGATCTACGAGGCCAAGGACTGCGCGGTCGCCCTCATGGACCGCGACCACAACGTCCTGGGCCAGTCGTCCGGGCTGCCGATCTTCCTCGGCAACCTGGAGGAGTGCACCCGGGCCACGGAGCGGATGTACGGGCCCGGCGTCTGGCAGCCCGGTGACGTCTGGGTCCTCAACGACTCCTACATCGGCGGCACCCACCTCAACGACGTCACGGTGTACGCGCCCATCCACGTCGAAGGCGAACTCGTCGGCTTCGCGGCCTCCCGCGCCCACTGGATCGACATGGGCTCCAAGGACCCGGGCGGTTCCATGGACTCGACGACGATCTACCAGGAGGGCCTGCGCATGGGCCCGCTGAAGATCTACGAGGCCGGCGAACCGTGCACGCTCACCCATGACCTGATTGCCCGTCAGGTGCGCTTCCCGCAGCCGACCCTCGGCGACATGCGGGCCCAGGTCGCCTGCGCCCGCACCGGTGCCCGGCGGCTGGCGGAGATCGTGCGGCGCTGGGGCATGGACACCCTGCTCGCCGCCCGCGACGCCATCTTCGAGCAGACGGAGCGGCTGGAGCGCGCCCAGATCGCGGCGATCCCGGACGGGGTGTACGAGGCGACGGGGCACCTCGACAACGACGGGATCGACCTCGGCACCCCGCTGCACGTCACCGTGAAGGTCACCATCGACGGCGACCGCATGACGATGGACGTCACGGACTGCGCCGAGCAGGCGACCGGTCCGGTCAACTGCGGGGCGGCCCAGACGGTCGCCGCCTGCCGGGTCGGCTACAAGCTGCTCGTCAGCGGCGAAGTCCCGCTCAACGGCGGCTCGTTCAAGCCCCTCGACGTGCTGACGCGTCCCGGCACGATGCTCGCGGCGGTCGAACCGGCCGCCTGCCAGTACTACTACTCGCACCTGGGTCTGCTGATCGACCTGGTCGTCAAGGCGCTGGCCCCGGCCGTTCCCGACCGCGCGGCGGCTGCCTCGTACGGCGACTCGATGATCGTGCAGTTCACCGGCCTCGACCCGCGCACCGGCAAGCTGTTCGTCTCCCAGGAGGCGACGGTCGGCGGCTGGGGTGCCTGGGAGAGCGGCGACGGCGAGTCCTGCCTGATCAACAACGTCAACGGTTCGCTCCGCGACATGCCGGTGGAGGTCCTGGAGACGCTGTTCCCGGTCCGGGTCGAGGAGTACGCCGTCCGGTCCGGCTCCGGCGGGCAGGGCCGCACGCGGGGCGGTGACGGGGTGGTCCGTCAGTACCGGTTCACCGCCGACCAGGACCTGTCGCTGTGGTGGGAGCGGTCCGTCACCCCGGCCTGGGGTCTGTTCGGCGGCGAGGAGGGTGCTCCGCCCCGGGTCACGCTCAACCCCGGCCGCGACGACGAGCGTTCCCTGCTCAAGGCCAACGCGCTGCCGGTCCGGGAGGGCGATGTGCTGCGCTGCGAGAGCGGCGGCGGGGGCGGGTTCGGCCCCGTGGGGCACGACACTCCCTAAGGTGTGTCCGCCCCTGATCCGTCTGACAGACCCTGAGGGCTGTCCCGCGATTCCTGGCGGGACAGCCCTTGGTCGCCGCCGAGCAGCACCCGGCAGGCCAGATGGAGGGCGAGCCGCTGCGCCGGGTCGTCCGGGTCGAACCCCAGGGACCTGATGCGGTCCAGGCGCGCGGCCACGGTGTTGCGGTGGACGCCGAGGGCCGTCGCGGCGGGGCTCAGCGCGGCTCCCGTGTCGAGGACGGCGGCGAGGGTGCGCAGCAGGGTGCCGTCGCGGTCCGCTTCGAGGAGCGGGGCGAGGACCGCGGTCGCCGGGCCGCGCAACGCGGCCGCGGGCAGGGCCGCCAGGAGCTGCGCGGTGCCGAGCCGGTCGGCGCGCACCACGCCGCCGGGCGCGCCGGCCGCCGCCACCCCGGCGGCGGCCCGGGCGTCGGCGAGCGCGGCGCCGAGCCCGGGCAGTCCGGCTGCCGCGCCCGCGACGCCTCCGGCCACGGGCACGTACCCGCCGATGTCCGCCAGGGCGGCGCGCAGCCGGCTCTCGGCCCCGGCGACCGGGTCACCGCCGTCCGGGGCCGGGACGGACTGCCAGGCGACCCAGCAGTCGTCGTGCGCGACGAGGGGTCCGCCGGGTCCACGGCCCGCCCACAGCGCGGTGAGCGCGGGCCCCGGGTCCTGTCCCCCGGTCCACGACGCCACCGGCTTCAGCGCGTACGCGACGAACGGGCCCCGCATCGGCCAGCCGAGGCCCGCCGCGAGCGCCCGGGTGTCGGCGGCCGGTTCCGCCGCGAGGAACCGGGTGAGCAGGAGCGTGGCGGTGCGGCCCGAACGTTCTGCGGAGAGGCGGCGGTTGGCCGCCCACGCCGTCAGGGGGGTGACGGCGAGTTCCAGGACGGACGTGACGGTCTTCTCCCAGCCCGCGGCCCGGGACCGGGAACGGGCGTGGAGCGTGACCAGCGCCGTCCCGTCCGGACGGTCGGGGTCGGGAACGGGGAGCGCCACCCGTACGGCCGCGTGCGCCTGTGCCTTGCTTTCCTTCCCATCCTTTCCGTCCTTCCCGTCCTTCCCGTCCTTGCCGGGTGCGGCCGGTTCGCCGAGTGCGGCCGAACGGCCGCCGATGACCGTGCCCGTGGCATCCGTCAGCGCCACGTCGGTGGCCGGCAGGACGGCGTGCAGGGCCGCGAGTACGGGCCCGGCGTGCGGTCCCGCCGCGGCCAGCCGGCGTGCCGCGTGGGCGACGAGCGCGGTGCGGCCGGCCTCGGGCTGGGCGACGGCCGACGCGATGCGCACGGCGGCGTCGAGTGCCGGTTCACGGACGACCAGCAGGGGTACGCCGAGACGCGCCGCGAGTTCCCCCACGGACGCGGCGTGCACGGGTGAGCCCGAGATCACCACACAGGCGGCGGCCTGTTCCCACGCCTTGCGCAGCGCCGTCTCGACGGTCCATCCCGCCTCGGCGATCCGGCCGGTGAGGACGATCGCCGCGTGCGGCTCCAGGCGTTCCAGCGCGTCGAGTTCGTCGACGATGCGGACGTTGCGGATCTCGGAGCGGCGTCCGGCGGTCCCGTGCACGGTGACGTCCGGAAGGGCGCCGTGCTGGACGAGTTCCGCGACGGTCAGGGCCCCGTCGTCGTTCACCACAGGTCCTCCCGGACGCGGTCGAGGGTGTCGGTCGGTCCGCCGGAACGGGCGAGGGCCCGCCCCTGCGGACTCTGCCAGGCCGGGGCGGCGCGCAGGACGACCACGTCGACCCGGGCGCCGGGCGCGGCACGGTCCACGTCGAGGACCCGGCCGTCGCCGGTGAGCATCAGGATCTGGTCGGGCGCGGCCGCGGCGACCGCGCCGTCGGCGAGGGCCAGCAGCACTTCGTTGTGGGCTTCCAGGCGGAAGCGCCGGCGCAGCCCCTCGTCCTCGGTGACGACGACGCTGGTGGGCCGGGACGGCAGCACGCCGGGTGCGGCGGTGCGCGGGACGGGGCCGGCGTGTTCGAGGGCGGTGATGGTGCCCCGGCACAGCGTCCGGGGCTGCCAGGGCGCGTGCCGTCCGGGTCCGGTCAGGGCTCCCGCGGCGGTGGCACGGCTGACGGTCCCGGGGACCATGTGGCGGGCCAGGGTGGCGCCGTCCATGGGGTATCCGGCGACCACGGCCCAGCCGCCGGCGGCCAGGATCATGGGGCGCAGCAGTTCCTCGACGCGCTGCCGGGGCGATTCGACCGCGACGACGTCCCCCGCCGCGGTGCCGACGGCGAGCGGCGCCGCGCTCACTCCGCCGAGGGTGAAGACGGTCTGTTCCAGGAGCGGCAGGACCCGGCCGCAGCCGTCCCCGTCGACCAGCGGCAGTCCGCACACGGCGGCGGTCACGACGGACAACAGGGCGTTCTCGGCTGCCGTGTTGAGCCCCACGACCGCCTCGGCGCGCCGCCCGAGCAGCCGTTCCAGTGCCCGGACCGCGGCCAGGGGCTCTTCGCCGGTGGGGAGTTGCTCGGCCAGGGCCACCGAGGACCCCATGAACGTGACCGTCACACACAGGCCGACCCCGTCGAGTGCGTCCGGCGCGAGCAGGGTGACGGGTCCGCGCGCGGCGATCTCGGCCCTGGCCCAGTCGAGCGCCACGTGGAACGCGGACTCCTCGATGCCGGACGCGAGGATCCTTGACCCGTCGGCGAGCGACTCCAGCGCCTGGAGCCCGAGGGCGGTCACGGCGTCTGCCCGCTCGACGGGAGGCCGGTGGCCCGGATCCGGACGCGGTGCACTCCGGCGGGCAGATAGGAGACCGGGGCGTGTGTCATGCGGTCCACCCGGACGCTGCCCGGTGCCGCGCCGGCCGCCACTGCCCGGGACAGGGCGTGGCCGCACGCCGTGTCGAGGAGCGCCTCCAGTTCGGCGCGGCCGGTGGCGACGACGATCTGCTCGACCTCGACACCGCAGTCGGCGCGGGCGGCGAACAGCGCGGCGTCGTCGCCGGACTCCGCACCGGACGCGGGCGCCGCTCCCCCGGTCCACACCACTTCGGCGTCCGGCAGCCTCTCGCGTTCCCGGTCCGCCAGGGCTGCGGCGGCCGCCGGGTCGAACCCTCCGGAGCCGTACGGGAGGACCGTCGTCCGGGGGCCGCCGAGGTCCATGCGCAGGCCGAAGGGTCCGGGGCCCGGCTCCGCACGCTCCGGTTCGCCGTCGATCACCGGCACGCAGCGCACGGCGTCGGCCGCCGCGTCGAGGACGAGGGCGCGCCGGATTCCGGTCCGCAGGACGGCGCCGCGTGCCGCGGTGCCGGCGGCGGGGGCCGTGGCGATGACGGGGTGGCCGCGGAAGTACTCGGCGCAGACGACACCGCCGTCGTCCCGGGCGAAGTAGAGCGGAGCGGTGATGCCGTGGGCGGCGAGGGCGCGCGTGGTGTCGGCGACGAGGCCGTCGGCCCAGGCCCCGAGCGCGGCGTTGGCCACCGTCGCGTTCTCCCGCTCCCTCAGTCCGGGCGAGCCGATCTCGTGCGAGAGGCACAGCATGGCGCGCGGCAGGAGCTGTGCGACGGCCGCGGCCGCGGCCCGTTCGGGCGCGGGGCGGGCCGGGGCTCCGGCCGCGCAGATCGCGAAGGCCGACACACCCTCGTCGGCGGCGCGGCGGGCGAAGGCGAGGACCGCTTCGCCGTCGAGCGCCGCGAGCGGGGTCCCGGTGACGGACGCGCCGCCCGCCACGCGGCCGGTCAGCCGGACCGGGCCGCGGGCGGGTGCGAGCGCGGGGTGGCTCGGCGGGGCGATGCGCAGCACGGCGACCGGGTTCGCGTCGAAGGGGCGGCGCCCGAGGTCGGTCACGACGGCGACGGAACGCGGCGGCTCGGGCAGCGGCCCCAGGGCGGTGAGCACGGAACGGAGGCAGCCGGCGAGACCGGGCACGCTGTCGACGGCCGCACGGGCCACCGGTGCGCCGTCGGCCCGTGCGGCGACCGCCACGGTCCTCGCGCGCCCCACGTCGATACCGAGTCTCACGTGGCGATCCTCCCATCGCACAGCGGCCGCCGCCCGGTCCGCGCCGGGCGCCCTACTCCAGATCGCGTCCCTCGGTCTCGGGCAGCGGCACCGCGAAGACCAGGGCGACGGCGAGGAAGCCCATGATGAAGAGGATCGTCGAGGAGTACCCGGTGGCACGGGCCAGCATGTAGCCGACCACGGACGGGGCCAGCGAGGTGGCGCCGAGCTGTGCCGCGGTCGCCCAGGAGTAGCCGGTGGCGCGCAGCGCCGTCGGATAGAACTCGCCGTTCCAGGTGTTCCAGACCCCCCAGGCGCCGAGGCTGAAGAACGAGAGGGCGAAGTTCGCGACGTACATCTCGGTGAGGGTGTCGGAGTACGCGAAGGCGATGCCGGCGACCGCGGCGAGCGCCACGTACGGCAGGAAGATCCGCTTGCGGCCGAACCGGCCGGTCAGGTACGAGGCGGAGACGTACCCCGGGATCATGAACACGGCGCTCAGCGCGACGAATCCGAGGCTCGCGGACATGCTGAGGCCCTTGTCCTGGAGCAGGGTGGGCAGCCAGGTCTGCAGGCCCCAGTAGCCCCAGTTGAAGGCGAAGTTCACGACGAGCATGAGCACGGTCGTCTTCAGCAGCCGGCCGCGGAAGAGCTCGACGGGCCGGCCGGCGAGCTCGGGTTCGACCACCTCGAAGACGGTGCCCTGCGGGACGTCGGCGCCGAGCCGCCTCAGCACGGCCGCTGCGTCGTCGTGGCGTCCCTGCTGGGCCAGCCAGTACGGCGACTCCGGGACCCAGGCCCGGATGGCGAAGACCCAGAGGCCGGCGAGCGCGCTGGCGACGGCGACCACGTGCCAGCCCATGTCACCGAGGAGCTGGGTGGCGCCGACGGCGAGGAGGACGCCGATCGGCCACCCGATGGAGAGGTAGACGGCGGCCCGGCCCCGGCTCTTCGTCGGCAGCAGTTCCAGGAAGTAGGGGAAGGTCACGGTGTAGATGCCGGCCAGGGCGAGGCCGGACAGGAAACGCGCGGCCATGAGGAGCGTGAAGTTCGGCGCCAGGGCGCTGGCCAGCGCGATCACGCCGTACGCCGCCAGGCTCCACAGGCAGACCGCGCGCCGCCCGATCCGGTCGGACACGGGGCCCCACACCAGGCTGCCGGGAATCATGCCGAGGGCCACCGCCGAGAGCACCCAGCCGATACGCCCCTCGTCGATGGCGAAGGCGTCCCCGAGGTCGCCGGACACGTAGACGAGGGCGAGCTGCTCCCAGGACTCGATGACGAACGCCATGAAGAGGGCGAGGGCCGCGAGCAGATGGGAGCGGTTCAGGGACATGTTCTCGAACCAGAAGCCGACGGGCCGTGCGGCGCTCGTGGCCTGCGGTCCGGGGCCCTCCGAGGCCCCGACCTGTGCTGACATCGCGCTCACTGTATGTCCTCCCACACCTGTGTGCCCATCCGTGATCCCGTGGCCGGGCGGAGTGGGCGCACACTAGACGCGGCTCGGGAGCGGCACATGTGCGTGGCGCACTGCGGGAGAACCGGGCCGTGTGCAATCGGCCCTGCAGGGCGTGGTGCGACACCGCGCGCCCTCCGCCGTGCGGGTTCCGCGGGCTCCCCGGGGGGTACGGAGTGCCGCTTTCGTGCTGCCGCCGGGCGTCTTCGTACGGGAACTCCACACCCCGGACGGTGCCGCCGTGCCTTTGCCGCACCGGACATCGATAGGCTGGGCGCGGACCGATGCAAGGAGGATCTAGGACGATGGCAGGCAACACGGAGCCGTTGTCGCCGCGGGCCAAGCTGGCCGTGACGGCGGGCAAGGCCGCTGCGGCGGTGTCACGGGCGGCCGGGCGGGGCAGCGGATCGGTGATCGGCGGCCGGGTGGCGCTCAAGCTCGACCCCGACCTGCTCGGGCGGCTGGCGCAGCACCTGGACGTGATCCTCGTGTCGGCGACCAACGGCAAGACGACCACGACCCGGCTGATCGCGGAGGCGCTGCGGGCGGCGGGCCCGGTCGTGTCGAACGCGCTGGGCGCCAACATGCCCGCGGGTATCACCTCGGCCCTGGCCGGCGGCTCGGACGCGCAGTACGGCGTGATCGAGGTCGACGAGAAGTACCTCGCCGGGGTCGCCCGCGACACCACGCCCAAGGTGATCGCGCTGCTCAACCTCTCGCGCGACCAGCTGGACCGGGCGGCGGAGACCCGGATGCTGGCCGAGAAGTGGCGGGAGGGACTGTCCGGCTCGAAGGCCGTGATCGTCGCCAACGCCGACGACCCGCTGATCGTCTGGGCGGCCTCCTCCTCCCCCAACGTGGTGTGGGTCGCGGCCGGCCAGGCGTGGAAGGACGACGCCTGGTCCTGCCCGTCCTGCGGCGGTGTGATGCAGCGCCCCGGTGACGACTGGTTCTGCGGCGAGTGCGGTTTCCGCCGTCCGCCGCCCAGCTGGGTCCTGCACGGTGACTACGTGCTGGACCCGCACGGTTCGGCATGGCCCATCCACCTCCAGCTGCCCGGCCGCGCCAACAAGGCCAACGCCACCAGCTCGGCCGCCGTGGCCGCCGTCTTCGGGGTGCCGCCGCAGGTCGCCCTGGAGCGGATGTACCAGGTGCAGGCCGTCGCGGGCCGCTACGACGTGGTCACCTTCCTCGGCCGTGAGCTGCGGCTCCTGCTGGCGAAGAACCCGGCGGGCTGGCTGGAGACGTTCTCCCTGATCGACCCGCCGCCCACCCCGGTGATCCTCTCCGTCAACGCCCGCGGTGCGGACGGCACGGACACCTCGTGGCTGTGGGACGTGGACTACACCCAGCTCGCGGGCCACCCGATCTTCGTGCTCGGTGACCGCAAGCTGGACCTCGCGGTCCGGCTCGAAGTGGCCGGTCTCGACTTCCGGGTCTGCGAGAACCTCGACGAGGCCGTGCAGCAGGCACCGCCCGGCCGCATCGAGGTCATCGCCAACTACACCGCCTTCCAGGATCTGCGCCGTCGTGTCGGCAACTGACCCCGGCCCCGGCCCCCTCCGGAGAGGACGAAGCATGAGCAACAACAGCCTGCGGCTGGTGTGGGTCTACCCGGACCTGCTGAGCACCTACGGCGATCAGGGCAACGCCCTCGTGGTGGAGCGCCGGGCCCGTCAGCGCGGTCTCGACGTCTCTCGCGTCGACGTGCGCAGCGACCAGCCGATCCCCACGTCCGGCGACATCTATCTGATCGGCGGCGGTGAGGACCGGCCGCAGCGGCTCGCGGCGGAGCGGCTGCGCCGCGACGGCGGTCTGAGCCGGGCCGCGTCCAACGGCGCGATCATCTTCTCGGTCTGCGCCGGGTACCAGATCCTCGGCCACGAGTTCATCAACGACCTCGGTGAGCGGGAGCAGGGTCTCGGTCTCCTCGATGTGGTCTCGACCCGCGGCGAGGGTGCGCGGTGCGTCGGTGACGTGCTCGCGGACATCGACCCGCACCTCGGGCTTCCGCCGCTGACGGGGTTCGAGAACCACCAGGGCGTCACCCATCTCGGGCCGACGGCGCGCCCGTTCGCGCGGGTGCAGTTCGGCCGGGGCAACGGCACGGGCGACGGCACCGAGGGCGCGTACAACGACACCGTTTTCGGTACGTACATGCACGGTCCGGTGATGGCGCGCAACCCGCTGATCGCAGATCTGCTGCTGAAGCTGGCCCTCGATGTGAACGCGCTGCCGCCGACGGACGACCGCTGGTACGAGGCGCTGCGCGCCGAGCGGATCGCCGCCGCGACCCAGCCCGCCTGATGAGGCGTATTTCGCTCAGCTGAGCGGAGTCCAGCAGGCGGACGCCCGGTTCGGTCCCGCCACCCTGCGCCGGTAGGGTGGCGGGGATCCAACCGGACGACGTGGTCCGGTCGTCGGCCCACGTTGCAAAGGTTTCCCGGGCAATGCGAATTGGTGTGCTCACCTCCGGCGGCGACTGCCCCGGCCTCAATGCCGTCATCCGTTCCGTCGTCCACCGCGCTGTGGTCGACCACGGCGACGAGGTCATCGGCTTCCACGACGGGTGGCGGGGCCTCCTCGAGTGCGACTACCGCAAGCTCGACCTGGACGCGGTCGGCGGCATCCTCGCCCGCGGCGGTACGATCCTCGGCTCCTCCCGGGTCCAGCCCGCGCACCTGCGCGGCGGCGTCGAGACGGCCAGGGGCCATGTCGCGGACCTCGGCCTCGACGCGATCATCCCGATCGGCGGCGAGGGCACGCTGAAGGCCGCCAATCTGCTGTCCGAGGCGGGACTGCCCATCGTCGGCGTTCCGAAGACGATCGACAACGACATCGCGTCCACCGACGTGACCTTCGGCTTCGACACCGCGGTGGGCGTGGCCACCGAGGCCCTCGACCGGCTGAAGACCACCGCCGAGTCCCACCAGCGCGTCATGATCGTCGAGGTCATGGGGCGCCACACCGGCTGGATCGCCCTGCACTCGGGCATGGCTGCCGGTGCGCACGCCATCGTCGTCCCCGAGCGTCCCTTCGACATCGACGAGCTGACCGAGCTGGTCGGCCGGCGCTTCTCGGCCGGCAAGAAGTTCGCGATCGTCGTGGTCGCCGAGGGCGCGAAGCCGCGCGAGGGCTCCATGGAGTTCCAGTCGGGCGTCAAGGACATCTACGGGCACGAGCGCTTCGCCGGTGTGGCGACGCAGCTCTCCATCGAGCTGGAGCAGCGCCTGGGCAAGGAGGCGCGTCCGGTGATCCTCGGCCATGTGCAGCGCGGCGGCACGCCGACCGCGTACGACCGCGTCCTCGCGACCCGCTTCGGCTGGCACGCGGTGGAGGCGGCGCACCGCGGTGAGTTCGGGATGATGACGGCCCTGCGCGGCACGGACATCACGATGGTGCCCCTCGCGGACGCGGTGGAGACCCTGAAGACGGTCCCCGCCGAGCGCTACTCCGAGGCCGAGTGCGTGCTCTGAGACACACCACCGTCTGAGAACCGCCCCCGGCCGCAGTTGCGGCCGGGGGCGGTTCTACTCTGGTCGGGACAACCGGCACGAAACGGGGACGTCCCGACGTCCCCATCGGGAGTGAACAGATGGATCACAGCGGGCACGGCATGAACATGGATCTGCCGCCGTTCACGCTGGGACGCGGACTCCAGTTCTCCGCGGACCCGTTCTTCCTGACCGGCTGCGTCCTCGCGGTGGTCCTGTACGGATACGCGGTGCTGCGGCTGCGCGGGCGCGGGGACGCGTGGCCGGTCAACCGGACCGTCTTCTTCGTCGTCGGCGTGCTGTCCATCGCCCTGGTGATGTGCACCGGTCTGAACGACTACGGCATGGTCATGTTCAGCGTGCACATGGTGCAGCACATGGTGATCAGCATGCTCTCGCCGATCCTGCTGCTGCTGGGCGCGCCCGTGACACTCGCACTGCGTGCCCTGCCGGTCGCCGGGCGTGGCACCAAGGGGCCCCGCGAACTCCTGCTGATGCTGCTGCACAGCCGGTACATGAAGATCATCACGCATCCGGTCTTCACCATCCCGCTGTTCATCGCCAGCCTGTACGCGCTGTACTTCACGCCGCTCTTCGACTTCCTGATGGGTTCGACGGCCGGGCACCTCGCGATGATGGTGCACTTCCTGGCGGTGGGCCTCGTCTTCTTCTGGCCGATCATGGGCATCGACCCGGGGCCGCACCGCCCGGGCTATCTGATGCGGATGCTGGAGCTGTTCGCCGGGATGCCGTTCCACGCCTTCTTCGGCATCGCGCTGATGATGGCGAGCGAGCCGATGGTGAAGGTGTACGAGAACCCGCCCGCCTCGCTCGGTATCGACGCCCTGTCCGACCAGAACGCCGCGGGAGGCATCGCGTGGGCGTTCAGCGAGATCCCGTCGGTGCTGGTCCTGGTGGCCCTGGTGTTCCAGTGGTACCGCTCGGAACAGCGGACGGCGAAGCGCACGGACCGCGCCGCGGACCGGGACGGCGACCAGGAGCTCCAGGCTTACAACGCCTATCTCGCGTCGTTGCAGGCGCGCGGACAGTAGCGGTGGAGGGGCCTTCGGGGTGACGATGGCAGTCACGGCCGTGCGGAGAGCGTGCGTGCCGGGCGTCGGGGCGCAGACAGGGAACCCCGGACAGGACCTCTAGGAAGGTGCGCGCATGTCCGGATCCACGAAGACCATGGGAGTGCTCACCGTAGGTGCCCTGGTGGCAGTCACCGCGTACACGGTGGCGCTGGGGAGCAATGGCTGGCTCTGGTTCGGCTGGGTGGTGCTGGGGCTGATCACGATCGGGATGGTGGCCACCCGGGAGACCTGAGCCGGGGCGCAGCAGGGCGGCACCGTCGCATACACCCGGGCGGTGCCGAGCGCGTGCCCGGCGCCGCGCGCGTTCGCCCCTGCTCTTCGGACGCCGTGCCGCCGGCCGCGTCCGAGGAGTCCGTGACGGGCGTCGCTCAGGAACGCTCGCGGCCCGCGTCGGACTCTTCGGACGCCGTGCCGCCGGCCGCGTCCGAGGAGTCCGTGACGGGCGTCGCTCAGGAACGCTCGCGGCCCGCGTCGGGCTCCGCAGTCCGGTCCCGGCCCCTGCATCCCGCCAGGGGGCATCTCGCCGTCGTCCCGGCGGCAGTCCGAGCCGCTGCACTCGCCGACCGCTCCGGCGGCGGTGGTGGCTCCTCCCCCGGCCCCGACCGGGCAGGCCCGTATCCGTACATCTGGACCATCCGCCCGGCGACGTCCGGCTCGCTCACGGTCCGCCGAGACCGGCTCGGCCCGCTCGGATCGCAGCGGCCGCCCGTCACTCTCCGTTAATGGGAGAACACAGGCGTCCCTCGGCTCCGCGACGACGACAGCCGCACCGATGAGCTGCCCGTCCGGCTCACCCGGGACCGCTGTGCAGTGGGTTTACCACCCGGAGCCGGGGCGGCACCCCGATGGCGTCGATCCGCGGCACATCATTGCGTGGGCGGCACAGGCTCCCGAGGTGTCACCGAGCGTACCCGCGCGGATCGACGCCGCCCGCGCCCCGACGGCACTCCGCGCAGCCGTTCGCCCACCCCGTCGCGCGCGCCGGCCGCGCCGCGCCGGCCGTCCGTTCGGAGTGTGGCCGAGTTAACGCGCTCGTAAGGGAGTTGTGATTTAAGTCTTGACAGGTGCCTATCACCACGCCACCTTGGGAGCGCTCCCACAATCAAGACTTGCACACTCCACTCCCCTCCCTTCTCCCCCAACACCGGGCGGCGACAAGGGCGTTGCGGGGCGCAGCCGCGCTCCTCGTGATGCTCCACGCTGCCCGGCCGAGGAAGGCGTTTGTCATGAGCTTGGTGAAGCGCTGCAGACACAGGCGCACCGGAGGGCTCCCGGCCCTCGTGGTCGGTGCCCTGGCCCTCGCCACCACCCTGACGGGTGGACCGGCGACCGCGGCCGAACAGGGCACGTTGCATGAACTCGCCGCCGCCCAGGGCAGGTACTTCGGCTCCGCCACCGACAACCCCGAACTGCCCGACGCCGTCTACGCGGCCACCCTGGGCTCCGAGTTCGGGCAGATCACCCCCGGCAACTCCATGAAGTGGGACACCACCGAGCCGGTGCGGGGCCAGTTCAGTTTCGCCAAGGGCGACGCGATCACCGACTTCGCGCAGCAGCACGGCCAGACCGTGCGCGGCCACACCCTCGTCTGGCACAGCCAGCTGCCCGGCTGGGTCGGTTCGCTGCCGTCGGCGCAGGTGGAGGCGGCCATGACGAACCACATCACCGAGGAAGCGACGCACTACCGCGGCGCGGTCTCCGCGTGGGACGTGGTGAACGAGCCGTTCAACGAGGACGGGACCTTCCGCACGAGCCCCTTCTACACCGCCATGGGCAGCGACTACGTCGCCACCGCCCTGCGCGCCGCCCATGCCGCGGACCCGGACGCGAAGCTGTATCTCAACGACTACAACATCGAGGGGCTCGGCGCGAAGAGCGACGCGATGTACGCCCTGGTGAGCGAGCTGCTGGCCGAAGGTGTGCCGCTCGACGGGGTCGGGATGCAGGCGCATCTGGCCGTCCAGTACGGCTTCCCGTACCAGATGCAGGCGAACATGCAGCGGTTCGCCGACCTCGGTCTCGACGTGGCCGTCACGGAGCTCGACGTACGGATGCAGTTGCCCTCCGACGCCGCCAAGACCGCCACCCAGACCTCGTACTACCGGCAGGTGACCGAGGCCTGCCTGGCGGTCGCGCGCTGCGTCGGCATCACGGTCTGGGACTACACGGACAAGTACTCCTGGGTCCCGAGCACGTTCCCGGGTGAGGGCGCGGCCAATCTGTACGACGAGGACCTGGCACCGAAGGGCGCCTACTCCGCCGTGCGCGCCGCACTGGGCGGCGACGACGACGGCGGGGAGGGCGGCGGACCCGGCGCGCTCAAGGCGCAGTACCGCAGCGCCGACTCCTCGGTGGCCGACAACCAGATCAAGCCCGGTCTCCAACTCGTGAACACCGGTGACACGGCGGTCGACCTCGCGGACGTGACGGTCCGCTACTGGTTCACCTCCGGCAACGGGGCCTCCACGTACAGCACTTGGTGCGACTGGTCCCCGATCGGCTGCTCCACCGTGACCCACCGGGTCGCCGCCGTGAGCACCCCGGCGGCCGGCGCCGACCACTACCTCGAAGTGGGCTTCAGGAGCGGCAGCCTCGCGCCGGGCGCCACCACGGGTGAGATCCAGCTGCGCCTCAACAAGACGGACTGGTCGAACTTCGACGAGTCGGACGACTACAGCCACGGCACCGGTACCACGTACGCGGACGCCTCGAAGATCGCCGTGTACGCCGACGGCGAGCTGGTCTGGGGCATCGAGCCCTGACCGCAGGCCTCACCGGCCCGCTCCCCCTCAGCTCTTCCGCTCCCCGCGCTTTCCGTACTTTCCGCTCGTCCCCGTCCCCTTCCGCACCCCTCCTTCCCCCGACGACACCCGCCAATGGAGGATTTGTGTCGATATCACGTAGAACATTCAGCAGCGCCCTGGGCGGCAGCCTGCTGGCCATGGGCCTGGCGCAGGGCACCGCCGTCGCGAAGCCCGCGACCCCGGCGGCCGGCTCCGGTGCCCGTGCGGCCGCGGCCGACGACCCTTACACCCAGGCCTTCCTCACCCAGTACGGCAAGATCAAGGCGTCCGCCAACGGCTACTTCAGCCCGGACGGTCTGCCGTACCACTCGGTCGAGACCCTGATGGTGGAGGCGCCCGACCACGGCCACCAGACGACGTCGGAGGCCGTCAGCTTCTGGATGTGGCTGGAGGCGGCGTACGGCAGGGTGACCGGTGACTGGGCGCCCTTCAACGCGGCCTGGGCGGTGGCCGAGAAGACCATCATTCCCCAGCACGCGGACCAGTCGACCGCCGACTCCTACAACCCGTCGGCCCCCGCCACCTATGCTCCCGAGCACCCGCTGCCGAGCGGCTACCCCTCCGCCCTGGACGGCACGGTCAAGGTCGGCACCGACCCGCTGGCCACCGAACTCGCCTCGTCCTACGGCACGATGGACGTCTACGGCATGCACTGGCTGATGGACCTGGACAACGTCTACGGCTACGGCAACAAGCCGGGCACCGGCGGCGAGTCCGGTCCGGGCGCCGGCGCCTCGTACATCAACACCTACCAGCGCGGAGCGCAGGAATCGGTGTGGGAGACGGTCCCGCAGCCGACGACCGACCTGTTCAAGTACGGCGGCCCCAACGGATATCTCGACCTGTTCGTCGGTGACGCGAGCTATGCCAAGCAGTGGAAGTACACCAACGCGCCGGACGCCGACGCCCGCGCGGTGCAGGCTGCCTACTGGGCGTTCCGCTGGGCCTCGGACCAGGGCAAGGAGAGCCAGGTCGCGGCCTCGGTCGCGAAGGCCGCCAAGATGGGCGACTACCTCCGCTACGCCATGTTCGACAAGTACTTCAAGCGGATCGGCGACTGCACCGACCCCGCCTCCTGCCCGGCCGCGACGGGCCGGGACTCGCAGCACTACCTGCTGTCCTGGTACTACGCCTGGGGCGGCGCCGCGGCGGGCAGTGGCGGCGGCTGGGCCTGGCGCATAGGTGACGGCGCCTCCCACCAGGGCTACCAGAACCCGCTGTCGGCCTGGGCGCTGTCCAACGTACCGGCGCTGACGCCCAAGTCGGCGACGGCCAGGGGCGACTGGTCCAAGAGCCTGACCCGGCAGCTGGAGTTCCTGACCTGGCTGCAGTCCAGCGAGGGCGCCTTCGCGGGCGGCTGCACCAACAGCTGGGAGGGGAGCTACAGCGAGCCGCCGGCCGGCACGCCCACCTTCTACGGCATGGCGTACGACTGGCAGCCGGTCTACCACGACCCGCCGAGCAACAACTGGTTCGGGTTCCAGGCCTGGGGCATGGAGCGCCTCGCCGCGTACTACCACGAGACGGGCAACGCGTCCGCCGAGGCGGTGCTGTCCAAGTGGGTCGCCTGGGCCTCGTCGGAGACGACGGTGGGCGCCGACGGCAGCTTCCGCTTCCCGTCGACGCTCAACTGGACGGGGCAGCCGGACACCTGGAACGCGGCGAACCCGGGGAGCAACTCCGGTCTGCACGTCACGGTCGTGGACTACGCCAACGACGTCGGCGTGGGCGCCGCGTACGTCAAGACGCTCACCTACTACGCCGCCAAGTCGGGTGACGAGGACGCCGCGGCGCTGGCCAAGGCGCTGCTGGACGCGATGGCGCTGAACGCCACCGACAAGGGCATCTCGGTGCCGGAGACCAGGAAGGACTACAACCGGTTCAACGACGAGGTGTACATCCCGGCCGGGTGGTCGGGCACCATGCCGAACGGCGACACCATCGAGCCGGGGTCGACCTTCATCGACATCCGCAGCTGGTACAAGGACGACCCGGACTGGCCGAAGGTGCAGGCCTATCTGGACGGCGGCGCGGCCCCCACCTTCACGTACCACCGGTTCTGGGCGCAGGCGGCGCTGGCGCTGGCCTTCGCGATCTACGCGGAGCTGCTGGTGGAGGGCGGCGGCGAGCCGGGCGGGGACACCGAGGCCCCGACGGCGCCGGCCGGCCTGGCCGTGACCGCGACGACCAGCAGCAGTGTCTCGCTCTCCTGGTCGGCCGCCACCGACAACGTCGCGGTGACCGGCTACGACGTCTACCGCAACGGGGTGCTGGCGGGGAACGCGACGACCCGGGCGTTCACCGACACCGGCCTCGCGGCGGCGACCGAGTACAGCTACGCGGTCGCGGCGCGGGACGCCGGCGGCAACACCTCGGCCCTGTCCGCGGCGGTCACCGCCACCACCAAGTCGGGCGGCTCGACCGGCACCGGTGCGGTGAAGGTCCAGTACAAGAACACGGACTCCTCGGCGACCGACAACCAGATCAGGCTGGGGCTGCAGGTTCTCAACACGGGCAGCGCCCCGATCGACCTGTCGACGGTGAAGGTGCGCTACTGGTTCACCTCCGACGGCGGCCCGAGCACCTTCGGCACGTACTGCGACTACGCGGCGCTCGGCTCGTCCACCATCACCCACGCGGTGTCGGCGGTCTCCAGCCCGAAGACGGGGGCCGACCGCTATCTGGAGATCGGGTTCACCGGGGGCGCGGGCACCCTGGCCGCCGGAGCGTCCACCGGTGAGATCCAGCTGCGGCTCAACAAGAGCGACTGGTCCAACTTCAACGAGGCCGACGACTACAGCCGGGCCACCAACACCGCGTACGCGGACACGTCCAAGGTCGGGGCCTATGTGGCCGGCGCCCTCGCCTGGGGTGTCGAGCCGTGACCGGCAGACGGTTCCCGGCCCCGGCCCGGACGGCGTACGTCAACGGCGCCCTGTCCTCGTGCACCACCCCGTGACCCGCCGCTGACCGGCCGGCCACCCACCGCACTCCCGATGGCGGGTCAACCACTCACCCCCGCTGTGCCCGCCATCGGGGAACCACCACCGTCCTCACCGACGCACCACACCCGGGTCGCCGTCTCCGCTGACGGCTTCCCGGAGCACCACCCCCACCGACCCGTCTGCGGGGAGTTTCCGCAGGCGTACGAGAGGAGCACGGAGCCGCAATGAGTACCAGAGGCACGATCATGCACGGGCTGCGCCGGAGGCTGGCCGCAGTCTCCGCCCTGGCCATGGGCGCGGCACTGGCGGTGGCCCTACCCACCACCGCCTCGGCAGCTGCGCGGGTCGACAACCCCTATGTGGGCGCCACGGCATACGTGAACCCCGACTGGTCCGCCAAGGCGGCGGCCGAACCGGGCGGCGCCGCCATCGCCGACACGCCGGCCTTCGTCTGGATGGACCGCATCGCGGCCATCGAGGGCTCGGCCACCGCGAAGAGCCTGCGCGAGCACCTGGACACCGCGCTGGACCAGGGTGCGAACCTGTTCCAGGTCGTCATCTACGACCTGCCGGGACGCGACTGCGCCGCGCTGGCGTCGAACGGTGAGCTCGGTCCCACCGAGCTGGACCGGTACAAGAACGAGTACATCGACCCGATCTCCG
Source organism: Streptomyces sp. NBC_01257 (assembly GCF_035917255.1). Lineage (NCBI taxonomy): Bacteria > Bacillati > Actinomycetota > Actinomycetes > Kitasatosporales > Streptomycetaceae > Streptomyces > Streptomyces sp. NBC_01257. The sequence continues at coordinate 1,275,948 of NZ_CP108472.1, forward strand.
ACATCCTCGCCGACCCGGCCTACGCGAGCCTGCGGATCGTCACCATCATCGAGCCCGACTCGCTGCCCAACATCGTCACCAACGCGGGCGGCACCGCCGGTTCCACCGATGCCTGCGCGACGATGAAGGCGAACGGCAATTACGAGAAGGGTGTCGGCTACGCCCTGCACACCCTCGGCGCCATCCCGAACGTCTACAACTACATCGACGCCGCCCACCACGGCTGGCTGGGCTGGGACAGCAACATGGGCCCGGCCGCCACGGAGTTCAAGAAGGCCGCCACGTCCGAAGGCGCCACGGTCGACGACGTGGCCGGCTTCATCGTGAACACGGCCAACTACTCGGCTCTCAAGGAGCCGAACTTCAAGATCACCGACTCGGTGAACGGCACCACGGTTCGCCAGTCCAAGTGGGTCGACTGGAACTACTACACCGATGAGCTGACGTTCGCCCAGGCGCTGCGCACGCTGCTGGTGAGCCAGGGCTTCAACTCCAACATCGGCATGCTGATCGACACCGCCCGCAACGGCTGGGGCGGCTCCGCGCGCCCGACCTCCGCGGGCCCGACGACCAGTGTGGACGCCTACGTCAACGGCGGCCGGGTCGACCGGCGCATCCACGCCGGCAACTGGTGCAACCAGAGCGGCGCCGGCATCGGCGAACGTCCCACCGCGGCCCCCGAGACCGGCATCGACGCGTACGTCTGGGCCAAGCCCCCGGGCGAGTCGGACGGCAACAGCGCCCCCATCGACAACGACGAGGGCAAGGGCTTCGACCGGATGTGCGACCCCACGTACACCGGTAACGGCCGCAACGGCAACAGCATGTCGGGTGCCCTGCCCAACTCCCCGCTCGCGGGCCACTGGTTCTCCGCTCAGTTCCAGGAGCTCGTGAAGAACGCCTACCCGCCGATCGACGGCGGTGGCAACCCGGGTGGCGGCGACGACACCCAGGCGCCGACCGCGCCGACCGGTGTGACCGTGACGGCGAAGACCAGCGGCAGCGTCTCGCTGTCCTGGACGGCGTCCACCGACAACACCGGGGTGACCGGCTACGACGTGTTCCGTGACGGCGTGAAGGTGGGCTCCTCCACCACGACCTCGTACACCGACTCGTCGCTGACCGCGTCGACCGCGTACAGCTACACGGTCAAGGCGAAGGACGCGGCCGGCAACGTCTCGTCGGCCTCGGCCGCACTGTCCGCCACCACGTCCGCGGGCGGCGGCACCGGAACGGGCTCGCTCAAGGTGCAGTACAAGAACACCGACTCCTCCGCGACCGACAACCAGATCCGGATGGCGCTGCAGCTGGTCAACACCGGCAGCACCGCGGTGGACCTGTCCACCGTGAAGCTGCGCTACTGGTTCACCCCCGAGTCCGGGGCCTCCACCTTCGGTACCTCGTGCGACTACGCGGTCATCGGCTGCGGGACCCTGACGCACGGTGTGAAGACCGCCGGTTCGGCGGCCGGTGCCAGCCACTACCTGGAGGTCGGCTTCGGCAGCGGCTCCCTGGCGGCGGGCGCGTCCACGGGCGAGATGCAGCTCCGGCTGAACAAGAGCGACTGGTCCAACTTCAACGAGGCCGACGACTACAGCCGTTCGGCGTCGACGACCTTCGCCGACGCCGCGAAGATCGGTGTGTACGTCACCGGCGCGCTGTCCTGGGGTACCGCCCCCTGATCCCGCGTCCCGGCCCCCGTCCTGACACGGTGACGGGGGCCGGGCCCGGGAACCGCAGCAGACCCGCCCCCCGCCGGAGAACCGGCAGGGGGCGGTGTCATGTGCGCGGGAGGTTCGGAACACGGCGGGGTGGGAAGGCGGACCGGACAGGCTCCGTCCCCCTGGTCCTGGTCACGTGGCACAACCTGGACCGGGCTCCCCGGTACTGCCCCTGACGGCGGCCCGCCGGGTGGCTCCTGGCGTGGACGGTTACGAGGGAGGAGGGCTGGACATAGGCTGTCCCCTCTGGCTTGTCCGCTGACCTGGCAGAACGCAGTCCTGGAGCCGATCCGGCAGAGCTTGGAGCCGCCCCGTGTTCTATTACCTGCTCAAGTACGTCGTCCTCGGACCGCTGCTGCGGTTGTTCTTCCGTCCCGTGATCGAGGGCGCTGAGCACATTCCGCAGGACGGTGCGGCGATCGTCGCCGGCAACCACCTGTCGTTCTCCGACCACTTCCTGATGCCCGCCATCATCAGACGGCGGATCACCTTCCTGGCCAAGGCGGAGTACTTCACCGGCCCGGGTGTGAAGGGCCGGCTGACCGCCGCGTTCTTCCGCAGTGCCGGGCAGATCCCGGTGGACCGGTCGGGCAAGGACGCGGGGCAGGCGGCGATCCGTGAGGGACTCGGAGTGCTGAGCAGGGGCGAGCTGCTGGGGATCTACCCGGAGGGAACCCGTTCGCACGACGGCCGTCTCTACAAGGGCAAGGTCGGTGTGGCCGTGATGGCGATCCGGGCCCAGGCGCCGGTGGTGCCGTGCGCGATGGTCGGCACCTTCGAGATCCAGCCTCCCGGCAAGGTCGTCCCGCGCATCAAGAAGGTCACCATCCGCTTCGGCGAACCCCTGGACTTCTCACGCTACGCGGGCCTGGAGAACGAGAAGGCGGCGATCCGGGCGGTCACGGACGAGATCATGTACGCGATCCTCGGCCTGTCCGGTCAGGAGTACGTCGACGAGTACGCGGGCAAGGTGAAGGCGGCCGCGCAGCCGGACGGTGCGGGGAAGTTCCCCGAACGCCGACGCTGACGGCGGATTCGCGATCGGTGAACTTCGCTGGTCAGAGCGTCGGGGGCCGCCTAGCGTTCGATGCATGAGCAAGGGACACGCATGGGTGCTGGGAGCGACGGGCCAGATCGGGCGGGCCGCGGTGCGCTCGCTCGTCGAGGACGGCTGGGAGGTGACCGCGGCCTCGCGGGGCGGCGGTCGTGACGAGCGGTGGGACGAGGGGGTCAGGGCCCTCGCGCTGGACCGCGACGAGGAGGGCGCTCTCGCGGCGGCGCTCGGTGACGGCTGCGATGTGCTGGTGGACATGGTGGCGTACGGGGAGGCGCAGGCCAGCCAGCTGACGGCGCTCGCGGACCGGATCGGCTCGGCGGTGGTCGTCTCCAGCGGGGCGGTGTACGCGGACGAACAGGGCCGCAGTTTCGACACGCTGGGCGAGCCGGACGGGGTGCCGCGCTACCCGGTTCCGATTCCCGAGTCGCAGGCCACGGTCGAGCCCGGCGATGCTACGTACGTGACGCGGAAGATCCGGCTGGAGCGGGAGCTGCTGGCGGCCGGCGACGCTCTTCCGGTGACGCTGTTGCGGGCGGGCGCGGTCCACGGTCCGTACTGCCGCTCCCCGCGTGAGCTCTACTTCGTGAAGCGGGCCCTGGACGGCCGCACGCGCCGGGTGCTGGCGTACGGCGGGAAGTCCCGTTTCCACCCGGTCCACTCGGCCAACGCGGCGGAGCTGATCCGGCTGGCCGCGCTGAAGCCCGGTTCTCGGGTGCTCAACGCCGCGGACCCGCAGGCGCCGACGGTCGCGGAGATCGGCGAGGCGGTGGACGCGGTGCTGGGCCGGCGGTCGACGACCGTGCTGATGCCGGGCGCCGGCACCCCGGACGGCGTGGGTGAGACGCCGTGGAGCAGCGAGTATCCGATCGTCTACGACATGACGGCCGCGGAGCGGGAGCTCGAGTACCGGCCGGTGACGGGCTATGCCGAGTCGCTGCCGGAGACGGTGGAGTGGATCACCGCGCAGCTCGCCGGACGGGACTGGACGGATGCCTATCCGGCGATGCTGCGGTCGTACGGCACCCAGCTCTTCGACTACGCGGCGGAGGACGCCTGGCTGGAGGCGCACGACCGCGAGGTCTGAGCCGGGCGACGGAGGACGGGCGGCCGGTGACGTACCCGGCCGCCCGTCCCCCTTACCCGCGTGTCACGGCTTCGGCGTGGCGTGCGGGGCGCACGTCACATCGCGCCGGTCCGTCTTCCCGGTGAGCAGGTAGCTGTCCACCCGCTCGTTGATGCAGGGGTTGACCAGACCGGTGACGCCGTGCGATCCGGCGCCCTCCTCGGTGATGAGGCGCGAACCCCGGAAGCGCTTGTGCAGTTCGACGGCGCCCTCGTAGGGAGTGGCGGCGTCTCGCGTGGACTGCACGATCAGTACCGGGGGCAGACCCTTGCCGGTGCGGACGTCCAGCGGGGTCTGCTGCTTGGCCGGCCAGGTGGCGCAGGGCAGGTTCATCCAGGCGTTGGCCCAGGTCATGAACGGGTACTGCGCGTGCAGCCGGGTGTTGTCGCGGTCCCACTTCCGCCAGCTGGTGGGCCACTTGGCGTCCGCGCACTCGACCGCCGTGTAGACGGCGTTGCTGTTCTCGGAGCGGATGTTGCCCGCGGTGTCGGACAGGTCGGGGGCGGCGGCGTCCAGCAGGGCCTGGGTGTCACCGGCCCGGTAGGCGCTCCAGGTCTGGGCGGTGGGTGCCCAGGCTGAGTCGTAGTACGGGGCGCCCTGGAAGAAGCCGATGAGCTCGGCCGGGCCGAGGACCCCGCCGATCGGGCTCTTCTTGGCCGCCGCGCGCAGCTTCAGCCACTCCTGCTCGACCTTCTGGGTCGTGTTGCCGATGTGGAAGGTGGCGTCGTTGGCGGCGACCCATGACTTCCAGTCGTTCCAGCGCTTCTGGAAGGCGATGTCCTGGTTCAGGTTGGCCTGGTACCAGATGTTGTCCTTCGCCGGGTTGACGACGCTGTCGACGACCATGCGGCGGACGTGGGAGGGGAAGAGCGTGCCGTAGACCGCTCCCAGGTAGGTGCCGTAGGAGACGCCCAGGTAGTTGAGCTTCCTCTCGCCGAGCGCGGCGCGGATGACGTCGAGGTCGCGCGCGGTGTTGGGGGTGGTCATGTGCGGCAGCATGTCGCCGCTGCGTTCGGCGCAGCCGTCCGCGTACTCGGCGGCGAGCTTGCGCTGTGCGCGCTTGTCGGCCTCGGAGTCCGGGACCGGGTCGGCCTTGGGCGCCTTGACGAACTCCTGCGGGTCGATGCAGGAGATCGGCGCCGAGTGGCCGACGCCGCGCGGGTCGAAGCCGACGAAGTCGTAGGCCTTGGCCGTGTTCACCCAGAGCGGGCTCTTGGTCGCGATCCGCTTGGGGAACGCCATGCCCGAGCCGCCGGGGCCGCCCGGGTTGTAGATCAGGGCGCCTTGGCGCTCGCGGCTGGTTCCGGTGCTGACGTGCCGGTCGACGGCGATCCTGATCTTCTTGCCGTCGGGCCTCGCGTAGTCCAGCGGGACGGTGACCCAGCCGCACTGGATCGGTGCCGCGATGGCCCAGTCGGCCGGGCAGTCCGCCCAGTCGATGCCGGCCCGGGCCGCGCGTGCCGCGGCCAGTTGGACGCCGTGTGCCTCGGAGCCGTTGTGGTGGCGGCCGTCGGCAGTGGCAGCGGGCGCGGCCATCGCGCCCGCTATGAGCGTGCCCGCGATCAGGGCGCCGGCCGGGGCGAGCGCTGCTGTGCGTCTCAAGTGGAACCTCCCCCATGGTGAAGCGCCTTTGGGTGCGGCGCAGTTCAGTAGGAACCTCCCGCGGATCCTGTCGTCTGTGAGCCGCCTGAGAACAGGTCGCGCACCCACTTCTTTACCGAATCGATAACCGGACACCGGTGTCCTGCCAGCGGTACTCAGCCGTCCGCGCGGACCTTGAGCGCGTCGGCCGCGGCGTCGAGCACGGCCCGCAGTGCCCTGGCGTCCGCGGCGACCGCGGTCACCAGGACGGCAGGGCCCGCGAGCCGGGTGAGGGCGGCGGTGGGCCCCAGCAGCCGGCTGTCCGGGCACACGTCGTCGAACGCCGGGTCCACGACGAGCAGTTGTCCGACGGCGCGGTGGCCGCCGAGCACCGCGGGGCCGTCCCAGCCGCCGGGTGCGCCCGGCCCGTACGCGACCTGCTGGTCGAGCAGCGGGCGTCCGGCCCGCCGGACGGTGAGTCTGCTGTGGAGCGTGCCCGTGGTCTCGCCGTGCCGGCCCAGGATCTGTTCCTCGCGCAGCACCAGCCGTGCGGAGAAGGCGAGTTCGACCCGGGTGGTCATCCGGAGTTCGCTGCCGTGCGCCGAGATGAGCTGCTCGGGCAGCCAGTCGAGCCCGGCCCCCTCCTCCACGGTCAGCGCCAGGCCGTAGTGGGCGGGTCGCGGTGCGGGACCGGGGCCGGGCAGGGCGACGGTGGCCGCCGCCGAGTCGACGGTGAGCCGGGTGCCCTGCTCCGCCCGCACCTCGATGGCCAGCCGGTCCCCGCCGAGCGGGGCGCTCATGGCGCCGACGACGGTGACGCGCGCGGATCCGGGGAGAGTCGCCCTGGTCCGGCGCACGGCGAGCGGTCCGGCGCTCTCCAGGACGGGGAGCGAGGTGCCGCCGTGTCCGTCGCGCACGGCGGTGACGCGGGCGGTGGCCCGGACGCTCATGCGGTCCAGGAGGCGAGCTGCCCCCGCACCCAGTCCGCGACGGGTCCGACGCCCTCGCCGGAGGTGAGCGAGGTGAGGACGACGGGCAGTTCGCCGCGCTGCTGTGCGGCGTCCCGGGCCATCCGGCCGAGATCGGATCCGACGTACGGCGCCAGGTCCGTCTTGTTGATCACGAGCAGGTCGGCCGTGGTGACACCGGGGCCGCCCTTGCGCGGGATGTCGTCGCCGCCCGCCACGTCGATGATGAAGATCTGGGCGTCCACCAGCCCCTTGGAGAAGGTCGCCGTGAGGTTGTCACCGCCGGATTCGACGAGGATGAGGTCGAGCGGCCCCACGGCGTCCTCCAGGTCCTCGACCGCTTCGAGGTTGGCGGATATGTCGTCGCGGATGGCGGTGTGCGGGCAGGCGCCTGTCTCGACGGCCTGGATCCGCTCGGGCGGCAGCACCGCGTTGCGCAGCAGGAACGCGGCGTCCTCGCGGGTGTAGATGTCGTTGGTGACGACGGCCAGGGACAGCTGGTCGCGCAGCGTGCGGCAGAGCGCGGCCACCGTCGCGGTCTTCCCGGAGCCGACCGGTCCGCCGAGGCCGATGCGCAGGGCCCGCCGGGTGCCGTCGGGGCGTGCGGCGTCGGCGCCGACGGCGGCCGGGCCGGGGTGGGAGTGGTCGAGGTGCATGGTGCGGCTCCTGTGCTGTTGTTCGGTGCGGCGGGCGGTGCGGTGCGCCGGAGTCATGAGGCGAAGAGCCGGACCGGCCAGCCGGCGTGGGCCTCGGCGGTGATGTCGAGCAAGGGGGCCGAGGCGGCGGGCAGTTCGTCGATGGGTCCGCGCGCGGCGTCGGCGGCCTGCCGGGCGACTCGGTCGAGTTCGGGGGCGAGCCGGGCGAGGACGGCGGTGGCCTCGAACGGGTTGAGGGAGAGCAGCCGGACCACCGCGGTGGCCGGACCGCCGACCGTCTCGTACGCGGCGCAGTGCGCGGCGTCCTCGGGCCCGAGCCCGGCCGCTCGCGCGGTGAGTCCGAGGACGACGGGCTGGTGGGCGCCGCGCGGCCGGGCCAGGGCGAGCGCGTCGAGCTCCTCGCTCGGCCAGGTGGCACGGGCGGCCCGCATCAGCTGCCGGCCGAGCTTGCGGGCGACCGCCCGCAGGGCGGGTGAGGGTGTCCGGGCGTCGGCGGCCTCGTCCAGGGCCAGTGGATCGTGCCCGTGGGCGGCCGCCGCGGCGAGCGCGGCGGCCGTGAGCCCGGTGGTGTGCAGACGGCCCAGGCAGAAGTCTGCGAGGTCGTCGGCGTTGCGGATGCGTCCCTGGGCGACGGCTGGTTCGGCGCCGCCGGAGTGGGCGTGGCCACCGGCGGGGAACCGGCCGTCGGCCAGGACGAGCAGGGCTGCACGGCTCATCTGGTGTCCGGTCTCAGAAGAGGAAATAGCGCTGGGCCATGGGGAGTTCGGCGGCGGGGTCCGGTTCGACCGGGTCGCCGTCGATCGTCACGGCGAAGCTGTCGGGGTCGACGTCGACCCGGGGCAGCGCGTCGTTCTCCCGCATGTCGGCCTTGGTCACCCCCCGGGTGCTGGTGATCGGCACGAACCTCTTGCCGAGCCCGAGCCGTTCCGGCAGTCCGTCCTCGATGGCCGCGGCCGACACGAAGTTGAAGGAGTTGCCGGCCGGGGCACGGCCGACCGCACCGAACATCGGCCGGGGAAGGACGGGCTGCGGGGTCGGGATGGAGGCGTTGGCGTCGCCCATCTGCGCGTACGCGATCTGCCCGCCCTTGATGACCGTCTGCGGCTTGACCCCGAAGAACGCCGGTTCCCACAGGACCAGGTCGGCGAGCTTCCCGGTCTCGACCGAACCGATCTCCCGGTCGAGGCCCTGGGCCACGGCCGGGTTGATCGTGTATTTGGCGACATAGCGACGGACCCGGTGGTTGTCGGCCCGCCCGTCGCCGGGCAGGGCGCCGCGCCGCTTCTTCATCACATGGGCGGTCTGCCAGGTGCGCATGACGACCTCGCCGATCCGGCCCATGGCCTGGGAGTCGGAGGAGATGATCGAGATGGCGCCGAGGTCGTGCAGGATGTCCTCGGCCGCGATGGTCGAGGGCCGGATCCGCGACTCGGCGAACGCCAGGTCCTCCGGCACCGCCGGGTTGAGGTGGTGGCAGACCATCAGCATGTCGAGGTGTTCCTCGATGGTGTTGACGGTGTGCGGCCGGGTCGGGTTGGTCGAGCTGGGCAGGACGTACGGCTCCGAGACGACGCTGATGATGTCGGGGGCGTGGCCGCCTCCCGCGCCTTCGGTGTGGTAGGCGTGGATGGTGCGCCCGGCGATGGCCGCCAGGGTGTCGGCGACGAAACCGGCCTCGTTGAGCGTGTCGGTGTGGATGGCGAGCTGGGCGCCGGTCTCCTCGCAGACGCTCAGACAGGTGTCGATGACGGCGGGCGTCGCGCCCCAGTCCTCGTGGATCTTGAACCCGAGCGCTCCGGCCCGCAGTTGGGAGTGCATCGCGTCGCGCGACATCGTGTTGCCCTTGCCGAGCAGTCCGATGTTGACGGGGTACGCCTCCAGCGCCTCGAACATCCGGGCCAGATGCCAGGGGCCGGGGGTGATCGTGGTGGCCTTGGTGCCCTCGGCCGGTCCGGTGCCACCGCCGACGAGGGTGGTGATGCCGCTGGAGAGCGCCTCGTCGACCAGGGTCGGCGAGATGAAGTGCACATGCGCGTCGATCGCGCCGGCGGTGAGGAACTTCCCGTTGCCCGCGATGATCTCGGTCTCCGGACCGATCACCAGATCCGGATGGACGCCGTCCATCGTGTCCGGGTTGCCCGCCTTGCCGATGCCGGTGATCCGGCCGTCGCGGATGCCGATGTCCGCCTTGACGATGCCCCAGTGGTCGATGACGACGGCGCCGGTGATGACGGTGTCCGGGGCACCCTCGGCGCGGGTGGTGCGCGCCTGGCCCATGGACTCGCGGATCACCTTGCCGCCGCCGAACACCGCCTCGTCACCGGCGAGCCCGGGTCCGCCGCAGCGGTCCTCCTCGATCTCCACGAGCAGAGCGGTGTCGGCGAGACGGATCCGGTCGCCGGTGGTGGGGCCGAACAGGTCGGCGTACACGGCACGGTGGAGCTCAGGCATCGAGAGGGCCTCCGGTCTCGCCGCGCAGGCCGGGGACGATGCGCCGTCCGGCCAGCGGGACGAGTTCGATGTCGACGGGGACGCCGGGCTCGAAGCGGACGGCGGTTCCGGCGGCGATGTTCAGCCGGAGCCCGCGGGCGGCCGCCCGGTCGAACGCGAGGCCGGGATTGGCCTCGGCGAAGTGGTAGTGCGAGCCGACCTGGACCGGTCGGTCGGCCGCGTTGAGGACGGTGAGGCGGACGACGGGCCGTCCCGCGTTGAGCGGCACCGGCTCGTCCGCGTACAGGATCTCTCCGGGGATCACGAGCGCCGCCCCGTCAGACGATCGGATCGTGGACGGTGACGAGCTTGGTGCCGTCGGGGAAGGTCGCCTCGACCTGCACGTCGTGGATCATCTCGGCGATGCCGTCCATGACGTCGTCGCGGGTGAGCACCTTGCGGCCGGATGCCATGAGTTCGGCGACCGTACGTCCGTCGCGCGCACCCTCCATCAGATGCGAGGTGATGAGGGCGACCGCCTCCGGGTGGTTGAGCCGCAGTCCGCGCGCACGGCGCTTGCCGGCCACGTCCGCGGCTACGTGTATGAGCAGGCGTTCCTGCTCGTGCGGGGTCAGTTGCACGTGTCCACCTCACAGTCGTTCGCCCAGTACCGGCCCTGGGCGCAGCGAGACCCTAGCCGCCCTCAACAGTCTGTTGAATGACGAACCGGTGCCTCACGGCGAGGTATTGCACGTTAGAGCCGAAGTTTTTCCGGCGCGTTAACTGGCCTTTTGCAGATTCATGGACATCAGGCCCCGCAGGCCGCTCTCCAGGAACTCGGGTCCGGCGTCGCCGAACAGGGCGACCTGGGTGATGAATCCCTGGGCGATCGCGATCAGCGTGCGGGCCACGTGCTCGTCCGGCACGTCGGTCACCAGCACACCGGACTCGCGGTACAGCCCCACCAGCCCGGACCACGACTGCCGCAGACCGGTGTAGGCCTCGTCGAGGGTGGCGGCCAGCCTCTCGCTGCGCAGCGCCTCGGACCACACCTGGACGATCAGTCCGGCGAAGGCCCGCCGGTCCAGACCGCGCGCCGCGTTCGCCTCGTCGTGGAACAGGGTCCGCACCACGCGGCCGATCAGGACGTCGGGGGTGGGCGGCGGACTGACCCGCGCGGCACGGTCGAACGCCTCACGGACAGCACCGACGGCCTCTCCGGCGATGGCCGCGATGAGGTCGTCCTTACCGCTGAAGTAGCGGTAGACGGCCCCCGCCGACAGCCCGACCTCCCTCAGGACGTCCTGCATGGAGGTGGCGTGGAACCCGTCCCGGGCGAAGCAGCGCGCGGCGCCGTCGAGGATCTGCCGACGGCGGGCATCGAGGTGTTCCTGGGATACACGGGCCATGCCCTCAACCTAAAACGAACATTCCTTCTTGACAAGAGCGACGCCCGGCGAGACAGTGGCGATGACATAAAACGAACGCTCATTCTCTATGAAGTGTCCGTGGAGCGCCCGCTGAAGCGCCCCGTCACAGCACCCGCACCCGCACCCGCACCCGCATGGAATCGCTCTCCCTGAATCGAGGTCCCGTCATGCCCGCTGCCCCGAACCACCGTTTGGTGGCGGTCGTTCTGCTGGTCCCCGTCGTGGTGGCCCTCGCCCTCTGGGCGTTCGCCTGGCCCGCCGCCCGGATGGCCCCACGGGATCTTCCCGTCGGCATCGCAGGCTCCGCCCCCGCCGCCGATCAGCTCCAGCGGCAGCTCGGACAGCGCGACGGCGCCTTCGAGATCCACCGGTACGACTCCGCGGCCGCCGCCCGCACCGCGATCGAGCACCGGGCCGTATACGGCGCGGTGGTCGTCACCCCCCGGGGCCCCGAGCTACTGACCGCGTCCGCGGCCGGCCCCGTGGTCGCCCAGTTGCTGCACGACGCGGTGGCCGGTTCGGCCCCGGCCGGCACCGCCGTGCCGGTCACGGACGTGGTGGCGGCACCGGCCGCGGATCCACGCGGCAGCGTGCTCGGCGCGAGCATCCTGCCCCTGGCCATCGCAGGCGTGGTCGCCGGTTCGGCCGTGACCCTGCTGCGACTGCGCGGCGGGCGGGCAGCCCTGGCGCTGCTGGGCGCGGCCGCACTCGTCGGAATCATCGCCACCGCGCTCACCGACAGCTGGCTCGGGGTCCTCACCGGCGACTGGTGGAGCGAGGCGGGGGCCCTCGGCCTCACCGTGCTGGCCATCGGCGCGACGGTGGCGGGGCTCGCGGCACTGATCGGCCCGGCGGGCATCGGCCTCGGCGCCCTGCTCATGGTCCTCGTGGGCAACCCGTTCTCCGGAGTCACCAGCGCACCCGAACTGCTCCCCCGGCCGGCCGGGATGATCGGCCAGTGGCTCCCCCCGGGCGCGGGCGGCTCACTGGTGCGGTCGGTCGCGTTCTTCGACGGGCGCGCGGCGGGCGGCGCGGCCCTCACCCTCGCCCTGTGGGCCGCACTCGGGCTGATCGCGGTGATCGCCGGAGGGCGCCGCCGGCCACCGGCGCCGGAAGCGCCCGGCGCCGCACCCGCGCGCGAAGCCGCACGGGTGGGATGAAGAGCCGGAGCACCGTCTCCGGAGGGGGCGGGCAGGGCGGGTCAGTTGCCCGGGCCCTGCTGCCCCCGGTGCTCCGCGGCGATCCCGAAGCGGTGCCGTTCGCCCGCAGCGGACGACGAGGAGCCGATCGAGGAGACCGAACTGATCACCTGCTCCTGCTCCGCCGCCTCGTCGTTCTCAAGTCGCTCCAGGTCAGCGGCCGATACGAACGCCACGAGCGGCTTGCCGTGCCGCGTCACGACCACTCGCTCGCCGCCGTAGACGACTCGGTTGATCAGTTCGGCGAGCTCAGCGCGGGCTTGCGTCACCGGAATCTCGTAGGCCATGCTCCCCATCATAACCTTCTGTACGTCCTGTACATTTTTTACAGAAGCGTGCGCGGGTGCCTTCCCGGCCCCCGTGCGCCCGGAGGAGAGGCCACACCATGTACCGCCCCGCCGCCCGTCACGTCCTGCCCGAGTTCACCGAGCGCACGGCCCAGGGCACCCGCACCCTCGATCCGTACTCCAAGCTGCTGGCCGAGCGGGTCGTCTTCCTCGGGACGCCGGTCGACGACGTCGCGGCCAACGACCTGGTCGCGCAGTTCATGTACCTGGAGCACGACGCCCCGGACCGGCCCATCTCGCTCTACATCAACTCTCCCGGCGGCTCGTTCGGCGCCATGACCGCCGTCTACGACACGATGGCGTACCTCACCTGCGAGGTGGAGACCTTCTGCCTCGGCCAGGCGGGGGCAGGCGCCGCCGTCCTGCTCGCCGCGGGCGCCCCGGGGCGGCGGCACGCCCTGCCCGGCGCCCGTGTCGTGGTGCAGCAGCCCGAACTCGCCGAGCCGGTACAGGGACAGCCCTCCGACCTGGAGATCGAGGCCCGGGAACTGGCCCGGATGCGCGAGACCCTGACCGGCATGCTGGCCCGTCACACGGGCCGCCCCGCCGAGGAGATCGACGCCGACACCGAGCGCGATCTCATCCTCGACGCCGAGGGCGCCAAGGCCTACGGACTGGTCGACCACATCGTGCAGAACCGCGACCTTTCGCTGCCGCCCCACCCCGCGCGGTGAAGTGCCGATGCAGCCACCGGAGTTCCCGCCGCTGCCCGCCCTGACCCGTGCCGAGGGCGAGTTCATCGACCGCTACCTGCAAGTCCTCGACCAGGTGGGCCGGATCAATCCGTCCCACGGCGGCGACACGTACGGCGCCCTGCGCGCCGCCCAGGCGCTCGCCTCGTACGCGGCCGCGCTGCGGGACGCCCTCGCGTTGATGCACGAGCGGGGCGAAGCCCAGATCCACGCAGCCACGTTGACCCGGGCGTTGCGCCTGCTGGACGGCGAGCGGCGCGCCGGACGCGTCACCGTGCCGCCCGACCCGCCGAGTTGATCAACTCCCCGGCGTCGACACGCCCGGCTGGCGGATCAGATTTTCTCGCTCGTTCGGCGTAGGCGTTACTTCGCACGAGGGACAACTCGATTTGCGTTTTCAAGGTGGACAGTGGGTGAAATCTCCCGTTCCGTCGCTGGTACGGCACCGGCCGACGGACTCGGGCGATCCACCTGAACTTCACCTGTCCACCCGAACGGGCCAGTCGTGATGAGCCTCACATATCGCCGTTTCACCTCGGAAATCCGGCACCCGGTGAGTCAAGATCCCTGGGACGACAAGCCCCCGCCACCGCGGCGGGGCGGTCCGGGCGGACGCCGAGTCCTGCCGCCGCCCGGATGCCTGGTCGACAGGAGTGGATCGGCAGGAGTGGAGGACCCGAGCACAACGGGCCGACCGGACTTCCGGTCGTCCCTCGGGGTGAAGCCGCATCCGCGGCCGGGCGACTTCGCCAGCCCGAACCCGACAGGTCATCCTTCACAGGCGGCTGACGAAGGGTTGCGCATGACTGCGCAGGTTCATGTCCCGTCTCTGCTCGCCCGGGCCACCACGGCTTCGGTGATGACACTCGCCGCCGTCGGCGGCACGCTGTTCGTTCCCGGCGTCGTGACCGACGCCCAGGCCGCGACCCATTCGATGAAGGCGCTCAACATCGCCGCGTCGAAGAAGGGGGCGCCCTACCGGTGGGGGGCCACCGGCCCCAGCCGCTTCGACTGTTCCGGCCTGACGCTCTATTCGTTCAAGAAGGTGGGCAAGAAGCTCCCTCGCACGGCCCAGCAGCAGTACAACAAGACCCGCCACATCTCGTCCGCCAAGCGGCAACGCGGCGATCTGGTCTTCTTCCACTCCGGCCGCAGCATCTACCACGTCGGCATCTACGCGGGCAGCGGCAAGATCTGGCACTCGCCCAAGACCGGGGCCGTGGTCCGCCTGGAGAAGATCTGGACGAAGAGCGTCTACTACGGGCGGGTCCGCTGAGGCCCCTGCTCCGTCCCGGCCCCCGGTCCCGCCCGCGCGTCAGCGCAGCAGCGGACCGGTCACCAGGACCAGCCCCAGTGCGGTGAGTGCCGCGCCGCTGCCGCCCTCGATCGCCCGGGCGGTACGCGGCCGGCGCAGCCACCGCCCCAGGCGGTCCACCAGGAGCGCCACGGCCGGGAACCAGATCAGCGCCAGCACCACGACGATCGCGGCCAGCAGCAGCGTCCTGGGCAGGGGCGCGGCCCCGTCCGGCACGAACTGCGGCAGCAGGCTCAGGAAGAGCACGGGCGCCTTGGGGTTCAGTGCGTTGGTGAGGAAGCCCTGGCGCAGTGCCTGCCCGGTTCCCTTCGTGGCCCGCGCACCGGTCTCCTCGTCCGGCCCGCTGCCCGGTTCCGGCCGGCGCCGGGCCGCGAGCAGGGCCCCGATGCCCAGGTAGAGCACGTACGCGCCGCCGAGGAGCTGGACCGTCCGGAACAGCACGGGTACCGCCACCAGCACGGCGGCCAGCCCGGCGACGGCGAGCGCGGTGTGGACGAGGAGGCCGCCGGCGACCCCGAGAGCCGTCGCCACTCCCGCCGACCGCGAGGCGAGGGCGTTGCGTACGACGACGGTGAAGTCCGCGCCGGGCAGCGCGACCATGCCGGCGGCGACGCCGACGAAGGCGGTCAGTTGTGCGTCCATGGCTCCACACTGGACCCCGGAAGCCTTTAGCGTGTACTTGCAATCTTCTGGGTCTGCCAAAAGGAACGCTTAATGTACGACCCGACACGGCTCGCGGCGCTGGTGGCGGTCGCGGAGGCCGGTTCGATCACGCGGGCCGCCGCCCGCCTGGGATACACCGCTCCCGCCCTGTCCCAGCAGCTCGCCAAACTGGAGCGGGAGGCGGGGGCAGCGCTGCTGGTGCGCCATCACCGCGGCGCCCGCCTCACGGCGGCGGGCGAGCTGCTGGCCGGGCGGGCCCGGCGGGTCCTCGACGAGATGGAGCAGGCCCGTCACGAGCTGGCGCGTCTCGCCGGACTCTCCGGCGGGCGTCTGCGGGTCGGCACGTTCACCACGGCGGGCATCCATCTGCTGCCCCCGGTCCTGAGCGCGTTCCGCCGCGCGCACCCGGACGTGGAGCTGATCGTCACCGACTACGAGCCGCCGGACGGGGTGACCGCGGTGGCGGCGGGCGAGGTGGATCTGGCGCTGACCCATGCGTACGAACCGGCCGCGGCGACGACGCTGCCCTCGGGCGTCCTGGCCGAACCGCTCCTGATCGAGGAACTGGTGCTGATCACGGCCGTCGGGCAGGTCCTGGCCGACGGCAGCGGCCGGCTCCCGGTGACGGACCTCGCGGGCCGGCCCCTGATCAGCAGCGCGCCCACCCATCCGCCGCGGCGCGGGGTGGAGAGCGCACTCGCCGAGGCGGGGGCGCTGCCGGCGGTGGTCTGCGAGTCGCCCGGCTACGCGCTGGTGTGCGCCCTGGTCAGCGCGGGCATCGGGATGGCGGTGGTGCCCGAGATGGTCGCGGCGATGTCGCCGACACCCCTGTCGGTACGCCGGCTGGAGCCGGCCGCGTTCCGCCGGACGATCTCCGTGGTCCACCGCGGCGACCGGTCGAGCGCCGCGGCGGCCACGCTGCGGGCGCTCCTGCGGAGCGGTTTCGGGAGGGCGGGGTCCGTACCGCAGTGACCGGGACGGGCCACTGCGGGGCAGCGACAGAGACGGCGAAGGAGACGGCGCCAGGACCGTCGCCGGGCCGGTCCACGCGGCGGGTTCATTGCTGGATGGGGACGTGCCAAGGCAGCGCGATCCAGACGGTCTTGCCGCCGTCGGCAGTGGGGGTGACGGTCAGCCGCCCGCCGTACTCCTTGGCCAGCGCACGAATGATCACCATCCCGCGGCCGTTGTCCTGCTGGACGGCCGCGGGGAGCCGCTGCGGCCAGCGGGGGTGACTGTCCGTCACCCCGAGCCGCAGCTGCTCCTCCCGCTCCAGGCGGATGTCCACGGTGAAGGTGGGCGACTGTCCGAAGGTGTGCTGGACGGCGTTGGTCGCGAGCTCCGAGACGATGAGCCGGACGGTCTCGGCCGTCTCCGTGCCGTCGGGCAGTCCCCATTCGGCCAGCACCCGGGCCACGTACCGCCGGGCCGCGGACACCGATACCGGCTCGCTCGGCAGAGTGACGCTTGCTTCTTGGTGGTCTGCCATGGCGAGCCGTCCCTTTCCCACCCGGTAGCGACCCCGCGATCGACGGTCCGGGTTGTGCTTCGCGCCAGATTGCCACTGATGCCGCCCTCGGTGACGGCGATCCACCAAGATATGCATATATCTGTCGCTCAAAGCGGTGAACTCTGCCCCGGACACCCCGCGCGGGCGCCAAACTGTCCGCTCGGCGGGGAGTGGGAGGGAGGCATCACATGCAGCACGGCCCTGCGGTGCGACGCCGCAAGCTCGGGGAGGAGCTGCGGAGTCTGCGCCATGCGTCGGGACTCACCAGCCGGGACGCGGCGCGGCTGCTCGGCTGGCACCAGTCGAAGGTCAGCCGGATCGAGACCGGTATCAGCGGAGTGCGGCCCGGCGATGTGACGCGGCTGCTGGACGCGTACGGCATGCACGACCCGAAGCTTCGCGAGCTGCTGGAGGCGCTGGCCGGTTCGGCGGGCGGCGGAGGCGCGGGCTGGTGGCACGCCTACCGGGGCCTGATCCCGCCCCAGTACCGCGACTTCATCAGCCTGGAATCGCAGGCGCGCACGGCGCGCACGCTGGAGACATCGGTGGTGCCCGGCCTGTTGCAGACCGCCGACTACGCCCGCGCGGTGACCCGGGCCTCCCTCGACGGGCTGCCGGCCGGCCAGTTGGACTCGCTCGTGGAGGTGCGGCTGGCCCGCCAGGGGGTGCTGCGGAGCGATCCGCCGCTGCGGCTGAGCGCGGTGCTCGACGAGGCGGTGCTGCGGCGGGAGGTCGGTGGCCGACGGGTGATGCGGGAACAGCTCCGCCACCTCAGCCGCATCGCCCAACTCCCGCACGTACAGCTTCAGTTGCTGCCGTTCTCGGTCGGCGGCTATGTGGGACTCACGGGACCTTTCGTTATCTTCTCATTTCCGAACACTTCTGATCTGGATGTGGTCGTTCTCGACCATTTGACGAGTAGCCTCTACCTGGAGCGGAAAGAAGACCTCGAGGCGTACAGCTCGGCCTTCCGCACGCTGCAGGCACACGCGCTGTCGCCGGAGCACTCGTTGGACCTGATCGCCGCAATCGACCGCGCCGGTCAGTGACCCCGGACTGCCCGAGGGGGGCGTCATGTCGGATTGCCTCGCACAGCACGCGTTACGGTGGCGGCGCAGCAGCCGCAGCACGGGAATGAACAACTGCGTGGAAGCCGCACCGTTCGCCGGCCGGCGGCTGGCCGTACGCGACTCGAAGGACGTGTCCATGCGGCCGCTGCAGTTCTCCGCAGCGGCCTGGACGTCGTTCGTCTCCGCCCTGAACGGCGGTGCCGTCGGCTGAGCCCGTCCCGGCCCCGACCGGCCGCCGGGCCGGTCAGCCGGCCGGTGCCGTCCGCCGGATCGTCGCCACCGCACGGGCGATCTGCTCATCCGTGAGATCGGCGCGCGCGGTCAGCCTCAGCCGGGAGATGCCGTCCGGCACGGACGGCGGCCGGAAGCAGCCGACCGCCATGCCGGCCGCCCGGCAGTCCGCCGCCCAGCGCACGGCGGCATCGGCGGAGGGCGCGCGCACGGAGACCACGGCCGCGTCGGGGCGGACAGCGGTCAGACCGGCTCCGGTCAGCTGCTCGTACAGCGCGGTGGCGACCGTACGGGCCCGGTCCGCACGTCCCGGTTCCCGGCGCAGCAGTCGCAGGCTGCCCAGGGCGGCGCCGACGGCGGCCGGTGCAAGCCCGGTGTCGAAGATGAACGTCCGGGCGGTGTTGACCAGGTGGTCGATGACACGGGCCGGTCCCAGCACCGCCCCGCCCTGGCTGCCCAGGGACTTGGAGAGGGTGAGCGTGGTGACGATGCCGTCGCCGCCGGCCAGACCGGCCGCGGCGAGCGCGCCACGGCCGCCGTCCCCGAGTACGCCCAGGCCGTGCGCGTCGTCGACGAGCAGAGCCGCGTCCTCGGCACGACAGGCCGCGGCCAGTTCGGCCAGCGGTGCGGCGTCCCCGTCGACCGAGAAGACCGAGTCGGTGACCGCCAGCGCCCTGCCCCGGTGCGTGTGCAGGGTCTTGCGCACCGCCTCGGGGTCGGCGTGCGGCACGACGGCGGTCTCGGCACGCGAGAGCCGGCAGCCGTCGACGATCGAGGCGTGGTTGCCCGCGTCCGAGACGATCAGGGAGCCCCGGGCGGTCAGGGCGGTGAGCGCCGCGAGGTTGGCGGCGTAGCCCGAGGACAGCACCAGTGCGGCCTCGAAACCGCAGAATTCGGCCAGTTTGTGTTCCAGCTCGGCGTGCAGCGCGGTGGAACCGGTGACCAGCCGGGAGCCGGTGGCGCCACCACCCCAGCGGCGCGCCGCGTCGGCGGCCGCCTCGGTCACCTCCGGATGCCGGGTCAGGCCGAGGTAGTCGTTGCTCGCGAGGTCCAGCAGTTCCGGTTCGGCGGACCGCGGCCGGAGCGTACGGACGAGTCCGGCGTCCGCGCGGCGGCGCGCCTCCTCGTCGATCCAGTCGAACGGGGCGAAGGACATGGGCGGGTCCCTTTTGTAGGCAGCTCACAGACCCTAACCGGGGGCGCAGCCGGGCATGGTGTGGCAATGCACACACCCTCTACGGGCTCTGTTGTCCGGTTCCTCCTTGGCTCGGGGCGGTGCCGTGCGTCAGGATCATCGCCATGGACCTCCTGAACACGCTGGTGGACAAGGGGCTGCGGCGCGAGCTGCCGACCCGTGAAGAAGCGCTCGCCGTACTGGCGACCCCGGACGACGAACTGCTCGACGTGGTGGCCGCGGCCGGAAAGGTGCGCCGTCAGTGGTTCGGGCGGCGGGTGAAACTCAACTATCTGGTCAATCTGAAGTCCGGGCTCTGCCCCGAGGACTGCTCGTACTGCTCCCAGCGGCTGGGCTCCAAGGCCGAGATCCTCAAGTACACCTGGCTGAAGCCGGACGAGGCGTCGAAGGCTGCGGCGGCCGGTGTGGCCGGCGGCGCCAAGCGCGTCTGCCTGGTCGCCAGCGGCCGGGGCCCGACCGACCGCGACGTCGACCGGGTGTCGCAGACCATCG
Organism: Streptomyces sp. NBC_01257; assembly: GCF_035917255.1. Classification (NCBI taxonomy): domain Bacteria; kingdom Bacillati; phylum Actinomycetota; class Actinomycetes; order Kitasatosporales; family Streptomycetaceae; genus Streptomyces; species Streptomyces sp. NBC_01257. Next base: position 1,295,628 of record NZ_CP108472.1, read on the forward strand.
AGGCGATCAAGGAACAGAACGAGGGCGTCGAGGTGTGCGCCTGTCTCGGTCTGCTCTCCGAGGGCCAGGCGGGCCGGCTGCGGTCGGCGGGCGCGGACGCCTACAACCACAACCTCAACACGTCCGAGGGGACGTACGGGGAGATCACCACCACCCACACCTACGCGGACCGCGTCGAGACGGTGCACCAGGCGCAGGCCGCCGGGCTCTCCGCCTGCTCCGGGCTCATCGCGGGCATGGGCGAGAGCGACACCGACCTGGTCGACGTGGTGTTCGCCCTGCGCGACCTCGACCCGGACTCGGTGCCCGTCAACTTCCTCATCCCGTTCGAGGGAACCCCGCTCGCCAAGGAGTGGAACCTGACGCCGCAGCGCTGCCTGCGGATCCTGGCGATGGTGCGGTTCGTCTGCCCGGACGTGGAGGTACGGCTCGCGGGCGGCCGCGAGGTGCATCTGCGCTCGATGCAGCCGCTGGCCCTGCACCTGGTCAACTCGATCTTCCTGGGCGACTACCTGACCAGTGAGGGCCAGGCGGGACAGGCCGACCTCGACATGATCGCGGACGCGGGCTTCGAGGTGGAGGGCGCCGGCACGACGACGCTCCCCCGCCACCGTGCGGACGCCGGAGCCGGCTGCGGATCGCACGCCGCCGGAGGTTCGGAGACGGGCGGCGGCTGCGGATCGCACGCCGACGCGGGCGCGGGGGCGCAGAGCGGGTGCGGTTCGCACTCCGGCGGATGCGCGCCCTGCGGCGATGCCCCCGAGGCGGTCGCCGCGCAGGAGGCGGAGGTTCCGGGAGCACGCACCGACCTGGTGGCGGTCCGCCGCCGCGGCGCGGGGACGGATCTCGCACCCAATGCCTGAGCCGCTCTCTCCGGCGGGCCTGCGCGCCCTGGACCGGGCCCATGTCTGGCATCCGTACGGCCCCATGCCGGGCCGGCAGGAACCGCTGGTCGTGGAGTCCGCGTCCGGGGTGCGCCTCCGGCTCGCCGAACCCGCCCACGGGCAGCACGAGTTGGTCGACGGCATGTCGTCGTGGTGGTCGGCCGTGCACGGGTACAACCACCCGGTGCTGAACGAGGCGGCACGCGGCCAGCTGGACCGGATGAGCCATGTGATGTTCGGCGGGCTCACGCACGAGCCCGCCGTACGGCTGGCCGCCCGGCTGGTCGAGATCACTCCGGAGCCGTTGCAGCACGTCTTCCTCGCCGACTCCGGCTCCGTGTCCGTCGAGGTCGCCGTGAAGATGTGCCTCCAGTACTGGCGCTCGGCCGGCAGACCGGCCAAGCAACGGCTGCTGACCTGGCGCGGCGGGTACCACGGGGACACCTGGCAGCCGATGTCGGTGTGCGACCCCGAAGGCGGCATGCACGAACTCTGGTCGGGTGCGCTGCCGCGCCAGGTCTTCGCCGACGAGCCGCCGGCCGGCTTCGACGCGGAGCCGGACGCCGCCTACGCGACGCACCTGCGGGAGCTCATCGCCCGGCACGCCGACGAGCTGGCCGCGGTGATCGTGGAACCCGTGGTGCAGGGGGCGGGCGGGATGCGCTTCCACTCGCCCGGCTATCTGCGCGTCCTGCGCGAGGCCTGCGACGCGCACGGCGTCCTGCTGGTGTTCGACGAGATCGCGACGGGTTTCGGACGCACGGGCAAGCTGTTCGCCGCCGAGCACGCCGGCGTCGCACCCGACGTGATGTGCGTGGGCAAGGCTCTGACCGGCGGTTATCTGACGATGGCGGCGACCCTGTGCACGACCGCGGTGGCCGACGGCATCTCGCGCGGCGAGGTGCCGGTGCTCGCCCACGGGCCGACGTTCATGGGCAATCCGCTCGCATCGGCGGTGGCCTGCGCCTCCATCGACCTGCTGCTCGGCCAGGACTGGGAGCGGGAGGTCAAGCGGATCGGGGCGGGTCTGCGCGACGGTCTGGCCCCGGCGGAGGAACTGCCCGGGGTCCGCGATGTGCGGGTGCTGGGCGCCATCGGTGTCGTCCAGCTCGATCACGAGGTGGACATGGAGGCCGCGACGCGGGCGGCGGTGCGCGAGGGCGTGTGGCTGCGGCCGTTCCGCGATCTCGTCTACACCATGCCGCCGTATGTCACCGGTGACGACGATGTGGCGCGGATCTGCCGCGCCGTGTGCGCTGCGGCGCGGGAGGGCTGAGATGAACATTCTCGTGGTGACGGGGACGGGCACCGAGATCGGCAAGACGATCGTGACCGCGGCGGTGGCGGCCGCGTCCGCCGGCCGCCGGGTGGCGGTGCTCAAGCCCGCCCAGACGGGTCTGGAGCCTGGCGAACCCGGCGACGCCGCAGAAGTCGCGCGGCTCGCGGGCCCACACGTGACGGCGGTCGAACTGGCCCGTTTCCCGGAGCCGTTGGCCCCTGCCACGGCCGCCCGTCGGGCCGCCATGCCACCGGTCCGTCCGTTCGAGGTCGCCGAGGCCGCCGAGAAGCTGTCGACCGACCACGATCTGGTGCTCGTCGAGGGTGCGGGCGGCCTGCTCGTACGGTTCGACGACGAGGGTGCGACCCTGGCGGACGCCGCCCGGCTGCTGGCGGCTCCGGTGCTGGTGGTGGCACCGGCCGGGCTCGGCACGCTCAACTCCACGGCGCTGACCTCGGAGGCGCTGCGCGCCCGGGGGCTCGGCTGCCTCGGTGTGGTGGTCGGCAGCATGCCCGCCGAACCGGACCTGGCGGAACGCTGCAATCTGGCGGACCTCCCGGTGGCCGCGGACGCGCCGCTGCTGGGCGTCGTCCCGGCGGGTGCGGGAGCGCTGGATCCCGCGGACTTCCGTGCCAGGGCCGGAAGTTGGCTGGACGGGCGGCTGGGCGGGACCCGGATGCCCGACTGAGCGGTGTGCGGCGCAGGACGGGGCCGCGCCGACGGGGCAGAATCGAGGTAGCCGAACCTTTCCGGCCGAGCGGTCCCGCACGCGGCGTACACCGTCGCGCCGGCCCGCTCGGACCGGCCCGTCGAGGAGGTCCGTCATGCGGTTGCGGAGCACGAAGATCCCGCAGGATGCGGTGCACCACCCCGTCTTCGCCCGGTGCTACGCCCGGCTGAGCGTGGCCGCGGAGTCCGCCGGAGGCCTGGCCGCCGTAAGGGCGGAGCTGCTGTCCGGACTGTCGGGGCGGGTCATCGAGATCGGCGCGGGCAACGGTCTGAACTTCGCCCACTACCCGCCGGCGGTGTCCGAGGTGGTGGCGATCGAACCCGAGCGCATGCTGCGGCAGTTGGCGGTGCGGTCCGCCCTGCGGGCCGGAATCCCGGTGGATGTGGTGCCGGGTACGGCGGAGGCGCTTCCGGTGAAGAGCGAGGCGTTCGACGGGGTCGTGGCCTCGCTCGTGCTGTGCACCGTACGCGATGTGCAGCAGTCGCTCGCCGAGATCCGGCGTGTCGTGCGGCCGGGGGGTGAGCTGCGCTTCTTCGAGCACGTGCGGGCCGACGGCCGGTTCATGGCCGCCACCCAGCGGGCGCTGGACCGGACCGTGTGGCCGCGGGTGGCCGGGGGCTGTCACACCTCGCGCGACGCGCTGGCCGCCATCGAGGCGGCCGGGTTCGTCGTCGAGACGTACCGCAGGGTCAATCTGCCGGAGCGCGGAATCCGGCTCCCCACGTCCTCGTGCGTGCTGGGCGTGGCACGGCGGTCGGCCGTGGTGGACCGGGGACGGCAGGACCTCCGCTGACGGCTTTGCGGGGCGCTCATGTATGACGGCCGCAGTCCGGCACGCGGGGACTTGCACACGGCTTTCGCGGCCGGGCGGCCGGGACCCGCCCCGGCGCGCTCCGCTGCCGCCGGAAGGCGCCCGGGTCGCTCGGGTCACCCAGGTATCACCCGGGTCTCCCGGGTCACAGGCTCCACTGACGGAGCTCGTCGGCGATGGCCCGGACGTCCGCCTTGCCCTCCTTGACCAGCAACGCCAGGTCACGCACCTGTTCGGGCGAGGTGATGACCTTCAGCCCCGACGCGACGAGGTATCCGTAGGCGACGGCGGACGCGAACATCGCGTTGGACCGCTCCAGCGCGGGGACGTGCAGCAGCAACTGCAGCAGTGCGGCCGCCCTGGAGTGCGGATCGCTGTAGACGGGACTGCCGAAGATCTCCGCCTCGTGCCGTGCGACCGCGGCGACCAGCGCGCCCCAGTCGGTGACCTGGGGATCACCGGGCGTCTTGTGCTCCGCGACCATGAGCAGCCAGGAGAGGTGAATCCGGAGGTTCAACGGGTCCCTTTGCGCTCCGGGCCGAACTCCTCGGCGAACACCGATTCGTACTGCTTCATGAAATCGGCGGCGGCCTCGACGAATGTATGGCCGACCTCGCCCGCGTCCTGTTTGACGAGCTCCTCTATGTAGCGGTTCACGCTCATCCCCCTTTGGAGCGCGCGCTGCCGCGCGGCCTCGGCGGTGGCCTCGTCCACTCGAACGTTCAGCTGAGTCTTGGGCACTTCATCACGCTAGCGCGGGATTGCTAGCACCGGCAAGAGGAGCGGACCGGCGGGAGAAACCCGTGGCCGGAATCGGCCCGGCCGAGCGCCCCACGGGGCCGCAGCACCCCGGCCACCTGGCATATCGAGGCACCCGTCCGCCCCAGGCGTCGAGGCGCTCGCGCCCGTACCGTCGAAGCATGAGCGACGGATACCGCACCCGACCGCCCCCTCCATAGAACAGGTGGTCATAATTCCTGGTCAGGAAGCCGAAGTCAGCGCAGTCGGCCACGTCCTGGCGGCGCACACCCGCCAACCGACCAGATCTCGCGACGACTCATGGAGTGCACATTGAGTACGACGTTCCGTTCCCGAATCACCGCCCGGCTCGGGCGCACCTACCTGGCCAGGATCCAGCGGCACGGAATCGGCTCCTCCACGATCAGGCTGCTCCCCGAGGAGTTGCTGATGCTCCTGCGCCGCGACGGCCTGGATCCCGTGAAGCGTCTGGCCGCGACCCGGGCGGAGGCCCCGGTCTCCAAGGTCACCCTGCCGTTCGGCATGGACGCCTGGGTGGTCACCGGCTATGAGGAGTCGAAGGCCGTGCTCGGCTCCGCCGACGGGTTCAGCACCGACTTCGCCAACCTCGCGGGCAATGCCGGAATCGCCGCCGAGCAGAGCCCCGGCGGGCTCGGATTCAGCGATCCGCCGGTCCACACACGGTTGCGCCGCATTCTGACCCCGGAGTTCACCATGCGCCGCCTGCGGCGACTGACGCCGCGGATCGAAGCGATCGTCGAGGAGCGACTGGACGCGATGGAGGCCGCGGGCGGACCGGTCGACCTGGTGCACGAGTTCGCCCTGCCCGTCCCCTCCCTCACCATCTGCGAACTGCTCGGCGTCCCGTACGGCGACCGGCACGACTTCCAGCAGCTGGCCATGGACCGCTTCGACCTCTTCGGCGGGACCACCGCTCCCTTCGGTGCCATGTCCGCGTCCCTGGAGTACTTCAGGGAGGTCGTCAGGGCGCAGCGGCAGAAGCCGGGGGACGGTCTGCTCGGCATGATCGTGCGGGAGCACGGGGACAGCGTCGACGACGAGGAACTCGCGGGCCTCGCCGACGGCGTGCTCACCGGCGGCTTCGAGACGACGGCCAGCACGATCGCTCTCGGCTCCCTCGTACTGCTGCAGAACAGGGACGTCCTGGAGCGTCTGCGAACGGACGACACAATGACCCCGCCGTTCGTCGAAGAGGTGCTGCGCTATCTCTCCGCGGTCCAGATGGCCTTCCCCCGGTTCGCCCGTCGGGACATCGAGATAGCCGGGGTGGTCATTCCGCGCGGCGACATGGTCCTCTGCTCCCTGAGCGGCGCGAATCGCGATCTGTCGTACGTCATGGACGACGGGGGCTTCGACCCGCACCGAGCCACCCCGGCCGGCCATCTGGCCTTCGGCCACGGCATCCACCGCTGCATCGGCGCCGAACTGGCCCGCATGGAACTGCGTGTCGCCTTCCCGGCACTGGCCCGGCGCTTTCCCGGCATGCGGCTCGCCGTGCCGCCGCAGGAGCTCAGCTTCCGGAAGCTGTCCATCGTCTACGGCATCGAGTCGCTCCCGGTGCATCTCCGCTGAGCCGGCGGATCCCACGCAGTCCCGCGCCCGCACGGAATACATTCGCCCATCGGAGTGACACTCTGCTTGGCTCGCCCCATGAGTGATCTCCATATGCGCTGCGCCACCCTCGCCGACATCGACAGCGTGCTGCGGTTCTGGCGCGAGGCGGCAGAGGGAACCAGCATCAGCGACGACCACGACGGCGTGTCCCGCCTCATCACGCGGGACCCCGAAGCCCTGCTCCTGGCGGAACGTGACGGTCTGCTCGTGGGAACCGTCATCGCCGGCTTCGACGGCTGGCGGTGTTCCGTCTACCGGCTGGCCGTACATCCCCGGTTCCGCCGGCAGGGCATCTCCACGGCACTGCTGGCCGCGGTGGAGGAGCGGTTCAGTGCCCTCGGTGGACGCCGAGCGGACGCCATGGTCCTGGAAGCCAATGAGCGAGCCCAGTACGCATGGGCCGCGGCCGGCTACCACCGCGAGGACCACTGGCGGCGCTGGATCAAACCGTTCCAGGACTAGGAAGCCGTACCGGGGGCAGACAGGGGCCAGGCCGCCGGAACCGGTGGACCAGGTGATGTACCCGAGGGTCGGGATGACGCCCGAGCAGCTGGAGCGGCCCTCTCGACCACACTTCTTTGCCGATCCTTTACTATGGGGTCTCTCCTGACGACCCTGACGAAAGGTGTGAGCGTCCGCCCATGGGCGAGCCTCCCAGTAGCCGATATCGCCGACATCGCGCGATCCTTCAGTCCCTGCCCGATCATGGGACGGAGGTGAACCGATGACCGAAGTGCTTCTGCTGCTCGTGGCAGTACTGCTCTCCCTTGCCTGCGGCGCCTTCGTCGCGGCGGAGTTCTCCCTCACCACGGTCGAACGCGGCCAGCTCGAACGGGCTGTGGAGCAGGGGGAACGGGGCGCCTCCAGCGCCATGAAGGCGGTACGCAGCCTCACCTTCCAGCTCTCCGGGGCCCAGCTGGGCATCACCGTCACCAATCTGGTGGTCGGCATGCTCTCCGAATCGTCCATCGCGAAACTGATCCGTGGCCCGGTCGAAGCCATCGGGCTGTCGCCCAGCGTGTCGTCGTCCGTGGCTCTCGTCATCGGAACCGCCCTGTCCACCGTGTTCCTCATGGTGGTCGGTGAGCTCGTCCCGAAGAACTGGGCCATCTCGTCGCCACTCGCCGTGGCGAAGACGGTGGCCACCCCGCAGCGGGCGTTCACCGCTCTCTTCCGGCCCTTCATCAGCCACCTCAACAACACCGCCAACCACATCGTGCGCCGCTTCGGCCTCGAACCGGCGGAGGAGCTGGCCACCGCCCGCAGCCCGCAGGAGCTGGTGGCGCTCGCCCGCCACTCCGCCAAGGCGGGCGCCCTGGAGGCCGACACCGCGGAGCTCTTCGTCCGGACCCTCAACCTGGCGGAGCTGACCGCGGAGAACGTCATGACTCCGCGGGTGCAGGTCACCGCGCTGGAGGTGCGCGCGACGGCGGAGGACGTCGCCAACGCCACACGGGCGACCGGGCTGTCCCGCTTCCCCGTGTACCGGGGCAGCCTCGACACCGTCGTCGGTGTGGCCCACATCAAGGACGTGCTCGCGATCCCCGCGGAGCAGAGGCCCCGTAAACGGGTCTCGGAGATGCTGCGTGAGCCGCTGCTCGTGCCGGAGACCCTGACCGTGGACCGGCTGCTGGACAGGCTGTCCGGCAAGCTCGCCATGGCGGTCGTCATCGACGAGTACGGAGGCACAGCGGGTGTCGTGACGCTCGAGGACATCGTCGAGGAGGTCGTCGGCGAGGTGCGGGACGAGCACGACCCGCATGAGACTCCCGACCTCGCACCGGCCGGCGAGGACGCCGACGGACGCACCCTGTGGTCGGCGGACGGCGCCGCCCGCACCGACCAACTGCAGAGGATCGGCCTGAGAGTGCCGGACGGACCGTACGAGACCCTCGCCGGGCTGATCGCCACAGAGGTGGGCCGCATCCCGGCCGTCGGTGACTCGATCGACCTGGCCGGCTGGCGCCTCGACGTGGTGGACGCCTCCGGGCGCCGCGCCGCACGGGCCCTGCTGCACGCGCCGCTCCCCGGTTCCGACGAGCCGTCGGAGGACGAGCGATGACCGCCGTACAGCTTTTCATCGGCCTGATGACCCTCGTCGTGAACGCGTTCTTCGTCGGTGCGGAGTTCGCTCTCATCTCCGTGCGGCGGAGTCAGATCGAACCGCAGGCCGAAGAGGGGAACCGGAGGGCACGAAGCGTCATCTGGGGGCTCGAGCACGTGTCGGCGCTGCTCGCGGCGGCACAGCTCGGCATCACGCTGTGCACCCTGGTTCTCGGCATCGTGGCCGAGCCCGCCATCGCGCATCTGCTGGAACCTCTCTTCGACGCCGTGGGCGTGCCGCACGGCCTGGTCCATCCGATCTCGTTCGTGATCGCGCTGTCGGTGGCCACGTACCTCCACATGCTGCTGGGCGAGATGGTGCCGAAGAACATCGCACTGGCCGAGCCCGTGCGCACCGCTCTGCTGCTCGGGCCTCCGCTGGTGACGCTGGCCCGGGCGCTGCGACCGGTGATCTTCGCGATCAACGCCTTCGCCAACTTGCTGCTGAAGCTGTTGCGGGTGGAGACAAAGGACGAGGTGTCGGCCACCTTCTCGGACGACGAGCTGGCCAGACTCGTCAAGGACGCCGGCGACGCGGGACTGGTCGACGACAGGGCGGCCGAGCGCCTGCACCATGCGCTGGAACTGGGGCGCAGGCCGGTGCGGGACGTGGTGCTGCCGGTGGACCGGGTGATGTACACGAGGGTCGGGACGACGCCCGAGGAACTGGAGCGGCTCTCGTCCGAGACCGGGTTCTCTCGATTCCCGGTCATGGACAGCGAACAGCGGATCCTGGGCTACCTCCATGTGAAGGACGCCCTCGACGTCACCCCCCGTGACATGCCGTTCCCGGTGACCGCGATGCGGCCCATCGCCCGGGTACGGGCGGCGACACCGCTCGACGACGTACTGACCGCTCTCCGCCGCAGCCGTACGCATCTGGCGGCCGTTCTCGACGAGGACGACCGGCTGGCCGGCATGGTCACGATGGAGGACGTGCTCCGGGAACTCGTGGGCCGGGCACAGCCGCGCTGACCCCGGCCCCGGCACCCACCCCGGCGCCGGTGTCCGGTCCCGCCTCCCCCCGAGGGCGCGGGACCGGGCGCAGGAGCGGTGCGGCCACTGGCTCCCGGCAAGCGGTGGAGCGCACCGCGATACGATCACAGCGCCATGGAAATGAATGCCGAATACACCAGTCTCGTCGCGGTCGGCGACTCGTTCACCGAGGGCATGTCGGACCTCCTGCCCGACGGCTCGTACGGGGGCTGGGCCGACATCCTTGCCACCCGGCTTGCCACCCGCACCCCCGGATTCCGCTACGCCAATCTCGCCGTGCGCGGGAAGCTCATCGGCCAGATCGTGGACGAGCAGGTGGACGTGGCAGCGGCCATGCAGGCGGACGTGGTGACGCTGGTCGGCGGCCTGAACGACACCCTGCGGCCCAAGTGCGACATGGGCATGGTCCGCGGCCGGATGGAAGAGGCCGTGGAGCGCCTCGCTCCCTCCTGCAAGAAGCTCGTGCTGATGCGCAGCCCCGGACGCAACGGACCGGTGATGGAGCGCTTCCGGCCACGGATGGAAGAGCTCTTCACCCTGGTCGACGATCTGGCCGCCCGGCACGATGCAGTCGTCGTCGATCTTTACGGGTCCGCCGTGCTGGGCGACCCCAGGATGTGGGACGTCGACCGTCTCCACCTGACCGCCGAGGGGCACCGGAGGGTGTCCGAGGCGGTCTGGCAGAAGCTGGGGCTGCCGCCGGAGGACGACTGGCAGACGGTACTGCCCTCCGCGGTCCCGCCGCGCTGGGCCACCCGGCGGGTCGACGACCTGCGGTTCGCCCGCCAGCACCTGTTCCCCTGGATCGGGCGGCGCCTGACCGGACGCTCGTCGGGTGACGGCAGGACGGGAGCGCAGTTCAGCGCCGAGCTGGGACGGGCCTTCTGGGTCACCCCGGAGGACGCTGCCGCTCCGGGCCCCGTGGCCACCTGGCGCCGCCTGGACGCGGACGAGTAGCAGACCCACCGAGAAGGGCAGCGGGGCACAGCCCCGGCTGCCGGCTCCCACATTCGCGGCTGTGTCTCTGTCTGCGTGCGTGCCCGCGTCCGCGTCCGCGTCTGCGTCTGTGCGCGCGTCCGCGTCCACGCCTGAGTCCACGGCTGTGTCTGGCCCTGTGTCTCCGTCCGCACGCTCGTAGCAACCCACAAACCGGGGTGCGGCGCCGACCTGCATAAACCGCCAGTAGAATCTGCACACGTGACTGCTGTGTCTGCGAAGCCTCGCATCCCCAATGTCCTGGCCGGCCGCTACGCCTCTACGGAGCTGGCTGTCCTCTGGTCCCCCGAGCAGAAGGTGAAGCTGGAACGTCAGCTGTGGCTGGCGGTGCTGCGCGCCCAGAAGGACCTCGGGATCGAGGTACCCGACGCGGCCCTCGCCGATTACGAGCGCGTCCTCGACCATGTCGATCTGGCCTCGATCGCCGAGCGCGAGAAGGTGACCCGGCACGACGTCAAGGCCCGCATCGAGGAGTTCAATGCCCTCGCCGGCCACGAGCAGGTCCACAAGGGCATGACGTCCCGCGACCTGACCGAGAACGTCGAGCAGCTTCAGATCCGGCTGTCCCTGGAGCTGATGCGCGACCGTACGGTCGCCGTCCTGGCCCGGCTCGGAAAGCTCGCCGGTGAGTACCGCGAGCTGGTCATCGCCGGCCGGTCCCACAACGTCGCCGCGCAGGCGACGACGCTCGGCAAGCGCTTCGCGACCGCGGCGGACGAACTCCTCGTTGCGTACGGCCGGCTCGAGGACCTGCTGGGCCGCTACCCGCTGCGTGGGATCAAGGGCCCCGTCGGCACGGCTCAGGACATGCTCGACCTGCTGGGCGGCGATGCGGAAAAGCTCGCCGACCTGGAGCAGCGCATCGCCGGACACCTCGGCTTCGCCCAGGCCTTCACCTCGGTGGGCCAGGTCTACCCGCGCTCGCTCGACTACGACGTGGTGACGGCCCTGGTGCAGCTGGCCGCGGCTCCTTCGTCGGTCGCGAAGACCATCCGCCTGATGGCAGGCCACGAGCTGGTGACCGAGGGCTTCAAGCCGGGCCAGGTCGGCTCCTCCGCCATGCCGCACAAGATGAACACCCGCTCCTGCGAGCGCGTCAACGGCCTGATGGTGATCCTTCGCGGTTACGCGTCGATGACCGGTGAACTGGCCGGTGACCAGTGGAACGAGGGCGACGTGTCCTGCTCCGTGGTCCGCAGGGTGGCCCTTCCCGACGCGTTCTTCGCGTTCGACGGTCTCCTCGAGACCTTCCTGACGGTGCTCGACGAGTTCGGCGCCTTCCCGGCCGTCGTCGCCCGCGAGCTGGACCGCTACCTTCCCTTCCTCGCCACGACCAAGGTCCTGATGGGCGCGGTCCGTGCAGGTGTCGGCCGCGAGGTCGCCCACGAGGCCATCAAGGAGAACGCGGTCGCGTCCGCCCTGGCCATGCGCGAGCAGGGCACGGAGCGCAACGAGCTGCTGGACAAGCTGGCAGCGGACGAGCGCATCCCGCTCGACCGTGGGCAGCTGGACGAGCTCATGGCCGACAAGCTCTCCTTCACGGGCGCGGCGGGCGACCAGGTCACCGCACTCGTCTCCCGGATCGAGGAGCTGACCAAGCAGCACCCGGAGGCCGCCGGTTACACACCCGGCTCCATCCTCTGATGAGCGCCCGGACGATCGCGCGATGAAGCCCGAAGAGCTCCAGGCCGCCCGTGACCGCGTGGTTCCCGATGTGGTCGCGGGCGGCCTGCGCGTGCTGTTCTGCGGAATCAACCCGAGCTTGATGACAGGTGCCACAGGTCATCACTTCGCCTTCCCTGGTAATCGTTTCTGGCCGGTGCTCCATCTGTCCGGATTCACTCCCAGGCAGTTGAAGCCCAGCGAGCAGTCAGAACTCCTCGGCTATGGGCTGGGCATCACCAATGTGGTCGCCAGGGCAACGGCCCGGGCCGACGAGCTGTCCGCCGAGGAATTCCGTGCCGGGGGACAGATCCTCACCGCGAAGGTCGAGAGGCTTCAGCCGCGGTGGCTGGCGGTCGTCGGTATCACGGCCTACCGGACCGCATTCGGCGAGCGGAAGGCACAGGTCGGGCCCCAGGACCGGAAGATCGGTGGCGCCCGCGTCTGGGCACTGCCCAACCCCAGCGGCTTGAACGCCCACTGGACCGTGCAGTCAATGGCGGATGAGTACGGACGTCTACGAACGGCCGTCGACTCGAACCCGGCAAGCCGTCCCTCTGGCGACGTCTGACAACCGGCAGATCTCTCGACTGGCGACTGGCTGCCGGATTCGTCTGCCTGCCGGATTCGTCTGCCTACTGGATTCGTCTGCCTACTGGATTCACCCGGCCCCACCACTGGCCCGACACGACCGAGAATCCGAGTGAGCGAGAGAGCGAACCCAGCCGGCATCTCCCCATGGAGGGGAATCACCCGCGGACGTTGCCGGTCCCTCCGGACGTTGCCGGTCTCTCCGTGCGTTCTCGTCGCACCCTCACAGCTGACGCCCCCACGCCCCACTCCAAGCCCCGGCCGGGCCGCTCACATCCCGAAAGGGATCGTGAACGGGATCGCGAGGGGGATCATGGGGGATCGATCTCGGTCACCACCACGCCGAGCTCGCACCCTGGGCCACCCTCCTCCAGGTAGAGCGCCAGGCCTATCCAGAGCTCGTCTATGTGCCAGAGGCGCAGTTCCTCACACCCGGCCACCATCTCGGCCCACGGGTCGGGTATCTCCTCGCCGGACATCATTCGCTCCTGCGCACTCCACAGACTGATCGGCTGTGGTTCACCCCATCGCACCCCGAGCAACGTGAACAACGCCTCGTGCTCCGCGAGACACTGCACACGGTGCTCCAGCCGCCCTGCTTCGTCGTCGTCCCAGTGGTCGTCATCGGCGTGCAGTGATGCCGTGTGGTAGCCGGGCCCGCTGACTCCCGAACCCGATCGGATGCGCTCCGCGGGAAACTCTCGGGTGCGCATCCCGTCGATGAGGCGGAGGTGATGTGCGGTGGTCATGCCGTCAGTAAACCGCCCTGCACTGACAACGGAAGCCCTGCCCTTTCCTTTAGGGCGATTTAGGCCATCTCGTTCCGGTCTTCCGGCATTCCCGCCTTCCCGCCGATCCGACCGCTCCTCCTCATGGTCTAGGCGTCCCTGCTCCGCAGTGCCCACCATCCGGCGAGGAGCGCCGCCGCAGCCCAGGCCGCAGTGACGGCCAATCCTGTCCAAGGGCCGAGGCTACTCTCCACATGCTGGTGCAGAACCAACTGTCCGGCCCGGTCGGGCAGATAGTCGGCCGCACCGCCGGCGATATCCCCGACGACGAACGAAGCGATCAGGATGAAGGGGATGAGCAGGCTGAGCACGGCAACGGCGCTGCGGAACAGAACCGTCAGCCCGGCGGCGAAGAGCGCCATCAGGGCGAGATATATCCCGCCGCCGAAAGCGGCCCGAAGGGCGCCCGGTTCGCCCAGACCGACGGCGTACTCCCCCATAAACAACTGTCCCGTCAGGAATGAACTGAAGCTGGTGACGAGCCCGACGGCAAGAACAGCGCCTCCGACAAGCGACATCTTGACCGTGTAGAAGAGGGTGCGCCGTGGAACCGCTGCCAGCGAGATGCGCAGCGCTCCGTTGACGTACTCGGACGAGATCGCTGTCGCCCCGAAGCTTATGGCGGCGATCTGACCGAAGTTCAAAGCGTAGAAGGCTCCGAAGACGAGGTCCGCGTCCGCCTTGTCCGCCTCGGCCTGGCCGACCGTGGCGAAGGTGAGCACCGTGACAGCCATGGTGGCGAGGAAGACCGCCGTCAGAGATCCGGCGACCGAGCGCACAGATCTGATCTTGATCCACTCGGAGTGCAGAACTGCGGTGGTGGACATGGTCAGGCCTCCTGTCGGGTGGTGGCTCCGTCAGCGGCGGACTCGAACTCCGTCGCACCGGCGGTGAGATCCAGGTAGGCCTGTTCCAGCGTGGCCTGTTCGTCGGTGAGCTGAAGAACCGGAAGGCCTTCCGCGGCGGCGAGGACCCCGATTTCCTGCGCTCTCGCCGCGTGCACGGTCCAGTAGCCGTCTTCGTTCTGCTCGGCCCGGTATCCCTTGTGAGCCAGGACCTCCCCGAACCGGGCCGGTTCGGTCGTGCGTACCCGGACGCTGGGCCGGCTCCGGGAGTCGAGGAACTCCCGCATCGGGAGGTCGACCAGCAACCGGCCCCGCCCCAGGACGATCAGATGGTCGGCGAAGGACGACGTCTCGTTCATCAGGTGGCTGGAGACCAGCACCGTGCGCCCCTCCCGGGCGAGCCGCTTCATCAGTTCCCGGATCCAGACGATGCCTTCGGGGTCGAGACCGTTCGACGGCTCGTCGAGCATGACCACCTCCGGGTCTCCGAGCAGCGCGGCCGCTATGCCCAGGCGTTGGCGCATGCCGAGGGAGAACGTTCTGATCCGCCGGCCCCCGACTTGTCCGAGTCCGGCCTCCTTCAGGACTTCCTCGACTCTTGTCCCGCTCAGGCCGTTGCTCGTGGCCAGGGCGAGGAGGTGGTTGCGCGCCGTCCGCGAGCCGTGCGCGGACTGCGCGTCGAGCAGTACCCCGACGTGGCGCAGCGGATCGCCCAGAGCCGCGTAGGGCCGGCCGCCGATCGTCGCGGTGCCGGCGGTGGGCCGGTCCAGGCCGAGGACAAGCCGCATCGTGGTGGATTTGCCCGCCCCGTTCGGTCCGAGGAAACCGGTGACCCGGCCGGGCCGCACGCTGAACGTGAGTCGATCCACGGCACGGGTCGCGCCGTAGTCCTTGGTGAGCTCGTTGACGTCGATGCTGGTCATGTCCTCAGCGTCGCCGCCACACCCGCCGGCGGTCCTCCCCCGCCGGAGTGGATCATCTCCCTCGCTCGGGGGAGCCACCGCGTCGAGCGCGCTGGCACGATGGTGGCATGTCCAGCTTCCTCCGCCCGCTGACCGCGCCGGTCACCTACACCCGGTGGCTGCATCTGCTCCTGCCGGGTGCCGCCGTGAGTGTGTGGCTCTTCATCTCGACGGACACCCCGTGGGTGCCCGTCGTCCTCGCAGCCCTGGTGGGGCTGATACCCGGCATGCGCCTCGCCGAGGGGATCCAGGCGCAGTTGCTGCTCACGCCCGCGGAGCGCGGAAACCTCGAAGCAACCATTTCGGTGGCTCCCTCCGCCTCATGGTCCGAGCGCTGGCGGACAGCGCTCTGGCTGGAGGTGCGGCTGGGCTGTGCGGCGCTGGCCGGACTGGCGACGGTCTGGCTGCTGGCCACGACGGTCGATCTCGTGCGCTCAGCGGTCGGCTCCGCGCCGAGCGACGAATGGTTCGCCGCGGGCCTGGGCACGCACTGGTGGGCCGCCGTCCTTGCTCCGGTGCCTCTGATCATGCTGCTCGCGGTGGTCATCAGTTGTGGGGAGCTGATCACGGCTGCCGCCCGGTGGCTTCTCGGACCGACGCCGATGCAACGGATAACCGCGCTGGAGGAGCGTACCGAGCAACTCCTCGAACGCAACCGGATCGCACGCGAACTGCACGATTCGATCGGACACGCCCTGACGGTCGCCGTCGTGCAGGCAGGCGCGGCCCGGGCGGCGCATGACCCCCAGTTCACCGAGCGGGCGCTGGTGGCAATCGAGGAGACGGGCCGAGACGCCCTGGACGATCTCGAACGGGTGCTGAGGGTGCTGCGCGAGTCGGGCACGCCGCCGGGGCAGCGGCCGTCGCTCAGTGAGGCCGGCCGTCTGCTGGACTCGGCTCGCGCTTCCGGGGCCGAGGTCGATGCCGAGGTGTCCGGTGCACTGGAGCAGGTGCCGCCTTCGGTGTCCCGCGAGGGGTACCGGATCCTCCAGGAGGCCCTCACCAATGTCCTGCGGCATTCCGGATCGGTTCCGGTCCGGGTCCGCATCACCGTGGCAGACGGCCGGCTGGAGCTGAAAGTGACGAATCCGCTCAAGGATCCGCTCAAGGATTCGTCCGATAACCCTGGAGGTGGAAGCGGGCTGCGGGGCATCAGGGAGAGAGCGGCACTGCTGGGCGGCACTGCCAAGACGGGACCGTACAAGGAGGAATGGATGGTGCACGCGAGCCTTCCTCTGTACCGCATACGCTGACCGGATGCCGGTTACCGTTCTTCTGGTCGACGACGAACCCCTGGTCCGCGCGGGACTGCGTGCCGTGCTGGAGGCCCAGCCCGACATCGAAGTGGTGGGTGAGGCCGGTGACGGTGCGGCGGCGATCCCGCTGGTGCGTCAACTGCGTCCTGATGTGGTCGCGATGGACGTCCGCATGCCGCTGATGGATGGCATCGAGGCGACGCGGGTCGTGCTGCGCACGGTGCCGGAGCCGCCGAAGATCCTGGTGGTGACGACGTTCGAGAACGATGAGTACGTCTATGAGGCGCTGCGCGCGGGGGCGGACGGGTTTCTCCTCAAGCGGGCCCGGCCGGCCGAGATCGTGCACGCGGTGCGGTTGGTGGCCGAGGGCGAGTCCCTGCTGTTCCCGGCCGCGGTCCGGCAGCTCGCGGCAGAGTACGGAACGAGCAAGGCAAGGAGGGTCATGGAGCGGGCCTCGCTCACGGAACGCGAAGAGGGCGTGCTGCGGCTGATGGCCAGGGGACTGTCCAATGCCGAGATCGCCGCCCGGCTCATGGTGGGCGTCGAGACGGTGAAGACGCATGTCAGCGCCGTGCTGGCGAAGTTGGGCGCCCGGGACCGCACCCAGGCGGTCATCGCAGCCTACGAGTCCGGATTCGTCGCTCCGAGCTGATACCGGGCGTTCCCGGACTGCAGTGCCGCCCACGCTCGCCCTGCCCCTGAGCAGCGAGTACCATCCGCCTGACATGCGCACGAGCTGGGAGGACACACCGTGGGCCGGCTGACCGGTGGGGACCCGTCGTTGCTGCGCCGGATCAATTCCGCGGTGGTGCTGCACGCCCTCCGCGGCGCGCAGTCACCGACACTGACGGACCTGACCCGGATCACGGGTCTCTCCCGGCCCACGGTCGAGGGCGTCATGGAGGGGCTCTTCGAGGCGGGGCTGGTCGTCGAGTCGGCTCCCGACGGGGCCGAGGCGCGGCGGCAGGGCCGTCCGGCCCGCAGGTTCCGCTTCCGGGCCGAGGCCGGACACCTGCTGGGCGTCGAGATCGGACCGCACCGGGTCTCGGCACTGTTGTCGGGGCTGGACGGCCGGATCATCGGTGCCGGCTCACGTGAGGTGTCGGAGACCGCCTGCGCGGACGACCGCCTCGACAGGGTGCGGACCGTGGTCGCCGATGTCCTTCGGCGCACCGGCGTGGCCCGCAGCAGTCTGCGGGCGGTCGGGGTGGGCAGCCCGGGCATCGTGGAGGCCGACGGTACCGTCCGGCTGGGCACGGCTCTGCCTGACTGGACGGGGCTGGCGCTCGGCGAGCGGCTGAGGCGCTCCTTCCGCTGCCCCGTTCTGGTGGAGAACGATGCGAACGCGGCCGCCGTCGCCGAGCACTGGAAGGGTGCGGCCACGGAGTCGGACGACATCGTGTTCGTGCTGGCGGGGCTGAGCCCCGGGGCGGGCTCGCTGATCGGCGGACGGCTGCACCGCGGCTTCGGCGGGGCGGCCGGTGAGATCGGGGCGCTGCACCTCCTCGGCCGCGACGTCACGCCGGAGCGGCTGCTGTCGACGACGGACACGCCACTGGACCCGTTGGACGAGCATGCGGTCGCCGCCGTGTTCGCGAAGGCGCGGCACGGCGACGAGCAGGCGCAGGCCGCCGTGGAGCGCTTCATCCAGCGGCTGGTCCACGACGTGGCGGCGCTGGTCCTGGCTCTCGATCCGGAGCTGGTGGTGATCGGGGGCTGGGCCGCCGGTCTGGACGGGGTACTGGACCCGCTCCGCGGTGAGCTGGCCCGCTACTGTCTCCGCCCCCCTCGGGTCACCTTGTCGCTGCTCGGTGAGGCGGCCGTGGCCACGGGTGCGCTGCGGCTGGCCCTCGACCACGTGGAGGAGCAGCTCTTCGCCGTGGAGGGAACGGTAACGGCCCGCCGCTGATCGCGACGGGCCGTACGGTGCACGCCCGGACGGGCCGGAATCCGGTCAGGATGCCTGGCGTGTCTGGTCGTGATCCGGTCAGGATGCCTGGCGTGTCTGGTCGTGGTGGCTGATCTCCAGGTCGCCCGAGTCACCGAAAGTGAGCCGGCAGGTGTCGGCCCGGTATGTGGCGACGGAGACGGCCGCTGTGCCACCGGCCGCGAGGTAGCGGGTCGTGACGACGAGGACGGGCGCACCGGGGAGCCGGTCAAGCTCCTTGGCGTCGTCCGCGCGCGCCGATCCGAGCTCGACGGAACGGTCCTGTCCGTCGAGGCCGAGCCGGTGCAGCTCACGTACGACGCTGCGGGCCCTGGCGGGACCGGACGGAGTGTCTATCGCTGAGAGGTCCGGGACGGAGGCCGACGGCACGTACAGCAGCTCCGCCGCGACGGGCTGTCCGTGCGTGACGCGGATCCGCCGCACAATGTGGACGGGCTCGTCGCCCGCCACGTCGAGCATGCCGGCCACGGACACCGGAGCGGCTGCCGTATTGCAGTCGACGGCCTGCCAGGCCTCGCCCGCGCCGCCGCCGGTCCAGTCGTGCTGCGCGGTCGAGACGGCGACTCCCACGCGCGGCGGGGCGACAGTAGTGCCCACACCGCGGCGGCGCTGAAGCCTGCCTTCGAGTTCGAGCTGCTCCAGGGCCTGCCGGAGCGTAGCCCGGGCGACACCGAACCGGGCGGCGAGCTCGCGCTCGTTGGGAAGGATCTCCCCCACCGCAAAGTCCGAGTCGAGTGCCTCACTGAGCACGGTCTTGAGGTGCCAGTACTTCGGCTCCTGCACCGATTCCAGCTGCGTGGTCCCCACCCTGTCCTCCGCAATCGCCCAGCGGCTTTTCCGCGACGTTATTTATTAAAGGTTCCTGTCTTAACGTTGAGACCATAGGACGGCGCACCCCCTTGGTCAAGACCAATCCTCCGTCCACGGACCTGTGAATCGGGTGTCTGCCGCACAGCGTTCACAGGACGTTCGTGGACCGGCGCTCTGCGTGCAGCACAAAGCCCCACGTCCGGGCGGGTGCGTGGGGCTTCGACGAGCGGCTGGGGCGTGGGCGGGGCCACCATTCGGTTCCAGTGGGCGGACTCCCGAATCGGCACCTGGCCACCGGAGGCGGCTGTCCGCAGGAAGCAGCGGCCGGCCTTGTCCACGCTCTCCAGGATCCGTAGCGGCACCTTCGGCTCTCCGCCGCTGGCGCCGACCAAGCGCACGTCGGAGCCGGCGGGCACGCCCTGCTCCGCCGTGTCGGGAACGGTGGGGCCGGAGTCCGTGACCACTGGTTCCGACAGCCACGGTCCGGCGTACGCCTCGCGCCGCGTCCCGGGCCGGCGCAGAGCATGTGCCGACGCGGGATGCGGCGCGTACGGGCCGGTGCTCCTCGAAGACGTCGGTCACGGTTTCGGCTGTCACCGGCCCGTGCCGGCCGACCGGTCGCACGCCGCCCAGTCCGAATCCCGCTGCCCTCTTCAGCGTCCCTCTTGAGCGCCGCCTCGCCCCCTGGAGCGCCTCCCCGCCCCCGCGAGAATGCCTTGCCCCCTTGAACTGGAAGCTACCTGGCGGTAATTGTTGCTGACTAAATGTCTAAGCCGTTTGCCGGCACGGCTTCCTCGTGTCGCATCACCCTGGAGCACCTCCATGACCACCACGGCCTCGTTCACCGTCGAGTCACCCCGAGGACCGCGGACCGTGTCCGTGGCGTACGAGCGGTCGGGGTCGGGAGAGCCGCTGCTGCTGCTCCACGGCATCGGTCACCATCGCCAGGCCTGGGACCCGGTGATCTCGGTGCTGGCCGTGGAGCGGGACGTCATCGCCGTCGACCTGCCCGGTTTCGGAGCCTCCCCCGCGCTGCCCGCCGATGTTCCGTACGACCTGACGACCGTGGCGCCCCTGCTCGGGGCCTTCTGTGAAGCGATCGGGGTGGACCGCCCCCACGTGGCAGGGAACTCGCTCGGCGGGCTGCTCGCGCTGGAGCTGGGACGCGAGAAGCTCGCACGGTCGGTGACGGCACTCTCGCCCGCCGGGTTCTGGACCGACGGCGAGCGCAGGTATGCGTTCGGAACCCTGCGTGCCATGCGGCTGGCGGCCGAGTCGATGCCGCTGCCGCTCATCGAGCGCCTGTCCCGCAGCGCGACCGGTCGCACCGTGCTGACCAGCACCATCTACGCCCGGCCGGGACGCCGTTCGCCGGAGGCCGCCGTGTCGGAGACCCTGGCCCTGCGCCGGGCGACGGGGTTCCACCAGACGCTGGCCCTCGGACGGGACGTCCGGTTCACCGACGACGTCCCGGACCTACCGGTGACCGTCGCCTGGGGCGACCGCGACCGGCTGCTTCTGCGCCGCCAGGGCATCCGGGCCAAGGACACCCTCCCGGGCGCCCGGCTGGTCCGGCTCCCCGGCTGCGGTCACGTCCCGATGAACGACGATCCGGCTCTCGTGGCCCGGGTGATCCTCGACACCAGCCGCTGAGACCACCGCCCGCACCCGTCCCCTCCGGCGCAGGACCCCCGAGCCGACCGCCACACCGAGCCCGACCAGGCAGCTGCCCACCACCTGGGCGGGGCCGTACGCACCGGCACCGACCAGCGGGGCGGTGAGCGCGGCGGACACGGGGATCAGTCCGGAGAAGAGCGTGGCCCGCTCGGCACCGATGCGCTGCATCCCCCGGTACCAGCACACGAACCCGATGACGGTGACCACGGCGGCCTGCCAGAGCAGCGCAACGGCCTCGTCGGGTGTGGGCACGCGGACGAAGCCGCCGCCGTCGAGCAGCAGACCGAGGACGGCCGACTCCACGGCGGCGACCGCGCACACCGTGGCGGACAGCAGCGTGGCTCCCAGCGGACGCAGCACCGGCACGGCGAGCACGGCGAAGCCCACCTCACCGGCCAGGGCGCCGACGGAGAAGAGGATTCCCGCGATGTCGGTGCGCCCCCAGCCCTGGACGGTGAAGGCACCGATGGCCACCAGTACCGCGGCGAAGAGCACGGCGCGTGTCGGCCTGCGTCCCGCCATCAGCGGTACGAGGACGGCCACGAGGATCGGGGCACACCCCACGAACACGCCCGGAACAGCCGGTTCCGCCGACCGTTCGGCCGCCAGGACGGCCAGGTTGAAGCCGACCATTCCGACGGCGGCGAGCAGAGCGAGCCGCCCCCACTGCCGGCGGCTGAGGCCACGGAGCACGGCTGCCGGCCGGGGCCCGCCGGTCCGGGTCACCAGGGGCACGAGCAGCAGGGCGGCAAGGCCGTAGCGCAGCGCCTGGCCTCCCGCGTAGGGGTAGTCGCCGAGGACACTGTTGGCGGTGAAGGAGGCACCCACGAGGATGCAGGCGAAGGCGGCGAGAAACGAGCCGCGCAAGTAGGTCACGTTCATGACACCGACGCTAGGCAGTGCGAAGGCCCGGTTTAAGGTCCACTTCCATGACGTCTTCGGGGACCAGTTCACCACCTGACAGCGGCGGCGGTGCGGCCTTGTCCGTCTCGGCCGCCTGGGAGTTACTGCTCCCGGCCGCGTCCGCTCCTGCCCGTGGGCGGGGGCGCGCGCTGCAGTCCGCCCTGCGCGAGGCGGTCCGCTCCGGCCGCCTGGTTCCGGGGACACGGCTGCCGTCCAGCCGCGCGCTCGCGGCCGATCTGGGGGTCTCCCGCGGCCTGGTCACGGAGGCCTACGAACAGCTGACGGCCGAGAGCTATCTGCGCAGCGGGCACGGGGCGGGTACGTGGGTGAGCGGATCGGTGCGGGCCGCCGAGGGCGGGGCCCGCGATCTCGCTCCCCGCCCAGCCGGTACCCGCGTCGACTTCCGGCCGGGCACACCGGACCTCTCGCTCTTCCCGCGCAGTGCCTGGGCCGCCACCCACCGTTCGGTTCTCGGCAGGCTGCCGCACAGCGCACTGGGCTACCCGGATCCACGCGGCCTGCCCGAGCTGCGCAACGCCCTGGCCGCGCTGCTCACCAGGCGCCGCGGTGTGGTGGCCGACCCGGAGCGGCTGCTGGTCTGTTCGGGCGTCGCCCAGGCGACCACGCTGCTCGGACTCGTCCTGCACGGACGCGGACTGCGCACGGTGGGCGTCGAGGACCCCGGCAGCCCCGAGCACGCCTCGCTCTTCGCGTCGGCGGGGCTCGCGACGGCGCGGCTCCCGCTCGACGGCGAAGGGCTGTCGCCCGACGCGCTCGTGCGCTCCGGCGTGCGCGCCGTAGTGACGACACCGGCCCACCAGTTCCCCACCGGGATCGCGTACTCCGCCGCCCGGCGGAGCGCGCTCCTGGACTGGGCGCGGGAAACGGACGGAGTCGTCATGGAGGACGACTACGACGGCGACTTCCGCTACGACCGCGCACCCGTCGGCGCTCTCCAGGGCCTCGACCCCGAGCACGTCGCCTATACCGGCTCGGTGAGCAAATCCCTGGCCCCAGGCCTGCGGCTGGGCTGGCTGCTGGCGCCGGCGTCGATGACGGACGAGATCGTCGACCGCAAGCGGACCATGGACCTCGGCAACCCCGCACTCGACCAGGCCGTGCTCGCCGACTTCGTCGTCCGGGGAGGCTACGACCGCCAGCTGCGCCGCTGCCAGCGCGCCTACCGGGAGCGCCGCGATGTCCTGACGGCAGCGCTCGCCGAGCACTTCCCGGGCACCGAGGTGAGCGGCATCGCGGCGGGACTCCACGTCATCGCCCGGCTGCCCGAACGGTACGGACCGGAGGACGAGTTCGTGACCCGTGCGGCCGGGTCGGGAATCGCCCTGCGCCCTCTGAGCGACTGCGGCGGCGTGCGGCCCGCCGACGGATCGGTGAGCCTGGTGATCGGCTACGCGCACCTCGCACCGGCGGACATCAACCTGGGCGTACAGCTGCTGGCCGCCTCCCTGCTCGCACGCGGCTGAGGGGGCACGGCGTCGGCAAGGGCCGGTTGTTCACCTCGCGTTGGTGTTCCCGCCTCCGCCGGGCGCGAGGGTGGGCCGGTCGCTCAGCTGTCCGTTCACCCGATCCGCTGCCCCGGAGGCGCTCCGATGCCGAACCGTCCGCGAATCCCGTCTCCTGACCGCCGTACCGTGCTGCGCGGTTCGCTGGCCGCGTCGGCCGCTCTCACCCTTCCGGTGGTGGGCGCGGCCGCCCCCGCCTTCGCACGGTCCGGCCGCCCGGACGCGGCCTGGGGTGTGCAGGTGGGTGACGTCACGTCGTCGTCCGCGCTGGTGTGGGTTCGCTCCGACCGGCCGGCGCGGATGGTGGTGGAGACGTCGGCGACCCGGTCGTTCCGGCGGGCCCGCACCTGGCACGGTCCGCTGCTGGGCCCCGCCACGGACTACACGGGGACGACGCCGCTGTACGGGCTGCCGCCGGGCGAGCAGGTGCACTACCGGGTGACGCTCGCCGCGGCGGACGACCCCCGGCGCACGGGCGAGCCGGTGTACGGGACCTTCCGGACGGCGCCCGCGCGGCGGCGGGACGGCGTGCGCTTCCTGTGGTCCGGCGACATCGCCGGCCAGGGCTGGGGCATCAACCCGGACATCGGCGGCTACCGGGTCTACGACGAGATGCGGCGCCTCGACCCGGACTTCTTCCTCTGCAGCGGCGACAACATCTACGCGGACGGCGTCATCGAGCCGAGCGTGACGCTGCCCGACGGCCGCGTCTGGCGCAACGTCACCACCGAGGAGAAGGCTAAGGTCGCCGAGACCCTCGCCGAGTACCGGGGGAACTTCCGCTACAACCTGCTCGACGACAACTTCCGCGCGTTCAACGCCCAGGTTCCCTCGGTGATCCAGTGGGACGACCACGAGGTGCGCAACAACTGGTACCCGGGCCAGATCCTCGACGACGTCCGGTACACCGAGAAGAACGTAAACGTACTGGCGGCCCGCTCGTCGCGGGCCTTCAGGGAGTACTTCCCGGTGTCCACGCTGCACGGTTCCCCCGGCGGTGACCGCGTCCACCGGGTGATCCCGCACGGTCCGCTGCTCGACCTGTTCGTCCTGGACATGCGGACCTTCCGCAATGCCAACTCCCCCGGCCGGCAGCCGGACGACGCCACGGGAATCCTTGGATCCGCGCAACTGGAGTGGCTCAAGCGCGAACTGTCGAAGTCCCGCGCGGTGTGGAAGGTGATCGCCGCGGACATGCCGCTCGGTCTGGTGGTCGCCGACGGTGCCACGGACTTCGAGGCGGTCGCGCAGGGCGATCCCGGGGCTCCGCTCGGGCGTGAACTGCAGATCGCCGAGCTGCTGCGGTTCATCAAGCACCGCCGGATCACCGGGACGGTGTGGCTGACGGCGGACGTGCACTACACCTCGGCCCAGCACTACGCCCCCGAGCGGGCGGCGTTCAAGGACTTCGCGCCCTTCTGGGAGTTCGTCACCGGACCGCTGGCGGCCGGCCAGTTCCCGTCCAACGCACTCGACGGCACGTTCGGGCCGGATCAGGTGTTCGTCCAGGCCCCCGACCGGGCGAACGTCTCCCCCATGGAGACGCCCGCACTGTTCGGGGAGGTGGACATCGACGGCGACACCGGCGAGCTGACCGTGCGCCTGCGCGAGCAGGGCGGATCCGTTCTGTTCACGCAGGTGCTCCAGCCCGGGCGCGTAGGACAGTGAGCCGCACTGCTCAAAACAACTTGCCAAACGGCCAAAAACAGACGATAGGCGACTAGATCCACACTTAACCCATCGGTCACAAGGCGTTCGTGATCAGGCAACACCGTTCGGTCACAGTGAGGACATGACTGATGTGACATCCGCGAAGACTGCCCGCCGCCCGCACCACTGGCGGCGGGACCTCATTGAACTTGCCGCCCTGTTCACCGCGGTCGCCATCGCCGACGCGATCGCCAACCTGATCGGACACCAGCCCGACGGCCCCTACCTGCTCATCGCCTCGGCCGTGGCACTGACCGCGACCGCCGCGTTCCACACCTGGTGGGCTCGGCGCCACAGCCACGCACCACCGCCGGTTGCGGACGACGCCCCGGCCGGCCGGTCCCGTGCCGCCGCGGCCGACGCCGACGCCCCGGAGACGGACTCGGCTCCCGCCGAGACGGTGCTGTGGCGGATGCGCACCACGGTCCGGGACGCGCCCGGCAGCCTCGCCGCGCTCTGCATCGTGCTGGCCCGCCACCGGATCGACATCCTGACCCTCCAGACACACCCGCTGGCGGAGGGCACGGTCGACGAGTTCCTGCTGCGCGCACCCGCCGCGCTGCCGGCTCCGCAGCTGACCCGGGCGATCTCGGAGGCCGGTGGCAGCTCCACCTGGATCGAGCGGGCCGACGCCCACGATCTGGTGGACGCCCCGACCCGGGTGCTCGGCCTCGCCACGCGCACCGCCCTGGACGCCGCCGAACTCCCGCTCGCCCTGCGCCAGCTGCTCGGCCGTTGCACCATCCACTCGCTGCCCGCCGTGTCGATCACCGGACGCGCCACCGGTGAGACCGCACCCGTCGAAGGGGTGCTGGAGGAGACCGTGATGCGGCTGCGCGACCCCTCGGGCGGCGTCATCACGGTCGAGCGCCCTTATCTCCCGTTCACACCCACCGAGTTCGCCAGGGCGCGCGCCCTGGTCGAGCTCGATGCCCGGCTCGGCCCCCGCGTTCCGCGCAGCGAGCACGTGCTGACCCTCCCCGAGGGCAACGCGATCACCGTGCGCCGGGCGGACCGCGGTGACCTCGAAGCGGCCCGCGCCATGCACGACCGGTGCTCGGAACAGACGCTGCGCCTGCGTTACCACGGGCCGGTCCGCGACGCCGACCGCTACCTCGACCACCTGCTGAGTCCGCGCTTCGGCCGCACCCTCGCCGTACAGACGGCCTCCGGCCGGACGGTGGCCCTCGGCCATCTCCTCTGGGACGGCGACGAGACCGAGGTCGCCCTGCTCGTCGAGGACGACTGGCAGCGCCGCGGCATCGGCTCCGAGCTGCTGGCCCGGCTGGTGGCGCTCGCCGTCGAGGCGGGCTGCGAGAGCGTCTACGCCGTCACCCAGGCATCGAACACCGGCATGGTCGCCGCCATGCGCGCGCTCTCGCTGCCGCTCGACTACCAGATCGAGGAAGGCACGCTCGTCATCACCGCCCGGCTGGGCGGCGCGAGTCGGGCGCGGTCCCTGCCCCCGTACGAGCAGGCCGGGCACTGACCACCTGACGTACCGGCTCCTCGCTGCTGAGCGCCTGGCAGAGATCGGCCCAGAGGTCCTCGACGTCCTCGAGACCGACCGACATGCGCAGCAGCCGGTCGCCGACCCCCGAGGCCTGCCGGTCTCCTTCATCCACAATGCGGTGGCTGATGGAGGCCGGGTGCTGGATCAGGCTGTCGACGCTTCCGAGACTGACGGCGGGCGTGATCAGCCGTACCGCGGCGATCACCCGGTGCGGGTCCCCGTACACCTCGAAGGACACCATCGCACCGCCCAGTTCCGGGTAGTGGACGCGGGCGATCCGCGGGTCGGCGGAGAGCCTGCGGGAGAGTTCAGCGGCGCTCGCGGACGCGGCGCGGACACGCACCGGCAGCGTGGCGAGCCCCCGCAGCAGAAGGTATCCGGCCATCGGGTGGAGGACGCCGCCGGTGGCGAAGCGCACCTGGCGCAGCCGGGCCGCGAACTCCTCGTCGCAGGCCACGACTCCGCCCATCACGTCCCCGTGACCGCCCAGGTACTTCGTCGCGCTGTGCAGCACGATCCGCGCCCCGTGCTCGACGGGCCGCTGGAGCACCGGAGTGGCGAAGGTGTTGTCGACCAGGAGCGGCACCGAGCCGCAGGAGTGGGCGACCGCCCTGATGTCCACCTCGGCGAGGGTCGGATTGGCGGGCGTCTCGACGATCACCAGCCCGGTGTCGGGGCGGATCGCGTCGGAGATGCCCGCGGGGTCCGTCCAGGTCACCTCGGTGCCGAGGAGACCGGCGCCCAGCAGATGGTCGCTGCAGCCGTAGAGCGGGCGGACCGCGACGACGTGACGCAGTCCCATGCTCGCCCGGGCCAGCAGGACGGCGGTCAGCGCGGCCATCCCGCTGGCGAACGCGACGGCGCTCGCGGTCCCTTCGAGGCGGGCCAGTGCCGTTTCGAACCGGGCGGTGGTCGGGTTGTCGAGCCGGGCGTAGACCGGCGGCCCGTCGAGCCGGGCGCCGGTGGTGGCGAAGGCGTCGATCCGCTGCGCCTCTCCCCTGGAGTCGTACGAGGGGTAGGTGGTGGAGAGATCGATCGGCGGGGCGTGCAGGCCGAGAGCAGCGAGGTCGTCGCGGCCGGCGTGCACGGCTTCGGTGGCGAGCGCCCGGGACGGGGGTGTCGTCGAGGGCGTCTTCGAGGATGCGGAGTCCATGCCCCCACTCTGAACAGTCACCGGAACTCCTGCCGAAAAGCCCGTGCTACGTTCGGCGAATGACCGATTCCGTCGCTCTCGACACGGTGGATCTGCACATTCTGCGGCTGCTGCAGAACGATGCCCGGACCACGTACCGCGAACTCGCGGCCGAGGTCGGGGTCGCCCCGTCGACGTGTCTTGACCGCGTCACCAGGCTGCGTCGCACCGGCGTCATTCTCGGCCACCAGCTGCGGCTCGACCCGGCCAGGCTGGGGCGCGGTCTGGAGGCGCTCCTGTCCGTGCAGGTCCGGCCGCACCGCCGGGAGCTCATCGGCCCGTTCGTCGAGCGGATCAGGACGCTGCCCGAGTCCCGGGCCCTGTTCCACCTGACCGGTCCCGACGACTACCTGGTCCATGTCGCGGTGACCGACACCGCCGATCTGCAACGCCTGGTACTGGACGAGTTCACCTCGCGGCGCGAAGTGGCCCGTGTGGAGACCCGGCTCATATTCCAGCAGTGGGAGTGCGGTCCGCTGCTGCCGCCCGCGGCCCGGACGGGCGGCCCCGGCCGGGACCAGGAAGCGGGCACGGGTCCGGTTCCGCGTCAGGACCATGGTGCCGGTTCATGGTGACGCGGAGGCCTTCTCCGTACGAGGATGTCCCCATGTCAGATTCTCCGAGCAGCGCGCTGCCCCGCCAGGTCGCCGACACCTACGTCGACGCATTCATCGAACTCGACCCGATCTCGGGCACCTATCTGGGTGTCGCGGAGAGCTCGCGCCGCCTTCCCGACTTCTCCCCCGCGGGCCAGGAGCGGCTGGCCGAGCTCGCCCGCACCACTCTCGCCCAGCTCGACCGTGCCGAGCAGCTGCCGGGTGCGGCGGATGACGCCGAGCGCCGGTGCGGCCGTCTGCTGCGGGAGCGCCTGACGGCCGAACTCGCCGTCCACGAGGCCGACGAGGCGCTGCGCGCCGTGTCCAATCTGCACTCTCCGGCCCACTCGCTCCGTGAGGTGTTCACGGTGACGCCGACCGAGACGGACGAGGACTGGGCGGCCGTCGTCGAGCGGCTCCAGGCCGTCCCGGCGGCACTGTCCGGGTACCGCGAGTCCCTCGCGCTCGGCCTGGAGCGCAAGCTGTACGCCGGTCCGCGTGCCACCACCACGTTCATCGGCCAGCTCGACGAGTGGGCCGGGGACGGCACGACGGGGTTCTTCCAGGACTTCGCCGCCGCCGGCCCGGACGCGCTGCGCACCGGTCTGGACGCCGCCGCGGCGCAGGCCACCCGGTCGCTGGAGGAGCTGCGGGACTGGATGCGGGACGTGTACGCCCCGGCGGTCGAGGGCGAGCCGGACACGGTCGGCCGTGAGCGGTACGCCCGTTGGTCGCGCTACTTCAACGGCACCGACCTGGATCTCGACGAGGCGTACGCGTACGGCTGGTCGGAATACCACCGGCTGCTCGCCGAGATGCGGACCGAGGCCGAGAAGGTGCTGCCGGGTGCCGGCCCCTGGGAGGCGCTGGCCCACCTCGACGTGCACGGCAAGCACATCGAGGGCGTCGACGAGGTCCAGACGTGGCTGCAGGGTCTGATGGACGAGGCCATCGAGGCCCTGGACGGGACGCACTTCGAACTCGCCGAGCGGGTCCGCAAGGTGGAGTCCCGCATCGCCCCGCCCGGCGGCGCCGCGGCGCCGTACTACACGGGTCCCTCCGAGGACTTCTCGCGCCCCGGCCGCACCTGGCTGCCGACGATGGGCGAGACGCGCTTCCCGGTGTACGACCTGGTCTCCACCTGGTACCACGAGGGCGTGCCCGGCCACCACCTCCAGATCGCGCAGTGGGCGCATGTCGCCGAGAGCCTCTCGCGCTACCAGGCGTCCATCGGCATCGTCAGCGCCAACGCCGAGGGCTGGGCGCTGTACGCGGAGCGGCTGATGGACGAGCTGGGCTTCCTGCCCGACGCCGAGCGCCGGCTGGGCTATCTCGACGCCCAGATGATGCGGGCCTGCCGGGTGATCGTGGACATCGGCATGCACGCGGAGCTGGAGATCCCGGCCGACTCCCCGTTCCACCCCGGCGAGCGGTGGACGCCCGAGCTGGCCCAGGAGTTCTTCGGCAACCACAGCGGCCGGCCGGCCGACTTCGTGGAGAGCGAGCTGACCCGCTACCTCTCGATGCCGGGCCAGGCCATCGGCTACAAGCTGGGCGAGCGTGCCTGGCTGCTCGGCCGGGAGAACGCCCGCGCCGCCCACGGGGACGCCTTCGACCTGAAGGCCTGGCACATGGCCGCCCTGTCCCAGGGGCCGCTGGGTCTGGACGACCTGGTCGACGAGCTGTCGAAGCTCTGACCTTCGCGTCGGCCGGTCCCGGGCGTGCTGCCCGGGACCGGCCGCGTGCATACTGACGCCCTATCTCGCGATGCGTCCGGGGCGGCGTCCCGGCCTCCGGTTCAGCAACCGCAGTCGTCGGAGCCGGCCGGGGCGGTCAGCGGGTCGGCCGTGCGGCGCTCGCGCCCCTGCCAGGTCTCGAACTCGAAGCCCTCACGCGCCCAGTACTCGAAACCGCCCAGCATCTCCTTGACCCGGTAGCCGAGTTCGGCGAGTGCGAGCGCGGCCCGGGCGGCGCCGTTGCAGCCGGGTCCCCAGCAGTAGGTGACCACGGGCACCGCGGGGTCGAGCAACTCCCCGGCCTGCTCCGCGATGAGCGCCGTCGGCAGGTGCACCGCCCCGGGGACGTGGCCCTGGTCCCAGGACGCGGTCGAGCGGGAGTCGAGGAGTACGAAGCCGGGGTCACCGCCGGCCGCCAGGGCCGCCGCCACGTCCGAGACATCGGCGTGGAACGCGAGCGAGGCTCCGAAGTGGGCGGCGGCCGCGGCCGGGGCCGCCGGCGGGACGCGGAGCACGCGGTTCGTGACGGTTGCGGGAGCGGGGGCCGTGGCGGTGACGGCGGCGGTGTCGATGAGCTGCGGAGTCATGGTCAGAAATCTATGACCGGCACCTCCGCGCCGGAAGGTGAGATCCCCGGCACATCTCTTGATCCGCCGGGGAAACCCCTGTTTCCTCTAGGCATGACCGACTATTCCCCGGACGCCACCGACTGGCTCATTCTCGACGTCCTGCAGCGCGAAGGGCGCGCGTCGTTCGCCGAACTCGCGCGGGCCGTCGCCATGTCGTCGAGCGCCGTGACCGAGCGGGTCCGCAGGCTGGAGGAGGCCGGAATCATCAGCGGGTACGCGGCGGTGGTGGAACCCGAGCGCCTCGGTCTGCCGATCCTCGCCTTCGTACGGCTGCGGTATCCGAACGGCAACTACAAGCCGTTCCACGACCTCCTCGACACCACGCCGGAGATCCTGGAGGCCCACCACGTCACCGGCGACGACTGCTTCGTGCTGAAGGTGACCGCCCGCTCCATGAGTCATCTGGAGGCGGTCTCCGGGAAGATCGGCGCCCTGGGCTCCGTCACCACCAGCGTCGTCTACTCCTCGCCACTGCCGAGGCGCGCGGTCAGTCGCTGAGCCCCGTCCCGCCCCCGACCCGGTGCCGTACGGCCGAACCGTTCCGCTCCTTCACCACTTCGAGCTGGGCGGGAATGCGCCGGCGGAGATCGCCCACATGGCTGACGATGCCGACGCTGCGGTCCCGCTCGCGCAGCGAGTCCAGTACGTCGAGCACCTCGTCGAGGGTCTGCTCGTCGAGGCTCCCGAATCCCTCGTCGATGAACAGGGTGTCCAGCCGTACGCCGCCCGCCTCGTCGGTGACCACGTCGGCCAGGCCGAGTGCCAGCGCGAGCGACGCGAAGAACGTCTCGCCGCCGGAGAGGGTGGCCGTGTCGCGCTCGTGCCCGGTCCAGGCGTCGATGACGTGCAGACCGAGACCGGCGCGGCGGCCGCCCGCGCGGGCATCGGAGTGGACCAGCTGGTAGCGGCCGGACGACATGCGGCGGAGCCGGGCGCTGGCAGCCTCCGCCACCTGTTCGAGCCGTGCCGCGAGCACGTACGACTCGAGCCGCATCTTGCGTTCGTTGTCGGCCGAGGTGCCCGCCGCGAGGCCGGCAAGCCGGGCGATGCGTTCGTACTCCGCGCGCACCGGCCCCAGATCGCGCACCTCGTCCGCCGCGCGCCGGGACAGCCGGTCGAGTTCGGCGGAGCGTTCACTGGCCGCGGCGAGAGCGGCCGACGCATCGCGGAGCAGGCGTTCGGCCGCGTCGTGGGCCGTCTGTGCCACGTCCGGCGCGGCCGGCGCGCGTTCCGCGGCGGCACGGGCCCCGGTCTCGGCGAGCCGGTCGGCGACGGCACCCGCCTCGGCCTGCCAGGCGTCTATGCGGTGCTGGAGCGCGCGCTGACCCGAGTCGGGGACCAGGGTGGCCGCCGCGGCCTGCGGCGTGTCGAAGCCGGCCCGGAACGCGGCGTCGGCGAGCCGGTCGTCGGCCTGCTTGAGCCGGGCTGCCGCGCTCTCCTCCTCGCGCACCGTCCCGGCCGCCTCGACGAGCAGCGCGACCCTGTTCTGCAGGAGCGCGGCGTGCTCGGAGACGCTGCCCGACCCGCCACGCGCCTGGACCAGCACCTCTTCCAGGGAGGTCTGTTCACGGTCGAGGCCCTCGCGCCGGGACGTGCGGGCCGCGGCCCGGCGTTCGGCCTGCTGCCGGTCCTCGGCCCGCTGTGCCTGCTCGCGTTCGGCGGCGGCCAGCGCCTCACGCGCGGCGTGCGTGCCCGCGGCGGTCCGGTGCACCTGCGCGTGCTCACGGGTCAGCGTGTCCACGAGCGCTGCCAGCCGGGCGACCGTCGGACCGGGCTCCCCGTCCGTCGCGTCCCCCTGCTGCCCGTCCGCGTCCGCCGGACCTCCGGTGCCGCCGTCGTCGGCCGGGCCCACGGCCTCGGCCCGGGCTGCCGCATAGCGTTCCCGTACGGCTCCGAGCGCGTGCTCCGCATCCGTGCGCGCCTGCTCGGCGCGGCGGTGGGCGGCCTCCGCCGCCTCCTCCGTCGCCTGGTCGACATGACCGTCCCCGGGGCGCGCGGGCCTCGGATGGTCGGCGGAGCCGCACACCGTGCAGGCCTCGCCCTCGACGAGTTCCCGCGCGAGCTCCGCCGCGATGTCCCGCAGCCGTCGTTCCCGCAGGTCGAGCCAGTGCTCCCGGGTACCGAGGGCGTGCTCGCGTGCCGTGCCGAGCCGCTCCTGCGCGGACGTCGCCTCGTCCGCCAGCGCGTCCCTGCGGCGGGCCGCTTCGAGACGCCGCCGGGCGGGCTCCAGCCGGCCGGCCAGCAGTTCGGCGCGGGTGACGGCCTCCTGAGCCTGTTCGATGCGGGCGTGCAGACCGCTCCGGGTGTTCTCCCAGCCGGCCAGCCAGCCCTCGGCGTCACGGATCAGCTCGTCGTCCGCCCGGGCCTGCCGCTCCAGTGCGGCACGCTCGTCGTCGATCTCCGCGCTGCGCCGCTCGGCGCGACGTGCGGCGTCCAGCCCGCCGAGCTCCTCGCGGAGTCCTCGTTCCAGTGCCGCCAGTTGTTCGGCACCCGCGTCGGCCAGGGTGGCGGGCATCCGGGACCGGGAGCGGTCGCGGGCCGCGCGCGCGTGCTGATGGGCGCGCCCGGCGTCGTCGCGGAGTTCGAGGGCAGGGGCGACGAGGTCCGCCTTGCGGGCGCGCCGCAGCTGCTCCCGGTCCTCGTCGTGCGCGGCCCGGCCCGCCTCGGACGCGGCGGCACGGCGCCGGGTCTCCTCGTACCTTTGCTGCAGTCCGGCCAGTTCCCGTTCGGCGTCCAGGGCCTGCCGGGCCGCGGCGTGCCTGCTCTCGGCCGCGGACAGCACCGAACCGGCGATGTCCAGCCGCTCCCGGGCGCCGCTGCGGGCCGTCGCGGCCCAGGCCAGGACGGCGTCGGCGAGTCCGGGTTCGCCCGGCTGGAGCGTGGGCATCGGCCACTCGCGGCCGGCCGGGCCCGCGGCCTGGGCGATCCGCTGGGCGAGGGCGAGGATCTGTTCGTCCCCGGTCCTGACCTGGCTCTCGGCGGCCCGGCGGAGATCGGCGAGGCGCTCCTCGACGGCCGCGAAACGACGTGTGTCGAAGAGCCGGCCGAGAAGCCTGCCGCGTGCTTCCGCGTCCGCCCGCAGGAAACGGGCGAAGTCGCCCTGCGGCAGGAGCACCACCTGGCAGAACTGGTCCCGGCTCATACCGATGAGCTGCGTGATCTCCTCACCGATCTCCTGGTGCGTCCGGCTCAGCGCCTGCCAGCCCTGCTCGGGGTCGTGGGCGCGCAGCCAGCTCTGCGCCTTCTCGGTGGTGTGGCCGCCACCCCGCTTCTTCGGGCGGGGCTGGGCGGGGCGCCGGGTGATCTCCAGACGGCGCCCGCCGACGGTGAGTTCGAGCCGGACCTCGGTGGGCAGGTCCACCGGGGCGTGGTCGCTGCGGAGCGAGGTGCCGGGGCTCTGCCGGGCACCGGGCACGGCCCCGTACAGGGCGTAGCAGACGGCATCGAGGACCGAGGTCTTCCCGGCGCCGGTCGGTCCGTGCAGCAGGAAGAGGCCGGCTGCGGAGAGCGCGTCGAAGTCGATCTCCTGGGTGGTGCCGAACGGCCCGAAGGCGGTGATGGCGAGCGTGTGGAGCCTCATCGGTTCACCTCGCGCACACCGTCGTCGACCCGTACGTGATCGAAGGCGCCGCGCAGCACCGTCCGCTCGTGCTCGTCGGTCCCGCAGCCGCCGCGGACATGGGCCACGAAGTCCTCCGCGATGCTCTGGTCGTCGCGTCCCCGCAGCCGCTGGGCGTACGAGGTGTGCGGGGCGTCGGGGGCCCGGTCCGGTTCGAGGACCAGGCTGAGCGTGTGCGGGAAACGCTTCAGGAGACGGGCCATCGGCTCGGACGGCCGGACCGGATCGGTGAGGGTGGCCTCGACCCAGGAGTGCTCGTGCCGGTCGAGGGCGGGGTCGTCGAGGAGGGCGTCGAGCCGGCCCCTGAGCCGGGCGATGGCACGCGGCACCGGGCAGTCGATCCGCTCCGCGGTGATCGCGCCGGTGGCGTCGAGGTCGATCAGCCACATCGTCTTGCGGTGGGTGGCCTCCGAGAAGGAGTACGCGAGGGGCGAGCCGGAGTAGCGGACGCGCTCGGCGACCGTCTGGCAGCCGTGGAGGTGCCCCAGGGCGACGTAGTCGACGCCGTCGAAGACCCCTGCGGGGACGGCCGCCACCCCGCCCACGGTGATGTCGCGCTCGCTGTCGCTCGGCTCGCCGCCCGCGACGAAGGCGTGGGCGAGGACCACCGACCGGGTCGGGCGGGGCCGCTCCGCGAGATCGGCACGGACCCGTTCCATGGCTGCGGTGAGCACGGCCTCGTGCCCGGCCCGCTCCGCCCGGAACACGTCCTTGACGAGGGCGGGCTCCAGATAGGGGAGTCCGTAGAACGCCACGTCGCCGTGCGCGTCCGGGATGACGACGGGGGTGGCGCACCGCGCGGGGTCGGTGCGCAGGTGGATGCCGGCCCGTCCGATGAGTCCCGCGCCGACGCCGAGCCGGCGGGCCGAGTCATGGTTCCCGGAGATCATCACGGTGGGCACACCGGCGGCCGCGAGACGGTGCAACGCGTCGTCGAAGAGCTGCACGGCGGAGAGCGGCGGCACCGCCCTGTCGTACACATCACCCGCCACGAGCACCACGTCGACCTCGTGCTCGCGCACGGTGTCCACCAGGTGGTCGAGGTAGGCGGCCTGTGCCTCCAGCAGCGAGACCCGGTGGAACGACCGCCCCAGGTGCCAGTCCGATGTGTGCAGAATCCTCAAGAGCCGGCTCCGACCCGCATGCTTCGCTTCCTCGTCATCCGCTGCCGGTCAGCCCGTGCGCCGGCCCGGCCCGGACCCCCGGTGCCGGTCCCCGGCGCGGCTGCGCACTCCTGCCCCTGTTCCCTCACGCATCACAGTCTCCCATCACCGGGGACGCGCCCGGGGCGGCTGCCGCAGGACGGCCACGGACGGGCTCAGGCGTCACCGTAGGCCTCGTCACCCAGTTCCAGTTCCGCCTCGCCCGCGGTCGCGTCGGCCAGCCAGCGGCGGAAGTCCTCGACATCGGCGTCCGGCAGCCCGATCTCGATGGTCACCGCCTCCGCGTAACGGACCTCGCGCACGCTGCGTCCGGTGGCCCGCAGTTCGTTCTCCAGCCGTCCGGCGCGCTGATGGCCGACGGTGACCGTCGCGATCCGGAAGCGCTGCCGGGTGAGGGTGCCGATGGCGTCGAGGGCCTCGCCGACCACTCCCCCGTACGCCCGGATCAGCCCGCCGGCGCCGAGCTTCACCCCGCCGTAGTAGCGGGTGACGACCGCGACGACGTACCGCATCTCGCGGCGCGTCAGCATCTGGAGCATGGGGACGCCCGCGGTGCCTCCCGGCTCGCCGTCGTCACTGGCCTTCTGGACGGAGGCGTCGGCGCCGATCACGTACGCGAAGCAGTTGTGCGAGGCGG
The DNA here is from genome assembly GCF_035917255.1 of Streptomyces sp. NBC_01257. Taxonomy (NCBI): domain Bacteria; kingdom Bacillati; phylum Actinomycetota; class Actinomycetes; order Kitasatosporales; family Streptomycetaceae; genus Streptomyces; species Streptomyces sp. NBC_01257. Next base: position 1,331,581 of record NZ_CP108472.1, read on the forward strand.
TCGGGTGTTCCCTGCGGATGCGTGCGACGAAGTCCTGCGCCTCCTGCTCGGTGGCGGCGGGGGCCAGCGCGCAGATGAAGCGCGAGCGGTTGATCTCGGTCTCGTGCACGCCCGCACGGGCGACTGTCCGGTACTGCTCCTGCATCCGGCCACCTTATGCGCAGCGGCGGAACGTGATCTTCGGGGCCGCTCGTGCCGTGGTCAGGCGAAGGCGGGGAACGGGGGCAGGGGTGGGGTGCGCCACTCCTTCGCGGCCCGCTCCAGGAGCAGGGCGGCGGTCTCGGCCAGGGCCGGGAGCTCGCCCACCGGAGCGAGCTCCCGGCGCAGCTCCGTACACCGGTGGACCATGAGCTGTCGCACGGTCGGCGACGGCCCGCCGCGGCCGTTCAGCTTCCGGTCCCCTGCGAGGGCCTCAGGGAACAGCAGCATCGTGCTCGCCGTCCAGGCGCCGACGGCCCGCCGCACTCCGGCGTGCCAGAGCCGGTCGTCCCCGAGATCCGGGTAGACGGGCAGCAGCTCCGTGCGGAAGGCCTCTTCGACAGCGCCGGCGAGGGACGGTTCCAGCCGGAAGGAGCACCAGCAGCTGGGGAACGGCATGCGGCAGTACACGGCGGTCAGGAAGACGGACGGGAATCCGGAGTCCTCGAAGTCCAGGAGCTGCAGACCCGACGCTGTGAGGAGGTTGTTGTCGGGGCATGTGTCGCCCGGACTGAATCCCGGATACCCGTCGTTCTCCAGCTTCGCGATATCGGCGATGTCGGCGTCCAGTCCATCCGGAGGAGTGATCCCCACCCCTGCGAGGCGCTCACCGAGCTTGCGGACGTGCCTGAGGGGGAAGTTCACCTCCTGCAGCGAGGACGGGTCCAGGCCGTATCTGCGCCGCAGCGCGTTGAGTTCGGCCCGACGCCCGTGGGCACCCCGTGCGAGCTGACCGAGGCCTCGCGCCCATTGGAACAACCCGGCCCGGGCCGCGTCCGCGTCATCGCCGAGCAGAAGACCGGCAAGGCTCGGCGCGTTACCGAGATCGGTCATGACGATGAGCGCGCGGTCGGCGTCCACCGCGAGCAGTCTCGGTCCGCGGGAAGCGAGTTCGAGCCCGGAGGCCTCGGCGGCGAAGTCCTCCGCGGCGGCGTACGACTTGACGATCAAGGTGCCGCCCCGGTTGTCGCGGCAGCGGACCACGGTGCTTCGGCCGCGGCTGAGCTCGACGGGCTCGGTCAACTGCTCGCCCAGGGCCTCCGAGGCGGCTTTCAGGATCACGGGGGTGTCGCTAGCGCCGGGGAGCAAGGCCAGCCCTTCTCACTTTTTGCTGCGGGAACCGGGAAGATCCCCGGTTCCGACGGAATGACCGGAAGACCTGGACGTCCTTCTGCCGAGGATCAGGGGCAATGGCCCGATTTCTGCCACTGCCCCTGACATCACGCGTCACCGAGGAAAACACCCGCTCATTCATTCATGCGTGATGAGCTTTATCAGGCATGCGTGATGAGAATTCTTCAGGACCTGCCTGCGGGTTGTGAACCGGGGCGGGGATTCCCTAAGCCTGCTCCATCGCCCTGATGAGGCTCTTGGGCCGCATATCGGTCCAGTTCTTCTCGATGTAGTCGAGGCATTCCTGACGGCCGGCCTCGCCGAATGCCGTCTCCCAGCCCTCGGGCACCTCGACAAATATCGGCCAGAGCGAGTGCTGGCCCTCGTCGTTGACCAGGACCAGGTAATTGGCGTCCGGGTCTTCAAACGGATTCGTCACCTCGTTGTCCTCTCTCAGGGGTTCATGACGGGAGTACGCTTCGGCAGGTCGCGTTAGCGGTCTCGATCAGTAAGGGACACGGCAAGGGCCATTACGGCGAAGGCCATGCCTGGGAGCAGTATGCCTCTCCGTATGCGCGCCACGTCAACGCCGGTCACCCGTCACCGCTTCCATACCTCATGGAGCGCCCCCACACAGCAGTGCTGTTCAACTGTGCCGTGGCCGCAGTTGAACACTCGGGAAAGGAGGGAGGGAAATGATATGTCTTGATCGGCTCAGCCCGCGGTGCCAGAGTTCCGCCGGCCACCAGCATTCCGGAACGGCCATTCAGTGCCTCCGTCATTCCTACGAATCCCGGGAAGAGCATGCCTTTCATCAGCGCCAACGGAGTCCGGCTCGGCTACGAGCGCACGGGCCGAGGTGAGCCGGTGCTCCTCATCATGGGCTCGGGAGCGGCGGGCCACGTCTGGTCCCTCCACCAGACTCCTGCCCTGCACGAGGCGGGATACGAGACTGTCGTCTTCGACAACAGGGGCATCGGATCCTCCGACGCGCCGCCCGGGAAGTACACGCTCGCCGACATGGTCGCCGACACCAAGGGGCTGATCGAGGCCCTGGACCTGGGCCCGTGCCGCATCGTCGGGACGTCCATGGGCTCGATGATCGCGCAGGAGCTGTCGATCGGCTCCCCCCACCTGGTGCGGTCCGCGGTTCTGCTCGCGACCAGGGCGCGTTCGGACACGGCCCGCAGCGCGATGCTCGCCGCCGAGCAGGCACTGCGCGAGAAGGGCATCGAGCTGCCGTCCAAGTACCACGCCGTCAGGACGATGCTGGAGATGCTGTCCCCCACGACCATGAACGATCCGGACGCCATCGCGCCCTGGCTCGAAGTGTTCGAACTCAGCGGCGGCCACAACGCGGCCGACGGTCAGGCGTGGGTGTCCCACGGCGGGGACCGCCGTGCGTCACTGCGCGAGATCACGGTGCCCTGCCGGGCCGTCGCCTTCTCCGACGACGTGATCTGCCCGCCGCATCTGGTCGCCGAGGTGGCCAACGCGATCCCCGACTGCGACTTCGTCGAGATCCGCGACGCCGGCCACCTCGGCAATCTGGAACGCCCGGAAGCCGTCAACACGGCGATCACCGAGTTCTTCGAGAAGCACTGAAACACCGCCCCACCCCTGATGACTCCTCACCACTCCTACTGAAGGCGAGGGAGCTGACCATGACGCGGAAGCCGATCCCCGGAAGGAGGCAGCAGCGTCACGGGACAGGACCTCAACGTGTCCGGTTCGACGACGAGTCCGTCACCCGGCAGAAGATCAGGCCGGGCACGGTGCGCCGCATACTCCCGTACGCCCTGCGGCAACGCGGGACGATGACGATGCTGGTGCTCTCGATCGCCACGCATGCGGCGGTCACCGCCGTGAGCCCGCTCCTCCTCAAGGTCATCATCGATGACGGCATCCTGCCGAAGAACACCGAGCTCATGGTCTGGCTGTGCCTCGGCGCCGTCGGCCTGTCGCTCCTGGACGCCGCTGCGCTGTTCTCACAGGCGCGGTGCGCGGGCAGGGTCGGCGAAGGACTGGTCTACGAACTGCGCACCGTCGTGTTCGACCACGTCCACGCGCAGCCACTGGCGTTCTTCATGCGGGCCCAGACCGGGGCGCTGGTCAGCAGGCTCAACACCGATGTCATCGGGGCCCGGCAGGCGCTGACGACCCTGCTCTCCCAGACCGTGTCGACCGTGCTCACGCTGCTGCTGGTGCTCGGGTCGATGTTCTACCTGTCCTGGCAGATAGCCCTCGCCGCGCTGGCCATGATCCCGTTCTTCCTGCTCCCCGCGCGGCTGGTCTCCCGCAGGCTCCAGCGGCTCACCCGGGAGTCCATGAAACTGGACGCCGAGATGAGCTCGATGATGACCGAGCGCTTCAACGTCGGAGGCGCGCTGCTCGCCAAGCTGTACGGGCGCCCCGCCACCGAGTCCGAGCTGTTCGCGCGGCGCGCCGGACGCGTCCGCGACATCGTGGCCACCCGGGTCGTCTACGGCCGGATCCTCTTCATCGTCCTCACGGTGCTGACCGGCCTGACCACGGCCCTGGTGTACGGCCTGGGCGGCTGGCTGACGATCGAGGGCACACTCGAACTGGGCACGCTGGTCGCCATGGTCGCCCTGCTGCTCCGGCTCTACGGGCCCGTCAACGATCTGTCCAACATGCAGGTGACCGTGCTGACCGCCCTGGTGAGCTTCGACCGGATCTTCGAACTCCTCGATCTGAAGCCCCTGATCACCGAGCGGGCGGACGCCGTGGAACTCCCCTCGCAGCGACCGGCCCCGGTTCCGGCGCCCCGCACCCCCGCGGAGGCGGCACACGGCGTCCAGTTCGACCACGTCTCGTTCCGCTACCCCGCGGGCGACGAGGTCTCGCTGACCTCGCTGGAGTCCACCACGGCGAGCGGGCCCGCGGGCCCCGACGACGACTGGGTGCTGCACGATCTGAGCTTCACCGTCCCGACCGGAAGCCTCACCGCGCTCGTCGGCCCGTCGGGAGCGGGCAAGACCACCATCACCCAGCTCGTGCCCCGGCTGTACGACGTCACCGAGGGCGCCGTCCGGATCAACGGCCACGACACCCGCGATCTGACGCTCCAGTCGCTGCGGGACGCGATCGGCGTCGTGACCCAGGACGCGCACCTCTTCCACGACACGCTGCGCGCCAACCTGGAGTACGCACGCCCCGGCGCCGGCGAACAAGAGCTGATCGAGGCCTGCAGGGCCGCGCTGATCTGGGACACCGTCACGACGCTCCCCGACGGCCTGGACACCGTCGTCGGCGACCGCGGCTACCGGATGTCCGGCGGTGAGAAGCAGCGGATCGCGCTGGCACGGCTGCTGCTGAAGGCCCCGCCCATCGTCGTACTGGACGAGGCGACGGCACACCTGGACTCCGAGTCCGAGGCCGCGATCCAACGGGCCCTGCAGACCGCGTTGCACGGCCGTACCTCACTCGTGATCGCGCACCGGCTGTCCACCATCCGCGAGGCCGACCAGATCCTCGTCATCAAGGACGGCCGCATACGCGAGAGCGGGAGGCACGACGAGCTGCTCGCTCTCGAAGGGCTCTACGCGACCCTGTACCGCACCCAGTTCGCCCACCAGTCCGATCAGCCTCAGTCCCAGCCGAACTGACGGAGTTCCTCACATGACCGAGCACCTCTTCCCTGCCCGCCTGGAAGCCGACGCGGGCAACGGCCCCGAGGGCCCGTCGACGTGGATCGCCGGGCACCGCGCGGAGATCGACGCGGCCGTGGCCGCGCACGGAGCCGTTCTCGTCCGGGGCCTGCCCGTCGACGGCCGGGACGCGGCGATCGCCGCCGTCCGCGCCGTCCTCGGCAGCCCCATGTCCGAGCGCGAGGCGTTCGCCCCGCGTGACCACTACGAGGACGGGATCTACTCGTCCACGCACTGGCCGGCCGACCAGCCCATGTGCATGCACCACGAGCTGAGTTACGCCGCCGAGGTCCCGCGGCTGCTGGCCTTCGCCTGTGTGACGCCGCCCGCGGCCGGCGGCGTCACGGCCCTCGCCGACAGCTCCGCGGTGCTCGCCGACCTGCCGTCCGGACTGATCGACCGCTTCGAGCGGCACGGCTGGCGGCTCGACCGGCACTACAACCCGTACGTCGGCACTTCCTGGCAGGAGGCCTTCGGTACCGCCGACAGGACCGAGGTCGAACGCTACTGCGCGGCCAACGGAGTGCAGGCGCGCTGGCACGACGACGGTGCGCTGACCACCCGCCAGACACGTCCGGCCGTCCTCACCCATCCGGACACCGGGGAGCGCTGCTGGTTCAACCAGATCGCGTTCCTGAACGAGTGGACGATGGCGCCGGAGGTACGCGACTACCTCCTCAGTGAGCTCGGCCCCGAGAGCCTGCCGTTCAACACGTTCTCCGGGGACGGGGCGGGTCTCGACCGGGCGACGGTGGACCACATCAACGAGGTGTACGAGAAGCACACGGTGCGCGAGCCGTGGCAGCGCGGGGATCTGCTGGTCGTGGACAACCTGCGGGTCGCCCACGACCGGGAGCCGTACAAGGGCGAGCGCGAGATCGTGGTGGGTCTCGGCACCCCGTTCCGTCCCTGATGTCCCGGGGCCGCCGGGCGCCCATGCGGCGCCCGGCGGCCCCGGGACATCAGTCGAACGTCAGCGTGCGGTAGATCATGAGGTTCCCGGTCAGCCGCTGGCAGGACTGGGCGGCCGCGGCGAGCTGCGCCGGATAGTCGGGAGCCCCGGCGTCCAGCAGGATCCCCAGCGTCGTTCCGCTGTGCCCGGCCACGACGCCCAGCCCGCCCGCCGACTCACAGATGCCGACCATGGCCGGCAGTGACCACTTGTGGCGCAGCACCTGGTTCATCCGGGCGCTCGCCGTCGCGACCCGGCCGACCTCGGCCAGGTCGCGACGGGACACTGCGTGTGTCAGGCGAGCGAGAAGCCGCTCGTACTCCCGCTTGTCGGCGGTCGTGAACGGCTTGGGGAGAGCGTTGAAGTCGACGGTGTCGACCTCCCCGCCCTCGTCCACTCCGACGACCGTCATCGCGGGCAGCGAACCCAGCAGGGCGCGCAGCCGCACGCTGCGGTGGTGGTAGGCGACGATCGACGGGTAGAGCACCCCGTCCGTCGGCTCGATCCGGGCGAGGTAGGACTCGATGCGCCGCGGCGGCATCGGCTCACTGAGGGCGTTGGCCACGGCGCGCGCCGTGGCCACCAGGTCCGCCGACGAACTGGCCAGGCCCTTCCCCTCGGGCAGCTGGCTCTCGATCGTGAGCTCCCCGCCGCCGGCAAGCCCGGTGTCCTCCAGGATCATGGACGCGAGCCGCAACGCCTTGTGCTTGTGCTGCGGCCGGACCGACGTCATGTCGCTTCCCGGGTCGAAGGTGAAGCGGGCCATGCTCCAGCGCGCCACCGGGAGGGTCACCAGGAAGTCCCCGTCGTCCTCGGGCAGGACTCCCTGGAGCAGCTCGCCGAAGGTGCCGAAGGCCGCGCTGACCCCCGTGGCGGCCGGCCGGTGGCAGTCGGGACCGCCCTTGAGTGTTCGGAGCATCTGAGTGCCTTCTCCTCCGTTGCCCGGACCGTCACTCACGTGCTTCGCAGGCGGCTCTCACGAGGCCCGCCGTGCGCGCCGAGCGGGTACTGGCGAAATAGTGGCCACCATCCTCCAGTTCGTGCAGGACGACCCGGTCGGAGACCGTCTTCCACTCCCCGTGGGCCTCGGCGAACCGCGCGGTCGACGCGTCGTCCCAGGCGATCACCACGTCGACGGGGGCGTCGATGCGGTGGTCCTGCGGGTTGTCGCGGATCCGGAGCTGATGGGTGTTCGAGGTGAGGACGTCGTGCCGATAGGCGCGGCCGACGACGTCCGCCCGCTCGGGCTTGAGCTCGTCGAGCTCGATGTAGGCGTTGTCGGCGCGCAGCCGGCCGAGCAGCGCCTGGGTGTCGGCGCCTTCGACTTCCGCCATCTCCGCCCGCAGTGCCTCGTCGCTCTCCAGCAGGAGGGCGCCGATGAACACCCGCTCCGCCGGGGTCCCCGTCTCCTGGAGCAGCCGGGCCGTTCCCAGCGCGTGCGCGGCGCCCGCGCAGTGTCCCCACAGCAGGACGGGCGTGGACACGTGCTCGGCTATCTCCTCGCACACCCGGCGGGCGATGGCCGGCACGTCCTCCATGGGCTCGGCGTCCCCGGTGAAGTCGTGGCCGGGCAGTTCGACACCGAGTACGGCGACGCCGTCCCGGGCCAGCTCGGCGGCGAGGGAACGGAAGTTCAGGGCGTTGCCGCCCGCATAGGGGAAACAGACGAGCGTGTGGTGCGGCGCCCGTACGGTCGCCAGGGGCTGGAGCAGCCGGGGCACGCCCCGCTCCGCGTCGGCGGTCCGCTCCGCTCCGCTCTCGCGGGCGGTGAGGGCCTCCGCGAGGTCGGCCAGGACGGGCCGGGCGACCAGGTCCTTGAGGGTCAGGGCACGGTCGAGGTGGATGAGGAGGCGTACGGCGGCGAGTGAGGTGCCGCCCAGGTCGAAGAAGCTGTCACTGCGCCCGATCCGCTCCAGCGGAACGCCGAGCACCTCGGCCCACAGTGTCGCCAGGCGCCGCTCGGCGGGGGTACTGGGAGCCGCGTAGGTGGCACCGCCGTGGCCCAGCGGGCCGGCGAGCCGTTCCAGGCCCTTCTTGTCGACCTTGCCGTTCTCCGTGAGCGGGAGGCGCTCCAGCTGGTGGAAGTAGGTGGGCACCATGTACTCGGGCAGCAGTCCCGCGAGATGGTCGCGTGCCTGCTCCGTGGTGATGCCGTCGGCGCAGCTGAAGAAGGCGACGAGATGGCGCGGTTCGCGGGAGCCGTCGATGACGACCGCGGCCTCCCTGATGCCGGGCAGCGCCAGCAGCTTGTTCTCGATCTCGCCGATCTCGATGCGGAAGCCGCGGATCTTCACCTGTTCGTCCCGACGGCCCAGGTACTCGATGCGGCCCTCGGGCAGCCAGCGCCCGAAGTCCCCCGTGCGGTACATCCGGGTGTCGCTGCGGAACGGGTCGGACACGAACGCCTGCCGGGTGCGCTCCGGGTCGTTGATGTAGCCGCGGCCGACGCAGATGCCGGAGAAGGCGATCTCCCCGGGGGAACCCAGCGGCACGAGCCCGAGGTTCTCGTCGAGGATGTACGTGTTGACGTTGCGCAGGGAGCGGCCGACGGTGATGAAGTCCCGCTCGGGCAGCCCGTCGAGAACCTCGTGCATGGTGTCGTCGGAGACCTCGGTGGCGCCGTAGGCGTTGCTCAGCTTGATGTGCGGGAAGACCGCGAACCAGCGCTGCACCAGCTCGTACTTGAGCGCCTCACCGGTCACCGAGACGAAGCGCAGCACGCCGAGGTCGCGTGTGTGCTGTTCCAGGTGGGTGAGGAGGACCTCCAGGTACGAGGGAACGATCTGGGTCACCGTCACCTGTCCCTCGACGATCTCGTCGAGGAAGCCGTCGATGTCCAGCTGTGCCTCGGTGTCGACGACGCGGACCGTGCCGCCGACCATGAGGGGGGCGGCGAACTGCCACAGGGAGATGTCGAAGCACTGCGAGGCGGTCTGGGTGACGACCTCGCCGGGCCCCTCCCCCATCTCCAGGTCCTCGATCTTCATGTTGAGGTGGTTGACCATGCCCACGTGCTCGCACAGGGCGCCCTTGGGCGCACCGGTGGAACCGGAGGTGAAGTAGATGTACGCCGACTGCCCGGGGTCCACCGTCACCTCGGGCGGGTGGGCCGGGCCTTCCTCGGCGTGGATGCGCGGGACGGACAGCTCACGGGGCGGTGTGGTGACGGCCGCGGAGGCCTGGCGCACGAGCTGCTCGCTGCCGGGCTCGGTGAGGGCGAAGGCGCAGCCGCTGCGGTCGAGTTGGGCCGCGACGCGGTCGGCGGGGAAGTCGGGTCGCACGGGGAGGTATACGCCGCCCGCCTTGAACACGCCGATCGCGGCGGCGATCCAGTCCAGGGTGCGGTCCATGACGACGGCGACGACGTCCTCGGGCGCCAGTCCCGCGGCCAGCAGTGCGTGCGCGACGCGGTTGGCCCTTGCGTCGAGTTCGGCGTACGTCCAGTGCCGCGTGCCGTGGACGGCCGCAAGCGCGTCGGGGGCGCTGCGCACCCGGTCCTGGAAGAAGTCGGTGAAGGTGCGCGCGGGAATCCCGGTGCGCGGGCCGGCCAGGCCGTGGAGCTGGGTTTCGATCTCGTCGCCGGACAGCAGGTTCTCCCTGTCGTGGCGCGTGTCCGGACCGGCGGCCAGCGAACGCAGCGCGGCGAGGTGGTAGCCGGCGAGCCGCTCGGCGTATTCCCCGTCGAGCGCCGCGCGGTCGTACAGCACCCGCAGTGCGAGCCCGGCACCGGTGTCCTGCGCCCAGGCGAGGCGCAGCACGGCCCCCGCGCGCAGGGTCGCGTCCTGCCCGGGACCGGCACCGCCGGCCCGCTGGGCATCGCCGGGGGCAAGCCCGGACAGGTCGATGACGGCCTCGGGCGTCGTCGCCGTCCGGTGCCGGGTCCCGGTGGCCCCGGCGGCGGTGCGTATCAGCTCCGTCCAGGTGCCGGGTTCCACCACGAGGTGCAGCGTGGTCTCGGCAGCCCCCGGCGCGGCGAGGTGGCCGATCGTCAGTTCGGTCTCGCTGACGAGCGTGGCCAGGACACGCGCGTGCGCGGCGAGCAGCAGGTCCGGCAGCGGGCGGCCCAGCCGGCCCGCCGTTTCCCGTAGCTTCGCGGCCAGTGCGTCCGGCAGTCGCTGTTCGTGCGTGCCGGTACCCTCGCCGCCGCCGGCCGGTGCGGTCCAACGGGGAATGCTGGTGAACGCCTGGCTGTTCGGGCTGTGATCGGTCATCGGTCCCCGGCTCCTTCTTCCAGTCCGTTTTCCGGTGTGTCCTGCTGGGCGTGCGGTGCTGCCGGCGATGCCGGGACTTCGAAGCGGATGCGGATCTGCCGGAGAGCGGCCTCGGCGCCGCGCGTGGCGCTGTCGGTGTCCGGCCCCTCGGAGACGACCAGGGCCAGCCGGTCCTGGAACGAGTTCGTGAGCCGGACGACGCCGCCTGCGGCGACTCCGGCCCGTACGGTGACGACGCCTGGGCCCGCGAGCGCGTCCTCGACTCCGTCGACTGCGACGATCCGTCCCTCTTGCCCGGCACGCAGGAAGCGGACGGCCGCGTGCCCCGCGCCGGAGCCCGCGGCATCCGGCTGCTGCCCCGCCGCCAGGGCGACGACGGAGTCGACGAGGTCGATGCCGAGCGCCGCACGCACCGCGACGGGAATCATGCCGCCCGCGAGGCGCGGATTGACCTCGATGACGACCGGCCGCCCGCCGGACAGCCGCAGTTCGGTGTGGGCGGCGCCCCACGCCAGGCCGAGGGCCGCAAGGCTGCGCAGCGTGGTGTCCGCGAGCGCAGCAGCCGTCGCGTCGGGTACGGGAGCGGGGATGTCGTGACCGGTCTCGACGAAGTAGGGCTCGGGGCCGAGGTGCTTGGCGACGACGGCGACGACAGCGCCGTCGAAGGTCTCGACGGAGAACTCCGGTCCCTCGACGGCCACTTCGACGAGAATCCTCGTCGGCACGGGATTGCCGCGCTCGTCGGTGGCCCGGCCGAGGAGCTCACCGGCCCACTGACGGGTCTCGTCGCCGTCGCGGCACAGCCGTACGCCGACCGAGCCGGAGCCGGTGGTGGGCTTGAGGACCACCGGGTATCCGAGTGCGTCGGCAGCGTGCCCCGCGTCCGCCACGGTCTCCACGCTCCGGAAGGCGGGCACCGCCACTCCCCCGGCCTCCAGGGCCAGGCGCTGGGTGTCCTTGGCCCGGCAGCGGTCGACTGCGTCGCCGTCGGCGGCGGGCAGACCCAGCTTGGCGGCCGCGTGGGCGGCCGGTGCGACGAAGTACTCGGAGCTGGAGACGAGCCCGGAGAGGCCACCGTCGGCGGCGAGTGCGGTGCAGGTGTCGAGGACGGCTCCGAGGTCGCCGGTGTCCAGCACCCGTGTGTCGATGCCGTCCTCGGCCACGTACGGGTAGCGGCCCGGGTCCCGGGTCAGCAGCACCGGCCGCATGCCGCGGGCGCGTGCGCGGACGCAGAACTCACGCCCCGTTCCCGTGGTGTTGCTCTCCAGCAGTGCGAACCAGGTCATGCGGATTCCCCCGTGCGGTCGGTGACCGTGCCGTCCGTTGCCGTAACGTCCGGCCCGTGCGCGGCGAGGACGGTGTCGACGGCCGCGGTGAGCCGGACCCGCGACTCCCGCAGCCGGTCCCGCCGGGACGCCAGCCAGTCCCCGTCCGAGGCCAGACGCCGCCGCAGCGTACGTACGACCCGGTCGCAGGCACCGGGGCCGCCTCCTCGGTCGTGGCTGTCAACGGCCTCGCGGAGGGTGGGGAGTTTGCTGCCCGCACCACCGAACTCACCTTCGGGCAAGGCGACTTCGGTGAGTTCGGTACGGCCGGCCTCGACGGCTTCGCGGACAGCCGCGCCGACGGCGTGGTGTGCCGTGCGGAACGGCACCCCCTGGGCGACCATCTGGTTGGCGATCACGGTCGCGGTCACGAAGCCCTCCCGGGCGCGCTGTTCCATGCGCCCCGTGTCGGGGCGGGCGCCGATGACGAGGACCTGTGCGAGCAGGACTCCGTCCCGTACGGCGGCGAAGGCCGGCCAGGCCACGGCGACCGCTTCGCTGCCGACCTCGATCGAGTTGGTGAAGGGCGTCGACTTCATGGCGGCGGCGGCAGCCGTCCACGCGCCGACGGCCGGTGCGGCCTTCGCCTTGAGGTGCTCCAGGAGGAAGGCGTTGCGCTTCTGCGGCATCGCGGAGCTGCCCCCGACGAGCCGCTCGGGGAAGGCGAGGAAGCCGAACTCCTGGGTGCTCCACAGCTGCAGGTCGGTTCCGAGCCTGCTGAGCGTCAGCCCGGCGGAAGCGGTGGCCGCGAGGGCGCGCAGCACGGTGTCGCGGGACGCGACGGCGTCGATCGCGTGCAGCGGCGGCTCGTCGAAGCCGAGCAGTGAGGCGGTGCGCTCGGGGTCGATGGGCAGGTCGGTCCCCGCGACGGCGCCCGCGCCGAGGGGACAGCGGTCGAGCTCCTCGACGGCGTGCCGGAGCGCGGTGACGTCGCGGTCGAGTGCGGTCGCGATGCCCGCGAGGTAGTAGCCGTAGCTGATCGGCATCGCGGGCTGGAAGTGTGTGTAGACCGGCATCAGGGCGTTGCGGTGGGCGCGGGCTCGGGCGAGCAGCACGGCCTGGAGGCGCAGCAGCTCACCGAGCAGGTCGAGTAGTTCGGTGCGCAGCCGCATCGCGGTGGTGGTGGCCTTGATGTCGTTGCGGGAGCGGCCGGTGTGCAGTTTGCCGCCGACGTCGGGACCGAGTTCCGTGATCAGCCGGCCCTCGTACATGAGGTAGAGGCCGCGTGGCGCGTCCATGCCGTACAGATCGCGGAATCCGGTGTCGCGCAGGGCCCGGATGCGGGTGAGGAGCGCGGCGGCCGCCTCGCCGGGCAGCAGCCCGGTCTCGGTCAGCATCACCACGTGTGCGAGGTCGATAGTGCTGATGGGCTCGAGTTCGGCACGGATCTCCTCGGGTCCCGGCTCGCCGTAGACGACGCGGCGGGTGCGCGGCCCCAGGGTGCGGGTGAGCCGTCCGGTGGTGGCCGTCATGTGAGGGTCCGTTCGCTGTGGGTGTGCGTCGGGCGGTCCACGGCACCGGGTATGTCCGCGTAGCCGCGGCGTCCCCAGGGCATCCTGGTCCAGCGGTCGTGGACCTCGGCGGGTGAGCCGACGGTGACGGGGCCCTCCGGTTCGCCGGCCCGGTCGAGCCGGTAGCCGTTCTCGTCGAGCCATGCGTCGTCGTAGACGGTGGCCTGGTAGCGGTAGCCCTCGTCGGGCAGGAGCACCACGCAGGTCTCGTCCGGGTGCCTCTCGGACCACCACCGTGCGGCCAGGTAGGCGGCGCCGCTGGTGGGCCCCTGGAACAGGGCGTGCCGGGCGTGCAGCCTGCGTGTCATCAGGTACGCCTCGGCGGCCGTGCACCAGTGGACCTCGTCGAAGACACTGTGGTCGAGGTTGGCGGGCCAGAGGCTGTTGCCGAGGCCACGCAGGGGGCGCGGCCCGTCGGGCTGGCCGAACAGCACGCTGTGGTGGGTGTCGACGCCGAGCGCGACGGTCTGCGGGGTGTGTTCGCGCAGGCCCCGTACGGTGCCGCACATCGAGCCGCCCGAGCCGACCGGCCCGACGACGCAGTCGACCCGTCCGAGCGTCCGGACGAGTTGCTCGGCGACGACTCCGTAGGAGCGGGGGTTGTCCGGGTTGGTGTACTGCTCGGGGCAGAAGGTGTCGGGCAGCCCGGCGCGGACCTCCGCGAGACGGCGCAGCCGCGCCTCCTGGAAGCCACCGACGTCGGCGGGCTCCAGGCAGATCTCGACCTTCGCCCCGAGGTCGACGAGGCGCCGGTGCAGATTGTCGTCGATGGCGGGGTCGCTGACCAGGATCAGCTCGCGTCGCATCAGTGCCGCCTGCATCGCCAGCGCGAGGCCGAACGTGCCCGACGTGGTCTCCACGATGACGGTGTCCCGCCCCAGCTCGCCGCGCTGGTCGGCGTGGCGGAGGATGTAGGTGGCGGGGAGCAGCTTCATCAGGGTGAAGACCGCACCGTACAGGTTGGGACCGAGCCGGATCAGGCGCGGCATCATCTGCGCCTCGGTGATCGAGTGGTACGTCGGTGGGGTCACCGGCATGGAGCAGCTCCCTCGCAGGGCGGTTGGTTCCGGTCTCGGGGTCGGGGGTGCGGTGAACGGCGCCGCGGCGGGCGCACCGCGGGACCCGGAAGCGGTCTCCGTGGGTCCGGTGCGTCCCCCCGCGCGCCGCCCCGGCGGCGTCACGCGAAGTCGTGGACGACGACGGCTGCGGCGGCGACGCTCGGGTGGCGCTGGAGGACGGCCTCGATCTCGCCCAGCTCCATCCGCACACCGGCGATCTTGACCTGCCGGTCGACGCGTCCGAGGTACTGGAGCGCGCCCTGCGGCAGGACCGTCACGGCGTCGCCCGTGCGGTACAGCCGCCCGGTGGGGGTCGTTCCGACGGGGTCCCTGAAGAACGCCTCGCGGGTCCTTTCGGGGTCGCCGGTGTAGCCGCGGCCCACGCCGGTGCCACCGACGAACAGCTCGCCGGTGTCGCCGGGTTCGCAGGCGTGCCAGCCGTCGTCGTCCCGGCGCAGCACGTAGAGCTGGGTGTTGATCACCGGTGCGCCGATCGGCAGCCGGTTCAGTGCCAGGTCGCCGGTGACGACCCTGTGGTGGGTGACGTCGTCGGAGCACTCGGTGGGTCCGTAGGCGTTCAGCAGCCCGGCATGCGGCATCTCGGTCAGCCAGCGTCTGGCCACCTCGGTGGGCAGTTCCTCGCCGGTGGCGAGCATCCAGCGCAGGCCGGCGAGCCACCCGCCGTCGGGGGTTGCGGCGAGATCGTCGAGCAGCAGCCTCACCATGGTGGGTACGAGCTCGACGACCGTGACCCCATGGTCCTCGACCACGCCTGCGAACGCCACCGAGTCGTAGGCGATCTCGTCGCTGATGACGCTGACCCGGCCCCCGTTGAGGAGTGGGCAGAGCATCTGCCAGACCGAGATGTCGAAGCCGAGCGGGGCGGTCTGCGCGAGGACGTCGTCCTCGGTCATCCCCAGATCCACGATCTTGGCGTACAGGTGGTTGATCATGCCCTGGTGCTCGACGACGGCGCCCTTGGGGCGGCCGGTGGAACCGGAGGTGAAGAGCATGTAGCGCGGCTGGTCGGGGCTCTCCAACCGCGCGGGCCCCTGCCACGGGGGGCAGTCGGCGGCGGCGGAGGCGCTGATGAATGCTGCGCCCGCGGCCCGTGCGCCCTCGGCGAGCGCAGGTGTGACCGGGCCGGGGTCGGTGCAGAGCAACAGCACTGCCCCGGACTGGCCGAGGACATCCGTGACGCGCTGCCGCGGCCAGTTCGCGTCGGCGGGGACGTAGACGGCGCCCAGGAGTTCCAGGGCGAGGAAGGCGGAGATCACATGTGCGCCGCGGGCTCCTCCGACCGCGACGACCGTGCCGGCGGCGACGCCCGCCCGCTCCAGCAGGGTGGCGGTTCGGCGGGCCTCCGCGGCCAGTTCGGAGTAGCTGAGTGCACGGAGCCCGTCCCTGACGGCGGGCCGGTCCGCGACCGCGGCCTGGCGCTCGACGCGGGTGATCACGGCGTCGGCGAGGTCGACGTCCAGTGCCCGTTCCATCCGCAGCTCCCGGGCGCGCCGGATTTCCGCGGGAGAGATGGTGAGTTCCGGCAGCCCGGCAAGCGGCAGCAGTTCGTCCGCGATCGTCATGACTCCACTCCTCGACTTGGCGCTCGCTCCTGGCAGCACGGGGAAGCTAAACGAAACAGCCGTGCTTGCAGGGCAAGTTGGCCTCCCGTACGTTAATCCACATTCCGGCGATCAGGGAACGTTCCCCTTCCGGTCCCAGCCACCCGATTCTTCGTCACCCTGGCTCTCACCTCGCAGCGGAGTCGGCAACGTGCCCACGATTATCAATGCACCCCAGCAATTCATCGTCGAGGACCTCTACGTCGACCTGCGCGCCGTGACGGGAGCTCCGCTATATCTGAAGTGCGAGGGATTCAACTTCGCCGGATCCGTGAAATTGAAGGCAGCGGCGGAGATGGTCGCGGCGGCGGAACGCAGCGGCCGGCTCGGCAAGGACTCGGTGCTCGTGGAGTCCTCCTCGGGCAATCTGGGCATAGCGCTGGCCATCATCGCCGCCAGCAAGGGCTATCGCTTCCTGTGCGTCACCGACCCCCGCTGCAACAGCGCCTCGCGGCGGTTGATGCAGTCGCTCGGCGCCGAGGTCCGTGTGATCACGGAGAAGGACGCGAACCAGGGCTACCTGGAGAGCCGCATCCGCCACGTACGGGAGCTGTGTGCCTCGCGGGACCGCTACGTGTGGCTCAACCAGTACGCGAATCCGAGCAACTGGCAGGCCCACTACCGCCATACGGCGCCGGCCATCGTGCAGCACTTCCCGGACCTCGACGTGCTGTTCGTCGGCACGGGCACCACGGGCACGCTGATGGGCTGCGCCCGCTACTTCAAGGACCACGGCGTCCCCGCCACCATCGTGGCGATCGACGCGGAGGGCTCCGTGACGTTCGGCGGCCTGCCGGCGCGTCGCATGGTGCCCGGTCTGGGCACCAGCACCCGCCCCAAGCTGGTGGACGAGTCGTACGTGGACGACGTCGTGCTGGTCGACGAGGCCGACACGATCCGGATGTGCCACCGGATGGCGGGCCGGGGCTTCCTCTTCGGCGGCTCCACCGGAACCGTCGTCAGCGGGGCGACCCGCTGGCTGGAGGCCAAGTACCCGGGGGAGAACCCCGTGGCGGTGGCGATCTCGCCCGACTTCGGCGAGCGCTACCTCGACTCGATCTACGAAGAGGGCTGGCTGCAGGAGCACTTCGGCCCCCTCGATCTCTCTGACTGACCCGCACTCACACACTCTGGAGCTGAGCCATGTCCCACGCCCCCTCGTTCGCCGTGATCCCAGGGGAGCAGGTCGCCGCCGCGCTGCACGGCCAGGAGAAGCAGGTGACCGAGCTGGTGGAGGCCGCCTACCGGATCCACGGGGAGGGACTGACCGTCAATCCGGACTCCTATTTCCTGCGCTTCCCGGACCGGCCCTCCTCGCGCATCATCGCCCTTCCCGCATCGGTGGGGGGCGAGGTGAACGTGCACGGAATCAAGTGGATCTCCTCGTTCCCGGAGAACGTCGAGGCCGGCATCCCCCGTGCCTCCGCCGTCCTCGTCCTCAACGACACCGAGACCGGCTACCCCTTCGCCTGCCTGGAGAGCTCCATCATCAGCGCGGCACGGACGGCGGCCTCGGCGGCGCTCGCCGCGTGCGCCATCGCCGACCGGCGCGGGGCACGTCCTCGCCGCGTGGGCTTCGTGGGCACCGGCCTGATCGCCCGCTACCTGCACACCTATCTCACGGCCAACGGGATGGAGTTCGACGAGGTGGGCGTCCACGACCTGCGGCGGGAGCACGCCGAGGGGTTCCGGGGCTACCTGCGCCGGGCGGAGCCCGGCACCGCGGTGACCGTGCACGATTCGGTGGATTCGCTGCTGCCGTGGGCTGACCTGATCGTTCTGGCGACCGTCGCGGGAGAGCCGCACATCCTCGACCCGGGGATGTTCGCGCACAATCCGCTGGTACTGCACGTCTCGCTGCGCGACCTCGGGCCTGAGATCATCCTGGGTTCGTGCAACGTCGTGGACGATATCGACCACTGCCTCAAGGCGAATACATCTCCGCACCTCGCGGAACAGCGCACCGGAAACCGGGACTTCCTCGACGGAACGCTCTACGACGTTCTGGAGGGCCGGGTCGTTCCACCGGCGGACAAGCCCGTCGTCTTCTCACCCTTCGGGCTCGGAGTGCTCGATATGGCGGTGGCGAAGCACGTGTACGACACGGTCACCGATTCCGGGGAACTGGCGACCGTGCCCGGCTTCTTCCACGAAATGCGGCGCTACGGCTGACCGCTCCTCGCGGCCTTGCACTCGGCTTCGAAGAAGCGCGCGAGTCTGGCGATTCCGTCGGTTGTCTGTTCACGATTCAGATTACTGACGGACAGCCGGAGGCTGTGGTCGCCGCCGCCTTCCGGGTAGAAGTACGACATCGGTGTCCAGATGACGCCGAACTCCTCGGCCGAGCGCAGCAGCGCCGCGTTGTCGACGCGGAACGGCACCTGCATCGCGAGGAAGAAGCCCCCCGTGGGGGCGTTCCAGCGGATGCCCGACGATGCGCGCCCGTTCTCCGGGAAGTGTGCTTCGAGCTCGTCGAGGGTGTGCCGCATCGCCTCGCCGTAGTAGGCGGCGGTGCGGGGGTTGAACCTGGCGGCGCTGCCTCCCCCGTCGAGCAGCAGCCCGGCGACCACGGCCTGGCTCACCGCCGGGGTGTTGACGGTGACCATGCTCTTGATCCGGATCAGCTCGTCGGCGAGCAGCCCCGAGGTCTTCCCCTCGCGGTCGAGCACGGGCTGGTCGGCCACGACGAAGCCGACGCGAGCACCGGGGAAGAGGGACTTGGCGTACGAGCCGAGATGGACCACGCGCCGCTCGGTGTCGAGGGCCTTGAGCGTGGGCACCTGCCGTCCGGGGCTCACCAGCCGGTAGGGGCTGTCCTCCAGGAGCAGGATGTCCTCACGCGCCGCCAGGGCGAGTAGTTCCTCACGGGTCTCAAGGGGGATGGTGAGTCCGGAGGGGTTGGAGTGGTCCGGGATCACGTAGAGGGCGCGGGGACGCCGGCCTCGGGCGCGCTCCGCGCGTATCGCCTCTTCCACGGCCGCGCAGTCGAAGCCCGCCTCGCCTTCCTCCACGGCCCGTACCGGCGCGTCCAGCAGCCGTGCGGCCCCGGTGATGCCCACGTAGCACGGGCTGGAGACGAGCAGCACGTCATCGGGCCCGGAGATCAGGGCGCGGACCGCGAGCAGCATGGCTTCCTGACAGCCGACGGTGACGACGAGGGACTCGGGCGCCACGTCGATGCCCTCGTCCTGGTGCAACGCCCCGGCGATGAGTTCCCGGATCTGGCCGCCGGCCGCACCGTACTGGAACACCGCCCTGCGCACCTGGTCCGGCGAGGCGCCTTCGGCAGCGAGGTGATCGAGGTACCGGCGCAGGGCCGTGATGACCTGCTCGGTCTCGAAGAAGCCCTCGTAGGGGCGGCCGGGCGCGAACGAGACGGCGTCGGGGTAGCGGTCGGTGATCTCGTTGAGGAAGTTCATGGTGTCGAGCAGCGGATCGGAGACGCTCCCGTGCAGGTCCTCCTTGCGCAGCCCGGACCGTGCCGGTGCGGGGACGGCGGGAGCCGGCAGTTCGGTGTCACGCTGCCGGGTGTCATCCGCGGTCCATCCCCGTCGTACCAGTGCGGGACCTGCCGCGCGCGGCGAGGGCGTGCCGGTGAGCGCCATGGCCTCCCGCAGCTCCTCGGTGACCAGGTCGAGTACCTCGCGGGCACCCTGCTCACCGCCGACTGCGAGACCGTGCAGTACGGGCCGTCCCAGCAGCACCGCATCGGCGCCCAGTGCCAAGGACACCAGGACGTCGGTTCCGCGCCGCACTCCGCCGTCGACCAGTACCGGGCACCGCCCCGCGACCGCGCGGGCGATCTCGGGCAGGGCCTCAAGGGCGGCGGGCGCACCGTCGAGCTGCCGCCCGCCGTGGTTCGAGACGAGGATGCCGTCGGCTCCGGCGGCCAGTGCCTCGTGGGCGTCCTCCGCGGTGAGCAGACCCTTGACGAGCACCGGCAGGCCGCTGATGGAACGCAGCCACGCGATCACGGACCAGTCGAGGTGCGGGTCGAACTCGGCGAGCGCGTGCGCGCTGGGCGAGCCGTAGCCGGTGCCCGAGTCGGCATCGGCGAGGTTGGCGGGCCCGATGCCGGGCGGGAGCCGGAAGCCGTTGCGCAGATCACGCACCCGCCGCCCGAGGCGGGGGGCATCGGCCGTGAGGACCAGCGCCTCGAACCCGGCGCGCACCGCCCGCTCGACCAGTCGCCGTGTGACCGACCGGTCGCGGAAGCAGTAGACCTGGAACCAGAGCGGCGCGGACGCGGCTTCGGCGATGTCCTCGAAGGTACGGCTCGCGAAGGTGCTCACTACGAGCGGGAGTCCCGCGGCGCCGGCGGCGAGCGCCGTCGGGACCTCGCCCCCGGGGGCGGCGAGGGAGTGGTAGGCCATGGGCGCGACCCCGATCGGCGCCGCCCAGGCTCGTCCCAGGATCTCGGTCGCGGTGGCCGGGGTGCCGAGCCCCGTGAGCATTCGGGGCCGCAGCCTCAGCTGATCCAGGGCGCGCTGGTTGGCGAGGAGCGTACGTTCCTCACCCGCGCCGCCCGCGAGGAAGTCCCAGATCCCGGGATCGAGCCTGCGCCGGGCGGCGCGCGCGTAGTCGGCGAGGGTCAGCAGCTCCTCCTCCCCGGGGACGAGCCGTTCACCTGCCGGTGCGCGGTCCGTCCCGTGCGCAGGGGTCATCCGGCGGTCAGCCTGTCGCGCTCCACGGCTTCGTACAGGGCGCGGATGTTGGCGCTGCCGAACCCGCGCGATCCGCGGCGCTGGATCAGCTCGTGGAAGAGGGTGTTCCGCTCGCAGGAGGAGCGGGTGAAGACCTGGAGCAGGTGGCCCCACTCGTCGCGGTCGACGAGCACCTGGGCCGCGCGCAGTTCGGCGACCTCGGCCGGCAGGTCGGAGACGCGTTCGGCGAGGACGTCGTAGTACGAGTCCGGGGTGCTGAGGAACGCGGCACCCCGGTCCCGGAACGCGCCGACGGCGGGAATGATGTCGTCCACCAGGAAGGCGAGATGCTGCACACCGGGCCCGCAGTTGCGCTCCAGGAAGGCGTCGAGCTGGCCCGGGTCCTTGCCGGGGACGGGCGCCACCAGGGTGCAGATGACGTTCCCCGAGTCGCTGCGCACCACGATCGAGTCCATGGCCTGGCCGCCGAGCGCAACGTACTCGGAGGAGTACCGGGCCATGCCGAACGCGTCGTTGTAGAAGTCCGCGTAGTGATCCAGGCTGCCTCCTTCGAGACAGACCGCCACGTGGTCGATCTTCTCGATCCGGCCCGTGGGGCGCTGTGCCCCTCCGGGTGTGGCGACCCAGTTGCGGCCCTCGGGCCGCGCCGCCTTCTCGGCGAGGGGAAGGAGGGTGTGCGTGACACCGCCGAAGCCCGACACCACGGGGTGATCCCGCACCGGCCGGTTGAGCACGGCCCCGGCCGCCAGCGCCGCGTCGCGGGTTGCCCCGACGTCGTCGCAGGTCAGCGCGATGTCCGCGATGCCGTCACCGTGCTCGTCCAGGAAGCTCCACACGCCGGGGCCCGAGGTGACGACGATCTGCACCTCGTTCTGCCGGAGCAGCGCGGAGCTGCGATCGGGCTGCACGCAGTCCGCGACCTGGGTGAAGCCGAGCGTGGAGACGAAGTGCTCCACGGCCGATGACTTGTTCTTGGCGTACAGCTCGACGTACGCGATGTCGTGCACAGCCATGCGGTGGTCCTCCGGGACAGTGGGCCGAGAGACGGGCGGAAGCGGGTGCGGGACGACGGGGCCGACGGCGCGCTGTCAGGACTGCCAGCGCCACTCCTGCTGCCTGTAGAGGTGGCCGGCCTTGATCCCCCGGTCCGCGCACCAGGTCATGAAGTCCTCGATCTGCCGGATCTGGTACGTGTCCTCGGTGTACGTCGTGGCCATGACGTGCCCGAGCCAGTCCTCCTCGCCCATCGCGTAGACATACGCTTCCTTGGCGCCCAGCTCGGTCATGATCGCGGCGGCCTGTTCGGCGTTGGAGCCGGACAGCTTGCGCGAGTTGCTCATCTTCTTGGTGACCGGGACGGTGAGCAGCGCCTGGTAGAGCCAGGTCAGCGGGGCGCCGTCGCACTCCATGCCGAGGAACGCGTAGTCGGCGGTGCCCAGGTGGCCCTTGATGTAGCGGTAGAGCGAGGGATCGATGCCGGACGAGTCGGCGCCGACGAAGATCTTCCTGCCGGCCAGTTCGACCCAGTACGTCGACTTGGCACGGATGTCGAGGTCGCAGTGCTCGCCGAGGAACGGGGTGGCGGTGACCTTGCCGCCGGGGAACTCGACCTCGTCGAAGTCGTCGACCTCGACCACGGGGAAGCCCTGGTTCCTGAGCATCAGCGCCATCGAGGGGTCGGAGAGGTTGCCGCGCGAGGAGCGGGGCACCACGATCGCGCCGACGCGGCCACGGAGCTGGAGCAGCGTTTCGAGGACGATGTGGTCCTGGTGGCCGTGCGTGATGACGACGAGGTCGATCCAGTCCGGCAGGTCGTCCAGCGTGTAGCGGTCCCCTGCGGTGCTGTCCGCGCTGATGAAGGGGTCGGTGACGATGGCGGCCTCGGGGGTCTGGAGCACCAGACAGGCGTGGCCGAAGTAGCGGATGCGCCCACCGCCCGCGATGTGCCGGTCCTCGGCGAGGCTCGGCCGTTCGCTGAGCATGCCGGACAGCTGGCCGGCCTGGGTGTCGTCGAGGTCCAGGGCATCGCGAAGATGGCCGAGGGTCGTCGGGTGGACACGGCTCTTGAACAGCTCGGCCAGTCCGTCGTGCCGGAACGGGATGCCCAGTTCCAGCACATCGGGCGACGGCAGCCGGGGTGTGCTCAGAATGAACGGGCGCTCGATGCCGGTCTCGAACGACAGCTGCACCGACTGGCGCTGGTCGGTGTAGACCGGGCTCTTGTACACGAGCGGCTCGATGAAGCGCAGCTGTGCCTGGTTGGCCGTGTCGTAGGCCATCTCGACCAGACCGCCCAGTTCCTCGGGCAGTTTGGGGTAGAGCGGTGTGAGGTCGAATCCGGTGGCGTTCGCCCGCAGCAGCTCCTGGCCGGTCTTGACGGCCTCGGCGAAGCGGAGCATGTCGGCGCGGTCCCGCTTGATGGCGGCGAGCAGGTCGCGCACCTCGTCGGCGCGCTCCTCCGGAATATTGATGAAGTAGCCGCCGCGCAGCTCCGGGTTGTTGCTTGCTGCTATGTGCACCTTCGGGGACTGAAGATACGACTCCAGGAGCGGCACCTGCAGGAAGGCGAGATTCATCGCCGCCTGCACGGGAGCCACCGTGTATGGCCAGGCGAAGAACCTGTCCACCAGCGGCTCGATTATGACCTTTGATCGCAGAAAGAGCTGCTGATCAGCCATCTACGCCTCTCCCTTCAGGAGATCCCGACAACATGGAACGGGCCAGCGGGGCCGCGTAGGACAAGGGGTGACAGAGAGCGCCGGAAACACCGAGGACGATCGGTCAAGGCGCTGTGTGCACACCCGCCTCGTCTCACACACGGTGCTCTCGGGTAGCAGGATGACCCGGCTGCGCCTGTCGATCAATACTCAGCGGGTGTGCACAGCAAAACGGGCGTTCAACCGAGTTCTTGCGGCAGTTGAACCCTTCTTCCGCCGTGCAGGCGCCGCCCGGATGAGGTCATCGGGGCATGCGGATTTCCCTGCCGTCGCTTCGGTCCGGCAGGTACGGACGTGCGGAGGTGGCATCTCGCACACGCGGGCCGCGTTCCGACGGACGGCCTGCGTCGGCTACCCCCGACCGGCAGGGACCAGGGCCTGTCCGGCGGATCTTCGTGGAGCAGCCCGCGGCGTCTGGTGCGTGCTGTCGGCGTGCGCCCGGATCACCCTCGTACTGGACGTACTCGGGTGATTCGGGCGTACGGCGAGAGTGCGTGCCAGGCGTCGCGGGCCCGCGAAGATCCGCCGGACAGGTCCTAGGTGTCCTCCGACGGATACGCGGTGCTGCCGGCGGTCAGCCGTATGAAGGCCTCTTCGAGCGACGAGGAGCACGGTGTCAGCTCGTGCACCGGGACCATGTTCTGAAACGCCAGGTATCCGACGTGCCGCGCGCTCATGCCGATGACGGAGAGCAACTGGTCGCCCGTCCATTCGACGTTGGCCCCTTCCAGTACCAGCACCTCGGCAAGCACCGTCGCGTCGGGGGTGCGCACCAGCACGGAGTGCCGGGTGTGGCGTGCGGCGAACTCCGCGAGACTTCCGGCGGCCAGCAGCTCGCCCCTGCCGATGACGATGAGCTCGTCGACGGTGTTCTCCATCTCCGATATCCGATGGCCGGAGACGAACACCGTGCGCCCTTCCGCCGCGAGCCGTTTGAAGAGGCTTCGCGCCCACGCCACACCCGTGGCGTCGAGGCCGTTGAGGGGCTCGTCGAATATCAGCACGGGGGGATCGCCCAGCAGGGCTGTCGCGATGCCGAGACGCTGCCTCATGCAGAGCGAGAATCCGTCGATCGGGCGTCCTGCCGCTTTCGGGAGTCCGGCCTCCGCCAGTACCTCTTCCACCCGGGTGCCTCTGATGCGGTTGCTCCGTGCGAGCGAGGACAGATGGGCCGCGGCCGTATCGCCGCCGTACACGTCATCCGTGTCCAGGAGCGCGCCGATGTGGTGCAGGCCGCGCGGGAACTCGCACGGAGGCCTGTTCCCCACCCTGACCGAGCCGCTGGTGGGGGCGAGCAGTCCCAGGATCAGCTGCAGCGTGGTGCTCTTCCCCGCACCGTTGGGGCCGAGAAGGCCGGTGACCTCACCGGGGCGCACGGTGAAGGTCAGGTTCCGCACGGCAGTGGTTCTGCCGTATCTCTTCGTCAGCTCATGGGCCTCGATCACAGGACTCATAGTGCCGTACCGGAAGTTGGCGAAGAGTGGCCTTTCCGGGAAATACCGGAGGGAGTCCGAGGAGAACGAGGAGAACGAGGGAACTCCGGACCGGAGAGCCGCGGTTACCGGCTGACACGGTGAATTGCGAGAATCCGCCATTCCGCCTCGCGCGGAGGCCTCTGATGGAATGAATGAGCACGGGGAATCACCACTGACCGCGGCGCGCAAGAGGAAATCCCGCCATTCAATGAAGGCCGCCGGTCTTCCGTTTGAAAAGGACAGCGGGCCGCACGACAGCGGCGATGACGGCCACGCTGCGGCAATCCGTGCAGGTGGCGCCGCCCCAGGGATAACCATGATCCGTTGTCGGTCATCGGTGTTCTCCGGTCGGGGCCGCAAGGGATCCCGCGGGCGCGTCGGGAAGGCAGACCGTCGCGGGGGCCAGGGGTGGCTTACGCCTCCCCCGGCCCCTCATCCGACCGGCCGCGTACTACTCGGCGTCCCGCCCAAGGCGCGCCTCCACGGCGCTCCACACCCGCTCCAGTGTCTCGGGTCGCGTCATCTCATGGTGCGCCCCGGGCACCACCACTTCCTCGACCTCGCCCGTCACATACGGGCCCCAGGCCTCGGCACGGAGTTCGCTCTCCTCCGCGCGGACCAGCAGCACATCACCGTCGAACAGCTTCTGCTGATGACGCCTGCGCAGCACCCGGTGGTTCTGGAGGACGCGGGCGAACACGCGGTACTCGTCCTCCGTCACCGCGCCCAGCGCATCGCCGGCCTCGCGCCGTACGTCCTCGACCAGCCGTTCCGCCTTGGTGTCGAGGTCCTCACCGTCCGGCTCCTGCGACGCCTCGTCCGGCACCCACGGCCCCTGGTCCAGGATCACCAGCGCCGCGACCGCCTGTCCCTCCGCGCGCAGCCGTACGGCCATCTCGTGCGCCACCGCACCGCCGTAGGACCAGCCGAGCAGGTGGTAGGGGCCCTCCGGCTGCACCGTGCGGATCTGCTCGACGTAGTGGGCCGCCATCTCCTCGACGGACGACGAGAGTTCCTTCTCCCCGCCCAGGCCACGGGCCTGGAGCCCGTAGAGCGGGACGTCGGCCGGCGCGTACCGCGCCAGCGGCATGTAGCACCAGCTGATCCCGCCGGCCGGGTGGACGCAGAAGAAGGGCGGCCTGCTGCCCTGGCTGCGGATCGGCAGCAGCACGTCGAGCGCGTCCCGAACCGACGACAGTGTCATCCGCCGCATGAGCTCGGCGGCGGTCGGTGCGACGAACAGATCGCGGACCGTGATGGCCATGCCGCGCTTCCTGAGCCGCTCCACGAGCCGCACGGCAAGCAGCGAGTGACCGCCGAGTGCGAAGAAGTCGTCGTCGACGCCCACCCGTTCGAGGTCCAGGACCTCGGCGAACGCCGCACACACGCTGCTCTCGAACGCGGTGACCGCCGCGCCCTTGGCACTCCCCTGCTGTCCGCCCGCCGCCGGGCCGCCCGGCACGGGCAGCGCCTTGCGGTCCAGCTTGCCGTTCGGCATCAGCGGAAGCTTGTCGATGACGACCACGGCCTGCGGAACCATATAGCCCGGCAGGCGGTCCTGGGCGAGCGACCGGACCGCCTGGCCGAGCCCTTCGGCTCCGCGCCCGGCCGTGTCCTTCCCCGGTACGACGTAGGCCACCAGCCGCTGTCCACCAGTCGTGGAGCTGCCTGCCCCGTCGCCGGCCCCGGAAGGATCCTCGCGCACGAGCGCCACCGCCTGCGCGACCGAGGGGTGAGAGGTGAGCACCGCCTCGATCTCGCCCAGTTCGACACGGAAGCCCCGGATCTTGATCTGGTCGTCGGAACGCCCGACGTACTGCAGCTCGCCGTCCGTCGTCCAGCGGACCACATCACCCGTGCGGTACATCCGCCCGCCGGGAAGGAACGGGCACGCCACGAAACGGCCGGCGGTGAGACCGGAGCGGCCCAGATAGCCGCGCGCCATGCCCTTGCCCGCGATGTAGAGCTCGCCGGGAACGCCCGCGGGGACCGGGGCGAGCGTGTCGTCCAGGACGTACACCTGGGTGTTGCCGACCGGGCTGCCGATCAGGGACACGTCCTCCGAGTCCGGGCGCAGCTCCTGCCCGGTGGACCAGACGGTGGTCTCCGTCGGCCCGTAGAGGTTCGTCAGCGTCGGGGTCCTGGCGAGCATCGTGCGGGCCAGGTCGGCGGGCAACGCCTCGGCGCCGATCATCGCGCGCACCCGCGTCCAGTCGACGGGGTCGTCGGCGTCGGCGATCAGCCCGCGCCACAGGCTCGGCGTGGCGTGCACCGCAGTGGCACCCGTCGTCCGCACCAGCTCCCTCAGCGCCCACGGGTCGAGCACCTGCTCCTGCGCGGCGAGCACCATGCGGGCGCCGTTGACCAGCGGCAGGTAGAACTCGAAACCCGCCATGTCACAGCCGTGCGTGCTCACGGCGAGCAGCCGGTCGTCGGCGCCCAGTGCGAAGCTGTCCTGCATCGTCTCCAGGAAGTTGACGATCGCCCGGTGCTCCACGAGCACGCCCTTGGGCCGCCCGGTGGATCCGGAGGTGTAGATCACCCACATCGGGTGCTCGGGCAGCAGGGGCGCCGTACGTTCGGTGTCCGCGAGGGTGCCGGCGGGAAGGGCCGCGATCTCCTCCGCCACAGCGGCCTCGTCCATCAGCACGACGGGCACCTTGCCTCCGGCCTCGGTGCCGATCTCGTACTCGGCCAGCTGCTCGCGCATGCTCTCGCCGGTCAGCACGCACACGGCGTCCGAGTCGGCGATCACGTACGCGATGCGTGCCGCCGGATACGCCGGGTCGATCGGCAGATAGCCGGCACCCGATTTGAGGACGCCCAGGAGCCCCACGATCAGGTCGGTGGTGCGCTCGAAGACGACCGCGACGATGGACTCGGGGCCCACTCCCCTGCCCGCCAGATAGCGGGCGAGCCGGTTGGCGCGTGCGTCGAGTTCGGCATAGCTCAGCTCCACGTGTCCCGCGTCCGCGGAGCCGGAGACCAGCGCGATCCTGTCCGGAGTACGGGCGACCTGCGCCTCGAACTGTGCGACGACAGTGGTGTGCGGCACCTCGACGGCCGTGTCGTTCCAGCCGGTCAGCATGAGGTGCCGCTCGGCGGGGTCGAGCACGTCCACCGTGCTGAGCCGGACACCCGGATCGGCTGCCAAGGCCGTCAGCACCCGCACGAGACGCTCGGCGATCCGCGCCACCGACTCCGGCGCGAACAGGTCCGCCGCGCCGACCAGCCCGCCGGTCATCCCCGCGGGTCGACCGTCGGCGTCGAACTCCTCGGCGATGCTTACGTCGAGGTCGAACTTGACGACGGCGGAGGGCTCGTCCGGCGATTCGGCCGCGACGGGCCCGTCCCCGTCCGGTGCTCCCCGGCGCGCTTCGACGCCGTTCAGCCCGAGCGTGGCCTCCTCCGTGTTCTGGAGCAGCAGCATCACCTGGAACAGCGGGTGCCGGGCGAGGGAGCGGCTCGGTGCAAGCTCCTCCACCAGCCGCTCGAAGGGCACATCGGGGTGTGCGAACGCTCCGAGACCCGCTTCGCGCACCCGCTTCAGCACCTCGCGGAAGCTCGGGTCGTCCGACAGGTCGGTGCGCAGCACGAAGGTGTTGACGAAGTACCCGACCAGGTCGTCGAGCGCTTCGTCCGTTCGGCCCGCGAGCGCGGAGCCGATCGGAATGTCCTCGCCCGCACCGAGCCGGGACAGGAGTACGGACAGGCCGCCGTGGAGCACCATGAACATGGTGACGCCCTCGTCGCGCGCCACCTCCCGCAGCCGGGCGTGCACTTCGGCGGGAATCTCCAGGGGCACCCGGTGTCCTCGGTGGCTCGCCACCTCGGGGCGTGCACGGTCGAACGGCAGCTCCAGTTCCTCGGGCACCCCGCCCAGGTTCTCGCGCCAGTAGCCGACCTGGCGGGAGATGGGGCTGTCCGGGTCCTCGCTGTCGCCGAGTACCTCGTGCTGCCAGAGGGCGTAGTCCGCGTACTGCACGAGCAGGGGCTCCCACTCGGGGGCGCGGCCGACGCTGCGTGCCGCGTACGCCGCCGAGAGGTCCCGCGCCAGCGGCGCCCAGGACCAGCCGTCGCTCGCGATGTGGTGGACGACCACGACGAGTACGTGGTCCTGCGGGCCGGTGCTGAACAGGGAGGCCCGTACGGGCGCTTCGTTCCGCAGGTCGAAGATGTGTCCCTCGGCCGCGGCGACGGCTTCCGCGAGCTCTCCCGGTGCGACGTTCGCGACGTCGAGCCGCCAGTCCAGCTCGCCGGGGGTCAGGATCCTCTGGTACGGCTCGCCGTCGCGGGAGGGGAAGACCGTGCGGAGCACCTCGTGCCGGGTGAGTACATCCAGGAAGGCCGCGTTCATCGCCTCGGGGTCGAGCTCGCCGGAGAGCCGGGCGGCGACCGGGATGTTGTAGGTCCGGCTCGGCCCCTCCAACTGTGCGAGCAGCCACATGCGGCGCTGCCCGTAGGACAGCGGGATCTGCTCGGGCCGCGCTCGCGCCGTCAGCGGCTCGCGCGTGGCCGCCGACGACGTGTCTGCCAGCCCGGCGGCCAGATCCGCCACGGTCGGGGTCTCGAAGAGCGCACGCACCTCGATCTCGACGCCGAGTGCGGCGCGTATCCGGCTGACCAGCCGCACCGCGAGGAGGGAGTGACCGCCCAGTGCGAAGAAGTCGTCGTCCACGCCGACGGCTTCCAGCCCCAGCACCTCGGCGAACGCCGCACACAGCAGCTCCTCCTGCACCGTCGCGGCACGCCGCCCGCTCACCGACGCAGCGGCGTAGTCGGGTGCGGGGAGGGCTGCGCGGTCGAGTTTGCCGGCCGCGGTCAACGGCAGAGCATCCAGCACCACCACAGCCGAGGGCACCATGTGCTCCGGAAGACGATCAGCAGTGAACTCCCGCACCAGACGCGACAGTTCACCGGCCTCCACGTCCTCGGGATCATCCGCGACCACATACCCCACCAGCCGCGTATCACCCGCCACCCCCTCACGGGCCACGACAGCCACCTGCGAGACCAACGGATGCGCAGCAAGGACAGCCCGGACCTCGCCAGGCTCGACACGGAAACCCCGCACCTTCACCTGATCATCAGCCCGACCAACAAACACCAACTCACCACCAGCCGACCACCGCACCAGATCCCCGGTCCGGTACATCCGCTCACCCACCACGAACGGACACGCCACAAACCGCTCAGCCGTCAACCCGAAACGACCCACATACCCACGCGCCACCTGAACACCCGACACATACAACTCACCCACCACACCCACCGGCACCGGACCCAACCCACCATCCAGCACAAAACACCGCACATTACCCAACGGCAACCCCACCGGCACCGAACCCGACACCACCGAACCCGACAAACGACCAGCAACCACACCAACCGTCAACTCAGTCGGACCATAGTGGTTGAACACCCCCAGCCCCTCACCCCCGACGGCCAGCAGCTCCGCGACCAGGCCCGGATCAGCGGCCTCACCACCCAGCACCAACGACCGCGCAGGCAACAACCCCTTCAGCCCACGCACCCCACCCAACGCCGCCAGATGCGACGGCACCACCTTCAGATAATCAAGCCCCTCACCCCGCACATACGACGCCACCGCATCCGCATCCGTCACCACCCCCTCCGGCAACACATGCAACTCACCACCACACGCCAACGCACCAAACACCATCGTGTTACCCAAATCCGTCACCTGCGACTGCAACACCCCGAACCGGCCACCCCGCTCCGCGAACTCCAACCGCGCCGATACGGAGACCACATAACTCGCCAGCCCCCCATGCGTCACCACCACACCCTTCGGACGCCCCGTCGAACCCGACGTATACACCACATACGCCGCACCCCCCGGCTCGACCACCACACCCGGCACACCCACCGCGGACACCGCCAACTGCATCCGCATCAACGCATCATCCACAGCCACCAACCGCACACCACCAGCCGGCAGATCCTCCAGAACCTCCTCCGTCGTCAACGCCAACACCGCACGCGAATCACGCAACACAAACGAAATCCGCTCCACCGGCTGCCCCGGATCCACCGGCACATAAGCAGCCCCCGCCTTCCACACCCCCAACACCGCAACCACCATGTCCACCCCACGCGGCAGACACAGCCCCACCACCGACTCCACACCCACACCCTGACCCATCAGCCAATGCGCCAGCCGATTCGCCCGCTCCTCCAACTCCCCATACGAAAGCCGTTCCTCACCCGACACCACCGCAACCGCACCCGGAACCCGAGCCACCTGCCGCTCGAACAACCCCACCACCGAAACACCCGAAGGCACCTCAACCACCGGACCGGCACCCAACCCCAGCACCCGGCCCCGCTCACCCGCACCCAGCACATCGACCTCACTCAGCCGAACACCCGGGGCATTGGACAGTTGTTCCACCACGCGCACCCAGCACGCGGTGACGCTCTCGACGGTGGCTGCCTCGAAGAGATCGGCGGCGGCGGTGACGGAGCCGCGCACCCCGGCCGGCGCGCCGTCCGCTTCGAACTCCTCGCCCACCAGCACGTCCAGGTCGAACTTGGCCGCCGAGACCCCCTCCGACCGGCCCGTCGATGTGTTGTCCGCCTGCACTCCCGGCAGGTCCAGAACGGCGTCGACGGTGTCCGTCTTCGTCAGGATGACCTGGAAGAGGGGGTGTCTGGCCATCGAGCGGCTCGGCGCCAGCTCCTCCACCAGCTTCTCGAACGGCACCTCCTGGTGCTCCAGCGCGGACAGTGTCCTCTCCCGCACGCGGCCGAGCATCTCCCGGAAGGTCGGGTCGCCGGTCAGGTCGGTGCGTACCACCATGGAGTTCACGAAGAACCCGACCAGCC
This sequence comes from Streptomyces sp. NBC_01257, assembly GCF_035917255.1. Taxonomy (NCBI): domain Bacteria; kingdom Bacillati; phylum Actinomycetota; class Actinomycetes; order Kitasatosporales; family Streptomycetaceae; genus Streptomyces; species Streptomyces sp. NBC_01257. The sequence continues at coordinate 1,362,947 of NZ_CP108472.1, forward strand.
CGTTCAGTGCCTCGTCGGTACGGCCCGCGTTGGCCGAGCCGATGGGAATGTCGGTGCCCGCGCCGAGCCGGGACAGCGTCATGGCGAGCGACGCCTGGAGCACCATGAAGAAGGTCACTCCCTCGGTGCGCGCCAGGTCCGCGAGCCGCGCGTGTGTCTGCGCGGAGACGTGCACGGGCACCCGGTGGCCCCGGTGCGAGGAAGTGGTGGGACGCGGGTGGTCGAAGGGCAGAGCCAGCTCCTCCGGCGCGCCCTCAAGCGACTGACGCCAGTGGGCCACCTGACGTGACAGCAGGCTCTCCGGATCATCCTCGTCGCCCAGCAACTCCCGCTGCCACAGCGCATAGTCCGCGTACTGCACCGGCAACGGCTCCCACTCCGGGGCCCGCCCCGCACGACGCGCCGCATACGCGACGGACACATCGCCGGCGAGCGGGGCCTTCGACCAGCCGTCGCTCGCGATGTGGTGCAGCACGACCACCAGCACCTGCCCCTCCGAGCCCGCGTCGAACAGCCACGCACGGATCGGCACATCGGTGGTGAGATCGAAGACTTGCTGCTCGGCCGCGGCCACCGCGGCGTCCAGCTCCCCGGCGCCGACCTCGACAACCGACAGTTGCCACTCCAGGGCGTCCGGTGCGATGACGTGCTGGTACGGCCCGCCGTCATGTGCGGGGAAGACCGTGCGCAGGACCTCGTGCCGCTCGACCACGTCCCGCAACGCCGCGCCCAACGCCTCGGCGTCCACCTCACCCTCCAGGCGCAGCACCACCGGAATGTTGTACGTCGCGCTCGGTCCCTCCAACTGGCCTATGAACCAGAGCCGTTGCTGAGCGAACGACAACGGCAACCGCTCCGGGCGCCTGGTGACCGCGGTCAGGGGCCGCTGCACACTGCGTACATCCGACAGCCGCCGCGCCAGGCGCGCCACTGTGGGGGCCTCGAAGAGCGTACGTATCCCCGTCTCGACGCCGAGTGCGGCGCGTATCCGGCTGACCAGTCGCACCGCGAGGAGGGAGTGGCCGCCCAGTGCGAAGAAGTCGTCGTCCACGCCGACGGCAGCGAGCCCCAGGACCTCGGCGAACGCCGCACACAGCAGCTCCTCCTGCACCGTCGCGGCACGCCGCCCGCTCACCGACGCAGCGGCGTAGTCGGGTGCGGGGAGGGCTGCGCGGTCGAGTTTGCCTGCCGCGGTCAACGGCAGAGCATCCAGCACCACGACAGCCGAGGGCACCATGTGCTCCGGAAGACGATCAGCAGTGAACTCCCTCACCTCGGCTCCGAACCCGTCCCCCGCATCCCCCGCGGGAACCACATAAGCCACCAACGCCCCCTCACGGGCCACGACAGCCACCTGCGAGACCAACGGATGCGCAGCAAGAACGGCCCGGACCTCGCCAGGCTCGACACGGAAACCCCGCACCTTCACCTGATCATCAGCCCGACCAACAAACACCAACTCACCACCAGCCGACCACCGCACCAGATCCCCGGTCCGGTACATCCGCTCACCCACCACAAACGGACACGCCACAAACCGCTCAGCCGTCAACCCGAAACGACCCACATACCCACGCGCCACCTGAACACCCGACACATACAACTCACCCACCACACCCACCGGCACCGGACCCAACCCACCATCCAGCACAAAACACCGCACATTACCCAACGGCAACCCCACCGGCACCGAACCCGACACCACCGAACCCGACAAACGACCAGCAACCACACCAACCGTCAACTCAGTCGGACCATAATGATTGAACACCCCCACCCCATCACCCCCGACGGCCAGCAACTCCGCCACCAGGCCCGGATCAGCGGCCTCACCACCCAGCACCAACGACCGCGCAGGCAACAACCCCTTCAGCCCACGCACCCCACCCAACGCCGCCAGATGCGACGGCACCACCTTCAGATAATCAAGCCACTCACCCCGCACATACGACGCCACCGCATCCGCATCCGTCACCACCCCCTCCGGCAACACATGCAACTCACCACCACACACCAACGCACCAAACACCATCGTGTTACCCAAATCCGTCACCTGCGACTGCAACACCCCGAACCGGCCACCCCGCTCCGCAAAACCCAACCGCGACGAAACCGACACCACATAACTCGCCAGCCCCCCATGCGTCACCACCACACCCTTCGGACGCCCCGTCGAACCCGACGTATACACCACATACGCCGCATCCCCCGGCACCAACGCCACCCCAGGCACCACCACCCCCGACCCACCAGCCAACGCCACCGCCAACGACGCCTCATCCAACGTCACCACAACACCGGCATCACCCCACACAAACGCAACACGCTCCGCCGGCTGCCCCGGATCCACCGGCACATAAGCAGCCCCCGCCTTCCACACCCCCAACACCGCAACCACCATGTCCACCCCACGCGGCAAACACACCCCCACCACATCACCACGACCCACACCCCGACCAATCAGCCAACCCGCCAACCGATCAGCCCGCTCCCCCAACTCCCCATACGAAACCCGCTCCACACCCGACACCACAGCAACCGCACCCGGAACCCGAGCCACCTGCCCCTCGAACAACCCCAACACCGAAACACCCGAAGGCACCTCAACCACCGGACCAGCACCCAACCCCAACACCCGACCCCGCTCACCCACACCCAGCACATCGATGGCGCCGAGGGGGCGTTCCGGTGCTCCGGCGAGTGCTGCCTCCAGCTCGGTGACCAGGTTCTCCGCCGCGGTGTGGAGCAGTTCGACGATCTGGTGCGGGTCGAGGGTGTCGACGGTCGTGGCGGCCAGGGACAGGGCGTCTCCGTCATCGTCCACAGCGACCGCGAGGGGGTAGTTGTGGAGGTAGCGCGAGTACACCCGGGTGATGCCCTCCAGGCCGTCCGTACCGCCGTCGTCGCCGGGCGCGTCCTCTTCCGTCTGCTCCGTGTTGTGGCGGTAGTTGAACAGAGCGGTGAACAGGGGTGTATCGCCCGGGATGCCGCTGGCGCGCTGCGCGGCGGCGAGCGGGGCGTGCTCGTGCTCCAGGAGACCGGCCAGCTGGCCACGCATGGCGCTCACCGCTTCGAGTACGCCGAGATCAGGCGTACGTACGCGCACGGGCAGCGTGTTCATGAAGAGCCCGAGCCCTCGGCCGGCTCCCGCTCCCGCGTCCATGCGTCCGAACAGGACCGTGCCGAAGACGACGTCGTCGCGCCCGCTGACCACTGACAGTACGCGGGCCCACGCGACATGCATGACGGTGGCCGTGCTCGCGCCGGCCCTCCGGGCCACGGCGCGCAGCCGGGTGTCCAGCTGCTGCGGGACCGCCCGGCGTGCCCGCACCATGGATGAGCTGCCGCTGTGCGCGTCGAGCAGGCCGAAGGGGGCCGTGGGCTCGTCCACGTCGCCGAGCAGTTCGGCGAAGTACCGTTCGTGGCCGGAGCGCCCGCCGTCCGCCCGGGACCGGGTCTCGGCCTGGAGCTGGGCGACGAACTCACGGAACGGCGCGGGCTCCGGCAGCTCTGCGGCACGCCCCGCCAGGTGCGCCCGGACCTCGTCGAGCAGCACCTCCAGGGCCGTGTGGTCGAGCGCCATGTGGTGGACGCGCACCAGTCCCAGGCACTTGCCGTCCGGGAGGCCGGCCACGTGCATGTCGATGAGGGGCGCACGGTCCAGGCGCATCGTCATGCCGCCGGCGTTCACCAGCTCGGTGACGGGGTCGGTGCATCCGGGATCCAGGGCGATCTCGTCGACGGGCAGCGGCGCGCGGCGCCACACGACCTGGACCGGCTCCCGCACGCCCTCCCAGACGATCGCCGTATGGAAGATGTCGTGGCGGTCGATCACCTGCTGGAGCGCCGCGGTGAAGGATTCCAGCCTGGACCACGAGTCGAACTCCACCACCTCGGAGATGACATAGGCGTCCTCCCCGTCCTCGGCCATCAGGTGGTGGAAGAGGATGCCCTCCTGGAGGGGGGCCAGCGGGTAGATGTCGGCCACGTTCGGCGCTCCGCCGTCGACCGTGGCGGTCACGCGTGCGATCTCCTCCGCCGTCAGGTCGACCAGCGGCAGCATCGCGGGGGTGATATCGGTGACGGCCTCCGGTATGCGGTTCTCCGGGACCGACGGACGGAGCTCTCCCGCGGACAGGGCGAGCCCAGCCGGCGTCGGGCTGTCGAACAGCGCGCGGACGGACACCGAGACGCCCGCCGTGCGGAGCGTCTCCACCAGCCGCATGGCGAGCAGCGAGTGGCCGCCGAGCTCGAAGAAGTTGGCTTCGGCGCCGACGGCATCGAGGTCGAGAACCTCGGCGAAGGCCGCGCACAGCAGCCTCTCGCGTGCGGTGGCGGGGCCTCGGCCCGTGACCGCCGACGCGGCGAAGTCCGGGGCGGGAAGGGCCTTGCGGTCCAGCTTGCCGCTGCTCGTCAGCGGCAGCGCGTCCAGTACCACCACGGCCTGCGGCACCAGGTGGGCAGGCAGGGCTCGTGCGACGGCCTCACGGATCAGGGCAGGCATCTCGCTCGCGGCAGGGGTCCCGCCGGCAGTGCCGGCGCCCGCCTGGACCACGTAGGCGACCAGCCGCTTCTCGCCGGTGGCGCCGTCCCGGGCGACGACCGCCGCCTGTGCCACGTCTTCGCGCGCCGCGATCAGCGCCTGGACCTCTCCCGGTTCGATGCGGAATCCCCGGATCTTGACCTGTTCGTCGGTCCGGCCGAGGTATTCGAGCTGGCCGTCCGCGTTCCAGCGCACGAGGTCGCCGGTGCGGTAGAGCCGCTCGCCCGGGTCCAGGGGTGAGGCGACGAAGCGCTCGGCCGTCAGTCCCGCGCGGCCGAGGTAGCCGCGCGCGAGGCCCGCGCCCGCGAGATAGAGCTCTCCCGTGACGCCCACGGGCACGGGGGACAGCGTGGCGTCCAGGACGTAGGAGCGGGCGTGCGACAGGGGGCGGCCGATGGGCACGGGGCCCTCGACGCGCTCGTCCGTCGACCATGCGGTGGCGTAGACGGTGGCCTCGGTCGGGCCGTAGATGTTCGCGACGCGGACGCCCGGCACGGCCTGCCGGATGCCCTCCGTCAGCTCGGCCGTGAGCGCCTCGCCCGCCATCACGACGGTACGGGGCCGCACCCGGAGCGCGCCGTTCGCGAGGAGCTGCGCGAACGCCGAGGGCACGCCGCTGACGAGGCTCACCCGCGTCAGGTCGCGCTCGCGGTCGGCGAGCGCCAGCAGGTTGGGGACGAGCTCCACGCTGCCGCCGGACACCAGCGGGCCGAAGAGCTCGAAGACCGATACGTCGAACGTGAACGAGGTGGAGGCCAGCACCCGCGAGAAGACGGCCTCGCCCTCGGCGTCCGGCGCACCGAACTCGTCGGCCGCCCACGCGAGCAGCGCGGATACGGAGCGGTGCTCGACGATCACGCCCTTGGGGCGGCCCGTCGAACCCGAGGTGTGGATCACGTAGGCCGGGTGCCCGGGGAGCAGCGGCCTCGTCCGCTCGTCCTGTGCGAGGGCCGTGCCGCCCAGCTCCGTGAGGGCTTCGAGCGTCGCGCCGTCGTCCAGGACGATCCGCGCCGCGGTCCCGTCCGGGTCCTCGGGCAACCGGTCCTCCAGTACCCCGGTCGTGAGCACGACCGCGGGCGAGGCATCGGCCAGCAGGTAGGCGATGCGTTCGGCCGGGTACTCGGGGTCGATCGGCAGATAGGCGCCGCCGGCCTTGAGGACGCCCAGCAGGGCCACCATCAGTCCGACGCCGCGCTCCAGGCACACGCCGGCCACCGACTCGGGCCCCACGCCGCGCGCGGCCAGCAGCCGGGCGAGCCGGTTGGCGCGCGCGTCGAGTTCGGCGTAGGTGAGGTGCTCGTTTCCGTCGCTCACCGCGGGTGCGTCGGGCGTACGCGCCACCTGTGCCTCGAACAGCTCCGGGACGGTGAGGCGCGGCGCTCGTACGGCCGCGCCGTTCCACTCCTCCAGGACCCGTCGCCGCTCGTCGCCGTCGAGGATGTCGAGGGCGTCCAGGCGCTGCTGGGGGCCGCCGTCGAGGGCCTGTTCGAGCGCGGTGACCAGGCGCTCCGCGGCCGTACGCACGAGCACGCCCACCGCATGCGCGTCGATGGGGGCCACCGCGTCGACGGCGACGGAGAGCCCGTCGCCCTCGTCGTCCACGGCGACGACCAGCGGGTAGTTGGTGCGTTCGTCGGCGGACAGCATCCGGATGCCGGCCAACGGCTCCGCGCGCTCACCGCCCGCGTCGTGCTGCGGGACCTGCCGGGTCCCGGTACCGCCGGTGTTGTGACGGTAGTTGAGGAAGGAGGTGAACAGGGGCGCGTCGCCGGCGACTCCGCCGGCCTGCTGGGCGACGGACAGCGGGGCGTGCTCGTGCTCCATCAGTTCCGCGAGCTGGTCGCGCATCGCGGACACCGCGTCGAGCACGCCGAGTCCGGCCGTACGGGCGCGTACCGGCAGCGTGTTGATGAACGGGCCCGGCACCCGGTCGGACCCCGCCCCGGCGTTCATCCGGCCGAACAGCACGGTGCCGAAGACGACGTCGTCCCGGCCACTGACCACCGACAGGACGCGGGCCCACGCCACGTGCATCACGGTGGCGGGGCTGGTGCCCAGCCGCCTCGCGAGCAGCCGCAGCCGGGATTCGAGCCCGGCGGGGAAGGCCACTTCACGGTGCACGGTGCCCGCGCCGACGCCACGGGCGTCCACCAGGCCGTACGGCGCCGTCGGGTCCTCGACGTCGCCCAGCAGCTCGGTGAAGTAGCGTTCGTGCTCGGCCCGATCGACACCGCCGCGCGCCTGTTCCACGAAGTCGCGGAACGGCAGCGGCTCGGGCAGCGCGGCGCCGTCCCCGGCGAGGAACGCCTCGACCTCCTCCAGCACCACCTCCAGGGCCATGTGGTCCTGCACCAGGTGGTGGATGCGCACCACTCCCAGCCACCGGCCGCCGCCCGTGTCCCCGCCTTCGCCGTCTCCTTCGAGCAGCGGGGTGACGTGCAGGTCGATCTGCGGCGCACTGCCGAGGTCCATCACCAGGCCGGCAGCGGCCAGGAGCCCGGCCACCGGGTCGGCGCCGACGGTTTCCGGTGCCACCTCGGCGACCGGCAGTACGGCGTGCCGCCACACGACCTGGACCGGCTCGGCCAGTCCCTCCCACACGAACGACGTACGGAAGATGTCGTGCCGGTCCAGGACCCGCTGGAGTGCGTCCGTGAAGGCGTCCAGCCGCCCGCGTGAGGCGAACTCCAGGACCATGGGCAGGACGTACGCGTCCTCACCGCCGTCGGCGAGGAGGTGGTGGAACAGGAGCCCCTCCTGGAGGGGGGCGAGGGGGTAGACGTCGGCGATGTTCGCGGCGCCACCGGCCACGCTCGCCACGACGTGCGCCAGCTCCTCGTCCGTCAGCCGCACCAGCGGCAGCATGCCGGGAGTGAGTGCGGTCGCACCGGCCGGAATGCGGTTCTCCGGCACCGCGACGCGCTCCACACCGAAGGAGCCCGCGAGTCCGGCCGGCGTCGGCGTCTGGAAGAGCGCCCGCACGGACACCGCGACGCCGCGGGCCCGCAGCACCTCGACCAGCCGGAGCGCCAGCAGGGAGTTGCCTCCGAGCCTGCGGAAGAAGTCGTCGGCGACCCCGACGCTCTCGACACCGAGGACCTCTGCGAACGCGGCGCAGATGATCTCCTCGCGTGCGTTGGCCGGACCACGGCCGGTGTCGCCCGAGGCCGCCGGACCGGCCGGGTGACGCTCATCGGCCGTGCGGTGCTCCAGCGCACCCTCCCTGGTCCAGTACGCGCGCTCGCCCGTGCGGTACATCAGGGTGCCGGCCTCACCGAACGGGCAGGGCACGCAAGGGAGGTCCTGGTCAGGGGCGCCCGTCAGATACACGTCTCCCTCGACACCCACGGGTACGGGCGCGAGGAAGCCGTCGAGCACGTACACACGTGTTTCGGGCGCGAGGGCCGCGGCCACACTCCACCCGGCGAGCACGCGCTGCCGCTCGTCCTCGTCGAGCACGTCCAGCTCGCTCAGTCGGACGCCCGGGCCGGCCGCCAACTGCTCCAGTGCCCGTACGAGGCGGGAGGCGAACGCGACGGCTGTCTCGGCATCGAAGAGATCGGCGGAAGCCGTCACCGAGCCGCGCAGGCCCGCCGGGGCGCCATCCGCGTCGAAGACCTCCGCGACGTCGAACTCGATGTCGAACTTGGCGCGCGGCGTCCGCCCCACGGCGACGACCTCCGCGCCACCGGTGCCGGTCCCGGTTCCCCCGGCTGTCACCCTCCGCTCGTTGTTCTGGAGCGTGAGCATCACCTGGAACAGCGGATGCCGGGCCAGGGAGCGGGCGGGTGCCAGTTCGTCGACCAGCTTCTCGAACGGCACCTCCTGGTGCGCGAACGCCTCCCAGCCCGTGGTCCGCGCCCGGTCCAGCATTTCGCGGAACGTCGGGTCGCCCGACAGGTCGGTGCGCAGCACCAGGGTGTTCACGAAGAACCCGACCAGATCCTCGAGCGCGACATCCGTGCGGCCGGCCACGGCGGTGCCGACCGGGATGTCGGTGCCGGCGCCGAGCCGGGACAGCAGCATGGTGAGGGCCGCGTGCAGGGCCATGAACGTGGTCGCGTCCCCGGCTCGCGCCAGCTCCGCCAGCCGGGCGTGCGTCGCGGCCGGTATCTCGACCCGCACCTCGTGGCCCTGGTGCGAGGCGGTCTCCGGGCGCGAGTGGTCGAAGGGCAGTGCCAGTTCCTCCGGGGCGCCGTCCAACACCCCGCGCCAGTGGGTGATCTCGCGCGCGAGCACGCTGTCGGGGTCGGACTCGTCACCCAGCAGCTCGCGCTGCCACAGCGTGTAGTCGGCGTACTGCACGGGCAGCGGCTCGAACACGGGCGCCCGGCCCGAAAGCCGGGCCTGGTACGCGGCGGTGACGTCACGTACGAGCGGCCCCATCGACCAGCCGTCGGCGGCGATGTGGTGCACGACCACGACCAGGACGGGCAGCTCGGACCCGTCGGGTGACTCGAACAGCCAAGCACGGATGGGTACTTCAGAGGCCAGGTCGAAGACGCACTCGGTCGCCTTCGTCACGGCGTCCCGCAGGAGGTCGGGCGCGACCTCGACGGCGGTCAGCTCCCACTCCAGGTCGTCGAGGTCCAGGACGTGCTGGTACGGCCCGCCTTCGGCGGTGCGGATGACGGTACGCAGCACCTCGTGACGGGTCATCACATCCCGGAGTGCCGCGTTCAGGGCCTCCCGGTCCGCGGCGGCAGGCAGCCGCTCGACGGTGGGAATGTTGTACGCGGGGCTGGGCCCCTCCATCTGGTCGATGATCCACAGCCGGCGCTGCGCGAAAGACAAAGGGAACATCAGGACTCCTCCTGGGTGCGCATCGGCCGCAACGTGGGCCTGACTGACTTCTGATTTCCGAGCTTGGTGAGGAGCCCAGCCACGGTGGGCGCGTCGAGCAGTGCCTGGAGCGGCAGTTCGGCGCCCAACTCGGCGCGGATCCGGCTGATCAGGCGCATGGCGAGCAGGGAGTGTCCGCCGAGGGCGAAGAAGTCGTCGTCCATGCCGACCCGCTCCAGGCCGAGGAGCTGGGCGAAGATGTCACAGAGCAGCTTCTCCCGTTCATTCGCCGGGGCGCGGCCGCCTGCCTTCGGGTGGGTGGTGGTGTTGGTGTAGTCGGGGGCCGGGAGGGCCTTGCGGTGCAGTTTGCCGTTGTCGGTCCGTGGCAACGCCTCCAGCACCACGACTGCCGAGGGCACCATGTACGCGGGCAACGACTGCCCCACGAACAACCTCAACTCCAAAGGATCCGGGGCAGCCCCGCCCTCCTCGGCCGGCACCACATAACCCACCAGCCGCACATCACCGGGCACATCCTCACGCGCGACCACAACCGCCTGCCCCACCCGGCCATGCCGCTCCAACACCGCAGCAACCTCACCCGGCTCGATCCGATACCCCCGAACCTTCACCTGATCATCAACACGCCCCAGACACTCCAACTCACCCCGCCCCGTCCACCGCGCCAGATCCCCCGTCCGATACATCCGCTCCCCACCCACAAACGGATCAGCCACAAACCGCTCACCCGTCAACCCCGCACGACCCGCATAACCCCGCGCCAACTGCACACCCGACAAATACAACTCACCAGCAACCCCCACCGGCACCGGACACAGCCCACCATCCAGCACATACCCCCGCACCGTCGCGAACGGACGCCCCACCACCACCGGACCACCCCCCACCACCTCGGCAGAAGTAGCCCACACCGCCCCCTCAGTCGGCCCATACACATTCACCACCGACGCCCCACCCGACACCTCACACATCCGCCCCGCCAAATCAGCGGGCAACGCCTCACCCCCCACCAACATCCGCACCCCACCAGGCCACTCACCCGACTCCACCAACCCACGCCACAACGACGGCACCCCCTGCACCACCGTCGCACCACACCCCCGCACCAACCCCACCAACAACCCCGGATCCCGAACCACCTCACGACCCGCCACCACCACACACGCCCCCGACACCAGAGGCAAAAACAACTCCAACACCGCAATATCAAAAGAAACCGTCGTCACCGCCACCAAACGATCCCCAACCCCCAAACCCACCCGCTCCCCCACACCCACCAAATGACCAACCAAAGCCCCCTGCCCCACCACCACACCCTTCGGCAACCCCGAAGAACCCGACGTATAAATCACATACGCCGCACACCCAGAACCACCCAAACCCACAAACCCACCACCACCCAAACCAGCCAACTCCGCGGACACCAGGGCCGCGTCGACCTCCACCACGGGCACCCCGAGCGGTCCGGGAAGCACGGCCACGCTCTGCACCGTCGTCAGCACACAGGCCGGGGATGAATCCTCGATCATGTACGTGATGCGCTCGGCCGGGAACTCCGGGTCGATCGGCAGGTAGGCTCCGCCGGCCTTCATCACGCCCAGCAGCGCCACCACCAGATCGATGCCACGCTCCATCACCACCGCGACCACCGACTCGGCCCCCACACCACGAGCCACCAGCAACCGCGCCAACCGGTTCACCCGCGCATCGAGCTCCGCATAGGAAACCTCAACACCCTCACACACCACCGCCACCGCATCCGGCGTCCGAGCCACCTGCGCCCCGAACATCTCCGGCAACGTCACCCCCGAACCACCAGAAGCTCCTCCACCGTTCCACTCCCACAACACCCGCTCACGCTCCCGCGAACCGAGCACATCCACCCCACCCAGCCGCACATCCCCACCACCCGCCAACGACACCTCCAACGCCGACACCACACCCTCCACAGCGGTGCGGGTGAGCTCTCCGACAGCGCGAGGGTCGATCGGGGCCACGGCATCAACGGCCACAGTGATCCCGTCTCCGTCGTCGACGGCCAGGGCCAGGGGGTAGTTGGTCCGCTCACGCGAGGACAGCACCCGGATCCCGGCCATCGGGTCCTCGCTCCCGGCGGGTTCGTCCCCGCCCTGCCGGCCGTTCCCGCCCTGGCTCCCGTCGTGGCGGTAGTTGAGGAAGGAGGTGAACAGAGGGGTGTCGCCCGGGACGCCACTGGCGCGTTGCGCCAGCGCCAACGGGGCATGCTCATGCTCCAGCAACTCGGCCAACTGCCCCCGCAATACCCCGACCGCCTCCCGCACACCCAAACCACCCGTACGCACCCGCACCGGCAACATGTTCATATGCGGACCCAGCACCCGGTCATCACCACCCACACCGGCACCCATCCGGCCGAACAACACCGTCCCGAACACCACATCCTCACGCCCACTGACCACCGCCAGCACACGCGCCCACACCACATGCATCACCGTCGCCGCACTCGTCCCCAGCCTCGCCGCCACCGAACGAAGCCGAACCTCCAACTCGGCGGGCAGCAGTACGGCGTGGTGCACCGCGTCCACGCCGTCGCCGCGGGTGTTCGTCACCCCGTACGGAGCTGTCGGTTCCTCGACATCGGCAAGCAGACCGGCGAAGTACCGCTCATGCTCCGACCGCTCGACCCCACCACGCGCCTGCGCCACGAAATCCCGAAACGGCAACGGCTCCGACAACCCACCACCACGCCCCGAAAGGAACGCCGCCACCTCCTCCAACAACACCTCCAACGCCGTGTGGTCCTGCACCAGGTGATGCACCCGGACCACACCCAGCCAGCGCCCCTCACCCCCGGGCACCCGCACCACGTGAATGTCGATCAGCGGCGCCCGCCCGAGATCCATCGACAGGCCGGCCGCGGCCAGGAGCGCGGCAGCCGGGTCGGCGCAGTCGGGGGCGAGTACGACCTCGTCGACCGGCAGCGCCGCGTGCCGCCACACCACCTGCACCGGCTCGGGGAGCCCGTCCCACACGAAGGACGTGCGGAAGATGTCATGACGGTCCAGGACCTGTTGCAGCGCGTCGGTGAATTCATCGAGGCGCCGTCGCGAGGCGAACTCCAGGACCGTGGGCAGGATGTAGGCGTCCTCGCCTCCGTCGGCGAGGAGATGGTGGAAGAGGAGCCCCTCCTGGAGCGGGGCGAGCGGATAGACGTCGGCGATGTTCGCGGCACCGCCCTCGACGCTCTCCACGACGCGCGCCAGCTCCACATCCGTGAACTCCACCAACGACAGCATGCCGGGCGTGAGGACGGTCGCACCGGCCGGAATACGGTTCGCCGGCACCACGACGCGCTCCGCACCCGACGACAGCGCCAGGCCCCCGGGCGTCGGGCTGTCGAACAGCGCACGTACCGAGACGGAGACGCCCTGTGTGCGGAGCTTTTCCACCATTCGGATGGCGAGCAGGGAGTGGCCGCCGAGCGCGAAGAAGTCGTCGTCCACGCCGACGCCCTCCACACCGATCACCTCGGCGAACGCCGCGCAGATCAGCTCCTCGCGCGCATTCGCAGGCACCCTCCCCGAGTGGGTGGTGGTGTTGGTGTAGTCGGGGGCCGGGAGGGCCTTGCGGTGCAGTTTGCCGTTGTCGGTCCGTGGCAACGCCTCCAGCACCACGACAGCCGAAGGCACCATGTACGCGGGCAACGACTGCCCCACGAACAACCTCAACTCCAAAGGATCCGGGGCAGCCCCGCCCTCCTCGGCCGGCGGCACCACATAACCCACCAGCCGCACATCACCGGGCACATCCTCACGCGCGACCACAACCGCCTGCCCCACCCGGCCATGCCGCTCCAACACCGCAGCAACCTCACCCGGCTCGATCCGATACCCCCGAACCTTCACCTGATCATCAACACGCCCCAGACACTCCAACTCACCCCGCCCCGTCCACCGCGCCAGATCCCCCGTCCGATACATCCGCTCCCCACCCACAAACGGATCAGCCACAAACCGCTCACCCGTCAACCCCGCACGACCCGCATAACCCCGCGCCAACTGCACACCCGACAAATACAACTCACCAGCAACCCCCACCGGCACCGGACACAACCCACCATCCAGCACATACCCCCGCACCGTCGCGAACGGACGCCCCACCACCACCGGACCACCCCCCACCACCTCGGCAGAAGTAGCCCACACCGCCCCCTCAGTCGGCCCATACACATTCACCACCGACGCCCCACCCGACACCTCACACATCCGCCCCGCCAAATCAGCGGGCAACGCCTCACCCCCCACCAACATCCGCACCCCACCAGGCCACTCACCCGACTCCACCAACCCACGCCACAACGACGGCACCCCCTGCACCACCGTCGCACCACACCCCCGCACCAACCCCACCAACAACCCCGGATCCCGAACCACCTCACGACCCGCCACCACCACACACGCCCCCGACACCAGAGGCAAAAACAACTCCAACACCGCAATATCAAAAGAAACCGTCGTCACCGCCACCAAACGATCCCCAACCCCCAAACCCACCCGCTCCCCCACACCCACCAAATGACCAACCAAAGCCCCCTGCCCCACCACCACACCCTTCGGCAACCCCGAAGAACCCGACGTATAAATCACATACGCCGCACACCCAGAACCACCCACACCCACAAACCCACCACCACCCAAACCAGCCAGGGTCCGGACGGTCTCCTCGTCATCGAGAAGGACCACGTCAGGCAGGGCGGACTCCGGCAGCCGGCCCCGGGTGCGGGACTCCGCCAGCACCGCCACGGGAGCGGCGTCCGCGAGCACATAGGCAATGCGCTCCGCCGGATACTCCGGGTCGATCGGCAGGTAGGCTCCGCCGGCCTTCATCACGCCCAGCAGCGCCACCACCAGATCGATGCCACGCTCCATCACCACCGCGACCACCGACTCGGCCCCCACACCACGAGCCACCAGCAACCGCGCCAACCGGTTCACCCGCGCATCGAGCTCCGCATAGGAAACCTCAACACCCTCACACACCACCGCCACCGCATCCGGCGTCCGAGCCACCTGCGCCCCGAACATCTCCGGCAACGTCACCCCCGAACCACCAGAAGCTCCTCCACCGTTCCACTCCCACAACACCCGCTCACGCTCCCGCGAACCGAGCACATCCACCCCACCCAGCCGCACATCCCCACCACCCGCCAACGACACCTCCAACGCCGACACCACACCCTCCACAGCGGTGTGCATGAGGCTGGCCACCGCGTGCGCCTCGATCGGGGCCACGGCGTCCACGGTCACGCCGATGCCGTCCCCGTCATCGTCGACAGCCACGACCAGGGGGTAGTTGGTCCGCTCGCGCGCGGACAGCAACCGGATCCCGGCCAGCGGATCCGTAGCCGGTCCCGTCTGCGGTTCGGCCTTCCGGTCCGTGTTGTGGCGGTAGTTGAACAGTGCCGTGAACAGAGGGGTGTCGCCCGGGACGCCACTGGCGCGTTGCGCCAGCGCCAACGGGGCATGCTCATGCTCCAACAGCTCGGCCAACTGCCCCCGCAGTACCCCGACCGCCTCCCGCACACCCAAACCACCCGTACGCACCCGCACCGGCAACATGTTCATATGCGGACCCAGCACCCGGTCACCACCCACACCGGCACCCATCCGACCGAACAACACCGTCCCGAACACCACATCCTCACGCCCACTGACCACCGCCAGCACACGCGCCCACACCACATGCATCACCGTCGCCGCACTCGTCCCCAGCCTCGCCGCCACCGAACGAAGCCGAACCTCCAACTCGGCGGGCAGCCGCTCCGAAGCGCGCACGACTCCCGCGCCGTCGCCACGGGTGTTCGTCACCCCGTACGGAGCTGTCGGTTCCTCGACATCGGCAAGCAGACCGGCGAAGTACCGCTCATGCTCCGACCGCTCGACCCCGCCACGCGCCTGCGCCACGAAATCCCGGAACGGCAACGGCTCCGACAACCCACCACCACGCCCCGAAAGGAACGCCGCCACCTCCTCCAACAACACCTCCAACGCCGTGTGGTCCTGCACCAGGTGATGCACCCGGACCACACCCAGCCAGCGCCCCTCACCCCCGTCTCCCGGAGCGGGCGACACATGGAGATCGACGAGCGGCGCCCGCCCCAGGTCCATCGAGAGACCGCACGATGCCACCGGATCCAACGGATCCAGATACATCTCGGTCACCGGCAGCACCGCACGCCGCCACACCACCTGAACCGGCTCCGCCAACCCCTCCCACACAAACGACGTACGGAAGATGTCATGCCGGTCAACCACCCGCTGCAAAGCACCCACGAACGCATCCAGCCGCCCACGCGAAGCAAACTCCAACACCGTCGGCAGCACATACGCGTCCTCACCACCCTCCGACAGAAGATGATGGAACAACAACCCCTCCTGAAGCGGAGCCAACGGATAGACATCCCCAACGTTCGCCCCACCCCCCTCAACACTCGCCACGACCCGCGCCAGCTCCGCCTCCGACAACTCCACCAACGGCAGCATCCCGGGCGAAAGCACCGCCGCACCGGCCGGAATACGGTTCGCCGGCACCACGACGCGCTCCGCACCCGACGACAGCGCCAGACCCGCGGGCGTCGACGCCTGGAACAGGGCGCGCAGCCCGACCTCCACGCCTTGGGCGCGCAGTTGTGCCGCGAGGCGGATGGCGAGCAGGGAGTGGCCGCCGAGCGCGAAGAAGTCGTCGTCCACGCCGACGCCCTCCACACCGAGCACCTCGGCGAACGCGGCGCAGATCAGCTCCTCGCGCGCATTGGCGGGCGCGCGACTCGCCCGCTCCTGGCCGTCGCCGCCCCACGTTCCGCTGCCACCGGCCACCGGCTGCCGTTCCACGGCCAGGACGCCGTCCGCTGTCCACCGCGCGCGCACGCCCGTGCGGTACATCCTGCCGCCGTCTCCGCCGGCGGCTGCCTCGCCTTTCGCGCCGAACGGGCAGGCCACGAAGTGCTGGCCGGTCAGCCCTGCACGCCCGGCATAGCCGCGCGGGAGCTGGGCTCCTGCCACGTACAGATCACCCACGACCCCGACCGGGACCGGGCGCAGCGCGCCGTCGAGCACGTAGGCAAGGGTGTTCGCCAGGGGGATGCCGATCACACCGCCGATACCGTCGCCGTCGGCGGATGCTGTCGCCTCCGGCGCCGTCTCGACGGGACGGTACAGGTGACGCAGGGCCGTGCCGGTGCCGCCGAACACGGCTCGCCACCGGTCGACCAGTGCAGGGGTGAGCTCCTCGCCCGAGGAGACCACCTGTCGCAGTCCGCCCTCACGGGCGGCACGCGCGGCGTCCGGCTCGGCCAGAAGGGCAGCGAGAGTCGAGGACGTGCAGTGCAGCACGGAGACCCGACGTTCCCGCAGCAGCGTCGCCGTGCCCCGCCGGCCGCCCGTTCGTGCCGGCCCCACGGGCAGCAGGGCTGCGCCCTCCAGCAGGGGCCAGAAGAACTCCCATCCGTCGTGCAGTACACGGTCGTCGACGCAGAGGCCGGTGTCGCGTCCCACCGCGGCGAGGCCGTGGACCAGGGCCGCATGCGTCACCAACGCACCCGCGGCCACCCCGTCCTCGTCCGGCGTCAGCCGTCCACAGCGTACGAACGCCGGGTCCTGGGGGTGCGACGGCAGCGGCCGTTCGTCCTCGGTCAGGGGCCCGTCGTCCAGGTCCCCCCCGTCGTCGACGGCCGTCACCACAGTAGTGGTCACCACTCCGTCCGGCAGCCCCTGCTCGCCGACCGGGAGGTATGCGCCGCCCGCCTTCAGTGCGCCCAGCGCGGCCACGACCGCGTCGGCGCCGGGTTCCAGGTGCACTCCGACCAGGGATCCGGGACCGACACCCCACCGGAGGAGGAGCCGCGCCATCCGGTTGGCCCGTGCGTCCAGTTCCGCATACGTCAGCTCCGTTCCGTCCTCGGACACCACCGCGACCGCGTCCGGCTGCCGTGCGGCCCAGGCCTCGAACCGCTCCGGCACCGTGCCCCGGGGCACCTCGACCGCCCTGCCGTTCCACTCCACGAGGACCCGGTCCAGCTCGCCGGCACCGAACACGTCGACCGCGCTCAAGCGGATCTCCGGCTGCTCTGTGACCAGCGCCAGGACGCGCACGAGTCCCGCTGCCAGCCGCTCGGCGGACTCGGGGTCGAAGAGGTCGGCGGCCGCGATCACCGAGCCGCGGAGGCCGGCCGGCGCGCCCCCGGCGTCGAACACCTCGCTGAGCGGGATCTCGAGATCGAACTTGGCAGCGTGCGCGTCTACGCCCCCGGCTTCGCCCTGTGCCGGCCGGCCGGTGCGTGTCTCCCCGTCCGCCAGCATCACCGGGTCGTTGTTCTGGAGCGTGAGCATCGCCTGGAACAGCGGCTGCCGGGACAGGGAGCGGCTGGGGGCCAAGGCCTCGACGAGCTTCTCGAACGGCAGGTCCTGGTGCTTGAAAGCCCCGATGCACACCTTCCGCACCTGTGCGAGGACCTCCCGGAAGGTGGGGTCCCCCGACAGGTCGGTGCGTATGACGAGAGTGTTGACGAAGAACCCGACGAGGTCGTCGAGGGCTTCGTCGGTACGGCCGGCGACGTCGGTCCCGAGCGGGATGTCCGTGCCCGCGCCCAGCCGCGAGAACAGCACGGCCACAGCGGCCTGGAGCACCATGAACGGCGTGACGCCCGCGTCATGGGCCAGTCGGGCCAGCCGCGCGTGGATGTCGCCGGATATCTCGACAGGGGCCCGGTGTCCTCGGTAGCTGGGTACTTCGGGGCGTGGGTGATCGAAGGGGAGCGCGAGCTCCTCCGGGACTCCTGCCAGGGCCTCGCGCCAGTAGGCCGTCTGCCGGGACAGCAGGCTCTTGGAGTCGTTCTCGGCGCCGAGCAGCTCCCGCTGCCAGAGTGCGTAGTCCGCGTACTGCACGGGCAGCGGCTCCCAGCCGGGCGCCCGGCCCTGCCGGCGCGCCAGGTACGCCGTGGCCACATCCCGCGCCAGGGGTCCCATCGACCATGCGTCGCTCGCGATGTGGTGCATGACCACCACCAGGACGGGGTCCCCGGTGCCGGTCTCGAAGAGCCAGGCGCGCACGGGGACTTCGCTCGCCAGGTCGAAGGCGTACGACGACGCCACCGCTGTCGCACCGGCCAGCTCGTCCGGCGCCACCGTGACCGTCGACAGCTCCCAGTCCAGTTCCTCCAGCGGAACGATCCACTGGTAGGGCTCGCCGCGACCGGTGTCACCACCACCGTCCGGGACCACGAACCGTGTCCGCAGCACCTCGTGCCGCTCCAGGACGTCCCGCAGCGCGGCGCCCAGCGCCTGCCGGTCGACCGGGCCCGGCAGGGTCCGCACGACAGGGATGTTGTACGTGTCGCCGGGCCCTTCCAACTGGTTGAGGAACCAGAGCCGCTGCTGGGCGTACGACAGCGGAATCGGCGGGTCCACCGGATTCGACGAACTCATCGGGAGTCCCCTCGCCTGCGCATCGGGCGCAGCGAGGGCCGCGCCGGCATGGTGTCTTCCTGTTCATCGGCCTCGTCGAGCCGCCGCGCGATCCCCGCCACCGTGGGCGCGTCGAACAGGGCCCCGAGGTCGACTTCGAGCCCCAGGACCGTTCTGATCCGGCTGATGAGCCGGACGGCCAGCAGCGAGTGGCCGCCGAGCGCGAAGAAGTTGTCATCGACCCCGACCGTCTCCAGCCCGAGGATCTGCGCGAAGGCGGCGCAGAGCTGCTCCTCGCGCGCGGTGGCCGGGGCACGTCCGGCGCCGGGCACGGGGCCGGGGCGTTCGGGCGCCGGCAGCGCCTTGGTGTCGACCTTGCCGTTCGGGGTGAGGGGCAGCGTGTCCAGTGTCATCAGGACTGCGGGCACCATCGACTCGGGGAGCTGGTCGCGGACGAACCGCCGCAGTTCCTCAGGGTCGATGACCGCTCCGGGTGCGGGGACCAGATAGGCCACGAGGCGGGGGTCCGATGCGGCAGCGCCGGCTCCCCCGTCGGCCGGGGCCGACCGGAGCGGCACCGGCCGGAGCACTTCGCCTTCCTCCAGCACCGCCACCGTGTCCACCCGGGTGTCGGGGTCACGGGTCACCGCGTCCAGTACTCGCGCCAGGCGCCGGGCGAACGTCTCGGCCGACCCGCCGTCGAACAGGTCGACGGACGCCGTGACCGTGCCGCCCAGCCCCGCGGGGGCGCCGTCGGTGTCGAACTCCTCGCCGAGGCTCAGTTCAAGGTCGAACTTGGCGGTCGTCAGCCCTGTCGGCATGGTTCCCGTGTGCACACGGGAGAGGTCGAGTGAGGCGTCGGCGTTGTTGTGGAGCGTCAGCATCACCTGGAACAGCGGATGCCGGGCCCTTGACCGTGTCGGGGCCAGTTCCTCGACCAGCTTCTCGAACGGCACGTCCTGGTGCTCGAAGGCCGCGAGGGTCGACTCGCGCACCCGGCCGAGAACCTCGCGGAAGCTCGGGCCGCCCGAGACGTCGGTGCGCAGTACCAGGCTGTTCACGAAGAATCCGACCGCGTCGTCGAGCGCCGCGTCCGTGCGGCCCGCGATGTCGGTGCCCAGCGGGATGTCCGTACCGGCGCCGAGGCGGGAGAGCAACACCGAGACCGCGGCCTGGAGGGCCATGAAGACGGTGACGTTCTCGGCCCGCGCGATCTCCGCCAGTCGTGCGTGGACCGCGGCCGGCACCTCGACCGGTGCCCGATGGCCCTGGTAGCCGGGCCGTGCGGGCCTCGGCTTGTCCGCGGGAAGCCGCAGCTCCTCCGGCGCACCCGCCAAGGCCTCGCGCCAGTGGGCCACTTGTGCCGTGAGCAGGCTGCCGGGGTCCGACGCATCGCCGAGCAGCTCACGCTGCCAGAGAGCGTAGTCCGCGTACTGGACGGGCAGCGGTTCCCAACCGGGTGCCCGGCCCGCGCTGCGTGCCTCGTACGCCGTCGACACATCACGCGCCAACGGGTTCCGCGACCATCCGTCGGCCGCGATGTGGTGGGTGACCAGGACCAGTACGCGGTCATCGGGCGCGGTTCCGGGGCTGGGCTCGCCATGCCCCGAGGCGTTCTCGAACAGCCAGGCCCGGATAGGTACTTCGGACGCCAGGTCGAAGGCGTACGAGGACGCCTCGGCCACCGCCTCGTCCATCCCCCCGGGCGGCACAGGGACGGTGTGCAGCGCCCAGTCCAGCTCGTCGGGGCCCAGGATCCGCTGGTGCGGCTCGCCGTCGTGGTCCGCGAACACGGTGCGCAGCACTTCGTGCCGTACGACCACGTCCCGCAGGGCCGCACCCAGCGCCTCGACGTCCACCTCACCGGACAGACGCAGTACCACCGGAATGTTGTACGTCGCGCTCGGACCCTCCAACTGTCCTATGAACCAGAGTCGCTGCTGCGCGAACGACAACGGCAGCAGATCCGGGCGCACCCGTGCGGTCAGCGGCAGCCGGGCCGCGCCCGCACCGTCGATCCGCTCCGCAAGTCCCGCGGGCGTAGGCGCCTCGAACAGTGCGCGCAGCGGCACCTCCACACCGAGCACCGCACGCACCCGGCTGATCAGCTGGGTGGCCAGCAACGAGTGCCCACCGAGCGTCCGGAAGAAGTCCTCGTGCACACCGACGCTCACCCGGCCCACCACCTGCGCGAAGAGTCCGCACAGGATCTCCTCGCGCGGCGTGCGGGGAGCCCGGTCCGCGCGCGAGCCGCCGGTGCCGGATTCGGGGTCGGCCAGGACTGCCGCACGCTCGCCGATCACGAGCTCTCCGCCGGGTGTCCAGCGCGCCCTCTCCCCGGTCCGGTACAGGCGCGTGGCGTCATCTCCGGCAGCAGCGCGAGGCAGAAGGCCGTCGTGCACGGCTTCGGACGTCCCGTCGCCGACACCGGCCACGTAAAGGTCGCCGGTCACACCTACCGGCACGGGACGCATGGCCGCGTCGAGAACGAAGACGCCCGCCGTCCGCTCCGGGGCGAGGCCGCCGGCTTCCGGTCCGGGCGTCGCGGCGCTCCACTCCCGCAGCAGCCGTCGTTCGTCATCGGTGCGCACATCCATCGTGTTCAGCCGTAGGCCCGGGTCGAGCGCCAGGAGCCCCACAGCCCGTTCGAGCCGCCGCGCGAGCAGTTCCGCCGACTCCGGATCGAACAGATCCGCTGCCGCGATCAGCCCGCCCCGCAGGCCCATGGGGGTGCCCTCGGCGTCGAACTCCTCCCCTACGCCAAGTTCGAGGTCGACCTTGGCGGCGGCGCGCCCGGCCTGCACGCCGCCGGTCCGCACGCCGGGGAGGTCGAGCGCCGCCTCGGCGTTGTTCTGCAGCGTCAGCATCACCTGGAACAGCGGGTGCCTGGCGAGGGAGCGGCTCGGGGCCAGTTCCTCGACGAGCTTCTCGAACGGCACGTCCTGGTGCGCGAACGCCGCGAGAGTCGAGGCCCGCACCCGGCCCAGCACCTCGCGGAAGCTCGGGTCGCCGGACAGATCGGTGCGCAGCACGAAGGTGTTGACGAAGAACCCGACCAGATCGTCCAGGGCGGCGTCCGTACGGCCGGCGTTGACGGAGCCGACCGGGATGTCGGTGCCGGCGCCGAGCCGCGACAACAGCATCGCCATCGCTGCCTGGAGCGCCATGAAGGTGGTGACACCTTCCTCTCGCGCCGTGTCCACGAGCCGGGCGTGCGTCTCGGCCGGGATCTCGACCATCGCCCGGTGCCCGTGCCGCCCGGGCTCTTCCGGCCGCGCACGGTCGACCGGCAGGTCCAGTTCCTCCGGCGCGCCAGCCAGGGTCTCGCGCCAGTGGTCGACCTGGCGGGAGACGGGGCTGTCCGGGTCCTCGCTGTCGCCGAGCACTTCGCGCTGCCACAGGGCGTAGTCCGCGTACTGCACGGGCAGTGGCTCCCACTCCGGGGCGCGGCCGGCGCTGCGTGCCTCGTACGCCGCCGAGAGGTCCCGCGCCAGTGGGCCCTTCGACCAGCCGTCGCTGGCGATGTGGTGCAGCACCACCGTCAGCACATGTTCGCCGGCCCCCAGATCGAACAGCGATGCACGAATGGGAGGTTCGTTCTCCAGGTCGAACGTGTGGCCTTCGGCGGCTGCGATTGCCGCATCCAGCTCGCCGGGCGTCACCGACGCCGTCTCCAGCTCCCAGTCCAGCTCGCCGGGGTCGACGATGTGCTGGCAGGGCTCGCCGTCGCGTGCGGGGAAGACTGTGCGCAGCACCTCGTGTCGCCCGATGACGTCGAGCAGTGCCGTGTTCAGAGCCTCGGGATCCACCCCGCCGGACAGGCGCAGCACCACCGGGATGTTGTACGTCGCATTCGGGCCCTCCAACTGTCCTATGAACCAGAGGCGTTGCTGGGCAAATGACAACGGCAGCCGTTCCGGACGCTTCCGCGCAGTCAGCGGCAGCCGAGCTGCGGCCGCGCCCTCGATCCGCTCGGCGAGCCCCGCCACGGTCGGGGTGTCGAAGACCCCCGCGAGGTCCACCTCGACGCCGAGTGCGGCCCGTATCCGGCTGACCAGCCGCACGGCAAGGAGTGAGTGCCCGCCCAGATCGAAGAAGTCGTCTTCCACGCCGACGGCTTCCAGCCCCAGCACCTCGGCGAACGCCGCACACAATGCCCGTTCCCGTGCGTTGGCCGGCTCTCGCCCCGTCCCTGCCCTGCCCGCGTAGTCGGGTGCGGGGAGGGCTGCGCGGTCGAGTTTGCCGGCCGCGGTCAACGGCAGAGCATCCAGCACCACCACAGCCGAGGGCACCATGTGCTCCGGAAGACGATCAGCACTGAACTCCCGCACCAGACGCGACAGTTCACCGGCCTCCACGCCCTCGGGATCATCCGCGACCACATACCCCACCAGCCGCATATCACCCGCCACCACCTCACGGGCCACGACAGCCACCTGCGAGACCAACGGATGCGCAGCAAGGACAGCCCGGACCTCGCCAGGCTCGACACGGAAACCCCGCACCTTCACCTGATCATCAGCCCGACCAACAAACACCAACTCACCACCAGCCGACCACCGCACCAGATCCCCGGTCCGGTACATCCGCTCACCCACCACAAACGGACACGCCACAAACCGCTCAGCCGTCAACCCGAAACGACCCACATACCCACGCGCCACCTGAACACCCGACACATACAACTCACCCACCACACCCACCGGCACCGGACCCAACCCACCATCCAGCACAAAACACCGCACATTACCCAACGGCAACCCCACCGGCACCGAACCCGACACCACCGAACCCGACAAACGACCAGCAACCACACCAACCGTCAACTCAGTCGGACCATAGTGGTTGAACACCCCCAGCCCCTCACCCCCGACGGCCAGCAGCTCCGCGACCAGGCCCGGATCAGCGGCCTCACCACCCAGCACCAACGACCGCGCAGGCAACAACCCCTTCAGCCCACGCACCCCACCCAACGCCGCCAGATGCGACGGCACCACCTTCAGATAATCAAGCCCCTCACCCCGCACATACGACGCCACCGCATCCGCATCCGTCACCACCCCCTCCGGCAACACATGCAACTCACCACCACACACCAACGCACCAAACACCATCGTGTTACCCAAATCCGTCACCTGCGACTGCAACACCCCGAACCGGCCACCCCGCTCCGCAAAACCCAACCGCGACGAAACCGACACCACATAACTCGCCAGCCCCCCATGCGTCACCACCACACCCTTCGGACGCCCCGTCGAACCCGACGTATACACCACATACGCCGCACCCCCCGGCTCGACCACCACACCCGGCACACCCACCGCGGACACCGCCAACTGCATCCGCATCAACGCATCATCCACAGCCACCAACCGCACACCACCAGCCGGCAGATCCTCCAGAACCTCCTCCGTCGTCAACGCCAACACCGCACGCGAATCACGCAACACAAACGAAATCCGCTCCACCGGCTGCCCCGGATCCACCGGCACATAAGCAGCCCCCGCCTTCCACACCCCCAACACCGCAACCACCATGTCCACCCCACGCGGCAAACACAGCCCCACCACCGACTCCACACCCACACCCTGACCCATCAGCCAATGCGCCAGCCGATTCGCCCGCTCCTCCAACTCCCCATAAGAAACCCGCTCCTCACCCGACACCACCGCAACCGCACCCGGAACCCGAGCCACCTGCCGCTCGAACAACCCCACCACCGAAACACCCGAAGGCACCTCAACCACCGGACCAGCACCCAACCCCAACACCCGGCCCCGCTCACCCGCACCCAGCACATCGACCTCACTCAGCCGAACACCCGGGCTACGGGTGAGGAGGTCCAGCACTCGCGCCAGCCGGGCCGCGAAGTCCTCGACGGTGGCTGCCTCGAAGAGATCGGCGGCGGCTCCCATGGACCCGGAGAGCCCGGCGGGCGCACCGTCGGCGTCGAACTCCTCGCCCACCAGCACGTCGAGATCGAACTTGGCCGTGGACAGGCCGGTCGGCATGGCCTCCGTGCGGAGTCCTTGCAGGTCGAGCACTGCTTCTGCGTTGTTCTGGAGGGTCAGCATCACCTGGAACAGGGGGTGCCTGGCCATCGAGCGGCTCGGCGCCAGCTCCTCCACCAGCTTCTCGAACGGCACCTCCTGGTGCTCCAGCGCGGAGAGGCTCGTCTCGCGCACTCGGGCCAGGACGTCACGGAAGGCCGGGTCGCCCGACAGGTCGGTCCGTACGACCACCGTGTTGATGAAGAACCCGACCAGGTCGTCCAGCGCCGCGTCCGTGCGGCCGGCGACGTCGGCACCGATGGGGATGTCGGCGCCCGCGCCGAGGCGGGACAGAAGCACGGCCAGGGACGCCTGGAGCGCCATGAAGACGGTGACGTTCTCAGCGCGCGCCAGCTCGACGAGCCGGGCGTGTGTCTCCGCCGGGATCGCGATGGGCACCCGGTGGCCCCGGTGCGAGGAGGTGGAGGGACGTGGGTGGTCGTACGGCAGGGCCAGTTCCTCCGGCGCGCCCTCAAGTGCGCGACGCCAGTGGGCCACCTGACGTGACAGCAGGCTCTCCGGATCATCCTCGTCGCCCAGCAACTCCCGCTGCCACAGCGCATAGTCCGCGTACTGCACCGGCAACGGCTCCCATCCCGGAGCCCGCCCCGCACGACGCGCCGCATACGCGACGGACACGTCACGGGCCAGCGCGCCCATCGTCCAGCCGTCGGTGGCGATGTGGTGCAGCACGACCACAAGCACGCTCCGCCGGGCGGTTCCGCCCTCGGACTCGGCCTCGGCCTCGAACAGCCTTGCGCGGATGGGTACTTCGGTGGCGAGGTCGAAGGGGGTGCGTACGGCTTCGGCCACCGCGCCGTCGAGCTCGGCCTCGGCGACCCGGACCACCCTCAGCTGCGGGTCCACGGTGTCGGGGCCCAGGATCCGCTGGTGCGGCTCGCCGTCGTGGTCCGCGAACACGGTGCGCAGCACTTCGTGCCGTACGACCACGTCCCGCAGGGCCGCACCCAGCGCCTCGACGTCCACCTCGCCCGACAGACGCAGCACCACCGGAATGTTGTACGTCGCGCTCGGACCCTCCAACTGGCTTATGAACCACAGACGACGCTGCGCGAACGACAACGGCAACCGCTCCGGGCGCACCCGGGTCTCCAGCGCGAGGCGTGCCTCGTGGGCATCCCCGATGCGGGCCGCGAGCCTCGCCACGGTCGGCGCCTCGAACAGTGCGCGCAGCGGCACCTCCACACCGAGCACCGCACGCACCCGGCTGATCAGCTGGGTGGCCAGCAACGAGTGCCCACCGAGCGTCCGGAAGAAGTCCTCGTGCACACCGACGCTCACCCGGCCCACCACCTGCGCGAAGAGTCCGCACAGGATCTCCTCGTGCGGTGTGGCGGGGCCGCGGCCGGGGGGCGCTGCGGGCGCGTTGTCCGGTGCGGGCAGGGCGTCGCGGTCGAGCTTGCCGTGGAGTGTGAGGGGGAGCGCGTCGAGGAGCGTGATCGTGGACGGCACCATGTAGCCGGGCAGCCGGCTCTCGGTGAGGCCGCGGAGCCCCGCGACGAGCCGGTCGGCGTGCGCGTCGTCGTGCCGGGCGGGAACGACATAGGCGACGAGACGCCAGTCGCCCGGCGCGGCTTCGCAGGCGAGCACCGCCGCCTGCCGCACCGAGGGGTGCTCCTCCAGCACGGCGCGCACCTCACCGGGTTCGACGCGGCTGCTGCGGATCTGTACCTGGTCGTCGGACCGGCCGATGAACACGAGCTGTCCCGCGGCGGTCCAGCGCACCAGGTCGCCGGTCCGGTACAGCCTGCTGCCCGGGGCACCGTGGGGGTCGGCGACGAAGCGTTCGGCCGTCGTGCCGGGGCGCCCCGTGTAGCCGCGCGCGAGTCCGCCGCCGACGTACAACTCGCCAGTGACGCCCGGCGGCACGGGCGCCAGGGCCGCGTCCAGGACGTAGGTGCGGGTGTTGGTGCCGGGCGTTCCGATGGCTGTCGCGGAGGCTTCCGGATCGGCGCGCCACAGCGTGGCGTCGACGGTGGTCTCCGCCGGGCCGTAGGAGTTGAACAGGGTGTGGTGGCGGGCCCAGCGGCGCATGACCGGAGCGGGGCAGGCCTCGCCGGTGGTCACCACG
Source organism: Streptomyces sp. NBC_01257 (assembly GCF_035917255.1). Lineage (NCBI taxonomy): Bacteria > Bacillati > Actinomycetota > Actinomycetes > Kitasatosporales > Streptomycetaceae > Streptomyces > Streptomyces sp. NBC_01257. The sequence goes on from NZ_CP108472.1 coordinate 1,389,875, forward strand.
GTCGTGGCCGCGGGCAGGGAGCCGTCGGGGAGCGCGGCGAGGACCGTGGGGGGCAGGGTGACGAGGGTGATCCGCTGCTCGTCCAGGAACTCCGGCAGCTCTCCGCCCAGGCGCCTGTCCGCGGGGATCACGACGAGCGTGGCACCGGACAGGAGGGTCGTGAGCCATTCCCAGCCGAAGGCGTCGTAGCCCGGTGATGCGAACTGGCCCACCCGTGTGCCGGGTCCCACGGGCAGCTCGCGCCGGGGCCGCTCCACCAGGCTCGCGACACCCGCGTGCGGCACCAGCGTGGCCTTCGGGCGGCCCGTGGAACCCGAGGTGCAGATCACGTAGGCGGGGTGGGCGGGCAGCAGGTCCATGGTGCGTTCGTCTGCGCCCAGCACCGAGTCGTCGAGGCCGTCGAGGGTCCGTGCCGTCCCCGGGTCGTCGAGTGCCACCTGTGTGAGGCCCATGGGCGTCAGGTGTCGCGTGTCCTGCGAGGTGATGACCGTCTCGGCCCCGGCGTCGCCGAGCATGAGCGCGATGCGTTCGGCGGGGTACGCGGGGTCCACCGGCAGATACGCGCCACCGGCCTTGAGCACACCGAGCAGCGCGACCAGGAGGTCGGTGCCCCGCTCCAGGCACACGGCCACGACGGTCTCCGGGCCGATGCCCCGTGCGGACAGCAGTCGTGCCAGCCGGTTGGCGCGCGCGTCGAGTCCGGCGTACGTGGTCTCCGTGCCCCCGGCGACCACGGCGACGGCGTCGGGTGTACGTGCCACCTGTGCCTCGAACAGCGCGGGCACGGTGGTGTGCGGCACGTCGGCCGCCGTGTCGTTCCACTCGGACAGCACCCGGTGCCGCTCGTCCGCGCTCAGCACGTCGATGCCACTCAGCCGCCGCTCGGGCGTGTTGGTGACCTGCCGGACGACACCCTGGAACCGCGCTGCCATGTCCTCGGCCGTCGCACGGTCGAAGAGGTCCGCCGCCGCGGTCAGCAGGCCCCGGATCCCTGCGGGCGTTCCGTCGGCTTCGAACTCCTCGCCGATCAGTACGTCGAGATCGAACTTGGCGGTGTGCAGTCCCGTCGGCATGCCGCTCGTCCGCACGCCGGGGAGTCCGAGGACGGCCTCGGCGTTGTTGTCCACCGTCAGCATCACCTGGAAGAGCGGATGGCGGGCCATCGAACGGCTGGGCGCCAGTTCCTCGACCAGCTTCTCGAAGGGCACGTCCTGGTGGGCGAACGCGGCCAGGTCGGCGGTCCTGACGCGATCCAGGACCTCCCGGAAGGCAGGATCGCCCGCCAGGTCGGTGCGCAGTACCAGCGTGTTGACGAAGAATCCGACGAGGTCGTCCAGGGCTTCGTCGGTACGGCCGGCGTTCGCGGAGCCGACCGGGATGTCGGTGCCCGCGCCCAGCTTCGACAGCAGCACGGACAGCGCGGCCTGGAGGACCATGAAGACGGTCACGTTCTCGGCACGGGCGGTCTCGGCCAGCCGTGCGTGCACGTCTGCGGGGATCTCCAGGGGCACGCGGTGGCCCTCGTAGGAAGCGACCTCGGGGCGGGAGTGGTCGTAGGGCAGGTTCAGCTCTTCGGGGGCGTCCGCCAATGCCTCGCGCCAGTGGGCCACCTGACCGGAGAGCACGCTGTCCGGGTCGGACTCGTCCCCCAGGTAGGTGCGCTGCCACAGCGTGTAGTCCGCGTACTGGACAGGCAGGGGCTGCCACTCGGGGGCGCGGCCCGCCCTGCGTGCCGTGTAGGCCACGGACACGTCGTGGGCCAGCGGCTCGGTCGACCAGCCGTCGGCGGCGATGTGGTGCAGCACGACGACGAGGACGGGGTCCGCTCCCTCCGCCGCCAGCAGCCTCACACGTATGGGGGGTTCGGTCGCGAGGTCGAAGGGGGCGCGTGTCGCCTCGGCGACCGCGTCGTCGAGATCCTCCGCGGACAGGGCGATCCGGTCCAGTTCCCAGTCCAGCGCGTCCGGGGCGATGACGTGCTGGTACGGCTCGCCGTCACTGACGGGGAAGACGGTGCGCAGCACTTCGTGCCGTACGACCACGTCCCGCAGGGCCGCGCCCAGCGCCTCGGCGTCCACCTCGCCCGACAGGCGCAGCACCACCGGGATGTTGTACGTCGCGCTCGGGCCCTCCAGCTGCCCGATGAACCACAGGCGACGCTGCGCGAACGACAGCGGCAGCCGCTCCGGACGTCCGGCGGCGACGAGCGCGGGCCTGGCCGCGCCGGCTTCGGCGAGCCGGCCGGCGAGCGCGGCGGCGGTGGGCGCCTCGAACAGTGTGGCCAGTTCGGTCTCGACGCCGAGCGTCGCGCGGATACGGCTCACCAGCCGCACGGCGAGCAGGGAGTGGCCGCCGAGGGCGAAGAAGTCGTCGTCGACGCCGACGCCGTCGATCCCCAGCACCTCGCCGAAGGCGGCGCACAGCAGCTCTTCCTCGCGGGTGGCGGGGGCGCGGCTCACACCTGCGGTGCCGGAGGACTCCGGAGCGGGGAGTGCGTGGCGGTCGAGCTTGCCGTTGGCGGTCAGCGGCAGCGCGTCCAGGACGACGACGGCCGACGGCACCATGTGGGCGGGCAGCCGCTGGGCGGCGGCCTTCGTGAGTGCGGCGGCGAGTGCGGCGTGGTCCTCGGTGTCCTCGGGGTTGGCCGGCACCGCGTAGGCGACGAGCCGGGTGTCGCCCGGTACGTCCTCGCGGGCGACGACCGCCGCCTGCGCGACCTGCGGGTGCGCGGCGATGACGGCCTGGACCTCGCCGGGCTCGACGCGGAAACCGCGCAGCTTGACCTGCTCGTCGGTGCGGCCCAGATAGGCGAGCTGCCCGTCGGCGTTCCAGCGGGCGAGGTCGCCCGTCCGGTACATCCGGGTGCCGGGCTCGCCGTACGGGCAGGCCACGAAGCGTTCGGCACTCGCTCCCGGCCTGCGTACGTATCCACGGGCGAGCTGTGCGCCGGCGATGTACAACTCGCCTGCCACTCCCACGGGTACGGGAGACAGCGCGCTGTCGAGGACGTACAGGCGGGTGTTGGGTGTGGGGCGCCCGATGGGCACGGTGTCGCCGACCGGGTCGCCCGCACGTATCTCGTGGACGCAGCAGCCGACGACGGCCTCCGTGGGCCCGTACTCGTTGACGACCACGCTGTCCGGCGCGGCCTCCAGCCAGTCGCGGACGACGGCGCCGGTCAGGGCCTCGCCCCCGACGATCCAGCGGTGTGCCGCGCGTGCGGCCTCACCGTCGGTGAGCAGTTCCCTCAGCATCGGCAGGTGGGCGGGCACGGCCTTGGCCAGGCCGAAGCCGCCGCCGGCGCGGATGAGGTCGGCGAGCCCCTCGGCTCCGCCGGTGCGGCTGGCCACGACGGGGGCGCCGGTGACCAGGGGCACCAGCACGCTCGTGACGGTCAGGTCGAAGGCGAGGGACGAGTGCAGGGGCGCCCCGCCCGGCGAGCCACCGGTGTACGACTCGGCGGCCCAGGCCACGTAGTTCGCGAGGCCCCCGTGCGGGACGGCGACACCCTTGGGGGTGCCGGTCGAACCGGAGGTGTAGATGACATACGCGAGCGATTCGGCGCCGGCCCGCACGGCGGGGTCCTGTGCGGGCGCGGCGTCGAGCGTCATCCGGGTCAGCGGGTCGTCTAGCGCGACCATGCGCACGCGCCCTGCGGGCAGGTCCTCCAGCGTCTCGTCGTCGGTGAGCAGCATGGCGGCGCCACTGTCGGCGAGGACGAACGCGATGCGGTCCGCGGGGTGTTCGGGGTCGACGGGGAGATAGGCGGCGCCTGCCTTCCAGATGCCGAGCACGGCCACGGTCTGGGCTGCCCCGCGCGGCAGGCACAGCCCGACGACGGACTCGGGGCCGATGCCCTGGGCGGTGAGGAAGTGGGCGAGCCGGTTGGCGCGCGTGACGAGTTCGCCGTACGGGACCTGCTCGTCGCCGTCCACGAGGGCGATGGCGTCGGGGGTCTCGGCGGCGCGCGCGCCGATCAGCTCGGGGACGAGTGCGGTGCCGAAGTCGCGCGCGGTGCTGTTCCAGTCGGTCAGCAGCAAGCGGCGCTGCGCGGCGTCGAGCAGCGGCACGGTACCGAGCCGCTCCTGTGGAGCACCGTCGAGTGCGTTCTCCAGTGCGGCGGCCAGGTTCCGTGTCGCGGTGTGCATCAGCTCTGCCACGGCGTGTGGGTCGATCGGGGACACGGCGTCCACGGCGAGTCCGAGCCGGTCGCCGCCGTCGTCGTTGACGGCGGCGGACAGCGGGTAGTTGCTGCGGTCGTGGGTGTAGATGGTGCGGATGCCCTCAAGAGCACCGTCGGCGCCCGGGGCGCCCGTCCCGTCGTGCTCGGCGGCGAGGTGCCGGTAGTTGAGGAAGGAGGTGAAGAGCGGGGCGTCGCCGGGAACGCCGCTGGCGCGCTGCGCGGCCGCCAGCGGGGCGTGCTCGTGCTCCAGCAGCCCGGCGAGCTGGCCGCGCATGGCGGCGACCGCGTCCAGCACTCCGGTGTCGCCCGTACGTGCGCGCACGGGCAGGGTGTTCATGTACGGGCCGGGGACGCGGTCGGCGCCCGCACCCGCGTTCATCCGGCCGAACAGCACGGTGCCGAAGACGACGTCGTCGCGGCCGCTGACGGTGGCCAGGACCCGCGCCCACACCAGGTGCATCACGGGAGCGAGGCTGACTCCCAGCCGTCGCGCGAGGGTCCGCAGGCGGCCGGTGAGTTCGGGTGTGCAGTCGACGGTGGCGCGGGTCATCCCGTCGCCGTCACCCCGCACGTCGATCAGCCCGTAGGGCGCGGTGGGCTCGGTCACGTCGCCGAGCAGCGCGGCGAAATGCCTCTCTTGCGCCTCGCGTTCGGTGGCGCCGTGGGCCTGGGCGACGAAGGCGCGGAAGGGCATGGGCCTGGGCAGTTCGGCCTCGCGCCCACCCAGGAAGGCGCGGATCTCGCGCAGCAGGACGTCCTTGGTGGTGTGGTCCTGGACCACATGGTGCATCCTCAGCAGCACCAGGTGGCGTCCGGTCGTCGGGTCGGCCGCGGTGTGCAGTCGCAGCAGTGGGGCCCGGCCGAGGTCCATCGAGGGACCGCCCGCCTCCAGGAGCTGCTGGACGGGGTCGTCGCCGCCGGGATCGAGGGTCACGTCCTGGACGGGCAGCTCGGCGTGCCGCCACACCACCTGGACGGGTTCGCGAAGTCCCTCCCACACCAGCGAGGTCCGCAGGATGTCGTGCCGGTCGACGACCCGCTGGAGTGCGTCGAGGAAGGCGTCGAGCCGGTCGCGCGAGTCGATCTCCAGCACCATGGGCAGCGCGTAGGCGTCGTGCCCGCCGCGGGTCAGCAGGTGGTGGAAGAGCAGGCCCTCCTGGAGCGGGGCCAGCGGGTAGATGTCGGCGACGCCGGGCGCACCGTCCGGGACGGTGGCGACGACGCGGTCGATCTCCTCCTGCTCCAGCTCGACCAGCGGCAGCATCCCCGGGGTGATCCGGGTGGCGCCGTCCGGGATGCGGTTCTCGGGGACGGCGTGCGGCTGCGCCCCGGAGCTCGCGGCCAGTCCGGCGGGCGTGGGCGCGTCGAACAGCGCCCGGACCGACACCGACACATCGCGGCCGCGGAGCCACTCGACCAGCCGCACGGCAAGCAGGGAGTGTCCGCCCAACGCGAAGAAGTCGTCGTCGGCGCCGACCGTCTCCAGGCCGAGGACCTCGGCGAACCCTGCGCACAGGGTCGCCTCGCGCGCGGTCGCCGGGACCCGCCCCGGCCCCGTGGTGCGGGTCGGCGCGGGCAGCGCGGCACGGTCCAGCTTGCCGTTGGGCGTGAGCGGCAGCGCGTCGAGTGCGAGCACCGCCGAGGGCACCATGTGCGCGGGCAGCCGGCCGGCGACGAAGGTGCGCACCGACTCGGTGAGCGGCTCCTCGACGCGGTCCCGTCCCCCGGGTCCGGTGCGTACGGGCACGACATAGGCGGTCAGCCGGAGTTCGCCGGGGGTGTCCTCGCGGGCGACGACCGCGGCCTGCGCGACGTCCGGGTGTGCGGCAACCGCCGACCGCACCTCACCGGGCTCGATCCGGAAGCCGCGGATCTTGACCTGCTCGTCCGCGCGGCCCGCGAAGACGAGTTGGCCCTCCTGGGTCCAGCGCACCCGGTCCCCCGTGCGGTACATCCGCAGCCCCGGGGCGAACGGGCAGGCCACGAAGCGCTCGGCGGTGAGGTCCGCGCGCCCCGTGTAGCCGCGGGCCAGCTGCGCGCCGGAGATGTAGAGCTCGCCGATCACGCCGGCCGGGAGGGGCGCGAGCCGTTCGTCCAGGACGAACATGCCGGTGTTGGCGACGGGGCCGCCGAAGGGCAGCGCGCCCGTTCCGGTGGGATCGACCTGCCCGGCGGCCGTGATGACGGTGGCCTCGGTCGGCCCGTAGGCGTGTACGAGGCGCCTGCCACGGGCCCAGTCGCGTGCCAGCCGGGGGTCCATGGCCTCGGAGCCCACGACCATCGCCGCCACACCCGCAAGGTCCTCGCGTTCCAGTACGGCGAGCAGCGACGGCACGAGGCTGGCCGAGCGCACTCCGGCCCGCTGGGCCAGGGCGCGGAGCAGCGCCGGCTCGGAGCGCTCGGCGGTGCTCGCCACGACGAGCGTGCCGCCGCGGCCGAGGGTGACCGCGACGTCGAGCACGGACGCGTCGAAGTTGAAGGAGGCGAACTGGAGCACGGGTACGCCGGGGCCGACGTCCATGAGCGGCCCGAACACCTCGACCAGGTTCGCCAGCGCGCCGTGTGGGACCGCGACTCCCTTGGGCGCGCCGGTCGACCCGGAGGTGTAGATGACGTAGGCGAGCCCGTCGGCGTGCGGTGCGGTGTCCGGAGCGGTGGCCGGGTGCCCCGCCAGTGCGCCGGCCGTCTCCGTGTCGTCGAGCCAGAGCGTGTGCGGGACCGGGACGGGAGCGAGCAGGTCCGCGGTCGCGCGGTGGGCGACGACCACGGTCGCGTGGCTGTCGGTCAGCATGTACGCGATGCGCTCGGCCGGATGGTCGGGGTCCAGCGGCACGTAGGCGCCGCCGGCCTTCCAGACGGCGAGGATCGCCGCGACCATGTCGATGCCGCGCGGCAGGCACAGGCCGACGACCGACTCCGCGCCGACGCCCAGCTCCCGCAGGTGGTGGGCCAGCCGGTTGGCGCGCTCGTCGAGTCCGGCGTAGGTGAGCCTCTCGGCCTCGTGCTGGGCGGCGCTCGCCCCGGGCGTACGGGCCGCGTGCGCGGCGAACAGCTCGGGCAGGGTGGCGTCGGGGACGTCGGCGGCGGTGTCGTTCCAGTCGATGAGCAGCCTGCGGCGCTCGTCCGCGTCGAGGACGTCGATCTCGCTCAGCGCGAGTTCCGGATGCCGGGCCAGCCCCTCCAGAACACGGACCAGGCGCGCGGCGATCCGTTCCAGTGAGTCGTGGTCCAGCAGGTCTGCCGCGGCGAGGAGTTCACCGCGCAGCCCGTGCGGCGCACCCTCGGCGTCGAACGCCTCACCGAGGAAGACCTCCAGGTCGAACTTGGAGGCGTGGGTACCGGTGGCCGGGCCGCCGGACATGCCGCTGACCTTGAGGCCGGGCAGCTCAGCCGCACCGTCGGCGGCGTTCTGGACGGTGAGCATCACCTGGAACAGCGGGTGGCGTCCGGCGGAGCGCGCGGGCGCCAGCTCCTCGACGAGCTTGTCGAACGGCACGTCCTGGTGCGCGAGCGCGGACACACAGGTCTCGCGGACACGGGCGAGGAGCTCGCGGAAGGTGGGATCGCCCGACAGATCGGTGCGGATCACCAGGGTGTTGACGAAGAAGCCGATGAGATCGCGCAGCGCGATGTCGGAGCGGCCCGCGACGGCCGCACCGACGGGGATGTCGTCGCCCGCGCCGAGCCGGGACAGCAGCAGGGCGAGCGCGGCCTGCTGGACCATGAACATGGTCGCGCCCTCGTCGCGTGCGATGGCCGTCAACCGGGCGTGCGTCTCCGCGGAGACCTCCACCGGCGCCCGGTGGCCGCGACGGCTGGGCACGGCCGGGCGGCCGTGGTCCCAGGGCAGTTCCAGCTCCTCGGGAGCTCCGGCCAGCGCCTGGCGCCAGTAGGCGGTCTGGCGGCGGACCAGGCTGTCCTCGTCGCTCTCGTCACCGAGCAGGTCGTGCTGCCACAGCGCGAAGTCGGCGTACTGCACCGGCAGCGGCTCGAACGAGGGTTCCTTCCCCGCGCGGCGCGCCTCGTACGCAAGGGACATGTCGCGGGCCAGCGGCTCCATCGACCAGCCGTCGCCCGCGATGTGGTGCACCACGACCACCAGGGCGTGCTCCTCGGCCCCGGCCGAGAACAGCCACGCACGGACCGGCAGTTCGCCTTCCAGGTCGAAGACGTGCCCGAGCACGCCGGCGACCGCCGCGGCCAGCTCGGCCGCCGGCTCGGCGCCGGGCAGCTCCTCAGTGTGCAACGCCCAGTCGAGGTCCGCCAGTTCGTGGACGTACTGACCGGGCTCGCCATCGGCCACCCTGATGGTGGTGCGCAGGACTTCGTGGCGCTCCAGGAGGTCGCGGAGGGCTGCGCCGAGCGCCTCCCGGTCCACCCGGCCGCGCAGCCTCAGGGTGACCGGCATGGTGTACGTCGCGCTGGGCCCTTCGAGCTGTTCGATGAACCACAGCCGACGCTGCGCGAATGACAACGGAATCATCAGGGCCCTCCCGGTTGCGTCCCGGCCGCGACGTCGACCTGGGCGGACTGCTTCGGGGAGTGCGGTATCGGCGGCCAAGGAATTCAGCCGGCGAATTCCCGGCGGTCGCGGCCTTCCGCGCCCGCCACACCACCGCACACCACCGCTCTGCGGCGGCCCACTATGGCGCATGCCAGAGCCGGTGATCAAACTTCGCATTCGGTGATGTTCAAGTGCGCTGCGGCCGCAGTTGAACACGCGCACGTGGCACTTGGCGGGAATGTTCACAAGGGCTGTATGCCTTGCGGTGACGACCAGTTGACCGGGTTGGTCATGCACCCCGCGATGGGGGATGATCCGGGCGACCGGGAGCCTTGAGCGGCGTATTGCGCACCGGGGGCGGCGTCGCCGTCATTGTCTCAGAATTCGGCCCAGTAATCCGGGGGGACGAAAATCCATGCTCAGCACGGGCACCATCGTCGACATTGTCGGCGCCCACGCGCAGCGACAGCCGGAGAAGAGGGCATTCGCATTCCTCGGGATCAGCACGTCCGGCTTCGGGATAGTGCGTGAACTGAGTTATGGCGAACTCGACGCTTCGGCGCGCCGGGTGGGTGCCGCGCTCCGACGTGCGTACGGCCCCGCGGCGCGCGTTCTCGTCGCGTGCCCGTCGGGACCCGATTTCGTGGTTTCCTTTCTCGGCGCGTTGTACGGAGGGCTGATTCCGGTCCCGGCACCCGTGCCGTCCGAAGGCCGGGAGCAACACGCCCGCAGGCAGGGCATCGTGGCCTCGGCCGGGATCTCGGCCGTGCTCACCGACAGCCAGCATCTCGACATGGCGCGCACCATGTTCACCGGGCCCGCGGCATCCCTGCCCTGCGTCACGCCCGACGAGTTGTCGCAGAGCACGGCCCCGGCCGGCGGACTGCCGCTCCCCCGTCCGGACGATCTGGCGTTCCTCCAGTACACGTCGGGCTCCACCAGCGAGCCGCGCGGCGTGATGGTGAGCCATGCGAACGTGCGGGCGAACCTCGGGCTGATCCGGCGTTCCTACGGTCTCTCCGACGGGACGCGTGTCGGTGGCTGGTTGCCCCCCTATCACGACATGGGCCTGATAGGCACGGTTCTGCTGCCGCTGTTCCTCGGATCCGAGGGCTTCCTGATGACGCCCGCTGCGTTCCTGCGCAGGCCGAAGCTGTGGCTGGAGATGATCGCCACCCACGGCATCACCATGAGTCCGGCGCCGAACTTCGCCTACGACATGTGTGTGCGGCGGATTCCGGCCGAGCAGGTGGCGCGGCTGGATCTCTCCGGATGGCAGTGGGCGGTGAACGGCTCCGAGCCGGTGCACGCCTCCACGGTCCGCGACTTCACCCGCCATTTCGCACCCGCCGGACTGCGGCCCGGGACGCTCTGCCCGAGCTACGGCATGGCCGAGGCGACTCTGTTCGTGTCCGGCGGCCGGAATCCTTCCGGGCCCGTGCTGCGTGAGGTCGACGGTGACGCGCTGGAGCAGCACCGGCTGGCTCCCGTGCGGGCCTCGGGTGAGCGCCGGGTGCTGGTGAGCAGCGGCGTACTGCCACAGCCCCCGGACGCCGGGGGTGGCGACGGGTTCGATCTGCGGGTCGTGGACCAGGAGTCGCACGAGGAGCTGGCGGACGGCACCGTCGGCGAGATCTGGCTGCGCGGACCGGGCATCGCGCACGGCTACTGGGGCCTGGAGGAGGAGACCGACCGCGTGTTCCGCGCCCGGACGGCGAACGGCGACGGCCCGTTCCTGCGCACCGGCGACCTGGGCGTCCGGCACGAGGGACGGCTGTATGTGACCGGGCGGATCAAGGAGGTGCTGATCCTCAACGGCCGCAACATCTATCCCCAGGACATCGAGCGGGTGGTGCGGGAGCAGCACCCCGCCTGCGCGAGCGGCGCCGGCGCGGCCTTCACCGTGCCGGTGGGCGCGAAGGACGAACGGATCGTGCTCGTCCAGGAGATCCGTGCCCACGGGATGGACGAGCCCGCCCTGCGGGAGCTGGCGCACGGTGTGATGACGGGGCTGTCCGCCGAGTTCGGCATGGCCATGGGAAACGTCGTGTTCGTCCGGCCGGGCGGCGTGCTGCGCAGCACCAGCGGCAAGGTGCGGCGCGTCGCGATGCGCGAGCTGTTCGCCGACGGTTCCCTGGCGCCGGTCTTCGAGGAAGTGGACGAAGGCGTCCGAGAGAGGTTCAGGCCGAACGGGGGCGTGCCCGCCGCCAACCCGGACGGCCGCCCGACCACCAAGGAGTTGCTCTAGTGAACAGCCACGACATACCGCTGGGCGAGGAGTCCGTCGACGAGCGGGCGGCCGAGGCGATCCGGGGGTTCCTCATCTCCCGTATCGCCGGGATGACCCGGCTGCCGGAGGAGAAGGTGGACGCGGACACCCCGATCTCCGCCTACGGCCTCGACTCGGTGCACACACTGGAACTGGTCGTCGAGATCGAGGACTGGCTCGGCATATCCGTTCCGGACGACCTGCCGTGGAAGCACCCGACGATCAGGGCCATCGCCGATGAGCTGACGTCCGCGGGTGTGCCCGGGGACGCGCTCACGGGCATCGGCGAGGCGGACGGACCCAGTGCGGCATGACGGCACATCAGGCCGCTTTCGAACTTGAGCAGTTCCTCGGGGACCCGCGGGAGCGCGGCTCCCGCATGTCGTTCCACACCCAGATGGCCTTCGACGAGCGCGAGGCGCCGGCCCTGCCCGCCATCGCCGCTCTGCGGGAGTGGGGGTTCCCCGCCCACCTCGTACCGCCGGACGCCGGGGGCCGGCTGCGCTCCGCGGAGGAGCTGCTGTACATCTGCCGCTCGCTGGCCCGCAGGGACCTGTCCCTCACCGTCTCGTACGGCACCACGATGCTCACCGCGCTCCCGGTGTGGAACTGGGGGGACGACGGGCAGCGGGCCCGGGTGGGCGAGCTGATCAAGGCGGGTGGGTTCGGCGGGTTCGGCCTGACCGAACGCGCGCACGGCAGTGATCTCCTCGCCTCCGACCTGGTCGCCGAACCGGCCCCCGACGGTGACGGCTTCGTGGTCACGGGCACCAAGTGGCCCATCAACAACGCTACCCGGGGCAGTGTCGCGACGCTCTTCGCCAGGACCGGTTCCGGACCGCGCGGCTACTCGCTGCTCCTGCTGGACAAGGAGCGCTCGGCCACCGGCCGTTGGCACAACGAGCCCCGCGTGCCGACCATGGGCCTGCGTGGCTGCGACTTCTCCGGACTCACCTTCGACCGCACCCCGTTCGCCGCCGGCACGGTCATCGGGGGCCGGGGGCGTGGGCTGGAGAAGATCCTCAAGACCCTCCAGATCACCCGCAGCCTCATCGCCCCGCTCTCCCTCGGCGCCGCGGACACCGCCGTGCGGGTCGCGCTGGAGCACGCCTGCCACCGCCGGCTCTACGGCGGCACGGCGTTCGCCATACCCGTCATCCGGCAGCAGCTCATGTCCGCCTATCTGGACCTGCTGATCGCCGAATGCGTCGCCCTGCCCACGGCACGCGCCTTCTCGCTGGCGCCCGCGCGGCTGAGTGTGTGGTCGGCGGTCACCAAGTACATGGTGCCGGTGCTGGCCGACGAGATCATCCACAGCGCCGGCAGCGTCCTCGGCTCACGGCACTTCCTCCGGGAGGACGTGGCGGACGGCATCTTCCAGAAGGTGAAGCGCGACCACTCCATCGTGAGCGTCTTCGACGGCACCACGCACGTCAATCTCCAGGTCGTGGCGAGCCAGCTCCCCTCACTGACTTGGTCACAGGCCCCGCACTCCGCCCGGTCCTCGGACACGGTGTCGATGGCGGAGCTGTTCTCCAGGAGCGAGCAGGTCGCGTGGAACCCTCGGCAGCCGGGACTCCGGCTCACCAACGACGGACGGGACGAGATCACCCAGTCCTGGGAGCGGGCGGCAGCGACCGTGACCCGGCTGTGCTCGGACGGCGCCGGTGGTCTGACGCACGCGGCCGCGACGGATCTCGCCGACGCGGTGGGCGCCGTGGACAAGCTGTGGCAGCGGCAGCAGGCCGACATCCAGCAGACGCTCGCCGAGGAGGACAACCTGCACTCCAGCGCGCGCGGCTTCGAACTCGCCCGGCGGCACTGCCTGCTGCATGCCGCCGCCTGCTGTGTGCACACCTGGCTGGCCAACAGACAGCAGCCGGGCACGTTCATCAGCACCGGCGAGTGGCTCGTGCTTTGCCTGCACCGGATTCTCGACCGGCTGGAGCCCGTCCTGCGCGGCGAGAGCCCGCACTCGGCCGTGGTCGAACGGGAGATGCTGCGCTGCCTCACCGAGAACCGGCTCCTCTCGCTGACACCGTTCCGGCTCGGCGGTGCCCTCTCTTGACCACCTCTACAGATCGGAACGAGCCCATGGCTCAGCAATGGACCACCATCAGCGAGGACAGACGGGGCGGGCCCGCCGTGCTCGCCGTCGACTTCGACGCCACGGGCCGCAAGGAGGCCACGTTCCACGATCTGGTGGAGCTGTTCCCCGGCAGCCGCACCCTGCGGCTGAGCGTGCAGCCGCCGGACAGCCACGACGGGGCGCTGGCCCCGGACGACTACCTGTCCTGGTGGGGAGGCGGTGCCACGGCCTCGCCCGCGGGAGTCGGCGCTGTCGTGGGCTACTGTGCCGGCTCGCTCTTCGCCTGTTCGCTGGCCGACGAGTTGGAGCAACGGCAGGGCTCTCGCCCCAACGTGGTGCTGTTCAACCCGGGCAAGCCCGACGCCACCACGCTGAAGCGGGACTTCGACGGGACGGTCGGGTCCATGTCGCTGCTCAAGCCCGACGAGCGCGACGCGTTCCTGGAGGAGGCCGCGGTCCGGCTGGCGGAGACGGCGGACGCGTTCGGCGACGCCTGCGACGCCGTGCTCGATCTCTACGACCGGGCCAGCCGCATCACCCTGGAGCGCGCCGGGGTCGACGCGGACGTCGGCGCCGAGCTGATGGGCGTGTTCCGCTCCTACGCCTCGTACCTGCGCGCCGCGCGCCTCATCGAGTACCGCCCGGAATGGGCCTCGGCAACCGCCCTGCTCTCGCTGGAGCACGTGGGCAAGCCGGTCTTCGCGCACAAGGAGATCCCCACCGGGGTCGCCCGTGAACAACTGCTGGCGAACACCGGAGTCGCCCGCACCGCATTCCGCCTCATCACCGCGGAGGAGTAGGACCTATGCACGGACTGATCCCGGCGCCCGAGCTGTTCGGCGCACAGGCGGCGAAGACCCCCGGGGCCGTGGCGGTGCGCGACGGCGACCGCTGTCTGGGCTACGCGGAACTGGACGCCCTTTCGGCGCGGTTCGCCGCTTCGCTCACCGCGCGCGGCATCGGCCGCGGCGACCTGGTCGCGGTCATCCTCGACCGCTCGGCCGAGCTCGTGACCGCGATACTGGCGGTGCTGCGCTCGGGCGCGGCCTATGTCCCGGTCAGCCCCGAGGACCCGACGGAGCGCGTCGGCCATCTGCTGGACGACGCTCACCCGTCTCTCGTCATCACGTCCTCACGGCACGCGAAGGACCTGCCGGCGCTCGACGGGCGCGCCGTCCACCTCGTGGACGAGCCGCTCGGCGCAGCCGGGGACCCGGACACGCCCGTGCCCAGGATCGAGCCACGTGACGCGGCGTACGTCATCTACACCTCCGGCTCCACGGGCCGCCCCAAGGGCGTCGTCATCGAGCACGCGGCACTGAGCGCCTATCTGCAGTACGCCACCGGGCATTACGCGGGACTCGCCGAGCGGGCGCTGCTCCACTCGTCGGTCTCCTTCGACATGGCGGTCACCTCGCTGTACGGGCCGCTGCTCACGGGCGGCACGGTCGATGTCGTGGACCTCCGCGAGATCGGCGCAAGTCCGGTGCACAGTGCCGAGAACGCCGGGCCCGCCTTCCTCAAGGCCACCCCGTCCCACCTCGCGCTGCTGCGGGCCCTGCCGGCCTTCGCCTCGCCCACCGCGGAACTCGTCGTCGGCGGCGAGGCGCTGACGACAGCGCAGCTGGACCCGTGGTGGGCCGAGCATCCCGAGGTGACGGTGGTCAACGAGTACGGTCCGACCGAGGCGACGGTGGGCTGCTGCGTCTACCGTGCGACGCGTGAGCAGGCGGCGGCCGAGGCCGGCCCCCATGTGCCCATCGGCCGTGCCGTACCGGGAATCCGTCTCTCCGTCCTGGACGAGCGGCTGCGGCCCGTGGCACCCGGTGCGACCGGTGAGCTGTACATCGCCGGCGACCAGCTCGCCCGCGGCTATCTCGGCCGCCCCGCCGCAACCGCCGCCGGCTTCGTCGCCGACCCGCTCGGCCGGCCCGGGGAGCGGCTCTACCGCACGGGCGACCTGGTGCGCGAACGGGCCGACGGCAACCTGGAGTTCCTCGGGCGCGCCGACGACCAGATCAAGGTGAACGGCTACCGCATCGAGCCCGCCGAGATCCAGAGCGTTCTCACCGGGCACGGCGGTGTCACCGAGGCGCTGGTGACCGTACGGGGCCGGGAGGCGGGTGCCCCGAAGCTCACGGCGTACGTGGTGCCGTCCGACGGCGGCGGCCCGCTGGACGCGGAGGAGCTGCGCGTCTTCGCGGCCGCCCGGCTCCCCGCGCACATGGTCCCTGTCGGCTTCGTACCGCTCGACGCACTGCCGTTGACGCCGAACGGCAAGGTCGACCAGGACGCGCTGCCGGACCCCGCGCCGGTCGAGGTCGCCCCGGAGAGCGGACCGACGAGCCAGGAGGAACAGACGCTCTGCCGGCTGGCCGCCGAGCTCGCCGGCGTCGCGTCCCTCGGCCCCGACGACGACTTCTTCAGGCTCGGCGGCTCCAGCATCGCCGCGGCGCGCCTCGTCACGCGGGCACGCCGCGAAGGGGTCGCGGTCGACCTCCAGACCGTCCTGAAGGAGCGCACCATCCGCCGGATCCTCGCGCGCGCCACCGGCACGCACGGGAACCCCTGATGCAGACAGGAAGGGACATGACCTCAGCACTACCCGGCCAGCCGGCCCGGCTGGGCCCCGTCAGCGGCCACCTGGAGAACAACGGGCACACGGCCGCGATCGTCTATCCGATCGGCCCGGACATCGTCACGGACCCCCTCGGCTGGACCCAGGAGCACCGCGAGGGAATCCGGAACGGCCTGGACACCGTCGGCGCGGTCCTGCTGACCGGGCTGCCCGTCGACCTGGACCTGTTCTCGAACATCGTCGAGGCCGTGGGCGGCGAGCTGCTCTCGTACAACGAGCGCTCCACACCGCGCAAGGAGGTCCAGGGGAACATCTACACCTCGACCGAATACCCCCCGGACCAGTCCATCCCGATGCACAACGAGAGCTCGTACTCCAACCACTGGCCCGAGAAGCTCTTCTTCCTCTGCCACACCCCGGCCGAGTCGGGTGGTGCCACGCCCATCGCCGACAGCAGGGCCGTGCTCAGGGAACTCGACCCGGAGGTACGCAAGCACTTCGCGGACGGCGTCGCCTACACGAGGACGTTCCGGGACGGCCTCGGGCTGAGCTGGCAGGAGGCGTTCCAGACCGAGTCACCGGACGCGGTCGACGCCTACTGCGGCGAGCAGAGCCAGGAGGCGACCTGGACCGACGGCGGGCTCAAGACCCGCCACCGGCAACCCTCCTGGCGCACCGAGCCGTCGACGGGCGAGGACGTCTGGTTCAACCAGGCCAACCTCTTCCACGTCAGTTCCCTCGACGACGAGGTCAGAGAAGCCCTGACCGCCGTGTACGAGGACGGGGACCTGCCCCGGAACGCCTACTTCGGCGACGGTGAGCCCATTTCCGACAAGGACATCGCCGAGATCAACGCGGTCTACGCGAAGGTGTCCCTGGCCATGCCCTGGCAGGCGGGAAGCGTCCTGATCATCAACAACATGCTGATGGCGCACGGCCGCGAACCATTCACCGGATCGCGTCGCGTACTGGTCGCCATGTCCTGAGGGGCACACGGAAACGGCTCGGGGGGACAGCGCCGGCGCTGTCCCCCCGAGCCGTTTCCGTGTGCCCGGCCGGCGCCGTCAGCCTCGCGCTCTGGGACGCAGGGCGGGCCGCCCGGGTCCGGCGGCTGCGGCGTCCCCGATTCGGCGGGAGAACTCCGCCACCGTGGGGGCCTCGAACAGGGTCCGGATGTCGACTTCGACGTCCAGCGCCGCACGCACCTTGGCGATCAGCACGATCGCCAGCAGGGAGTGTCCCCCGAGCTTGAAGAAGTCGTCGTCGACGCCCACGCTCTCCCGCTTCAGCGCCTCGGCGAACAGCCTGGACACGAGCGCTTCCCGCTCGTCCTTCGGTCCTCGCTGGGCATCCATGCCGATCTGTCCGGCCAGGGGTCCGGGGAGGGCTGCGCGGTCGAGTTTGCCGGCCGCGGTCAACGGCAGAGCATCCAGCACCACCACAGCCGAGGGCACCATGTGCTCTGGAAGACGATTGGCAGCCAACTCCCTGACCTCGGCTCCGAGCCCGTCCCCCGCATCCCCCGCGGGAACCACATAAGCCACCAACGCCCCCTCACGGGCCACGACAGCCACCTGCGAGACCAACGGATGCGCAGCAAGAACGGCCCGGACCTCGCCAGGCTCGACACGGAAACCCCGCACCTTCACCTGATCATCAGCCCGACCAACAAACACCAACTCACCACCAGCCGACCACCGCACCAGATCCCCGGTCCGGTACATCCGCTCACCCACCACAAACGGACACGCCACAAACCGCTCAGCCGTCAACCCGAAACGACCCACATACCCACGCGCCACCTGAACACCCGACACATACAACTCACCCACCACACCCACCGGCACCGGACCCAACCCACCATCCAGCACAAAACACCGCACATTACCCAACGGCAACCCCACCGGCACCGAACCCGACACCACCGAACCCGACAAACGACCAGCAACCACACCAACCGTCAACTCAGTCGGACCATAATGATTGAACACCCCCACCCCATCACCCCCGACGGCCAGCAACTCCGCCACCAGGCCCGGATCAGCGGCCTCACCACCCAGCACCAACGACCGCGCAGGCAACAACCCCTTCAGCCCACGCACCCCACCCAACGCCGCCAGATGCGACGGCACCACCTTCAGATAATCAAGCCCCTCACCCCGCACATACGACGCCACCGCATCCGCATCCGTCACCACCCCCTCCGGCAACACATGCAACTCACCACCACACACCAACGCACCAAACACCATCGTGTTACCCAAATCCGTCACCTGCGACTGCAACACCCCGAACCGGCCACCCCGCTCCGCAAAACCCAACCGCGACGAAACCGACACCACATAACTCGCCAGCCCCCCATGCGTCACCACCACACCCTTCGGACGCCCCGTCGAACCCGACGTATACACCACATACGCCGCATCCCCCGGCACCAACGCCACCCCAGGCACCACCACCCCCGACCCACCAGCCAACGCCACCGCCAACGACGCCTCATCCAACGTCACCACAACACCGGCATCACCCCACACAAACGCAACACGCTCCGCCGGCTGCCCCGGATCCACCGGCACATAAGCAGCCCCCGCCTTCCACACCCCCAACACCGCAACCACCATGTCCACCCCACGCGGCAAACACACCCCCACCACATCACCACGACCCACACCCCGACCAATCAGCCAACCCGCCAACCGATCAGCCCGCTCCCCCACCTCCCCATACGAAACCCGCTCCACACCCGACACCACAGCAACCGCACCCGGAACCCGAGCCACCTGCCCCTCGAACAACCCCAACACCGAAACACCCGAAGGCACCTCAACCACCGGACCAGCACCCAACCCCAACACCCGACCCCGCTCACCCACACCCAGCACATCGACCTCACTCAGCCGAACGGCCGGGGCGGTCACGAGTGACTGGAGCGTCCGTGCCCAGCAGGCGGTCAGCCGCGCGACCGTCTCCGCCTCGAAGAGGTCGGCCGGGGCGACGGTCGAGCCCCGCAGTCCCGCGGGGGCTCCGTCGGCGTCGAAGACCTCACCGATCTGGAGGTGCAGGTCGAACTTGGCCGCCCGTTCCGTCGCGGGCATGCCGCTGGTACGCAGGCCGGCCAGGCCCAGGTTCGCCTCGGCGTTGTTGTGCATGGTGAGCATGACCTGGAACAGGGGATGCCGGGCGAGGCTGCGGCTGGGGGCCAGCTCCTCCACCAGCCTCTCGAACGGCACGTCCTGGTGTGAGATGGCGGACAGGGTCGTCTCGCGTACGCGCGCCAGGATCTGGCCGAAGGTCGGATCGCCCGTCAGGTCCGTGCGTACGACCACGGTGTTGATGAAGAACCCGGCGAGGTCGTCCAGTGCCGCGTCCACGCGTCCCGCGTGCGGGGAGCCGATGGGGATGTCGGTTCCGGCACCGAGCCGGGACAGAGTCACGGCCAGGGCGGCCTGAAGCACCATGAAGGGAGTGACGCCCTCGGCGCGTGCGAGCTCGATCAGCTGGGCGTGCACCTGGGAGGGGACTTCGACGTGCGCCTCGTGGCCCCGGTGCGAACCCACTGCGGGGCGCGCGTGGTCGAAGGGCAGTGCGAGCTCTCCCGGGGCGCCGGCCAGCGTCCGCCGCCAGTAGGCGATCTGACGGGCCAGCAGGCTTTCCGGATCGTCCTCGTCGCCCAGCAGCTCCCGCTGCCACAGCGCGTAGTCCGCGTACTGCACCGGCAGCGGTGCGAAGACCGGGGTTCGCCCCTCGCTCCGAGCCTCGTACGCGAAAGCGAGGTCGCCGGCGAGCGGGCCGTCCGACCAGCCGTCGCTCGCGATGTGGTGGAAGACCACGACGAGCGCGTGCTCGTCCGGGCCGGCCGCGAACAGGGTGGCCCGTACGGGGATCTCGGCGGCCAGGTCGAAGGTGTGCGCCAGAGTCTCGCCGACCGCGGCCTTCAGTTCCTCCGCCGTAGTCTCGGTCACGGTGAGCCGCCAGTCCAGCTCCTCCGGGTCGAGAACGTGCTGGTAGGGCTCGTCGCCGGCCAGGGGGAACACCGTGCGCAGCACCTCGTGACGGGCGATGACGTCGAGGAACGCGGCCCCCAGGGCCTTCCGGTCGAGCGGCCCGGTGAGACGGAGACCGACCGAGATGTTGTAGACGGTGCTGGGCCCCTGGAGCTGTTCCATGAACCAGAGGCGGCGCTGCGCGTAGGAGAGCGGGGGCCGTTCGGGGCGCTCCTGGGGTGTGAGCACGGCGCGGGAGCCGTCACCGCCCGCCAGCCGCGCCGCCAGTCCCGCGGCTGTCGGCTCCTCGAAGAGCAGACGGACGTCGAGGTCGGTGCCGAGCACTCTGCGTACTCTGCTGGCCAGCCGGACGGCGAGCAGTGAGTGGCCGCCGAGAGCGAAGAAGTCGTCGTCGACACCGACGTGTGCCACTCCGAGGACCTCGGCGAACGCCGCGCACAGCAATTCCTCGCGCACGTCGGCGGGTGCCCGGCCGGCCTCGTCGGCGCGCGCCGCGGCCCCGGGTGCGGGCAGGGCGGCACGGTCGAGCTTCCCGTTCACGGTGATGGGCAGTTCGTCCAGCAGCACCACGGCCGAGGGCACCATGTGGTCGGTGAGGAATCCGGCGGCCCATTGCAGGAGCTCGGCGGGAAGTCCGGCCGTGCGGGGGCGGTCGGTGCCGGGCGCGGGGACGACGTACGCCACGAGTCGCCGCTCGCCCGGGGAGTCCTCGCGCACCAGCGCCTCGGCCTGCGCGACCTGCGGGTGGGCGGTGAGCACGGCGCGGATCTCACCGGGCTCGACCCGTGCGCCGCGGATCTTCACCTGGTCGTCGGCGCGGCCCGCGAAGACCAGCTGTCCCGCGGACGTCCAGCGGGCCCGGTCGCCCGTGCGGTAGAGACGCTGCCCGGGCGCACCGTACGGGTGGGCCACGAACCGTTCGGCCGTCAGGCCGGGGCGTCCGAGATAGCCACGTGCGAGGCCGTCGCCGGAGACGTAGAGCTCGCCGGGCACGCCGGCGGGCACGGGGCACAGGGTCTCGTCGAGCACGTACACCCGGGTGTTCACGACGGGGCGGCCGATCGCGACCTGCGTGGCATCGGGGTCGCAGCGCCACATCGTGGCGTCGACGGTGGTCTCGGTCGGCCCGTACGAGTTGAACATGGTACGGCCGGGTGCCCAGCGCGCCATCAGTTCGACGCCGGTGGCCTCGCCCGCGACGGTCAGCACGAGGTCAGTGCCGAGCACGCCGTCCTCCAGCGTCGCGAGGACGGCGGGCGGCAGCGTGACATGGGTGATGTTCCGTGCCCGCAGGAAGCGGGGCAGGGCAGCGCCGAGGCGCTGTTCCCTGGGGATCACCACCAGTGCCGCGCCGGAGACCAGGGCCATCAGCCACTCCCAGCCGAAGGTGTCGAACCCGGCGGAGGCGAACTGGGCGACCCGCGCCCCGGGCCCCACACCGAGGGCGTCGCGCTGCCCGGCGACGAGGGCGGCGACGCCGTTGTGCGGGACGAGCACGCCCTTGGGGCGTCCCGTGGAGCCGGACGTGTAGATCACGTAGGCGGGCTGGGCCGGGTGGGTGGTGCGGCCCTCGGGCGGCGCTTCGGCGTCGGCCGCCGCGAGGGCGGTGGCCGTGCCGGCGTCCTCCAGGTCGATCAGGGGGACGTCGGAGGGCAGGGATCCGCCCCAGGACGCCGCGGTGACGACGCAGTCGGCGCTCGCGTCGCTGAGCATGTAGGCGAGTCGCTCGGCCGGGTGGTCGGCGTCGAGCGGCATGTAGGCACCGCCCGCCTTGAGGACGGCCAGCAGAGTCACCATGAGCTCGGTGCCGCGCTCCAGCGCCACGCCGACGACGGACTCGGGGCCGACGCCGCGGGCGGCCAGCAGGTGGGCCAGGCGGTTGGCGCGCGCGTCCAGTTCGGCGTACGTCAGCGTCGTGCCGCCCGACTCGACCGCGGGCGCGTCGGGGCTGCGGCGCACCTGCACGGCGAACAGGCCGGGGACGGTCATGGGCGGCACGTCGGCGTCGGTGTCGTTCCATTCGTCCAGAACACGCAGGCGCTCGGCCCGGTCGAGGACGTCGAGCGCACCCAGCCGCGTGTCCGGGCCGCTCGACAGCAGGTCCAGCACGTATGTGAGGCGCTCGGAGAACCGGGTGAGGGTCTCGGCGTCGAAGAGGTCGGTGGCACCGGTCACCGAGCCGCGCACCCCGGCAGGTGCTCCGTCGGCGTCGAACTCCTCGCCGACGATGACCTCCAGGTCGAACTTCGCGAGCGAGGCACCCGACGACAGGCCCTCGATGCGCAGCTCCGGCAGGTCGAGCACGGCCTCGGCCTGGTTCTGGAGGGTCAGCATCACCTGGAACAGGGCGTGCCTGGCCATGGAGCGGCTCGGGGACAGCTCCTCGACGAGCCGCTCGAACGGCACGTCCTGGTGCTCCAGCGCGGACAGGCTCGTCTCGCGGACCCGGCCGAGCATCTCGCGGAACGTCGGGTCCCCGTGGAGATCGGTGCGGATCACGAGGGTGTTGACGAAGTAGCCGACGAGGCGGTCCAGCGCCTCGTCCGTACGGCCCGCGTTGGGCGAGCCGATGGGAATGTCGGTGCCCGCGCCCAGCTTCGACAGCAGCATGGCCAGCGCGGCCTGGAGCACCATGAACACGGTCACGCCCTCGGTGCGGGCCAGTTCGGCCAGCCGGGCGTGGGCGGCCGCGGGGATCTCGACAGGGACCCGGTGTCCGCGGTGCGAGGCGACGGCGGGCCTTATGTGGTCGGCGGGCAGTGCGAGTTCCTCGGGTGCTCCGTCCAGCGCCGCGCGCCAGTAGGCCACTTGCCGGGTCAGCACGCTGTCGGGGTCGGACTCCTCGCCCAGCAGCCTGCGCTGCCACAGCGCGTAGTCGGCGTACTGCACCGGCAGCGGCGCGAAGGCGGGTTCCTGCCCCGCGTGGCGCGCCGCGTAGGCGGTGGACAGGTCCCGGGCCAGCGGTTCGGTCGACCAGCCGTCACTGGCGATGTGGTGCAGCACCACCAGCAGGACGTGTTCCCGGGGGCCCGTCCCGTAGAGGTGGG
Organism: Streptomyces sp. NBC_01257; assembly: GCF_035917255.1. Lineage (NCBI taxonomy): Bacteria > Bacillati > Actinomycetota > Actinomycetes > Kitasatosporales > Streptomycetaceae > Streptomyces > Streptomyces sp. NBC_01257. The sequence continues at coordinate 1,412,549 of NZ_CP108472.1, forward strand.
CGCGGATCGGGATCTCCGCGGCCAGGTCGAAGACGTGCGCGGCGTCCTCGGTGACGGTGCGCTCCAGGTCCTCGGGGGCAACCCGGGAGAGCCGCAGTCCCCAGTCGAGGGTGCCTGCGTCGAGGACACGCTGGTAGGGCTCGCCGTCGGCCGTGGCCAGGACGGTGCGCAGCACCTCGTGCCTGCGGACGACGTCGCGCAGCGCCGCGTCCAGGGCCTGCGCGTCGAGGTCGCCGGTGAGCCGCAGCGCGATCGGGACGTTGTAGGTGGGGCTGGGGCCCTCCAGCTGGCCGAGGAACCACAGGCGGCGCTGGGCGAAGGAGAGCGGCAGCCGCTCGGGGCGGTCCGCCGCGGTCAGGGCCGGGCGGGCCGCGCCGGAGCCGGCGATGCGGGCCGCGAGTCCCGCCACGGTCGGCGCCTCGAACAGCGCGCGCAGCGGCACCTCCACGCCGAGCACCACCCGCACCCGGCTCAGCAGTCGGATCGCGGACAGCGAGTGCCCGCCCAGCCGGAAGAAGTCGTCGTCCACGCCGACGCCGTCCCGGCCCAGCACCTGCGCGAAGACGGCGCAGAGCAGTTCCTCGCGCAGTCCGGACGGGCGGCGTCCGCTCCCGCCGCCGGACCGGGGCGCAGGGGTGAGTCCGGCCGCGCGGTCGTCCGTGGCGCCGCTCGTGATCATCAGGCGGCCGTCGGCGGTCCAGCGTGCGCGGGCGCCGGTGCGGTGCAGCCGGGAGCCGTCGGCGGCGAAGGGGTTCGCGACGAGGGCCGCCGCGGTCGGGCCGGGGCCGTCCCGGCGGTCGCGGGCCGGCCCCGACCCGGCGACGTACAGCTCGCCGTGCACTCCGGCGGGGACCGGTGCGAGCCCGGCGTCGAGCACATAGGCGCGGGTGTCCCCGTCGGCCGTACCGGCGCCCTCGATCCGCGGGTCCGTGGCACTCCACTCGGCCAGCACACGCTGCCGCTCGCCCTCGATGTGGACGTCGAGGGCGCTGAGCCGGGTGTCCGGGTCCGTGGCGAGAAGCTCCAGGACGCGGACGAGCCGCTGGGCGAGCAGTTCGGCCGAACCCTGGGCGAAGAGGTCGGCGGCGGCGATGAGGGAGCAGTGCAGCCCCGCGGGGGCACCATGGGCGTCAAAGGTCTCCTGGACACCGAGGTCCAGGTCGAACTTGGCGGTGGTGAGCATCGTCGGCGTGGACTCGGCGCGCACGCCGGGCAGGTCGAGCCCGGACTCGGCCTGGTTCTCCAGGGTGAGGACGACCTGGAAGAGCGGGTGCCGGGCCATGGAGCGTACGGGTGCAAGCTCCTCGACGAGCTTCTCGAACGGCACGTCCTGGTGGGTCAGCGCGGACAGGCTCGTCTCCCGGCCGCGGGCGAGCATCTCCCGGAACGTGGGATCCCCCGAGAGGTCGGTACGCAGCACCAGGGTGTTGACGAAGAATCCGACGAGGTCGTCCAGGGCCTCGTCGGTGCGGCCCGCGGCGTCCGTGCCGATGGGAATGTCGTGGCCCGCACCGAGCTTCGACAGCAGCATGGCCAGCGCGGCCTGGAGCACCATGAACGTCGTCGCGTTCTCGGCGCGCGCGGCCTCGGCGAGGCGCGCGTGCACCTCGGCCGGCACCTCGGCGAGGACCCGGTGGCCGTCGTAGCTCGCGACGTCGGGGCGTGGGTGGTCGGCGGGCAGCGGGAGTTCCTCGGGCACACCGTCCAGAGCCTCGCGCCAGTAGGCCACTTGCCTGCTCAGCACACTGTCCGGGTCGGACTCCTCGCCCAGCAGCCGCCGCTGCCACAGCGCGTAGTCGGCGTACTGCACCGGCAGCGGCCGCCAGTCGGGCACGCGTCCCGCACAGCGCGCCGCGTACGCGACGGAGACGTCCCGGGCCAGCGGCTCGGTCGACCACCCGTCGCTGGCGATGTGGTGCACGACCACGACGAGCACCTGCTCGCCCGGTCCGGTGACGAACAGCGAGGCACGGACCGGGAGTTCCGAGGACAGGTCGAAGGCGTGGGCCGCCGCCGAGGCGACGGCGCCGTCCAGCCTGCCGGGTGCGACGTCCTCGATGTGCAGGGCCCAGTCCAGCGCGCCGGGATCGAGTACCTGCTGGTACGGCTCGCCTTCGAGGACCGCGAAGCGGGTGCGCAGCACCTCGTGACGCGCGATGACATCGCACAGCGCGGCGTTCAGTGCCTCGCGGTCCACGGCGCCGGTGAGGCGGAGGGCGACGGGGATGTTGTACGTGGCGCTGGGGCCTTCGAGCTGGCCGATGAACCACAGGCGGCGCTGGGCGAAGGAGAGCGGCAACCGCTCGGGGCGGCCGGCCGCGGTCAGCGGCAGCGACGCCGCCGGGGAAACCGGGAGGTGTGCGGCGAGTCCGGCCACGGTCGGCGCCTCGAACAGCGCGCGCAGCGGCACCTCCACGCCGAGCACCACCCGCACCCGGCTCAGCAGCTTGATCGCGGACAGCGAGTGCCCGCCCAGCTGGAAGAAGTCCTCCTCGACGCCTACGGTCTCCCGGCCGAGCACCTGGGCGAACATGCCGCACAGCAGCTCTTCCCAGACGGTCGCGGGCGCCCTGCCACGGTTCGGGGGCTCGGGGTCCGCTCCGAGGGCGGCCGGCACGCTCCGGTCCCGCAGCTCGTCCGTACGGCCGAGGAACACGAGCTGCCCGCCGGGCGTCCATCGCGCACTGTCCCCGGTGGGGCGCATCAGCGCTCCCGGTACGAACGGACAGGGCATCGGCTCGGTCCCGGCACCGGCGTCCCCGTCCGGGCCCGCCCCCACGACGTAGACCTCGCCCGCGACGCCCACCGGCACGGGTGCGCGGTGCGCGTCCAGTACGTACACCGCGTCCGGTGCCGCCTCCGGCAGCCGTGACGCCGCCTCGCGGCTCCAGGTCCCGAGGACCAGCTGTCGCTCCGTCCGGTCGAGCACGTCCACCGCGCTCAGCCGGGTCCCCGGGGCATCCGCGGCCTGCTCCAGCACCCGGACCACCCGGGCCGCGAGCCGCTCGACGGTCTCCGCGTCGAAGAGGTCGGCGGCGCCGGTCAGCGAGCCGCGCAGCCCCGCGGGAGCACCGTGCGCGTCGTACGTTTCCTCGACGGCCATCTCCAGGTCGAACTTGGCCACGACGTACCCGGAGGGGATGCCCTCGGCACGCAGCCCCGGCAGGTCGAACTCGGGTCCGGCGTCGTTCCGCAGCGTCAGCACGACCTGGAAGAGGGGGTGCCTGGCCAGCGAACGCGCCGGGACCAGCTCCTCGACCAGCTTCTCGAACGGCACGTCCTGGTGCTCGAAGGCGGACAGGGTGTTCTCCCGCACCCGCGTCAGCACCTCGTGGAACGTCGGGTCGCCGGACAGGTCGGTGCGCAGCACCAGCGTGTTGACGAAGAACCCGACCAGGTCCTCGAGTCCCTCGTCGGTCCGGCCCGCGACGTCCGTACCGATGGGGATGTCCGTGCCCGCGCCGATCTTCGACAGCGCGACGGCGAGTGCCGCCTGCACCACCATAAACGGTGTGGCGCCCTGCGCACGTGCGATGCCGGCCAGCCGGGCGTGTGCCGTGCCCGACACCTCCAGCGGTACTTGGTGCGCGCGCCCCGAGGGGGATCCGGGGCGCGCGCGGTCGGTGGGCAGCGTCAGCTCCTGCGGGGAGCCGGCCAGGGCCTCGCGCCAGTAGGCGACCTGGCGGGCGAGCACACTGCCGGGGTCGCCGGCGTCGCCGAGCAGCTCGCGCTGCCACAGCGCGTAGTCGGCGTACTGCACGGGCAGCGGCTCGAACCCGGGCGCCCGCCCTGCGCTGCGCGCCAGATAGGCGGCGGTGAGGTCGCGGATGAGCGGCCCCATGGACCAGGCGTCGCTGGCGATGTGGTGCATCACGACGACCAGGACGTGGTCGTCGGGTCCCAGCACGAAGAGCGAGGCACGCAGGGGCACTTCGGATGCGAGGTCGAACACGTGCCGGGACGCGTCGGCGACCGCCTTGTCCAGGTCCGCCGGATCGACGTCACCGACGTGCAGCTCCCAGTCGATCAGGTCGGGTCCCTGGGCCCCGTCGATCCGCAGGATGCGCTGGTACGGCTCGCCGTCCCGCACCGGGAACACGGTGCGCAGCACCTCGTTGCGGGCGAGGACGTCGCGCAGCGCCGCGTTCAGCGCAGCCCGGTCCAGCCTGCCCGAGAGCCGCAGGGCCACGGGGATGTTGTACGTCGCGCCGGGGCCCTCCAGCTGGTCTATGACCCAGAGCCGACGCTGCGCGAATGACACCGGAATCATCAGGAATCCCCCTGGTTGCGCATCGGCCGCAACGCCGGCCTAGCTGAAGTTTTGTTGTGGCATTCGAGGGCCAGCGCCTCGACGGTCCGGGCCTCGAAGAGCGTGCGCAGCGTCACTTCCACGCCGAGTGAGGTGCGCACCCGGCTGAGCAGCCGGGTGGCGAGCAGCGAGTGGCCGCCGAGTGCGAAGAAGTCGTCGTCGGCGCTGACCCGTTCGACCCCGAGCACCTCGGCGAAGAGCTCGCACAGGCGCTCCTCCCGCTCGTCGGCCGGCGGCCTTCCCGTGCCGGCGAGCGCGGCGAGGTCGGGGGCCGGGAGGGCCTTGCGGTCGAGCTTGCCGTTGACGGTCACCGGCAGCGCGTCGAGCACGACGACCGCGGAGGGGACCATGGCGTCGGGCAGCCTGGCCGATGTGAACTCCCGGATGCGGGTGGTCACGTCGTCCCCCGTCCCCACGACATAGGCGACGAGACGGATGTCGCCCGGTGTGTCCTCGCGGGCGAGGACGGCGGCCTGCACGACGTCCGGGTGCGCGGCCACCACGGCCTGCACCTCGCCGGGCTCGACGCGGATTCCGCGCACCTTGACCTGGTCGTCCGCCCGCCCCAGGTACTCGACCTCGCCCCGCGTGTTCCACCGGGCCCGGTCACCGGTCCGGTACATCCGCGACCCCGCGTCGAAGGGGCAGGCCACGAAGCGCTCGCCGGTCAGACCCGCCCGGCCCACGTATCCGCGCGCGACCTGGACCCCGGACACGTACAGCTCGCCCGGGACGCCGGGTGGCACGGGCGAGAGCCACTCGTCGAGCACGAACAGACGCGTGTTGGCCACCGGAGCGCCGATCGGCACCCGGTCGCCCTGACCCGGGCGGCAGTTGAAGGAGGTGACATCGACCGCGGTCTCCGTGGGTCCGTACAGATTGTGGAGTTCGGTACCCGCGCCGCCCAGCACGGCGAAGAACCATTCGCGCAGTGCGGGTGTGAGCGCCTCACCCGAGCAGATCACGCGCCGCAGTCCCGTGCAGCGCGCCGCCGCCGGTTCGGCCAGGAAGGCCTCCAGCATCGACGGCACGAAGTGCGCCGTCGTGATCCGGTGAGCGACGACGAACGACGCGAGATACGCCGGGTCCCGGTGTCCGCCGGGGCGTGCCAGCACCAGGGCCGCTCCCTCCAGGAGTGGCCAGAACAGCTCCCACACCGATACGTCGAACCCGGTCGGCGTCTTCTGCAGCACCCGGTCCTCGCCGGCCGTCAGGCCGAACTGCTTCTGCATCCAGCCCAGTCGGTTGACGATCGCGTCGTGCGGGACGACGACGCCCTTGGGGCGTCCCGTGGAGCCGGACGTGAAGATCACATACGCCGGGTGTGCGGGCCGCAGGGCGGGCCGCTCGTCCGCTCCGAGCGGCGTGCCCGGCAGGTCCCGTGCGTCGTCGGCCACGACGGTCGCGATGCCCCTGGGCAGTCGGTGGCGCAGTTCCGTGCTCGTCACGACCACGGAGGGGACGGCGTCCTCCAGCAGCACGGCCACGCGCTCGGCCGGCAGATCGGTGTCGACCGGCAGATAGGCGCCGCCCGCCTTCAGGATCCCCAGCAGTGCGGTCAACAGGTCGGCTCCGCGTTCCAGACAGACGCCGACGACGGACTCGGTACCGACACCGTGCGCGGTCAGCAGCCGCGCCATGCGGTTCGAGCGTGCGTCGAGTTCCGCGTACGAGACCTCGCCGCCGTCCTCGGTCACCAGGGCCACCGCGTCGGGTGTCCGTGCCGCCTGTGCCCCGAACAGGGCAGGCAGGGTGCCTTCGGGAAGCTCCGTCGCGCTGTCGTTCCACTCCGACACCACGCGCCGCAGCTCGTCCTCCCCGAGCACCTCGACCGAGCTCAGCGGTGCCTCGGGGCCGCCGTCGACGGCTGTTTCCAGTGCGCCGACCAGCCCTTCCGTCGCGGTCCTCACCAGCGCGGCGATCTCGCGCGGGTCGAGGGATGCCACGGCGTCCACGGTCACGGCGAGTCCCGCGCCGGGGCCGTGGTCGTCGACGGCCACGGTCAGGGGGTAGTTGGTCCGCTCACGCGAGGACAGCAGCCGGATGCCGTCGGCACCGTCCACCGCGGTTCCGTCTGCGGTCCCGCCCCCGGTGCGGTAGTTGAAGAGTGCGGTGAACAGCGGTGTGCCGGCTGCGACGGCGCCGGCGCGCTGCGCCGTCGAGAGCGGTGCGTGCTCGTGCTCCAGGAGTTCGGCGAGCTGGCCGCGCAGGGCGACGACGGCTTCGCGTACGCCCAGATCCGCCGTACGCACCCGCACCGGCAGCGTGTTGATGAACGGCCCCGGGACGCGCTCCGCTCCCGTTCCGGCGTTCATCCGGCCGAAGAGGACCGTCCCGAAGACGACGTCCTTCCGTCCGGCGATCACCGCGAGCGTCCGCGCCCAGGCGACGTGCATCACCGTGGCGACGGTGGTGTCGAGCCGGCGCGCGACCGTGCGCAGGCGCTCCTCCAGCGCGGGCACCAGGGGTGCGGTCGCACGCACGACGCCGCTGCCGTCACCGTGTGCCTCGGCGAGTCCGTACGGAGCCGTCGGCTCGTCGACGTCGCCGAGCAGTCGGGCGAAGTAGGCCTCGTGTACGCCCTGTTCGACGCCGCTGCGCGCCTGCGCGACGAAGTCGCGGAACGGCAGTGGCTCCGGCAGCGTCTCTTCGTCTCCCGTCAGGAACGCCCGGATCTCCCGCAGGACGACGTCGAGTGCGGTGTGGTCCTGCACCAGGTGATGCACCCGGACCACACCCAGCCAGCGCCCCTCACCCCCGCCTCCCGGAGCGGGCGACACATGGAGATCGACGAGCGGCGCCCGCCCCAGGTCCATCGAGAGACCACACGATGCCACCGGATCCAACGGATCCAGATACATCTCGGTCACCGGCAGCACCGCACGCCGCCACACCACCTGAACCGGCTCCGCCAACCCCTCCCACACGAACGACGTACGGAAGATGTCATGCCTGTCAACCACCCGCTGCAAAGCACCCACGAACGCATCCAGCCGCCCACGCGAAGCAAACTCCAACACCGTCGGCAGCACATACGCGTCCTCACCACCCTCCGACAGAAGATGATGGAACAACAACCCCTCCTGCAGCGGAGCCAACGGATAGACATCCCCAACGTTCGCCCCACCCCCCTCAACACTCGCCACGACCCGCGCCAACTCCACATCCGACAACTCCACCAACGGCAGCATCCCGGGCGAGAGCACCGCCGCACCGGCCGGAATACGGTTCGCCGGCACCACGATCTGCCGGGGTGCTGTCGCCGTGGCCAGCCCCGCGGGGGTCGGTGTCTCGAACAGGGCCCGTACCGACACCGGCATGCCGCGCTCGCGCAGCGTTTCGGCCAGCCGGACGGCGAGCAGGGAGTGGCCGCCGAGCGCGAAGAAGTCGTCGTCCATGCCGATGGTCGCCAGGCCGAGCACCTGGGCGAACGCGGCGCACACGGCCTCCTCCCGATCGTTCGCCGGCATCCGCTGGCCGGCGCCGGCCAGCGCCGCGAAGTCGGGCGCGGGCAGGGCCTTGCGGTCCAGTTTGCCGTTGACGGTCAGGGGCAGTTCCTCCAGCGCGACGACGGCTGCGGGGACCATGTGGCCGGGCAGCCGAGTGGCCGCGAAACCCCTCACCAGCGGCACGAGTTCCGCATCCGCCGCGGCTTCGGCGGCTCCCGGCAGTGCGCTCGCGCCCCGGGCAGGCTGCTGGGGCACGACGTAGGCCACGAGCTGGACGTCGCCGGTGGCACCCTCCCGCGCGACGACCGCGACCTGGTCCACGCCGGGGCACTCGGCCAGCACGGCCTGGATCTCGCCCGGCTCGATCCGGAAGCCCCGGATCTGCACCTGGTCGTCGGCCCGGCCGGCGAAGACGAGCTCCCCGTCCCCGGTCCAGCGTGCCCGGTCCCCCGTGCGGTACATGCGGCCACCGGGCACGTGCGGACAGGCGACGAACCGCTCGGCCGTCAGCCCTGCGCGTCCCAGGTACCCGCGCGCCAGCCGCTCCCCCGCGACGTACATCTCACCGGCGACCCCGACGGGCACGGGTGACAGCCGCTCGTCCAGGACGTAGACGCTCAGTCCCGGCAGCCCGCGGCCTATGACGCTGCCCGCCGTGTCCCGGGCGGCCAGCTCGCGGAAGGTGACGTGGACCGTGGTCTCCGTGATGCCGTACATGTTCACCAGCCGGGGACCGTTCGTCCCGCTGTTCCCGTGCCGCTCCCACCAGCCCGTGAGCCGCGCCGGGTCCAGGGCCTCGCCCCCGAACACCACGGTGCGCAGCGCGGCGACCGCATCGGGGCGACGCTCCTCCGCCACCATGAGCTGGTAGAACGCGGACGGCGTCTGACTCAGCACCGTCACGCGCTCACGCTCCAGCAGCTCCAGGAACTCCTCCGGGGAGCGGGACACCTCGTACGGCACCACGACGACGCGACCGCCGTGCAGCAGCGCTCCCCAGATCTCCCAGACGGAGAAGTCGAAGGCGAACGAATGGAACCAGCTCCACACGTCGTCCGGCCCGAAGCCGAAGAGGCCGCGCGACTGCGCAAACAGGTCGGTGACGGCGCGATGGGTGACCACGACTCCCTTCGGGGTGCCGGTCGAACCCGATGTGTAGATCACGTATGCCGGATGGTCGGGCAGCCTCGGCTGCCGCTCGCCGGCCGTCAGCGGCCGGCCGTCCAGCTCCCGTGCGTCGTCGGGTGTGACCAGTTCCGGCCCCTGGCCGGCCGGCTCCAGCCGCTCGCCGAGCGCGGCGGTCGTGACCACCACCGCCGGCGAGGCGTCCTTGAGGAGAAACGCGATGCGGTCCGCCGGGTAGGCGGGGTCGACCGGGAGGTAGGCGGCGCCTGCCTTGAGCACGCCGAGCAGCGTGGCGACCAGGTCGGTGCCGCGTTCCAGACAGACACCGACGACCGCCTCCGGGCCCACGCCGTGTGCCCGGAGCAGCCGTGCCATCCGGTTGGCCCGCGCGTCCAGGTCGGCATAGGTGACCCGGTCGCCGTGCTCCGGGACGAGCGCCACCGCGTCGGAGTCGCCCGCGGCACGCGCCTCGAACAGTTCGTGCAGGGTGGCGGAGCGAGCCGGTACCGCCTGCGGTACCTGCCAGGTCTCCAGCACCCGGGAGCGCTCGTCGTCGCCCAGGACGTCGACGGCGCTCAGCCTGGTCTCCGGGTTCCGGGTCAGCAGGTCGAGCACCCGCACGAGGCGGCGCGTCAACAGCTCGGCGGTCTCCGTCTCGAAGAGATCGGCGGCCGCGACCACCCTGCCGTGCATTCCGGCGGGCGAGCGATCGGCGCCGAAGGTCTCCTCCACGCCGATGTCGAGGTCGAACTTGGCCTCCGACAGCCCCGTGGGCACGGGCTCGGCCCGCAACCCGGTCAGCTGCGGCACGGACCCGGCGTTGTTCTGGAGGTTCAGCACCACCTGGAAGAGCGGGTGACGGGCCAGGGAGCGGCCCGGAGCCAGCTCCTCCACGAGCTTCTCGAACGGCACGTCACCGTGCGCGAAGGCCGACAGACTCGCCTCGCGGACCCGGGCAAGGGTCTCCCGGAAGGTCGGGTCTCCGGACACGTCGGTCCGTATCACCAGGGTGTTGACGAAGTAGCCGACGAGGTCGTCGAGTGCCTCGTCGGAACGGCCGGCGTGCGGCGAGCCGACCGGGATGTCGGTGCCCGCGCCCAGCCGGGAGAGCAACGAGGCCAGCGCGGCCTGGAGCACCATGAACACCGTCACGTTCTGGGCCCGCGCCAGCTCCGCGACCCGGGCGTGGACCGTGGCCGGGATCTCCAGCGGGATCCGGTGGCCGCGGTGCGAGGCGACGGCTGGCCGGGCGTGGTCGGCGGGCAGCACCAGCTCCTCGGGAGCTCCGGCGAGCGCCGTCCGCCAGTGACCGACCTGACGGGCGAGCAGACTGTCCGGCTCGGACACCTCGCCGAGCAGCCCCCGCTGCCACAGCGCGTAGTCCGCGTACTGCACGGGCAGCGGCTCCCACTCGGGCGCACGGCCCTCCCGGCGCGCCTCGTAGGCGTCCGACAGATCGTGTGCGAGCGGTCCTGCCGACCAGCCGTCGGTGGCGACGTGGTGGATCACGACGAGCAGCACGTGATCCCCGGGCCCGGTGCCGAACAGCCAGGCACGGACGGGCACTTCCCGCGCGAGATCGAAGGCGTACGAGGACGCCTCCGCCAGCGCCCGGTCCAGTCCGTCCGGCGCGACAGCGACCGCAGACAGCTCCCAGTCGAGGTCCTCCAGCGGCACGAGCCTCTGGTACGGCTCGCCCTGGCTCCCGTCCGCCACCTCGAACCGCGTCCGCAGCACCTCGTGCCGCCCCAGCACGTCGCGCAGCGCCACGCCCAGTGCCTGCCGGTCGACGCTGCCGGTGAGCCGCAGCGCCACCGGGATGTTGTAGGTCGCGCTCGGCCCCTCCAACTGGCCGAGGAACCAGAGCCTTCGCTGCGCGTAGGACAACGGCGGCTGCTCGGGGCGCTCCCCTGCGGTCAGCGGGGGCCTCGAAGCCGCGGCACCGGGCAGCCGCCGGGCGAGTCCTGCTGGTGTCGGTGCCTCGAACAGGGCGCGCAGCGGTACCTCGACGCCCAGGAGGGCGCGGGCCCTGCTGATGAGCTGGGTCGCCATCAGCGAGTGTCCGCCCAGCGTCCGGAAGAAGTCGTCGTGCACACCGACCTCGTCCCGGCCCACCACCTGCGCGAACAGCCCGCACAGCAGCTCCTCCCAGATGTTCTGGGGAGCACGGGACGCGGCGGAGGCGGGCTGCTCCTCGTCGTCCGGCGGCGTCGCGTGACGGTCCTGGCCGGCTGCCGGGACCAGGGCCCCGTCGGCGGTCCAGTGGGCGCGCTCACCGGTGCGGTACATCCGTCCACCTGGCGTGTACGGGCAGGCGACGAAGCGCCCGGCCGTTTCGGCCGGCTGGTCCGGGAACCCGTGTGCGCCGTCCGCCCCTGCGACGTACAGCTCACCGTCGACGCCCACCGGAACGGACCGCAGGTACCGGTCGAGCACATAGGCACGGGTGGCCGTGGCAGGTCCCCGGTCGCCCTGCGCGCCACCGAGTTCCGGGAACTGCGGCACCAGGCCCTGCGGCACATGGCCGCTCCACTGCTCCGTGAGACGGCGGTGCTCGTCCTCGTCCAGTACGTCGACAGCGCTCAGCGGCAGTTCGGGGCCGCCGTCAAGCGCCGTCTCCAGGGCGGCGAGGAGACCGTTCACCGCGGTGCGCGTGAGCACGGCGACCGCGTGCGGGTCGATGGGGGCGACCGCGTCCACGACCAGGCCCAGCGAGGCTCCGTCGTCCGCGACGGAGAGGCTGAGCGGGTAGTTGGTGCGCTCCCGGAAGTAGACGAGCCGGGTGCCCGCCATGGCGGTGTCCCAGCGCTCGTCCATGTCCTGGCCGGCGTTGCGGCGGTGGTTGAGGAGCGAGGTGAACAGCGGGGTCTCCGCGGGCACTCCGCTGGCGCGCTGCGCGACGACCAGCGGCGCGTGCTCGTGCTCCAGCAGTTCGGCGAGCTGCCCGCGCAGGGCCGCGACGGCCGCCAGCACACCGAGTTCATGGGTCCTGACCCGCACCGGCAGCGTGTTGATGAACGGCCCCGGCACCCGGTCGGCCCCGGGCCCCGCCGTGATCCGGCCGAACAGCACCGTCCCGAACACGACATCGTCGGACCCGCTGACGGCCGCCAGCACCCGCGCCCATGCCACGTGCATGAGGGTCGCGGCGCTCACACCCGTGCGCCGCGCGGCCGCCCGCAGCCGCCCGTCGAGCGCGCCGGGGAGAGTCAGCTCCGCCCGCTCGACGTCGGCGCCGTCGCCCCGCACGTCGACCAGCCCGTAGGGGGCCGTCGGCCGTTCGACGTCGCCGAGGAGCTCGGCGAAGTAGCGCTCGTGACCGGCGCGTGCGACGCGGCCGCGGGCCTGGGCAACGAAGTTGCGGAACGGCACCGGTTCGGGCAGCTCGTCGCCGCGCCCGGCGAGGAGCGTCTCCACTTCGCCCAGCAGCACGTCCAGCGCCGTGCCGTCGCGCACCATGTGGTGCACCCGCAGCAGCGCGAGCCAGCGCTCGCTGCGCGGAGCGGCCGCGATGTGGATGCCGATGAGCGGCGGCCTGCCCAGATCCATCGACAGCCCGCCTGCCGCGACGAGCTCGGCGACCGGATCGGCGCAGCCCGGGGCGATGACCACTTCCTCGACGGGCAGACCGACGTGGCGCCACACCGCCTGCACCGGCTCCCGCAGTCCCTCCCAGACGACGGAGGAGCGGTAGATGTCGTGCCGTTCCACGACGCTGCGCAGCGCGTTCAGGAAGGCGTCCAGCCGGCCGCGCGTGTCGAACTCCAGGACGGACGGCATCACGTACGCGTCGGCGCCGCCGTCCGCGAGCACATGGTGGAACAGCAGTCCTTCCTGGAGCGGGGCCAGCGGATAGATGTCGGCGATGTTCGCCGCGCCGCCCTCCACGCCGGCGACGACGCGCGCCAGCTCCTCGTCCGTCAGCTCGACCAGCGGCAGCATGCCGGGCGTGAGCGCGGTGGCGCCCTCCGGTATCCGGTTCTCCGGCACGGCCACCTCCTCCGCGCCCACGGACTGCGCCAGGCTGGCCGCCGTCGGTGTGTCGAAGAGCGCGCGCACGGACACCGAGACGCCCTGGGAGCGGAGCACCTCCACCAGCCGCACGGCCAGGAGCGAGTGGCCGCCCAGTTCGAAGAAGTCGTCCTCGACGCCGACGCTCTCCAGGTCGAGGACCTCGGCGAACGCCGCGCACAGCACGCGCTCGCGCTCGGTCTCCGGTGCCCGGCCCGCGCCTGCGGCCCCCGCGAAGTCGGGTGCGGGCAGCGCCTTGCGGTCGAGCTTGCCGCTCGCGGTGATCGGCAGCGCTTCGAGGACGACCACGGCGGACGGCACCATGTGCTCCGGCAGCCGGCGTGCGGCGAACTCCCGTACGGCGGCGGGCAGTCCCTCGTCCTCGCCGGGCTCGTCGGGGACCACGTACGCCACGAGCGTCCCCTCGCGGGCGACGACGGCGGCCTGCGTGACGAGCGGGTGCTCGACGAGGACGGACCGCACCTCACCGGGCTCGACGCGGTAGCCGCGGATCTTCAGCTGGTCGTCGGCACGGCCGCCGAAGACGAGCTCGCCGTCCGCCGTCCAGCGGGCCCGGTCCCCGGTGCGGTACATCCGGGCCCCGGCCTCTCCGTACGGGCAGGCCACGAAGCGTTCGGCGGTCGCGCCGGGGCGCCCGGCGTAGCCGCGCGCGAGCTGTGCGCCCGAGACGTAGAGATCACCGGTCACGCCGCGCGGCACGGGCGCGAGCGCCTCGTCGAGCACGTAGCAGTGGGTGTTGGCCACCGGGGAGCCGATCGGCACCGCCCCGGCCGCCCCGGTCAGGCGTGTGGTGACCACGCCGATCGTGGTCTCCGTCGGACCGTAGTGGTTGAAGACCTCCTGTCCGTCCTGTGCCGCCGCCAGCAGGTCCGCGACGAGGCGTGGTGAGGCGGCCTCGCCGCCGAGCACCAGCGACCGGGCGGGAAGCACGGCGCGAGCGCCCCGCGCCCCGGCCAGGGCCTCCAGGTGGGAGGGCACGGCCTTGAGGTGGTCGATGCGCTGCTCGCGGAGGTACGAGGCGACCGCCTCCGGGTCGGTGACGGACTCCTCGGGCAGGACGTGCAGTTCGCCGCCCCGGGTGAGCGCGGCGAACACGATCGTGTTGCCGAGGTCGGTGACCTGCGCCTGCAGCAGCGCGTAGCGGCCCCCGTCCGCCGCGAAGCCGAGCCGGTCGGGGACCGTGACGACGTAGTTGGCCAGACCTCGGTGAGTGACCGCGACGCCCTTGGGGCGGCCGGTGGAGCCGGAGGTGTGGATGACGTACGCGAGTCCGTCCGGCCGGGTCACGGCCGGCGGGGGTCCGGCCGGGGCGGCGGAGAGCTGCATCCCGGTCAGCGGGTCGTCGAGCGCGATCAGCCGCACCCGCCCCGCCGGCAGCTCCTCCAGGGTCTCCTCGTCGGTGAGCAGCAGCACCGCTCCGCTGTCGGCCAGGACGTACGCGACGCGCTCCGGCGGATGCCCCGGGTCGACGGGCACATAGGCGGCACCCGCCTTCCAGACACCGAGCAGCGCGGTGATCATCTCGGGACCGCGCGGCAGGCAGAGTCCCACCACGGACTCCGGACCCACGCCCTGCCCGCGGAGGAAGTGCGCCAACCGGTTGGCGCGCGCGTCCAGTTCGCCGTAGGTGACGGCCTCGTCCCCCGAGACCACCGCAAGGGAACCGGGCGCCCGTGCCGCGCGCTCCTCGAAGAGGGCTGTCACGGTGGTGGGGGGTACCTCGGCCGCCGTGCCGTTCCATTCCTCCAGCACCCGCGCACGCTCGTCCGCGTCGAGCACCCCGACCTCGCCGAGCCGGGCCTCGGGGCCGCCGTCCAGCGCCGTCTCCAGGGCGTCGACCAGATTGCGTGTGGCCGTACGGATCAGTTCGGCGACCTCGCGCGCCTCGATCGGGGCGACGGCGTCCACGGACACCGAGGTGCCGTCGCCGTAGTCGTCGATCAGGACCACGAGGGGGTAGTTGGTGCGCTCGCGGGAGATCAGCAGGCGGGCGCCGGGCACGGACCACTCGGTGCCCTGGCCGGTGTTGTGGCGGAAGTTGAGGAAGGACGTGAACACCGGGGCGTCCCCGGCGCGTCCGCCGGCCTGCTGGGCCACCGACAGCGGGGCGTGTTCGTGCTCCAGGAGCGCGGCGAGCTGGCTGCGCATGGCGGTCACCGCGTCCAGCACTCCGAGACCGCTCGTACGGGCGCGCACCGGAAGGGTGTTCATGAACGGGCCGGGGACGCGGTCGGCGCCCGCTCCCGCGTTCATCCGCCCGAACAGCACCGTGCCGAACACCACGTCGGAGCGTCCGCTGATCACCGACAGGACACGGGACCAGGCCACGTGCATGAGGGTCGCCGTGCTCGTCCTCAGCCGGAGCGCGGCCGTGCGCAGCCGTGCGTCCAGCTCCGGTGCGAGCGGAAGCACCTCGTGGACCGAGTCCGAGCCGTCGTGGCGGACGTCGGCCTGTCCGTACGGCGCGGTCGGCTCGTCGACGTCACCGAGCAGTCCCGCGAAGTACCGCTCGTGCGCGGCCCGTTCGACGCCTCCGAGTGCCTGGGCGACGAAGTTGCGGAACGGCAGCGGCTCGGGGAGCTCCGCGCCGCGGCCGCCGAGGAACGCCTCCACCTCCTCCAGCAGCACTTCCAGCGCCGTGTGGTCGCGCACGATGTGGTGCATCCGGGCCAGCGCCAGCCAGCGGCCGCCCGGGGCGGCGGCGACGTGCAGGTCGAGCAGCGGTGCCCGGTCGAGCCCCATGGTCCCGCCGACCAGGCCCATCAGCGCGGCGCCCGGATCCTCGGCCCCGGGGTCGAGGACGACCTCCGTCACGGGCAGCCCGGCGCTGCGCCACACCACCTGAACCGGCTCGGGAAGCCCCTGCCAGGCGAGCGAGGTGCGGTAGATGACGTGCCGGTCCACCACTCGCTGCACCGCACCGGCGAACGCGTCCAGCAGCTCACGTGAGTCGAACTCCAGCAGGGCACGCATGACATACCCGTCCTCGCCGCCGTCCGCGAGGAGATGGTGGAAGAGCAGGCCTTCCTGGAGCGGCGCGAGGGGGTAGACGTCGGCGATGTTCGCCGCGCCGCCCTCGACGCCCGCGACGACGCGCGCCAGCTCCTCGTCCGCCAGCTGCACCAGCGGCAGCATGGCGGGGGTGAGCGCGGTGGCACCCTCCGGAATCCGGTTCTCCGGTACGACGACCTGCGCGGCTCCGGCCGCGGCGGCGAGCCCCGCGGGTGTGGGCGCCTCGAACAGTGCGCGCACGGACACCGAGACGCCCTGCGCCCGCAGCAGCTCCACCAGCCGGATGGCCAGCAGGGACTGGCCGCCCAGCGCGAAGAAGTTGTCCTCTGCCCCGACCGTCGCCAGCCCGAGGACCTCGGCGAAGACGGCGCACAGCAGCTCCTCGCGGGCGCCCGACGGCCCGCGCCCGCTGCCCGCGAGCGCGGCGAAGTCGGGTGCCGGCAGGGCTGCGCGGTCCAGCTTGCCGTTGACGGTCACCGGCAGCGCGTCGAGCACCACGATCGCCGAAGGCACCATGTAGCGGGGCAGCCGCGCGGCGGTGAACTCCCGTACCTGTCCGGCCAGGTCATCGCCCGTACCCACCACGTACGCGGCCAGCAGCACCTCACCCGGTACGTCCGCACAGGCCACGACGGCGGCCTGGGTCACGCCCGGGTGTGCGGCGACGACAGCATGGACCTCGGCCGGCTCGATCCGCACGCCGCGGATCTTGACCTGGTCGTCGACACGGCCCAGGTACTCGACCTCGCCCTGCCGGTTCCACCGGGACCGGTCCCCCGTCCGGTACATGCGCTCGCCCGGACCACCGAACGGGCAGGCCACGAACCGCTCGGCGGACAGGTCCGGACGCGCCAGGTACCCGCGCGCCAACTGCGCGCCCGCCAGGTACAGCTCCCCCGCCACGCCCGGGGCCACCGGGCGCAGAGCGGCGTCCAGAACATAGGTCCGGGTGTTCCACACCGGACGCCCGATCGGGACGCTCGGCGCGCCCGGCACCACCCGTGCCGCCGTCACGTCGACGGACGCCTCGGTCGGCCCGTAGAGGTTGTGCAGCCCGGCCGGCAGAAGGGCGTGGAAGCGGGCCGCGAGCGGGGCGGACAGCGCCTCCCCGCTGCACAGCACCCGGCGCAGTCCGGTGCACCGGGCGGCCGTCGGTTCGTCGAGGAAGGACCGCAGCATGGACGGCACGAAGTGGACGGTCGTGACGCCCTCCTCGGCGATCACACCGGCCAGGTACGCCGGGTCCCACTGGCCCTCCGGCCGCGCCACCACCAGCGCCGCACCGGCGAGCAGCGGCCAGAAGAACTCCCAGACCGACACGTCGAAGCCGGAGGCGGTCTTCTGCAGCACCCGGTCCTCGGCCGTGAGACCGAACTCGTCCTGCATCCACAGCAGCCGGTTCGCGATCCCCCGGTGAGGGACCATCACCCCCTTGGGGCGGCCCGTGGACCCGGACGTGTAGATCACGTAGGCAGGGCTCCGCGGGTCGTAGGAACCGGGCAGGTCACCCTCCGGACCCTCCGGGAGCCCGCCCTCCACGACACACGACGCACCGGCGTCCGCGACCATGATCTCGCGCCGCTCCGCCGGGAGATCCGGATCCAGCGGCAGATACGCGGCTCCCGCACGCTGCACGGCGAGCAGTGCGATCACCAGCTCCGTGGAGCGCGGCAGCGACACCGCCACGACGCTCTCCGGCCCGGCTCCCCGCCCCGCCAGCACCCGTGCCACCCGCTCCACCCGCGCGTCCAGCTGCGCGTAGGTGAGCCGCTCGCCCTCGAAGACGACCGCGAGGGCCTCTGGTGTCCGCGCCACCTGCACGCGGAAGAGCTCAGGGAGCGTGGCCGTTCCCACGTCCCGCGCGGTGTCGTTCCACCCGCCCACCACCGCGTGCCGCTCGGCCTCCCCCAGCACGTCCACCGCGCTCAGGCGGGTCTGCGGGGCGGCGGCCACCTGATCGAGTACACGCTGGAATCGCTCCGCCAGCCGCTCGGCGGACCCCGCGTCGAAGAGATCGGCGGCGACCGTCAGCGAACCCGTCAGTCCCACGGGCGAGCCGTCGGCGTCGTACTGCTCCGTCATCACGAGCTCGGCGTCGAACTTCGAG
The DNA here is from genome assembly GCF_035917255.1 of Streptomyces sp. NBC_01257. Lineage (NCBI taxonomy): Bacteria > Bacillati > Actinomycetota > Actinomycetes > Kitasatosporales > Streptomycetaceae > Streptomyces > Streptomyces sp. NBC_01257. Next base: position 1,430,583 of record NZ_CP108472.1, read on the forward strand.
GCCGTCGGACCCCCCGGCAGCACCTCGGTGGTGATGCCGGGGAGGTCGAGCGTGGCCTCGGCGTTGTTCTGCAGCGTCAGCATCACCTGGAAGAGCGGGTGCCGGGACGGCGAGCGGCCGGGCGCCAGCTCCTCGACCAGCCTCTCGAACGGCACGTCCTGGTGTGCGAACGCCGCGAGAGCCGTCTCTCTCACCCGGCCCAGCACGTCACGGAAGGCCGGATCGCCCGACAGGTCGGTGCGCAGCACGAGACTGTTGACGAAGCAGCCGACCAGGCCGTCGGCGGCTTCGTCGGGCCGTCCGGCGACCGCGGCACCGATCGGAATGTCCGTGCCCGCGCCGAGCCGCGACAGAAGTGAAGCCAGTGCCGCCTGGAGCGCCATGAACACGGTGACGCCCTCGGCGCGCGCGAGCTCCGTGATCCGTGCGTGCGTCCCGGCCGGGACGTTCAGGGGGACCAGGTGCCCCTGGTGGGAGGCGACGGCGGCCCGCGGCCGGTCCACGGGCAGCTCCAGCTCGTCCGGAAGGTCTGCCAGGGCCTCGCGCCAGTACGCCAGATGGCGGGCCTGCGTGCTCCCGGGACCGGCGTTCCCCTCCACCAGCTCCCGCTGCCACAGGGCGTAGTCCGCGTACTGCACGGGCAGCGGCGCCCATTCCGGCACCCGGCCCTCCGCGCGGGCGGCGTACGCCGTCGCCAGGTCGTCTGCGAGGGGGCCCATCGACCAGCCGTCCCCGGCGATGTGGTGCACGGTCAGCGCGAGGACATGCTCCTGCGCTCCGGTCGTGAACAGCGCCGCCCGCAAAGGGAGTTCGGCCGCCAGATCGAAGGGGCGCCCGCTCTCCCCGGCCAGGGTGCGGGCCAGCTCGCCGGACCCGGCCTCGGCGCAGCGCAGCTCCCAGCCCAGTGTCTCCGGCTCCTCCGGGCCCAGAACGCGCTGGTACGGCTCACCATCGGCGACGGGGAAGACCGTGCGCAGCGCCTCGTGGCGCAGCAGCAGGTCGCGGAACGCGGCTGCCAGCGCGGCCCGGTCCACGGAGCCCGACAGACGCACGGCCACCGGGATGCTGTAGGCCGTGTGTGCGCCGTCCGCCATGCGGTCGGCGACCCAGATCCGGCGCTGTGCGTAGGACAGCGGGAGCCTCCCGGGGCGCTCCCGCGCCGTCAGGGGCTGACGGGCCTCGCCCGCACCGCGGAGCAGTACGGCGAGCCCGGCCGGAGTCGGCGCGTCGAACAGCGTGCGCAGCGGCAGCTCGGCTCCCAGTACCGTCCGGATACGGCTGAGGAGGCGTGCGGCCAGCAGCGAGTGGCCCCCGAGACGGAAGAAGTCGTCGTGGACGCCGGCGGAGGGCAGGCCCAGGATCTCTGCGAACGCGGCACACAGGATCTCCTCCTGCGGGCTCGTGGCCGCCCTGCCGCCTGTGGCACCGCTCGTCCCGTAGTCGGGTGCGGGCAGCGCCGCGCGGTCCACCTTGCCGTTCGGGGACAACGGAAGCGCGTCCAGGACCACGACGGCCGAGGGGAGCATGTAGGAGGGCAGCCGCTCGGCCGCCGCCGCGATGAGCACGTCGGGGTCCGGGTGCGCACGGTCCTCGCGCCCGTCTCCGGCCGAGGGCACCACGTAGCCGACGAGACGCCGGTCGCCGTCCGCCTCCGTACGGGCCACGGCGACGGCGCGCGACACCGAAGGATGGCCGGCCAGGGCGGCTTCGATCTCGCCGAGTTCGATACGGAAGCCGCGCACCTTGACCTGGTCGTCGACGCGGCCGACGAACTCCAGCTCACCGTCGTGGCTCCACCGCACCAGGTCGCCGGTGCGGTACATGCGTGTGCCGGGCGTCCCGAACGGGCAGGCCACGAACCGTTCGGCGGACAGTCCCGCACGTCCCAGATAGCCGCGGGCCAGCCCGTCGCCCGCGAGGTACAGCTCGCCCTCGGTCCCGGGCGGGACGGGGGCGAGACCGGAACCGAGGACGTATGCGCGGGTGTTGGCGATCGGGCGGCCGATGGACGGTGCCTCGCCTGCGGCCCCGTCGATCCGCAGAGCGGTGGACCAGACGGTGGTCTCGGTCGGGCCGTAGACGTTGGTCACGGATGCGGCGCGTTCGCGCAGGCGGGTGGCCAGCCCGGCGGGCAACGCCTCCCCGCCGACGAGCGCCCGCACCCCCGACAGCACGTGCCCGGCTGCTGCGTCCGCCTCCTCGTCCGCGATCAGCGCGTGCCACAGGCTCGGCGTGGCCTGCATGGCCGTCGCGCCGCTGGAGGCCAGCAGCTCGCGCAGGGCGAGCGGGTCGCGCACCTGGTCGCCGGTGGCGAGGATCGTCCGGGCTCCGGAGAGCAGCGGCAGGTACAGCTCCAGGGCCGCTATGTCGAAGCCGATGGTGGTGACGGCGACCAGGCGGTCTTCCGCACCCAGCGGGCAGTGCTCCCGCATCGCGCTCAGGAAGTTGACGAGGGAGCGGTGCTCGACGACCACGCCCTTGGGCCTGCCGGTCGAACCGGAGGTGTAGATCACGTAGGCCGGATGGCGGGGCGACAGCGCCTCGCCCTGGTCCCCGGGCCGGACACGCCCGGCCGGGAGTGCTGCCAGCTCGGCCGACACGGCGGGGTCCTCGAGGTCGATCACGGGCGCGCTCGCGACCTCGGGCAGCTGCGCTCCCGCGGTCAGCACGTACCGTGCTCCCGAGTCGGCCAGGGTGAACGCCAGCCGTTCTGAGGGGTGTTCTGGATCGAGTGGCAGATAGGCGGCTCCGGCCTTCATGACTCCCAGCAGTGCGGCCGGCAGACCGGTGCCGCGCTCCATGCACACGGCGACGACCGCCTCGGGGCCGACACCGCGTGCGGCCAGGAGCCGGGCGATGCGGTCGGCCCGCGCGTCGAGTTCCGCGTACGTCAGCACGTCGGTGCCCGCGGTCACCGCGATCGCGTCCGGGGTGCGTGCCACCTGTGCCTCGAAGAGTTCCGGCAGGGTGGCGGACGACACCGGCACCGCGGTGTCGTTCCACTCCGTTAGCACGCGGCGCAGTTCGTCCTCGTCGAGCAGTTCGGCCCGGCCGGCGAGTGCGGTGGGAGCGGCGGCGGAGAACCAGCTCACGAGGTGCAGGAAGTGCCGCGCGATGTCGGCGGTCTCCCTGGGACCGTGCAGGTCCGGGTTGGCCACGACGCAGAGCTGCATCTGGTCGCTGTCGTAGACGTCGATGCGCAGGTCGTTGACCGGGCCGCCGTTGAGCACGTGCAGGGTCGCCGGGTGTCCGCCGATCCGCAGCTCGCGGTCGAGGGACATGACGTTGATGTGCGTTCCGCACAGATCACTGTCGACCAGCTTGAGGTCGTGCAGCATGTCCTCGTAGCGGTACCGCTGGCGCGGCAGCGCGGCGCGGACGGCGCCGGAGGTCTGGCGCACGAGGTCCAGGACGGTGGTGTCCGGGCCGACGGTGAGGCGCAGCGGCAGCACGTTCGCGGTGTTGCCCGGGATGCCGTTCTCGCGGATGCCCGAACGGCCGCGCACGGGAAGGCCCAGGACGAGATCGCGCTTGCCCGTGGTGCGGTGCTCGTACAGTGCGCCGACCGCGATGAGCAGCCAGGCAGGCAGGGTCCGGTAGCGCCGGGCCGCCTCCCTGAGGGCAGCGGTGTGCCCGGCGGGGAAGTCCACGGTGTGCCGGACGGGGGGCCGTTGCGCACGGTTCGCGCGGCGCGGTTCCGCGTCGGTGAGGTCGGCAAGGGTGTCGTGCCAGTGCCGTCCGTCGCGCGCCCGGGCGTCGGACGTACGGTAGTCGCGCTCCGACTCCAGCAGTGCGCCGAGGGGTTCCAGCGCACCGTCCTGTGTCGGACGCCTCTCCGCGAGCGCGGCGTAGAGGTCGGCGAAGCGGCTGGTGAGGGTCCAGCCGCCGTGGCCGTCGACGGCCAGGTGGTGGGCCCGGTGATACCAGTAGACCAGATCGGGGCTCAGCGTGAGGAGAGCGGTCGACGCCAGCGGTCCGCCGCCCAGTTCGACCGGGGTGTTGTGGTCGGCCTCCATCCATTCCCGCGCGGCGGCGCGCGGGTCGGGTTCGGCCGAGAGATCGACCACGTGCACGGGACAGTCGCCCGCGTCGTGGACGTACTGCCGGGGAATGCCGTCGGTGACACGGATGCGCAGGCGCAGCGCTTCCGCCTCCTCCACCAGCAGCCGTGCGGCGCTCAGCAGAAGACCGGGATCGGCTCCCTCGATCTCCAGGTATTCGGCGATGTTGAAGCCCTGATTGTCGGGCGCGAGTTGCTGGCCGTACCAAACAGCGAGCTGGCCCGCCATGAGTTCTCGGAATCCGCCCTCAGCCATGGCCATTTTGCAGACTCCTCTTCGCTCAACAATCCGGGCGAATACCCTGACGGTCCCCTGGTGAATGATCCACCATGACTCAGCGACGGGGAGTTGTTCAACGCTCAGTCCGCGCGGACGCACACCGCGACAGCGGCCGAATCCTGGTACAACGAAGGTCGTTCGAGGAAGCTGTTCAACCGCGCCGTTGCTTCAGTTGAACACTCCCCGATGTCGCCCGTGCTATCTGTGAGGATCGCGCATGCCGAGTGAGCCGATGGAACCGATACCCGATATCAACCTGGTCGATCCCGGGCTGTATTCGCATGGCGATCCCTTCGCCCAATGGCGCTGGCTCCGTGCCCATCAGCCCGTCTTCCGGCACCCGGAGACCGAACTGCCCCCGTTCTGGGCGCTGACGAGGTACGACGACATCCGTACCGCCTACCGCGACGCGGAGACGTTCAGCTCGGCGCAGGGCATTCTGCTGCGTCCCACCAGCCATGGCACCGACCCTGGCGGGGGGCGCACCCTGGCGCTCACGGACGCGCCTCGGCACCGGCAGCTGCGGCAGCTGGTGGACGAGTGGTTCGCCGTGCGCTCGGTGCGGGCCCTGGAGAAGGAGATGCGCGGCATAGCCGAGAGCGTCGTCGCCTCGGCGCTGGCCCAGGAGAGCTGTGACTTCGTCACGGAGATCGCGGCGCGGATCCCCCTGTACGTGATCTGCAGGATGATGGGCGTACCCGAGTCGGACTGGCAGCACATGTACGACCTGACCAGCCGGGCCTTCGCCGCCGGCGATCCGCTGACCCGCAGGTTCGCGCACCTGGACATCCTCGGCTACTTCGAGGAACTCCTGGAGGAGAAGGCCCGGGTGCCGGGTGACGACCTGGTGAGTGTGCTGGTGACGGGCACCGTCGACGGAGAGCGGCTGGACGCGGAGGAGGTGATCCTCAACTGCGACAACCTGCTCGTCGGCGGTACGGAGAACACCCGGATCGCCGCGGCGGCCGGCATGCTGGCGCTGCTGGAGCACCCGGACCAGTGGCGCATGCTCCAGGAGGACCAGGCCCTCCTTGCGCCCGCCGTCGAGGAGGTGCTGCGCTGGACGTCGACGGCCACGCACATCATGCGCACGGCGACGCGACCGGTCGAGATCCGGGGAACGAGCATCGCGGCCGGCGACCGTGTGGTGTTCTGGCTGCCGTCGGCGAACCGGGACGAGTCCGTGTTCGAGGAGCCCGACCGATTCGATGTGACCCGGCAGCCGAACCGGCATCTGTCGCTGGGCTTCGGTGAACACTTCTGCCTGGGCAGCATGCTCGCGCGGGTGGAACTGCGGCTGCTGTACGGAGAACTGCTCGCGAAGTCGGACGGCATCGAACTCGCCGGTGAGCCGAAGCTGCTGGATTCCATCGTCGTCAACGGCCCCGAGAGCCTTCCGGTCCTGCTGAAGCCGCGATCCGCCCGACCCGTTTGACCGGACCTGCTTCCGCCCGCGCGAATTGTTGTCGGCCGGATACGGGGCTGTGTACGGTCCCCTCTCGGGAACTCACTCGGGAACATGGCTCTGCGGCCCGCGCCGACGCGGGGGATTCAAGGAGTGTGCGAAATGTCCACACCAGATCTCAGGCCTTTTCCGCACGACGGGACCGGCGCGGGATCGAGCGCGGTGATCTCCGGAATCGGAACGTGCCTCCCCGTACGGGAAATCAGCAATGCCGCGTTGCCGGCCGAATTGGACACCAGTGATGAATGGATTCGGTCACGCACGGGAATCGCCGCGCGGCGGATCGCGGCACCCGGGGTCTCCATGCGCGACCTCGCCGTCGCCGCCGGCGACGGCGCGCTGCGGTCCGCGGGACGGCGGAGCGTCGACGCGCTCGTCCTGGCCACCTCGACGCCCGACCGGCTCGTTCCCGCCGCCGCCCCCGAGGTCGCCGAGGGCCTCGGCCAGGACCGGATACCCGCGTTCGACGTCTCCGCGGTGTGCAGCGGTTTCGTCTACGCGCTCGCCACGGCCACCGGGCTCATCACCGCGGGCATCGCCGACAGCGTCCTCGTCGTGGCCTCCGAGGTGTACTCCCGCATCGTGAACCCCCTGGACCGCGACACGGCCGTGCTCTTCGGTGACGGTGCGGGAGCCGTGGTCCTCCGCCGGGGCGGCGCCGACGAGCAGGGCGCGCTGCTCTCCTTCGATCTCGGCAGCGACGGCGCGGGCTCCGAACTGATCCGCGTTCCGGGAGAGGCCGAACAGCCCGAGGGGCCGCGCTGGTTCGCGATGGCGGGCCGGAAGGTCTACCTGCGTGCCATCGATCACATGACCGCGTCCGCGCTCCACGTGCTGAAGGACTGCGCGTGGACCGCCGGGAGCGTCGGCGCCCTCGTCCCCCACCAGGCCAACGCCCGCATCACTCAGGCCGTGGCCCAGCGGCTCGGCCTTCCTCCCGGACGCGCGCTGTCCACGCTCGAACGGGTCGGCAACACCGCGGCCGCCTCGATCCCCCTGGCGCTGGCCGAGGCGCAGAGGGCGGGGCGGCTGCGGCCGGGGGACAGAACCGTGCTGACCGCGTTCGGCGCCGGACTCACCTGGGGCTCCGCCGGACTGGTCTGGCCCGAGGTGACGGCCGTTCACTCCGAGCTCTGAACCTCGCCTCCGCCCTCACCCCCGAGACCTCCGCGCTTCACCCACGACCTGTGGACCTCCGTTCCCGGGGGTTCGCGCGAACCGAGAGAAAGGACCGGCGTATGTACGTCGACTACCTGATCAGGCTGCTGGGCACGACCTACAAGGTCACCGAGACCATCGAGCCCACGCGGTCGTTCAAGGACCTGGACCTGGACTCGTTGCTGCTCGCCGAGCTGGGCGCGCAACTGGAGGACGACCTCGGCGTCACGATCGAGGAGGAGAACCTCACCTCCGACACGACCGTGGCCGATCTCGCGGACCTCCTGGAAGCCTCCGGCGCCGTCATCCCGGCAACATCGGCATGAACGCGCGCCCGGAGCCCGCCGAAGTCGTGATCACGGGGATCGGCATGGTGACCCCGGCGGGTCCCACGTCCGCGGCCTCCTGGAAGACGGTGTGCGAGGGATGGCCGACAGCGGTGTCCGACCCGCGTCTCGCGGGCCACACCGTGGACTTCAGCTGTGCGCTCACCGGATTCGACGCGGAAGGGGCGTTCGGCTCCGATGCCCGCAGGATGGCGCTGTTCACCCAGTTCGCGGTCGCGGCGGCGCGCGAGGCGGTCGCCGACGCCGGTCTCGTGGACCCGGGCGGAGCCGGGCAGGGCAGTGCTGGTGACGGTCCGGGCGGCGAGGGCAACTGGGACCGCTCCAGGACCGGCGTCCTGCTGGGCACGGCCGTCGGCGGTCTGGACGCCTGGCAGGCCCAGGGGGAACGGCTGCTCGAACGGGGGCCGAGGAGTGTCAACCCGCTGACCGTGCCCATGGCCATCGGCAACACGGCCCCGGCCGCCGTCGCCATGGACCTGGGGCTGCACGGACCCGCCCTCAGCCTCTCCACTGCCTGCGCGGCCTCGACCACCGCCCTGGGCTTCGCACTCGATCTGCTGCGCTCGGGCCGCTGTGACGTGGTGCTGGCGGGTGGCACGGAATCCGGCACCATCCCCCTGGTCTCGGTCGGCTTCGACCGGCTGAAGGCCCTCTCCCGGCGCAGTGACGACCCCGCGGGGGCCTCCCGGCCGTTCGACCGGGACAGGGACGGCTTCGTGCTCTCCGAGGGTGCGGCCGTACTCGTCCTGGAGCGGGCACGAGACGCCCGGGCCAGGGGACGACGCGGCTACGCGCGCCTGCTGGGCTACGGCGAGACCGCGGACGCCCACCACCGCACCGCGCCCGACCCCGGGGGGCACGCCGCACGGCTCGCGGTGACCCGTGCGCTGGCGGATGCCGGCGTCTCGGCCTCGGACATCGACCTGGTCAACGCCCATGCCACGAGCACCCCGACGGGTGACGCCATTGAGGCCCGTCTCGTGGACCAGGTCTTCGGCGGGCGTTCCGCCGTGACCTCCACCAAGGGCGTCACGGGCCACATGCTCGGCGCGGCCGGCGCGGTCGAGGCCGCGTTCACGGCGCTGTCCGTCCACCACGGCGTCATCCCGGCAACGGCGAACTTCGGGGCTCCGGACCCGGACATGCCGGACATCGACCTCGTTCACGGCGCGGCCCGGCACACCCCGGTCTCCTTCGCCGTCAGCAATTCGTTCGGCTTCGGCGGACACAACGCCGTGGTCGTCCTCGGCTCGCCCTGAAGGGCGGAGGGAGCCGCAGTGAGCAGTACGCGCACTCATCAAGGAGACACCGGTTCCAGGGCGGGCGAAGGCGGCCCACGGCTGGACCGCGATGACATCGACCGTGCCCGGCAGAGCCTGGCGGGGCGCATCTGGAAGACCCCGGTCATACGCTCCGAGCAACTGGACGAGATGTCCGGAGTACGTCTGTGGCTGAAGGCCGAGAACCTCCAGCGCGGCGGATCGTTCAAAGTCAGGGGCGCGCTGCTGGCCCTGGACCGGCTCGCCGCTTCGGGAAGTCGCGGGGTGATCGCCCAGAGCACGGGCAACCACGCCATCGCGGTCGCCCTGGCGGCCCGTGAGCACCGGCTGCCCGCGACGCTCGTGCTCCCTGTCGACGCGTCACAGGCCAAGGTCCGGCGTATCAAGGACACCGGTGCCGAGGTCGTGCTCGCGGGGACGCTGCTGGCCGAGCGGAACGCCGTACTCGAAGAACTGCGCGCGCTGCGGGGCTTCGACGCGGTGGATCCCTACGAGAATCCGCGGGTCGTCGCCGGCCAGGGCACCGCCACGGCCGAACTCGTCGACCAGGTGGCCGCGGAGGAACGCCGGCTCGACGCCGTCTTCGTCCCGATCGGCGGGGGCAGCGCCGTCGCCGGCGCCTGTCTCGCGGTCGAGGGGCGCGGTGTGGCGGTGATCGGGGCGGAGCCCGCGGCAGTGCCGTCCTTCACGGCGGCACGGAAGGCCGGGAGCCCTGTGACGGTGACGGCGGGACACACCATCGCCGACGGGCTGCGTCCCGACCGCATCGGCGTCCTCCCGTTCGGCCTCGCCCAGCAGGCCGTAACCGCTGTCGCCACGGTACGTGAGGCAGCCATCGCCCACGCGCTGCGCGCCGCCTTCCTGCACGCCCGTCTGGTCATCGAGCCGGCTGCCGCCACCGCGCTGGCGGCAGCGCTGAGTTGCGCCACCGAACACGGAACCGACGTCGGGGTGTTGCTCTCGGGCGGGAACGTCGACCCCGGTCTGCTCACCACTCTGCTGGCCGAATAGGTTCACCAGGCAGCCGTTCGCGCTGCAGAAACCGCTCAGCGCTCCCGCCAGCCCCTGGCTCGAATGACATCCCGCAGCGGTTCCACATGACCGGGCAGCACACTGACATGAGCCACACCCGCCGGATGGCCGGCAACGTGCTCGATGCGGATGTCCTCGATGTTGACCCCCGCGCGGCCCGCGTGCGTGAACAGCCGCGCGAGCTCGCCCGGCTGGTCTCCGACCACGACCTCGATCACCTCGAACCTCTCGGGCCGGGCACCGTGTTTGCCGGAGATCCGGGCGCGGCCGGCCCGGGCCTGCACGAGCATGGTCTCGACGAGGTCGGCCCCGGCCCGGCGCTTGGCCTCGTCCGTGGAGGCGATGGAGCGCAGGCCGGCTGCCATCTCCGCGACATCCGCGCCCAGTTCGTCGAGCAGGTCGGCGACCACCGCGGCATTGGCGCTCAGGACGTCCAGCCACATCCGGGGGTCCGCCTCGGCGGTCCGCGTGAGATCCCGGAGGGGCTGCCTGGCAAGGTCCGCCGCGCGCTCGTCGGCGGTCAGCAGCCGCCGGGCGACGAGACTTGCCAGCACATGAGGCGTGTGTGACGTCAGGCCGACCGCGCGATCGTGTGCGCCGGCGTCGAGAACCACCGGCACCGCACCGCAGGACGCCACCAGATCCAGGGCCGTGTTGAGCGTCTCGGTGGTGGTGGTCGCCGTGGGGGTGAGGGCCCAGGTGCACCACTCGAAGAGATCCGCGCGCCCCGGAAGCGGCCCGCTGCGGGCGGAGCCGACCATGGGGTGGCCGCCGACGTAGTGCGTGAGGTCGCAGTCGAAGGCGGCCGCGTGGTGCGCCGGCTCGGCCTTCACGCTCGCGACGTCGGTGTAGTGCCGGGCGACACCGTGGGCCTGCGCCTCGGCGAGCACGGCCCCGACCCGCGCCGGAGGCACCGCGATGATCGCCAGGTCCACGGCCGCGGAAGGCGCCTCGAGCAGCCCGGCACCCAGTGCGGCGGCCGTCCGGACCGCCGTCGCATCCACGTCGCGCAGATGCACGGTCACAGCCTGCGCCCTGAGAGCCAGCCCCACCGAGGTGCCTATCACGCCTGTGCCGATCACGAGCGCTGAACGCATGATGCGTGTTCCGTTCCCTTCGGCCGGTCCCTCACACGTTGCACGGGCCCGAGGACCGGTGGCCGGAGCAGGCACGGCGCGTCGGCAGGGCGTACGGGCTACTCGCGGTCTGCGGTGGTCACCAGCCCCGCCTCGTAGGCGAGGATGACGAGGTGCACACGGTCGCGCGCGTCGAGTTTGGTGAGGAGCCGGGACACATACGTCTTGGCGGTGGTGACACTAATGCACAATCGGTCGGCGATCTCGGCGTTGTTCAGGCCACTGCCGATGAGGGTGAGCACTTCTCCCTCACGGCCGGTGATGCCGTCGAGGCTGCGCGGCGACGCCGCGGCCGGCTCCGCCGAATCGGCCGGCCGGGCGGCGAAATCGGCGATCAGCCGGCGGGTGACCTTGGGCGCGATGAGACTGTCGCCCGCGGAGACGACCCGGATCGCGCCCAGGATGTCGTCCAGGGCCATGTCCTTGACCAGGAATCCGGAGGCGCCCGCGCGCAGGGAGCCGTAGACGTATTCGTCGTCGTCGAACGTGGTCAGCATCAGCACACGTGCACCGCTCCGGCCCGCCGCGATGAGGCGGGTGGCCTCGATGCCGTCGGTGCCCGGCATGCGGATGTCCATGACGACGACGTCCGGAGCGAGGGTTTCCGCGAGCTCCGCGGCCTTGGCGCCGTCACCCGCCTCCCCGACCACCTCCAGGTCGGGCGCGTCGGTGATGACCATCTGCAGCGAGGCGCGGACCAGGGGCTGGTCGTCGGCGAGGACCACACGGATGGTCACGAGGCGGCCGCCGTCGACTGCGCACGGCGCGCCGACTGCGGTACGGGCAGCCGGACGGCCACCCGGAAGCCGCCGCCGGGACGTGGTCCCGTTGAGAGGTCCCCGTGCAACAGGGCTACGCGCTCGCGCATGCCGACGAGGCCGTAGCCGGAGTCGGAGCCCGGAGCCGGGCCGCGGCCGGTGTCGGTGACCTCCAGCGACAGCTCGTCCTCCTCGTAGCCGATGCGGACCAGGCATTCACGCGCGCCGGCGTGCCGGACGACATTGGTGACCGACTCCTGGACGATGCGGTACGCGGACAGGTCGATGTCCGGCGGCAGCGGCCGCCGCTTCCCGTGCCATTCCAGGATGGTCCGCACCCCCGCGGCCGTGGTGGCCTCGGCGAGCCGGTGGAGCTGGTCGAGGCCGGGCGCCTCCCACACGGAGGCCTCCCCGCTGTCCGTCTCCCGCAGCGCGCCCAGCATCCGCCGCAACCCGGCCAGGGTCTCCCGGCTCGCGTTCTCCACCTCTCCGATCGCCTCCTTGGCGCGGGTCGGCTGGGTGTCGATGACCCGGCGGGCGGCGCCGGCCTGCAGGGCGACGATGCCCATCGTGTGCGCGACGGCGTCGTGCAGCTCACGGGCGATGCGCAGCCGTTCGTCGGTCACGGCCTGGGTGGCGGCCTGGGCCCGCACCTGCTCGGCGTGCAGCCGGGACTGACGGGCGGAGTCGCCGAGGAGCCAGGCCACGAGCACCGTGAGGGCCACGGCGAGTTGCCCGGCGGTGTTGATCGTGCCACCCTGCTGGGACAGTCGTACCGTCAGCGGGATGAGCAGGCCGACGAGCGCCATCCCTGCCGCGTAGAGCGAGGTACGCCGATTCGTCGCCGCCGCGATGAAGTACAGGGCGACATCCGGCGCCAGGATCTGGACCAGCGGGAACTCGTCGGCCTGGCCGAGGAGCGAGGCCCCGAAGGCCGAACCGATCAGCAACAGCGCGTAGGCCACCAGCGGGCGCCGCTCAAGGAGCCTGCAGGCGGCCAGCACCAGGACCGCGGCACCCAGCAGGATCGGCCAGCTCACCTTCAGGTCCAGACCGGCGGTGAGCTGGTCGTCCCGGGTCCGGTCGCCCGGCAGGATGACGAATTCGTCGATGCACGCGTAGAACATGGCACCGACCCACACTATTCCCGTCCAGCGTCCGGGTGACAGGCGTCTGATCAGCGGTGGTTGTCCGGGCTGTACTGACATGTACCGAATCCTAGGCGCGACCGCTGTCAAGGTCATCAGCCCGTGGGAGTACAACCACGGATGACGTTCGCGGGCCTCGCTGTCAGCCACGGCAGGATGTCACCGCACGGCCGGACCGACATCGTTGATCCCATGATCGAGGCTCGCGAACTAACCAAGAGGTACGGCAAGAAGACCGCCGTGGACAGTCTTTCCTTCACGGTCCGCCCCGGCCGGGTCACCGGCTTCCTCGGCCCGAACGGCGCCGGCAAGTCGACCACGCTGCGGCTGGTCCTCGGCCTGCACGAGCCGACCTCCGGCACCGTCACCGTCGACGGCGTCCGCTTCCGCGACCGCCCGCGCGGCCTGCGTCACATCGGCGCCCTGCTCGACGCCAACGACGTGCACGGCGGTCACACGGCCCGGGCCCATCTCACCGCCCTGGCCCTCAGCAACGGCATCCCGCGCAGCCGGGTCGACGACGTCCTGGCGGAGGTCGGACTCACCGACGCCGCCAAGCGCCGCATCGGCGGCTATTCGCTCGGTATGAAGCAACGTCTCGGCATCGCCACCTCCCTGCTCGGCGACCCGCCCGTGCTCCTCTTCGACGAGCCGCTCAACGGCCTCGACCCCGAGGGTGTGAAGTGGGTGCGCGGGCTGTTCCGACGGCTGGCGGCGGAGGGCCGGACCGTCTTCGTGTCCAGTCACCTGATGTCGGAGATGGAACACACCGCCGACGATCTGATCGTCATCGGCCGGGGCACGCTCATCGCCGAGGAGAGCCTCGCGGACTTCGCCGCCCGCGCCACCGGCGCCGCGGTGACCGTACGCACCAAGGGCGCCGAGACGCTCACACCGGTGCTGACGGTCGAGGGCGCGACCGTACGCGCCGACGGTGACCAGCTCACGGTCACGGGTCTGCCCGCGGCCCGGATCAGCGAGCTGGCGCACGAGCACCAGATCCTGCTGCACGAACTCTCCACACGCACACCTTCCCTGGAGGACGCCTTCATGGAACTCACCGCCACCAGCGTCGAGTACACCGCGGGAGACGCCCGATGAACGACGTGAAGTTCCGCAACCTGCTCTCCGCCGAGCTGCTGAAGATGTGGTCGCTGCGCTCGACGCCGTGGGTTTTCCTGGCGACCGCACTGGCGGCGATCGGTTTCAACGCGGGTGAGGCCTACGACAGGACCCACTACTGGACCGAGCAGGACACGAGAAGTGCCGCGAAGTTCATCAGCGACGGCATCCCCGTGCAGATGTCCTTCACCGACAACGCGAGCCTGATCTTCGCCCTCGCCGTCACCGCCATCGGCATCGTCGCGATCTCGGGTGAGTACAGCACGGGCCTGATCCGCACCACGTTCACCGCCGTGCCGGCCCGCCGGTCGGTGATGGCGGCCAAGGCACTGGTCATGGCCGGTGTCATGAGCATCTTCGGCGCCCTGATCGCGCTCGTCTCCTTCTACGTCACCCAGGGCATCCTGGGCATGAAGGACGTCGGCGTCTCGATCGACCACCCGGGTGCGTTGCGCGGCGTGGTCGCGTCGGCCCTGCTCGCACCCGTCTGCGCTCTCGTCGGCATGGGGATCGGCACGCTTCTGCGGCACGCGGGGCCGTCGATGGTCGCCGGCGTCGTCATCCTGCTGCTGGCCCCGTTCCTCTTCAGCGAGGACCACCGCTGGTCGGCCGTCCTGAACCACGCCCTCCCGATGAGCGCCTGGCGCCGCCTGCTGGAGACCCCGTTCACTCCGGAGATCCCGCAGCCGTGGACGACGACCGGCGCCTGGATCGTGTACGCGGCCTGGGCCCTGGGGGCCGTGGTGGCTTCCGTCACCGTCGTGCAGCGGCGGGACCAGTGAGCCGTCCGGCGCGTATCGGACACCGTCGGCTCGTCCGCCCGAGCCGGCGGGACGTCCGATAGCAATGGCCGAAAAGCATTGCTGGGAACTGCGGTAGGACACGGCCTTCCTTCTCGGGGCGTGTCCCGAGAAGGGGCCCGAGTTCCACCGCACCGACACACGTCATCCACCCCCGGTCATGCACACAACAGATCGACGAACCCATCGCGAGACACCGGCACAACCGGTGGCCTGCTGGTCCGTACCTGCCGAACTCGATGTATGTCACCTGGAACCATCGGTCACGCCGACGCCCGACCCGCTCCCGGAGCGATGGTCAAGGCCCGGCGTGCACTTCTTTTTGGTCCGGAACGGGCGAATGAGGCCCCTGCGCAACGCCATTCCGGGCCGGTCAGTAGCGATTGATACAAGACAAGCTGACTGTGCAACTGACGAAATTGCGCAGTTGAACACACGAACGCTGGATCACCACTGGAGTGAATCTCATATTCCAGTTGCGGCTCACTAAAGCGAACCAGGAAGAACTGCCGGTCGGCGGCCGCACGGAGTCAGGTCGCGAGCCCCTCGGGCCCACATCCGCCGGACTCTTCCCCTCCGGATCCGGGGCAGTTAGCGAACACCACCACCGCGTGCGCGCCGGTAACAGCGGAGTCAAAAAATCCCCACGGATCCGGGCCCGCCGCACGGGCCGGACCGGCAGTCCCGGCGCCCCACAAGCGATGCCGGCGGTGACACCCGAGGACGCCGCGGATGACTTGAATTCAACCGGCCAGACATCCGGTCGGCAGCTCGAACCGCCCCGGTGACCAGCGCTTTCAGGACGCCGAACACTCCCCTGCTTGCACTGCGGCGAACGTCGCGATAAGCGGTAACAGCACGTCACCCGATTGGGCGCTCACCCTCCACCCCGAGCGGGCGCAAACCAGTCAAATCCTGACTCCCCACCCAAGTCCGCGGAGCGCGCACACCCCCAACAACCCCCTCGACAACATCGTGGCGAACAGCGACGATGTTCACTCGTACGGATGAGCATTCGTACCTGTCCTAAAATCGTGTTTTCGCAACCCGGGGGCGGGGCAGAATACAGGGTTTGAGCCGCCAGAAAATTGCCCCATGACGGTTGCCTGACCACGAGCACGAGATCACACAGCGATCCAACGGGGTGGGAAGTTTGAACCAGATTGCCGCAATTTTGCCAGCCAAAGGAGCCCCCGATACAGCACTCCAAACCGCTGCGGCCATATCAAGAGGTGTTCCAGGAATCCCACCGGTCGAAGAAGTTCCCATACCTTCTCTGCTGCCGGGCTATCAACTGCGTGCCGAGGGGCCGGACCAGGACCATATCGACCGGCTCGCGGAGATTGACGCGCGACTTCCACCCATAATCGTCGACCGTCGCACGATGCGCGTGATCGACGGCCTGCACCGCATTCTCGCTGCCTCTGCGAAGGGGCAGGAAACGATAGAAGTCACATTCTTCGAGGGCCCCACCGAGGACGCCTTCCTCTGTGCCGTGGCAGCCAATGTGGCTCACGGTCTTCCCCTCAGCCGAGCGGATCGCAAAGCCGCGGCGGCACGCATTCTCGGCTCGCACCCCGGAATGTCCGACCGGGCGATCGCCCAGGCTTCGGGACTGGGCGCCAAAACCGTCGCAGCCATCCGTCGCACCTCCCTCGACGTGCCCCCGCAGCTGAACGTGCGGATCGGACGAGACGGCAGAGTGCGCCCGCTGAACAGCATCGACGGACGGCTCAAGGCGGCCGAGGCCCTGGCCGAGCGCCCCAATGCCTCGTTGCGTGAAGTGGCCAGAATCGCCGGCATATCGCCCGCCACAGTGAGTGACGTCCGCAAAAGGCTTGCGGCCGGAGAGCTGCCTGTCACGGCGCATTCGACCAGGCCTGCGCCTCCGGAGGAGAGACCGGTACCGGTCGAGTCCGTGAGAACCAGCCCTGAACGCCAGCTCCGCAGAGCGCAGCTGGACCCGGCGGACGTACTCGAGAAACTCATCCGAGACCCTTCTCTGCGCCACAATCAAGAGGGCCGGAACCTCCTCAGACTGCTGCAGCAGAATGCCATGGGCCCGCAGGAGTGGATGACCTTAACCCAGGTGGTCCCTCCGCACTGTGGAGCCCTTGTCGTGGAACTCGCGCGCCAGTATGCCGACATCTGGAAGGAATTCGCACAGGAACTTGACGAGCGCGTGCACTCCATGATGAGCAACACACCTGACCAGTAACACACTTCGCCTCTTACCTCGTCGCAGCTCTCACGGGTCCGGGCCGTCGTGCGCACCTCCCGTCAGGGCGAGGCGGCCGCGGAGGACGCAGGAAGCGGGTCCTCCGCGGCCGCCTCGCATCCCGGCTTCACCGGCCGGATCGGGAATCGCACGGCGCTCCGCGTCGTTGACCCGCCAGGAGCATTCCCACCGATCAGGAGTCAGACATGTACGGGTCGCCCGAGACTGTGCGCAAGATCCTCACCGGGCTCGGTGACACCTGGGCGGTCGTCGGCCTGTCGTCCAACCGCGGCCGGGCCGCCTACGGGGTGGCGGACGTCCTGCAGCGCCATGGGAAGCGGATCGTGCCGGTGCACCCGAAGGCCGAGACCGTCCACGGCGAGCAGGGCTATCCGGACCTCGAATCCATTCCGTTCCCCGTCGACGTCGTCGACGTCTTCGTCAACAGTGAGCTCGCGGGCCCCGTCGCGGACCGGGCCGTCGCGATCGGCGCCTCCGCCGTCTGGTTCCAGCTCGGCGTGATCGACGAGGAGGCGTACGAACGCACCCGGGCGGCCGGGCTGGACATGGTCATGGACCGGTGTCCCGCGATCGAGATCCCCGCACTGAACGGCTGAGAGCGCCGGCCGGTCGTATGTGCGGGGTGTCACGGGGTATCACACTCCGCTCCGGGCTGGGAGGATGGCCCGCTGTGAGTACCGCCCACGCACCGAGCGTGTCCACCGCGCCCCACAGCCGGGCCCTGCTGTCCGGACAGCTCGCCGCGCTCGGCGTCGAGCGCGGCGGGGTGCTGATGGTGCACGCGTCACTGAGCGCGGTGGGGGCGGTGAACGGTGGCGCGGGCACGGTCGCCGCGGCGCTGCGGGAGGCGCTGGGGCCGGAGGGCACACTCGTGGTCCCGTCCTTCACTCCGGAGAACTCCGACACCTCCCCGCAGTTCCGCGCCACCGTCCACGGCCTCGGTGAGCGGGAGCGGGAGGCGGTACGGGCGGCGATGCCCGCTTTCGACCCGGCGCTCACACCCGCCCCGTCGATGGGCCGGCTCTCCGAAACGGTGCGCCGCTCCCCCGGCTCCGTGCGCAGCGCGCATCCGCAGACCTCGTTCGCCGCACTGGGCCCGCTGGCCGGACATGTGGTGGCGGACCACCGTCCGGACTGCCATCTGGGCGAGGACTCCCCGCTGGCCCGTCTGCACGAACTGCGGGCGCAGATCCTGCTGCTCGGCACCGGCTTCGGCTCCTGCACCGCGTTCCACCTGGCGGAGTACCGGGTGCCGTCGCCGCCCCGCCGCACCTACCGCTGTGTGGTGGGTGGCGGGGGCGGGAGCCGGTGGTGGGAGTACGAGGACGTGGCCCTGGACGACGGCGACTTCGCGGAACTGGGCGCGGACTTCGAACGATCGGAGCCCGGCGCCGTCCGCACCGCCCCGGTCGGCTCCGCCGCGGGCCGGCTGTTCCGCTTCCCGGCAGCGGTCTCCTTCGCCACGGGGTGGCTACCGGCGCACAGAGGCGCGCAAGGGGCGCACATCTGACGGCGCTTCACGCCCGCGCGACAACCTCCTGGCCGGTGCATCTATATCCAACTCCCCTTGTGGCGCTCATACTTACCGCGTATCGGCCCCGAGGGGAAGGCACCGGATGGAGCAGCTGATCCGCACCGAGGACGGCAGGGATCTCGCCGTGGAGCGCTTCGGGAATCCGCGCGGCAGACCGGTGTTCCTGCTCCACGGCACCCCGGGCAGCCGGCTCGGACCGGCCCCGCGGGGGGCGGTGCTCTACCGGCTGGGCATCCACCTCATCGCCTACGACCGTCCCGGCTACGGGGCGTCCGACCGGCTGCCCGGCCGTGCCGTGTCCCATGTGGCCGCCGATGTCGCCGCCATCGCCGACGCCCTGGGCATCGGCGAGTTCGCCGTGGTCGGACGGTCGGGCGGAGCGCCGCACGCCCTCGCCTGCGCCGCCCTGCTGGCGGGGCGCGTCGCCCGTACGGCCGCCCTCGTCGGCCTGGCGCCCCGCGACGCCCCCGGGCTCGACTGGTTCGAGGGCATGACCGAGTCGAACGTCCGTGAGTACATCAACGCAGCGGCCGGACGGGGCCGGCTCACCGCGGCGCTGGAACGCCGGTCGGCGTCGATCCGGGCGGATCCGATGGGTTCGGTCGTCGACATGCACCGCGGACTCTCGGCCTCGGACCGCGGGATCGTCTCCGACACGGGCATCCGCGCCATGCTGGTGCGCAACTTCGCCGAGGGGCTGCGCAGTTCGGCCGACGGCTGGGTCGACGACGTCATGTCGTTCAGCAGCGACTGGGGGTTCCGGCCGGAGGACATCGCCTCGCCCGTGCTGCTGTGGCACGGCGAGGACGATGTGTACGCACCGGCGCAGCACACCCGCTGGCTCGGCGAGCGCATCCCCGGCGCGGAGACCGTGGTGGAGCGCGGAGCCGCGCACTTCGGCGCGCTGCGTGTGCTGACCCGGGTGCTGGGCTGGGTCACCCGATGACCGTCCGGTCGCACCCGCCGGCGGCGGCAGGGCGGCCGGATCGCTCCGGATGACCGCCCCGCCGCCCGCGCGGCTCAGACCGGCTGCGGTTCCAGATCGCGGTTGATGCGCCGCCCGGTGCGGGCCGCGACCGCGATGGGGTGGTCCATCCCCAGGTGCTCGACCGCCAGGGGCACGACTTCGGCCCGCAGCCGCTCCGCCTCCCGTTCCCGGTCCATGGAGCGCAGGGTGACGGCCAGGTTGGAGCGGCAGGCGAGCACATCGGGGTGCGCGGGACCGTACCGGTCCAGCAGGCCGTCGAGAGCGGCCCGCTCCCAGCGCTCCGCCGACTGCGGCCGGTTCAGGTCGCCGTAGGCGTTGGCCAGGTTGATCGCGGCGCAGAGGGTGAAGGGGTGCTGTGCTCCCAGGCTGTCCTCCAGCGCGGACCTGACCTCCTCGCCGGCCTCCGCCGCCGACTGGGCCGCTCCCATGCCCCGCAGGTAGATGGCGACGTTGTTGCGGCAGGCCAGGGTGAACGGATGGTCCTCGCCCAGAGTGGCCCGGTAGCCGTCCAGGGACTGCTGGGCCAGGTCCAGTGCCGCCTGCTTGTCGCCGACCGCGGAGAAGTCCGCCGCGAGGTTGAGCCCGCAGGCGAGGGCGTCGGGCACCTTGGTGCCGTACCGCTCCCGGTAGCGGTTGTACGTCTCCTCCGTCAGCAGCTTCGCCTCGTGCGGGTGGCCCGCCTTGCGCAGGGACACGGCCAGGCTCTTGGCCGTGCGCAGCGCCTCGGGCACGTCCGCGTTGAGCACCCGTTCGAAGGCGGCCTTGACCTCACGGAGGATCTGCACGGAGGACTCGTACTCCCCGGTCTCGCGCAGATCGCGGCCCAGGTGGCCCTTGGTCGTCAGGGTGTACGGGTGGTCCTCGCCGAGCAGCGTGCTGCGGCGCTCCACGGTGAGGTCGTCGAGCCTGCGGGCCGCTTCGCTGTCACCGGTCAGCCGGTAGTCGATGGCGAGGTTGTGGGCGGCGACGAGAGTGCGGGGGTGATTGTCCCCGAACGTCTCGCGCATCACGTGGTGGATCTTCTGGTCCCGGGCCAGCGCCTCGTCGAACCGGCCCAGCGCCCGCAAGTCGGCGGCGAGGCTGCCGGTGGTGATCAGCAGGCTGGGATGGTCCTTGCGCAGCAGGCGGGTCTGCCGGGCGAGGGTGTCCTCGTCCATCCGGCGGGCCTCCGGGTAACGCCCCTGTGCACGCAGGGCGTTGGCCAGCTCGAAGCGCAGGTTGAGGGTCTGCAGGTCGTCCTCGCCGAGCTCCTCGGTCCAGGTCTTGTTGAGCTGGGTCCCCAGCACCCGGGCGCTCTCCAGCTCGCCGCGTTTGAGGAGGTAGCGGATGCGGTCGACCATGAGCTGCCGGGCCTCGGCCTCGTCGCAGTCGGCGACGCCCGAAGGTCCCAGGTGCGGCCAGATCAGCTCGAAGGCCGGCCAGCTCCTCGGGTCGTTCACCGGGTTGTCCTGGTCGGCGCCCTGGGCCGGCCGGGCCTCGGCGAGGATGCGGTGCACCTCGTGGACGGCCGTGTCCCGCTCCTCGGGCGACAGTCCGGCCCGGACGGCGGCCTGGACGAGCCGGTGGACCTGGATACTGCTGTCCGCCGGGTCCACCTTGGCCAGGGCGAAACGGTTGAGCGCCTGGATGACACGGCCCAGCATGTACCGCTCGCGGAGGTCGGGGTCGTACGGCAGCAGGGAGCGGAACATCGAGTCGCTGCCGATGAGGGTCATCGATATCGGCTCGGCGGAAAAGAAGGCGCACAGTTCGAGGAGCCGGACCGCCGCTCTGGACTCGTTGCGCAGCCGGGCGATGGAGATGTTCCAGGTGGCGCCGATCTGCAGGGCGTAGTCCTCGGGCCTGCCGAGGGAGAGCACTTTGGTGCTCTGCTCCCTGAGCTGTTCGACGTAGGCGTCGACGGGGGTGGCGGTCTCGGCCAGCCAGGCCGCGGCCACCTCCACGGCGAGCGGCAGGTCCCCGACGGCCTCGGCCACCCGGTCCGCGTCCCTCGCGGGCAGCTTCCGCACCCTGCGGCAGAGGTGCTCGACACTCTCCGAGCGGGTGAACACCTCGACCTCGACCGGCTCCACCCGGCCGGAGATCGGCTTGTTGCGGCAGGTGGCGAGAATGTGGCCGTAGAGCCCGGAGGTGAGCGGTCCGGTCTCGTCGGGGAAGAGTTCCAGCGCCTTGTCCAGGTCCTCGACGTTGTCGAAGATGAGCAGCCAGCGGGCGTACGGTGCCCCGCTGCGCAGCGCCTGGAGTGCTGCCCTGGCCGCCTCGGCGACCACCTCCCCGGCCCGCAGGTCCATCTGCTCGGCGAGTTCCGCGAGTGACGAGACCACCCGGTCGGGCTGCTCGGCCTCCACCCACCACACCAGGTCGTAGTCGGCCCGGAACCGGTGCGCGTACTCCCGCGCCACCTGGGTCTTGCCGACGCCGCCGAGCCCGTAGAGGACCTGCGGCAGATGCTGTGCGGCGCGGTTGCTGCCGCGTAACTGGTCGCGCAGGCGCACCAGTACGGAGCCGCGGCCGGTGAACTCGGCGTGCCGGGGGCGTACGTTCCACACCCGGGGGACCGTGCCCGGGAAGCGCGGGCCGCCGGGTGCGGCCTGCGCCGACTCGATGGCCTCGGGCCGGTCCAGTGCCGTGAGCACGGCGGTGGCCGCCTCGCGTTCGTCCAGCCGGGCGACGTCCACGATGCCCCTGCTGTTGAGCGGCATGGTCAGCCGTACGTCGCTGATCCGCACCGGAACGAGCTGGCGGCGGCTGCCCGAGGGGTCGAGGCCCAGCGCGGACTCCCACAGACTGCGGGCCCTGCTCGAACTCTGGTAGGCCTGCGAGACGACCGGGACGACCCGGAAGGCACCCGCCGTCGCCCATTCCGCGTCGTTCCAGGCGGTGTGGGAGGTGCGCACGTCCACGGGCACGACATGGAATCCGGACCGGGTGAGGACCGACTCCAGCCAGTCCGCCCACATCTGGTCCTCCGCCACATAGGTGAGGACGATGTTGGACGGCGGGACAGGCCTGCGGCGGGTGTAGGCGGCCACGTAGGCCAGCCGCTCCGACTCGTCCATCGCGGGCAGCGCGCTGACCCGGCCCTCGGTGAGCACCGAGGTCAGCCGTTCGCAGGAGGTGAGCATGGAGCTCGATATATTCGGCGCGTCACCGAAGGTGGCGAGGATCTCCTCGTAGGCGTAGAAGGGCCGGTAGGGAATCTCCACCGTGCCCCAGTAGTTGGCCAGTTCCTCGCTGGACAGGCCGCTGGGGAATCCGGGAAAGCTCTCCCGGGCCAGCGCCCGGCCGGCGTCGGCCTTCTCCTTCTCGCCGTCGTCGATGCGCATCGGCACGGGCAGGATGCGTATGTGCTTGTCGTGGAACCGCTCCTCGATGTCGCGGGCCACGGCGGACGCGCCCTCGATGCTCTGGTCGCTGAGGGTGAAACAGACGACCAGCACCTGCGGCATCTGGACGGTGCAGATGTCGGCGATGTCGCTCAGTCCGGTACGGCTGTCGATCAAGGTGAAGTCATAGTGTTTCTGCATGTCGGCCCGCATCGCGTCAAAGAACTGGCCACCGCCGTAGCGCTCGTAGAAGTCGTCCCAGTCCATCCGGCCCACGGTCGAGGAATAGTCCCGGTTGCGGCGTCCCGCGGAAAGGAAATCAAGGCTTCCGCCGTGCTGGAAGGCCCAGTTGAGCGAAGTGGCGTGCGGCCGGACCCGGGCGTATTCACGGTGCCACTCCGGATCGCGCGCCGCCGGCCTGCGCGCCTCCTCCTGGTATTCGGTGATCATATTGATCAGCCCGGGTGTGGCGGCCAGATCGGAGAGATCGAGAAAGGGATGGAAGAACCGGTGCAGTCCGGGGGCTTCGAGATCCCAGTCGACGGCGAGCACCCGGTAGCCGTTGGCGGCGAGAATCCAGGCGGTATTGGCGAGCGCCATGGTGCGCCCCGTGCCGCCTTTGTAGGAGTAGAAGGTGACGACTGTTCCGTCACGGTTCTCGGTCATCTGCTGGGTCCTCCCCCTCGGGGGCGTCACCGTCGCCGGTATCGCCCGTGTCCTGGCCCGTACCGGTAACAGATGGAGCGGAATTGCTGCTTCCGTAACCGACGCCGTCGATCAGCAGTCGTGGCATCGCACCGCCCGCGCCCTCGGGCGGAAATGTCTCGGCATGCGCGGCGTAGTGGCGTTCCGCGGACTTCACGGCTCCCGGGAGTTCCTGGCTGAAGGCCTCCAGGGTGGGGACGCCGCCGCCGTGCGACCGGTGACCGTGCTCGCCCTCGGGCCCGGATTCGAGTACCCCCTCGACCACGGCGCGCAGTTCGGCCTCCCGGCGCCCGGAGTCGGGATCGTCCCTGTTCCACGGGACCATGACGCTGATCCAGGGCCGGCCGTTCTCGCTCAGCCGCCGCAGCAGCTCCTGGCGGCGCGGGGTGTCCAGCGCCCACCGGTCCAGCAGGAGCAGCCCCGGGGCCTGCGGCCGCTCGGCACCGAGCATCCGCTCGGCCTCCGCCTCGAACTCGCCCACCCGCACCTGGTAGTCGAGGTTGCGCACGAGGTCGACGGCGTGGTCGGCCAGCGGCCTGGACGATTTGGGGTGGTAGGGATTCCAGTCCCGCTGCGCGGGCCCGTAGCAGTCCGGTGCCCGGTCGGGCGGCAGGTCGGAGCGGGAACAGGCGAGGACGGATATCTCCATCTGCCGGGCCCTGCCAGGCGGTCCGAAGGCACTCGGCACCGCGGCGTAGTCCTGGTGCGGGTCCCCCTCCGGCATCCGGCTCTGCTCCGCCACCTTCACTATCCGCTTGGCCAGCAGATAGACGGCCCTTTCGTACTGGTCCCGCAGATAGCGCAGTTTGATCAGTCCGTAGAACCCCTCGTCGGCGTATTCCTCACCGAAGGCGGCGTGATTGAACTGCAGTCTCTCGGCCGGCTGCGGCAGGTGTCTGGGCGGTACGGGAACCCAGAGCGCCGGCACGATTCCCGACATCTGGCTGCCGTTGCTGCGGGCAGCCTGATAGTGCACCGCACGGCTGGAGAACGCGTACCACTCCCGGCCGCACTGCTCACTCAGGAAATAGCGCGGCGAGTAGAGCGGAACGAACACCTTGCAGTACGCGAGGGATTCGGAGAGGCGCTCCTGCCATCCCTCTCCGGGCTGCATCTGCTGATCCAGAAACCCGGCCGGAACCCCGGCGGGCAAGGACGTCAGCTGCAGAACGTGGGCACACAGGTCCCGGTAGAATCTCTCGACCCAGAGATTCGGATCTTTGTCCTTCGGATCGTTCCTGGGTGTATGCGCATAGCTGAGGAAGAAGTACGGTCTCGGCTCATCTCCCTGTGCTCCGGCACCTTCAAGATCCAACGTCTCCCCCGGTCCACGTGTGGGACCTCAGTCTAGGAAGTATCGAATCTTCGGCGGAACGGCAGGAACGCGCCTATTTGCCGATCCGGCCGCTCCGCTTTCGGTGCCGGTCAATCAATTGCTGCCATATCCGCCAATTTTGAAAGGGATCAAGGACGGAGCTGCGCTCCATGCACCGGATTGCGGGCGATCCAGTCGGCGCGATGACGCCCGGCCGAGTCCCGCGCCCGGGCCAGGGCCGCGGCGGAGACCTCTTCCGCCTCCCAGGTCTCGGCCGTGCCGCGCATTCCGGCCACGAACCGCTCGCCGAGCGGGGTCAGCAGCCCCGATCCGGCCAGCACCTCCACGGCTTGCGTCGTCTGCTCCCGCCACCGGGCGAACCGCGCTTCGGCCGCGCCCGCCAGGGCGCCCTGTGCCGTGTGCCTGCGCACGCGCCAGAAGTCCGTGACGGCGATGTGCGCGTACGTGCCCTGGAGCAGACCGTCCAGTGGCCGCGGGTCGGGTCGCCAGGGCGCGTAGAACAGCCGTCCGCCGTCGTCGGGGTGGTGGAGGTCGAGGCTGTCCAGAACGGCGCCCAGCTTCACGTGCTGGAACTCGTGGACGATGAGCAGGGCCAGCAGTTCCGGGGTGTCCGGCCGGGCCGCGCCGATCGCCCCGAAGGCATCCCGCGACGCCGCGCTGACATCGCTGCCCCCGGGTGCGTGCAGCGGAGTGACGACCCGCAGTCCGGTCGCCACCCCCGGTGCGTAGCCCGGGAGTTCGTCCTGGATCAGGGTCCAGGCCTCGGCCAGGTCCTGCGCCCAGAGCTTCGCCTCGCCCGCGGAGAGCCGTGGGGCGACGGGCCACTGGTGGCGGTCACGCAGCGGGTCGGTGTCCTCCAGCGCCACCGACCAGCCGGGACGTTCGACCACGCGCACCGGCTGCCAGTACGGAGTGAGTCCGTCCACCCCCTCCTCCCAGTCGATCCGCACACGGCGCCCCGCCGCCCGTACCGAGAACCCCTCGGCGTCCGCGGTCACTTCGGCGAGCGCGGCGTCCGGCGGCAGCGCCACCGAGCCGAGCCCGGGCAGGCGCAGCAGTCCTTCCCGCACGGGGGCCGCGACCGTGTCGCCCCGCCGGGCCCGCAGCACGGCGGCGGCCGCGATCTCCGCCAGGCCGGGAGCCGCGGCGTCCCGTCGCGTCCCGTCCCGGAGCACACCGAGCGCCCATGGCCTGGTGTACGGGTGCGCGAGGACGGCGTCCAGCGCCTCGGGCGCGCACGCGTCGATGTCGACCAGCAGCTCCCAGGCCTGCATCGCCGTGCGGTCGGTGCGCGGGGCGCGTTCGCCGACGGCGGCGAGCAGTTCGTGGTTGATCTCGGCCTGGGCCGCGACGAGCCGGGCCACGGTCCGGTCGCTGCCGAAGCCCGAGGCCAGCTCGTCGAGTCCCGTCGCACCGAGTCCGGCCTCGTCGAGCGGCTCCGGGCCGCTCACCACGGCCGTCGCGGCTTCCCGGTCACGAATGTTCACGATCAGTTCCATCAGGTCGGGGCAGAACACCGAGGGGTTGAGGAAGCCGCTCCCGGTCCGGTAGCGGTGTGCGTAGAGGCCGCCGCCGCAGGAGTCGACCACCGGGCACGCGCGGCACTCGTCGGCGAGCTGCTCCAGACCCTGCTGCCGGGCGAGCATGCCCGGATGGGCGAGCACCTCGTCGAGGGTGTGGTCGACGAGGTTCATGCCGGTGGCGGGTGCCGCGTCGTAGGCCGTCTTGAGGCTGTCGGCCTGTTCGAACGTGCCGTCCGTCTCGATGACCACGAGATCCGCCGGGGCCAGGCCCAGCGACTCGGTGAGACTGCTCTCGCCGCGCAGTGTCCGCAGCACCGAGTCGAAGATCCGCACCGGCACCGGCCGGCCCGCCGCGTCCCAGCGCCGGTAGATCACGTCGAGCCAGTCCGCATAGGGCGTGACCGATCCGTGCGGCCGGGGCGGCGGCACGTCCCAGGTCGCGTGCGGGAGCAGGAAGTCGATGCGCGGCGGGTCCAGGGCCACCAGGGCGTCGTACACGGCGACGGGGTCGTTCTCCACGTCGATCGTGCAGAGCAGCCCGGCGAAGAGCCGCCGGTAGCCCGGGCGGTTGAGCAGTGCGACGGCGCGCAGCACCTGGGGGTGGCTGGTGCGTCCGTCGGCGTAGCGGCGATGGCGGTCGTTGGAGACCCGGTCGCCGTCGAGCGACACCCCTACCTTGATGCCCAGTTCGGCGAAGAGGTCGCAGAAGTCCTCGCTGAGGAGGACGCCGTTGGTGTGGATGCGCAGGTCCAGTGCGCTGATGCCGTCGAGTGCGCGGGTGAGCTCCTCGGCCGCGCACCGGATCAGCTCCGGGCCGGCGAGCAGCGGTTCCCCGCCGTGCAGGACGACGTGAACGACGGGGAGCCCGTGCGCCAGGGCGTGTTCCGCGATGCGGTCGGCCGCCCTGGCCAGGGTCTGTCTCGTCACCGCCCGGGGCCGGCCGCGCCAGCTCGTGTCCGCGTGCTCGTACACGTAGCAGTGATCGCAGGCAAGATCACAACGGCTGTGCATCTTCAGCACGAATTGGCTCAAAGAAGGGGGTGGCCGGTCCATGACGCGTGACGGTTCCGGCTACTCAGACGGACGACTGAAAGGCTGCGATCACCAACGGACTCGCCCCGGTGTCAGTCGGCAGGAGCCGGCTGATCGATGCGGGCAGGGCCCCGCCACCCTGGACAGCGGCTCGCTGCGCGAGCGGCACCCGGGGCACGGCCTGGCTGCGGGGCGCGAACCCCGGCCGGACGGCCGCCGAGACGAGTGTAGTTTTCATTTAAGGCCCTTCATGTTGAGGACGTCCATGATCGCGAACCCCGATATGGACAGGGAAGAATCCCTGGTTTTCCTTATAAATAGGACAAATCTTCAGAGATAGCCACTTGGACACACGTCGGGGCGCTGCGCACCACAACGCGCGCACCCGCCCTGCGGTCACGCGCACCACCCCCGGATGGCCCAATCCGCTCCCCGCCCGGCCCGTTCGCCGGAGCCAGGGCATGCCAGGCCCAGCCTCCCGCAGCGGGGAGGCCCGGACCAGACTGATGCGGAAACAGGACCGGCAACCGAGACACGATTCGGTCAGACTCCCAGGCCCTCGACGACCACGGCCCCCGGCAGCGCCGCCAGCGCCTTGCCCGGCATGATCAGCTTGCCGCGCCGGGTGCCGCTGCCGACGAGGACCCACTCCTCGTCCACCACGGCGGAGTCGATCAACAGCGGCCAGCCGCCCGGGAGTCCGACCGGGGTGATGCCGCCGTACTCCATGCCCGTCTCACCGACCGCCGTGTCCATCGGGGCGAACGACGCCTTGCGGGCGCCGAGGTGCTTGCGGACGGCGCCGTTCACGTCGACGCGGGAGTGGGAGAGGACCAGACAGGCGGCGAGGGTGACCTCGCCGCCGCGCTTGCCGGCCACGACGACACAGTTGGCCGAGCGCTCCAGCAGATCGGCTCCGTGGTGCTTCACGAAGGCCGCCGTGTCGGCGATCTCCGGGTCCGTGTCGACGTGGATGATCTGCTCGGCGGGGATGTCGCCCCAGCCTTCGCGTACCGCCGCGGCCACCGGCGCGGTGAGGAGTGCGAGACGGTCGGCAGCGGGGCAGGCGTCCTCGAAGGAGCCGATGGGGGCGCGCATGCGGGACACGCTAACAGCCCCTCCTTGCCTGCCGGTTGAGCGTCTCATCTGACGGGCGGGATGGAGACCGCCATGGTGACGTCGACGGCTTCGGAACCCTCGTTGCGATAGGCGTGCGGGTGATGGGCCTCGAAGGTGGCGGACGTGCCCGCCGGCACGGTGTACGAGGCGCCGTCCACGTCCAGGGTGAGGGTGCCCGCGGCGACGTGGAGCAGTTCCACGGTGCCCTCGGGATGCGGGTCGGAGGCGCTGCCGTCACCGGGCACCAGATGCCAGGTCCACAGCTCCAGCGGGCCCCGGGCCTCGGTGCCGACCAGCAGGGTGGTGGAACTGCCCGCCTCCGTGGACCACATGCGGACGGCCTGGTCCTCGGGCACCAGGCGGACCGGGGAGCCCTGGTCGTAGTCGAGCAGTGTGGTGATGCTGACCCCGAGCGCGTCGGCGAGCTTGACCGTGGTGCCGACGCTCGGATTGGTGCGGGCCTGTTCGATCTGGATGATCATGCCGCGGCTGACCCCGGCACGCGTGGCGAGTGCGTCCAGAGTGAACCCCCGCTCACCGCGCCAGCGCTTGAGGTTGCGCGCGAGGGACTGGGTCAGCTGGTCGAGGTCAGTCACGTTCCGTCCAATATTTTGGATGACAGAGTCGAAAATACTGCACTACGGTGTGGTGCACCCAACCGTCCACCGCACTGTACTGCGAGGCTCGCCCATGACCGCACTGTTCGCCCTGGCCACCAGCCTGCTGTGGGGTCTGGCCGACTTCGGCGGCGGCCTCCTGACCCGGCGTACGCCCGCGCTGACCGTGGTGGTCGTCTCGCAGGTCGTCGCCGCGGCCGTGCTCGGCGTGATCGTGGTCGCCACCGGCGGCTGGAGCGAGGCCGGCGGGCAGCTCTGGTTCGCCGTCGCGGCGGGCGCGGTGGGGCCGGTCGCGATGCTGAGCTTCTACAAGGCGCTGGCGCTCGGCCCGATGGGGGTGGTGTCGCCGCTCGGTTCGCTGGGGGTGGCCGTGCCGGTGAGCGTCGGACTGATCGTCGGCGAGCGGCCCGGGCTCCTGCAGTTCGCCGGGGTGGCCGTCGCCGTGGCGGGCATCGTGATGGCGGGCGGGCCGCAGCTGCGCGGCGCCCCGGTGCAGCGGCAGGCGGTCCTGCTGACCCTGGTCGCGGCCTTCGGCTTCGGGGCCGTGATGTCCCTCATCGCCGAGGCGTCCACCACCGTGACCGGGCTGTTCCTTGCGCTCTTCGTGCAGCGGATCACCAACGTCGCGGTGGGCGGCACGGCGCTGTACGTCTCCGTGCGGCGCGGAGGCCGGGCGCTGCCCGAGGAGGGCGGTGCCGCCGTGGTGCTCGGCGCGCTGCCGGCGCTGACCTTCGTGGGTCTCGCGGACGTCGCGGCGAACGGCACCTACTCGATCGCCGCACAGCACGGTCCGGTCACCGTCGCCGCCGTACTGGCCTCGCTCTACCCGGTGGTCACGGCCCTGGCCGCGCGGGGATTCCTCGGCGAGCGGCTGCGCGGTGTGCAGGCGGCGGGAGCCGGGCTCGCGCTTCTCGGCACGGTACTGCTCGCGACCGGGTGACAGCCGGTACGGGCGGGCCGGTCAGCTCTCGTCGAGCTCCGCCACGGCCAGCAGCTGCTCGGGGGTCACGCCCTCGGGGATCGGCACCGGAGCCGGTGTGCGCAGGGGCGGCTGCCAGCCCTTCTCGGCGTCCCAGCTCCGTACGACACGGGCCGGAGCCCCGGCCACGACCGCGTGGTCGGGCACCTCGCCGCGTACCACCGCACCCGCGGCCACCACCACGTTGCGGCCCAGCCGGGCGCCGGGCAGGATCACCGCCCCCGTGCCGATCCAGCAGCCCGGCCCGATGACCACCGGCTCCATCCGCGGCCACTGCTTGCCGACCGGCTGCTGCGGGTCGTCGTAGCTGTGGTTGGTCGAGGTGATGTAGACGTACGGTCCGCAGTACGTGTCCGACCCGATCGTCACCGTCGTGTCGGCGACGACATGGCTGCCGCGGCCGAGCACCACACCGTCGCCGAGGGTCAGGACGGTCTCCGGCCCGAGGTCGAGATCGGGCATCAGCCCCGCCGTGAGGGTGACCTGTTCGCCGATGATGCAGTGCGCGCCCAGCTCGATCCACGGTTCCCCGAACACCGTGCCCTGGGGGAAGGCCAGCCGGGTCCCCTCGCCGATCCGGCGGAACCGCAGCCCGCCGGGGTGTGCCGCGGTGACCGCGCCGGTCTCCTGCACCCAGCGCCAGCAGCGGTGGACGGCCCCGGACAGGGCGCGCCGCCGCCAGGCGGTCAGGGATGAGAACGTGTTTCTGTTCTTCGGCACGCGCTCACGGTAGTCGTCGGGCCCGCGGCCGCTCACCGCACCCGCCTGTGATCTTCACCCCACCGGCGGTCCGGCCGGTGCACGCGTCGTTTACCGTTTTCCCGGGCGGGACCGTCCGGCCGCGGTCGGACCGACCGCGGTCCACAGCATCTGAGCAGGGAGGGACGCGCGATGGCAGAGCAGGCGTTGATCACGGCCATGGGCGGCAAGGAGCCGGCCATCGACGCCGATGCCTTCACCGCACCGACGTCGGTCGCGATCGGTGAGATCACCATGGCCGCGGGCTCCAGCCTCTGGTACCAGGCGGTGCTGCGGGCGGACTGCGGCCCCATCGTCATCGGGGCCGACTCCAACATCCAGGACAACTGCAGCGTGCATGTCGACCCCGGCTTCCCGGTCACCGTCGGCGCGCGCGTCTCGGTCGGGCACAACGCCGTGCTGCACGGCTGCACCATCGAGGACGACGTCCTGGTCGGCATGGGTGCCACGGTCCTCAACGGCGCCCACATCGGCACCGGCTCGCTGATCGCCGCCCAGGCCCTCGTCCCGCAGGGGATGCGGGTGCCACCGGGCTCGCTCGTCGCGGGCGTGCCCGCGAAGGTCAAGCGGCAGCTGACCGAGGAGGAGCTCGAAGGCATCAGGTTCAACGCCGTCGGCTACGTGGAGCTGGCGAAGGCGCACCGGCAGGCGTACGAGGGCTGAGCACGCGGGCCCCGGCCGCACGGCCGGGGCGCCCTGCCGTCAGTCGGCGACGGGTACGGCCGCCGGTTCGGCCTCGGCCCGTGCGGCCGCCTTCTTGGCCCGGTTCTTGAGGATCAGCATCGAGGCGAGCCCGATCAGCACGGCGATCGCGAGTCCCAGGTACGAGAACCGCTTGAGCCAGGCCTCGGCGACGACACCCACCGAGTAGATGACGGCCGTGGTGCCGCCGGCCCAGGCGATCCCGCCGAGCACGTTGGCGGTGAGGAACTTCCAGTAGGGCATGTGCAGCACGCCCGCGAGCGGTCCGGCGAAGATGCGCAGCAGCGCGACGAAGCGGCCGAAGAAGACCGCCCACATGCCCCACTTCTGGAACGAGCGCTCCGCCATGGCGATATGGCCCTCGCCGAAGTGCCGGGGGAACTTCCCGCCGAGCCAGGCGAGCAGCGGCCGTCCGCCCTTGCGGCCGATGGCGTAGCCGATCGAGTCGCCGATCACCGCCCCGGCCGTGGCGCAGGCGCCCAGGATCCAGGGGTTGATCCCGTCGTGGCCCGAGGCCAGCAGCGCCGCACTGATCAGCACGATCTCGCCGGGCAGCGGGATGCCCAGGCTCTCCAGCCCGATGACGACGCCCACCAGGGCGTACACGCTGATCGCGGGGACGGTCTCCAGCCACTCCTGGATGTGCAACGCCGGTTCCTCCGTAGTGATGGCCTCATCGCCCGCCGGACAACTCCTCGGCGCACGGCGGGAAGCCTACCGGTCGCCCCGACGGCCGGAACAGCGCGAAGGGCGGTCCCGGCGGATCGGGGCCGGACAGGGCGAAGGGCCGCCCGCTCCCTCTCGGGTGCCTGGCGGCCCCGGCCGGGGACATCCGGTGTCAGGCGTTCGGGCGGAGCGTCCAGACGACGGTCATCTCACCGGTCACGGCGCCGTCCGCGCGCGTGATCTCGATGGTCACCGGGAACTCGGGGCGCTTGCCCGCGTCGAGCTCGGCGACGACGTCGGCCACCGGCCGGCCGAGCGTGGCGGTCGCGGTGACCTCACCCATGGCCAGCTTCCGGTAGCCGATCTCGGCGCTCACCGCCAGCGGCACGGCCCGCGTCAGCTGGTCACCGAAGGCGGCGATGACGATGGCGCCGCTCGCCGACTCCGCCAGGGTGAACATGGCACCGGCGTGCGGTCCGCCGACGTGGTTGTGGAAGTCGGCCTGGTCCGGCATGCGGATCACCGCGCGTTCGGCGGTGGACTCCAGGAATTCGAGGTTGAGGGTCCGGACCATCGGAACCGTCGCGGCGAGCATCTCGCCGGCGGTCATCTTTTCAGCGCTCATGAGCCAGATGTTACTCATGGGTAGCGATGTTTGGCCATGCCTCACCGGTCCCCCTCTCCGGCCCCGGCCGCATCCTTCACCGTCCGCTCACGGGGGCGGCCGTAGCCGACCGGACGGCTCCCCTCTATCGTTACTCGCCATGTGGCCAGGACAGCAGCCGCCCGGGGGCGAGCAAAACCCGCAGGACCAGAACCAGAACCCGTACCAGCAGCCGGGGTACCAGCAGCCGAATCCCTATCAGCAGCCGGGGCAGCAGCAGCCCGGCACCGGGCAGCAGCCCGGACAGCAGCCCGGGTACGGCTACCCGCAGCAGGGCCAGCCGGGGCAGCAGCCGGGGTACGGCTATCCGCAGCAGGGCCAGCCGGGATACCAGCAGCCCAACCCGTACCAGCAGCCGACCGCCCCGCAGTACGCGGTGCCCGGTCCGCCCGGCGGGCCCCAGCCCGGCAACGACAAGAAGAAGACGACGGTCATCGCCATCGTCGCGGCGACCGCGGTCGTCGTGGCCGCGGCGGTCACGGGCGTCGTCGTGCTGAACAAGGACGACGACAAGGACGGCAAGAACGTCGCCGACGACACGAAGTCGTCCGCGCCCGCCAAGCCCTCCGGCTCCGCGTCCCCGTCCGAGGCGAACCCGCGCGGCAGCGACAGCGACCCCAAGCCGCTCATCGCGGGCTGGAAGGTCGTGACCAACCCCAAGTGGGGCACCCAGTTCGACGTGCCCGGTGACTGGGAGGTCTCGTCCCCCGGCACGTTCTCGTACTTCGAGGACGAGGCGAAGGAGGACAAGCCGCCGCTCATCGGCTTCTCCGCGCCGGCGGACCTGAAGAGCAAGTGGTGCGTCGACGACTTCGACAAGGACGGCACCAAGGAGAACTACAGCCTGGCCGGCACCGGCACCCGCGGCGCGGAAGGCGCCACGGACGCCGCCGTGAACGCCCGGAACGAGGCGGGCACCTGGGCGTGGGGCGCGTACGCGCAGCACATGCCGAAGAAGACCATCAAGATCAGCAAGGCCAAGCAGTACACGACCAAGTCGGGTCTGACGGGCAGCGTGGTCACCGCCACGGCCCCGAACGTCACCAAGAAGAAGAAGTGCGACTCCGACGGCAAGACCATCGCCTTCACCTTCAAGAACAGTGAAGGCGCCTTCTCCTCCTGGGTGCTGTACGCCGCCGACAACGTCCCCGACGAACTGCCGGACGCGACGGTCCAGAAGATCCTGAGCACCGTGCGGCTGGTGAAGATCACCAAGTCCTGACCGGCGGAAACGCATTTGGCACAACGGGGTCATTACCGCAATAGTCCCTGGGTGACCGACGCAGCCGCCCCCGCCCCCCGCAAGGACCGCACCGTACCTGCGGACCGTAACTACCGGCTGCTGACCGCCGCCGCGATCATCACCGCCCTGGGTACCCACGGCGCGCTGATCGCGGCGGCGTTCGCGGTTCTGCAGGCGGGCGGCGACGGGGGCGACGTCGGTCTGGTGGCCGCCGCCAGGACCGCGCCGCTGGTGCTGTTCCTGCTGATCGGCGGGGCGATAGCGGACCGCCTGCCGCGCCATCGTGTGATGGTCGCGGCCAACACCCTCAACTGCGTCTCCCAGGCCGTCTTCGCGTGGCTGGTCCTGGCCGGTGACCCCCAGCTGTGGCAGATGATGCTGCTCACCGCCCTGTGCGGCACCGGTCAGGCCTTCTTCAACCCCGCCGCCGAGGGCATGCTGATGTCCAGTGTCAGCGGCGAACAGGCCGGCCGCGCCTTCGCCCTCTTCCGGATGTCCACCCAGGGCGCGGCCATCGGCGGCGCGGCGCTCGGCGGCGCCATGATCGCCGCGATGGACCCGGGCTGGGTGCTGGCCGTCGATGCCGCCGCCTTCGCCGGGGCCGGTGCGCTGCGCGCCTTCCTCGACGTCAGCCACATCCCGTCGCGGGAGCCCGGCGGCGGTCTGCTCGCCGACATGCGGGACGGCTGGCAGGAGTTCATCGGCCGCCCCTGGCTCTGGGCCATCGTGGCGCAGTTCTCGGTGGTGGTGGCCGCCGTCGGGGCCGCGGAGGCGGTGTACGGGCCGCTGGTGGCCCGGGACGAGCTCGGTGGCGCCCGGCCCTGGGGGTTCGCGCTCGCCGCGTTCGGCGTCGGCACGCTGGGCGGGGCGGTGCTCATGATGCGGTGGAAGCCTCGCCGGCTGCTGCTGGCCGGGACCCTCTGCGTCTTCCCGCTGGCCCTGCCGTCGGCCGGACTCGCCGTACCGCTGCCGGTGGCCGGGCTCTGCGTGGTGATGTTCGTCAGCGGGGCGGCCATCGAGGTCTTCGGCGTCTCCTGGATGACGGCGATGCACCAGGAGATCCCGGAGGAGAAACTGTCGCGGGTCTCGGCGTACGACTGGTTCGGCTCGGTGGCCATGGTGCCGCTGGCCACCGCGCTCGCCGGTCCGGTCGAGTCGCTGGTCGGACGCAGTCAGGCGCTGTGGGGCTGCGCGGGTCTGGTCGTGCTGGTCACCGGCGCGGTGCTGTTCGTGCCGGACGTACGCAATCTGACCCGCCGGACCTCGTCCACCGAGGTGCTGCTCTCCAGGGCCGTGCCCGTGTCAGCCGATGCTGAAGGCACCGTCGGGCGGCTCGGGTGAGGCGACCGCCTCGTCGTCCCCGACCGGCCGGGCGCCCTTGACGAACGCGGTCACCGCGTCCCCGTGCTCCACCCGGGCCGGGAAAGCGTCGGCCGCGCAGCGGCGGATCAGGGCGGCCGTGTCGAGGGGCGCCCGGGAGGCCACGAGGACCATGTTGCCGAAGCGCCGCCCGCGCAGCACGGCCGGCTCGGCGATCAGGGCCAGTTCGGGGAAGACGGTCGCGAAGGTGGCCAGCTGCGAGCGCAGGAAGCCGAAGGGCGCACCGTCGGCCAGGTTCGCCGCGTAGACGCCGTCCTCGCGCAGCGCCCGTGCCGCGGCCCGTGCGTAGGGGACCGAGGTGAGGTGGGCGGGTACCCGCGAGCCGCCGAAGACATCGGCCACCAGCACGTCCACGGAGCCGGGTGCGGTCTCCTCCAGCTGCTTGCGGGCGTCCGCCGCGTGCACGGTGATCCCGCTGCCGGCCGGCAGCGGCAGGTGCTCGGTGACGAGGGCGAGGAGACCGCGGTCCGCCTCGGCGACCTCCTGCCGGGAGCCGGGCCGGGTCGCGGCGACGTAGCGGGGCAGCATGAGGGCGCCGCCGCCGAGGTGCAGGACGTCCAGCGGCACGCCCGGTCCGGCCGCGCAGTCCACGACGTGGGCGAGCCGGCGCGCGTACTCGAACTCGAGGTGCTCCGGTGCGTCGAGGTCGACGTACGACTGGGGGGAGCCGTCGACCGTGAGCAGCCAGGCCCGCTCCCGGTCCACGTCGGGAAGCAGTCTGGCGGTGCCCTGGTCCACGTCGCGGATGACGGGTATCGACTCGTTCACTCCCCCATTGTGGGGTGCGGTCCGGCCCCTCCCCCACCGCGACGACGGGCCCGCCTCCCGCGGTGAACGGGAGACGGGCCCGGAACGGCCGGACTCCTCAGAGCAGTCCGGTGACGGTGCCTGCGCCGACGGTGCGGCCGCCCTCACGGATGGCGAAGCCGAGGCCGGACTCCAGCGGCACGTCCCGGCCGAGCTCGACGGTCATGGTGACCGTCTCACCGGGCCGCGCGACCGCCGCGTCCCCGAGGTCCACATCGCCGACGACATCGGCGGTGCGGATGTAGAACTGCGGCCGGTAACCGGTGGCGACCGGCGTGGTGCGGCCGCCCTCGCGCCCCGACAGGACGTACACCTGCGCGGTGAAGCGCCGGCTCGGGGTGACGCTGCCCGGCGCCGCGACGACGTGCCCGCGGCGCACCCGGTCGCGCTCGACCCCGCGCAGGAGCAGCGCGACGTTGTCGCCGGCCTCGGCGGACTCCATCGGCTTGCCGAAGGTCTCCAGACCGGTGACGACCGTCTCGATGTCCGCGCCGAGCACCGACACGCGGTCCCCGACACGCACGGTGCCTCGCTCCACGGCGCCGGTGACGACCGTGCCCCGGCCGGTGATGGTCAGGACGTTCTCCACCGACAGCAGGAACGGCGCGTCGGTGTAGCGCACCGGCATCGGTACGTACGTGTCGACCGCGTCGAGCAACGCCTCGACGGCCGCGGTCCAGCGTGGGTCGCCCTCCAGCGCCCGCAGACCCGACACCCGCACGACGGGCACGGTGTCGCCGCCGTACCCGTGGGAACTCAGCAGCTCACGGACCTCCAGCTCGACCAGGTCGGTCAGCTCGGGGTCCCCCGCGTCCGCCTTGTTGAGGGCGACGACGATGTGGTCGACGCCCACCTGGCGGGCGAGCAGCACGTGCTCCGCGGTCTGCGGCATGATCCCGTCGAGCGCGGAGACGACGAGGATCGCCCCGTCGAGCTGGGCGGCGCCGGTCACCATGTTCTTGATGTAGTCGGCGTGGCCCGGCATGTCCACGTGCGCGTAGTGCCGGGTGCCGGTCTCGTACTCGACGTGCGCGATGTTGATGGTGATGCCGCGCTGCGCCTCCTCGGGGGCCCGGTCGATGCGGTCGAACGGGACGAACGTGCCGGTACCGCGGTCGCTGAGGACCTTGGTGATGGCGGCGGTCAGGGTGGTCTTGCCGTGGTCGACGTGGCCCATGGTGCCGATGTTGAGGTGCGGCTTGGTGCGCACGTATGCCGTCTTGGGCATGGTGAGTTCCTTGGGTGCGAAGCTGAGAAACGAAGACCCCGGGGCCCGGCCGACCCTCCCCTTGCGGGGTCCGCCGGACAGTCGGGGGAGGGTCAGCTTCGGGCGCCGCCGAAGGGCGCTGCGGCAGCGGTGAACGCTGCTGCGACATCTGCTGCGAGGGGGCTCACGGCAGCCTTCGGCGTGTCCGCGACTGCGGACTGCGCTGCGAGGAAGGCGTACCGGAACATGGCTCGATCATCTCCGACGGGCTCACGGTCCGTCGAATGATTATCGGCGGCCGGTAAGGGAGTTGGAGTGCTGCCGTCTCAGAGGTGCTTGGTGGCCTCGCGCACGGAGAGCGGCGACAGCCGGTCACGGGCGCCGTCGACGAAGTCCCGTACGGCCCGCGGGTCCGTCTTGGCGTACTCGCGCAGGGCCCAGCCGATCGCCTTGCGGATGAAGAAGTCGGGGTGGCCGGCCCGGCGCAGGCAGTAGGCGAAGAGCCGCCGGCTGTCGGTGGCCTCCTTGAAGCGCAGCTGGTGCAGCAGCGCGGTGCGGGCGATCCAGAGGTCGTCGTCCTCGATCCACTCGTCCATGGTCCGCCGCAGTTCCGGCCCTGCGGCCACCAGCGGACCCGCGACATGGGCCGCGAGCAGGTCGACGGTGTCCCACCAGGAGACGGTGGAGACCAGATGGCGCAGCACCGGTACGAATCCGGACGAGCACCGTGCGACGTGGCGGCGCAGATAGTCGACGGCGAAGTAGTGGTACTCCCGCTCGGGCAGGGCCCAGCAGCGCAGCGCGATGGCGGTGCAGTCCGCCTCGTCGGGGCGCGGGGTGCCTTCGAGGACGGTGCGGGACAGGGCGCGGCGCCGGGGCGTGGGAATGCCGAGGAACGGCGCCACGTCCTTCATGTACGCGGCGGCCGACCGCGCGCGGACGGCATCGGCGGCCGTGGGATACAGCACGGTCAGGCGCTCCAGCACGGTGTCCGCGAGAACGCTGCGGGGCAGGCCGGGGACCGGTTCGGTACTCCTCCCGGCCGGTTCGGCTCCATGGCTCATAACGGTCACATTACGGCGATCACACACGGGTGTCGGTTACTCTCCCCGAATGCTCGACCCCGTCACCGCCACCCGCCCCGCCGGTGGCCTCGCCGTGCGCTGCACGCGGGTGCTGCTGTCGCCCTGGTCCCGGTTCTCCCTGCTCGTGGCGGTACTGCTGGCCGCCGCGACGACGATGCTGCTCCTGGAGCCACAGCGTCTGCTGTCGTCCGGCTGGCCCACCCAGCTGAGCGGCGGCGCCGCCGCGGTGGTCCTCTTCGGCCTGGCGTACGGCATCTGCACCGTGGCCTTCGTACCGAGACCGCTCCTCAACCTGGCCGCCGGGGCGCTGTTCGGCTCACAGGCGGGGCTGGCGGCCGCGCTCGCGGGCACGGTGCTGGGCGCGGGCATCTCGTTCATGCTCGGCCGGGTGCTGGGGCAGGACGCGCTCCGCACGCTGCTGCGCGGGCGCTGGATGCGGGCGGCGGACGGGCAGCTGAGCCGGCACGGCTTCCGCTCGATGCTGGCGCTGCGGCTCTTCCCCGGGGTGCCGTTCGCTGCCGCCAACTACTGCGCCGCCGTGTCACGCATGGGGTATCCGCCGTTCCTGGTCGCGACCGGCCTCGGTTCGATCCCGAACACGGCCGCGTACGTCATCGCCGGCAGTGAGGCGTCCTCCCCCACCTCGCCCGCCTTCCTGGCCGCGATGGCCTTCATCGTCCTGACGGGCGCGGGCGGGGCCGTGGTCGCCTGGCGGCGGCGCCACCGGCTGAGCGCGGAGTGATGCGGCGGGCGATGCGACGGGCCGGGCGGGGGTTGTCGTAACCCCGTTCATCCGGGGGCGATACGCTGCCCGCGACCGACAGACGATCTCCGGGCCCGCGCGGCCCTGTCATCGCACGACCGCAATCCGCACGCAGCCGACGGCGCCTCGCCGTCGGCAGTTGCATGATCACTCCGGGATGGCCCAAGCCCCATGAGCTGGTTCGAATCGTTCGTCCTCGGCCTCGTTCAAGGACTGACCGAGTTCCTGCCGATCTCCTCCAGCGCGCATCTGCGGCTCACCGCGGCGTTCGCCGGCTGGCACGATCCTGGCGCGGCGTTCACCGCGATCACCCAGATCGGCACGGAGGCCGCAGTCCTCATCTACTTCCGCAAGGACATCGTCCGGATCGTCTCGGCGTGGTTCAGGTCGCTGACGGACCGTTCGATGCGCGGCGACCACGACGCGCAGATGGGCTGGCTGGTCATCGTCGGCTCGATCCCGATCGGCGTCCTCGGTGTGACGTTCAAGGACCAGATCGAGGGCCCGTTCCGCGATCTGCGCCTGATCGCCACCACGTTGATCGTGATGGGCATCGTCCTCGGCATCGCCGACCGGCTGGCCGCGCGCGATGAGACGGGCGGCAAGCACCGGGCCATCAAGGAGCGCAAGTCGCTCAAGGAGCTCGGCGTCAAGGACGGCCTGATCTTCGGCTTCTGCCAGGCCATGGCGCTGATCCCGGGCGTCTCCCGGTCGGGCGCGACGATCAGCGGTGGTCTGCTGATGGGCTACACCCGTGAGGCGGCGGCACGTTACTCGTTCCTGCTCGCGATCCCTGCGGTACTGGCCTCCGGCGTCTTCGAGCTGAAGGACGCGGGAGAGGGCCATGTGTCGTGGCCGCCGACGATCTTCGCGACCTTCATCGCGTTCGGTGTGGGGTACGCGGTCATCGCCTGGTTCATGAAGTTCATCACGACCAAGAGCTTCATGCCGTTCGTGATCTACCGGATCGTTCTGGGGATTGTGCTGTTTGCCCTGGTGGGGGCGGGTGCGCTGAGCCCGCACGCGGGTGAGTCGGCGGGCTGACAGGCCGGCGAGGCATGCATGCAGCGACCAATTGAGTACTGCGTCGTGCTCGACGGGCGCCGAGCGTCCGTCGAGCGTCACGGCGCGACCCGGATCCGCTGCCGCAGTGGGTTCAAGCCCGCCAAATCGCCCTCGGGCATCGCATCGCCGCTCGTCGGAGTGGTGCTGCGATGTCCCGGGAGCAACTCGCCGATAGCGCCGGGCTCAGTCGCCGCAGCATCCAGCGATACGGAGCGGCCACCAGAGAACCCGCGTACAGCGCCCTGCTGCTCATTGCCTCGGCCCCAGATGCCTCCCTCGCCCAGATCGACGAAGACGCCTGACGGGCAGGCACGAGTCAGCGCCGCCGCAGTGCCCGGCCCACCGGTGACCCATATCCGCGAGTCAGCGGCTTCTTGCAGTCCGGGTCGCCCACCGGATGCGGCCAGTCATCCGGGCGGGCCCCGCTCATCGACACGGACCGGTCGAGCCTGACGGCGGTGCCGACGATCGGCTGGTCGCAGCGGGCGCAGATCATTGCGAGGCCCGCTTGTCCTCGCGGGTGGCGCAGGCCTCCACGTCCGAGCAACAACGGGGGAACCAGGAATACGCGGCCCCACCGAGCGGCCGGGCCCGCTGTTCGCCCAGGTCGACGTCCGCACCGACGGTGAGGGGCTCCCGGCACCAGACGCAGCGCCAGCCGCGCTGCTGCTGCTCGGTCAGCCCGGCCACTGGCGGTAAATCCCTCACGGTCATGGTGATCCCCCGGCTTGTCGCTGATCTGGTACGACGAGCGTGCCAGCGACCGACGGACACAACGCTCACAGATTTGTGAGCGTTGTAAGCGACCTACAGACCGATCCAGGTGGCCATGCCGGCAAGAGCGTCAGACGTGCGGCGGCTGGTGTGGAGCAGCCCGGTGACGGTCTCGCGAGTCCGTGGGTGGTAGCGGGTCTGTTCCGGAGCGGCCCGTCGTGCAGCGGTCAGGTGCTGCAGCGAGGCGTCCAGGTGCCCGGTCTCCATCTCGACGAGAGCTCGGTCAACGAGGTAGCGGGACCGCCGTGAAGTCAGCGTCGCGGTCGGCAGCTTCACGGCACGGGCCTGGCCCAGCGCATCGTCGAACCGGCGCATGGTGATGGCCGCTCCCATCTCGTGGAGGGTGACATTCACCTGGCCGAAGCTCAGCCAGTGCACCTCGGGGGCCTCGCCGCCGACGCGGTCGGCCATCTCCCGGGCGGCGGCAATGTGCTGCTCCACGGCGCCTCTGTCTCCCGCACGGGCTGCCACGGCCGAGGCTCCGAGGTGCAGTTGCCCGGCGACGGCGAGCCCTTCCCGCGACGCCTGGCCAGCAACGAGAGCTTGTCCGGCCTCGATCAGGCGGAGCCCGAGACCTTGCTCGGCCTCGGCATGTCCGAGCGCTCTGCGGTACTGGCGGATCGCGGCGAGGCACGGGTCGGAGGCCCTGTCGGCGGCCCACCCCATCCGGTCGAGGGCGACGACCGCAAGGTCCGGGAACCTGAGCTTCACGGCGAGGTCGTGGGCGGTGCGGTACGTGGAGGCGAGGGCGCGCCACGTCTCGGTGGTCGGCGCCGTGGTCGCGGCGAGGGTCAGATCGCTGATGACGTCCGGTAGAGCGCGGGCCGCCTTGCGCAGGTGCGTTGCTCGCACCTCCTGACAGAGGCGGTCCGCGTCAAGCACCAGCTCGGCCACTGGGCGGGCCGGTGTGCGCTCGCCCGGGGCGAGATCGTAGAGGGCGAGGGACTCGCGGATCGGGCGTACCAGGGCGGCGCGACGCCCATGCTGCGTATCGGTCACGTGCGACGGTCCGGTGAGGGCAGTGCTGTCGATCCCGAGAGCGGCGGCCACGGCGGCCACGAAGTCGGGGCTCGCAGGGCGAGCCCCGCACTCGACCTGATTGAGCAGGCTGTAGGAGTACGGAAGCCGCTGCGCCAGCCCGCGCTGGCTGAGGCGGGCGCGCTTCCGCTGCTCCTTGATGCGATCGCCTGTGCTGCTGCCGTCGGGTGTGGCCATTCGGGTACCTCGTTCCTGACTCGTCATCTGGAACGGTACCCACGCGCCCGCGCGGTGGACGTCAATCGCCCCTGATCCGAGCCGGATTGGGGACGGTTGCGTGTTCGAACCCGGGCGCGATGGGATGGCGGCATGACGACTCTCTACCTGCTCGGCTCCGCCGCCCCGCCCGTACTGGAGATCAGCCAGGTGATCGAGGACGCGCAGGGCCGCGGCTACGACGTGTGCCTCGGCCTCACCCCGTCGGCGGCACGCTGGCTGGCGCCGCAACTGGCGGAGCTGGAGCGGTTGACTGGGCACCCGGTGCGATCCGAGTACAAGGCGCCGATGACGGCAGACGTATGGCCTCGCGCAGACGTGGCACTTTTCGCGCCGGCCACATTCAACTCGATCAACTCGTGGGCGATGGGCTTCACGTCGAGTTTCGTGGTCGGACTCGCGGCCGAGGCCATCGGGAAGCGCATCCCGCTCGTCGCAATGCCCTGCGTGAACGCCGCCTACGCGCAACATCGCGCGCTCGACCGCAGCATCGCCGAGCTGCGGGGCATGGGAGTCACTGTGCTGTACGGCCCTGGTGGGTTCGAGCCGAACCAGCCCGGCGAGTACCGTGCGGAGGGCTACCCCTGGGGCCTCGCCCTCGATGTGGTCGGTGCCATGGTCAGCCCCACCACGTAACCTGTCTGCATCCCCACTTCCCCCTCGCCCGGCACTGCCGTGCGTTCGCCGGCTGCGGTGAACGCGGACATCCGCGCGCTCGGGCGGCGGTCATCGGGCCGGCTGTTGCCGGCGGGGCGGCGGGAGTACGAGCGGCTCCTCGCCGAGTGTGCGGCCGCGGTGCGGGGCGATGACGGCGAGGCGGCGTGAACGAGGAATCGCCACCCGCTAGGTGAAGACCGCCATCACCTACCTGGCCGGTCTCCGCATCGCAGGGATCTTCCTCTGGTCAGCCAGCTGACCAGAGGAATCAGTCGGCAGCTCTGCTCTTCAGTTCGGGGTTCTCCGTTCCGAGCGAACCGGTGAAATAGCGCATGTGCTCAGGTGCGCAGGCGACCACGAAGTCGACGCTTCCCTCGTGACATTCGGCGATGTCCCAGAAAGGACGGATGATTCGAGGGTCTGATCGAGTCCGCCTGCGGATCTGGCGTATCTCGATGTGTTCGGTCGGCAGAGCGCGACGTGCGAGCG
Organism: Streptomyces sp. NBC_01257; assembly: GCF_035917255.1. Classification (NCBI taxonomy): domain Bacteria; kingdom Bacillati; phylum Actinomycetota; class Actinomycetes; order Kitasatosporales; family Streptomycetaceae; genus Streptomyces; species Streptomyces sp. NBC_01257. Next base: position 1,474,082 of record NZ_CP108472.1, read on the forward strand.
TCTTTACCTCGGTGGGCGACAGGTGCAGAGCAGTCCTGGAGGCCGCAAGGAAGACTATGCGCGGACTGCAGTACGGGCGGTCGCCGAGGATGCATGCCTCGAAGAGGACCTCACCGCCCTCAGCGAAGGCGCGAGCCTGAGCTCTTGTCCGGCGATTCCCAAAGAAATCGGGGATCAGGAGGCCACCCACCATGTCGAACAGGAACGCAATCACCTGGGCATCCACTCCTGGTTCGCCATGCACACCCCGCGTGCCGCTTGCCGAAGTCCTCGCGCAGTCGCCACCGCCCACATTTGATCGCAAGGCTCGTGCCTGAGCACGCGTTCAGTCAAGCGCCCAGAAGGCGGCCTCCCTCGGCCCGCCGACGGTGTGCCACTGGCCGCTGCCGGACGGGGCGTGTCCAGTTGGGCGGTGGGCGCCCCACCCTGCCGCACCCGTCAACCACCCTTCCTCCACCGCACAGTCACAACTGCGTCACCACCGGAACATGTGCCTCCCCCACCGGGTTCCACCCCGCTACGGTCATGCCTCCACGAGCCGCACTTGGGGGACCCATGCCGCATCACCAGACGCAGCCCGGTCAGCCGCAGCAGCCGGGCTGGGGTCTGCAGCCGCCCGCGCCGAAGAAGAGCAACGCCGGGAAGATCGTGGGCTTCGGCTGCCTCGGCATCGTCCTGGTTGTCATCCTCTTCGCCATCGGCGGCGCCGTTCTCTTCGCCGGTGACGCGGACGACCCCTCGTCCACCAGGAAGCCTGCCGCCACCGAGCCGGCCCCCAAGCCGACCAAGAGCGCTGACGGCAAGGCAGGCGCACCGAAGGAGGAGAAGTCTGCCGACGCGCCAGTCATCGTCTCCGCGAAGAGGGCCACGTTCAAGAAGAGCATCATCGCGGACAATGACAACTACACGAGCGTCCAGGTCACCATCGAGAACAACGGGGACAAGGACATCGACGTGAACCCCCTCTACCTCACCATCACCGACGTCGGCGGCGGCAAGCACACTGCCGAGCTGGGCGTCGACGAGGACCAGCTCGGCACGGTGAAGCTCGCTCCCGGCGAGAACGTCACCGGAACAGTCACGGGGAAGGGCACGTTCGTCGCCAAGTACGTCACGTACACGGAGGGTCTGATCGGCGACAGCATCCGCGGCAACGTGTCCTGACGTGCACGTCCCACCCGAGCAGGACGAAAGGCGCCGCTCCTGCGGTCCCCGCCCGTGTCACCCCGACCCGGCATCAGAGCTGAGCGCGGGCACGAACCCTTTTACCGCGCGCGCCAGTTCCTCGGGCCGGTCGAGCGGGATGAGGGTGCGGCTGTCCGGCACCTCTTCCAGTCGGCCCTGTGGGAGCAGCGCCGCGAGGCGGCGGCCGTGTTCGGGTGGCATCACTCGGTCGCCGGCCGCCCAGACGACCAGGGCGGGCCGGTCGAAGTCGCGCAGGCTCTCGGCCGCGGCGGTCAGTCGGCGGGCATCGGACGGGGCCGCTCTCAGGGTCCGGACCGTGTCGCGGCGGATGCCCGGACTGGTCAGGACGGGCCGCATCCAGCGGCGGGTGGCCGCGTCGCCGTGTGCGGTCAGGCGGCCGAACGCGATCGGCAGGCGGCGGACCGGGCGCAGCCGCATCTGCTGCATGAACATCCCGAACAGGCGGGGCGGGAGCCGGCCGGCGAGTGCGAGCGTCGTGCCCGTCAGCCGGGCCGGGTAGTTGTCGAACGCCTCGCACGAGGCGAGCACGATCCGCCCCACGCGGGCGGCGCCGTCCGCGACGGCCAGTTGGACGAGGGCGCCGCCGGTGTCGTTGCCGACGAGGGTGACATCGGTCAGGTCCAGGCGGTCGAGGAGTTCGGCGACCGTGCGGGCCGTACCGCACAGCGACAGGTCGGCGCCCGCGCGCATCGGCGTGCGGTGGGCCCCCATCGGCAGGGTCGGGACCACGCACCGGTGGGTCGCGGAGAGTGCGGCGACCGTCGCGTCCCACAGCGACGCGTCCATCATCAGTCCGTGCAGCAGGACCACCGTGGGGCCGTCGCCGCCGGTGTCCTCGTAAGCGATCGTCCCGGCGGAGAGTTCGGTCTCCTTCATTGCTCTGTCCCCCTCATCGCCCGATCCCGCTCATCCTGTCGGCCTCTTCGCCGCGTCGGCGTCTTCATGGTGCGAGATCCGCCGCGCGCCCCTGGGGCTCCGCGGCGCCCTCGGCCGCCGGGACGAGCAGGTGGCGGCGCAGGAACGACAGCTCGGCGTCCACGGCCTGCTCGTGCTGGTCCATGAACGGGGCGTAGTGGCCGCCCGGCAGTCGGACCACCTCGGCGCGCGGCGCCCGGCCGGCCGCGCGGACGGCCGGCTCGCTCAGCACCGAACGGTCCTGGTCGCACACGAGCACCAGCAGCGGCGGGCGCACCTGCGGTGTGTCCAGGCCCGGCCGGTAGCGGATGATGCCCGGGATCGAGCGGGCGGCGATCTCCTGCCGCCACTGCGGGTACGTGTTGCCGGGGTTGAGGGCCTTGTCGCCCTCGATGCCGTCCGGCGTGGTGAGCATCGCGACGGTGCCCGGATCGCCCGCCAGCGGCACCAGCAGCGGGCGTCGGCCGAGCAGACCGCCGGCCATGTCCAGGAGGATCCTGGCAGCGAGCCGGAGCGCCGCGAGCGGTCGCTGGTGGCCGGCGGCGCTGCGGGAGGCGGCGGGCCCGTCGGCGTTGGGCGTCTGCGCGACGGCCGCCGCCAGCCGCGGATTGCGCGCCGCCACCCGCAGGACGTGGCCGCCGGACAGGGAGAAGCCCCAGAGGGCGGTCCGCGCCGGGTCGGCATCCGGCAGGGACGCCGCGAAGGCGATCGCCGCCTGCCAGTCGTCGAGCTGGTCCTTGATGCGTACGGTCTGGCGGGGGCCGCCGCCGCTCTCGCCCAGGCACCGGTAGTCGAAGGCGAGGACCGTGAAGCCGGCGGCGTGGAACCGGGCGGCGAACGGATCGGTGCCCGGTTCCTTGGTCACCCCACCACCGCCGGCCATGATCACGCAGCCGCCGTTCGTCCCCGGGTAGTGCCAGGCGGCGCAGTACGTACCGCCCACGTCGAAGCGGACCTTCTCGCGCATTACGGGCGTGTCCATGCCGACCTCCGGGTGGGCGGATTCATCCCTCGCATCTATCCTGCACAAAAAGTGAACCACGTGGTTCGCATACTGTCCATGCCTCCCCATCGCGCGATAGGCGTACGGGGACCGAAGCGCGGAGGGGTCCCGATACGCGTACGGGGTCCGGCCCGCCGTCACCTGTCGGCCGTCCCGGCCTACGCGTCGGCGGCCTCCTCGCGGTCCAGTGCGCGCACCAGTGCGTCGAAGCCGGCGGCGACCCCCTCGGTGTCGCCGCTGGTCCGGGCGTCGACCAGGAATCCGCGCAGCGTCGCCAGCACCATCTCGGCGACCTCCAGCTTGCGGCGGTCGGACCAGTGGCCGGGGCAGACCGACAGGAGGGTGGGCAGGTACTGCTGCGACGCCTCGCGGCCGAGCGCCGAGTAGCGGTCGGAGTCGTACATCGCGAGGCCGATGGCCTGGTCCAGCACCCGCGCCTCCTCGCCGACCAGGATCGGCCAGACCGCCCGCACCCAGTCCCCGAGCGAGCGGCGGACCCGGCCTTCGGTGGCGGCCGCGAGCGCCTTGCGGATGCGTCGCTCGCGCAGCTGGACCACGGCCTGCACCAGAAGGTCGTCGGCTCCGTCGAAGTGGTAGAGCAGCACCTTGTGCGTGGCGCCCGCGGCGCGTGCGGCGCGGCGCAGTGAGAAGTCCACGAGTCCGTTGGCCGCCAGGTCCTCGGTGACCCGCTCCAGCAGTTCGCGGCGCCGGGCCTCACCGCGCGGCGAACCGGCCGATCGCCGGTAGCCGGCGGGTTCCGGCGCGTTCTCGTCGGCAGAGATGTTCATGCCGACAGCTTCCCCGATGCGCCGCCCGGCCACCGCCGCGGGCCGTGGCGCACACGCTGGATACCCGACTGCCCCCGTCCCGCCGGAGCGGGTACGGGGGCAGCGGGTGCCTCTACGCGTGTGGTGTCACTCGGTCTCGACGAAAGGCGGAAGATCGGGTTCGACGAACAGCCCCTGGTAACGCGGTGTCGGCACGGCCTCCACACGGCCCGGGGCCTCGGACGCCGAGCCCGCCGCGCTCTCGTCCGAGCGCCGCTGAACCTGGCGGGGCGGGGTTTCAGCCATCGGGTCTCCTGTTGCTTCGCAGTTGCTTGTGAAGACCCCTGGGCGCCGTCCGGCCCGCATCGGACCGCGGCTGCTTCGGGGTGTGGCATCGTCCCGGTCCCACACCCACCAGGGCACCGGTATCCGACGAGGCCTGCTGAGAGTATCCGTTGTCCCAGCTCCGGCGGTCGGCACCGTCCCCGGGTCCGCTCGTCATTCGCCTGCACAGCCGCGTCAGCGGCCCTCGCGGTCCTCCTGCCACCGGGCGTACGGGACACGGGAGATCTCCCGTACGCCTCCGAAGGTCCCCCACTCGTCCTTGCCGAGCCGGGTCAGCGGGCGCAGCGCGGTGACCTCCGGATGGCCGTCCGCCATGACGTCCTCGTCGACCGCGGCATGCACCACACGGCCGAACACGACGGTGGAGTCGCCGAGCAGAACCGTGCTGTGCAGCTCGCATTCCAGCGCGACCGGTGAGCCCGCCACGCGCGGCGGCTTCACCCGCAGGCTGGGCTCGCGCGCCACGCCGACGGCCTCGAACTCGCTGATGCCGCGCGGGAAGTCGGTCGCCGTGGCGTTGATCTGCTCGAAGAGGTGCTCCGGGGCGAAGTTCACCACGAAGGAGCCGGTCGCCTCGACGTTGCGCAGCGTGTCCTTGCGCCCGACCGAGGTGAACTGCACGACGGGCGGGCTGACACAGGCGATCGTGAAGAAGGAGTGGGGGGCCAGGTTCGCCGTCTCGCCGTCGGGCGTGACGGTCGAGATCCACGCGATGGGCCGGGGCACGACCACGGCGGTGAGCAGCCGGTAGAACGTGCCGGTGTCCGTGGCCCCGGGGTCGATGTCGATGCGCATGACGCCGAGTATGGCGCCCCGCCGGCCCGGTCCTCCTACGCCTCCGCTTCTCCGGGTCCCCCGGGCCCTTCGGAGCCGAACTGCTCGGCCCGCAGGGCGAGGTCCTGGAGCACGTCCGCGGACGTCACGTCCGTCTGCCCGGAGTCGTGCACCTGCGCCAGCATCGCGAACGCCAGCGTGAACGCGCCGACGAGCTGCTCCACCGCGCCGCCCACCTCCCGGCCGACCAGGGCCACCACATCCTCGATCGTGGCGTCCTCGGGAATCGCGATCCGTGGCATCGTCTCGTTGAGGAGGGCGGTCACCACGGTCGAATCGGTGCTGGGGTCGTCGCTGTCCGGATTCTCCTCCAAGAGGCGGCGCATTTCGCCCGCTTCCGTGAGGATGCCGATCACACGCTTCACGACTTCGCTCTGCTCCATCCCGCGAGCATAGGTGCAGGCGTACCGGCCGACGAGGACAACGGCCGTGCGTGGCCCGCCGCGCCGGGTTCACGGCGGCGGCGCCCCGGCCCGTCCTCCCCGGCCCGTCTGCCTCTGCGCGGGGCGCCGGGCGGCCGTAGCGTACGGAACGGGGCACGCACCACCGTTCTCAGGAGGCAGCCATGACCAGTGACGGGCTTCCCGTCATCGCCGCCGTCGACGGGTCCACGCACAGCGGCGACGCACTCGACTGGGCGGCCCGTGAGGCGGCCCGGCGGGGACTGCCCCTGCTGATCGTGCACGTCCGCCTCCTGACCCGGCGTAAGGACCAGGAGGCGCAGGAGCGCGAGGCGGAGGAGCTCCTCGCGCAGTCCGTACGCCGTGTGCACCGGACCGCTCCCGGTCTGCGCCCCACGACGCTCGCGCCGCTCGACTTCCCGTCGGCCGCACTTGTCTCGCTGAGCCGTGACGCCTCGCTGGTGGTCGTCGGCTCGCGCGGGCTCGGCGGGTTCCGCTCCCTGATGCTGGGTTCCAACAGCCTGGCGACCGCCTCGATGGCCGCGTGCCCGGTGGTCGTCGTCCACGGCGGGCGGCGGGACGAGGAGCCGGAGGGGAGCGCCGCGGAGGCCTTCCCGGACGTGGTCGCCGGGGTGGCCGCCGACGAGAGCAGCGAGGGGGTGCTGGAGTTCGCCTTCGAGACGGCGGCGGCCCGGCCCGGTGCGCGGCTGCGGATCGTGCACGGCTGGACCATGTTCTCGTCGATGCTGTCCGGCGGGCCCGTCTTCGACCGGGAGGCGGCCGCCGATGCCGCCGAACGGTCCCTCGCCGAGCTGACCGCCGGCAGGCGCGAGAAGTATCCGCAGGTGGAGGTCGCGATGGAGCCGGTGAACGGCTCCGCCACCCGCACCCTGGTCACGGCGTCGGCGACCGCGGCCCTGACCGTGATCGGGCGGCGCAAGGGCGGCGAGGCGCTCGGGCTCGGCCTCGCGCCGGTGGCGCAGACGACGCTCACCCACGCGCTGGGCCCGGTGGCCGTGGTCCCCTGCTGACACCCCGCTCCGGACGCCCGCCGGGTCGCCCGGCAACGGCCGCACCCGCCTGTTCGCGCCGTTCGCTGCGCGCGGCGGGTGCACGGCACTTGGCCCCTGACCTCCGTGGGCACACACTGACCCGATGACGCAGCGCGTGGATCTCTCGACCGTGATGGACCGGCTCTCCATCGATGCAGTGATCACCGGCTACGCGGTGGCGGTGGACGACGGGGAGTGGAGCGACTACCGGGCCCTGTTCACCGCGGACGGCCGCGCCGACTACCGCACCGCGGGCGGCATCGAGGGCCCCGCCGCCGAGGTGGCGGACTGGCTCTCGCAGACCATGCTGCTCTTCCCCGTACGACAGCACCTGATCGTCAACCGCCGCCTGGACCTCCAGGACCTCGGCGGCTATCCGGGCGATCGCGCCCGGGTGCAGGCCGACTACATGAACCCGATGCGGCTGGAGAGCGGGCAGGCCGCCGACGGGGGCGCGGAAGCCGCCTCCGCGGACCGTCCGACCGCACCGAACTTCGTCTCCGGCGGGCGGTACGCCTTCGAACTGCTGCGAACCGACAGCGGCTGGCGGCTCCAGCGCGTGACGGTCCAGGAGAAGTGGCGGAGCCTGACGGACCCTCTCACCGCCGGTTGATCCGCCCCCGTCCGCTTCCGCTGCCCCACACTGGGGAACAAGCCCGGGAACGGATTCCGGACGGTCCGGTGATCGCTGCCTGACGGTGGTGGAACAAGGACCCGGACGGCGGACGAGGACCGGGCGGCAGGTCGAGGGCCGGACGCAGGTCGTCTGCCGGACGCAGGACGAGGAGGCGCGGGATGCCGAGCGGGGTCTGGCGGCAGGAGCGGGGCGAACGGGTGCTCGGTTCTCCCCTGTGGCGCGCGGTCGCCGCGCTCGTGGCCGGTGCGCTGCCCGCGCTCGCGTTCCCCGCGCCGGGGCTGTGGTGGTTCGCCTATGCCGCCCTGGTCCCGTGGCTGCTCCTGATCCGGTCCGCCGGTACGCCGCGCAGGGCGGCGCTCGACGGCTGGCTCGGCGGGACCGGCTACATGCTGGCGGTGCACCACTGGCTGATGCCGAGCCTGCATGTGTTCATCGTGGTGCTGGCGGCCCTGCTCGGGCTGCTGTGGGCACCGTGGGGGCTGCTGGTCTCCCGTCTCCTGGGCGGGCCGTCGTCCGGCGCCGGGGTCGCCGCCGCCGTGATCGTGGTCCCCTGCGGCTGGCTGATGATCGAACTGGTCCGCTCCTGGGAAGGTCTCGGCGGCCCCTGGGGGCTCCTCGGCGCCAGTCAGTGGCAGGTGACACCGGCGCTCCGGCTGGCGTCCGTGGGCGGGGTGTGGCTGGTGAGCCTCCTGGTGGTCGCGGTGAACACCGTGCTCGCCCTGCTGCTCACCGCCCCCGCCGTGCGTGCGGTGTCCGTCGTGCCGCTGATGGTGGCCGTCGTGGCCGTGGGCGCGGTATGGGTGTGGGCCCCGCAGCCCGAGCGGACGGGGACGACGCGGATCGCCGTCGTGCAGCCGGGTGTCGTCGAGGGTCCCGGCAGCGTGCAGCGCCGCCTCGCCCGCAGCGAGGAGCTGACCCGCGCACTGGCGGGCCGTGACGTCGACCTGGTCGTCTGGGGCGAGAGCAGTGTCGGGGTCGACCCGGCACGGCATCCCGAGGTCACCGCCCGGATCGCCGCGCTGTCGCGCCTGGTGGGCGCGGACGTGCTGGTCAACGTGGACGCCCGGCAGACCGACGCGGCGGGGCGGACCGGAATCTTCAAGAGCGCCGTGCTGGTGGGCCCGGAGGGGCTGACCGGGGACCGTTACGACAAGATGCGGCTGGTGCCCTTCGGCGAGTACATCCCGGCCCGTTCGGCGCTCGGCTGGGCCACCTCGATGGGGAAGGCCGCGGGCGAGGACCGGCTGCGCGGCTCGCGTCCGGTGACGATGACGCTGCCCGGCGCGGACGGCCTGCACATCGGTCCCCTGGTCTGCTTCGAGTCCGCGTTCCCCGACATGAGCCGGCGGCTGACCCGGGACGGCGCCCAGCTCCTGATCGCCCAGTCCTCCACGTCCTCGTTCCAGAACGGCTGGGCGCCCGGCCAGCACGCCTCACTGGGCGCCCTGCGGGCGGCCGAGAACGGCCGCCCGATGGTGCACGCCACGCTCACGGGCGTCAGTGCCGTGTACGGACCGCAGGGGCAGCGCGTCGGCGCTCCTCTCGGTACGGAGACGAGCGGGGCGGCCGTGTACGGCGTGCCGCTGGCCCGGGGCACCACGCTGTATGTGCGGCTGGGCGACTGGCCGCTGTACGGCGCCCTGGGCGTACTGGCGGCCTTCTGTGCCTTCGAGGGCGTGCGGTCGCTGCGCAGGCGCGGCCCGGCGGAGCCGGTGGGCGTGGTCGGCGCGGCAGGCCCGGCCGGCGGTCAGGGGGCGGTGCGCCCGGCTCGTACGGCCCCGGAGGCCCCGGCGGAGACGACGCCGTGAGCCTGCTGCTCAGGGGGTGCGGGGCGGCCCGTCGACCGTGACGATGTCGCCCATGGCGTCGACCGTGAGGGCGACGCGTTCGACCTTGTTGGTCACGCCGATGACCAGCCACACCGCGGCCCAGAGGAAGCAGGTGAGGGCGGTCAGGAGGGCGTGCAGCACATGGTTGGGCGGGCGGCCGCGGACCATGACGACCTGGGTCTCGGAGCGGGTCTCCACCCGCCAGCCGCTCGCGATCCGCTGGCTGACGGCCCAGTCGAGGATCAGGGCGCGCCGCAGGGCGTCGGGCGGCCGCCCGTCCGCCGAGTAGTACCCGGGCGGCGGCTGGAGCGCGCCCCAGCCCGATGGCTCGCGGTGGCGCTTCACCAGGTCACCTCCACGGGCCGGCGGTCCATCCACCCAGCCTGCATCGGCCCCCGCCCGCACGCATCCGGAGCCGTGCCGGGCCGTTGGGGCCCCGGCACGGCACGGACGCAGGAGCGCTACGCGCAGTCGAGGTCCCGCAGGACGCGCTCGCACAGCTCGTGCGTCGCCAGGGCGTCCCGGGCACTCAGCAGCTTCCCGGCCCGCACCGCGTCGAGGAACGACAGGACGCTCTGCTCGATGCCTCGCTGCCGGGCCACCGGCACCCAGTCGCCGCGCCGTCGCAGGCTCGGCTGGCCCTTGTGGTCGATGACCTCGGCGAGGTTGACCACCTCGCGCTTGGAGTCCTGGCCCGAGACCTCCAGCCGCTCCTCGGTCGAGCCGCTGAGCCGGTTCATCGCACCGATGGCGGTGAAGCCGTCGCCGGACAGCTGGAGCACCACGTGGTGCATGAGTCCGTCGCGGATCCGGGCCCGGACCACCGTGTGCTCGACGGGTCCGGGGACCAGGAAGCGCAGCGTGTCGACCACGTGGATGAAGTCGTCGAGGACCATGGCCCTCGGCTCCTCGGGCAGGCCGACCCGGTTCTTCTGCATCAGGATCAGCTCGCGCGGGTGCTCCACGCACTGCGCGTAGCCGGGTGCCACCCGGCGGTTGAAGCCGACGGCCAGCGTGACACCGCGTGCCTCGGCGAGCTCCACCAGACGCTCGGAGTCGGCGAGTTCGTAGGCGAGCGGCTTGTCCACGTAGGTGGGGACGCCCGCTTCGAGCAGCCGGCCGGTGATCTCCGGGTGCACGGCGGTGGGTGCGTGCACGAACGCCGCGTCCAGGCCCTGCGCGAGCAGCGAGTCCAGGTCGGTGTGGCACTGCCCGGCCGGGATGCGGTGGGTGGCGGCGACCGAGGCCAGGGTGGCGGGGGTGCGGGTCTGCAAATGCAGTTCGATCCCCGGCAGGGTGGTGAGTACCGGCAGATACGCCTTCTGCGCGATGTCGCCGAGCCCGATGCAGCCGACCTTCACAGGGTCTCCCTCTCGCTGTTCAACGCCGGACGTCGCGGTCCTCCGGAGCGGGGGCCCACCGCGGCTCCGCCGGCGTGTCCTTCGTCCCGGCAGCATACGTGGGCTGCGGCGGGCGCCAGTCGGCGATGCCGTCGAACGTGCGCAGGACGAGCCCGGGTCCGAGCCGGGAGACCGTGGTCATCACGAAGTCGCGTACGGCGACGGCGGGGGCGGAGCTCAGCCGCATCAGCCGGGACACCTGGGCGGCCTTGCGGACGACGGCGGCGGTCCGCGGCAGCCGGTCGGCGGTGTACGCGGCAAGACCCGCGCCGAGGTCGCCGCCCGGCGCCACGTGGTGGGCGAGCACGATCCCGTCCTCGATGGCCTGGTTGCCGCCCTGGCCCAGGGTGGGCGCCATGGCGTGGGCGGCGTCGCCGAGGAGGACGGTGCGGCCGCGGTGGAAGGCGGGCAGCGGCCGGGTCATCTGGTGCACGTCGTTGCGCAGGACGTCCTCGGGCCGGGCGGCGGCGATGATCTGCGGGACCGGGGCGTGCCAGTCGCCGAAGCGTCGCAGCAGTTCCGCCCGTTCGTCCCCGGCCCTCTCGCCGGCCGGGGCGACGGCCGCCGCGTACGCGTAGATCCGGCCGTCCTTGAGCGGCTGGCTGCCCCACAGGGCGCCCCGGCCCCAGGTCTCGTGGGGTGCGAAGGGCTCCGGGGGCGCGGGGACGACGACGCGCCAGGTGGTGAATCCGGCGTAGGACGGGCCGGGATGGTCCGGGAAGAGCGTGGCCCGTGCCGCCGAGTGGATGCCGTCGGCGCCGACGACGAGATCCGCCTCCATCGTCCCGTCCAGGGTCCGGATCATGGCAGGCCGGCCCCCGGCGACGCCCGGGTCGACCAGGTGCGCGGGGCAGTCCGTGCGGAGAGCGGACGCGGGCAGGGCGGCGGCGATGCGGTCGATGAGGGTGGCCCGGTGGAGCAGGACGAGCGGGCCGCCGAACCGCTCGGCCGCCGCCGCGCTGTCCGTACGGGAGAGCCAGCGGCCGTCCGGGCGGCGCATGCCTCCCTCGCCCTGCCAGGCGGCCAGGGACCTGATCTCGTCCCCGAGCCCGATGACGTCGAGCGCGCGCTGCGCGTTGGGGGCGAGGCCGATGCCGGCGCCGACGGGCGCCAGGGAGCCGGCCCGCTCCAGGACCGTGACCTGCCAGCCGGAGCGGTGCAGCGCCACCGCCGCGGTGAGACCACCGATTCCGCTGCCGATGACGACCGCGCGCGGAGCGTCCATGGCTCCTCCTCACACTCGGGAACTACACCTGTAGTGACGCGACCACGTTACTACAGCTGTAGTGAGAGCGATAGGTTGATCCCATGTCCCCACGCGCCGACGGTCCTCCCCGGGCCGAACTGATCACCGATGCCGCCCTCGCGCTCCTCGCCGAGCGCGGCATGCGAGGGCTGACCCACCGCGCGGTGGACGAGCGGGCCGGCCTCCCGCAGGGGTCGACCTCCAACTACGCGCGCACCCGGCAGTCCCTGCTGGAGGCCACGGTGCGCCGGCTCGCGGAGCGCGAGGCGCGGGTGCTCGCACCGGGCGAACTCCCGGCGCCCGGCGGTGCGAGCGGCCCGGGCGGTCCGTCCGCGTCGGCCGCGCCGCCCGGCCCCGACGCGCTGATCGCCGCTCTCGCGTCGGCCCTGCACCGCTATCTGGCCCGCCACCCCGAACTGCTCATCTGCCGGTACGAGCTCGCGCTGGAGGCCACCCGCCGCCCCGAACTGCGCACGTTCTTCGACGCGACGGGCCGGCAGTTCCGCGAGCCGCTCGAGGCGCTGATGGCGATGGCGGGATCGGCGGAGCCGGAACGCCACGCGCTGTCCCTGGTGGCCTGGTGCGAGGGGCTGATGTTCTCGTGCGCAGCCGGCTCCTATCACCGCTCCGTGCCGAGCGAAGCGGAGCTGCGTACCGGCTTCGGCGAACTGCTGCGCGGACTGCTGGGCCCCTGAGGCTCGCGGTCGCGCGGCCGTCGCGGACCTGCGACATGCGGGGCGCCGTGCTGACCGGGTCACTCGTGCGGGCCAATCAGGCCTTTCCCGCTCACCCGATGACCGGCCGGCACCCCAGAGTTGATCAGGTGCAACGAACCAGAACCACCGTGAAGCTCCTGGTCGGCGTGGCTGTCACGGCCCTGTCCGGGTGCGTGTCCGTTCAACCGCAGCCGAGTGCGCCCGCGCCCCCGGAGAGCAGCCGGGCGCCGCAGCTGCTGGCCCCGCAGATCATGCGGCCGCCGGTACGCGACACCCTGGAGGCGCTGCCGGACCCGAAGCCGTCACCTTCGGCCTCCCGCAGGGCGGCCGCGCCGCCGCCCGCGGCACGACGCGACATCCCACGCCCCGCGCAGGGGCACGAGCCGGCCCGGGCACCGGCGCGCCCGCAGCCGCGCCGGGCCGCCCCGCCGGTCCCCGTACCGGCCCTGCCGAAGCCCGTCACCGGGGCGGATGTGTGCGCGCTCGGGCGGGGGTACGGGCACTGGCCCGCGGGCAGCCCGCAGTCGCGGATCTGCGACGGCACCTACGGCCACTGACGCGACGGCGGCCCGCCCCGGTGGGGTCGGGCCGCTCCGCGCGCTCCTCGGCGGGTCAGAGCTCCCTCAGCCGCCTCTCCAGCCGCCCGATGGCCGCCCGGACGGCTCCCCCGTACCCGTCGTCCGCCCCGTCGTCCGCGAGGACGCCCGAGGCCTCCCGCGCCCGGTCCAGATGGATCCGGGCGGCCGCAGGACGCCGGAGCTTCACGTAGTCCGCCGCAAGGCTGAGATGCAGCGAGGGATAGAAGGCGCGCACCGCGAGCACGTCCCGGTTCTCCCCCCGCTCCCCGCGCTCCTCCGCCTGCTCGCGGGTGAGCGACTGCGCGGCGGTCAGCGCCCGCAGGTCCCAGGCCAGTTCGTCGCCGGGATCGTCCTGGGTGTCGGCCATGTAGTGCGCGAGGGTGCACCGCTCCAGCCCGTCACCGTCCACGCCGATCTCCGCCCAGATCGCTCCGAAGCGATTGCGGGCCTCCTCGCGGTCACCGCCGTGAAGCAGCATGACCGCCTGGCCGATTCTGGTCATGACGACGTCCGGCGACGTCTCCTGCTGCTCCGTCACTGCGGTCTCCCTCGCACCTGTCCACCCGCGCCCGGCCGCTTTCGGCCCACTCCGGCCGGTCCCGGGCGGACCCCGACAGCTTCTGTCGGGTTCCGCCCGGTTACGACCGGTTCGACGCTAGTCGCCCCGGCGGACAATCGCACTCAGGCTCGGGCGCGCCCTCAGCCCAGGTCGGGGATGCGCCAATCGATGGGCTGGTGGCCCTGCGCCGCGACCGCCTCGTTGATCTGGCTGAACGGGCGCGAGCCGAAGAACTTCTTCGCCGACAGCGGCGAGGGGTGCGCCCCCTTCACCACCACGTGACGCTCCTCGTCGATCAGGGGGAGCTTCTTCTGCGCGTAGTTGCCCCAGAGCACGAAGACGGCCGGGTCGGGACGCGAGGCGACCGCGCGGATCACGGCGTCCGTGACCTTCTCCCAGCCCTTGCCCTTGTGGGAGTTGGCCTCGCCCGCGCGCACCGTGAGCACCGCGTTGAGGAGGAGGACACCCTGCTCGGCCCACGGCATCAGATACCCGTTGTCCGGGACGGGGAGGCCGAGCTCCTCCTTCATCTCCTTGTAGATGTTCCGCAGGGAGGGCGGCGTCTTCACACCCGGCCGCACGGAGAAGCACAGGCCGTGCCCCTGGCCCTCGCCGTGATAGGGGTCCTGGCCGAGGACCAGGACCTTCACCTTCTCGTACGGCGTCGCCTCCAGCGCCGCGAACACCTGCTCCCGGGGCGGATAGACCGGCCCGTCGGCCCGCTCCTTCTCGACGAATTCGATGAGCTCCCCGAAGTAGGGCTTCTCGAGTTCTTCGCCGAGGACGCCGCGCCAGGACTCGGGCAGCGGATAGGTGTCGGTCACGTCAACAACCTCCGGTAAGCAATCAGGTCTTGACCTCAGAACCTACCGGGGACCACTGACAACGGGCTCCGGGAGCCCGGTGGCCGGGGCCCGGCGGCAGCGCGGCCGCCGGGCCCGGAGCCGCTACCAGCTCGCCTTGCGGTACAGCTCCCACATCTGCATGACGGTCTGCGGGTCCAGGGCGCGCTCGCCGCCGCCGATGTCCTCGCCCGCGGCGACGTAGAGCTTGCCCTGCCACAGCGGCAGCAGCCGGACGTCGTCGACGAGGATCGTCTGGGCCCGTTCGAACTGCTTGCTGACCGCGCCCCGGTCGCTCTCCTTGCGGGACTGCGGCAGCAGCTCGTTCGTGATCTCGTCCTTCATGTACGGCCTGCCGGTGACGCTGTCCTTGCCGACGAAGGGGGCGATGAAGTTGTCCGGGTCCGGGAAGTCCGGGAACCAGCCGCGGCCGAAGACGGGGAACTCCCCCTTGGTGAAGCCCTCCTGGAAGGTCTTCCAGGGCTTGCTCTTCAGGGTGATCCGGAACAGTCCGGACGACTCCAGCTGGCGCTTGAGCTCGGCGAACTCGGGCGCGGTCGACGATCCGTAGCGGTCGGTCGTGAACCAGAAGGTCATCGGGACCGGCTTCGTGATGCCGGCGTCGGTGAGGATCTTCTTGGCCTTCTTGCGGTCCGGGTCGCCGAACGTGTCGAAGAAGCTGGTCGTGTGGGCCGCGATGCCCTTGGGGACCATGGAGTAGAGCGGCTCCGCGGTGCCCCGGTAGACCTTGGCCACGAGAGCGTCACGGTCGACGAGCTGGGCTATCGCGCGGCGGACGGCCGGGTTCCCGGCGGACGGGTCCTCCGGGTTGAAGACGAGGAAACGGATGTCGGCGCCGACCGTCTCGACCAGCTGGAGATCGCTGTTCTTGTCCTTGTTGTCCTCGAGGTTGACGACCTCCTCGGCGGACAGCCCGCGGTAGGTGGCGTCGATCTCGCCGCTCTTGAGGGCCGGGACCAGGGCGGCGGACTCCTTGAAGTACCGGATGGTCACCGCGTCGTTCTTGCGGTCGGCGAAGCCCTTGTAGTCGGGGTTCTTGACCAGCTCGGAGCGGTCCCCCGGCTTGTACGCGTCCAGCAGGTAGGGACCGGACCCCGTCACCTTGCCGTCGTCACGGATCTTGTTCTTCGAGTACGCGCTGGGCGCCACCAGCGACATGGCGGGCGTGGCCAGGATGAACGGGAAGGTGGCGTCGGGCTTCGTCAGGTGGAAGATGACGATGTCGTCGCCCTTGGTCTCCACCCGGTCGAGCGAGCCGAGCATGCCGACCGGGCCGCCCTTGACCCCGATCGTCCTGATCCGGTCGATGGAGTACTTCACGGCCTCCGCGTCGAGCGTGTCCCCGTTGGAGAACTTCAGCCCCTCGCGGAGCTCGCAGCGGTAGGCGGTGCTGGTCGTGTCCGTGAACCTGCAGTTGTCCGCGGCGTCGGGCTCGGGGCTCGTACTGCCGGTGGGAAAACTCACCAGGGTCTGGAACACGTTGCGCATCAGCTCCCAGGAGCCGTCCCAGGCCGCGGCGGGGTCGAGTGTGGACGGCGAACTGGTGGTCCCGACCGCCAGCTTCTGTTCCACGTCCGAACCGCCGCCGGGGAGCAGACCGCAGCCGGCCAGCAACGACAGGGAAGCAAGGGCTGCAGCAGCCTGCAGACTGGCCCGGTAGAACACGTGCACGCTCCTCGATCAGCCATGGGTCGGCAGACCATACCGCAGCGCCCCACCGGGTCAATCCGCAGGCCCGGTGGGGCACTTGAGTCAATCAGGGCGAAACCGGCCCAGGCCGTTCTCAGCCCACGCCGGCATTCAGGAAAATCCCGCCGTCGACCACGAGGGTCTGACCGGTGATCCAGTCGGACTGGCTGGAGGTGAGGAAGGCCGCGGCGCCGCCGATGTCCTCGGGCACACCGAGCCGGCCCAGCGGGTAGGCGGCGGCCGCCTCCGCCTCGCGGCCCTCGTACAGCGCCTGAGCGAACCTGGTCTTCACGACCGCGGGAGCGATCGAGTTGACCCGGACGACCGGCGCGAACTCGTGGGCCAGCTGCAGGGTCAGGTTGACCATGGCCGCCTTGCTCATGCCGTACGCGCCGATGAAGGGCGAGGCGGAGACACCCGCGACGGATGCGATGTTCACGATCGCCCCGCCGTTCTCCTTCTGCCAGGCCTTCCAGGTCTGCTGGGCGAAGCCGAGCGCCGAGATCACGTTCGTCTCGAAGACCTTGCGGGCCACGTTGAGGTCGAGCTCGGCGATCGGCCCGAAGACCGGGTTGGTGCCGGCGTTGTTGACCAGGAAGTCGACCCGGCCGAACGCCTCCATGGTCCGCTCGACGGCCGCCGCCTGGTGCGCCTCGTCGTGCGCCTTGCCCGCGACCGCGATGACCCGGTCGGAACCGAGCGCCTCGACGGCCTCCTTCAGCGCGTCCTCGCCGCGTCCGGTGATGCACACCCGGTCGCCGCGGGCGACGAGCGCCTCCGCGATGCCGTAGCCGATGCCGCGGCTCGCGCCGGTGATGAGCGCGACCTTGCCGCTGTCCTGAACAGTCATGATGTCGGTAGCCCTTCGGGTCAGTTGAGCGGTCCGCCGGCGACGTACATGACCTGGCCGGAGACGAAGCCCGCGTCGTCGCCCGAGAAGAAGGCGATGGCGTTGGCGATGTCCTCGGGGAAGCCGACGCGCTGCACCGGGATCTGGGTGGCGGCGGCGGCCTGGAACTCCTCGAAGCCCATGCCGACGCGCTCCGCGGTCTGCGCGGTCATCTCGGTGACGATGAAGCCGGGCGCCACGGCGTTGGCGGTGATGCCGAACTTGCCGAGCTCCTTGGCCAGGGTCTTGGTGAAGCCCTGCAGACCCGCCTTGACCGCGGCGTAGTTGGCCTGGCCGCGGTTGCCGAGAGCCGAGGAGGAGGACAGCGAGACGATCCGGCCGAACTTGGCGTCGACCATGTGCTTCTGGACGGCCTTGGCCATCAGGAACGCGCCCTTGAGGTGCACGTTCATCACGATGTCCCAGTCGGACTCGCTCATCTTGAAGAGCAGGTTGTCACGGAGCACGCCCGCGTTGTTGACGAGGATCGTCGGGGCGCCGAGCTCCGCGGCGACGCGCGCGACGGCGGCTTCCACCTGAGCGCTGTCCGACACGTCACAGCCGACGGCGAGGGCCTTGCCCCCGGCGGCGGTGATCTTCTCGACGGTGTCCTTGCAGGCCGCCTCGTCCAGGTCGAGTACGGCGACGGCGCGGCCCTCGGCCGCCAGGCGTACCGCGGTGGCGGCACCGATGCCCCGTGCGGCTCCCGTCACGATGGCTACGCGCTGCTCGGTGGTGGACATGCTTGGCTCTCCTCGCCCTTGGATCGCGGCTCAGCGGACGTCGGGCACGCTCCCGCGAGAACGTCCCCGATAACTGAGCAACCGCTTAGTACCTCAGCAGACGAGACGCTAGAAGCCCTGGCACCCGGTGTCAACGGCCCACGGACGCAGCGGCGCATGTCACACCCGACGGCGCCGCCTCCGCGGAGCGCGGGGGCGGCGCCGAAGGGGTTCGTTCAGCGCACCAGCAGGTCGAGCAGCCGTTCGACCTCGGCGGCGGGGTCGGTGGTGAGACCGCTGTGCACCGGGCTCGGCTGGATGACGGTGGAGCGGGGAGCGATCAGCCAGCGGAAGCGCCGTCCGGCATCGTCACCGGCGGCCTGGCCCGCGTCCGCGCCGCCGCGGCAGACGCCCTCGACGGCGTGCAGCGCGGCCCGCACCCCGGTCACGTCGGCACCCGGGTCCAGGGCCCTGAGCTTGCCCTCGTCGAGCTCGGTGCGGGCGGCGACGAAGCCCTTGGCGCGGCAGTAGACCACGACTCCGGCATTGAAGAACTCGCCGCGCTGGACCCGTGGCACCACGCGCAGCAGGGCGTACTCGAAGACATCGCGCTTGGTCACGGCCGGCCGCCCTTGTCGCTGTTCTGGTTGTCGTGCCGCGGGGCCAGGCGTTCGCTGAGCCAGCCCGGCGCCTGGGACGGCTTGGCCGCCGTCGGCGCGTCCAGGACGATCCGCTCGTGGATCGTGGCGGCGCGCGGCAGCAGCGCGTCCACGTACGCGCGGCGCAGCTGGTCCGTCGAGTCGAATCCCGGCTCGTCCACCAGCCACTCGTCCGGCACGTCGGCCGCGACCTCGGTCAGCAGTTCCTCGGTGACCAGCGGCGCGAGCTCGGCGGCGGCCGCCGCGACATCGGGCCCGAAGGGTGCCAGCGCGTGATCGGACGCGTTGTACGGCTTGGCGGCGGACGCCTGGGCGCCCGGCCAGTTGTGGTGCCAGATCATGGTGGCACCGTGGTCGATGAGCCACAGGTCGCCGTGCCAGACCAGCATGTTCGGATTGCGCCAGGAGCGGTCGACGTTGTTGATCAGGGCGTCGAACCAGACGACCCGGCCGGCCTCGCGGGGGCCGACCTCGTAGGCGAGCGAGTCGAACCCGAGGGAGCCCGGCAAGAAGTCCATGCCGAGATTGAGCCCGCCGCTGGCCTTGAGGAGCTCCTGCACCTCCTGATCGGGCTCGGCGAGCCCGATCACCGGGTCCAGCTGGATCTGCACGAGTTCGGGCACCCGCAGCCCGAGCCGCCGCCCGAGCTGTCCGCAGATCACCTCGGCGACGAGGGTCTTGCGGCCCTGTCCGGCTCCGGTGAACTTCATGACGTACGTACCCAGGTCGTCGGCCTCGACGATCCCGGGGAGCGAACCACCCTCACGCAAAGGCGTGACATAGCGGGTCGCTACGACTTCTTGCAACACTTTCCCAGGCCACCCATCTCTTCAGCATGACAATCCGTGGACGACCTCTCCGGAGCGCAGAGGCACGAATCACGGGTCAACGGCGCTGGGGAGAATTGGTGCGAAGTGAGCATCGTAACCGAGGGTGATCGCTTCCTCAGCAAGCGGGAGCGGCTCCGTCCCGGCATCGCACACACCGGCAAAACCGTCACCGTGGTCATCGAGAAGACCTGCTTCCGTAAGTCCCGGTCTCCGAGGCGTCCACGATCAAGGAGGAAGCTTCACCTCGGGCGCTCCCCGCGTCGCCGAGCGTGCAGCTTGTGACCACTAGAGGATAAGCAGAGCGTGCGCCACACTCATGAGCGTGCATCGCACGCATGCGCGTTGCGCGTACGCCGCACCAGCAACGACAAGGCATTTTCCCGATGCCGGTTACAGGTCAGCTCATCTCGGGGGACAATATGGATTACATTGAGAGAGATCTTGAAATATGCGCGTTGCGCACTGCACTCGATGAGTGCCGGGGCGGCGCAGCCCGCATAGTCGTCATCGAGGGAGCCGCGGGATGCGGCAAGAGCGAGCTCATCGACTCCCTCACCGAATGGGCCGACGAGGGCGACCTGGTCCTGAGGGCATTCGGTTCGCCGACCGAGCGGGATCTCCCCCTGGGCCTGATGCAACAGCTGACCGGGGACGCACCGGCCGGCGCCGTCCCCGAGGTCTCCGTGGCACCGGACGGCGAGCCACAGGTGAGCGCGATGCGTGAATTCCAGGCGGCGTTGGAGGGACTGAGCGCCACGAGGCCGGTCGTGATCTCCGTAGACGACGTGCACCACGCGGACAGCGCCTCCTTGCGCTATCTCCTGCACATCGTCCGGCACAGCCGCTCCACCCGGATGCTGCTGGTGCTCACGATGCCCCTGCACCAGGACACCCAGGACGCCTCCTTCGGTACGGAGCTGCTGCGCAGCCGCAACGTCCGGCGCATCCGGCTGCGGCGGCTCACCCCTGAGGGCTGCCGACGCATCGCGCACTCCGCCCCCGGCCCCACACCACGCGAGGCGGTTTCGGGCGAGCTGCACGCGATCAGCGGGGGCAACCCCTTGCTGCTGCGTGCCCTCTTAGAGGAACACCGCTCCGCGCCCGCCACCGCCGATGGCTTCCGCCCCGAGCAGGGCGGACTGTTCGGACAGGCGGTGCTGACCTGCCTGCGGCACAGCGGCCCCCGCATGCTGGACGTCGCCGCGGCGCTGGCCGTGCTGGGCGACGCCTACACGCCGGAGCGGGCGGGCGCACTCCTGGGCGTCCCGGCTTTCAACGTGGCACAGTCGGTCGCCTCGCTGTCCGCCTCCGGCATCCTCACAGGACACCGCTTCCCGCACCCGCACACGCAGACGGCCGTCCTGGACCAGGTTCCGGCCAAGGTGCTCGCCGACCTGCATCTGCGTACCGCCGAACTGCTGCACGTGGAGGGCGAATCCGTCATCAGTGTCGCCGGACACCTGCTCGACGCCGCCCGGCTGGGCGGATCGCTCACCGTCTTTCCCGGGACAGTGGACGTACTACGGGAGGCCAGCGAGGATCTGCTCACACAACGCGATCTCGTCCGGGCCACCCAAGCACTCGAACTCGCCCATAAACTCAGCAGTGACGAGCAGCAACGGGTCGACATCAAGACCCGGCTCGCGGCCGTCACCTGGCGGGTCAACCCAGGACAGGCGGAGAAACACCTCTCCGCCCCGCTCGCGGTGCTCCGCGCCGGCCGCCTGGCCGCGGAGCGGCTGGCGCCGCTGGCCGGACTCCTCACCTGCCAGGGCCGGGTCGCCGAGGCGGGCGAGGTGATGTCCAGGATCCTCCGGGAGACCGTGGCAAGCAGCACAGGAGGCCGGGACCGGACCGGATTCGAAACCCGCCCTGACGAGACCACGGACGCGCCCGGAGCCCGGGCGGCCCATTCACGGGGGCCCGGCGGAGGGTCACTCGACCAGGAAGCCGGGAGCAGCACGGAGACGTCGGCCGCCGAACGCTACTTGCGTACGGTCGTCCTCACCGACGACACGCTCGCACCGGTGATGCGCGCCCTGAGGTCTCTCACCTACTTCGGCCATCCCGACCGGGCCGCCGCCTGCTGCCGCGAGCTGATCGCCGAGGCCGAGCGGCAGAAGGCCCCCGCCTGGCAGGCGCTGTTCTCCTCGGCTCTCGCGGCAGTGCTGCTGCGCCTGAGTGACCTGTCGGCCGCCGAGGACTACGCGCGAAGAGCGCTCGGCTGCCTGCCGGAGCAGAGCAGCAGCGCGTTCGTCGGAAGTCCGGCCGCCACCCTGATCCGGGCACTCACCCTCATGGGCGACCATGCGGCGGCCGCCCGCCAGCTTCACCAGCCCGTCGCCGACACGCTGTTCAAGAGCACCCACGGCCTCTCCTATCTGCGCGCACGCGGCCAATACCTGATGGCGACGCATCAACTGCACGCCGCACTGGGCGACTTCCTCGAAGCGGGCCGGCTCGCCGGGAGCTGGGGCCTGGACCGGCCGGCGGTACTTCCCTGGCGGACGGACGCGGCCGACGTACTGTTCCGGCTCGGTGAGACGCAGCGTGCCCGGACTCTCGTGGAGCAGCAGTTCGCCGATCCGGACGCGCGCCGGCCATGGGTGCGCGGAATCAGCTTGCGTCTACGCGCGATGACCTCGGACCCGCGCCAGCGGCTCACCCTGCTCAACCAGTCCGCCGACGAGCTCGGCCGGTCCGGCGACCGGGTGGAGCTGGCGCGTACGCTCGCCGAGCTGAGCCGCGCGCTGCGGGCGGTGTCCGAGCCCGCCCGGGCGGACGCGGTGATCCGCAAGGCGTGGAACCTGGCGCGGGAGTGCGGTGCGGAGGCGCTGTGCGAGGAGTTCAGCCCGGAACTCGGCCCGGAGGACCGGATGCTGCAGCGCGGCGCCCCGGAGGAGTTCTGCTCCGATCTCGACACGAAACTGAGCGACTCCGAGCGCCGGGTGGCCACGCTCGCGGCGAGCGGGTACACGAACCGGGAGATCTCCCTGAAGCTGCACATCACCGTCAGCACCGTCGAACAACACCTGACGCGCGTCTACCGCAAGCTCAACATCACGCGCCGACAGGATCTTCCGGTGGACCTCCACCTCGCGGTCTCCACGGCCGAAGCGGTCTGATGGGCCCGGACGGTCCGGCCGGGCCGCGACGGCCCGACCGGCCGGACAGGTCCTGTCACACACGTTCGCTTCGAGGGAAGGACCGGCCTCCGTGCCGCACGGAAAGCTGTTTGCGCTCAGCGACCAGCACGTCAGCCATTCGGAAAACCGGCGCATCACCGAGTCGGTCAGACCGGAGTCCGACGACGACTGGCTGCTCATCGCCGGGGATGTCGGCGAGAAGTTCGAAGACATCGCCTGGGCGCTGAAACTTCTCTCGGAGCGGTTCCGCCGAGTCGTCTGGGCCCCCGGCAACCACGAACTCTGGACCCATCCGGCCGACCCTGTCACTCTGCGCGGCAAGGCCCGCTACGACTCCCTGGTCGCGCTCTGCCGGGAGCTCGACGTGTCGACGCCGGAGGATCCGTACCCGGTCTGGCCGGGCGAGGAGGAACCCGTCACCGTCGCCCCGTTGTTCGTCCTGTACGACTACTCCTTCCGCGCTCCCGGGGCCCGTACGAAGGAGGAGTCTCTGCGGGTGGCCTATGAGTCAGGGGTGGTGTGCACCGACGAGTACCTGCTCCACCCCGACCCG
The DNA here is from genome assembly GCF_035917255.1 of Streptomyces sp. NBC_01257. NCBI lineage: Bacteria > Bacillati > Actinomycetota > Actinomycetes > Kitasatosporales > Streptomycetaceae > Streptomyces > Streptomyces sp. NBC_01257. Next base: position 1,496,921 of record NZ_CP108472.1, read on the forward strand.
TACCCGTCGCGCGACGCCTGGTGCCGGGCCCGGGTCGCCCTCACCGAGGAGCGGCTCTCGGCCATCGATCCGCAGCACCGCACCGTCCTGGTCAACCACTATCCGCTGGTGCGGGACCCCACGCGGGTCCTGAGGTATCCCGAGTTCGCCCAGTGGTGCGGCACACAGCTGACCGCCGACTGGCACCTCCGGTTCCGGGCGGCCGTCGTCGTCTACGGGCACCTCCACATACCCCGGGTCATCTGGCGCGACGGCGTCCGCTTCGAAGAGGTGTCGATCGGGTACCCGCGGGAGTGGCGCTCCCGGCCGCCCCGCCCGCCGCTGCGTCAGATCCTGCCGAGCCCCGCGTCGGAGCGTCTGACGTGATCAACTCCGTGCTGCCCCCGGAGGTGGCTGCCGTGAGTGTGTTCGGCGACCTGTCGACCCTGGCCGGCCATGGGCTCTTCCCGGCGGAGGCGGCGACGATCGCAAGGTCGGTGCCGCGCCGCCGCGCCGAGTTCACCACTGTCCGGCTGTGCGCCCGCCGTGCGCTGGACGAGCTGGGCGTACCTCCGGTTCCCCTGGTTCCGGGGAAGCGGGGCGCTGTCGAGTGGCCGGCCGGCGTGACCGGCAGCATGACCCACTGCACCGGCTTCCGCGCGGCGGCGGTCGCCCGCTCCGAGGTCGCCGCGTCGCTGGGCATCGACGCGGAGCGGAACGAGCCCCTGCCCGAAGGCATCCTGGAGGTCATCTCCCTGCCGCGCGAGAGGGCCTCTGTCGCCGCACTCGCACGTCAACGCCCCGACGTGCACTGGGACCGGCTGCTGTTCAGCGCCAAGGAGTCAGTGTTCAAGACCTGGTATCCGCTGACCCGTCGCGAGCTCGACTTCACCGAGGCGGAGCTCCAGTTCGACCTCGGATCAAGCACGTTCTCCGCGCGGCTCCTGACACCCGGCCCCGTGGTCGCCGGACGTCGTCATGGAACGCTCTCCGGGCGCTGGACCGTGGGACGCGGCTTCGTCCTCACCGCGATCGTCCTGCCGGCCTGAAGCGGCCCCCGGCAGCCCCCCGCCCGGAGCAAGCGCCGAGATCCTCCCCTGCCCCTCCCCGGAGGGGCATGCCCGGACGGCGCCACAACGCGAAACCGAGTAAAGGGGAAGTAAATGATATGCATTAATTGCGTAAATGATAATCGGTAACTAATCCCCTCGGCTACGATCCACGAACGAGCAAGCAAAGTCAGATTCGCTGACCACGAATCCCGGCCGAGGCGGCCTTTCCGGGGCGAGATCTCCGGACACCCCCTCGTTGCGCACCCTTGCTCAATTCCACCACCAAGCCGAAGCTTGCCGATTCCATCCCCCGCGCGCCCGTACTCTCAGATCACTCACGAGCGAATTTAAGCTCGATTTTTGGATATCTTAGAGTCGACGCCTGAAACGACCTGCGGCCGCAAGGGGGAGCAGCGAATGCCGGCAGCCAGAGGGTTCCACTCGGTCGAGAAGCGCGCACCAATGGACCACGGCGGCGCACTGGGGACCGGCGGCGACGAGTCGCCACTCGGCCGCGACGCGCGCCCGCCGGGCTCGACGACCCCCACTCCGACGGCAGGCGGCCCGACGGGCGGCACGGCCTTGCACACGCTGGTCGGCGAGATGAGCGCCCGCTGCCAGTACGAGTTCCTCCTGGTCCTGCCCAGCGGCGCCCGCCCTTGCCAGTCATTCCCCGCCGCCCGGACCATCACCCTGGACCTGCTGGCCCGCGGGGTGCGGGCACGACTCATCTACCAGCACGCCATACGGGGCGACCTGGTCACCCGGGCATTGGTGCGGGAACTGATCCAGCACGGGGCCGAGATCAGGACAAGTGCCGAGCTGATAGATCCGCTCGTCGCCTTCGACCGCAAGACCCTCGTCCTACCCCACTCCCCGGACTTCTCCGGGGACGTCGGCACGACGGGGACAGTCGCGGTGCGTGACCCGGCAATGGTGGCGTTCGCATGTGGTGCTTTCGAAAACCTATGGAACACCGCATGCCCGCTCATTCCAGACACGAAGGACACCACGCACACTATCGATGCGCTCACGAAATCGATTGTTCACCTTATGGCAATGGGCCATAAGGACGAAATGGTGGCTCGCCGGCTCGGCATATCGGTGCGTACCTGCCGTAGGCATATCGCTAAAATCATGGATGAACAGGGCGCCATCAGCCGTTTCCAGGCCGGCGTTATCCTGACCCGGGCGGGCCTCGTGGCCGAACCTGTTGAGGAGCCCCGGACGGTCATGACGGAGAGCGATTCCGTCTCATCGGAAAACCCTTGAGCCGAGGATGGTCCGATGCCCTCTGCGGAGGCTCCCGGTACCTCACCGGCGTAGTGAACGGGACGACTGCCTACGCGTCGGGGAACCTGGCGGCGCCGTCCGCCGGGGGCGGCCGCCGGCACGGCAGGGCATCGGCTCCCGGCTGCACGCTACGAGCGGTTCCACTCCGGCTTGTCATCCGGGTCCGTCGAGCCCTCCCGGCCCGCGAGAACCGCTTTGAGTCCTTCCGTCAGATCCTGCGCCGACGGCGCCGAGGCACGGTCCATCATCCACTGGACCATGACGCCGGCGAGTAGTGCCTGACAGAACAGCCCGGCCACCCGCGCCCTCTCAGGTTCCTTCTCCGGATCGATCCCCAGCATGTTCTCCGCGAGGCCGTTCCGGCCCTCGCGCTGCGGGCCGACCAGAGCCTTCTGCAGTTCGGGATCGGTGTCGATCCTGGAGATGACCTCCATCTGGAGCTGCCATACCGACCGGGTCCGCTCATAGCTGCCGATCACACGTTCCCAGGTCTTGAGGAACTGGTCGAGCGGGGCCCGGGAGCCGTCCTCGCCGCCGACGCCACTCTCGGGCTCATTGGTCAGCAAGTCGCCCCATTCCTCCGTCACCTTGATGAAGGCGAGGTTGAGCAGGGCCTCCTTGGAGCCGTAGTGATAGCCGATGGAGGCAAGGTTGGTCCCGGAGGCGGCCACAATGTCACGTGCCGTCGTCCGGGCGTATCCCTTCTCCAGCAGGCAGCGCTTGGCACCTTCGAGCAGATCCTCACGATGTCCCATGGCAGCAGCGTACCCGGCATGCAGACGGACGTGTAAGACGGACGTGTAAGGCGCCGGATACGGAGACTGCGGAAGGACTCGGCCAGTCAGACCCACCGAGTGGGCCGACACCGCACCGTCCGGGCGGCGTTGTCGTCAACGAGGACGACCGGCGCCTCGCCGAGGATCCTACCCCGACCACCCCCGACCACGCCGACGACGCCGGGACATTCCTCCCGGCGCCGCGGCGCGACCGTGTGGTTGGCGGGCGCCAGGCCCGCGTCGCGCTTACCGATGGCTGCGAGCGGTTCGGAGTGCCGGGTCTGTGCCGGGGCCGGCATCCCTCGTACGCCTCAGCCCGCCGTTCTCACAGTGCCCCGATCAGCGGCCCAAGGGCCCGGTACCGAGTTCCGAGCCCCGAGGGCGGGTCGACCAGCCGCTCAGCTCTCGATCCAGCCGTGGTTCTTGGCGAACTGCAGCATCCCCTGGCGTACTTGGAGAATGTGCTCCGCGGTGAGCCCCGGGGCCGATTTCAGCAGGATCTCCGTGACGTCCCGCAGGTACTCCTCCGCGTTGAGCACGTCACACAACACGTCGTCGCCGTCTGCGGCCTGCCTGATCAGCGACTCGGAGCGCTGCGTGAAGGCGGCCTCCGTCACCGGCGCGGCCGCGACGCCACTGCCCGAGGCCAAGCGCACGGAGGACGCCTTCAGACCCCGGTCGCCCTGCTCGATCTCGAACTGGACCATCAGGCCGGGCCGGAGCGTTTCCTCGGCCATGCGAAGGTCGTTCACGTGCAGAAAGACGTCCTCACCCCCATGGTCAGGGGTGATGAACCCGTAACCCTTCGCGCTGTCGAAACGCACCACGCGACCACTGACCATGGATGACACCTCTCAACGAGTCCCGGACCCGTGTCCGGGACAAACCTTGTCGCACCAGGCCGCCCGGACCCCACTCCGGACGCTCCTTACTACTACCTGCAAACCACCCCCGATGTCATTGCTCTCCAGCGGTATCCGGGAGGTGTATGCAAGGCCTACGCCTCGCTGGGGTCAGGCTGTCACACCGGCAGGTCCACCTCGTCGAGGAACGTCCGCATGACCTGACGGAAGCGTTCCGGTTCCTCAAGGTGCGGAAGGTGGCTGGACTCCTCGAACACCTCCCAGCGCGCTCCCGGAATGAGGTCCTGGAACGGCTGGACGGTCGCGGGGGTGGCTTCGTCGTGGCGGCCGGATATCAGGAGCGTGGGCACGGCGACGTCGGGACAGAGGTCGATGACCGACCAGTCGCGCAGCGTGCCGTTCACGTGGAACTCGCTGGGGCCGTTCATCGCGTAGTAGACGGAGGGGTCGTTGTACACCTCGTAGAACGAGGCCAGATAGTCGCGGGGCCAGGGCCTGAGACGGCATACGTGTCGCTCGTAGAACGCGCGCATGGCCGTGTGGTACTCGTCCGTCTCGGTGGTTCCGGCGGCCTCGTGCCGAAGCAGCGTTTCGTTGACACCGGGCGGCAACTGGTCCCGGAGAACCTTGGCCTCCTGAAGCCAGAGCGGATAGGAGGCGGGCGAGTTGGCGATGACCAGCCCGCGCAGACCGGCAGGACGTGCGGCGGCGTGGTGCGTGATGAGCATGCCACCCCAGGACTGCCCGAACAGTACGTAGTTGTCGGCGATCCCGAGACCGGTGAGCAGGTTGTCGAGTTCGGCGGCGAACAGCTCCACCGTCCAGAAGTCCGCTCCCCGATCGGGCAGATGAGTCGACCCACCGTTCCCGATCTGGTCGTAGTGCACGACTGACCAGCCGTCTTCGGCCAGGTCGGAGAGGTTCTGAAGATAGTCGTGGGTGGATCCCGGTCCTCCGTGCACGACGACGAGCGTGGGCCGGTCGGAGCGGAGGTCGCCCGTCACTCGGTACCAGGTCTCGTGTTCGCCGAACGGCAGGGTTCCCTTGGCGCTGGGTGCCACGGTCACGTCACTTCGCCTCTCTTCGCATCGATCGCTTCGGTTCTGTGCGCATCTGTGCGTACCGTCTTGGATACGGTCGCACTCGGTCACCGGTCGGTCACTCGGTGGGTCACTCGGAGGCAGGCGCCGATTCCTGCGAAGCCAGCCATGCGTCGATGACCTGTGCGGTCTGATCGGCGCGGTCCTCGACGAGGGTGAAGTGATTGGCGCGGACGGTCCGCAGGGTGTGGGCCGCCTCCCAGGGCTCGGCCCGGCCGCTGACCAGGTCGGGAGACAAGTCGTCCCCGTCCGGGACGAAGGACTGGGTGCACTGGACGAAGAGCACCGGGGCCTCGACCGGGTTGAGCGGGAGTTGCGGGACCAGTTCCACCCAGCGGCCCATCGCGGAGAGCCTGCTGCTGTCGAACCGGCCGAAGACCGCCTCCTTGTCGAACATGCCGAGCGCAAGGCCGTCGAGGGGCACGCCCTCGCTGCCGCCGTCGTGCACCTTGAACGTGTCCAACAGGATGACGCCCGCCGGGCGCACCCCGCATTCCCGTTCCAGATGGCCGGCGGTGGCGTAGGCGAGGGTGCCTCCGGAGGAGTAGCCGAGCAGCACGAACGGCTTCCCGCCCGCCGTGTCCAGCACGCTCCGCGCGAGCGCCTGGACCGCCGCGTCGGAGGACGTGGGCAGGCTTTCGCCCGCGAGGAACCCGGGGACGGGCAGCGCGGATATCCTGTGCCGGCCTCCGAAGTGGGACACCAGACGCGCGTGCTGGTGGACACCGCCGGTGGCCATGGGGGTACTGAGGCAGATGAGATGCGGTCCCTCAGCGGCGTCCGCGAGACGTACTGCTGCGGGGAGCCGGTCGATCTCGTCCAACGAACCGAAGCCCGGCCGTACGTCGGCGGCCGCCTGGAGGAGCGCGAATCCCTTGTCCGCCCGGCCGGAGACGACGGCGGCGTGGAACATGTCGCGGAGCGTCTCCGGCTGCCCGTCGGCCGAGGCGGCCTCGACCTCACCGCTTCCGGTCGCGCTCTGCGTCGCGCCAAGTGCTACGGATGATCCCGCTGATGCCCCTTGTCCGGCGCTGTCGCCGGTCGCGAGTGGGCCGGCCGCCAGGAGTTCCGTACGCAGCAGCCGGGCGAGCTCCGCCGGGCTCTTGCTGTCGAAGACCACCATGGGAGGCAGCCTCAGTCCGGTGTCCTTCATCAGAGCGTTACGGAGTTCCATCGCGCTCAGCGAGTCGAACCCGGACTCCAGGAAGTCCCGTTGTGCGTCGAGGGCGTCCGCACTGCTGTGCCCGAGGAGCGTGGCTGCCCGCCCCAGGACGAGCTCCATGAGGAGCGCTTCCTGCCCGGCCTCGTCGGCCTGCGCGAACCGCCGCCGGAGAGACGTCGCGTCGGCCTTGGAGACGGTGCTGCGCCGCCTGGTGGTGGTGGGTGCGAGGTCGCGGAGGAGTGCGGGGATGGTGTCGGTACGGGTCCGCAGCGCGGTGACGTCGATCGGCAGCGGGACCAGAGCGGCCCGGCCGGACGCCAGACCCGCGTCGAACAACGCCAGACCCTGATCCGGCTGCAACGCCGGAAGACCCTGCCGCCTCATCCGCTCCAGATCCGCCTCACCCAACCACTGCCCCATCCCCGCACCCGCCCACAGCCCATACGCCAGCGAAGTGGCCGGCAACCCCTCCGCCCGACGCTGCACCGCCAGCGCATCCAGGAACACATTCGCCGCCGCATAATTCGCCTGCCCCGCCGCCAGCACCGAACCACCCACCGACGAGAACAACACAAAGAACGCCAAATCCAGCTCACGCGTCAGCTCATGCAGATACCAGGCACCATCCGCCTTCGCACCCAACGCCCGATCCAGCCGGGCCCCATCCATCGACCCCACCAAACCGTTGTCACCCGCACCCGCCGCATGCACCACACCCACCAGACCAGCACCCACACCCTCCACCAGACCAGCCACCGCACCCCGATCCGACACATCACACGCCACCACCGACACCTCAGCACCCAACCCACGCAACACCTCACACAACTCCCCCACCCCCGGAGCCTCCACACCACGCCGCCCCGCCAACACCAAACGCCGCACCCCATACACCTCCACCAAATGCCGCGCCACCAAACCACCCAAACCCCCGGTCCCACCCGTCACCAACACCACCCCACCCGGCACCACCACCGGAAGACCACCACCGACCCCACCCACCTCAACCAACCGCGGAACCAACAACTCACCCCCACGCACAGCCACTTCCGACTCACCCGAACCAACCACCGCATCCGCAACATCAGCGAACGAACCACCCACAGAATCCACATCCACCAACACAAACCGACCCGGATTCTCCGCCTCCGCCGCCCGCACCAACCCCCACACCGGCGCCCCACACACATCAACACCCACATCCCCAGGCAACGAGACCGCGCCCCGCGTCACCACCACCAACCGACCGGCCTCATCACCCTCCAACCAGCCCTGAACCGCCTCAAGCACCCCACCCAACACCGACCGCACACCCACCACCGGATCCACACCCACCAACACCGGCACCTCAAACACCCCACCCACAACACCCGAAACAGCAGCGCCGGCACCCACCAACGGCCGCCACACCACCTCATGCAACCCACCACCCCCACCCGACCCCACCAACTGCTCCACCGACACCGGACGGAGTGTCAGCCCGTCCACCGAAAGGACCGGTTCTCCGGCTGCGTCGGCCATGGCCAGGGAGACGGTGTCGTCGGACCTCGTGAGGCGTACGCGCAACGCGGTCGGACCGGACGAGAACAGGCGGATGCCCTCCCAGAAGAAGGGAAGTGCGGGACGGCCGTCCTCGGCCGAGCCGGATTCGAAGTCGTCGGCATGCAGACCGAGAGCGTGCATGGTGGAGTCGAGCAGAGCGGGGTGCAACCCGAAACGCCTGGCATCCGCGTGCACGGACTCATCGAGTTCGACCTCGGCGAGGATGTCGTCGCCGACGGTCCATGCCGCCTTGAGCCCTTGGAAGACCGGCCCGTAGCCGTAACCACGCTCGGAAAGGGTGTCGTACAGGTCAGCCACCTCGACCCGGATCGCGCCCGGCGGGGGCCAGTCGGTGAGGTCGAAGGTCGGCGCGGGTTCAGCCACACCCACAACACCCTCCGCATGCAACACCCACTCACCAACCGCACCCGCACTCTCCCGACGCGAAAACACCCGCACCGAACGAGACCCCACCTCATCCGAACCACCCACCACCACCTGCAACGCCACACCACCACGCTCCGGAACAACCAACGGCGCCCGCAACGTCAACTCCTCCACCACCCCACAACCCACCTCATCCCCAGCCCGCACCACCAACTCCACAAACGCCGCCCCCGGCAACAACACCGACCCCAACACCACGTGATCCCCCAACCACCCCATCCCCTCCACCGACAAACGACCCGTCAACACCACACCACCACAATCCGGCAACGCCACCGCAGCACCCAACACCGGATGATCCACCACCACCTGCCCCAAACCACCCGCATCCCCACCACCCACACACTCCAACCAAAAACGCTCACGCTGGAAGGCATACGTCGGCAGATCAACACGACGCGCACCCGTCCCCTCGAAGAACCGGGCCCAGTCCACCAACACACCACTCACATGCAACTGCCCCAGCGCGGTAACCGTCGAGGCCACCTCCGGACGCCCCTTACGCACCAACGGGACGAAGACCGTTGCCGCCAGCTCCGCGTCCACCGACTGCTGCGCCATCCCACACAGCACACCATCCGGACCCACCTCAACAAACGACGTCACACCACGCGACACCACAAACGACACCGCATCCGCGAACCGCACCGCCTCGCGCACATGCCGCACCCAATACGACGGCGTCGTCACTTCCTGCGACAACTCCCCCGTCACACCCGACACCACGGGAATCGACGCAGCACCGAACGACAACCCGGACACCACCGCCCCGAACTCCGCCAACATCGGCTCCATCAACGGCGAATGGAACGCATGCGACACCCGCAGCGTGCTCGTCCTGCGGCCCTGACCCTCGAACACCGCCACGAGCTCACGCACCGCAGCATCCGTCCCCGACACCACAACAGACCGCGGCCCGTTCACCGCCGCAATCCCCACCTCAGCGTTCAGCAACGGAAGGACCTCCGCCTCCGACGCCTCCACCGCCACCATCGACCCACCAGCCGGCAACCCCTGCATCAACCGACCACGCGCCACCACCAACTCAGCCGCATCACCGAGCGACAGAGCACCCGACACATGCGCGGCCGCGATCTCACCCACCGAATGACCCACCAGGAAGTCCGGACGCACCCCCCACGACTCCACCAACCGGAACAACGCCGTCTCCACCGCGAACAACCCGGCCTGAGCAAACATCGTCCCGTTCAGCAGACCCGCATCCTCACCCCACACCACCTCACGGAGTGAACGCCCCAACCGCGCATCCAGCTCACCCACGACAGCGTCAAACGCCGCCGCGAACACCGGAAACGCCTCATACAACTCCCGGCCCATCCCCAACCGCTGCGCACCCTGACCCGTGAACAGGAAGGCCGTGGCACCGGCCTGCCGGGCCGAGCCCCGCACCACCGAAGACGACAGCCCACCCCCAGCCAGCGCGGTCAGACCCCGCACCAGCTCCTCACGATCCGACGCCGCCACCACCGCACGATGCTCCAACACCCCACGCGACACCACCGACGAAAAACCCACATCCAACAACGAAGCGGAAGAAACACCCAACAGCTTCCCCGCCTGCGCCGACAACCCCGCCTCACTCCGCGCAGACAACACCACCGGAACCACCGGCAACTCAACAGTCACCGATACATCCGGCTCCTCGACCACCGGGGCCTGCTCCACAATCACATGCGCATTCGTCCCACTCAGACCGAACGACGACACACCAGCACGCCGCGGACGATCCCGCTCCGGCCACGCCCGCGACTCCGTCAACAACTCCACCGCACCCGCCGACCAATCCACCTGCGGCGTCGGCACATCCACATGCAACGTCCTCGGCAACACACCATGCCGAATCGCCTGCACCGCCTTGATCACACCACCCACACCCGCAGCCGCCTGCGCATGCCCCAAATTCGACTTCAACGAACCCAGCCAGAGCGGATCACCCTCCGGACGACCCTGCCCATACGTCGCCAACAACGCCTGCGCCTCGATCGGATCACCCAACCGAGTCCCCGTCCCATGCGCCTCCACCAGATCCACATCGGAGGAGGTCAGCCCCGCACCGTCCAGGGCCGCACGGATCACCCGCTGCTGCGACGGACCATTCGGAGCCGTCATGCCGTTACTCGCACCGTCCTGATTCACCGCACTGCCCCGCACCACGGCCAACACCTCATGCCCCAGCCGACGAGCGTCCGACAGCCGCTCGACCAGCAGCACACCCACACCCTCCGACCACGCGGCACCATCCGCAGCACCCGCGAACGACTTGCACCGCCCGTCCTTCGCCAACCCCCGCTGCCGGCTGAACTCCACGAACATGTCCGGGGTGGACATCACGGCCACACCGCCCGCCAGTGCCATCGAGCACTCGCCCGACCGCAGCGCCTGGACCGCCAGGTGCAGGCTCACGAGCGACGAGGAGCACGCGGTGTCCACCGTCAGGGAAGGCCCTTCGAGGCCCAACGTGTAGGAGATACGGCCTGACACCAGGCTGCCTCCCGTGGTCGCGGCGGCCTCCGTTCCCTGGCCGTAGTCGTGGTACATCAGGCCGGCGAAGACACCCGTCCTGGTCCCCTTCAGGGACCGGGGGTCGATGCCGGCCCGCTCGAACACCTCCCACGACGCCTCCAGCAGGAGGCGCTGCTGCGGGTCCATGATCAGGGCCTCGTTCGGGCTGATGCCGAAGAACGCCGGATCGAAGTCACCGGCGTCGTAGAGGAAGCCGCCCTCGTTCGCGTAGGTCTTGCCGGGCATACCCGGCTGGGGGTCGTACACGCCGTCGATGTCCCAGCCGCGGTCGCGCGGAAAGCCGGAAACCGCGTCACGGCCTTCGGCGACGAGATCCCACAGGTCGTCGGGTGACGTCACTCCGCCCGGGTAGCGGCAGGCCATGCCCACGATGACGATCGGCTCGTCGTCCAGGGCCTGCACAGCGAGGCTGCTGCCAGGCTGTTCCGACTCCCGCGTCCCGCTTCCAACCAGCTCACCGTCGATGTACCCCGCTACGGCCCGCGAGGTGGGGTAGTCGAAAACGAGCGTCGCGGGAAGCCTGAGCCCGGTCGTCAGGTTCAGTTCGTTACGGAGCTCGACTGCGCTGAGCGAATCGAAGCCGAGATCCTGGAAGGGCCGGTCCGCCTCGATCGCCTGGGCCGACGCGTGGCCCAGCACCTTGGCCACTCGGCCGCAGACCGTCTCCAGGAGCTTACGGGCACGCTCTTCGTCGTCGAGTCCCGCCAGGACGCGGAGCAGTTCCTGCCCGTCTCCGGCTCCAGCCACCGCGCGGGCGGCGGGTCGCCTGGTGGTGGTGGGTGCGAGGTCGCGGAGGAGTGCGGGGATGGTGTCGGTACGGGTCCGCAGCGCGGTGACGTCGATCGGCAGCGGGACCAGAGCGGCCCGGCCGGACGCCAGACCCGCGTCGAACAACGCCAGACCCTGATCCGGCTGCAACGCCGGAAGACCCTGCCGCCTCATCCGCTCCAGATCCGCCTCACCCAACCACTGCCCCATCCCCGCACCCGCCCACAGCCCATACGCCAGCGAAGTGGCCGGCAACCCCTCCGCCCGACGCTGCACCGCCAGCGCATCCAGGAACACATTCGCCGCCGCATAATTCGCCTGCCCCGCCGCCAGCACCGAACCACCCGCCGACGAGAACAACACAAAGAACGCCAAATCCAGCTCACGCGTCAGCTCATGCAAATACCAAGCACCATCCGCCTTCGCACCCAACGCCCGATCCAGCCGGGCCCCATCCATCGACCCCACCAAACCGTTGTCACCCGCACCCGCCGCATGCACCACACCCACCAGACCAGCACCCACACCCTCCACCAGACCAGCCACCGCACCCCGATCCGACACATCACACGCCACCACCGACACCTCAGCACCCAACCCACGCAACACCTCACACAACTCCCCCACCCCCGGAGCCTCCACACCACGCCGCCCCGCCAACACCAAACGCCGCACCCCATACACCTCCACCAAATGCCGCGCCACCAAACCACCCAAACCCCCGGTCCCACCCGTCACCAACACCACCCCACCCGGCACCACCACCGGAAGACCACCACCGACCCCACCCACCTCAACCAACCGCGGAACCAACAACTCACCCCCACGCACAGCCACTTCCGACTCACCCGAACCAACCACCGCATCCGCAACATCAGCGAACGAACCACCCACAGAATCCACATCCACCAACACAAACCGACCCGGATTCTCCGCCTCCGCCGCCCGCACCAACCCCCACACCGGCGCCCCACACACATCAACACCCACATCCCCAGGCAACGAGACCGCACCCCGCGTCACCACCACCAACCGACCAGCCTCATCACCCTCCAACCAGCCCTGAACCGCCTCAAGCACCCCACCCAACACCGACCGCACACCCACCACCGGATCCACACCCACCAACACCGGCACCTCAAACACCCCACCCACAACACCCGAAACAGCAGCGCCGGCACCCACCAACGGCCGCCACACCACCTCATGCAACCCACCACCCCCACCCGACCCCACCAACTGCTCCACCGACACCGGACGAGAGACCAGTGCGCCGACTGTGAGCACGGGCTGACCGGATCCATCGGCCACCAAGACCGAGACGCTGTCCTGTCCCGCCGGTGCAATCCGGACGCGGAGGGCCGATGCCCCTGCCGCATGAAGAGCGACATCGGTCCAGGCGAAGGGCAGCACGGTCGATTCGTCGCTCCGTGAACCGTCATCGATGAGCGCCACGTGCATGGCCGCGTCAAGCAGAGCGGGGTGCAGACCGAAGCGCCGGGCGTCGTCGTGCTCCGAGTCGGGAAGTGCGATCTCCGCGTACAGCTCCTCCCCCGACGTCCATGCCGCCTTGAGCCCCTGGAACACCGGCCCGTAACCGTATCCACGCTCCGAGAGGAGCTCGTAGGCGCCCTCGACGCCGATCGCCTCCGCGCCCTTCGGCGGCCACGCGGTCAGGTCCGCCGCTGGGACTCTGCCGCCCACGGCAAGGATGCCTTCGGCATGACGTGTCCACGGGGCGTGATCGGCACCGTCGCCCCGTGAATACACGCTGACCGTGCGTCGCCCCGCCGGATCGGCCGCGCCGACCGCTACCTGAATCGCGACTCCGCCCTGTTCGGGGAGCACCAGCGGTTCCTGCAACATCAGTTCTTCCACCAGGTCGCAACCCACCTCGTCGCCTGCCCTGACGGCCAGTTCAACGAAGGCCGTGCCGGGGAGGAGCACGCTGCCCAGCACGGCGTGGTCGGCAATCCATGCCTGATCGCCCAGAGACAGCCTTCCGGTGAGCACCACCTCGTCAGCCTGCGCCAGAGTGACGATCGCCCCGAGCAGCGGATGGCGGGTGGCTCCCAGGCCCAGCGAGCCGGGGTCGTTACCACCGGTCTCCGCCTGCATCCAGTACCGCTCGCGTTGGAAGGCGTAGGTGGGCAGATCGACGCGGCGGGCACCCGTGCCCTCGAAGAGCCGGGCCCAGTCCACCGGCACGCCACTCACATGCAACTGCCCCAACGCGGTAACCGCCGAGGCCACCTCCGGACGGCCCTTACGCACCAACGGGACGAAGACCCTTGCCGCCAGCTCGGCGTCCACCGACTGCTGCGCCATCCCACACAGCACACCATCCGGACCCACCTCAACAAACGACGTCACACCACGCGACACCACAAACGACACCGCATCCGCGAACCGCACCGCGTCGCGGACATGCCGCACCCAATACTCCGCCGAACCCCACGACTCAGAAAGATCACCGAACACACCCGACACCACGGGAATCGACGGTGCACCGAACGACAGCCCGGACACCACCGCCCCGAACTCCGCCAACATCGGCTCCATCAACGGCGAATGGAACGCATGCGACACCCGCAGCGTGCTCGTCCTGCGGCCCTGACCCTCGAACACCGCCACGAGCTCACGCACCGCAGCATCCGTCCCCGACACCACCACGGAACGCGGCCCGTTCACCGCGGCGATACCGACCTCAGCGTTCAGCAACGGAAGGACCTCATCCTCCGACGCCTCCACCGCCACCATCGACCCACCAGCCGGCAACCCCTGCATCAGGCGACCACGCGCCACCACCAACTCAGCCGCATCGCCCAGGGTCAGGGCGCCGGACACATGCGCGGCCGCGATCTCACCCACCGAATGACCCACCAGGAAGTCCGGACGCACCCCCCACGACTCCACCAACCGGAACAACGCCGTCTCCACCGCGAACAACCCGGCCTGAGCAAACATCGTCCCGTTCAGCAGACCCGCATCCTCACCCCACACCACCTCACGGAGTGAACGCCCCAGCCGGGCGTCCAGTTCGCCCACGACCTCATCGAACGCCGCCGCGAACACCGGAAACGCCTCATACAACTCCCGGCCCATCCCCAACCGCTGCGCACCCTGACCCGTGAACAGGAAGGCCGTGGCACCGGCCTGCCGGGCCGAGCCCCGCACCACCGAAGACGACAGCTCGCCCTCCGCCAGCGCCGTCAGGCCCTGGACCAGCTCCTCACGATCCGACGCCGCCACCACCGCACGATGCTCCAACACTCCACGCGACACCACCGACGAAAAACCCACATCCAACAACGAAGCGGAAGAAACACCCAACAGCTTCCCCGCCTGCGCCGACAACCCCGCCTCACTCCGCGCAGACAACACCACCGGAACCACCGGCAGTTCAACAGTCACCGATACATCCGGCTCCTCGACCACCGGGGCCTGCTCCACAATCACATGCGCATTCGTCCCGCTCAGACCGAACGACGACACCCCCACACGCCTGGGACGATCCCGCTCCGGCCACGCCCGCGACTCCGTCAACAACTCCACCGCACCCGCCGACCAATCCACCTGCGGCGTCGGCACATCCACATGCAACGTCCTCGGCAACACACCATGCCGAATCGCCTGCACCGCCTTGATCACACCACCCACACCGGCCGCGGCCTGGGTGTGGCCCAGGTTCGACTTCAACGAACCCAGCCAGATCGGATCGCCCTCCGGACGACCCTGCCCATACGTCGCCAACAGCGCCTGCGCCTCGATCGGATCACCCAACCGGGTCCCCGTCCCATGCGCCTCCACCAGATCGACCTGATCCGACGAAATCTGCGCATCAGCCAACGCCGCCCGAATCACCCGCTGCTGCGACGGACCATTCGGAGCCGTCAGCCCATTACTCGCACCGTCCTGATTCACCGCACTACCCCGCAACACCGCAAGGACCGGGTGTCCGTTGCTGCGAGCGTCGGAGAGCTTCTCCAGGAGCAGGAGGCCGGCCCCCTCCGACCAGCTGGTGCCGTCGGTGGCACCCGCGAACGACTTGCAGCGGCCGTCCTTGGAGAGGCCGCCCTGCCGGCTGAACTCCACGAAGACCTCAGGCGTCGACATGACGGCCACGCCGCCGGCCAGCGCGAGGGAGCACTCGCCCGACCGCAGCGCCTGGGCCGCCAGGTGCAGGCTCACGAGCGACGAGGAGCATGCCGTGTCCACCGTCATCGACGGACCCTCGAAGCCGAAGGCGTAGGACACGCGGCCTGACGCGATGGAACCGGTAGCGCTGTTGTGGGGGTAATCGTGGTACATCATCCCGGCGAACACACCGGTCTTGCTGCCCTTCAGTGTGGCCGGGTCGATTCCGGCCCGCTCGAACACCTCCCACGAGCATTCCAGCAGCAGCCGCTGTTGCGGGTCCATGATCAGGGCCTCGTTCGGACTGATACCGAAGGGGACCGGGTCGAAGGTGTCTGCGGAGTGAAGGAATCCACCCTTGTTGACGTACGTGGTGTTCGGTCGCTCACCGGTCGGATCGTAGAGAGATCCGACATTCCAGTCACGATTGTTCGGGAATTCGGATATCGCGTCCACACCGTCGTTCACCAGTTGCCACAGGGCCTCCGGCGATTCGACTCCTCCTGGAAAGCGGCAGCTCATCGCGACGATGGCAATGGGCTCGCGGGCCGCGGACGACAGCTTCCTGTTGTGGGCCCGCAGGCGGTCGTTCTCCTTGAGCGACGCACGCAGCGCGGCGACCAGCTTCTCGTCAGAATTAGTCATCGGGGATCTCACATTCCCTGCGTCGCGTCGTCAAGGCCGGAACCTTCGAGTGCCATGCTGATCAGGCTCTCCGCATCCATCGAGTCGATGGATGCGGTCGAGTTCTCGTCCGTGTCCTCGGCCGGGTTCGCCGGCTCTTCGTGAGCGCCGGCCAGATCGAAGAGAACTTCCATCAGTCCTGCGTCCCTGAGCCGGCTCAGGGGAATTCCCTTGAGAATGCGCCGGACCCGCTCCTCCTCGACGTCCTGGGCGTCCGTCGTCGAGTCGGGACGCAGTTCCTCTGCCAGGTACTTCGCGAGCACGCGGGAGTTCGGGTAGTCGAAGACCAACGTCGCCGGCGGGCGCAGCCCCGTGGTCTGGGACAGGCCGTTACGGAACTCCACCGCGGCCAGTGAGTCGAACCCGAGCTCCTTGAACGCCCGGTCCGGCTCGATGGCCGAGGCGCCGGCGTAGCCGAGGATGGCTGCCGCGTGGGCCCGTACCAGATCGAGCACCTGGTCCGTGCGCTCTTCGTCGGTCAGCGCGTTCATCCGCTGGCGGAACGCCGCCGCGCCGGAGGCCGTCGTGTCGACGGCGCGGTGGACGCCGGGCCGTACGAGCCCTCGGAACAGGTCCGGCAGTTCGTCCGGTCCCGGAGCGTCCGTCCCGGTGAGATCGACCCGCATGGTGACGAGTGCCGCACCACCGGCCGTCTCGGCCGCGTCGAAAAGGGCGGTTCCCTCCTCGGCCGACAGGGTTGCGATGCCGGTCCGGCGCATGCGCTGGGAGTCGGCGCTCTGCAGGCTGTACGCCATACCCCCGTCGCCCCACGGCCCCCAGGCGAGGGACTGCGCGGGGAGACCCTCCGCCCTGCGGTACGTGGCCAGCGCGTCGAGGAACGCGTTGGCCGCCGCGTAGTTGCCCTGGCCCGCGTTGCCGATCACCCCGGCGGCAGAGGAGAAGAGGACGAAGGCGGTGAGGTCCAGGTCACGGGTCAGCTCATGGAGGTTCAGTGCCGCGTCCACCTTCGGCCGCAGAACCGCATCCACCCGCTCCGCCGTCAGCGAACCGATCACCCCGTCATCCAGCACACCCGCCAGATGCACCACCCCCACCAGCGGCCGATCCACCGGAACCGACCCCAACACCCGCTCCACAGAAGCACGATCAGCCACATCACACGCCTCCACCACCACCTCCGCACCCCAACCCGCCAACTCCTCGACCAACTCCCCCACACCCTCGACCCCAGCACCACGACGACTCGTCAACACCAACCGCCGCACCCCACGCTCCACCACCAGATGACGAGCGAACACCCGACCCAACGTCCCCGTACCACCCGTCAACAGCACCGTCCCCGCGGAATCGAACTCCACGACCTGCCGGTCGCCATCGGACGGCACGACGCGTTGGAGGCGGCCCACATGCGCACGTCCTTCACGCACCACCACCTGCGACTCCCCCAGCGCCACCACCCGCGACATCTCGGCAGGTGCGCTCAGTTCACCGTCCAGCAGGACGACACGCCCCGGGTTCTCCGACTGCGCCGATCGCACCAGACCCCACACAGCCCCACCCGCAAGGTCATCCACGCCTTCACCGGGCAACGCGACAGCACCCACCGTCCGCACCACCAACCGCGACCGGCCGAACCGCTCGTCGCCCAGCCACTCCTGCACCACCCCCAACACCTCGGAGACCGCATCCCGCACCACACCGGCAGGAACGGCCTCCGCCTCACCGGCGCGCAGCGAATCGAACAGCACCACGTCCGGAACGACACTCGACGAACCCACCACGTCAGCCCAACGCCCCACCGTCAGCTCAGCCGTCTCGCCGGAACCGGGCAACGCCACCTCCGGCCACTCCACTCCGAACAGCGAACCCCGTGCACCGGATTCGGCCGCTGCGCGCCGTTCCCCTTCCACCGAGCGCAGCACGAGCGAACCGACCGATGCCACCATCGCTCCACCGGCATCGGCGAGTGCCACCGACACCCGGCCCTCGCCTTCCACCGAGACCCGGACCCGCACCGCCGAAGCACCCACCGCACCCAGCGACACGCCCGACCATGCGAACGGCAACGCAGCACCCTCACTCACCGCACCTGACAACGCCACCCCGTGCAACGCCGCATCGAAGAGGGCGGGGTGCAGGGCGTAGGTGCCGGGCTCGACCCCTTCGGGGAGGCCCACCTCGGCGTAGACATGTCCGTCGGACCGCCATGCCTCGCTCAGCCCGCAGAAGGACGGCCCGTAGCTCAGACCCGCCTCCGCCATGTCTTCGTAGAACCCGTCCAGCTCAACCGGCTCAGTACCGGCCGGCGGCCACTGTCCCGCGGCCCACGCCACGTCGGCGGCCCCCGATGTGTCAACGGCGGCGACGAGCGAACCGATGGCATGCCTCACCCACGGCTGATCCGTCGTTTCGCCTCGCGAGTGCACGGCCACCGGTCGTCGGCCGGAGTCGTCGGAGGGACCGACGACGACCTGGAGGGCGACGCCCTCATGCTCCGGCAGCACCAGCGGCGCTTCCAGAGTCAGCTCCTCAAGCCCGGCGTACCCGACCTCGTCCGCTGCCCTAAGTGCCAGTTCCACGAAGCCGGTGCCGGGAAAGAGCGTGACGTCACCGAGTGCATGGTCGGCCAGCCAGCTCTGGGTGCCGGTGGACAGGCGACCGGTCAGGATCACGCTGTCGGCATCCGGCGACGTCACGACCGCACTCAGAAGCGGGTGACCGGCCGTCGCCTGCCCCATGGACTCCGCGTCTGCGCCGTGCTGCTCGCCGACGATCCAGTAATTCTGGTGCTGGAAGGCGTAGGTGGGCAGATCAACACGACGCGCACCCGTGCCCTCGAAGAAGCGGGCCCAGTCCACCGGCACACCACTCACATGCAACTGCCCCAGCGCGGTAACCGTCGAGGCCACCTCCGGACGCCCCTTACGCACCAACGGGACGAAGACCGTTGCCGCCAGCTCGGCGTCCACCGACTGCTGCGCCATCCCACACAGCACACCATCCGGACCCACCTCAACAAACGACGTCACACCCCGCGACACCACAAACGACACCGCATCCGCGAACCGCACCGCGTCGCGGACATGCCGCACCCAATACGACGGCGTCGTCACTTCCTGCGACAACTCCCCCGTCACACCCGACACCACGGGAATCGACGCAGCACCGAACGACAACCCGGACACCACCGCCCCGAACTCCGCCAACATCGGCTCCATCAACGGCGAATGGAACGCATGCGACACCCGCAGCGTGCTCGTCCTACGGCCCTCACCGGCGAACTTCCCCACCAGATCCGCAACCGCCGACTCCACCCCCGACACCACAACAGAACGAGGCCCGTTCACCGCGGCGATACCCACCTCAGCGTTCAGCAGCGGAAGGACCTCCGCCTCCGACGCC
Source organism: Streptomyces sp. NBC_01257 (assembly GCF_035917255.1). NCBI lineage: Bacteria > Bacillati > Actinomycetota > Actinomycetes > Kitasatosporales > Streptomycetaceae > Streptomyces > Streptomyces sp. NBC_01257. Next base: position 1,516,631 of record NZ_CP108472.1, read on the forward strand.
TCCACCGCCACCATCGACCCACCAGCCGGCAACCCCTGCATCAGGCGACCACGCGCCACCACCAACTCAGCCGCATCGCCCAGGGTCAGGGCGCCGGACACATGCGCGGCAGCGATCTCACCCACCGAATGACCCACCAGGAAGTCCGGACGAACCCCCCACGACTCCACCAACCGGAACAACGCCGTCTCCACCGCGAACAACCCGGCCTGAGCAAACATCGTCCCGTTCAGCAGACCCGCATCCTCACCCCACACCACCTCACGGAGTGAACGCCCCAGCCGGGCGTCCAGTTCGCCCACGACCTCATCGAACGCCGCCGCGAACACCGGAAACGCCTCATACAACTCCCGACCCATCCCCAACCGCTGCGCACCCTGACCCGTGAACAGGAACGCCACCTTGCCCGCCGGCCGCAGAGAACCCCGCACCACCGAAGACGACAACCCACCCTCCGCCAGCGCCGTCAGACCCTGGACCAACTCCTCACGATCCGACGCCGCCACCACCGCACGATGCTCCAACACCCCACGCGACACCACCGACGAAAAACCCACATCCAACAACGAAGCGGAAGAAACACCCAACAGCTTCCCCGCCTGCGCCGACAACCCCGCCTCACTCCGCGCAGACAACACCACCGGAACCACCGGCAGTTCAACAGTCACCGATACATCCAGCTCCTCGACCACCGGAGCCTGCTCCACAATCACATGCGCATTCGTCCCGCTCAGACCGAACGACGACACACCCACACGCCTGGGACGATCCCGCTCCGGCCACGCCCGCGACTCCGTCAACAACTCCACCGCACCCGCCGACCAATCCACCTGCGGCGTCGGCACATCCACATGCAACGTCCTCGGCAACACACCATGCCGAATCGCCTGCACCGCCTTGATCACACCACCCACACCCGCAGCCGCCTGCGCATGCCCCAAATTCGACTTCAACGAACCCAACCACAACGGATCACCCTCCGGACGACCCTGCCCATACGTCGCCAACAACGCCTGCGCCTCGATCGGATCACCCAACCGGGTCCCCGTCCCATGCGCCTCCACCAGATCCACATCGGAGGAGGTCAGCCCCGCACCTTCCAGGGCCGCACGGATCACCCGCTGCTGCGACGGACCATTCGGAGCCGTCAGCCCATTACTCGCACCGTCCTGATTCACCGCACTGCCCCGCACCACGGCCAACACCTCATGCCCCAGCCGACGAGCGTCCGACAGCCGCTCGACCAGCAGCACACCCACACCCTCCGACCACGCGGCACCATCCGCAGCACCCGCGAACGACTTGCACCGCCCGTCCTTCGCCAACCCCCGCTGCCGGCTGAACTCCACGAAGACCTCGGGTTCCGACATGACGGCCACGCCGCCGGCCAGTGCGAGGGAGCACTCGCCGGAGCGGAGCGCCTGGATCGCGAGGTGCAGGCTCACGAGCGACGAGGAGCACGCGGTGTCCACCGTCATCGACGGACCCTCGAGGCCGAGTACGTAGGAGATCCGGCCGGAGGCGATGCCGCCCGTGCTCGCGTTGTGGGCGTAGTCGTGGTACATCATCCCGGCGAAGACACCGGTGCGGCTCTCCTTGAGGGAGAGCGGGTCGATGCCGGCCCGCTCGAACACCTCCCACGACGCCTCCAGCAGCAGCCGCTGTTGCGGGTCCATGATCAGGGCCTCGTTCGGACTGATACCGAAGAACGCCGGGTCGAATCCAGGGGCGTCGTCGAGAAAACCACCGCGGGCGACGTAACTGGTGTCGGGTCGTACACCTTCCGGGTCGTAGATCTTCCGCAGGTTCCAGCCCCGGTCGGTCGGGAAGTCGGAGATGAGGTCGGCGCCCTCGCTCACGGCCTGCCAGAGGTCCTCGGGCGAGGCGATGTTGCCCGGGTAGCGGCACGCCATGCCCACGATCGCGATCGGGTCGTCGGCGTGGGCGGCGGGGTTCGGGCGCACCGGGGTGAGGGTTGCCGCCTCGGGGGCGTCGGTCCCGGACAGCTCCCCCAGCAGGTGGCGGGCCAGGGCCGCGGGGGTGGGGTAGTCGAAGACGACGGTCGCGGGGAGGCGGAGCGTGGTGGCTTCGGACACCGCGTTGCGGAACTCCACCGCACGCAGGGAGTCGAAGCCGAGGTCCTTGAACGCCTTCTCCGGCTCGATGGCCTGGAGCGAGCTGTAGCCGAGGACGGAGGCGACCTGTTCCAGGACGGCCTCCAGGACAACGGCTTCGCGCTCCGCTTCGGGGATGCGGGCGAGCCGCTGCTGAAGACCGTTCGCCTCGATGTGGCCTGCCGCCCTGCGTCGTGCGACGACGGGGACCAGAGTGCGGAAGAGATCGCGGGCCGCAGAGCCCTGGGCTCTCACGGCGGCGAGGTCGAGCCGCACCGGGGCCACCACCGCCCGGTCCAGCCTCAGAGCGGCGTCGAAGAGGGCCACGCCTCCCTCCGAGGAGATCGGGAAGACTCCGCCGACGGACGAGATGCGGGAGCGTTCGGCCCCGGACAGCTTGCCGGTCATTCCACTGGCCTCGTCCCAGAAGCCCCAGGCGAGGGAGTGCGCGGGGAGACCCTCCGCCCTGCGGTACGTGGCCAGCGCGTCCAGGAACGCGTTGGCCGCCGCGTAGTTGCCCTGGCCCGCGTTGCCGAAGGTACCGGCCACGGAGGAGAAGAGGACGAAGGCGGTGAGGTCCAGGTCACGGGTCAGCTCATGGAGGTTCAGTGCCGCGTCCACCTTCGGCCGCAGAACCGCATCCACCCGCTCCGCCGTCAGCGAACCGATCACCCCGTCATCCAGCACACCCGCCAGATGCACCACCCCCACCAGCGGCCGATCCACCGGAACCGACCCCAACACCCGCTCCACAGAAGCACGATCAGCCACATCACACGCCTCCACCACCACCTCCGCACCCCAACCCGCCAACTCCTCGACCAACTCCCCCACACCCTCGACCCCAGCACCACGACGACTCGTCAACACCAACCGCCGCACCCCACGCTCCACCACCAGATGACGAGCGAACACCCGACCCAACGTCCCCGTACCACCCGTCAACAGCACCGTCCCCGCGGAATCGAACTCCACGTCGGCGCTCTCGTCGGCCGGCTGTTCCACACGCACCAACCGACCCACGTGGGCCCGGTTCTCGTGCACCACCACCTGCGACTCGCCCATGGCGGTCACCCGCGCGGCCAGGTCCGTCACCTCGTCCGAGTCGCTGTCCAGCAGCACCACCCGTCCCGGGCTCTCCGACTGTGCCGAGCGCACCAGACCCCACACAGCCGCGCCCGCCATGTCCGCCGGGCTTGCGCCCGGCAGCGCGACGGCACCCCTCGTCCGCACGATCAGACGCGACTCACCGAACCGCTCGTCGGCCAACCACGCCTGCACCACTTCCAGCGCTTCGCCCACCGCGGTCCGGACATCGTCCGCAGTGCCGTCCCCTGCCTCGCCGGTGCGCAGTGATTCGTACACCACCACATCCGGTACGGCGTCCGAAGTCCCCTTCACGTCGTTCCAGCGCCCCACCGAGACACCTTCGAAGGCTTCCGCGTCCGGCAGCGCCGTCTCGGGCCAATCCATCCCGAACAGGGACCCCGCCACACCCGACTCCGTCATGGCGCGCCGCTCTCCGCCCACCGAGCGCAGCACCAGCGAGTCCACCGACGCCACCACTCCACCGCCGGTGTCCGCCAGCACCACCGACACACGGTTCTCACCCACCGCCGACACCCGGACCCGCACCGCCGAAGCACCCACCGCACCCAGCGACACGCCCGACCACGCGAACGGCAACGCAGCACCCTCACTCACCGCACCTGACAACGCCACCCCGTGCAACGCCGCGTCGAGGAGGGCCGGGTGGAGCCGGAAATCGGTCGCGGGTGTGCCGGTGGGGAGGGCGACCTCGGCGTAGATGTCGCCGTCGGCGCGCCATGCGGCGGTCAGTCCCTGGAAGACGGGGCCGTAGCGCAGCCCCTCGTCCGCCATGCCTTCGTAGAACCCGTCCAGATCCACCGGCTCGGCGCCGGCCGGCGGCCACTGCGCCGAGGCCCAGCCAGTGCCCGCGGATGATCCGCGCACGCGCAGGGACTCCGGAGCGATGACTCCGGTCGCGTGCCGGGTCCAGGGCTGGTCGCCGTCCTCCGTGCGGGCGTGCACGGTCACCGGGCGCCTGCCGTCCGAGCCGGCCGTGCCGACCGTGACGCGTACCGCGACTCCGCCTCGTTCGGGGACGGTGAGAGGGGTTTCCAGTGTCAGTTCGTCGATGACGGCGCAGCCGGCCATGTCGGCCGCGTAGCCGACGAGCTCCACGTGTCCGGTGCCGGGGAAGAAGACGGAGTCGCCCACGCGGTGGTCGCCGAGCCAGGGATGCGTGCCGAGGGACAGGCGTCCCGTGAGGCTGAGTGCGTCCGTGTCCGGAGCGGACACGCGCGCGCCGAGCAGCGGGTGGTCCGTCGCTTCGAGACCGGCGGTCAGCACATCGCCCGCCCCGGTGGGGGCTGTGACCCAGTAGCGCTCGCGCTGGAAGGCGTACGTCGGCAGCTCCACGCGGGTGGCGGGCTCGGCGTCGTGGAAGAGGCTCCAGTCGACGGGGGCGCCGTGCACGTACGCCTCGGCCAGTGACAGCGCGAACCGGGCGGGGTCTCCGCTGTGACGGCGCAGCGATCCGACGGCGGCGGCGCCGGCCGGGGTCGTGGCGATCGTCTCTCCGAGGGCGATGAAGAGGCCCGGGTGGGGGCTGGCCTCGACGAAGAGGGTGAACCCGTCGTCGAGCATGGCACGGGTGGTGTCCTCGAACCGCACGGTGCGGCGCAGGTTCTCGTACCAGTAGCCGGCGTCGAGCGCTGTCGTGTCGAGCGAGCCGCCGGTCACCGTGGAGTAGAAGGTCGTGGTGGACGGGCGGGGTGTCACGTCGGCTATCTCGGCCAGGAGGCGGTCGCGGATCTCTTCGACGAACACCGAGTGGGAGGCGTAGTCCACCGGTATCCGGCGGGCCTGCACGCCCTGGGCCTCCAGGTGGGTGTAGAGCTCGTCGAGGGCTTCCCTCTCGCCGCAGACGACGGTGGAGGCGGGGCTGTTGACCACGGCGATCTGGAGCCGGTCGCCCCAGCCGCGCATCACCGATTCGGCCTCGGCTGCGGGCAGGGCGACCGACATCATGCCACCGCGTCCGGCGAGGTCCTGGCGGATGATCCTGCTGCGGAGGGCGACGACGCGTGCGCCGTCCTCCAGTGAGAGGGCCCCGGCGACGCAGGCGGCGGCGATCTCTCCCTGGGAGTGGCCGACGACTGCGGCGGGCTCCACGCCGCACGCGCGCCAGAGGGCGGCCAGGGAGACCATGACGGCCCACAGGACCGGCTGGACGACGTCGACCTCCTCGAAGGTGGGTGCGTCCGGGCGCTGGTGGACCACGTCGAGGAGGTCCCAGTCGGTGAAGGGGGCCAGCGCTTCGGCGCACTCACGCATCCGGTCGGCGAACACCGGTGACGTGGCGAGGAGTTCGACAGCCATGCCGGCCCACTGGGAGCCCTGGCCGGGGAAGACGAAGGCGACTTGTGCGGGGCCGGTGGCCGCTCCCCGCACCACGTGGCGTGCCTTGGCGTCGGCCGCGAGCGCGTCCAGGCCGCTGAGCAGGGGGGTGGACTCGCTGCCGTCCGCGAACTCGGGGTCCCCGGTGTCGAGGACGACGGCACGGTGCTCGAAGGCGGTGCGGGTGGCCATCAGGGCGTGGCCGATGTCGCGGTGGCGGGCGGTGGCGCCGGCTCCGTCCCGTACGAAGGAGGCCAGCCGCTCCGCCTGGGCGCGCAGACCCGCGGCGCTGCGTCCGGAGAGGAGGAACGGCGTGACGGGCGCGCCGGGCGTGACGAAGGGGAGCGCCCGGTCGTCCGTGTCCGGCCGGCTCCCGGCCGTCCCCACGCTCGTCCCGTCGGGGTCCTCGGCCGCGTCCGGCTCCGGTGCTTCCTGAAGGATCACGTGGGCGTTGGTGCCGCTGAGCCCGAAGGCCGAGACGCCCGCGGTACGCGGGTGTCCCTGGCGCGTCCAGGGTTCGGCCTCGGTGAGCAGGCTGACGTGGCCGGAGGTCCAGTCGACGTGGGTGGAGGGCTGCTCGACGTGCAGGGTTCTGGGCAGGAGGCCGTTGCGCAGGGCCATGACCATCTTGATGACGCCGCCGACGCCCGCGGCTGCCTGGGCGTGGCCGATGTTGGCCTTGAACGAGCCGAGCCTCAGCGGATGTTCGGCGGTGCGGTCCTGGCCGTACGTGGCGAGCAGGGCCTGCGCCTCGATCGGGTCCCCCAGGGTGGTCCCGGTGCCGTGCGCCTCGACGGCGTCGACGTGGGCGCCGGGTACGCGTGCGTTGGCGAGGGCCTGGCGGATGACGCGCTGCTGGGACGGGCCGCTGGGAGCGGTGAGGCCGTTGGAGGCCCCGTCGGAGTTGATGGCCGAGCCGCGTATGACGGCGAGGACGGGGTGCCCGTTGCGGCGGGCGTCGGAGAGGCGCTCCAGCAGGACGATGCCGGCGCCCTCGGACCAGCCCGTGCCGTCGGCGCTGTCGGAGAACGCCTTGCACCGCCCGTCGGGCGCGAGGCCTCGCTGCTTGCTGAAGGCGACGAAGGGTGCTGCCGTCGACATGACCATGACGCCGCCGGCCAGGGCGAGGCCGCATTCGTCCTGGCGCAGTGCCTGGGCGGCGAGGTGGAGCGCGACGAGTGACGACGAGCAGGCGGTGTCGACGGTGAAGGAGGGTCCTTCGAGGCCGAGGGCGTACGAGATGCGGCCGGAGATGACGGACGCGGCCCGCGCCGTGGCCATGTACGCCTCGACGGCCTCCGGTACGCCTTCGGGGAAGTCGCCGTAGTCCTGGATGCCGGATCCCATGTAGACGCCGACGCGCCCGCCGCGCAGGGTCTCCGGGTCGATTCCGGCCCGTTCGAAGGCTTCCCAGGCGACTTCGAGGCTGAGGCGCTGCTGCGGGTCGGTGGCCTCCGCCTCCATGGGGCTCATTCCGAAGAACCCGGCGTCGAAGTCGCCCGCTCCTTCGAGGAATCCGCCCTGGTGCACATAGCTGGTTCCCGGCTGCGACGTGTCCTCGCCCATGAGCCGGCCGAGGTCCCAGCCCCGGTCGTCCGGCATGCCCGATACGGCGTCGCGGCCCTCTGCCACCAGCTGCCACAGCTCCTCGGGGGTGGTCACCCCGCCGGGGAAGCGGCAGCCCATGGCCACGATCGCGATGGGTTCCTGCGAGGCGGCCTCGGCGTCCTGGAGGCGGCGCCGGGTGCGGTGCAGGTCGGCGGTCACCTTTTTGAGGTAGTCGAGGATCTTCTCGTCGTTGGCCATGTCGGTCTCACGGTCCTTCGGGGTCAGATGACGGCAGGGGTCAGATGACGGCAGCGTGCCCGTGTCAGGCGAGGCCGAGTTCTTGGTCGATGAAGGCGAGGACGTCGTCGGCGGAGGCCTCGTCGAGGGAGTCCCGTACGGCGGCCACCCCCGTTTCGCCGCTCTGGAGGGTGGTCAGTGTGTCGAGGAGGGTCTGCAGCCGTGAGGTGATGCGGCTGCTGCGGATCTCCTCGATGTCCAGCGCCCCGACCAGTGCCTCGAACCGGTCGACCTCCGCGAGGACGGGCGCGGCGGTGTCGTCGCTGTCCGGGAAGAGCCGGGTGTGCAGGTGGTCGGCGAGTGCGGTGGGTGTCGCGTAGTCGAAGATCAGCGTCGCGGGCAGCTTGGCGCCCGTGGCGGCGGTCAGGGCCTGGCGGAGTTCCACGGCGGCGACGGAGTCGAAGCCGAGGTCCTCGAAGGCGCGCTGCGGGTCGAGCTGGGAGGCCGTGTCGTATCCCAGCAGGGCCGCGACACGGGTCCGTACGAGGTCGAGCACCGCGCGGCCGCGCTCGGCCTCGGAGAGGCCGGCGAGCCGGGCCATCAGGCCCTCCGCGTCCGAGCCCGCCGCTGTGGGCTCGGCGGAGAGGATCCGGCGCACGTCGTCGAGTGCGTCGAGCAGGGGCCGGGGGCGGGCGAGCGTGTATGTGGGGACGAAGCGGGACCAGTCGAACTCGGCGACGACGAGGTGACTCTCGTCGTGTTCCAGGGCCTGCTTCAGTGCGCCGATGGCGAGGCGGGGGTCCATGGCGGGGGCGCCGATGCGTTCCATCACCGCGGCGAGTTCGGCGTCGACCATGCCGCCCTGCCAGGAGCTCCAGGCCACGGAGGTGGCGGTGAGCCCGCGGGCGCGGCGGTGGTGGGCGAGGGCGTCGAGGCGGGCGTTGGCCGCGGCGTAGGCGGCCTGTCCGGCGCTGCCCCAGACGGCGGCGCCGGAGGAGAAGAGCACGAAGGCGTCGAGGGGGCGGTCGCCGAGGAGTTCGTCGAGGTGCCGGGCCCCGGTGACCTTCGCGTGGCCCACGGCCGCGAACTCCTCGTCGGTCAGTTCGGTGAGCGGTGCCATGCGCTGCATGGCACCGGCCGCGTGCACGACGGTGGTCAGCGGCAGTTCCCCGGGGACGGTGCCGAGGACCCGGGCCAGCGCTGCGCGGTCGGTGACGTCGCAGGCGGCGAGGGTCACCCGGGTGCCGGACTCCTCCAGTTCGGCCGCCAGTTCGCGGGCGCCGTCGGCCGCGCCGCCCTGGCGGCTGAGGAGCATGAGGTGCGGGACGCCGTCGGCGGCGAGCATACGGGCGACGTGGGCGCCGAGACCGCCGGTGCCGCCGGTGATCAGCGCGGTGCCGTGCGACGGAGGGGTCCGGACCGGGGTGCGGTCGTTCAGAGGGGCGCGGACGAGGCGGCGGGCGAGGATGCCGTCGGCGCGCAGGGCCACCGCGTCCTCTCCGGTCGCACCCGAGAGCACGTCGCAGAGGCGGTGCAGGTCGGCCGGGCCGGGTTCGGCGGGGAGATCGACGATGCCGCCCCAGGTGCCGGGGTGGTCGAGGGCGAGGCCGCCGCCGAGACCCCAGAACTGGGCCTGTTCCGGGGCGGTCAGCTCCGTGGATCGGGAGGTGGCGACGGCGGACCGCGTGGCGCACCAGAGCCTGGGGGCGTCGGGGGTGTCCGCGAGGGCCTGCACGAGGGTGACGGTGGCCGTGAGGCCCCGGGTGAGATGGGGGTGTGCGGGTTCGGGGCGGTCGTCGAGGGCGAGCAGCGACAGGATCCCGGCGGCGGGCTGCGCGGCGATGCGGGCGGCCAGGCCTGTCCGGCTCAGGCCGGGGATCGCTTCGATGACGTGCGGGGAGGCGCCGCGTTCGATGAGTGCGGCCAGGATCGCGGTGACCGCGGGCGTGTCGGTCTGTCCGTGGGCGACGGCTACGAGCCAGGGGGCGTCGAGCGCGGTGGCTCCGGCGGGCGGTACGGGCACGGGCTGGAAGACGACGCGGTAGCGGAGGTCGTCGAGGGCGGCCCTCTCCTGGTGGAGGCGGCGCCAGCGTGCCATCGCGGGCAGGACCGCGCCGAGTGCGCTCTCGGTGACCGAAAGCCGGTCGGCGAGGGCCGTGGCGTCCTCCCGTTCGACTGCTTCCCAGAAGGCCGCTCCGGCCGGGTCCGCGGCCGTGTCGGTGGAGTCCTGGGCCTCGGGGCGCCCCAGCCAGTGGCTGCGGTGCTGGAAGGGATAGGTGGGCAGGGCGACTCGTCGGGCGCCACGCCCCTCGAAGAAGGCGTTCCAGTCGACCGTGGTGCCGTGCGCGTGGGCGTGGGAGACGGTCGTGATCAGGGTGCGTTCCTCGTCGCGGGCACGGCGCAGGACGGGGACGCACAGGGTGTCGTCGGTGGACGGCAGGCAGTCGACGGCCATGGGGGTGAGGGCGGCGTCCGGGCCGATCTCGATGAACACCCGGACCCCTTCGGCGTGCAGGGTCCCCACCCCGTCATGGAAGCGGACGGGCTCACGGACGTGGCGTACCCAGTAGTCGGCCGAGCTGAGTTCGTCGGGCCCGGCAAGCCGGCCCGTGAGGTGGGAGACGACGGGGAGGCGCGGCGCGTGATACGTCATCCGGGCGGCGACCTCGCGGAAGGCGTCGAGCATGGGCTCCATGAGCGGTGAGTGGAAGGCATGGGACACCGCCAGCCGCTTCGTCCGGCGCCCCAGCCCCGCGAAGTGCTCCGCGACCGCCAGCGTCTCCTGCTCCGCCCCCGACACCACCACCGCAGACGGACCGTTCACCGCCGCCAGCCCCACCCCCTCACCCAACAACGGAAGCACCTCGTCCTCCGACGCGGCCACCGCCACCATCACCCCACCACCCGGCAACCCCTGCATCAACCGGCCACGCGCGACGACCAGTTCAGCGGCATCACCCAGCGACAGCACCCCCGCCACATGCGCGGCGGTGATCTCACCGATCGAATGCCCCGCCACCACATCCGCCCGCACACCCCACGACTCCACGAGACGGAACAGAGCGGTCTCGGCCGCGAACAACCCCGCCTGCGCGAACATCGTCCCGTTCAGCAGAGCCGCGTCCTCACCCCACACCACCTCACGCAGGGGACGACCCAACCGGCCGTCCAACTCCCCCACGACCTCATCGAACGCCGCCGCGAACACCGGAAACGCCTCGTACAACTCCCGTCCCATTCCTAGGCGTTGTGCACCCTGCCCGGTGAACAGGAACGCCGTCAGCCCCTCGGCGGAGGAGGAGCCCGCCGACGTCACGACATCCGCGCTCTCCCGGCCCGCCACCAGGTCCGACAGCGCACGCATCGCCGCCCCACGATCCGCCGCCAGCACCACCGCACGGTGATCCAGCACCGCACGCGTCGTCGCCAACGAAAGACCCAGGTCCACCAGTGCCTCGCCCGGACGCGCCTCGGCATGGGCGAGCAGGCGCCGCGCCTGCTCCGTGAGGGCGTCGGGTGTCTTGGCGGAGATCCGCAGCGGGATCAGCGCCGACGCGGACGTCACGGTGGGCGGGGCCGGCGGTTCGGCCTCCACGGCCGCGGGCGCCTCCTCGATAATGACGTGGGCGTTGGTGCCGCTGAGCCCGAAGGCGGAGACCGCGGCCCGGCGCGGGCGCCCGAGGTCGGGCCAGGCGATGGCTTCGGTGAGCAGGGAGATGTCGCCCGTGGACCAGTCGACGTTCGGTGTCGGTCCGTCCACATGGAGGGTGCGGGGCAGGATGCCGTGGCGCATGGCCTGCACCATCTTGATGATTCCGCCGACGCCGGCGGCGGCCTGGGCGTGCCCGATGTTCGACTTGATCGAACCCAGGTACAGCGGCCGGCCGGCGGGGCGGCCCTGGCCGTACGTGGCGAGCAGGGCCTGCGCCTCGATCGGGTCGCCCAGCGTGGTTCCGGTGCCGTGTGCCTCGACCGCGTCGACCTGGTCGGCGGTGAGCTGGGCGGCTGCGAGGGCCTGGTGGATGAGCCGTTGCTGTGCCGGGCCGTTGGGCGCGGTGAGGCCGTTGCTCGCCCCGTCGGAGTTGACGGCGCTGCCGCGGATCAGGGCGAGCACCTGGTGTCCGTTGCGGCGGGCGTCGCTGAGCCGTTCGACAACGAGCATGCCGACGCCCTCGCCCCAGCCCGTGCCGTCGGCGGCTGCCGCGAAGGACTTGCAGCGGCCGTCGGGGGCGAGGCCACGTTCCTGGCTGAAGCCCACGAAGGAGGTGGGTGTGGCCATCACCGTGACGCCGCCGGCCAGGGCCAGGTCGCACTCGCCGGTGCGCAGCGATTTGACCGCCCAGTCGAGCGCGACGAGGGAGGAGGAGCAGGCCGTGTCGACGGTGACGGCAGGGCCCTGGAGCCCGAGAGTGTAGGAGACCCGTCCGGAGGCGACGCTGGCCAGGCCGCCGGTGCCGCCGTCGGTGGCGTAGTCGTGGTAGACGACGCCGGCGAACACGCCGGTGAGGGAGCCCTTGAGGGAGAGCGGGTCCACTCCGGCGTGCTCCAGGGCCTCCCATGACGTCTCCAGCAGCAGACGCTGCTGGGGGTCGGTCTCGCGGGCGTCCTTGGGGCTCATTCTGAAGAAGTCGGCGTCGAACCGGTCGGCTTCGTGGAGGAAGCCGCCCTCGCGGGCGTACGTGTGTCCGGGTGTGGCGGGTTCGGGGTCGTACAGCCCCTCCACGTCCCAGCCGCGGTTGACGGGAAAGGGCGTGATGCCGTCCCGGCCCTCGGCCACCAGGTCCCACAGCTCGTCGGGGGAGGTCACGCCGCCGGGGTAACGGCAGCTCATGCCGACGATCGCCATCGGCTCGTGTTCCCTGGCCTCGGCTTCGCGCAGACGCCGCTTCACCTGCCGCAGGTCGGCCGTGGCCCGCTGGAGGTAGTCGCGAAGCTTGTCCTGGGTTGCCATCTGAACCTCAACCAATCTCGGTGCGGGTGTCGGCCGTGCCGGGCGGGACCGGTGCCGTGACCGGCGGGGTGCGCGAACGGCTGGTGCGTTTCGGTAACGGGGCCGGGGCGGGGCTCCGCCCGGCCCCGGCGGCCTTGTCGGTGGGGCTAGAGGAGTCCGATCTCCTGGTCCAGCACGTCGAAGAGTTCGTCGTCCGTGACCGAGTCGAGTGCGTCGTCCTCGTCTCGGGTACGGCCGTCGGCGTCGCCGTGGGTGTCCTGCCAGCGGCGCAGAAGCGCCTCCAGCCGGGAGGTGATGCGCGGGCGGGCCCCGGCGTCGGGCTGTGCGGCGGTGAGGCTCACGTCGAGCTGGTCGAGCATGGCCCACAGTGCTTCGGAGGCGTCCTGTTCCCCGGATCCGTCGTCGATCAGTCCGGTGAGGTGCGCCGCGACGGCGCGGGAGTCCGGGTGGTCGAAGACGAGGCTGGCGGGCAGGCTGAGGCCGGTGGCGCCGGCGAGCCGGCGGCGGAGTTCGACGGCGGCCAGTGAGTCGAAGCCGAGGTCCTGGAAGGCCCGGTCGGCGCCGACCGCCTCGGGTGTGGGGTGGCCGAGCAGGGTGGCGACGTGTGAGCGGACGAGTTCCAGCAGCATGCGGCCGCGCTCCTCCTCGCTCCGGCCGGCGAGGCGGCTGCGCAGTTCGGCGGCGGCGGAGAGACCCGTGCCCGGACGGGTCCCGGCGCGGCCGGGCGTGCGGACCAGTGTGCCGAGTACAGGGGGCAGGCTGCCCGCGAGGGTGCGCAGGGCGCCCTGGTCCGGATGGAGGGCGAACAGTGCGGCGGCCCGGGTGCGCAGCGCCTCGTCGAGGAGTGCCGTGGTCCGCTCGGCGGTCAGTGGCAGCAGCCCGGCGCCGGCGGTGGTGTCCTCCGGGGTGAGGGCGAGCGCCGTGGCGGGGAGGCCGAGGGCGTGCCGGTGCCGGGCGAGGGCGTCCAGGAAGGTGTGCGCGGCGGCGTGGTGGGCCTGTTCGGCGCCATGGACGAGACCGTGGGCCGAGGTGAGGAGGACGAAGGCCGACAGGGCGAGACCGGTCGTCAGGTCATGCAGGTTCCATGCGGCGTCGGCATGCCGGCGCAGCGCCTCGTCGAGGAGGTGCGGGGTCCGTTCGCCGATCGGCGCGCTTTCCCCGGCGGGAACCGTGTGGACGACGGCGGTGAGCGGGATGTCGCCGGGGAGGCCGGACAGGAGAGCGGCGAGCTCTTCCCGGTCGGCGGGGTCGCAGTCGCTGACCGTCAGTGCGGCATCGGTGCCTGCGGTGAGCGCGTCCGTCTCCCCGGGTGCGGTACCGCCGGCGACGAGGACGTGGCCGGCGCCGAGTTCGGTGACGAGGCGTCGGACCAGTGCGGCGGCCGTCGTGGAGGGTCCGCCGGTGACGAGTACCGTGCCGCCGGACGCGGGGGCGGGCGCGCCGCCGTCCGGTTCCGCGAGGACGAGTTCCGGTACGAGTACGGTGCCGCCTCGGACGGCGAGTTCGTCGGCGCCGGTGGCGAGGGCGTCCGGCAGCGCGGTCGCCGAGGATTCCAGACCGTCCACGTCGGCGAGGACGAACCGTCCGGGGTGTTCGCTCTGCGCGGCCCGGACGAGGCCCCATACGGCCGCGTGCCGGACGTCCGGCGCCTCGTCCCCCGCCGCGACGGCGTGCCGGGTGACGACGGCCAGCCTGGTCGTTCCCCGGTCCGGCGCGTGGCGGAGGAACTCCCTGATGTGTGAGAGGACGTCGGCGGTGTGCGTGCGGACGCCGTCCGGCTCGTCGCCGGCCGGAGCCGCCAGGGGCAGCAGGACGAAGTCGGGGGCGTCCCCGTCGAGCGGGTGGCGCGGGTCGAAGGTCTGGAAGGGCAGGCCGGTGCGCGGGTCGTCGAAGGGGCCGGCGGCGGCGAGGACGGCGGTCCTGGTGCCGAGGTCGGCGATGTCGACGGGAGCGGGCGCCCACTTCAGCCGGTACAGCGCGCCCAGGGGGGAGCCGGTGGTCAGTTCGGCGGCGGTGACGGGCTTCCACGCGATGTCCTCGGCCGTCAGGACGGGCCGTCCCTCGGCGTCCGCGATGTGGAACGACGCGCGGTCCTGGCCGTTCGGGCGGACCCGTATCCGCACTTCGGTGGCGCCGGGGCGGTGCACCTGTACGCCCGTCCAGGCCGCGGGGCTCAGCGGCGCGCTGCCACCCGGCTCCTCGCCTGCGGGCAGGGCCCCGAAACGGGCCAGCTGGACGGCGGCATCGAGCAGGGCCGGGTGCAGCGCGCACTGCTCCCGGGCCGTCTCCTCGCCGAGTACGGCGTCGGCGAAGAGCTCGTCCCCGCTGCGCCAGGCGGAGCCGATGGTACGGAAGGCCTGGCCGTGTCCGTGGCCGAGGGAGAACAGCCGGTCGTAGAGGGTGTTTGGGTCCACCGGGGTCGCGCCGGGCGGCGGCCAGGCGGCCGTGTCCGCGGCCGGCTCGGTGGCGGCCGGGGCGAGGACGCCCCGGGCGTGCCGGACCCAGGCCGCGTCGTCGTCCTCCGGCTGCGCGCCTTGTTTCCTGGAGTGGATGTCGACCGTACGGCGGCCGTCGTCCGCGGGCGCACCGACGGAGACGCGGAGTTCGGAGCCCGGGCCGGCCGCCGACGGCAGCTGGGCCGTCACCGTCAGCTCGTCAAGCCGCGGGCAGCCCGTTCCTGTTCCCGCGCTGAGGGCGAGGTCGGCGAAGGCGGCGGCGGGCAGGACGGGGGTCCCGAGCAGATCGTGGTCGTCGAGCCAGGGAAGTTCGACAGGGTTCAGCCGGCCGGTCAGGAGGGCGCCGCCGTCGGGCAGCGCCACGACCGCGCCGAGCAGCGGGTGTTCGGTGGTGCCGAGGCCGGCGGCGGTGAGGTCGGCCCCGGCCCGCTCGGGCAGCGCCCAGAACGGTTCGCGGCGGAACGCGTACGTCGGGAGGTCGACGCGGTCGGCCCCGCTCCCGGCGAAGAACTCCGCCCAGTCGACCGGGATATGGCGCACGTGGGCGAGCGCGAGGGCTCCGACGAGTTCCGCGGCCTCGTCGCGGTCGCGGCGCGACAGCGGCAGGAACGCGGCCGTGCTCGTGTCGGGCAGGCAGGCGGGGCCGAGGGCGGACAGTGCCGCGTCGGGGCCGATCTCCAGGTAGGTGGTGACACCCGCTTCGTCCAGGGTGCGTACGGCGTCGGCGAACCGCACGGTCTCCCGCACGTGCCTGACCCAGTGCCCGGGGTCGGCGAGGTCGGCGGCCGTCACGGCGCGTCCGGTCAGGGTGGACACGAGCGGGATGGACGGCTCGGTGACCGTCATCCCGGCGGCGGCGCGCGCGAAGTCGGCCAGCATGGGTTCCATCAGCGGCGAGTGGAAGGCGTGGGACACCCGCAGCGGCTTGGCCGTGCGGCCCAGCGCCGCGAAGTGGTCCGTCACGGCTCGTACGGCGGTGGCGGTGCCGGAGACGACGACGGATCCGGGGCCGTTGACGGCGGCGACGGCGACGTCGGCGGTGAGGAGCGGTGCCACCTCTTCCTCGCTCGCCCGGAGGGCGGCCATGGCGCCGCCCTCCGGCAGCGCCTGCATCAGCAGGCCGCGGGCGGCGACCAGGCGGGCAGCGTCCGGCAGCGACAGGGCCCCGCTGACGTGTGCGGCGACCAGCTCGCCGATCGAGTGACCGGCGAGGAAGTCGGGGCGGACGCCCCAGGACTCCAGCAGCCTGAACTGGGCTACCTCGAAGGCGAACAGCGCCGCCTGGGTGTACCCGGTGCGGTTCAGGGCGGCCTCGTCCTCGCGCACGACGTCGGCGAGCGGCCGGTCGAGATGGGCGTCGAGCGCGGCGACGGCCTGATCGAAGGCCCGCGCGAAGACGGGATGGGTGCGGTGCAGCCGCCCGCCCATGCCGAGGCGCTGCGAGCCCTGGCCGGAGAAGAGGAACGCGGTCGGTCCGCCGCCGGTGCGTCCGGAGTCGGGGTCCTGCACGGTCACGACCGAGGCGGTGGTACCGCCGTCCGCGAGCACGGCCAGGTCGTGCATGGCCCGGGCCCGGTCGGTGACCAGGAGCGCGGCGCGGTGTTCCAGGGGGGTTCGGGTGGTCGCCAGGGAATGGGCGACGTCGAGTGCGCTCGCGGCGGGCCGGGACTCCAGGTGGGTCAGCAGCCGGGCGGCCTGCCGGGCCGTGCCCTCGGGGTCGCGGGCCGACAGGAGCCACGGCACCGGGACGGGGGTGGGGGTGTTCCGCTCGGTGGCGTCGCCGGTCTGCTCGGTGGTGTCGCGGGTGGCCTGCGGCACCACCGTGTCGGGGACGGCCTGCGCCTCCGCGGCATCGGGCGCCGGCGCCTCGATGATCACGTGGGCGTTGGTGCCGCTGATCCCGAACGACGAGACTCCGGCGCGGCGGGGACGGTCCAGCTCGGGCCACGGGCGCGCCTTGGCCAGCAGGACGACGTCACCCGTCTCCCAGTCGACCTGGGACGAGGGCTCGTCCAGGTGGAGGGAGGCCGGAAGGACGCCGTGCCGCATCGCCTCCACCATCTTGATCACCCCGGCGATGCCGGCGGCGGCCTGGGCGTGCCCGATGTTCGACTTGATCGAGCCGAGGTAGAGCGGCTTTCCCTCGACGCGGTCCTGGCCGTAGGTCGCGAGCAGGGCCTGCGCCTCGATGGGGTCGCCCAGGGTGGTCCCGGTGCCATGGGCCTCGACGGTGTCCACGTCGGCGGCGCCGAGTCCCGCGTTCGCCAGCGCCTGGCGGATGACGCGCTGCTGGGACGGTCCGTTGGGGGCCATGAGCCCGTTGCTGGCACCGTCCTGGTTGACGGCGCTGCCGCGCAGCACGGCCAGGACCGGATGTCCGTTCCGACGGGCGTCGGAGAGCCGCTCGATCACGAGCATGCCCGCGCCCTCGGACCAGGCGGCGCCGTCGGCGGCCGAGGAGAACGAGCGGCACCGGCCGTCGCGGGACAGCCCGCGCTGCCGGGCGAACTCGATGAACGTCTCGGGGGTCGACATGACGGTCACGCCGCCGACCAGGGCCAGCCCGCATTCGCCCGACCGCACGGCCTGGGCTGCCAGGTGCAGCGCGACCAGGGACGAGGAGCAGGCGGTGTCGACGGCCAGCGAGGGCCCTTCGAGACCGAAGGTGTACGAGACCCGGCCGGGGCCCAGTGATCCGGCGGCGCTGTTGCCCGCGTAGTCGTGGTACATCGTGCCGGTGAAGACACCGGTCGCGGTGCCCTTGAGCGAGAGCGGATCGATCGTCGCCCGCTCCATCGCCTCCCACGCGACCTCCAGCATCAGCCGGTGCTGCGGGTCGGTGGTCAGCGCGTCGTTCGGGCTGATCCCGAAGAATCCGGGGTCGAAGTCGGCGGCGTCGTGCAGGAATCCGCCGTGGCGTACGTAGCAGGTGCCGGTGCGGGTGGACTCGGGGTCGTAGAGCCGCTCCAGGTCCCAGCCACGGTTGCGGGGGAACTCGGTGATGGCGTCGACCCCGTCGTCGACGAGCTGCCACAGGTCTTCGGGCGAGCGCACCCCGCCCGGGTAGCGGCAGGCCATGGACACGATGACGACGGGGTCGTCGTCGGCGGGCGTCGCGGCCGCGGAGGCGACGGCCGCGGTGCTGCCGCCGGCGAGGAGGGTGTCGAGGTGTCCGGCGACGGCGCGGGCGTTGGGGTGGTCGAAGACCAAGGTGGCGGGCAGTCTGAGTCCGGTCGCGGAGGCGAGCTGGTTGCGCAGCTCCATCGCGGTCAGGGAGTCGAACCCGATCTCGGTGAAGGCCCGGTCGGGCTCCACGTCGGCCGCGGACCCGTGGCCGAGCACGGAGGCCACCTGGGCCCGTACGAGGTCGAGCAGGGCGCGCAGCCGTTCCTTGGGCGCCAGGGCGGCCAGGCCGGAGCGGGACTGCCCGGCCGGAACGGAGGAGGTGGCGCGCGTCTTGCGGTGCACCAGGCCGGACATGATGGCTGACGGCGGCTCCGCCGCGCGCAGGGTCCTGAGGTCGAGGCGGACCGGCAGGAGCAGCGCGTCGTCCGACTGCCCGGCCTCGTCCATCAGCGCCAGTGCGTGGGCGGGCACGAGGGGTTCCACGCCGGAGCGGCTCATACGTCGCAGATCGGTGCCGTCCAGTCCGCTCGCCATGCCGTCGCCGTCGGCCCACAGCCCCCACGCGAGTGACTGCCCGGGCAGGCCCAGTGCCTTCCGTCGGACGGCGAGGGCGTCCAGGAAGGCGTTACCTGCGGCGTAGTTGGCCTGGCCCGGATTGCCGAGGACACCGGCGACGGACGAGAAGAGCACGAACGCGGAGAGGTCGAGGTGTGCGGTCAGTTCGTGCAGGTTCCACGCCGCGTCGATCTTCGGCCGCAGTACGCGGGAGAGTCGGCCGGCGGTGAGCGAGCCGAGGGTGGCGTCCTCCAGCACGCCCGCGCAGTGGACGACCGCTGTCGGCGCGTGCGCGTCCACCAGGGCGCGGGCCGCCTCGCGGTCGGCGAGGTCGCACGCGGCAACGGCTACTTCGGCTCCCAGGCCCGCCAGTTCGGCGCGCAGCTCGGCGGCTCCCGGTGCGTCGGCGCCGCGGCGACCGGTGAGGACCAGGCGCCGGACGCCGTGCACGGTGACGAGGTGACGGGCCACGAGCGCGCCGAGCGTGCCCGTACCGCCGGTGACCAGCACGGTCGCGTCGTCTCCGCCGAACGGTGAGCGGTCCGCCCTGTCCCGCACCTGCGGGACCCGGGTCAGCCGGGGCGCCCACACCCCGCCTTGCCGGACCGCCGACTCAGGTTCGCCGCAGGCGACCACCGCGGCAACGCCCGCAGAAGCCACGCTGTCGGAGCCTCCGTCGGTGTCCGTGAGCAGGATCCGCCCGGGATTCTCACTCTGCGCGGCCCGCACGAGACCGGCGACTGCTGCGGCCGCCGGATGTGTGAGCGTCTCATCCGGCAGAGCGACCGCTCCCTGGGTGACCACGAGCAGCCTGCCGGCCGCGAATCGTTCGTCCGTCAGCCACTCCTGTACGACTCCGAGTGCGCGGGCGGTCAGTTCGTGTGCCCCTGCCACCGGGTCGCCGACGGGCGGCGGGCATTCCCAGACGAGCACGGCATCCTCGGGCACCGGTCCGTCGTTCCGGTGGTCCCAGGGCACGGCGACGACCTCGGGTGCGGCAGCCGGCGTGAACGGCGCCCAGCGCACGGAGTAGAGGGATCCGCGCTGTGCCGTCCCGGCCGCGGCGTCGACGGAGACCGGGCGGGTGACGAGCGCACCCACGGAAAACACGGGACGTCCTTCGGTGTCCGCCCCGTCCACGGTGACGCTGTCGGCACCGGCCGATGCGATCCTCACCCGGAGGCGGGCTGCGCCGGTGGCGTGGAGGCGAACGCCCTTCCACGCGAAAGGAAGACGTGCCGTCCCCTCGTCGCCGGGCGCCGCATCGGTCCCGTCGAGGAGTGAGGCGTGCAGCGCGGCGTCGAACAGAGCGGGGTGCAGGCCGTAGTGCCCGGCGTCCGGGGCCGCCGCCTCGGGCAGGGCCACCTCCGCGAAGATCTCGCCGTCGCGCCGCCAGACGGCGTCGAGTCCCTGGAACGCCGGTCCGTACGCGTACCCCTGTGTCGCCAACTGGCCGTACACATCGTCGAGTTCCACCGGTGACGCGCCCTGCGGAGGCCAGATCGCGGCATCGAAGGCAGGCGCCGGTACGTCGGGGACCAGCACACCGTCGGCGTGCAGGGTCCACGGCGCATCGTCCGCTCCGTCGTCCTCGTCCCTCGCGTGCACGGTGACGCTCCTGGCGCCGGTACCGTCGTCGACGCCCACCACGACCCGGACCTGGACGCCGCCACGGGGCGGCAGCACCAGGGGCGCCTGGAGGGTCAGCTCGTCGAGCACGTCGCATCCGACCTGCGCGCCGGCGCAGAGCGCCAGCTCCACCAGGCCCGTCCCCGGGAACAGGACGGACGCGCCCATTCGGTGATCGGCGAGCCAGGGCTGCCTTTCGAGGGACAACCGCCCCGTGAGCACCGGTCCGTCTGTTCCGGGAAGAGTGACGGTGGCGCCGAGCAGCGGATGATCGGTGGTGCCCAGGCCGAGCGAACCGGGATCGTTGCCGCCGCCCTCCGCCTGCATCCAGTACCGCTCGCGCTGGAAGGCGTAGGTGGGCAGATCTACGCGGCGGGCGCCCGTGCCCTCGAAGAAGCGGGCCCAGTCGACCGGCACACCACTCACGTGCAACTGCCCCAGCGCGGTAACCGTCGAGGCCACCTCCGGACGCCCCTTACGCACCAACGGGACGAAGACCGTTGCCGCCAGCTCGGCGTCCACCGACTGCTGCGCCATCCCACACAGCACACCATCCGGACCCACCTCAACAAACGACGTCACACCCCGTGACACCACGAACGACACCGCATCCGCGAACCGCACCGCGTCGCGGACATGCCGCACCCAGTACTCCGCCGAACCCCACGACTCAGAAAGATCACCGAACACACCCGACACCACGGGAATCGACGGTGCACCGAACGACAACCCGGACACCACCGCCCCGAACTCCGCCAACATCGGCTCCATCAACGGCGAATGGAACGCATGCGACACCCGCAACGCACTCGTCCTACGGCCCTCACCGGCGAACTTCCCCACCACATCGGCAACCGCCGACTCCACCCCCGAGACAACAACAGACCGAGGCCCGTTCACCGCGGCAATCCCCACCTCAGCGTTCAGCAACGGAAGGACCTCCGCCTCCGACGCCTCCACCGCCACCATCGACCCACCAGCCGGCAACCCCTGCATCAGGCGACCACGCGCGACGACGAGTTCCGCGGCATCACCGAGCGACAGGGCGCCGGACACTTGCGCGGCCGCGATCTCACCCACCGAATGACCCACCAGGAAGTCCGGACGAACCCCCCACGACTCCACCAACCGGAACAACGCCGTCTCCACCGCGAACAACCCGGCCTGAGCAAACATCGTCCCGTTCAGCAGACCCGCATCCTCACCCCACACCACCTCACGGAGTGAACGCCCCAGCCGGGCGTCCAGTTCGCCCACGACCTCATCGAACGCCGCCGCGAACACCGGAAACGCCTCATACAACTCCCGACCCATCCCGAGTCGCTGCGCACCCTGACCCGTGAACAGGAAGGCCGTGGCACCGGCCTGCCGGGCCGAGCCCCGCACTACCGAAGACGACAGCTCGCCCTCCGCCAGCGCCGTCAGACCCCGCACCAGCTCCTCACGATCCGACGCCGCCACCACCGCACGATGCTCCAACACCCCACGCGACACCACCGACGAAAAACCCACATCCAACAACGAAGCGGAAGAAACACCCAACAGCTTCCCCGCCTGCGCCGACAACCCCGCCTCACTCCGCGCAGACAACACCACCGGAACCACCGGCAGTTCAACAGTCACCGATACATCCGGCTCCTCGACCACCGGAGCCTGCTCCACAATCACATGCGCATTCGTCCCGCTCAGACCGAACGACGACACCCCCACACGCCTGGGACGATCCCGCACCGGCCACGCCCGCGACTCCGTCAACAACTCCACCGCACCCGCCGACCAATCCACCTGCGGCGTCGGCACATCCACATGCAACGTCCTCGGCAACACACCATGCCGAATCGCCTGCACCGCCTTGATCACACCACCCACACCCGCAGCCGCCTGCGCATGCCCCAAATTCGACTTCAACGAACCCAGCCAGATCGGATCGCCCTCCGGACGACCCTGCCCATACGTCGCCAACAACGCCTGCGCCTCGATCGGATCACCCAACCGAGTCCCCGTCCCATGCGCCTCCACCAGATCCACATCGGAGGAGGTCAGCCCCGCACCGTCCAGGGCCGCACGGATCACCCGCTGCTGCGACGGACCATTCGGAGCCGTCATGCTGCTCGACGCGCCGTCCTGGTTGATGGCGCTTCCCCTGATCACGGCGAGCACCGGATGCCCGTTCCGCTGGGCGTCCGAGAGACGTTCCAGCATGAGGACTCCGACGCCCTCCGAGCAGCCGGTGCCGTCGGCGTCGGCCGCGAAGGACTTGCAGCGGCCGTCCGCCGCCATGCCCCGCTGGTGGCTGAAGTAGAGGAACATGTCCGGCGTCGTCATCACCGTCACGCCGCCCACCAGCGCCATCGAGCACTCGTCGGACCGCAGCGCCTGGGCGCCCAGATGCAGGGCCACCAGTGACGACGAGCACGCGGTGTCCACCGTGACGGACGGGCCTTCGAGGCCGAGGGTGTAGGAGACGCGCCCCGAGACGAGGCTGCCGCCGGTCGTTGCCGAGGCCTCGGTGCCCAGAGCGTAGTCGTGGTACATCAGGCCGGCGAAGACGCCGGTGCGGCTGCCCTTCAGGGAGAGGGGATCGATCCCCGCACTCTCCACCGCCTCCCAGGACGCCTCCAGCAACAACCGCTGCTGCGGATCCATCCCCAACGCCTCACGCGGCGAGATCCCGAACACCCCGGCATCGAAATCAGCCGCGTCGTACAGGAAACCACCCTCACGCGTCACCGTACGATTCGGCTTCCCCGGCTCCGGATCGTAAAGCCCCTCGACATCCCACCCACGGTCCACCGGAAACGCCGACACACCGTCCCGGCCCTCCACCACCAGATCCCACAACTCATCCGGAGAACCCACCCCACCCGGATAACGACACGCCATACCCACGATCGCAATCGGCTCGCCGCTGGACTTGCGCTCCGCGGCGGCGAGTCTTTTGCGCATGTCGCGCAAGTCGGCTGTCGCCCGGCGCAGATACTCGAGAAGTTTTTCCTCGTTACTCACCGAGCATGCCCTCCTGTGTCATGACGTTCAGCGGACCGCGGACCCGAGCCAATGGCGGAATGAGCGGATGAAGAGAATGAAGTGTGGGGCCATTCGGAAAATTACGGTGCCGACGGACCTGTTGCCCACCCCTTAGTCGTGGCCGGGGTCCCCACAATCGGGCCCCTGCCCGGCCTCCGTCACCCCAGAGCCGGGGTGGGGTCGCCGGGCCGTCGGGGCGGGCGAATCGCTGTGGACCGGGGCCGGCAGACCGTCCTCACCTGCGAGGACAGGGGCAGCCACGGAGGATCTGCCCTGCATCCGCTTGTGGAGCGTCCTTCGCGCGACGCCTTCATAGGGGCGGGTAGGGGTACTCGTTCGGGCCCGCCGGGACTAGCGTCGGGGCCCGGTATCCCCTTTCCGGCCGCGCTCGTGGGCGGTCGGTCTCTTCACATTTCCGGCCGGGCTCGCGGGCGGCCGGCTGCTTCGCAATTTCCGGCCGGCGTCGTGGCGGCCGACCGCTTCCCGTCTCCGTTCCGGTCCGTCCAGCGGTCCGGCGATCCCGGAGCGACCATTCAACCCCTTCGCGCCTGAAACCGGAGTCCTCATGTGGGATGAACAGTTCGACATTCTCCTTCGGAAGCAGCTGTCCTTCCTTCCTCCGGACGAGCCGATCACGGAGGACATGAGACTGCGCGACTACGGCCTCGATTCGCTGGGCATGATCGAACTTCTCGCGGGCCTCGAAGCCGCTTACGACGTGCGTTTCCGCGACGAGGCGCTCTCGCTGGAGATATTCGAGACCCCGGACGTCCTCTGGGACGCGCTGCAACGTCTGCGCTGAGGACCGCTGTCATGCATAGCGTCCCGGCCTTGCGACTGCACGAGGGCGACCGGGCCCGACTGGAGGCTCTGACCCGCATGTCGACGGCGCCCGCCGGGCTCGTCCGGCGGGCGCGGATCGTGCTGCTCGCCGCAGGAGGCATCTCGAACACGGAGGTCGCCGCCCAGTTGCGGGTCTCCCGGCCGACCGTCATCAAGTGGCGTTCCCGCTATGCGGATTCGGGTATCGCGGCGCTGGGCGATCTGCCCCGGCCGGGGCGTCCCGCGACGGTGGACGAGGTGGCGGTGCTCGTCGCCACGCTTGCCGACGGCGCCAGGCCCCCGGCCCGGCTGCGGGCTCCGTACTGGTCCTCGCGGCTGCTGGCCGACGAGTTGGGGATCGCCCACACCACCGTGTCGCGCGTGTGGCGCAAGTGGGGGGTACGGCCGCATCGCCCCGAGGCCTTCCAGCTGCCCGCCGTGCCACCCCTGCCGCCCGGTGTCCATCGAGGGGTCGTCGGTGTCTTTCGCACAGCGTCGTGGAACGCCGTGGTCCTGCGGGCGGACGAGCGGCCGGGGTGCCGTGCCGAGGAGCGGTTCCGGCCCCTGCTGGTCGACCGGGCCGGGCCCGCGGCCGACAGCGCCGCGGCACCGGCCGCCTTCCTGCACCTCCTGGACTCCGTCGCCCAGGCCCACCCCTACCCGAGGCTTCACGTACTCCTGAACGGGACAGGTGCGGTGCGGTCCAGGGGCGTACGCGAGTGGCTCGTCAGGAATCCCCGGGTCTCCCTGCACCACGCGCCGGCCAACCGCCCCTGGGCCGACCCCACCGAGGTCCTTCTGCGGCTCGCCGGGACCGGGCACCGCCCCACCTCACCCATCCATCGCCATCCGGGGAACACTCATGGACCAGACATCGGCCCACGCTCTCTATGACCGCTTCCTGCGCGGACTGGCACGGTCCCCGGAAGGGGTGGCCGTCCGGGCCGGCGAAGCCTCGTTGACGTACCGGGAGCTGCACGACCGGGCGCTGACCTGGGCGGGCTCGCTCCTGGCCGCGCTCCCGGAGCGCCCGGCCGCGGTGGGCGTGCTCGCGGGCAAGGGTCTCGACGCCTACACGTCCATCCTGGCCTGCCTGTTCACCGGGGTGCCGATGGTTCCGCTACAGCCTTCCTTCCCTGTTCTCCGTACGCTCCAGATGCTGGAGGCTGCGGGGGTGGAGGCGCTGATCGTGGACGCCGAGGCGGTCACGGCGCTGGAGAAGCTGCGCGCGGAAGGCGTCGCGCTTCCCGCCCTGCTGGACGGGGGTGCCGACGGGGCGGCCGGGGTGGTCTCCCCCGACTCGGCGGCACGCCTGGCGTGCCCGCACCCGGTCGCCTCCGACGACGTCGCCTACGTGCTGTTCACCTCCGGCTCCACGGGACGGCCCAAGGGCGTGCCGGTCACGCATGCCAACGGTGCCCATTACTTCGGCCTGCTCGACGCGCGGTACGACTTCGGGCCGCACGACGTGTTCTCCCAGAACTTCGATCTGAACTTCGACTGCGCGATGTTCGACCTGTTCTGCGCATGGGGTGCCGGTGCCACGCTGGTGGCCGTTCCCGCGGGTGCCTACCGGGACCTGCCCGGTTTCGTCGCCGAGCAGGGCATCACCGTCTGGTTCTCCACCCCCAGCGTGATCGGCCTGGTCCGGCGGACCGGCCGGCTGACGGACGACGCCCTGCCCTCACTGCGCTGGAGCTTCTTCGCGGGCGAGGCGGTGACCTGTCAGGACGTGACGGACTGGCAGCACGCGGCGTCGGGTTCGGCCGTCGAGAACCTCTACGGCCCGACCGAGCTGACGATCACCATCACGCGGCATCGCTGGTCGCCCGGGACGTCGCCCGGTATCTCGGTCGCGGGTGTAGTCCCGATCGGGCCGGTTCACGCGGGCCACGCCTGGATGCTGATCGGCGAGGACGGCGAACGGGACCCGCTGGAAGGCGAGTTGTGCGTCGCGGGCCCGCAGCTGACGGCCGGGTATCTGGACCCGGCCGACGATGCGGGCCGGTTCCTCGACCGGGACGGGGTCCGTTACTACCGGACGGGCGACCGGATCCGTGTGGGTGAGAACGGACAGTTGCTCTACCTCGGCCGGCTGGATCAGCAGGTCCAGGTCCGTGGCGTGCGGATCGAACTGGCGGAGATCGACGAGGCGTTGCGCCGGTGCCCGGGGGTGGAGGATGCCATCGCGGTGCCGGTGCCCTCCGAGCAGGGCATCACGCTGGCCGCTTTCCACACCGGAGCGCGCGTCGCACCCGTCGCCCTGGCCCGCGAGCTGAGCAGCACCCTCCCCCGGGCCGTACTCCCCCAGCACTTCTTCCACCTCACGGAGTTCCCGCTCAACCCCAATCGGAAGATCGACCGACGGGCACTGCTGCACCGGGCGATGGAACTGCTCGGCCGTCCGCACTGAAGTCCCGGCGGCGCAGGGTCTCCGGAACCCGGCCGGCCACGGATGAGCACGCCAATGGGCACACGGATGAGTACGCGACACGCTGACGCGTACCTGATACGCTCAGCGTGTTACGTACTCAGGGTCATGACGCAGGAAGGCATGGACGTTCGCCATGACAGAAATCAAGCCCCGCGCGGGGCTCAAGGAATGGCTCGGCCTCGTGGTGATCGTCCTGGTCACCCTGCTGATCGCCATTGACATCTCCGTACTCGGCTTCGCGATCACACCCATCAGCGAGTCCCTGAAGCCGAGCGCCACCCAGCTGCTGTGGATCATGGACATCTACAGCTTCGTGCTGGCCGGCGCACTGATCACGATGGGGTGGGTCGGCGACCGCTTCGGCCGGCGGAAGCTCCTGATCGTCGGCGCCCTGGTCTTCGGCGTCGCGTCCGCACTCGCCGCCACGGCGGACACCCCCGAGATGCTCATCGGCGCGCGCGCCCTGCTGGGGCTCGGCGCGGCGACCCTGACGCCGACCTCCCTGGCCCTGATCCGCAACATGTTCCACGATTCCAAGCAGCGCAAGTCGGCCATCGCCGCCTGGAGCGGCACCCTCGCCACCGGGGCGGCCCTCGGGCCGGTCGTCGGGGGTCTGCTGCTGAACAACTTCTGGTGGGGTTCGGTCTTCATGATCAACACCCCGGTGATGGTGCTGGTGCTGATCCTGGCCCCGATCCTGCTGCCGGAGCGGCGGGACCCCTCGCGCGGCAAGCTGGACGTGCTCGGCGCGTTCCTCTCGATCGCCGGCATCATGCCGTTCATCTACGGCCTCAAGGAGCTGGCCGTGGACGGCTGGTCGGGCGAGTCCGCGATCTGGGCCGGTGCCGGCGCGGTCCTGCTCGTCGCCTTCGTGCAGCGTCAGCGCATGACGTCGCACCCGCTCATCGACATCTCGCTGTTCCGCTACGGCGGCTTCACCGGCGCGATCCTGACCAACCTGATGGTGATGTTCTCGTTCATGGGCATCAGCATTCTCACCAACCAGTTCCTCCAGATGGTGCTGGGCATGACACCCTTCCGGGCGGCGCTGTGGTCCATGGCGGTGATGCCGGCGATCGGGATCGCGGTCGGTCTCGTCTCGGCCCTGTCCCGCAAGGTCAAACCGGTCTATCTGGTCGCCAGCGGCATGCTCGTGATGGCCCTCGGATTCGGTGTGCTCAGCCGGCTCACGGTGGACTCGAACGTCGCCCTCCTCCTGGTGGGCGTGGGACTGATGGCCGCCGGCATGACGGCCTCGAAGACGCTCACCGCGGAGATCGTCGTCACCTCCGCACCGAAGGAGCACGCCGGATCGTCCACCGCCACCTCGGAGACGTTCACCGAGTTCGGCAGCGCGTTCGGCTTCGCCGTCATCGGCAGCATCGGATCCGCCATCTATCGGCATGACATGGACGCGGCGAACCCGGCCGGTCTCGGCGGAGAGGCACTGGACGCGGTACGCAACACGATCGGCGGTGCCGCCACCGTCGCCGCCCAGCAGCCGGCCGCGGTCGGCGCCGAACTGCTCGCCACCAGCCGCGAGGCCTTCACCCACGGCCTCCAGGTGGCAGCGCTCTCCGGGGCCGCCGCCATGGTCGTGGTGGCCGCGATCGTCGCCGTACTGCTGCGCAAGGTGCCGATCGAGACGGGCGACCCGATCGACCCCTACGACATCGACGCTCCGGCGACCGTGCCCTCCCCCAAGCGCATGCAGCCCACCGCGGGCTGAACCGACGCGGGCTACGTGCGTGGAAAGGGGCTGGTCGCCCACCCGGTCGGGTGGGCGACCAGCCCCTTTCCACGCACGTGGCCGGAAGGCTGTCAGGTGAGCGGCTGCTCGCCGTTACGGATGCGGCCCAGCACCTCGATGCCGTCCAGAACCCGCTGAAGGCCGAAGGTGAAGTCGTCCTCGGGCTCGTCGAACGCCCCGGCCTCCAGCAGCTCCACGAGGGCGGGGAAGGACGCGGAGTCGGCGTACTTGGCCAGCGCACGGCCGTAGTTGGCCATCAGGTCCGTGTCGCTGATGTCCTGGGTGACGACACCGAGCGACATCTGCACGTTGTTGCGCACGTAGCCGATCATCAGCATCATCACGGACAGCTTGTCGTCCGGCCGCAGGGTGGTACCGCCCAGCGTGCGCAGGCCGCACTCCAGCCAGCTGAGCTGCCCCGGCTCCAGAGGCGGTCCGCTGACCGAGATCTGCAGCATCCACGGGTGCCGGCGGAAGACCTCCTGGAACGCGCGGGCCCACTGCTCCAGCCCGCCACGCCAGTCACCGTCTGCCGTGTCGATGCGGGGCGGGGTGCCGTAGGCCATGTCGAGCATCAGCTGCCGCAGCTCGTCCTTGCTCGACACATGGCGGTACAGAGACATGGTGCCGAAGTCGAGGCTCTTGGCCACGCGGGACATGGACAGGCCGGCGAGACCGTCGGCGTCCGCCGACTCGATCGCGGCCGTCACGATGCGCTCGACGCTCAGACTGGTACGCGCGGTGCGCTGTTCCCGGTTCCGCAGTTCCCAGAGCACCTCGATGCTGTTCGGCAGGCCGACGCCTTCCGTGCTCGTTTCTTCGCCAGTCGTCATCTCGTGCCTGCCTTCATCAGAGCCTTTCCATGCGTATCACGCACGCATAGAGCATCGTATACGCCTCGGGTCCGCCGTACGCGGAGCCGGTGTGAGACCGAGGTGGAGAGACGGTACGGCACCGCGCACGGTGCCGTACCGGGCGACCCACGCCCGCCTCCCGGTGCAGCTGGTCAGACGCCTGCCGCCGCGGCGGTCAGCTCCGACGACGGCCGACCGAGCAGCTGCCTGCACTGCCGCAGGCCACGCGCGCTGTTCCAGCCCAGCCCGCCGACGAGGACACCGTCGCGGTGGTACGCGGCGACGAACACCCGGTCCGCGGTGGAACCGCTGATGATCTCCGTCCTCGCGTCGGGCGGGCACCAGCCGACTGTCTGGATCTTCTCCCCGAACTGATGCGTCCAGCCGAAGGGCACGGGGGTGTACGGCTTCGCTCCCGTTTCACCCGCCAGCAGGTTGGCGGCGACCGCCATGGCCTGCTGGGCGGCGTTGGTCCGCTGTTCGAGCCTGACCCGGGCACCGGCGACCATCGGGTGGGGCCAGTTGGCGACGTCTCCCGCCGCCCACACCCCGGGGGCGGCCCGGCAGTAGGCGTCGCACAGGACCCCGTCACCCAGGGGCAGTCCGGAATCGGCGAGCCAGTCCACGGCGGGCACGGAGCCGATCGCGACGACGACCAGATCCGCGTCGACGACGGCGCCGTCCGACAGCATGACGCCGCGGACACGCGTGCCGTCCCGGGCCATTCCCACGACATCGGCGCCGAGCACGAGCCGTACTCCGTTGTCACGGTGCAGGCCGGCCACGAGCCCGCCGATCTCGGCACCGACCTGGCGAGCGAGCGGCTGGTCGTTCGTGTCGATCAGTGTGACGCCGAGTCCGGCACCGCGCGCCGTGGCGGCGACCTCCGCACCGAGGAACCCCGCCCCGATCACCGCCACCTCGGGCCGCCCCGCCCCAAGTGCCTCGCGCAGCCGGACCGCGTCGTCCAGCGACCGCAGGACGTGGACGCCTTGCAATCCGTCCCCGCAGGGAAGCCTGCGCGGCCGGAGACCGGTCGCGATGACCGCCGCGTCGTAGGGCAGCCTCTCGCCGGTGGACAGGGCGATGGTGCGGGCGCCCTGGTCGAGGCCGATGGCCCGGCAGCCGAGACGCAGATCGACATCGAGGGCCGCCAGCACGTCTTCCTTGCGCAACCAGGTGTCCGAGGGCTCCCAGCTCTCGCCCAGCAACTCCTTGGAGAGGGGCGGACGGTCGTACGGCGGATGGCGTTCGTCGCCGACGAGCGTCAGCCTGCCCTCGTACCCCTTGGCCCGCAGCGTCTCCACCGCGGTCAGTCCTGCGGCCGCCGCGCCCACGACGACTATCCGGTTCAGCACACTCGCTCCTCGTCTCCGGTCGGTGCTCACGCGAGCGCCCGGTGCGGCTCCCGGCAGGGCCTGCCGGGAGCGGCCCTACGCCTCGCCGTCGAGAATGTCGAACAGCTCGTCCGCGGTGGCCGCGCTGAGGTCATCCGCGGGAACGTCCTCGCCGAAGAGGGTCCGGCGCAGGTGCGCGGCCAGCTCGGCGGCCGAGGGATAGTCGAAGATCAGCGTCGGCGCCAGCCGGCAACCGGTCACCTCGCTCAGGCGGTTCCTGAGTTCCAGAGCCGTCAGGGAGTCGAATCCGATGTCGAGGAATCCGCGCTCTGCCGGGACGGCCTCGGCGCCCGAGTGCCCCAGAACGGCGGCGGCGTGACCGCGCACCAGGTCCAGCAGGGCCCGTTCACGGTCCTCTGCGCCGAGGTCGGCGAGGCGTGCCACCAATGCGGCGGGATCGGCGCTCTTCGTGCGGCTCCGGACCACGGGACCGGCCTCGGTGAGGACCATGTCCCGCAGAAGGGGGTGCAACGCACCCGGCTTCGCGTTCAGGGTCGGTACGTCGACTGCGAGCGGCACCAGTGCCGGCAGCCCGGAGCGCAGACCGGCGTCGAACAGCCGGAGCGCGTCGGCCGGGGCGAGAGCGGGCAGACCCCGTGCGGCCATGAGACGGGCGTCGTCCTCGATGGCTTCGGTCAGGCCCGTGGCGACGTCCCACAGCCCGTACGCCAGCGAAGTGGCCGGCAGCCCCTCCGCCCGACGCTGCACCGCCAGCGCATCCAGGAACACATTCGCCGCCGCATAATTCGCCTGCCCCGCCGCCAGCACCGAAC
This sequence comes from Streptomyces sp. NBC_01257, assembly GCF_035917255.1. NCBI lineage: Bacteria > Bacillati > Actinomycetota > Actinomycetes > Kitasatosporales > Streptomycetaceae > Streptomyces > Streptomyces sp. NBC_01257. Next base: position 1,547,727 of record NZ_CP108472.1, read on the forward strand.
CACCCGCCGACGAGAACAACACAAAGAACGCCAAATCCAGCTCACGCGTCAGCTCATGCAAATACCAAGCACCATCCGCCTTCGCACCCAACGCCCGATCCAGCCGGGCCCCATCCATCGACCCCACCAAACCGTTGTCACCCGCACCCGCCGCATGCACCACACCCACCAGACCAGCACCCACACCCTCCACCAGACCAGCCACCGCAGCCCGATCCGACACATCACACGCCACCACCGACACCTCAGCACCCAACCCACGCAACACCTCACACAACTCCCCCACCCCCGGAGCCTCCGCACCACGCCGCCCCGCCAACACCAAACGCCGCACCCCATGCACCTCCACCAAATGCCGCGCCACCAAACCACCCAAACCCCCGGTCCCACCCGTCACCAACACCACCCCACCCGGCACCACCACCGGAAGACCACCACCGACCCCACCCACCTCAACCAACCGCGGAACCAACAACTCACCCCCACGCACAGCCACTTCCGACTCACCCGAACCAACCACCGCATCCGCAACATCAGCGAACGAACCACCCACAGAATCCACATCCACCAACACAAACCGACCCGGATTCTCCGCCTCCGCCGCCCGCACCAACCCCCACACCGGCGCCCCACACACATCAACACCCACATCCCCAGGCAACGAGACCGCACCCCGCGTCACCACCACCAACCGACCAGCCTCATCACCCTCCAACCAGCCCTGAACCGCCTCAAGCACCCCACCCAACACCGACCGCACACCCACCACCGGATCCACACCCACCAACACCGGCACCTCAAACACCCCACCCACAACACCCGAAACAGCAGCGCCGGCACCCACCAACGGCCGCCACACCACCTCATGCAACCCACCACCCCCACCCGACCCCACCAACTGCTCCACCGACACCGGACGGAACATGAGTCCGCCGATCGTGGCCACGGGCGCGCCGTCCTGGTCCGCCAGGCTCATCCTGAGGCTGCTGGCTCCCTGGGGCGACAGTCGCACGCGCAGCGAACGGGCGCCGGCGGCGTGCAGGGACACATTCGTCCAGGTGAAGGGAAGCTCGGTCGGCTCATCACCCGTGACGTCCTCGCCGACTCCCAGGGCATGCATGGTCGCGTCGAGCAGGGCGGGGTGGATACCGAACCGTTCGGCGTCCCCGTGCGCCTGCTCGGGCAGTTCGACCTCGGCGAAGACGTCGTCCCCGCGCCGCCAGACGGCTTTGAGTCCGCGGAATACGGGGCCGTAGACGTAACCCTGCTTGTGCAGCAGCTCGTAGGCATCGCTCGTCCGTACGGCTTTTGAGCCGGTCGGGGGCCAGTCGGTGAGGTCGAAGGTCGGCGCGGGTTCAGCCACACCCACAACACCCTCCGCATGCAACACCCACTCACCAACCGCACCCGCAGTCTCCCGACGCGAAAACACCCGCACCGAACGAGACCCCACCTCATCCGAACCACCCACCACCACCTGCAACGCCACACCACCACGCTCCGGAACAACCAACGGCGCCCGCAACGTCAACTCCTCCACCACCCCACAACCCACCTCATCCCCAGCCCGCACCACCAACTCCACAAACGCCGCCCCCGGCAACAACACCGACCCCAACACCACGTGATCCCCCAACCACCCCATCCCCTCCACCGACAAACGACCCGTCAACACCACACCACCACAATCCGGCAACGCCACCGCAGCACCCAACACCGGATGATCCACCACCACCTGCCCCAAACCACCCGCATCCCCACCACCCACACACTCCAACCAAAAACGCTCACGCTGGAAGGCATACGTCGGCAGATCAACACGACGCGCACCCGTCCCCTCGAAGAACCGGGCCCAGTCCACCAACACACCACTCACATGCAACTGCCCCAACGCGGTAACCGCCGAGGCCACCTCCGGACGCCCCTTACGCACCAACGGGACGAAGACCGTTGCCGCCAGCTCCGCGTCCACCGACTGCTGCGCCATCCCACACAGCACACCATCCGGACCCACCTCAACAAACGACGTCACACCACGCGACACCACAAACGACACCGCATCCGCGAACCGCACCGCCTCCCGCACATGCCGCACCCAGTACTCCGCCGAACCCCAGTCCTCCGCCAAATCCCCCGACACACCCGACACCACGGGAATCGACGGTGCACCGAACGACAACCCGGACACCACCGCCCCGAACTCCGCCAACATCGGCTCCATCAACGGCGAATGGAACGCATGCGACACCCGCAACGCACTCGTCCTACGGCCCTCACCGGCGAACTTCCCCACCACATCGGCAACCGCCGACTCCACCCCCGACACCACAACAGACCGAGGCCCGTTCACCGCGGCAATCCCCACCTCAGCGTTCAGCAACGGAAGGACCTCCGCCTCCGACGCCTCAACCGCCACCATCGACCCACCAGCCGGCAACCCCTGCATCAACCGACCACGCGCGACGACCAGTTCCGCCGCATCACCGAGCGACAGGGCGCCGGACACATGCGCGGCCGCGATCTCACCCACCGAATGACCCACCAGGAAGTCCGGACGCACCCCCCACGACTCCACCAGCCGGAACAACGCCGTCTCCACCGCGAACAACCCGGCCTGAGCAAACATCGTCCCGTTCAGCAGACCCGCATCCTCACCCCACACCACCTCACGGAGTGAACGCCCCAGCCGGGCGTCCAGTTCGCCCACGACCGCGTCAAACGCCGCCGCGAACACCGGAAACGCCTCATACAACTCCCGACCCATCCCCAACCGCTGCGCACCCTGACCCGTGAACAGGAAGGCCGTGGCACCGGCCTGCCGGGCCGAGCCCCGCACCACCGAAGACGACAGCTCGCCCTCCGCCAGCGCCGTCAGACCCCGCACCAGCTCCTCACGATCCGACGCCGCCACCACCGCACGATGCTCCAACACCCCACGCGACACCACCGACGAAAAACCCACATCCAACAACGACGCAGAGGGCTCTTCCGCCATCCGTGCCAGCAACCGCGTGGCCTGGCCAAAAATGCCGCTCTCGTTCTGCGCCGACAGCACGACGGGGACGACGGGGAGTCCGGTCACCGCTTCGGGCTCCGGCTCGTCCGTCACCGGGGCCTGTTCCACGATCACGTGCGCGTTCGTCCCGCTCAGACCGAACGACGACACACCAGCACGCCTGGGACGATCCCGCTCCGGCCACGCCCGCGACTCCGTCAACAACTCCACCGCACCCGCATCCCAGTCCACGTGCGGCGAACGCGTCTGTGAATGGAGGGACTTCGGCAGTATCCCGTGACGGATGGCCTGCACCGCCTTGATCACGCCACCGACACCGGCCGCGGCCTGGGTGTGGCCCAGGTTCGACTTCAACGAACCCAGCCAGATCGGATCGCCCTCAGGGCGGCCCTTGCCGTACGTCGCCAGCAGCGCCTGCGCCTCGATCGGGTCGCCCAGCCGGGTGCCCGTGCCGTGCGCCTCCACCAGATCCACGTCCGTGGTCGTGATCCCGGCGTTCTCCAGCGCCGCACGGATCACGCGCTGCTGCGACGGACCGTTCGGGGTGGTCATCCCGCTCGACGCGCCGTCCTGGTTGATGGCGCTTCCGCGGATCACCGCGAGCACCGGATGCCCGTTCCGGCGGGCGTCCGAGAGACGTTCGACCATGAGGACTCCGACGCCCTCCGAGCAGCCGGTGCCGTCGGCGTCGGCCGCGAAGGACTTACAGCGGCCGTCCGCCGCCATGCCTCGCTGGTGGCTGAAGTAGAGGAACATGTCCGGCGTCGTCATCACCGTCACGCCACCCACCAGCGCCATCGAGCAGTCGCCCCGCCGCAGCGCCTGGCCGGCCCAGTGGAGGGCGACGAGGGAAGAGGAGCAGGCGGTGTCGACGGTGACCGCGGGGCCTTCGAGACCCAGGGTGAAGGCGACCCGGCCGGTGACCAGGCTGCCGTCGCTCGTGCCCGGCCCGTAGTCGTGGTACATGACGCCGGCGAAGACGCCGGTGCGGCTGCCCTTCAGGGAGAGGGGATCGATCCCCGCACTCTCCACCGCCTCCCAGGACGCCTCCAGCAACAACCGCTGCTGCGGATCCATCCCCAACGCCTCACGCGGCGAGATCCCGAACACCCCGGCATCGAAATCAGCCGCGTCGTACAGGAAACCACCCTCACGCGTCACCGTACGATTCGGCTTCCCCGGCTCCGGATCGTAAAGCCCCTCGACATCCCACCCACGGTCCACCGGAAACGCCGACACACCGTCCCGGCCCTCCACCACCAGATCCCACAACTCATCCGGAGAACCCACCCCACCCGGATAACGACACGCCATACCCACGATCGCAATCGGCTCGGTGGCGTCGCCGGTGAGGCGGTCGTTGGCCGCGCGGAGACGTTCGTTCTCAACCATGGTGGTGCGGAGGGCCGCGACCAGCTGCTCTACAGATGTTTCCATGATGTCCTCAGCCCTCGCTCGGGTTCCGGGTCGGGTCGGCGGACGCGAGCGCGGCGCGCACCAGGTCGTCGACGTCCATGGTCCTGATCGCTTCGCCGGCCTGTGCGGTCTCGCCCTGCGGGGTGCGCGGGCCGGATTCAGTGGTGGGTGCGGGTGCCGCGGGTCGGGCGGCCAGGTTCAGCAGCGCGTCCAGCAGGCCGGACTCCCTCAGTGCGTCGACCGGGATGTCCGCGAGCGTCTGCCGGATGGACGCGTCGGTCTCCGCGGCCCCCGGCCCGCTCTGCGCGGGGGCGGTGTCGGCGGGTTCGTCGGGGGTGTTCTCATCGAGTCCCGGCGGGAGTTCGTCGAGGAGGAAGTCGGCCAGCACCGCGGGGCTGGGGTAGTCGAACATGAGGGTGGCCGGCAGTCGGAGTCCGGTGGCCTTCTGGAGCCGGTTGCGGAGATCGATGGCGGCGAGCGAGTCGAGGCCGAGCTCGGTGAAGCCCTTGGAGACGTCGATGGTGGTGGGGACGCTGTGGCTGACTCCGGCGACCTGCTCGCGTACGACGTCGAGTACCGTGCGGCGGCGTTCGGCCGCCTTCATACCGGACAGCCTCTGCTCCAGGGTGAGTTCGGCAGCGGGCGCGGCCATCGCGGTGACGGCGGGTGCCCGTACCTCCTTGCGGGCGGCGGGCCGTTCCGGTGCGCCGAGCACGTCCTTCAGCAGGTGCGGCGGTTCGGTCGTGGCCTGGCGGTCGCGTTCCACCCGGATCGGCACGAGTACCGGCCGGTCGATCTCCAGGGCCTCGTCGAGGAGGGCGAGGCCCTCGGCCGTCGGCAGCGCCGGCATGCCCATGGTGCGCATGCGCCGCAGGTCGGCGTGGGTGACGCCGCCCCCGAGACCGGTCCTGGTCTCCCAGAGGCCGAACGCCAGGGACGTCGCCGGGAGTCCGGCCGCCCGTCGGTGGGTGGCGAGGGCGTCCAGGAAGCGGTTGGCGGCGGCGTAGTTGCCCTGGCCGATGCCGACGACGAGTCCGGCGCAGGAGGAGAAGAGGACGAACGCCTTCAGGTCCAGACCGCGGGTCGCCTCGTGCAGGTTCCAGGCCGCGTCCACCTTGGGCCGCATCACCGTGTCGACCTGTGCGGGGGTGAGAGCTGCCAGCAGGGCGTTGTCCATGACCGCGGCCGCGTGGACCACCGCCGTCAGCGGATGTGCGGCGGGTATCGCGGTCAGCATGGCGTCGACCGCCGCACGGTCGGACGTGTCGCAGGCCGCGAGGGTGACGCGGGCGCCGAGTCCGTGCAGGGCGTCACGGAGTTCGGTGGCGCCGGGTGCATCCTGGCCCCGTCGCCCGGCGAGCAGGAGGTGGCGCACGCCGTGCCGTTCGACCAGGTGGCGGGCGACGACGGCACCGAGGCCGCTGGTGCCTCCGGTGATCAGCACGGTTCCCTCGGCGTCCCAGGGCAGGGCCGACGAAGGCGTCTTCGCCGGAACCCTGGCCAGTCGGGGTATCCGCACCTCGGCGCCGCGCAGGATCGCCTCGGGTTCGCCGGACGCGGCCACGGCGGGCAGTGACTCGCGGGCCGTGGGGGTGCCGTCGGTGTCGACGAGGACGAACCGGCCGGGGTACTCCTCCTGGGCTGCCCGTATCAGTCCCCATACCGGTGCCTGGACGAGGTCCACGGCGGTGTCGGCCTCCTCGACGGGAAGGGCGTCACGGGTGACCACCATGAGGCGGGACCGGGCGTACCGCTCGTCCGCCAGCCAGGACTGGAGCGTGTCGAGGACCTGGCCGGTGACGGAGCGGACGGCCGCCGGGATGTCGTCGTGATCCGTGGCCCGGGGTACGGGCAGGAGGACGACGTCGGGGGCCGGGGCGCCGTCCGTCAGCGCGGCGCCGAGTGCGGAGAGGTCGCTGTAGGCAGTGCCGGGGCCGGCGGCGGGAGTGCCGCCGAGCACGGCCCAGCGGTCCGTGGCCGCGGCGACGGCCGCGCCGAGAGGCAGTTGCTGGGTGACCAGCTGGAAGACGGCCTCGTGTTCGCCGCCTCCCGCCGCGGCGGCCGCGTTGACCTTGGCCGCGGTGACGGGGCGGACCACGAGCGAGTCGATCGTGGCGACCGGGGTGCCCGTGGGGTCGGTGAGTTCGAGTCGTACCGCGTCGGACCCCTGTGACCGGTGGGATTCGACGGCGGTGATACGCACCCGCAGCCGCGAGGACCCGGCGGCGTGCAGGGTGACGCCGGACCAGGCGAACGGCAGCTGGGTGCCGCCGACGTCCTGGGGGCGGCGGCCGTCCATGAAGTCGGTGGCGCTCAGCGCCGCGTCGAGGATGGAGGGGTGGAGCCGGAATTCCTTGCCGACGTCCAGGGAGTCCTCCGGCAGGGACACCTCCGCGAACGTCTCCTTGCCCCGGGACCAGATGCCGCGCAGGCCCCGGAACATGGGCCCGTAGCCGTAGCCCTGGCCGGTGAGGTAGTCGTACACACCGGAGATGTCGACCTCGGTCGCGCCCGTGGGCGGCCAGTCGGCCGGGGCGGGGGCGAAGGTGCCGGCAGGCGGCGTCTGTCCGGTCCCCGGGGCGAGTACGCCGCTGGCGTGCTTGCTCCAGGGGGTGCCGGCCGGGGCGTCGTCGGCCCGGGAGTAGACGGCGAGTGAGCAGCGTCCGCCCGCGTCCGGGGCGTCGACGACGACCTGGACGGCGAGTCCGCCGTGGGGCGGGAGCGGCATCAGTGCCTCGATGGTGAGTTCCTCCACCACCTCGCAGCCGACCTCCTCACCGGCCCGGATGGCGAGTTCGATGTAGCCGGTGCCGGGCAGCAGCACGGTTCCGAGGACGTCGTGGTCGGCGAGCCAGGGGTGGGTGCGGACGGAGAGGCGCCCGGTGAGCACGACGCCGCCGGCCTCCGGGGAGGCGACCACGGCGCTGAGCAGCGGATGCGCGGCCGCGGTCTGGCCGAGGCCGGTCACATCACCGCCGACCGGATCGGGGGCGTCGAGCCAGTACGTGGTCCGGCCGAAGGCGTACGTGGGCAGTTCGACCCTGCGGGCACCGCGACCGTCGAGGACGTCCGGCCAGCCGACTCGGGGTCCGGCGACGTGCAGCCGGGCGAGGGCGGTGAGCAGGGTGGACACCTCGGGCCGGCCCTTGCGCAGGACGGGCACGGTGAGGGTGTCGGACGTGACCGGTGCGACGGCCTCGGTGAGTGCGGAGAGCACTGCGTCCGGGCCGAGTTCCACGAAGCGGGTGACGCCGTGGTCCGCGAGGTGGGCGATGCCGTCGGCGAACCGGACGGCCTCGCGGACGTGGCGCACCCAGTACTCGGGCGAGGTCAGTTGCTCCGTGGTCGCCTCGGTTCCGGTCACGTGGGACACGACGCGTATCGAGGGTGCGGCGTACGAGAGTGTCTCGGCGACCTTTCGGAAGGCGTCGAGCATGGGCTCCATGAGCGGTGAGTGGAAGGCATGCGACACCGCCAGCCGCTTCGTCCGGCGGCCCAGTGCGGTGAAGTGCTCCGCGATCGCGAGGGTCTCCTTCTCCGCGCCCGACACCACCACGGCCGATGGACCGTTCACCGCCGCCAGCCCCACGTCGCCGCTCAGCAGCGGAAGCACTTCCGCCTCCGACGCGGCCACCGCGACCATCACTCCGCCGGAGGGCAGTGCCTGCATCAACCGACCGCGCGCGACCACGAGTTCGGCTGCGTCCGTCAGCGGCAGCACACCCGCCACATGCGCGGCGGCGATCTCACCGATCGAGTGCCCCGCCACCACATCGGCCCGTATGCCCCACGACTCCACCAGGCGGAACAGCGCCGTCTCGACCGCGAACAGTCCCGCCTGGGCGAACATCGTCCCGTTCAACAGGCCGGCGTCCTCACCCCACACCACCTCACGCAACGAACGGCCCAGCCGGGCATCCAGTTCGGAGACCACCGCGTCGAACGCCTCGGCGAACACCGGGAACGCCTCGTACAGCTCCCGGCCCATGCCGAGCCGCTGCGCGCCCTGACCCGTGAACAGGAACGCCGTCAGACCCTCGGCGGAGGAACCGGCCGAGGTGACGACATCCGCACTCTCGTGACCGGCCACCAGATCGGACAGCGCACGCACCGCCGCCTCGCGATCCGCGGCCAGCACCACCGCACGGTGATCCAGCACCGCGCGCGTCGTCGCCAGCGAGTGCCCCAGGTCCATCAGCGACTCGTCCGGGTGCGCCTCCACATGGGCGAGGAGGCGGCCCGCCTGCTCCGTGAGCGCCGTGGCGCTCCGTGCGGACAGCGGGAGCGGTACGACGGGCAGCGGTCCGGCGGGGACAGTGGTGCCGTCCGGTCCGGCCTCCTCGGCCGCCGGTGCCTCCTCGATGATGACGTGGGCGTTGGTGCCGCTGAGCCCGAAGGAGGAGACTCCTGCGCGTCGGGGCCGGTCCTGCGCCTCCCAGGCGACCGGCTCGGTCAGCAGCCGTACGCCGCCGGCCTCCCAGTCCACCTGCGGGGACGGCTCGTCGACGTGCAGGGTCCGGGGCAGCAGTCCGTTGCGCAGCGCCATCACCATCTTGATGACTCCGCTGACACCGGCGGCGGCCTGGGCGTGCCCGATGTTCGACTTGACGGAGCCGAGCCAGAGCGGGCGGTCCGCGGGACGGTCCTGGCCGTACGTGGCCAGCAGGGCCTGCGCCTCGATCGGGTCGCCCAGCCGGGTGCCCGTGCCGTGTCCCTCCACGGCGTCCACGTCGGAGGGGGCGAGGCCCGCCGCCGACAGGGCCTTGCGGATGACGCGTTGCTGGGAGGGGCCGTTGGGGGCGGTCAGTCCGTTGGAGGCGCCGTCCTGGTTGATGGCGCTTCCCCGGACCACGGCGAGGACGGGGTGCCCGTTGCGGCGGGCGTCGGAGAGGCGCTCCACCAGCAGGAGGCCGACGCCTTCGGCCCAGCTCGTGCCGTCCGCCGCGCCCGCGAACGCCTTGGAGCGTCCGTCGGCCGCGAGGCCGCGCTGCCGGCTGAAGTCGACGAAGATCTCCGGGGTCGGCATGACGGTGACGCCGCCTGCCAGGGCGAGGTCGATCTCGCCGGCGCGCAGTGCCTGGCAGGCCATGTGAAGGCTGACCAGGGAGGAGGAGCATGCGGTGTCGACCGTGACGGCGGGCCCTTCGAGGCCCAGTGCGTAGGCGACACGGCCGGAGGCGATACTGCCCGCGCTGCCGTTGCCGAGGTATCCGGCCAGGTCGTCGGGGACGTCGGTGACCCGGCTGCCGTACTCGTGGTACATCACACCGGCGTACACGCCCGTCTGGCTGCCGCGCAGTGTCTCCGGGTCGATGCCGGCGCGTTCGAAGGTCTCCCAGGCCGACTGGAGCAGCAGCCGCTGCTGCGGGTCCATCGCCAGGGCTTCGCGGGGCATGATGCCGAAGAACTCGGGGTCGAACTCCGCCGCGTCGTAGAGGAATCCGCCTTCGCGCACGTAGGTGCGGCCGGGGAGACCGGGCTCGGGGTCGTAGAGGGCGTCGGCGTCCCAGCCGCGGTCGGCGGGGAAGTCGCCGATGGCGTCGACGCCGTCGGCGACGAGGTCCCACAGGGCCTCCGGGGAGCGCACGCCTCCGGGGAAGCGGCAGCTGATCGCCACCACCGCGATCGGGTCGTCGTCCAGGGCCGCGTGCGGGGCGGCGACGGGGGCCGTCGTGGTGGTCGTGCCAGTGAGCAGGGTGTCGAGGTATCCGGCAACCGCACGGGAGTTGGGATAGTCGAAGACCAGCGTCGCCGGCAGTCGCAGCCCGGTGGAACCGGCCAGCAGGTTGCGCAGCTCCACTGCGGCCAGGGAGTCGAACCCCTGGTCGCGGAAGGCGGTGTCGGGTCCGACCGCCTCGGCGGAGGGCTGGCCGAGGACGGAGGCCACCTGGGTGCGGACCGTGTCGAGCAGGATGCGGGCCCTCTCGTCCGGGGTCGTCGCACCGGCCAGGCGGCGGTCGAGGGAGGAGGCGGCGGTGGCCGCCGCCCGGACGGTCCGGCGGGCGGGAGCGCGGCCGCGGACGCGCAGCAGTGCGGGCACCTCGTCGCTGCGGGCGGCGAGCGCGGCCGCGTCGATGGTGAGGGGGACGACGACGGGGTCCTCGGTGACGAGGGCGGCGTCGAAGAGCTCAAGGCCACGGTCGGCGTCGAGAGCCGGCAGGCCGAGGCGGCGCATCCGGTCCAGATCGGCTTCGGTGAGGTCGCCGCCGAGTCCGGTGCTGACGTCCCACATGCCGAAGGCGATCGATGTCGCGGGGAGGCCGGCCGCCGCGCGGTGGGTGGCAAGCGCGTCGAGGAAGACGTTGGCCGCCGCGTAGTCGGCCTGTCCGGCTGCCAGGACGAGGCCGCCGGCCGAGGAGAACATGACGAAAGCGGTGAGGTCGGTGTCCCTGGTCAGTTCGTGCAGGTGCCAGGCTCCTACCGCCTTGGGGCGGAGGACGGCGTCGAACCGATCGGGGGTGAGGCTGCCGATCAGGCCGCCGTCGGCGACCGCCGCCGCGTGGACGACGCCGCGCAGCGGGTGTGCGGCGTCGATCCCGGCGAGCAGGGCGGCCAGGGCGTCGCGGTCGGCCACATCGCAGGCGGCGATCCGGACCTGGGCGCCGAGGCCTGTCAGCTCGGTGGCCAGTGCCTCGGCACCGGGTGTGTCCCTCCCGCGCCGGCCGGCCAGGAGGAGGTGGCGCACGCCGTGCTCGGTGACGAGGTGGCGTGCGACGAGTGCGCCGAGGCCGCTGGTGCCTCCGGTGATCAGGACCGTGCCGTCGGTGTCCCACGGGGCGGGCCGTGCGGTCTCCGGGGCAGTGGCGCGTCCCAGCCGCGGTATCCACGACTCGCCGCCGCGCAGGGCGGATTCGGGCTCGCCGGACGCGATCACGGCGGTGAGAGCGGCCTGGGTCGCGCCGGACTCGTCCTCGATGTCGAGGAGGTGGAACCGGCCGGGGTTCTCGGCCTGTGCGGCGCGTACCAGTCCCCATACAGGGGCCTGGGCGGGGTCCACGTCCTCGCCGGGGAGCACGGGCACGGCGCGCCGGGTGACGACGACGAGGGGGGCGGTGCCCGCTTCGGGGTCGGCTAGCCGGTCTCGTATCTCACCGAGCACCTGCCGGGTGAGGGTGCGCACGGCGTCCGGGACGCTCTGGCCGTCGGGCGCCGCCGGGCAGTGCAGGACGGTGTGCGCGGGGGTGCGGCCGGGGTCCTCCGCGCCCGGCTCCGCCCGCTGCCAGACGATCCGGTGGAGGGCTGCGGACGGCGCCCCCGAGGCTGCCGCCAGCTGCTCCGGCGCGACGGGGCGGGAGACGAGCGACTCGACCGTGGCCACCGGTGCGCCGCTCTCGTCGGCGACCATGATGGCGGACACCTCGTCGCCGCGTATCCGCTGGATGTGGACGCGTAGCGAGGCGGTCCCGGCGGCGTGCAGGGTGACGCCGTTCCAGGAGAAGGGCAGCAGAGTGGCCGCGTCGTCGGCCGGGTCCGTCAGCAGGTCGGCGTGCATGGCCGCGTCGAGGAGGGCGGGGTGCAGGCCGAAGTCCGCCGCCTCGTCGCGGACCGGACCGTCGAGTGCGACCTCGGCGAACACGTCGTCGCCGCGCCGCCACGCCGCGCGCAGGCCCTGGAAGGCGGGGCCGTAGGCGTAGCCGCGCTCGCTCAGCCGCCCGTAGGCGGACTCGACGTCGACCGGGGTGGCGCCGGCCGGCGGCCACTGAGTGAGGTCGAAGGCGGCTTCGGGAGCTTCGCGGGTCAGGGTGCCGTGGGCATGCCGGGTCCACGGGGCGGCGGGGTCCGAGGACGCGCGCGAGTGGATGCCGACCGTGCGGGCCCCGGAGGGGTCCGGGGCGCCGACGACGACTCGCAGGGCGACGCCGCCCCGGGGCGGCAGTATCAGCGGGGCTTCGAGGAGCAGTTCCTCGATCCGGCCGCAGCCGACGTGGTCGCCCGCCCGGATCGCCAGCTCCACGAAACCGGTGCCCGGCAGCAGCACACTGCCCAGCACGCCGTGGTCCGCGAGCCACGGCTGGGTGCCGGTGGCGAGCCGCCCGGTGAGGACGACGCCCCCGTCGTCCGGCGTCGCCACGGCGGCGCTCAGCAGGGGGTGGGTGACCGCTTCCAGACCGGCCGCGTCGAGGTCGCCGGGGGCGGCGGCCAGGTCGAGCCAGTAGCGCTGGTGCTGGAAGGCGTAGGTGGGCAGGTCCGGACTCAGGCCGGTGCCGCGGGCGCCGAAGAAGGCGTTCCGGTCGACGGTGACACCGCGCGTATGGGCTCTGCCTGCGGCGGTCAGGAGTTCGCGTGCCTCGGGCCGGTTCCGTCGCAGCGCGGGGATGAACGCCGTCCCGTCCGTGTCCTGGACACAGTCCTGCGCCATGCCGCTGAGCACGGCGTCCGGGCCGATCTCGATGTACGAGGTGACGCCGCGGTCCTCCAGGAACCGGACCGCGTCCGCGAAACGCACCGCTTCACGGACGTGCCGCACCCAGTAGTCCGCGGTGCCCCATCCTTCCGCCAGGTCCCCGGACACACCCGACACCACCGGGATCGACGGTGCGCCGAACGACAGCCCGGCCACCGCGGCGCCGAATTCGGCCAGCATCGGTTCCATCAACGGCGAGTGGAAGGCGTGCGACACCCGCAGCGTGCTCGTCCTGCGGCCCTGGCCCTCGAACGTCGCCACGAGCCCGCGCACCGCCGCCTCCGTGCCGGAGACGACCACGGAACGCGGCCCGTTGACGGCCGCGACGCCCACCTCGGCGTTCAGCAGCGCAAGCACCTCGGCCTCCGTCGCCTCCACGGCCACCATCGACCCGCCGGCGGGCAACGCCTGCATCAGCCGTCCCCGAGCGACGACCAGTTCGGCCGCGTCGCCCAGGGGCAGGGCGCCGGACACGTGGGCGGCCGTGATCTCGCCGACCGAATGGCCCACCAGGAAGTCCGGACGCATGCCCCAGGACTCCAGCAGCCGGAACAGCGCGGTCTCCACCGCGAACAGACCGGCCTGGGCGAACATCGTCCCGTTCAGCAGACCCGCATCCTCACCCCACACCACCTCACGGAGTGAACGCCCCAGCCGGGCGTCCAGTTCGCCCACTACCTCATCGAACGCCGCCGCGAACACCGGATACGCCTCATACAACCCCCGGCCCATCCCCAGCCGCTGCGCACCCTGACCCGTGAACAGGAACGCGGCCCTGCCCTCGCTCACCGCGTCCCGTACCGTCCCGGCGCCGGAGGCCAACGCCTCCAGTGCGGCGACGAGTTCGGTGCGGTCGGCGCCGATCGCCACGGCCCGGTGGTCCAGGGCGGCGCGGGTCGTCGCGAGGGCGTGGCCCGTCGCGGCGAGGGTGTCGTCGGGGACGGACGCGAGGTGGTCGAGCAGCCGCGCCGCCTGGGCGTTCAACGCGTCCGGGGTCCTCGCCGAGAACGGCCAGGTGATCAGGCCGGGGGTGGGCGCGGCCGGCTCGGGCTCGTCCGGCGTGGTGGTGACGGCAGGCGGCTCCTCGATGATCACGTGGGCGTTGGTGCCGCTGATCCCGAACGACGACACCCCGGCGCGACGCGGACGGCCGTGCGCCGGCCAGGCGGTGGGCCCGGTCAGCAGCGCGACGGCGCCGGAGTCCCAGTCCACCTGCGGTGACGGCTCGTCGGCGTGCAGGGTCGCGGGCAGGGTGCCGTGACGCATCGCCTGCACCATCTTGATGATGCCCGCCACACCGGCCGCCGCCTGGGTGTGGCCCATGTTGGACTTGATGGAGCCGAGCAGCAGGGGGCGGCCGTCCGACGGGCGTTCCTGACCGTAGGTCTCCAGCAGCGCCTGGGCCTCGATCGGGTCGCCGAGAACGGTGCCGGTGCCATGGCCCTCGACGGCGTCGACGTCGGCCGGGGTCAGGCCCGCCACGCTCAACGCACGCCGGATGACGCGTTGTTGGGCCGGACCGTTGGGCGCGGTGAGGCCGTTGGAGGCTCCGTCGGAGTTGACGGCAGAGCCGCGGACGATGCCGAGGACCCGGTGGCCGTTGCGCTCGGCGTCCGAGAGCCGCTCCAGCAGGAGCATGCCGACGCCCTCGCCCCAGCCGGTGCCGTCGGCACCGCTGCCGAACGACTTGCACCGCCCGTCAGCCGCCAGGCCGCGCTGCCGGCTCATGTCGACGAAGGTGTCGGGGGTGGACATGACGGTGACACCGCCCGCGAGGGCGAGGCCGCAGTCGCCGCGGCGCAGGGCCTGGGCGGCCCAGTGCAGGGCGACGAGGGAGGAGGAGCAGGCGGTGTCGACGGTGACCGCGGGGCCTTCGACGCCCAAGGTGTAGGCGACCCGTCCGGACACCACGCTGGCGAGGCTTCCGTTGCCGTGGTAGCCGGCCACGTGCTCGGGCAGCGGGCCGAGCCGCAGTCCCCAGTCGTGGTACATCACGCCGACGAAGACACCGGTGTCGCTGCCGCGCAGGGTGTGCGGGTCGATGCCCGCGCGTTCGACGGTCTCCCAGGCGATCTCCAGCAGCAGTCGCTGCTGCGGGTCCATGGCCTGGGCCTCACGGGGGCTGATACCGAAGAACTCGGCGTCGAAGTCCGCCGCCCCGTAGAGGAATCCGCCCTGATCGGTGAGGCTCTTGCCCGGCGTGCCGGGCACGGTGTCGTGGATGTCGGTGGCCCAGCCGCGGTCGGCGGGGAACGCCGAGACGACATCGCGCCCCTCCTCGACGAGCTGCCACAGGTCCTCGGGCGAGGTCACTCCGCCGGGGTAGCGGCAGGCCATGGAGACGATGGCGATGGGGTCGTCGTCGGAGACGGTGGTGGCGGCCGGGACGGGCAGGCCGGCCTGCCGTTCCGCGTCGCCGCCGAGCCTGGAGGCCAGGTGGTCGGCGAGGGAACCGGGCGAGGGGTAGTCGAAGACGAGCGTGGCCGTCAGGGGCAGACCCGTGGCGGAGCCGAGGCGGTTGCGGAGTTCGACGGCCGCCAGCGAGTCGAAGCCCATTTCGTTGAAGGCCCGCGTGGTGACGACACGATCGGGTCCGTCGTGCCCGAGGACCGCGGCCACCTGGGTACGGACCAGATCGAGGAGGGCCTCGCCGCGCTGCGCACGGGTCAGGCCGGCCAGGCTGCGCGCGAGGGACTGCTCGACGCTGACCCCGCCCCCTCCCACGGCGCGGCGCGGCGCACGGACCAGGGCGCGGAGCAAGGGCGGGACGTCACCGCCGCGGGCGTTGAGCATGCGCAGGTTCAGCCGTACGGGCAGGACGGCCGGGTGGCCCGCGGTGGCCGCCGCACGGTCGAGCAGAGCGAGGTTCTCCGCGACGGACAGGGGCTGGAGGCCGAGGCGTTCGATGCGCCGCAGCGCGGCTTCGTCGAGGCTGCCGCCCATGCCGCCGGTGCCGGTCCACAGCCCCCAGGCGAGCGAGGTCGCGGGGAGTCCGAGGGCGGCGCGGTGGGTGGCGAGGGCGTCGAGGAAGACATTGGCGGCGGCGTAGTTGCCCTGTCCGGCGCCGTCCAGGACGGTGGCGGTGGAGGAGAACAGGACGAAGGCCGACAGGTCGCTGTCGCGGGTGAGTTCGTGCAGATTCCAGGCGCCGTCGGCCTTGGGCCGCAGGACGGTGTCCAGGCGGGCATCGTCAAGGGAGTCGGCCAGGCCGTCGTCCAGCACACCCGCCGCGTGCACCACGGCACTCAGCGGCAGCCCGTCCGGTACGGCGGCCAGGGCACCGGCCATCGCGTCGCGGTCGGCGGCGTCACAGGCGGCGATCACGACCTCGGCGCCCAGCGCGGTCAGCTCGGCCCGGAGCTCCTCGGCACCGGGGGCGTCCGCACCCCGGCGGCCGGTGAGCAGCAGTCCACGTACTCCGTGCGCCGCGACCAGGTGCCGGGCGACCGTGGCACCGACGCCGCCGGTGCCGCCGGTGATCAGGACGGTGCCGTCGGGGCGCCAGGGGGATACGGGGGCCGGTGCCTGTGTGGTGCGGGTCAGCCGCGGGACGTACAACAGGCCTTCGCGCAGCGCGATTTCGGGCTCGTCCGTGCCGGCGGTGAGGCGCAGCAGTTCGTCCGTGCCGAGGGAGCCGTCGGTGTCCAGCAGGAGGAATCGGCCGGGGTGTTCGGCCTGGGCCGAGCGCACCAGGCCCCAGACGGGCGCCTGGGCGAGTGCGGCCGGCTCCCCCGCGGCGGCGGCGACCGCGCCCCGGGTGAGGACGGTGAGCCGGGCGGTGGCGGACCGCTCGTCGGCGATCCAGTCCTGTACGGCCGTCAGCGTGGTTCCGAGGACGGTCCGGACGTCGGCGGCGATGTCGGGCCCTGCGGGTGCGGGGCAGGTGTGGACGGAGGCGTCGGGGTCCGGCCGGGTGGCGGCGGGTGCCGGCAGCGGGGTCCAGCGGACGTGGTGGAGCGCGTCGGGGTGGGCGGTGGCGGCCAGTTGGCCGGTCGCGACGGGCCTTACGAGGAACGAGTCGACGGAGGCCACCGGGGCGCCGGTGGCATCGGCCAGTTCGATGGCGACCTCGTCGGTGCCGGTGGCGGTGATGCGGGCCCGCAGCGTGGTGGCACCGGCCGCGTGCAGGGTGACTCCGGTCCAGGCGAAGGGCAGCAGGACGCGGTCGTCCGGGGTGTCGGTGGGTGCCACCGTGGCGAAGTCGGTGGCGTGCAGGACCGCGTCGAGGAGCGCGGGGTGGAGTCCGTAGGCGGAGACGGCGTCCCCGGCCGTGTCGGGCAGCCGGACCTCCGCGCACACCTCGCCCTGTCCGGTCCTCCAGACGGCTCGCAGCCCATGGAAGGCGGGGCCGTACCCGTAGCCCTGCGCGGCCAGGTCCGCGTAGAGGCCGCTGATGTCGATGGGCTCGGCGCCGGGGGGCGGCCAGGCGCCCGCCGCGAATTCCTCGGCCCGCTGCCCGGAGCGGTCCTGGGGGGCGAGGCGGCCGGTGGCGTGACGGATCCACGGGGCATCGGCGGGGGCGTCCTCGTCGCGGGAGTAGAAGGTGATGGCGCGAGGACCGGCGGGGTCGGGGGCGTCGACCACGATCTGGAGGGCGATGCCGCCCGTGGCGGGCAGGGTCAGCGGGGCCGCCATGACGAGCTCGTCCAGGTGTTCGCAGCCGGTCTGTTCACCGGCCCGGACCGCGAGGTCGACGAACGCGGTGCCGGGCAGCAGGACATGGCCGTCGATCACGTGGTCGGCGAGCCACGGGTGCGAGCGCAGGGAGACCCGTCCGGTGAGGACGGCGCCGCCGGTGTCCGCGAGCCCCACCACCGCGCCCAGCAGGGGGTGGTCGGCGGCCATCTGGCCGAGGTCGGTCGCGTCCTGGGCGGCGTCGGGGGCGCTCAGCCAGTACCGCTCTCGCTGGAAGGCGTACGTGGGCAGGTCGACGCGGCGGGCGCCGGTCCCGGCGAAGAAGGCCTGCCAGTCGACGCGGGCGCCACGTGTGTGGGCGACGGCCAGGGCGCCGAGCACCTGCTGCGGTTCGTCGTGCCCGCGTCGCAGGAGTGGCGCGAAGACGGCGGACGGGTCGGCGGCGGCACGGCCCATGGCGCAGAGCACCGGGTCGGGCCCGAGTTCGAGGAAGGTGGCGACGTCCCGTTCGGTGAGCGAGGCGACGGCGTCGTGGAAGCGTACGGGCGCGCAGATGTGCCGCACCCAGTGCTCGGGGTCGGTGAGTTCACCGGCGGTGGCGAGCCGGCCGGTGAGGGCGGAGACCACGGGCAGCTTGGGCGCGCGATAGGTGAGGATCCGGGCGACCTGCCGGAACTCTTCGAGCATCGGCGCCATGAGCGGGGAGTGGAACGCATGGCTGACCCGGAGCCGCTTGATGCGGTGGCCGTCGGCCTCCAGCCGCCCGGCGAGGGCGATGACGGTGTCCTCGTCGCCGGACAGGACGACCGAACGGGGGCCGTTGACCGCGGCGATGCTCACGGTGTCGCGGCAGTCGGCGAGAAGCGGCTCCACCGTCTCCTCGGCGGCCTCCACGGCGATCATGGCGCCGCCCTCGGGCAGTGCCTGCATCAGCCGGCCGCGTGCGGCGACGAGGGTGGCGGCGTCGTCGAGGGAGAGCACTCCGGCGACATGGGCGGCGGTCAGCTCACCGATGGAGTGCCCGGCCACGTAGTCGGGCTGGACGCCCCATGACTCCAGCAGCCTGAACAGTGCGACCTCGACGGCGAAGAGCGCCGCCTGGGCGTACATGGTGTGGTCCAGCAGGGCCGCCTCGGGGGTGTCCTCGTCGGCGAACAGGACGTCCCAGAGGGAGCGGTCGAGCTGGAGGTCGAGATAGCCGATGGCGTTGTCGAGGGCCTTGGCATAGACGGGGTAGGCCTCGTACAGACGGCGTCCCATGGCCAGGCGCTGGCTGCCCTGGCCGGTGAAGAGGAACGCGGTGGCGCCGCTCGCGGAGACCGAGCTGAACACTTCGGGGGTGTCGCGGCCGTCCGCCAGGGCACGCAGTCCGTCGAGGAGGCCCGCACGGTCCCCGGCGAGCACCACGGCACGGTGGGGCAGCGCGGAGCGGGTGGTCGCAAGGGAGTGGGCGAGGTCGAGCGGCCGGGCGCCCGGGGTGTTCTCGATGTGGGTCAGCAGGCGGCGTGCCTGGTCACGCAGGGCGGCGTCGCTCTTCGCGGAGAGAGCCGCCGGGAGCGGCCTGCCGTCCTCGTCCGGTGCGTCGGAGTCCGCGGCGTCGCCCTGCTCGTCCTGGGCCGGCGGCTCCTCGACGACGATGTGGGCGTTGGTGCCGCTGACGCCGAAGGAGGAGACGGCGGCCCGGCGGGGGCGCTCGCCCGGTTGCCACGGCACGGGTTCGGTCAGCAGCCGTACCTCTCCCGCCGACCAGTCGACGTTGGGCGAGGGCGCGTCCACGTGCAGCGTCGCGGGCAGCAGACCGTGACGCATCGCCATGATCATCTTGATCAGTCCGGCCGAGCCCGCCGCCGCCTGGGTGTGCCCGATGTTGGACTTCACCGAACCGAGCCAGGCCGGCCCCGCGGTGCGTTCCTGCCCATAGGTGGCGAGCAGCGCCTGGGCCTCGATGGGGTCGCCGAGCGTCGTGCCGGTGCCGTGCGCCTCGACGGCGTCGACCTCAGCCGCGGTGAGTCCGGCGTCCGCGAGTGCCTGGCGGATGACCTGGCGCTGGGCCCGGCCGCTCGGTGCGGTCAGGCCGTTGGACGCGCCGTCCTGGTTGATGGCCGTGCCGCGTACGACGGCGAGGACCGGGTGGTTGTTGGCCCGTGCGTCGGAGAGGCGTTCCAGGACGAACACACCGGCGCCTTCGGCGAACGCGGTGCCGTCCGCTGCGGCGGCGAACGCCTTGACCGTGCCGTCGGCCGCGAGACCGCGCTGTCGGCTGAACGCGGTGAACACGCCGGGGCTCCCCATGACGGCGACCCCGCCGGCCAGGGCGAGGGAGCACTCGCCGCGCCGCAGCGACTGGACGGCGAGGTGGATGCCGACCAGCGAGCCGGAGCAGGCGGTGTCGACGGTCAGCGCGGGGCCTTCCAGCCCGAGCGTGTAGGCGACCCGGCCGGACACCACGCTGGGTGCGTTGCCGCTGAGCAGATATCCGTCCAGGCCGTCCGGCGCCTCGTGCAGGCGCATCGCGTACTCCTGAGGCTCCGCGGCGACGAAGACGCCGGTCCGGCTGGAGCGCAGGGTCTGCGCGTCGATCCCGGCCCGTTCCACGGCTTCCCACATGGTCTCCAGCACGAGACGCTGCTGCGGGTCCATGGCCAGGGCTTCGCGGGGGCTGATGGAGAAGAACTCGGCGTCGAACTCGGCGGCGCCGGAGAGGAATCCGCCGTGCCGGGCGTAGGTGGTCCCAGGGGTCGTGGGGTCGTCGTCGAAGAGACGGCCGAGGTCCCAGCCCCGGTCGGCGGGGAAGTCGTCGCGGACGTGGGTGCCTTCGGCGACCAGCCGCCACAGGTCATCGGGCGACCACACGTCACCGGGGTAACGGCAGCCGATGCCGACGACCGCGATCGGATCGTCGGTGGCGTGGCCCGGCGCGACGACCGGGTCGGGCAGGTCGGGCAACCCCAGGGCCTCTGTGCGCAGATGAGCGGCGAGGGCGGCCGGTGAGGGGTGGTCGAAGACAACGGTAGGGGGCAGCGCGAGGCCGGTGGCCGCGATCAGCCGGGCGTGCAGGGCCACCAGTGCCACGGAGTCGAGCCCCAGCTCGCGGAAGGCGCGCGCCTGGTCCACGGTCTGCGGGGTGTCCGGCCGGGTCTGCCGCAGGACGGCCGCGGTGTTCTCGCGCACCAGGTCCAGCAGCACCCGGGTCTGTTCCGAGGTGGGGAGGGATTCCAGCTCACGCACGAGTGCGGCCTGCCGCTCTGTGCCCCCGTCCGGCACACCGTCGGTGCCAGAGACGAAGTTTCCCGACTCAGTCATCTGCACTCCACACAATTGTCGCCCGTCACCGGACGGAATTCACCAAGGAACCGCACCACTGCGGGTCACGCTATGAAGCCGAGGGGCCGCACACAGCCCCTAGAGCCCCCCTAAGAGAAACCGGAATCCGGTGGCGCGATTTCCGCGCGCTCGCGGCCCCGGACGCCTTTTGATTCCACCGCTCTGCTGTCGAACGCCCGTTGGACGTAGGAGAGGTCGGCGATCAGTCCCGACGAGGTCACGTCGCGGGAGCGGGCAGGGCCGACCAGCCCGGCCAGCGGCAGCCTCCCGATGCCCGCCCAGCGCAGCCGGCCGTCGCCGTCGATGTAGCTGCGGGCCCGGCCGTGGTTGTCCGGGTGCAGGCAGTAGGGGATGTCCAGGACCCCCTGTCTGAAGGCGAATTCGAAGGCGTGCCCGATGTCCGGGGACAGTTCGAGTACGCCCTCCACCAGGGCTCTGGCCTCCAGATACGTCTGTGAGTCGGACTCGGTGGAGGGCGGGCCGCCGGGCGCCGCCGTCCGCGCGGTCCGGGCCGCCGACTCCAGGGCGGCGATGTTCTCGGCGACGGTGGGGATCCGGCGTGACTCCGCCACCGTCTTCACGATGAGCCGCTCCGATCCGGAGGCGACAGCGAGCCGCGCCGCCTCGTCGAGCAGCAGATAGGCGCCCTCGTCCGTGGTCGGGTACACGCCCATGTAGGCGTAGATCACCACGTGCCAATTGGGTGTCGGAAGGAGTTCGGCGCAGAGCCGCCGCAGAGCCGCGACCGCCTCCCGGTCCTGTCCCGGGTGGGTCTGCTGGGCATAGCTGAGCGACACACTGCGTATACCGTGCTGGCAGAAGAAGAGCGCTTCGAGCACACTCATCGCCACCAGTTGGCTCGGTGGGCACAATTGCCCGAGCATGCAGCCGCCGAACGTCTCCAGATGAGGTTCCACTCCCGATTCCCGCAGCTGCGCGAAATCCTCGGTGCAGCGGACCCAGTTCCGTACCGACTCGTCCAGCGGAGTACGTCCGTAGGGGAGGCAGTAGGAGACGGGGCCTCCCTCGGTGGCATTGATCCAGGTGCTGCGCAGCGCGGCGAAGATGTCCCCGGGAACAGCCGATCCGTGCCGGACCTGGACCGGGAACGTGTCGTCCCTGATGCCCGCGAGGACCTGACCGGTCACGGCCCGGTGGTGGGTGACGATGGGGTAGCCGTTGAGACCGGCGCCGGCCTTCAGCGCGTTCTCCACGGACGCCAGTTCTCCGACCCGCGTGTAGCTGTCGAGGGTGATCGTGCCGACCGTCGTCGCGTCGGCGGCTCTGGTGGCGGCCAGCCCCGCGCGCATGGTGACGGGGTCGCTGAATCCCATGCGGGGCTGCACCACCAGGTCGCCGGTGCGGCTTCTCGCTCGGACGAAGGCTCCGAAGTCCACCGGGCGCGCGCCCTCGGCCGTCCGCCGGAGCGGGTGCGCGCCCGGTCTCACGCCACGACCTCGGTACGCTCCACGGCGCGGGCGGCCGCGGGCAGCGCGCCGACGAAGCGGGTGAACTCCGTCAGCGTGGTGGAGGCATCGTCGAAGACGGCGTCGAACCCGGCGGACAGCAGCGCGCCGATCGCCGCCTCGCTCTGCTGCCCGGCCACGCCGAGCTTGCCGCCGATGATCACCGGCGTCGAGGCCAGCTCACCGCAGGCGCGCAGCGCCTCGATGACGCGCAGACCGTCCTGGTGGCCGTGCCCGTTGACGCTGCTGACCACCACGAGATCGGGGGCCGTCTCCCGGCAGGCGTCCACGAGGACCTTGTCCGGGGTGCACGGGCCCAGATTGATCACCTCGTAGCCCAGCTCCTCGATGAGCAGCTGGAGGAAGACGAGGTTCCAGGTGTGCGAGTCGGAGACCATGGTCGTGACGACCGCGGTGCCGGCCCGGGCGCCTGCGGACGTC
This sequence comes from Streptomyces sp. NBC_01257, assembly GCF_035917255.1. Classification (NCBI taxonomy): domain Bacteria; kingdom Bacillati; phylum Actinomycetota; class Actinomycetes; order Kitasatosporales; family Streptomycetaceae; genus Streptomyces; species Streptomyces sp. NBC_01257. Next base: position 1,570,429 of record NZ_CP108472.1, read on the forward strand.
ACTGTGTCCGTGACGCCGTGCATCAGTCCGGCGCTCACGCGGTCCCTCCCGCAGCGGTGTGCGCGGGCGCTCGGTCCACGGCCGTGTAGGTCCGGCTGTGCTCGATCCGCGAGACGGACAGCACCTCGTCGCCCCGCACCACCACCTCGGTGGGGGCCGGGCGGCCCAGGAACATCAGCAGGCTGGCGGTCGGCCCGTAGGCGCCGGCGTTGGGGATGGTCACCAGGTCGCCCGGGGCCAGTGCCGGGAGGTCGATCTCCCGGCCCAGGATGTCACCGGGGGTGCACAACGGGCCCACCAGGCTGGCGGATTCGACGCACTCCCCCGATTCGGTGCCGACGGCGACGGGCAGCAGCCGGCCGAGGCCCGACATCCCGCCGAAGGTGTTGATGCCCGCGTCGAGGATGACGAACTTGCGGCCCCGGCTGATCTTGACGTTGCTGACGGAGGCGACCAGGGTGCCGCTCGCCCCGACAAGGTAGCGGCCCGATTCGCAGGCGATCTCGGGGCCCTCGGTCCGCCACCGCGGGAAGTGGGTGTCCAGTGCGGCGGCGAGCTCGCCGCGCAGCTTGGGGTACGTGCCCCGGGCTCCGGGGACGGCGTACGGCACGGTGAACCCGCCGCCGATGTCGAGGAAGCGCAGGGGAAGGCCGAGTTCGTCCTGGAGGCGGGCGGCCAGCTCGATGGTGTGCCGGAACTCGCCGACGAGGCTCTCCTCATCCTTGGCGTTGCTCAGCGGGAAGAAGTGCATCCCGGTGATGCGGACACCCTCGATCGTGCGCAGCTCCGGGAGGACATCGGCCAGTGTCTCGCTGTCGAAGCCGAACTGGGAGGGGGTGCCGGTCATCCGGATGCTGCTGGTGGCGCTGGCGGACGCGCTGTTGACGCGCAGCAGGCAGTCGGCGGTGGTGCCGTGCGCCAGGGCGGCGTCGGCCACGTGGCGGACGTCGGAGACGGAGTCGGTGGAGAAGACGCGGACTCCCAGGCGGATCGCCTCGTGGAGCTCGCCCGGCGTCTTGCCGGGGCCGGTGTAGAGGCAGTCCTCGCCGCGGAATCCGGCCGCGAGGGCGGCCTCCAGCTCGCCGGTGGAGCTGATCTCGGGCCGGCAGTGACGGCCTTCGCCCTCCCGCAAAGCCCGGACCAGGCCGGGGTGGGGGTTGGCCTTGAGCGCGTAGAAGAGGGTGAACTCCTCGGGCAGGGCCTCGAACAGCTGCTGCCGTGCCGCGTCGGCCTCGTCGAGGTCGTACACGTACAGAGGTGTGCCGAAGCGTTCGGCCAGTGCCTGGTAGCGGCTCATCGCCCTTCCCCGTCGATCATCTCGGTCAGTACCTGCCGGGCGTTCTTCCCGTGCAGGCTCAGCGGCAGTTCGTCCAGGACCCGGCACAGGGCGGGCACCTTGGCCGACTCCAGGCGCTCGGCCAGTTCCTTCAGCACGGTGTGGGGCGGCAGTTCGGTCTCGGCGAAGATGACCAGGTCGCGGGTGTCGGTGGGCGGCAGCGCCGTGGCGGTGCGGACACCGGGGATGTCCATGGCGGCGGCCTCGATCTCGACCGTGCTCATCCGGATGCCCTTGCGCTTGAACATGTCGTCGCGGCGGCCTTCGAAGTAGAGGTAGCCGTCCTCGTCGAGCCGGCCGTAGTCGCCGGTGTGCAGCCGCAGCGCCCCGGTCTCCGGGTCGGTGCGGAAGGTGCGCGCCGAGAGTTCGGGGCGGCGCCAGTAGCCGGGCATGACGTGCGGTCCCACGGCGACGATCTCGCCGGTCTCCCCGGGCGGGAGGGCCCGGCCCTCCGCGTCCAGGATCAGGACGGTGGTGCCGGGCAGCGGCAGGCCCACCGACCGGGGACGCTCGTTCTCCTGGTCCGGCGGCATGATACTGACGCGTTTGCACTCGGTCTGGCCGAACTGGCGGACCACCTGTACGCCGGGGAAGGCCTCGCGCAGCGCGTCGACCGCGTGGTCGGGCAGCGCGGCACCGGTGTTGGTGAACATCCGTACCGGGGGCGGGTCCTGGGAGTCGCGTGCGGCGAGGGTGCCGATCATCGTGGCCAGCGACGGCACGATGGGGACCACGGTGGCGCCGGTCTCGCGCATCCGCCGCAGCAGTACGAGGTCGGACTCGCCGCCGTCCAGGACCAGTTGGGACCGTCCGAGACAGGCGAGCAGCACCTTGTACAGGCCGTAGTCCCAGGAGATCGGGAAGCGGCAGAAGACGACGTCGTCGGGCCGGTACCCGAGCACCTGCTGGATGGCGCGGGAGGCGAAGGTGACCTGCGCGTGCGGACACACCACGGCCTTGGGAGCGGCGGTGCTGCCGGAGGTGTAGACGAGGAACGCGATGTCGTCGGCGCTGATGTCGAGGGGTGCGGGCGCCGGTCGCCCCGCGGCCTCCTCCACGTGCGGCCATATCTCCGCGAGGTCGTGCACGGGGAGGGTGGCGGCCCGGCCGAGCACCTCGGTGGTGGGGCCGTCGCCGATGATCAGCGAGGGTTCGGCGTCCTCGATGACGGACCGGAGGTGGTACTCCTTCATCGCGGGGTTGAGCGGCACCAGGATCACACCGGCGCGCGAGGCCCCGTAGACCATGGCCACCAGCTCGCGGCGGCTGGGGAGCTGGACGACCAGCCGGTCACCGCGTGCCGCACCCTGTTCGGTGAGCCAGGCGGCGAAGCCGTGACTGAGTGCGGATATCTGACGGTACGTCACCTGACCGGCGGTGTCGTGCAGGCACTGCCCGTCCGGGGTGTCCGCGACCGCTGCGTCGAGCAGGGAATGGACCGTCCCGCCGTTCCCGTGCGCCGTCGGCGCGCAAGTGGTGTTCGGATTCTCCACGGTTCCAACGTCGCTTTCGGGAGTGGGTGGCGAGCTGACCGCGTCGTCGCGCGAGCGGGCCGGCTCTCAGGGGCGTGGGGTGGTCGCGGTGCGGCCGGGGCACGGACCCGGAGGGGGCGGGTCCGTGCCCCGGGGTCCGGGGGGGGTGGCCAGTACCTAGTCGGCGATGCTCAGTGCCCCGACCGGGCAGACGTTGACGGACTCCGTGACTTCCTCACGCAGCCTGTCGTCCGGCGTTTCGATCAGCAGGACCACCTTGCCGTCCTCGTCGTTCTGATCGAAGACGGCGGGTGACGTGATCACACAGGAACCGGCCGCGACGCAACGCTCTTTGTCAACGATCACACGCATGGAAAACTCCTTTACCAGGTCACCGGAAGCTCGTGCACGCCGTCGATGAGGGCGTTGGCCTTGAAGGGCAGTTCGTTCAGGGCCGCGTCGAGGCGCAGTCCGGGAATGCGACGCAGCAGGGTCGTGAACACGACCTCCAGCTGCATGCGGACGAGCATCTGGCCCGCGCACTGGTGACGTCCGAAGCCGAAGGCCACGTTGTGCCGCGCCTCGCGGCGGGTCAGGTCCAGGGTGTTGGGGTCCTTGAAGACCGCCGGGTCGTGGTTGGAGGCGGAGAGCGAGCAGATGACGCCCTCGCCCTTGCGGATCAGCTGGCCGCCGATCTCGGCGTCCTCCAGCGCGACACGGACGGTGCCGTGGTCGGAGATGCTGGAGTAGCGCGACAGCTCGTCAACGGCCTGGCCCGACAGTTCGGGATGCGCGCGCAGCCAGTCGGCCTGCTCGGGGTGCTGGAGGAGGACGAGGGCACCGATGGTGATGCCGTTGACGGTGCTCTCGTGACCGGCGGCGATCATGGCCCGCACCAGGGCGCTGATGTCGGACGGCTCCAGTTCCTTCTTCTGGTCGTTGCGCTGGAGCAGGCTGCTGATCAGGTCATCGCCGGGGTTCTTCTGCCGCTCGGCGATCAGCTCGTAGAGCAGCACCTCGACCTCGGCGTTGGCCGAGGCGTGCTCCTCGGCACTGCCCTGGGTGACGAGGAGGGTGACCCAGCGGTGGAACAGGTCGCGCGACTCGTGCGGTACGCCGGTCAGCTCGCACATGCCGATGGACGGCACAGGCATCGACAGCATGGACACCAGGTCCACCGGTCCGCCCTGATCCAGCATCGCGTCGATGCATTCGTCGACGATCTCCTGGGTACGCGGCCGCATCGCCTCGACGCGCTTCACACTGAGTTCCGGCATGAGCATCATGCGGTGCGCGGTGTGCTCCGGCGGGTCCATGTGGAGCAGGGCCGGCTTGACCTTGCCGAGGAGTTCCATGGGGAAGTGGAATTGGAGCGGGTAGCCGGGGTCGGCCATGTTGGAGCTGAACCGCGGGTCGACCAGCATCTGCCGGACGTCCTCGTACCGGGTGAGGAGCCATGCCTCACGGCCGTTGAACTTGAGCTTGACCCGGGAGACCGGCTCGGTCTCCCGCAGCACCGCGTACTCCGGTGCCGGGTCCAGGGGGCAGCCGGTGCGCTCCAGGGGGAACGGGCGGGGCTGGGCGTGCGGACATGCGTCGACGAGATCGGACATGGTTCCTTCTCCAGAGGTCTCTGCGCTCGGTGGGTAGGGGACGGCGCTCTCAGCCACGGGCCTTCTCGATGGAGGCGCGCACGGCGGCGGCGGTGCGGGCGATGTTCTCGCTGAGCGGCAGCGCCCGCAGGTCGGCGGAGAGGACCTCCACGGACGGGGTGACGTCGACACCCTTGGCGTCCAGCGTGCGCAGCAGCCCGGTGATGTCGCAGTCGCCGTCGCCGGGCAGCAGGCGGCCGCTGAGGACCTCGTTCATGACGTCGGGCGACGGGGTGCTCGGAGCGTCCGCGAACTCCACGGCCGCGATCTGCGCACCGGTGAGCTGGTCGACCGAGCCGACGCCCGTCGGGTCGCGGAAGAGGTGCCACATGTCAATGAGCAGACCGGCGTTGGGACGGTCGGCGGCGACGATGATGTCGGAGGCGACCTGGTAGGTGAAGCCGGGCATCACGGCCATGGCTTCCAGGGAGATGTTCAGCCCGCGTGCGGCGGCACGGTCACACATCGCGCCGAAGCGCTCGGCGAGGACTTCGGTGGGGGGCATCTCCACGCCCGTCGGGTAGACGGCGCAGGACTTGACCGAGGGAATGCCGGCCAGGACGGCCAGGTCGAACAGGCGACTCTCCGACTCCAGGGCGGGGCCGCTCTCCTCCGGCCCGGCGTTCCAGCCGAACAGGACCTCCAGCTCGTGCAGCCGGACCCCGTACTCGGTGAGCAGGCCGCGCAGCTTGTCCGCCGACTGGTCGGCCAGGAACGCCTCCAGCTCCTCGACACTCATGCCCATCGAGACGCAGTTGTTCTCGGCCAGCGCCGCCAGGCGCTCCTCCAGCGTGTGCCGGACGGGCTCCTGCCAGACCGACCCGGTCAGTTGCAGATAGGCGAAACTCAGGTCGGTCCTGGTCAGAAGGGTCATGGTGTACCTCTCGCTCATGAGTCCGCGGCCGGTCCTGGTGGGGACGGCGGGGGCGCGGCGCCGGCCTGGGCGCGTCCCGCCGGGTGTGTGCGTCGGGGCCGGGTCGACCGGGCCCCCGGTCAGGCGGCTCTACCTTTTTCCGGGTCTACGCCGGCCATTCGCAGGAGGCGGCACTCCTGGCACCCTCCCGACCCCCGACCGGCTCCACGACGGCAAACGTGCCGAGGGGAAGCGGCACGTGCAGGCCGTCCCCGCCCTCGCACGCCGGCGCGTCAACGTCATAGGGGCCCTTGTCCGTGACCGACGGTGCTGCCACGTCACACCTCCCGTCGCTCATGCCGCTTCGCTTCCGGATCGGGAAGCGAGGTTCCGGCGGACGGGCTGAAGGGCTGTCCTCGGGTCCACCGCGACGACATCGAAGTTCCCGGTGGTGACGGGAACCCGGCCGAAGAGGCTGTCCGGCCCGGCGACATAGAGCCTGCGGACTCCGTGTCCGCGCAGGGCGTCGACGACGGCGGGCCAGCGGACCGGACGGACGAAGCCGTCCAGCAGCATGGTGCGGACCTGGTCGCCGGTGGTCAGCAGGGCGCCGTCCTGGTCGGCGACGACGGGTATCCGGGGATCGTGGAAGGTCAGCGGGGCGAAGAGTTCCTCCTCGGCCCGCCGGCGCAGGGGCTCGAAGATGCTCGCGTGCATGGGCGGGCGCATCGTGTACAGCGGCAGGCCACCGACCGAACGCAGCCGCTTGCCGAGCCGCTCCAGCACGGTCTCGCGCAGCGACACCATGTAGAAGTCCTGGTCGACGTGGCAGGCGATCTCGTACCACTCACCGAGCTCGTCGAGTTCGGCGAGCACCCGGTCGAGTTCGGGGCGCGGGACGCGGGTGAAGGAGTGCGTGACCACGTCCTGGTGGTTCTCGGCGAACCAGGAGTCCAGGAGCCTGGCCCAGCCGGCGGTCAGGCGCACCGCGTCGGCGAAGTCCAGGACGCCGGTGTGGGCCGCCGCGGTCTTTCCTCCGAAGCTGGGGCCGACGCAGAGCGCGGGTTCCGGATCGAACCGGTCCTGCGCCCAGGTGGCGAGGGCCAGGCAGTTGACGAGGAAGGCGACCTGCGCGTACTCGCTGTAGTCGCCCTCCGCGTCGCGGTAGCGGTCGACCAGTGAGTAGCCGAGCGCGTCGTCGGCCTCGGCGACGAGCCGCCGGGCCACCGGGTTGATCAGCATGAACTTGGCGGAATCCTGAAAGCGTGTGGGGCTCATGCCGGGGAAGACCAGCGCACCGTCGGTGCGGAAGTCGTGTCTCATGGTGTCCTGCCCTTCAGCACGTCGTTCAGGAGCGATCAGCCCGAGGGGCTTCGTTTCCGAACTGGTCGGGATCCAGGCTGGGGTCTGCCCGCTGCCGCCAAAACCCCTAAGGTTCGCGGGTCCGAATTCCGTTGACATCCGGTCATGTTGGGCCCTCGGCACGTTGCCGTCCGGGCGACGCAAAGGCACTTCGCTTCCATCGTGCGATACCCCGTAGAGCCCCTAAGGGTGCCGGTCCCGGCCGGGGCGGCGAGGTGGTGGCGACTCGCGCGGCGCCGGAGGTTCTCGGACCCGGAAGGGCGAGGTTAGGGGGGCTCCGGACAACTTAGGGGCGGGCGCGGGGATCGCAACGGGCCTTGAATGAGGGACGGTTATCCGAATCCTGCGCCGGTGCGAGCAGCCACCGCGCACCGTCGACATGTGGATGGGTGGGACCATGACAGTCATTCAGGACGCCCCGTCGGACAGCGGTGGTGATACTCCCGCAGAGCACCGGCCGGACCTGCGTTCGCTGGTGGCTCAGGCGGCGGAGCTGAAGAGGGCGGCGCGCGAGGGTATGGGCCCGCGTTCGACGGAACAGCAGCATGCCCGGGGCAAGTTGACCGCGCCCGAGCGTCTGGAGTTGCTCTTCGACCCGGGTACGTTCCAGGAAGTGGAACCCCTGCGACGACACCGGTCCTCAGGGTTCGGCCTGGAGCAGCGGCGGCCGAGCGGGGATGGGGTGATCACCGGATGGGGCCAGGTGCACGGCCGTACGGTGTTCGCGTACGCGCATGACTTCAGGGTCTTCGGCGGCTCGCTGGGCGAGGCTCACGCCCAGAAGATCCACAAGGTGATGGACCTGGCGATCTCGGCCGGCGCCCCACTGGTGGGGCTGAGCGACGGCGCCGGTGCCCGTATCCAGGAGGGTGTGATGGCGCTCGCCGGATACGGCGGCATCTTCCGCCGCAATGTCCGGGCGTCCGGGGTGATCCCGCAGATCAGCGTGATCCTCGGGCCCTGCGCGGGTGGTGCCACCTATTCTCCGGCACTCACCGATTTCGTCTTCACGGTGCGGGACATCTCACAGATGTACATCACCGGGCCCGACGTGGTCCAGGCCGTCACCAACGAACGCGTGACGCACGAGGAGCTCGGCGGGGCGCAGGTCCACGCGACGGTCTCCGGCGCGGCCGGTTTCATGTATGACGACGAGGCGGAGTGCCTGGACGAGGTCAGGCACCTGCTCTCGCTGCTGCCCGCCAACAACCGCGAGCTCCCGCCCGAGGCGCCGACCGATGACCCCGCGGACCGGCGGTGCGAGGCACTGCTGAACCTGGTGCCGCAACACGCCAACCAGTCCTACGACATGCGTGCGGTGATCCGGGAGATCGTCGACGACGAGGACTTCTTCGAGGTCCACGCGCTGTGGGCCACCAACATCATCTGCGCGCTGGCCCGGCTGGACGGCCACACGGTCGGCATCGTGGCCAACCAGCCCGCTTCGCAGGCCGGGGTGCTGGACATCCACGCATCGGAGAAGGCGGCACGGTTCGTCCAGACATGCGACGCGTTCAGCATCCCCCTGGTCACGCTGGTCGACGTGCCGGGTTTCCTGCCGGGCACCGACCAGGAACACCAGGGCATCATCCGGCACGGCGCGAAGCTGCTCTACGCCTACTGCGACGCGACCGTCCCCCGTGTCCAGGTCATCCTGCGCAAGGCATACGGCGGGGCGTACATCGTGATGGACTCGCGTTCCATCGGAACCGACCTGTCCTTCGCATGGCCGACCAACGAGATCGCGGTGATGGGCGCGGAGGGCGCCGCGAACATCGTCTTCCGCCGGGAGATCGCCGCCGCACCGGACCCTGCGGCGGCCCGCGAGCTGCGGATCAAGGAATACCAGCAGGAACTGATGCACCCGTACTACGCGGCTGAGCGCGGCCTGGTCGACGACGTGATCGATCCGGCCGAGACCCGCGCGGTACTGGTGCGCTCCCTGGCGATGCTGCGGACCAAGGACGCACACGTACCGGCCCGCAAGCACGGCAATCCCCCGACCTGAGCCTAAGGACCGATGATGACCACTGCCGCCCGCTCCCCCGCACCGGACGCCGCGAACCCGGACCGCACCGGGCCGGCGCTGCGCTTCCTCGGCGGTGCGCCGTCCGCCGAGGAGATCGCCGCGGTGACGGCCGCACTGCTGAGCCTGCGCCGCGTGCGGACGGCCGGCCCTGACACCCGCCGGGGCACGACGCCCCGGTGGAGCACATCTCTTCGCTACCGGCCGCCGGGAAGCTGGGCGGCGCGGTGAGCCAGGGCTCGGTCCCGCCTCACCCCTGCCCCCCTTACCGCTGCGACCACAGCCACAGCAGAAGGACGTAAAGCACTGATGACGGATGAATCACGTGAGACCGGCCCCTGGATACGGCGCTTCCATCCGGCTCCCGAGGCCCGCACCCGCCTGGTCTGCTTCCCACACGCAGGCGGATCGGCCACCTACTACTTCCCGGTGTCGCGTGCGCTGTCCCCGGCGATCGACGTTCTCGCCCTCCAGTACCCGGGCCGACAGGACCGGAGACACGAACCTTGCGTCGAGGACATCGAGGAGCTGGCCGATCTGGTCGTCGGGGAGCTGGACTCCTGGCGGGACCTGCCGCTGACTCTGTTCGGCCACAGCATGGGGGCCACGCTCGCGTTCGAGGTGGCCCGCAGGCTGGAGGCCGAGGGGACATCGCCGGTCACCCTTTTCGCCTCCGGCCGCCGGGCACCCTCCCGGGTGCGCGACGAGCGCGTGCACCGGGCGACGGACGACCGCCTCATCGCGGACATCACCCAGCTGAGCGGCACGAATTCCGCAGTGCTCGGCGATCCCGAGATTCTGCGCATGATCCTTCCCGCCATCCGCAGCGACTACAAGGCCGCGGAGACCTATCGCTACCGGCCGGGACCGCCGCTCGGGCTGGACGTCGTGGCACTCGTCGGTGACGCGGACCAGCAGGTGACCGTCGACGAGGCGGAAGCATGGCGCGAGCACACCACGGCCTCGTTCGAGCTGAAGGTGTTCTCCGGCGGCCACTTCTTCCTCGATTCCCACGTGGCCACGGTCCTCGATCTGATCCGCGCCCGCACGAGCACGTCGACGGTCGGATCTTGAGTGACCGGGACGGGCGGGCCATCCGTCCGCCGGTCCCGGTCACCGATGAGTGGGCCCCCACAGGACGCCGATGACCGGCATCCCTTCCTGAACCCGCTCCCGCCTGCCCTGGAATCGTTTCCGGGGCAGGCCGACTTCGTATATCGGGCAATGAGCCAATCTGTCGGGGCTCTTGAAGGTCTCGGGACGATCCGGGATTCCACCACAGTGTGCTGACCGATTCTCGTGACCGCTTGTGCGAGGGCAACCGTGCGGACCGGTTGCCCTCCCTGTCGGTGGAGCGGATGCGAGAGGCCGGCATGGTCACCGAACGCGGGAAGCAGCGCACCGGCTCCACTCAAGTCCTGGCCGCCATCACCTCGGCCCGAAGCCTCACGGCTTTCCGGCAGTTTCTCGACGCCCGGGACCTGACCTGGGAATGCTGGTGGCGACGTGGCAAATAGGCCGCACACACGATCCCCGACAGAGTCGCTGCATTCCGGACAGAGTTGTGCTTCCCTCACCAGAATCTAGACGACTGTACTAGACTAACGTCTATCGTGGCATCGGGCAGCCGCCCCAAGGGCTGTCCCGCAATTCCTGACGGACCGGCGCTCGGCAACAGATGCGGTGCGTCGCATGCCCGCCAGGAATTGCAGGGCAGCCGTTGTAAGCCGATGCGCGAGGCAATCCCGGGAAACGCCGGCGAATTACGCCGTGCGGACAGACACCGATCGTCGCCCCGTGTACACGGTCACGCCTCCTCCCCGGTTGGCCGTCACTGACCGGTTATTGACTACGGAGGCCAGAGTGCCGCTACGACCAGAGCACGGCGTCACCTCGCGCGTCACCGAGGACGGGTACCTCGAATTCCTCACCGCGGCGGACGGCGCCATCTACCGGTGCAGCCCCGTCGCCGCAGCCATGTGGATCGCGCTGCGCCAGCACAACGGCGAACTCGGCCCGGCCGCCGAGATGCTGGCCGAGCTGTGGTGCACGGACCCGGAGAACACCCGTACCGACATGGACATCTGGGTGAGCGAGTTGCGGGACGCCGGCCTGGTCCGCGACGAGCCCTGAGCTTCGGGGCTCCGTTCGAACGCGCGCGGTACGGAGAATCGGCGACACGCCCCGGCTGAGCGGTTTCGGTCAGCCGAGAGCTCAACCGCACCTGCCGGTCCGTGTTGTCGGCACAGTGAACTCCGGTGCACCCGCCTGGTCGTGGGCCGCGCGCCGATGGCACCATCTGTGGATGCCCCCTTCCCTCCAGGTCGGCCCGTACACCGTCACCGCGCTCGACGACGGCGCGGGCCCGTTCTTCTCCCCCAGGTCGGAGGCGTTCCCCGACGCCACCACCGAGCAGTGGGCGGCGGCCGACCGACTCGATCCTGGCGCACTCGATGCCGAAGGGCGCTGGCAGCTCCGGTTCCGCGCGTTCGCGATCCGCAGTGACCGGGGCGTGACGCTGGTCGACGCGGGGATCGGCCCGGCCGACAGCCCGGCGGCCTCGTGGGCGCCCGTGCCCGGGGTGCTTCCGTACTCGCTCGCCGCCGCGGGTATCGAACCGTCCGAAGTGGACACCGTGGTGCTCACGCACCTGCACACCGACCACATCGGCTGGGCCGTCGTCGGCGGCGAGGAGATGCGGCCGTTCTTCCCGAACGCCGCATATCTGTTGCAGCAGGCCGAGGTCGACGCGATCGAGGACATCAACCCGCACCTGCGGTCCGCTGTGATCGAACCGCTCCGGAAGACTGATCAGCTACGGCTCCTCGACGGTGACACGTCGTTGCGTGGCGGCGAGAGCGTGTGCGCCACTCCGGGGCACACGCCCGGACACCAGAGCGTGCTCGTCGCGTCCGGGCGCGAACTGGTCGCTGTCACGGGTGATGTGCTCGTGCACGCCATCCAGCTGCTCCACCCCGAACTCGCCTACGCACATGAAATGGACCCTGCCCGGGCGAGGGCCTCAAGGGCAGAGCTGCTCCGCAACCGGGCCGCCGACACGCTCCACCTCGCGACCCCGCATCTGACCGAGCCGTTCGTCACCCGCTGACCCACCCGGCGGGGCCGGTCAACCTCACTTGTCAGAGGTGTTCCCGCCGCGCGTCCGGCCAGATGCTGGTCCCATCACCTACGAGGGGGACGCCCGGTGATGCCGGAGCCGGAATCGGTTCGGCGGCCAGGGCATTCGAGGGCTGTCAGAGGCACGCCGTCAGGTCCCCTTCGGACAGAAGAGGATGAGGGGATCACCATGAGGAACCTGAAGATCATGCTCGGAGCATCGGTGGCCACGGCCGGCGCCGTCGCCACCCTGATGACGGGAGCCGGCACCGTCAACGCCGCGGCCGCCGCCAGCCTCTACGGCTGCCCGTCCGGCGCCGTCTGCATCTACGCCGAAGGCAAGCCCGCCAGCAGCGCCACCCTGACCCATACGTTCTGGTCGTACGGTGCCCACAACCTGTCCAATCAGAAGAACTACCACTGGGTGATCAACAACCAGACCGGCGGCGCCTCAGCGGACCTCTGCCTCAAGTACGACGGCGGCAGCTGCACCGCCGGCCGGATCCCCGCCGGCGGCTGGGACGACCCGAACCTCACCCCGATCAACTCCGTCCGCCTCAACCGCCCGTAGTACGCGGCCGGGGCAGGGCAGCGGATGCGGGGGGCGTTGCCACACCTGGCCGGTTGATCAGGCTGCGAACAGGTCGGACAGGCGCTCGGCCGGGGTTTCCCGGCCGAGCGCCGCCGGCCGTCGTGCCAGGATGTTCGGCATGTCCGGTCGCGCGCTGAGTTTCGGAGACATCGCGGAAGCGTACGAACGCTTCCGGCCCGGGTATTCCATGGAGCTCTTCGACAGGGTGATGGGGTATGCGGGGCAGCCGGTCACCACCGCCCTGGAGATCGGTGCCGGGACGGGCAAGGCGACGCGCCTGTTCGCCCGGCAAGGGGTCGGGGTCACCGCCACGGAGCCGGACGGGGCCATGCTCGCCGAGTTGCGGAAGCACGTGCCGGCCGGTGTCAGGACGGTGCAGGCCGCGTTCGAGGACCTGCGACCCGGTGTGAGGTACGGGCTCGTGTACGCGGCTGCCGCGCTGCATTGGACGAGTCCGGAGGGCAGGTGGTCGCGGATGGCCGCGCTGTTGGAGCCCGGCGGCGTGTTCGCGTCCTTCGGCGGGTCCGTCCGACTGGCCGATCCCGGGGTGGCGGCGGCCGTTCAGGCCGCACGGGAGCCGTTCCTGGAGAGCGACGAGATCCCGTCCCCGGACGGGACACCGCCCGAGCACGACATGCAGTGGCCGGGTACGGAACTCCAACGGTCCGAGTGGTTCACCGACGTGCGGCAGTCGGTGATCGAGCGTCGGGTGACTATGAGCGCGCCCGACTACATCGGTCATCTCTCGACCGTCTCGGCCTACCTCATCCTCCCGGCCGCGGAACGGGAGCAGGCGTTCGACCAGATCATGCGGGTCCTGCCCGGAACGGTGGGACTCGTCGCCGACGTCACCCTCCATCTCGCACGTCGGTGCCAGGACGCCTCTCCGTGAGCCGATCCGCCGCCGGCTCCGAAGACCGCAACCCACCATGAGGCAGGGGATGGTGATGCCGCTCCACCATCCCCTGCCGCGGTGGTGTCAGGAGGCGCCGTACACCGGCTGCGGTGGCTCGGCCGCGGCCAGCAGACCGGTCACCGCGTCCCCGGCCTCGGCCGGGGTCCAGCGCGCCCCCTTGTCGGCGGTGGGGCCGGGCCGCCAGCCCTCCATGACGGTGATCCGTCCGGCCTCGGTCTCGAAGACGCGGCCGCTCACCCCGGCGGAGGCGGCCGAGCCCAGCCAGACGACGAGCGGTGAGACGTTCTCCGGGGCCATCGCGTCGAAGGCTCCCTCGCCGGGAGCCGCCATCGTCCCGGCGAACGCCGACTCGGTCATCCGGGTCCGGGCGGCCGGGGCGATGGCGTTGACCTGGATCCCGTAGCGGCCCATCTCGGCGGCGGACACCAGTGTCAGACCGATGATGCCCGCCTTCGCGGCGGCGTAGTTGCCCTGGCCGACGCTGCCCAGCAGCCCGGCGCCCGAACTGGTGTTGACGACCCGGGCCACGGGCGTCCGGCCGGCCTTCGCCTCGCCGCGCCAGTGCGCCGCCGCGTGCCTGAGCGGCAGGAAGTGGCCCTTGAGGTGGACGCGCATCACGGCGTCCCAGTCGTCCTCTTCGAGGTTGACCAGCATCCGGTCCCGGAGGAACCCGGCGTTGTTGACGAGGGTGTCGAGCCGGCCGAAGGTGTCGAGCGCGGCGGCGACGAGGGATGCCGCGCCCTCGGACGTGGCGATGTCCCCATTGTGGGCGACCGCCTCGCCCCCGGCCGCGCGGATCTCCTCCACCACCTGCTGGGCGGGGCCCGTACCCGATCCGGAGCCGTCGAGTCCCACACCGAGGTCGTTGACGACGACCTTCGCCCCCTCGGCGGCGAAGGCCAGGGCATGGGCGCGGCCGAGGCCGCGGCCCGCACCGGTGACGACGGCGACACGTCCGGCGCACAGAGCGGTCGTTGAGGTCATGACGAGTGTCCTTTCCCATCCATGAGCGAGGAGCGGGGTGCCGCACCACCGAGTGGCACGACGCTCTCCCGCGGCGTCCGCATCGCTGCTACGTTGAACCAAACAAACGTTAGGTGGAAAGGTAGCTGATCTGCTCATGGGTGTCTCCACCTCCGTCCCGGAAGAGGGCATCGCCGTCGTCACCGTGGACTTCCCCCCGGTCAACGCGCTGCCCGTACAGGGCTGGTACGACCTCGCAGCCGCCCTCCGCGCCGCCGGGGCCGATCCGGCCGTCCGCTGCGTGGTCCTCACCGCCGAGGGCCGCGGCTTCAACGCGGGCGTGGACATCAAGGAGATGCAGCGCACGGAAGGGCCCGAGGCGCTGATCGGCGCCAACCGGGGCTGCTACGAGGCGTTCGCCGCGGTCTACGAGTGCGAGGTCCCGGTGGTCGCCGCCGTACAGGGCTTCTGTCTGGGCGGAGGCATCGGCCTGGTGGGCAACGCGGACGCGATCGTGGCCGGCGACGACGCGACGTTCGGGCTGCCGGAGCTGGACCGGGGCGCGCTCGGCGCGGCCACGCATCTGGCGCGGCTGGTTCCGCAGCATCTGATGCGGACCCTGTACTACACCTCGCGCACCGTGACGGCCGCGGAGCTGCACCGGCACGGCTCGGTGTGGAGCGTCGTCCCGCGCGACCGGCTGGCCGGCGCCGCCCTCGGGCTGGCCCGGGAGATCGCCGCCAAGGACGGCTATCTGATCAGGCTGGCCAAGGCGGCCATCAACGGCATCGACCCCGTCGACGTACGCCGCAGCTACCGCTTCGAGCAGGGCTTCACCTTCGAGGCCAACCTCAGTGGCGTCGCCGACCGCGTGCGCGACACCTTCGGCACGGACAAGGAGCAGCAGACGTGACACAGGACAAGACGATGACGGCCGAGGACGTCGTCGGCCGGCTGGAGAGCGGCATGACGGTGGGCATCGGCGGCTGGGGTTCGCGCCGCAAGCCGATGGCCCTGGTCCGGGCGCTGCTGCGCTCGGACGTCACCGATCTGACCGTGGTGTCGTACGGCGGCCCGGACGTCGGCCTGCTCGCGGCCGCGGGGAGGATCCGCAGGCTGGTCGCGGCGTTCGGGACACTCGACTCGATACCGCTGGAGCCGCACTTCACCGCCGCCCGGCAGCGCGGCGCGTTCGAGATGACCGAGCTCGACGAGGCGATGCTGATGTGGGGCCTGACGGCCGGTGCGCAGCGGCTGCCGTTCATGCCGGTGCGGGCCGGTCTCGGCTCGGACCTGATGGAGGTCAACCCGGCGTTGCGCACGGTCACTTCGCCGTACGAGGACGGGGAGAAGCTGGTCGCGGCACCGGCCCTGCGCCTGGACGCGGCGCTGGTCCACCTCAACCGCGCGGACCGTCAGGGCAACGGCCAGTACCTGGGCCCCGATCCGTACTTCGACGACCTGTTCTGCGAGGCCGCCGACCACGCCTACGTCTCCTGCGAGCGGATCGTGGAGACGGCCGATCTGCTCAAGGAGCACGGTCCGCAGACGCTGCTGGTGAAGCGGCTGTTCGTGGACGGGGTCGTCGAGACGCCGAACGGCGCGCACTTCACGTCCTGTGTGCCCGACCACGACCGGGACGAGTCCTTCCAGCGCGCCTACGTACGGGCCGCCCGTGACCCCGAGGCATGGCCCGCCTTCGCCGAACGGTTCCTGTCCGGCGACGAGGCCGCCTACCAGGCCGCCGTCACCGCGTTCCACCAGGAGGAAGCATGAGCGCCACCGAGACCACCGGCACCGCCACGGCGAGCCGCGCCGAGTACTGCGTGGTGGCCTGCGCCGAGGCCTGGCGGGACGCGGGCGAGATCCTCGCCAGCCCGATGGGCACCGTCCCGGCGATCGGGGCGCGTCTGGCGCGGCTCACCTTCTCCCCCGGTCTGCTGCTCACCGATGGGGAGGCGCTGCTGATGGGTGACACGCCCGCCCTGGGGGCGGAGCCGGGGAGCGTCGAGGGCTGGCTGCCGTTCCGCCAGCACCTGACCCTGACCGCGACGGGCCGGCGGCACGTGATGATGGGCGCCAGCCAGATCGACCGGCACGGCAACCAGAACATCTCCTGCATCGGCCCCTGGGCCAAGCCCGTGCGACAGCTGCTCGGGGTTCGGGGCGCTCCGGTCAACACCCTCAACAACCCGACGAGTTACTGGGTTCCCAAACACTCGTCCCGGGTGTTCGTGGAGCACGTCGACATGGTGAGCGGGGTCGGGTACGCCCGAGCGGCGGCGGCCGGTCCGTCAGCGACCCGCTACCACCGCATCCCCGAAGTCGTCAGCAATCTCGGCGTCTTCGACTTCGAGACCCCGGACCGCACGATGCGGCTGCGCTCGCTGCACCCCGGGGTGAGTGTCGAACAGGTCGCCGGGGCAACCGGGTTCGCGCTCACGATCCCCGACGAGGTGCCGTTCACCCGGGACCCCACGGCGGCGGAGCTACGGCTGATCCGCGAGGTCATCGATCCGAAGGGGCTGCGCGAGCGCGAGGTCCCGGCATGACCGGCGCGGCCGGGTCCGTGCCGGTACCGACCGCGCTCACCGAACTGACCGGGGTGCGGTATCCGATCGTGCAGACCGGGATGGGGTGGGTGGCCGGGCCCCGGCTGGTGTCGGCCTCCGCGCGGGCGGGGGCGCTCGGCATCCTGGCCTCCGCGACGATGACCGTAGAGCAGCTGCGTGCGGCGGTCCGTGAGGTCAAGTCACGTACGGAAGCGCCGTTCGGGGTCAATCTGCGGGCGGACGCGGGAGACGCGGGCGAGCGGGTGCGGATCATCATCGACGAGGGGGTGCGGGTGGCGTCGTTCGCGCTGGCCCCCTCCAAGGACCTGATCGCCCGGCTCAAGGACGCCGGCGTCGTCGTCATCCCCTCCATCGGCGCCCGCCGTCATGCGGAGAAGGTGGCCACGTGGGGCGCGGACGCGGTGATGGTGCAGGGCGGTGAGGGGGGCGGCCACACCGGGGACGTGGCCACCACGGTGCTGCTCCCCCAGGTCGTGGACGCCGTGGACATCCCGGTGATCGCGGCGGGCGGCTTCCACGACGGCCGGGGCCTGGTCGCCGCGCTGGCCTTCGGAGCGGCCGGCATCGGCATGGGCACGCGCTTCCTGCTCACCTCCGACAGCACCGTCCCCGACGCGGTGAAGGCGAAGTACCTGGCGGCCGGCGTCAAGGAGGTCATCGTGACCACGCAGGTGGACGGTCTCCCGCACCGGATGCTGCGGACCGCGATGGTCGACTCGCTGGAGCGCTCCGGCCGGGCGGCATCCCTGCTGCGGGCGGTGCGGCACGCCTCCGCGTTCCGGAAGGAGTCCGGCGCGAGCTGGCCCCGGCTGGTCCGTGACGGGCTGGCGATGAAACACGGCAGGGAACTGACCTGGAGCCAGGTGCTGCTGGCCGCCAACACCCCGATGCTGCTGAAGGCCTCCATGGTCGAGGGCAGAACCGACATCGGGGTGATGGCCTCGGGTCAGGTGGCCGGGCTGATCGACGATCTCCCGTCCTGCGCGGAGCTGGTCGAGCGGATCATGGACGAGGCCCGGACGGCCCTGAAGGCGCTGCCGGGGGCGGACTGACGCAAGAGACTCAGGTCCAGGGGGCGAACGGCGGACGGGCGGGGGCGGGTCCGAGCGTGGTGGTGCCCGGTTCGGCACGGTGACCGAGGCCGGTCCGGTACGCGTTCAGTGCCGCTTCCGTCCGGCCCTCGCCGCGCAGCAGGTCCCCGAGCAGCCGGCAGATGTCGGCGAGGTCCCCGGCGGCTCCCGTCTGTTCGAGCAGGGAGAGCGCGGTGGCGTAGTGCGCCTCGGCCGCGCCGGCGTCTCCGGCCTCCTCGGCGATCAGCCCGAGGAGCCGGTGGGCGCCGCCGGCGTGCACCGCGCCACGGCCGGGCTGGAGTCCGGCCAGCAGGTTGCCGAGCAGTTCCGCCGCCTCCGCCGACTTCCCCCTCCTGCGCAGGACGTCGGCGAGTTCGACCTCCACCTGCGAGACGTACAGGGCGGCCCGTCTGGACACCAGCATCGAGTGCGCGGTGCGCAGCGCCTCCTCTGCCTGTACGAGGTCGTCGTGCTGGGCGCAGACGTAGCCCCGCATCCAGTGGCAGTGGGCGAGTTCGGTACGGATCTGGAGCTGCTCGTAGAGCTCGGTGGCCCGCGCCAGCGAGGCCTGGGCGGCGTCGACCCGGCCTTCGGCGAGGAGCGTGCGGGCCACGGTCCGGTGCATGGCGGCGACCAGGGCGGGGTCGGCGACCTGCGGGACCAGGGCGAGCGCCAGTTCGGCGGCCTGCGCGGCCCTGGCGTGGGCGCCCATGTCCATGTAGGGGGCGATCGAGGCGGTGTAGAGCTGGAGCAACGCGCCCGGGTCGTGCAGCCCGGAGGTGTTCAGCTCGTCGATCGCGCTCTCCAGGAGGTAGCAGGCGTAGCGCAGTTCACCGGCCAGGAAGTGGGCGACCGACCTGCCCCGGACCGCCCGGGCCCGGGCCGGGAGCGGCTCGTCGGCCAGGGCCCGCTCGGCCGCCGCGAACCGGGAGAGAGCATCGGCCAGTTCGCCCGTCTCCAGCGCACATTCCCCGAGGCCCACGAGCGCCGCCGCCCGTTCCTGTGCGAGCCCGTACTCCTGCGCCCTGCCGAGAACCCGCTCGTAGACGGCCCGCGCGTCGGCGGCGTCCTCGACGGCGAGTATCCGCTGGGCGTCGGCCAGCTCCATCCGCAGGGAGGTGGCGATGTGGGTGGGCCGGCCCGTGGACAGCTCCTCGTGGGCGACTCCGAGGCGTTCGGCGAAATGCCGGAGGGCGGCTTCGGATGGCCGCGCCTTGCCGGCCTCCAGGGTGGAGACGTAGGCGGCGGTGTACGCGGGCTCGGCGAGCTGTCGCTGCGTCAGTTCGCGTTCCTTGCGCAGCCGTTTCACCCGGAGGCCGATCGCCGCCGGGGCGTCCTGCCCCCCGGCCGGCTCCTTACCGGACCGGCCCGGAGCCGTGCCGCCGGCCGTCTTCGCTCTGCCCGAACCCGCCATGGCGGCCCCCTCGTCCTGCGCCTGTCGCCCCGATGTCGGCATTCGTCCGGTTACGAGTATCCCGGTCACCCGAGAACAACAACGCGCCCTCATCAGAACCGTTGTGCGGCCCCCTGACGAAGCCTAGGTTAAACGGCAATTCAAGCGTAGTGAACAGGAGAGTTACATGGGGCAGCTGCTGAGGACCGGCATGCGCACGCGGAGAACCGCCGCGATATCCGTGGGCGTCGCGCTCGCGGCCGTCATGGGTGCGGCTCTCGCCGCGCCGGCGGCGGCCGTGGACCCGGAGCCCGTCCAGGAACAGCGCCTCGACGTCGAGTACTTCCCCGAACCCGGCGGCGAGGGCCGGCGGACCGAGGTCCCGGTCAACACGGATCACGCGACCGGCCGTTCGGCCGCCCGCAGCGCCGCACCCACTGCGGGGACGACGGACGGGGAGGTCGGGGAGCTGTCCGTGACCGGCCCCTCGGCCGACCGGCTCGACGTGGTGATCGTCGGCGACGGCTACACCGCCGGCGAGCAGGACGCCTTCCACACCGCGGCGGCCGCGAAGTGGGCCGACATCACCGGCATCGAGCCCTACGCGAGCTATCAGGGCCTGATGAACGTGTGGACAGTCGACGCGGTGTCCGCCGAATCCGGCATCACCGGTGACCCGACCGCCGACGTCACCAGGAACACCGCGCTCGGCAGCTACTTCTGGTGCTCCGAAACCGAGCGGCTGATCTGCGCCGACATCGACAAGGTCGCCTCCTACGCCGCGAAGGCCCCCGAGGCCGACCTGGTCATCGTCATCTCCCACTCCACCAAGTACGGCGGCGCCGGCTACTCCGGCCTGGAGGCGGAGGGTTACCCGTTCGACGGCGTCTCCACCCTCTCCTCGGACAACGCGCAGTCGAGCATGATCGCCGCCCACGAGATCGCCCACTCGGTGGGCCTCCTCGCGGACGAGTACACGTACGACAGCTACGGCACCTGGTCGGGCGGCGAGGTGCCCGACATCAACTCCAGTGTCTTCACGGCGGAGCAGATGGCCGCCAACCGGAGCAAGTGGTACCGCTGGCTCGGCGAGACCGACCCCACGGGCGGCACCGTGGGCACGTACGAGGGCAGCAGCTACTACCCCTTCGGGATCTACCGCCCGACCGCCAACTCCCTCATGCGGGCCCTGGACGTCAGGGACTTCAACCTCCCCGGGCGCGAGGCCATGATCGCCGGCTTCTACCGCGAGGCCAACGCGCTGAGCAGCGGGACCGCCACGGGCAGCGCCATCCTCAGGACCACGCGCCTCAAGGTCTCCCGGGCCGCGCTCACCGGCCTCGCCTCGCCGGAGCTGCGCTGGTACGTCGACGGTGCACGGGTGAAGCGGGCGCAGGGTCTCACCGCCGCCGTCCCCGCCGCACTGGGCGTTCCCGCGGACGGCAGGACGCACACCGTCACGGTCGAGTCCGCGGACAGGTCCGCGTCGATCCGCGATCCCCAGGTGCGCGCCGAGGCCACCGAGCGCCTGACCTGGACCGTGAAGGCGTCCGGGCACAAGGGCCACCCGCACCGCTGACGGACGCGCGGCGGGCGGAGCCGCCGGCGGACTCCCGGTGCGGTGCGCCCGGAGTCCGTCAGCGGCGCGCGTCGACGCCGGACCCGGTCACGAGCCGCATGACGCGGCCCACCATCGCGAGCCGCTCGTCGACGCCGGCATCACCGGGGACCTGGATCTTCGCCCCCGCGTAGGACAACGCGCCCCCGGCCGCGCGGAGGCAACGGCGCACCTCGTCGGCGTCCATGAGGGAGGCGGGCTCGTCCTCGGTGAGGGGCAGGTGCGCGTCCGCCCACGGCCCCCCGTACCGGTTGGCGGTGGGACCGGCGCCGGAGAACATGACGCCCTCCAGCAGGCCGTCGGAGGCGAGCCGGCCGATCTGGGCGAGCGGCCGGGCCGGGTCCTGCGCCTCGATCGCCGACCGGCCCCAGTTGACGGCGATACCGATGCCGCTTTCGCGGGCGAGGACGATCTCGTCCTCCAGCGGCAGGAAGCGCTTCTCCCCGGGGACGTTCGGCGCGTACGCGTCGCAGTGCTCCAGGACGAGCCGGGTGGACCAGCCGCCGGCGGCGGACGCGCTCGCCGCGATCTCGTCGAGGGACCGGGCGAACATCTCGGCCACGGCGGTCGTCGAGGGCGCGGTGTGGATGTGCAGGGCGGAGACCGACTGCTCGCCGGTGAGCTGGTTGACCTGTTCGGCGGCGACGCGGGCCTCGCGGAGGAAGGCGAGCGCAGCCTGCCGGCCGTCATGGTCCGCGGAGGCCAGACCGAACCCGGCAGTGGCTCCCACGCGCATCATCGTGCCGGGAATCAGCGTGATCACCGAACGGGTGAAACGGCCGCGCAGCTGTGCTGCCAGCCACCGGACGTCCGCACCGAGGCCGTCCCGGAAGGGGATCTCCAGGCCGTCGGCGATCCGCCGGACCGCGAGCCCCTCGTAGAAGTGTTCCTGATCGGCGCGCAGGGCGGGCAGTGCCGCATACGCGCCCACCAGAGCGGCGGGCCGTGCTGTGTTCATGGTGTCGGGTCTCCCCTGCCGGTGACGGGTCCCGGGCGGTGGTGCGGAGCTGCCCGGCAAGAGGGACTCTATCGAACATCGGACGTCAGATGTCCGGAATAGGGCTCCTGTCGACGGCCCGCGCTGCCCGCCGGGCCACCGGGAGTCGGGAGTCGGGTCTGCGAACCCGTCCCTCAGAGGCGCTCGATGATGGTCACATTGGCCTGGCCGCCGCCCTCGCACATGGTCTGCAGTCCGTAGCGGCCGCCGGTGCGCTCCAGTTCGTGCAGCAGGGTCGTCATCAGCTTGGCACCGGTGGCGCCGAGCGGGTGGCCCAGCGCGATGGCGCCGCCGTTGACGTTCACCTTGTCCGGGTCGGCGCCGGTCTCCTTCAGCCAGGCCAGGACGACCGGGGCGAAGGCCTCGTTGATCTCGACCAGATCGATGTCGTCGAGGGACATCCCGGACTTCTTCAGCGCGTACGCCGTCGCCGGAATGGGCGCGGACAGCATCCGGATCGGGTCCTCGCCGCGCACCGAGAGGTGGTGGATGCGGGCCCGCGGGGTCAGACCGTGCTCGGCGACGGCCCGCTCGGAGGCGATGAGCAGCGCGGAGGCGCCGTCGGAGACCTGCGAGGAGACCCCGGCGGTCAGCCGGCCGCCCTCGACCACCGGCTTGAGGCCGGCCATCTTCTCCAGCGAGGTGTCCCGGCGCGGCCCCTCGTCCACCGTCACCTCGCCGTACGCGACGGTCTCCCGGGCGAAGCGGCCCTCGTCGATGGCGTGCAGGGCCCGGCGGTGGGAGCGGAGCGCGAAGTGCTCCATGTCCTCACGGGAGATGCCCCACTTCTCCGCGATGAGTTCGGCGCCGTGAAACTGGTTGACGGGTGCGTCGCCGTAGCGGGCGCGCCAGCCCGCGGAGCCCGCGTAGGGGCCTTCGGTCAGCCCGAGGGGTTCGGCCGCCTGGCGGCTGGCGAAGGCGATCGGGATCATCGACATGTTCTGGGTGCCGCCCGCGACGACCAGGTCCTGGGTGCCGGACAGCACGCCCTGGGCGGCGAAGTGGACGGCCTGCTGGGAGGAGCCGCACTGCCGGTCGACGGTGGTGCCGGGCACCTCCTCGGGAAGGCCGGCGGCGAGCCAGGCGGTGCGGGCGATGTCGCCGGCCTGCGGGCCGACGGTGTCGAGGCAGCCGAAGACGACGTCCTCCACGGCGGCCGGGTCGACCCCGGTGCGCTCGACGAGCGCCTTGATGACATGGGCCCCGAGGTCGGCGGGGTGGACGGCGGACAGCCCGCCCTTGCGCCGGCCGACCGGAGTGCGGACCGCTTCGACGATGTAGGCCTCGGCCATGACTTCTCCTTGGTGAAGGGCTGGTGATCGGGTGTCAGGTGCGGATGGTGATGCCGGCCAGGACCATGGACAGGTACTGGCGGGCGATCTCCTCGGCGTCGTGGGTGCCGCCGGGCCGGTACCAGGAGGCGGCCACCCAGACCGTGTCGCGGACGAACCGGTAGACGAGCCGGACGTCCAGGTCGGCGCGGAAGTCCCGTTCGGCGACGCCGCGTTCCAGCGTGCGCAGCCAGGCGTTCTCGAACTTCGGCTGCGATGCGGCGAGATAGGCGAAGCGCGGCTGGGCGGAGAGGTGCCGGGACTCCTTCTGGTAGATGGCGACCGCGGGACCATGCCGGTCGATCTGCCGGAAGGACTGGGTGACGAGTTCCCCGAGGGTCTCCCGGGGTCCGAGGCCGGCGGCGAGCACCGTGTCGTAGCAGGCCCACAGCTCGTCGAGGAAGGCCGAGAGGATCTCGTCCAGCATCGACTCCTTGGAGTCGAAGTGGTAGTAGAGACTGCCCGCGAGCATCCCGGCGGCGTCCGCGATGCGGCGGACGGTGGTGGCGTTGTAGCCCTGGGCGGCGAACACCCCGGCGGCGGTCGCGAGGAGTTCGGCCCGTCGCTCGGCGTTGGGGTGCGGGGTGATCGACCTCACGCCCTCTGGCTGCTGACGGAGACGGTCTCCCCCGTCATGTACGAGGAGTAGGAGCTGGCCAGGAAGACGATGACGTTGGCGATCTCCCAGGGTTCGGCGTACCGGCCGAAGGCCTCTCGTGCGGTGAGTTCGGCCAGCAGTTCGGGGGTGGTGACCTTCACCAGGTGCGGGTGCATGGCCAGGCTCGGGGCGACGGCGTTGACGCGTACGCCGAAGTCGGCGGCCTCCAGGGCGGCACACCGGGTCAGGGCCATGACGCCGGCCTTCGCCGCGGCGTAGTGGGCCTGGCCGCGCTGGGCGCGCCAGCCCACGACGGAGGCGTTGTTGACGACGACGCCGCCGGAGGGGTCGTCGGGGTGACGCTCCTTGAAGTGGCGCAGAGCGGCGCGGGTGCAGCGGAAGGTGCCGTTCAGGGTGACGTCGAGGACCTTCGACCACTGCTCGTCGGTCATGTCGACGAGGTCGGCGGTGCCGCCGAGTCCGGCGTTGTTGACGACGATGTCCAGCCCGCCGTGGCGTTCGGCGGCGAGCGCGAACAGTGCGTCCACCTGGTCCTGGTCGGTGACGTCGCAGGGCAGCGCGCCGACGTTGTCCGCGCCGAACTCCTCGGCGAGCGCGGCCGCGCTCTCTCCCAGGCGGCGTGCGTGGGCGTCGCCGATGACGATCCGGGCGCCCTCCTCCAGGAACGTGCGGGCCGTCGCCCCGCCGATCCCGGCGCCCGCGGCGGCGGTGATCACCGCGGTGCGTCCGGCCAGGAGGGAGTGGCCCGGAACATGGGGCGGCTGGGTCGTCACGGGCGGATCTCCTTGGGCAGGCCGAGAACGCGCTCGGCGATGATGTTGCGCTGGATCTCGTTGGACCCGGCGTAGATGGTGTCGGCGCGGGAGAAGAGGAACAGCCGCTGCCAGTCGTCGAGTCCGTACGGTTCACCGGGTGCCGTCATGCCTCCGGCGCCGAGGACGCTCATGGCCAGTTCGCCCAGTTCGCGGTGCCAGGTGGCCCAGAAGATCTTCCCGATGGAGGCCTCCGGGCCGGGTGCGCCGGCCGCCACGCCGTCGAGCATGCGCAGGGCGTTGCAGCGGATGGTCTCCAGACCCGTCCAGGCCCGGGCGAGCCGGTCGCGGATCAGCGGGTCGTCCGCGGCGCCGTTGCGCCGGGCCAGATCGATGAGGGTCTCCAGTTCGCGCCGGAAGCCGACCTGCTGGCCGAGCGTGGAGACGCCGCGTTCGAAGCCGAGCGTCGCCATGGCCACCCGCCAGCCGTCGCCCGGGGCGCCGACGACGTGCCCGGCAGCGGTACGGGCGCCGTCGAGGAAGACCTCGTTGAACTCGGAGGTGCCGGTCAGCTGGGTGATCGGCCGGATCTCCACGCCGGGCTGGTCCAGCGGGACCAGGAGGTAGGAGAGCCCGTGGTGCCGGGCGGAGCCCGGTTCGGTGCGGGCGACCACGAAGCACCACTGCGCCTCGTGGGCGAGTGACGTCCAGGTCTTCTGCCCGGTGACGACCCAGTCCGCGCCGTCCCGCTCGGCCCTGGTGCGGACGTTCGCCAGGTCGGAGCCGGCGTCGGGTTCGCTGTAGCCCTGGCACCACAGCTCCTCGACGGCGACGATCGGCGGCAGGAACCTGGCCCGTTGCTCGGGCGTGCCGAAGGCCACCAGGGTCGGCCCGAGCAGCTGCTCGCCGATGTGGTTGACCCGCGCGGGAGCGTCGGCCAGGGCGTACTCCTCGTGGAAGGCGACCTGTTGCTCGATGGTCGCGCCCCGGCCCCCGTGTTCCTCCGGCCAGCCCACGCACGTCCAGCCCGCGGCGGCCATGTGCCGTTCCCAGGCGAGCCGTTCGGCGAACGCCTCGTGCTCCCGTCCGGGTCCGCCGCGGCCGCGCAGGCCCGCGAAGACGCCGGTGAGGTTGGCGGCCAGCCAGCCGCGGATCTCGGCGCGGAACTCCTCGACGCTGCTCATGGGGGTACGTTAATCTACCAAACACTTGTTAGGGAAGGAGCGGCCGATGTCCGCTGCCCACGACGAACCGGTGCGTTACGAGAAGCGGGGCCCGGTCGCGACGGTGACCATGAACCGGCCCGGCTGCCGCAACGCGCAGAACTCCGCGATGACCTACGCCCTGGACCGGGCGTTCTACCGCGCCGCCGACGACGGCGAGGTGAAGACCGTCGTCCTGGCAGGCGCCGGTGAGCACTTCTCGGCCGGCCATGACATCGGCACCCCGGGGCGCGACGCCCATCTGCCGTTCGAGCGCCGGGCGGGACTGTGGTGGGACCACTCGGACAAGGAGGGCGCCGAGAGCCGCTTCGCCCGTGAGTCCGAGGTGTATCTGGGGATGTGCCGCAGGTGGCGGGAGCTGCCGAAACCGGTCATCGCCTCGGTGCAGGGCGCGTGCGTGGCGGGCGGTCTGATGCTGGCCTGGGTGTGCGATCTGATCGTGGCGTCGGACGACGCGTTCTTCGCCGATCCGGTGGTCCGGATGGGCATCCCCGGTGTCGAGTACTTCGCCCACCCGTGGGTGATGCCGCCGCGGATCGCCAAGGAGTTCCTCTACACCGGGGACCGGATGAGCGCGCAGCGCGCGTACGAGGTGGGCATGGTCAACCGGGTCGTACCCCGGGCGGAACTCACCGACCGCACGGCTGAGTTGGCGCTGCGCATCGCGCAGATGCCGCGGATGGGGCTGGCGCTGACCAAGCGTGCGGTCAACCAGGCCGAGGACCTCCAGGGCCTGCACACCGGCATGGACTCGGTGTTCGGCCTGCACCACCTGGCGCACGCGCACAACGCCGAGACCGCACCGGACGCGCTCGGTGGCATGGACATCCGGGCGATGAAGGAGGCGAGCGGCTGATGGACCTCGATTTCGACGCGGCCGACGAGGCGTTCCGTACCGAGGTACGCGACTGGCTGGCCGCTCATGTCCCGGCCGCTCCCCTGCCGTCCCTGGAGACCCGCGAGGGGTTCGCCGCGCACCGGGAGTGGGAGGGCGTCCTGTCCGCCGACCGCTGGTCGGCGGTCTCCTGGCCCGAGGAGTTCGGCGGGCGCGGGAGTTCCCTGCTGCGCTGGATGGTCTTCGAGGAGGAGTACTACGCCGCCGGGGCGCCCGGCCGGGTCAGCCAGAACGGCATCAGCCTGCTGGCCCCCACCCTCTTCGAGCACGGCACCGCCGAGCAGCGGACCCGGATCCTGCCCGCCATGGCCCGCGGCGAGGTCATCTGGGCGCAGGCGTGGTCGGAGCCGGAGTCCGGTTCCGACCTGGCCTCGCTGAGGTCGAGGGCGGTACGGACCGGGGGCGGCTGGCTGCTCAGCGGGCAGAAGACCTGGTCGTCGCGGGCCGCCTTCGCCGACCGGGCCTTCGGCCTGTTCCGCAGCGACCCGGACGCGGACCGGCCGCACCGGGGGCTGACGTATCTGATGTTCCCGCTGGACGCCGAGGGCGTCACCGTCCGGCCCATCGGGCGGCTGGACGGGAAGCCCGCCTTCGCCGAACTCTTCCTGGACGAGGTGTTCGTGCCCGACGAGGACGTCATCGGCGAGCCCGGGCAGGGCTGGCGGGTCGCGATGAGCACCACAGGCAACGAACGCGGACTCACCCTGCGCAGCCCGGGCCGCTTCACGGCCGCCGCGGACCGGCTGACCGCGCTGTGGCACGAGCACGGCGACCCGGCGGACACGGCGCTGCGCGACCGGGTCGCCGACGCGGTGATCGGGGCCCGCGCCTACCGGCTCTTCTCCTACACGGGCGCCTCCCAGGTCCTGTACGGCGACGGCGGTCCGGCCGGGCCGACCTCCAGCCTCAACAAGATCTACTGGTCCGAGCTGGACATCGCACTCCACGAGACGGCGCTCGACCTGCTCGGCCCGTACGGCGAACTCGCCGACCACGCGGCCGAATCGCCATCGGGCGGCTGGGCGGAGGGCTACACCTTCTCGCTGGCCGGTCCCGTCTACGCGGGCACCAACGAGATCCAGCGCGACATCATCGCCGAGCGGCTGCTCGGCCTGCCGAAGGGGCGCCGCTGATGCGTTTCCTCCTGGACGCCGAGCAGCGGGACTTCGCCCGCTCCCTCGACGGTCTGCTCACCTCCTGCGACACCCCGGCCGCGATACGGGCCTGGGCGGCCGGCGACCACGGGCCCGGGCAGGCCGTGCGGTCCCGGCTGGCCGAGGCGGGGGTCTTCGCCCTCGCGGTACCGGAGAAGCACGAGGGCCTGGGCCCGCTGCCCCTCGAACTCGCCCTCGCCTTCGAGGTGCTGGGGCGGCACGCCGTCCCCGGACCACTGGTCGAGACGGTTGCCGCGGCGGCCCTGCTCGACCGGCTCGGCGACGACCGCGTCGCCGGCGACCGGCTGCCCGGCATCGCCTCGGGGAAGTCCGCCGTCTCGCTCTGCCTGACCTCGCTCGGCCCGTTCGCCCTGGACGCGGACGCGGCCGACGCGGTGTTCGTGGTGGACGGCGACACGCTGCGCCTCGCCGCCGGGGCGGGGCCCGTGCAGCCCTCGGCCGATCCCGGCCGGCGGCTGTCGCGGCCGTCGGGCGGCACCGTCCTCGCCCGGGGCGCCGCGGTCACGGCCGCCGCCGGGTACGCGGCCGACGTCGCCGCACTCGTCACGGCGGCGCAGTCGCTCGGTGTCGGCCGGACCCTGCTGGCCCGTACCGTCGCCTACGTCACCCGGCGCACCCAGTTCGGCGTGGCCATCGGGTCCTTCCAGGCGGTCAAGCACCGGCTGGCCGACACCCTGCTGGCCCTGGAGTTCGCCGAACCGCTGGTGCACGGCGCGGCTCTCGCGCTGGCCGCCGGGGACGACGACGCGGGGCGGGCGGTCGCCGCGGCCAAGGTCACGGCGGGTGAGGCGGCGTACGGGGCGGCCCGCACCGCCCTCCAACTGCACGGCGCCGTGGGCTACACCGATGAGCTCGACCTGTCCCTGTGGATCCGCAAGGCGCGGCCGCTGCGCGACGCGTGGGGCACCCCGGCCGCGTGCCGGGCCCGCGTCATGGGAGCGGCGCGATGAGACTGACGCAGGAGCAGGAAGAGCTGCGATCGGCCGTACGTTCCCTGCTGACGCAACATCAAGACGAGTCTGCCTGGGCGCCGTTGGCCACCCAGATCGGTGCGGCCGGGCTCGCCGTCCCGGAGGGGTACGGCGGGGCGGGCGGCGGCGCCCGGGATGTCCATGTGCTGATGGAGGAGCTGGGCAGGAGCCTGAGCCCGCTGCCGTGTCTGGGTTCTGCGGTGCTCACCGTGGGCGCGCTGCTCGCCTCCGGGGACCGGGAGGCGTGCGGGCGGCTGCTGCCCGGGCTCGCCGCGGGCAGCTCGGTGGGCACGCTGGCCTGGGCGGAGCACGGTTCCTGGGACCTCGGTGCGGTACGTGCCGAGGCGGCCCCGTGCCCCGGCGGCGGCTGGCTGGTCACCGGGGCCAAGGAGCACGTCCTGGACTGGCCGGCGCTCGACGTCGTGCTGGTCGCGGCCCGGACGGCGGCCGGGGTGTCGCTCTTCGAGGTGGTGCCCGGTGCCGCCGGTGTGCGCCGGGAGCCCGTGGTGACCATGGACGGCACCCGGGTCCAGGCCCGTTGGGTGCTCGACGGCGCCGAGGGGCGGCTGCTGGGCGCGGACGGTGACGGCGCCCGGGTTCTGGAGCATGTCCGGGACCTGGCGTGCGCGGCACTCGCCGCGGAGCAGGTGGGTGCCGCCGGGCGCTGCCTCGAACTCACCGTCGAGTACACCCGCGACCGGGTGCAGTTCGGCCGGGCGATCGGTTCGTTCCAGGCGGTCAAGCACCGGCTGGCGGATGCCTATGTCCTGGTGGAGTCCGCGCGTTCGGCGGCGCTCGGTGCGGCGTTCGCCGCCGACGAGGACCCGGGCGCGCTGCCGAGGGCCGCCGCCGTCGCGAAGTCGGTCTGCTCCGAGGCGTTCTCGGCGGTGGCCGGCGAGATGATCCAGCTGCACGGCGGGATCGGGATCACCTGGGAGCACGACGCGCACCGCTTCTTCAAGCGGGCGCACGGGGCGGGCGAGCTGTTCGGACCGCCCGCGCAGCACCGGGCACGGCTCGCCGCCGGGCTCGGCCTGGCCGCCCGATGAGCGGGCACCGGCAGACGGAGAAGGGCGTGCGGCACATGGACATCGGCGATCCGCTGGACTTCGCGGGGCGCGTGGTGCTGGTCACCGGCGGCACCAAGGGAATCGGAGCCGCCATCGCCGGGGCGTTCCTCGGTGCCGGGGCCGACGTGGTGGTCTGCGGCCGCGGCACCCCGCGGACCCTGCCGTCGGCCGGGGGCCGGGAGGCGGTCTTCGTCCCCGCCGACGTGCGCGATCCGGCGGCGGCGTCCTCGCTGGCGGACGCGGCGGTGGAACGCTTCGGCCGGCTCGATGTGCTCGTCAACAACGCGGGCGGCTCCCCGGACGCCGACGCGGCGACCGTCTCGCCGCGTTTCGTCGAGAAGATCGTGGCGCTCAACCTGCTCGCGCCGTTCTACGTGGCGCAGGCCGCTCACCGCGTGATGGCGGTCCAGGACGGCGGGGGCTCGGTCATCAACATCGGCAGTGTCTCCGCCCACGATCCGCAGCCGGGCACCGCCGCCTACTCGGCCGCCAAGGCGGGGCTGCTGGCCCTCACCCGGGCGCTGGCCCTGGAGTGGGCGCCGGCGGTCCGGGTCAACCACATCACCACGGGGCTGATCCGCACCGAGAGCGCGGCGTCGGTCTACGGCACGGACGGCGGGACGGCGGTGGCGGGTGTCATCCCGATGGGACGGATGGCGGTGCCCGGCGACGTGGCCCGCGCCTGTCTGTTCCTGGCGGGCGGCCTGTCCGGGTACGTCAACGGGGCGGACCTCGCGGTGCACGGCGGCGGGGAGTTCCCCGCCCGCTACCTCGCCGCACGGTCGGCCGTCGGACCTGGCTGAGGGCGTACGGAGAAGGTCCCGGCAGCCCGCACCCTCACGCGGGCGCCGGGCCGCTGCCCCGGGTCCGATGCCGGCTCACCGGGTCACCGCGGTCTCCCGGTCGACGCGGGACAGCTTCTCCGGGTTGCGGACGGCATAGAGGCCGCTGATGAGACCGCCCTCCAGACGCACCGCGAGCACCGTGTCGATCTCGCCGCCCGTCCGCACGATCAGTGCCGGGTGCCCGTTGACCTGGGCCGGCTCCAGGGTCGCCGCGGCGATCCTCAGGAGCACATCGGCGACGGTCCGTGCACCGGTGACGGGCTCCAGTGCGGCCCGTACGACTCCGCCCCCGTCGGTCAGCAGCACGACGTCCGGGGCGATCATGTCGAGCAGGCGCCGCAGATCACCCGTTTCGACCGCCTCCTGGAAGGCCGCGAGCGCGCCGCGCGTCTGGGTCCGGGAGACGGCCTCGCGCGGGCGGCGCGCCGCGACATGGGCCCGTGCGCGGTGGGCGATCTGGCGGACCGCGGCGGGGGTCTTGCCGACGGCCTGCGCGATCTCGTCGTACTCGACGGCGAAGACGTCGCGCAGCACGAACACGGCCCGTTCGGTCGGGCCGAGGGTCTCCAGGACCAGCAGCATCGCCATGGACACGCTGTCGGCCAGCTCCACGTCATCGGCGACGTCGGGCGCGGTGAGCAGGGGCTCGGGCAGCCAGGGGCCGACGTAGGACTCCTTGCGGCGGCTCAGCGTGCGCAGCCGGGTCAGGGCCTGGCGCGTGGTGACGCGGACGAGGAAGGCGCGGGGTTCACGGACCGTGTCCTGGTCGATGCCCGCCCAGCGCAGCCAGGTCTCCTGAAGGACGTCCTCGGCGTCGGCGGCGGAGCCGAGCATCTCGTAGGCGACGGTGAACAGCAGATTGCGGTGGGCGACGAACGCCTCCGTGGCCGCGTCCGTGCCCGCCGCGCGCGGGCCTTCCCCGCCCGCGCCGGCCGCTCGTCCAGCCTGCTCCTCCATCGTCGGTTCCCGTCTTCGCTGTCTCGTCCGCGTCACTCACAAGTCGCCGCTCCCCGCTTTCCTGTGACACGTCAGCGCAGTGACCTACGTCACACCGTCGTGCTGTCACGGGGCCGGGGCGGCCGGCGACTCATGGGCATCGGAACGCCGCACGGACGATCCGCGCGGCACACGGAGCCACGAGCGAGGACGTTGAGATGGAACCCCGTATGAACCTGTTCGAGAACGAGACCGGCGCCCGGATCGGCAAGCGTATCTACGCCGTCAGTCAGGTGATCCAGGCGTCGGCCCTGCCGGAACCCACCCAGCAGCTGGTGCAGTTGCGCGCCAGCCAGATCAACGGCTGCGGCTTCTGCCTGGACATCCACGCCAAGGACGCCGCGGCGGCCGGCGAGAGCGCGACCCGGCTGAACCTGGTCGCCGCCTGGCGCCACTCCACGGTGTTCAGCGAGGCCGAGCGCGCCGCACTGGCACTCACCGAGGAGGGCACCCGCATCACCGACGGCCACGGAGGTGTCTCGGACGAGACCTGGGCGCAGGTCCGCAAGCACTACGACGACGACCAGACCGTCGCGCTGGTCTCCCTGATCGCGATGATCAACGCGACCAACCGGCTCGGCGTGATCCTCGACAACCAGGGCGGGGCCTACACACCCGGCGCCCTCGCCGCCCTCGCTGACTGATCACGGCCGATGCCGCGCGGGCCCGGGTCGCACGACCCGGACCCGCGCGGGTCGATGAGGAAGCGACCGGGCCCCCTCTTGACCTCAAGTGCGGTTGACGCAGCAAGGTCTCTACCCATGACGCGTTTCCTCGATCTCGTTCAGCCCGCCGCCGGTACCGCCCTGATGAGTGAGTGGCTCACGGGTTCCGCCGGGCGTTCGCGCGCCGCCGCCGATGCCATCGCCGCGGAATGGGCGGCGGCCGGGACGCCGTCCGGGCGCCTGGCCCAGCACATCTTCCTCGACACCGATGGCACCGGCCTGCTCTTCTACGCCCAGTGGACCGGCGACGAGGAGCATCTGGCGTGGGCCCGCGCCCATCGCGCCGGCACCGTCAGCCGCGTCGACACGCTCGTCCCGGGGATCGAGCGCCCCGGACTCCGCCGCACCCGGCTGGAACGCAGCGTCGTCCACGACGCCGAGCGGCCGGCCGGTGTCTTCGTGGTCACCACCCTGGCGGCCGCCGAAGCGGAGAGCGCCGTGGCACCGGCGCCGGGTCTGCTGGCAGCGCACGTCCACCTGACGTCCGGTGGCGACCGGGCGATCGTGATCGGCGAGTGGACCCACGCCGCCGCCCACGCCGAGGCGGCCACGGGCACCGACCCCTTCAAGCGCTACACCCTCCACCACGCGTCCTGACCGGCCTGACGGAACTCGCCCCGCCGCGCCGGACGGGGCGAAGGCGTCCGGCGGATCCTCCACACCGCACACCCCTCCCGCCCCTCCCGGGAAAGAATTTTGCCCAGGGCGCAAACTTGCATAGCATGCACCTTCATGAGTGCCGACGACACATCTCTCGGGCTGCGCGAACGCAAGAAGCGCGCCACGCGCGACGCCCTTGCCGACATGACCCTGCGCATGGCCGCGGACCGAGGGATCGAGAACGTGACCGTGGAGGCGGTCACCGACGCCGTCGGCGTCTCCGTGCGCACCTTCTTCAACTACTTCCCCTGCCTGGAGGACGCCCTCACCCGTCCCGTCCAGGAGAACGCCGAGCGCACCCGCCGTGCCGTGCTCAACGCGCCGGAGCACCTCACGGCGCTCGAAGCCCTCAGTGAGGCACTCGCCCAGGAGCTCGCCCAGATCGAGGAGGACCACGAACGCTGGGAACTCCAGATGGCGGTGCTGAAGAGGAGCCCTGCCCTGCTCCCCGGCTTCCTGGCCGCGCAGGGTGCCGACGAACGCGCCCTGGTCGCCGTCGTGGCCGAGCGTCTGGGCCAGGACCCCGAGACCGATCTCTATCCCCGGCTCCTGGCACACGTGGCGATCGCCGCCGTGCGCGCCGCGGTCGAGGTCTGGGCGGCCTCCGGCCGTACCCGTACGTTCCAGAGCCTCTGCCGCGAGGCCTTCGCCGCACTGTGCGCCGGACTGAAGACCTGAAGACCTCAAGGCTCGAAGGCCTGAACGCCCCACGGCTTCACGGCCCGACGGCCCGAGACACCCACCACCGCACCAGTCACCAGAGAATGAGGAACGACAGCCGATGACCGCTGCCGTCACACCCGAAACCGGCACCGCCGGTGCACCACAGGAAGCCGCGTCCGGCATGACGCGCCGCCAGATACTCCAGGCCATGTCGGGCCTGATGGCCGGCATGTTCGTGGCCATCCTGGCCTCCACCGTGGTCTCCAACGCCCTGCCGAGGATCATCGCCGATCTGAACGGCAGCCAGTCCTCGTACACCTGGGTCGTCACGGCCGAACTCCTCGCCATGACGGCGACCGTCCCGATCTGGGGCAAACTCTCCGACCTGTACGACAAGAAGCTGCTCATCCAGCTCTCGCTGTCGATGTTCGTCGTCGGCTCGCTCGTCGCGGGCTTCTCGCACAGCGTCGGACTGCTCATCGTGAGCCGTGTCGTGCAGGGCATCGGCGCGGGCGGTCTCACGGCCCTCGCCCAGGTCGTGATGGCGGCGATCATCCCGCCGCGTGAACTCGGCCGCTACTCCGGCATCTTCGGTGCCGTCTTCGCCGTCGGCACCGTCGCGGGCCCGCTCATCGGCGGCGTGCTCGTCGACACGTCCTGGCTCGGCTGGCGCTGGTGCTTCTTCATCGGCGTACCGTTCGCGCTGCTCGCCATCGTGCTGCTCCAGCTGACGCTGAAACTTCCCACGGTCCGCCGGGAAGTGAGGATCGACTATCTCGGCGCCGTCCTCATCATGAGCGGCGTCAGCGCCCTGCTGCTCTGGGTGACCCTGGCGGGCAACCGGTTCGACTGGGCGTCGTGGCAGACCGCCGCGCTGGTCACCGCAGGTGTGGTCCTGCTGGGCACCGCGGTCCTGGTCGAGTCCAGGGTCAAGGAACCGATCATCCCGCTGGACATCTTCCGCAACCGCACCGTGGCACTCACGACCGTCGCGAGCCTGCTGGTCGGCGTGGCCATGTTCGGCGGCACGGTGTTCCTGTCGCAGTACTTCCAGATCTCGCTCGGCAAGACCCCGACCGTCGCGGGCCTGATGAGCCTTCCGATGATCCTCGGTCTGATGGTCTCCACGACCGTGGCCGGGCAGATCATCTCCGCCCGGGGCAAGTGGAAGGGCTTCCTGATCGCGGGCGGCGTCATCATGACCGCGGGCATGGGTCTGCTGTCGACGATCGGCGCCGACTCCTCCTTCGTCGTGCTCAGCCTCTACATGGTCGTGCTCGGCGTCGGTGTCGGCATGCTGATGCAGAACCTGGTGCTGGCCGCCCAGAACGACGTGCCCGCGTCGGAACTCGGCGCGGCCACCTCGGTGCTTTCGTTCTTCCGGAGCCTCGGCGGGGCCATCGGTACGAGCGCCCTGGGCGCCGTCCTCGGCCACCGGGTGGCCTCCGAGATGGAGAAGGGCTTCGGCGGGGCGGCGGACAACGGGGGTGCCGGACACGGTGTTCCCAACCTCAGCACCCTTCCCGAACCGGCCCGTCAGGTGGTCGAGCACGCGTACGGCGTCGCGACCGCGGACGTGTTCCTGATCGGTGCCCCCTTCGCGTTCCTCGCCCTGATCGCGGTCCTGTTCATCAAGGAGAAGCCGCTCAGGACGCAGAGCGGCATGGAGCGGCTCGCCGAGGAGACCGCCGCTGCGGAGACCGCGGCCGCACCGGCCCACTGACCACTCCACCCGGTCACCCGAGCCCCGTACCGGCACGCACCCGCGTGCCGGTACGGGGCTTTCCACCTGTCATGGTGTCGCCATGACTCCCCCCTCCCCCGCCGACTCCCTCGCGGCCGACGCGGAACGCTTCCCCGCCCAGTTCGCCCGCACCCGGCGCTTCTCCCTCGGGGTGCCCCGGCAGTTCACCGTCTCCCCCGACGGCGAACGGGTGCTGTTCGTCCGCGGCACCTCGGGCACCGACCCGGTGAGCAGGCTCTGGCTGCACGAGAACGGCACGGAGCGGCTGCTCGCCGATCCCCTCGCCCCCGGCTTCGCGGACGAGGCGGCGGGCGGGGTGCCGCCGGAGGAACTGGCCCGCAGGGTACGGGCCCACGTCACCTCGTCGGGCGTGGTCTCGTACGCCACCGACACGTCCGGGCGGCTGGTGGCCTTCGCGCTCACGGGCACCCTGTGGATGGTCCGCACCGAAGGGGGCGCCCCGCGCCGCATCACCACGGCGGGACCGGTCGTCGACCCGCGTCCCTCGCCCGACGGCTCCCTGATCGCGTACGTGTCGGCGGGCGCGCTGCGGACCGTACGCGCGGACGGGACGGACGACCGGCCGCTCGCGGAACCGGAAGGGGAGCACATCACGTACGGCCTGTCCGACTACGTGTCACAGGAGTCGATCGGGCGCTCCCGCGGCTACTGGTGGTCGCCGCGGAGCGACGCGCTCCTGGTCGCCCGGGTGGACACGGCCGGGGTGCGCCGCCGCTACATCACCGACCCGGCGGACCCGGAGCGGCCGCCCCACGTGGTCGCCTATCCGGCCGCAGGCACACCGAACGCGAAGGTGTCGATGCAGGTGGTTCGGGTGACGGGGGAACGGACCGGTGTCCGGCTGCCCGCGGAGGCCGGCACCGGGCACCCGGAGGCCGGGTGGACGGACCGGGCGTTCGAGTACGTCGTGGCAGCCGGGTGGGACGACCGGGGCCCGCTGGTCTCCGTACAGACACGGGACCAGCGGACGGTCCAGGTCCTGGCGGTGGACGAGGAGTCGGGCACGACCCGCACGGCGCACCGGGAGCACGACGCCGCCTGGGTCGCGCTGCGTCCGGGCACCCCCCTGCGCCTGGCCTCCGGAGCGCTCGTCGTCCCCGCACGGCCGGGCGGCGACACCCAGGGGCTGGACATCGGCGGCGCCACGACACCGCCGGGTCTCGAGGTCCGCGAGGTGCTCGGCGCGGCGGACGGCCGGGTGTTCTTCACCGCGGGCGAGGAGCCGACCGAGGTCCACGTCTGGTCGTACGCCGCCGACGGCTCCGATGAGGAGCCCGTACGGGTCAGCGCGACACCCGGCGTGCACACGGCGGCGGTCGGCGGTCCGACGGTGGTCCTGGACAGCAGGACACCGCAGGGTCATACGGTGACGGTGCTGCGGGCCGGCTCCCCGGCGGGCAGCATCGCGGTCCTGGCCGAGGAACCGCTCGTCACCCCGCGCCCGCTGGCCCTGAGCCTGGGCAGGCGGGAACTGCGCAGCAGGCTCTACCTGCCCTCCTGGCACCGGCCGGGCGACGCCCCGCTGCCGGTGCTGCTCAGCCCCTACGCCGGACACGGCATGCAGCTCGTCCTGGAGGTGCGGACCTGGTGGGTGGCGGTGGCCCAGTGGTTCGCCGAGCAGGGGTTCGCGGTGCTGGTCACCGACGGCAGGGGCACCCCGGGCCGGGGCGAGGCGTGGGAGAAGTCGGTGCACGGCGACCGCCTCACGGCCGTCCTGGAGGACCAGATCGACGCGCTGCACGCGGCGGCGGACCACCATCCCGGGCTCGACACGGCCAGGGTGGCGATGCGCGGCTGGTCGTTCAGCGGGTATCTCGCGGCGGCGGCGGTGCTGCGGCACCCGGAGGTCTTCCACGCGGCGGTGGCGGGCGCCGCACCGGCCGACCGGCGGCTCTACGACACCCATTGGGAGGAACGTTTCCTGGGACACCCGGACGTGCTGCCCGAGAACTACACCCGCAACTCGCTCCTGGACGAGGCGGGGGCCCTGACCCGGCCGCTCATGCTCGTGCACGGACTTGCCGATGACAATGTGGCCGTGGCGCACACGCTGCGGTTCTCCGCAGCACTGCTCGCCGCGGGCAGGCCGCACACGGTGCTGCCGCTGTCGGGCGCCGGCCACCTGGTCAGCCAGGAGCGGACCGCGAGCAACCTGTTGCTGCTGGAGCGGGATTTCCTGAGGAAGTCCCTGGGGCTTTGAACACGGGGTACCGGCCGCGCGTACCCCTGGACGAAGCGTCGGAGCCATGAACACCGCGGAAGGGATTGCCAGCATGAGCGCATCGCAGGACCACGAGGCCCGTATCGGACGCCGGACCGTCGTCACGGCGGCCGGGGCCGTCTCCGTGGCCGCCCTGCTGACCGCGTGCGGCGGCTCGGACGAGCCGGCCGGGTCGGGCACCGTCAAGGAGGCCGATGACAGCACGGACGGCAGCGGGGGCCCCGTCCTCGCGAAGACCGCCGACATCCCGGAGGGCGGCGGCAAGATCTTCACGGATCAGGGCGTCGTGGTCACTCAGCCCACCGCCGGTGAGTTCAAGGCGTTCTCCTCCAAGTGCACCCACATGGGGTGCGCCGTGTCGAGCGTCTCGGACGGCACCATCAACTGTCCCTGCCACGGGAGCAAGTTCGACGTGGCGACGGGCGACGTCAAGACGGGACCGGCCACCAAGCCGCTGCCCGCCACCCCGATCACGGTCCAGGGCGACTCGATCAGCCTCGCGTCGTAGCGTCCCCGCCGCCCGGCCGCCTCACGGCCCGTCCGCCGCGCCAGCAGCCGAGCAGGTCGTCGGTCGTGGCCACGGTGGCCACGAGGGCCAGGGTGTTGCGGATCATCGCGGGGGTGTAGTCGGCGGGCACCCCCGCGATGGCATCGGACGGCACCACCGCCGCGTAGCCGAGGTTCACCGCGTCGAAGACCGCGTTGGGTATCGCCACGTTCGCGGACACACCGGTGACGACCAGGGTGCGGCAGCCCAGGTTGCGGAGCAGCGCGTCCACGTCCGTGCCCGCTATCGGCGAGAGGCCGTGCAGCCTGCGGACGACGAGGTCCTCGTCCGCCACCTCGATGGGCTCCGCGATCCGTACCGCCGTGGTGCCGGAGTGCTGCTGTACGGGAAGCCGCCCGGCGGCACGGAAGAGGCGGGCGTTGGTGTTCGCGCCGCGGCCGTCCGGGCGGCGTTCGGCCACCGCGTGCAGCACCTGGACTCCCGCTTCGTGGGCGGCGGAGACCAGCCGGGCGACGTTGTGCAGGGCCCCGGAGGACCGGGCCTCCTTGGCGAGTTCGGGCAGCGCGCTGCCGGGTCCCACGACACCCTGCTGGCACTCGACCGTCAGCAGGACGGTGGTGGCCGGTTCGACCTGCTCGGCTAGCTGTTCCC
Organism: Streptomyces sp. NBC_01257; assembly: GCF_035917255.1. Classification (NCBI taxonomy): domain Bacteria; kingdom Bacillati; phylum Actinomycetota; class Actinomycetes; order Kitasatosporales; family Streptomycetaceae; genus Streptomyces; species Streptomyces sp. NBC_01257. The sequence continues at coordinate 1,609,439 of NZ_CP108472.1, forward strand.
TGGACGGCACGGCTGCCCCTCTCGGTGACGGATCGGCGCGCGAGGTTAACCTCCATTGCGCGATGAAGGAAGAGGCCTCATGATTCCTGACACCTAGTCAGCTATCGGGAGGGGGCCACCCATGGCCGTCAGTCAGCGGCGGGGCCGCCGGATCATGATGACGGACGAGGAGCGCGACGCCTACCTCGCCGATCAGCGCACCTGCCGGGTCGCCACGGTGGGTGCGGACGGCCGCCCGCACGTCGGCGCGCTCTGGTTCTGCTGGGACGGCACCTCGCTGTGGCTCTACTCCATCACCCGGAGCCTGCGCTGGTCCCAGCTGAGCCGCGACCCGAAGATCGCCGTGGTGGTCGACGACGGGGTGGAGTACGGGGAACTGCGCGGCATCGAGCTCTCGGGCGACGTCGTCTTCGTCGGCGAAGCGCCGCGCACCGGCGAACCCTGCCCGGAACTCACCGTTCCGGAGAGGCTGTTCGCGGCGAAGTACTTCGGCATGGAGACGATGCCGCACGACGGCCGGCACGCCTGGGCACGGCTGACCCCGGACGCCCTCACCTCCTGGGACTTCGGCAAACTCGGCGGCCCGGCCGGGAGCTGAACCGGGCGGCCCGCCGGTCTGCCGGCCGGAGGAGTCCGGGCCCGGCCCGGGCAGCAGGGCGGCCGGCCGGACGTCAGGAGCCCGCCGGCGGATCGTTCAGCGCCCGCCCCGCCTCACGGAGCGCCGCGACCGCCGCCCTGATCGAGGGGCGCCGGTCGGCGTCCGTCCGCCACACCGCATGCACATGCCGTCTCATCTGCTGCCGCACCGGCACCAGCCGCACCCCGTCGGGCACCGGGCCGCGGCCCAGCCGGGGCGCCACACAGACCCCCATTCCCGCGTCGATCAGCGCGAGTTGGGTGTGGTGCTCGCCTGCGAGGTGGGCGATGCGCGGCTCGATGCCCTTGGAGCGGAGCGTGAACATCAGCCAGTCGTAACAGAATTCGCCCTCGGGCCAGGACACCCAGTCGTCGTCGGCGAACTCCTCCAGGCCGACCTCGTCCCGCCCCGCGAGCGGGTGACCGGCGGGCATCGCGATGTCGGGGGCGTCGTCGAGCAGCTCCGCCCGGGTGAGACCGCCCGGGACCGGCAGCCGCTTGTTGCTCCAGTCCAGCACCACCGCGAGGTCCAGGTCCCCCCTGAGCACCGCCCGGATCCCGTTCTCGGGCTCCAGCTCCTGCGTACGCACCCGCAGTTCGGGGTGGTCCGAGCGCAGGGCGCGCAGCGTCGACGGGAACAGTCCGCGCGCGGCGGTGGGGAAGGCACCCAGCCGGATCTCGCCCACCACCTCGCCCCGCTGGGCCTCGATGTCGGACTGGGCGAGCTCGACCTGCGAGAGGATCCGGGCCGCGTGGTCGGCGAGCAGCTGTCCCGCGTCGGTGAGCCGGACCCCGCGGCCGTTCCTGGCCAGCAGCTGCTGGCCCACCTCCCGCTCCAGCTTGGCCATCTGCTGCGAGACGGCCGAGGTGGTGACGTGCAGCCCCTCGGCGGCGCCGCTGACCGAACCGAGCCGGGCGAGGGCATCCAGGGTGCGCAGCCGCTCCAGGTTCAACATGTAAGCAATGCTACGGGAGTGAGCGCACAAAGTCTCACTTGTGCTACGAGATCGAAGTCGTCATCGTTGACCTCATGAGCGCACCGCCCGCGCCGGGAACTCCGGCCGCCGAGACCACCCCCGCATCACGGACCCTCGCCGGCACCGCCCCGGCCCGTCGCCCGGCCCTGGACTGGCGGCTGCGCTTCGCGGCCCTCTCGCTCATCTGGGGCTTCAGCTTCCTCCTGATCAAGGTCGGGACCGACGGCTACGCCCCGTTCCAGGTCACGCTCGGCCGGCTCCTGTCGGGGACGGCGGTCCTGGCCGTGGCCATGGCGGTGAAGCGGGAGCGGCTGCCGCGCACCGCGCGCACCTGGGGACATCTGGCCGTCGCCGCCTTCCTCCTCAACGCCCTCCCGTTCTCACTGTTCGCCTATGCCGAGCTGACCATCCCGTCGACGCTCGCCGGTATCTGCAACGCGACGTCACCGCTCTGGGGCATGGCGCTGTCGCTCGTCGCCCTCTCCGAGGACCGCCCCACCCGTCGCCGCGTCGCCGGCCTCGGGCTCGGCTTCCTCGGCGTGCTGACCGTGCTGGGCGCCTGGCAGGGCTTCTCCGGCCTGGACTTCAGCGGTACGGCCATGGCACTGCTGGCCTCCCTCAGCTATCCGATCGGCTGGATCTACGTCCGCCGCACGCTCGCCGGGAGCGGCTCGTCGGCCCTCGCCCTCACCGGCAGCCAGCTCTTCCTCGGCACGGTGCAGCTCGCCCTGGTGACCCCGCTGTTCACCTCGGCGCCCGACGCCTTCCCGCTGTGGCCCACTCTGGCCGTCGTCGCCCTGGGGGCGCTCGGCACCGGTCTCGCGGTCCTCCTCCAGTACGGACTCGTCACCGAGGTCGGCCCCACGACGGCACAGATGGTCACCTACTTCATCCCCGTCATCGCCACCGCCGCCGGCGTCGCCGTGCTCGGTGAGCAGCTGAGCTGGAACACCCCGGTCGGCGCCCTCGTGGTCCTGGCCGGTGCCGCCCTCACCCAGAGCAGGGCCCGTACCGGCGGGCCGGCCGGCCCGCCGAACGCCGTCGCCGGAACGCGGCGCCGGGAACGGCGGCCGTCCCTCATCCGTAGCTGAGCGGATTCGCGGGCTCCGCGGCCGCCGCCACCGCATCCGCCAGCGGAGCGATGTCGGCGTCGGTGAGCGACGAGACGGTGAGCCGTATCCCCGGGGGCGCGGCCATCCGGAACCGGGCCCCGGGTGCCGCCGCCCAGCCCGCGTGCAACAACCGCGCCACGGCACCCGTCTCGTCGCCGACCGGGACCCACACGTTCATCCCGCTGCGCCCGTGCGCCTCGACGCCCCGCTCCTCCAGCGCCGCCACCAGCGCGTCGCGACGGCGGGCGTACGCCCGGGCGACGTCGCGCGGGTCGACCGCGCCCGACGTCCACAGGTGCACCATCGCCCGCTGCAGCAGTCGGCTCACCCAGCCGGGCCCCAGCCGCTGCCGGCCCGAGACGCGGTCGGCCGTGACGGCGTCCCCGGTCAGCACGGCGACCCGGAGGTCCGGCCCGTACGCCTTGGAGACGGACCGCACGAACGCCCAGCGGTCGGTCGCGCCGGCCAAGGGGTGCAGCGGCAGGTCGACGATGGCGTGTCCGTGGTCGTCCTCGATCAGCAGCACCCCGCGGTACCCGGCGAGGACCGCCCGCAGTTCGGCCGCGCGGGCTGCGCCGATCGCCGCCCCGGTCGGGTTCTGCGCGCGGTCGGTGACGACGGCCGCGCGCGCACCCGCCCTGAGCGCCGCGTCCAGCGCGTCCGGCAGCGGTCCCTCGTCGTCGACCGCCACCGGGACCGGGCGCATGCCCAGCGCCGGGACGAGGTCCAGCAGGCTGCCCCAGCCCGGGTCCTCGACCGCGACGGCGTCACCGGGCCGGAGATGGGCGGCCAGCACCCGCTCGATCGCGTCCAGCGAACCCGAGGTGGCGATCACCGGCCCGGCCGGAACACCGTCCGCGTCGAACCCGGCCCTGGCCAGCGCGGCGAACTCGGCGTCCACCGGCTCCTGTGCGTACATCCCCGGCCCCCGCGCATACTCCTCGGCGACCGCGGCCAGCGCCTCCCCCAGCGACGGCAGCAACGCCGGGTCGGGATTGCCGTCCCCCAGGTCCCGCACACCCGGCGGCGCCTCGACCCGCACCGAACCGCGCACCGTGCTCGCCGGGCGCGGCCGGACACGGCTCCCCCTGCGCCCCGCCGTCTCGATCACCCCGCGCTCGCGCAGGGTGCGATAGGCGGCCGCCACCGTATTCGGGTTCACCTCCAGCCGACTCGCCAACTCCCGCATGGGAGGCAGCATCTGACCGGGCGCCAGCTCACCCGAGCCGACCGCCCGCTCCACACTGGCGGCGATTTCCGATGCACGCCGCCCACTGATCCGATACTCTCCTAGCACAAAGATCAGTATGCACTAGTGCAATGGAGTACGCAATGCCGGACACCCACCAGCCGCAGACCACGGGCCCGGACGCCGCAGCCGCCTACGAGCCGACCGGGCGCACGGTTCCGACCCGCTCCCGCGAGCGGGCGGCGTACGACCGGGACGTGATCCACTCGATACTCGACGAGGCCTACCTCTGCCACCTCGGTTTCGTCCGGGACGGGGCGCCCGTCGTGCTCCCGACGCTCTTCGGCCGGGTCGGCGAGCGGCTGTACGTGCACGGCTCGACCGGCTCCCGCCCGCTGCGGACGGCGGGCGGGAGCGACGAGGGGCTGGCCGTCTGCCTGACCGTGACGCATGTCGACGGACTGGTGCTGGCCCGGTCCGCCTTCCACCACTCGCTCAACTACCGTTCGGTGGTCGTCCACGGCGTGGCGCACACGGTGACCGATCCCGAGGAGCGGCGCATCGCGCTCGACGCGATCGTGGAACAGGTCGTGCCCGGGCGTTCCACGGACTCGCGCCCCGCGGACGAGAAGGAACTGGCGGCCACCGCCGTGATCCGGCTGGACCTGCGGGAGGTCTCGGCCAAGATCCGTACCGGGGGCCCGAACGACGACGAACGGGATCTCGCGCTGCCCTACTGGTCCGGCGTCGTCCCCCTCGCCCCCGGCTATGCCGCGCCGGTCCCCGCGGACGACCTCGATCCCTCGATCGCCGTCCCGGAGTACCTGAACGCGCTCTGATCACCGACGGGGGGCGGGGCGGTGCGCCGGCGCACCGCCCCGCCGCCCGTGCGGGTCACGCGGGGGCGGCCGCCTCCCGGCGGGCCTGCGCCGCGCCGCGCGTCTCGGCGACCGCCAGTCCGACCACCGCCGTGAGCAGCAGCAGCGTCCCGGCGACCGTGGCCGTGGTGAGCTGCTCGTGCAGCACGACGACGGCGATGACCGCCGCGCTGACCGGTTCGAGCAGCATGATCACCGACACCGTGGCCGCCCGCACCACCGCGGTGCCGGCGAAGTAGAGCGCGTAGGCGAGAGCGGTCGGGATCGCCGCGACGTACACGAGCAGCGTCACCACCCGTACCGCGTGCTCCGTCTGCGGGACGAGTCCCTCACCGGCGGCCATCGGGAGCAGCAGGACCGCGGCGATGCCGAACGCCCAGGCGCTGGTGGCGAGCGGGTCCGCGCCGCCGCCGTCGCGGCCGAGCCGGCGGGTCAGCAGCGTGATCGCGGCGTAGCCGGCGGCGGAGAGCAGGGCCCAGACGATCCCGGCGGGCCGGACCGTGCCCGGGTCGCCGCCGAGCACCAGTACGGCGAGACCGGTCAGCGCCCCGGTGACCGCGGCGAGTCCGCCGCCACCGAGCCGCTCCCCCATCGTCAGCCGGGCGCCGACGGCGATGAGGACGGGGCCCGCCCCGAGGGTGACCACGGTGGCGACCGCGAGGCCGGTGGCCTGGACGGCGGCGAAGTACGCGGTCTGGAAGACGGCGAGTCCGGTGCCGGTGCCGAGGATGCGCAGCAGCCGCCTGCGCCGGGACTCGGCGGCGGGCCTCCGGGCGGGCCGCAGCACGAGGGCGGCGAGCAGCAGGACGAGGCCGCCGGCGCAGCGCCAGAACGACAGCGCGAGGGGCCCGAGATCGCTGGCCCCGAAGAGCAGCGAGGCGGCGGCGCCGGCCGTGCCCCAGGCCACTCCGGCAATGATCAGATACGACAGGCTCCGCCCGACGGACAGGCCGGAAGCAGGATTCGACACGTGACTTCTCCAAGGAAGACGGGAGGTGGTCGCTCGGCTCCGCATGCGGGCAGCGACGAACCGCTCGGGGACTGCCCGAGCCCGGTCTTCGTCAGATGAGGCCGCCCGCGCGCTAGGCGGCGGGAGGCGGAAGCACAGTCAAATGCATGATCGTCACCCTACGTGGCGGCACGCTCGGCGGACAACTCCCCCGGGGTCCGCTCCGAGTCGTCCCCCGGTCCCGAGGCGACGGGCCCGGAGGGCGCCTTCGGTGTCGAGGACTGCGCGATGAGGGCGCCGGCCAGCACCAGCGAACCGCCGAAGAGCTGGGCGGCCGCCAGATGCTCCCCGAGCAGCACCCAGGCGAGTACGGTCGCGATGACCGCTTCGAGGCAGGCGACGACGCCGGCGACGGCCGGGGACAGCATCCGCACGGAGATCACCCCGGTCACGTACGCGATGACGGTGGCGAGCAGCACGATCCAGACGAGCAGCAGCCAGGCGGGCACATCCGTGCCGTTCATGACCGTGTCTCCGCCCAGGAGGGACCAGTCCATGCCCCACGGCCGGGCCACCACCGTGAGGACCACGGCCCCGATCAACAGCCCGTAGGCGATGACCCCGACCGGATGCGGAGGCTCGGCATCCTCCGCCGTCGTGCCGCTTCCCTGATCGGAGAGGACGAAGTAGCCGACCTGGCAGCAGGCGGCACCGAGGGCGAGCAGCAGTCCGACGGCGTCGAAGGTCAGCCCGGACCACACCTCGACCACACAGGCGAGGCCGCCCACCGCAAGCACCACACCGACGGCGGCCGCCCGGGTCACCGGGCGGCGCTGGACGAAACGCACCCAGCCGAGGACGAGCGCGGGCGCCAGGTATTCGACGAGCAGCGCGACACCGACCGGGATACGGGAGATCGCGGCGAAGTAGCAGGCCTGCACCCCCGCGACGGCGAGGAGCCCGAACCCCAGCAGCAGTACGGGGCGGCTGCGGACCAGGCCCCGGTGGCGCCAGGCCACGGGGAGCATGACGAGCGCGGCCCCCACCACCCGCAGCCACACCACGTGGAGCGGGTCGAGCCCCGCTTCGATGAGCGGCTTGGCAGCCACTCCGGAACCACCGAACGCGAAGGCCGAGGCGAGGGCGAGTCCCAGGCCGGCGCTTCTTCCCTGAGACGCGTGCATCGGCACATCATGACAGCTGGCGTCAGGAGCGTCACCCCTGTGACACCTGACCGGGGTAACACTCCGATGTCATCGGCGCCCCTGACAGCACAGTCCGGCGCCCCGGCCCTCGCGGTTCACCGCGGAACCCGCTTTCGCTACGCCCCGGACCCCGCGGCCACCGACGCGCCCGCGCGGGCGACGGCAAGGGCGTCCATATAGTCGCGCACCCGTGTGATCAGCCCGTCCCTGACCTCGATGATCAGCAGTCCGGGCACGGCGAAGCGGTCGCCCTCCGCCGACCGCACCACGACCACGTGCTCGGCGACGACCGTGCCGGGGTCGGCGGCCGGGCGGACGGCCACGTCCGCGATCTCCACCACCTGGAGCGGGCTGGCAATCCAGGCCGCCCGGTAGCCGGCCCGCACCTCCTCACGGCCCGTGAAGCGGGCGGGGAAGCCGGGGGCGGAGAAGGGGAATTCGTGCAGCGCGTCCACGGCGTACAGATCGGCGAGGTCGTCGGCCGACTTGTCCAGCATGGCCCGGTGGTAGCAGCCCAGCACCGTGCGCGGCGTACGGGACGTGAGCCCCCGGGAATCCGTCATGGAATCCGCTCCATTCACTCAACGACTGTTGAGTAAATGACGGTACGAGCCGGTCCGCCATCGGTCAACAGCTGTAGAGTGAATCCGTGACCAGCCACCCCCTCTCCCGCGCGGACCGCCGCCGGGCCACCGAGGCGCGCATCCTCGACAGCGCCCGGGAACTGTTCGCGGCGAAGGGGTTCGACCGCACCACCATCCGCGCCGTGGCGTCCTCGGCGGGCGTCGACCCGGCCCTGGTGATGCAGTACTTCGATTCAAAGCGCGGGCTGTTCACCCGGGCCGTGCAGGCACCGCCCGCAGCTCAGGCGTCGGTGGACGGCGACGCACTGCTCGGCCATCTGATGGCCACCCTGGGCGTCAAGCTCGGCGGAATGCCCGACGGCACACTGGCGATGCTCCGCTCCATGCTCACCGACCCGGCCTCCGCCGAACACGCCCGCGCAACGCTCGACCGCCAGATCACCGCCATCGGCGACGCCCTGTCGACCGACGACGGGGGTGGTGAGTACGGGGACGGCAGCGACGCGGAACTGTGCGCCGCGCTGATCGTCACCACGATGGTGGGCGTCACCATCGGCCATCAGCTCCTGGGCCTCGCCGCACTCCGGGACGTCCCCGCCGACCGTGTCACCGCCCTGCTGCGCCCGGCGCTCGACGCCCTCACCCGGCCGGCCGGCTGAGTCCGGCGGTCAGCCCCGGCCGGTGCCTTCCACGATCCGGTCCGCGAGCAGCGCCGCGTCGACCCCCGCCCGCTCCAGAACCTCGACCGCCCGGCTCTCCCGGTCCGCGGCAAGCGCCGCGAGCAGGTCGACGCCGCCCGCCCGTTCACGGCCGAGCGAGCGCGCCCGGCCGTAGGCACCCGCCATCGCGGACGCCGCGGCGGGCGACCACCCCTCGGCATCCGCCTCCGGCACCACCGGGACCGCGCCCGAGTCCTCGACCGCCCCCTGCCAGCGGAGCCCGTATCCGATGCTGCGCTGGACGAGGTAGCCGAGCACCCTGGCCAGCTGCGGTCCGCCGTCGAAGGCCTCGCGGACCCCGGGGTCGGACTCGATGAGGGAGTGCAGCAGATGAGCGGTGTCGATCTGCCGGTCACCGTCCCGCAGGGCACGCCTGCGGGCACCGCTCACCACGGCGGCAAGCTCCGCGGTGAGTCCGGCGTCGAACTCAGCACGGTGATGCGGTGCGGGCTGCTGAGGGATCCGCGGGGTCCGGTTCTGCACCCTTCCACCCCATCAGCCCCGAAGAGCCGGAGCGTCCCCGGAGAGTCCCATTGCCGCATCCCACCCGAGTTGGGCACAGAGGAACGATCCCTCCTCCTTACGGATGAGATCGCGCCGTTCCGGAACCTGATTCCGGCAAACGGCGCGCGCCGCCTTGCCATGCGCTCCCGCGGCAACCGGAAGCCTCCTCCGGGGCGTCCCACAGCCCGGAACACTGTTGCGGCGGCAGAAGGGGGTGCCGGAAGTGAGCTGGCTTGTCTCGCTGCCGGCGCTCGACGGGCGCGACTACGTCTACCGGGTCCACGCGCCGCCCGACGCCCTGCCCGCCGACCTCTTCTGGGCGGCGTTCCACTGCCACGACGACGGACCGCACCCCCGCGCGTCCGACCGGTTCGACGCGGCCCTGATCTGGCGGACCTGACCGGATCCGGCAGATCTGACGCTTCATCAGTATTGAATGTTCCGGCCGCTGCGGCTACGTTCCGCGACACCGTAACCCGTCGAGAAGGGGTGGTCGCATGGCCGAAGTCAGTGCAGAGGCGCGTATAGAGGCACCGGCCGAGAAGGTCTGGGCGCAGCTGACCGACTTCAGCGCGTACGCGGAGTGGAACGCCACCCACACCAGCTTCCCCAAGGGTGGTCCGGCCACGCTCGAACTCTCGGCGACCTACGAGGAGAACCTGAAGCTGATGGGCTTCCCGGCCGAGGTGACCTGGACGGTCTCGGAGCTGGAGGCCGGCCGGCTGCTGACGACCACGGGCAAGGGCCCGATGGGGGTCAACCTGAAGATGCGCTACGCACTGACCCCCGACGGGGACGCCACCGCGGTCCGCATCGACGGCGAGTTCACCGGCGCCGCGGTCTCACTGATGGCGGGCAAGCTCAAGGACTCGGCCACCGCGGCGCTCGTCGAGTCGCTGCGCAAGCTGGACGGTCTGATCGTCGCCTGACCGGGGCCACAGCGGCCACCGGCAGCACGAAGGGCCCCGCGGCACTGCCGCGGGGCCCTTCGGTACACCTCTGCGCCGGACTCTCCCACCGCCGGGCTCAGCCCTCGTCGGCGAGGATGAGGTAGAGCTTCTTGCGCGCCTCGTTGATGACGGTCAGCGCCTTCTCGCGCTGGTCGGGCGAGCCGGTCTTCCAGACCTGGCCGAACGCCTCCATCAGACCGAACCCGGCCTGCCGGATCTCGTTCATGCCCTCCCAGTCGACGCCGCGCCCGGCATCCTCCCAGGGCGCGTCAGGGCCCGACTCGGCCTCGGTGCGGCCGGCCTCGGTCAGCGTGAACAGCTTCTTGCCGCCCTCGCTCTCGCTGACGATCAGACCCTCGTCCTCCAGGAGCTGGAGGGTCGGATACACCGAGCCGGGGCTGGGCCGCCAGGCCCCACCACTGCGCTCGCCGATCTCCTGGATCATCTCGTAACCGTGCATCGGCCGGTCCGTCAGCAGCGCCAGGATCGACGCGCGTACGTCACCGCGGCGCGCCCTTCCCCGTCCGCCGCCCCGGCCGCGTCCGCCCCCGAAGGGACCACCGCCACCGAAGGGACCGCCGCCGAAAGGCGGTCCGAACTGCCCGAAGGCCGCCCGGCGGCCCTCGAAGTCGCCCCGCTCGCCCCGACCGGGACCGAAGGGGCCACGACCGTGTCCGTGCCCGTGCTCATGTCCGTGCTCATGTCCATGTGAACGCATGACTGCACTCCTTCTCATCTTGATCACTTGTCTGTCGCAGCACGGCTGATGGCCGTACCGCCTATCGCTGTACTGTCGCGATGCGTCAACGATATATCGGAACCGGTCGCCTGGCAAACACCTTCGCCGGGATTTCCGAGCCGCCGACCCGGAATTGGCCTTGGCCTGCGGCTTCGCCCCGCCCCTACGGTCGGCTCATGAGGATTCGTATCGTCGACGCGTTCACCGACCGCCCCTTCGCCGGCAACCCGGCGGGAGTCCTGCTGCTGGGCCCGGAGGGCTTCCCCGAGGACAGCCGGCTCCAGCAGATCGCCACGGAGCTGAACCTCTCCGAGACCGCGTTCGCCCACCCGCTGCCGCCCGGCGGTACCGCGGACTGGGCGCTGCGCTGGTTCACCCCGTCCACCGAGGTCGACATGTGCGGCCACGCCACCCTGGCCACCGCCCACGTCCTGCACACCACGGCGACCGCGACCGGCACGGTGCGCTTCGCCGCCCGGTGCGGGGTGCTCACCTCGACGACGGCTCCGGACGGCTCGATCTCCCTGGACTTCCCCACCGCCCCGCTGACCCCCGACACCCCGCCGCAGGGCCTGGCCGCCGCGCTGGGCGCCGAACCGCTCTCCGTGCACGACACCGGTCCCCATGTGGGCGACCTGCTCGTGGAACTGGCCGACGAGGCCGCCGTACGGGCGCTCGCCCCGGACTTCGCGGCCCTGGCCGCACTCTCCCGGCGAGGGGTCATCGCGACGGCCGCCGCCGCCCCGGACCGCGGCTACGACTTCGTCTCCCGCGGCTTCTTCCCCGCCGTGGGCATCGACGAGGACCCGGTGACGGGCAGCGCCCACACCGCCCTCGCTCCGTTCTGGTCGGCCCGGCTCGGCCGCGACGAGCTGACCGGCCTGCAGGCGTCCGCCCGGTCCGGACTGGTCCGCACCTCGCTGCGCGGCGACCGCACCCTGCTGACGGGCCGCGCCGTGACGGTCGTGGACGGCGAACTGCTGGTCACCCTGTGACGGCAGAAGTGGGCGCACGGCTCGTCCCGTGACGACCGGAGGGGGTGTGCGGTACGAGCCGCACACCCCCTCCCGTCACTCACCCCGCACCGGGCTCACGGCGTGGGCAGCCAGCCCACCTTCCCGGCGAGCAGCGCGTAACCGACGAACGCGCCGATGTCGAGCAGGGCGTGCGCGGCGACCAGCGGCCCCACCCGCTGCCAGCGGCGGTACAGGAGCACGAAGACGACGCCCATCACCATGTTCCCGATGAAGCCGCCGATGCCCTGGTAGAGGTGGTAGGAGCCGCGGAGCACCGAACTGGCCACCAGGGCGGCCATCGGGGTCCACCCCAACTGCCCCAGCCGGCGCAGCAGATACCCGACGACGATCACTTCCTCCAGCACGGAGTTCTGGATCGCCGACAGGATGAGGACCGGGTACTTCCACCACACCTCGGGCAGCGACTCGGGCACGACCGTGAGGTTGAAGCCGGCCGCCCGGGCCACCAGGTAGAAGGCCAGACCGGCGCTCCCGATCCCCGCCGCCACCAGCGCGCCGCGCCCCAGGTCCGACATCGGCCGGGTCCGGTCGAAACCGATGACCCGCAGCCCCGCACCCTCCCTGATCAACAGATGCGCCACCAGCGCGACGGGCACCAGCGCCGTGGTGATTCCGAAGAGCTGCCAGGCGAGATCAAGCCAGGGACGTCCCGGCGCGTAGGAACTGTTGAGGGTGGCCGCCTGATCCTTCAAACCCCCTGGTTTCGTCAGGGATCCGACAAAACTGATCAGGGCAGACACCCCGCTGGCCCCCAGCGAGAGAGCCAGAACCAACACCGTCTCGGACCGCAAGATCCGTCGTGACACGGCCTCCTGAGGAAAAGAATCAGCCACGCGCCCCGCCTCCACCTGTACACCTGCCCTCAGTTATGCATTCACGTCCCAAGCCGCCCCGCACCCCGCTAGGGTCTCGAATGCAGGTACGAAGATCATGCGCGACAGGCCGGGGGACGAGCACCATCGCCGATGGTGTGGTCCCCCTTTTCCTTGTTCATCCTCAAGGAGGGGCACCACCGACATGGGACGTCACAGCTTGCCGGACGACTACGCCGCGGACGGAAGCGGGGACCGCCCGCCGCGCCGCCGTCGTACCGTAGCCATCGCCACCATGCTCGTTCTCGCGGTGGCCGCGGGAACGGCGGTCGCGGCACAGGGCGGCCTGCTGTCGTTCTCGAAGTCCTGCGAGGACACCGCCGTACATCTGACCATGATGACCTCCCCGGACATCGCGCCCGCCGTGCGTGCCGTCGCCGACAAGGCACGCAAGGACGACCTGAGATCCGACGGCCACTGTGTGGACGTGGACGTGGTGGCGCGTGACTCGTACAAGGTCGCGGACGCCCTCGCCCGCGGCACCCGCCCGCCGGACTACCAGATGTGGCTGCCCGACTCCGACCTCTGGCTGAACAGGGCGAAGGGCAACGGGGACGCCGTTCCGATCACCCCGGGCGACTCCGTCGCCACCTCACCCGTCACCCTCGCCATGGTGCCGTCGGCGGCCAAGACCCTCGGCTGGCCGGAGAAGCAGTACTCCTGGGCTGAGCTGACGGCCGCGGCGATGGAGTCCGACAAGGTCCGTCTCGGCTCGGCCGACCCGGCGCGCAGCGCCACCGGTCTGCTGGCGCTCACGAGCATCGGCATCTCCTCCGACAAACTGGGCGGGGACAGCGACACCAGGGCCGCGGCGACCGCGAAGCTGCTCGCCCAGCGCATGTCGGACGGCGACACCCAGGTCGTCGAGACGCTGCCGCAGGACAGCTCCGGCGCCGAGCAGGGCAACCCGTCACGCAACCAGGCGGTGCTGCTCTCCGAGCAGGCCGCGTTCGCCCACAACGCCGAGTCGACGGACGGCGGCAAGCTCGACCTCTTCTACCCCAAGGACGGCACCCCGCTCCTCAACTACCCGTTCACCCTGGTCAACGAGGAGGAGCAGACCACCGACGAGAGCCGGGCGGCGCTTCGGTTCATGACGCTGCTGTCCGAGGACGCCTCGCAGCGCACCCTGCAGGAGCACGGCTTCCGGACCGTCGAGGGCACGGCGGACGAGACCCTGACCGCATCGGCCGGCGCCAAGTCCCCACAGCCGTACGAGACCTCTCCCGGCACCCCGCCCTCGGACGAGGTGCTGCAGGAGACGCTCGGCATGTGGACGATCACCGTGCAGAGCGCGCGGCTCACCACCGTCGTCGACGCCTCGGGGTCGATGGCCACGATCGTGCCGGGCCGCAACCAGTCCCGGATGGACGTCACCAAGGCGTCCCTGATCCAGGCGCTCAACCAGTTCACCCCGAACGACGAGATCGGACTCTGGGAGTTCGCCACCACCCTCGACGGCGAGAAGGACTACCGCAGCCTGGTGGCGACCGCCCGGCTCGGCGACCCGGCCAAGGGCGGCGGCACGCACCGCGAGAAGCTCGCCGCGGCGTTCGCGGCGCTGAAGCCCGTGCCGGACGGCGCGACGGGTCTGTACGACACCGCGCTGGCCGCCTACAAGGAGGCGCAGCGCACCTATGTGAAGGGCAAGTTCAACGCCGTCGTGATCCTCACCGACGGCTCGAACCAGGACGAGCGCTCCATCTCGCGCTCCGCCCTGATCGCCGAGCTCAAGAAGATCGCCGATCCGGAGCGCCCGGTGCCGTTGCTCGCCATCGCGGTGGGTCCCGACGCCGACCGCGACGAGGTGAACGAGATAGCGAAGGTGACCGGCGGCGGCGGGTACCAGGTCAACGACCCGGCGGAGATCCAGGCCGTGATCCTGCAGGCCGTCATGACGGCCGGGCAGAGCGGCCGCGCCGGGGAGGAGTAGGACCGGTGCCGCCGGAGCCATGCGGGCGCGGCCGGCCGCGCCCGCATGGCTCCGCTCAGTGACCCGGGATCCCAGGCGGCCCCATCGTGCGGGAACGCCCGCCGGCCTCACTCGCCGGGAACGCCCGCCGGCCAGCTGTGCACGGGCTCACCGGCCTGCATCAGCTCGGTGTACCGCCGGGTCATGGCGGCGAGCGCCTCACCGCGTCCCAGCCCGGACTCCCGGGCCCGGTGGTAGGCGTCCGCCTGCCAGGACGCCCCGTTGGTCCGCCGCCGGCAGCGCTCCTCGATGATCCCGAGGTAGTGGTCGCGGTCCGCGGGCTCGATGTTCCAGGCGTCGAGCCCCGCGGCGGCGAGCGGCAGCAGTTCGTCCCGGACGAGCTTGACGGCCGGTACGCGGGTCAGTCCGCCCGAGCGGCCCGGCCTCGGCCAGAGCAGTTCGGCGTCGATGCCGTGGCGGCAGGCGGTCTCGAAGTTCTCCGCGGCGGCGGTGAACGGCATCCTGGTCCACACCGGACGGGACTCCTCGGCGAGCGCCCGGACGAGTCCGTAGTAGAGCGCCGTGTTGGCGATCACGTCGGCGACGGTCGGGCCCGCGGGGAGCACCCGGTTCTCCACCCGCAGGTGCGGTACGCCGTCCGCGAGCCCGTAGACCGGGCGGTTCCACCGGTAGACCGTGCCGTTGTGCAGGACCAGCTCCTGGAGCCCCGGCACCCCTCCCTCGTCGAGCACCCGCAGGGGGTCCTCGTCGTCGCAGATGGGCAGCAGCGGGGGGAAGTAGCGGAGGTTCTCCTCGAAGAGCTCGTACGCCGAACCCGCCCACTTCTCGCCGAACCAGGTCCGCGGCCGCACCCCCTGGTTCTGCAGTTCGGGCGGCCTGGTGTCCGTGGCCTGCTGGAAGAGCGGCGGCCGCGACTCCCGCCACAGCTCGCGGCCGAACAGGAAGGGGGAGTTGGCGCCCAGCGCCACCTGCACCGCGGCCACGGCCTGGGCGGCGTTCCACACGTCCGCGAAGCGTTCCGGCGTCACCTGGAGGTGCAGTTGCACGGAGGTGCAGGCCGCCTCCGGTGCGATCGAACCGGAGGTGCAGACCAGTCTCTCGACGCCTTCGATATCCAGGGAGAAATCCTCGCCGCGCGCTGCCACCATTTGATCGTTGAGCAGCGCGTAGCGGTCCACGTCGGAGAGATTGGACCGGACCATGTCCTCACGTCCGAGCGTGGGAAGTATTCCGATCATCAGGATCCCGGCATCGACCTCGGCGGCCTTCCGGTCGGCATATCCGAGGCCGGTCCGCAACTCCTCGGCCAGCTGATCGAGAACACGCCCTGACAGATTGTGGGGAACTATGTTCACTTCGAGATTGAACATCCCCAGTTCCGTCTGGAAATCCCGGCTCGCGATGCGGTCGAGTACCTGCCCATTCAACATCTTCGGCATACCGTCGGCCCCGGCCAGATTCAGCTCGATCTCCATGCCCATGAGATTGCGCGGCCGGTCGAACCTCCGCTCCGCCAGGAGCCTCTCCAGTCCCTCCAGGCACTGATGGAGCTTCCGCCGGTACTTCAGCCGATCGGACAGGTCAAAAGCGCCCGCCACGACCTTCTCCCCCATCGGGGTGTCCCTCCTCGAGTGGGCGGCCCGCGGCCCAGGCCGCTCGCGTCACGGTCGATAATGCCCAGGCAGAGTGATCCATAACGCCCCACGGCCGCCGCGTAGCCGCTAATCTGATGACTGTGGCCCGCGGCACATTCACGCGGCATGGTTGGGTGCGCAGTTTCCCCGCACGTGCTCTGGGAAAGCACCGGTACGTTTCAGCCTACCGCTGTACGGGAAAAACCCGAGGCGGTGGCTGCGCCGCTCGCACCGAATCAGCATAATCTCCGCATAATTAAGTCCGGATACCGCCTTGCCGGCAATAGCCGTGGCGGCTAGTGGAAACACCGCGTGAACACGTGTCGTATAAACTCCGCGGACGAGGCAGAGAGTTGACGCACCGGCCCAGTCACCGGCCTCCTCTGGCCCCGCACGCCGACAGCGCCGTCTGCACCCGCCCACGCTCCACCGTGTCTCCGAAGTGAGAGGCGACCCACTATGCCGCTGCACGTTCCCCCTGCTCCCGCGCCCGCGCTGAGAAGCGTTCTCGCGGCGCTCGGTTCACCGACCGCGGTCCGCGAGGCCCGTACCCCCGGCCTGCGGTCCGTCCAGGGACCTCTGAGCCCCGAACATCCGCTCCCCGTCCATGTACTGGACCGCATCGGACCGGACGGGCTCGCGCCCACCACCCGGCTCGCCGCATGGCGCTTCCTGATCAGCAGCACGGAGCGGCCGGTCGCCGCGGCCGACACGATGCTCACCCCCGACGGCTGGACCTTCTCGCACTTCTTCGAGGGCCCGTACATCGCCTCGACCGAACTCGCCCTGCGCCAGGCGGACGCGTCGGTCACCCCGTACCAGCCGAGGCTGCTGTCCATCCCCGAGCTCTACATGCTGGCCCTGTGGCTGCACGGGGACACCGAGGCCGACGCAGCCGGCGGGTCCCCCGCGCCGGCCGATCTGCTGGTCCCCCTGGCTCCCGCCCCACCGGGAATCGCGGCACACCGTCCGCACCGGGTCGCTGATCTCCTTCCCGTGATCACCACCCGCATCGCACCCGGTCCCGGCCCCCTGCTCGGTTCACCCGCCTGATTCGGCTCCACCACGTGCGCTGTGCCCCGCCACCGGCTCCGGTGGCGGGGCACAGCGCCTCGGGGGCGGCGGGTGCCCATCCGGACTAGCCCTATCCGGCCACCCCGAACCACCCGAAGTGACAGTGCAGTTGCGTTGAACCGTCCGGGCGGGTGATGCGTCATGAGAGGAGAGGAAGCGCTGCTGCGAAATCCCTGCGGATTGACGCCCGTGGGGCAACACTGGGACCGGACCGATCGATACGGGGGGCGGCCGTGAACACCTCTTCAAGCCGCAGGACACTCGACTCTACGCAGCGAAAGAACCCATCCATGTGCCAGCACCAGCCACCCTGTCCGACAGCCGACTCAGCCGACCGGGAAGCCGCCCGTCTGGTGGCGCACCATCCGGAACAGGGCTGGAGCCTGCTGTGCAACGGCGTCCTGCTCTTCGAGGACACCGGTGAGCTGCTCCCGGACGGGCAGATCATCGCCCCGCACCGGCCGCTGGGAACGGGCCGGGTGGTGAAGGCGGCCTGAGCCGCCGGTACGGAAAGGGGCCGGCCCGGAGAAGTCTCCGCACCGGCCCCCACGCATGTCCGCGTCACGCCGCCGTGTTCCGGCGTCCCACGGTCAGTTGTCGTACTCCTCCAGCGGCGGGCAGGAGCAGACGAGGTTGCGGTCACCGAACGCACCGTCGATCCGGCGCACCGGCGGCCAGTACTTGTCGGCGACCGGGACACCGGCCGGGAAGACAGCCACCTCGCGGCTGTAGCCGTGGTCCCAGTCCCCACCCAGCGCGGCCGCGGTGTGCGGGGCGTTGACCAGCGGGTTGTCGTCCGCGGTCCACTCGCCCGAGGCCACCTTCTCGATCTCGCTCCGAATGGCGATCATCGTGTCGCAGAACCGGTCGAGCTCCGCGAGGTCCTCGCTCTCGGTCGGCTCGATCATGAGCGTCCCCGCGACCGGGAACGACATGGTGGGCGAGTGGAAGCCGTAGTCGATGAGGCGCTTGGCGACGTCGTCGATGCTGACGCCGGTCGCCTTGGAAATGGGCCGCAGGTCCACGATGCACTCGTGCGCGACCAGGCCGGCCGGGCCGTTGTACAGGATCGGGTAGTGCGGCTCCAGGCGCTTGGCGACGTAGTTGGCCGCGAGCACGGCGACCTGGGTCGCACGCTTCAGGCCCTCGCCGCCCATCAGACGTACGTACGCCCACGAGATCGGCAGGATGCCGGCCGAGCCCCACGGGGCGGCCGAGATCGGCCCGACACCGGTCTCCGGACCCGCGGCGGGCTGCAGCGGGTGGTTCGGGAGGTACGGCGCCAGGTGCGCGCGCACCCCCACGGGGCCGACACCGGGGCCGCCGCCGCCGTGCGGGATGCAGAAGGTCTTGTGCAGGTTCAGGTGCGAGACGTCGCCGCCGAAGTGCCCCGGCTTGGCGAGGCCGACCAGCGCGTTGAGGTTGGCGCCGTCGACGTACACCTGGCCGCCGGCGTCGTGCACCTCGGCGCAGATGTCGGCGACGTGCTCCTCGAAGACACCGTGGGTGGACGGGTAGGTGATCATGAGCACGGCGAGCTCGTCGCGGTGCTGCGCGATCTTGGCGCGGAGGTCCTCGATGTCGACCTCGCCGTCGTCGGCGGTCTTCACGACGACGACCTTCATACCGGCCATCACGGCGCTCGCGGCGTTGGTGCCGTGGGCGGAGGACGGGATCAGGCAGACGGTACGGCCCTCGTCACCGTTGGCGCGGTGGTACGCGCGGACGGCCAGCAGCCCCGCGAACTCGCCCTGCGAGCCGGCGTTCGGCTGGAGGGACACCGCGTCGTAACCGGTGACCTCGGCCAGCCGCTCCTCCAGCTCATGGATGAGCGTCAGGAAGCCCTCGGCCTGCTCGGCCGGCGCGAACGGGTGCAGCGCACCGAACTCGGGCCAGGTGATCGACTCCATCTCGGCGGTCGCGTTCAGCTTCATCGTGCAGGAGCCGAGCGGGATCATGCCGCGGTCCAGCGCGTAGTCACGGTCGGCGAGCTTGCGCAGGTAGCGCAGCATCGCGGTCTCGGAACGGTGCTGGTGGAAGACCGGGTGCGTCAGGATCGTGTCGGTGCGCAGCAGCCCCTCGGGCAGCGCGTCGGCGGTCGTGTCGTCCAGCGCCTCGATGTCGCCGTCGGCGCCGAAGGCCGCCCAGACGGCCGCGACCTGCGCGCGGGTGGTGGTCTCGTCGCAGGCGAGCGAGACGAGGTCGGCGTCGACGAGCCGCAGGTTGACCCCGCGGCCACGGGCGTCATCGACGACCTCCGCGGCCCGGCCCGGAACCCGGACGGTGAGCGTGTCGAAGTGGGCGCCGGTGACCACGTCGACACCGGCGGCACGCAGGCCCTCGGCGAGGATCGCGGCGTAGCGGTGCGTGCGCCGGGCGATCGTCCGCAGCCCGTCGGGGCCGTGGTAGACGGCGTACATGCCGGCCATCACGGCGAGCAGCACCTGCGCGGTGCAGATGTTGCTGGTGGCCTTCTCGCGGCGGATGTGCTGCTCGCGGGTCTGCAGGGCCAGCCGGTAGGCCTTGTTGCCGTCCGCGTCGACGGAGACGCCGACCAGGCGGCCCGGGAGGCTGCGGGCGAACTTCTCGCGGACGGCCATGAAGCCGGCGTGCGGTCCGCCGAAGCCCATCGGGACACCGAAGCGCTGGGTGGTGCCGACGGCGATGTCCGCGCCCAGGTCGCCGGGCGAGGTGAGCAGCGTGAGCGCCAGCAGGTCGGCGGCCACGGTGACGATCGCGCCGAGTCCGTGGGCCTGCTCGATGACGGGCTTGATGTCGCGTACGGCACCGGAGGCGCCCGGGTACTGCAGCAGCACGCCGAAGACGCCGCGCTCGGCGATCTCGGCCGGGATGCCGTCGCTGAGGTCGGCGACGACGACCTCGACGCCGGTCGGCTCGGCGCGCGTCTCGATGACGGCGACGGTCTGCGGCAGGGAGTCCGCGTCGACCAGGAAGACGCCGTTCTTCACCTTGCCGACGCGCCGCGCCAGCGCCATGGCCTCGGCGGCGGCGGTGCCCTCGTCGAGCAGCGAGGCGCCGGAGGTGGGCAGCCCGGTGAGCTCGGCGACCATCGTCTGGAAGTTCAGGAGGGCTTCGAGGCGGCCCTGGGAGATCTCCGGCTGGTAGGGCGTGTACGCCGTGTACCAGGCGGGGTTCTCCATCACGTTGCGCAGGATCACCGGCGGGGTGAACGTGCCGTAGTAGCCGAGCCCGATCATCGGGGCCAGGACCTGGTTGCGGTCGGCGAGGAGGCGCAGCTCGGCGAGGACCTCGGCCTCGGTCCGGGCGTCCGGCAGCCGCAGGGCCTCGGCGCTCTTGATCACATCGGGCACCGCGGCGGCGGTCAGCTCGTCGAGCGAGCCGTAGCCGACCTGGGCGAGCATCTTCGCCTGTGCCTCGGCATCAGGACCGATATGACGCTGCTCGAACGGGATGCCCTGTTCCAGCTGGGAGAGCGAAGTGCGGGGGGTCATGATGGAGGCCTCCTGGTCTGTCACGACCTGCGAGGGGCACCACGGCGCGGGGTGCCCGAACGGCCTCCCCCTCTGTCATCTCAACCTGAGAGCTTCACCGGTGCCCGCGGGGCGCACCGGCTTTCACCGTCGGTGAGGACGGGGTCCGGCCCGGCCGTGGCCGCGCGAAACCCGCCCTGCTTTCCAGAGTGACCTCGTCCGTGCGGTACGGGGGCCTGAGAGATTCCGGGGAGGATTTGCTCCTTCGGCGCCTGCCGGAATTTCTCCGGAGGACTCTCCCGCACGGGGTCAGCAGCCGACACCAGCGTACCAGCGGGGTTCCCGGCGCATTTCTCGAGTGGCCGACGCCACGGATCTGCACTTCTGTAGTGCCTGTGGAGTAGTCGCGACCAGTGGGAGGGACCGTGCAGACCGACATCGATCCGCGCAGCCTGATCGGCCGCAAGGCGTTCGACCGCAAGGGCACCAAGATCGGAACCGTGGACGAGGTGTACCTCGACGACGCGACCGGTGTGCCGGAGTGGGCGGCCGTACGCACCGGACTGTTCAGCCGGGACGCGTTCGTCCCGCTGGAACCGAGCGAGTTCGTCGAGGACGCCCTGCGCATCCCCTTCGACCGCGCCCTGATCAAGGACGCACCCGACTTCGGGGTCGGCCGCCATCTCTCGCCGGAACAGGAGCTCCAGCTCTACCGTCACTACGGTCTGGACTCGGCGCCCGCCGAGAGCGCCCCGGACCGCGACTTCGGCAAGCTGGCCGGCCAGGACGAGTAGTCCACCGGGTTCCGTACGAGCGGCAGCGGGTCGGCCGGCTGCAGCTCCGGATCATCGATACGGAACGTGCGGACCCGGCCGGGCGCCGATTCCGGCTCCTCGAACCGCACGGTCACCCGGCCGACCCCGCTCCCCTGCACCCAGCCGTGCCCGTGGGTGTCGTGCCGTACGTCGTGTCCGGCCGGCCAGCGCCGTGCGGCGAGCTGTTCGGCGCTCTCCTGCGCGGTCTCCTCGTGCGCGGCCCCGGCCGCTTCCTCGGCGGTGCCCGTCCCCGCGTCGGCCGGCTCCTCGGGGGCCACGGCGGCGGCCGCCCGCTCGTCGGCCGCCTGCGCGAACAGATCCTCCTGCGTGAAGTCGGCGAGCCCGGTGACACCGACGCCCAGCAGCCGTACGCCCCCGGTGGTGTCCACGGACTCCAGGAGCCGCGCCGCGGCCTCCCGGACCACCGTGGGGTCGTCGGTGGGCCCGCGGAGGGTCTCGGAGCGGGTGAGGGTGGAGAAGTCGTACCGCCGCACCTTCAGCACCACCGTGCGCCCCGATCGACCCGCGGCCCGCAGCCGCTGGACACAACGGTCGGCCAGCCGCTCCACCTCGGTCCTGACCCGGACCCGGTCGTGCAGATCGGTGTCGAAGGTGTCCTCGACCGAGACCGACTTCGCGTCGCGCTCGGCGACGACGGGCCGGTCGTCGTGACCGGACGCCATGCGGTGCAGGGAGCTGCCGTGCGCCTTCCCCAGCAGGCGTACGAGCTCCGCCTCCCCCGCTTCGGCCAGGTCGTCGACCGTCGTCATGCCGGCGCGGCGCAGATGGTCGGCGGTGGCGGGCCCGACACCGGGCAGGGTGCGCACCGGCATGGGAGCGAGCAGCTCCCGCTCCGTGCCCGGTTCTATCAGCAGGATCCCGTTGGGCTTCGCCTCCTCGGAGGCGATCTTCGCCAGCATCTTGGAGCCCGCGAGACCGACGGAGCCGCTGAGCCCCGTGACCGCCTCGATCGCCTCGCGCAGCTGCTCGCCGATCGCCAGGGCCGAGGCCGTGTCGTCGGCCGTACCGCCCGCCTCCAGGTCCACGAAGGCCTCGTCCAGGCTGAGCGGCTCCACCAGCGGGGACAGCCGGCCGAGCAGCTCCATCACCTGTTCGCTCACCGTGCGGTAGAGCGTGAAGCGCGGCACCAGGTAGGCCGCGTTCGGCGCCAGCCTTCTGGCCTGTGCCATCGGCATCGCCGAGTGCACCCCGAATCGCCGCGCCTCGTAGGAGGCGGTGGCGACGACCCCGCGCGGCCCGAGCCCGCCCACCACGACAGGCTTGCCGCGCAGACTCGGCTTCGCCGCCTGCTCCGCAGAGGCGTAGAAGGCGTCCATGTCGAGATGCAGGATGGTGGGCGCGGCTCTCACATCAATCGATGTTGCCCTACGGCACTGACAGTCGCCGCGTAGCAACGGCGGCCACGCCCCGGATTCCGGGGCGTGGCCGCCGTTGTCACCCGGTTCAGCCCGCCCGATTGCGCCGGCGGGCGAGCTCGTCGGTGGGGTTGTTGCCGACGAGGGTCTCGCCGGTGTCCACGCGCTCCCCGTGCAGCTGCGACAGCGCGGCGTCCACATCACGCCACACCACCCCTACGGCGATGCCGAAGACGCCCTGTCCCCCTTGGAGCAGGTCGACCACCTCGGCGGGTGAGGAGCACTCGTAGACCGTCGCTCCGTCGCTCATCAGCGTCATGCGCTCGAGATCCTGGAATCCGCGGGCCCGCAGGTGCTGGACCGTCGTGCGGATGTTCTGAAGCGCCACCCCGGTGTCGAGGAAGCGCTTCACGATCTTCAACAGGACGACGTCCCGGAAGCTGTAGAGACGCTGTGTGCCCGACCCGTAGGCCGGACGGACGCTCGGTTCGACCAGCCCCGTGCGCGCCCAGTAGTCGAGCTGCCGGTAGGTGATCCCCGCCGCCGCGCACGCCGTCGGCCCGCGATAGCCGATGTCGTTGGCCGATGTCATGCCGCCCCCCGCCACCGCATCCGGCGCAGCCGGCTGCCTGATGGTGTGGCCGGCTGTACTCCCCTGCTGCGGATACGGCCCGCCCGCTGCCGTACCGTCGCCGCTGCTGCTCACGCCGACCTCCGTCCTTGACCTGCCCACTCGAAGGTAGGCAGTCACCCGGGGTGCGTCAACGATCGCCACACTCGGCACGCCGAGTGATAATCACCCTGAGGGTGGTTTCCCGTGACCCTCGACCGGGAAAGGCTTGTCGGATGCGCCGGTGGCTCCCCTCAGGACGTCACTGACTGTTCGTACCGAAGTCCTCCGGCGAGATCTGGTCGAGGAACTCACGGAACTTCTCCACCTCGTCCTCCTGCTCGTCGGGGATGGCGATCCCCGCATCGTCGAGGACCCCGTCACTGCCGTAGATCGGCGTACCGGTGCGCAGGGCCAGGGCTATGGCGTCGGAAGGCCTCGCGCTCACCTCGACCCCGCTGGCGAAGACCAGCTCCGCGTAGAAAACCCCTTCGCGGAGGTCCGTGATCCGGACCTCGGTGAGCTCCTGGCCGACGGCCTCGAGCACATCCTTGAAGAGATCATGGGTCAGCGGCCTGGCCGGAGCCATGCCCTGCTGAGCGAAGGCGATCGCGGTCGCCTCACCAGGACCGATCCAAATGGGGAGGTACCGGTCGCCTCCCACTTCACGCAGGAGCACGATCGGTTGGTTGGAGGGCATTTCCACCCGGACACCCACAACGTCGAGCTCGTTCACACAGCAACCCTAGGACGTGCTCGGCAGGTTTGGGTAGTCGGGCTCCACCCGGATCAGTGGAGACGGATCCGGAGAGCGGTCTGCACGAGGGCCGAATGCAGCCGGACGGAGAGCTCCGCCAGCTCCTTCGCGGTGGCCTCGGCATGCGCTCTGGTCTGCGGATTCCGGTGCCGGCGCAGGGGCGCGACGACCTGTTCGATCAGCCCCGCCTCGCGGTCCGCGGCCGCGCGCATCGCCCGCAGATGCCGCGGTTCCAGACCGAATCGCCCCAGATCCGCCACAAGCCTGGCGACGGTGACCGTCTCGGCGTCGTAGCCGCCCTCGGCCGCCGGTGCGACCAGGCCGTACGACTCCCACGCGTCGAGGTCACTCTCGGTCACCTCGGCGGCGGCGAGAAGCTCCGCACGGCCGATACGGGCCGCGGTGACCCGGTTGGGCCCACCCGTCCAGCTGCCGTCGGCCAGGTCCCGCTCGCCGCCCGGGGACGGCAGGGTCACCTGTTCGCCCCGCGCGAGGGCGTCCAGGTGCTCCCGGATGACCCTCAGCGGCAGATAGTGGTCCCGCTGCATGCGCAGCACCTGAGCGAGCCGCTCGACGTCGTCACGGCGGAACTTCCGGTAACCGGAAGGCGTCCGCTGCGGCTCGACGAGCCCCTCGGCCTCCAGGAAGCGGATCTTGGAGATGGTGACTTCGGGGAACTCGTCGCGCAGCTGGAGGAGCACCGTACCGATGCTCATCGGGCGGTCGTCCGCGGTGGCGGTGCCGTGTCCGGCACCGCCCGTCGGTGTTCTCAGCATGGCCCTTCCTGGGGGCCCTCCCCCGACGGAGTCAGGAGGGGGCGGGTCAGATGCCGCGCTGGCTCGCGTAGAAGACCAGCCGGTACTTGCCGATCTGCACCTCGTCGCCGTTGGACAGCGCGACGGAGTCGATGCGCTCACGATTGACGTAGGTGCCGTTGAGACTGCCGACATCCCCCACCGTGAAGCTGCCGTCGGGACTCCGGCGGAACTCCACGTGCCGACGCGACACCGTCACGTCGTCGAGGAAGATGTCGCTCTGCGGGTGGCGGCCGGCCGTGGTCAGCTCGCTGTCCAGAAGGAAGCGGCTGCCCGAGTTCGGCCCCCGTCGCACGACCAGCAGCGCCGAGCCGAGCGGCAGGGCGTCCACCGCCGCCTGGGCCTCGGGCGAGAGGGACGGCACGGACGTCTGTCCGGTCGCCTCCGCCTCGTAGGCCTCCAGGCCCGAGATGGAGATGGTCGACGTCGTCTCCGAAGCACGCTCGGGCACTCCGCCCCGCAGCGGCGCACCGCAGTTGGAACAGAAACGGCTCGCCTCGGCGTTGCGGTGCCCGCACCTCGTACAGACCGGCATGGACGAAGCCTCCTGCCTCGGGGCGAACCCTCCACCCGTACTTGAGGTTGACGGTTCTCCGAAACCTATGCGGCCGGGACCGGCAGGGTCAACAGACGACGCGCCGGAACCACCCGAATTGTCACCCCCCGGACCTGCCACCTGGTCCCGGAAGAGGGGGCGCTCGCCGCCCGTCTCCTCGGTCTGGCCATGGCGCGGTGCGCGATGGCGTGCGGCCTCATCGCGAGCGCTCTTGCCGAACAACTTCCCAAACAACTTCACGGGCGATTCCCCTTGACCGAAACAGACCCGCCCGTGGGGCAGGACGAACCCTGAATGAACACACCTGCCGACCCGGACATCTTCACAACGTCCGTATCCACTCGACAGTTTCCACCACGCACCACCATTACGATGCGGCGACCCCCCGCAACCTCCTGCCCGTGTCCCCCGACGTCCACGCGTCCCCGGTTCACTGCGCCGACGACCGAGCGTAGTCAGGCCGCTCCGCCGGTCGCAAGGCGTCCACGACAATGTCGTCGGACTGCGTCACGTGCACGGTGGCCTGCTCCTTCTCCAGCGTCTGCACCACACCGCCGGGGATGTTCAGCGCCGGTTCGAGATCCTGCGGCTTGCCGATGACCTTGAAGACGTACGGGGCGGAGATCTTGCGGTCGTCGACCTTGACGGCACCTCCGTCGCCGGAGAAGTACGTGTTGGCCACCACGCGCACACCGTTGACCTCGATCGCCTCGGCACCCGCCGCCCGCAGCTCCTGGAGCGCGTCGAGCAGCATGTCCGCCTGCACCGCGTCTCCGGGATCGTTGATCGTGAGCGTGATGCCGGGGCCGTGGACCGCTACGGTACCCGCGAGGATGCCGAGTTGGCGCTCCTTCTCCACCGTCTGCTTGCGCGCCTCCTCCGCCTGGTCGGAGCTGTTCTCCAGCTCCGTGCGCTGGTCGTCGAGGCGCTGCTTCTCGTCCTCCAGCCGCTGCGTGCGGTCGTCCACCTCGTCGAGGATGCGGACCAGGTCCTCCTGCCGGGCGCCCCGCAGCGCACTGTTGTCGCTGTTGGACCGCACCTGGATGGCCAGTCCGAGGCCGAGGACGAACAGCAGGACCGCGACGATGAGTTGGGCACGGGTGACCCGGGGCGGCCAGATCCCCGCCATCAGCCGCTGGCGCCCGGTGAGCTCCTGGGGAGCGTCCGCGGGCTTCTCGCCGGTCTCGTCCCGGCCGCCGTCGTATGCGTCGTTGCTCATCGGCGTCAGGCCCGGAAGACGTGCCGGCGGATCGCGGCGGCGTTGGAGAAGATGCGGATACCGAGGACGACGACCACACCGGTGGAGAGCTGCGCTCCGACTCCCAGCTTGTCGCCCAGGAAGACGATCAGTGCGGCAACGACGACGTTCGAGAGGAACGAGACCACGAAGACCTTGTCGACGAAGATCCCGTCGAGCATGGCCCGCAGGCCACCGAAGACAGCGTCGAGTGCGGCCACGACGGCGATCGGGAGGTAGGGCTCGACCACCGCCGGCACTTCGGGCCGGACCAACAGTCCGACCACGACTCCCACGACGAGGCCCAGTACGGCGATCACGATGTGCCCTTCCCTGTCTGTGCCGCACCACTGCCGGTGTCTGCGGCCTTGTAAGGCTCTGCTGTCCGTACGATCAGGCTCGGGGCCGCCGGGAGGCTGACCTTCTCCTGGACGGAGATGCTGGTCCTGATGTCGAAGGTGTCCTTCAGCGACTGCAGGTACTGGCCGTCGGCGCTGTCCTGGAAGGCGGCGCTGAGCTTCTTCCCGTCCCCCACCGCGAGCACCGTGTACGGCGGCACGAGCGGTTTGTTGTCGACCAGTATGGCGTCGCCCGCCGCGCGGATCGCCGACAGGGCGGTCAGCCGCTGCCCGTTGATGGCGATGGCTTCGGCGCCGGACTGCCACAGGCCGTTGACGACCCGCTGCATGTCCCGGTCCCTGACCCGTCCCGTGTCGGAGAACCCGGTGGTCTCGCGCGGCCCGCCACCGCCCTGGTCGGTGTCCTTCGCGTCGTCGACGACGAGCTTCACGCCGGGGCCGTGCACCGGCGTCGCCCCGGAGAGCAGAGCCACCAGTTCGGCCTGGTCACCGCCGTGCTGCTCCAGCGCCTTGCGCTGACGCCTCCCCACGTCGTCGCGGACCTCCTCGACCTGCTTCTCGAGGGTGTCGGCCGCGGCCGTCTCCGCATCGATCCGGTCGATGAGCTCCTCGCGCTCCTTGGCCAGGACCGGCGCCGCGACCCGCGCCTGCGCAGCACCCAGGGTCACGACCAGCGCGGCGAGCACCAGGCAGGCCGCGAAACCGAGTTTCGCCTTGACCGTGCGGGGCATGCCCGTGCGTCCGTCGGCCTTGCGACGCGCCGCCGCCTCGGCGTATCCGTCGTCCAGGCTGTGGTCCATCACATTGGTCAGCAGCGACATGGACGCGTCCGGGCGCGCGGGCGGCGGGGAGGTACTCCGATCGGGGGGCTGCTGCGACATGCCGCACATCGTCGCATGTCGCGGCGGCTACCACCGAATGGCCCCACCGATGTGCGAGGGCAGGCCGAACGGTTCCGGCGGCAGCGCCGCGGGAACCGGAAAGCGTGCGGGTGCCGGGGCGGGGTCTCTCACCCGCCCCGGCACCCGGTCACGTCATTCGCCTGCGCTGTCGACGATCGCGGACCATTCGTCCAGGAGCGCCTGAGCGGAGGCGTCGTCGGGTCCTTCCGCCCACAGATGGGTGACCGCCTCGGCCCGGTCGGGCAGCACCATCACCCAGCGCCCGTCCGCCTCGACGACCCGTACACCGTCCGTCGTGTCGACGTTGCGGTCCCCCGCGGCCTCGACCACCCGGCGCATGACCAGTCCCTTGACGGCCCAGGGGGTCGCCACGTCGCGTCGCAGCACATGGGCGCGCGGGATCCGCGCGTCGATCTGGCTGAGCGTCAGCTGCGTCCTCGCCACCAGCCCGATGAGCCGTACGAACGCGGCGGAGCCGTCGAACACGCTGCTGAACTCGGGAACGATGAACCCGCCGCGCCCGTCACCGCCGAAGATGGTGCCTTCCTCACGCCCCACCCGGGTCAGGTCGTCGGGCGACGTCGTCGTCCACTCGACCTGGGTGCCGTGGTAAGCGGCCACCTGCTCGGCGACACGCGTGGTCGTCACGGGCAGCGCCACCCGGCCGCTGCGACGCTCGGCGGCGACGAGGTCGAGCATGACCAGCAGAGCCCGGTCGTCCTCCACGATCCGTCCCCGCTCGTCGACGAGCGAGAGCCGCTCGCCGACCGGGTCGAACCGCACCCCGAACGCGGCCCTGGCCGAGGAGACGATCTCCCCGAGCCGCACCAGTCCGGACCGCCTGGTCTCGGCCGACTCGGTGGGCCGGGACTCGTCGAGGCCCGGGTTGATGGTCAGCGCATCGACGCCGAGCCGCCCCAGCAGGCTGGGCAGCACAAGCCCGGCGCTGCCGTTGGACGCGTCGACGACGACCTTCAGCCCGGCGTCCGAGATCCCCGCGGTGTCCACGTTCCGCAGCAGGGATCCCGTGTACGAGTCGAAGACGCTGGACGGGAAGTGGAGGTCGCCGATCTCGCCGGGGAAGGCGCGGCGGTACTCCTGTCGTGCGTACACCCGGTCCAGCTTTCGCTGGCGGGCCTGTGAGAGATCCGCTCCCCGTTCGTCGAAGAACATGATGTCGACGGAGTCGGGAACGCCCGGCGAGGTGCGGATCATGATGCCGCCCGCGCTGCCGCGTGCGGTCTGCTGACGTGCCACCGGCAGGGGGACGTTCTCCAGGTCGCGCACGTCGATGGCGCTGGCCTGCAGGGCGGAGATCACCGCGCGCTTCAGCGCACGGGCGCCACGGGAGTGGTCACGTGCGGTGGTGACCGTCGAACCCTTCTTGAGCGTCGTCGCGTACGCGCCGGCCAGCCTGACGGCCAGCTCCGGCGTGATCTCGACGTTCAGGATCCCGGAGACGCCCCGCGCACCGAAGAGGTGAGCCTGCCCGCGCGACTCCCAGATCACCGAGGTGTTGACGAACGCGCCCGCCTCGATGGTCTTGAAGGGGTAGACGCGGACATTGCCCTGGATGATCGATTCCTCGCCGACGAGGCATTCGTCGCCGATGACGGCGCCGTCCTCGATCCGGGCCGCGCGCATGATGTCGGTGTTCTTGCCGATCACGCAGCCGCGCAGATTGCTGTGATCGCCGATGTACACGTTGTCGTGGACCACGGCCTTGTGGAGGAAGGCGCCGCTCTTCACGACGACGTTCGACCCGATGACCGTGTGTTCCCGGATCTCGACGCCGGCCTCGACCTTGGCGTAGTCGCCGATGTACAGGGGCCCGCGCAGGACGGCGTCGGGATGCACTTCGGCGCCTTCGGCCACCCATACGCCGGGGGAGATCTCGAAGCCGTCGAGCTCGACATCGACCTTGCGCTCGAGCACGTCCGCCTGGGCCTTCACATAGCTCTCGTGCGTGCCCACGTCCTCCCAGTAGCCCTCGGCGACATAGCCGTAGATCGGCTTGCCCTCCTTCATGAGCTGCGGGAAGACATCGCCGGACCAGTCGACCGATACATCGGCCTCGACGTAGTTGAAGACCTCGGGCTCCATCACGTAGATGCCCGTGTTCACGGTGTCCGAGAAGACCTGTCCCCAGGTGGGCTTCTCCAGGAAGCGTTCGACCTGACCCGCTTCGTCCACGATCGTGATTCCGAATTCCAGAGGATTGGGAACACGGGTGAGACAGACCGTGACGAGGCCGCCCTTTTCCTTGTGGAAGGCGATCAGGTCGGTGAGGTCGAAGTCGGTGAGCGCGTCACCGGAAATGACGAGGAAGGTGTCGTCCTTCAATGCCTCTTCGGCATTCTTGACACTCCCCGCGGTACCGAGCGGCTTCTCCTCGTTGGCGTAGGTGAGCTCCATTCCGAGCTCTTCGCCGTCGCCGAAGTAGTTCTTCACCAGGGAGGCCAGGAACTGGACGGTCACGACCGTCTCATTGAGCCCGTGCCGCTTGAGCAGCCGAAGCACATGCTCCATGATCGGCCGATTGGCTACGGGCAGGAGCGGCTTGGGCATGCTTGAGGTCATGGGGCGAAGGCGTGTGCCTTCACCACCTGCCATCACAACGGCCTTCATGTCGGAAACGTCCTCCTTGAAGAGACGACGGTCTAGCCGACTTCGCCCGTCGGGGCAGCATGTGTGTCATCAGCCGCGGGCCGGCCACGTTGCACGGCACCGCATCAACGAGCTCAATCGGCTACTGCATCCGCCTTGACCAGCCGGCGGACCTGAACCACGTAGAGGATCCCTGCCCACCAGTAGAGCGTTGTACCCCATCCTGCGAACGCCCATCCGAAAACAGTGGCCAGCGATGCCAGCCAACCACTTCCGTCACTGAGCAGCAACAAGGGGAATGCGTACATCAGGTTGAACGTGGCCGCCTTGCCCAGGAAGTTCACCTGGGGCGGCGGATAGCCGTGACGGCGGAGGATTCCCACCATCACGAGAAGCATCAGTTCACGGGCCAGGAGCGCGGCGGTGAGCCACAGCGGCAGGATCTCCCGCCAGGTCAGGCCGACCAGGGTGGAAAGAATGTAGAGACGGTCGGCAGCCGGGTCAAGGAGCCGGCCGAGGCTGCTGATCTGATTCCATCGGCGGGCGAGCTTACCGTCGAGGTAGTCGCTGACCCCGCTGAACATCAGCACCAGCAGCGCCCAGCCATCGCTCTGGGGCCCGCCGAACTCGGGGCGGAGAATCAGCCACAGGAAGACAGGCACGCCGACGAGGCGAGCCATGCTCAGGATGTTGGGGATGGTGAGGACCCGGTCCGTCTGAACGCGGGTCTCCTGGACCTCCACCCGGGGGCCTCCTGTGAAGAACGTGCCAATGATGCCCCCTGACCCTACCCTCAGCCCTGGCCAGGGGATGCACAGGGGTACCGGGAACATGGGCCCGTAAACGCGGAAAAGCCCCGTGCCACAAGGGCACGGGGCTCAACCATTCTAAAAGGAGTTCGGCGGCGTCCTACTCTCCCACAGGGTCCCCCCTGCAGTACCATCGGCGCTGAAAGGCTTAGCTTCCGGGTTCGGAATGTAACCGGGCGTTTCCCTAACGCAATGACCACCGAAACACTATGAAATTAACCAACACCGGAACAAAACACGGCCGTTCGTTATTTCAGAACTAACACAGTGGACGCGAGCAACTGAGGACAAGCCCTCGGCCTATTAGTACCAGTCAGCTCCACCCGTTACCGGGCTTCCACATCTGGCCTATCAACCCAGTCGTCTACTGGGAGCCTTAACCAATCAAGTTGGTGGGAATACTCATCTCGAAGCAGGCTTCCCGCTTAGATGCTTTCAGCGGTTATCCTTTCCGAACGTAGCCAACCAGCCATGCCCTTGGCAGGACAACTGGCACACCAGAGGTTCGTCCGTCCCGGTCCTCTCGTACTAGGGACAGCCCTTCTCAATATTCCTACGCGCACAGCGGATAGGGACCGAACTGTCTCACGACGTTCTAAACCCAGCTCGCGTACCGCTTTAATGGGCGAACAGCCCAACCCTTGGGACCGACTCCAGCCCCAGGATGCGACGAGCCGACATCGAGGTGCCAAACCATCCCGTCGATATGGACTCTTGGGGAAGATCAGCCTGTTATCCCCGGGGTACCTTTTATCCGTTGAGCGACAGCGCTTCCACAAGCCACTGCCGGATCACTAGTCCCGACTTTCGTCCCTGCTCGACCCGTCGGTCTCACAGTCAAGCTCCCTTGTGCACTTACACTCAACACCTGATTGCCAACCAGGCTGAGGGAACCTTTGGGCGCCTCCGTTACTCTTTAGGAGGCAACCGCCCCAGTTAAACTACCCATCAGACACTGTCCCTGATCCGGATCACGGACCCAGGTTAGACATCCAGCACGACCAGAGTGGTATTTCAACGACGACTCCACAACCACTGGCGTGGCCGCTTCAAAGTCTCCCACCTATCCTACACAAGCCGAACCGAACACCAATATCAAACTATAGTAAAGGTCCCGGGGTCTTTCCGTCCTGCTGCGCGAAACGAGCATCTTTACTCGTAGTGCAATTTCACCGGGCCTATGGTTGAGACAGTCGAGAAGTCGTTACGCCATTCGTGCAGGTCGGAACTTACCCGACAAGGAATTTCGCTACCTTAGGATGGTTATAGTTACCACCGCCGTTTACTGGCGCTTAAGTTCTCAGCTTCGCCGACCCGAAAGTCAGCTAACCGGTCCCCTTAACGTTCCAGCACCGGGCAGGCGTCAGTCCGTATACATCGCCTTACGGCTTCGCACGGACCTGTGTTTTTAGTAAACAGTCGCTTCTCGCTGGTCTCTGCGGCCACCCCCAGCTCAGGAAGCAAGTTCCCTCACCAGTGATGGCCCCCCTTCTCCCGAAGTTACGGGGGCATTTTGCCGAGTTCCTTAACCATAGTTCACCCGAACGCCTCGGTATTCTCTACCTGACTACCTGAGTCGGTTTAGGGTACGGGCCGCCATGAAACTCGCTAGAGGCTTTTCTCGACAGCATAGGATCATCCACTTCACCACAATCGGCTCGGCATCAGGTCTCAGCCTTAATGTGTGACGGATTTACCTACCACACGGCCTACACCCTTACCCCGGGACTACCACCGCCCGGGCTGGACTACCTTCCTGCGTCACCCCATCGCTTACCTAGTACAAGTCTGGTTCGTCGGCTCCACCACTACCCTCAACTCCGAAGAGATCGGGCCGGCTTCACGGACTTAGCATCGCCTGATTCAGTATTGGGCGTTTCAAAGCGGGTACCGGAATATCAACCGGTTGTCCATCGACTACGCCTGTCGGCCTCGCCTTAGGTCCCGACTTACCCTGGGCAGATCAGCTTGACCCAGGAACCCTTAGTCAATCGGCGCACACGTTTCTCACGTGTGTATCGCTACTCATGCCTGCATTCTCACTCGTGAACCGTCCACAACTCGCTTCCGCGGCTGCTTCACCCGGCACACGACGCTCCCCTACCCATCCCAGCAGGCGTTGGCCCTTAATGCTGGAATGACACGACTTCGGCGGTACGCTTGAGCCCCGCTACATTGTCGGCGCGGAATCACTTGACCAGTGAGCTATTACGCACTCTTTCAAGGGTGGCTGCTTCTAAGCCAACCTCCTGGTTGTCTCTGCGACTCCACATCCTTTCCCACTTAGCGTACGCTTAGGGGCCTTAGTCGATGCTCTGGGCTGTTTCCCTCTCGACCATGGAGCTTATCCCCCACAGTCTCACTGCCGTGCTCTCACTTACCGGCATTCGGAGTTTGGCTAAGGTCAGTAACCCGGTAGGGCCCATCGCCTATCCAGTGCTCTACCTCCGGCAAGAAACACACGACGCTGCACCTAAATGCATTTCGGGGAGAACCAGCTATCACGGAGTTTGATTGGCCTTTCACCCCTAACCACAGGTCATCCCCCAGGTTTTCAACCCTGGTGGGTTCGGTCCTCCACGAAGTCTTACCTCCGCTTCAACCTGCCCATGGCTAGATCACTCCGCTTCGGGTCTTGAGCGCGCTACTAAATCGCCCTATTCGGACTCGCTTTCGCTACGGCTTCCCCACACGGGTTAACCTCGCAACACACCGCAAACTCGCAGGCTCATTCTTCAAAAGGCACGCAGTCACGACGCACCGAGTAAACTCGATGCGCGACGCTCCCACGGCTTGTAGGCACACGGTTTCAGGTACTATTTCACTCCGCTCCCGCGGTACTTTTCACCATTCCCTCACGGTACTATCCGCTATCGGTCACCAGGGAATATTTAGGCTTAACGGGTGGTCCCGCCAGATTCACACGGGATTTCTCGGGCCCCGTGCTACTTGGGTGTCTCTTAAACGAGCCGTTAATGTTTCAGCTACGGGGGTCTTACCCTCTACGCCGGACCTTTCGCATGTCCTTCGCCTACATCAACGGTTTCTGACTCGTCTCACAGCCGGCAGACTATGAAAAAGAGATCCCACAACCCCGCATGCGCAACCCCTGCCGGGTATCACACGCATACGGTTTGGCCTGATCCAGTTTCGCTCGCCACTACTCCCGGAATCACGGTTGTTTTCTCTTCCTGAGGGTACTGAGATGTTTCACTTCCCCTCGTTCCCTCCACACTGCCTATGTGTTCAGCAGCGGGTGACAGCCCATGACGACTGCCGGGTTTCCCCATTCGGACACCCCCGGATCAAAGCTTGGTTGACAGCTCCCCGGGGCCTATCGTGGCCTCCCACGTCCTTCATCGGTTCCTGGTGCCAAGGCATCCACCGTGCGCCCTTAAAAACTTGGCCACAGATGCTCGCGTCCACTGTGCAGTTCTCAAACAACGACCAGCCACCCATCACCCCACCCTTACAGGCGAGTTCACTGGGGCCGGCAACCGAAGGACGACCATTACGGCCGTACCTTCAGATACCCAACAGCGTGCCCGACAC
This sequence comes from Streptomyces sp. NBC_01257, assembly GCF_035917255.1. Taxonomy (NCBI): domain Bacteria; kingdom Bacillati; phylum Actinomycetota; class Actinomycetes; order Kitasatosporales; family Streptomycetaceae; genus Streptomyces; species Streptomyces sp. NBC_01257. The sequence continues at coordinate 1,644,278 of NZ_CP108472.1, forward strand.
AGTCAACCCGTCTTCATGTTCCACGCCGAAGCAGTACTTACGAAAACCAGCCAACCGTGCCGAATAGTCAACGTTCCACCCATGAGCTAACCACCGTCGAACATTTGTCGACGTAGTGGCTCTGGATTCCTTGCGGAATCTAGATGCTCCTTAGAAAGGAGGTGATCCAGCCGCACCTTCCGGTACGGCTACCTTGTTACGACTTCGTCCCAATCGCCAGTCCCACCTTCGACAGCTCCCTCCCACAAGGGGTTGGGCCACCGGCTTCGGGTGTTACCGACTTTCGTGACGTGACGGGCGGTGTGTACAAGGCCCGGGAACGTATTCACCGCAGCAATGCTGATCTGCGATTACTAGCAACTCCGACTTCATGGGGTCGAGTTGCAGACCCCAATCCGAACTGAGACCGGCTTTTTGAGATTCGCTCCGCCTCGCGGCATCGCAGCTCATTGTACCGGCCATTGTAGCACGTGTGCAGCCCAAGACATAAGGGGCATGATGACTTGACGTCGTCCCCACCTTCCTCCGAGTTGACCCCGGCAGTCTCCTGTGAGTCCCCATCACCCCGAAGGGCATGCTGGCAACACAGAACAAGGGTTGCGCTCGTTGCGGGACTTAACCCAACATCTCACGACACGAGCTGACGACAGCCATGCACCACCTGTCACCCGACCACAAGGGGGGCCGTATCTCTACGGCTTTCCGGGCGATGTCAAGCCTTGGTAAGGTTCTTCGCGTTGCGTCGAATTAAGCCACATGCTCCGCTGCTTGTGCGGGCCCCCGTCAATTCCTTTGAGTTTTAGCCTTGCGGCCGTACTCCCCAGGCGGGGAACTTAATGCGTTAGCTGCGGCACCGACGACGTGGAATGTCGCCAACACCTAGTTCCCAACGTTTACGGCGTGGACTACCAGGGTATCTAATCCTGTTCGCTCCCCACGCTTTCGCTCCTCAGCGTCAGTAATGGCCCAGAGATCCGCCTTCGCCACCGGTGTTCCTCCTGATATCTGCGCATTTCACCGCTACACCAGGAATTCCGATCTCCCCTACCACACTCTAGCCTGCCCGTATCGACTGCAGACCCGGGGTTAAGCCCCGGGCTTTCACAACCGACGCAACAAGCCGCCTACGAGCTCTTTACGCCCAATAATTCCGGACAACGCTTGCGCCCTACGTATTACCGCGGCTGCTGGCACGTAGTTAGCCGGCGCTTCTTCTGCAGGTACCGTCACTTTCGCTTCTTCCCTGCTGAAAGAGGTTTACAACCCGAAGGCCGTCATCCCTCACGCGGCGTCGCTGCATCAGGCTTTCGCCCATTGTGCAATATTCCCCACTGCTGCCTCCCGTAGGAGTCTGGGCCGTGTCTCAGTCCCAGTGTGGCCGGTCGCCCTCTCAGGCCGGCTACCCGTCGTCGCCTTGGTAGGCCATTACCCCACCAACTAGCTGATAGGCCGCGGGCTCATCCTTCACCGCCGGAGCTTTTAACCTTCCCCCATGAGAGAGAAAGTATTATCCGGTATTAGACCCCGTTTCCAGGGCTTGTCCCAGAGTGAAGGGCAGATTGCCCACGTGTTACTCACCCGTTCGCCACTAATCCACCCCGAAAGGCTTCATCGTTCGACTTGCATGTGTTAAGCACGCCGCCAGCGTTCGTCCTGAGCCAGGATCAAACTCTCCGTGAATGTTTTCCCGTAATCGGGTAGACACACACGAGAGCGGAACGGTCAGGTCGGAATAAGACCGACCGTTCACTGTGTCCTCGCTGTGTTCATTGCCTACCAGGCCGGTAAAGACCTGCTAGGACTTTCAAAGGAACCTCGAACCTGCCGAAGCAGGTCGGGGTATCAACATATCTGGCGTTGACTTTTGGCACGCTGTTGAGTTCTCAAGGAACGGACGCTTCCTTTGTACTCACCCTCTCGGGCTTTCCTCCGGGCGCTTCCCTTCGGTCTTGCGTTTCCGACTCTATCAGACTCTTTCGTGTCCGATTCCCGGTCGAAGCGGGCCTCGCATGTCTTGCAATTTCTCGCCCTGAGGAATTCGCTTTCGCGTTTCCCTTTCCGGCGAGTCCGACTCTATCAGCCGTTTCCGCTCCCCTTTACCGGCCCCCCGCAGACATGCGGGTGCCCGATTTCGGGTTAGGGTCTGGGCTTAATAGTCGCCGCCGACCCCCGACTCAAAGTCGCGTTGGGGCCAGGCAGGAGTACGACAGTACAGGCTGCCGGTAGTCGAGGCAAATCGTTTCCGGTACACCCCTAGGTCCTCGAACCACCAGGACTCGGGCGGAACCGGGACTTCTTATGACTTACTCTGCTGAGCAGTACGCCGTGCTCCTACCAGCCGCGGCGGCGCCATTGAAGCTCCACTCTGGGAGGCCCCCATGACCACTGTGACGTCCCCTCTTGCCGGACGCGCCATCGGGCTCGCTGCGGTACCCGACCCGGTCTTCTCCGGTGCGATGGTGGGTCCCGGTACCGCCATCGACCCCGTGCGCGAGCCGTCCGAGGCCGTCTCGCCCGTCGACGGCATCGTCGTCTCCCTTCACCCGCACGCCTTCGTGGTCGTGGACGGCGAGGGGCACGGAGTGCTGACCCACCTCGGTATCGACACGGTCCAGCTCAACGGCGAGGGCTTCGAGCTGCTCGTGAACAAGGGCGACACCGTCACGCGCGGCCAGGGAATCGTCCGCTGGGACCCGGTCGCGGTCGAGGCGGCCGGCAAGTCGCCGGTGTGCCCCATCGTGGCACTGGAGGCGACGGCCGATTCGCTGTCCGACGTCATCGAGGACGGCGACGTGAAGGTCGGCGACACACTGTTCGGCTGGCAGTAACGCGTTCGGCGCAGTGACAGCCAACGGGATATCCACCGCGGGGGCATCTGCCGCCGCACAACCGGAGACGGGTGAAATGCAGACAACGCTGCGAGGCGTAGGCGTCAGCCACGGTGTGGCGATCGGCGAGGTACGGCACATGGGCACGGCAGTGCTCGAACCGCCGGCCAAGCAGATCCCGGCCGAGGAGGCCGAGCGCGAGCAGGGCCGGGCCCGGCAGGCCGTGGAGGCTGTGGCGGCCGACCTCATCGCGCGCGGCAACCTGGCCGGTGGCGAGGCCCAGCACGTGCTGGAGGCCCAGGCCATGATGGCGCAGGACCCCGAGCTCATGGCAGATGTGGACCGCCGTATCGCGGTCGGCAGCACCGCCGAGCGCGGTGTGTACGACGCGTTCGCGTCCTACCGGGCGCTGCTGGCGGGCGCCGGCGAGTACCTGGCTGGCCGCGTCGCCGACCTCGACGACGTGCGCAACCGGATCGTGGCGCGCCTGCTCGGTGTGCCGATGCCCGGTGTCCCGGACAGTGACGAGCCCTATGTGCTGATCGCGCGCGACCTGGCCCCGGCCGACACGGCGCTGCTCGACCCCACGCTGGTGCTCGGCTTCGTCACCGAGGAGGGCGGGCCGACGAGCCACAGCGCGATCCTGGCGCGGGCGCTCGGTGTGCCCGCCGTGGTGGCGCTCCCCGGCGCCGGTGAGCTGGCCGAGGGAACCGTGATCGCCGTGGACGGCAGCACCGGCGAGATCTTCGTCGAGCCGAGCGCCGAGAAGCGCGCGGAGATGGAGAGCGCCGCCGCCGCGCGCAAGGCCGCGCTGTCCGCGTCGACCGGTCCCGGCGCGACGTCCGACGGCCACAAGGTGCCGCTGCTCGCCAACATCGGCGGGCCCGGCGACGTGCCGGCGGCCGTCGAGGCGGGTGCCGAGGGTGTCGGTCTCTTCCGTACCGAGTTCCTCTTCCTGGACGACAGCAAGCAGGCGCCGACCGAGGAGAAGCAGATCGCGGCGTACCGCGCCGTGCTTGAGGCGTTCCCCGAAGGCCGTGTCGTGGTCCGGGTGCTGGACGCGGGTGCGGACAAGCCGCTGGACTTCCTGACGCCGGCGGACGAGCCGAACCCGGCGCTGGGTGTGCGCGGGCTGCGCAGCCTGCTGGATCACCCCGACGTGCTGCAGACCCAGCTGACCGCACTGGCGAAGGCGTCCGAGGGGCTGCCGGTCTACCTCGAGGTCATGGCACCCATGGTGGCGGACCGGGCGGATGCCAAGGCCTTCGCCGACGCGTGCCGTACGGCCGGGCTGCAGGCCAAGTTCGGTGCCATGGTCGAGATTCCGTCGGCCGCGCTGCGGGCGCGCTCGGTGCTGCAGGAGGTGGAGTTCCTCTCGCTGGGCACCAACGACCTGGCGCAGTACACCTTTGCCGCGGACCGTCAGGTGGGTGCGGTGTCCCGGCTTCAGGACCCGTGGCAGCCCGCGTTGCTGGATCTGGTCGCGATGTCGGCCGACGCCGCCAAGGCCGAGGGCAAGAGCTGTGGTGTCTGTGGTGAGGCTGCCTCCGATCCGCTGCTCGCCTGTGTCCTGACGGGTCTGGGCGTGACGTCGTTGTCGATGGGTGCCGCGTCCATTCCTTATGTACGCGCCACGCTGGCGAAGTACACGCTCGCCCAGTGCGAGCGGGCCGCGTCGGCCGCGCGTGCGGCGGACTCCGCCGAAGAGGCGCGGGTCGCCGCGCAGGCGGTGCTGTCGGGCGAGTAGGGCATGCGCGCAGGGCCTGCACGGTCCGGGCGTTGCGTGAGAAGGGGCTTCCCGCCGATCGTGGCGGGGAGCCCCTTCCGGCTGTCAGCGGTGCGTCTCCGGTTCGTCCGCGCCGATGTCGAAGCCCGCGCAGTATTCGACGCCGGACTCCGGGGAGACGGGCTCACCGGTGTCGGCGTCGGTGCAGTAGGCGCTGAAGACCTCGCCCGCGGTGAGCGGGGCGAGAACGCCGGCCGTCAGGCGCCAGCCGTGGACGCGGTCCGGCGTTCCCGGGGCGCTTGTCCGCAGCACGACTCCCCCATGGCTTTCCAGCGCGATGCCGACGGCCAGCACGGTCACGAACTCGGCGCCTTCCGCCGAGTCGAGCTGCGCCGGTCCGCCGGCGCCGCGCTCGGTGTGCAGGGCGGCGAGCAGCTGCTCGTTCTCCGTGGGGGTGCTGCAGACCAGGTGGTGCGTGCCGGGGCCTGCTGCCTCCAGGGTGCGCAGCAGGAGGTGGGAGGCCCGGTCGAAGGCCGCGCGCCCGATGTCCTGTCCGCAGTCGGCGCACTCCCCGAGCCCGGCCAGGAGCATCGTGGCGTACTCCCAAGTGGCCCGCCGTACCGACCGGGCGACCAGGAGCGGGATCAGGGTATCGATGGGTTGTCCGGTGTAGGCGACGGTGGCGCCGCAGGACGCGATCTCCGCGGTGAACCGGCTGCGGCCGGCCGGGCTGTCGGGGGCGATGCCCGACTCCGCGCAGTACTCCGCGTACTCCTCCGGGTCGAAGAGGGCGACCGTCGTGTGCATGCCCTGTGCGGCGAATGCCTTGAGCAGGCCTTCCACCTGCTGCAGGTAGACGGAGTGGTCGTCGAAGGTGAAGGTGCGGTAGCGCCGCATCGCCGCGAAGTCCTGTTCATCGGTCAGGAGGCCGATGGTGCTCGGTGCTTCGCGGCGCAGCGTGCGTCGCATCGTGGTGCCGGTCCGGCCGCGGACGGTGGTCCGCCTGTTCCTGGTCTGCGCCATGACTCCCCCAGTGCGCTGTCGATCATTGCTCACTCAGAGTAATCACCGGCACTGACAACGCGTCGGTCAGCGGCGCTTGCGGGCCAGTTCCTCGTAGAAGTGGAGGAGTTCCAGGTTGTCGATCGAGCCGGGGTTGACGGCCTTGGCCAGGGCCGTTCCCTGGAGGAGGCGTTTGACCGGAACCTCGATGCGTTTGCCGGTGAGGGTGTGCGGGATGCCGGGGACCTCGATGACCTCGTCCGGCACGTGGCGGGGCGAGAGGTTCTCGCGGATGGTCCGCTTGATGCTGTCGCGCAGGGCGTCGTCGAGGACGGCGCCGTCGGCGAGGTGGACGAACAGCGGCATCCAGTAGCCGCCTTCGGGTTCCTCCAGGCCGATGACGAGGGACTCGCGGATCTCGGGGAGGCGCTCCACGGCTTCGTAGATGTCGGCGGAGCCCATGCGGACGCCCTGCCGGTTGAGGGTGGAGTCGGAGCGGCCGTGGATGACGACGGATCCGCGGTCGGTGATCGTGATCCAGTCCCCGTGCCGCCAGGTGCCCGGGTACATCTCGAAGTAGCTGTCGCGGTAGCGGCTGCCGTCGGGGTCGTTCCAGAAGCGGATCGGCATGGACGGCATGGGCTGGGTGACGACGAGTTCGCCGACCTCGCCGGTCAGCGGCCGGCCCGCGGGGTCCCAGGACTGGAGATCCGTACCGAGGCACGCGGCCTGCAGCTCGCCGATGTGGACGGGGAGGGTGGGGACTGCGCCGGCGAAGCAGCTGCAGACGTCGGTGCCGCCGCTGACGGAGGCGATCCACAGGTCGTCGGCCACCTCGTCGTGCAGCCAGCGGAAGCCGTCGGGCGGGAGCGGGGAGCCGGTGGTGGCGACGCACTGGATGCGGGAGAGGTCGAAGTCGCGGCCCGGGTGGATGCCGGCCTTGCGGCAGGCCATGACGTAGGCGGCGGAGGTGCCGAAGAGGGTGGCGCCGGTCTGTTCGGCGACGCGCCACTGGGCGCTGACGTCCGGGTGGCCGGGGCTTCCGTCGTACAGCACGAGGGTGGTGCCGGTGAGGAGGCCGGAGACGAGGAAGTTCCACATCATCCAGCCGGTGGAGGTGTACCAGAAGAAGCGGTCCTCGGGTCCGAGGTCGCAGTGGAGGCCGATCTGCTTGAAGTGTTCGAGCAGGATGCCGCCCTGGGACTGGACGATGGCCTTGGGGAGGCCGGTCGTGCCCGAGGAGTAGAGGACCCACAGCGGGTGGTCGAAGGGGACCTGCTCGAAGACCGGCTCGGTGTCGGCGGCGGTGAGGGCCGACCAGTCGAGGGCGCCTTCGGGGGCGTCGGTGCCGAGCAGCGGGATGTGGACGACGGCGCGCAGCGTGGGCAGTTCGCGGCGCAGCTCGGCGACGGTGTCCGCGCGGTGGTGTTCCTTGCCGCCGTAGCGGTATCCGTCGACGGTGAACAGGACGACGGGTTCGACCTGCTGGAAGCGGTCGAGGACGCTGCGGGCGCCGAAGTCGGGGGCGCAGGAGGTCCAGACGCCTCCGACGGCGGCGGTGGCGAGGAAGGCGACGACCGCCTGCGGGATGTTGGGGAGGTAGCCGCTGACGCGGTCGCCGGGGGTGATGCCCAGGGCGCGGAGTTCGGCGGCGAGGGAGCCGACCTGGCGGCGCAGCGCGGACCAGGAGAGGGGGACCTGGGTGTGGGTCTCGTCGACGTGGAGCAGCGCGGGGGCGTCGGCGCGCAGCGGGTCCTCGGCGGTGCGCAGCGCGTGTTCGGCGTAGTTGAGGGTGGCACCGGGGAACCACTGGGCGCCGGGCATCGTGCGGTCGCCGATGACGGTTTCGTACGGGGTGGAGAACCGCACGTCGAACCATTCGGCGACGGCCTGCCAGAAGGTGTCGAGGTGGTCGACGGACCACCGGTGCAGGCTCGCGTAGCCGCCCTCGGCCGGTGCTCCGTGGCGTTCGGCCGCCCAGCTCTGGAAGCGGGTGACGGCGGCGGCCGCGATGCGGTCGGGGCCGGGCTGCCACAGGGGGGCTTCGTCGGCTGCTGAGGTCATGGGGCGGCTCCCTGGCTGTACGGGTACGCGGTGTGTGCGTGAGTCGCGCGCACGGGCTGGGGTGTGCGCGTGAGGCGGCTTTCACGGACGATGCCATGTGATCGTCTTTCGCACCAGGGTTGCCCGCCCATGGGCGCGTGTCCCTCTGTGTGGTCCGGCCACACCTCCGCCGGGTGCGTTCCCCGCCGGGCCATGGGTGAACGGAAGTTGAACAGAACCCGTTCGCGGATCGCCGGGTGGCAGGGTGAGCCGCATGGACGGTGGTGACCTGGTGCGCTCGGTGAGATTGGTCGGTTCGAAGCAGGGGCTGCGTACGGTGCGCTCGGCGTGGCGGCGGGTGCGGGCGGATGCGCGGGCGCTGCCCGTGCGCGGTCCGGAACGGGCCCGGGTCCCGGGGGCCGTGGTGGCGGCGGAGCCGGGGCCGGGGGGCGGGGTGGTGAGGTTCGCCCGTTCGGAGCTGCGCATCCGTGTGGCGGTGGGCGGTGCGGTCTTCTGGGGGTGGGACGGTGCTGAGCCGCTGCCTTCGTACGCGCTGCCGGGGGCTGCTCCCGACGCGGATCCGCGGGCCGTGCTGGAGCCGGACAAGGACGGCGGCTGGCAGGTGGTGTCGGAGCGGCTGACGGTGGTGGTGTCGCGTCACGGGGCGGTGGAGCTGCGGACGCCGGGCGGGGTGCTGCTCCGGCGGGAGCTTCCGCCCCGGTGGTGGGAGCCGGTGGCCGGCGGGCCGGCGCGGTGGGTCCAGCGGTCCGAGGTTCCCGCGGACGCGCGCTTCTTCGGGCTGGGCGGGCGGGCCGCGGGTCCCCGGCTCAGGGACGGGGTGTACCGGCTGTGGAACACGGATCCGGGCGGGCGGTTCGGGCCGGAGGACGATCCGCTGTATCTGACGATGCCGGTGCAGATGGTGGTCTCCGACGCGGGAACGCATCTGGCGTTCCACGACAACCCGTGGGCGGGCCGGGTGACGTTGTGCGAGGGCGAGGAGGGGGCGGGCTCCGGGCATGACCGGCCGGGGACGTCCGAGGTGCGGATGGACGGGGGGCCGCTGCGCTGCTGGGTGGTGGCGGGTACGCCGGCCCGGGTGCTGCAGGGGTGGTCGGCGCTGACGGGCGCCCCGGCGCTGCCGCCGTCGTGGGCGCTGGGTCCGCAGCATGCCAGGTGGGGCTTCGGGAGCGAGCAGGAGGTGCGGCGGATCGTGGCGGGGTACCGGGAGCGGGGGCTGCCGCTCCCGGTCCTCCATCTGGACATCGACCACTGCGACGCGCACCGGGTGTTCACCGTGGACCGTGAGCGCTTCCCCGATCTGCCGGGGCTGGCCGAGGAGTTGCGCGAGGACGGGGTGCGGCTGGTGTCGATCGTGGACCCGGCGGTGGCGGCGGTGCCGGGCGACGCGGTGTTCGACACGGGTGCGGCGGTGGGGGCTTCGGGGGCGTTCGTCCGGGACGCCCGGGGGCGGACCGTGCGCGGGGAGGTGTGGCCGGGTGAGTGCGTGTATCCGGACTTCACCGATCCGCGGGTGCGTACGTGGTGGGGCGGGCTGTACGAGGAGCGGCTGGCGCAGGGCTTCTCCGGTGTCTGGCACGACATGAACGAGCCGGTGTCGTTCGCTGCGTTCGGTGACCCGACGCTGCCCCTCTCCGCGCGGCACTGCCTCGAGGGGCGCGGTGGTGATCACCGCGAGGCCCACAACGTGTACGGGCTCGCGATGGCGCGCGCGGGTTATGAGGGGCTGCGCCGGCTGCGGCCTGACGAGCGGCCGTTCCTGTTCTCGCGCTCGGGCTGGGCCGGGATGCAGCGGTACGGCGGCACCTGGTCCGGCGATGTGGCGACCGGCTGGCCGGGGCTGCGGGCCTCGCTGGCGCTGGTGTTGGGTCTCGGGCTGTGCGGGGTGCCGTACTCGGGGCCGGATGTGGGCGGGTTCGACGGGTCGCCGTCGCCCGAGCTGTATCTGCGGTGGTTCCAGCTGGGGGCGTATCTTCCGCTGTTCCGCACGCATGCGGCGATCGACGCGGGGCGCCGGGAGCCGTGGGAGTTCGGTCCGGCGGTGCTCGACGCGGCGCGGGAGGTCCTGGTGGAGCGGGAGCGGCTGCGTCCGTACTGGGTGACGCTGGCGCAGCTGGCCCGGCTGACCGGTTCCCCCTATGTGCGCCCGCTGTGGTGGGCGGCTCCTGGCGACCGGGCGCTCCGGGAGTGCGAGGACGCGTTCCTGCTGGGGGACGCGTTGCTGGTGGCGCCGGTGCTGACGCCGGGGGCCGGGCAGCGGGCGGTGCGGCTGCCGCCGGGGCGCTGGTACGACACGGTGAGCGGTGCGGTGTACGAGGGTCCGGGTCAGGTGATGGTCGACGCGCCGCTGTCGCGGGTGCCGGTGCTGGCGCGGGCCGGTGCGGTGATTCCGGTGCGGGGCGCGGACGGCGGGCTGGAGCTGGAGGTGTGGGCTCCGGCTGCGGGGCGCGGCGGGGGCGGCTCGGTGGTCCGTGACGCGGGTGACGGCTGGGAGCCGTCGGTGGTCGAGCGGTACACGAGCCGGTTCGCGGACGGGCGGGTCGTGGTGGAACGGGACGGTGAGGAGGGGCTGGTGGACTGTCCGGTCCGGGTGCGCGGGGTCTGAGCGGGGCCGCGGTCAGCGGTAGCGGCCCGCGAACCAGGAGCGGACCGCCTCGGTGTGGAGGGGGAAGGCGAGGGGGGCGGGGGCGTGGAGGACCGCGTACCCGGAGGTCTCGTCGGTGGGTGCGGACGGCGGGAGGGCGGCGGCCGGGCGTTCGGGGAGCAGCCCGAACAGGAGCAGGTGTCCGTCCGGGTCGCTGAGGGCGTCGGCGAGGCGGACGTCGTCCCGTTGGGCCTCGATCCCGGTCTCCTCGCGGAGCTCGCGGACGACCGCGTGCCTCCAGTCCTCGGCGTGGTCGATGAATCCGCCGGGGAGGGCGGTGCCGCCGAGGCTCGGTTCGATGGTGCGGGTGATGACGACGAGTCCGGTGCCGTCTGGACCGGTGACGGGAAGCAGGGCGACGGCGACCGGGAGGGGGTTGCGGTACGCGGTGTCGCCGCAGGCGGTGCAGGTGCGGGGCCAGGCGTCCGGGGACGCGAGTGAGGCGTACGGGGTTCCGCAGCTGCCGCAGTGGGAGTGCTTCACGGGCTCCTCCGGTTTCGGGGTTCCGCGTTGCCGCGGACACGCGCGGACTGTATCCGATCGGCCACCCGGGACGGGAGGCCTGATGGACGATGTGCTCATGACAGGTATTGCTTCCGCTTTCCGTGTCCTGGCCGCCACCGCCGCCACGCTGCTCGCCGTCACCGCCGCCGCCCCGGTGGCGCAGGCGAAGCCCGAGCCGAAGGCTCCCCGGGAGTTCGTCGCGTTGCGCTCGGTGGATCCCACGATCATCCAGGAGATGCGCTACCCCACCGGGCACGACTTCATGGGCACACCGGTGGACGGGTACCGCCAGTCCCTCTGCATCCTGACCCGGCCGGCCGCCGAGGCCCTGCACCGCGCCCAGCTCCGGCTGCTGCGCCAGGGCTATTCGCTCAAGGTGTACGACTGTTACCGGCCGCAGCGGGCCGTCGACCACTTCGTGCGGTGGGCGAAGGATCTCGACGACGAGACCATGAAGGGCGAGTTCTATCCGCAGGTCGACAAGACCCGGCTGTTCGCGGACGGTTACATCGCGGAGAAGTCCGGCCACAGCCGGGGCAGCACCGTCGACCTGACGCTGGTGCGGCTGCCGGCCCTGCCGACCAGGCCGTACCGGCCGGGCGAGGAACTGGTGCCGTGCTACGCGCCGCAGGCCGATCGCTTCCCTGACAACTCGGTGGACATGGGCACCGGCTTCGACTGCTTCGACACGCTCTCGCACACGGACGACCCGCGGGTCCAGGGCGTCCAGCGCGCCAACCGCCAGTTCCTCAAGAAGACCCTGACCGACGCCGGATTCGTGAACCTGGCCGAGGAGTGGTGGCACTACACCTTCAAGCCGGAGCTGTTCCCGGACACCTACTTCGACTTCCCGGTGGCCAGCAGGTCCGTCGCCGGTCACCGATAGGGCCCGCCTCCGACAAGGAAGAGCGGGCGGCTGGGACCACCCCCGTGGATTCCAGCCGCCCGTTCTTCTTCTCGGACGCGGATCGGCCGTATCCGGTTGCCGCCCCAGCCATTACGGTGCCGGTATGTCACAGCAGACGTTCGATTCGTACGAAGAGTTCTGGCCCTACTACGTCGCGATGCACTCCCGGGCCGCGACCCGCTGGGTCCATCTGACCGGCACCCTGACCGGTCTCACGATCGCCGCCTACGGCCTGGCGCGCGGCCGCAGGCGGTACCTGGCGGCGCTGCCGCTGATCGGATACGGGACCGCCTGGCCCGCCCACTTCCTGATCGAGAAGAACAACCCCGCCACGTTCGGTCATCCCGCCTGGTCACTGCGCGGGGACGCGCAGATGATCGGGATGATGCTGGCCGGCCGCGACCACGAGCTAGCGGAGACCGCTGCCAAGTGGCTCGCCGACAACAGCTGACCGTGGCACACTTCTGACGTTCCGTCAGATCCAGTGCCGGGAGGGGCTTTGCCGCGCAAGCGCATACCTGTGGTGGCCGGGTGGTTCACCGAGGACGGTCCGGAGGAGGAGTTCCGGCTGCTGGGCACCCGCTGCCCGCTCTGCTCATCGGTCTTCTTCCCGCCCCACAAAGGTTTCTGCCGCAATCCGGCCTGTGCCGGCGAAGAGCTGGCCGAGGTACCGCTGTCCCGGCGCGGCACGGTGTGGTCGTACACCGACGGGCGTTACCGGCCACCCGCCCCCTACCTCTCGGATCCCGGGGTGCCCTGGCAGCCGTACACGCTGGTGGCCGTGGAGCTGGCGGCCGAGCGGATGGTCGTGCTCGGTCAGGCGGCACCCGGCGTCGGCGTCGGAGATCTCGCGGTCGGGATGACGGTCGAGGCCGTGCCGGGTGTCCTGGACACGGGCCCCGGTGACGACGACGGCACGGTCCGGACCACCTGGCACTGGCGGCCGGTGTCCGACGGTTCCGGGGAGGGTGCGGCATGAGCGGGGACGTGGCCGTCCTCGGGGCCGGAATGCACCCCTGGGGCAAGTGGGGCCGCAGTTTCGTCGACTACGGCACCGTGGCGGCCCGTAACGCGCTCGCGGACGCGGGCGTCGAGTGGCAGCACGTGCAGTCCGTCGTCGGGGCGGACACCGTGCGCGGCGGCTATCCGGGCTATGTGGCCGGGGCGACGTTCGCGCAGGCGCTGGGCTGGCAGGGCGCCCGCGTGACGAGTGTGTACGCGGCCTGCGCGTCGGGGGCCCAGGCCGTCAACACCGCCAGGGCGCAGATCCTGGCCGGCATGGCGGACGTGGTGCTCGTGGTGGGTGCGGACGCGGCGCCCAAGGGGTTCTTCGCCCCGGCGGGCGGCGACCGGCCCGACGATCCGGACTGGCTGCGGTTCCGCGTGCTCGGTGCGACGAACCCCGCGTACTTCGGGCTGTACGCCCGCCGCCGGATGGCCCTGCACGGGGACACTCCTGAGGACTTCGCGCTGGTCAAGGTGAAGAACGCGGCGGCCGGCGCGCTGAATCCCAACGCCCGCTACCGGGCCCCGGTGACCGCCGAGCAGGTCGCCGCCTCCGCGGTGGTGGCCGATCCGCTGCGTCTGCTGGACATCTGCGCCACCTCCGACGGCGCGGCGGCCCTCGTCCTGTCCAGCATGGATTTCGCCCGGCGGCACGGGACCGCGGACCCGGTCCGTATCCGCGCCGTTTCTACCGTGACGCCCACCTACCCCAAGGCCGTGCTGGACCTGCCGGACATCGCGACCGACTCGGCCGTCGCCGCACAGCCCTCGCCCCTGAGCTTCCGCGCCTCGATCGCACAGGCGGCGTACGAGGAGGCGGGCATCGGTCCCGGGGACCTGTCGCTCGCGGAGGTGTACGACCTGTCCACCGCACTGGAGCTGGAGTGGTACGAGGACATCGGGCTGTGCCCGCCCGGCGAGGGAGCGGGTCTCGTCCGCTCCGGGGCCACGGCGCTCGGCGGACGTATTCCGGTGAACCCGAGCGGCGGACTCGCCTCCTTCGGCGAGGCGGTACCGGCCCAGGCCATCGCCCAGGTCTGCGAGCTGACCTGGCAGTTGCGGGGCGCGGCGGGGGAACGGCAGGTTCCGGGAGCGCGGGCCGGGATCACGGCGAACCAGGGGCTGTTCGGTCACGGTTCCGCCGTCGTGGCGGTGCGCTGAAGCGGCATCCGTCACCGGCACGTGCCGTCAACAGCGTTTGTTGTCCGCGTCCTTGACGACCCATCAAGCGCGGTGAACACTCCATTCCCAGCCGATGCCGTCCTCCCACACACGGCGGCCGGCTGGTCCCACGCTCGTCACGGTCGCCGGGCGGGGCACGGCTCCTGCCTGCTCCCGGCCTCCGTAGCCATGGAAGCGCCCGGCGAAACCCGCCGGACAACCACTGGGAGCGCCATGAGCAATGGAGACATCTTCACCGGGGAAGTCCTCGGAACGGCCATCCTCATCCTCTTCGGCGCCGGCGTCTGTGCCGCCGTCACGCTCCACCACTCGAAGGCCAGGGCCGCCGGCTGGGTCGTCATCGCCTTCGGATGGGGCTTCGGCGTACTGGCCGGCGCCTACACCGCCGCCCCGCTGTCGGGCGGCCACCTCAATCCGGCGGTGACCGTCGGCATCGCCGTCGACACCGGCGAGTGGGACAAGGTCCCCGTCTACATCCTGGGTCAGCTGACCGGCGCGGTCATCGGCGCGGTGCTGGCCTGGCTGACGTACTACGCGCAGTTCCGCGCCAACGCCGACCAGGAGACGTCCGGGCCCACGCTCGGCATCTTCGCGACCGCGCCGGAGATCCGGAACCCGGTGGCCAACCTCGCCACCGAGATCATCGCGACGGCCGCTCTGGTGCTGCCGATCCTGGCCTTCGGGAAGAACGCGGGAATCGGGATCGGACCGGTCGCGGGGGCCGGCGCCGGTATCTACGGCTCCGGGATCTCCGTACTCCTGGTGTCCCTCCTCGTGGTGGGGATCGGCCTCTCGCTGGGCGGGCCCACCGGCTATGCCATCAATCCGGCCCGTGACCTCGGTCCCCGGCTGGTGCATTCGCTGCTTCCGATACCCAACAAGGGCACGTCCGACTGGGGTTACGCCTGGATACCGGTCGTGGGGCCGATCGTGGGCGGGCTGCTGGGCGGGCTCGTGTTCAACGCCGCGTTCTGAGGCCTGGGCCGGAAGGATCCGACGGACAAGGGGACATCATGACGAACAGGTTTGTCGCCGCCATCGACCAGGGCACCACCTCCAGCCGCTGCATCATCTTCGACCAGGACGGTGCCGCCGTCGCCGTCGACCAGCGCGAGCACCGGCAGATCTTCCCCCGGCCCGGCTGGGTGGAGCACGACGCCTCCGAGATCTGGACCACCGTGCAGGCCGTCGTGGCCGGCGCCCTGGACCGGGCCGGACTGCGGGCGGACCAGCTCACCGCCCTCGGCATCACCAACCAGCGCGAGACGACCGTCCTCTGGGACCGGGCCACCGGGCTCCCCGTCCACAACGCCATCGTGTGGCAGGACACCCGTACCGCCGCCCTCTGTCACGAGCTGGGCGGCGCCGACGGGCAGGACCGGTTCCGCGCCACCACCGGCCTCCCGCTGGCCAGCTACTTCTCC
This sequence comes from Streptomyces sp. NBC_01257, assembly GCF_035917255.1. Lineage (NCBI taxonomy): Bacteria > Bacillati > Actinomycetota > Actinomycetes > Kitasatosporales > Streptomycetaceae > Streptomyces > Streptomyces sp. NBC_01257. The sequence continues at coordinate 1,659,564 of NZ_CP108472.1, forward strand.
GGGCCCAAGGCGGCCTGGCTGCTGGACCACGTGCCCGGCCTGCGTGAACGGGCCGAGCGGGGCGAGATCGCGTTCGGCACCATGGACTCCTGGCTGATCTGGAACCTCACGGGCGGCACCGACGGCGGCGTCCACGTCACGGACGTGACCAACGCGTCGCGCACGATGCTGATGGATCTGGAGACGCTCCGGTGGGACCCGTCCGTCCTGGCGGCCATGAACATCCCGGAGGCGGTGCTGCCGGAGATCAGGTCCTCGTCCGAGGTGTACGGAACGGCCGTGGGCGCGCTGGCCGGGGTGCCGGTGGCCTCCGCCCTGGGCGACCAGCAGGCCGCCGTCTTCGGGCAGGCCTGCTACGACCCGGGCACGGCCAAGAACACGTACGGCACCGGCAGTTTCCTGCTGCTCAACACCGGGAACCGTCCCGTGCCGTCCAAGAACGGGCTGATCACCACGCTGGGCTACCGGATCGGCGACGAGCCTCCCGTCTACTGCCTGGAAGGGTCGATCGCGATCACCGGGGCGCTCGTCCAGTGGTTCCGCGACCAGCTCGGGATCATCGGCAGCGCGGCGGAGATCGAGACGCTGGCGGAGAGCGTCGAGGACAACGGCGGGGCGTACATCGTGCCCGCGTTCTCCGGGCTGTTCGCCCCCTACTGGCGCTCCGACGCCCGGGGCGTGATCACCGGTCTGACCGGCTATGTCACCAAGGCGCATCTGGCCCGCGCCGTCCTGGAGGCGACCAGCTGGCAGACCCGTGAGGTCGTCGACGCGATGTACCAGGACTCCGGGGTGCCGATCACCACGCTCAAGGTGGACGGCGGCATGACCGCGAACCGTCTCCTCATGCAGCACCAGGCCGACGTGCTGGGCGTTCCGGTGATCCGGCCGAAGATCTCGGAGACCACCTGCCTGGGCGCGGCGTACGCGGCGGGGCTCGCGACCGGGGTGTGGTCGGGGCTCGACGAGCTCAAGACGCACTGGCAGCGCGATGTGGAGTGGCAGCCCCGGATGGAGCCGGAGGTCCGCGAGCGCGAGTACGGCAACTGGCGCAAGGCTGTGGAGCGGAGCCTCGGCTGGCAGGACGAGGCCGGCGGGCGGTAGGGAGCCGACGCTCCCCGTCCGTCCCATGGACGCGCGGCCCGTACCCTCGTCGGCGGGGGTACGAGCCGCGTTCCGCTGTCCGGACGGGGCCGGCGTCCTACGTCGTGGCGGGCTCGCGGAGCCGGTCCACCCGGGCCACCGCGTGTTCCACGACGGCCACCAGCACGTCCCGTACGGACGACCGGTCCCGTGCGTCGCACATGAGCACCGGCACCTGCGGATCCAGGTCCAGTGCCGCCTGCACCGTCTCGGCGGGGAAACGGCCCGCGCCCTCGAAGCAGTTGACCGCGACCGCGAACGGGATCTCCCGCCGCTCGAAGTAGTCGACCGCCGCGAAGCAGTCCTCCAGGCGGCGGGTGTCCGCGAGGACGACCGCCCCCAGCGCACCCTGTGCGAGTTCGTCCCAGAGGAACCAGAAACGGTCCTGCCCCGGGGTCCCGAAGAGATACAGCACCAGGTCCTCGCGCAGCGTGATCCGCCCGAAGTCCATCGCCACCGTCGTCGTGGTCTTCGCCTCGACCCCGTCCAGGTCGTCCACCGGACGCCCTGCCTCGCTCAGCATCTCCTCCGTACGCAGCGGTCTGATCTCGCTGACCGCTCCCACCAGGGTCGTCTTGCCCACTCCGAAGCCGCCCGCCACCAGGATTTTCAGGGTAACGGGCTCCACGGGCCGCCTGCTGCGGCTAGAGCGCCCGAAGGCCATTGATCACCTCGCGAAGAATGTTCACGTCCGGCAGCTCGGCCGGCGGAACGGGACGGGTTACGTGCACCAGCTCGTCCTCGACGAGGTCACCGACCAGGACCCGGACCACCCCGACGGGGAGGTCGAGACCGGCCGCGAGCTCGGCGATCGACTGGGGCATGTCACTGCAGAGTTCGACGATCTCCACGTGTTCCGGGGAGAGCATCTGGTCCCTGCCGGGGTCGTCCGCCGCGGGTTCGGGCATGACGATCGCGATCAGGTCGAGGCGATGCCGGGACGCACTGCTGGTGCGTCCCCTGGTCATCGCGTAGGGGCGCACCACTGGTCCCGCGTCGGCGTCGTACCAGCGCGAGGACTGCGGGTCGCCGGGGGTCTCCGGAGTGGGGGAGGTATCGGCGCTCATGCCATCCACTCACCCTCCGGAGGGCAGACCGGTCGTCCGGGGAGCGTTGGCCAGGTGGGCACCCACGCGCTTGACCATCAGCGTCATCTCGTACGCCACCTGCCCCACGTCCGAGTCCGAGTCGGCCAGTACGGCGAGACAGCTGCCGTCGCCGGCCGCGGTGACGAAGAGGAACGCCTCGTCGAGCTCGACGACCGTCTGCCGGACCCTGCCCGCGTCGAAGTGGCGGCCGACGCCCTTGGCGAGGCTGTGGAACCCGGAGGCGACGGCGGCCAGGTGCTCACCGTCCTCCCGGGTCAGGTCCTTGGACGCGCCGGTGGGGAGACCGTCGCTGGAGAGCACCAGCGCCTTGCGGATGCTGGCGACGCGTTCGACGAGTTCGTCCAGGAGCCAGTTGAGTTCACCCGACCCCTGTCGTGCGGAGTTGAGTGCTGAGGCGTGCGGTGCGGTCATGGACCGTCCCCTCCCGAAGTGGTTCCTTGAGCTGTGTCGCCGGGGCCGGTCACGTCCTCGGCGTTCTGCAGGCGTCCGCGCTGCCAGCCGCGCTGGAGCGAGGCCATGCGGCTGCGTACCTCGTCCGCGTCCCGCTCGATGTCCTCGGCGCTCTCCACCGGATCCGGCCCGGCGGTGTGCGCCGAGCCCTCGCGGAGCTGCGGGGCGAGGCTGGCCTGCCGGATGCGGCGGGGCAGTCCGCCCACGGTGTCGGGCGCGGCCTGCCCCGACGGCACCGACGACGCGGACGGCACGGCTGATGTGGAGGACCGGGGCGCCGGTACCGACGGCGTGGCGGGCCCGGCGGGTGTCCGGAAGCCGCTGGGCTGCCGGGGCTCGGTGGGGCGGCGCCGGTCCACGGACGGGACGGGGCCGGTGGCGGGGCGGGCGGGCTCCTGCTCGGCGTTCGACGGGTGGGCGCGGCCGCTCTCGTCGACCCGGCGGCCCCGGTCGGTGACGAGGGTCGGCGGGGTGCGGCGGGGCAGCGGGCGTACCCCGTCCGGCCGCAGGGCCCGCACACCGTCCGGTCCCGCCGTGTGGTCGGCGGCTTGCTGGTGCTGCTCGTGGTCGCCTTCGCGCCGGAGTTCGCGGGCGCGGAAGATGCCGCCTCGTTCGCTCTCGGTGTCGTCCAGGTCGGAGACGCCGTCGAGTGCGGGGTCCAGGCCCCGGCCCGCGACGGCTTCGAGGACCGGGTCACGGTCGAAGTCCAGCGGTGCGACCGGTCCTTCGAGCTCCACCGGACCGTCCAGCAGGGCCGGGTCCGCGAGCCCGCTGGGGACCGGTGAGAGGCTGCCGGGCCGCTCCGGCGGGCGGGCGGCGGTGAGCCGGCGGTCGGAGGAGTCCTCGCCCCGGCCGTCCTTCCGGGCGCTGCCCGGCCTGCTGCTGGCGATGGCCTTCTCGGACCTGCGGTCGAGGCGGAATCCGCTCCCGTGCGAGTCCGGGGCGTCCGTGAGCAACGGTGCCGGGATGAAGACGACGGCGGTGGTGCCGCCGTACGGGGAGGTCTGGAGCGACACCCGGACGTTCTGCCGTTGCGCCAGCCGGCTGACGACGAAGAGGCCGAGCCGGTCGGTGTCCGAGAGTTCGAACTCGGGGGTCTCGGCGAGCCGGAGGTTGGCGTCCAGGAGCACCTCGGGGGGCATGCCGAGGCCGCGGTCGTGGATTTCGAGGGTGAAGCCGTTGGCGACCTGCTCGCCGTGCACCTGGACCGCGGTGTGCGGGGGCGAGAACACCGTGGCGTTCTCCAGGAGTTCGGCGATGAGGTGGGTGAGGTCGGCCACGGCGGGGCCGCCCACGCCGATCCGCGGGAGCCTGCGGACCTCGATGCGTTCGTAGTCCTCCACCTCGGCGACCGCCGCGCGCACCACGTCCATGAGCTGGATGGGCTTGCGCCACTGCCTGGACGGGGCGGCTCCGGAGAGGATCACGAGGCCCTCGGCGTGGCGCCGCATCCGGGTGGTGAGGTGGTCGAGGCGGAACAGGTCCGCGAGTTCGTCGGTGTTCTCGGTGCGGCGCTCCATGGTGTCCAGGAGCGTCAGCTGGCGGTGCAGGAGGACCTGGTTGCGTCGGGCGAGGTTGACGAACACCTCGGAGACGCCGCGGCGCATGTCCGCCTGCTTGACGGCCGCCTCGACCGCGGCGCGCTGCAGGGTGTTCAGTGCCTGGCCGACCTGGCCGATCTCGTCGCGTTCGTAACTCAGGTGCGGGGACTCGGTCTCGACGTCGACCTGTTCGCCGGCCGCGAGCCGGCGCATCACGCTCGGCAGCCGGACCCCGGAGACCTCGTGGGCGTCCTTGCGCAGCCGGGAGAGGTCACGGACGAGTTCGCGGCCGATGCGCACGGAGACGAAGACGGAGACGAGCAGGGCCAGGAAGCCGAGGACGCCGGCGACCCCGGCCTTGATCAGGACGCCGTAGCCGGCGGGCCGGCCGCGGTCCTGGAAGCGGTTGTTCATCTCCGTCGAGTCGTTGGCCAGCCGGTCCAGGACCGGTGGGGCGACCTGCTGCCAGCGGGCGGCGTCCAGCGCGCGGGAGTCGCGGGTGGCGCCCTGGGCGATGAGCTTGTCCTCGGCGGTGCGCAGCGGTTCGCTGTCGGGGCCGGTCCAGTACTGCTCGACGCGGCGGCGCTCGGACTCGGGGAGGACCTGGAGGTTGATCTCGTACAGCAGCTCGCGCTTGGCCACGAGGTCGGAGACCTGCCGGAGCTCGGGGGCGGTGAACCGCCCCGCCAGGAGTCCCGAGGCGACCAGCGCGTCTTCCCTGGAGAGCATCTCGCGGGCCCGTGAGACACCGGTCAGCGCCCGGACCTGCTTGTCCATCGAGACGTTCTCCATCGTGTGGAGACCGGTCAGGAAGAGGTAGCAGGGGTCGATGAGGCGGTTGTAGTAGTCCATCGCCTTCGCCCGGCCGATGGTGCGCCGGTCGACGGAGTCCCGGAGGGCGTCGAGTTCCTCGACGGCGCCGAGGATCGAGCCGAGCTGCGATTCCGCGTCGGTGCTCAGGGCGTCGCGGATGTCGTCCTGCTGGGCGCTCGTGTTGACGCGTTCCACGACGCGGTCGGTGACCACGCGCTGCCTGCGCAGGACCGGCAGGGCGTCGGACGCGCGCGGGTCGGCGAGGAAGACCAGGGTCTGGCGGCGCTCGTTCTGGACCGCCCTGACCGTGTCCTCCAGGGGGTGGCCGACCTTCTCCACGACGGTGCTCGCGCTCAGGAGCTGCCCGGCCTCACGTCCCGTGAGATAGGTGGCGAAGCCCCAGAGTGCGGTGAGGGAGACGAGCGGCACCAGAAGCAACGCCACGATCTTCCTGCGGATGGACTTTCCGCGAAAGCGCATGGCCTCCCCCAGCTCGGCCCCGCGGTGCGGGAATCGTGTTCCGTCAACAAACGGCGCGAGCCTACTACCGACACACAGACAACTCGAAGGCATGTCCGGACGATTTTCGGCCGCCTTACTGGGAGTTGACCATGACTTGTCCCGGTATTCCGGGAGATGAAATTCGCGAAAGCGACAGAAGAGGCCCGCCAGAGCGGCATATTCCTCCCCGCAGCGGTTGGCTGGAACTCTTCGTTCCGTGCCATTCCGAGGGAATCTTCACGGACCGGCACTCGTCTGTCTGTACGGGGGCAGGAGAGCTGCAGAGGTGCACTTGAGCAGGACGGGACAGTCCGTCCGCGTAGAAAGGGTGCATGCGGGGCAGCAACCCTGAAGTCGGACAGTGGTGGGGAGTTGAAAGTCGTTGGACACGCAAGCGCGTCATGGCGCGGCGCAGGCGTCGCAGGCCCGGGCTGCGGAAGAGGCCGGCGCCGCGGACCCGGGAAAGCAGGGCCCGCCGGTCATTCCCCGGCAGCAGCTCTGGTTCGAGGAACCGGCGCTGCGCCGGCGGATGCCGGATCCGGTACGCAGGGCCGCCGTGCGGGCGGTACTCATCATGTCGCTGACACTCATCCAGGCGATGGTCGCCTTCCTCGCCTCGTTGGCGGGGTCCTGGCTGGCCTTCCCGATGGTGCTCAGCAGTGTGGCCAGCACGGTGGTCGCGACCTGGTCGGTGCTGGACGTGTGGGTCACCCGCCAGGTGTGGAACCAGCGCAACGGCGTGGTGTCGGTCCCGAGCAGTTCGGCCCGGCAGCTGCGCCGTGAGCGGCGCAGGGCGAGGCGGGCGGCGCGGACCGCCGAGCGGGACGGCACACGGATACGCCGGCAGGACCCGGGGCACCGGCTCTCCCGGGCCTGACCGCGTCCCGCCCTCCGCCCCGCTCGCGCCGGACGTGGGTCCGGCCCGGCCGCCGGGGGTCCGCGGCTACGGGGCCGTGCCGGGTTCCGCCGCGGTGCGGGGCTCGCCCTCGCTGCGGGCCGCGGGCACGTCCGGCTTCGCCGCGGTCCGCTTGAACATGCGGGTCGCGGTGATCTCCCCGTGGACCGTCTCGGTGCCGGGGTCCTGCTGGGGCAGCCCGGGGCGCAGGTGCTCCTCGACACTGATGTACTTCAGTCCGGCCCGCAGGTCCGCGTCGTTGCGCAACCTGATCACCAGCGGGAATTCGGCGAGTGCCGTCGTGTCGAAGAGGCCGGTGGTGTAGAGCAGCTGGACGCCCAGCGCATCCGACACCGCACGCTGGAGCTCCAGCAGATACGTGGCGTTGGCGCGGCCGATCGGGTTGTCGAGGAACAGCGTGCCCGCGTGGCGGTGCTGGTGCCGGTCCTGGCCCCGGTCGTTGCTCCGCAGGGCGGCCATCGTGCAGTACAGCGCGATGGCCGCGGTGAGCAGCTGACCGCCGGAGAAGACGTCGCCCATCTGTCCCACCGGCACCCGCTCGGCGCGGAGCACGGCGTCCGGCTTGAGGATCTCCACGGCGATGCCGCGGGGCTCCAACGCCGCCTGTACGCCGCGCAGCAGCAGGGACATGCCGTCGCGGCGGAGGTCGGAGTTCTTCTTCAGGGCCGCCTTGGTGGCCTCGTCGATGACCTCGCCGAGGCGTTCGGTGAGGGTGGCCTGGTCGGGTTCCTCGAAGCGGATCCGGAGGAATTCCTGTCCGGACCACTCCCCCAGGCCCTCGGGGAGCCGGGAGAGGCGCTGGGCGGAGCGGAGTGTGGTGAGCGCGGAGTCCACCAGCCCGCGCAGCCGGTCGACGATGGAGTCGCGGTTGCGCTCCAGCTGGGCCAGTTCGTCGGTGAGGACCCGCAGCCGGGGGGCGAAGGCGGTCGCCCACTTCTCCGCGTGCTCGGGCAGCGCGGCGGCCGGGAGTTCGCGGATCTGCTGGCGGGCGGGGGTGCGGACCTGTTCGTAGCGGGTGGAGTTGGCGTGCCGGACGAGGATGTCGCTCGCCTCCCGCACGGCCGCTTCGGCGGTGGACAGGTCGGCGGCGCAGCCGCGCAGTGAGCGGCGGGCCTCGGCCGCGGACTGCCGGGCCTCCTCCAGGCTGCCCGGGTACGGCTCGGGGGTCTCGGGCTCGTCCTCCGTGCCGTGGTCCCTCAGCAGGTCCCGGAGGAGCGCGGCGGTCTCGTCGAAGCCGCCTGCCGAGTCCTCGGCGGTGCGGTGGGCGTGGAGCAGTTCGGCGTGGGCGGCCCGGGCGGTGTCCAGGGCGGCGGTGGCGGCGGCGAGCTCGGCCGTCGCGGTGCGCAGCAGCGTCTGGGCCTGTTCGGCGTCGGCCGGGACCTGGCCGTCGGGGAGTTCGGTGTGCAGGCTCTCGCCGTCGTCGGGCGCCAGCCGCTCGGCCTCGCCGCGCAGGCGGCCCAGCTGCTCACTGGCGGCCGAGGCGCGCGTCTCCAGGAGCTGGACGAGGGATTCGGCGCGGGCGGCGGCGGCCTGCCGGGACGGGCCGTCGGCCCCGTCCGTGCCTTCCAGGAGGAGGGCGGCCCGGGTGCGGACCTTGTTGGTGAGCCGGTCGAGTTCGGCCAGTGCGGCGCTCTCGTCGCTCTCCGCGCGGGCCTGTTCGGCGCGCAGGTCGGCGCCGACGCCGACCTTCTCGTAGAGCTGGGACGCCGCCCGGTAGGCCTCGCGCAGGGCGGGCAGGGCGTGCCGCGGGGCGTCCGCATCGGGCTCCGGGAGGTGCTCGGGGGCTCCTGCGATCTCGGCCCGTTCGGCCCGCAGGGCGCGGGCGGTGCGGCGGGCGTCGTCGGCGGCGCGCTGGGCGGCCCTGCGGTCCTCGTCGGCGGCGCGGGCGCGCTCCAGGCAGACGGTGGCGCGGGCCTCGGACTCGGCCGCCTCGTCGACCAGTTCGCGCAGCTTCGCCTGCCAGCCGGCCCGTTCGCGCAGCCGGAAGGCGAGTCCGGCGAGTGCGTCGGCTGCGCGGCGGGCGCGCTGGGCGGCCTCCTGGCGCTCGTCGCGGACCCGGGCGGTGTCGGCGGCGGCCTCGTCGGCCTCGGCACGCACCGTACGGGCCTCGGCGAGGACGGCCTCCGCGGTCTCGGCTGCCGCGCGGGCGGTGCCGGCCGCTTCGGCGAGTTCGGTGAGCATGCCGGGCGGGCAGTCGGCGCGCCAGGAGCCGATGCGGGCGGCGAGCGCGCGGTCCGCGGCGAGACGGGCGGCCAGGGTGCGGATGTCCTCGTCGCGGGCCGCGGTCCGGCTGCGGAGCGCGTGCCGCTCCTCGTCTGCGGCGTGCTCGTCGTGCATCGCCGGGTTCGGCGGGACGAGGAACACCCCGTCGGTGTCGGCGGATCCGGTGCCGGGGTCCGGGACGGGGGCGAGCAGGGCTGCGGCGGTGCCCACGGCCACGGCGGAGCGCGGCAGCAGGGCGGCGGCACCGAGGACGTCACGGGCGCGGGTGTGCGCGTCCGGGTCGGTGATGACGACGCCGTCGACGAGCTCGGGGCGGGCCGCGAGTACGGCCGCGTGGTCGGCGGGGTCGACGGCCTGGGCGAGGTAGCGCCAGCCGGGCAGCGCCGGAATGCCGTGTTCGCCGAGGTATTCGACGGTGGCGAGAACGTCGGGGCCGGGCGGCAGCAGTCCGCCGTCGCCGAGGGCGCCCAGGATGCGGGAGTCGTCGGCTGCCGCGGTGCGCAGTTCGAAGAGGCGCCGTTCGGCGGTGGCCACGCCCTGGTCGAGGAGGTCCCGCAGTTCGTCGGCGTTGCGGTCGAACTCGTCGGCGGAGAGGGCCTGTTCGGTGGTCGCGGTCGCGTCGGTGTGGGTGGCGGCGGGCGATCCGGGCCCGTCAGCCGCGGAGGTGGCGGACGTGCCCCGGTCGCTCCGCTGCTGGTCCTCGGCGCCGTCCGGAGCGCCGGGCGCGCCCCGGCGGGGCCGGGGAACTCCGCCCGCCGTGGGCAGGCCGAGCAGATCGGCGAGACGGTGGTCGGCCGCGATCGACTCGGCGGCCCTGAGCTCGGCCTCGTAGGCCTGTTCCGAGGCCCGGGCGCCGTCGGCGGCGCGGGCGGCGGCGAGTTCGGCCCGGCTCTCGGCGGCGGCGGCCTGCCTGGACCGGTCAGCGGCGGCTCCGGCGGCCTCACGGGCGGTGTCCCAGGCGGCCACCGCGGACTTCTCGGCATCGTTCGCGGCGAGCGCGGCGCGGGCCGGGTCCGCGTTGGGCGCGGTGTCGTCCAGCCAGCCCGCCCGGACGGCTTCGGCGGTCTCCTGCTCCACCTCCGCGAGGCGCTGGCGCAGGTGGCCGGCCTCGCTGCGGGCGCGCTGGGCCTCGGTGGCGGCGGTGGTGGCGTCGCGGTGGGCGGCCTCGCCCGCGCTCTGGAGGGTGTCGGAGCGCTCCTCCTCCTCGTTGGCCACGCTCTCGCCCGCTTCGGCGGCGGTGTGCAGGGCCCGTACGAGATCGGCGGCGGCGGTGGCGCGGGCGGCGAGGGCCGGGGCGGCGTCCCGCTCGGCCTCGCGGATCGCGACGGCGACGCGGGCGGAGCGGTCGGCCGCGGCCCGGTGGCGGAGCACGGCCTCGGCGGCCTGCCAGGCGGAGTGCAGGGTGCGGGCGTCGCCCAGTTCGCGGCGCTGGGCGGCGGCGCTCTTCTCGGCCGCGGTCAGGGCCAGTGAGGCGTGCCGGTAGGCGAGTTCGGCGGCGATGAGGGCGCTGCGGCCGCGGGTCTCCTCGGCACCGGTGACGGTGTGGGCGGCGCCGGTGACCTGCTGGGCGAGCTCCGCGGTGCGGCCGCGCTCCAGTCCGGCGCGGGCGGAGAGCCGGCGGGCCAGGTTGCGGGTGCGGCGTTCGGCGCCGGCGTGGATGTCCCGGGTGCGGGAGCGCGTTCCGGCGGCCTCGACGATGCGGCCGAGCAGGTCGACGGAGCCCGCGGTGAAGTCGCGTTCGGCGGTGAGCTCGGCGCGGCGGCCCAGCTTGTTGCCGAAGCCGCTGACGAGGTCGGCGAGGCCGTCGGTGTCACGGGTGTCGGTGACGGCGCGCAGCAGCAGGTCGGTGAAGTCGGAGTCCTTCTTGACGGCGAAGAGTCCGGCGGCCTCGCCCTCGTCGGCGTTCATCTCGCGCTGGTAGCGGAAGAGTTCGGGGTCCAGGCCCAGGTCTCCGAGGTGCTCGTTCCAGCGGTCGTGGATCTCCTCCCAGTGCACGTCGAGGTGCTGGTAGAACTTGCCCGCCTCGGTGAGCGCGTCGCGGAAACCCTTCATGGTGCGGCGCCGGCCGCGGGCGCCGGAGACGCCTTCGGCGGGACGGCCGACCGAGGTGGCCTCGGCGACGGGCAGCGAGTCGAGGCTGAGCCCGGGCCCGGGGCGGAAGGAGTACCAGGCCTCGGCGAACTTCCTCGGGTCGTTGGAGACCTGGCGTCCCCGCCACTCGCTGACCTTGCCGACGACGACGCATTCGCCGGTCAGGGTGTGCTGCCACTCCAGCGCGACGTGCCCGCAGTCCTCGGCGAGCAGGAACTTGCGCAGGACGCCGGAGCTCGCGCCGCCCAGGGTGTTGCGGTGGCCGGGCAGCATCACCGAGAAGATCAGCTTCAGCAGGACGGACTTGCCGCCGCCGTTCTCCAGGAAGAGCACCCCGGCGGGGGCGGGGCGGCGCGGCGGGCCGACCGGCTCGTCCTCGAAGAACTCCGCCTGTGCCGGTGCGGGGTGGGGCACGGGCTCGCCGACTCCGCGCAGGTCAAGCACGGTGTCGGCGTAGCGCGCACCGGCAGGCCCGATGGAGTAGAGGCGGACCCGGGACAGCTCGTACATGGCGGCGGACTCTCGTCGTTCGGACAGCGGGAAGGCGATGTCGGTGGCGGGGCCGGCAGTGCCGGGCCCCGGGCGGCGGGGGGGGCCGGTCAGCTGTGGAAGGGCAGACCGGCGTCGGCCGCCAGCTCCAGGTCGTCGGGGTCCGGTGGCGGCAGCAGCGTCGCCGATCCGTCGGTGACCGGCACCACGCCCAGCTCCAGCAGTTCGGCCATGGCGGCGCTGCCGGCCATGTCGCGGACCTGGAGCTGGTAGCGGGCGGTGGTGCGGAAGGCGCCTCCGGCGTCGTCCCCGGTGCGCTGGAGGAAGCCGGAGTCGGTGAGGAAGGCCACGGCCTTGCCGACGATGCCGGTGGTGGAACCGGCCAGCCGGCGGGCGTCCTTCGTCGCGCCGGTGGCGCTGCGCCGGGCGTAGATCCGCCAGCTCGCCTCCAGTCCGGGGGCGTCACTGGCCGGGTCGGTGTTGTCGCCGTGCTCCTCCGCGCGCTCCTCCAGCCGGTGGCAGGCCTGGCGGACGAAGGCGTCGACGCCGTTGACCGTGATCCGGCCGATGTACGCGTCGTCGGCGAGGTCCTCGGGGCGCGGGAAGGCCATCGCGGCGACGGCCAGATGGGCCAGGCCGTGCAGGAAGCGGTCGGCGGAGTCCGAGGAGGCCCGGCGGGCGTAGTCACCCATGCGGACGGCGAAGACCGAGTCCTCGCCCGCCGTCACGGCCATGCCCGCCCGGGTGGACACCTCCAGCACGACGAGGCCGAGACCGGTGGCGACGGCGTCGGCGAGCCGGGCGAAGGCGGACTCCTCCCGGTAGCGGCGCAGCAGTTCGGCGTATTCGGCGTCGCGGGCCGGCAGGAGCTTGGGCTGGAGCCCGAAGGCGACGAGCCGGGCGGCGTCGGCGGCGTCGGCCGGGGTGACGACCGCCGAAGCCGGCTGTGCCGCCGGCCGGTCGGCGGGGTGCGCGGCCGCCCGGTCGGCCGGGTGTGCGGCGGTCGGGTCGCTCCACGCTTCGGCGTGCTCTGCGCGGTGGTCGCTCACGACGTTCGCTCCTTGTTGCGGAAAGTCTTCGGTACGGGATGAACGACGGCCGGGGTGGCGGCGGCCGCCGGCACGGGCCCGGCTCCCGCGCAGGCGCCCGGGGCCGGTCCGGGGCGCCTCATGTCGCCTCCGAGCGGTCGGCCGCCATCCCCACCGCGTCCAGCAGTGCCGTCCCCACGATCAGGTCGGCGCCGCCGAACTCGGGGTCGTCGAGCACCGTGCCGTCGTCGACGGAGAACAGGAGGCGTCGCTCGCCCTGCCGGTAGGCGGTGCCGACCGGGGGGCTCGCGGCGTGCACCGCGAGCAGGGCGACCAGGTAGGGCAGCTCCGTGTCGCGCCGCCGGGCCTCGGCCAGGAGTCCCGACAGGCGGCGTGGGGCGTCGTGTTCCAGGTCGAGCAGCTCCATGGCGGAGGCGAGCTGCTCCTCGCTGAACCGGCTGTCGTCCGGGGTGGCGATCAGGTCGGGTTCGGGCATCTCGGCGCCCAGGTGTTCGCGTTCCAGGGGCGGGGTGAGCAGCATGTCGACGAGGTCTCCCACCCGGACCGAGGTGGGGGTGCGCAGGCCGGTGCCCCGGGCGAAGAACGCGTCGGTGGCCCGGATCGCCTGCTCGACGGGGAGCGGCAGCAGCGGGGCCAGGAGCTGCCCGTACAGATCGAGCCCGGTGCGGGCGGCCGGCGCGGCGAAGGACTGCCGGTCCTGCTCGGCGCGGAACAGCGGTCCGGCCTCCAGCAGCCGGGACTGGAGCTGGGTGTGGCGGCGGATGCAGTCCTTGACGATGTCGACGAGCTCGGCGGCCCGGCGCTTGTGCTCGGGTTCCTCCGCCTCGTCGCGGGCCTTGCGGATGTTGGTGAGGATCGCGTTCTCGTGGCGGTAGCGGTCGGCCACGTGGTCGAGGGCCTCGGCGATCATGTCGGGCACGGCGTTGAGCCAGTCGACCGCTCGGACGTTGCGCCGGGTCGCGTCGAGGGTCTTGCGGAGGGTCTCCGCGTACTGCACGGTCCGGTAGCGGGCCTGTTCCGCGGCGAGCTGGGCGTCGGCGAGGCGGCCGCGGCTGATCAGGACCTCCAGCTTCACCTCGGCGGCGATCTGGGCGCTGGTGACGTCCGTGTCGAGCGCGCCGACCAGGACGTTGACCGCTTCGTCGGTGGCACGCAGATAGACACTGCCGCCGTATCCCGGGACTTCCTCGATGAGCTTGAAGTCGTAGTCCCGGCGGACGTAGACGCCGTCGGGCCCGAAGGTGCCGTACACCGCGCGGAAGCCGCGGTCCACACTGCCGACGTTGATCAGGTTCTCCAGCACCCAGCGGGCGACCCGTTCGTGCTCCTCGACGGGGCGGCGGGGGGCCTGCGCGGCGACGCGCGGGAGCAGTCTGGCCACTATCTGGTCGTGGTCGGCGCCGGTGTCGAAGTCCATGTTCAGGGTGACGAGGTCGATCGCCGCGAGGGCGACCTCGGACATCGCGTACACCGTGTACTCACCGGCGAGGTTCGCCTTGCGCACGTCGAGGTCGTGCAGCGGCGCGGTGCAGGCGAGAGCGCGCAGCCGCCGCGAGAGCCCCTCGTCGGCGGCCGGGCCGGGTGCGGGCCGCGGCCCCGCGCCGAGCCGGTGCGCGGCGTTGTCCGTGTAGGCAGGCGAAGTCACGCTGGACAGATTAGGTCCTCGGACTGACAACGGTCGAAACGGCGCAGATGCGGCCGCTTGCCCCGGAGTCGGTCATGCCCTGGCCCGGGGTGCGGCGGCAGGGTGGCCGGCGCTGTCAGAGCGCCGGTGCGTCCGGCCCGATCCTGCTGCGTACCGCCGACTGCACCTCGGCCTCCTCGGCCGGATCGGCGGCCAGCCTGCGCAGCCGTTCGGCCACCCTGATGTCACCGGTCTCCGCATGGCGTGCGGCGACCTCCCGGGTCGTCTCCTCGCAGTCCCACAGGCATTCGACGGCGAAGCCGGTGGCGAAGGAGGGGTCGGTGGCGGCGAGGGCCCTGGCGGCCCTGCCCCGCAGATGGGAGGAGGACGTCTCGCGGTAGACGTGGCGCAGTACGGGGGCGGCGCAGGCGATGCCGAGCCGTCCGGCGCCGTCGACGAGGGTCCACAGCCGGAGTGCGTCCGGTCCCTCGCCGCGTACGGCGTCGCGCAGGGCGCCGAGGACCAGGGACGCGTCCTGGGCGCTGCCGCGGCCGGCCAGTACGCCTGCCGCCGAGGCGCCGAGCGCGTCGGGCCGCCGGGCCCAGCGGCGGGCCCGTTCCACGGCGTCCTCACCGCACATCCGCTCGAAGGCGGCGACGGCCGCTTCGGCGACGGTGTGCGAGGCGCCGGCCGCCGCGGCCTCGATCAGGTCGAGCACGGCCGGGTCCCGGACCTCGGCCGCGAGGTAGTGCAGCGCGGCGCAGCGGGCGCCGTCCGGACCGCTGCGGGCGGCCTCGACGATCACGGGCCGGTCCTCGGGTCCGGCCACCGCCGAGAGGCAGCGCGCGGCCGGCACGTGCAGGACGCTGCCGCGGTCGAGCCCTTCCTGGGCCCAGTCGAAGACGGCCTGGACGCTCCAGCCGGGGCGGGGGCCGCCCGGTCGCATCTGGCGTTGCCAGCGGTCGAACGAACCCTGCTCCGATGCTGCGCGCACCCGGGCACCGACCGATTCACGCGGGTCGTCGGCCCAGAGCCGCCAGGGCCGGGGCTCGAAGGCGTCGCGGACGGTGGCGGCCAGCTCGGCGCGGCCCTCGGCGTCGTCCGGGAAGCGGGCGAGCACGGGTACGGCGAGTGACCGGAGTCCGGCGTCGTCGTCGCGCAGCGCCAGCTCGTCCAGGGCCCACGCCCAGTTGGAGCCGGTCGCGGCGTAGCGCCGCAGCAGGTCCAGGGCGTCGTCGCGGCCGTAGGAGGCGAGGTGGCCGAGGACCGCCAGGGCCAGGCCGGTCCGTGAGTCCTCCGTGTCGAGGTGGTCGTCGGCGTCGAACAGGTGCCGCTCGATCTCCTCGATGCCGCCGTCGAGATCGAGATACAGACGTGCGTAGTAGAGGGAGCGGTTCTCCACCTGCCAGTCGTGACGCGGATCGCTCAGGACGCAGTGATGGAGAGCCGCCAGGGCCTCGGGGCGTGGTGCGGCGAGTGCGTGGAGCGTGCCGTCGCCGCGGCCCCTCTGCAGCAGGCCGAGCAGCGTGCCGCTCGGCGCTATGAACGGATCGAACATGGGGAAAGCCTCACATCAAGCTGTCGACGCAACCGGGACTGTGCAGTTCCATGTGCCGGGTGGGCACTAGACCGCGCAGCAACATGATCGGCCGACCGCCGTCTTCTGCCTGGTGCAGACCATCTTCCCTGCCTCTCGTCGGTGGCCCGAATCGGGCCCGCGACGTCATGATGACCCAGCCATTTCGCCACCGCGACCACATTTACGGCGAAGCCCGGTCAGCGGGTGCCGAAGAGTTCCAGCAGGTCGGCCTTGCCGAACATGCGCGCCGTGTCCACCGCGGAGGGTGTTCCGGACGCCGGATCGGCCCCCGCGTCGAGCAGCGCCCTGATCACCGCGTCCTCGCCCTTGAAGACGGCTCCGGCGAGCGGCGTCTGCCCGCGGTCGTTGGCACGGTCCGCGTCGGCGCCACGGGAGGTCAGGGCCGTGACGGCGGCCACGTGCCCGTGGTAGGCCGCGAGCATCAGGAGCGAGTCGCCGCGGTCGTTGGTGAGGTTCACCGGGACTCCGGCGTCGACGTAGGCGGCGAGCGCGTCGCTGTCGCCCTGCCGTGCCAGGTCGAAGACCTTGGCCGCCAGTTCGATCACCTCGGGATCGGGGGTTTCGCTCATCGGAGGACCGCCTTCCATTAACGGTTCGGGCCGGCTCCGGCCCGCTGGGGCGTGTGCCGCGTGGGCCGTACGAGTGAATCGACAGGGTACTGCCAGGAGGTTCACATACCCCGGCCCGCCCTTGGCAAATGATCACGTCGTGTGACGGCGGAGAGATGTCCGTCACGCCGGAGGCCGCCCACCGGAGCCTCCGCGTCCGCCAGTCCAGTGAAAAAACCGACTTTTCACCCAATTGCAGCTTTTATCCTATAGATACTTCCGGTGAGCTTGGAAGGACTCATGGTGACTGTCCCCCCAACCAGGAGAACCACTCATGATCCTTTCCATGTCAGGCGTCGTCATCCTCGGCATCATCGTCTTCCTGTTCTTCAGGAAGGACGGCCTCAAGGCTTCGCACGCCCTCGTCACCGCCCTGTTCGGCTTCTACCTGGCCGGCACCGCCATCGCACCGAGCATCACCGCGGGCGGAGCGAGCCTCGCCGGCCTCTTGGGCGGGATCAAGTTCTGACCCTCCGCTCCCGCTCCCACCCCCTTCAGGAGACAGACGTGGCCCGGCGACCACTCCCCCGCATTCTGAGCAGCGGCAGCGCTTCGATCACTCGCAGTCGAGAGTTCGCGCGCACGGCCGCCGACAGCGCCACCGACGTGCTCCATCCGCTGATCATGATCACTCGTGGTCTGCGGTTGCTGGCCGGTGCAGGACGGCAGAAGTGGGCCGCGACGCCCAAGGACCGGCGTGGTCCCACGCTGTTCCTCGTCGCGGCCTGCGTGCTCGTGGTCGCGCTCATCCCGTACGGGCCGCTCCTGGCTCTCGTCACGGTGATGGGCGCAGCCGCATGGAAGGGACGGGAACGCACACCCGTCAAGACCGGCCCCGACGAGGCGGAGACCGGGCGCCTGCAAGCCCTGTACGAGGCGCTCGTGCCGTACTTCTCGACGGCCGACGACCCCAGTCCGCTGTTCGCCCACGGCGGCGACTGGGACAAGGTCTTCAGTGGGTACGCGTTCGACGGAGACGGCCGTGTCAGCCGTCTCAGCGTCACGTACCCCGCCTACTTCACCGACAGCGAGGCCGACTCCCGGGCCCGGATCGAACAGCTGCTGCACGCCAAGTCGGGCCGCGGCCGGGAGTACCGCTTCAGCTGGGACGAGGAGGGCAACCGGCTCGTGATGAACGTGCTCGACGCCCTGCCCACCTCGATCACCGCCCAGCGCTTCGTCACCGCCCCCGGCGAGACCGTCCTCGGCTTCACCGACGAGGACGCGGTGCAGCGCACCGTGCCGGTCAGCGACGGCGACGACACCCGGGACGCGCCCGGGGTCGTCTGGCGGACCGGCGCCCGCTCCACAGAGCCGCACCTGCTGATCGCCGGCCAGCCCGGCAGCGGCACCACCACGCTGATGCGCTCCATCGCCCTGCAGGCGCTCCAGCAGGGCGACGTCCTGATCATCGAGGGCAGCGGCACCGGAGAGTACGCGTGCTTCACCGGACGCGAGGGCGTCCTGGCCGTCGAGTGCGGGCTCGCCGGCGCGCTGTCCACCCTGGAGTGGGCGGCCAGCGAGACGGAACGGCGGCTCATCGAGGCCAACCGGGCCCGGCAGTCCGGTCACGCCGCGCCCGAGGACACCCGGCGCCCGCTCTGGATCCTGCTGGACCGGCCGAGCGTGCTCGGCCACCTCGCCGCAGCCGACGGCGGGCCCGATCCGCAGGAGTTGCTCCAGGTGCCGCTGCGGCACGGCCGGGCCGCCAATGTCACCGTCGTGATGACCGAGCAGTCCGACACACTCGACGGCCTGAGCGAGACGGTACGGACCCACACCAGGGCCCGGGTCGTGCTCGGCCAGTGCTCCCCCGCCCAGATCGAGTCGGTCCTGGGCCTGGAACCGCACACCACCCCCACCCCGGACGTCCCGCCCGGCCGTGGGTACGCGCGCCTGGGCACCGGCCCGGTGCTGCGCATCCAGGTCCCCGCCACCCCCGATCCGTACGACGACGCGACGAGCGAGGCACAGCGCCAGGCGGTGCTGGGTCTGCTGCCAGAACGGCGTACGGCGATCGAGGCGAACGTGCCCGACCCGGTGACGGCGGAGACCGTGACCGCCTCGGTCGGCATCGAGGGACTCGCCCTCAGCGACTGAGCAGGCGGAACAGCAGGACGGAGGCGGGGGCCCGCGGATCCGCGGGCCCCCGCCTCCGTCCTGTCAGGATTCAGGCGCTCAGGCCACGAAGGTGCGGGGCGCCTCGGCCCCCGCGCCGGCGCCCGAGCCGACCAGCTGGGCGGCGGCCGCGAGCCGAAGCGCCGCCTCCTCCGCCACCGGACCGCCGACCGTGAACGGCAGCCGCACATAACCCTCGAAGGCTCCGTCGACCCCGAACCGCGGCCCGGACGGCACCCGCACCCCGACCCGCTCCCCCGCCACCGCGAGCCGCGAGCCGGACAGGCCGCCGGTGCGCACCCAGAGCGTCAGCCCGCCGCGCGGGACCGCGAACTCCCAGTCCGGCAGCTCCCGGCGCACCGCAGTGACGAGCGCGTCCCGGTTGTCCCGCGCCTGCTCCCGGCGGATCTGCACGGCCTGCTCCCAGCCGCCGGTGCGCATCAGCCAGTTGACGGCCAGCTGTTCGAGGACCGGGGTGCCCATGTCCGCGTACGCGCGGGCGGCGACCAGGCTGCGGATCACGTCCGGGGCGGCGCGCACCCAGCCGATGCGCATCCCGGCCCAGAAGGCCTTGCTGGCCGAACCGACGGTGAGGACGGTGCTGCCGGCCGGGTCGAAGGCGCAGACCCGGCGCGGCATGTCCACGTCGTCGTCCAGGTACAGCTCGTGCATCGTCTCGTCGACGACCAGGACCGTGCCGGCCGAGCGGGCGGCGTCCACCAGCGCGCGGCGGCGGTCCTCGTCGGCCAGCGCCCCGGTCGGGTTGTGGAAGTCCGCGACGACGTAGGCGAGCCGGGGAGCCGCGTCCCTCAGCACCTGGCGCCAGCGGTTCATGTCCCAGCCGCCGAGCCCCTCCTCCATGGCCACCGGCACCAGACGGGCGCCGGCCTCCCGCATCAGCTGGAGGATGTTGGCGTAGCTCGGGGACTCCACCGCGATCCGTTCGCCGCGGCCCGCGAAGAGGTGACAGATCGCGTCGATCGCGCCCATCGCCCCGGTGGTGACCATGATCTGCTCGGGCATCGTCGGGATGCCGTCGGCGGTGTACCGGTCGGCGATCATCTGCCGCAGCGCGGGGAGCCCCGCCGGATAGTCGCCGTGGGTGTGCGCGTACGGCGCCAGCTCCTCCAGGGCGCCCTGGACGGCCCGGGTCAGCCACGGTTCGGGGGCGGGCAGCGAGGCGCAGCCCAGGTCGATCATCGATCCGAGCGCCTCGGGCGGCAGCGGTTCCAGTCCGCGGGCGGGCAGCGGGTTGCCCGCAGGCACCGCCGTCCAGCTGCCGGCCCCGCGCCGCGACTCGAGGAAGCCCTCGGCCCGCAGTGCCTCGTAGGCGGCGGCGACCGTCGTACGGCTGACGGAGAGGGCCAGCGCCAGTTCGCGCTCGGCGGGCAGCCGGGCGGCGACCGGGACCCGGCCTTCGAGGACGAGCAGCCTGATCCCGTCGGCGAGCGCGCGGTAGGCCGGCGGCCTGCGGGTGCCGGGGCCCGCGGGCCGGGGCTGCTGGGCGTGGAGCTGCCGGGCGAGCTGTGCCGCACCGACGGCCGAAGTCCACTGCGCCATGAGAATCAGTCCACCTTCCTCGGATTGGCCATAGTTGGCAGCCAATCCCCTGCCACAGAGTGACATGCAGCAGTCCACGACCACCACACCAGGGGGCACCACTTGTCCATCACCGCCGTGCCGCGCGGGGCGCACCTCACCCGTCGCCTGATCCAGCTCTACGCGGGCCTGGCCCTGTACGGGGCGAGTTCGGCACTGCTGGTCGTCGCTGGCCTCGGCCTGGAGCCGTGGGGCGTGCTGCACCAGGGGCTCGCCGAACGCACCGGGATCAGCATCGGCGTCGTCTCGATCATCATCGGCGCGATCGTGCTGCTGCTCTGGATCCCGCTCCGCCAGCGGCCGGGGCTGGGCACCGTATCGAACGTCTTCGCCGTCGGTCTCGCGATGGACGGCACCCTCGCGCTCGTCCCCGAGGTGCACGGGCTCGTGGCGCAGGCCGGGGTGATGGTGGCGGGGATCGTCCTCAACGGTGTGGCGACCGGGCTCTACATCGCCGCCCGGTTCGGTCCCGGACCGCGCGACGGACTGATGACCGGGCTGCACCAGCGGACCGGCCGGTCCATCCGGCTCGTCCGCACGGCGATCGAGGTGGCGGTCGTGGCCACCGGATTCCTGCTCGGCGGTTCCCTCGGCGTGGGCACGGTCCTGTACGCCCTGGCCATCGGCCCGCTCGCCCAGTTCTTCCTGCGCTTCTTCGCGATCACGGAAAGCGGTGGCACCACGGTCACCGCCCCGCCTTCCGCGCAGGCCATACTGCCGCAGTGACTTCCGTACGCCACCCCTATCTGGACCACCCCGCACCGCTCGCGTTCGCCCACCGGGGCGGGGCGGCGGACGGGATCGAGAACACGGCGGCCGCGTTCCGCCGTGCCGCCGACGCCGGGTACCGCTACTTCGAGACCGATGTGCACGCCTCGGCGGACGGCCGGCTGGTCGCCTTCCACGACTCCACCCTGGACCGGGTCACGGACTCCCGGGGCCGGATAGCGGAGCTGCCGTGGAGCGAGATACGGCGGGCCCGGGTGGCCGGGCGTGAGCCGCTGCCCCTGTTCGAGGAACTGCTGGAGGCGTTCCCCGGGGCCCGCTGGAACGTGGACATCAAGGCCGGCCCCGCCCTCGGACCCCTGGTCGAGCTGATCCGCCGGACGGACTCCTGGGACCGGGTGTGCGTCGGTTCGTTCTCCGAGGCCCGGGTCGCCAGGGCGCACCGGCTCGCGGGCCCCCGGCTCGCCACCTCCTACGGCGTCCGCGGAGTCCTGGGGCTG
Organism: Streptomyces sp. NBC_01257; assembly: GCF_035917255.1. Lineage (NCBI taxonomy): Bacteria > Bacillati > Actinomycetota > Actinomycetes > Kitasatosporales > Streptomycetaceae > Streptomyces > Streptomyces sp. NBC_01257. The sequence continues at coordinate 1,680,664 of NZ_CP108472.1, forward strand.
CGGCTGCGCTCGTACGGCATTCCGGCGGCGCTGCGGTCCGGCGCGGTCTGCGCACAGGTCCCGGAGACCCAGGGCGGTGTACGGGTCGTCGACCGGCGCTTCGTGCGCGAGGCGCACGCGCGCGGACTCCAGGTGCACGTCTGGACGGTGAACGAACCGGAACGGATGGCAGCGCTCCTGGATCTCGGAGTGGATGGCATCATGACCGATCACATCGAGACGCTGCGTACGGTGCTGAGCGAGCGGGGGGCCTGGGCCTGACGCCGGCCCGGATGACGTCTCCCCGGGGAGAGACGAGGGGTGCGCCATGACCGCCGAGACCGCGGACACCGCCGAACCGGCGGACGGCACGGGCGGTACGGGCGGTCCCGAGGAGCGGCGGCGGGAACAGCGCGGCTGGTACTTCTACGACTTCGCGTGCTCCGTCTACTCGACGAGCGTCGTCACGGTGTTCCTCGGGCCGTATCTGACCTCGGTCGCCAAGGCCGCCTCCGACGCCGAGGGGTACGTCCATCCGCTGGGCATCCCGGTCCGCGCCGGATCGCTCTTCGCCTACACGATCTCGGCCTCGCTCGTGCTCGCCGTGATCCTGATGCCGATGGCGGGCGCCGCGGCCGACCGTACGGGCCGCAAGAAGCCGCTGCTCGCGGTGGCGGCGTACACGGGTGCCACCGCGACGGCGGCGATGTTCTTCCTGGACGGCCACCGCTATCTGCTCGGCGCGTTCCTCCTCATCGTGGCGAACGCCTCGATCTCGGTGTCGATGGTGCTCTACAACGCCTATCTGCCGCAGATCGCGGAGCCCGACGAACGCGACGCGGTCTCCTCCCGGGGCTGGGCCTTCGGCTACACGTCGGGGGCGCTTGTCCTCGTCCTCAACCTGATCCTCTACACCGGCCACGACTCCTTCGGCCTCTCCGAGTCGGACGCGGTGCGGATCTGTCTCGCCTCGGCCGGTGTCTGGTGGGGTGCGTTCACCGTCATACCGCTGCGCCGGCTGCGCGACCGGGCGATGCCCGGCGGCGGCGAGGCGGCTGGTTCCGGAGCGGTCGGCGCCGGGTGGCGGCAGCTGAGGGCGACGTTGCGCGACATGCGCCGTCACCCGCTCACCCTCTCCTTCCTGCTGGCCTACCTCGTCTACAACGACGGCGTGCAGACCGTGATCTCGCAGGCCTCCGTCTACGGTTCCGAGGAACTGGGCCTCGACCAGACGACGCTGATCACGGCGGTGCTGCTGGTCCAGGTGCTCGCCGTCGCCGGGGCCCTCGGCATGGGACGGATGGCCCGGGTCCACGGCGCGAAGCACACGATCCTCGGGTCGCTCGTCGTCTGGACGCTGATTCTCGTCGCCGGCTACTTCCTGCCCGCCGACTCGCCGGTGTTCTTCTACGCACTGGCGGCGGCGATCGGCCTGGTCCTCGGCGGCAGCCAGGCGCTGTCGCGCTCGCTCTACTCGCATCTGGTGCCGCGCGGCAAGGAGGCCGAGTACTTCTCCGCGTACGAGATGAGCGACCGCGGACTGAGCTGGCTGGGGCCCCTGGTGTTCGGGCTCGCGTACCAGCTGACCGGCAGTTACCGGGATGCGATCATCTCGTTGGTGATCTTCTTCGTGATCGGTTCCGTGCTGCTCGCGAGGGTGCCGGTACGGCAGGCCGTGGCCGCGGCGGGCAATCCTGTTCCCGAACGGATTTAGACGTTGAAGTGAAAGGCCGGTAGTGTACGCCTTTGGCCTGCCCGGGAGGACCGTTACTGCGAGTGGAAGCACCCGAACCGTTGGGTGACAACTTCCGCCAGATGTGACAAACCGGGCATGGGCGGGTACATGAACACTCGCAAACCTGAAAATGCAGCGGCACGACGGGCGACGCATGACCGGCAACGGGAATCTTTGCCGCCGACCGGACGTTGACCGGATGACGACGACAGCGACACCTGTCCTGTGGGCGACAAGCCCGGGAGGCACGATTCATGAGTGAGCGAGCTCTCCGCGGCACGCGACTCGTGGTTACCAGCTACGAGACGGACCGCGGCATCGATCTGGCCCCGCGCCAGGCGGTGGAGTACGCATGCCAGAACGGACATCGATTTGAGATGCCGTTCTCGGTAGAGGCGGAAATTCCGCCGGAGTGGGAGTGCAAGGCGTGTGGCGCCCAGGCACTCCTGGTGGACGGGGATGGCCCCGAGGAGAAGAAGGGCAAGCCTGCGCGCACGCACTGGGACATGCTCATGGAGCGGCGCACACGCGAGGAGCTGGAGGAGGTGCTGGCCGAGAGGCTGGCGGTTCTGCGCTCCGGCGCCATGAACATTGCCGTGCATCCGCGGGACAGCAGGAAGTCTGCCTGACCGCGTAGCACCGCATCGAGACAGAGCCGCGGGCCGCGACACCTTGTGTGTCGCGGCCCGCGGCTCTGTGCGTGGGCCTTGGGCGACCGACTGCGGGGGTGCGGTGCGGGTTGCCCTCTTGGACCTGGGCCCGTCTCGGCGGTACGGCTCGGTCCCGTTCGGCCGAGGCCGGAGACGTCCTCAAGCGCCGGACGGGCCTGGTACTCGCCGGACGGGCCTGATCCGGCCGGTTACTTCGTCAGCGGCGGGCGCGGGGGGTCCGTCGGGTTGGGGGGCTCCTCGCGGATCACCTCGCCCTGGACGACCTTTCCGTCCGGGCGGTGCATGCGGGCCTGCTGGAAGGCGTCCGAGAGGCCGCCGGGGGCCGCCGCGGTCATCCGGCGTTCCAGCGAGCGCTCCGTGTACCTGCTGAGGGCCGACCGGACCGGCGGCACCAGGAGCAGCAGTCCCGCCACGTCCGAGATCATCCCCGGAATCATGATGAGCAGCCCGCCGAGCATCAGGAAGCCGTTGCCCCGGGTGCTCGAAGGGGCGGGCGAGGAGCCGGCCGCTCCGGGCTGCCCCGGCATCTGCTGGAGCGTCTCGGTGAGATTGCGGAAGGCGCGGCGGCCGGCCCGCTTCATCACCACGGCCCCGAGGACGACCCCCGCGGCCAGGAGCAGCAGCACGGTGAAGGCGCCTGCCGCGTCCGCCACCACGATGAGCAGCCAGATCTCGAGCACCGCCCAGGCGGCGATGGCGAGAGGTACGAAGGTCCGGGCGCGCGAGCGCCTGCGGGCGGTCGGGGGCGGTGTGCCGGTCGTCATACTCCCAGTGTGCCTGGCCCGGCGTCCGGACGGGGTAAGGGGGTGACGGCGGCCCACCGCGGCCGGATCAGGGCGTGCGGCGGCCGAGCACCCGGTTCGTACGGCTGGTGACGCCCCACGCGGTCACGCGCCACAGCGCCTCGACGAGGATGTCGCGGCTCATCTTGGAGTCGCCGACCTCCCGGTCCACGAAGGTGATCGGGACCTCGACGACGTGGTAGCCGGCCTCGATCGAGCGGCGGGCCAGGTCGACCTGGAAGCAGTAGCCCTGCGAGGCGACCTCGTCGAGGCCGATGCCCTGCAGGGTCTCGGTGCGGAAGGCCCGGTAGCCGCCGGTGACGTCGCGCGTCTGCAGCCCGAGCATGATCCGCGAGTACGTGCTGCCGCCGCGGGAGATCATCTCGCGGGACTTGGGCCAGTTGACCACCCGGCCGCCCGGCACCCAGCGGGAGCCGAGGACCAGGTCGGCACCCTTGAGGGCGGTGAGCAGCCGGGGCAGTTCCTCGGGCTGGTGGGAGCCGTCCGCGTCCATCTCGACGAGGACGCCGTAGTCGTGGTCCATGCCCCAGCGGAAGCCGGCGAGGTAGGCCGCGCCGAGCCCCTCCTTGCCCTTGCGGTGGAGCACGTGGACCTGGCCGTCGGCCGCGGCCAGTTCGTCGGCGAGCTTCCCGGTGCCGTCGGGGCTGTTGTCGTCGGCGACCAGGATGTCGGCCTCCGGCACGGCGGCGCGCACCCGGCTGACGATCGGCTTGATGTTCTCGGCCTCGTTGTAGGTCGGAATGATCACCAGAGCTCTGCCGAGCGGGCCGTATCGCCTCTGACCGCCGTCGTTCACTTACTGCCCCTTAAGTCCGTACGCAGGTGCACACCATATCGAGCGCGGCGGCGCCGCAGACCGGCCCGGTCGGGCGGCGCGGCAAGCGGCGGCGGACAGAAGAGCGGAAGTGCGGACAGAACTGCGGATCGGGGCCCGGCGTCCTTCGGGCCGACCTGGGACCCGCCGGCTGCGGGTCGACCTAGAGCCGTTGTCTACTGAACGTCCGGGCCCCACCCGGGTCGCACCCTCCGCCCGGCTGAAACCTTCCCTCGCCCCCGAGGCGCGGGCGCTGAACCTGGCTGTCAGTGGCGGTACGCCGGTGCGGCGCACCACCCCATGACCCAGCGGCGTTCGACGACTGCGTGGACGTTTAACCGGTCGGACGTCCTGTGGTGGACTCGACCGAACCTACCGGCCGGTGGGCGCATTCTGTCAATAGTTGCCTGACCTGCATCGTTTACCGAACGTGCCTGGTCAGTCCCGAAGATCCCCAGGTCGTGGCAGAGCGGGGGCACCTTCGATCGGCGGTACGAAATGTCCGGACGTCACTCGTTCGGCCGTACGTAGACAGTTTGTCCGAACACGACCGTGCGCAGGCAGACCGGGAGTTCGCCGCCCGGGCTGAGATCGGGCAGCCCGGGCGTCCCGGACCTCGGGTCGGTCGACCAGCGGGCGACCCGGTCGTCCGGGGCCTGGACCACCAGTTCGTCGGTGCGCCAGACCGCGTAGTCGGCCGGGGCGCCGGGCACCAGGGTGCCCGCGTCGTCGCGGCCGACGGCCCGCCAGCCGCCCCTGGTGTGGGCGGTGAAGCCGGCCCGTACGGAGATCCGGTGCTCGAGCGTCCGGTGGAACGCGGCGGCCCGCACGGTCCCCCACGGGTCCAGCGGGGTCACCGGGCTGTCGGAGCCGAACGCGAGGGGCACACCGGCCCGCAGGAGCGCCGCGTAGGGGTTCAGGGTCCTGGCCCGCCCGGCGCCCAGCCTGCGGGCGTACATGCCCTCCTCACCGCCCCAGGCGGCGTCGAAGGCGGGCTGCACCGAGGCGGTGAGGCCGAGTTCGGCGAAAGCGGCGACGGTCTCGGGGGTCAGCATCTCGGCGTGCTCGATGCGGTGCCTGGCGGCCCGGACCCGGCCCAGGCCGACCTTCTCGGCCGCCGCCCTGAAGCCGTCGACGACGGCGGTGAGCGCCGCGTCGCCGATGGCGTGGAAGCCCGCCTGCAGCCCGGCCCCGGTGCACGCCGCGACATGGGCGGCGATCTGCGCGGCGTCCAGATGGGCGGTGCCGGAGACCGGCGCGTCCGCGTACGGCTCGTGCAGGCAGGCGGTGTGCGAGCCGAGCGAACCGTCGACGAAGAGGTCCCCGGCCGCGCCCACCGCGCCGAGCTCCCGCACACGCTGGGCGTCCTTCTCGTCGCCGACCCGCTCGGCCCAGTAGCCGAAGACCCGCGGCCCCGGCTGTCCGGCCGCGAGCTTCAGCAGCGAGGTGAAGTCCTCCTCGTCGGAGATGTCCGGGCCGCCGCACTCGTGGACCGTGCCGATCCCGAGGGACGCGGCACGCGCCAGCGCGGCCCGCTGGGCGTCGGCGCGCTGCCGCGGCGAGACGGCGCCGTGGGCGGCCGCGCGCACCGCGTGGTGGGCTGCGCCGGTCAGCGGCGCGTCGGGCCGGTAGCCGGTCATCGCGGTGACGCCGGGGACGAGATCGAGCAGCGCGGTCGTCACGACCGCCGAATGCACGTCGACGCGGGGCAGGTAGACGGCCCGGCCGGCCGCCGCCTCGTCGAGCTCGGCGCGCGAGGGCGGGCGCTGCTCCGGCCAGCGCGTGGCGTCCCAGCCGTGGCCCAGGACCACCCCGCCCGCGGGGTGCGCCGCCACGTACGTCCGGACGAGGGCGAGGGCCTCGCCGAGGGTGCGGGCTCCGGAGAGGTCGAGGCCGGTGAGGGCCAGACCGGTCGACGTGGTGTGCACGTGGGCGTCGGTGAACGCGGGCGTGACCAGGGCCCCTTCGAGGTCGATCACTTCGTCGACGCCGCTCGCGAAGGCGTCGGCGGCCCCTTCGGAGCCCACCCAGGCGACATGCCCCCGTTCGACCACCATGGCGGTGGCGAAGGGGTCGGCGGGGCTGTGGACGTCTCCACCGCGCAGCAGCACGGTGCGGTGTTCGCTCTGGGGGGCGGTGCTCTCGGTCATGAGCACCAGTCTCCCGCCTGCCGGGGCGCGGGCGGCGCGCGACCCCCTCAGATCTGCGGCGGGCGCGCCTCGTAGGGCGTGGAGAGCACCACGGTGGTGCGGGTGGACACCCCGGCGAGCGAACGGATCCGGGTGAGGAGGTGCTCCAGCTCCAGCGGGGTCGCGACCCGCACCTTGAGGATGTAGTTCTCGTCGCCCGCGACGCTGTGGCAGGCCTCCAGCTCGGGGACACCGGCGAGCCGTTCCGCGATGTCGTCGGGAGCGCTCGGGTCGAAGGGCTTCACCGAGATGAACGCGGTCAGGGGCAGCCCGACGGCCTCGGGGTCGACGACCGCGGCATAGCCCCGGATCACCCCGCGCTGCTCCAGCCTGCGGACGCGCTGATGAACGGCCGAGGTGGACAGGCCGGTGGCCTTGCCCAGGTCGGTGTAGCTCATCCGCCCGTCCTTGACGAGCAACTCCACGATTTGACGGTCCAGCTCCTCCATATGGATCAATCTATGGCCCCGGCACCCTCCAGGCACAGCCGTGTGCGGCCGGGAGAGGCACCTGCGGCGGGCATGTGACCAATGCCACAGGTTTACGGGTCAGTAGCCGGGCGCCTTGCGGTTACCGCGGATGCCCGACGGGAAGTGCTTGCTGTGGTCGAGGCCGTGGCGCCTTGTCGGCCCACCCGAGGGGGGAATTCCCATGCAGAGCCTGAAGCTCACCGGACGTACCGAACCGGAGCCCGTTGATCCTTTCGAGGACACCGCTCCCGACGCGTACGACACGTTCGAGATGTACCGGGTCATCTGCCCGGACTGCGCGCAGCCCATCGCGCTCCTGGCGGACGAGGACGTGCTGCCGGAGCACGCGCTGTGCCCCACTCCGTGGAACCCGTTCGTCCTGACGGTGTGCGCCGGCACCGGCCGTGCCGCGTCGAAGGCCCGGCCGGCCGACGAGTCGGCCGACGCCCAGGAGCAGGAGACGGCCCTGCTGCTGACGCTCCCCCAGGGACTCGACTGGAGGATGCAGCCGTTCTCGCACGCCGGCAGCAGCGGCTCGCGCCCGTTCCGGGTGCCGCAGCAGCTGCGCCGCGACGCCGCCTGAGGCAGCCCGGGCCCGGTCCCGTCGTCCTCGGACGGCGGGGCCGGGAGACCGGCGCCGCAGCGGGGTGGCAGCCGCCCCTGCGGCGCGCCATGAGGACCTGACGAACAGGCGCCCGAATCGGCCGGGCAGTGACCCGGCGCCGCCCCGCGCCGTTGGCCCGTCATGACCCTGCTGCACTCCACGGCCGGCCCCGGTCGCCGCCGCCTCGCCGCTCCGGCCTCCGAAGAATCGGTTCCGCAGTCCCGCACGGCGCCGACGCAGACCGAGACGCCGCGTCCGGCGCCGCGCTCCGGGCCCCACTCGACCGATCCGCCCATCTACCGGGCGCTCCTGCGGCACTGGGAGGGCACCGGCCGGACCCTGCCGGGCCGCCATGACCAGGAGTGGAACCGGATCATGACGACACCGGTGTGGTCGGACCGGCCGCTGCGGGTCAGCGGGTCTCAGGACCCGCGAGGTGGCGGGCGATGACCATCCGCTGGATCTGATTGGTCCCCTCGACGATCTGCAGCACCTTCGCCTCGCGCATCAGCCGCTCGACGGGGAAGTCCAGCGTGTAGCCGTATCCGCCGAGCACCTGGACGGCGTCGATGGTGACCCGCATCGCCGCGTCCGTGCAGAACAGCTTGGCCATGGCCGCCTGACGCGAGAAGGGGCTCCCCGCGTCGCGCAGCCGGGCGGCCTCGAGGTAGAGCGCGCGGCCCGCCTCGATCTGGGTGGCCATGTCGGCGAGCATGAACCGCAGTCCCTGGAAGTCCGCGATGGGGCGGCCGAACTGCTTGCGCCCGGTGGCGTAGGCGACGGCCTCGTTCAGCGCCGCCTGGGCCACACCGATGGCGCAGGCCGCGATGCCCAGCCGGCCGGAGTCGAGCGCGGACAGGGCGATCGCGAAGCCCTGCCCCTCCTCACCGATCCGGCGCGCGTCGGGCACCCGCACCCCGTCGAAGTGCAGCTGGGCGGTGGGCGATCCCTTCATCCCCATCTTCTTCTCGGGGAGGGCGGCGCTCAGCCCCGCCGCGTCGCCGGGGACGAGGAATGCGGTGATGCCGCGGGCACCCTCGGCTCCGGTGCGGGCCAGGACCGTGTAGAAGTCGGCGACGCCGCCGTGGGTGATCCACGCCTTGGTGCCGGTGATCACCCAGTCGTCGCCGTCCCGGACGGCCTTGGTGGTCAGGGACGCGGCATCGGAACCCGAGGCGGGCTCGGAGAGGCAGTAGGCGCCCAGCAGGCCGCCGCCGAGCATCGCCGGGAGGTGTTCGGTCTGCTGGTCCTTGGTGCCGTAGCCGGCGACCGCGTGACAGGCCAGGGAGTGGACACTGACGCCGAGTCCGACGGTGAGCCGGGCGGCACTGAGCTCTTCGAGGACCTGGAGGTAGACCTCGTACGGCTGGTCGCCGCCGCCGTGGGCGGAGTCGTAGGGCAGGCCGAGCAGTCCTGACTCGGAGAGCAGGGTGAAGACTTCGCGCGGGAACCGGCCCGCATCCTCCTCCTCGGCCGCCCGCGGCGCGATCTCCCGCTGGGCGATGTCGCGGACGAGCGCGATGAGTTGCCTGGATTCCTCGGTGGGCAGACGACGTTCCACCAACTGCGGGGCACGGTCGGACATGACGGCGCTCTCCTCCCTGTCGGGCGTTGCGGCGGTCGCGCGCGCGGGGTGTGAGCGGCGCCGCCGGGGGATCTCCGGACGATGCCCGGAAAACACTGCTGCCCAGCCGATGTTGCCCTCCCGGATTACGAGAGGCGCTGGCCAGCGGCTGTGGCGGCTTGAGTATGCCCGATCGGACGGTATCCGTCACCGGTTGGCAGAAGACGCCCGGAAAGAGGCGGTGACGGCCGGGACGATCACCGGAATTGGTCCGAACCATTGACCCGACTGGTCTAGTCCATCTACGGTTCCCAGCGAAACCGGCTTTCCGCGTTCATGCCAAGTTCGTCTGCGTGCACCGACGGGTACGCATTCGTGTCCGCGCGACCGTACGTCCGCTCCACAGGTGCGCGTTCGCATGTCGTCGAGAGCCGGCCGTCCACTGGCACGTCCCCTCCCCCACGAGGAGCAACCATGACCGGACTGCATCGCCCGGGAGCCCGCCTCAGGGCCCTCGCCGCTGCCGCCTGTACCGCCGCCCTGGGCGCCGCCCTGCTGGGCGTCGCGGGCACCGGATCCGCAGGCGCGGCCCCCGCCGCCGCGCAGGCGGCCGCACCGGCAGCAGCACCGGCCGCCCCCACAGCGGCCGGCAGCAAGGTGGTCGGATACTTCACCAACTGGGGTGTCTACGACCGCAATTACCACGTCAAGAACATCGAGACCTCCGGCTCGGCCGACAAGCTGACGCACATCAACTACGCCTTCGGCAACGTTCAGGGCGGCAAGTGCACGGTCGGCGACTCCTATGCCGACTACGAGAAGACCTACACCGCCGACCAGTCGGTCGACGGGGTCGCGGACACCTGGGACCAGGATCTGGCCGGCAACTTCAACCAGCTCCGCAAGCTGAAGAAGCTGCACCCGGACCTCAAGGTGATCTGGTCGTTCGGCGGCTGGACCTGGTCCGGCGGTTTCGGTGAGGCCGCGCAGAACCCGGCCGCGTTCGCCGAGTCCTGCTACAACCTGGTGGAGGACCCCCGCTGGGCCGATGTCTTCGACGGCATCGACATCGACTGGGAGTACCCGAACGCCTGCGGTCTGACCTGCGACACCAGTGGCCGTGACGCCTACGGCAACCTGCTGGCGGCGCTCCGCTCCAAGTTCGGCACGGACAACCTGGTCACCTCGGCCATCACCGCGGACGGCTCCGAGGGCGGCAAGCTCGACGCCGTCGACTACGGCGGCGCTTCGAAGTCCGTCGACTGGTACAACCCGATGACGTACGACTTCTTCGGCGCCTGGGACGCGAAGGGCCCGACGGCCCCGCACTCCCCGCTCACCTCCTACACGGGCATCCCCAAGGAGGGCTTCAACAGCACGGCGGCCATCGACAAGCTGAAGGCGCAGGGCGTCCCGGCGTCCAAGCTGCTGCTCGGCATCGGCTTCTACGGCCGCGGCTGGACGGGCGTCACCCAGGACGAGCCGGGCGGCACGGCCACCGGTGCGGCGGCGGGCACGTACGAGGCGGGCATCGAGGACTACAAGGTCCTCAAGAACAGCTGCCCCGCCACCGGAACGGTCGCCGGCACGGCGTACGCGCACTGCGGCACCAACTGGTGGAGCTACGACACCCCCGCCACCATCGGCACGAAGATGGCGTACAAGAACGAGCAGGGGCTGGGCGGCACCTTCTTCTGGGAGCTGAGCGGTGACACCACCAACGGCGAGCTGATCAAGGCGATCAACTAGGGTCTTTCGTTTGGATCTGGCTGGATCAGGGAGCGGGGTCCGGTGCGTGCAGCTGCAAGGCGGAGGAGGGAGTCGGATGGGGTCTCCCCTGCTCGAGCGAAGCCGAGAGCATGGGCGACTGACGACAACGCGGCAGATGCGTGTGCCGGGGCCCGCGAGCCCGGCATGATCCGAACGAGAGGCCCTAGGTCTCACGGGCACGGGTTGGAGGCGGGGCGGGGAGCCGGGCGGGCTCTCCGCCCCGCCTCACGTCGTGGCTCCGCCCCGGGGCGTCACGGCCCGCGAGGCGGTCACATCAGGCCGAGCTGGGTGACGAGCATGGCGATGACGACGACGAGCGTCCAGCCGGCGAGGTTCTCCAGCAGCTTGGAGCGGTCCTCGGGCCCGCCGGTACGGGTGCGGCGGCGGGCGGAAGTGGTGGTTGCGGCGGCGGTCGCGGTCATGGCATCTCGCTCGGTCGGCTGACGGTGGGTGTCCCCCGAGGACCCGACCACAGTGCCAGCCCCGCGGACCCGCGGGGTAGAGACGTGCGTCACTGCCGCGGGCGGGACGGCGCCCGCCGACGGGTACCCGCAATGGCCGGATCCCGCCGACGGCGGGGATCCGGGTGCGCGGGCGGGTCCGGCCGCCCGGCGCCGTCTGTGCCCGATCCCACACGGCGTGCCGGGGCGCGGACACGGAAAGGCCGGCCCCCCACCGCCGTGCGGTGGGGGGCCGGCCGCGTTCCCGCGAAAGGCGTGGCCCGGTATCCGTGAGCGGCCGCGCCCGCGCCGTTCCGACGCCACTCAGCGCCGGCGCGAGCGGCCTCCTCCCGCGCTCCAGCCTGCGCCGACTCCCGCGACGTGCAGGGCAAGCAGCATCAGACCGAGCAGCATGATGTTGCCCGATGCGAACACGTCGTTGGTCGACATGTCGGCTGCGTTGATCAGGAATGCGATGAAGAACAGGACTGCGGCGGCTATACCCAGCATGGGGTGCTCCCTTTCGGTTCGTGGAAGCCGTGTGCCCCCGAATCGCGAAGGTAGGCGCGGTCCGTCGCTCACCTGTTCTCACCCGGCACGGATCAGATCAAGCCGAACGAAGGCAGCGCCCGGCGCCGAGCGGGTGCGGGGCCGGCCGGCCGGCAGGGCCACTCGTGAGACGGCGCGGCGTCAGAGGTGCTGCACTGACCCTCTGGTAACCGCCTACCGCCCGGGCTGCTGCCGGAGTCGGTGACGGGGCCGTCGACCGGGCGCAGGAGCACGGAGTGGCAACCTCTGAAGGGAGAGCTGTGATGGATACTTCTCCGCTGCCGTTCGTGGACGAGCACGCCGAGGTCATCGCGGCGGAGGCCGATGTCGTCTGGTCCCATCTGGGTGAAGTCCTGGACGAGTCGTTCTCACGCCTCGGCGTCGCCGGTTACGCAAGGCTGGTCGGCTCCGCCGACCGCACGGCGTCCGGGCCGCGGCCCCTTGCCGCAGGCTCGACCCTGCCCGGGTTCCGGGTGGTTGCCGCGGTGCCGGGACGTGAGCTGGTCCTGCAAGGGGCCCATCGCTTCTCGACGTACGCCTTGATCTTCCGCATTGAGCACGCAGGCCCGGGCCGGTCACGGTTGAGGGCCGAGAGCCGGGCGGCCTTCCCCGGGCCTGCCGGTGGCATCTACCGATGGCTCGTCATCGGAACGGGTGGACATGTGATCGGCATGCGCCGGCTCCTGTCCTCGATCCGCCGCCGATCCGAATAGCGCACTCTCCCTCCGACCGGTCGCGGACATGCCTCCGTCATCAGGGGGCGACGACACCGCCCACGCCGGCCGCTTTCGCGATCGACTGGAGGGTTGCCTCCGGGGCTGCGGCGAAGGCCGCGCTCGCGGCCGCGATGATGCGGGCGCGGTTGTCCTCGACGTCCGAGCGCATCAGCTGTCGACGGGCCTTCGCCATCTGTTCGTTCGCGGAACGGGAGTCGGTCCTACGGTCCTCGCCCCCTTCTGCGGAGGCGTCTCGGTTCTTGTCACGGGGTGGCGCGCAGGAGGACGAGGGATCCGTCGTAGACCGGCCGGCTGCGGAGGTGGCCGAAGGCTTCGTCCCAGGCACCTGAACCCAGCGCGCGGCGCAGGGAGATGTCGAAGTCCTGACGCGCCCGGTCGTCGATGAAGCTCCAGGCGGAGCAGCCCTGGCGGGCGGCGGGGTTCAGGAGCATCTCGGGGCGGCCGTAGTACGCCTCGTTGAAGCCGTCGGTGCAGTCCAGCGGCACCGGCACGGACTGGATGGTGGTGGCTCCGCCGAGCGCGGTCGTGAGCCGGTCCAGGGACGGGTAGCGGCCGGCCTCGATCTCCAGGACGTCGGGGGCGTACTCGTAGAGCCAGAAGTCGCGCACGCGTGCGGGGTCGCAGGTCAGTACGGCGACAGGGCCGCGCGTGACGCGTCGCATCTCGCGCAGTCCCGCCTCGACGTCGTCCCACTCATGAACGCTGAAGAGGGCCATCGCCGCGTCGAAATGTCCCTGGGCGAAGGGGAGGTCTTCGGCGACTGCGTCGATGGCGGTGGCGAGGCGGGCCGGCCGCCGGGCACGTTTGGCCGGGGACGGCTCGACGGCCGTGATCGTATGTGCCGCGGTCTCGTACGATCCGGTGCCCGCGCCGACGTTGAGGACGATGCGCGCGTCACCGAGAGCCTGGGCGATGACGCGGGCGATGCGCCCGTCCGGGCGGCGAACGGGAGCGGCTAGGGATCCGATGGCCCCGTAGCCGGCGTCACCCCTGCCGTCGTAGGTGTGCATGACCATCCGGGGACCTCCGCCTTTCGGGCCTGGCCGGAGCGGCGGTACTCGCGCCCCGAGCGAAGGCTTCCATCTTGCATCTGCCGGACAGAATCTCCTAGTGCCTGGTGAATGACTGGCTGATCGGCCAAAGTCTCTTGCATGTGCGCCGATGCGTTTGGACGATGCGTCGGCGCGGTGGCGTGAGTGCCGCCGGCCAGTTGCCGGGGCCGGCGATGTTGCGGGGCGCGTTCGTAGGCCGTCTCGTCCGGAGTCCTCAGACCGGGTAGGCGTGGGTCTGCGTCGCCTTCACCGTCGCCCAGACCTCCGCCCCCGGGCGCAGGTCGAGTTCCGCGGCGGAGGCCGTGGTCAGATCCGCGGCGAGCGGCAGCTCTCCGGTGAGGTCGGCGCGGATCTGGTCACCGTGGGTCTCCAGACCCGCGATCCGGCAGTGCCAGAGGTTGCGGGCGCTCGCGCCGGCGGGGCGGTCGCGGTGGAGGGTGACAGCGTTCGGCGGGAAGGCGACGAAGACCGGGCCGGACAGGTCCTCCGTGGTCGCGACGGCGGGCCCTGCATCGAGGCGGACGGTGTGGCCGTCGGCCGTACCCCGGTAGAGGTTCAGGCCGACCAGCTGGGCGATGTAGTCCGTACGGGGATGGCGGGCGATGTGGGACGGCGCCCCCTCCTGGACGACCTGGCCGTCCTCGACGACGACCAGACGGTCGGCCAGCACCATGGCGTCCAGTGGATCGTGCGTGACCAGGACGGCGACGGCCTCGAACTCGGCCAGGTGCTGCCGGAGCTGCGATCGGACCTCCAGCCGGGTGCGTGCGTCCAGTGCCGCCAGCGGCTCGTCCAGGAGCAGCAGCCGGGGGCGGGTGGCCAGCGCGCGTGCCAGGGCGACACGCTGGGCCTGGCCGCCTGACAGCTTGCGCGGCCTGGCGTCGGCGTGGTCCGCGAGACCCAGCCGCCCCAGCCACTCGGCGGCTTGTGCCCGTGCCGCCGCCTTGCTCGCGCCCTGGCAGCGCGGTCCGAAGGCCACGTTGTCCAGGGCGGTGAGGTGCGGGAAGAGCAGGTAGTCCTGGAAGACGACGCCGACGGGGCGTGACTCCGGCGGCGTGCGTTCCAACGCGGCGCCGTCCAGGCGCAGGTGGCCGCCGGTGAGCGGGGTGAGGCCGGCGAGGGTGCGCAGGGCGGTGGTCTTGCCGGCGCCGTTCGGGCCGAGCAGGGCGACGACTTCGCCGGGTGCGACGGTCAGCGTCACGTCGAGCCGGAAGGTGCCGCGCTCGACGACGAGGTGGGCGTCGAGGCCCTCTTCGGGCCTGTCGGCACGGATGTCCCGGGCGGGATCGGGAGTCTTGGTCATCCTGCTGTCATCCAACGGTCGCGCAGGCCGGCCAGCACCGCGATGGACACGGTGAGCAGGACCAGGCTGAGGGCGATGGCCGCCTCCGGGTCGCTCTGCAACGCCAGGTATACGGCCAGCGGCATGGTCTGGGTACGGCCGGGGAAGTTGCCGGCGAACGTGATGGTCGCGCCGAACTCGCCCAGGGCGCGGGCCCATGCCAGTACCGCGCCCGCGGCGATGCCGGGCGCGATCAGCGGCAGCGTGACCCGGCGGAACGCGGTGAAGCGGGAGGCGCCGAGTGTGGCGGCGGCCTCCTCGAAGCGCGGATCGGCGGCGCGCAGGGTGCCTTCGACGCTGATGACGAGGAACGGCATCGCGACGAACGCCTCCGCGATCACGACTCCCGCCGTGGTGAACGGCAGGGTGATGCCGAACCAGTCGTCGAGCGTCTTCCCGACGATGCCGTTGCGGCCGAGCGCCATCAGCAGGGCGACACCGCCGACCACGGGGGGAAGGACGAGCGGCAGGGTGACGAGGGCCCGTACGAGACCGCGGCCGGGGAACTCGACGCGGGCCAGCAGCCAGGCCAGAGGCACGCCGATGACCAGACTGACCGCGGTGGCGGCCGTGGCGCAGACCAGGGACAGCTGGAGCGCCTGCCAGACCTCGGCGCTGGTCAGCAGCTCGGGCAGACTGGTCCACGGGGCCCGTACGAGCAGCGCGATCAGTGGCACGATCAGGAAGGCCAGACCGAGCAGCGCGGGCACCAGCAGTGGCAGCGGTACGCCACGACCGCCGCCCGTCCGGGCGCGCCGACGCCGCGGCCGGCCCTGGAGGGTGCCGGTCGCGGCGTCGGCCTTGTTGAACTTCGTCACGGCTTGAGGAACCCGGCCCCGGTCAGGACCTGCTGACCCTGGGCCGACCGCACCAGGGCGATGAACGCCTTGGCGGCCTCGGAGTTCTTCGTGTCCTTGAGCTCGACGATCGGGTAGTCGTTGATGGCGTCCGCGGACTCGGGGAAGTCCACGCCCTCCACCTTGTCGCCGGCCGCGTGCACGTCGGTCTTGTAGACGACGGCCGCGTCGGCCTCCTTCAGCTCGACCTTGGTCAGCGCGGACTTGACGTCCTGCTCGTAGGAGACGGGGGTGAGCTTGAGCTTGCTTGCGTCGAGGGCCTTCTGGGCGGCGGCGCCGCAGGGCACCTCCTTGTCGCAGAGGACCACCTTGAGGCCGGACTTGGTGAGGTCCTTCAGGGAGGAGACCTTGTCCGGGTTGCCCGGCAGGGTGGCGATCTCCAGCTGGTTGCGCACGAAGGTCGCGGGTGTACCGGAGGCGTCGCCCGCGTCGGTGACGATCTTCATCGTCTTGGGGCTGGCAGAGGCGAACACGTCGGCCGGGGCACCGCCGGTGATGCTCGCGGCGAGGGAGTCGCTGCCGCCGAAGCTGAAGGTGACCTTCGTGCCGGGGTTCTCCTTCTCGAACTCCTTGCCCAGCGCGGTGAAGCTCTCCTTGAGGGAGGCGGCGGCGAAGACGGTCACCGTCCCGGACAGCTTGTCCGACGAGGACGCGGAGGAGTCCGAAGTGGCCGACGAGGAGTCGTCGGACGACGAACATGCGCTCAGGGCCAGCAGGGCAGCGGCGCCGGCACCGGCCACCTGAAGTGTCCGGCGGGTCCGGCGCGCGGTACGGGTCATCACGGTTCTGCTCCCTCTTGTCCTGACGGACACAATCACCTGCGGTCCTGGCGGACCGTCCAGGGTCTCTCGACGACCACGTTGGTCGACTTGATCACGGCAACCGCCGGAACACCGGGCTCCAGCTTCAGTTCTTCAGCCGACTCGCGGCTGACCGGCGCCACGACCCGGAACGGCCCGGCCTGGATCTCCACCTGCGCCGACACGCCGCCGAGCAGCACATCGGTGACGATGCCGGAGAGCCGGTTGCGGGCCGAGGAGGCCGCGGACTCCCGTTCCACACGGTGCATGTACTTGGCGTGGGCGGCCAGGGCCCGTCCGGGGATGGTCCGGCGGTCCAGCTCGTCGCGTTCGGCGGTGAGTTTCCCGCCGTCGACGAGGCGCCTCACGGTGTCGGCGCTGACACCGAGCAGGGTGGCCGCTTCCCCGATCCGGTAGGTGTGCATGCGCAGATGATACTGCCGCAGATGCGAGGGAAAAGTCTGCTGTCGCTTCGCATGAGGTAGAGCCAGGATTGCTGTGGCTGGTATGTGCGTTTGTACGGGGTCTGCGCCCGGGTAGCTTGACCGGGGAGGTGGTAGCCCGTGAGCCAGTCCCTCACAGCCGTCGGTACGACCGCCGGCCCGGTGCCGGAGATCGCCCTCACCGGCGACCTGGCCCGTCCGGCCAGGCTGACGGTGTCCGACCTGCTCGCCTGGCCTCAGCACGAGGCCGCCGTCAGCTTCGAGTGCGCCACCAGCGGTGTCCAGCACCACCGCTTCACCGGCCCGTTGCTGCACGACGTGCTCGCGGGCGCCCTCCCCCGTTTCGATCCGGCCCGCCGCAAGGACCGTCTGCGCTTCCTGATCGCGGTGTCCGGTGCGGACGGCCACCACACCCTGCTGTCCTGGGCGGAGATCGACCCGGATTTCGGCCGGGCCCCGGTCCTGCTCGCGGTGACCATCGACGGCGCCCCGCTCGACCGCACCGGCTCACAGCTCGTCCTCCCGCAGGACCGCTGCGGCGGACGGCACATCAGCGGCATCAACGCCGTGCGCGTGGACGGCGGGTACTCGAGGTGGGAGTGACGTCGGGCCCCGTCACGGGCGGGCGCCCCGCCGTCCGGACCGTGGCTCCCGGCCCGGGGACGGCTGCTTCACCGGACGGAAACACACACCTCCCGACCGATCCATGGAGGATCAGCCAAGAGGTGTTTCCGTCCTTTCTTCTGGCACTTACCATGCAGGAACCTGAAGTCACCTAGCTGATGCAATATCCCGGATCAAAGTCGGCGGGCGGCTGGATCCGGGCCGTACGAGGAGCCGAGTACATGCACGTCGAACACCTGCTGAGGGACGAGACCCTCGGCCTGCGCCTGCTGTGGGCCGAGGAAGCGCTGCTGGACCGGGAGATCAGTGGAGTGACAGTCACCGACCTGGAGGGGCCGGCTCGCTTCGTCCGTCCGGGGGAGGCAGTGCTCAGCGGACTCGTGTGGTGGACGCCGGACAGTGAGCAGGGCAGGACGGAACGGTTCGTGGCCGGGCTGCGAAGCGCGGACGCCGCCGTGCTGCTGGCCGGGGAGGAGACACACGGCTCGGTCCCCGACGACCTGATCGAGGCATGCGTACGGCACCGCATCCCGCTCGCGGCCGTGCCTGCGCACGTCATGTTCCGGGCCGTCACCGACAAGGTGTACCTGCAGCAGTGGGGCGAACTGAGCCGCCACCACGCACTGCCCGAGAATGCCCGCAACCGCCTGAGCCACCTCGCGGCCCAGGGCGGGAGCCCCGAGGAGGTCGTCACAGCCGCGTTCACCCATCTCGGCCAGGGGGCCGTCGCCTACGTGCTCACCGCCACCGGTCGCACGGTCGCGGCGACACCCGGCGCACCCGGCCTTCCCCTCGTCAAGGCTGCCGCGTTGCTGGCGAGTGGTACCGGCGCAAGGGTGCCCGTCGACACGGAATCGGCGACCACGCCGTACAAACGCTGGCACCTCTACCTGCCGGATCCGGGCACGGCGCCGCCCCGGATGCTGCACGAGGTCGCCGCGGTTCTGGGCCGCTGCCAGGAACAGGAGGCTCAGCGAGAGACCGGCAGGGACCGGGCGGCGGCCCAACTGGGCCTGCTGCTCACCAGAGACGGTGCGGAGAGCGCGACCGTGGTGGCAGCGATGCGCAGCTGCGGGCTGCCGACCACCGGGGAGTCGTACCGCGTCGCCACCGCCACCACGGGAGTGCAGGGCACGGGGCCGGCGGAGGACGCACTGTCAGAGGCTGTTGCGCAGGTGGCAGGGACGGGGCCCACCGTTGTGGGGCGGCTTCCGGACGGCACCGCATTCGCGGTCGCACTCGGCACCGCCGACGGCCTGGGCGAGGTGTGGCCCCGAGTCGCCGCATGCGAACCGTCGGTGCCCCTGCACGGGGGAACCGGCGCACCGGCCGCCGGTCCGCAGGACCTGGCCGCAGCCCTGGCCGAGGCCCGCTTCGCGCTGGCCTCGGCACAGAGCACAGCTCCGCGAGCCTCACTTCTGGTCGACGCCAGCTCCCTCACCGGCCTCGAAGCACTTCTGACCGGCATACCCGCGGAGGTGCGCACCGCGTTCAGCCGCACCGTTCTGGGCTCGCTCCTCGACAGCCGGAGCGCGTCGGCTGCCCCGCTGCTGCACACCCTGCGTACCTTTCTCGACTGCGACGGCTCATGGGCTCGTACCGCGGAAGTCCTGCATCTGCACGTGAACACCGTCCACTACCGCATCCGGCGCACCGAGCACTTCACCGGCCGGGACCTGTCCCGCCTCGCTGACCGCCTCGACCTGTGGGCCGCGCTCCTCTGCCACAAGACCGTCCCCTCCGCCGACATCCCGCACGGACCGGCCCAGTTCGAACCGGACGCGGCGAGGACGCGTTAGGTCTGCCCGAGTGCCCGTCGCCAGGCGACGGTGGAACTGCTCGAAGCCCTTAGGCCCGCACGGTCAGGTGCGGTCGATGTGCACGTTCGTCGACTTCACCCGCGCGGTGGCCTCCACGCCGACCTCCAGCCCCAGCTCCTCCACGGCCTCCCGCGTCAGCAGTGACACCAGGCGGTGCGGCCCGGCCTGGATTTCCACCTGGGCGGCAACGTCACCGAGTTTGACCGCGGTGACGATCCCGGGAAACGCGTTGCGCACTGAGGTGTAGGGGGCGTCCATCCCGTCGCCACTCTTGGCAAGCTCGACGGAGAAGGCCGCCAGGTCCCTGCCCTCGATGAGGCGCCGCCCGCCCTCGTCCCGGCGCGTGGCCATTCGCCCGGCGTCGGCCCACCTGCGCGCGGTGTCTGGACTTACGCCAAGCAGACGCGCTGCCTGGCCGATTGTGTAGGACTGCATGCGCGCCAACCTATGCGATCGGAGGCGAGCCGTTCGTACGCATCCGTGTGACCGTGCAAGGGGGCGGGCAGGGCCCGTCGCCGGTTGCGGCACGGTAGTGGATGCCGCACGGCGACGCCTCCGTTCACGGGGTGTCCCGCCGCCCCGGGCATCGCCCGGTCAAGGTCACGGTGGGCCGGTACGGCCACCTCGCACAGGACGGCCACGAGCACTGCCGCCAGGGGGTCGAGGTGGCCGTGAGCCCCTACATGCTCACAGCAGGCCGAACGAACGCAGCGCCCGGCGCTGAGCCGGTGTGGGGTCGGCCGGCCAGTACAGGTAGCAGACGCCGCCCGTGCCCGAGACCACACTGCCGCTCGCGTTGTAGCGCTTCGTCCTCAGCCAGATCGTCTCCCACTCGTGCCGCTTGTAGACGTGGCGCACCGCCTCGTCGTCCGGCGACGCGGGGTCGTTGGCGATCACGTCGCCGTCCTCGGTGAAGCCGATCACCGTCATCAGGTGGCCCGAGGTGCCGTAGCCGGCGCCGGTCAGCTCCTCCTTGAGGAACGACTGCGACGTTATGGCCGGGATGCCCGCGCGGATCAGCGTCTCCAGGTCCTTCAGCGAGCCGAGCCGGGTCACGACGGCGCTCATGTCCGGGTACGTCGCGGCGTAGGCGGCGTTGAACGGCCAGTTCCCGCAGCCCTCGTACTGGTTGTCGTACGTGAACCGCGCCGCGTGGCAGACCTGCGGGTCCTCAAGACCGGGCTTGACCCAGGAGAGGTCGTCGGCGGAGGGCCTGCGCCCCCAGTACTCGATGATCATCTGCGAGGAGGTGGGGCTGCACCACGCCTCTCCGCCGTTGTCGTACTCCGGGTACTGGCCCACGTGCACGTTCTGCGAGAAGCGCGGCACGGGGAGCTCGCGGGCGAGTCCGGGCGTGCTGGCGGGCACGGTGAAGCGGTCGGGGATGTCCGAGGCCATCGCGCCCAGGCGCCACACCGTGGGCGTGAGCCGCGTGCCCGGGGTGCGGTACAGCGTCAGCCGCAGCCGGTAGGACAGCAGCCGCAGGCCGCTCGCCGCGTCGTCCACCGAGAAGGTGTCGGTCCAGATGGAGCTCTTGCCGTCGGTCTGGTCGTCGACGGAGGTGCGGCGGATGTCGCCGTCCCCCGCGGCCCAGCGGCCCATGACGTACCAGGGGGTCTCGGTGCCGTCCGAGTAGCTGCCGCGCAGCTCGATCTGGATCCAGGTGCCGGCCGGTGTGTCCGCGTTCCAGGACGCGATGACCTCGGTGGCCGGGACGGCGGAGCGGTGGACCGGGGAGGTCCAGGTCGCGTACTCCCAGGCGGCGGTCGTACCGGTGTGCGGGTCGGTGTAGTCGGTACGCCCCAGCGGGTGGGCGATCGCCAGTCCCGCCCGGCGGCCGGCGACGGCGCGGGTACCGGCGCCGGAACCGCAGCGCCAGTCGGTGTACGTGGTCCATGCGTGGTTGTCCACGAGCGAGGCTGCCGCCGAGGGTGCGTGGTGCGGGTGACGGGACGGTGCCGCGGCGGCTGCGGAGGCGGCGGACGACAGCGCTCCGGCGCCGGCCGCTGCCGCGATCGCGGCGGTGAGCACGGTTCTGCGTGAGGTCGGACTGGGCATGGGCGAGACCCCCGGTCGTAAGCGGAATGGGGCTGCAGGTACACGACAGTGGGCCAACTATTGCGGGTCCGTACCCGGTTCGGCCAGCGATTCGGCTCGCGTCGAACGACCAATATTGGTCTCCACCACTGGCGTGACCTGCGGCTGCTTCACCCCGGCTCGTAGGCTGGGGGCATGAACGACCTCTCCCGCCACGCCGCGCGGCTGCGCGCCCTGCCGCCGTCCTGCGGGCCGGTCCGGCTGATCGCCGTCGACGGCCACGCGGGATCGGGCAAGAGCACCTTCGCCGCCCGGCTCGCGGCGGCGCTCGACGACGCCCCGGTGCTGCATCTGGACGATCTGGCCACCCACGAGGAACTGTTCGGCTGGACCGGCCGGCTGAGCGAGCAGGTGACCGGGCCGCTGTCGCGCGGCGAGACCGCGCGCTACGCGCCGTACGACTGGACGGCGCGTAGCTTCGGGCCGCCGCGCACCCTGGACCCCGCACCGGTGGTGCTGATCGAAGGCGTGGGGGCGGGCCGGCGGGCCCTGCGGCCCGCGCTGGCCCACCTGTTGTGGATGGACCTCCCGGCGGCGGAGTCCTGGGCGCGGGGCCGGCGGCGGGACGGGCCGGCGCTGAGCGGCTTCTGGGACGGCTGGACGGCCGCCGAGGAAGCCCATTTCTCGGCCGATCCCTCACGCCCCTCCGCCGATGCTCTGGTACGCCAGTTGCCTGTGGGGTACGAGTGGCAGGAGTGGTCCCCAACGACAGCAGGAACGAACCATTCCGTCACCCAAAGTGATCAGCCCGCACCGCCATACTGAGCAGTCGGAAATCGGCCCGGAAGTACCTCAACTCCGCTTGACCCGGGGCCGGTACAGGTCTTACGTTCTCAATGTGCGGCTTTTCGGAGCCCCCGCAGACGCGAAGCCCCCGGTTGTTCCCCCGTGATCGGGGGCTTCGTTCTGTGCTCCACCCCGCATTCCGGCCGCACTTCACCCCCTTCCGCTCACCCTGGGTCACGGTAGGTCTTGGGCCTGCGGCGCCCTTAGTCGCACACTCCCTGCGCAGGTACGATGCCTCTCGGTGCGGTCAATTCCCGTCCATGGCACAGTGATTCGGCGCGCCTCGGCGGGCTGTCGTGCGGCGGGACATCCTGGGGGCACGGTTTGTGGGGGACCTGATGGATTTCGGCACGCAGGGCGCACAGGCCCCGGCCGACCTCGCGTGGCTGCGCGGCGTGGACGCCTACACGATGGGCGCCTACCCGCAGGCCGAGGAGGAGTTCAGAGCGGCGGTGCGCCTCGATCCCGGGATGGCGGACGCCTGGCTCGGCCTCCATGCGCTGCGGGTCGACACGACGACGGCCTTACTGCACATGTACCGCCACCGCGACCGCTTCGGCGATCAGCGCGGGCGGCACCGCCGCACCCTCAACTCCTGGTACTGGCTGGGCTGGTGGGTTCAGCCGGTGCTGGAGAGCCCGCGCGACCTGCTGCTCGCGCACGCCTCGCACTGGCTGGACGGCCGCCATGTGCCCGAGCTGGACCGGGCGTTGGCCGGTCTGCCGCCGGTGGACGCCGACCCGCAGGTCCGCTTCCTGCACGCCTGCCGCTCCTACCTCGTCAAGGACTGGGAACAGCTCGTACGCCATACGGAGCAGCTGATCGAGGATCCGCTGCTCGGCATCGAGGCCGGGCTGTTCGGCGGCATGGCGCGGGTGCGGCTGGAGATGTACGGGCAGGCCGAGCCGCTGCTGGCCACCGCGCTGATGCGCTGCCGCAGTGAGCAGCCGCAGCGCAAGGAGCTGCGCTACTGGCTGGCCCGGGCGCACGAGGGGACCGGCCGCAGTGCTGCCGCGCTGCCGCTGTACCGGGCGGTCCACCGGATCGACCCGGCGTTCATGGACACCTCGGCACGGCTGGCGGCGATCGCGGACTACGACGGTCTGGACGGCTCGGAGGAGGCATCGGGCCTGGCCGCCGTCTCGCTGACCGGTCTGGGCGCCGACGGCACGTTCGCCGAGGCGCAGCCGGACGGCGACTCGCTGCTGGGCACCGATCTGGTGGACGGACGGGAACCGCGTCCCGGCGGCGAGCCGCAGGACCTGCCGGGCATCGCGGTGCCGCCGGCGGGCGGGGCCCGGGAGAAGACCGCGGTCCCGGGCCGGCCGGCGACGCAGCCCTTCCCGGCCGGGCCCAGCGATCCGGTGCTGCTCGCCGAGGCGCTGGCGGAGCTGGAGCGGATGGTCGGCCTGGAGCCGGTGAAGCGCCAGGTCAAGGCGTTGTCGGCGCAGCTGAACATGGCGCGGCTGCGGGCGGGCCAGGGGCTGCCCGTACAGCCGCCGAAGCGGCATTTCGTCTTCTCGGGACCGTCCGGGACGGGCAAGACCACGGTGGCCCGGATTCTGGGCCGGGTGTTCTACGCGCTGGGCCTGCTGGGCGGGGACCATCTGGTTGAGGCGCAGCGGGCGGACCTGGTGGGTGAGTTCCTGGGCCAGACCGCGGTGAAGGCCAATGAGCTGATCGACTCGGCGCTGGGCGGGGTGCTCTTCGTCGACGAGGCGTACAGCCTCTCCAACACGGGATACAGCAAGGGCGACGCGTACGGCGACGAGGCGCTGCAGGTCCTCCTCAAGCGCGCGGAGGACAACCGCGACCATCTCGTCGTCATCCTGGCGGGCTACCCGGAGGGCATGGACCGGCTGCTGTCCACCAACCCCGGTCTCTCCTCGCGCTTCACCACCCGGGTGGACTTCCCCAGCTACCGCCCGCTGGAACTCACCTCGATCGGCGAGGTGCTGGCCGCGGAGAACGGCGACGCGTGGGACGAGGAGTCACTGGACGAACTGCGCTCCATCAGCGGCCATGTCGTCGACCAGGGCTGGCTCGACGAGCTGGGCAACGGCCGATTCCTGCGCACCCTGTACGAGAAGAGCTGCGCCTACCGCGATCTGCGGCTCTCGGGATACACGACGGTGCCGACGCGGGACGATCTGGCGACGCTGCGGCTGCCGGATCTGATGCAGGCGTACGGCGAGGTGCTGTCGGGCCGGGGCCCGGTGGGGCGGGGCCGGCAGGAGCCGCCGGAGATGTGAGACGCGACCGCCCCCGGCCACCGGTGCGACCCGGCGGCCGGGGGCGGCGCGCGCTATCCGACCAGGGCGGACAGTTCGTCCGAGCCGCTCTGCCGGTCCTCGTTGCGGCGGGGCTCCGTGACCCGGTGCGCCGGGTCACGTACCTCCCCGACCAGCATCTCCAGTACGTCCTCCATGGCGACCAGGCCGAGGACCCGGCCCGACGCGTCGGCGACCTGGGCCAGATGCGTCGCCGCGCGGCGCATCACGGTCAGGGCGTCGTCCAGGGGAAGCTCCGCCCGGACGGTCGCCATCGGGCGCCACACGTGCTGCGGGACCGCCCGCTCGCCGTCCTCCAGATCGAGGACGTCCTTGACGTGCAGGTAGCCCATGAACGGGCCGCCGCCCTCCGCGCAGACGGGGAAGCGCGAGTAGCCGGTCCGTACCGTGAGCTCCTCTATCCGGCGCGGGGTGACGGAGGGGTCCACCGTCACCAGGTTCGCCCGGCGCAGCAGCACCTCGGTGACGGGGCGGCTGCCCAGTTCCAGGGCGTCCCCCAGCCGTTCCTGCGCCTCCGGCTCCAGGAGTCCGGCCTGTCCGGAGTCCTCGACCAGCCGGTTGAGCTGCTCGCTGGTGAAGACGGCCTCCACCTCGTCCTTGGGCTCGACCCCGAAGAGCCGGAGCACCAGCCGGGCGCAGGCGCCCAGCGCCGAGGTGACCGGGCGGCAGAGGCGGGCGAAGCCGACGAGGCCGGGGCTGAGCCACAGCGAGGTCTTCTCCGGGGCCGCCATCGCCAGGTTCTTCGGGACCATCTCGCCGATGACGAGGTGGAGGAAGACGACGGAGACCAGCGCCAGCACGAAGCCGAGCGGATGGACCAGCTCCTCGGGCAGACGGGCCGCGTGGAAGACCGGCTCCAGCAGCCGGGCGACGGTCGGCTCCGCGACGGCGCCGAGGGTCAGCGAGCAGACGGTGATGCCGAACTGGGCGGCCGCCATCATCTGCGGCAGGTTCTCCAGGCCGTACAGCACCTGCCGGGCCCGGCCCGACCCGGCTGCCGCCAGGGGTTCGATCTGACTGCGGCGCACGGAGACGAGAGCGAACTCCGCGCCGACGAAGAAGCCGTTCGCCAGGACGAGAAGTCCGGCGAAGACCAACTGGACCAGGCTCATCGTGCGGCCTCCAGAACACCGCGGGAACCGTGCTCGGAGACGGCCCCGGAGGGCTCGGACAGGCGCACGAAGCGGACCTTCTCGGCCCGGTAGTGGCCCACCTGGCGGACGGAGATCCGCCAGCCCGGCAGTTCGGCCCGGTCGCCGGGGGCGGGAATCCGGCCCAGCAGATCGGCGACCAGTCCGGCCACCGTCTCGTACGGGCCGTCGGGTACGTCGAGGCCTATGCGCCGCAGGGTGAGGACCCGGCAGCTGCCTTCGGCGTCCCAGGCGGGCCGGCCGTCCTCGGGGGCGGCGGGGCCCAGCTCGGGACGGTCGGCGCCCACGGCGTCGTGCTCGTCCCTGACCTCACCGACGAGCTCCTCGATGATGTCCTCCAGGGTGACGACCCCGGCGGTGCCGCCGTACTCGTCGACCACCACGGCGATCGGCTGCTCCTTGCGCAGCCGCTGGAGCAGCTGCTCGACGGGCAGCGTCTCGGGCACCAGCAGCGGCGGCACGGCGATCCGGCCCGCCGGGGTCCGCAGCCGGTCCTGGACGGGGACCGCCAGCGCGTCCTTGAGGTGGATCATGCCGACGACCTCGTCGATGCGCTCCCGGTAGACGGGGAAGCGGGAGAGGCCGGTGGCACGGGTGAGGTTGAGGACGTCCGCCGCGGTCGCGGTGGACTGCAGCGCACTGACCTTCACGCGCGGGGTCATCACGTGCTGGGCGGTGAGCCCGGCGAGCGACAGGGTCCGTACGAAGAGGTCCGCGGTGTCCTGTTCGAGGGTGCCGGCCTCGGCCGAGTGCTTCGCGAGGGAGACGAGCTCGCCCGGTGTACGGGCGGAGGCCAGCTCCTCGGTCGGTTCGACGCCCAGCAGCCGGACCAGCCGGTTGGCGACGGTGTTCAGCAGGCCGATCACCGGGCGGAAGACCCGGGTGAAGACCTGCTGGGGTGCGGCGACGAACCGGGCGACCTGGAGCGGCCGGGAGACCGCCCAGTTCTTCGGTACGAGTTCGCCGATGACCATCTGGACGGCGGCCGCGAGCAGCATGCCGAGGACCACGCTGATGCCGGGGACGGCACCGTCGGGCAGACCGGTCAGGGCGAGGGGTCCGGCCAGCAGCTGGGCGAGGGCCGGCTCGGCGAGCATGCCGACCACCAGGGAGGTGATGGTGATGCCGAGCTGGGTGCCGGAGAGCTGGAAGGAGAGTTCGCGCAGGGCGTCGACGACGGTACGGGCCCGTCGGTCGCCCTCGGCGGCGGCGCGTTCGGCGTCCGCCCGTTCCACGGTGACGAGCCCGAACTCGGCTGCCACGAAGAACCCGTTGGCGAGGATGAGAAGGAATGCCGCGCTGAGAAGCAGCAGGGGGGTGGTCATGCCGCCGCCTCCACAGAAGGGGCGGCGCAGGTACTACCGGACGATCCGTCCATTGCTGGAGGGAGTCACTCCTTGGGTCGCAGGAAAGCCCCGCAGGCCTCGGGGGCCTCTGGTGCGGGGCGGGGCGCACAGGGCGCCGCCGCCCTCCAGAGTAATCAACAAGAGGCCGTGCGGGGCAGGGGGCTCAGCCGTTGTCGTTGCCGGTGCCGTGGTTCTCGGCGAGGGCGCGCAGCGCCCGGGCGTCCCGGATGGCCTGCTCCTTGGCGATTCCGGGCTGGATGCCGAGGGCCGGCATGCTGGTGCCGTCGCTGAGGTCGAGGAAGACCCACGGGTCGCCCGCGCGCAGGTTGACGCGCACGATCTCCGCCCAGGACAGCCGCCGGGAGCGGGTGAGATTGACCACCGTCACCCCGCTGTCGTCCGCGACGACCCTGGGGCGGCTGAGCAGCGCCAGGACGCCGAAGAACAGCGCGGCGGTGAAGACGAAACTGGCCCGCTCTCCCCCGCTGAGCTGTTCCAGTGTGAAGGCGACGACGGTGATGACGGCGAACATCACCGCTCCGACGCTCAGCAGGACCACCCGGGTACGGGTCGGCCGGAAGGTGACCGGGAGGTCGGGGAGTACGGGGGCTGACATGGTCTCTTCCGTCCCCGCCGTCAGAGGCGGCAGGCGTGGATGGCCGTGGTGAGGATCGCGCGGGCGCCCAGGTCGTACAGGTCGTCCATGATCCGCTGCGCCTCCTTGGACGCGACCATCGACCGGACGGCGACCCAGCCCTCGTGGTGCAGCGGGGAGATGGTCGGCGACTCCAGGCCCGGGGTGAGGGCGACGGCGCGCTCCAGGTGCTCGACGCGGCAGTCGTAGTCCATCATCACGTAGCTGCGGGCCACCAGGACGCCCTGGAGACGGCGCAGGAACTGCTGGACCTTGGGCTCGTCGCCGGGAGCGCCCTTGCGGCGGATCACGACCGCTTCCGACTTCATGATCGGCTCGCCGATCACTTCGAGTCCGGCGTTGCGCAGGCTGGTGCCGGTCTCGACGACGTCGGCGATGACCTGGGCGACGCCGAGCTCGATCGCGGTCTCCACGGCACCGTCGAGGTGGACGACGGAGGCGTTGACGCCGGTCTCGGCCAGGTGCTTGGCGACGATGCCCTCGTAGGACGTGGCGATCGTCATGCCGTCGAAGTCCTCGGGGCCCGCGGCCGTGCCCGGCTTGGTGGCGTAGCGGAAGGTGGAGCGGGCGAAGCCGAGCTGGAGGATCTCCTCGGCTTCGGCACCGGAGTCCAGCAGCAGGTCGCGGCCGGTGATGCCGATGTCGAGGCGGCCCGAGCTGACGTAGATCGCGATGTCGCGCGGGCGCAGGTAGAAGAACTCGACCTGGTTCTCGGGGTCGACCAGGACGAGTTCCTTGGACTCCTTGCGCTGCTTGTAGCCGGCCTCATGCAGCATCGCCATCGCAGGCCCGGAGATAGCACCCTTGTTGGGGACGGCGATGCGCAGCATGAGGTCGGGTTTCCTTTGCGACAGGGGTGTCTGGATACGTAAGGACAGGTGCGGTGCGGTGGTCGTGCTCAGAGGTGGGCGTAGACGTCGTCGAGGGAGATTCCGCGCGCGACCATCATCACCTGGACGTGGTACAGCAGCTGCGAGATCTCCTCGGCGGCGGCGTCCTTGCTCTCGTGCTCGGCGGCCATCCAGACTTCGGCGGCCTCCTCGACGACCTTCTTGCCGATGGCATGCACGCCCTTGTCCACCAGTTCGGCGGTACGCGAGGTGGAGGGGTCGCCGTTGGCGGCCTTGAGCTGCAGCTCGGCGAAGAGCTCTTCGAAGGTTTTGTTCGCCATGATGTCCTTAAGAATACGGGGTCCCGGACCCGCACTCAGCGCCAGGGTTCGCTGACCGAGCGCAGTGTGGTGGCGGTGGCCACGGCGGCGGTGACCGCTTCGTGCCCCTTGTCCTCGTTGGACCCCTCCAGGCCCGCCCGGTCGAGTGCCTGCTCCTCCGTGTCACAGGTGAGGACGCCGAAGCCGACCGGGACGCCGGTGTCGACCGCGACCTGGGTGAGGCCGTTGGTGACTCCGTGGGACACGTATTCGAAGTGCGGGGTGCCGCCGCGGATGATCACGCCGAGGGCGACGATCGCGTCGTACCCGCGTCCGGCGAGCACCTTCGCGACGACCGGGAGCTCGAAGCTGCCGGGGACCCGCAGCAGGGTCGGCTCGTCGATGCCCAGTTCGTGCAGGGCGCGCAGTGCACCGTCGACGAGCCCGTCCATGACCTTCTCGTGCCACTGCGCCGCGACGACGGCGACGCGCAGGTCACCGCAGTTGCGTACGGACAGTTCGGGTGCGCCCTTGCCGCTCATGTTTCTGCCTATCTCGATCGGATGACTGCTGGGACGTGCTGACGGTTACTGGTTGCCACAGGTCGACACCGCGGCGGCGTCGAGCCAGGGCAGGTCGTGGCCCATGCGGTCGCGCTTGGTGCGCAGGTACCGCAGGTTGTGCTCACCGGCCTGCACGGGCATCGGCTCCCGGCCGTTGACGGCCAGTCCGTGCCGCAGGATCGCGGCGGTCTTCTCGGGGTTGTTCGTCATCAGGCGCAGGCTGTGGACGCCGAGGTCCTTGAGGATCTGGGCACCGGCCGCGTAGTCCCTGGCGTCCGCGGGCAGACCGAGCTCCAGATTGGCGTCGAGGGTGTCGACGCCGCGCTCCTGGAGTTCGTACGCCCGCAGCTTCGACACCAGGCCGATGCCGCGGCCCTCGTGGCCGCGCAGATAGACGACGACGCCGCGGCCCTCCTCCGTGATGCGCCGCATGGAGGCGTGCAGCTGGGGGCCGCAGTCGCAGCGCTGCGACTGGAAGATGTCGCCGGTCAGGCACTCGGAGTGGACCCGGACCAGGACGTCCTCGCCGTCCCCGATATCGCCGTGGACCAGGGCGACGTGCTCGACGCCGTCCACGGTGGAGCGGTAGCCGTACGCGGTGAACGCGCCGAAGTTCGTCGGCAGCCGCACCTCGGCCTCGCGGCGGACGGTGGGCTCGGAGGTGCGCCGGTAGGCGATCAGGTCCTCGATGGAGATGATCGTCAGCCCGTGCTTGCGGGCGAACGGCACCAGCTGGGGCAGCCTCAGCATCACACCGTCCTCGCCCGCGATCTCGACGATCGCCCCGGCGGGCCGCAGCCCGGCGAGCCGGGCGAGGTCCACGGCGGCCTCGGTGTGGCCGTTGCGCACGAGCACCCCGCCGGAACGGGCGCGCAGCGGGAAGACATGGCCGGGGCGCACGAAGTCGCCGGGGCCCGCCGTGCCGCCCGCCAGCATCCGGAGCGTGGTGGCCCGGTCGGCGGCGGAGATGCCGGTGCTCACGCCGTGCGCGGCCGAGGCGTCGACGGAGACCGTGAAGGCCGTCTTCATCGACTCGGTGTTGTGGTCGACCATCTGCGGCAGTTCGAGCCGCTCCAGCTCGTCGTTCTCCATGGGCGCGCAGATCAGACCGCGGCACTCGCTCATCATGAAGGCGACGATCTCGGGCGTGGCCTTCTCGGCCGCGATGACGAGGTCGCCCTCGTTCTCCCGGTCCTCGTCGTCGACGACCACGACCGGCCGGCCGGCGGCGATGTCGCGGATGGCCTGCTCGACGGGGTCGAGGGAGAGGTCCTCGATGGGTGCGTCGTGTTCCCGGTGCAACCAGGTGGGCTGGGCAGTCATGCCGTGGCTCCTTCCAGAGCGGGTGTCCGCGTACGCAGCCACCAGTCGCGCATGCCCCACAGGACGAGGGCCCCGTAGACGACGTAGATGAGACCGGAGAAGGCGAGACCGCTGTGGAAGTTCAGCGGGACGCCGACCAGGTCGACGAGGAGCCAGGCGAACCAGAACTCGACCATGCCGCGCGCCTGGGCGAGCATCGCCACGAGCGTTCCGGCGAATATGTACGCGTCCGCCCACGGGCTCCACGAGAGCGAGGGGAACGCGGTGAACAGCCCGCCGACCGCCAGAGTGCCGACCGCGGCCCCGCCGAGCAGGTAGCCGCGCTCGCGCCAGGTGGCGAACCGTACGGCGATCGAACCGTCCTGGGCCTGCTGCCGGCCCCGGGTCCATTGCTGCCAGCCCCACACGGCGACGGCGATGACGATGAGCTGCTTGCCGACGCTGCCCGCCTGGTGGACGGAGACGTTGGCGGCGACCAGGACGACGCCCGACAGCAGCTGCGCGGGCCAGGTCCAGATGGAGCGGAGCCAGCCCAGCGTCAGGGCGATCAGACCGATCGTGTTGCCGATCATGTCGGACCAGATGATGTGCTGGTCGAAGACGGTGAACGCCTCCGAGTTCAGCCAGTGCAGAGCGCTCACTTCGCCGGCCCCCCGGGCTCCTGCGCGGAGTTGCCGAGCAGCCGCTCGACGTACTTCGCGATGACGTCCACCTCGAGGTTGACCGGGTCGCCGGGCTCCTTGATGCCCAGCGTGGTCAGGGCGAGCGTGGTGGGAATGAGGCTGATGGTGAAGTAGTCGGGTCCCGCGTCCACGACGGTCAGGCTCACGCCGTCGACGGTGATCGACCCCTTCTCCACCACGTAGCGGGTCAGGTCCGCCGGCAGGGAGATCTTCACGATCTCCCAGTTCTCGGAGACCTTGCGCTCGACGATGTGGCCCGTGCCATCGACATGGCCCTGGACGATGTGCCCGCCGAGCCGGCCGCCGAGCGCCATGGGGCGCTCCAGGTTGACCCGGGAGCCGGTCGCCAGCGCGCCGAGGCTGGAGCGGTTCAGGGTCTCGGCCATCACATCGGCGGTGAACTCGTGCTCGCCGAGGTCCACGACGGTCAGACAGACGCCGTTCACCGCGATGGAGTCGCCGTGCTTGGCGCCCTCGGTGACGACGGGACCGCGCAGGCGGAATCGGGAGGCGTCGTCGAGCTTCTCGACGGCGGTGACCTCACCCAGTTCTTCGACAATTCCGGTGAACACTCAGTTTTCCTTCCGGGCGGGGCCGGGAACGGCGGTGATCCGCAGATCGGGGCCGATGCGTACGGTCTCGGTCACATCGAGGCGCAACGCCTGGGCGATGGTGGAGATTCCGGCGTCGGCGAGGGCCGCGGGGCCGGCGCCGAGGAGCACGGGGGCGAGATAGCCGACGACCCTGTCGACCAGTCCCGCCGCGACGAAGGCCCCGGCCAGGGTCGGGCCGCCTTCGAGCAGTACGGAGCGGACGCCGCGCCCGTGAAGCGCGGCGAGCAGTGCGGGCAGGTCCAGTCCGGGGCCGTCCGCCGCGCGGGGCAGCCGCAGGACGGCCTCTTCGGGCAGGTGGCGGGCGTCGGCGTCGTCGGCGACCGCGATCACGGTGGGTGCGGTGGGGTCCAGGACCCTCGCACCCGGCCGTACGGCGGTCGCGGCGGTGTCCACGACGACCCGCAGCGGCTGGACCGCGCCGTCGATGCCCCGCACACCGAGCTGGGGATCGTCGGTGCGGGCGGTACCGGCGCCGACCAGGACCGCGTCCGCCTCCGCGCGCAGCCGGTGCACGTCGGCGCGGGACTCCGCCGAGCTGATCCAGCGGCTCGTGGCATCCGCGGCCGCGATCCGGCCGTCCAGGGTCGCCGCGTACTTCCAGGTGACGTGCGGGCGTCCCAGACGCATCGACGTCAGCCAGGCCGCGTTGCCCTGCTCGGCCTCCTCGGCGAGGAGCCCCTGCTCGGCCTTGACCCCGGCCGCGCGCAAGGTGTCGGCGCCGCCGGTGGCCTGCGGGTTCGGGTCGCCGACCGCGTAGACGACCCGGGCGATCCCGGCATCGATGAGCGCCTGTGCGCAGGGGCCGGTGCGGCCGGTGTGGTTACAGGGTTCGAGGGTGACGTAGGCGGTGCCGCCACGGGCCTTCTCGCCGGCCGCGCGCAGGGCGTGAACCTCGGCGTGCGGCCCGCCGGCGCGCTGGTGGAAGCCCTCGCCCACGGGGTTGCCCGCCGCGTCGAGGACGACACACCCGACGACCGGATTGGGGCTGGTGGAGCCGAGGCCGCGGGCGGCGAGCGTGATCGCTCGGCGCATGGCGGTCGTGTCGGCTGCGGTGTCCACCGGGTCCTCCTGCCTCTTCGGGCACGGACTCCGGGGCCTGTCGATGAAGACAGATGAAGCGGAACGCTGAACAGGGACGCCGGAACATCCGAAAAACGGATGGATCGGTCGCCCGAAAACCACCCGCCGACGGCGGCGTACCCGCGAAACGGCCCGCCGCGCACTGCCTCCCATCCGGACTTTCACCGTCGGTCCAGGAATCTCACCTGGTCAACCGGCCGCTGGATGCGGACGGGTCGCGGACTATAACCGCCGGTTCGGAATTACACCGACCCCGGAGTGCGCTGCTGCTGGTACACGATCAGTGTGCCACGACTGGCCGTGACCCATACGGGTGAACGCTGTGGAGTGGCTCACAGACAGGCCGTGACAAGGCGGTTTTCGGACACGGTTGCCGCTGCGCTCCTGGGGTGCGGGGCCCCGTGTTGCGGGGGCGCCATTGTCCGGTGGGTGGGGGTGGGGGCCCTCCGGGGCGTCTCCTCAAAAACTGGCGTGGCGACCGGAGACGTTGCGGGGGCCGGGTATTACGCCATTTTTCTGCGGGGACCCCCCTGCACGCCCCCACCCACTCTCGCGTGCGTCTGAACACCGACGAAACGACTGCCGCAGACGCGGGGCGGCCGGGTCCGGGGCCGTGCAGGGGAGTCCCCGCAGGACGACGAACGGATTCCGGGGTTCGCTCGCGTGGGACTGGAAACGTTCGTCGTCTGAGGAGACGCCCCGGAGGGGCACCGGACCCCCACCCACCGAGGCAGGCGCCCCCGGGTCGCGGAGCACCCGCACAATCCAGCCCGTCGAGGGGGTCCCCCCATGCCCTTAAGGCTATGGGGGAGATTGAGGACGGAACCCCGCACCACGGACCGGCGCAACGTCACACCGCCGGGGCGAACAACGCGTCCTGCGCCGCCTCCCGCGCCACAAGCAGCGCGCCGCGCAGGACCGCGGTGCCGCCGAGCAGCCCGGCCCGGACCTCCGTGCGCAGGGGCGACATCAGGGCGAGCCGTTCCTCGACCCGGGCGGCCAGCGCGTCGCCGCCCGCGTGGCCGACCTCCCCGGAGAGCAGGACACAGCCGGGGTCCAGGACCGAGGCGACGGCCGCGGCCCCGGTGGCGAGGCGGTCGGCGAGGGTGTCGAGGAAGGTCTCGCTGTCGCCCTCGCCCGCGAGGGCCGCACGCACGGCGACCGCGGCGCCGGGTTCCCGGCCGCCGGCCGGTGCGGTGATGCCGTGGGCGGCGGCCAGTTCGCAGAGCGGGGCCGAGCCCACGAGCGAGTGGAATCCGCCGTCGCAGTTGACGGAGGAGGGCGTCCCGGCCGTGCCGGGCACCGGCAGGAAGCCGATCTCCCCCGCGCCGCCCGACGCGCCGCGGCGCAGTTTCCCGTCCAGCATCACCGCCGCCCCGACACCATGGCCGAGCCAGAGCAGGACGAACGTGTCGTGGTCCCGGACGGCGCCGACGCGGTGTTCGGCGACGGCGGCGAGGTTGGTCTCGTTCTCCACGAGCACGGTCGCGGACAGGCGTTGCTGGAGGGCGCGGACCAGGCTGCGGTGCCAGGCGGGCAGGCCGGTCGTGTCGCGGAGTTCACCGGTGACCGGGTCGATCAGGCCGGGGGCGCCGATGCCGACGCTGTGCAGGGGCGCCGTCCCGGCCTTGCGCGCTGTGCGCTCCAGGAGGGCGACTGCCTGTGCCACCGCGTCGTCGGCGGCGGTGTCGCTGCCGATCGGCAGGGTGGCCTCGGCGAGGGTGACGCCCAGCAGGTCGGCGACGACGACGGCGACGCTGTCGGTGCGTACGTCGAGGCCGGCCAGGTGGGCGCGGTCGGCGACGATCCCGTAGAGCCGGGCGTTGGGCCCCCGGCGCTCGGCCCCGGCCTCGCCGACCACCCGGACGAGTCCCGCTCCCTGCAGTCGTTCGACGAGGTCGGCGACGGTTGGCCGGGAGAGTCCGGTCAGGGTCTTCAACTGCGTGGCCGTCAGGGGGCCGTCCTGCTGGAGGAGGCGCAGGGCCAGCCGGTCATTGATGGCCCGGGCGGTGCTCGGTGATGCGGGCATGCCGGGATCCTTCCAGATCACTGTCGCGATGCAGACGCTCTATTTATCAGGCAGGGTTCCTGATAGTTTACTGCCCGCATCGTGGAGAAGGGCGCCCGGGAGCGTCACGAACCGCGCGGACAGAGAATTTCCAGGGGAGGGAACGGCGGCATGACGACGGATTCCACGGCCAAGGTCTTCGGCATACAAGAGGTGAGGCGGGCCAGGTACGCCGTTGCCGCGGTCTTCACCGTGCACGGCGCGGTGACCGGGAGTTTCGCCACCCGGGTGCCCTGGATCCAGGACCACGCCGGGGTCAGCGCCGGGCAGCTCGGCATCGCTCTGGCGTTTCCCGCGATCGGCGCCTCGCTCGCCATGCCGCTCGCCGGTGCGGTCAGTCACCGTTTCGGCGCGCGGACCGCGTTGCGCGGGCTGCTGGCCCTGTGGACCCTGGCGCTGATCCTGCCGTCCCTGGCCCCCAGTCTGCTGACCCTGTGCGCGGCGCTGTTCCTTTACGGGGCGTCGGCCGGCATGTCGGACGTGGCGATGAACGCGCTCGGGGTCGAGGTGGAGAACCGCCTCAACAAGTCGATCATGTCCGGGCTGCACGGGATGTGGAGCGTGGGCGCCCTGATCGGTTCGGCGGCGGGCACGGTGGCCGCCCATCTGGGAGCCGACGCGCGGCTGCACCACACGATCGCCGCTCTCGTCCTGACCGCACTGGGCCTGATCGCCTGTCAGCGGGTGCTGGACCTGCGCAGCGAACCGGACGAGGAGCCGCCGCCGCGCTTCGCGCTGCCGCCGAAGTCGGCGCTGATCATCGGTGCGGTCGGTTTCTGCGCGGTGTTCGCCGAGGGGGCCAGCCTGGACTGGTCGGCGGTCTACCTGCGTGATGTGCTGGACAGTTCGGCGGGGCTGGCCGCCGCGTCGACGACCGCGTTCGCCCTGACCATGGCGGTCGCGCGGATCGCCGGTGACCGGGTCGTCGACCGATTCGGCGCGGTGCGCACCGTACGGACCGGCGGCGTCCTCGCGACGATCGGCGGGGTCATGGTGGTCACCGCTCCGAACGCGGCGCTGGCGATGAGCGGGTTCGGCCTGATGGGGCTCGGCATCGCCGTGGTCGTGCCGCTCGCCTTCGCGGCGGCCGGGCGCAGCGGTCCCAATCCGAGCCAGGCCATCGCGGGCGTCGCGACGATCACGTACACCTCGGGTCTCATCGCCCCGTCGGCCATCGGTTCCCTGGCGGAGGCCACGTCGCTGGTCGTCTCGTTCGGTGTGGTGTCGGTGCTGGCGTTCGGGCTGGTGCTCGGTGCCGGGGTGCTGCGGGCCGGGGACCGGAAGACCGTGGCGGGATCGGACGCGACGAGCAGGGCGGCGGCGCCGCGCCCCTGAGCGCAGGGGCGCGGCGGGCCGTTCAGCCGGCGATCGAGTCGAGCTGTTCGGCGGCGGGCCGCAGGGCCCAGAGGTCTCCGCCGGGCGGTGTCTCCAGTTCCGCCACGGCGGCCCGGGCCTTCGCGTCACCGGCGTCGGCGGCCGCGTGCACGATGTCGCTCGCCGCGTAGCGGTAGAACTCCAGCTCCGGGTGGGGCCAGGGCGCTGCACCCGTTGCGGCGGGCAGGAGGTAGTCGACCGCCTTGAACAGGCTCTGGCCCTGCGGACCTTCGTACGCCCAGAGGTCCACCCCGACGTGTCGGCCGATGGCCGCGAGGCGAGTGTAGGCGACCAGGTCGAAGGTCGAGTAGTGCCAGCTGCGGGTGCGTGCCAGTTCCTGCGGCTGGGTGCCGTCGCCGGCGATCTGCGGATCGATGCGGAGTGCGCGGGCGGCCAGGACGGTCCTGCGGGCGAGCGCCTTGTCGCCGGTGGCGAGGGCGAGGCCGGCGATCTGCATGTCCTGGAAGGTGCCGTGGTTGTTCTGCGCCGCGGACTCCTGCTTCCCGAAGTCGGAGTCGACCAGCCAGTCGAGGAACGCGGCGTTCCAGCTCCGCATGGCGGTCCGGTCGTTCGTCGTCCAGCCGGGGGCGCCGGTGTCGAGCAGGGCGACGGCATCCAGGACCGATGTGTACTGCTGGGAGAAGTCGATGATGCCGATCGCCCGGCCGTCGTACTTGCAGGGGATGAACTGCCCGTGGTTCAGGTTGGGGTTCATCCGGGTCGCCGGGTCCAGGAACCAGGTGCGCAGGATGTCGGAGGCGTGTTCCGCGTACTGCTTCCGGCCCGTGTAGTACCAGGCGAGGCTGAGGGTGGTCACGGAGTTGAAGACCTTGCCGATGTCGGGGCGGTCGGTGCCGGTGTCGACCTCGGGATTGCGTTCGCCGTCGCGCTGGACGTACGGGCAGCCCCAGGGGTTCTCCGTGGTCCTCGGCTGGGACGGCCACCAGTAGGGCGCCTGGCTGAGGTAGTCGTGCGGGTCGCCGCCAGGTGCGGGCTTCGGCTTGTCGACGACCGTCCAGGGGCCCTGGCCGAGCCACTCGTCCGCCTTGGCGGTGAGGGAGCGCAGCGCGGTGCGCAGGGCCGGATCGCCGTGGTCGAGCCGGACCTTGGTCTGCTGGATGCGGTGCCCGTCGATGACCACGGTCGCCGGGGTACGGGACGGCGGGTGGCCGGGCGGGGCCGCCGAGGCGGTGGTGGGGACGAGCAGGGCGGTCAGGGCGGCCGCGGTGGCGAGGAGGGCGCCGAGGCGCCGACGGGGACTTCCACTCATCGAACACTCCCAGTCATGTATATGAACAATGTTCACGAGCAAGACCGTGCGAGCGTAGGGCCGACCGTTCTGAGTGACAATGCCTCGCGCACGATTCACGGATGGGACCCCGCCGGGCCACCGAACCCGGCGGGGTGGACATTCCGGACCGGCACTACCATGGCGCTGATCATTTCTGCGGTGCTGCCGTACCCGTCGAGGTACCGGACTCCGCGTCTACACACAGGGAGCAACCATGGGCGGCCTCGGCGTGCGCTGGACCTTGCACGGCGACGGGAAGACGCCCGCACCGGGAGCGGTGGTCCGCCCCGACGAGCGGCTCACCTGGCCCCGGACGTTCGGGCTCGGCGCCCAGCACGTGGTCGCCATGTTCGGTGCGTCGTTCGTGGCCCCGGTGCTCATGGGGCTCGACCCGAACCTGGCGATCATGATGTCGGGTGTCGCCACGGCCATCTTCCTGCTGGCCACCCGCGGTCAGGTGCCCAGCTATCTGGGCTGTTCGCTCTCCTTCGTCGGGGTGGCCGCCACCATCCGGGCCAGTGGCGGCAGCAGCGCGGTCGTCACCGGTGCGGTCTTCGTCGTCGGGGCCGTCCTCTTCCTCGCCGGTCTCGCGGTGCAGCGGTTCGGCGCCCGGATCATCCACGCGGCGATGCCGCCGGTGGTGACGGGCGCGGTCGTGATGCTCATCGGCTTCAACCTGGCACCGGTCACCGCGTCGACGTACTGGCCGCAGGACCAGTGGACCGCCCTGCTGGTGATGCTGTTCACCGGACTGGCCGTGGTCTGCCTGCGCGGTTTCTTCTCCCGTATCGCGATCTTCCTCGGTCTCGTCTTCGGCTACGTGCTGTCCTGGGTCCTGGACCGTGTCTTCGGCAAGATCCACTCACCGGCGGGCGGGGCCGAGGCCGTGGACCACTGGCGGCTCGACCTGTCGGGCGTCGGGAAGGCCGACTGGGTCGGACTGCCGACCTTCCACGCACCGAGCTTCGAGTGGTCGGCGATCCTGGTCGCGCTGCCCGTCGTCATCGCGCTCATCGCCGAGAACGCCGGCCATGTGAAGGCCGTCGGTGAGATGACCGGCCACTCCCTGGACAGCAAGCTGGGCACCGCGATCGCCGCGGACGGCGCCGCCTCGATGCTCTCGACCGCCGTGGGCGGCCCGCCGAACACGACGTACTCCGAGAACATCGGGGTGATGGCCGCGACCCGGGTCTACTCCACCGCCGCCTACTGGGCGGCCGCCTGCTTCGCCCTGCTGTTCGGCCTCTGCCCCAAGTTCGGCGCCGTCGTCGCCGCCATTCCCGGCGGGGTGCTCGGCGGCATCACCGTCATCCTGTACGGCATGATCGGCCTGCTCGGCGCCCAGATCTGGCTGAACGCCAAGGTCGACCTGCGCAACCCGCTGAACCTGGTGCCGGCCGCCGCGGGCATCATCATCGGCGTCGGCGGGGTCAGCCTGAAGATCTCCGACAACTTCGAACTGAGCGGGATCGCGCTCGGCACCATCGTGGTCATCACCGGCTACCACGTGCTGCGCGCCTTCGCCCCGGCCCATCTGAAGACGCAGGAGCCACTGCTGGACTCGGGCACGTCCGCGTACGACAAGGAGCCGCCGGCCGACGGCTCCTGATCCGGTCAGCCCGTCGCCAGCTGGTAGGCGTAGTCGGGGGTGAAGGACCCTGCCGCACCCTTGCAGCCGTCGGACTCGCCGGGCAGCTTCACCCACAGATAGGCGTCGATCCGGGACTCCCCCGTGGCCGTCGTGGGGGCCCGGCCCAGCGCCCGGCCCGCCGGATCGCACCACTCGCCCGCCTTCGGCGCCCCGTTCCCGTTGCGGCTGGTGTCGATGACGGCGCCGAGCCGCGCCGGGCCGCCGAGCTCGGCCAGCACCCGGCGGGCGTAGGCGGCCTCGTCCGCGGTGCGGTGGAAGTTCGACACATTGGTGAAGATGCCGTCGCTGCTGCTCGCCGCACCCGCCGCCCGCAGCGCCGCGGCCTGCTTCGGGGCCGCGTGCCAGCCCGAGTGGCCGCCGTCGAAGTAGACCCTGGTCTTCGGGTTCGCCGCGTGCAGGGCGTCGCCCGCCCGCGCCAGCGAGGCATAGCGCGCCTGCCGGTCACCGGCGGACAGGCAGTCGGCGAGCGCGACGGAGTCGGGCTCCAGGATCACGATCACCGGCCCGCTGCCGAGCCCCGCCGCGAACTCCCGTATCCACGCGTCGTACGCCGCGAGTCCGGGAGCACCACCCTGGGACGCCCCTCCGCAGTCCCGGCCGGGGATGGCGTAGGGCACCAGGACCGGTGTCCGGCCCGCCCTGGCCGCGGCCGCTGTCACCGACCGGACCTGACCGGTGACGGCCCCCGGGTTGTAGGCGGCGAACCAGACGGCGGCGGGCTGCGCCGCGATCCGGGTCTCGATCAGCGGGCGCCGCGGGTCGCCGCGGTGGGCCGCGACCCAGTCCAGGACCTGGGACTCGGGGTGGCGGTAGAGCCTCCCGGCGGGCGGGACCGCGGCGCCGCGGGACGCCGGCGGCGCCGCTTTCGAGGGGCGGGGCGCGGGTGAGGCGGTGGAGGCCGGGGCGGACGGGGTGCGCGGGGCGGCCGTCGCGCTCGGCACGGCGGGCAGGGGCACCACCGTCGGCGACGCCGTGGTGTCGGGGCGGGCCGTGGTCCGGTCCTCCTCCCCCGCGACGGCGGAGATCACCCCGGCAGCCGTGCCCACGGCCACCACGGCCGATGCGACGGCCGCCATGGCGTGCCTGCGCGCACGGCGTCTGCGTTCCCGGAACTCCCGCTGCGCGACCCGGCGTTGTGTGCGTGCCCCCGACACTCCCCGTTCCCCTCCCCGGCCCCGGCGACGACTCCCGGGTGCCACGGCGAGCCTACGGGCGGGGCGTCGGCCCAGGGTGCGGTTCGGGCAGTCGGACCACATCGCGGACCGGACCGCCGGCGCTCAGAAGCAGTCGCCGTACCAGTGGACGGCGCCGGGCGCGGTGACGGTGGCCCGTACGGACTCGGCGGTGGCGTGCAACGGCTTCGCCATTCCCACGTGTTCCGTCACCTGCCGGGCATCGGCCAGCAGGGCGGGAAGCGCGGCCGCCAGGCCTGGGCCGTCGGGGATCCGGACGCGGGCCCGGACCGCCCCTGCCGCCCGGCCGCGGGACGCGACGGCGGCGAGCAGCGCGCCCAGGCTCGCGATCTCGCCGGCGAACTCCCGAACCTCCACGCAGTCCCCCTCGTCCTGCGCGACGATCCAGCCGGCCAGCGCCCCGGAGCCGGGGTCCACCGCCACCAGGGACTTCTCGACGGGGCCGTACCAGGCGGGCACACGCACCGCCCAGTCCCCGGGTTCCCGCAGGGAGCTCAGCGGCCGGCCCGCGTTGTACGCGTGGTGTAGCGCGGCCACCTCCGCCGCGTCCCGCGCGGTGGCCTCGCGGACCGGGAGGGTGCCGGGGGCGGCCGCCGGGGCGGCCAGGGTCCCCTCGGTGTACGAGCTCGGGAACTCCTGCCATCCCGAGCCCCGGTAGACACCGGGTGTGCCGGTGAACAGCAGTGACCAGGCGCACTGTTCGGCGGCCATCGTGCGCTCCGCCGCCCCGAGCAGCCGCCGCACCAGACCCTGTCCCCGGGCCCCGGGGCGGGTGGCGACGCTGCCGATGCCGCCGACGCGCTGCGGGGTCCCGTGCGCGTCGCGGATCAGCCGCGGCACGTAGACGACGACCGCGTCGATCCCGTCGCCCGCGGCGTCGCACGCCACGAACGTGCGGCGGTGGCGCTGGGGGTCCAGGGCGTGCAGGGCGGTGATGTGCGGGGCGTCGAAGCACTCCTGCCACAGCGCGGCCAGGGCCGGGTCGTCGGCGGCGGTCGCCGTGCGGATCAGGGTGCTCACAGAACCAGGTTCCCGTCGGTGCGGACGGTGGCGCCGTCGCCCGGCATCGCCGTGCGCCGCGTGCCGTCCTCGACACACGCGGTGTGCAGGACCGAGGCGAGGGCGTCCGGGGCGAGGTGGAGGGTACCGCCGGTGTAGCGGCTGCCGGTGGCCGCGTAGTGGTTGGTGCCGTCGGCGATCCGGACGTGGGCGGTATCCGGTCCGGCCGCCGTGCTGCTGATCCCGGTGATGTCCCAGGTCACCCTCCCCGGGCCGTCCGCACGGCCGAGCAGCGCCTTGGCCTTGTTGCTGCCGGTGAACCGGGCGCCGCCGGTCACGGTGATCCGCTGGTCGCGCACACCGCTGAGCTCGATGCCGGTGTTGTCGTACGTACCCCCGTCGATCCGCAGGTCCGCCGAACCGGCCGAGACCGGGGCCGCGTTGTCGGTGCCGGTGACCGTGCAGTCGGTGAAGTGCACGGGTCCCGCACCGCGCAGGACCGCGCCGTCGACACCCTTGAACGTGCAGCGCACGAAGTGGACGGGCGCGGTGACCGGTGTCTGGACGAGGACGGCGCCGGCGGGCGGCTCGAAGGAGCAGTCGCTGATCGTCGTCGGCCGGGTGGAGCGTGCCGAGCGCTGGGCCACGGCGAAGGTCTTCGCGGTGCAGCCGCGCACCTGGGCCCCGTCGGCGTTCACGGTGAGGGTGCCGGCCTGGTCGAAGGTGGGGCGTGCGATCACCGTGACGTCCTCCAGGGTCAGGTCGGTGATCTTCGTGTTGGCGGTGAACCAGGAGCAGACGTGTCTGCGTACGGTGATCCGCTTGGCGGAGATGCCCCACTGGGCGCCTGAGTTGGCGATGTCCATCAGCCCGGAGTTGCCGTCGAAGAGCAGATCGTGCTCGTACTGGCCGTGGGTGGTGAAGGGGTTGCCGCCCGCGTCGTCGCCGTCGCCGTGGCAGTTCACGACGGTGCAGTAGGCGGAGGCGGTGAGGTCGTTGAGGTGGCGCACGTTGCTCGTGGTGCAGTCGGCGACCCGCCCGTACAGGCAGTAGATCTGCTGGGTGAGATAGCCCGCGCCGCCGTACTCGACGGTGGGCGGGTTCTTCAGGGAGCAGTCCTCGGTGCGGAAGCGGGTGCACCAGCGGCGCATGACGACCGGCCAGAAGGTGCCGGTGGCGTGGATGCCGGAGACGTCGCAGCCGACGGCGTACTCGAAGCTGACGGGGTGGGAGCCGGTGTACTCGTCGGGTCCCGCGCCCTCGAAGCGCATGTTGCGGATGTGGGTGTTGCGCACCGGTTCGATGCGGGTCCAGGTGAGGGTGCGGCCCTCGGCGAGTTCCCAGCCGTTGAGGTAGCCGATCCGGATGTGGCCCGCGTCGATGATCTCGGTGATCTCGACCAGCTTCTGCAGCTCGCGCTCGTCCCCGCCGCCGCCCGCGACCGGGTCGACCTGCACGGCCCACCACTGGCCGACGGCGAACGCCTTGGCGTCGGGGACCGGGAAGGTGTCGGTGAGTTCGATGACCTTGCCGGAGAGCGCGTGTCTGACGGTGGTGTCGGTGATGGTGCCGCGGAAGGAGAGGACGGCGCCGAAGGGGTTGTCGTGGGTGTTCTTCTCGATGTTCTCGGTGCGGATGTGGTGGCCGCCGAAGTCGAGTTCGATGTGGGAGCGGTCGAAGAGGTGGCGTTGGGTGAGGAGGAGGTCGGTGTGGGCTTCGATGCGGTGGACGGTGGGGTCGTTGACCATGGTGTCCAGTGCGGTGTCGGCGGGGGTGCCGGCGTCGAAGTGGCCGAAGGTGCGGAAGTCGAGGGTTCCGGTGTGGAGCTGGTGCCAGCGTCCGGTCTTCGTCGTGCCGTTGGGGGCGATGACGGTGCCGGCGTTGTGGGTGGCGGTGGATTTCTTGTTCCAGCGCAGGGCCATGGTGCCGCCGTCGCCGGGGGTGTTGTAGCCGGCGACGATGACGTGGGTGCCGTCGGCGAGGGGCTTGGTGTTCAGGGCGCGCAGGGCGGTGACGGTGTCCAGGTGCAGGACGTCACCGGTGTGTGCGGGTGCGGCCTGCGCGGAACCGGTGGCCACGGCGGTGCCGGCCATGACCAGACCGGCCAGACCCGAAGCCCGCAGCACACTGCGACGGGACGAGGCGGGGGACGAAGCAGGGGCGGACATGACGGAGGTGCTCCTCGCGTTGTCGATGCGTGCTCGGGGTACCGACTGCCGGTCGGCCGCGGTCAGATCGTGTTGCGGTAGGGCGGCATGAAGCGCATCCGCGGCATCTGGTCGGCCAGCACTCCCCCGTCCACGACGAGGCGCGCACCCGTGAGGTAGGCCCCCGCGTCCGAGGCGAGCAGCAGCAGTGCGCCGACGCACTCGTCGGGCTGCGCGTACCTGCCGAGCGGGATGCGCTCGCGGTACGCGGACTCGAAGGCCTCCCGGTCGAAGGGGAACTCCCCGTCGATGGGGGTCTCGACCATGCCGGGGGCGAGGGTGTTGGCGGTGATGCCGTGCGGGGCGAGTTCGACCGCCAGGGTCTCGGTGAGCAGCTGGGCGGCGGCCTTGGAGGCGTTGTAGTGGGCCAGGCCGGCCTCCGCCACGAGGGCGTTCTTCGAGGTGATGGTGATGATGCGGCCGGCGACGGAGTCGGCCGTCATGTGTTCGGCGACGCGCTGGCTGAGGAAGAACACCGCGTCGACGTTGACCCGCATGATGTGCGACCAGCCGGCCGGGGTGATCTCGTTGAAGCGCTCCAGGGCCGCCGTGCCCGCGTTGTTGACGAGGATGTGCAGCGGCCCGGCCTCGGCGCGCACCGTGTCGACGAACGCGGACAGCGCCTCGATGTCCGCGAGGTCCTGCCCGTAGACGCGGCAGCGCCGGCCGAGCGCCTCGATCGCCGCGGCGGTCCCGGCGACGCCCTCGGCGTCTGGCAGGTCGACCAGGACCAGGTCCGCGCCCGCCTCGGCGAGCCCGACGGCGAAGGAACGGCCGAGGCCCCGGGCGGCCCCGGTGACGACCGCGGTGCGGCCGGTCAGGTCGAAGCGGTCGGTGCCGCGGGGCGGGACGGCTGCGGTCATCGCGGGTTCCTTCGGGCGAGGGCGGGCGGGGAGAAGCGAGGGGTGGGCCGCCGCGCGGGACACAACAGGGTGGGGAGCGCGGCG
Organism: Streptomyces sp. NBC_01257; assembly: GCF_035917255.1. Lineage (NCBI taxonomy): Bacteria > Bacillati > Actinomycetota > Actinomycetes > Kitasatosporales > Streptomycetaceae > Streptomyces > Streptomyces sp. NBC_01257. The sequence continues at coordinate 1,725,396 of NZ_CP108472.1, forward strand.
GCCCGTCTGCGGACCGGCACCGGGTACCGGGGGGTGGCCCCTGGCGCCGGCCCGCAGGCTTTGGTGAACGGCCGGGTCAGCCGTTCAGGCCCAGAAGATCGAGGGAGGGCCGGTGGATGATCTCCTCGATCGCGTCCGCGTCCAGCGGCGGCAGCCCGGGGATGCCGGGGATGCGGGCGATCTCCCGCAGCCCCTTCACCGAGTCGTCGACCGTCGTGAACGGGTAGTCGCTGCCGAACAGCACCTTGTGGAAGACCCCGTAGTCCTGGACCAGCCGGAGGCTGTGCCAGAGCTGGAAGGGCCGGTAGTGCAGGGCACTGAGGTCGGCGTACACGTGCGGGTGCTTGCGGATGACCGCGATGCACTCGCCCTCGAAGGGGTGGCCGAGGTGGGCGAGGACCATCCGCAGTTCCGGGTGGCGGATGGCGACCGCGTCCAGGTGGCGGGGCATCGCCCACTCCAGCGGTGCGCTGGAGACGAACGTGGTGCCGGTGTGCACCAGGAGCGGCAGCCCGTGCCGTTCGGCGTACGTGTACAGCTCGTCGTACTCCTCGGCCGCCGGGTCGAAGCCCGCGTACATCGGCATCAGTTTGATGCCGCGCAGGCCGAGCTCCTGGTGGCCGTAGCGCAGTTCCTCCTGCCAGCCGGGCTGGGTGGGGTCGAGCGCCAGGTAGCCGATCAGCCGGTCGGGGTGTTCGCCGACGTACGCGGCCACGGCGGCGTCGTCGACCCAGAGCCCGCTGCGGCGCGCCTTGCCGCCGACGACGATCGTGCGGGTGGAGTCGGGCGCGGTGGCGGCGTACTCCTCCCACTTCACCGTGAGGTCGACCTCGCCGGCGTGGGCGCGGGCGGAGTCGGAGCTGAACGGGTCGGTGAAGTCGTGGCTGTGCCGGAAGAGGTGGGAGTGGACGTCGGTGATCATGTGCGGTTCCGCTTCTCCCAGCCGTCCGCGAACATGTTCCAGAAGCGGTGGCTGGGCGGGTGTTCCTCGAAGACCTCGTCGACGAGTTCGACGCCGAGCCCGGGGGCGGTCGGCAGTCCGATGCGGCCGTCCGCCATCGGGAGGGTGCCCTTGAGGGCGTCGAAGACGAACGGCTCCAGGAGCCCGTCGAAGGTCTCGAGGATCTTGAAGTTGGGGATTCCGAGCGCCGCGTGCACCGAGACGGTGGTGCAGAGCGGGGAGTTGGAGTTGTGCGGGGCCACCAGCATGCCGTGGGTGTCCGCGATCGCGGCGAGCTTCCTGACCTCGGTGAAGCCGCCGGCCATGGACAGGTCGGGCTGGATGATGTCGACGGCGTTCGTCGCGAAGAGCTGCTTGTACTCGTAGCGGTTGTGGAAGTGCTCGCCGCCGGAGATGGGGAAGGCAGCGCGCTGCCGCAGTTCCGCGTACCGCTCGATGTGCGTCCAGGGCATCGGCTCCTCGAACCAGCCGATGTCGAAGGGCTCCAGCTCCCGCACGAGACGGGCGGCGGTCGGCATGGCGAAGCGGGCGTGGCCCTCGATGAAGAGGTCGATGTCCGGTCCGATGGCTTCGCGGACGGCGGCGACGAGGTCGATGGAGCGGCGCAGTTCGGCGCGCTCCAGCTCGTGCAGGCCGGGGCCGAAGGGGTCGAACTTGAGGGCGGTGTAGCCCTTGGCCACGGTCTCCTTCGCCTTGGCGGCGAAGGTCTCGGGCTCGCGTTCGCCGGTGTACCAGCCGTTGGCGTAGACCCGGACGTCGTCGCGGCAGGCGCCGCCGGTCAGCCGGTAGGCGGGGACGCCGAGCGCCTTGCCCATCAGGTCGTACATCGCCTGGTCGAGGCCGGACAGCGCGACGCCGCCCATGTCGCCGCCGCGCAGGAAGTCGCCCTGGTAGACGCGGAGCCACAGCTCCTCGATGTCGAAGGGGTCGGCGCCGATGAGGTGCCGTCCGGCGATGGCCTCGGTGAGGGCGCAGACCTCGCTCACCCGGTACGGGTGGGTGATCTCGCCGATGCCGGTCAGGCCCTCGTCGGTGTGGACCCGGACGTAGCCGAAGTCGCGCCAGGAGGTGCCGAGCATCAGGGTCTCGACGCGGGTGATCCGTCCGGCGGGGCCGGCGGGGCGGGTGCGGTTGACGGTCAGCATCAGCGGGTCGCTCCGCCCATGGTCGAGGTGTTCTCCAGGTCGCGGGCGCCGCCGTCGGCGAGGACGGCCTTGACCGCGGCCTCGGTGCCCTCGATCAGACGGTCCACGTCCGCGTCGGTGTGGGCGTAGCTGATGTGGCTGCGCTTGAGGTTGAGCGGGAGCTCGAACAGGCCGTGGTCCAGGAGTTTGCGGCGGTAGCCGACGAACATCGAGGCGTCGTTGTTCAGCAGGTCCGCGTAGGTGCGGGGGGCCTCGCCCGCCATGAAGTAGCTGACGAACACGGAGCCGTAGCCGGTGACGACGGCGGGGACGCCGAGGCGCTCGTACAGTGCGGTCAGTTCGGTGCGGACGCGGTCGCCGAGCCGGAAGACGTGGTCGTGGACCGGTTCCTCGCGGAGCTTGCGCAGGGTGGCGAGGGCGGCGGCGACGACGGACGGGTGGCCGTTGTACGTGCCGGCGAAGAAGGCGGGGGCGCCGGGGCGGGTGGAGAAGAGGTCCATCAGGTCGGCGCGGCCGCCGATCGCGCCGACGGGGGCGCCGTTGGCGATGGCCTTGCCGAGGGTGGTGAGGTCGGGGGTGACGCCGGAGATCTGCTGCCAGCCGCCGATGCTGTGGCGGAAGCCGGTGATGACCTCGTCGAAGATCAGCACGCTGCCGGCCTTCGTGGTCTCCACGCGCAGCGTGGTGAGGAACTCCTGGTACGGCAGGAGTGCGCCGACGTTGTGCGGGACGGGTTCGACGATGACGGCGGCGATGTCGGAGCCGTGCTCGGCGAAGGTGCGGCGGACGGCCTCGCTGTCGTTGAACGGCAGGACGAGGGTGGCTTCGAGGACCTCGGGCAGGATGCCGGTCGAGATCGGGTCGTGGCCGCCGACCTTCGAGGGCTCGGAGATGACGTTGAGGCTGACCGCGTCGTGCCAGCCGTGGTAGCAGCCCTGGAACTTGACGACCAGGCGGCGGCCGGTCGCGGCGCGGGAGACGCGCAGCGCGTGGAACGTGGCCTCGCTGCCGGTGCTGGTGAGCAGGACCTTCTCGATCGAGGGGATCAGCTCGGTGAGCTGTTCGGCGAGGAGGACCTCGCCCTCGGTGACGCCGACGCCCATGTGCCCCAGGGTCGCGCCCGCCTCGGCGGTGGCACGGGCCACGTCGGGGTCGTTGTGGCCGAGCAGCGGTGGGCCGAACGCCGAGTGGAAGTCGGTGTACTCGCGTCCGTCGGCGGTACGGAACCGTGCGCCGTGGGTCCCCGTGACGACCAGGTCGGTCAGTCCGGGAACGCTGCGCTGACCGCTGTTCACGCCGCCGGGTACGACCTGGCGGGCGCGCTCGGCGAGTCGGGCTCCGGATTCGTTGCCTACCGGGCCTGAACTCATGGTGCTTGCTCCTTGCGTCGAGAGTCGTCGGTTTTCGCGGGCCCTGCCCGGCCCGTGAGTCCCTGGCGCCATCCGCCCGGCAGTCGCCGCAGGAAGAGGGTGATCCGTGGTGCTCGGTGATGCGTTTCGCTTTTTCAGAACGCTGTTCTGTAGAGCAGAACAGTGCCTGGATATTACGTCCGGGCCGAAAACCGGTCAACCCCCTTCCGCCCCGCCAAGGCCCGGATGTGGGGGATTTGTTGAATCGGAGGCACTCTCCGCACCCACGGAGGCACTACGCTGTTCTGCTATGACGAACAGTGCTGCCCCAGAAGAACCGAAGTACTGGGTCAAGAGCGTGGCCAGGGCAGCGGACATCCTCGAAGCGCTCGCCGCTCCCTCGCAGGGGAACGGCCTGAGCGTCACCGAGGTCGGTCAGGCCTGCTCCATCTCCAAGAGCGCCGCCTTCGGCATGCTCCAGACCCTGCGCGCATACGGCCTCGTCTCGGACGACGGCGAGGGCATGAACCGCCGCTACCGGCTCGGCATGAGCCTGGCCCGGCTCGGCGACCGGGCCAGGTCCCAGGTCTCCCTGCGCGGGGTGGCCCACCCGGTGCTGCGCGACCTCACCCGGACCACCGGCATGGCGTCCCGGCTCGCCGTCCCCGAGGACGGCCACGCCGTCGTGGTGGACCAGGTCGAGCTCGACCAGCGCGTCCGGCTCGATCTGCGGATGGGCCAGCGCGAGCTGCCGCACTGCACGGGGCTCGGCAAGGCGCTGCTCTCCGCCGTGCCGCAGAGCGAGGCCGCCTCGGTGATCGAGCGCTTCGGGCTGCCCCGGCGCACCTCGCGCACGATCACGGACCCGGCGACCTTCCTGGCCCATCTCCGCGACATCGCCCGGGTCGGGTACGCGCTGGACGACGAGGAGGACGCCGAGGGCATCATCTGCATCGGCGCACCGGTTTTCGACGACCGGTCGGTGTGCGCGGGCGCCGTGTCCATCACCGGTCTCAAGCTCGGGCTGCCTGCCTGGCGCTACCAGGAACTGGGCGGCCAGGTACGGGACGCGGCCCGCCGGATCAGCGTCTCGCTGGGCTGGACCGAGGACCCGGACGAGGCCGACACGGAGGCCGGCACGGCACATTCCGACGGAATCGGGTCTTGACCGATCGGCATCACCAGCCGTAGGTTCCCTGCCAACCGAGGTGACATTCACCGGTCACCGACGTTTTATCCCCTCCGGTCCGCTTCCGGCGCCTGCCCACCGCGCCGTGAACACCCGACGACCGGAGCCTTTTCAGCCATCCGCCGTATGGCAGTCCACCGCAGGAACGCTCCCTCACTCGTCGCACTTCTCGGAAGGCGAAGTCCGCATGAGCGTTCCGCACCACCCCTCCCCCGCCTCGTCCCGTCGCAGTGTGCTGCGGGCTTCGGGTCTGGCCGGTCTGGTCATGGCCGGCACCGCCGTGGCCACCGGTTCCGCGCAGGCCGCACCCGCACACACCGGTGACGTCCTGCACCTGGACACCGTCACCGCCCTGCGCGCCCTGAACACCAAGCCCCTCGCCGACGGCACCCACGTCATCGTCGCCGGCTACAACACCCCCGGCGACGGCGGCACCATGGCCCTGCGCTGGAACAAGAAATCCACCGCCACCCACAACGCCGGCACCGTCATCGCCCCCAACGGCACGACGAAGACCGGACGCTGGCACCAGCTCCACACCGGAACCCTCGACTTCCGCACCTTCGGCCACTTCGACGCCGGCACCCCCGCCGACACCGCACTGGACACCATGGTCAACGACCCCACCGTCCACCGCATCGAAGCCCACACCGACCTCCTCCTCACCCAACGCCACCTCTTCGACCGCTCCCACATCGAACTCGACTTCGGCGGCCACCACATCCGCACCGAGAACATCGAGAAGAACACCCACGACAACCCCTTCGGCGCCGTCCTCTCCTTCCGCGGCACCATCACCGACACCACCGTCAAGCACAGCCTGAGCGCGGCGATGCCGGACCTGTCGGACCTCTTCGAGGTCGGTGACTCCTCGAAGTTCGCCGTCGGACAGTGGTGGGCGGTGGAGATCAACGCCCTGGCGGGGACGTACGAGAAGGAGATCCAGCGCCTCGTCCAGGTCACCGGCGTCGTCGACGCGACGCACATCCGGGTCAACTACCAGATCGGCTGGGACCTGGCGGCCGGCCGCACCCTGACCTGGACCCGGATCGAGCCCGTCGACCGCGCCCACGTGCGCAACATGGTCTTCGAGGGCTGGGGCGAGGACGAGATGACCGGCTCGCACCCGGTCGCCTACGAGTACGCGGTGCGCTGCGACGTCTCCGGGATCGAGGCCGTCGGCACCTTCTGGCCGGTGGTGATGCGCCGCTGGTGCACGTACTACCGCACCGAGCAGTGTTCGCTGACCAACCCGAAGTCCGTCACCTACGGCGGCGCGGGCTACCTCACCCAGCAGATCTACTGCCTGTACGGGCACGTGGAGGACTGTCACACCTCCAACGCCCGTCACCTCAACGACTTCACGGCCTCGGCCTACTGCTACGTCACCAACTGCCACGGCGACGGTGACGACGAGGGCCCGTTCGTCACGCACGGCCAGTTCGAGCACGACCTCGTCTACACCGGCAACTCCGGTCTGATGACGTTCGCCAACTCGGGGGCGGCCTGGGGCGGCAGGGCCAAGCGGATCACCGTCCGGCGGCACGCCTGTTCCTGGTTCGTCGCCCGCGTCAAGATCACCGATCTGACGCTGGAGGACGTCCTGGTCATCGGCAAGGAGTCGCTGGCCGGCTCCGGGATGCTCTGGGTCAACGCCGACGGGGTGCAGATGCGGGGCTGCACGGCCACCGGTCCGCTGATCGTCTCCCGCGCCTCGGACCTCTCCGCCCGCCCCAACGTCATCGCCGACTCCTCCTTCGCCTTCGCGGCGGGCGCGGAGGTCACCCAGGCAGGCGTCACCGTCCCGCTCACCCTCCAGCGCACCACGCTGAAGGGCGTCGACGGCGCGGTGTTCAACGGCACCGGGCCGCTCGTCATCGACCAGTGCACGCTGACCGGATCCAAGGACACCGCCCCGGTCTCGCTCGCCCACGCCGACATCAGCGTCCTCGGCGGCGAACTGCGCGACACCGGGATCAAGCTGACCTCGGCCAAGGACCAGCGGCTGCGCGTCGACGGCACGCGGCTGTCCGGCACCAACAAGGACGGCGCCCTGCTCGCCCGTACCGGCTCGGCCCGGACCGTCGACTGGCAGCTCAGCGGCCTCGACTCGACCGCACCCGAGGGCACCGCCCATGTGCTGGTCACCGAGGGCACCAACCGCTACCGGGCCACCGGCTCCACCTTCACCGGCGGCCGGCTCGAACTGCGGCCCGCGGCGTTCGGCGGCAGCAGCCATCTGCTGCACACCGGCTGCGTCGAGGACGGCACCGAGCGCACCGCGCTGCCGGACGAGGGCGACCGCGTCGCCCACACCGCGGCCACGCTCCGCTTCTGACCACCGGGCCCAACCGCCCATCGAGCACCAGGGATTCCCCGTGTCCACGCATACCCCGATCACCGGCCGGCCCGTCCGGGTCGCGCTCGTCGGCGCCGGCAACCGCGGTCTGACGTACGCCGAGTGGATCAAGGCGCACCCCGAGCGCGCCGAACTCGTCGCCGTCGCCGATCCGCGCCCCGCCGCGCGGACCGCCGCCGGCGCGCCCGTCGAGTTCGACGACTGGCGGCCGCTCGTCGACACCCGCATCGCGGACGCCGTGATCGTCGCCACCCAGGACCGCTTCCATGTGGAGCCGGTGCTGGCCCTGGCCGAGGCCGGTTACGCGATCCTCGCCGAGAAGCCGCTCGCCCCGACCGAGGAGGAGACCCGCCGGATCGTCGAGGGGGTCGAGCGGGCCGGGGTGCTGTTCGCGGTGTGCCACGTCATGCGGTACACCCCGTACACCGACCTGGTGAAGGAGGTCGTGGACTCCGGAGTGCTCGGGCAACTGGTCTCGATCGACCATCTGGAGCCGGTCGGCTGGTGGCACTACGCGCACAGTTACGTACGCGGCCCGTGGCGCAGCGAGAGGGACTCCTCCCCGATGCTGCTCGCCAAGTCCTGCCACGACCTGGACTGGATCACGTACGTCATGGGCGGCCGGATCGAGCAGGTCACCGGTTTCGGCGGGCTGAAGCACTTCCGGCCCGAGAACGCCCCGGCCGGGTCGGCCGGCCGCTGCCTGGACTGTGCGGTCGAGTCCGGCTGCCCGTACAGCGCGCAGAAGCTGTACATGCCGACGCTGCGCGAGAAGGGCGCGGTCTGGCCGGTCACCCATGTCACCGAGGCGACCGACGAGGCCGGTCTCGTCCAGGCGCTGCGCGAGGGCCCGTACGGGGTCTGCGTGTACCGGAGCGACAACGACGTGGTCGACCACCAGGTCCTCGCGATGCAGCTGTCGGACGGGGTGACCGCGACCTTCCAGATGGTGGCGTTCACCGAGCAGACGCACCGGCAGACCCGGATCTTCGGCTCGCACGGCTGGCTCGTCGGTGACGGCGAGCGCGTCACCGTGCAGGACTTCCGGACCGGTGAGTCCACCGTCCGCGAACTCGGCACGTCCGGGTCGAACGCGGCGGACGGGCACGGTGGCGGGGACGCCGCGCTCGTCGAGGCGTTCGTCACCGCCGTCGCCACCGGTGACGCCGGGGCGGTCCGCTCCGGTCCCGCCACCTCGCTCGGCAGCCACCTCGCGGCGTTCGCCGCCGAGCGCGCCCGGCACACCGGCACCGTCCAGACGGTCCCGGCGCAGTGACTCCCCCTCTTCTTCCCACCCTCACGTCCTCGGAGGACCCCCTCATGTCCCGTCTTCTCACCCGCCGTTCCAGAGTCCGCGCCCTGGCCGCGCCCGTCGTGGCGACCGCGCTCGCCGCCGGTGTGCTGGCCGGCTGTTCCGGCAGCGGCGACGACGGCAACACCGTCACCATGTGGACCTACCCGGTCATCTTCGACGAGGCCAAGAACAAGGCGTACTGGGACGGCCTGATCAAGGCCTTCGAGAAAGAGCACGCGGGCGTCACGGTGAAGGTCGAGACCTTCCCGTGGGCCAACCGCGACACCGCGCTGGCCACCGCGATCGCCTCGGGCAAGGGCCCGGACGCGGTCTACCTGATCCCGGACCAGCTGCCGAAGTACGCCAAGAACATCGTCCCGGCCGACGACTACATGCCGGCCGACGCCAAGTCCGACTACACGGACTTCGCCCTGAAGTCCGTCACGGTCGACGGCAAGGCGCTCGCCACCCCGATCCTGACCAGCGCCAACCCGCTGATCTGCGACAAGCGCGTGTTCGCCGCCATCGGTGAGAAGACCTACCCGACGAGCTGGGCGGACCTGGAGGCGCTGGCCCCGAAGCTGAAGAAGAAGGGCTACTACGCCACCAGCTACAGCGGCGACACCCAGCAGACGCTGAACATGACGTTCTACCCGCTGCTGTGGCAGGCCGGCGGCGACGTGTTCTCCGATGACGGCAAGAACGTCACGTTCAACGACGCGGCCGGCGTCAAGGCGCTGACGTACCTGAAGAAGCTCGTGGACGGCGGCTACACCGACAAGGACCTGGTCACCACCACCCCGAAGCTGGAGCAGACCCCGACCGCCAAGGGCAAGGTCGCCTGCACCTGGCAGAACACCCCGGCGGACGTCGAGCCGTTCTGGGGCAAGGAGAACATCGTCGTCCAGCCGCCGCTGAAGGACACCGCGTCCGTCGGCTACGGCACCGTCGGCGCGCTGTCGATGCTGAAGGGCGCCGACAAGAAGAACACCGGCGACTGGCTGAACTTCGTCGCCGAGTCGAAGAACACGGCCGGTCTGCAGAAGGCTGCCGGCTTCTTCCCGGCCCGCACGTCCGGCGGCAACCTCTACCCGGACGACGCGCTGCAGTCGGCGGTCGGCGCCACGCTTCCGAGCATGGACGTGGGCCCGCTGCAGGACAAGGCCCGTGAGGTCCAGGGCGTGCTCGCGCCGGAGATCCAGGCCGCCCTGCTCGGCAAGAAGAGCCCGCAGGACGCGCTGGACGCCGCACAGAAGGCCGCGCAGGCGATGCTCGGCCGCTGATCCACGGCGGCGGGGCCGGCCTCCGGCCCCGCCGCCCCACGGGGGTGAAACCCCCGGACCCCCCGCAATTCCCCCGTACCGCAAGGAGATCCCCGTGGCAGTCGTCGCGGAACCCACCCGCCGGGGCCGTCGCAGCGGGCCGCAGGCGCGCCGCGAGGCCCGGATCGGCCTGCTCTTCGTCCTCCCGTGTTTCCTGCTGTTCCTGGCCTTCCGGTTCGGCCCGGGCGTCGCCGGTGTGCTGATGAGCTTCACCGACTACTCCCTCACCGGCGGCGGCAGCTTCATCGGGCTCGACAACTTCACCCGCCTGTGGGACGACCCGCTGTTCTGGCAGGCGCTGAAGGTCACCGTCCTCTACACCGTGCTCGCCGTGCCGGGCACGCTCATCGCGTCGGTGTCCCTGGCGCTGATCACCCGTCGCGCGTTCCGCGGCGCGAAGTTCTTCCGCTCGGTGTTCTTCCTGCCGGTCGTCACCTCGCTGGTGCTGGCCGCCACCGTCTTCGTGTGGATCTTCTCGACCGGCGGCCCGTGGTCCACCCTGATGGGCTGGTTCGGGATGTCCGAGGGCTCCTGGCTCTCCGACGACGTGCTGGTGCTGCCCGCGCTCGCGATCGTCGGCGTCTGGTCCCGGTTCGGGTACGGGATGCTCATCCTGCTCGCCCGGATGCAGGACATCCCGCGCGAGCTGGAGGAGGCCGCGCTCACCGACGGGGCCGGCCCCTGGCAGAGGTTCCGGTACATCGTGCTGCCGCAGCTCAAGCCCGCGCTGTTCTTCCTCGCGGTGATCGAGACGACGGCCTCCTTCCAGGTCTTCGACGCCGTGTACACGATGACCGGCGGCGGCCCCGCCAACGCCAGCTACACGCTCGTCTTCCAGCTCTACGACGCGGGCTTCAAGTACTTCGACCTGGGTTACGCCTCCGCCATCGGGGTCGCGCTCTTCGTGCTGACCGTGGTGGTCGCGGTGATCCAGCGGCTCGTGATCGGGAAGGACCAGTGACCATGACCGCAGCACCCGCAGAGACGAAGGCCCCGCCCGCGGGCCCGGCCCCCGCACCGCGGGACCGGGCCGAGCGCCGGGCCGCGCGCAGGCTGCGCAAGCTCTCCGAGCAGGACACCGTCCCGTACGGCATGCGCGCCACCCGGACCGGAAAGATCGCACGCGGCGTGCTCCTGACGGTCGCCGCGCTCGTGACGGTCTTCCCGTTCTACGCGATGGTCGTGCTCTCCCTGAAGCCGTCGGCGGCAGTCGACTTCCCCGGCAGTCTGCTGCCGTGGCCGCTGACCGGCGAGGCGTACGACACCGTCATGGGCGCCCAGGACGTGCCGCGCTGGCTGCTGAACACACTGATCTACTCGGTCGTCTCCGTCGTCGGCGTGCTGCTGCTCGCCTCGCTCGCCGGGTACGCCTTCGCGAAGAAGCGCTTCCCGGGCCGGGAGACGATGTTCTGGTCGTTCCTGTCGATGGTGATGGTCCCGTACCACGTCACGATGATCCCGACCTTCGCGATGATCGCGAAGCTGGGCGGCGTCGACACGTACTGGGGTCTGATCGTGCCGACGCTGGCCAACGCCCAGGCGGTGTTCCTGATGCGGCAGTTCATCCAGGGACTGCCGGACGAACTCTTCGAGGCGGCCCGGCTGGACGGCTGCAACGAGTGGCAGATCTTCTACCGGATCGTGCTGCCGCTGCTGAAGCCGATCCTCGCCACGCTCGGTGTCTTCGTCTTCCTCTGGCACTGGAACGACTTCCTGTGGCCGCTGGTCATCGGCCAGTCCACCGACATGCGCACCCTCACCGTCGGCATCGCCTCGCTCCAGCAGCAGAACGTGCCGCTCAACGTGGTGCTCTCCGGCTCCGTCATCGCGTTCGTGCCCATCTTCGCCGCGTACATGGTGGGCCAGCGCTACTTCACCGAGGGCGTCACCGCGTCCGGAATCAAGGGATAGCCACACATGTTCACCGATGAGGCCGCACTCGAAGAGCGGCTCGCCACCCCCTCCCCCGCGCTCGTCGCCGACCTCGGCGCGCTCGAAGGCGATCTGCTGGTGCTCGGCGCCGGCGGCAAGATGGGCCCCAGTCTGTGCCGGCTGGCACGCCGGGCGCTGGACGCCGCGGGCCGCGGGGACGTGACCGTGTACGCGGTCTCCCGCTGGTCGGACAGGACGGCGGCCGAGGAGCTGGAGGCGGCCGGGGTCCGTACCGTCGCCTTCGACCTGATGGACCCGGCCGCCGATCTGGCGGAACTGCCCGACGCGGGGAACATCGTCTTCATGGTCGGCGCCAAGTTCGGTTCCGCCGGGGCACCCTCGCACGCCTGGGCGGTGAACGCCGCGATGCCGGACCGGGTGGCCCGGCGCTGGTCCGGCGCCCGGATCGCCGCGTTCTCCACCGGCAACGTCTACCCCCTGGTGCCGGTCTCCTCCGGCGGCTGCACCGAGAGCGACCCGGTCGGCCCGGTCGGCGAGTACGCCATGTCGTGCCTGGGCCGGGAGCGCGTCTTCGCGCACGCCGCCCTGACCCGTGGCACCAGGGTCGCCAACATCCGCCTCAACTACGCGGTCGACCTGCGCTACGGCGTGCTGGCCGACATCGCCTACCGCGTGCAGGCCGGGGAACCCGTAGACGTGACGACCGGTCACGCCAACGTGGTGTGGCAGGGGTACGCCAACGAGGTCGCGCTGCGCTCGCTGCCGCACGCCACCGACGGCGACGCGTTCACCCTCAACCTCACCGGCCCGGAGACCGCTTCGGTGCGCCGCATCGCGCAGTGGTTCGGCGAGGAGTTCGGCAAGGAGCCGGTCCTCGCCGGCCAGGAGGCACCCACCGCGCTGCTCTCCGACGCGAGCCGCTGCCATGCTCTCTTCGGCTACCCGGACGTCGCGCTGCGCACCCTCGTCGAGTGGCAGGCCGACTGGCTGCGCCGCGGGCTGCCGCTGTCCGGCAAGCCCACCAAGTTCCAGGTACGTGACGGAAGGTTCTGATCCACTCCATGTCCACTCCCTCCCTCCTGTCCACGCCCGCGCTCGAACTGCTCGCCCACGGCGCGGCCATCCCCGCCCATCCGCTCGCCCTGCACGCGGACGGCACGTTCGACGAGCGCCGGCAGCGCGCCCTGACCCGGTACTACCTGGCCTCGGGCGCGGGCGGCGCGGCCGTCGCCGTGCACACCACCCAGTTCGAGATCCGTGAGCGGGAGGTGGGGCTGTTCCGCCCCGTCCTCGAACTCGCCGCCGAGACGATCGACGCCGAGGCGGGCCGCCCGTTCGTGAAGGTCGCCGGTGCCTGCGGCTACACCGCCCAGGCCGTCGCCGAGGCGGAGACCGCCGCCTCGCTCGGCTACGACGCGGTGCTGCTCAGCCCGGCCGTGCCCGGAGCGGACGAGAAGGGGCTGCTGGAGCGGGCCCGGGCGGTCGGCGAGGTGCTGCCGGTGATCGGCTTCTACCTCCAGGAGGCCGTCGGCGGGCGGTACTTGTCGCCGTCCTTCTGGTCCGCGTTCACCGATCTGCCGAACACGGCCGCGGTGAAGATCGCCCCGTTCGACCGCTACCGCACCGCCGACGTCGTCCGGGCGGTCGCCGCCGCGGACCGGGCTGACGAGGTCGCCCTGTACACCGGCAACGACGACGACATCATCGGCGATCTGCTCACCCCGTACGAGACGGCCGCCGGCACCCCGCGCTGGTTCGCGGGCGGGCTGCTCGGCCAGTGGGCGGTGTGGACGAGCTCCGCGGTGACGCTGCTCGACGACGTCCGCCGGGCCCGGGCCGGGGACCACGAGGCGATGGTCCGCTGCCTGGCCCGCCGCACCGAACTCACCGACGCCAACAGCGCGGTCTTCGACGTGCGCGGCGCCTTCCGCGGCTGCATCGCGGGCATCCACGAAGTGCTGCGCCGTCAGGGCCTGTTGGCGAACATCCGCTGCCTGGACCCGGCCGAGACGCTCTCCCCCGGACAGGCCGAAGAGATCACCCGGGTGGCCGCGGCCTACCCTTGGCTGACCGATGACGCCTTCGTTGCGGAGCACCTCGATGCCTGGCTCTCCTGAATCCGCCGACCGCACCTCACGGGTGGTCGTCGCCGTACCACCGGGCCTGCGCGCCCAGTTCTTCACCGCCGATGTGTGGCGGGAGCTGGAGCGGGCGGCCGAACTCACCGTCATCGACGACCACTCCGACCGTGCGGCGGTCGCGGCGGCCCTGCCCGGCGCCCGTGCGCTGATCACCTCGTGGCGGGCCCCGAAGGTGGACGCGGAACTGCTGGCGCACGCCGACCGGCTGGAGCTGGTGGCGCACACCGGTTCCGCGGTCGCCCCCTATGTCACCGAGGACGTGTTCCGGCGCTCCATCCTGGTCACCCAGGCAGGCGACGAGATGGCCCGCCCGGTCGCCGAGGTGGCTCTCGCCTTCACGCTGTCGCTGCTCCACCGCATCCAGCGCTTCGACCACGCGCTGCGCGGCGGCCTGGACTGGGCGGCCGCGAGCGAGGCCCCGGCGCGCCACGAGATCCACGGCAGCGAGATCGGCGTGATCGGCGCCTCGCGCACCGGCCGCGCCTACATCAAGCTGGCGCGGGCGATGGGGGCGCGGGTGAGCGTCACCGACCCGTTCCTCTCCGACGAGGAGGCCGCAGAGCTCGGTGTGACGTCCGTGCCGCTGGAGACGCTGCTCACCGGCAGCCGGATCGTGGCCGTGCACGCCCCGGTCACCGAGGAGACCCACCACATGATCGGCGCCGCTCAGCTGGCGCTGATGCCGGACGGCGCGGGTCTGGTGAACACCGCCCGGTCGTGGCTGGTCGACGAGGACGCGCTCCTGGCCGAGCTGGCCACGGGCCGGCTGGACGCGGCGATCGACGTGTTCGACGCCGAACCGCTGCCCGTGGACCACCCCTTCCGCGCGCTGCCGAACGTGCTGCTCACCCCGCACCAGGCGGCGGGCAGTGTCGAGTGCCGGCAGCGGCTGGGCACCAGCGCGGTCAACGAGGTGCTGCGGCTGATCGCCGGACGCCCCCCGGTGCACGCGGTGACCGCCGCGGCTCTCACCCGACTGCGCTGACTCCCTTTTCGTCCCCGCACAACCCCAGAATTCAGGAGATCTCACCGTCATGCGACTGATGCGCATCGGCGAGCCGGGCCATGAGCGCCCGGTCGCCGTCTGCCCCGAGGGCCGCCACTACGACCTGTCCGGCATCACCGACGACATCGACGGCGCCTTCCTCGCCGCGCTGGCCGACAAGCCGCACCTGATCCCCGCGGCGGCGGTCCTCCCGGAGACCGACATCGCCGGACAGCGCATCGGCGCCCCGGTGGCCCGGCCCTCCGCGCTCCTGTGCATCGGGCAGAACTACGCGGCCCACGCGGCGGAGTCCGGTGCCGAGCCGCCGGAGCAGCCGATCCTCTTCTACAAGTCGCCGAACACCGTGGTCGGTCCGTACGACGACGTCCTCATTCCGCGCGGGTCGAAGAAGACCGACTGGGAGGTGGAGCTCGCCGTCGTGATCGGCCGCCGCGCCTCCTACCTGGACTCCCCCGCCGACGCCGCCGCCCACATCGCGGGCTACGCGGTCAGCAACGACGTGTCCGAGCGCGCCTTCCAGCTGGAGGAGTCGGGCGGCCAGTGGTCCAAGGGCAAGAGCTGCGCGACCTTCAACCCGCTGGGCCCGGTGCTGGTGACGGCCGACGAGGTGGGCGATCCGCAGCAGTTGCGGCTGCGCAGCTTCGTCAACGGTGAGCCCCGGCAGGACTCCTCCACCGCGGACATGATCTTCGGCGTGGCGCATCTGGTGCACCATCTGTCGCAGTACCTGGTGCTGGAGCCCGGCGACATCATCAACACCGGTACGCCGCAGGGCGTGGCCCTGTCCGGCCGGTTCCCGTACCTGGGTGCCGAGGACGTGATGGAGGTCGAGATCTCGGGCCTTGGCCGGCAGCGCAGCGTCTGCCGGCCCGCGTAACCGGGGCCGCGAGGGGCCTCAGTCCTCCGGGAGTTCGACCGGGGCGATCTCGTCGAAGACGTCGCCGGGGCCGGGGTTGGTCGCGTCGGTCGCACCGCCGAACTGGGCCATCACACCCCAGACGGCGTTCAGCGCCGTCTGCACGGCCCCCTCGGCCCAGCCGGCCGTCCAGGAGATGTCGTCGCCGGCGAGGAACAGGCCCCGCTTGTCGGCGGGCAGCCGGTCCTGCATGAAGTGGGTGAACAGCCGTCGCTGGTAGCGGTAGTGGCCGGGCAGGTTCGCCTTGAACGCGCCCATGAAATAGGGCTCGTTCTCCCAGGACACGGTCACCGGATTGCCGGTGATGTGCTTGCGGATGTCGACGTTCGGATAGATCTCGCCGAGCGACTTCAGCATGACGTCCATGCGCTCGGTCGCGGAGAGCGGCAGCCACTTCAGGCTGTCGTCGCACCAGGTGTACGAGAGGCAGATGCTGGCCGGCTTGTCCGGGCCGTCGTCGAGGAGGTACGTGCCGCGGGTCATCCGGTCGGTCAGCGTCATCGACATGGTGTCGCGGCCGGTGGTCTCGTCCTTGTCCAGCCAGAACGGCCGGTCGACGGGGACGAACAGCTTGGACGACTCCATGTAGTGGGTGCGCTCCATCGCCGTCCAGTGGTCGATGGGGAAGAGCGCGTCGTCGCAGGCGATCTTGGAGAGCAGCAGCCAGGACTGCCCGGTGAAGACGGCGGCGCGGAAGGTCCGGATGTCGCCGGTGGCGTCGGTGACGGTGATCCGGTTGCCGGCCGTGCGGTGCAGCCGGGTCACGGCGCCGCGCGGCTCGCCGTCGTGCAGCGAGGCCAGCGAGGTGCCGAGCGGCCAGTGGACGATCTTCTGCGGCTCGCGCTCCCACAGGCGCAGCGGGAGCTGCTGGCTGCCGCCGACGATGGAGCGGTGGTGGTCGTCCGCCTCGGTGTAGACGACGCGCAGGATCTCCAGGATGGAGTTGGGGAAGTCGGTGTCCCAGCCGCCGGTGCCGAAGCCGACCTGTCCGAAGATCTCGCGGTGGCGGAACGACTTGAAGGCGTCGGAGTCGCAGAGGAAGCCGTAGAAGGTCTGGTTGTCGAGCTTCTCGACGAGCCGGGCCCAGATCTCCCGGATCCGCGGTACGTCGCGTTCGCGCATCGCCCGGTTCATGTCGGAGAAGTCGGCGCCCTCCTCCAGGCAGGCGTTCCAGGCGTCCATCACGTCGCGGTAGACCTGCGGGAGGTCGTCGATGGTGGTGGCGTAGTGCGACTCGCCCTTCAGGTCGACGACGGTCGACGGGGTGACCGGGGAGAGCGGGTTGGGGAACGGCTTCGTCTCCAGGCCGACCAGGTCGATGTAGTGCTGGAGGGCGGTCGAGGACGGCGGGAAGCGCATCGCGCCCATTTCGGCGGTGAGGGGCTCGCCGTCCGTGGTGCAGCCGTCGAACTCGACGGTGCGCAGCCGGCCGCCGATGCGGTCGGCCTCGTAGACGACGGGCTTGAGCCCCATCTTCATCAGCTCGTAGGCGGTGACGATGCCGGAGAGTCCGCCGCCGATGACGGCCACCTCGCTGCCGTGTTCGGTCGCCGGTATCTGGCCGAGGCCGGCGGGGTGCGCGAGGAAGTCGTCGTAGGCGTAGGGGAAGTCCGGTCCGAACATGGTGATCGGCGGGGCTGCGTCGGTGTGCGGGACGGCCGGGGGCACCGTGGACGTCATGGGGTACGGACTCCTTGCGGGAACAGGTGGGTGAGGGCGGGGCGGCGTTCTCAGACGAGGGAGCCGTACAGACCGGGACGGCGGTCGCGGAGGTAGGGGTTGGCTGCCCGGGAGGCGGTGAGCAGGGCGGGGTCGACGTCGCCGATGACGAGTTCCTCGCCGCGTCCGGCGCGGGTACGGACCGTGCCGTCGGGGCCGGCGAGGCCGCTCAGTCCGACGAACTCGAAGGGTCCCTCGGTGCCGGTCCGGTTGGCGTACGCGACGTAGAGCTGGTTCTCGAAGGCGCGGACCGGGACGACGGACTCCGCGACGAACGGGAAGGGGTGCATCAGGGCGGTCGGTACGAGCAGCAGATCGGTTCCGGCGAGCGCGTGCGCCCGTACGTTCTCCGGGAACTCGACGTCGTAGCAGATCAGCAGGCCGACGCGGACGCCGTCCAGTTCGGCCTGGACGACCGCCTGGTCGCCGGGGGTGAACCAGCGTTCCTCGAAGTCGCCGAAGAGGTGGGTCTTGCGGTAGTTCGCGAGCCGCGTCCCGTCGGGCCCGATGAGCTGGGCTGCGTTGTACAGGGTGTCGCCGTCGCGCTCCGGGTAGCCGTAGTGGACGGCGATGCCGTGCCGGACGGCGATCCCGGCGACGGCCTGTGCGGCGCTGCCGTCGGCGGCCTCGGCCAGCCGGGGCACGTCGTCGCCGATCGCGTACCCGGTCAGGAACATCTCGGGGCAGACGAGCAGCCGGGCGCCGCTCGCCGCGGCGCGTCCGGCGGCGCTCTCCAGTGCCTCGATGTTCCGGGCCACCGAGCCCGGGGTTCCGGAGCTCTGGAGCAGGGCGGTGCGCAGCGGCGGCATGGCTGACCTCGGACGATGGGGCGGGGCGGGGACGTATTGACGGTACGTTCCGCGATTCCCCCCGGACAAGGCGCGAGTGTTGCGCACCAACCGTCGATCCGTTGCGTGCGCGGGCGGTCGGCGGCGATTCGTTGCGCGGGACATCCGCGCACGTCACCGGGGGTGTCCCGGCCGGAGCACGGGGCGGCGGAGGCAGGGGGCGGGGGGTGGCCGGCGCAGAGCGGCCCGTCCGGGGCCCGGCGGCGGATAATCTGACCGCTTGTTGCGTTACGTGACGGGGAGGGCACGGTGAACGACGGCATGCGTGACGTCCGGGTGGCGGAGGTGGCGCGCCTCGCGCGGCGCTGGCTCGGTGCGGACGCCCTCGCCCGGCGTCAGGAGTCCGACGCGTGGTGGGCGGCTCTGGCGTTGCGCTGTGCGCGGGCCGCCCTCGCCACGGACTCCGGCCCCGGCGGCGCGGAGCAGGCACGGGCGGACGCGATCACCGCGCTGACGGCCGCCCTGGATCTCGGCCTGGACGCGGGGACGGCATCGTTGCCGGCCCTGCTCGAACAGCATGCGCCGGTGGCCTTCTCGCTTCCGCCGGCGGGGTCTGCGGTGCTGCGGGATCCGGTGGACAGGGTCGCGCCGTCCGACGACGGAGCGTGGTGGACGTGGTCGCCGCTGCCGGCCGACCGCGATCCCGTGCTGACGTGGCCGATGCCTCCGGTGCTGCTCTCCCGCTACCGGCCCCTGCCCGGCGGCACGTCGGCCGGGGACGAACGGGACGAGGCGCTTCCCGCCGGGCGGGGCCTCCGGCTCCTGGTCGAGTACACGCGCACCGGAGCACCGGAGCGGCTCGACGAGGCGGTGACGCTGCTGGAGCGCGCGGTCCGGACCGTGGCCAGTGACTCGGAGGCGGCCAACGGGGATCTGGCGTGGGCGCTCCTCCAGCGCTTCACCCGTTCCGAGCTGCGTGCGGATCTCGACGGCTCGGTCGAACACGCCATGGTGGCGGGAGTCTTCAACCGGGACGACGAGGGCGGCGACGCGCGCGCCCCGGTGTGGCTGGCCGTCCTGGGTCTCGCGCTGCTGACCCGCTACGAGCTGACCGGCGGACCGGCCGATCTCGACAACGCCGTCGGCGCCCTGCATCGCTCCGTCACCGCGCTCGGCGAGGGCCATCCGGACTTCGACGCGGTGACCTCGGCGCTCGCCGACGCCCTGCTGTACCGCCACGGCCTCACGGGGGCGTCGGCGGACCTGCGTCTGGCGGGCGAGCTGGTCTTCACGCCGGAGCAGCCTGTGGCGTACGCCCCCTCCGTGTACGCGGCGTTTCTGGAGGACGGCGATCCCACGGCCCTGAACGACGCCGTGGGACAGGCGCGTTCGGCGCTGACACGGATCAGGGACGACACCCGGCGGCCCTGGGCGCTGAACGGTCTGGCCGGCTTCCTCCTCGCCCGTTACGCGGCACTCCACGACCCGTCCGACGCCTGGGCGGCGGTGGACCGGCTTCAGGAGGCCCGGGCCCTGCTGCCGCCGGGAACCACCCCGTACGCCACGGTGCTGGTCAATCTCGCGCACGCCCTGACGGCGGGCCCGCAGCGGGACACCCCGGCGGCCGCCCGGCTGGCCACCGAAGCACTGGACACCCCGCACATCTCCGTCAGGCTCGAAGCGCAGGCACTGGAACTCCTGTGCGCGCTGGCAGAGTTGTCCGGCCATCCGGCCGAACTCGCCCTCGCGCCCGATCTGCTCGACCGGCGGCTCACCACCCTGCTGGAACAGCGGGCCGACGCACCGGCGGACCCCCGCCGCACGGCGCTGCGCTGGGCACAGGCGCGGCTGCGGCGGAGCAGCGGGCGTCCCGCGGAAGGGCTGGAACTGGCCCGCGCCGTGCAGGAGGACCGGGTGTGGGACGTCCTGGCCCAGCCGGACGCGGGCGAGTCCTTCAGAAGGGCCCGCCGCGCACTCGCCGAGGCGGCCGAGATGGCGGTCTGGATGGAGGAGGACGGCGAGCCCCGCGAGGCGTTCGCGGCGATCGAGTCCGCGCGCGCCCTGACGGTGCTCGCGGCGACCGAGGCGGATCCGGTCTCGGCCCGGCTGACCGCGCTCGGCAGCGGCGAGCTCCAGGAGCGGTGGCTGCTCGCACGGACGTCCGCGCCCACGGACCGCGACCCGTCCCGGCTGCCGTCCGCCCGTCGCGGGCTGGGCGACGCCGGTCCCGGTGCCGACGTGCCGCCGGAACTGCGGGCGGAGGTGCGCGGCGCCCTCCTGCCGTCGGCCGGAGCGGGTCCGCAGGACTTCCTGGGCCGCCCGACGCCCGACGCGCTGGCCGAACCGCTGCACGCCATCGGGGCCGACGCCGTGGTGCACGTGGTGGCGGGCCGGGGCCACACGCCGGGCCTGGCCCTCGTCCTGCACGCCACCGGCGAGGTCGCCTCGCTCGTCCTCCCTCACCTGTCCGAACAGGCACGGGAGCTGCGCCGATTCGCCCGGGCACACGACGAGTGCCTGCGCAGTCCCGGTGACCGGGCGGCGGGCAGCGCGTGGCGGACCGCCCTGCGACAGGTTTGCGACTGGTCCTGGAGAGCCGCCGTCCACGCCGTCCACGATCATCTGTCGGCCCGCGCCGGGGCCGAGGCCGGGCGGATCCCCCATGTGGTGTTCGTCCCCACCGGGGCGCTGGGACTGGTGCCCTGGCATGCGGCACGGCGTAAGCACGAGGGCGCGAGGCGTTACGCCATCGAGGACATGTGCTTCAGCTACGCCCCGTCCGCGAGTGCGCTGGACGGCTTCGCGCGCAGGCAGCGGTCCGTGCCGGACGGCACCGGGCTGGTGGTGGCCGACCCGCTGGGCGATCTGCCGCACGCCCGTCAGGAGGGCGCGGACCTGCACCGCTGGTACTACTCCAAGGGGTCCCGGCTCGGCAGGTCCGGCGCTGCGGACGCGATGCCCGCGACTCCCCGGGCGGTGCTCGAAGCGCTGCTGGCGGAAGGCGACGGCCCGGGCCCCGCGGTGGTCCACTTCGCCTGCCACGCCCGCAGTTGCGCCCCCGCGACCGAGTCGCACCTGGTGCTCGCCGGTGGCCAGCGGCTCAGTGTCGGCAGTCTGCTGGCGCATGCGCGGCCGTCGGCGGCGCACGGCCGGAATCCGCTGGTCGTGCTGGCCGCCTGCGCCACCGCCGTACCCGGGGAGCAGTACGACGAGGCGCTGAGCCTCGCGACCGCGTTCGCCGCGGCCGGTGCGTCCTGTGTCATCGGCACCCTGTGGACGGTCGGGGACGAGCACGCGACGCGGCTGATGACGGACTTCCACCATTTCCTGAACCTCGACGGACTGCCCGCGGCCCAGTCCCTGCGGCAGTCGCAGCTGCGGGCCCTGGACCGGGCCCGCAGCCGGACCGCCGGCAGCGGCCCGGCGGCACGGACCAGGGCCGAGGACCCCGCGCACTGGGCGGCGTTCCTCCATTACGGGACCGGGTTCCCCGGGCCGGGTGGTGTGCGGGGAGGCCCGGACGCGGAAGCGTTGTCCGGGTCCGCCACGGACGGGCTCGGTCCGGCCGCGGGAACGCGCGCCCCGCTCTTCTCCCGGATGCCGGGCCGGGAACGCTCCGAGGTCATCTGGATCTGCCCTCAGCGCGACTGCCTGCGCCGGGCCGCGGGGGACGCCAAGGCGCCGTTCGACGAGGACACCTGCCCCGATCATCCGCGCCAGGCACTGAGGCGGGAGTAGCGCGTGGGCGACCTCGTGAAGGGCATGGTCGAACCCCTCGCCAAACGGTGGACGGCCACGATGGGCGGGCCCCTGCTGCTGTTCTGGATGGCGGGCGCGCTGACCGTGCTCCACCGCTTCGGCCCGCCGTCGGAGCTCTGCGGACGGGCCGGTGCGCTGGGCCGTCCGGTGTGCCGGATCGCCGGACAGGGGGCCTGGGGGACGGCACTGCTCGCTGCCGCGCTGACGGCGGGGCTGGTGCTGTCGGCCGTGGCACTGTCCGCCGTCGCGTCCCCCGCGCTGGAGGTGCTGGCGGGCAGGTGGGGAACCTCGGCTCCCGCTGTGGCGCTCGCCCACCGGCGTACCGCACGGCACGCGTCACGCCGTGAACGGCTCGGCCGTCGGGCCGCCGACCGCTCAGGGCCCGGCGCCCACCAGGGCGACCGGCTGATCGCGTGGCGGGCGCAGAACGCGTGGCGGCGCACCGGAGCGGGGCGGGCCTGGTCGCACTATCCGCGGCGGCGGGACGAACTGCGCCCCACGGCGGTGGGCAACGCCCTGCACGGGGTGGCGGCCGGCATCGAGCGCAACTACGGGCTGTCGCTCCCGGTCTGCTGGGGACCCTTCGTCGAGTGCCTGGAGGCGACGGCCCGCGAGCGGCTCACGGCGTCGGCCACCAGGGTCCTGGGCCGGACCCAGGCGCTGGTCTGTGCGGTGCTCGCGCCCGTGTGGACGCTGCTGCTGGAGGGGGTGGCGGCGCGCGTCGTCTGGCTCGTCGTCTGCGCGCTGTGGGTCTGGGGCGCGCACCGCGCTCTGCGCTCCGGGACCGAGCAGTACTGCGAGCACGTGCGCGACGTGTTCGCGGTGCACCGGATCCGTCTCTACCGGGCGGCGGGCTTCCCTGCGCCCGTGTCGACGGAGGCCGAAGTCGCGTCCGGGAACGCGCTCAGCGAGGCGCTGGCGATGGAGCTGACCCGGGACACCCTGTTCGCCTGGCCCGACGCACCGTAGCGCCCCGGCTGCCGGACGCGGGCCCTGTGCGGCGTCCCCCGGCGGTCAGGGGGTGGATGCGTCCGGGGCGCCCGCCGAGTAGCGCCGCAGCAGTGGCGAGAGGACCAGGACGGACTTCGTCCGCTCGACGTACGGCTCGCCCGCGATCCGCTCCAGGACCTGTTCGAAGTGGCGCATGTCCGCCGCGAACACCTGGACCAGCGCGTCCGCGTCCCCCGTGACCGTGGACGCCGAGGCGACCTCCGGGTAGCGGGCGAGCCCCTGCTTGATCGACTCGGGTGAGGTGTTGCGGCTGCAGTAGATCTCGATGTAGCCCTCGGTCTCCCAGCCCAGCGCCGCCGGGTCCACCCGCACGGTGAACCCGGTGATCGCTCCCTCGGCGCGCAGCCGGTCCACCCGGCGTTTCACCGCGGGTGCGGACAGCCCGATGATCGAGCCGATGTCGGCGTAGGAGCGGCGGGCGTCTTCGGCGAGGGCGTGGACGATGCGTTCGTCGAGGTCGTTCAGTCGCACGTCGTACGGATCACTTCTCTGCGATGGCGAGCGCCCCGGTGGGGCGGGCCCGGCTGGTTCCGGGGGCGGCGTCGCCGCCCCCGGAAGTAGACCATGACCCGCCCCACCGGGGCGCGCTCAGCGCAGGTGGCGCCGGATCAGAACGGGAACTGCGAGCGCCCGTGCTGCACGGAGATCCACTTCTGGGTGGTGAAGGCCTCCAGCATGGAGTCGCCGTTCAGCCGTCCGAGGCCGGAGTTCTTCTCGCCGCCGAAGGGGACGATCGGCTCGTCGTGGACCGTGCCGTCGTTGATGTGGATCATGCCGGTACGGATGCGCTGTCCGACCCGGACGCCGCGCTCGATGTTGCCGGTGTGCACGGCGCCGCTCAGCCCGTAGGGGCTGTCGTTGGCTATCCGGACCGCCTCGTCCTCGCCGTCGAACGGCACGAGGAGCGCGACCGGGCCGAAGATCTCCTGGGAGAGCACCGGGGAGTCGGCGGCGAGACCGGTCAGGACCGAGGGGCTGACGAGGTTTCCGTCGGCGCGTCCGTGCAGCAGTGCGGTGGCGCCGGCCTCGACGGTCTGGTCGACGAGCGTGGCGATGGCCTCGGCCTGCGTCGAGTTGATCAGCGGGCCGATCTGGGTCGCCGGGTCGGCCGGGTCGCCGACCCGCAGCGACGCCACCTTCGCGACGAACTTCTCGGTGAACTCCTCTTCCACCGCGCGGTCGACGAGGATCCGGTTGGCGGCCATGCAGACCTGGCCCTGGTGCACGTACCGGCTGAAGACCGCCGCGTCGACGGCGTAGTCGACATCGGCGTCGTCGAGGACGATCAGCGCGCTGTTGCCGCCGAGTTCGAGGACGGAGCGCTTGAGGTTGGCCGCGCACACCGTCGCGACGTGCCGGCCGACCTTGTCGGAGCCGGTGAAGGAGATGACCTGCGGGACGGGGTGCTCCAGCAGTGCGTCGCCGATCTCCGCGATGTCGGTGACGACGACGTTCAGCAGGCCGGCCAGCAGTCCGGCGTCCTCGAAGACCTTGGCGACCAGGGTGCCGCCGCAGACCGGGGTGTTCTGGTGCGGCTTGAGCACGACGGCGTTGCCCAGCGCCAGGGCCGGAGCCACGGACTTCAGGGACAGCAGGAAGGGGAAGTTGAAGGGGCTGATGACACCCACCACGCCGACCGGTACCCGGTAGACGCGGTTCTCCTTGCCCGGGGTCGGCGAGGGCAGGATCTGCCCGGTGGAGCGCAGCGCGAGCTGGATCGCCTCGCGCAGGAACTCCTTGGCCAGGTGCAGCTCGAAGGCCGCCTTCAGCCGGGTGCCGCCGAGCTCCGCGACGATCGCGTCGCCGATCTCGTCCTCGCGCTCCTCGACGACGCGCAGGGCCTTCTCCAGCACCGCGCGCCGGGCGTAGGGGTTGGTGTCCGCCCACGCCTGCTGAGCGGTCTCCGCCGCGCGGTAGGCCTGGTCCACCTCGTCGGCCGTGGCGACCGTGATGGAGGCGAGCTTCTCCCCGTCGAACGGGTTGAAGTCGATGATGTCCCAGGACCCCTTGCCCGGCCTCCACTCTCCGTCGATGTACTGATGGGCCAGGTCAGTGAAGAAGGACATGAGATCCCTTACCGCAGAGTGGGCGGGCAGCTGAGTGGGATTCATATTACTTAATTTTCAACAGAGTTGGTATGGATCTCAGCCCCGTGCGACCGCCGTTTCCGGCCATGCGCCGGCCGGCCGCCGGCCCCGGGAACACCCGGAAAACACCGGTGCCCCTCCCGGCGTGAAAGCCGGAAGGGGCACGGTCGGTGCAGGGGTGCGGGATCAGCTCCAGCTGGCGTGCAGCGGCTTGCCCTCGGCGTAACCGGCGGCGCTCTGCACACCGACGACGGCCTTCTCGGCGAACTCCGCGAGGGAGCCCGCACCGGCGTAGGTGCAGGAGGAGCGGACACCCGCGATGATCGAGTCCACCAGGTCCTCGACGCCGGGGCGGGTCGGGTCCAGGAACATCCGGGAGGTGGAGATGCCCTCCTCGAAGAGCGCCTTGCGGGCCCGGTCGTACGCCGACTCGTCGGACGTGCGGTTCTTCACGGCGCGCGCGGACGCCATGCCGAAGGACTCCTTGTAGAAGCGGCCGTCGGCGGACTGCTGGAGGTCGCCGGGCGACTCGTACGTCCCGGCGAACCAGGAACCGATCATGACGTTGGACGCACCCGCGGCCAGCGCCATGGCGACATCGCGCGGATGACGGACGCCGCCGTCGGCCCAGACGTGCTTGCCGTACTTCTTCGCCTCGGCGGCGCACTCCAGGACGGCGGAGAACTGGGGCCGGCCCACGCCGGTCATCATCCGGGTGGTGCACATGGCGCCGGGGCCGACACCGACCTTGATGATGTCCGCGCCGGCCTCGATGAGGTCGCGCACACCCTCGGCGGCGACGATGTTGCCCGCGACGATCGGCACCTGCGGGTCCAGCGCCCGGACGGCGCGGACGGCGCTGATCATGGACTCCTGGTGGCCGTGGGCGGTGTCGACGACCAGGGTGTCGGCACCCGCGTCGAGCAGCTGCTTGGCCTTGCCCGCGACATCGCCGTTGATCCCCACGGCGGCCGCGATCCGCAGCTTGCCCGCCGCGTCGGTGGCGGGCGTGTAGAGAGTGGCGCGCAGTGCGGCCTTCCGGGTGAGGATGCCGACGAGCCGGCCGTCCGCGTCGACCGCGGGGGCGAGCTTGCGGTTGGCGCCGTCGAGCTTGTTGAACGCGTCGCGCGGGTCGATGTCCGCGTCGAGCAGCACCAGGTCCTTCGACATGACCTCGGAGAGCTGGGTGAAGCGGTCGACCCCGGTCAGGTCGTGGTCGGTGACCACGCCGACGGGACGCTGCTCGGCGTCGACGACGACCCCGGCGCCGTGGGCGCGCTTGGGCAGCAGCGACAGGGCGTCGGCGACCGTCTGGCCGGGGGCGAGGATGATCGGGGTGTCGAGCACCAGGTGGCGGGACTTCACCCAGCTGATGACCTCGGTGACGACCTCGATCGGGATGTCCTGCGGGATCACGACGAGCCCACCGCGACGGGCGATGGTTTCGGCCATCCGGCGGCCCGCGATGGCCGTCATGTTGGCCACGACGAGCGGGATGGTGGTGCCGGTGCCGTCGGGCGACGACAGGTCGACCCCCTGGCGGGATCCGACCGCCGACCTGCCCGGAACCATGAAGACGTCGTCGTACGTGAGGTCGTACGGAACGCCGGGGGACTCTGTGTATCGACCGGTGCCGGGCTCAAGAAAACGCATAACACTCATTTTTTCATATGAAATGGCGCAGGTCGTTTCCACGAAGACACAGCAAACGACTCCCGCCTTCGTATGTTCCTCCAAGGAACAAGATCGGGAGTCCCGGGCAAGTGGAACCTGCCTTGCCCACAGACCCTACCCGAAGGGCCTGCGAATCATTCGTGATCATCTTCCCTGGACCTGGTGACTGGGGGTCAGGTAGCTTCAAACGCGCAGGTCCCGAGGGTCACCCCAACACCCCGGATCAACTGGCGGAGCGGTCACAACTCCCGCCACACGTACGACCGGAGAGGATCACGACCCGCCCGTGGAGAGTGAACTGCCCGACATCTACTGCCCGTTCCCCCAGCGGACGAACCCGCACGTCGGGCACGTACGGGAACATCTCGACACCTGGACACGCAACACCGGTCTGGTGCACCGGGATTCGGCCAGGGAACGCTTCGAGCAGGCCGACTTCGGCGCCTTCGTCGGCATGGTCTACCCGACCGCTGGCAGCGCGGACCTGGACCTCGTCGCCGACTGGTTCGTCTGGCTCTTCCTCGTCGACGACCAGCTGGACGACGGGCACCTGGGCCGCAGCCCGGACCGGGTGCGGGACGTCGTCGCGCTGATGCAGTCCGTGGTCGAGGGCTCCGGTACGGGCACCCTGGCGGACGAGAAGCTGCCTGCGGCGGTGGTCGCCCTCGCCGACCTGTGGGAACGCACCACACCGGCCGCGGCGGCGCACTGGCGGCGGCGCTTCGCCTGGCACCTGATCACGTACCTCACGACGGCCACCACCTGGGAGGCCGGCAACCGCGCGGACGGGGTGGTCCCGCCCGAGGCGGTGTACATCGAGAAACGCCGCCACACCGGCGCCATACACGTCTGCATGGACCTGATAGAGATCGTGGCCGGCATCGAGGCGCCCGAGTCGATCCACAACGACCCGCGCTTCATCACCGCCCTCGAAGCCTCGTGCAACGTCGTGTGCTGGGCCAACGACGTGTACTCGTACGAGAAGGAGCAGGTGCTCGGCGAGATCCACAACCTCGTCCACCTGGTCCGCCACCACCGCGGCTTCGGCAAGCAGCAGGCACTGGAACACGTCTGCGCGGAGATCACCACGGAGACCGAGCGTTTCCTGACCGCGGAGGCCGAGCTGCTGGCCGCGTACCCGCAGCTGTCCCCGATGCTGGAGCCGTACCTGGACGGGATGCGGAGCTGGATGCGCGGGAATCTCGACTGGTCCCGGCAGACACCGCGCTACAACCCGGCCGACGTCAGCCAGTACAAGGAGCCGGAGCAGTATCTGGAGGCGACGGTCCTGGGCGTCCGGCCGGACTGACCGGGCACTGCGGAGACAGCCGGAAGGGGGCGGGCGGTGTGATCACCGCCCGCCCCCTTCCGTACCGTTCCGGCTGCTATTCCCCGTCCGGGTCGGCCCGCTCCAGTGCGGGCCTGCGCGGGGCGGCCGACTCGGTCAGCAGGTAGTCCGCCGCCGCGGTGTCCGTCACCAGGCTGGTGACGAGCCCGGACCGCAGAACCGCCCCGATCGCCGCGGCCTTGCGCTGGCCGCCCGCGATCGCGACCACCTCGGGAATCCGCCGCAGCCGGTCCGCCTCGACCGTGATGCAGCGCTCGCCGAGGTCACGGCCGACCCGGCGGCCCTCGGAGTCGAAGAGGTGCGCCGACATCTCGGCGGCCACCCCCAACGAGGCGTAGTGCTCACGCTCCGTGTCCGAGAGCATGTCGTGGACCGTGGAGATCCCGGGCTCCCAGGAACCGATGGAGACGGCCGCGACCGTCACCTTGTCGAAGTACTCGAAGGCGCGCGCGATGCCCGTCTGGTGGCGCAGCGCGGCGGCCGTGGCCGGGTCGGGCAGCAGCATCGGCGCGTAGATCGGGTGGGCCTCGCCGCCGGACACCTGGGCGGCCCGCCGGACGGCCTCGACCGAGCCGCGCTCGGCCGTTCCCGCGTCGTACACCCCGGTGAGCTGCACGACCGTGCAGGGCGGCAGCCGGTCGAGGGCCGCCGCCATGTGGATCGTGGAGCGTCCCCAGGCGAGCCCGAGCACATCGCCCTCGTTCACCAGTTCGCCGAGCAGGTCGGCCGCGACCTCGCCCAGGTTCTCCGGGTCGGCGGCGTCGTCCTGCTCCTCGGCCGGGGATTCGACCACGACCGCGTGGCGCAGCCCGTAGCGGGCGCGGAGCGCGTCGGAGCGCTCGGCGTCCAGTTCCGCGGGGACCCGGATCTCGATGCGTACGAGGTCACGCTCCAGTGCCGTCTCCAGGACCCGGGCCACCTTGAAGCGGCTGACGCCGAACTCCTCGGCGATCTGGATCTTGGATTTGCCCTCGAGGTAGAAGCGGCGGGCCATGGCCGCCGCCTGCACCAGCTCCGCGGGCCCCATCCGCAGGGCGGACCGGCCCGCCGACATTGCAGACACCGCGTTCTCCTCACTGCTGTTCACGCTCTCGATACGCCGTTCATCCTGTCAGATACGGCGATCCCTGATCGGTCCCGTCGGACCGCGTTCATCTGCGTTTGGCCCGGCCGACGTGCAACCGGGGGCCGGAGCGGGTGTCTGCGCCGTGACCGGCGTCAGTGGCCGCACGCCCACTCCGCCGAGGCGATGACCCCGTCGGCCTTGGCGCGCAGGGCCCGGACGGCTTCGGCCGGGTCCTTGGCGCCGTACACGGCGGAACCGGCGACGAAGACGTCCGCGCCGGCCTCCGCGCACCGTTCGATGGTGGACTCGGAGACCCCGCCGTCGACCTGGAGCCACAGTTCGAGTCCGTGCCTGGAGATCAGCTCACGGGTGCGGCGGATCTTCGGCAGCATGATGTCCAGGAAGGACTGGCCCCCGAAGCCCGGCTCCACCGTCATGATCAGCAGCATGTCGAGCTCGGGGAGCAGGTCCTCGTACGGCTCGATGGGCGTCGCCGGCTTGAGCGCCATGGAGGCGCGGGCGCCCTTGGCCCGGATCTCCCGTGCCAGCCGCACGGGCGCCGCCGCCGCCTCCGCGTGGAAGGTGACCGACCCCGCGCCCGCCTCGACGTACTGCGGGGCCCAGCGGTCCGCGTCCTCGATCATCAGGTGGCAGTCCAGCGGGGTGGACGTGGCCCTGCTGAGCGATTCCACGATCGGGACGCCGAGCGTCAGATTGGGCACGAAGTGGTTGTCCATGACATCGACATGGAGCCAGTCGGCGCCTTCGACAGCCTTCGCCTCCTCGGCGAGGCGTGCGAAGTCGGCGGAGAGAATGCTGGGGTTGATCTGGGCCATGGGCCAAGCCTGCCATGTTCTGGGGCACTTCCCCGCTTCGGTGCGCCCCAAAGCCTCACGGGATCATTACGGTTCGCACATTCCCGGCGTTTCACCCCTGGTCGGGGCCGTACCGGTCAGCCGGTGCGCCGCAGCAGGGCGAGGTACATCGCGTCCGTGCCGTGCAGATGCGGCCACAGCTGGACGTCCGGTCCGTCGCCCAGCGCGGGCACACCGGGCATCAGCGGGCGGGCGTCCACCCACTCGGCCTCGACGGGTGCGCCGCCGCGTCCCTTGAGCACGTCGTCGACGACGACCCGGGTCTCCGCCAGATGCGGCGAGCACGTCGCGTATCCGACGACTCCGCCGATCCGTACGGCCTTCAGCGCCTCGCGCAGCAGACCGCGCTGGAGGGGCGCGAAGCTCTCCAGGTCCTCCTTGCGGCGGCGCCAGCGGGACTCCGGGCGGCGGCGCAGCGCACCGAGGCCGGAGCACGGCACGTCCATCAGGATCCGGTCGAAGGTGTCGGGCAGCCACGGCGGGCGGGTGCCGTCGGCGGTGATCACCTGGTACGGGCCGGGGTTGCCGGCCAGCGAGCGCTCGACGAGACGGGCCCGGTGGGGCTGCTTCTCGGCGGCCAGCACGGCGGCGCCGCGGCCCGCCGCGAGGGCGGCCAGCAGGGCGGCCTTGCCGCCGGGGCCCGCGCAGCCGTCGAGCCAGCGGGTGTCCCTGCCCTCCAGCGGGGCGTTGGCGAGGGCGGCGGCGACGAGCTGGCTGCCCTCGTCCTGGACCCCGGCCCGGCCCTCCTGCACGGCGGTCAGGGCGCCGGGCTCGCCGCCCTCGGCCATCCGCACGGCGTAGGGGGACCAGCGGCCCGGCAGGCCGTTCTCCTCACCGAGCGCGTCGAGGAGTTCTTCGGTGGTGGAGCGGCCGGGGCGGGCGACCAGGGTGACCTCGGGCCGTTCGTTGTCGGCTTCGAGCAGGTCCTCGATGCCGGCGCGGCCGCCGCCAAGGGCGTCCCAGAGCGCCGAGACGACCCACCGCGGATGCGAGTGCACGACCGCGAGGTGGTCCTCGGCGTCGTCCTCGTAGGAGGGCGCGACCTTGGCCACCCAGCCGTCGAGGTCGTCGGCGGACACCTTGCGCAGCACCGCGTTGACGAACTTGGCACGCCCCTCCCCCAGCACCACCCGGGCCAGCTCCACACTCGCGGAGACCGCGGCATGGGTCGGGATGCGGGTGCCGAGCAGCTGGTGCACGCCCATGTTCAGCACGTCCAGGACCGGCGGGTCGACCTCGCGCAGCGGCCGGTCGATGCAGGCGGCGACGATCGCGTCGTACGTGCCCTGGCGGCGCAGCGTCCCGTAGACCAGCTCGGTCGCCAGCGCCGCGTCCCGGTTGTCGAAGTCGCCCTTGGCGCGGGCCTTCTTCAGCAGCGGAGGAAGCACGAGGTTGGCGTACGCGTCACGCTCGTCGACGGCCCTGAGCGCCTCGAAGGCGAGGAACCTGACCGGGTCCTTCTGCGGACGGCGGTGGGGCTTGGCAGGACGGCGACGAGGCTGGTCGTTCACGTGAAAGGTGCTCCGCTGATGGTGAGAGGGCGAACCCTCCCAGCCTACGTCCCCTGGCCGGCCGGTCCGTCAGCTGCCCACGAGCTCGCCGGGAACGATGCGCACTCCGCGCGCCCAGTCCGCCGCGCGCATCGGCTTCTTGCCCTGGGGCTGGACCCAGAGCAGCTCGACGGCGTGGGACCCGGTGCCCACGTACACGTTGTTCTTGGCCGCGGACAGCTCGCCGGGCGCGAGGTCGGCACGGTCCACGACGGGCACGGCCTGGATCAGCTTGAGGCGCTCGCCGCGGAACAGCGTCCACGCGCCGGGGGCCGGGGTGCAGCCGCGCACGATCCGGTCAACGCGCAGGGCGGGCGCCGACCACTGGACCTGGGCGTCCTCGACGGTGATCTTCGGGGCCAGGGTGATCCCCTCGGCGGGCTGCGGCACGGCGTGCAGGGTGCCGTCCTCGATGCCGTCCATCGTCGCGGCGAGCAGCCCCGCCCCGGCGAACGCCAGCCGGGTCAGCAGGTCACCGCTGGTGTCCGTGGGCCGGACCTCCTCGGTGAGGACGCCGTAGACGGGTCCGGAGTCGAGCCCCTCCTCGATGAGGAAGGTCGAGGCGCCCGTCACCTCGTCCCCCGCCATGACGGCGTGCTGGACGGGCGCGGCACCGCGCCAGGCGGGCAGCAGGGAGAAGTGGAGGTTGACCCAGCCGCGGGTGGGGACGACCAGTGCGCTCTTGGGCAGCAGCGCGCCGTAGGCGACGACGGGACAGCAGTCCGGCGCGATCTCCCGCAGCCGTGCCAGGAAGTCCTCGTCCCGGGGCCTGACCGGCTTGAGCACCTCGATGCCGGCTTCCTCGGCCCGCTCGGCGACGGGGCTGGCCACCAGCCGGCGTCCGCGCCCGGCGGGGGCGTCGGGCCTGGTCACGACGGCGGCGACCTCGTGGCGGCCGGAGGCGATCAGGGCGTCCAGTGCGGGTACGGCTACCTCGGGGGTGCCTGCGAAGACGAGCTTCATGGGTGGCTGACTGCCTCTCAGGCCGAAACTTCACGGTGACGAGCAACGCACAAGTCTATGGGCCCCGCGCCCGGACGGCCGCCGGGGATCCCGGACCCCGGAGCCGCTCCGGTCCTCCCGGGGGGCGTACGCGAAGTTGTGCGCCCCTCACTTGTGCACATACGCCCCCGAAGCGTGACCAGATCCCCGGGTGAGGCGTTGGTCAAGAGAGATTGACCGAAGCGAGCCGCCATGGTGCGGCCCGATCCCTTTCAACGCCGGTTCGAGAGGCTTCTTCATGGCCGACCACGCAACCCACGACGCCCAAGCGCGGGCCAGCCTGCATCTTCTGGTGCGGGACATCGAGCGGGTCCGGCGGCAGGTGGACGCACTGCGCACGCTCACCGCCCAACTGGGCAACGTCTACCGTCCGCGCCGCTCCGGCCCTTCCACGGGCTTCGTCGTCTACGGCAGGGCCCCGGCCCCCACCGTCAGGCTGGCCCAGGAATTGCGGGACAGCGTCGAGACCCTGGTCACGGCGGCAGTGGACTTCGACCGTTCGCTGGGCTTCTCCTGGGACGCGGTGGGCTCCGCACTCGGAGTCACCAAGCAGGCGGTCCACCGCCGCTACGGCGCGCGGCGTGCCGCCCCGCAGCCGGTGCCGGCGGACGGCGCGGCGGAGGGCGTTCCCGCACTGCCCTCCGTGCCGGCGGCACGCTCGATGCCGCCGCAGCCGTCGGCGGAACGTCCGCCCCTGCGCGAGGACCTGCGCCCGGGCGCCTTCCCGGGACCACGCAACGGCTGACGCCGGTCCGTGGTGCGGGGTTCCGTCCTCAATCGCCGGACGGGCTTGTGTGCGGGTCCCCCGCGGGGCGCGAATGCCCGGTGGGTGGGGGTGGGGGCCCTCCGGGGCGTCTCCTCAAAAACTGGCGTGGCAACCGGAGACGTAGCGGGGGCCGGGTAGTACGCCAATTTTCTGCGGGGACGCCCCTGCACGCCCCCACCCACTCTCGCGTGCGTCTGAACCCCGGCGGTACGAACGCCGCAGACGCTCGGCGGCCGGGTCCGGGGCCGTGCAGGGGAGTCCCCGCAGGACGACGAACGGATACCGGGGTCGCTCGCGTGGGACTGGAAACGTTCGTCGTTTGAGGAGACGCCCCGGAGGGGCACCGGACCCCCACCCACCGGGGAACGGCGCACCCCGCGGGGAACCCGCACACAAGCCCGTCCGGCGATTGAGGACGGAACCCCGCACCAAGGACGAGGCGCACACCGTCACCCGATATCCGGCGGGTCCACCCGAATCCGCACCGCGCCGCCCGACGCGCCCGCGCCGCCTCCCCGGGACATCCGCGCGGCCTGTGCCGCCTTCAGCGCGGCCGCCAGTGCCGCCCCGCTGCCCGGGGGCACCCTGATCAGGGCCCGCTCCCAGGTCTCGCCCGCCGGTGCGTCGAAGGGGCGGCGGGGCCGTCCCGGCTCACCGCCCTGGACCGGCACGGGCCCGAGCACCTGGGCGTCCGGCGGGAGCTCGGCCGCCGCCAGGAAGCCGGCCAGTGCCTCGGGCGCCCCCGTCACCGACGCCATCCGGGACACCGGCGGGAAGCCCAGCTCGGCCCGTTCCGCGAGTTCGCGCCGCGCGTGTCCGACCGGGTCCCAGCGCACCAGGGCCTGCACGGGCCGCAGCGTCGGCTCGGCGACGATCACCACCGTGCCGCCCTCCGGCTGCCCGCGCACCAGCGCGGCGGCGGCCGTCCAGCGGCGCAGGGCCTCCTCGCCCGCCCGCAGGTCGGGCCGGCCGACCATCGCCCAGCCGTCCAGCAGCAGCGCCGCCGCGTACCCGCCTTCGGCGACCGGCTCCGCCCCCGGTGTGCTGACCACCAGCGCGGGCTGGTCCGGCACGGAGTCCAGGATGTGGTCGCGGCCGGACGTGCGGACCGGCACGGCGGGAAAAGCGCGGCCGAGCTCCTCCGCGGTGCGCCGGGCGCCGACGATCTGGGCCCGCAGCCGGCGGGAGCCGCAGGCGACGCAGTGCCAGGACGTCTCGGACCGTCCGCACCAGGTGCAGTTCAGATCCTGCTGGTCGGGCGCCTCCAGCGGTCCCGCGCAGTGCCGGCACCTCGCCGGTTCCCGGCAGCGCTCGCAGGCCAGTCGCGGGGCGTAACCCCGGCGCGGCACCTGGACCAGCACCGGTCCGGTGCGCAGCCCGTCCCGCACGGTCTGCCAGGCCAGGCTGGGCAGCCGGGCGGCCCGGGCGGCGCCGTCCCTGGCGAGCTCGCCGTCGCCGACGGTGCGCACCAGGGGCGCCGCGGTCCGCAGCTGCTCCCGCTCGGCGCGCAGCGGCAGCGCCCAGCCGCTCTCGACCAGTTGCGCCGCCTCCACGGTGCAGCTCGTGCCGCCGAGCAGGAAGCCGCACCTGCTGTGCGCGGCCCGCAGTTCCAGCACCTCGCGGACGTGCGGGAAGGGGGCGTTGTCGTCGCTGTGGCTGGAGTCCCCGTCGTCCCAGATCGCGACCAGGCCGAGATCGGCGACGGGGGCGAACATCGCGGCCCGGGTCCCGACGACCGCCCGGACGGACCCGCGCCGCACGGCGAGCCACTCCCGGTAGCGCTTCTCGGGTCCGGAGCCGGCGGTCAGCAGTGCGTGCCGGCCCTCGCCGAGCAGGGCGGTGAGGGCGGCGTCGACCCGGCCCGCGGTCCGCCCGTCGGGGACGACGACCAGGGCGCCGCGTCCCGAGGCGAGGGTCGCCGCGACGGCCGAGGCGATCTCCTGCGGCCAGTGGGGGCCGGGCAGCGCCGTCCACACGGCCCTGGGCGCTCCGCCGCCGGCCAGCGCCGACAGGAAGGCCGGTCCCTGTCCGTACCGCTCCCAGGTCCCGGGCGGTGGTGGCGGGGGCGGCGGCAGCGGCTCGGGCGACGGCTTCGCCTCGGCCCGGGCGTTCCTCGGGGGCACCGCGAGCTGGAGGACGTCGGCGAGGCTGCCCGCGTAGCGGTCGGCGACGGCGCGGGCGAGGGCGAGCAGCTCCGGTCCGAGGACGGGTTCGGGAGAGACGACGGAGGCGAGCGCGGCCAGCGCCCCGTTGTAGTCGGACTCGGCCAGCCGCTCGACCAGGAAGCCGTCGATGAGCCCGCCGCCCTCGCGGCGGCCGCCCCGCACGTTGCGTCCTCCGGCGCCGAACCGCACCCGTACCCGCACCCCGGGCCGCGCCTCGGCGTCCAGCTCCTCGGGCACGGCGTAGTCGAAGTACTGGTCGAGGTGCAGGGCCCCCTTGTTGACCAGCACACGGGCGACGGGCAGCTCCCTGGCGAGCGCGGCGCCGCGCCAGGTCCGCGGTTTGGCGCGCGGGACATCGGCCTTGCGCACGGTCTCCCGGATCAGCGCAAGCTGTTCCGGTGCCCCGGCATCGGGCTCGTCGGACCGCTTGTCGTCGCTGCTCACAGCCAAATTCCTACCAGACACCACTGACAGCGGCGCCGTCCCGGAAAGCGGGGGCGGCGCCGCGACGGTCGCGCGACCGGGTGTGGGTCTCCCGAGATCGGATAGGCCGCGGCGGCAGAGAATCCCTTCAACACGGGGCTCACGCCCCGCTCCAGAAGTAGCCGCGTCCTGCGCACCGGGAGGACGTCATCGTAGCCGGGTCCGCGCTCGCTCCGCCCGCGTATTTCCGGCACCGCCCGGGAGGCCGGACGGACATGGGCCGGCCGGAGAACGTCCGGAGCCCGGACACCTGTGTCGGCGTCCGGGCTCCGGCATCCGTACAACGCCCCCGAGGGGGCGACCGGCAGGCTTACAGGCCCGCGGCCTTGCGCAGTGCGTCCACGCGGTCGGTGCGCTCCCACGTGAAGTCGGGCAGCTCACGGCCGAAGTGACCGTACGCCGCGGTCTGGGCGTAGATCGGGCGCAGCAGGTCGAGGTCGCGGATGATCGCGGCCGGGCGGAGGTCGAAGACCTCGCCGATGGCGTGCTCGATCTTCTCGGTCTCGATCGCGGCGGTGCCGAAGGTCTCGACGAAGAGGCCGACGGGCTCGGCCTTGCCGATCGCGTAGGCGACCTGGACCTCGCAACGGGCCGCGAGACCCGCCGCCACCACGTTCTTGGCGACCCAGCGCATCGCGTACGCGGCACTGCGGTCCACCTTCGACGGGTCCTTGCCCGAGAAGGCGCCGCCGCCGTGCCGGGCCATGCCGCCGTAGGTGTCGATGATGATCTTGCGTCCGGTCAGACCGGCGTCGCCCATCGGGCCGCCGATCTCGAAACGACCGGTCGGGTTGACCAGCAGGCGGTAGCCCTCGGTGTCGAGCTTGATGCCGTCCTCGATGAGCTGGCCGAGGACGTGCTCGACGACGAACTCGCGGATGTCGGGAGCGAGCAGCGAGTCGAGGTCGATGTCGCTGGCGTGCTGCGAGGAGACGACGACCGTGTCGAGGCGGACGGCCTTGTCGCCGTCGTACTCGATGGTGACCTGGGTCTTGCCGTCGGGGCGCAGGTACGGGATTGTCCCGTTCTTGCGGACCTCGGAGAGGCGGCGCGAGAGCCGGTGCGCGAGGTGGATCGGCAGCGGCATCAGCTCGGGCGTCTCGTCGCAGGCGTACCCGAACATCAGGCCCTGGTCGCCCGCGCCCTGCTTGTCGAGCTCGTCCTCATCGCCCTCGACCCGCTTCTCGTACGCGGTGTCGACACCCTGTGCGATGTCGGGCGACTGTGCTCCGATGGACACCGAGACGCCGCAGGAGGCGCCGTCGAAGCCCTTCTTCGAGGAGTCGTAACCGATCTCCAGGACCTTGTTGCGGACCAGGGTCGGGATGTCGGCGTAGGCCTTGGTCGTGACCTCACCCGCAACATGCACCAGACCGGTGGTGATCAGGGTCTCGACGGCGACACGCGACGTCG
The DNA here is from genome assembly GCF_035917255.1 of Streptomyces sp. NBC_01257. Lineage (NCBI taxonomy): Bacteria > Bacillati > Actinomycetota > Actinomycetes > Kitasatosporales > Streptomycetaceae > Streptomyces > Streptomyces sp. NBC_01257. The sequence continues at coordinate 1,762,677 of NZ_CP108472.1, forward strand.
GGTCCTCACGCAGGAGTGCATCGAGAATGGTGTCGCTGATCTGGTCAGCGATCTTGTCGGGGTGACCCTCGGTGACGGACTCCGAGGTGAAGAGACGGCGGGACACATCGCTCCCTGGGGTTGCAGCGGCTGCTGGCTGATCATTTGGCGGACGGCCCGGGAGCTGCGCCCGGTACGGTCCTGGACCAGTTTATCGGTCGGCTCCGGCTGTCGGACAACGTGTCTCGCCCTTTGGGAGATCTGTGACATGCGGCACCGGCGTCCCGAGGCCCCCAAAGGCCGTCCCGGACACCGTCCGTGCCCGTATTGCAAGGGTTCGGACCGCTCGGGCGGCGACACGAGAAATTCACCCGAGACGCGCCGACACGAGGTCCCAGACCGTGTCGGCGAGCGCTTCCTTGGGTCCGTACGGCACCGCGGTCTCGCCGCCGTCGGCCGCGAGCACCACCGCTTCGTTCTCCTCGGAGCCGAAGGTCTTGCGCTCCCCCACCTCGTTGACCACCAGCAGGTCGCAGCCCTTGCGGCGGAGCTTCTCCCGGCCGTTGGCCAGGACGTCGTCGGTCTCGGCGGCGAATCCGACGACGATCTGCCCGGGCGTGGCGCGCTCGGCGGACACCTCGGCGAGGATGTCGGGATTGCGTACGAGGACGATGGGAGCGGGCTCCTGGCCGTCCTTCTTCTTGATCTTGCCCGTCACGTACTGCGCGGGCCGGAAGTCGGCGACCGCCGCCGCCATCACCACGACGTCGGCGTCCGCGGCCGCCTTCAGCACGGCCTCGCGCAGCTGCACCGCGGTGCCCACGTGGACGAGGTCGGCGCCGGAGGGGTCGGGCAGTCCGGTGTTGGCCTCGACCAGCGTGACCCGGGCGCCGCGGGCGACGGCGGTGCGGGCGAGGGCGTATCCCTGCTTGCCGGAGGAGCGGTTGCCGAGGTAGCGGACCGGGTCGAGGGGTTCGCGGGTGCCGCCCGCGCTGATCACGACGTGCCGGCCGGCGAGGTCGGGGGCGACCGGGCCGCGGGCCAGGACGCGGCGGCAGACCTCGAAGATCTCCGCCGGGTCGGGCAGCCGTCCCTTGCCGGTGTCGACGCCGGTGAGGCGGCCGACGGCGGGCTCGATGACGACGGCGCCGCGCCGGCGCAGCGTGGCGACGTTCTCCTGGGTGGCGGGGTGCTCCCACATCTCGGTGTGCATGGCGGGCGCGAAGACGACCGGACAGCGGGCGGTGAGCAGGGTGTTGGTCAGCAGGTCGTCGGCCAGGCCGTGGGCCGCCTTGGCGAGCATGTCGGCGGTCGCGGGGGCGACGACGACGAGGTCGGCGTGCTGCCCGATCCGCACGTGCGGGACCTCGTGGACGTCGTTCCAGACCTCGGTGGAGACAGGGTGGCCGGAGAGCGCCGACCAGGTGGCGGCACCCACGAAGTGGAGCGAGGCCTCGGTCGGGACGACCCGGACGTCGTGGCCGGACTCGGTCAGCCGGCGCAGCAGCTCGCACGCCTTGTACGCGGCGATGCCGCCGCTGACCCCCAGAACGACCTTCGGCTTGTCCACTGCGTCTCCCCGCACTCGGATACGTACGCGCTCCGTACGTCCCCATGCTGCCTCACCGCCGGGGGTGCCGGTCCGTCGCCCCGGGGGGACGCCGTGAGACACCACGGGCCCGGCGGTGGTGACCGCCGGGCCCGTGGTGAAGGTGCCGTGCTTCCTGCTTACTGCGCGGGGCCCTCGATGGCCTCGGAGGTGAGCAGGCCCGCGTTGATCTCGCGGAGCGCGATCGAGAGCGGCTTCTCGTGCACGTGCGTGTCGACGAGCGGTCCGACGTACTCGAGGAGTCCCTCACCGAGCTGCGAGTAGTACGCGTTGATCTGGCGCGCGCGCTTGGCGGCGTAGATCACGAGGCTGTACTTCGAGTCGGTTGCTTCGAGGAGCTCATCAATCGGCGGGTTGATGATGCCCTCGGGCGTGGTGATGGAAGAGGACACTCTCTGCCTTCCGAAGGGGGTGAAGATCAAAGAAATCTTTGACAGTCAGGGGCTTTGTGGCCGGTGCCGCCGTGTCGGTGCGGTGCGTTGCGACGTGATCGCGTTCACTCACCGGTGGCACGGTGGCCGGAAGCCTCCAGCATCAAGGCTAGCAGCTCACGTGCGACATCCTCGACGGAGGTGTTGACAAGGGTCGTATCGAACTCGGATTCGGCGGCCAGTTCGACCTTCGCCGCACCGAGACGGCGCTCGATGACCTCCGGCGCCTCGGTCCCGCGGCCGGTGAGCCGGCGCACCAGCTCGTCCCAGCTCGGCGGAGCGAGGAAGACCAGCTGGGCGTCGGCCATGGACTGCCGGACCAGCCGGGCACCCTGGAGGTCGATCTCCAGCAGCACCGGCTCTCCGGCCTCCAGCCGCTCCTGCACGGCGCGCCGGGGCGTGCCGTAGCGGTTGCCGGCGAACTCGGCCCACTCCAGCAGCTCGCCGTTGGCGATCAGCTTGTCGAACTCCTCGTTGTCCACGAAGAAGTAGTGGACGCCGTTGCGTTCGCCGGGGCGGGGCTTTCGGGTCGTCGCCGACACCGAGAGCCACACCTCGGGGTGGACCTTGCGCATATGCGCGACGACCGTGCTCTTGCCGACCCCCGAGGGGCCGGAGAGCACGGTCAGCCGCGGACGTACGTCCGGGGGTACGGGGGACGTCCCCCGGGATGTTGCAGCCATGGAGCGATTATCCCGGTTCTCAGGAGTGCCTGAGACCGTCAGGCGGCGCTGCCGCCGAACTCACGCTCCAAGGATGCGATCTGGTTGGAGCCAAGACCCCGGACCCGACGGCTCTCGGAGATGCCGAGCCGCTCCATGATCTGCTTGGCACGGACCTTGCCCACACCGGGCAGGGACTCCAGCAGGGCGGAGACCTTCATCTTGCCGATGACGTCGTTCTCCTGTCCCGACTTGATGACCTCGTGGAGGGAGGCGCCGGAGTGCTTGAGTCGATTCTTGACCTCGGCCCGCTCCCGGCGAGCCGCGGCGGCCTTTTCGAGCGCGGCTGCGCGCTGTTCAGGGGTAAGGGGCGGAAGAGCCACGCCTACGTCACCTCGGATGTCGATCTGTCGGATACGGACCGGTGAGGCGACTGGATCGCCCCTCACCTGGTGAGCCGCGAACAACCTGTGCTCGTTGGCTCTCGACGGAGACTAGCGGCCAAGGCCGCCGGAGTCAGCGAGAACAGACGAAAAGTCCTGGTCAGCCTCAGCCGACCAGGACATTCCTGGCATAACACCTGAGTTTTTTGCTCAGGATTCCGTCAACACGCTGTTACGTGACAGTGTCAGCCGTCCGAGACGGCCGCGCGGACCTCGTCCACGAACCGTTCGGCCGCTTCGCGCAGCCCTGACGCGTCCGGTCCGTGGCGCAGCACGCCCCGGCTCACGCTGGGCACCACATTGCGTACCGCGTCCCCGAAGACCCCGGGAAGATCCGCCGGCGTCGCGCCCTGGGCGCCGATGCCGGGCGCGAGCAGCGGGCCGTTGATCGCGAGGTTCACACCCGCGTCGCCGAGCGTCGCCCCGACCACCGCGCCGACCGAGCCGAGCGGGGTCGCGCCCTCGTTCTCCGCGGCCATGTGGTCGAGCATCACCTGCGCCAGCGAGCGGCCGTCCGCCGCGGCGGCGCGCTGCACCTCGGCGCCCTCCGGGTTGGAGGTGAGGGCCAGCACGAAGACGCCCGCGCCGGAGATCGCCGCCGCGTCGAGCGCCGGCCGCAGCGATCCGAAGCCGAGGTACGGCGAGACGGTGACCGCGTCCGAGAACAGTGGCGAGTCCTTGTGCAGGTAGGTCTCCGCGTAGGCCCCCATGGTGGAGCCGATGTCGCCGCGCTTGGCGTCCATCACGACCAGCGCGCCGGCCGCACGGGACTCCTCGACGGCCTTCTCCAGGACGGCGATGCCGCGCGAGCCGAAGCGCTCGAAGAACGCGGACTGCGGCTTGAGCACCGCGACCCGGTCGGCCAGTGCCTCGACGACGGTACGGGTGAAGCGCTCCAGGCCCGCGACGTCGTCGTTCAGCCCCCAGGAGGTGAGCAGGGAGGCGTGCGGGTCGATACCGACGCAGAGCCGGCCACGGGTGTCCATGGCCTGGCGCAGACGTGCGCCGAAGGGTTCCGGGGTCATTTCGCTGCCTTCCGGGTTTCCGCGCCGACCGCGTCGGCGAGGGTGGCGTACGGGGAGGCGGCCAGGCGCGCGGCCAGGCCCTTGTGGATCGCGCGGGCGTAGAACGGGCCCTCGTAGATGAAGGCGCTGTAGCCCTGGACGAGCGTGGCGCCGGCGAGGATGCGCTGCCAGGCGTCCTCGGCGTTCTCGATGCCGCCGACGCCGACCAGGGTGATCCGGTCGCCCACGCGCGCGTAGAGGCGGCCCAGGACCTCCAGGGAGCGCTCCTTGAGGGGCGCGCCGGACAGTCCGCCGGTCTCCCCGGTCAGGGCGGCCGGGGACTTCAGGCCCAGGGTCTCGCGGGCGATGGTGGTGTTGGTGGCGATGATGCCGTCCAGGCCCAGTTCCACGGCGAGGTCGGCGACGGCGTCGACGTCCTCGTCCGCGAGGTCGGGGGCGATCTTGACGAGCAGCGGGACGCGTCGGCCGGAGACGGTCCGGTCGGCCGCCTCGCGCACGGCGGTCAGCAGCGGGCGCAGCGACTCGGTGGCCTGGAGGTTGCGCAGTCCGGGCGTGTTGGGCGAGGAGACGTTGACGACGAGGTAGTCCGCGTGTGCGGCGAGCCGCTCGGTGGACTTCACGTAGTCGGCGGCCGCGTCGGCCTCGGCGACGGCCTTCGTCTTGCCGATGTTGACGCCGACGGTGGTCCGGAAGACCGGGTTGCGGGCCCCCAGCCGCTCGGCGACGGCGGCCGAGCCCTCGTTGTTGAAGCCCATGCGGTTGATGAGCGCGCGGTCCGCCACCAGGCGGAACAGGCGCTTCTTCGGGTTGCCCGGCTGGGGCTCGCCGGTCACGGTGCCGATCTCGACGTGGTCGAAGCCGAGCATCGCCATGCCGTCGATCGCGACGGCGTTCTTGTCGAAGCCGGCGGCGAGGCCGAAGGGGCCGTGCATCCGCAGGCCGAGGGCCTCGGTGCGCAGCTCCTGGTAGCGGGGGGCGAGCGCGGCGGCGACGAAGGTGCGCAGGACGGGGATGCGGGCGGCCAGGCGGATCCAGCGGAAGGCGGCGTAGTGGGCGCGCTCCGGGTCCATGCGCTTGAAGACCAGCTGGAAGAAGAGTTTGTACATCACGGTGTCCTCATGAAGAGGGGGACACCGTTTCCGGTGTCCCCCTGCTGGCTTCTCTAGTCGCGGGCCGCGGTCAGATGCTCCGCGTGTTCCTGGAGCGACCTGACGCCCACGTCCCCGTGGTTGAGTGCGTCGATGCCCTGGACCGCCGCGGCGAGCGCCTGGACGGTGGTGAGGCACGGCACGGACCGGGCGACGGCCGCGGTGCGGATCTCGTAGCCGTCGAGCCGGCCGCCGGTCCCGTACGGCGTGTTGACGATGAGGTCGACCTCGCCGTCGTGGATCAGCTGGACGATCGTCTTCTCGCCGTTCGGGCCCTCGCCCTCGGACTGCTTGCGCACGATGGTGGCGTTGATGCCGTTGCGCTTGAGCACCTCGGCGGTGCCGGAGGTGGCCATCAGCTCGAAGCCGTGGGCGACCAGCTCGCGGGCCGGGAAGATCATCGAGCGCTTGTCGCGGTTGGCGACGGAGATGAAGGCGCGGCCCTTGGTGGGCAGCGGGCCGTAGGCGCCGGCCTGCGACTTGGCGTACGCCGTGCCGAAGACCGAGTCGATGCCCATGACCTCGCCGGTGGAGCGCATCTCCGGGCCCAGCACCGTGTCGACGCCGCGGCCGTGGATGTCGCGGAAGCGCGACCACGGCATGACGGCCTCCTTGACGGAGATCGGGGCGTCCAGCGGCAGGGTGCCGCCGTCGCCGTGCCTGGGCAGCAGGCCCTCCTCGCGCAGCTCCGCGACGGTCGCGCCCAGCGAGATGCGGGCGGCGGCCTTCGCGAGCGGCACCGCGGTCGCCTTCGAGGTGAAGGGGACGGTGCGCGAGGCGCGCGGGTTGGCTTCGAGGACGTAGAGGATGTCCCCGGAGAGCGCGAACTGGATGTTGATCAGTCCGCGGACGCCGACGCCCTTGGCGATGCCCTCGGTGGAGGCGCGCAGCCGCTTGATGTCGTAGCCGCCGAGTGTGATCGGGGGCAGGGCGCAGGCGGAGTCGCCGGAGTGGATACCGGCCTCCTCGATGTGCTCCATGACGCCGCCGAGGTAGAGCTCGGTGCCGTCGTAGAGCGCGTCGACGTCGATCTCGATCGCGTCGTCGAGGAAGCGGTCGACCAGGACCGGCCGGGTGGGGCTGATCTCGGTGGACTCGGAGATGTACGAGGAGAGCCGGGTCTCGTCGTACACGATCTCCATGCCGCGGCCGCCGAGCACGTACGACGGGCGTACGAGGACGGGGTAGCCGATCTCGTCGGCGATGGCCTTGGCCTCGGCGAAGGTGGTCGCGGTGCCGTGCTTCGGGGCGGGCAGGCCGGCCTCGGCGAGCACGCGGCCGAAGGCGCCGCGGTCCTCTGCGGCGTGGATCGCCTCCGGGGAGGTGCCGACGACGGGCACGCCGTTGTCCTTGAGCGCCTGCGCCAGGCCGAGCGGGGTCTGGCCGCCGAGCTGGACGATGACACCCGCGATCGGGCCCGCGAGGGACTCGGCGTGCACGATCTCCAGCACGTCCTCCAGCGTCAGCGGCTCGAAGTACAGGCGGTCGGAGGTGTCGTAGTCGGTGGAGACCGTCTCCGGGTTGCAGTTGACCATCACGGTCTCGAAGCCGGCGTCGCTCAGGGCGAAGGAGGCGTGGACGCAGGAGTAGTCGAACTCGATGCCCTGGCCGATGCGGTTGGGGCCGGAGCCGAGGATGATCACCGCGGGCTTGGTGCGGGACGCGACCTCGCTCTCCTCGTCGTAGGAGGAGTAGAAGTACGGCGTCTTCGCGGCGAACTCGGCGGCGCAGGTGTCGACCGTCTTGTAGACCGGGCGGATACCGAGCGCGTGCCGGACCTCGCGGACGACGTCCTCGCGCAGGCCGCGGATCTCGGCGATCTGCGCGTCCGAGAAGCCGTGCCGCTTGGCGTCGGCCAGCAGTTCGGGGACGAGCTTGTCGGCGGCGGCCAGCTCGTCGGCGATCTCCTTGATCAGGAAGAGCTGGTCGACGAACCAGGGGTCGATCTTCGTGAACTCGAAGACCTCCTCCTGGGTGGCGCCGGCCCGGATCGCCTGCATGACGGTGTTGATCCGGCCGTCGGTCGGGCGGACCGCATCGGCCAGCAGCTCCGCCTTGTCGCCGGGCTCGCCGGTGAAGGCGAACTGCGAGCCCTTCTTCTCCAGGGAGCGCAGCGCCTTCTGGAGCGCCTCGGTGAAGTTCCGGCCGATCGCCATGGCCTCGCCCACCGACTTCATGGTGGTGGTGAGGGTGGAGTCGGCGGAGGGGAACTTCTCGAAGGCGAAGCGAGGGGCCTTGACCACGACGTAGTCGAGCGTCGGCTCGAAGGAGGCCGGCGTCTTCTCGGTGATGTCGTTGGGGATCTCGTCGAGCGTGTAGCCGACGGCCAGCTTGGCGGCGATCTTGGCGATCGGGAAGCCGGTGGCCTTCGACGCCAGCGCCGAGGAGCGGGAGACGCGCGGGTTCATCTCGATCACGATGACGCGGCCGTCGGCCGGGTCGATGGCGAACTGGATGTTGCAGCCGCCGGTGTCGACGCCGACCTCGCGGATGATCGCGATGCCGATGTCGCGCAGCCGCTGGTACTCGCGGTCGGTGAGCGTCATCGCCGGGGCGACGGTGATCGAGTCACCCGTGTGGACGCCCATCGGGTCGAAGTTCTCGATGGAGCAGACGACCACGACGTTGTCGTTCTTGTCGCGCATCAGCTCCAGCTCGTACTCCTTCCAGCCGAGGATGGACTCCTCCAGGAGCACCTCGGTGGTCGGGGAGAGCATGAGGCCCTGTCCGGCGATGCGGCGCAGCTCGTCCTCGTCGTGGGCGAAGCCGGAGCCGGCGCCGCCCATGGTGAAGGAGGGGCGGACGACGACGGGGTAGCCGCCGAGGGTGTCGACGCCCTCGATGATGTCGTCCATCGTGTGGCAGATGACGGAGCGGGCGGACTCGCCGTATCCGATCTTCGCCTTGACGGCCTCGACGACGCCCTTGAAGAGGTCGCGGTCCTCGCCCTTGTTGATGGCCTCGACGTTGGCGCCGATGAGCTCGACGCCGTACTTCTCCAGGACACCGTTCTCGTGCATGGAGATCGCGGTGTTGAGCGCGGTCTGGCCGCCCAGGGTGGGGAGCAGCGCGTCGGGGCGCTCCTTGGCGATGATCTTCTCGACGAACTCGGGGGTGATCGGCTCGACGTAGGTGGCGTCGGCGATCTCCGGGTCGGTCATGATCGTCGCCGGGTTGGAGTTCACCAGGATGACGCGCAGGCCCTCGGCCTTGAGGACGCGGCAGGCCTGGGTGCCGGAGTAGTCGAACTCGGCGGCCTGGCCGATGACGATCGGACCGGAGCCGATGACCAGGACGGACTGGATATCGGAGCGCTTAGGCACGCTGGCCCTCCATCAGGGTGACGAAACGGTCGAAGAGGTACGCGGCGTCGTGCGGGCCGGCGGCTGCTTCGGGGTGGTACTGGACGCTGAAGGCCGGCCGGTCGAGGAGCTGGAGGCCCTCGACGACCTGGTCGTTCAGGCAGACGTGGGAGACCTCGGCACGCCCGTAGGCGGTGTCGGAGACCTTGTCGAGCGGGGCGTCGACGGCGAAGCCGTGGTTGTGCGCGGTGACCTCGACCTTGCCGGTCGAGCGGTCCTGCACGGGCTGGTTGATGCCGCGGTGGCCGTACTTCAGCTTGTACGTGCCGAAGCCGAGCGCGCGGCCCAGGATCTGGTTGCCGAAGCAGATGCCGAAGAGCGGGGTCTTCCGCTCCAGGACGCCCTGCATGACGGAGACGGGGTGGTCGGCGGTGGACGGGTCGCCGGGTCCGTTGGAGAAGAAGACGCCGTCGGGCCGCACCGCGTACACCTCCTCCAGGGTGGCGGTGGCGGGCAGCACGTGCACCTCGATGCCGCGCTCGGCCATCCGGTGCGGGGTCATGCCCTTGATGCCGAGGTCGATCGCGGCGACGGTGAACTTCTTGGTGCCGATCGCGGGGACGACGTACGTCTCCTTGGTGGCGACCTCCGCGGAGAGGTCGGCGCCGCTCATCTCGGGCGCCCGGCGCACCTTGGCGAGCAGCGTCTCGTCGTCGGCGAGGGTGTCGCCGGAGAAGATGCCGACGCGCATGGCGCCGCGCTCGCGCAGGTGGCGGGTGAGGGCGCGGGTGTCGATGCCGCTGATGCCGACGACGCCCTGGCCGGCGAGCTCCTCGTCGAGCGAGCGCTGCGAGCGCCAGTTGGAGGGCACGCGGGCGGGGTCGCGGACGACGTAGCCGGCGACCCAGATCTGCCGGGACTCGGGGTCCTCGTCGTTCACACCGGTGTTGCCGACGTGCGGGGCGGTCATCACGACGACCTGGCGGTGGTACGAGGGGTCGGTCAGCGTCTCCTGGTAGCCGGTCATGCCGGTGGAGAACACCGCCTCGCCGAAGGTCTCCCCCACAGCCCCGTAGGCGCGGCCGCGGAAGGCGCGGCCGTCCTCCAGGACGAGTACGGCGGGAGCTTTGGCGGCTCCCCGGGTGGAGATCGTCATCGTGCGGTGCCTTCCGTAGTGCTGGTGAGGTGGTTGACGGCTTCGACCCAGGCGGGGTGCTCGGCCGAGTGGTCGGAGCGGAATCCGGAGTCGATCAGCTGGTCGCCGAGCGCCCAGGTGATGACCAGGAGTCCGCCCTCGGGCAGGACCTTGCCTGCGAGTGCCTTGTCGGTCCTGGCCTCGCGCAGGTCGGCGGCGGGGACGAAGAAGTCCGCCGCGCCGGGCCGTACGACGTCGAGGCCCTGTTCGGAGAGGGTGAGCTCGACGCGGCTGCGGGTGCCGAGGCCGTGGGCGACGATGCGGTCGAGCCACTGCCCGGCCGTCGTCGAGGCGTGGTAGCGCCCGGTCAGGGTGAGGAGCTTCTCGCCGTCGGCGAAGCCTTCGGGGGTGGTCGCGAGGTCGGAGAGACCGGACTGGAGGCTCCCGCGCCACTTCCATCCCTGGCGCATCAGCCAGTAGACGAACGCGATGAGGACGACCAGTCCGATCACCCAGCTGATGCGGGCGGACCAGTCGGTCACTTCCGCCGACTTCTGCTCGGCGGCCAGGTGGAGCAGCTGGTGGGTGGGGCTGAGTGTTGTCACGCGAGCTTCCCGTCGACGACCGTGGCACGGCCCCGCAGGAAGGTGTGGGTCACTCGGCCCGGCAGCTCGCGCCCCTCGTAGGGGGTGTTGCGGCTGCGGGAGGCGAATCCCGCGGGGTCCACGACTCCACGGTATGCCGGATCGACCAGGGTGAGGTTGGCGGGCTCGCCCTCCGAGACGGGCCGGCCGTGTCCTTCGAGGCGTCCGATGGCTGCGGGGCGCGAGGACATGCGGTCGGCGACACCGGCCCAGTCGAGGAGTCCGGTCTCCACCATCGTCTGCTGGACGACGGAAAGTGCGGTCTCCAGGCCCACCATGCCCATGGCGGCCGCGGCCCACTCGCAGTCCTTGTCCTCGTGCGGGTGCGGGGCGTGGTCGGTGGCGACGCAGTCGATGGTGCCGTCGGCGAGGGCCTCGCGCAGGGCCAGCACGTCGGCCTCGGTGCGCAGGGGCGGGTTCACCTTGTAGACCGGGTTGTAGGACCGGACGAGCTCGTCGGTGAGGAGCAGGTGGTGCGGGGTGACCTCGGCGGTGACGTTCCAGCCCTTGGACTTGGCCCAGCGGACGATCTCGACGGAGCCTGCGGTCGACAGGTGGCAGATGTGCACCCGGGAGCCGACGTGGGCGGCGAGCAGGACGTCGCGGGCGATGATCGACTCCTCGGCGACGGCGGGCCAGCCGCCGAGTCCGAGCTCGGCCGAGACGATGCCCTCGTTCATCTGGGCGCCCTCGGTGAGGCGGGGCTCCTGGGCGTGCTGGGCGACGACCCCGTCGAACGCCTTCACGTACTCCAGGGCGCGGCGCATGATCACCGCGTCGTCGACGCACTTGCCGTCGTCGGAGAAGACCTTCACTCCGGCGGCCGAGTCGTGCATGGCGCCGAGCTCGGCGAGCTGCTTGCCCTCCAGGCCGACGGTGACGGCGCCGATGGGCTGCACGTCGCAGTAGCCGGACTCCTTGCCGAGCCGCCAGACCTGCTCGACGACGCCGGCAGTGTCGGCCACGGGGAAGGTGTTGGCCATGGCGTGGACGGCGGTGAAGCCGCCGACCGCGGCGGCCTTGGTGCCGGTCAGGACGGTCTCGGAGTCCTCGCGGCCGGGCTCGCGCAGATGGGTGTGGAGGTCGACCAGGCCGGGCAGCAGGACCTGGCCCGCCGCCTCGATGACGGTGGCGTCGCCCGCGTCGAGTCCGGTGCCGACTGCGGCGACGGTCTCGCCGTCGATGAGGACGTCCTGGGGCTCGCCGCCGAGGATCTTCGCGCCGCGGATAAGGATCTTGCTCATGGTTACTTGTTCTCCTCGGTACGGGCGGCGGGCGACGGGTGGGAAGCTGCGGCGGGCTCCGAGCCGCCGAGCAGCAGGTAGAGCACGGCCATGCGGATCGAGACGCCGTTGGCGACCTGCTCGACGACCGTGCAGCGGTCGGAGTCGGCCACCTCGGCGGTGATCTCCATGCCGCGGACCATCGGGCCGGGGTGCATGACGATGGCGTGCTCGGGCATCTTCGCCATCCGCTCGCCGTCCAGGCCGTAGCGGCGGGAGTACTCGCGCTCGGTGGGGAAGTAGGCGGCGTTCATCCGCTCACGCTGCACACGGAGCATCATCACAGCGTCCGACTTCGGCAGCACGTCGTCGAGGCTGTAGCTGATGTCGCAGGGCCACTGCTCGACGCCGACGGGGACCAGCGTGGGCGGGGCCACCAGGGTGACGTGGGCGCCGAGGGTGGTGAGCAGGTGGACGTTGGAGCGGGCGACCCGGCTGTGCAGGATGTCGCCGACGATCGTGATCCGGCGGCCGTCGAGGTCCTTGCCGAGTCCGGTGTCGTGCCCGACCAGCCTGCGGCGCATGGTGAAGGCGTCCAGCAGGGCCTGGGTGGGGTGCTCGTGGGTGCCGTCGCCCGCGTTGACGACCGCGCCGTCGATCCAGCCGGAGGTGGCCAGCCGGTACGGGGCGCCGGAGGCGCCGTGCCGGATGACGACGGCGTCGGCGCCCATCGCCTCCAGGGTCAGCGCGGTGTCCTTGAGCGACTCGCCCTTGGATACGGAGGAGCCCTTGGCGGAGAAGTTGATGACGTCGGCGGACAGCCGCTTGGCGGCCGCCTCGAAGGAGATGCGGGTACGCGTCGAGTCCTCGAAGAAGAGGTTGACGACGGTACGGCCGCGCAGGGTCGGGAGCTTCTTGATCGGCCGGTCCGCGACCCTGGCCATCTCCTCGGCGGTGTCGAGGATCAGGACGGCGTCGTCGCGGGTGAGGTCGGCGGCCGAGATGAGGTGGCGCTTCATCTGGGTGTTCTCCGGGTGGCTGGAGGGTTCAGGCGTGCGGGCGTGCGGAAGCCGCCGTACGGCAGGCGGGCCGTACGGAAGGGGCAGCTACTGCTCGACCGCCGGGGCGGCCTGCTCGACCCCGAGCAGCACGGCGTCGCGGCCGTCCTCCTCGGCGAGCTGGACCTTGACCGTCTCCCGCAGCGACGTGGGGAGGTTCTTGCCGACGTAGTCGGCGCGGATCGGGAGTTCGCGGTGTCCGCGGTCGACGAGGACCGCGAGCTGCACCGCGCGGGGCCGGCCGATGTCGCCGAGCGCGTCGAGAGCGGCGCGGATCGTGCGGCCGGAGAAGAGGACGTCGTCGACCAGGACGACCAGGCGGCCCTCGATGCCCTCGCCGGGGATCTCGGTGCGGGCCAGGGCGCGCGCGGGGCGCATCCGGAGGTCGTCGCGGTACATGGTGATGTCGAGCGAGCCGACCGGCATCTTCCGGCCGGTGATCTCTTCGAGCTTGTCGGCGAGCCTGCGGGCGAGGAAGACGCCCCGGGTCGGGATGCCGAGGAGCACCACGTCGTCGGCGCCCTTGGCGCGTTCGACGATCTCGTGGGCGATACGGGTCAGTACTCGGGCGATGTCGGGGGCCTCGAGAACGGGGCGTGCCGCATTGCCGGTGGCGTCGTGCTGTGCGTCCATAAGAAACGGACCTCCTTCTCCGCCTCACTGGACGGATCTTAAAGGACGTCGAAATTGCGTCATCCACGTTACCAGGGCCTGAGCAGGGGCCTTGCCCCACCCCCGGGAGGTGCCGGTACGGACCATTCAGCTTGACGCACCCAAGTAACGCTGCGTAACCTCACAGTGAGTTACCAGCCACGCGGCGGAGCCGCACAATGTTCCAGCGTCCGGGGAGCCTTATGTCCAGCGAATACGCAAAACAGCTCGGGGCCAAGCTCCGCGCCATCCGCACCCAGCAGGGCCTCTCCCTCCACGGCGTGGAGGAGAAGTCGCAGGGCCGCTGGAAGGCCGTCGTGGTCGGCTCGTACGAGCGCGGCGACCGCGCCGTCACCGTCCAGCGCCTTGCCGAGCTGGCTGACTTCTACGGCGTTCCGGTGCAGGAGCTCCTGCCCGGCACGACGCCCGGCGGGGCCGCCGAGCCGCCGCCGAAGCTCGTTCTCCAGCTCGAGCGCCTCGCCCACGTCCCGCCGGAGAAGGCCGGACCCCTGCAGCGCTACGCGGCGACGATCCAGAGCCAGCGCGGCGACTACAACGGCAAGGTGCTCTCGATCCGCCAGGACGACCTGCGCACCCTGGCCGTGATCTACGACCAGTCGCCGTCCGTACTCACGGAGCAGCTGATCAGCTGGGGCGTCCTGGACGCGGACGCGCGCCGCGCGGTCGCTCACGACGAGGGCTGACCACCCCTGCAGAAACGTACCGCCGGGTCGGCGGGGCCCTCTCCGGGCGCCCCGCCGGACCCGGCGTTTCCGTTTTCCGGACCGTCCCCCGGAAGGCCGGCATGCCGAAGGGCCCATGGTCTCGCGACCATGGGCCCTTCGTCGGCAGAACACCGCCGGGGGCTACTGCTCCCGGCGCAGGTTCGGCTTGAGCTCCTTGAAACGGGCCAGCAGGCCGTTCACGAAGGACGGGGAGTCATCGGTGGAGAACTCCTTGGCGATCTGCACCGCCTCGTCGATCACCACCGCGTCGGGTGTCGCGTCCACCCAGATCAGCTCGTACGCACCGAGCCGCAGGATGTTCCGGTCGACGACCGGCATGCGGTCGATCTCCCAGTCCACGGCGTAGGTGACGATGAGGTCGTCGATGCGGTCCGCGTACTGCGCGTACCCCTCGACGAGTTCCATCGTGTACTCGGTGACCGGCGGCTGACGGGTGTCGGACCGCGAGTGCCGGACCCAGTCCGCGAGGACCGTCTGCACGGACTCACCGCGCTGGTCGGCCTCGAAGAGGATCTGGAAGGCACGCTTGCGGGCCGTGTTCCGGGCAGCCACGGTTAGCTGTTCACCCGGCCGAGGTAATCGCCCGAGCGGGTGTCGACCTTGATCTTCTCACCGGTGGTGATGAAGAGCGGGACACCGATCTCGTAGCCGGTCTCCAGCGTGGCCGGCTTGGTGCCACCGGTGGACCGGTCGCCCTGGACGCCCGGGTCCGTGTGCTGGATGGTCAGCTCGACGGCGGCCGGCAGCTCGACGTAGAGCACCTCGCCCTCGTGCTGGGCGACGGAGGCGGTGAAGCCCTCGATCAGGAAGTTGGCGGCGTCGCCGACGGACTTGCGGTCGACCATCAGCTGGTCGTACGTGTCCATGTCCATGAAGACGAAGTACTCGCCGTCCATGTACGAGAACTGCATGTCGCGCCGGTCAATGGTGGCCGTCTCGACCTTCACGCCGGCGTTGAACGTCTTGTCGACGACCTTGCCGGAGAGCACGTTCTTGAGCTTGGTGCGCACGAAGGCAGGGCCCTTGCCGGGCTTGACGTGCTGGAACTCGACGACGGACCAGAGCTGGCCTCCGTCGAGCTTGAGCACCAGGCCGTTCTTGAGGTCGTTCGTGGAAGCCACGGTTGCGGAATCTCCTGGACTGAAGCTGGTGGAACGACCGAGGATGCGCGCTAGAGCGCGAGCAGCTCCTTGGTCGTAATGGTGAGTAGCTCGGGTCCGCCGTCCGCCTCGGGGCGCACGACGAGCGTGTCATCGATCCGGACCCCGCCCCGGCCAGGGAGGTGAACCCCCGGTTCGACGGTGACCGGCACACAAGCGTCCAGTTTACCCATGGCAGCGGGTGCCAGCTGCGGGTCCTCGTCGATTTCGAGCCCCACCCCGTGCCCGGTCCAGGGTGCGAGGCCCTCACCGTGGCCCGCGGAGTCCAGGACATGACGGGCCGCACGGTCCACGTCACGGTAGGCGGCGCCGGGCACCAGCGCCTCGCGTCCGGCCCGCTGAGCGGCGAAAACCAGGTCGTAGAGCTCGATCTGCCAGTCCGCCGGAGCCGTGCCGATGACGAAGGTGCGGCCGATCTCGCACCGGTAGCCGCGGTAGTTCGCACCGAGGCAGACGGAGAGGAAATCTCCTTCCTCGACCCGTCGGTCCGAGGGCCTGTGACGGCCCCGGCCGGAGTTGGGACCGGTGGCGACGGACGTCACGAAGGCAGGACCGTCGGCGCCGTGGTCCACCAGCCGGCGCTCCAGCTCCAGCGCGAGATGCCGCTCGGTGCGGCCCACGAGGATCGATTCGAGGAGCTCGCCCAGCGCCTGGTCGGTGATCTCGGCGGCGATCCGCAGGCAGCCGATCTCCTCCTCGTCCTTGACGATGCGCAGCTGCTCGACGGTGGCTCCGAGGTCGGCCAGCCGGAGCTTCGGGGCGACCGAGGCCATGGCCCGGTGCCGGGCGACCGTCAGATCGTGTTCCTCGACGGCCAGGGACTCCGCTCCCCCGGCGGTGGCCAGCCCAGCGGCGGCGACCACGGGATCGCCCCCGGTCACCGGCAGCAGATCCACCCGCAGGTGGTCGTCGGTACGCCCGTCGCCCGGATCACCGGTCGGGGGGCGCGGGCAGAGCAGAACGTCCTCGTCGGGGCCGAGCAGCAGCACGGCACCCGGGGGCGCTCCGCCCGCCAGGTAGCGGACATTGGCGGGGCGGGAGACCAGGGCGGCCGCGGATCCGACTGCGGCGCACCGGTCGCGGAGCAGCCCGCGGCGGACGGCGTACACCTCTGACATACATCGAGCGTACGAGCGCGGGAGCCTGCCCGCCCGGCCAGCGCACCCGACCGTGGAACGGCTCTCTCAGCCGTCGGACGCCCGTGCCGGGCGCCGGCTCACCAGGCCGGGGGGCTCGCTATGGAGCGGGCGAGTATGTCGTCCAGGACGCGCGCGGTGGTCTCCACGTCGTACGTGGAGTTGTCGATGATCGGCAGTCCGGAGCCGTACCAGCCGGCCATCCGGCCGTGGATCCGGGCGACCTCCTCGTCGGAGAGGCGGCGGTTGCCGCTGCGGGCGGCGTTGCGCTCCAGGACGATCTCCAGGCCCGGGAGCAGGACGACGGGCAGCAGTCCGGGGCCGACATGGCGCTTCCAGCCGCCCAGACCGACCACGGGCCGGTCCGGGAAGACGGCGTCGTCGAGGATGCAGGAGATGCCGTTGGCCAGGAAATTGCGGGCGGCGAAGCCGCAGGTGCGGCGGGCCAGGCGGTACTGGGCCTCGGACTGGTCGTTCCACCCCGCCTGCGGGTCGGCGAAGCCGGTGCAGACCCACTCGCGGACGTCGTCGAGGCTGACGTGGGCGGTGGGGACGCGGCGCCTGCTGGCCCAGAGCTTGGCCACGGTGGTCTTCCCGGCGCCTGCCGGGCCGATCAGGAGCACGGCGAGGGTCGCGGTGCCGGTGCCGGGCTCGGCGGGCGGTGCGGGCAGCCCCACGGGCCCGCCCGGCGGCAGCTGGATGTGCCCGGTGGTCTCCCGGGAGACGGGGGCCGGGGCGTGGTGCGGTGCGGGCCCGCTCCAGCCCTGGCCCTGGCTCTGGCCCTGGTGGGCGGGCGGGGTGGCCGGCGGTGGAACGGGCGGGCCGGCCGGCGGAGGGCCGGGATGACCGGCCGGGGGCTGGGCGGGCGGACCGGCCGGCGGTACCGGCGGGCCCTGGTGGCCGGGGTGCTGGGCCTGGTGCGACCAGCCGACAGGTCCGTTTCCGTGTCCCTGGGGCGGCGGCAGCGGTGCCCCCACTGCGTGCGGCATCCGGTGGCACTCCGTCTCGTACAGGCAACTGGCGCTGGTGGAACGGCAACCGTACCGCCCCCGGCCGCCACAGAGGGAACGGCCGGGGCTGGTCCGGAGTGCCCCGGAGGCCGGCCGGCCTCCGGGTGCGGTGGTGCGTCAGTCCGTCAGTTCGTCCGCGAGCGCCCGCAGGGCGAGCCGGTAGGAGCCGATACCGAATCCGGCCACGGTCCCGGTGGCCACGGGCGCGACCACGGAGGTGTGGCGGAATTCCTCCCGTGCGTACGGATTCGAGATGTGCACCTCGATCAGCGGCGCGGTGCGCTGGGCTGCCGCGTCCCGCATCCCGTACGAGTAGTGCGTGAAGGCGCCCGGGTTGAGAACGACCGGAATTGAACCGTCCGCGGCCTCGTGGAGCCAGCGGATCAGCTCGCCCTCGTCGTTCGTCTCGCGGACGTCGACGTCGAAGCCGAGCTCCTTGCCGAGGGTGCGGCAGGCTTCGACGAGTCCGGCGTACGAAGTGGCTCCGTAGACGTCGGGCTCGCGGGAGCCCAGCCGGCCGAGGTTGGGTCCGTTGAGGACGAACACCCTGCGGGTCACGCCGACACCTCGCCGTAGGCGGCGAGCAGAATCGCCGGGTCGGGGCCCTCCAGGACGGTGGGCTTGCCGAGACCGTCCAGGACGATGAAGCGCAGCAGGTCGCCGCGGGACTTCTTGTCGACCTTCATGTTCTCCAGCAGCTTGGGCCACTGGTCGCCGCGGTAGGTGAGCGGCAGTCCGACGGACTCCAGGACGGCGCGGTGCCGGTCGGCGGTGGCGTCGTCCAGGCGTCCGGCGAGCCGGCCCAGTTCGGCGGCGAAGACCATGCCGACGGAGACGGCGGCGCCGTGGCGCCACTTGTAGCGCTCGTTCTTCTCGATCGCGTGGGCCAGCGTGTGGCCGTAGTTGAGGATCTCGCGGAGTCCGGACTCCTTGAGGTCGCTGGAGACGACCTCGGCCTTGACCCGGATGGCCCGCTCGATCAGCTCGGAGGTGTGCGGTCCGGCCGGTGTGCGCGCGCCCTGCGGGTCGGCCTCGACGAGGTCGAGGATCACCGGGTCGGAGATGAAGCCGGCCTTGATGATCTCGGCCATGCCGGAGACGTAGTCGTTGACCGGCAGCGAGTCCAGCGCGGCCAGGTCGCACAGGACCCCGGCGGGCGGGTGGAAGGCGCCGACGAGGTTCTTGCCCTCGGCGGTGTTGATGCCGGTCTTCCCGCCGACGGCGGCGTCGACCATGCCGAGCACGGTCGTCGGTACGGCGATCCAGCGCACTCCGCGCAGCCAGGAGGCGGCGACGAAGCCCGCGACGTCCGTGGTGGCGCCGCCGCCGATGCCGACGATGACGTCGGTGCGGGTGAAGCCGGTCTGGCCGAGCGCCTTCCAGCAGTAGGCCGCGACCTCGACGGTCTTGGCCTCCTCCGCGTTGGGCAGCTGGATCGCGATGGCCTCGTAGCCCTGGTCCGCGAGGTCCTGGCGGACCGCCTCGCCGGTCTCGGCGAGTGCCTCGGGGTGCAGGACCGCGACGCGCTTGGCCCGGGTGCCGATGAGCGTGGGCAGTTCGGCCAGGAGCTGCCGGCCGATCAGTACCTCGTACGGGTCGGTGCCCGCGCTGCCGGCGATCTGGATGCGGGTGGGTGCCTGGTCGGTCATCGTTCGTGTCTCCCGGCCGGACGGCGCGTCCGGCAGCTCCAGTGCGTCGAGGACCGCCTGCGCGACCTCTTCCGGTGTGCGCTCGTCGGTCGCGACGACCGCACGGGCCACCTCCGTGTAGAGGTGGCGGCGGGCCTCCATGAGTTCGCGCCACTGCCGGCGCGGGTTCACGGCGAGCAGCGGGCGCGCGGTGTTCAGCCCCACCCGCTTGACCGCCTCGTCGACGTCCATCGAGAGGTAGACGACGGCATGGTCCGCGAGCAGGGCGCGCGTCTCCTCGTCGAGGACGGCGCCGCCGCCGAGCGAGAGGACTCCCCCGTGCTCGGCGACCGCGGCCCGGACGGCCTGCCGTTCGAGGGCGCGGAAGTGGTCCTCGCCCTCGTCGTAGAAGATCTCGGAGATCGGCTTGCCCGCGGTGGCGACGACGTCGGCGTCGGTGTCCCGGTAGCCGGTGCCCAGCCGGGCGGCGAGCAGTTCACCGACCGTGGACTTGCCGACGCCCATCGGCCCGACCAGGACGATCAGCGGACGGCTCATCGGATCTGGAGGTGGTCGAGGTACGACTGGACGTTGCGGTGGGTCTCGGTGACGCTGTCGCCGCCGAACTTCTCCGCGACCGCGTCGGCGAGGACCAGCGCGACCATCGCCTCGGCGACGATCCCTGCGGCCGGAACGGCGCAGACATCGGAGCGCTGGTGGTGCGCCTTGGCCGGCTCACCGGTCTGCACGTCGACCGTGGCCAGCGCGCGGGGCACGGTCGCGATCGGCTTCATCGCGGCGCGGACGCGCAGCAGCTCGCCGGTGGTCAGTCCGCCCTCGGTGCCGCCGGAGCGGCCGGAGGCACGCCTGATCCCGTCGTCGGTCACCAGGATCTCGTCGTGCGCCTGCGAACCCGGCACCCGGGCCAGGTCGAAGCCGTCGCCGACCTCGACGCCCTTGATGGCCTGGATGCCCATGAGCGCGGCGGCGAGCCGGGCGTCGAGGCGGCGGTCCCAGTGCACGTGCGAACCGAGGCCGACCGGCACTCCGTACGCCAGCACCTCGACCACACCGCCGAGCGTGTCGCCGTCCTTGTGGGCCTGGTCGATCTCGGCGACCATCTGCTTGCTCGCGGTGGCGTCGAGGCAGCGCACCGGGTCGGCGTCGAGCTTGTCGACGTCGGCGGGCACGGGGTAGACGCCGTACGGCGCCTTCGCGGCGGCCAGCTCGACGACATGGCTGACGATCTCGATGCCGGCCGTCTCCTTGAGGTACGACCGGGCGACGGCCCCGAGGGCGACGCGCGCCGCGGTCTCCCGGGCACTGGCGCGCTCCAGGATCGGCCGGGCCTCGTCGAAGCCGTACTTCTGCATGCCGGCGAGGTCGGCGTGGCCGGGCCGGGGGCGGGTCAGCGGGGCGTTACGGGCCTGGGCGGCCAGCACGTCGGGGTCGACCGGATCGGCCGACATGACCTGCTCCCACTTGGGCCACTCGGTGTTGCCCACCATGACGGCGACGGGCGAGCCCATGGTCAGCCCGTGCCGCACCCCGCCGAGGAAGGTGACCTCGTCCTTCTCGAACTTCATCCGGGCGCCGCGCCCGTATCCGAGCCGTCGCCTGGCGAGCGCGTCCGCCACCATCTCCGTGGTGACGGGGATACCGGCGGGAAGACCCTCCAGCGTCGCCACCAGTGCGGGGCCGTGCGACTCTCCGGCGGTCAGCCAGCGCAACCTGCTCAACGGTGCTCCTCATGCTCGCGCCTGTAACTGCATACGGCGCGACCGGGTGCGCGGCCCTGGCCCGCCGCCCCCGATCCTCCCACGGCCGGGGACCGCGGCCCGCCGCCGGTCCATCAGACGGACGGCTCATTGGCCGTTCGGGCGAGAGCCAACTCCTCCGTACTCAGCAAAAGGCTGCCGCACGAAGCGCGAACGCTCCCTGCGGCAGCCGTTGCCGATTCACCTGGTGAATACGGATCAGCCACACCATCCGTAAGGACTGGTGTGGCTGTCCCAAAATACGCCGTTATCGACGTACTGCACGCCTCCCGTATACCGAACGCAGGTGTTTACCGCCTTGACGTACACGGGACCCGCATAATACTTGTAATTTCCGCGGTCCTTCTTCCAAGCTCCACCTTGAGCCTGCACTCCGGACTCCAGCAGCTCCGTGCCCTGCCCGTACCAGCCAGGACTGCGCATAGTTACGACGCAATTGTTCCCTGTGGCCGAGCTGTAAAGCAAATAAACGCGAGCCGAGAACTCCTGATTCTGACTACTCCAGCCAATACCAGCTGACTGAAGTCGGGAATAACCAGAACCGCAGGCTGCCTCCGGAGTCGACGCAGCAGCCGCAGCAGGCGGGGCAGCAACCACTCCAGCGGCCAGCATTGCAACAAACGCAGTAGCGGAAACCCCAACACGCTTAATATTCACAGTCCCCCCTCGTTGACGAGAGGCAGAATATAACAATCCATCATCTCGGGCGCAACGAGTTTGGCAGAAATCGCCCTCCCTCCAGATCAGACACCCTCGTTCAGGAACCTCTGGCCGCCAGAGCAGCCCACCCTGACTCCCTGAGCAGGGAAAGCGAAATATCCGACTTCCCGGTGAATTTCTGAATCTGCAACAGTGCCTGATGAACAAGCAAGTCGATACCGCTAATAACTGGACAGCACTTCGATGACCAAGCGGCAGCCAGGGAGGTAGGCCACGGATCGTACAAAACGTCAAAGAGGACACCGGACGGGGCCGCCAATGACGCCGCTAGCTCATCAGTCGCACCCGCAGGAGTCGTCGCAATGACTAGCGGTGCACTGACGATATCGCCCGCTTCTGCCCAATCCGCGATCCGGACGTCCACACCCAGCCGGTCCCCCCAGCCCCGCATCTCGTTACCGCGCGCGCGGCTGCGGACGTAGGCCGTGACCGGTCCGGTGCAGATCCGCGAGAGCGCGGCGAGGGCGGACGAGGCCGTGGCTCCGGCGCCGAGGACGGCGGCGGACTCGGTCTTCTCGACACCGCGTTCGCGCAGGGCGGCGATCATGCCGGGGATATCGGTGTTGTCCCCGAGGCGCCGGCCGTCCTCGGTGAGGACCACCGTGTTCACCGCCTCGACCGAGGAGGCGGTCTCGCTGATCTCGTCCAGCAGCGGGATGATCGCCCGCTTCAGCGGCATGGTGAGGGAGAGCCCGGCCCAGCTGCCGTCCAGACCCGCGACGAAGCCGGGCAACGCCTGCTCGTCGATCTCGAACCGGTCGTACGACCAGCCGTCGAGGCCGAGCTCGGCGTACGCGGCCCGGTGCAGGACCGGGGAGAGGGAGTGGGCGATGGGCGAGCCGAGGACGGCTGCCCTCCTGTGCCCGTCAGTCGAGGCCATCGAACTTTTCCTTGAGCTTCAGGAACTCTTTGTAGGTCTTGGCGAACTCGGTCTTGTGCTCACCGTCGGTGGCCACGAAGTAGATCCAGCCGTCGTTGGTCGGATTCAGAGCGGCCGCCAGTGCTTCGTTCCCGGGGTTCCCGATGGGTCCGGGGGTAAGACCCTGCCTGGTGTACGTGTTGTACGGATCCTTGTTCTTACGGATCTCTTCCAGGGTGATATTGATCTTGCTCTGCTTGTTGAGGTAATTGAACGACGAGTCGAACTGAAGGTACTGATTCGTCTCGGTATTGGTCGGCTTGAGACGGTTGTAGATGACCTCCGCCATCTTGCGGAAGTCGTCGTGCGTCTTGCCTTCCGCCTGGACCAGGCTGGCCGCCGTGAGCATCTGCCAGGGACCGTCCAGATTGTGCTTCTTGGCCGCGCCCGCGAGATCGAGCTTGTCGTACTCCTCGTTCGACCGCGAGACCATCTTCTTGAGGATCGCCTCCGGCTTGGTCTCCTTCGTCACCGGATACGCGGCCGGGTAGAGGAATCCTTCCAGCGGGTCCTTGATGTCCTTGTTCTTGCTCGCCCAGCCGGGCAGGCCCAGGTCGGACTTCTTGGACTTGGCGATGTCCTCGGTCGTGCCCTTCTTGAGGTTCAGCTTCTTGTCGACCATCGCGTAGACGGCGACATTGCGCGTTCCCTCGGGAATCACCAGAAGGTTCTGGCTCTTCGGGTCGACCATCATCTTCACGGCCTCGGACGCAGACATCTCCGAGTGGAGGAGGTAGACGCCCGCCTGGATCGACTTCCCCTTGGGGTTCTCGTTCTGCGCGGAGACGAACGCGTCGACGCTCTTGACGACGCCGGCCTTCTTCAGGATGTTGCCGATGTCGTAGCCGTACGCGCCCTTGGGGATCTCCACCTCGACCGAGCCCGAGCCGCTGCCCGCGTAGTCGGGGGCCGCGCCGAACTTGTCCTTGTAGAAGGAGTAGCCGACATAACCCGCGCCGCCGAGACCGCCGACCAGGACGAGGGAGACGACCAGGCAGGCGCAGCCGCTGCGGCCCTTCTTCTTCTTGCCCTTGCCGCGGCGCTCGCCGTCCCCGTTCCCGCGGCGGGACTCACGCGGGCCGTCGTCGTAGGAGTCGTCGTCCTTGGCGTCGCCGTCGTCCGCGCCGGTGAAGAAGGGGTGCGTCTCCTCCGGCTGGACCTCCGGGTCCCAGTCGGGGTGCTGCGCGGGGGCCTGTTCCGGCGCGGCCTCACGGCGGCCCGGGGGCTGCGGGGGCGGGTAGGCCTCGGGGGTGCCGTAGTAGTCGTTCGTCTCGCCGTAGCCGTACGGGGCGGCCTGCTGGCCCTCGTACGGCATCGCGGCGGGCTGCTGGCCGGTGTCCCAGCCGCCGTTGTAGGGAGGCTGCTGGGCGTACGGGTCCTGCTGCGCGCCGTACGGGGGCTGCTGCTGGTACTGCGGCTGCTGGGCGTACGGGTCCTGCTGGTGCTGCTGGTGCTGCTGGTGCTGCTGCGCGTAGGGGTCCTGCTGGTGCTGCTGATCCTGCTGCGGGTGCTGCTGGGCGTACGGATCCTGCGACGGGTAGGGCTGCTGCCGGCCGTCGTACTGGCTCTGGCCGTGGGCAGGCTGCTGGCCTCCCCATCCCTGGTCCCCGCACAAGGGGTCCTCGGGATGCCACGGTTCGGAGCCGGGGCCCCGGCCATACTCAGTCATCGATCCCCTTGAGCCGCGAGACGACGTTCCGTCTCTTCGCTGTGCGGTGTTTGTTCGAACACCCGCCGCATCGCGCGGAACGTTACCGTATCGCGATCAGACAACCACTTCGACGCCCTCGCCGGGTGGATTGCCCGAAGCCCGTTCGGACTCCAGAGCGTTCTGAAGGATCACCACAGCGGCAGCCTGATCGATGACGGATCGGCCCTTTTTGGACTTCACGCCCGATGCGCGCAGGCCCTGACTGGCCGTCACTGTGGTCATCCTCTCGTCCAGCAATCGCACCGGAATGGGTGCAACCGCGCGGGCGAGCACGTCGGTGAACGCGCGGACCTTGGCCGCGGCCGGTCCCTCGCCGCCGCCCAGGGACCGGGGCAGACCGACGATGACCTCGATCGGCTCGTACTCCGCCACGATCTGGCCGAGCCGCCGGTGGGCGGCCGGGACGTCGCGTCCCGGCACGGTCTCCACCGGCGTGGCGAGGATCCCGTCGGGGTCGCACGAGGCGACCCCGATCCGGGCGTCCCCGACGTCGATCGCCAGCCGGCGACCGCGGCGCATCTGCGTCATGTCCGGCGTCACGCCGTCTCGGTGACGAGGCGTTCGACAGCGGCGACGGCGTCCCCGATGGCGTCCGCGTTGGTACCGCCGCCCTGCGCGACGTCCGGCTTGCCGCCGCCACCGCCGCCGAGGGTCTTGGCCGCGGTGCGGACCAGGTCACCGGCCTTGAGACCGCGCTCGCGGGCGGCCTCGTTGGTGGCGATGACGGTCAGCGGGCGCCCGTTGGCCGTGGTGAACAGGGCCACGACGGCCGGCCGGCCGCCCTGGATGCGCCCACGGACGTCGAGGACGAGCCTGCGCAGGTCGTCGGCGGAGGTGCCGTCCGGCACCTGACCGGTGACCAGGGCGACGCCCCGTACGTCCTTGGCGGAGTCGACCAGTCCGGCGGCGGCCGCGAGGACCTTCTCCGCGCGGAACTTCTCGATCTCCTTCTCGGCGTCCTTCAGCTTGCCGAGCATGCCGGCGATCTTCTCCGGGAGTTCCTCGGAGCGGCCCTTGACCAGCTCCTGGAGCTGGGCGACGACCGTGTGCTCCTTGGCGAGGAAGTTGTACGCGTCGACGCCGACGAGGGCCTCGATGCGGCGGACACCGGAACCGATGGACGACTCGCCGAGCAGCTTCACCAGACCGAGCTGGGCGGTGTTGTGGACGTGCGTGCCGCCGCACAGCTCCTTGGAGAAGTCGCCGATGGTGACGACGCGGACCCGCTCGCCGTACTTCTCGCCGAACTCGGCGATGGCGCCCTGCTTCTTCGCGTCGTCGATCGACATGACCTCGGCCTGCACGTCGAGCTCCCGCGAGAGGACCTCGTTGATCTTCTGCTCGACGTCGACGAGGACCGTGCCGGGTACGGCGGCGGGTGAACCGAAGTCGAAGCGGAAGCGGCCCGGGGAGTTCTCCGAACCGGCCTGGGCGGCCGTCGGGCCGAGCGCGTCGCGCAGCGCCTGGTGCGTGAGGTGGGTCGCGCTGTGGGCGCGGGCGATGGCGCGGCGGCGGGTGTTGTCGATGGTGGCGAGCGCTGAGGCGCCGACCGTCACCTCGCCGACCTGGACCGAGCCCTTGTGCACGGAGACGCCGGGGACGGGCTGCTGGACGTCGCGCACCTGG
Source organism: Streptomyces sp. NBC_01257 (assembly GCF_035917255.1). Classification (NCBI taxonomy): domain Bacteria; kingdom Bacillati; phylum Actinomycetota; class Actinomycetes; order Kitasatosporales; family Streptomycetaceae; genus Streptomyces; species Streptomyces sp. NBC_01257. The sequence continues at coordinate 1,788,421 of NZ_CP108472.1, forward strand.
ATGACGGCGCCGTTGTCGAGCCGGATCCGCCCCTGGTCGGCGAGCTGGCCACCGCCCTCGGCGTAGAACGGGGTGCGGTCCAGGACGACCTCGATGTCGTCGCCCTCGGAGGCGGCGGGCGAGGGGACACCGTCGACGAGGAGGCCGACGATCGTCGACTCGCCCTCGGTGGAGGTGTAGCCGGTGAACTCGGTGACACCGGAGTTGTCGGCCACCTCGCGGTAGGCGGACAGGTCGGCGTGACCGGTCTTCTTGGCCCTGGCGTCGGCCTTGGCCTTGTCCCGCTGCTCCTGCATCAGACGGCGGAATCCGTCCTCGTCCACGGAGAGGCCCTGTTCGGCGGCCATCTCCAGGGTGAGGTCGATGGGGAAGCCCCAGGTGTCGTGGAGCAGGAACGCCTTGTCACCGGCGAGGACCTGGCCGCCGGCGGCCTTGGTCTCGGTGACGGCGGTCTCCAGGATGTTGGTGCCGCCCTTGAGGGCCTTCAGGAAGGCGGCTTCCTCGGCGAGCGCGACGGTCTCGATGCGCTTGCGGTCGGTGACCAGCTCGGGGTACTGCTGCCCCATCGTGTTGATCACGACGTCGACGAGCTCGCTGACGACCGAGCCGGTGGCTCCCATCAGCCGCATGTTGCGGATGGCGCGGCGCATGATGCGGCGCAGCACGTAGCCGCGGCCCTCGTTGCCGGGGGTGACGCCGTCGCCGATCAGCATGACCGAGGTGCGGATGTGGTCGGCGACCACGCGGAGCGAGACGTCGGTGCCGGCCGCGGCGCCGTAGCGCACACCGGTCAGCTCGGTGGCCCGGTCCATGACGACGCGCAGGGTGTCGGTCTCGTACATGTTCTGCACGCCCTGCAGGATCATCGCGAGGCGTTCGAGGCCGAGGCCGGTGTCGATGTTCTTGGAGGGCAGGTCGCCGAGGATCGGGAAGTCGTCCTTGCCGTCGCCCGCGCCGCGCTCGTACTGCATGAAGACCAGGTTCCAGATCTCCACGTACCGCTCGTCGTTGACGGCCGGGCCGCCCTCGACGCCGAACTCGGGGCCGCGGTCGTAGTTGATCTCGGAGCACGGGCCGCAGGGTCCGGGGACGCCCATGGACCAGAAGTTGTCCTTCTTGCCCAGGCGCTGGATGCGCTCGGCCGGGACGCCGATCTTGTCGCGCCAGATCTGCTCGGCCTCGTCGTCGTCGAGGTAGACCGTGATCCACAGCCGCTCGGGGTCGAGGCCGAAGCCGCCGTCCGCCACGGAGCCGGTGAGCAGCTCCCAGGCGTACTCGATGGCGCCTTCCTTGAAGTAGTCGCCGAAGGAGAAGTTCCCGCACATCTGGAAGAAGGTGCCGTGCCGGGTGGTCTTGCCGACCTCTTCGATGTCCGGCGTGCGGACGCACTTCTGCACGCTGGTGACGCGCGGGGCGGGCGGCTTGACCTCACCGAGGAAGTACGGCTTGAACGGCACCATGCCGGCCGGGACCAGCAGCAGAGTCGGGTCGTCCGCGATGAGCGACGCCGAAGGGACAACGGTGTGACCGCGCTCCTCGTAGAAGCTCAGCCAGCGGCGGCGAATTTCAGCCGACTCCATCAGTGGTCCTCATTCCGGTTGTACGAGTTGTAGGTGCGTGACGAGGGGGGAAGCCTGCGGGATTCCCGGGGTTCGGCCTCGACGGCGAAGTGGCGCTGCACGGGGAGATCGGGGTCGACGGGGGCTTCGAGCCCCAGCGCCTCGCCCAGTTCGGCTTCGCGCCTGACCATGCCCTCGCGGACGTCCAGGGCGAAGTCCTTGAGCTTGTGACCGGCCACAAGCGCCTTGTCCGCGGCCTGCGCCGCGAGGCTCTCGGGGGTCAGCTGCTTGATCTTCCGGTTGACCTTGGCGGTGGCCCAGACGCCGGCGGCTGCGCCGGCGGTGAACCAGAACGTACGGCGGAACATCGCTGCGTCAGTCCTTCGATCCGCGGGAGTTTCTGCCGTTGCGCTTCTTGCCACGCGCGGACGGCACGGTCCGGCCGACGATCACCGAGCGCCGGGAGCGCCCTTCCGGTTCGGGACCGGTCTTGCGGCCGATGGCCTGGCGGACCCCGTAACCGAACGCCGCGACCTTGACCAACGGGCCGCCGAAGGTGGAGGCGACGGTGGACGAGAGGGCCGAGGCGTTGGAGGTGACCTCCTGGACGTCCGTCGCGATCGCGTCGACCTTGTCGAGCTGGGTCTGCGCGGAACGCACGGTCGCGGAGGCGTCGGCGAGCAGCGGGACGGCCTGTTCGGTCACGTCCGCCACGAGTTTCGTGGTCGCCCTGAGCGTCTGGGCGAGCCTCACCAGCACGACGGCGAGGAACGAAACCAGGATCGCCCAGAAGACGGCCACCAGGATCCCGGCCACCTCACCACCGGACACAGTGCACCGCTCTCTGGCTTGTCGTCTGTCTCTGTCTTGATCTCTGCTCTTCGGCGAGGGCCGCAGCGGCGGCCGCTCACCGTCCCCCGAGCCTATCGCGCCGGGGCTCGCGCCTTGTACCGCATTGCGGGCGGGCCCGGTGGGAGTTCCCGCAACGAGATTGTACGGAGCGCTTTCGGGCCAGTACTCTGCGTGTTTCATGCGACGCCCTCAGCGCCCCTGCCCCTCCCCCGACGATTCGGGTCCTCCGGCCACCTCTCCCGACGCTCAGACCCCCTGTCACCCGGGCAATCTCCCGGCGGAACTGAACAGATTCGTGGGACGTGACGGCGAGTTGGCCGATCTCGCCCGGCTGCTGGAGGAGTCCCGGCTCGTCACCGTGGTCGGGGTGGGCGGGGTCGGCAAGTCCCGGCTGGTGACCAGGGCGGCGGCACTGCTGGAGAAACGGTACTGCGACGGGGTCTGGCTGGTGGAGCTGTCCGCCGTCCACGATCCGGCGCTGCTGGAGCACGCGCTGGTCGATGCGCTGGGACTCAGCGACCACACCAACAGCCCGCCGCGCACGACACTCCTCGAACACTGTGCCGAGCGCCGGCTGCTCCTGGTGATCGACGGCTTCGAGCATCTCGTCGACGCCTGCGCGGAGTTGGTACGGGACCTGCTGCGCCGGGCCCCGCGGCTGCGGGTGCTGGCGGCCGGCCGGCTGCCGCTGGAGCTCGACGGGGAGGCCGGCTACCCGCTCGCGACGATGAACGACGAGGACGCCCTGCTGCTCTTCACCGAGCGGGCGGCCTCGGTGCAGCCGGACTTTCGGCTGACCGAGCACACCCGGGCCGCCGCCCGCGAGCTGTGCCGGCGGCTCGACGGGATTCCGCTGGCGCTGGAACTGGCGGCCGGCCGGCTGCGCGCCCTGTCGACGGAGCAGGTGCTGCAACGGCTCGACGACCGCTTCCGGCTGCTGACCGGCGGCAGCCGCAGCGCGCTCGCCCGCCACCAGACGCTCCGCACCGCCATCGGCTGGAGCCATGAGCTGTGCGCCCCGGAGCAGCGGCTGCTGTGGGCCCGGCTCTCGGTGTTCGCCGGGCAGTTCGACCTGGAGGCGGTCGAGTACATCTGCAGCGGCCCCGACCTCCCGGCCGACTCGGTGCTGGACGTGCTGTCCGGGCTGCTGTCCCAGTCGGTCGTGCTCCGGGAGGACTCCGCGGCCGGCACCCGCTACCGGATGCTGGACACGGTGCGCGAGTACGGCGCCGAGTGGCTCACGGCCACCGGCGACACGGACCGGCTGCGCCGCCGTCACCGGGACTGGTTCCTGGGGCTCGCGACCTGGTGCGAGCTCGACTGGTTCAGTCCCCGGCAGGCCGAGGTGGCGGCGCGGGTGGAGAGCGAGCTGCCGAATCTGCGGCGGGCCATGGAGTGTTCGCTGGAGTGCCCGGAGGAGGCGCATCTCGCGCAGTACCTGGCGGGCACCCTCTGGTTCCTGTGGGTCGGCTGCGGCCGTCTCTCGGAGGGGCGGCACTGGCTGGACCACGTACTGGAGGAGGAGACGCCGTACGACTCCTCGCGGCTGAAGGCGCTGTGGGTGCTCGGGTACGTCGCGGTGCTCCAGGGCGATCCGGTGGGCGCGATCTCGGCGCTCACCGAGTGCCGGGAGGAGGCGGAGCTGACGGGGGACGCGGTGGCGTCGGCGTACGCGGTGCACCGCACCGGGTGCCTGGCCCTGGTCACGGACGACATGGCGCGCGCGGACGAACTGCTGCAGGAGGCTCTCGTCCGCTACCGGGAGCTCGGCGAGCTGAACAGCAACGTGCTGATGGCGCAGGTCGAGCTGGCCATGGCGGTCGGGTTCCAGGGCGATCTGGACCGCGCGGTGGTGATCTGCGAGGAGGTCCGGGACATCTGCGAGGACCACGGGGAGCAGTGGACGCTCAGCTACGCGCTCTACGTGCTGGCCTTCGCCTCGCTGCAGCGCGGCCGTCCCGGCCGGGCCCGGGAACTGCTCGGGAAGTCGCTGGCCATCAGCCACACCTTCCACGACCGCCTCGGCACGGTGCTCGCGCTGGAGCTGCTGGCGCTCGTCACCGTGGTCGAGGGCGATGCGGCGGAGGCCGCCGTGCTGCAGGGGGCCGCCGAACAGATCTGGCCGTCGGTGGGGCTGCCGCTGTTCGGTTCGGCGTACTACGGCGGGCCGCGGGCCCGGTGCGAGGAGTTGTCGCGTCACGAGCTGGGCGAGGCGCGGTACGCCTCCGGGCGGCGCGCGGGCCGGCAGCTGGGCATGGACGCGGTGGTGGCCAGGGCGCTGGCGGACCGGTCCGGCGCACGGGAGGCGGAGGGCGGCCCGGAGGGGCAGGACCCGCCGGGGCTGCCGTCCCAGGCGGGGAAGACGCGAAAGCCCGCCGCCTCCCCGGCATCGGGAAGGGGCGGGCCTGAGCGCTGGTGAAGAGCGGCTACGCCTGGATCAGCGGGCGTAGTACTCGACGACGAGCTGCTCGTCGCAGATCACGGGGATTTCCTTGCGGTTCGGGTCCCGGTCAAGGCGGAAGGCCAGGGCCTTCAGGTTCACCTGCAGGTAGCGCGGGGTCTCACCGTCGGTGTCGTAACCACCCTCGCGGGCAACCTGGAAGGGGTACTTCTCGCGGCTGCGCTCGCGGACCATGACGATGTCGTCCGGACGGACACGGAACGACGGCTTGTCGACCTTGCCACCGTTGACCTCGATGTGGCCGTGGACGACCATCTGGCGGGCCTGGTAGATCGTCTTGGCGATACCCGAGCGCAGGACCAGGGCGTCGAGGCGACGCTCGAGCTCGACGACGAGCGCCTCGCCCGTCTTGCCCTCGGCCTTCTTGGCGCGGTCGTAGGCACGCGCCATCTGGCGCTCGCTGATGTCGTACTGGGCGCGCAGACGCTGCTTCTCGAGCAGACGGACCTTGTAGTCCGAGTTCTGCTTGCGGCCGCGGCCGTGCTCGCCCGGCGGGTAGGGGCGGGCCTCGAAGTACTTGACCGCCTTCGGCGTCAGCGCAATGCCGAGCGCGCGGCTCTTCTTGACCTTGGGACGCGACTGATTAGGCACGTTCTCCAGACCTCCGTTGTAGGTTAGGTTAGGCTCACCTTACTCAAGGAGATCGCATGTCTCGCCCTGGGAACACCACACACGTCACGGACAGCACAGACAGCGGCAGCACACATGAAGGTGCTGCTACGACGGAAGGCCGATCTGATCGTGGTCAGCCGCGTCCCAGCGGGCTTGAAAACACACGGATGCCGTCAGCAGCCGAGCGCACACGAACTCTCGTACAGAGTACCTGCTCCGCGGTGCTGCTCATCCCCGGGCTGGAGTCGGCGGGCTCGGACCAGCTGATGCCGCTGTCCCGCAGCGTGGGTCCGGACGGGGATCTCTTCCTCGAATTCCCCGCCGACTCCCCGGCCGTACGGGCCGCGACGCACGCCCAGGACGACGAGCTGACGGCCGTGCTGGAGATCACGGACGTCGCTCCGGTCTCCGTACCCCACCGCATCCGCGGCCGGGCCCGCGTCTGCGGCTGGCTCACCTCCGTGCCCGGCATCGCCGGTCCCGGCCGGATGCTGCTGCGGCTGGAGACGGGCGAGGCCCACGTCGAGGACCTGTGGGGCGCGGAGGCCGTCGAGCCGGAGGAGTTCCGGGACGCGGCCGCGGATCCGCTCGCCGGCCACGAGACGGAGGTGCTCCAGCACCTGCACTCGGCGCACGGCGAGCAGCTGGGGACGCTGTCCGAGCTCCTCGGCGAGCGGGCGTCCCGGGCCTGTGCGACGAGCCGGCCGTCCGTCGTCCCGGTCGCGCTGGACCGCTTCGGGCTGCGGGTCCGGTTCTTCGAGCGGGAGGGCGCGTGCTTCGACGCGCGCTTCGATTTCCCCGAGCCCGTGCGCGACGTGGTGGAACTGCACCACGCCATGCACACGCTCTTCGAAGCGGCCGCGCACTGAGCGGGCGCCCTAAGGGGTGTCCGCCGCGTCGGCGCCGCCGTCGGGCTCCGTGCGGCCGAGGCGCTCGCGGACCCGGTCCGCCACATCCGCGTACCGCGCCTCCGCGCCGTAGCGCGTGGGACGGTAGTAGCGCTTGTCGCGGACGGCGTCCGGGGCGTACTGCTGCGCGGCGATGCCGCCGGGGACATCGTGCGGATAGACATAGCCCTGGGCGTGGCCCAGTTTGGCCGCGCCCTTGTAGTGACCGTCGCGCAGATGGGCGGGGACCGGGCCGGCCAGGCCCTTGCGCACGTCGTCCTGGGCCGCGGAGATCGCCAGCGTCGCCGCGTTCGACTTCGGGGCGAGGGCCAGGGCGATCGTGGCGTGGCTGAGGGTGAGCGCCGCCTCCGGGAAGCCGATCATCGCGACGGCCTGGGCCGCCGCGACCGCGGTGGGCAGCGCGGTGGGGTCGGCGAGGCCGATGTCCTCACTGGCCGAGATCATCAGCCGCCGGGCGATGAACCGGGGGTCCTCCCCCGCCTCGATCATCCGGGCCAGGTAGTGCAGCGCCGCGTCGACGTCGGAGCCGCGGATCGACTTGATCAGCGCGCTCGCCACGTCGTAGTGCTGGTCGCCGTCCCGGTCGTACTTCACGGCCGCCCGGTCGACCGTCTCCTCCAGGGTCTGGAGGGTGATCTCCTCCTCCTGCTTGGACAGCGCCGCGCCGGCCGCGGCCTCCAGCGCCGTCAGCGCCCGGCGGGCGTCGCCCCCAGCGATGCGCAGCAGATGCTCCTCCGCGTCCTCCGGCAGCGTCACCGCGCCGCCGAGTCCGCGCTCGTCGGTCAGCGCCCGGCGGAGCAGGCCCCGCAGGTCGTCGTCGGTCAGCGACTCCAGGGTCAGCAGCAGCGAGCGCGAGAGCAGCGGGGAGATGATCGAGAAGTACGGGTTCTCGGTGGTCGCGGCGATCAGGGTGACCCAGCGGTTCTCGACGGCCGGGAGCAGTGAGTCCTGCTGGGCCTTGGAGAAGCGGTGGATCTCGTCGAGGAAGAGGACGGTCTCCTTGCCGTAGCCCCCGGTGGCGCGACGGGCGCCCTCGATCACGGCCCGTACTTCCTTGACGCCCGCGGTGATCGCGGAGAGCTCGACGAATCGTTTGTTCGTGGCCTTGCTGACCACGTACGCCAGGGTCGTCTTCCCGATGCCGGGCGGGCCCCAGAGGATCACGGAGGAGGGGCCGGCCGGTCCCCCGCTGCCCTCGCCGACCAGGCGGCGCAGGGGCGAACCCGGCTTGAGCAGATGCTGCTGCCCCACGACCTCGTCGAGGGTACGCGGACGCATCCGGACAGCGAGAGGGCTGCTGGACGGGTCCTTCTCCTGGCGGTCTTCGGCAGCTGCGGTAAAGAGGTCGGGCTCCACGTTTTGAAGCCTATGTCACCGCACTGACATCCCTGCCGGGCCGGTGGGCCGAGGGGGCAGCACGGGCCGGGTCGCCCGGCCGGACCGGGTCACTTGCTCCGCGGCCGGGTCACCGGGTCCAGAAGTCCCACCAGCGGGTCAGGATCAGCATGCCGATGATGCCGACCCACAGGACCGGGGGCACCCAGTGGAACTCGGTGAGCCCGTTGCGCAGCCAGCTGGGCGCGGGGATGATCCGGTGCTTGATGTTGTGCGTGGTGACGTAGCAGAACATGAAGATCGTGGCGACCCAGGCCAGGCAGCACCACAGGCACAGCGAGTTGATGTTGTACAGCGACTGGTACTGGAGCCAGGTGCAGAATCCGACGCCGAACAGCGTGCCCGCGTTCATCCCGAGCCAGTACCAGCCGCGGAAGCGCGCTCCGGCGAGCAGGGCCAGCCCGATCCCGATGATCACGGGGTAGGTGGCCATCCCCAGCCACGGGTTGGGGAACCCGAAGGCGGCCGCCTGCTCGCTCTTCATGATGTTGCCGCAGGACACCACCGGGTTGAGACTGCAGCCCGGGACGAAGGTGGGGTCCTCCATCAGCTTGAGCTTGTCGAGCGTGATGACCCACGCGGCGAGAAGTCCGGCTGCGCCCGTGATCACCAGCAGCAGTGCGAACGCGCGACTGCCGCCGATGGTCCTCTTCCCGCCGTCCTCGTCCTGATCGGAGGAGGGATGGTCAACCGCTGCAGTCGTCATATCGCCGTTCCGTCACTGAGTAGCCTGCTGGGCACGGTCATTGTGCCGCACCTCTCCACCGGTCTTCCGTTCGATGAACATAAAGATGCGCGCGAAAACCGGCGCCGGGATCCGCCCGCGGACGGGCACCGGCGGCATGGAGTGCAGGGTCTCTCGCCTGCGGCCAGGATTCCGGCCTCCCCCTGCCGTCACCGGCTCCCGCCGACCGGAACCGTCCGCGGGGATGAATCCGAACGCGCCGGGTTGACGGCAGCGGCCGGTGCGCGGAGCACCCGGTCGCGGGCGGGCGGTGCACCGCCCGCCCGCGACCCGTGAAGTGACCTACGCCAGGCGCGCCTTGACCGTGCCGGCCACCTCGGCGAGCGGAACGGCCGTCTGCTCGCCGGACTCCATGTCCTTGAGCTGCACCATCCCCTCGGCCAGGTCGCGTTCGCCGGCCACGATCGTGAAGCGCGCGCCCGAGCGGTTGGCGCTCTTCATCGCGCCCTTCAGACCACGGCCCCCGAACGCGAAGTCCGCGGCGACTCCCTCACGGCGCAGCTGCGTGACGACGCCGAACAGCACCCGGCGCGCCTCCTCGCCGAGCGGTACGGCGAAGACGCTGGTGGTGGAGGGCAGTTCGAGCTCGATGCCCTCGGCCTCCAGGGCGAGCACGGTGCGGTCCACACCGAGCGCCCAGCCGACGGACGGGAGCGCGGGTCCGCCGATCATCTCGGACAGGCCGTCGTAGCGGCCGCCGCCGCCGACCGCCGACTGCGAGCCCAGACCGTCGTGGACGAACTCGAAGGTGGTGCGGGTGTAGTAGTCGAGGCCGCGGACGAGCTTCTCGTCGTCCTCGTACACGACACCTGCCGCGGTGAGCAGGTCCCGGACCTCCTCGTGGTACGCCTTGCAGGCGTCGCACAGGTAGTCGCGCAGCACCGGGGCGCCGGTCAGCTGCTTCTGGACCTCGGGGCGCTTGTCGTCGAGGACCCGGAGCGGGTTGATCTCGATGCGGCGGCGGGTCTCCTCGTCGAGGTCGAGCTCGCGCAGGAAGCCCTGGAGCGCGTCGCGGTAGACGGGCCGGCACTCCTTGTCGCCCAGCGAGTTGAGCAGGATGCGGAACTCGCGCAGGCCCAGGGTGCGGTACGCCTGGTCGGCCAGGATGATCAGTTCGGCGTCGAGCGCCGGGTCCTCGGCGCCGATGGCCTCGGCACCGACCTGCGAGAAGTGGCGGTAACGGCCCTTCTGCGGGCGCTCGTAGCGGTAGTACGAGCCGGAGTACCAGAGCTTGACCGGCAGGTTGCCGAGCTTGTGGAGGTTGGCCTCCAGGGCTGCGCGCAGCACGGACGCGGTGCCCTCGGGGCGCAGCGCCAGCTCGTCGCCGCCCTTGGTGGTGAGGGTGTACATCTCCTTGCTGACAATGTCGGTGGACTCACCGACACCGCGGGAGAAGAGGGCCACGTCCTCGAAGCCGGGTGTCTCGATGTAGCCGTAGCCGGAGTTCTTCAGCGGTGCGGCGATCGCCTCGCGCACCGCGAGGTACTTCGCGGAGTCGGGCGGGGTCAGGTCGTACGTGCCCTTGGGGGCCTTGAAGGTGCTCACGATGTCGCTCTCGTCACATTCCTCGTCGGGGCGCGTCCATACCGTGCAGATACGGATTGGTGGCGCGCTCGCGGCCGATGGTCGTCTGGGGGCCGTGGCCGGACAGGACCACGGTCGAGTCGTCGAGCGGCAGGCACACGCGGGCCAGCGACTCGAGGAGCTCGGCGTGGTCGCCGCCGGGCAGGTCGGTGCGTCCGACGGAGCCGGCGAAGAGCAGGTCACCCGAGAAGAGGACCTGCGGTACCTCCGCGGCCTCGGGCATCCTGAACGTCACCGACCCCTTGGTATGGCCGGGCGCATGCGAGACGCCGAACTCCATGCCCGCCAGCAGCAGCCGGGCGCCGTCGCTCAGTTCCTTGACGTCGTCCGGTTCGCCGACCGTCAGCTCGCCCATGAGCGGCATCCCGATGGAGCGGCCGAGGGCCTTCTCCGGGTCGCTCATCATGTACCGGTCCTCGGGGTGGATCCAGGCGGGGACGTCGTGCGCGCCGCACACCGGGACGACCGAGGCGACATGGTCGATGTGGCCGTGGGTGAGGACGACGGCGACGGGCTTCAGCCGATGCTTCTTCAGCGCTTCCTCGACCCCGGCGGTGGCCCGGTGGCCCGGGTCGATGATCACGCACTCCTCGCCTGCGGCGGGGGCGACCAGGTAACAGTTGGTCCCCCAGGCCCCGGCGGGGAACCCGGCAATGAGCACGATCGTCCTTAATGGTCGTCCGACGGGAGAGGGCTGCCACGAGGTCGCAGCAGTTCAGAGCCTACCGGCGCTCCTCATTCCACAGCTAACCCATATACGGTACGGGGCAACCCAGGCCCGATCACACGACGTACAAGGAGATCACCCGGTGGTCAGCAGCGATCAGCGGCGGCGGCAGCTCGCCAGGGAGAAGTTCGAGCGGCAGCAGCAGCGCCGGGAGGAGGCGCGCCACAGGACGCGGCGGCTGACGGTCGTCATCGCCTCCGCGGTGGCCGTGGTGGCGGTCATCGGTGGTGCCACGTACTTCGCCACCAACGGCGACGACGACAAGGACAACAAGGCCGGTGCGGCCGCGAGCCAGAGTCCGTCCGCCTCGCCCTCGTCCTCGCCCCCGGCGAGCGAGAAGGCGGCGCCCGAGCCCGCGATGAAGATCGACAAAAAGGCGAAGTACTCGATGTCGCTCAAGACGAGCCAGGGCGACATATCGTTCACGATGGACGCGGCGAAGACCCCGCACACGGCGAACTCCTTCAAGTCGCTCGCCGACAAGAAGTTCTTCGACGGCACCAAGTGTCACCGCCTGACCACGGACGGCATCTTCGTCCTGCAGTGCGGTGACCCCAAGGGCGACGGCACCGGTGGTCCGGGCTACACGATTCCCGACGAGAACCTGACCGCCCTCGGCAAGGCGGGCACCGGCGGCACGGTGACCTACCCGGCCGGCACGGTCGCGATGGCGAACACCGGCCAGGCGCACACCGGCGGCAGCCAGTTCTTCCTCGTGTACAAGGACAGCAAACTGCCGCCCAGCTACACGCCGTTCGGCACGATGGACGAGGACTCCCTCAAGGCGGTCGAGGCCATCGGCAAGGCCGGTGTGACCGGCGGCGGAGCCGACGGTGCGCCGAAGAAGGCCGTGAACATCTCGAAGGCGACCGTCGACAAGGCGTGAGTCCGGCGGTCCCGGCGTGTTCCGCACGGCGGATGCTCGGTGCGGCCGGATAATTTCGGCCGCGCTGAGTGCGGACAGCCGGGCAGCCCGTCGCCTAGATTGGCGTTGTGCAGGGCGGGCGCTGCCCGCCCCAGGAAACTGTGGACGATGCCAGGGGGGTGAACCCCCTCGCGGGCATCAGGTGGAGGAGGCGCTGTGAGCAGCGACCCGTGGGGCCGTGTCGACGAGACGGGCACCGTGTACGTGCGTACAGCCGAGGGCGAGCAGGTCGTCGGATCGTGGCAGGCCGGTTCTCCGGAGGAGGCCCTGGCGTACTTCGAGCGCAAGTACGAGGGCATTGTGGTCGAGATCGGCCTCCTCGAGCGGCGGGTGAAGACCACCGACCTGTCGGCGAAGGACGCGACGACCGCCATCGAGCATCTGCGTGGACAGGTCGACGAGCATCACGCCGTGGGCGACCTGGACGCACTGCGCAAGCGGCTGGACGCCCTGGTCGCGACGGTCGACTCGCGGCGCGAGGAGCGCAAGGCCCAGAAGGCGAAGCAGACCGACGAGGCGAAGCACGCCAAGGAGGCTCTGGTCGTCGAGGCCGAGGAGCTGGCGCAGAGCGAGCAGTGGCGCTCCGCGGGTGAGCGGCTGCGCGCGCTCGTCGACACGTGGAAGGGCCTGCCGCGGCTCGACCGCAAGTCGGACGACGAGCTGTGGCACCGCTTCTCGCACGCGCGCTCGGCGTTCTCCAAGCGCCGCAAGGCCCACTTCGCCTCGCTGGACGCCCAGCGCGAGGAGGCCCGCAAGGTCAAGGAGAAGCTGGTCGTCGAGGCCGAGTCGCTCTCCGGGTCCACGGACTGGGGGACGACGGCCGCCCGCTACCGCGACCTGATGACGGAGTGGAAGGCGGCGGGCCGCGCCCAGCGCGAGGCCGAGGACGATCTGTGGAACCGCTTCCGCGGTGCCCAGGACGTCTTCTTCGCCGCGCGAGGCGAGGTCTTCGCGGAGCGCGACGCGGAGCAGGGCGAGAACCTCAAGCTCAAGGAGGAGCTCGCCGTCGAGGCCGAGAAGCTGGTGCCGGTGAAGGACCTCAAGGCGTCCAGGGCTGCTTTCCGGGCCCTCAACGAGCGCTGGGAGGCCATCGGCCACGTGCCGCGTGACGCCCGTCCGAAGGTCGAGGGGCGGATGCAGGCGGTGGAGCGGGCGCTCCAGGAGGCCGAGGAGTCGGAGTGGCGCCGGACGAACCCGGAGGCGCGTGCGCGTGCCGCGGGTCTGACCGGGCAGCTCCAGGCGGCCGTCGACAAGCTGCGTACGCAGATCGACACGGCGCGCGCCTCGGGCAACAACGCCCGCGCGGACAAGCTCGCCCGCGAGCTGGAGGGCCGTCAGGCGCTCCTGGACCAGGCGCTCAAGGGCCTGCAGGAGTTCGGCGGCTGACGCCCGGCTCCTGACGTCGGCCGAGGGGCCTCCCCGCGGGGAGGCCCCTCTCGCGTGTCCGGACGCAGTACGGCCGGTACGAGGCCGGCGCCGGGCGGCGCCCGCCGGCTCTAGGGCCGGCGGGCCGAGGTCACCCGGTAGACGTCGTAGACGCCCTCAACGCCGCGTACGGCCTTCAGGACGTGTCCGAGGTGCTTCGGGTCGCCCATCTCGAAGGTGAAGCGCGAGGTGGCCACCCGGTCGCGGGACGTCTGCACGGCCGCGGACAGGATGTTGACGTGCTGGTCGGACAGGATGCGCGTGACGTCCGAGAGGAGCCTGGACCGGTCGAGCGCCTCGACCTGGATGGCGACCAGGAAGACGGAGGACTGGGTGGGCGCCCACTCGACCTCCAGGATCCGTTCCGGCTGCTGCGACAGCGAGTCGACGTTGACGCAGTCCGCGCGGTGGACGGAGACTCCGCTGCCCCGGGTCACGAAGCCGATGATCGGGTCGCCGGGCACGGGCGTACAACAGCGCGCCAGCTTGACCCAGACGTCCTCGACGCCCTTGACGACCACGCCCGGATCGGCGTTGGCACGGCGCTTGTTGCGGCTGCGGGAGGGCGGGGTGCTCTCCTCGAGGTCCTCGTTGGCCGCGTCCTCGCCGCCGAGCGCCTGCACCAGCTTCTGGACGACGCCGGCCGCCGCGACATGTCCCTCGCCGATCGCGGCGTACAGGGACGAGATGTCCGGGTAGCGCATCTCGTGCGCGAGGGTGACCAGTGAGTCGCCCGTCAGGATGCGCTGGATCGGCAGGTTCTGCTTGCGCATGGCACGCGCGATGGAGTCCTTGCCCTGCTCGATCGCCTCGTCGCGGCGCTCCTTGGAGAACCAGGCGCGGATCTTGTTGCGGGCCCGGGGCGACTTGACGAAGCCGAGCCAGTCGCGGGACGGTCCGGCGCCGGCGGCCTTGGAGGTGAAGACCTCCACCAGGTCGCCGTTGTCGAGCGTCGATTCGAGCGGGACGAGCCGTCCGTTGACCCGGGCTCCTATGGTCCGGTGGCCGACCTCCGTGTGGACGGCGTACGCGAAGTCGACCGGTGTCGCCCCCGCCGGAAGCGCTATGACATCGCCCTTCGGCGTGAAGACGAAGACCTCGTTGCGCGAGAGGTCGAAGCGCAGCGACTCCAGGAACTCGCTGGGGTCCTCGGTCTCCTTCTGCCAGTCCAGGAGCTGGCGCAGCCACGCCATGTCGTTGACGGTGTCCTGGCCGCGGCCGGTGTTCTTGGGGACGTCGGTGCGCACCTTGGAGGCGCCCGCGACGGCCTCCTGCTTGTACTTCCAGTGCGCGGCGATGCCGTACTCGGCACGGCGGTGCATGTCGAACGTACGGATCTGGAGCTCGACGGGCTTGCCGCTGGGACCGATCACCGTGGTGTGCAGCGACTGGTACATGTTGAACTTGGGCATCGCGATGTAGTCCTTGAACCGGCCCGGGACCGGATTCCATCGCGCGTGGACGGTGCCGAGCGCCGCGTAGCAGTCGCGGACGGTGTCGACGAGGACCCGGATGCCCACCAGGTCGTAGATCTCGGCGAAGTCGCGGCCCCGCACGATCATCTTCTGGTAGACGCTGTAGTAGTGCTTCGGCCGCCCGGTGACGGTCGCCTTGATGCGGGCGGCGCGCAGGTCGGACTGGACCTCGTCGGTCACTATGGCGAGGTACTCGTCGCGCTTGGGGGCGCGCTCGGCGACGAGGCGGACGATCTCGTCGTACATCTTCGGGTAGAGGATCGCGAAGGCGAGGTCCTCCAGTTCCCACTTGATGGTGTTCATGCCCAGGCGGTGGGCCAGGGGCGCGTAGATCTCAAGGGTCTCGCGGGCCTTCTTCTCCTGCTTCTCCCGCTTGAGATAGCGCATGGTGCGCATGTTGTGCAGCCGGTCGGCGAGCTTGATGACCAGGACCCGGGGGTCCTTGGCCATGGCGACGACCATCTTGCGTACGGTCTCGGCCTGCGCGGCCTCGCCGAACTTGACCTTGTCCAGCTTGGTGACGCCGTCGACGAGCAGGGCGACCTGGTCGCCGAAGTCGCGGCGCAGCGTGTCCAGGCCGTACTCGGTGTCCTCGACGGTGTCGTGCAGCAGTCCCGCCATCAGCGTGGCCGGATCCATGCCCAGTTCGGCGAGGATCGTGGTCACGGCGAGCGGGTGGGTGATGTACGGGTCGCCGCTCTTGCGCTTCTGGCCGCGGTGCCAGCGCTCGGCGACCTGGTAGGCCTTCTCGATCTGCCGCAGCGTGGAGCTCTCGATCTTGGCGTCGTTGCTGCGGACGGTACGCAGCAGCGGCTCCAGGACCGGGTTGTACGGGCTGGAGCGCTGCACGCCGAGACGGGCCAGCCTGGCCCGGACCCGGTTGGAGGAGCCGCCGCCGGTACGGGCCGCCGGGCCCGCGGGCGCGGCGGCCGCGGCGGGCTTCGCCGGGGGCTTCGGTGCCGTCGGGGGCGGGGAGGCGGGTGCGGCCGGCTGGGCGGGGGACGCGGGCGCGGGCCCGTTCGCCTCCGCGGGAGCCGGACCGGCGCCGGGCTCGGGCGCCGGGGGCTTCGGCTTCTCCTTCGCCGCGGGCTGCTGCTTCGCGGGCGTGGCTTGGTCCGCCTCGGGCTTGTCGGGCTGCGGGGCGGCGACTGGCTGGGCCTCGTCTGGCAAGAGCGCTCCTCGTGCGGATCCGGACACCCGGAAAGGCCATCGTATCGACCCGGCGGCCCGTCCTCCCCCGGGGACCGTGAGAGCCCGCACAACGCGATGGGGCACCTGGTTGTTCCCGGGTGCCCCGGTCGGTGCGCGCCGGCGGCGGTGCGCACCGGCCGTGCAGTTCACGCCATGATCAGAGAACGACGCGGTAGTGGGTCGTCAGACGGTGGTCGTCGTCCAGGACATGGAAGGCGAGGCCGGGCGGCTGGTCGAGGTCCGCCGGCTGCCCGGCCTCCCAGGGCAGGCGCAGGGTCCAGGTGACGGCGGGTCCGACGATCAGCGGCCGGGCGGCGAACGTCGAGGCGGCCGCGGTGTGGGCGTGGCCGGTGAGGACGGCGACGACCCGCGGGTGTGCGGCGAGCAGACCGGCCAGCCGCCCGGGCTCTTCGAGCATTCCGGAGTCGGGCAGCGGGTGGTGGAGTGCGACCGGCGGCTGGTGGAAGGCGATGAGCGCCGGGGTGTCCCGGGGCAGCGCGGTGAGGGTGGTGTCGATCCAGGCGAGCGTCTCGTCGTCGAGGCGCCCCTCGTCGCGGCCCGGAATGGTGGAGTCGCACATCAGGACGGCGGTGCCGGCGATGTGGTGGCAGCGGTTGACCGGGCCGTCGCCGGGCGCCTCGCCGAGCAGGGCCTTGCGGTAGGCCGGGCGCGCGTCGTGGTTTCCGGGACAGGTGAGGACGGGGAACGGGGCGGCCAGGATGCGGGCCGCTTCCTCGTACTCGCGCTCGTCGCCGTGGTCGGCGATGTCCCCGGTGACCAGGAGCGCGTCGACGGGGCGGGGCAGGGCGCGCAGGTAGTCCATGACGCGGGTGGCGCGCCGGGTCGCCCGCTCGGTGCCGTCCAGGTGCAGATCACTGATCTGGGCAAGAAGTGTGGTCATCGTCCCGCATCCCCCGTCTAACGGTTATTTTTTCTTTTTCCGTTAGAACCTTAGGGTGTACGCGGGGTGTGATCAAGTGGTCGCCGATGCGGAACCGAGCGAGAGGGGCCTCCTGTGGAGCGCCGGCCGGCACTGGAACTGGCGAGCACGATCCGGCACGACGGGGACGGCGGTGTCACCGACGATCTGGCGACGGCCGAGGGAACGGCCCGCTGGATCCATGAGCAGGGCGATCTGCCGGCCGGTGATGTCCCGGCGGGCGGACTCGTCGTGGACGAGGACCTCAGGCTCGGGATCGTCGCGCTGCGGCGGGCCGTGCGGGCGCTGTTCGCCCGGGCGGTCGCCCCGGCGCCGCCGAGCCCCGCGGACGCCCACCGTCTGATGCCTGCCGACGAGGCGCTGGCCCATGTCAACGCGGTGGCCGCCCGGGAGCAGGTCGTCCCGCGGCTGGAATGGCCGGAGGGCGGCTCCCCCGCCGTCCGGCTGCTGTCGGCGCAGGACGACGCGCGTGTCCGGCTGCTCGCGGCCCTGGCGCGCTCCGCCATCGACTTCCTGGCGGGCCCGCAGCGCGAGCAGCTGCGGGCCTGCACCGCGCCCCGCTGCGTGCGCTACTTCGTCAAGGGCCACGGCCGGCAGGAGTGGTGCAAGCCCTCGTGCGGGAACCGGGCACGGGCGGCCCGCCACTACCGGAGCCACCGCTCGGCGGGCGGGGAAGCGGCCGGGGCCTGACGGCCCTGCGGGCTGCGGGTACGCGAAGAGGGCACCCGGATCGCTCCGGGTGCCCTCTTCGATGTGCGTGTACGCGGTCGGTCAGACCGTGATCAGAGCCTCCAGCGGAGCGCCCTGAAGGTGCGGCGCCAGACGCTCACGGCCGGGCAGGAAGCCCAGCTCCATGAGGACGCTGACACCGGCGACCCGGGCTCCGGCCCGCCGGATCAGCTCCAGGGAGGCTCCGGCGGTGCCGCCGGTGGCCAGGACGTCGTCGATGACCATGACGCGGTCGTCGGCCGACAGGTCCTCCGCGTGGACCTCGATCTCCGCGGTGCCGTACTCCAGCTCGTACGACTGGCCGAGCGTGGCTCCCGGCAGCTTCCCGGCCTTGCGGACGGGGACGAAGCCGAGACCGGCCCGCACCGCGACCGGGGCGGCCAGGATGAAGCCGCGGGCCTCCAGACCGACGATCTTCGTGGCGCCGTGCCGTACGCACAGCTCCGCGAGGGCCTCGGTGAGGGCCGTGAACGCGACCGGGTCCGCCAGCAGCGGGGTGATGTCCTTGAACATCACGCCCGGCTTCGGGTAGTCCGGCACATCACGGATCCTGCTGAGGAGCAGGTCCCTGGTGCTCTCGGTGGTGCTGGTCATCGGCGCTTCCCCGGGGTCCTGCCGTGGCCCCTGGGGGGTACCTGCCGCTGGCCGACGACCGCACCCGCGGGGGCGGTGTCCTCGGGGGACTCGGGGGACTCGGGAGCTCCGGCGGCCCGGTTCTCCTCCGCCTGCTCGGCCTCGTTGAGCTCGCCCTTGGCGGCGGCCGCGGCGCGCTTGGCGAGGATCCGCTTCTTCAGCGCCTTCATCTGCGGTTCGCGTTCCTTGAGGTCGGCGACGAGCGGAGTGGCGATGAAGATCGAGGAGTACGCACCGGCGGCGAGACCGACGAAGAGTGCCAGCGAGATGTCGTTCAGCATGCCGGCACCGAGGACACCGCCACCGATGAACAGCAGACCGGCGACCGGCAGCAGGGCGACGACCGTGGTGTTGATCGAACGGACCAGCGTGCCGTTGATGGAACGGTTGGCGATCTCGCTGTACGTCCACCGGGTCTGCTTGGTGATCCCCTTCGTGCCCTCCTTGAGGCTGTCGAAGACGACGACCGTGTCGTAGAGGGAGTAACCGAGGATCGTCAGCAGACCGATCACGGTGCCCGGGGTGACCTCGAAGCCGACCAGGGCGTAGATGCCGACCGTGATGGTGATGTCGTGGATGAGCGCGACCAGGGCCGCGATGGCCATCCGCCACTCGAAGGCGATCGCCAGGTAGATCACGACGAGGACCATGAAGACGCCGAGACCGGTCCAGGCCTTGTTGGCGATCTGCTCACCCCAGCTGGGGCCGACCAGGTCGGCGGCGATCTTCTCTTCGGAGACGCCGAGGCCCTTGGAGAGGTCGGCCTTGATCTCGTCGGACTTCGCGGTGTCGACCTCGGTGATCTGGATGCGCAGACCGCCGTTGCCCAGCTTCTGGACGATGGCCTGGTGCCCCGAGGCCTCGGTCGCCAGGTCCTCAGCCTCGTTGACGGAGACGCTCGTCTTCGGGGTGGTGAAGACCGCGCCGCCCTTGAACTCGATGCCCATGTTCAGGCCGCTGACCGCCAGGCCGAGGATGGCCGTGATGGTGATCAGGATCGAGACGCCGTACCAGATCTTGCGCTTGCCGATGAAGTCGTAGCCGACCTCGCCGCGGTAGAGACGGGCGCCGAGATTGCCGAGTCGCGACATCTCACGCCTCCTTCGGGTCGGTAGGGGCGTTGACACGGCGCGACCGGCGCAGCGGCGGCTTGGCGCCGAGCCGCTTCGGGTCCAGTCCGGACCAGGGGTGACCGCTGGCGAAGAACTTCTTGCGGGCCATGATCGTCATGACGGGCTTGGTGAAGAGGAACACCACGACCACGTCGAGGAGCGTGGTGAGCCCCAGGGTGAACGCGAAGCCCTGGACCTTGCCGACGGTCACCACGAACAGGACCGCCGCCGCCAGGAACGACACGAAGTCGGAGACGAGGATGGTGCGCCGGGCGCGCGGCCAGGCCCGCTCGACCGCGGGGCGCAGCGTGCGGCCCTCGCGGATCTCGTCCCGGATGCGTTCGAAGTACACGATGAACGAGTCCGCGGTGATACCGATCGCCACGATGGCACCACAGACCGCGGGCAGGTTCAGCGCGAATCCGATGGCCGGGCCGAGCAGCGACATGATCGTGTAGGTCAGGATGCCGGAGACCAGGAGGCTGAGCAGCGCGATGAACGCCAGTCCGCGGTAGTAGGCCACCAGGTAGATGACCACCAGCGCGAGGCCGATGGCGCCCGCGATGAGGCCTGCCCGGAGCTGCTCGCCACCGAGGGCGGCGGTGACGGTGGTGACGCTCTGCTCCTGGAAGGAGAGCGGGAGCGCACCGTAGGACAGCACGTTGGCCAGGTCCTCGGCGGACTGCTGGGTGAAGCTGCCGGAGATCTCGGCGTTGGCGCTCAGCGCCTCGCTGACGGAGGGTGCCGAGACGACCTCGCCGTCCAGCGCGATGGCGAACTGGTTCTGCGGCTGCTGCTGCTGGGCGAGCTTGCCGGTGGTCTTCTGGAACTTCTTGGCGCCGCTGCCGGTGAACTCCATCTGGACGATCCACTGGCCGGTCTGCTGGTTGATCGCGGCCTTGGCGCTGTCCACGTCCGTGCCGTCGACCTCGGCCGGGCCGAGGACGTACTTGGCGGAGCCGTCCTGCTCGCACGCGACCACCGTGTCGGTGGCCTTGGTGCCCTGGGACGCCTTGGAGCGGGAGGCCTTGCTGGAGCAGTCCAGCGCCTCGAACTTCTTCTGCAGATCGGCGGCGGCCGCCTGCTCCTCGGCGGAGGCCGTCGGAGTCGAGCTCGCCTCGGGCGTGGTGCTCGCCTTGGGCGAAGGCGTGGAGTCGGCCTTCAGGGCGCCGGTGACCGCACGGCCCTGCGTGGTCGCGCTCGCGCTCGGCTTCGTGGACGGGCTGCTGCTCGCCTTGCCGGAGGCGGACGCGCTCGGCGACGGGCTGGCCTTGTCCGTGGACGAGGCGCTCGGCTCGGGCGTCGGCGTTCCCTGGCCTACGGTCAGCACCGGCCGGAAGTAGAGCTTGGCCGTCGTACCGACCTGCTCACGGGCCTGGGCGGAGTTCGTGCCCTTGGGGATGTTGACGATGATGTTGCGATCGCCCTGGGTCTGGACCTCGGCCTCGGAGACACCAAGACCGTTGACGCGGCGTTCCATGATCTGGACCGCCGTGTCCATGTTGGTCTTGTTGATCGCCGATTCCTGCCCGGGCTCGGCCTTCGCCTCCAGCGTGATGGACGTGCCACCCGCGAGGTCGATGCCGAGTCGCGGCGTCGGCTGGTCGGCCAGGAACATCCCGCCGGTGAGGGCGACCATGGCGATCAGGATCAGAGCCAGGGAACGCCCCGGCCTGCCCTGACCGCCGGCCGGTCCTCGGCCCTTCTTCGGTGCTGCCACCTTCTCGTTTCTCCCTGTCCAACCGCCCCGCGCCGGGTACGCGCCCGAGCGGCCACGAAGTTTAGTGGGGACCCGCCCCCGCAGAAGACCGCACGGTCCGGGGATGGCCGGATGCCTGTGGGCTCACGGCATCCCCGGGTCGTGTGCTACTTCGCGTCGGCCTCGCCGTCGGCCTTGCCCTCGGACTTCTTGCCGGCCTCGTCGGCCTTCTCGGCGTCGACGTCGTCGGAACCGGTCTTCTTGACCAGGTCCGTCTTCGCGTCGTCGGCGTCGTCGGCTGCCTCGTCCGGGGCGGCGTCGAGCTCGGTGAGCGAGGAGGCGTCGTCCGGAACGACCGCGCCGTCGACGTCGAGCTCCTCCACGTCGCCGTGGACGATGCGGTTGTACTCCGCGTCGTCCAGGACGGCACCGATGGCGTTCTTGGCGTAGATGGCGTGGACGCCGGGGGCGACCTCAAGGAGGACCGTGTCGTCGTGAAGCTCCTTGACGGTGGCGTACATGCCCCCGATCGTCCGGACGCCGGTGCCGGGCTGCATTTCATTGCGCATGTTCGCAGCCGCCGCCTGCTTCTTCTTGGCGGACCGCGTCATCAGGAACATGGCCCCGATGAGCACGATGAAGGGGAGGAGAGTCACGGGATTCACGGGACGATTTTCCTTCGCACGACCGCGCTGGAAGGCGGCCTGGTCTACGGGGGTGGGTACACCGACCTTTAAGGGCGGCATCGGCGGAGTCTAAGCGAGTCCGCATCGATGGAACAACGCCCAGCATCGCACTGTGGTTCCTCTGTGAGTCAACCTGTGATGCATCACGCCCCGAAGAGGCCCTGTTGTCCCTTTCCGCCGTGCTGCGGAGGAACGAGCCCGAGATGGGCCCAGGCGGCGGGGGTGGCGACCCGTCCGCGCGGCGTCCTGGCCAGCAGTCCTTCCCGGACGAGGAAGGGCTCCGCGACCTCCTCGACGGTCTCGCGCTCCTCCCCCACGGCGACCGCGAGCGTGGACAGGCCCACCGGGCCGCCGCCGAAGAGTTTCAGCAGGGCGCCGAGGACCGCCCGGTCCAGCCGGTCCAGTCCCCTGGCGTCGACCTCGTACACCTTGAGGGCCGCGGCGGCGGTCTCCCGGTCGATCCTGCCGTCGGCCTTGACCTGGGCGTAGTCCCGGACCCGGCGCAGCAGCCGGTTGGCGATGCGGGGCGTGCCGCGGGAGCGGCCGGCGATCTCGGCGGCGCCCGCGACGTCGATCTCCACGTCGAGGAGGCCGGCCGAGCGGTGAATCACCCGTTCCAGTTCGGTGGGGGCGTAGAACTCCATGTGCCCGGTGAAGCCGAAGCGGTCGCGCAGCGGGGGCGGCAGCAGTCCGGCCCTGGTGGTCGCTCCGACCAGGGTGAAGGGCGGCAGCTCCAGCGGGATGGCGGTGGCCCCGGGCCCCTTGCCGACGATCACGTCGACCCGGAAGTCCTCCATCGCCATGTAGAGCATCTCCTCGGCGGGCCGGGACATGCGGTGGATCTCGTCGAGGAAGAGGACCTCGCCCTCCTGGAGGGAGGACAGGATCGCCGCCAGGTCGCCCGCGTGCTGGATGGCGGGTCCTGAGGTGATCCGGATCGGTGCGTTCATCTCCGCGGCGATGATCATGGAGAGGGTGGTCTTGCCCAGGCCCGGGGCGCCGGAGAGGAGGACGTGGTCGGCGGTGGCTCCGCGGGCGCGGGCCGCCTTGAGGACCAGGTCCAGCTGTTCGCGCACCTTCTCCTGGCCGACGAACTCGTCGAGGTCCTTGGGGCGCAGCGCCGCCTCGACCGCGGTGTCCTCACCGTCCGCGCCGGCGTCGACGAGCCGCTCGTCGAGCAGCTCGTCGGTGTCGGGTCCGGTCTCGTCCCAGTTCATCTCGTCAGTCCCGCCTCGGGTGTTTCGGTGCCGGCCCGTGGTGTGCCGGGCCCGGCGCGTCAGGGGTGGTGCCCGGGTCCGCTCAGCGCGCGCGGCTGAGGCTCTGCAGGGCGGCGCGCAGCAGCTGCGGCACGGGCGGCTGCGCGCCCTCCGCGAGGGCCGCCTCGGCCTGCGGTGCCACGGCGGACACGGCCTCGTCGGCCTCGCGGGTCGCGTAGCCGAGGCCGATGAGCGCGGCGTGCAGCTGGTCGCGCCACGCGGCGGAGACCGCGGTGCCGATGCCCTGCTGGCCGATGTGCGCGCCGACCGGTTCGCCGAGGCGGTCCTTCAGTTCGAGCAGGAGCTTCTGGGCGCCCTTCTTGCCGATCCCGGAGACGGCGGTGAGCGCCTTCTCGTCGCCGGTGGCCACGGCGATGCGCAGGGCGTCGGGGCTGTGCGTGGCGAGCATG
Organism: Streptomyces sp. NBC_01257; assembly: GCF_035917255.1. Lineage (NCBI taxonomy): Bacteria > Bacillati > Actinomycetota > Actinomycetes > Kitasatosporales > Streptomycetaceae > Streptomyces > Streptomyces sp. NBC_01257. Next base: position 1,811,745 of record NZ_CP108472.1, read on the forward strand.
GCCTGGGCGAGCCGGGGTCCGACCCCGCTGGCGGTCTGGAGGAGCTCGAAGACCTGCCGTTCGTCGTCGTCGGCGAAGCCGTAGAGCGTCAGCGAGTCCTCCCGTACGACGAGGGAGGTGGCGAGCTTGGCCTCCTTGCCGACCCGGAGGGATGCCAGGGTGTTCGGCGCGCACTGGACGGCCATGCCGATGCCGCCGACCTCGATCACGGCCGTGGTCGGGGCGAGCGCGGCGACGGGGCCGGTGACGAAGGCGATCATCGGGGGACCTTCCGGACGGGGGCTGCTGCGGTGCGCGGGACGCGCGGGGTGCGGGCGGCGGCCGCCGCGTGCGCCTGCTGGAGGCGGTTGAGCGCGGGGGCCCGCCAGATGTGGCAGATGGCGAGGGCGAGGGCGTCGGCGGCGTCCGCCGGTTTCGGCGGGGCGTCGAGCCGCAGGAGCCGGGTCACCATGGCTCCGACCTGTGCCTTGTCCGCGCGTCCGCTGCCGGTGACGGCGGCCTTGACCTCGCTGGGCGTGTGCAGCGCCACCGGGATGCCGCGCCGGGAGGCGCAGAGCATGGCGACCGCGCTGGCCTGGGCGGTGCCCATCACCGTACGGACGTTGTGCTGGGCGAACACCCGCTCCACCGCGACGTATTCGGGGCGGTGCTCGTCGAGCCACTCCTCGATGCCGCGCTCGATGGCCACCAGCCGGTGGCCGAGCTCCGCGTCGGCCGGGGTGCGCACCACTCCGACGCCGAGCATGGTCAGGGGCCGGCCCGCGACGCCTTCGACGACGCCGACGCCGCACCTGGTCAGACCGGGGTCCACGCCGAGTACCCGCACGGTTCGCCCCCTCCCTGCCGATCGGTCAACTGTTCTGGCAGGCTATCGGCTCGCACTGACAATGCGACGGGCCGACGGGGTGTGTCCCCGTCGGCCCGTCGGCACAGCAGCTGCGCAGGTCACCCGGCGACGCTCAGGCGTCGACCTTCTCCATGACCTCGTCGGAGACGTCGAAGTTGGCGAAGACGTTCTGCACGTCGTCGCTGTCCTCCAGCGCGTCGATCAGCTTGAAGATCTTGCGCGCGCCGTCCTCGTCGAGGTCGACCTGCATGGTGGGCAGGAAGTTGGCCTCGGCCGAGTCGTAGTCGATGCCCGCCTCCTGGAGCGCGGTGCGGACCGCGACCATGTCGGTGGCCTCGCTGACGACCTCGTACGTCTCGCCGAGGTCGTTGACCTCCTCGGCGCCCGCGTCGAGCACGGCGCCCAGCACGTCGTCCTCGGACAGCTCGCCCTTGGGGACGATGACGACGCCCTTGCGGTTGAACAGGTACGAGACCGAGCCCGGGTCGGCCATCGAGCCGCCGTTGCGCGTCATGGCGACACGGACGTCGGAGGCGGCGCGGTTGCGGTTGTCGGTGAGGCACTCGATGAGCACCGCGACACCGTTCGGGCCGTAGCCCTCGTACATGATCGTCTGGTAGTCGACGCCGCCCGCTTCGAGACCGCCACCGCGCTTGACCGCGGAGTCGATGTTCTTGTTCGGGACCGAGCTCTTCTTCGCCTTCTGGATCGCGTCCACAAGGGTCGGATTGCCCTCGGGGTCCACACCGCCGGTGCGGGCCGCGACCTCGATGTTCTTGATCAGCTTCGCGAAGAGCTTGCCGCGCTTGGCGTCAATCACGGCCTTCTTGTGCTTCGTCGTAGCCCATTTAGAGTGGCCGGACATCTGCCTTCTCCTTCGCGTCACCAAATTCCGTACGAACCCGAGAGATCCTACCGGGGTCGAGTCAGCTGACTGCGCGCACCATGTCGACGAAGTACGCGTGAAGCCGGTGGTCTCCGGTCAGTTCCGGGTGGAATGACGTGGCAAGGGCGTTTCCCTGCCGTACCGCCACGATGTGCCCGCCGTGCTCGGCGACCACCTTGGCCTGCGCGCCCACGGACTCGACCCAGGGGGCCCGGATGAAGACGCCCTCGACGGGGCCGCCCTCGATCCCGGCGACCTCGACGGCCGCCTCGAAGGACTCGTTCTGCCGCCCGAAAGCGTTACGGCGCACGATCATGTCGATGCCGCCGAGCGTCTCCTGGCCCGAGCGCGGGTCGAGGATCTTGTCGGCGAGCAGGATCATTCCGGCGCAGGTGCCGTAGACCGGCATCCCGGCCCGTACCCGCTCGCGGAGCGGTTCCAGCATGCCGAACAGGGCGGCCAGCTTGGACATCGTGGTGGACTCGCCGCCGGGGATGACCAGGCCGTCGACCTCGGCGAGTTCCTCGGGACGCCGGACCGGCCTGGCCAGGGCGTCCGCCGAGGCCAGGGCGATCAGGTGTTCCCGTACGTCGCCCTGGAGAGCCAGGACGCCGATCACAGGGGTGTCGCTCATCAGTGACTACCAGCCGCGGTTGGCGTAGCGCTCGGTCTCGGGCAGCGTGTCGCAGTTGATGCCGACCATGGCCTCGCCCAGGTTGCGCGAGGCGTCCGCGATGATCTTCGGGTCGTCGAAGAACGTGGTGGCCTTGACGATGGCGGCGGCGCGCTTGGCCGGGTCGCCGGACTTGAAGATGCCGGAGCCGACGAAGACGCCCTCGGCGCCGAGCTGGCGCATCAGCGCGGCGTCGGCCGGGGTGGCGACGCCGCCCGCGGAGAAGAGGACGACGGGCAGCTTGCCGAGCTCGGCGACCTCCTTGACCAGCTCGTAAGGGGCGCGGAGGTCCTTGGCGGCGGCGTACAGCTCGTTGTTGTCGTAGCCGCGCAGCCGGGCGATCTCGTTCTTGATCTGGCGCAGGTGGCGGACGGCCTCGACGACGTTGCCGGTGCCGGCCTCGCCCTTCGAGCGGATCATGGCCGCGCCCTCGGCGATGCGGCGCAGCGCCTCGCCCAGGTTGGTGGCGCCGCAGACGAACGGGGTGGTGAAGGCGAACTTGTCGCTGTGGTTGACCTCGTCGGCCGGGGTGAGGACCTCGGACTCGTCGATGTAGTCGACGCCGAGGGACTGCAGCACCTGGGCCTCGACGAAGTGGCCGATGCGGGACTTCGCCATCACCGGGATGGAGACCGACTCGATGATCTCCTCGATCATGTTCGGGTCGGACATCCGGGCCACGCCGCCGTCCTTGCGGATGTCGGCGGGCACCCGCTCCAGGGCCATGACGGCCACGGCGCCCGCGTCCTCGGCGATCTTCGCCTGCTCGGCGTTGACGACGTCCATGATCACGCCGCCCTTGAGCTGCTCGGCCATGCCGCGCTTGACGCGGGCGGTGCCGGTTGCGGGGGCGTCGGCGGACTGCGGGGTGGTGGGAAGCGTGGACACGGATCGACCTCACTGGGAGAAAGACTGCTGGGCGTGCGGGAGTGCCGCACTGCTGAGCAAACTCTCCGGCACCAGTCCACAGCAAGGGCCAATGGAAGGCCGGTGGATCGTTTTGGACTGATCCGCCGCCGCGCGGGCCCCGGGCCCGGCTGCGTCCGGTCAGCTGACCGGACGGTCCGCAAGGGCGACCGGCGGCTCGTCGTCCATCTCGAAGGCCAGCGGGAAGGGCGCGTGCCCGGCCAGCCGGAACCAGCGCACCGTGCGGTGGCGGCGCAGCGCACGCGCCGCCCGCACCGCGTCGTTGTGGAACCTGCGCGCCATCGGGACCCGGCGCACGGCGGCGGCCAGCTCCGACGCGGCCTCCTCGCCGCCCGGGATCTCCTTCACCGCCTCCACCTGCGCCCGCTCGCCGAACACGGCACGCAGGGCGGTGCTCAGTTCGCTCTCGGCGACCTCGCGGTGCTCCTCCTCCGACTGACGGGCGGCGTGCGCGGCCTCGTACAGCACGATGGAGGAGGCCGGGTCGAGGACACCGGACGTGGCGAGTTCCTGGGTGACCGAGGCGCGGCGCAGCAGTTGGGCGTCGAGGGCGGCCCGGGCCGCGTCGATGCGGGTGTGGAGCCGGTCGAGGCGGCCGGCGGTCCAGCTGAGGTACAGGCCGATCGCGATGAGCACGACGGCGGCCCAGATGAGGGTTTCGGTCACGGGCGGCAAGGCTACCGGTGCGCGGAGGCGCGCCGGCCTCCCCGGACGGTGCGGCAGCCGCCCGGGAGCGGGGCCGGGCGGCCCCCAGGCCCCGCGTGCGCCGTCGGTCCGGGGCCGGGCCCCGGCCCGCCCTCAGTCCCGGGCCAGCCCGAACCGGGCCCGCAGGCCCGTGCGTTCGTCCGCGGCGACCGACGCGGCGCCGTCCGCCACCGTCTCGTACACGGCGAGGATGTCCGCCCCGACCGTCGACCAGTCGAAGCGCCGCACATGGGCGCTGCCGCGCGCCCGCAGCTCCGCGCGCCGCCCGGGGTCGCCCAGCAGCCGGACCGCCGCCGCGGCCAGCGCGTCCGCGTCCTCGTTGGCGAAGAGTTCACCCGCCGCGCCCAGGTCCAGGACCTGCGCGAAGGCGTCCAGATCGCTGGCGAGGACCGGCGCGCCGGCCGACATGGCCTCGACCAGGATGATGCCGAAGCTCTCGCCGCCGGTGTTGGGCGCGACGTACACGTCGACGCTGCGCAGCAGCCGTGCCTTGTCCTCGTCGCTCACCATGCCGAGGAACTCGACGCGCGCGCGCATCTCCTTCGGCAGCGAGGCGACGGCCTCCTCCTCGTCGCCCCGGCCCGCCACCAGCAGTCTGGTCTCCGGGCGGGCGGCGAGGATCGCGGGCAGCGCCCACATGAGGACGGGCAGGCCCTTGCGGGGTTCGTCGATCCGGCCGATGAAGCCGATCGTGCCGCCCTGCCACTCGGGCCGGGGCTCGGCGGCGGCGAAGAAACCGACGTCGACCCCGTTCGGAATGACCACGGCGTCGCCGCCCAGGTGCTCGACCAGGGTCCGGCGCGCGTACTCGCTCACCGCGATGCGCGCGCTGATCTTCTCCAGCGCCGGCTGCAGGATCGGATACGCGGCGATCATCGCCCGGGAGCGCGGGTTGGACGTGTGGAACGTGGCGACGATCGGCCCCTGCGCCGCCCAGCAGGTCAGCAGGCCCAGGGACGGCGAGGTCGGCTCATGGATGTGGATCACGTCGAAGGTGCCGTCGTGCAGCCAGCGCCGCACCCGCGCCGCGGACAGGAAGCCGAAGTTCAGCCGGGCGACGGAGCCGTTGTACGGGACGGGCACGGCCCGGCCCGCGGACACCACGTACGGCGGCAGCGGCGTCTCGTCGTCGGCCGGGGCCAGCACGGACACCTGGTGGCCGAGGCGGATCAGGTGCTCGGCCAGGTCCCGGATGTGGAACTGCACGCCGCCGGGTACGTCCCAGGAGTACGGGCAGACGATGCCGATCTTCACTGCTAGGGCCTTTCGTCGGATCAGGCCGGATCGGGGAGCGGGGTCCGGTGCGTGCGGTTGCGAGGCGAGGAGGGCGTCGGACGGGGGCTCCCCTGGCCGAGCGAGGCCAGGGGCCCTGGGGGACCGTGCGCCGGACCCCGCGAGCCCGGCATGACCCCGGACGACAGGCCCTGGGGCGTGTTTCGAAAGTAGCGCCGTCCGCCCGAAGGGTCGCCGAGCAGGCGGGACTTTCGAAACACGCCCTAGTCCCCGCGGGTTTCGAGGTCGGCGAGCCAGAGCCGCTGGAGCATGTGCCAGTCCTCCGGGTGCTCCGCGATCCCCACGGCGAACGCGTCGGCCAGGGCCTGTGTCATCGCGGACGTCTTCTCCGTGCGGTCACCCCAGCCGGGTACCTCGACGGGCGGATGGATCCGCGCCCTCATCACCGGCGTGTCGTCGTAGGACAGCGTCACCGGCAGCAGCAGCGCACCGGTCTGCTGGGCCAGCAGCGCCGGGCCCGCGGGCATCCGCGCCCGGTCGCCGAAGAAGGTCACCTCGACACCGGAGGCCGACAGGTCGCGGTCGGCGACCAGGCAGACCAGACCGCCCGCCCGCAGCCGCCGCGCCAGCGTCCCGAACGCGGCCCCGCCGTTGTGCGGCAGGACCTCCATGCCCAGGCTCTCCCGGTACGCCACGAACCGGTCGTACAGCGACTCCGGCTTGAGCCGCTCGGCGACCGTGGTGAACGGGACCTTCAGATCCGTGGTGACCCACGCCCCCGCCAGGTCCCAGTTCCCCAGATGCGGCAGGGCGAGAACGACGCCGCGTCCCGCGTCGAGCCCCTCGGTCAGCCGGTGCGCGTCCGTCACGTCGATGGACGCCTTGATCCGCTCCGGACTCCAGGTGGGCAGCCGGAACGACTCCATCCAGTAGCGCATGTACGAGCGCATCCCGGCCCGGGACAGCTCGGCCAGCCGGGCCGGGCCGGCGTCCGGCACGACCCGCGCCAGATTCGACTCCAGCCGCAGCACGCTCTTGCCGCGCCGCTTCCACACCTGGTCGGCCAGGGTGCGGAAGAGCGCCCGGGCGGCCGGCTCGGGCAGCGTCTTGACCGCGGCCCAGCCGAGTCCGTACAGCCCGTCGCTCAGCCGTTCCTTCGGGCCGGGCTTCGCGTCCCCGGGCGCGCCGCTCACTGCGCGGCCTCGCTCCCCCGGTCCGCCGCAGCCGACACCGCGGCGGCCGCGTCGGCCTCGGCGGACTCGCGGCGCACGGTCACGACCCGCTGCACCAGCGTCACCAGGCTGCCCGCGGCGACGATCCACAGGGCGATCGGCAGGAGGATCTGGATGCCCGGCACGCCGAACCCGTGGAGACCCGCCAGACCGGCGGCCACCAGCGAGATCACCAGGCGTTCCGCACGCTCCACGAGCCCGTTGACCGCCACCGGCAGACCGATCGACTCACCGCGTGCCTTGGTGTACGAGACCACCTGACCGCTCGCGAGGCAGAAGATCGCGACGGCGCACAGGACGTTGTCGTCACCGCTGCCCGCGTACCAGAGCGCGAAGCCCGCGAAGATCGCGCCGTCGGCGACCCGGTCGAGCGTCGAGTCGAGGAAGGCGCCCCAGCGGCTGGAGATGCCGGCCTGGCGTGCCATGTTGCCGTCGACGAGGTCGGAGAAGACGAAGATCGTGATGACGATCGTGCCCCAGAAGAACTCCCCCATCGGGAAGAAGACCAGCGCACCTGCCATCACCCCGGCCGTGCCGATCAGAGTGACCGCGTCAGGGCTCACGCCGAGACGGAGCAGCAGTGCGGCGAACGGCGTGAGGACACGCGTGAAGAATGCACGCGCGTACTTGTTCAGCATGGCCTTCCCGAGGGGTCGGTGGGCCGCATGGCCCCATCGGCCACCGGCTGGAGGGTGCTGAAGGCCCCGGCCGGAACAGGGAGCGGGTCCGGCGCGGGCGGCTGCAAGGCGCCGGAGCGTCCCCATGACGGAGCCATGAGAACGTTTCGGCAACGCCGCAGACGTGCGTGCCGGGCGCCGCGAGCCCGGCCGGGGCCTTCAGCACCCTCCTGGCCCATCGTAGTCACGACTGCCGCACTCCACCGTCCGGGCACCCCGGGCGCATCCGGGCACCCCGGCCCCGCACGGCGCGGCTGCCGGATCGCGCCGCCGCGCGCGACGTATGGACGGGACCGGGACACAGTGGAAAGCTCGGAACTACCGCGGGCGTCGCCGAAGCCGCCGCGGCGGCTCCCCCGTGCCCGTGCAACCGCTCCCCATCCCGCGCCGGCGGGCCCCGCCCGGCGCCAACGTCCGGGAGGCACGCGTCATGGGCGCCAAGGCACACACGCACACCGGAGCCGCCACAAGAGCGGCGACGGCCGACCATCCCTCCGCCATCCGGAACGTGGTGCTGGTCGGCCACAGCGGCTCCGGCAAGACCACCCTCGTCGAGGCCCTCGCACAGACCGCGGGCGCGGTCAACCGGGCGGGCCGGGTCGAGGACGGCACCACCGTCTCCGACCACGACGGGATCGAACAGCGCAGCAGGCGTTCGGTGTCGCTGTCCCTCGTGCCCGTCGAATGGGACGGGTGCAAGATCAACCTGCTGGACAGTCCCGGATACGCCGACTTCGTCGGAGAGCTCAGGGCCGGTCTGCGTGCGGCGGACGCGGCCCTCTTCGTCGTCTCGGCCGCCCAGGAGGCCGACGCCGTCGCCGGCACCACCCGGGCCGTCTGGGAGGAGTGCGCGGCGGTCGGCATGCCGCGCGCCATCGTCGTCACCCACCTCGACACCGCCCGTACCTCGTTCGACGCGATGACCAGGATCTGCGGCGAGATCTTCGGCGGCGACGACCCCGACGCCGTACTCCCCCTCTACCTGCCGGTGCACGGCCCCGAGACCGCCGACGGACACGCCCCGCTGACCGGGCTCACCGGCCTCCTCTCGCAGCGGATCTTCGACTACTCCGGCGGCGAACGGCAGGAACGGCCGCCCGCCGAGTCCCAGCAGGCGCCCCTGGCCGACGCCCGCAACCGGCTGATCGAGGGGATCATCGCCGAGAGCGAGGACGAGACGCTGATGGACCGCTACCTCGACGGCGGCGGCATCGAGATCAGGACACTCGTCGACGACCTCGAACGCGCCGTCGCACGCGGCACCTTCCACCCCGTCCTCACCGCGGCCCCCGCCGCCGGGGGCGCCCGCCAGGGCATCGGCACCGTCGAACTCCTCGACCTGATCACCGGCGGCTTCCCCACCCCGCTCGAACGCCCGCTGCCCGCCGTCACCACCCTGCACGGCGCCACACCGCCCCCGCTGGACTGCGACCCGCAGGGCCCCCTGGCCGCCGAGGTCGTCAAGACGGCATCCGACCCCTACGTCGGCAGGCTCTCGCTCGTCCGCGTCTTCTCCGGCACCCTGCGCCCCGACGACACCGTGCACGTCTTCGGCCACGGCCTCACCGACCCCGGTCACGAGGCCCGTCCCTTCCACGAGGCGGACACCCGCGTCGGCGCCCTCACCTCGCCCTTCGGGAAGCAGCAGCGCCCCCTCACCTCGTGCATCGCCGGCGACCTCGCCTGCGTCGCCCGGCTGGACACCGCCGAGACCGGCGACACCCTGTCCGGCCCGGAGCACCCGCTGCTGCTGGAACCGTGGACCATGCCCGACCCGCTGCTGCCCCTCGCCATCGAGGCGCACGGCAAGGCCGACGAGGACAAGCTCTCCCAGGGCCTGGCACGCCTGGTCGCCGAGGACCCCACGATGCGTCTGGAACAGAACCAGGACACCCGTCAGATGGTCCTGTGGTGCCTCGGGGAGGCCCATCTGGACGTGGCACTGGACCGGCTGCGCACCCGCTACGGCGTCCAGGTCGACGCCGTCCCCCACCGCGTCGCCCTGCGCGAGACGTTCGCCGCGCCCTCCACCGGACGCGGCCGGCACGTCAAACAGTCCGGCGGCCACGGCCAGTACGCCATCTGCGAGATCGACATCGAGCCGCTGACACCGGGCTCCGGCATCGAATTCGTCGACAGGGTGGTCGGCGGATCGGTGCCCCGCCAGTTCATCCCGTCCGTCGAGAAGGGCGTCCGCGCCCAGGCCGCCCGCGGCGTTTCCGGCGGGCACCCGCTCGTCGACGTGCGCATCACCCTGCGGGACGGCAAGTCCCACTCCGTGGACTCCTCCGACGCGGCCTTCCAGAGCGCGGGCGCCCTCGCCCTGCGCGAGGCCGCGGCCGACGGCCGCATCCAGGTCCTGGAACCCGTCGCCGAGGTCCGCGTCCTGGTCCCCGACGACTACGTCGGCCCGGTCATGAGCGACCTCTCCGGCCGCCGCGGCCGGGTCACCGGAACCGAGCAGTCGGGCCACGGACGCACTCTCGTACGGGCCGAGGTCCCGGAGCTGGAGATCGGGCGCTACGCCGTCGATCTGCGCTCGCTGTCCCACGGAACCGGCCGGTTCGACCGCTCGTACGCCCGCCACGAGGCCATGCCCCCACAGCTCGCCGGCCGCCTCCACGAACAGGAGGACAGCGCCGGCAGGAGCGCGTAGCGCCCCTCGCCGCCCAAGGTTGTCCACAGGACCGGACGGCGTACGGATCCGGACGATACGCTGGGGTCCCAGCTCAGAAAGTGTGCCGGGCACGGCAGTTGGGCAACAGCCGCAGGAGCGGTTCGTCGGCGGCGAGTGGGGGCGACAGTGGCCAGCAACGGATTCGATTTCTCTCCCGGAGCACAGATTCCGCTCCAGGGGGCGGCGGGAGCGGCGGTGGCGACCAACGCCCTCGCCTCCGCCGCGTACCGCGACAGTCCGGTGGAGGACATCCTCAAAGCCAACAGCGAATGGCACAAGTCCGAAGTGAAGGAAGGCCGCTCCAGGGTCTTCAAGTCCCCCTACTTCAAGCCCAACCTCGGCGAGGCCTTCTCCCGCGCCGTCCAGGAACGCATGCTGGGCGGCGCCCGGAAGGCCCTCATCCAGTCCTTCGGCAGCGACCCGCAGACCGTCGTCGAGCACTGCCTGTCCGCGACCAGGCTCCGCAAGGCCCGCGACACCAAACTCACCGCCGTGACGGCGCTGTTCGGCTTCGTCTTCCTGCCCGGAATGCTGCTGTGGGTCATCGCCTTCCGCCTGCGCGACGGCCTGTCCAACACCAAGGACAAGGCGCTCGGCGCCGTCGGGAACGCCCTCCTGCCCATCATCGGCATCGCCGCCCTGTTCCTCCTGATCAAAATGCCCCTGACCGGACTGCTCGCGCTCTACCTGCGGGCGATGATCGTGGCCCCCGTCATCGGCTGGCTCATCGCCAAACGGATCGCGGAGAAGTCCGCCCAGGACATGCGGTCGCGCTGGGAGGGGCTCCTCTCCGGCGGCGGCGTCGTCGCCAAGATCCCCGAGGCGGTGCCGAAGAACCCCAACGAGACCGCCCGCGAGGCGCTCCGCCAGGGCCTGGAGAAGCTCTCCGCGGAGCAGCAGTCCAACTCCGTCTTCTACGCCGGGCCCAAGGGCATCCTCGGCATGGGCACCCGCTGGGGCAGCTGGCAGCTCGCCGAGGACCTCGTCTCCAAGGACCCCGGCAAGGAGTTCCACCAGTTCCGCAGCTGGGACCTGATACGCGTCATCCACGACCAGCTCAAGATGCTGGAGCGCGGCCCGCTGAACACCGGCGGCTTCCCCACCCCCTCCGTCACCCACTGGATCGTGTCCCCGGTCGGGGAGAACGCCGACGCGGTCTCCCGCCCCGAGGGCGAGGACGTGGCGACCTTCCAGGTCAAGCCGCACGAAATACAGCGGATCTGCAACCACCAGCAGTTCGGCGGCGGCGACCGCCACTACCTGGGGGTCCAGTTCACCCTCTGGGACGGCCAGCTCGTGATCACCATGATGATCACCGTCACCGTGCTCTTCGAGACCCTGCGCATCGAGGTCACCGGACACGCGCTGGGCCCCGTCCACTCCCTGTTCACCAGCAAGCCCGCCGCCAAGACGAGGACGGTCAACAAGACCGTCAAGTTCTGGGAGACCCGCGACATCACGCTGTCGCTGGTCGAGTCCAAGGAGGTCGTGCGCCTTGCCCTGCGCGCGCCCTTCACCTGGTACCCGCCGCTCCTCGACTACCTCGGCGGCAAGATCGCCCTGCCCGAACCCTTCGGACTGCGGCACGCCTGGGCCGAGAAGCCCTGGCGCCACCGCTTCATGGCCGACGACGCGATGCGCGCCGCCACCCCCGTCCTGCGGGTCGTGCACAACGCGTCCATGAAGGTCCTGGAGGAGAACGGCGTCGACACCGAACGCTTCGGGAACCGCTCGTCGATACTGAGCGGACTCGTCCAGGACCCCACCCCTCGCAAGGCCGACCTGTACGACGCCTGAGAACAGCGCAGGGCGCCCCGGACAACCGGGACGCCCTGCGCGGCGGAAGCGGGAAAAGCCGGGATCAGACGGTGCGCGGCCAGGCGTCCGCCAGCATCTTCCGGGTGTCGGCCAGCAGCTGCGGCAGCACCTTGGTGTGGCCCACGACCGGCATGAAGTTGGTGTCACCGCCCCAGCGGGGCACCAGATGCTGATGCAGATGCGCGGCGATGCCCGCACCCGCCACCGCTCCCTGGTTCATGCCGATGTTGAAACCGTGCGCCCCGGACGCCGCACGCAGCGCGGTCATCGCCCGCTTCGTGAAGTCGGCGAGCTCCACCGTCTCCGGGCCGTCCAGCTCCGTGTAGTCCGCGACATGACGGTAGGGCACCACCATCAGGTGACCACCGTTGTACGGGTACAGGTTCAGCACGGCGTAGACCTTCTCGCCACGCGCGACGACGAGCCCGTCCTCGTCCGACTTCGAGGGGATCTCACAGAACGGACAGCCGTCGCCGGCCTCCGGGCCGGTCGGCTTGTTCTCGCCCTGGATGTACGCCATCCGGTGGGGCGTCCACAGGCGCTGGAACGCGTCGGGCGTTCCCACTCCGATCTGCTGCTCCGGCTCACTCGTCATGCCGATCAGCATATTGCGTACCCCGCGCCGAGCGTGTCGCCGGGGCCGAACCCGTTCACTCACCGCGATGCTGGGCCGATGAGCGACCGCACCCCGGACCGGACCTCGCCCGCTCTGGCCCTCTGGGAGCAGCGCACCGAGGTCCCCCTCTTCGCCGCCTCCCTGCTGTTCCTGCTCGGCTACGCGGTCCGCGTCCTCGCCCCGGACGACGCCCAGCCCTGGCACGACCTCGCCCTCGCCCTGGTCGCCGCCACCTGGCTGCTCTTCGTCGTCGACTACGCCGTACGGATCAGGCTCAGCGGCCTGGGCCATCGCTTCGTCCGGGTCCGCTGGCTCGACACGCTCGTGCTCCTGCTGCCCCTGCTGCGCCCGCTGCGGCTGGTCAAGGTCTACACGGCCATCCAGAAGCGTCACGACGAACCGCGGCTGAGCCTGTACGCACGGGTCATGTCGTACGCCGGCCTGACGTCCCTGCTGCTCGGCCTCTCCGCGGCCCTCGCCGTCTACCACCAGGAGCACGACGCGCCGGGCGCCTCGATCCGGACCTTCGGCGACGCGGTCTGGTGGGCGTGCGCGACGCTCACGACGGTGGGGTACGGGGATGCCGTGCCGGTGACGCCGTGGGGCCGGGTGGTGGCGGCGTTCCTGATGGCCTGCGGGCTGGCGCTGCTGGGCGCGGTGACGGGTTCGTTCTCGTCGTGGCTGATCCAGGTGTTCCGTCGGGAGGACGAGAAGGGGCCCCCGGTGAGCGGGTAGCTCACCGGGGGCCCCTGCCGGGCACGGATCAGACCTGGACGCGGTCCTCCACGGCCTTGGCGATCTTGGCGAGGGCGTCCTCGACCGGGATGCCGTTCTCCTGCGAGCCGTCGCGGTAGCGGAAGGAGACGGCACCGTTGGCCATGTCCTCGTCGCCCGCGATGATCATGAACGGCACCTTGGCCTTCTGCTGGTTGCGGATCTTCTTCTGCATCCGGTCCGACGAGGCGTCCACGTCGACCCGCAGCCCCTGCTTGCGGGCCTTGGCCGCGAACTCCTGGAGGTACGGGATGTGCGCGTCGCCGATCGGGATGCCGACCGCCTGGACGGGCGCCAGCCACACCGGGAACGCACCGGCGTAGTGCTCCAGGAGCACCGCGAAGAAGCGCTCGATGGAACCGAACAGGGCGCGGTGGATCATGACCGGGCGCTGCTTGGTGCCGTCGGGGCCGGTGTACTCCAGGTCGAAGCGCTCCGGCAGGTTGAAGTCGAGCTGCACGGTCGACATCTGCCAGGTCCGGCCGATGGCGTCCTTGCACTGCACCGAGATCTTCGGGCCGTAGAAGGCCGCGCCGCCCGGGTCCGGGACCAGCGGCAGGCCCTGCTTCTCGGCGACCAGACGCAGCGTCTCGGTGGCCTCTTCCCAGACCTCGTCCGAGCCGACGAACTTCTCCGGGTCCTTGGTGGAGAGCTCCAGGTAGAAGTCGGTCAGACCGTAGTCGCGGAGCAGGTTCAGGACGAAGGTGAGCAGCCGGTCGAGCTCCTCCGCCATCTGCTCACGGGTGCAGTAGATGTGCGCGTCGTCCTGGGTGAAACCGCGCGAGCGGGTCAGGCCGTGCACGACGCCCGACTTCTCGTACCGGTACACCGTGCCGAACTCGAAGAGGCGCAGCGGCAGTTCACGGTAGGAGCGGCCGCGGGCGTCGAAGATCAGGTTGTGCATCGGGCAGTTCATCGGCTTGAGGTAGTAGTCCACCCCGTCGTCGAGCTGCATGGGGGGGTACATGCCGTCGGCGTACCAGTCCAGGTGACCGGACTTCTCGAAGAGCTTGCCCTTGGTGGCGTGCGGGCTGTAGACGAATTCGTAGCCCTCCTCCTCGTGCCGGCGGCGCGAGTAGTCCTCCATCGCCATGCGGATGACGCCACCCTTGGGGTGGAAGACCGCGAGGCCCGGGCCGATCTCGTCCGGGAAGGAGAAGAGGTCCAGCTCGCTGCCCAGCTTGCGGTGGTCGCGCTTGGCGGCCTCCTCCAGGAACTCCAGGTGCGCCTTCAGCTCGTCCTTGGTCGGCCAGGCGGTCCCGTAGATGCGCTGGAGCATCGGGTTCTTCTCGCTGCCGCGCCAGTAGGCGGCCGCGTTGCGCATCAGCTTGAACGCCGGGATGAACCGGGTCGTCGGCAGGTGGGGACCGCGGCAGAGGTCCTTCCAGCACAGCTCGCCGGTCTTCGGGTCGAGGTTGTCGTAGATGGTCAGCTCGCCGCCGCCCACCTCGACGTCCGCGCCGTCGTCCGTGGAGGCGGCGCCCTTGATGCCGATGAGCTCCAGCTTGTACGGCTCGTCGGCGAGCTCCTCGCGGGCCGCCTCGTCCGTCACGACCCGGCGGGAGAACCTCTGGCCCCGCTTCTGGATCTCCTGCATCTTCTTCTCGATGGCCTTGAGGTCCTCGGGCGTGAACGGCGTCTCGACGTCGAAGTCGTAGTAGAAGCCGTCCTTGACCGGCGGGCCGATGCCGAGCTTGGCCTCGGGGTGGAGCTCCTGCACGGCCTGCGCCATCACGTGCGCGGTGGAGTGCCGCAGGATGTTGAGGCCGTCCTCGGAGGAGATCAGGACCGGCTCGACGGTCTCGCCGTCGGCGACGACGTACGCGAGGTCCTTCAGCTCACCGGCGATGCGGGCGGCGACGACGGTGCGCTCGCCGGGGAAGAGCTCGGCTGCCGTAGTGCCCGTCGTCACCACGCGCTCTTCCCGCTCGGAATCGCGTTGGATGGTCACACGGACGTCTGACACCGGTCTCTCCTGACTCAGGGGGTGCGCCGCATTCCCATGGCGTACGCAAGGGGAATCGTACCGAGCCGACGGCCCCGTTAGCGAAATGGGCGGCCCGCGCCCCGCTACTCCCCCGTGCACGCCTCCTCGAAATAGTCGACGTTCTCCTGGAGCGACTTCATCAGCCGGTCCCGCTCCTCCTCGTCGACCTGCACCGGAACCACCTGTGAGGCCCTGGTCAGCCGCCTGAAGCCGCCGCGGCTCTCCAGCCGGCCCTCGACCCGGACGGGCAGCCCCACGAGGTGGGCCTGGCCCGCGATCCGGTAGGCCTCCTCGTCGAGCTCCAGCCGTACGTGCGGCACCTCCGCGCCCGCCAGTACCCGCAGCCGCACGATGCCGGGTCCGCGCGGCCCCGCGCGGCGCATCCGGACGACGGCTCCGGTGATCCGTACCGGCACCGCGGGCTCGTCCCTGAGGTAGCGGGCACCCGCCCGGCGCAGGGCGGGCAGGTCGCCCGGTGAGAACTCGACCGGTTCGGGGCGCACCGGGCAGCCGTCGGGGGTGCCCGCGGCCGGCGCCCACTCCAGGGCGATCCCGGCGCCCTCGGAGCCCCGGACGAGCGCGATGACGGCCTCGGTCAGTTCGCGGCAGACGCCCGCCTCGACGGCGGTGTCGAAGGCATCCATGCCGCCGGTGGCCCGTTGATAGTCGACGGCTTCCCGGGTGGCGTGCAGGGCGTGGTAGAGGCGCACGGTGAGGGGGCGGCCCGTCTCGGCGGGCACGAACGCGGTGAGCTCGCGGCCGCCGGGCGCGGGCCCGATGAGGACGGAACCGAGCGTCGCGAGGGCGCGCCTGCGGTGGCGGGCGCCGTGGTAGCCGGCCCGCCCCCGGACGGCGAGCGCTCCGGCGAGCAGGATCTGCCGGGCGGCGCCGTGCAGGTGTTCCGCTCCGGTCCAGCTGGCGGCGCCGGCGGCCGGTTCGGGCACCTCGCGCCACCAGCGGATCTCGTCACTGGGGACGGCGAGGGAGACCAGGACGCCGCGGGCGGAGGGTGCGGCGCTGCGGGCGAGCGCGGTGAGGGCCTCGGCCAGCAGGTCCTCGCTGTCGGGGAACCCCGCGGTGTCGGGTACGAGCAGGCTGGTGGAGCCGCCGGGCGGTGCGGGCGGTCCGGGCGGGGTCCAGCGGCTGTAGCGGCCGGTGGCGCCGCCGCGCCGCCGCCAGCCGTGCCGGGCGAGCAGCGCGCCGAGTACGGCGGGGTCGACCCGGGCCGGGTCGGGGAGGCCGCCGGACGGTGCGCCGGCGGGCCAGGGGCCGGGCGGCTCGGTGGGGTGGGGTCGGATGGCTGACGGGAACGCTCCGTCGAAGTGGTCGTCCATCGGCCGGTGCATCAGGGTCTCCCTCCCGCCCCGACACGGGTCATGATCTCGCAGAGCGCTCGGTCGTCGAAGATGCGCGAGGTCGGGATCCGCACGGTGGTCCGGTGCCGGCCGGTCACGGCGTGGCCGGCCAGGTTGGTCCAGTAACAGCAGTGCCGCAGGTCGAGGCGGTCGTGTCCGGCCCGCAGCCAGTCGTCCTGGCTGCGCGGCACGAGCATCACGACCAGGATCTTGTGCACCGACACGGGGGTCCGGGCGAGCTTCACCAGGTGCGCGTTGTCGAGCGTGAAGGCGAACGTCGGTCCGGGCGGCCGGGGTTGTATCTGATAGGTGCACTTCAGCTGGACCTTGATGGTCACCTCGTCGTCGACGACGTGGCCGGGGGCGCCGTGGCTGACGTGCCAGTCGATGCCGTTGTCGGGGAAGGGCTGCGACAGGGAGCACCCCGCCGCGGCCGCGACCGCGTGCAAGTAGCCCACCTGGAGGGTCTCCATGCAGGCGGTGGTGGCGAGTGCGCCGCGCAGCGGTGAGGTCCGCTGGGGCAGCAGCCCACTCGGGTCGGGCTGCGCGAGCGCCATGGCTCCGTATGCCTTCCGGGCTGT
Organism: Streptomyces sp. NBC_01257; assembly: GCF_035917255.1. NCBI lineage: Bacteria > Bacillati > Actinomycetota > Actinomycetes > Kitasatosporales > Streptomycetaceae > Streptomyces > Streptomyces sp. NBC_01257. Next base: position 1,828,733 of record NZ_CP108472.1, read on the forward strand.
GCCGATGGGTTGCCGGAGGCGGAGGTATCTCAACTTCCGGCCCCGTCACCTGTGTTGTCACCGCAGGGAGCGTCCCGCAAACGGCGTATCAGGCAAAGGGTGCGGGTATCACCGAACCGGGCAGAGGAATCACACCATCTGCCGCTCGGGCGCGAGGAGTTCGGGGATGACTCATTGGTACGAGGGGCCGCTGGCCGCTTTCGACACCGAGACGACGGGAGTGGACGTCGAGGAGGACCGGATCGTTTCGGCCGCCCTCGTCGTCCAGGACAGTGCGGGCGGGCGGATGCGCACCACCCGCTGGCTGGTGAATCCGGGGGTTCCGGTGCCCGTGGGGGCGACGGAGATCCACGGTCTGACGGACGACCACCTCCAGCGCAACGGGCGGTGGCCCGCGCCGGTGGTGGAGGAGATAGCCAGGGCCCTGGCGGAGCAGAGCGCCGCGGGCCGGCCGCTGGTCGTGATGAACGCGCCGTTCGATCTGACGCTGCTGGACCGGGAGCTGAGGCGGCACCGGGCGTCGTCGCTCGGCGGCTATCTGGAGAGCGCCTCGCTGTGCGTGCTGGATCCGCGGGTGCTCGACAAGCATCTGGACCGCTACCGCAAGGGCCGGCGCACGCTCACGGATCTCTGTGAGCTGTACGGGGTGGTGCTGGACGGCGCGCATGACGCGGCGGCCGACGCGGCGGCGTCGCTGGAGCTGGTCCGGGCGGTGGGGCGGCGGTTCGCCACCCGTCTGGAGCGGCTGACACCGGCCGAGCTGCACACGCGCCAGGCGGTGTGGCATGCCGCCCAGGCGCGTGGTCTGCAGGCCTGGTTCGCCAGGAGCGGGACGCCGGAGACGGTGGATCCGGCGTGGCCGCTGCGTCCGGAACTGCGCGCCGCGGCGTGAACCGGTCCCCGGACACGCAGAGGCCGGTCCGTCGGTGGTGCTGACGGACCGGCCTCTCCCGGGGTGGGCGATACTGGGTTCGAACCAGTGACCTCTTCGGTGTGAACGAAGCGCTCTCCCACTGAGCTAATCGCCCGGGAACGGGTTGAACCATACAGGGCTCGGCGGGTGTGGTTCAAACCGCTTCCAGCCGAGCCGCGAGACCGCGTCGTCCCGCCCGCATCATCAGCGCGTGGTTGGCCCGGAAGGCGGCGCGTCCCGGCACCGCGAGGACCCGCAGCAGCCGCCGGCGCACCTCGACCTCCTGTTCGTACGTGGCGCGGGTGCCGGTGCCGTGCGGGGTGACGGTCCAGCGTGCCCAGCCCTCGATGTCACCGCTGAGGGTCACTTCGAGGACACCCGCCGGTGCGTCGCGGCGGCGTTCGCGCGCGGTCACGACCAGGTCGTACGGGAGGAGGGAGCGGATCCGGGTGGTGCCGGTGGTGTCGTCCACGGGGACGACCTCGCGGACCTGCGGCCACCACTGGGGGTAGAGCTCGACGCGTTCGAGGTGGGCGTAGACGGCGCCGGGCGGGGCGGGCAGGTGCCAGGTGCTCACGAATCGGTAGTGCGTCCAGTCCATGGTTCCAGGATGCGCATACTCAGCCGGGCAACTGAGTACCCGTGCGCATGTCCGCCGGCGTGGCCCGCGCCACACTCGCGTCCATGGAACATGTGCCGCCACCCGCCGAGGAACTGACGCTCCTCGACCGTGAGCTCGCCCGGCTCGATCTGCGCCGGTCCCAGCTCCTGACCCGTCGCGCCTGGCTGGTGAGCGTGCTGCAGGCGCCCGCCCCGCTGCCGGCCGCGCCCTACGCGCCGCCGTTCCCGCCGCCTCCGGGCCGCGCCGCGGCTCCTTCGGCGCCCTTCGGGCCGCCCGCTCCCCCGGTCCGCTCCCGGAGTGCGCAGAACGTGCTGCTCACCCTCGGCGGTCTGCTGCTGACGATCGCGGCGATCGCGTTCACCCTGGTCAGCTGGGGTCAGATGGGGATCGGCGGGCGCTCCGCGGTGCTGACCGCCGTGACGGTCGCGGCGCTGTCGGCGCCCGCGATGCTGCTGCGGCGGGGTCTGTCCTCGACGGCGGAGGCGATCGGTGCGCTGGCCGCGGTGCTGATGGTCCTGGACGCGTACGCCCTGCACCGGGTCGCCCTGCCGGAGACCGACGGGCTCGGGTACGCGGCGGGCGCCTCGGCCGTGCTGGCGGTGCTCTGGGCGGCCTACGGTCTGCTGCTGGACCGGCTGCGGCTGCCGCTGCCGCTGGCCGTGGCCGGCGCGCAGCTGCCGCTGGTGCTGTGGGCGTGGGCGGTGGAGGCGGACGCGTCGGTGTTCGCCGGTGCGCTGCTGGCGACGGCGGCGCTGGACTGTGCGATCGCCGTGCGGTGGAAGGGAGTCGGGGTCCGGGCCACGGCCTGCGCGGGGCTCTGGGTGACCGGTGGTGCGGGGCTCCTGGTGGCGCTGGTGCTGTCGTTGTCGGCCGAGGGGCCCGCGGACGCGGTGGTGCCGGGTGCGCTGCTGCTGGCCGGTGCGGTGATCGCTCTCGCCGGGGCCCGGCGGGCGCCGGTGGCGCTCGCGGTGGCCGGTGGCGCGGTGGCCGGTCTTGCCGCCGTCGCCGCGGTGGGCGGGGTGCCGGGCGCCGCGGTGTCCGGCGGCTGGGCGGTGCCGGTGTATCTGGTCTGCGGCGCGCTGTTGCCGCTGGGGGCGCGGGTTCCGCTGGTGCGTCCGGCGGGGCGGGGCCTGGTGGGGGCCGCGGGTGCGGTGACGGCCGCGTCGGTGCTGTTCTCGGCCGCCCCGGTCGCCGTGGTGCTGGTGGGTCCGGTGACTCAGCTGGGCCGGGTGTGGTCGGGGACCCCGGACGAGGGAGTCCGCGGGGCGCTGGGGGCCACGGGGCTGCCGTGGCCGGAGATGGTGGCGGCCCCGGTGGTGCTGCTGATGGTGGCTGCGGTGCTCGGGGCCGCGTACCGGTCGTGGGAGCGCGTGGTGCGGTGGGCGGTGCCGGTGTTCTCCCCCGGTCCCGCGTGGCGGGGCGCCGCCGGTGCGGGCGCCGTGGTGCTCGGCTGGGCGGGGCTGACGGTGCTGCCGCCCGCGCTGGACTTCTCGTACCCGGTGGCCGTCTCGGTGCAGTCGGTGCTGGCCGCGGGGGTGCTCGCCCTCGCGGTGGGCGCGCTGCGCCGCGGCAGGACGGGTGTGGCGCTGACGGCGTGGGTGTGCGGCTCGGTCGGTGCGGTGGGCGTTGCCCTGCTGTCGCTGGGCTCGGAGCCGGTCACGTACGCGGTGTTCGGGATGCTGCTGCTGGTGTTCGGCGGCGGGGCCGCGGCGCTGGACGCGCCGCAGGGGCCGTCGCGCTCCACGGCATGGGTGACCGTGCAGGCGGTGGTGGCGTGCGCGGCCGTGGTGTGTGCCGCGGTGCTCGCCGTGGCGGCCGGCGCGTCGTTGGACCTGGCGGCGCACGAGGCGGCCCCCCTGCTGCTCGTCGTCCCCGCGCTGACGGCCGGACTGGGGGCGTGGCTGAAGGGGCGCGCGGTGGCGGTGCCGGTCGAGGCGACCGGTGGCGCGGTGGGACTGGCGGCCGTCCTGATGGCTCTGGACGACCGGCCGTTCCTCGCTCTGGTGCTGTCGCTGTGCGGGGTGCTGGCAGCGGCGACGGCGCTGCGCCCGGAGCGGCGCCCGGTGGCCGGGTATCTGGCGACGGCGCTGTTCGTCCTGGCGTCCTGGGTCCGGCTGTCGGCGTCCGGGGTGTCCTCCCCGGAGGCGTACACCCTGCCCGTGACCGTGCCGGCGCTGGTGGTCGGTGTGCTGCGCCGGCGCCGCGATCCCGCGGCCTCCTCGTGGACGGCGTACGGGGCGGGTCTGGCGGTCACGCTGGTGCCTTCGCTCTTCGCCGCCTGGGTCGATCCGCACTGGCCGAGGCCACTGCTGCTGGGTGTGGCGGCGCTGGTGGTCACGCTGGTGGGGGCGCGGCTGCGGCTCCAGGCGCTGCTGGTGCTGGGCGGTGCGGTGCTGGCGCTGGACGCGCTGCACGAACTGGCGCCGTATGTGGTGCAGGTGGTGGGTGCGATGCCGCGCTGGGTGGCGCCGGCGCTGGCCGGGGTGCTGCTGCTGGCCGTGGGCGCGACGTACGAGAAGCGGCTGCGTGACGCGCGGCGGCTGAAGGACGCCCTGGGCCGGATGCGGTGACGTGCCGCGCGCCGGCCCGGGGCGCCCTCGGGGGCCTCAGGCCGGCATGCGGTCGCCGACGAGGGCGAGGTTCTCGATGGCGGCTAGCCCGTAGAGCGCGGTGTCGTTGGTGTAGACCCAGTTGGCCTCGCTGCCCGGGACGGTGGTGACCGGGCCGCTCACCTTCTCGGTCTTCCAGGGGGCGGATTCCTTGTAGCCGTCGCTGTTGTAGAACTTCTCCCAGGCACGGGCGGCGAGCTTCTCGTCGCCCGTCTGCACGGCGGCGTACGCGTCCATCCGGGAGTGGCCCTGGAAGAGGATCAGGCTGCCGAAGTTGGAGCCGTAGCGGGCGGCCTGTTCGGCCTTGGTGGCGTTGAAGTAGCGGCAGTAGTCGAGGTACGCCTCCTTGAACTCCGGCATGTCGATCAGGCCGATGAGTTCGGCGCACAGTTCGTTGAGGCCGAAGACGCCGGACAGGTGGGAGACGCTGACGACGGGTTCGGTGGCGACGGCGAACTTCCCGGTGTCCAGGTCGTAGAGGCCGCTGCCCTGGACGAATCCGTTGGGCTGGGCGGCGATCGTCTCCATGGTGCCGAGCACCCGGGCCTTCGCCTTCTCGGCCTGCGGGCCGCCGCGCTCCCATTCGGTGAGCCAGGCGGAGACGAGTCCGCTCCAGTCGGTGCCGAAGCCGACGGACAGGGCGTGCCGGTCGGGGGTGTAGGGCTCGGTGCGGATCTTGCGGAGCGGGTCGAGGGCGAGGAAGGTCTCGTCGGAGTCGACGTTGGCGCGCATCAGGTCGCCGACGCGTTCGTCCGCGGTGAGGAAGTAGTAGAAGCGCCGGTAGGTGGTGTTGGCGATGCGCTGCTGTTTGGCGCTGTCGGCGTAGTGCTGGACGCCGTGACGGGTGCCGAGGCCGGCCCAGTCGCCGAGGTGGTAGACGTCGACCTCGCCGGTGTGGCGGGTCATGGCCTCGGCGAAGCGGAAGATGTCGGCGCGCCCGGAGCGCAGGTAGGCGTACCAGAGCCAGAGGTCGGGCGAGAGTTCGGAGTTGTCCCAGGCGTAGCCGCCGACGTCGTAGCGCCACTGGTGCCGGGCGGGGTCGTAGGAGTGCATGATGTCGCCGTAGTCCCAGAAGCCGTACCAGCGGCGCATCTCGACCTGGTCCTTGTAGTACGTGAACAGGAAGTCCAGGTGGTCCTCGATCTTCGCCTTAGCGGGCGTGGAGCGGTCGACCGGGGAGAAGAGCCCGCCGAAGACGCCCGCGCCGATGAGCTGTGAGGGCGGGGCGACGAGCTGCGGGAGGGTGCGCACGGTACGGGTCTGCTGGGCGAGGGCCTCGGCGCTGGGGGTGGAGTCGTTGGCCCAGAAGACGAGTTCGCTGGTGCGGGCGATGCCGTACGGGGTGCCGAAGCCGGGCTCGTAGTCCTCGTAGGTGATCTCGAGGCCTTCGAGCTGTTCGGGGAAGGTGTCCTGGCCGAGGCCGTCGTGGTAGAACCGCAGGTCCATCGGCTCGGACTCGGGCGACCAGAGCCAGATGGTGACCTCGGCGGCGTCGGTGTCGGCGCCCCGGATGTCGAGCTGGGCGGGGAACTTCTCCCAGAAGTCGCGCAGTCCGAAGGAGAGTCCGCCGCTCGCGCCGCCCACGTAGCCGAAGCCGGAGGCGCGCCGCCCGCCGCCCGCGGCGATCCAGCCGTGGCCCTTCCTGGTGCGCTTGCGCAGCGAGAAGCCGTCGGCGGAGAGCTGGCTGAGGGTGTAGTCGCCCCAGGTGGGGATGAGCGGGAGGCGGGTGGTGACGCGCTGGTCCCAGGTCGCCGGGTCGGGCAGCTTCGTGCCCTCGAACTGGGCGGCCTGGACAGCCGCTCCGGGGTCGCGGCGCAGTCCGGTGATGCCCTTGACGGCCTCCCGGAGCATGCCGCTCTCGTCGCCGCCGATGCGGATGTGCCGGTCGTACGTCTCGTCGCGCATCGGGACGGTGAAGCGGACGCCGAGGCCGCGGATGAAGTCGCCGCTCGCCTTGCCGGGCTCCTGGGTGCCGTCGAACGTGATCGTGTGCATCATGCGGAACGATTCGGCGCCGGCGTAGAAGTACAGCCGGACGGAGAAGGGCAGCCAGGAGCGGCTGCCCCGGCGGTGCTTGCCGTCGATGCGGACCACGGCGCGGACGGGGCCGCTCTGTTCGACCTCGGCCCTGGAGATGGCGCTCTCGAAGCGTTCGTACTTCTCCTGCCCCTGGTCGCCGTCCTCGATCTCGCCCTGGCGGATGAGGACGAGCCGGCCGTCCCTGGCTGTTTCGGTGGAGCCTCGGGTGAGGGAGGTGACGAGCGAGGAGCCGGTCTTGCCGATCTTCGCGGTGATGACGCCGGTGGAGACGGTGATGGAGCCGCCGCTGTTCTTGACGGTGACCTTGTGGGCGGCGGTGGCGGGTTCGCCGGTGGTGAGCGTGAACTTCTTGGCGCCGGCCGCCTCGGGGCCGACCGCGTGGGCGGTCCACTTCAGGGAGCCGTCGGGCCATTTGGCGGTGGCCCAGGTCTGGACGGGGACGTCCTTTCCGTCGGCGGTGGCCAGGGCGAACCTCTGGTCGGCGGGGAAGCGGCCCTTGGCCCAGGGGACGCCGAAGGTGGAGCCGGGCGCGGCGCCGAGACCCTCCTCCTCCAGCCAGCTGATCTCGACGGGGCCTTCGCCGGCCTTGCCGGTGGCGGCGGCCGCCTGCTGGGCGGTGTCGTTCAGCACCCAGGAGAAGGTGGTGGCCGCGCCGGCGACGGCGGCTGCCTTGAGGACGGTACGGCGGGGGATCGGGGACATCACGGCTCCAATTCGTGGCGAAAACGGGCATGCCTGATCGCACGCTGACGCGTGGTGGGACGTGGTGCGGTTGGGGGGCCGGCCGTCGGGTCAGCGGCGGTCGGCGGCGACCGCGGCCGCGGCCAGACAGCCGAGGGCGGGCGCGGCCAGCGGCGGGATCTGCCAGGCGGCGAGGGCCAGGGCGACGAATCCGCCGACGAGCAGCAGCGATCCGGCCGGGTCGGTGAGGGTCCGGCGGCCCGCGGCCCGGGCGGTCCGCTGCCAGGGTGTGCCGGGCTGCCAGGCGGCAGCCGTACGCAGCCCCCAGACGGCGACCGCCGGCAGTCCCAGCAGACTCACGACGATGAGCGGACCGCCGCCCGGCAGCAGGCCGGACCGGGCGACCTGCCAGTCGAAGGCGAGCAGGGCGAGCGCCGCCCACCAGAGCAGGGAGATCCGCCAGCCGGTACGGAACGCCTCGCGTGCGTCGGCGGCGAACTCCCGTATCCCGCCCGCCTCACCCGCCAGGTAGCGGCGCAGGTGGCGGCTCCCCGCGGCGAACGCCGCGGGGAGGGTGACCAGCGGCAGGGCGGCCACGGTGATCCACACACCGGTGAGCAGGCATTCGGTGAAGACGCTGAATCGCTCCCGGACGAAGGAGGTCCTGGGTGCGGTGCCGGTTCTGGTCGCCACGGGTGTTCAGCCCTTCAGGCCGGAGGTGGCCATGCCGTCGATGAGGTAGCGCTGGAAGGCCAGGAAGAAGGCCAGCACGGGCAGCAGGGCCACCAGTGACATCGCGATCATGCCGCCGTAGTCGGCGACGGCGTCCTGGTCGATGAACATCCGCAGCCCCATCGAGACGGTGTACTTGTCCGGCTCGTTGAGGTACAGCAGGGGGCCCATGAAGTCGTTCCAGGCCTGGATGAAGGTGAAGATGGCGCTGGTGATGAGCGCGGGCCGGCAGAGCGGCATCACGATCGACCAGTAGATCCGCAGGTGCCCGCAGCCGTCGAGCCGGGCGGCCTCGTCGAGTTCCTTGGGCAGTCCGCGCATGAACTGGACCATGAGGAAGACGAAGAAGGCGTCGGTGGCGAGGTACTTGCCGATCAGCAGCGGAGTGAAGGTGTTGATCAGCTCCAGCTTCTGGAAGAGCACGTACTGCGGAATGATCAGTACGTGGTACGGGAGCAGCAGCGTCCCGATCATGATGGCGAACATGATGTTGCGCCCGGCGAAGCGGACCTTGGTGAAGGCGTACGCCGTGAGCGAGCAGGACAGGACGACGCCGATCACCGAACCGACCGAGATGTAGGCCGAGTTCAGGAAGAACTTCCAGATCGGGATGTCGGCGATGCCATCGGCGAGCCGCCGGTAGTTGGAGGTGACCGGGTCGGCCGGGAAGAGGTTCAGCGCGCCGACGATGTCCCCGCTCGGCTTGAACGACGCGCCGATCGTCCACACCACCGGGTACAGGACCACCACGAGGATGGCCAGCGCGCCGATGTGCCAGGCGAGGGAGCCGGGGAGCCGGCGTCGTGCGGCAGTGGTGTCCATCGGGGTCATCGGCCCCCCTCCTCGTAGTGCACCCAGCGCTTCTGGGACCAGAACAGCACGGCGGTGACCAGGCCCACGGCGACGAGCAGCAGCCATGCCATGGCGGAGGCGAAGCCCATCCGGCTGTTCGCGAAGCCCTGGTCGTACAGGTAGCAGGTGTAGACGAGCGTGGCGTCGGCCGGGCCGCAGCTGCCGTTGCTGACGATGTAGGCGGAGGCGAAGATCTGGAAGGAGTGGATGGTCTCCAGCAGCACGTTGAAGAACAGCACCGGGGAGATCATCGGCAGGGTGATGCTCCAGAACCTGCGCCAGGGGCCGGCCCCGTCGACCTCGGCCGCCTCGTACAGCTCCCTGGGGACCTGCTTGAGGCCGGCCAGGAAGATCACCATCGGGGCGCCGAACTGCCAGACCGTGAGGGCCACCAGCGCGTAGATGATCATCTGCGGGTCGCCGATCCAGCCGCCGGCGCCGATGCCGAACAGCTGCTGTCCGCGGTCGACGACGGCGTCGTCGGAGAACAGGGCGCGCCAGACGATGGCGGCCGAGACGCTCGCGCCGATCAGCGAGGGGGCGTAGAACGCCGCCCGGTAGAAGGACTGGCCCCAGCGCTTCTGGGCCAGCAGCATGGCCACGGCGAGCGCGGCGGCCAGCTTGACCGGGGTGCCGATCACCACGTACCAGGAGGTCACCTTGACCGACTGGCGCCAGCGGGGGTCGGCGAACATGTCGGTGAAGTTCTTCAGGCCGACCCACTTGGGGGCGTCGAAGAGGTTGTAGTCGGTGAACGCGAGGTACAGCGAGAAGACCATGGGGCCGGCGATCAGGAACAGGAAGCCCGCGATCCAGGGCGACATGAAGAGATAGCCGGTCAGATTCTCGCGGTGGCCCCGCGGTTGCGGAGCGGGGCGGGTCTTGCGTCCCGGGCCGCTCCGCTCCACGGCGGCGAGGTCCGTGCCGAGGACCGGGCCGCTCGTGGAGGTCTGGATGTGAGTCACCGCGATGCTCCTCTCAGTTCGAGGCGAGGGCGGTCTTCGCCTCGGAGAAGAACTGCTTCACGGAGTCCTCCGGCGAGGCCTTGCCCAGGGACATGTCGCCGCCGATGCGCAGGAACGCCGCCTCGACGACGTCGGCGCCCGCCGGGTGCGGGGTGATGGGCTCCAGGACGCCCGCCTTGGCGATCTCGGTCTCGTACGCGCCGATCGCCTTGCTCGGGGCGTCGGTGGGCTGGAAGGCCTCGAACTGGGCGGTGGTGGCGGGGACTCCGCGGTCGTAGCCCATGATGCGGGCGACGGCGGGGTCGTGCGTCATGAAGCTGATGAAGGTGGCGACCTCGGCGGGGTGCTTGGTGCGGGCGGTGCCGCTGAGCATCAGCGAGCCGAGGTACTGGCCGGTCTTCTTGCCGTCGGTGGTCGGGATGGGCGCGAGGCTGTAACTGCTCTTGCCCTCCGCGCTGTAGCGGACGGAGAAGTTGTCCCAGGTGAACTCGCCGGCGGAGAGGCCCTTGGCGAGCGCGGAGGCCGGCTTGATCTGCTCGACCTTCTTCTGGTCGGCGTAGACGCCGGACTTGACCCGGGCGAGCGCCTCGGTCCAGTACGGCAGCAGTTCGTTCTCACCGAAGCCCATGCCCTCCTCGGTGAAGAAGGCCTTGCCGTTCTGGCGGAGGATCAGGTCGTAGAGGTACATGACGCCGTGCGGGCCGGAGTCGCCGGCTATGCCCTGACCGGACTTGATCTTCTGCAGGCCCGCGTACCAGTCGTCCCAGGTCCAGCCGAGGCCGTGGTCGACGCCGGCCTTCTCGAAGACCTTCTCGTCGATGACCAGGGCCATCGAGTTGCTGCCGACCGGGACGCCGAGCAGCTTGCCGTCGATCTCGGCGAACTTCTCCAGGCCGGCGCGGAAGCCCTCCAGTTCGAGATTGCCCTTCTTCGCCTGCGGGTTGAGGTCGAGCAGGACGTTCTTCGCCTCGTACTTGCGGAGGAAGGTGACCGCGTTCTGGATGACGTCGGGCGGGTTGCCGCCGGCCGCCTGGGTGTTGAACTTCTTCCAGAAGTCCGGGTACTGCTGGAAGTCCGTCTTCACCTTGATCTTCGGGTGCTTCTTCTCGAAGAGCGCGACGCACTCCTGGACCTTCTTGGCCCGGTCGTCGGCGCCCCACCAGGCATGCCGGATGGTGACCGGCCCATTCGAGCCGCCGCCCGAGCCGCAGCCCGCCGCGGTCAGCCCGAGACCGGCGGCCGAGAAGCCCGCGAGCTTCAGCATCTGCCGCCGGTCCATGCCCTGGTTCCGAGACATAGTTCGCCCCTACGCTTGATTGAATCGTTTTAGAAAGCGCTTGCCGGGTCAAAGTAGGGAGCGGCACCGGCGACGTCAATGGCTGGGACGAAAATCAATCGAAGCGCTTGAACGGGACGCCCGGGAACACGCCCGGCCGGAGCGCCCGCGGCATCCGGAAACGCCGACGGCCCGGAAGCTTCTGGAAGCTTCCGGGCCGTCGGTCCGGGGTGGGCGATACTGGGTTCGAACCAGTGACCTCTTCGGTGTGAACGAAGCGCTCTCCCACTGAGCTAATCGCCCGGGCGCACGCCAAACATTACCCCATGTCAGCGGCGCCCCACGACCATGCCCGGGTCACTCGTGGATCTTCCACGGCATGACGATTCCGAACTTCCAGACGTAGATCCCCACCAGCACCGCGATGATCACGAGCCCGATCACCGTGAGCGTGATGTTGCGCCGCCGGACCTTCGGATCGAGCGCCCGCTGGGCGGCCTCGGTGACCTTTCGGCGCGTCCAGCGCAGCACCAGCTGGGCCCAGACGAACTCGGTCGCCCAGATCGCCATGCCGCCGAAGATCACCAGCCAGCCGGGGCCGGGCAGCGGCAGCATCACGATGCCGGCCCCCACCACGGCCAGACCGACGATGAACACGCCGACCTGCCAGCTCAGGTGCAGCGTCCTGGACGCCTTGATGAACCCGGGCGCCCTGGAGCCGAGCTCCCGGTCCTCCTTCGTCACACCTTCCGTGACGTCCCCCGTCACGCTCTTTCGTTCTTCCCCCGTGGCGGAAGCCGGATCCGCCGGTGCGGCGGCCCCGTCCCGCTCGTCACTCTCCGCATTCATGGGGGTCAACCTACCCGAACGCTCCTCGTCACCGGAATGGCCGCATGACTCAAAGTTACACACCGCTGTACGAGCTACCTGAAGGATCACAAAACGGTCAGAGGGGTTTACAACGCCACCGTAGGTGGCATGTCGATTTCGCCGACGTGCGAATCCCCGAGCGCACACTGAGCGAAAGGCCCTGGCGCTTATGAACACCACGGTCAGCTGCGAGCTGCACCTGCGCCTCGTTGTGTCGAGCGAGTCCTCACTGCCTGTACCCGCGGGCCTGCGGTATGACACGGCCGATCCGTATGCCGTGCACGCCACCTTCCACACCGGAGCGGAGGAGACGGTCGAGTGGGTTTTCGCCCGTGACCTCCTTGCCGAGGGGCTGCACAGGCCCACCGGCACCGGAGACGTCCGTGTCTGGCCATCCCGTAGTCACGGCCAGGGCGTCGTCTGTATCGCACTGAGCTCCCCAGAGGGCGAAGCCCTGCTGGAGGCCCCGGCAAGGGCCCTGGAGTCGTTCCTGAAGAGGACCGACGCCGCGGTTCCGCCGGGGACCGAGCATCGTCACTTCGATCTCGATACGGAGCTCTCACACATCCTGGCCGAGAACTGAGCCAGGCCGAGAGCTGCACGGCGCCGTCCGACTCGGGGAGACGGCGCCGCGCAGACAACCTCATACGGCTGACACCGGCGCGGTCACCACGGAATCCACCGTGGTGACCGCGCCGGTCCGCGTTCCCCCGCTCCCCCGTGACGCCGTCGCACCCTCCCGGAGGCCGCACCTGCCCGCCGGACAGCCGCGGGACTCCCGGCCGCTCCCGGATGCCCGGGAGGTGCGCCCCAGGGGCCCCACAGGCCCCTCCGCACCCCTGCGCGGCAGGGCCGAGCCAGTAGAGTCAGCCCGCATCGGCGGGTGTCCCGCCCGCCGGAGGCCAGGGAGCGGAAGCGTGCTGATCCCCCACGACACCCGGATCGCCCTCGAAACGGTGGTCGATCTGGTGAACACCGCGCCGGAGAGCGAGCAGCCCGAAGGCGGCGAACCCGTCGACGGGCTCGCCGACACCGCGGCGCTCTACGCGTTCGCCGGACGCCACCGGGTCAGCGGCGTGGGCGAGCTCGGCGAGAAGGACCTGAGGGCCGTCCACGACGTACGGGCACGGTTCGCCGACGTCTTCGCGGCCACCGACGCGGCGGTCGCCGCCTCACTGGTCAACGCACTCGTGGCCGCCGCGGGCACGACGCCGCAGCTGAGCAACCACGACGGCTACGACTGGCACGTGCACTACTTCGCGCCGGACGCCTCGCTGGCCGACCACCTCGCGGCGGACTGCGGCATGGCACTCAGTTTCATCATCGTGGCGGGCGAGACGGAGCGGCTGCGGCGGTGCGAGGCGCCGGACTGCCGGCACGCCTTCGTCGACCTCTCGCGCAACCGCTCCCGCCGCTACTGCTCCAGCCGCACCTGCGGTAACCGCTTGCACGTCGCCGCGTACCGCGCGCGCCGCAGGGAAGCGGCCGGCTGACCGTTCACAGCACGAAGAGATCGTGCAACGCGGCCATCAGCAGCAGACTGCCGATCACCGTGAGGAAGATCATCAGAGGGGGCTGGGAAAGCGCGAAGAGGCAGCCACGCGGCTCTTCGGCAGGGGGTGCGGGGGCATCGCCCCGGGAGGTGTCCACCATCTCGGGACGATCATGACGCAGTCCGGCCCCCGCGTGTGGTCAACACGCCTTTTCGTGGCGGGAGTTCACTCCCCGAAGGAGGTTGCGAATCGCTCCGGCGTCCGATCCCCCGTCACGCTTTCGGAACGGCGCTCCCCCGCACCCGGCCCCGCCCCGTCAGCCCAGGTCGCGCAGCATACGCAACTGCGCGGCGCGGTGGACCGATGCGCCGCCCTCGTGGCCGTTCCAGGGGTAGACCTCGATCTCCTTGGGGCCGGCCCAGTTGTTGTAGGCGGCGAAGACCGTGGACGGCGGGCAGACGAAGTCCATCAGCGCCACCGAGTACAGCGCCGGCAGGTCCGCCCGGGCGGCGAAACTGATGCCGTCGAAGTAGGACAGGGTCCGGAACACCTGGTCGGCGTGGCCGTGTTGGGTGGCCAGGAAGCGGACGATCTCCTGGTACGGGTCCTTGTCGGTGATCTCCACGGCCCGCCGGAAGTGCGTCAGGAAGGGTACGTCGACGAGCGCGGCCTTGACGTGGGGGCTGAGCCCCGCCACCGCCTGGGCGATGCCGCCGCCCTGGCTGCCGCCGTGCACGACGATCCGGTCCGGGTCGACGGACGGGTGGGCACGGGCCACTTCGACGGCGCGCACCGCGTCGGTGAACACCCGCCGGTAGTAGTACGTGTCGGGGTCGAGGATGCCGCGGGTCATGAAGCCGGGCGACTGCGGGTTGGCGCCGCCGTGCGGGTCGGCGGTGGAGCCCGCCGAGTGGCTGTTGACGGCGCCCTGGCCGCGGGTGTCCACGACCAGGGCGGCCCAGCCGGCGGCGGGCCACACCAGGTGGTCGTGCGGCAGTCCGCGCCCGCCGCCGTATCCGAGGTAGTGGACGACGGTGGGCAGGGGGCCCTCGGCACCGGCGGGCACGTTCAGCCAGGCCCGTATGCGGTGGCCGCCCCAGCCGGCGAACGACACGTCATGGACGTCGACGTTGCTCAACGCCGCGTCGTAGGGGCTGAATTCGGCGTCCAGCGGGTGCTCGCCCGCCTCGTCGAGCGTGCGGCGCCAGAATGCGTCGAAGTCGTCCGGTTCACCGGACTCCGGCCGGTAGCTGCGGAGTTGGTCGAGGGGCAGGTCGAACAGGGACACGGCATCTCCATTTCGGGCATGCGGAAAGGGACGGCAGGGGCGGTGAGGGGGAGCGCGGGGCTCAGCGGGGCGTGGAGCTCGATGCGCGCACGACGAGTTCCGGCTGGAGCACCACGCTGCGGTGCTCGTGGGTGCCGTCCTCGTCGTCGGCCTCCTCCAGCAGGAGTTCGGCGGCCATCCGGCCCATGACGACGGCGGGCTGGCGGACCGAGGTCAGCGGTACGGCGGCGGCCGCGGCGAACTCGATGTCGTCGTACCCGACGATGGCGATGTCCTGCGGCACCCGCACCCCCGCCGCGTACAGGGACTGGAGCACACCGAGGGCGAGCAGGTCGTTCGCGCAGAACACGGCGGTGGGGCGCGGGACGAGCCCGAGCAGCCGGGCGCCGGCGTCGCGGCCCGCCGCCACGTCCAGCCGGTCGGAGGGGATCTCGACGAGTGCCCCGGGAGGAAGCCCGGCCTCGGCCAGGGCGGACAGCGCGCCCTCGCGGCGGTCCCGGATCTGGTGCAGGTCGCCGGGTCCGCTGACGTACGCCACCGAGCGGTGCCCGGCGGAGATCAGATGACCGACGGCCAGGGCGCCGCCCCGCACGTCGTCGACGGAGACCGCGCAGGTGCCGGTGCCGGAGGCGACCCGGTCGACCAGCACGTACGGGATGCGGTGGCGGCTGAAGGAGTCGAGGTTGCGGCCGGTGGCGTCGGCCGGTGTGACCAGGACGCCGCACACCCGCTGCTCCGCGAAGAGACCGAGGTACTCGGCCTCCTCCGCGGGGCTCTGGCCGCTGTTGCAGACCATGACACCGAGGCCCGCCTGACGGGCGGCGCGCTCGGCGCCGCGGGCCACGTCGACGAAGAACGGGTTGCCCATGTCCAGGACGAGGAGCGCCATGATCCGGCTGCGGCCCGCCCTGAGCTGGCGGGCCGACTCGCTGCGGACGTAGCCGAGCTCCTCGATGGCGGCCAGCACCCGGGCCCGGGTCTCGGGCAGCACGGCCTCGGGGCGGTTGATCACGTTGGAGACCGTGCCCACGGAGACCCCGGCCTGCCGGGCCACATCCTTGATCCCTGCCACACGCGCCACTTGCCCTGCCCCACTGATGCCCTTGGCCGCACTCGTGAAGCGGCGTCACCCCATCGTACGGACGGCGTGATCGTACGAACGGCGTGAATGAATTGTTTCAATCGGTTCGGGACGCTAGCCCTCTCGCCCAACGCCGTCAAGGATCATGACTGAATCGATTCATACTACAGCTGTTCCGCCGCGGCCGAAGAGGACCTGAGGACCGGGCCGGGGAAGGACCGGGCCGGGCGTCAGATGCCGTGCTTCTTCAGAATGGCCTCGATGTCGCTGAAGTCGTCGCCCTGCCCCGTGGGCGCCGCCTGCTTCTTCGGAGCCTGTCGCGGCTGGACCGCCGGGACACCGGCGCCCAGTGAGGGGGCCGCGGCGGCGGGCGCCACGGCATCGCCCTGCGCGGCCCGGGCGGCGGCCTTGCGTTCCTTGCGGCTGCCCCCGCCGCGGCGTTCGATCGCGCGCGTGGTGATGAACAGCAGCCAGGCCACCCCCAGCACCCCGAAGCCCAGCCAGACGCTCGGCTTGAAGGCGATGTCCGACACCCACTCGACGACCCCGGTCAGCACCAGGCCGATCGGCACCAGGGAGTAGGCGGCGATCCTGGTCGCCGCCAGGAACCGCTTCCGGTACGCGGTGACGGCGGCGATACCCAGGCCCGCCGCGGACGCCGCGGAACAAATGGTCTCGGCAAGCATCGGTGCCTCCAGGCGCAGGGGAAACGTCCCTTCCATCCTGCACCGGTCATCGTCCGGGGGGCCACGCTCCCGGCCCACATCAGGGACATTTCAGGGCCGGGCTCCTCCCCAGGTGCCGTGCGGGAGGGTGCCGGACGGCATGGGACCGGTCGCCGCTCCCCCGCCTCCGGGGCTCGGTCGTGGCACGCCCGCGCTCCCTGGGAGACTGGTCCCATGAGCGATTCCACCCCCGCAGCACCGGTCGTCCTCGACGTCTGGTGCGAGCTCCAGTGCCCCGACTGCCACCACGCCCTCGCCGATGTGCACGCCCTGCGCGCCCGGTACGGCGACCGGATCGACATCCGGCTGCGGCACTTCCCGCTGGAGAAGCACAAGCACGCCTACGCGGCAGCGCAGGCCGCCGAGGAGGCGGCGGCACAGGGCAAGGACTGGCCCTACATCGAGGCGGTGCTCGCCCGCACCGCCGACCTCGGCCGCACCGGCGAGCCGCTGCTGATCGAGGTCGCGGGGGAACTCGGTCTGGACGCCGAGGAGTTCGACACCGCCCTGATCGACGGCAGGCACATGCTGATCGTCGACGCCGACCAGGCCGAGGGCAAGGCGATCGGCGTCACCGGCACGCCCACGTACGTGATCGGCGGGGAGCGGCTGGACGGCGGCGCGAGCCAGGAGGGCCTGCGCGGGCGGATCGAGGAGATCGCCGACCGGCTGCTCGCGGACCAGGGCTGAGAACCGGCGGCCGGACCCGCTCCGCGCACCGGGTCCCGGCAGCGGCTACAGCGGCTTGACCAGGTTGTACTGCGTCGGCTCGTAGCCGAGCGACTCGTACAGCCGCACCGCGGGCGTGTTGGCCGTGACGACGTGCAGACCCAGTCGTACGTCGCCGGCGGCCAGCGCGAGCCGTTCGGCCTGGAGCATCAGCGCGCGGCCGAAGCCCCGGCCCCGGAACCGCTCGTCCACCTCGACGTCGAAGACGTAGCCCACGGTCAGGCCGGGATGCATCTCGAACCGGGCCACCCAGACGTACCCGGCCCGCTCGCCCTCGTGCACCAGGAGGTGCAGCCGCGCCCCCTCGGTGGCCAGGCCGTCGGGCAGGTGTCCGGCGTGCGAGGCGCGGGCCGCCCGCAGCGCCGTCCCCCGTGACGCACCGCGCGTCACCAGGCTCTCCGCGTAGGCGGCGATCGCCCCGTCCTCCCAGGCCGCGAACTCCTCCGGCGTCATCGGCCGGGCGGTCAGCCCGTCCGGGAGGGCCGGGGGCGTGGACGGCAGCCGCTTGAGCATGTTCCGGCTGCGCTCGGTGTAGCCGAGTGCGGCGGTCAGCCGTCGTGCGGCGGTGTTGTCGGCGGCCACCTCCGTCCGCACCTGGGTGCAGCCCCAGCCCCGCAGCACCTCTTCGGCCGCCAGCGCGGCGATGGTGCCGCGGCCGCGCCGTCGCACGGGCTCGTCGACGCGCAGGGCCCGCAGCACCCCCGTGCCGCCGTCCGAGCCCGCTTCGGTGCCGATCTCCACGGCCCCGACGGGCCGCCCGTTGTCGCACACGTCGTACGCGCGGCTCTGCGCGCCGTCGGCGCCTGGCTGGATCGGCCCGGAGGGCCGGAGTGTCGTGGTCATCAGAGAGTTTCTATCCCTTGCCCGCGGGCCCGTCATCCGCTTTTGCGGGCCCGGAGCCGCTCGGCGGCCCCGGGCGTCGCGCTCACGGGTCCAGGTCGTCGCCGGCCCGCTCGTCGAAGACGCGCATGGCCTTGGCGGTCACCGGTCCGGGCCCGCCGGGCAGTTCCCTGCCGTCGACCCGGTGGACGGCCTGGACGTCGCGCAGGGTGGAGGTCAGGAAGATCTCCTCGGCCCGGTCCAGGACGTCGAAGGGCAGCTCCGTCTCCTGCGCCCCGGTCCACTCCACGGCCAGGGCGCGGGTGATCCCGGCCAGACAGCCGGAGGCCACCGGCGGCGTGTGGAGCCGGCCGTCGAGTACGACGAAGACATTGGAACCGGTGCCCTCGCAGAGCTGTCCGACGGTGTTGGCGAACAGTGCTTCGGACGCGCCCCGCTCGTGGGCGCGGGCGAGGGCGACGACGTTCTCCGCGTACGAGGTGGTCTTGAGCCCGGTGAGCGCGCCGCGTTCGTTGCGCGTCCAGGGCACGGTGATCACCGCCGTGGTGTCCGGGCGCCGCTGCACCTCGCCGAGGGCGACGACGAGCCCGGGTCCGTCCGTGCCCCGGTCGGAGCCGAGCGGCGAGATCCCGCCGGTGTACGTGATGCGCATCCTGCCGAGTGCGGCCGGATTGGCCTCGGTGACGGCGGCGCAGGCCCGGCGCACCTCGTCGAGGTCGGGGGCCGGCAGGCCGAGGCCCCGGGCGGAGCGGGCCAGCCGGTCGAGGTGCCGGGTGAGGGCGAAGGGGCGGCCGTCGGTGGTCCTGACCGTCTCGAAGACGCCGTCGCCGACGGTCAGCCCGTGGTCGAGCACGGACACCCGGGCGTCATCGGCGGCCCGCAGTGCCCCGTTGACCCAGATCCTCATGGTGCGGTCCTTCCGGTTGCTTCGTAGGCGCCCGACGCTACCGCGAGCAGCCTGGACGCCTTCAGTTCGGTCTCGTCCCATTCCCGTTCCGGATCCGAGCCCCAGGTGATACCGGCGCCGGTGCCGAACCGCAGCACCGGTGCGGCCCCGGTCCGGTCGGTCCAGAAGGTGCGGATGCCCACGGCGAGCGAGGCGGTGGCCCGGTCGGCGTCCACCCAGCCGATGCCGCCGCAGTACGGGCCGCGCGGGGCGGTCTCCAGTTCCTCGATGATCCTCAGCGCGCTGGACTTGGGGGCCCCGGTGACCGAACCGGGCGGGAAGGCGGCGGCGAGGAGTTCCGGCCAGCCGGCGCCGTCGGCGAGCCGGCCGCGGACGGTGGAGACGAGGTGGACCAGGCCCGGGTGCTTCTCGACGGCGCAGAGGTCGGGGACGGTGACCGATCCGGTGGCGCAGACCCGGCCCAGGTCGTTGCGGACCAGGTCCACGATCATCACGTTCTCGGCGTGGTCCTTCTCCAGCAGGTCGGCCTCGGTGCGGCCGGTGCCCTTGATCGGCCCGGACTCGACCGTACGGCCGTCCCGGCGCAGGAACAGCTCGGGCGAGGCGGTCGCGATCTCCACGCCGTGCCCGGGCAGCCGAATCGTTCCTGCGTACGGGGCGGGGTTCCCGCGCGCCAGCAGGGCCGTGAGGGCGTCCACGTCCGCCGCCGCCGGGTCCGGCAGCGGCGCCGTCATCACGCGGCAGAGGTTGGCCTGGTAGACCTCGCCCGTCGCGATGTACGCGCGGATGCGGCGTACTCCCGCCGTGTACGCGGCGCGGTCGAGGGAGGACGTCCAGTCACCGGCGGCGGGTCCGCGCCAGGCGCCGCGCACCGGTGCGGGCACGGGTGCGGTACGCACGGTGGCGAAGCGGGCACAGACGAGCCGGCCCTCGAAGTCCGCGGACACCGCCCAGAAACCGGACGATTCGAGGGCCGCGGGATCACTGGTGACATCCTGCAGATCGGAGGCGACGAGGCCGCCGAAGCGGGCCATTGGGGCGAGGTCGTGCACGTCGGTGAGTCTAGGACGGCCCGCGGTGACCTGCGCCGGGCTGAGCGCACCTGCGCACGCTGCACAAACGCGTTTTTGTACTGGCCCCGGAATCCGCTAGAGTTCAACACGTCGCCGGGACGCGCAAGTGAACCGGAACCGACAAGCGGACGTAGCTCAGTTGGTAGAGCGCAACCTTGCCAAGGTTGAGGTCGCCAGTTCGAACCTGGTCGTCCGCTCGCAGAAGGTGGGGGATCTTCCCGAACTCCCACCCCTGGTGGAGTGGCCGAGAGGCGAGGCAACGGCCTGCAAAGCCGTCTACACGGGTTCAAATCCCGTCTCCACCTCCAAGGACGATTAGCTCAGCGGGAGAGCACTTCCCTGACACGGAAGGGGTCACTGGTTCAATCCCAGTATCGTCCACCGGTCCGCAAGGATCCCCGCGCGATTAGCTCAGCGGGAGAGCGCTTCCCTGACACGGAAGAGGTCACTGGTTCAATCCCAGTATCGCGCACGCAGTACACGCAGGGTCACCCTGCGCGATTAGCTCAGCGGGAGAGCGCTTCCCTGACACGGAAGAGGTCACTGGTTCAATCCCAGTATCGCGCACCGTCCGAAGCCCCGGTCGTCTCGACGACCGGGGCTTCGTCGTGTCCGGGCTCGTCGCGACCGGCCCGACGGCCGTGTCCGTACCGCGGCCCGGACGGGGTCCGTCCGGGCCGCGGTACGGCGAGCGGGTCAGGACGAGAAGAGCATGCGGCCGAAGCTCTTCTGGCGGTAATGGCCGCCGTGGTGCCCGCCGTGGTGCTGAGGGGCGCCCCAGGCGGGCGCCGGCGCGGCCGGGTAGGCCTGCGGGGCGGGCGGCGCGGGCGGAGCCTGCTGGTTCCACTGCGACTCCATGCGGGTCAGGGACTCCAGCTCGCCGTAGTCCAGGAATATCCCCCGGCAGCCGCTGCACTGCTCGATCTGAATGCCGTTGCGGTTGTACGTGTGCATCTGTGCGTGGCACTTGGGACACTGCATCTTCGGGCTCACTCCTCGCCGTCGGTTAGCCGTCGCCGGAATGCATGCCCGGCGGCGGTCGGTTCACCCTACGACGAGTGTTCGGCGGTCAACTCGGGCGGGAGAGAGGCAATTCGGGCACAGGCGTCGATCATCACCTGTTCCACCTCATCCGGAGCCCTGTGCTCCGCAGCGGACTTGGCGAGGGCGAGTGCCGCGGTCTGCACGGTGAGGGCCCGGGCGACCACGTCCAGCCCGGGCCACGGGTCGCCGTCGGCACGTACCGCGGGACCGCCCGCGGCCCGGTAGGCGGACAGGAAGCGGAACCAGACCTCGGGCGGCAGCAGCCCGGCCGCGTACCAGGCGGCGGGCCGCGCGAGATCCCACGCGGGGTCGCCGAGCCCCGCGTCGTCGACGTCGATCAGCAGCCACGCACCGTCCGCGCCCGGGTGCCGCACGAGCTGCCCCAGGTGCAGATCGCCGTGGCAGACGGCGTGCGCGGGAGCCGGTGCCTCGTCCCGCGCCCAGCCGGGCAGCCCGCGCCAGGCCGCGAGGACGGGAGCCGCGGCCGGATCGCCGGGCCGGGCCGCACACATCCGGGCGACGGCGAGCGCGGCCTTGGCCGGGCCCCTCATGGCGGGCAGGGCGAGTGACGCGGCCGGTGCGGGGTGCCGGCTCCTGGTGCGGTGGAGGCGTGCCAGGAGCGTGGCGGCCTCCTCCCACGGCGCCCGGTCCGGGTCGTCCGGGTCCACGGGCTGCCCGTGGGGCCACAGGGTCACCGGGCGGCCGTGCAGCTCGGTGAGGAACGGCGAGGCGGGCCCGGCCGCGCCGGCCTCCGGCAGGGGGTCCTCGGCAGGCCTTGCCGGCAGGGGGGCGAGCAGGATGCCGGTGAGGCCGGGGTCCGCGGCCAGCCGGAGGCGTGCGCGCAGGGCGGCGGTGTCCGTGCCGGGGGCGTGGGCCTTGGCGACGACGCCGCCGCACCGGACCACCGTGCCGTCCGCCCGGTCCGCGAGGACGGCCGGCGGCGGGCAGCCGCAGCGCTCCCCCGCACCGGCACGGGCCGCTTCGCGGTCCGCCCGGTGGGTTCCCGCGTGGACTGCCTCGTGGGCGAGGGCGCCCAGCGCGGTGACGAGTGCGGTGGTCACGTACTCCCCCGGTGGCACAGGATCGGCGGGCCCGGCCGGCGCCGTACCCGCCGCAGAGCGTACGCGGATCGGACCGGACGGCCGGTGGACGGGGTACGCCGGTGTCCGTACCGGCCCCGGACAGCGCGATGTCCGGTCAGCTCCCCAGCTGACCGGACAAACGCTGCCGTCCGCCGCACCCCCGTCCCCACGGGGTTGTTGGCCGGATGTCCCGGTCCGGACCGCTCTTCCGGACCCGGGGCGCCGCTCAGCGCCCCAGCATCACGCCCACGGACGACGCCTGTGTGACCACCGCTTCCCAGCCGCCGAAGACGACTGCGAGCAGGGCCGCCAGAGGAAGAACCATGGCCGTCGCCACCAGTGGGTGACGCTTGCCGGACGACGGGCGGCTGCCGAACGAGGCGTACGCCTTGCGTCCCTGCGTGCGGATCGCTGTCCGCGCTGCCGTGTCCGCCATGGTTCCTCTCCTGACCTGATGTGGAGCGGCGGGCGTTTGACCTCGGGGGACGAGTGCGACGCCCGCCGCTTGACTTCAACATTAGGGATCCGGGAGACGGGCGGCGTCATGCCCGCGTACCGAATGCCGGGCCTCCCGGAGGATGAGCCGTGGGTAGCCGGCGTACTCCCCTGGGTGGAGACGGGGCTACCCGGCGTTGGGGTCATCCCGGAGGGGACGCTCGGAGGCGTCCTCCCTGGGGACCGGCTGTTCGACCAGGGCGAGCACCCTGGTCGCCATGAAGCGGGCGGTGCGCACCACGGACCCGCTCCGCGTGACTTCACTCACTTCGACCACCCCTCGGCGGACCGCGGTCTCCACCCTGCGCCCTGCTCTGGAGGCCACAACTTCGTAGGTCCGGGTGGTGTCCCCGGCGTCCACGACTATCTCGACTCGATCGCCCTTCATTGATCCAATCCCCCTTCTGCGACGGACCTTTGAGATCTCGCACGGGCCGGGGAGCGTGGATCCGCGGCTCCCTGACCACTCCTCAAGTTTCCCACCCGGCACTGACAATCGAATCTCCGGCGAGGGCGCGGCCTCTGAGCGCCCCGGGCGGCGGGTACGTAAGCTGTGCCTCGTCAGGCGGACCAGGCAGCGGGGATGGGCAGACATGGCGATGATGCGGCTCCGGCGCGAGGACCCGCGTGTCGTCGGCTCGTTCAGACTGCACCGGCGGCTCGGGGCGGGCGGCATGGGCGTCGTGTACCTGGGTTCGGACCGGCGGGGCCAGCGGGTCGCGCTGAAGGTGATCCGGCCCGACCTGGCGGAGGATCAGGAGTTCCGCTCGCGGTTCGCGCGCGAGGTGTCCGCGGCCCGGCGGATCCGCGGCGGCTGTACGGCCCGGCTGGTCGCCGCCGACCTGGAGGCGGACCGTCCGTGGTTCGCGACGCAGTACGTACCGGGGCCGTCGCTGCACGACAAGGTGGCCGAGGAGGGTCCGCTGTCGGCGGCCGAGGTGGCCTCGATCGGGGCGGCGCTCTCCGAGGGCCTGGTGGCGGTGCACGAGGCCGGTGTCGTCCACCGTGACCTGAAGCCGTCGAACATCCTGCTGTCCCCCAAGGGCCCGCGGATCATCGACTTCGGAATCGCCTGGGCGACCGGTGCGTCCACGCTCACGCACGTCGGCACGGCGGTGGGTTCGCCCGGCTTCCTCGCGCCGGAGCAGGTGCGGGGCGCGGCCGTGACGCCGGCGACGGACGTCTTCTCCCTCGGGGCCACGCTGGCCTACGCGGCGATGGCCGACTCGCCTTTCGGGCACGGCAGTTCCGAGGTGATGCTGTACCGCGTGGTGCACGAGGAGCCTCAGCTGTACGACGTGCACGACGCGCTCGCACCGCTGGTGAGCGCCTGCCTGGCGAAGGACCCGGAGGAGCGGCCCAGCACCCTGCAACTCTCCATGCGGCTCAAGGAGATCGCGGCGCGGGAGGCGCAGGGGCTGCACGAGAGCCGGCCGCCGGCGCAGCGCTCGCCGCAGGAGGCGGACCGCCCGACCGGCCGTCTCGACGGCCCGTACACCGAGCAGCAGACGCGTCGCGCCGCCGGTCCGGGGCCGGCGTCGCGTCCGCAGAACCGGCAGACGGCTTCACCCCGTCCGGCGGCCCCGCGCACCGGTGGTTCGCGCCCCGCGCAGCAGCCGCCGCGCAGCACGACGCGTCCGGGGAAGCGGTCCCAGGGCTCGGCCGGGACGAACGGCAGGCCGGGCACCCGGCCCGGCCCCCGCACGACCTCGACCGGCCGGCGTCCTGCCAATCCGCGGCTGCTGCGGCAGCGGCTGGTGGTCTTCGTCGTGGTGACGCTGCTGGTGGCGCTGGGGATCGCGGCGGCCCAGGGCTGCCAGGGACCGGCCCGCGGTCTGGGGGCGGGCCAGCACCAGGAGCAGAGCGAGCGGTAGGCCGCTCGCCCCGGATCGGCTCGGGGGGCTCAGTTCTCCGGGCGGCCGGTGGCGACCGCGTAGAAGGCGACCGCTGCGGCCGCGCCGACGTTCAGCGAGTCGACGCCGTGGGCCATCGGGATGCGTACCCATTCGTCGGCGGCGACGAGGGCCTGCGTGGACAGTCCGTCGCCCTCGGCTCCGAGCATCAGGGCGACCTGGTCCATCCGGTGCGGGGCGGCCTCCTCGATGCTGCTGGCCTTCTCGTCCGGGGTGAGCGCGAGGAGCTTGAAACCGGCTTCCCGTACGGTCTCCAGCGCCTTGGGCCAGGTGTCGAGGCGAGCGTAGGGCACGGAGAAGACAGCGCCCATCGAGACCTTGACCGAGCGCCGGTACAGCGGGTCCGCGCAGTCCGGGGAGAGGAACACGGCGTCCATGCCGAGGGCGGCGGCGCTGCGGAAGATCGCGCCGATGTTGGTGTGGTCGTTGACCGCCTCCATGACGACCACACGGCGGGTGGTGCGGAGCAGTTCGTCGGCGGTCGGCAGCGGCTTGCGCTGCATGGAGGCGAGGGCGCCGCGGTGGACGTGGTAGCCGGTGACGCGTTCGGCGAGCTCGGGGCTGACCGCGTACACGGGCGCCGGGACCTCGTCGATGACGTCGCGCATCAGGTCGACCCACTTCGCCGAGAGCAGCATGGAGCGCATCTCGTACCCGGCGTGCCGGGCGCGTCTGATCACCTTCTCCCCCTCGGCGATGAAGAGGCCCTCGGCGGGCTCGCGCCTGCGCCGCAGTTCGACGTCGGTCAGTCCGATGTAGTCGCTCAGGCGGGGGTCGTCGGGGTCGTCGACGGTGATGAGATCAGCCACAGGTTGATACTGCCTTGTCCGGTGTGTGGTGCCAACGGTCTGGAGGAAGATCCGTTACCGCTGGTTACTCGGTGGTTCGCGCGACGGCCCCGGGGCCGACCGCGACGACGTCGCCGATGACGATGACGGCGGGCGGGCGGACGTCCTCGGCCACGGCCCGTTCGGCGACCGTGGCGAGCGTCGCGTCGACGCGGCGCTGGGCGGCCGTGGTCCCTTCCTGGACCAGGGCGACGGGGGTCTCGGGGGGCCTGCCGTGCGCGATGAGCGTACGGGCGATGGCGCCGATCTTGTCGACGGCCATCAGGAGCACCAGGGTGCCGCGCAGCCGGGCGAGCGCCTCCCAGTCGACCAGCGATCGCTCGTCGTCGGGGGCGACATGACCGCTGACCACGGTGAACTCGTGGGCGACACCGCGGTGGGTGACGGGGATGCCGGCCGCGCCGGGAACCGAGATCGAGCTGGAGATGCCGGGCACGACGGTGCACGCGATGCCCTCGGCGGCGAGCGCCTGCGCCTCCTCCATGCCGCGCCCGAAGACGAACGGGTCGCCGCCCTTGAGCCGCACGACGGCCTTGCCCGCCTTGGCGTGCTCGATCAGCGCGTTGTTGATCGCCTCCTGCGCCATGTAGCGGCCGTACGGGATCTTCGCGGCGTCGATCACCTCGACGTGCGGCGGCAGTTCGTCCAGCAGGTCGCGCGGACCGAGCCGGTCCGCGATGACGACGTCGGCCTCGGCGAGGAGGCGGCGGCCGCGGACGGTGATCAGGTCGGGGTCGCCGGGGCCGCCGCCGACCAGGGAGACGCCGGGGGCCCTGGTGCGGTGGTGGGGGGCGGCGAGGGTGCCGTCGCGCAGGCCCTCGACGATGGCGTCGCGGACGGCGGCGGAGTGGCGCGGGTCCCGGCCGTGGGTGTCGGTGGTGAGCACGGCGACGGTCACGCCCTCGCTGCGGCCGGTGGCGGGGGTCAGGGCGGTGGCGGCGTCCGCGTTGTCGCTGCGGACGCACCAGGTGCGGGTGCGCTCGGCCTCGGCGGAGGCGGCGGCGTTGGCCGCGGTGTCGTCGGACGCGACGAGGGCGTACCAGGTGTCGGCCAGGTCCCCGTCGGCGTACGGGCGGCGCTCCCAGCGGATCTCGCCGGCGTCGGCCATCGCCTCGACGGACGGGGTGGCGGACGGCGAGACGAGGACGATGTCGGCGCCGGCCGCGATGAGGGCGGGGAGGCGGCGCTGCGCGACCTGGCCGCCGCCGACGACGACTACGCGGCGCCCGCTGAGGCGCAGTCCGACGGGGTAGGCGGGGTGATCGGCGTGCTCGGCCATGGCGGTGCGGGCTCCTCGTGCGATGCGGGGGCTGCGGCCGCTGCGGCGGTGGAGCGGCTGTGACGTGCGGTGTTCACGATACGGGGTGGTGCGCGGGGCCGAGCGGGGCTCCGCCCGCGCGCGCGGTCAAGCCGGACGGGCAGGATCAGGCCCCTCCGGCGATTGAGGAGCGGGGGTCCGGGGGCAGCGCCCCCGAGACCCCCGCGGCTGCGCTACTTCTCCGTGACGCCCGCCGAGTCGAACGTCGCCACCTCGTGCATCGCGCGCGCCGCGCTCTGCACGATCGGCAGGGCCAGCAGCGCACCCGTGCCCTCGCCGAGCCGGAGGTCGAGGTCGACCAGCGGGCGCAGCCCCAGCTTGTTGAGCGCGGCGACATGGCCGGGCTCGGCACTGCGGTGGCCCGCGATGCAGGCGGCCAGGGCCTCCGGTGCGATGGCCCGGGCGACCAGGGCCGCGGCTCCCGCGCTCACGCCGTCGAGGATGACCGGGGTGCGGAGCGACGCGCCGCCGAGCAGGAACCCGGCCATCGCGGCGTGCTCCAGACCGCCGACGGCGGCCAGCACGCCGATCGGGTCGGCCGGGTCCGGCTGGTGCAGGTCGAGGGCGCGGCGCACCACGTCGACCTTGCGGGCGTGCATCTCGTCGTTGATGCCGGTGCCGCGACCGGTCACCTCGGCCGGGTCCATCCCCGTGTACACGCAGATCAGGGCGGCCGAAGCCGTGGTGTTGGCGATGCCCATCTCGCCGGTGAGCAGGCCCTTGTTGCCTGCGGCGACCAGGTCGCGGGCGGTCTCGATGCCGACCTCGATCGCGGCGAGCACCTCCTCGCGGGTGAGCGCGGGGCCGGTCGTGAAGTCGGCCGTGCCCGCGCGCACCTTGCGCGGCAGCAGGCCGGGCGTCGCGGGCAGCTCCGAGGCCACGCCGACGTCGACCACGCACACCTCGGCGCCGACCTGGGCCGCGAAGGCGTTGCAGACCGCGCCGCCGCCGAGGAAGTTGGCGACCATCTGGCCGGTGACCTCCTGCGGCCAGGCCGTGACGCCCTGCGCGTGGACTCCGTGGTCGCCCGCGAAGATCGCGACGGCCGCGGGCTCCGGGATCGGCGGCGGGCACATCCGGGAGAGCCCGGAGAGCTGGGCCGAGATGATCTCCAGCATGCCGAGCGCGCCGGCGGGCTTGGTCATCCGCTTCTGGCGCTCCCAGGCCTCGCCGAGTGCCTTGGCGTCCAGCGGCCGGATGCTGGAGATGGTCTCCTGGAGCAGGTTGTGCGGCTCCTCGCCGGGCAGGGCGCGGCGGCCGTACGTCTCCTCGTGGACGACCCACGACAGCGGGCGCCGCTTGGACCAGCCCGCCTGCATCAGCTCGGGCTCCTCCGGGAACTCGTCGACGTAGCCGACACAGAGGTACGCGACCACTTCGAGGTGCTCGGGCAGTCCCAGGGCACGGACCATCTCGCGCTCGTCGAAGAAGCTGACCCAGCCGACGCCGAGTCCTTCGGCTCGGGCCGCGAGCCACAGGTTCTCGACGGCGAGTGCCGAGGAGTACGGGGCCATCTGCGGCTGGGTGTGCCGGCCGAGAGTGTGGCGGCCGCCGCGGGTGGGGTCCGCCGTGACGACGATGTTGACCGGGGTGTCGACGATCGCCTCGATCTTCAGTTCCTTGAACTGCTTCGCCCGCGCCTTGGGGAGCGACTTCGCGTAGGCCTCGCGCTGGCGCTGCGCCAGTTCGTGCATGGAGCGGCGGGTCTCCGCGGAGCGGATGACGACGAAGTCCCAGGGCTGCGAGTGTCCCACGCTGGGCGCCGTGTGAGCGGCCTCCAGCACGCGCAGGAGCACCTCGTGCGGGATGGGGTCGGCACGGAAGCCGTTGCGGATGTCGCGGCGCTCGCGCATGACCCGCAGGACGGCGTCGCGCTCGGCGTCGTCGTAGCCGGGGGCGGGCG
Source organism: Streptomyces sp. NBC_01257 (assembly GCF_035917255.1). Lineage (NCBI taxonomy): Bacteria > Bacillati > Actinomycetota > Actinomycetes > Kitasatosporales > Streptomycetaceae > Streptomyces > Streptomyces sp. NBC_01257. The sequence continues at coordinate 1,857,032 of NZ_CP108472.1, forward strand.
GCGTGGCGGCGGGCACGTCCTCGGCCGCCTCCGGGGCCTCGGCGAGTCCGACGACCGGGGCCTCGGGCTCCGGCTCCGTCACGGGTTCGGCAACGGCCTCGGGCCGTACGGCCTCCGGAGCGGTCTGCTCAACGACCTCCGGGTGGCCGACCGTGAGGTCCGGGGTCTCGATGACCTCGGGGCCCACCTCGGGCTCGGGCTCGGCCACGGGCTCGGCCAGGGACGCCGAAGGCACCTCGACGGGCGCTGCCTCGACCGTTGCCACCGGCTCCGTGGGCTCCGTGGGCTCCACCGGCTGCTCGGCCACCGGTGCCGGGGCCGGGTGCGGGGCGATCGACAGGGAGTCCGTCACGGGTACGAACCCGCCCAGCGATGCGCCTTCGGGAACGGGCTCCACCGGCTGCTCCGCCACCGGCGGCTCCACGGCCGCGACGGGTGCGACGGGCTCGACGGGCGCGGGCTCTTCGGCCGGTACTGCTTCCTCGGCCGGTGCTGCTGCCTCGACCGGTGCCGCCTCGGGGGCGGCTGCCTCGGGAACGGCGGCCTCGGCCCTAGGTTCTTCGACTGCGGGCGCTACCACGACGGGTGCTTCCACGACAGGTGCTTCGGCGACGGGCGCTTCCACGACAGGTGCTTCTGCGACCGGTGCTTGAGCGGCGGCCACCGCCTCGGCCACAGGCTCCGTCTCAGCAGCGACGGCCTCGGGAGCAACGACGTCAGGAGCAACGGTCTCCGGAGCGACGACCTCGGCGGGCGCGGCCTCGGCCATCACCGGGACGGGAGCGGGCTCCTCGGCCGGCGCCTCCGCCACGAACTCGGCCACGGCCTCGGGCACGGGTTCCACCACTGCCTCGACCGCGACCGGTTCCGGGACGACCGTTTCTGCGGGTGCGGGTGCGGGCGCCGGGGCGGCCACCTGGGCCACGACCGGGACCGCGGCCTGCTGCGAGGCCTGGGCCGCCCACTGGTTCGCGCTCTGCGGCGGGATCTCGCCGAGCTGCGGGCCCGGGAGCGCGGCCACCTCGTCGGCCGGCATCTCGAAGTACTCGGGTTCGGCGGTGGCCGGGCCCGCGTGCCGGGCGGGCGCCTGGACGGCGGTCCGCGTCTGGGGCTGGGCCTGCGGAGCGCCCGCCGGGCCGCGGTCGGCCAGCGAACGGACCACGCCGCCGCCGGACGTACCGCCGTAGGAGGGGCCGGAGTCGGCGGAGGCCGGGCCGCGGTGCAGCGGGCGGCGCACGGGTGCCTGCGTCTGCGCCACCGGGACCTGGGCCTGCGCCGGGGCGGGGACGGGCGACGGGATGCGCACGCCGCCGAGATCGACATGGCCGGAGTCCCGCCCGCCGGACTCGTGGGTGCCCTGGCCGGTCTCCTGCAGCGGCTCGGCGGCGGCCTGCTGCATGGCGTACGCCGGCGGCTGCTCCTGGAACTGGACGGGGCCCTGGGACTGCCCCTGCGGCAGGCCCTCGCCGTGCATCGCGTGCTGCGGCTGCGGGGCGGGCTGGTATCCGCCGCCCTGCTCGGGCAGCGGAGCCGGGGCGGCCTGGGGCTCGCTCCAGGCGCCCTGGGAACTGGGCATCAGCAGAAGGTCGTCGTCCTCGGACGCATGCTCGGAGGGATCGAGGAAGGTGTAGGCATCCGGGGCGGGGATGCCCGGCTGCTCCACCATGCCTGCGTTCTCCGGCAGTCCCTCGCCCGGGATCTGGCCGGTGTCACTCATGCGTACCCCTCGCCCATCGTCAGTGCTTCTTCGGCCCTTCGCCCGGGACGCCCGGACGCGGCACACCGGTGCTCGTCCAGTGGAACGAGCAGGCGCGCCGCGCGGCACGAATCGGTCGCGGACATACTGCATTCTCGCGTTCGTTCGCCGCCGCGGCAGGACATTTCGCCACGGCTCGCTGTGGACTGCGCCACGTCGCGCGTCCCCCGGTTCTGCCGTACCACAACGAGGGCCAAAACGGTCCCCTTTTCCGGACATTGACGAACGAAGCGACGAACGTCCGGGCGCGGTGCAACGATCGTTCAGCCTACCTCGCACCGTATGCGGGACGGGTCAGGGGGCAAGGTCCGAACGCAGTGCGGAAAGCAGGAAGACGACCGTGCGTTCGCGCTCCGCCCATGCGGCCGTGTCGAGTTCGACGGACTGGAGGAGCGAGCAGGCGACCGTGTAGCCGTTCTCGGTGAGGGCGGCGCCCAGTGCCTCGGCCTCGTCCCGGGTCGACGCGTGGGTCACGATCCGCTCGGGCCTGCGGTCGGCGACGGCGGTGACGACGGGCACGCCGCCGCCTCCGATCCGTACGACGTCGGGTTCGGGCAGCCGTTCCAGGACATGGGGTGCGCGGCCCTCGACGACCTGGAGCTGGACCCCGAAGGCCCGCGCGGCCGCGGTCGTGCGGGCGCAGGCGTCCGGGTCGCTGTCGACGGCCAGGACCGCCGCGCCGAAGCGGGCGGCCTCCACGGCCAGGGCGCCGCTGCCGGAGCCGATGTCCCAGAGCAGGTCGCCGGTGCGGGGTCCGAGGTGGGCGAGTTGAGCGGCGCGGAGGCCGGGGCCCTCGCCCTCGCCGCTCTCGCCGCGGGTGTCCGTCGCGGTGCCGGGGTAGGCGTCGGCGGGCAGTGCCCAGCCGCGTACGCCCTGGGGGTAGGCGGGGTGGCGGCCCGCGATCCAGGCTCCCTCGGCCCGCTGTTCGGGGCCGCCGCCGATGACGATGACGACGTTGGGGTCGCGCCAGACGTGGTCGGCGGCCGCGTCGGAGGTGACGACGGTGACCTGTTCGCGGTCGGTGCCGAGTTCCTCGCAGACGACGAACGTGCGGTGGACGCCTTCGAGGAGCAGGGCGAGTTCGGCGGGTCCTGCCCCGGGCGACGTGAGGACGGCGACCTTGTGGTGGGCGCGGCAGACGTTCACGGCGCGGCGCAGGGTGCGGGGGTGGGCGACGACCGTCTGGGCGTCCTCCCACGGCATGCCGGCGCGGGCGAAGGCGGTGGCGACGGAGGTGACGGCGGGCACCACTTCGACCTCGAGGCCGTGCTCGGGCGCGCGCAGTGTGCGGACGACGCCGAAGAACCCGGGGTCGCCGTCGGCGAGGACCACGGCGCTGCCGCGGTGGCCGGCGATGCGGCGGGCGGCCAGGTCGACGGAGCCGAGCCGGATCCGCTCCGCGGCCTGCGGGATCTCGGGCAGGGCGAGATGGTGTGCGGCTCCGGCGACGAGGGTGGCGGCCGAGAGTGCGGCCGTGGCCGCTCTGGTCAGTGGCGAGCCGTCCCAGCCGATCACTGTGACCCGATCGGCCATCTGTCGTCATTCTCCTGGAGTTGTCGCAGGTGGGGCTGGTTGCCCTGGAGCGGGCAGAGTGAGGTTACCGGGTCCGGACCGGTGGGGCGCGGGTGCCCCGGTGCCGGTCAGTTCCAGTCGTTGTAGGTGCCGTATCCGCCCGCGTCGGCGAGCTGTTCGGCGACGCCTTCGAGGTCCTCGGGGAGGAGGCCCCAGACGATCAGGTCGGTCCTGATGTCGGTCCATCCTCCGTCCTCGGTCTGTGAGCGGGCTATCCGGGCGTTGCGCAGGACTCCCTCGCTGATGCAGCCGAGCTTCTGGGCGACCTGCTGGGAGGCGGTGTTGTCGGCGGCGGTGCGCAGTTCGATGCGCTCGAAGGCCTGGTCGCGGAAGAGCCACTGGGCCAGGGCGAGCACGGACTCGGTGGCGTAGCCCTCGCCGCGCGCCCACGGGGCGGTGACGTAGGCGGCCTCCGTGGCGCGGGTGTGCCAGTCGGTGTTGCGCAGCCGTACGGAGCCGACGAGGCGCTGGGTGAGGAACTCGGTGACGGCCAGCACGATGCCGTCGCCCTTGGTCCGCTGTGCAGGAGCGATCCTGCGGACCCAGCGTTCGGCGTCGACCTGGGTGTAGGGGTGGGGCGCCTCGGTCCAGGCGACGACGAGTTCGTCGTTCATCATCTCGATGTACGCGGGGATGTCCGCCATGTCGAACGGGCGCAGCACCAACCGGTCCGTGCTGATGGAGATGTCCGGAAAGGTGGAAGTCATGCGCAGCTCCATGCCGAAGACCGTGTAAAGGCACAGCATGCAGCATCGGGCGGAGCTTGTGCATGGCCGGGTCGGCACGGCGGAGCCCCGCGCCCCCGGGACGGGGGGTGCGGGGCTCGTCGGGCAAGTGCCGTGCCGGGGTCAGGACTTGGCTGCGGTCCCGAAGGCGGGGATGACGGAGCCCTGGTAGCTGTCCTCGATGAACTTCTTGACCTCGTCGGAGTGCAGGAGCTTCACGAGCTTCTCGACGCGGGCGTCCTTCTCGTTGCCCTTCTTCACGGCGATGATGTTGGCGTACGGGTTGCCGTCCGCCTTCTCCAGCACCAGCGCGTCCGTGGCGGGCTTGAGCTTGGCCTCGATGGCGTAGTTGCCGTTGATGACGGCGGCGTCCACGTCGTTCAGGGCGCGGGGGACGGTCGCCGCCTCCAGCTCCTTGAACTCCAGGCCCTTCTTGTCGGTGATGTCGCTCAGCTTGGCGCTGGTTCCGACGCCGGCCTTGAGCGTGATCAGACCGTTCTCGGCGAGGAGCTGGAGCGCGCGGCCCTCGTTGGTGGTGTCGTTCGGTACGGCGATGGTCTGGCCGGACTTGATGTCGCCGAGGTCCTTGACCTTCTTGGAGTAGAGGCCGAGGGGCTCCAGGTGCACGGTGCCGACGGAGACCAGGTGGGTGTTGTTCTTCTTGTTGAAGTCGTCCAGGTAGGGCTGGTGCTGGAAGAAGTTGGCGTCGACCTGGCCGGTCTCGGTCGCGGTGTTCGGCAGGACGTAGTCCGTGAACTCCTTGACCTCCAGGTTGAGGCCGGCCTTCTTCGCCAGGTTCTTCTTGACGAAGTTCAGGATGTCGGCGTGCGGCGTCGGGGACGCGGCGACGACGAGGGCCTTGGAGGTGTCGGCCTTGGCTCCGGTCTCGCTCTTGGACGCCGGGTCGGAGTCCGTACCGCAGGCGGTGAGGCCGAAGGCGAGGGCGGCGGTGGCGGCGGCGGCAGCGGTGATCTTGATGTTCTTACGCACGAAGAGTGCCTCTTTCAGGTGGTGATGGTGGTGCGCCCGGACAAGGAGTGCGGGCTCGGGGAGGAGAAGTCTCAGGAGGTGGTGCGGCCGCGGCGGGCCAGCAGGCGGACGGCTCCGTCGCCGATCAGCTGGATCACGGTCACGATGACGATCAGCAGCGCGACGGTGATGAGCATGAACTGGTTGTCGAAGCGCTGGAATCCGTAGGTGACGGCCTTGGAGCCGAGCCCTTCGCCGCCGACCGCGCCGGCCATCGCGGAGTAGCCGATGAGCACGATGACGGTGGTGGTGACGCCGGAGACGAGCGAGGGCAGGGCCTGCGGGAGGAGGACCTTGCGGACGATCGTCGGGATGGATCCGCCCATGGACTGGACGGCTTCGACGAGCCCGTGGTCGACCTCGCGCACCGCCGTCTCGACGAGCCGGGCGAAGAACGGGATGGCGCCGACGGCGAGCGGCACGATCATCGCGGTCGGGCCGATGAACGTACCGACGACCCAGGTGGTGAAGGGGATCAGGGCGATCAGCAGGATGATGAACGGCAGCGAGCGGCCGATGTTCACGATCACGCCGATGACCTTGTTCACCGGGGTGTTCTGCAGCAGTCCGCCCTTGTCGGTGAGGACGAGCAGGACGCCGAGCGGCAGTCCCACCAGGACCGTGACGACGGCGGACCACAGGACCATGTAGAGGGTGTCGACGGTGCCCTGCGTCAGCAGTGGCTGCATTTCGGACCAGGTCACTTCGCCACCTCCTTGGTGAGCGGTGCGGGGATGCTGACGGGTTCGGTCTCCGTACCCTCGACGAGCTCGGCCTGCAGGCCCTGCTCGCGCAGGAAGCCGATCGGCACGACGTTCTCCTCGAACCGGCCGGGCAGCTCGATGCGCATCCGGCCGATCTGCTTGCCGCCGACGGTGTCCATCGCGGCGCCCAGGATCGAGATGTCGATGTTGTACGTACGGGAGAGCTGCGAGATCACCGGGCGGGCGGCGGCCTCACCGTGGAAGGTGACGTCGACGACCGTGGCGTCGGGGCCGGAGGCGCTGCCGCCGACCGGGAACAGCTCGTGGGCGAGTTCGGAGCCGGGGGTGGCGAGCAGGTCGCCGACGGTGCCGGACTCGACGATCCGCCCCTTCTGCATCAGCGCGGCGGAGTCGCAGACGGTCTTGACGACGTCCATCTCGTGCGTGATGAGCAGGACGGTCAGGCCGAGCTGCCGGTTGAGGTCGCGCAGCAGCTGGAGGATGGAGCGGGTGGTCTCGGGGTCCAGCGCCGAGGTCGCCTCGTCGGAGAGCAGCACCTTGGGGTCGCCGGCGAGTGCGCGGGCGATGCCGACGCGCTGCTTCTGGCCGCCGGAGAGCTGGCCGGGGTAGGCCTTGGCCTTGTCGGCGAGGCCGACCAGGTCGAGGAGTTCCAGGGCCTTGCGGGAGCGCTCGCGGCCGGTGACTCCGAGGATCTCCAGGGGGAGCTCGACGTTGCCCTGGACGGTGCGGGAGGCCAGCAGGTTGAAGTGCTGGAAGACCATGCCGATGCGGCTGCGGGCGTCGCGCAGTTCCTTGCCGGCGCGGCGGCCACGGCCCGCGAGGGCGGTGAGGTCCTGGCCGCCCACGGTCACGGTGCCGGAGGTGGGGCGTTCCAGGAGGTTGACGCAGCGGATGAGGGACGATTTTCCGGCGCCGCTCTGCCCGATGACGCCGTACACCTCGCCCTCGCGGACGTGCAGGTCGACGCCGTCCAGAGCGGTGACCTCACGGCCGCGCGACTGGTAGACCTTCGTGAGGCCCGTAGTGGTGATCACAGGGTTTCCGTCACTGTCGAGTGCGCGGCGCGGTGTCCGCCGGGCACGGGGAAGTCGTCCGATGAGGCTGTCCGGACGTTTCGATCGGACGTGTTGCGAGCGGGGTCCGGGCACGGCCGGGCGCGGCGGTGGCCGCGGGGCAGCGTGCTGAAAGGGCGCGTTCCGCTGGGTGCGGACGGCTCCGACGCGGTCTCGCTTCGGGGCGCGAGACTCAGGTGTGGGCCCTCAGAAGGCGCGCATTCGACACATACAACGAGCACCGGGCGTCGTGATCGCCTCGGTCGCAAGGATGCGGCTGCTCGTCGTGGTCATGCCCCAAGTAAAACAGACGTAACGTTCCTGCCGAACCGGCTGTCCGGATAGCGGACGAGCGTGGATGGTGCGCCCGCGCCGGACGGGCCGGCCCGCCGGGAATCCACCACACAGCTGTGACCTGCATGAACAGTGCAACGAGGGCTGTGGATGCACCCAGTGCCACCGACCGGGGCCGCCCGTATGTGTGGCCAAGGCCACGGCGCCCGGACCACCGCTCCCCCGCCCGGGGCGGACCGGCACGGAACGCACGGGACCTCTCTGTCCGGCCGGACGGGATCTTGGTTGCCGTGGGCTTGCGGCGTGCGGGTGCGGGGGCGCACGCAGCGGGCGGATCCGCCCGTAATACCCTCGGCTCATGCTTGACGCCCTGACGATCGCGGTCGGCGTGGCCGCCCTCGCCCTCGCCGCCTGGTGCGGATTCGCCGCCTACCGGGACCAGCCGACCAAGGACTGGCACTTCATCGGGATGGCCGTGGTCTCGCTGCTGGCGCTGGCCCAGCTGGTGGTGGGGATCGTGCAGCTGGCCCGCGGCGAGCGGCCGGAGCAGGGCATGACCATCTTCATCGCGTATCTCATCGGGGCCTTCCTCGCCGTGCCCGCGGCGGGCTTCCTGTCGCTGAGCGAACGGACCCGGTGGGGTTCGGTGACGGTGGCGGCGGGCGCGGTCGTGCTGGCCGTTCTCGAAGTACGGCTCTACGACATCTGGGGAAACTGACCGTGACCGACACCGAGCGCACCCCCGAAGCGGCCCCCGGCGAGAAGCAGCCGTTCGACCTCGGGACCGGGCCCGGCCGGGTACTGGTCTGGTTCTACGGCGTGTTCACCGTCGCGGCGGCGTCCCGTGCCATCGTCCAGATGATCCTGGACTTCGGAAAGGCTCCGCTGTCCTACGTGCTGTCGGCCGCCGCCGCCGCCGTCTACGGCTTCATCACCTATTCGCTGGTGCGCGGGGGCGAGAGGGCGCGCCGGACGGCTCTGGTGTGCTGCGCCGCCGAGCTCGCCGGGGTGCTGATCGTGGGTACGTGGACGCTCGTCGAGCCGTCCGCGTTCTCGGATGCCACCGTCTGGTCGTACTTCGGCAGGGACTACCTGTTCATCCCGGTGATCCTTCCGGTCACCGGGATGATGTGGCTGCGCCGCGCGCGTACCGCGTGACGCCTAGGCGCTCGTCACATAGGCGGGCGCCGAGGCCTCCTTCTCCAGGAGGATCATCCGGACGCCGTCCTGACCGGTGGCGTCACCGACGGGGGCGTAGCCGGCCCGCCGGTAGAGGCGCAGATTGCCCTCGCTCCGGTGTCCGGTGTGCAGGCAGTAGCGGGTGGCCGACCGCTGGTCGGTGAGTCCGGCCTCCACCGCTCCCAGCAGGCGGGCGCCGAGGCCGTGTCCCCGGAGCCGGGGGTGGACGCAGAGGCGCCCGATCTCACCGGCACCGTCCTGCGCCATCGACCCGCGTACCGAACCGACGACTTCCTCGCCGAGGCGTGCCACGAACACCAGGTTCGTGGCGATCTCGGCGCGCATCGCGTCGAGGGTCTCGACGAGGGGGTCGATCCGGTAGTTGCCGTACAGCTCCGCCTCGCTCTGGAAACAGAGGTACTGGAGTTTCAAGATCTGTTCGGCGTCCTGTGCACTCGCCGCCGAGATGATCACGCTCATGCCCATCTGCGCATGCCTCTCGCTCACCTGATCCGCCGGTTGTCTACCGCTCCTTTCCCCGCAGTTCAGGAGCTACAACCTCCGCCGCCAGCATTCTGCGCAGACATCCAAGGCATCGGGAACGGATCGGACCCAAACTCCCCTGTGACATACCCAACGCCCCTGCGATTTCCCGGTAGGTGGGATCGCCCGGGGCGAGCAGCGCGCCGATGAGGCGGGCGCAGCGGGCGGGAAGCCGGGCCACGGCGGCGCGCAGCCTGCGCCGTTCGTCGGCGCCGAGGACGGCCCGCTCCGGACAGCCGGCCGGGTCGGGGGCGTTCTCGTCACGGTAGGGGCGTTCGTGCCGGGCGGTGCGACGGGCCCGGCGGGCCTCCGCCCTGACGGTGTCCCGCACCCAGCGGGCGGGGTCGCCCGGCGGCCCCTGGTCGGCGAGGCGTTCCAGCAGCCGCAGCCAGACGGACTGTTCGAGATCGGCACGGTCGACCGCAGCACCGGTGGCAGCGGCTGCGGACTCCGCTCCCGCCTCGGCGCTGACCAGGGGATACAGCGTGCGGACGACGGTCGCGGCGGCCGGACCGGGCAGCCCGCGGGGATGATCGAGAAGCGTCATGTCCCCACCCGACGCCCTTCGCCCGCGGCCGGTTGCCGAACGGGCCGGTCACCACCCGACCGGGGCACGCCCCGGCCGGGTGCTGACGCCGCACCGCAACTGCTGCCGGGCCGCTACCGCTTGCCGGCGAAGTCGGCCGCGGCGAGCAGCGCGGTGTCCGGGTTGTCGGAGAAGACCCCGTCGATCCCGGTCGCGAAGTACGCGGCGAAGGCGCCGAACGCGTCGCCGTACGCGTTCGGGTCGGTGCCCCGGCGGAAGTCGGCGGGCAGGAAGGTGTTCTCGTTGCGCATCGTGTACGGGTGCAGGATCAGGCCCTGCGCGTGCGCGTCCCGCACCAGGGTGGTGGGCTCGGCGAGCTTGCCGGAGCCGTCCTTGGGGATGACCAGGTCCAGGGTGGGGCCGATGCCCTGGGCGAAGGACGCCATCCACTTCAGGCCCGCGGGCTTCACCAGGTCATCCACGGTGCGCGGGTCCCCCGACACGACGAAGTCCCACGGCCGGGTGCCGGCGCCGGACAGCAGGACGACGCGCGGGGTGGCGACGAGCCCGGACAGCCGCTGGATGCTGCCCGGTTCGAAGGACTGGAGGATGAGCGGCGACTGCGCGCGGTGCCGGTCGTAGCGGCGCAGCAGTCGGACGAGCGGCTCCTCCAGGCCGAGGCCCAGGCCGCGGAAGTAGGTGGGGTGCTTGGTCTCGACGTACAGCCAGACCGGCTTGCCGCGCCTGCGGCCCTCGCGGTCGGCCCAGCGCAGGACCTCCTCGAAGGTCGGGATCTCCCAGCGGCCGTCGTACAGGGTGTTCTTCTGCCGGTTGCCGGGGATGCGCTCCTTGGCGCGGAGCGTCTTCAGCTCGGCGAGGGTGAAGTCCTCGGTGAACCAGCCGGTCAGGGCGACACCGTCGACGGTCTTCGTGGTCCTGCGGCTCGCGAACTCGGGGTGGGCGGAGACGTCGGTGGTGGCGGTGATGTCGTTCTCGTGGCGGCATACGAGATGGCCGTCCCTGGTCGGCACCAGGTCCTGCTCGATGATGTGCGCGCCCATGTCGAGGGCCAGCTGGTAGGAGCCGAGCGTGTGCTCGGGGCGGTAGCCGCTGGTGCCGCGGTGTCCGATGACGGTGGGCACCGGCAGGTCGAGGCGGTGACCGCCGCCGTGCCCGCCGGACTTCCCCGCGGTGTTCTCCGAGGCCTGCGCCGTCCCGGTGATCCCGAGGGCGGCCGTGCCGAGTACCGCGGCCCCCGCGCCCATGACGGTCCGTCGTCCGGGACTGGCCTGCGCACGCTCTGTCATGAATGCTCCTCGCATGTGATGTCCGGCACCTGTCGGGCGAGGACCGAGCGTAGGCAGCGGCGTGGTCCTGGCGGCGGCACCTGGACGAACATGGCGCAAACACACGTCAACACTGCGTATCCACTGGGTGAACCCGATGTGCGATCGGCGAGTACCCGCGAGTATCGTCCTCACCTGCATGGACCCTCACCATCCGTCGCCTCGGCCGGCCCGGCCACTACACCGGAGGAACCGTTGTCCCGACTCGCACTCATCAAGGCAGTGCTCGGACCGATCCTGCGTCTGATGTTCCGTCCGCGGATGGAGGGCATCGAGAACATTCCGGGCTCCGGGCCGGTGATCCTGGCGGGGAACCACCTGACGTTCATCGACTCGATGATCATGCCGATCTGCTGCGACCGTCCGGTGTCCTTCATCGGCAAGGACGAGTACGTCACGGGCAAGGGGCTCAAGGGCAGGCTGATGGCCTGGTTCTTCACCGGTGTCGGCATGATCCCGGTGGACCGGGACGGCGGCCGCGGCGGTGTCGCGGCACTGATGACGGGCCGCCGCATCCTGGAGGAGGGCAATGCCTTCGCGATCTACCCGGAGGGCACCCGCTCCCCCGACGGCCGGCTCTACCGGGGCCGTACCGGCATCGCGCGGCTGACGCTGATGACGGGCGCCCCGGTGGTGCCGTTCGCGATGATCGGCACGGACAAGCTGCAGCCGGGCGGCTCCGGTCTGCCGCGGCCCGGCAAGGTCACGGTCCGCTTCGGTGAGGCGATGGAGTTCTCGCGCTACGAGGGCATGGACCGCGACCGCTATGTGCTGCGGGCGGTGACGGACTCCGTGATGGCCGAGGTGATGCGGCTGTCCGGCCAGGAGTACGTCGACATGTATGCGACCAAGGCGAAGGCCGCCTGAGCCGGAGCACGACGGCGCGGCACAGGACATACGGAAGGGCCCGTACCCCGGTTGGCGGTACGGGCCCTTCCGTATGTCGTTCCACTCGACCGGCGGATCGGCGTCCGGCGCGGCCTCTCAGCCGCGGGCCTTCCCGGTAGGACCTTCCCGGCCGTGCGCCAGCTCGCTGATGGCGTTCTCAGTCGTGGACGATGCCTTCCTCCAGCTCCTGGCCGCGCAGCAGGAACCAGGCGGCGGCCGCCGTCGCCAGCAGCACCACCGCGCCGATGGCGGAGGCCGCCCCCAGCCCGTCGACGAAGGCGTCCTGGGCGGCGGAGACCAGGGTCGTCGCCTCCTGTTCGGGCAGCGCCTCGGCCGCCTCGACCGCGCCGCCCAGCGACTCGTGGGCGGCCGCCGCGATGTCGGGCGGGGTTCCGGCGGGGGCGTTGAAGCCCTGGTAGACCCCGGTGACGATGGAGCCGAGCAGAGCGATACCGAGGGCTGCTCCCAGCTCGTACGCCGTTTCGGACACCGCGGACGCGGATCCGGCATGCTCCTTCGGGACGCTGGAGAGAATCACGTCGGAGGTGACTGTGAAGGCGAGGCCGGCCCCCACCCCGACGACCAGCAGGAGGGCGCCGATCAGCGGGTAGGCGGTGTCCTTGTGGACGAAGGAGACCGCGGCCAGGGACAGGCCGATGCCGGCAAGACCCCAGGTCACCACAACCCGTACGGAGTAGCGGCGGGCGGCGGTTCCGGCCAGCAGGCCCGCCGTGACCGCGCCGACCGCGGCGGGCAGCTCGGCGAGCCCGGCCTCCAGTGGTCCGCGCCCCTGGACCAGTTGCAGGAACTGCGAGAGGAAGAAGACCAGGCCGGAGAGGCCGAGGATGGTCAGCAGGTCGGCGAGCACCGCGCCGGAGAAGCCCCGGTGATGGAAGAGCCTCATGTCGAGCAGCGGGGCGGGGAGCCGGAACTGCCGGCGTACGAACCACATGAGCAACACCAGGCCGCCGAGGCCCGAAAGGGCGACCTCCCAGCTTCCGCCGTGTGCGGCGAGCTCCTTGATGGCGTAGACGAACCCGATCATGCCGACCAGCGAGAGCGCCACGCTCGGCAGGTCCCACGGTCCGGGCGCCGGGTTCTTCGACTCGGGGATCATCTTGATGCCGACCACGACGAGCACGGCCATGACCGGCAGGTTGATCAGGAAGACCGAGCCCCACCAGAAGTGCTCCAGGAGGAACCCGCCGACGACGGGTCCGACCGCCGCACCGGCGGAGGCCATCGCGCCCCAGATGCCGATGGCGAGACTCCGCTCGCGGGCGTCGTGGAAGAGGTTGCGGATCAGGGCGAGGGTGGACGGCATCAGGGTCGCGCCCGCGACACCGAGCAGGGCCCGGGCCAGGATCATCATCTCGGGCGAGTTCGCGTACGCGTTGAGTACGGAGACGGCGCCGAAGGCGGTGGCCCCGCACAGCAGCAGCTTCTTGCGGCCGATGCGGTCACCGAGGCTGCCCATCGAGACCAGGAGCCCGGCGATGACGAAGGAGTAGACGTCGCCGATCCAGAGCAGCTGGGTGCCGGTCGGCTCCAGGTCCTCGCTGAGGAACGGGGTCGCGAGGCCGAGGACGGTCGCGTCGACCGCCACCAGGAGCACGGCGAGCACGAGGACGGACAGCGCGATCCACCGCCCGGGGCGGTACAGCTCGGGCGCGGGCTCCGGCTGCTGTTCCATGCTGCTCATTGCTCCACGCTCCGGCGTGCGCCGCCGAGCAGCAACTCGACGATCATGTACTGGAAGTCCCGGCCGGCCACCCGGCCCGCCTGAACGGCCCACGCGGCGCTGCTGAGAATGCCGTAGAGCGCCTCGGTCAGCCACGCGGGCGTCAGGTCGATGCGGATCTCGCCGCGCTCCTGGCCGCGCAGGAAGAAGGCGGAGACCCGCGCGTCCAGCCGGTCCCAGCCCTCGTTGAGCTCGTCGCCCTCGAAGAGCTGGTTCTCGGTCACGAGGAAGGAGAGCAGTCCGGCGCTCGGCTCGACGGCCGCGACGAACCGGCGCAGCGCCTCCTCCGAGGTGCCCCGGTCGAGCGCCGCGGCGTCGAGGGCGGCTTCGAACTCCTGGATCCCCAGCTCCTCCAGCGCCCTGACCAGGGCGTCCCGTCCGGCGAAGTGCCGGTGGAGCGTGGCGCGGCCGATGCCGGCGGCCTTGGCGACCTCGTCCATGGTGGCCGTCGATTTACGGGTCAGCAGGGCGGCGGCGCTGCGCAGCACCTGCTCACGGTCAAGAGTCATGAGACGACACTAACCCATTTGAGACACTGATGTCTCACCAGAAAGGGGCTCGCGTTTTCGGCCGGAGACGGAGGACCATGTCGGCATGAAGCCGCTGCTGCTGATCGACATCGACGGTCCGCTCAATCCGTACGCAGCGCTCTCCCGCCGCCGCACGCCGGAGGGATACACCAGGCACCGCATGCGGCCGACAGGGTGGACCTCCGGCCCGGCGCTGCCCGTTCTGCTCAACCCCTGGCACGGCGAGGAACTGCTCGCGCTGTCCGGCCGCTACGAGCTGATCTGGGCGACCACCTGGAAGGCGGAGGCCAACGAATGGGTCGGGCCGCATCTCGGACTGCCCGAGCTGCCGCACATCGACTGGCCGGCCATGCACGGCAGCGCTCCGGCGGGGACGTACTGGAAGACGCAGTACGTCGTGGAGTACGCGGCCGGGCGGCCGTTCGCGTGGGTCGACGACGAGATCACCGAGCACGACCGGGCGTGGGTCGCGGACCACGGGGCGGGCGGCGAGAGCCTGTTGCGCTGGATAGATCCCAGGGTGGGGCTGGAGCGGTCCGACTTCGACGCGCTGGCCGCGTGGGCGGACGGCCGGGGAACGGCGGGCTGAAGCCGGTCCGCCCCGAGGCCGCCGGGCTTCAGCTCCAGGGGAGCGAGGCGCGGTGCCGCCAGTACGCCTCCGGCTCCTCCACCAGTGCGTCCAGCCGCGCCCTGCGCTCCTCGTCGAGGTCGAGGACGGCCGCGTGGAGGTTGCCGGCGAGCTGGCCCACGGTCGCGGCACCGGAGAGCACCACTCCGGTCCAGGGCTGGTGCAGCACCAGCGCCAGGGCGACGGCGTCACTGCCCAGCCCCTCCTCGGCGGCGATCTCCCGCATCACGGCGGGCGCCTCCGTCCCCGCGAGCCGGCCGTTGGCCATGGCCTCCTTGACGATGACGGTGAGCCCGGCGTCATGGGCCTCGGCGAGCGCGGGACCTGCCGAGGTCTCCAGCGCGTTGTAGGTGGCCTGGACCGTACGGAAGAGGGGCGTGCCGTCCACCGTGACGGCGAGGGCGGCCCGGATCGCGTCGGCCTGGGCGGGCCCGCTGACGGAGAGGCCGACGCTGACGCCCTCGTCGGCGAGACCGGCGAGGCGGGCGTGGAGTTCCTTGTCGGTGAGGGCCGGGCTGTCGGCGGTCACCGAGTGGATCTGGTAGAGGTCGAGCCGGTCGCCGAGCAGGGCGGCGGACTCGGCACGCTGGCGGTCGAACGTACCGGGGCCGTGGTCCTTGACCTCGTGCGCCTCGGCGTCGACGGACCAGTCGGCGGTGTAGGTGTAACCCCACTTGCTGCCGACGACGATGTCGCGGATCTCGGGCCGGGCGGTCAGCCAGTCGGCGAGGAACTCCTCGGAGCGGCCGTAGGACCGGGCCGCGTCGAAGTAGCGGACGCCCTGGGCGTAGGCCGCGTCGAGGAGTTCGTGCGTCCGGGCGCGCAGCGCGTCGACGGTGCGCTCGTCCGGCAGGTCCACGTCGCGGTGGAGATTGATGTAGCCGGGCCTGCCGACCGCCGCCAGGCCGAGCCCGATGTGGGCGGTCGGGGTGGTCGCTGTGGCCAGTCGGGCGAACGGCATCGCGGGCTCCTCATGATCGGCAGGAATCTCGCCTACCCCCAACGTAGCCCGCGATGCCCGTCCGGCTACTTACGGGCGGTCGCCCAGGCGTGCTGCGTGGCGAGGTCCGCCTTGACCTCGGCCAGCTGGACGGCGACGGCCGAGGGGGCCGTACCGCCGCGTCCGCTGCGCGAGGCGAGCGCGCCGGCGACGTTGAGGACCGTGCGGACCTCGGGGGTGAGGTGCTCGGAGATCTTCGCGAACTGCTCGTCGGTCAGCTCGTCGAGCTCGATGCCGTGGTGCTCGCACTCCTTGACGCACTCACCGGCGACCTCGTGGGCGACCCGGAACGGCACGCCCTTCTTGACCAGCCACTCGGCGATGTCGGTGGCGAGCGAGAAGCCGGCCGGGGCCAGCTCCTCCATGCGCGCGCGGTTGACGGTGAGGGTGGCCATCATGCCGGTGAAGGCGGGGAGCAGGACCTCGAGCTGGTCGCAGGAGTCGAAGACCGGCTCCTTGTCCTCCTGGAGGTCGCGGTTGTACGCGAGCGGCAGGGCCTTCAGCGTGGCCATGAGCCCGGTCAGGTTGCCGATCAGCCGGCCGGACTTGCCCCGGGCCAGTTCGGCGATGTCGGGGTTCTTCTTCTGCGGCATGATCGAGGAGCCGGTGGAGAAGGCGTCGTGCAGGGTGACGAAGGAGAACTCCTTCGTGTTCCAGATGATGATCTCCTCGGCGATCCGGGAGAGGTTGACGCCGATCATCGCGGTGATGAACGCGAACTCGGCGACGAAGTCCCGCGAGGCCGTGCCGTCGATGGAGTTGCCCACCGAGCCGCCCTCGAAGCCGAGGTCGGCGGCGACCGCCTCGGGGTCGAGCCCGAGCGAGGAGCCGGCGAGCGCGCCGGCGCCGTACGGCGAGACGGCGGTCCGCGCGTCCCACTGCCGCAGCCGCTCCGCGTCCCGGGACAGGGGCTGCACATGGGCCAGGACGTGATGGGCGAACAGCACCGGCTGGGCGTGCTGCAGATGCGTACGGCCGGGCATGGCCACGTCCGGGTGGGCCTCGGCGAGACCGACGAGGGCGTCCTGGAGGTCGGCGATCAGTCCGCCGATGATGCGGGCGTGGTCGCGCAGGTACATCCGGAAGAGCGTGGCGATCTGGTCGTTGCGGGACCGTCCGGCCCGCAGCTTGCCGCCGAGATCCGGACCGAGCCGCTCCAGCAGGCCGCGCTCCAGTGCGGTGTGGACGTCCTCGTCGGCGATGGTCCCGGTGAAGGAGCCGTCCGCGACATCCGCTTCCAGCTGGTCGAGACCGGCGGTCATCCGGGTCAGCTCGTCCTCGGTGAGCAGACCGGCCTTGTGCAGGACGCGGGCATGGGCGCGGGAGCCGGCGATGTCGTACGGCGCGAGCCGCCAGTCGAAGTGGACGGACGCGGACAGCCGGGCCAGCGCCTCGGCCGGACCGTCCGCGAAACGGGCGCCCCAGAGACGTACGTCGCCGTTGCCGTTGCCGTTGCTCACTCGTGCTCCTCGGAAGAACCAGGGGGTGGGGATGTGCGGCCGCTTCCCCGTACGCGTGGGACGCGTCCGGTCACGGACGTCTGCTCACGGCGCGATCCGGGGGCAGCTGCTGCCGCAATCACTCGCAGGCATAACTATGCGGTCCTCTGTATGTTTTGTCAAAGCTACTGAAGGGCGCCCCGGCCGCCGGGTAATTCGCGGGCTCCATCCCACTCTCCCCGATACGGTCGGCACTCGGCACGCCCGAGGGGGGCTCATGAACGACGTCCGGACGGCGGCATCGCAGCTGGCAGGCGGTCTGCCCCTGCACGAGGTACTGGCGGACGCTCCGCCGGAATTCTGGCCGGCCCTCGACAGCGCGATACGCGACCTGCCGCCCCGGGACCTCGGAACATACGTCGCACCGGGCGGCCGGTGGCTGCGCCGGGACCGGGACGCGCCTCTGCCGTCGCTGGGGCGGGGCGGCCGAGGCCGCCGGGAGAGGTCGGAGTCCGAGGCCGCCGTCGAGTTGTGCCATCCGGACGGACGGGTCCGCGAGGCGGCCCTCGACCTGGTGCCCGGCTTCCCCGCCCTGCTGCCGCTCCTGATCGTGCGGTGCGCGGACTGGGCCGCTCCGGTACGCGAACGGGCCCGGGCCCTGCTGTCGGAGATGCCCCCGCCCTCGCTCCTCCCGTGCGCGGGACTGCTGCTCCTGCTGGCCCGGCGCGAACAGGGCCGTTTCGCGGTGGACCTGCTCGACCGGGAACTGCGCGAAGGCCCCGCCTCACAGGTGGAGGACCTGCTCGACAGCGAGGACCGCGCCACCAGCCGCTTCGGCCACCGCGTCGCCCTCGACCGCGGCCTTCTGGCACCGGGCCGGCTGGCCCGCCTGGCCTCCGGTTCCGGCGACGCCTCCCTGCGGGACCTCTGCGCGGAGGCGGCCATCGCCTCGATGCGGGACGAGGACCACGACGACGTGCTCGGGACGCTGCTGGCGGCCAGGGCCGGACGCATACGGGCGGCCGGCGTCACCGCGCTGCGCCGCACCGGGCGGCACGACGAGGCGCGGGCCTGGCTCGCGGACCGTTCGGGAGTGGTCCGGGCCTGCGCCCGGTACGTCCTGCGGCAGGGCGGTACCGATCCGCTGCCGCTGTACCGGGCGATGTGCGCGGGCGAGGTCACCGTGCCGGGCGCCGTCTCGGGACTCGGCGAATGCGGTGACCGTTCCGACGCGGAGACGCTGTGGGCGCTGGTGAGCCATCCCGCTCCCGGCGTCCGCGTGCACGCGGTCAGCGGGCTGCGGGCGCTCGACGCCGTGACCCGGGACCGGCTGGCCCCGCTGATCGACGACCCGTCACCCGCCGTGGTCAGGGCGGCCACCCGGGCCCTGCTCCCCCACGCCGGCGGGTTCTCCCCGGAGTGGCTGTCCGAGCGGAACGTGCCCGACCGGCCCCGGGTGGTCCAGGTGGCGGCGCAGCGACTGCTGAGAGCGGCCGGGCACATCCGTCCCACCCCCTGAAATCCTCCCGCTCCGACCGAAGTCGGCACGGATACTCAGACCATGGGAAAAACACACGAACGCATCGACGGCCGGCTGCGCACCTTCATCGAGGAGCAGCACATCTTCTTCGCCGCGACCGCACCACTCGACGGTGAGGGCACCGTCAACCTCTCCCCCAAGGGTGTCAGCGGTTCCTTCGTGGTGCTGGACGAGCGGCGCGTGGCGTATCTGGACTTTGCGGGGAGCACCGCGGAGACCGTGGCGCACCTGCGCGAGAACGGCCGGATCACGTTGATGTGGTGCGCGTTCCAGGGGCCGCCGAACATCGTGCGGGTGCACGGCCGCGGTGAGCCGGTCTTCCGGGACGATGCCCGGTTCCCGGAACTCCTCGGGCGGTTCGACGGGGTGGACCCCTCCCGGCACGGGCTGCGGGCGATCATCGTGGTGACCGCGGAGATGATCCGGGACAGCTGCGGGTACGGCGTGCCGTTCATGAGTTACGACGAGGACCGGACGCTGCACGGGCAGCGCTTCTCGCGGGACGACGATGCGTCGCTCAGCGCGTACTTCGAGAAGAAGGAGTACATCGCCACCAGCATCGACGGGCTGCCGGGGCTGCCGCTCCCGCTGCCCGCGATGCCGTCGTCGCCGTGAGCGGGGTTGGGCCGGACGGAGCAGGCGCGCGGGTGGGCGTGTAGTTCGCGGTCTACGGTCCGGGGCATGCGCAGACTTCTGGTGACGGGTTCGGTCCTGCTCGCTCTCGCCGGCCTCGTCGGGGCCCGGCCTCCGGCGGCGGCGCCGCTGCCGTGGCGGCTGGCCGACACGGGTGGCGGCAGTCAGCTCATCACCGCGGTGGCGGCTGGGACCGGCTCCACCACGGGGACGGTCACCTGGTGGAGCCTGCGGTCGGGGCGGTGGGTGGCGGCCGGTTCGGCGCCCGCGCGGTTCGGGGCGAACGGGCTGGCCGAGGGGGCTTCGCGTCAGCAGGGCACCGACACCACGCCCACCGGGCTGTACGACCTGCCGTACGCCTTCGGGGTCGAGGCGGCCCCGTCCGGGACGCGCTACCCGTACCGCCGGATCGGCGACCGGTCGTGGTGGTGCCAGGACAACGCCTCGCGCGCCTACAACCGGTGGGTGGAGCCGCGGCCCGCGGACTGCCGGGCGGCCGAGGCCGAGCACCTGATCACGTATCCGACGCAGTACGCCCGGGCGCTCGTCGTCGGGTTCAACTACCACCGGCCGGTACGGGGCCGGGGCGCCGGGATCTTCCTCCACGTCAACGGACGCGGTGCGACCGCCGGCTGTGTCTCCGTGCCGGCGGCCGCGATGGACCGGATCCTGGCCTGGGCCGATCCGGCCCGCCGTCCGCACATCGCGATCGGGACCCGTTCGGGCCCGGCCGCGATCACCCGGTACTGACCGCTCGTCAGCGGTCGTTCTGTGCGAGCCGCAGCAGGTGGTCGGCGAGCGCCTGTCCCCCGGCCGGGTCGCGGCTGATCAGCATGAGCGTGTCGTCACCCGCGATGGTGCCGAGGATGTCGTGCAGTTCGGCCTGGTCGATCGCCGAGGCGAGGAACTGCGCGGCGCCCGGGGGCGTGCGCAGCACGACGAGGTTGGCCGAGGCCTCCGCCGAGATGAGCAGTTCGGCGGAGAGGCGGCGCATCCGCTCCTCCTTGGCGGAACCGCCCAGCGGTGCGTGCGGGGTACGGAATCCGCCCTCGCTCGGCACCGCGTAGATCAGCTCGCCACCGGTGTTGCGGATCTTCACCGCGCCCAGCTCGTCCAGGTCCCGGGAGAGCGTCGCCTGGGTGACGCTCAGCCCGTCGTCCGCGAGGAGCTTGGCCAGCTGGCTCTGCGAGCGCACCGGCTGCCGGTTGAGGATGTCCACGATCCGGCGGTGGCGGGCCGTGCGGGTCTGCGGCACCGACGGCCCGCCGTGCTCGGATTCCTGCGCATCGGTCATCGTCGTCGCCTCGTCTCCCGGTGCGTCATTCCGCGGACCGTCCGTCCGCGTGGGCCGTGTCGAGCACGCCGGGCAGCGCCCGGAGGAACGCGTCCACCTCCGCGTCGCCGATGATCAGCGGCGGCATCAGCCGCACGACATCGGCGGCGGGTGCGTTCACCAGCAGCCCGGCTCCCTGAGCCGCCTGCTGCACCTGGGGCGCGAGGGGCTCGGTGAGCACGATACCCAGCAGCAGGCCGGAGCCCCGGACGTGGGAGACCAGCGGATGACCCAGGCCCTCCACGCCTTCCCGGATCCGCTCGCCGAGCTGCTTCACCCGGTCCAGCGCGCCGTCGGCGGCCAGCGTGTCCAGGACCGCGAGACCGGCGGCGCAGGCGATCGGATTACCGCCGAACGTCGTGCCGTGCTGGCCGGGCGCGAGCAGGTCGGCGGCCGCGCCGAACGCCACCGTGGCGCCGATCGGCAGTCCGCCGCCGAGCCCCTTGGCGAGCGTGACGAGGTCGGGCTCCACGCCCTGGTGGGCCTGGTACTCAAACCAGGTGCCGCACCGGCCGATACCGGTCTGCACCTCGTCGAGGACGAGCAGGGTGCCGGTGGCGCGGGTGATCTCCCGGGCCGCCTCCAGGTACCCCTTGGGCGGCACGACCACGCCGTTCTCGCCCTGGACCGGCTCGATGATCAGCAGCGCGGTGTCGGTGGTCACCGCGGCCCGCAGCGCCTCGACGTCCCCGTACGGGACGTGCGTGACATCGCCGGGCAGCGGGACGAACGGCTCGCGCTTCTTGGGCTGTCCGGTGAGCGCGAGGGCGCCCATCGTCCGGCCGTGGAAGCCGCCGTCGGTGGCGACCATGTGGCCGCGCCCGGTCAGCCGGCCGATCTTGAACGCGGCCTCGTTGGCCTCGGCGCCCGAGTTGGAGAAGTAGACCTTGCCGGTGCGGCCGAAGAGCTGGAGCAGCCGTTCGGCGAGCGCGACGGGCGGCTCGGCGATGAAGAGGTTGGAGACGTGGCCGAGGGAGGCGACCTGACGGGAGACCGCCTCGACGACCGCGGGGTGGGCGTGGCCCAGCGCGTTCACCGCGATGCCGCCGACGAAGTCGAGGTACTCGGTGCCGTCGGCGTCCCACACCCGGGCGCCCTCACCGCGGACGAGGGACAGCTTCGGGGTGCCGTAGTTGTCCATCAGCGCGGACTTCCAGCGCTGCGAGAGCTCGGCGTTGGTCATGCTTCCCCCTGTGCGTCGGGCACGACCATCGTGCCGATTCCTTCGTCGGTGAAGATCTCCAGCAGGATCGAGTGCTGGACCCGGCCGTCGATGACCCGGGCGGTCTCCACGCCGTTGCGCACGGCGTGCAGGCAGCCCTGCATCTTGGGCACCATGCCGCTGGAGAGTTCCGGCAGGAGCTTCTCCAGTTCGGTGGCGGTGAGACGGCTGATCACGTCGTCGCTGTTGGGCCAGTCCTCGTAGAGGCCCTCGACGTCGGTGAGGACCATCAGCGTCTCGGCGTTCAGCGCGGCGGCGAGTGCGGCGGCCGCGGTGTCGGCGTTGACGTTGTAGACGTGGTTGTCCTCCGCCGAGCGGGCGATGGAGGAGATGACCGGGATGCGGCCGTCGTCCAGCAGTGCCTGGATGGCCCCGGTGTCGATCGCGGTGATCTCACCGACCCGGCCGATGTCGACGGCCTCGCCGTCGATGACCGGCCGGTGCTGGACGGCGGTGATCGTGTGGGCGTCCTCGCCGGTCATGCCGACGGCGAGCGGTCCGTGCTGGTTGAGCAGGCCGACGAGCTCGCGCTGCACCTGGCCGGCGAGCACCATCCGTACGACGTCCATCGCCTCGGGCGTGGTGACGCGCAGACCGGCCTTGAACTCGCTGACCAGGCCCTGCTTGTCGAGCTGGGCGCTGATCTGCGGGCCGCCGCCGTGCACGACGACGGGCTTGAGACCGGCGTGCCGCAGGAAGACGACGTCCTGCGCGAAGGCCGCCTTCAGCTCGTCGTCGATCATGGCGTTGCCGCCGAACTTGATGACGACGGTCTTGCCGTTGTGCCGGGTCAGCCAGGGCAGCGCCTCGATGAGGATCTGCGCCTTCGGGAGTGCGGTGTGCTTCCGCGCTGCGCTCATGAGCTGTACGCGCTGTTCTCGTGGACGTAGTCCGCGGTGAGGTCGTTGGCCCAGATGACGGCCGACTCGGTGCCCGCGGCGAGGTCGGCGGTGATCTTGACCTCGCGGTAGCGCATGTCGACCAGGTCACGGTCCTCGCCGACTCCCCCGTTCTTGCAGACCCAGACGCCGTTGATGGCGACGTTCAGCTCGTCCGGCTCGAAGGCCGCCTTCGTCGTGCCGATGGCGGACAGCACCCGGCCCCAGTTGGGGTCCTCGCCGTGGATGGCGCACTTGAGGAGGTTGTTACGGGCGATGGAACGGCCCACCTCGACGGCGTCGTCCTCGGTCGCGGCGTTCACGACCTCGATCCGGATGTCCTTGGAGGCACCCTCGGCGTCACCGATGAGCTGCCGGGCGAGGTCGTCGCAGACGGTCCGTACGGCCTCGGCGAACTCGCCCTGTTCCGGGGTGATCGCGCTGGCGCCGGAGGCCAGCAGCAGCACGGTGTCGTTCGTGGACATGCAGCCGTCGGAGTCGACCCGGTCGAAGGTGGTGCGGGTGGCGTCGCGCAGCGCGGCGTCGAGCCCCGCCGCGTCCACGTCGGCGTCGGTGGTGAGGACGACGAGCATGGTGGCCAGGCCCGGCGCGAGCATGCCCGCGCCCTTGGCCATGCCGCCGACGGTCCAGCCCTCGCCGCCGGCGACGGCCGTCTTGTGGACGGTGTCGGTGGTCTTGATGGCGATGGCGGCCTTCTCGCCGCCGTGCTCGCTCAGGGCCGCCGCGGCCTTCTCGATCCCGGGCAGCAGCTTGTCCATGGGGAGCAGCAGACCGATGAGCCCGGTCGAGGCGACGGCGATCTCGCCCGCGCTGTGGCCGTCGAGGACCTCGGCCGCCTTCTCGGCGGTGGCGTGGGTGTCCTGGAAGCCCTGCGGTCCCGTACAGGCGTTGGCGCCGCCGGAGTTGAGGACGACGGCGGACACCTCGCCGCCCTTGAGCACCTGCTCCGACCAGAGCACCGGGGCGGCCTTGACGCGGTTGGAGGTGAAGACGCCCGCAGCGGCGCGACGGGGACCGTTGTTGACCACGAGGGCCAGGTCCGGGTTACCACTGTCCTTGATTCCGGCGGCGATGCCCGCCGCCGTGAATCCCTGTGCTGCCGTGACGCTCACGGTGCGACTCCGATCGTGGAAAGTCCGGTGTCCTCGGGCAGTCCGAGGGCGAGGTTCATGCTCTGCAGGGCGCCGCCCGCGGTGCCCTTGGCGAGGTTGTCGATGGCGCTGATCACGATGATCCGGCCGGCCGCGGCGTCGTACGCCACCTGGATCTGCACCGCGTTGGAGCCGTACACGGCGGCGGTGGCGGGCCACTGCCCCTCGGGCAGCAGATCGACGAACGGCTCGTCCGCGAAGGCCTTCTCGTACGCGGCGCGCAGGGACTCGGCGCTCACGCCCGGCTTCGCCTTCGCGCTGCACGTCGCGAGGATGCCGCGGGGCATGGGCGCGAGGGTCGGGGTGAAGGACACGGTGACCGGTTCGCCGGCCGCGGCGCTGAGGTTCTGGATCATCTCGGGCGTGTGCCGGTGGACGCCGCCGACGCCGTACGGCGTCATGTTGCCCATCACCTCGGAGCCGAGCAGATGCGGCTTGGCGGCCTTGCCGGCGCCGGAGGTTCCGGAGGCGGCGACGATCACGGCCTCGGGCTCGGCGAGCTGCGCCGCGTACGCGGGGAAGAGCGCGAGCGACACGGCGGTCGGGTAGCAGCCGGGCACCGCGATACGCTTGCTCCCCGCCAGCGCGGCCCGTCCCCCGGGCAGTTCGGGCAGTCCGTACGGCCAGGTCCCGGCGTGCGGCGAGGCGTAGAATTTCTCCCAGTCCGCGGCGTCCTTGAGCCGGAAGTCGGCCCCCATGTCGACCACGAGCACCTCGTCACCGAGCTGCTCCGCCACGGCGGCGGACTGCCCGTGCGGCAGGGCCAGGAAGACCACGTCGTGGCCGGCGAGCACGTCGGCGGTGGTCGGCTGGAGCACCCGGCCGGCCAGCGGCCGCAGATGCGGCTGCAGGGCGCCGAGCGGCTGGCCCGCGTTGGAGTTCGCGGTGAGGGCCCCGATCTCGACCTCGGGGTGGACGAGCAGAAGGCGGAGCAGTTCCCCGCCGGCGTATCCGCTCGCCCCTGCCACTGCTGCACGTACCACCATCGAAATCCTCCTCGTCGATGGCATGACTATACGCAGCGCTGCACTTTTATGCAAAAGGTTTGGATCATTCCCTGCCGCGTCCGCCGCCGCTGTCTCCCGTCCGGGGTTCAGCAGCGGGTCCGGTCTCCGTCACTCCGCGTCGCGCAGCCGGAGCAGGTACGCCGCGGTCAGGGCCACGGCACGGTCCTCGTCCCCCGACAGCCCGACGAGGACGCCCGCGGCCTCCGTTCCCGGGATGCCGGCGAGCGCCTGGGCGAGCCGTCCGCGGGCAGCGGCGTCCGGGCCGGTGTCGGCGAGGCGGTCGGCGAAACCGGCCGCGATCCGGTCCGCCGTCGCGTCGTCACCCGCCAGCACGCTCAGCGCGTCCGCCGCACCGGTGTCGTCCAGCCCCGCCACGATCATGTCGATGAGCGCCGGGACCACGCCGGCCGTGCCCCGGTTCGCGAGCGCCAGCGCCGCCTGCCCGCGGACCACGGCGTCGGGGTGAGCGAGGGCGTCCCGCAGTTGCGCGGCAGCCTCGTCACCGGGCATCTCGGCGAGGCACCGGACGGCTCGTTCCCGCACCGCGGCCGCCGGTGAGCCGAGGCCCTGCGCCAGCAGCGCCGGGCCGGCGTCGTCCCCCGACCGCGCCAGCGCCCACGAAAGGGCTCCGGCGACGTTCGGCTCCGTCTCGTTCAGGACCGCCTCGACCAGGGCCTCCACGGGGACGGGAACCTCGTCGGCGGAGGAGAGGGCCGCGCGCTGGCGGGCGTCGGCGCTCTTCGATCCCAGCGCCTGGAGGAGCGGGACGACCTGGAGGACCTCCCCCCAGTCGGCGGGGTCCGCGGCGTCGATCCGGCGCAGCCTGGTGAGGAGTTCGGTCTCCGCCGTGATGCGCTCGCGCGTCTGCCGGATGAGGTCACCGACGAGAGCCGAGGGCGCGAAGCCGGGGTCCTCGAGGGCGCGCCCGATCTCACGCAGCGACAGGCCCAGCGACCGCAGGCTCTCGATGTGGAAGATCCGCCGGATGTCCTGCCCGGAGTACTCCCGGTAACCGGAACCCGTACGGCCCGTGGGACGCACCAGACCGAGCCGTTCGTAGTGCCGGAGCATGCGGGCACTGACCCCGGACCGCCGCGCCACCTCACCGATCAGCACGCCTCATTGTCCCTCCCGCCCGGGACCGCCGAGGGCCACCACGCGCTTCGCCTCCTCGATCGCGCTCTCGAACCCGGTGTCCGGGTCGCGCAGCAGCTGTTGCGTGGCGAGCGCGTGCGCCCGCACCCGCGGTTCGGGGGCCGTCGTCGCGGTGTGCACCGGCGGCGCCATCGCCTCGCCGAGTCCGACCAGCGCCCGGCTGAGGCTCAGCTGCGTCTCGCGCCCGCCCCGCCCGAGCTGTGTCGCCAGTACGGCGGCCAGCTCGGGCATCCCGTCCTCCGGCACCAGCACGACCGCGGCCCGCCAGGCACTGCGCGCCACCTCGTCGTCGGCGTCGCACAGCACGGCGCGGGTGATGGCCGGCCACGCCCTCCCGTCCCCGATCTTGGAGAGCGTGTGCAGCGCCTGACTCCGTGCCTGGACGCGCTCCGAGCGGACCTCACCGAGCAGCGCGGGCAGCGTCAGTGACACCGGGTGGCGGGTGAGTGCCCAGGTCAGCATGTCGCGGACCAGGAAATCGGGCTCGACGGCACATCGCTCGACGAGTGCGCCCACGTAGCGGGGGTCGGGCGCCGTACCGATCGCCAGAGCGGCCCGCAGCCGCACGGACGAGCGCTCGTCCTCCAGCGCCCGAAGCGCCCGTACCGTGTCCGTGTCCTGTCCCGTGACCGTCATCGAGACCACCTCCTCGGCACGCAGTGAAAACCCTGTCACCGTGTCAAGGTCAAACGCGGCCGCCCCCCGCGCTCAGGGGCGGGCTGCGCCGAACCACCGGGGAAGCACGGCGCGCAGATCCTCCTGTTCCTCGCCGGCCCACGCCACGTGGCCGTCCGGCCGCAGGAGCACCGCGGGCACGTCCAGTTCCTGGGCGGTGGCGACGACGTGGTCGACCCGGTCCTCCCAGCCCGCGACCGACAGCCGGCCGGTCCCGTCGAGCAGCAGTCCCCGCCCGGCGTGCATCAGGGAGTAGAGGCGGCCCTGCTTCAGTTCGACGTCCCGCAGCCGGCGGCCGAGGAGAGGGTGCCCGTCGCCGAAGTCGTAGCGGACGTCGACCGCGGTGATGAGCCCGGTGACGTACCGGTTCACCTCCTCGAAGTCCATCAGCTTCGAGAACAGCTCGCGCAGCGCGGTCGCTCCGGGATCGGTGCCCAGCAGGGCGATCTGCGCCCGGGTGTTGTCGAGTACGGCGGCGCCCACCGGGTGCCGTTCCGTGTGGTAGTTGTCGAGCAGCCCGTCCGGCGCCCAGCCGTTGACCGTCGCGGCCAGCTTCCAGCCGAGGTTGAACGCGTCCTGGACGCCGAGGTTGAGCCCCTGCCCGCCGGTCGGCGGGTGGATGTGCGCCGCGTCGCCGGCCAGCAGCACCCGGCCGGCCCGGTAGTGCTCGGCCTGCCGGGTCGCGTCGCCGAACCGGGACAGCCAGCGCGGCGTGTGCACGCCGAAGTCGGTGCCGGCGACCGCCCGGAGCCGCTGCCTGAACTCCTCCAGGGTCGGCGGGGCCGAACGGTCGTCGGAGACCCCGTCGGCGGGCACGACGACCCGGCACACACCGTTCTCCGGGGGCGAGACGCCGAACCGCAGCTGGGTCCTGCGGACTTCCGCGACGACGGCGGCGACGGTCTCCGGGTCCTCGGCCACCTCCATCTCGCCCAGCAGCGTCTCGACGGTGGCGGGCAGGCCGGGGAAACCGACGCCGAGCAGCTTGCGCACCGTGCTGCGGCCGCCGTCGCACCCGACGACGTACCGCGCGCGCAGTTCCGTGCCGTCGGCCAGCTCGACGGTCACCCCGGCCCGGGCGCCCCCGGCTCCGTCGCGCTCTTCGTCGCCCTCCGTCGACCGGTTCAGGCCGACGACTTCGCAGCCGTGCCGGATCTCGGTGCCGAGTTCGAGCGCGTGCTCCTGGAGCAGCCGCTCGGTGACCGGCTGCGGGGTCGCGACGCCGTACGGGTGGGCCGTGTCCAGGGCGTCCGGCCACGGCTTCCTGATACCGCCGAAGAGTCCACCGGCCTGGAACGTCTCGCTGACGGCGAGGAACCGGTCCAGCAGTCCGCGCTGGTCCATGATCTCGACGCTGCGTGTGTGCAGGCCCTGCCCCCGGGACTCCCCGGTCGGCTCGGTCAGCCTCTCCAGCACGACCACGCGTACGTCGTGCAGCCGCAGTTCGGCCGCCAGCATCAGGCCGGTCGGGCCACCGCCGACCACGATCACATCAATCATCTGTACGCCCGTTCAGGAGATCGGATTCCGGCCGGGGCCGGTCGAGGCCGGTCATTCTGCGATACGGGGCGGGCCTTGCCGCAAGCCCCCTGACGCGCTATATCTTGATAGTGGCAAGGAGAGGGCAGCATCCTCCTTGCCTTTTCGTTTGCTGCCCGGCGGTCCTTCGGGTGGCCGGACTCTCAGCCGGTCAGCGCCAGCAGTTCGCGTGCCGCCCGCCTCACCGCGAGGTCCGGATGCGGGCTTCCGTCGCAGGGGAAACCGCCGACGACCCGGCGGGGCGAGGCGGCTATGTGCTCGACCGCGGGGCGGGCGCCCTCCGGGAGCAGCCGCATCGCCACAAGTGTGCGGAGCGCACCGAGCTGTGGTTCGTGCCGGTCTGCGCGACGGGTCAGCTGGTCCGCGATCACCGGCGCCATGTCGTGCGCGCTCCCCGTGACGCGCCAGATCGCGGCAGCCGCGTCCGCCCTGCTCTCCCGGGCCGGCGCCCGCAGCCGTTCCTCCAGCAGGGGCAGCAACGGGGCCGCGGGCGGCCCGAGTTCGCTCGCGACCAGGACCGCCGCCCTGCGGCGCTCCGGCGCGTCCGGCAGCGCCCGTACCGCCCGCAGTGCCGGTTCCGTGTCCCCGTCGACGCGCGCCAGTGCCAGCGCCGCCGTCAGGTCGCCCGCGGCGGCGTGCGTCCACAGGGCCCGTGCCGCGTCCGGGCCGGCTGCGGGCCCCAGCGAGGCCAGCACCCCGGCCGAAGCGGGCAGCAGCCGGACCAGGTCGCCGGCACATGCGGCGGCGAGGGCGGGGAACGGCAGCAGGGCGTCCAGCCATTCGGCCCGCGGGCGGGCCGCGACCCGCCGGGCCACCGGCTCGGCCGCCGCGCCGAACACCTCGGCCGCCGCGGACACCACCGCCCCCGGCACACCGAGCGGCGTCAGGGACAGCGAGGCCGCCTCCTCGGGCAGTTCGTCCATCAGCCGCAGCACGAGGCCGGGCGCACCGGGCACGCGCAGCCGTACGGCGGCGAGCGTCGCCGCGACCCGGACCGCGGGGTCGTCGGACCGCAGATGGGGGTCCAGCCATGGAGCGGCCTCACCGCCCTTGAGCGCGGCTCCCACACGGGCCACCCGGCACAGGCCGTCCGCGTCGGTGGCGGCGGCCGCGAGCCGGGGCAGGACCGCGGCCTCCCGGTCGCGCCAGGTCTCGGTGAGCTCCCAGGCCAGCGGCAGCCCCCGCTCGACGGCGCGCAGGGCCGCGTCGGGGTCCGCCATCAGCCGCTCGGTGAGCGGGACGTAGGAGGCGGGCCACGGCCGGTGCGTGTCGTCGTCGCCGGGCGCGGCCCCGTGGGCGTCGAGCGCCGATTCCACCAGGGCGGGCGGCAGCGGCAACGGTGCCGTGCGGAGCAGGTCCGTCGCCGCTGCGGTGCGCACCAACGGCTCGGGGGCGTGCAGGAGTTCCCGGTTACGGGCCCTGCTCGGGCCGGGTGAGACGTCGAGCAGTCCGAGCGCGGTGACGAGGGCCGCGCGCACCTCGGGGTCGTCCTCGGTCTCCAGCCGGGCCCGCAGCAGCGGGAGCAGCGGCAGAGACGCCTCCTCGCAGCCGGCGATGATCCACACCATGGTGCGGCGGACGGCAGGGTCGCGGTCCGCCGCGAGGCCGAGGAGGGCGGGAAGGGCCGTGGCCACCGCCCGTCGTACGTCCTGCCGGTCCCGTCCCGCCCCGTCGGCCGCGCCGTGCAGCAGCCACAGCAGCGGCAGCCGGTGACCGGGCCCTTCGAGGGCGAGCCGGGCGACGAACCGCACGGCCGGTGCCGTCGCCGAGTAGACGGAGCCCTGGTGACAGAGGGAGGAGAACAGCTCGTCCACGGCCTCGCCCCGGGCCTCGGCGTCCGGCGATGCGGCCGCCCGCAGCAGAGCGGGGACGTCGTCCGCCGGCCCGTACGCGTGCTCCAGCGATGCCCAGTCGATGGCGTCGATCCCCTCCGGCATGGGGGTCAGCCTAGGTGTATTGCCCTGTCCGGCGCGGGCGGCCTTGCGGAGAACGACGTGTGGGTGGCCCCCGTTCCGCCGGTGTCCGGCGGAACGGGGGCCACCCACACGTGAACCCGGAGGGGGCGGCGCTACGACTGGTCCGTGCGCTCCGCGTTCCGCTCCTTGATCCGTACGGTCTCCTTGCGGACCTCCGCCTGCGTGGCCCGCTCCTTCTGCAGCCACTCGGGGTTGTCCTGCTTCAGCGCCTCGATCTGCTCGGTGGTGAGGGCGTCCGTGACGCCTCCGCGGGCGAGACCGGAGATGGACACGCCCAGCTTGGACGCGACCACCGGCCGGGGGTGCGGGCCGCTGCGCCGCAGTTCCTGCAGCCACTCGGGCGGATCGGCCTGGAGGGCCGCCAGCTCGGCGCGCGAGACGACACCCTCCTGGAACTCGGTGGGGGTGGCCTCGAGGTACACACCCAGTTTCTTCGCCGCGGTCGCGGGCTTCATGGTCTGGGTGGTCTGGTGCGACGTCATGGTGTCCAGGGTATCGAGCGTGTGCGCCACCTCTGACCACGACCGGTAACCTGGCGGGGTGACAGGCTCGGAAGTTTCCCCTTCGTTCCGGCTCGCGTACGTCCCGGGGGTGACGCCCACCAAGTGGGTGCGGATCTGGAACGAACGCCTGCCCGGCGTACCCCTGGCTCTCGTGGCGGTGCCCGCCGCCGAGGCGCCGGCCCTGCTGCGCGACGGCGGCGCCGACGCGGGCTTCGTGCGGCTGCCGGTCGACGGGACGGATCTCAGCGCGATCCCGCTCTACACCGAGCAGACCGTGGTCGTGATCCCCAAGGACCATGTGGCGGCGGCGGTCGAGGAGCTCTCCCTCGCCGAGCTGGCCGACGACATCGTGCTGCATCCGCTGGACGACCTCCTCGGCTGGGAGCAGCTGCCCGGCAAGCCCGCGATCGAGCGGCCGGCCACCACGGCCGACGCGATCGAGCTGGTCGCCGCGGGTGTGGGCGTACTGGTCGTTCCGCAGTCGCTGGCCCGTCTGCACCACCGCAAGGACCTCACCTACCGTCCCCTGACGGACGCGCCCGAGTCCCGCATCGCGCTGTCCTGGCCGCAGGACAGGACCACCGACCTGGTGGAGGACTTCATCGGGATCGTCCGCGGGCGGACCGTGAACAGTTCGCGTGGCCGCAGCACCGCGCCCGCGGAGCAGCCGAAGGCGAAATCGAAGCGGGCCGAGGGCGGCGCCGCGCGGCGGAAGCCCGCGGGGGGCGCGGCGGCGGGGAAGAACCCGCGCGGCGGCTCAGGCGGTGCGAAGGGGGCCAAGGGCGGCGCGCGCGGCGCGAAGGGTGCCGCGGCCGCCAAGCGCGGCAAGCCCCGCCGGCGGCCGTAGGGCGACCGCTGCGGAGCGGTCGCGGGGCCCGGCTGTCAGACCCGCCTGGCAGCATCGGTGATCATGACGCACATCGAACGCGCGATGCCGCCCCTCCAGGCCGACGAACGCACCAATCTGGCTGCCTGGCTCGACTTCTACCGGGCCACCGTGGCCACGAAATGCGACGGCCTCACGGACGGACAGGTGCGGGAGGCCTCCGTGGCACCGTCGGAGCTGACGCTGCTGGGGATCGTCCAGCACCTGACGGAGGTCGAGCGGAACTGGTTCCGCCGGGTGCTGACCGGTGAGGACGTGCCGCCCGTGCACGGCGCCCCGGCCGCTCCCGGTGACCACGACGGAGGGTTCGGCCTCTCCGACGGCACCAGCTTCGCGGACGCCCGCGCGGCCTGGCTCGACGAGATCGAGGTGTCCCGGGCCAACTGCGCCGCGAGGTCGCTGGAGGACACCGCGCCTTTCATGGGCGGCGAGGTCGCTCTGCGGTGGATCTACACGCACATGATCGCCGAGTACGCGCGGCACAGCGGCCACGCCGACCTGCTGCGGGAGCGGATCGACGGCAGTACCGGGGTGTGAGGGAGCACGGGCGGGGCAGCCGCCGCGTTCACCGGGCCGGTCACCCGTGAGCGGTGTTTCGCCGCGCCCGCCCGTCGGGGCCGCGCGGGAAGATGTCAGGATGGGTTCCATGACGAGCAAGGTTTACTTCGACATCACCATCAACGACGAGCCCGCCGGGCGGATCGTCTTCAACCTGTACGACGACGTCGTCCCGAAGACCGCGGACAACTTCCGCCAGCTGGCCACGGGCGAGCACGGCTTCGGCTACGCGGGTTCGTCCTTCCACCGGGTCATCCCCGAGTTCATGCTGCAGGGCGGCGACTTCACCCGTGGCGACGGCACGGGCGGCAAGAGCATCTACGGCGCGAAGTTCGACGACGAGAACTTCAAGCTGGCGCACACCAAGCCCGGTCTGCTCTCCATGGCGAACAGCGGCCCGAACTCCAACGGCTCGCAGTTCTTCATCACGACCATCGTGACGTCGTGGCTGGACGGCAAGCACGTGGTCTTCGGCGAGGTCGCCGACCAGCAGAGCATGGACCTGGTCACGAAGATCGAGAGCCTCGGCTCGCAGAGCGGCCGCACCAAGGCGAAGGTCACCATCGCCGAGTCCGGCGTCCTCTGATCCCGGACCGCTCGCGCACCAGCTGAACGGACGCGCCGCCCGACGAACACCGTCGGCCGGCGCGTCCGTCGTTTCCGGGCCCGCGCCGCACCGGTACCGATGGCATGTCAACCGAAGGTTGACACTCGCCTCACTGTCAACCTACCGTTGACACATGACGCAGCCCGTAGGCATGACGCAGCCCGTTCGTCTCGACGACCTCATCGCAGCCATCAAGAAGGTCCACCCCGAGGCACTCGACCAGCTTCAGGACGCCGTCATCGCGGCGGACCACCTCGGCGACGTCGCCGACCACCTCATCGGCCACTTCGTGGACCAGGCGCGGCGCTCCGGCGCCTCCTGGACGGAGATCGGCAAGAGCATGGGCGTGACCCGGCAGGCCGCCCAGAAGCGGTTCGTCGCCAAGGATCCCGGCGAACTGACCGAGCTCGACCCCAGCCAGGGCTTCAGCCGCTTCACCCCGCGCGCCAGGAACGTCGTGATGGCCTCGCAGAACGAGGCGCGCGCCGCGGGCAACGCCGAGATCGGCACCGTCCACATCGTGCTGGGGCTGCTGATCGAGCCGGAGGCGCTCGCGGGCGCGTTCATCAAGGCGCAGGGGGTCGCCCTGGACAGCGTCCGTCAGGCCGCCGAGCAGGCACTGCCGGCGCCCGCGGAGGGTCAGCTGCCCGAGCTCATCCCGTACGCCGCCGATGCGCGCAAGGTGCTGGAGCTGACCTTCCGGGAGGCGCTGCGGATGGGGCACAACTACATCGGCACCGAGCACATCCTGCTGGCCCTGCTGGAGCACGAGGACGGTACGGGGCTGCTGACGGGTCTCGGTCTCGACAAGGCGGCCGCGGAGGCGGCCGTCATCGAGGCGCTCACCCTCGTCGTCGACGCACAGCAGAAGGACTGACCGGGCCCGTGCCGCACGGCGGGAGCCGCGGCTACCGGCCGTGCGGCGGAACGGGCAGGTCCGCGAACGTGTCGCGGACCACCGGTCCCGCAGCGGCCTCTACGTTCTCGGAGTGAACACGGGGATCACCAGCCGCCCCGGCTGAACGGCCCGTCCCTTCTCCGGAGAGCGCCATGGCCACGCCCAGCGGCAGCAGCACCCACACACCACCGGCACGATCGGGCGGGGGGTGGCTTCTGCGGCTGGGCGAATGGTGCGCGCGCCACTTCGTCGTGGTGATCGTGCTGTGGCTGGTCGCCCTGGGCGGGCTGCACGCCCTGCAGAGCGCGTTCGGGGGGACGTACTCCGACGACTTCAGCCTGCCCGGCACCCAGTCCAACACCGGCGCCGAACTGCTGAAGGCGCACGATGCGGCCGCGGGCGGCACCGGGGCGCAAGTGGTCCTGCACGATGCGCAGAAGCCCCTGACCGACGTGCAGAGCCAGGTCGATCAGGTGGTGGGCAACCTCCAGAAGCTGCCGCACGTCCTGTCCGCCCAGAACCCGCTGCCCTCGTCCTCCTCCGCGACCTCCACCTCGCTGTCCAAGGACGGCAGCACCGGGTACATCACCGTGCGGTTCGACGTGAACCCGACCTCGCTCGACGACTCGTATCTCGGCCAGGTCGACACGGCGGTGAAGCCGCTGCGCTCCGCCGGTGTGGAGGTCGAGTACGGCGGCCCGCTCGGTGAGCTCGCCCGGCCCGAGACGAAGGACCTCACCAGCGAGGCCGTCGGTTTCGCCGTCGCGGTGGTCGTGCTGCTCATCGGGTTCGGCAGCATCATCGCCGCGGGTGTCCCGCTGCTCACCGCGCTGATCAGCGTGATCGTCGGGCTGAGCTGTCTGGCGCTGGTGGCCGCAGCCACCACCTTCGCGAGCGTCTCGCCGACCCTCGCCACCATGATCGGGCTGGGCGTCGGGATCGACTACGCCCTCTTCCTGATCACCCGTCACCGTCAGCTCGTCATGGACGGCGCCGATCCGGTCCGGGCCGCCGGCCGGTCGGTGGCCACCAGCGGGCGTGCCGTCCTGGTCTCCGGCTGTACCGTCATCGTCGCGCTGGCCGGTCTGTACGTCTCGCGGGTCAGCTTCATCGGCAAGCTGGGGGCCGCGGCCGCCGTCACCGTGATCACCGCGGTCATCGGCGCCCTCACCCTCGTCCCGGCCCTGCTGGGCCTCATCGGCAGGCGGATCGACCGCTACCGGGTGCGGCCGCCCGTCGCCGAGGGCGGGGCCGGCGCCGGCGCCCCGGCGACGGGCGGCTGGCACCGCTACGCCCAGCGGGTGGAGCGGCGGCCCTGGTGGTTCCTGCTCGCCGGGCTGGTCGTGGTGGGGGTCCTCGCGATCCCGCTGTTCTCCATCCGCCTCGGGCACATCGACGACGGCGCCGATCCGACGAGTTTCACCGACCGGCGCGCGTTCGACCTGATCTCCACCGGTTTCGGGCCCGGCGCGAACGGCCCGTTCACCCTCGTCGTCGACCAGCGGTCGGTGCCGGACTCGGACCGCTCGGCGCTGGCGAGCAGCCTCCAGAAGGCGCTCACCGACGTGCCGGGCGCGGCCAGCGTCACCCCGCTGCAGCCGACGGACGACAACGCGCTGCTCGTCGGCACCGCCCTGTCCGAGGTGGCCCCGCAGGACGCGGGGACGACCACCCTGTTCAACCACCTCAAGGACGACGTCCTGCCGCAGGGGGTGTCGGGCACCGCCGCCTCCGGCTACGTGACCGGGACGACCGCCGCCCAGGAGGACTTCCTCGACCTCATCGCCAGCCGGCTCCCCCTGATCATCGCGGTCGTGGTCGGCCTCGCCTTCGTCATCATCCTCATCGTGTTCCGCGGCGTCCTCGTCGCGGTCAAGGCGGCCGTCCTCAACCTCCTCTCGATCGCCGCGTCGTACGGGGTGGTGGTGGCGGTCTTCCAGTGGGGCTGGGGCGGGCCCGCCCTGGGGGTCTCGGGGACCGTGCCCATCGAGAGCTATGTGCCGATGATGATGTTCGCCATCGTCTTCGGACTGAGCATGGACTACGAGGTGTTCCTGATCGCCCGCGTGCACGAGGCCTGGCTGCGCACCAGGGACAGCAAGGGCGCGGTGGCGCACGGGCTGGAGATCACCGCGCGGGTGATCACCTGTGCGGCGCTCATCATGGTCAGCGTCTTCGCCGCGTTCGTCATCAGCGACAACATCGTGGTGAAGATGCTGGGGCTCGGACTGGCGGTCAGTGTGCTGGTCGACGCCACGATCGTGCGGCTGTTGCTGGTCCCCGCGGTGATGACGCTGCTCGGCCGGAGCGCCTGGTGGATGCCCGGGTGGCTGGACCGGGTGCTCCCCCGCATCGACACCGAGGGCGACTCGGTGCCGCCGCTCCCGGCGCCCTGACCCACCGCGCCGGTCCCGCGCCGGCACGGGCCGGGTCACGCCCCGGTTTCCAGGCGCAGGCTCCAGCGCCGCGGCAGGCCGATGAGCGTGACGGTGGAGAGCGGCCGGACGTCGACGTTCCAGTACGACGACGGCGGGGCCTTCAGCGCGTACACGAGGGCGGCGCGGACGACGGCGGGTTCGGCCACGGCGACGATCGACCCGTCGCAGGCGGGGCGGGTGTCCAGCCAGCTCCCGATCCGGGAGATGAAGGCGAGCAGCGGTTCACCGCCGTGCGGGGCCGAGCGCGGGTCCGCCAGCCAGGCGTCCACGGCCGCCGGTTCGCGCGCGGTGACGTCGGCGAGCGTGCAGCCGCGCCAGCGGCCCATGTCGCAGTCGCGCAGGGCGGGCTGGACCAGCGGGGCGAAGCCGAGCGCCTGACCGGTGGCGCGGCTGCGGGCCGTCGGTGAGCAGTACCGCAGTTCGGCCGCGCCCAGGGGCACCAGGGCCGGGGCGGCGAACTGGACCTCCTGCCAGCCGGCCGCGTCGAGCGGCCGGTCGTCGTCGAAGCGCTCACCGAGCAGGGAGGAACTGCGTGCCGCGGCGACGAGCGAGACTCGAACACTCATGGGCGCGATCGTGGAGCCGATCGCCACGCGGGTCAAGAGTGCCGCCGCAAGCGCTTCCGGTCAGGCGAACCGGAGGCACATCCATTGGTCCGGGTTGTCGAGCGCCCGGAAGCCCGCCTTCTCGTACACCCCGTGGGCGTCGGCCGTGCCGAGGAGGAACCTGCGGACCCCGGTCGGGGCGAGGTGGTCGCGGGCCGCGGCGACGAGCCGGCCGCCGAGGCCCTGCCCGCGGGCCGCGCGGTCGACGTACACGTCGCAGAGCCAGGCGAAGGTGGCGAGGTCGGTGACCACGCGTGCGTAGCCGCTCTGTTCGCCGGTCGCGAGGTCGTAGGCGCCGAAGTTCAGCGAGCCGGCGATGGCCCGGTCCTGGTGCTCGCGCGTGCGCCCCCTGGCCCAGTAGGAGTCGCCGGAGAGCCAGGTGTGGATCCGGGCGGCGTCCAGCCGGGCGGGGTCGGACGAGATCTCGTAACGTTCCTGAGGTATTCCGGTCATGGCCGGAGACTAGTCTCCGCGGGGTCGAAGGCGCCGTCCCAGGCGGTGCACAGGCGGCGCACGCCCTCGGTGATCTCCGCGAGGCCGGCGACGGCGACGAAGCTCAACCGGACCTGGGGCGCCGGGGGTTCGGCGCAGAAGTAGGGGCGGCCCGGGGCGATGGCGACACCGGCGCGCAGCGCCGCAGCGACCATGGCGGACTCGTCGGCGCCGGCACCGGAGTCCGGCAGCCGCAGCCAGAGGCTGCCTCCGCCGGCCGGGATGTGCGGCAGCGCGAGGCCGGGCAGCTCCTGGCTCAGCGCGGTGACCACGGCGGTGCGGCGGGCGCGCAGCTCGGCCGAGACGGAACGCAGATGGCGGCCCCAGGCGGGCGAGCCGACGAGTTCGAGCGCGGCCTCCTGGAGGGGCCTGGGGACGAAGAGGCTGTCGACCACCTGGATGGCCCGCAGCCGCTCCATGACCGGTCCCCGGGCCGCCAGGGCTCCCACCCGGAAGCTGGGCGATGTGGCCTTGGTGAGGGAGCAGACGTGGACGACGACCCCGTCGGGGTCGTCGGCGGCCAGCGACGCGGGGAGCGGTCCGGCGTCGTCGTGGACGAGGTGGCGGGCGAAGTCGTCCTCGACGACGAACGCCCCCGCTTCCCGGGCGATCCGCACGATCCCGGCGCGCCGGTCGGCGGCGAGGACCGTGCCGGTCGGGTTCTGGAAGAGGGGCTGGCACACCAGGACGCGGGCGCCGGTGGCCCGGAAGGCCGCGGCGAGCAGTTCGGGACGTACGCCGTCCCCGTCGACGGGGACGGGCACGGGCCGCAGTCCGGTGGCTCGGGCGGCCGCCAGCATGCCGGGGTAGGTCGGCGATTCGACGAGGACGGGTGCGCCGGGCGGGGCGAGTGCCCGCAGCGCGGTGGCCAGGGCGCTCTGGCCGCCCGCGGTGATCAGCACATCGGCCGCGGTGAGGGCGGGGCCGATCTCGCGGGCGAACCAGGCGCGCAGTTCGGTGAGTCCGTCGGTGGGCGGGCGGCTCCAGGCGCCGGGGCGGCGGCCGGCCCGGGCGAGGGCCGCGGCCATGGCCCGTTCGGGCTGGAGCGAGCTGTGCAGATAGCCGCCGTTGAACTCGATGACTCCGGTGGGCGGGGGCGTCAGGGTGACCAGGAGACCGGAGGCGTCGACCGTGCGGGGCACCACCTCGGGTCCGCCGTCGCCGCTGAGCGACACCTCCTGCCAGGAGGTGTCGGCGGGCGGGCGCACGGAGGTACGGGGCTGCGCCCGGAAGGCGCCGGAGCCCGGGCGGGTGACGACGAGCCCTTCCGCGGCGAGCTGGGCGACGGCCCGCGAGACGGTCACCGGGCCGGCCCTGAAGCGCTCGACGAGGGCACGGCTGGACGGCAGCTTCTCACCCGGTGAGTAGCGGTTCAGCTCCTTGCGGAGCACTTCTGCCAACTCGGCGACACTGCTACGCTCTTGCATGAGAGACGAGAATAGCGCTACCGAATCGCCGACGATAGCGGTCGCCACGGCACCCGTCCCCTCCGAAGCGGGCGCGTCCCGCGGTTCACGCGACGCTCCCGGTCCCCTCCCCGCCGGCCGCGGCGGAACGCTGCTCGCCCTGCTCGGCGTGGTCTCCTTCTCGCTGACCTTCCCCTCCACCGCCTGGGGCCTGGAGAGCTTCGGCCCCTGGTCCCTGGTGACGCTGCGGACCCTGCTGGCCGCCACGATCGCCGGCGGGTTCATGCTCGCTGCCCGGGTGCGGGTGCCCGAGCGGCAGCACCGGGCCGGGCTCGCGGTGGTGGCGTGCGGCGTGGTGGTGGGGTTCCCGCTGCTGACGACGCTGGCGCTGCAGACCTCGACGACCTCGCACGCGGCGGTCGTCGTCGGCCTGCTGCCGCTGACCACCGCGGTGTTCTCCTCGGTCCGCACCGGATCGCGCCCGTCCCGCGCGTTCTGGGCCGCGGCGCTGGCCGGCGCGGCGGTGGTGATCACGTTCACCGTGCTGCAGAGCGGCGGGGGCATCTCCACCGGCGATCTCTACCTCTTCGCCGCGCTGCTGGTCTGCGCGGCGGGCTACACGGAGGGCGGCAGGCTGGCGAAGGTGATGCCGGGCTGGCAGGTGACGGGATGGGCCCTGCTCCTCACCGCGCCGCTCGCGGTGGTGGGCGCCGCGGTCGCGCTGCCGCACGAACCGGTGCGGTGGACCGCGCACGGGGTGGCCGGGCTGGTCTGGGTGGCGG
Organism: Streptomyces sp. NBC_01257; assembly: GCF_035917255.1. Taxonomy (NCBI): domain Bacteria; kingdom Bacillati; phylum Actinomycetota; class Actinomycetes; order Kitasatosporales; family Streptomycetaceae; genus Streptomyces; species Streptomyces sp. NBC_01257. The sequence continues at coordinate 1,896,310 of NZ_CP108472.1, forward strand.
TCGCCTCGACCTTCTTCGGCCTGTACGTCTGGTACCGCGGCATGGCGGAGATCGGGGTGGCCCGGGCCAGCCAGCTTCAGCTGGCGCAGCCCCTGCTGACGCTGATCTGGTCGTTCCTGTTGCTGGGCGAGGAGATCGCACCGGCGGCCCCGGTGGCGGCGGTCGCGGTCCTCGTCTGCATCGCCGTCACGCAGCGCGCCGGAGCCCGCCGGTCATAGACTTGTCGACATGGCACGCCACCCGTGAGGAGGTCACTCCCGATGGAGGCACACACGGGCGACCGGCTGCTGACGCACGGCAGGACCGTGGGGCAGCACGACCGGGTCGCCGAGATCCTCGAAGTGCTCGGGGACGGGGGCGCTCCCCCGTACCGCGTCCGTTTCGAGGACGGACACGAGCATCTGATCGCCCCCGGCCCCGACAGCGTCGTCCAGCACACCGGGCGGAGCCGGGACCCGGGCACGCAGGTGCGCTGAACAGCCGGTCAGCGGGGCGGACGGGCCCGGACCTGGTAGTGGTCGGCCACCACCCGGTCCATCGCCCCGATCCGGTCCCTGACCACGCTGTTCCCGGAGAAGTAGACATGGCCGCGGGCCTGGTCGTGACCGGCGGCCAGGTCGACGTGCCGCGACAGCTCGGCCGGGTCCTGCCAGGCCGCGGGCTGGGCGGGGTCGCCGGCCTTGTAGAGGGCCTCGCCGATGAAGAGGTCCACGCCGGTGCCCCTGACCACCTCGCCCCACCAGGGCACCAGCTCCGCGTAGTCGGCGGGAGCGAAGCCGATGTTCCAGTAGAGCTGGGGACAGATGTAGTCGATCCATCCCTTCTTGATCCAGCCACGGGTGTCCGCGTGCAGGTCGTCGTAGGTCTGCACCCCCGCCTCGGTCCGTGAGCCGAGCGGATCGGTGGAGGCGTTGCGCCAGACGCCGAACGGACTGATGCCGAACCGGACCCCCGGCTTGAGCGCCTTGATCCGTCCGGACATCTCCCGTACGAGCTTGTCGGTGTTGTCACGCCGCCAGGCGGCCTTGTCGGGGAAGCCCGCACCGTACTTCGCGTACGCGGGTCCGTCGGCGAAGGACTGTCCGGCCACCGGGTACGGATAGAAGTAGTCGTCCCAGTGCACGGCGTCGATGTCGTAGCGGCGGACCGCGTCGAGCATCGCGTCCTGGACGAAGGCACGGACCTCGGGAAGCCCCGGGTTGTAGTAGAGCTTCCCGCCGTACGGCAGCACCCACGCCGGGTGCAGCCGGGCGGGATGGGCGGCGGACAGCCGGGAGAGGTCGGTGTGGTTGGCGACCCGGTACGGATTGAACCAGGCGTGCAGTTCGAGACCGCGGGCGTGAGCCTCCTGGACGGCCGTGCCCAGCGGGTCCCACCCGGGGTCCCTGCCCTGGACGCCGGTGAGGCAGGCGGCCCACGGCTCGTGCGGTGAGGGCCACAGCGCGTCCGCCGATGGGCGGACCTGGAGGACCACGGCGTTCAGCCGCCGGTCGACGGCCTCGTCGAGGAAGGCGGTCAGCCCGGCCCGCTGGGCGGCGGCGGACAGCCCCGGCTCCGCGGGCCAGTCGAGGTTCTCGACCGTGGCCACCCACATCCCCCGGAGCTCGCGCCGGAGCGCGTCGCGGGGTGCCCCCGGCCGGCCCGGACCGCGGCCGCGCGGGACCGCGGCGGCGTCACCGGCCACGGCGGCCGGGGCGATCACCCCCGCGACCGTCCCCGCCGCCCCCGTCACGAACTTCCTTCGCTCCATGTGCCGCATGCCGTCGCTCCCGCCGTCTCCGTACTCGTCCGCGGCCCCGCATTCCGGGCCCGGAAGCGAGCATGCCCGCCCCGGCCCGCAAACCCCGGTAAGGCGCGGAGTAACGTCGTGGGGTCGTGGTGGAGCCCGGAATCAGACGGAAGCCGCCGAACGGAGAACAGCGAAAGGCACGAGGTGACGGACTCTATGGCCGACATTGCACGCGTCGGGGTGGTGGGCTGTGGCCAGATGGGCGCAGGCATCGCGGAGGTGTGCGCCCGCAGCGGCCTCGACGTCAAGGTGGCAGAGACCACCGGCGAGGCGCTGGAGATCGGCCGCACCCGGCTCCACAACTCCCTCTCCAAGGCTGCGGAACGCGGCAAGATCACCGCGGAGGAGCGCGACGAGACCCTGGCCCGGCTCAGCTTCACCACGGACCTCGGCGAGTTCGCGGACCGCGATCTCGTCATCGAGGCCGTCGTGGAGAACGAGCAGGTCAAGACCGAGATCTTCCAGGTCCTGGACCAGGTGGTGACCCGGCAGGACGCGATCCTCGCCTCGAACACCTCCTCGATCCCGCTGGTGAAGCTGGCCGTCGCGACCTCGCGTCCGGACCAGGTCATCGGCATCCACTTCTTCAACCCGGCCCCGGTGCAGAAGCTCGTCGAGCTGATCCCGGCGCTGACCACCTCGGAGGAGACGGTCAAGCGTGCCGAGGCCGTGGTGCAGGACATACTGGGCAAGCACCCGATCCGCGCGCAGGACCGCTCCGGCTTCGTCGTCAACGCGCTCCTGATCCCGTACCTGCTCTCCGCGATCCGGATGTTCGAGTCGGGCATCGCCAGCCGCGAGGACATCGACAACGGCATGGAGATGGGCTGCGCCCACCCGATGGGCCCGCTCAAGCTCGCCGACCTGATCGGCCTGGACACCGTCGCCTCGGTGGCCGACTCGATGTACGCGGAGTACAAGGAGCCGCTGTACGCCGCTCCCCCGCTGCTCCAGCGCATGGTCGACGCGGGCCGGCTCGGCCGCAAGACCGGTTCGGGCTTCTACCCGTACGTCTGATCCCGCGCGTGCGAGGGGCCCGGCGGCCCCTCGCACGTGAACGGCCGGGCTCAGCCCAGCCGTAAGTGGTGGAGCATCATCAGCCCGGCGGCCATCCCCGCGGCCGGGACCTCACCGCGGGCGACCATGTCGGGGACCAGTTTGAGCGGTATCCACTCGCGGCGCGAGGACTCGAAGTCGTCGCTGGGGTGGCCGGTCCAGCGGGCCTCCTCGCCCCAGAAGAAGTGGTGCCGGGCGTCGGTGAGCCCGTTCGACGGCTCCAGGGTGAGCAGCGGCTGGAGCGGTCCGGGGCGCCAGCCGGTCTCCTCCTCCATCTCCCGGGCCGCCGCCGCGGCCAGGCCCTCGCCGTCCTCGACCACACCCGCGGCGAGCTCCCAGCCCCAGCTGTCCGTGATGAACCGGTGCCGCCAGAGCAGCAGCACCTCGTTCGCCGCGTTGACGACCGTGGCCGCCGCCACCGGCCGGAGCCGGATCGCGAAGTGGTCGAGGTGGTGGCCGTCGGGGAGTACGACATCCGCCAGGTTGACCCGGAACCAGCGGTTCTCGTACACAGTCTGTTCGTTCAGGTTCGTCCACTGCACAGTTCTGCCACCTTCTGACTAGTAGGTGGCCATATCGCAGCAGACCCGGGCTCACAGCGGTACGCGCAGCGCCCCGTCGACGATGTCCGCGGCCCGTTCCGCATCGGCGCTGCCGCTCGCGACCAGGTCCTCGCGCACGGTCCGCAGCCGGTCGCGCAGCCGTTGCGACTCCATCCCCCTGGCGTGTTCCGCCATCTGGGCCGCGGTGACCGCGGCCCGGTCTGCCTCGCCCTGCCGCAGCTCGATCGTGGTCAGCATCGCCAGCCGGTGGACCCGGCCCCGGTCGTGCGCGGGGGTCCGGACCGCGGCCGCGGCGTGTTCCCTGGCCGCCGGCAGGTCCCCGAGGCCGAGCAGGGCCTCCGCCACCTGGACGTCGACCAGACCCGGCTGCACGTACCCCGTCTCGTCCGGCTCCCGGCCGGGCCGGATCCGGCCGGCCTCGGACTCGGCCCGCCGGATCGACTTCAGCGCGCTGGGGCCGTCGCCGAGATGGGCGTACGCCTTGGCCTGCATCGCGTGGAGGTCGGCGGCCAGCGCGGGGGTGATGTCGCGGCCGGCGGCCCGCAGCGCCGCCTCGGCGAAGGCGACGGACTGCCGGTACTCGGCCAGGAAGAGCGACTGGTTGACCAGCAGGGCGATCACATAGCCGCCGAGCCCCCGGTCGCCGCTCGCCTTGGCCAGCCGCAGCGCCTGGTGGAAGTAGCGCTGGGCGAGCCCGTGCGCGTCGGAGTCGTACGCGCAGATGCCGGCGACCGCGACCAGACCGCCCGTGGCCCGGTGCAGCTGACGCCCCATCGCATCGCTGTAGCCGCCGCGCAGCAGCGGGGCCGTCTCGGCGTTGAGGAAGCCGACGATGCGCGAACGCGTCGCGATTCCGCCCGCCTTGCGGTACATCAGTTCGTAGTGGGCACGGGCGGCCCGCAGCGTCGCTATGTCGGCCGTACCGACGCGGTGCGGGCCGGTCCGGGACACATCGGCGTCCTCCGGCGGGTTCTCCCACTCCCAGACCGGCATCACCGCGGTGGTCCCGGTGACGGCCTGGGCGGCGACGACATGGGGGCGCTGCTGTTCGTCGGAGCGCCACAGGGCGGTGGCCCGCTCGACGAATCCGGTGAGCGAGGAGCCCTGCCCGGGCATGTGGCCGCCGTGCGCCGCCATGCCGATGTCGTCGAGCGAGACGGCCCGGTGCAGGCGCTGTCCCAGCACGTCACAGAGGAGGTCGGGCACCTGGCCGCGCGGCCGCTGGCCCTTCAGCCAGCGGGCGACGGCGGTGTGTTCGTAGCGCAGGCACAGCCCCCGGGTGCGGCCGGCCTGGTTGACGTGTGCGGCGAGCCCGGCCCGGGAGACACCCGCCTCGTCGATCAGAGCCTCTAGCAGAGTGTTCGGCTCCATTGCCCCCATTGCCCCCTCCGGTGGGTCGGCACGCCCAGGACGTGTCGCCCCAGTGGAGCACGATTCACACGGGGTGTGAACGGAATGCCCGAACCGTCCCGCTGCGCACTCTGTTGCGCCGGTGGCCGGATCGCTTGAATGAGTCCCCTCGCAAGAGGCGGCCGGGTCGTCTGCTCCCCCTCGTACAGCACGACGACCCACAACCGCGCCGTCCGCTCTGCCAACCTGCCCGACACTCCGTGGCAGTGCGGACGGCGCCGGATCGCACGACCCACTGCCCACGGATCGGAGGGTGGCTGCGGGGTCGGCCGGGAACCGGGTTCCCCCGGGCCCGGCCGGGGTCCGCGTGCGGTCCTCCGCCCCTGGGCGAGCACACAGGAGGGGCGTATCCGGTGGCCGGATACGCCCCTCCTCACTGTGCGGTTGCGCTGTTACGCGCCGCGCAGCACCGCGCCCGTGCGCTCGGCGGCCAGCGCCACCGCGGCGTCCCGGGCGGCGCTCGCCTCGTCGACGGTCAGCGTGCGGTCCGCGGCGCGGAACCGCAGCGCGTACGCGAGGGACTTGCGGCCCCCGCCGATCTGCTCACCGGTGAAGACGTCGAACAGCCGCAGCGATTCGAGGAGTTCACCGGCGCCGTCCCGGAGCGCCTGCTCCACGTCGGCGGCGGGGACGTCCCCGTCGACGACGAGAGCGACGTCCTGGGTCGCCACCGGGAAGGTGGAGATCCGCGGCGCCTGGAGGGCGCCGTCGACGGCCCGCTCCAGGACGTCGAGCTCGACCTCCATGGCGCAGGTGCGCTCGGGGAGGTGGAGCTCCTTGATGACGCGCGGGTGCAGCTCGCCGGCGTGCCCGAACAGGGTCTCCTCGCCGTCGACCGTCACATACAGCGCGGCGCAGCGGCCCGGGTGCCACGGCGCGTGCTGGTCGGCGCGGACCGTGAGGTCGACACCGGCCTCACGGGCGATGGTGCGGGCGGCCTCGACGGAGTCCGCCCAGTCGGCCGGGCGGCCCTTGCCCCACCAGCCGGCCTGCTCGCGGGCGCCCGCGAGGACGACGGCGGCATGGCGCGGCTGACGCGGCAGCGTCGCGTCGAGGGACGCGATCTCCTCGTCGGAGGGGCGCCGGTCCACGGGCAGCCGGACGGGCTTGGTCTCCTGGCCGGTGAGTGAGGTCTCCCCTGCTCGAACGGAGCCGAGAGCCTGGGGAATGAAGACCAGGCCGGTCTCGAAGAGCGCGAGGTCGTGGCTGCCGCGGCCGTCGTTGCGCCGCAGTGCGCCGAGGAGGCCCGGCAGCAGCGTGGTGCGCAGCGAGGGCTCCTCGTCGGAGAGCGGGTTGACGAGCCGGACCGTGCGGCGGCGGGCGTCGTCCGCCGCCAGGCCCAGCTGGTCCAGGACCGCCTCGCCGGTGAACGGGTAGTTCAGCGCCTCGACGTAGCCCGCGCCCGCGAGGGCCCGGCCGACACGGCGGTGCAGCCGCTGGCGGTCGGTGAGCCCGCGGCCGGACGGCGGGGTGGGCAGCGTGGACGGGAGGTTCTCGTAACCCTCCAGCCGGATGACCTCTTCGGCGAGGTCGTTCGGCTCGTTCAGGTCGGGCCGCCAGGACGGGGCGGTGACGAGGAGCTCGTCCTGCCCGTACACGTCGCAGCCGACCTCCTGGAGGCGCCGTACGACGGTCTCGCGGCCGTACGCGACTCCGGCCACCCTGTCCGGGTGGTCGGCCGGCATCGTGATGGTGCGGGGGCCGGACGGGGCGCTCACCTCGGTGACGCCCGCCTCCGCGGTGCCGCCGGCGAGGAGCACCAGCAGGTCGACGGTGCGCTGGGCCGCGGCTGCCGCGGCCTGCGGGTCGACGCCGCGCTCGAAGCGCTTGGACGCCTCGGACGCCAGCTTGTGGCGGCGCGCGGTGCGGGCGATCGAGATCGCGTCGAAGTGCGCGGCCTCGATGACGACCTCGGTGGTGTGCGTGTCCTCGGCGGCGTCCGCGATCTCCGTGTTGGCCCCGCCCATGACGCCCGCCAGGCCGATCGGCCCGCGGTTGTCGGTGATGACGAGGTCGGCGGCGTCCAGGACGCGGACCGTGCCGTCGAGCGTGGTGAGCTTCTCGCCCTGCTCGGCGCGGCGCACCCCGATCGGCCCGTCGATCCGGGACCGGTCGTAGGCGTGCAGCGGCTGGCCCAGTTCGAGCATGACGTAGTTGGTGACGTCGACGGCGAGCGAGATGGGCCGCATCCCGGCCTTCTGCAGCCTGCGCTGCATCCAGATCGGGGAGCGGGCCTCGGGCTGCAGACCGACGACGGTGCGCGCGGTGAAGCGGTCGCAGCCGATCGGGTCGGAGACCTGGACCGGGTAGCCGAACGCGTTGGGCGCGGGCACGTCCAGGAGCGCCGGGTCGCGCAGCGGCAGTCCGTAGGCGATGGCGGTCTCGCGGGCGACGCCGCGCATCGACAGGCAGTAGCCGCGGTCGGGCGTGACGGCGATGTCGAGGACCTCGTCGACGAGCTGGAGCAGCTCGATCGCGTCGGTGCCGACCTCGTGCTCCGGCGGCAGCACGATGATGCCGTGGGTGCCGTCGTCGCCCATGCCGAGCTCGTCGGTGGAGCAGATCATGCCGTGCGAGGTCCGGCCGTACGTCTTGCGCGCGGCGATCGCGAAGTCGCCGGGCAGCACGGCGCCGGGCAGGACCACGACGACCTTGTCGCCGACGGCGAAGTTACGGGCTCCGCAGACGATCTCCTGCGGCTCACCGGTGCCGTTGGCGGTGCCGACGTCGACCGTGCAGAAGCGGATGGGCTTCTTGAAGCCCTCCAGCTCCTCGATGGTCAGCACCTTGCCGACGACCAGCGGGCCCTTCAGGCCGGCGCCGATCTGCTCGACGGTCTCGACCTCCAGGCCGACGGCGACGAGCTTGGCCTGTACGTCACGGCCGGTCTCGGTGGGCGGCAGGTCGACGTACTCCCGCAGCCAGGAAAGCGGGACGCGCATCAGATCTCCATCCCGAAGGGCCGGGTGAACCGGACGTCGCCTTCGACCATGTCTCGCATGTCTTCTACGTTGTGGCGGAACATCAGCATCCGCTCGATGCCGAACCCGAAGGCGAATCCGCTGTACTTCTGGGGGTCGACGCCGCAGGCGATGAGCACCTTGGGGTTGACCATGCCGCAGCCGCCGAGCTCGATCCAGCCCTCGCTGCCGCAGGTGCGGCAGGGGCGGTCGGGGTTGCCGACGGACTCGCCGCGGCAGACGTAGCAGACCATGTCCATCTCGGCGGACGGCTCGGTGAACGGGAAGAAGTTCGGCCGCAGCCGGGTCTTCATGTCCGGGCCGAAGAGCGCCTGGACCATGTGGTCGAGGGTGCCCTTCAGATCGGCCATGGTGAGGCCCTCGTCGACGGCGAGCAGCTCGATCTGGTGGAAGACCGGGGTGTGCGTGGCGTCCAGCTCGTCGGTCCGGTAGACGCGGCCGGGGCAGACCACGTAGACGGGGGGCTCGCGGTCGAGCAGGGTGCGGGCCTGGACCGGCGAGGTGTGCGTGCGCAGCACGACACCGGACTCGTCGTTCTTCGCGCCGTCGGCGCCCTCGACGAAGAAGGTGTCCTGCATCTGCCGGGCCGGGTGGTCGGGCACGAAGTTCAGGGCGTCGAAGTTGAACCACTCGGCCTCGGCCTCGGGGCCCTCGGCGACCTCGTAGCCCATGGCCACGAAGACGTCGGCGACGCGCTCCATGATCGTCGTCAGCGGGTGGCGGGCGCCGGCCGGGGTGCGGTCGTACGGCAGTGTGACGTCCACCGCCTCCTCGACCAGGACCCGGGCGTCGCGCTCGGCCTCCAGCTCCGTCTGGCGGGCCGCGAGGGCCCTGCCCACGGCGGCGCGGGCCTGGCCCACGCGCTTGCCGGCCTCGGCCTTCGCCTGGGGCGGCAGCGCGCCGATCTCGCGGTTGGCGAGTGACAGGGGCGAGGTACCACCGGTGTGCGCGGTCTTCGCCTGGGCGAGCGCGTCGAGGTCGCCCGCGGCGGCGAAGGCGGCGAACGCCTCGTCCCGGATGCGCTCGATCTCTTCCGGTTTCAGTGCCTCGACCTCGACTGGGTCGTACGACTTGTTCGGTGCCGACATCTCTTCCCGTACTTCCGATTGGCTGGTGGCGCGGCCCCGCTCGACGACTGGAGGACGCAAAGGTGCCAAAGGTCGAGTCTAAGGGCCACAGGATGTGTGGGCCGCCCGTGGTCCGCTCAGGCCCGCTACTTCAGGTAGGCCGGCGTGCTCACGGGCAGAATAAATCGGAACTCGGCGCCGCCCCCGGGGCCGCGGCCGACCGTGATCGTGCCGCCGTGCGCCTCGACGATGCCCTTGACGATGTAGAGGCCCAGGCCCGTGCCGCCGCGCTTGCTCCCCCGCCAGAAACGGGTGAAGACACGGCCCAGCGACTCCTCGGGGATGCCGGGACCTTCGTCGCTCACGGTGACCGCTGTTCCCATCTCGTCGCTCTTCGCCGGTGCGGGTGCCACCTCGATGGTGACGGTTCCCTCGCCGTGGCGCACCGCGTTTTCCAGCAGGTTGCCCAGCACCTGGTCGACCTTGTCCGGGTCGGCCCACACGGCGGGCAGCGGCTGGCAGGTGCGGACCAGGAAGCGGCCGGGTGCCTGGCCGGACGCGGTGAGGGCCTGGATGTGGCGTTCCACGGCGGCGGAGAGGTCCACCGGCTGGCGGCGCAGCTCCAGGCGTCCCGAGTCGATCCGGGAGATGTCCAGCAGTTCCGTGATCAGCCGGGTGACCCGGTTGGCGTCGGCGTCGACGGTCTCCAGCATCAGCCGCTTCTGGTCGTCCGTGAACCGCTCCCACTTGGCCAGCAGGGTGGCGGTGAAGCCCTTCACGGACGTCAGCGGGGAGCGCAGTTCATGGGCGACGGTCGCGATGAGCTCGGCGTGGCTGCGTTCGGTGCGGCGGCGGGCCTCGGTGCCGCGCAGGCTGATCACCAGCCGGCGTACGGGCCCCGTCGGGCTCTCGCGGACGTAACGGGCGGAGACGAGGACCTCGCGGCCGCCGGGCAGCAGGAGGTTGCGTTCGGGCTGTCCCACGCGGGTGGCGAGGCCGCCGTAGGGGTCGGTCAGCTCCCACCAGCGGCGGCCCTTGAGGTCCTCCAGCGGCAGCGCGTGTTCCAGCGGGCGGCCGAGGGCGGCGGCCCTGGGCACGGCCGTGATCCGCGCGGCGGCGGCGTTGAAGCAGATGACCCGGCCGGTCTCGTCCGCGACGACGAGCCCGTCGGGCAGGTCGTCCGGATCCAGCGCCTGGCCGCCCGGTCCGATGCCCGGCACGGCCATGCCGTCCGGATCACCGGCGGCGCGCACGACGGCCTCCGCGCGTGCCCGCGGCCCGCTCATGCCGACAGCCATCTTCCCGTACCCCACCTCTCGAACCGGTGCAGTGGGCCCCCGAGTTCGTCACCCTACTAGTCGCCGGTGACGGAGCGACACCCTGCGGGCGCGCCGGGCCGGGAAGCGGTGGTACGGGTGGTTCAGACGGCGCCGGGGCGCGAGCGCTGGGCGCGCGCGGAGGCGTACAGGCAGACGGCGGCGGCGGTGGCGAGGTTGAGGCTCTCGGCCTTGCCGTGGATCGGCACGCGCACGACGGCGTCGGCGAGCGCCCGGGTCTCCTCGGGCAGGCCCCAGGCCTCGTTGCCGAAGACCCAGGCGGTGGGTCCGCCCATGGTGCCGGCGTCGAGTTCGTCGTCGAGGTCGTCCTGACCCGCGCCGTCGGCCGCGAGGATGCGCACGCCCGCGTCCCGGAGCCCGCGCACGGCCTGCTCGACGGGTACGCCGACGGCGACCGGCAGATGGAAGAGCGAACCGACGGACGCGCGCACCGACTTGGGGTTGTACAGGTCGACGGAGGCGTCGGTGAGGACGACCGCGTCGGCGCCCGCGGCGTCGGCGCAGCGCAGCACCGTGCCGGCGTTGCCGGGGTCGCGGACGTTGGCCAGGACGGCAACCAGCTTCGGCCGCGCGGCGAGCACCGCGTCGAACGGGGTGTCGAGGAAGCGGCAGACGCCGATCAGGCCCTGCGGGGTGACGGTCTGCGACACATCGGCCAGCACCTCGCTGTCGGCGAGGTGCACCCGGGCACCGGCCGCGTGGGCGGCGTCGACGATGGCCTCGTACCGTTCGGCGGCCTCGACGGTGGCGAACAGCTCGATGAGCGTGGGCTCACCGTCGCTGCCGCGGTGGTCGGCGGCCTCGCGCACGGCCTGCGGCCCCTCGGCGATGAACCTGCGCTCCTTGCCGCGGAAGTTGCGCCTGGCCAGCCGCCGGGCGGCGGCGACCCGTGGCGATCGCGGGGAGATCAGTTCGGGGGTGCCCATGTCGGCGGCGAGCCTCTCTGCGTGACGAAAAGGTCCGGCTGCAACGCACCGGACCCGCAGACGGCGAGCGCCTGCGGGTCCGGCTCAGAAGCCAAGAAGTGCGGCCTGGATCAGGCGGCCTTCGGGGCGTTGACGTCGCTCGGGAGGGCCTTCTGGGCAACCTCGACGAGAGCGGCGAACGCGTTGGCGTCGTTGACCGCGAGCTCGGCCAGGATCTTGCGGTCCACCTCGATGTTGGCGGCCTTCAGACCCTGGATGAGGCGGTTGTACGTCATGCCGTTCTGGCGGGCAGCGGCGTTGATGCGCTGGATCCACAGCTGACGGAAGTCGCCCTTGCGCTTCTTGCGGTCGTTGTAGTTGTAGACCAGGGAGTGGGTGACCTGCTCCTTGGCCTTGCGGTACAGGCGCGAGCGCTGACCGCGGTAACCGCTGGCGGCCTCGAGAATTGCCCGGCGCTTCTTGTGGGCGTTGACTGCCCGCTTGACGCGTGCCACTTGTTAACTCCTTGTAGCGGGGCCGTGGTCGTACTCACACGGCCCGGAAACGAATTGGTCCCGGTCGGATCGAGGGCGTGTCCCAGGTGTCACCGGGGACGACGGCCTCACTTGCCGAGAAGCTTCTTGATCTTCTTGGCGTCGGCCGGAGCCACGACGACCGTGCCGGTCAGCGAGCGGGTCTTCTTGGACGACTTGTGCTCGAGAAGGTGGCGCTTGCCGGCCCTCTCGCGGAGCACCTTGCCGGAGCCGGTGATCTTGAAGCGCTTGCTGGCACCGCTGTGCGTCTTGTTCTTCGGCATCGCGCCGTTCTCTCCTCGTCAGTGGCGCCCCTCCCGGTGCGGGCACCGGGCTGCAGGGGCGTCAGATCTTGGTGGGATTCCGGGGGGACCCGGGGGCGCCTGGATGGCGGCCCCCGGAGGTCACGCCTCGGAAGGTGTCTCGGCCGGAGCCTCGGAGGTCGCCTCGGCCGGAGCCTCGGGAGCCTCGTCCGCAGCCTCGGCGTCGGGGGTGTATCCCTGACGCTCCGCCTTGCGGGCGGCCTGGGCCTCGCGGGCCTCGGCCATGGCTTCGGTCTTCTTCTTGTGCGGGCCCAGAACCATGATCATGTTCCGGCCGTCCTGCTTCGGGTTGGACTCGATGAAGCCGAGTTCCTCCACGTCCGAAGCGAGACGCTGGAGCAGTCGGAAGCCCAGCTCCGGGCGGGACTGCTCACGACCACGGAACATGATCGTGATCTTGACCTTGTCGCCCTGCTTGAGGAACCGAACGACGTGACCCTTCTTGGTGTCATAGTCGTGCGGGTCGATCTTCGGCCGGAGCTTCATCTCCTTGATGACCGTGTGCGCCTGGTTCTTGCGCGCCTCACGGGCCTTCATGGCCGACTCGTACTTGAACTTCCCGTAGTCCATGAGCTTGCACACGGGCGGACGGGCGGTAGCCGCCACCTCGACCAGGTCGAGGTCGTACTCCTGTGCGAGTTCCAGGGCCTTGGCAAGCGGAACAATCCCGACCTGCTCGCCGCTGGGACCGACAAGTCGCACCTCGGGTACGCGAATCCGGTCGTTGATGCGGGGCTCGGCGCTGATGGATCCTCCTCGGTAGCACCACGCGGCCGCCTGGCGGACAGCCACGTAACGTCTGTTTCGACAGACCAACCGTGCGAGGCCATGAAAAATGCCCCGTCGGGACACAGGCGGGGCTCCTGAACAACCGGAACACCGCCGCGGTCAACCGCGGGGCGCATCGGGCGGCTCCATCGTCCGTACGGAACGATGGGCGCCACCTGACCGGTGACCCGCCGTCCTGGGGACGGTCAGGTGGGAGATCGGAGCCTCCACTTGTGGGCCGGGCACATAGATGCCCAGCCGGTCGTTACACAAGGTTAGCAGCTCCCCCGGGGTGGTGCGAACCTTGCGCCCGGGGCCACGGCGGCGGGGGCCGGGGCGCGGCTCCCGGCGACGGGGCGGCGCCGCCGTGGGCCTATCGTATGGCGCATGAGTGACGCGACCCCCACCAGTGATTCCCCCGGCTTCGACGAGATGGCCCGCGACATCGCGGAGGTGCCCGCCGTCGAGGTGATCGTGACGGTCGCCGTCAATCTGATGAGCGCCGCCGCCGTGAAGCTCGGCCTGACCGAGGACGGCGACGAGCACAAGGACCTCGACGAGGCCCGCAAGCTGGTCCACGCGCTGGCCGGCCTGCTGGACGCGAGCACCACGGAGATCAGCTCCTTCCACGCGGCTCCGCTGCGCGACGGTCTGAAGTCCCTGCAGCTGGCGTTCCGCGAGGCCTCGCTCGTGCCGGACGAGCCGGGCCACGGGCCGGGCGAGAAGTACACCGGCCCGGTCTTCGGCTGAGCCCGCCCGCCCCTTCTTCCCTTCCTTACCGTCCGTGAGCCCCCTGCCCGACCCGGCAGGGGGCTCACGGCGTCGGTGGCCGGATCAGGCCGGCACGGACTGCTCCGAACGGGTGACGGGGTGGGTCAGCCGGTGGGCGAGCGCCGCGATCACCCCGCCGATGAGAGGGGCGATCAGGAAGAGCCAGAGCTGGGAGAGTGCCGCGCCGCCCGCGAACAGCGCCGGGCCCAGACTCCGCGCCGGGTTGACCGAGGTGCCCGTGAGCGGGATGCCGACCAGGTGGATCACCGCGAGCGAGAGCCCGATGGGCAGACCGTCGAAGCCGATGACCGCGACCTTGTGGGTCACCGCGAGCACGACGAAGACCAGCAGGAACGTGAGCATCACCTCGGCGAGGAAGGCACCGCCGACGTTGATGTGCACGTCCGAGCGGTCGCCGTAGCCGTTGCTGCCGAACTTGCCGCTCGTCTTCAGACCGGGCACCTGTTTGGCGAGCAGGAACAGCAGGGCCGCGCCGGCGATGCCGCCGAGGAACTGCGCGATCCAGTACGTCACCGCCGTCCGCACGTCGATCCGCCGGGCCGTCAGCATCCCCAGCGTCACAGCCGGGTTGAGATGGCAGCCGGATATCGGGCCGAGCGCGTAGGCGAGGGCGAGAAGCACGAAGCCGAAGGCCAGCGCGATGCCGACCGTCCCGATGTACTGGACGCCCAATACCGCGGCTCCGACGGCGAAGAACACCAGCAGCAGTGTGCCGAGGAACTCCGACACAACTGTCCGCGTCTGCATACGACCACCTCGCGAAGATCGAAGATCGTCCGATTTCTTCGCAATTCTCCGGCCCTCGGTCGCGTCGCGCGCGTTGGGCCGGTCGGGTGATCAGCGCGTGAACAGGGGCTCACCCGGTGTGTGCGCGCCGGCCGGGAGCAGCGCGAGGTCCAGACCACGGACCAGCCGGGCGCGGAGCACCTCGTCCGCCGCCAGCGACCGCGCGACCCGGCCCGCCGCCTCGGCGGGATCGGCGCCGTCCGCCAGCACGAGGGCGAGGGTGCCGTCGGCGCGGCCCGGTCCGAGGTGGGCGCGGAGCACCGCGGGTTCGGCGGCGACGGCGTCGCGTACCGCCGCGGTGACGGCGGGGTCGTCGAGCGGGTCGGCGCTGCTGCGGCCCTCGGCGAGGGCGAGCAGGGCGGAACCGGTCACCTCGAAGGCCACCGGCCCGGCGAGGTCGAGCACCACGGTGTCGGCCTTCTCGTGCACGGCTGCCTGCAGCGCCTGGTGCAGGGGTACGGCGACGGGGCGCGCCTGCGGGTCCCAGCGGGCCAGCGAGGCGGTGGAGGTGAAGGCGGGCAGGGCTCGGCGGTCACCGGCCTGGAGGGTGGGGACCGCCATGTCGCTGGTCTTCTCGCGACGCAGTCCGTTCTCGTCCTCCTCCACCTCGCCGAGGACCGCCACCACGGGGACGAGGAGCCGGGCCCCCTTGAGTGCTTCGAGCACGGGGGCGACGGCCTTGCGGTCGGCGGCCCAGGCGGTGAGTGCCGCGGTCAGGGCGGGGTCGGCCGTGCCGTCGTCGTCGGAGTATCCGGGGTCCGGAATGTTCTTCTGCGCCACAGGGCGAGCGTAGTGCCTGGGCATTCTCATCCGTCCGACAGGTCGGACCCAGCCCGCTCCCAGCCGCGGTCCCTAGCGTCCGGACCATGTCCCGACACCGAGTCCGCAGATCCGCCGTGTCCGCCTCCGTGGCGGCCGTGGCCGTCCTGGCGGGATCGGCCGCCGGCGGCGCGTACCTCACCGGCCGGTCGCCGGATCACGCGCCCGCCGCCGCGGCTTCCGTATCGTCCGGGTCACCGGCCGCGACCGCACCGGCCGCGACCGCACCGGCCGCGGCGGCGACGGGCGAGGAGCCGGTGGTGGATCGCGACACGGAACTGGCGGCGGCCGTCGAGCCGCTGCTGACGGGTTCGGGTGCGGTGTCGGTGGCGGTGCTGGACACCGGCACCGGGACGCGGGCCGTGTACGGGGGCGCGGACGCCTCGTACGACACGGCGAGCATCGTCAAGGTCGACATCCTCGCGGCGCTGCTGCTGCGGGCCCAGGACGAGGGGCGTGAACTGACCGTGGGCGAGCGCGCTCACGCGGTCGCGATGATCGAGCGGAGCGACAACGACTCCGCGACCGCGCTGCTGGCGGCGGTGGGCGGGGCGGCCGGTCTCGACGCCGCCAACGCGCGGCTCGGGCTGACCGGGACGACGGCCGCGCAGGCCTGGGGGCTGACCCGGACCACCGCGGCCGACCAGCTGACGCTGCTGGAGGCGGTGTTCGGCACGGAGGCGGACGCGGAGCTCGGCGCGGCGTCCCGGACGTATCTGCGGGGGCTGATGGCTCAGGTCGAGGCGGACCAGCAGTGGGGGGTGTCGGCGGCGGGCAGCGACTGGGCGCTGAAGAACGGCTGGATGCCGCGCACCGCCACCGGGCTGTGGAACGTCAACAGCATCGGGCAGGTGACGGCCGGCGGGCACACCGTGCTGGTGGCGGTGCTCTCCGGCGGTCAGGCGAGCAAGGAGACGGGGATCGCGCTCGTCGAGTCGGTGGCGAGGGCGGCGGTGGGGGTGGTGCGGGCGGGGTGAGGGAGGTTCAGCGGCGGAAGGCGGGCGGGCGGCCGCCCCGGCCACGCCACAGGACGACGGCGAGGGCCAGCAGGACCGCCCCGAGACCGCCTGCCGCCGGGGCCAGCCAGCCGGCGGGCCCGTCGTCCTCGCGCTCCGGTGCGGGCCCGGTACCGAAGTACTGCTTGCGGTAGCCGGTCGCGGAGGAGTCGGTGCGCAGGCCCTCGGGCCGCAGCGCACCGCCCGCCTCGATGGCGGCGGCCGGGTCGACGATGCCGTAGCCCCGCGCGTCGTCGCGGCCGGCCGGCGGGGAGCTGCGGGCGGTGTCGGTGAGGAGCTTCCTGATCTGGGCCGGTGAGAGACCGGGATGGGCGGCACGCACCAGCGCGACGGCGCCGGAGACGAACGCGGAGGCCGCGGAGGTGCCCCACTCCACGTAGTACTTGCGGTCGGGCGCGGGGACGACGATGTGGTCCCCGGGTGCGCTCACCGTGGCGTACCAGCGGCGGGTGGAGAACGAGGCGTGGGTACCGTACCGGTCGACCGCGGCGACGGCGATCACGCCCGGGTAGGCGGCGGGGTACGAGATGTGGTCGCCCTTCTCGCCCCCGTTGCCGGACGAGGCGACGACGACGGCGCCCTTCTTCAGCGCGTACTGGACGGCGGCGTCCTCGTCGGGTTCGGGGTGCGCCGACTCGCTGTCGTCGCCGAGGGAGAGGTTGATGACGTCGGCGCCGTGGTCGGCGGCCCAGCGGATGCCGTCGGCGAGGGCGGTGCCCCGGGTCTTGCGGGCCTTGGCCCGTGCGGGGTCGGTCGCTTCGAGGATGACCCGGACGGGGAGGATCCTCGCCTCGGGAGCGATACCGATGACGCCCGCCTCGCGTCCGGTGCCGTGGCCCCGGCCGGCGATGATCCCGGCCATCGCGGTGCCGTGCCTGGCCCAGGACCGGTCGCCGCGTCCGGCGCCGAAGCCGATCAGGTCCTTGCCGGGCAGGACCTGGCCCACCAGGTCGGGGACGGTGCCGTCGACCCCGGTGTCGACCACGGCGACGGTGATGCCCTTGCCGCGCGTGGTCTGCCAGGCGCGGTCGGTGTGGAGGGCGTCCAGGCCCCACTGCTCGGCCCGGATGGTGTCCGCCCCGGCCGGGACCGCGGGCAGCAGCGCGAACGCGGTGGCGGCGCAGACCGCACCGAGGAGTCTGCGGGGGCGGGCGCGGCGGCTCATTCGGGCTTCTCCGTGAGGTCGGCGACGGTTCTGCGCAGTCCCCGCTCGACCCGGTCGGCCACGCCCTTGGCCTCGTGCCCGAGTCCGGCCTGGGCGGCGGCGGTCGTCGCGTCGGCCGTCATGGCCTTCTCGGCCGGCTGCGGGTCGGTCATGCTGCGGCCGTCGGCGAATCCGGAGACGGCGAACACCACGACGGGCACCTCGGTCAGCACGTGCACGGTCCAGCTGGCCCGCTGCCGGTCGCCGAACGCGGCGGCGGGGGTGTCCTTGACGGCGTATCCGCGGGGCATCAGGTCGGTGCGGGCGTCGAGGTGCTCGGTGGCGAAGCGGGTGCTCAGCGCCCGCATGGCCTCGGAGTCCGCCTGGGTGAAGACGAGTCCGACGGTGGTGACGCTGCTGCTCGTCGCGTCGGTGTACGTGGCGCGGAGCAGGCGCGCGCAGCCGACCGGGCGCAGCGTCTTGAGGAGCAGCGGGTCCAGTGCGCCCGTGCAGCCGCTGTCCGGGGCCACGGCGATCCTGGTCCAGACCCGGTCGGCACCGCCGGGTCCCGCGCCGTCGCCCTTCAGCGTGCGCGGGAAGAGGGTGTCGACGGGGATGCTGTGCCAGGCGTCGCGGCCCACGGTGTAGGCGCTGTGGGCGGCCGGATCGGCGGACGAGTCGCTGATCAGCCAGCTGCCGGTGGCCGCCCCGCCGATCAGCCCGAGTCCGAGCACCACGCAGACGGCGGCGGCCGCGGCCCTGAAGGTGTGCCGCCGGGTCCGCACGGGCCGGAGCCGGGTGGTGGTCTCCACCGGCGTCTCGGCCGGCGGATGGGCGTGCGGGGGGCGGTAGGCGTACGGGGCGCCCGGCGCGGGCCCGGCCGGGGGGCCGCCGAGTTCCACGGCGCCCACGGGCCGCCGCCGGGTCGCCGCGGGCGGCGTTCCGGGGCGCGGCGGGAGGGGCGCG
The DNA here is from genome assembly GCF_035917255.1 of Streptomyces sp. NBC_01257. NCBI lineage: Bacteria > Bacillati > Actinomycetota > Actinomycetes > Kitasatosporales > Streptomycetaceae > Streptomyces > Streptomyces sp. NBC_01257. The sequence goes on from NZ_CP108472.1 coordinate 1,914,565, forward strand.
GCGGCGGGGGACGAAGCCGCCTGCGCCCATCCGCCCGGGGGCGCGGGGCGGAGCTCCGCGGTCGTCTCCACGGGGGGCGGGGCGGCGGCCCGTGGGACGGTCGTCGGATCATTCCGTGGCGCGGTCGTCGGCGGCTTCGGCGGTGCGGAGAGCGGCCGGGCAGGGGTCTGGGCGCGGGGAGCGGGCGGGACCGGGGCGGTCTGCGGTGCCGGGCCCGTCGCGGGGGCGTCCGGTGCCGGGTGCCCGGCCGGCGGGGTCCGGGGGCGGGGCGGTGGAGCGGGGTGGCCCGGCGCGGCCGACGGCGGGGTGCTCGGGCGTGGCGGGACGGGAGCGCGCTGCGCCTCGGTACTCATCCGCCCCCCAGGTCCGTTCCGTACCGCACGCGTATCCGCCTGCAGACAGGCCCGTTGCTCGCCGCGTGACGGTCACTCTACGGGCTGGGGAGGCCGCGGTGGGAGCGGGCCGCCCTGCCCGGGCCCGTCCGCGCGAGGGCCCCGGGGACGATCTGCGTAGATCGTCCCCCTACCCAGCGGTACGGCTGTCTGGCAAGCTGCGGCCATGACTGCCCGTGCCGCTGACCGGACCCGTTACAACCGGGCCACCGCCCATCTCGACGCACCGATCGCCGTCGTCGACCTGGAGGCGTTCGACGCCAACGCCGACGATCTCGTCCGCCGTGCGGCCGGGAAGCCGATCCGGGTGGCGAGCAAATCGGTGCGCTGCCGGGCGCTCCTGGAGCGGGTGCTGGCGCGGCCCGGGTTCGCCGGGATCATGTCGTTCACCCTCGCCGAGTCGCTGTGGCTGGCGCGGGCGGGGTTCGAGGACGTGCTGCTCGCCTATCCGTCGGCCGACCGCTCGGCCTTCGCGGAACTGGCCGCCGATCCGAAGCTGGCCGCCGCCGTGACGGTGATGGTGGACGACCACTCCCAGCTGGAGCTGATCGACGCGGCGCGGGCCGGGGGCACGGAGGAGATCCGGGTCTGTCTGGAGCTGGACACCTCACTGCGGATGCTCGGCGGCCGGGTCCGGATCGGGGCGCTGCGGTCGCCGCTGCGCTCCCCCGCCCAACTGGCCGACCTGGCCAGGTCCGTGGCGCGCAGGCCCGGTTTCCGGCTGGTGGGGCTGATGGCGTACGAGGGTCATATCGCCGGCGTCGGTGACTCGCTCGCCGGGCGGCCGCTGCGCTCGCGGGCGATCCGGCTGATGCAGGCGACGGGCCGCCGGGAGCTGGCGACGCGCCGGGCCGAGGTGGTGCGGGCGGTCCGGGCCGTGGCTCCGGACCTGGAGTTCGTGAACGGCGGCGGCACCGGCAGTGTGCAGCACACCGCCGCGGAGGCCGCGGTGACCGAGATCGCGGCCGGTTCGGGCCTCTATGTGCCGCGGCTCTTCGACAACTACACCTCGTTCACGGCCCGCCCCGCGGCCCTGTTCGCCCAGCCCGTCGTGCGGCGGCCGGGCGTGGGCGTGGTGACGGTGCTCGGAGGCGGCTACCCGGCGTCCGGTGCGGCCGGTCCGGACCGGCTGCCGGTCCCGTATCTGCCGGAGGGGCTGCGCTACGACCCGCAGGAGGGCCCCGGCGAGGTGCAGACCCCGCTGCTCGGCGCCCCGGCGGACGATCTGCTGATCGGCGACAAGGTGTGGTTCCGGCACGCGAAGGCCGGGGAGCTGTGCGAGCGGTTCGACGAGCTCCAGCTGATCGAGGGCGACCGGGTGACGGCGACCGTGCCGACATACCGGGGCGAGGGCCGCACCTTCCTCTGAGCCGGCGCCGCCGGGCGGATCAGGGGGCGACGGAGCTGCCGACGCCCCCGCTCGTCTCGCTGTCGCCGATCGGCCGGATGCCCTTGGTGACGGTGTCCATGAGGGCGAGCGGCGGCCCGTCGGGGCCCGCGTCGAAGGCGAAGCGGACGATGACGGGCGACTCGCTGCCGACGGCCGAGGGGAACACGAGCGACTGCACGTAGCCGCCCGGCCCCTTGCCGGTGAGGACCCGCCAGCGCACCTGGTATCCGGTGCGCCCGGCCACGCTGACCGGGCCGGCCGCGATCTGCCGGTGCGAGGTGATGCCGCCGTGGATCCGCCGGCCGATGACGTCCTCCTCGTACGCCCGCTTCGCGGCGGCGCCGATGTCCTGCTCGGCGAGCCCCTCGGGTGTGGTGGCGTCCATGCCGCTGGAGGTACGGGTGGTCACCGTGCCGTGGTAGCAGAACGCGGAGGAGGCGCCGGGGCAGTCGTAGGAGCCCTTGGTGCGCATCGTGAGGAGTTTCTCGACGGTGCTCTCGGGCCGCTCCCAGCCGTCGGGTACCGGCAGCGTGATGCCGTTGAGCTGGTCGACGAGGACGGTGGGGCCGGCGTCGTCCGGTGTGCCGTCCGGGGACGGGCTGTCGTCGCCGGGGGCCGCGTCGGTGCCGGTGCCGGCGGGCTGCTGCGGCGCGGGTTCGCCCGACCCGCTCGCGGCGGGCGCGGCGCTGTCGCCCCTGCCGAGCAGCACCGCCCCGGTCACGACGGCGCCGACGACCACGGCGCCGGCCGCCACGAGTGCGATGGTCCGGGCGCCGGTGCCACCGCCGCCGCCCGGGCCGGGCACGGGCTGCTGGACCACGGTGGCGTACGGGCGGGTGTGGGCGGTCCATGACAGTCCGTCCCACCACCGCTCGTTGCCGGGTGCGGCCGAGTCCGGGTACCAGCCGGGCGGTGTCGCGTTGCTCATCGCCCCACTGTAGGTTCCGCGGCCGGCGGCGGAATCTACAGGGGTGTGACGTACGCGCCGGAGATTCCGCCGTCGACGAGGAAGTCGGTGGCGTTGACGAACGAGGAGTCGTCGCTCGCCAGGAAGGCGACGGCGGCGGCGATCTCGGTGGCCTCGGCGAACCGGCCGAGCGGGATGTGCACGAGGCGCCGGGCCGCGCGCTCCGGGTCCTTGGCGAAGAGCTCCCGGAGCAGCGGGGTGTTGACCGGTCCCGGGCACAGGGCGTTGACCCGGATGCCCTCGCGGGCGAACTGCACGCCCAGTTCGCGCGACATCGCCAGCACGCCGCCCTTGGACGCGGTGTACGAGATCTGGGAGGTCGCCGCTCCCATCCTGGCGACGAACGAGGCGGTGTTGATGATGGAGCCGCGGCCCTGGCGCCGCATGTAGGGCAGCGCCGCCTTGCAGCAGAGGTAGACGGAGGTGAGGTTGACGTCCTGGACGCGCTTCCAGGCCTCCAGGCCGGTGGTGAGGATGGAGTCGTCGTCGGGCGGCGAGATGCCGGCGTTGTTGAAGGCGATGTCGACGGAGCCGTAGGTGTCGTCGGCCGCCGCGAACAGGGCCTCGACCTGTTCGGGGTCGGTGACGTCGACGCGTACGAAGGTGCCGCCGACCGCTTCGGCGGTCGCCTTGCCCGCGCTCTCGTCGATGTCGCCGCAGACCACGTGCGCGCCCTCGGAGGCGAGCCGGTGGGCGGTGGCCAGGCCGATGCCGCTGCCGGCGCCGGTGATGACGGCGGTGCGGCCGACGAGGCGGCGGCAGATGTTCCCTTGTTCCGTGGTCATACCGGTTCAGGCCTCCGTGCTGAGGAAGACGTTCTTGGTTTCGGTGAAGGCGGTGAGGGCGTCCGGGCCCAGTTCCCGGCCCAGGCCGGACTGTTTGAAGCCGCCGAACGGGGTCCAGTAGCGGACCGCGGAGTGGGAGTTGACGGAGAGGTTCCCCGCCCGGACGGCCTGTGAGACACGCAGGGCGCGGCCCACGTCCCGGGTCCAGAGGGAGCCCGCGAGGCCGTACGCGGTGGCGTTGGCCAGCCGGACGGCGTCCGCCTCGTCCTCGAAGGGCAGGACGACCGCGACGGGGCCGAAGACCTCCTCGGTGGCGACGGGCGCGTCCGCGGGCACGTCGGTGAGGACGGTCGGCGCGAACCAGAAGCCGGGGCCGTCGGGTGCGCTGCCGCGGATCGCGGCGGTGTCGCCGGGGACGTAGCCGCGTACCCGTTCCAGCTGGGTACGGGAGATGAGCGGGCCCATCTGCGTCTTCTCGTCGCCGGGGTCGCCGACGACGACGGACGCGATCGCGGGGGCGAGCAGCCCGAGGAAGCGGTCGTACACGGAGCGCTGGACGAGGATGCGGGTGCGGGCGCAGCAGTCCTGGCCGGCGTTGTCCAGGAAGGACAGCGGGGCGGCCGCCGCGGCGGCTTCGACGTCGGCGTCGGCGAAGACGATGTTGGGGCTCTTGCCGCCGAGTTCGAGGGTGATCCGCTTCACCTGGCGGGCGCACTTCGCCATGATCTGTCTGCCGACCCGGGTGGAGCCGGTGAAGACGATCTTGGCGACGCCCGGGTGCTCGACGAGTGCGTCGCCCGCCTCGTCACCGGCCCCCGGCAGTACCTGGAAGAGGTGTTCGGGAAGGCCGGCCTCCAGGGCGAGTTCCGCGAGCCGGAGTGCGGTCAGCGGGGTGGTCTCGGCCGGTTTGAGGACGACGGCGTTGCCCGCGGCGAGGGCGGGGGCGGTGCCCCAGGCGGCGATCGGCATCGGGAAGTTCCACGGTGCGATCACCCCGACGACACCGAGGGGTTCGAGCAGGGTGAGGTCGATGCCGCCGGGTACGGGGATCTGGCGGCCGCTCAGCCGCTCCACTCCCCCGGCGGCGAAGTCGAGCAGATCGCGGACGTTGCCCGCCTCCCAGCGCGCGTTGCCGATCGTGTGCCCGGCCTCCAGGACCTCCAGCCGGGCGAGCTCCTCGGTGCGGGAGTCGACGGCGGCGGCGAAGCGGCGCAGCAGCCGTGCCCGGTCGGCGGGGGCGAGCGCCGCCCAGGTCCGCTGGGCCGCGGCGGCGCGGGTGACGGCCGCGTCCACCTCGGCGGCCGGCGTGGCGGGGACGGTGGCGAGGAGTTCCTCCGTCGCCGGGTTCAGGACACGGTGCTCGTGGATCAAGGCGGCCCTCACAGGCGTTCGAAGGAGCGTCGGAGTTCCCAGTCGGTCACCGCCGCGTCGAAGGCGTCGAGTTCGACGCGCGCCATGTTGGCGTAGTGCGCGACGACCTCGTCGCCGAAGGCCTCGCGGGCGATCTCACTGTCCTCCCAGAGCCCGGCCGCCGCGCGCAGCGTGGTGGGGACCTGGTCGTACGCGGCGGCGTAGGCGTTGCCCTCGCACGGCTCGGGGAGTTCGAGGGAGTGCTCGATGCCGTACAGACCCGCGGCGACGAGTCCGGCGACGGCGAGGTAGGGGTTGACGTCGCCGCCGGGGAGCCGGTTCTCCAGGCGCAGCGACTGGCCGTGGCCGACGACGCGCAGCGCGCAGGTGCGGTTGTCGTGGCCCCAGGCGACGGCGGTCGGGGCGAACGAGCCGGGCTGGAAGCGCTTGTAGGAGTTGATGTTCGGCGCGTACAGGAGGGAGAAGTCGCGCAGGGCGGCGAGCTGGCCGGCCAGGAAGTGCCGCATGACCGGGGACATGGTGCCGTCGGTGTCCGGCATGGCGCTGCGGCCGGGCTCGCCCGTGGGCCGGAGCGAGAGGTGGATGTGGCAGGAGTTGCCCTCGCGCTCGTTGAACTTGGCCATGAAGGTGAGCGCGGCCCCTTCCTGCGCCGCGATCTCCTTGGCGCCGGTCTTGTAGACGGCGTGCTGGTCGCAGGTGACGAGGGCCTCGTCGTAGCGGAACACGATCTCGTGCTGGCCGGGGTTGCACTCGCCCTTCGCGGACTCGACGGTGAGGCCGGCGCCCGCCATCTCGTTGCGGATGCGGCGCAGCAGCGGCTCGACGCGGCCGGTCCCGAGGACGGAGTAGTCGACGTTGTACTGGTTGACCGGGGTCAGGTCGCGGTAGCCGCGGTCCCAGGCCTGTTCGTAGGTGTCCTTGAAGACGATGAACTCGAGTTCGGTGCCGGTGTGGGCCGTGTAGCCGTGCTCCGCGAGGCGCTCCAGCTGGCGGCGCAGGATCTGGCGGGGCGCCGCGGTGACGGGTGAGCCGTCGGCCCAGGCGAGGTCGGCGGTGACCATCGCGGTGCCCTCGTGCCAGGGCACCCGGCGCAGGGTGGTGAGGTCGGGGTGCATCGCGAAGTCGCCGTAGCCGCGGTCCCAGGAGGACATGGCGTAGCCGTCGACGGTGTTCATGTCGGTGTCGACGGCGAGGAGGTAGTTGCAGCCCTCGGTGCCGTGCGTGACGACCTCGTCGAGGAAGAAGGAGGCGGCGAAGCGTTTGCCCTGGAGGCGTCCCTGCATGTCGGGGAAGGCCAGGACCACGGTGTCGATCTCTCCGCTGTCGACGAGGAGGCGGAGTTCCTCGACGGCGAGCGGGGCTGTTCGGTCGGACACGGATGGATCCTCTCCTCGCGGGCCGACAGATGATCCAAATCTACGGGCGGGGCAAGGGATTTGGATACGGTGCCGGTTCGTTCCGCGTGCCGTGCGAGTGAAATGAGGCGTCCGATGAACCGTCCGCTGATCGGGATCAGCACCTATCTGGTGGCCTCGGCGCGCTGGGGCGTCTGGGATCTTCCGGCGACGCTGCTGCCCGCGGGTTACGCCCGGCTGGTGCGGGAGGCGGGCGGGGTGGCGGTACTCCTGCCGCCGGACGCGCCGGAGCTCGCGGCGTCGCTGGTGGCCCGGCTCGACGCGGTGGTGGTGGCCGGTGGTCCGGATGTGGATCCCGGCCGGTACGGGGCGGGGCGCGACCCGCGGACCGGGCCGGCCGCGCCCGAGCGGGACGGCTGGGAGACGGCGCTGATCGCGGCGGCCCTGGACTCCGGCACGCCGTTGCTCGGGATCTGCCGCGGGATGCAGCTGCTGAACGTGGCGTCCGGCGGCACGCTGACCCAGCATCTGGACGGGCACACGGGGCCTGACGGGGCGACAGGGGTGTTCGGCACGCACCGGGTGACACCGGTGCCGGGCACGCGGTACGCCTCCGTGGTGCCGGGCGTGTGCGACGTGCCCACCTACCACCATCAGGCCGTGGACCGGATCGGTGCGGGTCTGGTGGCCTCGGCGCATGCGGACGACGGCACGGTGGAGGCGGTCGAGCGCCCGGGGCCCGGGTGGGTGCTGGGGGTGCAGTGGCATCCGGAGATGGGCGACGACGTGCGGGTGATGGGGGCGTTGGTGGCGGCCGCGCAGGCCGGCTGAGGCGGCGGGTGCCCGGCGCGTCCGGTGGGTGTCGCGGGAACGGCCGCGGTCCCGGGCGGCCGCCGGCGCCCCCGCGGCGTAGCGTTACGGGCAGGAGTCCGTCCGTCGCCGTCCTGTCGGGCCGCCCGCCGTGAGCGCGGCCGGCCGCACTGCCCCGCCTCCCCTCGTGGCCCGATGGCGAGAGGAGGAGCGATGTCCGTCATCACACCGGACACGGTGAAGCAGGAGGCGTTCGCGGGTCGCATGGTGCAGGTGGTGAACGACACCTGTCTGGGCTTGATGACGGGTCTGGGCCACCAGAGCGGTCTGTTCGACACGATGTCCGGCATGGCTCCGGCCACCGGTGCGGAGATCGCGCGGGCCGCCGGGCTGAACGAGCGGTACGTCCGGGAGTGGCTGGGCGCGATGGTCGTCGGGGGCATCGTCGACTACGAGCCCGGGCCGGGCACGTACGCGCTGCCGCCCGAGCACGCGGCCTCGCTGACGCGGGCGGCCGGCCCCGCCAACCTGGCCCGGATCGCACAGGACTTCGGCATGATGGGCGAGGTCGAGCAGCAGGTGCTGGAGGCGTTCCGGACCGGCGGCGGGCTGCCGTACTCGGCGTTCCCGCGGTTCCAGTCGCTTCAGGCGGAGGAGTCCGGCGAGGTCTTCGACCTGGCGCTGGTGAACGGGATCGTGCCGCTGGTGCCCGGCCTCCCGGAACGGCTGCGCGCGGGCATCGAGGTGCTGGACATCGGCACCGGCCACGGCCACGCGGTCAACGTCCTGGCCCGGGCCTTCCCGGCGAGCCGCTTCCAGGGGCTCGACATGTCCGACGAGGGCATCGCCGCCGCGCGCGCCGAGGCCGCCGCACTGGGGCTGTCCAACACCGCCTTCGACATCGGCGACTGCGCCGAGGTGTCCGGCTCCTACGACCTGGTCACGGCGTTCGACGTCATCCACGACCTGGCCAGGCCTGCCCGCGCACTGGCCGCCGTCGCCGCCTCGCTGGCGCCGGACGGTGTGTTCCTGATGGGCGACATCGCGGCGTCCAGCCGGCTGGAGGAGAACATCGACCACCCGCTGGGCCCGGCGCTGTACACGTTCTCGGTGTTCTACTGCATGAGCGTCTCGCTGGGCGAGGGCGGTGAGGGGCTGGGCACCGTGTGGGGTGAGCAGACCGCCCGGCGGATGCTCGGCGAGGCCGGGTTCGGCCGGATCGACACGCGGCGCGTCGAGGGCGACATCCTGAACGTGTACTACGTGGCGCGGCGGTAGAGGGTGCCGGCGTCCCGGCCGGTCCTGCGCCGCAGCCAGTCCAGCGCGGCCGCGCCCTGCGCCGCCTGGAAGGCCCTGACGGTCGGCAGGCCCGGCGGTGGCGGACGCCCTCCGCGGGCGGTGCGGTCACGGTCATCCGGACATCCTTCCGCTCGGCCCGGCGGACCGGCCAACGGATTTGTCCGCCCGCCGCCCTCAGTCGCCGGGCGGGCCCGACCGGGTCAGGGAGAGCAGGTCGCGGGCCGGTCCGGTGGGGCGGTGGCCGGAGGGCCAGACCGCGCGGAGCTGGCGGCGCAGCCGGACCCCGGCGATCGGCACCTTGACCAGGCGCCGGGCCGAGAGTTCCTCGCCGAGCGCGAGTTCGCTGAGGACGCAGGGCCCCGCGCCGCTCTCGGCGGCCCCCTTCACCGCGGTCGTGGAGGAGAGTTCGAGGAGGGGCTGCGCGAGTCCGCCGTGGACGGCGAGGGCGGCGTCCAGGACCTGCCGGGTGCCGGAGCCGTGTTCGCGCAGGATCAGCGGGGTCCCGGCCAGCTCCTGCGGGGTCAGCGGGGTGCGGCGGCGGGCCCAGGGGTGGGACGGGGCGACGACCACGACCAGGCGGTCGTGGGCGATGACCGTGCCGTCGAGCCCCTCGGGGACGGAGAGTCCCTCGACGAAGCCGAGGTCGGCCTCGCCGCTGAGCAGCCGCCGGGCGACCGCGGCGGAGTTGCCGGCGAGCAGCGACACGGCGGTGTCCGGGCGGTCGCCGCGCAGCGCTATCAGCCAGCCCGGGAGGAGGTATTCGGCGATCGTCATGGAGGCGGCGACCCGCAGCCGGGAGTCTCGGCGGTCGCGCAGCGCCTGGGCGCCCGCGTCGAACGCCTCGGCCGCCTCGACGACCCGGCGCGCCCAGTCGGTGACGAGGGCGCCCGCGTCGGTGAGCCGGGAGCCGCGGGGCGAGCGGTCCAGGAGGGCGAGGCCGAGCTGCCGCTCCATGGAGCGGATGCGGCTGCTGGCGGCGGGCTGGGTGATGCCGACGTCCCGGGCGGCCCGTCCGAGGCTGCCGTGCCGGGCGACGGCGATGAGCAGCTCCAGTGCGCCGAGATCGGGCACCCGGTGGGACAGAAGGGCAGGTGGATCGCTGGACATAAGTCCACCTTATGACCTCATAGACCGGGACTCCCTGGTGGGGGACGGCCGGGGCGCCGAAAATCGTGGCATGGCCATCTTTCCGCAGACCCGCACCGCTCTTCCGTACGCCGGCACCGTCCGGCGGCCGGCCCTGCGGCACTTCGGCCCCAACTGGTACGCGACCGTCATGGGCACCGCGATCGTGGCGAGTGCGGGCGCCGCGCTGCCGGTGCACGTCCCCGGGCTGCGGGCGGCCTGCTCGCTGGTGTGGGTGCTCTCCGCGGTGCTGCTGGCCGCCGTGCTCACGGCTCGCGCCGGGCACTGGTCGGCCCACCGCGACCAGGCCCGGGCCCATCTCCAGGACCCGGCGGTCGCCCCCTTCTACGGCTGTCTCCCGATGGCGCTGCTGGCCGTGGGGGGCTCCGGCATGGTCGTCGGCAAGGACGTGATCGGGCATCAGGCGGCCCTGGTCCTGGACGTCGTGCTGTTCACCGCGGGCACGCTGACCGGTCTCGCGGCCGCCGTGGCGATTCCGTACCTGATGATCGTCCGCCACCGTCCCGGGCCCGGGACCGCGTCGCCGGTGTGGCTGCTGCCGGTGGTGGCGCCCATGGTGTCCGCGGCGCTCGGCCCGCTGCTGGTGCCGGAGCTGCCGGAGGGCCAGTGGCGGGAGGCGCTGCTGCTCGCCTGTTACGCGATGTTCGGGCTGAGCCTGCTGGCCACGCTGGTGATGCTGCCGCTGGTCTTCGCCCGGCTGGTCCACCAGGGGCCGCTGCCGCTCGTGCTGACGCCCACGCTGTTCCTGGTGCTCGGCCCGCTGGGCCAGTCGACGACCGCGGTCAACGCGCTCGCCGATGTGGCGCCGGGTGCGATCCGGGCACCGTACGCCTCGGCGCTCGGCGCGTTCGCCGTGCTGTACGGAGTGCCGGTGATGGGGTTCGCGCTGCTGTGGCTGGCGCTGTCGGCCGCGCTGGTGGTGCGGGCGGTGCGGGGCGGGATGACGTTCGCCATGACGTGGTGGGGCTTCACCTTCCCCGTCGGGACGTGTGTGACGGGCGCCGCCGGGCTGGCCCGGCACACCGGCCTGACGGCGTTCGGCTGGCTGGCCGTCGCGCTGTACGTCCTGCTGGTGGCGGCCTGGGCGGTGGCCGGGGCGCGCACGGTGCGCGGGCTGCTCAGCGGAGCGCTGCTCGCAGCGCCGCGGGGGCCCGCACCAGTGACGGCCCGTACCACGTGAGATACCGGCCGTCGACGAGCGCGGCGGGCAGCGCGGGGAAGGCCTCGGGGCCGTCGTCGGCGGTGAAGCGGTACGGCTCGTCGGGCAGGACGACCAGGTCGGCGCCGGCCGCGGTCAGCTCGTCCAGGGGGATGCGGGGGTAGCGCTCGGCGTGGTCCGCGTAGACGTTGGCCACCCCGAGCCGGGCCAGCAGGTCGCCGGCGAAGGTGTCGCGGCCCAGCACCATCCAGGGCCTGCGCCAGACGGGGACGATCGCGCGGCGCGGGACACCGGGCCGCGGCAGGGCGGACCAGGCCGCCTCGGCCTCGTCCAGCCAGCGTGGCCTCGGCAGACCGCAGGCGCCGGTCAGGACCCGGTCCAGCTCCGCCAGGGCCTCGTCGAGGGTGCGGACGGTGGTGACGAGGACCTCGGTGCCGGCGTCGCGCAGCGCGGCGAGGTCGGGTGCGCGGTTCTCCTCCTCGTTGGCCACGACGAGATCGGGCCGGAGGGCGAGGATCGCGGGCACGTCGGGATTCTTCGTGCCCCCGACACGGGCGGCGTCCAGTCCCGCCGGGTGGGTGCACCAGTCCGTGACGCCGACGAGCAGCCCGGGGCCGCTCTCGGCGAGGGCCTCGGTGAGCGAGGGGACGAGGGAGACGACGCGCACGGGAACACCTCCTGGTCGCGGAACCGGTCCGGTCCCTCTCAGCGCCGCGGGTCGAACGTGGCGTCGATGTGCTCGGCGACCGCGACGACCAGCAGCCGGGTGCCGGGGACGGTGGCCCGCCAGCGATGCCGCACCCCGCCCGAGAGGAACAGCGTGTCGCCGCGCTCCAGCCGGTAGGCCTGCCCCTCGGCCTCCACCTCGGCGGCGCCCTCCGCGACGTACATCACCTCGTCGTTGCGGTGCTGGAACTCGCGCCCGAGGTCCAGCTCCCCGGTGAATTCGAGGGCGCTGAGCTGATGGCGCCCGCGCACCACCCGGCGTACGCCGTCCTCGTCGCCGCCGCGCACGACATCGACCGCGCGGGCCGAGTCCGCGGCGGCGCGGAGCCGGGCGGTGGTGGTCTCCAGCGCTTCGGCGACCCGGTCCAGGGAACGCGGGCTGGGTCTGGCCCGTTCGTTCTCGATCTGGCTGAGGAACGGTACGGACAGGCCGCTGCGCGCGGCGACCGCGGCCAGGGTCAGTCCCAGGGATCTGCGCTGTCGGCGGACCGCGGCACCCACCCGGAGTGTTTCCTTGTCGTCCATTGTCCGGCTCCCTCCCGACTCGCCATCCTTCCGGCTGCCAGCACCTTACGCACACCGTTGCGCAAGGACGGCGGGTAATCGGGATGTCCGGACAGCCGGAGAGGGGTGGGCGCCGCCGCCGGCGGTGCCCACCCCTCTCCGTGCCGCCGCCCCCGAAGGGGCCGGGCCGCTGTTACTGCTGAGGTGCCATCTTGTCCGCGATGCCCGGGTTCTTCTCCATCCAGGCCTTCACGGCTTCCTCCTCGTGTCCCGTACCGAGCTTCTGGATCTGGTTCTCCAGGCCGGCGAGCTGGTCCTCGCTGAGCTTGAAGTCCTTGAACCACTTGGTCAGCTGCGGGTAGTTCTTCGGGAAGTCCTTGGAGGCGATGGTGTGCAGCCGGTCGCCGTCACCGAACGCCTTCTTCGGGTCCTGGAGCTTCGTCATCCCGTACTCGCTGTACGCCCAGTGCGGGGTCCACAGCAGGACGGCGATGGGCTCCTTCTTGGCGTACGCGCGCTTCAGCTCGGCGAGCATGCCGGGCGTCGAGGAGTCGAGGACCTTGTACTCCTTATCGAGGCCGTACGACGGCAGCACGTTCTTCTTCAGGTTCTCCATCGTGGCCGTGCCCGGCTCGATCCCGACGATGCGGCCCTTGAACTGATCGCTCTTGCCCTTGAGGTCGGCCAGGGTCTTCACGCCCTTGACGTAGTCGGGCACCGCGACCTCGATGGAGGTCGGGCCGTACCACGAGCCGATGTCGGTGAGCTTGGAGCCGTACTTGTCCCAGTAGTTCTTCTGGGTGTACGGCAGCCAGCCGTCGAACTGCACGTCGAGCTGGCCGCGGGACATCGCGGTGTACATCGGACCGACCTCGAACTGCTTGAGGTTGATCTTGTAGCCGCGGTCCTCCAGGACGGCCTTCCACAGGTACGTGGCGGCGATGTCCTCCTCCCAGGGGAACCAGGCCATCTCGACGGTGCGCTCGCGCTCGTCCTTGCCGTTGGCGCCCTTTGAGGAGGCGGCCTTCTTCACCGGGGCCGCCTTGTCGGCGAATCCCGGGTTGGCCTTGAGCCAGGTGCGGACGGCCTCCTGCTCCTTGCCGGCTCCGCTCTTCTGGATCTGCGCCTCAAGACTGGTGAGCTGGTCCTCGGTCATCTTGAAGTTCTTGAGCCAGCCGCCGACCTCGGGGTTCTCGTCGGAGAAGCCCTTGCGGGTCAGCGTGTGGATGCCGTCGCCCTTGCCCCAGAGGTTCTTGGGGTCCTTGAGCTTGGTCAGCTCGTACTGGTTGTACGCCCAGTGCGGCGACCAGAGCGGAACGACGATCGGTTCCTTCTTGGCGTACGCGCGCTTCAGCTCGGCCAGCATGGACGGCGTGGAGCCGTCGACGACCTTGTACTCCTTGTCCAGGCCGTAGCCCGGCAGGATCTTGTCCTTGAGCAGGCCCGTCTCACCGGCGCTCGGCTCGATGCCGACGACGCGGCCCTTGAAGTCGGACGCCTTGCCCTTGAGGTCGTCGAGCGAGTCGACGCCCTTCACGTACGAGGGGACGGCCAGCTCCAGCGAGGTGGGACCGAACCAGGATCCCATGTCCTCCAGGCGGTCCTTGTACTTCTTCCAGTACGCGGCGTGGGTGACCGGCAGCCAGGAGTCGGTCTCGAAGTCGATCTGACCGCCCGCCATACCGGTGTACAGCGCGCCGGCCTCGTACTGCTTGGCGTCGACCTCGAAGCCGCGCTGCTCCAGCAGTTCCTTCCACAGGAAGGTGGAGGCGATGCCCTCGTCCCACGGGATGTAACCCATGCTGATCTTCTTGCCGGCCCCGATGTTCTTCGGGTCGGAGCCCGCGGTGCTGTCCGAGTCCGTGGTGCCGAACAGGCTCATGCTGCCGGCCACCAGGGCGAGGACGACGATGCCGGCCACGGCGACGAGGGGCTGCGGGCGGTAGTTCCACACCTTCAGTCCGCCGGTCACCGCCTGCGCCTTGGCGAGCGCGCGGCGGGCCAGCGGGGAGACCTCGCGGCCCAGGGCGCTGGTCATCCGGTCCAGGTACATCGCCAGGACGACGATGGAGATGCCCGCCTCGAAGCCGAGGCCGACGTCGACGTTGCCGATGGCGCGGTAGACGGCGCCACCGAGGCCGCCGCCGCCGACCATGCCGGCGATGACCACCATGGACAGGCCCAGCATGATGACCTGATTGATGCCCGCCATGATCGTGGGCAGCGCCAGCGGCAGCTGCACCCGCAGCAGGGTGTTGCGCGAGGTGGTACCGAAGGCCTCGGCCGCCTCGACGAGTTCGCCGTCGACCTGGCGGATGCCGAGCTCGGTCATCCGGACGCCGGGGGGCAGCGCGAAGATGATGGTGGCGATGATCCCGGGGACCACGCCGACACCGAAGAAGATGACGCCGGGGATCAGGTAGACCATGGCGGGCATGGTCTGCATGAAGTCCAGGACCGGCCGGGTCACCGCGCTGACGGCCTTCGAGCGGGACGCCCAGATGCCGAGGGGTACGGCCAGCACCAGCGTCACGATCGTCGCGACGAGCACCAGGGTGAGCGTGTCCATCGCCTCGTCCCACAGATCGACGGAGTCGATGAGGGCGAAGCCGACGAACGCGAGTACACCGGCGAGCAGACCGCGCAGCCACCAGGCGATGACAGCGACGATGCCGGCGAAGAGCAGGGGTGCGGGGGCGGAGATGACGGCGGCGATGCCGTCGAACATGCCGCTGACGACGGAGCTGATGGCGTCGAAGAGCCAGGCCAGATGGTTCTGGAGCCAGTCGACAGCCGTGTCGACCCAGTCGCCGAGGTGGAGCCTAAACACTGGCCACCTTCTTCAGGGAGGCCGCGGCGTCCTGGGGAGCCTCGGCGGGGGTCATCGGCTCACCGAGGACGGCGAGCAGGCGGGCCCGCGGCACGACGCCGGTGAGCTTGCCCTTGCCGTCGGTCACCGCGACCGCGACACCGCTCCGCGAGCAGGGCGTGAACAGCTCGATGATCGGGGTGGACTCGGTGACGGTGGCCGGGGCCTCCCGCAGGACGTCGGCGGGGGTCCGCAGCTCCTTGCCGTCGTCCGTGGTGGTGCCCATCACGGTGTGCGGTTCGGCCATGATGGCGCCCGCGGTCAGCACCCGGGAGCGGTCCACGTCCTGGGTGAAGGAGGCCACGTAGTCGTTGGCCGGCGTGACGAGGATGTCCTCGGCGGTGCCGAGCTGGACTATCTCGCCGTCGCGCATCACCGCGATGCGGTCACCGAGGCGCATGGCCTCGTTGAGGTCGTGGGTGATGAAGACGATGGTCTTCTTCAGCCGCTTCTGCAGCTCCAGGAGCTGGTCCTGCATGTCGCGGCGGATCAGCGGGTCGAGCGCGCTGAAGGACTCGTCCATCAGGAGCAGGTCGGCGTCGGTGGCGAGTGCGCGGGCCAGGCCGACGCGCTGCTGCATGCCGCCGGACAGCTCGTCGGGCCAGGACTTCTCCCAGCCGGCGAGGCCGGTCATCTCCAGCGCCTCGGTGGCACGGCGGTTGCGCTCGGCGCGCGGCACACCCTGCACCTCGAGGCCGTAGCCGGCGTTCTCCAGGACGCTGCGGTGGGGGAACAGCGCGAAGTGCTGGAACACCATGCTGATCTTGGTGGAGCGGACGTGGCGGAGTTCGGCGGGGCTCAGGGCGGTCAGGTCCTGTCCGTCGAAGAGCACCTTGCCCGCGGTGGGCTCCAGCAGTCCGTTGAGCATGCGCAGCAACGTGGACTTGCCGGACCCGGACAGACCCATCACGACGAAGATCTGGCCCGGTTCCACGGTGAACGATGCGTCGATCACCGCTGCGGTCGTTCCGTCGGCGCGCAGCTCGTCGCGGTCCGTGCCGCTCTCGAGTTTCTGCACGGCTTGATCGGGTCGTCTGCCGAAGACCTTGTACAAGTGTTCGGCTTGCAGCCTAGACACATACACCTCACGCGTTGAACCGAAAAACGGTCTGCCACCCCCTCCGGCAGACCGTGGAGCGGTGCGGATTCGGTCCGCATGGCACGTGCACTAGTTGAAAATGCGACGTGGTCCGCTCCGATGCCGCGCCTGCCCCCGCTTATGCGGGGCAAACACAAGAGTGAGCCAGCTCACAAAAGAGCGGCCCGGGTCCGGGAACCGCGTCCGCGGCGGCCACTGTCGGTGGGGTGCGGCATCATCGGGGTGTGACGCGACGCCTGATGCTCCTCGACACCGCCTCCCTCTACTACCGCGCCTACTTCGGGGTGCCCGACTCGGTGCGCGCACCGGACGGGACCCCGGTCAACGCCGTCCGCGGACTGCTGGACTTCATCGGCCGGCTCGTGCAGGACCACCGGCCGGACGATCTGGTCGCCTGCTGGGACAACGACTGGCGTCCGCAGTGGCGGGTCGACCTGATCCCCTCGTACAAGGCGCACCGCGTCGCGGTGGAGACCGGCGAGGGGCAGCCCGACGAGGAGGAGACGCCCGACACGCTGGCCCCGCAGGTCCCGGTCATCGCGGACGTGCTCGACGCCCTCGGCATCGCCCGGGTCGGCGTCGACGGCTACGAGGCGGACGACGTGATCGGCACGCTGACCGGTCTGGCGACCGGCCCGGTCGACATCGTCACCGGCGACCGCGACCTCTACCAGCTGGTCGACGACGCCCGCGGGGTGCGGGTGCTGTACCCGCTGAAGGGCGTCGGCTCCCTCCAGGTGACGGACGAGGCCTGGCTGCGCGAGAAGTACGGGGTGGACGGCTCCGGCTATGTCGACCTGGCGCTGCTGCGCGGCGACCCGAGCGACGGACTGCCCGGCGTCCCCGGCATCGGGGAGAAGACGGCGGCGAAGCTGCTGGACGCGTTCGGCGACCTCGCCGGGATCATGGCAGCGGTCGGCGATCCGGCGGCCAGGCTGACGCCCTCGCAGCGCAAGCGGCTCGACGAGGCCCGTGACTACGTGGCCGTCGCGCCGACGGTGGTCCGGGTCGCCGGGGACGTACCGCTGCCCGGGTTCGACCCCGTACTGCCGGCCGAACCGCGCGATCCCGCGACGCTGGAGGCGCTCGCCGACCAGTGGGGGCTGGGCGGCGCCCTGCAACGGCTGCTCGTCACGCTCACGGCCTGAGGGATCGATTACCTCCCCACCCCGGCGCCGGGGTGTTAAGTTAGGTAACCCTAAGACCGATGGTCCGTGTATGAACCACCGGTTCGGCATCCGTACCAGGGAGACAACCTCGTGGCAGAACGACCGGCGCGGCAGGCACCCACGGCGCAGGGTGCGCAGGTCCTGCGCACCGAGCAGATCACCCCGCACATGATCCGGGTGGTGCTCGGCGGCGACGGTCTCGCCGGCTTCGCGCTCTCCGGCTTCACCGACCACTACGTCAAGCTGTGCTTCGCGCCCGAGGGTGCGGACTACGCGCACCCCTTCGACATGGCCCGCATCCGCGAGGAGTTCCCGCGCGAACTGTGGCCCACCACCCGCACGTACACGGTGCGTTCCTGGGACCCGGCCGCCCGGGAGCTGGCGATCGACTTCGTG
The DNA here is from genome assembly GCF_035917255.1 of Streptomyces sp. NBC_01257. NCBI lineage: Bacteria > Bacillati > Actinomycetota > Actinomycetes > Kitasatosporales > Streptomycetaceae > Streptomyces > Streptomyces sp. NBC_01257. The sequence goes on from NZ_CP108472.1 coordinate 1,932,002, forward strand.
GTGCACGGCGACGAGGGCCTGGCCGGTCCGTGGGCGGCGCGTGCGGCGGCCGGTGACCAGGTGACCTTCCTGGGCCCCGGCGGGGGTTACGGCCCCGACGCCTCGGCCGACTGGCACCTCCTGGTGGGCGACGAGAGCGCGCTGCCCGCCGTGGCCGCGGCGCTGGAGCAGATGCCCGCGGGCGCGGTGGTGCACGCGTTCATCGAGGTCTCGGACGCCTCCGAGGAGCAGAAGATCGCCTCGCCGGACGGCGTCGAGGTCACCTGGCTGCACCGGGGCGACCGCCCCGTCGGCGAGGCGCTCACCGCCGCGGTGAAGGGGCTGGAGTTCCCCGCGGGCGACGTCCAGGCCTTCGTCCACGGCGAGGCCGGCTTCGTCAAGGAGATCCGCCGCCATCTGCGGCTGGACCGCGGGATCCCGCTGCCGCAGCTGTCGATCTCCGGCTACTGGCGGCTCGGCCAGAACGACGACGCCTGGCGCTCGGTCAAGCGCGAGTGGAACGCGCAGGTGGAGCGCGAGCAGGAGAGCGCCGAGTAACGCCTTCGCCCGCCGCATGACTATGCCCCGGCCCTTACGGACCGGGGCACAGTCATGTCCGACGGGGCGCTCCGGCGCCCGGTCAGCCGTCCGCCTCCTCGCTGTACGCCCGCGCCGACGCGTCCACGTGCGCGAGCCGTCGCAGGGCGTTGAACATCGCCTCGCCCAGCACCGTGCCGACGACCACGCGCTCCACCAGGTCCTCCCGCGCTTCGCGTTTGCCGACCCAGTCGAGGTCGACCCGGGCGATCTGCTCGGCGGCCGCCGCGTAGTCGTCGAGCAGTTCGACGAACGCCCCGTGCCCGGCCTGACGCACCGCCACCAGCACCTCGGCCAGGGACTCCCCGCCCGGACTGTCCGCGCCGGAGAGCCAGCCCCTGCGCCGCAGCAGTTCCGCCACGTCCTCGCGGGCGTCGGCCAGTTCGGCTCCGGCTTCCTCGCCCTGCGACGGCGAGAGACGCTTGGCCGCCGCGCCCAGCACCTCGTGCACGGGCTGCGCGGGGTCCTCCATCGCCCGCAGCACGTCCCCGATGGCCGCCAGCGGCAGCCCGCCGACATCCAGGAGGGCGCGGATGAGCCGCAGTCTGCGCTCGTGCCCGGCGTCGTAACTCGCCTGGTTCGGGCTGGTCAGCTGCCCCGCGGGCAGCAGCCCCTCCCGTACGTAGTACTTGATCGTCGGTACCGGAACCCCGGACCGGCGGCTCAACTCGCCTATGCGCACCGCGCGTTCTCCCTTCTCCTGCTTGCCATCCCGCACCTCATCATAGATAGTTCCCCTATCGGATAGCGGAGAGCACTGCTATCCATAATCATCTCAGGGGGATCTCATGCCGCAATGGCGTACCTGGCACCGTCCATTAGTCGTCTTCGCCGCCGCCATGGCCGTGACGGCGGTCGTCTCGGGCATCGGCCTGCTGGTCGACGACCGGGTCCTGGCGGGCTCGGCGATCTGGTTCAAGCCCTTCAAGTTCGCGGTCTCCTTCGTGGCGTACGCCCTCGCCCTCGCCTGGATGCTGACACTGCTCACGCGGGGCCGTCGCACCGGCTGGTGGGCCGGGACCGTGGTCGCGCTGGCCAGTCTCGCCGAGATGGCGATCATCGTCGGGCAGGTCGTCCGGGGGAAGCGCAGCCACTTCAACAACGCCACCCCGTTCGATGCGTCGCTCTTCGCCGCGATGGGCGCCACCGTGGTCATCCTGTGGGCCGGCACCCTGGTCATCGCGATCCTGCTGATGCGCGCCCGCATCGCGGACCGCGCCTCCGCCTGGGCGATCCGGTCCGGCGTCGTCCTGGCGCTGGTGGGCGCCGGCTTCGGCTTCCTGATGACCCGGCCCTCGCAGGAGCAGCGCGCGGCCGGGAACCTGGACACGGCCGATGTGATCGGCGCGCACTCCGTGGGGGTACCGGACGGCGGACCCTCGATGGCGCTCACCGGCTGGTCGACGACCGGCGGCGATCTGCGCGTCCCGCACTTCGTGGGGATGCACGCTCTGCAACTGCTCCCCCTCTTCCTGATGGCGCTGGTCGCCCTGGCGCCGCGCCTAGCCCGGCTGCGCGACCCCCGGGTCCGGCTGCGCCTGGTCCTGGTCGCCTCCGGCTCCTATGCCGCGGTCACCGCCCTGGTCGCCTGGCAGGCGTTGCGCGGCCAGCCGCTGATCCACCCCGACGCCGCGACGCTCGTCGCCACCGCGCTGCTCCTGGCCGCCACGGCCGCCGGGACGTACGGCGCGCTGCGCCCCTCCTCCCCCGCACGCACCTCCCGCACCACCGACAAGGAGCTCGTGTCATGACCGGCGCACTGTTCGAGATCGCGTTCCTGCTGGCCGCACCCTTCTGGCTGCTCATGATCTTCGCGCCGGGCCGGGCGGTCACCTCCCGGATCGCCGCCTCGCCCCTGACCGTCCTGCCGGTCCTCGCCGTCTATGCGGCGATGGCCCTGCCGGTCCTGCCCGAGCTGTGGACGGCGGTGCGCAGCCCGGACATCGACACGTTCCGCGATCTGACCGCGCTGTCGAACGGGGCGGGAGCGGTGTGGGCCCAGGTCATCGCCTGGGACCTGCTGCTGGGGCAGTGGATGTTCCTGGAGAGCCGCCGGCTGGGCATCCCGCCGTACGTGATGGGACCGCTGCTGGTCCTGACCATCCTGCTCTCGCCGTTCGGACTGCTGGTCTTCCTGGTGCTGCGCGCGGTCCGCAACCGGGGCGCCCGGTCCGGGAGCGGGCTCCCGGACCGGGCGGACGGCGTGGTGGCGGGCCGGTGAGGCCGCTGCCGTCAGACGGACTTCTGGTACGAGCGGAAGGTGCGGGTCGACAGCCACACCGCGATCACGGCGAGGGCCAGCAGCGCTCCCCCGCGGCTGAGCACCAGTCCCCAGTCGGGTTCCCGGGTCAGTGCCGAACGTCCGGCCACCATCGCCCAGTTGACCGGGTTGAAGTCGGCGATGTGGCGCATCCAGGACGGCATCTGGCTCGGGGCCATGAAGGACGACGACAGGAAGGTCAGCGGCAGCAGCAGGAAGGTGTTGATGCCGATGATCGACTCACGCTGGCGGACCAGCATGCCCAGGGCGTTGGAGAACGCCCCGAAGACCGTGCCGAGCAGGATCGAGGCGACGACCAGGATCAGCAGTCCGCCCGCCCCGCCCGGGTAGGTGGCGCCCGCGGCCCAGCCGAGCAGGACGATGACCAGGGACTGCACGGCGGTGCTGATGCCGTTCTGCACGACGTTGGCGTTCATCAGGGCGTTGCGGCTGACGGGTGTCGTCAGAAAGCGGTTGAGCGTGCCCCGTTCGATCTCCTCCAGGGTGCCCATGCCGGCCCACATGCTCGACCCCAGGGCGCTCATCACGACGATGCCCGGGATCAGGTAGTCCAGGTACGACGTGGTGCCGAAGCCGCCGAGTTCGACGACCTTCCTGAAGAGGTTGCCGAACAGGAACAGCCAGATCACCGGCTGGATCAGCGAGATCACCAGGAAGACCGGCTGCCGGAGGATCGCCGTCAGCTGGCGCTGGGTCATGTACCAGGTCTGGGCGAGGGCCTGACTGCTCATCGGGTTCCTCCTGCGGCGGCCTGGGCGGGGACGCGGTGCGGGGCCGCGGTCTCCGCCTCGGAGAAGCGGCGGCCGGCGTAGCGCAGATAGACGTCGTCGAGGGAGGGGCGGGCGACCGTGGCGGCGGCCACGGCCGCCCCGGCCCGTTCCAGCGCGGCGAGCAGCACCGGGACGGCGGCCGCGCCGTCGTCGGCACGGACGCTGACCCGGCGGCCCTCGACCAGCACCTCGTGGACACCGGGCAGTCCGGCGAGCGCCGCGCCGGTGGCGGCGCGGTCGCCGTCGGCGCGCAGCTCCATGTGCACGGCGTCGCCGCGCAGTTCGCCCTTGAGTTCGTCGGGGGTGCCCTCGACGACGATGCGGCCGCGGTCGACGATCGCGATGCGCTCGGCGAGCCGGTCGGCCTCTTCGAGGTAGTGCGTGGTGAGCACGATCGTGAGGCCCTCGTCGGCGGCCAGCCGCGCGATCTCCTCCCACATCGCCGTGCGGGCCTCCGGGTCGAGGCCGGTGGTCGGCTCGTCGAGGAAGAGCACCTCGGGGCGGTGGACGAGACCGAGCGCCACGTCGAGGCGGCGCTGCATCCCGCCGGAGTACCCCTTGACCTGGCGCTTCCCGGCGTCGGCGAGGTCGAAGCGGTCCAGCAGCTCATCGGCCCGCCGCTGGACGGCGGCGCCGCGCATCCCGTACAGGCGGCCCTGGAGCACCAGGTTCTCCCGGCCGGTGGCGACGGGGTCGGCGCCGGACTTCTGGGCGACGACACCGATCGCCCCGCGGACCCGGTCGGGGTGGCGCAGGACGTCGTGCCCGGCGACGGACGCGGTCCCGGAGTCGGGGCGGGCGAGCGTGGTGAGGATCTTGACGGTGGTGGACTTCCCGGCCCCGTTGGGGCCGAGGAGCCCGAAGACGGTGCCGGGCGCGACGGTGAGGTCCATCCCGCTCAGCGCGGTGACCTCACCTGGATAGGTCTTGATCAGCTGCCGCGCCTGGACGGCGGGCGCACGGGTGCTCATGGCGGAGCTCTCCTGTGGTCGGCTGGACACTCGGGTCTCCGAGTGCCCGGTGGGCCGAGCCGGTCCGCGTGAGGAGTGCCGGGCTATCCTGGGTGTGCCGCACCTCGATCGCCTGGCGTGCCTTCACGGCTTGTCCGGTCCGGGGTTCGAGACCTCGGCGGGCGCTGCTCCAACAGCTCCTGCCGGGGTCTTTTCTTCTTTCCGGGTCCGTCCTCCTCCGTCACGCCCCGCTTTCGGGGCCGGGGGCAGGGACGATGGCCTGCTCGTCCAGTTCCTGCCAGTCCTGGGGTACCTCGCCGGTCTCGTGGAACGACTTCCACTCCTCGATGCCGCTGATGGTGGAGTCGGTGAGCTCCTTACGGAACCCCCTGATCCACTCCAGCTGCGCCTCGATCATGTGGAGCTGGTACTCCGTCTCGACGACGAAGACCCGGGGCAGCGCGTCACCCAGTTGGGTGAGCACGCCCCGGAGGGCCGCCGCCTGGACGGTCTGCGCCTGCTCCCGGTCGGTCAGCAGCTCCGCCACCTCGTCCGGCGGCAGCACCGGAAGCAGCGACAGGGCGGTGTCGAAGACGGGGAACTCGGCGGCGGGCACCGCGATCAGATCGGACAGCCAGTCCAGCATCTCGGCGCGCCCGGCCCCGGTGATGCCGTACAGCGTGCGCTCGGGGCGGTTGCCCTGCCGCTGCACGCCCGTGACCTCCACATAGCCGTGCTTCTCCAGGTTCTGGACCACGGTGTAGAGCGAGCCGAAATTGATCTTGACGCTGTGCTGCTTGCCGCGCCGGCGGAGGGTCTGGGCGATCTCGTACGGATGCATGGGGCGCTCCGCGAGCAGCACCATCACCGTGAGTGCCAGTGGATTGCCGAGCTTGCGCCGCTTGGCCACCGCCCTCACCACCCTCACTTCGTCACCGAATACTCGTCACCGAACATATCTCGATTCTCCGCGACACGTCAACCACGATGTATCGCGTATCGCGCAGGGCGTGGAAGGATTCCATCCCCTGACCAATCCGCACCGTCACCGGCTCCGAATCACCCGTGGAGACCGATGAGCATCCCGGAAGGAAGCCCGCGTGAAAGAAGCCGTGCACATCAGCGGATTGGCCTCGGCGGGGCCCGATCTCCAGGAGCTCCTGGGGATGGTCGCCCGGGGCGATCAGGATGCGTTCGCGCAGGTGTACGAGGCTGTCTGCGGGCCGGTGCTCGGTCTGGTGCGCAGCGTCCTGCGCGATCCCGCCCAGTCGGAGGAGGTCGCGCAGGAGGTACTGGTCGAGGTGTGGCGCACGGCGCCGCGCTTCCGGGCCGCCCGCGGGAGCGCCATGAACTGGGTGCTGACGCTGGCCCACCACCGGGCGGTGGACCGGGTGCGCTCGGTCGAGGCGACAACGGCCCGTGAGCACAAGGCGGCGCTGCTCGACCGCACCCCCGCCTTCGACGACGTCACCGAACAGGTGGAGAGCCGGCTGGAGCGGGAACAGGTCCGCCGCTGCATGCGGACCCTGTCCGAACTCCAGCGCGAGTCCGTCACCCTCGCGTACTACCGCGGACTGACCTATCGCGAAGTGGCCGAGCTGCTCGCGACACCGCTGGGAACCATCAAGACTCGACTGCGCGACGGACTGATCCGGCTGCGCGACTGCCTCGGGGTGAGCGCATGAGCGACGCCGGACTGCACACGATGACCGGGGCCTACGCCCTGCACGCGCTGCCGGACTCCGAACGCCGGGAGTTCGAACGCCACCTGGGCGACTGCGAGGCCTGCTCCGTCGAGGTGCGCGAGCTCTCGGAGACCGCGACCCGGCTCGGGCTCGCCGTCTCGGCCGCACCGCCGCGGGAACTGCGCGAGCGGGTGCTGCAGGAGATCGCGACCGTGCGCCAGGAGCCGCCGTCCGGCGGCCACCGCGCCCGCACCACGAGCGCCGGCCGTACCACCGCGAGCCGCACGTCCCGGTGGCCGAAGTTCGCGCTCGCCGCGAGCCTGGCCGCCGCCGCCGGCTTCGGCGGGATCGCGGTGTGGCAGAACCAGGAGGCACAGGAGGCCCGGCAGGACTCCCGCGCCGCCCAGCAGGAGAGCGACCAGCTCGCGCAGGTCCTCGCCGCGCCCGACGCACAGACCCGGTCCGGGTCCCTGGAGGACGGCGGGAAGGGCACGGTCGTGGTGTCCAAGAGCCAGAACCGCGCCGTGTTCCTCGCCTCGGGACTCGCCGAGGCGCCCGCGGGCAAGGTCTACCAGCTGTGGTTCGACGACGACGGCACGATGCGCTCCGCCGGTCTGATGCAGGCGTCGGGCACCTCGCCGACGACGTACGCCAGCCTGCTCGACGGCCCGGTGGACCAGGCGACCGGCATGGGTGTCACCGTCGAGCCGGCGGGCGGATCGGCGCAGCCGACCTCGGCCCCGCTGGCCCTGATGAACCTTCCGTCGGCATGAGCGAGCGCCCCGCCGCATGAGCGACGGCTGCGCCGGGCACCCGTTGGTGACCGGCGCAGTCGCTCGTCCGGGCCCCTGACGCAGTGGCCGCACGCGCTCGCCCCGGGTCGGGTCGTCCCGGTGGGCCGTGGCCATTTCGCGGTGTCCACCCCGTACTTCGGCCGTTGGGAGGCGGCCGGGGTACGGGGCACACTGGCTCCCTCCCGGCGGGCGGCTCAGCCGCGGCGCGGCGGGCGCGGGAAGAATCCGCTGGTCCGGTCCCTGTACGCGGCGAAGCCGGGGCGCTCGGCCATGTGCCGTTCCAGGAGCGCCTTTCCGCTGCCGCCGATGAGCAGGAAGCTCATCAGGACGGGTGCCACCAGGGTGGCGGCGGCCGCGCCGGGCGCCTGGCACACGATCAGGAACAGGCCCCACCACACGCAGAAGTCGCCGAAGTAGTTCGGATGCCGGGTCCAGGACCACAGTCCGCGGTCCATGATCTTCCCGCGGTTCGCCGGGTCTGTCTTGAACCGGGCCAGCTGGCGGTCCCCCACCGCTTCGAAAACCAGCCCCACCGCCCACACGCCCGCACCGGCCCAGGCCCACGCGCCGGCCGGTCCCGTCAGGTACCCGGCCGCCTGCACCGGGAGCGAGATCAGCCAGACCAGGGCGCCCTGGAGCAGGTACACCTTCCGCAGGGCGTACAGCCGCGGGTCGCCCGGCGCCCTGGCGAGCATCGCCGCGTACCGCGGGTCCTCGCCGTGCCCCCGGCCCCGCCGGGCGATGTGCCAGGCCAGGCGCAGCCCCCACACGGCGGTGAGCACGGTGACCAGGAACCGGCGGGTGCCGTCCCCGTCACCGGCCGACGCTGCGTACGAGACGAGGGCCACGGCGGTGAAGCCCAGGCCCCAGGCGACGTCCACGACCCGGTGCACACCCATGCGCAGGGCGACGGCGAACGTCGCGAGCATGACGGCCAGGGCGGCGCCCGCACAGGGCAGCAGGCCCTGTGCGAACGCCGCCCATGCGAAGCCGCTCATTCCGCGAGTCCGGCCGTCGCCCCGTCACGCGCGGCCGGCACCTCGGCCGAAGCCGCGTACCAGCCGTTGCGGGTGTCCGGCATCCCGGCCGCACCGGTCGTCTCCGGCCGTACGGAGAGGATCTGGTCCACGCCCATCCGCCGTTCGTCGAACGCCAGGGCGCCGCCTGCCAGGTAGAGCCGCCACACCCGCACGGTCTCCTCGCCGACGAGGTCCGTGAACTCCTGGTGGTTCTCCTCCAGGGTGCGCCGCCACGCGTCGACGGTCCGCACGTAGTGCTCGCGCAGCCCCTCGACGTCACGCACTTCGAGGCCGGCGCCCTCCAGCAGCGTCACCGTCTCGCCGAGCGGGCGCATGTGCATGTCGGGCGCGATGTACGACTCGATGAACGCGCCGCCGCCCGGGGCGTCGCGCCCGCGTGACATCTGCTGGACGAGCACCCGGCCGCGCGGCCGCACCATGGCGTGCAGCGTCCCGGCGAAGGCCGGGTACTGCTCGTCCCCGACGTGCTCGCCCATCTCGATGGTGGACACCGCGTCGTACCCGCCCTCGTGGCCCGGCGCCCGGGCGATGTCGCGGTAGTCGCAGCAGCGGACCTCGACGAGGTCCTCCAGGTTCCGTTCGGCCACCTGGTGGCGGACGTACGCCGCCTGTTCCCGGGCGAGGGTGACCGCGGTGACGCGGACGCCGTGCCGCTGCGCGGCGTACAGCGTGAGCGATCCCCAGCCGCAGCCGATGTCCAGCAGCCGGGCGCCCGGACGCAGTCCCAGCTTGCGGCAGATCAGTTCGAGCTTGTCGCGCTGCGCGTCCGCGGGGCCGTAGCCGGGGGCTTCACTGGTCCAGTAGCCGCAGGAGTAGGCCATCGTCTCGTCGAGGAGCAGCGCGTAGAAGGCGTTGGAGAGGTCGTAGTGGTGGCTGACGGCGGCCCGGTCGCGGGCCTTGCTGTGCAACACGCCGTGGAGTCCGGCGCGGGCGGCGGGTACCGGTGGCCGGGGGCCGACGGCGCCCAGCCGCAGCGCGGTGCCCAGCGCCCGCAGCCGGCCGCCGGCACCGGGGCTCGGCGGGCGCAGTCCGCGTTCGCGCACCGCGTGGCGCATCGCCCGCAGGCCGGTGGCGAGATCACCTTCGATGTCGATGTCCCCGGTGATGTAGGCCTCGGCGAGGCCGAGTTCGCCCGGGGCCCACAGGAGCCGGCGCAGTGCGCGGCGGGAGCGGACGTGGACCAGGGGCCCGTCGGGGGCGCCGGTCTCGCTGCCGTCCCACATCCGTACCCTGACCGGCAGTTCGCCGCCGAGCAGCTGCTCGACGAGCGGTTCGAGGCGTTGCGCAGCGCCGGGGGCGGCGGTCTGCTTGGCCGTGAGTGTCATCGCGCTGTTTCCTGACGGGTCAGCAGCATCTGCTGCACATGGAGGTAGCCGGAGCGGAATCCCGCTTCGGAGTAGGCCAGGTAGAAGGTCCACATCCTGCGGAAGGTGGCGTCGAAGCCGAGCGCGTCGACGTCGTCGGTCCGTTCGGTGAAGCGTTCCCGCCACAGCCGCAGGGTCTCGGCGTAGTGGGTGCCGAAGTCGTCGCAGCGCTCGACGCGCAGGCCCGTGTGCTCGGCGGTGACCTGTCCGACGGCCTCGACGGACGGGAGGAGTCCGCCGGGGAAGATGTACTTCTGGATCCAGGTGTAGGTGCTCCCGCCGGCGCGCAGCCGGTCGTCCGGCATGGTGATGGCCTGGAGGGCGATCCTGCCGCCGGGGGCGAGCCGCTCCTCCAGGGTGCGGAAGTAGACCGGCCAGAACTCGGCGCCGACCGCCTCGATCATCTCGACGCTGATGATCGCGTCGTACTCGCCCTCGACGTCCCGGTAGTCGCTGAGCCGGACCTCGACACGGTCCTCGAACCCGGCGTCCCTGATCCGGCGGCGGGCCAGTTCCTGCTGCTCGCGCGAGAGGGTGACGGAGACGACGCGGGCGCCGCGGGCGGCGGCCCGGATCGCGAGTTCGCCCCAGCCCGTGCCGATCTCCAGGAGCTGGGTGCCGGGCCCGACCTCGGTGAGGTCGAGCAGCCGGTCGATCTTGCGGTGCTGGGCGGCGGGCAGCAGGGCGTGCTCGGCGGGGAAGCCGCGGAAGATCGCGGAGGAGTAGCTGAGCGTCTCGTCGAGGAAGAGCGCGAAGAGCTCGTTGGACAGGTCGTAGTGGTGGCTGATGTTGTCGCGGGCGCCCTCACGGGTGCCGAGCTGTCCGGCGGGGCGGCGGCGGGCCCAGACGCCCCGCAGCCGCTGGAGGGGCTGCGGGATCAGGGTGGCGACCTGGTCGGCGAGGACGGTCAGCACGCCCACCGGGTCGGGTGAGTCCCACTCCCCCGCCATGTAGGACTCGCCGAAGCCGATCAGTCCGTCGACGCCGATTCTGCGGAAGAACGTGGCGGGGTCGCGTACGTCCATCAGCGGGCCGCCGAGGCCGAGGTCCTCGCGTCCGGCGAGCCGGACCCGGAGCGGGAGGCGGTCCAGGGCGTGGCGGACGAGCCGTTCGGCGATGAGGGTCCGCAGCCTTGAGCCGCGCGGCGGCCGCACGACATCGGGCCAGCGCCCGGGGTCGATGTCCGCGGTGGCGTGCACCGGGGGCGAGGTGGAGGGGGACGGGGAGTGGGACGTGGACACGCTCACTGCATTCCTTCCTGGGGGCGGTGGTGGGGACGGGGCTGTACGGGCAGTCCGCGCAGCAGCAGGCGGATGCCGTGCAGCCGGATGGCGGCCGAGACGACGGCGGTGGACCAGGGGTGGAGCAGCGCCAGCCGGAGCAGGGCGCGCGGGGTGACCGGGCGGCGCACTCCGCGGACCGTGGCGGTGAAGGGCCGGATGCCGGCCCGTTCCAGGTGCACCGTCAGGTCGAGCCGGGGCCCCGGCTCGGGGAGCCGCATCCGGTAGGAGCCGGTCACGTCGAAGAACGGCGAGACGTAGAAGTCCTTGCCGGTGGACGCCCGGCCGTCGGCGTCCGGGCGCAGCAGGTAGCAGTGGCGTTCGCCGTACGTGTTGTGCACCTCGGCGACCGTGCAGAGCGGGCTGCCGTCCGCGCGGCGGCACCAGTAGACGGTCAGCGGGTTGAAGACGTGGCCGAACACCCGGGCCTGGGTGAGCATCCGCACGCTGCCGTCGGCGAGGTCGACGCCGTTCGCGGCCAGGAAGCGGCTCAGTCCGTCCCGGATGGTCGGGGCCGTGCCGCCGAAGTGGTCGCGCGGGTCGAAACCCGCCAGCAGGCGCAGGGCCGCGGGCAGCGGTGGCGGCCCGTCCGGGTCGATCAGCCACAGGTAGGTGCGGTGCCGGAACGCGTACTTGCCCGGCGCACTCCGTACGTGGGCGATGGTGCAGGGGTAGAGGGCGTTCACCAGTCCACCCCCAGGGCGGCGGCGGCCTCGGCCCCCGAGCGGCAGCCGTCCTCGTGGAATCCCCAGCCGTGGTACGCCCCCGCGTAGGCGGTGACCGGGCCGGACAGGGCGGGCAGCCGGGCCTGCGCGGCCACCGACTCCGGGGTGAAGACGGGGTGTTCGTAGACCATGCGGGCGCGGACGAGGCCGGGGGCGACGCGGTCGGCGCCGTTCAGGGTGACGACGAAGGTCTCGGGGGCGTCGAGCCGCTGGAGCCGGTTCATGTCGTAGCTGACGGTGACGTGCCGGGCGTCGGCCGAGCAGTCCGGCATCAGGTAGTTCCAGGAGGCGCGGGCGCCGCGGGCGCTCGGCAGCAGCCGGGTGTCGGTGTGCAGCAGGGTGGGGTTGCGGGAGTAGCGGAAGGCGCCCAGGGTGCGGCGTTCCTCGTCCGTCGGGTCGGCGAGGATGCGCAGCGCCTGGTCGGGGTGGGTGGCGATGACGACGGAGTCGAACGCCTCGGTGGTGTCGTCGGCGGTGACGAGGTCGACGCCGTCCGTGTGCCGGCGCACGGCACGGACCGGGGTCGCGGTGCGGACGGCGGCGAGCTGCTTGGTGACCCGTTCGACGTAGGCGCCCGAACCGCCGGTGACCGTCCGCCACACCGGGGAGCCGCCGACCGCGAGCATCCCGTGGTGGTCGAGGAAGCGGAAGAGGTAGCGGGCGGGGTACAGCATCGCGGTCACCGGGTCGCAGGACCAGACCGCGGAGACCACGGGGGTGAGGAAATGGGCGGTGAAGTACGGGGAGAAGCGGCCGCGGGCGGCGAACTCGCCGAGCGTCATCGTGTCCGCGTCCGGTCCGCCGTCGGCCAGGAGGCGGCGGGCGGCCCGGTGGAAGCGCGGCACGGCGGCCAGCATCCGCAGATAGGCGGGGTCCCGGAGCTGGGCGGGCCGGGCGAGCAGACCGGCCGGGCCGCGGGCACCCGCGTACTCCAGGCCGCATCCCTCGCACCGCACCGACATGCTCATCTCCGACTCCTGGGTCGGGACGGCGAGCTCCGCGAAGAGCCGCAGCAGATGCGGGTAGGTGCGCCGGTTGTGCACGATGAAGCCGGAGTCGACGCGGTGGACGCGGCCGTCCGACGCGGGCAGGTCGTGGGTGTGCGCGTGGCCGCCCACCCGGTCGTCCGCCTCGAACAGCGTCACGTCGTGGGCCGTGCGCAGGATGTGCGCGGCGGTCAGTCCCGCCACCCCGCTCCCCACCACCGCTGTACGTTGCCGCCTGCCTGTCATGCCGTTCCCTCCGCCTGCCCGTGCCCCGCGCTCGCGCGCTGACGCGCGCGAGCGGCGAGGCCTCTCAACTGTGGTTCGTTACAGGTCGCGCCGCGGATTGGCCGGGACCGACTCTCATTCGTTCGGGTGACAGACCAATCCGCGGGCCGACCGGCCACGAATCCCGGTTGTGAGCGAAGATCGGAACGAAGCGAAGAGCGGGGCCCCCGGGTCCCGGCGGTCCCGCTGGGCACGAGCGGCCTGCGCCGCGCTCAGCGGTGTGATCGCCGGGTTCTGCGCCCTGGCCGTCGCCGAGCTCGTGGCGGCGGTCGTGCGTCCCGAGGCGGGTCCGGTCGCGGTGGTGGGCGGTGCGGTGATCGACCGCACTCCCCCGGCGCTGAAGGACTTCGCGGTCCGCCATTTCGGCACCAACGACAAGCTGGTCCTGGAGCTCGGGATTCTGGCCCTGCTGGCGGTCTTCGCCGTGGCGGTCGGGATGCTGGCACTGCGGCACCGGCTGATCGGTTCGGCGGCCGTTCTGGTCTTCGGCGTGGTCGGGGCGGTCGCGGCGATCGGGCGGCCGGAGGGCCGCCCGTCCGACGCCCTGCCCTCGGTGGTGGGTGCCGTGCTGGCCGCAGGACTGCTGTACTTCCTGGTCGGACGGCTGGCTCCGGCTCCCGGCCCCTCCCCCGCGGCTGGCGGGAGGGACGGGGAGCCGGTCCGCGGCACCTTCGACCGGCGGGGCTTCGTCATCGCGGCGAGCGCCGCGGCGGTCGCCTCGGCCGGTGCCGGTCTGCTCGGGCGGCGGCTCACCTCCGCCGTCCAGGCCGGGGCCACCGCCTCACGGAACGACCTGGTGCTGCCCGTACCCGGCTCGCGGGCGCCCGCCGTACCCGCGGGCGCCGATCTGAAGATCCGGGGGCTGAGCTCGTTCGTAACCCCGAACAAGAGCTTCTACCGGGTGGACACGGCGCTGGTCGTGCCGCGGATCGATGCGAACGACTGGCGGCTGAGGATCCACGGCAAGGGCGTGAAGACGCCCCTGACGCTCAGCTTCCAGGACCTGTTGCGCCGCGAGATCATCGAGCGCGACATCACCCTGACCTGCGTGTCCAACGAGGTGGGCGGACCGTACGTCGGCAACGCGCGGTGGATCGGTGTGCGACTGGCCGATCTGCTGCGCGAGGCGGGGGTGAAGCCGCCGTCCGGCGGTGGACCCGCCGACCAGATCGTGGCGCGTTCGGTGGACGGCATGACGATCGGCACGCCGGTCGAGGACGTCATGGACGGACGCGACGCGCTGCTCGCCCTCGGCATGAACGGTGAGCCGCTGCCCTTCGACCACGGCTTCCCGGTCCGGATGGTCGTTCCCGGCCTGTACGGATACGTCTCGGCCTGCAAGTGGATCAAGGACATCGAGCTGACCACGTTCGACGACTACGACGCCTACTGGGTCAAGCGTTCCTGGTCCAAGCAGGCACCGATCAAGACCGAGTCCCGGATCGACACCCCCCGCCCCTTCGCCTCCCCGAAGGCCGGCACCATTCCGGTCGCCGGGGTCGCCTGGGCCCAGCACCGCGGTATCCAGCGGGTCGAGGTCCGGGTGGACGGCGGCCCGTGGAATCCCGCGAAGCTGGCGGCCGAGGACAGCCGTGACACCTGGCGCCAGTGGGTGTGGGAGTGGCCGGCCACCTCCGGCAACCACACCCTGGAGGTCCGTGCGACGGACCGCACCGGCGCCACTCAGACCGACCGGCGCGTCGGCACCGTACCCAACGGTGCGACGGGCTGGCACTCGGTGGTGGTCGACGTGTCCTGACCGGACGGTCACCACCTCCCCTTACTCACGCGCTCCGCGAGGAGCAGCGTTTCGCACAGCCCAACCCCCTTACCGACCGTAATCATTCGGTCACCCATACGAACCAGGAGAACCATCATGAAGGTCACCCACGCGCGTCGTGCCGCCGTCGCCATCTCGGCGGCGTTCGTCCTGCCGCTGGCCCTTTCGGCCTGCTCCAGCGACTCCAAGGACAGCGCGTCCGGCTCCTCGGCCAGTTCGGCGAAGGCCTCGGACCCGGCGTCGGCGTCCGCGAGCGACACGATGCCCATGGACCAGCCCTTCGGCCCCGCCTGTTCGTCGGTGCCGAAGAACGGTGCGGGCTCCTTCGACGGCATGGCGAAGGACCCGGTCGCCACGGCCGCCTCGCACAACCCGGCGCTGTCCACCCTGGTCACCGCGGTCAAGAAGGCCGGCCTGGTCGACACCCTGAACAACGCGCAGAACATCACGGTGTTCGCCCCGACCAACGACGCCTTCGCCAAGGTCCCGAAGGCCGACCTGGACAAGCTGCTCGCCGACAAGGCCGCGCTCACCAAGGTCCTCACCTACCACGTGGTGGGCCAGAAGCTGACGCCGAAGCAGCTGGAGAAGGGCTCCTTCGACACCCTGGAGAAGAGCGAGCTGACGACGTCCGGTTCGGACATGACGTACACCGTGAACGACTCCTCGAAGGTCGTCTGCGGCAACGTCCCGACCGCCAACGCGACGGTCTACATCGTCGACACGGTCCTGATGCCCGCCAAGTAGCGGTCCTTCCGCGCGGGCCCGCGCTCACGCCCTTCGGCAACCCGCCGGAGGGCGTGAGCACTTCGGCCCCGCCCGGACACGGTCACGTCACGCCCCGGAAACAGCGCGTCCCTAATTTCTGTCGCCCGACAGGAAATCGGCGACAGGGGCTGACATGACCGCCACCGCACCAACGGACGTACGTCCGGATCCCGCCGGAACCGGCCAGGGCGACCACACCTCCCTGGCCGGTTTCGGCTATCGCCAGGAGTTGCACCGCTCCATGGGGCGCTACGCCTCGTTCGCGGCCGGTTTCTCCTTCATCTCCGTCCTCACCACCGTCTTCCAGTTCTTCGCGTTCGGCTTCTCCTTCGGCGGCGCGGCCTTCTTCTGGACCTGGCCGGCCGTGCTCGTGGGCCAGCTGCTGGTCGCCGCGTGCTTCGCCGAACTCGCCGCCCGTTACCCGCTGTCCGGGGCGATCTACCAGTGGTCGACCCGGCTGAGCACCCCCGCCTTCGGCTGGTTCGCCGGATGGATCATGGTGATCGGACAGATCGTCGTGGTCGCGGCCGCCGCGCTCGCGCTCCAGGTGGTGCTGCCCGCGATCTGGTCCGGATTCCAGCTGGTGGGCGGCGATCCGGCACCCACCACGGCGACGGGCGCGGCCAACGCCGCGCTGCTGGCCGTCGTCCTCCTCGCCCTCACCACGACGGTGAACCTGCTCGACAACAGGGTCATGTCGGTCGTCAACCGCGTCGGAGTGACGGCCGAGATCATCGGCGCGGTCCTCATCCTGGTCCTCCTGTTCACCCACACCGAACGCACCCCCGGCGTCACGCTGCACACCGGCGGCCAGGGCGGCGCGCTCGGCGCCCTGCTGGTCGGTTCCTTCACCGCGGCCTACGTCCTGATCGGCTTCGACAGCGCGGGCGAGATGAGCGAGGAGACCCGCTCCCCGCGCCGCACCGCCCCGCGCACGATCCTGCTCGCACTGGCCTCGGCGGGTGTGCTCGGCGGACTACTGGTGCTCGCCGGCATCCTGGCCGCACCGGACCTGACGGACGGCCGGCTGGCCACGGAGGGCCTCTCGTACGTGCTGACCAGCAGCCTCGGGGACGGGGTCGGCCGCTTCCTGCTGGCCGACGTGGCGGTCGCCGTGGCGGTGGCGACCCTCGCCATCCAGACGGCCGGCTCCCGGATGCTGTTCTCGATGGCGCGCGACGGCGTACTGCCCTTCTCCGCCCGCCTCGCCAAGGTCTCCCCGCGCACCGGAATGCCCGCCGCACCCGCCCTGTTCGTCGGCGCGGCGGCCGCGGCACTCGGCCTGCTCAACCTGGCGTCCCCCGAGGCGTTCCTGGCCATCGGCACCACGTGCATCGCGATGCTCTACCTCGCGTACGCCATGGTCACGGGCCCGATGCTGCTGCGCCGGCTGCGCCGCCTGCCGCTCTCGCCCGCCTCCGGCCCGCCGCACGACGAGACGGGCGAACCGCTCTTCTCGCTCGGCCGTTGGGGACTCCCCGTCAACGCGCTGGCCTTCGGGTACGGAGCGGTGATGACCGTCAACCTGGCCTGGCCGAGGGCGGCGGTGTACGACCCGGCGGGCGGGCACTGGTACTTCCAGTGGTTCACGGTGCTCTTCCTGGGCGCCACGGTGCTGCTCGGGGCCGTGTATCGCGCCTGCGTGAAACGGCCGGCCTCCGTACGCTGACCGGATGGACTCCCCGAGCAGACAGGACCGGGCGGCCGGCGCGGTGGTCGGATCGGCCGTCGGCGACGCGCTGGGCGCGCCGTTCGAGTTCGGTCCGGCCGGCGTCCACACCGCCCGCTTCCCGGACGGCTCCGGCACGATGTGCGGCGGCGGTGGCTGGGACCCGGGCGAGGCGACGGACGACACGCAGATGGCCGTGCTCGTCGCGGAGTCGCTGCTGGAGTGCGGCGGTCTCGACCTGCCCGACCTGTTCGGCCGGTTCCGGCGGTGGGCGGCCGGCGATCCCAAGGACATCGGCCTCCAGACGGAGGCCGTCCTGACCAGTGGTGATCCGTGGGACCTCGCCGCGGCGCTGCACTTCCGGATCAACGGCCGGGCGGCGGGCAACGGTTCACTGATGCGCGCCGCCACCTCGGCCGTGTACTTCGCCGGGCCGGAGCGGCCGGAGGCGGAGGCCCGGGCCGCGACCATGGAAGCGGCCCGCCGGATCGCCGCCCTGACGCACGGCGACCGCGCCGCCTGGGAGGGCACCGCCGTCCTGCACGAACTGATCCGGGTGGCGCTGAACGGGGCCGATCCGCTCGACGCCGTCCCCGACGCACTGGCCGCCGTGCACGCGGCCCACCGGGAGCGCTGGGCCGCCGTCCTCGCACCCGACTGGCATCCGGACCTGGCGACCGAGTTCAACGGCGCGGTGTGGCCCTGCCTCGGTACGGCGCTGTGGGCGCTGCGCACGACGCGTGCGTACGAGGACGCGCTGGCCGCGGCGATCGACGTGGGCGGGGACACCGACACCGTGGCCGCGGTGACGGGGGCGCTGACGGGTGCGGTGTACGGGCTCGGGGCGATCCCGTCGCACTGGACCGGGCCGCTGCACGTCCCGCTGCCGGGGTACGGCGACCGGGTGCTGCGCACCCCGGACCTGATCGCGCTGGCCCGGCGGCTGGACGACCGGAGCACCGATGCGCATCCTGCGGAGATTCAGCTGCCTTGAACCTACACATAAGGGGCATATAAGAGCACAATGGCAGAGCGGGTCGCTTGCCGCACACAGCGGCGGCCAGGCCTGCGAAAGCAAGGGAGACGAACCATGTCAAACGTCTCGCACACCGGTCACGACATGACCGGACACCCCGACGTCTCCGAAATGCGCGACCGGTACGACCGGATGATGGGCGGCCGCGACGTGGCGCTCGTCGACGGGCCGGTGTTCCTGGTCGGTCTGTACTGCGCCGTATCGCCCTGGGTGCTGCACTTCACGACGTCCCAGTCGTCCCTCGTGACGCACAACCTGATCATGGGTATCGCGATCGCCGTGCTGGGGCTGGGATTCACCGTGATGCCGCAGCGCATGTACGGCCTGAGCTGGGCCATCTGCGCGATGGGCGCCTGGATGATCATCTCGCCCTGGGTGGTGGGCAGCAGCCCGGACATGGGCGTCGTGCTCAACAACGTCATCATCGGCGGTCTGACCGTCCTGCTGGGGCTGGTCTGCGCGGGCGCCTCGATGAGGAGCGGCAACCGCACTTAGGGCGTGTCACCCCCACCACGGAAGGGACCACCGTCACCGGCCGGGTCCGCGGACAGCGGTCCCGGCCGCACCACGATCACCCGGCGGAATCCGCCCCCACGCCCACGATCCGAAGCGCCGCGTCCGCCGTGGCCGCCGCGAACGTCTCCGTCGCCCGCCCGGGCTCCGACAGATGCACGAGGATCACGCCCTCGATGAGCCCGAAGACCAGATCGGCGCGGAGCCGCGCCTCGTCCGCGCCGAGCGCCGCGCCCGCCCCGGTGGCGGCCAGCAGTTCCCCGTACGCGGCCCGCAGCGCCGCCCGCACCCGGTGGAAGTCCGCGAACCGCTCGGCCCGCACCTCCGGCAGGACGTACAGCGCGCCCAGGTTGTACGGGCCGCCGCACAGCAGCGCCACATCCGCGCGGCACAGCTCCCACAGCCGGTCCTCGGCCGGCCGCGACGCGTCCGCGAGCAGCTTCCCGGCGAGCGCGAGCGACGGGGTGACGGTCGACTCCAGCAGCGCCGCGAGCAGATCCTCCTTGCCCGCCACGTAGTGGTACATCGTGGCCTGGCGCATACCCGCCCGTTCGGCGACGGCCCGGGTGGTGGTGGCCGCGTATCCACGAGTGGTGAACAACTCGGCTGCGGCGGACAGGAGTTCCTCCCGTGCGGACAGTCCGGTGTCCGGTCGCTGGGTGGCGCGCGGCCGGCCGACCCGGCGGCCGCCGCCGGTTCCCGAGGTACTGGACATGGGCCGATCGTCCCACATCCCCGGGCGCCACGATCTTGGTGAGCACTCGGTAACTCCCGCGCAACGAACGGGCAATGGCCACGACTCCCCGGCCCCCTAATTTCTGTCGCGCGACAGAAACAAGCATCGGCAACACGTCGAGCCGGAGGTTCAGCCATGGCGACAGCGACGACACACGGGGCCCGGGACCACGCCCGTGCCCAGGACGGCACCCGTACCGGTGCCATGCCGGTGGTGCCCGCGAGCGACTGGCCGGACGCCACCCCGGGCACCCCGGTCTGGGCCGAGACGGTCGGGGGCGGCAACTACACGCACCGCGTCCTGGCCCGCGGCACCGAGCTGCGGCTCACCGACCTCGCGGGGGACGCCTGCGCCCATCTGCTGCTGTACGCGGACGGCCGGCCGTGGGAGCGGCTCAACACCGCGGACACGGTGAAGGTGCAGTGGAACGCCTACCTGGGTGCCGGCCGGCTGCTCCTGTCCGACCAGGGGCGGGTGCTCGCCTCGGTGACCGCGGACTCCTCGGGCCGGCACGACGCCCTGTGCGGCACCTCCACCCTGGGCCGGAACACCCGCCGCTACGGCGACGGCACCCCGCAGTCGGGCTCCCCCGCCGGCCGCGAACTGCTGAAACTGGCCGCCCTGAAGAACGGCCTGGAGCCGCGCGATCTGCCGCCCTCGCTCTCCTTCTTCCAGGGCGTACGGATCGGCGGGGACGGCACCGCGGAGTTCACCGGCTCGGCCGGGGCGGGCGGCTCGGTGACCCTGCGCGCCGAGCAGGACCTGACCGTGCTGATCGCGAACGTCCCGCATCCGCTGGACCCGCGCCCCGCCTACACCAGCACCCCGCTGGAGGTCCTGGCCTGGCGCGCCCGGCCGACGGCCCCGGGCGACGCCCTCTGGGACGCGGCACCGGAGAGCCGCCGCGCCTTCCTCAACACACTCGACTTCCTCACCGCCCGGGGGCTCGCATGACGACCACCACCATCCCCGCCCGCGCGGCCTGGTCCGCGAAGGTCCGCGCGGGTGAGCACCTCACGCTCACCGATCTGCACGGCAACCAGGCGGTGGACTTCCTGGTGTACGACGCCCACGACACGGCCGTCCGCTACAGCGCGCCCGACACGATCCAGGCCGGCGGGGGCATCTTCCTCACCACCGGCAGCGTGCTGATGTCGAACGAGTACAGCCCCCTGATGACGGTCACGGCGGACGGCTGCGGCCGGCACGACACGGTCGGCGGCGCGTGCTCTAAGGAGTCCAACACCCTGCGCTACGGCCACCACACCTGGTCGCAGCACGCCTGCGTGGACAACTTCCTGGCGGAGGGCGCCCGGCACGGGCTCGGCAAGCGCGATCTGGTGTCCAACGTCAACTGGTACATGAACGTGCCGGTGGAACCGGACGGCACGCTCGGCATCGTCGACGGACTCTCGGCGCCCGGCCTCTCCCTCACGCTGCGGGCCGAGACGGACGTGCTCGTGCTGATCTCCAACTGCCCCCAGATCAACAACCCCTGCAACGGTTTCGAGCCGACGGCGGTAGAAGCCACTCTCACCGGGACAAGCCGATGACGTTCGATCCTCCGACGGCCCTCGACACACCTGCGGCCTTCGGCACGCTGCTGATCGCCAACCGGGGCGAGATCGCCGTCCGCATCATCCGTACGGCCCGCCGCCTCGGTCTGCGCACGGTCGCCGTCTTCTCCGACCCGGACCGCTCGGCCCCGCACGTCCGGCTCGCCGACGAGGCCGTCCGGCTGGGCCCGGCGCCCGCCAAGGAGTCCTATCTCGACGCCGATCTGGTGCTGAGGGCGGCGAAGGACACCGGGGCCGGGGCCATCCACCCGGGGTACGGATTCCTCTCCGAGGACGCGGAGTTCGCGCGGCGCTGCGAGGAGGCCGGGATCGTCTTCGTCGGCCCGACCGCCGCCCAGCTGGAGCTGTTCGGCGCCAAGCACACGGCACGTGCCGCGGCCGAGGCGGCGGGCGTCCCGCTCGCCCCCGGCACCGGGCTGCTGCCGGATCTGCCGGCCGCGCTGGCGGCCGCGGAGCGCATCGGTTACCCGGTGATGCTGAAGGCCACCGGCGGGGGCGGCGGGATCGGCATGTCGGCCTGCCGGTCGGCCCAGGAGCTCGCCGGCGCCTGGGAGCGGGTGCAGCGGGTCGCCGCCGCGTCGTTCTCCTCGGCCGGCGTCTTCCTGGAACGCCTGGTGGAGAACGCCCGCCATGTCGAGGTGCAGGTGTTCGGGGACGGGAACGGCCGGGTGGTGACGTTCGGCGACCGCGACTGCTCGCTGCAGCGCCGCAACCAGAAGGTCCTGGAGGAGGCGCCCGCGCCCGGCCTCCCCGCCCGCATCCGGAGCCGGCTGACCGACTCCGCGCGGGAGCTGTGCGCCTCGGTCGGCTACCGCTCGGCCGGGACGGTGGAGTTCGTCTACGACGCGGCGCGCGCCGAGGCGTACTTCCTGGAGGTCAACACCCGGCTCCAGGTGGAGCACCCGGTCACCGAGGAGATCCACGGCGTCGACCTCGTCGAGTGGATGCTGCGCCTGGCCCAGGGCGAGACCGCCGTCGTGCGGCAGCCCGACGCACCCCGCGGCCACGCCGTCGAGGCGCGGGTCTACGCCGAGGACCCGAGCCGCGACCACCGCCCCGGCGCCGGTCTGCTGACCCGGGTCGACTTCCCCCGGGGCGAGGGCCTGCGGGTGGACAGCTGGATCGAGACGGGCACGGAGGTGACGACGGCGTACGACCCGATGCTGGCCAAGGTCGTCGCCCACGGCACCGACCGCGCGGAGGCCCTGGCCCGGCTGGACGCGGCGCTCGCCTCGACCCGCGTCGACGGCATCGAGACCAACCTCGGCCTGGTCCGGGCCGCACTGGCCGACGACCGGGTCCGTACCGCGACACACTCCACGGCCACGCTCGCCACCATCGACGACCCGACGCCCCGTGTCGAGGTGGTCTCCGGCGGCACCCTCACCACCGTCCAGGACTGGCCGGGACGCACCGGCTACTGGCAGGTCGGCGTCCCCCCGTCGGGCCCGATGGACGACCTGTCGTTCCGGCTCGGCAACACCGCCCTCGGCAACACCCCCGGCGCCCCCGGACTCGAATGCACCCTCCAGGGCCCCACCCTCCGTTTCACGCACGCCACGACCGTGTGCGTCACCGGCGCCCCGGCCCCGGTGACCCTCGACGGCGCACCGGTCCCCCAGTGGGAGCCGCTGACCGTCCCGGCGGGTGCCGCACTCGCGGTCGGCGCACCGGACGGGCACGGACTGCGTACGTACGTCCTGTTCGCCGGCGGCGGTCTGGACGTCCCGGAGTTCCTGGGCAGCGCGGCCACGTTCACGCTCGGCGGTTTCGGCGGGCACGGCGGCCGGGCCCTGCGCACCGGCGACGTGCTGCACGGGGGCGCCACCGCACCGGAGGCCCTCCCGGTCCCCGTGGCCGGACGGCCGAGCCTCACGGGCACCTGGCAGATCGCCGCCGCCGAGGGCCCGCACGCGGCGCCGGAGTTCTTCACCGAGGAGGACATCCACGACTTCTACGCGGCCGACTGGAAGGTCCACTTCAACTCGGCCCGCACCGGGGTCCGCCTGATCGGCCCGAAGCCGCGCTGGGCCCGGGCGGACGGCGGCGAGGCCGGGCTGCACCCGTCGAACATCCACGACACGCCGTACTCCGTGGGCGCGGTCGACTACACCGGCGACATGCCCGTGCTGCTCGGTCCCGACGGCCCGTCGCTGGGCGGCTTCGTCTGCCCGGCGACGGTGGTGACCGCCGAACGCTGGAAGCTGGGCCAGCTGCGCCCCGGCGACACCGTCCGCTTCCTGCCCGTGACGGTGACGGGAGAGTCCCGCCCCGAGATCACCGACGGCGGCGTCCTGTACCGCGACGACGCCGTCACCTACCGCCGCAGCGGCGACGACAACGTGCTGGTCGAGTACGGGCCGATGCAGCTGGACCTGGCACTGCGGATGCGCGTCCACGCCCTGATGGAAGCCCTGACGGCCGCGGCCGTCCCGGGCATCACCGGCCTGACGCCGGGCATCCGTTCGCTCCAGATCCAGACGGACCCCGCGGTGCTCCCGCAGACCGCGCTCCTGGACCTGCTCCACCGCACCGAGGCGGCGCTCCCGCCCACCGACGCCCTGACCGTCCCGTCCCGCACCGTGCACCTGCCGCTGTCCTGGGACGATCCGGCGACCCGCGAGGCCATCGCCCGCTACATGGCGGGGGTCCGGGACGACGCGCCCTGGTGCCCGTGGAACATCGAGTTCATCCGCCGGGTCAACGGCCTGGACTCGGTCGACGACGTGTACCGCACGGTCTTCGACGCCGAGTACCTGGTGATGGGCCTCGGCGACGTGTACCTCGGTGCCCCGGTGGCCACTCCGCTGGACCCGCGCCACCGGCTGGTCACCACCAAGTACAACCCGGCCCGTACCTGGACCGCGGAGAACTCCGTCGGCATCGGCGGCGCCTACCTGTGCGTCTACGGCATGGAGGGGCCGGGCGGCTACCAGTTCGTCGGCCGCACCACCCAGGTCTGGTCCGGCTGGCAGCAGCGCGGCGCCTTCGAACCGGGCTCCCCGTGGCTGCTCCGCTTCTTCGACCGCATCAAGTGGTATCCGGTGGAGGCCGACGAACTCCTGGAGCTGCGCGCCGACATCATCTCCGGCCGGTTCGTCCCGAAGATCGAGGAGGGCGAGTTCTCACTGGCCCGGTACGAGGAGTTCCTGGCCGGGAACGCGGACTCGATCGCCGCGTTCCGCAGCCGCCAGGGCACGGCCTTCGCCGCCGAGCGGGACGCCTGGGAGGCGGCGGGCGAGTTCGCCCGGGCGGAGGCCGCCGACGCCCCGGCGCCCCCGGCCGCCGAGGTGACGGTGCCGCCGGGCGGACGGCTGGTGGAGGCCGAGTTCGCGGCCTCGGTCTGGCAGCTCAACGTGGCCGAGGGCGACACGGTGACGGCGGGTCAGCCGCTGCTGGCGCTGGAGGCGATGAAGATGGAGTCCCGGGTCCACGCCCCGGCGGACGGCGTGGTGGAAAGGATCCTCACCCGCCCGGGCGCCCAGGTGGAGGCCGGCACGGCCCTGGTCACCCTGGCCCCCCTCGCCCGCACGAACCCAGGAGCCCCCTGATGCCCAGCACCTCGCTCGCACCCGTCCTCGCCCGGATCCGCGCCGCCTACGCCCGCATCGAGGCGGTGGACCGCCCGGAGATCTGGATCGGCCTGCGCCCGCAGTCCGACCTGGAGGAGGAGGCCCACGCGCTCGGAACCCGCCTCGCGGCAGGTGAGTTCCTCCCCCTGGCGGGCCGGCTGCTGGCCGTCAAGGGCAACATCGACGTGGCCGGCCTGCCCACCACGGCGGGCTGCCCGTCCTACGCGTACGAACCGGCGGCGGACGCCCCCGCCGTGGCCCGCCTGCGGGCCGCGGGCGCCCTGGTGATCGGCACGACCAACCTGGACCAGTTCGCCACCGGCCTCGTCGGCACCCGGTCCCCGTACGGCGCGGTCCGCAACGCCCACGCCCCCGACCGGATCAGCGGCGGTTCCAGCTCGGGTTCGGCGGTGGCCGTGGCGCTCGGCATCGCGGATCTCGCCCTCGGTACGGACACGGCGGGCTCCGGCCGGGTCCCGGCCGCGTTCAACGGCATCGTGGGCCTGAAGCCGACCCGCGGCCTCGTCCCGACGGAGGGCGTGGTCCCGGCCTGCGCGAGCCTGGACTGCGTCACCGTCTTCGCCCGTACGCTCCCCGAGGCGGAGTCGGCACTCGCCCTGATGACCACCCCCACCGCCCGCCCCGTCCCCGCCCGGACCCCGGGGCCGTGGCGGATCGCGGTACCGCCGACGGACCAGCTGGGCGAACTGGACCCGGGCTGGGCGGAGGCCTACGAGGCCACGGCCGACCGCCTCCGCGCAGCAGGCGCCGTCCTGGTTCCCCTCGATCTGTCCCCCTTCACCGAGGCGGCGGCGATGCTGTACGCGGGGGCGTTCGTGGCGGAGCGGTACACGGCGGTGGGCGCGTTCGTCGACAGCGGCCCGTCCGGCCTGGACCCCACGGTGGCGGGCATCATCACGGCGGCCCGGGACATCCCGGCCCACCGGCTGTTCGCGGACCGGGACCGGCTGGCGGAGCTCCGGAGCGCGGCCGAGGACGCGCTGGGCGACGCGGACGCGCTGCTGCTCCCCACCGCCCCCGGCCACCCCGCGCTCGCGGACGTGGAGGCCGACCCGCTGGGCGCGAACGCCCGCCTGGGCCGGTTCACCAACTCCACCAACCTGTTCGACCTGTGCGCGGTGGCAGCGCCCGCGGGCGAGGTGGCGGGCCTGCCGTTCGGCGTGATGCTGATCGGCCGGGCGCACACGGACGAACGCCTGCCCCGGATCGCCGCCCTGCTGACCCCGCCCGTCCGCCTCGCGGTGGTCGGCGCCCACCTGACCGGCGAGCCGCTCAACCCCCAGCTCCTGTCACTCGGCGCCCGTCTGCTCCGCACGACGACCACGGCCCCCGTCTACCGCCTGCACGCGCTGGCGACCACACCACCGAAACCGGGCCTGGTCCGCACGGACGAGGGAGGCGCCGCCATCGAGACAGAGATCTGGGAACTGCCGCCCGAGGGCCTCGGCACCCTCACGGCAGCCCTCCCCCACCCCATGACGCTGGGCAGAATCGACCTGTCGGACGGCACCACGGCACCCGGCTTCCTCTGCGAGCCGTACGCGGTGGCGGGATCGAAGGACATCACGGAGCACGGCGGCTGGCGCGCGTACAGATCCGGCACACACTTCAGCCCCTCCGGCCCCCATGTCAGCCCCTCCGGCGATTGAGGAGCGGGGTCCGGGGCAGAGCCCCGGTCACGGGAAGGGGCGGGTAGGGGACAAGCCCGGCCGCAGGCGCACCCACTTGCGCGCCCCCGCCCGCACCCGACAACAACGCCCCCGGACGCTCATCCCACGGAGCTGTACGCCACAACCCCGCGCAACACCTCATCAACCGCCTTACGCGCATTCCGCCCCACAGAACTCCCCTCCCGAGGAGCCGCCGCAGCCACCTGCCCCAGCACGTCGATCACCTGCTTGCACCAACGGACGAAGTCCCCCGCCGGCATCTCCGCCTCGCGCAGCACCTCGTCCAGCGTCCGCCCGGACGCCCACATGTACACCGCCCAGGCGAACCCGAGATCGGGCTCGCGCTGCCCGACCCCTTCGGCCTGGTTGATCTTGAAGTCCTCCTCCAGGGCATCGAGCCGCCCCCAGATCCGGACCATCTCGCCCATCGCGGTCTTCGCCGGCCCGGACGGCAGCTTCGGCGCCACCGCGTCGTCGGACTGCCGCGCCTCGTACACCAACGCCGAGACGCACGCCGCGAGTTCCGCCGGTGCGAGGCCTTCCCAGACCCCCGCCCGCAGGCACTCGCTCGCCAGCAGGTCCAGCTCGCCGTAGAGCCGGGCCAGCCGCTTCCCGTGCTCGGTGACCTCGCTGCCCCGCAGATAGTCGAGCTCGGTGAGCAGGGCGACGATCCGGTCGAAGGTGCGGGCGATCGTGTTCGTCCGCCCCTCGATCCGCCGCTCCAGCTGACGGGTGTCCCGCTGCAGCCGGTGATACCGCTCGGCCCACCGCGCGTGGTCCTCACGCTCGTCGCACCCGTGGCACGGGTGCGCGCGCAACTCGGCCCGGTAGCGCGCGATCTCGCGGTCGTCGGCGGCGACGGCCCGCTCCCGGCGGTGCCGGTCCGGCACGATGTGCCCGGCCTTGGTCCGCAGCGCGGAGGCCAGATCACGGCGCGACTGCGGCGAGCGCGCGTTGAACGACTTCGGGACGCGCATCCGTTCCAGCGCCTCGACGGGCACCGGGAAGTCGATCGAGGCCAGCCGCTTCACCTGTCGCTCCGCGGTGAGCACCAGAGGCCGCGGCCCGTCGTGGTACTCCATGCCCCGGTGACCGTGCCCGTTGGTCCGGCCGGCCGGAAGCCCGGGGTCGAGGACGAGCGCGAGCCCGGCGAACTTGCCGGTCGGCACATGGATGACGTCGCCGGGCTTGAGCTTCTCCAGGGACGCCGCCGCCGCGGCCCGCCGCTGCGAGGCGCCCTGCTTGGCGAGCTCCGTCTCCCGGTCCTTGAGGTCGCGGCGCAGCCGCGCGTACTCCTCGAAGTCACCGAGGTGGCAGGTCATGCCCTCCCGGTAGCCCTCCAGGCCCTCCTCGTTCTTCTGGACCTGGCGGGAGATCCCGACCACCGAGCGGTCCGCCTGGAACTGCGCGAAGGAGGTCTCCAGCAGCTCGCGCGAACGGTGCCGCCCGAACTGCTGCACCAGGTTGACGGCCATGTTGTACGAGGGCCGGAAGCTGGAGCGCAGCGGATACGTACGCGTGCCCGCGAGTCCGGCCAGCGCGCCCGGGTCCATGCCGCGCTGCCAGAGGACCACCGCGTGGCCCTCGACGTCGATGCCGCGCCGGCCGGCCCGGCCGGTGAGCTGGGTGTACTCGCCGGGGGTGATGTCGGCGTGCTGCTCGCCGTTCCACTTGACGAGCTTCTCCAGGACCACCGAGCGCGCGGGCATGTTGATGCCGAGCGCGAGGGTCTCCGTCGCGAAGACCGCCTTCACGAGGCCGCGGACGAAAAGCTCCTCGACGACCTCCTTGAACGTCGGCAGCATTCCGGCGTGGTGCGCGGCGATGCCCCGCTCCAGGCCTTCGAGCCATTCGTAGTAGCCGAGGACGTGGAGGTCCTCGCCGGGGATGGACGCGGTCCGCTCCTCGACGATCTCCCGGACCAGCCGGCGCTTGTCCTCGTCGTTGAGCCGCAGTCCGGCGTGCAGGCACTGCTGCACCGCGGCCTCGCAGCCGGCCCGGCTGAAGATGAAGGTGATGGCGGGCAGCAGTCCCTCGGAGTCCAGCCGGTCGATGACCTCGGCCCGCGAGGGGGTCCAGATCCGGCTGCGCTGGCGCCGCTCGCGCTCCCGGTCGGCCTCGCGCACCAACTTTCCGCGGCGGCGCTCGCGCGGGTTGTACCCGCGCTGGTTCTCCATCCGGGCGAGCCGGACGAGGTCGGGATTGACCTCACGGCGTCCGGCACCGCGGCCGCCGTGGTCGCTCTCCTCCTCGAAGAGGTCGTACATCCGGCGGCCGGCCAGCACGTGCTGCCAGAGCGGCACCGGCCGGTGCTCGGAGACGATCACCTCGGTGTCGCCGCGCACGGTGTCCAGCCAGTCGCCGAACTCCTCGGCGTTGGACACGGTCGCCGACAGGGACACCAGGGTGACGGACTCCGGCAGGTGGATGATCACTTCCTCCCACACCGCGCCCCGGAAGCGGTCGGAGAGGTAGTGCACCTCGTCCATCACCACGTATCCGAGGCCGTTCAGCGCCTGGGAGCCCGCGTACAGCATGTTCCTCAGCACCTCGGTGGTCATGACGACCACCGGTGCGTCGGAGTTGACGCTGTTGTCCCCCGTCAGCAGGCCGACCTTGTCGGCGCCGTAGCGCTTGACCAGGTCGGCGAACTTCTGGTTGGACAGGGCCTTGATCGGCGTCGTGTAGAAGCACTTGCGGCCCTGCTCCAGGGCCAGGTGCACGGCGAACTCGCCGACGATCGTCTTGCCCGAACCGGTCGGGGCCGCGACGAGCACGCCCTTGCCGGCCTCCAGCGCGGTGCAGGCCTCGATCTGATAGGGGTCCAGATCGAACTCGTACATCTCGCGGAACGGCCCGAGTGCGGTCGCCTGCTCGGCGGCTCGGATCCGGGAAGCCTGATAGCGCTCAGCTGGTGAGAGGTCCTCTGTCATCTTGTCCACGAGCCTACCCGCCGCCTCTGACAGTGACGCGATCTTTAATTCCCCGTGGGAGAACCCGTCGGAGCACCGGCCGGCGAACCAGTGGAGGTGACCGCGGGCGGGCCCGCCCCGAGCACCCGGACCGCGCCCGGCGCACAGGTGGCGGTCAGCGGCAGCGCCCCGAGCGGTTCACCGTCCGCGTACGCGGTGACACCGACCGCTTCGAGCGCGATGGAGGAGACCCGGTGCGTGGTGACGACGGGATGGCTGAGGTGCGTCCCCTTGTAGACCCGGGGGAACACCTTGAGGAGCGTGGTGCGGCTGCAGTCGCCGACGACCGTCACGTCGAACAGGCCGTCGTCCATGACGGCGTCCGCACAGATCCGCATGCCACCGCCGTACGTGGATCCGTTCCCGACGGCGATGAGCGTCGCCTCGATCTCCCGGACCGGCCCGCCGTCCAGACTCATCCGGTACGCGACGGGCCTGAACGCGGCGAGTTCGGCGAGAATCGCCAGGTCGTACTTGAACCGGCCGCCCCAGCGCATCCGGTTGCCGCGGTCGTTGACCCGGGAGTCGAATCCGGTGGCGAGCACGGACCCGAACCACCGGTCGCCCACCCGGCCGAGGTCGATCTCGCGGACGGCGCCGCCCTTGAGCGCGCGGGCGGCCAGCCGCCCCGCCGCCGCCGGGTCCCGTACCGGCATGCCGAGGGCGCGGGCGAAGTCGTTGCCGGTGCCGACCGCGACGACGCCGAGCGGGGTGAGCGTTCCGGCGACCGCCTGGAGGGCGAGGGACATCATGCCGTCCCCGCCGACGGCTATGAGCGCGCCCGTCCCGCCGGTCACGGCCTCGCGCGCCCGCCGCAGCGCGTCACCGGCGTCCTCACCGAGGACCGTACGGACGGAGAATCCGGCGTCCCGCAACGCGGAAGCGGCCGGCTGCGCGGCGTGCGCGCCCCGGCCGCGTCCTGCGGTGGGATTGACGAAAAGGGTGATCTCGCTGGTCACCCGGGGGACCTTACAAGGTCAGGTGATGTCGTCGTAACCGTTCACCCGGTCACGGTCCGAGGACGCCTGCGCGGGCAGCGACCGGCTCGCGGAGACCGACTCGCTCTCCCCGATGTCCTCGGGAGTGAGGTCCAGTTCCGAGGCCTCGTCGTCGCCGGGGCCCTCCGCCTCACGCTGCGCCTTGCGGCGGTCGTTGAGGAGGGAGATCGCGGTGGCGACGAAGTAGAGGACCCAGATCGGACCGGCGAGCGCCAGCATCGTCAGCGGGTCGGTGCTCGGGGTCGCCAGGGCCGCGAAGAGCGTGATGCCCATGATCATGCCGCGCCACCAGCCGAGCATGCGCTTGCCGGTGATGACACCGCCGAAGTTCAGCATCACCAGGAGCAGCGGCAGTTCGAAGGAGAGCCCGAAGACCACCACCATGCGTGTGATGAGGTCCAGCAGGTCGTCCAGCGGCAGCTGGTTGTCCAGGTCCGCCGGCGAGAACTCCAGCAGGACCTCGGCCATCGTCGGCAGGGTCTTGTAGGCGAAGAAGCCACCCGCGAGGAACAGGGGGAAGCCCGCTCCGACGAACGCGAGCGAGTACTTCTTCTCGTGCCTGTGCAGTCCCGGCGCCACGAAGGCCCAGAGCTGGTAGAGCCAGATCGGCGAGGAGAAGACGACTCCCGCCATCAGCGACACCTTGAGCGCGAGGGTGAACGGGGTGAGCAGCCCGTTCAGGACGATGCGCGCGCAGGTGCCGTCCTTCTGCTTGGCCAGCTCCGCGAAGCTGTACTCGCAGCCGACCGCCTTCAGCACGGGGTCGGTGAAGAACTCGATGATCCCCTTGTAGAAGAACGCGGCGACGATGGTGACGACCACGATCGCCAGCAGGGCCTTCGTCAGCCGGTTCCGCAGCTCACGCAGGTGCTCCACCAGGGGCATGCGGCCCTCTGGATCCGTCTCCTGTGTGCGGGCAGACTTGAGCAACCCACGTCCTCATCTCGTGCAGCAGGCCGTTACCGGTCAGGGCGCCTGCTTTTCGGCCCGGTTGGTGTGTGTGTCAGTGCTTGATCGTCGAGTCGGTCGGCTCAGCGACCGGACGGGAGCTGGTGACGTCACCGGGGGCGGCCTGGATGGTGCGCGGGGCGGTCTGGTCCTGAGCGGCGTCCTTGGCGGCGGGCTCGGCCGGGGTGGCCGACGGGCCGCCCTCGGACTTCATGGCCTTGGCCTCGCTCTTGAGGATGCGGGCCGACTTGCCGAGCGAGCGAGCCATGTCAGGAAGCTTCTTCGCGCCGAACAGCAGAACAATGACGACGAGGATCAGGATGATCTCGGGAGCGCCGAGCCTTCCGAACATATGCGTGTACCTTCTCACCGAGGCAGCAGGGGTGGGGCGGACCGAACGTCGGACGGACGTCCGATCGTCGAACTGTCAGCGATCGTATCCCGCAGGAGTAAACGCAGGGCAATACCCATGCATCCTTGCGATTACGGCCCAACGCCTCGCTCACAGGGCCGTCACCAGCAGCGTACCTCCCGCAACTGAGAAAAAGGAGGCCGCGCCCTCCCGGATCGATCCGGCCCCGGGCGCCGGCTAGCGCAGGGTTTCGCCCGTGGCCGCGAGGTTCGTGGCCGCGCGCTCCAGGTCCTCGGCGGCCCGGTTGATGCGCTCGGTGGTGCTTGTCACCTGGTGTCCGAGGCGCTGGGCCTCGATGAAGACCTTGACGGCGAGCACCCCGAGTACGGCGATCCCGAGGAACCCCAGGGCGATGGCGAGCATGGGCCAGAACATGCGCAGAGCCTCGATGTTTCTAGTGTCCGGCCGGTCCGGAGTGACCGGGGGTGACAGGTCGGGCACCGGTGTGGAGGCGCAGCGTCCGCACCCCGCCACCGGTGAGAAGTTCCACTATCCGCTCCCCCGCGGGCCTGCGGACCGCCGCGTCGCACGCGGGGCAGGTGAAGGAGTAGAACGTGGTCCTGCTGCTGGCGCCGATCGCGAGCCGGAACTCGGCCGCCGCCAGTTCGAACCGCGCCCGGCACTCCGGGCAGGCGGCCCGGAACCGTACGGACTCCGGAACGACCACGGTCGGCACGGCGGAAACACCCGACACCACGGACAAAGGGGGCATGGCTCCTCAGGCTTCCTCTCAGACCGGGCCGTCGTACGCGGCGAGCGCCGCACGGGCCGCACGCTGTGCGCTCTGGGCCAGCTCCGGCGGCGAGACGATGCGTCCTTCCCTGCCGAGCCGGAGCGCGAGCCTGCGCAGCGACGCCGGGTCGGGGGTCCGCAGCGTGATCCGCAGACCGCCGTCGGGCAGTTCGTCGGCGCTGTCGTGCGGGTAGTACTCGGCCACCCAGCGCCCCCCGGGACCGACCTCGACCACGACCTCCGGGTCCTCGGCGGCGGGCTGGACCAGCCCTTCCGACAGGTCCCGGAGTTCGAGCTCCGGCGGCGCGGCCGGCTCGTCGAGCAGCCGGATCTCGGCGACCCGGTCGAGGCGGAACGTACGCCGGTCCTCGGAGGACCGGCACCAGGCCTCCATGTAGGTGTGTCCGACGGCGAACAGCCGGATCGGGTCCACCTCGCGCTCGGTCAGCTCGTCGCGCGCGGGCGAGTAGTAGCGCAGCCAGAGGCGGCGGCGCTCGGAGATCGCCCGGTCCACGTCGGCGAAGACGCCGCCCTCGGACTCGAAGGTGACGGAGAGCCGGGAGCTGGCGGCCCCCACCTCACCGGCGGCGGCCTCCAGCTTGGCGGTGGCCCGCAGCAGGGCCTGGCGGTCGCTCTCGCGCAGTCCGGGGAGCGTCGCGACGGCGCGTGCGGCGACCAGCAGGGCCGTCGCCTCGTCGGCCGCGAGCCGCAGCGGTTCGGCGACGTCGTCCGGGTTGTGCCACCAGATGCGGTCGCCGTCGGTGTCGATGTCCAGCAGGTCGCCGCCGCGGAAGCTCGTCCCGCACATGGGCAGGACGTCGAGGTCCGAGATCAGTTCGTCCTCGGTGATCCCGAAGGCCCGTGCGACGTCCTGGACATGGGCGCCGGGGCGCTCACGCAGATACGTCACCAGGGAGAGCATCCGGCGGGTCTGGTCGATGGCGTTCGTGGCCATGAATACGGTCCCCTCAGTCCTTGGCCACGGCGCGCAGCCGGTCCACCACGTCGGCCCGCAGATCCGCAGGTTCGGTCACGACGACGTCCGGGCCGAACTCCACGAGCCAGGCGTCCAGACCGTGTCCGTACGGGATCTCCAACTCCTCCCACCCGTCCCCGAGTTCCCGGACCGATATCGCCCGGGCTCGGAGCGGGTAGCCGGAGCCGGCCCGCAGCCTGATCAGCGCGGTGCGCGTCGCCGTCTCGCCCGCCCAGCTCTCGACGGTCTCGCGGACGGTGACCACGTCGGGCACCTCGGCGGTGAAGGCACCGGCCCGGGAGCGGACCTTGCCGGCGATCCGGGAGAGCCGGAACACCCGCTCAGCGGCTCGCTCCCGGTCCCAGCCGGCCAGGTACCAGTGGCCGCGCCAGCACTCCAGCGTCCACGGCTCGACCTGGCGCTGCTCGGGGCGCGCGGCGTTCGCCTTGCGGTAGTCGAAGGTCACCGGACGGCGGTCGCGGCAGGCCAGCATCAGGGGTTCGAACGCGGCCTCGTGGACGGGGATACGGGGTTCGAGCGCGCTGTGCACCTCGTAGGCGTCCTCGGCCTCCGGCATGCCGGCGGCCCGCAGTTTCTGGAGGGCGCCGCTGGCCGCGCCGGCCAGCCGGGCCTGCTGCCAGACCTTGGCGGCCAGTCCGAGGGCGGCGGCCTCCTCGGCGTCCAGCGTGATCGGGGGCAGCCGGTTGCTGTCGCGGCGGGCGAGGTAGCCGGTGTCCCCGTCCAGGTTCTCCACGGTCTCGATGACCAGGCCGAGCTCGCGCAGATCGTCCTTGTCGCGCTCGAACATCCGGTTGAAGGCGTCGTCGGACCCCGCTTCGAGGTAGGCCTCGATGGAACCGCGCAGTTCGCGCTTGCTGAGCGGGCGCCGGGTCCCCAGCAGACACAGCGCCAGGTTCATCAGCCGCTCGGCCTTGGCAATCGCCATCGACGCCCTTTCTGTTTTGCTCTACGACCCTCGACCGTACCGCCCCGGGGTGTCCGGACAAAAGCCAGTGCCGCGGCAGGCAACGTCTGCGGCGGAGCGCACGTTGCCTGCCGCGGCACTGGGGCCCGCGCCTTGCGGCGCGGGCCCCTGGAAGCGCGGAGGCGCCGGATCAGACGGCGACCAGGTCGCAGACGAAGATCAGCGTCTCGCCCGGGGCGATCGCGCCGCCGCCGGCGCCGCGCTCGCCGTACGCGAGGTGCGAGGGGATGGTCAGCTGGCGACGGCCGCCGACCTTCATGCCCTGCACGCCCTGGTCCCAGCCCTTGATGACCTGGCCGGCACCGAGCTGGAACTGGAGCGGCGTACCGCGGTTCCAGGAGGCGTCGAACTCCTCGCCGGTGGAGAAGGCCACGCCCACGTAGTGGACGGAGACGGTCTGACCGGCCTGGGCGACGGGACCGTCGCCTTCCCAGATCTCCTTGATCTCCAGGTCGGCCGGCGGCTCGCCACCCGGGAAGTCGATCTCGGGCTTCTCGATGCTCACTGACTTGCTCCTCTAAATGATGAACTGGGCAACCGGGACAGTCTTACATCTTTGCCAGGATGTCCACGGCGAAGACGAGCGTCGAGTTCTTGGGGATGGTCTGCTGCGCCTTGTCGCCGAAGGCCTGGTCCGGCGGGATGACGAGCAGCACCCGGCTGCCGATCTTCTTGCCGATCAGACCGGTCTTCAGGCCCTTGAGCGTGACCTGGGCCAGCGGGAAGGTCTGCGTCTTGCCGGTCGCGTAGGTGCTGTCGAACGTCTTGCCGTCCTTCCACAGCAGGCCCACGTAGTTCACGACGACGCTGTCGGTCTCCTTGACGACCTCGCCCTTGGACTCCAGGACGTAGTTGGAGACCAGCTTCTTGGGCGGGGTGGACTTGGTGGGGATCTTGACGCTCGGGGCCTTGCCGTCGGTGTTGGTGCCCACCTTCGGCAGGTCGACGTTGTCCTGGGCGACCTCGGTGCCCTTGGCCGTCGCCGGGATCTGCTTCGCCTTCAGGACGTCGACGACGAAGACGAGGGTGGCGTTGGGCTTGATGTCGCCCTGGCCCTGCGCGCCGTAACCGAGGTCCGGCGGGATCACGAGCTCGACCCTGCTGCCGACCTTCTGACCGACCAGGCCCTTGTCCCAGCCCTGGATGACCATGCCGGCCCCGAGGGTGAGGTCGAACGCCTGCTTGCGGTCGAAGCTGTTGTCGAACGGCTTGTCGGAGTCCCAGGCCTGTCCCAGATAGTTGACCTGGATCGCGTCGCCGTTCTTGAGCTTCGCGCCGTCACCCTCACTGACGACGTTGGTCTTCAGCTCCTTGGGCGGCGTTCCCGTGCCCTTGGCCAGGGTGGGCTTCTCGCCGAACTTCGCGCCCGCGGTGATGGCGGGGAAGCCGTCCTTGGTGGGGGCGGACGCGGAGGCGGAAGCGGAGTCGGAGCCCTTGTCGTCGTTGCCGCAGGCCGCTGACAGCAGCAGCAGGGGGACGACGAGAAGGCCGGCAATTCGGCGCACTGGTTCCTCAGATCTCAGACGACACATGTGTAGGGGGTCCCGGACACTCTAGGGCGTGCGCAGGGCCCCGTACGAGGAACGTACGGGGCCCGAGTCGCGCGAGGGCCGAGGCGCGTCCTGCGCCGGCTCACATACCCGCGATGAGCTTCTCCACTCGGTCGTCGACGGATCGGAACGGGTCCTTGCACAACACCGTGCGCTGCGCCTGGTCGTTGAGCTTGAGATGGACCCAGTCGACGGTGAAGTCCCGCCGCTGCTCCTGGGCCCGCCGGATGAAGTCGCCCCGCAGCCGCGCCCGGGTCGTCTGCGGGGGCACCGACTTGCCCTCGAAGATCTTCAGGTCGTTGCAGATGCGGGCGGCCTGTCCCTTGCGCTCCAGCAGGTAGTACAGGCCGCGGCGGCGGTGGATGTCGTGGTAGGCGAGGTCTATCTGGGCGACCCGCGGATTCGACATGGTCATGTTGTGCTTGGCCCGGTACCGCTCGATGAGCTTGTACTTCATGACCCAGTCGATCTCGGTGCCGATCCGGTCGAGGTCCTCGGCCTCGATCGCGTCGAGTGTGCGGCCCCACAGTTCGAGGACCTTCTCGACGTTGCCCGTACGGATGCCGCGGCGGTCCACGAAGTCCACGGCCTTCTCGTAGTACTCGCGCTGCACCTCGATGGCGGACGCCTCGCGGCCGCTGGCGAGGCGGACCTTGCGCTGTCCCGTGATGTCGTGGCTGACCTCGCGGATCGCCCGGATCGGGTTCTCCAGGGTCAGGTCCCGCATCACCGTGCCCGCCTCGATCATGCGGAGCACCAGGTCGGTCGCGCCGACCTTGAGGAGCATGGTCGTCTCGGACATGTTGGAGTCGCCGACGATGACGTGGAGGCGACGGTACCGCTCCGCGTCCGCGTGCGGTTCGTCCCGGGTGTTGATGATGGGACGGGAGCGCGTCGTCGCGGAGCTGACGCCCTCCCAGATGTGCTCGGCACGCTGGCTGACGCAGTAGACGGCGCCCCGCGGGGTCTGCAGCACCTTGCCGGCGCCGCAGATCAGCTGCCTCGTGACGAGGAAGGGAATGAGGATGTCCGCGAGCCGGGAGAATTCTCCGTGCCGGGCCACGAGGTAGTTCTCATGGCATCCGTAGGAGTTTCCCGCCGAGTCGGTGTTGTTCTTGAAGAGATAGACGTCGCCCGCGATTCCCTCCTCGTGCAGGCGGCGCTCGGCGTCGACGAGCAGGCCTTCGAGAATGCGCTCGCCGGCCTTGTCGTGAGTGACCAGTTCGGTCAGGTTGTCGCATTCGGGGGTTGCATATTCCGGATGCGATCCCACGTCGAGGTAGAGGCGGGCGCCGTTCCGCAGAAAGACATTGCTGCTGCGGCCCCATGACACAACACGGCGGAAGAGGTAGCGCGCCACTTCATCAGGAGACAGTCGGCGCTGTCCCCTGAACGTGCACGTGACGCCGTACTCGTTCTCCAGCCCGAAAATGCGGCGGTCCATGACTGAACATTACGCCTGATGGCCCGAGCTGAAACCGGGTTCGACGGCACCGTTTCGATCATTTTCCGATCCTCGCACCGCTACGGCACTACGCCCGGGAGCTGCGAGGACCTTTCCGGTGGCCAGCAGAACGGCCAGCGCGGCCACTCCACCGGCCCCCGCCACGGCGAAGCTCCACGCCGTCCCGCCCCACTCCACGGCCGGACCCGCCACGGCCGTGCCCGCCGCCGCGCCCACCCCGAACGTCGTCACGAGCCAGGAGAACGCCTCCGTCACCGTGCCCCGCGGGGCGTGCCGGTCGACGACGATGAACGAGCAGGCGATGGCCGGGGCCAGGAACACCCCGGCGACGGCGGCCAGCACGGTCATCGCCACCACACCCGGGGTCAGCACCAGGGGGAGGTAGCCGAGCGCCAGCAGGGCGACGATCACCCGGAGCCTGCGCTCGGGCGGCCCCGACCACTGCCGCGCCCCGTAGACCGTGCCGCCGATCAGCGCGCCGAGCCCCAGGGCCGCCATCAGCCAGCCGTAGACCGACTCCTGGCCCTGGTCGTCGGCGTACGCCACGCCCGCCACCGTGATGGAGCCCAGCGCCAGGCCGACGAAGAAGAAGGAGCCGAGCAGCGCCAGCAGCCCGGGCGAGCGCAGCGCCCCCAGCCAGTGCGCCTCGCGCGGCGCGGAACGCCAGGCCCTGGACGGCTCGGACAGGACGACGGAGAGCGCCCCGAGGACGCCGATCGCGTTGATGACGAGCAGGGCGGCGGCCGGCGACCAGAGGGAGACCAGCACGGTCACCAGGAGCGGCCCGACCGTGAACATGACCTCCTGCGCGACCGCGTCCATGGCATAGGCCCGGTGCACCCGGTCCTCGCTGCCGAGGACGCTCGGCCACAGGGCCCGCAGGCCGCCCTCCAGGGGCGGCGTGAACACTCCGGCGACGGCCACCGCCCCGTAGGCGAGCGGCAGCGATCCGAAGCCCGCCACGGCGAGCAGGACCATGCCGAGTGCGGAGACGACGGCGGCGGGCAGCTGGACGCGCGGCTGGCCGTAGAGGTCCACGGCGCGGCCCAGCAGCGGCTGACCGACCGCCGTGCCCAGCCCGTACACCGCCGCGAGCGCGCCCGCGAGGGCGTAGCTGCCGCCCTCCGCGCGGGTGAACAGGACGATCGCGATGGGGGCGGTGCCGTTCGGCAGCCGGCCCACCAGGGTGCCCGTGAGCAGCCTGGCGGCATGCCGCGCCCGGAGGATGTCCAGATATCCCGCGGCCATGTCCCGCCCCTCTCCTTGGAGCGCCCGTCCGGCCACCCGAGGTTTTACGTATAACTTCAAGGTTCATACGTACCATGAGCCCAGTCCGCAGGTCCACCTCGCCGTGCCTGCCCCGACCGGCCCGGAGGCCCGCGTGACCAGCCCAGCACCACCCGGCCCGCCCCGGCCCACCAGCCGCGACGTGGCCCGGGCCGCCGGCGTCTCCCAGGCCACCGTCTCCCTGGTCGTCGGTGACAAATGGCGCGGCCGGGTCTCCGAGGCCACCGCCGGCCGGGTGCGCGAGGCCGCCCGCGGACTCGGCTACCGGCCCAATCTCGCGGCCCGCAACCTGCGTCTGGGCAGTACCCGGACCGCACTGCTCGTCGTGCCCGCGCTCACCAACGAGTTCTTCGCCCGGGTGTACACCGGCGCCGCCGCGGTCGCCGCCGAGCACGGTTTCGGCGTCGTCCTCTACCCGTCACCCGACGGCACGGGCCCGGCCCGGGACCCCTTCGCCTCGGCCCGCGCCGCGCTGGACGGGGTGATCGCCTCCTCGATGGCGGCCGACGCCCTGGGCGCCCTGCAAGGAGCGGGTCTCCCCCTGGTCATGCTCGACAGCGACCCGGCGGCGCCGGGACCCGCCGCCCGGGTCAACCTGGACATCGCCGACGGCATGCGGCAGGTGACGGAACACCTGCTCGCCCTCGGCCACCGCCGTTTCCTGCATCTCTCGTCGTCCGTGGACACCTGGACCTTCGCGGTCCGCGCCCGTGCGCTCCACGCGGCCCTCGGCGGCGTGGCGGGCACGGAGGTGCGTACCGTCGCGGCCGCCCTGGACGTACGGGCGGGACGCGAGGCCACCGAGCGCGCGCTGGCGGCCCCGGGCCCGCGCCCCACCGCCCTCGTGTGCGACGACGACATCCTGGCGGCGGGCGCCTGCAAGGCCGCCCGCCGGCTCGGGCTGCGGGTCCCGGACGACCTCTCCGTCACCGGCTTCGACGATCTGGCCCTGGCCACGGCGGTCGAGCCGGAGCTCACCACGGTGCGGCTGCCCGCCGAACAGGTCGGCGAGCGCGGCATGAGCGCCCTGCTGGCGGTGCTGGACGGCCGGCAGGCCGAGCCGGGGAGCCTGCCGGTGCGGCTCGTCGTGCGCGGCTCCAGCGCGCCACCGCCCGCCGGCCAGGCCGTATGACGGTGCCCCGGCCCGCCGAAGGGCGGACCGGGGCACCGTCGGGACGTGCGGGACGGGCTACTCGACGTCGCCGCCGGAATCGGTGGAGTCCCCGGCATCGGAGGCATCCGGGGCGGCCTTCTTGGCGCCCGGCTTGCCGGTGTCCGTCGCGGCCGCGGAGGTGTCCGCGCCCTCGCCGTCCTCGGTGTCCGAAGGGGCGTCCGTGGGCGTCGAATCCGCGCCGTCCGCCTCCAGCAGGCGGGCCAGCTGCCGGCCGACGATCCGCTTGAACTTGCGCTGCTGCGGCCGCGTACGGTCCAGGACCGCGACCTCCAGCCGCTCCGCGGGGATCTCCCGCTCGCTGCCGTTGGGATCGCGGGACAGCGCCTGCACCGCCAGCTTCAGCGCCTCGGCGAGCGACATCCCGTCACGGTGGCGCTGGTCCAGGAAGGTGCTGATCTGCTCGGCGTTGCCGCCGACCGCGACCGAGCCGTGCTCGTCCACGATCGAGCCGTCGTGCGGCAGCCGGTAGATCTGGTCGCCCTCGGGCCCGGCGCCGACCTCGGCGACCACCAGCTCCACCTCGTACGGCTTCTCGGCCGCACTGGAGAAGATGGTGCCGAGCGTCTGCGCGTAGACGTTCGCCAGTCCACGCGCCGTCACGTCGTCGCGGTCATAGGTGTATCCGCGCAGATCCGCATAGCGCACTCCGCCGATGCGGAGATTCTCGTACTCGTTGTACTTTCCGGCGGCGGCGAAACCGATCCGGTCATAGATCTCGCTGAACTTGTGCAGCGCGCGGGACGGGTTCTCGCCGACGAACACAATGCCGTCGGCGTACTGCAGCACAACCAGGCTGCGACCACGGGCGATGCCCTTCCGGGCGTATTCCGCCCGGTCGGCCATGGCCTGCTGAGGTGAGACATAGAACGGCGTCGACACCGGCTATCCGTCCCTTTCTGTCAGTGACAAGAGCATCGAAGAAGCCTCGGTACGGGCGGTCAGAGCAGCGCGGCGCGCGGGCCGTCGGGCTGTTCCAGCCGGCGTTCCAGAATCGAGCGGGCAATCTCGGAGGATTCCGTCTCGGTCAGCTTCCGGAAGCCCTCGTCGGTGATGACGGTGAGGATCGGATAGATACGACGGCCCACGTCCGGTCCACCGGTCGCGGAATCGTCGTCCGCCGCGTCGTACAGCGCCTGTACGACCAGCGTGAGCGTCTGCTCCTCCGTCAGGTCCTCGCGGTAGAGCTTCTTCATCGAGTTGCGGGCGAAGATCGAGCCGGAGCCCGTCGACGCGTACCCGTGCTCCTCGGAGCGGCCGCCCGTGACGTCGTAGCTGAAGATCCGGCCCCGCTCACGGTCGACGTCGTAGCCGGCGAAGAGCGGCACCACGGCGAGACCCTGCATGGCCATGGCCAGATTGCCGCGGATCATCGTGGAGAGCCGGTTCGCCTTGCCCTCCAGGGAGAGCTGGGCCCCTTCGACCTTCTCGAAGTGCTCCAGCTCCAGCTGGAAGAGCTTGACCATCTCCACGGCCAGACCGGCCGTACCGGCGATGCCCACCGCCGAGTACTCGTCGGCCGGGAAGACCTTCTCGATGTCGCGCTGCGCGATCATGTTGCCCATGGTCGCCCGCCGGTCACCGGCCAGGACGACGCCGCCGGGGAAGGACGCCGCGACGATCGTGGTGCCGTGCGGCGCCTCGATGGCCCCCTTCATGGGCGGCAGCTGCCGGTTGCCCGGGAGCATCCCGGGCGACTGGTCGGACAGGAAGTCCATGAAGGAAGAGGACCCGGGCGTCAGGAAGGCAGCTGGTAGACGCCCGGTGCTACGAGTGTTGGCTTCCACGCGTTTCCCTCCAGGTAAGCGATGGCCCTGCGCAAGGTGTCAGGAGCATCTCCCAACTTGCCTACGGCCGAATTGCAGTTGAAGCACCGTATGCCACGGACCCTACCCGTCCGACGACGGTGATCCACATGTGTGGCGGAGGCATTCGGACCGATCGCGGTCCGCGCCCGCGAGGTGTGTCCCCGAGGCGTGCCGGCGGTCGTGCGGCACGGGCCGGAGCCCGTGCCGCACGCCGGTCACCGGTAAGGGCGCCGGGCCGGTTACTCCCCGCCCTTTTGAACAAATGAGCGAACGAAGTCCTCGGCATTGGCCTCCAGGACGTCGTCGATCTCGTCGAGGACGTCGTCCACGTCGTCGCTCAGCTTCTCCTGCCGCTCCTTGAGGTCCTCGGAACCCTGCGCTTCCTGCGCCTGCTCCTCGGTCCCCTCGGTGGAACGTGTCGCCTTCTGCTGTCCGCCGCCGGTGTCCTTGGTCGCCATGTAGCTCACCCCGCTCGGTTCGAAGCACTTGATCAGACCCTACCTACGGGGTCCGACATTGGCCCGGTACTTGTCTCAACGTCCGGAGGTCATCGGAATGATTCCCAGTCGGCGGCCCTTTCAGCCGCCCGACAGCACCCGGACCAGCTCTTCCGCCGTACGGCAGCGGTCCAGGAGCGCCTTGACGTGGTCACGGGTGCCCCGCAGCGGCTCCATGGTCGGAACCCGCTGCAGGGAGTCGTGGCCCGGCAGATCGAAGATGACCGAGTCCCAGGAGGCTGCGGCGACGTCGTCCGCGTACTGCTCCAGGCAGCGGCCGCGGAAATACGCCCTGGTGTCCTCCGGAGGCGCCGTACGGGCCTTCTCGACCTCGTTCTCGTCCAGGAGGCGCTTCATCCTGCCGCGGGCCACCAGACGGTTGTAGAGGCCCTTGTCGGCCCTCACGTCGGCGTACTGCAGGTCCACCAGGTGCAGCCGGGCCGCGTCCCAGTCCAGGCCGTCCCGGCGGCGGTAGCCCTCCATGAGCTCCCGCTTCGCGATCCAGTCCAGCTCGCGGGACAGACTCATCGGGTCGTTCTCCAGCCGGTTGAGCGTGTCCTCCCAGCGGACCAGGATGTCCTTGGTCTGCTCGTCGGCGTCCGCCCCGTACCGCTCCTCGACGTACTTGCGGCCCAGCTCGAAGTACTCCATCTGGAGCTGGACAGCGGTGAGTGTCCGGCCGCTGCGCAGAGTGATCAGCTGCTGGAGATCCGGGTCGTGCGAGACCTGGTGCAGCGTGCGCACCGGCTGGTCGACGGCCAGGTCGACGTTGATGAAGCCGTCCTCGATCATGGAGAGGACCAGTGAGGTGGTGCCCAGCTTGAGGTAGGTGGAGATCTCCGAGAGGTTCGCGTCACCGATGATCACATGGAGCCGGCGGTACTTCTCGGCGTCGGAGTGCGGCTCGTCGCGGGTGTTGATGATCGGGCGCTTGAGGGTGGTCTCCAGACCGACCTCGACCTCGAAGTAGTCGGCGCGCTGGCTGATCTGGAACCCGTGCTCGTGGCCGTCCTGGCCGATGCCGACCCGTCCGGCGCCGGTGACGACCTGCCGCGAGACGAAGAACGGCGTCAGATGGCGCACGATGTCCGAGAACGGGGTCTCGCGCTTCATCAGGTAGTTCTCGTGCGTGCCGTACGAGGCGCCCTTGTTGTCGGTGTTGTTCTTGTAGAGGTGGATCGGCTGGGCGCCGGGCAGCTGGGCCGCGCGCTCGGCGGCCTCGGCCATGATGCGCTCGCCGGCCTTGTCCCACAGGACCGCGTCCCGGGGGTTGGTGATCTCCGGCGAGCTGTACTCGGGGTGTGCGTGGTCGACGTAGAGCCGTGCTCCGTTGGTGAGGATGACATTGGCCAGGCCGATGTCCTCGTCGGTGAGCTGGCTGGAGTCGGCGGTCTCGCGGGCGAGGTCGAAGCCTCGCGCGTCGCGCAGCGGGTTCTCCTCCTCGAAGTCCCAGCGGGCGCGCCGCGCCCGGTGCATCGC
Organism: Streptomyces sp. NBC_01257; assembly: GCF_035917255.1. Taxonomy (NCBI): domain Bacteria; kingdom Bacillati; phylum Actinomycetota; class Actinomycetes; order Kitasatosporales; family Streptomycetaceae; genus Streptomyces; species Streptomyces sp. NBC_01257. The sequence continues at coordinate 1,975,360 of NZ_CP108472.1, forward strand.
CGCCGCGTAGGCGTTGACGATCTGGGACGAGGTGAGCATGGCATTGGCGTTGGGGTGGCCGGGCACGGAGATCCCGTACTCCGTCTCGATGCCCATTACTCGCCGTACGGTCATGCGGCCCTCCTTGCCCGGCGTCGCTCCCTTCCGGGGCGGCGCTCAAGTACCGCTGCTTCTCCGGTGCGTGCGCGGTCTGCCCGTCCCCGCACTGCGCGACCGGGCGGTACGCCAGAGCCTAGAGCGCCTCTGTGCTGCTGGGGAGATCAATTACGTCATTACTGCGGTGTCGTGGGAGCTGTCCGGAAAGCAACCGGCTGCGGATGCCCGGCCGGGCATCCGCAGCCGGTGTGCGTTCTAGAGGTACTGCCCGGTATTCGCCACCGTGTCGATGGAACGACCGGTGTCCGCGCCCTGCTTTCCGGTGACGAGTGTGCGGATGAAGACGATCCGCTCACCCTTCTTGCCGGAGATCCTGGCCCAGTCGTCCGGGTTGGTGGTGTTCGGCAGGTCCTCGTTCTCCTTGAACTCGTCCACGCATGCCTGGAGGAGGTGGGAGACGCGAAGGCCCTTCTGGCCCTGTTCGAGGAAGGCCTTGATGGCCATCTTCTTGGCCCGGTCGACGATGTTCTGGATCATCGCGCCGGAGTTGAAGTCCTTGAAGTACAGGACTTCCTTGTCGCCGTTGGCGTACGTGACCTCGAGGAAGCGGTTCTCCTCGGACTCGGTGTACATCCGCTCGACGACCGACTGGATCATGGCGTGAGCCGCCGCCTCCTTGGAGCCGGTGTGCTCGGCGAGGTCGTCCGCGTGCAGCGGCAGCGAAGGCGTGAGGTACTTCGCGAAGATGTCCTTCGCGGCCTCCGCGTCCGGACGCTCGATCTTGATCTTCACATCGAGACGGCCGGGCCGCAGGATCGCGGGGTCGATCATGTCCTCGCGGTTGGAGGCGCCGATGACGATGACGTTCTCCAGGCCCTCCACACCGTCGATCTCGGCGAGCAGCTGGGGGACGATGGTGTTCTCCACGTCCGAGCTGACACCGGAACCGCGGGTGCGGAAGAGGGACTCCATCTCGTCGAAGAAGACGATGACGGGGGTGCCCTCACTCGCCTTCTCACGGGCACGCTGGAAGACCAGGCGGATGTGACGCTCGGTCTCGCCGACGTACTTGTTGAGGAGCTCGGGGCCCTTGATGTTCAGGAAGTAGCTCTTTCCGGCGGGCTGGCCGGTGACTTCGGCGACCTTCTTGGCAAGGGAGTTGGCCACTGCCTTGGCAATGAGTGTCTTGCCGCAGCCGGGCGGGCCGTAGAGCAGGATGCCCTTCGGCGGCCGCAGTTCGTGTTCCTTGAAGAGGTCCGGGTGGAGGTAGGGGAGCTCGACCGCGTCGCGGATCAGCTCGATCTGGTCGCCCAGGCCACCGATCTTGTTGTAGTCGATGTCCGGGACTTCTTCGAGGACGAGTTCTTCGACCTCGCTCTTGGGAACCACTTCATAGACGTAGCCGGACCTGGGTTCGAGCAGCAGGGCGTCGCCGGGACGGATGGTGATGTCCAGCAAGGGCTCGGCGAGCCGCACCACCCGTTCCTCGTCGGTGTGCCCGACCACCAGGGCTCGTTCGCCGTCCTCAAGGATCTCCTTGAGGGTGACGATGTCCCCGGCCCGCTCGAATTCCATGGCGTCGACCACGTTGAGCGCTTCGTTGAGCATGACTTCCTGGCCGCGCCGGAGGTCCTCGAGCTCAACACTGGGACTGACGTTCACCCGGAGCTTGCGGCCCCCGGTGAAGATGTCGCAGGTGCCGTCCTCGTTGGCGTGCAGGAACACTCCGAAGCCGGCCGGCGGCTGTGCGAGCCGGTCGACCTCCTCCTTGAGAGCCACGATCTGGTCGCGGGCCTCCCGGAGTGTGCTTGCGAGCCGCTCGTTCTGCGCGGACACGCCTGCGAGGTTGGTCTGCAACTCGACGATCCGCTCTTCGAGAATCCTCGTATGACGCGGAGAGTCGGCGAGCTTACGTCGCAGGACGGCGATTTCCTGCTCGAGATAGGCGACCTGGCCGGCTGGGTCATCGGACCCCCGCCCGGGCCGGATGCCGCGGTTGATGTCGTCGTCGTGGGCTGCCACGGTCCTCACCTCCTCCAAGGGGAGCTGGACGCTTCCTGACCCTACCTGGGTGGGTGATGATTGAAACCCCTAGATCACAAAGACTCTGGGGTGTGTCCGATCTTCACCCTTGCGCTCTCCCTCGTGTCAGGGGAATACCCACCCTTCAACATCGGAAAGCGGCCGGTTGTATCGTCGAACTGTTCAACACCCGTCAGGGCTGGCTTTTTTTGGTTCGGATACGCAGGAAACGGCAGGAGAAATGACCGTGCAGCAGGACGCTCCCACCGGCAGCGAGACGCAGGACCTGGAGGTCTGGATCGACCAGGACCTCTGCACGGGGGACGGCATCTGTGTGCAGTACGCGCCCGAGGTGTTCGAGCTGGACATCGACGGTCTCGCGTACGTGAAGAGCGATCAGGACGAGCTGCTCCAGCACAAGGGCGCGACCACACCGGTCCCGCTGCCGCTCCTCCAGGACGTCGTCGACTCGGCCAAGGAGTGCCCGGGCGACTGCATTCATGTACGACGCGTTTCGGACAGCGTCGAGGTCTACGGCCCCGAGGCCGCCTGACCGCTCCGGCCGCCGTCCCGGACGGGGCGGCGGACACGCGCGGTGACGGTCAGACGCCGGCCCCGGCCGGTTCCTCGGACTGGCTGCTGCGCACGAAGGCGCCGTTCTGCCACTGCCAGGTGACCTTCTCCTGCTCGTCGGGGCAGCAGGAGGGCACCGAGGGCGAGGAGTAGCCGAGGAGTGTGGCAGCGATGACGCCGTCACTCACCGTGAAGTCCCCGACGCTCTTCGACTGGGCGGGGTCCACCAGGGTCGCGACGATCCTCGGTGCGGCCCCGCTTGTCTGCGTGAGGACGTAGACGCCGCTGGGCGGGGTACCGGATCCGGCCGCGCAGTGGACCACGGCGACGGTTTCCGGACGTCCGTCGCCGTCGAGGTCGCCCGGGGCCTGCTTGGCCACGGTGGTGCCCACTCCGCCGCACTTCAGGGGGAAGGCGGCGCGGGCCGGGTCGGGTGCGGCGACGGGGGCGGCCCCGTGCTGCGCGGTGGTGCGGTGGGGGGTGGAGGCCGAGGCGCGCGCGTCGGGCTGGAGCAGGCCTGCGGCCGCGACGACGGCGGCCATGGCCGCCGCGGTGGCGAGCCAGTGCATCGGCGAGGTGTCGGTGTGCGCGAGGTCCGGGAGCGCGGAGGTCTGCACGCGGGATGTCTCCTGTGGTCCTGTGGTGCGGAATGCCGGAAAGGCGGTGCCGTCGGCGGGACGTCGGCGGCGGGGTGGGGGTGGCCAGCATCGTGCCACACCTCACACGGCAGCGGAACGGTGGGGTCGCCACGGATCGCTTCCCCGTCCGTCACCCGCCGTGCGGCCAACGAAAGGGCGCCGCCGCCGGGTTCCCGGGTCGGTCCGGGAACCCGGCGGCGGCGCCGGTACGTCGGGTGCGGGGGCGGTGCTCCCGGCTACTCGGCGGCGGAGCCGCTCTGGCTGCCGGGGCCGGTGTAGTCCTCGCCGTAGGCGCCCTTGGAGGGGCGGCGACGGCGCGGCGGGGCCTGGACGCCGTCGGCCAGCCGGCGGGCGGTGACGAGGAATCCGGTGTGGCCGATCATCCGGTGGTCCGGGCGGACGGCGAGACCCTCGACGTGCCAGTTGCGGATCATCGACTCCCACGGCTGCGGTTCGGCGAAGCACCCGATCTCACGGATGGACTCGACCGTCCGCGAGAGCTGGGTGGTGGTCGCGACGTACGCGCAGAGGATGCCGCCGGGGACGAGCGCCTTGGAGACGACGTCCAGGCACTCCCAGGGGGCGAGCATGTCCAGGACGACGCGGTCCACGTCGGTTTCCGTGAGGTTGTCCTGGAGGTCGCCGACGGTGAGCTGCCAGGCGGGGTGCGGGCTGCCGAAGTAGCGCTCGACGTTCTGCTGGGCGATCTCGGCGAAGTCCTCGCGGCGCTCGTAGGAGTGCAGCATGCCCTGCTCGCCGATGGCGCGGAGCAGGAAGGTGGAGAGCGCGCCGGATCCGACCCCGGCCTCCACGACGCGGGCGCCGGGGAAGATGTCGCCGAAGGCCAGGATCTGCCCCGCGTCCTTGGGGTAGACCACGGCGGCGCCGCGGGGCATGGACAGGACGTAGTCGGGGAGCAGGGGGCGCAGCGCCAGATAGACGACGTTCCCCGTGGTACGGACAACACTGCCCTCGGGAGCACCGATCAGCTCGTCGTGCGAGAAAGAACCCTTGTGGGTGTGGAAGTTCTTTCCGGCTTCGAGCGTGAAGGTGTAGTGGCGTCCCTTGGGATCGGTGAGCTGGACCTGGTCCCCGACCTTGAAGGGCCCACGTCGGCGGGCGGCACCGGTCGGTTCAGACATGTGACCAGCGTACCGGTGTTTCCCGGGGCTCCGACCGCCTGCCCGGCGGGGTGCGCGGGGGTCAGGCGGCGGGGCGTGCCATGGCGGCGACGAAGGCGCGCTCGACGTCGGCGGTGGACAGCACCCCGTAGATCGCGCCGGTGTCCTCGACGACGAGGTACTCGGTGGCGGGGCTGGCCTTGAGGCGGTCCAGGAGTGCCTCGCCGGCGAGTTCGGCGGGGACCTTCATGCCGTCGGTGAGGTCCTGGGCGAGGCCGCCGACGGCGACCCAGGGACGGCGGTGCTCGGGGACCCCGACGATGGCGGCCTCCCGGACGACGGCCTGGGGTTCGCCGGTCGCGTCGACGACGACGAGGGCGCGGGCCCCGGCCTCGTTGGCCCGGCGCAGCGCCTCGGACAGCGGGGTGTCGGCCTCGACCGGGACGGCTCGCCTGGTGAGGGCGCGGGCCTGGAGGTCGGGGAGGTGTTCGCGGAGCCGGGCCATGCGCAGGCTGTTGCCCGCGCCGGTCCAGATGATCGCGGCGAGGATCGCGGCGAGCAGGGCGTCGGTGACGGTGTCCATGCCGCTGATGTCGCGGTTGCTGCTGCCCAGGGACCCGGTGTGGGTGAGGAGGGGGAGGCCGATGAGGGTGATGACGGCGAGCGCGCGGCCGACCCAGGCGGCGGCGACGGTGCCGCTCATCGGGCGGCCGGTGATCTTCCAGACGACGGCGCGGAGCATCCGGCCGCCGTCGAGCGGGAGGCCGGGCAGGAGGTTGAACGCGGCGACGATGAGGTTGGAGATCATCAGTCCGCCGAGCAGGACGCCGGGCACGGTGCCGGCCTCGACGAACTTCATCGGGATGTAGAAGACCCCGGCGAGGACGAGGGAGAGCAGCGGGCCGACGAAGGCGAGGACGAATTCGCGGCCGGGGGTCTCCGACTCCTTCTCGATCTCCGAGACGCCGCCGAAGAACTGGAGCTGGATGCGGCGGACCGGGAGCTTGTAGCGCAGGGCGGCGACCGTGTGCGCGAGTTCGTGGACGAGCACGGAGGCGTAGAAGGCGATCGCGAAGAAGAGGGCTACCAGGTAGCGCGCGGCGCCGAGGTCGGGCAGGACGCGGTCGAGCTGGCCGCCGAACACCCAGGTGATCAGGGCGGCCACCACGAACCAGCTGGGTGCGACGTAGACGGGCACTCCGAAGGGGCGGCCCATGAGGATGCCGCCCCCGGGATCCTCCCTGCGTCCCGGTGCGCCCTTGTCGGGGCCGTCGCCGGGGTCGGCTCCCCCTGCGCCGGGCTGCGGCCGCCCGCTGTTGCCGCTCTCGTCCACGAGGTCCCTTCGGTCGGTGCCGTTTCGGCACGATCATGCAGTGTTCGAGGGTCTGTGGTCGATGGTATGCCGGTTGGTGTCAGTGGCGGGTCGTAGGGTCTTCGTCATGACCTCTGTGCCGCGGCCGCCTCAGCCGCCCTCGTCCCTTTCGCCGTCGCGGGCGAGCGATTTCATGCAGTGCCCCCTGCTGTACCGCTTCCGGGTCATCGACAAGCTGCCGCAGAAGCCCAGTGAGGCGGCTACCCGGGGCACGCTCGTGCATGCGGTGCTGGAGCGCCTCTTCGACAATCCGGCGCAGGAGCGCACCCCGGGGCGGGCCACGGCTCTGATCCCGGGTCAGTGGGACCGGCTGCTGGAGTCGAAGCCGGAACTGTCGGAGCTGTTCGCCGAGGACCCGGAGGGCGAGCGGCTCGCGGGGTGGCTGTCGGAGGCGGAGCGGCTGGTGGAGCGCTGGTTCTCGCTGGAGGACCCGATGCGGCTGGAGCCGGCCGAGCGGGAGCTGTTCGTCGAGACCGAGCTGGAGTCGGGGCTGCGGCTGCGCGGGGTGATCGACCGGATCGACGTGGCGCCGACCGGCGAGGTCCGGATCGTCGACTACAAGACCGGGAAGGCGCCGCGTCCGGAGTACGCGGAGGGCGCGCTCTTCCAGATGAAGTTCTACGCGCTGGTGATCTGGCGGCTCAAGGGTGTGGTGCCGCGCCGGCTCCAGCTGGTCTATCTCGGCAGCGGCGACGTGCTGACGTACGACCCGGTGGTGGCGGACCTGGAGCGGGTGGAGCGCAAGCTGCTGGCACTGTGGGAGGCGATCTCGCTGGCCACGGAGACGGGCGAGTGGCGGCCGCGGCCGACGAAGCTGTGCGGCTGGTGCGACCACCAGGCGCTCTGTCCGGAATTCGGCGGGACTCCCCCGGTCTATCCGCTGTCGGTGCGCCCGGCGGAATCGGGACAGGATGTCCAGGGCAGAATGGATCCGGTCCGGGCTGAGGCCGGCCGGCCTGAGGTCCTTGAAGGACATTGAGGAGATCCCGTGGCTATCCGCGTCCTACTGGTCGACGACCAACCGCTGCTGCGCACCGGCTTCCGGATGATTCTGGAGGCGGAGGGTGATCTCGCGGTGGTGGGCGAGGCCGGTGACGGTCTCCAGGCGCTCGACCAGGTGCGGGCGCTCCAGCCCGACGTGGTGCTGATGGACATCCGGATGCCGCGGATGGACGGCGTCGAGGCGACCCGTCAGATCACCGGTCCCGGCCGGGACGGTCCGGCGAAGGTGCTGGTGCTGACGACCTTCGATCTCGACGAGTACGTGGTGGAGGCACTGCGCGCCGGCGCGAGCGGCTTCCTGCTGAAGGACGCCCCGGCCAATGAGCTGGTACAGGCGATCCGGGTGGTAGCGGGCGGCGAGGCGATGCTCGCCCCGAGCATCACGCGCCGGCTGCTCGACAAGTACGCGGACCATCTGCCGTCCGGCGAGGATCCGGTCCCGGACACGCTGCACACGCTCACGGACCGCGAGGTCGAGGTCCTGAAGCTGGTGGCGCGCGGTCTGTCGAACGCGGAGATCGCCGCGGACCTGTTCGTCAGCGAGACCACGGTCAAGACGCACGTGGGCCATGTGCTGACGAAGCTGGGGCTGCGCGACCGGGTGCAGGCCGCGGTGTACGCGTACGAGAGCGGACTGGTGCGCCCCGGCGCTCAGTGACCCGGTGGGGCCCGGCACCGGGGCGGTGTCCCGGCCGGTCAGCCGCGGCCGAGCTCCCAGAGCTGGAGGTCGGCGGAGGAGTTGACCGCCCACTCGACGCCGGTGAGGCCCTCGCGGGAGGCGACGTACTGCTTGCCCTGCCAGACGGGGAGGACGGGGACGTCCTCGGCGACGACGTCCTGGAGCTGCTGGAAGGTCCTGGCGGCGGCGCTGCGGTCGTCCTCGCGGCGGGACTGCGGGATGAGGGTCTTCTGGGCCTCGGCCGACCGGTAGGGCGAGTTGAGGAAGTTGTCCTTGTCGAGGAACGGCGCCGTGTAGTTGTCCGGGTCCGGGAAGTCGGGGAACCAGCCCATGCCGTAGGCGGCGTAGTCACCGCGCACCTCGGCCGGCCGGTACTTGGCCCAGGGGGTGCCCTCGACGGAGATGTCGAACAGGCCGGTGTCGTTGAACTGCTTCTTCAGCATCCGGTACTCGGCGGCGGTCGCCTCGCCGTAGTGGTCGGTCGTGTAGTGCAGGGTGAACTTCACCGGGGTGTGGATCCCGGCGTCCTTCAGGATGGCGGCGGCCTTCGCGGTGCTGGGCTCGCCGTACTTGTTGAAGAACGAGTTGGTGTGCCCGGTGATGCTGGTCGGGATCAGTGAGTACAGCGGTTCGGCCGTGGTGCCGTACACCTCGCTCGCGATCCGGCCGCGGTCGATGATCTGGGCCATGGCCTGGCGGACCGCCTTGTTCTTCACCGCGGGGTCCTCGGTGTCGAATCCGAGGTAGCTGATCGCGAGGCCGGGCATCTCGGTCAGCTTGATGTCATCCTCGGGCTTCTCCAGCATCCGCCGGGACTGCTCGGGCGACATGGTGCGGGTCATCATGTCGATCTTCTTCTCGTCGAGCGCCTTGCCCATGGCGGTGGCGTCGGGGAAGAGATCGAGTTCCACCTTGTCGTTCAGCACCTTCAGGTCACCCTTGTACCGGGGGTTCCTGGTGAAGACGACTTTCACGACCTGATCGTTCTTCACTTCCGGCTTCATCGTGTACGGGCCGGAGCCGTCCACCTGGAAACCGTCGCGCGCGGAGGCCGCCGGGTATTTGTCCTTCTGGACTATTCCGGCGGGCGGTGTGGCGAGCTTGTACGGGAAGGTCGCGTCCGACGTCCGGAGGTGGAATACGACTTCGCGATCGCCCTTGGTCTCGACGGTGTCGATGTTGTTGAGCAGCGCGACGGGCCCGTTGGTGGACTTGATCCGGATGACGCGGTCGATGGAGTACTTGACGTCCTCGGCGGTGACCGCGCTGCCGTCGGCGAATTCGAGTCCCGCGCGCAGCTTGCAGCGGTAGCTCTCGTTCGCGGTGTCCGTGAAGGTGCAGCTCTCGGCCGCCTCGGGCACCGGCAGGCCGCCGCCGCGCGGGACGTGCATGAGGGTCTGCACGGTCTGCCGCAGCACGTTCCAGACGCCGGCCTCGTAGCCGATGGCCGGGTCCAGGGGTGCCGGGGCGTCCGTGGAGGCGACGAACTGGTCCGTGGTGCCGACAGCGATGGCGCCGTCGCCCTCGCTCCCGCCGTCCGACACACCGCAGGCGGCGAGTACGGGCGCGAGCAGGCCGACGACGGCCGGCAGCACCAGAGTCTTGCGGTTCATCGTGGTCGTTCTCCCTCATGCGGTCATGGAGAAAACGACATTAGTAGGCGTCGCCGGCAATGCCGGACCGGTGCCGCTGCGGCGTAATCGGAGCGTGTACGGAATCGGTGGCGAGCCGATTTCCGGTTCCCGGAATGATTCGTACAGAGATTCATCAATCGGGACACTTGGGTACAAGGAACGGGCAGCACGGAAGGGCTCGGGGACTTATCGGCGCGCGAATGAGTGACAAAGGTCACGCGGTGGACACTTTTGCGAATTTGACATGTCCCCGACTTATCCACACTCGGGCGCAACATAAAGCGCACGGCCGCACGCGAGAGCTTTTCCATTCATTCACAGAAATACTCTCGGTATGCGGATCAGCGCATACCGGTGACCAGTCCCCTGAGAAATGCGAGATCGACTTCTTCGAGCGAACCGACGACCACCCGGCCGGCCGCCGGTGCGATCGGCGACACGGACGGTACGGCCACCACCCGGCACCCCGCGGCCTCCGCGGCGGCCACACCGGTCGCGGTGTCCTCGATGACGGCACAGAGCCGGGGATCGGCCCCGAAGCCGCTCGCGGCGGTGAGATAGGGCTCGGGGTGGGGCTTGGTGCGGGTCACCTCGTCGCCCGCCACGGTGAGCGCGAAGTGGTGCCGGCCCACCGAGTCCAGGACCCGTTCGATGATCCGCCGGTGCGAGGCGGAGACCAGCGCGGTCGGGATCTCGTGCTGGGCCAGCTCGGCGAGCAGCCGGGCGGCGCCCGGCATCAGCGGCACCCCGGCGGCGATGCGCTTCTCGAAGCGGTCGTTGAGCAGCACGGTCAGTTCGTCGAGGGTGACGTCCGCACCGGTGACGTCCATGAGGTACCCGGCGCTGCGCGTCATCGGGCCGCCGACGACCACGTCCTTCCACGCCTCGTCCAGCCGGTGCCCCAGATCGGCGAAGACCGACACCTCGGCGTCCCACCAGAAGCCCTCGGTGTCGACCAGGGTGCCGTCCATGTCGAGGAAGACGGCCTGAAGGGCGCCACCCTCGGCCGTACGGGTCAGGGACGCGGGGATCGTACTGGTCATCCGGCACACCTTCCATGAGGGACGAGAAGGCCGGCCACCTTTCCCGGGAGGGAGGGCGACCGGCCTGCACTGGACCGACCAGTGTACGACTCGTACGGCTACCGCGCGTCGAACGGCGTCTTACCGCGCGTTGAAGTACTTCGCTTCGGGGTGGTGGATGACGATCGCGTCGGTGGACTGCTCGGGGTGGAGCTGGAACTCCTCCGAGAGGTGCACACCGATCCGCTCCGGCTGGAGCAGGTCGGCGATCTTCGCGCGGTCCTCCAGGTCCGGGCACGCGCCGTAGCCGAGCGAGAACCGCGCGCCCCGGTACTTCAGCGCGAACATGTCCTCGACCTCGGACGGGTCCTCGCCGGCGAAGCCGAGCTCCGAGCGGACCCGGGCGTGCCAGTACTCGGCGAGGGCCTCGGCGAGCTGGACGGACAGGCCGTGCAGCTCCAGGTAGTCGCGGTAGGAGTTGGCCTCGAAGAGCTTGGCGGTCTCGCCGCCGATCCTCGAACCGACGGTGACGACCTGGAGGCCGATCACGTCGGTCTCGCCGGACTCCTCCGGGCGGAAGAAGTCCGCGAGGCACAGCCGGCGGCCCCGGCGCTGGCGCGGGAAGGTGAAGCGGGTGCGCTCCGAGCCGTCCTCGTGGAGCAGGATCAGGTCGTCGCCCTTGGAGACGCAGGGGTAGTAGCCGTAGACGACGGCTGCCTCGAGGAGGTTCTCGGTGTGCAGCTTGTCGAGCCAGCCGCGCAGGTGCGGGCGGCCCTCGGTCTCGGCCAGCTCCTCGTACGTCGGTCCGTCGCCGGCCCGGGCCTGCTTGAGGCCCCACTGGCCCTTGAAGAGGGCGCCCTCGTCCAGCCAGGAGGCGTACTCCTTGAGCTGGATGCCCTTGACGACCCTGCTTCCCCAGAACGGCGGGGTGGGGACGGGGTTGTCGACGGCGACGTCCGAGCGGACGCCCTCCTCCGGCTCCTCGACCTCCAGCACGGCCGTGTCCCGCTTGGGCACGCGGCGCTGCTTGAGCTCGGGGAGGACGGCACCCGGGACGCCGCGCTTGACCCCGATGAGCGCGTCCATGAGACGCAGCCCCTCGAAGGCGTCCCGCGCGTAGCGGACCTCGCCCTCGTAGATCTCGTGCAGGTCCTGCTCGACGTAGGCGCGGGTGAGGGCCGCGCCGCCGAGGATGACCGGGTAGTCGGCCGCCAGCTTGCGCTGGTTCAGCTCCTGGAGGTTCTCCTTCATGATCACGGTGGACTTGACCAGGAGGCCGGACATGCCGATGACGTCGGCGCGGTTCTCCTCGGCGGCTTCCAGGATCGCGGAGACGGGCTGCTTGATGCCGATGTTGACGACGTTGTAGCCGTTGTTCGACAGGATGATGTCGACGAGGTTCTTGCCGATGTCGTGGACGTCGCCGCGGACGGTGGCCAGGACGATGGTGCCCTTGCCCTCCGCGTCCGACTTCTCCATGTGCGGCTCCAGATGGGCCACCGCGGACTTCATGACCTCGGCGGACTGGAGCACGAAGGGCAGCTGCATCTGGCCGGAGCCGAAGAGCTCGCCGACGACCTTCATGCCTTCCAGCAGGGTGTCGTTGACGATGTCGAGGGCGGGCCGGGTCTGCAGGGCCTCGTCGAGGTCGGCCTCAAGACCCTTCTTCTCGCCGTCGATGATCCGGCGCTGGAGGCGCTCGTCGAGCGGCAGGGCGAGGAGCTCCTCGGCCTTGCCCTCCTTCATCGACTTCATGTTGACGCCCTCGAAGAGCTCCATGAGCCGCTGCAGCGGGTCGTACCCCTCGGCGCGGCGGTCGTAGATCAGGTCGTGGGCGACCTTGACCTGCTCCTCCTCCAGCCGGGCGATGGGCAGGATCTTCGAGGCGTGCACGATCGCGGAGTCCAGACCGGCCTTGACGCACTCGTCGAGGAAGACGGAGTTCAGGACGACGCGGGCCGCCGGGTTCAGCCCGAAGGAGATGTTGGAGAGGCCCAGCGTGGTCTGCACCTCGGGGTGGCGCTTCTTCAGCTCACGGATCGCCTCGATGGTGGCGATGCCGTCCTTGCGGGACTCCTCCTGCCCGGTACAGATGGTGAAGGTGAGGCAGTCGATGAGGATGTCCGACTCGTTGATGCCCCAGTTGCCGGTCAGGTCCTCGATCAGCCGCTCGGCGATGGCGACCTTGTGCTCGACGGTGCGGGCCTGGCCCTCCTCGTCGATGGTCAGCGCGATCAGCGCGGCGCCGTGCTCGGCGGCCAGCTGGGTGACCTTGACGAAGCGCGACTCGGGGCCGTCGCCGTCCTCGTAGTTCACGGAGTTGAGGACCGCGCGCCCGCCGAGCTTCTCCAGCCCGGCCCGCAGCACCGGCAGCTCGGTGGAGTCCAGCACGATCGGCAGCGTGGAGGCGGTGGCGAAACGGCCGGCCAGTTCGTTCATGTCGGCGACGCCGTCGCGGCCGACGTAGTCGACGCACAGGTCGAGCATGTGCGCGCCCTCGCGGATCTGGTCGCGGGCCATCTCCACGCAGTCGTCCCAGCGCGCCTCCAGCATGGCCTCGCGGAACTTCTTGGACCCGTTGGCGTTCGTTCGCTCACCGATCGCGAGGTACGAGGTGTCCTGGCGGAACGGCACGGTCTGGTAGAGCGAGGCCGCGCCGGGCTCGGGGCGCGGGTCGCGGACGGCGGGGGTGAGACCGCGGGCCCGGTCGACGACCTGGCGCAGATGCTCGGGCGTCGTACCGCAGCAGCCGCCGATCAGGGAGAGGCCGTAGTCGCTCACGAAGGCTTCCTGCGCGTCCGCCAGCCCCTCCGGGCCGAGCGGGAAGTGCGCGCCGTCCTTGGTCAGGACGGGCAGGCCCGCGTTCGGCATGCACATCAGCGGGGTGCGCGAGTGCCGGGCCAGATAGCGCAGGTGCTCGCTCATCTCGGCCGGGCCCGTCGAGCAGTTCAGCCCGATCAGATCGATGCCCAGGGGCTCCAGGGCGGTCAGCGCGGCGCCGATCTCGGAGCCGAGCAGCATGACGCCGGTCGTCTCGAAGGCCAGCGAGCAGATCAGCGGCACGTCGGCGCCCAGGGCCTCCATCGCGCGGCGTGCGCCGATGAGGCTGGACTTGGTCTGGAGCAGGTCCTGCGTGGTCTCCACGATCAGGGCGTCCGCGCCGCCGGCGAGCAGGCCCTCGGCGTTCTGCTGGTAGCCGTCCCGCAGCACGTCGTACGCGATGTGGCCGAGCGACGGCAGCTTGGTGCCGGGGCCGACGGAGCCGAGGACCCAGCGCTGGCGGCCGTCCTTCGCACCGAACTCGTCGGCGACCTCACGGGCGATGCGGGCGCCCGCCTCGGACAGTTCAAAGATCCGGTCGGCGATCTCGTACTCGTTCGCCGCCGAGTGGTTCGCGCCGAAGGTGTTCGTCTCCACGCAGTCCACACCGACCGCGAAGTACTCCTCGTGCACGGAGCGCACGATGTCGGGGCGGGTGAGATTCAGGATCTCGTTGCAGCCTTCGAGGTTCTCGAAGTCCTCCAGCGTGGGGTCCTGTGCCTGGAGCATGGTGCCCATGGCACCGTCGGCCACCACCACGCGGGTGGCGAGCGCCTCGCGGAGGGCTGCGGCTCGGTTCCGGCTGTCGGCGGAAGGGGTCGGCGACGAGGCCATGGATGTACTCCCAGGGATGCGACGGCTGTCGGCTTTGCGTCTTCGGCGGAAGGCGCACCCGGCCAGGGTAGCGGGGCGGCGTCCCGGACCGTCACTCTGTCCCACGAATCGGACGGCATGGCTTCCCGCGGCCGTCCGGACCGGTGAGGTGCCGCAGACTTCCCTAGTGATCGAGCATGGGTCGGCATCGACCGATAGTGTTCAGCATTGTCGAACATGATGGAGGAGTACGGCGCGATGGCCAAGAACATCCAGTCGCTGGAGCGGGCGGCCGCGATGCTGCGTCTGCTGGCGGGCGGCGAGCGGCGGCTGGGGCTGTCCGACATCGCCTCCTCCCTGGGCCTGGCCAAGGGCACCGCGCACGGCATCCTGCGCACGCTCCAGCACGAGGGCTTCGTCGAGCAGGACGCGGCGTCCGGCCGTTACCAGCTGGGGGCCGAGCTGCTGCGCCTGGGCAACAGCTATCTGGACGTGCACGAGCTGCGGGCCCGCGCCCTGGTCTGGACGGACGACCTGGCCCGGTCCAGCGGCGAGAGCGCCCACCTGGGCGTCCTGCACCAGCAGGGCGTGCTGATCGTCCACCACGTCTTCCGGCCGGACGACAGCCGGCAGGTCCTGGAGGTCGGGGCCATGCAGCCGCTGCACTCCACGGCCCTGGGCAAGGTGCTGTCCGCCTATGACCCGGTGGCCCACACGGAGGCCCTGGAGGCCGAGCGGCAGGCGTTCACGCCCCGCACCGTCACCGACCCGGAGGAGTTCGAGTCGATGCTCGACCTGATCCGCGCGCGCGGCTGGGCGGCCGACGTGGAGGAGACCTGGGAGGGCGTGGCCGCGGTGGCCGCCCCGATCCACGACCGGCGCCGGATGCCCGTGGGCGCCGTGGCCGTGACCGGAGCCGTGGAGCGGGTCTGCGCGGACGGCGAGCTGCGTCCGGACCTCGTGGCGGCGGTACGGGACTGCGCCCGCGCGGTCTCCCGGGATCTGGGCGCCAGGCGCTTCTGAGCACGCCTCCGGATCACGCGTAACGATCGAGTTATAGAACACACAACCCTTGACGCCTCTCTCACCTGGGAGAAACACTGCCGTTCATCGGTCGGCATTGTCGAACAGCTAACGGAAATAAGCGTTAGGGTGTGACAGTGCCAAGGGCCGGCAACGTCCTCACATGAGGGCGCGGACCACCGGAGGGACCCGGGGTTCGGCTTCCCTGGACGAACGACAAAGGAGTCGCGGGTGTCCAGCTCCGACATCTTCATCGGCGAGACCATCGGTACCGCCGTACTCATCCTGCTCGGCGGCGGTGTCTGTGCCGCCGTGACGCTCAAGCACTCCAAGGCGCAGAACGCCGGCTGGCTCGCCGTCACCTTCGGGTGGGGGTTCGCGGTCCTGACCGGCGCCTATCTGGCCGGCGGCGTGTCCGGCGCGCAGCTCAACCCTGCCGTCACCATCGGTCTGGCGATCGAGGGCGGCACCAAGTGGAGCGACGTACCGCTGTACCTCGGCTCCCAGCTCCTCGGCGCGATCATCGGCGCGGTGCTGGTCTGGCTGACCTACTACGGGCAGTTCCGCGCCCATCTCACCGACCCGGAGGTCCTCAAGGCCCATACGGGTGAAGAGGGCATGGTCGACAAGGCCGCGGCCCCCGCGGCCGGACCGGTCCTCGGCGTGTTCTCCACCGGCCCCGAGATCCGCAACGCCGTGCAGAACGTCGTCACCGAGATCATCGCCACCGTCGTGCTGGTCCTGGCGATCCTCACCCAGGGCCTCAACAACGAGGGCAACGGCCTCGGCACGCTCGGCGCCCTGATCACCGCACTGGTGGTCGTCTCGATCGGTCTCTCGCTCGGCGGCCCGACGGGCTACGCGATCAACCCGGTTCGCGACCTCGGTCCGCGTATCGTGCACGCGCTGCTTCCGCTGCCGAACAAGGGCGGATCCGACTGGGGCTACGCGTGGATCCCGGTCGTCGGACCGCTCATCGGCGGCGCGATCGCCGGCGGGCTCTACAACGTCGCCTTCGCCTGAGCCGCAGAGCCCAGAGCCGTCACCCCCACGACCACACAGACTTCCGGGAGAGCACACCGTGACCGACGCACACACCACCGGCACCCACGGCACCGGGCCGTTCATCGCCGCCATCGACCAGGGCACCACGTCCAGCCGCTGCATCGTCTTCGACAAGGACGGCCGGATCGTCTCCGTCGACCAGAAGGAGCACGAACAGATCTTCCCGAAGCCGGGCTGGGTCGAGCACGACGCGACCGAGATCTGGGAGAACGTGCAGGAGGTCGTGGCGGGCGCCATCGTCAAGGCCGGCATCACCGCCGCCGACGTGAAGGCGATCGGCATCACCAACCAGCGCGAGACCACGCTGCTCTGGGACAAGCACACCGGTGAGCCCGTCCACAACGCCCTCGTCTGGCAGGACACCCGCACCGACGCGCTCTGCAAGGAGCTCGGCCGCAACGTCGGCCAGGACCGCTTCCGCCGCGAGACCGGCCTGCCGCTCGCCTCGTACTTCGCCGGGCCCAAGGTCCGCTGGCTGCTCGACAACGTCGAGGGGCTGCGCGAGCGCGCCGAGCGCGGCGACATCCTCTTCGGCACCATGGACTCCTGGGTCATCTGGAACCTGACCGGCGGGACCGACGGCGGGGTGCACGTCACCGACGTCACCAACGCCTCGCGCACCCTGCTGATGAACCTGCACCGCATGGAGTGGGACGACAAGATCCTCTCCTCCATCGGCATCCCGGCCGCGGTGCTGCCCGAGATCCGTTCCTCCGCCGAGGTGTACGGCCACGCCAAGGGCGGCGTGCTCGACGGCGTGCCGGTCGCCTCCGCGCTCGGTGACCAGCAGGCCGCGCTGTTCGGCCAGACGTGTTTCGCCGAGGGCGAGGCCAAGTCGACGTACGGCACCGGCACCTTCATGCTGCTGAACACCGGCGAGACGCCCGTCAACTCCTACAACGGGCTGCTGACCACGGTCGGCTACCAGATCGGCGACCAGAAGCCGGTCTACGCCCTGGAGGGGTCGATCGCCGTCACCGGTTCGCTGGTGCAGTGGATGCGCGACCAGATGGGCCTGATCCAGTCCGCGGCCGAGATCGAGACCCTGGCCTCCTCGGTCGAGGACAACGGCGGCGCGTACTTCGTGCCGGCCTTCTCCGGCCTGTTCGCCCCGTACTGGCGGCCGGACGCCCGCGGCGTCATCGCCGGTCTCACCCGCTACGTCACCAAGGCGCACATCGCCCGTGCCGTGCTGGAGGCCACCGCCTGGCAGACCCGCGAGATCAGCGACGCCATGACGAAGGACTCCGGCGTCGAGCTGACCGCGCTCAAGGTCGACGGTGGCATGACCTCCAACAACCTGCTGATGCAGACCCTCGCCGACTTCCTGGACGCACCCGTGGTGCGGCCCATGGTCGCCGAGACCACCTGCCTCGGCGCCGCCTACGCCGCCGGCCTCGCCGTCGGCTTCTGGCCGGACACCGACGCGCTGCGCGCCAACTGGCGCCGGGCCGCCGAGTGGACCCCCCGCATGGACGCGGACACCCGCGACCGTGAGTACAAGAGCTGGCTCAAGGCCGTGGAACGCACCATGGGCTGGCTCGAGGACGAGGAGTAGAAAGACAATGACCACCCTGCAGAGCGTCCCCGCCCTCGGGACGCATCCGGCCTCCGGCTCCCTTCCGAGCCGCGCCGAGACCCGGGAGCAGCTTTCCAAGGCGACGTACGACCTCCTGGTGATCGGCGGCGGAATCCTGGGCATCTCCACCGCCTGGCATGCCGCGCAGTCCGGACTGCGGGTGGCCCTGGTGGACGCCGGTGACTTCGCCGGCGCCACCTCCTCCGCCTCCTCCAAGCTGCTCCACGGCGGTCTGCGCTACCTGCAGACCGGCGCGGTGAAGCTGGTCGCGGAGAACCACTTCGAGCGGCGTGCGGTGTCCCGTCAGGTGGCCCCGCACCTGGCCAACCCGCTCACCTTCTACCTGCCGGTCTACAAGGGCGGGCCGCACGGCGCCGCCAAGCTCGGCGCGGGCGTGTTCGCGTACTCGGCGCTGTCCGCCTTCGGCGACGGCGTCGGCCATGTGATCAGCCCGGCGAAGGCGCAGCGCGACGTGCCGGAGCTGCGTACGGACAACCTGAAGGCCGTCGCGGTCTACGGCGACGACCAGATGAACGACGCCCGGATGGCGCTGATGACGGTCCGTGCGGCCGTCGAGGCGGGGGCGACCGTCCTCAACCACGCGGCGGTGACCGGGCTGCGCTTCACCCGGGGCAGGGTGACCGGCGCCGAGCTCCAGGACCGCACGGACGGCACGGAGTTCGGCGTCACCGCCCGGCTGGTGCTCAACGCCACCGGGCCGTGGGTCGACCACCTGCGGAAGATGGAGAACCCGGACGCGGCTCCGTCGATCCGGCTGTCCAAGGGCGCGCACCTGGTGCTCAGGCGCACCCGCCCCTGGAAGGCCGCGCTGGCCACACCGATCGACAAGTACCGCATCACGTTCGCCCTGCCGTGGGAGGACATGCTGCTGCTCGGCACGACGGACGAGGAGTACGAGGGCGATCCGGCGGATGTCGCGGTGACCGAGAAGGACACCGCGCAGATCCTGGACGAGGCGGCGTTCTCCATCCGGGACCAGCAGTTGTCGCGCGATCTGATCACGTACTCCTTCGCGGGGCTGCGGGTGCTGCCGGGCGGGCCCGGTGACACCTCGAAGGCGAAGCGCGAGACGGTGGTGACGGAGGGCCGCGGCGGGATGCTGTCGGTCGCGGGCGGCAAGTGGACGACGTTCCGCCACATCGGCCGCACGGTGATGAACAAGCTGGCCACGCTCCCCGGGCACCCGCTCGGCGAGGACATGGAGCCGGTCTCGCGGCTGCCGAGGAAGCTCCCGCTGCCCGGTATCGCCAACCCGAACGCGGTGGCGCACCGTCTGCTGATCGATGGCGGTACGCCGGGTCCGCGGATGTCGGCCGACACGGCACGGCACCTGGCCACGCACTACGGTTCGCTGTCGTTCGACATCGCGCGGCTGGCCAACGAGAGCCCCGCGCTCGCCGAGCGCATCCACCCCGACGCCCCGGAGATCTGGGCCCAGGTCGCCTACGCGCGCGACCACGAGTGGGCCGAGACCGCGGACGACGTGCTGCGCCGGCGGACCACGCTGACGATCCGGGGACTGGCCACGGACGAGATCCGGGCCGGTGTGGAGTCGGTGCTCGGCGACCGGAAGAGCTGACCTGTCACAAGGCCGGGGGCGGCGTCCGGGGGGACGCCGCCCCCGGCCTTGTGTGCCGATTCCGCCGATGGGCGCACGGGCCGTCGCCGGGGACGCATAATGGTGCGATACATCGGATGTCTGGAGGTCGCCCATGGCTGTCACTGACGAGGCCATCGAGAAGATCAAGGGAATGATCGTCTCGGGTGCGCTACGGCCCGGCGATCGTCTCCCCAAGGAGAGCGAACTCGCCGCGGAGCTCGGCCTGTCCCGCAACTCGCTGCGGGAAGCGGTGCGCGCCCTGTCGCTGATCCGCATTCTCGATGTGCGCCAGGGCGACGGCACGTATGTCACGAGCCTCGATCCGCAGCTGCTGCTGGAGGCGCTCAGCTTCGTCGTGGACTTCCACCGCGACGACACGGTGCTGGAGTTCCTGGCGGTCCGCCGGATCCTGGAGCCGGCCGCGACGGCGATGGCGGCGAGCCGGATCAGCGAGGAGCAGCTGGACGTGCTCAGCGCCCAGCTGGACGCGCTGGGCGAGCGCCCGTCGGTCGAGGAACTGGTCGCCTGCGACCTGGAGTTCCACCGCGGGATCGTCCAGTCCTCCGGCAATTCGGTGCTCTGCTCGCTGCTCGACGGGCTGTCGGGCCCGACGACCCGGGCCCGGGTCTGGCGCGGTCTGACGCAGGAGGACGCGGTGAGCCGCACCCTCCATGAGCACCGGGCGATCCTCTCGGCGCTGCGGGACGGCGACGCGGAGGCCGCGCGGGCGTGGGCGACGGTGCATGTGGCCAGCGTGGAGCAGTGGCTGCGCTCGACGCTCTAGCCGCGGGCGCGGGGCCTGCCGGGGCCCCGCCCCGGACCGAGAACGCCGGACGGGCCGAGGGGCCCGTCCGGCGTCCTGGGTGCGATGCGGCTGTCAGTCCTGTTCCTCGCGGCTGGCATAGCGCGAGGCGACCAGGGCGATGATGATGATGGCGCCGTTGAGGAACTTCTCCCACTGGCCCGGAACACCGGCCAGGGTCATCACATTGACGACCAGCCGAAGGGTGAGTACGCCGGTGAGCGCGCCGAATATGGTGCCGCGGCCCCCCTTCAGACCGATCCCGCCGATCACGGCGGCCGCCATGACGTCGAAGATCATGTCCTTGCCCTGCGTGGCCCCGACCGAACCGTAGTGGCCGGTGTAGAGGATGCCGGCGAAGGCGGCGAGCAGCCCGCCGACCGCCAGGACGATCCAGGTGACGCGGTCGACGCGGATACCCGCGGCGCGGGCGGCCTCCGGGTTGCCGCCGATCGCGTAGAGCGAGCGCCCGTGCCGCGTCCAGGCCAGCACCGCGCCGCCGGCGGCGAACAGCGCCAGGCAGATCCAGACGGCCGCCGGCGCGCCGAGCCAGGAGGCCTTGCCCAGGTAGCTGAAGGAGGACGGGACGTCGATGATCGACTTGCCCTCGGTGATGCCGTTGTGGAGACCCCGCAGCATCATCAGCATGCCGAGCGTCGCGATGAACCCGTTGACGCGCAGTTTCAGCATCAGGAAGCCGTTGAAGGCGCCGATCACCACGCCCGCCAGCAGGCAGAGCGGGACCGCTGTCCAGCCCGGCATCACCCCGAGACCGGCGAACCGGTCGCCTCCGCCGGGCAGCACCAGCCACAGCGCGATGACCGGTGCGATACCGATCGTCGACTCCAGCGACAGGTCCATCCGTCCGCAGATCAGGATGAAGGCCTGGGCGAGCACCAGCAGGCTGAGCTCGGAGGACTGCTGGACGACGTTGATCAGGTTCTGGGAGGTCAGGAACACCGGCGAGACGATGAATCCGACCAGCATCACCACCAGGATCACCGGCACCAGCGAGAAGTCGCTCCACCGGATCAGCTTCAGCCGGTCCAGCGGGCGGTCGCCCGCGACCGGGCCCTTCAGCGCGCTCTCGATGTCTTCGGCCGCCGGAGGCCTTACCGTGCCGGTCATTCCCTTTCCCCCACACCTTCCATGGCGGCGACGAGTTCTCCGTCGGCCCACCCGCTTGCGAATGTCTCGACCACCCGTCCGTGGAACAGGGCGAGTACGCGGTCACAGACCCGTAGGTCGTCCAGCTCGTCGGAGATGATCACTGCGGCGTTCCCCTCGTCGGCGACCTGCCGTACGACCCCGAGGAGCGAGTCCTTGGACTTGACGTCCACGCCCGCGGTGGGCCGGACCGCCACCAGCACGCTGGGCTTGCGGGCCAGCGCGCGGGCGACCACCACCTTCTGCTGGTTGCCGCCGGAGAGCCCGGAGACGGGCTGCTCGGGCCCCTGGGTCTTGATGTCCAGCGAGCTGATCATCGTCCGGGCGAACTCCCTGGTGCGGGAGGGCAGTACGGTCCCCCACGGTCCCAGCTGGTCGGTGACCGTGAGGGTGGCGTTCTCGGCGACGCTGCGCCCGAGGACGAGGCCCTGGTCGTGCCGGTCCTCGGGTATGTAGCCGATCCCGGCGTCCAGGGCGTGCGGCACGCTGCCCGAGCGCACCGCCGTGCCGTGCACCCGGACCGTGCCGCCGTCCGCCTTGCGCATGCCCGCCAGCACCTCGCCCAGCGCGGTGTTGCCGCTGGCCGCGGAACCGGCCAGGCCGAGCACCTCACCGGGGCGCACCTGGAGGTCCAGCGGCTCGAACCAGTCCTCCAGGGCGAGCCCCTGGACGCTCAGGACGGGTTCGGCCGACGGGTCGGGCGGCGTGGCCGTGCCGGCCGCGTGCCAGGCGACGGCGCCGCCGGACTTCTCCCCCGTCATCGCCGACACGAGCTCGTTCTTCTCGATGTCGGCGACCGGGGCCGTCAGTACGTGGCGGGCGTCGCGGTAGACGGTGACCGCCGTGCACAGCTCGTACACCTCCTGCAGATGGTGGGAGATGAAGAGGAACGCCACCCCCTGGCTCTGCAGTGCGCGGAGCTTGTCGAAGAGCCGGCCGATGCCGCGGGCGTCGAGCTGGGCGGTCGGCTCGTCGAGGATGATCAGCCGGGCGCCGAAGGACAGCGCGCGGGCGATCTCGACGAACTGCCGCTGCTCGACGTCGAGATCGCGCGCCCGGGTGTTCGGGTCGACCTGGACGCCGTAGTCGGCGAGGAGCTGCTCCGCGCGTCTGCGCAGCCTCCCCCAGCTGATCCAGCGGGAGTTGTCGTCGAACCGGTTGAGGAAGAGGTTCTCGGCGACGGTCAGATCGGGCACGACCATGGACTTCTGGTAGACGCAGGCGACCTTCGACTGCCAGGCCGAGGTGTCCCCGAAGGCGGGCGCGGGCTGCCCGCCGAAGGTGACCGTGCCCGCGTCCGCCTTGTGGAGTCCGGTCAGCACGCTGACCAGCGTCGACTTGCCCGCGCCGTTGCGTCCGACGAGTGCGTGCGACTCACCCGGCAGCACGGTGAGCTTCACGCCGTCGAGCGCCACGGTCGGCCCGAAGCGTTTGACGACGCCTTCCGCCTGTACGGCAGGAGGGGGTGCCTGGTCCATGGCTAGCTCTTCTTCTCCAGCTGGTTGGCCCACAGCTTCGGGTCGTCGACGTTGTCCTTCGTCACCAGGGGCGCGGGGAGCTGGTCCTCGAAGCCGTTCGGGATCTTGATGATGGTGGAGTCGTGGTCGGTCGGGCCCGCCTTGAAGGTCTTCCCGTCCAGCGCCGCCTTCGCGTAGTACAGCGCGTACTTCGCGTACAGGTCGGCGGGCTGGGAGATCGTCGCGTCGATCTTCCCGGCCTTGATGGCGTCGAACTCCTCCGGGATGCCGTCGTTGGAGATGATCGTGATGTGGCCCGGCGTGCCGGCCGGCTTCAGCAGCTTCTTCTGCTCCAGGAGCGCGAGGGTGGGCTGCAGGAAGACACCGCCGGCCTGCATGTAGATGCCGTTGATGTCGGGGTGCGCTGCCAGGGTCGACTGGAGCTTCGCGGAGGCGACGTCGCCCTTCCAGTCGGTGGCCAGCTCGAAGACCTTGATGCCCGGGTAGTCCTTGTCCATGCAGGCCTTGAAGGCCTCGGACCGGTCGCGGCCGTTGATCGAGGAGAGGTCGCCCTGGAACTCGACGACCTTGCCCTTGCCCTTCAGCTGCTCGCCGAGGTACTTGCAGGCGTTCGTGCCGTACGCCTTGTTGTCGGCGCGCACCACCATGTAGATGCTGCCCTTGTCCGGGCGGGTGTCGACGCTGATGACGGGGATCTTCTTGTCGTTCAGCGTGTTGAGCGACTCGGCTATCGCACCGGTGTCCTGCGGGGCCATCACCACGGCCTTGGCGCCCTGGTCGGTGAAGGTCTGGACGTTGGCGACCAGCTTGCCGATGTCGTTCTGGGAGTTGGTCAGCGGCAGTGCCTTGACCTCGCCGCCCTTGACGCCCTTCTCGATGTAGTTCTGGTACGAGTTCCAGAAGTCGCTGTCGCTGCGCGGCAGGTCGATGCCGACCTTGCCGCCACCCGCACCGTCGTCCGATGATTCGCGGTTGCAGCCCGCGAGGGCAGTGACGGCCAGCAGTACGGCGCAGGCCGCCGCACTCGTCGTACGCACTCTCATTGGTGTCCCGTTCCTTTGTGGAGTACCGGCTCGAAGGATCTGATGGCATTGCGGGGGTGCGTGGTGCAGGTGGTGCAGATGGTGTGAGACATGCGGGCCGGACCGTCCGAGCCGGGGCCGCACCTCCCGGGTCAGCTGTCGGCGGGGCGCAGGCGCAGGCCCTGCATCCCCCCGTCGACGGCCAGTGCCGTGCCCGTCACGGAGGCCGCGGCGGGGCTGGCGAGGTAGAGGATCGCGGCGGCCACCTCGTCGGCCGAGACCAGCCGGCCCAGCGGCTGCCGGGCGTTGAGGGCCGCGCGTTCGGCGGCCGGGTCGTCGGCCTGGCCGAGCAGCCGGCCGATCCACGGGGTGTCCGCGGTGCCCGGGTTGACGCAGTTGACCCTGACCCCCTCGCGGACGTGGTCGGCGGCCATGGCGAGCGTCAGCGAGAGGACCGCGCCCTTGCTCGCGCTGTACAGGGCGCGCTGGGGCAGCCCCGCGGTCGCGGCGATCGAGCAGGTCTGGGTGATCGAGACGGCGCCGGGGCGCTCGGCGGCGGCCCGCCGCAGGTGCGGCAGGGCGTGCCGGGCGGTGCGGACCATGCCGAGGACGTTGATGTCCAGGACCCGGGTCCACTCGTCGTCGTCGTTGTCCTCGACGGAGCCGATGGAGCCGATGCCGGCGTTGGACACCAGGGTGTGCAGGGAGCCCAGTTCGGCGGCGGCCCGGTCGACGGCCTCGCGGACGGCGCCGTCGTCCGTGACGTCCGCCTTGACGGCGAGGGTGCCCTCGGGGGCGCCCGCGGTCTCCCGGTCCAGGACCGCGACGCGGGCCCCGCGGGCCAGCAGCATGGTCGCGACGGCGGCCCCGATGCCGGATGCGCCTCCCGTCACCAGTGCGTTCATGCCCTCGAAGTCGCGTGTGCCGGTCATCGGCCGTCCTCCTCGTTCGTGCGGCGGGCCTGCCAGACGGGGCCCTCGGGATAGCGGTGTGCGGCGATCGACTCGGGGTGCATCCGGGCCGAGAAGCCCGGCGCCGCCGGAGTGGTGTAGCGGCCGTTCTCGATCACCACGGGGTCGACGAAGTGTTCGTGGAGGTGGTCGACGTACTCGATCACCCGGTCGTCCCAGCTGCCGGAGACGGCCACGTAGTCGAACATCGAGAGGTGCTGGACCAGTTCGCACAGTCCGACGCCGCCGGCGTGCGGGCAGACCGGTACGCCGAACTTGGCGGCGAGCAGCAGGATCGCCAGGTTCTCGTTGACGCCCGCGACGCGCGCGGCGTCGATCTGGACGAAGTCGACGGCCCCGGCCTGGAGCAGCTGCTTGAACACGACCCGGTTGGCGACGTGCTCGCCGGTGGCGACCTTGACGGGCTGTCCGGCGCGCACGGCCGCGTGGCCGAGGACGTCGTCGGGGCTGGTCGGCTCCTCGATCCAGTGCGGCTCGTACGGTGCGAGCGCGGTCATCCACGCGACGGCGTCGGAGACGTCCCAGCGCTGGTTGGCGTCGACGGCGATCCGTACGTCGGTGCCGACGGCCTCACGGGCGAGTGCGAGCCGGCGGACGTCGTCGCCGACGTCACCGCCGACCTTCAGCTTGATCTGGGTGAAGCCGTCGGCGACGGCCTCCTTGGCCAGCCGGACCAGCTTGTCGTCGGAGTAGCCGAGCCAGCCGGGCGAGGTGGTGTAGGCGGGGTATCCCTCGGCGCGCAGCCGCTCGGCGCGGGCGGCCCGGCCCGGTTCGGCGGCTCGCAGGATGGCGAGCGCCTCGTCGGGGGTGAGGGCGTCGGTGAGGTAACGGAAGTCGACGAGGGAGACGAGCTCCTCCGGGGTCATCCCGGCCAGGAACTCCCAGACGGGTCTGCCCGCGTGCTTGGCCGCGAGGTCCCAGGCGGCGTTGACGACCGCGCCGGCCGCCATGTGCATCACACCCTTCTCGGGCCCCAGCCAGCGCAGTTGGGAGTCGTGGGTGAGATCGCGGTAGAGCGCGCCGAGGTCGGCGGCGGTACGGGGCACCGGCCGTCCGACCAGATAGGGCCGCAGCGCCTCGATGGCGGCCGCCATCACCTCGTTGCCGCGCCCGATGGTGAAACAGAAGCCATGTCCCTCGATGCCGCCGCCGTCCTCATGGTCCGCGGCGTCGGTACGCAGTACGACATAGGCAGCCGAGTAGTCGGGATCGGGGTTCATGGCGTCCGAGCCGTCCAGTTGTTCCGAGGTCGGAAATCGGATGTCGTGGACCTCGAAATCCGTGACGGTCTGACTCATGTGCGCCCCCAGGGGAAATAACATCGGACCTCTGCTCTGGTCATCCGATGTATAGCGCCCTGAAGGCCCCAACGTCCAGAGTTGAGCGGAAACTGTCCCCACACAGCTCGGATGTATCGTCCCGCAGACGCCCTGGTCGGGCCGATGATGCATCTGGCTCGCCCGGGATCACCCGGCCGTGCGCAGGGGCTGCGGCGAGAGGGGCCGGAAGCCGTAAGGTTGTTCCGTACGCAAGGGAACTTCGGAAGGAGGCCTGGGTGATCGAGCTCGAGGGGGTTCCCGAGCTGATCGACCCGGTCATGGTGGCCGCGTTCGAGGGGTGGAACGACGCAGGTGACGCCGCCTCCACGGCGGTGGCGCACCTGGACCGGGAGTGGAAGGGCGAGGTGTTCGCGGCGCTGGACGCCGAGGACTACTACGACTTCCAGGTCAACCGCCCGACGGTCTGGCTGGACGGCGGGGTGCGCAAGGTCACCTGGCCGACGACCCGGCTCTCCGTGGTCCGCATCGGCGGGGACAAGCCCCGCGATCTCGTCCTGGTCCGGGGCATCGAGCCGTCGATGCGCTGGCGCTCGTTCTGCAACGAGATCCTGGGCTTCGCCCATGAACTGGGCGTCGAGATGGTGGTGGTGCTCGGTGCGCTGCTCGGCGACACCCCGCACACCCGTCCGGTACCGGTCAGCGGTGTCACGTCCGATCCGGACCTGGCCAGGACCATGGACCTGGAGGAGACGCGCTACGAGGGGCCGACCGGCATCGTCGGCATCCTCCAGGAGGCCTGCACGCACGCGGGCGTGCCCGCGGTGAGCCTGTGGGCGGCGGTGCCGCACTACGTGTCGCAGCCGCCCAACCCGAAGGCCACGCTGGCGCTGCTGAACCGCCTGGAGGACCTCATCGGTCTGCGCATCCCGCTGGGCGAACTGCCCGAGGACGCCCGCGCCTGGCAGCTCGGGGTGGACCAACTGGCCGCCGACGACAGCGAGGTCGCGGAGTACGTGCAGACGCTGGAGGAGGCCCGGGACACCGCGGAGCTGCCCGAGGCGAGCGGCGAGGCCATCGCCCGGGAGTTCGAGCGCTATCTGCGGCGCCGGGACCCGGGGCCGGGCGGCGCACCGGGCGGGCACGCCACGGAGAGCGGGGACGGCTCGTATCTGCGGGACACGTCGAGCGGCCGGACCAGACCGCCGAAGCCGCCCCGTCCGGAGACCGGCCCCGGGCCCGTCCCCGGGAGCGGCGGCCCGCCGCCGGATTCGTCGGATGACTCCGGGGAGGATGCTCCGGAGGACGACTGATCCGGACACCAGGGGGGCCGGGCGGGTACACACCCGCCCGGCCCCCCTGGTGCGTCACCGGCGTTCAGGAACAGATGAAGCGCGCCGCGCCCCAGTCCCCGTGGTCACCGGTCTTGGACCCGTTGGTGTCCGTGACCTTCAGGTGCACGTGCCGCGCCCCGTCGAGCGGGACGTCGACGGGGACGGTCTCCGACGCCCCCGTCACCTTCGGCGAGGTCCACAGCACCTTGCCGTCCGCCTCGACGGAGAACGCCACCTCGCCGTAGCCGTTGATCTCGTCGTCGATCCCGGCGTCGGCGGTGAACTTCGAGCAGTGTCCGCCGAGGTAGACCTCGATGTCGGAGTCGGCGTGGGTGCCGATCCCCTTCTCGTACACCGTTCCGGCCAGGGTCAGCGGGTGGCCGTCGGCCGCGCCGGACTCACCGTTGCTGCGGTCGCGTTCGGCGGGGCCGTACCCGTTCGTCGAGGTCAGCCACTCCAGATCGCCGGCCCACGCCTCACCGGTGGGGGGCGCCGGCATCACTGAGGCGGCGAAGCGCCGGACCGCCGTGCGGGACTCGCCCGCCGACCGGTAGCGCGCGAGCGCGGTGATCCGCGCCTCCCCCACTGCGGCGTCTTTCGCCGGGGTGACCTGGACCTCCACCCGCCGGGTGGTGCCCGCCGGGATCCGGGCCACGGTCGCGGCCGGGGCGGCCTGCCAGCCCTCGGGGACGTCGAGCGAGACCGCCGCGTCCGTGACGTCGGCCTTGCCCGCGGTGACGTCGACGGTGACGGTGCCCGTGGCCCCGGCGCCGATCTCCTGCCCCTGGGGAGCGGAGACGGCGGCCGTCGCCTCGGCGTTCCGTCCGCCGACCGCGCTGGTCCGCTCCAGCTTCACGGAGAACTTCTTGCCGGTGGGGAGCGGAGCGGTCTTGATCTTCACCACGCCGCCGCGGTCGTCACGGTCGTACCACCAGCCCTGCTTCGCGGCGGCATAGGCGGCCGCCGATCCGAGCCGGGGCAGCTTGCCCGCGAGCTTCACCGCCCTCGGCTCCGAACCGGTGTGCACGCTGAACTCGTACGGGCGGCTGCTCTGCTTGCCCGTGAACGTCCCCTTGCTCGCGCCGATGTCCACGGTGACGTCGCCCGCGCCCCTGGCCGGTGCCCGGACGTCGGCCCGCTGCGTGGCGTACGCGCCGTCGCGGTGCTGACGGGTCACGCCGTCGTCCTCGTACAGGGTGAACGAGGACCTGCCCTGCGGATAGATGTCCCAGGCGAGCGGGGAGGCGGCGGTGCGGTCCTTGTAGGAACGGATGCCCGGCCACATCGGCACACTGGCACCGGCCCTGACGAAGAGCGGCAGGGTGTCGAGCGGGGCGCTGTAGTCGTCGACCGTGACCGGCCCCTCGTACGTCCGCCCGCTCCAGTAGTCCGTCCAGGTGCCCTTCGGCAGGTAGATGCCGTCGCGCTCGGTGGTGTCCTGGTAGACGGGGGCGACGAGGAAGTCCTCGCCGGACATGAACTCGTACTTCGCCGCGTCCGTCGCCGTCTTCGGGTCGTCCGGGTACTCCAGCGCCAGCGGGCGGACCATGCCGACACCGGTCTCGGTGGCCTCGTGCGCGTAGGAGTACTGGTAGGGCAGCAGCGACTCCTTCAGCTTGAGGTAGTCGCGGTTGATGGAGGTGTACGGCTCCCCGTAGCGGAAGGGCTGCTTGTCGCTGGCCGCCCAGCCGTCCATGGTCATCGTGGTCCCGAGGAACATCTTCCACTGGAGGTCACGCGTGTACGTCTTGGCGCTGCCTCCGAAGATGCCGTCGACGTCGCCCGTGGTGTAGGCGAGTCCGGACATCGTGGCGCCGGCGTACGTCGGGATCTGCCAGCGGATGTAGTCCCAGGTGCCGTACTGGTCGCCGGACCACTGGACCCCGCAGCGCTGCGCGCCCGACCAGCTCTCGGGGGCGTAGGTGAAGCCGCGGGCGTCGCTGTTGTCCTCGATGCCCTTGTAGGCGTCCTTGCAGCCGTCCAGGGCGAACTTGTAGCCCTCACCGATCCAGGCGACGTCGAGCTTGGCGACGCGCTGGCCGGCCTTGACCTGGTCGGCGATCTTCTCGATGCCGTCCTGGGTCCAGAGGCCGAGCTGCATGTCGCGGTCCCGGAGCCCCTGGGAGGTCTCCGCGAGGTCCTCGTAGCCGCAGCCGTAGCCGTCGTTGACGAGCATCCAGCCGTTGGGCATGTCGTTCTCGACGTAGCCGTCGGCGACCTTCAGCGCGTCCAGGGTGTGGCGCTCGCCGCGGTTGGCGTTGTGCAGGTAGCAGTCGGCGTCGCCGATCTCCATGCCGTACACCGGCGGCAGGAAGGGCTTGCCGGTGAGCCGGGTGTACTGGCCGATGACGTCCTTGGCGCTGTCGCCCGCGAAGTAGTAGGCGTCGAAGCGCCGTTCCTGCTCGGTGGTGGTCACCGGGTCGGTGAAGGCGTAGGTGCCCGGCGCGAAGGTGTTGCGGAAGACGCCGTAGCCGGCCGACGAGAGGTAGAACGGCACCGAGTTGGGGTGGCCGCCGTCGTCCCAGTTGTAGTCGACGCCGACCTCGACGGTCTTGTCCCGGTGCGAGGTGTTGCCGCGGCCGTTCTGCATCCCGGCGCCGTAGAACTGCTCGTCGGCGCCGCGGGCCAGGGTCTGGGTGGTCTTGTCGGCGTCCCAGCTCAGCCCCTTCGCCTCGGACCAGACCTGGCTGCCGTCGGCCCGGTACAGGGCGAACCGCAGCGGCGACTTGTAGGCACGCAGCGTGACGCTCTTGGTGGAGAGCTCGTAGCGGTCGCTCCGCTCCTTCCACCGGGTGCGGGGCGGGGCGCCCTGCGGCAGGACGATGGCATCGCCCGCCGGGTCCTCGAACGTGCCGTCGGGGGCGAGTTCGATACGGAAGGTGTCCTCGGACACGAAGCTGACCCGGGCCTTCGCGGCCCCGGCACTCAGGCCGTAGACGGGTCCGTCGGCCGTGAAGCCGGTGAGATCGCCGACCGTCGTGCCGGCGGGTCCGGCCGGGTCGGCGGCCTGTGCGCTGCCCGGCCCCGAGAGCGCGGCGAGCAGTCCCAGCAGCGCTGCAACTACTGCCCCTCTGATGCGCGTTGATGATTGCATAGAGCGCTTTTAGCGCAGTACCGAGCATTTGACCATGGACAAAACGGAACCGGCCCCGAACTTCATCAAGAAGTTCGGGGCCGGTGAACGGACGTAATACGGCGGGCAGTTACAGCGCGACACCGAGCAGGGCGTCGACGGTGCGCGAGACGAGTCCCGGCGCCCCCTCGTCCGTCCCGCCCCCGGCGGTCTGCCGCTCGGCCCAGCGGTCCACGGCGGCCAGGGCCGCCGGAGCGTCCAGGTCGTCGGCGAGGGCCGCGCGGACCTCCTCGACCAGGGCGTCGGCTGACAGCCCGTCCGGCCGCGAGACGGCGGCGCGCCAGCGCGCGAGACGCGCCACGGCGTCGGCGAGCACCTGGTCGGTCCACTCCCAGTCGGCGCGGTAGTGGTGCGAGAGCAGGGCGAGCCGGATCGCCGCCGCGTCCACTCCGTCGCGGCGCAGCGCCGAGACGAAGACCAGGTTGCCCCGGGACTTGGACATCTTCTCGCCGTCCAGGCCGACCATGCCGGCGTGCACGTACGCCTGGGCGAACGGGTGCTCGCCGGTCAGCACCTGGGCGTGCGAGGCGCCCATCTCGTGGTGCGGGAAGGCGAGGTCGGAGCCGCCTCCCTGGACGTCGAAGCCCATGCCGAGGTGGTCCAGGGCGATGGCGACGCACTCGATGTGCCAGCCGGGCCGGCCGGCGCCGAGCGAGGCCCCGTCCCAGCTCGGCTCGCCCTCGCGGGCGGCCATCCAGAGCATCGGGTCGAGCGGGTTCTTCTTGCCCGGGCGCTCCGGGTCGCCGCCTCGTTCGGCGGAGAGCAGCCGCATCGCCTCGGTGTCG
This sequence comes from Streptomyces sp. NBC_01257, assembly GCF_035917255.1. Taxonomy (NCBI): domain Bacteria; kingdom Bacillati; phylum Actinomycetota; class Actinomycetes; order Kitasatosporales; family Streptomycetaceae; genus Streptomyces; species Streptomyces sp. NBC_01257. The sequence continues at coordinate 2,006,409 of NZ_CP108472.1, forward strand.
AGGTTCGACACCTCGCCGAAGTGCGGGTCGGTGTCGACGGAGAAGTACACATCGCCGTCGAGTTCGTAGGCGGCGCCCGCGTCCCGGAGCCGTTCGACGAGCGGCACGATGCCGGGTATCGCCTCGACGGCTCCGATGTAGTGCTGCGGCGGGAGCATGCGCAGGGCAGTCATGTCCTCGCGGAACAGGGCCGTCTCGCGCTCGGCGAGCTCGGTCCAGTCCTGACCGTCGCGCACGGCCCGCTCCAGCAGCGGGTCGTCCACGTCGGTCACGTTCTGGACATAGTGAACCTGCCGCTTGGTGTCGAGCCACACGCGCTGGACGAGGTCGAACGCGTTGTAGGTCGCCGCATGACCCATATGGGTCGCGTCGTACGGCGTGATGCCGCAGACATAGATGCGGGCGACGGGACCGGGGTCAAGGGTGATCCGTCCGCCGGTCGCGGTGTCGTGGATCCGAAGGTCGCGGCCCTTGCCAGGCAGGGCGGGGACCTCAGAAGCGGGCCAGGCATGCATGTCACGAGCGTAACCGGACGCGGCTTCCGGATACGAACCGGAGGGGGGATCCTGTCCGAAGAGGCGCTCTTGCGCCCGGGCCGGGAAGATGCAGGCCCCGGCGCATCCCCGGCCGCCGCGGCGGCCGGGGTGGCCTGATCACACCGGCGGCCACGGGATCGACGGCCACTCACCGCTCGGCTCCCGGTGCAGCCCGGTGCCCCGCAATCCGGCCACCCTGGCCCGCAGGGCCTCGATCTCGGCCGCGGTGATCAGTTCCCCCAGCCGGGTGACCAGCGGGGCCCCCGGCTCCAGCTCCGCGGCCAGCCGGTCCAGCACCTCGACGGCCTCGGCCGGCAGCGGTTCCCCGGCCCAGCCCCACAGCAGGGTGCGCAGCTTGTCGTCCGCGTTGAAGGTCACACCGTGGTCGATGCCGTAGAGCCGGCCGTCGGGTGCGGGCAGCAGATGGCCGCCCTTGCGGTCGCCGTTGTTGATCACCGCGTCGAGGACGGCGAGCCGGCGCAGCCGGGGGTCGTCCGCGTGCACCAGCAGGGCCGTCCTGCCCTCGCCCACCTCGGCGCGGACCACGGGTTTCCAGCCCTCGCCCGGCTCCTCGTCCTCGACGAGCGCGAGCAGCCCGGGGTCGTCCCCGTCCGTCCCGGCGGCCTCGATCCAGAGCTGGCACATGCCCTGGCCGTACGGCCCGTCCCGCAGCACGGTCGGGGGCACCAGGCCCCATCCCGTCGCCTCGGACACCTCGTAGGCGGCCACCTCGCGCTGGGCGAGGGTGCCGTCGGGGAAGTCCCACAGCGGCTGCTCGCCGGCCACCGGCTTGTAGACGCAGTGGACCTGGTCGCCCTCGTGGGCGACCGAGCAGTAGAGCACCGCGTTGGACGCGCCGCGGACCTGCCCGAGCACGGTGAGCTGCCCCTTGCCGAGCAGCGTGATGAGCTCGGCGTCGGTCAGGCGCCGCGTCGGTATCCGTTCTGGCGCGGGCATACGTGTCCTTCCGGATCGAGCGGCAGGCTGCACAGGGGGCAGGGCGGGCGGCCGGCGTTCACGACGTCCAGGGCACGCTTGGCGAAGGCCCTGGCCTGTGCGCCGCTGAGCCGGACCCGGAGCATCGGCGGGCCGTTCTCCTCGTCCTGGAGCAGCCGCTCCTCGGCCTCCGCGAGGTCCTCGACGGAGTCCGCGTCCAGCTCGACGAGGGCCTGCGCCTCGACGATCATGCGCTGTTCCTCACCGTCCCAGGCGAGCGCCATGGTGCCGACGCGGAACTCCTCCTCGACGGGGACGTCGAGCGGGGCGGTGTCGGTGACGTCCATCGGGGCCACGGCCGGCACCGGGGAGTTGCCGCCGGTGCGGCGGACCACCTCGTCGAGCAGTTCGTCGACCCGCTCGGCGAGCGCGGCGACTTGGGTCTTCTCCAGGGCCACGCTGGTGACACGTCCGCCTGAGGAAGCCTGCAGGAAGAACGTACGACGTCCAGGCAGCCCGACCGTACCGGCCACGAAACGGTCCGGGGGGTCGTAGAGGAACACCTGACGGGACACGTCCTGTCTCCCTTGAGAATTGACAGTGGATGAGGGTCGGCCGGGCCGGCCCGGGAGAGTCCCCCGGAAAGGCTCCTACGGCGCGTCCACCCTACTGCGCGGAGCGATCACGGCGCCCCAGCGCCGCCCCCGACCGCCGCGTCCCCTGCGCCGCCGGGCTCCGCGCCCGTCCCGGCGCTCGCGTCCGGGGCCGGTTCGCGGGGCGCCAGCGAGGCCAGGTCGCCGGTGTCCCCGAGCCGCAGCAGGAACGGACGCAGCCTGGTGTAGCGGATCGCGGTGACCGAACACGGGTCGGCCTGGACCCGCTGGAACAGGTCCAGATGCATGCCGAGCGCGTCGGCGACCAGGGACTTGATGATGTCCCCGTGGGAGCACATCACGTAGACGGCGCCCTCGCCGTGCTCCGCCTCGATCCGCGCGTTCCAGTCCCGTACCGCGTCGACGGCGCGTGCCTGCATCGCCCGCATCGACTCGCCGCCGGGGAACGCCGCAGCGGACGGGTGCTGCTGCACGACCGTCATCAGCGGCTCTCCGGTGAGCTCGGCGAGTTTGCGCCCCGACCAGTCGCCGTAGTCGCACTCGCTGATCCGGTCCTCGGTGTGCAGCGGGAGCTCCGGCCGGGCTTCGAGCAGCGGTGCCAGGGTCTCGTGGCACCGCTGCAGCGGGCTGCTGACGGCGGCGACGAGGGGCAGTGCGGCCAGCCGTCCGGGCAGCGCGGCGGCCTGCTCGGCGCCGCGCTCGTCGAGCGCGACACCCGGGGTGCGGCCGGCGAGCACTCCGGAGGTGTTGGCGGTGGAGCGTCCATGGCGTACGAGGATCAGGGTGGGCATGACGGCCAGCGTAGGCCGACACCCCCGCGAAGGTGCGCCAGGGCCCCGGGCAGGGGAGAATGCGCGCGTGATCGTGGACTGCGCCATTTACCGGGACGGACGCCGCACCGACGGCCCCGCCGACTTCTCCGACGCCCTCGACGAGGCGCGGGCCAGCGGCGACGCGTTCCTGTGGATCGGCCTGCACGAGCCCACGGAGAAGGAGTTCGCGCTGGTCAGCAGCGAGTTCGGACTGCACCCGCTGGCGGTCGAGGACGCGCTGGCCGCGCACCAGCGGCCCAAGCTGGAGGTGTACGACGACTCGCTCTTCGCGGTGATCAAACCGATCGTGTACGAGCACGAGAGCGACACGGTCAGCGCGGACGAGCTGATGGTGTTCATAGGCGACTCGTTCGTGGTGACGGTCCGCCACGGCGAGGGAGCTCCACTGGCCGCGGTCCGCCGCCGGCTGGAGGCCGAGGCCGATGTGCTCAAGCACGGACCCACGGCGGTCCTGTACGCGATCAGCGACGCCATCGTGGACCACTACATCGATGTCGCGGGCGAGCTCCAGGTCGACCTGGAGGAGCTGGAGACCCAGGTCTTCGCGCCGAACGGGGTGGGCAACTCCAAGAACACCGCGGCCCGCATCTACACCTTCAAGCGCCAGGTGCTGGAGTTCCGCCGGGCGGCGGTCCCGCTGGCGGCGCCGATGGCCCGGCTGGCGAGCGCCGGGGTGCCGTTCGTCCACGAGCACGCGCAGCCGTTCTTCCGGGACGTGCAGGACCACCTGACGCGCGCCACCGAGCAGGTGGAGGGCCTGGACCGGCTGCTGTCCGACATCCTGTCCGCGCATCTCGCGCAGATGGGGGTGCGGCAGAACGACGACATGCGCAAGATCTCGGCCTGGGCGGCGATGGCCGCCGTACCGACGATGGTCGCGGGCATCTACGGCATGAACTTCGAGCACATGCCGGAGCTGCGCTGGGTCTGGGCCTATCCGGCGGTCGTGCTGCTGATGGCGGGGGCCGTCGTCGGCCTGTACCGCCAGTTCAAGCGCCGCGGCTGGCTCTGACAGCGGGCGGGGATCGCCCGCCCTCAGGCGAACTCGGGCGCCGGCACGGCGGGCCCGCCCAGCGCGTCACGCCGCTCGGGAGGCGCCAGGCCGACCATGCGCCGCCAGCCGACGAGCCGCTCGTACGCGTACACGGCGTGGATCCCCGCCGCCAGCGCCGCGGCCCTGGCCCGGGACCAGCCCAGCACCCGGCCCATGTGGTCCATCACGGCGAGGCTGACGTCGCGGTAGACCCGGATCTCGGCGAGCGCGCACTCGCGCAGGATGTGCTGGATCGTCCGGCCGTGCCCGGCGGCGGCGAAGCGCAGCAGCTCCTCGTGGCAGTAGGCGAGGTGGTTGTCCTCGTCGTTCGAGATCATCTTCACCGCGCGGCCCAGGTCGGGGTGGTCGGCGAAGTACTTGCGCAGGAGCCGCATCTGCTCGGACGCGCGCTGTTCGGTCACCCGGCTGTGGGCCAGGTACGTGATGATGTCGCGCTCGGTGAGCGGCTCCTCGCGCCCCAGCTGCTCATGGGCGAGGCCGATGCCGTGCTTCTCCAGCAGCATCGTGTAGTCGGTCTCGTGCGGGACCGGGACCGGCGTCAGACCGCGCTTCCTCAGCAGGGCGTTGAAGATCCGCCCGTGCTTGTCCTCGTCGGCGCCGTGCCGGGCGATCTTCGGGGCCAGCGCACGCTGGCTCGCGGGCACGAGGGCCGCGATACGGCCGTTCTCCCAGCCGCCCTGGGACTCCCCGCTGGCGGCGATGGAGCAGAACAGCCGGAACGACTCGTCGTCGTCGAGAATCTCCTGGAACAGGTTCCTTGCCGAGAGCATCACTGCCACCTCCGTGCCGGCGTTCGCCGAAGGACAGTCAAGTGCGCCGTTCCGGCAGGGGCAACAGGAGGGCTGCGGGACTGGGCCGAACGGGCGTCCGCCCGGGGCCCCGGCGAACCGTTTCCGCTCAGCCCCCGTAACCCGGCCGCCCCGCACGCGTTGTTCCGCGTGACGGCCGTGGCGGGGAGGACCCCCCGAGCCCCCACCACGGCCGCAGATCCTTACGCGAGTCCGGACCGCTCCAGCGCGTCCGTGCCGGCCCGCAGGGCGGCGATCCGCTCGTCGAGCGTGAAACCGGCCGGGGCCAGGGTCAGGGTGGTGACGCCGACGGCCGCGTAGGCCTGCATCCGCTCGGCGATCCGCTCCACCGAGCCCAGCAGGGTGGTCCGGTCGATCAGGTCGTGCGGGACGGCGGCGGCCGCCCCGGTCTTGTCGCCGGAGAGGTACTTCTCCTGGATCTCGGCGGCTTCCTTCTCGTAGCCCATGCGCTGGGCCAGCTGGTTGTAGAAGTTCTGCTTGGGGCTGCCCATGCCGCCGACGTACAGCGCGGTGTAGGGCCGGAACATGTCGGCGAGGCCCTTGATGTCGTCGCCGACGGCGAGCGGCAGCGTCGGGCAGACGTCGAAGCCCTCCATGGTCCGGCCGGCCTTCTCGCGGCCCGCCCGCAGGTACTTCATCGCGGTGTCCTCGAGGTGGTCGGCCGACGGGAAGATCAGCAGGGCGCCGTCGGCGATCTCACCGGTCTGCTCCAGGTTCTTCGGCCCGATCGCGGCGATGTACAGCGGGATGTGCTCGCGCTGCGGGTGCACGGTCAGCTTGATCGGCTTGCCCGGGCCGTCCGGCAGCGGGAGCGTCCAGTGCTGCCCCTCGTACGACAGCCGCTCCCGGGCCATCGCCTTGCGGACGATCTCGACGTACTCCCGGGTGCGGGCCAGCGGCTTGTCGAACTTGACGCCGTACCAGCCCTCGGAGACCTGCGGTCCCGACACCCCGAGGCCGAGACGGAAACGCCCACCGGAGAGCGAGTCGAGGGTGGCCGCGGTCATCGCCGTCATGGCGGGCTGACGGGCCGGGATCTGCATGATGGCCGAGCCGACGTCGATGGACTCGGTCTGCGCGGCGACCCAGGACAGCACGGTCGGCGCGTCGGAGCCGTACGCCTCGGCCGCCCAGCAGACGTCGTAGCCGAGCCGGTCGGCCTCCTGCGCGACGGCGAGGTTGTCCCCGTCCATACCCGCGCCCCAGTAACCGAGATTGATGCCGAGCCGCATAGCCGCTCCCCTTACTGATCAGTAACGTCCCTGTGCTCCGGACTCTAGCGCGCGGGAACGCGATCCGGCAGGGGCCACCCGGGCCCCGGTTGTCCACAGGGCTGCACCGAGTGGAGCCATGGCCAGTAATCTCAGCGCCCATGGAGCAGAGGCATCTCGGCCGCACCGGCCTTCGAGTGTCCCGGATCGGGCTCGGCACCCTCACCTGGGGCCGGGACACCGACGAGCACGACGCTGCCGCGCAGTTGAAGGCCTTCTGGGAGGTGGGCGGCACCCTGGTCGACACCGCCGACGTCTACGGCGGGGGCGAGTCCGAGTACCTCCTCGGGCGCCTGGTCGAGGGTCTGGTGCCGCGGCGCGATCTGGTCATCGCGACCAAGGCCGGCAGCGTGGCCGATCCGTACCGCCGGTTCAACGGCTCCCGCGGGCATCTGCTGGCCGCCCTGGACGCCTCGCTGGAACGGCTCGGCACGGACTACGTGGACCTGTGGCAGGTCCACGCCTTCGACCCCATGACCCCGCTGGACGAGACCCTCCAGGCCCTGGACCTGGCGGTGGCCAGCGGACGCGCCCGCTACGCGGGGGTGGCCGGCTTCTGCGGCTGGCAGCTGGCCAAGGCCGCGACCTGGCAGCTCGCCTCGCCCGGGGTGCGGACCCGGCTGGCGAGTACGCAGATGGAGTACTCGCTGCTGCAGCGGGGGGTGGAGCGCGAGGTGCTGCCGGCCGCGCTCGACCTCGGGGTGGGGCTGCTGCCGTCGTCGCCGCTGGGCCGCGGTGTGCTGACCGGCAAGTACCGCACCGGCACCCCGGCGGACTCGCGCGGGGCCTCCGAGCTGCTGGCCCCGTTCGTCGAGCCGTATCTCGACGACCCGGCGAGCCGCATCGTGGACGCGGTGGCGACCGCCGCCGACGGACTGGCCACCACACCCCTCCAGGTGGCCCTCGCCTGGGTCAGGGACCGGCCCGGGGTGGTGGCCCCGATCGTCGGCGCGCGCAACGCGCAGCAGCTCACGGAGGCATTGTCAGTGGAGGCGCTTAGTCTTCCTGACGAGATCTGCCAGGCGCTCGACGACGTGTCGGCGCCCGTGCACCGCTATCCGGACCAGGACTGGAGCACGCTGTGACTGCGCTTCCCCGGGGGGAATCCCCCGGCCCCTCGGCCACCGACGACGACAGCGTCGGCACGGACGAGCCCGCCACCGCACCGGCATCCGCCGAGGACGCGGACGCCGTCGCGGACGAAGGCGAGGGCGAGGACGAGGCCGGGACCGCCGAGGGCGGAACCCCGGCGGGTGATGACGACGCCGCCCCGGCCCTCTCCGAGGCCGAGGCGGAGCTGGCCGCCCAGCGCGAGCTGCGGGAGCGGATCGAGAAGCGCAAGGCCGAGAAGGAGGGCCCCATCCCCGCCGGTACGAAGCTGAGCGGCCCGGCGGCCGATCTGCTGGCTGCCGTGCGGGCCGTGGAGAGCGGCGAGAAGCCCGGCGACGCGTTCTTCGACTCCCCCGCCCCGTCCCCGGCCCGCCGGAGCGTCCCCGCACCGGCGCCGGTGCGCGAGCGTGCCGCCGAGCCCGTCCGGGTGGCCCAGGGGGCGTCCGCGGAGGCCGTGGCCGCCGTGGCGGCCGTCCTGGCCGAGGGAGGGGCTCCGGAGGCCCTGGCGGGCCCGGCGGCGGGCACCCTGGGCGCGCAGGCCGCCGAGACGCTGCGCGCGGACCCGTGGCTGCTGCTGTCCCTCCCCGGCGTCACCCCCGAGCACGCCGACGGCTTCGCCCGGGCGCTGCTGGGCGACGGCTGCGGCCCCGACGACGAGCGGCGCACCGCCGCCCTCGTCGGCTGGCTGCTGGAGCGCGCCGCCCTGCAGGGCCACACCGCGCTGGACGCGGTGCAGGTGCGCGCCGCGCTCGCCACGCGGGCGGTGACCGACCCCGAAGAGGCCGTGCAGCACGCGATCGCCGAGGGCGTCGTCCTGGTCTTCCAGGACGGTCCGGAGGACGAGGAGACCCCCGGAGCCGACGCAGCCGACGAGGCCGACGGGACGGCCGAAGACGCGGACGGGGGCGCCGAGCGGGAGCCGGTGCAGGTGCTGCTCGGGCTCGACCGGTACGCCCTGGCCGAGGAGAGCCTCGCCGACGGGCTGGCCCGCCTGGTCAACGCCTGCGAGAAGGACGCCGACTGGTCGGACGCCGCCGCCGCGGCCCCCTCCCCCTCGGCCGCCGAACTGATCCGTACGGCCGCGGCCCACGGCCTCGTCGCGCACACGGGCGGCGAGGCGGCGCGGGCCGAACCCGCCGCGCTGATCGCCGCGGCGAACGGGCTCGGACTGCGCGCCCTGGGCGCCACGCACAGCGCGGACGGCCGGCAGCGGCTGGCCGCGGCTGTGGGCGAGCACGGGGCGGCCGTCACCCTGGCCGGGCTGCTGTCCGGCTCCGAGGGCCCCGGCCGGGACGACGAGGGTGCGCTCTCCGTCGACCTGATCGTCGTGCTGGACGCCCCGCAGCTGGACGTGGAGACCGGCGCGATGCTGGTGGAGTCCCTGGCCGACGGCACCCGCCTGGTGCTGAGCGGCGATCCCGGCGTGCTGGGGTCGGCGGGCGCGGGACGGGTGTTCGCCGACGTGCTGGCCGCCCGGGCCTGCCCCCAGGTCGTCTCCCGCACCCCGGACCCCGGACCGATCGGGGAGCTGGTCTCCGGCATCGGCATCGGTGAGCTGAACCAGGTGGAGGCCCCGGGCAAGGAGGTCGTGATCGTCCCCGTGCGCGACGCGGGCGAGGCGGTGCACCGCACGGTGCAGCTGGTCGCCGACTCGGTGCCCCGTGTCATCGGGGTACCGGCATCGGACACCCAGGTCATCACCGTCGGACACGGCGGCTCCGCGGGAACGCGGGCGTTGAACGAGGCGCTGAAGCAGCGGCTCAACCCGGGCCCCGGCCGCTTCGGCGGCTTCGACCCCGGGGACCGGGTGGCCCATGTCCCGGCGCCGGGCAGGACCGTGCCCGGCGTGGTCGTCTCGGCCGACGCCGAGGGCCTGCACCTGGACTGCGCGGGGTCCCCCGTCGTCGTACCGCAGGAGCGGGTAGCCGCTTCCGTCCGGCACGCCTGGGCGCTCAGCGCCCACCAGGCGGCGGGCATGCGCTGGCCCGCGGCCGTCGTCGTGCTGCCGGGTGACGCGGCGCAGGGGCTGAGCCGCCCCTGGGTCTACACCGCGTTCAGCCGCGGCGAGCGGCATCTGTCGGTGGTGCACGGCGTCGACCAGGCCCTGCCGCGTGCGGTCGCCCAGTCCCCCGCCCAGGACCGCACCACCCGGCTGCGCGCGCTGCTGGAGGCGTCCGGGGGCTGACGGCCGGAGGGCCGGGCGGACGCTTCGCGCGTCCGCCCGGCCCTCCGGTACAGCTCCCGCGGGAGCCCCGGGATCAGCTCCTGCCCTTGGCCAGTCCGTCCAGTTCCTCGTCCAGATCGTCCTCGTCGAAGACGGCGCTGACGTCGAAGCGGCAGACCACCAGCTGCGGGTCCGCGTCGTCGAACGGGGCCCCGAGCCACTCCCCCGGCTCCGGCAGCTCGTCCACCGCCGCGACCCAGAGCGTGGAGTCACCCTCCTCCAGGCCGAACTCCGTGTGCCGGGACGCGATCTCGTCCGCCTCGTACTCCCCGAAGAGCACCCCGAGCGCCGCGTGGACACTGCTGCCGACCACCGCGGCGCCGTCGCTGCCGCGGTCGTCCGGATCCACGTCGGCGAGCCGCTGCGCCTGCGCGAGCAGCCGCTGCGGCTCCGCCACCGCGTAGTCGCGGCGGATCAGCACACTGAGCGCGTTCGGCTCCTCGGGGCCGCTGTACGGCGGCAGGGAGTCCTCCACCCCCGGAATCTCGAACGGGGTGACCTCGTCGTGACGGTCGTAGAGGAGTTCGTCGTAGACCTCGGCCGCAGCGGCCAGTGCGTTGAACGCGTCGTAGACAGCGGGGTCGTCGTCCCCGGACCGGCGTTCGACCGCCGCGAGGTGGTGGTCGATCGCGGCTTTGACCGCATCGGCGGCGGCGCGTACCTCGGCAGCGGTGGGCTGCGCAGCATCAGACATAGGGCAGACGCTATCCGTACACGGGCTCTGCCCGCACAATAGATGCGATGCCGGAATACGAATTTGTCGACGTGTACGTGCCGCGCGGGGTGTCCCGGAAGGAGACGGCCCGCCTGTTGACCGACCATGCCGAGTACGGGCACTGGGAGTTGGACCGACTGACGCTGCGCCTGGACGGCAGCCGCCGGGTGCGGCTGCGCCGGCGGATCATCCGCCAGCTGCGGGCCACCTGGTGAGACGACGGAGCGGGCCCCGCTGCTGCGGGGCCCGCTCCCTTCGCCGTGCTGCCTGCTGCTTGCGTGTCGCTAGGCGGCGGCCTTGGCGCGGCGGTACAGCACCGTGCCCGCGCCTGCCAGCAGCAGACCCGCACTGGCCGGGACGAGCAGGTCGAGCCCGCCCGAACCGGTGTGTGCGAGCTGCGGAACGCTCGCGGGCAGGGTCTGCGGCTCGGGCGCGTTCGGGATGGTGCGCGGTCCGGGCGTCTGCGGCGGCGCCTCGTGCGTGACCGGGGTGACCGGAACGGCCGGCGGGGTGCTGTCGTTCTCGCACGAGTTGCCGAGCGAGGGGTTCAGCAGGCCGATGATGGTCACGCTGTTCCCGCAGGCGTTCACGGGGATGTCGATGGGGACCTGGACCTGGTTGCCCGAGAGCAGACCGGGCGAGCCCTGCGCGGTGCCCCGGGCCGTTGCCCCGCCCCCGTCGTCGCTGCGGACGGCCCGGTGCTTGCCGGTGCCCGCCCGCATCCCCTGGGCGTGGCTGTCCGACGTCCGGCCCCTGTCCGACGCGTGGCTGCCCGAGGACCCGGCGGTCGCACCGTGACGGCCCGCGGCCGCACCGTCCGAACCGTTTCCGCAGGCGTTGCCCGCGGTCGGGTTGAGCAGTCCCACGACGCTCACGGAGTTACCGCAGACGTTCACCGGTACCTCGACCGGAATCTGTACCGAATTCCCTGAAAGCACCCCCGGGGAATTCGATGCGCCGCCGGACGCTCCCGCGTCGGCGTGCGCGTAACCGCCACTGAGCGCGAGCACGCCGCCCGCAGCCGCCATGGTGATCAGGCCTTTACGCGTGACCTGTCGCATAGGTTGTTTCCTGCCTTCTACCTTCCGGAATACCCCCGGACTTGACCGTGCGGAGGCAAAGGACCCGACGGCCCCGGAGCACATGGGGTGCGCTCCGGGGCCGAGCGGGCTCAAACCCTTACGGGTTGACGCGCAACGTCAGGCGTTGACGCAGGTGTTGCCGAAGGCCGGGTTCAGCAGCCCGATCACGGAGATCGTGTTGCCGCACACGTTCACGGGAACGTGGACGGGGACCTGAACGACGTTGCCCGAGAGCACGCCGGGGCTGCCGACAGCGGCACCCTGGGCGCCGGAGTCGGCGACGGCCATGCCGGCACCCGCGAGCACCAGACCACCGGTGACAGCCGCAGCGGCGACGATCTTCTTGATCATTATTCCTCCTAGTTGGCAAATGCGGTCCCAGCCGCGGACCGCACCACCTGTAACGAGGAAGAAGTAATCGGGCTACGAGCGATCCTTCCCTTTCACTCGTTCCGGTTAGATGCGCACAAGCTGGCGATTAAGGCGACAGGACGACGGGACACCGGCTTTCAGCTGTTGTCGATGAAGCGGTCGAGCACGCGCGCACCGAACTTCAGACCCTCGACCGGCACCCGCTCGTCCACCCCGTGGAACATGCCCGCGAAGTCGAGCTCCGGCGGGAGCTTGAGCGGGGCGAACCCGAAGCAGCGGATCCCCAGGTCGTCGAAGGACTTCGCGTCCGTACCGCCGGAGAGCATGTACGGGACCGCCCGGGCGATCGGGTCCTCCGCCTTGAGCGCGATCTGCATCGCGTCCACGAGCGAGCCGTCGAAGTCGGTCTCCAGCGCCTTGTCGCCGTGCACGTCCTCGCGCTTGACGCGCGGGCCGAGAATCCGGTCGAGGTCGGCCAGGAACTCCTGCTCGTACCCCGGCAGGAAGCGGCCGTCGACGTGCGCGGTCGCCTGCCCCGGGATCACGTTCACCTTGTAGCCGGCGCCGAGCATGGTGGGCGCCGCGGAGTTGCGCAGGGTCGCGCCGACCATCTTGGCGATGCCGCCGAGCTTGGCCAGCGTGGCGTCCATGTCCTCGGGGTCGAGCGGGGTGCCGAGCGCGTCGGACAGCTCGTCCAGGAACGAGCGCACGGTCTTGGTCACCCGCACCGGCCACTTGTGCCGCCCGAGCCGGCCGACCGCCTCGCACAGCTCGGTGATCGCGTTGTCGTCGTTGGTCATCGAACCGTGGCCGGCCGTGCCGTCCACGGTCAGCCGCATCCAGTGCATGCCCTTCTGGGCCGTCTCGACGAGATACAGCCGCAGGTTCTCGTTGACCGTGAAGGAGAAGCCGCCGACCTCGCCGATGGCCTCGGTGACGCCCTCGAAGAGGTCCGGGTGCTTGTCGACGAGATAGCGGGCGCCGTACGTCCCGCCCGCCTCCTCGTCCGCGAGGAAGGCCAGCACGATGTCGCGCGGGGGCTTGCGGCCACTGCGCATCCGGTCACGCACGACCGCGAGGGTCATGGCGTCCATGTCCTTCATGTCGACCGCGCCCCGGCCCCACACGCAGTCGTCCGCGATCTCCCCGGAGAAGGGGTGGTGGGTCCAGTCGTGGGCGTTCGCCGGGACGACGTCGGTGTGCCCGTGGATCAGCAGGGCCGGCTTGGACGGGTCCTCGCCCTCGATCCGCGCCACCGTGGAGGCGCGGCCCTTGTGGGACTCGAAGATCTTCGGCTCGAGACCGACCTCCGCGAGCTTCTCCGCCACGTACTCCGCGGCCAGCCGCTCGCCGGGCCCGGAGTGGTCTCCGTAGTTGCTGGTATCGATCCGGATCAGGTCACGACAGAGATCCACGACCTCGTTCTCGGCGGTCTCACCCGGGCCGGGCCTGGCCGCTTTGGTCTCGCTCACGCTGGTTCCTTCCACTGTCGCTGTGGTGCTCCCCCTCATCCTCCCGCGCCCGGCCCGTGTACCCAAGGCCGCCCACCCCTCGTCACACGCCCGTCACACCGACCGGGGCGTGATCGAGCACCCCCCAATGTTTGCTATGGTTTTCCACGTCGGAACGGGCCGGGCCCGCGAGACAGACACCTTGTCCGGGTGGCGGAATGGCAGACGCGCTAGCTTGAGGTGCTAGTGCCCTTTATCGGGCGTGGGGGTTCAAGTCCCCCCTCGGACACAGAGCAGATGCCGATCAGGAGAGATCCTGGTCGGCATTTCGCGTTACCCGGGCTTCGGTCCGGGAGGCGGCGCCGACCCCTTGTTGAAACGGTTCATTCGTAGTTAACGTCCTTCCGGAGAAGGGCGTTTCCTAGCGAGGAGAAGCATGAGCCGCACCGACACCGACACGCTGCCCTGGTACGAGGACCCCGCCCCGGGTACCGGCGGGCTCGCGCCCCGGGCCTGGTTCGCGGCCTCCGACGCCGGGCGCGTGTCCCTGAACGGCGAGTGGGCCTTCCGGCTCTCGCCCGCGGCCGGCACCGAGGACGAGTCGTTCGCCCGGCCGGGGTTCGACGCCTCGGCGTGGGGGACGGTCGCGGTGCCCGGGCACTGGGTGCTCCAGGGAGCGGGCGGCGCTCCCGCGTACACGAACGTCGTCTATCCCTTCCCCGTCGATCCGCCCCGGGTGCCGGACGAGAACCCGACGGGCGACCATCTGCGCACGTTCACCCTGCCGGAGGACCGGCCGGAGGGCGGGGAGACGGTGCTCCGCTTCGACGGGGTGGAGTCCTGCGCCCGGGTCTGGCTCAACGGGGAGGTGCTGGGCGACTTCAAGGGGTCCAGGCTGCCGCACGAGTTCGCCGTGGGACATCTGCTGCGGTCCGGCGAGAACGTCCTGGCCGTACGGGTGCACGCGTGGTCGTCGGGAAGCTATCTGGAGGACCAGGACCAGTGGTGGCTGCCGGGCATCTTCCGTGATGTCACGCTGCTGCACCGGCCGCGGGACGCCGCCCGCGACTTCTTCGTGCACGCCGGGTACGACCACCGGGACGGCTCCGGAACCCTGCGCGTGGAGTGCGAGGGGGCGCAGGGGCGGGTCCTCGTACCCGAGCTGGGTGTCGATGCCGCCGCCGGCGAACCGGTGACGCTGCCCGTCGAACCGTGGACCGCGGAGACACCGCGGCTGTACGACGCGGAGCTGGTGACCCCCGGCGAGCGGATTCCGCTGCGGATCGGCTTCCGTACCGTCGTCGTCGAGGACGGTGTCGTCAAGGTCAACGGCCGGCGGCTGCTGTTCCGCGGCGTGAACCGGCACGAGTTCGACCCGGAGACGGGACGGGCCGTCGACCTGCCGGCCATGCGGCGCGATCTCGTCCTGATGAAGCAGCACAACATCAACGCCGTACGGACCAGCCACTATCCGCCGCACCCCGCCTTCCTCGACCTGTGCGACGAGCTCGGTCTCTGGGTGATCGACGAGTGCGATCTGGAGACACATGGCTTTGTCGACCTGGAGTGGCGCAACAACCCGGTGGACGACGACCGGTGGACCCCGGCGCTGCTCGACCGGGCGGCCAGGATGGTCGAGCGGGACAAGAACCACGCCTCGGTGATCATCTGGTCGCTGGGCAACGAGTGCGGTTCGGGCCGCGGCCTGACCGCGATGGCCGGGTGGATCCGGGGGCGGGACCCGGAGCGGCTGGTGCACTACGAGGGCGACCTCTCCTGCAAGGACGTCGATGTGTACTCCCGGATGTATCCGACCCACGCCGAGGTCGAGCTCATCGGCAAGCGGTCGGAGGAGCCCCTGGGCGACCCGGAGCTCGACGCCCGGCGGCGCGCGATGCCGTTCGTCATGTGCGAGTACGGGCACGCCATGGGCAACGGGCCGGGGGGTCTGAGCGAGTACCAGCGGCTCTTCGAGCGGTACGAGCGCTGCCAGGGCGGCTTCGTCTGGGAGTGGATCGACCACGGCTTCGCCCACCCCGAGCACGGTTTCGCCTACGGCGGGGACTTCGGCGAGGAGCTGCACGACGGCAACTTCGTCTGCGACGGGCTGCTCTTCCCGGACCGCACGCCCTCCCCGGGGCTCGTCGAGTACAAGAAGGTCATCGAGCCGGTGCGGATCGGCCCGGGCGAGGCGGCCGGTTCGTTCACCGTCACCAACGGCCACGACTTCACCGGTCTGGAGCACCTGGAGTTCGTCTGGACCCGCGAGGTGGACGGCGCGGTCGTCGCCTCGGGCACCCTGGCGGTGCCGGAGCTGGCGCCGGGCGCCTCGGCCGAGGTGACGCCCGACGCCGCCGGCGACGGCCTGTGGACGGTACGGGCGGTGCTCGCCGCGGACACCGCCTGGGCCGGGCGCGGGCACGTGGTGGCGTGGGGGCAGCGGGAGACGGGCGCCGCGCCCGCCGCCGCCCCGGCGGCCGGTGAACGGCCGGTGCGGTCCGGTGGCGTGATCACGCTCGGCCCCGGCGTCTTCGACGCGGCGACCGGTGCGCCGGTGCGTGTGGGCGGCGTCCCGGTGGAGGGGCTGCGGCTGGACGTGTGGCGGGCGCCCACCGACAACGACAACGGTGCGGCCTGGCAGCCGGACGAACGGTACGGGCTGCGCTGGCGGGAGCTGGGGCTGCACCGGATGCGGCACCGCGTCGACGCGGTCGAGACGGGCGAGGACGCGCTGACCGTACGGACCCGGGTGGCGCCGGCCGGCTGGGACCTGGGGCTGTGCACCACCTACCGGTGGACGGCCGCCGGGGACCGGATCGGGCTGACGGTGTCCGTGGTGCCGGAGGGCGACTGGCCGGTGCCGCTGCCCCGGCTCGGCATCCGGTTCGCCCTGCCCGCCGCGTACGGCGGTGCGCGCTGGTCCGGCGGTGGGCCGGGCGAGGCGTATCCCGACACCCGGGCGGCCGCGATGCTCGGGACGTGGGAGAGGGAGGTGGACGCGCTCCAGACGCCGTACGTCAGGCCCCAGGAGAACGGCGCCCGGGTGGACGTCAGGTGGGCCGAGCTGACGGACCCGGCCGGAGCGGGGCTGCGGGCGGAGGGCGGCACGCCGTTCTGGTTCACCGCCAGGCGCTGGACGAGCGAACAGCTGGACGCGGCGCAGCACCTGCCGGATCTGGTGGCCGGGGACCGTGTGTGGGTCAACCTGGACCACGCGCTGCAGGGCATCGGCTCGCAGTCCTGCGGGCCGGGCGTGCTGCCCGAGTACCGGCTCGGCGTGGCGCCGGCGGAGTTCTCGTTCGTGTTCTCGGCGACGGGCTGATTCCGCACCCTCCTCCGCCCCGGCGGCTGCCGGGGCGGAGGAGGCTCGGGTCAGCGGAACAGGCGGCCCGGCAGCAGGTGCTCCTCGCGCAGCGCGTCGCGGACCATGGCCGCGTACTCCGTCGCCCCGCGCTCGGAGGTGTGCGTGTTGTCGCGCTTCTCGTCGGTGAGGTAGAGCGCCTTCGAGGCGTCCGGTCCCAGTTCCTCGACGCGTCGCCGGGTGAGCGCGGTCAGGTCGACGAGCGGCACGCCGTGCTCGGCGGCCAGGAGGCGGATCTGCTGGGGCAGGTCGACGCCGAGGCCGTTGACCAGCAGGGCGGTGCCGTTGTCCAGCGTGCCGTCGGTGTTGAACCAGCGGCGGACGATCGGGGTGACCAGCACCGGCCGGCCGCCCTCGGCCCGGATCGCGTCGATCATGGTGGTGAGGTTGGCCCGGTAGTCGGCCTCGGTCGTCTGCTTGTCGTTGTGGGCGAGCTGGATGAGCACGGTGTCGCCGCGGCGGATCAGCGGGCGGACGGCGGGGAAGAGCTGGGGCTGGTCGAGGTAGGTCTGTGAACTCTCCCCGGAGTCGGCGTGGTTCGACACCGATATGCCCGCCCGGAGGTACTGCGGAAGCTCTTGGCCCCACCCTGTGTAGGGGCTGCCGAGCTGGTCGCAGACGGTCGAGTCGCCGATCAGGAACAGCTGCGGGGTGCGGGCGGCCGGGGTCACGCGCAGTCCCGCGAGGAGCGGGGCCGGGCCGCCGAAGGCGCGGTCGAGCCCGGGGCTGTCGCTCGCTCCGGTGGGTTCACCCTCGGGTTCGCGCACGTCGACCGTGAAGGAGCGGATCACCTGCCGCCCGGCGGCGGTCGGGGTCTCCCCCAGCACGGTGCGCCGCGTCTCGGCCGTGACCGTCGTACGGCCTTCGGCCGCGCCGCCGATGCGTGCGGTGACGCGGTAGGTGCCGGGGGCCACGTCGAAGTGACAGACCACCGGGGCGGTTCCGGTGCACCCGGCGGGGGCGCCCGCGCCGGCTGCCGGGGCGGGCGACACCGCGACGGCGGGCGCGGCGAGGGCGGTCACGGCCGCCAGGGCCGTCAGCAGGGCTGGTGCGGTTCTGCGTGCAGTGAGCACGGCGGGGCTCCTTCGGGGCTGCGGGTGCCCGGACGGACCTTCCCCGTACGGGCGCAAGCGCTTTCTACCCTTGGAAGCCATGCATTGAATCCTTTCAGAACCGAGAGAACCGATACGTCGAAGCCGGCGTCCCGCCCGGCCGGAGTCCGCTGCCGCCTGCCGGGCCCCGCCCCTGTGGGAGGATTCCCGGCACCATGAGAACCAGCTCCACCGCTTCCGGCGGGTCCCGATGAGGGGGCGCGCGAAGCCCCCGCCGTCACCGCTGGCCCAGCGCGACGGAGTCGATCCGGTGCGGGTGCGGCTGCCGGAGGATCCGGACGGGCGGTGGCCGACGGTCCGTGACCATCTGCTGGCCCGGTTCGGCGACGCGATCGGTGCGGAGCGGGTCGACGCCATGCTGGCCGGGGGCCGGTTCGTCTTCGCCCAGGGCGCGGTGACGGGCGACGAGCCGTACACAACGGGCCGGTACCTCTGGTTCCACCGGGACTTCGCCCCGGAGGAGCCGGTGCCGTTCCCGGTCGGAGTGGTGTACCGGGACGCGCACCTGGTCGTCGCGGACAAGCCGCACTTCCTGGCGACGACCCCGCGCGGCCGGCACATCACCGAGACGGCGGTGGCCCGGCTCCGCCGCGAGCTGGAGCTGCCCCGGCTGCAGCCCGCCCACCGGCTGGACCGGCTGACCGCGGGCCTCGTGCTGTTCGTCGTGCGGCCCGAGGAGCGGGGCGCGTACCAGACGCTGTTCCGGGACCGGCTCGTGCGCAAGGAGTACGAGGCGGTGGCACCGTACGATCCGGCGCTGGTCCTCCCCCGTACGGTGCGCAGCCGCATCGTGAAGGAGCGCGGGGTGATCGCCGCCCGCGAGGAGCCGGGCGAGCCGAACAGCGAGAGCCGGATCGAGCTGCTGGAGCACCGGGGCGGGCTCGGCCGCTACCGGCTGCTGCCCGCCACCGGGCGCACCCATCAGCTGCGGGTCCACATGAACGGCCTGGGGCTGCCGCTGGTCCACGACCCCGTCTATCCCCTGGTCGAGGCCGACGCCGCCCCCGACGACTTCTCGCACCCGCTGCAACTGCTCGCCAGGGTGCTGGAGTTCACCGATCCGGTCACGGGAGGGCCGCGCCGCTTCGAGAGCGGGCTGCGGCTCTCCGCGTGGCCGGAGGGGTGAGTCCCGGCCTCAGTGGCCGCGGGTGATCCACTCCTCCAGGTGCGGGGCCTCCGCGCCGATGGTGGTGGAGTCGCCGTGTCCCGTACGGACGGCGGTCGCCGGGTCCAGGGCGAGCAGCCGGTCCCTGATCGAGGCGACGATCGTCGGGAAGTGCGAGAACGAACGGCCGGTGGCGCCGGGCCCGCCCTGGAAGAGCGTGTCACCGGTGAAGACGGTGGACAGCTCGGGGGCGTACAGGCAGACGGCGCCCGGGGCGTGGCCGGGGGTGTGCAGGACGGTGAGGGTGGTGCCCGCGACCCGGATCTCCTGGCCGTCGGCCAGTTCGCCGTCGGGGGCCCGGCCGGGATGGGTCTGCTTCCACAGAGGCAGGTCGTCGGGGTGGAGCAGGACGGGTGCGCCGGTGGCCGCGGCGAGCGCCGGGGCCGCGTCGATGTGGTCGTTGTGCGCGTGGGTGCAGATGATGGCGCGCAGCGTACGGCCGCCGAGCGCGGCCTCGATGGCGGCGGCGTCGTGGGCGGCGTCGATGACGACGGCCTCGGTGTCGTCGCCGACGATCCAGACGTTGTTGTCGACGTCCCACTCGCCGCCGTCGAGGGCGAAGGTGCCGGAGGTGACGAGGTGGTCGATGCGGGCGGTCATCAGAAGACCACCACCGAGCGCAGGACGTCTCCGTCGTGCATCCGGGCGAAGGCCTGCTCGATGTCGCCGATGCCGATGGTCTCGGTGACGAACGCGCCGAGGTCGATGCGGCCCTGCTGGTGCAGGTCGATGAGCATCGGGAAGTCGCGCGAGGGCAGGCAGTCGCCGTACCAGGACGACTTGAGCGAGCCGCCGCGGCCGAAGACGTCCAGGAGCGGGAGTTCGAGCTGCATCTCCGGGGTGGGGACGCCGACCAGGACGACGGTACCGGCGAGGTCCCGGGCGTAGAAGGCCTGCTTGTACGTCTCCGGGCGGCCGACCGCCTCGATGACGACGTCGGCGCCGTTGCCGCCGGTGAGCGCGCGGATGGCTTCGACCGGGTCCTGGGTGCGGGAGTTGACGGAGTGCGTGGCACCCATCTTCTTCGCCGTCTCCAGCTTGCGGTCGTCGATGTCCACCGCGATGATCTTCGCCGCGCCGGCCAGCCGGGCGCCGGCGATCGCCGCGTCGCCGACGCCGCCGCAGCCGATGACGGCGACCGAGTCGCCGCGGCCGACCTGGCCGGTGTTGATGGCGGCACCGATGCCGGCCATCACACCGCAGCCCAGGAGTCCGGCGACGGCCGGCGAGACCTCGGGGTCGACCTTGGTGCACTGGCCGGCGGCGACGAGGGTCTTCTCGGCGAAGGCGCCGATACCGAGGGCCGGGGAGAGCTCGGTGCCGTCCAGCAGGGTCATCTTCTGCTTGGCGTTGTGCGTGTCGAAGCAGTACCAGGGGCGGCCGCGCAGACAGGCACGGCACTGTCCGCACACGGCACGCCAGTTGAGGACGACGAAGTCGCCCGGTGCGACGTCGGTGACGCCGTCGCCCACGGACTCCACGACGCCCGCCGCCTCGTGGCCGAGGAGGAAGGGGAACTCGTCGTTGATGCCGCCCTGCTTGTAGTGCAGGTCGGTGTGGCAGACGCCGCACGCCTGGATCTTCACCACGGCCTCACCGGGGCCGGGGTCCGGAATCACGATCGTCTCGACCCGTACCGGCTCGTTCTTTCCCGGTGCGATGACCCCTTGTACGTGCTGCGCCATTCCCGTGGTCTCCCTTTTCCCGACTCTTCGCGAGATCGATTCAGGACTTTTCCCGAGATCGATCGGAACAACCGTACGCGGTGCGGGTGGGCCGCGGGAGCGCGCCGCGTGGCCGCACCACCGTAACTCCGGGGCGGACCCCGCGCCGTCAGTCCCCGAACACCCGGCGGCCGCCCACGTACGTCGCCAGGACCCGGGCTTCGGCGATCTCCTCGGGCGGTGCGGCGTACGGGTCGCGGTCCAGGATCACCAGGTCGGCGAGGGCGCCGGCGCGGATGCTGCCGGTGTCGTCCAGGTGGTTCACGTACGCCGAGCCGGCCGTGTACGCGGCGAGCGCCTCGGTCAGGGAAATGCGCTGCTCCGGGAGGAAGACCGGGCCGGCGGCGCCGGGTGCGACGCGGTTGACCGCGGTGTGGATGCCGTGCAGCGGATCGGCGCTGCTGACGGGCCAGTCGGAGCCGGCCGCCACGGTGGCGCCGGAGCGCAGCAGTGCGGCGAACGGGTACTGGAGGGCGGCTCGTTCGCCGCCGAGGAAGGGGATGGTCAGCTCGTCCATCTGGGGTTCGTGGGCGGCCCAGAGCGGCTGGATGTTGGCGGTGGCGCCGAGGGCGCGGAAGCGGGGGATGTCGTCGGGGTGGACGATCTGGAGGTGGGCGAGGTGGGGCCGGGTGTCGGTGTGTCCGTTGGCGGTGCGGGCGGCCTCGACGGCGTCCAGGGCCTCGCGCACCGCCCGGTCGCCCAGGGCGTGGAAGTGGGCCTGGAAGCCGAGGGCGTCCAGTTCGGTGACGTACCGGCGCAGCTCCACGGGGTCGACGAAGCTGGTGCCGGTGTTGGCGGTGGCGCAGCCGCAGGCGTCGAGGTACGGGGCGAGGAGCGCCGCGGTGCCGGTCTCGGCGACCCCGTCCTGCATGATCTTCACCGTGCCGGCGCGGAAGTTCCGGCCGGTCAGCGCCTCGCGCCGGGCGACGAGTCCGGGGATCTGCTCGATGCCGTGTTCGCGGTCCCACCACAGGGCTCCGGTGACGCGGGCGGTGAGCGTGCCGTCGCGGTCCGCCGTGAGGTACGCGTCGGCCACGTCGTCCATCGAGCCGTACGTGCCGACGATGGCGTCCTGCCAGGCGGTGATGCCGAGCGCGTGGAGGTGGCGCTGGGCGCGGAGCAGGCCGGCGAGCCGGTCGGCAGCGGTGGAGCGCGGGGCGTGGCGGGCGACCAGGTCCATGGCGCCCTCCTGGAGGAGGCCGGTGGGTTCGCCGCGTTCGTCGCGTTCGATGCGGCCGTCGGCCGGGTCGGGGGTCCGTGCGGTGATCCCGGCGAGCGCGAGGGCCCGGCTGTTGGCCCAGGCGCCGTGGTGGTCGCGGTTGAGCAGACAGGCGGGGCGGTCCGGTACGGCGGTGTCGAGCTGCTGCCGGGTGGGGGCGCCGCCCTCGAACGCGTCCATGGACCAGCCGCCGCCGGTGATCCACTCGCGTTGCGGGTTCGCGTCGGCGTAGGCCCGTACGGCGGCGATGGTGGCGGTGGCGTCGCCGGCGCCCGTGAGGTCGCACTGCGCGAGTTCCTGCCCGGCGGTGACCGGGTGGACATGGGCGTCCTGGAAGCCGGGGAGCAGGAGGCGTCCGGCGAGATCGACCACCTCGGTGCGCGGGCCGATGAGTTCGCGTATTTCGTCGTGGCCGACGGCGGTGATGCGGTCGCCGGTGACGGCGACGGTGGTGGCGCGGGTGCGGGCGGCGTCCGTGGTGTGGACCGGGCCGCCGGTGAGGACGAGATCGGCGGGGGTGCGGGTCATGGTGGTTCCGTTCCGTGGGGGGTGGCGGGGTCGGCGGGTACGGGGGTCAGGCGGGGTCGGGGGCGGGGACGGGTTCCGCGGGCGCGTCCGGGGCGACGGACCGGCCGGTGACGAAGTAGGGGGATTTCCTCGCCCACTTGGCCCAGGCGGCCGCGACGACGCCGGTCAGCAGCATGACGGCCGGGCAGAAGAGCATGAACCACCCGTTGTCGGGGCTGACCTCGAAGTGGTCGGCGGAGGTGTAGAACGTCCAGCAGAGGTAGCCGCCGAGGCCGAGCAGGACGGCGGCGCTGGCCACGGGGAGCACCACCGCGCGCAACGCCTGGGTCCAGCCCTCGCGCAGGGCGCCGCGGAAGCGCATGGCCGCGGCCAGCGCGGTGAGGGCGTAGTAGAGCGAGACGACGACGCCGATCGCGTTGACGGAGGCCAGGATCAGGTCGCCGACCTTCGGGATGACGAGCGAGAGCACGGCGATGGCGGCGGCGACGCAGCCGATCACGACGGTTCCGGCGGCGGGCGTTCCGTACCGCGGGCTGACCTTGGCCCACAGCGGTCCGAGCGTGCGGTCCCGGCTCATCGCGAACATCCCGCGCACGGTGGGGATCACCCCGGACTGCAGCGAGGCGATGGCCGAGAAGGTGAGCGCGATCAGCGGCAGCGCGGCGAGCGGCTGGTCGGCCAGCCGGTCGCCGAAGTAGGTGAGCCCCTGGGCGCCGTGACCGGTCAGCTCGTCGAGCGACAGGACGCGCTGGAAGGCGAAGGCGCCGAGCAGGAACAGGCCCAGCATCGTGAACAGCGTGAGGAACCCGGCCTTGGAGGCGTCCTGCGGGTCACGGATCTCCTCGGTGACGCTGAACGTGGACTCGAAGCCCCAGAAGCAGAAGACGGAGAGCAGGAGCCCCTGGGCGAGCTGCTGTCCGGAGGGGATGGTGAAGGGGTTGATCCAGTCCAGGCTGAACGGGTGCGGCCCGGCGAACAGCCCGTATCCGCAGAAGCCGAGCAGGACGACGTACTCGAAGACGAGCAGGTACTTCTGGAAGGTGGCGGCCGAGCGGAGGCCGGTGATCGCGGTGAACGTGACGGCGACCAGGACGACGATGCCGAGCGCGGTCGCCTGGGCGGTGGAGTCCGGGTCGAGCCGGAGCCCGGCCACCCGGTGCAGCCCGCCCTCGACCGCGAGCTGGAGCAGCGCGGAGCCGGTGACGGTGGTGGTGTAGGCGAGGAACACCACGGTGGAGACGATGCCGATCCAGCCGACGAGGAAGCCGAGCCAGGGGTTGAGGGAGCGGCCGGCCCAGACGTAGCCGCTGCCCATGTTGGGCTCGACCCGGTTGAGCCGGGAGTAGGCGCTCGCGATGCCCAGGATCGGCAGGAAGGCGAGCAGCATGATGATCGGCAGGTGCAGTCCGACGGCGCCGGCGGTGACGCCGAGTCCGATGCCGATGCTGGTGGTGGCCGCGGTCGACGAGGCGGCGATGGCGAAGCCGTCGACCACGCCGAGGCTCTTGCGCAGGGCCGCGGGTGCCGGGTCCGCCGCGGGTGGTTCGTCGCGGTAGGGCGTACGAGAGGACGTCACGGTCGCTCCTTCACCGAGGGGCGCTTTTCGGCCCCGATGGCGGCACATCGAACTCCTCGGGGGTTCCACACGTCAACGCTGTTGTCATAAGGTGCCCGCATGAACGCGAGCGAGCGGGTGGTGCCGGAGGGCGCGCGGCGCCGCAGGCGTCCCACCAAGCAGGGCACGGTGCTGTCCGAGGAGCTGATCGTGGAGACGGCCCTGCGGCTGATCGGCGAGCACGGGGCGGCGGCGCTCACCGTGCGCCGGCTCGGCGCCGCGCTGGGCTGCGATCCGAGCGCGCTCTACCGGTACTTCCGGGACACGGACGAGCTGCTGCTGGCGGTGGCCGACGAGTTGATCGGGCGTACGCTGCGCACCTGGCGGCAGACGGGCGACTGGCGGGCGGATCTGCGGGCGCTCGGGCTGCGGATGCACGCGGACTATTTGGCCCATCCGCAGGCGGCGTTGCTGACGTGTGCGCGGGTGACCGGGCGGACGCACGAGATCCGTTCGGTGGAGGCGATCCTCGGGGTGCTGCGGGGCGCCGGGTTCCCGGACGCCGAGGCGGTGCGGATCTACCACGTCTTCGTCGACCAGACGCTGTCGTTCGCGGCGCTGGACGCGTCGACGCTGGCGCTCCCGGAGCGGGCGAGGGCGCTGGAGGTACAGGCCTGGCCGGATGTCTACGCCCGGCAGCCGGCGGACACCCACCCGCATATCGCGGCGACCGCCCCGGTGCTGGTCGCGGAGATGAGCCGCAGCGGCTATCCGGCGGCGCTGGAGATGATGCTCGCGGCGGCCGCGGCGCGCTTGCAGCACGTGAAGCCGTAGGCGAGCGGGACAGGGCGCGCGAACACGTGGAGCCTCAGCCCGTGTTCAGGGCGCGAGCACGTCCAGTTCGTGCAGGGCGCCGACCGCGATCTCCTTGGTCAGGCGCTCGGCGCCGGCCGCGTCGCCCTCGCGGACCGCCTCGGCGAGCCGGACGTGGAGGGTGACGGCCGCCGGGTCGGGGTCCTCGAACATCACCTGGTGGTGGGTGCGGCCCGCCAGGACCTCGGCGACCACGTCGCCGAGGCGGGCGAACATCTCGTTGCCGGAGGCGTCGAGGACGATCCGGTGGAACGCGATGTCGTGTTCCAGATATCCCTCAAGCTGCTGGCCGCGCGAGGTGGCGACCATGCCGAGGGCCCGTTCGGTGAGCGCGGCGCACTGGGCCGGCGTGGCGTGGCGGGCGGCGAGCGAGGCGGCGACGGGTTCGATCGCCGAGCGCAGGACGGTCAGCGAGCGCAGCTGGCGCGGGCGGTCGGCGCCGGCCAGCCGCCACCGGATGACCTGCGGATCGTAGACGTTCCACGCCTCGGTCGGCCGCACGGTCACCCCGACCCGGCGCCGGGACTCGACCAGGTGCATGGACTCCAGGACCCGGATCACCTCCCGCACGACGGTGCGCGAGACGTCGAAGCGCTGGGCGAGCTCGTCCGTACGCAGCACCTGGCCGGGCGGATGCTCACCCGCGGCGATCTCCAGGCCCAGGGTGTCCAGCACATGTGTATGCAGCCCCTGGCCCCGTGTGGTCATGGGCCAAGCGTACGGGGGCACCCTCAGGACACCTCTGCGGGACTCCGTCTCCGGAAGCCCGCCGGGAACAAAAAGTACGACGTTTATGTCACAGCGTCTTGAATAAGTCGTACGTATGCGTTTCAGTAGCGCGACGGACCGATGTCGAGGAAGACATCGACGAAGACAGCGAGGCACCGCAATGAGCACCCCCCACGTCGTCGTGGTGATGGGCGTCGCAGGGACCGGCAAGACCACGATCGGCCCCCTGCTCGCCGCCGCACTGGGCGTCCAGTACGCCGAGGGCGACGACTTCCATCCCGCGGCGAACATCGCCAAGATGTCGGCCGGAACCCCGCTGGAGGATGCCGACCGGTGGCCCTGGCTCGACGCGATCGGGCAGTGGGCGCACGGCCGGGCGGGGCTCGGCGGCGTGGTCAGCAGCTCGGCCCTGAAGCGGGCCTACCGCGACCGGCTGCGGAGCGAGGCCCCCGGTGCCGTCTTCCTGCATCTGAGCGGCGACCGGTCGCTCATCGAGGAGCGGATGGCGGGCCGCAAGGGCCACTTCATGCCGACCGCGCTCCTCGACTCGCAGTTCGCCACCCTGCAGCCGCTCCAGGACGACGAGGCCGGCGTGGCCGTGGACGTGTCCGGCACCCCCGAGGAAATCACCCAGCGAGCCGTCGCCGCGTTGCGCCGGCTCGATAACTAAGGATCATCACCGTGACCGGTCTCAGCGTCGAGATGCTGGCAGCGGACGCCGTCGAACCCATCACTTCGGCAGGCAACGCGCAGTTGGGCATCGCCGTACTGGCGGGCATCGCCGTCATCGTTCTGCTCATCACCAAGTTCAAGATGCACGCGTTCCTCGCGCTGACCATCGGCTCGCTGGCGCTCGGCTCGTTCGCCGGCGCCGCGCCGGCGAAGACGATAGCGAGCTTCACCGCGGGCCTCGGCTCCACCGTCGCGGGCGTCGGTGTCCTGATCGCGCTCGGCGCGATCCTGGGCAAGCTGCTCGCCGACTCCGGCGGTGCGGACCAGATCGTCGACACCATCCTGGCGCGCGCCAGCGGCCGGGCGATGCCGTGGGCGATGGTCCTGATCGCCTCGATCATCGGGCTGCCGCTGTTCTTCGAGGTCGGGATCGTGCTGATGATCCCGGTGGTGCTGCTCGTCGCCAAGCGCGGCAACTACTCCCTGATGCGGATCGGCATCCCGGCCCTGGCCGGCCTCTCCGTGATGCACGGGCTGATCCCCCCGCACCCCGGCCCGCTCGTCGCGATCGACGCCCTGGGCGCCAACCTCGGCGTCACGCTGGCCCTCGGTGTGCTGGTCGCCGTCCCGACGGTGATCATCGCCGGTCCGGTCTTCTCCCGCTACGCCGCCCGCTGGGTGGACATCAAGGCGCCGGAGACGATGGTCCCGCAGCGCCCCGCGGAGGACCTGGACCGCCGGCCGAGCTTCGGCGCCACCCTGGCGACGATCCTGCTGCCGGTCGTCCTGATGCTGGTCAAGGCCCTCGTCGAGATCGTGGTCGACGACCCCGAGCAGGGGCTTCAGCGGGTCACCGACGTGATCGGCTCCCCGCTCATCGCGCTGCTCGCGGCCGTCATCGTCGGCATGTTCACGCTGGGCCGGGCCGCCGGGTTCACCAAGGCACGGCTCTCCACCACCGTGGAGAAGTCCCTCGCCCCTATCGCCGGTGTGCTGCTCATCGTGGGCGCGGGCGGCGGCTTCAAGCAGACCCTCATCGACGCCGGTGTGGGCCAGATGATCCTGGACTTCTCCGAGAACTGGTCGATCCCCGCGCTGCTGCTCGGCTGGCTGATCGCCGTCACGATCCGGCTCGCGACCGGTTCGGCGACCGTGGCCACCATCTCGGCGGCCGGTCTGGTCGCCCCCCTGGCGGCCGGCATGTCGACCTCGCACGTGGCCCTGCTGGTCCTCGCCGTCGGCGCGGGATCGCTCTTCTTCAGCCACGTCAACGACGCCGGGTTCTGGCTGGTGAAGGAGTACTTCGGGATGGACGTCGGCCAGACGGTGAAGACCTGGTCGGTGATGGAGACGATCATCTCCGTGGTCTCGCTGGCCTTCATCATGCTGCTGTCACTGATCCTCTAGCCGCTCCCCCGGCTCCCGCCACAGCGGGTGCTCGCGACGGGCCCAACGGCGCTCGACCGATCCGGTGCGCATGCCACGGCGTGCCTCCGGGTCGGCGAGCGCCATCGCGATGTGTCCGCCCAGCACGATGCCGATCGCGAGCGCCAGCCAGTCGTGGACGAACGTCGCGCCGGTCCGCCACATCAGCGGGGCGATTCCGGTGAACCACATCAGCAGCCCGGTGCCCGCCATGACGAGCACCGCTCCCGCGATCCAGGCCGCGTACAGCTTCTGTCCGGCGTTGAACTTCCCGGCCGGCCGGGCGGAGGGCCGGTGGTCACGGCGGCGCACCGCCCGCAGCCACTGCCGGTCGTGCGGCCCGAAGCGGTTGAGCCGGCCCAGATCGGCCCGCAGGGACCGCGCGAGGAGTCCCGCGAGCAGCGGTACGGGGATGAGCAGCCCGGACCATTCGTGCACGGTGACCACGAGGTGGCGGCGTCCGACGAGTTCGGCGAGCTGCGGCACGTACAGGCAGGCCGCGGTGGCCACACAGGTGAGCATCAGCGCCGACGTCGTGCGGTGCACCCACCGCACCGGCGTGCTGAACCGGCGGACCCGCCCGTCCGTCTCAGGTCGTGGGGGCATCGTCGCGGCCGTTGGACCGGCCGACCCAGGCGTCGACGTCATATCCGAGCTTCTCCCAGTAACCGGGGCGAACCGAGTCCGTGACGGTGATCCCGGAGAGCCATTTCGCCGACTTGTAGAAGTACATGGGTGCCACGTAGAGCCGGACCGGGCCGCCGTGGGAGTGGGAGACCGGCCGGTCCTGCATCCGCAGCGCGACCAGGACGTCGGCGCGGCGGGCCTGTGCGAGGGTGAGGCTCTCGCTGTAGGTGCCGTCGAAGCAGGTGAAGCGGATCGCCTTCGCCCCGGGCCTGACCCCGGCCGCGTCCAGCAGGGCGGAGAGCCGGACGCCCTCGAACGGCGTCTCGGGCACCCGCCAGCCGGTGACGCACTGGACGTCCCGCACCATCCGGGTCTGTTCCATCCCCTTCAGGGCGTCCAGGGTGTAGGTGGCCGGGCGGTCGACGAGGCCGTCGACGGTCAGCCGGTAGTCGGCCGCGCTCCGGCGCGGTACGGACGAGGCGACGGAGTAGTAGCGGAAGCCGCCGCCGTTGGGCAGCAGTCCGGTCAGTCCGGTGGGGTCCTTGTCGGAGAGCGCGCCCAGGCCCGATTCCAGCGTCCGTTGCAGGACGGGCGCGGCGACGAGTCCGGCGGCGCCGAGGCCCAGCATCGTCAGGACCAGCCGGCGGCCCACGGGGGTTCCGGTGCCGTCCGGATCGGGGCCGGAACCCCCGTGGGGCACCGGCTCGTCCTGCCCGGCGTCGGAAGAGGAACTGTTCACCCTTCGATTCGAGCACTCCGGGCGGCCGGACGCCAGGGGCGGCGGCGGTCCGTCACCGTCCCGTCAGATTCTCCCCGCTCCGGGCGGGCCGCCGGTGGCAGACTTGCGCCATGCCGAACCGTGAAGCGCTCAAGCCCTTCCTCCTCGTCTTCCCCGGTCCGCTGCGCGACCGGCTGGTCCGGGCGGTCCTCGACGGTCAGAAGGTCTCGACGACCGGACTGCTCGTGGAGTACCAGGTGGAGCAGGAGGAGCCGCCGCCCGTGGGCGAGCGGTCCGCACTCATCGACTCCGACGGGCGGGAGATCGCGGTGCTGGAGATCACGGAGGTGCGGATCCTGCGGCTCGGGGACGTCGACCTGCGGCATGTGCTCGACGAGGGCGAGGGCGACACCTCGGTGGCCGGGTGGCGTGCGGGCCACGAGCGGTTCTGGCACAGCGACGAGATGCGGGAGGCGCTCGGCGACCCGGAGTTCACGGTCGACGACGACACACTGGTGGTCGCCGAACGGTTCCGGGTCGTCGAACTGATCGACCAGGACTGATCGACCAGGACTGATCGACCGGGACTGATCCGCCGGGACCGCCCGGCCGGGACCGGCCGGCCCTCCGGCAGCGCGCGGGCCGCCGGCCCCACCGGTCAGCCCCGGTCCGGCTCCGCCGCCGCGTCCTTGGCGAGGCCCAGCCGGCGCCTGACCGCGAGCAGCCGGGGATGGCGCTCGTGGAGTTCGGCCGAGCGGCGGTCGAGCTCCTTGCCGAGGCGTTCCGTGCGCTTCTCGATGTCGAGCTCGTCCAGGATGCGGTCGACCTCGGCGAGCAGCGCCCCGTGCAGCTGCCACTTCCTGGGGTGTTCCTGGACCGCCGCGAGCAGCAGGTCCGCCACCCGGTCGCGGGTCGCCCGGCTGACCGTGAGCGCGTCGGCCAGCCGTGCCTCGGCCCCTTCGGCGTTCGCGGCGACCGGGGTGGTGATCAGGGTCGAGAAGCTCTCGGCGGCGTCCGCCAGCTGCCCGAACAGGTCCGTGAGCCCGGCGGCCACTTCGGCGGGGAAGAGGGGTTCGCCGGCCCGGTCCTTGGCCAGGTCCGTGAGGGTCCTGGCCAGCACCCGCAGCACCACGGCGCAGATCTCCAGGGTGTCGAGTCCGGTGCGCAGCACGACGCGGTAGAGCAGCCCCTGGCGCACCCGGGGGTTGAGCATGAGGCTCTCCTCTGCCTGCCGCAGCGAGGCGTCCACCGCCACGATGTCGTGGTCGATGCGGCGGGCCCGGTGCAGCCGTTCGGCCGCCTCCTCGACGGTGACCCGGCCGCCCAGGTCACCCCCCAGGTCACGGAAGAGGTCCCCCATCTCGCGGGCCAGGCCGTCGATCGACTGTCCCGCCGACTGCACCCACACGGGCGGGGCGAACAGCAGGTTGAACAGCAGGCCCACGCCCGCGCCGATCAGCGTCTCGAAGATGCGCTCCCACGCGGTGTCGGCGACCTGGGAGACGCCGAGGACCAGCATGGCGCTGATCGCCACCTCGGGGACGAACTCGTTCACCCGCACCAGCCGGCCGATGATCAGCGAGGTGAAGATGGTCAGCCCGAGGCTCCACCAGGACAGCCCGACCAGCGAACTGAACCCGCTCGCGATGAGGACGCCGACGACCACGGAGTTCACCCGTCGGATGCCCGTGGTGAGGGTCGCGTAGAGGGTGACCTGGACGACGAGCAGCGCGGTGAGCGGAGCGGTCAGGGGCGCGGGCTGCGACAGGGTCGCCGTGGCCACCGCATAGGCGATCACCGCCGCCCCCGTGGAGCGCAGGGTCTGGGCCCCCACGGGTTCGGTGGTGCGCCGGACGAGTTTGATCACGGGCTCGGCTACTCCTGGCATCTCCTTACCGTGCCCGGATCCGGCGCTCCCGCCCGGTTTCCCGCCCGAACCCCATCGGACGGACGCGCCCGAGGGCCGTCCCGCTACCCGAACCCCATCGGACGGACGCGCCCGAGGGCCGTCCCGCTACCCGACCGCCTCCGCGGCCGCCCGGCCCGCGGCCCGGCCGGAGAAGATGCAGCCGCCGAGGAAGGTGCCCTCCAGGGAGCGGTAGCCGTGCACCCCGCCGCCGCCGAACCCGGCCGCCTCACCGGCCGCGTACACCCCGGCGAGCGGGGTGCCGTCCGCGGTGAGGACCCGGGAGGACAGGTCCGTCTCCAGTCCGCCGAGCGACTTGCGGGTGAGGATGTTGAGCCGGACGGCGATCAGCGGCCCGGCCTTGGGGTCGAGGATGCGGTGCGGTGCGGCCGTACGGATCAGCTTGTCGCCGAGGTAGGTGCGGGCGCCCCTGATCGCGGTGATCTGGAGGTCCTTGGTGAACGGGTTGGCGATCTCCCGGTCGCGGGCGGTGATCTCGCGGCGCAGCTCGTCCTCGTCGATGAGCCCTTCGCCGGTCAGCGCGTTCATGCCGCGGACCAGGGCGCCGAGGTCCTTCTCGACGACGAAGTCGACGCCGTTGTCCATGAAGGCCTTCACCGGTCCGGGCACGTCCGCGCGGGCCCGGCCGATCACGTCACGGATGGACTTGCCGGTCAGATCGGGGTTCTGCTCGGAGCCGGAGAGCGCGAACTCCTTGCCGATGATCTTCTGGTCCAGGACGAACCAGGTGTAGCCGTGGCCGCTGTGCATGATGTGTTCGAGGGTGCCGAGCGTGTCGAAGCCGGGGAAGAGCGGCACGGGCAGCCGCTTGCCCCGGGCGTCCAGCCAGAGCGAGGAGGGGCCGGGGAGGATCCGGATGCCGTGCTTGGCCCAGATCGGGTTCCAGTTCTCGATGCCCTCGGTGTAGTGCCACATCCGGTCGCGGTTGATGTGGTGGGCGCCCGCGTCCTCGGTGATGCCGAGCATCAGCCCGTCGACATGGGCGGGCACGCCGGAGAGCATCTTCTCCGGCGGGGTGCCGAGCCGCTCGGGCCACTGCTTGCGGACGAGGTCGTGGTTGCCGCCGATGCCGCCGGAGGTGACGATCACCGCCTGGGCCCTGAGCTCGAAGGTGCCGGCCGTTTCCCGGCTGCTCGCGGTGCCGCGCGCCGCCGCGCTCGGCTCCAGGATCTCGCCCGTCACCGTGTCGGTCGTACCGTCGGTGCGGCCGAGTCCGGTCACCCGGTGCCGGAAGCGGAAGCTGACGAGCCCCTTGGCGACGCCCTCGCGCACCCGGCGCTCGAAGGGGGCGACGACGCCGGGGCCGGTGCCCCAGGTGATGTGGAAGCGGGGGACGGAGTTGCCGTGGCCGTTCGCGTCGTAGCCGCCGCGCTCGGCCCAGCCGACGACGGGGAAGAACCGCATGCCCTGCTGGTGCAGCCAGGAGCGCTTCTCACCGGCGGCGAAGTCGACGTACGCCTCGGCCCACTTCCGCGGCCAGTGGTCCTCCTCGCGGTCGAAGCCGGCCGTACCGAGCCAGTCCTGGAGGGCCAGCTCATGGCTGTCCTTGATCCGCATCCGGCGCTGTTCCGGCGAGTCGACGAAGAAGAGACCGCCGAAGGACCAGTGCGCCTGACCGCCGAGCGACTGCTCGGGCTCCTGGTCGAGCAGGATCACCGAACGGCCCGCGTCGACGAGTTCCGCGGTGGCGACCAGCCCCGCGAGTCCCGCCCCGATCACGATCACATCAGCGTCGTACGCCATGGGTTCCATCCTTGT
This sequence comes from Streptomyces sp. NBC_01257, assembly GCF_035917255.1. Classification (NCBI taxonomy): domain Bacteria; kingdom Bacillati; phylum Actinomycetota; class Actinomycetes; order Kitasatosporales; family Streptomycetaceae; genus Streptomyces; species Streptomyces sp. NBC_01257. The sequence continues at coordinate 2,038,809 of NZ_CP108472.1, forward strand.
CGGGGCGACCGGGCCGTTGTCCGGCGGAGGGACCGCAGGTCACCCGTGCGGCCGCTCGCGAAGTTACTCGTGCGTCAGATCTTCGGCACCGGCCGCCCCGGCGTCAACCGCCCGGTCGGCCGCACTCCGGCCGCACCGGCGGCCCCCAGGCGCTATCGTCGAAACAAATCACCCTCTTCCGGCCTGACTTGGGGTGGACAAGCGTGTCGGTGCTGGTCCTGGTGCTCGCCGTGAGCGCCGCCTGCTGCCTGGGGTTCGGCTTCGTGCTGCAACAGGCCGCCGCCAGCCACGCCCCGAGGAGCGACTACCTCTCGCCCCGGCTGCTGCTCGACCTGATGCGGGTGCGCAGCTGGCTCGCCGGTATCGGTCTGATGGTCTGCGGCATGGTGCTGGGCGCGCTGGCCCTGGGCAAGGGCGAGGTCTCCGTCGTCGAGCCGCTCCTGGCGACCAATCTGCTCTTCGCGATGGCCCTGTCCCGTCACCGCACCGGGCAGCGGCTGGGCCGGCAGGGCTGGGCCGGGCTCTGGCTGCTGGCCGGCGGGGTCGCCGCCTTCCTGGTGGCGGGCGAGCCGAAGGGCGGGCAGGCGGTGTCGAGTCCGCTGCGGCACTGGCTGGTGATCGGTGTGGTGGTGGGCCTGGCGCTGCTGCTGACCGCGTTCGCGAAGCGGTCACGGTCGGGGTTGTCCCCGGCGCTGCTCGCGGTGGCGGCGGGGCTGCTGTACGGCCTCCAGGACGCCCTCACCCGGGTCAGCGGCGAGCGGTTCTCGGACGGGGGCTGGGCCGGGCTCGTCACGGGCTGGCAGCCGTACGCGGTGCTGGTGCTGGGGGTGACGGGGCTGATCCTCGTACAGAGCGCGTTCGAAACGGGTCCATTGCGGATGTCGCTGCCGGCCCTGACCGCGGCCCAGCCGCTGGCCGGGATCGCCTGCGGGATCGGGTTCCTGGGCGACCAGGTGCGGACCGACACCGGCGCCCTGGCCTGGCAGGCGGCCGGGCTCGCGGCGATCGTGGGCGGGATCGTGCTGCTCGGGCTGCACCCGGCGATGCCGGAGGGGCCGGTGGGCGGACGCCGCTCGCAGAGCCTCCAGCCGCACTGAGCGACGCCCGGCAGACGCACCCCGCGGCCCACCGGAAGATGTCCCGTTCCTCACAGTCGTCCGCCCGGCGTAGCAATTAATAATGGCCAGCATTACATTGGCGTCATGGCGAGAACGTCGGGACAGTCGGGACAACAGACCAGGGACAAGCTGATCCGTGCGGCCGAGGAGATCTTCGCGGCGCAGGGCACGGACGGCGCGCAGCTGCGCGACATCGTCGCCCTGGCGGGTCAGAGCAACCCCTCCGCGGTGCAGTACCACTTCGGTTCCCGGGCCGGGCTGCTCGACGCCGTGATGGCCGGCCGCCAGGAGCGCACCGAGCGGGTCGTCGCACCGCTGCTGGGCTCGCTCCCCGACGACTGCGGTGTACGGGACCTGCTCACCGCGCTGGTGACGGCGGAGGCGAGCCTGCTCGCCGACGACCGGGGCCGCCGCTGTCTGCGGATCTCGGCCGGGCTCAGCCATGAGACCGGGCTGCGGACCGGCCGGCCGCACCCCGCGCTGGACGGCACGGCCTACGGCCGGCTGATCGGCCGGATCGGGGACCGCCTGAGCGCGCTGCCGGAGCCCGTCCGGCTGGAGCGGCTCGATCTGGCACTCACCCTGATCGGCGCGGCGCTGGCCGACCGGGCCCGCCAGGGTCTCGACGGCACCCGGCCGCTGACCGGCCAGGAACTCTTCCTCGCCGACCTCGTCGGCAGCACCACCGCGTTCCTGCACGCCCCCGCGCCGCACGGCGCGTGAACCACCCGCACCGCACGAAGCAAGAAGGACATGTCATGACCGACAAGAACAGCCTCACCGGCCGGACCGTCATCGTCACCGGCGCCGCCCGCGGCCTCGGCGCCGAGGCCGCCCGCCTCGCCGTGGCCGCCGGCGCCGATGTGGTGATCACCGACGTGCTGGACGAGGAGGGCGCGGCCACCGCCGCCGGGCTCGGGCCGAAGGCCCGCTTCCTCCACCACGACGTGACCTCCGAGGAGGACTGGCAGCGCGTCGCCGAGTTCACCCTCGCCGAGTTCGGACGGATCGACGGCCTGGTCAACAACGCGGGCGTCTCGACCGGCCAGCCGCTGGAGACCGAGACGGTCGAGCACTTCCGCAAGGTCATCGACATCAACCTGACGGCCGTCTTCATCGGCATGAAGACGGTGATCCCGGTGATGAAGGAGAACGGCGGCGGCTCGATCGTCAACATCTCCTCGGCGGCCGGTCTCATGGGCCTGGCCCTGACCTCCAGCTACGGCGCGTCGAAGTGGGGCGTGCGCGGGCTGACGAAGGTCGGCGCGGTGGAGCTCGGCACCGCGCGGATACGGGTGAACTCGGTGCACCCCGGCATGGTGTACACACCCATGACGGCCTCGGTGGGCATCCGGCAGGGCGAGGGCAACTACCCCAACACCCCGATGGGCCGGGTCGGCGAGGCCGGTGAGATCGGGGAGGCCGTCGTCTTCCTGCTCTCGGACGCCGCCTCGTACGTCACCGGTGCCGAACTCGCCGTGGACGGCGGCTGGACCACCGGCCCGACCGTCAGGTACGTCATGGGGCAGTGAGCCCCGTCGGAGGTCTGCTGTTGGATGAAGGGCATGAATCCTTCTGACGAGATCCTGGACATCGTCGACGAGAACGACGTGGTGGTGGGGCAGGCCCCGCGCGGTGAGGCGACCGCGCGGGGCCTGCGCCACCGCTGTGTGTTCATCGAGGCCCGGGACGCCGAGGGCCGGATCTTCGTGCACCGCAGGACCGCCACCAAACTGGTCTTCCCCTCCCACTACGACATGTTCGTCGGCGGGGTCGTCGGCGCCGGTGAGTCCTACGGCGAGGCGGCGCTGCGGGAGGCCGAGGAGGAGCTGGGGGTGTCCGGACTCCCCCGGCCCGAGCCCCTGTTCAAGTTCCTCTACGAGGGCGGCGGCCACACCTGGTGGTCGTACGTCTACCGGGTACGGTGCGAGCTGCCGGTGAGTCCGCAGGTGGAGGAGGTCGCCTGGCACACCTTCCTGACGGACGCCGAGCTGGAGCGGCGCCTCGGCGAGTGGGAGTGGGTGCCGGACGGCCTGGAAGCCTACCGACGTCTCCGGGCGTTCCGGGAATCATCCTGAACCGGCCGGGGATGCCCGCCAAAGCGGCAGATAAGGTCCGTACGTGAACGATTTTGTGCAGAGTCTGCGGCTGTGGTTCGCGCCGCAGCGCATCCGTGACGAGGGCGACACCCCCGACTACCGCTTCTCGCTCGCCAACGAGCGGACCTTCCTCGCCTGGATCCGGACGGCTCTCGCACTGATCGGGGGCGGTTTCGCGGTCGACCAGTTCCTGCCGGAGCTGTCCTGGGGCGTCCGTGCGGGTCTGGCACTCGCGCTGCTGGCGGCCGGCGTGCTGTGCGCGCTGCGGGCCGTCAACCACTGGGTGCGGTGCGAGCGGGCGATGCGGCGCGGGGAGGACCTGCCGGTGTCCCGCTTCCCGACACTGCTGAGCCTGGCCGTGGCCGTGGTGGCCGTGGCGATGGTGGTGGTGGTCCTGTTCGGCTGGGAGGGCCGGTGACCGCCGCGGAGCGCGACCCGGGGCTCCAGCCCGAGCGGACGCGCCTCGCGTGGCGGCGTACGACGCTGTCCTGCACGGTGGTCGCGCTGCTGGCGGGCAAACAGGCGCTGCACGGCGGCGTCGGCACGGCCGGGGTCGTCGCCCTGTCGCTGAGCGCGCTCGCCTGGCTGGGCTTCCTGCGGGTGGCGAACCGGCGGGTGCAGGGCATGGGCACCGCGCGCCCGCGGCCGCTCGCGCCGCGGGCGGCGCTGGCGGCCGCGGCCTGCACGGTCGCGCTGGCCGTGTTCGCCGCCGCGATGCTCTTCTGAGCTCGCGCGGGCCCACGGGACAGGCCTGAGGCACCGGGCCGGTCAGCCCTCCTCCCAGTCCACGGAGACGACGATCTTGCCCCGGGTGCGGCCCTGCTCGTTGAGCCGGTAGGCGTCCGCGGCCTCCGCCAGCGGGAAGACCCGGTCGACGTGGACCGAGACGATGCCGCGCTCGGCCAGCTCCGCCAGGTGGGCCAGGTCCTTGGCGTCCGGCCGCACGAAGGCGTACTTGCCGCCGTACGAGATGACCTCGCCGTCCGCGATCGAGGCCAGCCTGCCGTCCGGCGCGAGGGTCTCGGCGGACACCCGCAGCGCTTCGCCGCCCACGGTGTCGAAGGCCGCGTCGATCCCGTCGGGGGCCAGGGCGCGCAGCCGGTCGGCGAGCCCTTCCCCGTACGCCACGGGTTCCGCGCCGAACGCCCGCAGGTGCTCGTGGTTGCGCTCGCTCGCGGTCCCGATGACCCGGCAGCCGCCGTGCCGGGCGAGCTGGACGGCGAGCGAGCCGACACCGCCCGCCGCGGCGTGCACGAGGACGGTGTCGCCGTCGCGGATCCGCAGCGACCGGTGGAGCACCTGGTAGGCGGTGAGCCCGGCCAGGGGCAGTCCGGCGGCCTCCTCGAAGCTCAGGCTCAGCGGTTTGCGGGCGAGGGTGCGCACCGGGGCGGCGACGTACTCGGCGAACGTGCCGCGGCTCAGGAAGTCCTCCCGCACGTAGCCGATGACCTCGTCGCCGACCGCGAACTCGTCGACGGCGGCGCCCGGCTGCACCACGACACCGGACACGTCCCAGCCCGGGATCACCGGGAAGACCGCTTCGAGTCCGGCGTCGAGATAGCCCTCCCGGGCCTTCCAGTCGACCGGGTTGACCGCCGCGGCCCGCACCTTCACCAGGACGGTGTCGGGGCCGACCTTGGGGTCGGGCCGCTCGCCGTACTCCATGACCTCGGCCCCGCCGTAGCTGCTGTAGCTGATCGCCTTCATCCTTCGACCATCGAGCCGGGTCAGGAGCGGCGCAAGTCAGGTCATGCGGTGGCGGCCGCGAAGGGCGGCAGCAGGGTGCGGGGGTCGTGGCCGGAGTGCCAGAGCCCGATGAGGAAGGCCGTGGTGGCCTCCAGGTACGCGGCCCGGTCGAGCCCGCCCACCGGCAGCGGCACGCAGCCCAGATCGCGGACCAGCGCCGCCACGGTCTCCAGCGCGTCCGCGTCGTCGCCGCACAGCGGCACGGAGAGCGGGCCGTCGGCGAAGGCGGGCGGGGTGAGCCGCCAGACCGTGTCCGGCAGGTGGTTGAACGCCTTGACGACCCGGGCGCCGGTGGCGTCGGCGAGGGTGCGCGCGGCGCCGGGGCCGCCCTCGGTGGTCAGGACGAAGCCGGGTCCCACCGCGTTGGTGCAGTCGATCAGCACCCGGTCGCGCAGCGTCCCGTCCGCGGCGGCGAGCGCCGTGACGGCGTCGAGCGCGGCGTCGTAGGGCAGTGCGAGGAGCAGCACGGAGCCGAACGAGACGGCCTCCTCGAAGGTGCCCGAGGCGCTGCCCGTCCGGTCGGCGAGGGCGCGGGCCCGGACGGCCGAGCGGCCCGCGAAGAGGAGCTGGTGTCCGGCCCCGGCCCATTGGGTGCCGAGGGCCTGGGCCATGTTGCCCGTACCGAGAACGCCGATGCGCATATCCGTCTCCCTGGCGAGTGTCCGCGAAGTAGCGTCGTGCCGTGGAAGGTGACGGTAGGAAATCCGTTGCTGACCGTCCGGTGCCCATCGGGCGCCGCGGGGAGGAGAGAGCTGTGGAGCGGCTGCTCGCGGACTGCCGGGCGAGGCTCGGTTTCGATCTGTTCGCGCACACCTGGAACGCGGTGGTCATCCACGCGCTGGGCGGGGGACCGCGCCGGCCGGTCGACCTCCGCGCGGAGATCGGCGGGATCAGCGCGAAGGTGCTCAACGAGACGCTGCGCCGGCTGGCGGGGTACGGGCTGGTGGAGCGCCGGGCGTACGCGGAGGCGCCGCCGCGCGTCGAGTACGCGCTGACCGGGCTCGGCCGGACGCTGCTGGAGCCGATCGAGGCGCTCGGGCGGTGGTCGGCGGAGCACGGCGACGCGTTCGTGGCGGCACAGGACTGGGACGACTGAGCCCCGACGGGACGGGGCCGGTGCGGGCCCCGTCCGGTCCCTCACCAGCGCGGGATCGTGGGCGTGGCCCAGCCCGGCTCGCCCTTGCGCATCGCGGCGGCGTCGTCACGCTCGCGCATGCCGCCGTCGTCGTCGAGCCAGCGGCGGTGCAGCACGGCCAGGCGTTCCCGGTCGAGTTCGACGCCGAGGCCGGGGGCGTCGGAGACGGTCAGCCGGCCGTCCTCGAAGACATGGCGGGTGGTGATGACGTCCTCGGTCTGCCAGGGGTAGTGGCTGTCGCAGGCGTAGTCGAGGTTGGGGACGGTGGCCGCGACGTGCGTCATCGCGGCGAGGCTGATCCCGAGGTGGGTGTTGGAGTGCATGGAGAGCCCGACGCCGTAGGTGCGGCAGATCCCGGCCAGTTCGCGGGTGCGGTGCAGTCCGCCCCAGTAGTGGTGGTCGGAGAGGACGACCTGGACGGCGTCACGGGCGAAGGCCTCGGGGACCTCGGCCAGCGTGGTGACGCACATGTTCGTGGCCAGCGGCACATCGGTGCCGGCCGCGACGGCGGCCATCAGCTCCGTGCCGCTCGCCGGGTCCTCCAGGTATTCGAGTACGTCCTTCAGCTGCTCGGCGACGTACAGCGAGGTCTCCACCGACCAGGCGCCGTTGGGATCGAGGCGCAGCGGCTGCCCGGGGAAGGCGTCGGCGAGCGCGCGGACCGCGGCGATCTCCTCCTCCGGCGGGAAGACCCCGCCCTTCAGCTTGAAGGAGCTGAAGCCGTAGGTACGGGCGAAGCGCCGGGCCTGGGCGACGACTCCGGCCGGGTCGACGGCGGCGCCCCAGTCGTCCCGCTCGCCGCCGTCCGGATGCTCGGCCCAGCGGTAGAACAGGTACGCGCTGTACTCGACGCTGTCGCGGACCTTGCCGCCGAGCAGCGCGTGCACCGGCAGGCCGAGGGTCTTGCCCAGGGCGTCCAGGCAGGCCACCTCGAAGGCGGAGACGACCGAGAGCCGCAGCTTGTCCGCGGTCTGGACGCCGCGCAGCCCGCCCGCGTCGACCCGCTCGTCGGCCGCGCGTGAGTCGCCGCACACCTCGTCGGCCAGGGCGAAGAGGCCGTTCACATCGCTGACCGGGCGTCCGGCCAGGGCGGTGGCGAGCGGCTGCGCCAGTTCGAGGTACTTGCCGTCGCCGTAGGTCTCCCCGATGCCGGTCACCCCGCCGCGCGTGACGACCTCCACGATGAGCCGCGGGGTGTACGGCTGGTGGACGCCCTGGGTGTTGAGGAGCGGCGGGTCGGCGATGAGGATCGGGGTCAGCCGGACTTCGTCGATCAACCATGCTGTGTTCATACGTGAACTCTATTCAGGGATACGACTGAAGGCCAGAGTCCGGCCACCATGCGGACCGGGATTCCGCACATTCCGTTCCCGGAGTTCACTGGACGACATACCGACTGGTCGGCATCATGAACACCGACGATTTATTCACCCCGGAGGTGCGCACGATGAGCCAAGTCCACCCGCCAGGTCTCGACCTCGACCGGTTGCGCGGACATCTCGACCGCGAGCGGCCGGGCCTGGTGAACGGACCGCTCGAGGCCCGGCTCATCGAGGGCGGACGGTCGAACCTCACCTACGTCGTCACGGTGGCGGACGGCACCGGCCGCTGGGTGGTCCGACGGCCGCCGCTGGGTCATGTGCTGGCGACCGCGCACGACATGAAGCGCGAGCACCGGGTGATCAGCGGGCTGCACCCGACGGCCGTCCCGGTCCCCGAACCGGTGCTGCTCTGCGAGGACGACTCGGTCATCGGCTCCCCCTTCTACGTCATGGAGTACGTCGAGGGCACCCCGTACCGCACCGCCGAGCAGCTCGCCCCGCTGGGCGCCGAGCGCACCCGCAAGGCCGTACTGAGCCTGGTCGACACCCTCGTGGAGCTGCACGCCGTCGACCCGCAGGCCGTCGGCCTCGGCGACTTCGGGCGCCCCGAGGGCTTCCTCGACCGTCAGCTGCGCCGCTGGGGGAAGCAGCTGGACGCCTCCCGCAACCGCGAGCTGCCGGGCATCGACGAGCTGCACGCGGCACTCGGCCGGCAGCTCCCCGGCTCCCCCGCCCCGACCGTCATCCACGGCGACTACCGCCTGGACAACGTGCTGATCGGCGCGGACGACGAGATCAAGGCCGTCCTCGACTGGGAGATGTCGACGCTCGGCGACCCGCTCACCGACCTCGGACTGCTGGTCATGTACAGCTCCGACCTGGGGCTGCCCGAATCCCCGGTCTCCACCACCAGCGGGGCCGCCGGCCACCCCTCCCCCGCCGAGCTGATCGAGCGCTACGCGGCCCGCTCCGGCCGGGACACCTCGGGCATCTCCTGGTACACGGCGTTCGCCTGGTTCAAGCTCGCCGTGATCCTGGAGGGCATCCACTACCGCTACACCCTGGGCCAGACGGTCGGCGGCGGCTTCGACCGCATCGGCGACCTCGTCCCCGTCTTCATCGAGCACGGCCTCACCACCCTCCAGGAAGGCTGATCCACCCCATGGACTTCGCATTCGACGCCCGTACCGAAGAGCTGCGCGCCAAGCTGCTCACCTTCATGGACGAGCACGTCTACCCGGCCGAGAAGACCGCGGACGAGCAGCGCGAACAGCTCGCGTCGCCGTGGGACACCCCGCAGGTGGTCGAGGACCTGAAGGCCGAGGCCCGCAGGCAGGGGCTGTGGAACCTCTTCCTGCCGGACGCCGAGTACGGCGCCGGGCTCACCAACCTCCAGTACGCCCCGCTGGCCGAGATCCTGGGCCGCTCCCCGCATCTGGCGCCGACCGCGCTGAACTGCGCGGCGCCGGACACCGGGAACATGGAGGTCCTCGCCCAGTTCGGCACCGAGGAGCAGAAGAAGCAGTGGCTGGAGCCGCTGCTGGCCGGGGAGATCCGGTCCGCGTTCGCGATGACGGAGCCGGAGGTCGCCTCCTCGGACGCGACGAACATCGAGACCCGCATCACCCGGGACGGAGGGGGTACCTCCCGTTCGGGCGGAGCCGAGAATGGGGGAGACTACGTCATCAACGGGCGCAAGTGGTACATCTCCGGGGCGATGAACCCGGACTGCGCGATCTTCATCGTGATGGGCAAGACCGACCCGGACGGCGACGACATCCGCCGCCAGCAGTCGCAGATCCTCGTCCCGCGCGACACCCCGGGCCTGACCGTGAAGCGCGCGATGCAGGTGTACGGCTACGAGGACCACTCCCACGGCGGCCACGCCGAGGTCGTCTTCGACGACGTGCGCGTGCCCGTGACGAACCTGATCGGCGAGGAGGGCGGCGGCTTCGCCATCGCCCAGGCGCGGCTGGGCCCGGGCCGCATCCACCACTGCATGCGGCTGATCGGCATGGCGGAGCGCGCCATCGAGCTGATGTGCCGGCGCGCGGTGGCCCGTACGGCCTTCGGCAAGCCGCTCGCCCAGCAGGGCGTGGTGCACAACTGGATCGCGGACGCCCGGGTCACGGTGGAGCAGCTGCGGCTGCTGGTGCTGAAGACGGCCTGGCTGATGGACACCGTCGGCAACCGCGGCGCGCACACGGAGATCCAGTCCATCAAGATCGCCACCCCGCGCGCGGTGGTCTCCATCATCGACCAGGCGGTGCAGTTGCACGGCGCGGGCGGCGTCAGCCAGGACTTCCCGCTGGCCGAGCTGTGGGCGGCGGCGCGGACGCTGCGGCTGGCGGACGGCCCGGACGAGGTGCACCAGCGGTCGCTGGCGCGGCGGGAGATCAAGAAGTACCTGTAGGGCACCGGTGTCGCGGGCCCGCACCCCGGTGCGGGCCCGCGGCGATGTCAGTAACCGCCGTACGGCACGTGGTCGGCGAGTGCCAGTTCGCGGGCGAAGGCCCGTACCCGCAGCAGGCAGCGGGCGAGGACCCGGACGACCCTCGGGCGGTGCGGCCCGTAGGCCACGTTCCACAGAGGGGGAACACGCGTCGAAACCTGGATGTGCGCCATGTATCCACCTTCACCCCGCGAACGCGTTCGGTCCAACAGATGGATTCGCTGGCTGCGATCGCTACCGTAGATGGATGGAGATTCGCCAGCTCCGCCATTTCATGGCGGTGATCACGCACGGCAGTTTCACCGCCGCCGCCCGCGCCGAGCTGATCGTGCAGTCCGCGCTGAGCACCTCCGTCCGCAACCTCGAACGGGAGCTGGGGGCCGACCTGTTCGAACGGACCGGCCGCCGGGTGGTGCTCACCGAGGCGGGCCGGGCGCTGCTGCCCTCGGCCCGTACGGTGCTGGCCGGGACGGACGCGGCGCGTGACGCGGTGGCCGCCGTGTCGGGGCTGGCCACCGGGCGGGTGCGGATCGGCACGATCCAGACGCTGACCTGCGTGGATCTGGCCGCCGAGCTGGCCCTGTTCCACCGGCTGTGGCCCGGGGTGCAGATCTCGCTGCGCGAGGCGACGACTCCGGAGCTGGTGGCGGGGGTGCGGGCGGGTGAGCTGGATCTCGCCTATCTCGCGCCGGACGCGGCCGAACTCCCGGAAGGCATCATGGCGTTCGCGTCCTGGCAGGAGGACCTGGTGCTGATCACGGCGCCCGGCCACCGGCTGGCGACGGCCGGCCGCACCCTGGTCAAGGACCTCGCCGACGAGCCGTTCGTGGACTTCCGGGCGGGCACCGGCCTGGAGACCGCGGTGCGGCGGCTGGCCGCGCACTGCGGCCTGGAGCGCCGGATCACCTGCGATGTCACCCAGATCCGGCTGCTCGTCGATCTCGTCCGGGCGGGGATCGGCGTGGCGATCGTGCCGCGCCGGATCGGCGAGGACGCCGGACTGCCGTGCGTGAGCATCCGGCAGCCGGAGCCGGGCCGGACGGTGCTGCTGGTGGGCCGGGCGCCCCGGCCGCGCAATCCGGCGGCCGAGGCCCTGCTGGGCCGGCTGGCCGGCAGCAGGGCCTGACGAGCGCCCTACGGCCGCAGCGCGCGCAGCAGCAGATCGGCGAGGTGGTCGGCGACCTCCTGCTGGGTGAGCGGGCCGTCCGGCCGGTACCACGTCGACAGGTGGTGGACCGAGCCGAAGTGGTAGTCGACGATCAGGTCCGCCGGGGTGGCCGTGGAGAACACCCCGCTGCGCTGCCCCTCTTCCACGAGCGCCCGGAAGCGCTCGTGGTAGCGGCGCCGCTCCACCCGTACCTGCTTGTTCTTCTCCGGGCTCAGATGGTGCATGGAGCGGAAGAAGATCGAGGCGTCGTCGAGGTTCTCGATGGTGGTGACGACCACGTCGGCCGCGGCGTCGCGCAGCCGCTGCTCGACGGGTGCGTCGGCGCCAGCGAAGGCGTCGAGCCGCTCCTGCTGGAGCCGCAGCACCCGGGCGTAGACCTCCTGGAGGAGGTCCTCCTTGGAGCCGAAGTAGTGGTAGAGCGCGCCCTTGGTGACGCCGGCCGCCTCGACGATCTCCTGGACCGAGGTGCGGTCGTACCCCTGCTCGGCGAAGAGCCGCGTGGCGGCGGCCAGCAGCCGCTGCGGGACGGGGGTACCGCTCCCGTCCGTCGCCTTGGCCATAGCCGCCACCTTCCTTCCGTGCTGTGGGTCAACCGTTCTCACGGGGTGAACGCAGTTCCCGCCTGAGGATCTTCCCACTTGCGGTCTTGGGAAGTTCCGCCAGGATCTCGACTTCGCGCGGGTACTTGTACGCGGCGAGCCGTTCCTTGCAGTACGCACCCAATTCATCGGGTTCGACCGAGGCGCCGGGCCGCAGACTGACGTAGGCGCGGACCGTCTCGCCGCGGTAGGCGTCCGGGACGCCGACGACGGCGGCCTCGCGCACGGCCGGGTGGGTGTAGAGGACGTCCTCGACCTCGCGCGGCCAGACCTTGAAGCCGGACGCGTTGATCATGTCCTTCTTGCGGTCGACGACGTAGAGCCAGCCCTCGCGGTCCATGAAGCCGATGTCGCCGGTGCGCAGCTCGCCGTCCGGGAACGCGACTGCGGTTGCCTCGGGCAGCCGCCAGTAGCCGGAGACGACCTGCGGGCCGCGCACCGCGATCTCGCCCTGTTCGCCGAACGGCACGTCCGCGCCGTTCTCGTCGATGATCCGCACGACGGTGTCCGGGCCGGGCACGCCGACCGAGAGGGTGCCGGAGACCGGGTCGACGGGCGCCTCGCGCTCGGGCGGCACCGAGGCGCAGGGGGCGGTGCACTCGGTGAGGCCGTAGCCGTTGCGGATGTACGGGCCCAGGCCCGACCGGAACTTCTCGACGAGCGCGGGCGGCAGCGGCGCGCCGCCGGAGGAGATCACCTGGAAGGAGGCGAAGTGCCCGGGCGTGACACCGGGGGTCGCGGCGAGCGCCATGAAGGCGGTCGACGGGCCGACGGTGTACGCGGGGCGGTGCTCGGCGAAGGCGTCGAGGACGACACCGGGGTGGAAGCGGTAGGCCAGGACCAGGGTGCCCGCGTTGGTGAGGCAGGCGGCCAGCTGGCAGACCATGCCGGTGATGTGGAAGAGCGGGGCGAGCGCGAAGTAGGCGGCGCCCTCGGCGATGGGGTGGCCGGTGCGCTGGCGCTCGGCGTTGACCATGATGTTGCCGTGGGAGTTCAGGGCGCCCTTGGGGGTGCCGCTGGTCCCGGAGGTGTAGCTGATCAGCGCCACGTCGGCGGCGGTGAGTTCGCGGCCGGCGGGGGCCGGGAGGCCCTGCCGGGCGACGGTCACCAGATCGTCCGCGTCGTCGGCTGCGGGCAGCCGGTCGAAGTTCAGCACCCGCTCGTCGTTCTTCGTCTGGAGGTCGAGCTCGCAGGCGGTGACGGCGATCCGGACGGACGGGGCGGCGGCCGCGGTGTCCCGCAGATACGCCTCCCAGGCACGGTCGGAGCAGATCAGCGCCGTGACCTCGGCGTCCTTCAGTACGTGGCCGACCTCGGCGGACTTGTACATCGGGTTGAGCGGGACGACCGTCGCCCCGGCCTTCCAGGCGCCGAGCAGCGCGAGGACGAAGTGCGGGGAGTTCTGCAGCATGATCGCGACCCGGTCGCCGCGCTCCAGCCCCCGGGCGGCGAGGTGCCCGGCCACGGAGTCGGAGAGCTCGTCGGTCTCGGCGTAGCTGAGACGTCCGTCGAAGTAGGCGAGTGCCGGGTGGCCGGGGGTCCGGGCCACGGAGTCGCGGAAGGCGTGCACCAGGGTCCCGGCGGGACTGACGGGGGCCCGCTGGGCCTCGCTGAGCAGCGGGAGCCAGGGCTTGGCCGCGTAGATCGACTCGCTCATGCTCCGGTCTCCTCCCATGTGCGCTGGAGGCGGTTCATGCCGCGGAGCCAGCGATCGGTGTCCTCGGCCCTGGCCCCGTAGTAGTTGGCCACCTCGGGGTGGGGCAGAACGAGGAAGCGGTCCTCGGCCATCGCGTCGAAGAGGGCGTCGGCCACGGCCTCGGGCTCGATCGCGCCGGGGGCGAGGACGAGCTTCCCGGCCGATCCGGCGCCGGTGAGCATGTCCGTACGCACGCCCTGCGGGCAGATCGCGTGGACCTTGATGCCGCGGTGGCGGTAGGTGAGGGAGAGCCATTCGGCGAAGGCGACCGCGCCGTGCTTGGTGACGCTGTAGGGCGCCGCGCCGATCATCGTGAGGAGTCCGGCGGCGGAGGCCGTGGAGACGAACCTGCCGCTGCCGCGCTCCAGCCAGTCCGGGAGGAGCGCCCTGGCCGCACGGACGTGGGCCATCACGTTGACGTCCCAGGCGGCTGCCCAGACGTCCTCGTCGGCGAAGGCGTCACCGGGCGAGGCGAGGCCGGCGTTGGCGCAGTAGACGTCCACGGTGCCGTCCAGCGCGTCGCGGGCGGCGTCGACGATCTGTGAGGCGTCCCCGGCGACCGCGGTGCCGCCGATCTCCTCGGCGAGCGCCTTGATCCGGCTCTCGTCGAGGTCGTTGACCACGACCCGCGCGCCCTCGGCGGCGAATCTGCGGGCCAGCGCGGCGCCGATGCCGCCTCCGGCCCCCGTGACCACTACGCCAGCGCCCTGCACCGTACTCATCGTCCCGCCTCTCTCAGCCGACTGCACCGGCAGACTAACCGGTCGGTATGTCGCCGGGGAAGGGGTCGGGCCGTCTCATCCGCCACTCCGGGCACAGCCGCCCCGTCCAGCTCGTTCCCTGCGGCCCGTACCCGCGCTAGCGTGCGTGACCATGACAGACGTCGCGATCATGGAGGTAGCCGAATGAGCCTGTCCAGGCGTGGATTGCTGGCCGCCGGCGGTGCGGTCGGAGCCCTCGCGGCGACCGCCGCATCGGCAGGACCCGCGGCCGCCCTCCCCTCGCACGGCAAGGGGCACGGCGGCGGACACGGCCGGGTCCGCACCGGCTTCGACCGGCTGGCGGCGGACGGTTACGCCCTGCTGAAGGGGCAGCGGGTCGGTGTGGTCACGAACCCGACCGGGATCACGTCCGGCGTGGAGCACATCGTCGATGTGATGCACCCCGACGGCCGGGTGAACCTGACCGCCGTCTTCGGCCCCGAGCACGGCTTCCGCGGCACCGCGCAGGCGGGCGGCTCCGAGGGGCGCTACGACGACCCGGCGACCGGACTGCCGGTCTACGACACGTACCTCAAGAACGGGCAGGCCCTCGCCGACGTGTTCACGGCGTCCGGCGTGGACACGGTCGTCTTCGACATCCAGGACGCGGGCGCCCGTTTCTACACGTACATCTGGACGCTGTACGACTGCATGGAGGCGGCGGCCCTCGCGGGGAAGAGGTTCGTGGTGCTGGACCGGCCGAACCCGGTGACCGGGCGGGCCGCGCTCGGCCCGGTGCTCGATCCCGCGTTCGGCACCTTCGTGGGGCGCCGGGAGATCTCGCAGGCGCACGGCATGACCGTCACCGAACTGGCACTGCTGTTCAACGGGGAGTTCCTCGCGGACCGTCCGGCCGACCTGGAGATTGTGAAGATGTCGGGGTGGTCGCGCTCGGACTTCTTCGACGCGACCGGGCTGCCGTGGGTGCCGCCGAGCCCCAACATGCCGACGCCGGACACCGCGCTCGTCTACTCGGGCACCTGCCTCTTCGAGGGCACCAACCTCTCCGAGGGGCGCGGCACCACCCGCCCGTTCGAACTGCTCGGCGCCGAGGGGATCGACCACACCTGGGCGGCCGCGGCGAACGCGCTCGGCCTGCCCGGAGTGGCGTTCCGCGAGGCGTACTTCGCGCCGACGTTCTCCAAGTTCCAGGGCAAGACGGTGGGCGGCGTCCAGCTGCACGTCCAGGACCGCGAGGTCTTCGACCCGGTCCGCACCGGGATCGCGCTGCTGGTGACGGCGAAGCAGACCTGGAGCGGGTTCGCCTGGCGCTCCGACAACTGGATCGACAAGCTCACCGGCAACACCCGGGTCCGCACGATGATCGACGCGGGGGCGGACACCGATGAGGTGGTGGGGGCGTGGGCGGATGACCTCGCCGCGTTCCGGGCGGTGCGGAAGCGGTACCTGCAGTACCGGTGAGCCCGTGTCGCCGGGCGGGCCGTCGTGTGCGGGCCCGCCCGGCGAACCGGTTCCGTCCTCGGTCGCCGGACGGGCCTGATGTGCCCGGCGCGCCGGTTCAGCGGTGTGCCGGGAACTCCACCACCTGCTGGTAGGTCGGGCGGTTCTGCCAGTGGATCGCCTTCTGCGCGATCCCGCCGAGCGCCCGGTGGATGATCGAGTCGGTGCACCACTGCTCGCCGGCCTTGCAGTTGTCGTCGGCCGGGTACACCTCCGCCGCCGGGACCGCCGCCGCCTGCTTCAGCGAGGACAGCAGCGCCGCGCGGCAGCTGCTCAGATCGCCGTTGCCGCAGTAGGACCTGGCCAGCGGGCCCTTGACCTGCTGTCCGAGCACCTGGCGCAGGTCCTTGTCGGCGAAGCCCCACCAGCCGTACTGGAACGCCGAACCGCTGTGCGCGCCGCTCGGCCCGTGGCTGGCGGCCGGGGACTCGTCGGTGGCGAGGTTCGCGGTCAGCGCCCCGTACAGATCGTCACCGAGCCCGGGCTTGAACTCGGCCTCGACCAGCTTCGGCCACCACGCGTCCATGATCCGTACCGCGTCGGCGTGGGTGTACGTGTGCGAGCCGGGGCTGCTCTCCTTGCGCTGGGCACCGGCCGCCCGCCAGGAGTCCAGTTGCTGGACCACCGCGTTGAGTTCCGGGTCGGTGACCGGCTGGGAGCGGATCACCTTCAGCAGCTCGGGCAGCAGTTGCTCACCGCGCAGATCGGTGAGCGCGGCGTCCGCCATCGCGCGGGTGAGGGAGGCGCGGGTGACGCCGCCCTCCTCGACCAGCTTCGCGACCCGGTCGTCGAGCAGATCGGCCCGGTGCACGGCACTGAGGCCGAAGCCGGCGGAGGCGTACCCCTCGGCCTGCTTGTTGTTCCAGGAGACGTAGTAGTCCTGGCCGCTGGAGTGCGGGTGCTCGGCGAAGGGGGTGTGCTCCGCGGTGTTGGCCGCCGGGTCGTAGCCCTTCCACTCGTACGCCTTCTCTGCCTTGACCGGCAGCGCCGGGTCGACGCCCGGGGCGCGCACCGGGTTCATGCCGCTGTTGTAGTAGGCGGCGGTGCGGGAGTCGGCGTAGAACCAGTTGAAGGCGTAGTCGATGTTGCTCGCCGCCTGCTGGAAGGAGGCGGCGTCGGTGACGTACGACGGGTCGTTGAGCATCTGGAAGCCGATGATCGAGTCGGCCTCGTGGCGGTAGGTGGTGCGCAGCGAGGTGTACGCGACCGGCTTGCCGCCCACCGTGGCGCGGTGGGTGACGATGCCGTAGCCGGTGCGCCACACCTGCATCCGGTAGGAGCCCTTGGCCGTGGAGTCGGCGACGGTCGGCTTCCAGGAGTTGGACTTCTCCAGCTTCTCCATGGCGGTGCAGTCGCCGCGGTAGAGGTAGTGCGTGGAGTCCTTGGTGGGGGCGGAGCCGTCGGGCTCGCACAGGTCGACGGCGTAGGTGTCGGTGATGTCCTGGCCCGCCGATGTGGCGCTCCAGGCGTAGTCCTGGCCGCGGCCCATCTGGATGTACATGCCGACGCCGGCGAAGGAGACGCCGCGGGCGCTGATGCCGGGGCCCTGGAGCTCCTGGAGCATCATCAGCTGGGGGGCGAAGTAGCCGGTCTGCGGGCCGAAGACCGCGATCGGGTTTCCGCTCGCGGTGTTCTTGCCGGAGACCAGCAGGGCATTGGACATGCCGCGCTTCTGGGCGCCGGAGCCCGAACCGGGCAGCGAGCCCTCGGGGATGACTCCGTCGTCGTAGATGCCCTGGGCCTTCTTGAGCGCGGCCGGGGCCTTGACGGGGGCCTTGGCGTCCGTGCCCGCGGAGCCGGTGCGGTCGTGGATCAGCGGCTCGGCGGTGACGGAGCCGGGGTCGGGAAGAGCCGTTCCGACGGCGTTGCCGGGCTTGTTCGCGTACGGGAACGAGGTGCCGTCGTGGACGGTCAGCACGGCCTCGGGGTCGTTGCGCTGCCGGAACGACTCCCAGACCTTCGTGCCCTCGGCGACCCCGTACTTCTGCTGGGCGGAGAGCAGGGACAGCGCCGCCTGCACCTCGCCGCCGCCACCGCCGCCGAACTGGCCGCCGACGACCGAGGCGATCGAGATCAGGTCGGTCAGCTGGAACGGCTGGATCTCGCCGATGTTGGTGATCGCGTCGATCTTGCCGGTGAGGACGTACTCGCCGGGGAAGTAACGGCCCTTCTTCGACTTCTCGCGGTAGGAGTTGATGCCGTCGACGTACGCCTGCGCGTCGGCCATGGCCTGTTCGCCGCGGGGGCCCTCATGGGTCCTGATGTACTCGACCTGCGCCTGCAGGTCGGCCTCGGTGTACGGGGCCTGCGGCCAGAACTGCTGCTCCAGGCCCTGGTTGGCCAGTGCGCCGCCGGCGAACGAGGTCAGTTCCCCGCGGCCGATGTGGCGGAAGAGGTCCATCAGCCAGAGCCGGTCCTGCCCGGCCGCGAATCCGGCGCCGAACTCGGTCCCGTAGCGGGTGGTGCCCTTGATGTGCGGGACGCCGGAGACCTTGTCACGGGTGATGGTGACGTCGTCGCGCGGCGAGGTGACGGACTCGACCTGGTCCTTCGCGACGCCGAAGGAGGCGTCGTTGAAGAAGTCGGTCAGCTTCTGGTCGGTGAGGCCGGTGTGCCCGGCCACGAGTCCGTCGTAGCGGTCGAGCTGGTCGTCGCTGTGCGCGGGGTGGGTGCCGAACGCCTTGTTGCCGAGGATCTCGACGAGCGTGGCGTTGCCGTTCTCACCGGGCGGCAGGATGTCGTCGCACTGCCCCTGGCAGTAGTCGACGACGGGTACGGGGTCCGCCTCGCTGGCGCCCGCATGAGGTGCGGAGGCCAGCAGGGACGTGCCGAGGGCGAGAACGGCCGCTACGGTGGCGGCTCTTGTCCTGCCGGTGCGTACGGACATGCGGGTGCGTGGGGGCATGCGTGCTCCTCGAAGAGGCCGATGCGCCGGACGTTACCGACGGTATGACCCGCCGGTAAGGTGAACATCGGTCACCTTTTCCGAATCGACACATCCCGTCACATGACGAGCCGTCATCTCACTGAGTGGACGGAACCACCCTTGGATGGAGCCGATCGGGGCAGTCGTACGTCCACTCACTGACGCCGAAGTGCGGGCGACGGAGTACGAGCGACGGAGGTGGCGGCGCAATGGCCGGTTTCCGGAGTCTTGCGAGACAGGTCCGCGATCCGCGGAGCGATCTGGCGCTGCGGCGGTACTCGCTGCGCAAATGCCTGGAGCGCTTCGCACCGTACGGCCACCGGGCGACCTGGGATCACCTGTGTGCCCGGCACGGGATAGGGCCCGAGGACCGGGCACCCGACCCGGCGCGGCTGATGCGCGCGCTGGAGGAACTGGAGACGGCGCGGGCGGTCTGGCTCGGGTACGAGGCCGGGTTCGCCGAGCGCCGCAGGCGCGAGAAGCACGACGGGCTGCGCCGTCCCGGCGCGTTCGACGACTGGCACCGGTGCACCTGGGGCGGGAACGGGGTCGCGCGGTGCGAGGACCCGGCGGTCCACCCGGCGGCACCGCTCGCGGACGTCCTGCTCCGGCTGATCTCGGCGCTGGAGTCGGAACCGGGCACCGGCTGCCCGGTGTGCGCACAGGCCCGCATCGTCTGGCGGCAGGACCTGGACAGCGAGCCGTGGTCCGGTCCGGTGTGCACCGGGTGCGGCATCGTGGTGCCGCAGCCCGTCCTCACCCCCGATGCCCTGGAGAAGGCCCGGCGCACCCGGTTCGGCGACCTGGCGACGATCGCGTAGGACGTCCCTCCCCGATCAGGGCCGGGCGGGCCTGCCCTCCGGCATCAGACGCGAACCGCTGATCCGGTCACCGGAGATGTCGTCCGGGTTGGAGAGCACGCATGTCTCCAGCGACAGGCAGCCGCAGCCGATGCAGTCGGTCAGGTGGTCGCGCAGCCGCGCCAGCTGCCGGATCCGCTCGTCCAGCTCGGAGCGCCAGGTCTCGGAGAGCCGGGCCCAGTCGTCGCGGTTCGGCGTGCGCTCCTCCGGGAGTTCGGCCAGGGCGTCGCGGATGGTGGCCAGCGGGATGCCGACCCGCTGCGCGGCACGGACGAAGGCGACCCGGCGCAGCGCGTCCCTGCTGTAGCGGCGCTGGTTGCCGCTGGTGCGACGGCTGCTGATCAGGCCCTTGGTCTCGTAGAAGTGCAGGGCCGACACCGCGGCGCCGCTGCGCGCGGAGAGCTGGCCGACCGTGAGCTCATGGAGTGTCTGTGGAATCTGGGGCACTCATCGAACCCTACGTGCCGCGTTCCCGGCCGGTCCGTCGTTGACAGGAACGCACCCGCCAACCATGCTGAGCAAGCGCTTAGACAGGCGATGGATGACGGTCGAGAGCGGGAAGGCAGGGACCAGGGACATGGCAGAGCCGAGGATCTTCACGTCCGCGCAGGAGCTGCGTGACGGCGTGGGCGAGCAGCTGGGGCACAGCGACTGGCTGGAGGTGGAGCAGAAGCGGATCGACCTGTTCGCCGAGGCCACCGGGGACCACCAGTGGATCCACGTGGACCCGGAGCGCGCCGCGGCCGGGCCGTTCGGCACGACGATCGCGCACGGCTACCTCACGCTGTCCCTGCTGCCGGCCCTCGTACCGCAGGTCATGCAGGTCGAGGGCGCGAAGATGGGCATCAACTACGGGACCAACAAGGTCCGTTTCCCCTCCCCCGTGCCGGTGGGCTCCAGGCTGCGGGCGACCGCCGCCCTGAAGAGCGTCGAGGAGGCGGGCGGCGGCGTGCAGGTCACCGCGGTCGTCACCATCGAGCGCGAGGGCGGCGACAAGCCGGCGTGCGTCGCGGAGTCGGTGTCGCGGTACTACTTCTGAGCCGCTCGGCGGTGTGGGGCCGGTCCCGGCGGGACCGGCCCCACACCGCCGCGACGGTCAGTGCTTGGCCGCGACCATCCGCAGCACGAGGCCGGCGTACAGCTCGCCCACCTCGTCCGGCGTCCGGCTGCCCTGGGCGTTGAACCACCGCGCCACGTCGATGCAGAGCGAGAGCACCGCGAGCGTGGTGCCCGGCACGTCGGGGACGTCGAACTCGCCGGCCGCCACGCCCTCGCCGATGATCCGGCGCACCACCGCGTCGCTCCTGCGGCGCAGTTCGACGATCTCGGTGCGGTGCTCCTCGCCGAGCGCGTCCAGTTCGTACTGGACCACGCGCGCGGTGGTGTGGCGCTGGGCGTGCCAGCGGACGAAGGAGCGGACCGCGGCGGCGAGCCGCTCGGCGGCCGTGCCCTCGCGGCCGGCCGCCGCCTCCAGGAGCGTCAGGGCCCGGTCGTGACCGATCCTGCTGATCCGGTGGAGCAGCTCTTCCTTCGTCTTGTAGTGGATGTAGAGCGCCGCGGGGCTCATTCCGGCACGGCCGGCGATGTCCCGGGTGGTCGTCGCGTGGTACCCGCGCTCGGCGAAGGCGTCGACGGCCGCGACGAGAAGCCGCCGGGCGGCCTCGGGGGTCACTTCCTCCCACGGCGTCTCGCCGTCGGTCTCCTCCGCCGTGCTCATCGTCGGTCGCCCCTCTCAGTCACCAGGACGCACACCATACCCCGATCCTGAGCAAGCGCTTAGGGCCTTGCGCCGGGCGGGATCGTCAGAGCTTCTGGAAGGGGTCGTGCTCCGCGAGGATCTTCTCCAGCCTGGCCTGGTCGACCCGGCTGATGATCTGGCCCGCCTCCTGCCTGTCCCTGATCACCTTGGCCAGGGTGAAGGCGGAGGTGACGAGGTAGAGCACGCCGATGGCGAGGAAGCCGCGGACCCAGGCGTCGGCGTCCAGGAAGTAGATCCCGAGCGCCACCGCCCCCATCGCGATCCCGAAGGACGCCACGGCCTGTCCGTAGAAGGCGGCGGTGCTCTGCTGCTTGACCGATGTCGTCTCACTCATGACGCACAGCATCCGGCGATGTGGCACACACCACATCCGCGTTCGTACTCAGACAGGTACTCAGACGCCCGTTCGACGCGCGAGGCGCGGACGGGGTCAGAACGCCGATACGCCCGTCAGCGCGCGGCCGATGATCAGCTTCTGGATCTGGCTGGTGCCCTCGTAGAGCGTCATCACCCGGGCGTCGCGCAGCAGCTTGCCGACCGGGTACTCGTCGATGTAGCCGTAGCCGCCGAAGACCTGGAGCGCGTTGTTCGCGGCGCGGACGGCGGCCTCGGAGGCGAAGAGCTTCGCCTGGGAGGCGGCGGTGGCGAAGGCCTCGCCCCGGTCGATCAGGTCGGCCACCCGCCAGGTCAGCAGTCTGGCCGCGTCGACGTCCACGGCGATGTCGCTGATCAGCTCCTGGACGAGCTGGTAGCTCGCGATGGACTTGCCGAACTGCTCGCGCTCGGCGGCGTAGCCCACGGCCGCGTCCAGGGCGGCCTGGGCGATGCCGACGCAGCCGGCGGCGACCGACATGCGCCCCTTCGCCAGCGCGGACATCGCGATGGAGAAGCCCTTGCCCTCGGGTCCCATGAGGGCCGCGGCGGGGACGCGGACGTCCTCCAGCACCAGTTCGGCGGTCGCCTGGCCGCGCAGGCCGAGCTTGCCGTGGATGGTGCGGCGGGTGAGGCCGGGGGTGTCGGCGGGCACCAGGAAGGCCGAGACGCCCTTGTGGCCGGGGGTGTCGTTGGTGCGGGCGAACAGGAGCACCACATCGGCCCAGGTGCCGTTGGTGATGAACATCTTGCTGCCGTTGATGACGTAGTCGTCGCCGTCCCGCACGGCCCTCGTCGTCAGGCTGCCCGCGTCGGACCCCGTGCCGGGCTCGGTGAGACCGAAACAGCCGACCGCGTCCCCGGCGGTCAGCCGCGGCAACCACTGCCGCTTCTGGTCCTCGTCGCCCCAGGCGGCGATGGTCTTGGCGACCAGGCCCAGGGAGACCGAGACGATGCCCCGGACCGAGGAGTCGCCGCGGCCGAGCTCCTCGGTCACCAGGCAGTACGCGAGGTGGTCACCGCCCGAGCCGCCGTACTCCTCGGGGACGGTCAGCCCGAGGAAGCCGAGCGAGCCGAGCTTCTTCACGATCGACTTGTCGACGTTCTCGGCCCGGTCCCACTCGACGACGTACGGGGCGACGTCGCGGGCGACGAAGTCCTTGGCGAGCTGCCGGACGGCTTCCTGCTCCTCGCTGAGCTCCAGATTCATCCTTCGACTCTCCACTTTAATTAGCACTGCTAGTTTTACCGGGGCAGGCCCTACTATGTGCCGCATGGCCCGCCCGCGCAAGCCCCTCCTCAGCAGAGACCGCATCGTCGAGACGGCGAGCGCCCTCGTGGACGCCGAGGGGCTCGACGCCGTCTCGACCCGCCGCCTGGCGGCCGAGCTGGGGGTCAGCGGGCCGTCGCTCTACAACCACTTCCGCAACAAGGACGAGATCCTGGACGCGGTCGCCGACGCCGTCTCCGCACAGGTCGACCTGTCGATGTTCGACGAGTCGGACAGCCGTGACTGGCGGGCCGCCCTGCACGACTGGGCGCTCTCCTACCGTGCGGCCCTCGCCGCGCATCCGCACATCGTCCCGGTGCTCGCCCAGGGCCCGGGACGCCGCCCGGCCGGTCTGCGGGTCGCCGACGCGGTGTTCGGCGCCATGGTCCGCGCGGGCTGGCCGCCCGCCCAGGCCACGTACATCGGCGCCCTGATGCGCTACTTCATCACCGGCTCGGCCCTCGGCTCGTTCGCCCGGGGCTTCGTGGACGACGAGACGGCGTACGACCCGGCCGACTACCCGCACCTGGGCCAGGCCCACCTGCTCGCGGAGCGCCGCCAGAAGGTCGACGAGGGTGCCTTCGAGACCGGGCTGCGGGCGCTGGTCGACGGACTCGCCCTGCAGTACGCACCACCGGCGCACGAGGTGCGGTAGCTCCCGCGGCAACTATTCGGTGGGCACCGAACGGTCCTGGCCCTACGGTCGGCACCATGACGCCCCTCTCCTCCCCCGCCGCCCCTGCCGCACCCCGAGACCGGCGGGCCGCGGCGGCCGCCTGCACGACCGTGGTGCTGTGGGCCTCCGCCTTCGTCTCCATCCGCAGCGCGGGCGACGCCTACTCTCCCGGCGCGCTGGCCCTCGGCCGGCTGCTCGCCGGTTCCCTGGCGCTCGGCGCCCTGCTGCTCGTCCGGCGCGAGGGACTGCCGTCACGGGCCGCCTGGCCGGGCATCCTGTGGTCCGGGCTGCTGTGGTTCGGCCTGTACATGGTGGTGCTCAACTGGGGCGAGCAGGAGGTGGACGCGGGCACCGCCGCGATGGTGGTGAACATCGGGCCGCTGCTGATCGCCCTGCTCGGCGCCCGGCTGCTGGGCGAGGGGCTGCCGCGCCGGCTGCTGCTGGGCATGGCGGTGTCCTTCGCGGGCGCCGCGGTGGTCGGGCTCTCCATGTCCGGGCACGGGGGTTCCTCGGTGCTGGGCGTGCTGCTCTGCCTGCTGGCGGCGGTGGCGTACGCGGGCGGGGTGGTCGGCCAGAAGCCGGCGCTGCGGCACGGCTCGGCGCTCCAGATCACCACGTTCGGCTGCCTCGTCGGCACGGTGGCGTGTCTGCCGTTCGCCGGTGCGCTGGTGTCCGAGGCCGCCGACGCACCCCTGTCCGCGACTCTGAACATGGTCTATCTGGGCATCTTCCCGACCGCACTGGCCTTCACCACCTGGGCCTACGCGCTCGCCCGCACCACGGCCGGCCGGATGGGCGCCACCACCTACGCGGTTCCCGCGCTCGTGGTGCTGATGTCGTGGCTGCTGCTGGACGAGGTGCCCGCGCTGCTCACCGTGGGCGGCGGGCTGCTCTGTCTGGCCGGGGTGGCGGTCTCCCGGACGCGTCCGCAGACTGGTGCGACGCGGAAGAATCCGGCCCCGCCGGTGGAAGGACCCCGTCATGACGCGGAACACCGAGCAGCAGAACGGCCGTAGGAAGGCGACGGCGAAGCCCGCGAAGGGCGAGGGACCGGCGCTGGTGACACCCCGGGGCCCGGCCGGCGACGCCTGGCGCGAGGACTACCCGTACGGCGAGAAGCTCGGCCGCAAGGCGTACGAGAAGTCCAAGCGCGCGCTGCAGATCGAGCTGCTCAAGCTCCAGCACTGGGTCAAGGAGCACGACGAACGGCTGGTCATCCTCTTCGAGGGGCGCGACGCCGCGGGCAAGGGCGGCACCATCAAACGGTTCACCGAGCACCTCAACCCGCGTGGCGCGCGGGTGGTGGCGCTGGAGAAGCCGACCGAACGCGAGCGTTCCCAGTGGTACTTCCAGCGGTACGTGGCCCACCTGCCGGCCGCCGGCGAGATCGTGCTGTTCGACCGGTCCTGGTACAACCGGGCCGGTGTGGAGCGGGTGATGGGGTTCTGCTCGACCCGCGAGTACCTCGAGTTCATGCACCAGACACCGGGGTTCGAGCGGATGCTCGCCCGCGACGGCATCCACCTGGTGAAGTTCTGGTTCTCCGTCTCGCGCGACGAGCAGCGCAACCGGTTCATGACGCGGCAGACCGACCCGGTGCGGCAGTGGAAGCTCAGTCCGGTCGACCTCGCCTCGCTGGACAAGTGGGACGCGTACACCGAGGCCAAGGAGCTGATGCTGTTCCACACCGACACCGCGGACGCGCCGTGGACCGTGGTGAAGAGCAACGACAAGAAGCGGGCCCGGCTGGAGGCGATCCGGCACGTCCTGCACCGCTTCGACTACCCGGACAAGGACGCGGCGGTGGCCGGGGAGCCGGACCCACTGATCGTGGGTCCGGCGTCCCGGCTCTTCGAACGGGGCGAGATGGCGGCCCGGCTGCTCACCACCGGCGGTCCGGAGACCTTCCCCGGGGGTTAGAAGACGACCAGGGCCCGGCCGCCCTTGCCCGCGATCATGTTGTCGAAGGCCGCCGGGATGCCGTCCAGCGCGATCCGTTCGGTGACCATCATGGAGAGGTCGAAGCGGCCGGCCCTGATGTGGTCGGCCAGCACCGGCAGATCGCGGGCCGGGTCGCTGTTGCCGTACACGCAGCCCGTCAGCGACCTGCCCCAGTGGAAGATCTCCAGCGCGTTGAACGTCACCTGCTGGTCCTTGCCGCCGATGCCGACGACCGTGGTGCGGCCGCCGCGGCGGGTGGACTCCCAGGCGGTACGGATGGTGGCGGCCCGGCCGACGCACTCGACCGCCACGTCCGCACCCTGGCCGCCGGTCAGCGCGCGGATCTCGCGGGGCGTGGTGGCGGTGGCGGTCACGTAGTCCGTGGCGCCCGCCCGGCGGGCCAGTTCCTCCTTCTCCGGGGAGACGTCCACCGCGATGATCTTCGACGCACCGGCGATCCGGGCGGCCTGGAGCACGGCGAGACCGACGCCGCCGATGCCGAGGACGACGACGGACTCGCCCGCCTCGACCCGGGCGCTGTGGTGGATGGCGCCGTACCCGGTCAGGACCGCGCAGCCGAGCAGCGCCGCGTCGGTGAGCGGGATGCCGTCCGGGGCGGGCAGGACGCAGTTCGCGGCGACCACGGTCTCCTGGGCGAAGGCGGCGACGTTGAGCCCGGGGTGGAGCTGGGTGCCGTCGGCGGTGCGGGCGTGCAGGTTCGCCGCACCGGCCAGGGCGTTGGCGCAGAGCCAGACCTCGCCGATGCCGCAGTGGTGGCAGTTCCCGCAGGACGGCGCCCAGTTGAGGACGACGGCGTCGCCCGGGGCGACCTCGCTGACGCCCTCGCCCACCGAGACGACGGTGCCCGCGCCCTCGTGGCCGAGGACGGCGGGGACGGGTACCCGCATCGTGCCGTTGGACAGCGAGAGGTCGGAGTGGCAGACCCCGGCGGCGGCGAGGCGGACCCGCACCTGGCCGGGGCCGGGTTCCGGGAGGGTGATGTCGGTGATCTCCAGCGGAGCTCCGACGGCGGACAGTACGGCGGCGCGGACCACGGACTGGCTCCTTGACGGGGGAAGCGGATGACGGGCGGTGGATTCGGTGAACCGGCTCAGAACTGGAGGGACTTGGTCTGGAGGTACTCGGCGAGGCCGTGCGCACCGAGCTCGCGGCCGACGCCGGACTGCTTGTAGCCGCCGAAGGGAGCGAGCGGGTTGAAACGGCCGCCGTTGATGTCGACCTGGCCGGTGTCCATCCGGCGGGCGAAGGCCACGGCCTCGGACTCGTCGGCCGCCCAGACGGCACCCGCCAGCCCGTACACGGTGCCGTTGGCGATGCGCAGCGCGTCCGCCTCGTCCTCGTACTTCAGGATCGAGACGACCGGGCCGAAGATCTCCTCCTGGGCGATGGTCATCTCCGGGGTGACGTCGGCGAACACGGTGGGGCTGACGTAGTAGCCCGTGGGCAGCGGGGCGTCGGGGCCGCCGGCCACGAGGCGGGCGCCCTCGGCGACGCCCTTCTCGATGTAACCGCGCACCCGGGCCTGCTGCTTGGCGTTGACGAGCGGACCGACCCGCTCGCCGGGTACGTACTTGGCCACGGCGGCGGCGGCGAGTGCGACGGCCTCCTCGTACCGCTCGGCGTCCACCAGCATCCGGGTCCAGGCGCTGCACGTCTGGCCGGAGTTGGACATCACGTTGGCGATGCCGACGTTGACCGCCTTCGCCAGATCGGCCGAGGGCAGGATGACGTTGGCCGACTTGCCGCCGAGTTCCAGCGCGACGCGCTTGACGGCGCCGCCCGCCGTGGCGCCGATCCGCCTGCCGACGGCGGTGGAGCCGGTGAAGGAGACGAGATCGACGTCCTCGTGCTCGGCGAGGGCCTGTCCGGCGACCGGGCCGAGGCCGGTGACCAGGTTGAAGACACCGGCGGGCAGCCCGGCCTCCTCGGTGGCCTCGGCGAAGAGCTGCGCGGTGAGCGGGGTGTCCTCGGCGGGCTTGAGGACGACGGTGCAGCCGGCGGCCAGCGCGGGGGCGACCTTGGCGACGACCTGGTGCAGCGGGTAGTTCCACGGGGTGATCGCGCCGACCACGCCGACGGGCTCCAGGAACACGGTGGAGTTGCCGTGCCGCTCCTCGAAGGCGTACGTCGCGGCCAGTTCGGCGTACGAACCGGCGACCAGGACCGGGACGCCCGCGTGCACCATCTGCGACAGCGGCAGCGGCGAGCCCAGTTCGGCGGTGACCGTCTCGGCGATCTCGTCCTTGCGGGCGGCCAGCACATCGCGCAGGGCGCCGATGAGGGCGGCCCGCTCGGCGGGCGGGGTCGCGGCCCAGCCGGGGAAGGCGGCGCGCGCGGCGCGGACCGCGGCGTCGACGTCCTCGGCCGTACCGGCCGGGACGTGGGCGATGACCTGCTCGTCGGCCGGATTGACCACCGCGATGGTGTCCGCTCCGGCGGCGGGCCGCCACGCGCCGCCGATGTACATACCGTCGTGAGCCTTCATGGCTGTTCCTCCCGGGCGCGGTGACGGACGGAGTCGTCCGCGCCCCAAACTAGCGCTGTTAGTTTTCAGGCGCCAGAGACGCCGGTCACGCTCGGCGGGGCACGGGCCCGCCCCACCCTGCCGGGCGGCCCGGTAATGCGCCAGTAACGACGTTCCCCTAGCGTCCTGCCCCGGCCGGTCCCGCCCGCACTTCCCCCCGTGACTGCGGACAGGGGCCGGCCCCTTGACTCCCGGCCCCGCACGGACCTGGGCGAACGACGGCCGCAGACCTCCCGAGCACGGGCTCGGGGGGCCTGTGGCATGGCCGAATCCGCGCGTTACAGTGGCGCCCTGATGGGCACAGACGCGACGAACCACAGCACACACATCACTCCCCCGGTGCTGCGTCTGCACCTTTTCGGCGGGTTCCGGGTGACTCGCGACGACGGCCCCTCCCTCGCCGAGCGGTGGCCCCGGCCGAGCGCCCGTGCCCTGGTCAAGCTCCTCGCGGTCTCCCCCGGGCACAGCCTCCACCGCGAACAGGCGATGGAGATCTGCTGGCCGGACTCCGACCCGCAGGCGGCGCTCGGCAGCCTCCGGGTCGCCCTGCACGCCGCCCGCCGCGCCATCGAGCCCGAACTCGCCCCCCGCGCCTCCTCGTCCTACCTCACCGGCCAGGGCACCCTGCTGCGTCTCGATCCGCACACCGTCGTGATCGACGCGGACGAGGCGGAGGCCCTGGCCGAGCGCGCCCTGGCCGACGGCGGCACCGCACCGCTCGCCGCCGCGCTCGCCGCGTTCACCGGGGAGCTGCTGCCCGAGGACCGCTACGCCGCCTGGACCGAGGCCCGGCGCACCCATCTCGACGCGCTGCGCGACCGGGTCCGGCTCGCGCTGGCCGAGGCCCATCTCACGGACGGCGAGAACGAGTCGGCGAGCGAGGTGGCGCTGCGCGCCCTGGCCGCCGCGCCGGCCGAGGAGCGGGCCCACCGGGTCGTCATCGAGGCCTGTCTGCGCCAGGGGCTGCGCCGGCAGGCGGTGCGCCAGTACCACCTGTGCCGGGAGGCGCTCGACGCCGAACTCGGCGTACGGCCGGGGCCCGCGACCGAGCGGCTGCACCTGCTGGCGCTGGACGCCACCACGACCGTGCTGCCCGCCTCCGCGTCCCCGGTGCTGCCCGCCGCGATCCGCACCCCGGCGGGCCCCCCGCTGCGCGGCCGCGACGGGGCGCTGCGGTCGCTGCTGGCCGCGGACGGCCCGCCGGTGCGGCTGGTCGGCGGTGAGGCGGGGGTGGGCAAGACCCGGCTGACGACCGAGGTGGCCCGGGCGGCCGCCGCGTCCGGGACGACCGTCCTGTGGGGCGCGGGACACGACGCGGAGGGCCACACCCCGTACGGCGTCTTCGTGGAGGCGCTGGACGCGTGGCTGGCCGACCGGCCGCCGGTGGAGCGGGCCAGGATCGGCGGCGAGTACCCCGAACTGGCCGCCCTGCTGCCGTCCCTGGGGCAGATCGGGGCGGGCCGGGACCGCAGCCCCGAGGAGGAGCGCGACCGGTTCTTCCGGGCCACCGCCGGACTGCTCGGCGATCTCGCGGCGGGCGCGCCGGTGCTGCTGGTCCTGGACGATCTGCATGCCGCGGACGCGGGGTCGTACCAGCTGCTGAGCCATCTCGCCCGGCGGGCGGCGACCACCGGTGCGGGGTGGCGCTTCGTGGTCACCTACCGGGCGGAGGAGTTCGACGCCGACGACCCGCGCCGCACCGCCCTGGAGACCCTGGTGCACGCCCGGCTCGCGGAACCCGTCGAGCTGGGGCGGCTGGACCGGGACGAGTGCCTGGCCGTCGCCCGGGACGCGGGGGCGCTCACCGGTCTCGACCGGGTGTGGGAACTCTCCCTGGGCAACCCCCTCTTCGCCCTGGAGCTGGCCCGTACGGTCCACGAGGGCGCCGACCCGGGCGCACCGGGCGCGCCGGAGGGAGTCCGTCAGCTGGTGGCCGCGCGTCTGGCCCGGCTGGGTCCGGCGGCCCGGCGGGTGGTCGAGGCGATCTCCGTGACCGGCGGCGGCGCGGCCCTCACCGAGATCCTCGACGTGGCCGGGCAGGGCCTCCACCCGCCGCTCTCCCCGGCCGAGGCGACGGACGCCGTCGACGCGGCGGTGACGGCGTCGGTGGTCACCGAACGGCCGGTGGTGGTCGGCGGGCGCTCGCTGCCCGGCCTCGCCTTCCGGCATCCGCTGGTGCGGCTGACCTGTTACGACGGCCTGTCCACGGCCAGGCGCCGCCAGCTGCACTCGGCGTACGCGGAGGCCGTGCTGCGCCACCGTCCGGACGCCGTCGACACCCTGGCCACCCAGCTGACCCGCGCCGACGACCCGCGGGCCACCGGCTATCTGCGGCAGGCCGCCGAACGTGCCGCCGCGCTCTGCGCCAACGACACCGCGGACCGCTACTACGCCGAGCTGACGGCGCGGCTCGACGCGTCGGCCGCCGACGCCGCCCGGGCCCGCATCGACCGGGGTGCCGTACTGCGCAGGATGGCCCGCTACCGGGACGCGGCCACCGTGCTGCGCGAGGCACTGGAGGACATGGTGCGCCGGGGCGACGAGGACGGGCAGGTGCTGGCGGCGGCCCGGCTGAGCGAGATCCTGATGAAGTACCGCGGGACGGAGGAGGGCGAGGAGCTGCTGCGCACCCACCGGCCCGGCCCGCGGACCCCGGCGCTGGCCGTGGCGACGCACCATCTGGCCGCGGGAGGACTGCGGTTCGTGACCGGCCGGTACGAAGAGGCGCACACCTCGGCCCGTATCGCGCAGGAGGCCGCGGACACCGTCGGCGGCGGCGAGCGCAGGGGGCTGCTCGCCCGGGCACTGGGGATGCAGGCGACCTCGCTGGCCCTGGCCGGCCGGTTCGACCGGGCCAGGCCCGCGGCGGAGGCGGCCCTCCCGCACGCGGAGGCGTACGGGGACCAGGAACTCCTGGTGACCACGCTCTCGGTGCTGCGGGAGCACGCCCGCAGGTCCGGCCGGCTCGGCGAGGCCGTCTCCATCGGGCAGCGGGCGCTGAAGCTCGCCGAGCACACCGGCGACCCCACGGCGGTCGCGTTCGAGCGCGCCAACCTGGCCGAACTGCATCTGCTGCGCTGCGAGTTCAGCGAGGCGCGGGAACACGCGCAGGCCGCGGTCCAGGAGGGTGAGGCACAGAGCAGCTGGTGCACCCCCTACGCCCTCGCGGCGCTGGCCCGCGTCCGGATCCGGACCGGCGAGCCGGGCGCCGGCGAGCTGCTGGAGCGGGCCGGACGGGCCGCCGAGGCGCAGGCCGACCGCCAGGCACTCCACGAGGTGCGGACGGCGCAGGCCGAACTCCTGGTCCGCGAGGGCAGTCCGGCCGAGGCCCTCGCGCTGCTGGGCCGCGACCACGGTCCGGGCACCGCGCACCTGGTCGCGTGGGCGGAGCTGTACGCGGGCAGCCCGCGGGCGGCGGTCCGGATCGCCACGGAGGAGACGGCACGGGCGCAACAGGTCGGCGAGCGGCTCGCGGAGACCGAGGCGCGCACGGTGCTCGGGGCGGCGCTCGCGGCGTGCGGGCAGCGGGAGGCGGCCCGCGAGGAGTTCGGCCGGGCCGCGGCCCTGGCGGCCGAACTCCCCTATCCGGCGGGCACGCACCGC
This sequence comes from Streptomyces sp. NBC_01257, assembly GCF_035917255.1. Classification (NCBI taxonomy): domain Bacteria; kingdom Bacillati; phylum Actinomycetota; class Actinomycetes; order Kitasatosporales; family Streptomycetaceae; genus Streptomyces; species Streptomyces sp. NBC_01257. The sequence continues at coordinate 2,070,318 of NZ_CP108472.1, forward strand.
GTCGAGCAGGCCCGCGGCACGGCGGGACCGGCCGCGCGCTGAGCGACCTGCCGTAAGCCGAGCGACCCGTAGGCCGAGCGACCGGCCGCGGGCTGAGGGACCGCCCCCGGGCGGGACCGGTCCCGCGTCCTGCACGTCGACCGGTCCCGCGGTTCCTAGACGTCCAGCCCCGGAACGTCCCTCGGCAGCGGGCAGATCCGGTGCCCCTGGTGGTCGAAGACATAGAGGTGCGCCAGGTCGACCAGGAGCGGGACCTGGCCCCCGGTGCGCAGCCGCATGTCGGGGCCGGTGCGCACGACGAGGTCGCTGGAGGTGACCGCGGGGCGGTCGGGGCTGCGGAAGCCCGGCTGGAGCGCGTCGGGCTCCGGTTCGTCGAGGACGGCGACCGGCCCGCTGACATGACCGGTGGCGCGTTCCTTCAGGCGCTCCAGCACACCGACTCCGCCCTGGGCGCTGCGGCGTCTGCGCTGGGTGCCGCGGTCCGGGCGGGCCGACTCCAGGTCCGGCACCATGGCGGGCTGCGAACCGGTGTTGAGGTGGACCAGCGCCTCGTGCCCCTGGTACTCGACGTGCTCGACGATGCCGCTGAGCGCGACCTCGCCCGGGCGGGCCTGGCTGGGCGGAGCGATCCGGACCGCCTCGGAGCGCAGTCCGACGATGATCCGGCGGCCCTGCTGGATGCGCAGCAACTGGTGGTCGGGGCTGAGGGGTTCGGGCAGCGGGAGCCGCTGGCGGCCGAGGTCGATCGACATCCGCCCCTCCAGCGGCGCGTGCACGACGGCCTGGAGCAGGTTGATCCGCGGGGTGCCGATGAACGCCGCGACGAACACGTTCTCCGGCAGGGCGTACACCTCGCGCGGCGGGCTGACCTGCTGGAGCACGCCGCCGCGCATCACGGCGACCCGGTGGCCCAGCGACATCGCCTCGGCCTGGTCGTGCGTCACGTAGACCGTGGTGACGCCGAGTTCCTTGGTGAGCTGGGATATCTCGGCCCGCAGATGGTTGCGGAGCTTCGCGTCGAGGTTGGAGAGCGGCTCGTCCATCAGGAAGGCCGAGGGCTGGCGCGAGATGGCCCGGCCCATGGCGACGCGCTGGCGCTCGCCGCCGGAGAGCTGGCCGGGGAAGCGGTCCAGGACGCTCTCGATGCCGAGCATCCTGGCCGTGTTCTCGATGCGTTCGGTGTGGTCGTGGCGCGGGTTCTCCAGCTTCAGCGGGAAGCCGATGTTGGCCCGGTTGGTCATGGTCGGGTACAGCGCGAAGTTCTGGAAGACCATGGCCATGCCGCGTTCGCGGGGTGTGAGGTGGTTGGCGGGTTCACCGTCGAGGAGGATCTCGCCCTCGGTGACGTCCTCCAGGCCGGCGATCATGCGGAGCACGGTCGACTTGCCGCAGCCCGATGGGCCCAGCAGGACGACGAACTCGCCCGGGTCGATGGAGAGCGAGAGGCGGTCGACGGCACGCGAGGACCGTCCGTACGCCTTGCTGACATTGTTCAGGGTGATGGCGCGAGTCATGTGGTTCCGCCCGGGAGGATGAAGGTGGAGCGGTGGGGAGCGGCAGCAGTGGCCTGAAATTAACCCACTGCGCAGGGTGAGGGAATGACTCGCGCAAAGGTTGCGCCCCACGGGGCGTGCGACGCCGGAAGTGTCAGGTGGGATTCCGGTTCAGACCGGCTCGCGCGGGACCGTCGGCGGGCTTGGCCGGATCCGGTCCGGGTGCCGGGCGCGGGCTCCGGCCGGCTCCGCCGCGTGCGCCCAGGCCCGCCGCCGCGAGGAGCAGTACGCCCAGCATGACGAACGGCGCCGCGGTGCCCACGAATCCGGCGACGAGTCCGGCGGCCGCCGGGGCCGCGACCTGGCCGAGCCGGTTGCCGGTGAGGCGCAGGGCGAGGGCGGTGGAGCGCGCGGCGGCCGGGGCGGCCTGGACGACGGTGGTCATCGACAGGGGCTGGCCGACGCCGAGGCAGAAGCCGAGGACGGCGAGCATCAGGGCCAGCGCCCAGACGGGCACGGGCAGGGCGATGCCGGCGCAGAGGATGCCGGCCACCAGGCAGGTGGTGGCGAGGAGGGCGGCCCGGCCCAGCACCCGGAGCATCGGGGTCATCACCAGCCGGCAGGCGATGGTGGCGGCGGCGCGCAGGCTCAGCAGCAGGCCGACGGTGGCGGGCGCGATGCCGCGGTGTTCGCCGACGACGGGCAGATAGGCGGTCAGGATGTCGGTCGCGGAGAGCACGGCGAGGCTGATGAAGATTCCGGCGGGGACGCCGCGGGCGCGCAGGATCATGCCGACGGGCACCTTGGCGGCCGCGGGCTCGCGGCGGGGCGTGGGGACCGCACGGTGTTCGATGCGCCGGAGCGAGGCGAAGGAGACGGCGGCGACGGCTGCCGAGACGGTCAGGGCGAGGGCGCTGGTGCGGCCCATGGCGCCGTCGCGTTCGGAGATCAGACACCCGGCGGCGATCGGGCCGATGAGCTGGCCGAGGGAGGCGCCGATGGTGAAGTGGCCGAAGTTGCGGTCCTGTTCGGCGGGGGCGGACTGGCGGGCGACGATCGACTGGGCGCCGATCACGAAGCAGAGGTGGCCGAGCCCCATCACTCCGCTCCAGGCCGCCATCGCGGTCAGCGACTGCGCCCGGCCGCTGAGGGCGCAGCCGCCCGCGATCAGGACGACGCCCAGCGGCAGCAGCGGTGCGCAGCGGCCGTGGTCCGTCCGGCGGCCCAGGGGTACGGCGGCGAAGAGCGGGAGGAGCGCGTAGACCCCGGTGATCACACCGATGGCGCGCTCGTCCGCGCCGAGCGCGAGGGCCCGGTAGGAGACGGCGGGCCGCGCCATCGACACCGCGCCCTGCGCGAAGGCGAAGGCGATGACGAGGCGCAGCAGCCAGCTCCGGCCGGGCCCGGCGGTATCGGTCATGGCTCAGATGATCCCGAACAGGAGTCCGGCGCCGAGCACGACCAGGGAGGTGAGGGCGGCCCACTTGACGGTGAAGCGGGTGTGGTCGCCGAACTCGACCTTGGCCATGCCGACCAGGACGTAGACGGCCGGCACCAGCGGGGACGACATGTGCAGGGGCTGGCCGACCAGGGAGGCGCGGGCGATCTCCAGCGGCGAGACGCCGTGCGCGGCACCGGCCTCGGCGAGCACGGGCACGACGCCGAAGTAGAAGCCGTCGTTGGACATGAAGTAGGTGAGCGGGATGCTCAGCACGCCGGTGACGAGGGCCATGTGCGGTCCCATGCCGTCCGGGATGGCTCCGACCAGCCAGTCGGCCATGTGGTCGACCATGCCGGTGCCGGTGAGCACTCCGGTGAAGACGGCGGCGGCGAAGACCATGCCGGAGACGTTGAGGACGTTGTCGGCGTGGGCGGCGATCCTGGCCCGCTGGTCGGGCATGTGGGGGAAGTTGACCGTGAGGGCGAGGGCAGCGCCGAGGAGGAAGAGCACCGGGATCGGCATCAATTCCATGATCATCGCAGTGAGGAGGGCGATGGTGAGGGCGGCGTTGAACCAGTAGAGCCCGGGCCGCAGGGTGGCGCGGTGGGGGTCGAGCCCCTTGAATCCCTCGTCGGTACGCTCCGCGTCCTCCGTGCCCGCGCCCGTGTCGCCTGTGCCCGTGCCGCCCGCGCCCGCGCCGCCGGTGCTCCTGCCCGGCCGGTCACCGCCGCCGCCCGCGGCGACGAGGACCGTCCCGGATTCCGTGACGGGGGCGGCGCCGGTCACCAGGGCCCCGTCGAGGCTGAGAGTGCCGAGCCGCTTGCGCTCGCGCCGGCCGAGGACCACGGCGAGCAGGATCACCGCGAGCAGTCCGACGCCGAGCGCCGGGATCATGGGGACGAAGATGTCGCCCGCGTCCAGCTTCAGCGCGGTGGCGGCGCGGGCCGTGGGGCCGCCCCAGGGCAGGGTGTTCATGACGCCGTTCGCCGTGGCGGCGACCCCGGTCATCACGACCAGGCTCATCTTCAGGCGCTTGTAGAGCGGATACATCGCCGAGACGGTGATCATGAACGTGGTGGAGCCGTCGCCGTCCAGCGAGACGATCGCGGCGAGCACCGCCGTACCCACGACGATCCGCATCGGGTCGGCCTTGCAGAAGCGCAGGATGCCCCGGACGATCGGATCGAAGAGCCCGACGTCGATCATCACGCCGAAGTAGACGATCGCGAACATCAGCATGGCCGCGGTCGGCGCCAGATTGCCGACGCCGTCGATGACGTAGTCGCCGAGGTGCGCCCCCTTCCCGACGGCCACACAGAAGAGTGCGGGGATCAGGACGAGCGCCGCGATCGGCGACATCTTCTTCATCATGATCAGGACCAGGAAGGTCGCGATCATGGCAAAGCCGAGGATTGTCAGCATGTGGATACCTATCGTTCACCCTTGAACTCCCACCGGAGCCGGCGGTTCGGATGACGTTAGGGCGCCCCACACGGCGTTAACAAGACGTTGACATGCGAGCAATACGAGCAAAACCCCAGGTCACCGCAGGGGTGCCACCGTGACCGGGATTCCGTTGAGCACGGCGGTCCCGGAGAGCGGGTCGAGGCGGCTGCCGTCGAGGAGCTGGTTGACGTTGACGCCGGGCTGCGCCGCGGCGACGGACATCCGGGTGCCGGGGCGGTCGTGCCCCCAGCCGTGCGGAAGGCTCACCACGCCGGTCCGTACGCCGTCGGTGACCTCGACCGGGACCGTCAGCGCGCCGCCGTCCGCGGTGACCGTTGCGGGGGCGCCGTCGGTCAGCCCCAGGCGCCGCGCGTCGTCGGGGTGGATCTGCAGGGTGCAGACGTTGGTGCCGCCGCGGAGCGCGGCGACGTTGTGCAGCCAGCTGTTGTTGGACCGCAGGTGGCGGCGGCCGATGAGGACGAGCGCGTCGGGGTCGGCGCGTCCGTCGAGGGCGCGGCGCAGCCGCGGCAGGTCGGCGGCGATCGGCGCGGGGAACAGTTCGACGCGTCCGCTGCGGGTGGTGAGGACCTCGGGGACGCGCGGGGCGAGGGGGCCGAGGTCGATGCCGTGCGGGTGGGCCAGCAGCCGTTCCAGGCTGAGGCCTTCGGGGTCGGTGCCGAAGCCCTCGCCGTACGGGCCCAGGCGCAGCATCAGGTCGAGGCGGCGCTCCGCCCCGGTGCGGCCCGTGAGCGAGGCGGAGACGTCGGCGGGGTTGCGGCCGTGCACGGGCGAGAGCGGGTCGGCGACCGCCTTGCCGAGGGCCCGGTCGATGACCATGGTGTCCACGGCGTCCGGCTCCGCGCCGTGCATCCCGGAGACGGCGAGGACGAGCCGGGCGAGGATCTCGGCCTCGTCCATCCGGTCGGCGTCCAGGGGCACGGCGGGACGGGTGTAGCGGACCTGGTTGCGCACGGCCAGGGTGTTGAACGCGAAGTCGAAGTGGGCACTCTGCGAGGGCGGCGGCGGGGGCAGCACCACGTCCGCGTGGCGGGAGGTCTCGTTGAGGTAGGGGTCGACGCTCACCATGAAGTCGATCCCGTCGGCCAGTGCCGCGTCCAGCCGGTCGCCGTCGGGTGCGGAGAGCACGGGGTTGGCGGCCAGGACGATCAGTGCGCGGATCCGGCCCTCGCCCGGGGTCGCGATCTCCTCGGCCAGTGCGGAGATGGGCAGTTCGCCCTTGGCCTCGGGGTGTCCGGAGACCCGGCTCGCCCAGCGTCCGAGCGCGAAGCCCTTGCCGGGGGCGGCGGGCCGGGGGGCGCGGGCGGTCGCGGAGAGCGGGAAGAGGGCGCCGCCGGGGCGGTCGAGGTTCCCGGTGAGGGTGTTGAGGACGTCGACGAGCCAGCTGGCGAGGGTGCCGTGTTCGACGGTGCAGCTGCCGATCCGGCCGTACACGGCGGCGGTGGGGGCGGCCGCGAGTTCCCGGGCGAGCGTGCGGATGGTCTCGGCGTCCACGTCACAGGCCGCGGCGACGGCGTCCGGGGAGAAGTCCCGCACCGCCTCACCGACTTCGTCGATCCCCTGGACGTGGTCCGCCAGCGCGCCGGGGTCGGTGAGCTTCTCCTCGAACAGGACGTGTGTCATCGCGGCGAGCAGGAGGGCGTCGGTGCCGGGGCGGACGGCCACGTGCCGGTCGGCGAGGCGGGCGGTGCGGGTACGGCGCGGGTCGATGACGGTGAGGCTGCCGCCGCGGCGGCGCAGCGCCTTGAGCTTGCCGGGGAAGTCGGGGGCGGTGCAGAGGCTGCCGTTGGACTCGAGCGGGTTGGCACCGATGAGCAGCAGGTGGTCGGTGTGGTCGAGGTCCGGCACCGGGATGCTGTTCGGGTCGCCGAAGAGCAGTCCGCTGGAGACGTGCTTGGGCATCTGGTCCAGGGTGCTCGCGGTGAACAGGGCGCGGGTCCGCAGGGCCGCGAGCAGGGCGGACGGGTAGAGCGCGCCGGCCATGGTGTGCACGTTGGGGTTGCCGAGGACCACGCCGACGGCCTGCGGTCCGTGTTCCGCGACGAGGGCCGGCAGGGCTCCGGCGATCACGTCGAAGGCCTCGTCCCAACCGGCCTCGGTCAGGACGCCGTTCCTGCGGACGAGCGGGGTGCGCAGCCGGTCGGGGTCCTCGTCGAGTCCGCCGATGGACGCGCCCTTGGGGCAGATGAACCCCTTGCTGAACACGTCGTCCCGGTCCCCGCGGGCGCCGGTGACCCTGGTCCCCTCGATGGTGAGGCTGAGCCCGCAGGTGGCTTCGCAGAGGGGGCAGATGCGCAGGGCGGTACGGGAACTGCTGGGGTCGTGCGACATGGGCCCTCCCCGGGGCGGCGGCTGCGGTGGCGCGCGTACGTCGGCGAGCACGGCCGGCCATGTTCGGGCACGGCCGCACCGGAGCGAGCATACCGACCGGTACGCATGTGCGGGAGGCCCAGGAACGGTCAGGTTGTCCCGGGACGCCGCGCGTCTCAGTCCAGCACGCGGGCGAGGTAGGCCTGGAGCAGCACGCGGGTCTCCGCGACGATCGCCCGGTCGCCCGACGGGTCGGTGCGGAAGGCGAGTTGGAGGAGCGCGTCGGCCGCCTCCACGCAGACCAGGATGACCCGCAGCAGATCCTCGTCGGGTTCGCGGCCGAGATGGCCGGAGAGCAGTTCCGTGAGCCGCCCCGCGACCCGCTGGTTGGCGTCGTCGGCCGGGTCCTCGTCGGGTGCGGGGGCGCCGAAGTCGATGAGGGCGAAGCCCGGGACCGCGGTCTTCATCGCCAGGTACTCGTCGAGCACGGCGTCGATGGCGGGGCGCCAGTCGGCGGCCGGGATGCCGCTCAGCCGGTCGGTGATCCGTTCGGCGTAGCTGTCCAGGTTGCGGCGGGCGAGGGCGTCGGCGAGGGCGCGCTTGTTGGAGAAGAAGCGGTAGACGGAGCCGATGGGGACTCCGGCGCGCACGGCCACGGCCCGGGTCGAGAGCTGCTCGTAGCCGGTCTCGTCGAGGAGTTCGGCGCAGGCGTCGAGTATCCGGGCGAGGCGTTCGGCGCTGCGCTGCTGCACGGGGGCGCGACGGAGGTTCGTGTTCGCATGGGGCACGGGCTCCATGATGCCGTGGGCCTCCTCCGCCGGGCGTAAGCGTGGGCATGAGATCTCAGGCGATGAGCAGGGAGAGTCCGCCGATCGTGTACGCGATCATCAGGACGAGCAGCGGAAGCTGGCCGGCGACCGCGCGGCCGGGCGGGAAGAGCCGCACGGAGCGGTCGTGGGCGGCGACGACGCCGAGGACGTGGCCGAGGACGATCGCGAGGACCTGGAGGGCGGCGACTTCGCCCGGTCCCAGGGGCGGCTCGGGCGGGACGGGGTTGTCAGTGCCGAGTGCGACCATGACGGTGTGCGGTCCTTCGGTGACGAAGAGTGTGAAGTAGTGGGCGATCAGATAGCCGAGGGCGATCGGGACGAGGGAGTGCGCGAAGGCGGTGAGGGGGTGCGGCAGCCGGCCGGAGAGCAGCCGGGTGGCGCCGGCGCAGAGGGCGAAGAGACCGGCGACGAGGGCGACCGCCCCGAGGAGCCCGAGGGTGGCCGTGGTGGTGCGGCCCAGGGATGAGGTCTGGACGGTGCTGATCCAGGACGGCGCGTCGGAGAAGCCGTCGTACGCGGTGGAGCCGAGCATCACGCAGACGGTGGCGACGAGTCCGGGGAGCTGGGGGGTGGCGTCGAGTCCGTTGAACGGGGAGCGCAGGACGAGACGCCGGTCGGCGGGGCGGCGGCCGAGCGGGGAGAGCCGGGCGAGAAGGCCGGAGTAGACCTCGAAGGCGTCGGCGTGGTCGAACCAGCCTGCTCCGTGGCGGGCGGCGCCCGCGAGATGGACGACGGCGTAGAGGGCGAGGAACAGCAGCAGGGCGGTGGGCGACGCGGGGTCGGGGGCGACGAGTTCGAGCCAGGTGAAGGCGAGGAGTCCCGCCGCGGCGGGCCACAGCCCGAGGCGTGGGGGCAGGGGGCGGCCGGCGTCGGGGTCGCGCCCGAGCGCGCGGCAGCCGGCGAGATGAAGGGTGCGCAGCGGGTTGAACAGCTTCCAGACGGGCCCGCACAGCAGGGAAGCCGGTACGAGCCCGACCCAGAGGAGTACGTAGACGGCCCCGGGGGCCGGATTGCGGTCCGGGTCGGCCGGGCCGAGAAGGAGGTGGAGCACGACGAGGAGGCCCGCGGCCAGACCGAGCGCGCGGGCCGCGGTACGGGTGGCGCGGGCGTCGGCCGCGCGCTGGAGCGCGGCCGGCAGCGGGCGGCCCGCCCGGTCGCCGCGGAACCGGGAGGCGGACCAGAGCAGGCCGAGCGCGAGAAAGGAGACGAAGAGCGCCGCGAAGGCTCCGGCGAAGGCGTAGAAGGGCGAGAGGGGCAGGTCGTGCTGGGCCCCGATGCCGTGCGCGAGGACGCTCACGGCACCGGAGCCCACGGGGAGGCCGGGAGCGGCCGTCACCGTACGACGAGCTGGGTCAGGAGCAGGTCGGACTCGTGCGTCTCGACCTCGAAGAGCCCGGTGCGGTCGGCGGTGAAGGTGAGCGTGACGGTGCGCCCGGCGGGCAGCCGCGCCTCCTTGTCGTAGCCGTGGACGTGCAGGGTGTCGTCGCGGTCGCTGCGGACCTTCAGCCGCACGGTCCGCCCCTTCTTGACCTCGGTGCGTCCGGGAGCGGGGCTGACCCTGCCGTCGCGGACGCTGATCTCCACGGTGGTGCCGGGCGCGGGGGTGGTGGCGGGTGCCGAAGTGGCCGCGCCGAGCGTGACGGTGGCCTGGACCGGGGTGGAGCCGACCGCCCAGGCGGTGTGGTCGTCGGCGTAGAGGCGGGCGGTGAGCCGGGTGCCGCCCCCGGCGGTGCGCAGGAGCGATTCCGGGAGGTGGAACCAGGTGCCGTAGACGCGGGCGAGGGGGTGGCCGTCGAGGAAAAACCGGGCGTGGCCCCGTCCGAGGAGGGCCGCGCCGCCGACGCTGTCCGGGGTGAACCGGAAGTTGCGTACGGTCAGGTGGACGTTCCAGCCGTCCTCCGAGTCCGGCCGTACGGCGACGTCCACCTCCGGCGCGCCCTCGGCGTCGACCTGGCGCAGCCGGTGGCCGGAGCCGTCGGTCGCGGCGAGGATGCGGCCGTTGCTGCCGGTGGCCTGCTCGTGGCTGGTGCCGGGTTTGTGGTGGGTGGTGGCCCGCCCGCCGCAGGCACCCGCGCCGAGCACGAGGGCGGCCGCGACGAGCAGGGCGGCGACGGACCTGCGCGCCCGGACCGACGCCCAGGCGTGGCGCGGGTGGCCGGCCGGGGGGCAGCTCGGGTTCCCGTTCAGGTGACAGGTCGGCTGCCCGTTCAGATGGGAGCCGGGGTGCCGGCTCACGTTCCGGTTCACGAAGGCTCCCCTTCCCGTGCGGGGGCCGGAACCGGCTCCCCGCCGGTCCCCGCCCGCTCACCGTCCGGCTCCGCACCCGGCTCCGCCCGCTCCCCGTGGCGGGCGGCGGCCACCACGGCCCACACCACCCAGACCAGGCCGAGCAGCCCGCGTATCCAGGCCGGGCTCAGCGGGATCCACGGAATCATGAACACGCCCTTGTCCAGGGCGTCGAGCAGCGTGAGACCCCCCAGCACCACCGTGGTCCAGCCCAGCCCCGGCCGCTCCCGCCGCAGCACCAGACCGATGCCCGTCCACCAGAGCCCGGTCAGCAGCAGCGCGAGCGCGGGCACATAGCCGGCGGCGAGCCCCGTGGTCGATCCGGCCACGTCCAGCCCGAGGCCGACGAGGCCGAGGACCGTGGCTGCCGTGCCGAGCCGGCTCGTACGCAGCCTGCGCCACCAAAGCACCCCGCCGACCAGCACCAGCACCACCGCGATGCCGAGGGCCGCCTGCACCTCGATGCGCTCGATGCCGCGCGCCCCGTACCAGTCGCAGCCGGCCGGCAGCCGGCGCGCCTGCACGTTGTAGTCGGCGCAGACCAGCAGCTGGGCGAGTTTGACGGGTTCGCCCACCAGTCGGTCGGTGCTGCCCGTGACGTCGCCGCGCCCGGACCCGCACGCGGGCAGCGAGCGCGGCGTGGACGCGCCCGTGTCCGACTGCCAGCAGTTGCCTTCGCCCTGGCCGTCCCACCAGACGTCGGTGCCGTTGGGGCGTGATCTGCCTTCCTTGTCGGTGCCGAGGTGGTTGTCCGCGTACCGGTTGTGGTGCGAGGTGTCGGTCTGCTTGCCGAGCGCGTCCTCGCCGCGGATGAACGCGGGGACGGCGCTCAGGAAGAAGGCGGCGCGCTTCTGTCCGTAGACCCAGTTGTTCTCGTAGAGGTTCCAGTTGCCGCCCGCGGTGATGATGCCGGTGCCCGGCGGCATGGAGATCTGCGGGCACACCACCCCGTCCTCGTAGCCGCGCTCGACGGGCGGCTTGGCGCAGGTGCCGTCGGCGACGTACGGGTAGTAGTCGGCGTTGTTGTCGTGGATCAGGTTGCGCTCGAAGCGGGCGTGGTTCTGCGGCAGTCCGGGGTGGCCGGGGAAGGCGCTGTCCATCGAGGCGCCGCCCATGTTGTGGTCGAACTCGTTGTCGTGGACGTAGACGGAGTCGCCCGCGGTGCCGGAGTAGCCGACCATGTTGTGGTGGCTGCGGCAGCCGGTGATCTCGATGGAGTAGCGCGGGACCTCGTAGCCGTGGGCGTCGTTGATGTCGGAGGCGCTGCCCGGGTAGATGCCGGAGTCGCCGTTGCCGTACGACTCGCAGTTCTTGTACAGGCCGTGGTCGCTGGCGAAGGTCAGGAAGCCGTACTCGTCGTTCCAGCGGGTCAGGACGTCGTCGATGACGAAGCCGTCCTGGGCCAGGACGTACAGCGAGTTGAAGGTGGTGCGCTGGGCGGTGAAGTTCTTGAAGTAGACGCCGTCGGAGCCGTCCGCGCGGATCGCGTTGAGCTTCTGGTACTTGGCGTCGATGACGACGTCCGTGCGCTCGGCGCCGGTGCCCTCGATCTGGAGGTCCTTCTTGCCGAGGATCGCCACCAGGTTCTGGTTGTGCGGGCACTTGGCCTGCTGCTCGTAGCTCAGGATCTGGTAGCCGAGCTGGGAGTTGGGGGCCTTCAGCCGGGCGCACTCCCCCTTCGGCGAGGGGAGCGAGGGCTCCTCCTCGTACAGGCCCGGCAGGATCGCGATGTTCTTCCCGGGCGTGGTGACGGCGTCGACGGCCTGCTGGAGATGGCGGTAGCCGGACTCCTGACATCGGTCGAAGAGCGTCAGGTTCCGGGTCCGCAGGGCGGCCGGGAAGCCGGATATCCGGCGCTCGAAGTCGGCCCGGTCGCTCTTGCAGACCAGGAGGTCGGGCTCGCCGGCGCGGTGCACGGGGACGCTGCCGGTGCCGTCGGGCAGGGTGACCGGCCGCTCCTCGTGCGCCTGGGCGGCCGGGGCCGCGAGAAGGGCGGCGGCGAGCGCCGCCAGGACCACCAGAAGTCTTCGTGTCCACGACATGTGGCGGAGAGTAGAGCATTGTTCAGCTTTTGGAACCCCCCTGTGCCGCACGAATGCCGTTGACTCCTTCCGGTCTGATTCCTACGGTTGTCCATAGGATTTCTTCGGCACCGGGAGCACACATGAGCGGCATCGAGCAGGCGAGGAAGACGGCGGAAGGGCTTGAGCATTCCGCCGGATTCGGTAATCAACACAGCTCGGAGGCGGTCGCGGGAGCGCTGCCGCACGGCCGCAACTCACCGCAGCGGGCGCCTCTGGGGCTCTACGCCGAGCAGCTGAGCGGTTCGGCCTTCACCGAGCCGCGCGCCCACAACCGCCGCTCGTGGCTCTACCGGATCCGCCCCTCGGCGGCCCACCCGCCGTTCGTCCGCACCGGCAACGGCACCCTGCGCACCGCCCCGTTCACCGAGTCCGTCGCCGATCCCAACCGGCTGCGCTGGGACCCGCTCCCGGAGCCCGCGCCCGGCACCGACTTCCTGTCCGGCCTGTGGACACTCGGCGGCAACGGCGACGCCGCGCAGCGCAGCGGAATGGCCGTCCACCTCTACGCCGCCAACGCCGCCATGACCGACCGGGTGTTCAGCGACAGTGACGGCGAGCTCCTGATCGTCCCCGAGCACGGCGGTCTGCTGCTGCGCACCGAACTGGGCCTGCTGCGCGCCGAACCGGGCCATGTCGCCCTGATCCCGCGCGGTGTCCGCTTCCGGGTCGAGCTGCTCGACGCCACCGCCCGGGGATACGTCTGCGAGAACTACGGCCAGCCGTTCGTCCTCCCCGACCTCGGCCCGATCGGCGCCAACGGCCTGGCGAACGCCCGGGACTTCCTCGCCCCGGTCGCCGCCTACGAGGACGTGGAGCGCCCCGTCGAGGTGGTCAACAAGTACTGCGGCAACCTCTGGTCGGCGACGTACGACCACTCGCCGCTCGATGTGGTCGCCTGGCACGGCAACCACACTCCGTACGTCTACGACCTGCGCCGGTTCAATGTCATGGGCTCGGTCAGCTACGACCACCCGGACCCGTCGATCTTCACGGTGCTGACCTCGCCCACGGACACCCCCGGTCTGGCCGGGGTCGACTTCGTGGTGTTCGCACCGCGCTGGCTGGTGGGCGAGGACACCTTCCGGCCGCCGTACTTCCACCGCAACGTGATGAGCGAGTACATGGGCCTGATCGAGGGCGCGTACGACGCGAAGACGGCCGGCAAGGGGGGCTTCGTGCCCGGCGGCGGTTCCCTGCACAACATGATGTCGGCGCACGGTCCGGACCGGGAGACCTTCGAGCGGGCGAGCAGCGCGGAGCTGAAGCCGCAGAAGATCGACGACGGTCTGGCCTTCATGTTCGAGACCCGCTGGCCCGTCACCGCGACCGCGCAGGCCGCGACGGCCGGCCATCTGCAGCAGGGCTACGACGACGTGTGGCAGGGTCTGAGCCGCAGCTTCCGGCCGTAACGGGCCCCGTTCCGCAGCATCGACGAAATGCAGGTGACCCAGGTGCCGCAGCCCCCTCTGAAGCCCCCCGTGCCCCAGGGGGCCGCCTTCGCGCCCGACTCACTGGTCCTCAACCGCAAGCTGCCGCTGTGGTACCAGGTCTCGCAGTCGCTGCGGGCCTCGATACTGGGCCGCACCCCGGACGCCACCCTGCGGCTGCCGACCGAGGAGCAGCTGGCCGCGCACTACGGCGTCAGCGTCCTCACCATGCGCCAGGCGCTCAAGGAACTGGAGGCCGAGGGGCTGATCAGCCGGCACCGGCGGCGCGGCACGTTCATCGAGCCGCGCGCCCGCCGGGTCTCGCCGGTCCGGCTGCTGGGTTCGGTCGACGCGATCGTGGCCCAGCAGTCGGGCGAGCGGACCACCGTGCTCGACCACGGCCCGTCGCCGGTGCCGGGCGAGGTCGCGGAGTACTTCCCCGACTGCCCGGAGGTGGCCGGCTACCGGCGGCTGCGGTGCGACGAGGAGTCCGGCGAGCCGACCAACTGGGCGCAGAACTGGCTGCACCCCCAGGTCGCGGCCGGGCTCGACCCGGCCGACCTGGAGCGCTGGCCGATGACCAAGGTGCTGCGCGACCGCGTCGGAGTCCCCATCGCCCGGATCACCGACACGGTCGAGGCCCGGCTCGCCGACCCCGTCACCGCCGGCCTCCTCCAGGTCCCGCTGCTCAGCCCGATCCTGTACTACACGGGCGTGACCTACGACGAGAGCGGCCGGGTCGTCGATGTGGCGCAGATCCGCTACCGGGGCGACCGCTTCTCCTTCTCGGTCACGCTGGAGGCGCACTGACACCGGCCGGGGCCACGCCGTTACGATGCCGGGGAAGGCGGCGGACGTGGCGACGGGGAGGACGACACGGTGGCAGCTCCGGCAGCGGCCGGCCCCGGCGAGGGCCCGTGCGGCCCGCTCCTCGACGACCTCATGCCCTGGTCGGTACGGCCGCTCAGGACCGGGCGCCCCTGGGTGACCGCGCCGGACGCGGCGTCGCTCAGGGCCCGCTGGGAGCGGCTGGTCCGGGCCGCGGGCCCCGAGCGTGACCAGTTGTTCGGGCCGACCCGTGCGCGTACCCCGCAGACCCCGGTGGCGGCGCTGCCCGGTTTCGGCCCGTCCACGGGGACCGGCCGGTTCGCCCGGGAGCAGGGGCCGTGCCCGGAGCCGGTCCGCATCCTGCACGGGCCGTTCGACGAGCAGTGGCTGCTCCCCGACCACCGGCTGATCGACGTGGCCCGCCCCGAGCTGTGGCGGGTCGCCGACGGCCACCAGCTCTTCGTCCTCGAACACGGCCGGGTGCCGCAGGACACGGGCCCCGTCCTCTCCGTGACGGCACTGCTCCCCGACGGGCACTCCCCCGCGGGCCGGCCGGGCCGGATCCGTCCGCTGTACCGGCGCCCCGGGGGCACCGAACCCAATCTGGCCCCGGGGCTGCTCGCCCTGCTGCGGGCCCGCCACGGGGACGCGGTCACGGCCGAGTCCGTGCTGGCCTGGATCCTCGCGGCGGCCCGCCGCTCCCCGGCCGGCTGTGTGGTGCCGCTGCCCGCGGACACCGCGCGCTGGTCGGCGGGGGTGGAGCTGGGGCGGGAGCTGCTGCGGCTCCAGTTGCGCGGGGCCCGCGGCCGGCAGCGGCCCCGGCTGCCCGGCGGGCGCCGCCCGTATGTGCGGGCCGCCGTGCCGGCCGCCCCTTCGGAGCTGTCGTACGACGCCGAGGAGGAGGTGCTGAGCCTCGGCTCGGGCCGCATCTCACCGGTGCCCGCCGGGGCGTGGGACTTCCGGGTGGGCGGCGTACGGATGCTGGAGCTCTGGTTCGAGCGCCGGGCGGCGGGGTCCGGGGCGGGCGGCCTGGAGGCCGTGCGCCCCCGCGTCTGGCCGCAGGAGTGGACGTCCGAGCTGCTGGAGCTGATCGCGCTGCTCGCCCTCCTCGCCGAACTGCGGCCGCGGCAGGACGAACTGGCGGACGGTCCGGAGATCGGCATGCCCGAGCTGCGGGCGGCGGGTGTGCTGCCGGTGGCGGCACCGGCCCGGCGGCCCGCTTCCGTGCTCGACCACCAGGAGGAGGGCCCGGACGGCCAGTTCGCCCTGCTGTGACCCGGGTGGGCGGGACTTTCGGAACACGCCTACGGGCGGCCGAACCCGTCCAGCACCCGGGCGAGCGCGCGGTCGAACACGGCGTCCAGGTCGATCGGCCCCGGATCCTCGGCGAAACCGGCCGCCATCCGCGGGTACTTCCCCGTCATGATCTGGCTGATCAGATACCGGGTGCGGACGTCCTGCTCCTGCTCCTGGGACCAGGGCAGCGAGCGGCTGCGCTCCGCCGTCGCGATCTCGTTGGCGGTGTAGGTGGTGACCACGCCGTTGACCATGGCGATGAGCTCCATCTTCTCGCCGAACCGCACGTCGACCCCGTCCAGACAGCTCAGCGCGTACTCCAGGTACCGCAGCACGTTCGGGCTGAAGCCGTACACCGGTGACATCAGCCGGGGCACCCAGGTGTGCCGGTGCATCATGGCCCGGGCCTGGTGGGCGAGGGCGAGAAGATCGGCGCGCCAGTCACCGGACGGGTCCGGGTAGTCGTATCCGGCGCTGACCGCGTCGAGCATCAGCTCGTACAGGTCCTCCTTGCGGGGCACGTAGTTGTAGAGCGACATGGTGCCGCAGCCGAGCTCGGCCGCCACCTTCCGCATCGACACCGCGTCGAGCCCCTCCGCGTCCGCGATGCGCACGGCGGCCGCCGCGATGTCCGCACGGCTGAACGCGGGCTTGGGGCCCCGGCCCGCACGCTCGGGGCGCGCCCAGATCACTTCCGGTACAGCGGGTCGCCCCACCATTGATCATCACCTCGACCACCATGGTAGTTACGTACACCGTACGTAGTGCGCTATCGTTGCGACATGACAACTACGTACGCTGTACTTAGTGAAGGTCTGGAGAAGCGCTACGGCGACGTCCACGCGCTGCGCGGTCTCGACCTGGCCGTCGCCGAAGGCACCGTCTGCGGAGTCCTGGGGCCCAACGGCGCCGGCAAGACCACCGCCGTCCGCGTCCTCACCACGTTGACCGCTCCCGACGCCGGCAACGCCCGGATCGCCGGCCACGACCTGGTGCGCGAGGCCGCCGCCGTGCGGGCCGCGATCGGTGTCACGGGGCAGAGCGCCTCCGTCGACGGCGAGCTCTCCGGCCGGCAGAACCTGCGGCTGTTCGCCAAGCTGCTCAAGTACCGGGGCGACGCGGCGCGCGGCCGGGCCGACGAGCTCCTCGAACGCTTCGAGCTGACCGGCGCGGCCGACCGGCCGGCCCGCACCTACTCGGGCGGGATGCGCCGCCGCCTGGATCTCGCCGCCAGCCTGCTGGCCCGCCCGCAGGTGCTCTTCCTGGACGAGCCGACCACCGGCCTCGACCCGCACAGCCGCAACCAGATCTGGGCGGCGGTACGGGAGCTGGCGGGCCGCGGCACCACCGTCCTGCTCACCACGCAGTATCTGGACGAGGCCGACCGGCTGGCCGACGACATCGTGCTCGTCGACAGCGGCCGGGCCGCCCACACCGGCAGTCCCGCCGAGCTGAAGGCCAGGATCGGCAGTTACGCCGAGGTCGTCGTCGCGCACGCCTCGGCGCTCGTACCGGCAGCCGCCGTACTGGACCGGCTGACGGGCACCGAGCCGGTGCTCGACCACGAGCGCCGCACGGTGGGCGCGGTCGCCACGGACCCCTCGCTCACCCTCCCCCGGATCGTCCGCGAACTGGACGCGGCGGGCGCGGCGGTGATCGACGCGAGCCTGCGCCCGCCCACGCTCGACGAGGTCTTCCTCCGCCTGACCGGCCGCACCACCCCGACCGAGGAGACGGCAGCATGAGCACCGACGCACTCGTCACAGAACTGCGGACCGCGCACCCCGCGCCGGGCACGAGCACTCCGGTCGCGGACGGCCTGGCCATGCTCGGCCGCCACCTGCAGCGGATCAAGGCGGCTCCGGGCGTCCTGATCCTGACCCAGACCATGCCGATCACGATGCTGCTGTTCTTCGGGTACGTCTTCGGCAGCGCCCTGGCCGTCCCCGGCCAGGAGTACCGCGCCTTCCTGGTGCCGGGACTGCTGGCGGCGACGGCGGCGAACGGCATCATGACCGGGATGTTCCAGTCCGCGCAGGACTGTCAGCGGGGCGTGATGGACCGGCTGCGGACACTGCCGATGAGCCGGTCCGCCGTGCCGTTCGGGCAGACCGCGGCCGATGCGCTGACCACGGCCGTCGGACTGGTCCCGCTGATCCTGGTCGGACTCGCCGTGGGCTGGCGGATCGAGGGCGGCGCGGACGCCGCGGTGGGCGCGTTCGGACTGCTGCTGCTGTTCCGGTTCGCGACGTCGTGGGTCGGCTGCTGGCTGGGGCTCCTGATCCGGAACGAGGAGGCCGCCGGGCAGCTGGGCGCGGCCACGTTCATCCTGCCGCTGCTCTCCAGCGCGTACATCCCGACCGACAACCTGCCGGGCCGGCTGCGCACGCTCGCGGAGTGGAATCCGATCAGCGCCGTCGCCGCGGCCGCCCGCGACCTGTTCGGCAACGCCGCGCCGGCCGCCGACGCCGCCTGGCCGGTCGCCCATCCGGTGGCCGGGACGCTGCTCTGGTCGGCGGCGCTGCTCGCGGTCGCCGTACCCCTGTCCGTACGCCGCTACTCACGCGGCGACGCATAGCGCGGCCGGCACCGGCATCCGGCCGGGCGGTGCGGGCAGGGGCGTACGGACGCCTCAGCCGGTCAGTGCGACCGGCCGGTCCAGGGCGCCCAGCAGGGAGATGAAGCTCGACTCCAGGAACGCACCGAGCTCGACCAGGGCGTCGGGCTCCTCCAGCGGCCAGCTGGTGACCGCCTCCTCGGCGAAGGCCATCCAGGCCCGGGCGGCGACGAGCAGCCGCGGCGAATCCGGCATCCCGAGCCGCCGCTGCCCCTCCTCCACCCGCCGGGCCAGCGTGTTGCGCGTGGACTCGACGACGTCCTCCACGGCGGGATGACTGCCGCCGGCACCGCGGACCAGGACGAGATAGACCCTGCGGTGCTCCGTCACGTACGCCGCGAAACCGGCGATGAACGACCGCAGCCAGGGAACGGGCTCCAGTGAGGGGTCCGGTTCCGTGGCCGCGGCGAAGTCGTCGCACTCCTGCTGCACCACGGAGCGGTAGAAGTCGCGCTTGGAGTCGAAGTAGTGGAAGAGCAGCCCCCGGGATATCCCGGCGCGGCGCGCCACCTCGTCGGTGGAGAGCTCGTCCAGCGAGCGATCGGCGAGCATGTCCACGCCAATATCGACCAATTGCGCCCTTCGTTCGTCGGGGCTCAGGCGCGCGGCTCGCTTCTCGGGCATGCGGACAGTGTAGAAGTACTTCGGCACCGAATTACCTCGGCACCCACTCCACCAGAAAACACGCAAGCGGACACGACCCCGGCACACACCGCACGCGGACATGGCGACGCGCCACTGCCGGCTCCGGGGATGACGGAAGAGCGGGCAGCAGCGCGATGCCGGGACCGGGGTCGTCGGTTCAGCGGCGGCTGCCGAAGAGCGAGCGTCGCAGTCGCCGCAGCGGCGCGAAGAGCGAGACCCGCGCGCTCTTGCTCCGGCGGGTGTGCGCGGCATCGCGCGAGGTGAGCTCCCGCATCAGCAGCGTCGCCTCAGCGGACTCGCGCTGCGGGACGGCGGGGCCGCCCAGCACTGCGAGATGACGGTCGAGGCGCGAACTCGTCGCACTGCTCCCGCATGTAATGGCAGGCACTCGCGCCCTGCTGCGCACCGTTATCTGTTCCATGTCACTCCCCACCCGTACGAGGGCACCCGGCCCGGGCAGGTTAACCCTATCGCCCCGCGGCGACACGCGTGTATCCCGGGCGCAGGATTGAGCACACACATACGGAGGTTGACGAACTGTCTGCGAATCCGCCCGATTCCAGGGCGAGTTGGACAGTTCGTCAACCTCCGGGCAGCTCAAGGGGTATGCGCGCCGGTCAGTCGAGGGCGTTGAGAACGGGCAGATAGCCACCGGACTGGCCGGAAGCGAAGGGGTGGTACGACTCGCCGATGTTCAGCCAGTTGAGACTGTGCAGCCAGGCGCTTCCGGAGCAGATCTCGTGCCCGGTGAACTTTCCGGCGACATCACCGAAGGTGAAGCCGTGGTCGGCGGCGCGCTTGGCGGTGGCGGCGTTGAGGTAGTCGGATGCGCCGTTGATGGCGGTGCGCACCTTGTCGCTCAGACCGACGACGCAGCTGCCGCCGATCTTGTAGAAGCGCGGGTAGCCGAGGACGACGACATGGGCGGACGGGGCCTTGGCCCTGATCGCGTCGTACACCGAGTCGAGCTTGCCGGGCAGCGTGGAGTCCACGTAACCGCGGGCGGTGGCGATCCGGCCGAGGCAGGTGGCCTCCGACTGGAGGACACAGGTCGTCATGACATCGGCGAATCCCGCGTCGTTGCCGCCGATGGAGATCGAGACGAGGTCGGTCGAGGAGGTGAGCGGTCCGAGCTGGCTCGCCGTCACATCACCGGTACGGGCGCCCGAGCAGGCGGTGAAGGCGAACGAGGCGGGCGTGTTGGCGGCCGCCCAGAGCGAGGGGTAGGCGAGGGTGCTGCGCTTGCAGTCCCCGCTGGAGCCGATGTAACTGCCGGAGCCGACCCCCGAGGAGTAGGAGTCGCCCAGCGCGACGTAGTCGACGGCTTGGACGGACGATGCGGCGTTCGCGGTGGCCGCCCCGGTCAGGGCGATGACTGCGCCGAGCAGGAGCGAGGACGAGAACGCCACGAGTCTGGACATTTTCATGGAACCTCCCTGGGATCGACCGGCAGGATCTCTGCCATGTCCGTGGTAGCAGCAGCGAAGGCCATTCCGGAAGTGTCCATGCCAAGTCGATCGGATGAGCGTTTCCCGGCGGGCCGCTGAGCGCACGTCATATCGGCTCGGTGAAACCTGGGTGCGCGGGGTGCCCCCGTGCCGGATCATGGGCGGCATGTCCGCCAACCCCGAGTCCGCTCTGCCGATCCGGCTCACCGTCGACGACAGCGACTCCCCGTCCGATGTCGTCGACGCGCTGTTCCTCGGCCGCTTCGCGACGGGCGAGCAGCCGTACTCGCACAGCTCCTCCCTCGACCGGGTCCGCACCGGGGCCACCCTGCTGCCCCCGGCCGCGAAGATCCTGCGCGCCGCCCGCGACGACGACCGCAGCGCCACGCTCGCCGAGGGCGAGGGCTGGACCCTGCTCATCTCGCGGTGGAACCGCGGCGCCGACGTCACGGTCACCGCGACCACTCCCGAACTGGCCCTGAAGATCCTCGAAGCGGCCACGGACGGCGCCCAGGACGAACCGGAACCGCAGCCCGAGAACGTGACGATGGGCTTCTGGTACGTCTCACCGCGCCGCGGCCCGCACCGCACGACCCGGCAGATCGCGGCCGGCACCTGGGACGAGGTCCGGTCCAACTACACCGCGCCGGTGGCCGAGGCGATGGGCCGGCTGATGAAGGTCACCCCGGACGACATCGCGGGCCGGCTGCTCCTGCTGCACGGACCGCCCGGCACCGGCAAGACCTCCGCCCTGCGAACCCTGGCACGGTCCTGGCGGGACTGGTGCCAGGTCGACTGCGTACTGGACCCCGAGCGGCTCTTCAACGACGTCGGCTATCTGATGGACATCGCGATCGGCGAGGACGACGGCAGCGCGAAGGGCCGCTGGCGGCTGCTGCTCCTGGAGGACTGCGACGAGCTGATCCGCGGCGAGGCCAAGCACACGGCGGGCCAGGCGCTGTCCCGGCTCCTGAACCTCACGGACGGGCTGCTGGGCCAGGGCCGCAACGTCCTGGTCGGGGTGACCACCAACGAGGATCTGGAGCGGCTGCACCCGGCGGTCGTCCGGCCCGGCCGCTGCCTGGCCCGGATCGAGGTGGGACCGCTGACCCGCGAGGAGTCCGTGGCCTGGCTCGGCACCGAGGAGGGCCTCGGCCGGGACGTGGCGCGCGAGGGAACGACCCTGGCCGAGCTGTACGCACTGCGCCGCGGCACGGGCCCCGCCTCGGTCCCCAAGCAGGACTCGGGCGCGGACGCGGGCCTGTACCTCTGAGGTCCGGGGGCGGGCCCGGTGGGTCTTCTACCTCCGGGACTCCGTGGGCGGGCCCGGAGGGGTCTGTACCTCTGAGACCCGCGTCCGCGCCCGGCGGGTCTCTGCCCCCGGGACTCCGCGGGCGGGCCCGGCGGGATCCGCCCCGCCTCAGCCCGCGTAGACCGCCCGCACCGCGTCCTGCGCCAGCTCCAGTGCCCGCGCCCGGGACATGCCCAGCCGCCGGGCCTGTTCCGCGTACTCGCGGGCCGCGGACGCCGCGTTGCGTTCGGCCGCGTCGCCCGCGGCGGCGACGAACGTCCCGTTGCGCCCCCGTGTCTCGATCACGCCGTCCGCCTCCAGCGCCCGGTAGGCCTTGGCGACGGTGTTGGCGGCGAGGCCCAGCTCCTCGGCGAAGCCGCGTACGGTCGGGAGTCTGTAACCGACCGGCAGCGCGCCCGATCGGGCCAGTTCGGAGATCTGCGTGCGCAGCTGCTCGTACGGGGCGGTGCCGGAATCCGGGTCCACTGCGATCTTCAGGGTCACGGGCCGATTCTGCCCCACCGCCGGAAATTCGGGGGCGGACCGGCCGGACCTGCGGGTACGGTCCGGCCCATGACTGTCATCGTGCGCGATTTCCGGCCCGCCGACGCCGAGGACTGGGTCCGGGTGCGGCGCGCCGCCCTCCCGTTCATGGTCATGACGCCGGAGAGCGTGGTCTTCGAGCTGGAAGCCGCCCATCCAGACAAGCGCTACCGGATGCTGGTCGCGGAGGAGGACGGCGAGATCATCGGGACGGCCCAGGTGGGTCTGGCGCACGAGAGCCCCGAGCCGGGGCAGGCGTTCTGCAATCCGTACACCCATCCGGAGCGGACCGGACGGGGCGCGGGCTCGCTGCTGCTGCGCACCGCCGAGGAGTACCTGGCCCTGGCCGGCGCGACCGCCGTCTACACCTGGGTGCTGGACACCCCCGGCGACCGGGCGTTCGCCGCGAAGCACGGCTACGCGCCGAGCCGGCCCGCGTACTTCTTCCGTCTCGACCTGGCGGGCGGCACACTGCCGCCCCGCCAGGAGCTCCCGGCCGGTGTCGAACTGCGTACCGCCGCCGACTTCGCCGACGACCCGCGCCCGCTCTTCGAGGCGGACGCCGAGACCACCGCGGACGAGCCCAGCGACACGCCGGCCCAGCTCTCGGACTACGAGGAGTGGCTGGGCGAGACCTGGCGCAATCCCTGCCTCGACCACCACCTCACCTCGGTCGTCGTGGCCGACGGTCAGGTGGCCGCGTTCAGCGCGGCGCAGACCGACGGTGCGAGCCGCTACTGGTCGGGGATGACCGGCACCCGCCGTGCCTACCGCGGCCGCGGCCTCGCGAAGCTCGCGAAGAACGACTCGCTGCACCGGGCGCGCGCCGCCGGGTACACCGACGCGTTCACCGGCAACGACGCCGACAACGGTCCGATGCTGGCGGTCAACCGCTGGTTCGGCTACGAACTCTGTGCCACGGAGGTGCGCCATGTCCGCAGGCTCGGCTGACGCCGGACTGACGGTAGTCCTGGTCAAGGCGGGAAAGACCAAGATCCGGTATCCCGCCGCCCTGGTCGCCGACGACGGCACCCGGGTGACGGTGCGGGCGCCCTGGGCCGCCCCCGGCGTCCGCGACTTCGGCTTCGTACGGTTCGAGCCGGGTGACGTCTTCACCGAGTACTACTGGCGTGACGCGTGGTTCGCGGTGAAGGAGGTCCGCACGGGTGCGGGTGAGCTCAAGGGCTGGTACTGCGATGTGACCCGTCCGGCCGTGCTGCGGGACGGTGAGCTGCTCGTCGAGGACCTGGATCTCGATCTGTGGGTGCCGGCGGACCGCTCCGGCGTACTGCGGCTGGACGAGGACGAGTTCGAGGAGAGCGGCCTGGCCGGGCGCGACCCGGAGGCGGCGAAGGCCGCGGTCGCGGCACTCGACGAGCTGGAGCGGCTGGCCCGCACGGAGGAGGGGTTCGCCGGACTGCTGGGCTGAGAAGCCCGGCCGGGGCCCGTCCGGCTTGATCAGGGCCGGCCGCGACCCCGGCCAAGGTCCGCCGGACGGGCCCCGAGCCCCTCAGCCCACCACCAGTTCCACCTCGTACCCCGCCGCGTCCTCCAGATAGGCGGCGACGTGCCCGTCGCCGCCCGCATGCGGATGGCGGTCCGCGAACAGCAGCCGCCAGCCGTGGTCGGGGGCCCGGGCCACCAGGGCGTCGAGCGTGGCCCGGTCCTCGACGTGGAACGCCAGGTGGTTGAGGCCGGGGCGGCGTCGCTCGTGCGCCCCCGGTGCCAGATCGGGCGACTGCTCGACCACCACATAGCTGTCCCCCCGCCGCCAGCTGCGCCCGTGCGCCCACTGCTGGTACGGGAGATGGCCGAGCTCGCCGAGGAGCCAGCCCCAGCCGGCCGCGGCCGCCGTCAGATCGGGCACCCACAGCTCGATGTGGTGCAGCCGCCCGGTGCGGGCCCCGCCGGCCGGCAGGGACACGGCCCGGCGGACACCCCGGGGCGCGAACGCGACCGTGTCGCCGTCCTCGTGCCAGTGGATCAGGAACGGGTCCCCCGCCCGGTAGCCGTCGAGACCGGCGCGGCAGTAGGCGACCATGTCGTCCGGCAGGGCGTCCAGCGGATACCACGCCAGCTCGGAGCATTTGTCCGGTTCGCGGTTGTACGGCGGCCGGTCCGGGTCGTACGCCGCCTCGAAGAACCAGCCGGTGCGGGGGCTGCCGCCCGGCCCCCGGTGCTGCATGACCAGCGCCACCCGCAGTTCCTCCGGTTCGAGCGCGACGCCGATCTCCTCGGCCGTCTCGCGGATCATCGCCTCGCGGACGTCCTCGCCGTCCTCCACGTGCCCGGACGGGGCGTGCAGCAGCCCGTCCGCGTATCCCGTGCCGGCCCGGCGGGCGAGCAGGACGTCGGAGCCGCGGCGCAGGATCAGGTGCACGTCGACGACCTCGGTGTGCCGGCGCGGGGGTTCGGCCCGGGCCACCAGGGCGTAGCGCTCGTCGTCGACGTCCTTGCCCCACAGGTCCCGGTCGCCGGAGAGCCGCTCGTGGTGGACGCGCTCGGTGAACGGGGCGAGCAGCGCGGTGAGTTCGGCGGCGGATAGACCGACCCCGTTCCACACGCCCTCGACCAGGACCAGTCTGCCGCCGGGCCGCAGCAGGCCGAACCAGTGGCGCAGGGCGGCCGCCGGGTCGGGGAGCAGCCACACCACGTGCCGGGCGAGGATCACGTCGAACCGCTGCTTGCCGACGGGTGGCGCGGAGGCGTCCCCGGTCAGCACCTCGGTGCCCGTACCGGCCAGTTTGGCGCGCGCCTGCTCCACCATGCGCGGCGAGCGGTCCACCGCGGTGACCCGGTGGCCCTGTCCGGCGACGAGCAGCGACAGGCTGCCGGTGCCGCACCCCAGGTCGAGCACCTCGGAACGCCCGGAGGGCAGCCAGCTCTCCAGCCGCTGTGCCCAGGCGTGCCGGACCACGGGATCGAGCAGACCGTGGTCCGGCTCCTCGTCGAAGGAACCGGCGGCTGAATCCCAGTCGATCGTCGTCATGGACCGATCGTGCCAGCTGTCACTGACAGCGGCGGCCCTCTCCCCGGAAGCCCGCTCGGTCCTGGGCCGCGGGCCGCCGGTCTTAAGCGTCCGTGAGCGGCCCCTTAAGCCCGTCATAACGATCGCCACCAGGCCCTTCACGCGGGCTTTCCGGGGCCGGCCGGAGGCTAGCTTGCTGTTCCCGGGACGCCCCGCACACAGACCTGGACCGCTGAAGGAGTACCCCGCCATGCCCGCCATCACCCCCGCCCGCCGCAGGGCCGCCGCCGTCGTCGCCCTCGGTGCGACGCCGCTCGTCCTCACCGCTCTGGCCGCGGCTCCGGCCTCGGCGCACGGCTCGCTGACGGACCCGGTCAGCCGGGTCTCGGCCTGTTTCGCCGAGGGTCCCGAGCACCCGGAGTCCGCCGCGTGCGTGGCCGCGGTCGCGGCGGGCGGCACTCAGGCGCTGTACGACTGGAACGGTGTGAACATCGCCGACGCGGCGGGGAACCACCGGCAGCTGATCCCGGACGGCAAGCTGTGCAGTGCGGGCAACGACAAGTTCAAGGGGCTGGATCTGCCGCGCGCGGACTGGCCGGCCACCGATCTGAAGTCGGGGCCGCACACCTTCCGCTTCCGGGCCACCGCGCCGCACAGGGGTTCCTTCGCGCTCTACCTCACCACGGCCTCCTACGACCCGGCGAAGCCGCTGAAGTGGTCGGACCTGGAGGCGAAGCCGTTCGCCGAGGCCACCGACCCGCGGCTGGTGGACGGTTCGTACGTCTTCGACGGCACCGTTCCCGAGCGTTCGGGGCGTCAGCTGATCTACACGGTCTGGCAGCGCTCGGACTCCCCGGAGGCGTTCTACGCCTGCTCCGACGTGGTCTTCGGCGGTTCGGGCGGCGGCGCCGCGAGCGGCAGCGGATCGGTCGCCGCCGTCCCCGCACCGGCCGCGTCGGCGCCCTCCGAGCAGGAGATCACCGAGGGCGAGGGGAAGTCCTCGGTCGAGCACGGCGGCCATGGTGACGACGACGCCGGTACGGGCGCGGCCGTCACCGAGGCCACGGGTGCGACGGCCCCGGCCAACGCCCCGGAACCGGACAGCGCTTCGGACGACGTCCCCGTCGCGGGCCCGGACCGGCTCGCCGAGACGGGCGGCAGCGCCGCCACGCGTCATCTGGCCATGGGCGGCGCGGCCACGATCGCCCTGGGTGCGGTCGCGCTGCTGCTCTCGGTCCGCCGCCGGGCCGCCGCAGCGGCCCGGCGCGGACTCTGACGGGCGGTCCGGCCAGGGGCAGCCCCTAGCCGATGGCCGAGGCGCAGGTGGTCGGGGTGGCGCGCGCCGGGTCCAGGGCGTTCGCCACCTCGTGGTAGGCGATCCGGTCGATGGTGCCGATCGCCACGTGCTCGGACAGGTCGACCGGGCACAGGTCCTGGAGCAGGACGTTGCGCACGTCGGGCCCGTCCAGGAACTGGGTCCGGTACGGGGTCACGACCTCGTCGTACCTGGTCGCGATGACGGTGTAGTGCACGCCGGGCACGGTGTCGGGGACCGAGTTGAGCTTGGTCACGAAGGGCGATCCGGCGACCTGGTCGGCGAGTCCGGGGGTGCCGGCGTTGAGCAGGTCCCCGACGCCGGGGAAGTACGGCAGCAGCTTGGTCAGGCCGAGGAGCGTGGTGCCGTGGTTGTCGGGCGCGATCCCGACCAGGGCGTTCACCTTGGCCGCTCCGCCGAGGAACTTCAGGTAGTAGTTCGGCATCATGCCGCCCTGGGAGTGGCCGACCAGGTCGGCCTTGGGCGCCCCGGTGGAGGCGAGCACCTTGTCGACGAAGGCGGAGAGCTGTCCGGCCGACTTGTCGATCGGGCCGAGGCCGTTGAAGACCGGCACTCCGGGGAGCTGCCCGTAGTCGAGCGAGTAGACGCAGTAGCCCCGGTTGACCAGGTAGGGGGCGAGGACGAGCCAGTTGTCGACCGAGTTCCCGAAGGTCCCGTGGACCAGGACGACGGGCCGGGGGTGGGCGGCGGAGGGCTTGCAGGAGTAGTCGTTCCAGCCACGGGAGGTGGCCGTGGCGGCGGTGGGGGCGGCTGCAGCGGCAGTGGCCGTGGGGGTGGCGACTGCGGCGACGGCGAGGAGCAGTGCGGTGAGGGCTCTGCGCGCACGTGGGGTGCGCGGCGCACGGGTCCAGGGCAGCATCGTGTGGTCTCCTTGCGGCTCAAGGGAGTTGCGATGTCTGTGCACCCTGCGGCCCGGACCACAAGTTCTGATGACGTTCTGTGTACTCAGGCCAACTTACGCATGAGTAAGGTTACCTGGGAAGTTACGCGTCGGTAAAAACTGACGCCGCATCAACGGTAGCCGCAGAACGGCCGTCTACGCGCAGGTCAGGCCGCGAGTCGCCCCGGCATCACGGCCTGCGGCCCGAATCTCTCCCGCAGCCGGTCCGCGACCTCCTCGATCCGCCGCGCCCGTTCGTCCACCGGATCGAAGGTCAGCTGGTGCGCGGCCCGGCCGGCGTCGCCGAGCCCCTCGGCGCGCAGGGCGATCCCCCGCACCCGGGCCCGCTGCAGGGCGAACGAGTCATGGATCCGGTAGGCGAGCGCGGTGAGTTCCGCGGAGTGCGCGGTGGGCTCGGGGAGCGTACGGCTGCGGGTCAGCGTCGAGTAACCGGTCCGGTCGGCGTAGCGCACGGAGACCGCGAGCGAGCGGCACACCTGTCCCTCGCCGCGCATCCTCGCCCCCAGTTCCTCGGTGAGCGACATGAGAGCGCGCCGCTGCCGCTCCCGGTCCAGTTCGTCGCGCGGGAAGGTCCGGTCGGCGGCGAGCGAGCGGGCCGCGGCGTTCGGTACGACCGTCGTGCGGTCGATGCCGTGCGCCCGCTCCCACAGCTCGCGCCCGGTCCGCACCCCGGTGATCCGTTGCAGGGTGCCGAGCGGGGCGGCCGCGATCCGGCCGACGGAGTCGAGCCCGTATCCGCACAGGGTGCGGGCCGTCGCCGCCCCGACGCCGTCCAGCGCGGCGGCCGGCCGGTCCGCGAGGAAGGCGGCGGCCTCGCCGGCCGGCACCACGAAGGTCGTCCCGGGCGCGGCCTGCCGCAGCGCCATCCGGGCCAGCATCGGGTTCTCCGCGGCCCCGATCGCGCAGTCCACCCCGTGCAGCGCCAGTGCGCGGACCCGGATCACCGAGGCCAGCCCCTTCACGTCCCGGCCGAAGTAGCGCAGCGCGCCCCGCACATCGGCGAGCGCCCCGTCGGGCGGCGCCGCCTCGACGAGCGGGGTGAACGAACCGAGCAGGGCGAGCAGCCCCGCGTAGCCCGCACCGTCCGGGGGGCCGCCGCCGATCCGCCGGAACCGCAGACAGAGAACACCCGGCTGCTCGCTCATCCCGCGCTCCCCGGGCTCTGGTGCCACAGCTTCCTTCCGGTGGGCGCCCCTTCGCCGGGCGGCTGGAGGTCGGACCAGGGGTTCATCTCGTAGCCGGTGGGCATCCGGATCCGGCGGCCGTCGTCGGCGGCCGGGGCCTCGTCGGACGCGGCGCCCTCCTCCTTCTCCGGAGCGGGCACCTCCGCCAGCCTGGCCGCGACCGCGTCGAGCCCTCCGGTGCGCCGCAGTTCGGCCAGCTCGGCCAGGTTCCAGGCCGCCGCGCCGACCACGCTCAGGCTCCGCGGCCCGCGCCGCTGCACCACTCCGCGCACCAGCAGCAGCCAGGAGTGGAAGACGGTGTACGCGCAGGCGGCGTGGCTGTCGTCGAAGAAGGCCAGGTCGACCAGGCCCGTGCCGTCGTCCAGGGTGGTGAAGACGACCCGGCGCCCGGAGCGGACCGGCGGGGTCTGGGTGGCCGCCTTGGCGCCCGCGACCAGCACGGTGTCCCCGTGCCGTGCCTCGCGCAGCCGCTTGGCCGAGACCGCGCCGAGCTCCTTCAGGAAGGCGTGGTGATCGCTCATCAGATGGCGTGAGACGTCCATGCTCAGCACGCCCAGTTCGGCGCTGAGCCGTTCCGCCTCGTTGAGGTCGGGCAGGCCGATGGAGCCGGTGCGGTGGCCGCCGCCGAGCGGCAGCTGCGCGCCGGAGCCGCCGGAGCCCGCGCCGCGCTGGGCGCGGTGGAGTTCGGACAGGTGCAGCAGCAGATCGCGGCGGTTGGCGCCGAACGCGTCCAGCGCGCCGACCTGGGCCAGCCGTTCGGCGGCGGGTTTGCCCGGGCGGGCCCGCTGCCAGAAGTCCAGCAGCGAGGTGTAGGGCTGCCCGTCCTCGATCCGGGCGACCTCGGCCGCGCTGATCCCATGGACGTCGGAGAGCGCCAGCCGCAGCCCCCAGGACTCCCCTCCCCCTCCCTCGCCGGACACCAGTTCGATTCGATGGACGGCCGCCGACCGGTTCACGTCCAGCGGCAGCACCGGCACCCCGCGCCGCCGCGCGTCCGCGAGCAGCAGCCGCTTCGGGTACATCCCGGGGTCATGGGTGAGCAGTCCGGCGTAGAAGGCCGCCGGGTGGTGCGCCTTCAGCCAGGCCGACTGGTACGTGGGCACGGCGAAGGCGACCGCGTGCGCCTTGCAGAAGCCGTAGCTGCCGAACGCCTCGATGATCTCCCAGGCACGGGCGATCACCTCGGCGCCGTACCCGCGCGCCGCCGCGTGCTGCGCGAACCAGACCCTGATCCGGCCCTGCGACTCGGGGTCGGAGAGCCCGCGCCGGACCCGGTCGGCCTCGTCCCGGCCGCAGCCGGTCATGATGTCGACCATCTCGATGATCTGCTCGTGG
Organism: Streptomyces sp. NBC_01257; assembly: GCF_035917255.1. Lineage (NCBI taxonomy): Bacteria > Bacillati > Actinomycetota > Actinomycetes > Kitasatosporales > Streptomycetaceae > Streptomyces > Streptomyces sp. NBC_01257. The sequence goes on from NZ_CP108472.1 coordinate 2,100,045, forward strand.
AAGACCACCACGCCGTACGTGTCGCGCAGCGGCCCCTCCAGATCGGGGTGCGGATAGCGGACCGGCGCCCGGCCGTGCCGGGCCTCGATGAACGGGCGCACCATGTCGGCGGCGACCGGACCGGGCCGGAACAGCGAGATGTCGACCACCAGGTCGTGGAAATCCGCCGGCTGGAGCCTGCCGACCAGATCGCGCTGGCCGGGCGACTCGATCTGGAAACAGCCCAGCGTCTCGGCGGTCCTGATCAGCCGGTACGTCTCCGGGTCACCCGGCGGCACACCGTCCAGGTCCACCTCCTCGCCCGATGCCCGCCGCACCTCCGCGACCGCGTGCGCCATCGCCGACTGCATCCGCACCCCGAGCACGTCGAGCTTGAGCAGCCCGAGGTCCTCCACGTCCTCCTTGTCGAACTGCGCCATCGGGAAGCCCTCGCCGCTGGTGGGCATGACGGGGGTGCGGCGCAGCAGCGAGGCGTCGGAGAGGAGGACCCCGCACGGGTGCATGGCGATGCCGCGCGGCAGCGCGTCGAGCGCCTCGACCAGCTCCCACAGCCGTCCGTACTTCTCCTTCGTCCTCGCCACCTCGCGCAGCTCGGGCAGTTCCTCCATGGCCGCGAGCGCATCGCGGGCCCGGATGTGCGGGAAGGCCTTGGCGAGCCGGTCGGTCTCGGCGGGGTTCATGGAGAGGGCGGCGCCGACGTCGCGGATGGCGTGGCGCACCCGGTAGGTCTCGGGCATGGCGACGGTGGCGACCCGTTCGGCGCCGAAGCGGCCGATGATCGCGCGGTAGACGTCGAGGCGGCGGGCGGACTCGACGTCGATGTCGATGTCGGGCAGCACGAAGCGGCGCTTGGACAGGAAGCGCTCCATCAGCAGCCCGTGCTCGACCGGGTCGGCGTGGGCGATGCCGAGGAGGTGGTTGACCAGGGAGCCGGCCCCGGAACCCCGGGCGGCCACCCGGACCTTCATCTCCCGCACATCGTCGACCACCTGGGCGACCGTCAGGAAGTACGAGGCGAAGCCGTGGTGGGCGATGATGTCCAGCTCGTGGTGCATCCGGTCCCAGTAACCGGGCCTGCGGTCGTAGCCGCGCAGCACCATGCCGGCGGCGGCGCGGGAGGCCAGCACCCGCTGGGCGGTGCGGCGGCCGGCGCCGACGAGGTGCGGTTCGGGGAAGTGGACGGAGCCGAGGCCGAGGTCGTCCTCGGGGTCGACGGCGCAGGCGTCGGCGGTGTGCCGGGTCTCGGCGAGCAGCCGCGCCCCGGCACCGGGGCCGAGCCCGGCGGCGGCGGTGATCCGCTCGGCGGTCTCCGCCATCGCGGAGGCGTCCTTGAGCCAGCGCTCGCCGCTGTCGAGCGGGGCGCGGCGCGGGTCGACGGGGACGAGCCTGCGGGCGGAGTCGAGTACGTCGGCGACCGGGCCCTGCCCCGCATCCGCGTACCGGACGGCGTTGGTCAGCACGGCCCGTATCCCCTGTTCGGCGGCGAAGCCGACGGTACGGGCGGCGAGCCGCAGCGAACCGGGTCCGGTGCCGTCCCGGCCGTGGTGGACGGCTTCGAGCCGCAGGTCGTCGCCGTACACCTCCCGCCAGGGGGCGAGCAGGACGGCGGCCCGGTCGGGGCGGCCGGCGGCCAGCGCCCTGCCCACCTCGGAGTCGGGGCCGAGCAGCACGGTGAGCCCTTCGGCGGGCAGTGCGGACCGGCCGACCAGGGGCCGGCCGCCCTCGGGCACGGCGGCGTGGGCGGCGGTGACGAGCCGGCAGAGCTCGGCCCAGCCCTGTGCGCCGTCACGGGCGAGGAAGGTGACCCGGGGGGCGGATTCATCGACAAAGGCACCGCCCCGGACCGGGGTCCGCAGCCGGTACGTACGCCCGTCGCCCTCCGCCCGCCCGGCGGGGGCCACGGCGAGATCCACTCCGAAGAGCGGCCGCACCCCTTCCCGCTCACAGGCCTTGGCGAACCGGACCGTACCCGCCAGGGTGTCCCGGTCGGTCAGCGCGAGAGCGTCCATCCCCCGCTCCGCGGCGCGCTCCGCCAGCCGCTCCGGGTGCGAGGCCCCGTACCGCAGGGAGAACCCGGAAACGGTATGCAGATGCGTGAACCCGGGCACCTGCACCTCCTGAACCGATCCGTACTCACCACCCCCTCGCTCTCCACCATAGACCACGTTCGAACATTCGTGCGATACCTGAGAGGCGGGCCACCTCTCAGCCATTCGGCCCGGCCCCGACTGCGGGGACGACGGGCACCCCGGACCGTGGGGGCATGACTTTCGTCGACGAGGTGAAGAGTGCCGTCACTCCGCGAGCCGCGCTGCTCGTCATCGGCGTACTGGCGCTGCAGCTGCTGTTCATCGCGTCCTACATCGGCGCGCTCCACAACCCGAAGCCGACCGACGTCCCCTTCGGTGTCGTCGCACCCCAGCAGGTGTCCGCCCAGCTGGTCACCGAACTGAAGAACCTCCCCGGCGGCCCCCTCGACCCCCGCACCGTCACCGACGCGGCCACCGCCCGCCGGCAGATCCTGGACCGGGACATCGACGGCGCCCTCATCGTCAGCCCCCGGGGCACCACCGACACCGTGCTGGTCGCCTCCGGCGGCGGCACCGTCCTGGCCAACTCGCTGACGGAGATCATCAAGAAGGTCGATCTCACCCAGCGCCGCACGGTGCGTTCCGTGGACGTGGCCCCGGCGTCGGACCAGGACTTCGACGGACTCTCGTCCTTCTACCTGGTCGTGGGCTGGTGCGTGGGCGGCTACCTCTGCGCCTCGATCCTGGCGATCAGCGCGGGCTCCCGCCCCGCCAACCGTCAGCGCGCGGTGATCCGGACCGGCGTCATGGCGCTGTACTCGATCGCGGGCGGGATCGGCGGCGCCGTCATCATCGGCCCGATCCTCGGAGCCCTGCCCGGATCCTTCTGGGGGCTGTCGGGCCTGGGCGCGCTGACCGTCTTCGCGGTCGGCATGATCACGCTCGCCCTGCAGGCGCTCACCGGCATCGTCGGCATCGGCCTGGCGGTCCTGATCGTGGTGATCGCGGGCAACCCGAGCGCGGGCGGCGCCTTCCCGCTCCCGATGCTGCCGGACTTCTGGCGGGCGATCGGCCCCGCACTGCCACCGGGCGCCGGCACCTGGGTGGCCCGCTCGATCGCGTACTTCAAGGGCAACGCGGTGACCGGACCGCTGCTGGTGCTGTCCGCGTGGGCGGTGGTGGGCACGGTCATCACCCTGCTGATGGCGATGCGCAGGAAGCCGGAGCCGGCGGACGCCCCGCTCGCGGGGGCGGCGGGCGGCGGCTCGACAGCGGCGTAGCGGAGAAGAACGGCGCCCCAACCCCCGGCGTCGAGTTGACACAATGACTAGGCATGGCAGGTACATGACGGCATCCTGGGGTGATCCCGCGCCTCGCACGAGAGGAGCGGGACCACACGGCTCCCCTCACCCCACGGAGGTTGTCCATGCGTCGCCATGTCGCCGCGTTACTCGGCACCGTAGCCCTGTCGCTGCCGCTCGCCCTGCTGCCCGCCGCATCCGCCTCGGCCGCCCCCGCGGACAAGCCCCAGGTGCTCAGCTCCTGGACCCAGACGAGCGCCGCCAGCTACAACACCTGGAACGCCGCCCGCAACAACCAGGGCGCCTGGGCCGCCTACGGCTTCGACTGGTCGACGGACTACTGCAGCACCTCGCCCGACAACCCGTTCGGCTTCCCCTTCCAGACGGCCTGCGCCCGGCACGACTTCGGCTACCGGAACTACAAGGCCGCCGGCACGTTCTCCGCCAACAAGGCCCGCCTCGACTCCGCGCTCTACGCGGATCTCAAGCGGGTGTGCTCCGCCTACTCCGGCGCGACGCTGACCTCGTGCAACGCGACGGCCTGGACGTACTACCACGCGGTCGACATCTTCGGTGTCGCACCCGCGAAGACGGACTCCCGCAGACCGGCCCGGGCCGCCTGACCCGCACGGCCGAGTGGCCCCCGGCACAGCCGGGGGCCACTCGTCACCGCACGGAAACGGTCCAGACAGGTCAGCCGATCTCGGCCCCGAAGGCGGACAGCGCCTCCGGCACCGGCTGGAAGAAGGTCTCGCCGCCCGAGGAGCAGTCGCCGCTGCCGCCCGAGGTCAGACCGATCGCCGTGTCACCGGCGAAGAGCGAACCGCCGCTGTCTCCGGGCTCGGCGCAGACCGTCGTCTGGATCAGCCCGTTGACGATGTCGCCGTTGCCGTAGTTGACCGTGGCGTCCAGGCCCGTCACCTCGCCGTCGTGCACCTGGGTGGTGGAGCCGCTGCGCGACACCGTCATCCCCACGGTCGCCTCGCCCGCCTTGGTGATCGGCTGGGTGGAGCCGTCGTAGAGGTCGACCTCGCTGGGGTGCGCCGTGTCCGAGGTGTACTTCACCAGGCCGTAGTCGTTGTCCGGGAACGACGAACCGGCGTTCGTACCGATCTCCGCGCCGCCCTGGGAGTCCGACCAGCTGGAGATCGCCTCGGTGCAGTGACCGGCGGTCAGGAAGTACGGTTCGCCGTCCTTGACCACGTTGAAGCCGAGCGAGCAGCGCCCGCCGTTGCCCCAGATCGCGTCGCCGCCCGCGATGAACGGCTTGAACTCCCCGGCGGACCGCTTGAGCTCGGCCTTGCCGCCCAGCCCCTCGACCACCGAGCTGAGCTTCTGCCAGGCGTCGCCCCTGACCGTGCGGTCCGCGGTGACGACCACCTTGTTGCTGACCGGGTCGACGGCCCACGAGGTGCCGGGGATCGTGGCCTTGCCGGTCAGGGTCTGCCGGGCCGACTTCAGCTCGGCCAGCGAGTTCTGCACGACTCTCGCCCTGCCGCCCGCCTGCCGCACCTGCTCCGCGGCGGCCTCGTCGACCACGTTCATCACGAGGTTCTTCGACGAGGCGTCGTAGTACGCGCCCGCTGCGTCGGTGCCCAGGTCCTTGCCGAGACCGGTGGCGAGCTTTCCGGCCGCCGCCGCGTTCAGCGTCCGGGCGGTGAACTGCGGTATGTCGTCACTCGCGTTCGCACTCTGGAACGTCACTCCTGCGGCGACCAGGGCGACCACTGCCGAGCCGGCCAGCACTGCGCGCTTCCTGGACATGCGTCGATGCTTCAACTTCGACCTCCTGTGGGGCCGCGCACGGATGATGTGGGGTCGCCCGTACACGGAGGATGGGGCGCCCACTATTCCGACCGTCCAGATAGCACACAAGGCCGACTTCAGGACGCACACACGACACCACCTGTTCGGTCGTGACACGTTCACTTACCGGTGGTCGGGCCTCGTCGGTTCCTTCTGCGAACACCCCGTGCAACCGCCCGGTCGGCACTGGGTGAGGACTAGTCCTGTCCGGTATTCGCCTCTGCGGATCCGATTCCCGGCGCATCCCCGGCGCTCCGCACCCGTCCGCTCCCCCGGAGCCTCCCGGATTCTCCCCACGCGCCATCCCGGTAACGGCTCTGATGGGTCATCATCGGATGGTGCGGGGAAAGCCGGACACGCCGTGTCCGCATGGATCGCGAGGAGGCACGTAGTGCGCAGTCGGGTGCGCGCGGCCGACGGACGTCAACTGGTGGTGGAGCGGCTGGGGGATCCCCGCGGCAGACCGGTGTTCCTGTTGCACGGGATGCCCGGCAGCAGACTCGGGCCGGCACCGCGCGGCATGGTGCTGTACCAGCGAAAGACCCAGCTGATCACCTACGACCGGCCGGGATACGGCGACTCCGACCGGCTTCCGGGCCGCTGTGTCGCCGATGCCGTCCAGGACGTACGGGCGATCGCGGACCACATCGGACTCGACCGGTTCGCCGTGGTGGGGCGGTCCGGTGGCGCCTGCCACGCCCTGGCCTGTGCGGCGCTGATGCCCGAGCGGGTCACCCGTACCGCCGCCCTGGTCGGGCTGGCGCCCCGGGACGCCGAAGGGCTCGACTGGTTCGACGGGATGGCCGCCTCCAACGTGCTGGCGTACACCACGGCGACCGCCGACCCGGACGGGCTCGCGGAATCGTTCATCTCACGGTCCGCGGTGATCAGGAAGAACCCGGTCCGGCTGATCGACGATCTGCGCCGGGAGCTGACCGACTCCGACCGGATGGTGGTCAACGACGCCGGCGTCCGCACCATGCTGCTGCGCAACTACCGTGAGGGGCTGCGCACTTCCGCGTACGGCTGGATCGACGACGCACTCGCGTTCAGCCACCCGTGGGGGTTCGACCCGGCCGACATCACCGGTCCGGTGCTGCTGTGGCACGGCGAGAAGGACGTGTTCTCACCGGTCGGGCACACCCGCTGGCTGGCGAGCCGCATCCCGGGTGCCACCGTCGTGGTGGAACCGGCGGCCGCGCACTTCGACGCGCTGCACGCCCTCCCCCGCATCCTCACCTGGCTGCTGGATACGTCGGGAGGCTGAGCGGCGGGAGCGTCCGGCCCGGTGGCCGGACGCTCCCGTCCCTCACACCGCCTGCGGTTCCAGTTCGCGCTGGAACCGGCGCTCGTCCCGGGCGATCCGGGTGAGCGGATGCTCGTCACCGAGCTGCCGGGAGAGCTCGTCGACCGTCTCGGCCCTGACCTGGAGCGCCTCGTCCTTGCGCCCCATCGCGTCGAGCGTGACCGCCATGTTCGACTTCATGGCCAGGGTCTCCGGATGGTGTGCGCCCAGTACGTCCCGGAACTGCACCGCCAGGACCCGCTCGGTCTTCAGCACCAGGTCGAGATCGCCCCGCTCCGCCGTGGCGTTGGCCAGGTTCATCACGCTGAACAGCGTGTTGGGGTGCTCCCGCCCGTACACCTCACGCATCAGGGCGACCACCCGGGTGAGCACCTGCACCGCCTCCTCGGCCGCGCCGGTCCCCCAGAGGTAGACCCCCAGGTTGTTCAGCGCCGCCAGCGTGTACGGGTGCTTCTCGCCCGGCACCTTCACGTACTGGTCGACGACCTCCTGCGCGGCGTCCCGGGCCTCGGTCGACTCGCCGGCCGCGAACAGGTCGGCCGCCAGATTGAGATCACAGGCCAGCGACTCCGGGTTGGCGGAGGTGTACTTGGCCCGGTACCGGGCCCTGGTCGCCACCGTCAGCCGGCGGGCGTCCTCCAGCCGGCCGGCCCGGCGCAGCGAGACCGCCAGGCTCTTGGCCGCGCTGAGCGTGCCGGGGAAGGACCGGCCGAGCGTGCCCTTGTAGCTGTCGTACGTACGGCTGAGGATGCCGACCGAGTCCTCGTACCGTCCGACGTCCCGCAGGTCACGGGCCAGGTTCATGGCCGAGGAGAGGCTGTACGGGTGTTCCTCGCCGAGCACCTCGCGGCGCCGGTCGAAGACGTCCTGGTCGATCTCGCGGGCCCGGGCGTACTGGCCGATGGAGCGCAGGGTGAACGCCAGGTTGTTGGCCGCGGCCAGGGCCCTGGGGTGCGAGTCGTGGAAGATCTGGTTGAACCCGTCGGTGGCCTCGGTCGCCAGCTCGATCGCCCTGGTGTACTCGCCGAGCGTGCCGAGGTCCGTGGCCAGGCTGCTGGTGCTCATGTACGTGTGCGGGTGCTCCGGGCCCAGCACCTCCCGCTGGGTCGCCAGCGTGATCTCGTCGAGGTCCTTCGCCTCCACGTAACGGCCGCGCGAGCGGTAGATGTTGGACAGGTGGAAGCAGAGGTAGAGGTACTGGATGTCCCGCTCCCCCAGCGTCTCGCGCCAGATCTCGCGCAGCTCCTCGCAGAGCGTGGTGGCCGTCCTGAAGTCACCGCGCTTCCACAGGTAGCGCACCCGGTCGATCAGCAGCCTGCGGGCCTCGGGCTCCTTGCAGTTACGGGCGTCGGACGGGCCGAGGTGCGGCCATATCGTGGCGAACTGAGGCCAGTTGGCGGGGTTGTCGATCGGCTCGTCGTCATCGGGCCTGGCACCGGCCAGGATGCGGTGGACGGCGTGCCGGGCGTCCCGCTGCTCCTCCTCGGTGAGCTGGGCCCGGATGACGGCCTGCACGAGCCGGTGCACCTGGATGGAGTTGGAGACCTGGTCGACCTTGGCGAGGGCGAACCGGCCGATCTCCCGGATGACCCGGCCCAGCACCAGCTTCTCCTGGAGCGAGGCGTCGTACGGCTTCAGCGCCTCGATCATCTCCTTGCTGTACAGCAGGTTCCCCGAGATCGGCTCGGGGGCGAAGAAGGCGCAGAGCTGGAGGAGGCGCACCGCGGCGGGCGAGCGCTCCTTGAGGCGCTGGATGGAGATGTTCCAGGTAGCCGCGACGGGCTCGGGGTAGCCGGCCGGCTGGTTGAGCGCCAGGACCTCCGGTGCCTGCTGGGCCAGCTGTTCCAGATAGGTGTCGATCGGGGTGGCGGTCTCCGCGATCCAGGCCGCGGCCTGTTCGACGGCGAGCGGCAGGTCGCCCACGGCGGTGGCCACCTGGGCGGCGTCCTCGTCGCTCAGCCCCGGTGCCCGGCGCTGGAGGTGCTCGATGGACTCCTCGCGCAGGAAGACGTCGACGGGCAGCGCGTCGCCGTGCTGGGACCAGGCCTGGTTGCGGGAGGTGACCAGGATGTGGCCGGAGCCGCCCTGGGGGAAGTAGCGCCGCAGCCGCTCGGGGTCGTCGGCGTTGTCGAAGACCAGCAGCCAGCGGTCCGACGGCACGCCCCGGCGCAGCAGGTCGACGGCCTCCTGGGAGGCGGCCGCCATGTCGTCGCCGCCCTGGGCGCCGAGCCGGACGGCGAGTTCGGCGAGGCCGGCGACCACGTCGTCGGTCTGCTCGGACGATATCCACCAGACCAGGTCGTAGTCGGCCATGAACCGGTGCACGTACTCCAGGGCGACCTGCGTCTTGCCGACGCCGCCGAGTCCGTACAGGGTCTGCGGCTGCGGCAGCACGACGGCCATGCCGCCGCCGAGCTGGTCGCGCATCCGCTCCAGGACCAGGGAGCGGCCGGTGAAGCCGGGGTTGCGCGGCGGTGCGTTCCAGATCCGGGGGACGGTGCCGGGGAAGCGCGGTCCGGGCGAGACCGCGTCGGTGAGCTGGACGGGCCGGTCCAGGGCCCGTAACAGGGCGGCGGTGGCGTGCACCTCGTCGAGCCGGAACAGATCGACGGGGTTGCGGTCGATGTAGGGCGCGGAGAGCCGGACGTCACCGACCCTGAGGGGCAGCAGATGGCGCCGCCCGCCGCCCGGGTCCTCGGCGACGGCCCGGTCCCAGAGGTTCACCGCGCGCTGCGACTTCAGATAGGCGCTGGAGAGCAGCACCACGGTCCGGACCGCGTTCTCCGCGGCGACGGCGGTCGCCTCCTGGGGCTCCCGCTCGGCGGACACGTCGCGCGGCACGACGCGGAAGCCGGCCCGGGTGAGCACGGACTCGATCCAGTCGGCCCACATCCGGTTCTCCGCCACATAGCTGAGCAGGAGATCGGCGGGCAGGGCGGGCCTGCGCCGGGTGAAGGCGTCGCGGATGCGCAGCCGTACCTCTTCGCCGACCGCCGGCATCGAGGTGACCTGCTGGCCGGTGATGACGGAGGTGAGCCGCTCGAAGGCGGAGAGGAGGGAGTTGGTGAGGCCCGCCTCGTCGCCGAAGGTGGCCAGCGTCTCCTCGTACGCGTAGTAGGGGCGGTACGGGATCTCCACCGCGCCCCAGTAGGCGGTGAGTTCGTCCCCCGAGAGGTCGCGCGGCAGCCGGTCGAACTTCAGCCGGGCCAGCGCCCGGCCGGCGTCGGCCTTCTCCTTCTCGCCCTCGTCGATGCGCATCGGGACGGGGAAGATCGAGATGGGGCGGCCGGTGTAGCGCTCGGAGATCTGCCGGGCGACCGAGGCGGCGCCGTCGATGGACTGGTCGCTGAGGGTGAAGCAGTCGACGAGCACGTCGGGCAGGTGGACGGTGCAGATGTCGGCGATGTCGCTGAGGCCGGTGCGGCTGTCGATGAGGACGTAGTCGTAGTTGGCCTTCATGTCGTCGCGCAGGGCGTCGAAGAAGTGGCCGCCGCCGAGGCGGTCGTAGAAGTTGTCCCAGTCGAAGGTGGAGACGGTCGCGGAGTACTCGCGGTTCTGCCGTCCGGCGGAGACGAAGTCGAGCGTGCCGCCCTGCGGGAACTCCCAGCCGAGCGCCTCCGGGGTGAGCGAGACCGCGTGCGGCTGGATCCGGGCGTAGTCCCGGTGCCAGTCGTCGGCCCGCTGCACGGGGCTGGTCGCGGCCCAGGCGTACTCGGTGATCAGGTCGATGACCCCGGTGGTGGCGCCGAGCGTCGAGGGGTCGAGGAACGGGTGGAAGAACCGGTGGAGTCCGGGGGCCTCCAGGTCCCAGTCGACGGCCAGTACCCGTTTGCCGTTGGCGGCGAGGATCCAGGCGGTGTTGGCCAGGGCCATGGTGCGCCCGGTACCGCCCTTGTACGAGTAGAAGGTGACGATGCGCCCGTCACGACTGGCCGTCATCCGTGTCCTCCGCATCCGTCGAAGCGTCATGTGTCCCGGGGATGTACTGGGTCTGCGCCATCGGTCCCATCAGCCGTGTCCGTTCGGTGGGGCCTCCGCCGCCGGTGGCGGGCAGATAGACGGCCGCGTGTCTCAGATACTGCTGGGCGGCCACCTCGACCACCTGCGGCAGGATCTGGCCGAAGGCCTCCATGCTCGGCACGCCCTTGGCGGCCGCGCGGCAGTAGGCCCGGCCCTGGCGCATCTTGGTGGGCATGGTCCGTTCGAGCTTGGCGGTGAGTTCGGCCTCCGCGGCTCTGCTCTCGTGGTCGTCGCGGTTCCACGGCACGACCATCGTCACCCAGGGGCGGTTCTCCGCGTCGAAGGCGGCGAGCCGCCGGCACCGGTCCTCGTCCTGGAGCGCCCAGCGGTCGACGAGCAGGATCTCCGGGGTGGTCGGTGGCTGTTTGCCGCCCGGCAGGCCGGCCTCCTCGTCGAAGGAGGCGATGGTGGCCTGGTAGTTGAGGGAGCGCACCAGGTCCTCGGCCACGTAGGCGAGGGGGCGCGCGGCGTCCGGGTGGTAGGGGTTCCAGTCCTGCGGGTTGTCGCCGTAGTAGTCGGCGTTGCGCCCCTCGGGCAGGTCGTGGCGGGTGGCGGCGGCGATGGTCACCTGCATGGGGCGGGGGCCGCCGGCGGCCATGCTGCCCGGTGAGCCGAAGGCGCTGGGCGCGAGCCGGTAGTCGACGGGGCGGCCGGTGCCGATCCGTACGGTGTCGGCGACGCTGACGATGCGTTTGGCGAGCTCGTACACCGCACGCTCGTACTCCTCGTTGAAGAGTTTGAGCTTGATCAGCCCGTACAGTCCGTCGCTGACGTAACGGTCCCCGAAATCACGGTGGTTGAACTGTAATCGCTCGGCGGGCCCCGGCAGCTGGCTGGGCGGCACCGGCACCCAGAGCGCCGGCACGATCGCCTCGGCCGGCTGGTTGGAGCGGGCCCGGTAGTGGATGGCGCGCTGGGCGAAGGCGTACCACTCCTTGCCGCACATCTCGCTGGCGAAGTAGCGCGGCGAGAACAGCGGTACGAACACCCGGCAGGTGGCGAGCACTTCACCGAGCCGTTCGGACCAGCCCTCGCCGGAGCGTATCTCGCGGTCGATGAAGCCCGCGGGGGCGCCCGCGGGCAGATCGGTCATGGCCATCACATGGCCACACAGATCCTGGAAGAGCCGCTCGACCCACATGTCGGGGTCGGTGCCACCGCCGTACCCCGGTGTGTGGGCATAACTCAAGAAGAAGTACGGCCGATGGTCCGCCGCTCGCTGCTGCGTCGTCGCGTGCACACGACCCCCGTCCTGTGTGAGCACCCGCACCCGAGGAGTGAAGAGAATGCGAGCGAATTCATCATTCCGGAGCGGACCTTGCTCCACCCCCATGACGTTCGGTCAATCAACGCCACTTTTCAGTCATCTGTTCACGCGCTCCGCCGACTACACTCCTGATCGAATGCGGTCTGCGGTCGTTCCTCCCGGTTGTTCCTTCCGGTTCTCCCGCATCCGCCCCTTCCCATCGAACCGGAATCCAGGATTCAGAATTCTTTTCGCATCAGGGCCAGAAGCCGTTTTCCGCCGACGGTGAGTTCGGCGGCGCCTTCCAGCGTGTCGAGCGCCTGCGGCACTCCGTCCCGGTACCGGGGATCGAATGCCGCGAGCGCCAGTCGTTCATAGGTGCCGGCCAGCAGCCGGGAAAACGGAACCAATTCCTCCTGCCAGGGCATTCGATGTTCCCAGGAGCCGTCCGCCGCGTAAAGATCCGTGACGTCCGCAAGTGCCCGGAATCTCGCCCGCCGCACTCCGCGCAGCAGAGTGAGCGCCAGCGTGTCCGCGCGCTCGTCCGCGCCGATTCCCAGGGCGCCGTATCCGTGCCGCCCCACGGAGGGCTCGCCCGGCACGGAGCCGGTGAGCGGGGTGAAGGTGAGCGGGCCGTCGGCGGAGTCCGCGCCGTACGCCGGAGCCCGCCGCTCGATCAGCTCCCACGCCCCGGTGAGCGCGGCACCCAGCCGGCCGGCCGCGGCCGCGCCGAGGGTGGCCGCCGCGGGTCCGGTGAAGCAGTCGCGGTACGGGTCGAGGTCGTCGATCACGAAGCCGCGGTCCGCGGCCGGGCCGCCGGGCAGGGCGAACGCGCGCACCGGCAGCCAGCCGGGCTCGGCCGCGGCCCGCCGCCGGACCCGTCGGATCCGCCGCTCGGCCGGTCCGGCGGCGGCCCCGGCCAGGAACCCGTCCCCGGCGGCGCACACCAGCACCGTGCCGTGCTCCCCCGGGCCGCCGACCGTCAGCCGGCCGAGGGTGGGCAGGACCAGCGCGCCGTCCCGGTAGGTCACCGGTGCGCGGAGATCGAGGCCGGCCCGCACGGCGGCGGCCGCGAGCAGCGCCCGCAGGCCGTCGGCGGCGGCGGTCGCCGCTCCCGGGCGCTCGTCGTACAGGGCGTCCAGCGAGTCCAGCAGCCAGCTGCGGCTGTACGGATGGGCGAGTACGGCGTCCAGCTCCCGGGCCCCTTCCTCCGAGCCCTCCAGCACGGCCGCCAGTTCCCACCCGGCCGCCCAGGGATCGCCGCCCCTGCCGTCCAGGTCCGCGTGCAGCCGGGCCAGGAGCGTGCGGGTGAGGTCCTCCTGGGCGGCGAGCAGTTCGGCGGGTTCGGCCACCGCCGGTGCCACGGCGTCCGCGGACGTGCGGGCCTCGATGCCGTGCACCAGGGCGGCGAGATCGTGGCAGTAGACCGACGGGTTGTCGAAACCCTCGCCGGAGCCGGCGGAGCTGTAGCGGTGGGTGTACAGGCCTCCCCCGCACGAACGTACGACGGGGCAGGCGCGGCAGGTCTCGCTGACGCCCGCCAGACCGAGCTGCCTCGCCCGCACCCCGGGGTGCGCCGCGACCTCGTCGAAGGAGTGCGCGAAGACGTCGAAGCCGGTGTCCGCCGCGCCCTCGTAGGCGCTCTTCAGCGAGTCCACCTGCTCCAGCCGGCCGTCGGTCTCGACGACGACGAGGTCGGTCGGGGCCAGGCCCAGCGACTCGGTGAGACTGGGGCCGCCGTTCAGCGTGGAGGCGACCGAGGAGAAGATCCGTACCGGCACCGGACGCCCCTGCTCCTGCCAGCGGTCGAAGACCGCGAGGAGCCAGTCGGCGTAGGCGGTGGGCGATCCGTCCGGACGGGGCGGCGGGTCGTCCCAGGTGGCGTGCGGCAGCAGGAAGTCGATGAGCGGCGGTTCGAGCTCCGTGAGGGCGTCGAGGACCGCGTGCGGGTCGTTCTCGATGTCGATGGTGCACAGGAGGCCGAGGTTGAGATGGCGGTAGCGCTCCTGCCGGAGCAGTTCGACGGCCTTGAGCACCAGGGGGTGGCTGCTGCGCCCGTCGGCGAAGCGGCGGTGCCGGTCGTTGGCCGCGCGGTCGCCGTCGAGGGAGATGCCCACCCTGACGTCGTACTCGCTGAAGAGGTCGAGATAGCGCGGACTGAGTTGCAGCCCGTTGGTGTGGATGCGCAGGTCGAGGGCGGCGATGCCGTCGAAGGCGGAGGTCAGCTCTTCGCAGATGCGGCGCAGCCGGGCGGGGCCCGCCAGTAGAGGCTCCCCTCCGTGCAGGATCACTGACACGGAGGGCAGTGCGTGTGTCTTGGCATGCTCAGCCAGGCGCTGAGCAGTCCGGAAGATGACGTCGTCAGAGATTGTTTTCGGACGGGTTCGCCAGCTCTGATCGGCATGTTCGTAGACATAGCAATGGTCACAGGCAAGATCACACCTGCTGTGAACCTTGAGGACTACTTCACGGAAAGGGACCAGAAGTCCTGTCATTCCACCAGTCTAGCCAGCCCGGAAGGGTGATCCGGCAGACCGGCTGCCCCGGAGGAGTGATCCGCAATAAGGGATCAGAGGGAGGAGTTGAAGGTGGATGCCTGGCTGGGGCGACCGGCGGAGGCTACATGCACCCGACCGAGCTTCCTGGCTGCTTCGCCACCACGCGCGTCGATCGCGGCGAGCGGCACACGACTCTTCTTCGCAACGGCGAAGGAGAGGGAGGATTCAGTGGTCTTCACGGCCGTCCTTGAGGGGATTCGTTCCGATGGAATAGTTCCGGACAGGAAACCAGTGTTGGTACCTGCACCATTGCAGTGCCCGGCGGCACGACTTTACTCTCATGGCCTCGGTTGGCAACTGAGGACGCCCACTTGGAACAAGAGCGTCACACGGGACCGGCCAGGATCAAACGGAACTATAGATTCCGCCAACAGAGTGACAACATAACCGCAGACGGGAGTGAACATGACGGCGATTCCCGGACCACTGCAGAGCATGGTCTTCAGGAACGCTGATCTGCCGGATCTCTTTCACCACACGGACGCCATCGCGATCGCGCGTCAGCGCGAGGCGGTCAACACCACCAGGTGGCAGCTCATCCTGCTGGTCACGGGCTCGGTTCCGGCCGCGCTGCCCTGGCGTGCGGAGGTCGCGGGCACGCTCCAACTCACGGACGGTGTGGCGGTGTTGGCCTACCTCGGGGTGCTGATCACGACCTACCTCACCTCCCGGCGGAAAGCAAAGTCGCATTGGCAACTGAATCGCTCCGCGGCGGAGTTCATCAAATCGATGTGCTGGCGCTACTCGGTGCATGGCTCACCTTTCGACACCGGCACACATCACCCCGAAGCGGTGTTCGCCAATCGGCTCGAGGAGGGGCTGCAGGAGCTCCGTAAGGTGGGCTGGTCCGATCCCCGGGACCGGACGGCGGATTCCGGCGGGCTCATCACCGAATCCATGCGCGCATTGCGGGACAAGGCATTCACCGTGCGCAAGGAGACCTATGTGCGCGACCGGCTGATCGAACAGCGCAGCTGGTACCGCAGACGCCAGGAGGTGTCGCGGCGCGCCACGCTCGCCTGGTCGACCACGATCGCCGCACTGACGGCGCTCGCCCTGCTCCTCGCCCTGCTCAGGGCGTTCTCGGTCGGCCAGTCCTTCGCCCTGACCGGGGTGCTCTCCGCCGCGGGCGCCGCCTGTCTCGCCTGGGTCGAGATGCGCCGCCACCATCCGCTGATCTCGGCCCACTCCCTGGTGGAGAAGGACCTGGAGTCCATGCAGGTGGCGATGGAGACCACACTGAACGAGCGGCAGTGGCCGCGAGCGGTGTTCGAGACCGAGCGCATCGTCTCCCCCCAGCACACCGACTGGCTCGCCCGGCATCAGATGTGACGGCCGCCCACCCCGGCCCCTGACGATCCATCAGGCGCGCTCGACCCCGTCGAGCCAGATCACCGTGACCGGGCGGCCCAGCCCCCGGGCGTACGTCACGATGTCGCCGGTGCCGCCGAGGCCGCGGGCGGGGCGGCCGTCCCACACGGCGAGCAGGCGGTCGCAGTGGTCGGCGATGTAGGCGCCGGCCGCGTAGTACGCCTCGTCGGTGGAGTGCGGGTAGTCCAGCCTGACCTCGCGGACGGCGCGGGCCTTGAGGGAACGGTAGCGGGCGAGTTCGGCCTCGTCGGCGAAGCAGGCCTCGTAGTCGCCGCTGGGGATGACCACCGTCAGCTCGGCGCCGTGGGCGAGGGCCAGGTCGGCGAAGAGCTGGTCCGCGCCCACCGCCAGGCTGGACAGTGCCTCCACCGATCCGTCGAAGCCGCGGAGTGCCGTGCGCATCGCCGCCAGCACGTGGTCGTGGACTTCCCTTGGAATGCTGCGGTGACCGGTCACTCCGATGCGTTTCACGGACCTGGAACCCCCTGGGGTGTCTGCCGGGGGTTCCCGGAGGGCATCCCTCCGGGAGGCGCAGCATCCGCCCCCGTTGCTCCTGCGTGACCGTCCGTGTCACATCCTCTCAAAAGCCGCGGGGTCAGCGGGAGCCCCCGCCCCGAATTCGGGCGGGGGCTCGGCGTGTTCGACTTGCGCTTTCGAGGATCGGCCGGTCCCCGGGGACGGGACCAGCCGCCCGGTGCGTCAGTAGACGCTGACGCCGTACGCGCTGAGCGCCTCGGTGACCGGCTGGAA
Source organism: Streptomyces sp. NBC_01257 (assembly GCF_035917255.1). Classification (NCBI taxonomy): domain Bacteria; kingdom Bacillati; phylum Actinomycetota; class Actinomycetes; order Kitasatosporales; family Streptomycetaceae; genus Streptomyces; species Streptomyces sp. NBC_01257. Next base: position 2,116,433 of record NZ_CP108472.1, read on the forward strand.
GAACGTCGTACCGCCGGAGCTGCAGTTGCCGCTGCCGCCCGAGGTGAGGCCGATCGCCCTGGAGCCGGAGTAGAGCGGACCGCCGGAGTCGCCGGGCTCCGCGCACACGTTGGTCTTGATCATGCCGTAGACGACGTCTCCGCCGCCGTAGTTGACCGTGGCGTTGAGCGCGGAGACGGTGCCGCTGTGGATGCCGGTGGTGGAGCCGCGGCGGGTGACGGACATCCCGACCGTGGCGTTGGCCGCACTGGTGATGTCGACGCTGCCGACGGTGCCCTCGTGGGAGACGGCGGCGTTGTCGTAGCGCACCAGACCGTAGTCGTTGGTCGGGAAGCTGGAGCCGACCGTCGGTCCGATGTAGGTGGTGTTCGAGGAGTTGGTGTACCAGGGCGGGTTGCCGTCGGTGCAGTGACCGGCGGTCAGGAAGTAGTAGGTGCTGCCGCTGCGGACGTTGAATCCGAGGGAGCAGCGCCAGCCGGGTGCGTAGATGGCGTCACCGCCGGAGAGCAGCTTGCTGAACTTCCCGGAGGTGCGCTCGATGCGCAGGGCGCCCGCGTTGGAGCCCGCGGAGTCCTTGATCTGCTGGATCTCCGAAGCGGAGACGGTGCTGTCGACCGTGACCACGAGCTTCTTCGTCGCGGGGTCGACGTTCCAGGCCGTGCCTGCCACGTCGGCGCCGAGGACGGCTTCGCTCGCGGCGGAGAGCTGGTTCGCGCTGTACGTTCCGGTGGAGCTGGCCTGTGCGCTGGGGACGGCGAGTGCGGCGACTGCCACGAGGCCTGCGGCGATGGCGACGGCCCTGCTGCGTCTCGCGTTGCCGCTGAGGGGGGTGGTGCGCTTGATCCTCACTTGTTTCCTCCCGAGGGGAGTCGGGGGTCCGCCTGTGGGGTGGCCGGACCCGTGAGGCGCAGTCAGGTGAACGGCCGGTGTCCGGATTCCGGATGTGCCGTGCCCCTGACAAGCGCTGCTCGGGAGTATTCAAGGCGTCAACTTCCGGCGCAAGAGCGCCTTTTGGCCTGAGCTTGCGGCGTGGCGACTTGCGCCGCGCAGCCGTCCGGCCCCGGCGGATCAGTTCCACCGGGGCCGGACGCGGTCGGTACGGGGGCTGTTCAGCCGTCGGTCCGCAGGCGCTCCCCCGCCTTGACGGCGACGGAGAGGGTGTTGCCGGGCGGCGGGAAGGGGCAGATGAAGTGGTCCGCGAAGGCGCAGGGCGGCAGCAGCGCCCGGTTGAGGTCGACCGTCACCGAGCCGTCGGCGGCCGGGGCCGCGGGCCGCAGGAACCGGAAGTGGTAGCTGGTGTCCCCGCTGGTGGCGTCGGCGAAGACCGCCCAGAGCGAACCGTCGTCCTCGACGGCCACCTGGAGGGTGTGCCGGGCACCGTCGAGCTCGAAGGCGATCTCCCCGCCGAGACCGAGTCCGCGCTCGACCCCGTCGGCGTTCTCCACCTGGATGGTCCGGGAGGTGTCGTACGCGCGGAAGGTGCCCGGCACGGCCCAGCGAGGGTCGTACGGCGTGGCCGCGATGGCGCGGAAGGCCCGCCGCGCCGCGGAGTCCGGGTCGAAGTCCCGTACCGCCCAGAGCCCTTCGCGGCTCAGCACGACGAGCCTGCGCTCCCCGTGCGCGATCCGCGAGGTGTGGATCGGGCCACGGTCGGCGCCGAGCCGGACCTCGCCGGTGAGGGGCTTGCCGTCGGCACTCAGCCCGTCCTCGGGAGCGGCGGTGAGCACCACCTCGTCGCCGTCCTCCCGCCAGTGGCCCGGGACGGCCGGAATTCGACCTTCCGGGTAGTCGGAGAGCCAGTGGGTGCCGGTGAGGGAGAGCGGCCCGTACGGCGCGGCGACCGTGGCCGTCCGCTCCTCGTGCCAGTGGTTCCAGTCCCGTGCCGCCTGCTGCTGTGCGTCCGTGCTCATGCGGTCAACCTTTCCATACCGGCTCGGCGAGCCCGAGGTGCGACCGCAGCGTGGAGCCGGTGTACGCGGTGCGGAACACCCCCCGTTCCTGGAGGAGCGGGACGACCAGGTCGACGAAGTCGTCGAGGCCGCCGGGGGTGAGATGGGGAACGAGGACGAAGCCGTCGGCGGCTCCCGCGGCGACGTACCCGGCCAGCTCGGCCGCGACGGTCGACGGGCTGCCGACGAACGACTGCCGGCCCGTCGCCTCGATGACCGTCTGCCGGATGGACAGCCCCTTCTGCCGGGACAGCTCGCGCCAGCGCGCCGCGACCGCGAGCGGGTCGGCGACCCGGACCCGGCCCTGGACCAGCGCCGACGCGGGGTCGGGGTCGCTCTCGGGCAGCGGTCCCTCGGGATCGTACGAGGACAGGTCGCGGCCCCAGACCTGCTCCAGGGCCAGGATGGCGTTCTGCGGCGAGACCTGCTGCCGACGGATTCCGGCCGCCCGCTCCTGCGCCTCGGCGTCGGTGTCGCCGAGCACCACACCGACGCCGGGCATGATCTTCAGGTCGTCGGGCTCCCGGCCGTACGCCGCGAGCCGCCCCTTGACGTCGGCGTAGAAGGCGCGTCCCGCGTCCAGGGTGCCGTGCCGGGTGAAGACGACGTCGGCGGTGGACGCGGCGAACTCGCGGCCCTCCGGCGAGTCCCCCGCCTGGATCACGACGGGGTGCCCCTGCGGGGAGCGCGGGACGGTGAACTCGCCCTCGACGGAGAAGTGCGGGCCGTGGTGGGCGAAGGGGCGCGGGGTGCCGTCGGGTGTCCAGGAGTCCCACAGCCCGCGGGCGGTGGCGACGAACTCGGCGGCGCGGGTGTACCTGTCGGCCCGGTCGAGGTAGCCGCCGCGCCGGAAGTTCTCGCCGGTGAAGGCGTCGGACGAGGTGACGACGTTCCACCCGGCCCGGCCGGCACTGAGGTGGTCGAGGGTGGCGAGCCGGCGGGCCAGTTCGTACGGCTCGTTGAAGGTGGCGTTGACGGTGGCGGCGAGGCCGAGCCGGTCGGTGACGGCGGCCAGCGCGGCCAGCACCGTGAGGGACTCGGGGCGGCCGACCACGTCCAGGTCGTGGATGCGTCCGTTGTGCTCGCGCAGCCGCAGCCCCTCGGCGAGGAAGAAGAAGTCGAACAGCCCGCGCTCGGCCGTGCGCGCGAGGTGTTCGAAGGAGGAGAACTCGATCTGGCTGCGGGAGCGGGGGTCCGCCCACACGGTCGTGTTGTTCACTCCCGGGAAGTGCGCGGCGAGATGCAGCTGTTTCGGGGCGGTCGTCATGCCGGTTCTCCTTGGAGGGCGTACCGGTTGGCCGGCCGGGCCAGGCCGAGGTGCTCGCGCAGGGTGCCGCCGGGATAGAAGGTGCGGAAGAGGCTGCGGTGCTGGAGTAGTGCCACCGTGCCGTTGACGATCCGCTCCAGGTCGCGCTCGGGGGTGATCGGGGTGAGGTGGAAGCCGTCGACGGCTCCGGCGCGGTGCCACTGGGTGATCAGGTCGGCGAGGTCGACCGGGCCGCCGCGGTAGTACGTGCCGTGCCCGGCCAGCGGCGGGCCGCTCTCCAGTCCCGGCTCCGGGGGCGATTCCGCGTCGCCGAGGTCGACGGTGAGCGCGGCGAGCACCCGCAGTGTGCCGGGGTCGCGGCCGTGGGCCGCGGCCCGGCGGTGCACGTCGTCGCGGATCTCGGCGGTCCGCTCGGGTGTGGTGGCCCGGACGAGTACGACGTCGGCGTGGCGGGCGGCGGTCTCCCGGGCCGGGTCCGCCGTGCCGTCGACGACGGTCACCGGGCGCCCCTGCGGGGGCCGCGGCACGATCGCGGGCCCGCGGACTCTGAAGGCGGCGCCCTCGAAGTCGACGTGGTGCAGCTTGTCCCGGTCGACGAAGCGTCCGGTGGCGGCGTCCCGGATCTCGGCGTCGTCCTCCCAGCTGTCCCACAGGCGCGCGCCCACGTCGGCGGCCTCGCCGGCCTCCCGCCACAGGTCGGCGGCGGGCGCGGCGGGGCGGCGGCCGAACAGCCTTGCCTCGGCACCGGTCGTCGACACGTCCACGCTCCAGCCCGCCCGGCCGCGGCTGACCCAGTCCAGGGTGGCCACGGCGGACGACACGTGGAAGGGCTCGGTGTGGGTGGTGGTGACCGTCGGGACGAGCCCGATCCTGCGGGTGGCGGGCGCCACCCGGGAGAGCACGGCGAGCGCGTCGGGTCCCGGCCGGGCGAACGAGTCGCCGAGGGTGACGAAGTCGAGGGCGCCGTGCTCCGCGAGCCGGGCGAGGCCGGTGTAGTGCGCGGGGTCGTAGCGGGGCGGGCCGCCGATCTCGGCGGCCAGGTGGAGGGGGCGGAGCGGGGGCATGGCGGGCTCTTTCGGGAAGGTTCGGGAACGGCTGCGGGGCGTGGGGCCACGGAGCCTCGGATCACCGGGCGGCGCTGCGGACCGGTGATCCTCGTGGGGTGGGCTCGGACGGCGCGGATCGCGGGTGCGCCGGCCGGTCAGTCATCGGGGCCCGCGGCATCACCCGGGACGGCAAGGTCGCGCAGGAAGGTGAGGGCGGCGCGCGCGGTGGCGTCGTTCTGGCCGAAGGCCGGGCCGCCGGTGCGCGGCCGGGTGAAGGCGCCGCTCGTCCGCGCCGCGGTGTGCGGGCCGAGGGCGAAGCGGCGGGGGTACGGGCGCCCGTCGCGGTCCAGGACCCTGCCGTCGCCGGGGTCGACCGCGAGCAGCCCGGTGGCGGTGGCGCCGGCCCCGTCCTCGTACAGGGCCCGGAGCAGGGTGCTGCGGGTGTGCCGGGGGGACGGGTCGGGCAGCCGGGCCTCGACGAGCGCGCGGGCCTCGGTCCGCTCCCCCGGCACGGTGGCGGCGGACGCCCGGAACACGCCCCGCTCCTCGTCGGTCTCGACCGTCGTCCCGGCGCCGAGGAAACGGACGACGCCGGCCCGGGAGAGGGCGAGCAGCTGCCGCAGCCGGGGGCCGGGCGGCCCGGAGGCGAGGTAGCTGAAGAAGCCGTGCCACCACTCCCCGATGTCGCCGAACCGGGTCAACTGGCCGTACACGGAGAGCAGTCCGAGGAACACGGCGAGGTCCTCGCTGTGTCCGGAGTCGTGCCGGCGTTCGAGGTCGGCGGTGATGTAGGCGCGCGTCGCCTCCTGGAACGCACCGGAGGAGTGGTGGCGTATCCCGTCCAGCGGGTGGTCGAGCGCCGCCAGGTCGAGCCGGTCGGCGGGGTCGGGGACGGCCGCGGCGACCAGGGCGCGCAGATCGGCGCTGCCCGGTTCGGCGGCCGCGTACTTCTCCTCGAAGACGGTCCAGTCGGCCGTGGTGCGCTCGGGGCGGGAGGCGAAGAGCCGGTGGTAGTGGGCGTAGCCGAGCTCCTTGTCGACATGGGGCCAGATGTCGCGCCGGAAGTCGGACGGCTCCGGCCGGTTCAGGAGTTCCTCGGCCAGGTCGGGGCCGAAGAAGCGCGGCAGCGGCGGCCGCTCGCCGGGCCGGACGTATCCGATCTTCGAGTGGTACGGGACGCCGCGCCGCGATCCGACGTACAGGACGGGTTCCTCGCCGGAGGGCAGGTACGCACCGTCCTCGTACCGCCCGCCGCGGCCCTCGGTGAGCAGCACCATCAGGTCGATGAAGGCGAGTCCGAAGCCCCGGACGATGACGGGTTCGCCCGGGCGCAGGGCGCTCAGGTCGGTGTCGGCGGTGAAGTCGGGCGGCAGGTGGACGAGTCCGTGCCGGCCGGCGAAGCCGGAGAGCCGGCGCTGTTCGTCGTCCGGTTCGGCGTCCAGGTGGCCGAGGGCGAGGACCACCAGGTCGGCGGCGAGCGGTTCGGCGCGGCCCTCCAGGTGGACGGACTGGCGGCCGCCGCGCGGACCGGTGACGCGCAGGGCCCGGCCGCGGTGTTCGTGGACGGTGACCGTGGGCGGGAGTGCGGCGACGGACCGCTCGTACACCCAGCGGAGATAGGCGCCCTGCAGCCGGCGGCTCGGGAAGTCGGCGGCCCCGAGGCCCTCGACCTCGCCGCGCAGCGCGGGGTCGGCCGCGACATCCGGGCCCGGATCGGTCCGTCCCTCGCGCACGTCGGCCGCCCAGGCGTCGAGGGCGGGTCCCGGCCGGACGGGTCCCGCCAGGCGGACGGTCTCGTCGGTGAACATCGTGACGTCCTCGGCCATGGAGTTCATCCACAGCAGCGGTGACTGGTCGTGGCGCCAGATCCGGCCGCCGCCGGGCGGGAACGGGTCGACGAGATGGATGTCCAGCGGGCCGTCGTACAGGCCGGCTGCGTTGGCGGCGATGCGCTCGATGAGGCCGGTGCCGCGTGGTCCCGCGCCGATGACGACCAGCGTCGGTACGGCGTTCACCGGAGGTCACCGGTGGCGCGTGCGGTGGGCGGCCGGTCGGCATCGTTGTCTTCGAGGGGCGGGGCCGGCGGGATCGGGGGGAGGGGCGTGGTCTGCGCGGACATGCGGGGGCTCCGTGGATGCGGCGATCGAACACGGGGCGCGCCCTCGGCACGGAACACAACGGTGGTGCACAACGGGGACCGGGCCCCTCAGCCCGATCCGCCTCCGAGGTAAGCGCTGTTCACGGCGGGTTGTCAAGCCTGTCCACACTGTGAGCCGTACGTCTCAGGTCGGTTGACGGGCCACCGGATGCCTGTTCCACTTGGGCCATGTATTCGCAGCAGTGGCTGGTCAAGCGCTCCCACATCGACTTCGGTCGCGTGTGGTCCTGTTCCTGTTGAGCCGACGCCCTGCTTCGTCCCGCACTGCCGCTCGCGCCGTGACCGGCGCCTGAGCCCTTCTCCCCGCGTGCCCTCGCGTACACAACACAGCACCACCCTCCCCTCGCTCCAGGTGACGCAGGCTCAGCAGCTGCAGTCACACCCGCAGTCGCAGCAGTCACAGCCATCGCAGCAGTCGCCACAGTTGCTGCAGCAGTCACAGGCGTCGCAGCAGTCGCCGCAGTCGCACTGGCTGCACAGCCCCTCACGCCGCTGATGGCTCCAGGGGTCGTCGAAGGTGCCGCAGCACATCTGGCAGGTGCAGGCGAGCCCGGCCCACACCAGGCACCCCATGATGAGCCCGCGCCGGTCGCGCGGGGGCTCGGGCGGCGGCTGCGGCGGACCGAAGGGTGCCCCGGGGCCGGTGGGGGCGTACGGATTGCCCGGCGGCGGCCCGAACGACCCTGCCGGCCCGCCTTCTGACGGATGGCCGGCTCCGGTCAGGAGCCCGCCGCCCTGATGCGAACAGGCGTCCGTGGCGAACGCGCGGTCCACCGACCGCCGCAGTTCGTGCGCCAGCAGCACGTGGGCCAGCTTGCCGTCGGCGAACTCCGCGTCGCGCAGCGCCAGCCGTACGCCGCGCAGCGCGTCGTCGCACAGCCGCCGGGCCTCGGCGCGCGAGGTGCCGGTCGCGGTGAGCGGGTTCCAGGCACCCGACGCGGCGTCAGCTTCCTGGTCCTCCACGGCATCCAGCAGATGCGCGAGGCGCCCGAAGAGGCGGCCGGCCTCGGCCAGCGGGGCGGCGTTCTGCGGCTTGCCCGCGAGTACGGCGGTGTGCGCGAAGGCCGCGGCGGTGGCGGTCTCGGTGGGCTCGGTGACCGTCAGCAGCGGGGTGCCGGGCCCCGCGAGCAGCTCGATGCCGGTCTGCCGGTCGACGGCGTCGACGAGCACCGCGGTGTCGAAGCCGAGCTGTGCGCCGGTGCGCGCCCCGGCCCGGTCCCAGCCCGCGGCGACCCGGCGCGCGGCCGCGGCCACCGGCCGGCGCGCCAACAGGCCGTCCCGGTCGGCGACGTGGTCACGCACCTTGGCGGAGGCCAGCACCAGCGAGACGGCGGCCGCGAGCCTGGCGCCCTCGCCGCGCGCGACCGGCGCGGTGCGCATGGCACGGAGCGGGCAGGGTCCGGCGGTACGCCGCTGCGCGGGGGTGCGCTCGGTCTGAGCCTCCGTCAGGACCGAGACGATCAGACCGTCGTAGTTGGTGACGATCCGGGCGAACTGCCCGTGATCGGAGCGAAGTGCCAGACAGAGCCCGCAGAGATGGGCCATCCACTCGGCCTTGAGCCCCTCCGACAGGCGGTGAGCGCAGGGCCTGACTATTCCGAACACGGCCGTCCCCCGGGAGTCGTTCAGCTGTGCGCGGCGCTCGGGCGCCCGCGCGACGTGCATCGTATCGAGTGACCCGTTCACCCGTACGTCCCCCATGTCACCCGTACGGACCGGAGGACCATATTTTCTTATCTCCAGGGCCCTTATGCAGGAGGAGCCTTGACGAATCGCCACATCTTCTGCACCAGTACCGTCACGAATGCCCTGCGCGCCGCCTATCCCCTTGGCGCACGATCCGCATCATGGACGACCATAGGGATACGAAAGGCATGCGGAACGCCAAGGAACCGCGGTGAGAGGAGGCGTCCATGGGATCGGTGCGCAAGGCGAGTGCCTGGCTGGGCCTCGTAGAGGACAACGACGAGCGGTACTACGACGACGACGAGTACGCCGAAGGTGCACGGACCGGGACCGGTCAGGCCTGGGTGACCGATCCGCGGGTGCGGGTGGCATCGGAGGCGGCAGAGGAGACGGGCCGCCGGATCGCCACCGTGACCCCGGACAGCTTCCGGGACGCCCGGAGCATCGGAGAGCTCTTCCGGGACGGCGTCCCGGTGATCATGAACCTCACGTCCATGGACTCCGCCGACGCCAAGCGCGTCGTGGACTTCGCCGCAGGGCTGATCTTCGGACTGCGCGGGTCGATCGACCGCGTGGCCACCCGGGTCTTCCTGCTGACCCCCGCCGACACCCAGGTCGTCAACGGCGAAGCCGCCGGCCGGCCGGCCGACGGCTTCTTCAACCAGAGCTGAGCGGGGCGCTCACCGATCGGTCGGGCCGTCGTTCCGGTTCACCGGAACGCGTCCAGGCCGGTGAGCGCCTTGCCCAGTACCAGCTGGTGCATCTCCACGGTTCCTTCGTAGGTGAGCACCGACTCCAGATTCGTCGCGTGACGCATCACCGGGTACTCCAGTGAGATCCCGTTGGCGCCGAGGATCGTCCGCGAGGTGCGGCAGATCTCGATGGCCTCACGCACGTTGTTCAGCTTTCCGAAACTGACCTGCTCCGGGCGGAGCCTGCCCGCGTCCATCCGACGGCCCAGGTGGTGGGCGAGCAGGATGCCCTTGTGCAGTTCGACGGCCATGTCGGCGAGCTTGGCCTGGGTGAGCTGGAAGCCGCCGATCGGCTTCCCGAACTGCTCACGGGTCCTCGCGTAGTCGACGGCTGCCTCGAAGCTGGCCCGGGCGGCTCCCATGGCTCCCCAGACGATGCCGTAGCGGGCGTGGCTGAGACAGCTGAGAGGGCCGCGCAGCCCGGTGACGCCGGGCAGTACGGCATCGCCGGGCAGCCGCACCTCGTCCAGGATCAGCTCACTGGTGACCGAGGCGCGCAGCGACCACTTGTGCCGGATCTCGGGGGCGGAGAAGCCGGGGGCGTCGGTCGGCACCACGAATCCGCGGATGCCGCTGCCCGCACTCCCCTCGTCGGTCTGCGCCCAGACGACGGCCACCCCGGCGACCGAGCCGTTGGTGATCCACATCTTGCGGCCGCTGAGCACCCAGTCCTCGCCGTCGCGCTTGGCGTACGTGCGCATGCCGGCCGGGTCGGAGCCGTGGTCGGGTTCGGTGAGGCCGAAGCAGCCGATGATCTCGCCGGCCGCCATGCCGGGCAGCCACTGCCGCTTCTGCTCCTCGGAGCCGAAGCGGTGGATGGCGTACATGGCGAGGGAGCCCTGTACGGAGACGAGGGAGCGGATCCCGGAGTCGGCGGCCTCCAGCTCCAGGCAGGCCAGTCCGTACTGGACCGCGGTCGCGCCCGCGCAGCCGTACCCCTGGAGGGACATGCCCAGGGCCCCGAGCGAACCGAGCTCGCGGGCCAGCTCGCGGATGCCGGGCAGCTCGCCGTTCTCGTACCACTCGGCGATGTGCGGCAGGACCCGGTCACCGGCCCAGGCCCGGACGGTGTCACGGATCGCGAGGTCGTCGGCGCCCAGGAGATCGTCGATGCCGATCGGGTCGCGGGGGTCGAAGGGCGGGAGTTTCGAGGACGGAGCGGTGGACACGAGGGGGTACCTCCGGCGGCTCGCACGGTACTGAGGTCGGTGGGGAACGGGTCGGTGGGAACACCAAAAACTAGCAGTGTTAGTTACGACGCCGTGCCGACGTTACGACTCAGTGTGCCGCGCGTCCAGAGCCCGTCGCCTCGGCCGGCCGGCGCCGCGCGGGCAGCCGCAGCAGCACCTCGGCCCGCTCCCGGTCCGGCAGCTCGCGCGGCTGCGGGAGCTCGTGGTGGCCGACCGCGTCACGCTGCCCGGGCACCTCCTGGCCGGCAGCGGACTCCGCGGGCTCGCAGATCAGCGGCGGGCACTCCATCACCCGCGGCAGCTTCAGCGCGGCGAGCGCCCCCAGCAGCAGCAGCCCGGCGCTGACCAGCAGTGTGATGTGCAGTCCGCCGATGAAGGCGTCCCGGGCCGTGGAGCGCAGCACGGTGCCCAGCGGACCGCCGAGCTGGGCGGCGACCTGGTAGGCCTCGCCGAGCGAGTGGGAGGCGGCGGCGCCCGCCGACGCGGGGACGCCCTCCTTGGGCAGCCCGGCCAGACCGGGGGTGTACGCGGCGTTCATGACGCTGCCGAGCAGAGCGATCCCCATGCCGGCGCCCAGCTGGTAGGAGGTCTCCCCTATCGCCGCCGCGCCTCCGGCCCGGTCGGCGGGGGCCTCGCTGAGCATCGACTCGTACGCCCCGAAGAGCGTGGACTGCAGGCCGAAGCCCAGGATGACGAAGGAGGCGGTCAGCAGGCCGGGCCGGTCGTGCTGGCCCATCGCGGTCAGCATCAGCACCGCGACGGCCGTCAGGACGAAGCCCCAGCCGACCATCCGGCGCGGCCCGATCCTGCGCAGCGTGTACGAGCCGGTGGCGCCCGCGGCCATGGCGGCGAAGGTGAGCGGCAGCAGCCGCAGACCGGTCTCCAGCGGGCTGAGGTCCAGAACGAGCTGGAGGTACTGGACGGCGATCAGCTCCAGGCCGACCAGGGCCAGCATGGCGAGGACGATGCAGCCCACCGCGGTGGAGAACGCGGGCCGGGCGAACATCCCGATGTCGATCAGCGGATGGGTCCGCCGCCTCTGCCGACGGACGAACGCGGTCAGCAGCGCGGCCCCGGCCAGCAGCGGCACCAGGGTGCCGGGACCGAGCAGCCCCTCGCCGGTCCCCGCCCGCTTCACGCCGAGGACCATGCCGAGCACCCCGGCGGCGGCCATCAGCGCGCCGAACACGTCCCAGGGTCCGTCGGCGCTGCCGCGGGACTCGGGGAGCAGCACCCGGGCGACCGGCAGGATCAGGGCCATCAGCGGGATGTTGATCAGGAAGACCGAACCCCACCAGAAGTGTTCGACGAGAAAGCCGCCGATGACCGGGCCGGTGGCGGCGCCGACGGCGGCGACGGCGGTCCACACGCCGATCGCCACGGCCCGCTCGCGGCGGTCGGGGAAGACCTGCCGCAGGATCGACAGGGTCGCCGGCATGATCATGGCGCCGCCGACGCCGAGCATGGCCCGCGCCGCTATGAGCACGCCCGCGCTGTCGGCCAGGGCGGCGACGGCGGAGGCGACCCCGAAGAGCGCGTAGCCGAGCAGCAGGATGCGCCGCCGCCCGACGCGGTCACCGAGGGTGCCGAAGAGGATCAGCAGGGAGGCACAGACCAGCGGGTAGGCGTCGACGATCCACAGCAGCCCGACGGCACTGGGCCGCAGGTCCTCGGTGACGGCGGGGACGGCGACGTGCAGCACCGTGGCGTCGAGCGCCACGAGCAGCAGACTGAGGCAGAGAACGACCAGGACGACCCATCGATTGGCTCCGTCGGCGGCTGCGCGCAGGCGGATTCGGGCTGTGGTCGTCCCGGACATGCATCTACCTCCCAAAAGGTCCCTCGCGCTCGGCAGGCCCCCCGGGGATCCAGCGTCCGCTGTCCCTCCGGGCCCGGCATCGACGGGCGAGTGATGCGCCAGCGTACGCGAGTTCGGCAGGGCCACACGTGGCCCATCTCATACCCCGTCGCGCCGTCGAGTGTGGCGTACGCCACTGCGGGCGCTCGCCCCGGGCCCCCTCATGGCCACCGCCTCGACCTGCGACGACCGGCCGGTGGGCCGCTGGGACACGGGTCCCCGGAGCGTTCACCGGGGTTCGCGGGGCCCGCGTCGGGTCCCCGCCGAAGGCGTCCAGTAACCGGACCGATACCGTCCGTTCGGCCCCGCGGGAGCCCGGGGCAATAGCACTTCGCCATCCGGTGCGCTTTTCCTTCAATCACCGAATTCGCTTGGGGAACGGCCGCCGAGTAAATGCGGGGGAAGCGCCCCGGGATTCTCCGGGCCGCGGGAAAATGCAACCGGACTGAGACATAGTCCACATCACATCGTCATCACAAAGCGGCCGGATCGACCGGGCCACCCACTCACTCGCTGTAACGTCGATTGGGTGCGTACCGACATCTTTGCCCGTCTGGACCGGGAGCCGGAACCGCCGAAGATAGAGACACCGCGGATGAGCCGTCACCGCATCGCTCTCTTCGGCGGGACGTTGGCGTTCTATGTGGCCATCGTCGTTGCCGTGCTCATGTCGTCCTGGCTGGTGACCCTCGACTGGAAGGTCATGCTCTTCCGGCCGTACCAGCAGTGGCCGGGCATCCACGCCTTCCTCGACTACTACGTCGTCCTCGGCCAGCGCGGACCGACGGCGGTCATGGTCGCCTGCTGGCTGGGCTGGCGCTCCTGGCGGCAGCACACCCTGCGGCCCCTGCTCACGCTGGGCGCCTCACTGCTGCTGCTCAACGTGACGGTGGGCGCGGTCAAGATCGGCCTCGGCCGGCTCGGACCGCACTACGCCACCCAGATCGGCTCGGCGGAGCTCTTCGCCGGCGGCGATATATTTCCCTCCGGCCACACCGCCAACGCCGTCGTGACCTGGGGAATCCTCGCCTACCTGGCGGCCACCCCGAGGGCCAGGCGGTACCTGTCGGCCATGTCGGCGATCGTCTCGCTCGGCGTCGGTCTGACCACGGTCTACCTCGGCACGCACTGGCTCAGCGACGTGGTCCTCGGCTGGGCGGCGGGACTGCTGATCCTGCTGGGCCTGCCCTGGGTGGAACCGCTGATCACCCGGGCCGAGAACTGGATCTTCGCCGCCCGCGAGCGCCTGGGCGCGCGCGGCGGGGCCCCTGCCCCGGCACCCGTCGCGGCGGACACCCCCCGGCCCGTGCCGGCCGCCGTGCCCTCCGTGGGCGAGGCGGCGGCGCAGAGCGAGGCCCGGGAGCCGGTCAGTGCGAGCGGACCCCCCACGGCCGTGGTCACGGCCGTCACCGGCCGCCCGCGCGCCCACAGCACGCCTCCGGCACACCAGGGCCATCCGGCGCGCTCCGAGCGGACACCGGTCACCCCGGCCGGCAGCCGCCGCCCGCCGCACGCGGACCGCACCCCGCGCGGCGGTACGGCTCCGGCCCGGCCGGTGGCCGGCGGCTGACCGCACAGCCTCGCGGGAGCGGCGCGCACCACCCCGTACAGCACGAAGGCCCCGACTCCGGTCGGGGCCTTCGCCGTGCGTCGGGGGCGGGGAGTCTCAGCCGGTCCAGCAGCGCCTGACGACGCCCCCGTCGACCTCGAAGTTGATGCGGCCGCCCAGGAACTCCATGGTGATGACGGTGCCCGGCGGCAGGGCTCGGACCGTGGTCCAGCCGCGCTCCCGGGCCCGCCGTTCGGCGGTCTCGGCGGCGAGGCCGACGTATGCGCCGGTGGCGTCGTCGGGCTGGGCGGAAGGAGTCGGTATGGGTGCCATGCCTCTCACCGTAGGCGGCCGCGCGCGGCGGCGGAAGCCGGGGCACCACCCCGCCGCAGCGCATCCTCACGTACCTCGCCGGTCACACTTGTGTCACAGGATCACCACAGGCGAACCCTTCGAACTTCTTCACCCGAACGTGCGATTCAGCATGGGACACACAGTAATCACACAGGACCGGAAACGATCATCGGCAGGGGTCGGAATGGGCCGGAAAACAAGCGGAATACTCACTACCGGGTGACGTCGAATTTTCGCCGCAATGACCCCCCGTAAATGAACACACCACCGGGAATTCACCCTTCCTTATCGCACCCTTATCCGGAGGTGACGATATCCACACCATCGCACCACCCCGCCGCTCCGGGCACCGGTCCGCCCGTATAGCGGACACCCGGATCATCCGCATTCCGGCACCGGCACCGCCCCTGGCAACCGCCCCGGCACGCGCGCACAGCGCGTCCGCCGGGGCCCGGCACACAGGCGGACACCGCCCCCTTCACGCGCAAGTGCGACTCCCTGGCATTCAGGGACGTGTCCACGCATATCGGGTGTGGCCGTCGTGCCCGGTTCGATTCTGTTCCCCTTCTCGCGTGACCCCGGCAGCGGCTCACCCGTTGTGTCCTTCATGAGCCGGGAACCGCCCGGCGCACGTACCGAGTTCGAGGAGCCACCCGTGCCGCGCATGCTCGACGTCAGCGAGGACGTACGCGCCGAGATCGGCGACGCCGAAGCCGACCGGCTGCTCGTCGGCGACAACGCCCCCGGCAGTTACGACTGCACCTCCTGCCGCACCCCCGGCGACTCCGAGCAGGAGCGCACCAGCACGGTGCTGTTCGTCGGCGACGAGACGGCCGTCCTCGCCTTCGCCCACGCGACCTGCATCCCCTCCCAGGTCGTCCAGGTCGCCGAGGAGCAGCTGCAGGGGGCCGTCCGCAGCATCACCGGCGGCGAGCAGGAGGAACAGGACCGGCTCACGCCCGATCAGGCGGTCCTGGGCATCACCAGCGGCCTCGTCCTGATCGACGACGAGCTGCACCCCGCCCTGGTCGTCGAGCCGACCGGGGCGATCGCCCGCCCCGGCACGGACGGCAGTGGCGGTGACGAGTTCCTCCAGCTGCTCCTGGAGCAGGGATTCCACCCGGTGCAGCGGATGGACCAGGTGCCCGAGGTGCTGCACGGCTGGTCGATCCTGCTGGCCATGGGGCAGCTGCACGCCGTGCTCCAGCCCGGCACGGGCGGCGGCTCCCCGGTGGCCTGGTGGCAGGCGCACGCGCCCCTCCAGGTCACCGAGGGCTGGCGGACGGCGGCCAACAAGTCGCAGACCGTGCTGGTCTACGCCGCACCGGCCGGCTCGATCGGCCAGCAGCCCCGCGAGGACCTGCTGCGCGACGCCCTGGAGAAGGCCGCGGCCGGCGGAATCCTGGTCGCCGCGGCGATGCCGCTGGCCGGGACCTGATCATGTCCGTGCACCCCGTGCACCCGCGGCGAACAGCTATTTCTCCCGCGGGACCGCATCCGACGGACGGCGGGGTCGTTGGCACATACGTGCACTCATACGACCCCTCCCACCAGCGTCCGAGCCCGATCCCTGCGATGCGTCCCGCGCAGGACCCATCGGGCGGCCCGTCCCACACCCCGATCTACGACGCGCTGTACTCCGAGTACCGCAGGTCGTTCCGGGCGTTGCCAGGTGACCGGAGCGGCGAGGAGAGTCTGGGCCTGCCGGCCTTCGGGGCCGGGCTCTTCGGCTCCCGGACCTCCCTGAGCAGCCACTCGGGGCACGGCGGGACGGGCAGCACGGCCGGTGGCACGGGCGGGCACGGCAGCGGGCCGAGCACCCACACCGGGAGCCTCGGCTCGTGGCAGCGCGTCGGACGGCACGCCGGACGCGTCCAGCCTGCGGCGCTGCCGCCGGGCTCACGGGGAGCCTGACCGCACGCAAGAGCCCCTGACCGCTCGTACACCGAGTGGTCAGGGGCTCCGTCGTGTCCGGGGCTCCTGGAGCCCCTGAGACGCCGTGACGCCGTCCCTGGCGCTCACGCGCCGGGCGGCGTCACCGGTCGGCTACTTGTTGCGGCCGCGCTTCTCGCGGACCCGCACCGAGATGTGGATCGGGGTGCCCTCGAAGCCGAACTCCTCGCGCAGCCGGCGCTCGACGAAGCGGCGGTAACCGTGCTCCAGGAAGCCGGACGCGAAGAGCACGAAGCGCGGCGGCTTGGTGCCCGCCTGGGTGCCGAAGAGGATGCGCGGCTGCTTGCCGCCGCGGACGGGGTGCGGGTGGGAGGCGACGATCTCGCCGAGGAAGGCGTTGAGCCGACCCGTCGGGACGCGGGTCTCCCAGCCGTCCAGGGCGGTCTCGATCGCCGGGACCAGCTTCTCCATGTGCCGGCCGGTGAGGGCCGAGACGTTGACCCGGGGGGCCCACGCGACCTGCGCGAGCTCCGTCTCGATCTCGCGCTCCAGGTAGTAGCGGCGCTCCTCGTCGAGGGTGTCCCACTTGTTGAAGGCGACGACGATCGCGCGTCCGGCCTCGACGGCCATGGTCACGATGCGCTGGTCCTGCACGCTGATCGACTCGCTGGAGTCGATCAGGATGACGGCGACCTCGGCCTTCTCCACGGCGGCGGCGGTACGCAGCGAGGCGTAGTAGTCCGCGCCCTCCTGGAGGTGGACGCGGCGCCGGATGCCGGCCGTGTCGATGAACTTCCAGGTGATGCCGCCGAGCGTGATCAGCTCGTCGACCGGGTCACGGGTGGTGCCGGCCAGCTCGTTGACGACGACGCGGTCCTCGTTCGCCACCTTGTTCAGCAGCGAGGACTTGCCGACGTTCGGGCGGCCGATCAGTGCGATGCGGCGCGGTCCGCCGAGCGCGGTGCCGAACGACTGGGCCGGGGCCTCGGGAAGCGCCTCCAGGACGGCGTCCAGCATGTCGCCGGTGCCGCGGCCGTGCAGCGAGGAGACGGGGTGCGGCTGGCCGAGACCGAGCGACCAGAGCGCGGTGGCGTCCGCCTCGCCGCTCTGCCCGTCGACCTTGTTGGCGCAGAGCACGACCGGCTTGCCGGAGCGCCGCAGCAGCTTGACGACGGCTTCGTCGGTGTCGGTGGCGCCGACCGTGGAGTCGACGACGAAGACGACCGCGTCGGCCATCTCGATCGCGTACTCGGCCTGGGCGGCCACGGAGGCGTCCAGACCGAGGACGTCCTGCTCCCAGCCGCCGGTGTCGACGACCTTGAAGCGGCGGCCCGCCCACTCGGCCTCGTAGCTGACGCGGTCACGGGTGACGCCCGGCTTGTCCTGGACGACGGCCTCACGACGGCCGATGATCCGGTTGACCAGCGTCGACTTGCCGACGTTGGGGCGGCCGACGACGGCGAGAGCGGGGAGCGGTCCATGACCGGCCTCGCCAATGGCGCCCTCGACGTCCTCGGGGTCGAACCCCTCCTGCGCGGCGAGCTCCATGAACTCCGCGTACTCGGCATCGCCAAGTGCTCCGTGCTCGTGGTCCGAGCCGCCGGAGTGAATCTGGTCGTTCATGAAGTCCGTTCCTCTTTGCATCATCATCGATGGACCACGCAGCACGCGGTCCACTACTCAAGTCTTACCCGGTGCGCCCGGTGAGGCGCCCGGCCTGCTCCAGGTGGCCGGTCAGCCGCCCCTGGATCCGCACGGTCGCCTCGTCCAGCGCCCTGCGCGTCCGACGGCCGCTGCCGCCCACCACGCCCTCTTGCGCCGCGAATGCCTCACCGAAGACGACATCGACGCGGCTGCGCAGCGGAGGCAGTGCCGATATCAACCGTCCGCGGCGCTCCGTGCTTCCCAGTACGGCCACGGGCACGATCGGCGCTCCGCTGCGTACCGCGAAATACGCGAGCCCGGCGCGCAGCGAGGCGAAGTTCCCTTCGCCCCTGGTGCCCTCGGGGAAGATCCCGAGCACCCCGCCGTCCTCCAGCACGCCGAGGGCGTGGGTGATGGCGGTGCGATCGACGGTCGTGCGGTCCACCTTCAGCTGACCGATTCCGCGCAGGAACGGGTCCAGGGGGCCGACGAACGCCTCTTTCTTGATCAGGAAGTGGACGGGCCGGGGCGCGGTGCCCATCAGCATCGGCCCGTCGATGTTGTGCGAGTGGTTCACCGCGAGTATGACGGGTCCGGAGGCGGGGACCCGCCACGCGCCGAGGACACGGGGCTTGAAGAGCCCGTACATCAGCCCGATCCCGATGCCGCGCCCGACCGCCGCTCCGCGCAGCGTGGGTGCGCCCGTGGCAGGTGTCACTTCGCGGCCTGCTTCTCCCCGACGAGGGTGACGACGCACTCGATGACCTGCTGGAGGGTCAGCTCGGTGGTGTCCACCTCGACCGCGTCGTCCGCCTTGGCCAGGGGCGAGGTCTTGCGGCCGGAGTCCGCGGCGTCCCGCTTGATCAGCGCCTCCTTGGTGGCGGCGAGATCGGAGCCCTTGACCTCACCGCTGCGGCGGGCGGCACGCGCCTCGGGCGACGCGGTCAGGAAGATCTTGATGTCGGCGTCGGGCAGCACGGTGGTGCCGATGTCGCGGCCCTCGACCACGATGCCCTTCTCCGCCCCGGCGGCGATGGTGCGCTGGAGCTCGGTGATCCGGGTGCGCACCTCGGGGACGGCGCTGACGGCGCTGACCTTGGAGGTGACCTCCTGGGTACGGATCGGGCCGGCGGCGTCCTCGCCGTCGACGGTGATCGTGGGGCCGGTGGGGTCGGTGCCGGAGACGATGACCGGCTTGGCGGCCGCCGTCGCCACCTCCGTCGCGTCGTGGACGTCGATGCCGTTGTTCAGCATCCACCAGGTGATCGCCCGGTACTGGGCACCGGTGTCCAGGTAGCTGAGGCCGAGCTGGGCGGCGACGGCCTTGGACGTGCTGGACTTGCCGGTGCCGGAGGGGCCGTCGATGGCGACGATCACTGCGGCCGGGGCGGTCCGGGCGGCGGTGCTTACGGTTTCCACGGTGGTGGACACCTTCCTGGTACACGGGGTGGGCGGGACGGGGACGCGCGAACCCGCCCCGCACAAGGTTACCGAGTGTCGGCGTGCTCCCGACCACCCCTGTGGACAAGTGCCTCCCGGCCCGGTGCCCCAAGGGCTACTGCCGGATCGACCAGCCGCGCTCGCGCAGGGCGTCGCTCAGCGCGGGGGCCGCACTCGGCTCGACCATGAGCTGGACCAGACCCGCCTGCTGACCGGTCGCGTGCTCGATCCGCACGTCCTCGACGTTGACCCCGGCCCGGCCCGCGTCGGCGAAGATCCCGGCCAGCTCGCCGGGGCGGTCGCTGATGAGGACGGCCACGATCTCGTACGAGGAGGGGGCGGCGCCGTGCTTGCCGGGGACCCTGACGCGGCCGGCGTTGCCGCGGCGCAGGACGTCCTGGATCCCCTCGGTGCCCGCGCGCCGCTTGTCCTCGTCGGCGGACTGGAGCCCGCGCAGGGCGGTGACGGTCTCGTCGAGGTCGGCGGCGACCCCGGCGAGGACGTCGGCGACGGGTCCGGGGTTGGCGGACAGGATCTCCACCCACATCCGCGGGTCGGATGCCGCGATCCTGGTGACGTCCCTGATGCCCTGCCCGCACAGGCGCACCGCGGTCTCGTCGGCCTCCTCCAGCCGGGCGGCGACCATCGACGAGATCAGCTGCGGGGTGTGGGAGACGAGGGCGACGGCCCGGTCGTGGGCGTCGGCGTCCATGACGACCGGGACGGCGCGGCAGAGCGCGACGAGCTCCAGGGCGAGGTTCAGCACCTCGGTGTCGGTGTCACGGGTGGGCGTGAGCACCCAGGGGCGGCCCTCGAAGAGGTCGGCGGTGCCCGCGAGCGGGCCCGAGCGCTCCTTGCCGGCCATGGGGTGCGTACCGATGTAGGGGGTGAGGTCGACGCCGAGCGCCTCCAGCTCGCGGCGCGGGCCGCCCTTGACGCTCGCGACGTCGAGGTAGCCGCGGGCGACACCGTCGCTCATGGCGGCGGCCAGCACGGTCGCGGTGTGGGCCGGCGGCACGGCGACGATCGCCAGGTCGACGCGGCCCTCGGGCGGTGTGTCCGTGCCGGCGCCGAGGGCGGCCGCCGTGCGGGCCGACTCCGGGTCGTGGTCGACGAGGTGGACCGTGATGCCGCGCCCGGAGAGGGCGAGGGCTGCGGAGGTGCCGACGAGGCCCGTTCCGATGACGACGGCGGTTCTCACTGGGCGATGTCCTTGCGGAGGGCGGCGGTGGCGCCGAGGTAGACGTGGGCGATCTCGGACTTGGCGAGATACGTCTCGACATGGGCGAGGATCCGCACCACCCGGGGCATGGCACCTTCGATGTCCAGCTCCTGGGCGCAGATCAGCGGTACGTCGACGATACCGATCCCGCGCGCCGCGGCGGCCGGGAAGTCGCAGTGCAGATCGGGGGTGGCCGTGAACCAGATGCTGATCAGGTCGTCGGGGACCAGGCTGTTGCGTTCGAGGACGGCGGTGAGCAGGGCGCTGACCTGCTCGTCCATGTGTCCGGCCTCGTCCCGCTCCAGCTGGACGGCTCCGCGGACCGCTCGTACCGCCACGTCGTGCTCCTTGCCTGTGCCTGCCGCATCTGCGCTTGTGTTTCAGCGTAGAGGGGCGGTGCCTTCCGCTGCCGGGCCGCCCTGTCCGTGAGACGCGGCGACGGCATGCGCGCGGGCGCGGGTGCCGTGGTGCGGTCCCCCGCACCCGCGCCCGGCGGCACGGTTCAGAGCTGCTGCTCCCGGATCAGGTCCTCGATCGAGCCGCCCTGGGGCACCTCACCGGCCGGAGTCAGTTTGTCGACAGTCTTCGGCAGCGACCTGGCGATCTCGTCCGCGGCCTGCTCGGTGGAGACCCCGGCGTCCTGAGCGACCTTCCGGAGCGTCTCGTCCGGCAGGGCCTCGGCGATCTGCGCGCCGCTGACCGGCTTGTTCTCGCCGGTGCCGACCCACGACTGCGCCTGGTCGACGAGCCCGGACTTCGTGAGCATGCCGATCAGCCCTTCGAGTGCGTTGCCGCTGCCGCCGCTCCCGCCCTTGGCCCCGCCCAGCGCTCCGAGCAGTGAGCCGAGGATGTTCCCGGCGCCACCGGCGCCACCGCTCTGACCACTGCCGCCCAGCAGACCGCCGAGCAGGCTACCGAGATCGTTTCCCGCCATGGTTCCGCCTTCCGAAAGGGGATGATTCATCGACAATGTCGGCCAGATCCGGAGCCGCTGCCACTCGGACGCGACGGCCCCCTCGCGTACCCTCCCCGCATGATCACTCCCGGCGACGAGGCCCTGGTGCGCGACCACACGGTCTACTCCTGTGTGATGGGCTCGCGGGCGTTCGGTCTGGCCACGGACGCCAGCGACACCGACCGGCGCGGGGTGTTCCTCGCCCCGACCCCGCTGTTCTGGCGGTTCGACAAGCCTCCGACGCATGTCGAGGGGCCGGCCGACGAGCAGTTCTCCTGGGAGCTGGAGCGGTTCTGCGAGCTGGCGCTGCGGGCCAATCCGAACGTGCTGGAGTGCCTGCACTCGCCCCTGGTGGAGCGGATCGACGCGACCGGCCGGGAACTCCTCTCGTTGCGCGGGGCCTTCCTGTCCCGGCAGGCCCATCAGACCTTCGTCCGGTACGCGCTGGGGCAGCGCCGCAAGCTGGAGGCCGATGTCCGGCAGTACGGGGCGCCGCGCTGGAAGCACGCGATGCACCTGCTCCGGCTGCTGACGAGCTGCCGGGACCTGCTGCGCACCGGCGAGCTCATCATCGAGGTGGGGTCCGCCAGGGAGGAGCTGCTGGCGGTCAAGCGGGGCGAGGTGGCCTGGCCGGAGGTGGAGCGGCGGATGACCCGGCTGGCGACGGAGGGCGACGAGGCGGCCGCCGTCTCCCCGCTGCCGGAGCTGCCGAACCGGGCACGGATCGAGGACTTCCTGATCCGTGCCCGGCGGGCGTCGGCCCTGGCGGTGTCACCGGCCGGTGAGGGCCCTACGGGCTGAACCCGGCAGCCGCGACCGGCCGGCGGCCGCCCCTCAGACCGCTGCCGCCTGCACAGCCGCCGGTTCCGGGACCGCCCGCGGGGCGAGCCGGGCGCGTACCACCAGGTCGTGCAGCGCGTCGAACGCGCCCGGAGCATCCGGGAGCCCCGAGCCGGCCTGCGCCTCGTCGAGCACCCGGTGCAGCGACTCCACGTCCCGGGCCGCGGTGGGACCGTCCACCCCGTCCGCTCCCCCGTGCTCGGCCGCGGCCTTGGCCGTGATCAGTCCGGGGAGGTAGGACGGCGCCGCCACCCGGTCGAGGAGCGAGGGCAGATGGGCCAGCACCTCGCCGTCGCGCATCAGGTGGATGCCGGTGAGCAGCGCCCGGAAGGTGTACAGGAGCGGCTTCAGTTCACCGGTCTTCTCGAAGAGCCGCCACTGGGTGCCGGCGAACCCCCGGTAGTGGTGGGCGTGGTTACGGGTCAGGACGCCGGGGGCCAGCGCCACCAGTTCCGCGTGCGCGGCCGTCGTGTGCACGACCAGGGGCGAGAGCAGCTGTTCCAGCACGTAGCCGTTCGGCTTCAGCATCAGCCGGACGAACTTGCGGAGGTCATGGGTGACCAGGTCCATCTCCACCCCGTCGTCGCTGTCCCACATCCGCGAGCGGGTCTCCTCGGGCTCCCGGAGCCCGACGAGGTCCTCGGCGGGCAGGATGTGGACCCCCCGCAGGTCCACATCCGAGTCCCGGGAGGGGAACCCGTACAGATGCGCCCCGGAGACCGTGGCGAACAGCAGCGGGTGGCGTTCCCCGGCGATGACGGGGGCGAGGTCCGTGACCGGCAGTCCGGCCTCCTGGAGGCCGGTGATGTCGTGGCGCATGGCTCAAGCGTCCCAGAGCGCCGCCAGCGACAGGAGATCGCTCCGGTACTCGATCCGCTCGGACCACTCCTTGGGCCAGGCCGCCGAGCCGAGGTGCGCGCCGGCCAGGGCGCCGGTCAGGCAGCCGAGCGAGTCCGAGTCGCCCCGGGTGCACGCGGCCCGGCGCAGGGCGGTGACGGGTTCGTCGGGGAAGAGCAGGAAGCAGTGCAGGGCGGTGGCGATGGCCTCCTCGGCGATCCAGCCGTCTCCGGTGCTCTCGCAGGGGTCGGTCTCCGGCGACGGGTGGCGCAGGGCGTCCTGGACCCGGGCCAGGGCGGTCAGGCACTCGTCCCAGCCGCGCTGGATGTACTGCTCCGGGGTGGAGTCGCCCGCGTAGCGCCAGAGGTCCCCGAGCCAGCGGGTGAGGTAGCGGCTGCTGTTCTCGTAGGCGTAGCTGCGCAGCTGACCGATCAGGCCCATCGGCTCGGCACCCTGCGCCAGCAGGTACACCGCGCGGGCGGTCAGGTCGGAAGCGGCGAGCGCGGTCGGGTGTCCGTGGGTGAGGGCGGCCTGGAGCTGGGCGGCGCCGGCGCGCTGTTCCTCGCTGAGGCCGGGGACGAGGCCGACGGGAGCGACGCGCATGTTGGCGCCGCAGCCCTTGGAGCCGGTCTGGCTGGCCTCCTGCCAGAGCCGGTCGCTGTCGAGCAGCCGGCAGGCGGTCATGCAGGTGCGGCCGGGGGCGCGGTTGTTGTCGGGTGAGTGGTACCAGGCGACGAACTCGTCGCGCACCGGCCGCACGAGGCGCAGCGGGGTGAGCAGTCCGCTGTCCGTGGCGGTGCGGATTCCGCGGCCGAGGGCCAGGGTCATCTGGGTGTCGTCGGTGACGATCGCCGGCTTCGGCAGCCGCATCTGGCGCCACGGCCCGCACTTGGCGAGGATCGAGGGGACGTTGTTGAACTCGGTCGGGAAGCCCAGTGCGTCGCCGAGCGCGAGCCCGGTGAGCGCGCCGGTGGCGGCCTGTTTGGTGAGGGTCCTGGTCACGATCATGCGCTTCTTCCTTCCGGTCGCAGGAGTGGGGGGTGCAGGGCGGTCGCGGCACCCGCCCGGTACAGGGCGGCCGGTTTCCCCCGTCCGCCGGTGCGGCGCGGCGATCCTTCCGAGGCCTGGACGAAGCCGGGCGTGGTGAGGACCTTGCGCCGGAAGTTGGGCCGGTCCAGCTCGACGCCCCAGACCGTCTCGTACACCTGCTGGAGCTCTCCCAGGGTGAATTCGGGCGGGCAGAACGCGGTGGCCAGGCAGGTGTACTCGAGTTTGGCGCCGATCCTGGTGCGGGCGTGGCCGAGAATGCGGTCGTGGTCGAAGGCGAGCGTGCCGAGGTGTCCGGCGTCCCACCACTGGGCGCTGGCCGCGTCGCCGCCGCCGCGCGGTTCGGGCAGGTCGGGGACGAGGGCGGCGTAGGCGACGGAGACGACCCGCATCCTCGGGTCTCGGTCCGGTTCGCTGTAGGTGCGCAACTGCTCCAGGTGGAGGGCCGAGACGGTGTCCTCGGTCAGTCCGGTCTCCTCGGCCAGTTCCCTGCGGGCGGCGGTCCCGGCGGACTCCCGGGGCAGCACGAAGCCGCCGGGCAGTGCCCAGCGGCCCTTGTACGGATCCTCGCCGCGTTCGACGAGCAGGACGTGCAGCCGCGACTCGCGGACCGTGAAGACGGCGAGGTCGACGGTGACGGCGAAGGGTTCGAAGGCGTGCGGGTCGTACCCCTCGGGGGCGGTGGCGTCGCTCATCGTCGCTCCGGGAGGGGTGCGGCGAAGTCCCAGCCGGCGGCGAGCAGCGCGTCGACGGCCGCGACGGCGGCGGTCAGCCGGTCCTGACGGCTGCCGGTGATCTCGGTGAACGTGCGTCCGGTACGGGTGAGTTCGGCGCGGAAGCGGTCGGTCATCCAGGGCCGCAGCTCCTCGCCGTCGCGCAGTCCGTCGTCCTCGAAGGCGACGCCCTCGTGGTCGGTGAGGAGCCACAGGTGGTGGGTGACCCGGTCGGCCGTCCGCTCGACCAGGGGGTTGCGGCCGCCGACGTACCGCTCGTGCCACACGGTCGTGGCGAAGGAGTCCGTGTCGCAGACGAGCAGCGGCGAACCGGCGCGGGCGGCGGCCTCCTCGCGGGCGTTCTGGGTCTCGGCGATGAGGGGGAAGTCATGGGTGGTGAAGGAGACGTCCTCCCACTGGGCCCCGGGCCACCGGGCGCGCAGCGCGGCCAGCTTCTGTTCGCTGAACTCGCGTCCGTACTCGGCGACATAGCCGGTGTGCGCCCAGATGCCGCCGCGCCGGCGGTAGTGGCCCGCGAGGTCGCGGGCCAGGGTGGTGGTGCCGGTGGACTCGGCTCCGAGGACGACGACCCGGCGGGCGAGCGCGGCCCGGACCGGCGGTTCGAGGAAGTCCCAGCAGCCGGCCGGATCCGCGCGCACGGCGGTGCCGGAGACCGGGAAGACGCTGCGTGCGGGGTCGACGCAGACGGACTCGGCGCCGAAGCGGCGGGCGAGTTCGTCCCCGTACGACTCCGAGGTGAAGACGGCGTCCACGGGTTCGGGCACGGCTCCGGTGAAGACCGCCATGTGGGCGTCCCAGACCGCCGGGTCGTGGAGATCCATCCGGGTGTCGTCCACGGCACCCACCACCGTCACGTCCGGGTGCACCTCGCGCATCCACGCGACCCGGTCGGCGAGCGGTACGGATTCCACCGAGGAGGCGCAGACCAGCACGGTCAGCCGCTCGCAGCGGTCCTGGGCGGTGCGGACGAGGTGGTGGTGGCCGGCGTGCGGGGGGTAGAACTTCCCGAGCACCAGCCCGTGTCCGAAGGGCTTCATGCCACGGCCTCCACGGGTTCCTGCGGGCGGACGGCGAGGTCCCGGGTCCAGTTGCGCAGGCCGATCAGGCACAGCGTCAGGAACCCGGCGTACAGCAGCGAGGTCAGGTAGAGCTCCTTGTACGCGTACAGCGGGATGTACACGAGGTCGGCGGCGATCCACAGCCACCACGACTCGACGAGCTTCCGGCACTGCCCGTACGTCGCCGCGAGGGACAGCGCGGTCGTCAGCGCGTCCCAGAAGGGCACGGTCGAGTCGGTGGCCCGGCCGAGCAGCACGGTCAGGGCGAGGGTCCCCACCGCCCCTGCCGCGAGCAGCCCGGTCCACTCGGTGCGGGTGGTGCGCCGCACCGGCAGTCCGTCCGTCCCTGGTCCACCCCCGTGGGTCCAGGTCCACCAGCCGTACGCGGCAAGGACGATGAAGACGATCTGGAGACCCGCGTCCGCGTAGAGCCCGGACTGGGTGAACAGCAGGATGAAGAAGACGTTGTTGGCGATGCCGATCGGCCAGTTGGCGAGGTGCTGGCGGGCCACGAGCCAGACGCACAGCGCCCCGCTGCCGAAGCCCAGCACCTCGGTCCAGCTGACCGGGGTGTCCAGGACCGTCACCAGGGGTTGCTGCAGGGGATCGAGTACGTCCGCGAGACTCACGCCCGCCTCCTTAATAGTCACTCTGACTATAAAGGCAGAACGGGGGCAGCAAAAGGCCCGCGGCCGGTTCCTGTTCGAAAGTCGGAGGTCGGGAATCGACCACCGGGAACAGGGAACCGGCCGCGGGCCGTGAAGCGGTGAGCGGGGTGGTCTACAGACCGACCTCGCGCATCAGCATGCCCACTTCGGTGTTGGTGAGCCGGCGCAGCCAGCCCGACTTCTGGTCGCCCAGCGGGATCGGTCCGAAGGACGTGCGCACGAGCCGTTCGACGGGGAAGCCGGCCTCGGCCAGCATCCGGCGGACGATGTGCTTGCGGCCCTCGTGGAGGGTGACCTCGACGAGGTAGTTCTTGCCGGTGTTCTCGACGACGCGGAAGTGGTCGGCGCGGGCGTACCCGTCCTCCAGCTGGATGCCGTCCTTGAGCCGCTTGCCCAGGTCGCGCGGGAGCGGGCCCTGGATGGCCGCGAGGTAGGTCTTCTTCACGCCGTACTTCGGGTGGGTGAGACGGTGGGCCAGCTCGCCGTGGTTGGTGAGCATGATGATGCCCTCGGTCTCGGTGTCCAGCCGGCCGACGTGGAAGAGACGCGTCTCACGGTTGGTGACGTAGTCGCCGAGGCACTGGCGGCCGTCCGGGTCCTCCATGGAGGAGACGACACCGGCCGGCTTGTTCAGCGCGAAGAAGAGGTACGACTGGGTGGCGACGGTCAGGCCGTCGACCTTGATCTCGTCGTGGTGGACGTCGACGCGCATGCCCTGCTCGACGACGATCTCACCGTTCACCTCGACGCGGGACTGCTCGATGAGCTCCTCGCACGCGCGGCGCGAGCCCATGCCGGCCCGGGCGAGGACCTTCTGCAGCCGCTCGCCCTCCTGCTCGGCGCCCGGGTGGGTCTTGGGCGTGTTGATCTCGGGCTTGTTCGCGTACCTGTCACGGTTGCGCTGCTCGATCTTGGCGTCGAGCTCGCGCGGGCGGGCCTGGGCGCCGTACGGGGTACGCCGCGGACCGCCGCTCCTGGCGGAGCCGGGCGTCGCCGCCTTCGGGCCGCCCTTGGCACCGCCGCGGGCCGACGCGCCGCGGCCCTTGCGGGTGCCGCCGTCGCCGCCCGGCTTGTCGTTGCCCACGTCGTAGCGGCGCTCCTCGGGGCGGGGCCGGCGGGGGCGCTGCTCCTGGTTGTCGTCGCGCCCGGAGCCGGACACGCGGGGGCTCGGGTTGCTGTTCCGGCCGGTGCCGCTGTTGTTCCTGCCGCCCGCGCCGCCGCTCCTGCCGCCCGCGCCGCCGCTGCTCCTGCCGCCGCCGCTGCCGCCGCTGCTCCTGCCGCCCGCGCCGCCGCCGCTCCTGCCGCCGCCGCTGCCGCTTCCGCTGTTCCTGCCACTGCTTCGCATCAAAAATCCGTCTTGTCGTCTGCGTGAGTATCCGGGGTGTCCGGTGCGTCCGGATCGAACGACGGCACACCCTCTAGCGTCTCAGCCTCGATCGCGTCCGCCTCGGGGAGGAAGGGCGCGAGCTCCGGGAGCTCATCCAGGCCACGCAGGCCCATCCGCTCCAGAAAGTAGTTCGTCGTCCTGTACAGGATCGCACCTGTTTCGGGTTCCGCGCCCGCTTCCTCTACCAGACCCCTCTGCAGCAGGGTCCGCATGACCCCGTCACAGTTCACTCCACGCACCGCGGAAACCCTCGAACGGCTCACCGGCTGGCGGTACGCGACGACCGCCAGGGTCTCCAGCGCGGCCTGGGTGAGACGGGCGTGCTGGCCGTCCAGGACGAAGCCCTCGACCGCCGCCGCGTACTCCGGGCGGGTGTAGAAGCGCCAGCCGCCCGCGACCAGCCTGAGGTCGAAACCGCGGCGCTGCACGGTGTACTCGTCGGCCAGCTCCCGCAGCGCGTCCGCGACGGCCCGCCGGGGCCGCTCCAGCACCTTGGCCAGGTGCTCCTCGGTGGCGGGCTCGTCGACGACCATGAGGACGGCCTCCAGGGCCGGCTTGAGATCGAGCTCCGCGACGGTGGAACCGGTGACGTCCTGCTCGCTCATGCCTTCACGTCCCTCTGCGCGTCCCGCACGTCCTGTGCCTCCTGGTCGAACTCGTCCGTCACGGCCGGCTCCGCTCCCTCTCCCCCGGCCCAGCGCACCATGAGCTCGCCGAGCGCCTCGTCCTGGTCCAGGGCGACGGCCTTCTCCCGGTAGAGCTCCAGCAGCGCCAGGAACCGTGCGACGACGGTGAGGGTGTCCGGGGCGTCCGCGGTCAGCTCCCGGAAGCTGATCTCGCCCGCCTCCCGCAGCCGCTCCACCACGATCCCGGCCTGCTCGCGCACGCTGACCAGCGGGGCGTGGATGTGGTCGATGTAGACCTGGGGCCTGGGCTTCGGCTGCATCGCCTTCACGGCGAGCCGGGCGAAGCCCTCGGCCCCGATGCTGATGACGACGTCGGGCAGCAGTTCCGCGTGGTGCGGTTCCAGTCCGACGGTACGGGGGAAGCGCCGGCCCTCGGATTCGAGGCGGGCGCTGAAGATCTCGGCGATGCGCTTGTACGCGCGGTACTGGAGCAGTCGCGCGAAGAGCAGGTCCCTTGCCTCCAGGAGCGCCAGGTCGCCCTCGTCCTCCACCTCGGCGGAGGGCAGCAGCCGGGCCGCCTTCAGGTCGAGGAGGGTCGCGGCGACCACGAGGAACTCGGTGGTCTGGTCGAGGTCCCAGTCGGGCCCCATGGCCCGGATGTGGGCCATGAACTCGTCGGTGACCTTGGACAGGGCGACCTCGGTCACATCCAGCTTGTGCTTGGAGATGAGCTGGAGCAGGAGATCGAACGGCCCCTCGAAGTTCGCCAGCCGAACGGTGAAACGCCCGTCGTCGGGAGTGGGGGCGGGAGCGGGAGCGGGGGCTACCGCCGCAGGGGCCTCGTCGACCACAGGCGCCTCGTCCACCACCGGCGCCTCGTCCACCACCGGCGCCTCGTCGACCGCAGGCGCGTCGTCCACCACCGGAGCCGGGAGGACGTCCCCCGGCCCGCGGCCCAGTGGGCGGCGGGAGGTGCGGGCGGGCTGGTCGGGCGTCGGCATGGAGTTCCAGGGTGCGGCGGGACACGGTCGGCGGGCGGCGGCCCGTACGGGAGGGCCGGACCGCCGGACGGCGGCGGACCCTCTCCGGCAGGCTACCGGCGCCGCACCGCTCAGCGGCCGCGCAGCCGCCGTACGAGGATGCTCGCGTCGCCCCGCGACTCCAGGTCCGCGAGGACCACCGCGACCGCCTCACGGACGATGCGTCCGCGGTCGACGGCCAGTCCGTGCTCGCCGCGCAGCACGAGACGCGCGTGTTCGAGGTCCATCAGCTCCTCGGCGGAGACGTAGACCGTGATCTTCTCGTCGTGGCGCTCCCGGCCGCTGGGCCTGCGGTTCGCGCCGCGCCCGCCACCACGCCTGCGCTGCTGCTGCACGACGGGTGCGGGAACCGGTTCCTGCGAGGACGGCGGCTGCGGGCGGCGGCCGGCCTGTGCGGCCACCGCGAC
The DNA here is from genome assembly GCF_035917255.1 of Streptomyces sp. NBC_01257. Lineage (NCBI taxonomy): Bacteria > Bacillati > Actinomycetota > Actinomycetes > Kitasatosporales > Streptomycetaceae > Streptomyces > Streptomyces sp. NBC_01257. Next base: position 2,146,040 of record NZ_CP108472.1, read on the forward strand.
CCGGTCGTTCTCGCCGCCGCGGCTGCGCGAGTCACCGGCGTCGGCGTCCGCCGCGGAGTGTTCCTCCTGCGCGGCGGGGGCTGCACCGGCGGGGGCCTCGGAGCCCTCTCCGGACGCCTCGGTCCCGGCCTCGGCCTCACCGGCCGGAGCCGGCACCCGGGTCTCGCCGTTCGCCTTGCGCCGCCGCTCCGCGGGGGACGAGGACTGCAGCCCCATCCCCCCGGTGGTACGGAACAGTTCGTCGGCCCCGGGCAGACTCACTCGGCGTGACACCGGGCGAGCACCTCCCTGGCGAGCTGGCGATAGGCGGCGGCACCGACCGAGTTGGAGGCGTACGTGGTGATGGGCTCACCGGCGACCGTGGTCTCCGGGAAGCGGACCGTGCGCCCGATGACCGTGTGGTAGACGTGGTCGTCGAAGGCCTCGACGACGCGCGCGAGGACCTCGCGGCTGTGCACCGTACGGGAGTCGTACATGGTGGCGAGGATGCCGTCGAGCTCCAGTTCCGGGTTGAGCCGCTCCTGGACCTTCTCGATGGTCTCGGTGAGCAGCGCCACCCCGCGCAGCGCGAAGAACTCGCACTCGAGCGGCACTATCACCTTGTGCGCGGCGGTCAGCGCGTTCACGGTGAGCAGGCCGAGCGAGGGCTGGCAGTCGATCACGATGTAGTCGTAGTCGGCCATCAGCGGCTTCAGGGCGCGCTGCAGCGTGGACTCCCGGGCGACCTCGCTGACCAGCTGGACCTCGGCGGCCGACAGGTCGATGTTGCTCGGCAGCAGGTCCATGTTGGGCACGGCGGTCTTCAGGAGGACCTCGTCGGCCGCCATGCCCCGCTCCATGAGCAGGTTGTAGACGGTGAGGTCGAGCTCCATCGGGTTGACGCCGAGGCCGACGGACAGGGCCCCCTGCGGGTCGAAGTCGACGAGCAGGACGCGCCGGCCGTACTCCGCGAGCGCGGCACCCAGGTTGATGGTCGACGTGGTCTTGCCCACGCCGCCCTTCTGGTTGCACATAGCGATGATCTTCGCGGGGCCGTGATCGGTCAGCGGGCCCGGGATGGGGAAGTAGGGCAGGGGGCGGCCGGTCGGGCCGATCCGCTCGCGGCGCTGCCGGGCGGCGTCGGGCGCGAGGGTGGCCGCGTACTCCGGATCGGGCTCGTACTCGGCGTCTGGGTCGTAGAAGTGCCCCTGGGGCGCTTCGTCGAAGTCGGCGAAGTGGGCGGTGTCCCGGCCACTCTCGTTGCCGGCCATGGCGTTCACGTGTAGGCCGTCCATCATCTGGGGGGCTGTCGTCATGTGCTGGTGGGTGGCGAAGGTGCGGACAGCGACGGAGCCGACAGCCTCCAGCCCGTTCGGGCTCTGGCCCCGCGCCGGCATCCCTGGATGAACACCCCCGGGAGTAAATGTCGACTCATTCACAAGTCGTCTTACCTCCTTGGACGTGACCAGGAAACTTATCGATAGGTCAGCGTGGCACCATGCCGACGATTGGCGACTCTATGGCGTGTCACCGGTCCGCAGCAACACAATCCGCCGGACCCGGCCCGTTGTGTCGGCAATCGAACACCCCGCTGTCAAGGGCGCGCAGCCCTTCGGGCGCACTTTTCGCGGGGGCACGAATCGGTTAAAGGGTTACGTTCGAGACGAGTTGCGCGCGGCCCCGGGAAGGCCCGACACGCGTCCGGCCGGACCTTGCTCGGCAAGGTCCGGCCGGACGCGTGAGGTTGACGATCGGTGTTGACCCGTCAGCCGAGAAGCGTGCTCAGTTCGACGTGGTCGAGACCGTGCGCCTCGGCGACCTCGCGGTAAACGACCTGCCCGTCATGGGTGTTGAGGCCCTTGGCGAGTGCGGCGTCACGGCGCAGCGCCTCGGCCCAGCCACGGTTCGCGAGCTCCACGATGTAGGGCAGCGTCGCGTTGGTGAGGGCGTACGTGGACGTGTTCGGGACCGCGCCCGGCATGTTGGCGACGCAGTAGAAGACCGAGTCGTGAACCATGAAGGTCGGCTCGGCGTGCGTCGTCGGGTGCGAGTCCTCGAAGCAGCCACCCTGATCAATTGCAATGTCGACAAGTACACTTCCGGGCTTCATCTTGGCGACGAGCTCGTTGGTGACCAGCTTCGGGGCCTTCGCGCCGGGGATCAGCACGGCGCCCACGACGAGGTCCGCCTCGACGACGGCCTTCTCCAGTTCGAAGGCGTTGGAGACGACGGTCTGCACCTTGGTGCCGAAGATCTTGTCGGCCTCGCGGAGCTTGTTGATGTCCCTGTCGAGCAGCGTGACGTGGAATCCGAGACCGACGGCGATCTGCGTGGCGTTCCAGCCGGAGACGCCGCCGCCGATGACGACGGCCCGGCCGGCCGCCGTGCCGGGCACACCGCCGGGCAGCACGCCGCGGCCGCCGACCGAGCGCATCAGGTGGTACGCGCCGACCTGCGGGGCCAGCCGGCCCGCGACCTCGGACATCGGGGCGAGCAGCGGCAGCGCGCGGTTCGCGGTCTCGACGGTCTCGTAGGCGATGGCGGTGGTGCCGGACTCCAGCAGCGCGTCCGTGCACGCGCGGGAGGCGGCGAGGTGCAGGTACGTGAAGAGGGTCTGGTCCTTGCGGAGGCGGTGGTACTCCTCGGCGACCGGCTCCTTGACCTTCAGCAGCAGGTCGGCGGTGGCCCAGACCTCGTCGGCGGTGGGCAGGATCTGCGCCCCGGCGGCGACGTACTCCAGGTCCGTGATGGAGGAGCCGGCCCCGGCGTTCTCCTCGACGACGACCTGGTGGCCGTGGCGGACGAGCTCGTGCACACCGGCAGGCGTGATCGCCACGCGGAACTCGTTGTTCTTGACTTCGCGGGGGATGCCGACCTTCACGTCGATCACGGTCCTTGGCTCAGAGGGTTATCCGGGCATAGCCATACATACCCGGATAGACACAGCGTAAATGGAGACACCGCGAAGACCCGCGGCAGAGCCAGTCTAATGAAGGGCTTCCCGCTGTCTAGCCTTACAAAGCATTAATTTTCTGTCGATGGACTACGGATTTCGTAGGCTGCGCTCTCCTCGCCCAGCAATCTCTCGGCCGCACCCCTGTGCAGACCCGCGGCCGCGGGGTCTCCGAGCCGGTCCAGCGTGTCGGCCAGCCGGAGCTCCAGAGCGGCCTGCAGCCGCAGGTCCTTGGCCTGCCGCGCCCATTCCACGGCCTCCCGGCAGGTCTGCAGCGACTCCTGCGGACGGCCCGCGTACTCCTGGACCCGGGCGACCTCGCTGAGCGCCCGCGCCTGGGCCGGCAGGTCGCCGAGCCTGCGGTAGCCGGCCGCCGCGGCCCGCCAGCTCCGCAGCGCCTCCCCGTACCGGCCGGCGTAGGTGTGGACGGTGCCGATCCGCCCGTACAGCCGCGCCTCGTCGGCCCGCTCCCCCTGGGTGAGCCGCTGGGCGAGCGCCCGCCCGTACCAGTCGGAGGCCCGGTGGAAGTCGCCCAGCTCGGCGTAGGCACCGCCTACGGATTCCATCGCGCGGCCGGTGGCGTACGGGTCCTTCGCGGCCCGTCCGGCGTCCAGCGCGGCCCGGTAGCGCGCCAGCGCCTCCCGGGTCCGGCCGGTCCCGGCGTCGAGATCCGCGAGGTTGAGCAGAGCGGCCGCCCGCTCCCGGGGCAGCTCGCGCCGCTCCGCCACGGCCAGCACCAGACCGTGCAGTCCGTAGAGATCGGGCGCGGCCGCCTCGGTGCCCTCGTGCGCGGCCAGCGCCCGTACCAGGGCGGCCACCAACCGCCTTGCCAGGGTGTCGAGTTCACCGTCCTCGACGGCGATCCTGGCGGAGGCGAGCAGCGCGGGCCGGCGGCTGCGCAGCCATGCGGCGGCGGCCTCGGGAGCCGGGAACCGCAAGGAGCGCGGCAGCCCGGCCAGCTTGCGCCGGGCCGGGGAGCCTTCGGGTTCGGTGACCGCCCGGCAGGACTGGAGCAGCCGCACGGTGCGCTCCAGCATCCGGGCGCGGGCGAGCTGGATCTCGGCCGGGCGGTCCCGGTCCTCCAGCAGCGCCCGCAGCAGCCCGGCGAGGCAGCCGGGCACCTCGTACTGCGGCTCCTCGGCCCCGTCGGCCCGCAGCAGGCCCAGCGTCACGAAGTCGTCGAGGGTGGTCCGGGCGGCCGAGACGGAGCAGCCGGCCAGCGCCGATGCGGTGTGGGCGTCGGCGAGCCCGGCCGGGGCGAGGGAGAGCAGACGCAGTATCCGGGCGGCGGTCGGCGGCAGCGAGTCGTGGACCAGCCGGAACGCACGGGCCAGCGGGCGGGCGCCGGTGGGCTGCTCGGCGTCGTCCGGCAGCTCCCGCAGCTGTTTGGTGACGTCGGCCACCGAGGCCGTCGGCCGGGTGGCGAGCCAGCCGCCGATCATGACCAGTGCGGCGGGCTGGCCCCCGCACTCCTCGGCCAGGGTCTCGGCCGTCAGCGGGTCGACGGTGATCCTGACCTGGCCGATGGCACGGGCGAGCAGCTGGACGGCGGAGGCCGCGTCCAGGCCGCCGAGGGTGCAGGGCCGGACACCGGGGATGCCGGTCAGCGGGCCCTGGGAGGTGGCGACGACGAGGCAGTCCGGGTTGTCCGGCAGCAGCGGGTCGACCTGTTCGGCGTCGGGTGCGTCGTCGAGCAGCAGCAGGACGCGGCGTACGGCGAGCGCCTCGCGGACCATCTCGGTGAGTTCGTCCGCGTCCGCGCCGGGCGGTCCGGCCACGCCGAGGCCGCCGAGGAGTTCGCGCGCGGCGCGGTCGGCGGGTACGGGGGTGCCGTCGGGTTCGGTGAGCCGGACGCGGATCAGCCCGTCGGGGTAGTCACCGGTGCCGAGCAGCCTGCGGGTGAGTTCACCGGCCAGCGCGGTGCGGCCGGAGCCGGGGCGTCCCGCGATCAGCAGGACCCGGGCCCGGCCGCTCTTGCGCCCGGCCATGGTGTCCAGTCCGGCACGCTCGATATCGGCCCGGAGTTCCTTCAACTCTCGCTCGCGCCCGAAGAATTGGACTGGCTCGACGGTGTCCGGCTCCTCGGTCCCCGCTGCCTCGGCCGGGCCGCTGGTGTCCACCGCCTGATCCGTCACGGGCCACGCTCCACTTCGCTGCACGCGTCGCCCGCCGGGACTCCGGTCAGGGCGTTCCGAGCGTAGTTCAGGCGGGTGGGCGAATCGGGTGGAGCGCGGCGGAGACGTCCCCCGATCGGATCAGCATTTCTTCCGATCGGGGGACGTCCGGGAGGGTGCGCACAGGGTCCCGCGGACGGTTCCGCGGGGTCCCCGACGGTCCGTCAGGCCTCGAACGGGCGGGCGGGCCAGGGGGCCTCCGCGGGCCGCAGCGCGTCGGTCCCGTCGCCCGCGCGCGCGGCGGCCAGTGCCAGCACCCCCACCACCAGGCAGCTGTTGTGCAGGTCCCCGGCGAGCACGCCCCGCACGAGGTCCTGGAGCGGCACCCGGGCCACCTCCATGTCGGCCTCCTCCTCGGAGACCTCGAAGCGCTCCCCGTCCGCCTCGGAGATGTTCCGGGCGAGGAAGATCCGTACGGCTTCGTCGCAGCCGCCGGGCGTGGTGTAGATGTCGGTCAGCACCCGCCAGTCCTCGGCCTTGACGTACGCCTCCTCGTAGAGCTCGCGCTGCGCGGCGTGCAGCGGGTTCTCGCCGGGGACGTCGAGCAGTCCGGCCGGGATCTCCCACAGCTTGTGGCGCACCGGGTGGCGGTACTGGCGCAGCACGAGGACGCGGTCCTCGTCGTCGAGCGCGAGCACGGCGACCGAGCCGGGGTGGACCTGGTAGTCGCGGCGCACGACCGTGCCGTCGGGCATCTCCACGTCATCGGTGCGGACGCTGGTCTTGTTGCCCCGGAACGGAGTCACGGTCGCGGTGACCGGCCACTCCTCGGGCGTGTCCTGGAAACCCATCTACGTCCTCCCACAAAAAACAGTGACCGGGGTACCCGTCCTCGAAGGACGGGTACCCCGGTCAACCGTAACGCCTGCGCGGGTGCTGTTACTTAACCGGCTCGGCGCCCGTCTTGCGGGCGACGGCCGCCTTCACCAGGCCCGCGAAGAGCGGGTGCGGGCGGGTCGGGCGGGAGCGCAGCTCCGGGTGCGCCTGGGTGGCGACCAGGTAGGGGTGGACCTCGCGCGGGTATTCGACGTACTCGACGAGCTTGTTGTCCGGGGAGGTGCCGGAGAAGACCAGTCCGGCCTTCTTCTCCAGCTCGGCGCGGTAGGCGTTGTTGACCTCGTAGCGGTGGCGGTGGCGCTCGTCCACGTACGGCAGGTCGTCATAGGCCTCGCGGACCAGCGAGCCCTCGGCGAGCTTCGCCGGGTACAGGCCGAGCCGCATGGTGCCGCCCAGGTCGCCCGCGCCCTCGACGTACGCCAGCTGCTCCTCCATCGTCGAGATGACGGGGTGGGAGGTGGCGGCGTCGAACTCGGTGGAGTTGGCGTCGGGGATCTCGGCGAGGTTGCGCGCCGCCTCGATCACGATGCACTGCAGGCCGAGGCAGAGGCCGAGCAGCGGCACCTTGTTCTCACGGGCGTACTGGATGGCGCCGACCTTGCCGATGACACCGCGCTCGCCGAAGCCGCCGGGGATGCAGACCGCGTCGACGTCGCCGAGGGCCTTCTGGGCACCGGCCGGGGTCTTGCAGTCGTCGGAGGCGACCCACTTGACCTTGACCCGGGCCTTGTTGGCGAAGCCGCCGGCCCGGATGGCCTCGGTGACCGAGAGGTACGCGTCGGGCAGGTCGATGTACTTGCCGACCAGGGCGACGGTGACCTCGTGGTCGGGGTTGTGGACGCGGTCCAGCAGGTCGTCCCAGGTGGTCCAGTCGACATCGCGGAACGGCAGGTCGAGCTTGCGCACGACGTAGGCGTCCAGACCCTCGGTGTGCAGCACCTTGGGGATGTCGTAGATCGACTTGGCGTCCACACAGGCCACCACGGCGGCCTCGTCGACGTCGCACATCAGCGAGATCTTGCGCTTGATGGCGGTCGGTACGTCACGGTCGGCGCGGAGCACGATGGCATCCGGCTGAATACCGATGTTGCGCAGCGCGGCGACCGAGTGCTGGGTGGGCTTCGTCTTGAGCTCGCCGGACGGGCCGATGTAGGGCAGCAGCGAGATGTGCACGACGAAGACGTTGTCCCGGCCGACCTCGTGGCGGACCTGGCGGACGGTCTCCAGGAACGGCAGCGACTCGATGTCGCCGACCGTGCCGCCGACCTCGGTGATGACGACGTCGACGTCGTCGGTGGCCATGCGGCGGATGCGGTGCTTGATCTCGTTGGTGATGTGCGGGATCACCTGGACCGTGTCGCCGAGGTACTCGCCGCGCCGCTCCTTCGCGATGACCTGCGAGTACACCTGGCCGGTGGTGACGTTGGCGGTGCCGTCGAGGTCGACGTCGAGGAAGCGCTCGTAGTGCCCGATGTCCAGGTCGGTCTCGGCGCCGTCGTTGGTGACGAACACCTCACCGTGCTGGAAGGGGTTCATCGTGCCCGGGTCGACGTTCAGGTACGGGTCGAGCTTCTGCATGGTGACCCGAAGGCCGCGCGCCTTGAGCAGGGCACCGAGGCTGGAGGCAGTCAGACCCTTGCCGAGGGAAGAGGCGACACCCCCGGTGACGAAGATGTGCTTGGTCGTCGTGGATGTGGGCTGCATAGCCAAAGGGGGCTCCCGTGGTCGCGATCGTGAGGTGCGTACCGGCGTTGCCGTCCGGAGATTCCGGAGGTGCCGTCGCTGCGGTTCGGGGGCCTCGTCTGCTGTTGCGGACGACCACCGGTCCACGGGCTACCAGGGTAACAGCGACGAGGGGAGCCTGCTTCCGGCCACTCCCGGCACACCCTGCACACAGGATCACCGCACGTCTCTCACGCCCCACCCGTTCGGCTCATCTCTGTTGCCGAGAGCGTCGCGCGGATCACCCGGGTGCGTCGTATCCTGCTCGGACACTCGCTCCGGGCGAGGTAAGAGCTCGCAGGTTCCCCCACATCAACCCCTTGCAACGACCTCTTGACCCGCAGTAAGCGCCCTACGGGGCGACATGGCCGTTCGACTGGAGATGCACGTGGCCGGGCGCATCGAGGATTACGCACTCATCGGAGACATGCAGACCGCCGCCCTGGTCTGCCGGGACGGCACAGCCGACTGGCTGTGCCTGCCCCGCTTCGATTCACACGCCGTCTTCGCGGGACTGCTGGGCACCGAGGAGCACGGCTTCTGGCGCCTGGGACCGGCACATCCGGAGGGCACGGAGCCCCCGGTGGCCGACCGCCGCCGTTATCGCGGGGACTCACTCATCCTGGAATCGGAGTGGGACACGCCGCGCGGCACGGTCAGAGTGACCGATTTCATGCCGCCGCGTGACGGCGCTCCGCAGCTGATCCGGATCGTGGAGGGAATCAGCGGCCGGGTGCCGGTGCGCTCGCAGCTGCGCATGCGGTTCAGCTACGGGCGCGTCACCCCATGGGTGCACAAGGTGGACGGCCGTACGGTCGCCGTCGCCGGCCCCGACTCGGTCTGGTTCGACACCCCGGCGGAGACGTACGGCGAGAACCTGACGACGTACGCGGACTACACCGTCGCCCCCGGCGACCGGATCGCGTTCACCATCAGCTGGCAGCCCTCGCACCGCGAGCCGCCCGCGGTCCCGGACCCGGAGGGCTCACTGGAGGCCACCGCGGACTTCTGGCGCGAGTGGGTCGAGCAGTGTACGTACCACGGCCCCTACCGCGAGGCCGTGGTCCGCTCGCTGATCACCCTGAAGGCCCTGACGTACGCGCCGACCGGCGGCATCGTCGCCGCGCCGACCACCTCGCTGCCGGAGGACATCGGCGGCTCCCGCAACTGGGACTACCGCTACACCTGGCTGCGCGACGCCGCGATCACCCTGTCCTCGCTGCTGCGCACCGGCTACCGCGAGGAGGCCCGGGCCTGGCGCGAATGGCTGCTGCGGGCGGTCGCGGGCGACCCCGAGAACCTCCAGATCATGTACGGCATCGCGGGCGAGCGGGAACTCGGCGAGGCCGAGCTGGAGTGGCTGCCCGGTTACGAGAACTCCGGCCCGGTCCGGGTCGGCAACGGCGCCGCGGGCCAGCTCCAGCTGGATGTGTACGGCGAGGTCACCGAGGCGCTGCACCTGGCGCACATGACGGGGCTGACCCGCAACGACTACGCGACCGGTCTCCAGCTCAAGCTGATCGAGTACCTGGAGAAGCACTGGGACGAGCCGGACGAGGGCATCTGGGAGGTGCGCGGTCCGCGCCGGCACTTCGTGCACTCCAAGGTGATGGCCTGGGTCGCGGTCGACCGGACGATCAAGCTGATCGAGTCCGGCGACACGGACGGACCGCTGGAGAAGTGGCGCGAGCTGCGCGACGACATCCACCGCGACGTGTGCGAGCGGGGCTACGACAAGGAGCGCAACACCTTCACCCAGTCCTACGGGTCGAAGGAACTGGACGCCTCGCTGCTGCTGATCCCGCAGATGGGCTTCCTGCCACCCGACGACAAGCGGGTCATCGGCACGATCGAGGCGATCCAGCGGGAGCTGTCCACCGAGGACGGCTTCGTGCTCCGGTACCCCACCTCGGGCGAGAACGCGGGCGTGGACGGTCTGGAGGGCGACGAGGGCGCGTTCCTGGCGTGTTCGTTCTGGCTGGCGGACGACCTGGCGATGATCGGCCGGGTCGACGAGGCCCGACAGCTCTTCGAGCGCCTGCTCTCGCTCCGCAACGACCTGGGCCTGCTGGCCGAGGAGTGGGACGCGCGGCTGCAGCGCCAGGTGGGCAACTTCCCGCAGGCCTTCAGCCATGTGCCGCTGATCGACACGGCACTGCGGCTGACGGCGAGCGGGGCGTACGTGGGCTGAGCGGCCGGACCGCGGCGGGCCGCAAGGTCCGCCGCGGAACGCCGCCGTCAGCCGGTCTGCGGCCCCGGGCCCGTCTCGACCGGGCGGAGCTCCGACGGCAGCCCCCACTCGCTCCAGGACCCGTCGTACACCGCGTTCTCGCGGTATCCGGCCAGCTCCGCCCCCAGCGTCAGCACGCAGGCGGTGACACCCGATCCGCAGCTGAAGTACAGCCGCTCCCGGTCGCCGGCCAGAGCACCGAACGCGGCGCGCAGCTCGGCGGCCGGCAGCATCCGGCCGTCCCGCTGGATCTCGCCGAACGGCAGATTGACCGCGCCGGGCATATGGCCGCCGCGCAGCCCCGCGCGCGGCTCGGGAGCCGTACCGGCGAACCGTTCCCGGGCCCTCGCGTCGAAGACCGCGGCCGCCGGGTCGGCCAGGGCCGCCGCCACCTCGTCGGCTCCGGCGAACAGCCCCGTACGCGGCCTCGCGGTGAAGTCACCGCGCTCCGCGGCGCCCGGCGCGCCGCTCTCCACCGGCAGTCCGGCGGCCGTCCAGCCGGGCAGGCCCCCGTCGAGCACCGCGACCCGGTCGAAGCCCATCGCCCGGAGCATCCACCAGGCCCGGGCGCTGGAGTAGATGCCCACCGCGTCGTAGACGACGACCGTGTCGCCGTCGTCGAGGCCGAGGGCGCGCAGCTCCTCGGTGAACCGGGCGGCACCGGGCATCGTGTGGGGCAGCGGACCCGAGTGGTCGGAGAGCGCGCCGTCGATGTCGAACGGGCGCGCCCCCGCGATCCGCCGGGCGCTCCCCCGGTTCGCGCCGACCGAGGCGTCCAGCACCAGCAGCCCCGGCGCCCCGAGCCGCGCGGCGAGCCAGTCGGCGCCGACCAGCGGCCCGGGCAGGGCGGCGCCGTGCGGCCGGCCCCCGCCCGCCCGGTGACCGTCCCCGTCCTCGCTCCCGTCTCCGTCCCCGTACGACAGCACCTCGTCGTCCACGCTTCGTCCCCCTCGTCCCGGTACCGGATTTTCAAGATCGCAGCGGGCTCCGGTCCTGTCAACGGCCCACCGCCCCGGCGGAGCCGTCGGCGCCCCGGGCCGGTACCTTCCTGACCAGGGCGACCGCGACGGGGCGGCCGCCCGCCCGATCCGACCGAAGTGCGAGGCCAGAGCCAGTGGAGACCCAAGGCGGCATCACCGTGCAGCGTGCCCTTGAGCTTCCCGGGCTGCGCAGCGGGCTCCCCGAGGTGGTGGCGGGCTCCGACCGGCTCGGCCGCACCGTGCGCTGGGTGCACGCGGGCGAGGTCCCCAACATCGCCTCGCTGCTCAAGGGCGGCGAGCTGCTCCTCACCACCGGTCTCGGCCTCGGCACCCGCCCGGCCGAACAGCGCGCCTTCGTCCGCCGGCTCGCCGACCGCGGCATCGCCGCCCTCGTCGTGGAGCTCGGCCCGCGCTTCAGCAGACTGCCGGCGTCGATCGTGGACGCGGCGCGCGCGGCGGGGCTGCCGCTGGTCCAGCTGCACCGCGAGGTGCCGTTCGTGACGGTGACGGAGGAGATCCACACCGAGATCGTCAACGGGCACTACGCCCTCCTGCAGCGGGCCGAGGAGGTGCACCGGCGCTGCACCGTGGCGCTGCTCGGTGGCGGCGGGGTGCCCCAGGTGCTCGGCATCCTGGCGGACTTCACCGCCAATCCGGTCTTCCTGGAGACGGCCGACGGCCAGTTGCTGTACGCGGCGGGCACCGAGTCCGGACCGGTCTCCGCCGACCCGCTCCAGGTCTGGGACGGGATGCGCGGCGGCCGGGCGGCCCGCGAGTCGCCGCCCGCGAGCGCGCTGCTGGTGGATGTGCCCGGCGGCGGGCCGGGGGCCGGTTCGGTGCGGGCCAGACTGGTCCTGCTGGCCGTGGACGGTCCGCTGGTGACGGTGCACCGGATGGCGGCGGAGCGGGCGGCGGGCCTCCTCGCGGTGGTGCTGATGCAGGCCCGCCAGGAGGAGGAGCTCGCGGCGCGCGGCCGCGGTGACTTCCTGACCGATCTCGCGGAGGGGCGCATCACCCCCGAGGACGCCCCGGCGCAGGCCCGGGTGCTGGGCTTCAAGCCGGGCGAGATGCCGCTGCTGCCCGTGGTGATGCGGCTGGCCCCGGAGCTCTCCCCCTCCGGCAACTGGGCGCTGCTGGCGCGCGCGGTCCTGGAGGAGCTGTCCTCGGTGGGCGTGCCCGTGCTGCTCGGGGTGCGGCCGGTGGAGGGCCGGGTGCCGCTGCTGCTGGGGCTGCGCACCGAGTCGGAGCGTACGGCGGTGGCCGACCGGGTCGCCGCGGCGCTGCGGGCCGGGGTGGAGCGGGCCGGTCTGGAACGGGCGGGCTCCCATCCGCCGGTCGTGGTGGTCGGTGTGCCGGGTGGTTGGGGGGCGGCCGGGGCCGGGCTGCGGCACGCGGCGGAGACGGCTACGGCGGCGCAGGGGCTCGACGACCGGCCCTGGTACGACGCGCGGCGCCTCGACATCGATCTGCTGCTGTGGCGGCTGCGGGACCATCCGGACCTGGCGGCGTTCGTCGAGCGGGCGATCGGCCCGCTGCGCGATCACGACCGCACCTCGCGCCCGCCGCTGCTGCCCACGCTGGAGACGTATCTGGCCCATGCGGGCCGCAAGGCGGAGACGGCCCGCGAACTGCACCTGAACCGTCAGACGCTGTACAACCGGCTGGCCCGCATCGGTGAACTCCTCGGCACCGACCTGGACGACCCGCAGGCCGTCCTGGCGCTGAGCCTGGCCCTGCGCGCCCGCCGCCACACCACCTAGGTACTGACGGCTCTCAGTGGCTGCGAGCCGTCCCGAGCGGCTGGACCAACTCGTCGTACACACTCAGCACTTGGGCGATCGTGTCGTCCTCGGTCGGCCAACTCGCCGCCTGCCGGGGCCCGGCGGCCGCCAGCCGCTCCCGTGCCGCCGGATCGCCGAGCAGCCGGGACACCGTCCGGGCGAGCGCCTCCGCGTTCCCGTACGGGACCAGTTCGGCCGCGTCGCCCACGAGTTCGGGGATCCCGCCGACCGCGGTGGCGACCAGCGGCACCCCGATCCGCAGCGCCTCCTGGGCCAGCACCGAACGGGCCTCCCAGCGGCTGGACAGCACGACCAGGTCGGCGACGGCCAGGAGTTCGGCGATGTCGGTACGGGTGCCGATCAGCGAGACGGGCAGGTCCTCGGCCTTGATCCGGCGCCGCAGCGCCGCCCGCTCCCGCCCCTCGCCCGCGACGACCAGCAGGGGTACGGGGTCCAGCCGGCGCCACGCGCGTGCCGCGTCGAGCAGCGTGCCGTACCCGTGCTGCGGTACGAGACTGCCCACCGCCATGATCAACGGCCTTTCCACCGCGCCGAGTTCGGCCCTCAGCTTGCCGTCGGGGGCGGCCGCAGGGACACGCGGCGCGGGAGAGGCGACGGGCGCGAGGCGGGCGTCGCGCGCGCCGCGCCGCCTGGCCCGGTCGACCAGGTCGGACGACGCGCCGAGCACAACGGACGCCGCCCGGGCGGCCCTTCGCTCCAGCAGGTGCAGCAGCCGGCGACGGGCGCCCTCGGCATGGGCCCGGGTGTGCCAGGTGACGACGAGCGGGACGCGGCGGCCGCCGAGCGCCAGAGCGGCCCGCACGGCGGCGTGCAGTCCGTGCGCGTGCACGACGTCCGCACCGGCGCAGGCGGCGCGCAGCGCGCCGACGGCGGCGGGGTCACTGCGCCGCGGCACGGGCACGAAGCCGGCCCCCGTGGCGGAGAACTCGTAGACGCGGTCCAGAGCGGCCGGCGCGCAGACGGTGACCTGCACGCCTCGCGCGACCAGTCCGGCGGCCAGCGATCCGACGTGGGCGCTGCTGCCCGCGCTGCCGCCGCCGAGCACTTGGACCGTACGCAGCTGTGACACGTTGAATGGCTCCCGGGGCTCCGGAGTCGGCGGCAAGAAGGCCCCGCGATCGGTGGCGTCGGGCCCTCTCCGTACACCGCCAAGGATGCCAGTCCGTACGCACGTTCCGGCACGGCCGAACCGTTACGCCGGTACGCACCGCGACAAACCGGGCGTGGCGCACCACCCGCACGGGTGAAATCGCGGAGCTCCGGGCAGCCCCCGGACACCGCGGTCACCTCCGCACGGACGCTATCCGTCCGCCCGCGCCGTGGCCAGCAGTTCCTCCGCGTGCGCCCGGGCCGTCTCGGAGTCCTCCTGGCCCGCGAGCATCCGGGACAGCTCCCGCACCCGGTCCTCGCCCTCCAGGACGGTGACACCGCTCCTGGTGACCGAGCCGTCCACGGTCTTCTCGACCAGCAGCTGCCGGTCGGCGAACGCGGCGACCTGGGGCAGGTGCGTGACGACCACGACCTGCGCCGACCTGGCGAGCTTGGCCAGCCTGCGGCCGACCTCGACGGCCGCCTTGCCGCCGACGCCCGCGTCCACCTCGTCGAAGAGGTAGGTGGGTACCGGGTCGGACCCGGCGAAGACCACCTCGACGGCGAGCATCACCCGCGACAGCTCACCGCCCGAGGCGCCCTTGGCGATCGGCCGGGGCTGGGCGCCGGGGTGCGGGGCCAGCAGCAGTTCGACCTCGTCGGCGCCGGACGGGCCGTAGGCCACGTTGCGTCCGCCGATCTCGATGCCGGACGCCTCGTCGGCCGCCTCGGTCTGCCGGATGTCGAAGGAGACCCGGGCGTGCGGCATGGCGAGGGAGGCGAGTTCCGCGGTCACCGCTTCGGCGAACAGCGCGGCGGCCGCCGTGCGGGCGTCCGTCAGTGCCTGGCCGAGGCCGGAGAGTTCGGTGCGCAGCGCGTCCCGCTCCGCGGTGAGTTCGCCGATCCGGTCGTCGTCGCCCTCCAGCTCGGTGAGCCGGGCGGCCCCGTCCTCGGCCCAGGCCAGGACGGCGGCGATGTCCGTGCCGTACTTGCGGGTGAGACCGGTGAGCGCGGCCCGCCGCTCCTCCACCGCGGCGAGCCGCAGCGGATCGGAGTCCAGCTGGTCCGCGTACCCGGACAGTTCGCCGGAGACGTCGGCGAGCAGGATGGAGATCTCGCCGACCCGGTCGGCGAGCGCGGCGAGGGCCGGGTCGTGGGCGCGGACCCCGTCCAGGGCCTGCCGGGCCGCTGCCACGACGGTCGTCGCGTCGACGGCCTCCTGGTCCTCCGGGTTGCCGGCCAGCGCGGTGTGCGCGAGGGCGGCGGCGGAGGCGAGCGCGTCGGCGTGACCGAGCCGCTGCGCCTCGGCGGCGAGCTCGGTGTCCTCGCCGGGCAGCGGTTCGACGCCGGCGACCTCGTTCAGCCCGAAGCGCAGCAGATCGGCTTCCTGGGCGCGCTCGCGGGCGCGCGTCGTCAGCTCGTCGAGTTCACCGGCGACCTCGCGCAGCCGCCGGTAGGCCGCCGCGTACTTGGCGTGGGGTCCGGCGACGCCGTCGCCCGCGTACCGGTCCAGGGCCTGCCGCTGCCGGGCCGGCTTGAGCAGCCCCTGCTGGTCGGTCTGGCCGTGCACGGCGACGAGTTCGTCGGCGAGTTCGGCCAGCACGCCGACCGGCACGGATCTGCCGCCGAGATGGGCCCGGGAGCGTCCTTCCGCGGAAACGGTACGGCTGATGAGCAGCGCACCGTCCTCGATCTCGGCCCCGGCCTCCTCGGCCCGCAGTGCCGCGGCGTCGCCCTCGGCCACCGTGATCCGGCCCTCGACGACGGCGGCCTTGGCACCGATCCGCACCAGGGCGGGGTCGGCACGTCCGCCGAGCAGCAGCCCCAGGCTGGTGACGACCATGGTCTTGCCCGCGCCGGTCTCACCGGTCACCGCGGTGAAACCGGGTGACAGCTCCACCACCGCGTCGTCGATGACTCCGAGCGACCGTATCCGCATCTCCTCCAACACGGACATGACCATACGAGGTTTCGTGGCCCGCGCGCACACGGGCCGGGGTCACGGAGCCGGATCGAGTGGTGCGCCGCGCTCCCGTGACCCCCGGCCCGGGGTCAGTGCGGTGCGCCCCGCCACCCCGACACCGGCAGGGCGAACTTGGCGACCAGCCGGTCCGTGAAGGACGCCTGGTGCAGCCGGGCCAGCCGGACGGGCACGGCGCCGCGCCGTACCTCGACGCGCGCGCCGGCGGGCAGTTCCACGGTCCTGCGCCCGTCGCACCACAGCACCCCGTGCGGGGTGTGCGGCTGGACCTCGACGGCGAGCACCGAGGTCGGTGACGTCACCAGCGGCTTGGCGAACAGGGCGTGGGCGCTGATCGGGACCATGAGGAGTGCCTCGACCTCGGGCCAGACGACGGGACCGCCGGCCGAGAAGGCGTACGCGGTCGAGCCGGTGGGCGTCGCGCACACGATGCCGTCGCAGCCGAACCCGGTCACCGGCCGGCCGTCGATCTCCAGCACGACCTCCAGCATCCGCTCGGGCGACACCTTCTGCACGGCGGCCTCGTTGAGCGCCCAGTCGGTGTGCACGACGGTGCCGTTGCTGTGCACGAGGACGTCGATCGTCATGCGTTCCTCGACGGTGTACGCCCGGGTGACGACCCGGTCGACGACCTTGTCGAGGTCGTCGCGCTCGGCCTCGGCGAGGAAGCCGACCCGGCCGAGGTTGACGCCGAGCATCGGCACGCCGGAGGCGCGCGAGAGTTCGGCGCCGCGCAGCAGCGTCCCGTCGCCGCCGAGAACGATCAGCAGCTCGCAGCCGTTGACCGCCTCGGGCGTGGCATCGGTGACGG
Organism: Streptomyces sp. NBC_01257; assembly: GCF_035917255.1. Taxonomy (NCBI): domain Bacteria; kingdom Bacillati; phylum Actinomycetota; class Actinomycetes; order Kitasatosporales; family Streptomycetaceae; genus Streptomyces; species Streptomyces sp. NBC_01257. The sequence goes on from NZ_CP108472.1 coordinate 2,162,598, forward strand.
TCTCGACGGACGGCGGCAGCGGCAGATCGGCCGCCTCATGGGCCAGGACCCGCACGCCCAGGCCGCTGCGGAGCAGCCCCTGGACGACGAGCTCGGCGCTGCGGATCGCGGCCGGCCGGCCGGTGTGCGCCAAAAGAAAGACTGTTCGTGCCGCATTCGTCGTCAACGAGGCCCCTCCGCCACTGCACGGTCGACATCCGCGGGATCCAGTTCAGGTGCTCCGGCCCGCAGCCACAGAAAGTACTCGACATTCCCCGACGGCCCGGGCAACGGGCTCGCCGTCACACCCCGGACCCCCAGGCCCAGCGCCCAGGCCCGGCGGGCCACCTCCCGGACCGCCTCGGCGCGCAGCTCCGGGCTGCGCACCACTCCGCCGCTGCCGAGCCGCTCCTTGCCGACCTCGAACTGCGGCTTGACCATGAGGACCAGGTCGGCGTCCGGGGCGGCGCAGCGCGCCAGGGCGGGCAGGACGAGCCCGAGCGGGATGAACGACAGATCGCCCACCACCAGGTCCACGGCCTCCCCGTCGATCGCCTCCAGGGTCAGTTCCCGCACGTTGGTACGGTCCTTGACGGTGACGCGTTCATCGGACTGGAGCGACCAGGCGAGCTGCCCGTAGCCGACGTCCACGGCCAGGACGCGGGCGGCTCCGGCGCGCAGCAGCACATCGGTGAACCCGCCGGTCGACGCCCCGGCGTCCAGCGCCCGCCGTCCCGCGACCTCCAGCCCGAGCGGGACGAAGGCGGCGAGGGCGCCCGCCAGTTTGTGGCCGCCCCGCGAGACGTACTCGGGGTCGCTGTCGTCCTTGGTGACGACGACGGCGGCACTCGTCTCGACCTGGGTGGCCGGTTTGGTCGCGGTGTTGCCGCCGACGGTCACCCGTCCTGCGGCGATCAGCTGGCTCGCATGCTCGCGCGAGCGGGCCAGCTTTCGGCGCACCAGCTCGGCGTCGAGGCGGCGACGGGCCACTCCTGCCACGTTCGGTTCAGCTCCTGTTGTTGTACGAGTTGTTGTACGAGGGCGTCGGTGCGGGCACCGGCGCGGGTCCGGGCCGGGCGTCCAGCGCGGTCAGCGCGTCGCGCAGGGCCCCGTGCACATCCTCGTACACCTCGATGTGTCCGTCCGCCGGGAGGTGGTCCGCATCGGCCAGACGCTCCAGCCGCGCGTCCACCTCGGCGTGGCCCGTGGGCGTGCGTACGACGCCGAGGGGCGCGGGGTCCGCGGGCAGGTGCGGCACGGGGGCCGACGGCTCCTGCGGGGCGTCCTGCGCCGTCTGCGCGGGCGCGGTTCCGGCGGCCGTGTCCGGCCCCGGCATCGAGTCGCTCATGCGGGAAACGCTACCTCGAAGGGCTGCGGTACCGTCGATCACGATGGCGACCATGGCGGAGTGCCGCAGCGCACTCGAAAGACTTTCCGACAACCTCGCGGGGGCCGACGGCGACGTGCGCAGCGCGGCCGCGCTCGACCGTTCGCTCAGCTGCCACATCAAGGACCTCGACGTCACGTTCACCGGCCGCCTGGCCGGCGGCCGGATCCAGGTCCTGGACACGGTCGAGGGCCCGCCCGCGCAGAAGGCGGAGATCCGCCTCGCGATGACCGGGGACGACCTGGTGGCGATGGTGGACGGCGAGCTGAACTTCGCCAAGGCCTGGGGCTCGGGCCGAGTCCGCCTGGAGGCCGGCTTCCGCGACCTCCTGAAACTCAGATCCCTGCTGTGAGGGCCACAACCAGCCCGTCCGGCGGCTGAGGACACCTCTTCAAGCCCGTCGGGCGATGGAGGACAAGGCGCGGTCGCAGGTCACACTCCCCCGGACACCGCCGCCCGCACCGACCGCTTCCGCGCGGCCGGCACCACCAGCGGCGTCCCCGTCTCCGGGTCGGGGATCACCTGGCACCGCAGCCCGAACACCCGCTCCACGAGCTCCGCGGTGACGATCTCTCCCGGCGCGCCCTCCGCGACCACCTCGCCCTCCCGCATGGCGATCAGGTGTGTCGCGTAGCGGGCGGCGTGGTTCAGGTCGTGCAGGACCGCCACCAGCGTGCGGCCCTGCGTCTCGTGCAGCTCCGCACACAGGTCGAGGACGTCGATCTGGTGCTGGATGTCGAGGTACGTCGTCGGCTCGTCCAGCAGCAGCAGCGGCGTCTGCTGCGCGAGCGCCATCGCTATCCAGACGCGCTGGCGCTGACCGCCGGACAATTCGTCGACATAGCGATCACCCAGCGCACCGACACCGGTCGCCGCCATCGATTCCTCGACAATGCGTTCGTCCTCGGGCGACCACTGCCGCAGCAGCCCCTGGTGCGGGTAGCGTCCCCGGGCCACGAGGTCCGCCACCGTGATGCCGTCCGGTGCGATCGAGGACTGGGGCAGCAGGCCGAGGGTCCGGGCGACCTTCTTGGCGGGCAGGCTGTGGATCGTCTGCCCGTCGAGCAGCACCCGGCCCCGGGTCGGCTTCAGCATCCGGGAGAGCGCCCGCAGCAGCGTCGACTTCCCGCAGGCGTTGGGGCCGACGATCACGGTGAACGAGTGGTCGGGGATCTCGACCGAGAGGTTCTCCGCGATGACCCGCTGGTCGTAGCCGAGGGTCACCGAGTCCGCGGTGAGGCGCTGCATGGTCGTACTCCGGGGGTGGGTCGAGTCGGGGGAAGGGGGTACGGCATCGGAACGGGATTCGGAGCCGGAGGCAGAGGCTGTGGCGGAGCCGGATTCGGAAGGGGAGCCGGGAGTCATATCCGCCCCGCCTTGCGCTCGGTCACCAGGAGCCACACCAGATAGCAGCCACCGAGCACTCCGGTGACCACACCGACGGGAAGCTGCCGGTCGCCGAACGCCTCCATCGCGATCCAGTCGGCGACGAGTAGCAGCGCCGCCCCCATGAAGGTCGCGGCGACCAGGTTGGGGCCGGTCGAGCGGGTCAGCCTGCGGGCCAGCTGCGGGGCGCTGAGCGAGACGAACGCGATCGGCCCGGCGGCGGCCGTGGCGACGGCCACGAGCAGCACGGCGGAGCCCATCAGGACGAGCCGGGTCCGCTCCACCCGTACACCGAGCGCGTACGCCGCGTCGTCGCCCATCTCCAGCATCCGCAGCGCGGGCCCGTGCCCGAACACCAGCGGGAGGAGCAGGCCGCAGACCACGAGCAGCGGCCAGACCTGCGCCCAGTCCCGGCCGTCGAGCGATCCGGTCATCCAGACGACCGCACGGGTCGCGTCGACGAGGTTGGCCTTGGTGATGAGGTACTGGGTGGCAGCGGTGAGCATGGCGGCCGCGCCGATGCCGACCAGGACGAGCCGGAAGCCGTGCACCCCGCGTCTCCACGCCAGCAGGTAGACGGCGACGCCGGTGAGCAGACCGCCGACGACCGCACCGCCCGCGACCGCCGCCGCCCCGCCCTGGAAGAGGACGATCACGGTCAGCGCGCCCACGGTGGCGCCCTGGCCGAAGCCGAGCACGTCGGGGCTGCCGAGCGGGTTGCGGGAGATGGTCTGGAAGACGGCGCCACCGGCACCGAGCGCCGCACCGACGAGGAGCCCGACCAGCACCCGCGGCAGGCGCAGGTCCGTGACGATGAACTCCTGCTGGAAGGTGCCGTGTCCGAAGAGTGTGGTGACGACCTCGCCCGGCGTCATCGAGAAGTCGCCGCTGCCGATGAGGACGACCGCCGCCCCGGCTGCGACGACCGCGAGCACCAGCACGACCAGGGCCGCCCGGACGTTCATCCGGAACGAGTAGCCTCCGGCGGTCCGCACGGCCCTCACCGAACGGGCGGCCCCCGCCGCCGCCTTCGTGTCCGCCGTCTCCTGGGTGGCCTTCACAGCTGGGACATCCTCTTGCGTCGTACGAGGTGGATGAAGACGGGACCGCCGAGCAGCGCGGTGACGATGCCGACCTGCAGTTCGGACGGCCTGGCGATGACCCGGCCGACCACGTCCGCGCCGAGCAGCAGCACCGGGGAGAGCACGGCCGCGTACGGCAGGATCCACCGCATGTCGGGACCGGTGATCGCCCGCACCAGGTGCGGGATCATCAGCCCGATGAAGACGATCGGGCCGCACGCGGCCGTCGCCGCCCCGCACAGCAGAGTGACGGCGAGCATGGCGAGGACCCGGGTCCGGGTCAGATGGGCGCCGAGGGACCGTGCGGTGTCGTCGCCCATCTCCAGGGCGTTGAGCGGCCGCGCGATGAACAGGGTGAGGAGCACACCGAGCGCGATGAAGGGCCACACCTTGCCGAGCGTCTCCGTGTTCGCGGAGGCCAGCGAGCCGACGGTCCAGAACCGCAGCCGGTCCAGCGCCGCCGAGTCCAGCAGCTGCACCGCGTTGACGTAGCCGTACAGCGCGGCGGTGACCGCCGTCCCGGCGAGCGCGAGCCGTACGGGAGTGGCGGACCGGCTGCCGCCGAGCAGATACACGGCGACCGAGACGATCGCGGCTCCGGCGAAGGCGAACCAGACGTATCCGGTCAGCGAGGTGACGCCGAAGAAGCTGATGGCGGTGACGACCGCCGCGGACGCGCCCGCGTTGACGCCGAGCAGTCCGGGCTCGGCCAGCGGGTTACGGGTCAGGGCCTGCATCACCGCGCCGGCGAGCCCGAGCGCCGCACCGACGATCAGTCCGAGCACGGTCCGGGGGATGCGCACCTGCCGTACGAGGACGTCGTCGCCGCTCCCCCCGTAGTGGAACAGCCCGTGCCAGACGTCCGCGAGCGGCAGCGCCTTGGCGCCGATCGCGATACTCGCCAGGCACACCAGCACCAGTAGGGCCAGCGCCACCAGGAGGCCTGCGGCACGTACCGCGTGACGTCTGCGGGGCGCGGCCTTGGCAGGGGCGGCTATCGGGCCTGCGCTCGGGTTCGGGGGACTCTCAACCAACACGAGGTTAGGCTAGCCTACCCTCCTGTGAGCTCGGTCCGGCCGCCCACCTCGTCGGCCGCGAGCCCCGCTCCCCCGCGGAAACCGGAAGCCGAAGGCCGGCATCCGGAGCCGGGAAGCGGAAGCTCAGGGCCGGATCCGCCCGTCGCCCTACAGCCCCAGCCGGGCCACGGCCTTCTCCGCTTCCAGCCCGCACGCCCCGTCCCCGGCGTGCGACCACGCCGCTCCGCACAGGGCCCGCAGACCGTCGAGCGCGTCCCCGTCACCCTCCAGCAGCAGTGCGTCGCCCCGGACTGAGGCCGTCCAGCCACCGCAGGTGTGGGCCTCGTCCGTACGCGTCACCTCGGGCTGACCCGTCAGCAGACCGCGCAGGTCCGCGTCGACGTACGTCGGCCGGTGCTCGGGCACCGCGGCCACCAGCTGCGCCGCGTCGGTCACTCCGGTGAGCACCAGCAGGGAGTCCACTCCCCCGTTGAACGCCCCCTCGATGTCCGTGTCGAGCCGGTCCCCGACCACCAGCGGCCGCTTCGCCCCGGTCCGCAGCACCGTCTCCCGGTGCATCGGCGGCAGCGGCTTCCCGGCCACCTGAGGCTCGGCGCCGGTCGCGATCCGTACGACCTCCACGGCGGCCCCGTTGCCCGGAGCGATCCCCCGGGCGCTCGGAATGGTCAGGTCGGTGTTGGAGGCGAACCACGGCAGCCCGCTGTTGACCGCGTAGGACGCCTCGGCGAACCGGCCCCACGTCATGTCGGGCCCGCCGTATCCCTGCGCCACCGCGACCGGGTCGTCGTCCGCCGACTCCACCGGCACCAGACCGCGTTCTCGCAGCGCCACCCGCAGTCCCTCGCCGCCGATCACCAGCACCCGCGCCCCCGCGGGCAGCTGATCGGCGATCAGCCGCGCCACGGCCTGCGCCGAAGTGATCACGTCGGCGGACTCGGCCGGCACCCCGAGCTCGGTCAGATGCTCCGCCACCGCCGCCGGGGTCCGCAGCGCGTTGTTGGTCACGTACGCCAGGTGCATCCCGCCGTCCCGCGCGGTGCCGAGCGCCTCGACCGCATGGCCGATCGCCTGCCCGCCCGCGTACACCACCCCGTCAAGATCGAGCAGAGCCGTGTCGTACGCCTCGTTCAACGCGGTGCTGCTGCCGCTCGGCCTGGTCCTGCTCGCCTGACTCATATATCCCGCGCTCCTCATTGCCTGCGTATCCCCCGATCATCGCGCATCCGCGGAGCGCACATACGATGCAGAAATGAACACACGAGGCCCGGTGGACGAGGGACTGCGTCTGATTCCGTTCCGTGGACTGCGGTACGTCCCCGAACGGGTCGGCAGTCTCGCCGCGGTGACCTCGCCCCCGTACGACGTGGTCGTACGGCCCGACGGCCTGCTCCACCTGGAATCGGCTGATCCGCACAACATCGTGCGGCTGATCCTGCCGCAGGCCGACACCGCGTCCGCCCGCCACCAGCAGGCCGCGGCGACCCTGAACCGCTGGCTGGCGGAGGGAGTCCTCGCCCCCGATCCCGAGCCCGCGCTCTATGTGTACGAGCAGCGCAACGACGAGATCCTGCAACGCGGCGTCGTCGGCGCGCTGGCGCTCTCGGGCCCGGCGGACGGCGTCGTCCTCCCGCACGAGGACGTGATGGCCGATGTCGTCGAGGACCGCGCCGACCTGATGCGGACCACCGAGGCCCATCTCGAACCCCTGCTGCTGACCTACCGCAGCGACGCCGACGACAGTGCCGATAGGGGCGCAAACGGCGTCATCGAGCGGACGGTCTCCCGCCCGCCGCTGCTCGCGACCACCACCGAGGACGGCTTCAGCCACCGGCTGTGGGCGGTCACCGACCCGGCCGACCGCACGGAGATCGAGACGGATCTGGCCGGCCACCAGGCCCTGATCGCCGACGGCCACCACCGCTGGGCCACCTACCTCCGGCTCCAGCAGGAGCACGCCGAGCCCGGCCCGTGGGACTTCGGCCTGGTCCTCCTCGTCGACACGGCGCGCTACCCGCTGCGGGTCCGCTCCATCCACCGGCTGCTGCGCGGACTGCCCGTCGCCGACGCGCTCGCCGCGCTCACCGGTCTGTTCCGGGTCCGCACCGTCGAGGGTCCGCTCCCCCGGGCCCTGGACGCCCTGGCCGGCGCGGCGGCCGAGGGCAACGCCTTCCTGCTGGCCGGCGACGGCGGCTTCCACCTGATCGACCGCCCCGACGAGGCCCTGCTCACCCGTACCGTTCCGGCGGACCGCCCGGCCGCCTGGCGCACCCTCGACGCGACGGTCCTGCATTCGGCACTGCTCGACCATGTCTGGCGCATCCCCGACGACCCGGCGCACATCGCCTACATCCACGACACCGCGGCAGCCGTCGAACAGGCCGAGCGCCACAACGCCACGGCGGTGCTGATGCATCCGGTACGCGAAGAAGTCGTACGGGACCTGGCCCGCCAGGGCGTGACCATGCCGCGCAAGTCGACCTCCTTCGGCCCCAAACCCGCCACCGGCCTGGTCCTGCGCAGCCTGCCCCTCGACTGACGGCCCTGCCCCGAACGCAGAAGAGGGCGGCACCCCCGCGGGGTGCCGCCCTCTTCCTACGCGCTACGCCTTGACGGGACCATCGTCCTCATCGGCGTCGTCCTCTTCGTCCTCGTCCTCATCGGCGTCGTCGATGTCGTCGATGTCGTCCACCTCGACGACAACGACCGGCGCCTCGGCGGCGGGGGCGGGGGCGGGGGCTTCGTCATCGTCGTCACCGAGAGCATCGACGAACTCGACCCCGTCCAGCTCGGCAAGCCGGTCCGACGCGTCCGTGGAACCGTCCTTGTCGGCCTCAAGAGCCTTGCCGAACCACTCGCGCGCCTCGTCCTCACGCCCTGCGGCCAGCAGCGCGTCCGCGTACGCATAGCGCAGGCGGGGCGTCCAGGGGTGCACGGCGCTGGACGCGAGCTCGGAGCTCTGCAGCGTCACGATGGCGGCGTCGATCTGCCCCATGTCCCTGCGGGCCCCGGCAGCCACCAGACGCATCTCGACCTGACCGGCCTTGTCCAGCTTCTGCACCTCGGGCTCGCCGGCCATGGCCATCGCCCGCTCGGGCCGGCCCAGTCCGCGCTCGCAGTCGGCCATCACGGGCCACAGCTCCACGGAACCGGTCATCCGCCGGGACGCCCGGAACTCCGCCAGCGCCTCCGCGTACTTCTGCGTCGCGTACGCGGCGAATCCGGCCGCCTCCCGCACCGCGGCCACACGCGAGGCCAGCCGCAGGGCGATGCGCGAGTACGCGTACGCCTGCTCGGGGTCCTCGTCGATCAGCCGGGCCACCATGACGAGGTTCCTGGCCACGTCCTCGGCCAGGGTCTTCGGGAGACTCATCAGCTCCTGGCGGACGTCCTTGTCGATCTCGTGACCGGTGACGTCGTCAGGGATCGGAAGCCGCTTGATCGGCTCGCGGTCCCGGTCGTCCCGGCGCTCGTAACCACCGCGGTCGTCACGCCCGCGGTAGCCGCCGCTGCTGCCCCGGTCGTCACGCTGCCCACGGTAGCCACCACCTGAGGAGCCACCACGGCTGTCGTCACGCCGGAAGCCGCCACCACCGGAACCACGGCTGTCATCGCGGCGGAAGCCGCCACCACTGGAACCACCGCGGTCGTCGCGGCGGAAGCCGCCGCTGCGGTTGTCGTCGTCGCGACGCGGCCCACGCGGCCGGTCATCGCGCCGCTCGAACCCACCACTGGGACGCCCACCCCGGTCATCATCACGACGCGGAGCCCGGTCATCACGACGGAACCCACCACCGGAGGAAGGACCACCACGGCTGTCATCGCGCCGGAAGCCACCACCGGAGGAGGCACCACCACGGCTGTCGTCACGCCGGAAACCGCCGCCGGAGGAGCCACCGCCGCGGTTGTCGTCTCGCCGGAAGCCACCACCGGAGGAGGCACCGCCGCGGTTGTCGTCACGGCGGGGCGCACGGTCCCGGTCACGGTCGTCGCGGCGGAAGCCGCCGCTGCGGTTGTCGTCGTCGCGACGCGGCCCACGCGGCCGGTCGTCGCGCCGCTCGAACCCACCACTGGGACGCCCACCACGGTCATCATCACGACGCGGAGCCCGGTCATCACGACGGAACCCACCACCGGAGGAAGGACCACCACGGCTGTCATCGCGCCGGAAACCGCCGCCGGAGGAGGCACCACCACGGCTGTCGTCACGACGGAAGCCACCACCGGAGGAGCCACCGCCGCGGTTGTCGTCTCGCCGGAAGCCACCGCCGCTGGAGCCGCCGCGGTTGTCGTCACGGCGGGGCGCACGGTCCCGGTCACGGTCGTCGCGGCGGAAGCCGCCGCTGCGGTTGTCGTCGTCGCGACGCGGCCCACGCGGCCGGTCGTCACGCCGCTCGAACCCACCACTGGGACGCCCACCACGGTCATCATCACGACGCGGAGCCCGGTCATCACGACGGAACCCACCACCGGAGGAAGGACCACCACGGCTGTCGTCACGACGGAACCCACCGCCGGAGGAGGATCCACCGCGGCTGTCGTCACGCCGGGGCGCACGGTCATCGCGGCGGAAGCCGCCACCACCGCTGGTCGGCCGACTGTCGTCACGCCGGAACCCACCGCCGGAGGAGCCACCACCGCGGTTGTCATCACGACGGGGCGCACGGTCCCGATCACGGTCGTCACGGCGGAAGCCGCCACCACCACTGGTCGGCCGGCTGTCATCGCGACGGAAACCGCCACCGCTGGTGGGCCGGCTGTCGTCACGACGGTTGCCGCCGCGGTCGTTGTCCCGACGCTGGCCGCCCGACCGGTCGTCACGACCGCCGCTGAAGCCGCCCCGGTCACCGCCGTCCCGGCGACGCGGCTCGCGCTCCGAACGATCGTCGGGAGAGTTGGTGGACATCGGTGGGGCTCCTGTCATCGGGTACTACAGACATTCTTGCGCAGCCGGTCAACCGACGCGCTTCGGCAAAACAAAAAGGACCCTTGGTCCCAGCGTTGAACGCTGGGACCAAGGGTCCTTCAAAGATTGTTCGGCGGCGTCCTACTCTCCCACAGGGTCCCCCCTGCAGTACCATCGGCGCTGAAAGGCTTAGCTTCCGGGTTCGGAATGTAACCGGGCGTTTCCCTAACGCAATGACCACCGAAACCCTATCGGGTTCTAGCGAACAAGCACACTTTTCAATTAAGTAGTGAAGCTGTTCAACCGGTGCGATAACTGTTCGCAACCCGGGAACAACACAGTGGACGCGAGCAACTGAGGACAAGCCCTCGGCCTATTAGTACCAGTCAGCTCCACCCGTTACCGGGCTTCCACATCTGGCCTATCAACCCAGTCGTCTACTGGGAGCCTTAACCAATCAAGTTGGTGGGAATACTCATCTCGAAGCAGGCTTCCCGCTTAGATGCTTTCAGCGGTTATCCTTTCCGAACGTAGCCAACCAGCCATGCCCTTGGCAGGACAACTGGCACACCAGAGGTTCGTCCGTCCCGGTCCTCTCGTACTAGGGACAGCCCTTCTCAATATTCCTACGCGCACAGCGGATAGGGACCGAACTGTCTCACGACGTTCTAAACCCAGCTCGCGTACCGCTTTAATGGGCGAACAGCCCAACCCTTGGGACCGACTCCAGCCCCAGGATGCGACGAGCCGACATCGAGGTGCCAAACCATCCCGTCGATATGGACTCTTGGGGAAGATCAGCCTGTTATCCCCGGGGTACCTTTTATCCGTTGAGCGACAGCGCTTCCACAAGCCACTGCCGGATCACTAGTCCCGACTTTCGTCCCTGCTCGACCCGTCGGTCTCACAGTCAAGCTCCCTTGTGCACTTACACTCAACACCTGATTGCCAACCAGGCTGAGGGAACCTTTGGGCGCCTCCGTTACTCTTTAGGAGGCAACCGCCCCAGTTAAACTACCCATCAGACACTGTCCCTGATCCGGATCACGGACCCAGGTTAGACATCCAGCACGACCAGAGTGGTATTTCAACGACGACTCCACAACCACTGGCGTGGCCGCTTCAAAGTCTCCCACCTATCCTACACAAGCCGAACCGAACACCAATATCAAACTATAGTAAAGGTCCCGGGGTCTTTCCGTCCTGCTGCGCGAAACGAGCATCTTTACTCGTAGTGCAATTTCACCGGGCCTATGGTTGAGACAGTCGAGAAGTCGTTACGCCATTCGTGCAGGTCGGAACTTACCCGACAAGGAATTTCGCTACCTTAGGATGGTTATAGTTACCACCGCCGTTTACTGGCGCTTAAGTTCTCAGCTTCGCCGACCCGAAAGTCAGCTAACCGGTCCCCTTAACGTTCCAGCACCGGGCAGGCGTCAGTCCGTATACATCGCCTTACGGCTTCGCACGGACCTGTGTTTTTAGTAAACAGTCGCTTCTCGCTGGTCTCTGCGGCCACCCCCAGCTCAGGAAGCAAGTTCCCTCACCAGTGATGGCCCCCCTTCTCCCGAAGTTACGGGGGCATTTTGCCGAGTTCCTTAACCATAGTTCACCCGAACGCCTCGGTATTCTCTACCTGACTACCTGAGTCGGTTTAGGGTACGGGCCGCCATGAAACTCGCTAGAGGCTTTTCTCGACAGCATAGGATCATCCACTTCACCACAATCGGCTCGGCATCAGGTCTCAGCCTTAATGTGTGACGGATTTACCTACCACACGGCCTACACCCTTACCCCGGGACTACCACCGCCCGGGCTGGACTACCTTCCTGCGTCACCCCATCGCTTACCTAGTACAAGTCTGGTTCGTCGGCTCCACCACTACCCTCAACTCCGAAGAGATCGGGCCGGCTTCACGGACTTAGCATCGCCTGATTCAGTATTGGGCGTTTCAAAGCGGGTACCGGAATATCAACCGGTTGTCCATCGACTACGCCTGTCGGCCTCGCCTTAGGTCCCGACTTACCCTGGGCAGATCAGCTTGACCCAGGAACCCTTAGTCAATCGGCGCACACGTTTCTCACGTGTGTATCGCTACTCATGCCTGCATTCTCACTCGTGAACCGTCCACAACTCGCTTCCGCGGCTGCTTCACCCGGCACACGACGCTCCCCTACCCATCCATACTCCCGTTGGGGATATGTGTATGAATGACACGACTTCGGCGGTACGCTTGAGCCCCGCTACATTGTCGGCGCGGAATCACTTGACCAGTGAGCTATTACGCACTCTTTCAAGGGTGGCTGCTTCTAAGCCAACCTCCTGGTTGTCTCTGCGACTCCACATCCTTTCCCACTTAGCGTACGCTTAGGGGCCTTAGTCGATGCTCTGGGCTGTTTCCCTCTCGACCATGGAGCTTATCCCCCACAGTCTCACTGCCGTGCTCTCACTTACCGGCATTCGGAGTTTGGCTAAGGTCAGTAACCCGGTAGGGCCCATCGCCTATCCAGTGCTCTACCTCCGGCAAGAAACACACGACGCTGCACCTAAATGCATTTCGGGGAGAACCAGCTATCACGGAGTTTGATTGGCCTTTCACCCCTAACCACAGGTCATCCCCCAGGTTTTCAACCCTGGTGGGTTCGGTCCTCCACGAAGTCTTACCTCCGCTTCAACCTGCCCATGGCTAGATCACTCCGCTTCGGGTCTTGAGCGCGCTACTAAATCGCCCTATTCGGACTCGCTTTCGCTACGGCTTCCCCACACGGGTTAACCTCGCAACACACCGCAAACTCGCAGGCTCATTCTTCAAAAGGCACGCAGTCACGACTGCATGTGCAAGCACATACAGCGACGCTCCCACGGCTTGTAGGCACACGGTTTCAGGTACTATTTCACTCCGCTCCCGCGGTACTTTTCACCATTCCCTCACGGTACTATCCGCTATCGGTCACCAGGGAATATTTAGGCTTAACGGGTGGTCCCGCCAGATTCACACGGGATTTCTCGGGCCCCGTGCTACTTGGGTGTCTCTTAAACGAGCCGTTAATGTTTCAGCTACGGGGGTCTTACCCTCTACGCCGGACCTTTCGCATGTCCTTCGCCTACATCAACGGTTTCTGACTCGTCTCACAGCCGGCAGACTATGAAAAAGAGATCCCACAACCCCGCATGCGCAACCCCTGCCGGGTATCACACGCATACGGTTTGGCCTGATCCAGTTTCGCTCGCCACTACTCCCGGAATCACGGTTGTTTTCTCTTCCTGAGGGTACTGAGATGTTTCACTTCCCCTCGTTCCCTCCACACTGCCTATGTGTTCAGCAGCGGGTGACAGCCCATGACGACTGCCGGGTTTCCCCATTCGGACACCCCCGGATCAAAGCTTGGTTGACAGCTCCCCGGGGCCTATCGTGGCCTCCCACGTCCTTCATCGGTTCCTGGTGCCAAGGCATCCACCGTGCGCCCTTAAAAACTTGGCCACAGATGCTCGCGTCCACTGTGCAGTTCTCAAGCAACGACCAGCCACCCATCACCCCGCCCTTACAGGCGAGTTCACTGGGGCCGGCGTTTGAAGGCAGCCTTACGGCCATACCTTCAGACACCCAACAGCGCGCCCAGTACCCGGAATTCAATCGGTTCGTTTTCCACGCTCCGAGGAGCAGTACTTACGACCCGGTTGAACCACCAGGTACTGAATAGTCAACGTTCCACCCATGAGCAACCAGCACCGAACATTCGCCGGTGTACTGGCCTCTGACCGAACCGAAGTCCGGTAAGAAGTGCTCCTTAGAAAGGAGGTGATCCAGCCGCACCTTCCGGTACGGCTACCTTGTTACGACTTCGTCCCAATCGCCAGTCCCACCTTCGACAGCTCCCTCCCACAAGGGGTTGGGCCACCGGCTTCGGGTGTTACCGACTTTCGTGACGTGACGGGCGGTGTGTACAAGGCCCGGGAACGTATTCACCGCAGCAATGCTGATCTGCGATTACTAGCAACTCCGACTTCATGGGGTCGAGTTGCAGACCCCAATCCGAACTGAGACCGGCTTTTTGAGATTCGCTCCGCCTCGCGGCATCGCAGCTCATTGTACCGGCCATTGTAGCACGTGTGCAGCCCAAGACATAAGGGGCATGATGACTTGACGTCGTCCCCACCTTCCTCCGAGTTGACCCCGGCAGTCTCCTGTGAGTCCCCATCACCCCGAAGGGCATGCTGGCAACACAGAACAAGGGTTGCGCTCGTTGCGGGACTTAACCCAACATCTCACGACACGAGCTGACGACAGCCATGCACCACCTGTCACCCGACCACAAGGGGGGCCGTATCTCTACGGCTTTCCGGGCGATGTCAAGCCTTGGTAAGGTTCTTCGCGTTGCGTCGAATTAAGCCACATGCTCCGCTGCTTGTGCGGGCCCCCGTCAATTCCTTTGAGTTTTAGCCTTGCGGCCGTACTCCCCAGGCGGGGAACTTAATGCGTTAGCTGCGGCACCGACGACGTGGAATGTCGCCAACACCTAGTTCCCAACGTTTACGGCGTGGACTACCAGGGTATCTAATCCTGTTCGCTCCCCACGCTTTCGCTCCTCAGCGTCAGTAATGGCCCAGAGATCCGCCTTCGCCACCGGTGTTCCTCCTGATATCTGCGCATTTCACCGCTACACCAGGAATTCCGATCTCCCCTACCACACTCTAGCCTGCCCGTATCGACTGCAGACCCGGGGTTAAGCCCCGGGCTTTCACAACCGACGCAACAAGCCGCCTACGAGCTCTTTACGCCCAATAATTCCGGACAACGCTTGCGCCCTACGTATTACCGCGGCTGCTGGCACGTAGTTAGCCGGCGCTTCTTCTGCAGGTACCGTCACTTTCGCTTCTTCCCTGCTGAAAGAGGTTTACAACCCGAAGGCCGTCATCCCTCACGCGGCGTCGCTGCATCAGGCTTTCGCCCATTGTGCAATATTCCCCACTGCTGCCTCCCGTAGGAGTCTGGGCCGTGTCTCAGTCCCAGTGTGGCCGGTCGCCCTCTCAGGCCGGCTACCCGTCGTCGCCTTGGTAGGCCATTACCCCACCAACTAGCTGATAGGCCGCGGGCTCATCCTTCACCGCCGGAGCTTTTAACCTTCCCCCATGAGAGAGAAAGTATTATCCGGTATTAGACCCCGTTTCCAGGGCTTGTCCCAGAGTGAAGGGCAGATTGCCCACGTGTTACTCACCCGTTCGCCACTAATCCACCCCGAAGGGCTTCATCGTTCGACTTGCATGTGTTAAGCACGCCGCCAGCGTTCGTCCTGAGCCAGGATCAAACTCTCCGTGAATGTTTTCCCGTAATCGGGTAGACACACACGAGAGCGGAACGGTCAGGTCGGAATAAGACCGACCGTTCACTGTGTCCTCGCTGTGTTCATTGCCTACCAGGCCGGTAAAGGCCTGTTAGGACTTTCAAAGGAACCTCGAACCTGCCGAAGCAGGTCGGGGTATCAACATATCTGGCGTTGACTTTTGGCACGCTGTTGAGTTCTCAAGGAACGGACGCTTCCTTTGTACTCACCCTCTCGGGCTTTCCTCCGGGCGCTTCCCTTCGGTCTTGCGTTTCCGACTCTATCAGACTCTTTCGTGTCCGATTCCCGGTCGAAGCGGGCCTCGCATTTACCGCTTTCCAGGAATTCGCTTTCGCGCTTTCCCTTTCGGCGTGTTCACTACTTTAGCCGATTCCCCCGGTGACTCATAATCGAGTCATCGGACCGGATTTCGGCATGCCGAAATCCGCACCCATGGGGTGAGTCGTAGGTAGTGGTTGGCCACTTCGAGTTGCTCGGCGTGCGATCCGATGGACCGAACCAGAAGCTGTACCCGTGTCAAGCGGCTCGGACTACATTAGGCGTCCCCCAAGGGCGAGTCAAGTTGACCGTCGGCGCGGCGCATGGGCCCGGTACGGGCTCACCGTGGGGTCTCCGTCGATCCAGAAACGCCAGGGATGTGTCGCCCCGTCACCGCCCACACCCGTGCGCGGACCGTTGCGTACCTGGTCGCGCGGTGGTGGGGTGCCCCGCAGTACGGAGAGGTCGGCACCCGGGTGGGCGATGGCGTCCGTGCCGTCGAGTGCCCGGTCGATGTCGAGCGCCGTCGCGAGACGGGCCGGCCCTTTGGCCAGTTCTCGGTCGTTGCGGGCCGAGAACCGACGTTTGCGGGTGAGGTCGGCGCCCGTACGGATGTCGCCGGCCCTGAGCAGGACACCGCTCGCCATACCCTCCGGGCCGCACACCAGGTTGAGGCAGTGCCACATGCCGTAGGTGAAGTAGACGTACGCATGGCCGGGGGGTCCGTACATGACGCCGTTGCGCCGCGTCCGGCCGCGGAAGGCGTGGGAGCCGGGGTCGATCTCCCCCGCGTACGCCTCCACCTCGGTGAGCCGCAGTTCGATCGGGCCGTCCGGCGTGCTGCGGACCAGGGTCCGGCCCAGGAGGTCCGGTGCCACCTCCAGGACGGGGCGGTCGAAGAAGTCCCGCGTCAGCGGCGTACGGTCCTGGCCATCGATCATGACGTCCGAGGTTACCGGGAACCGACTACGGTCATGGCGCGTATGTAGGGGTCAGGACCTAGGAGGAGAAAACATGGGCTTCAAGCGGCTGCTCGCGAGCATGGGTGCCGGTGGCGCCTCGGTGGAGACGGAGCTGACCGAGGTCAACGTCGTGCCGGGTGGAGTGGTGCAGGGCGAGGTGCGGATCCAGGGCGGGTCCGTCGACCAGCAGATCGAGGGGCTCTCCGTCGGCCTGCAGGCCCGGGTCGAGGTCGAGGGCCAGGACCAGGAGACCAAGCAGGACATCGAGTTCACCAAGCTGCGGATCGGCGGCGCGTTCGAGGCGCGGGCCGGGGCGGTGCACGTCGTGCCGTTCGGGCTCGAGATCCCGTGGGAGACGCCGATCACGATGTTCGCCGGCCAGCACCTGCACGGCATGAACATCGGGGTGACCACGGAGCTGGAGATCGCGCGGGCACTGGACTCGGGCGACCTGGACCCCATCAACGTGCACCCGCTGCCGGCCCAGCAGGCCATCCTGGACGCCTTCGGGCAGCTGGGCTTCGGTTTCCGCAGTGCGGACATGGAGCGCGGGCACATCCGCGGCACCCGTCAGCGGCTGCCGTTCTACCAGGAGATCGAGTTCTTCCCGCCGTCGCAGTACCGGGGGCTGAACCAGGTCGAGCTGACGTTCGTCGCGGACGACCGCGAGATGGACGTCGTCCTGGAGATGGACAAGAAGCCGGGGCTCTTCAGTGAGGGCAGCGACTCGTACCGCGCGTTCAAGGTCGGTCTGAACGACTTCCAGGGGACCGACTGGACGGCGTACCTGAACCAGTGGCTTGCGCAGGTCGGCGGGCAGCGCAACTGGCTCTAGGGTCGAATGGAAGTCGGAGGGAAGGAGAGGAGGACGGAGACCTTCGGGTCGTCCGGACTCCTTCCGGGACCGTATCGGTCCTTCGAGTCCTTCCGAGTCCTTCCGAGAGCAGAACCGATCAGGAGAGGTGCTGACGTGACCGAGCCGAAGAGGGCCCCGCTTCCGCACGACTTCCATCCCGAGGTCCCGTCCTTCACCGTGGTGAGCGAGGACCTGGCACCGGGGGCCGTGCTTGCGGACGCGCAGGTGTTCGCGGCGGGGAACACCTCGCCGCAGCTGCGGTGGGAGGGTTTCCCGCCGGAGACGAAGAGTTTCGCCGTGACGTGCTTCGACCCGGACGCCCCGACGGGCAGCGGGTTCTGGCACTGGGTGGTCTTCGACATCCCCGCGTCGGTCACCGAGCTGCCCGCGGGTGCGGGCAGCGGGAAGTTCGAGGGCCTGCCCGCCGGCGCCGTGCAGGTGCGCAACGACTACGGGTCGAAG
This sequence comes from Streptomyces sp. NBC_01257, assembly GCF_035917255.1. Taxonomy (NCBI): domain Bacteria; kingdom Bacillati; phylum Actinomycetota; class Actinomycetes; order Kitasatosporales; family Streptomycetaceae; genus Streptomyces; species Streptomyces sp. NBC_01257. The sequence goes on from NZ_CP108472.1 coordinate 2,180,252, forward strand.
GAGTTCGGCGGCGCCGCTCCGCCGGCCGGCGAGAACCACCGCTACGTGTTCACCGTCTACGCGGTGGACAGCGAGAAGCTCGGTCCCGACAGCGATGCCTCTCCCGCGGTGATCGGTTTCAACCTGCGGTTCCACACGCTGGGCCGGGCCCAGCTGATCGGTGAGTACGCGGAGCCCGCCGCCGGCGAGTGAAGCAAAGGGTTCCACCCCTGTTTGCCCTGCCCTGGTCTTGGAGAGATCAGGGCAGGGCATTTTTTATTGCGTTGTCCATCACGGCCTGCCCGGACAGAGTTGATCCGGGCCTGCCAGGGGGCGGGCGGCACACGGGAGGTGGGCGAGATGCGGGACACGCTGGTTCTGAACGCGAGCTTCGAGCCGCTGTCGACGGTGACACTGAACCGTGCGGTGGTGCTGATTCTGCAGGACAAGGCCGTCGTCGAGCAGTCGCATCCCGAGCTCCGTATGCGTGGTGCCGCGGTGGACATTCCGGTGCCCCGGGTGATCAGGCTCTGCCGGTACGTACGGGTGCCGTTCCGAAGACAGGCTCCGTGGTCCAGAAGGGGTGTGCTGATCCGCGACCAGCACCGGTGCGCGTACTGCGGGCGCCGGGCGAGCACCGTCGACCACGTGGTGCCGCGTGCCCAGGGCGGGCAGGACACCTGGCTGAACACGGTGGCCTCGTGCGCCGAGGACAACCACCGCAAGGCGGCGCGTACGCCTCAGGAGGCGGGGATGCCGCTGCTGCGGCAGCCGTTCGTGCCGTCTCCGGCGGACGCGATGCTGCTGGCGCTGGGGGCCGGTGACCGGTCGGCGCTGCCGGAGTGGCTGGCACAGTCCGCGGCGTAGCCGCCGTACGCCCGGTGACGTAGAGGAGCCCGCTTCCCGGGAGGGAGCGGGCTTCCGCGTGTCAGCGGAGCACGAGCTGGACGATGGCGACCGTACCGACCGTGACGATCAGGACGCGCAGGAACGTGGGGCTGAGCCGGCGGCCGATCTTGGCGCCGAGCTGGCCGCCGAGTGCGGAGCCGACGGCGATGAGGACGACGGCGGTCCAGTCGAAGTCCGCGACGAAGAGGAAGAAGAGCGCGGCGATGCTGTTGACGACGGCGGCCAGGACGTTCTTCACGGCGTTGAGGCGCTGCATGGTGTCGTCGAGCAGCATGCCCATCAGGGAGAGGTAGATGATCCCCTGGGCGGCGGTGAAGTAGCCGCCGTAGACGCTGGCGAGCATCAGTCCGTTGAACAGGAGCGGGCCGCCGTCGGGGCGGGCGGTCGTGCCCGTGTGGGCGCGCCGGCGCTGGACCGCTTTGCTGATGCGTGGTTGCAGGATGACGAGGACGAGGGCCAGGGCGACGAGGACCGGGACGATGGTCTCGAAGGCCGTGGAGGGCAGTGCCAGCAGCAGGGTGGCGCCGGTGAGGCCGCCGATCAGCGCGCCGACGGAGAGCTTGAGGACACGGCGGCGCTGTCCTTCGAGTTCCTTGCGGTAGCCGATCGCGCCGCTGATGGAGCCGGGGATCAGGCCGAGCGCGTTGGAGACCGTCGCGGTGACCGGGGGCAGGCCGGTGGCGAGCAGGACCGGGAAGGTGATCAGCGTTCCCGAGCCGACGATCGTGTTGATCGTGCCCGCGCTGATGCCCGCGACGAAGACGGCGAGCATCTCCCAGGTGGTCATGTCGGATCCCCCGTGGATGGTCGGTGCTTGGTGCACTGATCATGCACGAGGGGATGTACACGTCAGTCGACCGGGGGTTCCTCGCGGCGTTCCTTGTCGGAGTTGCCCGTGTTGAAGCCGGGCATCCCGGTGCCGAGGTTGCCGAAGGCGCCGCTGAGGCCCTTGAGGGCGTCGCCGATCTCGCTGGGCACGATCCAGAGCTTGTTGGCGTCACCCTCGGCGATCTTGGGGAGCATCTGGAGGTACTGGTACGAGAGGAGCTTCTGGTCCGGGTCGCCGGCGTGGATCGCCTCGAAGACCGTACGGACGGCCTGCGCCTCGCCCTCCGCGCGCAGGGCGGCCGCCTTCGCCTCGCCCTCGGCGCGCAGGATCGCGGACTGCTTCTCGCCCTCCGCGGTGAGGATCGCGGACTGCCGCGTTCCTTCGGCCTGGAGGATCGCGGCGCGCTTGTCACGGTCGGCGCGCATCTGCTTCTCCATCGAGTCCTGGATGGAGGTGGGCGGCTCGATCGCCTTCAGCTCGACGCGGTTGACGCGGATGCCCCACTTGCCGGTGGCCTCGTCGAGGACTCCGCGCAGGGCGGCGTTGATCTCCTCGCGGGAGGTCAGGGTCCGCTCCAGGTCCATGCCGCCGATGATGTTGCGGAGCGTGGTGACGGTGAGCTGCTCGATGGCCTGGATGTAGCTGGCGACCTCGTACGTCGCCGCCCTGGCGTCGGTCACCTGGTAGTAGATGACGGTGTCGATGTTGACGACCAGGTTGTCCTGGGTGATCACCGGCTGGGGCGGGAAGGGGACGACCTGTTCGCGGAGGTCGATCCGGTTGCGGATCGAGTCGATGAACGGGACGACGATGTTCAGGCCTGCGTTGAGGGTGCGGGTGTACCGGCCGAAACGCTCCACGATGGCGGCGCTGGCCTGTGGGATGACCTGGATCGTCTTGATCAGAGCGATGAAGACGAGCACCACCAGAATGATCAGGACGATGATGATCGGTTGCATCGTTTCCTCGTGCCCTTCGGTTGCCGACGGATCGCGATGATCGGGGTCGAGATCGCATGGGGGCCGTGGATCAGGTTGCGCGTCCTGCCGGTCCGGATTCCATGATGATCTACATCGAGTCTGGCAGAACGGGCGCCGCCGCGGGGGCTGTTCGGTTACATGACGACGGCCGTGGCACCGTCGATGTCGACGACATCGACCTGTTGGCCCGGTTCGAAGGTCAGTTCCGCGTCGAGGGCGCGGGCCGACCAGATCTCTCCGGCGAGCTTGATCCGGCCGCCGCTGCCGTCGACCCGTTCCAGGACGACGGCCTGACGGCCCTTCAACGCGTCTATTCCGGTGGCGAGATGGGGCCGGTCCGCGCGATGCCGGTTGGCGATCGGGCGGACCACGGCGATGAGTGCCACCGAGACGATGACGAAGACCAGGACCTGGGCCACGATTCCGCCGCCGAGAGCCGCGACGACCGCGGCGGCGATCGCTCCGACGGCGAACATGCCGAACTCGGGCATCGCGGTCAGGACCAGGGGGATGCCCAGTCCCACCGCGCCGATCAGCCACCACACCCACGCGTCGATGTCCACGTGGTCATCGTATGACCGCGAGCACCTCCGCGGACAGTGCGCGAGCCGGCGGACCGGCCAACGGCCGTCAGCCGAGCGGAAGTCCGCGAGCGGTGTAGCGGTCGCCCTGGTGCTCGACGACGAGCGGCAGGCCGAAGCAGAGGGAGAGGTTGCGGGAGCTGAGCTCGGTCTCCATGGGGCCGGCCGCGAGCACCTTGCCCTGACGGATCATCAGGACGTGGGTGAAGCCGGGCGCGATCTCCTCGACGTGGTGCGTGACCATGATCATGGAGGGCGCGTACGGGTCGCGGGCCAGCCGGCCGAGACGCCGGACCAGGTCCTCGCGGCCGCCGAGGTCGAGACCGGCGGCCGGCTCGTCGAGGAGCAGCAGCTCGGGGTCGGTCATCATCGCGCGGGCGATCAGGGTGCGCTTGCGCTCGCCCTCGGAGAGGGTGCCGAACTTCCGCTCCAGGTAGTCGGTCATGCCGAGCCGGTCGAGGAAGGCGCGGGCCCGGTCCTCGTCGACCTTGTCGTAGTTCTCGTTCCACGTGGCGGTCATGCCGTACGCGGCGGTGAGCACCGTCTGCAGGACCGTCTGGCGCTTGGGCAGCTTCTCCGCCATGGCGACGCCCGCGATGCCGATGCGGGGGCGCAGGTCGAAGACGTCGGTGCCGACGCCGCCGAGCTGCTCGCCGAGGATGGTGGCGCTGCCCTTGGTCGGGAAGAGGTAGCTGGACGCGATGTTGAGGAGGGTGGTCTTGCCGGCGCCGTTCGGGCCGAGGATGACCCAGCGCTCCCCCTCCTTGACCGACCAGGAGACATCGTCCACCAGAGCGCGTCCGTCGCGGACCACGGATACGTCCACCAGCTCCAGTACATCGCTCATGAGCGCGTTGTCTCCCCATGCAGTCTCGAGATCGTCGCGTGCCTGTGGGCACAGCTCCCAGGGAAAACCTACGCCACCGCGCGAACGCTTCCGGCGCTGGGCCCGTGGTCGGGCGGTCACCGTACCGCCGTCGCGCGGCCTTGGGGCGGGTCCTGGGAGGGTGGGGACAGGGCGTGGGTGCGTTCCCTAGGCTGGTGCCATGCTTTCGGAACCACGCTCAGGGCTGCTGGCCGCTTGGGGCAACGCGCTGCTGGCCGGACTCGTGTCGCCCGACGACGCGGCGCTGGCCATTGTCGGGGAGGACGCGGTGCACCGCGTCGAGGGACTGCCGGGTGAGGCGGGGCCGGTCGGGCTCACGCTCGCGCTGGGGCGGCTGCGGGCGCTGGGGGTGACGGGTTTCCGGGTCGCGCTGCCGGTTCCCGGGCATCCGCTGGGGCTCAGCGGCCCTGCGGAGTTCAACGCCCGGGCGCTGGAGGCCGAGGAGGCGGTGGTCACCTTCGGTGCGCCGTACGGGCTGGTGCCCGAGGTGCGTGAGGCGGGGCCCGCCGGGGATCTTCATGTCGACGTGGTGTGGCAGTGCCTCGCGGTGCGCGAGGCGCCGCCGGCCGATGTGCCGTCGCTGGGCGAGGCCGAGCGGGAGCTCGCGGAGGCGTTGCGGGATGCGACGGCGCTGCTGTCGCGGCTCGACGTGGCCGGTTCGGGGCCGGTGGCCGAGGCCGCGGTGGACGCGTACCGGGCGCGGGCGGAGCGGGGCCGCGAGGTGCTCGCCCCCGGGTATCCGCCGCGGGCGGTCCGGGTGCTGGAGCTGGCGCAGCGGGTCGGGCTGCTGGTCTCGGTGGCACAGGAGAACGGTCACGGCGGTGCGGTGAGCGCGTCGGAGATGGCGGCGCGGGGTGAGGCGCTGCGGCCGGTGGAGCGGGTGGCGCGGCGGGCGCAGGTCGCGGCGTACAACGCGTATGTGGAGGAGCGGGCGCGGTAGGTGGGGGCGGGGCGTGTACGGGGGCGGGCGCGCCTGCGCCTTGTCCTCAAGCGCCGGACGGGCTGGAAGGGATGCCCTCGATCGCCGGGCGGGCTTGATTGTGCGCTGATGGGCTGCCTTACGCGCGGGCGGGCGCCGGACGGGTCTGATTGTGCGCGGGCTGACCCCGCACGCCGCGCAGCGTTTGATCTCGGCGCCTGACAGGGCCGTTTACGCGCGATGCCGCCGCCCGGTCCCCGCAGGGGCCGGACGGCGGCATCGCCGTGTGTGTGTGGCGCGTCAGCCGTTCAGGCCGAAGTTGCCGAAGGCCGGGTTGAGCAGGCCGATCACGTTGACCGTGTTGCCGACCACGTTCACCGGGACGTGGACCGGGACCTGGACGAGGTTGCCGCTGGCCACACCCGGGGAGTGGGCCGCGACACCGTGGGCGCCCGCACCGCTGTGGCCGGTGGCGGAGGCCGCGCCGGCACCGGCGGCGATGATGCCACCGGCGATCATGGTGACGGCAGCAGCCTTCTTCAGGTTCTTCACTTCAGGATCCTCCTAGCGTCGCTGCGGCCAGCCGCCGCAGCACGCCATGAAGAACGCACCGGGCCGGAAGAAGATGCGCCGTTCGGGTGACGTACACCCGGGAGTGTGAATCATGGGCCGCAGGGTGACGCCTGTTCCGGTCTCCCGGGCCGGTTTCCGCTCAGCCCGCCGCCCCGTGCCGGACCGCCCAGAGCGCCGCCTGGGTGCGGTCGGACAGGTCCAGCTTCATGAGGATGTTCGAGACGTGGGTCTTGACCGTCTTCTCGGACAGGACCAGAGCCCGCGCGATCTCGCGGTTGGAACGGCCGTCGGCGATCAGGCCGAGCACCTCCCGCTCCCGTTCGGTGAGGGTGCTCCCCCGGCCGGTCCCGGAGCCCGGATCGTCCTGGGCGAGCAGTGCGCCCGCCACTTCCGGCTGGAGCAGCACGTGGCCCGCGTACACCGAGCGGATGGCGCCGGCCAGCGCGTCCGGGTCGACGTCCTTGTACACGTAGCCGGAGGCGCCGGCGCGCAGGGCGGGGACGACGGTGCGCTGTTCGGTGAAGCTGGTGACGATCAGCACCTTGGCGGGGTTCTCCAGTTCGCGGAGCCTGCGCAGCGCCTCGATGCCGTCGGTGCCGGGCATCTTGATGTCCATCAGCACCACGTCGGGACGGAGCTCCTCGGTCCTGGCCACTCCCTCCGCGCCGTCGGACGCCTCGCCGACGACCTCTATGTCGTCCTGGATCTCCAGGAACGTACGCAGACCGCGGCGGACCACCTGGTGGTCGTCGACCAGCAGCACCCTGATGATCCGGTCAGCCACCGGGTACCTCCATCTCGATCGTGGTGCCCTTGCCGGGCGCCGATTCAACGGTGAGCCGCCCGCCGACCCCGCTCGCGCGGTCCCGCATCGAGACCAGGCCCAGGTGCCGTCCCGCCCGGCGGGTGGCGGCGGGTTCGAAGCCGCGGCCGTCGTCCGTGATCCGCAGCACCGTGTCACTGCCGCGACGGGTGAGGGTGACGTCGACGTGTGCGGCCTCCGAGTGCCGCAGGGCGTTGTGGAGGGCCTCCTGGGAGACCCTGAGCAGTGCCTCCTCCTGGGAGGCGGGCAGGGCCCGGATGCCCACGCTCCGGAAGGTGACGCGGGCGGTGTGCGCGCGGTCCAGGACCTGGATCTGGGTGCGGAGGGTGGCGATGAGGCCGTCCTCGTCGAGCGCCGCGGGGCGCAGCTCGATGACGGCGGCCCGCAGTTCGTCGACGGCCTCCGCGGCCAGCGCGGCGACCTGCTGGAGCTCGCCCTTGGCCCGTGCCGGGTCGCGGTCGACCAGGGTGGCGGCGGCCTGGGCGGTGAGCCGCAGGGAGAAGAGCTTCTGGCTGACGGCGTCGTGCAGCTCGTGGGCGAGCCGGGAGCGCTCCTCGGCGATGGTGAGCTCACGGCTGCGTTCGTACAGCCGGGCGTTGGTGAGGGCGATCGCGGCGTGCTGGGCGAGGATCGACAGCAGTTCCTCGTCATCGGCGGTGAAGCCGCAGCTGCCCTCCGGCTTCGGGCAGCGCTTGTTGGCCAGGAAGAGGGCGCCGATGACGTCGTCGCCGTCCCTGATCGGCAGCCCGAGGAAGTCGGACATGTCGGGGTGGGCGGAGGGCCAGCCCTCGAAGCGCGGGTCCTTGCGGACGTCGGCCAGGCGCTCGGGCTTCGCCTCGTGGAGCATCGCGGCGAGGATGCCGTGCTGGCGCGGGAGCGGCCCGATGGCCTTCCACTGCTCGTCGCTGACGCCGTCGACGACGAACTGGGCGAAGCCGCCGTGGTCGTCGGGGACCCCCAGGGCCGCGTACTCGGCGTCCAGCAGTTCGCGGGCCGACGCGACGATCGTCTTCAGGACGTCCCGCATCTCGAGGTGCCGGCTCATGGCGAGCAGGGCGGCGCTGACGGCTGCGAGGCCCGACGGTGGGCTGTGGCTCATGGCCCTCACCGTACCGGCGGGCCGTACCCCCCCGTATCCGCCTGTGGACGGCCGCTGATTAGGGCGTGGGGACTAGGTCGAAGGGCCTTGCGGTTGCGGCCCGGGGACGAGGCGGCGCCGGGGCGGTCCTTTCTACGTTGGAGGGGTCCGGGGCCGGCCGGTGGCCGCCCACGGGGCTCATGACGGTTCGAAGGGGACGGTTGTCATGTCTGTCGCATTGATTACGGGTGGTTCCAGGGGGCTGGGCCGTGCGCTGGCCGAGGCGCTCGCGGAACGGGGCTGGGATCTGGTCCTGGACGCCAGGACCGCCGGGGCTCTCCAGGAGACGGCGGACGGGCTGCGGAGCCGGTACGGGACCCGGGTGGTGGCGCTCGCCGGTGATGTCACCGACGACGCGCACCGGGCGGAGCTCGCGGCGGCCGCGCGCGGGCTCGGCGGGCTCGATCTGCTGGTGAGCAATGCCAGCGCGCTGGGCGCCGAGCCGCTCGTACGCCTCGAGGCGCTGGCGCCGGAGGGGCTGCGGCAGGCGCTGGAGACCAATGTGGTGGCGGCGCTCGGCCTGCTGCGGGAGACCCTGCCGCTGCTGCGGGCCGCGGCGGCGGGCTCGGTCGTGGTGGTCAGCTCGGACGCGGCCGCGGAGCCGTATCCCGCCTGGGGCGGTTACGGGGCGTCGAAGGCTGCGCTCGACCAGCTGGCCGCGGTGCTGGGGGTGGAGGAGCCGGGGCTGCGGGTGTGGGCCGTCGATCCGGGTGACATGGGGACGGCGCTCTACGCGGCGGCGGTACCGGACGACGACGATCCGCGGCCGCGTCCGGAGAGCGTGGCGCCCGCGTTCCTGCGGCTGCTGGACCTGCGGCCGGTGAGCGGGCGCTATGCGGCGACGGCGCTGCTTCGGGCGGCGGGCGCCGGGGCCGGGGAGGAGCGGTGACCGCGCTCGACGCGCTGCGGGTGCCCGCCGAGCTGCTCGCGCGGGTGCCGGCCGAGCAGCGGGGTGCGGGACGGGACGACGTACGGCTGCTGGTGTCGCGGGGGCGGGAGGTCTCGCACCACGCGTTCCGGGAGCTGCCGGGGCAGCTGAGGGCCGGTGACGTGCTGGTGGTGAACACGTCCCCGACGCTGGCCGCCGCGGTGAACGGGCGGGTGGGCGGCGACCGGGTGGTGGTGCACTTCTCGACCCGGGGCGCGGACGGGCGCTGGGCGGTGGAGCTGCGGCGGCCGGACGGGGCCGGGGCGACGCTGCCGCGCCCCGGCGGGCCGGCCGGGGCGGCCGTCCGGCTGCCGGGCGGCTCGCAGCTGGTGCTCGCGGAGCCGGTGGGCGGCGCGGGCGACGGGGCGCGGCTGTGGTGGACGCGGGGAGGGATCGACGTGGCGGGGCTGCTGCGGCGGTACGGGCGGCCGATCCGGTACGGGTACACGGAGCGGGACCAGCCGCTGTCCGCGTATCAGACGGTGTTCGCGCTGCCGGCCGCCGACGGGAGCGGTTCGGCGGAGATGCCGAGCGCGGCCAGGCCCTTCACCGCCGGGCTCGTGGCGGCTCTGGTGAGCCGCGGGGTGCAGTTCGCACCACTGACGCTGCACACGGGGGTGGCTTCCGCGGAGGCGCACGAGCCGCCGTATCCGGAGCCCTTCGAGGTGCCGTCGACCACCGCGTGGCTGGTGAACGCGGCCCGGGCGGGCGGCGGGCGGGTGATCGCGGTGGGGACGACGGCGGTGCGCGCGCTGGAGTCGTCGGCCGGCCCCGACGGGGTGGTGCGGGCGGCCGCCGGCTGGACGGATCTGGTGGTGACGCCGCAGCGGGGCGTGCGGGTGGTCGACGGGCTGCTGACCGGTCTGCACGAGCCACGGGCCTCGCACCTGCTGATGCTGGAGGCGGTCGCGGGCAGGGAGGCGCTGGACCGCGGATACGGGGAGGCGCTGCGCCACCGGTACCTCTGGCACGAGTTCGGGGACGTCCATCTCCTGCTGCCCGCGGGGCCCGGGCGGGGGTTCCGGGAGCCGCGACCCGTTCCGGAGCATCACAGTCCGAATTGCTGAAGCAACATTCGGTGATTCTGTTACCTGCTCGATGTGAGGACGCGCATAGGACCCACGTCACTTACGAAGCCGCCTAGTGGACCAATAAGGGCGATTTGAGTGGGCATGAGTACCCAAATGTCCGATTGGGCGGACCCCGGCTCCACTACCTGGCTTCGTACGTCACACCTTTGCCACGACATTTTGCTGCCGCTAAGAATTGCTGTTGTCCCCGACGGAGATGCGAAGTCGCCTCCCGTCTTCGTCCTCCGTGAGGACTCCCGCGATTCGAAGAGGTACGCCTGTATGTCCGCGTCCAGCATTCCCGGCCGTCTCCGCCGCCTGAACAAGACCCAGAAGCTCTCCGCCGCCGGCATCTCCGCCGTCGCCGCCGCGGCACTCTCCTTGTCCCTGGTGCCCGGTCACGCCGCAGAGGCCGAGACCGAGCCCCAGGCACTCTCCGCCGCTCCGGTCGTCTTCGCGTCCGCCGCCGGCGCCCCGCAGGCGAAGACCATCCAGAACAGCATCATCGAGCAGCACTCCACCGCCGAGCAGCTGGTCAAGGCCGCCGACGCCGCGAAGGCCAAGAAGGCCGCCGCCGTGAAGGAGAAGGCCGAGGCCGTCGCCAAGGCGAAGAAGGCCAAGGCCAGGGCGCACGCCAAGGCGAAGGCCCACAAGGCCGCCGCCAAGCGCGGCCACCAGGCCGCCAGCCGCTCCGAGTCCCGTACCGCCGTCTACGGCAACAACCTGGACGGCTGGATCAAGGAGTCCCTGGCCATCATGAAGGCCAAGGGCATCCCGGGAACCTACGACGGCCTGCACCGCAACATCATCCGTGAGTCCAGCGGCAACCCGAGGGCCATCAACGACTGGGACGTCAACGCGGTCAACGGTGTCCCGTCGAAGGGTCTGCTCCAGATCATCAAGCCGACCTTCGACGCCTACCACGTCGGCGGTACCCCCCACGACCAGTACGACCCGGTCGCCAACATCACCGCGTCGGCCAACTACGCCGCCGACAAGTACGGCTCGATCGACAACGTCAACAGCGCGTACTGATCCGTACGGCACCTGACAGCGCCGAAGGGCGGCACCCCACGAGGGGTGCCGCCCTTCGGCGTCGTGCTGTCAGCGGTGGGAGCCGCGCTACTTGCGCATGACCTCGGGCTCGTGGCGGCGCAGCAGGCGCGCGACCGCGAAGCCGCAGATGATGCCGAGCACCAGCAGCACCGTGAGGTTGATCCCCCACTGGCTGACCGAGTGCTCCCAGAGCGGGTCCAGGTCCGTGGGGTTCTTCTGGTCCCACGGCGGCATGAGGTGGGCGAGGTCGAGCGTCGAGCCCGCTCCGGCGATCGCCCAGCGGGACGGCATCAGCCAGGCGAACTGCTCCAGGCCGGGCGATCCGTACACCTGGAAGAGGATGCCGGTGAAGACGACCTGGACGATGGCGAACATGACCAGCAGCGGCATGGTCTTCTCGGAGGTCTTCACCAGCGAGGAGATCACCAGGCCGAACATCATCGAGGTGAAGCCGAGCGCGATGATCGTCACGCAGAGCTCGATGGCCGGCGGCATGATCAGGCCCTCCGCGGGCAGATCGCGGGTGGCGAAGCCGATGCCGCAGATGATGACGCCCTGGATGGCCGTGATCACGCCGAGCACGATCACCTTGGACATCAGGTAGGCCGAGCGGGAGAGGCCGGTGGCCCGTTCCCGTTCGTAGATGACCCGTTCCTTGATCAGTTCTCGTACGGAGTTGGCCGCGGCCGAGAAGGTCATGCCGATCACCAGGATCAGCATGATCGTTCCGGCGTCGCCGTTGAACCGGGACGGCGGCTTCGGCGGGGCGAGGCCGAAGTCGGCGGGGATGACCACGCTGACGATGCCGAGCACCGCCGGCAGGATCACCATGAGACCCATGAAGCCCTTGTCGGACGCGATCACCGAGACGTAGCGGCGCATCAGCGTCCACAGCTGCGTCATCCAGCCCTGCGGCTTCGGCGGGCGCATCTGCTGGTGCGGCGGCATGTGCACGGGCTGCGCGGCGACGGCGTCGATGTCGGCGGCGTACATCTGGTAGTGCTGCGAACCGCGCCAGCGGCCCGCCCAGTCGTAGTCGCGGTAGTTCTCGAAGGCCGAGAAGACGTCGGCCCAGGTGCCGTAGCCGAAGAAGTTGAGCGCTTCCTCCGGCGGACCGAAGTAGGCGACGGCACCGCCCGGCGCCATCACCAGGAGCTTGTCGCAGATGGCCAGCTCGGCGACCGAGTGCGTGACGACCAGGACGGTACGGCCGTCGTCGGCCAGGCCGCGCAGCAGCTGCATGACATCGCGGTCCATGCCCGGGTCGAGGCCGGAGGTCGGCTCGTCCAGGAAGATCAGCGACGGCTTGGTCAGCAGCTCCAGGGCGACCGACACGCGCTTGCGCTGGCCGCCGGAGAGCGAGGTGACCTTCTTGTCCTTGTGGATGTCGAGCTTGAGCTCGGCCAGGACCTCCTGGATCCGGGCCTGGCGCTCGGCCTCCGTGGTGTCCGCGGGGAAGCGGAGCTTGGCGGCGTACTTGAGGGCGCGGGTGACGGTCAGTTCCTTGTGCAGGATGTCGTCCTGCGGGACCAGACCGATGCGCTGGCGCAGCTCGGCGAACTGCTTGTACAGGTTCCGGTTGTCGTAGAGGACGTCGCCCTGGTTGGCGGGCCGGTAGCCGGTGAGCGCCTTGAGCAGGGTGGACTTTCCGGAGCCGGACGGGCCGATGACGCCGATCAGCGACTTCTCCGGGACGCCGAAGGAGACGTCCTTGAGGATCTGCTTTCCGCCGTCGACCGTCACCGTGAGGTGGCGGGCGGCGAAGGAGACCTCACCGGTGTCGACGAACTCCTCGAGCCGGTCGCCGACCAGCCGGAAGGTCGAGTGGCCGACGCCGACGATGTCGTTCGGCCCGATGAGCGCGGTGCCGGACTTCGAGAGCGGCTGGCCGTTGACGTACGTACCGTTGTGGGATCCGAGGTCACGGATCTCGAAACGGCCGTCGGGCGTCGCGTGGAACTCGGCGTGGTGGCGCGAGACCTGCAGGTCGGAGACGACCAGCTCGTTCTCCAGCGCACGGCCGATGCGCATCACCCGGCCGAGGGCCAGCTGGTGGAACGTGGTCGGGCTCCGGTCGCCGTACACCGGTGGCGCCCCCGCCGCGCCGCCGGGGCCGCCGTGCGGTGCCGGTCCGTTGCCCTGCTGGTGCGGCACCTGGGGCCGCTGCTGCTGGGCCTGCGGCTGCTGCTGCCAGGCCTGCTGCTGCGCCGGCGGCTGGGCGGGCTGCTGCCAGCCCGGTCCGCCCTGCGGCTGCTGCTGCGGCGGGGTCTGCGGCTGCTGGACGGGGGCCTGGGCACCCGCTGCGGCCTGCCCGCTGTAGACGTCGGCACCGGCCGCGGCGCCGCTGAGACTCACCCGCGGCCCGTCGGTGGCGTTGCCGAGGTTCACCGTGGAGCCGGGCCCGATCTCCATCTGATGGATCCGCTGGCCCTGCACATAGGTGCCGTTGGTGCTGCCGTGGTCCTCGATGAACCAACTGTGGCCGCTCCAGCTGATCGTGGCATGCCGCCACGACACTCTGGCATCGTCGATCATCATGTCGCCCTGCGGATCACGTCCGAGGGTGTACGACCGGGACGGATCGAGCGTCCAGGTCCTGCCATTCAATTCCAGTACGAGTTCCGGCACTCCGCGCCCCACTAGTTGTCCCCCGAGTTACCCCCGTTGCAGGGAGTCTAGGGATGCTGAACATCGTGGGGAACTATTCCAGGAGCAGTCCCCGATACGAAAGCCGGGCGGCACGTTGACCGAACCGAGACCGCACCGTTGCGACCGTCCCGGCCCGAACCGCCACCTAACACCGCAGCTGGTCACAGGCCGGGTCAGACCGCAAGGATCGGGAGCATCGGGGACACCGGGCGGGCTGTCCGGTCCTCGGGACGGGCGGTCGGGGGCGCGCCGCGGACCGATACGGTGGGAACACCATGAGCGCATCGCAGCCCCCTCGGCCCTCCCTGTCTCCTGAGCCCCCTGAGGCACATCAGGGCATAGACACACCGACCCTTCTCGTGAAGATCTTCGGCAAGGACCGCCCCGGCATCACCGCCGGGCTCTTCGACACCCTCGCCGCCTACTCGGTCGACGTCGTCGACATCGAGCAGGTCGTCACCCGTGGCCGCATCGTCCTGTGCGCGCTGGTCACCTCCCCGACCGCGGGCGGCACCACGGAGGGCGACCTGCGGGCCACCGTGCACAGCTGGGCCGAGTCGCTGAGGCTGCAGGCCGAGATCATCTCCGGTACGGGCGACAACCGCCCGCGCGGCGACGGCCGTTCCCATGTGACGGTGCTCGGGCACCCGCTGACAGCGGAGTCGACCGCCGCCATAGCGGCCAGGATCACCTCGACCGGCGGGAACATCGACCGGATCTTCCGGCTGGCGAAGTACCCCGTCACGGCCGTCGAGTTCGCGGTGTCCGGCACCGGGACCGAGACGCTGCGCACCGCGCTGGCCATCGAGGCCGCCGGGATCGGGGTCGACGTGGCGGTCGTCTCGGCCGGGCTGAGCCGGCGGGCACAGCGCCTCGTCGTGATGGACGTCGACTCGACGCTCATCCAGGACGAGGTCATCGAGCTCTTCGCGGCCCACGCCGGCTGCGAGGCCGAGGTCGCCGCGGTGACCGAGCAGGCGATGCGCGGCGAACTCGACTTCGAGCAGTCGCTGCACGCCCGGGTGGCGCTGCTGGCCGGGCTCGACGTGTCGGTGGTGGAGAAGGTGCGCGCCGATGTGCGGCTGACGCCGGGGGCCCGCACCCTGATCCGTACGCTGAAGCGGCTCGGCTACCAAGTGGGCGTCGTCTCGGGCGGGTTCACCCAGGTGACGGACGATCTGAAGGAGCGGCTCGGGCTCGACTTCGCCTCTGCCAACACTCTGGAGGTCGTCGACGGGAAGCTCACCGGCCGGGTGACCGGGGACATCGTCGACCGGGCCGGCAAGGCCCGGCTGCTGCGCAGCTTCGCCGCGGAGGCCGGGGTGCCGCTGGCGCAGACGGTGGCGATCGGCGACGGGGCGAACGACCTGGACATGCTGAACACCGCGGGCCTCGGGGTCGCCTTCAACGCCAAGCCGGTGGTCCGCGAGGCCGCGCACACCGCGGTGAACGTGCCGTTCCTGGACACCGTGCTCTATCTGCTCGGCATCACCCGCGAGGAGGTCGAGGCCGCCGACGGTCTCGTCGAGTAGGGACGCGCGGCCCGCACGTGCACAGGGCCCGGGTGCGCACGCTTCGGCGTGCGCACCCGGGCCCTGTCGTGAGCCGGGGCGGGTCAGTCGTTCGGCGTCCAGTACTCGACGAGCTTGCCGACGCCGTGCTCCACGCTCTTCCAGGTGCCGGAGAACGCGACCACGGCGAACGCGGCGGTCGGGAAGCCGCCGCGGCTCATCCGGGCCAGGGCGTCGCCCTCGCCCGCGCCCGCGAGGGCGTCGGCGACGGCGTGCATGCCCGGGTTGTGGCCGATCACCAGCAGATCGCGGACCTCGTCGGGGGTCTCGTTGATCAGCGCGATCAGCTCGCCGAGCGAGGCGTCGTAGAGCCGCTCCTCGTACACGGTCCTGGGGCGCTCCGGCATCTCGTGCACGGCGAGCTTCCACGTCTCTCGCGTCCTGGCCGCGGTGGAACAGAGGGCCAGATCGAAGACGATCCCGGAATCGACGAGTTTGCGGCCTGCCACGGGGGCGTCCTTGCGGCCGCGCTCCGCGAGCGGCCGCTCATGGTCGGAGTCCTGCGACCATTCCGCCTTTGCATGCCTGAGAAGGACGATCCTGCGAGGTGTATCGACGCTCATACACCTCAGCTTCGCATGAAATGCGGCACCCGGCGCAGGGTGTTGGAGGGCTCCCCCGCACGGGTCACCGGACGTCAGCGGGTCAGCAGGTCCACGATTCGCTCGAGCAACCGGCCGACCGCGGGGTCGCCCGCGGCGGCGTGCGCCTGTCCCGGTCCGGCCATCAGCAGCAGGAGCGCGGCGAAGGCCACGGCGGGCAGTGCGACGGCCCACCAGGGCAGCCGGACCTCGACGGCGCCCGCGTCCGGGCGGGTGGACGGGGTGTGCGTACGGGCCGGCATGTCCGCCTCCGTGGGTGCTGGATTCCGATACCCAGAACCTACGGATCCCGGGGCGCCGGTCACATCCGGTGACCCACCCACTTCACCCTGACCCTGGCCCCCTAGGGGTTGGTGGGGCTAGCCCCACCCCCGCGCCGGGAGCCGTGCGTCACGGAGAGGCGATGGAGGCGATCACGCCGATGACGACCGTGATCAGCAACATGGCCCCGAAGACCATGAGCAGCTTCTTCTGACCGTTCTGGGGATTCGGATCGAGCACAGGAGACATGGCCACAGTCTCGCATCTCAGCATTCGTCCTCGATCGTCCGGTCCCGTCCGGCGAGGATGCCCGCCACCATCTGGGGCACCATCAGGGCCGCCATCAGGGCGATCGGCAGCCCCCAGCCGCCGCTGTGCTGGTAGAGCACGCCGACCAGGAGCGGGCCGGGGATCGAGATGAGGTATCCGGTGGACTGGGCGAACGCGGAGAGCCTGACCACGCCGGCGCCGCTGCGGGAGCGCATGCCGATCATGGTGAGGGCGAGCGGGAAGGCGCAGTTCGAGATGCCCAGGAGCAGCGCCCAGGCCCAGGCGCCGCCGGACGGGGCGAGGTAGAGGCCCGCGTAGCCGACGAGGCCGCAGGCGCCGAGGAAGACCACGATCGGGCCCTGGTTCTTCATCCGGGCGGCGACCCTGGGGATGACGAAGGCGAGCGGTACGCCCATGGCCATGGTGACGGCGAGCAGGACGCCCGCGGTGCCGGCCGAGACCCCGGCGTCGCGGAAGATCTGCGGCATCCATCCCATGGTGATGTAGGCGGCGGTGGCCTGGAGGCCGAAGAAGCAGGCGAGGCCCCAGGCGGTGCGGCTGCGGGTGATGCGGAGCGCGGGGGCCTCGGTCCGGTGGGCCGCGGGGTGGCCGGAGGCGCCGCCGCGCTCCCGTACCAGCGGGATCCAGGGCAGGATCGCGGCGGCGGCGAGCACGGCCCAGATGCCGAGGCCGGCCTTCCAGCTGCCGCCCATGGCGTTGGTCATGGGCACGGTCACGGCCGCGGCCAGCGAGGTGCCGAGCGCCAGGGCCATGGAGTAGAGGCCGGTCATGGAGCCGACGCGGTCCGGGAACCAGCGCTTGACGATCACCGGCATCAGGACGTTGCTGACGGCGATGCCCATCAGGGCCAGCGCGCTCGCGGCGAGGAAGCCGGCCGTCCCGCCGATGAGGGGCCTGATCACCAGCCCCGCGGTGATGGCGACCATGCCCGCGCAGACGACAGCGCCGGGTCCGAAGCGACGGGCCAGGCGTGGCGCCATGACGCCGAAGACCGCGAAGCAGAGCGGCGGTACGGAGGTGAGGACGCCGGCGACGCTGCCGCTCATGTGCAGCCCGTCGCGCACCTCTTCGAGGAGGGCGCCGAGGCTGGTGATGGCGGGGCGGAGGTTGAGCGCGGTGAGGACGAGCCCGACCACGACCAGGCGGAGCAGCCACGGGGCGGGGCCGGCTGCCGGGGCGGCGGTCTCCTGGGCGGAGAGGCCGGTGCGGGAGGCCGCCGGGGCGGCGGGGCTCAGCGTCCGGGTCGGGGCCGAGGGAGGGGTTTCGTCGTCACGCATGGGGCCATCATAGAATCATGGGATGATTGCTTGTCCAATTCTCTTGGTCCCCTGAGAAGATTCGGATACCTCCGCGAAACGGGGGGCGGCCGGCCGTCCTCCGTACACCCGAGCAAGGAGCACCATGGCGCTGACGTCCCCGCGGCGTTCGGCACTCGCCGACCAGGTGATTGCCCAGCTGAGGAACCAGATCACGTCGGGCGAGTGGCCCGTGGGCTCGCGCATCCCCACCGAGCCCGAGCTGGTCGAGCAGCTGGGGGTGGCCCGCAACACCGTCCGCGAGGCGGTGCGCGCCCTCGCGCACAACGGGCTGCTCGACATCCGGCAGGGCTCGGGCACCTATGTGGTGGCCACCAGTGAGCTGGCCGGGGTGATGCACCGCCGGTTCGCGTCCGCCGATCCGCGCCACATCGCCGAGCTGCGGTCGACCCTGGAGTCGTCGGCGGCCCGTCTGGCCGCCGCGCGGCGCACCGACCGCGACCTGAAGCAGCTGGACGCGCTCATGCGGCGCCGGGAGGAGACCTGGGCGGCCGGCGACGCCGAGGCTTTCGTCGCGGCGGACGCGACCCTGCATCTGGCCGTGGTCGCCGCCTCGCACAACGACGTGCTGACCGGCCTCTACGCCGACCTGGGTGATCTGCTGCGCGACTATCTGCGTGACGACGTCGGCCATGAGCTGCGGCCGGAGAACCACATGGACCACAGCCGGCTCGTCGAGGCGATCCGGGCCGGTGACGCGGAGACGGCGGCGGCCGAGGCGGCGAGCCACGCGCTGAGCTGCCTGGTGGACCGGGTCTAGCGGCGGTCCGGCCCCGGATCCAGGGCGCGTTCCGAAAGTAGCGCCGTCCGCCCGGAAGGCGGCGCCGCCGGGCGGACGGGACTTCCAGAGCACGCCCTAGGACTCCGCCTCGTCCTTCTTGCCCGTCTCCTCGTCGTGCGTCTCCCGCGCGTGGGTGACCCAGGCCGAGGAGACCTCTTTCCAGCAGCGGTCGTCCAGCCGCACGGTCCGCCCCGGGCCGACGGCGACCGGCTTGGAGTCCGCGTCGACGTCCCACCAGCGGGCGCATTCGGTGTGCAGCTGCACGCGGTCGGCGCTGGGGTACGGGTTGTGGCAGTAGGCGACGACCCGGGAGCCCTTCACCGCCGTACGGCATTCCGCGCCGGAGGGTTCCGGGTCGGACGCGGGAGGCGCGGCCGCGCCGACGGCTCCGACGTGCCCCGCCGCGTACAGACCGATGGGCACGAGCAGTCCGGCGACGGCGGTGGAGGCCGCCAGCAGGGAGCGGGTTCGGTGACGTGTGCCGCGCACAGCGATCTCCTCCCCTAGGGCCTGATCCGCCGGCCAGGCATCGGCCTGACCAGAAGTCCGGGTTCCTCCACATTCTGCGGTGGATCGACCAGCTTTTCGACCTGAGCGCCCGGAGCCCTGACGGGACAAGGAAAACGGCCGCGCACCGCCTCCGGAGAGGCGGTGCGCGGCCGGGGTGCGGGAGGGGGGTCAGGCCCCGATCATGTGCACGCCACCGTCGACGTGGATGATCTCGCCCGTCGTCTTCGGGAAGAAGTCCGAGAGCAGCGCGACGATGGCGCGGCCGGCCGGCTCCGGGTCGGCCATGTCCCACGCCAGCGGGGAGCGGGTGTCCCACACGCTGGCGAGCTCACCGAAGCCCGGGATGGACTTGGCGGCCATCGAGCCGAGCGGCCCGGCGGAGACCAGGTTGCAGCGCAGCCCGTCCTTGCCCAGGTCGCGGGCGAGGTAGCGGGAGGTGGCCTCCAGGGCGGCCTTGGTCGGGCCCATCCAGTCGTACTGCGGCCAGGCGAACTGCGCGTCGAAGGTGAGTCCGACGATCGAACCGCCCTCGCTCATCAGCGGCTTGCACGCCATGGCGAGCGACTTCAGCGAGAACGCCGAGACGTGCATCGCGGTGGCGACCGACTCGAAGGGGGTGTTGAGGAAGTTGCCGCCGAGCGCGTCCTGCGGCGCGAAGCCGATGGAGTGGACGACACCGTCGAGCGAACCCAGCTCCTCCTTCACCAGACCGGCGAGCCGGTCCAGGTGCTCGGCGTTGGTCACGTCCAGCTCGATGACCTTGGCCGGCTTGGGCAGCTTCCGGGCGATGCGCTCCGTCAGCGTGGGGCGCGGGAAGGCGGTCAGAATGATCTCCGCGCCCTGCTCCTGGGCCACCTTCGCGGCGTGGAACGCGATGGACGACTCCATCAGCACCCCGGTGATGAGGATGCGCTTGCCGTCGAGAATTCCGCTCATGGTGATCAGTGACCCATGCCCAATCCGCCGTCAACGGGGATGACGGCTCCAGTGATGTACGACGCGTCGTCGGAAGCGAGGAAGCGCACCGCGGCGGCGATCTCCTCGGGCTGCGCGTAACGCGCGAGCGGCACCTGGGCGACGATGCCCTTGCGCTGCTCCTCGGTGAGCACCTGCGTCATGTCGGTGTCGACGAAGCCGGGCGCGACGACGTTGAAAGTGATGTTCCGCGAGCCGAGCTCGCGCGCCAGGGACCTGGCGAAGCCGACCAGACCGGCCTTGGACGCGGCGTAGTTGGCCTGCCCCGCCGAGCCGAGGAGGCCGACGACGGAGGAGATGAGGACGACGCGGCCCTTCTTGGCGCGCAGCATGCCGCGATTGGCGCGCTTGACGACCCGGAAGGTGCCGGTGAGGTTGGTGTCGAGGACGGACGTGAAGTCCTCCTCGGACATCCGCATCAGCAACTGGTCCTTGGTGATACCGGCGTTGGCGACCAGCACCTCCACGTTGCCGTGCTTCTCCTCGATCTCCTTGTAGGCCTGCTCCACCTGCTCGGCATCGGTGATGTCGCAACGGACCGCGAGAACGCCGGCCTCGGTGAGCTCCGAGGGCGGCTCGCCGGAGCGGTAGGTGATCGCGACCTTGTCGCCGTTGGCGGCGAAGGCGCGGGCGATGGCGAGGCCGATGCCCCGGTTTCCTCCGGTGACGAGAACCGAGCGGCTCAACGGATCACCCTTTCGATAGCGGTCTGGTAACTCGAAAACCTATCGGTACCACCCGCTCCCCGAGGAATCGGCCCCTGACAGGGCCTTCCCCCGGGCACTGTGGGGTTCCTACAGTCACGCATCCGGCCGGGCCCGGCCGGGCGGGCCCCGCGGCGGCCCGGAATTGGGCCGCGACGCCGTTGCGGTCATGCTTCACTGCCTCGTAAACGATCCGAGGGTATGCGACGCAGAGGAGAGGCCGCCCGTGCCCCATGAGGTAGATCAGTCGTTCCTGGCACTCCCGTTGCGGCCCCTCGCCGACGCGGCGCTGGCCCGCGCGCGGGCGCTCGGGGCCGTGCACGCCGACTTCCGGTTCGAGCGGGTGCGCAGTGCCACCTGGCGGCTGCGGGACGCCCGGCCGGCCGGTTCGTCGGACACCACCGATCTCGGATACGCGGTGCGGGTGGTGCACGGCGGGGCGTGGGGGTTCGCCTCCGGGGTGGACCTGACGATGGACGCGGCGGCGAAGGTGGCCTCGCAGGCCGTCGCCATGGCGAAGCTGTCGGCGAAGGTGATCGCGGCGGCGGGGTCCGACGAGCGCGTGGAACTGGCGGACGAGCCGGTGCACGGGGAGCGGAGCTGGGTCTCTGCGTACGACATCGACCCCTTCGACGTACCGGCCGAGGAGAAGGCGGGGCTGCTCGCCGAGTGGAGCGGCCGGCTGCTGGGGGCTGAGGGCGTCGCGCATGTGGACGCCTCGCTGATGACCGTCCACGAGAACAAGTTCTACGCCGACACGGCGGGCACGGTCACCACGCAGCAGCGGGTGCGGCTGCATCCGCAGTTCACCGCGGTCGCCGTGGACGCGAAGTCCGGTGAGTTCGACTCGATGCGGACGATCGCACCGCCGGCCGGACGCGGCTGGGAGTACCTGACCGGGACCGGCTGGGACTGGGGCACGGAGCTGGACAGCATCCCCGGGCTGCTGGCCGAGAAGATGCGGGCGCCGAGCGTCGAGGCGGGGACGTACGACCTGGTCGTCGACCCGTCCAATCTCTGGCTGACCATCCACGAGTCGATCGGCCACGCCACCGAGCTCGACAGGGCGCTGGGGTACGAGGCGGCGTACGCCGGGACCTCGTTCGCCACCTTCGACCAGCTGGGCAAGCTGGCGTACGGCTCCCCGGTGATGAACGTGACGGGCGACCGCACCGCCGAGCACGGCCTCGCCACGATCGGGTACGACGACGAGGGTGTCGAGGCCCAGTCCTGGGACCTGGTCAAGGACGGGACGCTGGTGGGCTACCAGCTGGACCGGCGGATCGCGAAGCTGACGGGGCTCGGCCGCTCCAACGGCTGCGCCTACGCGGACTCCCCGGGCCATGTCCCCGTACAGCGCATGGCCAATGTGTCGTTGCAGCCGGATCCGGGCGGGCTCTCCACGGAGGATCTGATCGGCGGGGTGGAGCGCGGGATCTACGTGGTCGGCGACCGGTCCTGGTCCATTGATATGCAGCGGTACAACTTCCAGTTCACCGGGCAGCGGTTCTTCCGGATCGAGAACGGCCGGCTGGCCGGACAGCTGCGCGATGTCGCGTACCAGGCGACGACGACGGACTTCTGGGGCTCGATGGAGAAGGTGGGCGGCCCGCAGACGTACGTCCTGGGCGGCGCCTTCAACTGCGGCAAGGCCCAGCCGGGCCAGGTCGCGGCGGTCTCGCACGGCTGCCCCTCCGCCCTCTTCCGGGGCGTGAACATCCTCAACACGACGCAGGAGGCCGGACGATGAGCGGCGACCACGGAACCGGCCGGGGGTCCGGGGGGCGTCCCCCGGGCAGGCACAGTCTCAACACGACGCAGGAGGCCGGACGATGAGCCGCGTCAGCAAGCCGCACGAGATCGTCGAGCGGGCGCTCGAACTGTCCACCGCCGACGGCTGTGTGGTCATCGCCGA
Source organism: Streptomyces sp. NBC_01257 (assembly GCF_035917255.1). Classification (NCBI taxonomy): domain Bacteria; kingdom Bacillati; phylum Actinomycetota; class Actinomycetes; order Kitasatosporales; family Streptomycetaceae; genus Streptomyces; species Streptomyces sp. NBC_01257. Next base: position 2,202,498 of record NZ_CP108472.1, read on the forward strand.
CGAGGAGTCGTCGGCCAATCTGCGCTGGGCGGGCAACGCGCTGACCACGAACGGGGTGACCCGGGGCCGCACCCTGACCGTCATCGCCACGGTCGACGGTGCCGAGGGCGCCGCCTCCGGTGTGGTGTCCCGGTCCGCCGTGACCGCCGCCGATCTGGAGCCGCTGGTGCGGGCCGCAGAGGCCGCCGCGCGCGGAGCCGGTCCGGCCGAGGACGCGCAGCCGCTGGTCAGCGGGGTGCCGGACTCCCCCGACTTCACGGACGCGCCCGCGGAGACGGGTTCCGATGTCTACGCGGCGTTCGCGCCCGCGCTCGGCGACGCCTTCGCCCGGGCCCGGGCCGGCGGCCGTGAGCTGTACGGCTTCGCCAACCACGAGATGACGTCGACGTACCTGGGCACGTCGACGGGGCTGCGGCTGCGCCACGACCAGCCGAACGGCACCCTGGAGCTGAACGCCAAGTCGCCCGACCGGTCGCGCTCGGCGTGGGCGGGGCGTTCTACGCGTGACTTCAAGGACGTCGACCCGGCGGAGCTGGACGACGAACTCGCGCGGCGGCTGGTCTGGGCGGAGCGCCGGATCGAGCTGCCGGCCGGGCGGTACGAGACACTGCTGCCGCCGACCGCCGTCGCCGACCTGCTGATCTACCAGCTGTGGTCGGCGACCGCGCGGGACGCCGTCGAGGGCCGGACGGTGTTCTCCAAGCCGGGCGGCGGCACCCGGCTCGGCGACACGCTGTCCCCGCTTCCGCTGACACTGCGCAGCGACCCGCACGCTCCGGGCATCGAGTCCGCACCCTTCGTCATCGCGCACTCCTCCGGGGACGGCGGCTCGGTCTTCGACAACGGGCTGCCGCTCGGCCGGACCGACTGGATCAAGGACGGCCGTCTCGACCGGCTGACGACGACCCGGCACACCGCCGGCCTGACCGGGCTGCCGGTCGCCCCGGCGATCGACAACCTGGTGCTGGAGGGCGGTGGCGAGCGGTCCCTGGACGAGATGGTCGCGGCGACGACCGGCCGCGCACTGCTGCTGACCTGCATGTGGTACATCCGGGAGGTCGATCCGGCGACGCTGCTGCTGACCGGGCTGACCCGCGACGGGGTGTATCTCGTGGAGGACGGGGAGGTCGTCGGCGAGGTGAACAACTTCCGCTTCAACGAGTCCCCGGTGGACCTGCTGTCGCGGGCCACCGAGGCGGGGCGCACGGAGAAGACGCTGCCGCGCGAGTGGGGCGACTGGTTCACCCGGGCCGCGATGCCCGCGCTGCGCATCCCCGACTTCAACATGAGCTCGGTGAGCCCGGGCGTGTGACCGGCCTAGACTGACTGTTGCCTTTCGATCCACGTATCGGCACACCACGTATCGACACACATAGCTGCTGAGGAGACACGGAACCGTGACGGACATCGTCGACGAGCTGAAGTGGCGCGGGCTGTTCGCCCAGTCCACTGACGAGGACGCCCTGCGCAAGGCTCTCGCGGACGGTCCGGTCACGTTCTATTGCGGCTACGACCCGACCGCGGCGAGCCTGCACGTCGGCCATCTGGTGCAGGTGCTCACCATGCGCCGGCTCCAGCGGGCCGGTCTGCGGCCGCTCGCCCTGGTGGGCGGGGCCACCGGTCAGATCGGTGACCCGCGGCCGACCGCCGAGCGCACGCTGAACGACCCGGAGACCATCGCCGCCTGGGTGGCGCGGCTGCGCTCCCAGATCGAGCCGTTCCTGTCCTTCGAGGGCGAGAACGCGGCGGTCATGGTGAACAACCTGGACTGGACCGCGGGCATGTCCGCGATCGAGTTCCTGCGGGACATCGGCAAGCACTTCCGGGTCAACAAGATGCTCACCAAGGAGTCCATCGCCCGGCGGCTGGAGTCCGACGAGGGCATCAGCTACACCGAGTTCAGCTACCAGCTGCTCCAGAGCATGGACTTCCTGGAGCTGTACCGGCGGCACGGCTGCACCCTCCAGCAGGGCGGCAGCGACCAGTGGGGCAACCTCACCGCGGGCCTCGACCTGATCCACCGCCTGGAGCCGGGCGCCGAGGTGCACGCGCTGGCGACCCCGCTGATGACGAAGGCGGACGGCACCAAGTTCGGCAAGTCCGAGAGCGGCGCCGTCTGGCTCGACCCGGAGATGACCACGCCGTACGCGTTCTACCAGTTCTGGCTGAACGTGGACGACCGGGACATCTCGCGCTACATGCGCATCCTCAGCTTCCTGAGCATCGACGAGCTGACGGAGCTGGAGAAGGTCACCGAGGAGCGGCCGCAGGCGAGGGCCGCTCAGCGCGCGCTGGCCGAGGAGCTGACGACGCTGGTGCACGGCGCGGACCAGTGCGCCGCGGTCATCGCCGCGTCGAAGGCACTGTTCGGCCAGGGCGAGCTCGGCGAACTCGACGAGGCGACTCTGGGCGCCGCGCTGTCCGAGGTGCCGCACGCGCGGGTCGCCGAGCTCGGTCCGCTGGTCGACCTGCTGGTGGAGGTCGGTCTGGCGCCGAGCAAGTCGGGTGCCCGGCGCACGGTCAAGGAGGGCGGCGCCTACGTGAACAACGTGAAGGCCGTCGACGGCGAGGCGGCCCCGGCCCGTGAGGAGCTGCTGCACGGGCGCTGGCTGGTGCTGCGCCGGGGCAAGAAGAACCTCGCGGCGATCGAGGTCGCGGCCGGCTGAGCCGCACCCCGTAGGGGGCGTCACCACAGCACTGCGGCCGGACACGCGCGATGCGTGTCCGGCCGCGGTGCTGCGCCCGTTCGGCGGGCCCGGTGGTTCAGGTTTTCTGCCGACTGCCGCGGATGGAGGCCCACAGCATGTCGCCGACACCGACCACCACCACGGCTCCGATCAGCTGGAGCACATGACGTGTCCAGTCGATGCCCTTGGTGTCGTTGACACCGATCCAGGTGGCGACAGCATTGCCGAGGATGCTGCCGATGATGCCGAAAATGGTCGTCAGCCAGAGTGGGATCTCCTGTTTGCCCGGCAGGATCGCCTTCGCGATCAGACCGAGCACCAGGCCCACGATGATTGCCCACAACCAGCTCATGCCGCCTCCTCGTGCGACGCGGTGTCGCGCATGTCCGCCCAGTCTCGGTCCTGGTGCGGTACGCCGCATGTCGGACAGGTCCGTACGTGCGACGGGGTGGCGCGGTGTACGTACACCGCGCGCCCCGGTCTCGAACCCGGGGGTGGCCCGGCGTACCGTGGGATCCGGTGCTCGGGGAAGGAGGGTGGAGGCGTGTTGCGGAAGCAGGGCGGTGCGGAGGTCTTCCGGATCACGGGGGCCCGGCAGGGACTCGCGGACGATGTCCGCGGCAGGCAGCGACGCTATGTGATCTCGATGTCCGTGCGCACGGTTTCGGTCGTCGCGGCGGCATCGCTGTGGAACGTGGAGCGCCATGTGGCGATCGTGGCGCTGGCGCTGGGGGTTCTGCTCCCGTACGTCGCCGTCGTCATCGCCAACGCGGGCCGGGAGAACACCCCTTCGCTGCCCTCCACCTTCGTGCCGGCGCCGACGCGGCCGGCTCTGGCGGCCGCTCCGGCGGAGCCCGTTCCGGATGCCGAACCTGTCTTCCGGACTCCGGATCCGCAGGAGCACGGCTGAGCCCACGGCGGGCCCAAGCTCAAGAAAAGCTCAGATCAATCATGAAGTTCCAGTGCACTGCACCCCGGTCTGCGTGACATACTTCGTGAGCGCTCCGCATCCCCCGTCGGAGCGACGGACCGACGCCGGGCAGCTCCCCCCGTGGCTGCTCGGCGTCGCCTTTTCTCCGGCGGGGATGCCCGCAGCATGTGCCGGGCGGCACAGCCCTTAGGGTTGAGTGCGTGAGCTCCCCCGATGGCACACCCGCTCCCGGCCCCGCCGCCCCCGTCTGTTCGGCCAAGGGCTGCCGTGCCGACGCCGTGTGGGTGCTGGCCTGGAACAACCCGAAGCTGCACACCCCCGAGCGTCGCAAGACCTGGCTGGCCTGTGACGAGCACCGGGAGCATCTGTCGTCGTTCCTCGGGATGCGGGGCTTCCTGAAGGACGTGGTGACGCTGGCGGAGTGGGAGTCGCAGGACTCGCCGCCCGCGTAGCCGGAGGCTCTAGCCGCCGATCGCCGACATCGGGCGGTCGGGCTGGAGGAAGGACGGGTCGTCGAGACCGGATCCGGCCTTCTTGCCCCACATGGCGAGCTTCCAGATCCGGGCGATCTCCTCGTCCGGCGCCTCGGAGCGCAGTGCGCCGCGCAGGTCGGTCTCCTCGCGGGCGAACAGGCAGGTGCGCACCTGCCCGTCGGCGGTGAGACGGGTGCGGTCGCAGGCCCGGCAGAACGGTCGGGTGACCGAGGCGATGACGCCGACCCGGTGGGGGCCGCCGTCGACGAGCCAGCGCTCGGCGGGGGCGGAGCCGCGCTCGCCGTCCTCCTCGGCGGTGAGGGCGAAGCGGGTGCGCAGCGACTCCAGGATGTCGCCCGCGGTGATCATGCCGTCGCGCTTCCAGCCGTGCTGGGCGTCGAGCGGCATCTGCTCGATGAAGCGGAGCTCGTAGTCGTTCTCCACGGCCCAGGCGAGGAGGTCGGGGGCCTCGTCGTCATTGAGTCCCGGCATCAGGACCGTGTTGACCTTGACGGGGGTGAGCCCGGCGTCACGGGCGGCCTCCAGCCCGGCCAGGACGTCGTGGTGCCGGTCGCGGCGGGTGAGGGTCTTGAACGCCTCGGGGCGCAGGGTGTCCAGCGAGACGTTGACCCGGTCCAGGCCCGCGTCCTTGAGGGCGGCGGCGGTCCGCTTGAGTCCGATGCCGTTGGTCGTGAGCGACATCTTCGGGCGGGGCTCCAGCGCCGCGCACTGCTGGACGATGGAGACGAGTCCCGGGCGCAGCAGCGGCTCTCCGCCGGTGAAGCGGACTTCCGTGATGCCGAGCCGGGTGACGGCGATCCGGACAAGGCGGACGATCTCGTCGTCGCTCAGCAGGTCGGGCTTGGCCAGCCACTGCAGGCCTTCCTCGGGCATGCAGTAGGTGCAGCGAAGATTGCACCGGTCGGTGAGCGAGACGCGCAGGTCGGTGGCGACCCGGTCGAATGTGTCGATGAGCATGGTGGGCCCCCTCCCCCGGTGACTTCCCGGTTGCGGTATCTGACTCTTTCGAGACTACGCGAGACCAGTGACAACGGAGGGGCCCGTTTGGCACGAGGAGCGGCGCGGCCGCGTCGTAGGACTCTACGACGCGGCCGCGGGGAAAGAGTGTCGCGGGGACCGCTCTCCTGTGTGAATTCCTGCTCTCAGTGGGCTCCGATGCCGGTGAGGGACTTGACCTCCAGCTCGGCGTACTTGCCCTTGTCCGGTTCCTCCTTCGACAGGAGGGAGCCGATCCAGCCGAGCAGGAAGCCCAGCGGGATGGAGATCAGGCCGGGGTTCTCCAGCGGGAACCAGGCGAAGTCGACGCCCTTGAACATCGAGGTCTTCGCGTTGCCGGAGACGACCGGCGAGAACAGCACGAGGATGACCGAGCTGGCGAGGCCGCCGTAGATCGACCACAGCGCGCCCTGGGTGGTGAAGCGCTTCCAGAAGAGGCTGTAGAGGAGCGTGGGCAGGTTGGCCGAGGCGGCGACGGCGAAGGCCAGTGCCACCAGGCCGGCGACGTTCATGTCGCGGGCGAACGCGCCGAGCAGGATCGCGGCCGCGCCGATGAAGACGGTGGCCCAGCGCGCGGCCCGCATCTCCTCCTTCTCGCTCGCCTTTCCCTTGCGGATGACGTTGGCGTAGATGTCGTGCGCGAAGGACGACGAGGAGGCGAGGGTGAGGCCGGCGACGACGGCGAGGATGGTGGCGAAGGCGACGGCGGAGATGACGGCGAGCATGATCGCGCCGCCGGTGGTGCCGACCCCGCCGAGGTACTCGGCGAGCTGCGGGGCCGCCGCGTTGCCCGCCGGGTTCTTCGCGATGATCTCCTTCGGGCCGATGAGGGCCGCGGCGCCGAATCCGAGGGCGATGGTCATCAGGTAGAAGGCGCCGATGATGCCGATGGCCCAGTTGACCGACTTACGGGCGGCCTTGGCGGTCGGCACCGTGTAGAAGCGGATCAGGATGTGCGGCAGTCCGGCGGTGCCCAGCACCAGGGCGATGCCGAGGGAGAGGAAGTCCAGCTTCGAGGTGCCGGTGGCGCCGTACTTGAGCCCGGGCTCAAGGAAGGACGCGCCGTGGCCGCTCTTCTCCGCGGCGGTGCCCAGCAGGTCGGAGACGTTGAAGTCGAACTTCCACAGCACCATGAACGTCATCAGGATGGCGCCCGCGATGAGCAGCACGGCCTTGACCATCTGCACCCAGGTGGTGCCCTTCATGCCGCCGATGGTGACGTACACGATCATCAGTACGCCGACCAGCGCAACGATGAGGATCTTTCCCGCGTCGCTGGTGATGCCGAGGAGCAGCGAGACCAGAACTCCCGCTCCTGCCATCTGTGCCAGCAGGTAGAAGATGGACACGATGATCGTGGAAACACCCGCGGCCGTACGCACCGGGCGCTGGCGCATCCGGTAGGCGAGGACGTCGCCCATGGTGTAGCGGCCCGAGTTGCGCAGTGGTTCGGCGACGAGGAGCAGCGCCACCAGCCAGGCGACGAGGAAGCCGATCGAGTAGAGGAAGCCGTCGTAGCCGAACAGCGCGATGGCTCCGGCGATACCGAGGAACGACGCTGCGGACATGTAGTCGCCGGAGACCGCGAGTCCGTTCTGGAAAGCGGTGAACTGGCGGCCGCCGGCGTAGAAGTCGGAGGCGTTCTTCGTCTGCCGGCCGGCCCAGACGGTGATGCCGAGGGTCGCGGCGACGAAGACGGCGAAGAGCGAGATGATCAGCGGCCGGTGCTCGGTGGTGGACGAGGCGGCGAGCGTCACGACGGTCTGGGAGTGGTACGCGGCGCTCATACGTCGGCCTCCATACGGGACTTGATGGCCTCGGCCTTCGGGTCGAGCTTCGCGTTGGCGTGGCGCGAGTAGAACCAGGCGATGAGGAAGGTGGTGAGGAACTGGGCGAGGCCGAAGACGAAGGCCACGTTGAAGTTGCTGTACACCTTGGTGCCCATGAAGCCGCCGGCGTAGTTCGAGAGCAGCACGTACAGCAGGTACCAGAGGACGAAGGCGATGGTCAGCGGGAAGGCGAACGAGCGGTACGAGCGGCGTAGTTCACCGAATTCCGCGCTCTCCTGCTCCGCGACGAACGCCTCGGTGGTGGGCTGGGCGGGGCCGGTCTCCGAACTGCCCTCGGGCGGCGGTGCATCGGTAGCCACGGAATCTCCTCGCGACGCGGGTGCGGTGGTGGTGGGGACGGTGGATTTCACTGGGACCTCGATATCGGGGGGTGATGGTGCGCCTCCCCTGACAACGGCACGCGGCGCGCGGCGAAGCGGTTCACCGCGGTTTCCGTCTTCTCCGGCTCACCCCTTCGGGGGCTCGGGTGGCAACGGGTTCTCCCGAACGCATTGATGAGCCGGGATGATCAGCGATAGCTTCACTCGTCATGTACGCGACTGGACACAGCCCGTGTCCGGTCGGCTGACACGGATGAAGTGGAGACCCCATGGCTCATCTGGGATCCAGACGGACGCGCGCATTGACGCTCCCCGTCGGATTGGCCCTCACCGCATCGCTCGGCTTCCTGCCGACGGGTGCGGCCTCCGCCGCTCCGGTGGACGCCGCGCCCTCGGCGGCGGTTCCGACGGACGGTCCGAAGCTCTCGTACGTGATCAACACCCGGGGCGGTCACGGCACCGTCAAGCAGGTGCGCAAGGCGGTCGAGCGGGCCGGCGGCACGGTGGTGATCTCCTACGACCGGATCGGAGTCATCGTCGCCCACTCGCAGAACCCGCAGTTCGCGCAGACGGTCCGCCGGGTCAGGGGCGTCGATTCGGCGGGCGCCACCCGCACCAACCCGATCGTCCCGCAGGCCACCAAGGACATCGGGGTCGACCAGCCGCTGACGGCCCAGCAGGAGCGGACCGCGGCGGCACGGGCGAGGGCGGGCCAGGACCCGCTGGAGCCGTTGCAGTGGGACCTGCCCGCCATCAAGGCGGACAAGGCGCACGAGAAGTCGCTGGGCAGCTCGAAGGTCACGGTCGCGGTCATCGACACGGGTGTCGACGACACGCACCCGGACCTCGCCCCGAACTTCGACCGCCGCGGCTCGGCGAACTGTGTCTCCGGCGCACCGGACACCACGGACGGCTCGTGGCGTCCGAAGACCGGTGAGAGCGATCACGGTACGCATGTCGCGGGCACCATCGCGGCCGCGAAGAACGGCATCGGGGTGACGGGTGTCGCGCCGGGCGTGAAGGTCTCCGGCATCAAGGTGGGCAACCCGGACGGCTTCTTCTACACCGAGGCCGTCGTCTGCGGCTTCATGTGGGCGGCGGACCACGGCGCCGATGTGACGAACAACAGCTATTACACCGATCCCTGGATGTACAACTGCAAGAACGACCCGGACCAGGGCGCGCTGGTCGAGGCGGTCGCCCGGGCCACCCGGTACGCGGAGAGCAAGGGCACGGTCAACGTCGCCGCCGCGGGCAACTCGGCGGAGGACCTGGCGGGCGACACGATCGAGGACACGGGCAGCCCGAACGACACCGTGCCGGTCACCCGGACCATCGACCCGAAGGTGTGCCTCGACATCCCGACGATGCTGCCGGGGGTCGTGACGGTCTCGGCGACGGGCGCGAAGGGGCTGAAGGCCTCGTACTCGAACTACGGCGACGGCGTCATCGACGTGGCCGCGCCGGGCGGCGACTCGACGGTCTACCAGACGCCCGAGCCGCCCGCGACGAGCGGTCTGATCCTGTCCACGCTGCCGGGCGGCGCATACGGATACAAGGCCGGTACGTCGATGGCCTCCCCGCATGTCGCGGGCGTCGTGGCCCTGATCAAGTCGAGGCACCCGTATGCCTCGGCCGCCGCGGTCAAGGCCCTGCTGACGCTGGAGGCCGATGCGAAGGCGTGCGGTGAGCCGTACGACATCGACGGCGACGGCAAGATCGACGCGGTCTGCGAGGGCGGCAAGAACCGCAACGGCTTCTACGGGGCCGGAGTGGTGGACGCGCTGGACGCGGTGCGCTGGTGACGGACGGTCCGGGGCCCGCCTGCGGGCCGGCCCCGGACCGGTCGGAGTTCACGGCGTGATGAGGACCTTCAGCGCCGTGCGCTCGTCCATCGCCTTGTAGCCGGCCGGCACGTCGTCGAGGCCGATGGCCAGATCGAAGACGGGCGACGGGTCGAGGGTGCCGGACAGGATGTCGGGGAGCAGCTCGGGGATGTACGTGCGGACGGGGGCCACACCGCCGCGCAGGGCGATGTTCCGGTCGAACATGACGCCGAGGTCCAGTCCGGTGCCGCTGCCGTGCGGGACGCCGACGTAGCCGATCGAGCCGCCGTCGCGGGTGATCTCCACGGCGGTGCGCATGGACTGCTCGGTGCCGACGGCCTCGATCACCGCGTGGGCGCCCTCGCCGCCGAGCAGTTCCCGTACGGCGGCGACGGCCGCGTCACCGCGCTCGGCGACGACGTCGGTGGCGCCGAAGGTGCGGGCGATGTCCGTACGCGCCGTGTGCCGGCCCAGCGCGATGATGCGCTCGGCGCCGAGCCGCTTGGCGGCCATGACCCCGCACAGGCCGACGGCCCCGTCACCGACGACGGCGACCGTGGAGCCGGCCTTCACTCCGGCGCCGACGGCGGCGTGGTGGCCGGTGCCGAGGACGTCGGAGAGGGCCAGGAGCGCCGTGAGCAGATGGTCGTCGGAGGCCGCGGCGGCGGGGAGCTTGACCAGGGTGCCGTCGGCGAACGGGACGCGTACGGCCTCGCCCTGCCCGCCGTCGGAGCCGACCGAGCCCCAGAAGCCGCCCTGCGGGCAGGAGGTGGTGAGCCCCTCGGCGCAGTAGGCGCAGCTGCCGTCGGACCAGACGAAGGGCGCGACGACGAGGTCCCCGGCCGCGAAGCCGTTGACCTCGGAGCCCGCCTCCTCGACGATGCCCAGGAACTCGTGGCCGATGCGCTGGCCGGGCTGCCGGGCGGACTCGCCGCGGTAGGCCCACAGGTCGCTGCCGCAGATACAGGCCCGCAGGACCCGCAGCACCACATCGGTGGGCCGCTGGATCACCGGGTCCGGGACCTCCTGCACGCGGATGTCGTGGGGGGCGTGGATGACGGTGGCGCGCATGCGTGGGGGTCCTTGCTGATCTCAGATGCTGATACTCCGCTCACGGTACGCCCCAATCACCCCACCAGCCCCTTTCGCCCCCGGGGCGAGGGCGCCCAGGGTCAGCAGGAACTGCGCCGCGACGTAGGTGAGCATGACCCAGAAGTCGGGGGCGGGCAGCTGCGGCCAGTCGGCGATTCCGGTGGCGATCAGCGCGTCGGAGAGCAGGAAGAGCGCGCCCCCGGCGGCCGCGTACCGGCCGAGCACCCCGGACCGGTAGGCCATGGCGGTGAGCAGCAGGCTGTAGCCCGCCAGCGGGATCCGCAGTCCGGCCGGCAGCGAGCCCCAGAGCAGGACGAGGAAGACGGCCAGCACGGCCGCGTACAGGATTCCGGGCAGCAGGGCGCCGCGCGCCCGGCCGAAGAGCCGCAGGTAGCACAGGTGCCCCGCGGCGAAGCCGCCCATCCCGATGAGGAACGCGGTGTCGGAGTCGGCCAGCAGGAAGACGTCTCCCACCCATCCGCAGAGCAGCGCCGCGATCAGCAGCCGGGGCCCGCGCCGGGCGGCGGCGTACGCGGCGAGCAGCGGCATCAGCAGCGGTTTGGCGACCATGTGCGCGATCCCGCTGTCGGTGAGCACCCCGCCGAGGTCGACGGCGCAGGCGACGAGGAAGGCGATGAGCAGGGGTCGTACGAAACGCTCCCGCCGGTCCATGGGCCGGCCGGCGAGCGGGCCGGCGCTCATCCGGTGCGTTCCGCGGCGACGGCGGTGGCCGCCTCGGGGCGCACGGCGGCCCCTGCGGGCTGCCAGCCGGGCCCCCGGAACACCCGCCCGGCCCGCTCGCCCCAGCTGCCCGCCGCGCGCACGTCACGGGCGATGGCGGCGTACTCGTGGGTGGCGACCCGCAGCGGGTTGAACGTGCCGATGTTCTTGGTGAGCCCGAACACCGGCCGCTCCGTCTCCACGGTGAAGGACCCGAACCACCGGTCCCACACGATCAGGATGCCGCCGAAGTTCCGGTCGAGGTAGCCGCCCTGGGAGGCGTGGTGCACCCGGTGGTGGGAGGGCGTGTTCAGTACGTACTCGAACGGCCGGGGGAGCTTGTCGATGCGCTCGGTGTGCACCCAGAACTGGTAGACGAGATTGGCCGACGAGCAGAAGGCGAGCGCCGCCGGGTGGACGCCGAGGGCGATGAGCGGGAGGTAGAACGGCCAGACGGTCAGCGAGGTCCAGGGCTGGCGCAGCGCGGTGGAGAGGTTGAACTTCCGGCTGGAGTGGTGCACCACGTGGCAGGCCCAGAGGATCCGGATGACGTGGTGGCCGCGGTGGGACCAGTAGTAGAAGAAGTCCTGCGCCAGCAGCATCAGCGGCACGGTCCACCACAGGACGGGCACGCGGAGCGGGGTCAGCTCGTACACCGCGGTGTAGACGGCGACGATGGGCACTTTCCACAGCAGGTCGAAGGCGAGACTGCCCAGCCCCATGGTGATGCTGGTGGCGGCGTCCTTCGCCTCGTAACCGGCGGCGTCCTCGTCGGGGTGGAAGTGGTGGAGCGCCATTTCCAGGACGGTGAGCAGGACGAAGGCCGGTATGGACCAGAGCACTACATCGGGCAGGTTCGTCGGCATGCCTGCACCGTAGAGCGGCGGGGCGACCGGGGACTAGACGTTGTTACCAACAAGTATGCGAGACGCGTTGTCAGCAGCCTTTGGCACTTTCCGCCAATGACTCAGCCGCCCAACCGCCCACCCGGCACCCCTCACACCCCCGCCGCCCCCAGCAACGCCCCCGCCCCGTACGTCACCGCCATCGCCACCGCTCCCCCGCCCATGTTCCGCAGCACCGCCGGGCCCGCCTTCGCGTCGCCCAGCCGGGCGCTCCACCAGCCCGTCAGGGCCAGCGCCGCGAGGACCGACAGCACGGTCACCGGGAGCCGCGCCGACGAGGGCGGCAGCACGATCGCCAGCAGCGGCAGCAGTGCGCCCACCGTGAACGCCAGGAAGCTGGCGCCCGCCGCGTGCCAGGGGTTCGTCAGGTCGTCCGGGTCGATGCCCAGCTCGACCTCCGCGTGCGCGCGCAGCGCGTCGCGCTCGGTGAGCTGGACGGCGGCCTCGCGGGCCACCTCGCGGCTCAGGCCCTTGCCCTCCAGCAGTCCGGTGAGTTCCGCGAGTTCCGCCTCCGGGGCCTCCTGGAGCTCGCGCTTCTCCGTCGCCAGGGCGGCCTTCTCCGAATCGCGCTGGGTGGAGACCGACACGTACTCGCCCGCGGCCATCGACATGGACCCGGCCAGCAGCCCGGCCAGGCCCGCCGTGAGCAGGGCGCTGCGGGCCCCGGTGGCCCCGGCGACGCCGACGACGAGGCCCGCGGTGGAGACCACACCGTCGTTGGCCCCGAGGACCGCGGCGCGCAGCCAGTTCAGCCGTGCGCCAAGGCCGTTGGTGTGCGGTTCGTCGTGCGCCGGGGTATCCGTCATCCGGGGATGGTCTCACCTCCCGCCGTCACCAGACGCGAACCGACCCACCCGGTGCGAAGGCGGGGCTGGTGGCGTCCTGCGGTACCTCCTTCAGGGGTTCGGCTATCTCCTCGACCATCGGGCCGACCTTCGCCGCGATCCGGTCCAGGGCCGCCAGGTCGAATCCGTAGACGCGCGCCGCGTTCCCGCCGGTCATCGCCGCGATCTCGGCGCGCGGCAGTCCGGCGTAGGCGATCCGCAGGCCCTCGCGTGAGTAGGGGGCGGTGCCCTCGTCGTGCGGGTAGTCGCTGCCCCACATGATCTTGTCGAGGCCGATCCGGTCGCGCAGCGGCACCTCGTGCGGGCGCATGAAGCTGGCGCCGACGAAGCAGTTGTCGCGCCAGACCTCGCTGGGGCGGGCGCCCATCGAAGCCGACAGCCCCGCGCCGAACTTGGACTCGGCGGTGGCCGCCCGGGTCGCCGCCGCGACGAGCCGGCCGTGGTAGTAGTCGAGCATCTCCACGATGCCCGGGATCCAGCCGGAGCCCTGTTCGGTGAGGACCAGTTTCAGGGCGGGGTGGCGGCGGAACGCGCCGCCGAAGATCAGGTGCCACAGCGCCCGGTGCGAGAACCAGGTCGTCTCCACCATGAAGACGGCACGGGCCGCCGGTTCGTCGCCGAGCGGCGGGGAGGCCGAGCCGCCGTGGTGGTTGACGGGGACGTCCAGCTCCGCGCAGACCGCCCAGAGCGGGTCGTACACCGCGGAGTACAGCTCCGGGATGCCGGAGCCGGGCGGGGTGCCGGGCAGCAGGATGCCGCCGGTGAGGCCCGCGTCCTTGGCGCGGCGGACCTCGCGGACCGCCTCGGCCGGGTCGTTGAGGAGGATCTGGGCGACGCCGGCCCGCCGGCCGGGTGCGGCCGCGCAGAAGTCGGCGAGCCAGCGGTTGTGGGCGCGCAGCCCCGCCCAGCGCTGTTCGTACTCCTGCCGGGAGGGTGCGGGGGCCATCAGGGAGGCGGAGGGGAAAAAGGGCGGGATGGTGTTGGGGAAGACGACTTCCGCGACGATGCCGTCCGCCTCCAGTTCGGCGAGGCGGCGCTCCGAGTTCCAGTTGCGGTCGGCGGTGTCGGCCACCAGGTCCTCGTACGGGTTGACGTAGGTCGCCGCCCAGGCGTCGAAGTCGTCGTGGTGCTCCGACTCCAGGTACGGCCTGTAGTCGAGGAGGTCGGCTCCGGCGTGGCAGTCGGCGGAGATGACGGTGTAGCGGTCCGTCATGACGCCCCCAGGACCGGGAAGTCGTGGCCGGTCAGCCAGTGGCGGCCGGTCTCGCGCGAGCGGGCCCAGGAGGCCTCGACCGCCGCCTGGTCGGTGCTCTGGCCCAGGTCGGCGGGGGTGGGGCCGATGCGTGCGGCGAGCGGGGCGAGTTTGTCCGTGTCGAAGCCGAAGACCTCGGCGGCGGCCAGGCCCAGCATCCGGCGGGTCTCGGCGACGGGGATGTCGTGGAAGGTGTCGCGCAGCCAGGTCGCGGTGTTGGGCCAGGTGCCCTCGGGGTGCGGGAAGTCGCTGCCCCAGAGGATGTTGTCGACGCCGATCTCGTAGCGCTGGGCCAGTTCGCGGCGTTTGGTGTTGGTGGCGCAGATGAACACCTGGCGGTCGAGGTACTCGTGCGGCGGGCGCTTCAGCTCCGCGAACGGGGAGAGCTTCTTGCCGCCGTGGGCGCCGAGGTAGAGCCGATCCATGAACCACAGCAGGTTCGGCAGCCACCAGCAGCCGGACTCGGCGACGCCGAACCTCAGCCCGGGGTGGCGTTCGAACGCACCCGACCAGAGCAGGAACCACAGCGGGCGCGAGGGCCACCAGGTGACCTCGGAGACGTAGATGCCGAGGTGGTCGCCGTACTCGTGGCGCGGGGCCGCGCCGGAGTGGGTGACGACCGGCATCGCGGTCTCGGCGGCCGCCGCCCACACGGGGTCGTAACGCCGGTCGTGGTAGGGGGCCTTGTCCACCCACATGGAGGGGATCATCAGCGCGCCGAGGCCGGAGTCCTTCGCCCGGTGGATCTCGGCGACCACCCGGTCCACCTCGCCGGTGACGGGCAGCAGCGCGACCCCGCAGTGGCGTTCGGGGTGCTGCGAGACGAAGTCGGCGAGCCAGCGGTTGTGGGCCTGCGCGCCGGCCATGCCCAGCTCGGGGTCCTGGTCGCCGGAGAGGCCGAGGCCGACACCGAAAGGTGCGGCGGTGCGGCTGTCGACGGCGTCCGCGTCGGGGAAGACGACCTCGGCCGCGACCCCGTCGCCGTCCAGCTCCTTGAGTCGCTGGGTGGCGTCCCAGCCGCCCCTGAGCCCTTCCTCGTTGTCCTGGAACCACTTGTCCGCGAAGGCCTCGTTGCGGACCCCGAGGCGGGTCATCTCCTCGCGGCGGCGGTCGCGGCCGGCCAGGAACTCGTCGAACTCGCGGTGGTAGCGGCTGTCGAGGTAGGGCCGGTACTCCTCGGTGGGCAGTCCGGCGTGGCAGTCGGAGGAGATGATCAGGTACGGGTCGTCATCGGTCATGGCTCACTCCTCAGTCGAGTATGAAGTTCTCCAGGTACGACGGGTTGGACCGGTCGAGCATCGACTGCGACCTGGCCCGGATCTGGCCGTCGCTGCGTTCGCTGTCCGGCAGCATCCAGAAGCGGTCGGCGCGGATCCCGTCGACGACGGTGGCGGCGACGTCCTCCACGGGGGTGAACTCCACCTCCTGGCCCGCCGCCTTCATCGCGCTCTCCCACTGGTCGAGGCTGCGGTACGGGGTCCGGCGCGGGCGCTCCTTGGCGTACCGCTCGGGCCGGTTGCGGTGCGACTCCCACAGGCCGGTGCGCAGCATGTGGGGGCCGGGGAAGAGGACCGAGGCGCCGACCGGGGCGCCCTCCGCCCTCAGGTGCGCGTACAGGGACTCGGTCATGGTGACGACGGCGGACTTGGTGACCGCGTACACGGACGCGGTGGGCAGCGGGGCGATCCCGCCGTCGCCGGACGAGGTGTTGACGACATGGCCGGGGCCGCCGTCCGCGAGCATGCGCGGCACGAAGGCCTGGATGCCGTGGAAGACCCCCCAGACGTTGACGGCGAAGGCCCACTTCCAGTCGTTGGGTTCGTGCTCCCACATCCGGCCCTCCGCGCCGGAGCCGACCCCGGCGTTGTTGCAGAGGACGTGCACCGCCCCGAAGGCGTCGTACGCGGCGTCGGCCAGCGCCCGCACGGAGTCGCGCTCGCTGACGTCGACGGGCCGGGACAGCACCTGTGCGCCCTCGGCGCGCAGTTCGCCGGCCGCCTTGTCGAGCGCGCCCTCCTCGACGTCGGCGAGGACGACCTTCAGTCCCTCGGCCGCGAACCTCCTGGCCATCGCCAGACCGATACCGCTCGCCGCGCCGGTGACGACGGCGACCTGCCCCTCCTGAAGCCTCATCGGACACTCCCCTGCGGCGGGCCGTCGTGGATCTGCTGCGGGTCGTCGTAGCGCTGGTGGATGTACGGCAGCAGCGCCTCGGCGCTCACCCGCTCGACGGCCCGGCCCTGCTGGTCGCTGGTCTTCTCGCCGATGGTGAGGTCGAGGACGCGGAGCACGGGCAGGTCGGCGACCGGGTCGTACATGGACTCGCGCAGCACCACGTCGCCGGTGATCCGCTCCAGGCGGCGGACCTTCTCGTGGCGGGTGCAGTGGATCAGGACGGGGTCGGCGTCGAAGCCCTCGCCGTCCACCGCGGGCAGGAACTTGAAGTAGAAGTCGAGCTTGGTGGCCGGTTCGGGCAGCGGGAGCGGTTCGCCGACCGCGCCGCGGACCTCGACGAAGGCGATGCCGTGCCGGGCGAGGGAGGCGGTGACGAGCAGGCCGTCGCGCTCGACGCTCACCTCGCCGAGCTTCTTCGGCTCGCCGAACACCTCACGGCCGCCGGTCAGCGCCCGCTCGTGGGTCATCGGCATGACCAGCGGGTACCAGCCCTCGTGTCCGTCGTGGACGGCGGCGACGGCGACGGAGCCCGCGCCGAGGGGATATCCGGGCAGGTCGACCTTGCTGATGCTCGCCCGCACCAGCGGGCGCCCGGAGGGTTTCAGGGGCGGGGGGAGGACGGCCGCCACCGCGTCGGGATCGCTCTCCCAGACCGCGCTCACGCCGGTGGACCAGATGTCGGGGAGCCGGGAGCGGGCCTCACGGGATGCCGCGATCTCGGCCTCGGTGCGCGCGCCGTACCGTACACGTGCCATGCGGTGCCACCCTTCTCGGTTGTCCGTGCCGGGTTCTGTAACACAGTTACACCGGAGCTCGTGAAGGGTAAATAGCCGTGCGTGTAACGAAGTCCGGGACCTGGAGGAGCTGTGGCGCGATCGTCGCTGACCCGTGAGGAGGTCCTCGCGGCCGCCGCGGGACTCGTGCGGCAGCACGGTCCGCAGACCCTCACCATGCGCAAACTGGCCGCCGAGCTGGGCACCGCCGTCACCTCGATCTACTGGCACGTGGGCAACCGCGAGTCGCTGCTGGATGCCCTCGTCGAGCGCACCGTCCAGGAGATGGGCACCCTGCGCCCCGCCGGCCGGGCCCCGGCCGCCCGGATCGTCTCCGTGGCCCGGGGGCTGCGCCGCGAACTGCGCGCCCGCCCGCATCTGATCGCGATGGTCCACGAACGGGGGCTGACGGAACGGATGTTCCTGCCGGCCCAGCAGGCGCTCGTCCACGAGGTCCATGCGGCCGGGCTGCGCGGCGCCCGGGCGGCGGACGCGGTACGGGCGGTGCAGATGCACACCGTCGGTTTCCTGCTCGTCGAGCGCAACCGGGAGCGGTCCCCCGTCCAGTCACCGGCGGAGGGCGATCTGTGGTCCGTCTCCACCGCGGACGACGATCCGGCACTGGCCCGGGCGCTGGCCCGGCCCGCCGACCCGGACCGGCTGTTCACCGTGTCCGTACGGGCCCTGGTGGACGGACTGCTGGCGGGCGGCGGAGGCCGGGCCGGTGGCTCCGGGACGGTCCGGGGGTGACGGCCGAATAGGGGACTGTCGGTGTCGGCCCGTATTCTCTGTGACCATGCTCGACGACCGCCAGACCGCAGCACCGTGGCCGACCGCCTACCCGCAGGGGTACGCGGTCGTCGACGTGGAGACCACCGGACTCGCCCGGGACGACCGGATAATCTCCGCCGCCGTCTACCGCCTGGACGCGCAGGGCAACGTCGAGGACCACTGGTACACCCTGGTCAACCCGGAGCGGGACCCCGGCCCCGTGTGGATCCACGGGCTGACGAGCGACGTGCTCGAAGGCGCCCCGCTCTTCCCCGAGGTGGCCGCCGAGCTCTCCGAGCGGCTGGCCGACCGCGTCCTCGTCGCGCACAACGCCGCCTTCGACTGGTCGATGCTCGCCCGGGAGTACGCACGGGCGTCGGTGATCGCCCCCGTCCAGCAGCGGCTGTGCACCATCGCGCTCTCCAAGGAGCTGCGGCTGCCGCTGCCCAACCACAAGCTGGAGTCGCTGGCCGCGCACTTCGGCGTGGTGCAGCAGCAGGCGCACCACGCGCTGGACGACGCGCGGGTGCTGGCCGAGGCGTTCCGCCCGAGTCTGCACGCGGCGGCGCGGGGCGGGATGCGGCTGCCGCTGCTGGAGTGCCGGCCGCTGACCGAGTGGTCGGACTCCCCCGTCACCCCGCGGGTCGGCTACCAGCCCTCGTACGGAGCGCAGAACAGCTGGCGCCCCTCGCGCAAGCGCCCGGCCTGCCCGTATCCGAATCCGGGACGGTACGAGAAGGACAAACCTCTCATGCAGGGCATGCGGGTGGCGTTCTCCGGAGACACCTCGATCGACCGTGAACTGCTGGAGGACCGGGCGGTGGAGGCGGGGCTGCACGTGGCGACCAGCGTCTCGCGGCTGACGAGCCTGCTCGTCACCAACGACCCGGACGCGGCGACGTCGAAGACCGTGAAGGCGAAGTCGTTCGGCACCCCGATTTTGGAGGAGAGCGCCTTCACGCATCTCCTGCGGGACGTGGCAGCGGCGAAGAAGGTCCCGGCGCCGACGCCGTCATCGGAGTGAACCGGCGGCGACTCGCCCGCCCGCCGCTCGCCCGCCGCCGCCCTCGCGTCCCACCCTGTGGCGCATGGCACGTTGTGAGGTTTGCGGAAACGACTACGGGATGTCCTTCGAGGTGCACGCGCAGGGCGCGATTCATGTCTTCGACTGCTTCTCCTGCGCCATTCACCGCATGGCGCCCATCTGTGAGCACTGCCGGGTCCAGGTCATCGGCCAGGGCGTGGAGGTCGACGGGCACTGGTTCTGCGGCGGGCACTGCGCCCGCGCGGAGGGGAAGGCGGGCATCGTCGACAGAGTCTGAGCACCGGGCGCCGCGCCCCTTCCCCCACCCCCTGCGCGATGCACCCCATGACGCAGTTGTACCGTCATGGGGTGTACCGCTTCCTGTTGACCCGGCAGTGGCTGATTCTCGCCCTCATCGCCCTCGTACTCATTCCCACGATGGTCGAGCTGGGCTTCTGGCAGCTGCACCGGCATGAGCACAAGGTCGCGCAGAACGCCCTGATCTCGCGGAATCTCAAGGCGGACCCCGTTCCGGTCGCCACGCTCACCTCCCCCGGTCACACCGTTCCGCGCGCGGACTACTGGCGTGCGGTGAGCGCCACCGGGACGTACGACGAGAAGCACGAGGTCGTGGTGCGCCGCCGGACCGCCACCGACGGCTCCATCGGTGTCCATGTACTGATCCCGTTCGACCTCAAGGGCGGCGGCACGGTCATGATCAACCGCGGCTGGGTCCCCTCCGCCTCCGACCAGTACGCCTTCCCCGACGTCCCGGCCGTGCCCAGGGGCGAGGTGACCGTCACCGGGCGGCTCAAGGCCGACGAGACGACGGGTGCCAGCGGTATCAAGGACCTCTCGGACCTGCCGGACCGCCAGGTGATGCTGATCAACAGCTCCCAGCAGGCGAAGCTCCTGTCCCGGCCGGTGCTCGGCGGCTACATCGAGCAGACGGGTCCCGAGCCCAAGGGCGACAGGCCCGAGCTGATCGAGGCTCCCGAGGACGACTCCATCGGCCCGCACATGGCGTACGCCGTGCAGTGGTGGCTGTTCGCCGGGGGTGTGCCGGTCGGCTACGTGGTGCTGGCCCGCCGGGAGAAGCGCGACCGGGTGGCGGCGGCCGCCACGGCCGCCGAACAGGCCGCGGCGGCGGAGCCCGAACCGGCGAAGGCCTGACGGAGCGTCCGCGGGGGTGACTCCCGCCTCTCCTCACGTCGTGGCTGCTTAGCGGAGGTCAGGTTCGGGAACACGCCACAACGTGACCCCACGCATCGAGGACTACGCCCTCATCGGCGATCTGCAGACAGCCGCCCTGGTCGGCAGGAACGGTTCTGTCGACTGGCTCTGCCTGCCCCGCTTCGACTCGGGCGCCTGCTTCGCCGCGCTGCTCGGCGACGAGGACAACGGACACTGGCGCATCGCCCCCAAGGGCGCGGACAACTGCACCCGCCGCGCCTACGTGGGCGACTCCCTGGTCCTGGAGACCTTCTGGGAGACCCGCACCGGCACCGTCAAGGTCATCGACTTCATGCCGCAGCGCGACGAGGCACCCGATGTGATGCGGATCGTCGAGGGCGTCAGCGGCACCGTCGACATGGCCTCGGTGATCCGGCTGCGCTTCGACTTCGGCTCCGTCGTGCCGTGGATGCGCCGCTCGCAGGGCCACCGGGTGGCGGTCGCGGGACCGGACTCGGCGTGGCTGCGCAGCGACCCGCCGGTCAAGACCTGGGGCCAGCAGTTCTCCACGTGCTCCTCGTTCAGCGTCTCCGAGGGCGAACGGGTCGCCTTCGTCCTGACCTGGCACCCCTCGCACTCGCCCCGGCCCGATCTCATCGACCCGAACGAGGCGCTGGAGAACACCCTGGCCGACTGGGCCGAGTGGTCCGCGCGGTGCAAGTACCAGGGCCCCTACCGGGATGCCGTGATGCGGTCGCTGATCACCCTGAAGGCACTCACCTTCGGTCCGACCGGCGGGATCGTGGCGGCCCCCACCACCTCGCTGCCGGAGGAGATCGGCGGCGTACGGAACTGGGACTACCGCTTCTGCTGGCTGCGGGACTCCACCCTCACGCTCGGCGCGCTGGTCTCGGCCGGATATCTGGAGGAGGCGGCCGCGTGGCGGGACTGGCTGCTGCGCGCGGTCGCCGGGGACCCGGCCGATCTGCAGATCATGTACGGGCTCGCGGGCGAGCGCCGGCTGCCGGAGTCGGAGCTGCCGTGGCTGAGCGGCTACGAGCACTCGGCCCCGGTCCGGATCGGCAATGCCGCCGTCAGACAGCGTCAGCTCGATGTGTACGGAGAGGTCATCGACTCGCTGCGGCTGGCCCGGGACGCCGGCCTCGACGACAAGCCGCACGCCTGGAACCTCCAGCTGAGCCTGCTGGGCTTCCTGGAGTCCACCTGGCGCGAACCGGACGAGGGCCTGTGGGAGATCCGCGGCCAGCGCCGCCACTTCGTGCACTCCAAGGTGATGGCCTGGGTGGCGGCCGACCGTGCGGTGCGCAGTCTGGAGGAGGACCCGACGCTGACCGGCGACGCCGACCGCTGGCGGGCGATGCGGGACGCCGTGCACCGGGAGGTGTGCGAGAAGGGGTACGACCCGGTGCGCAACACGTTCACCCAGTCGTACGGGTCGCGGGACCTGGACGCCGCGACCCTGCTGATCGCCAGGACCGGGTTCCTGCCGCCGGACGACCCGCGCGTCATCGGGACGGTCGACGCGGTCCGGGACGAGCTGGGCAGCGACGGGCTGGTGCGCCGCTACAGCACCGACGGCACCTCGATCGACGGACTGCCGGGCGGTGAGGGCGCCTTCCTCGCCTGCTCGTTCTGGCTGGCGGACGCGTTGCGGATGACGGGGCGCGCCGAGGAGGCGACCGAACTCTTCGAACGGCTGCTGGCGCTCCGCAACGACGTGGGGCTGCTCGCCGAGGAGTACGACACCGCGGCCGGGCGTCAGCTCGGCAATTTCCCGCAGGCCTTCAGCCACATCGGTCTCGTCGGTACGGCGGTGGCGCTCGCCGAGGCACAGGCCGCCGAGGACACGGCCCGGGGTGACGCGGCAGGATAGGACCATGGATCTTGGACTGAAGGACCGTGTGTACATCGTCACCGGGGCGACCCGGGGGCTCGGCAACGCCACGGCGGCCGCGCTGGTGGCCGACGGCGCGAAGGTGATCATCACCGGGCGCGACGAGAAGAGCGTCCGGGAGGCGGCGGACGAGCTGGGCCCGGACGCCGTCGGACTCGCCGCCGACAACGCGGACCCGAGCGTGGCGCAGCGGCTCGTGGAGGCCGCTCAGGAGGGGTTCGGCCGGCTCGACGGCATCCTCATCAGCGTCGGCGGACCGGCGCCGGGCTTCCTCGCGGACAACACCGACGAGCAGTGGCAGTCCGCCTTCGATTCGGTGTTCCTGGGTGCGGTGCGCCTGGCCCGGGCGGCAGCGGCCGCGCTCGGCGAGGGCGGGGTCATCGGCTTCGTGCTCTCCGGCTCCGTCCACGAGCCGATCGCCGGACTGACGATCTCCAACGGGCTGCGCCCCGGCCTGGCCGGTTTCGCCAAGTCGCTGGCGGACGAGCTCGGTCCGCGGGGCATCCGGGTGGTGGGCGTGCTGCCGGCCCGCATCGACACGGACCGGGTGCGTGAACTGGACGCGCTGTCGGGCGACGCGGAGGCCTCACGCACGGCCAACGAGGCGCGCATCCCGCTGCGCCGCTACGGCACTCCGGAGGAGTTCGGCCGGACGGCGGCGTTCCTCCTCTCGCCGGCCGCCTCGTATCTGACGGGCATCATGGTGCCGGTCGACGGCGGCTCCCGGCACGGCTTCTGAGCCCCGCGCCCGGACGCGGCACGAGGGAGGGGCCGGACGGCGTGTGTGCCGTCCGGCCCCTCCCTCGTCGTGTACAGCCCCGTCAGCTCACCCGCTCGGCCCGGTGCTTGACCGCCTTCAGCCGCACCTCGGCCGGCAGCCGCTCCAGCCCGGCGGAGTCCCGGGCATGGGCCAGCGCCTCGTCGCTGAGCTTGCCCAGCGCCTCGTCGGGGGCCGCGTGCGGTTCCATCAGCAGCCGGATCCTGGCCTGCGGTTCGCTGCGCCGGCCGGTCAGGACGACCTGGGCACGGGCCACCCCGTCCAGGGCGCCCGCCTCCTGGGCGAGTACGCCCTCAAGGGCGCGGCCGCGCAGCAGCGCGCCCTCTCCGTCGCCGCTGTCCACGAGCACCTCGGCGAGGCGGGCCCGGCGCAACTGGGCCAGCAGCCACCACAGCGCGAGCACCACCAGCACCGCGAGAACCGCGATCACCACCGGCCACCACCAGCCCTCGGAGCGCCAGCGGTCCCGGTCGGCCTCACTGAGCAGCACGTCCTTCTTGCCGTACCAGGGCCACCAGGACGGCACGGAAAGGCCGAACCCCGCGGCCAGCACCCCGCCGCCCACGCAGACCAGCACCAGTCCGGCGAGGCCGAGCAGTACCCGGTTGACGGTCCCGATCACGCCGCTCACCCCTTCTTCGCCGGACGGCGGACATGGACGGACAGGCTCGGCGGCCGGGCCAGCCCGAGTTCCTTGATGCCGGTGGAGAGCACGGTGTCCAGATCGGACCGTACGTCGTCGAGTTCACGGAAGTGCGAAACGGCCCGCACCCCCACCTTGCTCCGGCCCATCCGGACCCGGACGGACTGCACACCGGCCACCTCCACGGCCCGGTCGCGCAGCACCATGGCCGCCGCGGTCCGGTCGAGGGCGGCCCGTACGCCCGGGCGGTCGCGGCGCATCGGCAGCAGATCGCGGAGTCCGGGTGTGAGGGCGAGGACGATCAGCCACAGGCCGACCGCCGCCGCGACCGCGGCGCCCGTCAGCACCCAGACGTCGTCCAGCCGCCGTTCGGCCAGTTCGTCGGCCAGCGAGCGGCGCCACCGCATCGCCGGATGGTCGGCGCGGACCGCCGCGACGTCGTAGAGGAGCAGCCCGGAGCCGCCGAGGACCACGAGGGCCGTGATGCCCGCCGGAATGCGCCGGGCGGACCAGAATCGGCCCGCTCCGCCCTCGCTCCGTTCCTTGGCCGGGACCGGGTCGTACGCCGCGGACGACGCCGACTGGTCGAGTGCGAGCACGTCGCCGTGTTCCACCGCCCCGGTGGTGGG
The DNA here is from genome assembly GCF_035917255.1 of Streptomyces sp. NBC_01257. Lineage (NCBI taxonomy): Bacteria > Bacillati > Actinomycetota > Actinomycetes > Kitasatosporales > Streptomycetaceae > Streptomyces > Streptomyces sp. NBC_01257. Next base: position 2,226,297 of record NZ_CP108472.1, read on the forward strand.
CAGTCGCTGCGTACCGTGTTCCGGGTTCTGGGGTTCGGTCATCGGATCCTCCCCTGCGCCGCGAGGCTCGCTCCTGAGGGGTGCAGGCGCTCGACCTGTACGGCCACTTCGGGCACCTCCATCCCCGCCAACGCCTCTACCCGCATCGCGACCCTGCGACGCACGGCACCGCACTGGCGTCCGATGTCGCTGGGATATCCGAGCTCCAGACTCACCCGTACGCGTGCGGTGTCACGGTGCACCGTGACCGTGGCGCGCGGCGAAGCGGCGTCCGTCGGCGGCGCGTCGACCGCCTCCTTCGCCGCCTGCGCGGCGATCTTCGCGACGACCCGGTCGGCGATCCTGGTCTCCCCACGCTCCGCTGCGGCGACCCGGCCGCCCGCCCCCGGCACGCCCGTCACCGCCGTCGGTCGCCGCGCTCGCGACTCCGGAAGAAGTCGCCGGGCTCCAGGTCACCGTCGAGGAAGCGACCGGCGATGAAGCCGATCGCCCCCAGGGCGGCCACCAGCAGGAAGGCCCCGAATCCGCCGAAGTACCCGGCGAAACCGAGCGCCATGCCGGCCACCATGCCGACCACAGCCATGCTCATCTGCGCTCCTCAACTGCCTTTGACGGGAGACTTACTGGAGACGTGGCTCGGGCTGGTCCTCGTCGTCGTCCTCGTCGGGCAGCTTCACATCGCTCACCGCGATGTTGACCTCGACGACTTCGAGACCCGTCATGCGCTCGACCGCCGCGACAACGTTTTCCCGTACATCACGGGCAACATCCGCGATCGACACGCCGTAGTCGACGACGATCTCCAGGTCGAGGGCGGTCTGGGACTCGCCGACCTCGGCCTTGACGCCCCGGGTGACCGACTTGGAGCCGCCGGGGACCCGGTCGCGCACCGCGCCGAAGGTCCGCGAGAGTCCACTGCCCATCGCGTGCACGCCGACCACGTCGCGCGCCGCCATTCCGGCGATCTTCTCGACGACTCCGTCGGCGATCGTCGTACGACCGCGGGTGGCGGGGTCTCCCCCGCCGCGCTTCGTCAGCGGGTTGCTCCTGCTGTCGCCGCCCGTCGAGTCCTTGTCGGGGTACTCGGGCCGGTTCCGCTGTGGGGTCTCGGTCATCGCCGTTCTTCCCTTCGGGGCAGGTTGGACTTCATTGCCCACATTAAGTGTGCTTGCCCCGTCTCGCGCCATGGATGCGGCAGGCTGGGGAGATGACGACGGCTGACAGCCCGCACAGGGCCCAAGGATGGACGGCTGCGGTTCGGCAACGGCTCGGCCTGGGCCGACTGCTCCCTCTGGGCGGTCCGGCGGACGGGGCCTGGATCTCGGAACGGGCCGCGGTCGCCGTGCTGCGCCGGGCGGTGGGAGGTCCCGGGTCCGGCCCGGTGCTCGGGGAGCTGCGGATCGGCGTGGCCGACGCGCCGGAGGCCCCCGCCCCGCAGGTGCCGCCGCCGCCGAGCGCCCTGCCGCCGGGCCCGCTGCGGATCGAGGCCACGCTGGCCGCGACGGCGGACCAGCCGCTGCCCGTGGCCGCCGCGGCGCTGCGCTCGGCGCTGCTCGCCGCTGCCGCGCGGCGGCTCGGTCTGGTGGTCTCCGAGGTGGATCTGCAGGTGACGGAGTTGCTGGACACCGATCCGGAGCGGGCCGAACCGGAGCCCGACGCGGTGCTCGCGGCCCGGCCGGAGAACGCGGCGGGTCATGCCGCCGTGGGAGTGACGGGGGTCGCGACACTGACCCGGGTACTGGGCCCGGCCGTGCACACGGGCGCGGATCACGTACGGGTCGAGCTGGCGACGGACGGTGCGCACCGGGCGCTCGACGTGGCTCTCGCGGTGCGGGCGGCGGTCACGGAGGCGGTGGACGGGCATCCGCCGGTGTCGGTGCTGGTCACGGCGGTGACGGGCGATCCCGGGCCGGACGGTTCGGCCGCAGGCTGACGTGGCACCGGGCCCCGGGTGGCGTGTCCGGAGCCCGATGACGGCGGCTGTCAGTCGAGCGTGCCGGAGAGGTCGCGCAGCCGGCGGCCCTGGGCGGCCCGCTCGGCGGCGCGCTGCTCCTCGTACGGACGGGAGACGGCACCGCTCAGCAGGGCCTTGGTCTCGATGACGGCGTCGCGCGGGGCGGCGATCAGGGCGCCGGCCAGGTCGCGGGCGGCTCCTTCGAGCTCCTCGGCGGGCACCACGAGGTTGGCCAGGCCGGTGCGTTCGGCCTCGGCGGCGTGCACGAAGCGGCCCGTGGCGCAGATTTCGAGCGCGCGTGCGTACCCCACCAGGTGCACCAGGGGGTGCGTGCCGGTGAGGTCGGGCACCAGCCCGAGGCTGGTCTCGCGCATGGCGAACTGCACGTCCTCGGCGACGATCCGCAGATCGCAGGCGAGGGCCAGCTGGAAACCGGCGCCGATGGCGTGCCCCTGGACGGCCGCGATCGACACGATGTCGTTGCGGCGCCACCAGGTGAACGCCTCCTGGTACTCGGCGATGACCGCGTCGAGCTCGGCCTCCGGGCCGCGCCCCATGTCGAGGAACGACGGCTCACCGTCGAACCCCTCGGGGGTGAACGCCTGGCGGTCGAGTCCGGCGGAGAAGGACACACCTTCGGCGCGCAGCACGACGACCCGCACACTGCCGGGCAGGGCCCGACCGGCCTCTTTCAACGCCCGCCACAGAGCGGGGGACTGAGCGTTGCGCTTGGCCGGATTGGTGAGGGTCACCGTGGCAACCGCGTCGTCGACGGTGAGTCGTACGCCGTCCTTGTCGAGCACAGAGTCGAGCGAGGTCATGGAGCGCCTCCGGATCGGGTTCAGTCAGCACATCAAGCTAAGTGACTGAACAGTAACCACCCGGTCGACCGCACGATCGACCGGGTGGCCACCACCGAAACCGGTGAGCCCCGGGACAGGTCCAGATCCTGCGGCCTGCCCCGATCCGCGGACGGCTGTCAGGCCGTCGCGGCCTTCTTGCCTCGTGTCGCGCCGCCGCGTCCCCGCAGCGTCACTCCGGACTCGCTGAGCATCCGGTGAACGAATCCGTAGGAGCGGCCCGTTTCCTCGGCCAACGCCCGGATGCTCGCACCGGAGTCGTACTTCTTCTTCAGGTCTGCCGCGAGCTTGTCGCGCGCGGCGCCGGTTACCCGGCTGCCCTTCTTCAGAGTCTCGGCCACCCGTGCCTCCTCGTGGGAAGTGCGCTCTGGACTCTCATGATCACCCCTCGGGGCCGTCCTGGCCACCCATTCGGCAAGGTCCGTGCAACCGGATCGGGGCCCCGGGAAGGCGCCGGCATGACCGGAATCCCCTATTCCGCGGGGCTGCGGGGGCAGCGGGGGAACGGCTCCGAAGGAACGGCCAGGTCAGGGCCGCAAGGGGATCGCGGCCCCTTATGGGTGCACCCGGCAGCTATCTGCCGGGTGCCGCGCCGCGGTACGAGACGCACTCACACAGATGATGGATCACGCGTAGGCCGAATGATCCAGCGGAGTTGGATCAGCTCAGCGGGCAGCCGGAGCCGGGGTCCGGCCGCGGGCGGCCGGGGCGGGCCCCGGACCGCGTCCGGACGGGATCAGGCCAGCGCGACCAGGTCCCGGTAGTCCGCACCCCACAGGTCCTCGACACCGTCGGGCAGCAGGATGATGCGCTCGGGCTGGAGCGCCTCGACGGCTCCCTCGTCGTGCGTGACGAGGACGACCGCACCCTTGTACGTGCGCAGCGCGCCGAGGATCTCCTCGCGGCTGGCCGGGTCGAGGTTGTTGGTGGGCTCGTCGAGCAGGAGCACGTTGGCGGAGGAGACCACCAGCGTCGCGAGGGCGAGCCGGGTCTTCTCGCCACCGGAGAGCACCCCGGCGGGCTTGTCGACGTCGTCCCCGGAGAAGAGGAACGAACCCAGCGTCTTGCGGACCGCGACGAGGTCGAGGTCGGGCGCGGCCGAGCGCATGTTCTCCAGGACGGTGCGGTCCGGGTCGAGAGTCTCGTGCTCCTGGGCGTAGTAGCCGAGCTTGAGGCCGTGGCCCTCGATGACGTCGCCGGTGTCGGGCTTCTCCGCACCGCCCAGGAGGCGGAGCAGGGTGGTCTTGCCGGCACCGTTGAGGCCGAGGATGACGACCCGGGAGCCCTTGTCGATCGCGAGGTCGACGTCGGTGAAGATCTCCAGCGACCCGTAGGACTTGGAGAGGCCCTCCGCCATCAGCGGCGTCTTGCCGCACGGCGAGGGGTCGGGGAAGCGCAGCTTGGCGACCTTGTCGGAGACCCGCACGGCCTCCAGACCGGAGAGCAGCCGGTCGGCGCGCTTGGCCATGTTCTGCGCGGCGACGGTCTTGGTGGCCTTGGCGCGCATCTTGTCGGCCTGGGCGTTGAGGGTCGCGGCCTTCTTCTCGGCGTTCTGCCGCTCGCGCTTGCGGCGCCGCTCGTCGGCCTCGCGCTGCTGCTTGTAGAGCTTCCAGCCCATGTTGTAGACGTCGATCTGCGAGCGGTTGGCGTCGAGGTAGAAGACCTTGTTGACGACGGTCTCGACCAGCTCTTCATCGTGGGAGATCACGACGAAGCCGCCGCGGTAGCTCTTGAGGTAGTCGCGCAGCCAGACGATCGAGTCCGCATCGAGGTGGTTCGTCGGCTCGTCGAGGAGCAGGGTGTCGGCGTCCGAGAAGAGGATCCGGGCCAGCTCGACACGGCGGCGCTGACCACCGGAGAGCGTGTGGAGCGGCTGGCCCAGCACCCGGTCGGGCAGGCTGAGCGCCGCGGCGATGGTGGCCGCCTCGGCCTCGGCCGCGTATCCGCCCTTGGTGAGGAACTCCGTCTCCAGGCGCTCGTACTTCTTCATGGCCTTCTCGCGGGTGGCGCCCTTGCCGTTCGCCATCCGCTCCTCGTTCTCCCGCATCCTGCGCAGGATCTCGTCGAGGCCGCGGGCGGAGAGGATGCGGTCCCGGGCGAGCACGTCGAGGTCGCCGGTGCGCGGGTCCTGCGGGAGGTAGCCGACCTCGCCGGAGCGGCTGATGGTGCCGGCGGCGGGGGTGCCCTCGCCCGCGAGGCACTTGGTGAGGGTGGTCTTGCCCGCTCCGTTGCGGCCGACCAGGCCGATGCGGTCGCCCTTGGCGATACGGAAGGAAGCGGACTCGATGAGCATGCGGGCGCCGGCGCGCAGCTCGATGCCGGAAGCGGTGATCACGGAAAAACTCCAGGGCGGAATGGACAGCGGAGGAACGGCGGGCGGTTCACGACTCGACGCCGCTACTACTCACGCAGACGCACAAGGAGGGTTGACATGAGAACCAGTCTACTGGCGGTGTCCAACCGCTTTTCCGCGTGCACCCCACCGCAGTTGCCGAAAGCTCGCCCAGCGCGTCCGAGCCGCTCCACCGCGTCAGCAAAAACGGGCATTGCGGTGTGAACTATCCGATACTCGGCGCATGGCTGTGCGGCAGCCGCGAGCGGAGCAGAGGGTGGTGCCATGCAGTTCGACGACGACGCCGATCTGGACACGTCCGAGGTCAAGGACGTGCGCGGCAGCCGCATCCCCGGCGGCAGAGCCACTGTGGGCGGCGGCATCGCAGGGGTCATCGCACTGATCCTGGGCCTGCTCTTCGGGGTCGGCCCCGATCAGCTGGGCCTCTCCTCGGGCGACTCGGGCACGACCGCGACCGCCTCGTCGGCCGCACAGGTCCAGCAGGAGTGCCGGACCGGCGCGGATGCCAACACCAAGGCCGACTGCCGGATCGTCGCGGTGGTCAACAGCGTGCAGGACTACTGGAACCAGGAGTTCAAGCGGCGCGACGCCACGTACGGCGGCGCGCGGACGGTCCTGTTCACCGACCGGGTCTCCACGGCCTGCGGCGCGGCGACCTCGGCCGTGGGGCCGTTCTACTGCCCCGGGGACCGGCAGGTCTATCTGGACCTGGGCTTCTTCGACGAGCTGCGGACCAAGTTCGGATCGAGCGGCGGCCCGTTCGCCGAGGCGTACGTCGTCGCGCACGAGTACGGACACCACGTGCAGAACCAGATGGGGACGCTGGCCCGCTCGCAGGACGGGCGGACCGGCGAGAACAGCAACGCGGTGAAGGTGGAGCTCCAGGCCGACTGCTACGCAGGGGTCTGGGCGAACCACGCGACGACCACGCCCGACGAGTCGACCGGCCGCCCGCTGATCACCGAGCTCACCCGGGCGGACATCCGGGACGGGCTGGACGCGGCCGCCTCGGTCGGCGACGACCGCATCCAGGAGAAGTTCCAGGGCCGGGTCACCCCGGAGTCCTGGACGCACGGCTCGGCCGCGCAGCGCCAGCAGTGGTTCACCACCGGTTTCCGCAGCGGCGACATGGCCGACTGCAACACCTTCCGCTGACCCCCTCCGCGCGAACGGTGCGCACGGCGCCGGACAGGGCATTGTCAGTGGCCGGTGGAAGACTGAGACGCAGATCACAGACGGGCCGCGACAGGGCCCGGTGCGGCGCGAGAAGGGACTGAGCACGATGGCAGACGCGAAGGCGGGCGTTCCGACGCTCTATCCGACGATCCTGTACGACGACGCGAAGGCCGCGATCAAGACGCTCACGGAGGGCCTCGGCTTCACCGAGGAAGCGGTGTACGAGGGCGAGGACGGCACGGTGATGCACGCGGAGCTGTCCTGCGGGAACGGCAGGGTGATGCTGGGCTCCAAGGGCCGCGAGGGCGTCTTCGCCAAGGCGATGCAGGGGGCGGGCCCGGCCGGCGTCTACGTGGTGGTCGACGAGGTCGACGCCCACCATGCGCGGGCGGTGGAGCACGGGGTGGAGATCCTCATGCCGCCCACCGACCAGGACTACGGCTCGCGGGACTACATGGCGCGGGACGCGGAGGGCAACGTGTGGAGCTTCGGGACGTACACACCGGGATCGGGCTGAGTTCGGGACGTACGCACCCGGGTCGGGCTGAGGGGGCGCGCCGCCTGGGGCGGGCCCGCTCCCCTGCCCGCCCCTTCCCGTAGCCGGGGCGCCGCCCCGGTTCAGGCGCCGCCCGTGTGTACCTGGAACGCCGCCTTGCGGACCGCTTTGGCGAGCGCCGGGTCGGGGTGCGCGGCGGCCAGGGCCACCAGGACCTGGACGGTGCGCGGATGGCCGACGGCCCGGACCTCGTCCAGCAGCGCCGGGACGGTGCCCTGCACGGCCGAGTCGAGGTGGCGGACCAGCAGCCCCGTCTCGCCGTGGTCGGCGACGGCCGCCGCGGTGTCCACCCAGAGCCAGGTGGCCTCCTCGCGGCTGAGGACCTCCTGGGCGTCCTCGGGGTCGGCCCCGTCGTACTCCGCGAGCCAGAGCAGCGCGTAGGGGCGCAGCGACGGGTCGCTGACGACGGACCGGACCACGGGCTCGGCCGGTGCGCCGACGACACGGAGCGCCTCGAAGGCGAGCCCGCGCAGCAGCGCGTCCTCGCCGCGGGCCACGCCGAGGAGTTCGGCGACGGCGCTGCCGACGGGGCGGGCGGCGAGCCAGGCGCGGTATTCGGCGCGGGCCGGTCCGGGGGTGAGGCGGGCGCAGCCGAGGAGCATGTCGGCCGCGGACTGCTCGATGTTCCCGGCGGGGCTCTGGGCGGCGACGCAGATCTGTTCCAGCTTGACCCAGACCGCCCAGTTGCCGAGCGGGGTCAGCGTGGCGTGCCCGGTGCCGAGGGTGAGCGCCCCGACGGCGGCCAGCCCCTCGAGCGCCCAGTCCAGCAGGAGGGCGACCAGGGCCTCGGGGTGCGCGGTGGGCGCCGGCTCGGCGGGGCCGGGCAGCGGCTGCGGCCCGTACGGCACCTCGCAGCGCTCCTCGTGCAGTTCGGCGACGCGCTGGCCCAGCAGGTCCAGGAGGGCGGGCACGGTGACCGGGCCCGCGGAGAGCTGGAGCAGCGAGAGCACCTGGGGCACGGCCTCGACGGCCTCGGCGACCGCGGTGGACTCGATGTCCCGCGGTGCGGGGTGGACGAGCGACCAGGCGTCGAAGAGCGCCACCCAGCCGCGGAGCACGGCGGAGTCGTCGCGGTCCCAGGCGCGCAGCCGCCAGCCGGGCCGCGCGGTGTCGCCGTGCAGTTCCACGAGACCGGCGAGGCGGGCCCGGTCCCAGCCGGAGCGCACCTGGGCCGGGGACAACTCCAGCGCCGTCGCGGCCCGTTCGAGGGCCTGGGCGGCCAGCGGAGGCGTGCCGGGGCTCGCGCCGTCGGCCGCCCAGCGGGCGATCCGTACGGCGTCGGCGAGGGCGGTCCTGGCCTGGCGGGCCAGCTCCGACCGCGGCGGGGTGCCCTCGGGCGGGCGGGGCGCCGGCCTGGTGCGCCGGGTGGTCACGGCCTTGCGAGCGGTGGCGAGGGGTCGCGGGCGGACAAGTCGCAGCCTGGAGTCGCGCGGGGTACGGGACGTCACGGGGAGCAGTCTTGCCTCTGACAGCCCGAAAGCCCAAACGGAACCCGAACGACCGGCGTCCGGACGCGGCCGCACCGGCCGGGACCAACCGGCCGAAGCGGCACATCAGCTCACATCAGGGGCGTGAGGAAGCGTCTCAGCGTCTCTTCGTAGTGGACCGGATCGGCATTCCACATCGCCGCATGCGGAGCCTGGGGTACGGAGTGCAGGGCGACCAGGTCCGGCCGGCGGGCCGCGAGCTCCCGGGACGGCTGCCAGGGAGCCAGGGTGTCGTCGGGTCCGTGGAAGATCAGTGTCGGGACGTGCAGGGTCCGGGGCAGCGAGGTGTCCAGGAGCCGGGCGCCGCGCAGTCCGGTCTGGCCCTGGGCGGCGCGGACGGCGAGCGGCAGCAGGGCGGAGGGGACGCCGCGGGCGGCGGCCAGGGCGCGCAGGGTGGTGGCCCAGTCCAGCACCGGCGAGTCGAGTACGAGTCCGCAGATCCGGTCCCGCAGCGCGGAGTTGACGCAGGCGTGCAGCGCCATCGAGGCGCCGGTGGACCAGCCGTGCAGGACGACCTTCTCAGCGCCGTAGCGCACGGCGAAGCGGATGGCCGCGTCCAGGTCCCGCCACTCGGACTCGCCGAGGTGGTGGAGCCCGTCCGGGGAGCGGGGGGCTCCGGGGTCGCCGCGGTAGGCGAGGTCGAGCACCGGCAGCTGCTGCCCGTGCAGGAAGCCCATCACGTTGAGGGGGTGCTCGCGGGTGGTGCCGATGCCGTGCGCGGTGATGACCCAGGTGTCGCGGGGGCCCGGTACGAACCAGGCGGGCAGACCGCCGAGTTCGCCGGGGATCTCCACCTCGCGGAAGTCGAGGCCGAGGGCGGTGGCCGGGTCGCCGCTGTGGATCTCCGGCGTGATGCGGACCTTGGCCCTGGGGAGCAGGGTGCCGCGGTTGACGCGCTCCAGCCGGCGGACGACGGTGTCGGCGGCCTCGTGGGCCTGCTCGATCACCGGGCCCACGACGGCATGGACGTCGTCGCCCACCAGCCCGTAGGTACCGGGCCTGAGCGAGGTGAAGGACCGGGTCAGGGTGACCTGCCCGGCCGCCGTCGCATGCACGGTGAGTCTGCGGTCGGCGGGGAGGGGACGTCCGGACGGCGCCCCGAGGGCGGCGTCGCTGGCGTACCGGCCGGCCGCGACCGCTGCCGCACCGACGCCGAGGATGGAGGTGACGGCTGCTGCCGTCGCTGTAGCCGGGCGCACGGCTTCAGTCTCCCGGCCACCGCCGCACACGGCCAGTGGACGGGGGCCGTCCGGTGGGCGGGGCGTGCGGGAAGCGGGCCGGGCCGTGGGCGGTCGGGCGGCCGGTCGCACCCCGCGGTCAGCCCGGCTGGTGCTGTCCGTACCCCTTCAGTGCTTCCTTGACGTCGTCCAGCTGCTCCGGCGTGAGCAGGGCGGGCGTGCGGCCGGGCACCGAACTCGCGGTGAGCCAGAGGCGGCACAGCCATTCGAGCTGGGCGGTGCGGTCGTAGGCCTCGTCGAGGGTGGCGCCGTAGGTGACCGTGCCGTGGTTGCCCAGCAGGCAGCCGGTGCGGTCGCGCAGGGCCGTGAGCATGTTTCCGGCCAGCTCGTCGGTGCCGTAGCGGGCGTAGGCGGCGACCCGGACCGGACCGCCCAGCATCGCGGCGGCGTAGTGGACCGACGGCACCTCGGCGACCAGTGTGGAGACGGCCGTGGCGTGCACCGCGTGGGTGTGCACGACGGCGGCCGCGCCGGTGTTCCGGTAGACCGCGAGATGGAGCGGTAGTTCGCTGGTGGGGGCCAGCTCGCCGAGCGTCTGGTTGCCCTCCAGGTCGACGCCCGTCAGGTCCTCGGGGCGGAGCCGGTCGTACGGCATTCCGCTGGGGGTGACCAGCACGGTCCCGCCGACCCTCGCCGACACGTTGCCCGAGGTCCCGACGACCAGTCCCTCGGTGGCCGTCCTGCGGGCGGTGGCGACGACCGCCGCCCAGGCCCGCTCGATCGATTCCCGTGACTCATCGCTCATACGAAGATCCTTTCGACGAATGAGCGGCCCCTTGCCGCTCCTCCCGCGACGGCCCGGCCGAACCCAGGATTCCGGGCCCACACCGGCCCGTGCCCCGACCCCGCCGTCACCCGGTGGACGAACAGGGCTGCCGCACTCCGGTTGGGGTCACCGCAACGCCCTGCTCAGTTCATCTTCCGTTCACTCAGGTTGCCTACGGTCCACGTGCCACTGACGTCGAACGATTGCCTGGGTAAATGGAACACATCACGCTGCTGCTCGCGATTGTGATCGTGACAGCTCTAGTGTTCGATTTCACGAACGGTTTCCACGACACCGCCAACGCGATGGCCACCACCATCTCGACCGGCGCACTCAAACCCAAGACAGCGGTGGCCATGTCCGCCGTTCTCAACCTCGTAGGCGCGTTCCTGTCGGTGGAGGTCGCCAAGACGATCTCCGGCGGGATCATCAACGAAGACGGGCTCAGAACCGAGGTCATCTTCGCGGCGCTCGTCGGCGCCATCCTGTGGAATCTGCTGACCTGGCTGGTCGGACTGCCGTCCAGCTCCTCCCACGCACTGTTCGGCGGCCTCATCGGCGCCGCGGTGATGTCCGCGGGCTGGTCGTCGGTCGACGGCGGCACCGTCGTCACCAAGGTGCTGCTCCCCGCGGTCGCCGCACCGGTCGTCGCCGGTCTGGCCGCTCTGCTGGCCACCAAGCTGACGTACCGCATCGGCGGCAGGGTCACCGGCGGCGCCCAGGAGAAGGCCACCGCCAAGGGCTACCGCGCCGGCCAGATCGCCTCGGCCGGACTGGTCTCCCTGGCCCACGGCACCAACGACGCGCAGAAGACCATGGGCATCATCACCCTCGCCCTGGTCACCGGCGGCGTCCTCTCCCCCGGCTCCAACCCGCCGGTCTGGGTCATCGTGTGCGCCGGCCTCGCCATCGCGCTCGGCACCTACCTCGGCGGCTGGCGCATCATCCGCACCATGGGCAGCGGCCTCACCGAGCTGAAGCCGCCGCAGGGCTTCGCCGCCCAGACCAGCGCGGCCACCGTCATCCTGGCCTCCTCGCACCTCGGCTTCTCCCTCTCCACCACCCAGTCCTGCTCCGGCGCCGTGATGGGCGCGGGCCTCGGCCGCAAGGGGGGCGTGGTCCGCTGGTCCACCGCCACCCGGATGTTCGTGGCCTGGGGCCTGACCCTGCCGGCCGCCGGACTGGTCGGCGCGGGTGCGGAGTTCCTCACCAAGCAGGGCACCTGGGGCGTCGTGGTCGTCGCGGCGCTGCTGATCGCCGGCTCCGGCGCCATCTGGATGCTGTCGCGGCGCAGGCCCGTCGGCCACGACGACGTCGCCCCGGCCGGTGCGGACGCCGAGCCCGCGGGTGTCGTCACCACGGCCATCGCGGCCGTCAGCCCGCCGCCCACCGTGGCCGCCCAGCCCCACGAGCTCACGGCGACCATCCCGGCCCCCGCCGGGACGGTCGCCGACCCTGCCCGACCCGCCACGGTCTAGGACCCCAAGAGCCACCGGTAAGGACAGATCCGCATGAACATCGACTGGGCAGCCCTCGGCACCGTCTTCGGCGTCTCCCTCGTCGCCACGGTCGCTCTCGTGGGCCTCTTCACCCTCGGCATCGTCGGCCTCTCCAAGCAGCCCGAACCGGCCGCACAGGGCGGCTCGGCGGGCGGCTCGGCGGGCGGTTCGCTCATGCTGGCGCGCGCCGGCGCGTACGTGTGCTTCGGACTGTGCGCCGCGGCCGTGGCCTACGGCATCTATCTGATCGTCGCCTGAGCCCCACCACTCCCACCCGCATCGGGCCGGACGCACCTCGTGCGCGTCCGGCCCGATGTGTGTCTGCGCACACTGCACCGTCGCAGGTCAACGGCAAGTTGACGGGTGTTCGCGGAGCGTGGTGGACTGCCGGAGCCATTACGGCGACAGCAGAGGAAGCCGGTGCGAATCCGGCGCGGTCCCGCCACTGTCACCGGGGAGCAGTCCCCCAACCACTGGAAGTCACGGTCCACGCAAGCGGACTGGAAGGCCGGGGGAACTGCGGATCCGGAAGCCAGGAGACTCTCGTCGCCGGTCACGTCGAACCAGGGCGCGGACCCTGAGTGAGGACATATCGCCATGCCCGGCTGCCGTGCGTCCGTCCCTGTGCGACCCAGAACAGGTTCCAAGGTCCTTCGAGGCGCAACGGCCGGCTGAACCGTGCGTGCCGATCGCATCTTCGCGTACGGCGCCACGGCCGGTCTGATCGGCGATCTGCTGCTCGGTGACCCCCGCAGGGGGCACCCGGTCGCCGCCTTCGGGCGGGCCGCGGCAGGCGTCGAAGGCCGCCTGTGGCGCGACCACCGCGGGTGGGGCGCCCTGCACACCCTGGTCTGCGCCGGAGGCGCCGCCGGGGGCGCCGCACTGGCCTCCCGCGCCCTGCGCCGCCACCCCGCCGCGTCCGTCGCCCTGACCGCCGCCGCCACCTGGTCCGTCGTCGGCGGTACGTCGCTGGGGCGCGAGGCCAGGGCCATCGGTGCCGCGCTCGCCGCAGGGGACATCGGCCTGGCCCGTGAACGGCTGCCGCATCTGTGCGGCCGCGACCCGCAGTCGCTGGACGGGCCGCAGATCGCCCGTGCCGTCGTGGAGTCCGTCGCCGAGAACACCTCGGACGCCGTGGTCGGCGCCCTGGTGTGGGGGGCGTTGGCCGGGGTCCCGGGACTCGTCGGCTTCCGGGCCGCCAACACGCTCGACGCGATGGTCGGCCACAAGTCGCCCCGCTACCGCCGTTACGGCTGGGCCTCGGCCCGCCTCGACGACGTCGCGGGGTGGCCGGGCGCCCGGCTGACGGCCCTGCTCGCCGTGGCGGCGGGAGGAGACCCGCGGGGCGCGGTCCGGGCCTGGCGGGCGGACGCGGCGAAGCACCCGAGCCCCAACGCGGGCCCGGTGGAGGCCTCGTTCGCGGGCGCGCTCGGCGTACGGCTCGGCGGCACGCTCGCCTACGGCGGCCGGGTCGAGCACCGCCCCGTGCTCAACGGCGGCGCGGGCCGGGCGGTGGAGACCGCGGACATCGAACGCGCCGTGCGGCTGTCGCGCCGGGTCGGCGTGCTGGCCCTCGGCGTCAGCGTGGCGGCCCGGGCCGGCATGGGCCTCGCGGCCCGGCGGATCGCGGCAGGCAGGACCCCGGGAACCCGTACCGCGCCACCACGTACAGCAGCACCTCGACTCTCAGGACGGAGACCGACATGAGCGGCGGACTGCTGGTCGCCGGGACCACATCGGACGCGGGCAAGAGCGTCGTCACGGCGGGCATCTGCCGCTGGCTGGTGCGCCGGGGTGTGAAGGTGGCGCCGTTCAAGGCGCAGAACATGTCGCTCAACTCCTTCGTCACCCGTGAGGGTGCCGAGATCGGCCGCGCCCAGGCCATGCAGGCACAGGCCGCCCGCGTCGAGCCGACCGCGCTGATGAACCCGGTGCTGCTCAAGCCCGGCAGCGACCGCTCAAGCCAGGTCGTCCTGATGGGGCGCCCGGTCGGCGAGATGAGCGCCCGCGGCTACCACGGCGGCCGGCAGGAATCGCTTCTGTCCACCGTCGTGGACTGTCTGGAGCAGCTTCGGGGCACGTATGACGCGGTGATCTGCGAGGGGGCGGGCAGTCCGGCCGAGATCAATCTGCGGCGCACGGACATCGTGAACATGGGCATCGCCCGGGCTGCGCGCTTCCCGGTCGTGGTCGTCGGCGACATCGACCGCGGCGGGGTCTTCGCGTCGTTCTTCGGCACGACGGCGCTGCTCGCCCCCGAGGACCAGGAGCTGATCGCCGGGTATCTGGTGAACAAGTTCCGCGGCGACGTGTCGCTGCTGGAACCGGGACTGGACATGCTGCGCGATCTCACCGGGCGGCCGACGTACGGCGTGCTGCCGTTCGCCCACGGGCTCGGCATCGACGAGGAGGACGGTCTGCGGGTCTCGCTGCGCGGCGCCGTCCGGGAGTCGGTCGTCGCGCCGCCGCACGGCGAGGACATCCTGCGCGTCGCCGTGTGCGCGGTGCCCCTGATGTCGAACTTCACCGACGTGGACGCGCTGGCCGCCGAACCGGGCGTCGTGGTGCGGTTCGTGGACCGGGCCGAGGAACTGCACGACGCCGACCTCGTCATCGTGCCCGGCACCCGCGGCACCGTGAAGGCGCTGGCCTGGCTGCGTGAGCGCGGGCTCGCCGACGCCCTGCTGCGGCGCGCCGCCGAGGGCCGTCCGGTGCTCGGCATCTGCGGCGGCTACCAGATCCTCGGTGAGGAGATCGAGGACGACGTCGAGTCGCGCGCCGGGAAGGTCGACGGGCTCGGACTCCTTCCCGTACGCGTCCGGTTCGACCGTGAGAAGACCCTCGCCCGGCCGGCCGGCGAGGCGCTCGGCGCCCCCGTCGAGGGGTACGAGATCCACCACGGCGTCGCGGACGTGCGCGGCGGCGAACCGTTCCTCACCGACGGGCGGGGCGGGAGCCTCGACGGCTGCCGGTCCGGCTCCGTGTGGGGCACCCACTGGCACGGCTCGCTGGAGAGCGACGCGTTCCGCCGCCGCTTCCTGACGGAGACCGCGCGGGCCGCCGGCCGCCGCTTCGTCCCCGCACCCGACACCTGTTTCGCCGCGCTGCGCGAGGAACAGCTCGACCGCCTCGGCGACCTGATCGAAGAACACGCGGACACCGATGCGCTGTGGCGACTCATCGAGTCGGGCGCACCGGCAGGACTTCCCTTCATCGCCCCCGGAGCACCTGGAGCACGCGCATGAACGCCCCGTCGAACGCCCCGTCGAGCGCCCAGCTGAGCACGGTGCTGCTGCTGTCGACCGCCGATACGGACCTCCTGGCCGCCCGTGCCTCGGGCGCGCCCTTCCGGATCGGCAACCCGACCCGTATCGATGTCCACGAGGAACTCCCCGCGCTGATCGAGGGAGCCTCCGTCGCCGTCGTCCGGCTGCTGGGCGGCAAGCGCGCCTGGGAGGACGGACTCGCCGCCCTGAAGGCGGCCGGCATCCCGACCGTGCTGCTCGGCGGTGAGGCCGTGCCGGACGCGGAGCTGATGGCCGAGTCGTCCGTACCGGCGGGCGTCGTCGCCGAGGCGCTGCGCTATCTGGTGGAGGGCGGCCCGGGGAACCTCGTCGAGCTGGCCCGTTTCCTCTCCGACACGGTCCTGCTGACCGGGCACGGTTTCGCCGAGCCGCAGAAGATGCCCGAGTGGGGGGTGCACGGCGAGCGGGAGTTCGTCGAGGGCCGCCCGACCGTCGGGGTGCTCTTCTACCGGGCGCACCACCTCTCCGGGAACACCTCGTTCGTCGACGTGCTGTGCGACGCGGTCGAGGCACGCGGCGCCAACGCCCTTGCCGTGTACTGCGGTTCGCTGCGTGGCGCGGACGCCGCCCTGTACGAGCTGCTCGGCCGGACCGACGCCCTGGTCGCCACGGTGCTCGCGGCCGGCGGCACCCGCGCGTCCGACGCCTCCGCCGGGGGCGACGACGAGGCCTGGGACATCGGCGCGCTCGCCGATCTGAACGTGCCGGTGCTGCAGGGGCTGTGCCTGACGTCCTCGCGGGCGGCGTGGGACGCGTCGGACGCCGCGCTCTCCCCCATGGACGCGGCGATGCAGGTCGCCATCCCGGAGTTCGACGGCCGCCTCATCACCGTCCCGTTCTCCTTCAAGGAGCAGGGTCCGGACGAGGTGCCGGTGTACCGCGCGGACCCCGAGCGGGCCGCCCGCGTCGCCGGGATCGCGGTGCGCCACGCCGTCCTCGGGCACAAGACCAACGCCGAGAAGAAGCTCGCCCTGGTCTTCACCGCCTACCCCACCAAGCACTCCCGCGTGGGCAACGCGGTCGGCCTGGACACCCCCGCATCCGCCGTCCGCGTCCTGGACGCGCTGCGCGCTGCCGGCTACGGCGTCGAGGGCCACCCGGACAACGGTGACGAGCTGATCCACCGCCTCATCAACGCCGGTGGCCACGACGTGGAGTGGCTGACCGAGGAGCAGCTCGCGGCGGCTCCGGCGCGGGTGCCGCTGGCCGACTACCGGCAGTGGTTCGCGAAGCTGGAGCCGGAGCTGCGCGACTCGATGCTGGAGCACTGGGGCGAGCCGCCGGGCTCGCTGTACGTGGACGGGGACGACATCGTCCTCGCCTCGCTCCAGTTCGGGAACGTGGTGGTGCTGATCCAGCCCCCGCGCGGCTTCGGCGAGAACCCGATCGCGATCTACCACGACCCGGACATGCCGCCCTCGCACCACTACCTGGCCACCTACCGCTGGCTGGAGAACACCTTCGGCGCGGACGCCGTCGTCCACATGGGCAAGCACGGCACGATGGAGTGGCTGCCCGGCAAGGGCCTCGGCCTGTCGGCCGGCTGCGGCCCGGACGCGGTGCTCGGCGAACTGCCGCTGATCTACCCGTTCATCGTCAACGACCCGGGCGAGGGCACCCAGGCCAAGCGGCGCGGCCACGCCACGGTGGTGGACCACCTGGTGCCGCCGATGGCCCGCGCCGACACCTACGGCGACCTCGCGAAGCTGGAGCAGCTGCTCGACGAGTACGCGCTGGTCAGCGACCTGGACCCGACCAAGGCTCCGACGGTGAGGGCGCAGATCTGGACCCTGGTCAAGGCCGCCGAGCTGCACCACGACCTGCATGTCGACGAGCAGCCGGGCGACGACGACTTCGACTCGTTCGTCATGCACATCGACGGCTACCTGTGCGAGATCAAGGACGTCCAGATCCGCGACGGGCTGCACATCCTGGGCGGCGGCCCGGTCGACGAGGCCCGGGTCAACCTCGTCCTCGCGGTGCTGCGCGCCTCGCAGGTGTGGGGCGGCACGGCCAACGCGCTGCCCGGTCTGCGGGCGGCCATCGCCGAGCACTTCGGGCTCAGCGAGAAGGAGCTGCTGGGCGAGCCGGGCGCGGCCGTGAAGGTGCCGGACGGGCTGACCGGGCTGGTGGACGGGCCGGCGCGGACGGGCGCGGACGCGATCGACCTGCTGGAGCAGCTGTGCCGCCGGCTCGCGGAGGGCATGGAGGCGCGCGGCTGGGAGCTCCCGGCGGTGGCCGGCCTGGTCCGGGAGGTGCTGGGCATCGAACTCCCGGCCGCCGTCGCCGTCCTGGGCTTCGCCTGCGAGGAGGTCGTGCCCCGGCTGGCCCGGACGACCGACGAGATCGACCACATCCTGAAGGCGCTGGACGGCGGCTTCGTCCCGGCCGGTCCCTCGGGCTCGCCGACGCGCGGGCTCGTCAACGTGCTGCCGACGGGCCGCAACTTCTACTCCGTGGACCCGAAGGCGATTCCGTCCCGGCTGTCGTGGGAGGTCGGCCAGTCCCTCGCGGACTCGCTGATCGCCCGGTACCTCGCCGACACGGGCGACTACCCGAAGTCGGTCGGTCTGACGGTGTGGGGCACCTCCGCGATGCGCACCCAGGGTGACGACATCGCGGAGATCCTGGCGCTGCTCGGCTGCCGCCCGGTGTGGGACGACGCCTCGCGCCGGGTGACCGGCTTCGAGGTGGTGCCGGTCAGCGAGCTGGGACGGCCGCGCATCGATGTGACGGTCCGGATCTCGGGCTTCTTCCGGGACGCGTTCCCGCACGTGGTGGGCCTGATCGACGACGCGGTCCGCGCGGTGGCGGAGCTGGACGAGCCGGCCGACGCCAACTACGTACGGGCGCACGCCGACGAGGACACCGCCGAGCACGGCGACCGCCGACGGGCCACGGCCCGCATCTTCGGCTCGAAGCCGGGGGCTTACGGGGCGGGGCTGCTGCCGCTGATCGACGCGCGCAACTGGCGGTCGGACGCGGACCTGGCCGAGGTGTACGCGGTCTGGGGCGGTTACGCGTACGGGCGCGGGCTGGAGGGGCGGGCGGCGCGCGGGGACATGGAGACGGCGTTCCGGCGGATCGCGGTGGCGGCGAAGAACGTCGACACCCGGGAGCACGACCTCGTCGACGCCGACGACTACTTCCAGTACCACGGCGGCATGGTCGCCATGGTGCGGCATCTGACGGGCGAGTCGCCCGAGGCGTACGTCGGGGATTCGGCGACGCCGGATCAGGTGAAGACGCGGACGCTGGGTGAGGAGACGCATCGCGTCTTCCGCGCGCGGGTCGTGAACCCGCGCTGGATGGCGGCCATGCGGCGGCACGGGTACAAGGGCGCCTTCGAGATGGCGGCGACCGTGGACTACCTGTTCGGGTACGACGCGACCGCCGGGGTCGTCGACGACTGGATGTACGAGAAGTTGTCGGCGGAGTACGTGTTCGACGAGACCAACCGGGACTTCATGAAGAAGTCCAACCCGTGGGCGCTGCGCGGGATTTCGGAGCGGTTGCTGGAGGCGGCCGAGCGGGGGCTGTGGGCGGAGCCGGACGCGGAGACGCTGGAGCGGTTGCGGGCCACGTATCTGGAGCTCGAGGGCGATCTGGAGGGGGACGAGTGAGCGGGGTACGCATGGTGGGTGTGGCGCCTGCGGCGGACGTTCTCCCCTGTCCCGCCCCTTCCCGTAACCGAGGGCTCCGCCCCCGGACCCCCGCTCCTCAAACGCCGGAGGGGCTGGAATGTTCCCCCAAGGAGGTCTTGTGAGTACGCCTTATCCCTTCACCGCCATCGTCGGACAGGACGATCTCCGGCTCGGGCTGCTGCTCAACGCCGTGTCGCCCGCCGTGGGCGGTGTCCTCGTGCGTGGCGAGAAGGGGACCGCCAAGTCCACCGCCGTGCGCGCGCTCGCCGCGCTCATGCCGGAGGTGGCCGTCGTTCCCGGGTGCCGGTTCTCGTGTGCTCCGGCGGCACCCGATCCGGCGTGTCCCGACGGGCCCCACGAGACCGGTGCCGGCGTGTCACGGGCCGCGCGGACCGTGGAGCTGCCCGTCGGTGCCTCCGAGGACCGGCTCGTCGGGGCGCTCGACATCGAGCGGGCGCTCGCCGAGGGTGTGAAGGCCTTCGAGCCGGGACTCCTCGCCGACGCGCACCGCGGGATCCTGTACGTCGACGAGGTCAATCTCCTCCACGACCACCTGGTCGACCTGCTGCTGGACGCCGCCGCCATGGGTGCCTCCTACGTGGAGCGCGAGGGCGTCTCCGTACGGCATGCCGCGCGCTTCCTGCTCGTCGGGACGATGAACCCCGAGGAGGGGGAGCTTCGGCCCCAGCTCCTCGACCGGTTCGGGCTGACCGTCGAGGTCGCCGCCTCCCGTGAGACCGATCTGCGGGTGGAGGTGGTGCGGCGCCGGCTCGCGTACGACGACGACCCGGCCGCGTTCGCCGCCAGGTGGGCCGACGAGGAAGGCGCGTTGCGGGCCCGGATCGTGGCCGCCCGGGCGCTGCTCCCGCACGTCCGGCTGGGTGATGGCGCGTTGCGGCAGATCGCCGCGACCTGTGCGGCCTTCGAGGTCGACGGGATGCGGGCCGACATCGTGATGGCCCGGACCGCCACCGCGCTGGCCGCCTGGGCCGGGCGCAACGACGTGCTGGCCGAGGACGTACGGCAGGCCGCCCTGCTCGCGCTCCCCCACCGGCGCCGGCGCAATCCGTTCGACGCGCCGGGGCTCGACGAGGACAAGCTCGACGACACGCTGGAGCAGAACAGCGGCGAGGACGACGACCCGGACCCGGACGGGCCCGGTGGCGGCGGCCGGCCGCCGGAGGGTGACGGGCCCGACACGCCGCCGCAGGGTGAGGACGGGGCCGGCGACACGCCCGCGCAGTCCGTGCCCGAGCAGGGCGGGGAGAAGGAGCAGGAGCCGGCGCGGGGGCAGTCCTCCGGCGGCGGCGAGCAGCAGCCCGTGCGGGCCGGTGAGCCGTTCCGTACGAAGATGCTGAGCGTGCCCGGTCTGGGCGAGGGCGCGGCGGGGCGGCGGTCCCGGGCGCGTACCGAGCACGGGCGGACGACCGGTGCCCGGCGGCCGCAGGGCGCGCTGACCAAGCTGCATCTGGCCGCGACCGTGCAGGCCGCCGCCCCGCATCAGCGGGCGCGGGGCCGGTCCGGGCGGGGGCTGGTGGTGCGGCGGGACGATCTGCGGCAGGCGACGCGCGAAGGGCGCGAGGGGAACCTCGTCCTGTTCGTCGTGGACGCGTCCGGGTCGATGGCCGCCCGGCAGCGGATGACCGCCGTGAAGGGTGCGGTGCTGTCGCTGCTGATGGACGCCTACCAGCGGCGCGACAAGGTCGGGCTGATCACCTTCCGGGGCAAGGACGCCGAGGTGGCGCTGCCGCCGACCTCGTCCGTGGACGCCGCCGCCGCGCGGCTGGAGATGCTGCCGACCGGCGGGCGCACCCCGGTGGCCGCCGGGCTGTTGAAGGCGCACGACGTGCTGCGTGTGGAGCGGCTGCGCGATCCCTCGCGGCGGCCGTTGCTGGTCGTGGTGACCGACGGGCGGGCGACCGGGGGGCCTGAGCCGGTGGCGCTGGCCGCGCGGGCGGCCCGGCTGCACGAGGCCGAGGGCACGGCGTCCGTCGTCGTGGACTGCGAGTCGGGGCCCGTGCGGCTCGGGCTCGCGGCGAGTCTCGCGGGTGAGCTGGGCGGCACCGCCGTCACGCTCGACGAGCTGCGCGCCGACTCGATCGCCGGGCTGGTCAAGGACGTTCAGGGCTACAGCAGGAGGGCCGCGTAATGCCGCAGGGACAGCCGGTCAGCGTGCCGGACGACGGGCTGACCACCCGGCAGCGCCGCAACCGGCCGCTGCTGGTGGTGCACACCGGCATCGGCAAGGGCAAGTCGACGGCCGCCTTCGGGCTCGCGCTGCGGGCCTGGAATCAGGGGTGGCCGATCGGGGTCTTCCAGTTCGTGAAGTCGGCGAAGTGGAAGGTCGGCGAGGAGAACGCGCTGAAGGTCCTCGGCGCGAGCGGCGAGGGCGGGTCCGTCGCCTGGCACAAGATGGGCGAGGGCTGGTCCTGGGTCCAGCGCGATCAGCAGCTCGACAACGAGGCGGCGGCGCGGGAGGGCTGGGAGCAGGTCAAGCGCGACCTGGCGGCGGAGACGTACCGGCTGTACGTGCTCGACGAGTTCGCCTACCCGATGCACTGGGGGTGGGTCGACACCGATGAGGTCGTCGAGGTGCTGCGCCGGCGGCCGGGCAACCAGCACGTGGTGATCACCGGGCGCAACGCGCCCGCCGCGCTGGTGGACGCCGCCGATCTGGTGACCGACATGTCGAAGGTCAAGCACCCGATGGACGCCGGGCAGAAGGGCCAGAGGGGCATCGAGTGGTGAGTGTTCCGCGCCTGGTCATCGCCGCGCCGGCGTCCGGCAGCGGCAAGACCACCGTCGCGACGGGTCTGATGGCCGCCTTCGCCGGGCGGGGGCTCGCCGTGTCCGGGCACAAGGTGGGGCCCGACTACATCGATCCGGGTTACCACGCCCTCGCCACCGGGCGGCCGGGGCGCAATCTCGACGCGTACATGTGCGGGCCGGAGCTGATCGCCCCGCTGTTCGCGCACGGTGCGCAGGGGTGTGACCTGGCGGTCGTCGAGGGCGTGATGGGGCTGTACGACGGGGCGTCCGGGCACGGGGAGCTCGCCTCCACGGCGCAGGTCGCGACGTTGTTGCGGGCGCCTGTGGTGCTCGTCGTGGACGCGTCGTCGCAGTCGCGGTCCGTGGCGGCGCTGGTGCACGGATTCGCCTCGTGGGACACGCAGGTGCGGATCGGCGGCGTGATCCTGAACAAGGTGGGCTCCGACCGGCACGAGGCGTTGCTGCGGGAGGCCCTGGACGAGTCCGGGGTGCCGGTGCTGGGGGTGTTGCGGCGGGCCGGGCAGGTGGCGGTGCCGTCGCGGCATCTGGGGCTGGTGCCCGTGGCCGAGCGGCGGAGCGACGCGGTGGCCGCTGTCGCGGCGATGGGGGATCGGGTGCGGGCGGGGTGTGACCTGGAGGCGTTGCTTGCCTTGGCCCGGTCCGCGCCTCCCGTGCCGGGTGCGGGTGCGTGGAGCGCGGCTGAGGCTGTGGGCGCCTGCGGCGGGCCTGTTCCCCTCCCCGCCCGTTCCCGCAACCGGGGCTCCGTCCCGGACCCCGCTCCTCAAACGCCGGAGGGGCTGGGTGGGGCAGAAGGGCTGGAAAGTACGCCGGAGGGGCGGAAGGTCGCCGTCGCTTCCGGGCCTGCCTTCACCTTCTCCTACGCCGAGCACAGTGAGCTGCTCGCCGCCGCCGGGGCCACCGTCGTGCCGTTCGATCCGTTGCGTGACGAGGCACTGCCCGAGGGGACGGCGGGGCTCGTCGTCGGGGGTGGTTTTCCCGAGGTGTACGCGCCGGAGCTGTCGGCCAACGAGCCGTTGCGCAAGGCCGTCGCGGAGCTGGTGGCCTCCGGGGCGCCGGTCGCCGCCGAGTGTGCGGGGCTGCTGTATCTGGCCCGGTCGCTCGACGGGCTGCCGATGTGCGGGGTGCTGGACGCCGAGGCGCGGATGTCCGAGCGGCTGACGCTCGGGTACCGGGACGCCGTGGCGCTCTCGGACAGTGTGCTGGCCGTGGCCGGGACCCGGATGCGTGGGCACGAGTTCCACCGCACCGTGCTGGAGCCCGGGGCGGGGGACGCGCCTGCCTGGGGCGTGCACCAGCCGGAGCGGCGGGTCGAGGGGTTCGTGCAGCAGGGCGTGCACGCGAGTTATCTGCATGTTCATTGGGCTTCGGCGCCCGGTGCGGCCCGCCGATTCGTGGAGAGGTGCAAGGGATGAACACACTGGTCGGGGTCGGGGTCGGGCCCGGTGATCCGGAGCTGGTGACCGTCAAGGGCGTCAACGCGCTGCGGGATGCCGCCGTCGTCGTGGTGCCGGTGATGGACACCGGTGAGCGGGGGCGGGCCGAGGCGACCGTGCTGCACTACGTCGGGGCCGAGAAGGTCGTGCGGGTCGTGTTCGCGCTGAACGAGCGGACGGACCGGGCGCGCCGGGAGGCGGCGTGGGACGCGGCGGGGGCGCGGGTCGCGGAACTGCTGCGTACGCACGGTTCGGTGGCGTTCGCGACCATCGGGGACCCCAATGTGTACTCGACGTTCACCTATCTCGCGCACACCATCGGGGAGCTGCTGCCGGGGACGGCCGTGGTGACCGTGCCGGGGATCACCGCCATGCAGGACCTGGCGGCGCGCAGCGGTGCGGTGCTGACCGAGGGCACCGAGCCGTTGACGCTGGTGCCGGTGACGGCGGGGGCGGCCGTGCTGAAGGAGGCGCTGGAGGGGCCCGGGACGGTCGTCGCGTACAAGTTCGGCCGGCTGGCCGAGGAGGTCGCCACGGCCCTGCGCGAGACGGGGCGGACCGAGGACGCGGTGTGGGGTTCGGCGCTCGGGCTGCCGGAGGAGTCGATCCGGCCGGCGGCGGAGCTGGCCGACGGCCCGTTGCCGTATCTCTCCACGCTGATCGCGCCCGCGCCGCGCGACGGCGGGCGGGGCGGGAAGCTGTGAGGCGGTCAGTCCGCGAGGCCCACCACCAGCCAGATGAAGCCCACTCCGGCGACCGTGCAGAACAGCGTGGAGCGGGCCGGGTGGTCGTGGTGCGCCTCGGGCAGGATCTCGGCGGCGGCGAGGTAGAGCAGCGCACCGCCGAAGAACCCGAGATAGCAGCCGAGGAGTTCCTCCGGAAGGGTGAACACGAGCGTCGTCGCCGCGCCGACGACGGGCGCCGCCGCGTCCGCGTACAGCATCGTCAGGGCCTTGCGGCGGGCGTTCCCGTACAGGCTGGTGATCGTGTACGTGTTGAAGCCGTCGGCGAAGTCGTGGGTGATGACGGCGAGGGCGACGGCCGCTCCCATGCCGCCGCCGACCTGGAAGGCGGCGCCGAGCGCCACGCCGTCCATCAGGCTGTGGCCGACCATCGCGGCCGCCGCCGTCAGGCCGACCTGCGGCACCCGCTCCTCGCTCGCGCCGTGTGCCGCCTGGCGTACGGCGAGCAGGCGCTCCACCAGATGCGCGACGAGGAAGCCGCCCACGAACAGCAGCAGGGCGGCCGGTACGCCGAGGACGAGGCCGCCCGCGGCCTCGATGGCCTCCGGCAGCAGGTCGAGGCCGACCACGCCGAGCATCAGTCCGCCGGCGAATCCGAGCACCAGGTGGCGGCGGTCGGTGACGCGCTGGGCGACCCAGCCGCCGACCAGGGTCATCAGGAACGCGCCGAGCGCGACGAACACCGCCATGGGCTCTTGCTAGCCGATTGACCCCGGTGCGCGCATCCCCGAATCCCACGTTCCACGTTCTCGAAAGGACCCGTCCCATGTCCGAAGCAGTCGACGCAGCCGGCGCAGTCGCCGCGCCCACCCGCGGCACCGTGACGTTCGTCGGTGCCGGACCCGGCGCCGCCGATCTGCTGACCTTCCGGGCGGCGCGGGCCATCGCGGACGCCGACATCGTCATCTGGGCGGCCAGCCTCGTGCAGGAGGAGGTCCTCGAACACGCCCGGGAGGGTGCGGAGATCCTCGACTCGGCGCAGATGTCCCTCGAAGAGGTCGTCGCCGTCTACCGGCGGGCGGGCGACGAAGGGCTGAAGGTGGCGCGCATCCACTCCGGTGACCCGGCGCTGTGGGGCGGCACCCAGGAGCAGGTCGACCGGTGCGGCGAGCTGGGGGTCGCGGTCGAGATCGTGCCCGGGGTGTCGTCGTTCTCGGCGGTCGCGGCCATCGCGCAGCGCGAGCTGACGATCCCGGAGGTGGCGCAGTCGGTGATCCTGACCCGGCTCGGCGGCGGCAAGACGCCGATGCCGCCCGGTGAGGAGGTGCGGGAGTTCGCCCGGCACGGCACGACGATGGCGCTGTTCCTGTCGGCGGCCCGGTCGGGTCAGCTGACGCAGGAGCTGCTGGAGGGCGGTTACCCGACGTCCACGCCGGTCGTGATCGCGTACCAGGCGACCTGGCCGGAGGAGCTGATCCTGCACTGCACGATCGAGACGCTGGAGGCCACGGTCAAGGAGCACAAGCTCTGGAAGCACACGCTCTTCCTGGTCGGCCCTGCCCTGTCGGCGTCGGGGACCCGTTCGCACCTCTACCACCCGGGCCACTTCCACGGGTACCGCAAGGCCGACAAGGCGGCCCGGGCCGAGTTGCGCGCCCAGCGGTCCGGCTCGTGATCCGGGTCTTCGGTACGGGGACGGGGGCGCCGCTCTGCCCCGACGCCGTGCGGGAGCTGGCCGGGGCCACGCTGGTGGTCGGGGCCCGGCGCCATCTGGACGGCGCCGCGCTGCCCGCGGGCGCCGGGCGGCTGGTGCTGGGGCCGCTGGCCCCCGCGCTCGACCGGATCGGGAAGCACCTCGCCGATGACGGGGCGCGGGTGGTCGTGCTGGCCTCCGGCGATCCGGGGTTCTTCGGGATCGTGCGGGCGCTGGCCGAGCGGTTCGGTCCGGCGGCGCTCGATGTGCGTCCGGGTGCGCCGTCGATCGCGGTGGCGTTCGCCCGGCTGGGACTGCCGTGGGACGACGCGGTCGTCGTCAGCGCGCACGGGCGTGATCCGCGCACCGCGGTGAACGTGTGCTTCGCGCACCCCAAGGTCGCGGTGCTGACCGGTCCCGGTGCCGGGCCCGCGGAGCTGGCGGCGGGGCTGCTGTACCGGAGCGGGGAGCGGACCCTGGTCGTCGCGACGGCGCTCGGGGATCCGGAGCGCGAGCGCGTCGAGCGGCTGACGCTGCGGGAGGCGGCGGACCGGGAGTGGCCTGACCCGGTGAGCGTGGTGCTGTGCCTGGACGAGTCGAGGGCCCTGTCGCCGGTGCGGACGGTGGGCGGTCCGGCCGCCGGTCCGGCCGGGTGGGCGCTGGACGAGGCGGAGTTCGAGCACCGCGACTCGATGATCACCAAGTTCGAGGTGCGGGCGCTGGCGCTGGCCCGGCTCGGGCCGCGTACGGGAGATCTGGTGTGGGACATCGGTGCCGGTTCGGGATCGGTGGCGGTGGAGTGCGCGCGGCTCGGCGCTGCCGCCGTGGCCGTCGAGAAGACGGCGGACGGGGTCGAGCGGATCCGCGCGAACGCCGCCGCGCACGGTGTGTACGTACGGGCGGTGCACGGGGCCGCGCCGATAGTGCTGTCCGATCTGGCGGACCCCGACGCGGTGTTCGTCGGGGGCGGCGGGCACGACCTGCCCGCGATCGTGACGGCGTGCGCCCGGCGGGCGCGGCGGGCCGTGGTGGTCGCGGTGGCGGCCCTGGACCGGGTCGGGCCGGTGCGGTCGGCGCTGGCCGCTGCCGGGTTCGTGCCCGAGGGTGTGCTGCTGCAGTCGTCGCGGCTGGCGCCGCTGCCCGGTGACGTGACCCGGCTCGCGGCGGCCAATCCGGTCTTTCTGCTGTGGGGCGTCCGCTCCGCGGCCGGTGCAAGTGAAGGAGCAATCCAGTGATCGGCCTGATCTCCGCGACGGCGGCGGGTGCCGTCGCCCGTGACCGGCTGGCCTCGGCCTGGCCCGGCCGTGCCGTGGTCTACGACGGTCCGGTGGGCGAGGCCGTGCGGCGCGCGTTCGCCGAGTGCGAGCAGCTGGTGTGCTTCCTCGCGACGGGGGCCGTGGTGCGGCTGGTGGCACCGCTGCTCGTGGACAAGGCGGCGGACCCGGGCGTCGTCTGTGTCGACGAGGCGGGGCGCCATGCGGTGGCGCTGCTCGGCGGGCACGGCGGCGGGGCGAACGTCCTGGCGGTCGCGGTCGGCGAGGTGCTGGGCGCGGCGCCGGTGGTGACGACGGCGACGGACGCGGTGGGCGTGCCCGGTCTGGACACGCTGGGGCTCCCCGTGGAGGGGGATGTCGCGGGGGTGTCGCGGGCGATGCTCGACGGTGCTCCGGTGGCGCTGCGGGCCGACGTGGTGCGGCCGTTGCCCGCTCTGCCGCCGAACGTGAGCCCCGGCGCCGCCGGGTCCGCGGTGCTGCACATCACCGACCGCGTCGTCGGACTCGGTTCGCGGGAGGCCGTGTTGCGGCCGGCCTCGCTCGCCGTCGGGGTCGGGGCTTCCAAGGACGCGCCCGCCGACGAGGTGCTCGGGCTGGTCCGGGAGGCGCTGGAGGACGCCGGGCTCTCGCCGTTGAGCGTCGCGGAGCTGGTGACCGTGGACGCGAAGGCCGGGGAGCCCGGGATCGTGGCCGCCGCCGCCGGTCTCGGGGTGCCGCTGCGGACGTACCCGGCCGACGAGCTGGCCCGGATCGAGGTGCCGCATCCGTCCGAAGCGCCGCTCGCCGCCGTCGGCACGCCCTCGGTCGCGGAGGCCGCCGCGCTCGCCGGCGGCGGTGAACTGCTGGTGCCGAAGCGGAAGTCGCGGCCGGAGGGGCGGGCGGCGATGGCCACCTGCGCGGTGGTGCGCAGGGCCCCGCGCGGCCGGCTCGCCGTCGTCGGGCTCGGGCCCGGTGCCCGCGATCTGCTGACGCCGCGCGCCCGGGAGGAGCTGCGGCGGGCGTCGGTGCTGGTCGGGCTCGATCAGTACGTCGACCAGATCAGGGACCTGCTGCGGCCCGGCACCACGGTCCTGGAGTCGGGGCTCGGCGCCGAGGAGGAGCGGGCCCGCACGGCGGTCGCCGAGGCCCGCAAGGGGCATGCGGTGGCGCTGATCGGCAGTGGTGACGCGGGGGTGTACGCGATGGCATCGCCCGCGCTCGCCGAGGCGGGCGCCGACATCGACGTGGTGGGTGTGCCGGGGGTGACGGCCGCGCTGGCGGCCGCCGCGATCCTGGGCGCCCCGCTGGGCCACGACCACGTCTCGATCAGCCTGTCCGACCTGCACACGCCGTGGGAGGTCATCGAGCGCCGGGTCAGGGCCGCCGCCGAGGCCGACATCATCGTGACGTTCTACAACCCGCGCAGCCGGGGCCGTGACTGGCAGCTCCCGAAGGCGCTGTCGATCCTGGCCGGACACCGCGACCCGGCGACCCCGGTCGGAGTCGTACGCAATGCCTCGCGGCCCGACGAGAGCAGCCTGGTCACGTCGTTGGCTGCGCTGGACCCGGCGGTGGTCGACATGATGACCGTCGTCACCGTGGGCAACACGGCCACCCGTGAGATCGCGGGCCGCATGGTCACCCCGCGCGGCTACCGCTGGCAGTCCGCCACCGCCGCGCCCGCTCCGCGGCCGGCCCCGTGAACCGGCCCGCCGCACCGCACCGCACCACCCCCCATGAACACCGAGGAGAATCCGTGAACACCCCGTCCGCCCAGCCCGCACTGCTCATCGCCGGCCACGGCACCCGGGACGAGGGCGGGGCAGCCGCCTTCCGTGACTTCGTGGCCGAGCTCGGCGCCCGCAACCCGCGGCTGCCCGTCGCGGGCGGCTTCATCGAGCTGTCGCCGCCGCCGCTGGGCGACGCGGTGACCGAACTCGTCGAGCAGGGCGTCAAGCACTTCGCCGCCGTCCCGCTGATGCTGGTGTCGGCCGGTCACGCCAAGGGCGACATCCCGGCGGCGCTGACCCGTGAGAAGGAGCGCCACCCGGGCATCTCGTACACCTACGGGCGTCCGCTCGGCCCGCACCCGGGGCTGCTGAAGGTGCTGGAGCGGCGGGTCGACGAGGTGCTGGGCGACACCGACCGGTCCGAGGTGACGGTCCTGCTGGTGGGGCGTGGCTCCACCGATCCGGACGCCAACGCCGAGGTGTACAAGGCGGCGCGGCTGTTCTGGGAGGGGCGGGGCTACGCGGGTGTGGAGACGGCGTTCGTCTCGCTGGCCGCCCCCGACGTGCCGTCCGGTCTCGACCGTTGCGTGAAGCTGGGTGCGGGGCGCATAGTCGTTCTGCCGTACTTCCTCTTCACCGGCATCCTGCCGGACCGGGTGCGTCACCAGACCGAGGAGTGGGCCGCCGCCCATGCGGAGCTGGACGTCCGGTCGGCCGAGGTGATCGGTGCCGCTGAGGAACTGCTCGATCTGGTCATGGAGCGCTACCGGGAGGCAGTCAAGGGCGATCTGCGGATGAACTGCGACTCTTGCGTGTACCGGATCGCACTGCCGGGCTTCGAGGACAAGGTGGGACTGCCGCAGCAGCCGCACTTCCACCCTGACGACGACGGCCATCACCACCACCCCCACCATGGCGGTCATGCACACTCCCACTGAACGCCCCGGCGCCACAGGCGCGGGCGCGCACGATCTGCGGCACCACGGTGACGCGGAGGTACGGGGACGGGGCCGGGATCTGACCGATCTCGCCGTCAACGTACGGGCCGGGACCCCACCGGCCTGGCTGAAGGAGCGGATAGCCGCGTCCCTGGGCGCGCTCGCCGCGTATCCGGACGGGCGTCAGGCGCGTGCGGCGGTCGCCGCACGGCACGGGCTGCCTGCGGAGCGAGTGCTGCTGACGGCCGGTGCGGCGGAGGCGTTCGTGCTGATCGCCCGGGCCCTGCCGGCCCGCCGCCCGGTCGTGGTCCATCCTCAGTTCACCGAGCCCGAGTCGGCGCTGCGCGCTGCCGGGCACGAGGTGGAACGGGTGCTGTTGCGGGCCGGGGACGGCTTCCGGCTGGACCCGGCCGATGTGCCTGCGGACGCGGACCTGGTGGTCGTCGGCAATCCGACCAACCCGACGTCCGTACTGCATCCCGCGGCCGTGCTGGAGCGGCTGGCGCGCCCCGGGCGGACGCTGGTGGTCGACGAGGCGTTCATGGACGCGGTGCCGGGCGAGCGCGAGGCGCTGTGCGGCCGTACGGACGTCCCCGGGCTCGTGGTGCTGCGCAGCCTCACCAAGACGTGGGGGCTGGCCGGGCTGCGGATCGGGTACGTGGCGGCCGCGCCGGAGACCGTGCGGCTGCTGGAGGAGGCGCAGCCGCTGTGGCCCGTGTCGTCGCCGGCGCTGGCGGCGGCCGAGGCGTGCATGGAGCCGCGGGCACTGGCCGAGGCGGCGGCGGCCGCGGACCGGATCGCGGTGGACCGCTGCCATCTGGTCGCGGGTCTGCGGGAGTTCACCGAGATACGGGTGGTGGAGCCGGCCCAGGGGCCGTTCGTGCTGGTCCGGCTGGAGGGGGCCGCGGAGATACGCGAGCGGCTGCGGTTGCTGGGCTTCGCGGCCCGGCGCGGCGACACGTTCCCCGGGCTCGGCACCGAGTGGCTGCGGCTGGCCGTCCGGGACCGTACGACGACCAACCGTTTCCTCCAGGCGTTCGACCAGGCGCTCCAGGTGCTGTCCGCGGTCAGCCGCTGACGATGTCCGGCTTGAGCGGGGCGAGCTTGGCGGCGATCACGCCGATGGTGGCGGGATCGACGCCGCCGTCGGTCAGTGCGGCGGCGAGGTGGTCCACGACGCGGTCGAAGTGGGGCCCGGTGATGGCGAGTTCCTGGTGGGCGCGGCCCATGGCCCGGCCGGTGTAGGGGGTCGTGGCTCCGAGGGCGCTGCCGACGAAGAGCCGCTGGTGGGCCTTGAGCCGGGTGACGTCCTTGCCCGCGAAGTAGGCGGTCAGCTCGGGGTCGGCCAGAACGCGTGCGTAGAAGATGTCCACCACGGCGGCGACGGCTCCGGCGCCGCCGATCTGCTCGAAGAGGGACTCCGGCGCCGCTTCGTCCGGCGTGGCCGGGTCTGTGGTCTGGTCCATGGCAGCCGAACATAGCGCCGATCCCCGTCCTGCGGGGGCGGTCGTCGGCATCCGGTGGCGCGGCCGCACAAGTGGGGAGCGGCGTTCCGCCTGCGGAACGCCGCTCCCCTCCCCTCCGTCCCCCTACGGCCCCCCGGCCGCCCCCTCGGGCCTGCTCATGTGCGCCCGGGCGTCAGTCCTGCGCGCGCCGCCGGGCCACGACCATCGCACCGGCGCCGAGCGCCAGCAGGAAGGCGGCACCGCCGGCGACGTACGGCGTGGTGGAGCTGCTGCCCGTCTCGGCGAGGTCGGCGTCGACGGCGGACTGGGGCGCGTGACCGGTGCCGGTCTGGGGCTTCACGTCGCCGCCGCCCGAACCGCTGCTGCCGGAACCACCGTTGTCCGAGCCGCCGTTGTCCGAGCCACCGTTGTCCGAACCGCCGTTGTCCGAACCGCCGTTGTCCGAACCGCCGTCGGTGGAGCCGCCGTCGCTCGAACCGCCGTTGTCGTTGCCTCCGTTGCCGTTGCCGCCGTTGTCATTGCCTCCGTTGTCCCCGCCGCCCGTGCCGCCCGCCGCCTTCGGCGTCTCGCACGTGGCCTCGGCGAGGGTGACCTCGCCCTGCACGTCGGCGACGTTCAGATCGAGCGGGTTGACCGAGACCTTCAGCTGGAGCGCCACCGCGGCCGCGGTGCGCGAGGTGGTGCTGGTCTTCGACAGGTCGAGCGTCACCGCGCCGACGCCCGGCACCTTGACCTGCGTGGTGCCTCCGGCGGTGAGGGTGATCCGCTTGCCGAGGACCTTCACACGACCCAGGACGTTCGACTCGGCCACCGGCTTGTGGCCCACCTCGCAGACGGCCTTGGAGGTGACCTGCTCGACCTCGATCAGCGAGAGCAGCGGCAGACCGGGCAGGTGGAGCCGCGCCCTGGCCACATTGGTGTAACCCTCGGCGCGGTGCTTGCCGACGGTCGCCTTCGCCGTGGCCACGTCGGCCCGCAGCACGTCGACCGGCCTTCCGCTCTCCACCCCGTCGAGCTTCACGCTGAGCGCGGTCTTCTCGGCGCTCCTCGGCGCCTGCACCTCGTTGAGCGTGGCCTTGAGCGGCACATCGATCGTCTTGTTCAGGAGCGAGACGTCGAGTGCGGTACGGAGCACGACCGCGCTCGCCTTCCCGCCACCGGTGGTCGTGGTGGTGGTCGCGTCCGTGGCGTGCGCCGGGACGGCGACCAGCAGGGCGACGGGAGCGGCGGCGACCGCCAGGGCGGCGAGGCGGAAGGTGTTGCTGTTCAAGATGGTGGAACCCCCACAAGAGACATGGAGCCACCGGCGCCGTCCAATGGGGGACATCGCGGGCACCGGTGGCCTCGACTCCGTGAATCTTTACGCACAGAGGGTGAACTGGCAGATACCTGAGGTGAGTTCACCCCAAAGGGGGGTTTCCGTGTCTACATTCGAATATTCCGGCACGTACGTTCCTCGCGTTCACCCGTTTCACCGAGCGCGGGCGGCCCGGACGGCCCGTGCACGGGAGACGGTGAAGTGATTCAACGAGCGGGCCCGCTCCCGGTCACTGCCGGTCAACACGGTGTGTCCCGGGCCCGTCCGGGCACGGCCCGGACCCGGGACACCGGGATCAGCCGATCACGCGCCCGTTCAGCACGACCCGGCGCGGGGCCGCCAGCACCCGTACGTCCGCCCGCGGATCCTCGTCGTACACCACCAGGTCGGCCGGGGCGCCCTCCTCCAGGCCGGGCCTGCCGAGCCACGCCCTCGCTCCCCATGTCGTCGCGGACAGCGCCTCCAGGGGCGGGATGCCCGCCTTGACGAGCTCGGCGACCTCGTCGGCCACCAGTCCGTGGGCCAGCACCCCGCCTGCGTCCGTTCCGACGAACACCGGCACCCCGGCGTCGTACGCGGCCCGCACGGTGTCGTAGCGGCGCTCGTGCAGCCGGCGCATATGGGCGGACCACCGCGGGAACTTGGCCTCGCCGCCCTGCGCCAGTTCGGGGAAGGTGGCGATGTTGACCAGGGTGGGGACGATCGCGACCCCGCGCTCGGCGAAGAGCGGGATGGTCTCATCGGTCAGCCCGGTCGCGTGCTCGACGCAGTCGATGCCGGCCTCGACGAGATCGCGCAGGGAGTCCTCGGCGAAGCAGTGCGCGGTGACCCGGGCCCCCAGCCGGTGGGCCTCGGCGATGGCCGCGGCGACCTCCTCGCGGGGCCAGCAGGCGGTCAGGTCGCCCACCTCGCGGTCGATCCAGTCGCCGACCAGCTTCACCCAGCCGTCGCCGCGGCGCGCCTCCTGCGCCACGTACGCCACGAGTTCGTCGGGCTCGATCTCATGGGCGTAGTTACGGGTGTAGCGCCGGGGCCTGGCGATGTGCCGGCCCGCCCTGATGATCTTCGGCAGGTCCTCGCGGCCGTCGATCCACCGGGTGTCGGCGGGCGAGCCCGCGTCCCGCAGGAGGAGCGCGCCGGCCTCCCGGTCGTCGAGGGCCTGCTTCTCCGTGGTGGCGGTGTCGACGGCGCCGTGGTGGTCGAGCCCGACGTGGCAGTGGGCGTCGACGAGTCCCGGCAGCGCCCAGCCGGTGACGACGACCGCGTCGTCCGCACCGGCGGGCCGCTCGTACGTCACGCGTCCGTCGACCGCCCAGATCTCGTCCCTGACCTCCTCGGGTCCGACGAGCACCCGCCCCTTCACCTGCAGCACCCGCGCCTCGTGATCGCTCATGGGCAGCACTGTACGAGGCGCCGCACGGCGCCCCGGACCCGGCGCCGCGCCCCGCGCGGGCCGATCCGGCGGACGGGTCCGGGGCGTCCCCGCGGCGCTCGGTACCCTCGGAGCAAGCCAGGTCCGCAGGCCGGGCCGCACACCGATCCGATCGCGAAGAGAGCACCACCGTGACGCACCCCTTCCTCGACCTGACCCCGCTCACCGCCGCGCACTTCGCCGCGATCGAGCGGCGGGTGGCCGGTCTTCTCGACACCGAGCAGGACGTCGTCATCATGCAGGGCGAGGCGCTCCTCCCCCTCGAAGGCTGCATCAGGGGCGGTGCCCGGCCCGGTTCGACGGCGCTGAACGTGGTCACGGGGCCGTACGGGCAGACCTTCGGCAACTGGCTGCGCGACTGCGGCGCCGAGGTCATCGATCTCGCGGTGCCCTTCCACACGGCCGTGACGGCCGCCCAGGTCGCCGAGGCGCTGGCCGCGCACCCGGAGATCGACTTCGTCTCGCTGGTCCACGCGGAGGCCGCGACCGGCAACACCAACCCGGTCGCGGAGATCGGCGAGGTCGTCCGGGCGCACGGGGCGCTGTTCATGCTGGACGCCGTCGCCTCGGTGGGTGCCGAGCCGCTGCTGCCGGACGCGTGGGGTGTGGACCTGTGCGTGATCGGCGCGCAGAAGGCGATGGGCGGCCCTGCCGGGGTGTCCGCGGTGTCGGTGAGCGCCCGGGCCTGGGAGCGCATCGCCGCCAACCCGCAGGCCCCGCGCCGCTCCTACCTCTCCCTGCTGGACTGGAAGGAGCGCTGGATCGACGGCGGCCGCAAGGCGCTGCTGCACGCCCCGGCCCAGCTGGAGATGCTGGCGCTGGAGGCCTGCGTGGAGCGGATCGAGACGGAGGGCCTGGACGCGCTGATGGCCCGTCACGCCGTCGCGGCGGCGGCCACCCGGGCCGGTGCGGTGGCGCTCGGCGGGGGCCTGACGCCGTACGTGCACGAGGCGCGGGACGCGGCGCCGGTGGCGACGACGCTGCGCACGCCGGAGGGCGTGGACGCCGCGGAGCTGGTCGCGCGGGCGCTCGCGGCGGACCCGTCGCTGCCGCTGATCGCGGGAGGCGGGGCGCTGTCCAAGGAGATGATCCGGGTCAATCACTACGGGGTGGATGCGACGCGGGGCGCGGTGCTCTCCTCGCTCGCGGCTCTGGGGGCGGCGCTGGCCGATGCCGGCCGGCAGGTCGATCTGGAAGCTGCCCGCAAGGCCGTATCGGAAACCTGGCTCGGCGAATAGATTCCGACGTATTCCATAAATGCGGGGAGCTGCCTTGTCCAGAGCAGCTTCCCGCATTCTTCTGCCCGCTTTCCGGAGGGCTAAACACCCCAGTTTCCGGGGCTCCCGATCTACACAATTCGGTTGCGTCTCACGAGAGTTACTACCTTGTGACCGACTCCACACCGAGGGCATTATGCCGGATATATGCATACCAAATCGGAAGAAACCGTAGCCGATTCGCGCCGGGGCGCACACTCGCGTGATAACACAAGGAGTCGCGCCACCCAACCCCTTGCCTCGATGCAATTTCGATTTTTGCTGGGTAAATTCAATTCACATGACCGCCGCACCAGCAGATTTTGCACGTGCCCGAAGCGAATTCATCACTATCGACACCCCGCGAGTGGAGGACGGAGCCGCGATCTGGCGCATTGCCCGCGACTCCGAGGTCCTGGACCTCAACTCCTCGTACAGCTACCTGCTGTGGTGCCGTGACTTCGCGGCGACCTCCGTGGTCGCCCGCGACGAGACCGGCGGCCCGGTCGCCTTCGTGACCGGGTACATCAGGCCAGACCGCCCCGAGACGCTCGTCGTCTGGCAGGTGGCCGTCGACCACGGCCACCGGGGCACCGGACTGGCGGGGAAGCTGCTGGACGCCCTGACCGCACGCGTCGCCGCGGAGCAGGGGCTCGCCTCGGTCGAGACGACCATCACGCCGGACAACAAGGCGTCGGACCGCCTGTTCACCTCCTACGCGCAGCGCCACGACGTGGCCCTGGAGCACGAGGTGCTCTTCGACGGCGGCCTGTTCCCCGAGGCCACCCATCTGCCGGAAGTGCTCTACCGCATCGGCCCGTTCCACGCCTGAGCAGGCACTTCCGCCGACGGGCCGAGCCCGTCGCGGTCCCCCTTCACCGCCGCCCGTCACAACCCCCCTCACGCAGGAGACCCGCTGTGACCATCACCCCGCCCGCACTTAGCGTCTTCGAGACCCTCGAGTCCGAGGTACGCAGCTACTGCCGCGGCTGGCCCGCCGTCTTCGACCGCGCGCAGGGCGCCCGGCTGACCGACGAGGACGGCCACTCGTACCTCGACTTCTTCGCCGGCGCAGGTTCGCTCAACTACGGCCACAACAACCCGGTGCTGAAGCGCGCGCTGATCGACTACATCGAGCGCGACGGGATCACCCACGGCCTCGACATGGCGACCACCGCCAAACGGGCCTTCCTGGAGACCTTCCAGAACGTCATCCTGCGGCCGCGCGACCTGCCGTACAAGGTGATGTTCCCCGGCCCGACGGGCACCAACGCCGTCGAGTCGGCGCTGAAGCTGGCCCGCAAGGTCAAGGGCCGCGAGTCCGTGGTCTCCTTCACCAACGCCTTCCACGGCATGTCGCTCGGCTCGCTGGCCGTCACCGGCAACGCCTTCAAGCGGGCCGGCGCCGGCATCCCGCTGGTGCACGGCACGCCGATGCCGTTCGACAACTACTTCGACGGCCAGGTCCCCGACTTCCTCTGGTTCGAGCGGCTCCTGGAGGACCAGGGCTCCGGCCTCAACAAGCCCGCCGCGGTGATCGTGGAGACCGTGCAGGGCGAGGGCGGCATCAACGTCGCCCGTGCCGAGTGGCTGCGCGCGCTGCAGGAGCTGTGCGAGCGCCAGGACATGCTGCTGATCGTCGACGACATCCAGATGGGCTGCGGCCGTACCGGCGGCTTCTTCTCCTTCGAGGAGGCCGGCATCACGCCGGACATCGTGACGCTGTCGAAGTCCATCAGCGGCTACGGGCTGCCCATGTCGCTGTGCCTGTTCAAGCCCGAGCTGGACATCTGGGAGCCGGGCGAGCACAACGGCACCTTCCGCGGCAACAACCCGGCGTTCGTCACCGCCGCCGCCGCCCTCGACGCCTACTGGGCCGACGGCCAGATGGAGAAGCAGACGCTGGCCCGCGGCGAGCAGGTCGAGTCGGCGCTGCTGGCGATCTGCGGCGAGCACGACACCGCGCAGTTCCGCGGCCGCGGACTGGTGTGGGGCCTGGAGTTCAACGACCCGGCGCGCGCGTCGGCCGTCTGCGCCCGGGCCTTCGAGCTGGGCCTGCTGCTGGAGACCTCGGGCCCGCAGAGCGAGGTCGTGAAGCTGCTGCCGCCGCTGACCATCACCCCCGAGGAACTGGACGAGGGCCTGCGCACGCTGGCCCGCTGCGTCCGCGAGACCGCCTGACCCGGGCCCGCCCCGGGCGGGCCCGACGAGAAACACCGCTGCAGAGAGAAAGGCACTGACCCACCGTGATCGTCCGATCGTTCAGTGACATCGAGAACACCGACCGGCACATTAAGTCCGCCTCCGGCACCTGGGAGAGCAAGCGCATCGTGCTCGCCAAGGAGAAGGTCGGCTTCTCTCTCCACGAGACCGTGCTCTACGCGGGCACGGAGACGTCGATGTGGTACGCCAACCACATCGAGGCCGTGCTCTGCACCGAGGGCGAGGCCGAACTCACCAACGACGAGACCGGCGAGAAGCACTGGATCGCCCCCGGCACGATGTACCTGCTGAACGGGCACGAGCACCACACGCTGCGCCCCAAGACGGACTTCCGCTGCGTGTGCGTCTTCAACCCTCCCGTCACCGGACGGGAGGACCACGACGAGAACGGTGTATACCCGCTGTTGACCGAGGAGGCCTGAACCACCATGACCACTGATGTACGCGCCGACCTGTACCCGTCGCGCGGCGCCGCCGAGATGACCACTCCCCGCCAGGACCCGGTCATCTGGTCCGCGCCGGGCGCACCGGGTCCGATCGCCGCCCAGGAGCTGCAGGGCCTCGAACGCGACGGTTTCCTCACCGTCGACCAGCTGATCACCCCTGACGAGGTGGCCGGCTACCACGCCGAGCTGGAGCGGCTGATCGCCGATCCGGCGGTGCGGGCCGACGAGCGCTCGATCATCGAGCCGAAGTCGGACTCGGTGCGGTCGGTCTTCGAGGTCCACCGGCTCAGCGAGGTCTTCGCCCGGCTGGTCAGCGACGAGCGCGTGGTGGGCAGGGCCCGGCAGATCCTCGGCTCGGACGTGTACGTCCACCAGTCCCGGATCAACGTCAAGCCGGGGTTCGGTGCCTCGGGGTTCTACTGGCACTCGGACTTCGAGACCTGGCACGCCGAGGACGGGCTGCCGCACATGCGGGCCGTGTCCGTGTCGATCGCGCTGACCGAGAACCACGACACCAACGGCGGGCTGATGATCATGCCCGGTTCGCACAAGTCGTTCCTCGGCTGTGCGGGCGAGACGCCGAAGGACAACTACAAGAAGTCGCTGCAGATGCAGGACGCGGGCACCCCGTCCGACGAGGCGCTGACGAAGATGGCCGACCGGCACGGCATCAAGCTCTTCACGGGCGCGGCCGGTTCGGCGACCTGGTTCGACTGCAACTGCATGCACGGCTCGGGGGACAACATCACCCCGTATCCGCGCAGCAACGTCTTCATCGTGTTCAACAGCGTGGAGAACGCGGCCGAGGAGCCCTTCGCGGCACCGGTCCGCCGCCCGGAGTTCATCGGGGCGCGCGACTTCACGCCGGTGCGGTAGCGGAACCGCACGGCGGTCGTGGCGGGGGCGGGACGGGAACACCGTCCCGCCCCCGCGGCCGTAACCCGCTGGACCCCGGTTACGGCCGCGGGTGAGAGTGGGGGCCATGACCTCACACGTACATCACGTCACCGTCGACTGTGCCGACGCCCACAAGCTCGGCACGTTCTGGGCCGAGGTGCTGGGCTCCTCCCTCGCCGACGACGATTTCCCCGGCGACCCCGAGGCTCTCCTCGAAACCCCCGGTGCCGCCCTCCTGTTCGTCACCGTGCCCGAGCCGAAGAGCTCCAAGAACCGCGTCCACTTCGACATCCAGCCGGACGACCGCACCCGGGACGAGGAGGTCGAGCGGCTGCTCGCCCTCGGTGCCACCCTCGTCGGCGACCACCGCAGGCCGAACGGGCGGGGCTGGGTGACCCTGGCCGATCCGGAGGGCAACGAGTTCTGTGTGGAGTGCAGTGCGGGCGAGCGCGCCCGGCTGACCGGGACACGGCTGCCGGTCACGGCGGACGACGTGACGTCGGCGGTACGGCTGGCGGTGGCCGCGTTCAAGGAGTCGCCGGCGACCGACTGGCACGTTCCCGCGGGGACCCTCAGCTGGGACTGCTGGGAGACCGTGGAGCACCTGAGCGACGACCTGTTCGCGTACGCGGCCCAACTGGGCCCGCAGTCGCCGCCGTTGGAGAACGAGGTGCCGTTCCACTGGTCCCCGCGGCGCGAGGGCGGCCCGTTCAACGCGATCTTCGCGGACCCGGCGGCCGGCACGGCCGGGCTGTTGCAGACCCTGGAGACCAGCGGGGCGCTGCTGGCCGCGATGGTCCGGACGACGGCTCCGGACGTCCGCTCGTACCACGGGTTCGGGGTGTCGGACGCGGAGGGCTTCGCCGCCATGGGCGTCGTGGAGACCCTGGTGCACGCCCATGACATCGCCGGGGGCCTCGGCATCGGGTGGACCCCGCCGGACGACCTGTGCGACCGGGTGCTGGCCCGGCTCTTCCCCGACGCGCCGGACGACGAGGACCGGTGGACCGTCCTGCTCTGGTCCACCGGCCGCGCCGATCTGCCGGGCCGTGAGCGGGTCACCTCGTGGAAGTGGCGCGGGGCGCCGCTGGAGGAGACCCCGCAGCCGTAGCGTGCCTACCGGTGGGAGAACCAGCTCGCCGCCGGGAGCAGCTTCGTGTCGTAGTCGAACAGGGCCTGGTTCTCCCAGGCGTTGCCGGACGAGGGGTCGGCCGGGTCCCAGCCGCTGCCGCCGACGGCGGTCCAGGCCGGCTCCCAGTACACCGCGCCCAGCCCCCGGCCGCCCGGGACGGCCTCGACGACGTTCAGCACGTCGCGGAGGTTGGCCGCCTGCCCGGCCGGGGTGGCGGGGTAGCCG
Organism: Streptomyces sp. NBC_01257; assembly: GCF_035917255.1. Classification (NCBI taxonomy): domain Bacteria; kingdom Bacillati; phylum Actinomycetota; class Actinomycetes; order Kitasatosporales; family Streptomycetaceae; genus Streptomyces; species Streptomyces sp. NBC_01257. The sequence continues at coordinate 2,266,050 of NZ_CP108472.1, forward strand.
CTGACGAGCTGGTCCGCGGTGGCGATGTTGTTCTCCAGCCCGTCGGCGTCGGCCAGGGTGTGCGCGTAGGCCGTCTCGGCGACCAGCACCGGCTTTCCGTACCGGGCGGCGGCGTCGTCCAGGTTGGTCTGGAGGTCGTTGAGCGGGCCGTGCCAGTAGCCGTAGTACGAGAGCGCGATGACGTCGAAGGGCACGCCGTACGCGACGGCGTTGTCGAACCACCAGCGGGTGCCGGCGTTGTCGCCGCCCTTGGCGAGGTGCAGGGCCACCTTCGTACCGGACGAGACGGCCTTCGCCGCGTTGGCACCCGAGGTGAGGAGTCCGGCGAGCTGGGACCAGTGGTCGGTGGAGCCCTCGGGCCAGAGCATCCCGGCGTTGATCTCGTTGCCGATCTGGACCATGTCGGCGGTGGTGCCCTGTGCCTTGAGGGCGTTCAGCACGTCGTACGTGTGGTCGTAGACGTCCGTCCGCAGCTGCGCGTAGCCGTGCCCGGACCAGGCGGCGGGCTTGTTCTGCTTGCCGGGGTCGGCCCAGCCGTCGGAGTAGTGGAAGTCGACGAGCACCTTCATGCCGAGGGCCTTGGCGCGCTTGGCCATGGCCAGGACGTGGGCCTTGTCGTTGAAGCCGTCGGCCGGGTTCACCCACACCTTGAGGCGGACGTAGTTCATGCCCGCGGAGTCCAGGAGGCTCATCGCGTCGCCCGCGGTCCCGCTCGCACCGCGGTAGACGGCACCGTGCGCCTCGTTCTTCGGGAGGGTGGAGAGGTCGCCGCCCTTCACGGAGAGTCCGGTGGCGCCCGGGGTGAAGGCGATGTCGTCGAAGTTGGCCCACTCCCCCGCGTGGGCGTCCGAGTTCAGACTGATGGTGCAGGAGCCGCCGGTGACCCTGACCGAGGTGACGAGGCGGATCCAGCCGCCGTTCGCGGTGGGCGGCAGGTCGGTGCGCTGCTCGGCGCCGCCGCAGTCGCGCAGGGCGATGTACGCGGAGTTCTGGCCGCCGCCCGACCGCACCCAGGCACTCAGGGTGTACGTGCCGTCGGTGAGTCCGGTGAGGTACTGGTACGTCTCCACCTTGTAGGCGGACGCGGACCAGTGGCTGAGCCTGCTGCTGCCGCCGTGGCCGCCCGCCTCGGTGAAGGAGGCGGCGTTCCGCCCGGCGGCCGAGTACGTCGACCAGCCGGTGCTGCCGGACTCGAACCCGGTGTTGGCGGGAGCGGTGGCGGCCGTGGCCGCGTGTGCGGGGAGTGCGGCCAGCAGCAGGCCGGACAGCGAGGCCGCCAGCACCGCCGCTCTCTTCTTGCCGTGCGTCGTTCCGTACATCGTCGATGTCCCTTCGACCGTGCGCGGGAGTTGCGTGGAGGAGGAGCGGTCGTGCGCCCTCAGTCGTCGAGCCGGACCACGCGGACGGCGCCCGCCGGGACGGCGAGGTGGCCCGTGGCCGGTTCTCCGGTGAGGAGTTCGGTGCCGGGGGCGTCGAGCGGCACCTTCGCGTCGCCCCCGGTGTGGTTGATGACGAAGAGGTACGTGCCGCTGTCGCCGGTGCGGGTGACGGCCTCGACGTCGTGCGGGAGGCCGGTGCGGGGTGCGATGCGGGCGTCCTCGCAGGCCCGGTCGAGGACGGCGTCCAGGCCGGCGCCGGTGAGCCGGGTGGAGACGTACCAGGCGGTGCCCTCGCCGAGGCGGTGGCGGGTGACGGCGGGCCGTCCGGCCGGGACGCCGTCGGCGTAGGACCACATGGTCTCGGCGCCGCGCGGGATCACCACGTCCGACCAGAGGTCACCGGTCAGATCGGGTCCCTCGGGTGCGCCCTCGGGGGTGATCAGACGGACGGTGCCGCCCTCGGCGAGCGGGGAGAACTCCTCGACGGTCAGCCCCAGTACGTCCCGGAGCGCGCCCGGGTACGGCCCGGGGTGCACCGCGTCGTGGGCGTCGACGATTCCGGAGAAGTACGAGACGACGAGGGTGCCGCCGCCCTCCACGTACCGGCGCAGGTTGCGGCCCGTCTCCTCGGTGGCGAGGTAGAGGGCCGGGACGACGACCAGCGGGTAGCCGGACAGGTCGGCGTCGGGGTGGGCGAAGTCGACGGTGAGGTGGCGGTCGAAGAGGGCGGCGTAGAAGGCGTCGGCGCGCTCGCGGGCGTCGTGGTCCCGGCTCGGCCGCCACTCCAGCGACTGGGCCCACCAGGACTGCCAGTCCCAGACCATGGCGACGTCGGCGACGGTCCGGGTGGAGCGGATCTCGTCCAGCAGGCCGAGATCGGAGCCGAGCCGGGAGACCTCGCGCCAGATCCGGGAGTCCGTACCGGCGTGCGGGAGCATCGCCGAGTGGAACTTCTCCGCGCCGCGCAGGGACTGCCGCCACTGGAAGAACATCGCGCCGTCGGAGCCGCGGGCGACGTGGGCGAGGCTGTTGCGGGCCATCTCGCCGGGGCGCTTGGCGGGGTTGCGGGGCTGCCAGTTGACCCCGCTGGTGGAGTGTTCGAGGAGCAGCCAGGGGGCCCCGCCTGCGACCGAGCGGGTGAGGTCGGCGGCCATGGCGAGGTTGACGTGGGTGCGGCGGCCGTCGGTGATCAGGTAGTGGTCGTTGGTGACGAGGTCGACCTCGCGGCCCCAGGCCCAGTAGTCCACCGAGTCGCACTGGCTGAGCGCGGTCATGAAGTTGGTGGTGACGGGGATTCCGGGGGCGAGGCGGTGCAGGATGTCGCGTTCCGCGCAGAAGTTCTCGCGCATGGTGGCGTCGGCGAAGCGGGCGTAGTCCAGCTGCTGGGCCGGGTTGCCGACGGTCGGGGTGGTGCGGGGCGGGTCGATCTCGTCGAGGCTGCGGTAGCGCTGGCCCCAGAAGGCGGTGCCCCAGGCCTCGTTGACGGCCGCGGCGTCGCCGTGGCGGGCGGTGAGCCAGCGGCGGAAGTGGGCGGCGCAGTTGTCGCAGTAGCAGGCGCTGACCGGGACGCCGTACTCGTTGTGGACGTGCCACAGGGCGAGGGCCGGGTGGTTCGCGTACCGGCGGGCGAGCTGTTCGGTGATGTCCGCCGCGGCGGCGCGGTAGGCGGGGTTGCTGTGGCAGATCGCGCCGCGCGATCCGAAGGCGTACCGGACGCCGTCCCTGCTGACCGGCAGGGCATCGGGGTGGGCGCGGTAGAACCAGGCGGGCGGGGCGACGGTGGGGGTGCCGAGGTCGGCGCGGATGCCGTTGACGTGCAGCAGGTCCAGGAGCCGGTCGAGCCAGCCGAAGTCGTGGGTGCCCGGCTCGGGCTCCAGGAGCGCCCAGGAGAAGATCCCGACGCTGACCATGGTGACGCCGGCCTCCCGCATGAGGCGCATGTCCTCGTGCCAGACCTCCTCGGGCCACTGCTCGGGGTTGTAGTCGCCGCCGAAGGCCAGCTGGTGCAGACCCTGCGGGGCAGTCGCGCGAGGGGTGTGCGGCATGGGCGTCTCCTGGGCTCTTTGGAACAACTTCTGGGAACGTGCACACACACTCTCGGTGGCGCTGGCCCAACATAACCGCACAGCAACAACCATTGACAAGTGTCGGTTTCGTTTCTCTACTGTGAACGCTCACAGCGCTTGCCGGCGCTGCACCCTCGCTTCTCGTCAGGGGAGAAATCCATGAAGTACCGCATCGTCGCGGTGTCCGCGGCCGTCTCACTCGCCGCCACCGCCCTGCTCACGGGCTGCGGCTCGTCGGACGACGACGGCAGCGGGGACGGCCCGGCCGCCGCCGGCCCCGCGTCGCTCACCTACTGGGCCTGGGCCCCCGGTCTGGACAAGGTCGCGGACCTCTGGAACAAGGGCGAGGGCAAGAAGGCCGGCATCACGGTCACGGTGAAGAAGCAGGCGTCGGGCGACGACCTGGTCACCAAGATCATCACCGCGGCGAAGGCGCACAAGGCCCCCGACCTGGTGCAGGCCGAGTACCAGGCGCTGCCCACCCTCGTCTCCAACGACGTGCTCGCCGACATATCCGAGGAGGCCGGCGACGCGAAGGACCGGTTCGCCGACGGCGTCTGGCAGCAGGCGACGCTGGGGTCGGACGCCCTGTACGCGCTGCCCCAGGACTCCGGCCCGCTGATGTTCTACTACCGCCAGGACCTGTTCAAGCAGTACGGGCTGTCCGTGCCCACCACCTGGGACGAGTTCGCGCAGACCGCCCGGGCGCTGAAGAAGAAGGCGCCGGACAAGGACCTCACCACCTTCTCCTCCAACGACTCCGGCCTCTTCGCGGGCCTCGCCCAGCAGGCCGGCGCCCGGTGGTGGACCACCTCGGGCGACAAGTGGAAGGTCGCGATCGACGACCCGGCCACGCGGAAGGTCGCGGACTTCTGGGGCGGACTGGTCAAGGAGGGCGCCGTCGATAACCAGCCGATGTACACCCCGGCCTGGAACAAGGCGCTCAACACCGGCAAGCAGATCGCCTGGGTCAGCGCGGTCTGGGCGCCCGGCACCCTGACCACCGCCGCACCCGGCACCGCGGGCAAGTGGGCCATGGCCCCGCTCCCGCAGTGGAAGGCCGGCGAGAGCGTCACCGGCAGCTGGGGCGGCTCCTCGACCGCGGTCACCAACGACTCGAAGCACAAGGCGGCCGCGGCCGCCTTCGCGAAGTGGCTGAACACCGACCCCGCGGCGCTCGCCGCGCTGGTCAAGGAGAGCGGCGTCTACCCCGCAGCCACGGCCGCCCAGACCGGCGGCGCCCTCGCGAAGCCGCCGGCCTACTTCGCCAACCAGCCGGACTTCTACACCGAGGCCGCCAAGATCGCCAAGGGCACCGCACCCGCGGCCTGGGGCCCCAACGTGAACGTCGCGTACACGGCCTTCAAGGACAACTTCGCCGAGGCCGCCAAGCGCAGGTCCGATTTCGCACCGGCCCTCACCTCGATGCAGGACGCCACCGTCGCCGACCTGAAGAAGCAGGGCTTCGGAGTCTCCGAGTGACACGCGCGCGCCGCCGGAAGGCGTACGGGGTCAGGAGCGCCCCGTACGCCTTCCTGATCCCCGCCACCGTGCTGTTCCTGCTCTTCTTCGCCCTGCCCATCGGCTACGCGCTCCACCTCAGCCTCCGCCGCACCGAGGTCAGCGGACTGGGCCTGGGCAAGGGGGCCCGCGAGGAGGTCTGGGCCGGGTTCGCCAACTACCGGGACGCGCTCTCCGACTCCGAACTGCTCAACGGCGCGCTGCGCATCCTCGGCTACGGCGCGATCGTCGTCCCGGTGATGCTGGGCCTGGCCCTGCTCTTCGCACTGCTGCTGGACACCGAACGGCTCAGGCTGCGCGGGTTCACCCGGCTGGCGATCTTCCTCCCGTACGCGATCCCCGGTGTGGTCGCCGCCCTGATGTGGGGCTTCCTCTACCTGCCCGACGTCAGCCCGTTCTACTTCCTGCTGGACCGGGCGGGCCTGCCGCAGCCGGACCTGCTCGACGGCGGGCCGCTCTACCTCGCGCTGGCCAACATCGCGGTCTGGGGCGGCACCGGCTTCAACATGATCGTCATCTACACCTCGCTGCGGGCCATCCCCGCCGAGATCTTCGAGGCGGCCCGGCTGGACGGCTGCTCGCAGCTCCAGATCGCGCTCCGGATCAAGATCCCGATGGTGGCGCCCTCGCTGGTGCTGACGTTCTTCTTCTCGATCATCGCGACCCTCCAGGTGTTCAACGAGCCGACCACCCTGAAGCCGCTCACCAACTCCCTCTCCACCACCTGGAGTCCGCTGATGAAGGTCTACCAGGACGCCTTCGTCAACAACGACATCTACGCGGCGGCCGCCCAGGCGGTCATCATCGCGGTCGTGACCCTGGCCCTGTCCTTCGGCTTCCTCAGGGCGGCCAACTCCCGTACGAAGCAGGGGGACCCCCAGTGACCACGACGCATCCGCGGCCCCCGGCCGCGGCCCCCCGCCGGTTCGCCCTCGTGCCCACCGCGGTGCTGCTGCTCGGCGCCCTCTACTGCCTGCTGCCCGTCGCCTGGATCCTGACCGCCTCGACCAAGTCCGGCAGCGAGCTGTTCTCGACCTTCACCTTCCTGCCCGGCTCCGGCTTCGCGGACAACGTCGCCGACCTCTCGGCGTACCGGGACGGGGTGTACTGGAAGTGGATGGCCAACTCGGCCCTCTACGCCGGCGTGGGCGCTCTGCTGTCCACGGCCGTCTCCGCCCTCTCGGGGTACGCGCTGGCGGTGTACCGCTTCCGCGGCAGGGAGAGCATCTTCAACATCCTGCTGGCCGGGGTGCTGATGCCGCCGGTGATCCTCGCGGTGCCGCAGTACCTGCTGATGGCGAAGGCCGATCTGACCGACTCGTACCTGTCGGTGATGCTGCCGGTGATCCTCTCCCCGTACGGGGTGTACCTGGCCCGGATCTACGCGGCGGCCGCCGTGCCCGGCGATGTGATCGAGGCCGGGCGGATGGACGGGGGCGGCGAGTGGCGGATCTTCCGCACCATCGCGCTGCCGATGATGCTGCCGGGCCTGGTGACCGTCTTCCTCTTCCAGTTCGTCGCGATCTGGAACAACTTCCTGCTGCCCTACATCATGCTCGGCGACGACGAGAAGTTCCCGGTCACGCTGGGGCTCTTCACCCTGCTCCAGCAGGGTGCCACCACCCCGGCGCTCTATACGCTGGTGATCACGGGCGCGCTGCTGGCGATCGTCCCGCTGATCGCCCTGTTCCTGGTCATCCAGCGTTTCTGGAGCCTCGACCTGCTCTCCGGGGCCGTAAAGTCCTGACGGGCCCCGCCAGGACGTCACTTGACGAAAGATCACGCACCATGAGCCGCACAGAACAGACCGGTACGGGACGCCGACGGCCGCCGACGATCCATGACGTGGCCCGGGAGGCCGGGGTCTCCCGCGGCACGGTCTCCCGGGTGTTGAACGGCGGTCACAACGTCAGCCCGGCCGCGCTCGATGCGGTCAACTCCGCCATCCGCAAGACCGGATACACGGTCAACCGGCACGCCAGATCGCTGATCACGGGCCGCTCCGACTCGGTGGCCTTCCTGCTGACCGAGCCCCAGGAGCGGTTCTTCGAGGACCCGAACTTCAACGTGCTGCTGCGCGGCTGCACCAGCGCGCTCGCCGCGCACGACATCCCGCTGCTGCTGATGATCGCGGGCACGGAGGCGGAGCGCCGCAGGAACATGCGGTACATCGCCGGGCACGTGGACGGGGTCCTGCTGGTCTCCAGCCACTCGGGCGACCCGGTCGCGGCCCAGCTGCACGAGGCGGGGGTGCCCCTGGTCGCCTGCGGGAAGCCGCTCGGGCAGGGCTCGAAGGTCAGCTACGTGGCCGCCGACGACCGGGACGGCGCCCGGGACATGGTGCGTTTCCTGTACGAGTCGGGGCGCCGCAGGATCGGTACGGTCAGCGGCCCCCTGGACACCCCGGGCGGCGTGGAGCGGCTGGCCGGCTACCGCGAGATGCTGGCCGACCGCGGACTGCCCGTCGACGACGCGCTGATCGTGCCCGGCGACTACAGCCGGGCGGGCGGCGAGGCGGCGGCCGCGCTGCTGCTGGAGCGGGCGCCGGACCTGGACGCGGTGTTCGTCGCATCGGACCTGATGGCGCAGGGGGTGCTCGCGGCGCTGGAGAAGGCGGGGCGCAGCGTGCCGCACGATGTCGCGGTGGGCGGTTTCGACGACTCCCCCGCCGCGCTCGCCTCCCGGCCCGCGCTGACGACGATCCGTCAGCCGTGGGACCGGATCAGCGCCGAGATGGTGCGGGTGCTGCTGGCGCAGATCGGCGGGGAGGACCCGGCCGCGGTGATACTGCCCACCGAACTGGTCCGCCGCGACTCGGCATGAGCGCGGCGGACGCCGCAGGTGCGGACGGTCACGCCCCGAGCACCGGGTAGTCCGTGTAGCCGCGGTGGTCGCCCCCGTAGAAGGTGGCGCGGTCCGGGTCGTTGTAGGGGCCGCCCGCGCGCAGCCGCTCGGGCAGGTCCGGGTTGGCCAGGAACAGCGCCCCGTAGGAGACGATGTCCGCCACGCCCTCCTCGACCAGGGTGAGCGCGTCGGGCCCGGTCGGGCCGTCGCTCGCCGGGTTGAGGACGAGGGTGCCGTTGAACTGCTTGCGCAGGGAGTCGGTCAGCGCCCGGTCTCCGGGCGCGCCCTCGACGAGGTGCAGATAGGCGAGCCCGAGCGGTTCGATGGCCTGGACGAGCGCGCTGTACGTGGCTTCCGGCGCGGGCTCGTCGATGTCGTTGAACGGGCCGCCGGGCGAGAGGCGGATCGCGGTGCGTGCGGCACCGATCTCGGCGACGACGGCGCGCACGGTCTCCACGGCGAACCGTATCCGGCCCTCCACGGAACCGCCCCACGCGTCGGTGCGCAGGTTGGAGTTGGGCGCCAGGAACTGGTGGATCAGGTATCCGTTGGCGCCGTGCAGCTCCACACCGTCGAAGCCGGCGTCCACCGCGCCCCGTGCGGCGGCGGCGAAGTCGGCGACCGTCTCCCTGATCTCCGCGTCGGTCAGCTCGCGCGGGGTGACGAAGTCCTTCGCGCCCTCCTGGGTGAAGACCTGTCCGGCGGCCGCGACCGGGGAGGCGCCGACCGGGGTGAGCCCGTCGGGCAGCAGCACCGGGTGGCCGATCCGGCCGGCGTGCATGACCTGCGCGAAGATCCTGCCGCCCTTGTCGTGCACGGCGTCGGTGACCTTGCGCCAGGCGGCGATCTGCTCGTCGCTGTGCAGTCCCGGGGTGCTGGGGTATCCCTGGCCGACGGCCGACGGCTGGATGCCCTCGGTGATGACGAGTCCGGCCGATGCGCGCTGGGCGTAGTACTCGGCGGTGAGCTCGGTCGGCACGCCGCCCTCCCCCGCCCGGCTCCGGGTCATCGGCGCCAGGGCTATGCGGTTGGCGAGCCGGGTGCCGGCCAGGTCGAGTGAGTCGAACGCGGTGGTCATGGGAGCCCCCAGATATGTGGCCGAAAGGAAGACACGGGATCGGCCGGCCAGAACTATGTGGTCGGCCAACCTTTCGCACGTGGGCCACTGTAACGCATTACTTGGCCGACCAAGGTAAAGTCGGTGACAAAGCGCTTCCGGTAGCCGCGGAGCCGCCGTGCACCGACCCGAGGAGTCACCGATGACCTCCGATCCCGCCTGTTCCGAGCTGCCCAGCGCCGCCCGCGGCGGCCCGTTCAGCCACGCCGTGTCACGGGTCTCGCGGCTCCACCGGATCGCGGCGGGCAAGCTGCTCAAGGGCGCGGGCCTCTACCCCGGCCAGGAGTTCCTGATGATGTACCTGTGGGACGCGGGCGCGGTCCGCCAGTCCGAGGTGATCAAGGCGGTCGACCTGGACCCGTCCACGGTCACCAAGATGCTCCAGCGCCTGGAGCAGTCCGGGCACGTCCGCCGCAGCCCCGACCCGGCCGACCGCAGGGCCGTCCTGGTCGAGGCCACCGACAACAGCTGTGCGCTGCTCTCCGACGTGGAGCAGGCCTGGACGAGCCTGGAGGAGCACACCCTCGCGGGCCTGGACGCGGGGGAACGCAAGGAGCTGGCCAGACTGCTGGCCAAGGTCGAGGAGAACCTCTGCCGCGAGGCGGCGGACTGCCCGGAGAACGGCTGACGCCCGCGCGGCCGGACCTCAGCCGGAGAGGACGTCGAGCGCCCGGTCCACATCGGCCTCGGTGTTGTACAGGTGGAAGGCCGCCCGCAGATTACCGGCCCGGTTCGAGACCATCACACCCGCCCGCCCCAGGTCCGGCGCCCGGTCACCGAGTCCCGGCACCCCGACGACGGCCGTCTCGGCCGGCACGGCCCGATGCCCCAGCCCGGCCAGCCCGGCCCTGAACCGGGCGGCGAGCCCGGTGGCGTGGTCATGGACGGTGTCGATGCCGATCTCGTTCAGCAGCGCGAGGGACTGCTCGGCTCCGTGGTACGAGAGGAACGCGGGCGGTTCGTCGTAGCGCCGGGCGTCGGGGGCGAGCTTGGCGACCGGCCCGTAGGTGCTGTTCCACGGGTCCTCGGCCGCGACCCAGCCGGCGAAGACCGGCGGGAGGGACTGCTGGGCCTCCTCGGTGACGGTGAGGAACGACGTACCGCGCGGGGAGAGCAGGAACTTGTAGCCGCCCGCGACCGTGTAGTCGTACGCCCCGGCGTCGAGCGGCAGCCAGCCCGCGGACTGGGTGGCGTCCAGCAGCGTACGGGCGCCGTGCGCGGCCGCCGCGGCGCGCACCGCGTCCAGGTCGGCGAGCCGGCCGTCGGCGGACTGCACCGAGGAGAAGGCGACGAGCGCCGTATCGGGGCGCACCGCGCCGGCCAGCTCCGCCAGCGGGACGTACCGCATCCGGAGGTCTCCGCGCACCGCGAAGGGGGTGACGACCGAGCTGAACTCACCCTCGGGCACCAGCACTTCGGCACCGGCGGGCAGCGAGCAGGCGATCAGCCCCACATGAACGGTGACCGAGCTGCCGACCGCGACCCGGCCGGCGTCGACCCCGGCGATCCGCGCGAATCCCTCCCTGGCCCCGTCCACCGCCTCGAAGTCGCCCGCCCCGTCCCTGCGGCCCGTGGTGTTGCCCTCGGCGAGGGCTCTCACCGCGTCGACGGTACGGCGGGGCAGCAGCCCGCAGGTGGAGGTGTTGAGGTAGGCGGTCTCCGGCGCGAACTCGGCGGCCACCGCACGGCTGAGCGAAGGGGTCATCATGCGCCCAGCCTGAACTCCCCTCAACCCATAGTCAATCACCAAGAGTTAAGGGGTGTACCCAAGCATTACTTATGGATGCAGGGAGCGCGGGCGGTTCCGGGCGGTTCCGGAGCGGGCCTCAGGCGTTGCTTCCGGTCTGCGGAACCTCGCAGGCCCCGTCGGCGTCGCAGGCCGCCGCGTCCCCGCCGATCGCGGTCAGCGGACGGTCCTTCCACGCCTGGTCCAGCGCCTGGGCGAAGACCTCGGCGGGCTGGCCGCCGGAGATGCCGTACCGCCGGTCGAGCACGAAGAACGGCACCCCGTTGGCGCCGAGTTCGGACGCCTCCCGCTCATCGGCCCGCACCTCGGCCGCGTACGCCTGCGGATCGGCGAGCACCGCGCGCGCCTCGTCGCCGTCCAGACCTGCCTCGACGGCCAGCTCGACCAGCACCTCGTCGTCGTAGACGGAACGCTCCTCGGCGAAGTTCGCCCGGTAGGCCAGGCTCAGCAGCTCGTCCTGGCGGCCGCGCGCCTTGGCCAGGTGCAGCAGCCGGTGGATGTCGAAGGTGCTGCCGTGGTCACGGCCCTCGGTGCGGTAGCCGAGCCCCTCGGCCCGCGCGTTGGCGGCGACGTTCGCCTCCATCGACAGGGCCTCCTCGCGGGTGCGCCCGTACTTCTGCGCCAGCATGTCGATGACCTGTCCGGTGTCGCCCTTGGCGCGCCCGGGGTCGAGCTCGAAGGACCGGTGGACCACCTCGACCTCGTCGCGGTGCGCGAACCCTGCCAGGCCCTTCTCGAACCGGGCCTTGCCGATGTAGCACCACGGGCAGGCGATGTCGCTCCAGATCTCGACGCGCATGACTCTTCTGCTCTCCAGGCTCTCGTGCGGCTGCTTCCACAGCGCGGAGGGACCCTCCGCTCACCGGGAAACACCCATCGGGGTGCCGGTCATTCCCCGGGCCGCTCCCCTGTGCCGGGGAGCGGCCCGGACCGGCGTACGAGCTGTACGGCCTAGAGGTACGTGCGGTTCATCGGGCGGGGCAGGGGCTCCAGCGCGCCGGCGTCGCGCAGGCGCACATAGGCGTCCACCACGGCCCCGGTGTCCCCGGGGAGTGCGATGTCCAGGAGCAGACCCGCGCCGACCGGCTCCTTGCCGACCGCTCCCACTCCGTCGGGGACGAGCGCCGCCCGGCCCGGGGAGAGGTAGCCGAGCCGGCCCACGCACAGTTCGGAGCGGGTGTAGTCGTAGCCGGCGTCGTCCTCCAGGGCGTCCAGCAGGTCGTCGTCGGTGACATCGCCGATGTCCGGCTGCCAGGTGTCCGCGATCAGCGCGAGGAGGGCGGCTTCGCCGACCTCGGCCCCGTCCGGGGAGACGACCGTGAGCACGACCGCCTGGGTCACGTACTCCGATTCCCCGCCGCCGCGCCCGGAGACCGCGACCTCCCAGCCCGGCTCACCCGTGACCGCCAGGCTGAGACCGGCCCCGTCCGAGGTCTGCGGGGAGTCGTGGTCGGCCTGGAGCGCGGCGGCCAGCGCGGCCTCGTCGGGCCGGAGCTCCGTGGGGCTGCCGGACGCGTGGTGGTGCGTCCAGGTCCACGGCTCCCCGGCGGTGGCGGGGCCGGCTGCCGGAAGCAGTGCGGGAAGGGCGTCCAGCATCGTCTTCCAGCGTCCCGCGAGCTCCAGGGGCGATTCCTTCCGGGGACCCCAGAAGCCTCGCACCACACGTCGCATGTCCTGCCTCCACCGTTGTGATCCGTCGTCGGTCCCGCCCCGGGCCGCACACCGGGCCCGGGGCGCCCCAGGCTAGTCGAAGGCCCCGGCCTTCCTCGTGCTCTTCTCCGGGTTCTGCTTGCTGTAGACGACCTTGATCGGAAGCCCCTCCTCACGGAAGGCCTTCCGGGCGGCCTTGGCCACGTCCGGGTCGGAGAAGTGCCATTCGATCGCACGGCCGCCGGAGGCGCTGACCTGCTCCGTCGCCTCCTTGACGAACTTCTCCCGGCCGGACTTGGTGAGCGTCCCCTTGTCGCCCTTCGTCAGGTAGCTCTTGTAGCCGTTCTTCGCCTCCAGGAACGTCTGCCGTCCGGAGTCCCACCCGTCGTACTCCACCGGAGGCTTGCCCTCCTTGGGGTTGGCGACGATGTACTCCTTGCCGCGGTTGGTGCCGGTGATCTGCTCCTGGTAGCGGAGCCAGGACTCGTTCTTCCAGTTGGGCTTGGGGTTGCGGTCACGGCTCCCCCAGAACCCGTCGCCCGCGTCGGCCGAGCCGAGCTCCGGGTCCTTCAGATCGTCCGCCCACTTCGGCGGGTTGTAGTTCCGCGGGTCGGAGCTGTCGTTGCGCTTGGCGTCCGGCCACGGCTTCTTCTTCTCCAGGGCCTTGGCGGCGCGGTCCTTCTCCTCGGCGCGCTTCTTGTCGGTCCAGGCGGCGCGCTCCTGGTCGCGGGCCTCCTTCGCCTTGGCCTCGGCGGCCTTGTCGCAGCCGTCGTCGGCGAGGATCACATGGTCCGGCGGTCCGGCGGCGAGCACTCCGGTCCCCGCACCCGCGACACCGGTGCCGCCGTAGCGGGTCCTGGGCCCGAGGGGTCCGGAGGCGATGGAGCAGCCGGTCTTACGGGCCGAGTCCTCGGCCTTGTCGGCGGCGTCGTCGGCCTCCTTGGCCGCCTTGCGGGCTCCGTCGACGTCCCCGGCCTCGGCGGCCTTGCGGGCCCGGCGCGAGGCGGCGCCCGCGTCCTCGGCGGCCTCCGCCACGTCGGCGGCGATCTTCCCGATCTTTCCGAGCCTGCTGGTCTTGCCGATGACCTTCGCGACGTCGTACCCGGGGATGAAGAGGGAGCCGACGTTCCACACGACGTCGGTGACGGCGCGGGTCTTCTCCCCGTTGTTCCACCGCTCGCGCACGTCGTCGCCGACGAACATGTCGTCGCCGACCTTGACGACGGTGTTGAACGAGGCCTTGCCCCAGTCGCCGAACGCTCCCAGGTAGTCGCCCTTGTCCCACTTGCTGCCGGCGTCCTTGGCGTCGTCCGCCCACTGGCTGCCGAGCTGCTTGCCGTAGTCGACGATGCCGGACCAGGTCGAGGGCTTGAAGAGGTCGATGACCCCGGTCACGTCGCCCCAGATGCCGTCCACGAAGACGCCCTTGACGACCTGCGTGCCACGGTCCCAGGCGCAGCCGAAGAAGCCCCAGCCGCCGCAGTCCTCCTTGTCCTCACCGTCGTCGGAGTCGCCGGAGTCCCCCGAGTCGTCCTCGCCGGACGCGGGGATGTCGTCGTAGTCGGCCTCGGGCTCGTCCGCGGTCTCGGGGTAGGTGTCGCTGCCGGGCCCGTCGGGGCCGCCCGTACCGCCGGTCGCGTCGGCGCCCCCGGCGGTGTCGGAGCCGCCCGCGGTGTCCGATCCCCCGGTGGTGTCCGCCCCGGCCGGTCCGCCGGCGCCTCCGGTGGAGTCGCCCCCGGTGGTCCCGCCGGCCGCACCGTTCGCACCACCGGAACTGCCATCGGCGCCACCGGCGCCGCCGTTCGCACCCCCGGCCGCACCATTCGCACCACCGGCGCCGCCGTTCGCACCACCAGCGCCACCGTTGGCGCCGCCGTTCGCACCACCGGCGCCGCCGTTCTCGCCTCCCCCGTCCGCGCCGCCGACGACCGTGGCGCCCGCGTCGGCGCCCCCGGTCTCCGCGCCGCCCGCGGTCGCGCCGCCCGCGGAGTCGCCCGCGTTCACCGTTCCGCTGCCCTTGGCCGGGCAGGACGTGCCCGTGACGGAGCAGACGGCGGCCTGGAAGCGGTCCGCCATCGGGCCGCCCACGCCGCTCAGCAGCAACGCCACCACGATGGCCGCGACGAGCATGACCAGGCCCACGTACTCCAGGGCCGACTGTCCACGGTCGCGGCGCCACGTGATCATGTGCGGGAGCGAGAAGTCCGGCTTGTCCTCGCGTTCGCGCGCCGACAGGCGGAACCACGCGCGGCTGTCCGGCCGGCTCAGGAACACCAGGATCAGCACCGGCAGGAATATCTGGGTGAAGCCGTGCATCGACCCGTCGGCGGCGTTGGCCGCGCCACCGATGATCAACCACGCCTGTACGGCGACGAGTCCGCCCCAGACGCCCCGGCCACCGGTCCACACCCGCCGCGAGAGCAGCCAGCCCACGACACCGGGCACGGCCCCGTACAGCAGCAGCCCGACCACGACGCCGTCCAGCGCGTCGGCGGCGAGCGCGGACCCCGCCAGGCCGACGGCGCCCAGCAGGGTGGCGCCGAACAGCACATGCAGCAGCAGCCGTGCCGCCCCCATGGCGCGCGGCAGCTCACGGCGCCCCGCCCCGGGAGCGGGTCCTACGCCTCCGTACGCGGATATGCCACCTGTCGCAGACATGCTTCGCTCCCCAACCAGCACTGCCCGCAGGCAGAATGACGATTTCTCAGCCTACGGACCCGGGGCCGCGCCGTCATGGGCCCCAGGACCCAACCCGGGTCCCAGAGCCTCTGGGCCTGCGCCTGTCCGCACGGAGGAGCCGGGGCAGGGTCAGGGCAGAAGAATCAGCATCAGGTGGCTGCCCGTCCGGGAGCGGTCCGGGTCGGGTGTCCAGCCGCGCGCGGCGTAGAAGGCCTGGGCCCGGAGGTTGTGGACGAAGACCTCAAGCCGGGCCTCCGCCACCCCGTCCCGCCGCCAGGCGGCCACGCACGCGTCGTGCAGGGCGGTCCCGACCCCCTTGCGCCAGTGGGCCGGTGACACATGGAGCTGGCTGAGGTGCATCGCACCGTCGCGCGGGGCGTAGGCCGCGATGCCCGTGAGGGTCCCGTCCTGTTCGGCGCAGAGCACGGTGGCGTCCGCGCGGTCGATGGCGCGGGCCCAGCCGCCCCTGCTGCGGCCGGCCTCGCCCGCGTACTCCTCCTCGGGCAGGTGCCCGCTGTAGTACGTGGCCCGGGCCTCGGCGTGCAGGCGGACCATGGCGTCGAGATCGGCGGGGGTCGCGGTTCGGATCATGGTGGAGGGGACGCGCCCGTTCAGCCGGAGGTTGCGGCGGCGGCCACCCTGCTGAACGAGGTCCGGTAGGCGCTCGGCGTGAGGCCCAGCCTGCGCTGGATGTGCTGGCGCATCGAGTCGGCCGTGCCGAGGCCGCTCGCCCGCGCCACCTGGTCCATGGGAAGGGTGGTGGTCTCCAGGAGTTCCCTGGCCC
The DNA here is from genome assembly GCF_035917255.1 of Streptomyces sp. NBC_01257. Classification (NCBI taxonomy): domain Bacteria; kingdom Bacillati; phylum Actinomycetota; class Actinomycetes; order Kitasatosporales; family Streptomycetaceae; genus Streptomyces; species Streptomyces sp. NBC_01257. The sequence continues at coordinate 2,281,837 of NZ_CP108472.1, forward strand.
GCTCGATGCGCTGGTGCAGGAGCCACTGGAGGGGGCTGAGGCCGGTCTCGGCGTGGAAGCGGCGCGAGAGCGTACGGATGGAGACGCCGCCGTTGCGGGCCAGGTCGGTCAGGGTCAGCGGCTCGTCGAGGTGCTGCATCGCCCAGGCGCGGGTGCCGGCGAACGAGACCCCGCGCTCGGGCGGCAGCGGGGTGTCGGTGAACTGCGTCTGCCCGCCCGGCCGCACGGGGGCGACGAGCGTGAGCCGGCCGACGTGGTTGGCGACGGCGGCCCCGTAGTCGGTACGGATGATGTGGAGGCACAGATCGATGCCGGCCGCGTATCCGGACGAGGTGAGGACCCGACCGTCCTGGACGAACAGGACGTCCTTCTGCAGGTCGACGGAAGGGTAGCGGTCGCCGAGTTCGCCGGTGTACGTCCAGTAGGTGGTGGCGGCCCGCCCGTCGAGAAGACCGGCCTCGGCGAGGGCGAAGGCGCCGGTGCAGATGGACGCGATGCGCCGGCCGTCGGCCGAGGCCCGGCGCAGGGCGGCCAGGATGCGCGGGTCGGGCTCCTCGCGCGAGCCGGCGCCCGCCAGGATCACCGTGTCGGCCGACTCGATGAGGCCGAGTCCGCCCTCGATCTGCACGTCGAGCCCGCCGCTGGTCCGGACGGGCCCGGGGTCCGGGGTGCAGTAGACCGTCTCGTATCCCGGCTCGCCGTCGATCTCGACCTTGCTGAACAGCATCTCGGGAATGGCGATGTTGAACATGGACACGGGCGGTGTGGAGATGACGACGACTCGGTGTGCGGGCGGCATGGCCAGAACCTCCGGAGGTATGGCATTCGGGCCACTACTCTATCCCGGCGCCGGCCGCGAGGCTGAGGTCATGCCCACAGAGAAGACCAGACAAGCTCCCGCGATCGGACCCGAGTTGAGCGCCCAGCGGCCCGCACCGGCCCCCGCGCTCACCCTCCTCGCCTCACTCCTCGGCTTCGCGCTGATCATGCTCGACGCCTCGGTGGTGAACGTGGCGCTCCCCTCGATGGGGGCGGACCTGGGCGGCGGAATGTCCGGGCTGCAGTGGGTGGTAGACGCGTACACGATCGCGTTCGCCGCGCTGCTGCTGTCCACCGGCGCGCTCTCCGACCGGATCGGCGCCACCCGCGCGTACACGCTCGGGATCGCGCTCTTCACCCTCGCGTCCGCCGCCTGCGGGCTGGCTCCGAACCTGCCTTCGCTCATCGGCTTCCGGGTGGTCCAGGGCGTGGCCGCGGCGATCGTGCTGCCGACGACGCTCGCCCTGGTCCGCCAGGCGTACACCGGTCCCGCGCAGCGCGGGCGTGCCGTGTCGCTGTGGGCGGCGGGCGGCACGACGGCCGCGGCGCTGGGCCCGGTCGTCGGCGGCGCGCTCACCACAGCCTGGGACTGGCGGGCCATCTTCTTCATCAACCTGCCGCTGGGCCTGTTCGCACTGGCGCTCACCTTCCGGCTGCCGCGTTCCCCGCGGCGCCCTGCCCCGCTGGACCTGCCCGGTCAGCTGACCGCCGTACTGACCCTGGCCGCCCTCGCCTTCGCCGTGATCGAGAAGGGACCGGTCGCCCTGACCGCCCTGGGCGTCGCGGTGGCCGGCCTGGCCGGCTTCCTCCGCATCGAGTCCCGCCACCCCCACCCGGTGGTGCCGCTCGGCCTCTTCCGCAACCGGACCGCGGCGGTGGCGGTCGCCGCCGGGTCCGCGCTCAGCCTGGCCTTCTACGGGATGATCTTCGTCTTCAGCATCTACTTCCAGCAGGTACGCGGCCAGTCGGCGCTGACCGCGGGGCTGATGTTCCTGCCGATGACCGGGCTGCTGGTGGTGGTGAACATCCTGTCCGGCAGGCTCGCGAACCGGTACGGCCCCCGGCTGCCGATGCTGACCGGCCAACTGGTCTCGGTGGCCGGCCTGTTGCTCCTGCTGTTCGTCGGCCCGGACACCTCGCTGGTCCTGACGGCCGTCCTCCTGGTGCCGCTGGCCCTGGGCGCGGGTCTGGCCCTGCCGCCGCTGACCGCGGCGATGATGGAGACCGTGCCGACCGAGCGGGCCGGGGTCGCCGCGGGCGTACTCAACGCCGCCCGCCAGGTCTCCGGCGGGCTGGGCGTGGCGGCGTTCGGCGCCCTGGTCGCGGGCGGCTTCGGGACGGGACTCCGTACGAGCCTGCTGATCAGCGCGGCCCTCCTCGCCCTCACCGCCCTGGCCACGACAAGGCTGCCGCGGGGCGTGGCACGGCAGGCGGCCCCGGCCGAGGTGGGCCGGCCTCGCGCGGATGCCGCCCCGGAGCCGTCCCGTACGCCCGCCTGAACGCCTCGGCGATGGTGAACTCCGGGGTGGGGCCGGTGCCTTGCGTGACCGTGCGGAAGCCGAAGGCGCCCGCACGGTCACGCAAGGCACCGGCCCCCTCAGGCGGTGAGCACGTCCCCGGCCCGGAAGGCCCGCACGGTGACGGAACCGGCCGGCTCCGCGCCCCGTACGAGATGCACCTGCCCGGCCCCGGCCACCACCGCACGGCCGTCGCCCCCCACGGTCAGCAGCGTGTTCTCGTCCAGGGCGACCCCGGAATCCGCGTCACCGCGGGCAACGGCTGCGACCAGGCGGGCGAGCGTCCCCCACTGGGCGGCGTGCACGTCGACGGTGTACGGGACGAGCCCGAGGCCGTCGCGGACCTCGATCTCCTCGATGTCCTCGGCGGCGTCGTCGGGGCACACCGGAACACCGCGGTCCAGCCACCCGCCGACCAGCGCCCGTCGTGCGGCGACGACGGCGCCGGCGGAGAAGCCCGCGTACGGCAGTGGGCGCACGTCCAGCGCCCGCCCCACGGCGGCCGCCACCGGTCCGAGCGCGTCCTGGTAGGCGGGCGTGAGACCGCCGCCGACCAGCAGCCCGTCCAGACCGGCGAGCGCCTCGGGCGCGAACACCCCGCCCACCGGCACGAACAGCGGCACCGGCCTGCACCGCGGCGCCACCCCGCGCAACACGGCGTCGTAGCGGGCGAACTGCTCCGCGCCGTCCCCCTCGTCGACCAGCAGACACCCCACCGCGCCCTCGTGCCCCGCCTCGGCGAGGAACGGCCCGTAGACGAGCGGTGCGACGTCCTCGTCCCAGCCGCCCCCGATCAGATGCACAGCCATGACGTGTTTCTCCCCCAATGGTTCGGCAGCCGGCCGACGGCAGGGTCTCACGGGCGGCGGCGCACGAGCGACGCCGAGGGCCGGAACAGACGGGAACGCGATCGACAACCGGCTCGCTCCTCCAGGACAATCAGCCGCCATGCCGAAGAACAGAGTCATGGTGCGCGCCCTGGTGGGCGTCCTGCTGCTCTCGAATGCCGTCCTGCTGGCGTTCCTGATCAGCTCCGACGCCTTCTCCGACGACGAGGTCGCGATAGGCGAGGCCGCTCCCCGGGACGGGACCATCGCCCTTCCCGAGATCGGGGACGGGGCGGTCCTGGACGCGAACCGGTGGCCGGACGCGTGCTCGTTCGTGAACCAGGAGGAGATCGAGGCCATCTTCCCCGGCGTCAAGGACATCGAGCACGAGAGCCGCGCGATCAGTTCCTCGTCGGTCAAGGACTTCGCCGCGGACTCCACGTGGAAGGCGAGTGACAGGGCCGGGTCCGGCCAGTGCCTCTACAGCATGCGGCTTCCCGGCGAGACCTACAGCGCCACCCAGTTCTGGGTCCGCATCGATGCCGTGGCCGACCCGGAACTGATCGTGCGCTACGCCGACCGCCTCGTGCCGGGAACCGGCACCAACCAGGGCGCGCAGGGCGCGGACCGCTGCGTCATCACGGGTCTCGCCGAAGGCAGTTGGAACTGCCGCAAGGGCCCGCTGCTGTTCACCGTGGGCGGGCAGACCACCGTGACCTTCAAGGGCAAGCCGGCCCCGGCGCCCTTCGTGTGGCGGGACGATGTGCTCCCCGAGTTCGTCCGGACCATCACCGCGAAGATCGAATAGACGATGCCCCCGCCTTCCTGTCGCGGAAGGCGGGGGCACCCCCGGCGTGCGGGTGCGCGGCTGTGCGCCCGGTCAGCTGCCGTCGCGGAGGTCGGCGATGCCCGTCGGGCGGTACGCGATCCGGTCGAAGGTGACCTCGCAGCCCTCGCCCGTGGGCGACTGCGCCAGGAAGCCGATGGACGCGGCGGCCGCCCGCTCCCGGTCTCCCAGGGCGAAGACGCGGACGAAGGTCCACTTCTCGCCGTCGGGTGAGGCGTGGCAGGCGAAGGCGTTGCCGGTGCGGCTCAGGCGCAGCCAGTAGGTGTCGCCGTCCACGACGAAGGAGTTGACGTCGTCGGAGTGGCCGCGGGTGACGACGGTGCAGATAGTGGGCCGGTCCGGGGAGAGCTCCAGGCAGATCTTGGCCCATTCGCGGTCGCCGACGTGGAGGTAGAGCACCCCCGCGTCGAAGGCACCGGCGAAGGCGACCTTGACCCGGGCGATCAGCTGGAAGTCGCCCTCGGGCGCGGCACCGAGCAGCCGGGGCGCGTCGCTGACGGAGTCGAGGCTCTCGCCGCCCGGCGGGACGAACCGGTCCTGGCGGGCGCCCGCGCGGCCGGTGAGGACGCCGGCCTCGTAGGCCCAGTCCGTCGCGGGTCCGAACGGCTCCAGGCCGAAGGGGAGTTCGGGCAGGTGCAGGGTCATGCGGGGTGTCCGTCCACGCGGCGGGGCAGGTTCTGGGGGTTGTCCTCGCGGAGTTCCGGCGGAAGCAGCGCCTCGGGGACCGTCTGGTAGCTGACCGGGCGCAGCCAGCGCTCGATCGCGGTGGCGCCGACCGAGGTGGAGGTGGAGGTGGTGGCCGGGTAGGGGCCCCCGTGGTGCTGGGCGGGGGCGACGGCGACACCGGTCGGCCAGCCGTTGACCAGGACGCGGCCGGCCAGCGGGGTGAGCGCGGCCAGGAGTCCTGCGGCGCTGCCGTCGGCCTCCTCGGTGGCGATCTGGAGGGTGGCGGTGAGGTTGCCGGGGAGCCGGGACAGCACCGCGGCGATCTCGTCCTCGGAGGTGTAGCGGGCGACGACGGTGACCGGGCCGAAGCACTCCTCCAGGAGCGCGTCGTGCGCGCCCTCGGTGGTGAGCAGCCGGGCCGGCACGGTCAGGAAGCCGGCCGCGACCGTGTGTTCGCTGCCCGCTCCGGGGGTGACCGGGGCTTCCACTTCGGGAAGTCCGGCGCGCTCGCGCACCCCCGCGAGGAAGGCGTCGCGCATCCGGTGGTCGAGGAGCACCCCGGCCTCGGTGTCGCTGACCGCTTCGGTGAGGGACTTCAGGAGCCGGTCGCCGGTCTCGCCCGCGGGGGCGAGGACGAAGCCGGGCTTGGTGCAGAACTGGCCCGCGCCCATGGTCATCGAGCCCGCGAGGCCCGCACCGATCTGCTCGCCGCGCTCGGCGGCGGCCGCCTCGGTGACGACGACGGGGTTGAGGGAGCCGAGTTCGCCGTGGAACGGGATGGGGGCGGGCCGGGCCGCCGCCGCGTCGAACAGGGCGCGGCCGCCGCGCACCGAGCCGGTGAAGCCGGCGGCGCCGACGAGGGGGTGCCTGACCAGTTCGACGCCCGCCTCGAAGCCGTGCACCAGGGTGACGACGTCCTCGGGCAGTCCGTGCTGCGCCGCGGCCCTGCGCAGCACGGAGGCGCACAGTTCGGAGGTCGCGGGGTGGTCGGGGTGGGCCTTGACGACGACCGGGCAGCCTGCCGCGAGGGCGCTCGCGGTGTCGCCGCCGGGTACGGAGAAGGCGAGCGGGAAGTTGCTGGCCGCGTAGACGGCGACGACGCCGAGCGGGATCTTGTAGCGCCGCAGGTCGGGCCACGGCGGGGTGCGGGTGGCGTCCGCGTGGTCGATGTGGATGTCGAGGTACGCGCCCTCGTCGACGACCTCGGCGAAGGCCCGCAGCTGGGCCGCGGTGCGGGCGAGTTCGCCGGTCAGCCGGGCCGGGCCGAGCGCCGTCTCGGCGTCGGCGGCCTCGATGACGTGTTCGCCGGCCTCGGTGAGCAGATCGGCCGCGGTGCGCAGGAACGCGGCGCGCACGGTGCGGTCGGCGAGGGAGCCGCGTACGGCGTGAGCGGCCCGGACCACGCGGTCGACCTCCTCCGCTGTAGCCTCCACCGCAACCTGCTCACGCGGGTTCCCGGTGCGGGGGTCGACGCTCCAGACTGGTGCTGCTGCCACCGTGTTTCCTTCCGCTCCACTGCCACACATCAGAAGTTGTTCGGTATTCTGAACAGAGTTCCTGATCGTGAATATGAAGCGACTCTATTTCCGGGCGTTCGGTGTTGGCAAGAAGTCGCAGGGTTTCGTAAGTGGGCTGGAAGGGGCGTAGGGCGATGTCGGTTGCCGAGTCTGGTGGGGCACAGGTCAAGTCCGCGGTACGGACGGTGGAGCTGCTGGAGTACTTCGCCGGGCGGCCGGGCATGCACTCGCTCGCCGCGGTGCAGGAAGCGGTCGGATACCCCAAGTCCAGCCTCTACATGCTGCTGCGCACCCTGGTCGAGCTGGGCTGGGTGGAGACGGACGCGACCGGGACCCGGTACGGGATCGGGGTGCGGGCGCTGCTGGTCGGCACCTCGTACATCGACGGCGACGAGGTGGTCGCGGCGGCCCGCCCCACCCTGGACCGGCTCTCCGACGACACCACGGAGACCATCCACCTCGCCCGTCTCGACGGGACGAACGTGGTGTACCTCGCCACCCGGCAGTCCCAGCACTACCTGCGCCCCTTCACCCGCGTCGGCCGCCGGCTGCCCGCGCACTCGACCTCGCTCGGCAAGGCCCTGCTGGCCACCCACAGCGACGAGCAGGTGCGCAAGATGCTGCCCGAGACGCTGCCCGCGCTCACCGAACACACCCTGACGGACCGGGAGAAGCTCATCGAGGAGCTGCACCTGATCCGCGAGCAGGGCTACGCCGTGGACCGCGAGGAGAACACGCTGGGGCTGCGCTGCTTCGGCGTCGCCGTCCCGTACCGCACCCCGGCCCGTGACGCCATCAGCTGCTCGGTGCCGGTCGCCCGGCTGACCCCCGCGCACGAACAGATGGTCAAGGACGCCCTGTTCGACGCGCGCGACCGGCTGACCCTCGCGACCCGGAGGCTCTGACCCTGGAAGCGGGTCTGCGCGAGGCGCGGGAGAGCGGCCTGCCGCTGTTCTCCGTCCGGATGTCCGGCCCCGAGCCGGTCCCCGCGTCCGCCTTCACCGGCGAGGGCCCCGGCGGCCGCCCCTGAGGCGGCGCGCGCCGGTCACCCCTGAAGCGGCGGGACCGCGCGGCGTGTGTCGTCGCTCACGGGTCCGCCCTGCGCCGACGGGCCCCGGCGGCCCCGACTCGCTTGTCCGGACGGCCGATCCGGACTGTCGGGCTCCGCCCCGGTCCGCCCTCGTACCGCCCGTGACCAGGGCCCCCGCGGACCGCTCCGATAACATGCTCGAATTCATGGGCGACCGCCCTCATCGCCCGCTCCGCACCGGAAAAACGTACGGTCCGACGCCAAGTGCGACCTATCCGACCACAACTAACAAATCGGCCAAACACTTGATACCTATAGCATCGCGGGTGTTTTCGCGAATAACCAGCCGAAATGCGTTCACCTCATGGCGTCGGCCGCAAGCGGCGCTGTGGGCCGCGGCGGCGGTGGTGGGCATCGGATTCCTCGTCGCCCTGGAATTCGCCGCACGCCACTACGGTCTGCCGGGACCCATCGCCAGCCAGGCGCGCGAGGTGATATTCGCCCCCGCCTCGGGGTTCCTGCTGTACGCCAGCATGGGGCTGATGCTGGTGGTGCTCACCTGGCGGCAGCGGTTCATCGCGGTGGGGACCGCGATCGGCATCGACCTCGTGATCCTGCTGGTGCGCTGGGTGGCCGACGCCCCGGTGACCCAGGGCCATCCCTTCGGGAACGGCGCGCTGTGGGTGATCCTGGGGTGCGCGGTGATCGCCGTCACACGCCGCACCGGTCGCGAACGCGTCCTGCTGCTCAAGGGCGTCGGACTGGGCCTGCTGCTGGTGACCGGCCGCAAGACCGGTGACACCTGGCTGCTCATCACCTCGAAGACCCGCCCGCTGGTGCTCGACCAGTACGTGGCGACCGCCGACCACGCGCTGGGCAACCCCTCGTGGCTGGTGGGCCGGATGGTCCGGGCGACCGGATCGTTCGGCGAGCACTTCCTCAACTCCGTCTACACCCAGCTCGCGGTGGCCGCGGTCGTCGTCGCGCTCTACCAGCTGCGCAACGTGGCGGACGAGCGCCGCTTCCCGTCCCACCACCTGGTGCGCACCTTCCTGGTGATAGGCCTCCTCGGACCGGCCATCTACATGATCTTCCCGGTCGTCGGACCGGTCTTCGCCTACGGCGCGGACGGCGGGCAGTGGGCCATGGCCAACATCTGGCCCGACACGATGCCGCCGCACGGCGTTCCGCAGCACATGCCGTTCGACGGCATCACCCCGCGCAACTGCATGCCCAGCCTGCACACGGCCTGGGCCACCACGATCTTCATCCACTCCCGCAAGGGCCCCTGGTACCTGCGGTTCGCGGGCGCGTTCTGGCTGGTCGCCACGCTCGCCGCGACACTGGGCTTCGGCTACCACTACGGCATCGACATCATCACCGGCGTGATCTTCACCGTCACGATCGAGACGGCCCTGCGCTCGCTCGAACGCGGCTGGGACCGGTCCGCGACCCGGCTGGTCGCCTACGGCACCACGGTCTTCGCCGCGATCCTGGTGGCCACCCGCTATCTGCCGACCCAACTGGGCGACCACCCGTGGCTGTCCGGCCCGCTGCTCATGCTCGCGACGGCCTCGGTGGTCTACGGGTACGTGCGGACCACCAGGCAGTGGGAACCGAAGGCGGCGCCGGTGCGCCGGCCGGAGCTGCAGCCCGAACTCGTCTGAGGTCTCCTCGGCGATCCGTCTCCGCCGCGCGGCGGAGACGGATCGTCGCCCGGCATGACGTGCCGGGAGCGGCCGCGCGGAAGCGTGGGTGTCATGACACAGACACCGCTCGCGCCGGCTCCCGCACCGGCGGCCCACCGTCTCCGCGCCGTGCTCCGCACCGTCGCGATCGTCGCCTGCCTGCCCTACATCGTCCTCAAGGCCGCCTGGATCTGCGGCAGTCACGTGGGGATTCCGTCCGGCAGCACACTCCTCGACCACCGCACCACGATGGCCGTCGCGAACGGTGCGTCGGTCCTGATGGACAGCGCGGTCGTGGTCATCGCCCTGCTGCTCACCCGGCCCTGGGGCCGGCGCGTACCCGCCTGGCTGCTCGTCCTGCCGATGTGGGTGGCGACCGGACTGCTGCTGCCGATCATGACCGGCTACCCGCTCCAACTGCTGGTCCAGGCCCTCGGCGGGACGGCCGCGAACAAGGGCGAGGCTAGCCGCCCCTTCCTGGACGAGTGGGTCTTCGGCGTCGTCTACACCGGCTTCATCATCCAGGGCCTGGCCCTCGGCACCCTGTTCGCGCTGTACGCAAGGGACCGCTGGGGCCACCTCTGGCAGGGCACACTGCGCGAACTCCCGGACAGCCCCACCGCTCCCGCGCTGCGGGCCGCCGCCGTCGCCGCCTCGCTGACCGCCCTGGTCCCCGGCACCCTGCACCTGCTCTGGGCCGCCGGGTCGACCACCGGCCTCTGCGAGGGCTGGATCGAGGACCGCACCAGCGGGACCCAGGTCCTCGACGCCGTCTACGTCCTCTTCGTCGTCGCCGCCGTCGCCGGAGCCCTGCTCCTCGCCTTCCGCCGCGACTCCGCGCTGCCGCTGCGGCTGCCGCTCGCCCTGGCCTGGGGCGGCTCCGGAACGACGGCCTGCTGGGGCGGCTGGATGAGCATCGCCTCGCTGGGCAACGTCGACGACCTCGCCGACCGGCCCACCGCCGCCATGGTGCTCGTCTACGCTGTGCAGATGCTGGTCGGGACGCTGGTGATGACCCTGGGCGCCTACTTCCTGGTGGAGCGCGCGGCGCGGACCCGGCCGCGCCCCGGCCACCGGACGTGACCCCGCTCATCGGGCGGCGGGCCCGGCTGCGCTGGCTGCACCTGATCATCGGCGGCGCCCTGCTGATGCCGTACTTCCTCGTCGGCACGGTCATCGTCGGCGCGTCCAGCCCGGACGCCGACGTCTTCACCTCACCGGTCAGCCAGCTGACCGCGTTCGCCTTCGCCCTGCCGATGGCCGCGGTCACCGCGCTCCTCCCGCTCGCCCGGCCGCTCTCGGCGGCCGTCGCCCGCGCCCTGTGCGGCCTGCCGCCGGACCGGCAGCTCGCCGACGGGCCGGCCAGGACCCGGCAGGCCCGGGTCCGCTCGGCCGCCTGGTTCACCCTGCACGTCATGCTCGGCGGCATCATCAGCGGCATGACGCTGGCTCTGACCCCGTTCGCGGTGGGGGTCATCGGGCTGCCGCTCCTCACGGCCGTGCGGGACTCGCCGGTGCGGGGCCTGCCCGAGGCGCTGGACCGGACCTGGGTGATCGCCCTGGCGCCGCTCGCCGGGATCGCGATGCTGGTGGCGCTGGCCTGCTGCGCGGCGGCGGCCGGGGCGCTGCTGGCGGACCGGGCGCCGGCGCTGCTCGGCCCGACGCCCGACGACCGGCTGGCCGCCGCCGAACGCCGCGCGGCCGGCCTCGCGGTCCGCAACCGGCTGGCCCGGGAACTGCACGACTCGGTCGGCCACGCGCTGAGCGCCGTCACCCTCCAGGCCGGCGCCGCCCGCCGGGTGCTGGACAGCGACCCGGAGTTCGTCCGGGCCGCGCTGACCGCGATCGAGGAGACGACGCGGCGCACGGTCGGCGAACTCGACACCGTCCTGGGCCTGCTGCGCAAGGACGACGGGACACCGGACACGGCGTCGGGGCCGGGGCTCGACGCGCTGGACGGACTGCTGGCGCACTGCGGGCTGCCCGTCTCCCGCACCACCGAGGGCGATCCGGGCGCCGTCCCCGCGGCGGTGTCGCGCGAGGCGTACCGGATCGTGCAGGAGGGGCTGAGCAACGCGCTGCGGCACGGCGGGCGCGGAAAGCCGGTGCGGCTGCGGATCACGGTCCGCGCCACGGAACTGGAGATCGTCATGACCAGCCCGCTGACCGGGCGGCCGCCGGTGGTGCGTCCCGGCGGCGGCCGCGGGCTGCGCGGCATCGCCGAACGGGCGGTCCTGCTCGGCGGCCGTACCGAGGCCGGAGAACACGAGGGCCACTGGCGGCTGACCGCCCTCGTCCCCCTGCACACCCCCGCACAGGAGCAGCGATGAGCACAACGGTCCGGATCGTCCTCGCCGACGACGAACGCATGGTCCGCACCGCCCTGCGGGTGATCCTGGACGCGGAGGAGGGACTGGAGGTCGTGGGCGAGGCGGCGACCGGCGCCGAGGCCGTCTCCGTGGTGCGCGCGCTGCGCCCCGACGTGGTGCTGATGGACGTGCGGATGCCGGAGACCGACGGGATCCGCGCCACCGAACAGATCCTGGCCACGCTCGACCCGGCGCCCCGCGTCGTCGTCGTCACCACCTTCGAGAACGACGCGTACGTGTACGAGGCCCTGCGGGCCGGGGCTGCGGGTTTCCTGCTGAAGCGGGCGGCGGCCGAGGACCTGGTGCAGGCGGTGCGCCTGGTCGCCCGCAGCGACTCGCTGCTCTTCCCCGCGGCGGTGCGGGGTCTGGCGGCCGAGTACGGGAAGCGGCAGCCGTCCGCCGCGCCGCGCTGGGCGGCCAGGCTCACCGACCGGGAGGCGGACGTGCTGCGGCTGATGGCGGCCGGGCTCACCAACGCGGAGATCGCCGCCCGGCTGCGGGTGGGCCCGGCGACGGCGAAGAGCCATGTGGCGGGCGTGCTGGCGAAGACCGGCACCCGCGACCGGACCCAGGCGGTCATCGCCGCGTACGAGTCGGGATTCATCACCCCGGGGTGACCCCGGCGGCCCGGCCGGCCTCGATGAGGAATGGGTGAGAAGCGGCACAACCGGGAACGGAGCGCGGCGTCCCGCTCGTCCCTCCAGCGGGATGAACAAGACGATCAGGCGCGCCTCGGTCTTCTCCCTGCTGCTGGTCCTCGCCCTTCTGGGGCGGGCGACCTGGGTGCAGGCGTACCAGGCCCGGGCGCTCGCAGACGACGACCACAACCGGCGGAACACCATCGCGCAGTACGCGCAGCCGCTCGGGGACATCATCGTGGCCGGCTCCCCGGTCACCGGATCGAAGAGGACGGAGGGCAGCGATCTCGCGTACAAGCGCAGCTACAAGGACGGCGACCTCTACTCGGCCGTCACCGGCTACAGCTCCCAGGCCTACGGCTCGACGCAGCTGGAGGGGATCTACAGCCATGTGCTGGACGGCACCGACGACCGGCTCAAGAACCCGCTGAACGCGCTGACCGGCAAGCAGAACGCACCCGGCAGTGTGCTCACGACGATCGACCCGGCCGTCCAGAAGGCGGCGGCCGACGCGCTCGGGGACGACAAGGGCGCGGCCGTCGCGATCGACCCGAAGAGCGGGCAGATCCTCGGCATGGTCTCCTCTCCGTCGTACGACCCCTCGGACATCAGCGGGACGACGGACGGCGACGCCTGGAAGAAACTGCTCGCCGATCCGGACAAGCCGCTGGTCAACCGGGCGCTGCGGCAGCCGCTGGCGCCGGGTTCGACGTTCAAGCTGGTGGTGGCGTCGGCCGCGCTGGAGGACGGGCTGTACGGCTCGGTCGACGAGCCGACCAGGAGCCCGATGCCGTACACACTGCCCGGCACCAGCACCCCCCTGAAGAACGAGAGCGCCTCCGCACCCTGCGAGAACGCCACGCTGCGGGTGGCGCTCCAGTACTCCTGCAACAACGTCTTCGGCAAGGTCGCCGCCGATCTCGGCCAGGACAAGGTGCGGGCGATGGCGGAGAAGTTCGGCTTCAACACCGAGAAGCTCGATGTGCCGGTCCGGGCGTCGAAGAGCATCTACCCGACCGGGATGGACAAGGCGCAGACCGCGCTGACGGGCATCGGCCAGTTCGAGGTCACCGCGACGCCGATGCAGATCGCGATGGTCTCGGCGGCCCTCGCCAACGACGGCGAGCTGGCGGCACCGCACATGGTCTCCAAGGTGACGGACGCCGAGGGCGGCACACTGGAGGACTTCGAGGACGGCGACATGACACGGATCGTGTCCTCGTCCACGGCGAAGCAGCTGCGCAGCGCGATGGTGACCGTCGTGGAGGACGGCACCGGCACCAACGCCCGGATCGCCGGCGCCGAGGTCGGTGGCAAGACGGGCACCGCGGAGAACGGTGTGGACAACAGCAACACCCCGTACGCGTGGTTCACCTCGTACGCGAAGGACGACTCCAGCGGCCAGGAGGTCGCCGTCGCCGTGATCGTGGAGGACTCGGGTTCGTCGGCCTCGGAGGTCAGCGGCAACGGCCTCGCGGCCCCGATCGCCCAGAAGATGATGAAGGCCGCGCTGCAGCGGTGACCGGCGGGACGCGAACGCCCCGGCACCCCCTTTTCGGGGTGCCGGGGCGTTCGCCGTGTCCCGGGCCCTTCACGTTTTGGCCGTGTTACGCCTTACTTGGATACGCACCCGTGTCGAAGCGCTTCCGTGGAGCGCTGGTACGCTCTCGCCCCGCCCGCCCCATCGGGCGGCGGATGGGAACGTACACAGTCGGGACGACGCGTGCACCGGGATTCGAGCGCAGGGATGAGGTAGCTGTGGGCCAGCCCGTCGAAGCCGGCGACACCGATGCCGCTGCCGCCGAGTTCCACGCGTTCTTCGAGGCGCACTACGCCGAACTCGCCCGGCTGGCGCACCTGCTGACCGGTGAGGCCGATGCCGCGGACGATCTGGCGGCCGACGCCCTGCTGGCGCTCTGGCACCGCTGGGACCGGGTCCGCGACGCCGACCATCCGGTGGCGTACGCGCGCGGTGTGGTCGCCAACCTGGCGCGGAGCCGGATTCGCAGCGCGGTGCGGGAGCGCCGCCGGATCGCCCTGTTCTGGGCGCCGCGCGGCGGCGGGGACGCGGTCGACGATCCGGACGTCTCGGCGGTGGTCGATGTCCAGGGGGCGCTGCGCAGGCTGCCGTTCCGCAAGCGGGCCTGTGTGGTGCTGCGGCATGCTTTCGACCTCTCGGAGCGGGACACCTCGCTGGTGCTCGGGATCTCGGTGGGTACGGTGAAGAGCCAGACCTCGCGTGCCGTCGCGGAACTGCAGCGGCTGCTGGGTCCCGACACGCCCGCCGCGCATGTGCGGGTGGCCGTCGCGGCGCAGCGCAGCGGAGGAAGTCAGTGAAGAATGAGGAGCTGCCGGGGCGGCTGCGGGAGGCCGCCGAGGCGCACCGCCCCGACCGGGAGCGGATGCTGGCCCGGGTCGGGCGCGGCATGGCCGGGGCCCGTCCGCCGGCCCGGGGCGTCGTGCGCCCGCCGCGTGCCGCGACGCCGTGGCTGCGCGTGGCGGGGGCGACGGCCGCGGTCTGCGGGGTGCTGGCGCTCGGCGCGTTCGCCGTCACCTCCGCGGGCGACGGCGGACCGCGCGGGGAGCGGTTGGCGGCCGCGCCGTCCTCCCCGGCCCACCCCTCCTCCCCCGCCGCCGCCGGTTCACCGCCCGCGCCGCCCGGCTCGCTGCGCACCGCGGACGGCCCGCTGTGGACGGACGGCGTGGTCGATCCGCACAGCAACGCGTACTGGGCGCAGAGCAATGTGACGCTGCGGACGGACGAGCCGTTGTCCTCGCTCACGGTCGAGCTGCGGATCGCCCTCACCGGCGGGGTGAACAGCACCGGTTCCTGGCGTTCGCTGCCGGAGGAGGACTTCACCGTGTCGGCGACCGAGGGCGGCGGCTATCTCGTCTACCGCTGGGCGCTGAAGCCGGGACGGACGGTGCCGGCGGGGACGTACACGTTCGCCGGGCAGTACAACCACGCGGAGGGCGGCCGGGACGCGACGGGCGACTACCTGACCGCGCACGCGGTCCGCGTCTCCGGTGAACGGGCCTCGGTGGGCGACCGCTTCGGCTCCGGTCACTGACCCGCGCCGGAAAAAAGAAGCGCGGAACCCGGCAACCCTTGTCCCCCGCGGTGGCGACCAGAGAGCGCAACGCTCCCCCCACCACCGAGGAACGGGACACCGACATGATGAAACGAGCCGCACCGCACGGCAGCCACGCCCGGCGCACCGGCCGCCGCCGCATGCTCACCGCTTCGACGACCGCGCTGGCGCTCACCGGCGCCGCGCTCACCACCGGGCTCCTGGTCCAGTCCGCCGGCGCCGCCCCCGCGGCCGCCGCGGCAGCCGCCTGGCCGACCCCTTCGGGTTCGCAGGCCGTCTCGGCGACCATCAAGGTCTCGGGGACGTACGACGGCGGACTGAAGCGCTTCTACGGAAGCGGGGATCTGGGCGACGGCGGCCAGGACGAGGGCCAGGACCCGATCTTCGAGCTGGCCGACGGAGCCGTCCTGAAGAACGTCGTCGTGGGCTCGCCGGCCGCCGACGGCATCCACTGCAAGGGCAGCTGCACCCTCCAGAACGTCTGGTGGGAGGACGTCGGCGAGGACGCGGCGTCCTTCAAGGGCACCTCGTCCGGCGCCACGTACAAGGTGACCGGCGGCGGCGCCCGGAAGGCCGAGGACAAGGTCTTCCAGTTCAACGGGGCGGGCACGCTGACCATCAGCGGGTTCCAGGTGTCGGACTTCGGCAAGCTCGTCCGCTCGTGCGGCAACTGCTCCAAGCAGTACAAGCGCACGATCGCGGTCAGCGACGTCGATGTGACGGCGCCCGGCAAGGCCCTGGTCGGGATCAACACCAACTACGGCGACACCGCGACGCTGAAGTCCGTCCGCATCCACGGCGACAGCAGCAAGAAGATCAAGCCGTGCGTCCGCTACACGGGCAACGACGACGGGGACGAGCCGACGGAGACGGGCAGCGGTCCCGACGGCACGTACTGCAAGTACAGCAGCTCGGACGTCAGTTACGACTGAGCGGCGGCCCGACAGCCAGGGGCGCCCCGCCGGACGGGACCGGCGGGGCGCCCCTCGCGTGGTGGCCGCGCCTCACGCGCGGGGACGCCAGTCGCCGAACCAGGAGGCCGGGGTGTGCAGGCGTGCCTCGGACGCGGTCAGCAGCGGGCGGTTCGCGGGGACCGTGACGCGGGCGCCGGGACCCGTGTTGCGGTACTCGGCGAACCGCTGGTCCTGCCAGGGGAAGCCGGCGGACATGGTCCCGTAGGGCTCGTCCGTGTCGATCCCGGCGCCGAGCCGGCTGTCGCGCACGGTCAGCATCGGGTGTGCGGTGAGGTCGGACGACGGCACCCAGGGACGGGCCAGCTTGAAGTACCCGTCGGGGGCGGTGGTGGTGATGCGGGAGTGCCGCACCAGATAGCCGTGCGGGTTGGCTCCCGCGGTGCTGGGCGCGAAGACGAAGCCGTACGGCGGGGCCGCCAGGTCGGTGCGGGTCAGGGTGCGGAAGTGGCACCGGTCCAGGACGGCCGTGGCGCGGCCGAAGACGAAGTCGACGTCCCCTTCGACGTAACAGTCGCGGTAGTACTGGCGGGCGAATTCGGTGAGGGCGGGCGAGTCGGCGTACAGGGTGTCCTGGTGGCCCAGGAAGCGGCAGCCGTAGAAGGCCGAACGGTCGCCCGTCACCTTGATGGCGACGGCCTGGGTGCCGGTGTAGTCGGGGTGGTCGGCGCGCAGCCAGTCGTTGGCGAAGGTCAGGCCGCGGGCGGTGAGTCCGGCGGGCCGGGCGGTGACGGTGGCGGATCCGCTGGTGCCGTACGTCCCCGAACCGTCGGGCCTGGGTGTGCCGTTGGCGTTGGCGTACACGATGACGGTGTCGTGCGGGTCGTCGCTCGCGCCGATGAGGGTGAGGCCGGTGCGGTCGGCCGGGATGTCGACGGTCTCGCGGTAGGTGCCGGGGGCGATCACCAGGGTGCGGCCGGTGCCGGTCGCGGCGTCCACGGCGGCCTGGACGCTTCTGTGGTCGCCCCTGCCGCGGGCGTCGACGTACAGGGTCGCGGCGTCGAGGCGGCGGGCCGGTGAGCCGTGGCGGCCGAAGGGGCGGTGGGTGCCGGGCCGGGCGCGGGCGGCGGGGGCCGCTCCGAGGACGAGGGCGGCGCTGCCGCCGGCGAGCAGGGTCAGGGCACTGCGTCTGCTGGGCATGGGCGGTACTTCCTTACGCGGAGGGCTCGACGGGGCGCGCGGCCTCCCCGCCGGTGCGCAGCGGCACCGGCGGGGAGGCCGCCGGACACGGGACGGCCGGCGGTCAGGCGCCGGGGATCCGGCCGGCGCCGGCCTTGAGGCCGACGAGCAGGGGCACGAGCAGCGGGTGGTCGACCTTGGTGCGCAGGGTCGGCGTCCAGCCGGCGCCGGTGGTGAGCTGCTCCGCGGGGACGCCCGCGTTGTGGACGGCGACGAGGTCCGTGCGGCGGCCGTTGACGTAGTTGTCCGCGGCGGTGAGCGAGGACTCGGACCACTTCTTGAGGATCGTCGCCTTGTCGAACTCGCCGCCGAGGGTGAACGCGTTGTGCTCGGCGACCAGCTGGGACTCGGCGCCTATGCCGTACGTGTAGCCGTAGACGCTGCCCTTGGTGGCGACGAAGTGGTTGTTGTAGGAGTCGACCTGGCCGAAGCGGACCCGGGGGGCGCGCTCGTTGACGTCCTTGAAGAGGTTGTGGTGCAGCGTGACGCGCAGCTTGCCGCGGTCGCTCGCCCCGGCGCCGTCGCTGTTGCCGATGAGCATCGTCTTGTCGTGGTCCTTGAGGACGTTCCACGAGGCGGTGACCAGGTCGGCGCCCTTGACGATGTCGAACAGCCCGTCGTGCTGCTGGTAGCGCTCGTTGAAGTAGAGCGGCTGGCCGGCGTCGGGGCGGTCGCCGTCGCTGAAGGTGTTGTGGTCGACCCAGACGTGGTCGGAGCCGTAGACGACGAGGTTGTCGTACTCGGAGTTCCAGTGCCCGGTCTCGCCGTCGGTGGGGTCCCACTGGGGGAAGCAGTCGTAGGTGTCCTCGAACGAGATGTTCCGGACGATGACGTTGGAGACGTTCTGGATCTGGATGCTGGCGCCGATGACCGTCGCGTCCTTCCCGACCCCGATGATCGTGGTGTTGGACGGGACGTAGACGTTCACCGCGGCCTTCTGCAGCTTGGCGGAGGCGAGGCGGGCGTCCTCCAGGGGCCCGGACGGAACCTCCTCGCGGCCCCAGGTCGCCGGGTCGTAGGCGGCGAGGTACTTGTCCAGGGTGTAGCCGTCGGTCTCGTACTCCTCGCAGCCGATCGGGGTGCCCGCGGCGTCGGAGTTCCCGTGGACGGTGCCGTCGATCCTGATGATCTTCGGTGCGTCGCCCGCGTCCTCGAAGGCGGCGATGAGTTCGGCCCGGTTGGTCACGGTGTAGACGTGGTCGGGGGTGGCGGCGGCGCCGCCGGTGGTGGAGCCCTCGGCGGAGGCCCAGCCGTCGCCCTTGGCGAGGACGGCGCGCTCGGCACCGCGGCCGGGGCCCTGGTGGTGTCCGGTGGCCTGGGCGGGGACGGAGACGGCGAGCGCCAGGGAGGCACAGCCCATCACCAGCGCAATGGCACGAGCATGACAGATGCGTGCGGGCATGACGGATCCTTCGGTGGTGAGGAGGAAGCGGTGGAGTGAGGTGAGGAGAACAGGGACGGCCGGGGTCAGGCCTGCGGCCAGGTGATCCATTCGAGCGGGATCGCGGAATCGGTGCGCCGTACGTCGCGCGGGGCGAGCACCTTCCCGGCCACCAGGGCGCGGGCGACGAGCCGCGCGGCCTCGACGGCGCCGCGGGGCTGGAAGTGCGTGTTGTCCTGCTGCCCGTCGGGGTAGTTGGGCGACTGCCCCGGCTCCAGCCAGTTGAAGTACGCCTGGGTGCCGTCGGGGCCGAGCTCCTGCCAGCGGGCGAGGGTGAGGGCCTGGAGGTCGAGCAGGGGCACGCGCTCCTCGGCGGCCAGCGCGCGCATCGCGGCCGGGTACTCGCCGTGACTGGGCCTCGCCGTGCCGTCGGCGGCGAAGCGGCGGCGCTCCACCGGGGTGAGCAGGACCGGCAGCGCCCGGCGGGCCCGTGCGGCGCGCACGTACTGGCGCAGATGGTCCTGATAGGTGGTGTAGGGGTCGGTGCCGCGGGCCGGGTCCTCGGTCTTCTCGTCGTTGTGCCCGAACTGGATCAGCAGGAGGTCGCCGTCACGGACCTCCGGCAGCAGGGCGGCGAGCAGCCCCTCGTCGATGAAGCTCTTCGAACTGCGGCCGTTCATCGCGTGGTTGGCGACGTCCAGGGTCCGGCCGAGAAAGAACGGCAGGGCCATCCCCCAGCCGGTCTCGGGCGCCGCGTCGGCGTACTTCTGCGCGGCGGTCGAATCGCCGGCGATGTGCACGGTACGGGGGCGGCCGCCCGGGCCGTGTGCGGCGGCGGGGGTGGCGGCGAGTGCGAGGGGCAGCGCGGCGATGGCCGCCACGGTCTGCCTGCGGGTGAGTGACACGGTGAAGCTGCCTCTCTCATGGATGCGCAACGGGGCGTACGTGCGGACACGTACGGCGGTACGGAGTGCACGGAGGAGAGGACCGGCGGCGGGACGGAACCCGGGCCGCCACCGGCCCCTGTCACCGGGGTACCGGCCTGGCTGGAGGCCGGATCAGCCGTTGCCGAGCTCCTTCCACTCCTTCTGGGCCTTGTTCAGCTCGTCGGCGATCTTGTCCAGGAAGGCCTTGGCCGTGACCTTGCCGAGCAGCAGCTTCTGGAACTCAGGCTCGTTGTCCGCCTTGCTGATGTTGTTCCAGTCCGGCAGGTAGTACGGCAGCTGCACGATCTTGGTGGAGCCGTCGGTGAGGGCCTTCGCGGCGAGTTCGGTCGGCTCGGTGGCGCTGATCCACGGGTCCTTGGCGGCCTCGGTGTTGGCCGGGATGGCGCCCGCGGACTCGTTCCACTTGCTGTTGGAGGCGTGCGAGGCGGCGAACTCGATGAACTTCCAGGCGGCCGTCTTGTTCTTGCTCGACCGGAAGAGGCCGAGGCCGTCGACCGGGTTGGAGACCTGGACGCGCGTGCCGCCGTCACCGACCGGGTTCGGTATGCCGGCGAACTTCTCCTTGCCCAGGGCCTTCAGGTGGTCCTGGTAGGAGCCGAGGTTGTGGCTCAGCATGCCGATGGTGCCGGTGTCCCACTGGGCGACCATCTTGGTGAAGTCGTTGTTGACGTCGGCGGCGGGCGTCGTCTTCTTGTACAGCGCCGCGTACTTCTCCAGCGCGGCGACGTTCTTCGGGTCGTTGAGGGTCGTCTTGTCGCCGCTCCAGAACTCCGTGATGCCGGACTGGCCGTACGCCGCGTCGATCGCCTGGGCGATGGAGCCGGCGCCGCCGCGGATGGTGTAGCCGAACTTGTTGTCCTTGGCGGCGGTGAGCTTCTCGGCCGCCGTGTAGAAGCTGGCCCAGGTGGTGGGCGCTTCGAGGCCCGCGGCCTTGAACAGGTCGGTGCGGTACCAGAGCGCCCCGTTGTTCGCGGAGGTCGGCACGGAGTACATGTCGTCGCCCCGGCCGCCCGCGTCCTTGACGCTCGCGACCATGCCCTCGACGAGCTTGCCGTTGAGCGAGGAGTCCTTGATCCGGTCGTTGAGCGGGTCCAGGGCCTCCTGCGACACCATGTTGGCGAGGTAGGCGGTGCCGACTCCGCCGACGTCCGGCAGTCCGCCGCCGGCGATGGCCGTGTCGTACTTGGACTGCACGTCCGCGATCGGGATCGGCACGTACTTGACCTTGATGTCCGGGTACTTCTTCTCGAAGTCCTTGATGATCTCGGTCCACACGGCGGTGCGCGGGCCGCCGTTGTTGTCCCAGAAGGTGATCTCGCCCTTGCCGCTGCCCTCGGTGCCGCTGTCGCTTCCGTCGTCACCGCAGGCGGTCGCGGTCAGTGCGAGCACCGCGGCCAGGGAGACGGCGGCCGCGGCACGCCCCCGCTGCGTCTTCGAGATGTTCATGATCGGCTCTTCTCTCTCGGTTGTCTCGGTTGGTGCGCATGAGTGGGGGGTTCGGTGGGATCCGGTGCCGCCCCGGCCGGGGCGGTTCGGGCGGTGGTGCGGAAGCCGGTGAAGCAGGCCGTCCCGGCCGGCCCCGTCCCGGCGGGTGCGGTGGCGAAGAGTCCGAGCAGGGCACCGACCCAGCGCCACGGTGCGGCGGCGAAGACCTGGCCCGAGGGCCGGAATCCGGTGCCGTCCCCGGTGTCGGCGTGGAAGCGGCAGCGGGCGCCGGGGGCGACCTCGATCCGGAGCCGGACCCGTCCGTCGGGGGCCGGCCTGCTGTGCTCGGCGTCCCGTTCGTGTGCGGCGGCCGACTCGGCGTACCGGTGCACGAGCCGTGTCCCGCCGTCCGCCGACCGCTCCAGGCCGATCCAGCTGAACGCGTCCCCGAGCACGGCGAGGCCGGCCTTGGCCCCCGCCACCTCGCTGCCGAGGGCGAGCCCGGTCTCGACGGTGAACGTCTCGGCGGGCAGCCGCTGGACCAGCACGTTGGGCAGGGCCCGCAGATCGTGCGCGTACGCGGTCCGTACGCAGCTGAGCCGCAGCCCGTCCCCGCCGTGTTCGACGGTCCAGCCGGGGCGCGGGTTGGCGGTCCACTGCCACTGCCGGCCGTGGCGCCCGCCCGGGAAGCTGTCGCCGCCGGCCGGGGCGGCGGCGGACTGCTCGGGCGTGGCCGGTTTGGTGTGGACGGAGACGGGTTCACCCCGGTCGCCGATGACCGGCCAGCCGCCGTCCTCGGCGTCCCAGCGCATCGGCTGGAGGTGGACGACCCGCCCGTACGCCCCGCGCTCCTGGAAGTGCAGGAACCAGTCCTCGCCCGCCGCGGTGGTGACCCAGGCGCCCTGGTGCGGTCCGTTGACCCCGGTACGGCCCTGGGCGAGGACGACGCGCTCCTCGTACGGTCCGGAGAACTCCCGGGAGCGGAAGGCGCCCTGCCAGCCGGTGGTCACCCCGCCGGCCGGGGCGAGGATCCAGAACTCGCCGTTGCGCCGGTAGAGCTTGGGGCCCTCCAGGGTGAACCAGCCGGGGATCGTGTCGGCGTCGACCAGGGTCTTGCCCTCGTCGAGGAGTTCCCGTCCGTCGGGGCTCATCCGGTGGCCGGTGAGCCGGTTCTTGATGCCGGAGCGGGACTTGGCCCAGGCGTGCACCAGATAGGCCTCGCCGGTCTCCTCGTCCCACAGCGGGCAGGGGTCGATCAGCCCTTTGCCGGCCTTGATCAGACGGGGCGCGCTCCACGGGCCGCGGACGTCCTCGGCGTTGATCTGCTGGATGCCGTGGTCGGGGTCGCCCCAGAAGATCCAGAACCGTCCGGCGTGGTGCCGCAGCGACGGCGCCCACACCCCGCGGTCGTGCCGGGGCACGGCGAAGTCCGCGGCCGGTTCCAGCCGGTCCAGGGCGTGACCGATGAGGGTCCAGTTGACGAGGTCGCGCGAGTGCAGCAGCGGCAGTCCGGGGACCCGGCCGAAGCTGGAGGCGGTGAGGTAGAAGTCCTCGCCGACCCGGATCACGTCGGGATCGGACCAGTCGGCGTTGAGCACCGGGTTCCGGTAGGTGCCGTCGCCGAGGTCGGCGGTCCAGGGGCGGTCGCCCGCGCCGCTCACGCGGTCACCGCCCGGCGGACGTAGGCGGCGGCCGCGGCCCGGTCGAGCCGGCCGTCCGCGATGACGGTGACGACGCGGCGCACGACCGTGGCGCCCGCGGGGACGGGGAGCCGGCGGTCGGCGGCGAGGGACGAGCCGACGCCCGGGTACTCGGTGGTCCGCACGAACCACGGGTCGCGGCGGGTCTCCTCGGTCGCCCCGGCGAAGACCAGCGTCCAGCCGTCGCCGCTCATCGCCACCCAGTCCGCGACCTGCCCGTGCACGGCCTCCTCGCCGTCCCCGAGACCGCTGAACACGGCGGGCGCGGCGGGTTCCTTGGGGGCGCGCCAGAAGAAGCCGCCGTATCCGGCACCCGGCCGGCCGTTGGTGGCGGGGCTGCCGATCGACAGGTCCGAGGTGCCGCGGTTGGTGAGCGAGAAGGAGAAGTCCAGGGCCCAGGCGGTGGCGGAGAGTTCGGCGGTGGCGACGGTGCGGTGCTCCCGCAGGAGTTCGGTGTCGCCGGCCTCCCAGCTGAGCTCCTCGACGAATCCGTCCGGGTCGCGGAGCTTCCAGCCGAGGTGGCGCTGGACGCCGTGGTTGTCGAGCGCGGTGGGGCCCTGGTCGCGGACGAAGGTGCGGCCGCCCCAGAAGTTGTGCCCGGCGACGTCCGGAACGGCGACGGAGGTGCCCAGGTGGTGGAGGTGGTCGGCCGGGTGCTCCTCGGTGACGGGGAGACCGCCGAGGGTGGTGACCGGGTGGAGGTAGGGGCGGCCTCCGGGGGCGGGGAGGTAGGTGTAGCGGCCGACCGGGCGGCCGGCGCAGCTCAGCAGTGCGGTGGTCGTCACGATGAACTCACCTCGGTGGGGAGCGCCGCCCAGGGGACGCCGAGTTCGGAGAAGAGCGTGAGGGTGTCGGCGCCCGCGGCGACGAGCCCGTCGATCCCGCGCACCACCCGGCGGGTGGTGGCGGAGCCGGCCGCGGGTGCGGTGTACCAGGCGTCGGCCGGCAGGGCGCGCGGTTCGGGGGCGGTGCGCACCGCCTCGACGACCTCCATGAACGCGCCGGTGCGGTGCGGCGGTACGAGGAGCGGCGCGTCCCGCACCAGGTGGTCGACGAGGTTCTCCAGGAGGTCGGTCCGCCCGTGCACCGCCTCCTCCGGGCCGTGTCCGGCGCGCTGGACGAGGACCCGGTCCTGCTTGTACCAGAAGGTGATCCGGCCGCGGTCGCCGTGGACGATCACATAGGGCTCCCCGGCCTCCTCCGCGCAGAGGGTGACGGCTGCGGTGACCGGGACGCCGGACGCGGTGGTGATGCGGACGCAGGAGGTGTCGTCGGCCTCGATGTCGTGGGCGCGGAAGAGCTCGGCCTCGACGGCGACGACGTCCTGGGCCGTGCCGCTGCCGGCGAGTTCGAGGGCGGTCGCGACGGCGTGGGCGAGCGGGTTGGTCAGGACGCCGTCGACGACGTCGGTGTCACCGATCCGGCGCCGCCCCGCCCAGGGCGCCCGCCGGTAGTAGGCGTCGTCCCGGACCCAGGCGCCCGCGGCCCCGTAGCCCCGGACGGTGCCGATGGCGCCGGTGCGCACGAGGTCGCGGATGGCGGGCACGGCGTGCGAGCCGAAGGACTGGAAGCCCACCTGGCAGGCGATGCCGGCGTGCCGCACCCCGGCCAGGATGCGTGCGAAGTCGGCTCGGGTCGCCGCGGGCGGCTTCTCCAGCAGGAGGTGGACGCCGCGGGCCGCGGCGGTGAGCGCCAGTCCGGTGTGGGTCTGGATCGGGGTGCAGATGACGGCGGCGCGGGCGCCGGTGGAGTCCAGCAGTGCGCCGAAGTCGGCGGACTGCTCGGGGAGTTCCCCGGCGAAGGCACCGAGTTCGCCGTCGTCGAGCGGCTTGAGCTCGCAGACCCCGGCGAGCCGGACGAGCCCCTGGTGCTGGAGGCGGCGGATGTTGGCGAGGTGCCAGCGTCCGTGGCCGCGGGCGCCCGCGAGGACGATCGGGACGGGTGTGGTCGTGGGCAGGGACGGCATGTCCGTCACCCCTTCACTGCGCCGGCGCTGAAGCCGGTGATCAGCCACTTCTGGATGAAGGCGAAGACGATCACCACGGGGACCGCGGCGATGACTCCGCCCGCGGCGAGCGCGCCCAGGTCGACGCTGTCCGCGCCGATGAGGGTGTTCAGGCCGACCGGGATCGTCTGCTTGTCCTGCTCGCTGAGGAACATCAGGGCGAACAGGAAGTGGTTCCAGCTGTGCACGAAGGCGAAGGAGCCGACCGCGATGAGGCCCGGCCGCAGCAGCGGCAGCACCACCACGCAGAAGGCCCGGAAGCGCGAGCAGCCGTCCACCCAGGCCGCCTCCTCCAGGGAGGCCGGCACGTTCTTGATGAATCCGCTGATCAGGATGATGGAGAGCGGCAGCTGGAAGACCGTCTCGGCGATGACCACGCTCCCCAGGGAGTTGATCATCTGGAGGTTCTTGAAGATCTCGAAGAGCGGTACGAGCATCAGCGCGCCCGGGATGAACTGCGAGCAGAGCAGCGCCAGCATGAAGGCGTTCTTGATCTTGAAGTCGAACCGGGCGAGGGCGTAGCCGCCGGCCAGCGCGACGAGCGTCGTACTGACCAGGGTGCAGACCCCGACGATCATGCTGTTCTGGAAGAAGACGGCGAAGCTGCGCTCGTTCCAGACCTTGGAGAAGTGCTCCCCGGTCATCGGCCACGGCACCAGCGAGGTGGAGCCCGCGGGGCGCACGGCGAACAGGAACATCCAGTAGAACGGGATGAGGGTGAAGACGAGGTAGATGCCGAGCGGTACGTAGATCTGCCAGCGCGGCACGTCGTCGAAGGCGCGTTCGCGGCCGGGCTTGCGGCGACGCCGGTGCGCGGCGGGTGGGGAGCCGTCCCGGACGGCCGGCCGTGCGGCGTCGGTTCCGTGCTTCTCGGCCAGTGCTGCGGTCACTTGTGATCGCCTCCGAACTTGCTCAGGCGCAGATAGACGATCGAGCAGAAGAGGAGGATCACGAAGGCGACGGTGGTGAGCGCGGAGGCGTACCCGAAGTCGTGGCCCTCGATGCCGGTGTTGGCGACGTAGAGCGGCAGGGTGGTGGTCTCGCCGGCCGGTCCGCCGCCGGTGAGGGTGTAGAGGAGGTCGACGTTGTTGAACTCCCAGACGCCGCGCAGCAGCGTGGACAGGATGATCGCGTCCCGCAGATGGGGCAGGGTGATGTGGAAGAACTGGCGCAGCCGCCCGGCGCCGTCGACGGACGCCGCCTCGTACAGCTCCTTGGAGACGGACTGCAGGTCGGCGAGGATGAGGATGGCGAAGAAGGGGACCCCGCGCCAGAGTTCGGCGACGGTCGCGGCCCAGAAGACGGTTCCGGTGTCGGAGAGCACCGAGGTGCCGTAGTCACCGATTCCGGCGTCCGCGAGGTAACGGCTGAACCCCGTCGAGGAGTTGTAGAGCAGGATCCAGATGGTGCTGGTCAGCACGCCGGAGACGGCCCACGGGGAGAAGACCATGGCGCGGGAGATGCCGCGGCCGATGAAGCTCTGGTTGACGATCAGGGCGAGCGCGAGGCCGAGGGTGAGCTGGAGCGCGACCTGGGTGACCACCCACTGGGCGCTGAAGCCCAGCGTGGTCCAGAACTGGTCGTCCTCGGTGAAGATCCGGGTGAAGTTGTCGAAGCCCGCGAAGCCGTTCCGCCACGGCTTGGTGACGTTGTAGTTCTGCAGGCTGTAGTAGAAGACGCTGATCACCGGGTAGGCGATGAAGCCCAGCATCAGCAGCCCCGCGGGGGCGATCAGCAGATACGGCAGTCGGCGGGGGCTCGCGGAGCGGCGCCTGGGCACCTTGGGCGGTGTGGCCACAGCGGCGGCTTGGGCCATGACACGTCTCCGTTCTCTGGAGGTACGGGGGTGCGGGGTGCGGGTGATGCGTGTACTGCGCAAGCGCTTGCCGCATGGCGTTCGGTATACCGAACGAGGCGGGGCGCCGGAATTCCGGTGGGCCGTTCAGCCGGCGTACGGGTCGGGCACTTCTCCCGGCCGGGCCAGGAAGGCGAAGTCGCAGCCGGTGTCGGCCTGGGTGATCTGGTCGTGGTACAGCGCCCCGTAGCCGCGCTCGTACCGGGTGGGAGGCGGGGTCCACTCGGCCCTGCGCTTCTCCAACTCCTCTTCCGTCACGTCGAGATGGAGCAGGCGCGCCTCGACGTCCAGGGTGATCGCGTCACCGGTGCGCACCAGGGCGAGGGGCCCGCCGACGTAGGACTCGGGGGCGACGTGCAGGACGCAGGCGCCGTAACTGGTGCCGCTCATCCGGGCGTCGGAGATCCGCACCATGTCCCGGACACCCTGCTTCAGCAGGTAGTCGGGGATCGGCAGCATGCCGTACTCGGGCATCCCGGGGCCGCCCTTGGGTCCGGCGTTGCGGAGCACCAGCACATGGTCAGGGGTGAGGGCCAGCGCCGGGTCGTTGATGGTGCGCTGCATCTCCCGGTAGTCGTCGAAGACGACCGCGGGACCGGTGTGACGCAGCAGTTGCGGCTCGGCGGCGATGTGCTTGATGACCGCCCCGTCCGGGCAGAGGTTGCCACGCAGCACCGCCACACCGCCCTCGTCGGCCAGCGGGTTGTCGCGCTCCCTGATGACATCGCTGTTGTGCACGAGAGCGCCGTCGATCTGCTCACGCAGGGTGTCGTGCGCGACCGTGGGCCGGTCCAGGTGCAGTACGTCGGTCAGCCGGGCCAGGAACCCGGGCAGCCCGCCGGCGAAGTGGAAGTCCTCCATGAGGTACTTCCCGCCGGGCCGCAGGTTGGCCAGCACCGGCACGGTGCGGGCGATCCGGTCGAAGTCGTCGAGGGTGAGCTTGATACCGGAGCGGCCCGCCATCGCGATCAGGTGGATGACGGCGTTGGTGGAGCCGCCGAGCGCGAGGACGGTGGCCACGGCGTCCTCGTACGCCTCCGCGGTGAGGATCGACGACAGCTTCCGCTGCTGCCACACCAGTTCGACGATGCGGAGGCCCGACTGCGCGGCCATCCGGTCATGACCGGAGTCGACGGCCGGGATGGAGGAGGCGCCGGGGACGGTCACGCCGAGCGCCTCGGCCGCGGCGGTGAGGGTCGAGGCGGTGCCCATCGTCATGCAGTGGCCGGGTGAGCGGGCGAGCCCGTTCTCCAGCTCGTCCATCTCGCAGTCGCCGATGAGGCCGGCCCGCTTGTCGTCCCAGTACTTCCACATGTCGGTACCGGAACCCAGCACCTCGTTGCGCCAGTGCCCCGGCAGCATCGGCCCGGCGGGCACGAAGACGGCCGGCAGGTCCACGGAGGCCGCGCCCATCAACAGCGCGGGCGTCGACTTGTCGCAGCCGCCCAGCAGCACCGCACCGTCGACGGGGTACGAGCGCAGCAGCTCCTCCGTCTCCATCGCCAGCATGTTGCGGTAGAGCATCGGGGTCGGCTTCTGGAACGTCTCCGAGAGGGTGGAGACCGGGAACTCCAGCGGGAATCCGCCGGCCTGCCAGACACCACGCTTGACCGCCTGCGCGCGGTCGCGCAGATGGACGTGGCACGGATTGATGTCCGACCAGGTGTTGAGGATCGCGACGACCGGCTTGCCGAGGTGCTCCTCGGGGAGGTAGCCCAGCTGGCGGGTGCGGGCGCGGTGGCTGAAGGAGCGCAGCCCGTCGGTGCCGTACCACTGGTGGCTGCGCAGATCCCCGGGGGCGATGCGGCCGGTCATATGGACCACCCCGCGACCTGGTCGGCGACCTCGGCGCGCTGCGCCTCGGGCAGCACCCGGCTGGGCGGGCGCACGTCGCGGCCGCACAGCCCGAGCGAGGCCAGGGCCTCCTTGACGACCGTCACGTTGTTCGCGGACTGCCGGTCGGCGCGCAGTTCCTCGAAGCGGCGGATCTGCTCCCAGACCTTCATGGCGGCCGGGTGGTCACCGGCCCGCAGCGCCTCCAGCATGGCCAGCGAGACACCGGGGGCGACGTTGACGAGACCCGAGGTGAACCCGGTGGCGCCCGCGGAGAAGTAGGCGGGGGCGTACAGCTCGGCGAGGCCCGCGACCCAGACGAAGCGGTCCAGGCCGGCGTCCCGGGCGAAGGCGGCGAAGCGCGCGGCGTCCGGGACGGCGTACTTGACGCCGATGACGTTGGGGCAGCTGTCGGCGAGGACCGCCAGGCACTCCCCGTCGAGGTGCGGGTTGCGGATGTAGGGCACGACACCGAGTCCGGGGACGGCCTCGGCGATGGCCCGGTGGTAGTCGATCCAGCCGTCCTGCGAGACGTACGGGTGGACGGGCTGGTGCACCATCACCATCTCGGCGCCGGCGTCCCTGGCGTGCTCGGCGGCGGCGACGGCGGTCGGCACGTCGTGCCCGACCCCGACCAGGATCGTCGCGCGGCCGCCGGCCTCCTCCACGGTCAGCTCGGTGACGGTGCGGCGCTCCTCGGGGGTGAGGGCGTAGAACTCACCGGTGTTGCCGTTCGGGGTGAGGATGCGCACGCCGCCGTCGAGCAGCCTGCGCAACAGGGCGCGGTGCGCCGCCGTGTCGATGGTCCCGTCCTCGGCGAACGGGGTGACCGGGATCGCCACGACATCTGCGAGGGCCGCCTTCAGCGGTGTGAGGTCCATGCGGACAGGCCTTTCTTCGGTGTGCCGGTTCACGCCGCGTCACCCCCGTCTTCGTCGTCGGGGAAGGCGCGGCGGACGAACGACGCGATGTGGTCGTGCAGAGCCCCGGCCGCCGCGTCCGCGTCGTCGGCGAGCGCGAGCCGCAGGATCTCCCGGTGCTCGGCCGCCTCCCGCTCCCAGGACGGGATGGTCGCCCACGCCACGGTCGACACGAGCGCCGCCTGGTCCCGGACCTCGTCGAGCATCCTGGCCAGCAGCGGGTTGCCGCAGGGGAGGTAGAGCGCCCGGTGGAAGTCCCGGTTGGCGAGCGACCGGTCGGCCTTGTCGCCCGCCGAGTCGGCGCGCTCCAGGGCCTCCTGGGCCGCGTCGAGCGAGGCCTTCCGGGTGATGGAGCGGCGCAGCGCCTCCGGTTCGAGCAGCAGCCGCACGTCGTACACCTCGCGGGCCATGGTCGCGTCGACCAGCCGCACGATGGCGCCCTTGTACTGGCTCATGACGACGAGCCCGGTACCGGCGAGCGTCTTGAGCGCCTCACGGACGGGGGTCTTGGAGACCCCGAACTGTGCGGCCAGTTCGGTCTCGACGAGCGCCTGCCCTGGTCTCAGCTGCGCCGTGAGGATCGCGTGCTTGATCGCCTCCAGCACGTACTGGGTGCGGGACGGAATCGGGGTGGGCGCAAAGGTCATGGGTGAAGGGCTCTCGCATCTCGCGTATCGCGTCTCATATATGACGTACGAAGTACGACGCGATGAAGCTAGAGGCGCCGTGAATGTTTCGTCAACGCTTCTGACAGAAGAACTTCGACGGCTTAGGACATGTGCCGTACACCGGCCTCGGCGACGGGCCGCCCCCACCGGTCCCGTACGGCATCCTCCCGATGCCCGGTGACGGCCTTACCGGCCAGCCTGACGGCGTAACACAGGCGCAGGTCAGGGAGGTTCGGTGGGCGCACGGGCAGGGTGGGCGACGGGGCGGGTACTGCGGGACCGGACGGCGGGGCTGTTCCTGGCAGCGGTCGTCGTGTCCGGTTTCGGCAGCTCCGCGATGTCGCTGGCGGCAGGGGTCTGGGTCAAGTCGCTGACCGGGTCGGACAGTCTGGCGGCGCTCGCCCTCTTCACCGTCTGGCTGCCGGTGCTCTTCGGCCCGGTCCTCGGGGCGTTGGCCGACCGGCTGCCCGGGAAGCCGCTGCTGGTCGGCTCCGGCATCGTCATGGCGCTGCTGCTGACCACCCTGACCGCGGTGGATTCGGCGGGACGGGTCTGGATCCTCTTCGCGGTCCTCGTGGTCTACGGGATCAGCTACGTCCTGACGGACTCCGCCGAATCGGCCCTGGTCGCCCGGGCCGTTGACCCCGGCCTGCTCGGCGACTTCAACGGCCTGCGGATGATGGCGAACGAGGGCATGAAACTGGTGGCCCCGCTCACCGGCGCGGCGCTGTACACCCGCTTCGGAGGCGCGTCGGTGGCCCTGCTGGACGCGGTCTCCTTCGCCCTGGCCGCCGGGCTCTACGGACTGCTGCACGTGCGCACGCCCGATCCCGCGACGGGGTCCGGGACCGGCGGCGGGATACGGCAGGTGTGGACCTCACCGGTGCTGCGGCCGCTGGTGCTCGCCGGATCCGTCACGATGCTGTGCGCCGGACTCAACGGGGCGACGCTGTACGCCGTCGTGGACAGGACACTCGGCCACTCCCCCGCGTACGCGGGCGTGCTCTCCGCGGTCCAGGGCGTCGGGTCCGTCACCATCGGGCTGCTCGCCGGGCCGTTGCTGCGGAGGCTGCCGGAACGGGTCTTCACGGCGGCGGGGATCGCCGTGTTCGCGGTCGCGGTGGGACTGCGCGCGGTGCCGTACGACGCGGTCGCGCTGGTGGCGTGCGGACTGATCGGGGCAGGTCTGCCGTGCGTGCTGATCGCCGCGATGACGGCGGTGCAGCGGGAGACGCCGGACGCCCTGCTGGGGCGCACGGCGGCGACCGCCAACACGCTGATGTTCGCGCCCAACGCGGTGGCGCTGGCGCTGGGCGCGGGCCTGGTCGCCCTGGTGGACGTCCAGGTGCTGCTGCCCCTGGTCGGCGCCGTGGCACTCGCGGCCGCGGTGGTGCTGGTCACGGGCCGGCGGCGAAGGATCCCCGCCGGCCCGCTCCCCTCATCCGCCGAGGCGTGAGAGCGCTTCGGCGACGGTCCGCAGATCCGGGTCCGATGCCAGTCCCGCGTGGTACAGGCGCAGTTGGTTCGCACCGAGCGAGGCCGCGTGGGCGGCGTCGCGCTCCAGCGTGCCGGGGCTGCCGCCCATCCCCCGCACCACGGTCAGATTGGCCGCGAGGACACCCGCACGGCCGGCGAACGGGCGGAGCACCGCCTCGCGCGCCGCGTCACCGCCGGTGCAGGGCAGCACCACACCGTCCGCCACGGACAGGATGTGCTCCGCTTCGACACCCACGTTCGCACCGGAGCGGTACGGCGCGGGGTCGGCGTGCAGCAGCACCTGGAAGCCCGGGGCCGCGACCGCCCGCACCGCGGCGACCACCGACTCCTGGAGCCCTCGCGCCACCTCGGTGCGCCACCGGAGCGTGGCGGCGGCCAGGTCGGCGCCGAGCAGCTTCTCGACACCGTCCCATCCCGCCTCCGGGGCACCGGCGCCGGCCCAGACCGGCTCCAGCGCCCGGCGCACGGCCCGGCCCAGCTCCTCCGGGTCCAGCCCCTGGCCGCCGTAACCGGCCCGGCAGGCGGCGCAGAAACAGAGCGACATCAGGTACTGCGCCGCGTCACCGAGGCCGACGCCCGCGATCTTGTCGTGGGCGTGCAGGTGCGCGAAGCCGTACCAGCCGCACGACTCCAGCTCGGTGCCGCCGGCCCCGCCCCGTACCGCCGCCTCCGCTGCCAGGTCCACCAGATACGTACGGACCTCGGGCTGCGCGATGCAGGGAGCCCACGGATAGCGGTCCCCGTAGGCGTTGACCACGGAGGTGTCCGGATGCTCCGCGCCCAGCCGGGAGTTGTGCGCGAGCACCACCCAGCTGTGCACGTCGAGCCCGGCACCGGCCAGCGTCTCGGCGGCCTCCGCGTAGGCATCGCCCGAGTCCACCCAGGACTGCTCGTACGGACGCAGCCGGCGCCCCGCCCAGCGGCCGGCGTCCGGCGGGTAGAGCACCGCGGCGTGCTCGGCCGTGACGATGCGGCGGACGGGATGGCGCGGGGTCAGCGCCCGGGTCGAGTGATAGGCGGCGGCGAGCGTCACCTGCGCCACCCCCAGCTCCGCGACCCGGGCGGCCGCGCCGGGGTCCCCGACGACGTCCCAGGGATAGAGGAAGGCGGACGTCCTCATCCGCGCTCCAGCAGCGCGCGGCCGGCCCCGATGATCTCGGTCAGCTCCTTGATGTGCGCGGCCGGCGGCTCGGTGAGCGGGCTGCGCACCTCACCGACGTCCAGGCCCTGGAGCCGGACGGCCGCCTTGACCAGGGAGACGGCGTAGCCGCGGCCCTTGGCGCGCAGTTCGACGAGCGGGCGGTAGAAGGTGTCGAGCAGTGCGTTGACGAGGTCGTCGTCGCCCGACTCCATCGCCCGGTAGAAGGCCAGCGCGATGTCCGGTGCGAAGGCGAAGACGGCGGAGGAGTAGAGCGTGACACCGATGCCCCGGTAGGCGAGGCCGGTGAGCTCGGCGGTGGGCAGCCCGTTGAAGTACAGGAACTCCCGGCCGGGCAGCCCGGTGCGGACGGCGCTGACGATGCGCTGCATCAGGTCGAGGTCGCCGTAGCCGTCCTTGAGACCGATGATGCCCGGCGTCTGCGCCAGCGCCACCACGGTCTCGGGGGCGAAGACGGCGTTGTCGCGCTGGTAGACGATCGTCTCCAGCCGGGTGGCCGCCGCCAGTGCCGTGTAGTGGGCGAGCAGTCCCTCCTGGTCGGCGACGACCAGGTACGGGGGCATGGCGAGGAGCCCGTCCGCGCCGGCCTCCTCGGCGAGCTTCGCGAACTGGACCGCCAGCGCGGTGCCGTAGCCGGCACCCGCCACGACGGGCACCTCACCGGCGGTCTCCTCGACGGCCGCGGCGACGACGAGGCGGAACTCCTCCGGCGTCAGGGCATGGAACTCCCCCGTGCCGCAGCAGGCGAA
Source organism: Streptomyces sp. NBC_01257 (assembly GCF_035917255.1). Classification (NCBI taxonomy): domain Bacteria; kingdom Bacillati; phylum Actinomycetota; class Actinomycetes; order Kitasatosporales; family Streptomycetaceae; genus Streptomyces; species Streptomyces sp. NBC_01257. The sequence continues at coordinate 2,315,136 of NZ_CP108472.1, forward strand.
CACGGCCGCCGCGCCGGCGTCGATGCCCTTGCGCACGTGCGCGCGGAAGACGTCGAGATCGACGGAACCGTCCGGTCCGTAGGCGGTGACGGGGAAGAAGAGCGGCCCGGCGACAGCGGTGAGTCGGGCGGCAAGTGGGGCTGAGGTCACGGGCGCTCCCTGAGCGGATTCAGGCGTGCACAATTCTGATTGGCGTCCATATTCATGAACACTCCTTACGCTAAGGCAGCGGATCGTCGCGGGTCAAGGCGGGTGCCCCGGGGTTCGCCTCTGTCCGGTGGGTGGGGGTGGGGGCCCTCCGGGGCGTCTCCTCAAAAACTGGCGTGGCAACCGGAGACGTTGCGGGGGCCGGGTATTACGCCATTTTTCTGCGGGGACGCCCCTGCACGCCCCCACCCACTCTGACGTGCGTCTGAACACCGGCGACACGAACGCCGCAGACGCAAGGCGGCCGGGTCCGGGGCCGTGCAGGGGAGTCCCCGCAGGACGACGAACGGATTCCGGGCTCCCGCTGCGTGGGACTGGAAACGTTCGTCGTTTGAGGAGACGCCCCGGAGGGGCACCGGACCCCCACCCACCGGGGAACGGCGCACCCCGCGGGGAACCCGCACACACCAAGCCCGTCCGGCGATTGAGGACGGAACCCCGCGCCCCGGACCGGGGGCAACCCCCTTGACGCACCCCCCCACCGCTCCATAACTTGTCCACGCATGTGAACCCCATCCAAGGACCCGGCGAGCGAAGCCGCCCCCCGTACCGAGGAGATCCCGCGAATGCCCGCTCCCCGCACCGTCCTGCTCACCGGCGCCGCCGGCGGTCTCGGCACCCTGATGCGCGGGCTGCTGCCCGCCCACGGCTACGAGCTCCGCCTGTTCGACATGTTCCCCATCGAGGGCGAGCCGGACGCGATCACCGCCGATCTCGGCGACAAGGACGCGCTGCGCGAGGCCGTGCGGGGTGTCGACGCGATCATCCACCTTGCGGGCATCTCCCTGGAAGCCTCTTTCGACAAGATCCTCAAGGCGAACATCGAGGGCACCTACAACCTCTACGAGGCCGCCCTCGCGGAGGGCGTGCGGCGGATCGTCTTCGCCTCGTCCAACCACGCCGTCGGGTTCACGCCCCGCCCGCTCCCGGGCGACCCGCTGATCCCCATCGGCACCCCGCGCCGCCCGGACACCTTCTACGGGCTCTCCAAGTCGTTCGGCGAGGACCTCGCCCAGCTGTACTGGGACCGGCACGGACTGGAGACCGTCTCGGTGCGCATCGGCTCCTGCTTCCCCGAGCCGACGTCGGTTCGGATGCTGTCCGTGTGGATGAGCCCGGGCGACGGCGCCCGGCTGTTCGACGCCGCACTCACCGCCGAGAACGTGGGGCACACCGTCATCCACGGGTCCTCGGACAACACCCGGCTGTGGTGGGACCTGACGTCGGCACGTTCGCTCGGCTACGAGCCGCAGGACGACTCGGAGGAGTACGCGGCGAAGCTCATCGCCGAGCAGGGTGAGCTCGACCCGGAGAACCCCGACCACGCCCACCTCGGCGGTCACTTCTGCACCAACCCGCCGATCTGGCCGTACTGAACGGACGACACCGCCGTACGGGCGAAGCCGGCGGAAGGTAAGGGAACGGCAAAGCCGGGTCATTCGTTACCCCGTGCATGACCGCTATGACACCCGGCTCGAACATCCCTCTCTCCGCCGCCCGCGTGGCGGTGGACGTCGCCGCCCCCGTGCGGCTCGACGTCTCGGGCCTGCTGCTCACCGCCGACGGCAAGGTGCGCTCCGACGACGACTTCATCTTCTACAACCAGCCCACCGGCCCGGGTGTGACGTACCGCTCCGGCGGCGGCACCGCGCCCGACGCGATCGTGGTGGACACCGCGGCGGTGCCGCCCGGCATCGAGAAGATCGTCGTCACGGCGAGCCCGGACGGAGCGGGTCAGACCTTCCAGGGCGTCGAGCCCACCGCCACCGTGCGCAACGCGGACGACGGCAGCGCGCTCGCCACGTTCACGCCGCCGCGGCTGGGCACCGAGACCGCCCTCGTGGTCATCGAGGTCTACCGGCGGGGCGGCGCCTGGAAGGCCCGCGCGGTCGGTCAGGGCTATGCCAACGGGCTGGCGGGCATCGCCACCGACTTCGGCGTGTCGGTCGAGGACGAGCCCGCCGCCGCACCCGCCCCGGCCGCCGCTCCGGCGCCCGTCGCCGCACCGGTGGACCCCCGGGTCGCCGCACCCCCGGTGGCAGCCGCGCCCCCCGCACCCCCGGCACCCCCGGCGCCCGCCGCACCCCCCGCCTCCGGGAAGATCAACCTGGACAAGGGCCGCGTCAGCCTCCAGAAGAACCAGACGGTGTCGCTGGTCAAGGGCGGCCGTCCGCTGCTCTCGCAGGTCAAGATGGGCCTCGGCTGGGAGCCCGCGTTCCGCGGCAAGGACATCGACCTCGACGCCTCGGTGATCGCCTACGGCCCGAACCGCAACCACCTGGACAGCTGCTACTTCGGCAAGCTCTCCATCCTGGACGGCGCCATCAAGCACTCGGGCGACAACCTCACGGGTGAGGGCGCCGGCGACGACGAGGTGATCGTCGTGGACCTGGGCCGGATCCCCCCGGAGGCGACAGGTCTGGTGTTCACGGTCAACTCGTTCACCGGCCAGAAGTTCACCGAGGTGGCGAAGGCCTACTGCCGGCTGATCGACGCGGCCACCGGCGAGGAGCTGGTCCGCTTCGATCTGACCGGGGCCGAGGCGCAGACCGGCGTGATGATGGCGAAGCTGATCAAGCAGTTCTCCGGCGAATGGGAAATGACCGCGATGGGTGACTTCGTGAAGTCGCGCACCGTCCGCGGCATGGTCAAGCCCGCCGCCCAGTCCCTGTAGGGACGGGAAACGTCTTCAGGGGCACCCGGCTGCTGCGGGTGCCCCTGAAGGCGGTCGGCGAGAGAGATACGGCGTACGCGGCGCGTGCTCGTCGCTTCTCTCAGAGCTTGGTCAGCTTGGAGTACGGGCTCAGGATCCTCCCCTGTCGCCCCGAGAAGTCGATGAGCACTGCGTCGTTGTCGCCCTCGACAGCAAGGACTCGGCCGAGTCCGAACTGGTCGTGCGACACCCTGTCGCCCACATCGAACAATTCGACCGGTGGGGCCGCCTGGGCCGGGCGGTTGAAGGGACTGGAAGGCAGGTGACGCCGGGATCCGGCTGACTGTTTCATTACCTTGAGTATGCGCCCTGGAAACGCCCGACGCCATGCCCGACCACTCCTGGGGGCCCACTGATGCCGGATTCGTAATCAGCGGTTCCGGCACCGGTGGGTGCCCGGGCCCGCTCGGGGCCCCGGCGCCCACCGGCCGAAAGGGCTTACTGCTCCCGGTGCGACTGGCGCTTCCACGGGCCGGTGATCGCCAGCATGATGCCGGGTGTCTGGATGTTGGCGTAGAGCGTCCTGCCGTCGGGCGAGAAGGTGACGCCGGTGAACTCGCTGTACGACGGCTCGGCCTCGGTGCCGGCGTTCAGCTCGTTGCGCGCGATGGGGTAGGTGCGGCCGCTCTCGGTCGCTCCGAAGAGGTGCTGGATGCCCTCGCCGTCCTCGGAGATGACCAGGCCGCCGTAGGGCGAGACGGTGATGTTGTCCGGGCCGTCGAAGGCGCCGTCCTTGGAGGGGTCGGCGTTGACGCCGAGGAGGACCTTCAGGGTCAGCGTGCGGCGCTTCGGGTCGTAGAACCAGACCTGGCCGTCGTGCTGGACGGGGCTCTCCCCGCGGGCGAACGAGGAGACGATGTACGCGCCGCCGTCGCCCCACCACATGCCTTCGAGCTTGCGGGCACGGGTGACGTCCTTGTCGCCGAACTGCTTGCGCACGGAGACGGTCCTGGCGTCACGGTCGGGGACGTCGACCCAGTCCACGCCGTAGACGGTGCCGATCTTCGTGGCGCGGGAGAGGTCGTCGACGAACTTTCCGCTCTTGTCGAAGCACTTGGTGGCCTGGAGGACTCCGGCGTCGTCGGCGAGGGTGCGGAGCTTGCCGCGGCCGTGCCGGAAGCCGTGCGGCGGGACCCAGCGGTAGAGCAGTCCGTTGGGGCCGGACGCATCCTCGGTGAGGTAGGCGTGGCCCTGCTTGGGGTCGATGACGACGGCCTCGTGGGCGTACCGGCCGAACGCCTTGACGGGGCGCGGGGCGCGGTTGGCGCGCTTGTCGTACGGGTCGACCTCGAAGACGTAGCCGTGGTCCTTGAGCAGACCGTTCTTGCCGGCCTTGTCCTCGGTCTCCTCGCAGGTCAGCCAGGTGCCCCACGGGGTGGAGCCGCCGGCGCAGTTGGTGGAGGTGCCGGAGATGCCGACCCACTCGGCGGTGCGCCCGTCGCGGCGGGTCTCCACCACGGTGCAGCCGCCCGCCGCGACCGCGTCGTAGACGAGACCGTCGGTGAGCGGGACCGGGTGCTCCCAGTCGGCGCGGACGCCGGCCAGCTCGTGGTTGTTCACCAGCAGGGTGACGCCGCGGGCGCCCTCGAAGGTGGCCGTGCCGTCGTGGTTGGAGGGGGTGTACTCGCCGGTCTCCAGCTTGGTGACGCCACTGTGCGTGATGACCTTGTACGAGAATCCGGCGGGCAGCGCGAGTATGCCCTTCGGGTCGGGGAGCAGCGGTCCGTAGCCCGGCTCGTGACTGTGCCCGTGTCCGTGGCCGTGGCCGTGACCGTCGTGGTCGTGACCGTGGCCGTGGTCGTCGTGGCCGTGCTTCGAGTCACCGGCGGCGAGGGCGCCGGGTGCGGTGGCCAGCGCGGCAACGGTTCCGGTGAGGGCGATGCCGGCACCGGTGAGGGCGGACTGTCTGGTGAATTCCCTGCGCGTGAAGGCCATCACGTACTCCTGGTGCAGCTGGGGCGGGTTGTTGGCCCGCTCACCGTCCCGCTCCTGCCCCAACACCAGTTGAACTGAGGACGACTTCGAAGGAATCCCTTCCGTGAACATCCTCGGCCGCGGGCGGCCGGGCACCCCGGTCCGGCCGCCCGCGGATCCGGGCGCGGCTCAGCCGGCCGAGCCGGACCGGGAGCGGGCCTTGAAGGCGGCCTTGCGGGCGTCCTTGGCCTGCTTCTTGTCGCTGTGCAGCCGCCCCATCGCCTCCAGGACGTCCGCCGTCGCGGGGTGGTCCACCCGCCACGCCTCGTCGAAGAAGCCGCTGTGCTGGCCGGACAGCCCCTCGACCAGGCCCTGGAGCTCGTCCAGGTCGCCGTCGGCCTCCAGCTGCGCGGCGATCGTGTCGATGGCGAGCCAGAAGATCATCGCCTCCGAGGGGGCGGGTACGTCGGCGGCGCCCCGCTCGGCGAGCCAGACCCGGGCGAGTCCGCCCAGCTGCGGGTCGCCCAGCACCGCGCGGACGGCCGGTTCGGCCTCCGCGCCGACGAGGGCGAGCGCCTGCTGGCAGTGCAGCCGGCGCAGGGGTGCCTGCGGGTCCTCGCCGCGGGCGGCGTCCAGGAGTTCACCGGCCGCCCCGTCGGCGCCGTGCCGGGCGAGCCACAGCTCGATCTCGCCGCGGGCCGCCGCCTCGGGGTAGTACGCGATGCCGCCGAGGAGCACGTCGGCTCCCTTGTCCGCCAGGTCGCCGATGGCCGGGGCGTCCACTCCGGCCTCCAGCATCCGGGCCCGGATGCCGTAGACGCCGAGCGGGGTGAGCTTGACCATCCCGTACCGGGTGACGTCCTCGTCGTCGGCGGGCGGCACGGTTTCCTCGCCCTCCTCGGCCAGCAACGCCTCGTCCACCGGCCGGTATTCGACGATGCCGATGGGCTCCAGGACCCGGAACTGGTCGTCGAGGCGCATCATCGCGTCCGAGACCTGCTCCAGGACGTCGTCGGTGGGCTCGCCCATGTCGTCGGGCACGATCATCGACGCGGCCAGCGCGGGCAGCGGCACGGGCGCGTCGCCCGCGCCCTCGCCGACGGTGAGCAGGTAAAGGTTGCCGAGCACCCCGTCGAGGAACTCCGCCTCGGTCTCCGGGTCCCAGTCCAGTGCGTCGAAGTCGACCGAACCGTCCTCGCCGACGAGGTCGGCGAAGTCGTCGAAGACCGGGGCGGTGGCGTCGGCGTGGGCGGCCTCCAGGCCGTCGAGCCAGATCGCCAGGACGTCCTGCGGTGAACCGCCGGTCAGCAGCGCCAGGTTCTCGCCCGCGGTGACGGTCCCCTCCGCGTCGCCGCCGAAGCCCTCCTCGTCGAGATCGGCGTCCGCCTCCGGCGTCGGGTCCTCGACCTCGACGAGGCCGGTGTCGACCGCGAGCCGCCACGCCTCGCTGGCCTCCGCCGCGCCGTCCTCGTCCGCGGCGAGGCCGAGGTGCTCGGCCGCCGCGGGCAGCTGTGCCTCGGCGAGTTCGCCGCCGGCGCCGACTCTGGTGTCCGGCCCGGCCCAGCGGGCGAGCCGGACGGCGCGGGCCAGCAGCGGCGCGGCAAGCGCGTCCCGTGCCAGCTCCGCCTCGGTGTGCAGCCGGGTCGGCGGCAGGGTGGGGCGCTCTGCGGACATCAGGGGGTCTCCTCGGAACGTGCGGGGCGTATGCGTCGCCGGGCCGTGGCTCCGTGCGCATACGGGGTCAGGCGGCCCAAGCCTAGACGCATTTCTCCCGGTGCCGCCCGGCACTCGGAACAGAAGGCGGCCCTACCCCCCGGGGCGGCGCGCGGAGGCGGCCCCCGGGGTCCGGGAGGGCCTACGCTCCCTGGCCGGGGCGCAGGCTCAGCGCCGGGGTGTAGCGGTGCACGCCGCCGCCGGTGACGCCCGGGTAGGTCTGCACCCGTTGCCACTGCGGTGTCCGTGACCCGACGCCGTCGCCGGGTCCGGCCAGGGCGTCGACGTGGGCCTGCGCGCTCTCCCACTCCGCGTAGTTGAGCACCCGGGTCCCGTCGGTGCCGACGTGGAAGTGCGCGGCGATCCCGCCGGGCGGCAGGGCCGGATCCGTGCCGAGCGCCTCGAAGACTCCGTCCACCCAGTCGCGTTGGCGGGCGCGGTCCGCGCCGTCGAACTCGACGTCGACGACCACGACGCAGCCCGGTTCCCGGCCGCCGGGCGACGAGGAGCGGTAGAGCTCGTAGGTGTGCGGGGCATGCCGCTCGATGCCCGGGACCGCCGCGTCCACCTCGGCGTCGCGCCCGTCCCCGCCGCTGTTGGCGAAGTCCCGGTAGCTCTCCTCGCCGGTCCACTGCGCGTAGTGGAAGAGCGTCCTGTCGTCCTCCCCCACGTGCACGCTGTACGAGAGCAGCCCCGGGTGCGGCCACGGCCTGTCCGCCCACGCGGACCGGATGGCCTCCACCGTCCGCCGCCGGCGCTCCGGCGTACCGGCGTCCCAGGTGCCCGCCCTGGCGATGCCCGCATCCGCACGGGTGACATCGGGCCGGGACACGAACTCCACTGTCATGACCACTCCCCTCACCGGCGCACCCTTGCGGTGCGCCCGTGCCTGACACCCTGATACGTCAAGTCCGCTTGAGGTCAACCGCGGCTCGCGGGCCTCTCACTAGGCTGACGAAATCGGACAACGAACGGAGTACCGCATGACGCTGCGGGTCGAGGAGATCACCCGGGACCAGCACCTGGCGTTCGTCGCCGAGCGGGGCTCGGCCAGTCATATGCAGGTTCCGTCGTGGGGCGGGGTGAAACCCGACTGGCGGGCCGAGAGCATCGGCTGGTTCGACGGCGGTGGGCGGATCGTCGGTGCAGGTCTGGTGCTGTACCGCCCGATTCCCCGGGTGAAGCGGTATCTGGCATACCTGCCGGAGGGTCCGGTGATCCCCTGGCACGAGGGCGAGATGCGCCCCTGGCTGGATCCGCTGGTGGCCCACGCCAGGTCCCGGGGCGCGTTCACGGTGCGGATGGGCCCGCCCGTGACCGCCCGCCGCTGGGAGGCGCAGACGGTCAAGGACGCCGTGGCGGACCCGGCGGCGGCCCGGCTGCGCGACGTCGAGGCGGACGCGACCGACCCCCGGGCCGCCGAGGTCGTGGCGGAGCTGCGCCGGCTGGGCTGGCGGCCGGCCGGGGAAGGGGACGGTTCGGGGTTCAGCGCCGGTCAGCCCCGGTACGTGTTCCAGGTGCCGTTCGCCGGACGGTCGCTGGAGGAGATCCACAGCGGGCTGAACCAGCAGTGGCGGCGCAACATCAAGAAGGCGGAGAAGGCGGGCGTGAAGGTGGTCGAGGGCGGCCTCGACGACCTTCCGGTCTTCTACGAGCTGTACCGGGAGACCGCCGGACGTGACCGCTTCATCCCCCGCCCGCTCTCCTACTTCCAGCGCATGTGGACCTCGCTGCGGGCCGAGGACCCGGACCGGATGCGGCTCTATCTCGCCCACCACGACGGGGAGGTGCTCTCCGCGGCGACGATGCTGACCGTCGGCTCCCATGTCTGGTACTCCTACGGCGCCTCCACGAGCCGCCGCCGCGAGGTGCAGCCCAGCAACGCGATCCAGTGGCGGATGATGAGCGACGCGCACGCGGGGGGTGCCGCCGTGTACGACCTGCGCGGGATCACCGACACCCTCGACGAGGGCAACCACCTGGTGGGTCTGCTGCGGTTCAAGGCGGGCACCGGCGGTCTGGCCGCCGAGTACGTCGGCGAGTGGGACTATCCGGTCAGCAAGGTGCTGCACAAGGCGTTCGGTCTGTACATGGCGCGGCGATAGGGGCGGCACGGCCGTGTGACCGGCCCCGGGTCCTGGGCAGGCTGTCGGGATGACCGTCTCCGTGGCCCACCTCAGCGACCCGCATCTGATCACCGGCGCCCTCGCCGCCGAGCCCGCGGCCGGCCTCGACCGCGCCCTGCGCCGGGTGCTCGCACTCGACCCGCGGCCCGTCTGCGTGGTGATCACCGGCGATCTGGCGGACCGGGGTACGCCCGCGGAGTACGCGCTGCTGCGCGAGGTGACCGGCCGGTTCCCGCTGCCCGTGCACCTGGTGACGGGCAATCACGACGATCCGGCGGCGCTGCTGGAGGCGTTCGGCGGGACGGCGTTCCTGGGCGGGGGCGAGGACACGTACTACGCGGTGGACCACCCGGAGGTCACGGTGGCCGTCCTGGACTCGAAGGTGGCCGGGTCGTCCGGAGGGATGCTGGGGGCGGACCAGTTGGCGTGGCTGGACGGCGTGCTCGCCCGCAGGCCCGGTGTGCCGGCGTTCGTGTGTCTGCACCATCCGCCGGCGCCGGTGGGCATCCCCTTCCTGGACGGGATGCGGCTGGCGGACGGTGACGCGCTGGCCGCGGTGGTCGCCGCGCATCCGAACGTCGTACGGGTGCTGGCCGGTCATGTGCACCGCCCGGTCACCGCCGCGTTCGCGGGCAGTGTGCTGGCCGTGGCGCCGAGCACGTACCGGCAGAGCGGTCTGGCGCTGCGGGAGGGCCTGCCCGGCTATCTGCCCGAGCCGACGTCCTTCCTGCTGCATCTGCTCGCCGGTGACGCCTGGGTCACCCACACCGTGGCGGTCAGCCATGCGGCCGCGGTGCTGGCCGGCGGGTTCTGACGGGCCCGCCCACGTGCCAGAATCCGGGCTGTGATGCTGCGTACCGCCACCCGCCAGGACCTGCCCGCCGTGCTCGCCCTCCTCGCCGACGAGGAGAGGGTCGTCGACCCCGGTTCGGTCGTCGTGGACGAGGCCTACGAGAGGGCGTTCGACGCCATCGCGGCCGATCCGCGCAACGAGATCCTGGTGCTGGCCGACGGGGACACGGTGGTGGGGTGCCTGCAGGCCACGTACGTTCCCGGGCTCGGGAAGCACGGTGCCGAGCGGGCGCTGATCGAGGCCGTGCGCATCAGGGCGGACCGCCGGGGCGGCGGGCTCGGCCGGGAGCTGATGGAGCGAACCGTCGAGCGCGCGCGGCAGCGGGGGTGCGCCCTGGTCCAGCTGACCAGTGGCAAGCCGCGCACGGACGCGCACCGCTTCTACGTCTCGCTGGGGTTCGCCGCGAGCCACGAGGGTTTCAAGCTCACCCTCTGAAGCACCCCTGCGCGCCGGTCACCCGGGCGTCGCGGTCCGCCAGCCCGTCATGTTGAACTCGTCGAGCAGCCGCACGTCGCTGCCCTCCAGCGGGAAGCTGCGCGCCTCCAGTCCGGGGGCCGGGGCGATCTCCAGCGCGTCGCCCTCGATCAGGTCGCCGCCGGTAGGGGTGGAGACCCAGACGAGGAGCGAGCGCATGGTCTTCCCGGGGGCCAGCATGACCTCCTCGGGGCCCTTGTCGGCCCCGAAGTACGACGAGCCCGGGTTGACCTTGACGGGGAGCGCGTCGCCCTTCTCGTCGACGGCCTGGACCGAGGGGTAGCCGTCGACCCGGTGGGGTGCGTCGCCGCAGTTGGTCAGGGTCAGCCCCACCGCCCGGTGCCCGAGTGCGGCTTCCACCGGTCCCATGGAGACGACGAGGCCCGAGGACGGACAGCCGCCGGTGGCGGTCGGCGAGGGGGCCTGCCGGGCGGGGGCTCCCGGGCGGTCGGCCGGGGCGGTCGCGATGTCCGGTGGGCTCGGGGGCGTGACCGGCGCCGGGCCGGTGGCGGCGGGTGACCGGCTCGGTCCCGGCTCGCCCTCGCCGGCCGGCACCAGGAAGCCCGAGCATCCCGCCAGGCCGAGCGCCCCGGCCAGCACCAGGGCCGCCGTGACCGGTCCGCGTATACCCGTGCCCGCCCGTGCCCGCATCTTCCCGCACCCCGCCCCGCGTCGCCCCGCCCGTCTGTGCGGCCGATCATGCCAGAGCACCGCGATACTTGAGTCCTGCTTCACCTTCACCCGAAGCAGATCTAAGTGGACCTTCACGGTCCGAGAGCCGACACTTCGGACATGACGCCGCCCGCACCCTCTCGCCCGCGCCCCTTCGGCCGCACCCTCTGCGCCATGATCACGCCGTTCACCGATGCCGGTGACCTGGACCCGGACGCCGCCGCCGGCCACGCCGCGAAGCTGGTCGCCGCCGGCTGCGACGGTCTGGTGCTCAGCGGGACCACCGGCGAGTCCCCCACCACGTCCGACGCCGAGAAGACCGCCCTGCTGCGCGCGGTGCGGGAGGCGGCCGGTCCGGACGTGGTGATCGTCGCGGGCGTCGGCAGCGCGGACACCCGGCACACCGTGGAGCTGGCCGGACAGGCGGAGCGGGCCGGCGCCGACGGACTGCTGGTCGTCACCCCGTACTACAGCCGGCCCCCGCAGGCCGCCGTCGAGGCGCACTTCCTGCGCGTCGCCGGAGCGACCGGTCTCCCGGTCATGCTGTACGACATCCCCGGCCGCACCGGCACCCGCATCGAGCCGGAGACGATGCTCCGGCTGGCGGAGCACCCGCGCATCGTCGCGGTGAAGGACTGCTCGCAGGACCTGCTGGCCGCGACCCGGGTGATCGCCGCCACCGGTCTCGGGTACTACTCGGGCTGCGAGGAGCTGAACCTGCCGCTGTACGCGGTGGGCGGCGCGGGCTACGTCAGCACGGTGGCCAATGTGGCGCCCGGCCCGCTGCGGGCCGTCCTGGACGCGTTCGACGACGGGGACACCGCGGGCGCGGCCCGGCTGAACGGTCTCCTGGCCCCGCTGACGGAGCTGATGATGGCGTCCGGACTGCCGGGCACGGTGACGGCGAAGGCGCTGCTGGGCGCGGGGCCGGTCCGGGAACCGCTGCAGCCCGCCGGGCGCGAGGCGGCCGACGGGCTGCGGAGGGCGTACGAGCAACTGCTCGCCGCTTGTTAGTCGTTGTGGTGCAGGATGTCGTTGAGGCCGCCCCAGACCGAGTTGTTCGGGCGGGCCTCGACGGTGCCGGTCACCGAGTTGCGGCGGAAGAGGATGTTCGAGGCGCCGGAGAGCTCGCGCGCCTTGACGACCTGACCGTCCGGCAGGGTGACCCGGGTGCCGGCGGTGACGTACAGACCGGCCTCGACGACGCACTCGTCGCCGAGCGCGATCCCGACCCCGGCCTCCGCGCCGACGAGGCAGCGCTCGCCGATCACGATGCGCTCCTTGCCGCCGCCGGAGAGCGTGCCCATCGTGGAGGCGCCGCCGCCGATGTCGGAGCCGTCGCCGACGACGACGCCCGCGGAGATGCGGCCCTCGACCATCGACGTGCCGAGTGTTCCGGCGTTGAAGTTGACGAAGCCCTCGTGCATGACGGTGGTGCCGGCGGCGAGGTGCGCGCCGAGCCGCACCCGGTCGGCGTCGGCGATCCGGACGCCCTTCGGCGCGACGTAGTCCGTCATGCGCGGGAACTTGTCGACCGAGGTGACCTGGAGGTGCAGGCCCTCGGCGCGGGCGTTGAGCCGCACCCGCTCCAGGTCGTCGACCGCGACCGGGCCGAGCGAGGTCCAGGCGACGTTGGTGAGGAGGCCGAACACGCCGTCCAGGTTCTGGCCGTGCGGCTGCACGAGGCAGTGCGAGAGCAGGTGCAGGCGCAGGTACGCGTCGTGCGCGTCGAGCGGCTTGTCGTCCAGCGAGGCGATGACCGTGCGGACGGCGACGACCTCGACTCCGCGGCGGGCGTCCACGCCGATGGCCTTGGCCGCGCCCTCACCGAGGAGGTTGACGGCACGGTCGGGGGTCAGCCGCTCGGTTCCGGCCGGCCCGGGCTCGGCGGTGAGCTCGGGGGCGGGGAACCAGGTGTCGAGAACGGAACCGTCGCCTGCGATGGTGGCGAGGCCGGCGGCGACGGCGCCGGTGGTGCGGGTGGAAGTCGTGTCGGTCATGACCAGAACCTAACCGGAGGGGGCCCGCCCGGGCCAACCGGTCTCAGCGTGCGTCCCGCACACCGCGCGGACGGCCCACCCGCCGGACGGCCCCGGGCCCCGCACCCGGACCCCGGGCCGCCGCACGGGAACACCCCCGTGTCCCCCGCGGGGCGGCCGGCCGGGGCTCCCGGGCCGGGTCAGGAGCGCGCGCCCTTCCGGTCGACCAGTGCGGTCTTCAGTACGGCGCTGACGCCGTCCGCCGTCGGTGAGTCCAGGGAGCCCCAGCCGGCGAACCTCATGGTCTGCGCGTCCAGGAGGAACAGATCGCGGTCCCCGGGGTACTGGACCCCGATGACCGGCCGGTTCAGCGCGTCCTGGGTCTGGACGGCCGTGAGCCCGGGAACGGTGGCCATCGCCCGGTAGACCGCGGCGATCCCCTTCGGGTCGGCGGGATACGACATCGCCAGCATCGTCAGCGCCCGGTACTCGTGCCGGGCCGCGGTCTCGCCGTCGCCCGGGTAGAAGGCGCGGGCGCGCTTCTTCACCTGGGCCGGGTCGGACGGCAGCCCCGCCAGGAGCTGGAACCGCTCACGGGCCGAGTGGTCGTCGCCCGACTTGCCGTTCTCGGACTCCGGGTCCGCGTACCGGTACCAGTGTTCGGTCTCGCGCGGTCCGCCGGCCTCCTCGCCGGGGCCGTCCTCCTGCGCGCGGATCTCCAGGTCCTTGGTGTAGACCCACTGATCCGTCCTCGGCGCAGGCGCCTGATCGTCCGCGACCTCGGCGGCCGCGTCGCGCAGCACCGGTGCGGCGGCGCCGATCCGGAACGCGGAGGCGGGGGCACCCTGCTGGACGCCGGTGCCCTGACCGCCGCCGGTGAGCTGGGTGCCGATGACGGCCGCCATGGTGATCGCCGCGGCGGACGCCACCGCGGCGAGCCGCCAGTCGGCGCGCGGTCCGCGGCGGGGTCCCGCGGCCTCGGTCAGCCGCTGCCGCCCCCCGGCCAGGTCCGCCCGGCCGGGTGCCGGTGCGTCGGCGCGCAGTTCACGTACCAGCGACATCTCATCCGTGCCCATGAGCAACCTCCAGGCTTTCCGTGACGACCGTGGGGTCGGAGCCGAGGGCCTGGCGCACCTTGCGCCGGGCCCGGTTGAGCCGTGAGCGGACCGTGCCGACGGGCAGCGAGAGCGCGTCGGCCACCTCCTGGTAGCTGAGGTCGGCCCAGGCGATCAGCAGCAGGACGTGCCGGTCGCCGGCGGACAGTGCGGCCAGCGCGCCCGCGATCTCGGTGTGGGCGGCCTGGGCGCTGACCCTCTGGTCGGCGCGTTCGGTCCAGGACTCGGCCACCGGGTCGATGCCGGTGCGGGCGAGCGCGCGCAGCGCCCTGACCTCGGTGCGGCGGTGCCGGCCGATGAGGTTGGCCGCGATCCCGTAGAGCCAGGGCCGGGCGCTCTCCCGGCCGGTGTCGAAGCGGGCGCGGCCGCGGAAGGCGATGAGGAAGGTGTCGGCGGTGATGTCGTCGGCGGCGCCCTCGCCGAGCCGGCGGGCCGCGTAGCGGTGGATGTCGGCGGCGTACCGGTCGTAGAGCAGCGCGAAGGTCTCGGGCCTTTCCAGCGACTGGCCGACCACGGCCGCGTCGTCGTTACTCGGTGGTCCGGTCACAGTGTCTCCGTCTTCTTCGGCAGCTCCGTACGAGGTGTGTCACCTCCTGTTGCCCGCAGTGGCCCTGCGGGTTCACGGGCGGAGCCGGCCGGGACGGCTCAGGCGCTGATGCGGCCCAGCATCTCCCGCGCGAAGGCCTCGTCATAGGCCCCGCCGGTGAGGAGCACCTGCAGACAGATGCCGTCCATCAGGGCGACCAGGGCCCGTGCGGTGGCCGGGTCGGTGCGCGGTGCGAGGAGGGCGGCCGTGGCGTCGGTCCACTCGGCGGCGACCGGCCGCAGCGCGGGCCGGCGCAGGGCGGCGAGGTAGAGCTCGTACTCCAGCTCGGCCCGGCCGCGGCCGGCGCCGAAGAACTCGCCGAGCAGCCGGGCGAGTTCGGCGGCGAGGCAGGATCCGGGGTCGGCGAGGGCCGTGCTCTCGCGCATGAGCGCGGCGAAGTTCTCGTTCGACCTGCGCAGGGCGGCGATCAGCAGTTCGTCCAGCGAGGCGAAGTGGTACGTCGTCGAGCCGAGCGGCACATCGGCCTCGGCGGCGACGGAGCGGTGGCTGAGTCCGGCGATGCCCTTGGCGCCGACGACCCGGATCGCCGCGTCGATGATCCGCTCGCGCCGCTCGGGGTCGTATCTGCGGGCCATCAGTGCGCTCCGCCGAGGTTGAGGACCACCACACCGGCGATGACCAGGGCGATGCCCGCCGCCTTGACCGGGCTGCCGGACTCCCCCATGAACAGCATGCCGATGACGGCGACTGCGGCGGTGCCGATGCCGGCCCAGATCGCGTACGCCGTGCCCATCGACATCGTCTTGAGGGTCTGGGCGAGCAGCGAGAAGGCGAGGAGGTATCCGGCGACGGTGATCAGCGAGGGCCACAGCCGGGTGAATCCCTCGCTGTACTTCATGGCGGTCGTCCCGGCCACCTCGGCAGCGATGGCCGCGGCCAGCAGTCCATATCCCATGTGTACGAGTGTACGCATCGCCGGGGCGGGAGGCCCGGGTCCAGCGGGGTGCCGGGGGCGCTACCGTGGTCCGTCCAGTACATGCCAGTTCATGATCGACCGACCGACGGAGCAGCAGTGGCGCAGGACGCGGGGTGGGGCGGCGGTGCGTACGGGGGCGCGCCGTACGGAGGACCCGGGGGGCCGCCCGGATGGGGCGGCTGGGGCGGTGGCTGGATGCCGCCGAAGCCAGGGGTGATACCCCTGGGGCCACTGCGTCTCGGGGATGTCCTCGGCGGCGCGTTCGCCACCTTGGGCCGCTATGCCAAGCAGGTGCTGGGCGTCGGCGCGGCCGCGTACGGCGGGGCGCTGGCGGTGGTGCTGGCGGCCGGTGCGATCGCGTACTCCGCCGTCGCGGACCATCTGGATCTGATGCTGTCGCTGGAGGGCGACGAGAACCCCCGCTCGGAGGACTGGGTCCCGGTGGCGGTCGCCTTCGGTCTGGTCGCGCTGCTGGGTCTGCTCGCCGTCGTGGTCTCCACGGCCCTGATCTACACGGCCGTGCCGGTGATCCTCCAGGAGGCGGTACTCGGCCGCCCGACCACGTTCTCCGCCGTCTGGCGGCGGGCCTGGTCGCGGATGCCGGCGGTGATCGGGACGGTCCTGCTGACCTGGCTGATCGCGATGATCCCGCTGCTGCTCGCCTGGGCCGGTTTCATCGCCTTCGTGATCGGCGTCGTCAGCATGGACGGCGGCAGCGGTCCGGTCGTCCTGATCATGATCGGTTTCCTGGGCGCTCTGGCGACGGCCCCGCTGGCGGTCTGGCTCTGGGTGAAGTTCAGCCTGGCCCCCTCGGCCGTCGTCTTCGAGAACCAGGGCCCGATCGCCGCGATGCGCCGCTCCTCGCAGCTGGTGCGCGGGGACTGGTGGCGGATCCTCGGGATCTCCCTGCTGGCCGGCGGCATGGCGGCGGTGGCGAGCTACGTGATCCAGCTGCCGTTCTCGGTGCTCGGCATGTTCTCCGGGATGCTCGGCTCGATGAATCTGGGCACCGACCCGAGTCCGGCCTCTGTCGTCGTCGCCATGAGCGGCTACGTGGGAGCGCTGCTGCTGGGCCAGCTCATCGGCCAGCTGATCGTGTCCACCTTCCCGCCGCTGGTGACGGGGCTGCTGTACGTGGACCGCAGGATCCGCACCGAGAACCTGGGCCCGGTCCTGGCCGAGGCCGCCGCGGTGCCCCCGCAGTACACGGCGTAGCCCCGGACAGGGAACGCGCCCGGTCGTCAGTCGATGAGCGAGTTCTTCGGGGACAGCACACAGAACTCGTTGCCCTCGGGGTCCTCCAGCACCACGAAGGTCGCGTCCGCCGCCTGGCCGACGTCGGTGCGGCGGGCCCCGAGTGCGAGGATGCGCGCCACCTCGACGTCCTGGTCGTCGGGTGCGAGGTCGATGTGCAGCCGGTTCTTGGTCTGCTTCCGCTCGGGCACGGGGACGAAGGTGATGCCCGGCAGGGCGTTCTTGTCGGTGCCGATGACGATCTCGTCCTCGGCGTCGTAGAGCACCTTCCAGTCGAGCACCCCGCACCAGAACCGGGCGAGCGAGGGAAGGTCGTGGGCGTCGACGACGACGCTGTAAAAGGAAACGGCCATGCCCGCCAGTCTGCCCGGCGGGCACGGCCGTACCGGTGTGATTCGGCGGGAGTCGCCGGACCGGTTCAGCCGTTGACGGTGAACCAGGTGGCGCGGGACTTCTTCCACTCGTCGTGGTCGAGGTCCTTGGCCTCCGTACCGTCGCCGTAGAGGTCGGCCGAGCCCGCGTCCGTGATCAGCTGGGCGCGTGCTCCGGGCGTGTTCAGGTCGGGTACCTCGACGACGGCCTCCCAGCCGCCCGGGTCGGTGGTCGGCAGGTCGAGCCGCTTCACCGGTGCGTGTCCGGCGACGCCGTCCCAGGAGTAGAGGGCGTACGGGTCGGAGTTGTCGTCCGCGGCCCAGGAACCGGCGACGATCAGGTACTGGTCGGCGGCGTTCTTGCGGATGTCACGGATGCTGAGCCCGCCGAGGTCCAGCTCGACGGGGGTGCCGATGACCGCCTTGCTCCCGGAGCCGGCCACCTTGTCGAAGTTGGTGACGGGCACGATCAGCGCCTTGCCGCCCTCCTTCGGCGGGACGAGCGGGGCCCGGAAGCCGAGGTAGGCGGTGCTGGTGGAGCCGGGGGCGAATTCGAGGCCCTCGATGTTGAAGCCGTCGATCTGCTTGGGGACCTCGCCGTCCTTCGTGCCCGCGGCGAAGCCGTACCGGTTGCCGTTGGCCTTGTCCCAGGCGACGAGGTCGTCGCGGAGCTTCTTGTACGAGCCGCCGACCGTGAGCTGCGTCGACGCGCCGGAACCGCTCACCGTGGTCGTGAAGACGGTGTTGCGGTCGGACTTGTACTCGCCGTCCTTGTTGTTGCCCAGCGATCCGGTCCAGTAGACCGTGTTGCCGACCCGGGTGGCGCCCTCGATGTCGATCTCCTTGGACACCCCGAGCTTCGAGGCGACGTCCCAGGTCCGCACGGGCGCGCCGGAGACCGAACGGTCGTAGAGGCGCAGGGTGTTGGACTCGTCGTCGGCGACGATCACGTAGCCGCCGCCGGCGTCGACCGCGGCGGACGCGTCCGAGGAGCCGGTGAGGTAGCGGGTGTCGGCGGCGTTCTGCACAGCGGCCGACGCGGCGAAGTGCAGGGTCTTGGTGGCGGTCTTCCCGCCGAGTCCGGTGACCTTGACGGTGAGGTCGGTGTAGCCGCGGGCGTGCGCGGCGACGCGCAGCTGCCGGGTGGCGCCGGTGCCGGTCACGGTCACGTCCCCGGTGGCGGCGACGGACGGCTTGGAGCTGGCGGAGGCGGCCACACCGAGCGCGGTGACGTCGGCGCCGCTCTGCGCGACGGTGACCGTCACCACCGGGTCGGCCGTGGCGCCCGCCGCGCCGGAGAGATAGCCGGCGGACAGCGCGATCGTCGGCGTTCCGTAGCTCGCGGCGTGCGCGGGCACGCCGAGGCCCAGAGCGGCCAGCGCCAGGGCGCCTCCCGCCGCGGCGACGGTCCGGCGGTGGCGGAGTACAGGGGGGTGCGGCACGGCGTACCTCTCGTCGGCGTGGTGTCGAGGAGTAGGTTCCGGTTCGTGGGCCAACGGGCGGCACACGCCAGGGGTACACCGCGCGAACAACGGCGAACGGCCCCCGGCGGTGCCGGGGGCCGTTCCTGTCCGTACGGGGTACGGGGATGCTCAGACGTTGAAGCCCAGCGCGCGCAGCTGCTCGCGGCCGTCGTCCGTGATCTTGTCCGGGCCCCACGGCGGCATCCAGACCCAGTTGATCCGGAGTTCGTTGACGATGCCGTCGGTGGCGGACTTCGCCTGGTCCTCGATGACATCGGTCAGCGGGCAGGCCGCGGACGTCAGGGTCATGTCGAGGGTCGCGATGTTGGCGTCGTCGATGTGGATGCCGTAGATGAGGCCCAGATTGACGACGTCGATACCCAGCTCGGGGTCGACGACGTCGTACAGCGCCTCGCGGACCTCCTCCTCGGAGGCCGGCTTGGTGGTGAGAGTCTCGTTTTCGCTCATGCCGTCTTCCCTTCGGACAGCGCCTTCGCCGTCGCGTCCTTCCACGCCATCCAGCTGAGCAGCGCGCACTTGACCCGGGCCGGGTACTTGGAGACACCGGCGAACGCGACCGCGTCCTCCAGCACCTCCTCCATCGCGTCGTCCGGCTCCAGCTGGCCCTTGGACTGCATCAGTTCCAGGAACGCGGCCTGGATCTTCTGCGCCTCGCCCAGTTCCTTGCCGACCAGCAGCTCGTTCAGCACGGAGGCGCTGGCCTGGCTGATGGAGCAGCCCTGGCCCTCGTAACTCACATCGGCGATGGTCTCGCCGTCGTACCGCACCCGCAACGTGATCTCGTCACCGCACGTCGGATTGACGTGATGCACCTCGGCGTCGCCGTCCCGCAGGCCGCGCCCGTGGGGGTGCTTGTAGTGGTCCAGGATCACTTCCTGGTACATGGAATCAAGCTTCACGAGTCAATCCTCAGCCGCTGTCTAACCGAAAAAGTTCCGGACGTGTTCCAGGCCGTCCACCAGGGCGTCGACCTCGGCGGGCGTGGAGTACAGATAGAACGACGCTCGCGTCGTCGCAGGAATTCCGTACCGCAGGCATACCGGCCGTGCGCAGTGGTGTCCGACCCGGACCGCGATGCCCTGCTCGTCGAGGACCTGGCCCACGTCGTGCGGGTGGATGTCGCCGAGCGTGAAGGAGATCGTGGCGCCGCGGTCCTCCGCGGTGGCCGGACCGATGATCTTCAGGTCCGGGACCTCCAGCAGGCGCTTCACCGCGTACGCGGTGATGGCCTGCTCGTGGCGGTGGATGTTCTCCATGCCGATCGCCGAGAGGTAGTCCACGGCCGCGCCGAGGCCGACGGCCTGGGCGATCGGGGGCGTACCGGCCTCGAACTTGTGCGGCGCGGGGGCGTACGTCGACGAGTGCATCGACACGGTCTCGATCATCTCGCCGCCGCCGAGGAACGGCGGCAGGTCCTCCAGGAGCTCCTGCCGTCCCCAGAGCACGCCGATGCCGGTCGGGCCGACCATCTTGTGGCCGGTGAAGGCCACGAAGTCGGCCTGCAGCGCCTGCACGTCGAGCACCATGTGCGGGGCGGCCTGCGAGGCGTCGATGCAGACGAGCGCGCCGACTTCCTGGGCGCGCCGGACGATCTGCTCGACCGGGTTGATCGTGCCCATGATGTTCGAGACCAGCGTGAAGGAGACGATCTTCGTCTTCTCGGTGATGATCTCGTTGATGTTGGACAGGTCGAGCCGGCCGTCGTCCGTGATGCCGAACCACTTCAGCTTCGCGCCCGTGCGCTGCGAGAGCAGCTGCCACGGCACGATGTTGGAGTGGTGCTCCATCTCCGTGGTGACGATCTCGGTCTCGTGGTCGACCCGGTAGGGCTCATCGGCCCAGCCGAGCATGTTGGCCACGAGGTTGAGCGACTCCGAGGCGTTCTTGGTGAAGATCACCTCGTTGCGGCTGGGCGCGTTGATGAACGCGGCGACCTTGTCACGGGCGCCCTCGTACAGCGCCGTGGCCTCCTCCGCGATCGTGTACACGCCGCGGTGCACATTGGCGTTGTGCCGCTCGTAGTACTCGTTGAGGGCGTCGAGTACCTGGCGCGGCTTCTGCGAGGTCGCCGCGCTGTCCAGGTAAACGATCTTCTTCCCGTCATGGACCGTACGATCCAGCAGGGGGAAGTCCTTGCGGATCGCCTCGGTGTCGAGGAGGCCCGGCAGCTGTGTCACGCGGAAGCGCCACCCTTCGTGTAGGCCTCGTAGCCCTCGTCCTCCAGCTTGTCCGCGAGCTCGGCGCCGCCGGACTCGGCGATGCGGCCGTTGGCGAAGACGTGCACGAAGTCGGGCTTGATGTAGCGGAGGATCCGGGTGTAGTGCGTGATCAGCAGGGTGCCGACCTCGCCGGACTCGCGGACCCGGTTGACTCCTTCGGAGACGGTCTTCAGCGCGTCGACGTCCAGGCCGGAGTCGGTCTCGTCGAGGATCGCGATCTTCGGCTTGAGGAGCTCCAGCTGAAGGATCTCGTGGCGCTTCTTCTCACCGCCGGAGAAGCCCTCGTTGACGTTGCGCTCGGCGAAGGACGGGTCCATCTGGAGGCCGGCCATCGTCTCCTTGACCTCCTTCACCCAGGTACGCAGCTTGGGCGCCTCGCCGCGGACGGCGGTGGCGGAGGTGCGCAGGAAGTTGGAGACCGAGACACCGGGGATCTCGACCGGGTACTGCATGGCGAGGAACAGGCCGGCTCGGGCGCGCTCGTCGACGGTCATGTCCAGGACGTTCTCGCCGTCCAGGGTCACCGTGCCACTGGTGATCGTGTACTTGGGGTGGCCTGCGAGGGAGTAGGCGAGGGTGGACTTGCCGGACCCGTTGGGGCCCATGATGGCGTGGGTCTCGCCCTGCTTCACGGTCAGGTCGACGCCCTTGAGGATCTCCTTCGTGGCGTTGTCGGCCTCGACGGTGACGTGCAGGTCGCGGATTTCAAGCGTTGCCATGGGTGACTCAGGACTCCTGGGTGACGGAGACGAGCACATCGTCCCCTTCGATCTTGACGGGGTATACGGGGACGGGGCGCGTCGCGGGAAGGCCGGACGGCTTGCCGGTGCGGAGGTCGAAGCTCGATCCGTGCAGCCAGCACTCGATCATGCAGTCCTCGACCTCGCCCTCGGACAGGGAGACGTTCGCGTGCGAGCAGATGTCGTTGATCGCGAACACCTCGCCCTCGGTGCGGACGACGGACACCGGCGTGCCGTCGAGCTCCACCCGCTTGGGGGTGTCGTCCTCCAGCTCGCTCAGCGCGCACGCCTTGACGAAGGTCATCAGACCGACGCCTTCAGCTCGGTCTCGATCTTGTCGAGGAGACGGGCTTCGACGTCCGGCAGACCGATCTGCTGGACCAGCTCCGCGAAGAAGCCGCGCACGACCAGGCGGCGGGCCTCCTCGGCGGGGATGCCGCGGGACTGGAGGTAGAACAGCTGCTCGTCGTCGAAGCGGCCGGTCGCGGAGGCGTGGCCGGCGCCGACGATCTCGCCGGTCTCGATCTCCAGGTTCGGCACCGAGTCGACCCGAGCGCCGTCCGTGAGGACCAGGTTGCGGTTCATCTCGTAGGTGTCGGTGCCCTCGGCAGCGGCCTGGATGAGGACGTCGCCGATCCAGACGGCGTGGGCGCCGTCGCCCTGCAGTGCGCCCTTGTAGGCCACGTTGGACTTGCAGTGCGGGGTGTTGTGGTCGACCAGGAGGCGGTGCTCCTGGTGCTGGCCCTTGTCGGTGAAGTACAGGCCGAAGAGCTCGGCCTCGCCACCGGTGCCCGCGTAGGCGATCCGCGGGTGGAGCCGGACCACGTCGCCGCCGAAGGTGACGACGATGGACTTGAAGGAGGCGTCGCGGCCGATCAGCGCGTTGTGCTGACCGACGTGGACGGCCTGCTCGTCCCAGTCCTGGACGGAGACGACGGTCAGCTTCGCGCCGTCGCCCACGACGTAGTCGACGTTGGCGGCGAGGACCGCGTCACCGGTGTGGTCGATGACGACGACGGCCTCGGCGAAGGCGCCCAGCTCGACGACCTGGTGGCCGTAGGCCACACCGCCCTCGCCGTGCACCGCGATCCGGATCGGCTCGGTGAGCACGGCTTCCTTGGCGACGGTGACGACGGATGCCTGCTCGAAGGACGAGTACGCCTGCGCGGCGACCCGGTCCACCGGCGTGCCGGCCTTGCCCAGCCGGGCGTCGTCACGGCCCACGGTCTCGACCGTGACGCCCGCGGGCGCCTCGATGGCGACCTTCACACCGCTGCCGGTGGCGACGGCGGTGCCGTCGTGGAGCCCACGCAGCCGCTCCAGCGGCGTGAAGCGCCACTCCTCCTCACGGCCGTGCGGTACCGGGAAGTCCGTGACGTCGAAGGACGGGGGCGCGCTCATGCGCGTGGCGACGGTCGACTCGGCGGCCACCGCGATGGAGCCGGCGGTGGTGGATCCCGCCGGGATGTTCTGAGCCTCAGCCATGGCTGTCGTAGTGCTCGCTTTCTCTGTCGGACAGATGTCAGGGGGAGATTCGGCCGTCGGCGTACTAGCCGACCGAGCCCTCCATCTGCAGCTCGATCAGCCGGTTGAGTTCGAGGGCGTACTCCATCGGGAGCTCCTTCGCGATCGGCTCGACGAAGCCGCGCACGATCATCGCCATCGCCTCGAACTCGGTCATGCCGCGGCTCATCAGGTAGAAGAGCTGGTCCTCGGAGACCTTGGAGACCGTCGCCTCGTGGCCCATCGACACGTCGTCCTCGCGGACGTCGACGTACGGGTAGGTGTCCGAGCGCGAGATGGTGTCGACCAGCAGCGCGTCGCAGAGCACGTTGGACTTCGCGCCGGGCGCGCCCTCGCCGATCTCGATCAGACCGCGGTAGGAGGTGCGGCCGCCGCCTCGTGCCACCGACTTGGAGACGATGTTGGACGAGGTGTTCGGAGCCATGTGGACCATCTTGGCGCCGGCGTCCTGGTGCTGGCCCTCGCCCGCGAAGGCGATGGACAGGGTCTCGCCCTTGGCGTGCTCGCCCATCAGGTAGACGGCCGGGTACTTCATGGTGACCTTGGAGCCGATGTTGCCGTCGACCCACTCCATCGTCGCGCCCTCGTAGGCGACGGCGCGCTTGGTCACCAGGTTGTAGACGTTGTTCGACCAGTTCTGGATCGTCGTGTAGCGGCAGCGGCCGCCCTTCTTCACGATGATCTCGACGACCGCGGAGTGCAGGGAGTCCGAGGAGTAGATCGGCGCGGTGCAGCCCTCGACGTAGTGGACGTAGGCGTCCTCGTCGACGATGATCAGCGTCCGCTCGAACTGGCCCATGTTCTCCGTGTTGATACGGAAGTAGGCCTGGAGCGGGATCTCGACGTGCACGCCCTTCGGCACGTAGATGAACGAGCCACCGGACCACACGGCCGAGTTCAGCGAGGCGAACTTGTTGTCACCGACCGGGATGACGGTGCCGAAGTACTCCTTGAAGAGCTCCGGGTGCTCCTTCAGCGCGGTGTCGGTGTCCATGAAGATGACACCCTGCGCCTCCAACTCCTCGTTGATCTGGTGGTAGACGACCTCGGACTCGTACTGCGCGGCGACACCGGCGACGAGGCGCTGCTTCTCCGCCTCCGGGATGCCGAGCTTGTCGTACGTGTTCTTGATGTCCTCGGGCAGGTCCTCCCAGGACTCCGCCTGCTTCTCCGTGGAACGCACGAAGTACTTGATGTTGTCGAAGTCGATGCCCGACAGGTCCGAGCCCCAGTTCGGCATGGGCTTCTTGCCGAAGAGCTTGAGGCCCTTGAGCCGCAGCTTCAGCATCCAGTCGGGCTCGTTCTTCTTCTCCGAGATGTCGCGGACGACGGCCTCGGAGAGGCCGCGCTTGGCCGCCGCGCCTGCCGCGTCGGAGTCGGCCCAGCCGAATTCGTACGTGCCCAGGCCGTCGAGCTCAGGGTGGGCAGTCTCCGTAGGGAGCGTCATGCGGGGTTCCTCCCGGACTTGCTGGTGGATGCTGAATCAGTGGTCTGTGGGGTGGGGTGGCCGCTGCGCGGAATGTACGTCGTACACACCCCGTCGCCGTGGGCGATGGTGGCCAGACGCTGCACATGGGTCCCCAGGAGGCTGGAGAAGAACTCCGTCTCCGCCTCGCACAGCTGCGGGTACTGCTCGGCGACATGTGCGACCGGGCAGTGGTGCTGACACAACTGCTCACCCTGTTGCGGGCCCGGCGCGCTGCGCGCCGTAGCAGCGTACCCGTCGGCGGACAAGGCCTTGGCCAGCGCCTCCGTACGGGCTTCGGGCGCCGCGGCGTCGATCACGGCGCGGTACGCGGCCGACTGGCCGGCGACCCTGGCCCGGGCGAACGCCATGACCGCTTCGTCGCCCGTGGTCTCGGCGATCCAGCGCAGTGCGTCCGCGGCGAGCGTGTCGTACGACTGGTCGAAGGCGTCCCGGCCGCAGTCGGTCAGGGCGAACACCTTGGCCGGACGGCCACGGGTCCGTGCCCCGTACACCCGCTGCTCGCGGGCCTCGACGACCTCGTCGGAGACGAGTGCGTCGAGATGGCGGCGGACGGCGGCCTGGGTGAGGCCCAGGCGCTTCGCCAGGTCGGCGACGGTGGACGGGCCATGGTCCAGGATGGAGCGCGCGACCCGGTTGCGCGTCGAGCGCTCACCGGTCGCGAGTTCCTCCTGCGGAGCCTCGCCAACGTATTTCACAACGCCATTGTTGCGTAATTCCCTCGGCCCTGACAACCACGGTCCGAAACGATCAAGGGTGCAATCCATCACTTAGGGTTACCTAATCAAGCCCCCGGGCCAGGGCGCCCGAGGCGGCTGCCTAGACTCACTTCCTATGAATAGCCCTCCCGTTTCGCCCCCTTCCGGCCCGGCTGTCCAGGTCCGCGGCCTGGTGAAGCGGTACGGCAGCAAGACCGCGGTGGACGGCCTCGATCTGGACGTCCCGGCCGGCGCGGTCACCGCGGTCCTCGGCCCCAACGGCGCCGGCAAGACCACCACGGTCGAGACCTGCGAGGGATACCGCCGTCCGGACGACGGAACGGTCCGTGTCCTCGGTCTCGACCCCGTCACCGACGCCGCGCGGCTGCGCCCGCGGATCGGTGTGATGCTCCAGTCCGGCGGCGTCTACTCCGGCGCCCGCGCCGACGAGATGCTCCGCCACATGGCGAAACTCCACGCCCACCCACTGGATGTGGACGCCCTCATCGAGCGCCTGGGCCTGGGCGGCTGCGGCCGCACCACCTACCGCCGGCTCTCCGGCGGCCAGCAGCAGCGGCTCGCCCTGGCGATGGCCGTCGTCGGCCGGCCCGAGCTGGTCTTCCTCGACGAGCCCACCGCCGGCCTCGACCCGCAGGCCCGCCGCTCCACCTGGGAGCTCGTCCGGGAGCTGCGCGCCGACGGCGTGTCCGTCGTCCTCACCACCCACTTCATGGACGAGGCCGAGGAGCTCGCCGACGAAGTCGCCGTCATCGACGCCGGCCGGGTCATCGCCCACGGCAGCCCCGAGGCGCTGTGCCGCGGCGGCGCCGAGAACACCCTGCGGTTCACCGGCCGCCCCGGCCTCGACCTCGGCTCCCTGCTGAAGGCGCTGCCCGACGGCTCCGAGGCCGCCGAGCTCGCCACCGGCGCGTACAGCATCACCGGGGACATCGACCCGCAGCTGCTGGCCACCGTCACCTCCTGGTGCGCGCAGAACGGCGTGATGCCCTCGGGCATCTCGGTCGAGCGCCACACCCTGGAGGACGTCTTCCTCGAACTGACCGGCAAGGAGCTGCGCGCATGAGCGCCGGTACGTACGCCCCCCGGCCGGGCGCCGCCCCGCTGCCCCGCATGATCGCCGCGCAGACCGCGCTGGAGACCCGGATGCTGCTGCGCAACGGCGAGCAGCTGCTGCTGACGGTGATCATCCCGACGCTGCTGCTGGTGCTGTTCAGCGCGGTCGACATCGTGGACACCGGCTCGGGCGAGTCGGTCGACTTCCTGACCCCCGGCATCCTGGCGCTGGCCGTGATGTCCACGGCCTTCACCGGCCAGGCCATCGCCACCGGCTTCGAGCGCCGCTACGGGGTGCTCAAGCGGCTCGCGGCCTCGCCGCTGCCCCGCTGGGGGCTGATGACCGCGAAGACCCTCGCGGTCCTGGTCACCGAGGTGCTCCAGGTCGTCCTGCTGACCGTCATCGCGTTCGCGCTGGGCTGGTCGCCGCACGGCAACCCGTTCGCCGTCCTGCTGCTGCTCGTGCTGGGCACCGCCGCGTTCTCCGGGCTCGGTCTGCTGATGGCCGGGACGCTGAAGGCGGAGGCGACGCTGGCCGCCGCCAACCTGGTCTTCCTGCTGCTGCTGGTCGGCGGCGGGGTCATCGTGCCGCTGGACAAGTTCCCGGACGCGGTGCAGTCGGTGCTGGGGCTGCTGCCGATCGCGGCCCTGTCGGACGGACTGCGGGACGTGCTCCAGCACGGCGCCGCGATGCCGTGGGGCGACCTGGGCATCCTGGCGGTCTGGGCGGTGCTGGGCCTGGGAGCGGCGGCGCGGTTCTTCCGCTGGGAGTGACCCCGGACACCCGCGGGGCACCATTCGTCCCCCTCGTGAAAGCTTGCACAAGCGGCCGCCTACGATGGTGCGCGTGCCCAAGCTGACCCGAGCCGAAGTCGCTCAAGCCGTGCGGAACCCGCTCCAGTACATCGCCGACCGGTGGACCCCGTCCCCCCGGACGGTCCGCCGCGCCGCGCTGTCGGCCGTCGTCATGGCCGTCGCCATCGTCGTCACCGGCGGTGCCGTACGGCTGACCGGCTCCGGTCTCGGCTGCCCGACCTGGCCCAAGTGCACCGACGAGAGCCTGACGGCGACGAGCGCGATGGGCTTCCACGGCGCCATCGAGTTCGGCAACCGGATGCTGACGTACGTCCTGTGCGCGGCGGTCGGATGGGCGATCATCGCCGCCCGGTCCGCCAAGCCCTGGCGGCGCAGTCTCACCCGGCTCGGCTGGACGCAGTTCTGGGTGGTCATGGGCAACGCCGTCCTCGGCGGCGTCGTCGTCCTGGTCGGCCTCAACCCGTACACGGTCGCGGCGCACTTCCTGCTCTCCAGCGCGCTGCTCGCGATCGCCCTGGTGACGTGGCAGCGGGTCCGGGAGGGCGACGAGGAGCCGCGTCCGCTGGTGGGCAGGGCCGTCTCGCAGCTCACCTGGCTGCTGGCGGTCGCCGCCGGGCTGCTGATCGCGGTCGGCACGGTCGTGACGGGGGCCGGGCGGCACGCCGGCGACTCCAGCGACGTCCACCGCATCCCGATCGACTGGAAGATGATCGCCCAGCTGCACGCCGACCTGGCCTGGGTCGTCGTGGCGCTGACGGTCGCGCTCTGGTTCGTCCTGAAGGCGGTCGACGCTCCCGTCGGACCCCTGCACCGCGCCCGCGACCTCTTCCTGATCCTGATGGCGCAGGGCGTCATCGGGTACGTGCAGTACTTCACCGACACGCCGGAGATCCTGGTCGGGCTGCACATGTTCGGCTCGTGCCTCGTGTGGATCGGCGTGGTGCGGGTGCTGCTGTCGCAGCGGGAGCGGCCGGTGGCCGTGGCCCCGGTGCCCGGCCCGGCGGCCGAGCAGCCCGAGCCCGCCGCGGCGGGCTGAGCCCCGCCCCGGGAACCCTGTTCACGAGGTCCGGCCCGTACCCCCGCTCGGGGGCACGGGCCGGACCTCTTCCGGTCCCCGCGCAGCCTGACCTGCCCGGGGACCGGCGTCCGAGCGCTATCCGGTGACCGAGCGCGACACGTTGTAGCCCTCCACCACGAGCCGGGGGCGGGCCCGGCCCTCGGTGTCGTGGCTCCACTCGGCATCGATCTCGCGCTCCTCGCCGGGCAGCAGCCAGAGGTAGTTGTCGCTGACGTAGGCCGGCAGCACGCGCCGGTCCGTGCGCCGGTCGCGCAGCGAGAGCCGCACCATGGCGGCGACGGTGGCACCGTCGTTGCGGACGACCGCCTTCAGCTTCCCGCCCGGACCGTGGCCGTGGCCGGAGGCGTCCCGCACCGAACGGACCGTGACCCGGGTGCGGGCCAGCTTGTTCAGCGCGCCGAGATCGGTGGTCTCGCGGTAGCGCCAGTAGGTGTTGCGCGACAGCAGCGAGCCGTGCGCGTCCCGCAGCTCCAGGCGCAGCAGGTGCAGTGCGGGCAGCGCGTCGCCGAAGGCAACGACGTCCCCGGACGCCGCGGCCGACGGGGCGAGGTCGACGGTGCTGTGCACCGGCTTGCCCAGGCGCTGGCCGCGCAGGTCGTACAGGGTCGCGGTGACGGTCGCGCCCTTGACGGCACGGGTGGTGTGGTTGACCGCGCCGGTACGCCAGTCGACCGGGTTCACCTGGACGTGCACGGGCTCGGTGCCCTTGCGGACGCCGTGGTAGAAGCCGTTGACGTCCAGGTCGTAGTCGTACGTCTGCCAGACCGTGCTGTGCCACGCGGGGTGGGACATCCACAGCAGGAGCCCGGAGGCATTGTCCCAGAGGCGGGTGTTCCACGCCTCGAACATCGCGCGGCCGTTCTCGTAGTTGATCAGCTGGGCCTTGCGGGTGAAGTCCGCGAGGCCGGTCGCCGTCCCCAGCCGTTCCTCGATCGCCGCCTGGTAGCCCTGCGGCTGCTGGTTGCCCTTGCGGGCCCAGTCGTGGGCGCCCCACACGTCGCCGACGGGCCAGGCCGGCTCGTCGCCGACGAGGTTCTTCATCGACTCCTCGACGGGCAGGACGGGCATGCCGATCTCGGTGTGGAAGCCGAAGTCGCCGGTGCGGAAGTACGAGGCGGGGTCGACCCAGTTGTAGGGGCCGCGGCCCTTGACCACGCCGTCGGCCGAGCTGCCCATGTAGAGGATGCCCGGCGCCTCGGCGGCGACCAGCTCCCGCACACCGGTGTCGATGTCGGCGGGCGGGGTGCCCTCGTTGGAACCGCACCACACCACGATGCTGGGGTGGTGGCGGTAGGCGCGGACGGTGTCGCGGGCGTTGCGCAGGTACTCCGGGTGGTCCGGCGGGTCCATGGACCAGCCGTTCCAGAAGTCGTTCCAGACGAGCAGGCCGTTCTCGTCGCAGGCGGCGAAGAACTCCTCGCGGTTGCTGCTGCCCACCCAGTTGCGGATCATCGTGAAGTTCATGTCACGGTGCATCCGCACGGTGTCCTCGGTGCGGCCGTCCAGGGCGCGGCGCAGCAGTTCGTCGTAGCCCCAGTTCCCGCCGCGGCAGAACACCCGGGTGCCGTTGACGGTGATCTGGAGCTGGCGGACCGGCGGCTGTTCGACGCTCTTGGCCTCCGTCCACTCCTGGCCGTCCGCCGAGACCTGGATGACGAACTTCCTGGCGTAGGCGGTCTCCCAGTCGATCACCACCCGGTTCACCGAGGCCGCGGTGCCGAGGTCGGCCTGGATCCACTCCCCGTCGGCGAACTCGGAGGCCCAGCGGGTCGTGCGGTCGCCGTCGAACACGCTGGAGGCGGGGCCGGTGCCGTCCGACGAGGAGGCATCGGCCTTCGCGTCCCGGGCCAGGTCCTTGTCGGGGTCGGCGTCGCCGTACACCGAGAGCGACCAGAGGGACATGCCCCAGTCGGTCGCCCGCTCGGTCCCGACCAGGCGCACGTAGCGGGCCTGCCGGGCGTCGAACTCCACGGTCTGGCTGCCGTGTCCGGCGACGAAGTCGACCGGCATGCCGTAGGTGTAGCCGAACTGCCTGATGCCGAAGCGCAGGGCGCGGCGGTCGGTGACCGCACCGCCGGTCTCCGCCTTCAGCGTGAGGTCGTACAGGTCGGGGCTGCCGTAGCCGTTGGGCCACCAGAGCTTCGGCCGCCGCACCCGCAGGGCGGGGAACTCCTCGGGCGTCAGGACGGCGTCGGCGCTCTTCCCGGCCGGCACGGTGACGGTCTTCGCGACGCGCACGTCGCCGAACGCGGCGCGCACGGTGACCCGCAGCGCCTCGGTGCCGGTGTTGCGGACCGGCACGGTGAGGCCGACCTCGGCCACGTCGAGCGCGGGCAGGTCCGGCAGCGTCGTGGTGATCTGCGGGTCGCCCAGGACGGCACCGCCGGTGGAGCGCAGCCGTACGTGGTTCCAGATGCCGGCGGCACGGTCACGCACCGGCGGCATCCAGTCCCAGCCGGAGACGGAGAGGTACGTCGGTCCGTTGCGCATCATCATCGTGGCGCCGGCGTCCAGCCAGGACTCGCCGCCGGGGCCCTTGTCGGCCGGGCTGCCCGGCAGGGGCATGGGGCTGATCCGTACGGCCAGGACGTTGTCCGTGCGCGCGTCGTCGTGCAGCGCGTCGGTGATGTCGAAGGACTCCCGGGCGAAGGGGTGGCTCATGGAGCCGACCCGGGTGCCGTTGAGCCAGATCTGCGCCGCGTGGTTGACCCCGTCGAACTCCAGCCGGATCCGGCGGCCGCGGCCGGTGTCGAGACCGCGCGGCAGCCGGAACGCGCGCCGGTACCACCAGGAGTGCCGGGACAGGGCCTCGGGCACCTTGAGGTTGTTGAGGCCGGTCACCGGGTCGGGCAGGTGCTTCTGCTCGACGAGCGAGGCCAGGACCGTGCCGGGGACGGTGGCCGGGAGCCAGTCCGCGATGTCGACGCCCGAGCCGGAGACGACCTTGCCGTCGTCGGCGGGTGCGAAGTCGTCCATGGTGAGCGCCCAGCCGGATTCGAGCGGCACGGTGCCGTCGGCCGCGACCGCCAGGGCGGGCGCGGGGGTGCGGGGCATCGACCAGTCGGTCCAGCTCTCCGCTGCGGGGCGCCTGCCCGTGGTGCGGCCGTGGATCCGGAAGCCGTTGAGGCCGAGCGGATTGTCGTTGGAGCGCTTCGTGACGGTCAGCCGGACCCAGCGGGCGGTGGCCGGCTTGTCGAGCGCGATGGTCATGGCGCCGCCGCGGCCGTCGGTGGCGCGGTGCACGGTGGTCCAGGTCCGCTCGTCCTCGGACACCTCAAGGGTGAAGGCGACCGCACAGCTGGAGAGGATCTCGCTGCCGTCCGTGCCGTCGCGGGGGTTGCCGCCCGTGCCGGGGACGAAGGGCGGGTCGTCGACGGCGGCCTCGAAGACCAGCTCCACCGACTCCACGGAGCACCGGGCCTGGAGGTCCACGGAGATCCACTGCGGGTCGCCGGGCCCGGCCCGCCAGCCGGTTCCCCGGACACCGGGTACGGCGATGCCGTCGACGGCGAACTCGGGCGCGGTGGCGGCGTACGCGGTGGACGAGACCTTGACCGGGCGGGCCGCCGCGAGTTCGGCCGCGGCCCCGCCGGGCCGGCCCTTGCCGTCGGCCGCGGCGGCGAGGGAGGCGGGCAGCGCGGCGCTGATCCCGAAGGCCGCCAGCACCGTGGTGTTGGCCGCCAGGAAGCGGCGCCGGGAGAACGGGGAGACGCGCTCCGCCGCGGGGGTGTCCACTGCTGGCCCGGCATCGCTGTCCAGAGGTGTGTCAGCGGGTTGTTCCGGCACTCCGGCCTCCTGGCTGAAGGAATGGGACGAGGACTGAAGACGGCATGACAACGTTGTCAGACTTCAGGGGCAGGCCCTGAGGTCATGGGCGGGAGTGAGTGGGCCGGTCGGCCCGGCCGGCGCCGGCCGGGCCCCGGTGAGGGCCGCCGACCGCCGGACGATGAAGCTGTGGCACGGCGATCCGCGGGTGGGGGCCGGGGCCCTGGGGGACCGTCCGGTACCGGCTGCGCCGTGTGCCCCATTAAAGATCGATTGCCGAGCGCTTGTAAAGAGTTCGCAACGTGGCGGTTACCCGGCAGCCCCCGTCGTCTTCACCTCCCGTCCGTTCCCGCGGCCCATTCGGCCGCCCCCGCGTCCAGCAGCGCGGCCAGCCGGTCCCGGTCCGGCAGCGGTCCGTGGTCACCGGTGACCCGCAGCGCGGCGCCCGCGGTGAGGTGTCCGAGCCGCAGCGCCCGTACGGTGTCCTCGCCGCGCAGCAGCCCGGCGAGGTACCCGGCGGCGAACGCGTCACCGGCGCCCACCGGTTCGACGACCCCGGCCCGGGGCGCGGGCACCGTGTGGACCCGGTCGCCGTCGAACGCGGTGGCCGCCCGGCCGCCGTCCTTGACCACGAGGACGCGGGGCCCGGGCAGCAGCTCGCGCACGGCGGCCGCGTCGGCCAGGTGCCCGCCCCACAGGGCCTGGGCCTCGTCCAGGCCGACGAAGGTGATGTCCGCCCGCCGCGCGAAGCCGAGCAGCACGGTCGCGGCCGTGCCCTCCGGCCAGAGGGCGGGCCGGTGGTTGACGTCGAAGCTGACGGGGCACGGCCGTTCGTCCGCCGGGGGTTCCAGCAGCGCGGCGACCAGCTCGTGGCAGCTCGCCGAGAGGGCCGGGGTGATGCCGCTGAGGTGGATGAGCCCGGCGGTGCGCACGGCCTCGTCCTCCAGCAGCTCCGGGGTCAGCGCCGAGGCGGCGGAGCCGCGGCGGTAGTAGTGCACCCGGGTGCCGTCGGGGCCGGGGTCCTTGACGAGGAGTCCGGTCGGGCGGTGCGGGTCGGTGCGCACCCCGCTGACGTCGACACCGGACGCGGCGACCTCACCGCGGATGCGGCGGCCGAACGGGTCGTCGCCGAGGGAGGAGACCCAGCGGGCGGGGATCCCGTGGTCGGCGAGGTACACCGCCACGTTGGACTCGGCGCCTGCGATCCGTACCCCGAGCCGGTCGGACCCCTCCAGCGGGGCGGCCGGTTCCGGCACCAGTGCGGCCATGGTCTCGCCGATGCAGGTGACCGGGGGCCGGGCGGTCGCGGTCATGTGGCACTCCCCTGCCGGTAGGCGGCGGCCGGCGGGCCCGGCACCTCGACGCGCACGGCGAACACCGCGCCGTCCAGCGGTCCGGGTGCGGCCAGTCCGTGCCGGGCGCTGGTGATGTACAGGGTGTCCCCGTCGAGGCAGAGCCCGGCGGGCTGCGATGCGGGGAGCCGGATCTGCCGGTCGGGCGTTCCGTCGGCGCGGTAGCGGTGGACGGTGCCGGTGCCCCAGACCGCGGTCCACAGGGCGCCCTCGTCGTCGACCGTCATACCGTCCGGGCTGCCCTCGCCGAACGAGGCGAAGGTGTCCGGCGCCCCCGGCAGACCGCCGGCCGGGTCCACCGGGTAGCGGCGGATGACGCCCTTCGCGCTGTCGGCGAGGTACATCACGGTGCCGTCCGCCGTGAACGCCGGGCCGTTGGGCACGGTCAGGCCGTCCAGCACCCGGGTCACGGAGCCGTCGTGGCCCGTCCGGTAGAGGGAGCCCGCGCCCTCGTCCGCGTCGTAGGACATGCTGCCCGCCCAGAACCGGCCCTGCGGATCGGCGGTGGCGTCGTTCATCCGCATCGCCGTGGCGGCCCCGTCCTCGGGGCGGGCGAGCCACTCGGGGCTGCCGTCCGGGGCGATCAGGCAGACGCCCGTTCCGGCGGCGGCGATCCAGTGGCCGGGGCGGCCGTGGACCGGGGCGACGGCGCCCAGGGGGGTGTCGAGCCGGGCCAGTTCGGTGAGCGGGGCCGTGCCGTCGCCGGGGCCGGACAGCAGCCGTCCGGTGAGGATGTCGACGAGGACGATGCGGCCGTCGACCGCGCGGATGCCCTCGCCGAGCCCGAGCCGGTCGGCCCACCGCACGGCCGGTGTGCCGGCGGTCATCGTCCGCTGTCCGCGGGGAGGCGCACGGCGTCGAGGAAGGCCCGGGTGCGTGCCCGCAGCGCGTCGGTGCTGCCGCCGTCGGCCGCGTCGCCGATCAGCGGGGAGCCGACGCCCACGGCGGTCGCGCCCAGGGCGAGGTAGTCGCGGGCCGCCCCGTCGTCCACTCCCCCGACCGGTACGAACGGCAGGTCCGGGAACGGTCCCCGCAGCGCCTTCAAATAGCCCGGGCCGCCGGCCTGCGCGGCCGGGAAGAGTTTGTACGCGTCGGCGCCGAGCCGCCGCGCGGCGACGATGTCGCTCGGCGTCATCACGCCGGCCAGCACGGGCAGCCCGAGCCGTTTCGCCTCGGTGACGCCTTCGCAGACGGCCGGGGTGACGACGAAGTCGGCCCCCGCCTCGTGCACCGCGGCCGCGTCCCCGGCGGTCAGGACGGTGCCGGCCCCGAGGGGTGCGGACGGTCCGAGTGCGGCGCGGGCCCGGCGGATGACGTCGAGCGCGTCCTTGCCGCTGAGGGAGACCTCGATGAGGGGCAGTCCCTCCTCGGCCAGGGTGAGTACGGTCCTGAGTGCGGCGTCCGCGTCGTCGCCGCGCACGATGGCGACGATCCGGTGGGTGCGCAGCTCGGTCAGCAACTCCACGTGCGGGTTCCCTTCCTATCGGTTCTGTACGGCGGTTGTGGTGTCCGCGGTCACGGTGAGGCGCCAGCGGACCTCGCCGCCGGCCGGGACGACAGCGGCGTCGCCCTCGCCGGCGGCCGCCAGGCCGAAGACCCGGCCCAGCATCGGTTCGACCCCGACCGAGCGGTACGGCTCCTGCTCGGGGAAGCCCCCGAGGTTGCGCCACAGGGCGACGGACACCGGCTGCCCCTCGGCCTCCACGGCCATCCGCAGCACGGCTGTTCCGTCGTGGACGCTCACCTGCCGGGTCTCGACGACCGCGCCGACGGCGGTGCCGTCGTCCGGGCCGAGCCGGTCGAGGCCGGCGGGCCAGGAGCAGGGCGTCCAGTCCGCGCCGCCGTCCGGGTAGCGGCGGACCGGGGTGCCGTCCGGGATTCCGATGCGGGCACCCGGAGCGAGGTCGAGCAGGGCGTGGGCGGCCCACAGGAAACGGTAACCGGGTGCGGCCGTGAGCCGGTAGTCGGCCACCGCCCGGTGCCCGTCGGTCCGGATCCGCCGGCCGAGCCGGAAGTCGGGGCAGTCGACGGACTCGGTGCCGTCGGCCCCCCGCCGCCAGGGCCGGGCCCAGGCGTCGCCGTGGTCGGGGGTGCCGCGCACGGTCGGTACGCACTCCTCCAGACCCCCGGCGTCCGCGAACGCGTCGCCGGGACGGACACCGGCGCGGCGCGGCTCCGGACGCTGCCAGAGCCATTCGCGTCCGGCCGCGTACAGGGAGGTCCACCGGCCGCCGTGTACCGGGTCGGTCCCGATCCGCAGGGGGGCCATGGCGCTCACCACTCGGCGAAGGCGCCGTCGTCGTGCCGCCACACCGGGTTGCGCCAGGCGTGTCCGGTCCGGTCGGCCGCGCGTACGGCGTTCTCGTCGACGGTGATGCCCAGCCCCGGCAGGACGCCGCGCCGGGCGTGCCCGTCCTCGAAGCGGAAGGGTTCGGTGTCGACGACGTAGCTGAGCAGGTCGGCGTCCTTGTTGTAGTGGATGCCGCGGCTCTGTTCCTGGATGAGGAAGTTCGGGGTGGCGAAGGCGATCTGGAGGCTGGCGGCGAGGGCGATCGGGCCGAGGGGGCAGTGCGGGGCGAGCTGCACCCCGTAGGTCTCGGCGAGCGAGCCGATGCGGTGGACCTCGGAGATGCCTCCGGCGTGCGAGAGGTCCGGCTGGGCGACCGCGATCCCGGCCGTCAGCGCGGGCAGGAAGTCGGCGCGTCCGTAGAGCCGTTCGCCGGTGGCGATGGGGACGGAGGTGGCGCCGACGAGGGCGGGCAGCAGGTGGCCCAGCTCGGGCAGGAGGGGTTCCTCCACGAAGAGCGGGTGCAGCGGTTCGATGGCCTGGAGGACCCGGCGGGCCCCGGCCGGGCCGAACCGGCCGTGCATGTCGATGGCGACGTCGCGGCCGGGTCCGAGCGCCTCGCGGGCGGCGGCGACCCGTTCGACGACGGCGGCGGTCTCGGCGGGGGTGTCCAGGGGGGCGGTGCGGCCCGCCGCGTTCATCTTGACGGCGGTGAAGCCGGCCTCGACCTGGGCGGTGATCTCCTCGGTGAGCCGGGCGGGTTCGTCGCCGCCGACCCAGGCGTAGACGCGGACCCGGTCGCGCACGGGGCCGCCGAGCAGGGCGTGCACGGGGGCGCCGTAAGTCTTCCCGGCGATGTCCCACAGCGCCTGGTCGATTCCGGCGACGGCACTGGAGAGGACCGGCCCGCCGCGGTAGAAGCCGCCCTTGCTGAGGACCTGCCAGTGGTCCTGGATGCGCAGCGGGTCCTGGCCGACGAGGTATTCGGCGAGGACGTCGACGGCGGCCCGGACCACTTCGGCGCGGCCCTCGACGACGGGTTCGCCCCAGCCGACGACGCCCTCGTCGGTCTCGATCCGGCAGAACAGCCAGCGCGGCGGTACGAGGAAGGTCTCGATACGGGTGATCTTCACCGGTCCGCGTTCCCCTCGTCGGTGGCCGCTCCGGTGCCGTGCACCCGGTCGAGGTCGCGTACGGCCTGGTCGAGCAGGGCCCGCATGGCGTGTTCCGCGGCGTCCGGGTCCCGGTCGCGCACGGCGTCGAGGACGGCCCGGTGGCTGGGTACGGGGTCCTCGCCGTGCTGGGAGCTGTGCACGATCTCGTCGCGGTGGGCGAGGCCGGACTCGATGACCATCTCCATGCGTTCCAGCAGTTCGTTGTGGGTGGCGGCGAGGAGTGCGCGGTGGAAGGCGAGGTCGGCCTCGACCGCGTGGGCCGCGCCGCCCTCCTGCTCGCCCATCGCGGTGATGGCGGCTTCCAGGGTGACCAGGTCCTCCTCGGTGCGCCGGGCGGCGGCGAGCCGGACGGCGGCCGGCTCGATGATGCCGCGGACCTCGCCGAGGTTGCGCAGCAGTGCCAGGTCGGCGCCGGACTCGGTGCCGCCGGCGAACTGCCAGCGCAGTACGTCCGCGTCGAGCAGATTCCAGTCCGCGCGGGCCCTGACGAAGGTGCCGCGCTTCTGGCGCGCGTCGACGATCCCCTTGGCCGCGAGGACCTTCAGGGACTCCCGCAGGGCGGTCAGGCTGACGTCGAGCTCGCCCTGGAGCGCCACGAGGTCGAGCGTCGCCCCTTCGGGGATCTCGCCGCTCAGGACCCGGCGCGCGAGAGTCTCCACGGTCTGGCCGTGCACTCCGCGGCGCGCGTATGGCGTCATGTCTGTGTGCCTTTCTGCTGTGCGATGGGGGCTGGGGCGGCGGTCAGGCCGAGGACTTGACGACGGACCAGCCGCCGTCGACGAGCAGGCTCGATCCGGTGATGTAGGACGCCTCGTCGGCGGCGAGGAAGGCGATGGCCGCGGCCGCCTCCTCGGGGGTGCCGAAGCGGCCGGCGGCCGTCTCGGCGACGCTCTGGCGCCGGTCCTCCTCCCCCACCCGGTCCCAGGCCGCGGTCAGGATGGGTCCGGGCAGCACGGCGTTGACCCGCACCTCGGGCCCGTACTCCACCGCGAGCTGTCCGCACAGGGAGAGCAGCGCACCCTTGGAGGCCGCGTAGGCGGGGTGTCCGGGGATGCCCTTGTGGGCGTGGACCGAGGAGGTGAGGACGGCGGCGCCGCGCTGTGCGCGCAGGTCGGGCAGGACCGCCCGGAAGCCGAGGAAGGCGCCGGTGAGGTTCACCGCGAGCTGCCGCTCCCAGGAGGCCACGGTCATCTCGTGGGCGGGGGTGACGTCGACCGTGTAGGCGTTGCTCACCAGGACGCCGACGGGTCCGAAGGTGTGCGCGGCGTCCACGGTCCGCTGCCAGTCGGCCTCGTCGGAGACGTCCGTACGCACGAAGAGGGCCCGGCCCCCGTCGGCGCGGATGCCGGCGGCGACGCGCTCGCCGGGGTCCGGTGCGATGTCCGCGAGGATCACCGCGGCGCCCTCGGCGGCGAGGCGTTCCGCGGTGGCCGCGCCGATGCCCGAGGCGGCTCCGGTGACCACGGCCACCTTGTCGGCGAAGCGGGGGTTTCCGTTCATGGGGCGGCTCGACTCCTCGGGTTCGTGCGTGTTCTCGGCGACTCTAGTGACGGTGCGTCGGACGGGCGGGCTACTGCCGGATCAGGACGGTGAGTTCGGCGTCGTACCGGGCGGTCCAGGCGAACGGCAGTCCGTAGTGCCGCAGATGGGCGCCGCTGTGGACGGCCCCGGTCTGCTGGTCGGTGTAGCGGGCGGCCGGGTCCAGGCCGCGCAGGCGCAGCCGGGCGGGGCGTCCCGGGACGAGCGGCGCCCCGTCCAGGCGGCCGGTGTTCCAGGCGGTGACGGCGATCCGGGCGCCGCCGTGTTCCACGTACTGGACTCCGCAGGTGGCGTCGGCGGGGGTGCCGAGGAGGTGGACCTCGCCGTGGTGGACGACGTCGCGGATCTCCTTGTAGCGGTTCACCCAGACGGCCGCCTCGGCGCGCTGCTCGGCGGACCAGGTGCGGATGTCGGCGCCGATGCCCAGGACCCCGGCCATGGCGGTGACGAAGCGGAAGGCCAGGGAGCGGGGGCGCGGGTCGAAGACGCCGGGTGCGTCGGTGACCCACGAGCTCATGGTGTGCGGGGCGTGCGCGTGCAGATAGCCGAACTGGATGGCGAGACGGTCCAGCGGGGCGGTGTTGTCGCTGGGCCACATCACGTCGGTGCGGGCGAGGGTGGCGTGCTCGATGCGGCCGCCGCCTCCGGCGCAGCCCTCGACCGTGACGTGCGGGTGGTGGTCGCGCAGGTGGTCGAGGACGCGCAGGTATCCGGCGACGTGCCCTGCGTCCAGGTCCTGCGCCCCGGCGGGTCCTGCGCCGGGCCGGCCGCGCTCGGTGGGCGGGCGGTTCATGTCCCACTTGAGGTAGCTGATGGCGTGGTCGCCGAGCAGCCGGTCGAAGGTGGCGATGACGAAGTCCTGGACGTCCCGGCGGCCGAGGTCGAGGAGCAGCTGCTCGCGCACGAGCGTGGCGGGGCGGCCGTCGATCCGGTAGACCCAGTCGGGGTGTTCGGCGTAGAGCGCGGACGCCGGGCTGACCGACTCGGGTTCGACCCAGAGGCCGAAGTCCATTCCGGTGGCGCGGACCTCGTCGATGAAGTGGTCGAAGCCGTCGGGGAAGTTCGCCGGGTCGGGGTGCCAGTCGCCCAGTCCGCCCTTCTCGTCGTGCCGTCCGGTGAACCAGCCGTCGTCGACGACGAACAGTTCGGCGCCCATGCCGGCGGCGATCCGGGCGAGTTCGAGCTGGGCGGCGGCGTCGACGTCGAAACCGGTCGCCTCCCAGGAGTTGTAGAGGACCTTGCGGGTGCGGTCCATCCGGCCGCCGCTCAGCCGGCGCTCGTAGCGGTGCCAGACCCGGGCCAGGCCGTCGAGGCCGTCCGGGCTGAACGCGCAGGCCAGCCGGGGGGTGGTGAGGGTGTCGCCCGGGGTGAGCCGGACGGCGCCCTCGTGGGGCACCCGCCCGGCCGCGATCCGTACCGCGCCGCCGGGTTCGGCGTCGGCGGTCAGGTGCCAGTTGCCGGACCACTCCAGCGCGACGCCGTACGTCGGAGTGTCGTGGCCGTCCGGGGCGGCGGCGTCCTGGACGGCGAGCCAGGGCACGTAGGCGTGGCCGGGGACGCCCTGGGTGGAGGCCATCTCGAAGCGGCCGCGGGTCAGTTCGAGCTGGGTACGGGTGAACTCCTGGGACCACTGCCCGGTGAGGTAGGTGAGCCGGGCTCCGTCGGTGACGGGGACGGTGACGGCCGCGGAGTCGATGCGTTCCAGCCGCAGTTCCCCGTCGCCGGTGCAGCTCAGCTCGGTCCAGCGCAGGATCACGTCGGTGCCGGGCACGGTCTCGTAGCAGAGGACCGCGCGCAGTCCCTGCAGCTCGTCGGTGAAGGCGAGGCGCAGGGCGTGGTCGCCGTCCGCGGTGGCGGAGTCGAAGGTCCACCAGGTGCCGCGGTCCTGGCCGTGGCGGCCGGCGACGAGTTCGGCGCCGGTGAAGGGGCGCATCCCGTACGGCAGGTACTCCGCGGGGGCGGCGTCGGCGGGGGTGATGAAGTGGGTGCGGTGCGGGTGCGCGAAGGGCGACTCGCCCGTCTCGACGCCGTGCGGGCCCCAGGCGGTGAGCTCGGCCCAGCGGCCCTCGCCGGCGATCCGTACCGCGTAGGTGGTGTTCTCGGTGCGCAGCAGCCACCGGTCGTGCGGGGTCACTTGACTGCTCCCAGATTGAGGCCGGCCACGAAGTGGCGCTGGAACTTGAGGAAGACGATGACGGTCGGGGCCGCGGCGATGACGGAACCGGCCGCGATGACGTTCCACATGGAGACGTACTGGCCCTGGAGTCCGATGAGCGAGGCGGTGATGGGCATCCGGGTGTCGGTGCGCAGCACGGTGATGGCC
Source organism: Streptomyces sp. NBC_01257 (assembly GCF_035917255.1). Classification (NCBI taxonomy): domain Bacteria; kingdom Bacillati; phylum Actinomycetota; class Actinomycetes; order Kitasatosporales; family Streptomycetaceae; genus Streptomyces; species Streptomyces sp. NBC_01257. Next base: position 2,355,610 of record NZ_CP108472.1, read on the forward strand.
CACAGCAGGTCGTTGAAGATCCAGGTGAACGACAGGGCGCTGAGCGCGGCCATGGCGGGCTTGGCGAGCGGCAGGATGATCCGGGTGTAGATCTGCCAGGGGCCTGCGCCGTCGATGACGGCGGCCTGCTGGATCTCCGGCGGGATGGACCGCATGAAGCCGTGCAGCACGAAGACGTAGAAGCCGATGCCGAAGCCGACCTGGACGCCGATGAGGGCGTACAGCGAGTCGTACAGGCCCAGCAGTTCGCTGAGTTTGGAGACCGGGACCAGCAGGATCTGCGGGGGCAGCAGGTTGCCGCCGAGCATGAGCAGCAGGAGCGTGCGGCGCAGCGGCACGTCGTAGCGGCTGAGCGCGAACGCGGCCGTCGAGGCGAGCAGCAGCGACAGCAGCACCGACGGGATGGTGACCAGCAGGCTGTTGATCAGTGCGCGCTGCTGGCCGCCGTCCACCCAGGCCTGGCGGAAGCCGTCCAGGGTGAAGGAGTGCGGCAGGCTGCCGACTCCGTGGGCGGCGACGTCGTCGAAGGACCGGACGCTGGTGACGAGGACCAGCGCGATGGGCAGCAGCCAGAGCACCGCGAGCAGTCCGGCACTGGCATGGAAGCCGGCGGTGCCCCAGATCCGTCGCCGTCCCGGTCCGGTGCGCGGGGTCGGGGTGTGGGTGGCGGTCATGCGTCGGCCTCCCGGAAGGCGCGGACGAGGTAGGACGCGATCACCCCGAAGGCGAGCAGGAAGATCACGACCGCGAGGGCGGAGCCGTAGCCGAGTCGCAGCGACTGGAAGGCGGTGGAGTACATGTAGGTGCTGAGAAGTTCGGAGGAGTGGTACGGGCCGCCGCGGGTGAGCGCCCACACCACGTCGAAGGAGCGCAGCGAGTCGATGACGATCACCGACAGGACGACGGCGTTGACGCTGCTGAGCTGCGGGAGCGTGATGTGGCGGAACTGCTGCCAGCGGGTGGCGCCGTCCACCTTCGCCGCCTCGTAGAGCACCGGGTCGATGCCCTTGAGGCCGGCGAGGTACAGCACCATCACGTAGCCGATCTGGCGCCACAGCGCGGGCACGATCACGGCGTACAGGGCGGTGTCCTGGTCGGCGAGCCAGGCGTGGGTGAGGCCGGAGAGCCCGACCGCTTCGAGGGTCTTGTTGATCAGCCCGTCGGGCTGGTACATCGCCTGCCAGACCAGCGCGGTGGCCACCAGCGAGAACACCACGGGCAGGAAGAGCGCGGCACGGTAGAAGCCGACGCCGCGCCGTTCCTGCTGGAGCAGCAGGGCCGCGCCGAGGCCGAGGGCGGCGGAGAGGCCGCCGAAGAGCAGCAGCCAGATCACGGTGTCCAGGGCGGCGGTCCGGAAGACCGCGTCGCCGAACATCTCGCGGAAGTTGCCGAGTCCGATGAACTCCGGGGCGGAGACCCCGTCCCACTTGGTGAAGGCGAGGTAGAAGCCCTGGAGCGCCGGCCAGAACACCCAGAAGGCCTCGGCGAGCAGCGGTACGAGGACGAAGGCGAGGACGACGGGCGGGACCCGGGTGGCCCGCTTGCGGGCCGGGGGCCGGTGCCCGGTGTGCTCCCGGGTCTCCTTCCGGGGTGCGGTGAGTACCGCCATGTCACTGGCTCCAGATCTTCTGCGCGTCCCGCTGCCACGTGGTGAGGATCGAGCCGATCTCCTTGGGCTTGGCCAGGAAGCGGGTGAGTGCGGTGTCGGCGGTGGGTGCGAGGGCGTCGCTGGAGTCGCGGTTGAAGAACTGCGTGATGTCCGCGGCGCTCTCGATCAGCTTGCGGCCCTTGATGACGAGCGGGGTTCCGCTGTCCTTCGCGTCCGGGTGGGTGGGCAGCGAGGTGCCGGAGGAGCCCTTGAGGTAGATCTCCTGGGCCTCGGCGGTGGCGAGGTAGCGCAGGAGTTCCTTGGTCTCGTCCTTGCGGCCGGTCCGGGCGCTGGCGAAGTAGCCGTCGGTCGGGGCCTCTTCGGCGAGCGGGACCTTCGGGTCGATGACCGGGAAGCGGAAGAAGTCGATGTCGCCGAGCTGCTCCTTGGGCGTGGCGTCGGCGAAGAAGGTGCCGATGAGCATCATGCCGGTGCGGCCCTGGAGCAGCGCGGTCGTCGCGTCCTGGAAGGGCAGCGCGGTCGAGTTGGGGTCGAAGTAGGGCAGTGCCTCGCTCCACCGGTCGAAGACCTTGCGGACCTCGGGGTCGTCGAAGCGGTGCTTTCCGGCGAGCAGGTCGCGGTGGTAGGCCGCGCCGTTGATCCGGATGTTGAGGTAGTCGAACCAGGAGGAGGCGACCCATGGGGTGTTGCCGCCGGCGCCGAGGCCGATCGGGGCGACGCCCTTGCTCTTGAGCTTGTCGCACAGGTCGAGGAACTCGTCCCAGGTCTTCGGCTCCTTCACACCCCACTTGGCGAAGTGGGACTTCCGGTAGAAGACGCCCCACCAGTAGTAGGTGGTCGGGACGAAGACCTTCTTGCCGGCCGAGTCGGTGCAGAGCTTCTTCTGCGCGTCGGAGTAGCCGGCCAGTTCGGGCTTCTGCCAGATGTCGCTGACGTCGAGCAGCAGGTCCTTCTTGGCGTACGACTCCGCGACGGATCCGGGGTACCAGGTGTAGAGGTCCGGCGGGTTGGCCGAGGTGAGGTAGGTCGGCAGCTGGGTGCGGAAGGTCTCCGAGGCGACGGTGTTGAGCGAGCCCGTCGCGCCGCCCTTCTTGTTGAAGGCGTCGACGACCTCCTTCATCGCGGACTTCGCCTGCGGTGCGGAGAGGTTGGACTGCAGGGTGACCGCACCCCCCGAGCTCCCCTTCCCGCCGCTGGACGAGGAGGCGACGCAGCCGCTCGTCACCGCGGCGGCGCCGACGGCCGCGGCACCGGCGAGGAAGGTACGGCGGCTCTTTGCTGTGGTGTTCATGGGACTCCCTGTGCGCCCACGGAACGGGGCCCGGCCCCCTGACGGCCGGGCCCTCGTTCGGCTGATACAGACTGACGGGGCGAGTGAGCCACCGTCAAGATTAATTACTAATTTATTTATTCTTATGTGGTCCGCGGCCCCTGATCAGGCAGCGTCCACACTCAGACCGAGCCCTGCCGGACGAGCCCGCCGACACCGCGGAAGGCCGTCAGCACTCCGCCGTCGGGCCCTGCCACGGCGGCGAGTTCCCCGTCGAAGGCCCCGCTGGCGAAGGTCTTCTCCTGAGACCAGTCGCCCCAGCCGCCGGTCGCGGTGTGGGTGCGCTGCCAGAGGGTGTAGTCGCCGGCGCGGACGTAGAGCCGGACCTGTCCCCCGGTGGCGACGAGCGTGGGACTGCCGCTCACGGTGCCGCCCAGCGAGGACCAGTCCGACCAGTGGCCGGAGGCGTCCCGCACCCGGGTGCGCACCGAGTCGTCGTCGGCCCGCACGGCCAGATGGGTGCTCCCCGCCGCGTCGGTGGCGGCCGCTGGGCGCCCGTACAGCGCCGTCCCCCCGGGCGCGTCGAACGCCGTCCAGCCGGTCGCGGCGTCACGGCTGTGGATCCGTCCGTCGGTGCCCCTGGCGAACAGGGTCCAGCGTCCCGATCCGTCGTACGCGGCGGCCGGGGTGTCGGCGAGCGCGCCGCCGAGCTTCTGCCAGCGGTCCCAGCGGCCGTCGGCGTACGAGATCCGGTAGGCCGCGTCATCGGTGCCGCGGGCGAAGACGTCGATCCGGCCGCGCCCGGCGGCGTAGGCGGCGGGCTCCCCCACGATCCTGCCGTGCGTCGGTCCGCCGAGGCCGGTGGCCCGGGCGTTCCAGTGCCCGTCGCGCCCTTCGCGCTGCTGGAGCGATCCGTCGGCGCCCCGGGTGAACACGCTCAGCAGGTCGCCGTCCCGCACCAGCGCGGGACTCGCGTCGGACCGGGTGCCCAGCGAGGTGCCCGGCGCCTCGTCCCGGCCGTTCAGCGCGAGGAAGGCGGTGCCGTGCGCGGGCACCCGGACGGTGTACGAACCGGTGTGCGTGCCGCGGCCCTTCCTGGCCCGCAGGTCCCGCACGCCCACCGGACCGCCCAGTCCGGCGTCGGCGAAGCTCACGGTGCGCTCGGCGGCCCGGTCGGACCGGTTGAGGAGCACCACGGCCCGCTTGCCGGTGCCCTTGAGCACCTTGCTGTAGACGTCCCCGGTGGCGTCGGTGGCGACGCGCACGCCCTGGATCGCCAGGGGGTCCTGGTCGACCGCGATGATCTCCGGGTTGCGCAGGGCGTCGGTCATCTCCCGCGGCAGGGTGCGCGGGTCCGAGCCGATGACCAGCGGGGAACTCATCTCGGCCCACATCACCAGCTGCGTGGTGGACTCCTCCGGCGTCAGCTCGTACGAGCCGTCCGCCAGCTTGCGCGTGGGGATCAGGTAGTCGGGGTCGTTGTAGTGACCCGGCCCCTGAGCCTCCGGATGCCGGGCGTTCGCGTCCAGGCTGCGCAGGATGTTCGGCCACTGGCCGGCGGTCGGGGTGCCCCAGGCGATGTCGGTGCCGGTCCGCCATGAGTCGCCCGTGGTCGGGCCGTAGACGTAGGCGTTGTGGGCGTCCTGTGCCGGGGTGTGCGGCAGGCCCCAGTCGTCGGTCAGCGGGTTGCAGAGATTGAGCAGCATGCGCCGGCCGGACTTGGCGACGGCGTCGCTGAACTCCTTGAACGCGGGCCCGGGATCGATCTTCTCGGTGATCCCGCAGAGGAAGTCGACCTTGATCGCGTCGACCTTCCAGCCGGCGAACTGCTCGGCGTCCTCGCGGTAGTGGCCGCGGCTGCCGAGCCCGCAGGTCTTGCCGCCGTCGTAGGTCCCGGCGTCGGTGTAGATACCGGCCCGCAGCCCGCGCTCGTGCAGATAGTCCACCAGGGCGGGGATGCCGGAGGGGAACCGGCCGGGGTGGGCGACCAGCCGCCCCCGGTCGTCCCGCGGGTCGTCGGCCTGCCAGCCGCCGTCCAGCCAGACGATGTCGTAGCCGCTGTCCTTGAGGCCGCTGCTGACCAGATGGTCGGCGACCGACCTGACCTGGTCCTCGGTGGGGGCGCCCAGGCCGTAGTAGGTGTTCCAGCCCATGTACGGGGTCGGCGCGAGGCCGCTGTCGTAGTACGGCGGAGCGGCCGGGCCGGGCCGCTGGCCGGCGTGTGCGGCCGGCGCCGACACGGCGACCAGTACCGCGGCACCCAGAACGGCCGCGGCGCGCCGGGCAGGCGTCATCCTTGCACCATGCGAAATCAACTGATTCTCCCAGAAGTTGGGGATATCCGGCGCCCGGCCTCCGGAGATCACGGGGCGGCGCCACGCACAGGACTGTGACGGCTCACCCATCCCTCCGTCAAGATTAATTACTAATTAAGTGAAAGTTAGGTTCCCGGACGGGCGTCCGGCCCGGCCGGGAACGGAGACAGCACGGCGGAGGCCGGTCGGACATCTGTCCGACCGGCCTCCGCCGTGCTGTTCGCGGCGTCCGTGCCGCCGCCGTCAGGCCTTGTTCGCCGGGCCGCCGATCTGGATGCCGGCCATGCGGGTCCACTCGTACGGACCCGTGTGGACCTTCGCCGCGAACTCGCCGTCGAAGGACTCGTGCATGGTGATCCCGGACTTCCGCGCGGCGCTCTCGGCGACCGCGTACGAGGGGGCCACCAGGTCGCCCCAGCCGCCGTCCTCGCCGACGAGGACGATGCGGGTGCCCGTCTGCCCGATGTAGGCGAGCTGCCCCTCGGCTCCGCCGTGCGCCTTCGCGAAGGCACCGATCTGCTTGGCCAGCCGGGCCGCCCTGCGCTCCGCGCGCGCCGCCTGCCTGCCGTCCACCTGCTGGGTCTCAGCCGTCTCTGCCATGCACAGGATGCTACCGAGCGGTAGATCCACGTGCGACGGGCGGGGAGCGTGGCGTGGGCCACGCTCCCCGCCCGTCGGCAGGTCGAACAGAGGGGGTGCTACCGCAGGAAGGGGTCCACCGCCACGGCGACGAAGAGCAGCGAGACGTAGGTGATCGACCAGTGGAACAGCCGCATCTCCTTGAGCTTCCCGCCGGTCACGCCGGCCTTGGCCCGGTTCAGCAGGCCGTGCGCCTCCCAGAGCCAGAAGCCGCCGGTCAGCAGCGCCACCACCGTGTAGAACCAGCCGGTGTAGCCCAGCGGGGTCAGCAGCAGCGAGACGGCGACCATCACCCAGCTGTAGAGGACGATCTGGCGGGCGACCACCCGATTGGAGGCGATGACCGGGAGCATCGGGACGCCGACCCGCGCGTAGTCGTCCTTCACCTTCATGGAGAGCGGCCAGTAGTGCGGCGGCGTCCAGAAGAAGATGACGGCGAAGAGGATCACCGCGGCCCACGACATCGAGTTCGTCACGGCCGACCAGCCGATGAGCACCGGCATGCAGCCCGCGATGCCGCCCCAGACGATGTTCTGCGACGTACGGCGCTTGAGCAGCATCGTGTACACGACGACGTAGAACAGCAGGGCGCCGAGCGACAGGGCCGCCGACAGCCAGTTCACCAGCAGCCCGAACCAGACCGTCGAGACCACCGCGAGGGCGATGCCGAAGGCCAGGCACTCCCGCGGGCTCACCATGCCGGTGACCAGCGGGCGCTGCGACGTACGGTCCATCAACGCGTCGATGTCGCGGTCGATGTACATGTTCAGTGCATTGGCACCGCCGGCGGACAGGTATCCGCCGATGGTGGTAGTGAGCACGAGCCACAGGTCGGGTACACCCTGAGCGGCCAGGAACATCACCGGAACAGTGGTGATCAGCAACAGCTCGATGATCCGAGGCTTGGTCAGTGCCACGAATGCCTTGACACGGGCCCCGAATGGGCGATGGCCCCCTGGGCTCGGAGTCAAGGCGACCCCTGCGGGTCGGGACTCGACGGCCGTCACGCACACCCCTGACAGAGAAATCCCAGCAAGCTCCGGGCGTGAAGGCCCAGTAAAGACTTGCGCGAACCAGACCACTGTAGACGTTGGGGACAGGCCCTCCTTCGCGGGGGTCGGTCGTGTTGATGTGGCGCTCGGCGTTGCTGCGGCACACAAGCGAACCGACTCCCGCGTCCCAGCGGCGCGCCGGTCCGCACGAGGTCTCGAACCACTCGCGCAGGTGTGCGCCGGCGCGCTCACCGAGCGGCCTCAGGAGTGAGCCCGCACGCTCATCGGAGTGACCCATCAGAGGGGCCCGGCGCTCATACGGGAGGCGGATTCGACGGGCCGCCCGCACCCTGGAAGGACCCGGAAATCACGGGTCCGGACGGGGGTAGGCTCGACAACGCCCGGTGCGGTCACAGTCACCGGTTTACGACAGTGGAGAGGAGCCCTGACTCAGGGTGAGCACCAAGCCGACCACCACAGACCTCCAGTGGACCGAATTGGACCAGCGGGCCGTGGACACCGTCCGCGTCCTCGCCGCGGACGCCGTACAGAAGGTCGGAAACGGCCACCCGGGTACGGCCATGAGCCTGGCTCCCGCCGCGTACACCATCTTCCAGAAGGTGATGCGGCACGACCCCGCCGACGCGGAGTGGACCGGCCGCGACCGGTTCGTCCTCTCGGTGGGCCACAGCAGCCTGACCCTCTACATCCAGCTCTACCTGGCCGGGTACGGCCTGGAGCTCGATGACCTGAAGGCCTTCCGCACCTGGGGCTCGAAGACCCCGGGGCACCCGGAGTACGGCCACACCACCGGCGTGGAGACGACGACCGGCCCGCTGGGCCAGGGCGTCGCCAACGCGGTGGGCATGGCCATGGCCGCCCGCTACGAACGCGGCCTGTTCGACCCGGAGGCCGCCCCCGGCACCTCCCCCTTCGACCACATGGTGTGGGCCATCGCCGGTGACGGCTGCCTCCAGGAGGGCATCTCCGCGGAGGCGTCCTCGCTGGCCGGGCACCAGAAGCTGGGCAACCTGGTCCTGCTGTGGGACGACAACCACATCTCCATCGAGGGCGACACGGAGACCGCGGTCTCCGAGGACACCCTGAAGCGCTACGAGGCGTACGGCTGGCACGTCCAGCGCGTCGCGCAGCTGCCCAGCGGCGACCTGGACCCCGCGGGTCTGTACAAGGCGCTCCAGGCCGCCAAGGCCGAGACCACGCGGCCGTCGTTCATCGCGGCCCGCTCGATCATCGCCTGGCCCGCCCCGCACGCCCAGAACACCGAGGCCGCGCACGGCTCGGCGCTCGGCGACGACGAGGTCGCCGCGACCAAGAAGGTGCTGGGCTTCGACCCGGAGAAGTCCTTCCAGGTCGCCGACGAGGTCATCGCGCACACCCGTGAGGCGCTGGACCGCGGCCGCGAGGCCAGGGCCGAGTGGGAGAAGACGTTCGCCGCGTGGCGCACCGCCAACCCGGAGCGCGCCGCCGAGTTCGACCGGATCTCCGCGGGCGAGCTGCCCGCGGGCTGGGAGGACAAGCTCCCGGTCTTCGAGCCCGGCAAGGACGTCGCCACCCGCGCGGCCTCCGGCAAGGTGCTCCAGGCGCTCGGCGAGATCGTGCCCGAGCTGTGGGGCGGCTCCGCCGACCTCGCGGGCTCGAACAACACCACGATCGACAAGACGTCGTCGTTCCTCCCGGCGGGCAACCCGCTGCCGGGCGCGGACCCGTACGGCCGCACGATCCACTTCGGCATCCGCGAGCACGCCATGGCCGCGGCCATGAACGGCATCGCGCTGCACGGCAACACCCGCATCTACGGCGGCACCTTCCTGGTGTTCTCCGACTACATGCGCAACGCGGTGCGGCTGTCCGCGCTGATGCACGCGCCGGTGACGTACGTGTGGACGCACGACTCGATCGGTCTCGGCGAGGACGGCCCGACCCACCAGCCGGTGGAGCACCTGGCCTCGCTGCGCGCCATCCCGGGCCTGAACGTCGTGCGCCCGGCCGACGCCAACGAGACCTCCCTCGCCTGGCGCGAGGTCCTGCGCCGCTACACCAAGGTGTTCGGCAAGGGCGCTCCGCACGGTCTGGCGCTGACCCGCCAGGGCGTGCCGACGTACGAGGCGAACGAGAACACGGCCAAGGGCGGCTACGTCCTCTTCGATGCCGAGACGCCCGATGGGAACAGCGCGGCGCCCCAGGTCCTGCTGATCGGTACCGGCTCCGAGGTGCACCTCGCCGTCGAGGCGCGCGAGGAGCTCCAGGCCGCCGGCATTCCGACCCGTGTGGTGTCGATGCCGTGTGTCGAGTGGTTCGACGAGCAGGACCAGGCGTACAAGGACAGCGTTCTGCCGCCGTCCGTGAAGGCCCGGGTCGCCGTCGAGGCGGGCATCGGCCTGACCTGGTACCGGTTCGTCGGGGACGCCGGCCGGATCGTCTCGCTGGAGCACTTCGGTGCATCGGCCGACGCCAAGGTCCTGTTCCGCGAGTTCGGCTTCACCGGCGAGGCCGTCGCGGCCGCCGCCCGGGAATCTCTCGCCGCCGTCACGCGCTGACGCCGTTACACGCGCTGACGCCGTTATACGACTAGTAGGAGATGCAATTCTCATGACAGACGCACTCAAGCGCCTCTCCGACGAGGGCGTGGCGATCTGGCTCGACGACCTTTCGCGCAAGCGGATCACCTCGGGCAACCTCGCCGAGCTGATCGACCAGAGCCACGTCGTGGGTGTCACCACCAACCCCTCGATCTTCCAGAAGGCGATCTCGCACGGCGACGGTTACGAGCAGCAGCTCACCGACCTCGCCACCCGCAAGGTCACCGTGGACGAGGCCATCCGCATGATCACCACGGCGGACGTCCGTGACGCCGCCGACATCCTGCGCCCGGTCTTCGACACCACGGACGGCCAGGACGGCCGGGTCTCCATCGAGGTCGACCCGCGTCTGGCCCACCACACGGCGGCCACGGTCGCCGAGGCGAAGCAGCTGGCCTGGCTGGTGGACCGGCCGAACACGCTCATCAAGATCCCGGCGACGAAGGCCGGCCTGCCGGCGATCACCGAGGTCATCGGCAAGGGCATCAGCGTCAACGTCACGCTGATCTTCTCGCTGGAGCGCTACCGCGAGGTCATGGACGCCTACCTGGCGGGCCTGGAGAAGGCGAAGGCCGCGGGCCTGGACCTCTCCAAGATCCACTCGGTGGCCTCGTTCTTCGTGTCCCGTGTGGACTCCGAGATCGACAAGCGGCTCGACGCGGTCGGCACCGACGAGGCCAAGGCGCTCAAGGGTAAGGCGGCTCTCGCCAACGCCCGGCTCGCCTACCAGGCGTTCGAGGAGGTCTTCTCCTCGGACCGCTGGGCCGCGCTGGAGAAGGCGCACGCCAACAAGCAGCGTCCGCTGTGGGCCTCCACCGGTGTGAAGGACCCCGCGTACAAGGACACCCTGTACGTGGACGACCTGGTCGCCCCCGGCACGGTGAACACCATGCCCGAGGCCACCCTGGACGCCACCGCGGACCACGGGCAGATCACCGGCAACACCATCGCCGGTACCTACGAGCAGGCCCGCGCCGAGCTCGACGCCATCGGCGGCCTCGGCGTCTCGTACGACGACGTCGTGCAGCTGCTCGAGGACGAGGGCGTCGACAAGTTCGAGGCGGCCTGGATCGACCTGCTCAACTCGACCGAGGCGGAGCTCAAGCGCCTCGCCCCTTCGGAGGGCTGACCACTTTGTCTGGTGTTCCCGGAGCCAACCCGCTCCGTGACGCCCAGGATCGACGGCTCCCGCGCATCGCGGGGCCGTCGGGCCTGGTCATCTTTGGCGTCACGGGCGATTTGTCCCGTAAAAAGCTGATGCCCGCCGTCTACGACCTGGCCAACCGCGGCCTGCTGCCGCCGGGCTTCTCGCTCATCGGTTTCGCACGCCGCGAGTGGCAGGACGAGGACTTCGCACAGGAGGTCCACGACGCCGTCAAGCAGCATGCCCGTACCCCGTTCCGTGAAGAGGTCTGGCAGCAGCTCATCCAGGGGATGCGCTTCGTCCAGGGCGACTTCGACGACGACGACGCCTTCGAGACCCTGAAGGCGACCATCCAGGAGCTCGACAAGGCACAGGGGACGGGCGGCAACTTCGCCTTCTACCTCTCCGTGCCGCCGAAGTTCTTCCCCCAGGTCGTCCAGCAGCTCAAGAAGCACGGGCTCGCGGACCAGAAGGAGGGCTCCTGGCGGCGTGCCGTCATCGAGAAGCCCTTCGGTCACGACCTCAAGAGCGCGCAGGAGCTCAACCAGCTCGTGCACGACGTGTTCCCGCCCAACGAGGTCTTCCGGATCGACCACTACCTGGGCAAGGAGACGGTCCAGAACATCCTGGCGCTGCGGTTCGCCAACACGATGTTCGAGCCGATCTGGAACCGGTCCTACGTGGACCACGTCCAGATCACGATGGCCGAGGACATCGGCATCGGCGGCCGGGCCGGCTACTACGACGGCATCGGCGCAGCCCGTGACGTCATCCAGAACCACCTGCTCCAGCTGCTGGCGCTGACCGCGATGGAGGAGCCCGGCTCCTTCCACCCGAAGGCCCTGGTCGCCGAGAAGCTCAAGGTGCTCACCGCCGTCGAGCTGCCGGAGGACCTCGGCAAGCACACCGTGCGCGGCCAGTACGCGCACGCGTGGCAGGGCGGCGAGGAGGTCCTCGGCTATCTGGAGGAGGACGGTATCGACCCCAAGTCGAAGACCGACACCTTCGCCGCGATCAAGCTGACGATCAACAACCGCCGCTGGGCGGGCGTTCCGTTCTACCTCCGTACCGGAAAGCGGCTCGGCCGCCGGGTCACGGAGATCGCGATCGTCTTCAAGCGCGCCCCCTACCTCCCGTTCGAGTCCGGGGCGACCGAGGAGCTGGGCAGCAACGCCCTGGTCATCCGGGTCCAGCCGGACGAGGGCGTGACCGTGCGGTTCGGCTCCAAGGTGCCCGGCACCTCGATGGAGGTCCGCGACGTCACGATGGACTTCGCCTACGGCGAGTCCTTCACGGAGTCCAGCCCGGAGGCCTACGAGCGGCTCATCCTCGATGTGCTGCTCGGCGACGCCAACCTCTTCCCCCGCCACCAGGAGGTCGAACTCTCCTGGGACATCCTCGACCCGATCGAGGAGTACTGGGACAAGCACGGCAAGCCCGCGCAGTACCCGTCGGGCACCTGGGGCCCGGCCGAGGCGGACGAGATGCTCGCACGAGACGGACGGAGCTGGCGCCGGCCATGAAGATCGATCTCACGGAAACCACGTCCAGCAAGATCAACCAGGCCCTGGTGTCGGCCCGCCGCGCCATCGGCACCCCGGCGATCGGCATGGTCCTCACGCTGGTCATCGTCACCGACGAGGAGAACGCGTACGACGCGCTCAAGTCGGCGGGCGACGCCTCGCGCGAGCACCCCTCGCGGATCATCGCGGTGATCAAGCGGGTCAGCCGCTCGCCGCGCAGCCGGCGCGACGCCCGGCTGGACGCCGAGGTCCGGGTCGGCTCGGACGCGGGCACCGGCGAGACCGTGGTGCTGCGGCTCCACGGCGAGCTGGCCAACCACGCCCAGTCGGTCGTCCTGCCGCTGCTGCTGCCGGACGCCCCGGTCGTCGTCTGGTGGCCCGAGGGCGCGCCCGCCGATCCGGCGAAGGACCCGTTGGGCGCACTCGCCCAGCGCCGGATCACGGACACCTATTCGGCGGAGCACCCGATCGACGAGCTGGCGGTGCGCGCGAAGACGTACACCCCCGGCGACACCGATCTGGCCTGGACCCGGATCACGCCCTGGCGCTCGATGCTGGCGGCAGCGCTCGACCAGCAGGCCGTGGACGTCCTCTCGGCGACGGTCGAGGGCGAGTCCGAGAACCCGAGCTGCGAGCTGCTGGCCATGTGGCTCGCCGACCGGCTCCAGGTCCCGGTCGAGCGCACCATGTCGGGCGGTCCCGGTCTGACGGCCGTCCGGATGGAGACGAAGAACGGCACGATCGTGCTGGACCGGGCCGACGGCTCGCTGGCCACGCTCTCCATGGTGGGACAGCCGGACCGTGCGGTGGCGCTCAAGCGCCGGGAGACCGCGGAGCTGCTCGCCGAGGAGCTGCGCCGGCTCGACCCGGACAACACCTACGAGTCCTCGGTGAAGTTCGGCGTGGACCGGCTCGGCGAGACGGCGAAGCCCAAGGCTGCCGCGGCGGCCAAGCCGGCCGACGCGGCCGCTCCCGCCGCCAAGAAGGCGACGGCACCGGCGAAGAAGGCGGCGTCGAAGTGACCGTCGTCCCGCAGCTCGTCGTGCACCGCGACAAGGAGCTGATGGCGCAGGCCGCGGCGGCCCGGCTGATCACGAAGATCGTGGACGCCCAGGCCGCGCGCGGGGACGCCTCGGTGGTGCTCACCGGCGGGCGCAACGGCAACGGTCTGCTGGCCGCGCTCGCCGGGGCGCCCGCGCGGGACGCGGTCGACTGGTCGCGGCTCGACCTGTGGTGGGGCGACGAGCGGTTCCTGCCGGAGGGCGATCCGGAGCGCAATGTCACGCAGGCCCGCGAGGCCCTGCTGGACTCGGTGCCGCTGGACCCGTCCCGGGTGCACGCGATGCCGGCGTCGGACGGGCCGCACGGCCCGGACGTCGACGCGGCTGCGGCCGCGTACGCCGCCGAACTGGCCGCCGCCTCCCGCCCGGAGGACCACGGGCCGGTGCCGGTGTTCGACGTGCTGATGCTGGGTGTCGGGCCCGACACCCATGTCGCCTCACTCTTCCCCGAGCTGCCCGCGGTACGGGAGACCGAGCGCACCGTCGTCGGTGTGCACGGGGCGCCCAAGCCGCCGCCCGTCCGCGTCACGCTCACGCTGCCCGCCATCCGGGCGGCGCGCGAGGTGTGGCTGCTCGCGGCGGGCGAGGACAAGGCGGAGGCCGCGGCCATCGCCCTGTCGGGGGCCGGTGAGATCCAGGCCCCTGCGGCGGGTGCGTACGGCCGCAGCCGCACGCTGTGGCTGCTGGACGCGGCGGCGGCCTCGCGGCTGCCGCGCGCCCTGTACCCGCCTGCGTCCGCCTGATCCGTCGTCAGCGGTACGCCTCACAGGCCCGGTTCGCTCCTCGGAGCGGGCCGGGCCTGAGGCGTGAAAGGCTCGGCCCATGCATATCGGAAGCGTGGTGATGGGCGCGTCGGACGTACGGCGTGCGGCGGCGTTCTGGAAGGCGGCGCTCGGTTACGTCGAGCGCGAACCGCTCACCGAGGACTGGGTCGTGCTGGTCCCCGCCGACGGGTCCGGGCCGGGGGTGTCGCTGGGCCGGAGCGATGTTCCGGTGCAGGAGGTCCCCCGGGTCCACCTCGACCTGTACACCGAGGAGCAGGACGCCGAGGTGGCCCGGCTGATCGGGCTCGGCGCCGTCGGGACCGACTGGAAGCTGTACCCCGAGGACCCGGACTTCGTGGTCCTCGCGGACACCGAGGGCAACCGCTTCTGCGTCATCGACACGACGCACGGCTGACCGGGGCTCATTCGCCCGCCGGGGCCCGCTCCAGGAAGGGTTCGAGCAGGCCGGGGACGGCCTCGGCGGCGAAGGCGAGGCCCTCGGACGCGCCGGCGTCGTACACGGTGTACGCACCGGCCCCCGCGGCCGTCGTCGCGGTGACGTTCAGCACCCCGGCCCGGCGCTGGAAGTACGACTGCCGCACCGTCCAGCCGATCACCCCGGCCCGCTCCAGCGCGGCGGTGGAGCGGCGCAGGGCGCCCGAGCGGGTCACCAGGTAGTCGCCGCTGATTGCGTGGCCGAGCCCGCGGTACGCGTCGCGGGCCAGCAGCACGCCGACGGGCAGCCCCACGGCGGCGCAGCCGAGCGCGATCCAGAGCAGGACCGGGGTCAGCAGGGCGCCGAGCAGGGCAAGGACCAGGACGGGCCCCAGGACCGCCCAGCACGCCCTGCGGAGCCTCCGGCCGCGTGCGGCGGGCGGGTGGGCGGTCAGCGCGGCACCGGTCGGGGACACCGTCGCGCGCAGCACGGCGGCGGCGACGTCGTCGGCGACCGGCCGGGGCGCGGGCGGCAGCAGGGTGTTGTGGTCGCCGTGCTGCTCCTCGTCGTCCTTGGCCAGTCCGGTGGTGATGGCGTCGACCCGGGCGGCGCCCAGCAGCCGGACCCCGAGCGGTTCGACGAGGTCGACGCCGCGCAGCCGGCGCTCCTCGATGGAGACGGAGCGGGAGGTGAGCAGCCCGCGCCGGATCCGCAGGGTGCCGCCCGGTTCGCGTTCGAGGCGGTAGTTCCACCACATCTCGACCCAGAGCCCGAGGGCGCCGGCGGTCCCGCAGAGCGCCGCGCCGACGACGAGGAGCACGATCACCGTGGCCAGTGAGGAGTCCCGGTACTGCTCGCCGACCCATTCGATGACCTGGCCCTGCGCCCCGAACCAGTCGCTGACCTGCATCACGGCTCCGGCCGCCGCGCCGGCGAGCGCGGGGGCGACGAACGAGACCGGTGCGTAGCGGATCCAGCGCGGGTCGAGCGCGACGAGGTCGCCCTCGCGGTGGCTGCCGGACGCCTCCGCGGGCCCGCGTTCCAGGAGCGCGCGGCGCAGCCGTTCGCCCTCGGCGCGCAGGACCGGGTCGAGCTCCAGGGTGGACTCGCCGCCGGTGTGCTCGCCGGTGCCGATCCGGACGGTGACCAGGCCGAGGACGCGCTGGAGCAGGTGGGCGGTGAGGTCGACGCTGCGGATGCGCTCGCGGGCCAGGGAGCGCTTCTTGACCAGCAGGAGGCCGGTGTGGAGTTCGACCCGGTCGGCGCCGACGCGGTAGCGGGTGCGGCGCCAGCGGACGTGGTCGGCGCCGGCGCTGCCCGCGATCAGGAGGGCCGCGCCCGCCAGCACCCAGGCGACGGCGGGGCCGAACCCGAAGCGGCCGGAGAGCCCGAGCGTGACCGGTACGGCGGCACCGGCCGCCACTCCGGCGGTGACGAGGGCGGTGAGCCAGACCGTGCGCCGGTCGAGCGACCGCCAGTCCCCGGGCGGGGCGGCGGTGCTCATGTGGCGTCGCCCGGGGTGTCCTGGGTGATCCGGGTCAGCCGCTCGGCGAGCTCGGCCGCCAGTTCGTGGTCGAGGCCCTCGATCCGGACGGCGCCCTTGGCCGATGCGGTGGTGACGGTGACCGTGGCGAGCCTGTAGAGCTGTTCGAGGGGGCCGCGCACGGTGTCCACGGTCTGGATCCGGGACATCGGCGCGATCCGCCACTCCTGCCACAGCACCCCCGTCCGGACGTACACCGCCTCGTCGGTGACCTCCCAGCGGTGGGTGCGGAACCACCAGAGGGGGACGAGGACGGCGCAGCCCGCGCCGAGGACCGCGAGGACCGCGGCGGGCAGCAGCAGCCAGAACCTGGCGGACGCGAGGAACGCGCCCAGCACCGCCAGCACCACCACCGGCACCGCCGTCAGCAGCAGCCACCGCGCCCGCCACCAGCCGACGGCCCGCGGGTCCAGCGTGTGGACCGGCGGCCGCAGCCGCACGGCCCCCTCCCCCCTGGTCACGGTCTCAGCGCCCCCGGAGCTCGCGGTACGCGGCGACGAGCGCGGCGGTCGAACTGTCCAGCTGCTCGGCGCCCTTGCCCTCCGTCAGCACCGGCTCGATCCGCTTCGCGAGGACCTTGCCGAGCTCGACGCCCCACTGGTCGAAGGAGTCGATGTTCCAGACCGCGCCCTGGACGAAGACCTTGTGCTCGTACAGCGCGATCAGCTGGCCGAGCACGGACGGGGTCAGCCGGTCGGCGAGGAGCGTCGTCGTCGGGTGGCTGCCGCGGAACGTCTTGTGCGGCACCAGTTCCTCGGGGACCCCCTCGGCGCGCACCTCTTCGGGTGTCTTGCCGAAGGCCAGCGCCTGCGTCTGGGCGAAGAAGTTGGCCATCAGCAGGTCGTGCTGGGCGACCAGTCCGGGCAGCAGGCCCTCGACCGGCTCGGCGAAACCGATGAAGTCGGCCGGGATGACCTTGGTGCCCTGGTGGATCAGCTGGTAGTAGGCGTGCTGGCCATTGGTGCCGGGGGTGCCCCAGACGACCGGACCGGTCTGCCAGTCGACCGGACTGCCGTCCCGGTCCACGGACTTGCCGTTGGACTCCATGTCCAGCTGCTGCAAGTACGCCGTGAACTTGGACAGGTAGTGGCTGTAGGGCAGCACGGCGTGCGACTGGGCGTCGAAGAACGCGCCGTACCAGACACCGAGCAGGCCCAGCAGCAGCGGGACGTTCTCCTCGGCCGGGGCGGTGCGGAAGTGCTCGTCGACGAGGTGGAAGCCGTCGAGCATCTCGCGGAACCGGTCCGGGCCGATGGCGATCATCAGCGAGAGGCCGATGGCCGAGTCGAACGAGTAGCGGCCGCCGACCCAGTCCCAGAACTCGAACATGTTGGCGGTGTCGATACCGAAGTCGGCGACCTTCTCCGCATTGGTCGACAGGGCCACGAAGTGCTTGGCCACCGCGTCCTGACCGGCACTCAGACCGGTCAGCAGCCAGTCGCGCGCCGAGGTGGCGTTGGTGATCGTCTCGATCGTGGTGAAGGTCTTCGACGCGATGACGAAGAGCGTCTCGGCCGGGTCGAGGCCGTGCAGCGCCTCGTGCAGGTCGGCGCCGTCGACGTTGGAGACGAAGCGGACGGTCAGCGAGCGGTCCGTGAAGGAGCGCAGCACCTCGTACGCCATGGCGGGGCCGAGGTCGGAGCCGCCGATGCCGATGTTGACGATGTTCTTGATCGGCCTGCCGGTGTGACCGGTCCACTCCCCCGACCTGACGCGCTCGGAGAACGCGGTCATCTTGTCGAGCACGGCGTGCACGGCGGGCACCACGTTCTCGCCGTCGACCTCGATCACGGCGTCCCGCGGGGCGCGCAGCGCGGTGTGCAGGACGGCGCGGTCCTCGGTGGTGTTGATCTTGTCGCCACGGAACATCGCGTCGCGCAGGGCGGCGACTCCGGTGGCGCCGGCGAGCTCACGGAGCAGCCGGAGCGTCTCGTCGGTGACCAGGTGCTTGGAGTAGTCGACGTAGAGGTCGCCGACCCGCAGGGCGTATCCGGTGCCCCGCTCCGGATCGTCCGCGAACAGCTGCCGGAGCTGTGTCGCCCCGAGCTCCTCGCGGTGCTTGCCCAGTGCGGTCCATTCCGGCATCTGGTTGAGCCTGGTTCGGCTTCGTGCGTTCATCCCGGACATCAGCCCACTTCTTCTCGTAACCGCAGTTCCCCGCTGCCCCTCCAACTTAATTGATCAGGGCGGCGGACGGGACAACGGCGGGCTGCGGCACGGCAGAAGCGTTCCGGCCGGACACCCTGGGGGTGTCCGGCCGGTGAACAGCTTCTACTGAGGCACGAGGGTGTCAGATCTCGCCGCGGAGTTTCGCCAGGGCCTCGGCGAGGATCGCCTCACCGTCCGCGTCGCTGCGCCGCTCCCGTACGTACGCCAGATGCGTCTTGTACGGTTCGGTGCGCGGCGGGTCCGGCGGGCTGTCCCGGTCCTGGCCGGCCGGGAATCCACAGCGCGGGCAGTCCCAGGTCTCCGGTACCTGCGCGTCATGGGCGAAGCTCGGCTGCGTCTCGTGCCCGTTCGAGCACCAGAAGGAGATGCGGGCCCGTGGCGCGGACTCGCCGCGCTCGGCCTCCCCCATCGGCCCCGCTCCGACCCGGCTTCCCCGGATCGCGTTGCCACTTGCCACGGTCGTAACTCCCTGCGTGATGGTGCTCGAAGATGCCCCAGTCTACGTAAGGCCCAACGCGCGTCCAGTGATTGGAGTTACACCCTCACCGGAATCGCGTACGACGGGTCAGCTGTCCAGCTTGATGAGCAGACCGAGCACCACGATGCATGCGAACCAGCCGAGGCCGACCACGACGGTGATGCGGTCGAGGTTGCGCTCGGCGACCGAGGAACCGCCGACGGAGGACTGCATGCCGCCACCGAACATGTCGGAAAGACCGCCGCCCTTCCCCTTGTGCATCAGCACCAGCAGCATCAGCAGCAGGCTGAAGACGATCAGGGCGATCTCGAACCCCAAAATCACGGCTGGTCCCTACTTTCCGGAATTCCTGACTGCATGTGCGAACAACGGGGGCCGGGAGGCTGCCCTCCTGGCCCCCGCTAGGGTACGACGGATCCGCGCTACCGCATACTCACTGGTCGCGGAAGCGGACGATCTTGACGAACTCGTCGGCGTCCAGTGCGGCACCGCCGATCAGCGCGCCGTCCACATCGGGCTGCGCCATGATCGCGGCCACGTTGCCGGACTTCACCGAGCCGCCGTACTGGATGCGGACCGCGTCGGCCAGCTCCTGCGAGTACAGCTCGGCGAGGCGGACGCGGATCGCACCGCAGACCTCCTGCGCGTCCTCGGGGGTGGCGACCTCGCCGGTCCCGATGGCCCAGACCGGCTCGTAGGCGACCACGATGGTCTCGGCCTGCTCGGCCGGGATGTCCTTCAGCGCACCGTCGAGCTGCGCCAGGGTGTACGCGACCTGGTCACCGGCCTTGCGGATGTCCAGGCCCTCGCCGACGCAGAGGATCGGGGTCAGGCCGTGCTTGTACGCGGCCTTCACCTTGGCGTTGCAGACCTCGTCGGTCTCCGCGTGGTACTGGCGGCGCTCGCTGTGGCCGACGGCGACGAAGGTGCACTTCAGCTTGGCGAGCATCGGGCCGGAGATCTCACCGGTGTACGCGCCGGAGTCGTGCGCCGAGATGTCCTGGGCGCCGTACTTGATCTTCAGCTTGTCGCCGTCGACCAGCGTCTGCACGGAGCGCAGGTCGGTGAAGGGCGGCAGGACGGCGACCTCGACGGCGTCGTAGTCCTTGTCGGCCAGGGCGAAGGCGAGCTTCTGGACGTGCGCGATGGCCTCGAGGTGGTTGAGGTTCATCTTCCAGTTGCCCGCCATCAGCGGGGTCCGGCCTTGGGCGGTAGCAGTCATGAAAGGTCAGTCCTCCAGTGCGGCGAGGCCGGGAAGCGTCTTGCCCTCGAGGTATTCGAGGCTGGCGCCGCCACCGGTCGAGATGTGTCCGAACGCGTTCTCGTCGAAGCCCAGGATGCGGACCGCGGCGGCGGAGTCGCCACCGCCGACCACGCTGAAGCCGGACGAGTCGACGAGGGCCTGGGCGACGGCCCGGGTGCCCTCGGCGAAGTCGGGGTGCTCGAAGACGCCCATCGGGCCGTTCCAGAAGACGGTGGCCGCGTCGGCGAGCTTCGATGCGTAGAGCTTGTTGGTCTCCGGACCGTTGTCCAGACCCATCTGGCCGGCCGGCATGGCGTCGGCGGCGACGGTGGACGGGTCGGCCGGGGCCTTGGTCTTGAGGTCGGGGAACGCGGGGGCGACCACGACGTCGACGGGGAGCACGAACTCCACGCCCTTCTCCTCGGCGCGCTTGAGGTACTCCAGCACCACCGGGATCTGGTCCTCCTGCAGCAGCGAGCTGCCGACCTCGTGACCCTGGGCCTTGAGGAAGGTGTACGCCATGCCGCCGCCGATGAGGATGCGGTCGGCGCGCTCCAGGAGGTGGTCGATGACGCCGAGCTTGTCGGAGACCTTGGCGCCGCCGAGCACGACGGCGTAGGGCCGCTGCACGTCGTCGGTGAGCTTCTTCAGGACGCCGACCTCGGTGGCGATCAGGTCGCCCGCGGCGTGCGGGAGCCGGGCCGGGAGGTCGAAGACCGAGGCGTGCTTGCGGTGCACGGCGCCGAAGCCGTCGCCCACGTACACGTCGGCGAGCTCCGCGAGCCGGTCGGCGAACGCGCCGCGCTCGGCGTCGTCCTTCGACGTCTCGCCGGCGTTGAAGCGGAGGTTCTCGATGACGGCGACCTTGCCGTCGGCGAGCGCGGCGACCGTGGCGCGGGCGGACTCGCCGACCGTGTCGGTCGCGAAGGCCACGTCGGTCCCGAGCAGCTCACCGAGCCGGGTGGCCGCGGGGGCCAGCGAGAACGCCGGGTCCGGGGCACCCTTCGGGCGGCCCAGGTGCGAGGCGACGACGACCCGGGCGCCGGCCTCGGCCAGCTTGCGCACGGTCGGCTCGACGGCGCGGATGCGGCCGTCGTCGGTGATGGTGGTCCCGCTGAGCGGCACGTTGAGGTCGGCGCGGACGAATACGCGCTTGCCGGTGACCCCTTCGGCGAGAAGTTCGTCGATCGTCTTCATCTGTCTGGACTCCTTGGAGAACGAGGGAGCATGCAGCGGGGCTCGAACGGCGCTGCGTTGCGCTGTTCGAGCCCCGTGCTCACATCGAGGTGCCTGCCGATCCGAGGATCAGAGCTGGCCGCCGACGAAGACGGTCAGGTCGACGAGGCGGTTGGAGTAACCCCACTCGTTGTCGTACCAGCCGAGGATCTTCACCGTGTTGCCCTCCTGGACCATGGTCAGGGAGGAGTCGAAGGTGCAGGACGACGGGTCGCTGACGATGTCCGAGGAAACGATCGGGTCCTCGGTGTACGTCAGGAAGCCCTTGAGGTCGCCGTCGTCGGACGCCTTCTTGAACGCGGCGTTGACCTCGTCCTTGGTGACCTCGCGCTGCAGGGTCACGACGAGGTCGGTGGCGGAACCGGTCGGGACCGGGACGCGCATCGCGATGCCGTCGAGCTTGCCCTTGAGCTGCGGCAGGACCAGGGCGGTGGCCTTGGCGGCACCCGTCGTGGTCGGAATGATGTTCTCCGCGGCGGCGCGGGCGCGACGCAGGTCGGAGTGCGGGAAGTCCAGGATGCGCTGGTCGTTGGTGTACGCGTGGACCGTCGTCATCAGGCCCTTGACGATGCCGAAGTTCTCGTCGAGAACCTTGGCCATCGGCGCCACACAGTTGGTGGTGCAGGAGGCGTTGGAGATGACGTGGTGGTTGGCCGCGTCGTACTTGTCCTGGTTGACGCCCATCACGATGGTGATGTCCTCGTCCTTGGCCGGAGCCGAGATGAGGACCTTCTTGGCGCCACCCGCGATGTGCTTGGCTGCGTCGGCCTTCTTGGTGAAGATGCCGGTCGACTCGATGACGATGTCGACGCCCAGCTCACCCCACGGGATGTCCGCCGGGTTGCGCTCCGAGAGCACCTTGATGGTGTGACCGTCGACGGTGATGGTGTCGGCGGTGTGGCTCACCTCTGCCTTGAGACGACCCAGAATGGTGTCGTACTTCAGCAGGTGGGCCGTGGTCGCAGTGTCACCCAGGTCGTTGACAGCCACGATCTCGATGTCCGCACCCTGCTCCAGCAGCGCGCGGAAGTAGTTACGACCGATGCGGCCAAAGCCGTTGATGCCTACGCGGATCGTCACGAACCGATCTCCTCGTTAGGTACGCCGGTTTTCGACGCCGGCGAGTTGTATGGGATGTCCCCGACCGCCTCCGACCCTACCTCTCCGAAGCCGCCGGGGTGACATCGAGAGGGGCCGTACGCACGGCGGAGGCCCGTACTCCCCAGTAGGAGTACGGGCCTCCGGTTGTCCGGCCGCCCCCGCTGCGACGATTACGCAGCGTCAACACCCGCGGGTGCACGGGGTGTTCCCGCCGCGGCTGACCGGCGGGGGTGCGGATCAGCCGACCAGGCCGTCGGCCAGCTCTTCGCTGAGAGTGGACTCCGTGCTCGGGATGCCGAGGTCCTGGGCCCGCTTGTCGGCCATCGCGAGGAGCCGGCGGATGCGTCCGGCGACGGCGTCCTTGGTCAGCGGCGGGTCGGCGAGCGCGCCCAGCTCCTCCAGGGAGGCCTGCTTGTGCTCCATGCGCAGCCGTCCGGCCGCCGCGAGGTGCTCGGGGACCTCCTCGCCGAGGATCTCCAGCGCGCGCCCCACCCGGGCGCCCGCGGCCACGGCGGCGCGGGCCGAGCGGCGGAGGTTCGCGTCGTCGAAGTTGGCGAGCCGGTTGGCCGTGGCGCGGACCTCGCGCCGCATCCGGCGCTCCTCCCAGGCCAGCACCGACTCATGGGCGCCGAGCCGGGTCAGCAGGGCGCCGATCGCGTCGCCGTCCCGGACGACGACCCGGTCCACGCCGCGCACCTCGCGGGCCTTGGCCGCGATGGACAGCCTGCGGGCGGCGCCGACCAGCGCGAGCGCGGCCTCCGGGCCCGGGCAGGTCACCTCCAGCGAGGAGGAGCGTCCCGGCTCGGTCAGCGAGCCGTGGGCCAGGAAGGCGCCGCGCCAGGCCGCCTCGGCGTCGCAGGTGGCCCCCGAGACCACCTGCGGGGGCAGACCGCGGATGGGACGGCCGCGGCCGTCCACCAGGCCGGTCTGGCGGGCCAGCTGGTCGCCGCCCGCCACCACGCGCACGACGTAGCGCGAGCCGCGCCGCAGTCCGCCGGGCGCCATCACGATCAGCTCCGAGCTGTGCCCGAAGATCTCGAGGATGTCGCGCTTCAGCCGGCGCGCCGCCATCGCGGTGTCCAGCTCCGCCTCGATCACAATCCGGCCGCTCACCAGGTGCAGCCCACCCGCGAACCGAAGAATCGCCGAGACTTCTGCCTTCCTGCAGCAGGTCCGGGTTACGGGAAGCCGAGAGATTTCGTCCTTCACCGCTGGCGTCATCGCCATGGGCCGATCCTTCCATGCATCCGAAAAATACGGTCGTACGCGGCGGCCAACAGCTCCGGATCATGAATCGGAACGCCGTCGGGTGAGGCCACGGGCGCCAGCTCGACCGCGGCGCCGAGCCGTTTTGCGGCATCGGCGAGGGACTCGCGGTCGGGCACGGCGGCCTCGTCGGCCAGCACCACGTCCAGGGCGAGTTTAGGGGCGTGTCGTCCCAAAACCTCCAAATGACGCTGCGGAGAGAAGCCATCTGTTTCACCGGGTTGCGGTGCGAGGTTCAGCGAGAGGACCTTGCGGGCCTTCGTTTCGATCAGCGCGTCCAGCAGATCGGGGACGAGCAGATGCGGGATGACCGAGGAGAACCAGGACCCGGGGCCGAGCACCACCCAGTCCGCGTCCAGCACCGCCGCGACCGCCTCGGGGACGGCCGGCGGGTCGTGCGGGACGACGTGCACGGACTGGACCTCGCCCGGGGTGAGCGCCACGGTCGCCTGGCCGCGCACCGTGTCCACCTGGTCCGGACGGTCCGGGTCGTGGCCCTTCACGAGCGCCTGGAGCTCCAGCGGCACGGCGGACATCGGCAGCACCCGGCCGTGCGCGCCGAGGAGCTTGCCGACCAGGTCGAGGGCCTGGACGTGATCACCGAGCTGCTCCCACAGGGCGACGATCAGCAGATTGCCGACCGCGTGCTCGTGCAGGTCGCCCTTGGACTGGAAGCGGTGCTGGATGACCTGGGACCAGGTCCGGCCCCACTCGTCGTCGCCGCACAGGGCGGCGAGCGCCTTGCGCAGGTCGCCGGGCGGCAGGACGCCCAGCTCCTCGCGGAGCCGGCCGCTGGAGCCGCCGTCGTCGGCGACGGTGACCACCGCGGTCAGGTCGCCGGTGATCCGCCGCAGGGCGGTGAGGGAGGCGGACAGGCCCATGCCGCCGCCGAGCGCGACGACCTTGGGCTGTGCGCCGCCGCGCATGCGGCCGGACAGCGGGGTGCCCCTGCGCAGCCGGCGCAGACGCATGTTGCGACTGGTCACTCGCGCCCCATGTCCCGGTGTACGAGCACGGTCTCGATCCCCTCCGTGGCGAGCCGGGCCGCCAGCTTCTCCGACATGGCCACGGAACGGTGCTTGCCGCCCGTGCAGCCGACGGCGATGGTCACGTAGCGCTTGCCCTCGCGGCGGTAGCCGGCGGCGATGAGCTGGAGCAGTTCCGTGTACTGGTTGAGGAACTCCTTGGCGCCCGGCTGGTCGAACACGTAGTCGGAGACCTCCTCGTTGAGCCCGGTGAAGGGGCGCAGCTCGGGGACCCAGTGCGGGTTGGGCAGGAAGCGGCAGTCCACCACCAGGTCGGCGTCGACCGGAAGGCCGTACTTGAAGCCGAAGGACATCACCGTGGCGCGGAGCTCCGGCTCCTCGTCGCCCGCGAACTGGGCGTCCATCTTGGCGCGCAGTTCGTGCACGTTGAGGCTGGAGGTGTCGATGACCAGGTCGGCGTCGCCGCGCAGCTCGCGCAGCAGGTCGCGCTCGGCGGCGATGCCGTCGACGATGCGGCCGTCGCCCTGGAGGGGGTGCGGGCGGCGGACCGACTCGAAGCGGCGGACCAGCGCGTCGTCGGAGGACTCCAGGAAGACGATGCGCCGGGTGACGCCCTTGGCCTCCAGGTCGGCGAGGGACTCGCGCAGGTTGTCGAAGAAGCGGCGGCCCCGGACGTCGACGACGACGGCGATGCGTGCCACATTGCCCTGCGAGCGGGCGCCGAGCTCCACCATGGTGGGGATCAGCGCGGGCGGCAGGTTGTCGACGACGAACCAGCCGAGGTCCTCCAGACACTTGGCGGCCGTGCTGCGCCCGGCTCCCGACATGCCGGAGATGATCACCAGCTCGGGGATGGCCACCGTGCTGTCGCCCGTCTCGATCGAGGTGCCCGTACTCACGTGTGCTGCTCCGTCTGCTCGGTCTGTGCGGTCGTGCCCGTGTTCAGGTTCGCGTTCGGTCATGTCGTGCTCGGTCATGTCGTGCTGCCCCCGTCGTCCTCTTCAATGATCTCTCCTGTCGCCGTGTTCACGGCGGGCGTGGCCGGGGCGGCCGCGGCGAGGGCGACAGCCACTGATTCCGCCGTCCTGCGGCCTATTCCCGGAACCTCGCAGATCTCTTCGATTGTCGCCTGCTTCAGCTTCTTGACGGAGCCGAAATGCTTGATCAGCGCCTGTTTCCGGGTCTCGCCGAGGCCGGCGACCGCGTCCAGGGGGCTGGAGCGGATGCGCTTGGCGCGCTTGGCGCGCTGGTAGGTGATGGCGAAGCGGTGCGCCTCGTCACGGACGCGCTGGAGGAGGTAGAGGCCCTCGCTGGAGCGGGGCAGGACCACCGGGTCGTCGTCGTCGGGCAGCCAGACCTCCTCCAGGCGCTTGGCGAGGCCGCAGACCGCGATGTCGTCGATCCCCAGCTCGTCCAGGGCGCGCTTGGCCGCGGCGACCTGCGGCTGCCCGCCGTCGACGACGAGGAGCTGCGGCGGGTAGGCGAACCGCTTGGGCCGCCCGTCGTCCTCCCGGGGCTCGGTGGCGCCGTCGGCGGCGGGACCGGGATCGGCCGGTACGGGGCCGGAGGCGGCGGGGCCCGCGGGGGCGGGGGCCTGTGCGGCGTCCTCCTCCCACTCCCCCGTCCGTTCCTTCTCCTGGAGGTAGCGGCGGAAGCGCCGGCTGATCACCTCGTGCATCGAGCGGACGTCGTCCTGTCCCTCGAAGCCCTTGATCTGGAAGCGGCGGTACTCCCCCTTGCGGGCCAGACCGTCCTCGAAGACCACCATCGACGCCACCACGTCGTCACCCTGGAGGTGGGAGATGTCGAAGCACTCGATCCGCAGCGGGGCCGTGTCGAGGCCGAGCGCCTCGGCGATCTCCTCCAGGGCCCGGGAGCGGGTGGTGAGGTCGGAGGCGCGCTTGGTCTTGTGCAGTCCCAGGGCCTGCTGGGCGTTGCGCTGGACCGTGGCCATCAGGTCCTTCTTGTCGCCGCGCTGCGGGATGCGCAGGCTGACCTGGGAGCCCCGGCGGCCGGCCAGCCACTGGGAGACGGCGTCGGGGTCCTCGGGGAGGGCCGGGACGAGGACCTCCTTGGGGACCGAGTCGCCGGTCTCCTCGCCGTAGAGCTGCTGGAGCGCGTGCTCGACGAGGCCGGACGTGTCGACGTTCTCCACCTTGTCGGTCACCCAGCCGCGCTGGCCGCGCACCCGCCCGCCGCGGACGTGGAAGATCTGGACGGCGGCCTCCAGCTCGTCCTCCGCGACGGCGATCAGGTCGGCGTCGGTGGCGTCGGCGAGGACGACGGCGCTCTTCTCCATGGCGCGCCTGAGCGCCTCCACGTCGTCGCGCAGGCGGGCCGCGCGCTCGTACTCCATCTCCTCGGCCGCCGCCATCATGTCCTTCTCCAGGCGGCGGATGTACGTGCCGGTGCGGCCGGCCATGAAGTCGCAGAAGTCGTCCGCGAGTTCGCGGTGCTCCTCGGGGGTGACCCGGCCGACGCAGGGGGCCGAGCACTTGCCGATGTAGCCGAGGAGGCACGGACGGCCGGTCCTGGCGGCGTTCTTGAAGACGCCCGCGGAGCACGTGCGGACGGGGAAGACCCGGAGCATCAGGTCGACCGTCTCGCGGATCGCCCAGGCGTGCCCGTACGGACCGAAGTAGCGCACGCCCTTCTTCTTGGCTCCGCGCATCACCTGGACGCGCGGGAACTCCTCGTTGAGCGTGACCGCGAGATACGGATAGCTCTTGTCGTCGCGGTACTTGACGTTGAACCGGGGGTCGAACTCCTTGATCCAGGAGTACTCGAGCTGGAGCGCCTCGACCTCCGTGGAGACGACCGTCCACTCCACCGACGCGGCGGTGGTCACCATCGTGCGCGTGCGCGGATGGAGGCCGGACAGGTCCTGGAAGTAGTTGGCCAGGCGCTGGCGCAGGCTCTTCGCCTTCCCGACGTAGATCACCCGGCGGTGTTCGTCGCGGAATTTGTAGACCCCCGGGGAGTCGGGGATCTGTCCCGGCTTGGGGCGGTAGCTGGAGGGGTCTGCCATGCCTCCCACCCTACTGGCGGGCAGTGACAGCACGGGTGCCCGTGAGCGGCGCCGCGCTCCGGGACACGGGGTGGGGTCCCGTGTCCCGGAGCACGGGGTCATCGGGTCCGAAGGGCCTTCGCGGTCACCGGGTCCTGTTGCGGCCCCGGCGGCGCCGGGCGGTGATGCCGCAGAGGACGAGTACGGCGACGGCGCCCAGCGCCGCCGCCATGGAGGCCGCGCTCATGGCGGTGTCCGCGGTGGTGCCCGCGACCGCGTCCGCCGCGATGGCGGGCCCGGACCCTCCACCGGCGGGTTTCGCGCCCGAGGGCCCGTAGCCGCCCGCCCGGCCCTCGCGGGCGTAGCCGGAACCGGGGAGCTTGTCCGCGTACGCGGCCCGTACCCGGGTGCGGTAGGCGGCCAGCGTGGTGCCGTCCTTGCCGACGGCACGGACGGCGTCCGTGTCCAGCGGGAGCACCCGGCCGCCCTTCTGGACGTACCAGGCGTCGATCTGCGGTTCCCGGAAGACGATGCCGCCGGGCAGCTTGCGGGCACCGGCCGCCGTGTACCGGGCCTCGTCGTCGCCGGTGGCGATGTTCACCACCTGCCAGCTCCCGTCCTTGCCCGGTTCGGGAAGCGTCCAGAGGGACGCCTTCTGCCCGTCCGAGGAGACCGCCGTACTGGCGAGGTAATCCAGTGCGGCGACGGACGCCCCGGGGTCGCCCGCGACGAAGTCCGCGGACAGGGTGCGCACGGGCACGGCCCCGCCCTCGATCCGCGGTGCGGCGGCCGCCCTGCTGACGGCGCCCTCACGGGCGAAGAAGCGGGACAGCGTGTCCAGGGTCGTGGTGTCGGTGGCCGCCTCGTGGGCCGCCGCCAGGGCCGCGGGGGTGGCCGAGGGACCGGTGGCGGCGGCCGCCTGCGGGGCCGCGGTGAGCAGGGCGGCGCCTGCCAGCACGCCGCTCGCGGCGAGGGCCGCGGCGAAGGGACGCGCGCCGCGTGCGGTACGGGCGCCGGTGCGGGCCGGGGAACGGGTGGTGGAGGTCATGCCGTCACGCCCCGATCCGGTAGAGCGAGTGGGTCCAGGAGAACTCGCTGTTGTTCACGTACCAGGCGTGCGAGGCCCAGTTGTAGCGGTTGCTGGAGGGCCAGGGATCGCCCCAGTAGACCCAGCTGTTCGCGTCGTCGTACCCGTACAGGACGTGCATGTGCCCGCCGCCCGAGGACCACTGGATGCGGGTCTCCACCGGTCGTCCGGCGGCTATCTCGGCCTGCACGGTCGGGTAGCGCAGCCAGCCGGTGACGTACGAGCCGGGGTTGATGCCGGCCCAGTTCAGACCGTCCTGGACGTTGCCGAGCGAGGCCTGCGAGTTGGGGCACTCGTAGCCCTGGGTCCGGCCGAAGGCCGCGTTGCAGAACTGGTTCTGGGTGTAGTTCCGGCCGAACCAGGTGGCGATGGTGTTGCCGGCGGCGGCCCAGCACCAGTTCGTCTTCTGCTGCGCCTGCATGCTGATGTTCAGCCGCTGGGTGGCGGCAAGGGTGTCGGACGCCGCGGTGGCGGCGTGGTACTGGTCGGCGGCGGTGGCGGTCGCCGTGGGTGCGGCGAGCAGTACGGCGGCGAGTACGGCCGTCACCGACAGCCGGCCCGGCCGGATTCTTCGGTTGCGCATGGCGTTCCTCCCGGGGCGGGGGGTGGGGGATCCAAGAAGCGCGTCCGGACGCTGCGAGGAGCATCAACCGTTGTCCGGAACGGGTCAACACGCTTCAATGCGGGGGAACATCGCGGTGTGAACGCCGGTGGCGGGAGTGTGAACACTCCCCCCTGGCCACCTGCGGCCCCACCCCCGTCGACGCGGCCCGGCCGTCGCCCGCCGTGAACGTTCACCTGGAGGACCCATGCAGCACACCGAGGCCGAACTGGCGCAGGTGCTGCACACCGGCCCGTTCCACCTGGCCCTGCGCACGGCGCTCTCGGTACGCGGGCTGCCGCTGCAGCGGGTGCAGCACCATCTGGCGCACCGGGGGGTCAAGGTCGGCGTGACCAGCCTCAGTTACTGGCAGCAGGGCGCCCGGCGCCCGCAGCGCCCGGAGTCCCTGCGGGCCGTGAGGGCACTGGAGGAGGTACTGGAGCTGCCGGGGAACTCCCTGCTCGGGCTGCTGGGGGCCGACGGGTCCCGCGGTGACGCCGACCGCCCGCCGGCCCGCTCCTACCGCTCCCTGGTGGAGGCGTCCGGTGCGGTGGAGCGGCTGCTCGCCGCGATGGAGTCACCCACGGACGGCGGGCTGCACACGGTGGGGCATCAGGAGCGGGTACGGATCGGGCCCGGCCGTCAGATGCAGGACCGGAGCTCGCAGCACGTCGTGCGCGCCCACCGCGACGGCATCGACCGCTATCTCGCCGTGTACCGCGGCGATCCGGGCTGCGATCCGGCGCGGGTCGGGGTGAGCGCCCGGGAGAACTGCCGGACGGGCCGGGTCCGCTGGGACGCGGCGGCGGGGGTGCTGGTCGCCGAGCTGCTCTTCGACACCCGGCTGCGTGCGGGCGAGACGTACCTCTTCGGCTACGGCTTCGAGGACGGTACGGGCGGGCCCTGCGGCGAGTACGTCCGCGGTTTCAGCTTCGGTGGCGGGCAGTACGTGCTGCAGGTCCGGTTCGACGAGGAGGCCCTGCCGGTACGGTGCCGGCGATTCGCCCAGGTCTCCGCGGGGGCGCCGCGCGGGGGCCGGGCCGATCTCACGCTCACCGGCCGGCACCGGACCGTTCACCTGGTGGAACAGGGGGTACGGCCCGGCCTGGTCGGCATCGACTGGGACTGGGGGTGACGCGGGCCCGCGCACCGTCCGCTCGGCACGGCGCCGGCGGGCCGGTCGGCCGTCGGGTCAGGCGCTCGGCGCCGGATCAGGCGTCGGGGCCGGCGATCAGCTTTCCGCCCTCGACCCTGACCGGGACGGAGGGCAGCGGGACGGTCGCGGGGCCGTGCACGGCCTTGCCGGTCGTGGTGTCGAAGACGCTGCCGTGGCAGGGGCAGTGCCCCTCGTTGTTCTCGACCTTGTTCAGCAGGCAGCCCGCGTGGGTGCACTGGGCGCTGAACGCCTTGTACTGCCCCTTGGCCGGGCAGCTGACGATGACGCGCTGCTCGCTGTAGAGCTTGGACTCACCGACCGTCACCTCGTCCGGGGCGCCGAGCTCGACGGGTGCGGTGGGGGTCGGCGTCTCGGCGTGCCCGAGCTTCGAGTCGGTCGAGCAGGCGGCCACTCCGAGCCCGGCGACGCCCGCGAGAGCGGCGCCCTTCAGCACGGTACGGCGGGCGGCGGGCTGGCCGGACATGCGGTCTCCACGGGTCAGAGGGGCAGAGGTGCCAGGGCTGTCCGGGGCGCCTGGGGCGGCAGGGGCAGCGGTGACGTATCCGACGATACCGGCGGAGACGGACGCCCTCGCGCGCGGGCCGGTCGCACACGCTCGCGCCTGGTCCGCACGGGTGCAGGACAGCTGGTCAGCCCGGGTGCAGGACACGGTGACGGCCGAGGCGGCGGCCCCTCGGAAGGGGTCGCCGCCTCGGAGCGGGTATCGGGCCGGGCCGCCGGGGAGGGGCGCCGGCCGTCCCCTCAGGCCTTGCGCGCGCGGGTCACCTTCTTGGCCGCGGGCTTCTTCGCCGCAGCCGTACCCGCCTTCGCCGTCGCTGCCTTCGCCGTCGCTGCCTTCGCCGTCTTCGTCGCCGCGGCCTTCGCCGTGGCCGTCTTCCTGGCGGGGGCCGACTTCGCGGCGACGGCCTTCTTGGCCGCCGTCTTCCGGGCGGGCTTGCGCGCCGAGGGCACGGCGGCCTCGCTCACCCGGTCCGCGTCCAGGATGCCCTGGAGGAACTTTCCGGTGTGGCTTGCGGGGACACCCGCCACGAACTCCGGAGTGCCCTCGGCGATGACCAGTCCACCGCCGTTGCCCCCCTCGGGTCCCATGTCGATGACCCAGTCGGCGGTCTTGACGACATCGAGGTTGTGCTCGATGACGATCACCGAGTTGCCCTTGTCGACCAGGCCGGAGAGCACCTTGATCAGCTTGGAGATGTCCTCGAAGTGCAGACCGGTGGTCGGCTCGTCCAGCACATAGACCGTGCGTCCCGTCGAGCGCTTCTGGAGTTCGCTGGCCAGCTTCACGCGCTGGGCCTCGCCGCCGGAGAGCGTCGGCGCGGACTGCCCGAGCCTGACGTATCCGAGACCGACCTCGTTGAGCGTCCGCAGGTGACGGGCGATGGTCGGGACGGCCTCGAAGAAGTCCAGGCCCTCCTCGATCGGCATGTCCAGCACCTCGGCGATGGACTTGCCCTTGTAGTGGACCTCCAGGGTCTCCCGGTTGTAGCGCGCTCCGTGGCAGACCTCGCACGGGACGTACACGTCCGGCAGGAAGTTCATCTCGATCTTGATGGTGCCGTCGCCGGAGCAGTTCTCGCAGCGGCCGCCCTTGACGTTGAAGGAGAACCGGCCCGGCAGATAGCCGCGGACCTTGGCCTCCATCGTCTCCGCGAACAGCCGGCGGACGTGGTCGAAGACACCGGTGTACGTGGCCGGGTTGGACCGGGGTGTGCGGCCGATGGGCGACTGGTCGACGTGCACCACCTTGTCGACGAGGTCGTCGCCGTCGACCCGGGTGTGGCGGCCGGGCACCGACTTGGCGCCGTTCAGCTCGCGGGCCAGGTGGGTGTAGAGGATGTCGTTGACCAGGGTCGACTTGCCGGAGCCGGAGACGCCGGTCACGGCGGTCAGCACCCCGAGCGGGAAGGACACGTCGATGTCCTGGAGGTTGTTCTCCCGGGCGCCGTGGACCGTGAGCAGCCGCGCGGGGTCGACGGGACGCCTGATCTCGGGCATCTCGATCGACCGCTTGCCGGTCAGATACTGACCGGTGATCGACTTGTCGTTGGCCAGCAGCTCCTTGAGCGATCCGGAGTGGACCACCTTACCGCCGTGCTCGCCGGCGCCGGGGCCGATGTCGACGACCCAGTCGGCGACCTTGATGGTGTCCTCGTCGTGCTCGACGACGATGAGCGTGTTGCCCATGTCGCGGAGCCGGACCAGGGTCTCGATCAGCCGGTGGTTGTCGCGCTGGTGCAGGCCGATGGACGGCTCGTCCAGCACGTAGAGCACGCCGACCAGGCCGGAGCCGATCTGGGTGGCGAGCCGGATGCGCTGGGCCTCGCCGCCGGACAGGGTGCCCGCCGCGCGGTTCAGCGACAGATAGTCCAGGCCCACGTCGACCAGGAACTTCAGCCGCTCGTTGACCTCCTTGAGCACCCGCTCGGCGATCTTCTTGTCGCGGGCGTTCAGCTTCATCCGGCCGAGGAACTCGGCGCACTCGCTGATCGACATCGCGGCGACCTGGGCGATGGACTTCTCCATCACGGTGACCGCGAGGACGATCGGCTTGAGGCGGGTGCCCTCACAGGTGGGGCAGGGCACCTCGCGCATGTAGCCCTCGAAGCGCTCCCGGCTGGAGTCGCTCTCCGCCTCGGAGTGCCGCCTCTTGACGAACTGCACCGCACCTTCGAAGGAGGGCGTGGTGTAGGCGCGCTCGCGCCCGTAACGGTTGCGGTAGCGGACCTCGGTCTGGATCTTGTGCCCGAACAGCAGCGCCTTCTTGGCGCGCTGCGGCAGCCCGGCCCAGGGGATGTCCGTACGGAATCCGAGGGCTTCGGCCAGGGCGTTGATCTGGCGGCCGAAGTACTCCTTGGTGTGGCCGTGCGACCAGGGGTGGATCGCGCCCTCGTCGAGGGACTTCTCCTCGTCCGGGACGATCAGCTCGGGGTCGACCTCCATCCGCGTGCCGATGCCCGTGCAGTCGGGGCAGGCGCCGAAGGGGGAGTTGAAGGAGAAGGAGCGCGGCTCCAGCTCCTCGAAGGAGAGGTCGTCGTACGGGCAGTAGAGGTGCTCGGAGTACATCCGCTCGCGCTCGGGGTCGTCCTCGGGGAGGTCGACGAAGTCGAGCACGACCATGCCGCCGGAGAGGCCGAGCGCGGTCTCGACCGAGTCGGTCAGCCGGCGCTTGGCGCTGTCCTTCACCGTGAGGCGGTCGATGACCACCTCGATGGTGTGCTTCTCCTGCTTCTTGAGCGTGGGCGGCTCGGAGAGCTGGATGGTCGCGCCGTCGACCCTGGCCCTGCTGTACCCCTTGGTCTGGAGGTCGGCGAAGAGGTCCACGAACTCGCCCTTGCGCTCGCGCACCAGCGGCGAGAGCACCTGGAAGCGGCTGCCCTCGGGCAGGCCGAGGACCTTGTCCACGATGGCCTGCGGCGACTGGCGCGAGATCGGACGGCCGCACTCGGGGCAGTGCGGCTTGCCGATCCTGGCGAAGAGCAGCCGGAGGTAGTCGTAGACCTCGGTGATCGTGCCGACCGTCGAGCGCGGGTTGCGCGAGGTCGACTTCTGGTCGATGGAGACAGCGGGCGACAGGCCCTCGATGAAGTCGACGTCCGGCTTGTCCATCTGGCCGAGGAACTGCCGGGCGTACGAGGAGAGTGACTCCACGTAGCGCCGCTGGCCCTCGGCGAAGATCGTGTCGAACGCGAGCGACGACTTGCCCGACCCGGAGAGCCCGGTGAAGACGATGAGGGAGTCGCGGGGGAGGTCGAGCGAGACGTTCTTGAGGTTGTGCTCGCGAGCGCCACGGACGATGAGACGGTCGGCCACGCCGGTCCGCACCTTTCTAGAGAGAAGCGGGGGAACTGAGCCCCTGTCCCAGGGTATGGGGGGTGCCACAGCGGTGTACGAAGCTTTCGGCTTCGAGCGTATAGCACGCGCATTCGATTTACGGACGGCTGATGACTCCTTCACCCGAATGAGTGGCGGGGCTAGGCTCGGCCCCATGATTGATCACGCGCACGACCTGGCCGCACTGCGGCAAGCGACCGATCGACTGCTCAGCGCCACGGAGAAACTGGACGACGCGGCACTCGCCGAACCGTCGCGCCTGCCGGGCTGGAGCCGCGGTCATGTCGTCGCGCACCTTTCACGTAACGCCGACGCGCTGGTAAATGTTCTCCAGGGCCGGCCGATGTACGCAGACAGCGAAACCCGCGACCGCGACATCGAGCGGGACGCCCCCCGCCCGCGGGCGGAACAGCTCGCCGACCTGGGCGCGAGCGCGGACCGTTTCGTGGCCGCCGCCGCGGCCCCGGCCGACTGGTCACGCACGGTGGAGCTCCGCAACGGTGTGACGGACTCCGCGTCCCGGATTCCCTACCGCCGCCGCGTCGAGGTCGAACTGCACCATGTCGATCTGGGCATCGGCTACGAGCTGGAGGACCTGCCGGACGAGTTCACCACCCGGCAGATCGACTTCCTGGCCGAGCGCTTCGCCGGGCACGCCGACGTCGTCCCGACGGACGTGGCCGACGACGCGGGCCGGACCTGGACGACGGGCGGCGGCGCCGAGGGGGGCCCCACCACCGTCCGCGGCACGGCGTCCGAGCTGCTCGGCTGGCTCAGCGGGCGGCGCGACGGGTCCGCGCTGACCGTCGAAGGCGGCGCCCTGCCCGCACTGCCCCCGCTATAGGCTGAGACGTATGACGTACAGCGGAGCGGTCAAGGTCGGCGGGCGCGCGGACGTACACGAGTTGACGGATCTGATGATCTCCAAGGTCGCCGTCGGCCCGATGAACAACAACGCCTATCTGCTGCGCTGCCGGGCCACCGGCGAGCAGCTCCTGATCGACGCGGCCGCCGACGCCGCGACCCTGCTCCGGCTGATCGGTGACGACTCGATCGTCTCCGTCGTCACCACCCACCGGCACGGGGACCACTGGCAGGCGCTGGGCGAGGTGGTCGCGGCCACCGGCGCGCGCACCTATGCCGGGCGGTACGACGCCGAGGGCATCCCGGTCGCGACCGATGTGCTCGTCGAGGACGGCGACACGATCCGGGTCGGGCAGGTCGCGCTGACCGCCCGCCATCTGACCGGCCACACCCCGGGCTCGATCGCGCTCGTCTACGACGACCCGCACGGCGCTCCGCACCTGTTCACCGGGGACTGCCTCTTCCCGGGCGGGGTCGGCAACACGCACAAGGACCCCGAGGCGTTCGCGAGCCTGCTGCACGACGTGGAGACCAGGCTCTTCGCCCCGCTGCCCGACGAGACCTGGGTCTACCCGGGCCACGGCCACGACACGACGCTCGGCGACGAGCGTCCGCGGCTGCCGGAGTGGCGCGCCCGGGGCTGGTGACGACGGAGGCGGGGGTAGGGATGCGCGGCTCGCGCATCCCTACCCCCGCCGTCGCTCAGGCCTCGATGCCGGCGCCCTTGTCCGAGGCGTCCTCGGACTTCGCCGCCTCGGCCGCGGCGTCCGCCTCGGCCTGCTTCTTGTTGGCGATCAGGCTGGTGATCGTGGTGATCACCAGCACCCCGCAGATGACGCCGAGCGAGACCGGGATGGAGATCTCGGGGACGTGCACCCCGGACTCGTGCAGCGCGTGCAGCACCAGCTTGACGCCGATGAAGCCGAGGATGACCGAGAGCCCGTAGCTGAGGTGGACCAGCTTCTTGAGCAGGCCGCCGATCAGGAAGTACAGCTGCCGCAGCCCCATCAGCGCGAACGCGTTCGCGGTGAACACGATGTACGGGTCCTGGGTCAGGCCGAAGATCGCGGGGATGGAGTCCAGCGCGAACAGCACATCGGTGGTGCCGATGGCGAGCATGACGACCATCAGGGGCGTCAGGACGCGCTTGCCGTTGTTGCGGATGAACAGCTTGGTGCCGTGGTACCGGTCGGCGACGCCGAAGCGGCGCTCGATGTTCTTGAGGAGGCGGTTCTCCTCGAACTCCTCTTCCTCCTCGTCGGCCCGCGCCTCCTGGATGAGCTTCCAGGCGGTGTAGATCAGGAACGCGCCGAAGATGTAGAACACCCACGAGAAGTTGGCGATGACCGCGGCGCCCGCCGCGATGAAGATCGCTCGCAGCACCAGGGCGATCAGCACACCGATCAGCAGCACCCGCTGCTGGAGGTGGGAGGGCACCGAGAACTTCGCCATGATCAGCACGAAGACGAAGAGGTTGTCGACGCTCAGCGATTTCTCGGTGATGTAGCCGGCGAAGAACTCGCCCGAGGCCTGGCTCTCCCCGGAGACGAGCAGTCCGAGCCCGAAGAGGGCGGCCAGCGCGATCCAGACGATCGTCCAGATTCCGGCTTCCTTGGTCGACACGTCATGGGGCTTGCGCCCGATGAAGAAGTCGACGGCGATGAGGGCGCACAGACCAAAGATGGTCAGCGCCCAGAGGGTCCATGAAACGTCCACTGCGCCTCCGGCAGTTCGCTACGGCTACTGATCAGCGTCGTCGCTGCCGGAGGTCTCTTCCACCCGGGCGCACGGGATGCGCGCCTGGGCCGGCGCCCCGGGACCGGTCACAGTCCGTACTGACGGGCACGCCGCGTATGGGAGTACTCCCCTCCGCCCAAAGAACAGTACAGGGAACACCAAGGAAAGGTAAAGAGAAGGGTAAAGAAGCCTCAAAACGCCAGGTCGGTGAATAGGGCTGGGTGGGTAGAAGGGCAGGCGGCTCAGCGGTGGCCGGTGCGGCGCGCGGCGGCCACCCGGTCCAGCACCTGTTCCAGGACGCGGCTGCCGGGCGGGGTCCTGAGCGGCTCGTACGTCCAGGCGTGGCCGACCCAGGGATCGGCCAGATGGTCGTCGGCGACCGGGGTGATCCGGAGCAGCGACCGCCACAGCGGGTCGAGCACCGGCCCGTACGCGGAGGCGTCCTCCCGGTCCGCGACCATCAGGAGATGGACCCCGACGGAGGGGCCCTCGTCGGCGAGGTAGCGCAGCTGGGTGACGGCCCGGTCGTCGAAGCCGTGCGGGAAGTCGTTGACGATCAGGAGCTGCTCGGCCGGGTCCAGGTCGGGTGGCAACGAGTCCGCGGCCCCGGCCCTGAGCGCCATCTGCACCAGGTCGACGCGCCGGGTGAGATGGGCGAGGACCGAGGACACTCCCCCGGGCCCGGACGCGGGCGGGCCCGCCAGCACCCCGGAGGAGACCAGCGGGGCCAGTGCCGCGGCGGCGGAGCCCGCCGGGTCGATGACATGGACCGAGAACTCGTTGGCCGGGTAGACGGCCAGCAGCCGGGCCGCGTGCAGGACGGCGCTCTCCATGGCCAGCCGGCGCAGCTGGCCGGAATCGGTCAGCGCGGCGGCCTCGGAGGCCGTGCGGCCGCTGTCGATCCAGATCCCGCGCTCCAGCGG
Source organism: Streptomyces sp. NBC_01257 (assembly GCF_035917255.1). Classification (NCBI taxonomy): domain Bacteria; kingdom Bacillati; phylum Actinomycetota; class Actinomycetes; order Kitasatosporales; family Streptomycetaceae; genus Streptomyces; species Streptomyces sp. NBC_01257. The sequence continues at coordinate 2,393,215 of NZ_CP108472.1, forward strand.
CAGCCGGACGAGCAGCGGAATGCGGATCCCGGTGGACTCCGGCAGATGCAGGTCACCGATCCGCAGCGCCATGGGGATCTCCATCGGGGCGCGGTAGCCGTGCCAGGAGGGGTTGTCCCAGCCCGCGTACGCGGCGGGCAGCGCGGGTTCCACCACGGCGGCCTCGGCGGCGAGCTGGGCGAGATCGCGGTCCAGTGCCTCGCGGGCCCGGCCGGTCAGCTCGTCGCGCTTGGCGCGGGCCTCTTCACGGGCCCGGTCGCCCGTGCCGCCGATCCGGCTGCGCGGGTCGGACAGGGTCCGCTCCAGCTCCTTGACCATCCGGGACTCGGCGAAGTCGACGGCGCTGCGGTACGCGGCGACGGCCCGGGCCAGGTCCTCGAACATGCCCCAGACCTGGTTGTAGAGCCGCTCGTCCATGGACCAGCCGGTGGCGTCCCCGGCGACGGGGGCCGCGGGCCGGCCCGGCTCGGCGGGCGGCGCGGTGGGCGGAGGCGGCGGGGGCGCCGTGGACTGGCGGCGCGGGTGCGCGTAGTCGATGGGCCCGCCCGCGGTCGGAGTGGCGGGGGCGACGGGTGTGGCCGGCTGTGTGGCGGGGTCGTCCAGAGGATCGGGCTGAGGGGCGGGCTGGGGCCGCCCACCGCCCTGGGACGGCGGCTGGCCGCCGGCGTGTCTGACCCGGTCGCCCTCCGCGGTGCGGGGCGGGGCGGGCGCCACCGAGCGGGCCAGACCGCGGGCGACCGCTTCCTGGATCGACCGGGCCAGTTCGGCCGCACCGGACACCCCCTGGTCGGCGAGCATCGCGGCGAGACCCCCGGCGTAGCCCTGGCCGACCGCGCGGACCTTCCAGGCTCCCTGCCTGCGGTAGAGCTCCAGGGCGGCGACCGCGGACTCGGTGTCCAGTCCGGTCAGGGTGAAGGTGGCGATCTCGGCGCCGTCGAGTCCGGTGACCGCGACGAAGGGCGAGGCGACGGCTCCGAACCTGGTCGGGCCGCCCGCCTCCAGCGGAAGCGCCAGCAGCAACGTGACGCGGTGCACGGCCTCGGGCAGGGCGTCGAGGTCGACGGCCAGCCGGTGCTCCGCCGCGGCCTGCCTGGACACCTCCAGCCCCGGCAGCTGCGGTGATCCGGGGTGGGCTATCCACTCGATCCCGTGCACCGTGCCGCTCTCGTCCCCGAGGGTGGCTCCGGCCACCACGGGGGCGCCGGCCGAAACCCGGATCTCCAGACGGGTCTGGGGCAAGGTGTGGTTCTGCCCCCGGACCAGCTCGGCCGTCATTGCCCTGTCCCCTCGACGAGTTACCGCTGCGCGTTGCGATGGCGTGCGCAGTACATGACGTGCGCGTAGTACATGACGTGCGCGTAGTACATGACGTGCGTCATACGTGCCGTACGTGGTGCGTGACGGCGGTGGTGCGTGACGTGCGTGGTGCCGGGAGGTCCCGCGATGCGGTGCAGCTCCCGGCGGCCGATGCCGCCGGGAGCTGCGCGTACCGCTGCGGACCGTGGTCCGGCGCCGCCTACAGGTGCGGCAGGATCGCCGGCATCAGGTCCTGGAACGTGCGGCCGTTGGCCGGGGTGCCGATGGCGGTCATCTGCCAACCGCTCCCCGAGCGGTGCACCTTCGCCATGATCTGGGCGGTGTACTGCCCGCCGCCGTCCAGCGTGTAGCGGGCGAGCTCCTGGCCGTTGGTCTCGTCCACGATGCGGCAGAAGGCGTTCTGCACCTCCTGGAACGTCTGGCCGGTGAAGGAGTTCACCGTGAAGACGATCTGGTCGATGTGGACCGGCACGCGCTGGAGGTCGACCAGGATCGCCTCGTCGTCGCCGCCCGAGCCGGCGCCGCCGACCAGGTTGTCGCCGGTGTGCTTGACCGAGCCGTCATCGCTGACCAGGTGCCGGAAGAACACGACGTCGACCGGCTGCTTGTCGGCGAACAGGACCGCCGAGGCGTCCAGGTCGATCTCCCGGGTGCGCGAGCCGAACAGACCGCGGCGCGGAGCCGCCTGCCAGCCGAGCCCCATCCGTACCGCGGTCAGGGTCCCCCCGTCGCTCTTCTGCAGGCTGATGGCCTGACCCTTGGTCATATTGACCGTCACGCGCTGTCCCCTCTCCGCTGTCCCCGCAACCGTCCTTGCGCGGTTTTCCAGCACCCTACGCAGTCACGCCCCAGGCGCAGCCACTGCGGGCCGTTTTGTGTCGGTCCTGCAACACACCAGGTGCGGTGGGGTCAGGCCAGACCCGCCTCCCGCATCTGGCGCAACTCCTTCTTCAACTCCCCCACCTCGTCGCGCAGTCGGGCGGCCACCTCGAACTGCAGATCGGCGGCGGCCGCGCGCATCCGGTCGGTCATCTCCTCGATGATCCCGGCGAGCTCGGTGGCCGGACGGTCCGTGACCGCCGCCTTGTCCCCGGCCGCCTTTCCGGCCTTCCCGGCACCGGCCTTGACGCCGAGCGTGGGAACGGGGGCCTTGGCACCCTTCGCCTGCCGGTAGCCGGTGCCGAGCAGCTGCTCGGTGTCGACCTCCTCGCGGGCGATCGTCGCGACGATGTCGTTGATCTTCTTGCGCAGCGGCTGCGGGTCGAGTCCGCGCTCGGTGTTGTACGCGATCTGCTTCTCGCGGCGGCGGTTGGTCTCGTCGATGGCCTGCGCCATCGCCGGGGTGACCTTGTCCGCGTACATATGGACCTGCCCCGACACGTTACGAGCGGCGCGTCCGACGGTCTGGATCAGTGAGGTGGCCGAGCGCAGAAAGCCCTGCTTGTCCGCGTCGAGGATGGCCACGAGCGACACCTCGGGCAGGTCGAGGCCCTCGCGCAGGAGGTTGATCCCGACCAGGACGTCGTACTCGCCGGAGCGCAGCTCGCGCAGCAGCTCGATGCGGCGCAGGGTGTCGACGTCGCTGTGGAGGTAGCGGACCTGGATCCCGAGCTCCAGGAAGTAGTCGGTGAGGTCCTCCGACATCTTCTTGGTGAGGGTGGTGACCAGGACCCGCTCGTCCTTCTCGGTGCGCTTGCGGATCTCGTGCACCAGGTCGTCGATCTGGCCCTCGGTGGGCTTGACGACGATCTCCGGGTCGACGAGGCCGGTGGGGCGGATGATCTGCTCCACGAAGCCGTCGCCGCGGGAGAGCTCGTACTTGCCGGGGGTGGCGGAGAGGTAGACCGTCTGGTTGATCCGGCCGAGGAACTCCTCCCACTTCAGCGGGCGGTTGTCCAGGGCGGAGGGCAGCCGGAAGCCGTGGTCGACCAGGGTCCGCTTCCGGGAGGCGTCGCCCTCGTACATCGCGCCGATCTGCGGCACGGTCACGTGCGACTCGTCGAGGACGAGGAGGAAGTCCTCGGGGAAGTAGTCGAGGAGGGTGTGGGGGGCGGTGCCGGGGTCGCGGTCGTCGAAGTGCAGCGAGTAGTTCTCGACGCCGGAGCAGGTGCCGATCTGGCGGAGCATCTCGATGTCGTACGTGGTGCGCATCCGCAGCCGCTGGGCCTCCAGCATCTTGCCCTGCTTCTCCAGCTCGGCGAGACGCTCCTCCAGCTCCTTCTCGATGCGGCCGACCGCCTTCTCCATGCGCTCGGGGCCCGCGACGTAGTGGCTGGCGGGGAAGACGTGCAGCGACCGGTCCTCGCTGATGATCTCGCCGGTGAGGGGGTGCAGGGTGGAGAGCGCCTCGATCTCGTCACCGAACATCTCGATGCGGACGGCGAGCTCCTCGTAGACCGGGAAGATCTCGATGGTGTCGCCACGCACCCGGAAGGTGCCCCGGGTGAACGCCAGGTCGTTGCGGGTGTACTGCATCTCGACGAAGCGGCGCAGCAGCTGGTCGCGGTCGATCTCGTCGCCCACCTTGAGCTGGACCATCCGGTCCACGTACTCCTGCGGGGTGCCGAGGCCGTAGATGCAGGAGACGGAGGCGACCACGACGACGTCACGCCGGGTGAGCAGCGAATTCGTCGCGGAGTGGCGCAGCCGCTCGACCTCCTCGTTGATCGAGGAGTCCTTCTCGATGTAGGTGTCCGACTGCGGGACGTACGCCTCGGGCTGGTAGTAGTCGTAGTACGAGACGAAGTACTCGACGGCGTTGTTCGGCAGGAGCTCGCGGAACTCGTTGGCCAGCTGGGCGGCGAGGGTCTTGTTCGGCGCCATCACCAGGGTGGGGCGCTGCAGCTTCTCGATCATCCAGGCGGTGGTCGCCGATTTTCCGGTGCCGGTCGCGCCGAGCAGCACGACGTCCTTCTCACCTGCACGGACGCGCCGCTCCAGCTCGGCGATGGCCGCCGGCTGGTCGCCGCTGGGCTGGTAGGGACTGACGACCTCGAAAGGCGCCACCGAACGTTCGATCTTCGAAACGGGCCGCATGCAACCACCGTACGACCCCCCACTGACAACGGGGCCGGGTCAGCGCCCGCGACGGCGCGCGGTCACCAGTCCCGGGGCTGTCCGGAGTCCTGGCGCTGGGAGTGGAACGAGGCCGGGTCGGCGTGCGTGCCGAACCGGGGGATCTGGCGCTGGGCCGGGATTCCGGGGGCCCGGACGCCGGGGGCGGCCACCGGGTCGTCCCAGTCCGGTGTGCCCATGACCACCAGCGGGTCGAACATGACGACGACGGCGGCGAGCACCAGGAAGCAGGCCGGTCCGATCAGCATCGGGACGAGGAGCGCGGTCGCGCTGTCGCCGGAGGTTCCGGTGTGGGCGGCCGGGTGCAGCTGGACCCTGAGGGCGGCCATCCCGGTGTAGTGCATTCCGCTCACCGCGATGCCCATCACGACGCTGGCGCCGAGGCTGGGCAGGAAGCCGTGGATGGAGACGGCGGCCCAGAGCGCGGCGGTCGAGGCGACCACGGCGATGACGACGGACAGCGAGACGGTGATCGTGTCGTACTCGAACTGCCCATCAAGTCGCATTCCGGCCATGCCGAGGTAATGCATGGAGGCCACACCGAGCCCGGTGATCGTTCCCCCTGTCACCAGTGCCATGGGGGTGGCGCCCCGGTACCCGACCAGGAAGATCCCGATGCCGACCATGACGATCGCGACGGCGAGGCTGGCGAAGGTGATCGGCCTGTCGTAGCCGATCGGCGCCTCCTCGACGGTGAAACCCACCATCGCGATGAAGTGCATCGTCCAGATCCCCGAGCCTATGGAGGTGGCCCCCAGTGCCAGCCAGCCCGCCTTGAAGGAACGCTCGGTGCGCAGCGACCGGGTGGTGCAGCGCAGACCCAGTGCCGCGCCGAGGCAGGCCATGAGAAACGCGGCCACGGGAGTGACCATCCCGTAGCCGAAACCGTTGATGGTGCCCTGCATGCTCGTACGCCCTTCGCAGAAGCCCGGGTTCGGATGACCCTAAGGCGCGAGGCCCGGCAATCAAACAGAAGATCTGCATTTTATCGACAGGGGTAGCGGCCCGTGACCCGGTCCCCGGGCCTCGTTCACATCGTGGCCATCCTTCGCCCGTCCCCCGTTCGAGGGCGGCTGGGACGCTCGGGCCGTCCGTAACTCTGACGCAAGGAGTTCACGTGTACGCAGGCACCGCAACCGCCTCCGTCGCTGCCGCCGCCCTGCTGGGTGCCGGCGCGCTGCTCATGCCGGTCACGACCGACGACGCACCGGCCACGGGCACCGCCGCGGCCGGTCACCCCGGGACGGCGGCCCGCGCCGCGGCCCTCCGCGCGACGGCTGCCACCGGACCGGGCGTCCGTACGGCGGGTGACGTCGGCCGGGCCCGGACCGGGGCCCCGCTCGTCATCGCTCACCGGGGCGCGTCGGCCTACGCGCCCGAGAACACCCTGGCGGCCGTGGACAAGGCGGACGTCCTGGGCTTCGACTGGGTGGAGAACGACGTCCAGCTCACCAGGGACGGCGTGCTGGTGGTCATGCACGACACCGGTCTGAAGAGGACGACGGATGCCGAGGAGGTGTTCCCCGGCCGTGCACCGTGGGCGGTCAAGGACTTCACGGCCGCCGAGATCGCCCGGCTGGACGCGGGCAGCTGGTTCGGCCCGCAGTACGCCGGGGCCCGGGTACCCACGCTCCGGCAGTACCTGGAGCGCATCGGGCGCAACCAGCAGAACCTGCTCCTGGAGATCAAGAGCCCCGAGATCTATCCGGGGATCGAGCGGGCGACCCTGGGCGTCCTGCGTCAGGAGGGGTGGCTGGACCGCGAGCACGTCCGCGGCCGCCTGGTGATCCAGAGCTTCGGCGCCGACAGCGTGCGCAGGGTGCACGAGCAGCGTCCGGACGTCGTGACGGGCTTCCTCGGCACCCCGGCGGTCGCCGACCTGCCGTCGTACGCGGCCTTCACCGACCGGATCAACCCGGCGTACGCCTCGGTCTCCGCCGACTACGTGGCGGCGGTGCACGCGCTGAAGGGCCCCCACGACAAGCGGCTCCAGGTCAACGCCTGGACGGTCAACGACGCGGAGAACGCGCTCCGGGTGGCCGGCCTCGGCGTGGACGGCATCATCACCAACGCCCCCGATGTGGTGCGCGAGGCCACGGGCTGACCGCCCGGGCCCCGGGGGCACCGGCCCGACGGCCGCCACCGGCCTCCCGTTGTCAGTGGCCGGCCGTACGGTGGTTCCCATGAACAGCGACGGGGTTGTCGAGTGGGCCGTGGTCGACAGTGACATCGGCCCGCTCATGCTGGCCGCGACCGAGGCCGGGCTGGTGACCGTGGTCTTCCACGCCCGGCCCGCGGTACGGGACAAGGCGCTGGACCGGTTGCGCACCCGGCTCGGCGCAGAGCCGGTGGAGTCGCCCGGCTCCGCCCGGCTCGCCGAGCCGATACGCCAGCTCACGGCGTACTTCGCGGGCACGCTGCGGGAGTTCTCGCTCGATCTGGACTGGTCGCTGACGGGCGGCTTCAACCGCCAGGTGCTCCGCGAGCTGGCCGCGGGCGTGCCCTACGGCGCGGTCGCGGGGTACGGGGACCTCGCCAACCGGGTCGGGCAGCCCGGGGCCGCCCAGGCCGTCGGCGCCGCCATGGGTTCCAACCCGCTGCCCCTGGTGGTCCCCTGCCACCGGGTGGTGGAGAGCGACGGCGGGCTCGGCGGATTCGGCGGCGGGCTGGAGACCAAACGGCAGCTGCTGGCGCTGGAGGGCGTGCTGCCCCAGCCGCTGTTCTGAACCCGGTCCGCACCCGCGCCCCGGCCCCGTAGCTCGCCGTACCCGGTCCCCTCGCGTCGCCGCACCGACCCCGTTTCGAACAGGCGTGCCTACTGGCACACTGCGTCAGTGACCAACACCCTCGACGCCCCTGACACCCCCGGTGAGCACGGCTCCGCCGGAGGTGTCACCGCGGCCGGACTGCCCGCACTCCGGCGCAGGACGTCCGCCGTCCTCATCGCCGGCCAGATACTCGGCGGCCTCGGCGTGCCCGTCGGCATCGCCCTGGCCCCCGTGCTGGCGACCGAGGTCAGCGGCTCCGAGGCGCTGTCGGGTCTCGCCCCCACCGCGTCGGTGACCGGCACGGCGCTGCTGTCGCTGCCGCTGGCCGCGCTGATGACGTCGAGGGGCCGCCGCCCCGGGCTGGTGCTCGCGTATCTGATCGGCGCGTTCGGCGCCGGTCTCGTGGTGCTGGCGACCGTGCTGGAGAGCTTCCCCATGCTGCTGCTCGGCATGGCGGGGTTCGGTGCGGGGTCCTCGGCGAACCTCCAGGCCCGGTTCGCCGCCGCCGATCTGGCCGAGCCGGAGCGGCGCGGCCGGGCGATCTCCACCGTCATCTGGGCCACCACGATCGGCTCGGTCCTCGGGCCCAACATCGCGGCACCCGCGGGCCGGGTCTTCCGGGGCACCGCCGTTTCGGAGACGGCGGGCCCGTTCGTCTGGGCGGCCGGGATCTTCCTGCTCGCCGCCCTCGTGATCGGGGTGCTGCTGCGGCCCGACCCGCTGCTCACGGCACGTGCCCTGGCCCCGCAGGAGAACCGGTCGGCCGGCGACCGTTCGCTGCGCGCGGGCCTCGCGGCCGTACGGGCGTCGCCGATGGCACGGCTCGCCCTGGTCACGGTGACCGTCTCGCACACCGCGATGGTCTCGATCATGGTGATGACCCCGGTCGACCTCGGCCACCACGGCGCGGACCTCCAGCTGATCGGCCTGGTGATCAGTGGCCACATCGCCGGGATGTACGCGTTCTCGCCGGTGATGGGCTGGCTGTCGGACCGCATCGGCAGGCTCGCCGTCATCGGTCTCGCGGTCGGGCTGCTCTCCTGCGCCGCACTGCTCGCGGGGACCGCGGGCGCCTCACACGGCAGGACCGCGGCCGGCCTCTTCGTGCTCGGGCTCGGCTGGTCCGCGGGCCTGGTCGCCGGTTCCGCGCTGCTCACCGACTCCGTACCGCAGCCCGCCCGCGCGGCCGTACAGGGCCTGTCGGACCTGAGCATGAACGCGTCGGCGGGCATCGGCGGCGCGCTCGCCGGGGTCATCGTGTCCCAAGCGAGCTACGGCTGGCTGAACCTCACGGGCGCCTGTCTGCTGCTGCCGATGGCCGCGCTCGCGCTGCGCCGGTCCCTCACCCGCACCGCCACGGCCTGAGCCGGGGGTCCGAGCGGCAGCCGCAGACCCCCTCGTCAAAGGGTTCGGAGAGGTTCAGAGGGTGATGTGGTACGCCTTGCGCAGCGTCTCGTGCACGGTCCACGTCGTACGGTCGCCCTCGCGCAGCACGCAGGCGTCGCCGGGTCCGATCTCCAGCGTGGCGCCGCCCTCGACCGCCACGGTCGCGCGGCCGCTGACGACCACGAACAGCTCGTTCGCCTCGGTGTCCGTGACGACTCCGGGCGTGATCTGCCAGATCCCGCGCAGCTGCTTGCCGTCCGCCGACTCCCACAGCACCTTGCCGGTGACCTCGGGGTCACCGGCCACGATCTGCTCGGGGTCGAGCGGTTCCGGTTCGAGCACGGCGTCGGGAATGTGCACGGAGAAGGAGGCGGAAGCTTGATCAAATGTGGTCATGGCCGGTCACCTTAGCGACCGCCTCGGGACGTCTCGCCACCAGGACGGGCTGAAAGAAGTCCGACTCGTCCGGCTCGTGCCACACGGGCTCCCGCAGCCCGGCCCGCGCGGTGAACTCGACGATCTGCGCCTGGGACAGCGCCCAGTACGAGGTGCGCCTCGTGCGCACTCCCCAGCGCTCCCCCGGCACCTCGCCGTCCGGCGTCTCGCCGGGCAGCAGCTGGAAGTGCTCCAGGTCGTAGCGCTCGCCGTCCGGCCTCCAGTGCCACAGCTGGAACGTGACCACCCGCCCGTCGGCGCCCTCCCTGACCTGCGGCGGCGTGGACGCCGGGCGCTCCCGGCGCAGCCGGTCGTACGGCCGGGTGGACAGCAGCAGCACCCCGCCGGGCCGCAGCACCCTTCGCATCTCGCCGAGCGCGGCCAGCACCGCCTGCGGGGTGAGCAGGTGCGGCAGGGAGTTGTCGGCGCACACGACGACATCGAACGAGCCGTCGCGGTACGGCAGCCGCGTCATGTCGGCGGCCGTGACACGCAGGTCCAGCCCCCGCGCGGCCGCCTCCTTCGCGGCGCGGGCCGCGGCCACGGGGCTCAGATCGCTGCCCGTGACCCGGTGTCCCCGGGCGGCCAGCCCCAGAGCCTGGGTCCCGATGCCGCAGGCGCAGTCCAGCACGTCGTACGCGAGGTCCCCGCCGCAGCGGTCCCTGCCGCCCGGGGCGGCCTCCTCGATCAGCGCCGACAGGGCGGCCGCCTGACGCGCGATGCTTGCCTCCCAGTCCGCGTACATCAAGTCGTATCCGGCGGCCAGGTCGTCGTAGAAATGCCGCACGGCGGAGACGGGACGATCCAGGGGGACGGGGTGATCCGTCGAAGGCTGCATGGGCCGACGCTAACGCGCGCCGGAACGGGAATCCGCCGGATACCCCCGCCGCTCCCCGCCACGGTCGTGGCACGCGTTTGAAGGCGCCCCACCCGCGACAGAGATGTGGACATGTCACTCACTGCGCCGCTCGGCGCCGCTCCCCACGCGCCCGTCCTCTCCGCGGAGGTGCGGGCCGCGCTCGACGCGCACCGGCCCGTCGTCGCACTGGAGTCGACGATCATCGCCCACGGCCTGCCGCGGCCGCGCAACCTGCGGGTCGCCGAGGAGCTGGAGGAGATCGTGCGGTCGGCCGGTGCCGTGCCCGCCACCGTCGCCGTGCTGGACGGCCGGGCCCGGGTCGGCCTGGACAAGGCCCAGTTGGAGCGGGTCGCCGAGGACCCGGCGATGCGCAAGCTGGGGCACCGGGACCTCGCACCGGCGCTGGCGGCCGGAGCGAGCGGCGCGACGACGGTCTCCGCGACGGCGTTCCTGGCGGCGGGAGCGGGCCTGCGCGTCTTCGCGACCGGCGGGCTGGGCGGCGTGCACCGGGGCTGGACCGAGTCACAGGACGAGTCCGCGGACCTGAGGCTGCTCGCGGGCACCGGCATCACCGTGGTCTGCGCGGGTGTGAAGTCGATCCTGGACGTGCCCGCCACCCTCCAGCGCCTGGAGACCCTCGGGGTCGGGGTGCTCGGATACGGCACCGACCGGTTCCCCGGCTTCTACCTGAGCAGTTCGGGCGAACCGGTCGACTGGACCGTGCGGTCACCCGAAGAGGTCGCCGGGGTGATGCGGGCGCAGGACGCGCTCGGCGGCCCGCCGGCGGCACTGATCGTGGCCAATCCCGTACCGCAGGAGGAGCAGTTGGATCCCGTCCTGCACGACCGGGTGCTGGCGGAGGCGCTGGAGGCGTGCCGGGAGCGCGGCATCGCGGGGCAGGCCGTCACGCCGTTCCTGCTCGACCATCTGATGCGGGGCACCGGAGGGGCTTCGCTGGAGGCCAATCTGGCGGCCGTCCGCGGCAATGTGGCGCTCGCGGCACGGATCGCCACCGCCTGGAGCGCCCGGTGACCGGCGGTCTGCTCGTCATCGGGGACGTGGTCACGGACGTGGTGGCCCGGCACGGTGCGGCGCTGGTCCACGGTACGGACACGGCGGCCAGGATCCGGACCCGGCCGGGCGGGGCGGGCGCGAACACGGCGTGCTGGGCGGTGCGTTCGGGCTGCCGGGAGGTACGGCTGCTGGCCCGGGTCGGCGCCGACTCCGCGGCCTGGCACCGCGATGCGCTGCGGCGCGCGGGCGTGCGGGAGCTGCTGGCCGTGGACGACGCCGCGCCGACCGGCACGGTCGTCGCCCTGGTCGACTCCGCCGCGGAACGCACCTTCCTCACCGACAGCGGCGCGGTCCTGCGGCTGTCCCCCGACGACTGGTCGCCTTCGATGCTCGACGGCATCTCCCACCTGCACCTCTCCGGCTATCTGCTCTTCGCTCCGGCCAGCCGCGCGACGGCCCTGCTCGCGCTGCGGGAGGCCGGGCGGCGGAACATCCCGGTGAGCGTCGACCCGGCGTCGGCGGGGTTCCTCGCCGAGCTGGGCGTCGACCGGTTCCTGGAGCTGGTCGAGGACGTGGATCTCCTGCTGCCCAACGCGGACGAGGCCCGGCTGCTCACCGGGCTCCCGGAACCCGCGGACGCCGCGGCGAAGTTGAGCCTGCTGGTCCGCCAGGCCGTCGTCACGCTCGGCCGGGACGGCGTCCTGCTGGCGACCGCGGGTGCGGTGACCGGGCGGATCCCCGCGGAACCGGTGCGGGACCCGGTCGACTCCACCGGGGCGGGCGACGCGTTCACCGGTGGCTTCCTCGCGGCGCGGCTGGCGGGCCACGACGACACAGCGGCCGCGGCGGCGGGGTGCCGGGCGGGGGCGCAGGCCGTCATGACCGTCGGCGGACGGCCGACGCCGGACGGGGAGGGTGGATGAGACGGTGGATGAGGCGCCGGGAGTGACGCCGGACGGCCGTCGTCCTACCCGTCCTGACGAAGTCCGGTCCAGGCGGGATGGCGCGGGTCATCGGCCCGGACGACCGCGTCCGCGCTCCCGGCGGGCGCCACCTCGTCCTCGTACCGGGCGAACGCCGGCAGGGTCCACTGCTCGTCCTCCTGCGTGCGCCGCCGCAGCGCGCCGGGCGACAGGCGCAGGTGAACGCTCAGGTCGAACGGGAACCAGTGCCCCAGCAGCAACGGCCCGTGCACGACCAGCACCCCGCCCTCGGGCAGCTGCCGGTAGGGGCTCCGCGTGGCCCGGTCGGTCACCGGATCCCAGAGATCGGGCAGCACCCGCCCGCTGCCCCCGGCCTCCAGCGGCCCGAACACCTCGCGCCACAGCGCTCCGGTGTCGAACCAGCTGCCGTAGTACGAGTCGGGGTCCCGTCTGCCGTACTCGTACCGCAGGCTGGCCGGGCGCAGGAACCCCGCGGTGGACAGCGGGAGCACGGCCCGGCCGCGCAGTCGCAGCGCCTGCTCGAGCGACTCGGCCAGCTCGCCGGTGCCGGCGGCCGGTGCCCCGTCGACGGCGATCTTGAGCCAGGGCCCTCCGTCGGCCGGTTTCAGCGCGTCGGCGTGCGCGGCCAGGGAGTCCGCCAGCCGTTCCCAGGTGATCGCTTCGAATCGCACGGATCCATCATCACCCCGGTCGCGGGGCCGGCCGGCGCCCCGCCTCAGCGCCGGCCGTCGTCGGACGGGTTCCGGGGCGTGCCCGGGGCGCGCGGGGGCGGTGGCGGAATCCGGTCGGCGAGGGCGAGGCGGCGTTCGTGCACCAGCCGCACACAGACGTGCAGCTCGGGCGGGGGCTCGATGCCGCATCTCCGGACGAGCACCACCGCCGCGACGGTGCGGTCAAGGACGGCGAGTTCGTCGACCTCCTCGCGTACGGCCTCGGGGAGGGCCTGCCACAGGACCGTGCTCCGGCAGTCGGAGGCCAGGTGCCTCACCCGCTCGGCGAGCGGGTTCAGGGCCGGTTCGCGCGCCGCGGCGGCGTCGGCCAGGCAGATGACGTCCGCGGCCCACTCCCCGGTGGCCGGGTCCGCCGCACCGATGCGCGCGAAGCCGCGCTCCAGCAGGCCCCGGGCGGTCTCCGGCTGTCCGCGCAGCACCGCTTTCACCGCGGCGACCCCGTTGGCGAGGGCGCTCGCGGGACGCGACCAGTCGTCGCCGCGCGCCGCCGGACCCTCCTGGCCGCAGCCGGGCAGGCCCGCTACGGAACGCGCGGTGATCTCCAGGTCCAGCCGCCAGAACAGCGGCAGGTCCTCGAAGTCGACGAAGAGCAGCCGCCGTTCGCGGGAGTTGAGGAGGTCGGGGTCGGCCCGCACCGAGCGGACCGGACGGACCGCGCCGAGCACCTCCGGGACGGCGGCCACGCACGCGTCGAACTGCTCGTCGGGGACGGCCCACGCGAGGTCGATGTCGCTGTACGCGTCGGCCGTCCCCCGGGCGAGGGAGCCGCGCAGCTCCGCACGCGACCCAGGGCGGCTGCCGGCGAGCGCGTCCAGGACCTCCCGGGCCAGCGCGGCTCGGTGTGCCGGGTCGAGATCCCCGGGGTACTCCGTCCCGCTCACGGCCGGCCACCGCCGCTCCCCGACGCCCCACGAGCCCCAACCGCCCTGCCGGCCTCACCCTCCCCTTGGACCTCAGCCACCCCTCGGACCTCACCCGTTGCCGAAAATCCTCGCCTCAGCACGCATGCTCCCCTTACGGTCGTACTCATGGATCTCGCATTCGCCCGCGTGTTCGCCGCACAGTGGCAGGACGACTGGAACTCCCACGATCTCGAACGCATCCTGACGCACTATCACGAGGATGTGACCTTCAGCTCCCCCATGATCGCGCGGTTCACCGGGGACGCCTCCGGCACGGTCCGCGGCAAGGCCGAACTGCGCGCGTACTGGGCGCGCGGGCTGGAGCTGATCCCCGACCTCGCGTTCGAGGTGATGGACGTGCGGGCGGGCGTCGACACCCTGGTCATCGACTACCGGAACCAGATCGGCGGCCGGGTCTACGAGGTGCTGACCTTCCGCGACGGCCTGGTGAGCGCCGGCCTCGGCGCGTACGGGGAGACACTCGCCCGCTGACGGTCGGCGCCCGGTGACGCGATGGCCGGCCGGGGCGCCAGAGGGCGGGTGCCGCGGACTACTTCTTCTTGCCGCAGTCCACCGCGTCGGCTTCGTCCGAGAGTTCACTGCCCGCGGGCAGCAGATACGTCACCCACAGGACGACGGGCTCGGAGCCCAGGTTGCGCCCGATGTGGCGGTGCTTCGCCCCGGCCGGCTCGATGAAGGACGTACCCGCGGGCGTCACCTCGACCGAGCAGTCGTCCAGGGTGCGGGTCAGTGTGCCGGACTTGACGACGGCGATCAGCTGACCTCGGTGGGTGTGCCAGCCCGTGGAGCCGCCTGGCTCGACCGTGATCGTCCGGAAGGTGACGTCGGTACGCCCCTTCGGCGCCTTCACCTTCAGCTTGCCCACCGAGGTGCCCTTCGCGACGACGGTGCCGCTCACGCCGCTGCCGGGGGTGGCGACGGCCGCTGCCGGTACGAAGCCGAGCGCGGCCACACAGCCCACGATGACGAGCCCCTTCCCCACTCGCCCCAGCCGCCCCTGTCGTTCGCGCCGCTCCTGCTGCTCCTGTTCGTGCCGCTCCTGCGGTCTGCCGATCCTCACGGGCAACTCCTCTCGATCAGTGTCCCGGACATCCCAAATGCCCCGACACTACCCAGAAGTTGACCGGCTGAATCACGCCACTTCGACCGTCATGCGCCACGCAGCTCCGCGGCCAGCGGCCCGTCGCCCGACACCTCGATCCGCCCCTCCTTCACGGCCTCGGCGAACGTCAGCTCGCCGCGGCCCAGGGCGAGGCACAGCTCCGCGTCGAGGGCGATGCGTGCGTCGGCGCGGGCCGCGGGCCCGTCCCCGTACACCGGCTCACCTGCCACCGGCTCCCCCGTACGGACGTGGAACTCGCCCTCGTCGAGACGCACATCGACCACCCCGCCGGCGGCTCCCCCGGCCGCCCCCTCCAGCGCGCGCAGCAGCGGAAGGGCGAACCAGTGCGCCCGGACCGCGTCCGTGGGCCGCCGCTCCACGAGGGCGGGCGCCCCCCACTCGGCGAGCGCCGCGAGGACGGGCAGCAGCCCGTGTCCGCGCTCGGTGAGTTCGTACACCACGGCGGCGGCGGGCGGCGGCAGCTTGCGGCGGGTGACCAGCAGGCCCTGCTCCATGTCCCTGAGCCGGGACGCCAGGACGTCCGTGCTGACGCCGGGGAGGTCGGCGTGCAGATCGGTGTAGCGGCGGGGACCGGCCAGCAGTTCACGGACGATCAGCAGGGTCCACCGGTCGCCGACGGCGTCCAGCGCCCGGGCGCCGGCGCAGAACTGGTCGTAACTCCGGCGGCGGACCGGGCGGGTCGCGGGCTGTTGCTGACGTGGCATGCGACGCAGTCTAGACATGTTGTTGGACTTTCCAAGCCCGAGCTTGGTAAAACCAAGTATCGCAATCGGGTCGGGGAGGCACCGCATGGAATTCCGCCAGTCCAGCAAGCTCAACGAGGTCTGTTACGAGATCCGGGGCCCGGTCATCGAGCACGCCAACGCCCTGGAGGAGGCGGGCCACAGCGTGCTGCGGCTCAACACGGGCAATCCGGCACTGTTCGGCTTCGAGGCGCCGGAGGAGATCGTCCAGGACATGATCCGGATGCTGCCGCAGGCCCACGGCTACACGGACTCGCGCGGCATCCTGTCCGCCCGCCGGGCCGTGGCGCAGCGCTACCAGGCGATGGGGCTCACCGAGGTCGGCGTCGACGACATCTTCCTCGGCAACGGCGTCTCCGAGCTGATCTCGATGGCGGTGCAGGGGCTGCTGGAGGACGGTGACGAGGTGCTCATCCCGTCCCCCGACTACCCGCTGTGGACCGCGGTGACGACGCTGGCGGGCGGAAAGGCCGTGCACTACACCTGCGACGAGGCCTCGGACTGGAACCCCGATCTCGCCGACATGGCCGCGAAGATCACCGATCGGACCAGGGCCGTCGTGATCATCAACCCGAACAACCCGACCGGCGCCGTCTACCCGCGCGAGGTCCTCGACGGAATCCTCGATCTGGCCCGCAGGCACGGCCTGATGGTGTTCGCCGACGAGATCTACGACCAGATCCTCTACGACGACGCCGAGCACCACAGCGTCGCCGTCCTCGCCCCCGACCTGGTCTGCCTCACCTTCAGCGGGTTGTCGAAGACGTACCGCGTCGCCGGATTCCGTTCCGGCTGGATGGTGGTGTCGGGCCCGAAGCAGCATGCCCGCAGCTATCTGGAGGGGCTGACCATGCTCGCCTCCATGCGGCTGTGCCCCAACGCCCCGGCGCAGTACGCGATCCAGGCCGCGCTCGGCGGCCGCCAGTCGATCCGGGAGCTGGTGGTGCCCGGGGGCAGGCTGTACGAGCAGCGCAACCGCGCCTGGGAGAAGCTGAACGAGATCCCCGGGGTGTCCTGCGTGAAGCCGAAGGGGGCGCTGTACGCCTTCCCGCGCATCGACCCGAAGGTGCACCCGATCGTCGACGACGAGAAGTTCGTCCTGGACCTGCTGCTCCGCGAGAAGATCCAGGTGGTCCAGGGCACCGGCTTCAACTGGCCGCGGCCCGACCACTTCCGCATCCTGACCCTCCCGTACGCTGACGATCTTGATGCGGCGATCAGTCGCATCGGCCGATTCCTGACCGGCTACCGGCAGTGACCCCGGGCACTGGAGACGGCCAGGGACGGCCGAAGGCGGCCGACGACGACCGGAGACCGATCGTGAGCTGCTCCACCTGCCAGGTCCCCGTGCACACCCAGTTCGCCTCGTTCGACCTCGTCGGGCCGATCGTCGAGGGTGGACTCGACCCGGCCACCGACCCCGCCTGGGCGGATTCGGGCGCGAGTTCACCCGCGGAGTACGCGCGCTGGGCCGGGCATCTGTGCGGGATGACATGTCTGCGCATGGCTCTCGGCGCCGATGCCCCGCCGCTCTTCGCGCTACGGGACGGGGCCCTGGAGCACGGCGCGTACACGGAGGACGGCGACGGCGGGATCCGGGGCCTGGTGTACGCCCCGTTCGCCGCGTACGTACGGGAGAAGCACGGCCTGGACGCCACGGTCCACCGGCATCTCGCACCGGAGGAGATCCCGGCGCTGCTGGACGAGGGCCGGTCCGTCATGGCATCGGTGCACTACGGGATCCGCCACCCGCGGCGGCCGGCGCCGGGACGCGGCGGGCATCTGGTGCTCGTGACGTCCCGCACCGCCGACGGGACGGGCGTCCACTTCCACAACCCGTCCGGCACGACCGCCGGTACCCGCGCGGCGGAGCTGCCGCTGGCCGACTTCGAGCGCTTCTTCGCCGGGCGCGGGGTGTCCCTGCGCACGGCGGGCGACGCACCGGCCGCGGGCCCGGGAACGGGAGCGGGCCCGGGGGCGTAGCCGGCCCCCGAGCCCTGTGATTGCCGCCTGTACGGCACGCCGGCACTTTTAAAGGTCCCGTATCAGTTTTATGTCGCCGCGTCCTGCCTTTAGACGACCGCAGACCGAAGCTCCGCGGGCCGGAGTCGAACCGGCATCTCGACGCACACGGGCACGGGCCCGGTTGATCCGGCGATAGGCGGCGCATGCTGAGTCTGGAGCAAGAGTCTGAGATTGATCGCGGCCTGCCTCTGCCATTTGGGCTACCCCGGCCCGTGTCCGTACGGCACGTACGGACGTGTGGAAGTGCCGGGGGGAGGACTCGAACCTCCACTTGAACCGCGTCTTCACGACAAACTTCAGTTTCAGCTTTGCGCTCCTCGCGCACCCCGGCCGCGTCGACCGCCGCCGGGGATTCCATGGTCGGTCACCCGAAGAGGTAACCGAAGACCGCATCACCCACCCGCTGGTCCGTGACGTCCACGCCGTTGGCCTCCTCGCGGGCGAACTTGACGGCCTGCTGGAGCTTCTCCACCCGGTCGAGCAGTTCGTTGATCCGCCGCGCGGGCAGCGCCCCGGAGAACTTCACCGTCGTCCAGTAACCGATCGGGATGTCCTCGTAGTACACCTCGACCTGCGCCGGATGCTTGTCGGTGGCCTCCGCCTTCACGTGGTTGCGGGGCACCTTCTTCGTCCGCAGGGTCCGCACCGGCTCGGTCTTCCAGGAGTCGGTGGACGGGTCCTGGGCCCATGCCTCGGAGGCGTCGAGCACCGGGAGCTTGCGGACGAAGGTGTTGATGTCCGTGAGCTGCTTCTCCAGGAAGAGCAGGTACGACACCGGTACGCCGCTCACCAGGACGCGCCCGTCGACCGAGACGTCGGCGCGGGCCGCGCAGTTCGCCCAGTCCTTCGTGGCGGTCACGTCGAAGAGGCGGGTGAGGGTCGCCGCGGTCTCCCGCAGCACGTCCTCGGCCTTGATCTGCACCAGGGTCGACTCGGGCGGCAGCTGCTCGCCCTCCTCGTCCTTCGGCTGGTAGGTCCGGGAGATCCCGGCCAGCAGACCAGCCTTCTGGAGGCCGTGATGCGCCGCCGTCAGGTCCTGGTGAGCCTTGGACTTGACGCCCTTCTCCACTGCGATGATCTGATTGAGTTTCGCCACGTCCAGGAAGCTAGCAACAGCAACACGGGGCGCACCAGCGGTTTTTGTCCGCGCGGGAGGCGCCCGGCCGTTCCGGGTGCACGATGTGCGCCCGCCCGTTCGGGTGGTTTCCGTGCGGCGCCCCTGTTCCGCCGCCGTCCGGCGGGGGCCGCTTGCCACAGTGAGCCCCGCGCGTCCGCGCGCCTCCCCCGCACCCGGAACGAAGGGCTTCCCCATGCCTCGCCTCCCCCACACGACCTCCGCAGCCGGCCCGACAGCCGCCCCGGGCTCCTCCGACGCCTCCCCGGACGTCCGCCGCCGCCCGCGCCGGCGCGCCGCGCTCGCCGCCGCCGCGGCCGGCCTCGCGGTCCTGGCCGTGGGCACACCGGTCGCGTACGCCACGCTGGGCGCGGGCTCCCCCTCGGACGCCCGGCCGGCGACGGCGGCTCGCGGCACGGACTACATCGAGACGCGGCTGTTCTTCGGCACCGAACGCCCGGACGGCGGACCCGATGTGACCGACCGGCAGTTCCTGGAGTTCATCGACGGCGAGGTCACTCCGCGCTTCCCCAACGGGCTGACCATCCAGGACGGCCGTGGTCAGTGGCGGGACTCCAACGGGGTCATCGAGCGCGAGCGCAGCTATGAACTGACCCTGCTCTACCCGGCGTCCGAGGCCCGGATGCGCGACCCGCAGATCGAGCGGATCCGCGACGCCTACGAGAAGGCGTACGCCCAGGACTCGGTGGCCCGCGTCGAGGAGCGCACGACTGCCGACTTCTGAGCCGCGCCCGCTGCCCGTCCGGTCCGGTGCGCTGCGGTGGCCGGGCCGTCGGGTACTGTGCCGCGGCCGGGTACCGGGACACCGGACTTCCATCAGCAGGGAGCACGCCGTATGGGCACACCGATACGTCACTTCACCGCGACGACCGAGCAGGGGCAGGCCTTCACGGTCAATCTGGAGCGGGACTTCCGGTACGACCCGTACCGCGACTTCCTCGTCTGCACGCACTGCGACTGGTCGCCTTCGCTCCTGACGACGCGGCAGATCATCGACATGGCCGGGGAGCACCTGGCGTCGGCCCACGGCGCCGGCCGGGGGCTGGGGCAGCAGGACAACGAGTCGTTCCGCAAGGCGCGGCTGATCGTGCTGCCGGTCGTCGCCGTGCTGCTGATCGGTCTGCTGATCTTCCTGAACAGCTGACCCACCGGCGGAGTCAGCCGCCGCTCAGCTCCAGGAGCGCGCCCACCGGGTCGGAGTCCGGTGCGGCCCTCGGCCACCACTCGTCGGCGCCGGGGTCGGATTCGTAGCCGTACCACCGCCCGTCGTGGCCGAAGCGGAGCTGGAGCGCGCCGCCGGGGTGGGTGAGGTGGTTGCGCCACGGCTGGAAGCGCGGGAAGCCGGCCGCTGCGAGGGCCGGGCGGGCCCGGTCGAAGGGTCCTGCCGGGGGGTCCCACGGTGTCTCCAGGACGGCGAGCCCCTCGGGTCCGCCCTGGCGCCAGGCGGCGACGGCGCGTGCCAGGTCGGTGGTGTTGCGGCCGGTGGCGGACGCCAGCTCGCGGTAGAGGGCGCGGGTGGTGGCGGTGAGGCCGGCCGTGGGACGGGCCGCGGCGAGCCGGACCGCGTCCTGCCAGGCGGTGAGACCGGCGATCGGGTCGGCGCCGGTGGCGAGCAGCGCGTGGGCGCGGGCGGCCGCGTCGGTGGCGAGCTGGTCGAGGGCGAGCGGGTCCCGGGCGCCGGGGAATTCCGGGTACGAGGGCGGCTGGCCCGGATGCGGCTCCGTCGGGAACGGGGCGGGCAGCGGCGGCAGGAAGCGGTCGGCGAGCGCCTCCTGCGCGGGTACGGACGGAGCGGGGGGTGCGGCGGGCCGCTCCCGCGCGGAGTGTGAGGCGTTGCGACGGCCCAGGTCCTCCACGAGCTCCCGCTCGCCGCGGCCGCGCAGCAGCAGGAGGACGAACGGGTCGGCGTCCAGGAGCCGGGCCATCTGGTAGCAGAGCGCCGCCACGTGCTTGCAGGGCCAGCCGCGGTCGGGGCAGGAGCAGCCGGGGTCGAGGTCGTCGGCCGCGGGGAGCAGGGTGACTCCGGCGGCCGCCGCCGTGTCGGCCAGGGAGTGCGGCATCTCCTTGGCGAGGAGGGCGGCGAGATGGCCGGGGCGGGCGGCGACCGCGTCGAGGAAGGTGTCCCAGTCGGGGTCGGTGAGGGTGCGCAGGCGGAGCTCGGCGCGGTAGGGGCGGGGACGGCTGCCGTGGACGTAGGCGACGACGCGTCCCGGGGTGACGGTCACCGCGGCGACGTTCCCGCTGTCCGCGTACGCGCGTCCGCGGGCGAGCCTCGGCGGGTCCATCGACAGGGACTCCAGCGCGGCGACCCAGGCCCGGCCCCACCAGCTGTCCGCGAACGGTTCGTCGTCGCCGGAGGTGCGTGCGGGCACGGCCTCGAAGGTCCGCCGCAGGTCGTCGGGGCCGGGCCGGGAGCGGGCGACGGGCCGCGCGCCGGCGGAGCCGTGAGGACCGGAGGCGGCGTGGGGGCGGGGGCTCATGACGGCCTCCGGAGCGAGACGAGGTCGGCCAGGTCGCGGTCGCTGAGCTCGGTCAGCGCGGTCTCCCCGGTGCCGAGCACGGCGTCGGCCAGGGCGCGCTTGGCCTGGAGCATCTCGCCGATCCGGTCCTCGACGGTGCCTTCGGCGATAAGCCGGTGCACCTGGACGGGCTGGGTCTGCCCGATGCGGTAGGCGCGGTCCGTGGCCTGTTCCTCGACGGCCGGGTTCCACCAGCGGTCGTAGTGGATGACATGGGCGGCCCGGGTGAGGTTCAGCCCGGTGCCCGCCGCCTTGAGGGAGAGCAGGAACACCGGCACCTCGCCGGACTGGAAGCGGTCCACCATCCGTTCCCGTTCGGGCACCGGGGTACCGCCGTGCAGGAGCTGGGAGGGGATCGCGCGCGAGGTGAGGTGCGCGGAGAGCAGCCGGGCCATCGTCACGTACTGGGTGAAGATGAGCACCGAGCCGTCCTCGGCGAGGATCGTGTCGAGGAGTTCGTCGAGCAGGGCGAGCTTCCCGGAGCGGCCGGCGAGGCGGGTCGGCTCCTCCTTCAGATACTGCGCGGGGTGGTTGCAGATCTGTTTGAGGGAGGCCAGCAGCTTCATGATCAGGCCGCGCCTGGCGATGCCCTCCGACGCCTCGATGTACGCCATGGTCTCGCGCACCGTGGCCTCGTAGAGCGTGGCCTGCTCGCGGGTGAGGAAGACGGGGTGGTCGGTCTCCGTCTTGGGCGGCAGCTCGGGGGCGATGCCGGGGTCCGACTTCTTGCGGCGCAGCAGGAAGGGGCGGACCAGCCGGGAGAGGCGCTCCACCGCTTCGTCGTTGGCGATGCCGGCGGCCGTTCCGGTGTTCTCCACGATGCGGGCGTGGCGGGCCCGGAACGCCTTGAGGGGGCCGAGGAGTCCGGGGGTGGTCCAGTCGAGCAGCGCCCAGAGCTCGGAGAGGTTGTTCTCGACGGGGGTGCCGGTCAGGGCGACCCGGGCCGGGGACGGGATGGTGCGCAGCGCCTTCGCGGTGGAGGAGTGCGGGTTCTTGACGTGCTGCGCCTCGTCGGCGACGACCAGTCCCCAGCTGTGCGCGGCCAGTTCGGCCGCGCTGGAGCGCATCGTGCCGTACGTGGTGAGGACGAAGCCGCCGTCGGGTTCGGCGAGGCTGCGGTCGGTGCCGTGGAACCGCCGCACGGGGGCGCCGGGCGCGAAGCGGTTGATCTCCCGGTGCCAGTTGCCCAGCAGGGACGCGGGGCAGATCACCAGGGTGGGCGCGGGATGCGCGCGGTGCAGATGGAGGGCGATGAGGGTGATCGTCTTGCCGAGGCCCATGTCGTCGGCGAGGCAGCCGCCGAGGCCCAGCGACGTCATCCGGTCCAGCCAGGCCAGGCCGCGCAGCTGGTAGTCGCGGAGGGTGGCGTCGAGGCCGGGCGGCGGTGCGATGAGGGTGTCGTCCTCGACGAGGCGGGCGCGCAGCGCGGCCAGCGCGCCGACCGGCACCGCCTCGACCTGCTCGCCGTCCACCTCGGCGCTGCCGGTCAGGGCGACGGCCAGGGCGTCCACCGGGTCGAGCAGGCCGAGTTCCCGCTTGCGGGCCTTGCGCACGAGCGCGGGGTCGACGACGACCCACTGGTCCCGCAGCCGCACCACGGGCCGGTGCGCCTCGGCGAGCACGTCCATCTCGGCCTCGGTCAGCCGCTGGTCGCCCAGCGACAGCTGCCAGTTGAATGAGAAGAGCTGCTCGGCGTCGAAGAACGAGGTGCCGTCGGTGGCCGAGCCGGGGGCCGGCCGGACGACCGCCGCCGCGGTGAGGGAGCGGGCGAGCTCCCGGGGCCAGTGCACGCTGACTCCGGCTGCCGCCAGCCGTGCCCCTGCCGTGCCCAGCAGTTCCTGCAACTCGTCCTCGGTGAGGGCGAGTACGTCGGGGACGGGCTGGTCCAGCAGCCGTTCCAGCGGGGGCCAGACGCGGGCGGCGCGGCGCAGGGCGAGCACGGCGTCGATCCGGGCCCGGGGGCCGAAGGGTTCGCCCGCCGTGCCGTCCCAGAGCGCGGCCGCGTCGACGACGTAGGTGGGGTCGGCGAGGCTGTGCACCTGGGTGATGGCGGCGCCTGCGTGGCGCGCGCCGGCCGGCCCCTCGCCGCCGGGGGCGTCGTCCGTCCCGGCGGAGCGTTCCGTGTCGAAGAGCTCGTATGCCGAGAGGTCCAGGCGCAGCGACACCCGGACGCCCGCGTCCAGTCCGGCCGCGACCTCGACGGCCCACTCCCGGGCGCCGGGCAGGTGGCGGCCCTCCCGGGCGGCGAAGGGCGCTCCCATGGCGAAGGCGGCCGCGGGGGTGCGGGGCAGGCTGTCGGCGACCGCGTCCAGGTAGGCGGAGATCAGCGGCTCGGGGTCGGGGACCTGGAGGGGCGTCCGGTCCGGGAAGGGGGTCGCGTACCCCTCGGCGGGCATGGCCGCGGCGACGGCACGCAGATGCGCGACGTCCTCGGCATCGCGCGGTCCGGCCCGCCAGGCGTCGTGGTCGTCGGCGGTCAGGCCGGGGAGCATCCGGCCGCGGGACACCAGATGGAGGGCGTGCAGGGTGGCGGCGCCCCAGCAGCGGGTGGCGGGGTGGGCGGACCGCAGGTGGCGGGCGCGGGCCAGCAGGGGCACGGCCTCGGCCGGCGGAACGAGCAGGGCGGGCACGGTGACGGCGGCGATGTCGTCCCCCTCGCCGTGGTGGCGCACGACCGTGATCTCGGCGGCCCGCACGCCTGTGCCGTCGGCCTCCACGGCCCCGGCGGCATCCCCCCGGTCGCCGGCGCCGGGCCCCCACACGTCGGCCGGGTCCGGCAGCGGGCGCCCTTCGGGGTCCCAGAACGCGATGCGGCCCTCGCGCGGGAGTGCGGCGGGCAGGAAGACGGCGGCACACCGCAGCAGACGGCCGACGGCCGCGTCCCGCGGTGGCGGTGCGATGCCCACGTCCATGCGCACGCCCCTCCCTTCCCGTCCGGCACCCTGCTGCCGGGCCTTCGCGTCCTCGGTCCTCCGCAGGTGGTCGTACCTGGTCAGCGCGGGAACCCTCTGACTCGCGAGTCTAGGCGGGGGCTCTGACAACGCGGACCGGCCGCCGCCGGGCCCGCAGCTCGTACGGGTCCGGCGGCGGCCGGCGGGCGGGGACGGCCGGGTCAGTGCCGGGCGAGCGGGGGCGTGGACTCCCTCGGTGCGGGCCCGGCGCCGTTGGGCGGCCGGGGCGGCTCGGGGGCGGGCCGCTCGGACCGCCGGTCGGCCGGGGGCTCCGGCTCCGGCGTCGGCGTCGGCGGTGACACGGGCGGATCCACCTCTGTCTGTGGCGGTCCCTGTGTCACCGACGGGGGCTCGGGCTGCGCTGTCTCAGCTGTCTCAGCTGTCTGAACCGCCTGAGCCGGCTGCTGCGGTGCCGGCTGCTGGGCGCGTTCCAGGAAGCGGAGCAGCTCCACCGGGAACGGCAGCACCAGCGTGGAGTTCTTCTCCGCCGCCACCGCCACCACGGTCTGCAGCAGCCTCAGCTGCAGCGCGGCGGGCTGGGCGGACATCTCCGATGCCGCCTCGGCCAGCTTCTTGGACGCCTGGAGCTCCGCGTCCGCGTTGATGACCCGGGCGCGCCGCTCACGGTCCGCCTCCGCCTGCCGGGCCATGGAGCGTTTCATCGTCTCCGGCAGCGAGACGTCCTTGATCTCGACCCGGTCGATCTGCACGCCCCAGCCGACGGCGGGGCTGTCGATCATCAGCTCCAGGCCCTGGTTGAGCTTCTCCCGGTTGGAGAGCAGGTCGTCCAGGTCGCTCTTTCCGATGATCGAACGCAGCGACGTCTGCGCCATCTGCGAGACGGCGAAGCGGTAGTCCTCCACCTCGACGACGGCGCTCGCCGCGTCGACCACCTTGAAGTAGATGACCGCGTCCACCCGCACCGTGACGTTGTCCCGCGTGATGCCGTCCTGCGCCGGCACGGGCATGGTCACGATCTGCATGTTGACCTTGCGCAGCCGCTCGACGCCGGGGAGCACCATGGTGAATCCGGGCCCGCGCACGTCGTCGCGGAGCCGGCCGAGCCGGAGCACCACGCCCCGCTCGTACTGCTTGACGACCCGGGCGGCCGCCGCCGTGTACACGGCGCCTGCCGATACCGCCGCGACCGCTGCGATCAAGAGCTCCTGGACCATGACGGCCCCCTGCCAGCCGGAAGAACCGGAACATCTGCCTCACACCACATGAAGCGCTATTACCACGTTATGCCCCATTTGGACACCGGGCGAACCTCTCCTCGCCCACCCGCCCCCACTCGTCCCCCGCCCGGCCGCCTCCCGGATGCCGGGCCTGCCGGGAGCGGGCAGGGTGACCAGCGTCAGCACGTCCCGCCGTGGCGTACGGGGAGGCGTGACGGCGTGCGTACGGATGAGCCGGACGAGACAGACGAGGACCCGCCCATGCCCGTGAACGACCACCGACGCCGCCGTCTCGGCATCGCCGCCGGGACCGCGCTCCTGACCCTCACCGTCGCAGGCTGCTCGGGCCTCGGCCGTACCGCCGTGGGTCCCGTCACCTACACGACCGAGCGGGATGCCGTGATCATGGTGAACAGCCCCTCGGTGAAGGGCTGTCACCGGCTTGCCCCCGCGGGTGCCAAGGAAGTGGCCAACGGCACCCTGATCGACATCATCCTGTACCGGACGAGGGACTGCACCGGTCCGGGTACGACGTACCTCGCGACCACGTTCTCGGACGTCAACGCACCCACGGCGCTGCCCTGGCGCAGCTTCAGCACCGTCCACTGAGCCGACGGGCGCGGGCACGCACCACACGCCCGCCCGCGCCCGCCTCACGCGCCGCGGCGGAACCGTGCGACCAGGGCCGCCGTGCCCTCCCGGCGGTCCCGTGCGATCAGGACCATCACTACGACGAGGACCGCGGGCATGACCGCGTTCGGCGGGTCGAGCAGGGTCAGCTGGACGACCGACGCCCCGGTCAGCAGCGCGCAGAAGGCGAGTGCCGCCACTCCGGCGAGGAGCGGGATCAGCAGCGCGACCGCCCCGGCCGTCTCCAGTCCGCCGATGACGTACATCGCGGCGTGGCTCCAGCCCATCCGGCCGAAGGACTCGACGGCGGACTCATGGGCGATCAGCTTGGCGATTCCGCTGAAGCCCAGGAACAGGGCGAGTGCGTACCGCGCGACGTTGAGCGCGACGGCGCCCCGTCCGCGGCCGGCCGCGGACGCGCCGGACACCGGCCCGTCCGAGGCGGGCGCAGCAGCGGCGGGAACGGCGGCGGCCGGTGCGGAAGCGGCTCTGGCGGTCTGGGACATGACGGTCTCCTCGGGGAAGCGGTGCGCGGTGTCGCTCACACCAGTACAGACCGTGCCCCGGTCCGTAACTCATCGCCCCGCCGGCCACCGATTGCCTTCACCGCGCGGCTACTTGGGCACGGCCAGTACCCAGATCCCGTCCTCGGTGAGGTAGCGCTCCACCCGCAGGCCTGCCGCGTCGAGATGGCCCTCGAACCGCTCCTTCGACATCGGCCGCGAGAGGAAGGTCTGCGTCCAGCGCGCGTCCGCGAACTCGTACTCGGCACGCACCGATTCGACCCCGTCCCCCACCGGTTCGGAGGAGAGGATCCGCGTCGTGTACCCGGCCGGATGGACGCGCTCGCGCGGCACGTCGTGGTAGTCCTCGCCCTCGCGCTGGAAGAGCACCGATCCGCCGTCCCTCACGTATCTCCGGCAGGTGCGCAGCAGCCCGTCCCGCACCCGGTCGTCGCCCGAGTGCACCAGGAACGACGCCAGCATGACCACGTCGAAGGTCTCGTCACCGAGGTCCAGCGACTCGATGGGCCCGCACACCGTGCGTGCGCCGCGCACCCGTTCCAGCATCTGCGGCGACTCGTCCACCGCCGTGACGTCGAAGCCGCGCTCGATCAGGGGGTGCGTCACGCGGCCCACGCCGCAGCCCAGTTCCAGAATGCTCGATCCGGCGGGGACGGCCGCGGCGACGATGTCCGGCTCGTCGTTCACCGCCAGTCGCGAGTACAGCTCGACCGCGCAGCCGTCGGGCGTGATCGCGCCGGGCCCCGTCCCCGCATAACCCTCACGTACCACTCGTTCGCTCATGCCCTTCCGAACGAGCCGTCGGCTCCCCCCGTTCCCCGGCCCGCTGCCGAACGGCGGGCGACCAGGGCCGCGCTGAGGTGCTGGAGGTCCGTCGGGCGGGCCGGGAAGAGGCCGGTGAGACGGCCGATGCGGCGGACGCGGTAGTCGACGGTGTTGGGGTGGACGTGCAGCGCCGCCGCGGCAGCCCTGCGGTCCAGGCCGTGGGCGAGGTAGGTCTCCAGCGTGTGCAGCAGCTCCGGTTTCGCCTCCAGCGGGAGCAGCAGGCGTGCGAGCCCGTTCAGCGCCTCGCTTGGCCTGCTCAGCTGGTACTCCAGCAGGACGTCGGCGAGCCGGTACAGACCGGCGGGCCGGCCGGAGCGCGCGACGAGATCGACGATCTCGGCGTTACGGGCCACGGCGGCCGGCACCGCCGCCGGCTGGGCGGTCTCCGCGGCGGCGGTGACCGGGACCCCGGCGGCCCGGGTGGCCTCGGCGATCAGCTCGCCGAGCCCGCCGGGCCCGCTCCACGGCGGCGGCTCCGCAACGGGCAGCAGGACGGTGCCGCCGGTCGCGTCGAGAGCGGTCAGCGCGGGCGTACCGGCGAACCGGTCCAGGGCCGTCCGGATGCGGCGGATCTTGCGGCGCGCGGCCACCCCCCGTCCGGGGCCGGGGGCCTGGCCCACCTCGTCGTCGTGCGGGGCGAGCGCGAGCGTCATCGTCAGATAGCGGGCCGCGGGGCGCAGACCCGTGCGCCGGGTGAAGCCCTCCAGGTCCTCGCCGGTCAGCAGGGCGGCCATCAGGGCGTGCCGGCCGCCGTGTTCCTGGCTGTCGAGGATCTGCCGGGCCTCCAGATACGCGCCGCTCACCGCGGAGGTCAGCTGCTGCTGGACGACCATGATGCGGTTCATGATCTCCAGGACGACGGGGAGGTCGTCGGGGCCGGCGTCCTGAGCGGTCTCCTCCCAGCACATCGCGATGCCCACCTGGTACGCGGTGAGGATGGCGTCGAGCGGCACGCCCTCCTCGGCGCGCTGGGCCGCCGAGTCGCGCTGCTGGGCGAGTTCGGCGTCGGTGGCCGCCCTGCGGTGCTCGACGACGTCGGCGAAGAGCCGCAGATTGTGCTGGACGATGTCCGCGATGTCGCCCGCGATCTCCTCATGGGGCAGCTCCGCGTAGACCGGCAGATCGCTGAGCAGCCGGGCGACGACGCGGGTCGTGAGGGCGGGGGCGCGGGCCCGCAGCTGGGCCGCCACCGGGCGGCCGCCGATGCACAGCGGCCGCTGCCCGACAGCCTTCCGGCCGGTGCGGCCGCCCCCGACGGCGGTCCGCTCTTTGTCATGCGTCACAAAAGCCCCCGCGGAAGTCTGCGTTACCCACCAGTTAAACGACGGCGTTCGAGTCTGCATGATGACCGGCGACACCCGCCATGCCCCGCCTCGCCCCCACACCGGAGGTCGCCGTGAACTCGTCGTACAGCAACGCATTCTGTCGGACCGTCAGAGCCTCCGTCGCGGCGCTCGCGCTGGCCGGTCTGGCGGTCGGGACGAGTGCCTCCGGCGCCTGGGCGGCGGACGGCGGCACCACGTCGTACGTCGCGCTCGGCGACTCCATGGCCTCCGGTCCCCTCATCCCGGACATCACCGGTCCGGTGGCCTGCGGCCGTTCCACGCACAACTACCCGCACGAGCTGGCCGCGAGCATCGGCGCCTCGCTGCACGACGTCACCTGCAGCGGGGCCGCGTCCAAGCACATGACGGAGAAGCAGTCGCTCTCCCTGCTCGACATCCCGATGGGCTCGGCGCCGCCCCAGTTCGACGCCCTGCGCGCGGACACCGATCTGGTGACCCTGACGATCGGCGGCAACGACACCGGTCTGGTCGGCATCGCGCAGGACTGCATGCAGCTCGACCCGACCGCCACCCCGTGCAAGGACAAGCTGACCGAGGGCGGCGTGGACCAGGTGGCCCAGCGCATCGCCGAGTTCGCGCCCCGGCTGGCCACCGTCCTGGACGGCATCCACCAGCGTTCGCCGCAGGCCCGGGTGATCGTCACGGGCTACGGGCTCTACATCAAGCCGGGCGGCTGCTGGCCGCTGCAGCCGGTGCTCCCGGTGGACGCCGACTTCCTCCAGGGCAGCGTCGACCGGATGAACACCGTGATCGCCCAGCAGAGCGCGGCGCACGGCGCCGAGTACATCGACCTCGCCACCCCGAGCAAGGGCCACGACTCCTGCCAGGCGCCGTCGGCCAAGTGGGTCGAGGGGTACGTACCGACGGCCGCGGCCGCCCCGCTGCACCCCAACCGGCAGGGCGAGGAGAACTACGCCCGCATCATCGGCGCACACCTCCAGGGGAGCTGACCCGTGCGGCAGCGGCTCCTCAACGGACTGCTCGCGGCGGCGCTCGGTGCGGCCGCCCTCCTCGCCCCGCCCGCCCACGCGGCTCCGGCGGGCCACCACCCGCCGGAGCGGGGCTGTGATCCGCTGGCACCCGCCGAGTGCCTGCTGCCGTTCCCCAACGACTGGTACACCCGGCCGGACCCGGGCACCGACACGGGTCGCCGGGTGGACTTCGGCCCGGCCGAGCTGCCCCGCCCCGTGACCGGGCAGCCCGTCGACCCGGCCGCCTGGAACCGGTCCGACGGCTTCTCCCCCGGCTCCGCACTGATCGCCCAGGTGCCGGGCCTGGACCTGGCGGCGACCGGTGCGGCCCCGCTCACCGGCATCGGCCGCTCCCTGGACCGGGACGCGCCGGTCGTGCTCCTGGACACCACCACCGGTGAGCGGTGGCCGTACTGGGCCGAGCCGGACTCCAACGCCACCGACCCCGCGCGCCGGGCGCTGCTCATCCACCCGGCCCGCAGCCTCCACGACGGCCACCACTACGCCGTGGCCCTGCGCCGGCTCAAGGACGCGGCGGGCCGCACGATCCCGGCGGCCGCCCCGTTCGCCGCCGTCGCGGGCCGGCGGCTGCCCTCCCACGATCCGCTGCGCGCCCGCCAGGACCGGCTGCGCCCCGCCCTCGCCGCCCTGCGCCGGGCCGGCGTCACCACCCAGGACCTCCATCTGGCCTGGGACTTCACCGTCGCGTCCACCCGCAGCCTCACCGGCGACCTGTTCACCATCCGGGACGATGCGTTCCGCCGGCTCGGCAACCGCTCGCCCGGCTTCGCCGTCACCCAGGTCACCGACTTCACCGCCGGCCAGGACGCCCGGATCGCCCGCGAGGTCACCGGAGAGATCACCGTGCCGGGCTATCTCGCCCTGCCCGGCGGCCCGCCCGGCTCCGTCCTGCACCGCGACCGCGACGGCGTACCCCGCCGGCTCCCCCTCAGCACCCAGCTCGCCACGTTCCGCTGCGAGATCCCCCGCTCCGCCTTCCGCACCCCCTCCCACCCCTCCCTCTACGGGCACGGGCTGCTGGGCTCCCGCTCCGAGGTCGGCGCGGGCAACGTCAAGGACATGGCCGCCGAGCACGGCTTCACCTTCTGCGCGACGGACTGGATCGGCATGGCCAAGGAGGACATCCCCGTCGTCCTCGGCGCGCTCGCCGACCCGAACCTCTTCCCCGCCGTGCCGGAGCGCAGCGAACAGGGCATGCTGAACGCCCTGTTCCTCGGCCGCGCCCTGATCCACCCCGAGGGGCTGGTCACCGACCCCGCGTTCCGCACCACAGACGGCCGCCCGCTCGTCGACACCCGGCACGGTCTCGCGTACGACGGGAACAGCCAGGGCGGCATCCTGGGCGGCGCGCTGGTCGCCGCCTCGCCCGACATCCGGCGCGGCGTCCTGGGCGTCACCGCCATGAACTACGGGCTGCTCCTCAACCGCAGCGCCGACTTCGCCCCCTTCCAGCAGGTCCTGGACCTGGCCTACCCGGACAAGCTGCACCAGCAGCTCGTCCTCCAGCTGTTCCAGATGGTGTGGGACCGCGGTGAGACGAACGCGTACGCGAACCACCTCACCGACCACCACCAGGTGCTGATGCACATCGCCTACGGGGACCACCAGGTGGCGAACGCGGCGGCCGAGGTGGAGGCGCGCACGATCGGCGCCCGGCTGCTGTCGCCCGCGCTCGCCGACGGCCGGAGCCCGGACACCGTCCCGTACTGGGGCATCCGGCGCATCGGCCCCGGTCAACTGCCCTACCGGGGATCGGCGATGACCGTCTGGGACAGCGGCACCCCCACACCCCCGCTCACCAACACCCCGCCCGCCGGGCCCGATTACGGCCACGACCCGCACGAGGATCCCCGCAACTCGCCCGCCGCACGTCAGCAGAAGGCCACCTTCCTGACCACCGGGCGTGTCATCAATGTCTGCGGCACCGCCCCGTGCACCGCCACACCGACCTCCTGACGCCCCCTCCCCGCCGGGCACGACCTCCCGCGGGGGACAGACAAGGAGCACCATGCGTACGCACCGCATAGCCGGAGCCGCCGTCGCGGCCGCCCTTCTCGCCGGTACGGCACTGGCCCCGTCCGCGCTCGCCGCACCGCCCGCCGCCTCGGCCACCGCACAGGCCGCGGTCCCCTTCACCTCCGCCGGCGCCGTGCGCGCGGCCGACGGCGGCCACACCCTCTCCTGGGCCTCACCGGCCGCCTCGGTGACCGTCACCGCCGTCACCGGCCCCGACGCCACGACCGGGATCGCCCTGGGCACGGCGCCCGGCACCGGTTCGCTGACCGTCCCGGCGGGAACGCTCCCGGAGGCCGGGCGCTGGTACTTCCGGCTGGTCCCGGACGGCGGCAGCCCCCTGGTCGTCGCCGACCGCTCCCTCGGGCTGGCCTCGGCGCGCAACTTCCGTGACATCGGCGGCTACCGCACGACGGACGGGCGCTGGGTGCGCTCCGGTCTGGTCTACCGCTCCAACAAGCTGAGCGGCCTCACCGACGCCGAGCAGCAGCGGCTGGCCTCCCAGCGCCTCACCCTCGACGTCGATCTGCGCAACGTCCAGGAGCGCAGGGACGACCCGGACCGGCTGCCCGCGGGTGTCGCGTACCAGGTCGCCGACGTCGTCTCGCTCAGCCACGGCATCCGGTTCCACGACTCGGCGCTGATGACACTGGCCGAGGCCATCGCGGCGGGCCTCTTCTCCGGTTCGTCCGACCTGGGCCAGTCCATCGGATACCCGTTCATGGTCAACTTCGTGGGCGCCGACTACGCCTTCCACGACCTGGTCACCGCCGTGGCCACGAACGGCTCCGGAGCCACGGTCTTCCACTGCAGCGCCGGCAAGGACCGCACGGGCTGGGGCACCGCCGTCCTGCTCACCCTGCTGGGGGTCCCCCGGGCGACCGTCGAGGCGGACTTCCTCGCCAGCAACCAGTACACCGGCGACCCGAAGGCCGTCGAACTGAGCTGGCTTCGCGCGGCGTTCGCCGAGGTCGACCACATCTACGGCGACTTCGACACGTACGTGCGCGAGGGGCTGAAGATCGACGCGGCGACCGTTCAGACGCTGCGCGCCAAGCTGCTGACCGGCTGACGCGCGCACCGGCTCAGCAGGCCGGGTAGCGGCCCTCCGGCCAGCTCACCGGGTGCGCGAACTCCAGGGACAGGTCGTCGGCCAGCTCGGCGATCACGGCCCGTCCCTCGGTGCGCACCAGCCAGGCCGGAGGGAGTCCCGTCTCGCCGTGGCGGGCACCGAGCAGATTGCCGCAGACCGCGCCGGTGGAGTCGCTGTCGCCCGAGTGGTTGACCGAGAGCAGCAGGGACTCGGCGACCTGGCCTGCCTCGGGCAGGACCAGGGCGCAGTACACGGCGATGGCCAGGGCCTCCTCGGCCACCCAGCCCGCGCCGAGCGACTCCACCTTCCCGGCGCTCGGCGCGCCCTGCGCGGCCAGGTCGACGGCGCCGCGCAGGGCGGCGGTCGTCTCCTCGTGCCCGGGGTGGCGGGCGAGCAGGTCCATGGCCCGCAGGACCGATCCCGGCAGGGAGTCGCCCGCCAGCAGATGGGCGACGATCGCCGCGAGCGCTCCGGCCGCGTAGGCACCGGTGGGGTGGCCGTGGGTGATCTGCGCGCACCGGGCGGCCAGCGCGAAGCCCCCGGCCGGGTCCTCGCCGGTCAGGCCGAAGGGGGCGGAGCGCATGACCGTGCCGCAGCCCTTGGAGTCCGTGTTCACCGGGCCCGGCACCCCGAGCGGGCCCTGCGGGTCGGGGGTGTGCGCGGAGGTGAGTCCGCTCAGGCAGGCGTTTCCGGGGGCCCGGCGCGCGTACAGCCAGGGCTGCTGCCTGAGCCATCCGGTCCGGACGAGGTCGCCCCCGTCCCGGGCCGGCGGCGCGGGATGGTTCTGGGTGTCCAGCCAGCGCAGATAGGCGTGCTTCATGACCGCCGTCTCGGCGCCGCCGATCCCCTTGGACATGGCCCGGGAGTGCGCCCTGATCAGTCCCTCGGCCGTGAAGAGCGTCATCTGGGTGTCGTCCGTGACGCGTCCGACGGCCCCGTCCTCGTCGGCGGTGAGCCCCTGGACGCCCTGCTCGCCGTGCGCGCGGCGGATGCCGGCGAGCGACAGGAACTCCACCGGGTTGCCCAGGGCGTCCCCGATCGCCCCGCCCAGCAGACACCCGCGGATCCGGGACCTGCGCACGGCCGCGTCCCCCGTTGCTGTGCCGTTCACGGCCCCGCCCCCACTCTTTGCCGTCGGATCGCCGCACGAGTGCCGTCGCGGGTCCATGCTGGTAGGTGAGGCGATCGCCATGCGTACCGGTAATGAGCCCACGACCGCCCGCAGCCCGCTGCGGATGCGGCTCTGGCTGAGTCTATGGGGCCTGGCCTGGGCCGTCTTCGGCCTGACGGCCTTCACTGTCACCGGCCGGCCGGGCTGGGCGGCGGCCTGCGGGGTGCTGCTGGTGCTGGTCCTGGTGGATCTGGCCGTGATCGTCCACCACCTGCGCCGGGGTCCGCGCGGCCGGCCGGACCGCACGATCCCGCCGTACGCACCCGGTCCCGGCGGACGGGGACGTTACGGGCACTGAGCGCCGGACTCCGGACATGCGGGCCCGGCCGTAGGAGCCGGGCCCTCAGCCGTCCGCGTCGAAGCGGGCCGCCTTCAGGTACTCCGGGTTCGGGTCGAGCGCCGCCGCCAGCCGGAAGTGGCGCGTGGCCCGCTCCGGGTGGCCGGACCGCTCGAAGGTGCGCGCGAGGGCGAAGTGCGCGAACGCGTTGTCCGGCTCCCGCTCCAGCACGAGCTCGAACTCAAGCTCGGCGGGGCGCAGTTGGGCGGCCGCGAAGAAGGCGCGGGCGCGCAGCAGCCGGGCGGCGGTGTTCTCCGGGTGGGAGGCGATCACCGAGTCGAGCAGTTGCACGGCACCCCGCGGGTCGCGCGCTGCCAGCAGCTGCTCGGCCGCGCGGAAGTCTATGACGTGGGTCTCCGGGTTCCTCTCGGGCACAGTCGCATCCTTCCCTCGTCCACCGCGGGGTGAACGTCGGCCCGGCCGCCGGAATTCCGGCCCCGGGGTCAGCCGGCCGCGGCCCGCCGTTCCAGTTCCGACCAGAGCGCGCGGACCTGCGGTTCCAGGGCCTCGACCGGTCCGTCGTTGTCGATGATCAGATCGGCCACCGCGCGTCGCTGCTCGCGGGTGGCCTGGGCCGCCATCCGGGCGCGCGCCTCCTGCTCCGTCATCCCGCGCAGCCGCACGAGGCGGTCGAGCTGGGTCTCCGGGGCGGCGTCGACCACGACGACCAGGTCGTAGAGGGGGGCGAGGCCGTTCTCCGTGAGGAGGGGCACGTCGTGGACGACGACGGAATCGGGTCCGGCGGCCCGTTCGAGTGCGGCGGAGCGGGCGCCCACCAGCGGGTGGACGATCGCGTTGAGAGCGGCCAGCCGCTCTCTGTCGGCGAAGACGACCGAGCCGAGCTTCGGCCGGTCCAGCGTGCCCTCGGGGGTCAGGATGCCGGTGCCGAACTCCTCGACGACGGCGGCGAGCCCGGGGGTGCCGGGCTCGACGACCTCGCGGGCGATCCGGTCGGCGTCGACGAGGACGGCCCCGTAGCCGGTGAGCATCCGGGACACTTCGCTCTTGCCGGCGCCGATCCCACCGGTCAGACCCACTTTCAGCATGGGCGGCAGCCTAGTACCCGCCGCCCGGTGGTGCGGTGAGCGGGCCGACCGGTCTCAGCCGTCACCCTCGCGCTCGGCCAGGAACTTCTCGAATTCGAGGCCGATCTCGTCGGCGGACGGCAGGTCCACCGGTTCGGCGACCAGATTGCCGCGGGTCTCGGAGCCGGCGACCGCGTCGTACTGGTGCTCCAGGCCCTCGACCAGCGAGACGAGCTCCTCGTCGCCCTGGTCGATCTGGCGGTCGATCTCCGTCTGGGTGCGGTGCGCCTCGGTGCGCAGCGAGTGGGCGACGGTCGGCAGGACCAGTCCGGTCGCCGCCGTGATCGACTCCAGTGCGGTGAGCGCGGCGTCGGGGTAGGCGGAGCGGGCGACGTAGTGCGGCACATGGGCGGCGACACCGAGCACGTCGTGTCCGGCCTCCATCAGCCGGTACTCGACGAGGGCGGCGGCGGAGCCGGGCACCTGAGCCTCGTCGAACGGGCTGCGGTGGCCGGGCATGAGGTCGGTGCGGTTGCCGTGCGGGGTGACGCCGACCGGGCGGGTGTGCGGGACGCCCATCGGGATGCCGTGGAAGGTGACGGCGAGGCGGACACCGAGCCGCTCCACGATCTGCTCGACGGCGGCGGCGAACCGCTCCCACTCCACGTCGGGCTCGGGCCCGGACAGCAGCAGGAAGGGCGCCCCGGTCGCGTCCTGGACCACCCGGACGTCCAGCGTCGGGGTCTCGTACGCCGACCAGCGGTCGCGCTTGAACGTCAGCAGCGGGCGCCGTGCGCGGTAGTCGACGAGGCGGTCGTGGTCGAACCGGGCCACGACCTGGTGGGGCAGCGATTCGAGCAGGCCGTCGACGATCTGCTCACCGGTCTCACCCGCGTCGATGTAGCCCTCGAAGTGGTAGAGCATGACCAGGCCGGCCGACTCCTGGGCGAGCGCCATGTCGACGACAGCCAGGCCCTTCGGCTCCCATTCGTACAAACTCTGCGGATCAGGCACGGTTACCGCTCCTCCTTGTGTTCCTGAAGAAGAACGTCCCGGGGGGCACGGGCATTCCCGCCCGTGCCCCTTCACATGGTGTTTACCCAAGTACCCGCGTATGCAGTGCGGTGACCGCCTTCCGTGCGGAGGTGAACGCTCCGTGCTGCCAGGCGTCCGCGTAGCTCAGGTAGTCACCGGCGAAGTAGACCCGTCCGGCCGCCCGGTTGAGCGGTGCGAAGACGGGGGCGTCGGGGCCGCCGGACAGCGAGTGCCAGGAGGCCTCCAGGTACGGGGTCTGGCGCCAGTGGTGGGAGAACGACGTGGCGAGTTCCGTGCGGTACTTCTCACCGTGGATCTTGACGCCCTGGGCGAGGGCCCGCGCCTCCCGCTCGCGCGGGGTGAGCGCGGCGTACGCGTCGGCGTTGGAGCCGGTGTTGTAGTAGCCGATGATGGTGCCGCGCCGGCCCTGGTGGCCGTAGGACGGGTACCAGATGTGGGCCAGGTCCATGTCGGTCTCGGTGATGCCGCCGTAGATCTGCTGGTCGCTCTCCCACCAGCGGCTGCGGTACTCCAGCCCGATCTTCCCGGCCGACGACGGCTTGCAGGCCTCCAGGGCCGTCTGGACGGCCGGGCCGAGGTTGTGGGCGGTCTTGGCCAGGATGTTGGGCGGCAGGGCGGCGACGCAGTAGTCCGCCTCGATGCTGCGGGCGCGGCCGGACTGCGTGTAGGTGACGGTGACGCCGTGGGCGGTGTCGGTGATCTCGGTGACGGCGGCGCCGGTACGGATCCGGCGCTCCCCGATCGCCCGGGTGAGCGCGGCGGGTATCCGGTCCATGCCGCCGACGGGCTGGAACATCAGCATCGCCTGGTCGTACTCGAACTCGAAGGCGAAGTACCGTCCGACGCCGCTGGCGAAGACCTCGGATGCGGTGGGTACGGACCCGAGCTCCTCGCCGGGGGTGCCGGCGGCCGCGGGGTCGACGCGGTAGCCGCGCCGGGGGCTGCCGGTGTAGTCGAGGGTGTCGCCGATGTCGCCGAAGTCCTTGAGGAAGTCGAGCAGCCGCTCCTGGTCGTCGGCGGTGATCTGCCGGTCGAGCGCGCCCTTGTCGGTGGCCTTGGAGAGGAGTTCGGCGACGTAGCCGTACACGTCGGCCTTGGCGGTGCGGTAGCGGACGGGGGCCTTCATCCCCGACTTCTCGTTGTAGATGTAGGCATTGGCGTTCACGTTGGTGAACACCTCGATGGGGACGCCGAGTTCGCGGCAGTAGTCGAGGGTGACCATCCACTGCGGGATCCGGCCGGGTCCGGCGTTCATGTACTGGCCGTCGGAGAACCGCGCGGTCTGCTTGACGCCGTGGATGTCGGTGGTGGAATCCCCGCCGCGTACGGTGAAGTTGCGGCCGCCCGTACGGCCGCGCGCCTCCAGGACCGTACAGTCGTAGCCCGCCTTGCCGAGCTCATAGGCCGTGGCGAGACCGGCGATGCCGCCGCCCACGACGACGACCTTGGCCGCGGCCTTCCCCTTCAGGTGGAAGTCACCGCTACTGGGGGCGCGGAAGGCGGGTTCGCGGCCTGCGGCCTGGGCGGTGGGGGCGAGGCCGAGCGCCCCCATGGTGGCGAACATCGCGCCCGCCCCGCCGGACAGGCCGACGTTGCGGAGGAAGGTGCGGCGGCTCGCGGGCGAGTGGTGCGAAGCGTGAGTCATGTCCCGGCTCCCCTTCGGATCTTGAGGTTGCCGGGATCCTGGCAAGGGCGTGTTACGGGCCGTCAGCTATTCGTGTATCTCGCACGTTTCCCTGTGTTCACTCTGCCCGCAGCATCGACGCACATTGGTCCAGACCTTGACATGGCTCGACCCCGTCCCTAGCGTCACTGGGCAGCAAGTTCAGACACTCGCCCCACATTCATGTACGAGAACGTCCTGAACCTCTCACGGGAAGGCACCCCCATGCGCACCCGCACGCTGCTCCCCGCCCTGCTGGCCACCGCGCTCGCCACCGGCGCGCTCACCCTCGCCTCCGCCGCGACGGCCGGTGCCGCGACGGTCATCGAGGTGAGCACCGCCGCCCAGCTCAAGTCGGCCCTCACCGCGGCCGCCCCCGGCGACACGATCCACCTCGCGGACGGCACGTACACCGGCAACTTCAAGGCCCTCGTCCCCGGCACCGCCTCCGCGCGCATCACCCTGACCGGCTCCTCCGGCGCGGTCCTCACGGCCGGCGGCGGCTACGGGCTGCACTTGAACGGCGCCTCGTACTGGACGGTGAAGGGCATCACCGTCACCGGCGGCCAGAAGGGCATCATGGCCGACGGTGCCAACGGCGTGATCATCGATGCGGTGACCGTGCACGACCTGGACATGGAGGGCGTCCACTTCCGCAAGTCCAGCAGCGACGGCGTCATCCGGAACTCGCGGATCTACGACACCGGGCACGACGGCCGGGGCATGGGCGAGGGCGTCTACGTCGGCTCGGCGGGCGACCTCTCCGACCGCAGCGACCGGGTCCAGATCCTGGACAACACGATCGGACCGGACGTCGGCGGCGAGAACGTCGACATCAAGGAGGGCACGACCGGGGCCCGGATCATCGGCAACACCTTCGACGGGAGCGGGCTGACGGGCGCCAACTACGACGACTCCTGGGTCGACGTGAAGGGCAACGACGTCCTCGTCCAGGGCAACCACGGCTCCCGTACGACCAACAACGGCTACGAGACGCACACCCAGCAGAGCGGCTGGGGCTGCGGGACCGTCTTCCGGGACAACGCCTCGGACCTGTCCGGCTCCACGGGCGACAAGCGGATCGCGGTCAACGTCACGAACTACGGCGCGAGTTGCCCCACCACCGTCTACGCGAGCAACACGGTGACCGGCGGCAACGGCCTGACCAACATCGACGTCACCCCGTAACAGCCCGAACAGCCCGCCGCGGAAACAAACGAGTGAGGCCCGCTCCCCGAAGGGAGCGGGCCTCACTTTCACCTACTGCAGCCGATGACCGGCCGGAGGGTCAGAGCGTCAGCTCTGGCCACCCGCCAGCTTCTCGCGCAGGGCAGCCAGGGCCTCGTCCGACGCCAGGGCGCCGGAGTTGTCCGCGGACTCCGAGGAGTACGAGCCGCCGCCACCGCTGCCGCCCGAGGCAGCCGGAGCGCTGCCGGCCGGGGCGGCAGCGCCCTCGGCAGCAGCGGCCTCGTCGGCCTCGCGGGACTTGATGACCTGGGCCTGGTGCTGCTCGAAGCGCGTCTGCGCCTCGGCGTACTGCGTCTCCCAGACCTCGCGCTGAGCCTCGAAGCCCTCGAGCCAGTCGTTGGTCTCGGGGTCGAAGCCCTCGGGGTAGATGTAGTTGCCCTGGTCGTCGTACGACGCGGCCATGCCGTACAGGGTCGGGTCGAACTCGACCGAGGCCGGGTCGCCACCGAAGGACTCGTTGGCCTGCTTCAGCGAGAGGCTGATGCGACGACGCTCGAGGTCGATGTCGATGACCTTGACGAAGATCTCGTCGTTGACCTGGACGACCTGCTCCGGGATCTCCACGTGGCGCTCGGCCAGCTCGGAGATGTGGACCAGGCCCTCGATGCCCTCGTCGACGCGCACGAACGCACCGAACGGAACGAGCTTGGTGACCTTACCGGGAACGACCTGCCCGATCTGGTGCGTACGGGCGAACTGCTGCCACGGGTCTTCCTGCGTCGCCTTGAGCGACAGGGAGACGCGCTCGCGGTCCATGTCCACGTCGAGAACCTCGACGGTGACTTCCTGGCCGACCTCGACAACCTCGGAGGGGTGGTCGATGTGCTTCCAGGACAGCTCGGACACGTGCACGAGACCGTCGACGCCACCCAGGTCCACGAAGGCACCGAAGTTGACGATCGAGGAGACGACGCCGGAGCGGACCTGACCCTTCTGGAGGGTCGTGAGGAACGTCTGGCGGACCTCGGACTGGGTCTGCTCGAGCCAGGCACGGCGGGACAGGACCACGTTGTTGCGGTTCTTGTCCAGCTCGATGATCTTGGCCTCGAGCTCCTTGCCCACGTACGGCTGGAGGTCGCGGACGCGGCGCATCTCGACGAGCGACGCCGGCAGGAAGCCACGGAGGCCGATGTCGAGGATGAGACCACCCTTGACGACCTCGATGACGGTACCGGTGACGATGCCGTCTTCTTCCTTGATCTTCTCGATGGTGCCCCAGGCACGCTCGTACTGAGCGCGCTTCTTCGAGAGGATCAGGCGGCCTTCCTTGTCCTCCTTCTGGAGAACCAGGGCCTCGATCTCGTCGCCGACCTTGACGACCTCGTTCGGGTCGACGTCGTGCTTGATCGAGAGCTCGCGGCTCGGGATGACACCTTCGGTCTTGTAACCGATGTCGAGGAGAACCTCGTCCCGGTCAACCTTGACGATGACACCGTCAACGATGTCGCCGTCGTTGAAGTACTTGATCGTCTCGTCGATCGCCGCGAGGAACGCGTCCGCGTCGCCGATGTCGTTGACCGCAACCTGCGGAGTGGTGGCGGTGGTCTCGGTGCTGCTCGTCATGTGGGAAAGGGCTCCGGTACGGACAGTGAGTCGAAGTTACTGCTACGCCGTGAGCCCGTATCGCCTCTGCAGAAGCCGGACAGCCTGGGAAGCGCCGATCCCGAACCGGGAGGCGCCTCGTGAACCGAGGGGACATACATACAGATGCGAGCGCGGCCTGCTAGGTCTGAGGCGCGCAGGCTCGCAGCGCAACTTGTAGCATACGGGGGCAGCAGGGCAGGGTCAATGCGCGAAGGCGCACACCAAGGGCGGAACGACCCATACCCGGCACAACTCAGGTTCACCGAGGCCACATCGGCCCCGGAGATGTTCCGGACACACGGGTTCCGTACTCACGGATCCCCCCTGGTACGTACCGCGTACGACGGGGTGAAGGCAAACTACAACGACGGACACGATGAGCCAAGAGATCTACGCGGCCGAACCAGAGGCGACACGGCGCGGCGCCGGCGAGGCGGAGAGCAGCCGGGCCAGTCGCGGCTGGTGGGACCGCAACGCCGACGAGTACCAGAACGACCACGGCGGCTTCCTCGGCGACGACCGCTTCGTCTGGGGACCCGAGGGGCTCGACGAGGCGGACGCGGCCCTGCTGGGCCCGGCCGGTTCGCTGAAGGGCCTGGACGTCCTGGAGATCGGCGCCGGCGCGGCACAGTGCTCGCGCTGGCTGGCCGCCCGGGGTGCCCGGCCGGTCGCCCTCGACCTCTCCCACCGCCAGCTCCAGCACGCCCTGCGGATCGGCGGGGGCATCCCCCTGGTCGAGGCGGACGCCGGGGTGCTGCCGTTCCGCGACGGCTCCTTCGACCTGGCCTGCTCCGCGTACGGCGCGGTGCCGTTCGTCGCCGACCCGGTGCAGGTGTTCCGTGAGGTCCACCGGGTGCTGCGCCCCGGCGGCCGCTGGGTCTTCTCCGTCACGCATCCGGTCCGCTGGGCGTTCCCGGACGAGCCGGGGCCCGAGGGCCTGTCCGTCGCCGCCTCGTACTTCGACCGCACCCCTTATGTGGAGCAGGACGAGCGGGGCGACGCGGTGTACGTGGAGCACCACCGGACGCTCGGCGACCGGGTGCGGGACGTGGTGGCGGGCGGTTTCCGCCTGGTCGACCTGGTGGAACCGGAGTGGCCCGCCTGGAACAGCCAGGAGTGGGGCGGCTGGTCGCCGCTGCGCGGCAACCTGATCCCGGGCACCGCGATCTTCGTCTGCGTACGGGACTGACCGCCGTCCGGTGAACGGGCCGGGCCCCGCCCGTACGAGACTGGGGGCGTGATCCGCACCGACGCACTGGACCAGCTGCCCGTCCGCACCGCCGTGCCCGCGCTGCGGCAGGCGCTCGACGACCGCGGTGTCGCGGTGCTCTGCGCGCCGCCGGGCACCGGCAAGACGACGCTCGTCCCGCTGGTCCTGGCCGGTCTGACCGGCGACGGACCGGTGCGCCGGGTCGTGGTCGCCGAACCCCGGCGGATCGCCGCCCGGGCCGCGGCCCGGCGGATGGCGTGGCTGCTCGGCGAGCGGCCGGGCGAACGGGTCGGCTTCACGGTGCGCGGCGAGCGCGTGGTGGGTCCGCGGACCGTGGTCGAGGTGGTCACCACCGGGGTGCTGCTCCAGCGGCTCCAGCGCGACCAGGAGCTGGCGGGTGTCGACGCGGTGATCATCGACGAGTGCCACGAACGGCATCTGGACGCGGACACGGTGGCCGCGTTCCTCCTGGACGTGCGGGAGGCGATCCGTCCCGATCTGCGGCTGGTCGCCGCGTCGGCGACGACGGACGCGCAGGGCTGGGCCCGGCTGCTGGGCGACGCGCCGGTCGTCGAGGCGCAGGGGGTGTCACACCCGGTGGAGGTGGTGTGGGCGCCGCCGCTGCGGCCGGTGCGGCCGCCGCACGGGATGCGTGTCGATCCGGCGCTGCTGGGCCATGTCGCCGCCGTGGTGCGGCGGGCGCTGGCGGAGCGGGACGGCGACGTGCTGTGCTTCCTGCCCGGCGTCGGTGAGATCGGCCGGGTGGCGGGGCAGCTGTCCGGGGTGGCCGCGGAGGTGCTCCAGGTCCACGGGCGGGCCCCGGCCGCCGTGCAGGACGCGGTGCTGGCCGGTTCGTCCGAGGGGCGGCGGGTGGTGCTGGCGACCTCGGTGGCGGAGTCCTCGCTGACGGTTCCGGGTGTGCGGACCGTCGTCGACTCGGGTCTGGCCCGGGAGCCTCGCACCGACCACGCGCGGGGGCTGAGCGCGCTGACGACGGTACGGGCCTCGCAGGCGGCGGGCCGGCAGCGGGCGGGCCGGGCCGGCCGGGAGGCGCCCGGGACGGTCTACCGCTGCTGGGAGCAGGCGGAGGACGGGCGGCTCGCCCGCTTCCCCTCCCCCGAGATCAAGGTGGCCGACCTGGCGGCGTTCGCCCTCCAGGCGGCCTGCTGGGGCGATCCGGACGCGACGGG
The DNA here is from genome assembly GCF_035917255.1 of Streptomyces sp. NBC_01257. NCBI lineage: Bacteria > Bacillati > Actinomycetota > Actinomycetes > Kitasatosporales > Streptomycetaceae > Streptomyces > Streptomyces sp. NBC_01257. The sequence goes on from NZ_CP108472.1 coordinate 2,436,248, forward strand.
GCTCGCCCTGCTCGACGCACCGCCGGCCGGTGCGATGGGCGCGGCCCGCGAGGTGCTGACGGCGGTCGGCGCGGTGGAGGCGGACGGGCGGGTCACCGGGCGGGGGGTCCGGATGTCCCGGCTGGGTCTGCACCCGCGGCTGGCCAGGGCGCTGCTGGACGGGGCGGCCGAGGTCGGCGGGCGCCGGGCCGCGGAGGTCGTGGCGCTGCTGAGCGAGGAGCCGCCGCGGGACTACGGGGACGACCTGGCCGCCGCGTTGCGCACCGCCCGGCTGGGCAAGGACGGTTATGCCGCCCGCTGGCGCCAGGAGGTGCGGCGGCTGTCCTCCTCCCTGAAGGACGCGGGTCACGGCGGGCCGGGTCCGGACGATGCCGCCGTGGGGCTGGTCGCCGCGCTGGCGTTTCCCGAGCGGGTGGCGCGGGCCCGGGGCGAGGGGGCGTTCCTGATGGCGTCCGGCACGGGCGCGGAACTGCGGGACGGCTCACGGCTGCGCAGCGCCCCGTGGCTGGCGGTCGCGGTCGCGGACCGTCCGGCACACGCGGCCTCCGCGCAGGTGCGGCTCGCCGCCGTCATCGACGAGGACACGGCGCGGCTGGCGGCCGGGCATCTGCGGTTCGCGGGCGAGGAGGTGCGCTGGGACGGCCGGGACGTGGTGGCCCGACGGGTGGAGCGCCTGGGCGCCGTCGAACTGGCGACGCGCCCGCTGAAGCGGCCGGACCCCGCGCTGGTGCGCGAGGCCCTGGTGGAGGGGCTGCGCCGGGAGGGGCTCGGGCTGCTGCGCTGGAGCCGCGACACCGGGCAGCTGCGCGAGCGGCTGGCCTTTCTGCACCGGGAGCTCGGCGCGCCGTGGCCGGACGTCTCGGACGAGGCGCTGCTGGACCGTACCGAGCAGTGGCTGGAGCCCGAGCTGTCGCGGGCCCGGCGCCGCTCGGACCTGGCCGGGATCGACGCCGGGCAGGCGCTGCGCAGACTGCTGCCGTGGGCGACGGGTGAGGCGGCCCGGCTGGACGAGCTGGCCCCGGAGCGGATCGAGGTGCCGAGCGGTTCGCGGATCAGGGTGGAGTACGGCGGTCCGCAGCCGGTGCTCGCGGTGAAGCTCCAGGAACTGTTCGGCCTCCAGGAGACCCCGCGGGTGGCGGGCGTCCCGGTGCTGGTGCACCTGCTCTCGCCCGCGGGCCGCCCTGCGGCGGTGACGGCGGATCTGGCGTCGTTCTGGCGGGAGGGCTACAAGGCGGTGCGGGCGGAGCTGCGCGGCCGCTATCCGCGGCATCCGTGGCCCGAGGACCCGACGACGGTGGCGGCGACCCGCTTCACGAAGGCGCGGCTCAAGCGGGAGTAGGGGCGGGTTCCGGTTCCTTGCGCCCGGCCGTCTCCGCCTCGTCCGGCCGCCGCGAGCGGGCCTCCAGCCACAGTGAGAGGGCCAGCAGGAGGACGGCGAGGACGAGGAAGCCCCAGGGCAGGTACGAGGTCAGCAGCAGGACCAGCAGGCGCTGGGACTTGACCAGGTCGGTGATCGAGACGATGTAGTCCTCGCGCATCTTCACGTGCCCGGCGAACACGGTGACGGTGTCCTGGGACATGCCCATCGCCTTCGCGTTCCGCAGCTCCTCCTTGTGGACCTCCTCGCCGTTGACCGGCGCCCCGGTGACCGGGTCGACCCAGAACATCCGCTTGGTGGTGTACCAGCGGGTCATGCCGGTCTTGGCGATCTGCGCCGGGGTGATGCCCTTGATCGGCATCGTCTTCGGCATCGGGACCTTCGTCCACGGGATGGTCTGCTCGAAGTAGTAGACGTCCAGGCCGCGGAACTTCTGGGTGCCCTCGTAGTGGATGGGCGCGCTGGTGCGGGTCTGGGCGTCGAAGTACTCGTAGTCGCGCTTCTCGGTGAGGAAGGGCCACTTGAACTCGATGCCCTCGCGGCTGACCGGGTCCCCGTCGACCGATTCGCCGGTGGCGTGGACGGGGTCCTGGCTGTGGGCGTCGAAGATGTAGCGCTCGGGGATCTTGGAGACCATCTTGCCGTCGGGACCCTGGATGTAGGAGAGCGCGTCCCACACGACGACGTCGCGGCCGGCGCTGCGCTCGATCTTGTCGGACTCCTCCACATTGCCCTTGAGGGTCTGCACGATGGTGATCTTGTCGACCTTCTCGGACTTGAGCGTGCTGTAGTTGAGCAGGGTCGCGGGCTTCGCCTCCAGCACCGTCTCCTGGTACTGGTTCGGCGGTATCTTCGCCAGCCGCGGGAAGGCGTACCAGCGCAGCAGCGGTGACATCGCGGCGAAGAAGACGGCGAAGGCCAGGAGTACGAGGCTGGCTCGGCGGCGCATGGGTGTCCTCCCTCTGCATTCCGTGGTGCGGACGGCTAGTTCTTCGGACCCGGGACCGTGGTCAGCAGGGGTTTGGGTGAGGTCTCGCCGGGTGGGGCGCCGATCGCACTGATGGTGAGCACGAGGGCGAGGGCGGCGGCCAGTCCGATGGCGGCGGCGACTAGGGCACGCATGCTCGGCCTCCCGGAAGCACGGAACTGATGGGTCGTCAGGGCTGGGGCACCGTAGCAACCCGGACGCGAGATGAGAACACGTAGAACAGCCCCTTGGCCGGGTCCCGGCGAAGGGGCTGTTCGGGGCGTGTGGAGCCCTGGTGCGGACGGGTCAGGCGGCGGCGGGGGCCTCGACCGTCAGCTCGATGACGACCGAGCCGCCGCCCTCGGTGGTGAGGCGCAGCTTGTACGTGCCCGCGGCGCCGTCGGCGTAGATCGCCGGCAGGGTGACCGTGCCGTCGGCCCCGGTGGTGAGCGCGAGGGTGCGGACCGGGTCCCCCTCGTCGTCCGTGAAGTACGGGCCCTTGTCGTTCTCCGCCGGCTTCTCGTCGTCGGTGATCATGGTGGCGGTGACGGCGACCCGGTCGGCGGCCGCGCCCTTGAACGTCGCCTTGGCGGTGACGTCGGCGAAGGTCTGGCCCGCGACGGCGGTCAGCTTCGCGGTGCCCGTCCTGGCGATGGCGTCGGCCTGCCGGGCGGTGACGGCCGCCTGGTAGGTGACGGCGGGCAGCGAGGTGCCGGTGGCCGTCGCGCGCACGGTGAACGCACCGGTCTTCTCGCCCGCCTTCAGCACCGGCGCGGTGACGGTGCCGTCGGCCCCGGTGGCCAGGGTGACGGACTTCTTCCCGCCGTCGAACGCGGCGTCCGTGTCACCGGCGACGGTGAAGGTCACGGACACCTTGGCGAGCGGCTTGCCGAGGTTGCTCTTCGCCCGGGCCTTGATCCGCTCGGCGAACGCGTCGCCCGCCGTCGCGGTCAGCTCGCCGGTGCCCGCGTTCTGCACGGCGGCGAGGTCCGGGGTCGGCGTGGGCTCGGGCGTCGGCGTTGGGGTCGTCGGCGTCGTCGGACGGCCCGGGTCCGTGGGCGTGGGGCTCGGCTTCGTCGGAGGCTTGGGGGTCGGCGTCGTCGGAGGCTTGGGGTTCGGCGTCGGCGATCCGGACGGCGAGGAGGACGGCGACGGGGAGCCGCCCGAGGTGCCGGGGCCGAGGTCCGGATGGGTCCCCGTGCCGGTCTCGGCCGGCAGGACACCGGTACCGTCCGGCACCTCGTGGGTGCCGCGGTTGTAGTAGTCGAACCAGGTGCGGACGGTACGCAGATACTCGTCCGAGTGGTTGTAGCTCAGGACCGCCCGGTCCAGGTCGGCGGCGAGCGACAGGTCGCGCGAGCCGGCGCAGAGGTAGCGCCCGGCGGCGAGCGCCGCGTCGTAGATGTTGTTCGGGTCCCTGCGGCCGTCGGCGTTGCCGTCCTGGCCCCAGGTCTCCCAGGTCGACGGGATGAACTGCATCGGGCCGACCGCCCGGTCGTGCGTCGAGTCGCCGTCGTAGACACCGTTGTCGGTGTCCTTGATCAGGGCGAAGCCCTGGCCGTTGAGGGCCGGTCCGAGGATCGGGGAGAACGTGGTGCCCTGCGCGTCGACGCGGCCGCCGCGGGCCTGGCCGGACTCCACCTTGCCGATCGCGGCGAGGAGCTGCCACGGCAGCCGGCAGGCGGCGTCCGTGCCCGCGATGGTCTGCTGGGCCTTCTTGTACGCCGCCAGGACCGAGGCCGGTATGCCCGATTCCGCACTGCCTGTCACGGGCAGATTGGTGGAGGTGCCCGGCTTGTTGGGCGTGTTCAGCGGCGGCAGGTCCGTGAAGTAGGGCGAGTTGCCCGACGCGGCGCCGTCGCCCGAGGGCGTCGATCCGGCGGCCGGCTGCTCGCCTCCCTCGGACGCCACCAGGGGTGAGCCGGGGGCCTGCGATGCGGAGAGTGCCGCCACAGCGGCGGCTGCCACGGCAGTCGTGGCCGCCCCTCTGCGAAGTCGGCGACCGAATTGCGCTGCCATAACGTGTGGGCCCTCCCCGTCGTCGGCTGTCCGCGCTCCCCTGCGCCTGGACTCAGGCGACCCTACGGCAACTTGTGCCGCCCGAACACAGCGGCCGTACCGCTTCTTACCGGTTTCTCACCTTCCGGTCCGCAAGTTGCCCAATGGGTGACGGGCCGGTGAAGACGGCTCCCGCATACTTCCCCCATGCCGTTCACGCTCAGCCACGCCGCCGCCGTCCTCCCCGGGATCCGCCGCAACGGAACCGGGCGCGGACCGCTCCTGGCCTCGGCCCTCGTCGCCGGCTCGTTCGCCCCCGACATGACGTACTACGCGGACACGGCGGTCCCGGGTGCCATGGAGTTCGGGCAGGTCACCCACGCGTGGTGGGGTGTGTTCACCGTCGACGTCGTGATCACCGCGGCGACCGTGGCGCTGTGGCTGCTGCTGCGCGAACCGCTCGTGGCACTGCTGCCCACGAGCCAACAGGGGCGCGTGCACACCTGGGTACGCGGCGAGCGGCGCACCCCGCGGGAGGGGCCGCGCGGTCTGCGGGACGGTGGCTGGTTCCTGGTGTCCGCCGTCATCGGGGCCGGGACGCACGTCGTCTGGGACGCGTTCACCCACCACGACCGGTGGGGGGTGCGGCTGGTGCCCGTACTGGACCGCGACGTGTCCGGATATCCGGTGTTCCAGCTGGTGCAGTACGGCAGTTCGGCCCTCGCGCTGACCGTGCTCGCGTGGTTCGCCGTGACGGGGCTGCGCCGGACCGGGAACCGGCCGGTGCCGGCGTCCGTACCGGTCCTGGACCGCCCGGCGCGGTGGTGGGCGGCCGCGGTCATCGGGCTGTGCGTCCTGCTGGGCACCGTGCACCGCTGCGCGCGCTGGTACGCCTACTTCGGGCACATCGACACACCGCTCGACATCATCCCGACCGCGTGCTTCGGCGCGGGGGCCGGGCTGGCGGCCGGACTCGTGCTGTACGCGGTGTGGATGCGGCTGCGGGGCCGGGGCACCGCGGCACCCTCACTCCCCGTCGCCGGCCGGGCCCGGGACACGAGCCGGACCGGCGACTGAGGACGGAGCGCCCGGCGACGGGCGCCCGCCCCGCATCGGGCCTCAGTGTGCGGCGGACTCCCAGTCCGTGCCCACGCCGACCGACACATCCAGCGGCGCCCGCAACTGCACCGCCGTCGCCATCTCGTGGCGCAGGATCTTCTCCACCTGCTCCCGCTCACCCGCGGCGATCTCCAGCACGATTTCGTCGTGGACCTGGAGCAGCATCCGTGACGTCAGCTTCGCCTCGGTGAGTGCCCGGTCGACGTGGAGCATGGCGACCTTCACGATGTCCGCGGCCGTGCCCTGGATCGGTGCGTTGAGCGCCATCCGCTCGGCCGTCTCGCGGCGCTGGCGGTTGTCGCTGTTGAGGTCCGGCAGATAGCGGCGGCGGCCGAAGACCGTCTCCGTGTAGCCGGTGGCCCGCGCCTCCTCCACCACGCGGTGCAGATAGTCGCGGACGCCGCCGAACCGCTCGAAGTAGGTGTCCATCAGGCCCCGGGCCTCGCCCGCCTCGATGTTCAGCTGCTGGGAGAGACCGAACGCGGACAGGCCGTACGCCAGCCCGTAGCTCATGGCCTTGATCTTGCGCCGCATCTCGGGGTCGACCGCGGTCTTCTCGACACCGAAGACCTGCGAGGCGACCGTGGTGTGCAGGTCCTCGCCGGAGGTGAACGCCTCGATCAGGCCCGCGTCCTCGGAGAGGTGCGCCATCACGCGCAGCTCGATCTGGCTGTAGTCCGCCGTCATCAGCGTCTCGAAGCCCTCGCCGACGACGAAGCCCCGGCGGATCGCCCGGCCCTCGTCGGTGCGGACGGGGATGTTCTGCAGGTTGGGGTCGGTGGAGGAGAGCCGGCCGGTCGCGGCCACGGTCTGGTTGAACGTGGTGTGGATCCGGCCGTCCGCGGCGATCGTCTTGACCAGGCCCTCGACCGTGACCCGCAGTTTCGCCTGCTCGCGGTGGCGCAGCATGATGACCGGCAGCTCGTGCTCGGTCTGCGCGGCCAGCCACGCCAGCGCGTCCGCGTCCGTCGTGTACCCGGTCTTCGTCTTCTTCGTCTTCGGCAGGCCCAGCTCGCCGAAGAGGACCTCCTGGAGCTGCTTGGGCGAACCGAGGTTGAACTCGCGGCCCACCGCGGCGTGCGCCTCCTTCACCGCCTGCTGCACGGCGCCCGCGAACTGCTGCTCCATGCCCTCCAGATGGGGCCGGTCCGCCGCGATGCCGTGCCGCTCCAGGCGGGCCAGCAGGATCGACGTCGGCAGCTCCATGTCGTGCAGCAGCTCGGCCGCGCCGACCTCCTTGAGCCGCGTCGTGAACGCGTCGCCGAGGTCGAGGACGGCACGGGCCTGCGTCATCAGGGCGTCGGCCTCGGCCTGGTCGTCCGCACCGAACGCCAGCTGGCCGTCGGACGCGGCCGCCGGGGCGAGCTCCCGGCCCAGGTACTCCACCGCCAGGGCGTCCAGCGCGAAGGAGCGCCGGCCCGGCTTCACCAGATACGCGGCGAGCGCGGTGTCCATCGACACGCCCTCGATCCGCCAGCCGTGCTCCGGGAAGACGCGCATCGCGCTCTTCGCGTTGTGCATGACCTTCGGCCGGGACGCGTCCGCGATCCAGGCGGCGAACGCCTGCTCGTCGGCCTCGTCGACCTGCGCCGGGTCGAACCAGGCGGCGGCCCCGCCGGCCGTGGCGAGCGCGATCTCCGTGACCGTGCCGCTGCCGAGCGCCCAGGTGTCCACCGTGGCGACGCCGAGCGGCTGCGCGCCGTGCTCGGCCAGCCACGGAGCGAGCTCGCCGGCCCCCAGCACCGCACCGTCCAGCTCGATGCCCGCGGCCGGAGCCGGGGCCTCGTCCTCCGCCTTGCCCGGGTCCACCGCGAGCAGCCGCTCACGCAGGCTCGGGTTGCGGATCTCCAGCACATCGAGCACCCCGGTGACCGCCGTGCGGTCGTAGGGGGCGCGCTCCAGATCGGCGGGGGTCTTCGGCAGTTCCACGTCGCGGACCATCTCGGTCAGCCGCCGGTTCAGCCGCACCGCGTCCAGGTGGTCGCGGAAATTCTGCCCGGCCTTCCCCTTGACCTCCTCGGCCCGGTCCACCAGCTCGTCGAACGAACCGAACTGGTTGATCCACTTCGCGGCCGTCTTCTCGCCGACCCCGGGGATGCCCGGAAGGTTGTCCGACGGGTCACCGCGCAGCGCCGCGAAGTCCGGGTACTGCTGCGGGGTGAGGCCGTACTTCTCCTCGACCTTCTCCGGAGTGAACCGCGTCAGCTCCGACACACCCTTGGTCGGGTACAGCACCGTCACGTTCTCCGTGATCAGCTGGAACGAGTCCCGGTCGCCCGTGACGATCAGGACCTCGAAACCGGCCGCCTCCGCCTGCGTGGCCAGCGTCGCGATGACATCGTCCGCCTCGAAGCCGTCGACCGCGAACCGGTCGGCGTGCATCGCGTCGAGCAACTCCCCGATCAGCTCGACCTGGCCCTTGAACTCGTCCGGGGTCTTCGACCGGTTCGCCTTGTACTCCGGGAACTCCTGCGAGCGCCACGTCTTGCGCGACACGTCGAACGCCACCGCGAAGTGCGTCGGCGCCTCGTCACGCAGCGTGTTCGCGAGCATCGACGCGAAGCCGTAGACCGCGTTCGTCGGCTGCCCCGCCCCCGTCGTGAAATTCTCCGCAGGCAGCGCAAAGAACGCCCGGTACGCCAGGGAGTGCCCGTCCATCAGGAGCAGGCGCGGTCGGTTGTCTGCCGTCTTCTTCGATGCCGTCTCAGCCACACCCCGATCCTGCCACGTACCACTGACAATCCGGACCGGCCGCCGTCTCCGGCCGTCCTGCGGCGGCTCGCCGGGCGGCCCTCCCCCGCCGCGTGCCAGGATCGGAGACAAGGAATCACGCACCGCGGACCGCGCCCCGGCCCGCCGCAGGCCCGAAGGGGAGCACGATGGCCACCAAGCCGCCCACCGGAGACCCGGTCCAGGACGCACCGCAGGTCGCACCCGCCCCGCACGCCGCCGCCGGGCTGCCCGCCGTCGCCCACAGCCTGCGCATCGCCCAGCAGCAGATGGGCGTGCGCCGCACCGCGCAGACCCTCCTCAAGGTCAACCAGAAGGACGGCTTCGACTGCCCCGGCTGCGCCTGGCCCGAGGGCGACAAGCGGCACACCGCCGAATTCTGCGAGAACGGCGCCAAGGCCGTCGCCGAGGAAGCCACGCTGCGCCGCGTCACCCCGGACTTCTTCGCCGCCCACCCGGTCGCCGATCTCGCCACCCGCAGCGGCTACTGGCTCGGCCAGCAGGGGCGTATCACGCAACCCATGTACCTGCCCGAGGGCGCCGACCGGTACGAGGCCGTGACCTGGGAGCGCGCCTTCGCCGTCATGGCCGAGGAGCTCGGCGCACTCGCCTCCCCCGACGAGGCCCTCTTCTACACCTCCGGGCGCACGAGCAACGAGGCCGCGTTCCTGCTCCAGCTGTTCGCCCGCGAATTCGGCACCAACAACCTCCCCGACTGCTCCAACATGTGCCACGAGTCCTCCGGCTCGGCCCTCACCGAGACGATCGGCGTCGGCAAGGGCTCCGTCTCCCTGGAGGACCTCCACCACGCCGACCTGATCATCGTCGCCGGGCAGAACCCGGGCACCAACCACCCCCGGATGCTCTCCGCCCTGGAGAAGGCCAAGTCCGCCGGAGCGAAGATCATCTCGGTGAACCCGCTGCCCGAGGCCGGCCTGGAACGCTTCAAGAACCCGCAGACCCCCGTCGGCATGATCAGGGGGGCGGCCCTCAACGACCTGTTCCTGCAGATACGCATAGGCGGCGACCAGGCACTCTTCCGGCTCCTCAACAAGATGATCCTCGCCGCCGAGGGAGCCGTCGACGAGACCTTCGTGGCCGAACACACCCACGGCTTCGAGGAGTTCGCCGCCGCGGCGGCCGAGGCGGACTGGGATCAGACCCTCGCCGCCACCGGCCTCGAACGCGCCGCCATCGAGGAGGCCCTCGCCATGGTCCTCGCCTCCCGGCGCACCATCGTGTGCTGGGCCATGGGCCTCACCCAGCACAAGCACTCCGTGCCGACCATCCGGGAAGTCGTCAACTTCCTCCTGCTGCGCGGCAACATCGGCCGGCCCGGCGCCGGGGTCTGCCCCGTCCGCGGCCACTCCAACGTCCAGGGCGACCGCACCATGGGCATCTTCGAGAGGCCGTCGACGGCGTTCCTCGACGCCCTCGACAAGGAGTTCTCCATCACCTCACCGCGGCACCACGGCTACGACGTGGTCCGCTCCATCCAGGCCCTGCGCGACGGCGACGCCAAGGTCTTCTTCGCCATGGGCGGCAACTTCGTCGCCGCCACCCCCGACACCGACGTCACCGAGGCCGCGATGCGCACCGCACGCCTCACCGTCCACGTCTCGACGAAGCTCAACCGCTCCCACGCCGTCACCGGCACCCGGGCCCTGATCCTGCCCACCCTGGGCCGCACCGACAAGGACGTCCAGGCCGGCGGCAAGCAGTTCGTCACCGTCGAGGACTCCATGAGCAAGGTGCACGCCTCCCGCGGCAACCTCACCCCCGCGAGCCCCCATCTGCTCTCCGAGCCCGCCATCGTCGCCCGTCTCGCCCGCGCCGTGCTCGGGCCCGGATCAGCCACCCCCTGGGAGGAGTTCGAGAAGGACTACGCGACGATCCGCGACCGCATCTCCCGCGTCGTCCCCGGCTTCGAGAACTTCAACCAACGCGTCGCGCACCCCGGCGGGTTCACCCTCCCCCACGCCCCCCGCGACTCCCGCCGCTTCCCCACCGCCACCGGCCGGGCCAACTTCACCGCCGCCCCCGTCGAGTTCCCCGAACTCCCCGAAGGCCGGCTCCTGTTGCAGACGCTGCGCTCCCACGACCAGTACAACACCACCATCTACGGCCTCGACGACCGCTACCGCGGCATCAAGGGCGGCCGCCGCGTCGTCCTCGTCAACCCGGACGACGCCGCCGCCCTGGGCCTCGCCGACGGCGCCTACGCCGACCTCGTCGGCGAATGGAAGGACGGGGTGGAACGGCGCGCCCCCGGCTTCCGCGTCGTCCACTACCCCACCGCCCGCGGCTGCGCCGCCGCCTACTACCCCGAGACCAATGTGCTCGTCCCCCTCGGCTCCACCGCGGACACCAGCAACACCCCCGCCAGCAAGTCCGTCGTGGTGCGGTTCGAGAACCTGCGCTGATCCCCGGAGACAGCCGCGCTAAGCGCCCGCTCAGCCGTCTGATATGAACAGGGAGCACAGCCAGGACCAGCGCACAGCACCGAACCACCGCAGAGAGACGGAGCCGGACCCATGGGCGAGCACACCACACCCACGTTCCCCCAGGAGATCATCGACGAGTACGCCACCCTCGGCGTCGACCTGCCCTCCCTCTTCTCCGCGGGCCACCTCGGCGAACGCATGGGCGTCACGATCACCGAGGCCTCCGCGGACCGCGTCGTCGCCACCATGCCCGTCGAGGGCAACACCCAGCCCTACGGACTCCTGCACGGCGGCGCCTCCGCCGTCCTCGCCGAGACCCTCGGCTCGGTGGGCGCCATGCTCCACGGCGGCCCCGCCAAGCTCGCCGTCGGCGTCGACCTGAACTGCACCCATCACCGAGGGGTACGGAACGGCCTCGTCACCGGCGTCGCCACCCCCGTACACCGCGGCCGCACCACCGCCACGTACGAGATCGTCATCACCGACGAACAGGACAAGCGGGTCTGCACCGCCCGCCTCACCTGCCTCCTGCGCGACGCCCCCAAGGCCGACGCCTCCTGACCCCGCGGCACCCGCACCACCCCCTGCCCGGCCGGATCCCCAATCCGGCCGGGCAGTGTCATATCCGGGCACAACCACCGCCACGCACACCGAACTTGCACAACCACCGCAGCCAACGCCCTTGACCACCAACCCCGTTCCGTGGCCCACTCATCAGCCACGCCCGCCTGCGCACCCACCACACCGCGTCGACCCCACCAGCCCGGCTGTAACACTGCGTAACAACCACGCAATGTGCAGCCGCCCGGCACCCCACGCCCCACCCGGCCCCGCAGGCACCGGGTGCCCCGGCACGCCCTCCCGCACCGCCGCGCACCCCCCACCGGGCGACAGCACCAAGATCGCTCCAAGCCCCTTAGCAGAGCTGCGCGTTCTCAGCATGCGGTCACTTCACCGTCCGGTAGAAAGCCGTACATGTCCACACAGCCACCTCAAGCCTTGCTCAAGGGCATAACAAGACAGTCACATCCTGCTCCACTCCCATCCCCGACCCCCGCCCCTGCCCTTAGAGTCACCGCCAGTCACCGCGCCGCCGGGCGCGTCTGCAGCACGGCCCTGTACCAACCAGTACGGCCCGGCGAACGACACGGCACCTCAAGCAGAGGAGGCCGCGCCAGGGAAAGGACTTTTCGTGCGACACCGTTCTTTGCTCATCCTCACCACAGTGCTCACCACAGGAGCACTGACACTCACCGCCTGCGGGTCGCGCGACGACGACAAGAAGGACAGCAGCAGCGGCGACACCCAGACCGTCGTCATCGGCGTCGACGCCCCGCTGACCGGTGACCTCTCCGCCCTCGGCCTCGGCATCAAGAACTCCGCCGACCTCGCCGCCAAAACGGCGAACAAGGACAAGACGGTCCCGGGCATCAAGTTCGAGATCCAGCCGCTCGACGACCAGGCCCAGCCCTCCGTCGGCCAGCAGAACGCCACCAAGTTCATCGACAACAAGAGCGTTCTCGGCGTCGTCGGCCCGCTGAACTCCGGCGTCTCCCAGTCGATGCAGAAGCCGCTCAACGACGCCGGCCTCACCCAGGTCTCCCCCGCCAACACGGGCACCGAGCTGACCCAGGGCGACAACTGGAAGTCCGGCGACAAGAAGCGCCCCTTCAAGACCTACTTCCGCACCGCCACCACGGACCAGATCCAGGGCGCCTTCGCCGCGAAGTACCTGTACAACAACGCGAAGATCAAGCAGGTCTACCTCATCGACGACCAGAAGCCCTACGGCGCCGGTCTCGCAGCCTCCTTCAAGGCGACGTTCACCGGACTCGGCGGCAAGATCGCCGGCTCCGACCACGTCAACCCCGACGACCGCGACTTCAACGCCGTCGTCACCAAGGTCAAGAAGTCCGGCGCCAAGGCCGTCTACTACGGCGGTGAGTACCCCGCCGGCGCCCCCCTGAGCCAGCAGCTCAAGGACAGCGTCCAGATCCCCCTCATGGGCGGCGACGGCATGTACAGCGCCGACTTCATCAAGCTCAACAAGAAGGCCCAGGGCGACATCGCCACCTCCGTCGGCAAGCCCGTCGAGGAGCTCGAGTCCGCCAAGAAGTTCATCGCGGACTACAAGACGGCCGGATACAAGGACGCCTACGAGGCCTACGGCGGCGGCACCTACGACGCCACCTGGTCGATCATCGAGGCCGTCAAGGCCGTCGTCGCGGCCAATGACGGCAAGCTCCCCGACGACGCCCGCACCAAGGTCCTCGACGCGATGAGCAAGGTCAACTTCGAAGGCGTCACCGGCCCCGTCTCGTTCGACGAGTTCGGCGACACCACGAACACCATGATGACCGCCTACCAGGTCGACGGCGGCAAGTGGGCGTCCAAGCTCAGCGAGGCCTACAAGCCGTAACAAGCTCCCGGTCACGCAACGACTGACACCAGACCGCGCGGGAGCGCTACGAGCGCTCCCGCGCGGTGCCATATCCGAACCACTCCACGGAGGCCCTGCGGTGCACGAACTGCCGCAACAGCTGGCCAATGGACTCATCCTCGGCGCGATGTACGGACTCATCGCGATCGGATACACGATGGTCTACGGAATCATCCAGCTCATCAACTTCGCCCACGGCGAGATCTTCATGATCGGAGGCTTCGGAGCTCTCACCGTGTACCTCTGGATGCCGGCCGGCTCCAACCTCCTCGCGATCGTCCCCCTCATGATCATCGGCGGCGTCATATGCTCCGTCGCCATCAGCGTCGCAGCCGAACGCTTCGCGTACCGGCCGCTGCGCACCGCTCCCCGGCTCGCCCCGCTGATCACCGCGATCGGACTCTCCCTCGCGCTCCAGCAGGCCATCTGGAAGTGGTACCCCAACGCCACCAAGGACCGCCCCTTCCCCCAGTTCAAGGGCGAAGCGTTCGACGTCTTCGGCGCCCACATCCAACGCGGTGACCTCTTCGTCCTCATCGCCGCACCCATCTGCATGATCGCGCTGGGCCTCTTCGTCTCCAAGACCCGCTCCGGCCGCGGCATGCAGGCGACCAGCCAGGACCCCGACACCGCCAAGCTCATGGGCATCAACACCGACCGCATCATCGTCATGGCCTTCGCCATCGGTGCCGCGTTCGCCGCCGTCGCCGCCGTCGCCTACGGGCTCAAGAACGGCCAGATCGGCTTCAAAATGGGCTTCCTCATGGGGCTCAAGGCCTTCACCGCAGCCGTACTCGGCGGCATCGGCAACATCTACGGCGCCATGCTCGGCGGAGTCGTACTCGGCGTCGCCGAATCCCTCGCCACCGGCTACATGAGCGACGTCCCCGGCATGGACCTCTTCGGCGGCGGCGCCTGGAAGGACGTATGGGCCTTCGTCCTCCTCATCGTCGTCCTCCTGCTGCGGCCCCAGGGCCTGCTCGGCGAACGCGTCGCGGATCGGGCGTGATACGGATGACCACCCAGAACACACACGTCCCCGCACCCGCCGCCCGCATCGCCACCCTCATCGGCGCCGCGGCAGCACTCGCCGGCACCTTCCTCCCCTGGACCTGGACCTCCGAGTTCCCCGGCGACCTCACCGTCACCGGCTACCCCGGCGGCCTCCAGATCCTCACCCTCACCGCCTCGGTCCTCACCCTCCTCTTCACCCTCAGCGGATACGGCATCCCGGGACTCCGCTGGCTCACCCCCGGCGGCACCAACAGCCCCGTCCGCCTCCTCGCCCTCGCCACCCTCGGCACCACCGGCTACACCATCGGTGCGATCGCCTACGAACTCGGCGGCGTGGTCAACCTCGAACCCGGAGCCTGGGTCAGCGGCATCGGCGCACTCATCGCCCTCCTCGCCGCCCTCGCCCTCCCCAGCGACGAGCCCCTCCCCGCCGACGAACCCCGGCCGGGCGCCTGGCAGCGCTTCCGCAACAGCCTCGCCGCACCCTCCGCCGGCCGTGCCAAGGCACTCCCCGCCTGGGTGGAGATCCTCATCATCACCGCGGCCTTCGGCGCCGCCCTCTACGTCTTCACCTTCGGCGTCGACATCCCCACCGAGGAATCCGAGGAGTTCATCGGCTTCCTCATCACGGCGGGCTTCGCGTTCACCGCGCTCACCCGGGCCGGACTCATCGCCCGCATCACCGCGCTGACCACGAAGCACCGCAACGTCACCCTCACCGCCGCCCTGGCCGCGGCCTTCTGCTTCCCCTTCACCCAGGACACCGCGGAATACGCCCTCATCGGCGCGAACATCCTCATCTTCGCCACCGTCGCACTGGGCCTCAACGTCGTCGTCGGCCTCGCCGGCCTCCTCGACCTCGGCTACGTCGCCTTCCTCGGCGTCGGCGCCTACACCGCGGCCCTCGTCTCCGGCGCACCCCTCTCCGCCATCGGCGTCCACTTCCCCTTCTGGGCCGCCGTCCTCACCGGAGCCGTCGTCTCCCTGATCTTCGGCGTCCTCATCGGCGCCCCGACCCTGCGGCTGCGCGGCGACTACCTCGCCATCGTCACCCTCGGCTTCGGAGAGATCTTCCGCGTCACCGTCAACAACCTCAACGGCAACAGCGGACCCGACCTCACCAACGGCTCCCAGGGCATCCCCAGCATCCCCGACCTCAACCTGTTCGGGATCGACTTCGGACTCAGCCACGACATCGGCCCCTTCACCCTCAGCAGGCCGGCCAACTACTACCTGCTGATGCTCGTCGTCACCGCCGTCGTCGTCCTCGTCTTCCGCCGCTCCGGGGACTCCCGCATCGGCCGCGCCTGGGTCGCCATCCGCGAGGACGAGACCGCAGCCACCGCCATGGGCATCAACGCCTTCCGGCTCAAGCTGCTCGCCTTCGCCCTCGGCGCCACCCTCGCCGGACTCGCCGGAACCGTCCAGGCCCACGTCAACTACACCGTGACGCCCGAGCAGTACCAGTTCGCCGGCTCCGTACCCCCGAACTCCGCCTTCCTCCTCGCCGCCGTCATCCTCGGCGGCATGGGAACCCTCAGCGGACCCTTCGTCGGCGCCGCGCTGCTCTACCTCATCCCGGCCAAACTGCAGTTCATGCAGGACTACCAGCTCTTCCTCTTCGGCATCGCGCTCATCCTCCTGATGCGCTTCCGCCCCGAAGGCCTGGTCGCCGACCGCAGGAAACAGCTCGAATTCCACGAGAACGACGAGCTCATCGACGTACCCGAACCACGGCAGTCCGAAGACAGCGGCGCCGGCATCGCCAAGGCGGGGGCGTGACCACCATGACCACCACCACGAAGACCGCGACCACCGTCCTGGACGCCAGCGGCGTCACCATGCGCTTCGGCGGACTCACCGCCGTACGCAACGTCGACCTCACCGTCAACGCAGGCGAAATCGTCGGACTCATCGGCCCCAACGGCGCCGGCAAGACCACCTTCTTCAACTGCCTCACCGGCCTCTACGTCCCCACCGAGGGCAAGGTCAGCTACAAGGGCACCGTCCTGCCGCCCAAGCCCCACCTCGTCACCAAGGCCGGCATCGCCCGCACCTTCCAGAACATCAGGCTCTTCGCCAACATGACCGTCCTGGAGAACGTCCTCGTCGGACGCCACACCAGGACCAAGGAAGGCCTCTGGTCCGCGCTCCTGCGCCTCCCCGGCTACACCAAGGCCGAGAACGGCAGCCGCGAACGCGCCATGGAACTCCTGGAGTTCATCGGCCTCCAGGACAAGGCCGACCACCTCGCGCGCAACCTCCCCTACGGAGACCAGCGCAAGCTGGAGATCGCCCGCGCCCTCGCCAGCGACCCCGGTCTCCTCCTCCTGGACGAGCCCACCGCCGGCATGAACCCCCAGGAGACCCGGGTCACCGAAGAGCTCATCTTCGCCATCCGGGACCAGGGCATCGCCGTCCTCGTCATCGAGCACGACATGCGCTTCATCTTCAACCTCAGCGACCGCGTCGCCTGCCTCGTCCAGGGCGAGAAGCTCGTCGAAGGCACCGCCGAAGTCGTCCAGAGCGACGAACGCGTCATCGCCGCCTACCTCGGCACCCCCTTCGAGGGCGCCCCCGGCGCCGAAGAAGTCGCCGAGGTCGAAGCGGCCGAAGCGGTGGCGGGAACAGGCCCCGACACGACCGCCGCCACCACGAAGGACACCACCACCGAGGAGGAGGACACCCGATGACCGCACTGCTCGAGGTCGAGGACCTCCGCGTCGCCTACGGCAAGATCGAAGCCGTCAAGGGCATCTCCTTCACCGTCGACGCCGGCCAGGTGGTCACCCTCATCGGCACCAACGGCGCCGGCAAGACCACCACCCTGCGCACCCTCTCCGGACTGCTCAAGCCACTCGGCGGCCGCATCCTCTTCGAGGGCAAGCCACTCAGCAACATCCCCGCACACAAGATCGTCTCCCTGGGCATCGCCCACTCCCCCGAGGGCCGCCACATCTTCCCCCGGCTGACGATCACCGAGAACCTCCTCCTCGGCGCCTACCTCCGCAACGACAAGGCAGGCATCGAGAAGGACATCCAGCGCGCCTACGACCTGTTCCCCATCCTCGGGGAACGCCGGAAGCAGGCGGCCGGAACCCTCTCGGGCGGCGAACAGCAGATGCTCGCCATGGGACGCGCCCTGATGTCCCAGCCCAAGCTGCTCATGCTCGACGAGCCCTCCATGGGCCTCTCACCGATCATGATGCAGAAGATCATGGAGACCATCGTCGAGCTCAAGGCCGCGGGAACCACGATCCTGCTGGTCGAGCAGAACGCCCAGGCCGCCCTCTCCCTCGCGGACCAGGGCCACGTCATGGAGATCGGCAAGATCGTCCTCTCCGGCACCGGAGCGGACCTCCTCCACGACGAGTCCGTCCGCAAGGCGTACCTCGGCGAGGACTGACCGCGCATACGCGGAAGGCCCGCACCCGGAAGTACGGGGTGCGGGCCTTCCGCGTACACGCGTGCGGCGACTACTCGGCCGCCCGCTTCTTCTCCTCGGCGTCCTCGATCAGCGCCTCCGCGAGCTGCTGCATCGACAGCCGCCGGTCCATCGACGTCTTCTGGATCCACCGGAACGCGGCGGGCTCGGACAGCCCGTAGTCCGTCTGCAGAATGCTCTTCGCGCGGTCCACGAGCTTCCGCGTCTCCAGCCGCTGCGACAGGTCCGCGACCTCGCCCTCCAGCGCCTTCAGCTCCGCGAACCGCGACACCGCCATCTCGATGGCCGGCACCACGTCGCTCTTGCTGAACGGCTTCACGAGGTACGCCATCGCCCCGGCGTCCCGGGCCCGCTCGACGAGGTCGCGCTGCGAGAACGCGGTGAGCATCAGGACGGGCGCGATGGACTCCTCGGCGATCTTCTCGGCGGCGGAGATCCCGTCGAGGACCGGCATCTTCACATCGAGGATGACCAGATCCGGCTTGTGCTCCCGGGCCAGCTCGACAGCCTGCTGCCCGTCCCCGGCCTCACCGACGACCGAGTACCCCTCTTCTTCGAGCATCTCTTTGAGGTCGAGGCGGATGAGCGCCTCGTCCTCGGCGATGACGACGCGGGTCGTCAGCGGCGGGACGTGCGACTTGTCGTCGTCGGCGACGGGCTGGGGCGACTCGGGGGTGGTCACGGGGCTCCTTGGTTCAGGGCAGGTACAGCTCCCACGAGCCTACCTAGCTACGATATGGTGGCACTACGCAGGGCAGGGGACACCCTTCCTTTCCAAGGCCCCAGTACTCCAACTGGTTAGAGAGGCCGCTCTCAAACAGCGGACAGTGTGGGTTCGAATCCCACCTGGGGCACTTTTCCTTAGATTCCAAGGTTGAGCGAAAATGGCGTAGATTCACGTGATCGTGTGGCTGCAGGGCCGTTCCGGCCCTCGGGTGTAAAGATCCGTCCAAGCTCGGCCGTGTGTACGACCTTGAAACACGCAAGCACGCGCTGGCTCTCCTTGATCAGGGCTTCAGCCAGAACTCCGTAAGCAAGCAGACCGGCATTTCGCGAGCCGCAATCCGTTCCTGGCTCGCGCGAATAGAGCCCCTAGGCTACGACCGTGGCCGCGAATGCCCTCGATGTGGCGATACGCCCAGGCCCCCGGACACCCCTGCCGCCTACTCATACCTGCTCGGCCTTTACCTCGGCGACGGCTGCATCAGCGCAACCAAGCGAGGCGTGTACAGCCTCCGCATCGCATGCGCCGATGCCTGGCCCGGTCTCATCAACGCCTGCGTCGACGCCGTACAGATCACGCGACCGACCAACAAGGTATGTCTCGTGCCGAGTCAGGGCTGTCAGTACGTCACATCCTTCAGCAAGCACTGGCCCTGCTTCTTCCCTCAGCACGGGCCCGGCAAGAAGCACCATCGCGAAATCGCCCTCACCACCTGGCAGCAGGAAATTGTGGACGCACATCCTTGGGAGTTCATCCGAGGCCTCATCCACTCCGACGGTTGCCGGATCACGAACTGGACCACACGCGTAGTCGGCGGCGAGCAACGGCGCTACGAGTACCCCCGCTACTTCTTCACCAACCTTTCGACCGACATCCTGGGACTCTTCACCAGCACGCTCGACCAGGTCGGAGTCGAGTGGAAGAACACCAACGGGAAGAACATCTCCGTCGCCCGACGGGCATCCGTAGCGCTCATGGATGCACACGTCGGGCCGAAATACTGAGCGAGCCCCCTACTTCGGGCTGTCGTCCTCGCCGATGTGGTGCACGCGCACCAGGTTCGTCGAGCCCGCGACGCCCGGCGGGGAGCCTGCCGTGATGACGACCACGTCGCCCTTCCGGCAGCGGCCGATCTTCAGCAGCTCCTCGTCGACCTGCGCCACCATCGCGTCCGTCGAGTCCACGTGCGGGCCCAGGAACGTCTCCACGCCCCACGTCAGGTTCAGCTGGGAGCGGGTCGCCGGGTCCGGGGTGAAGGCGAGGAGCGGGATGGGTGAGCGGTAGCGGGAGAGGCGCTTGACCGTGTCGCCGCTCTGGGTGAAGGCGACCAGGAACTTCGCGCCGAGGAAGTCGCCCATCTCCGCTGCCGCGCGGGCGACCGCGCCGCCCTGGGTGCGGGGCTTGTTGCGGTCGGTGAGGGGCGGGAGGCCCTTCGCGAGGATGTCCTCCTCCGCCGCCTCGACGATGCGGGACATCGTGCGGACCGTCTCGATGGGGTACTTGCCGACGCTCGTCTCGCCGGAGAGCATCACCGCGTCCGTGCCGTCGATGACGGCGTTGGCGACGTCGGACGCCTCGGCGCGGGTGGGGCGGGAGTTGTCGATCATCGAGTCGAGCATCTGCGTCGCGACGATGACCGGCTTGGCGTTGCGCTTGGCGAGTTTGATCGCGCGCTTCTGGACGATCGGGACCTGCTCCAGGGGCATTTCGACGCCGAGGTCGCCGCGGGCGACCATGATGCCGTCGAAGGCGGCGACGATGTCGTCGATGTTCTCGACGGCCTGGGGCTTCTCGACCTTGGCGATGACGGGGAGGCGGCGGCCTTCCTCGTCCATGATGCGGTGGACGTCCTCGATGTCGCGTCCGCTGCGGACGAAGGAGAGGGCGATGATGTCGGCGCCGGTGCGCAGGGCCCAGCGGAGGTCTTCGATGTCCTTCTCGGAGAGGGCGGGGACGGAGACGGCCACGCCGGGGAGGTTGAGTCCCTTGTGGTCGGAGACCATGCCGCCCTCGATGACGGTGGTGTGGACGCGGGGGCCGTCGACCTGGGTGACTTCGAGGGTGACGCGGCCGTCGTCGATGAGGATGCGTTCGCCGGCGGTGACGTCGTGTGCGAGGCCGGTGTAGGTGGTGCCGCAGGTGTGGCGGTCGCCTTCCATGGGTTCGACGGTGATGGTGAAGTCGTCGCCGCGTTCAAGGAGTACGGGTCCTTCACGGAAGCGTCCGAGGCGGATCTTCGGGCCTTGAAGGTCGGCGAGGATGCCGACGCTGCGTCCGGCCTCGTCGGATGCTTTGCGTACGCGGTGGTAGCGCTCTTCGTGTTCGGCGTAGGTGCCGTGGCTGAGGTTGAGGCGGGCGATGTCCATTCCCGCCTCGACCAGGGCTTTGATCTGGTCGTATGTATCGGTGGCGGGTCCCAGGGTGCAAACGATTTTGGCTCGGCGCATGGTTTGAGCCTAGACCTTACCTACGGGTAGTTAATTGGCTGCGCATGACTCCTCAACAACCTTTGGGTGAAGGGTTTTTGACAAGTGTTGAATTGTGCGGCGGGGTGCTCGGATGAGCATTCCGCCGGGGCGCTGGAGGCTGTCGGCGGCTGGTCATCGGATGGAAACCTGCCGGGGGTGTTGCCGGGGGCGGTGTGTGGGTGATTATCTACGCGCGTTGTCCGCGCGTGCGTGGGATCTACGCGCGTTGTGTACGGAGTGAACTGCGATGTGGGAGAGAACGAGATGCCGCTGAACCGAAGGACGTTCCTGGGTACGTCGGCCGCGGCCGGTGCGGGTGTGGCGATCGCCGGCGGGGCGGCGGCCCCGGCCGAGGCGCATGGTCACGGGCACGGCCACGGGCGTCCGCCGAAGCGGTACTCGTTCACCGTGATGGGGACGACGGATCTGCACGGGAACGCGTTCAACTGGGACTACTTCACGGACAAGGAGTTCGACGACAAGGACCACAACGACGTCGGTCTGGCGAAGATCTCGACGCTGGTGGACCAGGTGCGCCGGGAGAAGGGCCGCCACAACACCCTGATGATCGATGCGGGTGACACGATCCAGGGCACGCAGTTGTCGTACTACTACGCGAAGATCGATCCGATCACGGCGAAGCATGGTCCGGTGCACCCGATGGCGCAGGCGATGAACGCGATCGGGTACGACGCGGCGGCGCTGGGCAACCACGAGTTCAACTACGGCATTCCGGTGCTGCGGAAGTTCGAGGAGCAGTGTGATTTCCCGCTGCTGGGGGCGAACGCGCTGGACGCGAAGACGTTGCGGCCGGCGTTCGCGCCGTATGTGATCAAGAAGCTGCGTACGCCGCACGGCCGGGATGTGAAGGTGGCGATCCTGGGTCTGACCAACCCGGGGATCGCGATCTGGGACAAGGTGAACGTGGGCGGGAAGATGGTGTTCCCGGGTCTTGAGGAGCAGGCGGCGAAGTACGTGCCGCGGCTTCGTTCGATGGGTGCGGACGTGGTGATCGTGTCGGCGCACTCGGGGAACAGCGGGACGTCGTCGTACGGCGATCAGATTCCGTACGTGGAGAACGCGGCGGGTCTGGTGGCGGAGCAGGTGCCGGGGATCGACGCGATTCTGGTGGGTCATGCGCATCTGGAGATCCCCGAGTACTTCGTGGAGAACAAGGAGACCGGTAAGAAGGTCGTGCTGTCGGAGCCGTTGAAGTGGGGGCAGCGGCTGACGCTGTTCGACTTCGACCTGGTGTGGGAGAAGGGCCGTTGGGTGGTCGAGAGGGCCGGTTCCCAGGTGCTGAACTCCAACACGGTGGCGGAGGACCGGAAGATCACGAGGCTGCTGGCGGACGAGCACAAGAAGGTCGTGGCGTACGTCAACCAGGTGATCGGCACGTCGGCTGCGGCGATGACGACGGCCGAGGCGGCGTGGAAGGACGAGCCGATCATCGATCTGATCAACGTCGTCCAGACGGAGACGGTGAAGGCGGCGCTGGCGGGTGGCGAGTACGCGGCGCTGCCGGTGCTTTCGCAGGCCTCGTGCTTCTCGCGTACGGCGCAGATTCCTGCGGGGAATGTGACGATCAAGGATGCGGCGGGGCTGTATCCGTTCGAGAACACCCTTGAGGCGCGTTTGGTGACGGGTGCGCAGATCAAGGACTATCTGGAGTTCTCGGCGCGGTATTACGTGCAGACGGCGGCGGGTGCTCCGGTGGATCCGGAGAAGCTGACGAACGCGGGCAGCACGCCGGACTACAACTATGACGCGGTGTCGGGGCTGACGTACGACATCGATATCGCGAAGCCGAATGGTTCGCGGATCGTGGGTCTGTCGTTCGAGGGGAAGGCGATTGATCCGGCGGCGCAGTTCGTGCTGGCGGTGAACAACTACCGGGCGAGCGGCGGGGGCAACTTCCCGCATGTGCCGGCCGCGAAGCAGCTGTGGGCGAATTCCGAGGAGATCCGGAACACGATCATCGCGTGGGTGCAGGCGAAGGGTTCGGTGGACGGTGCCGAGTTCGCTTCGGTGGACTGGCGTCTGACGCGGGACGGTACGCCGGTGTTCTAGCCGGGTGCGGGTCCGTGTGTGCGGGGCGGCCGCTCTCTTCCTTCGTGGGAGGGGGCGGCCGCCCTTCTCTGTGTGCGGGGTGGGTCAGTTGGTGCGGACGAGAGGGATGAGGGCGGGGTTCTGGGCCGGGATGTGGGGGTGGGGGGTGAGGCCGAAGGTGGTGAAGGCGGTGCGTTGCGGGAGGGGGTAGGGGGTGGTGCCGGTGAGGTTGTTGAGGATGGTGGCGCTGCGCCAGGCGGCGAGGCCGAGGTCGGGGGCGCCGACGCCGTGGGTGTGGCGTTCGGCGTTCTGTACGTAGATGTTGCCGGTGATGGTGGGGTCGAGGTCGAGGCGGTACTGGTCGTCGATGCGGGGGCGTCCGGCGGCGTCGCGGCGCAGGTGGGTGCCGAGGCTGCCGAGGATCTGGTCCAGGGGGCGTTCGCGGTAGCCGGTGGCGAGGACGACGGCGTCGGTGGTGAGGCGGGTGCGGGTGCCTTGCTGGGTGTGTTCGAGGTGGAGTTCGACGCGGGTGGTGGCGACGCGGCCCGCGGTGCGTACGGAGACGCCGGGGGTGAGGGTGGCGTCGGGCCAGCCGCCGTGGAGGGTGCGGCGGTAGAGCTCGTCGTGGATGGCGGTGATGGTGTCGTGGTCGATGCCCTTGTGGAGTTGCCATTGGTCGGGGACGAGTTGGTCGCGTACGGATTCGGGGAGTGCGTGGAAGTAGCGGGTGTAGTCGGGGGTGAAGTGTTCGAGGCCGAGTTTGGAGTACTCCATGGGGGCGAAGGCGGGGGTGCGGGCGAGCCAGTGGAGCTTTTCGCGGCCGGCGGGGCGGGCGCGGAGGAGGTCGAGGAAGATCTCGGCGCCGGACTGTCCGGAGCCGATGACGGTGATGTGTTCGGCGTCGAGGAGCTGCTGGCGGTGGTGGAGGTAGTCGGCGGAGTGGATGACGGGGACGGAGCCTGCGTCGGCGAGGGGTTTGAGGGGTTCGGGGATGTGGGGTTCGGTGCCGATGCCGAGGGCGATGTGGCGGGTGTGGGCGCGGCCGAGGGCTTCGGCTTCGCCGTCCTGGTCGAGCTGGGTGAAGTCGACTTCGAAGTGGGCGTGTTCGGGGTTCCAGCGGATGGCGTCGACCTGGTGGCTGAAGTGGAGGCTGGGGAGTTGCTGGCTGACCCAGCGGCAGTAGGCGTCGTATTCGGCGCGTTGGATGTGGAAGCGCTCGGCGAAGTAGAAGGGGAAGAGCCGGTCGCGGGTGCGTAGGTAGTTCAGGAGGGTCCAGGGGCTGGTGGGGTCGGCGAGGGTGACGAGGTCGGCGAGGAAGGGGACTTGGAGGCTGGCGCCGTCGATGAGGAGGCCGGGGTGCCAGTGGAAGGCGGGGCGCTGGTCGTAGAACGTGGCGGTGAGGGGTTCGCGGATGCCGTGGGCGAGGGCGGCGAGGGAGAGGTTGAAGGGGCCGATGCCGATCCCGACGAGGTCGTGCGGCTGGTCGGTCTGGGGGGTGGGCCGGTCGGACCGGGCTGGCCGGGCTGTCATCGGTTGGGGCTGCCTTCCGTGATGTCTGTGGCGAGGTGGGTGACGAGGCCGAGGAGTCGGTCGAGGTCGTCGGGGGTGGTGTGGGGGTTGAGGAGGGTGGCCTTGAGCCAGAGGCGGCCTTGGATGTGGGTGCGGCCGAGTACGGCGTGGCCCCGGTCGAGGAGGGTGCGGCGGATGGTGGCGACGGTGTGGTCGTCGGTGTCGGTGGGGCGGAAGAGGACGGTGCTGATGGTGGGGCGGTCGTAGAGGTCGAGGGCGGGGTTCTTGGTGATGAGGTCGGCGAGTCGGTGGGCGGCGGTGCAGGTGCGGTCGATGAGGTCGGCGAGTCCGGTGCGGCCGAGTGCCTGGAGGGTGACGGCGATCTTGAGTACGTCGGGGCGGCGGGTGGTGCGCAGGGATCGGCCGAGGAGGTCGGGGAGTCCGGCTTCGGTGTCGTCGTCGGCGTTGAGGTAGGGGGCGTGGTGGTGGAGGGCGTGGAGGTGGTGGCGGTCGGGGACGGCGAGGATGCCGGCTGATGCGGGTTGCCAGCCGAGTTTGTGGAGGTCGAGGGTGACGCTGTGGGCGCGGTCGAGGCCGGTGAGTTTGGTGCGGTGGGTGGGGCTGAGGAGGAGTGGTCCGCCGTAGGCGGCGTCGATGTGGAGTTCGGCGCCGTGGGTGTCGCAGAGGTCGGCGATGTCGGTGAGGGGGTCGATCTGGCCGGTGTCGGTGGTCCCTGCGGTGGCGGTGACGAGGAGCGGGCCGTGGCCCTGGTGGCGGGTGAGGGTGTCGCCGAGGGCGGTGAGGTCGATGGTGCCGTGGGGGGCGGGGACGGTGAGGGGTGTGGGGAGGCCGAGGAGCCAGGTGGCGCGGGTGATGCTGTGGTGGGCGTTGCTGCCGGTGATGGTCTGGATGGCGCCGTGGCGTTCGCGGGCGAGGAGCAGGGCGAGTTGGTTGGCTTCGGTGCCGCCGGTGGTGACGAGGGCGTCGGGTGCGGGGTGGCGGGGGTAGATCTCGGCGGCGAGGGCGGCGGTGGTGTCGGCTTCGAGGGCGGAGGCGGCGGGGGCCTGGTCCCAGGAGTCCATGGAGGGGTTGAGGGCGGAGGCGGCGAGGTCGGCGGCGGCGGCGAGGGCGAGGGGCGGTGTGTGGAGGTGGGCTGCGCAGAGCGGGTCCGCGGGGTCGGCCGCGCCTTCGGTGAGGGCGCCGATGAGGGTGGCGAGTGCGTGGTGGGCGCCGGTTCCGTGTTCGGGGATGACGGGGTCGAGGGCGGCGCGCAGCTGGGTGGTGACGGTGTCGGGTCCGCCCGCGGGGAGGGGGCCGTCGCGGCGGCGGGCGCCTTCTTGGAGGGCGGTGAGGACGGTGTCGATGAGGGGGCGCAGGGCGGTGGGTCCGGTGGTGGATCCGGCGAGGGGTGGGGTGGGCATGGCTGGCTGGCCCTTCGGGTGCACACGGGTGGACATGCCAGCTTGTCCGGGTTTCGGTGGGCGCGGCCGGTGAGCTCGGTGATCTGAACTCGAAAGGGGGATGGGCCGGCGCTTGGGGGTGTTGGCGTGGGGTGCGGGTGGTAGGGGTGCGCGGGCAGTTGGGTCGGGACGGGGAGGCGGACACGGAGTCGTATGGGAGGGGGCGGGTTCGGTTGCGGTCGTGCCCGGATACGGGTGTGCCCGGCCCGTCCTCGGGTGAGGGCGGGCCGGGCACGGGTGGTGCGGGTGGTGCGGGGCCTCGGGTCAGTGGGCGGTGCGGACGGTGAGGGCGCGGCGCAGGTCGTCGATCTGGTCGGCGAGCTTGCGGTGCAGGGCGGGGATGAGGGCCCGGTCGGTGAGGGCCTGTTCGCCGAGGCGGAGGCTGTCTGTGTCGACGGCGTACGCGGGGAAGGCGTAGCGTCCGGCGGCTTCGGCGATGGCGGGGCCGCGGCGTACGGCGAGCGCGGTGGCGTCGGGGTAGTAGCGGGGCACGTACGAGGTGACGAGGTCGGTCTGTTCGGGCTGCCAGAAGCCTTGGGCGGTGGCGGTGAACAGGTAGTTGGACAGGGTGTCGTCGCCGAACATGGCGTTCCAGGCGGCGGCCTTGGCCTCGGGGGTGGGCAGGGCGGCGCGGCAGCGGGCGGCGCCTTCCTGGCCGGTGGCGCTGGGGTCGGCTTCGAGTGCGGCGGCGATGGCGGTTTCGTCGGTGGCGCCGAGGACGGCGAGGCGGGTGAGGATGCGCCAGCGTAGTTCGGGGTCGAGTTCGGGGCCGCCGGGGACGGTGCCGTCGGTGAGCCAGCCGTGGATGGTGTCGGGCTGGGTGGCGGCGGCGATGAAGTGGCGGACGGCGGTGAGGCGGAGTCCGGGGTGGCTGCCGTCCTCGGTGCGGCGGATCAGGTCGCGGGTGAGGGCGGTGAGGGTGGCGAGGGCGGCGGGCCGGTCCTCGGGGGTGACGTAGCGTGCGGCGACCTGGGTGTCGGCGAAGGCGAGTACGCCCTGGAGGAGGGCCAGGTCCGTCTCGTGCGGGAGGTGGGTGCGGGCCGTTTCGAGGTAGGTGGCGGGGGCGAGTTCGCCGTCGCGGACCATGTCGCGGGCGGCGTTCCACACGACGGCCCTGGTGAGGGCGTCGGGGATGCCGGAGAGGCTGTCCAGGACGGTGCGCCACGAGTCCGGGTCGAGGCGGATCTTGGCGTAGGTGAGGTCGTTGTCGTTGAGGACGACGAGGGCGGGGCGGCGGCCGGGGCGGGTGACGGCGCCGTCCTGGGTGGCGTTCTCCTCGGTGGCGCTCTCCTGGGGGATGCCGATGTCGAAGCGGTCGCGCAGGACGAGCCGGTCGGGGCCGGACTGGGTGTCGATGGTGTGGTCGTAGGTGCCGACGGTGATGCGGTGGGGGCGGGTCCCGTGGTGGTCGACGGCGAGGGACCAGGTGGTGTCGGCCTCGTCGACGTGCGGGGTGAGGGTGTCGACTCCGGTGGTGCGCAGCCACTGGTCGGCCCAGGCGTGGACGTCGCGGTCGGTGGCGGAGGCGAGGTTGTCGATGAAGTCCGCGAGGGTTGCGTTGGCGAACCTGTGGCGGGCGAAGTGGGTGTTGATGCCCGCGAGGAAGTCCTTCTCGCCGAGCCAGGCGACGAGTTGGCGCAGGGCGGATGCGCCCTTGGCGTAGGAGATGCCGTCGAAGTTGAGCATCGCGGACGCGGTGTCGGGGACGGCGGCGGGGTCGGGTGCCACGGGGTGGGTGGAGGGGCGCTGGTCGGCGTCGTATCCCCAGCCCTTGCGGGCGACGCCGAAGTCGACCCAGGTGTCGGTGAAGCGTGTGGCTTCGGCGAGGGTCTGGTAGCCCATGTACTCGGCGAAGGACTCGTTGAGCCAGATGTCGTCCCACCAGGCGAGGGTGACGAGGTCGCCGAACCACATGTGGGCCATCTCGTGGGCGATGACCATGCCGCGGGTCTGGCGTTCGGTGTCGGTCACGGCCGAGCGGTAGACGAACTCGTCGCGGAAGGTGACGAGGCCGGGGTTCTCCATGGCGCCCGCGTTGAACTCGGGGACGAAGGCCTGGTCGTAGGAGTCGAACGGGTAGGGCTCGTCGAACTTCTCCTGGAACCGGTCGAAGCAGGCGCGGGTGATGTCGAGGATCTCGTCGGCGTCGTCGTCGAGGTGGGGGGCCAGGGAGCGGCGGCAGTGGATGCCGAAGGGCAGTCCGGCGTGTTCGGTGGTCACGGAGTGCCAGGGGCCGGCGGCGACGGCGACGAGATAGGTGGAGACCGGCGGGGTGGGGGCGAGGGCCCAGCGGCCTTCGCCGGTGTGCTCGGCGATGCCGTTGCCGAGGACGGTCCAGCCTTCGGGGGCGGTGACGGTGAGGGCGAAGACGGACTTGAGGTCGGGCTGGTCGAACGCGCCGAAGACGCGCTGGACGTCGTCCATGAAGAGCTGGGTGTAGACGTAGGTCTCGTCGTCGGTGGGGTCGGTGAAGCGGTGCATGCCTTCGCCGGTGCGGGAGTAGCGCATGGCGGCGTCGATGTGCAGTTCGTGGGGGCCTGCGGTGAGCGCGGTGAGGGGGAAGCGGTTCTCGTCGAGGTCCGCGGGGTCCAGTGCGTGTCCGTCGAGGCTGATGGAGCGCAAGGTGGCGGGCTTGATCTCGACGAAGGTGTCACCGTCGGCCAGGGCGGTGAACCGGATGACGGTTCGGGAGTCGAAGGTTTCCTCCCCCGCGGTCAGATCGAGGTCGATCGTGTACCGCTGTACGTCGAGGAACTGGGCTCGGGCCTGCGCTTCATCGCGCATCAGTACGGACATGTGGGCCATGCTGCCGTATGCGGGGTGCGGTGTGCAGGCGGGTTCTCGCTGGGCTGACGGGGGCCGACGTCGTCCTTTGAGGGCTAAGATTCTTGATGACGGTGTACCTGTACGGAGGAGTGCCCGGGATGGCGAAGAACCAGGCGTCCGCGGGGTCCGCGGCATCTGCGGGGCCGGCCGGGTCCGCGCCGCGGGAGGACGCAGTGGCGTCGATCGTGGCGGACTGGCGGCGGGAGCGGCCCGAGCTGGACACGGCTCCGCTGGAGGTGTTCGGCCGGCTGCACCGGGCGTTCCTGCGGTACAGCGCGGCGATCTCGCGGCCGGTGGAGCGCAAGGGGCTGTCGATGGCCGGGTTCGATGTGCTGACGGCGCTGCGCAGGGCGGGGGCGCCGTTCCGGCGCACGGCGGGTGAGCTGGCCGATTCCGGGCTGATCAGCTCGGCGGGGGTCACGTTGCGGATCGACCGTCTGGAGAAGGACGGGCTGATCCGGCGGGAGCGGGATCCGGAGGACCGCCGGGTGGTGCACTCGCGGCTGACGGACGAGGGGCTGTCGGTGATCGACGAACTGTTCTCGGAGCATCTGGACAACGAGCGGCGGATGCTGGCGGGGCTGACCGCGGCGGAGTGCGGGCAGTTGGCGGGGTTGCTGGAGAAGCTTGAGCGGTCCGTGCTGGCTGCGGAGTCGGGGGCGTAGCGGTTTGGCGGGGGCGGGCTTGGCGGGGGCGCTCCGCGGGGGCACCGGGACCCCGGTGCGGGGGGTGTCCTCAATCGCCGGACGGGCTTGATTTGGGCACTGTTGCCCCGGGTGCACGTGTCCTCAATCGCCGGACGGGCTTGATTTTTGCTGGTGTCCGGCTTGAGCGTGCCGGTGGCGGGCTGTGCTGCCGGCGATTGAGGACGTGAGGCGGTCAGGCCTTCGTTGCCTGTGCTTCCGCCTCCGTGCGGTACATGCGGCGGACGCGGACCACGCCCAGGTCGTGCTGGTAGAGGTTCTCCGCCTGGTCGGCGTCCGTGCGCAGGTCCTCCAGCATGATGCGGTCCTGTTCGAGGACCTCCCAGTGGCGGTCCTCCAGGAGCGTCTTGTAGAGGAAGCGCCAGGTGTCGCGCTGCCAGTCCGTGACCTTGCGGTAGCGCCAGAAGAAGACGGCGCAGCGGTTCTCGTCGATGGGCGTGGCCATGCCGACGATGCCGAAGGGTCCGCCGGGGCCGGCGGTCGGCGGGTACGGGATGGTGAGGTCGACCCAGTCGACGCCGGTGCGGCAGAGCTCGACCCAGTCGAAGTTGACGCCGGTCTGGTCGGTCTTCTCGAAGAAGAAGCCGCGCTCGGTCTCCCGGATGCGGAAGCGTGCGGTGGTCTGGCCCTCGGCCATGCTGTGCGAGTCGCGGTGGAGAAACGATCCGTGCATGGGGTCGAGGAGGTTCTCCACCGCGTAGCGCCAGTTGACGTTCCACTCGGCGTAGCAGAGGAACGCGGAGGTGCCGGGGTCGGTGAGGGGTTCGGGAAGTACGAGCGGTGCCGGTTCGGGGTGCTCCTCGTCGCCGAAGTAGGCGAGGATGCCGCCGCCGGTCTCGATGACGTGCGGGGCGGCGACGAGCTGCTTGCCTTCGAGGTTGCAGCCGGGCAGGCCGGGGACGGCGGCGACGGTGCCGGTGCCGTCGACCTGGACACCGTGGTACCAGCAGGCGATGCGGTCGCCGAGGTGCTTGCCGAGGGAGAGGCGGGCGCCGCGGTGGGGGCAGCGGTCCTCCAGCATGTGAAGGGTGCCGTCGGCACGGCGGAAGAGGACCCATTCCTCGCCGAGGAGGGTGAGGCGCTTCATGCCGCCCGCGGGGACGAAGCCGGAGGGGCAGACGGCGTACCACTGGTTGCGGATGCCGGTGGCGAAGAGCTTGTCGGCGGTGCGCCGGCCGGGGCGGGCGACCTCGGAGGGGCGGGTGGGGGTGCCCGGGTCCGCGGTGGTGGTGTCGGTGGTCATGATCGGCTCACGCTCCCAGTCGTCGCATCTCGTTGCGGAAGGTTTCCTCGGTCCACGGGGTGCCGTCGGGTGCGGGCAGGTCGCGGGCGTTGAGTCCGGCGACGAGGCCGGGCAGGTCGTGGGCTCCGCTGCCGAAGACCTCTTCGATCACCGCGGCGAGCTTCTTCTCGTACGGGGTGGGCTCGGTGGTGCGTGCCTGGTTCGGGTCGAGGTACTGCGGGGTGGTCTGGGTGGTCATGTCCGCATCCCTTCGGTAGGGGTTCGTTCGGAGGGGTTCAGAGGTCGAGTACGAGGCGGGGGGTCCGGGCGCGGGAGACGCAGAGCATCATCGAGGCGCCGGCTTCGCGTTCGGTGTCGGTGAGCAGGAAGTCCCGGTGGTCGGGAGTGCCTTCGAGGACCTTGGTCTCGCAGGTGCCGCAGATGCCGTCGCGGCAGGAGGAGGCGACGGGGATGCCCGCGCTCTCCAGTGCGTCGAGTGCGGAGGTGCCGGGGGCGACCTCGACGGTGCGTCCGGTGCGGGAGCAGACGAGGTCGAAGGCGCTGTCCGCGCCGTCGCGGGGTGCGGCGGCGGGTGCGGCGAAGCGTTCGGTGCGGGCGCCGGGGTGGCGTTCCTCGACGGCGGCGAGCAGGGGTTCGGGTCCGCAGCAGTAGACCTGAGTGCCGGGGGCGAGGTCGCCGAGGAGGGTGTCGAGGTCGAGGTGGCCGTGTTCGTCCTGCGGGACGAATTCGACTGTGCCGCCCGGGAGTCCGGCCAGTGCGGTGAGTTCGGCGCCGAAGGCCAGGGAGGTACGGGTGCGGCCGCCGTGGACGAGGCGCCACGGGGTGCCGGTGCGGGCGGCCTCGCGGGCCATGGCGAGGAGCGGGGTGATGCCGATGCCGCCGGCGATGAAGAGGTAACCGGTGGCGTCGCCCGCCGGGTCGAGCTCGAAGTGGTTGCGGGGACCCTGGACATGGAGGGTCTGGCCGGGGCGGAGCTGGGTGTGGACGTGGGCGGAGCCGCCGCGGGAGGCGGGTTCGCGGAGGATGCCGATGCGCCAGCGGGTGGTGTCGTCGGGGTCGGAGCACAGGGAGTACTGGCGGATGTGTCCGCCGGTGTGCACGTCGATGTGGGCGCCGGGCCGCCAGGCGGGGAGCGGGTCGCCCGCGGGGTGGACGAGTTCGATGCTCAGGACTCCGTCGGCCTCCCAGGTCATGCGGTGGACGAGCAGGTCGAGCCGGGGTTCCTCGGCGGGCGTCATGACGGGTTGCCTCCTTCTCCTGAGGTATCGGTGGCGGTCGCGGGGAGCTTGACCGGCGGGGTGAACGGGGTGTTCATCGGGCCGAGCGCGGCGAGGTCGATCTCGACGAGGGTGGGGCCGGGGGACGCGGTGGCGGCCCTGATGACCGGCCCGGCGTCGGCTTCGGCGGCGATCCGGGCGTACGGGAGGCCGACGGCGGCGGCGAGGAGGGCGAAGTCGGGGGTGGTGAGGTCGACTCCGGAGCGGCGGGGGAAGTGGTTGTCCTGCATGTTGCGCAGGACGCCGTAGCCGCCGTCGTTGAAGACGAGGAGCGTGAGGTCGGGCTTCTCCTGGGCGAGGGTGAGGAGTTCGCCGAGGTGGACGGCGAGGCCGCCGTCGCCCGCGATGACGACGGTGGGGGTGGAGGGGCGGCCGAGTGCGGCGCCGATGCCCATGGCGAGGCCCTGTCCGATGCCGCCGCCGCGGGGGAACACGTTGGTGGCCGGGTCGGTGATCTCCAGGAGCCGGTTTCCCCAGGTGGAGGAGGGGATGGTGACGTCGCGGGCGATGACGGAGCCGGGCGGGCAGGCGTCGCGGATCGCGTCGTTGACGGCGGCCTGGGGTCCGATGGCGTGGCGCTGTGCGGTGCGGGCGTCGGTGCGGGCCCTGCGTACGCGGTCCGGCCAGCTCGTCTCCGTACCGCCGCTGGTGACGCGTCCCAGGAGTGCGGCGAGGACGGTGGCGGCGTCGCCGTGGAGGGCGCAGGTGGCGGGGTACACGCGGCCGGGGGCTGCCGGGTCCAGGTCCAGCTGGATGTGGACGGGCGGGAGTCCGAGGCTGTAGTCGGCGGTCTCGTTGGAGCGGAAGTGGGTGCCGATGGAGAGCAGGACGTCGGCCTCGGCGAGCAGGGCGCGGCCGGCGGGTGCGGTGGCGTAGTTGCCGAGGACGCGGTCGTCGGATTCGGGGACGGAGCCGCGGCCGGAGTTGGAGGTGACGAGTCCGGCGTTCAGTGCGTCGAGGAGCGCGGCGAGTTCGGGGCGGGCGCTGTTGGCTCCGCCGCCGGCCCAGACGAGGGGGCGGCGGGCGGCGGACAGCAGGGCGGCCGCTTCGTCGAGGAGTGCCGGGTCGGGCAGGGCGGGGACGGCCGGCTTCGGCACGGGGGTGCCGGTGAGCTGCTGGGTGGCGAACTGCAGGTCGATGGGCCATTCGACGCTGACCGGGCCGTGCGGTGCGGTGAGGGCGCGGGCCGCCGCGTCGCGGAGGATGTCGCCCGCGTCCACGGCGTCGGTGACGGTGACGGCGTGGGTGGAGACCGCGCGGAGCATGCCGAGCTGGTCCTTGGTCTCGTGGATGAAGCCGCGTCCGGAGCCGAGGTGTTCGCTGTCGATCTGTCCGGTGATGTGCAGGACGGGGGTGCCGGAGCTGAGGGACTCGATGAGGGAGCCCGCGGCGTTGCCCGCTCCCGTGCCGGTGCTGGTGAGGGCGCAGCCGAGGCTGCCGGTGGCGCGGGCGTAGCCGTCGGCGGCGTTGACCGCGGCGGCTTCGTGGCGGACGGGCACGAAGCGCAGGTCGCGGTCGACGGCTTCGACGAGCGGCAGGTTGTGCACGCTGACGATGCCGAACACCGTGTCGACGCCGAGTCCGCGCAGCGTCTCGACGAGCAGGTCGCCGCCGTTGGGTGGGGTCATGTCGGGTGCTCCTGGGTCTCTGGGACGGGGGGTTACGCGATGGCGCGGTTGACGCCGCCGCAGACGTCGACGGTGGTGCCGGTGATGTACGAGGCCCTGGGTGAGAGGAGGGCGGTGACGGCGTACGCGACTTCGTCGGCGTTGCCGAGGCGGCCGAGCGCGATGCCTCGGTCGGCGGCGAGGCCGGTCTGCCAGGCGGTGTAGTCGAGTGGGCTGCCGGAGGCGGCGTAGCGGCGTTCCCACTGTCCGGTGTCGATGAGGCCGAGGCAGACGGAGTTGACGCGGATGCCGTCGGGGGCGAGTTCCTTGGACAGGGAGGTGGAGAGGTTGAGGATGCCGGCGCGGGCGGCGCTGGTGGTCATCAGCGCCGTCTCGGGCTGTTTGGCGAGGACGGCGTTGATGTTGACGACGGAGGCGTGGCCGGCGGCGCGGAGGTGGGGCAGGGCGGCGTTGAGGGGGTTGAGGACGCCGAAGAACTTGAGTTCCAGTTCGTCGCGCCAGTCGTCGGCGGTGGTCTCGGCGAAGGGTTTCATCCGGGAGGCGCCGGCGTTGTTGACGAGGCCGTCCAGCCCGCCGAGGTGGTCGGCGGCGGCCTCGGTGAAGGCCTGTACGGCGGCTTCGTCGCGGACGTCGCAGGGGGCGTGGTAGAGCACGTCCGGGCCGGCGAGGCCGTCGAGGGCCCGGACGAGGGCGTCGGCGCGGCGGCCGCAGGTGGCGACGTGGGCGCCCTCTTCCAGCAGCATGCGGATGGTGGCGAGGCCGACGCCGGAGCTGCCGCCGGTGACGAGGATGCGGTGGCCTTTCAGGCGGAGGTCCATGGGGTTCCTTGCGGGTTGGGGGCGGGGTGCGGGTGCGGGGGCGGGTGCGGGTGCGGGGGCTCCGCGGGGCACCGGGACCCCGGTGCGGGGGTGTCCTCAATCGCCGGACGGGCTTGGATGCTGTGCTGGACGGGCTTGATTCGGCCGGGGCCATGGGCTCGCCCGGTGATCGTTCTGTCCTCAATCGCCGGACGGGCTTGAAGGTTGTGCCGGACCGGCTTGGAGGTTGCGCCGGACCGGCTTGGATGTGTGCCGGGCCGGCTTCGTTTCTCACTGCATCGTGAAGCCGCCGTTGACCGCGAAGGTCTGGCCCGTGATGTAGCCGGATTCGTCGCCGATGAGGAAGGCGATCAGGCCGACCAGGTCGGCGGGTTGCTGCGGGCGGGAGATCGCCCGGTTCAGGCGGTACAGCTCGTGGCGTTCTGCGGGGATGTCCACGGCGGACTCCCCCTCCGTGAGGCCGGGGGCGACGGCGTTGACGGTGATGCCGAAGTCGCCGGTCTCGCGTGCCATGGCCCGGGTCAGGGAGATCACGGCGCCCTTGGAGGCGATGTAGTGGGCGAGCCGGGGCGATCCGTACAGGGCGGCGTCCGAGGCGAGGTTGACGATGCGTCCGCTGCCGTGGTCCCGCATGAGCGGGAGGAGGGCGCGGGCGACGAGCCAGGGGCCGCGGGCGTTGACCGTCATGATGCGGTCCCATGCCTCGACGTCGATCTCGTGGAACGGTTTGCCGCCCACCGCGTTGGCGAGGCCGGCGTTGTTGACCAGTCCGTACAGCCTGCTGCCGTCCGCGGCGAGGGTGGCGGCCAGTGCGGCGGTGGAGGCCGGGTCGGCGACGTCGAGCGGGTGGAAGTCGGCGGTGATGCCCTCGGCGCGCAGTTCCTCGGCGGCCTGCGTGCCGGTCGTCGCGTCGAGTTCGGCGATGACGACGCGGTGGCCGTCGTTGCCGATCCGGCGGGCCGCGGCCAGTCCCAGGCCGCGGCCGGCGCCGGTGACGACGACCGTACGGGGGGTGTCGTCGGCGGCCATCAGTCGCGGGTGATGCCGTGCATCGGGGAGTGCTCGGGGTAGGTGGGGACCTGCGGCTTCCGGGTGCCGATGATGACGCAGAACAGGGCGTCGGTGTCGCCCTCGTTCTTCAGCGAACGGGCCACTCCGGCGGGGACGACGATCATGTCGCGGTAGCCGAGGGTGCGGTATTCGGCCTCGTCGGAGCCGCGGTGGATGCCGACCCTGACCTGGCCCTCCAGGACGAAGAAGGCCTCCTCGACGTCGTGGTGGGTGTGCTCGGGGCCTTCGGCGCCCGGCGGGAGCAGCATGTTGGAGAGGGTGAAGCCGCCGGACGGGAGGATGCGGTTGTCGTTCTCGTGGTTGCCGGTGGCGCCGGAGCCGACGTAGCGGATCTGGGCGCGCCGGTACTGGGCGCCGGCCTTCTCCTGGAAGGAGAGGGTGTTCCAGTCGGGTTCGCGGGAGTCCTTGGTGGCGATGAGGGAGTCGGTGAACTTCGCGAGGTCGCCGTCGGTCTCGTACGGGGTGTTGTCGATGGGCACGGGTGCTCCTCGGTTCGGTGGTGGGGGTTGGGGGTGGCGTCGTTACGCGGGGACGCGGGCGACGACGTGGAGGTGGGCGCGGACCCAGGCGTTGAAGGCCTCGGGGCGTTCCTGGTTGGCGAGGTGTCCG
The DNA here is from genome assembly GCF_035917255.1 of Streptomyces sp. NBC_01257. Taxonomy (NCBI): domain Bacteria; kingdom Bacillati; phylum Actinomycetota; class Actinomycetes; order Kitasatosporales; family Streptomycetaceae; genus Streptomyces; species Streptomyces sp. NBC_01257. The sequence continues at coordinate 2,472,169 of NZ_CP108472.1, forward strand.
GCGCCGGAGAGGGTGACGTAGACGGACTTGGTGAGTCCGCCGGCGATGGCCTGTGACTCGTCGGTTCCGGTGACGGTGTCCTGTTCGCCGCACAGCACGAGGGCCGGTGCGGTGATGGCGGGCAGGTCGTCGGTGAGGTCGGCCTCGGCCATGGACGCGGCGGCGTATCCGTAGCCGGGGCTGCGGACGGAGGCGGCCATAGTGGCGACGACGCGTGCGACGAGCGCGGGGGGTGCGGCGGCGGAGACGAGGCGTGGTCCGCGGGCGGCGGCGAACGCCTCGGGGCCCTGGGCGGCCAGTTGTTCGGCGCGTCCGCGCATGGCCGTCGCCCTGTCCGGGTCGGTCCCGGAGCCCCGGCTGGAGTCGGCGACGATGAGCGAGGCGACGAGGTCCGGGTGGCGGGTGGCGAGGCGCAGCGCGATGACGCCGCCCCAGGAGACGCCGAGGACGTGGGCGGGGCCGCCGTGGGCGCGGATGAGGGCGGCCGCGGTGTCGGCGTAGCCGTCGAGGCCGGGGGCGTGGCCGGGGTCGGCGGAGTCCGCGTAGCCCGGGGCGTCCCAGGCCACGACCCTTACCTGGTCGGCGAGTTGGTCCAGTTGAGGGGCGAAGGCGGCGGACGAGGAGCCGATGCCGTGCAGGCAGAGGAGCAGCGGGGCGGCGGGGTCGCCGGCCTCCCGCGTGTGCACCCCGGCAACGGTGGCGGCGGTCACAGGATCTGTCCTGCCCGGCCGACGACGGCGCCGAGGCTGCGGAGCACGGCGTGCGGGACGACCTGGCTGGTGGCGGGGTTGGCTTCGTCGGGCCGGTGGGCGACCTCGAAGCGGTAGCTGCCGTGCGGTCCGGCCGCCTCGATGACGTGCCGGGTGAGGGTGGCGGCCGGGTCGGCGACGACGACGACCTCGACGAGTGCGGGGTCGCCGGTGGCGAGGGCGACGGACGCGGCGACGTTGGTCGACTTGGGGAACTTGACGGGTACGTCGCGTGCGGTGCCGCGCATCACCTCGACGGGTCCGGCGGCGGTCCGCAGCCGCTCGGTCAGTTCCGCGTCCATCCACGGCTGGTGGAGGGTGGCGGGAAGCTTGGTGGTGGTGAGGGTGACGGAGGTGAGGGGGCCGAGTCCGCGGACGGCCTGGAGGAGGTCGAGTCCGCCGACGGCTCCGCCGGTGAAGTAGACGCGTCCGGGTCCGGCGGCGCGCAGCCGGCCGGTGAGTTCGGGGTCGACGAGAGCGCCGGTGGAGGCGATCAGCAGGTCGGCGCCGCTGTTCAGGACGCGTTCGGCCCATTCCCGTACGACGGCCTGGCCCGCTGCTTCGACGATGAGGTCGCAGACGGTGAGGGCGTCCTCGAAGGACAGCTGGGGTGCGGGGGCGTCGACGAGGGGCCGGTTGTCGATGATGCAGGTGAGTTCGGCGCCGGGGATGTGTCCTTCGGCCAGTGCGGTGCCGACGACGCGTCCGATGGCTCCCCAGCCGACGAGGCCGATACGGCGCACGGGGCGGGCGGGGCGGGCGGAGGCGTCCGGCCGGGGGGTGAGGGTGGCGGTCATGCGGTCACCTCTTCCGGTGCGTCGGTGGGGGTGGTGGTGAGGGGGCCGGGGTCGGGTGTTCCGGCCATGTGGCGGCGGATCTCGGGCGAGGGCGGTCCGGCGGTTCCCCAGAGGTCGGAGAGGTCGGGGGTGCGGCGCCAGACCTTGGCGATCCAGGCGTCCTCGACGATCTGCGCGACCTCGGAGGTGTATTCGCAGACGAGTCCGGCGGGGTCGGTGAAGTAGGAGAAGGTGTTGTTGCCGGGGCCGTGCCGGCCGGGCCCCCACTGGGGGGTGATGCCGTGGTGGCGGAGGCGGCCTAGGCCGCGCATGAAGTGGTCGACGGATGTCATCTCGTACGCGACGTGGTTGAGGGAGGTCCACTCGGCCTGGTTGAACGCGATGCAGTGGTGGTCGGCGTTGCAGCGCAGGAACGCCATCTGGTGTTCGGACCAGTCGGAGACGCGCAGGCCGAGGACCGAGGTGTAGAAGGCGACGGCGGCGTCGATGTCCGTGGTGTTGAGGACGGTGTGGGTGACGCCGACGGGGACAGCGGCGTCCCGGCCGCGCGGGGTGACGGCGTGGGTCTGGGCGCTGAGTTCGATCAGCCGGCCCTCGGGGTCGGTGAAGCGGAGTCCGTAGCCGCCGCCGACCTGGTCGAGGGGGCCGGGTCCGGCGACCGGGACGATGGAGCGGGCCAGGAGCCGGCGGGCGGCCTCGTCGATCTCGGCGGGGGTGGCGACGGCGAAGGTGATGCGGCCGAGGCCGTTCTGCTCACCGCGGGCGAGGTGGAGGACGTGGTGCTCCTCGCCGGTGCCGCGCAGCCAGGTGGCGTCGTGTTCGCGTTCGACGGGTTCCAGGCCCCAGACCTCGGCGTAGAAGTCGGCGGACTCGGTGAGGGCGGGGGTGCGGAGCTCGACGGAGCGCAGGGCGCGCAGCCGGGCGACGGGTTCGGGCAGCGGGTGTGGGGTGTTCTCGTACGGCATGGGGGGCTCCGGCTTCTTCTCGCTCGGCTTCACTGGGCGGCCCAGGGCAGCGGGGTGGTGTCGGTGGCCCAGTAGAGGGACTTCTGCCGCTGGTAGCCGCGGACGAGGTCGCGGCCCTTCTCGGTACCGATCCCGCTGTCCTTCAGCCCGCCGAACGGGGTGGAGATGCTGAACTGCTTGTACGTGTTGATCCAGACGGTGCCCGCGTCGATGCGGCGGGCCAGGCGCCAGGCGCGGGCGTGGTCTCGGGTCCAGATGCCGCAGGCCAGTCCGTAGACGCTGTCGTTGGCCAGGCCGACGAGGTCGTCCTCGTCGTCGAAGGGCAGGGCGACCAGGACCGGGCCGAAGATCTCCTCCTGGCAGACGCGGGCGGTGTGGGGCAGGCCGTCCAGGACGGTGGGGAGGTAGTAGGCGCCGTCGCGGTAGCGCTCGCCTTCGGGGGCCGCTCCCCCGCAGCGGACGGTGGCGCCTTCCTCGCGGGCCAGGTCGACGTAGGCGGCGACGCCGTCGCGGTGCTTGTGGTGGACGAGGGGGGCGACCTGGGTGTCGGGGTCGGTGCCGGGTCCGACGCGCAGTTTCTCGGTGCGGGCGACGAGTTCGCCGAGGAACTCGTCGTAGCGGGAGCGGGCGACGAAGAGCCGGGAGCCGGCGATGCAGCTCTGTCCGGTGGAGGAGAAGACGCCGTACATGACGCCGGCGACGGCCTGTTCCAGGTCGGCGTCCTCCAGCACGATCGTCGGGGACTTGCCGCCGAGTTCGAGCGAGACGGGGATGAGCTTGTCGGCGGCGACGTGGGCGAGGGTGCGGCCGGTGGCGGTGCCGCCGGTGAAGGTGATCTTCCCGACGGCCGGGTGGCGGACGATCGCGTCGCCGATGACGCTGCCGCGGCCGGGCAGCACGGACAGCAGGGCGGTGGGCAGTGCGGCCTCGGTGAGGGCCTGGTGGACCAGCCGGCCCAGCGCGAGGGCGACGAGCGGGGTCCATTCGGCGGGCTTGAGGAGGACGGCGTTGCCCGCGGCGAGGGCGGGGGCGAGCTTCTGGGCGTCGCTGGCGATCGGCGAGTTCCAGGGGGTGATCGCGCCGATGACGCCGATGGGTTCGTGGACGCTCATCGTGACGTACGGGCCGCGGGACGGGGTGAGGGCGTCCTCGGCGGTCTCCAGGGCGGCGGCGGTGTAGCGGAAGGTGCCAGCGGCGCTCAGGACGAGGGCGCGGGTCTCGGTGCGGCACTTGCCGGTGTCGGCGGTCTGCAGGGCGGAGAGCCGGTCGGCGCTCTGCTCGACGAGGTCGGCGATCCGGTGGAGCAGCCGGGCGCGGAGGTGGGCGGGGAGGGTGCGCCAGGCAGGGTCGTGGGCGGCGCGGGCGGCTGCGGTGGCGGCCTCCTCGACGTCGTCGAGGGATGCGGCGTGCACGGTGGCGATGACCTGGCCGGTGGCCGGGTCGACCGTCTCGATGAGGGCGCCACGGCCCTGCCGCCACTGCCCCGCGACCAACACCTCGTCGGCAAGCATCAGTTGGCCTCCTGCGATCGAATCGGTTACCTCAGGCCTAAAAATCTAAGTGCTTAAGCAATTCCCCGCAAGCCCCCTCGGCAAAATCTCCTTTTGCCTCCGGAGGGGTTGACGGCCACCGGCCCCGGCCGGATAAAACTTAAGCACTTAAAAGCTAGGCACTTACAGAGGTCAGTGGGTGATCTCACGGGCTCACGAGCATCGGGCGGCCGTTCCCACCCGTACGCTCAGCTCATCCCCGTCCCCTCTGCGACCCCGTACACCTGGCTCCCCAACCGCTCCGGCCCCACGCGGAGCAGGAGGAACCCTGGATGAGCACCGACACCGCGCAGGGCGCCGAACCGGATCCCTCGCCGGCCGGCCCCACCGAAACCGCCCTCACCACCCGCGCCGGCATCGCCGCCCGCTTCGAGCGCCTGCCGCTCTCGCGCTGGCACGTCACCGTCCGCCTGATCGTGGGCGTCGTCACCTTCTTCGAGGCGTTCGACCAGCTGCTGATCGCCTACGCGCTGCCCGAGCTCCGCGACGAGTGGCACCTGACCACGGGTGACGCCACCGCGGTCCTCACGGTCGGCTCGGCCGGCATGCTCGTCGGCGCCCTGCTCTCGGGACGGCTCGCCGACCGCTACGGCCGGGTGAAGGTGATCGCGTACTGCGTGGCCGCGTCCGGTCTGGCGAGCCTGGCCCTCACCGCCTGCACCTCGCTCACCCCGTTCCTGGCCCTGCGCTTCCTCCAGGGGCTCGCGATCGGCGGCGAGGTGCCGGTGGCGGCCGCCTTCATCAGCGAGATCACCCGGAGCTTCAAGCGGGGCCGCTTCGTCCTGCTGTACGAACTCGTCTTCCCGGCCGGCCTCACCGTCGGCGCCCTGGTGGCGGCCTGGGTGGTCCCGGCGGCGGGCTGGCGCGTGATGTTCGCCGTCGCCGCCGTACCCGGGCTGCTGGCCTTCCTCGTCCAGCGCAGGGTGCCGGAGTCCCCGCGCTGGCTCGCGGACCGCGGCCGGCTCACGGAGGCCGACGCGGTGATGAGCGGGATCGAGGCGAAGGTGTCGGCGGCCACCGGGCAGCCCCTGCCCCCGCCGGTGGCCGCCCCGGCCGCGCCCGCCCCCTCACCCGCACCGGCCGCCGGGACCGCCACCCCCGCGGAACGCGCCGCGACGGGTGTGCGCGGCCTGTTCACCGGCCGCTACCGGCGCCGCACCCTGGTCGTCGGCGCGATCTGGTTCACCGGCTACTTCGTGAACTACGGCGTGACGTCCTGGCTGCCCAGCATCTACAAGGACGAGTACGGCCTCGGCCTCTCCGACGCCCTGCTCTACTCCACCGTGACCTCGGTCGCCGGACTGCTCGGCTGCCTGTTCGTCGCCCTCACCGTGGACGTGCTGGGCCGCCGCCGGATCTTCGCCGTCTGCCTCGGCGCCTCGGCCGCGCTCCTGCTTACCCTGGCGGCGCTCGGCGCCCACTCCCCCGTACAGGTCCTGATCTGGACCTCGCTGTCCGCGGTCGGCTTCTTCGGCTCCAACATCTGCCTCTACCTGTACACACCCGAGCTGTACCCGACCCGGATGCGCGCCCTCGGCTGCAGCGTCGGTGGCGCGGTCAACCGCCTCGGCGTGATCCTCGGCCCGATCCTGGTGGGCGTCGTCTACGCGGCGAACGACAGCGTCGTCGCCGTGTTCGTGATGCTCGGCGCGGTGGCCGTGATCGGCGCGGTGGTGGCGGGGACCCTGGCCGAGGAGACGGCCAACCGGCCACTGGAGGAGATCTCCCCCTGAGGCCCCCGGGCCGGGACCGCTACTCCCCCGCGCCGCCCGTCCTGCTCGCCGACTCCTCCGCGATCCGCTCGTGGTGGCGGATGACCTCGGCCACGATGAAGTTCAGCAGCTTCTCCGCGAACGCCGGGTCCAGGTGCGCGCTCTCGGCCAGCTGACGCAGCCGGGCGATCTGCCGGGACTCCCGGTCCGGATCGGCCGGCGGCAGCTGGTGGGCGGCCTTGAGGTGGCCGACCTGCTGGGTGCACTTGAAGCGCTCGGCCAGCATGTGGACGACTGCCGCGTCGATGTTGTCGATGCTCTCGCGCAGCCGGTTGAGTTCGGCGCCTACGGAATCGTCGATGTCGCTCGTGGTCATGGTCAGCGAGCTTAGACGCCGGGCTGCTGGATGATCGTCGGAGGGTGTTCCGGGTCCGGGACCCGGTCGCTCCAGCCGCCCGGCACACTGCGGCCCTGCTGCTCGCGGAAGCGGACCGGGGCCATGCCGACCCGGCGGGCGAACAGCCGGGAGAAGTACGCCGGATCGTCGTAGCCGACGCGCCGGGCGACCGCCGCGACCGGCAGGTCACCGGTGGCGAGGAGCTCCTTGGCGCGGCCGAGCCGGATGGTGAGGAGGTAGTCCTTCGGGCTGCAGCCCGCCCCCCGCCGCACCGCCGTGCGCAGTTCGGCGGGTGTCATGCCGTGCCGGGCCGCGTGCTCGGCGACGGACAGCGGCTGGAACGCGTCCCTGGCCAGGGCGTGCAGCACCGGGTCGCCGTCCGGGCCGACATCGGCCCTGGCCCGGCGCAGCGCGACGAGCAGTTCGTGGACGGCCGCGCCGGTCTCCACCTCCAGCAGCGGATTGCCGCGCCGGGCGGCCCGGACCATCCGGCCGATGGCGGCGCGCGGTGCCGCGGTGTCGGACAGCGGGACGAGGGGGCGGTCCGGTTCGATGTAGCCGAGCTCGGTGTACGTGGTGGTGGCGGGCCCGGTGAAGTCGACGAAGCTCTCGTCCCAGCCGGTGGCCGGGTCGGCGCCGTAGTGGTGCGGGGTGCCGGGGGTGAGCCAGATCAGGCTGGGCGCGGTGACGGGGACCCGGCGGCCGTCCGGCCCGGCGAACCATCCGCTGCCCGTGTGCACGACGACGGCCACGTGGTGGTCCAGGGTGCGGGGGCCGACGGTCGGCAGCGTGCCGTGCTGCAGGCCGACGCCCAGACAGACCAGGCCGAGGCGGTGGTGCAGCGGGCTCGGCGTGAAGAAGCGCATCCAGGTGTGGTACATCGGCCCTCGCTCCTGAGTCCGCTCCCGTGTGACGTGCGGCGTCGTGTGCTGTGTCCAAACAGCAGTGATCTTTGTCCATGGACCGGCCGCACGCCAGGGGGTGAGGCTGGCCCGTGACCTTCCTCCCGGGTTCGCCCGCTCCGTCACCCGTACCGCACACGGCCCGTACCGGGCCGCGGAGCGCGGCGTGGCCCGGGACCGCGCGCACAGGAGAGAACGAGCACGATGGCTGACTTCACCGTGGGGGACGACCACTTCCGGCTCGACGGGAAGCCCGTACGGCTGCTGTCGGGGGCCCTGCACTACTTCCGGGTGCACGAGGCGCAGTGGGACCACCGGCTGTCGATGCTGCGGGCGATGGGCCTGAACTGCGTCGAGACGTACGTGCCGTGGAACCTCCACGAGCCGCGGCCGGGCGAGTTCCGGGACGTCACGGCGCTCGGCCGGTTCCTGGACGCGGCGCACCGGGCCGGTCTGTGGGCGATCGTCCGCCCGGGTCCGTACATCTGCGCGGAGTGGGAGAACGGCGGGCTGCCGGCCTGGGTGACCGGGCGGTTCGGCCGGCGGGTGCGGACCCGGGACGCCGGCTACCTGGACGCGGTGCGGCGTTGGTTCGACGAGCTGCTGCCGCAGGTGGCGGAGCGGCAGACCGGCCGCGGCGGCCCGGTGATCATGGTGCAGGCGGAGAACGAGTACGGCAGCTACGGCACCGACGCCGTCCATCTGCGCCAGGTGGCCGATCTGCTCGTCGCGCACGGGCTGAGCGTTCCGCTGTTCACCTCCGACGGGCCGGAGGACCACATGCTCACCGGTGGTTCGGTACCCGGCCTGCTCGCGACGGCGAACTTCGGTTCGGGGGCGCACGAGGCGTTCCGGGTGCTGCGCCGCCACCAGCCCGCAGGTCCGCTGATGTGCATGGAGTTCTGGTGCGGCTGGTTCGAGCACTGGGGTGCGCCGCCGGTCGTACGGGATCCGGCGCAGGCCGCCGGTGCGCTGCGGGAGATCCTGGAGTGCGGGGCCTCGGTGAACATCTACATGGCGCACGGGGGGACGAACTTCGGCGGCTGGGCGGGCGCCAACCGGGCCGGCCCGCTCCAGGACCAGGAGTTGCAGCCGACGGTGACGTCGTACGACTACGACGCGCCGGTCGACGAGTACGGACGGCCGACGGAGAAGTTCCGTCTGTTCCGTGAGGTCCTCGCGCGGTACGCGGACGGGCCGCTGCCCCCGCTGCCGCCGGAGCCCGTGGGGCTGACGCCGGTGCGGGCCGCGCTGACCGAGTGGGCACCGCTGCCCGCCGTGCTGGAGGCGCTGGGCGACGAGGAACGGGCGGAGTCCGGTGTGCCGCCCACGTTCGAGGAGTTGGGGGTGGACCGCGGTCTGGTGCGCTACCGGGTCGCGGTGCCGGGTCCGCGCCGCCCCTACACCCTGGGGATCTCGGGCCTGCGCGACCGGGCGGTGGTGTACGTGGACGGGGTCCGCAGGGGCGTCCTGAGCGAGGAGGACAGCACCCTGCCGGAGCCGGTGGCCGGGCCCGCCGATGTGGAGCTGTGGGTGGAGTCGCTGGGCCGGGTCAACTACGGGCCGCGCCTGGGCGAGCCGAAGGGGATCACCGGAGGTGTGCTGCACGAGCGCCAGTTCCTGCACGGGGTGCGGGCGCGGGCGCTGCGGCTCGACGCGTTCGACGAACCGGCCGCGGTGGCGGGTGTTCCGTTCGTGCCGGTCGACGGGTCCGGGGGGACGGGTCTGTACCGGGGCACGTTCGAGGCCGGGGACGTGTCGGGGACGGGGCACGCCGGGCTCGAACTGCCGGGCTGGACGCGTGGATTCGTCTGGGTGAACGGCTTCTGCCTCGGGCGGTACTGGGCGGCGGGCCCGCAGCGCACCCTGTACGTGCCGGGTCCCGTGCTGCGCGACGGGGTCAATGAGGTGTGGGTGCTGGAGCTGGAGGGTGCGGCGGCACCGTACGTGTCGCTGGGACCGGGGGTGCCGGTGCGGGCGCCCGTGCGGGCGGCCCCGGACGCCTGACGCGTCCCGCCCGCCGCGGTCTACAGTGGTGCGGAGTCGAGCGCCACGGCGCGGGGGGAGGGACATGTCGGACAGCCCCCACGGCAGCCCGGTGGTGCACGGTTTCCCGCATCTGGCCACCGTCCGCTCCGCGATCACCGCGCTGTACCGCCGCCTCTCCTACGACGGCGTGCACCGCTTCGCCCCGAGCCTCGCCCCCGCCGACGCGGCGTTCGCCGACGCGGACGACCTGCATCTCGGTGCGCAGCGGGTGGCGCGGGCGATGGTGCAGCACCTGCGGCTGCCGGATGCCCGGATGATCGTGGCGTTCCGTGCGATGGAGCATGCGGGAAGCGTCGAACTCGCGGCGGGGCCGGAGTACTTCATCGAGCTGAACGACCGGTTCCGCACCCATCGCCGGGACATCGGCGCCGCGTTGTCGCACGAGGTCATGCATGTGCTGCTGCACCGGCTCGGCCTGGAGTTCCCGGGCACCCGGGACAACGAGATCCTGACGGACACGGCGGCGGCCTATCTGGGGGCCGGCTGGCTGCTGCTGGACGCGTTCCGGGAGGACGCCACGTCCAGCCAGAAGCTCGGCTACCTCACCCCGGAGGAGTTCGGGTACGTGCTGGCCAAGCGGGCGCTCGCCTTCGACGAGGACCCGTCGCCGTGGTTCACCAGTCCGCAGGCGTACACGGCGTACACCAAGGGCCGGGCGCAGGCCCTGCGGGAGAGCACGCAGCCGCCGCTGACGGCCGCGGGCTGGGCGGGCCGCCGCCGGTACGCCAAGGACCGGCGGTACGCGCAGGACCATCCGGGCGCGGTTACGGGCCCGGGGCCGGAGGTGCCGTACTCCTTCGAGTCCGGCGGGGACGGGCTGCGGGTCGCGTTCGCCTGCCCGACCTGCCACCAGCGCAACCGGGTTCCGGTGCGCGGCCGGGTGCGGGCGCGGTGCGCGCTGTGCCGGACCGTGCTGGACTGCACGACCTGAGAACGGCCCGCTCCGGGCAAGTGGCCTTGCCGCGCGGCGTATTACAGTCGAAATGTGACAGAAGATCCGATGGCGGCAGCAGCGGGCGGACACCGCCTGTTCGATGCGTTGTACGAGGGTGAGAACGCCGTCGTACGGCTGCTCCGCAGCGGTGTGTCCGCCGAGTCGGTGGACGAGGACGGTGCGAGCGCGCTCTATCTGGCGGCGGTGTCGGACCGTCCGGGGGTGGTGCGGCTGCTGCTCGCAGCGGGCGCGGACCCGGACCGGGCCTGTGGTCCGGAGGCGGGCGACCTGCCGCTGTGCGGGGCGGCGTGCGGCGGGCACACGGAGGTGGCCGAGGCACTGCTGGCGGCCGGTGCGCGGCCGGATCTGCGGGAACAGTTCGGGTTCACGGCGCTGCGCTGGGCGGTGGGGCTGGGTCACGCGCGTACCGCCGAGGTGCTGCTGGCGTACGGCGCCGATCCCTGTCTGCCGGGCCCCGAGGGCGAGTCGCCGCTGCTGCTGGCGGCCCGGCGGGGCTCCCTGCCGACGGTCCGAGCCCTGCTGAGGCATGGTGCGGGAGCGGTGGAGGGTGCCGTCGAGGAGGCGCTGGGCGAGGCGCGGCGCATGCTGAACACCGACCTGGAGCAGGAGATGCGGGCGGGTCTGCGGGAGTTGTACGGGGACGCGTACGACGTGGTGGTGCGCCGGACCGTGGTCGACGACGGGGAGACGCTGACCGTCGAACTCGTCCGCGAGGGCCGGCCGGCCGCCGGCCGGGACCAGCAGACGGGGCACGGTGCGATCGCCACGGTCCTGGAGGCGGAGCTGGGTGTGCGCGCTTCCTTCGAGGAACTGGCGCGACGGGCGCTGCGGTCCGGGGGCCCGGGGCTGGACAACTGGCAGGCATCGGCCGGGGCGCTGTGCGGGCGCGGCGACGAGGAGACCCGCCAGGCGGCGGCCGCGTGGTGTGCGAGCGGTGAGCCGTTGCTGCGGGAGTTCGGCGCGGAGGTGCTGGCGGGGCTGGATGCACGCCTTCCGGGGACGCTGCCCCCGGATGCCGGCTCCTCAGTCACCGGAGAGGCCTGATTCCAAGCCCGTCCGGTGTGCGAGGACGGAAGCGGCACGGCGGGCGAACCCGCGCGACGCTCCGTCCTCGCACACCGGACGGGCCGAAGACCCCGGTTACGCCGCGCGGCGTCCGCGCGAGGGCGCACCGCTGCGGCCGGTACCGCCCGAGCGGCCCGTGCCACCGGCACGACCCGCTCCGCCGGTGCCCTGCGCGCCGCCGCCACCGGCAGCACCCGCGCCGCCGGAGCCACCGCGGCGGCCACGGCCACGGCTGCCCGAGCGGAAGCCGCCACCGGTGCCCGTGCCCGCACCACCCGCGCCGGAGCGCGTGCGCGGCTTCGGCTGGGTGGGCTGCGGGACCTCGATCACGATCGCGACGCCGGACGGCTCGCGTGCCCCGGTGATCCGGGTGAGCTCCTCGTCGCTGGACTTGATCCGGGTGGTGCGCGGCGCGATGCCCGCGTCCTGCATCAGCCGGGTCATCTCCCGCTTCTCCTCGGGCAGCACCAGCGTGACGACGCTGCCGGACTCCCCGGCGCGCGCCGTGCGCCCGCCGCGGTGGAGGTAGTCCTTGTGGTCGGTGGGCGGGTCCACGTTGACGACCAGGTCGAGGTCGTCGACGTGGATGCCACGGGCCGCCACGTTCGTCGCGACGAGCGCGGTGACCTGGCCGTTCTTGAACTGGTCCAGGGTCCGGTTGCGCTGCGGCTGCGAACGGCCGCCGTGCAGCGCGGCAGCCCGAACGCCGCTGGCGAGCAGCCGCTTGGCGAAGCGGTCGGCGGCGCGCTTGGTGTCGACGAACATGATGACGCGGCCGTCACGGGCGGCGATCTTCGTGGCGACGGCCTTCTTGTCGGTCTCGTCGATCACGTGGAGCACGTGGTGCTCCATGGTGGTGACGGCACCGGCGGACGGGTCGACGGAGTGCACGACGGGGTCGGTCAGGAACATCTTGACCAGCCGGTCGATGTTCTTGTCCAGGGTGGCGGAGAACAGCATCCGCTGTCCGCCCTCCTCGACCTGCTTGAGCAGGGCGACGACCTGCGGCATGAAGCCCATGTCGGCCATCTGGTCGGCCTCGTCGAGGACCGTGATGGCGACGTCGTCCAGGCGGCAGTCGCCGCGCTCGATGAGGTCCTTGAGGCGGCCCGGCGTGGCGACGAGCACCTCGGCGCCGCGGCGCAGGGTGCCGGACTGCTTGCTGATCGACATGCCGCCGACGACGGTGGCCATCCGCAGGTTGACCGCGGTGGCGTACGGCGTCAGCGCGTCGGTGACCTGCTGCGCGAGCTCACGGGTCGGGACGAGGACGAGCGCCAGCGGTGCCTTCGGCTCGCAGCGGCGTCCGGCGGTGCGAGCCAGCAGCGCGAGGCCGAAGGCGAGGGTCTTGCCGGAGCCGGTGCGGCCGCGGCCGAGGATGTCCCGGCCGGCCAGCGAGTTCGGCAGGGTGGCGCCCTGGATCGGGAACGGGTCGGTGACGCCCTGCGCGGCAAGGGTTTTCAGCAGGGCGGCGGGCATGTCCAGCTCGGCGAACGCCTCGACGGCGGGCAGTGCGGGGGTCATGGTTTCGGGCAGGGCGAACTCACCCTGCGGCGGCGTGGCCCTGCGACGGGGTGACGCCTTGCCGGATCCCTTGCCGGAACCCTGTGCGGTTGCCTTTGCCTGGGCCGTGCCACGCCCCCTCGACGGGCGATTGCGGGCGGGACGGTCCTGACGTTCGGAGCGGGTCATACGGAATTGCCCTCCTGGGGGATTCCTGGGGAACTACGTGGGACTGCTGGGGACTGCTCAAGAATTCCGGGTCCGCGCGGATCTGCGGAGGTGACCGCTGCGCACGGAGCGCGGAGCTCTCTCGGGCACCCGGGGTGCTTCGTCGCACCCGGTGCGGGGCGCCGGTCCGGCGCCCGTCTTTGCGTTGCTTCCCAGGGACAGCACAAGCCGGGACCCGCACCTTCACGGTGCGGGCCCCGGCTGCGAGGTACGCGTCCGGCAATTAGGCCGGGACGATGTTCTCCGCCTGCGGGCCCTTCTGGCCCTGCGTGACGTCGAAGGAGACCTTCTGGCCCTCCTGGAGCTCACGGAAGCCCTGGGTGGCGATGTTGGAGTAGTGGGCGAAGACGTCGGCGCCGCCGCCGTCCTGCTCGATGAAGCCGAAGCCCTTTTCCGAGTTGAACCACTTCACGGTTCCAGTAGCCATGTCATTCTCCTAAAACAGGTGCAGTGCCGGAAATCCGCACTTTACGAATTCCAAGTCGCCGCATTGAGCCCCACCCGGAGAAAGCCGGAAAACAATAAAGCGCCTGAGGAAGCATTCCCGTCAGGCGCACATAAAGTTCATGGGTACCAAAACTGCAACCGGACCACCGTAGCACGATCTGCCGACCAGCGGTGGAACGCGCCACGCCGCCGGCCGGCGGATATCCGTGCGAACCCTTGGGGCGTCCGGCCCGGAGCCGTTCGGGGCGCGGGTGGATTTCCCGCCCCGGCCGGTTCAGCCGCGCAGGGCGATCCCGTCCAGGACCATCGAGAGGTACTGCCGGGCGATTTCCTCGGGGCTGTGCCGGCCGCCCGGCCGGTACCAGGAGGCGGCGACCCAGACGGTGTCGCGGACGAACCGGTAGGTGAGGCGGATGTCGAGGTCGGCGCGGAAGGTCCGGTCGGCGACGCCGCGCTCCAGGGTGCCGAGCCAGGCCTTCTCGAACCTCTGCTGGGACTCGACCAGGTAGTGGAACCGCGGCTGGGCCACCAGGTGCCCGGACTCCTTCTGGTAGATGGCGACGGCGGCCCGGTGCCGGTCGATCTCGCGGAAGGACTCGGTGACGAGCGCCTCGATGGTCTCCCGGGGGCCGAGCCCGGCGCCGAGGACGGTGTCGTACCCCTCCCACAGTTCGTTCAGGAAGGTGGAGAGGATCTCGTCGAGCATCGATTCCTTGGAATCGAAGTGGTAGTAGAGGCTGCCCGCGAGCATGCCGGCCTCGTCCGCGATCCTGCGGACGGTGGTGGCGTTGTATCCCTGGGCGGCGAACACCTCGGCGGCCGTGGCGAGCAGTTCGCCGCGGCGCTCGGGCGAGGGGGTCGCCTGGGGCTTCTTCTTGGTAGGCACCCGCCCATTCTCCGCCCGGCGGGCGGCGCGGCGGACACCGCGTCGCCCGCCTCCCCGCAGCGCTCAGGGCGCGGTGGACGCCGGCCCGTCGTCGTTGCCCCGGCGGATCGTCCGGAGCGGGTGACCCGGACGCCAGGTCCGGATGAGCAGGGTGTCGCCCCCTTCGAGCCCGATGCGCACCACCTCGGTCAGCTCGACCCGGAAGAGGTGGAAGGGTTCCGGCGGCTTCACCTCGGCGATGAAGCGGGCGAGCACCTCGGGGTCGGTCACCTCCACCGCGCGTCCCGAGATCCGCACGTCGCCGTCGGCCATCTCGGCGTCCGGGCCCGGGTTGGCCTGCACCGCGAAGCGGGGGTCGCGGCGCAGGTCCAGCGCCTTGCGCGAGTTCGGCATCATGCCGAGGAAGGGCTCGCCGAGCCGGAAGTCCACCTCCAGGCCGGTGACCCGCGGCGAGCCGTCGCTCCGGAGGGTCGCCAGGACGTGGTGCTTGTACTGCTCGAACCGCTGTCGCACGGTGTCGGCGAAGTCCGGCTCCGCCGACCGGAAATCTGCCCAGGAGGATGAGGTCATGGCTCCATGGAACCCGGGAAACCCGACACCCTCTGTCCGGATTCCGCGAGGACGGTGCGGACCACCCGATCGGATGCCCGGCGGGCAGCCCCCGGGGTACCGCCAGTACCGCTACCGGCCGCCGGGCTCGTCGCCCGACAGCGTGACCAGCGCCGCGTATCCCTGCGTCCGCAGTACGCAGGACGCCTCCCTGCTCCGCAGCAGCACCGCGTCGTAACGGCCGAGCACGGTGTCCGTCCCGTCGACGACGGCGCCGTCCTCGATCGCCACGGCCAGCACCGCCCCGCCCTCCGGCGCCATCAGCCGCAGGGTGCCGCGCACCACCGCCGTCTCCGCCCGGACCCGGTCACGGCGGTACATCACGTTGAGGTTCACGACCGGGCCCGCCAGGAGCCGGCCGTCGGTGTCCAGGTCTCCCGGGAAGTCGTGCGGCCAGTACGGCTCGTCGACGATGTGGTGCTCGCCGCCCACCATCAGGTCCATCCCGGCCCCCTCCACCACGGTCAGGGTGCGGTCGACGCCCGTGAACACGGAGAACGGCCCGTCCGCCGCCACGTCCGCCAGGCTGACCCGCCAGTCGAAGGCGCCGGTCGTGGCGCCGGGGGACGCGGCGATCTCCCGGGTGACGCCCCCGCCGTTCTTCCACGCCAGCGGTGTGCGGCCGGCCGCACGCAGGATCCGGAAGGCCTCGGCGGTCATCAGGGGGCTCCGATCGTCGGGGGTGGGGGAACCCGAGCCTAAACCCGGGTGTGTACCCCTTCCCCGGGTTCGCTATCTTGATCGCCGCCGCCCCACCGGCTTCTTGTCCGTACACCGATGAAGGAGCCGGCCATGGAAGCCGCCGCCACCACGTGCTACCGCCACCCGTCGTACGAGACGTATGTGAGCTGCACCCGCTGTGAGCGCTTCATCTGCCCGGACTGCATGCGCGAGGCCGCCGTCGGCCACCACTGCGTGGAGTGCGTGAAGGAGGGGCGGCGCTCGGTGCGGCAGGCGCGCACGGTGTTCGGCGGCGCGGTGTCCCGGGACGCGGTGCCGCTCGTCACCTACGTGCTGATGGGCCTCAACATCCTGGCGTACCTGGGCGAGCTGGTCCGGCCGGGGATCGTCGACCGGTTCGCGATGACGGGTGCCGGGCTGACCGGCCCGGACGGCGCCCAGTACGTCTACGTGGACGGCGGATTCCCCGGATTCGACGTGACCGGTGTGGTCGACGGTGAGTGGTACCGGCTGCTGACGGGGGCCTTCCTGCATCTGCCGCCGGGCGAGTCCTCCTTCGGCTCGCTGCCGTTCGGCGTGCTGCACATCGCCTTCAACATGTACGCGCTGTGGAATCTGGGCCGGGTCGTCGAGGAACAGCTGGGGCGGGCCCGCTATCTGGCGCTGTACCTGCTGTCGGCGCTGGGCGGCTCGGTCCTGGTGTATCTGATCGCGCCGCTCGACTCCTCGGTGGGCGCGTCCGGTGCGGTCTTCGGTCTCGCCGCGTCGTTCTACGTCATCAGCCGGCGGCTGGGCCGGAACATGCAGGCGGTGAACCGGTTCCTGGCCGGGTTCCTGATCTGGATGGTGATCTCCGCGGGCTTCACCTCGTGGCAGGGGCATCTGGGCGGGCTGCTGACCGGTGCGCTGGTCACGGTCGTCTACGCGTACGCCCCGGCGCAGCGCCGCACGGCGGTCCAGGCCGCCGGGTGCGTGGTGCTGCTGGCCGTGCTGGTGCTGCTGGTGGTCCTCAAGACGTCGGCGCTGACGGGCTGAGCGGGGAGCGGTTCCGCGGTCTGACACGATGACCGCATGCGGAACGATCACTCCACGCCGCGGCCCGGCGGCGGGAGCGCGGCTGTGCTGTCATCCCTGGTCCGACGGCTGCACCCGCTCGACTGGCTGGCGGCCGGGCTGCTCCTGGCAGGGCTGCTCGCCTCGGTGACCGGGCTGCTGCCCGCCGGCCCGGCGGCCGATCAGATGCGGCGGATCGGGCCGCTGCTGGCGTTCCTGGCCACCGTGATCGTGATGGCGGAGCTGGCGGGCCGGGCGCAGGTCTTCGATGTGGTGGCGGCCTGGGTGGCACGCGCCGGCCGGGGCCGTTACGCGCTGCTGTTCGGGCTGTGCGTGGCGTTCGCCTCGCTGACCACGATCACCCTGAACCTGGACACGACCGCGGTCCTGCTCACGCCGGTGATGCTGGCGCTGGGGACCCGGGTGGGCATCGCCGGGGTGCCGTTGGCGATGACGACGGTGTGGCTGGCCAACACGGCGAGTCTGCTGCTGCCGGTGTCGAACCTGACGAATCTGCTGGCCGCGGACCGGGTGGCGCTGTCGCCGGCCGGTCTGGCCTCGGTGATGTGGCTGCCCCAGCTGGCGGCGATCGGGGTGACGGCGCTCTGTCTGTGGGTGTTCTACTGGCGCCGCGGCCGGCGCGGGGCGGAGCGCTACACACCACCCGCCCTGCCGGTGCCCGGCGATCCGGTGCTGCTGCGGATCTGCGCGGTGGCGTGCGTCGGGTTCCTGGTGGCGATCCTGGCGGTGGATGTGCCGCTGTGGTCGGCGTCGCTGGCCGCGATGGTGGTCGTGGTGGCGGCGTTCGCGGTGCGGCGCCGGGAGGAGCTGCGGCTGTCGCTGGTCCCGTGGCGGCTGCTGGTACTGGTCCCGGGGATGTTCCTGGTCGTGGAGACGGTCAACGCGCACGGGCTGCACGAACTGCTGGTGCGGGCGCTCGGCTCGGACAACGGCTTCCTGGGCATGCTGCGGTCGGCCGGGGTGGGTGCGGGGCTCGCCAACGTGCTGAACAACCTGCCTGCGTACGTGGCGGGCGAGGCGGTCATCCCGGCGGGGAACCACGACCAGCTGCTGGCCCTGCTGATCGGGGTCAACGCGGGTTCCGTCGTCACGCCGTGGGGTTCGCTGGCGACCCTGCTGTGGTTCGAGCGGTGCCGTCAGCAGGGGACGCGGATCGCGTTGGGGCGGTTCGTCCTGACGGGTCTGGTGCTGGCGGTGACTGCGACGGCGGCCGCCACCTGTGCGCTGGCCCTGGTCACCTGAGGCAGCTGGGAGACCTGAGGGGCCGGGGCCGTGAACCGGCCCGGGATGCGCCACGGCGCCTGCCGAATCGTCCGGTCGGGGACGGGCAGGCGCCGCGTTCAGTTCCGTACGCCGTTGTACGGGACGTCTTGTGTGCCGTGTCAGACCATCAGGGAACGGTCCGTCGGGCGGATCGGGGCCGGCAGTGCGCTGGCTCCGGTCAGGAAGCGGTCCACTCCGCGGGCCGCGGAGCGGCCCTCGGCGATGGCCCACACGATGAGGGACTGGCCGCGGCCGGCGTCACCGGCGACGAACACGCCGTCGACGTTGGTGGCGTAGTCGTCGTCACGGGCGACGTTGCCGCGGGCGTCGAGCTCCAGACCGAACTGCTGGACCAGACCGTTGGCCTGGTCGGTGCCGGTGAAGCCCATCGCGAGGGTGACCAGCTGTGCGGGGATCGACCGCTCGGTGCCGGGCTTCTGCTCCAGCTTACCGTCCTTGAACTCCACCTCGACGAGGTGGAGGGCCTGGACGTTGCCGTCCTCGTCGCCCTCGAAGTGGGTGGTCGAGACGGAGTAGACCCGCTCGCCGCCCTCCTCGTGCGCGGAGGTGACCTTGTAGAGCATCGGGAAGGTCGGCCAGGGCTGGTTGGCGTTCCGGTCCTCGCCCGGGCGGGGCATGATCTCCAGCTGGGTGACGGAGGCCGCGCCCTGCCGGTGGGCGGTGCCGACGCAGTCGGCGCCGGTGTCGCCGCCGCCGATGACGACGACGTGCTTGCCCTCGGCGGTGATCGGGGAGACCGTCAGATCGCCCTCCTGCACCTTGTTGGCGAGCGGCAGGTACTCCATCGCGAAGTGCACACCGTTCAGCTCACGGCCCGGGACGGGCAGGTCGCGGGAGACGGTGGCGCCGGCGGCGATGACGACGGCGTCGTAGCGGCGGCGCAGCTTCGCGGCGTCGACGTCCTTGCCGACCTCGACCTCGGTGCGGAACTTGGTGCCCTCCGCGCGCATCTGCTCGATGCGGCGGTTGATGTGCGACTTCTCCATCTTGAACTCGGGGATGCCGTACCGGAGGAGTCCCCCGATGCGGTCCGCGCGCTCGTAGACGGCGACCGTGTGGCCGGCCCGGGTCAGCTGCTGGGCGGCGGCGAGTCCGGCCGGGCCGGAGCCGATGACGGCGACGGTCTTGCCGGAGAGGCGCTCGGGCGGCTGCGGGGTCACGTCGCCGCGGTCCCACGCCTGGTCGATGATCGAGACCTCGACGTTCTTGATGGTGACGGCCGGCTGGTTGATGCCGAGCACACACGCCGACTCGCACGGGGCCGGGCAGAGCCGCCCGGTGAACTCCGGGAAGTTGTTCGTGGCGTGCAGGCGCTCGGACGCGGCGGTCCAGTCCTCGCGGTAGGCGTAGTCGTTCCACTCGGGGATGAGGTTTCCGAGCGGACAGCCCTGGTGGCAGAACGGGATGCCGCAGTCCATGCAGCGGCCGGCCTGCTTGCTGATGATCGGGAGCAGCGAGCCCGGAACGTAGACCTCGTTCCAGTCCTTGACGCGCTCGCCGACGGGGCGGGTCGTGGCGACCTCGCGGCCGGTGGTCAGGAAGCCCTTGGGGTCAGCCATTGGTCGCCGCCTCCATCATCTTCTCGGTGGTCTCCTGCTCGGAGAGACCGGCGAGCTCAGCGGCGTCCTTGGCGGCGAGCACTGCCTTGTAGGTGGACGGGATGATCTTGCTGAAGCGGGACACGCCGCCAACTGCGCTGTCCCACTCGGCGAGGAGCTTCTCGGCGACCGTGGATCCGGTCTCCTCCTGGTGGCGGCGCACGACGTCGTGCAGCCACTGCTTGTCGCTGTCGGAGAGCTCCTCGACCGCGCCGAGGTTCCCGACGTTGACGTTGTCGCGGTCCAGGTCGATGACGTACGCCACGCCGCCCGACATGCCGGCCGCGAAGTTGCGTCCGGTCTCGCCGAGGACGACGGCGTGTCCGCCGGTCATGTACTCGCAGCCGTGGTCGCCCACGCCTTCCGAGACGACGGTGGCGCCGGAGTTGCGGACGCAGAACCGCTCACCGGTACGGCCGCGCAGGTACAGTTCGCCGCCGGTGGCGCCGTAGGCGATGGTGTTGCCCGCGATGGTGGAGTACTCGGCGAGGTGGTCGGCGCCGCGGTCCGGGCGGACGACGACGCGGCCGCCGGAGAGGCCCTTGCCGACGTAGTCGTTGGCGTCGCCCTCCAGGCGCAGCGTCACACCGCTGGGCAGGAAGGCGCCGAAGGACTGGCCCGCGGAACCGGTGAAGGTGATGTCGATGGTGTCCTGGGGCAGGCCCGCACCGCCGAACTTCTTCGTGACCTCGTGGCCGAGCATGGTGCCGACGGTCCGGTTGATGTTGCGGATCGCGATCTGCGCGCGGACCGGCTGGGCGGCCTCGGCGCTGTCGGCGTTCAGGGCGTCGGCGGCGAGCTTGATCAGCTCGTTGTCGAGGGCCTTGGCCAGACCGTGGTCCTGCTCGGCGATCTGGTGCCGGACGGCGCCTTCGGCCAGCTCGGGGACGTAGAACAGCGGGGCGAGGTCGAGGCCCTGGGCCTTCCAGTGCGTGATCGCACGGTCGGTGTCCAGCAGCTCGGCGTGGCCGACGGCCTCCTCGATCGTCCGGAAGCCGAGCTCGGCGAGGATCTCGCGGACTTCCTGGGCGATGAACTCGAAGAAGTTGACGATGTACTCGGCCTTGCCGGAGAACCGGTCGCGCAGGACCGGGTTCTGGGTGGCGATGCCGACCGGGCAGGTGTCGAGGTGGCAGACGCGCATCATGACGCAGCCGGAGACGACGAGCGGCGCGGTCGCGAAACCGAACTCCTCGGCGCCCAGCAGCGCGGCGATGACGACGTCGCGGCCGGTCTTGAGCTGGCCGTCGGTCTGCACGACGATGCGGTCGCGCAGGCCGTTGAGCAGCAGCGTCTGCTGGGTCTCGGCGAGGCCGAGCTCCCAGGGTCCGCCCGCGTGCTTCAGGGAGGTGAGCGGGGAGGCGCCCGTTCCGCCGTCGTGGCCGGAGATGAGGACGACGTCCGCGTGCGCCTTGGAGACACCGGCGGCGACCGTGCCGACACCGACCTCGGAGACCAGCTTCACGTGGATGCGGGCCGCCGGGTTGGCGTTCTTGAGGTCGTGGATCAGCTGAGCCAGGTCCTCGATGGAGTAGATGTCGTGGTGCGGCGGCGGGGAGATCAGACCGACGCCCGGGGTGGAGTGCCGGGTCTTGGCGACCCACGGGTAGACCTTGTGGCCGGGCAGCTGGCCGCCCTCGCCGGGCTTGGCGCCCTGCGCCATCTTGATCTGGATGTCGTCCGCGTTGACCAGGTACTCGCTGGTGACTCCGAAGCGGCCGGAGGCGACCTGCTTGATGGAGGAGCGGCGTGCCGGGTCGTAGAGCCGGTCGGCGTCCTCGCCGCCCTCGCCGGTGTTGGACTTGCCGCCCAGCTGGTTCATGGCGACGGCGAGGGTCTCGTGCGCCTCGCGGGAGATCGAGCCGTACGACATGGCGCCGGTGGAGAAGCGCTTGACGATGTCGGAGACGGACTCGACCTCGTCGATGTCGACGGCCTCGCGGTCCGAGGTGAAGCCGAAGAGTCCGCGCAGCGTCATCAGGCGCTCGGACTGCTCGTTCACCCGGCCCGTGTACTGCTTGAAGATGTCGTACCGGCGGTTGCGGGTGGCGTGCTGGAGGCGGAAGACCGTGTCCGGGTCGAACAGGTGCGGCTCGCCCTCGCGGCGCCACTGGTACTCGCCGCCGATCTCCAGCGCGCGGTGCGAGGCGGAGATGCCGGAGGCGGGGTAGCCCTTGGCGTGCCGGGCGGCGACCTCCTTGGCGACGACGTCGAGTCCGGCGCCGCCGATCTTGGTGGCGGTGCCGTTGAAGTACTGGTCGACGAAGTCCTCGTCGAGGCCGACGGCCTCGAAGACCTGGGCGCCGCGGTAGGAGGCGACGGTGGAGATGCCCATCTTGGACATGACCTTCAGGACGCCCTTGCCCAGCGCGTAGATCAGGTTGCGGATGGCCTGCTCGGACTCGATGCCCTCGATGAAGGTGCCGGCCCGGACCAGGTCCTCGACGGACTCCATGGCGAGGTACGGGTTGACCGCGGCGGCGCCGTAGCCGATCAGCAGCGCGACGTGGTGGACCTCGCGGACGTCACCGGCCTCGACCAGCAGGCCCACCTGGGTGCGCTGCTTGGTGCGGATGAGGTGGTGGTGGACGGCCGAGGTGAGCAGCAGCGACGGGATCGGCGCGTGCTCGGCGTCGGAGTGCCGGTCGGACAGGACGATCAGGCGGGCGCCGTCCTCGATGGCGGCGTCGACCTCGGTGCAGATCTCCTCGATCCGCGCGGCCAGCGCCTCACCGCCGCCGCCGACCCGGTAGAGACCGGAGAGCGTGGCGGCCTTCATGCCCGGCATGTCGCCGTCGGCGTTGATGTGTATGAGCTTGGCCAGCTCGTCGTTGTCGATCACCGGGAAGGGGAGCGTGACGCTGCGACAGGACGCGGCGGTCGGCTCCAGCAGGTTGCCCGACGGGCCCAGCGTGGAGTGCAGCGAGGTGACGAGCTCCTCGCGGATGGCGTCCAGCGGCGGGTTGGTGACCTGGGCGAACAGCTGGGTGAAGTAGTCGAAGAGCAGCCGGGGGCGCGCGGAGAGCGCGGCGATCGGCGAGTCGGTGCCCATGGAGCCGAGCGGCTCGCCGGCGGTGCGGGCCATCGGGGCGAGGAGGACGCGGAGCTCTTCCTCGGTGTAGCCGAAGGTCTGCTGGCGGCGGGTGACGGAGGCGTGCGTGTGCACGATGTGCTCCCGCTCGGGGAGGTCCTCCAGCTCGATCTCGCCGGTCTCCAGCCACTCCTGGTAGGGCTGCTCGGCGGCGAGGGACGCCTTGATCTCGTCGTCCTCGATGATGCGGTGCTCGGCGGTGTCGACGAGGAACATCTTGCCGGGCTGGAGGCGGCCCTTGCGGACGACCTTGGCGGGGTCGATGTCCAGGACGCCGACCTCGGAGGAGAGGACGACGAGGCCGTCGTCGGTGACCCAGTAGCGGCCGGGGCGCAGACCGTTGCGGTCGAGGACCGCGCCGACCTGGGTGCCGTCGGTGAAGGTGACGCAGGCCGGACCGTCCCAGGGCTCCATCATCGTGGAGTGGTACTGGTAGAAGGCGCGCCGGGCCGGGTCCATCGAGGCGTGGTTCTCCCACGCCTCGGGCACCATCATCAGGACGGAGTGCGGCAGCGAGCGGCCGCCGAGGTGGAGCAGCTCCAGGACCTCGTCGAAGGAGGCCGAGTCGGAGGCGTCCGGGGTGCAGACGGGGAAGATCCGGTCCAGCTGCTCCGTACCGAAGAGGCTGGAGGCGAGCTGGGACTCGCGGGCCTTCATCCAGTTGCGGTTGCCCTTGACCGTGTTGATCTCGCCGTTGTGCGCGACGAAGCGGTACGGGTGGGCGAGCGGCCAGCTCGGGAAGGTGTTGGTGGAGAAGCGGGAGTGGACCAGCGCGACCGTGGTGGCGAAGCGGCGGTCGGAGAGGTCCGGGAAGAACGGCTCCAGCTGCCCGGTGGTGAGCATGCCCTTGTAGACGATCGTGCGGGCGGAGAGCGACGGGAAGTAGACCCCGGTCTCACGCTCGGCGCGCTTGCGCAGCACGAAGGCCTTGCGGTCCAGGACGATGCCACTGCTCTCGCCGTCCGCGACGAAGAGCTGGCGGAACTCGGGCATGGTGGCGCGGGCGCCGTTGCCGAGGATGTCGGGGGTGACCGGGACCTCGCGCCAGCCGAGGACCTTGAGGCCTTCTTCGGCGGCGATCTTCTCAAGACTGCGGACGGCCTCGGTGGAGTCGTCCGCGGGCAGGAATGCGATGCCGACGGCGTAGGCACCGGCCTCGGGAAGGTCGAAGGGGACCTCTTCGCGGAGGAAGGCGTCCGGGACCTGGAGCAGGATTCCGGCTCCGTCACCGGAGTCGGGCTCGGATCCGGTGGCGCCTCGGTGTTCGAGGTTGCGCAGTACGGTCAGCGCCTGCTCGACCAGCTCGTGGCCGGCCACACCGGTCAGAGTGGCTACGAAACCGACACCACAGGCGTCGTGCTCGTTGCGGGGGTCGTACATCCCCTGCTGGGCGGGGCGACCGTCCATGGGCGACCAGGCGTCGGTGCGCATCGGCTCTCCCGTCGTCGTCGTGGCATATGCAGTGCCGAGGGACGACGTTGGCCCTCTGCGAAATTTCGTGCAGATTACATGATGGGACGCTTCTCAAGAAGCGGATAGCTCGTTCCAACATACGGACACCGTCGTGACGGTGAGGTGGGTCGCAGTCGGAGGATCGGCGCCCGGGAGACCGCAGAGAGCAGGCGTCGTTGCCTGCGGTGTCTACGGCTCATGCCCGGCGGCAAAGCAAACGAAACCGCCGAGTAACGACTACTTATGTGTAGCCCTGCATAGAGTCTCATTTTACGTCGCGTACGCCCGATCCGCCCAGTGGCGCTGATCAGGACGTACGTCACACGGATGGCACACACGTTACGGCCACGTGCACCGGAGGGTGCACGTGGCCGCGTGACATCACCGCTCCAGGGCTCAGCCCCCGACGGCGACCCCGAACAGGGCGCCCAGGCCGTAGGTGATCGCGGCGGCGGCGCCGCCCAGCACCAGCTGCCGCAGCCCGCTGAACCACCAGCTGCGGGCGGTGACCCGGGCGACCACCGCGCCGCAGCCGAAGAGCCCGGCCAGGGCGAGCAGCACGGCCGGCCACATCGCGTCCGCGCCGAGCAGATACGGCAGCACCGGGAGCAGCGCGCCCAGCGCGAAGGCGCCGAACGAGGACACGGCGGCGACGAGCGGCGACGGCAGGTCCCCCGGGTCGATGCCCAGCTCCTCGCGGGCGTGGATCTCCAGGGCCTGCTCCGGGTCGCGCGACAGCTGCCGGGCGACCTCGCGGGCCAGCCCGGTCTCGACCCCGCGGGACTCGTAGAGCGCGGCGAGCTCCCGCTCCTCGTCCTTGGGGTGCTTGCGCAGCTCCCGCCGCTCGACGTCGAGCTCGGCCTCGACGAGCTCGCGCTGCGAGGCGACGGAGGTGTACTCGCCGGCCGCCATCGAGAAGGCGCCGGCGGCCAGTCCGGCCAGTCCGGTGATCACGATGGTGCGGTGCGAGACGTCCCCGCCCGCGACTCCGGTCATCAGGGCGAGGTTCGAGACGAGCCCGTCCATGGCACCGAACACCGCGGGGCGCAGCCAGCCGCCGTTCACATCCCGGTGGGTGTGGTTGTCCCGGTGCGCCTCGTGCAGTACGGCGTCGGTCTCGATGATGGACACAGCTCTCCCCTTCTCCGGCAGCGGATTTCACCCGCCCCGGCCCCTCGACACCCTCGAAAGTACGCACGAAAAACGGCTCCTGCCAGCAAGGCAGGCCGTACTTACCACCCTGTGTGACCAGGTAGGTACGGCTTGCCTTGCTGTCCGAAGGGCGTCATCCGAGTGGCCCTTTTGTAGTGATTACCGGCCTCTGTCGGGGCTCCGCGTGGCACAGATCCCACAGGTACGAGAACTGGCTCGGCACGAGCGAAGGGTCGACGCGATGGAGCTGATCGCAGGAAATCCGGCAGAGCGGCGGACGGACGGCGCGCGGGCGGCGGTGCGCGGGGCTCCGGACCCGGCCGGCGTGGCCCGGGGCGGCGCCGCCGACCGGGCCAGGGGTGCGCTCCTGGGGCTCGCGGTCGGCGATGCGCTGGGCGCTCCGGCGGAGAACATGCGGCCCTCCGAGATCCGCCGCCGCTGGGGCCGGATCGAGGGCTTCGTGAGCGACGACCCGGCGGGGACGGACGACACGGAGTACGCGATCTTCTCCGGTCTGCTGCTGGCCCGGCACGGCTCCGCGCTGACTGTCACGCATGTCGAGCGGGCCTGGCACCTGTGGATCGCCGATCTGGACGAGGGACCGTTCCGCGGCGCCGGTTTCAGCGAACGGGGCACGCTGGAGAACCTGCGCCGGGGCCTGGCCGCCCCCATCTCCGCCCAGCACCGGCACGCCTGGAGCGACGGTCTCGCGATGCGGGCGGCGCCCTTCGGTGTCTTCGCGGCGGGCCGGCCGGCCGAGGCGGCCCGGCTGGTCGCGGTGGACGGCCGGGTCAGCCATGACGGCGAGGGCATCTACGGCGGCCAGGCGGTGGCGGCCGGGGTGGCGGCCGCGATGACCGGGGCCGGGGTCACCTCCATGATCGCCGCCGCGCTCTCCGTCGTACCGATGGACTCGTGGACGGCCCGTTCGCTGCGCCGGGCGGTGACGGCGGCGCAGCGCCCGTATCCCGACCGGCTGACGATGGAGCGGGCGGTTCGGTCGGCCGTCGTCGTGGGCGGATATCCGTGGACGGACCTCGCGCCGGAGGCGGTGGGGCTGGCCTTCGGCGCGTTCGCGGCGGCACGCGGCGACTTCCGTACGGCGGTGCTGACCGCGGTCAACATGGGCCGCGACGCCGATACGACGGCAGCGGTGGCGGGCGCCCTGGCCGGCGCGCTGCACGGGGCGTCCGCCATCCCGCGCAACTGGGCGGACGCGATCGGCCCGGTCCGCGGCAGCTGCCTGCCGTCGATGCGCGGCTACCACGTGCTGGACATCGCGGAACTGCTGACACCGGACGAGACGGACGACCCTGCCGAGGACCCGGACGGGCCGGGGCCGGTGGCGGCGACGGACGGGGCGGACGGCCTGGGCGCGGACGGCGCCGGAACGGTGGCGGGACGATGACCACGGCGAACCGCACCTCCCCCACCACGCACCCCGGTGCCGCCGCTCCGGCCCGGGACTCCACCGGGCGCCGGGCCAGGATCGAGGGGCTGCTGCTCGGGCTGGCCGCCGGGGACGCCGCCGGGTGGCCGGCCGCGCGGCACCGGGCCGCCCGGATGCCGGAGTGGACCCGGCGGCTGACCCGCGAGCTGGACACCTTCGCCGAGCAGAACGCGACGACCACGCTGCCGGTCCCCATCGCGCTCAACCAGCCGCCCGAGCCGCTGCGGCTCGGCCCGTCCGACGACGCCGAATGGGCGGCGTTCGCCGCCGGGACGGTGCTCACCTCCGCGGCCGGAGCACTGCAGGACCTCTCCCCCGGGCGACGGATGCGGGCGGCCGTCGACGCGGCGTGGAACGCGCTGGCCGCCGAGGTCGCCGCGGCGGCCGCCCGGGCGCCCGAGGTGGAGTCGGCGGTGCTGCCGCTGCGGGCCCGGATCTCGGTGCGGGCCGGGCTCGGCAACCTCGCCGCGGGCCTCCGCCCGCCCGCGACCGGCCACGACAACCCGCACTACTTCGACGACGCGGCGTGCGTGCGGGCCGCCGTGCTGGCGGTGGTGCACCCCGGCGATCCCGGGGCTGCGGCCGACCTCGCGGAGTTCGACGCCCGCTACACGCAGGACGGCGACGGGGTGCACGGGGCGCGGGCGATGGCCGCCGCGATCGCCGAGGCGCTCGGCGGGGCGGACGTGGACACCGCGGTGAACGCCGCGCTCGACCAGCTCCCCGACGGCACCGAGATCGCCCGCAACGCCGCCCACGCGGTCCGGATCGCCCGGGACTTCGCCGGTGAGAAGGCCGGCGCGTTCGCCCTCGTCCCCGTGCTGGAGCATCAGATCGTCGACCACGTCTACAGCTACGGGATCGCCGCGGCCGAGACCGTCCCGGTCGCCCTCGCCCTGGCCACCGCGGCCCGCGGCGAGATCGCGCAGGCGGTGCCGTCGGCGGCCTGCCTCTCCCGGGTCGCGGACTCCGCGCCCGCGCTGGCCGGGGCGCTGACCGGGGCGCTCGGCTCCGTCGGCTCCGTGCCCGACGGCTGGCGCGAGGCGTGCCGCACCCTGGCGGGGTGTGCGCTGCCCCGTTTCGCGGGCACGGATCTGATCGAACTCGCCGGGCTGCTCGCAGACACGGAACCGGTGCCCCCGGGTGGACAATTCGGACATGACATCCACCGCGCCCACGGCGCCCACGAGGTCCGCACCCGCCACGACACCAGCGGCGCCCACGCTCGATGACCGGATCGCCGGCGCGCTCGTCGGCGCCGCCGTCGGCGACGCGCTCGGCGGCCCGGTCGAGGGCTACTCCCCGGAGCAGATCGTGGCGCGCCACGGCGGTCGGGTCACCGGTGTCGTCGGCCCCTGGGCCGGCGAGGACTGGCGCACCGCCCGCCCCGTCGCCCCGTACCACAAGGGCGACGGGCACGTCACCGACGACACCCTGATGACCCATGCGCTGGTCCGGGTGTACGGGAAGGTCCGCGGCCATCTCGACGCGTACTCCGTCGCCGACCACCTCGTGCCGGAGCTGATCTCGAACCCCCGCTGGATTCCGGAGCTGGAGGCGGAGGCGCTGCCGCTGCAGCGGATCTTCCTCGCCGAGAAGTGGATCGTCGCCCGGCTGCACTACGGCCACGTCGACCCGCGCGAGGCGGGCTCGGGGAACATCGTCAACTGCGGTGCGGCGATGTACATGGCGCCGGTCGGCCTGGTGAACGCGGCGGATCCGCGGGCCGCGTACGCCGAGGCGCTGGATGTCGCGGGCGCCCACCAGTCCAGCTACGGCAGGGAGGCCGCCGGTGTCTTCGCGGCCGCGGTGGCGGCGGCCTGCGTGCCCGGGGCGACGCCCGCGAGCGTCGTCGGGACGTGTCTGTCGCTCGCCAAGGACGGCACCCGGGCCGCGATCGAGGCGGTCTGCGAAACGGCCGCCGGTCACCGGGACTTCGAGACGGCCATCGTCCCGCTGCGGGAGGCCGTCTCCCCCTTCGACACGGTCGGCCCCGACTACCGCGCCCCCTCGCTCGGCGCCCGCCGCCCGTCCCGGCTGCAC
Organism: Streptomyces sp. NBC_01257; assembly: GCF_035917255.1. Taxonomy (NCBI): domain Bacteria; kingdom Bacillati; phylum Actinomycetota; class Actinomycetes; order Kitasatosporales; family Streptomycetaceae; genus Streptomyces; species Streptomyces sp. NBC_01257. Next base: position 2,500,808 of record NZ_CP108472.1, read on the forward strand.
GCCATCGAGGAACTCCCCGTCGCCCTCGGGATGCTGCTGGTCGCGGACGGGGACTACCGGCAGGCGGTGCTCGGTTCGGTCAACTACGGGCGGGACTGCGACTCGATCGCCACGATGAGCGGTGCCATCGCGGGCGCGCTGCACGGCGAGCGGGCGGTCCCGGCGGACTGGGTGCGCACGGTCGGCGAGGCCAGCAGGCTCGATCTGCACGCCCCGGCACGCGACCTGGCGGACGTCGCCCGTGAGGTGTTCGCCCGGGACACCGCCGCCCGCCGCACCCACGAGGCCGCCTTCACCGCGCTGGCGGGCCGGCCGTGACCACGACGGTGCGCGCCACCTGGGTGCAGCCGGAGGACCTGGTCGGGCACGAGCTGCGGCAGGCGGCCGAGGACGGGCGGGACGCGCGGGACATCGAGCGCCGGTGGTACGAGGCCGGCGGCTCGCCCGCACCGGACCGCGCGGGCGCCTCCGCTGCCCCGGCCCCGCCCGGGCTGCGCGCGGTCGCCGAGCACCTGCTGGACGAACTCGCCCTGCTGGAGAGCCCGCTGGCCGACGACGAACCGACCGGCATCGACGCGATCCGGGCCGCCTGCCCGCAGTGGCCGCACCCCCGCACCGAACCTGCCGCCGTGGACCGCGAACGGCTGCACGCGGCCTGGCTGGGCCGGGCTGCGGGCTGTCTGCTGGGAAAACCGGTCGAGAAGCTGCCGCTCGAAGGCATCCGCGCCCTGGCCCGGGCCACCGGCAACTGGCCGCTGAGGACCTGGTTCACCGCCCGTGGCCTGCCCCCGGCCCTGGCCGCCACCTATCCCTGGAACCGGCGGTCCGCAGCCACCTCGCTGGCCGAGAACATCGACGGGATGCCGGAGGACGACGACCTCAACTACCCCCTGCTCACCGTGCTGCTGATCCAGCGCCACGGCCCCTCCTTCACCACCGCGGATCTCGCCAGGCTCTGGCTGGAGGAGCTTCCGGCGGGCCGGACGTTCACCGCCGAGCGGATCGCGTACCGCAACCTGCTCGACGGTCTCGAACCACCGGACACCGCCCGCCACCGCAATCCGTTCCGGGAGTGGATCGGGGCGCAGATCCGGGCCGACGTGCACGGCTGGACCCACCCCGGCGACCCGGCCGCCGCGGCGGAACAGGCGCACCGCGACGCGGTCCTCACCCACACCGGGAACGGGGTGTACGGCGCGATGTTCACCGCGGCGGCGCTGGCCGAGGCCGCCGGCGGGGAGGCCGATGTGCACGGGTGCCTGGCCGCCGGCCTGCGGGTGGTGCCCGCGCACTCGCGGTTCGCGCGTGCCGTACGGGACGGGATCACCGCCGCCCGCCAGGAGCGGGACTTCGATACGGTCGTGGACCGGCTGCACGCGGCGTACGGCCGGTACCACTGGGTGCATGTGCTGCCCAACGCGGCCCTGCTCGCCGCCGCCCTGACCCACGCCGGCGGCGACTTCAGCGGCTCGGTCTGCCGGGCGGTGTCCGGCGGCTGGGACACCGACTCCAACGGGGCGACCGCCGGTTCGCTCGCCGGTCTGCTGGCCGGGCGGCCGGACGCGCTGCCCGAGCGGTGGACCACCCCGCTGAAGAACCGGCTCGCCACGTCCGTCCCCGGTTTCGACTCGGTCGGCTTCGACGCCCTCGCCGATCTGACCCACCGGCTCACCCACGAGGAGGCACTCCGCCCATGACCAGAGTCGCGGTGCTCGGCAGCACCAATATGGATCTTGTGGCCTACGTCGACCGGGCCCCGGAGCGCGGGGAGACCGTCACCGGAAGGGAGTTCCGCACCGTTCCCGGCGGCAAGGGCGCCAACCAGGCCGTCGCCGCCGCCCGCGCGGGCGGCGACGTGATGATGATCGGCGCGGTCGGCGACGACGAGTACGGCGCCCGGATGCGGGAGAACCTGGAGCACTCGGGCGTCGACACCGACCTGCTGCACACCGCCGCGGGACCCAGCGGCACCGCGCACATCGTGGTGGACGGCAAGGGCTCCAACGCGATCGTCGTCATCCCCGGCGCCAACGGCACCGTCACCGCGCTCGGACCGGGCGAGATCGCCGCGATCGCCGAGGCCGATCTGCTGCTGCTCCAGCTGGAACTGCCGATGTCCGCCGTGATCGAGGGGGCCAGGGCCGGTCACGCCCAGGGCGTGCGGACCGTCCTCACCCCCTCCCCCGTACAGGATCTGCCCGCCGAACTCCTCGACTGCGTCGACCTGCTGATCCCCAACGAGCACGAGGCGGCCGAACTGTCCGGGCAGTCCGAACCGCACGCGGCCGCCGAGGTCCTGCTCAGCCAGGTCCCGGCGGTCGTCATCACGCTCGGCGCCAAGGGCTGTCTGTACGCGGCGCGGGGCAGCCGGACCGTCCACTTCCCCGCCCCCGAGGTGACCGCCGTCGACACCACCGGCGCCGGGGACACCTTCGTCGGCACGCTCGCCGTGGCGATCGGCGAGGGCCGGCCGGTACCGCAGGCCATCGCCTGGGCCTCGTCGGCCGCCGCGCTCTGCGTACAGAAACCGGGCGCCTCGGTCGCCATGCCGTACCGCAGCGAAATCGACGCCGCATGAGCGCCCCGGGCGAGGCGCCCCTGACCGGGCTGCGCGTCCTCGATCTCGCCACGCTCTTCGCCGGCCCCCTCTGCGCCACCGTGCTGGGCGACTTCGGCGCCGACGTGATCAAGGTCGAGCATCCCGCCAAGCCCGATCCGTCCCGGGGGCACGGGCCGGCCAAGGACGGGATCGGCCTGTGGTGGAAGCTGCTCGGCCGCAACAAACGCAATCTGACCCTCGACCTGTCCTGCCCGGACGGCCGTGATCTCCTGCTGCGGCTCGCCGCCGACACCGATGTGATCATCGAGAACTTCCGGCCGGGCACGCTGGAGCGGTGGGGGCTCGGCCCGGCGGAGCTGCACGCGGTCAACCCGCGGCTGGTGCTGGTGCGGGTCACGGGCTTCGGTCAGTTCGGTCCGTACGCGCACCGGCCCGGCTTCGGCACGCTCGCGGAGGCGATGAGCGGGTTCGCGGCGATCACCGGGGAGCCGGACGGCCCGCCGACACTGCCGCCGTTCGGTCTGGCCGACTCGATCGCCGCGCTCGCCACGTCGTTCGCCGTGATGGCCGCGCTGGCCGGCCGGGACCGCACCGGCGAGGGCCAGGTCGTCGACATGGCGATCATCGAGCCGATCCTGACAGTGCTCGGCCCGCAGCCCCTCTGGTACGACCAGCTGGGGTACGTCCAGCCGCGCACCGGCAACCGTTCGCGCAACAACGCCCCGCGCAACACCTACCGCACCTCGGACGGCCAGTGGGTGGCCGTCTCCACCTCCGCGCAGTCCGTCGCGGAACGCGTGATGCGTCTGGTGGGGCGGGCGGAGCTGATCGACGAGCCGTGGTTCGCCTCGGGTGCCACCCGCGCCGAGCACAGCGACGAGCTCGACGAGGCGGTCGGCCACTGGATCTCCCGGCGCACCCGGGAGGAGGCGATCTCCGCGTTCGAGAAGGCGGAGGCGGCGATCGCGCCGATCCATGACGTCCGGGACGTGATGGAGGACCCGCAGTACCGGGCCCTGGACTCCATCACGGAGGTCGACGACCCGGAGCTGGGCCCGCTGCGGATGCAGAACGTCCTCTTCCGGCTGTCCGGGACGCCCGGGTCGATCCGCTGGGCGGGCCGGCCGCACGGGGCGGACACCGAGGAGATCCTCACCGGCCTCGGTCTGAGCGGCCCGGAGATCGCGGCCCTGCGGGCGGAGCGTGTCCTGTGACCGCCGAGACCCCGCTGACCTGGCTGTACGTCCCCGGCGACCGGCCGGACGTGGTCCGCAAGGCACGGGACTCGGGGGCGGACGTGGTGATCGTCGACCTGGAGGACGCGGTCGCCCCCGACCGCAAGGAGTACGCGCGGTCGGCCACCGCCGAACTGCTCTCCGCACCGGCCTCCCCCGCCGGGGCCCCGGTCCACGTCCGGGTCCACACGGAGGCGGACGTGCTGGCCCTGGCGGGGCTGCCGGGCCTCGCCGAGCTGCGGCTGCCGAAGATCACGCACGCGGCGTCCGTCCATCACATCGCGGCGCTCGCCCCCGGCGTCGCCCTCTGTCCGCTGCTGGAGTCGGCGCTCGGCATCGAGCACGCGTACACGGTGGCCGCCGCCCATCCCCAGGTGCGCTCCATCGCCCTGGGCGAGGCGGACCTGCGGGCCGATCTGGGGGTCCGGGACGACACGGGGCTGGACTGGTCGCGCAGCCGGGTGGTGGTCGCGGCCCGGGCGGCCGGTCTCGCCCCGCCCACCCAGTCGGTGTTCCCGGACGTCCGGGACCTGGACGGGCTGTGGACGTCCTGCGCCCACGGCCGGGCCCTCGGCTTCCTCGGCCGGGCGGCGATCCACCCCCGGCAGCTCCCGGTGATCGAGCGGGCGTTCCGGCCGACGCCGCAGGAGGTGGAGGCCGCGCACGAGATCGTCGAGGCGGCCCGGGAAGAGGCGGGCGCGCTGGCCCTGCCGGACGGCCGCTTCGTCGACGCGGCGGTGGTGGCCCAGGCCCACCGCACGCTGGCCCTGGCGGAATCGAGCCCGTCCGGCGATTGAGGGCACCTGGCGCCCGCGGGCGCGGGCAGCGCATGACGAGGGGCCGCCGAATCATTCGGCGGCCCCTCGAAGTGGTGGGTGCGTCGGGCGTCAGCCCTTGGCCGTCTCCGCCTCACCGTTCGTCTTCGGCGCGTCCTCCTCGGACGCGGACTCGACCGGCTTCACGTCGCCGGGCTCCCGGTCCTCGCCGGACTCCCCGTCCTCGGCGTCCCCGGCATCGGCCGCGTCCGTGGACACGGGCGTCTGGGGCGTCTCCGGCTCGACGATCTCCTCGCGGCCCGGCCTCACCCTCGCCGAGATCACGATGTACACCACCGCGAGCACGAACACGATCAGCGCGGTCCACACGTTCAGACGCAGGCCCAGGATGTGGTGGGCCTCGTCGACGCGCATGTACTCGATCCAGGCGCGGCCCGCGCAGTACGCGGCGACGTACAGCGCGAACGCCCGTCCGTGTCCGAGCTTGAAGCGGCGGTCGGCCCAGATCACCAGGAGCGCCACACCGATGCACCACAGCGACTCGTACAGGAACGTCGGGTGGTAGGTGCCGGCGACCCGGTTGGGGCCCTCGCTGATCTTCAGCGCCCACGGGACGTCGGTCTCCCGGCCGTACAGCTCCTGGTTGAACCAGTTGCCCCAGCGGCCGCAGGCCTGGGCCAGGGCGATTCCGGGGGCGAGCGCGTCGGCCCAGGCGGGCAGCGGGATGCCGCGGCGGCGGCAGCCGATCCAGGCACCGACCGCGCCGAGCGCGATCGCACCCCAGATACCGAGGCCGCCCTGCCAGATCTTGAAGGCGTCCACCCAGTTCTCACCGTCGCTGAAGTACAGCTGGTAGTCGGTGATGACGTGGTAGAGCCTTCCGCCGACGAGGCCGAAGGGCACGGCCCAGACGGCGATGTCGGCGACAGTGCCGGCTTTGCCGCCTCGGGCGACCCAGCGCTTGTTGCCGAACCAGACGGCGACGAAGACACCGATGATGATGCAGAACGCGTAGCCGCGGAGCGGGATCGGTCCGAGATCGATCACGCCGGTCGACGGGCTGGGGATGTAGGCAAGATTCATGGCATCGTCGACGCTACCCTGCCGGGCGGGACGTACGGCAACCCGCCCGACAACGTCTGGGTAACGAGCCGGTCATCGATTCCCCCGGGCGGGCGCCGCTCAGGAGCCCGACGGGGAGGGTGTGACGGTGCCCGGCTTCTTGCCCTTGTTGGCCTCGGCGACCCACTTCTTCAGGTTGGCGACGGTGATGGCCTCGTTCCCCTTCTTGGGGAAGATCGACTCGCCGTTGAGCAGGGCGGTGGGCGTGCCCTGGAATCCGCCGTTCTGGAACGCGGTGTTGGACTTCTGCACCCAGGCGTCGTGCTTGCCGTCCTCGACACAGCTGCGGAAGGCGGGCGTGTCGAGCCCGTCGACCTTCTTCGACAGGTCGATCAGCTTGCCGTTGTCACCGAAGGCGTCGTCGGACTCCTGCGGCTGATTGCGGTACAGGACGTCGTGGTAGGCGGGGAACTTGCCGACGTCCTGGGCGCAGGCCGCCGCGTTGGCCGCCCTGAGCGAGCCGCTGCCGCCGAGATTGCCGTCGATCAGCGTGGCGAAGTGGTAGTCGACCTTCAGCTGCCCGCTCTGCTCCAACTGGTGGATCGTGTCGCGGAACGCGTTCTCGAACTGGGCGCAGACCGGGCAGCGGAAGTCCTCCCAGACCGTGAGCGTGGACGGGGCGTCGTCCGCTCCCACCGGAATGGTCAGGCTGTCCTTGCCGGTAGCCCCGGACGGCGCGACGGCCGGACCTGACGCCTTGGCCTTGTCACCCTTGCCACCGGTGTTCGCCGCGATCACACCGACGACGGCGGCCAGCCCCAGCACCCCCACCACGGCCGCGGAGACGATCAGCGTGCGGCGGCGGCGCTCGCGCGCCCTCGCCTGCTCGCGCTGCTGGATCAGCCGGTCACGCGCGGCCCTTTTTCCCTCTTGGTTCTTCTCGCTCACACCCGCAGCAACGAACCGGGGAGGCACTCGCGTGCCTCCCCGGTCCCAGGTCCACCCATTCGGGTTACGCCCGGCGTCAGCGCTTTCGAACACCCTCGGCCAGATCGGCCGCCAGCGAGCGGACGGCCACGAGACCGGCCGCCTCGTCGGGGGCGTCGAGCATCCGCTTGACGAAGGCGGATCCGACGATGACGCCGTCGGCGAAGCCCGCCACCTCCGCGGCCTGCTCGGCGTTGGAGACGCCGAGGCCCACGCAGACCGGGATGCCGGTGGTGGCGCGGGTTCGCCGCACCAGGTCCTGGGCCTGTTCGCCGACCGAGGCGCGGGTGCCGGTGACGCCCATGAGCGACGCGGCGTACACGAAGCCGGAGCCGGCCGCCGTGATGGTGGCGAGCCGCTCGTCCTTGCTGCTGGGCGCGACGACGAACACGGTCGCGAGGCCGTGCTTGTCCGCGTGCTCGCGCCACAGCGCGGACTCCTGGACCGGCAGGTCGGGCAGGATGCACCCGGCGCCGCCCGCCGCGGCGAGCTCGGCGGTGAAGCGCTCGACGCCGTACCGGTCGATCGGGTTCCAGTACGTCATGACGAGGATCGGCGCGCCGGTCGCCTCGTGCGCCTCACGGACCGTGCGCATCACGTCGGCGATCCGCACGCCGCCGCGCAGCGCGACGTCGTCGGCGGTCTGGATGACGGGTCCGTCGAGCACCGGGTCGCTGTGCGGCAGCCCGACCTCGACGACGTCGGCGCCGCCCGCGACCACGGCCTTGACGGCCTCGATGGCGCCGTCCACGGTCGGGAAGCCGGCGGGCAGGTACGCGATCAGCGCGGCCCGGTCCTCGGCGCGGGCCGCGGCGAGCGTGGTGTTCAGCAGCTCGATGTTGCCGCTCACTTGGCGTCCCCCTCGATCTCCGCGATGTCGCTGTCCGCGGCGGCCTCGACCGCCGCGTCCGTGTCGTACAGCCCGAAGTAGCGGGCCGCCGTGTCCATGTCCTTGTCGCCGCGGCCGGACAGGTTGACCAGGATCAGTCCGTCCTTGCCGAGCTCCTTGCCGACCTCCAGGGCCCCGGCCAGCGCGTGGGCGCTCTCGATCGCCGGGATGATGCCCTCGGTGCGGGAGAGCAGGCGCAGCGCCTGCATGGCCGCGTCGTCGGTGACCGCGCGGTACTCGCCGCGGCCGACGTCCTTCAGGTAGGCGTGCTCCGGGCCGATGCCCGGGTAGTCCAGACCGGCCGAGATGGAGTACGGCTCGGTGATCTGGCCCTCGTCGTCCTGGAGGACGTAGCTGCGCGAGCCGTGCAGGATGCCGGGCTCGCCCGCGGTCAGGGTCGCCGCGTGCTCGCCGGTCTCCACGCCGTGTCCGGCGGGCTCGCAGCCGATGAGGCGGACGCCGGCGTCCGGGATGAAGGCGTGGAAGAGGCCGATGGCGTTGGAACCGCCGCCGACGCAGGCGACCGCGGCGTCCGGCAGCCGGCCGGCCTTCTCCAGGATCTGCCGCCTGGCCTCGACGCCGATCACGCGGTGGAAGTCGCGGACCATCGCCGGGAAGGGGTGCGGGCCCGCGACCGTACCGAAGAGGTAGTGGGTGCGGTCCACGTTGGCGACCCAGTCGCGGAACGCCTCGTTGATGGCGTCCTTGAGGGTGCGGGAGCCCGACTTCACGGCGATGACCTCGGCGCCGAGCATCCGCATGCGCGCCACGTTCAGCGCCTGGCGCTCGGTGTCGATCTCGCCCATGTAGATGGTGCATTCGAGGCCGAAGAGCGCGCAGGCGGTCGCGGTGGCGACGCCGTGCTGGCCGGCTCCGGTCTCGGCGATGACACGGGTCTTGCCCATGCGCTTGGTGAGCAGCGCCTGGCCCAGCACGTTGTTGATCTTGTGCGAGCCGGTGTGGTTGAGGTCCTCGCGCTTGAGGAAGATCCGGGCGCCGCCCGCGTGCTCGGCGAAGCGCCGGACCTCGGTGAGGGCGCTGGGGCGGCCGGTGTAGTCGACCATGAGCGCGTTGAGCTCGGCGGCGAAGGCCGGGTCGGCCTTGGCCTTGTCGTACTCGACGGCGACCTCGTCCACGGCGGCGACGAGCGCCTCCGGGATGAACTTTCCGCCGTACGCGCCGAAGTACCCCTCGGCGCTGGGGATCAGACCCTCCGGGTCCGGAATGAAGAAGTCGGACGACATCTCGACGTGCTCCTCGGCATGGCAGTGGGTGGGTTCACCGTATGCGCCGTGAGCGGAGCGCCGCCGCGGCCGTGGCCGGGCGGTGCGGTCGTGCGGGTCCGCCGGTGGGGCGGGGACGACGGCCGGGGCTCGCTCTACTGCGCGGACCCCGTGCGCCATCGCATGCCGTTGACCTGGCCGGGCTCGTCGCCGATCACGTACCGCACCCGCCGGCCGTGCACGCGGCGGGCGGGTGCGCGGCAGCCGCGGGGGCGGCAGCCGCGTGCCAGCGGCGCGTGCGGGTCCCGCAGCTGCCGCGGACCGGCGGGGCGCAGGCCCGGCCGGGGGCGGAAGGCGGAACAGTCGGCGGACACGGGTGCGGTCAGCTCCGTCCGTGCCGGAGCGCCGGGTGGGCGCCGGCGGCGACCAGGTCGGCGACGGCGGACCGCGGGTCGCGGCCGGTGACCAGGGACTCGCCGACCAGCACGGAGTCCGCGCCGGCGTTGGCGTAGGCGATGAGGTCGTGCGGGCCGCGGACGCCGGACTCGGCGACCTTGATGATGTGGTCCGGGATCTCCGGGGCGACGCGCTCGAAGACGGAGCGGTCGACCTTGAGGTCCTTCAGGTTGCGCGCGTTGACGCCGATGATCCTGGCGCCGGCCTCCACCGCGCGCTCCGCCTCCTCCTCGTCGTGCGCCTCGACCAGCGGCGTCAGGCCGATGGACTCGGCACGCTCGATCAGGGAGACGAGCGCCTCCTGGTCGAGGGCGGCGACGATCAGCAGGGCCAGGTCGGCGCCGTACGCGCGCGCCTCCCACAGCTGGTACGAGGTGACGATGAAGTCCTTGCGCAGGACCGGGATGTCGACCTTGGCCCGGACGGCCTCCAGGTCGGCCAGCGATCCGCCGAAGCGGCGCTCCTCGGTGAGGACCGAGATGACGGACGCGCCGCCCGCCTCGTAGTCCGCGGCGAGCGCGGCCGGGTCGGCGATCGCGGCCAGGGCGCCCTTGGAGGGGCTGGAGCGCTTGACCTCGCAGATGACGGTCACGCCCTCGCCACGCAGGGCGGCGACTCCGTCCTTCGCCTGGGGAGCGCGGGCCGCGCGTTCCTTGAGCTCGTCGAGGCTGACGCGCGCCTGCCGCTCCGCGAGGTCGGCGCGGACGCCGTCGATGATCTCGTCGAGCACACTCACGCGAGAGGCCCCCTTCCGGGACGTTGACAAGGGAACAGGATGAGACATCCCGATGGTATCCGCAGGAGGCCGATGGGCCCGCATCCGGCCACTGGATGTCCCACTACCTGGGCATTCACGGCGCGAGCGCCGATCCGAACGGCAGGTTCCGGACGACCGTGAAGATCAGCAGGACGGCACCGATCCCCCACCAGTGGACCGGTTTCGGTTCGAACCGCAGCGGCCGCCCGGAGGCCGCCCGGACCGCCCAGAGGACCCAGAGCACGGCGAAGGCCGCGTAGCCGATGACGGCGAGGGCGTTGGAGCCGAGCGCCGCCGCGATGTCGCCGTGCGCGAAGGCGTGGGCACTGCGCAGCCCGCCGCAGCCGGGGCAGTAGATGCCGGTGAACCGGAGCAGCGGACACACCGGGTAGTGGCCCGGTTCGTTGGGGTCGACGGAGCCGACGTAGCCGAAGGCGCCGACGACGACGGCCAGGACGGCGGCCGGGGTGGCGATCCGCCGCAGCCGCGAGGCCGGGACGGGAGCGGGCGGGAAGACCGGCGGGAGGCCCTGGTGGCCGGGCACCGGCGCGGGGCCGGCCGACGGAGGGGCTGCGGGAGAAGGCGATGCGTCCACCCGGTGATTGTCGCCGCTGACGCGGAAAGGCGCAGCCCGGACCGGGCTGCGCCTCGCGCGTGCGTCCTCGGGACGGGTCAGGAGGTCTGCGCCTGACCGGCGCGGGCCCTGGCCGCCGCCAGTTCCGACGACTCCTTCGGCATGCCGAGGCCGGCGGCCTTCATGGCCAGGCCGACGATCCCGCCGACGAAGACGACGACGATTCCGGCCCAGAACCCGAGCGGGTTGGCCGCGACCATGAAGACGCCCGCGATGCAGAAGCCGATGAAGGCGATGATGACACCGGTCCAGGCGGCCGGGGTGTGTCCGTGGCTGCTGCCCGCCATGAGTTGCTCCTCGTTGATGTTGCGCTGTTGGTATCGCTCGGGGTCGCCGCGACCGTGCCGCTGTGGGCGCCGGAGTGCCGCGAGCTCACGGCCATTGTCCCGCACGTGCGGGTGCGGCGTGAGCGTGGGGGTCATGCCTCGCGCGTCGGGTCCTCGCCGCGGTCCAGGGCCTTCCACAGGTCCTCGGGCCGGTCGGGGTCCGGGGCGGCGCGGGGGGCCTTGCGGGGGCGCGGGGTGCCGTCGCGCTCGTACCGTCCGGACATCGTGGGCCAGCGGCTGCCGAAGCGCAGGGCGAGGAGTCCGGCCAGCAGGATCAGCAGGCCGCCGGCCGCGGTGATGTAGGGCCAGGCGGTGTGGCTGAGTGCGTGGATGGCGGCGGAGGTGTCACCGGTGGTCTGCGCGGCCTTCTCGTCGAGTGCGGCGCTGTCGGACGCGCCGATGTAGGCGCTCAGCGCGGCGCCGAGGCCGCTGAGGGCCAGCAGTCCTGCGACGGCGAGCCGGCCGGCGCCGCGGACGGCGAAGACGGCGACGAGGGCGGCCAGGCCGACTATGGCGAGGGCCGCGGGGAGGCCGGTGACGTCCTGCCCCTCGGCGCTCAGTGCCAGGGTGCCGCCGCCGACCGCGGCCTTGCCCTCGGCCCAGGTCTGGCCGGAGGCGAGCAGGACGACGGTGGCACCGGCGGCCCCGAGGAGCAGGCCGGCGGCCAGGCTTCGGCGGCTCCCCGCGCTGTCGGGCGCGGCGGCGGCTTCGGCACGGGGCTGGGGTACGGGGACAGCACTCACGTACTCCACTATCCCTTACGGCCCCGTGATGGCGGACCGCCCCCCGTGTGCCGGTCGTCTCACCGGATCGTCAGTGCCCGCCGAGCCGGTTGGCGGTGTGCACGGCGCGCAGCACCGCCGCGGCCTTGTTGCGGCACTCGGTGTCCTCGGCGACCGGGTCGGAGTCGGCGACGACGCCGGCCCCGGCCTGGACGTACGCCGTGCCGTCGCGCAGCAGCGCGGTGCGGATGGCGATGGCGGTGTCGGAGTCCCCGGCGAAGTCGAGGTAGCCGACGCAGCCGCCGTACAGCCCGCGGCGGGTGGGTTCGAGCTCCTCGATGATCTGCATCGCGCGCGGCTTGGGGGCGCCGGAGAGGGTGCCCGCGGGGAAGCACGCGGTGAGGACGTCGAAGGCGGTACGGCCCTCGGCGACGCGGCCGGTGACGGTCGACACGATGTGCATCACGTGGGAGTACCGCTCGATCGACATGAAGTCGACGACCTCGACGCTGCCCGGCTCGCAGACGCGCCCCAGGTCGTTGCGGCCGAGGTCGACGAGCATCAGGTGCTCGGCGCGTTCCTTCGGGTCGGCGAGGAGTTCGTCGGCGAGCGCCTGGTCCTCCTGCGGGGTGGCGCCGCGGTGCCGGGTGCCGGCGATCGGGTGGACCATCGCGCGGCCGTCCTCGACCTTGACGAGGGCCTCGGGGCTGGAGCCCGCGACGTCGAAGCCGTCGAAGCGGAAGAGGTACATGTACGGGGAGGGGTTGGTGGCGCGCAGCACCCGGTAGACGTCCAGCGCGCTCGCCGTGCACGGGGTCTCGAAGCGCTGGGAGGGGACGACCTGGAAGGCCTCGCCTGCCCGGATGCGCTCCTTCACGTCCTCGACGGCGTCCTGGTAGGCCTTGCCTCCCCACAGGGCGGTGTAAGGCGGGAGCTCGGAGGGCGGCAGGGCGGCGGGGGCGTTCTCGACCGGGCGGCGCAGGTCCCGTTCCATGGCGTCGAGCCGGGCGACGGCGTCGGCGTGGGCCTCGTCGACGCCGGTGGCCAGGTCGTTGTGGTTGATCGCGTTGGCGATCAGCAGGACGCTGCCGTCCCAGTGGTCGAGGACGGCGAGGTCGGAGGTGAGCAGCATCGTCAGCTCGGGGAGCTTCAGATCGTCGCCGCCGCTCTCGCCGATCTTCTCCAGCCGGCGCACGATGTCGTAGCCGAGGTAGCCGACCATGCCGCCGGTGAACGGCGGGAGCCCCGATTCCTGGTCGTGCGGGGTGTGCAGGGTCTCGATGGTGGCGCGCAGGGCCTGCAGCGGGTCGCCCTCGACGGGAACGCCGACCGGCGGGGTGCCGAGCCAGTGGGCCTCGCCGTCGCGGGTGGTGAGGGTGGCGGCGCTGCGTACGCCGATGAAGGAGTAGCGCGACCAGGTGCGGCCGTTCTCCGCGGATTCCAGGAGGAAGGTGCCGGTGCGCTCCCCCGCCAGCTTGCGGTAGAGACCGACCGGGGTGTCGCCGTCCGCGAGGAGCCGGCGGGTGACGGGGATGACGCGCCGGTCGACGGCCAGCTTGCGGAACGTGTCGAGATCCATGGCGGCTGACCCTACTGTCCGAGCGTGAGGACGTCGGCGTCGAAACAGGTGCGGTCGCCCGTGTGGCAGGCGGCGCCCGTCTGGTCGACCTTCACGAGGACCGTGTCGGCGTCGCAGTCCAGGGCGACGGACTTGACCTGCTGGATGTGGCCGGAGGTGTCGCCCTTCACCCAGTACTCCTGGCGGCTGCGCGACCAGTAGGTGCAGCGGCCGGTGGTGAGGGTGCGGTGCAGGGCCTCGTCGTCCATCCAGCCGAGCATCAGCACCTCGCCGGTGTCGTACTGCTGGGCGATGGCCGGGACCAGTCCGTCGGCACCGCGCTTGAGGCGGGCGGCGATGGCGGGGTCGAGGTCGCTGGCGGGCCGGGGGGTGCCGGGCGTGGGCGTGCTGGTCATCTGCCCATTGTGCCGTGGCTGCGGAGGGCTTCCGGGCGTGCGTCCACTGGGCGGACGGTGGACGGCGGTCGTACGCTGGCGGACATGTCGACCCATGCGAAGCGCGAACGACTTCTGCTCGCCGACCTGTTGGAGGCCGTGGGCCCGGAGGCCCCGACCCTCTGCCACGGCTGGAAGGCCCGTGATCTGGCGGCCCATGTGGTGGTGCGGGAGCGGCGGCCCGACGCGGCGGCCGGGACCCTCATCGGACCGCTGAGGAACCGCAACGAGAGGGTCACCGCGGAATTCGCCGCGAAGCCGTACGAGGAACTGATCCAGCTCATCCGTACGGGTCCGCCGCGGATGTCCCCGTTCGGGCTGAAGCAGCTGGACGAGGCGGCGAACACGGTCGAGTTCTACGTGCACACGGAGGACGTCCGCCGGGCACAGCCGGACTGGTCGGCGCGGGAGCTGGACCCGGTCTTCGCCGACGTCCTGTGGTCGCGTACGGAGAAGGCGGCGCGGATGCTGGGCCGCAAGGCCCCGGTGGGGCTGGTGCTGCGCCGCCCGGACGGCCAGACGGCGGTGGCGCACAAGGGCACCCCGGTGGTGACGGTGACCGGTGAGCCGGGCGAGCTGCTGCTGTTCGCGTTCGGACGGCAGGACGCGGCGCGGGTGGAGCTGGAGGGCGAACAGGACGCGATCGGCCGGCTGACGACGGCGAAGCTGGGGATGTAGGGCCGGCCGCCCGGGGCGGCCTCAGCCCGGGAGTTCCGCGCGGCGCAGCCGGGTGAAGGCCAGGCCGCCCACCGCGCCCGCCCCGCACAGCACGGCGCTGGCGACGAAGACCGGTCCGGTGCCCCAGAGGGCGACGGCCGCGCCGGTGACGGGGTAGCTGAGCGGCGCGAGCGCGTGGGTGAAGAGCGTCGAGACCGAGGTGACCCGGCCCAGGTAGCCGGGGTCGGCGGCGGTCTGTGTGAGCGCGCCGCACAGGGCGCCGCCGAGGCCGGCGAAGAGTCCGATGAGGAACGCGACCCCCGCGGCGAGCGGCACGGACGGCGCGAACGCCAGGGCCCCGATGGCGACCGCGCCGACCAGCACGGTCAGGCACATGACGAGTCCGGCCCGGGGGACGCGGCCCCGCACGGTGAGCAGCAGGGCCGAGGCGCCCGCGCCGGCGCCGAAGGCGGCGACGACCCAGCCCATGCCGGACGCACCCCAGCCGCGTTCGTCGCTGAGCAGGATCAGGCCGAGGTTGAGGGGTCCGACGAAGCCGAGTTCGCTGACGGCGACGACGAGCGTCAACGGTCCGAGGAGGGGGTGGCGGCGGATGTAGCGCAGTCCGTCGGCCAGTTCGCGCCGGGCGGTGCCTGCGGGTGCTGCCTCGGCCTGGTCCGTCACGGGCAGCGGGCTGATGCGTACGGCCAGCAGCAGTGGCAGCGAGACGGCGAAGAGGACGCCCGCGGCGGCGAAGGCGAGGACGGGTCCGCCGAGGGCGACCGCGACGCCGCCGAGCGGGGCGCCCACGACGTTGGCGGTGCGGGTGGCGAGGCCGCGCAGTCCCTGGACCCGGGCGAGCTGGGAGGCGGCGGTGATCCGGGGCGGCAGGGCGCCTACGGCGGGCAAAAAGAGGGCGTCGACCGCGCCGAAGACGAGTGCGACGGCGATCAGCATCCACACCGTGGGCGAGGTGAGGAGCAGGGTGCCGGCCAGGCCGAGGATGACGAGACAGCGGGCGGTGTCGCTGGCGACGACGACGCGGCGCGGCCCGAGCCGGTCGGCGAGCACTCCCCCGCCGAGCAGCAGGACGGCCCGGGGTATGGAGCCGGCGGCGAGCACCAGACCGGTCTGCGAGGCGCTGCCGGTGCGGGCGGCGGCCCAGGCGAGGGCCATGTAGTAGACACTGTCGCCGATCGTGGACGCCGTGTAGGCGCCGAGCCAGCGCAGGACGTTGCCGTCGCGGTGGGCGGGGCGTCCGGGGGCTTCGGTGGCGCTGAGGGTGACGGTCACGGGGCGTCCTCTCGGAGCAAGCCGGGGTCGGGCTGAAACGGTCAGGAACGGTCCGGGTCCGGGGCGGTCAGGTCCGGAACGGTCAGGTCCGGAACGGGAAGCCGTACAGGTGCAGCGCGACGTTCTCGCGGTCCTCCGTGTCGCCCGCCTCGTCACGGGTGCGGCCCTGCTCCTCGTACCGGTTGATGACCGCGTGCAGTTCGCGTTCGAGCGCGGAGAGCTCGTCGGGGGTCAGCCGGGCCAGGTACTCCGAGGTGTAGGAGGCCTTGCGCCACTTCGCCGTCCAGGTGCGGTACGCGTCGAGGAAGCGGCGGTACATCTCGACGTGCTGGTCGAACGAGAGCCGGCTGACCGCGGTGTGGGTGGCGGCCTTCTCCGGCGCGTCGCTGAAGTCCTCGTCGTGGAAGCGCAGCCCCTTCGACGCGGCCTGCCACCAGCGCTCGCGGCCGTCCCTGCCCTCCCGGTCGGCCTCCTCGATCAGGCCGTGGTCGGCGAGCTTGCGCAGGTGGTAGCTGACGAGCGAGACCTGCTCGTCGACCTGCTCGGCGAGCTGGGAGGCGGTGGCCTGCCGGGCGATGTAGAGCGCGCGGTAGAGCTTCATCCGCAGGGGGTGCCCGAACGCCTTGAGCGTGCCGAGGTCGGACACCCGGCGTGATTCGTTGCTTGCCATGCCCTCCACGGTAGATAGGAAAGAAAACTTGCGCAATATCTATTGCGCAATAAAAGTTGCACGACGGGCCGAGCCCTCTGCCGCCGGCCGCTCCCGCCGCCCGGTACGGGACCCCAGGTACCCCAGGAGGAACCCGGCCGGGATCGTGATCAGGCCCGGCGTCTGGAGCGGGAACCAGTGGAAGTCGCGGGACGGGAACAGCGCGATGGGGGTGCCGGAGAACGCGGGCGAGAACACCATCAGGACCGCGATCAGCGGCAGCGTGCCGTAGACCGTCCAGCGCACCCCGCGCGCGTCGAAGCCCGGCCGGAACAGTGCGTACAGGAGGACCGGCGGGAGCACGGAGGCGGCGGCCGCGAAGGAGAGCGAGAGCAGCACCTGCGGATTGCGCTCGTGGGTGTACGTCGACACGTAGACGGAGAGCGCGCCGACCAGCACGACGGCCAGCCGGGCGCGGAGGATCTCGCGCCCGGCGGACCGGTCGGAGCGGGCGGCCGTACGGGCCCGGGCCTTCGCCGCGAAGTCGCGGGCCAGGGACGAGGCGGCGGCCAGGGTGATGCCGGCCACGGCGGCCAGCGTGGTGGCGAACACCGCGCAGGCCACGAACGCGAACAGCAGGGACTCGCGCGGCCCGCCGGCACCCGGGTCGAGCGCGCCGGTCACCAGCAGCAGCGCCGTGCCGCCCGCCGGGTCCGCGGCCTGGATGACCTTGTGGCCGAGCAGGGCGGCCGCGCCGAGGCCGACCACGACGACACCGGCGCACAGGAAGGCCACCGGGGCCGCCGCCCAGACGGTGGCGCGGCGCACGGTCCAGCTGTCGCGCATGGGGTGCAGCCGCATCATGATGTGCGGCATGCAGGCGGCGCCGAGGACCAGGGTGAGCTGGAAGCCGAGCAGGTCCAGGGTGCCGGAGAGGGTGTGGCCGAACTGCAGACCTGGGCGGGCGTACGCGCCGCCGGCCCCGCTGCCCTGCCGGGCGGCGTCGAACAGGGCGAACGGGTTCCAGCCGTAGCGGGCGAGCACCAGGCCGGCCAGCAGGGTCACCGCGGCCAGCACCACCGCGACCTTGACGATCTGGATGTAGCCGGTGCCGCGCATGCCGCCGACGGCGGAGTAGCAGACCATCAGGGCGCCGCTGGCGACGGTGCAGCTGGTGAGCGCGCCGTCCGGCAGCCCGAACATCGAGGTCATCACCCGCCCCGCGGTGGCGAGTTGCACCAGCAGCAGGGGCGTCAGGACGACCAGGGTGGTGATCCCCAGGGCGCGGCGTACGGTCGGGTCGCCGAGCCGGTCCGCGAGGAAGTCGCCGAGGGTGAACACGCCCTTGCGGCGCATCGGTTCGGCCAGGATCCGCATGACCAGGACCAGGGACGCGACCGTGGCGAGGGCGAAGAGGATGCCGTCGAAGCCGGCGAGCGCGACCGAGCCGGTCGTGGAGAGCAGGGTGGCGGCCGAGATGTAGTCGCCGGCGATGGCCAGTCCGCTCCCGGCCGGACCGAGGGCGGAGCCGCCGCCCGCGTAGAAGTGCTCCGGGTCGTCCTGGTCCGCGGCCGCCAGCCCGCACAGCAGCAGCGACACGGCGACGAAGCCGAGGAAGACGACGACGGCCAGCGACCGGGCGTCGAAGCCGCCGCTCACCGGCGCGCTCCCGGGGCCGGGGCGCAGGGAGCGGCGGGTGCGGGGGCGTTCGTGAGCGCGCGGGGTGCGTGGAGCGCGCGGGATTCCGGGGGCACGGGAGGCATGCCGGTTACGGCATCAGGTGCCCGGATCCGCGTACAGCGGGCGGGGCGGGTGCGCTGCGCGCGTACAGCGGGTGGCGAGGAGGACTGTGCGGGAGCACACGCGCCGGCCGCGCGTGCGCTCCCCCGTTCCCGGTCCGTGCTCTCGGCCCGCGTTCCCAGTCCGCGTGCCAGGCGCCCTCGTCCGCGGTCTCAGTCCGTGAGCAGGCGCCTTGCCGCCAGGGCGAGGGAGACCTCGACCGCGTCGGACGGGCGGGTCAGGCAGCGGCCGGTCAGCTGCTCGAACCGGCGCAGCCGGTTCAGGACGGTGTTGCGGTGGCAGTAGAGACGGGCTCCCGCGCGCTGCGCCGAACCGTCCGAGTCGAGCCATGCCGTGAGCGTCTCGATCAGCACGTCGCGGTCGGCGGGGTCCAGCCGGTCCAGCGGACCCAGGACCCGGGCGGCGAGCGCGGAGCCGAGTCCCGGGGACGAGACGACCAGGGCCGCGGGCAGCTGCTCGTCGAGCAGGACGACGCCGCCGCCGGCCGGGCAGGCCCGCAGCGCGGTCTCGGCGAGCCGGCGGGCGTCCCCGACCGCCGCCAGTCCTTCGACGGCGGAGCTGATCCCGACCCGCGCGCCCGGCGGGACGGACAGGCCGGCGGCCAACGCCGCCAGTTCCGCGTCCCCGTCGACCGCGCCGGCCGGCGCCTCGGGCCCTTCGCTCCCCCCGGCCGACGCGGTGCCGGCCGTGTCGGCGACCGGTGCGGCGGCCTCGGCCGCCCCCTCGCCCCAGGTCAGCGGGACGATCGCGAACTCCGCCTCCGGTCCCGGGTGCCAGAGCGCGTCCGTGCCGGCGGGCAGCGTCATCGGAGGGTGCGTGGTGCCGTGCGGGGCGCGGCGGGCGGTGGCGACCGCGAGCACCGCGTACCTGCCCTGCTCCGGCAGCCCCAGCATCGCCGCGGCGTCCGGCAGTTCGGCGATCTGCGCGGTGCCGTCCAGCAGCGCCGCAGTCATCAGGCGCTGGCGGTTCTCCCGCCGCCAGACCAGCCGGCGCTCCGTCTGCCGGTAGGCGTCGGCGACGACGCCGCAGTGCTCGTCCACGAAGTTCCAGACGTCCGCCGCGACATGCACCAGCAGCCGGATGTCCTCGGGGTGGCGGCGCGCGGTCTCGTCCACGAGGTCCTGCCAGACCATCGCACCGCCCATCCGGAAGGCGTGCAGGACCGCGTCGAGCGGCAGACCCTGCTCGGCCCTGACCTCACCGATACGCCGGGAGGTGCGGTGGGCGGCGTCCCGGAACTCGCGGGGCTGGATCAGCGACTGGACGTTGTGCCGCAGCGAGTGGTGCACCTCCTGCCAGATGTCCGCCGCGTCGGCCTCGATCGCCGAGCGGTAGGCGGGTTCCTGCTCGCGCAACGCCTCGACCAGCCGGTCCGTCAGCTCGGGCAGCGCCTCGACCAGCACCCGGGCGGCCCGGTGCAGTACGGCGACGGCCTCGCGATCGGCCAGTGAACGGAAGCGGCGCGGCATCGGCGCGACGGGTGGCGGCCCGTGCAGCGCCCTGACCCGTGAACGTACGACCTGCGGCATGGCGGCCTCCACCGGGATTCGGCCGGCTCCGGAAATCGGCCGGCTCCGGTTCGCCCAGCCCGGCATTGGGCATGAGCACACCGAATCATCCTGACGCCCGCAGAATGGCATACCGCCCAGTCGGTACCTAGGGGTCTGCGGCGTTCTTCTCATCACGGTCCTGCAACCTCCCGGCCCGGCCCCCGGCGCCGGACCCCTGAGGCCGCCCGGCGGTTCCTACCTGCCCAGCACCCTGGCCAGCTCCGTTCTCGACCGCACGCCGAGCGCGGCGAAGACATTGCGCAGGTGGTGGTCGACGGTCCGCGTGCTCACCGAGAGCCGCAGCGCCACCTCACGGTTGGTGGCCCCCTCGGCGACGCACCGGGCGATCCGCTGCTGCTGCGGGGTCAGCACGGCCAGCGGATCGGGTCCGCCGGCCGCGGCCGGCGCCTCCACGGCCTCGCCCGCGGCACGCAGTTCACCGCTCGCCCTGTCCTCCCAGGCGCGTGCGCCGCACCGTTCGAAGGCGACCAGGGCGTCCCGCAGCGGACCCCTGGCCTCCCGGGTGCGGCGGCGCCGGCGCAGCCAGGCCCCGTACAGCAGCTGGGTGCGGGCGTGCTCGAAGTCGCCGCCCGCGCGGTCGTGGTGGGCGAGCGCCTCCTCGTACCGTCCGGCCGCGTCGGCCGGTGCCGCCAGCAGGGCCCGGCAGCGGGCCAGCTGGGCGGGGGCCTGGGGGTCGGTGGTCCGGGTGGTCCAGACGGCGAACTCCGCGACGGCGTCGGCCACCGGGTCCCCTCCCCTGCCCCGGTCCGCCCGCCCGGCCAGGACGGACGCCTCGACGTAGCAGGGAACGGCGAGCATCCGGGTGGCGAAGTGCCCCCGCCGGGGGCCGGGCCTGACGAGCGGGTCGAGGCGGGCCGCAGCCTCGCCGGAGCGCCCCGCCGCCAGGTCCGCGCGGGCGAGCGCCCAGGAGGCGAGGGTCGCGGCCTGCGCGAGGCCGTGCGGTCCCGCCCCGGCCAGGGCCGCGTCCGCGTGGGTGGCGCAGGCCTCGGTGCCGTCCTCGACGGAGGCGGCGAGCGCGAGCACGGCGTGCAGGTGGGATGCGGTGTTGGGCTGCCCGGTACGCCGGGCGGCGTGCAGACCCTCCAGCGCGTGGGCGCGGGCGCGGGCATGGCGGCCGGCCCGGAGCTCGGCGTACGCCAGGTGCTCCAGCGCCTGCGGCAGCAGCGCCTCTGGCCCGGCGGCCCGGACGGCGGCCAGGGCCCGGGCCCCTGAGCGGCACGCCCCGTCGACATCGCCCACCACCAGGGCCGCCACCCCGCCGCGCAGCAGGACGGCGGGGTCGTGCGCCCGGCCGGTGGATTCGACGCAGCGGCGCAGCAGCGCCTGCCCTTCGGCGACGCGTCCGCGCAGCACGGCGCACATGCCGTCGCGGTACTGCACGAGGGCCGGATCGGCCGCGGAGGCCGGGATACGGGTCAGGGCGTCGAGGTACGCGAGGGCGTCGCCCATCGCCCAGGCGGCCTCGGCCGCGCCGAGGCGGGCGTCCAGGGCGCGCCGCGGGTCGTGCGGGGCGAGCAGCGCGGCGGCGGTGAGGAGGGCCTCGTGAGCGTCGGTCGCCGGTCCGTCGCGCAGGGCGAGCAGGCCGCGCACCAGGTGGGCGCCGTCGTGCGCGGGGCGCGCGCCGACCCGTGCCAGCAGTGCACGGGCCCTCCCGGCGTCGCCCGCCAGCCGGGTGTGCTCGGCCGCCGCCGCGTACCGGGCGGCCCGCACCGCCTCGTCGGTGGAGAGCCCGGCGGCGCGGGCGAGTGCGGCCGCCCGTTCGGCATGCTGCCGCGGCGCCACGGCCGCCGCCTCCAGCGCGTCGGCCAGCGCGTCATCGGGCCCCGCCGCGGCGCAGGCCCGCTGGACGAGCGCGGGCAGCAGGGCGGGCCCGGACGCCGGGCGCCGCGGAGAGGGAAACGGAAGCGGATGGGGATGTGCGGGAGGCAGTGCCTGAACCGGCGTCAGCAAGGTGGCGAGCAGGCCGTGCACCGCGCGGCGGCGCTGCGGGGAGGCGCGGTGCAGGACCGCCCGGCGCACCAGGGGATGGCTGAAGTGGACGCGCTCCCCCGCCCGTTGGAGCGCGCCCGCGGTCCCGGACGGGGTGAGCAGCGCGAGGTCGAGCGCGGCGGGACCGAGGCCGGCCGATACGGCGGCGCGGAGCAGGAGCGCACCATCGGTGCCGGCGCCCTCCGGCTCGTGCTCCTGCGCCGCGGCCGCGAGCAACAGGAGGGTGCGGGTGTCCGGGGGCAGCCCGTCGAGGCGGGCCGCGTGGGCGTCCAGGACGTCCTCCGCACCGGGCAGCGGCCAGGGCAGCGCGATGCGGCCGGCCAGGTGGTCGGGGGTGAGCCGGGCGGCGAGTCCGGCGAGCAGCCGGGGGTTGCCGGCCGCCTCCCGCAGCAACTCGCCGCGGACCACCGGGTCGACCTGGTCCGCGGCGCCGGCGGCCTCGGTGATCCGGTCCAGGAGCGCCGCCGCCGCATCGTCGTCGAGGGGGCCGAGCCGCAGCGCGGGCAGCCCCGCGAAGCTCGTCTCGTCCCCGGCACCGATCACCACCGCGACCCGGCTGCCCGCGCCGAGTCTGCGGGCGGCGAAGACGAGGGCGGCGCGCGATTCCTGATCCCAGCCGTGCGCGTCGTCCACCGACACCAACAGCGGACGTTCCGCGCCGAGTTCACGCAGCAGGACGAGCAGTTCGGTGGCGGTGATGCCGTCGCGCAGCACCCGGTCGGGCGACAGCGGGAGCGGGCCGGGCGCGGAACAGAGCAGGGCGTGCAGCCCGCTGTACGGCAGTCGCCGCTCGGCGGGAGCGGCGGTGGCGGACAGCACGGGGCCGGTGCGCCGCTCCCGGTGCGCGGCCACGGCCCTGTCCAGGAGCGCGGTGCGGCCGAAGCCGGGCAGCGCGGTCAGGACCAGCGCGCCGCCGTCACCGTGCCGCAGCCGCCCCAGGAGGGTGTCCAGGATGGCGAGTTCACCGCTGCGGCCGTACAGCCGGAGCGGACTGTGCACGGTCGTCGATGGAGTCACGACCGGCACGTTACTTCCGCGTAAACAACGTCGGAAGGTGTGCGTCCGCCCGCGCCCCGCCCCGGGCCCGTTGCGGGGCGCCGTCCCAAGGCGGGCGGGACTTGGCTGTGCACCGGCACAGTGCGGACCCGGTCGCGGGGGCGCCGCCCGTAGCGTCGTGCCATGACAGATGAATTCCGTACGGACGACGGTCTGACGCTGCGTTACTGGTCTTGGTCCCGGGGTCCCGGGTCCGGTCTGCCCCCGGTGATCCTGCTGCACGGTTTCGCCGCCGACGCCCGGCTGAACTGGGAGGGTCCGGGTGTGGTGGAGGCGCTGGTGTCGCGGGGCCGTCAGGTCATCGCGCCCGACGCCCGGGGCCACGGCGCCTCGGACAAGCCGCATGACGACGCGCTGTACGGCGAGGCGCTGATGGCCCGGGACGTCCGGCGGCTGATCGACCGCACGGGCGCCGGTGAGGTCCATCTGGCGGGTTACTCGATGGGCGCGGTCGTGGCGCTGCTCGCGGCGGCCGCCGACGAGCGGATCACCCGGCTGGTGGTCGGCGGGATCGGCGCGGGTGCGGTGGAGGTCGGCGGGCTGGACACCCGGGTCATGCCGCCGGAGCTGGTGGCGGCGGCGCTGACGGCCGATGACGCGGCCGACGCCCCCGAACGCACGCGGGCCTTCCGGGTCCTGGCCGACACGACGGGTGCCGA
Source organism: Streptomyces sp. NBC_01257 (assembly GCF_035917255.1). Classification (NCBI taxonomy): domain Bacteria; kingdom Bacillati; phylum Actinomycetota; class Actinomycetes; order Kitasatosporales; family Streptomycetaceae; genus Streptomyces; species Streptomyces sp. NBC_01257. Next base: position 2,524,122 of record NZ_CP108472.1, read on the forward strand.
CCGGCCGGCCCTGGCCGCGCAGATCCGCTCGGTGCACCGGGGCCCGCTGCCGCTGGACCGCATCCGGATACCGGTGCTGGTGCTCGCCGGTGCGGCCGATCCGCTGGCCGTACGGCCCGCAGTGCTGGCCGACGCCATCCCCGGGGCGCGGCTGGAGGTGCTGCCCGGCGACCATCTGACAGTCGTCCGGGACCCCGGATTCGCCGCCTCCGTCGCCGGGTTCCTCACCGAGGACGACTGAACGTCCCGGGGCGGGCCCCATGCCGAAGGGCCGGACCGCTGTGCGCGGTCCGGCCCTCATCGGGCGTCAGGGACTAGGAGGTGTGCGGGCAGTTGCCCCGCGACTCGGCGACCGTCAGGCTCACCGCCGGCAGCGGGCACAGGAACTGCTCGTAGCGGGTGTCGTTGTCGATGAAGCGCTTCAGCCACGAAATGCTGTACTTCGCGATCGTGGTGTTGGAGGAGTTCGGGGTGAAGTGCGTGGCCCCGCGCAGTTCCACGTACGCCTTGTCCAGGGTGCTCGGCAGCGACTGGTAGAAGGGCTCCGAGTGCGTGGCGACGGGGGCGATGGTGTCGCCGTCCGCGCCGAAGATCAGGGTGGGGGTGCGGACCTCGGGCCAGGTGGTGTCGAGGTTCCAGCCGGTCAGCGGGATCGCCGCCTTCAGCGAGGTACGGCTCTTCGCGGCCTCCAGGGTGCCGCCGCCGCCCATGGAGTGGCCCATGACACCGAGCCGGGAGGTGTCGATCCGGGTCCGCACCGAACTGGTCTTCGTCAGGTAGTCCAGCGCGGCCAGGAGCTGACGGCCGCGGCTGTCGGGCTGGTCCAGCGTGGTGTTGGTGTCGATGGTGAAGACGACGAAGCCCTGCGAGGCGAGCCGCGGTCCGAGCCAGGCGATGCTGGACTGGTAGGCGGTGAAGCCGGGCGAGATGGCGACCGCGCCGAAGGTGCCGTCCGTCGTGGACGTCGGGTAGTAGATGGTGCCGCCGCCGAAGCCGCTGACGCTCAGCGAGGAGACGCTGGTCTGCGAGACCGCGTACGAGCCGCGGCTCGCCTCGATGCTCGTGTTGCTGGGGGCCGGGCCGCGCTCGTAGGGGTTGTCGGCGGCCTGGGCGCCGGGGATCAGCGCGGTGCACAGGCCCGCGGTGGCGACGGCTGCGGCCAGCAGGCCCTTGACGACGCGGGAGCGGCTCTTGGACATCCGGTGGCGCGGGGAGATGTCGCCGGAGGGGAGGTGCTGCACGAGGGGGGATCCTCTCGGTCGTGGCGGGAGCCACGCCGGGCAGGGGCCGAGCCCCCGTCACCTGACACCGGGGTCGCTCGGGGTGCACCGCGTGGAACCGCCGTTGTTCTCTGGCGGTCGCCACTCTGGCGGTGCACCCCGGCGGCGCACATCGGCAACTTCACCGGTCCTCCGCCCGCGCGTCCTCAGCGGACCGGGTGACCGGCCTCCCGCAGAGCGCCCTTGACCTCGGAGATCCGCAGATCGCCGAAGTGGAAGACGGACGCGGCGAGGACCGCGTCGGCCCCGGCGTCGATGGCCGGGGCGAAGTCCGCGAGCCGGCCCGCGCCGCCGGAGGCGATGACGGGCACGCTCACGTGCTTGCGGACGGCGGCGATCATCTCGGTGTCGTAGCCGTCCTTGGTGCCGTCGGCGTCCATCGAGTTGAGCAGGATCTCGCCCGCGCCGAGTTCGGCTGCCCGGTGCGCCCATTCGACGGCGTCGATGCCGGTGCCCTTGCGGCCGCCGTGCGTGGTGACCTCGAAGGTGCCCGCCGGGGTGCGGCGGGCGTCCACGGACAGGACGAGCACCTGGCGGCCGAAGCGTTCGGCGATCTCCCGGATCAGCTCCGGCCGGGCGATGGCCGCGGTGTTGACGCCGACCTTGTCGGCGCCGGCCCGCAGCAGCTTGTCGACGTCGTCGGGGGTGCGGACACCGCCGCCGACGGTGAGCGGGATGAAGACCTGCTCGGCGGTGCGGCGCACCACGTCGTAGGTCGTCTCCCGGTCGCCGCTGGACGCGGTGATGTCGAGGAAGGTCAGCTCGTCGGCGCCCTCGGCGTCGTACAGCTTCGCCATCTCGACGGGGTCACCGGCGTCGCGCAGGTTCTGGAAGTTGACGCCCTTGACGACCCGGCCCTTGTCGACGTCGAGGCAGGGGATGACACGGACCGCGAGCGTCATCGCGCACCTGCCCGGTAGGCCTCGACCTCGACCTCGACGACCAGGCTCGGGTCGACGAGACCGGACACGATGAGCATGGAGGACGCGGGACGCACCGCGTCGAACAGCTCCTTGTGGGCGCGGCCGACCTCGTCGGTGTCCCGGGCGTGCGTGACGTACATCCGGGTACGGACGACGTCCTCGCGGCCGAGGCCGAGCTCCTTCAGCGCCTCGAAGGCGACCTGGAAGGAGGTGACGGTCTGCTCGTAGGGACCGCCGGCCGAGATCGCGCCGCCCACCACCGACGTGCAGCCGGCCACCAGCACCAGCCCGTTCGGCAGTTCGACGGCGCGGGAGTAACCGAACTTCTCCTCCCAGGGGGCGCCGGAGGAGATCCGGCGTACGGAGTCCGTCATACGGAGACCGCCTCCAGGGCCTCTTCGAGCGTGAACGCCTTCGCGTACAGCGCCTTGCCGACGATCGCGCCCTCGACGCCCGCCGGGACGAGCGAGGAGATGGCCCGCAGGTCGTCGAGCGAGGAGACGCCGCCGGAGGCGACGACGGGCTTGTCGGTGGCGGCGCAGACGTTCTTCAGGAGCTCCAGGTTGGGGCCCTGGAGCGTGCCGTCCTTGGCGATGTCGGTGACGACGTAGCGGGCGCAGCCCTCGGAGTCGAGGCGGGCGAGCGTCTCGTAGAGGTCGCCGCCGTCGCGGGTCCAGCCGCGGCCGCGCAGCGTGGTGCCGCGGACGTCGAGGCCGACCGCGATCTTGTCGCCGTGCTCGGCGATGACCTTGGCGACCCACTCCGGGGTCTCCAGGGCGGCGGTGCCGAGGTTGACGCGGCGGCAGCCGGTGGCGAGGGCGGCGGCGAGCGAGGCGTCGTCGCGGATGCCGCCGGAGAGCTCGACCTTGATGTCCATGGCGCCGGCGACCTCGGCGATGAGGGCGCGGTTGTCACCGGTGCCGAAGGCGGCGTCCAGGTCGACGAGGTGCAGCCACTCGGCGCCGGAGCGCTGCCAGGCGAGTGCGGCCTCCAGCGGGGAGCCGTAGGAGGTCTCGGAGCCGGACTCCCCGTGCACCAGGCGGACCGCCTGGCCGTCGCGGACGTCTACGGCGGGAAGCAGTTCAAGCTTCGGCATTACAGCGTCTCGATCCAGTTGGTCAGCAGCTGGGCGCCGGCATCGCCGGACTTCTCGGGGTGGAACTGGGTGGCCCACAGCGCGCCGTTCTCCACGGCCGCCACGAACCGTTCGCCGTGCGTGGCCCAAGTGACCTTGGGGGCGCGGATCTTGGCGTTGGTGACTTCGAGGGACCAGTCGTGCGCCGCGTAGGAGTGCACGAAGTAGTACCGGGCCTCGGGGTCGAGTCCGGCGAACAGCCGGGAGTCCCCGGGGGACTCGACGGTGTTCCAGCCCATGTGCGGGACGACGTCGGCCTTGAGCGGGCCGACCGTGCCGGGCCACTCGTCGAGCCCCTCGGTCTCCACGCCGTGCTCGATGCCGCGCTCGAAGAGGATCTGCATACCGACGCAGATGCCCATGACGGGGCGGCCGCCGGAGAGCCTGCGGCCGATGATCCATTCGCCGCGGGCCTTCCTCAGGCCCTCCATGCAGGCGGAGAACGCTCCGACGCCGGGCACCAGCAGCCCGTCGGCGTTCATCGCCGTGTCGAAGTCGCGGGTGATCTCGACGTCGGCGCCGACATGGGCGAGGGCGCGTTCGGCGGACCGCACGTTGCCGAAGCCGTAGTCGAAGACGACGACCTTCTTCTTGGTGTCCACGTTCCGCCCCTCAGTCCCAGAGTCCCTGGATCCGCATGACGCCCGCCACCAGGCACATCACGGACGCGATCGAGAGCAGCACGATGACGCCCTTGGGCATCCCCTGCTTCGAGAAGGAGTAGACCCCGCCGGCCAGGAAGAGACCGACCAGGATCAGGACGGTGTTGAGGCCGGTCACAGCGCGCCCTTCGTGGAGGGGAGGATGCCGGCCGCGCGCGGGTCGTGCTCGCTGGCGTAGCGCAGGGCCCGGGCGAGCGCCTTGAACTGGCACTCCACGATGTGGTGCGCGTTGCGCCCGTACGGGACGTGGACGTGCAGGGCGATCTGTGCCTGGGCGACGAAGGACTCCAGGATGTGCCGGGTCATCGTCGTGTCGTACTCGCCGATCATCGGCGCCATGTTCTCGGGCTCGGTGTGCACGAGGTAGGGGCGGCCGGAGAGGTCGACGGTGACCTGGGCGAGCGACTCGTCCAGCGGGACGGTGCAGTTGCCGAAGCGGTAGATGCCGACCTTGTCGCCGAGGGCCTGCTTGAAGGCGGCGCCGAGCGCGAGGGCGGTGTCCTCGATGGTGTGGTGCGAGTCGATGTGCAGGTCGCCGTCGGTCTTGACCGTGAGGTCGAACAGTCCGTGGCGGCCCAGCTGGTCGAGCATGTGGTCGTAGAACCCGACCCCGGTCGCGACATCGACCTTGCCGCTGCCGTCGAGGTTGATCTCGACGAGCACGGAGGTTTCCTTGGTGGTCCGCTCCACTCTTCCTACGCGGGCCTCGCGAGTCATGCGTCGTGCTCCTTCTTCAGTTCGCGTACCGCATCGAGGAACGCGTCGTTCTCTGCCGGGGTCCCCGCGGAGACCCGCAGCCGTCCCGGTACGCCGTTGTCCCGGACCAGGACGCCCCGGTCGAGGATGTACTGCCAGGCGGTGTGGCTGTCGGCGAAGCGGCCGAACTGGACGAAGTTGGCGTCCGAGTCGGTGACGTCGAAGCCGAGAGCGCGCAGCTCGGTGACGATCCGGTCGCGCTCGCCCTTGAGCTGCGCGACGTACCCGAGGAGCGTATCGGTGTGCTCCAGGGCGGCGAGCGCGGTGGCCTGGGTGACCGAGGACAGGTGGTACGGCAGCCGCACCAGCTGGACGGCGTCGACGACGGCCGGGTCCGCGGCGAGGTAGCCGAGCCGCAGCCCGGCGGCGCCGAACGCCTTGGACATGGTGCGGGAGAGCACCAGGTGCGGGCGGCCCTCGATCAGCGGGAGCAGCGAGGCGTGGTGGCTGAACTCGCCGTACGCCTCGTCGACCACGACCATCGACGGGCCCGCGGCCTGCGCGGCGTCGTACAGCGCGAGGACGGTCCCGGCGTCCACGGCGGTGCCGGTGGGGTTGTTGGGCGAGGTGATGAAGACGACGTCGGGGCGCTCCTGCGCGATGACCGCGCGGGCCGCGTCGACGTCGATGGTGAAGTCCTCGTTGCGCGGTCCGGAGATCCAGCCGGTGCCGGTGCCGCGGGCGATGAGGGCGTGCATCGAGTAGGAGGGCTCGAAGCCGATGGCGGTACGGCCCGGCCCGCCGAAGGTCTGCAGCAGTTGCTGGAGCACCTCGTTGGAGCCGTTGGCCGCCCACACGTTGGCGCGGCCGACCTCGTGCCCGGCGGTGCGGGTGAGGTAGCGGGCGAGCTCGGTGCGGAGCTCGACGGCGTCCCGGTCGGGGTAGCGGTTGAGGTCGCGGGCGGCCTCGCGGACCCGTTCGGCGATCCGGTCGACCAGCGCCTCGGGGAGCGGGTAGGGGTTCTCGTTGGTGTTCAGCCGGACCGGTACGTCGAGCTGGGGGGCGCCGTACGGCGACTGGCCGCGCAGTTCGTCGCGGACGGGGAGGTCGTCGATGCGGGTGTTCCCGCGAGGGGTGTCGCTGTTCGTCACTGCTGCGGAACCTTCCACCCGAACCTGGCCTTGAGAGCGGCGCCGTGGGCGGGGAGGTCCTCCGCCTCGGCGAGGGTCACCACGTGGTGGGTGACCTCGGCGAGCGCGTCGCGCGTGTAGTCGACGATGTGGATGCCGCGTAGGAAGGACTGCACGGACAGGCCCGAGGAGTGGCAGGCGCAGCCGCCGGTGGGCAGGACGTGGTTGGAGCCGGCGCAGTAGTCGCCGAGGGAGACGGGCGACCAGGGGCCGACGAAGATCGCGCCGGCGTTACGGACCCGGCCGGCGACGGCCGCGGCGTCGGCGGTCTGGATCTCCAGGTGCTCGGCGGCGTACGCGTCGACGACCTTGAGGCCGTCCTCCAGGTCGTTGACCAGGACGATCGCGGACTGCCGGCCGGCCAGCGCGGGTTCGATCCGGTCGGTGACGTGCTTGGTCGCGGCGACCTGCGGCTTCAGCTCGGCCTCGGTGGCGGCGGCGAGCTCCTCGGAGTCGGTGACCAGCACCGCGGCGGCCATCGGGTCGTGCTCGGCCTGGCTGATCAGGTCGGCGGCGACGTGCACCGGGTCGGCGGTGGCGTCGGCGAGGATGGCGATCTCGGTGGGGCCGGCCTCGGCGTCGATGCCGATGCGGCCCTTCAGGAGACGCTTGGCGGCGGCGACGTAGATGTTGCCGGGGCCGGTGACGAGGTTCACCGGCAGGCAGTCCTCGGTGCCGTACGCGAACATCGCGACGGCCTGGGAGCCGCCGGCCGCGTACACCTCGTCGACACCGAGCAGCGCGCAGGCGGCCAGGATCGTCGGGTGCGGCAGTCCGCCGAACTCCTTCTGCGGCGGGGACGCGACGGCGATGCCCTCGACCCCCGCCTCCTGCGCCGGGACCACGTTCATCACGACGGACGACGGGTAGACCGAGCGCCCGCCCGGCACGTACAGCCCGACGCGCTCGACCGGCAGCCACTTCTCGGTGACGGTGCCGCCGGGGACGACCTGGGTGGTGTGCGTGGTGCGGCGCTGCTCGCGGTGGACGAGCCGGGCGCGGCGGATCGACTCCTCGAGGGCGGCGCGCACGGCGGGGTCGAGCGTCGTCAGGGCGTCGGTGATCGCGCCGGCCGGGACCCGGACCGAGTCCAGCCGCACCCCGTCGAGCCTCTCCCCCCAGTCGATCACTGCCGCTGAGCCACGATGGCGTACGTCCTCGCAGATGGGCCGCACCGTCTCCAGGGCGGCTTCCACGTCGAACTCGGCACGGGGCAGCAGGTCGCGCAGGGCGCCGCCCTCGGGGAGGGCATCGCCGCGCAGATCGATTCGAGAGATCACACCGCAATTCTCGCAGACCGCCTCCGGCGCCCGGACGCCCGTATCACTGGCTGATACATGTCCCCGGTGTCACGGCTGACTATCAGCGTTCACACCGTCACTCAGAGGGAATAAAGGGATTACGGCTCCGAGCGGAAGGAGCGTCGGTGACCGAACCGCACGACGGGGAATTTCCGGACGGCCTCAGCCCGGCAGAGCTGGGCATGTGGCAGTCCTTCCGGACAGGCACCACCTACGACCTGCGCGCCCTCGACGGGGCGCGCGACGACCCCTTCGCCCCGTACGCCTGGGGCCCGGAACGCAGCGTCGAGGCCCGGGTGATGGCCCGGCTGCTGCTGAGCGGTCCGCCGCCCCGGCCCGGCCGGGTGGCCGCGCTGAAGCTCCGGGGGCTGCGGATCACGGGGAAGCTGGATCTCGCCGGCGGGCGCGTCGATCCGTACGTGGAGCTGACCGGCTGCCGCTTCGACGAGGAGGTGCTGCTGCCCGAGTGCCACTTCACGACGTTGCGGATGGTGGGGTGCGCGGTGCCGCGGCTGGAGGCGGCGCGGCTGCGCACCGAGGGCGATCTGCATCTGCCGCGGTGCCGGATCGAACGCGGGGTCCGGCTCACGGACGCCCAGATCGGCACGGACCTGCTGATCAACCAGATCGACCTCGGCTCCGACCGGCAGGGCCGGGCGCTCCTCGGTGACGGGCTCACGGTCGCCCAGGACCTCCAGGCCGAGATGATCGAGACGCTCGGCGAGCTGAGCCTGCGCGGGGCGAAGGTCGGCGGTTCGCTGAGCCTGCGCGGCAGCCGGCTCCGGGGGACACAGGGACGCCGCGCGCTGAACGCCCCGCAGCTGAGCGTGGAGCGGACGCTGTACATGAGCGAGGCGTGGGTCAGCGTCGACACCGGGAACCAGGGCACCACTCCCCCGTACGGCATCGTCAACTCCCCGACCCCGGCCCGCGGCACCCGCGCGCAGGTCTTCCGGTGCCGGGGCGGGGTGCGGCTGGACGACGGGCGGTTCGGCGACGCGGTGGACCTGCACAAGGCGGTCTTCGTGCTGGCCGGCCACGAGGAGCTGTCGCTGCGCCGGATAGTCGCCCCGGAACTGCGCTTCAATCCGGAACGCCCGGCACAGGGCCGGGTGGTGCTCAACGGCGCGAAGATCGTCACCCTGATCGACGTCTCGACCAGCTGGCCGGGCCCGGGCGGTCTGGCGATGGGCGGGTTCGTGTACGAGAACCTCGTCCCGTACGGGCACTTCCCGCTCTCCCGCCGGCTGGAGTGGGTGGCCGCGGCGACCCCCGAGTACGTGCCGGAGCCGTACGAACGGCTCGCCGCCGTGCTCCGCAGCAGCGGGGAGGACGCGGACGCCCGTGAGGTGCTGCTCGCCAAGCAGCGGCGGCGCCGCGAGACGCTGCCGCCCGCGGCGAAGCTCTGGGGCTTCCTCCAGGACTGGACGGTGGCGTACGGCTACCGGCCGGGTCGGGCCGCGGTGTGGATGGCGGTGCTGTGGGCGGCGGGTGCGGTGGGGTTCTCGCGGTACGAGCCGGCGTCGATCACGGGCGCCGAGCACCCCGAGTGGAATCCGGCGCTGTACGCGCTGGATCTGCTGGTGCCGGTGATCAATCTCGGCCAGGACGGCTACTGGCGGCTGGAGGGCGGCTGGCAGTGGGCCGCGGCCGCCCTGGTCCTGCTGGGATGGATACTGGCCACCACCGTCGCGGCCGGCGCCTCACGGATGCTGCGGCGCGGCTGATCCCGGGCGGCCCGCCGACCGGCGGGTCATCCGGACCACGCCCCCTGACGCCCACGGGCCGGACGGCGCCGGACGAACCCCGCGGGCACCGGTACCGAACAACCGTCACACCGCCGCACCTCTACCCCGGGAGCGACAGGAACAGGCCAGATTCCACGATTTCCTTTACTCTCTCTTGGCCGTCTCCAGCGCAACCCATCCACTCGGCACCAAAGCTTCACAGCGCCCCTCTGGCGCCACCCCGGACCAGCGCTTTTCAATGGTCTGCACCATGCCTTTCCTCCGCGCTCTGCTACGTACGGCGCGCATGATCCGGCACACCCCGGAGCTGTCCTACGGGTTGCCCGCCGATCATGCGGTGATGCTCGACGCCCCCGACGAGCGGCTCTCGCCCGCGCTGGTGGCCGCGGCCCTCGGGGAGTACGAACCGGCCGCCAAGCTGTTGGCCACCACCCGGGACGCCGCCGAGTGGGAGAGCCGCGACCGCTATCTGAACCGGCTCGTCGCCTTCGCCCGCAACCGGGACGGCTGGCTGCGCAGCTGGCTGGCCGCCGCCCCGCACGATCCCGACGCCACCCTCGTCAAGGCCCAGCTCGCCGTCGAACGGGCCTGGGAGTCGCCCGCCCGGGCCGAGCAGCTGCGCGCGGTCGGGCCGATGATCACGGCGGCGGCGGAGGGCGATCCGCGCGATCCGGTGCCCTGGCGCCTCGCGCTGGACCACGCCCGCGGCACCCATGCCACGCACACCACGTTCGAGACGCTGTGGGAACAGGCCCTGCAACGCTCCACGCACCACTACGGCTGCCATGTGGCGGCCCTCCAGTACCTCTCCGCCGCCTGGTACGGCTCGCACCGCGAGTGCTTCGACTTCGCCGAGCAGGCCGCCGAGGACTCGCTGCCCAGCTCCCTGGTGCAGGCGCTGCCGCTGCGGGCCGCGTTCGCGGTGCTGACCGCGGGGCCGGGGACCCGGAGCACCTCGGTGCAGGAGGAGCGCATCGACCGCGCGGCGGATCTGGCCGTCTCGCTGTCCGCCGCCTTCGCCCCGGGCGATCCGTGGCCGGCCGAGGTGCGCAATCTGCTCGCGTACGTGCTGGTGGCGCGGGGCCGCTGGGACGAGGCGCTGGAACAGTTCCGGCAGATCGGACCCCATGCGGCGTCCTTCCCGTGGGCGTCGGTGTCCGACGATCCGCTCGGCAGATTCCTCGACGCACGGGACGGAGCACGGCTCCGGGTGGCCGCCGGGACGCCGCTCGGCCACCGGGCCGACCGAGGACGGCCCCACGGCCATTACGCTTGACCGTTGTGACCACCGCTCGCCTGCCTCTGTTCCCGCTGAACGCGGTGCTGTTTCCCGGCCTCGTGCTGCCGCTGAACGTCTTCGAGGAGCGTTATCGCGCCATGATGCGCGAGCTGCTGAAGACCGATGAGGACGAGCCGCGCCGCTTCGCCGTGGTCGCCGTCCGCGACGGCCGGGAGACCGCGCCGACCGCCGCGGGCATGCCGGACGCGGTGACCACCCCGGTCGAGCGCGGCCCGGCGGACGGCTTCGGCCCCGACCCCCTCCAGACGTTCCACCGGGTGGGCTGCGTCGCCGACGCGGCGAAGATCCGGGAGCGTTCGGACGGCAGCTTCGAGGTCCTGGCGACCGGCACCACCCGCGTCAAGCTCCTCTCCGTCGACTCGAGCGGCCCGTACCTCACGGCCGAGCTCGAAGAGCTGGAGGAGGAGCCGGGCGAGGAGGCGGGCGCACTCGCCGAGGGCGTCCTGCGGGCCTTCCGCAGCTACCAGAAGCGGCTGGCGGGCGCGAGCGAGCGCTCCCTGACGACGGGGGCGGACCTGCCCGACGACCCGTCGGTCGTCTCCTACCTGGTCGCCGCCGCCGCGGTCCTGGACATCCCGGCCAAGCAGCGCCTGCTCCAGGCCCCGGACACCGCGACCCGGCTCCGCGAGGAGCTGACGATCCTGCGTGCCGAGACCGCCGTCATCCGTCATCTCCCGTCGCTGCCCGCGGTGGAGCTGACCCGCGCCCCGACCCACCCCAACTGAGCGACCGGAGGGCCGCCGCGCCGTGGCGAAGAAGACGAAGAAGCAGTCCCAGACGGGAGGCACGCCCGCGACGGTCGCACTGACGGCGGCGGGCACCGCCTTCACCGTGCACGCGTACGAGCACGACCCGGCGTCGGCCTCCTACGGCGAGGAGGCGGCCGAGGCCCTGGGCGTCTCCCCCGACCGGGTGTTCAAGACCCTGGTCGCCGACGTGGACGGCCACCTGACGGTCGCCGTCGTCCCGGTCGCGGGCTCCCTGGACCTCAAGGCCCTGGCCGCGGCGGCCGGCGGCAAGCGGGCCACGATGGCGGACCCGGCGGCGGCGGAGCGCACCACGGGCTACGTCCGGGGCGGCATCTCCCCCCTGGGCCAGCGCAAGCGCCTCCCCACGGTCCTGGACGCGTCGGCGCGGTCCCACCCCACCATCTGCGTATCGGCGGGCCGCCGCGGCCTGGAGGTGGAACTGTCCCCCACGGACCTGGCCGCCCTGACGGACGCAACCTTCGCCCCGATCGGCCGCGCGTAGCCGTTCACGGCGGCACCGTTCCGTTGAGGACCGGTGGATCAGGAGCCGGACCAGCCCGAAAACCCGGCCCGTCCGGCGATTGAGGACCGGGGCCCGGGTCGGAGCCCCGGTTACGGGTAGGGGACGAGCCCCGCGCAGCGGCCCCGCTCACGCCCCCGTCGGCGGAGCGGGCGGCCCCGACTCGGGCGAGGACGACGGCGACGGCGCGGGCGCGTCCCCGGACGGCGCGGCCACAGGCGCGTGGTACACCCCCCACTCCGGCTCCGGATCCCGCGGCCCGAACATCGCCGTCAACCCCAGATGCACGGCCATCGCCGCCAGCGAGAACGCCAGCAGCGCCCCCTTCGCATGCAGTTCGAGCGGTGCGTCGAAGATCACGCCCTTGCCCACCTCACGCGCGTGGGCGACCACGTCGTCGGTCGGCCCCAGCCGGGTGCCCAGCTGCCACGCCAGGACCGAGCCGAGCACACCGCCCACCGCGAGCCCGGCGACGATCGCGATGCCGCCCCGCCGGTTGAACCAGAAGACCAGCGCAGCGGACACCGCGCCGAAGGCCAGCGCGAGGAGCACGAACGTACCGTCGGCACCGATCGCCTCCTCGCCCTCGCTGTCGCTGAGGAAGACGGCCGTGTCGTCGGAGACCAGCGGCACCCTCGGTGCCAGCCACAGCCAGAGCAGTCCGAGCGCCACACCGGCGACCGTCACGGCGACAGCGATCAGCGCCGCCCTGCGCAGTTCCGTGCGGAGTTCCCGCTCCTGCGGCGACTGCAGCAGGACTCCGGGGTGCGAACCCGTGGGGCTGCCGCCCTTCGGCGGCTTCTGCCACGGCTCGTGGGGCGAGGGCTGGTGCGGCGGCGTCAGAGGTGCTGTCACCGTGCCATCGTGCCAGGCGTCCCTGTGGCGCGCCTCACCGGACCGCTGCCCTGCGGTACGCCCAGGTCGCCACGGCCAGCGAGAGGACGCCCACGCCGGCGCAGACGGCGAGGTCGAGGGCGACGACGGCCCAGTCGGGGTGGGCGTCGAAGGACCGGGAGAGCGCCTCCACGCCGTACGTGGACGGCAGCAGGTCACGGGCCCAGCCGATCGGCTCCGGCAGCCGGGCCGCCGGGAGCACGCCCAGCAGCAGCGCCGCGGACATGCCGAGCTGCCCCAGGAGGGTCGCGAGCTCCTGCCGCGGCGCGAGCAGCCCGAGAGCGGCGCCGAGTCCGGAGAGGGCCGCCCCGGAGAGCGGGATCACCGCGACGAGCACCCACAGATGGGTCATCGGCAGCCCGAACAGCACACTGCCCGTCACGGCCGTGACGATCGTGCCGGGCACCGTGAAGGAGGCGTACGCCCCGGCCGCCCCGAGCACGACCGCGGCGGGCGGCACCGGCAGGGTGGCGTAGTGGTCGAGCCCGCCGCCCGCCCGCAGCTGCCCGAAGTACTGGGCGAGCAGGTTCAGCGCGACGAAGGCGACGACCAGGACGGTGGACCCGGCGACGACGGCCCGCGCCTCGGAACCCCCGTCCACGACCCCGCGCATCAGGACCATGATCCCGATGGACTGGAAGGTCGCCACGAAGAGCAGCGGGATGCGGGCGACCCTGGCCCGGGACAGCTGGGCGCGGTAGACCGCGGCGAGCGAGGGGAACAGCCGGGCCCGCGGCGCGAGGGGCGCGGCCACCGGGCCGCCCTGCCCGTCGCGGACGTCACCGGCCGGGCCGGACGGCCCACGGGACACGGTTGTCCCGGCGGGCCCGGCCTGCCCGGACACCGCTTCCGCAGGAACGATGCTCGTCACCTGGCGCTGCTCCTGTTCGGTCCCTGTCCGGCCGTGCACCCGCGCCGGTCCGTCTCGGCCGCGTCGGCCCCCGCACTGATCCCGCTCATGACGCTCATGCCTTCACCAGCCCCTTGGTCGCGTCCCCGCCGAGCGCCAGGTAGACATCCTCCAGGCTGGGCGTCGCCAGGGTGAAGTCGTCGAGCGCGGCGAAGGCCGCGCCGCCGGTCACCGCGGCGACCGCGGCCCGTGCCTCGTCCGGCCCGAGCCGCAGCACCCAGCGGCGCCCGGACTCCTGCGCGGACGCCCGCAGCGCGGCCACCTCGGGGACGTCCAGCGGCGCCCGCTCGCGCCACACCAGCTCCACCCGGACCTCGCCCGCGACCCGCTCCTTGAGCCCGGACGGGGTGTCGCAGGCGATGACCCTGCCGCGTTCGATCACGGCGACCCGGTCGAGGACGGTCTCGGCCTCGATGACGTTGTGGGTGACCAGCAGCACCGTCGCGCCGCGCTCGGCGCGCCTGCGGTCGACGGCCGCCCAGACGGCGCGCCGGGCGACGGGATCCATCCCGGTCGTCGGCTCGTCGAGGATGAGCACCGGCCGCTCCCCGACCAGCGCGGCCGCGACACAGGCGAGCCGTCGCTGCCCGCCGGAGAGCTTCTTCAGCGGACGGCCGGCGATCTCGCCGAGGCCGAGTTCGTCGAGTACGGCGTCGCGTTCGGCGCGGGCCTCGCGTACCGGCAGACCGCGCAGCCGCCCGGTGGTCTCGGCGGCGAGGGAGACGGTGAGCTCGTCGAGCGCGGTCGACTCCTGGCCGAGGTAGCCGATCAGCCGGGAGGCCCGCTCGGGGTGGCGCACGAGGTCGTGGCCCAGCATGTCGACGCTGCCGGAGTCGGGCCGCATCAGCCCGGTGAGCTGGCGCACGAGGGTGGATTTCCCGGCGCCGTTGGGGCCGAGCAGTCCGAAGATCTCACCGCGCCGGACGTCCAGGCTGATGCCGTCGGTGGCGCGCACCTCGGGAGTCGCGGGCGTGCCGCGCCGGCCCCGGGCCGCGGGGTAGGTCTTGACCAGATCACGCACCGCGCACACAGTGCCGTTCGCCGCCTGCGCCTGTGCTGTGCCCGTGCTCACGAGGTACGAGGGTACGGGGTCCGGGCACCCGCATTACGCCCGGGGCCGCACCGATCGGACATCAACGCGGCAATCGCGGGCCGGGTTGAGCCCCCCGGGTCCCGATGCGGCCTCAGTCCCCGGACGCCGCCGCTTTCTCCTGCTTCCCGGTGCCGGGCTTCTCCGCGGCGGGCCGTTCGGCGGCGCCCGGCGGGGTGTGCTCCGCCGCCGCCCGTACGTCGATCTCGCGCCAGAATCCCGCCCGGATCGCGTAGCGGTCGTGCTCGTCGATCTGGTCGTCCTTGTGGGCGAGCAGGCCGAATCGGGCGGCGTAGCGCAGAAGTTCGCCGTCGATGCGGTGCGGGATGCGGGGGTACATGGTGGACAGCTTCTGCAGGTGGACGGTCTCCGGCAGCCGCTCCATCCAGCGCCGGGCGAAGACCTGCCCCACCTCGAAGGGGTCGCCGCCGACCGTGGTGATGTCCTCCTCCCGGTCCGCCCAGCGCTGTTCGGCGCTGGTGAGCTGGGCGAGCGTCGGCAGGGACGCGGTCTCCGGAGGCTCGCCCAGGGGACCGCCGCGCTCCACCCAGCCCCGGTCGGACGACCAGCGCAGGGTCGCACCCGCGGCGGGCGGCGCGGCGGGGTGGGCGGGGTGCTGGGCGGCCGGCTGGGCGCCGGGGCCGCGCAGCGTGCCCGCGAGGTCCTTCGGGGTCGGGACACCCCTGCCGCCGTGGCCGTTCGCGGCGTGTCCGGTGGCCTCGTCGGGCGGGGCGGACGTGCCGTTGCGGACGGCCTCGGCCTGCGCCTGGGCCTCCGAGGCCCGCTCGGCGGAGGCCGCGAGGGCCGCCTCGGGCAGCGGTGCGGAGAGGATCGCGGCGATCTCGGGGTTGCGCGGGGCGGGCGGCGGCGCGCACGGGCCGCCGGTCTCCTTGGCCTGTACCGCCCGGGTGATCCAGGCCCGGTCCAGCACCCGCCGCTCGTCGGCCTCGGCGACCAGGTCCTCGGACTGGTTGTAGTCGCCGTCGGCGGCCTGGACGGCCCAGAGGTGGACGGCGACGCCGTGTTCCTTGGCGGACATCAGGCCGGGCAGCAGATCGCCGTCGCCGGTCACCAGGACGACGTCCGAGCAGGCCCGGTTCCTGGCGAGCTCGGTGAGCTCGGCGTGCATCGCCGCGTCGACACCCTTCTGCGCCCAGCGCCCGTCACTGCGGGTGAGGGCGCCCAGCCGTACCGTCACCCGCGGCATGACGCGCAGCCGGCGGTGCTCGGGCTGCGGTACGCGGTCGGGGGCGCCGTCGAACCAGTAGATCCGCAGCAGGGGCTGTTCCGTATCGGCCTCGGCGCGCTCGCGCAGTCCCTGGATCAGGGCCGCGTGGTCGACGGTGATGCGGGAACGGGCGGGCTCTCCGGCCAGCAGGCTCGCGGCTGCGCCCAGCAGGTAGCCGGCGTCCACCAGGACGACGCAACGGTCCACGCGTTCCACCCTCTTCCAGGAATTCGGGAACGGTCCGGCGGGTCCGGTCATGGGTCGACCCGCTTACTCAGGGTTTCCTTCGAGTCTGCCCGACCACGCCGGGGTTAACGGCCGGAACTCGATCATCGGCGTGGCGGATCCGGAAAAGCGCGCATGATACCTCCTCGCTACGCACGGTAATGATCCAACATGCGATGTTTATCCGGTTATGTGAATCTGACAGCGGTCCTGGCCCCGAGAGTCCCCCTAGGAGGAACACCATGGCCAAGAACAAGAACCGCAAGCAGGGCAGCCAGCAGGACCGCGCTTCCGAGTCGGAGCGCGGTGCGCAGGAGGCGCGGTCGACGGCTTTCGAGTCGCAGAACCAGCCCCAGGCGCAGTCCCAGGGCAGCCCTGCCGATGTTGCGCGTAAGCATCAGCGGCGCTTCGGCCACAACTGACCGGACTTCTCCGGTACGGCCACAGGCCGGTAGCCGAGAGGGGCGCACCCGCTTTCGCGGGGCGCCCCTCTCGTGCGTGTGCGGACGGCCGCTCAGCCGGCCAGGCAGGACGGGCCGAGCAGCACCTTCAGGTCTCCGAAGAGCGCCGGGTCGGCCTTCACCCGGTGCCGGTCGAGCCGGAGCACCGTGGTCTTGCGGGGGCCCTGGAGCCTGATCCGTACCTCGGTGTCGCCGCGGTGGCTGCTGAGCACCTCGCCGAGCCGGCTGACCATGGGCGGGGTGATCTTGACCGTGGGGATGGTCAGCACCACGGGGGCGTTGGTGCCCGCGTTCGAGATGTCGGGGACCTGCATCTCCATGGCGACGAGGCGGGGCACGTCCTCGCGCTTGTCGAGGCGTCCCTTGACGAAGACGACGGTGTCCTCGACGAGCTGGGTGGAGACCAGCTGGTAGGTGGCGGGGAAGAACATGCACTCGATCGAGCCGGCCAGGTCCTCGACGGTGGCGATGGCCCAGGCGTTGCCCTGCTTGGTCATCTTGCGCTGGAGGCCGGAGATGATGCCGCCGATGGTGACGATCGCGCCGTCGCTGTGCTCGCCGCCGGTGAGCTGCGAGATCGCCGCGTCGGACTTGTCGCTCAGCACGTGCTCGATGCCGAAGAGCGGGTGGTCGGAGACGTAGAGCCCGAGCATCTCGCGCTCCTGGGCCAGCAGGTAGGACTTCTCCCACTCGATGTCGGAGAACTCCACGTCGAGCCCGAAGCCCGGCTCGTCGCTGTCCTCCTCGCCGCCGCCGAAGAGGTCGAACTGCCCCTCGGCCTCCTTGCGCTTGACCTGCACCACGTTGTCGATCATGGGCTCGTGGTGGGCGACGAGGCCCTTGCGGGTGTGGCCCATCTCGTCGAAGGCACCGGCCTTGATGAGCGATTCCACGGTCCGCTTGTTGCAGACGACCGCCTCGACCTTGTCGAGGAAGTCGGGGAAGGTGCTGTACTTCCCCTTCGCCTTGCGGCACCGGATGATCGAGTCGACGACGTTCTGGCCGACGTTACGGATGGCCGTCAGCCCGAACAGGATGACGTCGTCGCCCTGGGCGGCGAAGTTCGACTCGGACTCGTTGACGTTCGGCGGGAGCACCTTGATGCCCATGCGGCGGCACTCGTTGAGGTAGACCGCGGACTTGTCCTTGTCGTCCTTGACCGAGGTGAGCAGCGCCGCCATGTACTCGGCGGGGTAGTTCGCCTTCAGGTATCCGGTCCAGTAGGTGACCAGGCCGTACGCGGAGGAGTGCGCCTTGTTGAAGGCGTACCCGGCGAACGGGACCAGCACGTCCCACAGCGCCTTGATCGCGGCGTCGGAGAAGCCGTTCTTCTTGGCGCCCGCCTCGAAGAGGACGAAGTTCTTCGCCAGCTCGTCGGCCTTCTTCTTGCCCATCACTCGGCGCAGGATGTCGGCCTCGCCGAGCGAGTACCCGGCGACGATCTGGGCGGCCTTCTGCACCTGCTCCTGGTACACGATCAGGCCGTAGGTGAGGCCGAGGACCTCCTTGAGCGGCTCCTCCAGCTCCGGGTGGATCGGAGTGATCTCCTGGCGGGCGTTCTTGCGCTCGGCGTAGTTCGTGTGCGAGTTCATGCCCATCGGGCCCGGCCGGTACAGGGCCGAGACGGCGGAGATGTCCTCGAAGTTGTCGGGCTGCATCTGGCGCAGCAGGGAGCGCATCGGCCCGCCGTCGAACTGGAACACCCCGAGCGTGTCGCCCCGGCAGAGCAGTTCGTACGTCTTGGGGTCGTCCAGCGGCAGCGACAGCATCTCCAGGTCGATGCCCTTGTTGGCCTTCACCATCTTGATGGCGTCGTCCATGATCGTCAGGTTGCGCAGGCCCAGGAAGTCCATCTTGAGCAGGCCGAGCGACTCGCACTGGGGGTAGTCCCACTGTGTGATCGTCACGCCGTCGGTGTGCCGCACCCAGATCGGCGCGTGGTCGACGATCGGCTCGCTGGACATGATGACGCCTGCGGCGTGCACGCCCATCTGCCGGACCAGGCCCTCGACGCCCTTGGCGGTGTCGATGACCTTCTGGACGTCCGGCTCGTTCTCGTACATCCCCCGGATCTCGCCGGCCTCGCTGTAGCGCGGGTGCTTGGGGTCGGTGATGCCGTTGAGGTCGATGCCCTTGCCGAGGACGTCGGCGGGCATGGCCTTGGTGAGCCGGTCGCCCATGGCGTAGGGGTAGCCGAGGACGCGGGCGGAGTCCTTGATCGCGTTCTTGGCCTTGATCTTGCCGTAGGTGCCGATCATGGCGACCTTGTCGGCGCCGTACTTCTCGGTCACGTACCGGATCACCTCGACGCGCCTGCGCTCGTCGAAGTCGATGTCGACGTCGGGCATGGAGACGCGCTCGGGGTTGAGGAACCGCTCGAAGATCAGCCCGTGCTCGATCGGGTCGAGGTCGGTGATGCCCATCGCGTACGACACGATCGAACCGGCGGCGGAGCCTCGGCCGGGGCCGACCGCGATGCCGTTGTTCTTGGCCCACATGATGAAGTCGGCGACGACCAGGAAGTACCCCGGGAACCCCATCTGGATGATGATGTCCATCTCGTACTCGACCTGCTTCTGCCGGTCCTCGGGGACCCCGCCGGGGAAGCGGCGGTTCATCCCGACCCGGACCTCCTCCTGGAACCAGGTGATCTCCGTGAAGCCCTCGGGGATGTCGAACTTCGGCATCAGGTCGCGCTTCTCGAACATCCCGGTGGTGTCGATCTGCTGCGCGACCAGCAGGGTGTTGGCGCAGCCCTCCTGCCAGGCGTCCGAGGAGTCGACGGCGTACATCTCGTCCGTCGTCTTGAGGTAGTAGCCGGTGCCGTCGAAGCGGAAGCGGTCCGGGTCGGAGAGGTTCTTGCCGGTCTGGATGCAGAGCAGCGCGTCGTGGGCGGTCGCCTCGCTGGCGTAGGTGTAGTGCGAGTCGTTCGTCACGAGCGGCGGGATGTCCAGCTTCTTGCCGATTTCGAGGAGCCCGTCACGGACCCGGCGCTCGATCTCGATGCCGTGGTCCATCAGCTCCAGGAAGTACTTGCCCTCGCCGAAGATGTCCTTGTAGTCGGAGGCCGCCTGGACGGCCTCGTCGAACTGTCCGAGCCGCAGCCTGGTCTGCACCTCTCCGGAGGGGCAGCCGGTGGACGCGATCAGGCCCTCGGACCACTGGGAGATGGTCTCCTTGTCCATGCGCGGCCACTTCTGCAGCCAGCCCTCGGCGTAGGCGTCGGAGGACAGCTTGAAGAGGTTGTGCAGCCCCTTGGCGTTCGACGCCCAGATCGTCTTGTGGGTGTAACCGCCCGAACCGGAGACGTCGTCGCGCTTCTGGTGCGGCTGGCCCCACTGGATCTTCCGCTTGTGCTTGCGCGACTCCGGGGCGACGTACGCCTCGATCCCGATGATGGGCGTCACATTGGCCTTGGCGGCCGAGTGGAAGAAGTCGTACGCGCCGTGCAGGTTGCCGTGGTCGGTCATCGCGATATGGGACATGCCCATCTCGTTGCACGCCTCGAACATGTCCTTGAGCCGCGCGGCACCGTCCAGCAGCGAGTACTGGGTGTGGACGTGAAGGTGCGTGAAAGGCGGCTTGGTCACGGCGCTGTGCCTCCGGGGAACTGCGGATGTCGGCTGGGGGGACAGCGTGGAAGTCTACGTCTCCCGGGTCACGAGTGACGGGCACTCCGCGATACGGTCGCGCGTTGGAAGAGCGGGGACACCCGTCCCTTTTGTCATGTACGTCGTCATGCAGGCCAGGTACCAGGAGGCACCCAGAGATGTCGGACACGCAGACCGGCGCAGCGCAGCGCGGGGAGCAGATCCTCGAGGTCTTCGACACCGCTTTCGGTGAGCTGCTGGCCGCCGATCCGGCTGCCTTCCGGGTGAAGTTCCGGAAGATGGCGGGCTCGTCCTTCGCCTTCTACCGGGGCACGGCCTGCCTGTTCTACAACGACCTGGAGCGGGAGCGGCACGGCGGCCCGTATCTCGACGAGCGCACCGGCCGGGTGTGGATCCACGGCGATCTGCACGCGGAGAACTTCGGCACGTACATGGACGCCAACGGCCGGCTGGTCTTCAACGTGAACGACTTCGACGAGGCCTATGTGGGCCCGTTCACCTGGGACCTCAAGCGGTTCGCCGCCTCGGTCGCCCTGATCGGGTACGCGAAGGCGCTGGGTGATGACCAGATCACCGAGCTCGTCCGGATCTTCGCGGCGGCCTACCGCGAGCGGATCCACGCCCTGGCGACGGGCGCGAAGAACGACGAGGTGCCGCCCTTCACGCTGGACACCGCCGACGGCCCGCTGCTGGGCGCGCTGCGGGCCGCCCGCTCGATGACCCGGTTCTCGCTGCTGGACTCGATGACCGTGATCCGTGACTTCGAGCGCCGCTTCGCGGACGGCGGCGGCGCGATCGACCTGGACGCGGCGACGCGCTACAAGGTCCTGGCCGCGTTCGACGGCTATCTGGAGACGCTGCCGGAGTCGAGCCTGACCCGCCCCGACTCCTACCGGGTCAAGGACGTCGTCGGCCGGCGCGGGATCGGCATCGGATCGGCCGGGCTGCCCTCGTACAACATCCTTCTGGAGGGCAACAGCGACGCCCTGGAGAACGATGTGGTGATCTACCTCAAGCAGGCGCAGACCCCGGCGGTCTCCCGGCACATCACGGACGCCGCCGTGCGCGACTACTTCCAGCACGAGGGCCACCGCACGGTGATCTCGCAGCGGGCGCTGCAGGCGCACGCCGACCCGTGGCTCGGCTGGACCGAGCTGGACGGCGCCGGCCAGCTGGTCGCCGAGGTGTCGCCGTACGCGGTGGATCTGGACTGGTCCGACATCGACGAGCCCGAGGAGATCGCGGCGGTCGTCGCCGACCTCGGCCGGGCGACGGCGACGATGCACTCGGCGGCGGACGACGAGAGCGGCCACTCGCTGGTGCCGTTCTCCACCGAGCGGGCGATCGACGCGGCGATCGCGGCGGACGAGGAGGGCTTCGCGGACCTGCTGGTGGACTTCGCCCACAGTTACGGGGCCCGGGCGAGGGCGGACCACCAGATCTTCGTGGACCTCTTCCGCAACGGCCGGATCCCTGGGCTGTAAGCCTTCCCACAGACGAAGCGGCCCTTAGGGCTCGCCTACAGGTTCGCATGCGACACTCCTCGACGATGGACATATCCGGGACGCAGCTCAGAGTGGTGCGCGCGGCGCTTTTCACAGCGCTCGTCGTGACGCTCTCCGCTGCGTCCCATGTGCTGCTCTCCCGGGTCCCGCTGCCGCTGACCCTGGTCGCCGTGCTGGCGGGCGCCGTCTTCGCCGTGGCGTACGCGCTGGCCGGCCGGGAGCGCGGCTTCGGGGCGATCGCGGGGCTGCTGGTCCCGCTGGAGCTGGCCGCGGACACGGTCTTCACCACCGGACAGCACCTCTGTTACGGCGCTGCGGGCGGGCCGATCGCGGGTCCCCTGCGCTCGGTCGGTGTCGACGTGCTGTGCGGGGGCGGTGATGTCGGAGCGGGCGCGTCGCGGCTCGGCGGTGTCGGCGAGGTGGGCACCCCGCTGGCCTCGGTGACCGCGGGCGGCCACGGCGCCGCCGCCCTGCTGGCCTCCCCCGGCCCGCTGGTCCCCTGGCTGCTGCTGGCCGCCCATGTGTCGGTCGGGCTGCTCGCCGCCGCCTGGCTGCACCGCGGCGAGCTGGCGCTCGCGGGCCTGCTGGGCGCGTTCGCCCTGCTGGCGTTCCGGCCGCTGCTGATCGCGGTCGCCGTCGCGGGAACGGCCCGCCGCACCGCGGGCCGCGAGATCCGCACCGCGGGCCACGGCCCGCACCTCCTCGTCCACGCGCGCCTCCTCGTGCACTCCGTGGGGCGGAGGGGACCGCCGAGCCGGGCCTGTGCCACCGCCTGAGCACGCGAGTCCCTGACGACGTACGACCACGCACCCCACGGAGAACCCACCATGAGCAAGCGCAACAGCCAGGCCAACAAGTCCGCCGCCCGCGAGCGGCTGCGCGCCGAGCGCGAGCGCCAGGCGAAGAAGGACAAGACCCGCCGGCAGGTCGTCGTCGGCGTCTCCGTCGTCGCCGTCCTCGCGATCGCCGCCGGCGTCGGTTACGGCGTGATGAAGCTGAACGAGCCCGACCACTGGGACGAGGCCAAGGACGCCAAGAACGTCACCGCCCCGAAGAACACCTCGGGCACGAACGGCACGACCGTCGTGGTCGGCAAGTCGACCGCCAAGAAGACCCTGGAGCTGTACGAGGACTCCCGCTGCCCGGTCTGCGCCTCGTTCGAGCAGACGGTCGGCGAGACGGTCCACAAGGACGTCGACGCAGGCAAGTACAAGATCAAGTACATCGGTGCCACGTTCATCGACGGCGCCAACTCGGCCAACGGTGAGGGCTCGAAGAACGCGCTGAGCGCCCTGGGCGCCGCGCTGAACGTGAGCCCCGAGGCGTTCCTCGACTACAAGTACGCGCTCTACTCCACGAAGTACCACCCCGAGGAGACGGACGACAAGTTCAAGGACGACTCGTACCTGATCAAGGTCGCCGACACGGTGGACGCGCTCAAGGGCAACGCCGCCTTCCAGAAGGACGTCAAGGACGGTACGTACGACTCCTGGGCGATGAAGATGTCCGCGACCTTCGACAAGAGCGGCGTCGAGGGCACCCCGACCCTGAAGATGGACGGCAAGACGCTGACCGGCTCGGACAAGAAGAACGCCCCGATGACGGTGGCGGACTTCAACAGCGCGATCACCGCCGCGCTGAAGGGCTGACAGCCGCCCGGCTCCGCGCGGAACGGGCGGGTGAACCCACCGGGTTCACCCGCCCGTTCGCGTCCGCGGCCCGCCCGGCCCGTCCGGATCCGGCCACGCCGGGCCGTGTTGACGGTGGATGACGGCCCTGTGTCGGGTGGCGTTCCGCACGGATCCAATGGGGACACACCGGTCTCCGGATGAACCCGGTAGATGACGTCCGTCTCCCAAACTCCGGAGCGGACAGCAGAATTTCTTCCCGTTGCACCGGTTTGCACCATGAATGATTGGGCCGGATCGACCCTCGCCCACATATGACATGCCCACGTAATCTCCCCGGCGGCGGGTGAGGAAATCCCTCCCCCACACATCCGCTAGGAGTCCCTGTGCGCACTCTCGCTCGCATTTCTCCGCGTCTGCGTCACCACGCGATCGGCACCGCCGTCCTGGCCGGAACCCTGGCCCTGGCCCCCCTCACCGTCCCCTCCGGTGCCACCGCCGCGTCCGGGAAGGCCACTGCCACGTCTCTGTCCGCCGAGGCCTGCGCGGACGCCCCGGCCGGCGCCACCGCCCGCGAGTCCCGCCCCACGGGCCCGGAGCACGCCTCGGACCCCAACGAGCTGACCACCGCCCAGGCCGCCGCCATCGACCGGCAGATGAAGCAGAGACTCACCGAGCGCCGGATCCCCGGCGCCGCGCTCGCCGCCGGTGCGACCGTCCCCGTCTACTTCCACGTCATCCACTCCGGCAGCACGGGCAAGCTCACCGCCGCCGACATCAGCAGCCAGATGAGCGTGCTGAACGCCGCGTACAGCGGCCAGGGCACCGGCAACACCCCCACCGGCTTCCAGTTCTCGCTGGCCGGCACCGACTACACGGACAACGCGTCCTGGTACAACGTCTCCTCGGGCTCGTCGGCCGAGAGGTCGATGAAGACGGCCCTGCGCAAGGGCGGCAAGAACGCGCTCAACGTCTACACCGCCAACCTCGGCGGCGGGCTGCTCGGCTGGGCGACGTTCCCGAGCTCCTACAGCTCCAGCCCGTCCATGGACGGCGTGGTCATCCTGGACGCCTCGCTGCCGGGCGGTTCGGCCGCCAACTACGACGAGGGCGACACCGCGACGCACGAGGTCGGCCACTGGATGGGGCTCTACCACACCTTCCAGGGCGGCTGCGGCGGCAGCGGCGACTACGTCTCCGACACCCCCGCGGAGAAGAGCGCCGCGTTCGAGTGCCCGACCGGGCGCAACACCTGCACCGGCACCGGTGTGGACCCGATCCACAACTTCATGGACTACACCTACGACTCCTGCATGTACCAGTTCACCCCGGGCCAGGTGCAGCGGATGAGCGACAGCTGGACCGCGTACCGCGGCTGATCCCTTCCGCTCCCTTCCGCACGGACCGAGGGGCCCCGCGCACCGTTGTGTGCGCGGGGCCCCTCGCACGCTCACAGCGTGGCGAGGAAGCCGATCGCGACCTTCCAGGCCAGCTCCGCCGACGCCTGGTCGAAGTCGGGCAGTTCGGCGTCGGTGAACAGGTGACCCGCGCCCGGGTAGCGGTAGACCTCGACATCGGCACCGGTCCGCTGCATCTGCAGGTACCAGGAGTTCAGCCAGTCGTGCGTCTCGAACGGGTCCGGGTCGGCGACGTGCAGCTGCACGGGCAGCTCGTCCACCGAGGCGGTCTCCGCGATGTCCGACGTGCCGTGGAACAGCAGCAGTCCCCGCGCCTTCGCGTCGCCGAGCGCGAGCGTCTGGGCGACCGAAGCCCCCAGCGAGAAGCCCGCGTAGACCAGCCCGCGGTCGGAGTAGGGCGCCGCGGCCAGCACGGCCCGCTTCAGCAGCTCCTCCTTGCCCGTCTCCTCCTTGAAGGCCAGCCCGTCCTCGATGGTTTCGAAGGTGTGCCCGTCGAAGAGATCGGGCACGTGCACCTCATGCCCGGCGGCGCGCAGCCGGTCGGCGGCCGCATGCACCGCGGGGCGCAGTCCGTACGTCGAGTGGAAAAGCATGATGTTCATGAGGCCCATGGTGCCAGTTACGGTCGAGAGCATGGAGAGCGACAGCATGGAGAACGTACTGCGACCGCTGATCGTCCTCGGCGGCACCGCCGTGATCACGCTGGTGGCGGGCTGGCTGCTCGACCTGCTGCTCAGGCGCGCCGACGGCCGGCACCACGAGACGCCGTTGTGGGGCCTGCTGCGGCGCTGCCGGCTCCCGTTCCAGCTGACGCTGGGCGCGGCGCTGCTGCGGGCCACCTACCCCCACACCCGGCTCGACATGGTCCGCGAGCACCGGACGGGCATCGGCCAGGTGCTGACCCTGGTGCTGATCGGGGCGTCGGCCTGGCTGGTGGTGCGGATCGCCGTCGCGGTGGTGGACTCGGTGTACGCCCGCTACGCGGCGAACACCCGGGACCCGGCACGGGTGCGGCGGGTCCGGACCCAGGTGACGCTGATCCAGCGGGTGGTCATCGCGATCGTGACGACCGTGGCGGTCGCCGCGATGCTGCTGACGTTCCCCGCCATGCAGACGGTCGGCACCTCGATGCTGGCCTCGGCCGGTGTCCTCGGCATCGTCGCCGGTGTCGCCGCCCAGTCCACGCTCGGCAATCTCTTCGCCGGCCTGCAGATCGCCTTCGGCGACATGGTGCGGATCGGCGACACGGTGGTGGTGGACGGGGAGTGGGGCACGATCGAGGAGATCACCCTGACCTTCCTCGCGGTGCGGACCTGGGACGAGCGGCGGATCACGATGCCGGTCTCGTACTTCACCAGCAAGCCCTTCGAGAACTGGTCGCGCGGCGGGGCCCAGATGACCGGCTCGGTCTTCTTCCACCTCGACCACGCGGCGCCCGTCGCCGCGATGCGCGAGCAGCTGCGGGACATCCTGGGCGAGTGCGCGGCGTGGGACGGCCGGGACTGGTCGCTGGCGGTCACCGACACCACACCCTCCACGATCCAGGTGCGCGCGGTGGTCACGGCGAAGGACGCGGACGACATCTGGACGGTGCGCTGCGCGGTCCGGGAGCAGCTGATCGGCTGGCTGCGCGACCACCATCCCTACGCGCTGCCGCGGATCGCCACGGCCCCCGCGGCGCTGCCGCCCGGTGACGCGTGGCCGGCCGTGCACGGCACGGACGAGAAGCCCGCGGGCTGGGGCCGGGCGCCGCGTACCGGACGCGGCTGACCTTCCGCGCGGGGGCGGGTCAGCGCAGGCTGCGTACGTCCAGCTGCCGCAGCACCCGGTCGACGACCTCGGGGTCCGCGCCCGCCTCGCTGCGCGCGGAGAGCACCGCGTGGCGGGCGGCCGACATCATCTCGCGCTGGATGCGGCTGACCGCCTTGAACCGCTCGGCGCGCTGGGCGTACGCCTCGCGCCGCTCGTCGTCGACCATGTCGGGACTGATCCGCGCCCCGACGTCGTAGGCCAGTCGCTGGAGGCGTTCCACGACGTCCTCGGGGAACTCCTCGACCTCCTGGATCTCCTTGAGCCGCTGCTTGGCCGCCTTGGCGGCCCGGATCGCGAGGTCCCGCTCCAGCGCCTCCTCGGCGTCGGTGTCCGCCTTCACCCTCAGCTTGCGCACCAGCCACGGCAGGGTCAGGCCCTGGAAGACCAGCGTGACCATGATCACGGAGAAGGCGATGAAGACGATCTCGTCACGGCCGGGGAACGGCTTCCCGTCGTCCGTCTTCAGCGGGATCGCGAGTGCCAGCGCGACCGAGGCCACCCCGCGCATCCCCGCCCACCACATGACGACGGTCTCCCGCCAGCCGGTGGGGATCTCCTCGCTGACGTCGCGGCGGGTGTGCAGCCGCTTGGCCAGCCAGGTCGCGGGGAGGAGATAGAGCAGCCGGACGCCGACGACGACGGCGACGACGGCCAGGCCCCAGCCGGTCATCTCCAGCCTGCGGCCGTCGGCCGTCCCGAAGACGTTGTGCAGTTCGAGGCCGATCAGCCCGAAGGCGACACCGGTGACGAGGGTGTCGACGATCTCCCAGAACGTGCGGCCGGTGAGCCGGCCGAGCACGTCGTCGGCGTCGGCGGTGTACTCGGCGAGGAAGAGCGCGGTGGTCAGGACGGCGAGCACGCCGGAGCCCATCAGCTCCTCGGCGAGCACGTAGCTGACGAACGGCACCAGCAGGGTCAGGCCGACCTGGAGGGTGGCGTCGCCGAGCAGGCCCATGAGTTTGATGGTGAGCCAGCCGAGCGCGACGCCCACCGCGACGGCGACGACCGCGGACAGGATCAGCAGTCCGAACGCCTCGGGCAGCGAGAAGGTGCCGCTCACCGCCGCGGCGATGGCCACGTGGTAGAGCACGATCGCGGTGACGTCGTTGAACAGGCCCTCGCCCTCCAGGATGGAGACGAGGCGGCGGGGCAGTCCGACCGATCCCGCGACGGCGGTGGCCGCGACCGGGTCGGGCGGGGCGACGAGCGCGCCGAGTGCGACGGCGGCGGCGAGCGGCAGCCCGGGAACGATCGCGTTGGCCACCGCGGCCACGGCCGCCGTCGTCAGGAAGACGAGGGCGACGGCCAGCAGGAAGATCGGGCGCTTGTTGGCGGTGAACTGCCGCCAGGAGGTGCGCTGCACGGAGGCGTAGAGCAGCGGCGGGAGCAGCGCGGGAAGAATGATCTCCGGCGGGATGTCCACGTTCGGCACGAAGCTGAGGAAGGCCATCCCGACCCCGGCGAGGGTCATCAGCACCGGTGCGGGAAGGCCGAGCCGTTCGCCGAGTGGCACGGTGACCACGGCTCCCAGGAGCAGCAGGAGCAGCAGTGCCATTTGGTCCACGGGGTGCCTTCCGGAGCGCTCCGGCCGGGCCCGGTCTCGGCACGGCCAAGGGCCCTCAGCCTGCCATGGGCGTCAGGTAACCCGTGGCCAGGGGGTGCGCCGGGGTGTCAGATCGTCCGGCGCATCGCCCGGTGCGCGATGCCCGCGTCCGGGAACTCGGGGCCGTAGGCCGCGTACCCGAGGCGCTCGTAGAAACCGAGCGCGTGCGTCTGGGCGTGCAGGTCGACGGCGGCCAGACCGAGCTCACGGGCGGCGTCCTCGATGGCCCGCACCAGCGCCGCGCCGACCCCGAGGCCGCGCGCGCCGCTGGTCACCGCGAGCCGGCCGAGCGAACCGACGGTGAGGTCGCCGCCGGTCTTCGTCTCCGTGCCGGGGCCGTGCAGCAGCCGTCCGGTGCCCAGTGCCGTGCCGTCCTCGGCGACGGCTATGACGTGGACCGCGTGCGCGTCGTAGGAGTCGTACTCGATCTCCTCCGGCACGTTCTGCTCGCCGACGAAGACGTCCTTGCGGACCTGGAAGCAGGCGGCACGGTCCTGCTCACCGGTGACGGTCCGGGTGGTGTAGGCGATCATTCGCTCTCCGCCGCGATCCGGTCGAGGGCCTGCTGGAGGTCGTCCGGGTAGGTGCTGGAGAACTCCACCCAGCTGCCGTCCGCGGGGTGCTCGAAGCCGAGCCGGACCGCGTGCAGCCACTGCCGGGTCAGCCCCAGCCGCTTGGCCATGGTCGGGTCCGCGCCATAGGTGAGGTCGCCGACGCAGGGGTGGCGGTGGGCGGACATGTGCACCCGGATCTGGTGGGTGCGGCCGGTCTCCAGCTTGATGTCCAGGAGGCTGGCGGCGCGGTACGCCTCGATCAGGTCGTAGTGCGTCACCGACGGCTTGCCCTCGGCGACGACCGCCCACTTGTAGTCGTGGGTGGGGTGGCGGCCGATGGGGGCGTCGATGGTGCCGCTCATCGGGTCCGGGTGGCCCTGGACGAGCGCGTGGTACTTCTTGTCGACGATCCGGTCGCGGAACTGGGCCTTCAGCAGGGTGTAGGCGCGCTCGGACTTGGCGACGACCATCAGCCCCGAGGTGCCCACGTCCAGCCGGTGGACGATGCCCTGGCGCTCGGCGGCGCCCGACGTCGAGATCCGGTAGCCGGCGGCGGCGAGGCCGCCGATGACGGTGGTGCCGGTCCAGCCGGGGCTGGGGTGCGCGGCGACGCCGACCGGCTTCATGATGACGACGATGTCGTCGTCGTCGTGGACGATCTCCATGCCCTCGACGGGCTCGGCGACGATCTGCACCGGAGCGGGAGCCTGCGGCATCTCCACTTCCAGCCAGGCGCCGCCCCGCACCCGCTCGGACTTCCCGACGACCGAACCGTCCACCTGCACCTTCCCGGCGGCGGCCAGCTCGGCGGCCTTGGTGCGGGAGAAGCCGAACATGCGGGAAATGGCGGCGTCGACACGCTCGCCTTCCAGGCCATCGGGTACGGGCAGGGTTCGGATCTCGGGATGCGTACTCACCTGTCGAGTATGCCTTGCGCGTCCTAGTCCTTGTGCACGGTGCCGTCGGGGTCCAGGCCCTTGAAGGACAGCAGCACGATCAGGATGCCGCCGCAGACGATGGCGGAGTCCGCCAGGTTGAAGACGGCGAAGTGCGCGGGGGCGATGAAGTCCACCACCGCGCCCTCGAAGACACCGGGCGCGCGGAAGATGCGGTCGGTGAGGTTGCCGAGGGCACCGCCGAGCAGCAGGCCGAGCGCGATCGCCCAGGGCAGGCTGTAGAGCTTGCGCGCGAGCCGGGCGATCACCACGATGACGGTCGCCGCGATGATCGTGAAGATGATCGTGAAGGCCTCGCCGAGGCCGAACGCGGCGCCCGCGTTACGGATCGCGTCGAGCTTCAGCCAGTCGCCGAAGATCTCGATGGGCTCCTGGTGCTCCAGCTTCGCCACCACGAGCATCTTGCTGCCGAGGTCCAGCAGGTAGGCGAGCACGGCGACGCAGAAGAGCAGGATGATCCGGCGCCGGCGGGTGGCCGGCGAACGGTCGACCGAGGTCTCCGTCTCGCCGTCGTCCGCCACCGGACCGGCGTCCTGCCCGTCCGGCTCGACGGCGTCGGGGGACCCGCTCGCGCCGGCCCGGTCCGGCTCGGCTCCTTCGCGTCCCTCAGCCTCGGGGATGTCCGGCGTACCGATGATGCGCTCCGCCTCTGCCACGTGAGTCCCTCAACCTAGTTCCCGACGGAGAGGCTGTCGGGTGATCTGCGATCGGAAAGCGGACGCGGTCCGGTGCGTGCGGTTCCAAGGCGCCGAGATGTCCTGGCAGCGGAGCTACCGGGGCATTTCGGCAACGCGGGAAGCGTGCGTGCCAGGGCGTGGCCGCCCGATCGCGGATCACCCGACAGCCTCTGGGGACGAGGGTACGACACACCGGTGGGGATCAGCCGCGTCGCTCCTGCTTCTGTTTGTCCTCGACGCAGAGGGTGGCCCGGGGGAACGCCTGCATGCGCGCCTTGCCGATCGGATTGCCGCAGATCTCACAGAGTCCGTACGTGCCCGCGTCGAGGCGGGCCAGGGCCCGCTCGGTCTGCTCCAGCATCTCCTGGGCGTTGGCGGCGAGCGACATCTCGTGCTCGCGGGTGATGTTCTTGGTGCCGGTGTCCGCCTCGTCGTCACCCGCCCCGTCGCCGGAGTCCCGCATCAGCCCGGCCAGCGCCAGGCCCGAGGCCTCCAGCTCGTTGCGCAGCCGGGTGATCTCGCCGGTCAGCTCGCTCCGGGCGGCCGAGACCTCCTCCGCCGTCCAGGGGTCCTCCCCCGGCCGTACGGCCAGCTCTCCCGGGGTCGTCGCCGCGGCCCGGGCCGGGGGCACGGGCGCGGCGCTCCGGCCGGTGGTCCGGGTCCTGGCCGCGCTCTTCTTGGCTACCACCGTGTGGGCTCCCGTCTGCTCGGCGGCCTCGGCCGCCCCCGTGGCCGCGGACGCGGCCTTCTTCGAAGCCTTGGCGGCCGTGGTCCGCCCGGCCGCGGTCTTCTTGGCCGCCGCCTTCTTGACCGTCTTCCCGGCCGTCTTCTTCGTGGTCTTCTTCGCGGCCCCGGCGGCCCCGGTGGTGCTCGCCGCCGCGTCCTCCGGCCCGGTCCCCGCGTTCGCGTCGGACGTCTTCTTCGCCACCATGGCCGCGGCCCCTTCACGCATTGTGATCTTGCTCGCGAGTCGTGCTGGGACGATAAGTCGACCCCAGCCCCGCGGCAACGGGGCACGCCGCCGCATGGTCCCTCCCCGTGTCCGGATCACTCCGCGCCTGAAACCGTTGTTCCCAGCTCCCCGCCGGGTAATCCGCCTTCCGGCCGCCCGCCGGAGGGTGCCGGGACCCGATGCGCCCCGTCTGGCCATTCGGGTCACTCCGGGGCCGCCGGAAATCCGGTCGGCCGCCGCGCCCCGCGGCCCGTACACTGGCCCCAGCGAGAGGCGTGGATGGGACGAGTAGCGTCGTACGCAGCCAGGAGCGACCCGGGGACGGTGGAAGCCCGGGGGCGAGCGCGTCGTGAAGATCACCCCGGAGCCGTCGGAAGAACGCCCGCCAGGGCCAGTAGAACCGGCATCGCACCCCAATGAGGGGGCCACGGGCGGCACGCCCGGGGCCAAGGAGGGTGGTACCGCGGGATCCGGCATCGGTTCTCGTCCCTCCGACGGAAGTGGAACACGTCCGCCGGAGGAAGCCCGCACATGACATCGCCGCAGTACCGCCAGGTACCCGCCCAGGTCGACCTGCCCGCGTTGGAGCACGCCGTGCTCGACTTCTGGCGCGAGAACAAGGTCTTCGACCGGAGCCTCGAACAGTCCGAGGGCCGCCCCGAGTGGGTCTTCTACGAGGGCCCGCCCACGGCCAACGGCATGCCGGGCGCCCACCACATCGAGGCCCGCGTCTTCAAGGACGTCTTCCCGCGCTTCCGCACCATGCAGGGCTACCACGTCGGCCGGAAGGCCGGCTGGGACTGTCACGGCCTGCCGGTCGAGCTCGCGGTCGAGAAGGAGCTGGGCTTCAACGGCAAGAAGGACATCGAGGCGTACGGCATCGCCGAGTTCAACGCCAAGTGCCGTGAGTCCGTGACCCGGCACACCGACGCCTTCACCGAGCTCACGACCCGGATGGGCTACTGGGTCGACCTCGACGACGCGTACCGCACGATGGACCCCGAGTACGTCGAGTCCGTGTGGTGGTCGCTGAAGGAGATCTTCAACAAGGGCCTGCTCACCCAGGACCACCGCGTCGCCCCGTGGTGCCCGCGCTGCGGCACCGGCCTCTCGGACCACGAGCTGGCGCAGGGGTACGAGACGGTCGTCGACCCGTCGGTCTTCGTGCGCTTCCCGCTCACCTCCGGCCCGCTGGCCGGCGAGGCGGCGCTCCTGGTCTGGACGACGACCCCCTGGACCCTGGTCTCCAACACGGCCGTCGCCGCACACCCCGAGGTCGAGTACGTCGTCGCGACGGACGGCCGGGAGAAGCTGGTCGTCGCCCGGCCGCTCGTCGAGAAGGCGCTGGGCGAGGGCTGGGAGCTGACCGGTGACTCCTTCACCGGCCGCGAGATGGAGCGCTGGACCTACGAGCGCCCGTTCACCCTGATCGACTTCCCGGCGCC
Organism: Streptomyces sp. NBC_01257; assembly: GCF_035917255.1. NCBI lineage: Bacteria > Bacillati > Actinomycetota > Actinomycetes > Kitasatosporales > Streptomycetaceae > Streptomyces > Streptomyces sp. NBC_01257. The sequence goes on from NZ_CP108472.1 coordinate 2,556,595, forward strand.
CGCGCACTACGTCGTCAACGCCGAGTACGTGACGACCGAGGACGGTACGGGTCTGGTCCACCAGTCCCCCGCCTTCGGCGCCGACGACCTCCTGGTCTGCAAGGCGTACGGACTGCCGGTGGTGAACCCGGTCCGCCCCGACGGCACCTTCGAGGAGGACGTGCCACTGGTCGGTGGCGTCTTCTTCAAGAAGGCCGACGAGGCGCTCACCGAGGACCTGGCCGCCCGCGGCAAGCTCTTCCGGCACGTCCCGTACGAGCACAGCTACCCGCACTGCTGGCGCTGCCACACGGCGCTGCTCTACTACGCGCAGCCGTCCTGGTACATCCGCACGACCGAGATCAAGGACCGGCTCCTCGCGGAGAACGAGAAGACCAACTGGTTCCCCGACTCGGTCAAGAACGGCCGCTTCGGCGACTGGCTGAACAACAACGTCGACTGGGCGCTGTCCCGGAACCGCTACTGGGGCACCCCGCTGCCGATCTGGCGCTGCGAGGACGACCACCTCACCTGCGTCGGCTCGCGCGCCGAGCTGACCGCCCTCACCGGCACCGACCTCTCCGGCCTGGACCCGCACCGGCCGTTCATCGACGAGATCACGTTCACCTGCACGCACGAGAACTGCCAGCTGGAGGCGTACCGCGTCCCCGAGGTCATCGACGCCTGGTACGACTCGGGCTCGATGCCGTTCGCGCAGTGGGGCTACCCGTACAAGAACAAGGAGATCTTCGAGAGCCGCTACCCGGCGCAGTTCATCTCGGAGGCCATCGACCAGACGCGCGGGTGGTTCTACACGCTGATGGCGGTCGGCACGCTCGTCTTCGACAAGTCCTCGTACGAGAACGTGGTGTGCCTGGGCCACATCCTGGCCGAGGACGGCCGGAAGATGTCCAAGCACCTGGGCAACACCCTCGAACCGATCCCGCTCATGGACCAGCACGGCGCCGACGCCGTCCGCTGGTTCATGGCGGCGGGCGGCTCCCCGTGGGCGGCGCGCCGGGTCGGCCACGGCACGATCCAGGAGGTCGTCCGCAAGACGCTCCTCACGTACTGGAACACGGTCGCCTTCCAGGCCCTGTACGCCCGTACGTCGAACTGGGCGCCCTCCGCGGCCGACCCGGCACCGGCGGACCGCACGGTCCTGGACCGCTGGCTGCTCAGCGAGCTGAACGCCCTGGTGGACCAGGTCACCACCGCGCTGGAGGGGTACGACACCCAGCGCGCCGGCAAGCTGCTGTCCGCGTTCGTCGACGACCTGTCCAACTGGTACGTGCGCCGCTCCCGCCGCCGCTTCTGGCAGGGCGACAAGGCGGCGCTGCGCACCCTGCACGAGGTCGTCGAGACGGTCACCCGGCTGATGGCCCCGCTGACCCCGTTCATCACCGAGCGGGTCTGGCAGGACCTCGTCACACCGGTCACCCCGGACGCGCCGTCGTCGGTCCACCTCTCCAGCTGGCCGAAGGCGGACCTGTCCGCGATCGACCCGGACCTGTCCACGCAGATGGCGCTGGTCCGCCGCCTGGTCGAGCTGGGACGCGCCACGCGTGCCGAGTCGGGCGTGAAGACCCGGCAGCCGCTGTCCCGCGCCCTGGTGGCGGCCTCGGGCTTCGAGAACCTCTCCCCGGAGCTGCACGCGCAGATCACCGAGGAGCTGAACGTCTCCTCGCTGGCCTCCCTGTCCGAGGTGGGCGGCTCGCTCGTCGACACGACGGCGAAGGCGAACTTCCGGGCGCTGGGCAAGCGGTTCGGCAAGGGCGTCCAGGCGGTGGCGAAGGCCGTCGCGAACGCGGACGCCGCGGCGCTCTCCCTCGCCCTGCGCGAGGGCACGGCGTCGGTCGAGGTCGACGGCGAGCAGGTCACGCTGGCTCCCGACGAGGTCATCATCACGGAGACCCCGCGCGAGGGCTGGTCGGTCGCGTCCGACTCGGGCGCGACGGTCGCGCTCGACCTGGAGATCACTCCGGAGCTGCGGCGTGCGGGCCTGGCCCGTGACGCGATCCGGCTGATCCAGGAGGCGCGCAAGAACAGCGGCCTGGACGTCGCGGACCGCATCGCCGTCCGCTGGACGTCCACCTCCCCCGCGACGGCCGAGGCCCTGACCGAGCACGCGTCCCTGATCGCGGACGAGGTCCTGGCCCTGGACTACGCGCAGGGCGAGGCGGACGCGGCGTACGGCGAGCCCTTCGAGGACGAGGGCCTGTCCCTGACGTTCCGCCTCCGCAAGACGGAGCGGTAGCCGCAGCACACGAAGGGCCCGGCCGGACACGTTCCGGCCGGGCCCTTCTGCGTCTCGGCCGCTCAATCCAGCCCCGCCGGCGTTTGAGGCGCGGGGGTCCGGGGGCGGAGCCCCCGGTTACGGGAAGGGGCGGGCAGGGGACAGGCCCCGCGCAGCGGCCACCCACAGCCCCACCGCACCCGCCCACGGCAAAGGGCCGGGCCCCGGGGAATCCCCGGGGCCCGGCCCTCAGCCTGCCGACGGCTACGCGCTCAGCGAGCGCGAACCGCTCAGTTGTCGTCCTCGTCGATCAGGAACCCGCGCATCGGCGAAGGCGCCTGCTGCATCGGCTGCGGCGCCTGCGGCCGCACCGGCGCCATCGGCTGCGTCATCGCGGGCGACATCTGCTGCTGGCCACCGTAGGAGGGGCCACCGCCCATGGACGGGTTGCCGCCCATCTGCTGGTTGCCGTGACCGCCGTGGTTGCCACCCATGGTGTGACCCATCGCACCGGCACCGGCCGGGGCCAGCGAGGGCGACGGCGGCAGCGAGGCGGCAGCCGGCGTCCGCGGCGGAGCCAGCGAGTCGTCGGCCTGGGTCTCCAGCTGACGCAGCTGGCTCTCCAGGTAGGACTTCAGACGGGTCCGGTACTCGCGCTCGAAGCCACGCAGGTCCTCGACCTTGCGCTCCAGCGTCGCGCGGGCCGACTCCAGCGAGCCCATCGCCACGCGGTGCTTCTCCTGCGCGTCCCGCTCCAGGGCGTCAGCCTTGGCGCGCGCGTCGCGCTCCAGGCCCTCGGCACGGCTGCGCGCCTCGCCGACGATCTTGTTGGCCTCGGAACGGGCCTCCGCGATCGCCTGGTCGGCGGTCTGCTGCGCCAGGGACAGGACACGGGCGGCGCTGTCGCCACCGGGGCCCTGCTGCTGCATCTGCGGCGGCTGCTGCATCTGCTGCATCTGCTGCATCTGCTGCTGCTGGGGGTTGTGACCGCCCATGGGGCCGCCCATCGGGCCACCCTGCATCGGGCCGGGGCCGTGCGGGCCCTGCGGACCGGGGCCGTGCGGACCCTGGGGGCCGTGGCCGCTGGGACCGGCGGGCAGCTGCGGAGCACCACCGGGCAGCTGGGGCGGACCCATCTGCGGGGGCTGCTGCTGGACCGGCGGACCAGATATGGCGGCGGGCACGGGCGCACCGGGGCGATCCTGCTGCTCGGGCGGCTTGCGCATGCCCTGCTGCTGCTGGTTCTGCGCGGCGGCACGCGTGGCGGCGGCCAGCTTGGCGCGCAGGTCCTCGTTCTCACGGAGCAGGCGGGTCAGCTCGGACTCGACCTCGTCGAGGAAGGCATCGACCTCGTCCTCGTCGTAGCCTTCTCGAAGGCGGACCGTCGTGAACTGCTTGTTCCGCACGTCCTCGGGGGTCAGCGGCATCTCTTCTTCACCTCTACGTAGTCGTCGGCAGTCGGCAGGACCGTATCGCTCACAGCCTGGTCACGATGCTGATCAGGATGGAAACGATGATCATCAGAACGAAGAAGGACAGGTCGAGTGCCACGCCCCCGAGACGCAGCGGCGGAATGAACCGCCGCAGGAGCTTGAGCGGTGGATCGGTGACCGTGTAAGTGGCCTCAAGGACGACCACCATCGGCTTGCCCGGCTGCCATGAACGTGCGAACTGGAAGACGTAGTCCATGACCAGCCGGAAGATCAGCACGATGAGGAAACACATCAACGCGATGTAGACAACACTTTGTGCGACGCCCATCCTCGCGCTTCCCTCTCCCCTGGCTCTCGTAGCTCCGGCCTCGCGGCCGGGTTGTTCCCGGTGTCGTGTTCTCAGCTCTGGTTGAAGAATCCGCCCTCTGCGATGCGGGCCTTGTCCTCCGCCGTGACATCGACGTTAGCAGGCGACAACAGGAACACCTTCTGCGTCACTCGCTCAATGCTGCCATGGAGACCGAAGACAAGTCCCGCGGCAAAGTCGACAAGTCGCTTTGCGTCCGTATCGTCCATCTCCGTGAGATTCATGATCACCGGAGTGCCCTCACGGAAGTGTTCCCCGATGGTACGGGCCTCGTTGTAGGTCCTGGGGTGCAGCGTGGTGATGCGGTACGGCTCCCGCTCGGACACGACCTTGGGCATGATCACCGGTGCGTTCTTCTCCATGTTCGGGCGTTCAGGTGTGATGGATGCCACGGGGGCGATCCGGGCGGGTCGCTCTCTTTCCGCCGGGATCTGAACCGGCTCCCGCTGCGCCGGAGGCTGTACCACTCGTACCGGTTCGTCCCGCTCCCGGTCACGCTCCACCTGATGCGCGGGCTGGTGCCGGCGCCGGTCGCGCTCGGGCTCCGGCTCGGGTTCGAATTCGTCGTCGGGGTCGAACCCCGGACCGTCGTACCCATCGTCCTCCACGAGGCCGAGGTAGACCGCCATCTTGCGCATCGCGCCGGCCATGCTCTGAGTCCTCCGCTCTGTGGTGGATCGGCATCTGTCACCAAGTGCCCGCGATCCACTGTGGCCTGCCCGCCATAGGCGGTAATGACCATATTTTCTGCTGTGGTCCGACTTGCTTGGCGACGTTACCCGAGCCCGGGTCGGACTCCGAGTACCGCAGTACCGACGCGCACATGTGTCGCTCCGGCCGCAACCGCGTCCTCGAGGTCCGCACTCATCCCTGCAGAGACCATGTTCGCAGCCGGATGGTTCCCGCGCAGCCGGGATGAGAATTCCATCAGCCGGTCGAACGCCGCCCGTTGCCTTCCGGCGAACGGCCCGGCCAGCGGGGCGACGGTCATCAGACCGTCGAGGCGCAGTCCGGGTGCGGACGCGACCGCGTCGGCCAACTCCTCGATCCCGTCGGGGGCGACACCGCCGCGCTCCCCCCGCTCTCCGCTCTCCGCGTCGAGCGCGACCTGGATGAGACACCCGAGTTCACGGCCGCCGCGGCCGGCCGCGGCCGAGAGCGCGGTCACCAGCTTCGTACGGTCCACCGACTGCACGACATCGGCATAACTCGCCACAGATCGCACCTTGTTCGTCTGCAACTGGCCGACAAAGTGCCATGTGAGGGACAGATCCGCACAATCGGTGGCTTTGGGGGCGGCGTCCTGGTCACGATTCTCCGCGACATGGCGCACACCGAGTTCGTGCAGGATCCGCACATCGCTCGCGGGGTAGGTCTTGGTGACCACGATGAGGGTCACTTCTTCCCGATCGCGACCGACCGCGGCGCAGGCGGAGGAGATCCGTTCCTCCACGTGCGCCAGATTCGCGGAGAGTTGTTCCTTACGGTCCGTCATGCCCTATCCGTCCAGCCAGACATATCCAGCGAGCCGCCCGGTGGTGCGGTCGCGTCGGTACGAGAAGTGGTCGCCCGATTCGATGGTGCAGACGGACGACCCGTGCCGGTCGGTGACCCCGAGGTCCGCCAGCTGCGCGTGGACTCCGGCGGTGACGTCGACCGCCGGCGTTCCCCAGCTGGTCTCGGACCACGAGGCGGGGACGGCGGCCGCGACCTCGTCCCGCATCTCGGCCGGCACCTCGTAGCACCGGCCGCAGACGGCCGGTCCGGTGCGGGCGACGATCCGCGAGGCCTCGGCGCCGAGCTCCACCATGGCCCCGATCACTGCGGGCACCACTCCGGCGACCAGTCCGGGCCGGCCCGCGTGTGCTGCTGCGACGATCCCGGCGACCGGGTCGGCGAGCAGTACGGGAGTGCAGTCGGCGGTGAGAACCGCGAGCGGGAGTCCGCGTCGCGCGGTCACCACCGCGTCCACGGCGGGAATCTCGCGGGCGTCACCCCAGGGTCCTTCGACCACGGCGACATCCCGGCCGTGCACCTGGTTCATCCAGACGACCTGTGCCGGATCGAGTCCGCGGGCCCGTGCGGCCCGCTCCCGGTTGGCGAGAACGGCGGCGGGGTCGTCGCCGACCGCGCCGCCGAGGTTGAGCTCCGCGTACGGAGCGGCGCTCACCCCTCCCCACCTGTCGGTGAAGGAGAAATGAGCGCCGCCGTCCGAAGGAACAGAATCCTCATGGCTCACTGAGTGGTGCGGACCTATCACTTCAAGAAGTCCGGAACGTCCAGCTCTTCGGCCTGGGAGTCCTGGTAGGGACGGGCCGGCGGGACGTGCGGCGGGGTGACCGGCGGAAGGTGGCTCTCATGAGCGGCCGGCACCGGCTCCGCCTGGACCGGCGGCTCCTCGCGCGGGGGCACCGAGCCCAGTCCGCCCGTCTGGCGCGCGGGCTCGGCGGCCCGGGCCGGCGTCGCCGGCTCCTCGCGCTTGGTGGAGTTCGCACCCAGGACGTTCTCCCGCCGGGCCGGCGGCTGTCCGCCGTCGAAGCCCGCCGCGATCACGGTGACCCGCACCTCGTCGCCCAGTGCGTCGTCGATGACCGCACCGAAGATGATGTTGGCCTCGGGGTGCGCCGCCTCGCTCACCAGCTGGGCGGCCTCGTTGATCTCGAAGAGACCGAGGTCGCTGCCGCCGGAGATGGAGAGCAGGACACCGCGGGCGCCGTCGATGGACGCCTCCAGGAGCGGCGAGGAGATCGCCATCTCCGCGGCGGCCACCGCGCGGTCGTCGCCGCGCGCCGAGCCGATGCCCATGAGCGCCGATCCGGCCTCGGACATGACCGACTTGACGTCGGCGAAGTCGAGGTTGATCAGACCCGGGGTGGTGATGAGGTCGGTGATGCCCTGGACACCCGAGAGCAGCACCTGGTCGGCCGACTTGAACGCGTCGAGCACGCTGACCTGACGGTCCGAGATGGACAGCAGCCGGTCGTTGGGAATGACGATGAGGGTGTCGACCTCTTCGCGGAGTTCGGCGATGCCGTCCTCCGCCTGGTTCGCGCGACGCCGGCCCTCGAAGGTGAACGGGCGGGTGACCACGCCGATCGTCAGGGCGCCGAGCGAGCGCGCGATGTTGGCGACGACGGGTGCGCCACCGGTTCCGGTGCCACCACCCTCGCCTGCGGTGACGAAGACCATGTCGGCCCCCTTGAGGACCTCCTCGATCTCCTCACGGTGGTCCTCTGCCGCCTTGCGACCGACGGCCGGGTTCGCCCCGGCGCCGAGGCCACGGGTGAGTTCACGGCCGACGTCGAGCTTGACGTCGGCGTCGCTCATCAACAGGGCTTGCGCATCCGTGTTGATCGCGATGAACTCGACGCCCTTGAGACCGACCTCGATCATTCGGTTGATGGCATTGACACCACCGCCGCCGACACCGATGACCTTGATGACTGCGAGGTAGTTCTGCGGTGCTGCCACGTCGAAGGCCTCTCGCCTCGAGTTACGTGTCGTCGCTTGGCGGTAGTCCCGCCGCGACGACGGATGCCGATTGGGACGGTCCGAACGCCGACCCAAACCCTAACGTTGAAGTTTAGGGTTACCAGTGTGTCTGCTTCATGGACTCTTCCGAACAGGACACTAAGTCGACAAGTGGCGCACGTTCAACGAACACGCCGAACCTCCCGTTTTTCTTTTCACCCTATGTGATCACCCGTAGCGCTGACCAACCAGGGTGCTGGCCAGGCCGAATGTGCGTCAACTGCCCGACACCGCGGGTGCGGTGGGTGCACTCACGTCGAAGTGTCCCGCTTTGGGAGCGGCTTTCATGAGTGCGGTGAGGACTTTCGCCTTCACCGCACCTTCTTCGCTGCTCCCCCAGATCACCGTGCGGTCCCCGGTGAGTTCCAGGGAGACCGCATCGTACGAGGTGACCCGCACGACCTGGGTGTCCTTGGCGATCCCGACCGGAAGACCGCCCGCGACCCGGACCGCTTCCCGCACCAGCCGGTCACTGCCGAATCGGCGCAGGCTCGCGGACCGACCAGGGGTCAGTTCCAGCAGGGGTACGCGCCCGGGCACCTTGTCCACCGTGGCGAAGCGCACGCCTTTGGCGTCCACTTCAATGAACTTTGCGCCCTTTTTCACCAACAGGACCGGCTTTCGTTCGGTCACTTTAAGTCCGATGCCGTGCGGCCATGACCGTACGACATCCACCGAGTCGATACGAGGCAACTTCTGGCGCAATCTGCCGGCGATGGCGCCGGTGTCCACGGAGACGAGCGGAGCGCCCATCGGCACCGCCGCCGCGTTCTCCACCTCGGCCGGTGTCAGTACGTCGACCCCGGTGATCCGGACCTGTTCGGTGCGGAGCCAGGAGGAGCCGTAGAGCGCCCAGACGGCGCCGGAGCCGAGCAGCAGCACGGCCGCGGCGATCACGATCAGCAGGGTGCGCCGGGACATCCGGCGCCGCTGTTCGCTCGGCGGGCGGTCCGGGGTGTCCTCCTGCTGCCCTGCACCGCGCTGGGCGGTCGTCGGTCCGGCCACGCTCGCCTCCTTATGCCGGGTCCGGGGGCACCGCCCCCGGACCCGTGGGCCTCACGCGCCTCGGCGTGCGGCAATCGCCTCGTACACCATGCCGACCAGCAGATCGTCGGCGTCCCGGCGGCCGAACTCGGCGGCGGCGCGGGACATTTCGTACAGCCGGTGCGGATCCGACAGCACCGGAAGGACGTTGCCCTGCACCCACTCGGGGGTGAGCGCCGCGTCGTCCACCAGCAGACCGCCGCCGGCGTTGACCACCGGCTGGGCGTTGAGCCGCTGTTCGCCGTTGCCGATCGGCAGCGGGACGTAGGCGGCGGGCAGCCCGACGGCGGAGAGTTCGGCGACGGTCATCGCGCCCGCACGGCAGAGCATCATGTCGGCCGCCGCGTACGCGAGATCCATCCGGTCCACGTACGGTACCGGGATGTACGGCGGCATCCCGGGCATGTTGTCCACGCGCGGCATTTCGTTCTTCGGGCCGACCACGTGCAGGATCTGGATCCCGGAGCGCTGCAGCAGCGGCGCCACCCGCTGGACCACCTCGTTGAGGTGGCGGGCGCCCTGCGAGCCGCCGGAGACCAGCAGCGTCGGCAGGTTGGGGTCGAGCCCGAAGGCGGCACGCGCCTCGGGGCGGACCCGGGCCCGGTCCAGGGTGGCGATGGTGCGGCGCAGCGGGATGCCGATGTAGCGGGCACCGCGCAGCTTGCTGTCGGGGGTGGAGACGGCGACCCCGTGCGCGTACCGCGAACCGATCTTGTTGGCCAGGCCCGGCCGGGCGTTGGCCTCGTGCACCACGATCGGCACTCCGGCGCGCTTGGCGGCGAGGTAGCCGGGCAGGGCCACGTAGCCGCCGAAGCCGACCACGCAGTCCGCCTTGGTGCGCTCCAGGATCTGCTCGGCCGCCTTGATGGTGCCGCGCAGCCGGCCCGGCACGGTGATGAGCTCAGGGGTGGGCTTGCGCGGCAGCGGCACGGCCGGGATCAGGGCGAGTTCGTACCCCCGCTCGGGTACGAGCCTGGTCTCGAGTCCGCGCTCCGTGCCGAGAGCGGTGATTCCCACGCTCGGGTCCTGCCTGCGCAGGGCGTCCGCGAGGGCAAGCGCGGGCTCGATGTGGCCGGCGGTCCCCCCACCGGCGAGTACGACATGCACCGAAATTCACCGCTCTCCGGACGGACGCTTCTTGACGCGCCGTCTCATCGTCTTCCATCTCACCCCGGGCCTCCGCATGGCCAGGGCCGCCTTCGCGGCGGGATCCGCTCGCGCGAACGCGATCAGCAGCCCGACAGCGAACATGGTCGGCAGCAGGGCCGAACCCCCGTAGGAGAACAGCGGAAGCGGGACACCGGCGATCGGCAGCAGGCCGAGCACCGCACCGATGTTGATCACGGCCTGGGCCGTGATCCAGGTGGTCACACCTCCCGCTGCGTACCTCACGAAGGGGTCCTCCGTGCGTCCGGCCACGCGGATACCCGCATAGCCTAGAGCCGCGAAGAGGGCGAGTACCGACAGCGTCCCCGCCAACCCCAGTTCCTCCCCGGTGATGGCGAAGATGAAGTCGGTGTGAGGTTCGGGGAGTTGGCCCCATTTCTCCACGCTTGCACCGAGCCCGGATCCGAACCATCCGCCGGACGCCAGCGCGTAGATGCCGTGCACGGCCTGCCAGCACGAGCCGCCCGGGCCCGGTTCGCTGGCTCCCATGCAGTCCAGCCGGGACATCCGGTTCGGACTGGTCTTGATCAGCAGGAAGGCGATCAGGCCGGCGGCGGCGAGCACGCCGGCGAACAGCCGGGTGGGCGCTCCGGCCAGCCAGAGCAGTCCGAAAAGGATCGCAGTGAGAATGATCGCAGTGCCCATGTCACCGCCGAGCATGATCAGCCCGAGCAGCATGAACGTGACCGGGACCAGCGGCACCAGCATGTGCTTCCACTGGTTCAGCAGCCGCCTGTCCTGTTTGCGGGCGAGCAGGTCGGCCCCCCACAGGACGAGGGCCAGCTTGCCGAACTCACTGGGCTGGAGCTGGAAGGGGCCGCCGAGGTAGAGCCAGTTCCGGTTGCCGTTGACCGACATCCCTATCCCCGGCACCTGGACCAGCACCATCAGGAAGACGGCGCCCATCAGCAGCGGGTAGGACAGCGCCCGGTGCAGCTTGACGGGCATCCGGGCGGCCATGGCCATCAGTCCGGCGCCGATGACGGCGGCGAGGAACTGCTTGCGGAAGAAGTACGTGCCCGGCTTGTCGAGCTCCAGCGCCTTGATCATCGAGGCGGAGTAGACCATCACGAGCCCGAGCACGGTGATCAGCAGCCCGGCGCCCAGGATCAGGTAGTACGCCGTCAGCGGGCGGTCCCAGGCCCGGCGTGCCTGCTCGTACAGCCGCCGCGCGCCTCCGCCCCGGGGGGAACGGGGGCTGCCGGAGGTCCTGGAGCGGGCCGCCGGGGGCCGCCTGGAGGCGGCGGCCGGCCGGACGCGCAGGGCGAGTCCGGCGGGGAGCGGTGCGCCCGCGGCCGCCAGGAGGGGTGGACGGAGCGCCCGGCTGATCGCCGAGGTCGCCCGTGAGCGGTCCCTGCCGCGTGCGGCAGAGCTCTCTTCGGCCGGCATGGTCCCTGTCCCCTCCACTGCTCGTGCCCGGGGCTTCGGTGCCGAGGGCCCGGGCCCCGGCGCGGTCGCGCGTACCCGGGTGTTCCGGGACCGTACGGCGTGGAGGCCGGGCCCGTCAGTCGTTCTCGGCGGCCTGTGCGCGGACGGCGTCCGCGAAGGCCTCGCCCCGCTTGTTGTAATTGACGAACATGTCCATCGAGGCACAGGCCGGGGCCATCAGTACGGTGTCTCCCGGCCGGGCGAGCCGTGCCGCCTCGCGGACCGCCTCGGACATCGCCCCAGTGTCGGTCCGGTCGAGGTCGGTCACCGGGACCTCGGGGGCGTGTCGCGCGAGGGCTTCGCGGATCAGGGCACGGTCGGCGCCCATCAGCACGACGCCCCGCAGCCGCTTCGCGCACCCGGTCACCAGCTCGTCGAAGCTCGCGCCCTTGGCCAGCCCGCCGGCGATCCAGACGATGGAGTCGTAGGACGCCAGGGAGGCTTCGGCGGCGTGGGTGTTGGTGGCCTTGGAGTCGTCGATGTACGCCACCCCGGCGACGTCCGCGACGTGCTCGATGCGGTGCGGGTCGGGGCGGAAGGCCCGCAGCCCGTCGCGCACGGCGGCGGGCTCCACGCCGAAGGCGCGGGCCAGCGCGGCTGCCGCCAGCGCGTTGGCGATGTTGTGCGGGGCGGGCGGGTTCACGTCCGCGACCTCGGCGAGCTCCTGGGCCTGCTTCTGCCGGTTCGTCACGAAGGCGCGGTCGACGAGGATGCCGTCGACGACCCCGAGCTGGGAGGGCCCCGGGGTGCCGAGGGTGAAGCCGATCGCCCGGCAGCCCTCCTCGACGTCCGCCTCGCGCACCAGTTCCTCCGTGGCGGGGTCCGCCACGTTGTAGACGCAGGCGACGGTGTTGCCCTCGTAGATCCGGCCCTTGTCCGCGACGTACGCGGCCATGGAGCCGTGCCAGTCGAGGTGGTCCGGCGCCAGGTTGAGGACGGCTGCGGAGTGGGCGCGCAGCGAGGGCGACCAGTGCAGCTGGTAGCTGGAGAGCTCGACGGCCAGGACGTCGTACGTCTCCTCGCCGAGGACCGCGTCCAGCAGCGAGACCCCGATGTTGCCGACCGCGGCGGTGCGCAGCCCGGCCGCCTCCAGGATCGAGGCGAGCATCCGTACGGTCGTGGTCTTGCCGTTGGTGCCGGTGACCGCGAGCCAGGGGGCCGGTTCCCGGCCGTCCCGCCCACGCAGCCGCCAGGCGAGTTCGACGTCGCCCCAGATGGGGACGCCCGCCTCGGCGGCCGCGGTGAAGAGCGGCTTGTCGGGCTTCCAGCCCGGGGTGGTGACGATGAGCTCGGTGGACTCCGGCAGGGTGGCCCCGTCGCCGAGGCGCACGGTGATGCCCTGCGCCTCCAGCTCCGCGGCCTGGGTGCGCGAGCGCTCGTCGTCCCCGTCGTTGACCACGGTGACGACGGCGCCGAGGCCGTGCAGCACCCGGGCCGCCGGGATCCCGGAGACCCCGAGTCCGGCGACCGTGACGTGCTTGCCCTGCCAGTCCACGTTGCTCACTTCTTGGCTGCCCATCCTGCGTAGAAGAGGCCGAGGCCGACGATCACGCACATGCCCTGGATGATCCAGAAGCGGACCACGACAAGGACTTCGGACCACCCCTTGAGTTCGAAGTGGTGCTGCAGCGGTGCCATCCGGAAGACGCGCTTGCCGGTCATCTTGAACGAGCCGACCTGGATGACGACGGACATCGTGATCATCACGAAGAGGCCGCCGAGCACCGCCATCAGGAACTCGGTGCGGGAGCAGATCGCCAGACCGGCGAGCGCGCCGCCGAGGGCGAGCGAGCCGGTGTCGCCCATGAAGATCTTGGCGGGCGACGTGTTCCACCACAGGAAGCCGAAGCAGGAGCCCATCAGCGCGGAGGCCACGACCGCGAGGTCGAGCGGATCTCGCACTTCGAAGCAGGCGCTCGGGTTGGTGAGGGTGGCCGCGTTGGCGCAGGACTCCTGGAACTGCCAGAGCCCGATGAAGGTGTACGCGCCGAAGACCATCACGGACGCACCGGTGGCGAGGCCGTCCAGACCGTCCGTCAGGTTCACGCCGTTGGACATGGCGAGAATCATGAAGAGCGCCCAGAGCACGAACAGCACCGGGCCGATCGACCAGCCGAAGTCCTCGACGAACGAGAGCTTGGTGGAGGCGGGGGTGTTGCCGCGGGCGTCGGCGAACTGGAGCGAGAGCACCGCGAAGGCGATGCCGACGATCAGCTGGCCGGCCATCTTCGCCTTGGCGCGCAGGCCCAGCGAACGCTGCTTGACGATCTTGATGTAGTCGTCGAGGAAGCCGACGAGTCCCATCCCGGCCATCAGGAAGAGGACCAGCACACCGGAGAAGCGCATGTCCTCGCCGGTGATGACCTTCGCCAGCACGTACGCGATGATCGTCGCCAGGATGAAGGCGATGCCGCCCATCGTGGGCGTGCCCTTCTTCGATCCGTGGCTGCGCGGGCCGTCGTCCCGGATGAACTGCCCGTATCCCTTGCGGGCCAGCAGCTTGATCAGCAGCGGGGTACCGACCAGGGTCAGGAAGAGCCCGATGGCCCCCGCGAAGAGGATCTGCCTCATCGGCCGGCGACCTCGCCCTCGGTCGCGTTCTCCAGCAGTGCCGTAACGACCTGCTCCAGGCCGACCGACCGGGACGCCTTCACCAGCACGACGTCTCCCGGGCGCAGTTCACTGCGCAACAGGTCGACGGCAGCCTGTGCGTCGGACACATGCACCGACTCCTCACCCCACGAACCCTCGTTGTATGCGCCCAGTTGCAGCCAGGAGGCTTCTCTGCCCCCAACCGCGACGAGCTTGCTGACGTTGAGCCGGACGGCGAGCCGTCCGACCGCGTCGTGCTCGGTGAGCGAGGCGTCGCCGAGCTCGGCCATCTGGCCGAGCACCGCCCACGTACGACGCCCCTTCCCCATGGCGGCCAGCGCGCGGAGCGCGGCCTTCATGGATTCGGGGTTGGCGTTGTAGGCGTCATTGACGAACGTCACGCCGTCCGGACGCTCGGTGACCTCCATGCGCCAGCGGGAGAGGGTGCCCGCCTCGGAGAGCGCCACGGCGATCTCGTCTGCGGACAGGCCCAACTCATGGGCGACGGCGGCCGCGGCGAGCGCGTTCGACACGTGGTGCTCACCGTACAGGCGCATGGTCACATCGCTGCACCCGGTGGGTGTGTGGAGCCTGAACGCGGGGCGGCCGTCCTCGGTGAGCCGGACGTTCTCACCCCGTACGTCCGCATCCGCGGCTTCACCGAAGAACAGCACCCGGGCCTTGGTCCGGGAGGTCATCGCGCGGACGAGGGGGTCGTCGGCGTTGAGGACGGCGAGGCCGTCCTCGGGGAGGGACTCGACCATCTCGCCCTTGGCCTGGGCGATCTGCTCGCGGCCGCCGAACTCGCCGATGTGGGCGCTGCCGACGTTGAGGACGAGCCCGATCCGGGGCGGGACGAGTCCGGTGAGGTAACAGATGTCGCCGATGTACCGGGCGCCCATTTCGAGGACCAGGTGCTGGGTCTCCGCGGTGGCACGCAGCGCGGTGAGCGGCAGACCGATCTCGTTGTTGAGGTTGCCCGCCGGGTAGACGGTCGGCCCCTTGCGCTCCAGGAGCTGGGCGATGAGGTCCTTGGTGGAGGTCTTGCCGGCGGATCCGGTGAGCGCGACGACGGTGGTGCCGAGGCGGCCGACGACGGACCGGGAGAGGGCGCCGAGCGCCGCCACCACGTCGTCCACGACGATCGCGGGTACACCGACGGGGCGGGAGGCCAGGACGACGGCCGCACCGGCCTCGACGGCGCGCTGCGCGTAGTCGTGGCCGTCGACGCGTTCACCGGCGAAGGCGACGAAGAGGCTGCCTGGCTTCACCTCCCGGGAGTCGATGACGACTGGCCCGCTGACGATGACGGCCGGATCCGGTATGTCGTACGACTGCCCGCCGACGATTTCGGCGATCTCGGCGAGGGAAAGGGCGATCACTTGGTCATCCCTGACTGTTGTTCTCGTGGGTGGGGGCACGGTGGGTGGCGCTCTCGTGTCCCAGGGACCGCTCGATGGCCTCGCGCAGGACCACCCGGTCGTCGAAGGGGCGTACCACTCCGTGGATGTCCTGGCCCTGCTCGTGGCCCTTGCCGGCGATCAGTACGGTGTCGCCGGGTCCGGCGCGGCCGACCGCGGCGGCGATGGCGGCGGCCCGGTCGGCGTCCACCAGGACGTCACCGCGTTCGTGCACGGGCACTTCGGCGGCGCCCGCGAGCATGGCGGCGAGGATGCCGAGGGGGTCCTCGGAGCGGGGGTTGTCGGAGGTCAGTACGGCGGTGTCGGAGAGGCGCGCCGCGGCGGCGCCCATCGGGCCGCGTTTGGTGGTGTCGCGGTCCCCGCCGCAGCCGAGGACGATGTGGAGCTTGCCCTCGGTGACCTTCTGCAGGGAGCGCAGCACCGATTCGACGGCGTCGGTCTTGTGCGCGTAGTCGACGAGCGCGAGGTACGGCTGTCCGGCGTCGACCCGCTCCAGCCGGCCGGGCACCCCGGGCACGGCGGCGACGCCGTCCGCGGCGGTCTGCGGGTCGATGCCCGCGACGGCGAGGGTGACGATCGCCGCGAGGGTGTTGGCGACGTTGAACGGGCCGGGCAGCGGGGCCTTGGCGGTGGCCCGTTCGTCCTTGGGGCCGACGACGGTGAAGGTGGAGCCGAGCTGGCCCACCTCGACGTCCTCGGCGCGCCAGTCGGCGTCCGGGTGGCCCTCGGCGGAGAAGGTGGTGACCGGGACGGATGCCTCGGTGATCAGCCTGCGGCCGTACTCGTCGTCGAAGTTGACGACGCCCTGCCTGCTGCGCTGCGGGGTGAACAGCGACGCCTTGGCCTGGAAGTAGTCCTCCATGCCGGAGTGGAACTCCATGTGCTCCGGGCTGAGGTTGTTGAAGACGGCCACGTCGAAGACGCAGCCGTCGACCCGGCCGAGCACCAGGGCGTGGCTGGACACCTCCATGGTCACCGCGTCGACGCCGCGTTCGCGCATGACGGCGAACAGGGCCTGCAGATCGGTGGCTTCGGGGGTGGTCCGCTCGGACTTGATGCGCTCGTCGCCGATCCGCATCTCCACGGTGCCGATCAGCCCGGTGCTGCGTCCGGCGCCGCGGAAGCCGCCCTCGATGAGGTAGGCGGTGGTGGTCTTGCCGGAGGTTCCGGTGATGCCGATCTGGAGCAGGTCGGTGCCGGGGTGGCCGTAGATCTCGGTGGCGAGTTCGCCCATCCGGCCCCGCGGGTCCTCGGTGACCAGGACCGGGAGTCCGGTGGCCGCGGCGCGTTCGGCGCCCGCCGGGTCGGTGAGGATGGCGGCGGCGCCGAGGCCGGCCGCCTGGGCGGTGAAGTCGGCGCCGTGCAGGCGGGCGCCGGGCAGGGCCGCGTACACGTCTCCGGGGCGTACGGCCCGGGAGTCGTGGGTGATGCCGGTGACTTCGCCGGTGCCGGGCGGCTGGACTCCCAGCCGGGCTGCCAGCGTGACCAGGGAGGTCGGCCGCAGCCGATCCGGGCGGGGCGCTCCCGGGTAGTTCACAGGGGCGTCCTTCTGGGTGGTTCGGGACTGTTCAGCGTGGGGCACGGCGGTGAGCGTACCGGGCCCACCCGGCCTCTCGCGAAGTGAGGGGGCGGCGGTGCGGTCGTTCCCGTTCCGGTTCCCGGGGTCGGGGGTGATGGTTGTCACTGGTGGTCTCCGCGCGTTCACTCGCCGGGTTTGAAGGACACCGGCAGCCGGGCCGGCTTACTGCCGGAAGGTGCGGTCTGCAGCGTCTTCAGCGCGAACTCCATGACCTGCTTGTAGATGGGGCCGCAGGTCTGGCCGCCGAAGTGGCTGCCCCTGGTGGGGTTCTGGATGGCGCAGTAGACGGTGATCTGGGGGTTGTCGGCGGGGGCGAAACCGGCGAAGGAGGCGGTGTAGCCGTGGTAGCCGCCGCGTACCGGATCGACTCGGTTGGCCGTACCCGTCTTGCCCGCGACCCGGTAGCCGGGGATCTTGGCCTTCGTTCCGGTGCCCTCCTGGTCGTCGACCACCGACTCCAGCATGGTGGCGAGCGTCTTGGCGGTCTTCTCGCTGACCACCCGGGTCTGGCCGGGGGCTTCGGCGGGGGTGAAGCGTCCGTCGGCGCCCTTGGTGCCGCGGATGAGCGTCGGTTCGATCCGGACTCCGCCGTTGGCGATCGTCGAGTAGATCGAGGCGGCCTGCATCGCGTTGAGCGAGAGGCCCTGCCCGAAGGGGATCGTGTACTGCTGCGAGGTCGACCAGTCCTGCGGCTTGGCGAGGATGCCGGGGGTCTCACCCGGGTAGCCGAGTCCGGTCGGTGAGCCGATGCCGAACTTGCGCAGGTAGGAGTAGAGCACCTTGTTGGCCGCGGCCTGGGTCTTCCCCAGCTGGCCGGTGGCCATGATGGTGCCGATGTTGCTGGACTTGGCGAGTACGCCGTTGAGCGTGAGGTACCAGGTGGCGTGGTCGACGTCGTCCTTGAAGAGCCGGTCGCCGCGGTGCAGCCGGTTGGGCACGGTGACATGGGTCCCGGGGGTGGCGGCGCCCTCCTCCAGCACGGCGGCCATGGACATGACCTTGCTGGTGGAGCCGGGCTCGTAGACGTCCTGGAGGGCCGCGTTGCCGAGCGAGGCGGCGTCGGCCTGCGAGAGGTCGTTGGGGTCGAAGCCCGGGGCGTTCGCCATGGCGAGGACCTCGCCGGTGCGGGTGTTCTGCACGATGACGTAGCCGCGGTCGGCCTTGGACTCCTTCACCTGGTCGGAGATGGCCTTCTGGGCCGCCCACTGGATGTCGCGGTCGATGGTCAGCTCGATGTCGGAGCCGGCGACGGCCGGAACCTCCTTGGTGCCCGCGGTGGGCACCCGGCGGCCGCCGGACTGGGCGTACTTGATGGTGCCGTCCTCGCCCGCGAGCTCCTTGTCCAGCTGCGATTCGAGGCCGCCCGCGCCCTTGCCCTCGGCGTTGACGTACCCCAGTATCCCGGCGGCGAGCCCACCGTTGGGGTAGACCCGCTTGGTGGTGGACTCCTGGAAGACACCGGCCAGCGCATTGGCGCCGGTACCGCCGGCCGCCTCGTCCTTCTCGGCCTTCTCGGCGAAGACGGACTTGAGGTCCTTGATCTGCTTCCAGACCTGCGGGGTCTGGCGGCGGGCCAGGACCGTGTATCGGCTCTTGGGCTTCGACAGCTTCTTCGTCAGCTCGGCCGCGTCGACCCCCAGGATGGGCGAGAGCAGCGCGGCGGCCTGCTGGGGGGCGTCGGGCGCCTTGCTGTCGGCCGGGGTGAACATCTTGGGGTCGGCGGTGATGTCGTACGCGTCGACGCTGGTGGCCAGCGCGATGCCGCCGCGGTCGGTGATCTGGCCTCGCTCGGCGGCGACGGTGTAGCTGAGGTAGCGGTTCTGTTCGGCCTTGGCCGCGTACGCGTTGGCGTCGACGGCCTGGACCTGGAGGAGCCGCACGACGAACGCGATCATGACGAGCGTCAGCGCGAGGCTGACCAGCCGCAGCCGGGGCCGGGGGCTGCCGAGGCGCAGCGGACGGCCCGAGCGGCCGCGCGGGGTCCGGCCGCGCGGTGCGGCGGCGGGCCGTCGCCGTGGCTCGGGGCGGGCGGCGGACCGGGGGCGGCCGGAGCGGGCCCCCGCGTTGCGCGGGCGTGCCGGGCCGGGTACCCGACGGCGCGGTGGTTCCTGGGAAGGCACTGCGTCACCTGCCGGGGGTCGTGGAGGGCTGGACTGCCGGGGTACGCGGCTTCGCCGATGTGCCCGGCTTCGGCGTCGCGGTTCCGCTCGCGGACGCGCCGGGCTTCGCCGCGGGGGTACTCGGCCCGGTGGCGGCGGGCGTGGCGGTGGCGGTGGGCGAAGGGCTGGGGCCGGACGGGGTCGGTGAGGCGACCGGGGGCGGCTCGGGGGCCTCGGGCTTCGGCGGCGGCGCGGTGACCGGCGCGGCGCCGGCGGCCGAGGGCACGCCGCGGACCGTGCCGTCCGGGTCGAGGAAGGCGGGGCTGCCGCCGGGGACCATGCCCAGCTCCCGTGCCCGGCGGGCCAGGGCGTCGGGCTCGGACGCGCTGTCGACGTCGCGCTGGAGCGCCTGCTGGTCGTCGGTGAGTTCGGTGGTCCGCTTCCTCAGCTCGCTCAGCCGGAACGATCCTTCGTTGAGCGCGGAGTTCAGCAGCAGCAGGGTGATCAGACCGCTGCCCAGGAGCAGGACGACCAGCAGGACGAACGGGGTCCGGGCCGCGGTGCTCGGCCCGGACGGCATCAGCCGGGTCAGCCGTGCCGCGCGCCCCTTCAGCCGGCCGTCCGGTTTGCTCACCGCGCCGCTCCGTCCCCGGGCCGGGTCCGTGACGTGTCCGGTCGCCGCCGGCTCATCGCTCCTCCTCGCGGATGCGCTGGGCGCCGCGCAGCCGGGCGGGGGCGGCGCGCCGGTTCTCGGCGACCTCCTCCTCGGTGGGCAGCTCCGCGCCGCGGGTCAGCAGCTTCAGCCGGGGCTGGTAGCGCTCGGGGACGACCGGCAGTCCGGGCGGCGCGGTGTTGGCGGCACCCGCCGCGAACACCTGCTTGACCAGGCGGTCCTCCAGCGAGTGGTAGGACAGCACGGCGATGCGGCCACCGACGGCGAGGCTCTTCACCGCGGCCGGGATCGCCCGCTCCAGCACGGTGAGCTCGCCGTTGACCTCGATGCGCAGCGCCTGGAAGGTGCGCTTGGCGGGGTTGCCGCCGGTGCGCTTGGCGGCCTGCGGCAGGGAGTCCCGGATCAGTTCGACGAGCCGGGCACTGTTGCTGAACGGCTCCTTCTCGCGTTCGCGGACGACCGCGGAGACGATCCGCTTGGCCTGCTTCTCCTCGCCGTACGCCCGCAGGATGCGGACCAGTTCGCCCGGCGGGTAGGTGTTGAGGACCTCGGCCGCGCCGATGCCGGTCGTCTGGTCCATCCGCATGTCGAGGGGGGCGTCCTGGGCGTAGGCGAATCCGCGGTCGGCCTCGTCCAGTTGCATGGAGGAGACGCCGAGGTCGAACAGGACGCCCTGGACCTTGGGGACGCCGAGCCGGGCGAGGACCTCGGGCAGTTCGTCGTAGACGGCGTGCACCAGGGTCGCCCGGTCGCCGTAGGGGGCGAGCCGTTCGCCCGAGAGGCGCAGCGCCTCCTTGTCCCGGTCGAGGGCGATCAGCCGGGCTTCGGGGAACGCGGAGAGCAGTGCCTCGCTGTGTCCGCCGAGGCCCAGGGTGCAGTCGACGACCACGGGCGGCTGCGGGCCCGGTGCTTCCAGAGCCGGGGCCAACAGGTCCAGGCACCGCTGGAGCATCACCGGGACGTGTCGGGTCTGGCTCATGCGCCCTCTCAGGCTCAGGTCCCGGGTGGCTGCACGTACGGCCTGGTCCCCGCCCGCTCGCGAAGGGGAGGTCCGCCGGCGCCGGGGAAGGGGCGTCAGCCGACCGGCGAGCGGGAGAGGGCCGGGCCGTACGTACGCCGCGCACACGGGGAAAACATCGGAATGTGCAGGGTGTCGGTAACTTCCCGTCACTTTAGTCCACCCTGCCATTCGATCGATTCCCGATCAATCAACCCGACAGCGCGTCGGCCCTCGCTTTGTTCACCCGAGCGGGTGACCGAGTGTGAGGCTTGTGGGTTACCTCACAACAAGCGCCGTTGACGTTCTTTGTCCCGTTCCACAGCACGCCCGCCCCGCCGACGAGGGATAACGTCGTATCCATGTCGACTTCTGCGCACACCCCTGCCACGGACCAGGCCCGCACCGGCGGCACCGTCACCGACCGGCTCGTCGAGTCGAACGTCCAGTACGCCTCCGAGTTCAGCGACCCCGGCATGGACGCCAAGCCGGTGCTCCGCGTCGCCGTGGTCGCCTGTATGGACGCCCGCCTCGACCTCCACAAGGCGCTCGGCCTGGCGCTCGGTGACTGTCACACCATCCGCAACGCGGGCGGCGTGGTCACCGACGACGTGATCCGGTCGCTGTCGATCAGCCAGCGGGCCCTCGGCACGCGCAGCGTGATACTGATCCACCACACCAACTGCGGCATGGAGTCCATCACCGAGGAGTTCCGCCAGGAGCTGGAGATGGAGGTCGGCCAGCGGCCGGCCTGGGCGGTGGAGGCGTACAGCGACGCGGACCAGGACGTGCGTCAGTCGATGCAGCGCGTGCGCACCTCGCCGTTCCTGCTGCACACCGACGACGTGCGCGGCTTCGTCTTCGACGTGACCACCGGACTGCTGCGCGAGATCCTTCCGGTTTCCTGACGCGAGGGTGCCGGACGAGCACATTCCGGCAGTGAAAATCCTCCCCGATCCGACATATCGGCCCCGGTTGTCCACAGGCGAGTGACACGAAGCGGTAACGGCAACAAGAATGCGGGTGTGACACCCCGTCGGACCCGTCCGACGCGGTGTCCGTGTTTCGGGGTGGGCCGGGCCGCACAAGGGCGCCGGCCCGTGACTGGGGAATCCCGTGCTCCTGGTGAGCGTGGGGCAGGGCCGAGGAGGGCCGGGTGACGACCTATGACGATCGAGCGAGCCTCACAGATCTGACCACCACAGCGGAGCGGGTGCGCAGGTCGGTGGAAGGTGTGATCGAGGGCAAGCCTGAGGTCGTACGCCTTTCGCTGACCGTGCTGCTCGCGGAGGGACACCTGCTGATCGAGGACGTCCCCGGAGTCGGCAAGACCATGCTGGCGAAGGCGCTGGCCCGGTCCATCGACTGTTCGGTGCGGCGCATCCAGTTCACACCGGACCTGCTGCCCTCGGACATCACCGGTGTGTCCATCTTCGATCAGCAGCGCCGCGACTTCGAGTTCAAACCGGGCGCGATCTTCGCCCAGATCGTGATCGGCGACGAGATCAACCGCGCCTCGCCCAAGACCCAGTCCGCACTGCTGGAGTCGATGGAGGAGCGCCAGGTCACGATCGACGGGCACACCTACGAGCTGCCCGACCCGTTCATGGTCGTGGCGACGCAGAACCCGGTGGAGATGGAGGGCACGTATCCGCTGCCCGAGGCCCAGCGCGACCGGTTCATGGCCCGGGTGTCGATCGGCTATCCCAGCGCGGAGGCCGAGCTGCAGATGCTCGACGTGCACGGCGGCGTCTCGCCGCTGGACGACCTCCAGCCGGTGGCGCACGCGCACGACATCGTGAAGCTGATCGAGGCGGTCCGCACCGTCCACGTCGCCGACGCCGTCCGGCGGTACGCGGTGCAGCTCGTCGGAGCCACCCGCAGCCACCCCGACCTCCGGCTCGGCGCATCGCCGCGCGCCACGCTCCACCTGCTGCGCGCCGCCAAGGCGTCCGCCGCGCTGAGCGGCCGGGACTACTGCCTGCCGGACGATGTGCAGGAGCTGGCGGTCGCGGTGCTCGCGCACCGGCTGCTGCCCACCGCGCAGGCGCAGCTCAACCGCCGCACCGCCGAGCAGGTCGTGCTGGAGATCCTGCAGCAGACCCCGGTGCCCACGGCGTCGGGCGGCGCGGCCGCCCCGGTCCCGCAGCACCGGCCCGGCTCGGTGTACGGCGGCCGGCAGCAGCCCGGCGCACGGCGGCTCTGATGGCCGCCGGGGGGCCGACCGCGATGGACGACAGCGACGACAAGGGCGGTCTGCGGGCCGCCCTGGGCGGTCTGACCACCCGCGGCCGGTCCTTCCTCGCGGCCGGTGTCGCCGCCGCGGTCTGCGCGTATGTGCTGGGCCAGGCGGACCTGCTGCGGGTCGGCCTGCTGCTCGCGGTGCTGCCCCTGGTCTGTGTGGCGGTGCTCTTCCGGACCCGGTACCGGGTCGCGGGGACCCGGCGGCTCTCGCCGTCCCGGGTGCCCGCGGGCAGCGAGGCCCGGGTCCACCTGCGGATGGACAACGTCTCGCGGCTGCCCACCGGTCTGCTGATGCTCCAGGACCGGGTGCCGTACGTGCTCGGCCCGCGGCCCCGGTTCGTCCTGGACCGGGTGGAGGCGGGCGGGCGGCGCGAGGTGTCCTACCGGGTGCGGTCCGATCTGCGCGGGCGCTATCCGCTCGGTCCGCTGCAGCTGCGGCTGAGCGATCCGTTCGGGATGTGCGAGCTGACGCGTTCGTTCAGCGCCTACGACACCCTCGTCGTCATCCCGCGCACCGAGCCGCTGCCCCCGGTCCGGCTCGCGGGCGAGGCCTCCGGTTACGGCGAGGGCCGGCAGCGGTCGCTCGCGCTGGCCGGCGAGGACGACGTGATCCCGCGCGGCTACCGGCACGGCGACGACCTGCGACGCGTCCACTGGCGGTCCACCGCGCGCTACGGCGAGCTGATGGTGCGCCGCGAGGAGCAGCCGCAGCGGGCCAGGTGCACGGTGCTGCTGGACACCCGGCGGGTCGCCTACCAGGGCACCGGGCCCGACTCGGCCTTCGAGTGGGCCGTCTCCGGCGCGGCCTCCGCCCTGGTGCACATGCTGGAACGGGGCTTCGCGGTCCGCCTGCTGACGGACGACGGCACCGCGGTGCCGGGCGAGGGCGAGAGCGGTTTCGCCGGTTCGACCCAGGACTCGGCGGACTCGGCCGGACTGATGATGGACGCCCTCGCCGTGGTCGACCACTCCGACGGAGGCGGTCTCTCGCGCGCCTACGACGTGCTGCGCGGGGGCAACGAGGGCCTGCTGATCGCCTTCCTCGGCGAACTGGACGAGGAGCAGGCGGCGGTGGCGGCCCGGATGCGGCAGCGCAGCGGCGGGGCCGTCGCGTTCGTCCTGGACAGCACGGCCTGGGTGCACGGCGAATCGCCCGCCTCCCAGGCCGCCTCCGAGGAGCGGCTCCGTTCGCTGCGCGAGGCGGGCTGGACGGCGGTGCCGGTCCGGCCGGGCACGGACCTGGCCCGGCTCTGGCAGCAGGCGAGCCATCACGGTTCGCTGACCCAGTCCGCCGCGGTGGGCGGCACAACAGGCGGCACCACGGGTTTCTCCGGTGGTTGGTCATGAGGGGACGGTCATGAGCGGTCGTGGTCGGCTGGCGCTCGGCGCCTTTGCGGCGACGCTGATGGCGGCTTGTTCGATGCTGCCGCTGGTCGACCCGGTCACCTGGATCCTGCAGGCGTCGTTCCTGCTGGCCATCCAGTGCGGCGTGGGTGCGCTCGGCCGGCGGGTGCCGCTGCCGCGGCTGCTGACCGTCGGCGCGCAGGCGGTCGTCCTGGTGCTGCTGCTGACCGTGGCGTTCGCCCGCGAGCAGGCGCTCGCGGGCTTCGTCCCCGGTCCGCAGTCCGTGCAGCAGCTGGCGGACCTGCTGACGACGGGTGCGGACGACGTCGGGCGGTACACGATCCCGGCCCCGGACACGGCGGGCATCCGGCTGATGCTGGTCGGCGGCGTGCTGCTGGTGGGGCTCGCGGTGGACGCGCTGGCGGTCACGTTCCGCAGCGCCGCACCGGCCGGGCTGCCCCTGCTCGCGCTGTACTCCGTCGCCGCCGGGCTCTCCGACGGCAGCGCGGACTGGCTGTGGTTCCTGCTGGCCGCCTGCGGCTATCTGCTTCTCCTGCTGGCCGAGGGGCGCGACCGGCTCTCCCAGTGGGGGCGCGTCTTCGCCGGGACCAACAGGCCCCGGGACGGTCTGCCCTCGGGGATCGACGCCTCGGGCCGCGGGGCGCTCGCCCCGGTCCGCACGGGCCGCCGCATCGGGGCGCTCGCACTGGGAATCGCCCTGGTCGTACCCGCGGCCCTGCCCGCGCTCGACAGCGGACTGCTGACGGGGCCGGGCGCCGGTAACGGCAAGGGGGGCGGTGGCGGCACCATCTCCGCGGTGAACCCGCTGGTCTCGCTGCAGAACAACCTCAACCAGCCGGAGAACCGGGAGGTGATGTCGTACCGCACCAACTCGGACAGTGTGCAGGACTTCTACCTCCGGATCCTGGCCCTGGACCAGTTCAACGGGAACGAGTGGCGGGCCTCGACGCGCCGGCTGAAGGACGTGCCGAAGCGGCTCCCGACCCCGGCGGGTCTGGCACCGGACGTGGCCGTCACGGAGGTCCGGACGAACATCTCCGCGTCCTCCTCGTACCAGCAGACGTATCTGCCGCTCCCCTACCCGGCGACGGAGGTGAAGGTCGGCGGGCGCTGGCGGTACGAGCCCGAGGGCCGCACCCTCGTCGGTGACGACGGGGAGACGACCAAGGGTGCGCAGTACGAGGTCTCCAGCCTCGTGGTGCAGCCGACGGCCGGGCAGCTCGCGGGTGCGGGCGAGGCCCCGGCGGCCCTGCGCCGCGAGTACACCAAGGTGCCCGACTCCCTGCCGAAGGTGGTCAAGGAGACGGCCGAAGAGGTGACGAAGGGCGCGGCCAACGGCTACGAGCAGGCGGTGAAGCTGCAGAACTACTTCGCGTCGGAGGGCGGCTTCACGTACGACACCTCGGTGAATTCGGGTACCGGCAGTGCCGCGATCGGCCGCTTCCTGAAGGACAGGCGGGGCTTCTGCGTCCACTTCTCGTTCACGATGGCCGCGATGGCCCGGACGCTCGGGATTCCGGCCCGGGTCGCGGTGGGCTTCACGCCCGGGGCCGCGCAGTCGGACGGTTCGATGTCGGTGGGGCTGCGCGACGCGCACGCCTGGCCCGAGCTGTACTTCGAGGGCGTCGGCTGGACCCGCTTCGAGCCCACGCCGACGCGCGGCTCCACTCCGGCGTACACCCTGCCGGACGCACCGACCGGTGATGCCGCGGACCCGGCCCAGCCGGAGACGGGCGCATCGACGGCGGCCCCGGCCACACCGTCCGCCTCGGACAGCTGCCCCGCGCAGATGCGGCGGCAGGGTGAGTGCGGCAGCTCGGCGCTCCCGGGGGCCGTGACGCCCACGGACACGGGGACGCCCGCGGGCACCGTGCTCGGATGGGCACTGGTGGCCGTGCTCGTCCTGCTGGTCCCGTTGCTGCCCATGTTCTGGCGCAGCCGGACACGGGCCCGCAGGCTGGGCTCCTCCACCGGGCGCACCCCCGCGGACGCGACCGCGAGAACGATGGCGGCGTGGCAGGAGATCACCGACACCGCGTGGGACCACGGCATCGATCCGGACGAGTCGCAGACGCCTCGGAAGGCGGCGGCACGGATGGTGCGGCTGGGGCGGCTCGACGCCGAGGCGGCCGCGGCCGTGCACCGGGTGGCGGGCGCGGTGGAGCAGGTGCTCTACGCGCCGGAGCCGCGGCCGGTGTCGGGGCTCGCGGAGGACGCACAGGCGGTACGGGCGGGTCTGCGGCTCTCCGCCGACCGGTTCGCCCGGTTCCGTGCGGTCGTGGCACCGCGATCGGCCGTACGGGTGGTGTGGGCCCTCTCGGAGCGCCGGGCGGCCCTCGCCGGGAGGTGGCGGCTGCCGCAGCGGCCGGCTTGGCTGAGGCGCCCGTCCGGCCAGCAGGGCTGACACCTCACCCTTCGCGGGCAGGCCCTTCCCGGGGGCCTGCCCGCGATGCGTTCCGGCGCGGAGCGGGCCGGCGGCAGGCCGCGCGGCACACGACACCCGACGCCCGGCTTCCGGCGCCGCGGCGGCCCGACGGCGCCGCGGCGGCCCGACGGCGCCGCGGCGGCCCGACGGCGCCGCGGCGGCCCGACGGCGCCGCGGCGGCCCGACGGCGCCGGAGCGGACGGCCCGGCGCCCGGTGATCCGGGCACGCGTGAGGGGCGGCCGCAGAAATGCGGCCGCCCCTCACCCATAAGTGTTCCGAGCGCCTACTGGCCCTGCTCATCGCGGCGGCGCTGCCACCGTTGTTCGATCCGGTTCATCACGGACCGGCGCTGTTTGGGCTGTCGGCGTTCGCCCGCACCACCCGCGCGGACTGCTGCCTGTTGCTCGCCCGGCTTGGGCGCCTTGCGCCAGCCGGTGACCGCGAGCACCGCGCAGCCCAGCATGACGAGGAACCCGACCACGCTGATCCAGATCTGCTGTGCGACCATTCCGGCCATGAGGAGCGCGATTCCCACCAGGAAGCCAGCAACTGCCTGGTAGACCCGTCGCCGGGTGTATGTACGCAGCCCACTTCCCTCGAGCGCTGTCGCGAACTTGGGATCTTCGGCGTACAGCGCTCGCTCCATTTGCTCGAGCATTCGCTGCTCGTGCTCCGAGAGCGGCACGGAGTCCTCCTCGTCGTCGGCCGCCGGGGGGCGGCCGGTATGCGGCCCTTCCAGGATAGGCAGGGAATCGCCCCCGTGAAACCCGCCCTCTTTGTCAATCAGCCAGTCCGGGCCGCCACGACGGCTCAGCTGCTGAGGCGTTGATTCCCCAACCTCCGCTCCGTCATGCCGGATGGTGTCCCCCGATCATACGGGGCCAAGGCCCTGATCGGGGCTGCTGGGGCGTACTCCGTCTGCAGCTGCGTTGCTGATCAGCCGCGCTGCCGTCGCGATCCGGCCGGCGGATCAGGCCCGCCTGGTGCCCAGGACGTGCAGCTGGGTGGCCACCGAGTGGAACGCGGGCTCTTCGGCGACCGCCGCCTCCAGCTTGAGCAGGGCCTCCATGGCGCCGGGTTCGGTGTCCACCAGGACACCGGGCACGAGGTCGGCGAAGACGCGCACGCCGTGGACGGCGCCGACCTCCACGTCCGCGCCCTCGACGAGTTCGGTGAGCTGCTGCGCCGTGTAGCGCCGCGGCACGGGGTCGCCCGCGCCCCAGCGGCCGTCCGGGTCGCTGAGCGCCTGCCGGGCCTCGGTGAAGTGGCCGGCGAGCGCCCGGGCCAGGACGGCGCCGCCGAGCCCGGCGGCGAGCAGGCTGAGGGCGCCGGACGGACGGAGCGCCTCCACCGCGTTGCGCACGCCCTCGGCGGGGTCGTCCACGTACTCCAGGACTCCGTGGCAGAGCACCGCGTCGTAGCCACCGCGCTCGGCCACGTCGAACAGGCCGAGGATGTCGCCCTGGACTCCGCGGACCCGGTCGTCCACCCCGGCCTCGGCGGCGCGGCGCTCCAGCGCGAACAGCGCGTTGGGGCTGGGGTCGACGACGGTGACCCGGTGGCCGAGACGGGCGACGGGCACGGCGAAGTTGCCCGTGCCGCCGCCGGTGTCCAGTACGTCCAGGGCGTCCCTGCCGGTCGCCTTGGCCTGTCGGTCGAGAGCGTCCTTGAGGACTTCCCAGACCACGGCGGTACGGAGGGAGGCGCGGGGGCGCAGCTGGTCCGACACGGCAGTTGACTCCTCGGCACGGTGCCGCCGCTGACGGCGGAGCGTGAACGGCGCAGGTGATAGGTCCCGTCCACCCTATTGCCTCGCGCCGCCGTCCCCGTCATCCCGCATCGGGCCGCTCCCCGCGGGGCTGCGGGAGCACCGGCTGGAGCACCAGCAGCCGCTCCACCAGGCGGAGGAACATCGCCGCGTCCCGGAGCAGGTCGTCCGCGTCGCGCCGGCCGGCCGCGCCCGGGATGCCCGCCTCCGCGCGGGCCCGGCGGCGGGCGCCTGAGGCGAACAGGGCGCTCCACTCGGTGAGCTCGGGGGCTATCTCCGGCAGGACCTCCCAGGCACTGCGGATCTTCTCCCGCCGCCGCGGTGAGGTCTCGGGGCGTCCCCGGACGGCGAGCACCGCGGCGGCGGTGCGCAGCGCGGCGAGGTGGGCGGTGGCGTAGCGCTCGTTCGGCACGTCGAGAACAGCTGCCTCTTCGAGGCCGGCGCGGGCCTGGGCGAGGAGATCGAGAGCGGCGGGCGGCGCGGTGGTGCGCCTGAGTACGGGGTGGACGTCGTGCGCCGGACCGGTCGGTGAGGGGGCAGGGCCGTCTGCGCGGCGTCGCGGAGCGGCTGCTGCGGACGAGTGGGCCATGACAGAACCTCCTGTCTCGTAACGGCTTCGTGGCCGTCTGTATCCATCGTGACGGCCCCCACTGACAATCGGCCCCGATCCCCCTTTGACCTGGCCTTTTGCTTCGCTCGCAAGTTCGGGCTACCTTTTTGCACTGACCAGTCAGTTCAAAAGAAGGGGGAGGGTCTGTGGAGAGCGCGCACGGGGCGGCTGTCACCGCCGACGGCCTCGGCCTCAAGGGGCCGCGCGGCTGGGCCTTCCGGGAGGTGACGTTCAGCGTCTCCCCCGGGTCCCTGGTCGCGATCGAGGGCCCGTCCGGCTCGGGCCGCACCTGCCTGCTGCTCGCGCTCACCGGCCGGATGCGTGCCACCGAGGGCGAGGCGACGGCCGGCGGTCTGCGCCTGCCGCGCCGGGCCGCCGCCGTCCGCCGCATCGCGGCGCTGGGCCCGGTGCCCGGCGTCAGCGAACTGGACCCGGCGTTCACGGTCGCCGAGCACCTGCGGGAGCGCGCCCTGCTGCAACGCCGCTTCGACGGCTCGCTCCGCGCCCTGCTGCGACCGCGCCGCGAGCGCGTCGCCGCCGCCCGGGCCCGGATCGACGGGGCGCTGGAGGCCGCCGGGCTCGACCCCGCCGCCCTTCCCAAGGCCGAGCGGACCTCCGTACGCGATCTGGAGCGGCTGGAGGCGCTGCGGCTCTCCGTCGCCCTCGCCCTGATCGGCCGGCCGCGGCTGCTCGCGGTGGACGACGCCGACCTGAAGCTCTCCGACGCCGAACGCGCCGAGGCCTGGGAGCTGCTGCGCTCGCTCGCCGCCGGCGGCACGACCGTGCTGGCCGTGTGCAGCCAGGCTCCCGAGGACGCCGTCACCGTACGCACGGGCAGCACCGGGGCGACCGCCCCCACCGACACCGGGGAGCCCGCACCGCAGGCGGACCCCGCACACGAGGAAGGGACGGCCGATGCGCTCGCCGAGACTGGCCACGCTTGAGCTGAGGCGCTTCGGCAGGGGCAGGCTGCCGAGGGCCGCCCTCGCCGCCCTCCTGCTGCTGCCGCTGCTCTACGGCGCGCTGTACCTGTGGTCGTTCTGGGACCCGTACGGCCGCCTGGACCGCATCCCGGTCGCGCTGGTCAACGACGACAAGGGCGCCACCGCCGAGGGCAAGCGCCTCGCGGCCGGGGACGAGATCACCGGCAAGCTGCTCGACTCCAAGGTCTTCGAGTGGCACGAGGTGAGCGCCGCCGAGGCCCACGAGGGCGTCGAGGACGGTACGTACTACCTCTCGCTGACCATGCCGGCGGACTTCAGCAGGCGCATCGCCTCCAGCGCCGGCGACTCCCCCGAGACGGGCGCGCTCCAGGTGCGCACCAACGACGCGAACAACTACATCGTCGGCCAGATCTCCCGGACGGTGTTCTCCGAGGTCCGCACCGCCGCGTCGGCCAACGCGTCGCGGGGCTTCCTCGACCGGATCTTCATCAACTTCTCCGATCTCCACGACGCGACGGCCAAGGCGGCCAAGGGCGCGACCGATCTCAAGGGCGGCATCGGCAAGGCGAAGAAGGGCTCGAAGGACCTCGCGGACGGGCTGAAGGACGCGAAGGCCGGCAGCGGCCGGCTGGCCACCGGCATCGTCACGCTCGACAAGGGCGCGGGCGATCTGGAGACCGGCTCGCGCCAGGTCGCCGACGGCACCCAGCTGCTCGCCGACAAGGTCAACGGGGTGGCCGCCGACATCCGCCCGTTCCTGAAGGACAACGGCAAGACGATCGGCGACACGGCCCGGCTCGTCGCCGACTCCTCGCAGACCGTGCGGGACAACCTCGACCTGCTGGTGAAGGCGGCGCCCACCGCCGCCACCGCCGCCCACACGGCCTCCGACGACCTCGCCGACGTCCACCGCACCCGGTGCGTGGAGCAGCCGCTCCCCGACCCCACCGTCTGCGCCCCGCTGAAGCGGGCGGTGACGGCCGCGGCCGATGTCGCCGCGGTGGCCGACGACGTGAACGTCCTGGTCAGGAACCAGAACGGGGACCTCAAGAAGCTGCGCACCCAGCTGGCCACCCTCCAGAAGCAGGCGAACGCACTCGCCGACCGCTCGCCGCACCTGGACGAGGACCTGGAGAGCGCGGTCAAGAAGGTCAACGCGCTCAACACCGGCGCGCACAAGGTCGCCAAGGGCGCGGACAAGCTGCACACCGGCCTGGCCACGGCCAGAACGGGCTCCGCCGACCTGAACACCGGGGTCGGCGCCCTGAAGAAGGGCGCGACGAGCCTGGACAGCGGGATGGTCCGGCTCGGCGACGGCTCGGCGACGCTCGCCCAGGGGCTCACCGACGGCGTGGACAAGATCCCCGACTACGACAAGAAGGACCGCGACGCGCGCACGGGGGTCATGGCCGACCCCGTACAGCTGGCCTCGCAGTCGCTCCACGCGGCCCCCAACTACGGCACCGGCTTCGCCCCGTACTTCATCCCGCTGTCGCTCTGGGTCGGCGCGATGGTGGCGTACATGCTGATCCAGCCGCTCAACCGGCGCGCCCTGGCCGCCGGGGCGCCGGCCTGGCGGATCGCCTTCGCGGGCTGGCTGCCGGTGGCCGCGATCGGACTGCTCCAGGTGGCCGCGCTGATGTCCGTACTGCACTGGGGGCTCGGCCTGCAGATGGCCCACGCCGCCGGGACGATCGGCTTCCTCGCCCTGGTCACCTGCTGCTTCGGCGCGATCGTGCAGTGGCTGAACGCCCGCTTCGGAGCCGCGGGACGCATCCTCGTCCTTGCCGTGCTGATGCTCCAGCTGACCTCGGCCGGGGGCACGTACCCCGTACAGACCAGCCCGGGCTTCTTCAACGCCATCCACCCCTACCTGCCGATGAGCTACGTCGTCGAGGGCCTGCGCCGGCTGATCACCGGCGGCGGACTCGGCCCGGTCTGGCAGGGCTGCGCTGTGCTCCTGGCCTTCACCGCGGGGGCGCTCGCGCTCACGGCCCTCTCCGCACGCCGCAGGCAGGTGTGGACGCTGGACCGGCTCCACCCGGAGCTGAGTCTGTGAGCTCTCCGGGACCTGTGAGAATCAGGAGCATGGAAAGCAGTAGCACCACGCGCCGCCAGGCCACCCGGCAGAAGCTCTACGAAGCCGCCGTGACCCTCATCGCCGAGAAGGGTTTCTCGGCGACCACGGTGGACGAGATCGCCGAGCGCGCCGGGGTCGCCAAGGGCACGGTCTACTACAACTTCAAGAGCAAGACGGAGCTCTTCGAGGAGCTGCTGCGCCACGGTGTCGGGCTGCTCACCTCCTCGCTGCGCTCGGCCGCGGAGGAGACCGACGAGCGCGGCGGCAGCCGGGTCGAGGCGCTGGACGCCATGATCCGCGCCGGTCTGGCCTTCATCGACCGCTATCCGGCCTTCACCCAGCTGTACGTGGCCGAGCTGTGGCGCACCAACCGCGCCTGGCAGGCCACCTTGCTGGTGGTGCGTCAGGAGGCCGTCGCCGTGGTCGAGGGAGTGCTCAGGGAAGGTGTCGCGGGCGGTGAGCTGAGCGAGGAGATCGACATCCCGCTGACGGCGGCCGCTCTGGTCGGCATGGTGCTGGTGGCGGCGCTGGACTGGCAGGCGTTCCAGCCGGAGCGGTCGATCGACGACGTGCACTCGGCGCTGTCGCTGCTGCTGCACGGGCGGGTCAGCGGGCGCTGACACCGGCGGCCCCCCGTACGGCTCCCGGACGTGACGAAGGCACCGGCCGGACGGGGCTCGATCCCCCCGAGCCTCGTCCGACCGGCGCCTTCCGTGCTGCCGGAGAACCTCCCCCGTGACCCCGTGCGTTCCCCCGTGGTCCCGAGTCCTCCGCCGTGCACCCCCGTTGGGAAGAAGTGCCGCGCCCGCTCCGCCGCCCCGTGCCGGCGGTACCGGCGCAGCGCCCCTCCCGTGCTCCCCACTCTGCCGTTTGCGCAGGTCGCGGCCCATCCGCGTCCCTACTCATCTCACCCTCTAGGTACGGATACTCAGACCTGCGCACCCGAGCCCTCCCGCGCCCGTGCGCCACCTGGTTACGATCACGTCCGTGTCCGTACTCCCCCTGGTGTTCACGAGTGGCTGGGCGAGCGGGATCAACGCCTACGCGGTGGTCCTCCTGCTCGGCATCTTCGGTGCGACCGGTGTCACCGACGAGGTGCCGGCGTCGCTGCAGCGCACCGATGTGCTCGTCGTGGCCGGCGTGCTCTTCCTGTGCGAGGTGGTGGCCGACAAGATCCCGTACGTGGACTCGGTCTGGGACACGGCGCACACCGTCATCAGGCCGGTCGCCGGCGCCGTCGTGGCGGCGCTGCTGGCGGGCGACGACGGTTCGCTGCCGGAGCTCGCGGCCGGGGCCATCGGCGGTTCCACCGCGCTGATGAGCCATCTGGTGAAGGCCGGCACCAGGATGGCGGTCAACACCTCCCCCGAGCCGTTCAGCAACATCGCGGTGAGCGTCGCCGAGGACCTGGGCGTCGCCGGAATCATCACGTTCGCCATATTCCATCCGTGGATCGCGGCGGGCATCGCCGCGGTGCTGCTGGTCCTCGGCCTGGTGATACTGGTCTTCCTGGCCTCCCGGATCCGCCGTTTCCTGCGCCGCAGGGCGCAGCGGCGCGAGGAGAGGCGCCTCGCGGAATCCGTATCGCACCGGCCTGACGGCTGAGCTGTCCGAGGCGGCCGTTAAGGTCGCTGGCATGGCACGTATTGCGGTGATCGGCGCCGGGATGGGCGCGATGTCGGCGGCGGCCCGGCTGGCCGTGGCAGGCCACCGGGTGACGGTGTACGAGCGGTCGCAGAGTTACGGCGGCTCGCTCGGCCGCCATACCCGCGACGGCTTCGCGTTCGACACCGGACCCGGTCTGCTCCATCTCCCCGCCGTCTACCGCGACCTGTTCGTGAAGACCGGCAAGGAGCCGCTGGAGCGCTGCGTCACCCTGACCCAGGTCGACCCGGCGAGCCGCCACGTCTTCGCGGACGGCACGGACGTGTCCCTGCCGAACGCCTCGCGGGCCGGCACCGTCGCGGCCCTGGACGCCGCGCTCGGCGGCGGCGCGGGGGGCAGCTGGGGCGCGTTCCTCGACCGGGCCAGGGACGCGTGGGACCGGTCGCGGCGGCCGCTGCTGGAGGAGCCGTTGCGCCCCGACTGGCAGGTGCTGGGCCGCGATCCGTATCCGGCGCCGGTGCGGCGCCGGCTGCTGCGCCCGGCGCTGCGCGCGGGCACGGTGGCGGAGATCGGTTCCTGGGAGCTGGCCGACCCCCGGCTGGCCGCCGTGCTGGACGGGTACGCGCTGTCGTACGGCCTGGATCCGCGGCGCGCCCCGGCGAGCGCGGCCCTGCTGCCGTACATGGAGGAGACGTTCGGCAGCTGGTACGTCTCCGGTGGCATGCGGGCGCTGGCGCAGGCGGTGTACGAGCGGTGCCTGGCCCGGAAGGTGGAGTTCGTCTTCGGCGCCGAGGTGGCCCGGGTCCTGGAGAAGGACGGCCGGGCGGCGGGCGTCGAGCTGACGGACGGGACGGTCGCGGAGGCCGCCCATGTGGTGCTGGGCGCCCGTCCGCGTCCGGGGCTGACGCACGCTCAGGAGCTGTGGCGGGACGGTGATGTGACGGTGCAGCCGCGGGCGGAGGGTTCCGGGCCCACCGGCCGGTTCCTGGTGCTGCTGTCGCTGCGCGGCGCCCGGCCGGCCGGCGCCGCGCACCGGACGCTGGTGCATCCGGCGGACCGGACGGCCGAGCAGGAGGCGGTGTTCGGTGGCCGGCTCGCCGCGGATCCCACCGTGACGGTGCTGCGCCCCGACGATCCGTCGACCCGTCCCGACGACGCCCACGAGGCCGTGACGCTGACGGCGACGGTCGCCCCGCACGGCCCGGTGGACTGGACCGACGAGGCCGTGCGGACCCGTTACGCGGACACGCTGATCGACGTGGCGGGCGCGGCCGTGCCGGGCCTGCGGGAGCGGGTGCTGCGCATGGAGGTGCGCACGCCCGCGGAGACCGAGGCCGAGACCGGTGCGGAGGGCGGGGCCGTTCCGGCGCCCGCGCTGGCGGGCGCCGCGGGCGGCTTCCTCCACGCGGGCAACCGCACCCGGCTGCCCGGGCTGTTGCTGGCGGGCGGCTGGGCGCATCCGGGCGGCGGACCCGCGCACGCGGGGATGTCCGGCGCGCTGGTCGCGGGGATCGTCGTCGAGGGGGACGGATTCCGGGGCTCGCAGTGAGACCGCGGGCCCGGAGGGTTCAGTAGCGGTACTGGTCGTTGTAGCCCGTGTCGTAGCCGTTCGGGTACGGCGTCGGCTGGGCGGGCTGCTCCGGCGGCATCGGCGGGTACTGCTCGCCCTCGCGCTGCTGCGGCACCCAGACCCCGCCCGGCGGGGTGTCGGGGGCGTAGGGCTGGGACTGGGCCGGCTGCTGGGCGTACGGGTCGGCGAACTGCTGGCCGTTGCCGTAGCTGTCGTAGTTCTCGTCGTGCCCGTAGCCCCCGTACGTGCCGTACTGCTGCGTCCCCGCGGTGGTGCCGATGTACGGGTCGGAGTAG
The DNA here is from genome assembly GCF_035917255.1 of Streptomyces sp. NBC_01257. NCBI lineage: Bacteria > Bacillati > Actinomycetota > Actinomycetes > Kitasatosporales > Streptomycetaceae > Streptomyces > Streptomyces sp. NBC_01257. Next base: position 2,592,049 of record NZ_CP108472.1, read on the forward strand.
GCGGCGTACTGCTGCTGGTCCGTGCCGTAGTCGTACTGACCGGTGCCGGCGCCGGCGTAGGTGTCCTGGCCCGCTCCGGTGTACGGGGATTCCTGGCCCTGGGCCGGATACGCGGAGTAGTCGGTGTACGGGTCGTACGCGGCGTACTGCGGCTGCCCCTGGGGCTCGTGGTGCTGGTCCTGCTGCGGGCGGGGATCGGTGTAGATGCCGTACTGCCCGGTGTCGTCAGGCAGCGGCTCCGGCTCGTAGACCGCGGCCGGTCCGGACAGCGGTGCGGCCGCCGGCGGCGCCGGGGTCTCGTGGCCGTACTCCATCTCCAGGTCCGAGACCTGGAGCGTGGGCTCCCGCTCCGCGCCGGCGCGACGGCGGCGGCTCTCCCCGGGGCTGCCCCCTATGGCCCAGCCCGTCGAGAAGCCGCGGCGGAAGGAGAGCGTGACGTACGTCTGCCCCGTCGCGAAGGCGATCGCGCCGAGGGCGATGACGGGCACGGACGGCATCAGGACGCCGATGACCACACCGACGAAGCCGGTGAAGGCGAGCAGGCGCCAGCGCAGGCGTGCCTTGTACTGCAGCAGCACCTCACCGAGCAGCCACAGCGCAACGATGCCGAACGCGATGTAGAGGACCGTCCAGCCCATGCCCGCCCCCTTCTACGGCCACCGCCCCGGGGTGGTGGCGGGTACGGCCGGTCACGACTGCTTGTGCAGTCCGAGATTCTCGTAGATTTCGAGCGTCGCCGTCGAGTTGTTCAACGTGATGAAGTGCAGTCCGGGGACACCCTCGGAAAGCAGCTTCGCGCAGAACCGCGTTGCGAAGTCGATGCCAATGGAGCGTACAGCGGCGGGATCGTCCTTGGCGGCGAGGATGCGTTCTTTCAGGTCCGCGGGCAGGGTCGCGTTGCTGAGCTGGGCGAATCTCTCCAATTGCCGGACGCTGGTGAGGGGCATGACCTCGGGGATGACCGGGGTGTCGCAACCCGCAGCGACCACCCGGTCACGCATCCGGAGATAATTCTCCGGGTCGAAGAACATCTGCGTGATCGCGTAGTCCGCACCGGCGCGGCACTTGTCCACGAAATGCCGGATGTCGCTGTCCCAGTCGGCCGAGCGCGGATGCCGTTCGGGAAATGCCGCGACGCCGACACAGAAATCGCCGGATTCCTTGATCAGCCGGACGAGGTCCGCCGCGTACCGCACACCCTGCGCATGCTCGACCCACGGTCCCATCGGGTCGCCCGGCGGGTCTCCGCGCACGGCGAGGATGTTCCGGATCCCGGCGTCCGCGTACTGGCCCACCATGTTGCGCAGCTCGGCGATGGAGTGGTTGACCGCCGTGAGGTGCGCGACCGGGGTGAGGGTGGACTCGGCCGCGATGTCCTGGGTCGCCTTCACCGTCCCGGCCCGGGTGGAGCCGCCGGCGCCGTAGGTCACGGAGACGAAGCTCGGCCGCACCGCCTCGACCCGGCGCAACGCGTTCCAGAGATTCCGCTCGCCCTTCTCGGTCTTGGGCGCCCAGAACTCGAACGAGTACGAGGTCTTGCCGGTCGCGAGCATCTCACGCACGGTGCGCGCGTGATCTGTCCTGGTGGAAGGTGTGCCAAGGGCCATACCGGCAGGTTAACCAGGGCACGGCGAGCACCCAACCGAACTGGGGCGATTTGGCTTGATTGCCCGAACTTTGTCCACGCTTCGGACACTCCTGTCCCGAACCGGCCGGTCGGGTTCCGGGTCAGGCGCCGGCGCGGTCCCGGATCCGGGCGGCCAGGTCCGCGGCCGCTGCGGCCGGATCGGCGGCCTCGGTGACGGCCCGCACGACGACGACCCGGCGTGCTCCGGCGTCCAGCACCTGGTCGAGGTTGCCCGCGTCGATCCCGCCGATGGCGAACCACGGGCGGGCGGGGGCGAGCGAGGCGGCGTACCGCACCAGGTCCAGGCCGGGGGCGTGCCGGCCGGGCTTGGTCGGGGTGGGCCAGCAGGGGCCGGTGCAGAAGTAGTCGACGCCGGGCTCGGCGACGGCCGCGTCGACCTCGGCCTCGGCGTGCGTGGAGCGGCCGATGACCACGTCCTGGCCGATGACGGCGCGGGCGGCCGGGACCGGCAGGTCGCCCTGGCCCAGGTGCAGCACATCGGATCCGATGGCGTGGGCGACGTCGGCCCGGTCGTTGACCGCGAGGAGCTTGCCGTGCCGCTTGCAGGCGTCGGCGAAGAGCGCGAGGTGTTCGAGCTCCTCTGCTGCCTCCATGCCCTTGTCGCGCAGCTGGATGATGTCGACACCGCCGGCGAGGACCGCGTCGAGGAACGCGGGCAGGTCACCCTGGCGCCGGCGGGCGTCCGTGCACAGGTAGAGCCGGGCGTCGGACAGCTGCGCGCGAGGCGTGGACATGGTGCGGTTCCCCCCGGGGAAGCGATGGCGGTGGTTCGGTGGTGCCGCGCGGAATGCGGGCCGCGCGGCGCGGCCCGCATTCCCCGTGCGGCGGTCGGTCAGACGGCGAGCGCCTGGGCGCGGCGCTTCACCTCCGTGCCGCGATTCTCACTCAGTGCCTGCGCGGGCGTGCCCGGCAGGCTCGGGTCGGGTGTGAAGAGCCATTCCAGCATCTCCGCGTCGGAGTAGCCGTCGTCCCTCAGGAGCGTCAGGGTCCCCGAAAGGCCCTTGACCACCTTGTCGCCGTCGATGAAGGCGGCAGGCACCTGGAGCGCCCGGTTCTCACCACGGCGCACGGCGATGAGCTGGCCCTCCTTGACCAGCTGGCGCACGCGCGTCACCTCGACATCGAACATTTCGGCGATGTCGGGCAGGTGGAGCCAGGCGGGGACGAGAGCATCGATCTTTGCGTCAATCTCGGTCACGGGGACAAGCGTGCCATCCCGGACCGACAGTCGGTACCCGGGCCGACCGTACGGGGGTCGGACACCTGGTCAGAGCGTGGCCGATTTCAGCGGCACGGAGGGGTCGGCGACCCGCTCCGGGTCGAGTTCCGCCCCTGATTCGACGAGTTTGCGGCCCTGCGCGAGATCGCGCGGACGGCCGACCGCCAGTACGGCGACGAGCGCACCGGCGCGCAGCCAGCAGACCGACCACGCGGGGTCCGCCGGATCACCCCGCCACACCAGCGCGTCGGCCCCCGTGTGATGGCCCGCGTACTGGACGAAGCGGCCGAACTGCTCGGACCAGAAGTAGGGCACGGGGTCGTAGACGGGGCGCTGCCCCCCGTCCTCCCGGACGACGGCGGCGGCGACCGTGCGGGGGCCCTGGAGGGCGTTGTCCCAGTGGTGGACGAGCAGCCGTTCGCCGTACCGGGCCGAGGGGAAGGAGGCGCAGTCCCCGACCGCGTACACGTCGGGGAGCGAGGTGCGCAGCGACGCGTCGGCGGTCACCGATCCGTCCGGGCCGAGCGCGATGCCCGATCCGGCCAGCCAGCCGGTCGCGGGCCGGGCTCCGATGCCGACGACGACCGCGTCGGCCGGGAGGGTGCGGCCGTCCGCGAGGGCGACCCGGCCGGGCTCGACGCGGGCGACCCGGGCGCCGGTGAGGAGCACGGCGCCGCTCTCGGTGTACCAGCCGGCCATCGGGGCGGCGACCTCGGCGGGCAGCGCGCCGGCGAGCGGGCGGTCCGCGGCCTCGACGACGGTGACGGCGCAGCCGGCCGCCCGGGCGGCGGTGGCGAACTCGGCGCCGATCCAGCCGGCGCCGACGACCACGACGTCGTGCTGCCGTTCCAGGACCGGGCGCAGCCGGGCGGCGTCGTCCAGTGTGCGCAGGAGGTGGACGCCCGGGACGCCCTCGGAGCCGGGCAGCACCAGGGGTTCGGCGCCGGTGGCGACGACCAGGGCGTCGTACGGGACGGGCCCGTCCGGGGTGTCCAGTTCGTGGTCGGCCGCGCGCAGTGCCGTCACGTCGAGCCCGAGCCGCAGGGTGATGCCGAGCGCCTCGAAGTCGATGTCGAAGGCCGAGTCCTCGGCCTTGCCGAGGAGGACCGCCTTCGACAGCGGCGGCCGGTCGTACGGCTGGTGCGGTTCGGCGCCGATCAGCGTGACGGGGCCGGTGAAGCCCTGTTCGCGCAGGGCCACCGCGGTCTGCACGCCCGCCATGCCCGCTCCGGCGATCACGACGCGGCGGCCCGGCCGCGCTGCCTGCTGCTGTCCGGTCTGTTCGCTCACCTGTCCACCTTAATCATCTGACGGTCCGTCAGGCAGGTGGTTTCCGGATCGTCGCCCCGGACGCTCTCCCCGCGCCCGCGTCCACCGCGCCACGGCTCCCTTACCGGCCACGCGGGACGGGGTCTAGGGTGGCCCGTGCAAAGAACTCGCGGGAGCCCGGGCGCACCGGGCTGAGAGGGAGGCTGGACGGCCTCCGACCGTACGAACCTGATCCGGGTCATGCCGGCGAAGGGAGGGGCTGGACGCCCATGCGTATCCACCACACGAGCGGGTCCGACGTCCTCGTCATCGGGGGCGGCATCATCGGCCTGGTCACCGCCTGGCGGGCGGCGCAGCGCGGTCTTTCCACCGCCGTCGTCGATCCGGATCCGGGCGGCGGGGCCGCCCGGGTCGCGGCCGGCATGCTGGCCGCCGTCACCGAACTCCACTACGGCGAGGAGATGCTGCTCGGTCTCAACGTCGCCTCCGCCGTGCGCTACCCGTCGTTCGCGGCGGAGCTGGAGGCCGCGAGCGGACAGGACATCGGCTTCCGGACCTGCGGCACCCTGGCCGTCGCGCTGGACGCCGACGACCGCGCCCATCTGCGGGACCTGCACGCCCTGCAGCAGCGTTCGGGGCTGGAGTCCGAGTGGCTCACCGGCCGTGAGTGCCGCCGGCTGGAACCGATGCTGGCCCCGGGCGTACGGGGCGGGCTGCGGGTCGACGGCGACCATCAGGTCGACCCGCGCCGGCTGGCCGCCGCGCTGCTGACGGCGTGCGAGCGGGCCGGAGTCGTCTTCCACCGCCACCGGGCCGAGCGGCTCACGGTGGAGCGCGACCGGGCGACCGGAGCCGGGCTGGCCGACGGCACGCACCCGGCGGCCGATCAGGTCGTGCTCGCCGCGGGCAGTCTCAGCGGCCGGCTCGCGGGCGTGCCGGAGCACGTCCTGCCGCCGGTCCGCCCGGTGAAGGGCCAGGTGCTGCGGCTGACCGTACCCACCGCGTACGCCCCCTTCCTCTCCCGCACCGTGCGGGCCGTGGTCCGGGGCAGCCACGTCTACCTCGTACCGCGCGAGAACGGCGAGCTGGTCGTCGGCGCCACCAGCGAGGAGATGGGCTGGGACACCACCGTCACGGCGGGCGGCGTGTACGAGCTGCTGCGCGACGCCCACGAGCTGGTGCCGGGCATCACCGAGCTGCCGCTCACCGAGACGCGCGCCGGTCTGCGCCCCGCCTCCCCGGACAACGCCCCGCTGCTCGGCCGCACCGCCCTGCCCGGCCTCCATCTCGCCACCGGCCACCACCGCAACGGGGTGCTGCTCACCCCCGTCACCGGTGATGCCATGGCGCAGCTGCTGGCCGACGGCGAGCTGCCCGAGGTGGCCCGCCCCTTCTCCCCCGGCCGTTTCTCCCCCACCGCCGCCCCCGCACGTCAGGAGCAGCCCGCATGAGCGAGCCCGTCCCCCTCCCCGCCTCCGTCTCCGTGTCCGTGAACGGCGAGACCGTCGCCGTCGCGCCGGGCACCACGCTGGACGCCCTCGTCGCCTCGCTGACCGGTGCGCCGTCGGGCGTCGCGGCCGCCCTGAACGAGACCGTCGTACCGCGCGGCCAGTGGCCCGCGGCCGCGCTCGCCGACGGCGACCGGGTCGAGGTCCTGACCGCTGTCCAGGGAGGCTGACCGTGTCCGACGACCTCTTCACCCTCGGCGGCACCGTGTTCGGCTCGCGGCTGATCATGGGAACGGGCGGGGCGCCCAGCCTGGATGTGCTGGAGCGCTCGCTGACCGCCTCCGGCACCGAGCTGACCACCGTCGCGATGCGCCGGCTGGACCCGACCGTGCAGGGCTCCGTGCTCTCCGTCCTGGAGCGGCTCTCCATCCGGGTGCTGCCGAACACCGCGGGCTGCTTCACGGCCGGCGAGGCCGTGCTCACCGCCCGCCTCGCCCGCGAGGCGCTCGGCACCGACTGGGTCAAGCTGGAGGTGGTGGCCGACGAGCGCACCCTGCTGCCGGACCCCGTCGAGCTGCTGGACGCGGCGGAGACGCTGGTGGACGACGGCTTCACCGTGCTGCCCTACACGAACGACGACCCGGTGCTGGCCCGGAAGCTGGAGGACGTGGGGTGCGCGGCGGTCATGCCGCTCGGCTCCCCCATCGGCTCCGGTCTGGGCATCCGCAATCCGCACAACTTCCAGCTGATCGTCGAGCAGGCGCGGGTGCCGGTGATCCTGGACGCGGGCGCCGGCACCGCGTCGGACGCGGCGCTCGCCATGGAGCTGGGGTGTGCGGCCGTGATGCTGGCGTCCGCGGTGACCCGGGCCCAGGAACCCGAGCTGATGGCCGCCGCGATGCGCCATGCGGTGGAGGGCGGGCGGCTCGCGTACCGGGCGGGACGCATCCCGCGCCGGCACTTCGCGGAGGCGTCGTCACCGGCGGCGGGGCGTGCGGTGCTGGATCCGGAGCGCCCGGCGTTCTGAGCCGGGGGCCCGGCCGGTGCGTGAGGCGGATCTCATGGACCGGTCGCGGCACCCCCGGGGCCCGGGCCACGCCCCGGTCGGTGACGGCGGATCGCATGTCCCTGTCACGGCTCGGCTGCAGTACGGCCCCGGGATCGCCCCGGCCAGTCGGCCGTGTCCGCGGTGGCTCGTAGACTCGGCTGCGTGGATACGACCCTCCAGGACCCTCTCGTCGGGCAGCTGCTCGACGGCCGCTACCGCGTCGATGCCCGCATCGCCGTGGGCGGCATGGCCACGGTCTACCGGGCCATGGACACCCGGCTCGACCGGGTGCTCGCCCTCAAGGTGATGCATCCGGCGCTCGCGACCGACGCCTCGTTCGTCGAGCGCTTCATCCGCGAGGCCAAGTCGGTGGCCCGGCTGGCGCACCCCAACGTGGTCGCGGTCTTCGACCAGGGCGCGCAGGAGCAGTACGTCTACCTCGCGATGGAGTACGTCGCCGGCTGCACGCTGCGCGACGTGCTGCGCGAGCGGGGCGCCCTTCAGCCGCGGGCTGCGCTGGACATCCTGGAGCCGGTCCTCGCCGCGCTGGGCGCCGCCCACCGGGCGGGTTTCATCCACCGGGACATGAAGCCGGAGAACGTGCTGATCGGCGACGACGGCCGGGTCAAGGTCGCCGACTTCGGCCTGGTCCGGGCGGTCGGCTCGGTCACGGACACCACCGGCACCATCCTGGGCACGGTCTCCTATCTCGCCCCCGAGCAGATCGAGCACGGCACCACGGACACCCGCGCCGATGTGTACGCCTGCGGCGTCGTGCTGTACGAGATGCTCACGGGCGCCAAGCCGCACACCGGGGACTCCCCCGCGCAGGTCATCTACCAGCATCTCAACGAGGGCGTCCCGGCTCCCTCGGCCGTCGTCCCCGGACTCGCGCCCGGGCTCGACCACCTGGTGGCGAGCGCCACCGCCCGTGACCCCGAGGCCCGTCCGTTCGACGCGGTGGCGCTGCTCGCCGAGTCCCGCGTGGTCCGGTCCGGCCTGACCGACGCCCAGCTGGACGCGGTGCCGCCGCAGGCCGTGGCCGAGGTGCACGACGACGCCGAGGACCGTACCCGGGTGATCCCCCGGGTGCTGCCGCCCGGCCAGGGCACCGCGCACCACACCAGCCGGCTGGAGATGCCCCCGCCGCTGCCCCCGCAGCCGCCGGCCCGGCCGGGCCGGCGCGGGGCGCCGCGGCGCGGCGTCATCGCGGTGGTCCTGGCCCTGCTGCTGGTCCTGGGGGTCGGCGGTGGCGTCTGGTACATCAACGTCGGACAGTTCACCCGGGTCCCCTCCCTGCTGGGCCAGAGCCAGAAGGCGGCCGAGGGACGGCTCTCGGACGCCGGTCTGGAGCTGAAGGGCGTCCGGCGGGCCTACAGCGACACCGTCGACCGCGGTCAGGTGATCAGCAGCGACCCGAAGTCGGGTGCCAAGATCCGGGGCAACGGCTCGGTCGCGCTCGTCGTCTCGCGCGGGCCCGAGATCGTCCAGGTCCCCGACGTCGCGGGCATCGAGCTGTCCGACGCCAAGCGGCGGCTGGAGAAGGCGGGCCTGGCGCCCGGCATGATCACCAAGGAGTTCAGCGAGGACGCGGCGGCCGGTGAGGTGGTGCGTACGGACCCGGAGGCGGGCGCCGAGCGCCACCCGGACACCGCGGTCGCGATCGTGGTCTCCAAGGGCAGCCCGGTCGATGTCCCCGACGTCACCGGCGAGTCGGCCGACGACGCCACGGCGGAGCTGGAGGACGCCGGCCTCAAGGTCGTCGTCGCACCGGGCCGGGTCAGCTCCCCGGAGGACGAGGGCAACGTCGCCCGCCAGTCGGTCCCCGAGGGCACCGAGGCCGCCGAGGGCGACACCGTCACCCTGACCGTGTCCAGCGGCCCGCGGATGATCGACGTCCCGGACGTCACCGGCAAGGACGTCGACGACGCCCGCGGCGAGCTGGAGGACGCGGGCTTCGAGGTCAAGGTCGACCGCCCGTTCCTCTCATTCAGCGACACCATCGCGAGCCAGTCCGTGGACGGCGGCGACCGGGCGCCCGAGGGCAGCACCATCACCATCAAGACCAAGGGGCTCTAGATCACCATGCGCAACCCTGTCGGCGGTCACGTCCCGGTGGCCGGCGGCCTCGCCAAGGTCGGGCTCCCCTACGCCCGCGGGATGGGCGCGGAGGCCGTCCAGGTCTTCGTCGCCAATCCGCGCGGCTGGGCGACCCCGGCCGGGAATCCGGCGCAGGACGAACAGTTCCGCACCGAGTGCGCCGCCGAGTCGATACCGGCGTACGTCCACGCCCCGTATCTGATCAACTTCGGCTCGCACACCCCGGCGACCGTCGAGAAGTCCGTGGAGTCGCTGCGCCACTCGCTGCGCCGGGCCCGCGAGATCGGCGCCCTGGGCGTCGTGGTGCACACCGGTTCGGCGACCAACGGCCGGCCGCGCGAGGAGGCGCTGGCCCAGGTGCGCACCCACATGCGGCCGCTGCTGGACGAGCTGACGCACGACGACGACCCGTTCCTGCTGCTGGAGTCGACCGCGGGCCAGGGTTTCTCGCTCTGCTCACGGACCTGGGACTTCGGACCGTACTTCGACGCGCTCGACGCCCACCCGAAGCTCGGCATCTGCCTCGACACCTGCCACATCTTCGCGGCGGGCCACGATCTGGCCGGGCCGGGCGGCATGAAGGAGACGCTGGACCTGCTGGTGGAGACGGTCGGCGAGGGCCGGCTGAAGCTGATCCACGCCAATGACTCCAAGGACGTGGCCGGGGCCCACAAGGACCGGCACGAGAACATCGGCGCGGGCCACATCGGCGAGGAGCCGTTCCGGGAGCTGTTCTCGCACCCGGCCACCGAGGGGGTGCCGCTGGTCATCGAGACCCCCGGCGGCACGGCGGGGCACGCGGCGGACGTGGCCCGGCTGAAGGAGCTGCGCGGGCGGGACTGACCGGGCGGACACCCGTTGAGGAATACCCCAGGGGGGTATACGGTTCCTGTGGTCGACAGGAACCGCTCCTCGGCATTGGGGGAACACCATGCAGGACCACGCAGAGCACGGGCAGCACACCGGTCACGCGGGCCACGGTGAGCACGGGGCCGGCGGCACGAGCTGGGCGACGGCCGCCCGGGCGACCCTCCACTGCCTCACGGGATGCGCCATCGGCGAGGTCCTCGGCATGGTGATCGGCACGGCGTTGGGCTGGGGCAACGTACCGACGATGGTCCTGGCGATCATCCTGGCGTTCTTCTTCGGCTACACGCTGACCCTGCGGTCCGTCCTGAGGTCGGGCATCGACTTCGGGACCGCGTTCCGGATCGCCCTCGCGGCCGACACGCTCTCCATCGCGGTGATGGAGCTGATCGACAACGGGGTGATCGTCCTGTGGCCCGGCGCCATGGACGCGATGCTCTCGGACGTCCTGTTCTGGGGAGCGCTCGCGATCTCGCTCGCCGTCGCGTTCGTCGTCACCACACCGGTGAACAAGTGGATGATCGGCCGCGGGAAGGGTCACGCGGTGGTGCACCGCTACCACCACTGAGCGAGCGCGGCAGGAGGTGCGGGGTCAGAGCTCGGGGCCGTCCCCGGGCTCCTCCTGGTAGGAGTAACGCTGCTCCCGCCAGGGATCGCCGATGTTGTGGTAGCCGCGCTCCTCCCAGAAACCCCGGCGGTCGGCGGTCATGTACTCGATGCCCCGGACCCACTTGGGGCCCTTCCAGGCGTACAGGTGCGGCACGAGGAGGCGGAGCGGGAAACCGTGTTCGGCGGTGAGCAGTTCGCCGCCCTTGTGGGTGGCGAACAGGGTCCGCCCTGAGGTGAAGTCGTCCAGCCGGAGGTTCGAGCTGAAGCCGTACTCCGCCCAGACCATCACATGGGTGACCTGGGGGGCGGGCGGTGCGAGAGCCACGACGTCACGGGCGAGCACCCCGCCCCATTCGGCGCCGAGCATGCTGAATTTGGTCACGCAGTGAAGATCGGCGACGACCGAGGAGAAAGGCAGTGCGGAGAATTCCTGATGGTTCCAGCAGTGCTTCTCGCCGTCGGCGGTGGCACCGAAGACCCGGAACTCCCAGCGGTCGGGCTTGAACTTGGGCACCGGACCGTAATGGGTAACCGGCCAGCCGCGCTGCAGCCGCTGTCCCGGCGGAAGCTCGGACTGCTCTGATGCGCGGTGTTCCCGGCTTTCCGGCTGACCCATGACTCCATGGTGACAGACAGGCAGGGGTGGTCATGACCAGGGCAGAGGCGATTCGGGCAACTCATACTAAGCGTGCACTTACTGGACGACCACCGGGTGCGATGCGAGGATGCGGCCAACTTGCCCAGTTCACCGGTTGGAAGGAGCCTCTGCGATGCAGGGCGACCCCGAGGTCCTCGAGTTCCTGAACGAACAGCTGACCGCCGAATTGACTGCCATCAATCAATATTTTCTGCACGCGAAGATGCAGGACAACTTCGGCTGGACGAAGCTCGCGAAGTACACACGCGCCGAGTCCTTCGACGAGATGAAGCATGCCGAGATCCTGACCGACCGCATTCTCTTCCTCGACGGGCTGCCGAACTACCAGCGCCTTTTCCATGTACGGGTGGGCCAGACGGTCACCGAGATGTTCCAGGCGGACCGCCAGGTCGAGGTGGAGGCGATCGACCGCCTCAAGCGCGGCATCGAGCTGATGCGCACCAAGGGCGACATCACGTCCGCGAACATCTTCGAGTCGATCCTGGCGGACGAAGAGCACCACATCGACTATCTCGACACCCAGCTGGAACTGGTCGAGAAGCTCGGCGAGCCGCTCTACATCGCGCAGCTGATTGAGCAGCCGGAGAGCTGACCGGAGCCGGGCGGCGTCAGGCGGCGTCGGGAAGCGACAGCGACGCGGGAACGGGGCCGGTGCCGGTGGCGACGACCTGATCGGCATCGGGAACGGCGCCGGCCGTGAGACGGTCCGCGGTGCCCGGCGTCCGCTTCTGGTCCAGCAGATCACGACGCGGGCAGGCGCCGCGGCCGAGCATCGCCTGGATGGTGCGGACACAGCCGCCGCAGTCGGTCCCCGCCTTGCAGGCGGAGGCTATCTGGCGGGGCGTGCAGGCGCCCGCTTCCGCATGCTTCTTGACCTGCTGCTCCGTAACGCCGAAGCACGAGCAGACGTACATGCGGTTCACCTCCCGGCGGGATGGATCGTGGCTGCCGCCCCTTAATCGGTGAGGCTAACCTAACCTTACCCGCCACTCAAGGCCCGCAAAAGCCCCGGAACGCACTGTGGGGCACGGATCACATCGATCCGTGCCCCACAGTCGTACGTGTGCCACCTGCCGTGATGGCTACTGGTCCCGGTACATCTCGGCGACCAGGAACGCGAGGTCCAGCGACTGGCTGCGGTTGAGCCGCGGGTCGCAGGCGGTCTCGTAGCGCTGGTGGAGATCGTCCACGAAGATCTCGTGGCCGCCGCCCACGCACTCGGTGACGTCGTCACCGGTGAGCTCGACGTGGATGCCGCCCGGGTGCGTGCCGAGGCCCTTGTGCACCTCGAAGAAGCCCTTGACCTCGTCCAGGACGTCGTCGAAGCGGCGGGTCTTGTGGCCGGACGCGGCCTCGAAGGTGTTGCCGTGCATCGGGTCGGTCACCCAGGCCACCGTCGCGCCGGACGCGGTGACCTTCTCGACCAGCTCGGGGAGCTTGTCGCGGACCTTGTCGGCGCCCATCCGGACGATGAAGGTCAGCCGGCCGGGCTCGCGCTCGGGGTCGAGGCGCTCGATGTAGCCGAGGGCCTCGTCGACGGTGGTCGTCGGGCCGAGCTTGATGCCGATGGGGTTGCGGATCTTCGAGGCGAACTCGATGTGCGCGCCGTCCATCTGGCGGGTGCGCTCACCGATCCACACCATGTGGCCCGAGGTGTCGTAGAGCTGGCCGGTGCGCGAGTCGGTGCGGGTGAGCGCCGACTCGTAGTCCAGCAGCAGGCCCTCGTGCGAGGAGTAGAACTCGACGGCCTTGAACTCGGCCGGGTCCGTGCCGCACGCCTTCATGAAGTTCAGCGCGTTGTCGATCTCGCGGGCCAGGGCCTCGTAGCGCTGGCCGGACGGGGACGACTTCACGAAGTCCTGGTTCCAGGCGTGCACCTGGCGCAGGTCGGCGTAACCGCCGGTGGTGAAGGCGCGGACGAGGTTCAGCGTGGAAGCGGATGCGTGGTACATCTGCTTCAGCCGGTCCGGGTCCGGGATGCGGTCGGCCTCGGTGAAGGCGAAGCCGTTGACGGAGTCGCCGCGGTAGGTCGGCAGCGTCACGCCGTCGCGGGTCTCGGTCGACTTGGAGCGCGGCTTGGAGTACTGACCGGCGATCCGGCCCACCTTGACGACGGGCACGGAGGCCGCGTAGGTGAGGACGGCGCTCATCTGGAGCAGCGTCTTCAGCTTGGCGCGGATGTGCTCGGCCGACACGGCGTCGAAGGCCTCGGCGCAGTCACCGCCCTGCAGCAGGAACGCCTCGCCCTTGGCGACGGCTCCCATGCGGGCGCGCAGCTGGTCGCACTCGCCGGCGAAGACGAGCGGCGGATACGACGCGAGGTCCGCGAGTACATCGCGCAGGGCCTCGGAGTCGGGGTACTCGGGCTGCTGCGCCGCGGGAAGGTCTCGCCAGGTGTTGCCACCGGCGACGGAGGTATTGGCGTTCACGGTCACGCCTCCACATTACGGGGTCGCGTCCACCGTTTTTCCGGGTGCTCAACGGATGAGACGGTCCCCGGCCCTGCCAGTGACGAGGACCACAACAGGGCCTGCTAGCCTCACGTCTTTCTGAATTGAACAAGTGGACCACAGGGGTGGGGCTTTGAAGCGGAATCACCGCAGGGACCTCAGGAAGAGACGACTGCTGTACGGGGTGGGGGCGGCGGTCGTGGCGACCGCCACGATCGGCACCCTGGCCATGGCCTCGCAGGACACCACCACCGCGGACGGCAAGCAGGTGTCCGCGACGGGTGCGCTGCAGAAGCAGTTCGCGGACGCGGCGTCCGAGTTCGACGTCCCGCAGAGCGTGCTGATGGCGGTCTCGTACCGGCAGACGCTGTGGGAGAGCCACGACGGCGAGCCGAGCACGAGCGGCGCGTACAACGTGATGGGGCTGACCAGTGTGTCGCCCGACGACGTCGAGCAGCCGGACGACAAGGCACGTCTGGCGCACATGAACATGAGCGGCCGGCCGGAGTTCGAGAAGACCTTCGACGCCGCCAAGGCGCTGCGCAGCCTGCCGAAGAAGACCGTGGACACCGACGACCCGCGGCTGCACACCCTGGACGAGGCCGCCGGTCTCATCGACTCCGGCACGGACGCGGTCCGCAACGACACCGAGGAGAGCATCCGCGCGGGGGCGGCGCTGCTCGCCGAGTACCAGCGGGATGCGACGGACTCGCTGCCGGACGACGCGGCCCACTGGTATCCCGCGGTGGCGCGCTTCAGCCAGTCGCCGGACAAGAAGGGCGCCGACCTCTTCGCGAAGCGCGTCTTCGAGTCGATCAGGACGGGTGAGCAGGCGCTCACCCAGGACGGCCAGCAGGTCACGCTTCCCGCCGACCCCTCGGTCGAGCCGGTCAAGCCGTCGAACGTGCCGCTCGCCGCGACCTTCGCGAGCACCGCCGCGGTCCCGACGCCCGAATGCCCGGCCGGTCTGAACTGCAACTTCGTTCCCTCGAAGACGTCGAGCACGGGCAAGCGCAGTTACACGCCCGCCGTGCGGCCCGCGCAGGGCGTCGACATCCGGCAGATCGTGATCCACGACACCGAGGGCGACTACGCAACCTCGCTCAACACGCTCACGAGCCCGGACTCGGCCGTGAGCGCGAACTACCTCGTCCGCGCCTCGGACGGTCTGGTCACCCAGCTGGTCGAGAACAAGAACCTGGCGTGGCACGCGGGCAACTGGACCCTGAACATGCACACCATCGGGGTGGAGCACGAGGGCTACGCCATCAAGGCGGGCAGCTGGTACAGCGAGTCGCAGTACGAGTCCACCTCGGCCCTGGTGAAGTTCCTGGCGGACAAGTACGGCATCCCGCTGGACCGCGAGCACATCATCGGACACGACGATGTGCCCGTACAGCTCGACCGGAACAGCTCAGACACCCACTGGGACCCGGGACCGTTCTGGGACTGGAACCACTTCATGGACCTGATGGGCGCTCCGACGGGCGCCGGTGGCGCCGGCGGTCCCGTCAAGGCGGGTCAGCTGGTCCGTGTGGTGCCGCCGTTCACCACGGCCAACCAGCCCAAGCTGACGGTCGGCACCAAGGCGGTCACCACGCAGCCGGCCAACTTCGGCTACCTCTACACCTCGCCGTCGACGACCGCGACCACGCTGAGCGACCCGTACTTCTCGGCGCTCTGGAGCGAGGGCTCGAACTGGTCCAACAAGGTCCGCGCAGGCGGCACCTACGTCGTCGCCGAGGCGAAGACCGACTGGACGGCGATCTGGTACGGCGGGAAGAAGGGCTGGTTCCACAACCCCGGCGGCCAGTACACCGTGCCGCTCGCGTCCGCCCCCCGCCTGGTGAAGGCCAAGGCAGGTGTGACGGTCCGGATCTACGGACGCTCCTACCCGGAGACCGCCGCCTACACCGCCGCGGGCCTGGAGGCTCCGACGGACAACCCGGACTACCTGACCAAGTACACGCTCCCCGCCGGCCAGGCGTACGCGCAGGCGGGCCCGGAGGTGAAGGGCGACGACTGGTTCGGCTCCGCCCAGAAGAACGTCGTGGGCACCACCGGCTACCTTCCGATCCGCTACAACCACCGCATGGCGTGGGTGAAGGCGAGCGACGTCACGACCGGCACCAGTGTCGCCCCGGACGCCGGCACCAACCGGTACAACATCCTGGGCCGCGACTCCGCCGGTGTGCTCTGGCAGTACCAGGGCACCGGCAGCGCCACCACGCCGTTCTACGGCCGCTACCGGGTGGGTCCGGGCTGGCAGGGCTACAACGCCCTCACGGCGATGACCGCGCTGCGGGCCGACGGCACGGGCGACATGGTGGCCCGGGACACGAGCGGCTACCTCTGGTACTACCGGGGCGGCAGCAGCCCGAGCAAGCCGTTCATGACCCGGCTGAAGGTCGGCGGCGGCTGGGGTGTCTACAACGGCATGTGGGGCGCCCGCGATCTGAACGGTGACGGCAGGGCCGACTTGATCGCCCGCGACGCGTCCAACGTCCTCTGGTTCTACCAGGGCACCGGCGACCCGGCGAAGCCCTTCGCGACGAAGGCACGGGTCGGCGGCGGCTGGGGGGTCTACAACACCCTGGTCCCCACCGGTGACCTGACCGCGGACGGCAAGGCGGACCTGGTGGCCCGGGACAAGGACGGGGTGCTGTGGCTCTACAGGGGCACCGGCGACCCGGCCGCGCCGTACGCCGCGCGCAGCCAGGTCGGCAAGGGCTGGGGGGTCTTCAAGGACCTCCTCGGTCCGAGCGACCTGAACCGTGACGGCATCCCGGACCTGATCGCCCGGGACAGCGCGGGCGTGCTCTGGTACTACCGGTCCACGGGTGACCTGGCGAAGCCGTTCGCGCCGATGGCGAAGGTCGGCGGCGGCTGGGGCATCTACAACACGCTGGTCTGATCCTCGTCGGATCAGGCCGGTGAAGGGGTCCGGTCCGCCCGCTGGGCGGATCGGGCCCCTTCGTGCGTCGTGATGGGTTAGGGTTCGGGCATGTTCGCGCACTCGACCCGTAATTGGTGGTGGACCGCTCATCCGGCGGCCCACTGATCGCGCGTACACACCGACGCAGAGGCCGCCCGAGGGGCGGCCTTTTCCGTGTTGACGGGCCGTTCCTCCCAGCTGATTCACGTTGATTCCAGTGGAAGGAACACCACCGATGGCACCGCACGCGATCATCTCCAGACTCCTGGGCGACGACTGCCCGCCGTTCGCCCTGCTGCGCAGGCGCACCCCCGGTCACGACCACGACACCGTCGAGGTGCTGATCGGCCGGGTCCGGGAGGTGGACCGGCTCGCCGGGATCCCGGTGGGCGAGGCGCCCGCGCTCGCCCTGGTGCCGTTCCGGCAGATCGCCGAGCGCGGCTTCGACGTCCGCGACGACGGCACTCCGCTGTCCGTGCTCCTCGCGGACGAGACGTACACGATGACGCTCGACGAGGCGCTGGAGCTGCTCCCCCGCCATGCGGTGCGGGTCGAGGACGGTGCGTTCGACGTGTCCGACGAGGAGTACGCGGGGACGGTGCGGCGGGTCATCGAGGACGAGATCGGCCGTGGCGAGGGCGCGAACTTCGTCATCCGGCGCACCTTCCGCGGTGAGATCCCGGGGTTCGGCCGGGCGGACGCGCTGGCGTTGTTCCGGCGGCTGCTGGCCGGTGAGCGGGGCGCCTACTGGACGTTCGTCGTGCACACCGGGGACAGGACGCTTGTGGGGGCCAGCCCCGAGGTGCACGTCCGGATGTCCGGCGGGACGGTCGTGATGAACCCGATCAGCGGAACGTACCGCTACCCCGCCGAGGGGCCGACCGCCGAGAACCTGCTGGCCTTCCTCGGTGACCGCAAGGAGACCGAGGAGCTCTCCATGGTGGTCGACGAGGAGCTCAAGATGATGTGCACCGTCGGCGACATGGGCGGGGTGGTGATCGGTCCGCGGCTCAAGGAGATGGCCCATCTCGCGCACACGGAGTACGAGTTGCGCGGGCGTTCCTCGCTGGATGTGCGGGAGGTGCTGAAGGAGACCATGTTCGCGGCGACGGTCACCGGCTCCCCCGTGCAGAACGCCTGCCGGGTGATCGAGCGGTACGAGTCCGGCGGGCGCGGCTACTACGCGGGCGCGCTGGCGCTCCTGCGACGGGCCCCCGACGGCACGCAGACGCTGGACTCGCCGATCCTGATCCGGACCGCCGACATCTCGGCCGCCGGGGAGCTGCGGGTACCGGTCGGGGCGACGCTGGTGCGCCACTCGGACCCGGAGAGCGAGGTCGCCGAGACCCATGCGAAGGCGGCCGGTGTGCTGGCCGCGCTGGGTGTGCGGCCGGGCCGGCCGAAGGCCGAGGGGGCGCGACCGCGGCTGGCCGACGACCCGCGGGTGCGGGCGGCCCTGGATGCCAGGCGGGACGGGCTGGCGCCCTTCTGGCTGCGGATGCAGGAGCGCACCGACACGCTGTCCGGCCATGCGCTGGTGATCGACGGCGAGGACACGTTCACCTCGATGCTGGGGCATCTGCTGCGCGCATCGGGCCTCGACGTGTCGGTGCGCCGCTACGACGAGCCGGGGCTGCGCGAGACCGTCCGGGCGCACGAGGGGCCCGTCGTGCTGGGCCCGGGGCCGGGCGATCCGGGCGACCGGACCGATCCGAAGATGGTCCTGCTGCGCGCGCTGGCCGCGGAGCTCGTCCGGGACCACCGGCACGGGCTGCTCGGGGTGTGCCTGGGCCATGAGCTGATCGCGGCGGAGCTGGGGCTGGAGATCGTCCGCAAGACCGTGCCGTACCAGGGCGCGCAGACCCGGATCGACCTGTTCGGACGCCCGGAGACCGTCGGCTTCTACAACAGCTTCACCGCGCGCTGCGACGAGGCGGCCGTCACCGAGCTGTCGGCGCACGGGATCGCGACGAGCCTGGACCCGGCGACCGGGGAGCTGCACGCGCTGCGCGGGCCCGGCTTCGCGTCGGTGCAGTTCCATCCGGAGTCGGTGCTGACGCTGCGCGGGGCGGCGATCGTCGGCGAGCTGCTGGCGGAGCTGCCGGTGCGCGGCTGAACCCGCCCGGGTCCGGGCCCTGGCGTCGTCAGGGCCCGGACGGGGGCGGTACCAGGACGTTGTCGCTGCGTCGGCCCGCCAGGTAGTCGTCGACGTTCTGGACGGTGGCGCCGATGATCTGGCCCAGCGCGTCCTCGGTGTAGTACGCCTGGTGCGAGGTGACGAGCACGTTGGGGAAGGTGACGAGCCGGGCCAGGGTGTCGTCGTCGACGCCCTCCAGGGACTTGTCGAGGAAGAAGAGCCCGGCCTCCGCCTCGTACACGTCGAGTCCGACGCCCAGGAACCGGCCCGCCCGCAACTCCCCGACCAGGGCGGCGGTGTCGATGAGTCCGCCGCGGCTGGAGTTGATCAGGATCGCGTCGTCCCTCATGCGTGCCAGGGCGTCCCTGCCGATGATGTGGTGGGTCGAGGGCAGCAGCGGGACGTGCAGGCTGATCAGGTCGGACTCGGCGAGGAGCTGCTCCTTGTCGACGTACCGCATGCCGAGCTCGGTGCAGGCCGGGTTCTCGGCGACGTCCCAGCCGAGCAGATTCATGCCGAAGCCGTGGGCGATCCGGGTGAAGGCCTCGCCGATCTTGCCGGTGCCGATGACGCCGGCGGTGCGGCCGTGCATGTCCCGGCCGAGGAGCCCGTCGAGGCGGAAGTCGAAGTCCCGGGTGCGGGTGGTGGCGCGGACGACGCGGCGGTTGACCGCCATGGCGAGCGTCCAGGCGAATTCGGCGACGGAGTAGGGCGAGTACCAGGAGACCCGGGCGACCCGCAGGGCGAGGCGTTCGGCGACGTCCAGGTCGATGTTGTTGAAGCCGGTGGAGCGCTGGGCGATCATCTGGGTGCCGCCGGCGGCGAGGGACTGCAGGACCTTGCCGCCCAGGTCGGCGTTGACGCTGGTGGAGATGATCTCGTAGCCCGCCGCGATGGGTGCGGTGTCCTGGTTGAGGAAGACGTCCAGACAGCGCACCTCGTGCTTTCCGGCGAAGGCCTTCTCGATCAGCGGCTTCTCGTCGGACTGCACTCCGAATGCCAGGATTTCCACGACGTCTCCGTGACTGGTGCGGGCGAGGTGCGGGGCCCGCCCGCGCGCACCGGCGAGCGCGGGCGGCCCCGCGAGGCCGGTCATCGCGAATATATGTCCGCCGGGCCGGCCGCGCCGCTCAGCCGAAGAAGACCCCCACCTCCGCGTAGAGCGCCGGGTCGACCGTCTTGAGCCGGGCGGTCGCCTCGGCGATCGGCACCCGCACGATGTCCGTGCCGCGCAGGGCGACCATCTTCCCGAAGTCGCCGTCGCGCACCGCGTCTATGGCGTGCAGCCCGAAGCGGGTGGCCAGCCAGCGGTCGAAGGCACTGGGGGTGCCGCCGCGCTGGACATGGCCGAGCACGGTGGTCCTGGCCTCCTTGCCGGTGCGGTTCTCGATCTCCTTGGCCAGCCACTCACCGACACCGGAGAGCCGGACATGGCCGAAGGAGTCGTGCGAGGCGTCCTTGAGGACCAGTTCGCCGTGGGCGGGCATCGCCCCCTCGGCGACCACCACGATCGGCGCGTAGCTCGCCCGGAACCGGGAGGTCACCCAGGCGCAGACCTGGTCGATGTCGAAGCGCTGTTCCGGGATGAGGATGACGTTGGCGCCGCCGGCCAGCCCCGAGTGGAGCGCGATCCAGCCGGCGTGGCGGCCCATCACCTCGACGACGAGGACCCGCATATGGGACTCGGCCGTGGTGTGCAGCCGGTCGATGGCCTCGGTCGCGATGCCGACGGCGGTGTCGAAGCCGAAGGTGTAGTCGGTGGCGGACAGGTCGTTGTCGATGGTCTTGGGCACGCCGACGCAGGGGACGGCGTACGTGTCGGACAGGGTGGCCGCCACCCCGAGGGTGTCCTCGCCGCCGATCGTGACGAGCGCGTCGACCTCGTACTTGGCGAGGGTCTCGCGCACCCGGCGGACACCGTGCTCGGCGTTGAGCGGGTTGGTGCGCGAGGATCCGATGATGGTGCCGCCGCGCGGCAGGATGCCGCGCACCGCCGGGATGGAGAGCGGGACCGTCTCACCCTCCAGCACCCCGCGCCAGCCGTCCCGGAAGCCGATGAAGTCGTAGTCGTACTCCTGCACGCCCTTGCGGACGAGGGCGCGGATGACCGCGTTGAGCCCGGGGCAGTCGCCGCCCCCGGTCAGTACTCCGACCCGCATGGAAGCATCCCTTCGCCGAAGTGAGCTCACTCGGTTCCACGCTGAGACTGCCCGGCACATGAGGGGTGGAAGAAGGAGCGGGGCTGGGTGCGTGCAGCTGCAAGGCGGAGGAGTGAGCCATGGCAGAGCCATGGTGATTGACGACAACGCCGGAGGGGGTCCCCCCTGCTCGAGTGAAGCCGAGAGCTTGGGGGAGTGCGTGCCCAGCCCCGCGACGCCACCCCTCATGTGCCGGTCAGTCTAAGGGTGATCCAGGTCACAGAGGGATGGGTCGGACGGTCAATTCCCGTGCAATGTCCGGGTGTTGATCTCAGACGTCGTCGAGTCCGCGCTCGATGGCGTACCGCACGAGCTCCACCCGGTTGTGCAACTGGAGCTTGCCCAGGGTGTTCTGGACGTGGTTCTGCACGGTGCGGTGCGAGATGACGAGGCGCTCGGCGATCTGCTTGTACGAGAGTCCCTTGGCCACCAGCCGCAGCACCTCGGTCTCCCGGTCGGTGAGCTGCGGGGCCTTCGGCTCGTCCGAGGCGACGGGTGCGGGCTCGGAGGCCAGTCTGCGGTACTCGCCGAGGACGAGCCCGGCGAGACCGGGGGTGAAGACCGGGTCGCCGACGGCGGTGGAGCGGACCGCGTCGGTCAGCTCCCGGGTGCTCGCCGACTTCAGCAGATAGCCGGTGGCACCGGACTTGACCGCCTCCAGGACGTCGGCGTGCTCGCCGCTCGCGGAGAGCACCAGGACCCGCAGTCCCGGCTGCGATCCGACGAGTTCCTTGCAGACCTGGACGCCCGGCATCCCGGGCAGGTTGAGGTCGAGGACCAGGACGTCGGGGGTGACGGCCCCGGCCCGGCGGACGGCCTGCGGGCCGTCGCCCGCCGTCGCCACCACGTCGAAGCCGGACTCGGCGAGGTCGCGGGCGACGGCGTCGCGCCACATCGGGTGGTCGTCGACGACCATCACCCTGATCGGCCGCTGCTGCCCGGCGTTCTCCTCGTGTGCTGCGCTCATCGGACTGAACCCGCCTTACCCCGTGAAACCTTCGGAACCTTCAGTTCGACCTCGGTGCCCTGGCCGGGCACCGAGATCAGTTCTGCCGTGCCGCCCAGATCGCGCAGCCGCCCGCGGATGGAGAGGGCGACGCCGAGGCGGCCCTCGCCCTCGGCCTGGGCGAGCCGCCCGTCCGGGATGCCCGGTCCGTCGTCCCGGACCGTGACGATCACCTCGTCGGGCCAGTCCTCGACCAGGATCCACGCCTGGGCGCTCTCCCCCGCGTGCACCCGGACATTGTCCAGTGCCGCGCTGACGGCGGCCGCCAGTTCGCCGGCCGCCCCGGGCGCGAGCAGCACCGGGGCACCGGGCTCCGCGAAGCTGACCCGGGAGCCGGCGTGCGGGGCGAGCAGGGCGCGCAGATCGGTCTCGGCCGGCACGTCGGCCTCGTCGTCGTCCGTCTCGACGGTCCGTACGACGGCGCCCTCGGCCGCGTCCTCGGAGAGCCGGGTGGGCGGTACCAGGCCGCTGGAGACCAGGGTGCGCAGGGCGACCTCCTGTTCCCCGGCCATCCGGCCCAGCTCGGCCGCCTCGCCGCCGAGCGCCGTGCCGCGGCGCTGCACCATCGCGAGGACCTGGAGCACGCTGTCGTGGATGTCCCGGGCGAGCCGTTCGCGCTCACGGGTGGCCGCCTCGATCTCCAGGGCGCGGGCGAGGGTGCGCTCACTGGCGCGGGCGACCTCGACGACGTACCCGATGGCGATGGAGGCGACCCAGACCAGCAGGACGTTGTGCAGGGTGTCGCGGCTGGGCTCGGCGCGCTCGATCAGGTTGGCGACGGCGACGAAGGTGGAGGCGAAGGCCGCCCACCGCCAGCCGCCCTTGATCGCGAAGGCGAGGACGGAGCCCGCGGTCCAGATGGACGGCAGGGTGGGGCCGTCCATGTGCTGGGCCTGGAAGTCGGCGAGCGGCGTGATGAGGATGCCGGTCAGCGCGAGCGTGAGGTCGGCGCCCAGGAAGCGCTTGGTGCAGGCGACCGCGCCCGCCACCTTCGGCAGGGTGGCGAGCGTCCAGACGGCCATGACCGTCAGGAAGACGACGGCCACCCACGGCCGCTCGTACTTCTCGCGGCCGAAGACCGCGAGCAGGATCGCGTAGAGCATCGTCAGGACGCGGTACGCGGTCAGGGCACGCCACAGCGGCTGCTCGACCGACATCCGCACGACCCGCACCCGTCTGGCCATCTTCTTCTCCCCCCGCCCCGGACTTCCGCGCGCGCTCAGGCGCCGCGGTCCCCGTCCGTCCCCCGCTGCTCGTCCCGGCCGCCGGACGCGGCCTGCTTGGCGGCCTCCGCCTGCCGCTTCGCCTCGTCCGCGAGCTGCCGCTTGGCGGCCGTCGCGTAGATGTCGACGTACTCCTGCCCGGACAGCTTCATGATCTCGTACATCACCTCGTCGGTGACCGAGCGCAGGATGAAGCGGTCGCCCTCCATGCCGTGGTAGCGGCTGAAGTCGAGCGGCTTGCCGATCCTGATCCCCGGGCGCATCAGCTTGGGCATCACCTGCCCGGGCGGCTGGATCTTCTCCGTGTCGATCATCGCGACGGGGATGACCGGCGCGCCGGTGGCGAGCGCCACCCGGGCGAGACCGCCGGGCTTGCCGCGGTACAGGCGGCCGTCGGGCGACCGGGTGCCCTCCGGGTAGATGCCGAAGAGCCCGCCGCTCTCGATGACCTCGATACCGGCCTTGATCGCCGCCTCACCGGCCCCGCGGGCACCGGAGCGGTCCACCGGGAGCTGTCCGACGCCCTTGAAGAAGGCGGCCGTGAGCTTGCCCTTGACCCCGGGCGCGGTGAAGTACTCGGCCTTCGCGATGAAGGTGACCTTGCGGTCCAGGACGGCCGGCAGGAAGAAGGAGTCGGAGAACGACAGATGATTGCTCGCGAGGATCGCGGGTCCTTGCGCGGGAATGTTCTCCAGGCCCTCCACCCACGGCCTGAAGGCGAGCTTCAGAGACCCGCCGATGGAGAACTTCATAGCGCCGTAGATCAACTCGGGTGCCTCCTGTGTGCTGTCCGACAGACCTTAACCCGTGCGGTCGCCCGTGCTCCCCGTGACGGCCCTGGTCGGTGTCGGCCCGGTCGCGTACGGTGAAGTAATCCTTCTGCACTCCCCCCTTCCGCTCCCCTTCGAGCCTCACGAACAGGAGACCCCGGTGCCGGTCCTTCCTGGAGCCGAGCCGTTCCGCCACGAGGGCGGAGAGGTCGGCGTCCTCCTCTGTCACGGATTCACCGGTTCCCCGCAGTCGCTGCGCCCCTGGGCCGACTATCTGGCGGAGCGCGGACACACGGTCTCGCTGCCGCTGCTGCCCGGGCACGGCACCCGCTGGGAGGACATGCAGGTGACCGGCTGGCAGGACTGGTACGCGGAGGTGGACCGGGCGCTGCGGGAGCTGCTGGAGCGGTGCGAGCAGGTCTTCGTCTTCGGCCTCTCCATGGGCGGCGCGCTGGCGCTGCGGCTCGCCGCGAAGCACGGTGACGCGGTCCGGGGTCTGGTGCTGGTCAACCCGGCCAACAAGGTGCACGGACTGTCGGCGTACGCGCTGCCGGTCGCCCGGCACCTGGTGCGGACGACGAAGGGGCTGACGAGCGACATCGCGCTGGCGGGGTCCCACGAGGTGGGCTACGACCGGGTGCCTCTGCACGCGGCGCACTCGGTGCGGAAGTTCTTCCGGCTGGTCGACGCCGAGCTGCCCCAGGTGACCCAGCCGGTCCTGCTGCTGCACAGCCCGCAGGACCATGTGGTGCCGCCCGCCGACACCGCCCGGATCCTGAGCCGGGTGTCCTCGACGGACGTCGCGGAGATCCTGCTGGAACAGAGCTACCACGTCGCGACGTTGGACCACGATGCGGAGCGGATCTTCGACGAGAGCCACTCGTTCATCGGCCGCCTCGCTCCGAGCGTCGGAAAGAAGGGGAGCACGTCCGGTGGCTGAGCACGACGCGGAGCGCGCAGGCAGCGACGAGGAGCGCGAACCCCTCCCCGCCGGGGGAGCGGCCGTTCCCGACGAGGAGGGCGGTGCGCCGGCCCCCGAGGCGGCGGCCGGCCCCTCGGGCGCGGACGGAGAACGCCAGGTCGACGAGGACGCCGTCTGGCAGGCGATCGTCGCCGGGTACGGGGAGGAGCCGCCGGACCCGCCGGGGGCCAGGCCCTTCCGGTCGATCGAGGATCTCGCGCTCCCGGAGGAGGACACCGTCGCCCCGGACCCGGACAAGGGCCTCGGCAAGAGCCGGCCCAAGCCGCCGGAGAAGCCGCTCGGCAGTTCGGTGGTCTTCGCGCCGGGCGTCGGCGGCCCGCGCGACTACGAACCGGCCGAGCCCGCCGCGGGCGACATCGACGACGATGACGACAGCGGCGAGGGGCACTTCGTGCCGCCGGAGCCGCCGCCGTTGCCGGAGGCCGACGTCACGGCGAAGTTCGCCTGGCTCGCGGTGGTCGGCGGTCCGGTGCTGCTGCTGCTCGCGGTGCTGCTCCAGTGGGAGATGACGTGGTGGCTGACGACGGTCTGCGTCGGCGGCTTCCTGGGCGGTTTCGTGACGCTGGTGGCCCGGATGGAACACGACGACGAGGACGGCGACGACCCCGGCCGCGGCGCGGTGGTCTGAGCCGGGACGCTACGGCCGGGCCGCGGGCACCCGCAGCGCGGCCAGCACCGGCAGGTGGTCGGTCGCGGCCAGCAGGTCGGGCGGCCACACCCCGGGCAGTCCCGCCGGGACCCCGCAGCCGAGCACCTCGATGCCACCGGTCGCGAAGACCGCGTCGATCCGCCGCTGCGGTTCGTGCGGCGGAAAGGTGTGCTCGCCGCCCCGGGGACGTACCTCCCAGCAGTCCTGGAGCCGCCCGGCGAGCAGCCGGAAGGCGCGCCCGCTCGGTACGTCGTTGAGGTCACCGGCGACGACGACGTGCTCCACGTCCATCGCGTCCACCGTCTCCAGCAGCCGCTCCGCCTGGGCGAGGCGCTCCTGACGCTGCAGGCTCAGATGGCAGCTCAGCACCCCGATCCGGGTGTCCGCGATCCGGACCACCGCGGTGGCGAAGCCCCTGCGGTGCAGCCCCGGGGTGAGCGGCAGCAGGATGTCCTCGGTGCGCTCCACCGTGGCGCGCAGCGAGCAGAGCAGCAGCGGGCCGGCCGCGGTGGCGCCGCCGCCGAGGATCACCAGATCACTGGCGGCGGCCAGCCGGGCGGCGCGCTTGCGCCAGCGGAAGAAGCGCGGCGCCTCCTGGATGAGGACCAGGTCGGGTGCGCAGGCGCGGATGACGCGGACCAGCGCCGGGAAGTCGTCGCGCATCGAGCGGATGTTGTAGCTGAGCACTCTGACGACGGCCGAGCCGTCCTGCTCGGTACGGGAGTCTGGCAGCGACATCATGGCCATGCGGATCACGATACGACGGACGCCCGCCGCTCCCCGAGAGGGGCGCGACGGGCGTCCGTCATGTCCGTGGTGCCGGGTCGGTCAGCCCTGCCGGGCCAGGTCCGCCGCGCCCACCAGACCGGCCTTGCCGCCCAGTTGGGCCGCGAGCACCTGGGCGTGCGGGCGCCACTCGCCGCCGATCAGCCAGCGCCGGAACGACTTGCGGATCGGGTCGAGGACCAGTTCGCCCTCGTCCGACACGCCGCCGCCGACGATGAAGGCGGACGGGTCGAAGAGCGAGGCGAGGTCGGCCAGTCCGGCGCCGGCCCAGCGGGCCAGCTCACGGAAGGAGTCGACCGCCACCGGGCAGCCCTGCCGGGCGGCCTCGCTGATGTGTTTGCCCTCGATGCCCTCGACCGTGCCGTCACCGAGCGCCAGCAGGATCGTGGCGTTCTCGGGGGTGGCGTTGGCCCGCTGCTTCGCGTACCGCACGAGCGCCCGGCCGGAGGCGTACTGCTCCCAGCAGCCCTGGCTGCCGCAGCCGCAGAGCAGCCCGTCCGGGACGACCCGGATGTGGCCGAACTCGGCGGCCACGCCGAAGCGTCCGCGGCGCAGCTTGTTGCCGATGATGATGCCGCCGCCGAGGCCCGTGCCGAGCGTGATGCAGATGACGTCGTCATGGCCCTGACCGGCGCCGAAGCGGTACTCGCCCCAGGCCGCCGCGTTGGCGTCGTTCTCCACGACCACGGGGAGGCCGACGCGCTGCTCGACCTTGTCCTTCAGCGGCTCGTGCCGCCAGTTGATGTTCGGTGCGAACAGCACCGTGGCCCGCTTGTCGTCGACGTATCCGGCTGCGCCGATGCCGACCGCCTCGACGGGATGCCCCTCGCTCGCGCCGGACACCGCCGCCGCGATCGCGTCCACGATGCCTTCGGCCGTCGGCGGGGTCGGCACCTTGAAGGTCGAGAGGATGTGGCCCTCTTCGTCGACCACTCCAGCTGCGATCTTCGTGCCGCCGATATCGACGCCGATGGTGAGTCCCATGAATCCCTCAGTTTCGGTCGAGCCCCGCTGAGGCAACCGTACCCGAGGCCGGACCCCGCCCTGTCGTCGCCGGTCAGTCCAGGTCGATGTGTTCGCCGGCGCCGGGCCCCTCGTCACGGGGGTCGGTGGGGTCCTCCGCCTTCGTTTCCGTGCCTGCGGGGTCCCCCGCGCCCTGGGTCCAGCGACGTTCCTGACCCTCGACGGCGGAGCGGTAGGCGGCGAGCAGTTCACTGCCGGCCGCGGCGATGTGCTCGAAAACGTCCGGATTGCGTTCGATGACGGGCTCGACGGCGGACTTCGCCTGCTTGATGACCTGCTGCACGGCTCCCTGGGCCGCCACCCCGAACAGCGGCGACTGGAGGGAACCCAGCTTGTCGGCCACGGCGTCGACCAGCTTGCGCAGTTCCTCGGCGGCGGAGCCGGGCGGCGGGCCGTACTCGGCGCGGCGGCGGGCCTTCTCGGCGGCGAGGTCCTCGGCGCAGGCCTGCGCCCACGCGTCGTCGTCGGCGGGACGATCGGTGGCTTCGCTCATGGCGGACTCCTGCGACGTGGGTGACCGGCGGCCCGGCGTCCGGGACGCCTTCTACCGACGTTACCCGAACGGTGGTACGCCGTTCAGCCCGTCCTCGGCCACAGGCCGGGATCCGGCGTGAACCTGACCCGCAGTACACCGTCCGTGAGGGCCGCGCCGGAGACGGTGCAGCGGCGCAGGGCGGACTCCAGGGGAACGATGCGGTGGAAGGTTCCGACGGTGAGGAGCAGCTCGCTGCCGCGCCGGACGAGCTGGAGGTCCTTCTTGACGGCGCCGGGAAGCCGCAGGCACCAGACGAGTATCCCGTCGCCGCCGTCCGGCCCGTCCGGGGCGCCGGCCTCCTCGATCCACCAGGGGTCATCGGCGCGGCCGCCGCCGCGCGTGTCCGGTGCCAGGGACGGCGCGCCGTCCGTGCCGTCCAGGCCGGTGAGGTCGTCGGGGCCGTGCGGGTCGCGGCCCAGGTGCGGCACCAGGACCGAGGGGGCCTCGGCCGTCCATTCCTCGCGCCAGTGGCCGAGGCACTTCTCCTGCTGTGCGGCGAGCGCGGCGAACCAGGGGTCGGACGAGTGGCGGGGCAGCACCCGGTTGGCGACCACGGCGTCGACACGCAGCCCGTGCAGGGCGAGCCCGGTCCGGGCGGTGCGCAGGGCGTCCTCGGCCGCCGGGCCCGGTTCGGCGACCAGCCGGAGCGTGCTCGCACGGTCCTCGATCAGCTCCTGGACCTCGGCGAGTTCGGCGTCGCGCCGGGCGGCGGCCTCGTACAGCCACTGGGCGGGCATGGGCACCCCGGCCAGCTGGGCGAGCATGGGGCGCAGGGCGCGTGCGGCCTGGCGTTCCTGCGGCAGCAGCCGCCGCAGGTAGCGGCGCAGCTGCTCGGGCAGGGCCAGTACGGCGAGGGCTTCGCGCAGCGGCGGCAGGTCGACGACGAGGAGGTCGTAGCCGGCGCGGGACCAGTCGCCCCGGGCGGCGCGGCGCAGCGCGTGCAGCAGGGCGAGTTCGGTGCTGCCGGGGAGTTCGGTGAGCTCCTCGCCGTCCATGCGGTTGCCGCCGAGCAGATCGAGCACGCCGGACAACTCGTC
This sequence comes from Streptomyces sp. NBC_01257, assembly GCF_035917255.1. Classification (NCBI taxonomy): domain Bacteria; kingdom Bacillati; phylum Actinomycetota; class Actinomycetes; order Kitasatosporales; family Streptomycetaceae; genus Streptomyces; species Streptomyces sp. NBC_01257. The sequence continues at coordinate 2,620,646 of NZ_CP108472.1, forward strand.
CTGGAGCGTGAGGAGTTCGCCGCGGAAGTGCTCGCCGGAGTCGATCCGGACGGATGACAGCGTGTCGTTGACGCGGGTGGGCGCGGTTTCGGCGGGGAAGCCGGGTATGGCGTCGGCGGAGAGCAGCAGCGTGCGGGCGCCGCTCCGGGCGCCGGCCAGGGCGGTGGCCGCCGCGACGGTGCTGCGGCCCGCGCCGCCGAGGCCGGTGACCAGGACCGTACGCACCCCGGTCAGGCCTTCGGGACGGACTCGACGCGCTTCTTGAGTCCGGCCAGGGCGCGGTCGATGATGACCTTCTCGGCCTTGCGCTTGATCATGCCGAGCATCGGGATCTTGACGTCGACGGTCAGCCGGTAGGTGACCTCGGTGCGGTCGCCGTCGCCGAGCGGCGCGAGGGCGTAGGAGCCGTCGATGGCGCGCAGCATCTGGGACTTGACCAGGGTCCAGCTGACCTCGTAGTCGCCGATCCAGGTGTACGCGAGGGTGTGGTCGTCCTTGATCGCGCCGGCGTCCAGGACGAGGCGGACCTTCTCGGCGCGGCCGCGGTCGTCGGTGCCGAGCACCTCGGCCTCCTTGACCTCGCCGGTCCACTCCGGATAGCGGTCGAAGTCGGCGATCACGCCCATGACGTCGGCCGGTGCCGCCTCGATCGTGATGCTCGAGCTGGTGTGTTCAGCCATCGCTGTGGCCCTCCAGTGCGGTGTACCGGTCGGTCGGCAGAGGCCTGCCGCCAGAAGGCTATCGCGTGCGCGCTGCGCCGGGTCGCAGGGTCCGGCCCGGGCAGGGGCGGGGGGTCACCACTCCAGGGCCCAGGGCCGGCCGGTCGAGGCGAAGTGGCCGACGTTGACGCACTCGGTGACGCCGATCCGCATCCGGCGGACCAGCGGCTGGTGGACGTGGCCGAAGACGGAGTAGCGCGGCCGGGTGCGGCGGATGGCGGCGAGCAGCGCCCGGCTGCCGCGCTCGAAGCGGCGCGCCACGGTGTCGTACGTCAGCTCGGGGACATCGGGCGGGATGTGCGTGCAGAGGACGTCGACCTCGCCCACCGCCTCGATCTTGGCGGCGTACTCCTCGTCGCTGATCTCGTACGGGGTGCGCATCGGGGTCCGCAGGCCGCCGCCGACGAAACCGAAGACCCGGCCGCCGATCTCGACGCGGTCGCCGTCCAGGACGGTGGTGCCGGGGCCGGCGTACTCGGGCCACAGGTCGGGGATGTCGACGTTGCCGTAGGTGGCGTACGTCGGGGCGGGCAGGGCGGCGAACATCTCGGCGTACTGCTTGCGCACGGCGGCGATGATCGCGGCGTTGCGGTCCAGGCCCGCCCACAGCTCCCGGCCGAAGTCCCGGGCCTCCTCGAAGCGGCGCTCGGTGCGCAGGGCGACGATGCGGTCGGCGTTCTCCACGCCGAACAGGTCGGGGAAGATGCCGCGCGAGTGGTCCGCGTAGTCGAGGAAGAGCACCAGGTCACCCAGACAGACGAGGGCGTCGGCGCCCTCCCCGGCGCGGGCGAGCGCCTCGGTGTTGCCGTGCACGTCACTGACCACGTGGATGCGGGTGCGCCGTCCGGCGCCGGCGTCCCTGCTGTTCGGTCCTGCTGCCATGACGATCACCCTAGAACTCCGGCGTCCACCTGGGTAGGGGCCGCCGGACCTGCGGTTACTTCCGAGTGCCGGCCGGGGTGCACTACTCTGCGCGCAAGGACCACCGATATGTGTGACGCATAAGACATCTGGCCTGAACCCCCTATCCGGAACCGAGTACCGGTGGGTAACGTCCGGGCAGTCCAGTCGTGCTCACCCCACTGAGCACCCGCCATTCTTGGACCGCGCCGGTGCGTCACACAGAGCCGTGGCACCGGAGCCCGATGAGGAGCAGCAGTCTTGCGCGAGTTCAGCCTTCCGGCCCTGTACGAGGTCCCCTCGGACGGCAACCTGACGGATCTCATCCGCCGCAATGCCGCTCAGCATCCCGACGTCGCGGTGATGAGCCGCAAAGTGGCAGGCGTCTGGACGGACGTCACCGCCACCCAGTTCCTGGCCGAGGTCAGAGCCGTCGCCAAGGGGCTGATGGCCGCCGGTGTCGAGCCCGGCGACCGGGTCGCCCTGCTCTCCCGCACCCGTTACGAGTGGGTGCTGCTCGACTTCGCGATCTGGAGCGCGGGCGCGGTCACCGTGCCGGTGTACGAGACCAGTTCCGCCGAGCAGATCCAGTGGATCCTCGGTGACTCCGGCGCCACCCTGTGCATCGTGGAGTCCGATGCGCACCAGGCGTCCGTGGTCTCGGTCCAGGCCGGCCTGCCCGGGCTGAAGGGCATCTGGCAGATCGAGGGCGACACGATCCGGCAGATGTCGGCGGTCGGTGAGGAGATCTCGGACGAGGCGCTCGACCTGCGGATGACGAGTGCCAAGGCCGACGACCCGGCCACCATCGTCTACACCTCCGGCACCACCGGCCGCCCCAAGGGCTGTGTGCTGACGCACCGCAGCTTCTTCGCGGAGTGCGGCAACGTGGTGGAGCGGCTCAAGCCCCTCTTCCGCACCGGCGAGTGCTCGGTACTGCTCTTCCTGCCCGCCGCGCACGTCTTCGGCCGGCTGGTCGAGGTCGCCTCCGTGATGGCGCCGATCAAGCTCGGCTGCGTACCGGACATCAAGAACCTCACCGATGAGCTGGCCGCTTTCCGGCCGACGCTGATCCTCGGTGTGCCGCGGGTCTTCGAGAAGGTCTACAACTCGGCCCGGGCCAAGGCGCAGGCCGACGGCAAGGGCAAGATCTTCGACAAGGCCGCGAACACCGCGATCGCCTACAGCCGCGCGCTGGGCACCCCGCAGGGGCCGTCGGTGGGCCTGAAGTTCAAGCACAAGGTGTTCGACCGGCTCGTCTACAGCAAGCTGCGGGCCGTGCTCGGCGGACGCGGTGAGTACGCGATCTCCGGCGGCGCGCCGCTGGGCGAGCGGCTCGGCCACTTCTACCGCGGCATCGGCTTCACCGTCCTGGAGGGCTACGGCCTGACCGAGACGTGCGCGGCCACCGCCTTCAACCCGTGGGACCGGCAGAAGATCGGTACGGTCGGCCAGCCGCTGCCTGGCTCCGTGGTGCGCATCGCCGACGACGGCGAGGTGCTGCTGCACGGCGAGCACCTGTTCTCCGGCTACTGGAACAACGAGACGGCGACCGCCGAGGCGCTGGCCGACGGCTGGTTCCACACCGGTGACATCGGCACGCTCGACGAGGACGGCTACCTCGCGATCACCGGCCGCAAGAAGGAGATCATCGTCACGGCGGGCGGCAAGAACGTCGCTCCCGCCGTGATCGAGGACCGCATCCGCGGGCACGCCCTCGTCGCGGAGTGCATGGTCGTCGGCGACGGGCGCCCGTTCGTGGGCGCCCTGGTGACGCTGGACGAGGAGTTCCTGGGCCACTGGGCCGAGGAGCACGGCAAGCCGGTCGGTTCGACGGCCCTGTCGCTGCGCGAGGACGCGGAGCTGCTGGCCGAGGTGCAGCGCGCGATCGACGACGGCAACGCCGCGGTGTCCAAGGCCGAGTCCGTACGCAAGTTCCGCATCCTGGCCGCCCAGTTCACCGAGGAGGCGGGCCACATCACGCCGTCGCTGAAGCTGAAGCGGAACGTGGTGGCGAAGGACTTCGCGGACGAGGTGGAGTCGATCTACCGCGCCTGATCCACTCGTGCACGGAGGGGCCCGCGCCGAGGGTGGCGCGGGCCCCTCCGTACGTTCAGAGCAGTTCCCGGAGCCTCTCCGCGAGCAGGTCCCAGCGCCACTTCTCCTCGACCCAGGCCCGGCCCCGCTCCCCCATCCGCTGCCGCAGCTCCGGGTCGCCGAGCAGCGCGACGATCCGCTCCGCCGACTCCTCGGCCGAGCCGCCGCGCACCACCCATCCCGTCTCGCCGTCGAGCACGGCGTCCGGGGCGCCGCCCGAGTCGCCCGCCACCACCGGCAGTCCGGTCGCGGACGCCTCCAGGTAGACGATGCCCAGGCCCTCCACGTCGAGGCCGCCGCGCCGGGTGCGGCACGGCATCGCGAAGACGTCACCGGCCCCGTAGTGCGCGGGCAGTTCCTCCCACGGCACCGGGCCGGTGAACCGCACCGAGTCCAGCACCCCGGTCTCCGCCGCCAGCTTCTCCAGCTCGCCGGCGTACGGTCCGCCGCCGACGATCAGCAGGACGGCGTCGGGCACCTCGGCCAGGATCGCCGGCATCGCGAGGATCAGGGTGTCCTGGCCCTTGCGGGGCACCAGCCGGGACACGCAGACGACGACGGGCCGGTCGGTGAGCCCGAGCCGGGCCCGGACCCGGTCGCCGCCGGAGTCCGGGTGGAAGGTCTTCTCGTCGACGCCGGGCGGCAGCTGCACCATGCGGGCCGCGGCCGCCAGGGTGAGCGCGGCGGCGATCCGGGAGCGGGTGTACTCGCCGAGGTAGGTGATCGTGTCCGTGCCCTCGCCGATCCGCCGCAGCAGCTGCCGGGAGGCGGGCAGCTGGGCCCAGCCGGCCTCGTGCCCGTGGGTGGTGGCGACCAGCCTGCGGGCACCGGCCCGGCGCAGCGCAGGGGCCATCAGCCCGAGCGGGGCGGCGGCGCCGAACCAGACGGAGGAGCAGCCGTGGGTCCGCAGCAGCTGCGCCGCGCGCCGGGTCACCCGCGGGGTCGGCAGCAGCATCGTCGTGCGGTCGCGGACCACGGTGAAGGGCTGCCCGGCGTCGAAGGCCGCGGTGGCCGCCGCGCCCTCGGCGCCGCGCTTCCAGGTGGAGGCGTAGACGACGACCTGTTCCGGGTCCAGCCGGAGCGCCATGTTGTGCAGGAACGCCTGGATGCCACCGGGGCGGGGCGGGAAGTCATTGGTCACGATCAAGGTCTTGTCCATCGCCGCCGACAGTACCGGGCGGCCGGGTGCGGGATTCCCCGCGACGCCACGCGGAGTCCCGGACCCGGTTCTGTGGCTCCCGCACAGACGGGCGGGGCATCATGGCCTGTCGTACCACTGGCGGACGGGCAAGGGCGGGTCATGACGGTTTCGAGCGGCACACGGACGAGTGCCTTCGCGGTGTGGGCGCTGACCAGGTCCGTGCTCCTGCTCTGCGTCGTGAAGGTGATCACGCTGCCCGGCCCGGACGTGACGAGCGACGTGTCGGTGATCTACCACGGCTGGTACGACGTGCTGAGGTCGGGCAGCTACCCGCAGTCCGACGTCACCTGGCAGTACCCGCCGGTCGCGGCGCTCGCCATCCTCTCCCCCGCCCTGCTGCCCTTCCTGGACTACGCGTCGGCCTTCTTCGTCCTCGCGTTCCTGTGCGACGCGCTGGTGCTGGGCCTGCTGCTGCACGCGGGCCGGGGCGCCGGCCGCAGGACGGCCGGGGCCTGGGTGTGGGTGGCGGGGGTGCCGCTGCTGGGGACGACCGCGTACGCCCGGTACGACGTGATGGTGACGGCCGTGGCCGTGGCGGCGCTGCTGGCCGGGGTCCGGCATCCGCGGGTGATGGGGGCGCTGGCCGCCTTCGGCGCGCTGCTGAAGGTGTGGCCCGCGCTGCTGCTCGCCGGTACCGCGCGCGGGCGGCGGACCCGGCTGGCGTGGGCGACGGCGGCCGGGGTGGCGGCCGGTCTGCTGCTGCTGTGCGCCGCGGCGGCGCCCGGCGCGCTGGCGTTCCTGGGTTTCCAGCGGGACCGGGGCACCGAGGTCGAGTCGCTGGGGGCCCTGGTCTTCCATGTGGCGCGGCAGTTCGGCTGGCAGGGCCGGGTGGAGCTGCACTACGGCTCGCTGGAGTTCCTGGGCCCGCACGTACCGCTGGTGAGCACCCTCGCGCTCGGGCTGAGCGTGGTCGCGTTCGGCTGGCTGCTGGTGTGGCGGCTGCGGGCGCGCACCTTCGGGGTGAGTACGCCGGCGGACGCGGCCTTCACCGCGGTGCTGCTGTTCACCACCACGAGCCGGGTGATCAGCCCCCAGTACATGCTGTGGCTGGTCGGCCTGGCCGCGGTCTGCCTGGTCTTCCGGGCTAGCCGGATGGCGCTGCCCGCCGTCCTGGTGCTGGTCGCGACGGGCGTCACGCAGCTGGAGTTCCCGCTCGGCTTCGTCCACGTGGTGACCAGTGACGCGACGGGCGTGACCCTGATGTTCCTGCGCAACGGGCTGCTGGTCGCGGCGACACTGCTCGCGTGCGGGCGGCTGTGGCGGGACACCGTGCGCGGCCCGGTCCGGGACGGTGCGCGGTCCGACGAGGTCACGGCGGCCGGCGCGGAGCCCGTCGCGCCCCCGTTCAGCCGAGCCGGCTCCGCAGATACTCCCGCCAGCGCGCCGTGAAGTCCTGCGGGGTCGTGCCCAGGACCTCGTGCAGGGCCTGCTCGACCGCCCCGTCCCGCCCGGAGTGCGCCCCCACGGCCCGGTAGAAGGCCAGCAGCTCGTCCTGGCCCCAGTGGCCAGCGATGAGCTCGCAGGCCAGCCAGCCGCCCTCGTAGGCCCTCGCGAGGCGGTCCGCGTCGCCGGCGAAGCCGAAGTCCTCGTCCGTGGGCAGGGCGGCGGGTACGTCGCCGCCGCGGACGGCGTCGGCCAGTTCGGGCGCGACCTCGGCGGCGGTGCGGCCCTGCGTCCGGTAGGCGGCCCAGTCGGCGAAGCCCTCGGAGAGCCAGACCGGGGTGGCGGCGGAGGTCCGGGTGCGGGTCGCCACATGGGTGGTCTCGTGGGTGAGGACGACGCGCTGTCCGAAGGCGCCGAGCATCGCGTACGCCTCCGGGTTGACGATCACCCGGTCGGCGGGGGCCTTGCCCGAACCGCCCGTCTCCCCGGTGGTGACGGCCGCTATGCCCCGGTAGTTCGCGGCGGGCGAGCCGAGCAGCTCCGCCATGTCCGCCACGGTGTCCGGCACCAGCACCACCACGCGCCCGGCCCAGTGGTCCGGCCAGGCCCCGGAGACGTCGGGCACCGCCCGGTCCGCGGTGGCCGCGATCCCGTCCAGCTCCGCCCGGGAGCGGCCGACGCCGAGCACCAGGCTGTGCGTGCCGCGCACCACGTCGATGTCGCCCTGCTGCCAGAGCTGTCGTCCGCCGCCGTCGGCGGCCCGGTCGGCGGTGATGTACCAGCGGCCGTCGGCCCGGTCCCGCTCCAGGTCGACGACCCGGTCGACGGAGACCGGCGCGCTGTCGTACCCCTTGATCCGGTAGCCGAGCCGGACGTCGGCGGTGGCCCGGTCGGCGCCGTGCGCGGCGAGACCGGTCAGCCGGTACGTCCAGGAGCCGAGCGGCACGTCCGCGAGGTGGCCGAGCTCCCGGCGCTGGGCGGTCCGCAGGGCCGTGGCGTCCGGATCGACGACGGCGGCGTAGGCCGCCGGGTCGTGGTGCAGCACGGCGGCCGCGCGGCGGTCCAGCGTGGCGCGGATGTCACGCGCGGCGGGGTCGGGGACCTCGTCGGCGGCCGGGGCGGTGCAGGCGGCCGCGCACAGCAGCACGGCGAGCACCGCGCCCGCCGCGCGCCGTCGTCCACCGCGCGCCCGCCCCGCGGTACGCCCCTGATCAGCCACATGACGAGGGTACGGTCAGACCCGGGTGACCGAGGAGACGGGCATCATGCCGACGGGGTCGTAGCGGACCGGGGCGCCCGGGTACGGGGCGTGGATGACCTGGCCGTTTCCGACGTACATGCCGATGTGGCTGGCGTCCGCGCGGTAGGCGACGAGGTCCCCGGGGCGGGCCTCGGAGAGCGGCACCATGTGACCGGCGTACCGCTGGGCCTGCGAGGTCCGCGGCAGACTCACCCCGGCCCGGGCGTACGCCCACTGCATCAGGCCGGAGCAGTCGAACCCCGAGGGTCCGTTCGCGCCCCAGACGTAGGGCCGGCCCAGCGCCTGCTGGACGGCCATGACGGCGGCGGCCGCCCTGGACGAGCCGGCGGACAGACCTGCCACGGGTCCTGCGCTCCCGTCGTCGCGGCCGGTGCGCGAGGCCCGTTCGAGGGCTTCCCGGTCGGCGCCGGGCAGCGACTTCAGCACCTGCCTGGCCTGGACGAGCTTGCGCTCGACGGTGCGCTTGTGGCGGGTGACGGCCTCGCGGTTGCGCTCCAGGCCGGCGAGTGCGCGGGCGGCCTCCGCACGGGTCTGGGCGAGCACCCGCTGCGCCTTGCGGATCCGGTCCAGCGTGGTGGCGCGGTGTTCGTCGGCCCGGCCCAGGGCGGCGGCCGCGTCGAGGTAGCCGTCGGGGTCGGAGGAGAGCAGCAGCGCGAGCGAGGGGTCGATGCCGCCGGACCGGTACTGCTCGCGGGCGGCCGAACCCAGCTCCGCGCGCATCCCGTTGATGCGTTCCTGGCCCCGGGCGGCCCGGTCCTGGGCCCGGCTCACCTCGCCGCGCAGCCGGCCGACGTTCTCACCGGCCTTGTTGTACTGCTCGGTCGCCCGCTCGGCCTCGGCGTAGAGGCGGTCGACCCGGGCCCCGGCGGCCTGCCGGGTGTCGTGCGGCTCGGCGTTCGCGGTGGCCGCCCCGAGCGCCGCGGCGGCGGTCGCGGCGGCGGCCGACAGGACAGTGACCCGGACGCTCCGGCTGACGCCGGGCTGTGTGGAACGGCGATGGGACACCACAGGACGCCGTACTCCCTTCCGCTGTACGCAGACGTGCGCAGCCCCTGCCACCCGGGGCGGGCGGACCGACGCACGGGAGCTGCTCAGCAGGCAGACAGTAGTCGGGCGATCACGGAGCGGACAAAGACCGCGCCGGGCGGACAGGGGGCGCAAACGACGGCGCCCCGCCGGTGACCTGTGGTCTCCGGCGGGGCGGGGCGTCAGTACGGGGCGCGGGAATTCGCCCGTTCGGGCGTGATCAGATGCGCACCGCGGTCTGGTAGCTGCCGACCGTGTTCATTGACTCGTAGCGCACCGAGGCGCCTGGCTTGGGCGCGTGCAGCACGGTGTTGTTGCCCGCGTAGAGGGCCACGTGCGAGGTGTTGCTGAAGAAGACCAGGTCGCCCGGCTTGAGCTGGCTGCGGGCGATCTGGGTGCCCTGGTTGATCTGGGTGTACGTGGTGCGGGTGATCTGGGCACCGGCCTGGGCGTAGGCCCACTGGGTCAGACCCGAGCAGTCGAAGGAGCCGGGGCCCGTGGCGCCGGAGACGTACGGCATGCCGACCCGGGTGCTGGCGGCCTGGAGGGCGGCCCCGCCCAGACCGGACGCGGGGGCCTCGTTGCCGAGGTCGACCCGGTCACCGGCGGCGCGGCTGGCGCGGAGGTCGTCCTGGCGCATCTTGGCGCGCTCGGCGGCGGTGAGGGTGTTGAGCACCTTCTGCGCCTCGGCGAGCTTGGCCTGCTGCTTCTTCTTCTTCTCGCCGAGCGTCTTGCGGACATCCGCGAGGTCGCTCAGCTTGTCCTGCGCCTCCTTGCGCTCCTGCGCGAGGGACCGCTGCTTCTCCTGGATCTTCGACAGCGACTCGGCCTGCTTGGCGGTCAACTGGTCGAGCGCGGAGGCCTGCTCGAGGAAGCTGTCCGGGTCCGACGCGAGGAAGAGCTGCACGGAGGGGTCGATGCCTCCGGAGCGGTACTGCGCGGCGGCGAGGGAACCGAGGCCGGAACGGAGCGAGTTGAGATCCTGCTGACCGCGGGCGACCTTGTCCTGCAGCGCGTCGATCTGCTTCTCGAGCTTCTCCTGCTTCTCCTTGGCCCCGCTGTACTGCTCGGTGGCCTCCTCCGCCTCGTGGTAGAGCTTGTCGACCTTCGCCTTGACCTCGCTCTTGGTCGGCTTGGGGTCGGCGTGGGCGGCCTGGGAGGTCAGGGCCACGGCTGCGGCGGCAGTTGCGGTGAGCACGGTCACGCGGGTGCGGCTCGGCTGCTTGGGACGACGGTGGGACGCCACGAAGGCGAGCTCCTTCTTCCTCGAGCCGCCTACCGGGAAGTGGGGGAGGTGAGTCCCCGGCTCCGTGCACGTCACGGACTCGGCGGTTCCTTCGCTGCCACCCCGGATGGGTGATCAACCGTTCGAAGGTTCGAGGCCCGACCTTAGTGACCGTCTTGTGATCAGTTCAAATCCTCGCGGGAAAAATCTCGTCACACGAGGTACTTCTTTACTCACATCACACAGGGTGTAGCGGTGACTTGACGGTCCGTTCCGTGATATCCGGAACGTCATGACAAGCCGGACTAGACGCGCGAAAGCCGCTTCAGGAGCAAGACGGACGCAACGGGCCTGGCCCCCGCCTTCGCCACTCCGTCGGCCACCTCGCGGTCGGTGGAGACCACCACGACGGGCCGTCCGGACGGTTCGGCACGGGCCAGTTGCCTGATGACCTCGTCGGCCGTGACACCCGGCTTGCTGAACAGCACCCGCACGCCGCGCGGCGGTGCGAGCAGCACCGGCGCCGCCAGTTCGGCCCCGTCGAAGACACAGGTCATCTCGGCGCCCGTCTGGGCCGCGAGCACCGAAAGGCCGCCCAGCAGCCGCAGCCGCTGCTTCTCCAGCGGCATCTGCGGATAGCCGGTCTTGGTCACGTTGTAGCCGTCCACGATCAGATGGGCCTGCGGCAGCGCGAGCAGTTGGTCGAGCAGTGCCGGGTCCGTCTCCGAAAGAGCCCTCGCGGCAATGTCCTTGGGCGACATCCGCCCCGGCTCGACCGCGTCCACGCTGTCCGCGGGCCGCATCGACGAGGGCGGCAGCGCCAGTTCGCGCCGCAGTCCGCCGGCCGCCTCGATGACCGTGTCGAGCAGCAGCCGCAGCCGCATGTCCTCGACCGAGCGCCCCTCCCTGGCGGCCCTGCGGCCCGCCTCGACGGACGCCTCCGCCTCACCGAGCCTCGCCCGCAGCCGCCGGGTCTCGCTCTCCGCCGCGGACACCTGCGCGGCCGCCTCGGCCCGCACGGCGTCGCTCTCGGCCTTGCCGCGGCGCAGCGCCGCCTCGCCGCGCTTCACCTCGTTGGCCGCGCTGCGCAGTTTGCGCTGGAGCGAATCGGCCTCCTTGCGGGCCGCCTCCAGCTCACCGCGGAGCCGTTCGGTGTCGCTCTTGGTCTGGGCGCGCGCCTGGGCGAGTTCCTCGCGCAGCCGCTCCAGTTCGAGCCGGCTCTCCTCGTCGGCGCGCTCGGCGTGGACCCGTTCGGCCTCCTCGCCCGCGGCGGCGACCAGCTTGACCCAGCCGGCGGGGCGCAGCACATAGGCCGCGGCGGCCACGTCGACGGGGTCGGCGGCGGCGGGCGGGGAGCCCGCCACGAGCGCGGCGGCCAGTTCCGGCTGGGACTCCGTCAGCCGTTCACCGATGCGCCGGCGGAAGGGCGCGTCGCCCTCCAGCGCGGCCGCCATCGCGTTGCCGGCGAACTTCGCCCGCCGGGTCGGGGTGAAGCGGGCGTACTGTCTGAGCTGAGCCGGGAGTTCGGAGACCGTGAGTCCGCCGAACGCGTCCGAGACCAGCGCGACGACCCGCCGCCGCACGCCTTCGGGCAGCGGGCGGTCGAGCGCCTCCACGGCATCGTCGGCCGCATCGGCCGACGCGGCGCCGCCAGCGGGCTGCTCCACCATCCGTCACCTCGTTTTATGTCCGCACGGCCCCGTCAGGAGTCGGCACCCGGCCTGTCGACTAGTTCGATCTGGTCCACCGCGTTGCACCAACGACACCGCACCGACTCGATGGTCTCACTGACGACCTCGCGTTCTTCGACACTGGACTCACCGGCCAGGTCGAGGTGCACGTACTCGACGACCTTGGACGAGCGCGTCACGTCGAACCGCGTCAGGTTTCCGCAGAGCGTGCAGCGCCAGCGGGTCCCGTCGGTCGGCTGGGGAACCGTCGTCATCGTTGTGTCCTCTTATCTCGAGCCGTGAGCCGCCGGACAATGATCTCGCGGTGCGCCGTCGAACTGCGGATGTCCTGCTGCAACCCTACGGCCTCGGCGCATCCCACCGGCACGGCGAGGCGCTCTGTCCCGTTCCCTCCGCTTGCGTCATGCTCTGTTCATGATCGATCGGCGGGCTGCGGCCGGCAGAATCCTGCGGGCGGCCACCTCGGGCGGGCCGCCGGTGACGTACGCCCTCATCGCCCTGTGCTGCGTGGTCTTCGTGATCAGCCCGCTGTCCGGGTTCAACCCGGTCTACGGCAGCGCGGACGCCCTGCTCGCCGCGCAGGCCGGGTACTTCGAACGCTGGGGCGTGATCCCGAGCGAGCTGTGGGACGGGTCGGGGCACGCCGTGCTCACCCCGCTCACCGCCCTGTTCGTGCACGGCAGCTGGCTGCATCTGCTCGGCAACATGCTGTTCCTGTACGTGTTCGGGGCGATGGCCGAGGAACGGATGGGCCACACCGAGTTCGCCTTCTTCTACCTCGGCTGCGGCTATCTCGCCCTGCTCGCCTACGCGGCCGCGCACGCCACGTCCGACCAGACCCTCGTCGGCGCGTCGGGGGCGATCTCGGCGGTGCTGGGCGCCTTCCTCTACCTCTTCCCCCGGGCCCGGGTCACCAGCCTGTTCCCGTTCCTGCTGTTCCTGCCGCTGCGCTTCCCCGCCTGGATCGTGCTGGTCTTCTGGTTCGTCCTGCAGTGGCTGGCGGCCGAGGGCGCGGGCAGCGGGCCGGGCGTGGCCTACCTCGCCCACGTGGTCGGCTTCGCCACCGGGTTTCTCTATGCGTGGGGGCGCTACAGGCGTGAGGCCGGAGCCTTGCGCCGGGAGCAGGCCGGATAAGGGAGCGGGGTCCGGTGCGTGCAGCTGCAAGGCGCAGGAGGCACTGCGGAGCAGTGGCGACTGACGACAACGCCGCAGATGCGCGTGCCGGACCCCGCGAGCCCGGCACGCTCCCGGCGCAAGGCTCTAGAGTGAAGTCCCCAGCCACGGCCACCGAGGGAGAAAGCCAGCCGTGATCACCGCGATCGTGCTCATCAAAACCAGCGTGGACCGGATTCCCGAGATCGCCGAGGCCATCGCCGCGCTGGACAGCGTCAGCGAGGTCTTCTCGGTCACCGGTACCTACGACCTGATCGCCATGGTCCGGGTCTCCAAGCACGACGATCTCGCCGACGTCATCCCCGGCCGGATCAGCAAGATCCCCGGTGTCGAGGGGACCGACACACACGTCGCGTTCCGTACGTACTCCCAGCACGACCTGGAAGCCGCGTTCGCCATCGGCCTGGACGGCTAGCAGGGCAGCACTTCGGCCGGGCACGGACAGCTGTCCGTGCCCGGCCGAAGTGCTGTCCGCCTCAGACCTGCGCGGTGCCGCGGTCCGGGACGCAACGGCCGTCCTCGGTGCGGTACTTCCACTGGGCGCCCTCGCTGACCAGCTCGCGGACGGCGCGCAGGAAGCGCTCGATGTGCTCCTCCGGGGTACCGGCGCCGAAGCTGACGCGGATCGCGTTGAGGGACCGCTCGCCCGGCTCCGCCTCCGGCGCGCCGCACTCGCCGACGTCCTGCGGGTCGCTGCCGAGCAGGGTGCGCACCAGCGGGTGGGCGCAGAAGAGTCCGTCGCGCACCCCGATGCCGTACTCGGCGGAGAGCGCCGCGGCGAAGTGCGAGCTGTTCCAGCCCTCCACCACGAAGGAGATGACGCCGACCCGCGGGGCGTCGTCGCCGAACAGTGAGAGCACCTTGACCTCGGGGACCTCGGCGAGTCCGGCGCGGACCGTGCTGACGAGGTGCTGCTCGCGGGCGACCAGGCTGTCGAATCCGGCCTCGGTGAGCGCCTTGCAGGCGGAGGCGATGGAGTAGACGCCGATGACGTTGGGCGAGCCGGCCTCGTGGCGGGCGGCGGTGGTGTGCCACTCGACGTCCACCCCGCCGTCGGTGCGCCGGGCTACCTTGCGGGAGGCGCCGCCGCCGGCCAGGTAGGGCTCGGCGGTGCGCAGCCAGTCGGAGCGGCCGGCGAGGACGCCGGAGCCGAACGGCGCGTACAGCTTGTGGCCGGAGAAGGCGACCCAGTCGACGTCCAGCTCGGCGATGTCGACGGGGTGGTGCGGGGCGAGCTGGGCGGCGTCGAGCACGATCCGCGCGCCGTGGGCGTGCGCGGCGGCGGCGAGCTCCTTGACCGGCCACAGCTCACCGGTGACGTTGGAGGCGCCGGTGACGCACACCAGCGCGGGGCCGTACGGGTCACGGTCGGCGAGCGCCCGCTCCAGCGTGGCGACGGCCTGGGCCGGGGTGCGCGGGGCGTTCAGGTAGGTCACCCGGGCGTCGCGCCAGGGCAGCAGCGAGGCGTGGTGCTCGGTCTCGTACACGAAGACCTGGCAGTCGGCCGGCACGGCCGCGGCCAGCAGGTTGAGCGAGTCTGTGGTCGACCGGGTGAAGATCACCTGGTCGTCGGGGCGGCAGCCGAGGAACTCGGCGACGGTGACGCGGCTGGACTCGAAGAGGTCCGTGGAGAGCTGCGAGAGGTAGCCGGCGCCGCGGTGGACGCTGCCGTAGTACGGGGCGTAGGCGGCGACGTCGTCCCACACCCGCTGCAGGGCCGGGGCGCTGGCGGCGTAGTCGAGTGCGGCGTAGGTGACCTCACCGCCGGTGACCAGCGGGACCGTCACATCCTTGCCCAGAACGGGCAGCGGGGAACAAATGGACTGGTCGGCGGCAGCGGTGAAGACAGACATGACGAACTCCCGTAACAGGCAGGCGAAATCCGCGTGCCTGCGACGACGCGGCAGCACGGAGGGAAGAAAGAAGGGTGTGCGGAGGAGGGCCGAAAAGCCCTATCGCATTCGCTTGCTCACAAGAGGCTCCCTGAGGACCAGGACCCCACGGGTGGACATCTCACGATGTCGAGGGGTCCGCGCTTGCCGCAGACCTCGCTGCCTACGGCCTGGTCTTCACCCGGGGCACCCCGCCACGGACGGAGGGTTGCCGGACAGCGGGCCGGGGCCGTAGTCGCTGTCACTCATGACCTGCGCAGCATCTTGCCATACGTACGCAAACGCGCAAGGCGCAGTCCATGATCTGGACTGCGCCCTGCCTCACACTCCGTGCCCTCAGACGTTGCTGGCCACGACCCAGCGCTCCAGCACCCGGCCCGCCGCGCCCGAGTCGATGGACTCGGCGGCCTTCACGATCCCGCCGGCGATCTGCTCGGCCAGCGTGCCCTCCCCCGGATCCAGGGCGACCAGGGCCGCCGCCGAGTTGAGCAGGACGGCGTCCCGTACGGGCCCCGTCTCACCGGCGAGCAGCCGGCGGGCCACATCGGCGTTGTACGAGGCGTCGGCGCCGCGCAGCGCGTCCACCGGCACCAGCTCGAGACCGACGTCGCGCGGGTCGAACGCCTCCTCGCGCACCACGCCGTCCCGGGCGATCCAGACCCGGGAGGTCGCGGTGGTGGTCAGCTCGTCCAGGCCGTCGTCGCCGCGGAAGACCAGGGCGGAGTTGCCGCGCTCGGCGAGGACGCCCGCGACGATGGGCGCCATCCGCAGGTCGGCGACGCCGATCGCCTGCGACCGCACCTTGGCCGGGTTGGTGAGCGGGCCGAGGATGTTGAACGTGGTCGGCGCGCCGAGCTCCGCCCGGGCCTTCGCCGCGTACCGCAGTGCGGGGTGGAACTTGACCGCGAAGCAGAAGGTGATGCCCGCTTCCTCGGCCACCTCCACGACCCGCTGCGGGGGCAGTTCCAGGTTGACGCCGAGCTTGCCCAGGACGTCGGAGGAGCCGCTGGCCGACGACGAGGCGCGGTTGCCGTGCTTGACGACCTTGGCCCCGGTGCCCGCCACGACGATCGCCGACATGGTGGAGATGTTGACCGTCTTGGCCATGTCGCCGCCGGTGCCCACGATGTCGACGGTACGGCCGGGCACATGGATGGTGGTGGCGTGCTCGTACATCGCGCGGACCAGGCCGGCGACCTCCGTGACGGTCTCGCCCTTGGCCCGCAGCGCCACCGCGAATCCGGCGATCTGCACGTCGGTGGCCTCGCCGCTCATGATGCGGTCCATGGCCCAGGCGGTGTCGTCCTCGGTCAGGTCCTCGCCACGCAGCAGGGGGGTCAGCACGCCGGGCCAGGAACGAGCCGCCACGCTGTCGCCGCCGACCGGGGTCACAACGTTCATGGTCCGCTCCTGGGGGGTCCACAGCCGATTAGGGGATGGGACCACCCTATCGAGCCCCAGGGGCAGCAAAGAGCCCCGTCCATCGAATGGACGGGGCTCCCGCTGTGGCGATCAGTTCAGGTGATCAGTGGTGGCCGTGGCCGCTGGTGATCTCCTTGTACTCCTCGGCGGTGGGCTTGGCGATCTGGTTGTTCTCGCCGTAGTAGCCCTTGCTGAGCTTGGCCCGCACCCTGGCGACCGGGGACACCTTGCGCTCGACACCGTTCTCGTCGACCGTCGGGCCGATCTCGACCGGCTTGTACTGCTCGTGCGCGGTGAGCGTGTGCAGCTGCGCGGGCGAGAGCGGCTCGTGGACCTCGACGAACTCACCGTGCGGCAGGCGCTTGATGAGGCCGGACTCGCGTCCGTGCAGCACCTTCTCCTTGTCGCGGCGCTGAAGGCCGAGGCAGATCCGCTTCGTCACGATGAACGCGAGGACCGGGCCCACGAAGAAGAAGATCCGGACGAACCAGGAGATCGAGTTCAGCGACAGGTGGAAGTGCGTCGCCCAGAGGTCGTTACCACCGCCGACGAGGCCGACGAAGTAGACCGTGATCCAGGCGACACCGAAGGCCGTCCGGGTCGGGGCGTTGCGCGGGCGGTCCAGGATGTGGTGCTCGCGCTTGTCGCCGGTGACCCAGGACTCGATGAACGGGTACATCGCGATCGCACCCAGAATCACACCGAAGAGGACCAGCGGGATGAACACGCCCAGGACGAGCGTGTGACCCCAGAGGTTGATCTCCCAGCCGGGCATCACTCGGATCAGACCCTCGGCGAAGCCCATGTACCAGTCGGGCTGGGCGCCGGTGGACACCTGGTCCGGGCGGTACGGGCCGATGGCCCAGATCGGGTTGATCGAGGCGATGCCCGCGATGACGGCGATGACACCGAAGACCAGGAAGAAGAAGCCTCCGGCCTTCGCCATGTACACCGGCAGCAGCGGCATGCCCACGACGTTCTTGTTGGTCCGGCCGGGACCCGCGAACTGCGTGTGCTTGTGGTAGAAGACCAGGATCAGGTGGCCCACCAGCAGCCCGAGCATGATGCCCGGCAGCAGCAGGATGTGGATCGAGTAGAACCGGGCGACGAAGTCGCCGCCGGGGAACTCTCCGCCGAACAGGAACATCGAGATGTACGTGCCGACGATCGGCGTGGCCAGGATCGCGCCCTGGGTGAACCGGACACCCGTGCCCGAGAGCAGGTCGTCCGGGAGCGAGTAGCCGGTGAAGCCGGTGAACATCCCGAGGACGAACAGCAGGAAGCCGAACATCCAGTTGATCTCGCGCGGCTTGCGGAACGCGCCCGTGAAGAAGACACGCATCATGTGCACGAACATGCCGGCCAGGAAGATCAGCGCGGCCCAGTGGTGGATCTGCCGGACGAGCAGACCACCGCGGACGTCGAAACTGATGTTCAGGGTCGAGGCGTAGGCCTCGGACATCCGGATGCCCTGCATGGGCTCGTACGGGCCGTGGTACACGACCTCGTTCATGCTCGGGTGGAAGAACAGCGTCAGATACACACCCGTGAGGATGATGATGATGAAGCTGTAGAGGCAGATCTCACCGAGCATGAAGGACCAGTGGTCCGGGAAGATCTTGCGCATGTTGGCCTTGGCCAGGGAGTAGATCCCGAGCCGGCCGTCCGCCCAGTCGGCAACCTTCTCACCGGCGGGCGCCTTGCGCTTCGTATCGGTCGCAGTACTCATCCGCGCTCCCAGAATGCAGGACCGACGGGCTCTTCGAAGTCACCGAGCGCCTCGAGGTTGCCCTCGCTGTTCACGCCGATCCGCAGCTGCGGGAGAGCGTGACCGGCCGGACCGAAGATGACGCGGGCGCCGTCGGAGAGGTCGAAGGTGGACTGGTGGCACGGGCAGAGCACGTGGTGCGTCTGCTGCTCGTACAGGCTGATCGGGCAGCCGACGTGGGTGCAGATCTTGGAGAAGGCCACGATTCCCTCGTGGGCCCACTCGCGCTCGCGCTTGTCCTTGATGTTGTCCGGCTCGATGCGGATGATCATCAGCGCGGCCTTGGCGATCTGCGTCTGGAAGTCGTGCGCGTCCTCCTCCAGGCCCTCCGGCATGGCGAAGGTCAGCGAACCGACGACGACGTCCTCGGGGCGCAGCGGCTCATTGGTGTTCATGTTGATGAGCTGCTTGCCCTTGGCCCACAGGGTCGAGCGGAGCTTCTTCTCCGGCAGCGGACCGAGGTCGCGCAGCAGCACCACACCGGCGAGCGGCACCAGGGCCAGCGCGCCGAACATGGTGTTGCGGATCAGCTTGCGCCGGCCGAACGCGGACTCCTCGGCGCCTGCCGCGAAGTCGGCGAGAACCTTCGCCTTGACCTCGGGCTCGGCCGAGATCGCGTGCCGCTCGTCGGCGACCTCCACGTCCGACATCAGGGTGCGCGCCCAGTGGACGGCGCCCGCGCCGATCGCGAAGAGCGCCACGCCCAGGGTCAGCCCCAGGGAGAAGTTGAGCGCGCTCACATGACCGAACGGGAAGATGTAGACGATCTTGTCGACCGGGAAGATGACGTAGGAGGCGATGAAGCCGACCGTCGCCAGCATGGACAGCGTGAACATGAACGCGACCGCGCGCTCGGACCGGTTGGCGGCCCGTTCGTCGATGTCCTGGATGCGCGGCTTGTGGGCCGGCAGCCCCGGGTCGGCGAACGGGTTGTCCGTACCCTCTACCGCGCCGTGCGCGGAATCCTGCTCTGCGGGCAGGTTCTCTTCTGGAATCTCTTGGCTACTCATGACTTCTTGGCCTTAGCGGTGTGGGCCGCGACCCAGATGGCAACTGCGATCAGTGCGCCGAGCCCGAAGATCCAGCCGAAGAGACCCTCGCTGACCGGACCGAGGCCGCCGAGCGAGAGCCCGCCGGGGCTCTCCGACTCGGAGCCGTTCACGGTCTGGATGTACGCGATGATGTCCTTCTTCTGCTGATTGGGCATCGTCGAGTCGGGGAAGGACGGCATGCTCTGCGGGCCGGTCTGCATGGCCTCGTAGATGTGCTTCGGGTCCACGCCTTCGAGGCTGGGGGCGTACTTGCCCTTCGTCAGGGCACCGCCCTCGCCGGTGAAGTTGTGGCACTGGGCGCAGTTGGTGCGGAACAGGTCGCCACCCTTGGCGATGTCCGCACCGTCAGGGCTGACCTGACTCTTGGTGGGGACGATCGGGCCGGCGCCGAGCGACGCGACGTACGCCGCGAGCTGGTCGATCTCGGCCTGGGTGTAGATGACCTTCTTCTTCGGTACCTGGGCGCCCGGCTGCTGTGCCGGCATACGGCCCGTACCGACCTGGAAGTCCACGGCGGCGGAGCCCACGCCGACAAGCTGGGGCCCGTCGGTGGTGCCCTGACCGCCGGTTCCGTGGCAGCTGGCGCAACCGACGGAGTACAGCTTCTTGCCCTCGTCGATGGCGAGGGACTGGGCGGTTTCGTCGGCCTGCGCCTTACTCGCGGGCGCAAACGCGGCGTACAGCCCCCCAGTAGCCGCAAGCGCGAGGAGTAGTACGACGACCGCCGCCAACGGATGGCGTCGTCGTGCGGAGAGCTTTTTCACGGATTACCCCGGTGTCAGGATCTTCTGCGTCGATGATGTGGTTCGGGCTCTGGCCCGGTTACTTGATCATGTAGATCGTGGCGAACAGGCCGATCCACACGACATCGACGAAGTGCCAGTAATAGGACACGACGATGGCTGCGGTCGCCTGCTCATGGGTGAACCTCTTGGCTGCGTATGTCCTGCCCAGAACGAGCAGGAAGGCGATGAGGCCGCCTGTCACGTGCAGACCGTGGAAGCCGGTGGTCAGGTAGAACACCGAGCCGTACGGGTCCGAGGACAGCGAGAGGCCGTCCTTCTTCACCAGCTCGGTGTACTCGAAGACCTGGCCTCCGATGAAGATCGAACCCATCACGAAGGTGATCACGAACCAGGCACGGAGCTTCTTCACATCGCCCCGCTCCGCGGCGAAGACGCCGAGCTGGCAGGTGAGTGAGGAGAGCACCAGGATCGTGGTGTTCGTCGCCGAGAACGGGAAGTTCAGGGCTGACGCCATTTCCTTCCAGTGATCCGCTCCGGTCACCGATCGCAGGGTGAAGTACATCGCGAAGAGGGCCGCGAAGAACATCAGCTCGGAACTCAACCAGATGATGGTTCCGACGCTGGTGAGGTTCGGCCGATTGACCGACGGGTGCGCGTGCCCGGTTTCTACTGTCGTTGCTGTCGCCACGACCGACATTATGTCGGTCGCTTATCCCGCCCTCACTCCGGGGGGTGCCGTTCGGTGTGTCAGAGGGGTGTGTCCTCCCCGAACGGCCCATGGATCCGCTGTCCCGGGCGATGCTGACAGCCCATCGGGCGGAGTACGATCCGCGCATCGGGCAGCCCTCACGCACCGGGGGCCCCGACAGCCCCGAAGACACGGATGTCACGGAGGAACCATGCAGCCGACCGCCACGGTCCTGGTCTACAGCGACAACGCACACACCCGTGAGCAGGTGAGGCTGGCAGCCGGGCGCAGGCCTGCCGCGGACGTGCCGCAGGTGGAGTTCCTGGAGTGCGCGACCCTGCCCGCCGTCCTGGACGCGCTGGAGCACGGAGGCGTCGACGTCTGCGTGTTGGACGGCGAGACGGCCCCGGCGGGCGGCATGGGGGTCTGCCGGCAGATCAAGGACGAGATCTTCCGCTGCCCGCCCGTGCTGCTGCTGATCGGGCGCCCCCAGGACGCCTGGCTGGCCACCTGGAGCCGCGCGGACGCCGCGGTGACCCTTCCGGTCGAACCGGTCGAGTTCGCGGACGCCCTGGCCGCCCTGCTGCGCAGCAGGCTCTCCGTGGGGGCCTGAGGCCCCTCCCGCCCGCCGTTCCGAGGCGCGGCGCACCCCCGGCCGTCAGACCTGGGGGCGCAGCCGCGCCGCCCGGACCGTGTCGACACGGTCCGGCGTGGCGTCGTTGTTGAGCGCGCTGCCCTTCTGCCACTTGGCCCAGGACAGGTTCCAGTCGCCGTAGCCGTTGTCGAACGGCGTCATGGTCTCGCCCTCGCTGCCGACGACCTTCACGATGTCGCCCTCGCGCACGGTGTTGAAGAACCACTCGGCCTCGCTGGTGCTCATCCCGGTGCAGCCGTGGCTGACGTTCGCGGACCCCTGTGATCCGGTGGACCACGGGGCCGCGTGCACGTACTCGCCGCTCCAGGTGACCCGTGTCGCGTAGTAGACCGGCAGGTCGTACGAGTCCTCCGAGCCCTCCGCGATGCCGATGGACTCCCCGCGCATACGTACGTAGTACTCCTTGCCCAGCACGACCTTGACGCCGTTGCGGGTGGAGAAGCCGGGCTTGCCGGTGGTCACCGGGATGGTGTTGATCACTTCGCCGTTGCGCAGCACCGTCATGGAGTGCTCCGAGGCGTCGGTGATGGCCTCGATGCGGTCGCCGGTAGTGATCTTCAACGCTTTCGCGGGGGCTCCGTAGAGCGCGTTGGTGACCTTGATGCCGGTCAGGTTGCTGCTGACCTCGATGCTGGCCTTCGCCGGCCAGTAGTCCTTGGGCCGGTAGTGCAGCGTCTTGTCGTCGACCCAGTACCAGGAACCGGTGACGGCGGGCGTGGAGCGCACCCTCAGGGCGCGCTCGACGGTGGCGCGGGAGGCCTTGTCGGTGACCGGGGCGCTGAGTTGCGCCGTGACGGGCTGTCCGACGCCGTAGGTGCCCGCCTGCGGGCCGAAGGTGACCTTCAGGAACTTCTTGGCCGCCGCGGTCGAGAAGGAGAGCGTACGGCTGCCTGGAGCCCCGTCGTCGTCCTCCATGCTGACCTTGACGGTGTACCGGGTCCCCGCGGCCAGCGGGGCGGTGGAGCGCCAGCGGTGGCCGTCGGCGTCGAGCTCGCCCGCCAGATGGCGTCCTTCGGTGTCCACGGCCGTCACATCGGTGATCCGGCCGTCGTCGCTGTCGACGCTGACTTCGAGCGGCTTGTCCGGGTCGACCTTCTCGGCGCCGTCGGAGGCGTTGGAGGAGATCTCGTCCGCCGCGTCGTACGGCTGTGCCGAGAGCGGATGGCTGCCGGACTCCCCGCAGGCGGCCGCCCCTGCCACCAGGGTCGCGGCCAGCAGAGTGCAGCTCACTACGGGACGGATACGCGGCGTGTGGTTCATGAACCCACGCTAAGAAGATTCATCCGTTTCAGCGCGCCGGGTGACTGCAAACGGGGGGCCCGCACTTCTCGTGGAAGTGCGGGCCCCCCGTCAGGTGGAGCGGTGTCACGGGTGGAGCGGTGTCACTGGGTGCGGTTCTCACCGCGGTAGTACTCGAAGACCCAGCCGAACAGACCGATCAGGATGACCGGGGCCGAGAAGTAGAGCAGCCACCAGCCGAAGACGACTCCCATGAAGGCGAGTGCGCCGCCGACCGCCAGCGAGAGCGGCTGCCAGCTGTGCGGGGAGAAGAACCCCACGTCGCCGGCCTCGTCCGCCACATCGGCTTCCTTGTTGTCCTGCGCCAGTGCGTCGACCCGCCTGGCCGTGAAGGCCAGGTAGAAGCCGATCATGACGCTCAGGCCGAAGGCCAGGACGAGCGCGGTGGTGCCGACCGGCTCCTTGGACCACACGCCGTAGGTGATGGCCATGACGAGGATGAACAGCGCCAGACCGAGGAACATCTTGCCCTGGACCTTCACTTGCCCGCCTCCTTGCCACCGGCGAGGGCCTTGTCACCCTCGGAGAGGTGATCGAGCTGCTCGAGCGCCGTGATCTCCGGGTGGTGCAGGTCGAACGCCGGGGATTCGGAACGGATCCGCGGCAGGGTGAGGAAGTTGTGCCGCGGCGGCGGGCAGGACGTCGCCCACTCCAGCGAACGGCCGTAGCCCCACGGGTCGTCGACCTCGACCTTCTTGCCGTACTTGGCGGTCTTCCACACGTTGTAGAAGAACGGCAGGATCGACAGGCCGAGCAGGAACGAGGAGATCGTCGAGATCGTGTTCAGCGCGGTGAAGCCGTCGGCGGCCAGGTAGTCCGCGTAACGACGCGGCATACCCTCGGCGCCCAGCCAGTGCTGCACCAGGAACGTGCCGTGGAAGCCGATGAACAGCGTCCAGAAGGTGATCTTCCCGAGCCGCTCGTCGAGCATCTTGCCGGTGAACTTCGGCCACCAGAAGTGGAATCCGGAGAACATCGCGAACACCACGGTGCCGAAGACGACGTAGTGGAAGTGCGCGACCACGAAGTACGAGTCCGAGACGTGGAAGTCCATCGGCGGCGAGGCCAGGATGACGCCGGTCAGACCACCGAAGGTGAAGGTGATCAGGAAGCCGACGGCCCAGAGCATCGGTGTCTCGAAGGACAGCGAGCCCTTCCACATCGTGCCGATCCAGTTGAAGAACTTCACCCCGGTGGGCACCGCGATGAGGAACGTCATGAAGGAGAAGAACGGCAGGAGCACGCCTCCGGTGACGTACATGTGGTGCGCCCACACGGTCACGGAGAGACCGGCGATGGAGATCGTCGCGGCCACCAGGCCGATGTATCCGAACATCGGCTTGCGGCTGAACACCGGGATCACTTCCGAAATGATCCCGAAGAAGGGCAAGGCGATGATGTACACCTCTGGATGTCCGAAGAACCAGAAGAGGTGTTGCCAGAGCAATGCCCCGCCGTTGGCCGCGTCGAATACATGCGCACCGAATTTACGGTCCGCCTCCAGCGCGAAGAGCGCCGCCGCCAGCACCGGGAAGGCCAGCAGGACCAGCACACCGGTCAGCAGGACGTTCCAGACGAAGATCGGCATGCGGAACATCGTCATGCCGGGGGCGCGCATGCAGATGATCGTGGTGATGAAGTTGACCGAACCGAGGATCGTGCCGAAGCCGGAGAAGGCCAGACCCATGATCCACATGTCGGCACCGACACCCGGCGAGCGGACGGCGTCCGACAGCGGGGAGTAGGCGAACCAGCCGAAGTCGGCCGCACCCTGCGGGGTGAGGAAGCCGGCCACGGCGAGGATCGAGCCGAAGAGGTACAGCCAGTACGCGAACATGTTCAGCCGCGGGAACGCCACATCGGGCGCGCCGATCTGCAGCGGCATGATCCAGTTCGCGAATCCGGCGAACAGCGGCGTCGCGAACATCAGCAGCATGATCGTGCCGTGCATCGTGAACGCCTGGTTGAACTGCTCGTTCGACATGATCTGCGTGCCGGGACGGGCCAGCTCGGCGCGCATGAAGAGCGCCATCAGTCCGCCGATGCAGAAGAACGCGAACGATGTGACCAGGTACATCGTGCCGATCGTCTTGTGGTCAGTGGTGGTCATCCACTTGATGACGACGTTTCCCGGCTGCTTGCGCCGGACCGGCAGCTCGTCCTCGTACGAGTCGTCTGCTGCCGCGGCACCCTGAGGTTCGTTGAGGATGCTCACAGTTTGTTCGTCTCCGCATTCCTGGCCGGGTCAGTCTGCTCGATACCGGCCGGCACGTAGCCCGTCTGGCCCTTCTTCGCCAGCTCCTTCAGGTGCGCCTGGTAGCGCTCCGGGGAGACGACCTTGACGTTGAAGAGCATCCGGGAGTGGTCGACGCCGCACAGTTCGGCGCACTTGCCCATGAAGGTGCCCTCCTGGTTGGGAGTCACCTCGAAGGAGTTGGTGTGGCCCGGGATGACGTCCTGCTTCATGAGGAACGGCACCACCCAGAAGGAGTGGATGACGTCACGCGAAGTCAGGATGAAGCGGACCTTCTCCCCCTTGGGCAGCCACAGGGTGGGGCCGGGGTTGCCGTTCTGCGGGTTCCGGTCTCCCGGGACGCCGACGTCGTAGACGCCGTCCGCACCCTTCGGGAAGTCCTTGCGGAACCGGTCCGGGATGGCGTCGAGCTCCTTGGGGACCTCGTTGCCCGTGGCGGCGGAGCCGTCCACGTTCTCGATGTAGTTGAAGCCCCAGCTCCACTGGTAGCCGACCACGTTGACGGTGTGGGCGGGCTTCGGGGAGAGCTCGAGGAGCTTCGTCTCGTCGCGGGCGGTGAAGTAGAACAGCACCGAGACGATGATCAGAGGGACCACGGTGTACAGCGCCTCGATGGGCATGCTGTACCGGGTCTGCGGAGGTACCTCCACCTTGGTGCGGCTGCGCCGGTGGAAGATGACGCTCCACAGGATCAGGCCCCAGACCAGCACGCCCGTGGCGAGCGCTGCCGCCCACGAGCCCTGCCAGAGGGAAAGGATCCGTGGGGCCTCTTCCGTTACCGGCGTAGGCATACCAAGGCGGGGGAAGTCCTTGTATGTGCAACCGGTTGCGGTCGCCAGGATCAGTCCCGCAGTCAGCACCTGCGGCAGCTTCCGCCGCATCGGGCGCCGCGACGAGCGGTCGGAGCCGTTGGGACTCACGTAGCGCCTTCCCGAGAGTCTCGCCCGCACGGTCGGCGCGCCCGTCTCGTTTGTCGGTCGCCGCCCCTGACGCGGGCAGGGGTTTGGATGTTTATGCGGACCAAACCCTACTGGACGCTATTTGGGGTCGCGCGGGGAGGGTGCCCAACGCGCCGCCCGACTCCCCGAAGGGGTGGAATCCGGGGCTCCGGCCGCCATCTGACGCCCCCTCTCCCGGCTGTCGGGGCAGCCGGTCCGGGGCCGGGGTCCGGGCCCGGCTAGCGTGGCCGGGTGCCCTACTTCGACGCCGCGTCCGCCGCCCCGCTCCATCCCGTCGCCCGCCAGGCGCTGCATGCCGCGCTGGACGAGGGCTGGGCCGACCCCGCCCGGCTCTACCGCGAGGGACGGCGGGCCCGGCTGCTGCTGGACGCGGCCAGGGAGGCCGCCGCGGAGGCCGTCGGATGCCGTCCCGACGAGCTCACCTTCACCTCTTCGGGCACCCGCGCGGTGCACTCCGGAATTTCCGGAGCTCTCGCGGGGCGTCGGCGTGTCGGCCGCCATCTGGTGGTGTCGGCGGTCGAACACTCGTCGGTGCTCCATTCGGCCGCCGCCCACGAG
Source organism: Streptomyces sp. NBC_01257 (assembly GCF_035917255.1). Taxonomy (NCBI): domain Bacteria; kingdom Bacillati; phylum Actinomycetota; class Actinomycetes; order Kitasatosporales; family Streptomycetaceae; genus Streptomyces; species Streptomyces sp. NBC_01257. The sequence continues at coordinate 2,646,615 of NZ_CP108472.1, forward strand.
GACCGGGGCGGGCAGGTCACCGAGGTGCCGGTGGACCGGGCGGGTGCGGTGGGTACGGAGGCGTACGCGTCGGCCCTGCGCGAGGACACCGCGCTGGCCTGTCTGCAGTCCGCCAACCACGAGGTCGGCACCGAGCAGCCGGTGGCCGAGGTGGCCGGGCTCTGCCGGGCGGCGGGGGTGCCGCTGCTGATGGACGCCGCGCAGTCGCTGGGCTGGGGGCCGGTTCCGGACGGCTGGTCACTGCTGGCGGCGAGCGCCCACAAGTGGGGCGGCCCGGCCGGGGTCGGACTGCTCGCGGTGCGCAAGGGCGTCCGGTTCGCCGTCCGAGGTCCGGCCGACGAGCGGGAGTCGGGGCGGGCCGCCGGCTTCGAGAACATCCCGGCGATCGTGGCTGCGGCCGCGTCCCTGCGGGCGGTGCGGGCGGAGGCGGCCGCGGAGTCGGCCCGGCTGCGGGCACTGGTGGACCGGATCAGGACCCGGGTGCCCGGACTGGTGCCCGATGTGGAGGTGGTCGGCGATCCGGTGCGGCGGCTGCCGCACCTGGTCACCTTCTCCTGTCTCTATGTCGACGGAGAGACCCTGCTCCATGAGCTGGACCGGGCCGGTTTCTCCGTTTCGTCCGGCTCGTCCTGCACGAGCAGCACGCTGACGCCGAGCCATGTGCTCAAGGCGATGGGCGTGCTCTCGGAGGGCAACGTCCGGGTGTCACTGCCCACGGGCACCACCGACGAGGACGTCGACCGCTTCCTGGCGGCGCTGCCCCCGGTGGTGGCAGCGGTACGGGAGAAGCTGGGCGCCCCCGCGGCGGCCGCCCCCTCCGCCGCCTCGGCGCCCTCCCTGGTGGTGGACGCGCTCGGGCGGCGCTGCCCGATTCCGGTGATCGAGCTCGCAAAGGTGATCGGAGAGGTACCGGTGGGCGGCACGGTGACCGTCCTGTCCGACGACGAGGCGGCGCGCCTGGACATTCCGGCCTGGTGCGCGATGCGGGAGCAGGAGTACGTGGGTGAGGAGCCGGCGGACCGGGGCTCGGCCTATGTGGTCCGCCGACTGTCCTGACTACGCGAGGTGCGTGCGCACCTCGGCCGCGGCCTCGTGGCCGTACGCCTTGGTGAAGCGGTCCATGAAGCGGGTGCGGTGCAGGGTGTACTCCTGCGTGCCGACCGTCTCGATGACCAGGGTGGCGAGCATGCAGCCGACCTGCGCGGCCCGCTCGAGGCCGACGCCCCAGGCGAGTCCGGAGAGGAATCCGGCGCGGAAGGCGTCGCCGACGCCGGTCGGGTCGGCCTTGGTCTCCTCCTCCGCGCAGCCGACCTCGATCGGCTCGTCACCGGCGCGCTCGATCCGTACGCCCTGGGCGCCGAGGGTGGTGACCCGGTGGCCGACCCTGGAGAGGATCTCCGCGTCGGTCCAGCCGGTCTTGGACTCGATGAGCCCCTTCTCGTACTCGTTGGAGAAGAGGTACGTGGCGCCGTCAAGGAGGATCCGGATCTCGTCGCCGTCCATCCGGGCGATCTGCTGCGAGAAGTCCGCGGCGAACGGGATACCGCGGGTGCGGCACTCCTCGGTGTGGCGGAGCATGCCCTCCGGGTCGTCGGCGCCGATCGACACGAGGTCGAGGCCGCCCACCCGGTCGGCGACGGCCTTCAGCTCGATCAGCCGGGCCTCGCTCATGGCGCCCGTGTAGAAGGAGCCGATCTGGTTGTGGTCGGCGTCCGTCGTGCAGACGAAGCGGGCGGTGTGCAGGACCTCGGAGATCCGCACCGAACCCGTGTCGACGCCGTGGCGGTCGAGCCAGGCGCGGTACTCGTCGAAGTCGGAGCCCGCGGCGCCGACCAGGATGGGGGCGGTGCCGAGCAGCCCCATGCCGAAGCAGATGTTGGCGGCGACACCTCCCCGGCGGACGTCCAGGTTGTCGACCAGGAAGGAGAGCGAGACCGTGTGCAGCTGATCGGCGACCAGTTGGTCGGCGAATCGGCCGGGGAAGGTCATGAGGTGGTCGGTGGCGATGGAGCCGGTGACTGCGATACGCACGGGGAGACTGCTCCTGCGGAGGTCGAGGGAACGGTGTCCGTGTTCCCGGGTCGGCGTGACAGTTAACGCTACCGGTTCCTGCAGTCAGGCGAAGGGGGGAAAACTACCCGATAGTAGGGCTTTCCTCCTGAGGTCGGGGGTGCCTACGGTGCGGATATGTCGAACCACATCGCTACGCGCGAGTCCGAGACCACGCTGGCCGAGCTGCGCGGGGACTGCGCACGGATGGCTCCGCACTGGGTGGTACCCGCGAAGACCGCTCCCACCCCTGTGCCGCCCGCGCTGATCCACGGCGTGACCGTGCCGCCCGCCTCGGCCCGGCTGATCGACGCGACGGCGGAGTACGGCGGCTGAGACCGGCCGCCGGCGGTCCCCTGACCGGCCTCCTCCTCGCAACTGCCGCCCCGGGAGGGAACCGTGCGCGCCCGCGCCCCGTCCCAACGGTGTTCCGCATCAGCGGGACGGGCCCCGCAGGGTCCTGGCGTACGACGGCGAAGGAGCGAACCGGTGAGCACCGAGCGACCCGACAACGATGTGACCGGCAACCGGCGGCGGTCGCCGCTGGCCGTGGCTTCGGTGGCGGCGGCCGTACTTCTGGCCGGTGGCGGCGGCGCGTACTGGGCCATGGCGGCGGACGGCCATGGCGGCGGCGAGTACAGCGGCTCGGACGGTTCCGGCGCCACTCCCCCACCGCTCGCCCTGGACGAACGGGCGGACGGACCGGTCACGCCCTCGCCCCGGCCCTCCGCTCCGACGCAGGGCATCGCGCCGGGCGAGCCCGATCCGCACGGCGGGCGCATCGTCTACCGCGCCTCCGGCAAGCTTCCGGACGGCCCGGACCGGGCCGCGGTCCGGCGGCCGAGCGGGACCGTGTCGGCCGCCGAGGTGGCCCGGCTGGCGAAGGCACTGGGTGTGCAGGGCACCCCGCAGGCCGAGGGCACGTCCTGGAAGGTGGGCTCCGACGGGGACGGTTCGGGGCCGGTGCTGCGGGTGACCAAGCAGGCCCCCGGCACCTGGACGTTCGCCCGGTACGGCTCCGGCGGCACGGACAACTGCGAGAGCGAGAAGGTCTGTTCGAGCAAGCGGGTGGCGCCGGGCGGATCGGGCACGCCGGTGAGCGAGAAGGCCGCGAAGGCCGCCGCGGTCCCCGTACTGAAGGCGGCCGGCCAGGACGACGCCGCTCTCGACGCCCGCCGGCTGATGGGTTCTGTACGGGTGGTGAACGCCGACCCGGTGGTCGACGGGCTGCCGACGTCCGGCTGGGCGACCGGGATCCAGGTCGGCCCCGACGGTGAAGTGACCGGTGGCAGCGGGCAGTTGAAGGGCCTGGAGAAGGGCGCCGAATACCCGGTGATCAGCGCGGGCGAGGCGGTGAAGCAGCTGAACGCCAGCCGGCCGCCGAGCGGCGGGAACACCGGCGGCTGCGCGAGCCCCGCACCGCTGGAGGACGGCACGAAGTCGTCCGGCGTCAGCTGCGGCGCCCGGACCGGGGCGGAGACGCCCACGACGACGGTGACGGTCGACAAGGCGGCCTTCGGCCTGGCCGCCCGGTACGTGGAGGGCAAGCAGCTGCTCGTACCGTCCTGGATCTTCACGGTCCGGCCGGCCGCGGGCGGCACGGGCAGCACCGTGACCCAGGTGGCGGTGGACCCGGAGTTCCTGGCGGACACCCCGCCCGGGAAGACCCCGGACAACGGCGGAACGAAGACGTCCGGGCGCAAGGTCCTGTCGTACAGCGCCGACGGGCGGACCCTCTCGGTGACCTTCTGGGGCGGCGTCTGCAGCAAGTACACCGCGAGCGCGAGCGAGAACGGCTCCACGGTGTCCGTCTCGGTGACGGAGTCGAAGCCGGAGAAGGGCAAGGTCTGCGTCATGATCGCCAAGGAGCTGACCCGCAAGGTCACCCTGGATGAGCCGCTGGGCGAGCGGAAGGTCGTCGACGCGGCATCGGACGTCGCGGTGCCGCGCGCCTGACACGACGCGCCTGACTCGTACACGGCACCACGCGCACACGGCTACGGCGGCGGCCCCGGGATCGGAATCCCGGGGCCGCCGCCGTACGTCCGCTACCGCTTCCTCCGCGTTTAGCTGAAGGAGTCGCCGCAGGCGCAGGAACCCGTGGCGTTCGGGTTGTCGATCGTGAAGCCCTGCTTCTCGATGGTGTCCACGAAGTCGACGGAGGCGCCGCCCAGGTACGGGGCGCTCATCCGGTCGGTGACGACCTTGACGCCGTCGAAGTCCTTCACGACATCGCCGTCCAGCGAACGCTCATCGAAGAAGAGCTGGTAACGCAGGCCCGAGCAGCCGCCGGGCTGGACGGCGACGCGCAGTGCCAGGTCGTCGCGGCCTTCCTGCTCCAGCAGGCCCTTGACCTTGGCTGCGGCGGCGTCGGACAGGAGGATGCCGTCGCTCACGGTGGTGGTCTCGTCCGATACGGACATCTGCTTCTCTCCCGGGTTGTACGGAGACTGCTTGCCGACGTTGCAACCGTCGGGACCGCGGATTCATTCCGGGCCGAGCGCTTGCCTGTTCCATTCATGCTCGCACACCGGCCCGGCGGGCGGATGCGTCACATCGACGCTATCGGCATCGTCAAAGTGACGTGAACCGGTTATGATAGATAACGTCAATTCGACGAAAAGGCTCCTCCGCAGAGAAGAAAGGGTGCGTGACGTGACCACGGCCCACCCCGTCCAGGATCTCGATGTCCAGCCGACGCCCCTCGCCCTGCTCCTGCTCGGCCGCGACGCCGACCCCAAGAGCGAGCGTGGCGTCGAATGCCCCGGCGACCTGCCCTCCCCGTCCGACCCGGACCTGGTGGAGCGCGCCCGCGCGGCCAAGGAGAAGCTGGGGGAGAAGGTCTTCGTCCTCGGGCACCACTACCAGCGCGACGAGGTCATCCAGTTCGCGGATGTGACGGGAGACTCGTTCAAGCTCGCCCGCGACGCGGCGGCCCGGCCGGAGGCGGAGTACATCGTCTTCTGCGGTGTGCACTTCATGGCCGAGTCCGCGGACATCCTGACCACGGCCGACCAGAAGGTCGTGCTGCCGGACCTGGCGGCGGGCTGCTCGATGGCCGACATGGCCACCGCCGAGCAGGTCGCCGAGTGCTGGGACGTGCTCACCGAGGCCGGCGTCGCCGAGCAGGTCGTGCCCGTCTCGTACATGAACTCCTCCGCGGACATCAAGGCCTTCACCGGCCGCCACGGCGGCACGATCTGCACCTCGTCGAATGCGAAGCGCGCCCTGGAGTGGGCCTTCGAACAGGGCGAGAAGGTCCTGTTCCTCCCGGACCAGCACCTGGGCCGGAACACCGCCGTACGGGACATGGGGATGACCCTGGAGGACTGCGTCCTCTACAACCCGCACAAGCCGAACGGCGGCCTGACCGCCGAGGAGCTGCGCAACGCGAAGATGATCCTGTGGCGCGGGCACTGCTCGGTGCACGGGCGCTTCTCGGTGGAGTCCGTCAACGACGTGCGGGCCCGTATACCCGGGGTCAACGTGCTGGTGCACCCGGAGTGCAAGCACGAGGTCGTGGCGGCCGCGGACTACGTCGGCTCGACGGAGTACATCATCAAGGCCCTGGAGGCGGCCCCGGCCGGCTCGAAGTGGGCGATCGGCACGGAGCTGAACCTGGTGCGCCGGCTGGCCAACCGTTTCGCCGCGGAGGACAAGGAGATCGTCTTCCTCGACAAGACGGTCTGCTTCTGCTCGACGATGAACCGGATCGACCTGCCGCACCTGGTGTGGACGCTGGAGTCGCTGGCCGAGGGCAACCTCGTCAACCGGATCGAGGTCGACCCGGAGACCGAGAAGTACGCCAAGCTGGCGCTGGAGCGCATGCTGGCGCTGCCGTAGGCACAGCGGAAGGCCCCGGCACCGGATTCCGGTGCCGGGGCCTTCCGCATGCCCGGTCAGGCCTTCGCGGGCTCCGGCTCGTCGGAGGAGGTGGTCTCCTCCGATTCGGCCGGGGCCGGGATTCCGGCCTTCTTCGCCCGCTTCGCGGCCTTCTTCTTCGCGCGGCGCTCCTTGAAGAGCTCCACCATCGCGTACAGCGTCGGCACCAGGAGCAGCGTCAGCAGCGTCGAGGTGACCAGACCGCCGATGACCACGACGGCCAGCGGCTGCGAGATGAAGCCGCCCTCGCCGGTGACGCCGAGCGCCATCGGGAGGAGGGCGAAGATCGTCGCCAGTGCCGTCATCAGGATCGGGCGGAGCCGGTGACGGCCGCCCTCGACGATGGCGTCGACCACGGCCATGCCCTGGGCGCGGTACTGGTTGATCAGGTCGATCAGCACGATCGCGTTGGTCACCACGATGCCGATCAGCATCAGCATGCCGATCATCGCCGGGACGCCCATCGGGGTGCCCGTGATGAGGAGCAGGCCGATGGCGCCCGTGGCGGCGAACGGGATGGAGACCAGCAGGATCAGCGGCTGGACGAGCGACCGGAAGGTCGCGACCAGCAGCATGAAGACGATCGCGATGGCCGCCAGCATGGCCAGGCCCAGCTTCATGAACGCGTCGTCCTGGTCCTGGGTGACGCCGCCGATGGTGGCGGTGGCGCCGTCCGGGAGATCCAGGGCGTCGATCTTCGTCTGGAGCGAGGTGCTGACCGCGCCGGTGTTGTCACCGGTGGGCTTGGCCGTGATCGTCGCGGCGCGCTGGCCGTCGATCCGGGTCATGGAGACCGGTCCGGGGACCAGCTGCACATCGGCGATGGACCCGAGCCTGACCGCTCCCAGCGGGAGGTTCTTCAGCTCCTCCATCGTGGTGGCCGGGTGGGCCGACTTGATGACGACGTCGCGCTCGGTATCGTCCATGATCGCCTTGCCGGACGGGGTGCCCCGTACGGCGGAGGCGACGGCCGCGCCCAGCGTGGCCTGGCTGTAACCGGCGTCGGCGGCCTTGGCGTTGGCCTTGACCGAGACGCGCGGGATGCTCTGCGCCAGGTCGCTCTGGACGTCGGTGACGTCCTTGAGCTCGGCCACCTCGGCGCGCACCTCTTCGGAGGCCTTCTTCAGGGTGTCCGCGTCGGCGGCCTTGACCACGACGCTGAGGTCCTGGCTGCCGAAGCCGTCGCCCGCGGCGATGGTGGTGTCCCCGATGCCGTCGAGCTTGGCCAGGGCCTCGTCGATGCGGTCCTGGGTGGCGTCGTAGTCGGCGGAGTCCTTCAGGGTGACCTGGTAGGACGCCTGGTTGGCGCCGGTGCCGCCGCCGAAGGCCGCCATGAAGCCGGACGATCCGACGGTGACCTGGTAGTCCTTGACGCCCTCGTCACCGGCGATGACCTTCTCGACCTTCTTGGCCGCCTCGTCGGCGGCCGCCAGGCTGGTGCCCGGGGTGAGCTCCTGCTTGATGGACAGGACCTCCTGCTCGCCCTGGTCGAAGAAGTTCGTCTTGAGCAGCGGGACCATGCCGAAGGTGCCGAACAGCACGGCGACGGCGATGACGATGCTGGTGATGCGGCGACGGGTGGCGAAGCGCAGCACCGGGACGTAGATCCGCTGGAGCCTGCTGCGGGCTTCCTTCTCCTCCGCCTCGCGACGCGCCTTGTCCGGGTCCTCGGCGCTGCCCTTGGGTGCGCGCAGGAACCAGTACGACAGGACGGGGACGACGGTCAGCGAGACCAGCAGGGAGGCCAGCAGCGCCGCGGTGACGGTCAGCGAGAACGAGCCGAAGAGCTGGCCGACCATACCGCCGACCAGGCCGATGGGCAGGAAGACGGCGACGGTGGTGAGCGTGGAGGCGGTGACCGCGCCGGCCACCTCCTTCACCGCGGTGGTGATCGCCGACTGGCGCTCCTCGCCGTAGCCGAGGTGACGCTTGATGTTCTCCAGGACGACGATCGAGTCGTCGACGACCCGGCCGATCGCGATGGTCAGCGCGCCCAGGGTGAGCATGTTGAGCGACAGGTGGCGGGTCCAGAGCACGATCAGCGCGAGGACCACGGAGAGCGGGATGGAGACCGCGGTGACCAGGGTCGAGCGCAGCGAGGCCAGGAAGACCAGGATCACGATGACCGCGAAGAGCAGGCCGAGCGCGCCCTCGGTGGTCAGACCCGAGATCGCCTTGGAGACGGCGGGGCCCTGGTCGGAGACGACGGTCAGCTCGGCGCCGGCGCCGAGGTCCTTGCGCAGGTCCGGGAGCTTGTCCTTGACGGCGTCCGAGATGGCGACGGCGCTGCCGTCCTTGTCCATCGTCGCCATGACGGCCAGGCTCGGCTTGCCGTTGGTGCGCGTGATGGAGACCGCGGTGGACGGCTCCTGCTTCACCGTGGCGATGTCACCGACCCGGACCGGCTTGCCGGGCTTGCCGGTCGCCGGGTCCTGCCCGGAGACCCGCAGGTCCTCGAACTGCTGGAGGGTGGTGAACGTGCCGCCGACCTGGACGGTGCGGCTCTTGCCGGCCTCGGAGAAGGAACCCGCCGGGACGGTCGCGCCGCCGGCCTGGAGCGCCTGGGCGAGCGAGGTCGCGTTCAGTCCGGCCGCCGCGAGCTTCTTGTCGTCGGGGGTGATGGAGACCTGGAGGTCCTGCACCCCGTCGACGGTGACCTGGCCGACGCCGTCGATGTCCTCCAGGGCGGGGACGACCGTGCGGTCCAGCTGGTCCGCGAGGGCCTGCTGGTCCTTGTCGGAGGTGACGGCGAGGACGACGGTCGGGATGTCGTCGGTCGAGCCCGCGATGACCTGCGGGTCCACATCGTCGGGCAGCTGGATGCGGGCGCGGTTCACCGCCTGCTGGATGTCCGCGACGAGCTGCTTGGTGCCCTCGTCGCCGAAGTCGAACGTCGCCATGATGACGGCGTTGCCCTCGCTGGCGGTGGAGGTCATTCCGGTGACGCCGTCGACGGCCTTGATCGAATTCTCGAGCGGTTCGACGACCTGCTTCTCGACCACATCGGGGGACGCACCCTGGTACGGGGCGAGCACCGACACCATCGGCAGTTCGATGGTGGGCAGCAGCTGCTGCTTGAGCTGCGGGATCGCGATCGCTCCGAATACGAGCGCGACGATCGAGATCAGCCCGATCAGGGCCCTTTGCGCGAGGCTGAATCTGGACAGCCAGGACATGGGTGGGTCTCTCTTCTGTGGCTTACGCGGCAGGTGGGCGGGTAACTCGGGGACAGACCCGGCCCACCTATACGATCGCCCATCGCCTGAGCCGAAGGCGTCGGTCCCAGGTCGCTTTCTTATGCCGCGCATACCGCAGGTGGAGTACGCCGCGGCTGCACCCTCACTCCACCCGTGGCCGAACCAGGCCCGATTCGTACGCAATTACGACCAGTTGGGCCCGGTCGCGGGCGCCCAGCTTTGCCATCGCCCTGTTGACATGGGTCTTGACGGTGAGCGGACTGACCACGAGCCGCTCGGCGATCTCGTCGTTCGACAGTCCGCCCGCGACGAGGACCAGCACCTCGCGTTCGCGGGTGGTGAGGGCATCCAGCCGTGCGGAGTACTCGGCGGCTCCCGGCCCGCCGTCGCCCGAACTCCCGCCCTGGGCGAGGAAGGTGGCGATCAGCCCCTTGGTCGCGGCGGGCGACAGCAGCGCCTCGCCGCCCGCGGCGATCCGGATGGCGTTGAGGAGTTCCTCCGGTTCCGCCCCCTTGCCGAGGAAGCCCGAGGCGCCGGCCCGCAGGGACTGCACCACGTACTCGTCCACCTCGAAGGTGGTGAGCATGACCACGCGCACATCCGCGAGTTCCGGGTCGGCGCTGATCATCCGGGTCGCGGTGAGACCGTCCGTGCCGGGCATCCGGATGTCCATCAGGACCACGTCGGCGCGGGTCGAGCGGGCCAGGTCCACGGCCTGCGCCCCGTCCGCCGCCTCGCCGACCACCTCCATGTCGGGCTCCGAGTCGACCAGGACGCGGAACGCGCTGCGCAGCAGCGCCTGGTCGTCGACGAGCAGGACCTTGATGGCCGCTGTCATGCGTGCTCCCCCGTCCGGTCAGCCGCGCCCGGATGGTCCGGCTCCCGCGCACGGGTCTTGAGGGGCAGGATCGCATGAACCCGGAAGCCGCCCCCGTAACGGGGTCCGGCGGTGAGGGTGCCGCCCAGTGCGGTGACCCGCTCGCGCATGCCGAGGAGGCCGTGGCCGCCGCCGGCCGGGTCGCCGGTGGCGCGGCCGGCCGTTCCGCGGCCGTTGTCCAGCACCATGACCTCGGCCGTGCCACCGACCCGTACGACGCTCACCTCGGCCTTGGCGCCGGGGCCCGCGTGCTTGCGCACATTGGTCAGCGCCTCCTGGATCACCCGGTAGGCGGCCAGGTCCACGGCGGCCGGCAGCGGCGGCTCGTCCTTCGCCGAGCAGGCCACCTCGACGGGCAGCCCGGCCCGTCGCACGGTCTCCACGAGCTCGTCGAGGACGGCGAGGCCCGGGGCGGGTTCGGTCGGCGCGGCCGGGTCGCCGGACTGGCGCAGCAGCCCCACGGTGGCCCGCAGTTCGTTGAGCGCGGAGCGGCTCGCCTCCCGGACGTGGGCGAGCGCCTCCTTGGCCTGGTCGGGGCGTTTGTCCATGACGTGGGCCGCGACCCCGGCCTGCACGTTGACCAGGGCGATGTGATGGGCGACGACGTCGTGCAGGTCGCGGGCGATGCGCAGCCGTTCCTCGGCCACCCGGCGCCTGGCCTCCTCCTCGCGGGTCCGTTCGGCCCGCTCGGCACGCTCCCTGATCGCGTCGACGAACGCGCGCCGGGAGCGGACCGCGTCGCCCGCCGCGGCCGCCATCCCGGTCCAGGCGAAGATCCCGAGGTTCTCCTGGCTGTACCAGGGGGCCGAGCCGAAGAACATCGCGGCCGCGGTGAGGGCGGCCATGGTGAGCAGCCCGACCCGCCAGGTCGTCGGCCGGTCGGTGCGGGCGGCGACGGTGCACAGCGCGATGACGGCGCTCATCACCACCGGGGCGGGCGGGTCCTCCACCACCAGCTCGACGACGGTCAGCACCCCGGTGGCGGCGAGCACGGCCATCGGCCTGCGGCGCCGCCAGACCAGGGCAAGGGCGCCGAGCACCATCAGGAACACGCTGCCGGGTTCGGGTGTGCGGGTGCCGAAGGTGGGCCCGTGGTGTGCGTTCGGATCGGCGAAGGAACCGATGAACATGGCCACGAACACGGCCAGGGCGAGCGCGCCGTCCAGCGCGAGGGGATGGTCGCGCAGCCAGTTCCGGATGCGCAGAACCCCGGTTCCGAGGGTGGTCACGTCAAGCTACGTTACGGCGTGTCGCGGGGATTCCGGTCCGCGCGGGCGGGAGATGCCGGGAGAACCGGTGTGGACCACACACAACTGTGCCCCCTGTCCGGCGGGGCCGGTCACGGGGCACGGTCGTGCGGGTGCTGGTGCTGCCGGTCGTCAGCCGGGAATCAGGCCGTCGTCGCTGAGCATGGCGCGGACCTCTTCGAGGGTCGCGTCGGGCGACGGCAGGATCAGCTCGGACGGCTCCAGGGAGTCGTCCGGCAAGCGTGTGCCGAGTTCGCGCACCCTGGCGAGGAGCGCGTGGAGCGTGGTGCGGAAGCCTGGTCCGTCACCGCTCTCCATTTCGGCGAGCAGTTCGTTGTCGAGTTTGTTGAGCTCGGCGAGATGACTGTCGGCCAGGACTGCCTGGCCCTCCCCCATGATCCGTACGATCATGACGCTGCCTTAATTCTTGTCGAACTTGTGCGGGGTCTGGGTCGGGGACTGCTGCTGGGCGGCGTCCTGCGGGCCGCCCTCGATGGCCTGCTTCGAGGGGGAGCCGCCGGCCAGTTCGGCCTTCATGCGCTGCAGCTCCAGCTCCACGTCCGAACCACCGGAGATCCGGTCCAGCTCGGCGGTGAGGTCGTCCTTCGCCGTGCCGGTCGGGTCGTCCAGGGCGCCGGAGGCGAGCAGCTCGTCGATCGCGCCCGCGCGGGCCTGGAGCTGCTGGGTCTTGTCCTCGGCCCGCTGGATGGCCAGGCCGACGTCGCCCATCTCCTCGGAGATGCCGGAGAAGGCCTCGCCGATCCGGGTCTGCGCCTGGGCGGCCGTGTAGGTGGCCTTGATCGTCTCCTTCTTCGTACGGAAGGCGTCGACCTTGGCCTGCAGCCGCTGGGCCGCCAGAGTGAGCTTCTCCTCCTCGCCCTGCAGCGTGGTGTGCTGCGTCTCCAGGTCGGTGACCTGCTGCTGGAGGGCGGCGCGGCGCGACAGCGCCTCGCGGGCCAGGTCCTCGCGGCCGAGCGCGAGCGCCTTGCGGCCCTGGTCCTCCAGCTTGGACGTCTGGCCCTGCAGCTGGTTCAGCTGCAGCTCCAGGCGCTTGCGCGAGGTCGCCACATCGGCGACACCGCGGCGCACCTTCTGAAGCAGCTCCAGCTGCTTCTGGTACGAGTAATCGAGGGTCTCGCGCGGATCCTCGGCCCGGTCCAGGGCCTTGTTTGCCTTCGCGCGGAAGATCATCCCCATACGCTTCATGACACCGCTCATGGGCTTCGCGCGCCCCCTTCTGACTTAACGGGTCTCCAGCACTCCAACAGAACCCACAGTACGGGCCCTGCCTCTATTACCGCACTGTTCGAGCAAGGATGGGGTCCTCCCCAAGGACGACTGCCACCGGTGACCACTCCGGCCCAGGGAGTAGGTGAAGGTCAGGGAAACCGGTGGTGACGCCCGTATCGTCCCGCTCGCACACCAGCGAGGACGCAGGCCGTTGCCGGATCGTTCCCGGCCGGCCTGGGGTCGTGGCGATCGACCCCGTACCCTTGGGCCTTGTGTTCCGTAGCCGCTCCAAGGAAGAGAAGGCCCCCACCGACAAGGTGACGGCGGACCTCTCCAAGACGTCCCGCGACCCGCAGGCCCCCAAAGGTCGCCCCACCCCCAAGCGCAGCGACGCCCAGTCGCAGCGCCGCCGTGCCTCCAGTGGTGCGCCGACCGACCGCAAGGAGGCCATGAAGCGCCAGCGCGAAGCGCGCCGTGTCGACATGGCCAAGCAGCGCGAGGCGCTGGCCAGTGGCGACGAGCGCTATCTGCCGGCCCGCGACAAGGGTCCGGTGCGCCGCTTCGTCCGCGACTTCGTGGACTCGCGCTTCTGCATCGCGGAGTTCTTCCTGCCCCTCGCCGTGGTCATCCTGATCCTCAGCGTGATCCAGGTGCAGGGCATCCAGAACATCTCGCTGCTGCTCTGGCTCGGCGTGATCGTGCTGATCGTCATCGACTCGATCGGGCTCACGTTCCGGCTGCGCAAGCAGCTGAACGAGCGCTTCCCGGACACGCCCAAGCGTGGCGCGGTCGCCTACGGCCTGATGCGTACGCTCCAGATGCGCCGGCTCCGGCTGCCGAAGCCGCAGGTCAAGCGCGGAGAGCGGCCCTGAGTACGGATCTCTCCGGTCCGGCCGGCGGCGTGTCCGCCGGTCGGCCGGGTGATGCGGTCCCCGGTTTCGCCGGGGCTTCGCCGGCCTGGCTGAAGGGGCTCGGCGGACTGCGCAACACCGTCCGCCAGGAGCTGGTCGCCCGGCAGCTGGACGAGCAGATCGCGGCGCGCTTCCCGGTCGGGCAGCGGCTGCGGATCCTCGATGTCGGCATGGGCCAGGGCACCCAGGCGCTGCGCCTGGCCCGGGCCGGTCACACGGTCACGGGTCTCGAATCCGACGCCGAGATGCTGCGGGTCGCCCGCGAGGCGCTCGGCGGCGAGCCCGCCGGCATCCGTGAGCGGGTCCGGCTCATCGAGGGCAACGGCCAGGACACCGGGGTCCACTTCCTGCCCGGCAGTTTCGACGTGGTGCTCTGCCACGGCGTCCTGATGTACGTCCAGGAGCCCGACGCCATGGTGGCCGGTCTGGCCCGGATGCTCGCCCCGGGCGGACTGCTGTCGCTGCTCGTGCGGAACGCGGACGCGCTGGCGATGCGGCCCGGGACCGCCGGGGACTGGGACGCGGCGCTGACCGCGTTCGACACGGACCGGTACACCAACCGCCTCGGGCTCTCCGTGCGCGCGGACCGGCTCGACGCCCTCACCGCGACGCTCGCCGGGATCGCCGCACCGCTGCGCGCCTGGTACGGGGTGCGGGTCTTCACGGACAACGTGAGCAACGACGCGGAACTGCCGTCGGCGGCGGAGCTGGAGCGGGTGCTGGCCGCGGAGGACCGGGCGGGACGCACGGATCCGTACCGCAGGGTGGCCGCGCTGCTGCACCTGTGCGGCGTGCGGGGCTGACACCGCCCCGCAGGACGGCCCTTCGGCCGGGAGCTCCCCGGGCGGGTGCGCCCGGCAGGCCGCCAATGGGGTTAAACGTAATAATCCGGACATGGATGCCTTTCACTCCCGCAGCCGTGTGCGCCGGCTGCTGCTGCCCCTGTCCGCAGGTGTCTGTGCGATCGCGCTGGTGAGCGGTTGCTCCGACTCGAACTCCCCAGCCTCCGACGCCTCCGCGACGAAGTCCGGTTCGACCCAGCAGGGCTCGGCCGCGAAGGCCACCGGTGATCTTCAGAGCGAATACCAGTCCGTCATCGAGGACGTGCTTCCCTCGGTGGTGCAGATCGACGCCTCGGACAGTCTCGGCTCCGGCATCGTCTACGACGCCAAGGGCCACATCGTCACCAACGCCCATGTCGTCGGCGACGAGAAGACCTTCAAGGTGACCGTGGCCACCGGCGAGAAGGTGCTGAGCGCCTCGCTGGTCGCCGCCTATCCCGAGCAGGATCTCGCGGTCATCAAGCTCGACGACGTCCCGGACGGGCTGAAGCCCGCGAAGTTCGGCGACTCGGAGAAGGTCGCGGTCGGCCAGATCGTGCTGGCGATGGGCTCGCCCCTTGGCCTGTCCAGCAGCGTCACCCAGGGCATCGTCTCGGCGCTCGGCCGGACCGTGAGCGAGACCCGCGCCGGCGGCGGCACGGGCGCGACCATCGCCAACATGGTGCAGACCTCGGCGGCGATCAACCCGGGCAACAGCGGCGGCGCCCTGGTGAACCTGGACAGCGAGGTCATCGGCATCCCGACGCTGGCGGCCACGGACCCCCAGATGGGTGACAGCGCGGCGCCTGGCATCGGCTTCGCCATCCCCGTCTCGATGGTGAAGACGGTCGCTGACCAGATCATCAAGAGCGGCAAGGTCACCGACTCCGGCCGGGCCGCGCTGAACATCACCGGCCGGACCGTCGTCGACGACAGCTACCAGCCGGCGGGGGTCGCGCTCGTCAGCGTGACGAAGGGCGGCGCCGCGGAGAAGGCGGGGCTGCGGGCCGGCGACATCATCACCAAGATCGGCAGCACTCCCGTCACCACGATCACCTCCCTCTCGGAGGCGCTGGCGTCGGACAAGCCGGGCCAGAAGGTCACCGTGACGTACCAGCGCGCCGGTGCGGACCGGACGGCCGAGGTCACGCTCGGCGAGATCTGACTCCCCGGCACACGGTCCGGACAACGCCGGGCGGGCCCTCTCGGGCCCGCCCGGCGTTCGTTCCGTTCAGCTCTGCTCGGCCTGGAGGCTCATCGGGCCGTAGATCTTCGTCGTGTCGTCGAAGAGCGTCGCCTGGTCCGCCCCGCCGTCGAGGAGTTCCTTCCAGTACTCACCGATCCAGGACTCCGCGTCACCCTGTGTCGTGAATTCGTCCGGCTGCAGGGCCGGCTCCGTCTCCGTACCGTCGGACTTCTCGAACCGCCACGTCCACGCCATGTCCGCCTCCTGGGTCACTTTGTTCCGTCCCGCAGCCTAGTGCTTACGACCAGCGCGGGAAGGGGCCCCGGCACCTCCGGTCACCCCCACGTCGCGCACCCGGTGCGGGGACGCGGGAGGATCGGGGCGTGGAACTGACTCTGCTCGGCACCGGAGCCCCCGACGGGCTGCCGCGGCCCGACTGCCCCTGCGCCGCCTGCGCCACCGCCCGCGGGGCGCGTGCGCGGGCCGCGACCGCTCTGCTGGTCGACGACGCGCTGCTGCTCGACCTCACCCCCGGGGCGGTGTTCGCCGCCGCCCGTGCGGGGCATTCACTCACGGGCGTACGGCAGGTGCTGCTCACCCATCCGCACGACGGCCCCGCCGTCGAGCTGCCCGCCGGGCTGCCCCCGGCCGGCCGGGTGCCGGACGGACGGGTGCTGACGCTGATCAGCGGACACCGGGTGCGGGCCGTTCCGATGGACGCGCCGGGCACCGGGTACGAGGTGACGTCACCGGAGGGCGAGCGGCTGCTCTACCTGCCGCCGGGCGCCGCTCCGGCAGGTCTCGCCGACCGGGTGGCGGAGGCGTACGACATGGTCGTCGGTGACGTCGTGGGACGGCCCGACGCGGTGGCCCGGCTGCGCGCCGTCGAGGCGGTCGGACCGGACACCGAACTGATCGCCGTCCATCTGGACCACGACGCCCCGTCCGGCCCCGAGCTCGACCGCCGGCTCGCCGCCGCCGGGGCGCGGGCGGTGCCGGACGGCACGACGCTGACCGTCGGCGGGTACCACGCGGCGGCCGAGGTCCCCCGGCGCACGCTGGTGACCGGCGGCGCGCGGTCCGGCAAGTCCGTCGAGGCCGAGCGGCGGCTGGAGACGTACCCCGAGGTCGTGTACGTGGCGACCGGCGGCGGCCGGGAGGGCGACGTGGAGTGGGCGGCCCGGATCGGGCTGCACCGGGAGCGCAGACCGGCGGCCTGGCGCACCGAGGAGACCTGCGAGCCGGCGGAGCTGCTGGCATCGGACGGGCCGCCGCTGCTGATCGACTGCCTCTCGCTCTGGCTGACGGACGCGATGGACCGGGTGGATGCCTGGGACGACGAGGCCTGGGCAGGCGGAGGTGAGCGGGCGCTGCGGGAGCGGACCGCCGAGCTGGTGGCCGCGGTCCGCGGGACGCGGCGCACCGTCGTCGTGGTGACCAACGAGACCGGGTCGGGCGTGGTGCCCGCGACCGCCGCCGGCCGGCGCTTCCGGGACGAGCTGGGCCGGCTGAACGCCGCGGTCGCCGACGAGTGCGAGCAGGTGCTGCTGGTGGTCGCCGGGCAGGCGCTGACCCTGCGCGGCTGAGCGACCGCCCGCCGGAAGAGACGGAACGGAACAGGAGGAGCGGACATGGCACGTGTGCGGCCGATGCTGAACGGGGTGCCGGAGACCCTGCTGTGGACGTTGTACAACCGGGCGTACGAGGCGGGCCGGCCCTATCCGGTGCTGGACGACCCGATGGCGCTCGAGTTGCTGGCGAACCTGGACTATCCCTTCGAAGAGCGGTTCGGGGTGCCCGGCCCGTTCCACTCGCAGGCGCAGGGGCTGCGGTCGCGCTGCTTCGACCTGGCCGTGCAGGAGTACCTCGACGACCGGCCGCGGGCCACCGTGGTCGCGCTCGGAGACGGTCTGGAGACCGGGTTCTGGCGGGTGGACAACGGCCGGCTGGACTGGCTGAGCGTGGAGCTGCCCGAGGTCGCCACCCTGCGCCACACGCTGCTGCCGCCCTCGGACCGGCTGCGGACGCTGTCCGGGTCGGCGACGGACCTCTCCTGGCTGGACGAGATCGAGGACCCGGAGGGCCGGGGCGTGGTCGTCACGGCGCAGGGGCTGCTGATGTATCTGCGCCCCGCCGAGGTGCGCCGCGTACTGGCCGCCTGCGCCGAACGGCTGCCGGGCGGGATCCTCGTCCTGGACACGATGTCGAGGTGGCTCGCGAAGGGCACGGTGGCGGGCACCTCGAAGGTGGGCGCCATGACGATCCCGCCGATGCGCTGGGCGATGGACCCGGGTGAGCGCGGGAAGCTGCGCGGCGCGCATCCGGGCATCACCGAGGTGCGGGCGCTGCGTCTGCCGCGCGGGCGCGGCGCCATGGGCGAACTGATCCGGGTCCAGAACCTGCTCCCCGGGGTGCGGACCCTGACACCCGCGATGACCCTGCTGCGCTTCGGGGACCGGGCGGCGCACTGAGGGAGGGCCGGAAAACGCGGCAGGTACTGTTCCCGTCAAGAGGCTCCGAGGCCACCCGGCGGCCTCCGAGCCCGCGCCGGGCTCCCCGGCCACCCCACACGACCCGCGAGGCAGACCCCCGTGAATCTGGACGACTTCTCCGACCTGATCGAACGCCCCGACGGGGGTGTGCGGCGAGATGCCGAGGAACGCCGGGAGCGGTTCATCGTGCCGCCCGGCGCCCTCGGCCGCCTCGACGAACTGGGCGAATGGCTCTCGGCCGCGCAGCAGGCCGTGCCGGTCAGGGCGATCGAACAGCCGCGCGTGGTGCTCTTCGCCGGTGATCACGGGGTGGCGGAGCTGCGGGTGTCCGGCCGTGCGGCCGGCAGCGCGCACGAGCTGGTGCGGGCGACGCTGGACGGCTCGACGCCGCTCGCGGTGCTGGCCCGCAGGTTCTCCGTGCCCGTACGGATCGTCGACGCCGGTCTGGACTGCGATCCGCAGCTGCTGCCGGACGCGGTGGTGCGGACCCGGGTGCGGCGCGGCAGCGGCCGGATCGACGTCGAGGACGCGATGACGGCCGAGGAGGCCGAGCAGGCGGTGCGCCTCGGTATGGCGATCGCCGACGAGGAGGCCGACTCGGGCACCGATCTGGTGGTGCTCGGCGATCTGAGCGTCGGCGGTACGACGGCAGCGGCCACCCTGATCGCGGCGCTCTGTGGCACCGACGCCTCGGTGGTCACCGGGCGCGGCGGCACGGGGATCGACGACCTGGCCTGGATGCGCAAGTGCGCGGCGGTCCGTGACGCGCTGCGCCGGGCCCGTCCGGTCCTGGGCGACCAGCTTGAGCTGCTGGCCACGGTGGGCGGTGCCGATCTGGCGGCGATGACGGGGTTCCTGCTGCAGTGCGCGGTGCGCCGGCTGCCGGTGATCCTGGACGGCGTGGTCTCGGCGGCCGCGGCGCTGGTCGCGCAGCGGGCCGCGTTCCGGGCGCCGGACTGGTGGCTGGCGGGGCAGTTGAGCGGTGAGCCGGCGCAGGCGAAGGCGCTGGACCGGATGGCGCTCAACCCGCTGCTGGACCACGGCGTCATCGTCGGTGAAGGAAGCGGGGCACTGCTCGCCCTTCCGTTCGTCCAGGCCGCGGCCGCGCTGGCGGCGGAGCTGCCCGAACGCGCATCGGAGGACGACGCGGACGAGACGAAGGCCGCCGAGTACACCGACGACAACGAGGAGGCGGCCGCCGGCGGAGGGGCCGCGGTGGCCGACCCGGCCTGATCCACCCCTGAGGGTCGAGGACTGCGGCCGCCCGGACACCGGCCGCAGGGCGCCTCCTCATGAAGCGCGATGCCCCATATGATCGCTTTTCATGGGAGAGGTCCGATTGGCCAGCGAGGAATCCGGGCGGGGCACCGCCCGGCCGCAGAGCACCGAACGGTCGCGACGCAGCGCGGCGTTCGCCATCTGGTACCTGCGCGTCGTGTCGTTCATCAATTTCCTGAGTGCCGTCTGGGTCACCTTCGGCCAGGACCTGCGCCGCCACAACACCGAGAACTACTTCACGCCCTATCTGCTCACCGCGGGCTTCTCGTCCGGGGTGGTCGCGCTGTTCCTCGCCGTCACGATGCGGCGGCGCAAACGGGCCGCGTGGATCGTGAACACGGTGCTGAGCGGACTCACGCTGCTGCTCTTCGCCGCGGTGATCGGCTTTCCGGAGGTCCGCCGGTACCCGCAGAACTGGATCTCGCTGGCGCTGACCGCCGTCTTCGTCCTCGCCCTGGCCCTCGGCCGGCGCGAGTTCTACGCGAAGGGCGACCGGTCCAACCCGAAGCTGGCCGCGCTGGTGGCGGTCGGCGGACTGCTGGTCACCTCGCTGATCGCCGCCGGCCTGGTCACCGTCACCAACACCGCGCACGACGACTACCGTTCGACGTTCCTGGACCGCTGGCGCTACGGCGCGCTGCGCCTCGTCTCCGTCGCGGCGGACGACTCCCGGTTCCCCGGCATCTCCACTCCGGGCTGGGTCAACGTCGTCATCAACATCCTGTCCACCCTGCTGCTGATCGCCGTCGTGTACGCGGCCTTCCGCTCCCGCCGCGCGGTCGACCCGATCACGCCCGAGGACGAGACGGCGCTGCGCGCCCTGCTCGACAAGCACGGTGAGCGCGACTCGCTGGGCTACTTCGCGCTGCGCTGCGAGAAGAGCGTCATCTGGTCGCCGACCGGGAAGGCGGCCGTCACCTACCGGGTGGTCGGCGGGGTCTCGCTGGCCTCCGGCGACCCGATCGGCGACCCCGAGGCCTGGCCCGGGGCGATCGGCCCCTGGCTGGCCGAGGCCCGCGAGCACGGCTGGATCCCCGCGGTGATGGGGGCGAGCGAGGAGGGCGGCACGATCTACGCCCGGCACGGCCTCGACGCCCTGGAGCTGGGCGACGAGGCGATCGTGGAGACCGCCGACTTCACCCTGGAGGGGCGGGCGATGCGGACCGTCCGGCAGGCGTACAACCGGGTCAAGCGGGCCGGTTACGAGGTGACGGTGCGCCGGCACGCGGACATTCCCGGGGCCGAGATGGCCGAGTTGGTGCGGCGGGCCGACGACTGGCGCGACGGCGCGACCGAACGCGGCTTCTCGATGGCCCTGGGGCGGCTCGGCGACCCGGCCGACGGGCAGTGCGTGATGCTCGAATGCCGCGACACCGCCCCCGGCGACGACGGCGGTCCCGGGGAGCTGCGGGCCGTGCTGAGCTTCGTGCCCTGGGGGCCCAACGGCCTCTCCCTCGACCTGATGCGCCGTGACCGGGACGCCGAGAACGGACTGATGGAGTTCATGGTCATCGAACTCCTGCAACGGGCCGGGAAGATCGGCGTCACGCAGGTGTCGCTGAACTTCGCGATGTTCCGCTCGGTCTTCGAACGCGGCTCGCGGCTCGGCGCGGGACCGGTGCTCCGGCTGTGGCGTTCACTGCTGAGCTTCTTCTCCCGCTGGTGGCAGATCGAGTCGCTGTACCGCGCCAACGCCAAGTACCGGCCGATCTGGGAGCCGCGCTACCTGCTCTTCGAGAAGAGCGCGGACCTGCTGCGCATCGGCGTCGCCGCGGGCCGCGCCGAAGGGTTCCTGGAGGCACCCGGGCTCCCCAAGTGGCTGCACCGCTCGCAGCTCGGACCGCGTGGATGAGAGCGGTGCGCGCGCTCGGCCGGGCGGCCCGCCGGGAGTGGGGTCCGCTGTGGACGACCGTGCGGACGGCACTCGCGGCCGAACGGCTGCGGGCCGTCCCGATGACGCTGGCCGCGGTCGCCCTGACGGCGCTGGTCCAGGTGGTGCAGAACCGGTCCTGGGGCTACGGGCCGGTGCAGACGCTGGCGTCGGTGCGCGCCGAGGACCCGCTGTGGGCGGCGCTGCTGCGCACCCCGCTGTCGCTGTTCGTCCCCGCGCTCGATCTGCCGGTGTGGGGTGCGCTGGCGCAGGTGCTGCTGGTGTTCGGGATCGCCGAGATCTGCCTCGGCCGGTGGCGGACGCTGCTGATCGCGTACGTCGCGACGCTCGCCGGAACTCTGTACGCGCGGATCGGCATCGCCGTCGGGCCGGACGGGTTCCTCGGCCTGCCCGGCTCCGACGCGCTGGTCGTCGACACGGGCCCCTCGGCGGCGGTGGTCGCCCTGGCCGTCTGCGTCTGCTGGGTGTACCGGGCCTGGTTCACCGGCGGTCTGGTGATCGCGGCGATGGTGGCCGAGATCGCCCTCAAGGACAACCTGGCGGGCAAGGAGCACCTGGCGGCCATCGCGGCGGCGCTCGCCCTGTGCGCGGCCCGGGCCCTGCGGGACGGGCGGCGGGCGCGGCGCCGTCAGGGCTTGGGCGAGGGGGCCGGGACCCGGTCGGGTGCGCCGCCGATCAAGTCCTGAAACCTCCTTCGCGGTCCGGCCCAGCGGACGTCGTGGTGGTAGGCGCGCAGCACCGCCCTGGAGCGGGCCCGGTGCCGGTTGCGGTAGAACCGCTTCGCCCACATCGAGGTGGGCCGGGCCAGCCGGACCGCCCCGATGAGGGCGACGAACGGGATCAGGGTGCCGAGCACCGCCATCCGCGCCTTGCCCTTGAACAGGGCGATCAGCACGAAGCAGAAGTTGACGACGAGGGTGAGGACGACGCCGAGCCGGCCCTGTTGCTGATCGTCGCTCAGATCGTCCACGCCGAGCGGGGAGAACCCGCCGAGCACCAGCAGCACCAGGGCGGCGGTCAGGATCACCACCTCCACGCTCTGCCGGCCCTGCTCGGTCCAGTACACGTCGTCCATGTGCAGGATCAGGGCGAACTCGTCCAGCACCAGCCCCGCCCCCATCCCGAAGACCACCGCGCAGGTCCCGGCCGCGAAGCCGTGCTTGCCGCTGGCCACCGCGCCGAATCCGCCGACCACGCTCAGCACCACGCCCGGCACCACGTGATGGACATGGACCCCGCCCGGTGTGATGTTGCCGAACGGCCCCTTGCCGGCCCGGATCATCCGGGTGATGACCCGGGTGATCGCGAAGGTCAGCACGAAGGCGGTCAGCGCCAGGAGCAGGGGCAGCTTCCCCGGCTCGACGATGTTCCGGTCGAACCAGTGACCCATCCCACCCACTCCCGCTCCATCACTTATGCACGTCTATGTACGGCTTCGCCCAATCTATCGGCCGCGCCCAGCGATTAGCCTGCGCGCCGTGACCTCCCTGAACAGCCACGGCCTGCGTTTCGCCTTCGGCACCCTCACCGTGCTCCCCGTCCGTGTCACCCGCTGGGACCGCGGGACCGCCCGGGCCGGCATGCTGTGCGCCCCGCTGGCCGGCCTCGTCGTGGGGGCGCTCGCGGCGGTGCCGGGCAGCCTGTTGCTGCTGTCCGGCTCGGGGCCGCTGCTCGCCGCGGTCGCCTCGGCCGCGGTGCCGGCGGCCCTCACCCGGGGGCTGCACCTCGACGGACTCGCGGACACCGCCGACGGACTGGGCAGCGGCAAACCGGCCGACGACGCGCTGCGCATCATGAAGCAGTCGGACATTGGGCCATTCGGTGTGATCACCCTGGTGTTCGCCCTGCTCGCCCAGGTGGCGGTCCTTCAGCAGCTGTACGCCCGGGGCTGGGCCGAGGGCGCGGTCGCGGCCGCCGCGTCCGCGGTCGTCGCCCGGCTCGCCCTGACCCTGGCCGCCCGCCGCGGTGTCCCGGCGGCCCGCCCCGAGGGACTCGGCGCCGCGGTCGCGGGCACGGTCCCGGCCGCCGGCGCGGCCGTGGCCGCGCTCGTGGTGGTGGCGGGCTGCGCGGGCGCAGGCGCGCTGTTCGGCGGGTACGGGGCGCTGCGCTACGCCCTGGCCGCCCTCGCCGCGCTCGCGGTGGCCCAGGGGCTGCTGCGGCACTGCGTGCGGCGGTTCGGCGGGGTGACCGGCGATGTGTTCGGAGCCCTGGCGGAGACGGCGGCCACGGTGACCCTGGTGGGACTGGCGCTCGGCTGAGCCGCCGCGAGGCCGTCCGGCGGACCGTCAGGCCCCCGCCGCCGGGCACCTCTCACGCCAGACGCCGAGCTCGTACTTCTTGAGCAGCGAGCTCAGCCCCAGCCGCCGGGACTGTGCGCAGAACCGCGCCACGGGCAGCTCGTACTCCACGTGGAAGACCGCCTTGCCCGCCTTCACGAACGGGGAGAGCTCCGCGCACTCCTCGTACTGGGCGCACTGCTCGTTGACCGCGAAGTCGAAGTCCCCGACCAGCTCGGGAATCTGCGGCAGGTCGTTCTTCAGACCGACCGCGAGGTGGTGGCGGTGGGCGATCCGGGCGACGAGCCGGTTGTAGCGCAGCTGGTCGGCGGCGGTCAGCGGGAAGCCGGTCCGGTTGCGGTAGCCGTCCATGTTGTCGGGCTCCACCGCGTCGAAGCCCTTCTTCGCGCACATGGCGATCCGGCTCTCCATCAGCGGCTCCAGGACGTCGGTGCGGCGGATGTCGAGCCAGCGCTCGCCCTTCCAGCCGTTGCCCTTGCCGAGGACCGCGGTGGGGAACCGCGCCGCGTCCGGGCGGAACTCCTCCCAGGCGCCGGTGGACAGGTAGCAGATGACCTTGCGCCCCTTGCGGTGCAGGGCCGCCACCTGGTCCGCCGCGTGGTCGAAGCCGTCGATGTCGTACACCGGCGCGTCCACCGTGGTGTCCAGCCGGCCGGAGAGCTGCCACTGCCAGTCGGTGCCCGGCGCGGGCTGCCAGCGCGCCCCGGCGGACGGGCCGGACGGGGCCGGCGGCGGGGCGGGGCGGGGCGCCGACGTGCAGCCGGCCAGCATCACCAACAGAATCAGTACGGCGACGGACACCGCGGGCGGCCGTCCGGTCCCGTGCGTGGCCACCCGGTCGTGCATCGTTCCCCCTGTCCGCAGGACGTCGGCCAACGCCGTTGCGGTCGTGGTCCGTTCCCCCGGGACGATCTTCCCGGGGTGACAACGGTACGACCGCGCCGGTGCGCCGACGGCCCGCCGCCGTAATGGGGCAGCAAAGGCGCGCGTAGGCTCATTCCCGGCACATTGCGGCGGCGTCTACGATGCGCCGGGCACGGTCGGCCCGCCCTCTCAGCCAACACTGGCCAGCACGGCCCGTCACAGAACTCAACGGAAGCGAGATTTCACCACCGTGACTGCTCTCACTCTCAGCACTGCCGGTGCGGCGACGCTGCGCGCCGACGCGCTCGTCGTCGGCGTCGCCAAGGGCGCCGGCTCCAAGTCCGGTGACCTGGTCCTCGCACCGGGCGCCGAGGCCGTGGACAAGGCGTTCGACGGAAAGCTCGCCACCGTCCTGGCGACCCTGGGCGCCTCCGGTGCCGAGGGCGAACTCACCAAGCTCCCCGCGCCCGACGGCCTGAAGGTCCCGGTCGTCATCGCGGCCGGACTCGGCCCGGTCCCGGAGATGGACGGCTCGTACGACGCCGAGGCGCTGCGCCGGGCCGCGGGCTCCGCCGCCCGCTCCCTCATCGGCGCCAAGAAGGCCGGCTTCGCCCT
Organism: Streptomyces sp. NBC_01257; assembly: GCF_035917255.1. Taxonomy (NCBI): domain Bacteria; kingdom Bacillati; phylum Actinomycetota; class Actinomycetes; order Kitasatosporales; family Streptomycetaceae; genus Streptomyces; species Streptomyces sp. NBC_01257. The sequence continues at coordinate 2,671,452 of NZ_CP108472.1, forward strand.
GCCCGTCGGCTCCGTCGAGGACGCCGCGGCCATCGCGGAGGGCGCGCTGCTGGGCGCGTACGCCTTCACCGCCTACCAGGGCGGCGAGAACAAGCTCGCCCCCAAGGGCGCCAAGGCCCAGGGCGCGAAGCAGCCGCTGGCCGAGGTCGCCCTGCTCGGCACCAAGCCGCGCGACAAGGCGTTCAAGGCCGCCGCCGAGCGCGCGGTCGCGCTGGTCGAGGAGATCAACCGCGCCCGCGACCTGATCAACACCCCGCCGAACGACCTGTACCCCGAGTCCTTCGCCGCCGTGGCCACGGCCGCCGGCAAGGAGCACGGCATCAAGGTGCAGGTCCTCGACGAGAAGGCGCTCGTCAAGGGCGGCTACGGCGGCCTGCTGGGTGTCGGCCAGGGCTCGACCCACGGCCCGCGCCTGGTGAAGCTCGCCTACACGCACCCCAAGGCGGAGAAGACCCTGGCCCTCGTGGGCAAGGGCATCACCTACGACTCGGGCGGCATCTCGCTGAAGCCGGCCGGCCACAACGAGACGATGAAGTGCGACATGAGCGGCGCCGCCGCCGTGTTCGCGACCGTCGTCGCGGCCGCCCGGATCGGCCTGCGGGTCAACGTCACCGGCTGGCTGGCGCTCGCGGAGAACATGCCCTCGGGCAACGCCACCCGCCCCGGTGACGTGCTTCACATGTACAGCGGCAAGACCGTCGAGGTCCTGAACACGGACGCCGAGGGCCGGCTCGTCCTCGCCGACGCGCTGACCCGCGCCTCGGAGGAGAACCCGGACGCGATCGTCGACGTGGCGACCCTGACCGGCGCGATGGTGCTGGCGCTGGGCAACCGCACGTTCGGCATCATGGCGAACGACGACGCCTTCCGTACCTCGATCCACGAGATCGCCGAAGAGGTCGGTGAGGCCTCCTGGCCGATGCCGCTCCCGGCGGACCTGCGCAAGGGCATGGACTCCCCGACCGCCGACATCGCCAACATGGGCGAGCGGATGGGCGGCGGCCTGGTGGCCGGTCTGTTCCTGCAGGAGTTCGTGGGCGAGGGCATCGCCTGGGCCCACCTGGACATCGCGGGCCCGGCCTTCCACGAGGGCGCGCCGTACGGCTACACACCGAAGGGCGGCACCGGATCCGCGGTCCGCACCCTGGTGAAGCTGGCGGAGCGCACCGCGGCCGGAGACCTCGGCTGAGGTCGTCGCTGGCGTACGGCCCCGGGCATACGTCCGGGGCCGTACGTGTTCTCCCCACGGCACCGCCGCAGAGGTCGCAACGGTTTCGCTCTCGACGAAATCGGTACGTCCCTACGCAGCGGTAACCCGCTGGGACGGACGATCATCCGTCTCAGACACGGGCCCCGCGTCCCGCCCACCGTCAACAAGTGCGAAGATGGGTTCTCGGCAGGACAGGGCCCCCACCACAGGGCCGAAAGACAAAAGCGGCCGAACACCAGCCGACCGGCCGGTCACACCCCGATGACGGGGCCCGGCGTACGGCGCACATGCATGGAGGACGTGACGTGGCGAACGACGCCAGCACCGTTTTCGACCTAGTGATCCTCGGCGGTGGTAGCGGCGGTTATGCCGCGGCCCTGCGCGGAGCGCAGCTGGGCCTGGACGTCGCCCTGATCGAGAAGGGCAAGGTCGGCGGCACCTGCCTGCACAACGGCTGCATTCCCACGAAGGCCCTGCTGCACGCCGGCGAGATCGCCGACCAGGCGCGCGAGGCCGACCAGTTCGGTGTCAAGGCCACCTTCGAGGGCATCGACATGGCGGCCGTCCACAAGTACAAGGACGACGTGATCTCGGGCCTGTACAAGGGTCTGCAGGGTCTCATCGCCTCCCGCAAGGTGCACTACATCGAGGGTGAGGGACGTCTGTCCTCCGCGACCTCGGTGGATGTGAACGGCCAGCGCATCCAGGGCCGCCACGTGCTCCTGGCGACCGGCTCCGTGCCGAAGTCGCTCCCGGGCCTGGAGATCGACGGCAACCGCGTCATCTCCTCGGACCACGCGCTGAAGCTGGACCGCGTGCCGAAGTCCGCGATCGTGCTGGGCGGCGGCGTCATCGGCGTCGAGTTCGCCTCGGCGTGGAAGTCCTTCGGCACCGACGTCACCATCGTCGAGGGCCTGAAGCACCTGGTCCCGGTCGAGGACGAGAACAGCTCGAAGCTTCTTGAGCGCGCTTTCCGCAAGCGCGGCATCAAGTTCAACCTCGGTACGTTCTTCCAGGGTGTCGAGTACACCCAGGACGGCGTCCGGGTGACCCTGGCCGACGGCAAGACGTTCGAGGCGGAGCTGCTGCTCGTCGCGATCGGCCGCGGCCCGGTCTCGCAGGGCCTCGGCTACGAGGAGGCGGGCGTCGCGATGGACCGCGGCTACGTCCTCGTCGACGAGTACATGCAGACGAACGTCCCGACCATCTCGGCCGTGGGCGACCTGGTCCCGACCCTTCAGCTGGCGCACGTCGGCTTCGCCGAGGGCATCCTCGTGGCGGAGCGTCTGGCCGGCATGAAGACCGTGCCGATCGACTACGACGGTGTCCCGAAGGTGACGTACTGCCACCCCGAGGTCGCCTCCGTCGGCATCACCGAGGCCAAGGCCAAGGAGCTCTACGGCGCGGACAAGGTCGTCGCGCTGAAGTACAACCTCGCGGGCAACGGCAAGAGCAAGATCCTCAAGACCGCGGGCGAGATCAAGCTCGTCCAGGTCAAGGACGGTGCCGTGGTCGGCGTCCACATGGTCGGTGACCGTATGGGCGAGCAGGTCGGCGAAGCCCAGCTGATCTACAACTGGGAGGCGCTGCCGGCCGAGGTCGCGCAGCTCATCCACGCCCACCCGACGCAGAACGAGGCGATGGGCGAGGCCCACCTGGCACTCGCCGGCAAGCCCCTGCACTCCCACGACTGACCAGTCGACCGGGCGCGACGACCGACCACTTCCGCATTTTCGTTAGGAGCAACTGAAACCATGTCGGTTTCCGTAACCCTTCCGGCGCTCGGCGAGAGCGTCACCGAGGGCACTGTCACCCGCTGGCTGAAGGCCGAGGGCGAGCGCGTCGAGGCCGACGAGCCGCTGCTCGAGGTGTCGACCGACAAGGTCGACACCGAGATCCCGGCCCCCGCCTCCGGCATCCTGGCCTCGATCAAGGTCGCCGAGGACGAGACCGTCGAGGTCGGCGCCGAGCTGGCCGTCATCGACGACGGCACCGGCTCCCCGGCCCCCGCCGAGGCTCCGGCCGCCGAGCCCGAGGCCGCCCCGGCCCCGGCGCCCGCCGCCGAGGCCCCCGCCGAGGCCCCGGCCCCCGCGGCCGAGGCTCCGGCCGCCGCCCCGGCCGGTGGTGCCTCCGGCACCGACGTCACCCTCCCTGCGCTCGGCGAGAGCGTCACCGAGGGCACCGTCACCCGCTGGCTGAAGGAGGTCGGCGAGGAGGTCACGGAGGACGAGCCCCTGCTCGAGGTCTCCACGGACAAGGTCGACACCGAGATCCCGGCCCCGGTCTCCGGCGTGCTGCTGGAGATCGTCGTCGCCGAGGACGAGACCGCCGAGGTCGGCGCCAAGCTCGCCGTCATCGGTGCTCCGGGTGCCGCCCCGGCCGCGGCTCCGGCCCCCGCCGCTCCGGCTCCGGCCGCCGCTCCGGCACCGGCCCCCGCCGCAGCTCCGGCACCGGCACCGGCTCCGGCAGCCCCCGCACCGGCCGCTCCGGCACCGGCTCCGGCGGCTCCCGCCGCGCCCGCCGCCGCTCCGGCACAGGCCGCTCCGGCGCCCGCCGCCGCAGCCCAGGCTCCGGTCACCCCGGCGGCCCCGGCCGCTCCGGCCGCGACCTCCGGTGACGACGGCGCGTACGTCACGCCGCTGGTCCGCAAGCTCGCCGCCGAGAACGGCGTCGACCTGGGCTCGGTCAAGGGCACCGGCGTCGGTGGCCGTATCCGCAAGCAGGATGTCGTCGCCGCCGCGGAGGCCGCCAAGGCCGCCGCTGCCGCCCCGGCACCCGCCGCCGCTCCGGCCGCCGCCTCCAAGGCGCCGAAGCTGGAGGCCTCCCCGCTGCGCGGTCAGACGGTCAAGATGACCCGCATGCGCAAGGTCATCGGCGACAACATGATGAAGGCGCTGCACTCGCAGGCCCAGCTGACCTCGGTCGTCGAGGTCGACGTCACCAAGCTGATGAAGCTGCGCAACAAGGCGAAGGACGGCTTCGCGGCCCGTGAGGGCGTCAAGCTCTCCCCGATGCCGTTCTACGTCAAGGCCGCCGCCCAGGCGCTGAAGGCCCACCCGGTCGTCAACGCCCGGATCAACGAGGACGAAGGCACGATCACGTACTTCGACTCGGAGAACATCGGCATCGCCGTGGACGCCGAAAAGGGTCTGATGACCCCGGTCATCAAGGGTGCGGGCGACCTCAACATCGCCGGTATCTCGAAGAAGACCGCCGAGCTGGCCGGCAAGGCCCGCGGTGGCGGTCTGACGCCGGACGACATGTCCGGTGCCACCTTCACCATCAGCAACACCGGTTCGCGCGGTGCGCTGTTCGACACCGTCATCGTGCCGCCGAACCAGGCAGCCATCCTGGGCATCGGCGCCACCGTCAAGCGTCCCGCGGTCATCGAGACCGAGGAGGGCACCGTCATCGGTGTCCGCGACATGACGTACCTCTCGCTCTCCTACGACCACCGTCTGGTGGACGGCGCGGACGCCGCCCGCTACCTGACCGCGGTCAAGGCGATCCTGGAGGCCGGTGAGTTCGAGGTCGAGCTCGGCCTCTGAGCACCGCGGCTGTAACCAGCCTCACCAGCGGCGCCCCCGTCCGGAACACTCCCGGGCGGGGGCGCCGCCGTATTGTCTAGACACCACCGGTCGCTCCGGCCGCCGAGTTGGTGCAGGCAGCACCGGTTTGCCCCGAAGGAGCCACTCATGACCCCGCCCGTCGTCCACTCGCTGCGCGAACAGATCCGCGAGCACATCGTGGACGGGATCGTCAGCGGGCGCTGGAAGCCGGGCGAGCGGATCGTGGAGCGGCGCATCGCCACCGAGCTGGAGGTCAGCCAGACGCCCGTGCGCGAGGCGCTGCGGGAGCTGGAGACGCTCCGGCTGATCGAGTCGGCACCCAACAAGGGCGTCCGGGTCCGCAACCTCACCGCGGCCGATCTGGAGGAGAGCTACCCGGTCCGGGCCGGGCTGGAGCAGATCGCGGCGGAGCTCGCGGCCGACCGCCTCGGCGAGGACTGCTCGCTGCTCTCCCCGCACGTGACCGCGCTGTACGAGGCGGACCGGCTGGCCGACGGCGAGGCACAGGTGCGGCACACGGTCGGCTTCCACCGGGAGATGGTCCGGGCGGCCGGCAACGCGGTCCTGCTGCACACCTGGGAGGGGCTGGGCATCGAGGTGTTCACCGCGCTCTCGATCCGCTGGCTGGGCACGGTGCAGAAGTCGTACGCCGAGGAGCACGAGGCGCTCATCGAGGCGTTCCTGCGGAGGGACCCGGAGATCGGGGTGCTGGTGAAGGCGCACGTGCTCGGCTGCGCACCGCGCGCCTGAGACCGGCGCGCACCGCGGTGCGCATGTGTCGCGAGGGGCGCTCTCCTGTGCAGGTGGGCGCCCTTTTTGACCGATAAATCCCGTCACTCCGTGCCCCGTTTCACGGCACCGCATGCCACTTTCTTCATATCGAGAAGTTTTGCCTTTCATCCTTTGATCGATCATCGATCGGCGACTTACAGTTCACTCCGCGGGCCCACCGGCCCCATCGCCCTGTCCTGCCAGTCAGGGACTTCTCCACCCCCCTCCTCACCGGAAGGCGGCGATCATGACCGACCCCGTAGGAAAGCTTCCGAGCGAGCTCGACCAGCTCCCGGACCGCGACCCGGAGGAGACCGCTGAATGGGCGGCCTCCCTGGATGCCGTCACCAAGGCCGCGGGCCCGCACCGCGCCGCGTATCTGATGCGTCGCTCGCTCCAGCACGCCGAGGGCGCCGGTCTCGCGCTGCCCAAGCTGCTGGAGACCGATTACGTCAACTCCATCCCCACCGCCGCGGAGCCCGACTTCGACGGCGACCTGGAGATGGAGTCCCGGATCACCGCGTGGAACCGCTGGAACGCGGCCGCGATGGTCACCCGTGGCTCCCGCTTCGGCGTCGGCGGCCACATCGCCACCTTCGCCTCGGCGGCCTGGCTGTACGAGACCGGCTTCAACCACTTCTTCCGCGGCAAGGAGGGGGACGGCTCCGGCGACCAGCTCTACATCCAGGGCCACGCCTCCCCCGGCATCTACGCCCGCGCCTTCCTCGACGGCCGGCTCAGCGAGCAGCAGCTCGACAACTTCCGCCAGGAGGCGGGCGGCGACGGCCTGCCGTCCTACCCGCACCCGCGGCGGCTGCCCTGGCTGTGGGAGTTCCCCACCGTGTCGATGGGCCTCGGCCCGCTCTCGGCGATCTACCAGGCGCGCTTCAACCGCTACCTGGCCAACCGCAACATCAAGGACACGTCGAACTCGCACGTCTGGGCCTTCCTGGGCGACGGCGAGATGGACGAGCCCGAGTCGACCGCGGCCCTCGCCCTCGCGGCGCGCGAGCAGCTCGACAACCTGACCTTCGTCATCAACTGCAACCTGCAGCGCCTCGACGGTCCGGTCCGCGCCAACTTCCGGGTCGTCCAGGAGCTGGAGGGCGCCTTCCGCGGCGCCGGCTGGAACGTCGTCAAGACGCTCTGGGGCACCGCCTGGGACGAGCTGTTCCAGCTCGACACCACGGGTGCGCTGGTGCGCCGGCTCCGTGAGGTCCCGGACGCGCAGTTCCAGACGTACGCCACCCGCGACGTCGCCTACATCCGCCAGCACTTCTTCGGCACCGAGCCCGCGCTCGCCGAACTGGCGAAGCTGCTCACCGACGCGAAGATCGCCGAGTGCTTCCACACCTCGCGCGGCGGCCACGAGGCCCGCAAGGTGTACGCGGCGTACCGCGCGGCGCTGGCGCACAAGGGTGCTCCGACGGTGATCCTGGCGCAGACGGTGAAGGGCTACACCCTCGGCCCGGGCTTCGAGTCGCGCAACGCCAACCACCAGATGAAGAAGCTGGACGGCAAGCAGTTCCGCGCCATGCGCGACCTGCTGGACCTGCCGATCCCGGACTCGAAGCTGGACGAGGGCCTGGTGCCGTACGGCCACCCGGGCGCCGACTCCGCCGAGGTCCGCTACCTCCAGGAGCGCCGTGCCGCCCTCGGCGGTCCCGCCCCGGCCCGCCGGGTGCACGCCGTGGCGCTGCCGCAGCCCGAGGAGCGCGCGTTCGCCGCGCTGAAGAAGGGTTCCGGCAAGCAGGAGCTGGCCACCACGATGGCCTTCGTCCGCCTCGCCAAGGACCTGATGCGGGACAAGGAGACCGGCAAGCGCTGGGTTCCGATCGTCCCCGACGAGGCCCGCACCTTCGGCATGGAGGCGCTGTTCCCGTCGGCCGGCATCTACTCGCCGCTGGGCCAGACGTACGACCCGGTCGACCGCGACCAGCTGATGTACTACAAGGAAGCCAAGGACGGCCAGGTCCTCAACGAGGGCATCACCGAGGCCGGCGCCATGGCCGACTTCATCGCCGCCTCCACGTCGTACGCGACGCACGGCGAGCCGATGATCCCGTTCTACATCTTCTACTCGATGTTCGGCTGGCAGCGCACGGGCGACCAGTTCTGGCAGCTCGGCGACCAGCTCGGCCGCGGCTTCGTGGTCGGGGCCACGGCGGGCCGCACCACGCTGACCGGCGAGGGCCTCCAGCACGCGGACGGCCACTCGCACCTGATCGCGTCCACGAACCCGGCGTCGCTCAACTACGACCCGGCGTTCGCGTACGAGATCGCGGTGATCGTCCAGGACGGTCTGCGCCGGATGTACGGCCCCGAGGCCGAGAACGTCTTCTACTACCTGACGGTCTACAACGAGCCGAAGCCGCAGCCCGCGATGCCGGAAGGCATCGAGGAGGGCATCCTCAAGGGCCTCTACCGCTTCAAGGAGGGCACGCCCGCGAAGGCGGACGCGCCGCGCGCCCAGCTGCTGGCCTCGGGTACGGCGATCCACTGGGCCCTGGAGGCCCAGGAGCTGCTGGCCGCGGACTGGGGTGTCACGGCCGACGTCTGGTCCGCCACCTCGTGGGGCGAGCTGCGCCGGGACGCGCTGGAGTGCGACGAGGCGCTGCTCCGCGGTGAGCTGCGGACGCCGTACGTGACCCAGGCGCTGGAGGGCGCACCGGGTCCGGTCCTCGCGGTCAGCGACTGGATGCGCCAGGTGCCGGACCAGATCAGCCAGTGGGTGGAGCAGGACTGGACCTCGCTCGGCACGGACGGCTTCGGTATCTCCGACACCCGTGACGCGGCCCGCCGCCACTTCGGCGTCGACGCCCAGTCGATCGTGGTCGCGGCCCTGGCCCAGCTGGCCCGCCGCGGTGAGGTGCCTGCGTCTGCGGTCAAGGAGGCCCGGGAGCGGTACGGGCTCTGACGGCCCGGAGGACGGGGCGCGGTTCTCTCCCGCGCCCCGTCCTCCGCATGCATCTGCCCCACTCCGGCACCGGCTTTGTCCTCAAGCGCCGGACGGACTTGAAATTTGCCCGCCTGAGCGCTGTTCCTGTGCGGCTCGACGACCCGCGCCGCACCCACCCCCTGCCGCGGCCACAATGGCCGCATGCGCGCTGCCCGCCTCATCCGAATGGTGCTGCTCCTGCAGTCCCGTACCGCCATGACCGCCGCCGAGCTCGCCCATGAGCTCCAGGTGTCGGAGCGGACCGTCACCCGGGACGCCCAGGCGCTCTCCGAGGCCGGGATCCCCGTCTACGCGGAGCGGGGCCGTGCGGGCGGGTACCGGCTCGTCGGCGGTTACCGCACCGGGCTCACCGGGCTGGCCCGGGACGAGGCCGAGGCGCTCTTCCTCTCCGGTCTGCCCTCCGCCCTGCGAGAGATGGGTCTGGCCGACGCCGGTTCCGCCGCCCGGCTCAAGGTCTCGGCGGCCCTGCTGCCCTCCCTGCGGGACGCCTCCGCGGGCGCCGCCCGGCGCTTCCACCTGGACGCGCCCGGCTGGTACCAGGAGCCGGTCACTCCGGAGCTCCTGCCCGTCGTGGCCGAGGCCGTGTGGGACGACCGGACCGTCCGCGCCCGCTACCGGCGGGCCGGCCGGGACGCCGAGGTGGAGCGGGAGCTGGCACCGTACGGGCTCGTCCTCAAGGCCGGGGTCTGGTATCTCTGCGCCCGTGCGGAGGACGACTTCCGGGTCTACCGGATCGACCGCTTCACGCACGTGACCGTTTCGGACAGCCGGTTCGTCCGGGACGAGGGCTTCGACCTGCCCGCGTTCTGGGACGAGCGCGCGGCCCAGTTCGCCCGGTCGATCCTGCGGACCGAGGTGACGCTGCGGCTCTCGGAGGCCGGGGTGCGCCGGCTTCCGCACGCCGTGGACCGCGTCGCGGCCCAGGACGCGCTGGAGGGGGCCGGGCCGCCCGCGGCCGACGGCCGGGTGACGGTCACCCTGCCGGTCGAGTCCCTGGACGTCGCGTTCGGTCAGCTGCTGGCCCTGGGACCGGAGTTGGAGGTGCTGGAGCCGGCCGCACTGCGTACCAGGTTCGCGGCTGCCGCCGAACGACTGCACCTGCTCTACCGCGACCCCCTGTAAGGCTTCATTTCGGTGTCTCCGCGTGCATCGCCCGCCGCCAGGGCAGATGCTGGACCCGTGATGGACGAGACGGAATTCTGGGAGCTCATCGACAGCACCCGCGAGGCCGCCGACGGCGACCCCGAGGACCATGCCGACCTGCTCGTCGAACGGCTGGTGCAGCTCGATCCCGATTCCGTGCTGGACTTCGCCCGGCACTTCGAGGCCCGCTACAACCGCGCGTACCGCTGGGACCTGTGGGCGGCCGCCAGTGTGCTGCTCGGCGGCGCGAGCGACGACGCCTTCGACTACTTCCGCTGCTGGCTGATCGGCCAGGGCCGGGAGCTCTTCGAGGGCGCGGTGCACGATCCGGACAGCCTGGCCGATCTCCTCGACGACTTCGACGAGGAGATGGACGGGGACGCGGAGGAGCTGGGCTACGCGGCCGACGAGGCGTACGAGCAGCTCACCGGGGTCGTCACGCCTGATCTCGGGCTGCCGCCGCAGGCCGCCGAGCCGGAAGGCACCCCCATCGGCTTCGAGGACGACGCGGCCCTGGCGGCGCGGCTGCCCGCTCTGTGGCAGCGGTTCGGCGCCGGTTGAGCCGCGGGCGGACCGGCCCCGGCCGCCGCCCCGGTCACGGGCCGAGCGGGCGGCCCATCATCACGTCGTCCACGTAACGCCCGCCGAGGAAGAACTCGCCGGGCAGGACGCCCTCGACGGCGAACCCCCGGTCCTCGTACAGCGCACGGGCGGGCGCGTTGTGCCCCAGCACCCGCAGGGTGATCCGGTTCGCGCCCTGGCGGCGCGCCGCCCGGCACGCGGCGTCCAGCAGCGTGCGGCCCAGCCCCCGGCCGCGCGCCCAGCCGGCCACGGCGAGCCCCTGTATCTGCCGGACGTGCGCGTTGCAGGCCAGTGGCGTGGGCGGCACGACGCGGACGTACCCGGCGACGACCGTCTCGCCCGCCGGGTTCACCGCTTCGGCCACCAGGACGTCCTGCGGCCGGTGCCGGTCGTCGAAGAACGGCTCGTACGGCGGCTGCGGGCGCGGCTGCACGGCGTGCAGCGTCGACCAGGTGCTCCGGTCGAGCTCCCCGAGGGCGGGGCCGTCGTCGAGGACCGCGGGGCGGACGAGGGGCAGGGGGAGGTCGGGGGACTCAGCCATGGCCGTCACTGTGCCACGCCCCGTACTCCGGGGGACATGGGGCAGGATGGGTCCCATGCCGCACTCCCGTATCGCTGTCACCGGATCGACCGGACTCATCGGAGCGGCGCTGGTGCGCTCGCTGCGGACCGACGGGCACGAGGTGGTCCGGCTCGTCCGGCGCCCGGCGCGGTCCGGCGACGAGGTGGAGTGGGACCCGAAGCGGGGCCATGTGGACGTGGCCGGGCTGGTGGGCTGCGACGCCGTCGTCCATCTCGCCGGGGCCGGGGTGGGCGACCACCGCTGGACCGAGGCGTACAAGCGGGAGATCCGGGACAGCCGGGTGCTGGGCACGGCAGCGATCGCCGACGCCGTCGCCTCGCTCGACGTCCCGCCGAAGGTGCTGCTGTCCGGGTCCGCGATCGGCTTCTACGGCGACACCGGGGACCGGGCGGTCGACGAGGGCGCGCCGCCCGGTGACGGGTTCCTGCCGTCGGTGTGCGTGGAGTGGGAGGAGGCCACCGCCGCGGCCGAGGAGGCCGGGGTGCGGACCGTGCACGCCCGGACCGGGCTCGTCGTCGCCCGTGAGGGCGGCGCCTGGGGCCGGCTCTTCCCGCTGTTCCGCGCCGGGCTCGGCGGGCGGATGGGCAACGGGCGGCAGTACTGGAGCTTCATCGCGCTGCACGACCACATCGCGGCCCTGCGGCACATCCTCGACACCCCGGAGCTGTCCGGGGCGGTGAATCTGACCGGCCCCTCCCCCGTCACCAACGGCGAGGTGACGGCGGCGATGGGCCGGGTGCTGCGCCGGCCGACGCTGTTCACCGCTCCCGCGCCGGCGCTGCGGATCGCCCTCGGCGACTTCGCCGAGGACGTGCTGGGCAGTCAGCGGGTGCTGCCGGGGCGGCTGCTGGACTCGGGGTTCGCCTTCGCCTTCCCCGGGGTCGACGCCGCGATCCGCGCGGCCCTGCGCTGACCCGTACGCCCCGCCCCGCTCCACCGCCGTCCGACGCGGACAGCCGTGCGACCCCGTGCACCGGTGCTCCGGGACGCGCGCGACTGCGCGCGATCCCGCCACACTCCTAGCCTCATGGCGAACTCACGCATTCCGGTGGCCTGTTGAGGGCAAGAGCCTCCCACCAGTTGCGCCGACTCGGGGAGGGGCACGTGCTCAGCACGGCACACCACGCGGACGTCGTCATCATCGGGGCCGGGATAGCCGGCCTGTCAGCGGCCCACCGGCTGACCGGTGCGGGAGTGAGTGTCAGCGTCCTGGAGGCCGGCCCCCGGGTCGGCGGCCGGATGATGACCGACGAGGTGGACGGGTTCCGGCTCGATCACATCGGACCGCTCCTCACCACCTCGTATCCGGAGCTCTACGCGACGCCCGGACTCGAAGGACTCGTCCTGCGGAACTTCGATCCCGGCGTGCTGGTCCACAGCGAGGGCCGCCGCCACCGGACCGGGGAGGTCCGCGGCACCAGGGGCTCGCGCAGCGCGCGGGGCGCACTCAAGGCGGCACGCGCCCTCGCGAGCGCCCCCCGGTCACCGGCGGGCGGCGCCCTCACCGGGGCCATGGGCGGGGCGATCGACCAGGCCCGGCTCGGCGTGGCGCTGGCCCGGCTGGCGGCCGCGCCCCGGGCCCGCGTCCTGGCCCGGCCCGAACGGGCCGCGCTCGACGCCCTGTCCGGCCGCGGCCTGTCCGCACGGACGCTCAACGGCTTCGTGCGCCCGCTGCTCACCGCGCTCCTCAGCGACCCCGGGCTCATCACGTCGAGCCGGTGCGCCGACCTCGCCCTGCGCGGCTACGCGAGCGGCCGGCTCTGTGTCCCGGAGGGGGGTTCGGTCACGCTGCCCGACCTGCTCGCGGCGGCGCTGCCGCCCGGCACGGTACGGACGGGCGTGCACGTCACGGCGGCCGACATCACCTCGGTGCGCACCAAGGAGCACGGCGAACTGGGCTGCCGCTCCCTGCTGCTGGCGACCGGTGCGGGCGCCGCGGCCGAGCTGCTGCCCGGTCTGCGGGTGCCGCCCTTCCACCCGGTGACGGTGGTCCACCACACCGCCCCCGCTCCCCCGCCGACGGGCGCCTCGCTGCTGCTGGACGCCGACCGGTCGGGTCCGGTCGCCCACACCGCGGTGATGAGCGCGGTCGACCCGGCGCGCGCACCGCACGGCCGGACGCTGATCAGCTCGACGGTGCTCGGCACCCCGCCGACCGATCTGGACCGCACGGTCCGCGCCCAGCTGGCCGGGCTCTACGGCGTGCCCACCGACGACTGGGAGCCGCTGGCCGTCCACCACGATCCGGAGGCGGTGCCCGCGATGGTGTCCCCGCACGATCCGCAGCGGCCGGTCCGGCTGCTCGCGGGCCTGTACGTGTGCGGTGACCACCGCGACACCGGCACGGTCCAGGGCGCGCTGTCCTCGGGCGGCCGCGCCGCCGCGGCCATCCTCTCCGACCTGGGCGTACGGCCGGCCCCCGGCGATTCCGATGTGCTTCGCGAGGCCGCCTGATCCGCGCGGTTCACCCCAGTGCGGCGACCCGCTCGCGGTAGCCGCGGACGGCGGCGGCGTCCCGGAAGGGTTCGAGCCGCCGCTCGAAGTCCCGTACGTACTCCGTGGCGCGCACCGACCGCATCTCGGCGGCCTGCTGGGCGGCCTCGGCGCCCAGCCGGCAGGCCTGGTCGAGCTCGCCGAGCCCGAGCCGGGCCGAGGCCAGCACGACCCGGCAGAACAGCCTGCTGCGGGCGTACGCGGGGGCGCGCAGCTGGAGCGAGCGCTCCGCGTGCTGGGCGGCGGCCCGGTACTGCTGGAGGTCGCGGTGGCAGTGCCCGAACTCGTCGGCCAGCTGGGCCTCGTCGAAGTAGCGCGCCCAGTGCGGCACCTCGTCGCCGGGGCGTGCGGCCTCCAGTGCGCGTTCGGCCCGGGCCAGCGAGGCCGTGCACGCCTTCGCCTCGCCGAGCACCCCGTGGCCGCGCGCCTCGACCGCGTGCAGCAGGGCGAGGACCGCGTGCGGGGCGGCCGAGCCGACGCCCTGCTGGGCCACCCGTGCCAGCTGCACCGCCTCCCGGCCGTGCCCGAGGTAGACGGCCTGCCGGCTCATGGTGATCAGGACGAAGCTGCCGTAGGCCCGGTCGCCGGCGGCCTGCGCCAGCCGTAACGCCTGGACGAAGTAGCGCTGGGCGAGGCCGTGGGCCGCGATGTCGTACGAGGTCCAGCCGGCGAGCCGGGTCAGGTCGGCCGCGGCGGCGAACAGCCGCCGCCCGGTGGCCTCCCCGTACGTGCCGCGCAGCATCGGCTCCGTCTCGTGCTCCAGGTACCGGACGAGGGCCTGCCTGGCGTGGCCGCCGCCGTAGGCGTTGTCGAGGGTGCGGAAGAGCTCGGCCACCGACCGCAGGGCGGCGACGTCGCCGCTGCCGACCTTCTGGCCGGATCCCCGCTCGGTCTGCCGCTGCCTGGGGACGCCCGGGCCGACGGGCCCGAGGGAGGCCGGCGCACCGGCCGGGGCGTGCGGTCCGGCGGGCCTGGACGGCACGGGCCCGCGCAGTCCGTGCCGGGCCCCGAGCGGGGCGCCGCCCTGCTCGGGCACCCCGGCGGCGATGGGACCGCTCCCGCTCTGCCCGGTCCCCGCGGTGCCGTACGCGCCGTGGGGACCGGACGCCGTGCGCGGGCCGCCGGGCGCCCCGTACGCCCGGCCGGTCCTGGCCGCTCCGGCGCCCGCGACCGGTCCCGGGTCTCCTCCGCGGCCCACCCACTCGTCCGCCCGCCCGATCAGCCAGTCCCGGCTCGGGACGACGAGACCGGCCGGGGTGAAGGCGATCTTGCGCAGCTCCGCATGGCTGCCGGAGTCCTTGCGCCACAGTCCGCTGACGATGTCGACCGCCTCGGCGGGGGTGGCGGCGAACTCCAGCCCGGCGTAGACGGGCGCACAGGCGTCCAGCCCCAGGTCCTGGGCGGAGAGCCGGCGCCCCAGCCGCCGGGTGAAGACCTCGGCGATCAGCGCGGGGGTGGTGCCCCGTGGCTGCTGGCCGCGCAGCCAGCGGGTCACGGAGGTCTTGTCGTACCGCAGATCGAGGCCGTGTTCGAGGCCGAGCTGGTCCACCCGGCGGGCGAGGCCGGCGTTGGAGAAACCGGCTTCGGTGATGAGCGAGGCGAGTCGGCGGTTGGGGGTGCGCTGCGGAGGTCGATCCGACATCAGCTGTACGGTCTCCTGCCTTCGGGGCCGGGCGGGCAGGCCCTAGGGAACGGCGTGAATTTAGCGGCCTCCGGCCCTTCCTCAGCCACCTTCGCTTCACATTCATCCGATCGTGTGAGGATTGAGGATGGCGCTGACGGGAACCACCTGCCGGGCCCCCGCTCCGACGCCGGTCGTACAGTGGCCGGAGGCGCGATTCGGTGCATGGTGACGTGACGGCGGGGCATCCCCGGCCTCCGGCACCGCAAGTAGAGAGGCTGCTGTCGTGACTGAGCTTCGGTTCGTCCGTCTGGGATTCGGCGAGGAAGCCGTCGACTACCAGGAGGCCTGGCAGAAGCAGCGCGAGGTGCACGCGGCACGGTTCGAGGACACCGTCCCCGACACCTGCCTGCTGCTGGAGCACCCGCCCGTCTACACGGCCGGCCGGCGCACGGCCGACAGCGAGCGCCCGCTGGACGGCACCCCGGTCATCGACGTGGACCGCGGCGGCAAGATCACCTGGCACGGCCCGGGCCAGCTGGTCGGCTACCCGATCCAGAAGCTGCCGCGCCCGGTGGACGTCGTCGCACACGTCCGCAGGCTGGAGGAGGCGCTGATCCGCACGGCCGCCGAGTTCGGCGTGGAGACCAGCCGGGTCGAGGGCCGCAGCGGTGTCTGGGTGCTGGGCGACCCGGTCGAGCAGCGCCCGGCGGTCGGCGGGCTCTCGCTCGACTTCGACCCGCGGCTGCAGGACGAGGAGTTCGACCCCCGGCTGAACGGCCCGGAGTACGCCCCGTCCAACGCCGGCCAGCGCCGCGAGGACCGCAAGCTGGCCGCGATCGGCATCCGGGTCGCCAAGGGCGTGACCATGCACGGCTTCGCCCTCAACGTGAACCCGGACAACACCTCGTTCGACCGGATCGTGCCGTGCGGCATCCGGGACGCCGGCGTCACCTCGCTCGCGTACGAACTGGGCCGCGACCTCACCATCGCGCAGGTGCTCCCGGTCGCCGAGAAGCACCTCCGGGACGTGCTGGAGAACGCCGAACTCGCGCCGCGCGTCATCGAGCGCACGGCCGAGGCCGTGGCCACGGCATGACCCTCGGAGCACCCCTCCGGGAATAGGCCCTGCCGGCCACAGGTTGGGCAGACGTAAAGCCGTTTGAACTACGGGCGTACCCTGGTGTTCGCCGAAGAATCCAATGCAGCGAGAGCAAAGGGGAGTGCCGGAGTGTCCGCTGTCGCACCCGACGGGCGCAAGATGCTGCGCCTCGAGGTCCGGAACAGCCAGACCCCCATCGAGCGCAAGCCCGAGTGGATCAAGACCCGGGCGAAGATGGGCCCCGAGTACAACCAGCTGCAGAAACTCGTGAAGAGCGAGGGTCTGCACACGGTGTGCCAGGAGGCCGGCTGCCCCAACATCTTCGAGTGCTGGGAGGACCGCGAGGCCACGTTCCTCATCGGCGGTGACCAGTGCACCCGGCGCTGTGACTTCTGTCAGATCGACACGGGCAAGCCGCAGGAGCTGGACCGCGACGAGCCCCGCCGTGTCGGTGAGTCCGTCGTCACGATGGACCTGAACTACGCCACCATCACCGGCGTCGCGCGCGACGACCTGGAGGACGGCGGTGCCTGGCTGTACGCGGAGACCGTGCGCCAGATCCACGCGCAGACGGCGGAGCGGGAGGGCGGCTACACCAAGGTGGAGCTGCTGATCCCCGACTTCAACGCCGAGCCCGGGCAGCTCGCCGAGGTCTTCTCCTCGCGCCCCGAGGTGCTGGGTCACAACGTGGAGACGGTGCCGCGGATCTTCAAGCGGATCCGCCCCGGCTTCCGCTACGAGCGGTCCCTGGAGGTCATCACCCGCGCCCGCGAGGCCGGTCTGGTGACCAAGTCCAACCTGATCCTCGGCATGGGCGAGACCCGCGAGGAGGTCAGCCAGGCCCTCCGGGACCTGCACGACGCGGGCTGCGAGCTCATCACGATCACGCAGTACCTGCGGCCGACGCCGCGCCACCACCCCGTCGAGCGCTGGGTGAAGCCCCACGAGTTCGTGGAGCTGAAGGAGGAGGCCGACGCGATCGGCTACTCCGGCGTGATGTCCGGGCCGCTGGTCCGCTCCTCGTACCGCGCGGGGCGGCTGTTCCAGCAGGCGATGGAGCGCCGCGGCGCGGCCGCCCCGGCGCCCACCGCCTAGGAGCGTCCGTGTGAATCCGGGCACAAGAAGCTACTGAGCAGTAATGGCTGATTCGGCGCGGCCCATGCGCTCCTCGCAGGTCGGAGGCGCGTATGGGCCGCGTCGGCGTGCGCGGCGCACGTATCAAGGATTCATTGGTGTTTGACCGACCGGTCATGCGCTGGTAACACCAAGCAGTGACCCTGGATACACGCAGCGCAGTGGCTCTTCCCGCCGCTGCCGCTCCTGCGTCCCGTATCCAGTCCGCGCAGCACACCCCGCCCGCCGGCACCGCCCGGTGAGCGCATCCGTTCCGAGGGGACTTCCACGATGCAGGCCGTGCCGGTACGCGCCACCGCCCTTCCGTCCGTCACCGACGCCCTCCGCGCCGTCGAGTCGCTGCTGCTGAGCAGCGGCCAGCGCACGGCCCGCCGGAACGCCTGGACGGCCGTCCTCGAGGACCGCCGCCGGGCCAAGGACCGGGTCGAGTCCGAGTACGTACTGGAGGCCGTGGCCGACCACCGTTCCTAGGCCACGTAAACTTCATTGCATGGCGAGGAAGGCAAACACCACTGAAGGCGCGGACAGCGCCGAGAACGCGGGGCGGCTCAAGCAGATCGCCCTGACCTACAAGATGACCAGGCGGACCGACTCCAAGATCGGTCTTGTCGTCGCGGGTGTGGGAATCGTCACCTTCGGTGTCCTCCTCGCGATCGGTTTCTTGATCGACCACCCGATCTACGTGGGCATTCTGGGCTTCGTGCTCGCCCTCCTCGCGATGGCGATCGTCTTCGGGCGACGTGCCGAGCGGGCGGCCTTCGGGCAGATGGAGGGACAGCCCGGTGCCGCGGCGGCGGTGCTGGACCGCGTGGGCCGCGGCTGGACCACGACGCCGGCGGTCGCGATGAACCGCAGCCAGGACGTCGTCCACCGGGCCGTGGGCAAGGCGGGCATCGTGCTGGTGGCCGAGGGCAACCCGAACCGGGTGAAGGGCCTGCTGGCGGCCGAGAAGAAGAAGATGGCCCGCATCGTGATCGACGTACCCGTGCACGACATCATCGTCGGCAACGACGAGGGTCAGGTGCCGCTCAAGAAGGTGCGCACCAAGATGCTGAAGCTGCCGCGCGTCCTGACCGGCCCGCAGGTGACGGCCGCCAACGACCGGCTGCGCGCGATGGGCGACCTGATGAGCAACATGCCGCTGCCGAAGGGCCCGATGCCGAAGGGCATGCGGATGCCGCGCGGCGGAAAGATGCGCTGACCCGGACGCCGGGCGGACCGGGAGTACGAACGAAGAGGGCGGGTCGCGAACCACAGGGTTCGCGACCCGCCCTCTTGCTGTGCGCCGCGGCCGGTCCAGTACGGACGGGGGCGCGGAGCCGAACTCAGCTGCGGACCTGGACGGCGCGGGCCACCCGGTCGTGCAGTCCGCGGCCGTCGCGGTCCCAGACCAGGGCCGGGATCACCAGGCACAGCAGCACGCTGCGCGCCAGGACCCGTCCGGCCCCCAGGCGCCCGCCGCCCTCGGCGACCACCTTGATGCCCAGGAGACGCTTGCCGGGCGTGCAGCCGATGGTGCCGACGGTGAGCACACTCAGTACGAGGAAGATGCCGAGCGCCCAGTTGCCGGCCGCCTGCTGGTCACCGCGAGCGAACAGCCCGTATGCGATCAGCATGCACAGCGCCCAGTCGACGAAGATCGCGCCGAAGCGGCGGCCGAGGGGCGCCATGGCCCCGGGTCCCTGCTCGGGCAGCCCGAGCCGCTTTCCGCGGTAGCCGAAGTCGGCGCCCATCTCCTCGGCGGCCGCACGCGGCCCGGAGAGCCACGATCCGATTGCTTGCCTGTTGTCCACCCGACCACGGTACTGCGCCCGCCTCCGGAGCCTGCCGTCCGGGGCCCGCCACCACCCCGGACACCGCACCGAAACCGGTCCGGAATCCGCCCGGAACGGGCCGTCGCGGCCCCCACGAGGTGCCGGTCACACCCGGCTCGGTTAACTTCGGCGAAACAAATGGGTCATGCTTGAGAAATCCGGTCTGCCTATGGTCGGGTCCAGCGTGTGCCACCGCACTGGCCACACAACGAGCTGCAACCCCGTCCCGCCCGGGCCGGGAGTAGGAGGAGTTGGATGTTCCAGAACGCCGACGACGTGAAGAAGTACATCGCCGACGAAGACGTCAAGTTCATCGACGTCCGGTTCTGCGACCTGCCCGGTGTGATGCAGCACTTCACCATCCCGGCGGCGGCCTTCGACCCGACCGAGGAGCTCGCCTTCGACGGCTCGTCGATCCGAGGCTTCCAGGCCATCCACGAGTCCGACATGGCGCTCCGCGCGGACCTGTCGACCGCCCGTGTCGACCCGTTCCGCCGCGACAAGACCGTCAACATCAACTTCTTCATCCACGACCCGATCACCGGCGAGCAGTACAGCCGTGACCCGCGCAACGTGGCCAAGAAGGCCGAGGCGTACCTCGCCTCCACCGGCATCGCCGACACCGCGTACTTCGGCCCCGAGGCCGAGTTCTACGTGTTCGACAACGTCCGCTTCCAGACCTCGGCGAACGAGTCGTTCTACCACATCGACTCCGAGGCGGGCGCCTGGAACACCGGGTCGACGGAGAACAACCGCGGCTACAAGGTCCGCTACAAGGGCGGTTACTTCCCGACCCCGCCGGTCGACCACTTCGCCGACCTGCGTGCCGAGATCTCCCTGGAGCTGGACAAGAACGGCCTCCAGGTCGAGCGCCAGCACCACGAGGTCGGCACCGCCGGCCAGGCCGAGATCAACTACAAGTTCAACACGCTGCTCGCCGCGGCCGACGACCTGATGCTCTTCAAGTACATCGTGAAGAACGTCGCCTGGCGCAACGGCAAGACCGCGACCTTCATGCCGAAGCCGATCTTCGGCGACAACGGCTCGGGCATGCACGTCCACCAGTCCCTGTGGGCCGGCGGCGACCCGCTGTTCTACGACGAGCAGGGCTACGCGGGCCTCTCGGACATGGCGCGCTACTACATCGGCGGCATCCTGAAGCACGCCCCGTCGCTGCTGGCGTTCACCAACCCGACGGTGAACTCCTACCACCGCCTGGTCCCCGGCTTCGAGGCCCCGGTCAACATGGTCTACTCGCAGCGCAACCGCTCCGCCGCGATGCGCATCCCGATCACGGGCTCCAACCCGAAGGCCAAGCGCGTCGAGTTCCGCGCCCCGGACCCGTCGTCCAACCCGTACCTCGCCTTCTCGGCCCTCCTGATGGCCGGCCTGGACGGCGTGAAGAACAAGATCGAGCCGGCCGAGCCGATCGACAAGGACCTCTACGAGCTGGCTCCCGAGGAGCACGCCAACGTCCAGCAGGTCCCGACGTCCCTCCCGGCCGTCCTGGACGCTCTGGAGGCGGACCACGAGTACCTCCTCGCGGGCGGCGTCTTCACGTCCGACCTGATCGAGACGTGGGTCGACTTCAAGCGGACGAACGAGATCGCCCCGATCCAGCTGCGCCCGCACCCGCACGAGTTCGAGCTGTACTTCGACCTCTAAGCCGCGAGGCCACGAGGCCGGGCGGACCTGGCGTTCGTTCCACTGCCACGGTGCCACCTGCGCACATATGCCGGAGGGCCGTTACCCCGACGCCGGGGTGACGGCCCTCCGGCATGTCCGCACCCCGGGCCCGGCCGGGACCACGGGTCTACCCCCGCGCCGCCCCCTCACCGAGCGGCTTGGCGTACCAGTGCTCCGCCTTGCCGTGTCCGTCGTAGGGGCCGGTCTCCCGGTAGCCGTGCGCCGTGTACAGGGCCCGCGCCTCGGTGAGTTCGGTGTTGGTCTCGCACACGATGCGGGAGGCGCCCAGCCTGCGCGCCGCCGCCTCGACGGCGCGGAGCAGGCCGCGCCCCAGGCCCGCCCCGCGTCCTGCCGGGCGTACGAACATGCGCTTCAGCTCCGCTGTCGCTGGGACGCCCGGCAGCAGCCGGACCCCGGCGTATCCGAGGATCTCGCCGCCGGCGTCACGGGCGACGAGGAACGTGCCGTGCGGCGGGCCGAGACCGCTGTGCGGATCCTCGTCGATCACCCGCCGGAGCTCCCCCTCCGTGACCGGGCGGCCCAGCACCCGCAGTCCCATCTCGCGGAAGTACTGCGCCATCAGCTCGTCCACACCCGTGCCGGTGACGGGTTCCTCGTCGATCGTCCACGCAGGCATGCACGTCATGGTCCGAGCCTCGCCCGCGGTTGTCCACAGGCCGGCGCGGTCAGTGCCGCAGCGCCTTGCCGACTTCGATACTGACGTCCCCGTCGAGCTTGCGGTTGCTGCGGGCCGTCGCGTCCTTGGTGCCCTTGGAGGCCACGTCGTCGACCGTCACCACGACCGTGTCGAGCAGATTGCCGTTCGGGTCCTTGAAGTTGACCTGCACCGCGTAGGTCTGCTTCGAGCCGGTGCTGTTCGTCACGGTGATCTTCGAGGTGACGTGGCCGTCCTTGTCGGTGGCCGGAGCGCCCGCCTTCACGTCGCCGCCCGCGTTCACGCCGTCCTTGAAGTCGTTCAGCTTGTCGCCGGCTGCGGCCGTCGCCGATGCGACCACGTCGGCGCCCTGCGAGGCCACCGACGCGGCCGCCGACGCCGCCTTGGACACCGTGCTGGACGCGCTGTCCCCGTCGTCCGAGCAGGCCGTCGCCGCCGTTGCCAGGGCCATCGCCACCAGCACCGCGCTCGCGCCCCGTACGCCTCGACTCGTCATCGTGCCTCCCAGCACTCGTCCGTCGCCCCAAGTCAAGGCGGCGGCGGGTGGGGGCGCATGCGGTGTAGGCCGGACGGGTGAGCGGGCCGGGCGGTGGGGTCGCGGAGCGGGGGCGGACGGCCGAGGCTGGGGGGATGACCGAGCAGGCTGCGCACGACGAACCGGCCCCGACGGCCCCGCAGCCACCGCCGCCGCGGCGGCGGCTGTGGCCGTGGGTGGTGCTGCTGATCCTCGTGCTGCTCGCCCTCGCCGCCGGTGCCGTCTCCGCGGTGCTGTCCCGTGAGGTCGCGGCCGAGGGCTCGCGGACCGTGCACATCCGGTACGAGGTCACGGGCGCGGCCGAGGACGTGACGCTCACGTACAGCACCTGGCGGGACGAGGAGCTGTCGACCGGGCGGCTGACCCTGCGGAGTCTGCCGTGGGCCGGGGAGCTGGACACCAAGGGCTTCATGAGCGGTGGTTCGTTCGTCGTCCGGCTCGGGAAGTCGGGTGGCGAGGTGGCCTGTTCGGTGACGGTGGACGACGGCACCCGGCGCACCGCCCGGGCCTCCGGCGCGTTCGCCACCGCCGCGTGCGACGGGTTCTGAGACGCGGCCGCGCCCCCGGTCGTCCGGGGGCGCGGTCCTGGGCGGCAGGGGTGGGTGTCAGCGGCCGTAGCGGATGAGCGCGCGGACCATGCGGCAGGTGGTGTCGGACGGCGGGTGGATGCCGAGGCGCTCGGCGGTCGTGCTTATCCGGGCGTTGCTCGCGGTCGACGGGTAGTAGACGCCCGTGTCGAGCAGGGCGATCGCCAGCCGCATCGCCTTCAGCCGGCGATTGTGGGAGACGTACCACTCACGGGGACGGCCGGCGGGGAGCGGCTTCTTCTTCAGGGGTGTGTGGAGCGGCTTGGTCGTGACTGCGGCAACGGCCATTGGCAACCTCCTGGCGCGGTGGTGGAACCCTCACGAACTACCCCCATTTTACTGCCCCCCACTGACAATCGCCCCTGGCCAGAGGGGTTTTCGGGGGTCCATCCCGTACCTTTGGCCCCATGGAGATCTGGATCAATCCCGCCTGTTCCAAGTGCCGCAGCGCGGTGCGGCTGCTCGACGCGGAGGGCGCCGACTACACCGTCCGCCGCTACCTGGAGGACGTGCCGTCGCCGGACGAGATCCGGGCCGTGCTCGACCGGCTGGGTCTTGAGCCGTGGGACATCACGCGCACACAGGAGGCGGACGCGAAGGAGCTGGGCCTCGGGGAGTGGCCGCGCGACGCGGACGCCCGGGAGCGGTGGATCGCCGCGCTCGCCGGCCACCCGAAGCTGATCCAGCGCCCGATCATCACCGCCGAGGACGGCACGGCCGTGGTCGCGCGCACGGATGAGGCGGTCCGGGACGCCCTGGGGCGCTGAGCCGAGGGGTCAGAGGGGGCTCGCGGACGCGTCCTAGCGGGCCGGGCCGTCGAGGAACCGCAGCATCCTGCGGTTCAGCTCGCCCGCCGCCGGTTCGTGCAGCGGCAGCGCGTGGTGCGAGACGCCGGGCAGTACGACCGTCTCGGCCCGCGGCAGCAGCCGCTTCACCGCGGTGGCGACCCGGGGCGTGTCCTGGGCGCGGCTCTCTTCGGCGAGCAGGATCAGGGCCGGTACGTCGAGGGCGCGCAGGGCCTCGGCCGACGGGCGGGGTCCGGTGACCGGCCGGACCGCCGGGAGGCCCGCCGCCGCCTCGCGCAGTCGCAGCCAGGCCGGGTCCAGCGGGGCGTGGCCCGTCTCCCAGGCGAGGAAGGCGCGCGTGCGGGCGGCGTCGGGACGCAGCAGCATCGGGAGCGCGTGCAGAAGGTAGCCGGGACGGAAGCCGGCGAAGCAGCCGGTCGGGTCGACGAGGACCAGCTTCCGGAGCCGGTGGGGTGCGTGCAGGGCGTACTGGAGGGCGATCCAGCCGCCGTAGGAGTGGCCGCACAGGGCGGCGGGTCCGGCGTCGAGGGCGTCCAGGACCGCGTCGAGCCAGCCGTGCAGATCCGCCGGGGTCCGGATCGGGCGCTCCCCCACCGTGCTGCGGCCCGGCTCGCCCACCAGGTCGACGGCGTGGACCCGGTGGCTGCGGCCCAGGCTCGCGGCCTGGGCGTACCAGACGGTGGAGGTCGCGCCCCCGCCGGGGAGCAGGAGCAGCGGCGGGGCGTCCTCGGGACCGCAGCTGTTGAGGTGGGTGGTGCCGTACGGGGTGGAGACCGCTGTCGAGGCCGTGCCGGCGGGCCACTCGGTGGCCAGGATCTCGTCGTAGGCCGTGCGGAAGGCGTCGGAGGCGGACGCGGACGCGGTGCGTTTCATGGGGTGCTCCCTGAGCTCCGTACCTCTGCATATTATCTCGCTGAGCGAGATAATAGAGCGAGGAGCCGCACATGAGCGAGCAGGGGACCGAGATGGAGATCATCCATCTGCTGCGCAGGGTCACGGTCGAATTCGGTCTGCGCCAGGCCGAGTTCGCGGCCCGGCACGGTATGCATCCCACCGATGTGCGGGCCCTGGTCTGTCTGCTCGACGCCGAGCGCGGCGGGACCGGTTTCACGGCCGGCCGGCTCGGCGCCGAGCTGGGGCTCAATTCGGCCGGGACCACGTCGCTGATCGACCGGCTGGAGCGCCTGGGCCATCTGACGCGTACCCGCGACCCCGAGGACGGGCGGCGGGTGCTGCTGGGCGTGACCCCGCAGGCGGTGGAGCTGGGGTGGGCGGCGTTCGGGCCGATGATCGGGAGCGCGGTGGCGCTGCTGCGGGAGTTCGACCCGGGCGAGGTCGCCGCCGTGCGGCGGTTCCTGCACGGCTTCCACGCCGCGGTGTCGGAGCCGGGGCGGGAGTGACACTCCCGGCCCGGCTCGGCCCCGGGGCCTACGCCCCCGCCTGTGCCTCGGCCTCCGCGAGCAGTTCGGTCAGCCGGAGACCGAACCGTACGTCGCAGGGGTGCGCCTCCCCCGTGCGCACCGATTCGATCAGCGCGTCCACCGCTGCCCGGAACGCGCCGACGGCGCCGTCCCACCGGGGCAGTCCGACGACGCCGTGCTCGCCCCGGAGCGCGATGCCCACGCCGGCCGCGGCCGCGGGTGCGGCCAGGGTCAGAGTGACCGTGCTGGAGGCGCCGGAGGTGTGGCGCAGGACGAGGTGGTGGGTGTCGGCGGGGCCGCGGGCCGCGGTCAGGGAGGTGACGTCGCCCAGCACCGGGATGAGGACCGAGAGCGCGTGCGGGCCGACGTCCCAGAGGCCGCCCTTCTCGTGGCGCCAGGGGGACGCGGCGTACTCACTGTCCGCGCCGGGGGCCCACAGGGCGCCGATCCACTCGGCGTGGGCGGTGAACCAGCCGCCCGCCGCGTGCTGTTCGGTGATCCAGGCGGCGGTCTCCGGTGCGAAGCGCAGGGTGCAGAAGACGATCGAGGCGACCCGGGCCTGTTCGGCCGCCTCGGCCACCTGACGGGCGCCCTCGACGGTGGTGGCCACCGGCTTGTCCATCAGCAGGTGGCAGCCGGCCGCCGCGGCGCGGGCGGCCAGAGGGGCCTGGACGTCCGGCGGCAGCGCGAACGCGACGGCGTCGCTCGTGGCGAAGAGCTCGTCGAGCCCGGCGTCGCCGGTGTACGCCTCGGTGCCGTGCGCGGCGGCCAGCTCCCCGGCGGCCTCGGCACGGCGGCCCCACACCCCGCTCAGCACGGCGCCGGGGTGGGCGGCGAGGGCGGGGGCCTGGGTGTTACGGGCCCAGGGGCCCGTACCGACCAGGCCGATGCGCAGGGGGGTCACGGATGTCGTCATGGGACCAGTGTGCCCGGTGCGGCGCCGGGGCCGTTCGAATCCGGTGGCGGGGCGTGCGGGCGGGCGGTTACGTTGGCGGGGCCGGCCGCGGGACTCCGGTGCGACTTCCGGGACTTGCCTCTGAAGCAAATATTTCGCTGCTCGCGCCCCCATTCCCCGGCCGGCTTCCGCCTGCGCGTACCGCCTCGCGGACACCACGGGGGATTCATCATGACGACCGGGACCTTCGCCGAGCTCGTCGCTGCCGAGGACGTGCTCCTCTTCGTCAACGCGGCGGTCACCGCGACCGGCCAGCGCGAGTTCCACTCGGCCGCGGGCCGGCAGCAGCTCTCGCTGGACTTCCTGCACGAGTACGTACGGGTCAACTACCGCCGGGTGTACGCCGCCTCGCTCGCCCTGGACATCAACGACCACAACGCCGTGCGCATCGTGCAGGGGCTGCTGGAGTACGCCTCCGAGGCCTCGCCGGCAGAGAAGCGCGCCGAGGGCCGGCTGATCGCCGCCCGGCTGGCGAAGCTGCCGCCGCAGCGGGTCTACCGGCTCTTCCGCGGGCTGCGCACGGCCAAGGTCAACAACCGGCGCACCCGCGCGATCATGCGGGACTGGCTGGCCGCCCGGCCCGATCCGGCGCACGACGCGGTGAAGTACCGCGCGGGGCTGAGGACCGCGGTGCGCCACGCCCATCTCCCGCTCGACGACGGCGCCGCTCCGGCCGGTGAGCTGGGCGCCTTCCTCTTCCGGCCGGGGAAGCTGCCGCGCTACCGGCACGGGCTGCTCGACGCCTGGCGCCGCGCGCACTACGAGCAGGGCGCCGTCGCCGAGCTGCCGTTCACCGTCGCCGAGGGCTTCGCCGCCCGGCACGGCATGAAGCGTGCCGCGTTCCTGGAGCGGATGGCACCCCGGATGACGCGGCTGGAGCGGCTGCGCACGCAGGGGCAGCGGGGCGGGGCCGCCCCGCAGGAGCGTGCGGCGGGCACCGATCTGACCGTGATGCCGCTGACCCGGCTCGCGCTGTACGTCCTCTCCCTCGACGCGCCCGCACGTCTGCGTCACCGCGCGGAGCTGACGCTCGCCCTGCGCACCGCCGCCCGCCGCGCGGCGGGCCCGCACGCCGGGAGGTGGGGGCGGGTCGCCGCCGTGCTCGACGACAGCTACTCCTCGTCCGGCTCGGGCGAGAAGCGGCGCCGGCCGCTCGCCGTGGCGCTGGCCTGCCACTTCCTGCTGGAGGCACTCGCCGCGCCCGGCGCGTACGCCCCGCTGTGGACCAGCGGTGCGCGGGATCCGCTGCTGGTCAGGCCATGGGGGCCGACCCCGCTCGGCCTGCGGGTGCTGGACGCGCTGGAGCACGGTCCGGAGCGGCTGGTCATCGTCTCGGACGGCTGGGACAACGCCCCGCCGGGACTCGCGGGCGAGGTGCTGAGGGTGTGGCGGACCAGGCTCGATCCCGGCCGGAGCACCTCTGTGGTGCATGTGAACCCTGTATACGACGCGGACGGTTTCGACGTCCGGCGGCTGTCGCCGGGGGTGCCGACGGCCGGAATCCGGGACGCGGAGGACCTGCCGGCACTGGTGGAGATCGCGCAGTTCTCCGAGGGGCGCACCGGCCCCGCCGAGCTGTACGCGTACCTGGACCGGCAGGTCGCCCGGTTCGTGACCGCCGCCCCTTCGGGAGGACCGCTGTGAACAGGCTCGAACTGACCGGTCTCACCGCCGGCCCGTCGCAGGTGTGGGGCGGCATCCGGCTCGTACCTCTGGTCCGCGAGGCCCCCGTGGCCGGGCTCCGGCTGGGGCGGGAGGTCTACGAGGGGTACGGGAGCGGTGTGGTGGAGGTGGGTCCGCGGACGCACTACACCTCGTACATCCCGCACGGACTCGTCGCGGACTGGTCGGGCGAGGGCACGGACAGTGCCGCGTACGGGACGCAGCTGGCCGGCCGGGACGGGACCGGCTCCCCCGGCTCCCCGCCCAGGACGCTCACGCTGCCGCGCCACCGCCACCACCGGCTGGCCAAGCGGCAGCCCGGGAACCGGCTGCGCTTCCTGCCGCAGCACCTGGCGATGGAGGGTTATCTCGCGCTGCACTTCGGCGGGCCGTCGACCGCCTGGGAGGAGTGGTCGCGCCAGGCGCTGCGCGACGGGCTGTCGCCGCGCGAGGAGGACGCGTACCTGGGATGGTCGGTGCGCGGACTCGGCGACGCGCTGCGGACGTTCGAGATCCATCCCGGCCAGTGCGGGGTGATGGTGTACGCGGCCGACGCGCTCGCCGCCGCCTTCGTGGTGCCGCACCCCGACGACTACCGGCTGCTGCACCCGACGCTCGTCCAGGACCTGTACGGGGAGCTGGTCCACCAGTACGCGATGTACGGGGCGCCGGTCGCCGCGTTCGGGGCCCGGATCGCGGACGGCCCCCATATGACGCTCGCCGGTCTCCGGGCCGCCGCGCGGGGGCAGGAGCGGGCGTGGAGCGAGGCGCACGACACGCTCTTCGCCCGGGAGCTGCTGGACACCTCGTACGGCTTCGACCGGGTGTACCGCATGGGGTCGTTCACGCTGTGGCGGTTCCTGCCGCCGTTCCTGCGCAACGGGGGCGGGCAGCACATCGGCGAGACGATCACCGACCACAAGGGCCGGGTCGCCTATCTGAAGACGTTCCGGCTGTCCGAGGCGCAGATCAGGCGCGGTCACCTGCTCCGGCGGCTCGCCGACGCGGACTGGGAGCTGTCGCGCGCGGCCGTGGCCCTGGGCACCGGCGAGACGGAGCTGACGCGGCGGATCCGGGACGCCGGCTTCGAGTCGCTGCTGCGGGACCGAGGCCGGTAGGGCGCCCCACGACCGGCCCGTCTTCCGCAGGAAACCTCGGTAACACGGGGTTCACACGAGGGCAACGGTCGGGAAATCGCGTCTTGCGAAGCTGCGCTGCATAGACCGCAGCACCCCCAAAGGATGGCTTCCGTGACGTTCAAGGCTGAGTACATCTGGATCGACGGCACCGAGCCGACCGCCAAGCTCCGTTCCAAGACGAAGATCATGCCCGGTACCCCGTCGTCCGACGTGGCGGAGCTGCCCATCTGGGGCTTCGACGGGTCGAGCACCAACCAGGCCGAGGGCCACGCCTCCGACCGGGTGCTGAAGCCGGTCTTCACCTGCCCGGACCCGATCCGCGGCGGTGACGACGTCCTCGTGCTGTGCGAGGTCTTCCACATCGACATGACCCCGCACGAGACCAACACGCGGGCCGAGCTGCGTCCGGTCGCCGAGCAGTTCGCCGGCCAGGAGCCGATCTTCGGCATCGAGCAGGAGTACACCTTCTTCGACGGCCACCGGCCGCTCGGCTTCCCCGAGGGCGGCTTCCCGGCCGCGCAGGGCGGCTACTACTGCGGCGTCGGCGCGGACGAGATCTTCGGCCGTGAGATCGTCGAGAAGCACCTCGACAACTGCCTGAAGGCCGGTCTGGCCATCTCCGGCATCAACGCCGAGGTCATGCCCGGGCAGTGGGAGTTCCAGGTCGGACCGGTCTCGCCGCTGGAGGTCTCCGACCACCTGTGGATCGCGCGCTGGCTGCTGTACCGCACCGCCGAGGACTTCAACGTCTCCGCGACGCTGGACCCGAAGCCGGTCAAGGGCGACTGGAACGGGGCGGGCGCGCACACCAACTTCTCCACGAAGGCGATGCGCGAGGGCTACGAGGCGATCATCACCGCGGCCGAGTCGCTCGGTGAGGGCTCGAAGCCGATGGACCACGTCAAGAACTACGGCGCGGGCATCGACGACCGGCTGACCGGTCTGCACGAGACCGCCCCGTGGAACGAGTACAGCTACGGCGTCTCCAACCGCGGCGCCTCGGTCCGTATCCCGTGGCAGGTCGAGCAGGACCAGAAGGGCTACATCGAGGACCGCCGCCCGAACGCCAACGTCGACCCGTACGTCGTCACGCGGCTGATCGTCGACACCTGCTGCACCGCGCTGGAGAAGGCCGACCAGGTCTGATCCCGCCGCACCGTCCGTACGAAGGGCGCCCTCCGCTCGGCCGGTGGGCGCCCTTCGGCGTGCCCGGGGCGCGCTGCGTCCCCAAATCACCGGGTCCGAGGGCGGGTTGAGCGGCCGGGGCGAGGAACGTAACGCAAAAGGTCCGTATCGACGGGTGAGAGAGGACTGCTCGACCGTCGTGTTCTCTGGTTCAATGGGGGCATGGCCAGCATCCAGCACACCTCGACAGGTCGCAGCGACCTCGAGCCTTTCTGGCCTTCCCGTCAGCACCACGACTTCGACCGGGTGTGTTGCCGCGCGTTGAACGCGCTGGCCCTCTAAAGCCGCTCACCCCGGTCTTCGGTCCGCGCGCACGAAGCAAGTCCGTCCACAGACGACTCCCTCGCGCGAAAGAGCTGACCCTCATGGCGAACACTCGTACCTTCTCCGCCGCAGCCGCTGCCACCGCAGCGCCGTCGGCGACCGCTGCGGCCGCCTCCGCCCGTCCCCTGTCCCCCAACCGGCACCGGCTCCGGGCCGTTGATCCGGACGAGGTCGTCCAGCCGGCCGATGTCTCCGCGTTCCTGACCCCGGGCGCCACCTGGCTGCCCGCGCCCCAGCACACCGTGCCGGCGCTGCCGGGCCGGCCTCCGATGGTCGGATACCTGGTGCTCGTCCCGGCCGACCAGCAGCCGGCCCTCGCGGCCGCGGCCGCCGGGGTCGCCCGGGCCGGCCGGTTCGAGGTGCCGGAGACCCTGGACGACCGGGGTGCCGGTCCGGTCCGGATCGACTCCGTCCAGCGCACCGCCGCGGTGAACGGGAACACGCTCGACCTGACCTACCTGGAGTTCGAGCTCCTCGCCCATCTGGTGGCGCACCCGCACCGGGTGCACACCCGCGACCAGCTGGTCACCACGGTCTGGGGGTACGGGCACGTGGGCGACGGGCGCACCGTCGACGTCCATGTCGCCCGGCTGCGCCGCAAGCTGGGCGTCGAGCACCGCCGGTCGATCCAGACGGTGCGGCGCGTCGGTTACAAGTACGCACCCTGAGACGGGCCGGAGGGGCCCTGTTCCGGCACGTTCCGGAACAGGGCCCCTCCGTGTGTCCGGGGTCAGCCGTGCAGGCCCGTCCCCACCGGGGCGGCCGCGGGAGCGGGCGCCTGCTCCGGCTCCTCGTGGTCCAGGCTCGGCAGCCGGGACAGTCCGCGCGGGGTCCGCCAGTTCCGCTCGCCCAGCAGCGCCATCACGGAGGGCAGCAGGACCATCCGTACGATCGTGGCGTCCAGCAGCACCGCGACGGCCAGGCCGACGCCCATCTGCTGCATGTCCTGCATGGACAGCGTCCCGAAGACCGAGAACACCGCCACCATGATCACGGCCGCTCCGGTCACCGCACCGGCCGTGCGCCGGATGCCCTCGTCGATCGCGGCCCGGGTGGAGAGCCCGCGGCCGTGGGCCTCGCGGATCCGGGAGACCACGAACACGTGGTAGTCCATCGAGAGTCCGAACAGGACGACGAGGACGAACAGCGGCATCCAGGACTCGATCGCGCCGACCCCCTCCGAGCCGATCAGCGAGGCACCCCAGCCGTGCTGGAAGACCGCGGTCATCACGCCGTACGCGGCGGCCACCGAGAGCAGGTTGAGCAGGATCGCGGTGACGGCGATGACGTAGCTGCGGAAGCAGAACAGCATCAGCAGGAAGGTCACCGCGGTGATGAAGAGGAAGACGGGCAGGATGCCGGCCTTCAGCTGGTCGTTGAAGTCCGTGGACCCGGCCACCTCACCGGTCACGTACGCGTGGGCGCCCGTCCCTTCGAACGCGGCCGGCAGCTTCTTGTCGCGCAGTTCGGTCAGATCGTCCTCGCCGCGCGGCATCGGGATCTCGATCTCGGCGACGTTCTGCGCCCGGTGGACGGTCACCTGGTCGAAGCCGGCGAGTGCCTTGCGCACACCGGGTGCCTCGATGTCGTCCGCCTCGACGACGACCTGGGCCGGGGCCGGGCCGCCGGGGAAGGTGTCGCTGATGTGCCGGTAGGCGACCGAGAGCTGGGAGTCGGAGCCGAACTGCTTCTCCAGGCCCAGTTCCTCGGTCTTCATGCCGAGCGCGGGCGCGGCCAGCACGAGCAGGACGACCGCGGAGACGGCGGCGAAGAACTTCGGCCTGGCCAGGACCGGCCGCAGGAGCTTGCCGGCGAGGCGGCCGCTCTCCTTCTTGCCGCGCTTGTCGCGCCGGTTCAGCAGCGGTACGCGTCCGGCGTCGATCCGGTCGCCCAGCCAGGAGAGCAGCGCGGGCAGCACGGTCACGGAGCCCATCATGGCGATGAAGACCACGATGATCGTGGCGATGGCGAAGCCCTTGAACAGCAGCAGTCCGGACAGGAACATGCCGGCCATCGCGACCATGACGGTCAGCCCGGACACCAGCACGGACCGGCCGCTGGTCGCCGCGGCGATCCGCAGCGCCGTCTCCGCGTCGCGCCCCGCGGCCCGCTCGTCCCGCTCGCGCCGCAGGTAGAAGAGGCAGTAGTCGACGCCGACGGCGAAGCCCATCAGGAACATCACGGAGTACGTGGTCTGGAAGAGGTGCAGCTGGTGGCTGGCGAGCGACAGCAGACCGAAGGCGGCCATGCACGCGGTCAGGGCGAGCCCGACGGGCAGCAGCGCCGCGACGACGGCGCCGAAGGCGACCAGCAGGATGCCCAGGGCCAGGGGTACGGCGGTGAACTCGGCCTTCTGGAAGTCGTCGGTCAGCAGGTCACCGAGCCACTTCCCGGCACTGGCGTCCCCGAACTGGTGGACGGTGACGTCCGTCCGTTCCTTCTGCACCCCGGACACGGCGTCCAGGACGGGCTGCACCCGGTCGGACGCGGTGGCCGCCTCGCCCTTCATCTCGAAGGTGATCAGGGCGTCCTTGCCGTCCTCGGAGGCGACCGGCTTCGCGAGGCCGGTCACCTCACCGGTCTTCCCGAGGGCCGTGGTCAGCTGCTGGGCCGCGGTCCGCCAGCCGTCCGGCTCGGCCGACGACACCATGACCATCTCGCCCGCCCGGTGGCTGAGGCCGGCGTCGGAGAGGATCTGCTCGGCGCGGGCCGAGTCGCCGGCGCCGTTCTCCGCGTCGGTCATCTCGACCATGCCGGACGCACCGCCGATGCCCGCTGCGAGCACGACGAAGAGCAGCCAGCCGAGAATGGCCGTCTTGCGATGGTGTGCGCTCCACACACCGATGCGTGCCGCGAGATTACGCCTCATGGCGTGTTCGCCCCCTGTGTTGGACGTTGGACTGGACACCCATGAATCTAGGAATCCGGGGCCCGCCGCCCCAGCCGCCGAAGCCCCCTCTTCCCGCGACGTAGGGCGAGGTCGCGGGGGTGGCTGGGTACACCCCGCCCGGGTGGCGAAACGGCTGCCGCGGCGGTCGCGGGAGAGGACAGACTGGGCGGGAACCGGGGCTGACACGAGCACCGGCAAGGGAAGAGGGTCCGATATGAACAGGCCGACCGGACGGACAAGGGCCGCGCTGCTGGCCGCTGGGCGCGGGCTGGTGCTGTCGATCACCGCGTTGGCGGGGTCGGTCACGCTGTTCGTGCTGACGCTGGTCTCCATGGCCCTCATCCCGCTGGGTATCGGTCTCGTCACCACCCCCCAGATGCTGGCGGCGGTCCGCAAGCACGCCAACCAGCGGCGGCTGCTGGCCATCACCTGGTCGGACGTCCGCATCCCGGTCCCGTACCGGCCGCTGCCGAAGGATGTCCGCAGCGGTTTCACCGGGCAGGTGGAGCGGACCACGGTGATGCTGAAGGACCCGGCGACCTGGCGGGACATGCAGTGGCTGCTGGCCGATATGACGGCCGGCTCCGTGGTGGCGTTGCTGGCAGCAACGCTGATGATCTACCCGGTGGAGGGCTTCGTCCTGGCGGCCGGGCTGTGGCGGGTCTTCAGGGACGACACGTACTGGTACGCGTTCGTGCCGGTCGACAGCCAGGCGACGGCGCTCGTGGCCGCCGCGACCGGCGTGGCGTTCTTCGCGGTCGGTGTGGCGCTGAGCGAGCGGCTGCTGCGGACCCACTTCGTGATCGCGCGCTCGCTGCTGGCTCCGACGCACGAGCAGGAACTGGCCCTGCGCATCGACCGGCTGACCGAGACCCGGCACGAGGCGGTCGACACCGCCGCCTCGGAACTGCGCCGCATCGAACGGGATCTGCACGACGGGGCGCAGGCCCGGCTGGTCGCCATGGGCATGAATCTGGGCACCATCGAGGCGCTGATCGAGAAGGACCCGGCGCAGGCGAAGAAGCTGCTTGCGACGGCCCGCGAGTCGTCGGCGGAGGCGCTCACGGAACTGCGCGACCTGGTGCGGGGCATCCATCCGCCGGTTCTCGCCGAGCGTGGGCTCGGGGACGCGGTCAAGGCGCTGGCGCTGCGGCTGCCCATCCGGACCGAGGTCGATGTGGAGCTGAGCGGGCGTGCGGACGCCCCGGTCGAGTCGGCCGCGTACTTCGCGGTCAGTGAGCTCCTGACGAACGCGGCGAAGCACTCGGGCGCCGACAGGATCTGGGTGGACGTGCACGACGCCGACGGGCATCTGCGGATCTCCGTCACGGACAACGGAAAGGGCGGCGCCGAGACCGGAACGGGCTCGGGCCTGAGCGGAGTCGAACGCCGACTCGGTACATTCGACGGCATCATGGCCGTCAGCAGCCCCGCGGGCGGTCCCACCATGGTGACCATGGAGATCCCTTGCGAGTTGTCCTAGCCGAAGATCTCTTCCTGCTGCGCGACGGCCTGGTCCGCATGCTGGAGGCGTACGACTTCGAGATCGCGGCCGCCGTCGAGACCGGGCCCGAACTCACCAGAGCACTCGCCGAGTTGAAGCCGGACGTCGCTGTCGTCGACGTCCGGCTTCCGCCGTCCCACACGGACGAGGGGCTGCAGTGCGCGCTGGCCGCCCGGCGGGCCAGACCCGGCCTGCCGGTGCTCGTGCTCTCCCAGCACGTCGAGCAGTTGTACGCGCGCGAGCTGCTGGCGGACGGCAACGGTGCCATCGGTTATCTGCTCAAGGACCGGGTCTTCGACGCCGACCAGTTCATCGACGCGGTGCGCCGGGTCGCCGCCGGCGGCACCGCGATGGACCCGCAGGTCATCTCGCAGCTGCTGTCGCGGCGTTCGCAGGACAAGCCGATGGGCGGGCTGACGCCGCGCGAGCGGGAGGTCATGGAGCTGATGGCCCAGGGCCGTTCGAACGCGGCGATCGCCTCGCAGATGGTGATCACGGAGCGGGCGGTGGCCAAGCACACCTCGAACATCTTCGGGAAGCTCGGCCTGCCGCCGTCCGACGACGACAACCGCCGCGTTCTGGCCGTACTCGCCTACCTGGACCGCGGTTAGCGCGCGGTGGTGAGGTGCAGGGTGGTGGCGCCCAGGTGCGGCTTCGCCCTGGATTCCAGCACCTTGACCCGGACCGCGCCGGCCGTGACGGCCGCGGGCAGCGGCAGGATCCGCTCGTGCCCGATGGTGGTGCCCTCCGCGATCCGCTGCCACGTTCCGTCGATCCGGGCCTCGACCGCGAACTTCTCCACCCGCTGTCCGTGCCGGATGTCCTCGCGGACGGCGACCCGGTCGAAGGTGTACGGGCCGGGGCCCTGCTTGCGCACGTCGGTGCCGTAGACCCGGCGCACGTCGGCCCCGTAGGCGGTCAGGGACGCGACGTCAGCGGCGGCGATCCGGCCGTCCGGCGCGGGCGGGACGTTGAGCAGGAGCGAGGCGTTGCGGCCGACGCTCTTCTCGTACAGGTCCATCAGCTGCGCGGGGGTCTTGGGCTTCTCGTCGGGGTGGTAGAACCAGCCGGGCCGGTTGGAGACGTCGGCCTCGGCCGGGTACCACTGGAGGTAGTTGATGCCCGGTTCGAGGAGCCTGCCCCTGGACCCGATGTCGGGGTCGGTGGAGTCGTTGGGGAGGCTGCCGAGGCCCGTCCACGGGTCGGTGACGTGCGGGGTGACGCTCCACTCGGTCTCCCGGGCGACGCCTGACTCGTTCCCCACCCAGCGGACGCCCTGCGGGCCCTGGAAGACGACGGTGTTCGGCGACAGTGCCTTGACCATGTCGAACCACTGCTTGACGTCGTACTTCTGGGTGATGCCGGAGCCGGACCAGGGGTTGGCGCCGTCCAGCCAGAGCTCCTCGACCGGGCCGTACTGGGTGAAGATCTCGTACAGCTGGTTCAGGTAGTACGCGTCGTAGTCGTCGGCCTTCACCTTGAAGGTGGGCAGCTTGCCGCTCCGCACCCGGGCGGCACGGTCGTCACCGGGGACGAGGGTGGGGATGGTGCGCTCGGTGACGGCGCTGCCGTTGCCGAAGCGGCCCTGGCCGGCCGGGGCGCGGTCGCCGTCCTCCAGCGCCATCCGCTCGGGCAGGCTCAGCGGCTTGCCCTCGGCCTGCTTGGCGCGGATGGTCTCGACCCACTCGGCGTGCCAGGCGTGCGGGAGTTCGGCGCCGTCGGAGGGCGAGAGGTAGAGGCCGACCTTGAGGCCCGCCTTGCGGGCGGCCTTCACATAGGCGGCGACGACATCGGGGCTGCCGGGGCTGAGGGCGACCGAGTGATCGGTGTAGCGGCTCGGGTAGAGGACGAACCCGTCGTGGTGCTTGACCGTGAGCATGACCTGTTCGACGCCCGCGGCCTTGTAGGCGCGCATCCACTGGTCGGCGTCGATGCTCTTCGGCGCGAAGAGCTTCTCGTCCTCCGTGCCGGAACCCCACTCGCGGCCGGTGAAGGTGTTCATCCCGAAGTGCGTGAAGGCGGTGACCTCCCGCTGCTGCCAGGCGAGCTGTCCCGGTGTGGGGACGATGTTCGCCGCCTTCTCGATGATCCGGCCGGGGCTGTCGCA
This sequence comes from Streptomyces sp. NBC_01257, assembly GCF_035917255.1. Taxonomy (NCBI): domain Bacteria; kingdom Bacillati; phylum Actinomycetota; class Actinomycetes; order Kitasatosporales; family Streptomycetaceae; genus Streptomyces; species Streptomyces sp. NBC_01257. Next base: position 2,707,910 of record NZ_CP108472.1, read on the forward strand.
GGACTCGACGGTCATCTGCGAAGCGGGTCTCACGGGCGCGCCGCACGGAGCGGCCGACGGTCCGGTCCGGGCGTCCGCGGACTGCTGCGCCGTGGCCTGTACGGGGACGAGCGCGGCGGCCGCCGCCAGTGCGAGCGCGCTGAGCACATGGGTGCGTCGTGCCATGGTTCCCTCCCATTCCCGACCACGAGTGGTCGGATCTCTTGGGTGCCGACGCGTGCATGGTGTCGCAATGAGTGGCCCACGGGAAGGGTGTGCGCTACATACGTCCTATCTCTCGCCGCTAAAGTCCAAGCCCGGTCGCACCGTTCACCCGTTGAACCAGGCGGCCATGTCGAGCCGGAAGGCGTCCGGTCCCGCCATGGCGCGCAGGTCGGCCTCCATGGCGCGGACGCGCTCGGCCCCGAGCACCCGCATCCACTCGGCGCGCAGCCGGTCGAAGCCCTCGGCGGACCGGACCAGCATGTCGACGCCGCGCGGGGACAGCCGGACCAGCTTGCGGCGGCCGTCCTGCGGATCGTCGAGGCGTTCGACGTATCCGAGGGCTTCGAGCTTCTCGACGGTCTTCCCGGCGGCCTGTTTGGACACCCCCAGCCGCCGGCCGATCTCACTGGCGGTCGACCCGCCCCGGCCCACCGCCTGGAGCGCGTACCCGTACGCGGGACGCATGTCGGGGTGACCCTGCTCGGCCAGTTCGCGGTGCAGGCCGTCGATGACCGAACGGAATCCGGCGAAGAGCAGCAGGGGCAGCTCGAAGCCCGCCCCGTCATCGGCGGGGGCACCGTCCGCACGCTCAGCCATTGCGAAACTCGACAACCTGGTTTACCTTTTCGTCAATCACGTTGTCGAGTTTATCGCGAGAGGCCAGCCATGTCCGCCACCGCATTCCCCGATCTCACCCCCGCGTCCGCCCCCGCCGCCGCCCGTCCCGCCATGGCGGCCGTCGCCGAGAAGCAGGGCTACCTGCCCACCGCGGTCGCCCGGCTCGCCTCGTCCCCCGAGGTGCTCAACGGCTTCCTGAGGATGAGCGCGCTCTTCGAGTCGACGACCCTGGACCCGCTCTCCCGCGAGGTCCTGATCATGACGGTGGCGGTCCGCAACGGCTGCCACATCTGCGTGGCCATGCACACCGCGAAGCTCACCGCCCTCGCGGCCGACGCCGGCCTCATCACCGCTCTCCGCGACGGCACCGGCCCCCTCCCGGACGAACGGCTGGAGGCCGTCCGGCAGTTCACCCTCGCCGTCATCGCGACGAGCGGGGCCGTCGACGAGGCGACGCTCCAGTCCTTCCGCTCGCACGGGTACACCTCCCGCAACGCGCTGGAAGTGGTCCTGGGTATCGGCACCTACACCCTGTCGACCCTGGCCAACCGGATGACGGATGCCCCGATCGATCCCCAACTCGCGCAGTTCGCCTGATACTTGCCGACCAAGAATTCCGTGGCCCGTTGAACGGGACGCGGACCGGCGCCGTATGGAACATCACGCTTCTCCCCCGCGAAGCCTGAGGAGTCCGAGGAGTTCCATGGGACGCACATCGCGCAAGAAACGCTCCACCCTGGCCAACCGGGCGATCATCGCCTCGGCCGCACTGATCCTGGGCGGGGGTGGGCTGGCCGCGGTCAACGTCTACGCCTCTGCGGGCGAGGGCTCGTCCGGCCCGTCCCACAGCAGGAACTGGCAGCCGGTCCGGCAGGCGTCGACCATCGACTGCCCCGAGGTGGTCAACGAGATCCCCGAGGTTCCCGGTCCGGCCCGGACGGAGGTCGACCGTGAACTGGCCGCCATGGACACCCAGATCACCGACGCCTACCGGGAGTTCGCCGACCGCAGGGACAGCATGGCCCGGGATCCCGACCTCGCCCGGAACGCCGTGCTCGACCCGCTGAAGGCCCGGCGCACCGCCAGCATCGACCGCATCGTCACCGCGATCGGCCGGAGCGGCCAGCGCCCGCGAGGGCTCGGCTCACTGGCCCCGTGCAGCATGCGCGCGGACGACGAACCGCAGGCCCCCGGGCAGGAGGCGTCCCAGGACCCGTCGCAGAACCCCGGGAGCGACGGGCCCGACGACGGCCAGGGTCAGGACCAAGGACAAGACCAGGGCCAAGGTCAGGGACAGGACCAGGGCCAGACCGGCAACGGTCCCGAGGACTCCGACTTCGTCGACATCCAGTCCGTCCAGCCGAACGTCGACCGGCCGGCCCGGCTCCGCGGCGCCTCGCGCGGCACCTTCACCACCGAGTGCGGGCGCAACCAGAACGGGAAGTTCAACCCGGACAACGTCATCGCCGCGCCCGGCGTCAGCAACGGCGCCCACCACATGCACGACTACGTGGGCAACCAGGCCACCGACGCCTTCTCCGGCGACGACGACCTGGCGGCCGGTGACACCACCTGCCGCAACCAGGGCGACCGGTCGACGTACTACTGGCCCGTGCTCCGGCTTCAGGACGGCACGGCGGAGAACGACGCGGACGCCGACGGCGGCGGCAGGGACCAGAACACCGGGGCGATCCAGACGCCGTCCCAGGTCACGCTGAAGTTCGCCGGGAACCCCACCGGGAAGGTCACGGCCATGCCGCGCTTCCTGCGCATCATCACCGGCGACGCCAAGGCGCTCACCAACGGCGACGCCAATGCCAACGCCTCCTGGAGCTGCACCGGATTCGAGGACCGGCAGCTGAAGGACAAGTACCCGATCTGCCCGGAGGGCAGCCAGGTCGTGCGGTCCTTCGCCTTCCAGAGCTGCTGGGACGGACAGAACACCGACAGCGCGAACCACCGCACGCATGTGGCGTTCGCGCAGGACGACGGGCGGTGCCAGGACGGCTTCAAGGCCATCCCGCAGCTGGTCCAGCGCATCGTGTACGACGTGCCGCCGGGGCCGGGATTCGCCGTCGACTCCTTCCCGGAGCAGCTGCACAAGCCGGTCACCGATCACGGTGACTTCATCAACGTCTTCGACGACAAGCTGATGCGGAAGGTGGTGAGCTGCATCAACGACGGGCGCAAGTGCCGCTGAGGGCCACCGCGCCGGCGTACCGCCCTCCCGGCTCCCCCGCCTGCGCGGTCAGCTCCCGCGGTGACCGGAGTGTTCCGTCTCGCTCCCCCCACTGCCACCACTTCCCGAGTGGTGCGGCGAGGCGGTCTCCACCGTCCCCCCGAGCCGGCCGCGCAGTGCCGCGATCACCGTGGCGTCCGAGACGGCCACCCATCTGCGGCCGACCAGGTACGCGCCGCCGTAGTCGTTGGCCTCGTTGATCCACTCCCGCTGGCCGCGGTCGGTGGCGAAGGTGGCGAGGACGTACCGTCCGTCGTCCGTGGTGCAGTTGGCCTGCCGCAGCTCCTGGGCGTCGGTCTGGAGCTTCGGCTCGCAGTGGGCCCGGGCGGCGAGTTCCTCCAGGGTGCCGGTGGCGGTCGGCGGGATCTTCGTCCCGTCGCCGTCATCGGTGCATCCCGCGAGCAGGGCCAGACCGGCGCAGCCGGCCACGACGGCGGCGAGGCACCGCGCGTCCCGTATCCTTCGCGTCCCGCGCCGCATCACCATCCGGCCATCGTGCCGCGTCGGTGCACGTCCTGGCAGCCGAACGGGAGAAGGCCGGGATCGCCCCGGGCGGGGCAGGCCGTCGGCACTCCCCGGAGTGACCATCGCACGATTCGCTCGTTCTGCTGAATGTGCGCCCACTGCCAGAGGTACCGTCAGCCGTCGCCCCGGTCGATGCGGAGCACGGGGCCGCGCTGGTCGAGCACTACCCGCGGCTGGTCCGGCTCGGCTATCTGGTCCTGCCGCAGGCGCCGAGCCGCGGCCGGCGCGTCCTGGCCGCCCACGCCCTGGCGCAGCGGTCGCTCCAGGCGGCCCGCCGGGCCGGGCTCCCGGACGCCGGCGCCGTCCCGCCGCCCCGCCGTCCCGGACGCGCTGCGGTGGCCGATCCCGGCTACGCATACGTCCGGTTGCAGGTACTGCGCGGCGCGCTGGCCGCAGGGCGGCCGTTACGTCTGCGGGCCCGGCCGCACCGTGCCCAGTTGCCGCCCCTCCTTCCGCTGGTGTGGGGTCTCCGGCTGTTCCCGCACTCGGGCGGTGCCGATGAAATCGCCCTGGAGGAACGGCTTTCGGAGCTGAGCGGTGCGGGGCGTGCCGCGTTCGTGCTGCGGGGTCTGGAGGGGCTGGCGGACGGGGAGGTCCGGCGGGAGCTGGCGGATGCGGGGGTGGCCGATCCGCATGCGGCGCTGACGGAGGCGGACGGGGTGCAGGCGCCGTACGCGCTGCTGGGCTCGCCCGGGTTCGACCCGTGCTCGTTGCAGGCCCGGCCGCCGGATCTGCCGCGCCGCCGCAGATACGCCCGCGCGGCGCTGGCCGCCGTCGCAGCGCTGTTCGTGTGCGGGGCGCTGCTGGGTCTGCCCGGCGACGGCCTGGGCCGCGGCAGCCTGACCGCCCCGCCCTACGCACTCAACCCGGCCGCCGAACAGGCCCTGGACCCGGCAGCGCTGCGGGTGGTGCCGGCGACGTTCTGGGAGCGTTCGCCGCGCACCGACTTCACCGCCTGGCCCACCCGGGGCGACCGCACCGAGGACACCCGGCTGCTGCGGCGGGCGCTGACGGTGTGGGCGCGGCCCGGCGGCGGTGTGCGGACGTCGGCGACGCCGCGGACCCCGGTGGGACCGCCGATGGGGGCGCCGCAGCTGCTGTACGCGGGCGAGGTCGGGGCTTCGGCGGTCGTGCTGTTCCACGACGGGCTGCGCGTCGTGCGGTACGCGGAGGCGCGCAACGCCGATCCCGCGGAGGGGGCGGCCCTCGACTTCGCCCGGGTCGACGGGGCGGACGTCACCTCGGCGGGCGCCCTGGTCGTGGACCGGGCCCGGGACGGGGTCCGCTATCTGACGGCTCCCTGGGTGCGGCAGGTGCGGGTCCGGGATCTGCTCGCGCCGCAGCGGGCGCCGCACGCGCTGCACCGCTCCCCCGACGGGGTGACCGGCCCGCTGGCGGACCCGGCGGCCGGCTCCGGCTGCCGGTCCTGGAAGGCACTCGAACTGTCCGACGCCACGGCGGTGCGGCTGGTGACGGATCTCGGCGAACTCGCCCCGGCCCGGCTGACCTCGGGCCCGCCGGCGACACCGCACGACGTCTCGGGGCACGCGGAGCACGAGAGCTGGGCGCGGACCGCCTGCCTGCTGAAGGCGGTGCGCTCGCACGGTGTGCGGACGGTCAACTCCTGGACGTACGCGACGCAGTCGCTGCCCGAGGGCGGTGGTGCGGCCCAGTGGCTGTGCACCCGGGCGGAGACCTGGCGGGGCACCGGGAGCCGGGTCCTCGCCCAGTTCCAGGCCCCGTCCGCGCGGCCGCCCGGCAGCAGGCCGCCCGGGGCGGTCGCGGCGCGCGCCGAGGACTCCCCGGCGTGCGGGGCGCGTACGCCCCGGGTGCTGGCGGGCGTGCTGTGGAAGTCGCACGGCGGCCGGTGGTACGTACTCGCGGCGGGCAGCCGTCAGTTCACCTCCCTGACCACCTCGGGCGGGGTGGCGGGCCGCGCGCGGGGGCGGCTGCTCGCGGTGCCGGCCCGGGCGGGCGACCGGGCGCAGCTGAACGGGCGGCTGGCGGACGGCAGCCGGGTCGGGGCGCTGCACTGAACGCGGCCGAGCGGATGCCGCGGGGGCGGCCGGGGAGTCGTCCGGGATTTTCGGCGCACGCCCCTGTTCCCCGGGCTTACCCCTCAGTACATTGACAACATGTCTAACACGCAGCCAGCGGCGGTCGCGTCGGAGTGGACCCCGCTCAAGGCCCGCCGGGTCTCCTTCGCCTGGGACAGGACGCCCCTGCACTGGGTGCCCGGCGACCCGTTCACCACGCACACCATCAACGTGCTCCATCTGCTGCTCCCGGCGGGGGAACGCTGGTTCATCCACGTCTACCGCCAGGTGCTCCCGTACATCCACGACGAGCAACTGCGCCAGGACGTCATCGGGTTCATCGGGCAGGAGGCGATGCACTCCCAGGCCCACGACGACGTGCTGCCGCACCTGCGGGAGCTCGGGCTCGACCCGACGCCGTACACCGCGCAGATCGACTGGTTCTTCGAGAAGCTGCTCGGCGACCGGACGCTGCCGCCCGGCAGGGCGCGCAAGTGGTGGCTGATGGAACGGGTGGCGACGATCGCGGCGATCGAGCACTACACCGCGTTCCTCGGCGACTGGATCCTGAACGCCGACGCACTGGACCGGCGGGGCGCCGATCCCACCATGCTGGACCTGCTGCGCTGGCACGGCGCGGAGGAGGTCGAGCACCGCTCGGTCGCCTTCGACGTGTTCATGCACGTCGACGGCGGTTACCGGCGGCGGGTGCGAACCTGGGCGACGGCGTTCTCCGCGCTGGCCTTCCTCTGGCAGCGCGGCGCCCGGTTCTTCATGGAGAACGACCCGAGCCTGCTGGACGGCAAGGCGTCCTTCGGGCAGTTCTACCGCAGCGGCCGCCGCGGCACCCTGCCCAGCACCCCGTCGATGCTGCGGTCCATCCCGCGCTACCTGAGCCGCGGTTACCACCCCTCGCAGGAGGGCAGCACGGCGCAGGCCGTCGACTATCTCGCCCGTTCGCCCGCCGCGGTCGCGGCCGAGGCCCGTACGACGGAAGCCCGTTGACCATGCCGCGTTCCCTCCCTCTCCCCCTCCCCCGGCTGCGTACCGTCGTCGTGGTGGCCGGTGCCGCGCTGCTCGCCAGGCGGGCGATGCGCCGGCGCATCGAGGCGTCCCCGCTGTGGCCGCTGCCCGCGCTCGACGAGCCCGTCTCCGGCCATGCGCAACGCCGTTCCACCACCGGACGGCGGCTGCTGGTCACCGAGCGGACCGAGCCCGCGGACGGTGTCGTGCGGCTCCGTCTGGAGGGCCCGGACCTGCCGTCCTGGCAGCCGGGCGCGCATCTGGACCTGGTGCTGCCGTCCGGTCTGGTCCGTCAGTACTCGCTGTGCGGCGACCCGGCCGACACCGGCGCGTACACGGTGGCGACCCGGCTGGCCGAGGACGGCCGCGGCGGCTCCCGCGAGGTGCACGCCCTGCTCCACGAGGGCCAGGAGGTCGAGGTGCGCGGCCCGCGCAACCGTTTCCCGCTGGCCGACGCCCCCGCGTACCTCCTCGTCGCGGGCGGGATCGGCATCACCCCGATCCTGCCGATGCTGCACGCTCTCGCCGCTTCCGGCGCCGACTGGCGGCTGCTGTACGGGGGCCGCAGCCGGGCGACCATGCCGTTCCTGGCGGAGATCGAGAAGCTGGGCGCCGACGGCGGCCGGGTCACGGTCGTCCCGCAGGACGAGGCGGGCCACCCCGACATCGCGGCGGCCCTCGCGGACACGGCCGAGGGCACGGCGGTCCACTGCTGCGGTCCGGAGCCCCTGATGGACGCGGTCGCCGCGGCGCTGCCGCCCGGCCGCACCCTGCACCTGGAGCGGTTCGCCGCGACGGGCCCGGACGCGGCGGGTTCGCCGCCCTTCGAGGTGGAGCTGCGCCGCTCGGGCCGCACGGTCCCGGTCGCGGCCGGCCAGTCGGTGCTCGCCGCGGTGCGCGCGGAGCTTCCGCATGTGGCGTACTCCTGCGAACAGGGCTTCTGCGGTACGTGCCAACAGCGCGTCCTGGAGGGCGACATCGAGCACCGTGACGATCTCCTGTCGGACGCGGAGCGGCGCGACGCGATGCTGATCTGCGTGTCACGGTGCCGGGGCGAGCGGCTGGTGCTGGACCTCTAGACGGACGCCGGACCTGCCGGTCGGTACCCTGTTCCACATGACGACCGGGGTGCGGCGCAGGATGGGCGTCGAGGAGCGCAGACAGCAGCTGATCGGTGTCGCGCTGGAGTTGTTCAGTCACCGGTCCCCGGACGAGGTGTCGATCGACGAGATCGCCGCCGCCGCCGGGATCTCCCGGCCGCTGGTCTACCACTACTTCCCGGGCAAGCAGAGCCTGTACGAGGCCGCGCTGCGCCGGGCCGCCGACGAGTTGGCGGCCCGGTTCCTGGAACCCCGCGAAGGCCCGCTGGGCGCACGGCTGTTGCGGGTGATGCAGCGGTTCTTCGACTTCGTCGACGACCACGGGCCCGGCTTCGCCGCGCTGATGCGGGGCGGACCCGCGGTGGGCTCCTCGACGGCGAACGCGATGATCGACGGAGTGCGCCAGGCGGCCTGCGAACAGATCCTGGCCCACCTCGGTGTCGAGGAACCCCCGGCCCGGCTGGAGCTGGTGGTCAGGTCCTGGGTCTCGCTCGCCGAGTCGACGGCGCTGATCTGGCTGGACGGGCGGCGCATCCCGCGGGCCGAGCTGGAGATGCAGCTCGTCCACGACTTCGCGGCGCTGGCCGCGGTGAGCGCCGCGTACAACGAGGAGATGGCCGGTGTCGTGCTGCGGGTCCTCGCGCAGGAGCCGGCCGACGGGCCGTTCGGAGAGCTGCTGACGCGGCTCTCCTCGCTGGCACCCGCCGTGCCGGCCGTGCCCCCGCAGCGGCTGCGGTAGCGCGGCGCCCTCCCCCGGGTCTCAGTTCTTGCGGTAGGACGGGTTGAGGTCGCGGGTCTCGGCCGAGAGGTGGAGCGTCAGCCCGTCGGCCGGCCGGATGTGCGCGGCCAGCAGCTCCACCACGGACTCGGTGAGCTGCGCCCGGATCTCGGGGGTGCGGCCGGGCAGCAGCGCGATGTCGACGTGCACGATCGCGTCGCCGGCGGGGGCGTCCGCGACCACCGTCTCCTCGACCCGGCGGAAGCGGGTCTTGCAGGCGGCGATCTTGGTGGTGACGGTCTCGGCGATCAGCGGGTGCAGCGCGCCCGCGAAGCCGGGACGGTCGAAGGTGTCGTCGAGCTCGGCGGAGTAGTCGACGGTGATCTGCGGCATGGCGGGCTCCTGAACAGGCGTGGAAGGCTTGGTGGCCCCCACCCTTCCCGCACGGGGGAACACGCACAAGCGGGATTCACCAGGGGCTGTCCCGCAATCCCTGGCGGGCGCACGGAATGGCGGGACAGCCCTCAGGCGAGAAGTTCGCCGTGGAGGGCGAGGGCGAGGCCCGCCTCCGCGCTGTCGGCTCGGCCCCGTTCGAAGGCGCGCCGGTACGCGGCGTCGCCGATGGCCGCGCGTGCCTGGCGTTCGCAGGCCTCGCGCAGCGGGCCCAGCTCCGGGGTGCCGCGCTGGGGGTGGCCGACCATCCGCCAGTAGACCTGCCCGGTGCCGTACACCCGGGCGGCGTGGGCACCCTCGCCCTGGGCGGCGATTGCGGCCGCCAGGAGGTCCAGGCCGAGCGCGATGCCGAAGCTGTCGCGGAGCCGGTGCTTGCCCGTGAGCATCGACCGGGCGTGCGCGGCGGCCGCCTCGGCACGGTCCTGGAGCAGGGCGATCAGGGCGAGCTGGTAGTCGACGTAACTGAGCGTCCAGCACTCGTCCTTGGCCTCGCAGGCAGCGCGCAGGACGACGGCCGCCTCGGCCGCCTCGTCCAGCCGGCCCAGTCCGGTGAGGGCGAAGACGGTGATCAGGTGGCAGCGCAGCCGGTAGGCGGATTCGAGCGGGGTGCCGGCCCCGGTGGTGCCCAGCACCCGGTCGACCTCGTGCAGCCCCTTGTCCGGCTCGCCGGTCATCAGATGGGTGAGCCCGCGCAGATAGGCGGCGGCCAGGATGCCTTCGTCGGTCCCGTCGTCGGCGGCGGCCCGGACGCACTCCTCGCCGATCCGCTCGGCGGCCGGGTAGTCGCCCTGGAGCATCACGCAGATGCCGAGCACCCACAGGACGCGGGTGCGGTGGGGGCCGGCGGCCGGTCCGGCGTCCAGGGCACGCTGCGCGTAGCCGCGGGTCTGCGGGAGGTGGCCGCAGCAGCACCAGAAGAAGCCGATCCGGCCGGCCATCTCCTGAGCCGCGGAGGTGTCGTGGGCGAGGAGGTGGTCCAGGGCGGCGCACAGGTCGGCGTGCGACTCGGCGATGCGGTGGTACCAGAGGATCTGGTCGTCGCCGGTCCAGCCCGCGTGGGCGTTGCGGGCCAGCTGGAGGAAGCAGGCCGCGTGCCGGTCGGCGGCCGCGCGCTCCTCGCCGAGTTCGGCGAGCCACATCCGGCCGTACTCGCGCAGGGTGTCCAGCATGCGGTGGCGTACGCCGTCGTGGGCGACGACCGACTTGGCGACCAGCCCGCGCAGCGCTGTCCGTACGCCGTCGGCGGTGAGCGGTCCCCCGGTGCAGACGGCGACGGCCGTGTCGGCGTCGAAGTCGCCGCGCAGCACGACGAGCCGGGCCCAGAGCAGCCGTTCCTTCGGGGTGCACAGTTCGTGGGACCAGCCGATGGTGGTGCGCAGGGTGCGGTGGCGCGGCGGCCGGAGCGTGGCGTCGGCGAACATGTCGAGGCGCGAGCCGAGCCGGGTGGCGATCTCCTCGGCGCTGCGGCGCCCGACGGCCGCGGCGGCGAGCTCGATGGCGAGGGGGATGCCTTCGAGGCGGCGGCAGATCTCGGCGGCGGCCGTGACGGTGCCGGGTTCGTCGAGGGTGCCGGGGGCGGCGGCCTCGGCACGGTCCCGGAACAGGGCGAGGGCGTCGGCGGTGCCCTCCACGGGCAGCGGCTCCACCTCGACGAGCTGTTCGCCCTTCATGTCCAGGGGCTGCCGGCTGGTGACGAGGACGGTGAGTCCCGGCGAGGTGGTGAGGATCTCCCCGAGGAGGTGCGCGCAGGCGGGGCGCAGATGTTCGCAGGAGTCCAGGACGAGCAGGAGGTGTTTGTCGGCGAGCCATTCGCACAGCACGTCGATGGGCATCCGCAGGGTGTGGTCGCTGAGGCCGACGGCGTCGGAGACGGTGGCGAGGAGCAGTTCGTCTCCGTGGAGGGGGGCGAGGTCGGCCCAGCGGACGCCGTCGCGGTATCCGGCGTCCGCGCGCCCGGCCGCGCGGACGGCCAGCCGGGTCTTGCCGACCCCGCCGGTGCCGGTGAGGGTGGTCAGCCGGCTCGTGGCGAGGGCGTGTTCGATCCGGTCGAGCTCCGCCTCCCGTCCGACGAAGCTGGTGGTCTCCTCGGGGATGTTGCTCAACATCGTCACCGTCGCTGAACAGGTGGAGGCCGGCCCCGGCCCCCGTGCCCCGTACGGCACCCGCCGGCGACGGCCGACGCGGGGTGCGTACGGGGCGGGGGGCCGGGACCGGCCGGGTGGAGTGGGAGGGCGCGCCCGGGAGGGTGGTGCTGCGGCTCTCCCCGGCGGCTGCCCCTACGGTAGTCCCGTTGCGGGTCAGCGCAGCGAGAACACTGCCACCGTCCGTCCCGGAACGGTGAAGCTTCCCGAACTCCTCTCGTACGTCGACTTCTTGACGGTAAGATCCGCGCCCGCCGCCTGGACGGGGTGCAGGGCGTAGTTCTTCCCGGCCAGGGCGGCGACCTTCTGGGTGGTGGCTCCGGGGGCGGCGTTGAGGACGACGACCAGCCTGCCGAGCCGCATGGTGATCACGCCCGGGGTCTCGTCCTTGCCGGAGAGCGGGAAGGAGAGGGTGGACTGCACCTGGCCGGCGGTGGAGAGGCCGAAGTCCTTCTCCGTGGCGCGGATGGTGAGCAGGTCCCGGTACGCGGCCGAAGCGCCGTCGATCTGTGCGCAGCCGGGGCTGATCGCGGCGTTGGCCAGCAGCGGCCTGGCGTAGGGCCACTTGGCCTGGTTGTCGGCTGCGGGCGGCAGTCCGCGGCCGAAGCCGTTGCCCGCGCGGCAGTCCCAGTGCAGGGCGTTGAACCAGTCGCCGCTGTCGAAGGAGTTGCGGTCCAGGGACTTGGAGCGCAGCAGGTCCGTGCCGGCCTGGGAGAGCGAGGGGCCCTGGGAGAGGGTGGCCGTCGCCATGGCCAGGACCTGCATGCGGGCCCGGTCGGCTGCCGAGGTGCCCGCCGGGAGCTTGAAGGCGAGGGTGTCGTACAGCGTCTCGTTGTCGTGGGCGTCGGAGTAGGCGAGGGCGTCACCGGGGGCGGCGGCGTATCCGGCCGGGGCTCCGTTGTAGTCGACGCCCGAGCCCTTGACCGTGGCGCCGGTGGTGTCGGTGAAGGTGTAGTCGGCGAGGTTGCCGGTGAGTCCGACCTTGATCAGGTCCTGGTAGTGGAGCAGCCGGGCCTTCTGCTCGGCCTCGGTGCCGTTGTGGGTGGAGGTGTTGGGGTCGGTGTAGAGGCCGGAGGCGAAGCCCTGCACGCCGGGGTCCTCGTCGAACGGGGAGCCGCCGCGCACGGCGTCGCGGGCCCGGTCGGAGAAGGTGGCGATGCCGGTGCCGGCCATGTTCTTCTGCGTGGCCTGGACGAAGCGGGCGTCGTCGGCGATCTCTCCGAAGTTCCAGCCCTCCCCGTACAGGATGATCTTCTTCCCGTCGACGCCGTCCCTGGCGACGGTCAGCGCGTCGAGTGCCTTGCGGACGGCCAGGATGTTGGCCTTGGGGTGGTGGCCCATCAGGTCGAAGCGGAAGCCGTCGACCTTGTACTCCTTGGCCCAGGTGACGATGGAGTCGACGACGAGCTTGCCCATCATGGTGTTCTCGGGCGCGGTGTTGGCACAGCAGGTGGAGGTGGCGACCGTGCCGTCCTCCAGGAGCCGCTGGTAGTAGCCGGGCACGATCCGGTCGAGGACGGACTTGCCGTCCTGGCCGGAGGCGACGGTGTGGTTGTAGACGACGTCCATGACGGTCCGCAGCCCGGCGCCGTTCAGCCCCTGCACCATCTGCCGGAACTCGACGGTGCGCTGGGTGCCGTCGGGGTCGGAGGCGTAGGAGCCCTCGGGGACGGTGTAGTGCAGCGGGTCGTAGCCCCAGTTGAAGGCGTCCTTCGCGGCGGCCTTCGCCACGCAGGCCTGCTGCTCCTCGGAGTCGGGGGCGTAGACGGACAGGTCACAGGCGGGCTTCTGCTGGTCCTTCTTCTTCTCGGGGATGGTGCCGATGTCGAAGGCGGGCAGCAGGTGGACGTAGTTGGTGCCGGAGTCGGCGAGCTCCTTGAGGTGCTTCATCCCGTCGGAGCGGGTGTCGGTGAAGGCCAGGTACTCACCGGGGTGCTTGGAGGTGGGGTCCGCGACGGAGAAGTCGCGGATCTGGAGTTCCTGGATCTGTGCGTCGCGCAGCGGCACGGCGGCGGGCTTGCGCAGCCCGTCCCAGCCCCTGGGCGCGAGCCTGCCGTCGTCGAGGTCGACCACGAGGCTCCGGGCGGAGTCGGTGGTCAGGGCGGTGGAGTAGGGGTCGGTGACCTTGTTGGTGACGAGCTTCTGGACGGTGGGCGCGAAGACGTCCACGACGTACCGGTAGGGCTTGCCGTTCCAGCTCTTCTTCCCGGTGACGGACCAGACGCCGGTGCGGTCGTCGCGCCGCATCGGGACGGTCCTCCCGTCGAGTTCCAGGGAGACGGTGCGGGCGGTGGGCGCCCAGACGGACAGGGTGGGGGTGCCGTGCCGGAAGACCGGGCCGAGGGAGGCGCCGGCCGCCTTCGTCCCGTAGAGGTCGTCGAGCACGCCGGCGCTCTGGACGCCGGTGGCGGCGAGCAGGGCGCCGTTGGCGGCGCGCTGGGTGGCGATCAGCTGGCCGCGCAGGGCCTCGCGGACCCTGTCCCGGTCACGGGCGTCGACGGTGAAGGCGGGGTAGTCCTTGAGGTGCGGGTACTTCGCCTTCTGCGCGTCGGTCAGTGCGGAGGGGGTGAGCCGCAGCCACTGGCCCTCGTCGGAGAGTGCGCCGTCGACGACGGAGATCCCGCCGTCCGATGCGTAGACGAGCTGCTGGCTGGTGGCGTCGGTGGCCTTCACCTTCCAGACGACGGTGTCGGAGTCGATCCACTGCGCCTCGGCCTTGGTGAGGTCGGGGGTGGGGACTCCGCCGGTCTGCGGGAGCAGATAGCCGGCCGTGCCGCCGAGCATCCAGACCTCGTGGCCGTAGCTCGCGATGTCGAGTGACTGGTCGCTGGGCAGGTCCTTCTCGTCACCGCGGTGCAGGATGTAGCTGAGCGAGGTGGCCCCGTCGGCGAGCGGGACCTCGAAGGTGACGCCGGAGGCGTCCTTCTTCACCGGCTGGAGCGGCTTGGACCAGTCGGTCGGTTCCTTGGCGCCGGTCCAGGTGTGCAGGCCCCAGCCGTCGTAGTCGCCGTCGGCCCGGTAGTAGTGCAGGACGGCCTTGGTGGTGTCGGGTGCGGGGTAGGCGCCGTCGGGGGCGGTGTCGGCCTGGCCGTCCTTGCCCTGTTCGATCCAGACCTGTCCGGTCTTCGCGAGGTCGACAATGCGCTCCGCTCCGTCTGCCGTACCGGCCTTCTCGACGGTGTACGGAACCGAGGAAGCGCCCTCCGGCACCTTGATCCAGGCGAAGGCGCCGTAGGCGTCCCGCCCGGTGAAGGCGGCGGTGGTGTCGCCGGACCTGGCCTGCCAGCCGTCGTAGTCGCCGTCGGCGCGCTTGTAGTGGACGACTGCGTAGTCGCGTTCGACGGCGACGGGCTTCGCCGGGGCGGGGGCCTGTCCGGCGGCCGACGCGGCGAGCGCGCTCGCGGTGCGTCCGGTGCGGTCGACGACGACGGCCTTGTAGCGCAGCGGTGTGCCGGCGGCGACGGTGTCACCGATGGTCTGGGTGACCTTGTACGGGGCGTGGTCGGCGGTGCCGAGCGTGGTCCACCTGCCGTTGCCGGTCTGGGCGGCGAAGACGACCCGGTTGAGGGAGCCGCCGTCCACGTCGGCACTGATCTCGACGGTGCCGGTGGCTCCGGCGGCCGGCGCCTTCAGCGTGAGGGAGGGCTTGGCCACGGGGCCGCCCAGCTGCTTCTCGGCGCGCAGCACGATGCTGGACAGAGCCGGCACGGTGACGGTGATCTTCTTGTCGGCGCCGCTACGGACCGTGCCGGAACCGCCGTACAGCGTACGGAAGTTCATTCCGGCGGATTCGGTGGACAGCTCGACGGTCCTCGCCGCGGTGCCGTTGTTGGTGGCGACGACGTACTCGTTGCCGCGCTCGGGGTCCGTACGGGAGAAGGCGTAGACGGAGCCCTCGGCGTAGCGCTCGGTCTGGACGCCGTCGCGCAGCGCCGGGTTCTTCGCGGTCAGCTCGGAGAGCGCGGCGATGGACCGGTAGAGCGGGTGACTTGTGTCGTACGCGTCGGAGGCGTGCGTGCGGTCGGTGCCCAGCTCGTCGTCGTCGAGGTAGTCCTCGGTCTTCGAGGCGAACATCGTCTGGCGGGCGTCCTTGTCGCCGCCCGCGCCGGTGAAGCCCTGCTCGTCGCCGTAGTAGACGACGGGGTTGCCGCGGCTGAGGAACATCAGCTCGTTGGCGAGCTCGGCGCGCTTGACCAGCTCCGCGTCGTCGGCCTTCGGGTTGTCCTGCTTGAGGAAGGTCCCGATGCGGCCCATGTCGTGGTTGCCGAGGAAGGTCACCTGCTCGTAGGCGTTGGCCTTGTCGGTGGTGTACCGGTAGTCGTCGCCGAAGACGGCGGCGAGCTTCGGGGCCGGGGCGCCCTGCGAGGCGTACTGGCGGGCCGCTTCCTGGAAGGGGAAGTCGAGCGTCGCGTCCAGCCGCCCCTGGGTGACGTAGGGGGACGTGATCGCGGTGTCGGCGGAGTAGACCTCGCCGAACATGAAGAAGTCCTCGCGGCCGTGCTTGGCCGCGTAGGTGTCGAGCGCGGTCGCCCACTGGGTCCAGAAGTCCATGTCGACGTGCTTGACGGTGTCGATCCGGAAGCCGTCGATGTCGAAGTCGCGGACCCACTTCTCGTAGATCTTCTCCATGCCGGAGACGACCTCGGGACGCTCGGTCCACAGGTCGTCGAGCCCGGAGAAGTCGCCGTACGTGGTGGACTCGCCGGCATAGGTCGAGTCGCCGCGGTTGTGGTACATCGTCGGGTCGTTGAGCCAGGACGGCGTCTTGCCGCCGGTCGTGACCGGCTTGTACGGGAAGGAGTCGGCGTCCGTCTTCGCCATGCCGGCGGCGTCGTCGAAGGGCCGGCCGTTCCGGTCGAGGTACGGGTAGGCACCCTTGGGCTTGTAGCCGTAGGTCTTCTCGGCGTAGTCGACGGTGTCGGCGGTGTGGTTGGTGATGACGTCGAAGAAGACCTTCATGCCCTTGCGGTGGGCCTGGTCGATCAGCTTCGTCAGGTCGGCGTTGGTCCCGAAGTGCGGGTCGACCTGGGTGAAGTCGGTGATCCAGTAGCCGTGGTAGCCGGCCGACGCGTCCTTGCCGGTGCCCTGGACGGGGCGGTTCCTGAAGATCGGGGCGAGCCAGATGGCGGTGGTGCCGAGCCCCTTGATGTAGTCGAGGCGGCTGGTCATCCCCTTGAGGTCGCCGCCCTGGTAGAACCCCTTGTCGGTGGGGTCGTACCCGGTCTCCAGCCGCGAGCCGGTCAGCCCGCCCCTGTCGTTGCCGGTGTCGCCGTTGGCGAACCGGTCGGGCATGACGAAGTAGAACTGCTCGCGGGTCAGGTCGTGGCGGTCGGGCGTGGCTGCCAGCTTCGCGTCCGACGGCGCGGCGGGCGGCCTGGCCGCGGCGGCGGGCAGCGCGGGCACGAGGGCCGCGCACAGGGCGGCCGCGACGACGGCGACGGCCGTTCTTCTCGCGGGCACGCGCGGGGACGGACGTATCACTCGGGCTCTCCTCGAAGGGGTGTGCGGGTACGGGGCCGGACGGGCCGGTGAGGGCCCGTCCGGTGGGTGGCGCCGAGGGGGTCAGCCGCGCCAGACATCCGCGGTCAGGGCGACCTTGCCGGAGGCCGGCACGGTGGCCGTGCGGTTGGCTCCGCTCTCCCAGGTGACGTTGCCGTTCGCGTCCTTGCGGACGTACTTGTACTCGAACGTCGTACCGGCGGGCAGGCTCACGTCGAGCTTCCAGACGGGGTACGTGGCCGGGTCGAGCTTCGGTGCGGACGCCGGGTTCCAGTTGCCGAGGGCGGACTGGTTGCCGGTGACGTAGATGTTCTGGCCGGGCTGGGTGGTGGCGTTGACGCCGAACGAGGCGCCGGACGTGCCCGTACCGGGGTCGGTCGGGTCCGTCGGTCCGGTGCCGCCGCCGGTGCAGGTGCGGGCGCCCGTCTGGAGGGCGAGGGCGGTGTTGGCGCCGAGCGTGGCGGTGAACTGGCCGGAGCCGTTGACCGTGACGCCGTTGCCGGACTGGATGTCGCAGTAGTCGCCGGCGGGCAGCGAGGTCTGGAACGTACGGGTCAGCGAGGAGCCCTCGTGGTTGATCGCGACGTACGCCTTGGAACCGCGGCCGAAGGCGATCTGGTCGCCGCCGTTGTCCCACCAGTTGGTGACGGCCTCACCGCGGGCGGTGTTGCGGAGGCCGACCATGGAGGCGATCTCGCGCCAGGCGTGCTGGCACTTCCAGCCGTCGCTGTAACAGGCGTTCACCGTGCCGCCGCCGGGCGGACCGGCGTCCTTGTCGGACCACTCGTAGCCGGAGTGGACGTCGGGCGAGCCGTAGGGCCAGGCCAGCATGAACACGCTGGCGAGCGTGTAGTCGGCGCCGTCCTTGTAGTTCAGCGTCTCGCCGTTGCGCTCGGTGTCGTGGTTGTCGACGAACACCGCGGCCTTCGAGGAGGACATGAAGCCCCAGCCCTCGCCGAAGTTCTTCAGGTTGGCGAGGTTCTCGTTCTTGAAGACCTGCTTGAGGCTGCGGGCGTAGCGGAACTCCTGGACGTCGCCGGTGCCGGCGTACTCGTCGGGCGAGACGGCCTCGCCACCGCCGTAGATCGCCTCCTGCTTCCAGTAGACCCCGGAGTTGCTCAGCCGGGACTTGATGTTGGCGAGGTCACCGGCGGGGATGTGCTTGGCCGCGTCGATGCGGAATCCGTCGACGCCGAGCGAGAGCAGGTCGTTGAGGTATCCGGCGATCTTTCCGCGGACGTAGTCCTCACCGGTGTCCAGGTCGGCGAGGCCGACGAGTTCGCAGTTCTGGACGTTGGCGCGGTCGCCGTAGTTGTTGATCTGCGACTGGCAGTCGTTCATGTCGTTGACCGAGTACAGGCCGGGGTAGTCGTACTTGCTGTACGAGGACCCGCCCGTGCCCGTGCCGGAACCGGCCGACATGTGGTTGATGACCGAGTCGGCCACGACCTTGACGCCCGCGCTGTGGCAGGTGCTGACCATGTTCGCGAACGAGGTGCGGTCGCCGAGCCGTCCGGCGATCCTGTAGCTGACCGGCTGGTACGAGGTCCACCACTGGCCGCCCTGGATGTGCTCCTGCGGCGGGGAGACCTGTACGAAGCCGTAGCCGGCCGGGCCGAGGGAGTCGGTGCACGCCTTGGCCACCGAGTCGAACTTCCACTCGAAGAGCACGGCGGTGACGTCCTTGGAACCCGGAGCGGAGGCCTGCGCGTTCGTGGCGGGGACCACGAGGGCGGCGGCGCCCGCTATCAGCGCGAGCGCTGCAGACAGGGGTCTGCGTGCCATGTCTTTCCTCCTGCGGTGGGGGAAATGCGGGTGACGGTGACGAGGCCTCTCACGGCAACGCGCCCTGCCCTCAAGGCTCCTGAATGTTCTTGCTGCAAGAATGCAAAACTTGCCGCGGGGAGACCGTACGAGCCCGCCGAGTCCCGGTCAACCCTTTGGACATGAGCTGCTCACATCCGCGAAATACCGCAGATTTCTTCCTGCAAGGCCTTACGCAAGACATTGCAGCGCTGTTACGTTTCTCCCGACTCCGGTCCGGTCGGCCGGGGGTCCCGATGCCTCGGGCCCCACGCGCCCGGCCGGCCGGGCCGGTCACGTACAAGAGGGGCACCTGGGGGTCACACTCCCCGCCGACCCGTCCGGGTCGACTCCCGGTGCCCCTCCTGCACGCCCGGGCCCGGTCCGGGGGCGCCCGCACGCACGGCGAGGCCCCGGATCCCCCCTCCGGACCCAGGACCTCGCCGTTCTTCCCTCTCCCGCTCCCCCGCGGGTACGCCTCAGGCGCTGCGCAGAGCCGCCGTGGACCCCCGTACCACCAGCTCCGGCTGGAAGACGTACTCCGTGCGCTGCACGGGACTCCCGCCGATCTCCTCCAGCAGGGCGCCCACCGCGGCCGCCGCCATCGCCTGGACGGGCTGGCGGACCGTGGTCAGCGGCGGGTCGGTGAACGCGATGAGCTGCGAGTCGTCGAAGCCGACCACGGACACGTCGCGCGGGACGTCGAGTCCGCGGTCCCGGGCGGCCCGCACCACGCCCAGCGCCATCAGGTCGCTGCCGCAGACGATGCCCGTGCACCCCTGGTCGAGCAGCGCGCCGGCCGCCACCTGGCCGCCCTCGACGCTGAACAGCGTCGAGCACACCAGGAGTTCGGCCTCGCTCCGGTCGAGGCCCAGCAGCGAGACCGCGGCGTCCACGAACCCGTCCCGCTTGCGGCGGGAGGGCACGTAGCGCTGCGGTCCGATGGCCAGGCCCACCCGGCGGTGACCGAGTTCGGCGAGGTGGCCCACGGCCATCCGTACGGCAGCGTTGTCATCGGGCGAGACGAACGGGGCGCTGATCCGCTCGTTGTAGCCGTTGATCAGGACGAACGGCACGCCGCGGTCGGTCAGCGCGGCGTAGCGCGCCGGGTCGGCCGAGGTGTCGGCGTGCAGTCCGGAGAGGAACACGATGCCGCCGACGCCGCGTTCGACGAGCTGCTCGACGAGCTCGTCCTCGGTGGCGCCGCCGGGCAGCTGGGTGCAGAGCACCGGCGTGTAGCCGTGCCCGGCCAGGACCTGCTCCACGGACTGCGCGAACGCCGGGAAGATCGGGTTGGTGAGCTCGGGCGTCACCAGTCCGATCAGCCCGGCGCTGCGCTGCCGCAGTCGTACGGGACGTTCGTAGCCCAGGATGTCGAGCGCCGCGAGCACCCGCTGACGCGTGGTGTCCGCGACGCCCGGCTTGCCGTTGAGCACCCGGCTGACGGTCGCCTCGCTGACCGAGGCCTGCCCGGCGATGTCCGAGAGCCTCAGCGCGGTGCCGGCCCTGGGCGGGGGGACGGTCACACCGTCCACCACACCGTGGTGTCGGCGGGCAGCTCGGCCTCGGCACCGTCGGTGTGGACCGGGGTGCTGGACAGCAGGACGCTGCCGCGTACGGGGACGCGGACCGGGGCGCCCGTCGTGTTCACGGTGCAGACGAAGCCGGGGCGGGCGAAGACCAGTACGCCCTCGGGGGCGTCGAGCCACTCCACCGCGGTGCCGGCGCCGAGCCCGGGGTGCACCCGGCGGGCGGCGAGCGCGGCACGGTACAGCTCCAGGGTGGAGCCGGCCTCGCCGGTCTGCGCCTCGATGCTGAGCTCGCCCCAGCCGGCGGGCTGCGGCAGCCAGCTGCCGCCGTCGCCGAAGCCGTGGCTGCTGCCCTCGCGGGTCCACGGGATCGGCACCCGGCAGCCGTCGCGGAAGCCGTCCTGGCCCTCGGCCCGGAAGAACGAAGGGTCCTGGCGGGCCTCGTCGGGCAGGTCGGTGACGTCGGGCAGGCCGAGCTCCTCGCCCTGGTAGACGTAGGCGGAGCCGGGCAGCGCCAGCATCAGCAGGCTGGCCGCACGGGCCCGGCGCAGGCCCAGTTCGCGGTCGCCCGCGGTCCGGATCTGGGTGCCGAGGCCGGGCGGGTTGGCGAACCGGGTGGCGTGCCGGGTGACGTCATGGTTGGAGAGCACCCAGGTGGTGGGGGCGCCGACCGGACGCATGGCGTTCAGCGAGGTGTCGATGACGGTGCGCAGCTCGGCGGCGTCCCAGGCGGTCGCCAGGTACTGGAAGTTGAAGGCCTGGTGCATCTCGTCGGGGCGCACGTAGTTGGCGGTGCGCTCGACGGTCGGGGTCCAGGCCTCGGCGACCGCGATCCGCCCGCCCGTCGCCCGCCGCCGCCCCTCTGACGAAGGCCCTTCGGGCCCCATCGCATCGGGGTACTCGTCGAGGATGGTGCGCCAGCTGCGGTAGATCTCGTGCACACCGTCCTGGTCGAAGAACGGCATGACGTCGTTCCCGAGCAGCTTCAGCTGGTCGTGCGTGCCCAGGTCCGGGAGCCCCTCGGCCTTGACCAGGCCGTGGGCGACGTCGACGCGGAAGCCGTCGACGCCCATGTCGAGCCAGAAGCGCAGGATCGAGCGGAACTCGTCGGCGACGGCGGGGTGTTCCCAGTTGAAGTCGGGCTGCTCGGGCGCGAAGAGGTGGAGGTACCACTCGCCGGGGGTGCCGTCCGGGTCGGTGGTCCGGGTCCAGGCCGGTCCGCCGAAGATGGACTCCCAGTCGTTGGGCGGGAGTTCGCCGTCGGCGCCCTTGCCGGGGCGGAAGTGGTAGCGCTCGCGCAGGGCGGAGCCGGGGCCCTCGGTGAGCGCGCGCTTGAACCACTCGTGCTGGTCGGACGAGTGGTTGGGCACCAGGTCGACGATGATCCGCAGGCCCAGGTCGTGGGCGTCCCTGATCAGGGCGTCGGCGTCCAGCAGGGTGCCGAACATCGGGTCGATGGCCCGGTAGTCGGCGACGTCGTAGCCCGCGTCGGCCTGCGGGGAGGCGTAGAAGGGGCTGAGCCACACCGCGTCGACGCCGAGGTCCTTGAGGTACGGGAGCCGGGCGGTGACGCCTGCGAGATCGCCCATGCCGTCGCCGTTGCCGTCGGCGAAGCTGCGCGGATAGACCTGGTAGATCACCGCGTCCTGCCACCAGCCGGTGCGGTGGCCCGGGGCGCCGTCGGACGTGCCGGTGGAGGGGGCAGCGAGGTGCTGGGTCATGTCGTCCCTGGGGTGTCTGGGTGGGGAGTGGCGCCGGGACCGGGTCGGGATGCCGGCGCCACCGTGACTGGTGCGTGCGGGTCGTGCTGCTGCGGGTGGCCGTCAGCCCTTGACGGCTCCGGCGGACATGCCGGTGACGAGGTGCTTCTGCGCGAACAGGAAGACCAGGGCCGCGGGTATCGCGATGAGCACGGACGCGGCGGTCATCGGACCCCACTGCGCCCCGTACTGGTTGACGAACAGCTGCAGTCCGCCCGCGAGCGTGAGGTTGTCCTCGCCCACCATGAAGGCGGAGGCGTACGCCACCTCGCCCCAGGCGGTGATGAAGGAGTAGAACGCGGTGACGGCGAGGCCCGGCTTGGCCAGCGGCAGGATGAGCCGCCAGAACGTGCCGAACGGGGTGAGGCCGTCGACCTGGCCGGACTCGTCGATCTCGCGCGGGATGGTGTCGAAGAAGCCCTTCATCATCCAGGCGCAGAACGGCACCGAGATGGTGAGGTAGGTGATGACCAGACCGGCGGGCTTGTTGAGCAGCCCCATGCCCGCCATGATGTTGTAGATCGGCACGATGAGGACGGCGACCGGGAACATCTGGGTGATCAGCAGCGTCCACATCAGTCCGCGCTTGCCGGGGAAGCGGAAGCGGCTGACCGCGTAGCCGGTGGAGGCGGAGACGATCACGCCGATCAGGGTCGTGAGACCGGCGACGACCACCGAGTTGCCGAACCAGGTCAGGAACTTCGTGTTCTGGAGCAGGTTCGTGTAGTTCTCGAACGTCGTCTCTTTGAAGAAGTCCGTGGTGGTCGCGAACGCGGCGGGCTTCAGCGAGGTGAGCAGGACCCAGAGCACGGGGAAGACCGCGATCACGGACGCGACGATCAGCGTCAGGTGCAGTGCGGTGGAGGCCAGCGGTGAACGCTCGCCGCGCCGCCGGACCTTGGGCGCGGAGTGCCGCGCGGCGGGGGTGGGTGCGGTGGTGGTCACCAGTCGTCTCCCTGGGTGCGGAGGACTCGCCGGTACACGGTGGCGAAGAGCAGCAGGAGTACGAGGATCAGCACGCCCCAGGTGGAGGACTGCGCGAAGTCGCGCGGGCTGATCTCGAAGGAGAACTTGTACGCCTGGGTGACCAGGATCTGGGTGGCCTCGCCGGGTCCGCCGCGGGTCAGCAGGTAGATCACCGGGAACATGTTGAAGGTCCAGATGGTGGAGAGCAGGATCACCGTCGTGGAGACGGGCCGCAGTCCGGGCAGCGTGATGTGACGGAAGCGCTGCCAGGCGGTGGCGCCGTCCATCTCGGCGGCCTCGTAGTGCTCGCTGGGTATGGACTGGAGCCCGCCGAGGAGGGCGACCATCATGAACGGCACACCGAGCCACACGTTGACGGCGATGACGGAGATCTTCGCCCAGGTGGGATCGTCGAGCCAGGCGATGCCGTCGAAACCGCCGCCGGAGAGGATCTTGTTGAGCAGCCCGCGGTCCTCGTTGTAGAGGAAGCGCCAGGCGAAGACGGAGACGAAGCCGGGGATGGCCCAGGGCAGGATGAGGGCCATCCGGTAGGCGGAGCGGCCGGCGATCCTGCGGTTGAGGATGTTCGCGAGCGCCATGCCGAGGGCGAAGGTGATGGCCACGCAGGAGACCGTCCACACCAGGGTCCACCCGAGCGTGCCGAGGAACTGGTCACCGGTGAGCGCGGCGGTGTAGTTGTCCAGCCCCACGAACTCGTACGTGGCGGGCATGTGGTTGACACCGATGGACCGCGCGACGTTGCGCTCGTTGGCGTCCGTCAGCGACAGGTAGATGCCGCGGACCAGCGGGTACCCGATGATCACGCCGATCACGACGACGACCGGGGCCACCATCGTCCAGGCGTACCAGTGCGTCGACAGAGCCCGCCGGAGCCTGCTCGGCGGCGGGGGGTTGCCAGTACCGCGGCTCCGGCCGCGGGCGACGTCGTCGCCCGCGGCCTTCGCCACCGACTGGCTGGTGTGGACAGCCATCAGCCGGCCTGCCTTCCTGGGTTACTTCCAGCCCTTGAGGAGCTTGCGGTAGGAGTCGCCGGTCGTCTTGACGGCCTTCTCCGGGGAGGTCTGGCCGGTGAGGACCTTGGTGTACTCGGTGACGAGCGGGGCGAAGAGGCTGCCGGTCTCCGGGATCCAGGGACGCTCGACGGCGGACTCGACGACCGGCTTGAAGAAGCCGACGATCTCGTTGTCGACCACGGCCTCCTCGGCGTAGGCCGAGGTACGGGTCGGCAGGAGGTTGAGCTCCTTGGTGACCTGGGCCTGGGTCTTGACGGAGGTCATGTAGTCGACGAAGGCGTAGGAGGCGTCGAGGTTCTTGGAACCGGCGTAGACGGCCAGGTTGTGACCGCCCTGCGGGGCGCCCTGCGCGGCGGAGCCGGCCGGGACCGGGGCGACGCCCAGGTTGGCCTTGTCCTTGAACTCCTTGCCGGCGTACGTGTCGGCGACGGCCCACGGGCCGTTGATCATCATCGCCACGTCGCCGTCCTTGAAGGACGACTGCATGTTCTCCCAGCCGTCCGTCGCGTCGGTCTTGGCGGTGCCGGAGTCGACGAGGTCCTTGACGACCTTCATGGCCTTGACGCCGGCCGCGTTGTCGATGGTGACGGACTTGTTGGAGGCGTCGACCATGTCGCCGCCCTCGCCGTACAGGAAGGACAGGAACCAGTACGCGTCGTCGCCGCGCAGGTACAGACCGGTCTTGCCGGTCTTGTCCTTGATCTTCTTGGAGACGGTCTTCAGCTCGTCGATCGACTTCGGGACCTCGACGCCGGCCTCCTTGAAGATCTTCTTGTTGTAGAAGATGCCCATGGAGTCGATGACCTGCGGCACCGCGTACGTCTTGCCGTCGTACTTGGTGGACGCGGCGGCCTGCTTCAGGAAGTCGTCCTGCTTCACGAGCGCGGCGGTTCCGTCGAGCGGGGCCAGGTATCCCAGGTCCGCGAACTCGGGCGTCCAGGCGACCTCGGAGCGGATCACGTCGGGGGCGCCGGAGCCGGACTGGGCGGCGTTCTTGAACTTGTTCTGCGCATCACCGAAGGGGACGTTGACGTACTTGACGTCGACCTTCGGGTGCTCCTTCTCGAAGCCCTCGGCGATCTTCTTGAAGACCTTGTCCTCGCTGCCCGCCGTGGAGGTGTCCCACCAGGTGACGGTGCCGGAGAGCTCGCCCGAGCCCTTGGAGGTGCCGTTGGAACTGTCGTCGTCGCTGCCGCAGGCGGTCGCCGCGAGCGCCAGGGCCGCGACCAGGGCGGTGGCCGTTATGCCACGTCGCATCTGAACTCCTTCAACTGCCGTACCGCTCCGTCGCGGCGCCGGGTCGACGTGAACGTAACAAGGATGAAAGACGGCCGAAAGAGTTTGCGGAAGATTTCTGCAAGCTCCGGCGATCGTTACATTCGCGTGTCCTCACGGTTGCCGTCAAGCCTCTTGACGGGAGCCCCCACACCCTGGCAATAGCAGGCCACCACCCATGATTCCGCAGTGTGACGATCCGACCGCGGCCCACGGATCCGCCTCGCAAGACCTTGCAAGTTGTTGCTGCGGGGTGGTGAAGGCCGCCCCCTCCGGCCGCCCGGCCGGGGCCGCACCCGGGCACCCCCGCCCGAATCCTGTGCATGGTGGGCAATCCGACCCACTCCCGGTACAGTCCATTCCCATGACCGCACGGCTTGCCGATATCGCAACTCAGGCGGGGGTCAGCGAAGCTACGGTCAGCCGTGTACTGAACGGCAAGCCCGGTGTTGCTGCGGCCACCCGCGAATCCGTCCTCGCCGCGCTCGACGTCCTGGGCTACGAACGGCCCGTCCGGCTGCGCCGGCGCAGCGCGGGCCTGGTCGGCCTGATCACGCCCGAGCTGGAGAACCCCATCTTCCCGGCGCTCGCCCAGGTCATCGGCCAGGCTCTGACGCGACAGGGATACACCCCGGTGCTGGCGACCCAGACCCCCGGCGGCTCCACCGAGGACGAGCTCACGGAGATGCTGGTCGACCGCGGCGTCTCCGGGATCATCTTCGTCTCCGGACTGCACGCCGACACCTCGGCCGACATGCAGCGCTACGAACAACTGCGCGCCCAGGGTGTCCCCTTCGTCTTGGTCAACGGCTTCTCCCCCAAGGTGCAGGCGCCGTTCATCTCCCCGGACGACCGGGCCGCGATGCGGCTGGCGGTGACGCACCTGGTGTCGCTGGGCCACACCCGGATCGGCCTGGCGGTCGGCCCGAAGCGCTTCGTGCCCGTGCTCCGCAAGATCGAGGGCTTCCACGCCACGATGCAGGAGCAGTTGAAACTCACGGCGGACGAGGTCGAGGAGCTGATCCAGCACTCGCTGTACACGCTGGAGGGCGGCCAGGCCGCCGCCTCGGCGCTGATGGAGCGGGGCTGCACGGCCGTGGTGTGCGCGAGCGACATGATGGCGCTCGGTGCGATCCGCGCCGCCCGCCGGCTCTCCCGGGACGTACCGCGGGACCTGTCGGTCGTCGGCTACGACGACTCCCCGCTCATAGCGTTCACCGATCCGCCGCTGACCACGATCCGGCAGCCGGTGACGGCGATGGGCCAGGCCGCGGTGCGCACGCTCCTGGAGGAGATCGGCGGCACACCCGCCCCGCACAGCGAGTTCGTCTTCATGCCGGAGCTGGTCGTCCGCGGCTCGACGGCTGCGGGACCCGGCCCTGGCGCGGCCTCCGGCGCTCCGGCCGTTCCAGGATCCCACGCGCGTTCGTAACCCGCAGGACGTGCAGCCCGCCCCCGACCGGAGGATCATCGGGCGGAGGGGGCAAATCTGGCAGACTCTGTGCCTATGGGTGAATTGAGCGTGAAACGACAGGAAGGCCGCACGGAGGCCACCCCGTCACCCATCGTGAACGAGGCGGCTCCCCAGGCGAACACACGGCAGCAGGGCGGCGGGAACCGGGTCGGCAGACTGCTCGACCGGGGCCTGGCGGGACTGCGGTCCCCGAGGTCGCCCCGGCGGCCCCGCATCTGGTTCGAAATCCTGCTGATCGCGGTCAGTTACTGGCTGTACTCACTGGTGCGCAACGCCGTACCCGAGCAGAAGGCCGCGGCGCTCTCCAACGCCGACTGGCTCTGGTCGGTCGAACGGTTCCTGGGCATCGCCTTCGAGCAGTCGGTCAACCACGCGGTCAACTCGGTGACATGGCTGATCGTGTCGATGAACTACTACTACGCGACACTGCACTTCGTCGTCACCATCGGGGTGCTCATCTGGCTGTTCCGACGCCACCCGGGCCGCTACGCACCCGCCCGGCTGGCGCTGTTCGCGACCACGGCGGTGGCGTTGCTCGGTTACTACCTGTATCCGCTGGCCCCGCCCCGGCTGATGAACGGCGGCCACTTCATCGACACGGTCATGGTCCACCAGACCTGGGGTTCGATGGCGTCGGGCAACTTCAAGCAGATGTCGAACCAGTACGCGGCGATGCCGTCGATGCACATCGGCTGGTCGCTGTGGTGCGGCCTGACCGTCTTCGCACTGGCCTCCGCCCCGTGGGCGCGCATCCTGGGCCTGGTCTACCCGACCGTGACCCTGCTCGTGATCGTGTCGACGGCGAACCACTTCTGGCTGGACGCGGTGGGCGGCATGGCGTGCCTGGCCTTCGGTTACGCGGTGACGTACGCCTGGTACGGAGCGCTGCCGCACCACCTGCCGAAGCTGATCCCCCCGAAACCGGCCCGCCGCCCCCGCCTGGCCGCGGTGACCAGGCGCCCGCGCTTCCACCAGAAGGCAGCGGCCGCCTCAAGCCCGTCGGGCGACTGAGGAGCGGGGCCGGGGCGGAGATCAAGCCCCTCCGGCAGGGCGCAAATCAAGCCCTCCGGCGATTGAGGAGCGGGGCCCGGGGCAGAGCCCCGAAACCCCGGCGCACCCGCACCCGCACAGCGCCACCCCAGGAACCCGGCCCCGCAAGGGGCCCCCTCACGCCGCCCCGTAGAACCGCTCGTCCACCACCGCCCGGGCCCGCCGCGTGATCCGCCGGTAGTCGTCCAGCATGTCCCCGACATGCCCGGGCTCGTACCCCAGATACCGCCCCACCGCGGTCAGCTCGCGCGGCCCGGAGGGGAACGTGTCGCCCGGCCGTCCGCGCACCAGCATCACCGCGTTGCGGACCCGCGTCGCCAGCACCCACGCCTCGTCCAGCGTCTGCGCGTCCTCCCCGGAGATCAGCTCCGCCGCGCACGCCGCCGCCAGCGCCTCCCTCGTTCGGGTGGTCCGCAGGCCCGGCTCCGCCCAGCCGTGCTGCATCTGCATCAGCTGGACCGTCCACTCGACGTCGCTGAGCCCGCCCCGCCCCAGCTTCGTGTGGAGGGTCGCGTCCGCCCCGCGGGGCATCCGTTCGGACTCCATCCGGGCCTTGAGCCGCCGGATCTCACGGACGGCGTCCTCGCCCAGCCCCTCCACCGGATACCGCAGCGGGTCGATCAGGCCGATGAACTCGCGGCCCAGGTCCGCGTCGCCGGCCATCGGCTGGGCGCGCAGCAGGGCTTGGCTCTCCCAGCCCAGCGACCAGCGCCGGTAGTACGCCTCGTACGACTTCAGCGTGCGCACCATCGGCCCGGTCTTGCCCTCGGGGCGCAGATCGGCGTCGATGATCAGCGGCGGGTCCGCGGTGGGCAGCTGGAGCAGCCTGCGCATCTCGGCGACCACCCGGTTCGCGGCCCGGCCGGCCTCCTGCTCGTCGACGCCCTCGCGGGGCGCGTGCACGAACAGGACGTCCGCGTCGGAGCCGTATCCGAGCTCGTGGCCGCCGAAGCGGCCCATGCCGATCACCGCGAACCGGGTGGGCAGGGTGTCGCCCCACTCGGCGCGGACGGCGGCGCGCAGCGCCCCGGCGATCGTGACGGCGTTCAGGTCGGTGACGGCGGTGCCGACCCGGTCGACGAGCGCCCCGGGGTCGGGTTCGGCGGGGCTCTCCTCGGTGCCGTAGGAGCCGATGAGGTCCGCGGACGTCGTACGGAACAGTTCGCGCCGGCGCACTCCTCGCACCACCGCCACCGCCGATTCGGCGTCCTCGGCCCGCCCCACAGCGGCCAGTACCTCCTGCTCCAGGGCGTCCCGGCCGCGCGGCTTCAGCCCCTGCGGGTCGCCGAGGATCGCGACCGCCTCGGGGGCGCGCAGCAGCAGGTCGGGGGCGAGCCGGCCTGCGGACAGGACACGTGCCAGGTTCTCCGCCGCCGCGCCCTCGTCGCGGAGCAGCCGGAGGTACCACGGGGTCTTGCCGAGCGCGTCGGACACCTTGCGGAAGCCGAGGAGTCCGGCGTCCGGGTCCGCGGAGTCGGCGAACCAGCCGAGCAGCACCGGCAGCAGGGTGCGCTGGATGGCGGCCTTGCGGGAGACCCCGGACGACAGCGCCTCCAGGTGACGCAGGGCGGCCGCCGGGTCCTCGTATCCGAGGGCTTCGAGCCGGTGCGCGGCGGCCTTGGTGCTGAGCCGGGACTCACCGGGCGCGAGCTGGGCGACGGCGTCCAGCAGCGGCCGGTAGAACAGCTTCTCGTGCAGCCGCCGCACGACGGACGCGTGCCGCTTCCAGGCCTGGTTCAGCTCGGCGATGGGGTCGGTGCGCATGCCGAGGGAGCGGCCGAGCCGGCGCAGGTCCGGCTCGTCCTCCGGCACCAGGTGGGTGCGGCGCAGCCGGTAGAGCTGGATGCGGTGCTCCATCTCGCGCAGGAAGCGGTAGGCGTCGTCCAGCTGGGAGGCGTCCACCCGTCCCACGTAGCCGCCCTCGGCGAGCGCGCCCAGGGCCTCCAGGGTCGATCCGCTGCGCAGGGTGGTGTCGCTGCGGCCGTGCACGAGCTGGAGCAGCTGGACGGCGAACTCGACGTCCCGCAGCCCGCCGGGGCCGAGCTTGATCTCGCGCTCGACGCGGTCGGCGGGGATGGTGTCGACGACGCGGCGGCGCATCTTCTGCACGTCGGGGACGAAGTTGTCGCGGTCGGCGGCCTGCCACACGAGGGGCGAGACGGCCTCGACGTACTCGGCGCCCAGCTCGGGGTCGCCGGCCACCGGCCGGGCCTTGAGGAGCGCCTGGAACTCCCAGGTCTTGGCCCAGCGCTGGTAGTAGGCGAGGTGCGAGCTGAGCGTGCGCACCAGCGGCCCGTTGCGGCCCTCCGGCCGGAGGTTGGCGTCCACGGGCCAGATGGTGCCCTCGACGGTCGTGTCGGCGCAGACCCGCATCATGTGGGCGGCCAGCCGGGTGGCCGCCTGGACGGCCCCGTTCTCCGCGGCGTCGTCGAGAGGTTCCGCGACGAAGATGACGTCGACGTCGGAGACGTAGTTCAGCTCGTGGCCGCCGCACTTGCCCATGGCGATGACGGCCAGGCGGCACTGCGCGGCGTCGGCGGGCGCTGCCGTGCGGGCGATGGCGAGCGCGGCCCGGAGCGTCGCGGTGGCCAGGTCGGCGAGCTCGGCGGCGGTCTCGGCGACGTCCGTCGTCCCG
This sequence comes from Streptomyces sp. NBC_01257, assembly GCF_035917255.1. Classification (NCBI taxonomy): domain Bacteria; kingdom Bacillati; phylum Actinomycetota; class Actinomycetes; order Kitasatosporales; family Streptomycetaceae; genus Streptomyces; species Streptomyces sp. NBC_01257. The sequence goes on from NZ_CP108472.1 coordinate 2,737,992, forward strand.
CACACGTCGCGTGCCGCTATCGACAGCAGGCAGCGGCGGTAGGCGACGCGCAGCGAGTCCGGATCGTCGGCCCCGGCCAGCTCGCGTTCGAATTCGGGGACGCCGGGATGCAGATCGGCCGCCTCGTACGTGACGAGGGCCTGCCAGTCGCGCGGGTGCCGGGCCAGGTGGTCGCCCAGTGCCTCGGACGCGCCGAGAACGCCGAGGAGCCGGTCCCGCAGGGGCTTGGCGGTGACGAGCGTGTCCAGCAGGATCTGCCGCTCGTCGGCCTCCTCCGCCTCGACGAGCCGCACGACGCCGCGCAGCGCCAGGTCGGGGTCGGCGGTGGCCCCGAGGGCTTCGAGGAGGACGGGGTCGGAGCGTACGGAGGACAGATCCGGCAGGTCGAGGAGCCGCTCGGCGGCGGACGGGTCGGTGAAACCGTGCCGCAGCAGTCGGGTGAAGGTGCTGCTCCTGCGCCCCGGCAACGTCGTCATTCCGCGCTCTCCTGCTCGCCGCCCGATCACCTGCCACTTCTACGAGCCTAGCCGCGCACCGATGAATACGGAGCGGGTGCGCAGTCCGTACTTCGCAGGCAGCATCGCTTTCAGGACCGACCAGGAGGACCGACCATGTCCGCACCCGAGCCCGTCGCCGAGCTGGACCCCCGCTACAGCAGCCCGGGGGCGGCACCCGCCGCCTGGGAGGACGCGCGGCGGCTGCTGTCCGGTGCCGAGCTGTACTGGCTGAGCACGGTCCGCCCGGACGGCCGCCCGCACGTCACCCCGCTGATCGGTGTCTGGTGGCAGGGCGCGCTGCACTTCTGCACGGGCGCCGACGAGCGCAAGGCCCGCAACCTGGCGGCCAACGACGAGGTGGTCCTGACGACCGGGACCAATTCCTGGTCGGCGGGGTACGACGTGGTCGTCGAGGGCCGGGCGGAGCGGGTGGCCGACGGGGAGGCGCTGGCCCGGCTGGCGCAGGTGTGGGAGGAGAAGTACGGGCCGGACTGGCGCTTCGACGTGGCCGACGGCGTGTTCGTGGGTGCGCAGGGCAACCGGGCCGAGGTCTTCGCGGTGTCCCCGCGCACGGTGTTCGGTTTCGGCAAGGGCGACCCGTTCACGCAGACCCGGTGGCGCTTCGTCTGAGCGGGCGGTCCGAACGGGCCCGGTGCACGGGCCCGTTCGGGTTCCCGGCTCAGGAGGCCGGCAGGGTCCCGATGACGACGGTGGCGTACAGCTCGTCGGAGGTGACGACGCGCGGGACCAGTCCGCTGCCGCGCACGGTCTCCTCGGCCCGTGCCGCCTGCCGTTCGCTGGTCTCCACCAGCAGACTGCCGCCGGGGGCCAGCCACCGCGGCGCCTCGGCGGCCACCCGGCGCAGCACGTCGAGGCCGTCGCCGCCCCCGTCGAGGGCGACGAGCGGCTCGTGGACGCGGGCCTCGGCGGGCAGCAGGGCGACATCGCCGGTCGGTACGTACGGCACATTGGCGAGGAGCACGTCGACGCGTCCGAGCAGGGCGCCGGGCAGCGGGTCGAAGAGGTCTCCCTCGTAGACCCGGCCGAGGCCGCCGACGTTGCGGCGGGCGCAGCGCACCGCGGCGGGTTCGACGTCGGCGGCGTGGAGTTCGACCCCGTCCAGGGCGGCGGCGAGCGCGGCGCCGAGCGCGCCGGAGCCGCAGCAGAGGTCGACGACGACGGCCGGGCTCGGGGCCAGGGCCACGGCCTGGTGGATCAGGAACTCGGTGCGGCGGCGGGGAACGAAGACACCGGGGTCGACGGCGATCCGCAGTCCGCTGAACTCGGCCCAGCCGAGGACGTGTTCCAGGGGGTGGCCGCAGACGCGCCGTTCCACCATGGCGGCGAGTTCGGCGGGGCGGTCCGCGGTGGCGGCGATGAGCTCAGCCTCGTCCTCGGCGAAGACGCAGCCGGCGGAGCGGAGGGTGGTGACGAGGGAGGAGAGGGCGAGCGGTGACAGGGGGACCGGCATGGAGCGGAGCCTTTCGGGAAACGCCGAGGGGTGCTCCGCGACCGGTTACGTCCGGCCGGCCACGCGATCGTGGGAGGGGAGCACCCGGCCTGATACAGCGGTAATGGGTCCCACCTCCTTCGGTACGTCCCCGTGCGGGGAAGCGAAGACTACCTCAGCCCGGCTCCGGGCCCCTTCCGGCCGCGCTCAGCGCTTCCGGGGCCGCCAGTCGTTGCCGCCGTCGATGAGGCGGTTGTGGACGGCGATCGAGGTGTTGGCGGCCCTGATGTCGCGGATCTCCGCGCTGTGGTGGCGCTCGATCTGCTGGCCGTCGAAGTTCTCCGTCCGGCGCCGCCGTTCCTTCAGCGTCAGCTTCACGACCAGGAAGACGATCGTGGTGAACAGCAGTCCGAGCACAACGAGAACCTCGGTCATCGGTCGTCCCCCGTCCACGGTCCGCTCCGACAATGGCGGCCGTACCGCCATTGTCGGTGACAGGACAGGTCCGGTCCAGCGCATTGACGAGGCGGTGTGCTGCTCGGACCGGCGGATAATGGCTGCCATGGAACGCCCTGTGGGACTGCGGGAACGCAAGAAGGAAGCCACCCGGCAGGCCGTGCACGAAGCGGCCCTGCGGCTGACCGTCGAGCACGGCTTCGACCAGGTCACGGTGGAGGCCGTGGCGGACGCGGCCGGGATCTCCCGCAGAACGTTCTCCAACTACTTCACGGGCAAGGAGGACGCCCTGCTGCACGGCGAGGAGCAGCAGATCGGGGAGCTGGTGCGGGCCGTGCGCGAGCGGCCGGCCGAGGAGAGCGCCTGGACGGCGCTGCGGGCGGCCGTGCGGCAGTTCGGCGAGCGGGTCGCGCCCCCGGAGCGCGAGTGGGCCGTCCGGACCCGGCTCGCCATGCGCCATCCTTCGTTGCTGGCCCGCCAGCTCGCCAACCACGCCGCACTGGAGCGCGATCTGGCCGAGGCGGTGGCGGCCCGTCCGAACGGTTCCGGGGAGCCGGTCCGCCCGCTCGTTTTGGCGGCGGCGTTCCTCTCCTCGCTGCGGATCGCGATGCGGATGTGGATCGAGGAGGATCTGGCGCGGGAGCCCGCCGAGGTGATCGACGAGATCCTGGACGAGATGGGCCGGAGCTTCGCCTGAGAGCGGACACCCGGCGGCCGCCCTCACTGTCCCCTCACTCTCCCGTGGCCGCCTCCTCCGTCTCCGCCTCCGTCGGCACGCAGAGCACGGGCACGGTCGACAGGTGCAGGAGCTTGTGCGGGGTGGAGCCGAGCAGGGCTCCGCGGATCGGGCTCTCGCCCCAGCTGCCCACCACGATGACGCGCCCTCCGTGCCGCGCGGCGGCCTCGATCAGGGCCTGGGCCGGGGCGCGGTCGATCACCTCGACGGTGGCCGGCACGCCCGCCTCTCCGGCCGCGGCGAGCGCCCGCTCCAGGCCCGAGCGCCCGGCCTGGCGGACGGCGTCGTAGGCGGCCCGGTACTCCTCGCCGGTGGGACCGGGCGGCGCCGCCCCGTAGACCAGGACGAGGGGTTCGCCGTAGGCGGCGGCCACCTCGATCGCGATGCGCAGGGCCCGGGCCGCGCCGGGCGACTCGTCGTAGCCGAGGACGACGGACATCTCAGCGCTCCTCACCGTGCACGAGGCGGGGGTCGACCACACCGCGCCGTTCGTTCCAGAACACCGACGACCGCAGCCGCCACACCACCATGAGCACCACACCGATCAGGCTGATGCCGATACCGATGACGAGCGGCGGGCCGAGGCCGAACCACGAGGTGCCGCTGTAGGAGTTCGCCGGGTCGGACATGTCGATGACGGACCGCACGAGCAGCCAGGTCAGCAGCCCGGAGCCGACCACCGGGCCGAGGCCGATGAGCAGGAAGCTCCGTACGCTCTCGGTCAGATGGCGGCGGTAGTAGACCGCGCAGGCCACCCCGGTCAGGGCGTAGTAGAAGGCGATCAGCAGGGACAGGGCCGTCAGCGAGTCGAAGAGGGCGTTCTCGCTGATCTGGTTGACGACGAGGTACCAGGCGATGGCGATGCCGGCCACCCACCAGGTGCTCACGTCGGGGGTCCGGAACCGCGGGCTGATGCGGGCGAAGTGCGCGGGCAGGGCGTGCCGGCGGGCCATCGAGAGCGCGGTGCGGGAGGCCGGGATGATGGTGGTCTGGGTCGAGGCGAGCGCGGAGGTGGCGACCGCGAGCAGCACGATCCAGTCCCAGCCGCCCATGACCTCGCGGGCGAGCAGGGCGAAGACGAACTCCTCCTCGCCGGCGTTCTCGGCCAGATAGGCCGTTCCGGCGAAGGCGACGACCGCGAAGCCGACGGACAGGTACGTCACCAGCAGGATGACGGTGGACCACACACCGGCCTTGCCGGGCGCGGTCGCGGAGTCCTCGACCTCCTCGGTGAGGTTGACGGCGGACTCCCACCCCCAGTAGATGAACACGCCGAGCAGCAGGCCGCTGGTGAGGGCCGCGCCGCCGGCGCCGAAGGGGTTGAGCCACCCGGCCGACGGGTGGATGGAGTCGAACGAGGTCGTGCCCGCGTACACGCGGTAGAGCGCGACGACGACGAAGGCGAGCAGGAAGGCGACCTGGGCCAGGATCAGCACGTTCTGCACCTTGGCCGAGAGTTCGGTGCCGATGACGCACAGGCCCGTCATCACGATGATCAGCAGCACGGTGAGCAGCTGCCGTACGAAGGTGTTGTCGGCCCAGCTGTCGAGGCCGACGGCCAGCAGACCGAAGCTGACGGCGACGTCCGCGAGGGACCCCACCACGAGCACCCCGGTCATCGTGATGGCCCATCCCCCCAGCCATCCGGTCCACGGGCCCATCGCACGCGTCACCCAGGAGAACGTCGTCCCGCAGTCCTGGTCGACCTTGTTCAGGTAGTAGAAGGCCGAGGCGATGAAGAGCATCGGCACGAAGGAGGCGAAGAGCACTCCGGGTGCGTAGATGCCGACGAGCGCGACGATCGGCCCGATGACGGCCGCCACGGAGTAGGCCGGGGAGGTGGCGTTCAGCCCGATGACGAGCGCGTCGACGAAGCCGATCGCGTTGGCCTTCAGTGTCGCCGGCCGCGCCGGTCCGGCAAGGTCCTCTGCCATGCGCCCTCGCTACGGTCACGGGCCCGGAAGAATGTGGAATGTGCGTTTCTCATGCTATTGAGGCGATTCCGGGTGCGCACATTCGACAGGCCCGCCGTTCAGCGGATGTACGCACCACGGATCACTGCTCGCGCAGGCCCCACGGTGCGCCGTACTCGGTCAGCAGGTCGAGGAACGGGCGCGGTGGCATGGCTTCGGGCCCGAGCACCCCGCTGCCGCTCCACACCCCGCGCGCGACGAGTTCGAGGGCGGCCACCGGGTTGATCGCGGTCTGCCAGACGACGGCCTGGGAGCCGTACTCCCGCATCGACCACTGGTTGTCGACGACGTGGTAGAGGTAGACCTCGCGCGCCCGCCCGTCCTTGCGGCCCTTCACCCAGGTCCCCGCGCAGGTCTTCCCGTGCATCCGCTCGCCGAGTCCGGCCGGGTCGGGCAGACAGGCGGCGACCACGTCACGCGGCGAGACGGCGGCCCGTCCGATGTCGCTCGGTACGGACACGGGGTCGGTCCGGTCGAGTCCGAGCATGTGGAGCGTGCGGAGCACCCCGATGAACTCGTCGCCGAGCCCGTACTTGAAGGTGACCTTCCGGGCCTTCAGCCACCGCGGCACGAGCAGCACCTCCTCGTGCTCCACGTTGACGCACTCCACGGGGCCGATGCCGTCGGGGAAGTCGAAGACCTCCGGCTCGCTGAAGGGGGCCGTGGTGTACCAGCCGCGCTCCTGCTCGTAGACGACCGGTGGGTTCAGGCACTCCTCGATGGTGGTCCAGATGCTGAAGGACGGGGCGAAGTCGTAGCCGTCCACGGTCAGGTTCGCCCCGTCCCGGATGCCGATCTCGTCGATCTCGTCGAAGAGTTCGTCGGAGGCGTACCGGGCGAACACGTCGGAGAGCCCGGGCTCCACCCCCATGCCCACGAGCGCGAGCCGTCCGGCGGCCTCCCACTCCGCGGCCCGTTCGAACTGGGCGTCCCCGAGCTTGACCCCGCACTCCTCGTACGGACGGGAGGGGTGCGGCCGGGACAGGGACATGGCCATGTCGAGATAGTGCGCGCCATGTCCGAGAGCGGCCTCGAACAGGGGCATCACGAAGCGGGGGTCGGTGGCGTTGAGCAGGACGTCGCAGCGGTGCTCGTCGAGGGCCGCCGCCACCGCCGCCCGGTCCGATGCGTCCAGCCGGACGGCGCCGAACCGGTCGCCCCGCTCCCCCAGCGCCGCGACGGCGCTCTCGGCCCGTCCGAGGTCGTAGTCGGCGACCGTCATGTGGGCGAAGAACGGACGGCGGGCCGCGATCCTGGTGATCGCCGTGCCGACACCGCCCGCTCCGACCAGGAGGACACGCATGGGACACCACTCCTTCGGTCCGGCGGAGTGGGGACGCTAGCAGCCCAGGGGCACGGGGGCGCGCAACCGGCCGGGGGTGTCCGGAACACCACCGCCCGAACCGCTCAGCTCGCCGTCTCCCCGATCACCGGGCAGTGGGTGCCGGTGTAGATGGTCGGCATGCAGCGGTTGCAGTGGATGCACAGCGAACGGGTGGAGGCGTCCCCGCCTATGCGGTGCAGCAGGTCCGGCTCACGCAGCAGGGCGCGGGCCATCGCGACGAACTCGAAGCCCTCGGCCATGGCGCGGTCCATGCCCTGCCGGTCGGTGACCCCGCCGAGGAGGATCAGCGGGAGCCGGAGCGCGGCGCGGAACTGCCGGGCGGCGTCGAGCAGGTAGAGCGGCCGGTAGGGGTACGTACGGAAGAAGCGGCCGCCGACCGCGCGGATGGCGAGGCGTTGCGGGAACGGGAAGTTGGCCGCGAACGCGCGGACGGGGGCGTCGCCGCGGAAGAGGTACATCGGGTTCAGCAGGGAACTGCCCGCGGTCAGTTCGAGGGCGTCGACGCTGCCCTCCTCCTCCAGCCAGCGGGCGACCTGGAGGCTGTCGTCCAGGGTGAGCCCGCCGCGCACCCCGTCCTTCATGTTCAGCTTGGCGGTGATGGCGATCCGGTCGCCCAGCGCCTCGCGCACCGCGCGCGTGACACCGAGCGCCACGGCGGCCCGGGCACGCAGGGAGCCGCCGAAGGCGTCGGTGCGGCTGTTCAGACGGGGGCTGAGGAAGGCGCCCGCGAGGTAGTTGTGCCCGAGATGGATCTCCACCGCGTCGAACCCGGCCTCGGCCGCCAGCAGCGCCGCGTCGGCGTGGGCCCGGACGACCCGGTCGATGTCCTCGGCGGTGGCGGCCCTGTTGCGCCGCATGCTGAGGGCGTTGAATCCGGCCGTCGGCGCGAGGGAGGCCGCCTTGTTGGAACGCCCGTCGGCCACCGGCCCGGCATGCCCCAGCTGCGCACAGACGGCGGCCCCGGTCCCGTGCACCGCCGCCGTCAGCCGGCGCAGCCCCGGCAGCGCCTCGGGCCGCATCCACAGCTGACGCCGCTCGGTACGGCCCTCCGGCGACACCGCACAATAGGCGACGGTGGTCATGCCGACGCCGCCCTCGGCGGGGCGCAGGTGGTAGTCGATGAGCTCCTGGGTGACCAGCGCATCGGGGGTGACGCCCTCGAAGGTCGCGGCCTTGATCACCCGGTTGCGCAGCCGCAACGGCCCCAGCCGCCCCGGCCCCATCACATCCGGCCCACGCCCGGCCGCCTCCCCCGCACTCCCCGCCACTCCCGGTCCGTCCGCCATGGCGCGCAGCATCGCAGAGAACTGACGAATAGTCAGCAACAGGGACGACGGGGAACCGGACAGACGTGTGGCCCCTGCCCGGGTCGGTCCGGGCAGGGGCCACAGGGGTCGAACGCGCCTACAGCACCGGCAGCAGGTTCTTCAGCTCGAAGGCCGTGACCTCGCTGCGGTACTCCTCCCACTCCTGCTTCTTGTTGCGCAGGAAGAAGTCGAAGACGTGCTCGCCGAGGGTCTCGGCGACCAGTTCGCTCTTCTCCATCAGGGAGATCGCCTCGCCGAGGTTCTGCGGCAGCGGCTCGATGCCCATCGCGCGGCGTTCGGCATCCGACAGGGCCCAGACGTCGTCGTCGGCGCCGGCCGGGAGTTCGTAGCCCTCCTCGATGCCCTTGAGGCCCGCGGCGAGGAGCACCGCGTAGGTGAGGTAGGGGTTGGCGCCGGAGTCGATGGAGCGGACCTCGACGCGGGCCGAGCCGGTCTTGCCGGGCTTGTACATCGGGACGCGGATCAGCGCGGAGCGGTTGTTGTGGCCCCAGCAGATGTACGAGGGGGCCTCGCCGCCGGCGCCCGCGGCGCGGGAGGAGCCGCCCCAGATGCGCTTGTAGGAGTTGACCCACTGGTTGGTCACCGCGGAGATCTCCGCGGCGTGCTTGAGCAGGCCCGCGATGAAGGAGCGGCCGACCTTGGAGAGCTGGTACTCGGCGCCGGACTCGTAGAACGCGTTGCGGTCGCCCTCGAAGAGGGAGAGGTGGGTGTGCATGCCCGAGCCGGGGTACTCCGAGAACGGCTTCGGCATGAACGTCGCCTGCACGCCCTGCTCCAGCGCGACCTGCTTCATGACCAGGCGGAACGTCATGATGTTGTCGGCGGTCGACAGCGCGTCCGCGTACCGCAGGTCGATCTCCTGCTGGCCCGGTGCGCCCTCGTGGTGGCTGAACTCGACCGAGATGCCCATGGATTCGAGCATGGTGATCGCCTGGCGGCGGAAGTCCATGCCGACGTTCTGCGGGGTGTGGTCGAAGTAGCCGGAGCTGTCGGCCGGGGTCGGCCGGCTGCCGTCGACCGGCTTGTCCTTCAGCAGGAAGAACTCGATCTCCGGGTGGGTGTAGAAGGTGAAACCCAGGTCGGAGGTCTTGGCCAGGATGCGCTTGAGCACGTAGCGCGGGTCGGCGAAGGAGGGCGAGCCGTCCGGCATCAGGATGTCGCAGAACATCCGGGCCGTGCCGGGGGCCTCCGCGCGCCAGGGCAGGATCTGGAACGTACCCGGATCCGGCTTGGCGATCATGTCCGACTCGTACACCCGGGCGAAGCCCTCGATGGCCGAGCCGTCGAAGCCGATTCCCTCGTCAAACGCCTGTTCCAGCTCGGCAGGGGCCACGGCCACGGACTTGAGGTAACCCAGCACGTCGGTGAACCACAGCCGGACGAACCGGATGTCGCGCTCCTCGAGTGTCCTGAGGACGAATTCCTGCTGCTTGTCCATAGCCACATCCTTGCAGTTCAGACGGTCCGTGCACCACCGCCGGGGGTAGGGGAGGCACTCCAGTATCACGACCCCGGATTTCACCCAGATTACGCACCCGACGTGAGATGGAGCACTCGGCCACCCACTACGATCGTCGGCCATGGCGTGCAAGGGGTGCGGCGGCCTCGCAACTGCCCCGCGCACACCGCCTTCCCGACCCGTTCCGCCCCTCATCGACCCTTCGCAGAAGGACCCACGACATGAGCTTCGACCGCAGGACCCGCATAGAGCAGATGCGCAACGCCGACCGCGCGCGAGACCGCCGCACCCGGGTGCTGGTCATAAGCCTCAGCGCCGTCGTCGTCGCAGGTCTCGTCACCTTCGGTACGTACACGCTGCTCGACAGGTCAGAGGCCTCGGCGGACCAGAAGGCCGCGGACGCCAAGGACGCGAAGCAGTCCGGGACGGAGGAGGAGCAGCCGGCCGACGGGCCGGTCAAGGGCGAGAAGACGTGGGACGCGAAGAAGCTGACCCGCAACCACGTCACCGAGACCGTCTCGTACCCGATGAAGCCTCCGGTCGGCGGTGACCACAGCCCCGTCTGGATGAACTGCGACGGCGAGGTATACAAAAAGGCGATCCCGGACATGAACGCCGTGCACGCGCTGGAGCACGGTTCGGTGTGGGTGACCTACACGGACAAGGCCTCGGCCGCCGACGTGGACAAGCTCGCCGAGCGGGTCGCGAAGACCCCGTACTCGCTGATGAGCCCGTACAAGGACCAGGACGGCACCCTCATGCTGAGCGCCTGGGGCAAGCAGGTCACGGTCGACAGCGCCGACGACCCCAGGGTGGCGCAGTTCTTCGCGAAGTACGTGCAGGGCCCGCAGACTCCCGAGCCGGGTGCCGCGTGCACCGGCGGGCTGGCGGCTCCGTGACCGTGACGCAAGGTGGCCGGCGCGTGCGGTGGGCGGCGGGTTCCGCCGTCGCGCTCGCGGCGCTGTTCGCGGGGGCGGCGACGGTCGCCTCGGCGCGGGACGAGGGGGCGGGCCACCACACCGCCGCCCCCGCCGCGGCGACTCCGGCGTCAGCCTCCGCGGACGCCGGGTTCGCCCGGGACATGGCGGTCCACCACCAGCAGGCCGTGGAGATGTCCTTCATCGTGCGTGACCGCACGGAGAACGAGGACGTGCGCCGGCTCGCGTACGACATCGCCAACACGCAGGCCAATCAGCGGGGCATGCTGCTCGGCTGGCTGGACCTGTGGGAGCTGCCGAAGGCGGCCACCGGGCAGGAGCCGATGGCCTGGATGGCCGGCGGCGGGCACGAGGGCCACGACATGGCCGGGATGCCGGGCATGGACGGGGGCGGTTACCGAGCCCATGACGGGGCCCTCATGCCCGGCATGGCGACCCGGACCGAACTCGCGGCACTGCGCCGGGCGAGTGGCAGGCAGGCAGAGATCCTCTACCTCCAGCTGATGACCGACCACCACAAGGGCGGTGTCGACATGGCCCGCGGCTGCGCGGAGCTGTGCACCGTGAAGGTGGAGAAGCGGCTGGCCCGGGGCATGGTCGAGGCCCAGCGGTCCGAGCTGGACGTGATGGCCGGGATGCTGGCGGAACGCGGGTCCGCGCCGCGGTCCTGACACCCGTACGCCGCTTTGCGCCGGAAGGTTCCCTTTCCTCGCAGATACACCCGAATGGGTGATAGCGGTCGCGTACTCCGAACGGGCCCATGACGATGGGTTCGCTCGGGGTCTTACGGCAGTGCCCATCGGCACGCAGGAGGAGTCCCCATGACCACCGCCAAGGACATCATGCACACCGGCGCCACCTGGATCCCGGCACACGAGACCCTCGACCGCGCCGCCCAGATGATGCGCGACCACAAGGTGGGCGCGCTGCCCATCTCCGAGAACGGCGATCAGGACCGGATGATCGGCATCCTCACGGACCGCGACATCGTGGTCGGCTGCGTGGCCATGGGCCGGGATCCGTCGAAGACGACCGCCGGCGACCTCGCCCAGGGCACGCCGCGGTGGATCGACGCGGAGGCCGGTGTGGAGGCGGTGCTGGAGGAGATGCAGAGCCACCAGATCCGGCGGCTGCCGGTGGTCGAGAACAAGAAGCTGATCGGCATGATCAGCGAGGCCGATCTGGCCCAGCACCTCTCCGACGACCAGATCGCCGGCTGGGCGGAGAAGGTCTACTCCCGAAGCTGACCGCGCACCGCCGGTGCGACCGGTACGACGGCCCGTCCTCCCGCCGCGCGCGGGGTGACGGGCCATCGCCGTTCATATACCCGGTGGGGGTAGGGTGGCCGGCATGTCCGGGACGAGGAGTGCGACCTGCGGGCGGCTGCTGCTGTTCGCCGCGCTGCTCTTCGGGATCTTCACCATGCACACCGTCGGGCACCCGGCGGAGCACACCGGTCCGGTTCCATCGGTGCGGATGTCGCACCCGATGGCCGGGACGACGGCCGACGGGGCGCACACCGCCGCGGACCGCCTCCCGGCGGTGGCCGCGGGGCACGGGCATCCCGCGCCGGCCCACGGCATGGATCCGATGTCCGTCTGCCTGGCCGTGCTGGGCAGCTGGGGGCTCGCCCTGCTCACCACGCTGCTGGTGGCACGCCGGTCCGCCGCCGGGTCCCCCGGATCCGCCGCCGCCCGCGCACCGCGGATGCCGCGGCCCCCTCCCCCGCCCAGACCTCGCAAGGCCGTCCTCACCGGTCTGTCGGTGCTGCGGATATAGGCGGGCGTTCAGCGCCCCCCGTCCGTCCTCAGCACACCGACACATCCTTGAGGTGCACTCAGTCATGCCCGCACAGCACACCCGACGCGCCGTGCTCGGCGCTTCCCTCGCCGTTGCCGGTACGGGAGTTCTCGCCGCCTGCGCAGGCCGCGGCGACACCCCGGACCACTCCGCCATGAACCACGGCGCCCCCTCCGGCACCGCCGCCCCCGAGGGGTACGTCTCCCCCGGCGGCCCCGAGGTCGCGGCGGCCGAGAAGCGGCGGGGCGCCGGCCCCGAGCGCAAGGTCGCCCTGACCGCCACCGCGTCCCGGCTCGACCTGGGCGGCGGGCGCACCGTCAGCTCCTGGGCTTACGGGGACCGGCTTCCCGGACAGGAGATCCGGGTCACCGCGGGCGACACGCTCGCCCTCACCCTCGCCAACCACCTGCCGCAGGCGACCTCCCTGCACTGGCACGGGCTCGCCCTGCGCAACGACATGGACGGGGTGCCGGGACTGACCCAGCGCGCCGTCGAGCCGGGCGCCGGCTTCGCCTACCGGTTCGCGGTGCCGGACCCCGGCACGTACTGGGTGCACCCGCACTCGGGCGTCCAGCTGGACCGCGGCCTGTACGCGCCGCTGATCGTGGAGGACCCGAAGGAGCCCCTGAGTTACGACAAGGAGTGGGTCGTCGTCCTCGACGACTGGCTCGACGGGGTGGACGGCTCAACCCCCGACGCGGTGCTCAGGGAGCTCACCGGCGGCAGCGGCCACAGCGGGCACGCCATGCCCGCGCCGTCCTCGTCCGGCGACGGCGGCCCGTCCCGCATGCTGATGGGCGCCACCAGCGAACTGCTGGGCGGCGACGCGGGCGACGTCGGCTATCCGTACTACCTGGTCAACGGCCGTACGCCCCAGGACCCCAGCGCTTTCACGGCCCGGCCGGGCGACCGGATCCGGCTGCGGATCATCAACGCGGGCGGCGACACCGCCTTCCGCATCGCGCTCGGCGGCCACCGGATGACGGTGACGCACACCGACGGCTTCCCCGTCCGGCACACCGCGACGGACGCCCTGCTGCTGGGGATGGGCGAGCGGTACGACGTGCTGGTCACCGCCGGCGACGGGGTGTTCCCGCTGACTGCGCTGGCCGAGGGCAAGGACGCCACCGCGCTGGCCCTGCTGCGGACCGGGAGCGGCGCGGCACCCGGCGCGGCTGTGCGGCCGAAGGAACTGGACGGTGAGCTGGTGACGGCTGACCGGCTGGTCCCGGACCGGTCCGTGGCGCTGTCCGGCCGCACGCCCGACCGGACGGTGCGGATCAGGCTGACCGGTTCCATGGCGGCGTACGACTGGGCCTTCGACGGGAAGCCGTACACCGCCGACCAGCGCCATCCGGTGCAGGCCGGTGAGCGGGTCAGGATCGAGTTCCGGAACACGACCGCGATGTGGCATCCCGTCCATCTGCACGGGCACACCTTCGCGCTGGCGGGCAGCGCGTCCGGGGCCCGCAAGGACACCGCGATCGTGCTGCCCCGGCAGACGCTCACGGTCGACCTCGACGCGGACAACCCGGGCCTGTGGATGCTGCACTGCCACAACCTGTACCACGCGGAGGCGGGCATGATGACGGTCCTCGGCTACCGCCGCTGACCGTCCGCCCGGCGGGCCCGGAAGGGTGCCGGAGATCCTGACCGGGCTCGCGGCAGAGATCTCCGGCACCCTCCCAGCACTTTTCGCGCGGGCCCGCCAGGACATCGCGTCAGTCAGACGATTACACTGGGCGGCGTGCCTCAACTACGCCTCGCACTGAATCAGATCGACTCGACCGTCGGCGATCTCGCCGGGAACAGCGAGTCGATCGTCCACTGGACCCGGCACGCCGCCGAACAGGGCGCCCATCTGGTGGCGTTCCCCGAGATGGTGCTGACCGGTTACCCCGTCGAGGACCTGGCCCTGCGGTCGTCCTTCGTCGAGGCGTCGCGGGACGCGCTGCGTGCGCTCGCCGCCCGCCTGGACGCGGAGGGCTTCGGGGACATCCCGGTCGTCGTCGGTTACCTCGACCGTTCCGAGTTCCCCGCGCCCCGCTACGGCCAGCCCGCCGGGTCCCCGCGGAACGCCGCCGCGGTGCTGCACCGCGGGCAGATCGCGCTGAACTTCGCCAAGCACCACCTGCCCAACTACGGCGTCTTCGACGAGTTCCGGTACTTCGTGCCCGGCGACTCGATGCCCGTCGTGCGGGTGCACGGCGTGGATGTGGCGCTCGCGATCTGCGAGGACCTCTGGCAGGACGGCGGCCGGGTTCCGGCCGCGCGCGCCGCCGGAGCGGGTCTGCTGCTGTCGGTCAACGCCTCGCCGTACGAGCGGGACAAGGACGACACCCGCCTCGAACTGGTCCGCAAGCGGGCCCAGGAGGCCGGCTGCACGACCGCGTACCTCGCGATGATCGGCGGCCAGGACGAGCTGGTCTTCGACGGGGACTCGATCGTCGTCGACAAGCAGGGCGAGGTCATCGCCCGTGCACCGCAGTTCGCCGAGGGCAGCGTGATCCTGGACCTCGACCTGCCGGCCGCCTCGCCCGAGGCGCCGGCGGGCGTGGTGAACGACGGGCTGCGGATCGACCACGTGGTCCTCTCCGAGAAGCCGCTGCCGCCGTACGAGGCGGAGCTGGCCGGAGGGTACGCGGACCGGCTCGACGACGACGAGGAGCTGTACTCGGCGCTCGTGGTGGGCCTGCGGGCGTACGCGGCGAAGAACGGCTTCAGCAGTGTGCTGATCGGGCTCTCCGGCGGGATCGACTCCGCGCTGGTCGCGGCCATCGCCTGCGACGCGCTCGGCGCACCGAACGTGTACGGCATCTCGATGCCGTCGAAGTACTCCTCGGACCACTCCAAGGGCGACGCGGCCGAGCTGGCGCGGCGTACCGGGCTGAACTTCCGGACCGTACCGATCGAGCCGATGTTCGACGCGTACATGGGGTCGCTGGGGCTCACCGGTCTCGCCGAGGAGAACCTGCAGTCGCGGCTGCGCGGCACGATGCTGATGGCCGTGTCCAACCAGGAGGGCCAGATCGTCCTGGCGCCGGGCAACAAGTCGGAGCTGGCGGTCGGTTACTCGACGCTGTACGGCGACTCCGTCGGCGCGTACGGGCCGATCAAGGACGTCTACAAGACGTCGGTCTTCCGGCTGGCGAAGTGGCGCAACCGGGCCGCCGAGGAGCGCGGGCAGACCCCGCCGATCCCGGAGGCGTCCATCACCAAGCCGCCCAGCGCCGAGCTGCGGCCGGGGCAGGTCGACACGGACTCGCTGCCCGACTACGACGTGCTGGACCGGATCCTGGAGATGTACGTCGACCGGGACCAGGGGCTGCACGCGATCGTCGCGGCCGGGTTCGACGAGGCGCTGGTGGCGAAGACGCTGCGGATGGTGGACACCGCGGAGTACAAGCGGCGGCAGTACCCGCCGGGGACGAAGATCTCGCCCAAGGGCTTCGGGAAGGACCGGCGGCTGCCGATCACGAACCGGTGGCGCGAGTCCGGCTGACGCCGGGGGGCGGTGTATGGCCGCGGGCCCGTCCGGCCGAGGGTTTGTCCTCAATCGCCGGACGGGCTTGATTTGCAGGGCGTGGGCTCGGTTCTGCCGGGGCGTGGGCCCGATGCGGCCCGGTCAGTGGGCGTCCGCCGCGGACTTCCGCGGGGCGGGTTCGGACGCCCGGGCCACCACCCTCGACGGGGTGCGCTCCCGGTCCAGGACGCCCGCCGTGACCGCGACCGCGAGTCCCGCCACGGCCAGGACCGCGCCGACCAGGGCCGGGGAGGTCCAGCCCCAGCCTGCCGCGATGGCCACACCGCCCAGCCACGC
Organism: Streptomyces sp. NBC_01257; assembly: GCF_035917255.1. Lineage (NCBI taxonomy): Bacteria > Bacillati > Actinomycetota > Actinomycetes > Kitasatosporales > Streptomycetaceae > Streptomyces > Streptomyces sp. NBC_01257. Next base: position 2,753,794 of record NZ_CP108472.1, read on the forward strand.
ACCGCCCGCGTTGGCCAGGTTGAACGCGGAGTGGTTGGAGGCGGACGCCAGGGTCGGGGCGTCCTTCGCCTTGTTCATGACGAGCATCTGCAGCGGCGTGGTCGTCATGAAGCCGACCCCGCCCAGCAGCACCACCATCACCAGAGCGGCCCACTGCACATGGGCGGCGAACGGGAAGACGGCCAGGATCACGGCGAGCGCGCCCAGTGACCCGTACAGCGTGGGGCGCAGCGCCCGGTCCGTGAGCGGGCCCGCGGCGAGTGCGCCGAGGGTCATGCCGATCCCGAAGAGCGCCAGCACCAGGGTGACGGAGGACTCCCCGAAGCCCATCGCCTCGGTCGTCATCGCCGAGAGGTAGGAGTACACGGCGAAGACCCCGGCGAAGCCGAAGACCGCGGTCAGGAGTCCGAGGAGGACCTGGCGGTTGCCGAGGGCGCGCAGTTCGTGGCGCACGTTCTGGTGGGCCTCGACGGGGATCGGGGGGACGAGGCGGGCGAGCGCGGCCATCGCGCACAGCCCGATGACCGCGACCACGAGGAACGTGGCCCGCCAGCCGAGGTGCTGGCCGAGCAGCGTGGCGGCCGGGACTCCGACGATGTTGGCGACGGTCAGGCCGAGGAACATCGTCGCCACGGCGCGCGCCTGGCGCCCCTCGGCGACCAGCCGGGCGGCGACGACGGCCCCGACGCCGAAGAACGCGCCGTGCGGCAGCCCGGCGAGCAGCCGTCCGGCGAGCAGCCAGCCGAAGCCGGGGGCCAGCGCGGAGGCGAGGTTGCCGACGGTGAAGAGCGCCATCAGCAGCAGGAGCATCCGTTTCCGCGGGAGCCGGGAGCCGACGGCGGTGAGCAGCGGGGCGCCGAGCACCACGCCGATCGCGTACGCCGAGACGAGGTAGCCCGCGGTGGGGACGGAGGTGCCCAGATCGTCCGCGACGTTGGGCAGCAGGCCCATCATCACGAATTCCGTAGTACCGATGCCGAAGGCGCTCACCGCGAGTGCGAGCAGTGCCAGTGGCATGAAGAGAGACCTTTCCGAAGTGGGCCCCGTGCGCTCCGGCCCGGCGGGCCTTCGGGAGCGGGAGGGCAGGAGGGAACGCGGCCGTACGCGCGCCGGCGCGGGCCGGCCGGGGCCGGATCGCACGGCGGCGGACCGGCTTCTTCGCCGGCGGCCTTGTTCCCGATCGGAACAAATTCTCTCAGACGAAGTGCGCCCGGAGGTAAACGGACCGTTTCGTCAGAGTTTGACGCGGGCGGCGATCGGAAGATGGTCGCTGTCCGTGGCCGGGAGCGTCCAGGACGACATGGGCTCGACGCCCTTCACCATGATCTGGTCGATCCGGGCCATCGGGAACGACGCCGGCCAGCTGAACCCGAAGCCGTCACCGGCCGCGCCCTGGGTGGAGCGCATCTGGGAGGTGACCGCGTTGAGCGAGCGGTCGTTCATGGTGCCGTTGAGGTCGCCGAGCAGAGCGACCCGCTCCAGCGGCTCGTCGGAGATGGCCTCGCCGAGGGCGTCCGCGCTCTGGTCCCGCTGGCTGGCGGTGAATCCGGCGTGCAGCTTGACCCGTACCGAGGGCAGATGCGCGACGTAGAAGGCGATCGGTCCCTCGGGCGTGGTGACGGTGGTCCGCATGGCGCGGACCCAGCCCATCTTGATGTCCACCGGGCGGGTGTCGCTGATCGGGTACTTGCTCCACAGTCCGACGGTCCCCTGCACCGAGTGGTACGGGAAGCGGTCGGCGAGCGCCGATTCGTACCGGGCCACCTGGCCGCCGGGGAGCTCCTGGAGCGCGATGACGTCGGCCCCGGAGCCGGCGACCTGCTGGGCGGTGCCGGCCGGGTCGGGGTTGTCCGCGTTGACGTTGTGGGTGGCGATGGTGAGGTCGCCGCCGCTGCCCGACTTGTCGTTGAGCAGCAGCCCGCCGAAGAGGTTGAACCAGACCACGACCGGCAGCAGCAGGGCGATCAGCGCGGTCGCCGAGCGGCGCACCAGGCCCAGGACCAGCAGCAGCGGGACGAAGACGGCGCACCACGGCAGGAACGTCTCGGTGAGGCTGCCCAGGTTGCCGATGGTGTTCGGGATCTGCGCGTGCAGGAGCATCACGAGGGTCAGCACGAGCGAGCAGCCGGCCAGGACGATGCCGCGCCGCCAGATGCCCCGGTCCCGGGTGAGTCTGTCGCGCAGGTCCTGGAAACGGGAGCCGGAGCGCTGCGGTTCCGCGCCGCCGTTTCCGGTGTCCGTCCTGTACGCCTGAACCATCGCGCTGTCCTCACTGCCTTGCCGTACACATCGCCGCGCCTCACGACCCTAGGCGATGGGCGATGCCTTTCCGGCCGTCGGCGACGACCGTACTGCCACGAGGACGACCCGGACGGTACGGCGGGTTCCGGCCAGGGGTGGTTCGGGGGTGCTTGTGACAGAACGATCACATCCGACCGGGCCCGGGCGCGTCAGCCGCGGCCGGTGCCCTCACCGGGCGGTGCGGCGCCGTGGCGGGGCCCGAGGCCCTCGACCAGCAGGCGGACGATGCGGTCGGCGAGGTCCTCGGGCAGCGGCGCGTCCGGCCGGTGGATGGTGCGTACGAGCATGGGGCCGAGGAACAGGTCGTCCATCAGCTCCACGTCCGTGTCGCCCCGCAGTTCCCCCGCCGTGACGGCCCGGCCGACGGCGGCGAGCATCGCGGCCCTGCGGGGTGCGATCACGGTGCACTGGTACTCGGCCCACAGCCGGGGGTGGCTCTTCATCTGCGCGAAGACGTTGTGCAGCAGGACCGAGGAGCGCTGGGCGAGACCGCGGGTGCGCATCGACTCCAGCAGGACCCGCAGGTCACCGAGGCCGCCGGTGCCGGAGACCTCGGGTTCCGGGGGCTCGATGTCGCGCAGGACGTCGACGAAGAGCTCCTCCTTGTCGGCCCAGCGGCGGTAGATGGTGGCCTTGCCGACCCCGGCGGTACGGGCGATCCGCTCGATGGAGAGGCCGGCGAGGGGTTCGCCGGCCTCCAGGAGTGCGACGACGGCGTCCAGGATGGCCCGCTCGGCCGCCGCGCTGCGCGGGCGGCCGCGGCGGGGCTCCGAATCGTCGCCGGGGCGGGGTTCCTGGTCCCGGTCGCCGGGGACCCGGGGGTCCCGCTCCCGGCCGTCGCGGGCCCCCCGGTCCTGCTCGCCGGGGGCCCGGCCGTCCCGGTCCGGTGCCTGAGCCTGCACGTGAAACCACCTTTCGCCGCCCCCGATTCTCGCCGACGCGGGCGACGCCCGCCGCCGGCCGTGTGCGGCTGCCGGTCTCAGCGCGCGGCACGCGCGGGAACCGCCTCCTCCTCCTGGGCGGGCGGCTGCCCGGCGGGCGGCCTGCCCGGCAGGAACAGCGCGACCACGATCGCTCCGACGAGGGCGACGCACGCCGAGCCGATCGCCGTGACGTGCATGGCGCTCAGGAAGGCGTCGTGCGCGGCGGCGACCAGCGGGGTGCCGGCCGGGCCCATCTTCTCCGCGACACCGAGTGTCGCCTCGATCGACTCCCCGGCCACGTCCCTGGCCGCGGCCGGGACCGCGTCGAGGTGACCCTCGATGTCGCCGCGGTAGACGGTGGACAGCACCGAGCCGAGGACGGCGATCCCGAGGGCGCCGCCGACCTGCCGGAACGTGTTGTTGACGGCCGAGCCGGAGCCGGCCTTCTCGCGGGGCAGCGCCTGCATCACGGCGACGGTGACGGGCGGCATCACATGGGCCATGCCCGTGCCCTGGACGAAGAAGACCACGCACATCACCCAGACCGGGGTGGTGGCGTCGAACAGGACGAACGCGGCCAGTCCGCCGGCGACCAGCAGCATGCCGACGGTGCACACGGCACGGGCGCCGAATCGCTCGACGACGAGCCGGGCGCGCGGGGCGAAGATCATCTGCGCGATGGCCAGCGGCAGGATCAGCAGCCCGGACTGCAGGGCGCTCCAGCCGCGCACGCTCTGCATGTAGAAGGCGGAGAAGAAGGTCACGCCCATGAGGGCGAAGAAGACCAGCGCGATGGCGGCGACGGCGGCGGAGAAGGCCGGCTTGCGGAAGTACGAGACGTCGATGGCCGGGCTGCTGCTGCGCTTCTCGTGCAGGACGAAGACGACGAGGACGGCCAGGCCGCCGATGACCGGCAGCAGCACGGAGGCGTCGGTGAAGTCGGCGAGCTCGCCGCCGCGGATGATGCCGTACACCAGCAGCACCAGGCCGATGATGGAGAGCACCACGCCGACCGGGTCGAGCCGGCCCGGCTTCGGGTCCCTGGAGTCCGGTACGAGGATCACCATCGCGATCAGCGCGACGACCACGACGGGCACGTTGACCAGGAAGATCGAGCCCCACCAGAAGTGTTCCAGGAGCAGTCCGCCGGTGATCGGGCCGATCGCGATGCCGAGGCCGACGCTGCCGGCCCAGATGCCGATGGCCTTGGGCTGCTCGTCGCGTTCGAAGACGTTCATCAGGACGGCGAGGGTGGCCGGCATCACGAAGGCGGCCCCGAAGCCCATCACGGCGCGCCAGGTGATGAGTTCACCGGGCGATCCCGACATGGCGGCGAGGGCGGAGCCCAGGCCGAACAGGACGATGCCGAAGAGCAGGACCTTCTTGCGGCCGATGCGGTCGCCGAGCAGGCCCGCGGTGAAGAGCAGTCCGGCGAAGACGAGGGTGTAGGAGTTGATGGCCCACTCCAGCTCGCTCTGGGTGGCTCCCAGACCGGTGGGCGAGGGCGAGGCGATCGTCTTGACCGCGACATTCAGGATCGAGTTGTCGAGCACCACGATGAGCAGGCTGAACATCAGAACAGCGAGGATCGCCCAGCGGCGGCGGTGGACCGCCTCGGGGACCTGGGGCACGGCGACGGGAGCGCCGGACGGTATGGACATGCCGAGAGCCTAACGCCATTTCGATACGAGACCGTCTCGTATTGGAAAGTCTTTACCGGGCCTGTACGGCACCCGGTGCCAGGCCGGTGCGCGGGCCCACTTCCCGTGAACGGCTCCGGGATGCCACCATGGAAGCGATCCGGGGACGCCGTCAGGGCGCCTCGAGATGACGAAGGAGCCGTTGGCAATGTCGCTTCAGGCTGCGCACAACCAGTCCGCCACACCCCCCGCGGGAGCCCCGTCCGACAGCAGCAAGGCGCTGTACGGAGGAAAGAGCAACCGCCGGGTCACCGTCCACGACATCGCCGCCGCCACCGAGCGCGGCGAGAAGTGGCCCATGCTCACCGCCTACGACGCGATGACCGCGTCCGTCTTCGACGAGGCCGGCATCCCGGTCATGCTCGTCGGCGACTCCATGGGCAACTGTCACCTCGGCTACGAGACCACCGTGCCCGTCACGATGGACGAGATCGCCATCCTGTCCGCCGCCGTCGTCCGGGGCACCCGGCGTGCCCTGATCGTCGCCGACCTGCCCTTCGGCTCCTACCAGGAGAGCCCCGTCCAGGCCCTGCGCAACGCCACCCGGCTGATCAAGGAGTCCGGCGTCGGCGCGGTCAAGCTGGAGGGCGGCGAGCGCAGCCACGAGCAGATCAGGCTCCTGGTCGACGCCGGCATCCCGGTCATGGCGCACATCGGCCTGACCCCGCAGTCCGTCAACGCGATGGGCTACCGGGTGCAGGGCCGCGGCGAGGAGGCCGCCCAGCAGATGCTGCGCGACGCCAAGGCCGTGCAGGACGCGGGCGCGTTCGCCGTCGTCCTGGAGCTCGTACCGGCCGAACTGGCCGCCGAGGTCACCCGCACCCTGCACATCCCGACCATCGGCATCGGCGCCGGTCCGGACACCGACGCCCAGGTGCTGGTCTACACCGATATGGTCGGTCTGACCGGCGGCAAGGTGCCGCGCTTCACCAAGCAGTACGCCAATCTGCGCCAGGTCCTGGGCGACGCGGCGAAGGCATACGCGGACGAGGTCGTCGGCGGCACCTTCCCGGCGCCGGAGCACACCTTCCACTAGTGCCGTGAGGGGCACCAGGCCCTGAGGTCGCACGGCCCGACGACCACTGCCGCACCACCGACAGCCCGCCGACTTCCCCCATCGGCGGGCTGTCGCACTGCTGTCGGCGGACTGTCGGCGGGTTGTCGGTGGCGCCTGGTCTGATGGTGGACATGACGCGAATCGACAAGAACCCCAGCAGCGGCGGCAACGCCGTCGAGGTACGGGGGCTGGTCAAGCACTACGGCTCGACCAAAGCTCTGGACGGCGTGGACCTCGATGTGCGCGAGGGCACCGTCCTCGGCGTGCTCGGCCCCAACGGCGCCGGCAAGACCACCCTCGTCCGCTGCCTGTCCACCCTGATCCAGCCGGACGCCGGACACGCGATCGTGGCGGGCTACGACGTGGTGAAGCAGCCCCGCGCGCTGCGCCGCACCATCGGCCTGACCGGCCAGTACGCCTCGGTCGACGAGAAGCTCTCCGGCTGGGAGAACCTCTACATGATCGGGCGGCTGCTCGATCTCCCCCGCAAGAAGGCCCGTTCGCGCGCCGACGAACTGCTGGAGCGCTTCTCGCTCACCGACGCGGCGAGGAAGGCCGCGATGGAGTACTCCGGCGGCATGCGGCGCCGGCTCGACCTGGCCGCCTCCATGATCGGCAGCCCGGCCGTCCTGTACCTGGACGAACCGACGACGGGGCTCGACCCCCGTACCCGTAACGAGGTCTGGGACGAGGTGCAGCGCATGGTCGCGGAGGGGGCGACCGTGCTGCTCACCACCCAGTACATGGAAGAGGCCGAACAGCTCGCCAACGAGCTCACCGTCATCGACCAGGGCAGGATCATCGCCCGCGGCGGTGTCGACGAGCTGAAGGCCAAGGTCGGCGGCCGCACCCTGCAGATCCGCCCCGCCGACCCGGCGGACCTGGCCCCGATGGCGCAGGCGCTGCGGGAGACCGGTCTCGACGGCGTCGCGGGCGCCCAGGCGGTTCCGGACGAGGGGCTGCTGTTCGTCCCGATCCTCAGCGACGAGCAGCTCACCGCCGTCATCGGCCTGCTCGGCACCCGGGGCTTCGCACTGGCGCACGTCGCCACCGCACTGCCCAGCCTGGACGAGGTGTTCCTCGCCATCACCGGCGACAAGGCCCACGTCACCGACACGACTCCCCAGGAGGTCGCGGCATGAGCACCACGACTCTGACGCCCACCCCCACCAGTACCGCCCCGTCCGCCCCGGCCGGGAAGATCCACGACGAGGGCCGGATCGGACTGCGGAACAACCTGCGCCACATCGGGGCGCTGGTGCGGCGCAACCTGCTCCAGATCAAGAAGGATCCGGAGTCGATGTTCGACGCGCTCCTGATGCCGGTCATCTTCACGCTGCTGTTCGTCTACGTCTTCGGCGGCTCGGTCGGCGGCAGCATGGGCGGCGGCCGGCAGGAGTACCTGAACTACCTGATCCCCGGTCTGATGGCGATGATGGGCATGAACATCGCCATGGCGGTCGGCTCCGGCGTCAACGACGACTTCCGCAAGGGCGTCATGGACCGGTTCCGCACGATGCCGATCGCCCGTTCCTCGGTGCTCATCGCGAAGATCGTGGTCGAGCTCGGCCGCATGATGGTCGCCACGCTCATCCTGCTGGGCATGGGCTTCGCCCTCGGCATGGAGCTCCAGGAGTCGGTGCTGGGCCTGATCGGGGCGATCGCCCTGTCGGCCGCCTTCGGCGCCGCCATCATGTGGATCTTCATCCTGCTCGGACTGACGCTGAAGACCTCTCAGGCTGTCCAGGGAATGGGGATGCTCGTGCTGATGCCTCTCCAGTTCGGCTCCTCGATCTTCGCCCCGACGAAGACGATGCCCGGCTGGCTCCAGACCTTCACCGACTACAACCCGCTGTCCAACCTGGCCGACGCCGCGCGCGCCCTGATGATGGGCGGGCCGCTGGCCCACTCGGTCTGGGTGACGCTCGGCTGGACCGTGGTCATCACCGCGGTGACGGCACCGCTCGCGGTGGCCAAGTTCCGCAAGAAGTCCTGACCGGACGGTCAGTCCCGGTACGCGTCGACGAGGGCGGCGGCCTCCTCCAGGGAGAGGCCGCCGCCCTCGGCGTACGCCGCCTCGTAGCCGGTGTCTCCGAGCACGGCACGGGCCAGCTCCTCGGCACGGGCGAAGTTCTCCCGTTCCATGGACGTCAGGAAGTGCCCCTCGGGCAGCAGCTCCCGGCCGGCGGCCAGCAGCCGCGCGGCGACGGCCGCCCCGCGCTCCTCGCCGAGCCCGCCCAGCGCCCAGGCCAGGGTGACCAGATGGATCACGGCCATCTGCGGCGCCACCATCTGCGTCAGCGGGTCGCCCAGGCGGGCCAGCGCCTGCCTGCCCTGCGCCAGCGCGCCGGCGTACTCACCGTCCTGGTTGTCCAGCCAGGCCAGACCGCCGATCACGAAGCCCTCGAAGATCGCCATCGTCTGGGACTTGAACTCGTCGAGCAGCACCGCGAACTGCTCGCGCGCCTCGGCGGTACGGCCGCTGCGGCCCAGCCACATGGCCAGGAAGAGCCGCGCCGCCGGTCTCGCCTCGTGCCCCGTGTGCCGCCCGTCGGCGAGCACCTCGCGCAGGATCTCCTCACCCTCCGGACCGCGGCCGAGCTCGGTGAGCACGGCGGCGTACCGGGTGCGGAGCACCGACACCTGGGCCAGGGCGCCGAGCTTCTCCGCGTAGCCGATCGCGGCCTGGTAGTCCTCGGCCGCGCGGGGGTAGTCGCCCGTCTTCTCGTTCGCCTCGCCGCGGGAGGAGAGCGCCTCGGCCATCCCCCAGTCGTCGCCGAGACGGTCGAAGATCTCCAGGCTCTCGTCGGCGTCCACATGGGCCGCGCCCGCCCAGTCGGGGCGGTTGGCCAGCACGTTGGCACGCATCTGGAGTGCCGCGGCGAGTTCCCACTCGAAGGCGAACTCCCTTGCGGCGCGGACCGTTTCGTCCAGGAGGTGACGCAGGTCCTGCACGCCTCCGGTGAGCATGACGGCGAAGAACCACAGCGATGCGGGGCTCCGGCAGGTCTGCGGCTGGCCGGCCCGGTAGGTCGCGGCGATCCCCCGCAGCCGCTCCATGCTGGCCTCGTTCGTCCACTCGTCCATCGCGTGGTCCATGCTGACCAGCTGGACCAGCGCCACCTGGCGCCTGGCCTCCTGGAGCAGTTCGGGTCCCATCGGCGGGGGCGCGTCGGTGCAGCGCTCGTGGATCGAGGGCGCGGGCCGCACGGGCGTGGCGAACGGGTCGGGCCCGAGGGCCGCGGTGGCGTCCGCCCAGTGCAGCGCGTCGCTGCGCAGATTGCGGATCTGCCAGTACCAGGACAGCGAGATCACCATGCACAGCGCCTCCTGCTCGTCGCGGGCGGCGACGGCGTGCCGCAGCGCGGTGCGCAGGTTCTCGTACTCCCGGCGCAGGAGCTCGATGGCGGCCCGCTGTCCCGGGCCGCGGAGCAACGGGTCGGTGGTACGGGCCAGTTCCCGGAAGTACACCTGGTGGCGGCGCTCGACGTCCTCCCGCTCCCCGGACTCCTCCAGCCGCTGCGCCGCGTACTCGCCGACGGTCTCCAGCAGCCGGTAGCGCATCGCGCCGTCCGCTGTCGGTGCGGCCACGACCAGGGACTTGTCGACGAGGGAGCCGAGCAGCCCGGCGACCTCGTGCGCCTGCTCCGGTCCGTAGGCGCAGACCGCCTCGGCCGCTTCGAGGGTGCAGCCGCCGGCGAAGACGGAGAGCCTGCGCAGGGTGCTGCGCTCCTCCTCGGCGAGGAGGTCCCAGGACCAGTCGACGACGGCCCGCAGGGTCTGCTGGCGCGGGAGCACGGTGCGGCTGCCGTTGGTCAGCAGCCGGAACCGGTCGTCGAGCCGCTCGGCGATCTGGTGCGGGGTGAGCATCCGCAGCCGGGCGGCGGCGAGTTCGATGGCGAGCGGCAGGCCGTCCAGCCGGCGGCAGATCTCGGCGGTGGCCACCGCGGTCGCCCCGTCGGCGTCGACCCGGAAGCCGGGCAGGGCGGCGGCGCCGCGCTCGGCCAGCAGGCGCAGGGCCGTCGGGGCGGGCAGCGGCTCGACGGGCCGGACGAACTCGCCGGGCACACCGAGGGGTTCGCGACTGGTGGCGAGGACGGTGAGACCCGGGCAACGGGCCAGCAGGTGGTCGGCTAGGGCGGCGGCGGCCCCGATCAGATGCTCGCAGTTGTCCAGGAGCAGCAGCATGCGGCGGCGGGAGCAGTACTCGGTGAGGCGGGCGAGCGGTTCGCCGGCGCCCCGTTCGGCGGCCCGGAGCTCCTCGGCGCCGGCGCCGCGCAGCACGGTCTCCCGGGCACCGAGTGCCCCGAGCACCGCCTCCGGCACCGCGTCGGGATCGTCGACGGGCGCGAGCTCGGCCAGCCAGACCCCGTCCGGCCACACCGCCGGGTCGACGGACTCGGCGGCCTCCTGGGAGAGCCGGGTCTTCCCGGCCCCGCCCGGCCCGAGCAGGGTGACCAGCCGGGCCCGGGAGAGGTCGCCGCGCAGCGCGTCGATGTCGCTCTCGCGTCCGACGAAGCTGGTGAGCCTGGCCCGGAGGTTGCCCTGGCGGACGACGGGGGCGGGAGCGACGGGGGCCGGCCGCGGGGCGGTGCGGGGCGGTTCCTGGCGGAGCAGTTCGGCGTGCAGCGCGCTGAGCGCGGGCCCGGGATCGGTGCCGAGGCGGTCGGCGAGGACGGTGCGCACCTCGTCGTACGCGGCCAGGGCCTGGGCGGTGCGTCCCGCGTCGCGCAGGGCCCGCAGCCGCAGTGCCTGGAGGGGTTCGTCGAGGGGGTGCTCGCCGCAGAGCGCGGCCAGCTCCGGCAGCACCTCGTCGGCCCGGCCGAGCGCGAGCGCCGCGGTGATCCTGGCCCGGCGGGCGTCGAGCCGGCGGGCCGTCCAGCGCGTCGCGACGGTGTGGCGGTCGGGGAGGTCGGCGAGGACCGGTCCGCGCCACAGGCCCAGCGCGTCGTCGAGGACGCTCAGGGCCTTGGCCGGATCGCCCGCCTCCAGCGCCCGGGTCCCCTCCCCCGCGAGCCGCTCGAACCGGTACAGGTCGATGCTGTCCGGTTCGGCGGCCAGCCGGTAGCCGCTGTCCGCCGACGCGACCTCGGCATGGCCGAGTATCCGCCGCAGCCGGCCCACGAGGGCCTGCAGGGCGCCCGGCGCGTCGGCGGGCGGCTCCCCGTCCCACACCTCGTCGACGAGCACCGCGACGGGCACCGTCCGGCCGGGGCGCAGGGCGAGCACGGCGAGCAGGGCGCGCAACCGCGCCCCGCCGATGGCGACGGCCGTGCCGTCGTCGCGGAGTGCCTGGGTGGTACCGAGGATGCCGTAGCGCACGCGCCCATTGTCCGTGACGGGGGCCGTGCCCCGCACCGGCGCCCGGCCGGTCCCGTCCGTCCCGTTCCCCGCCCTGTCGCTCATCCCCCCACCCTTCACGGAACCACCGGCCGGATGCGAGACGTTTGCCCCGTGTCGCCTGTACGGTCGGGGCTCGCCGCCCGCCCGCTCCCGCCCTTCCCGAAGCCACCAGGAGCCCGCCGATGACCACCGCAACAGCCCGCAGCGACCGGCGGATCAGCCCGGTGTTCCTCGGCATCGCCGCCGTGACGGCGGTGTCCGGCTGGGCGGTGTGGACGGGCTTCGCCGAGCAGCCGGGCTTCGCCACGTTCCTCTTCGTCACGGCGGCCTGGGTCGTCTCGCTCTGTCTCCACGAGTACGCCCACGCCAGGACGGCGCTGCACAGCGGCGACATCTCCATCGGCGCCAAGGGATACCTGACCCTCAACCCGCTGAAGTACACCCATGCGCTGCTGAGCATCGTGCTGCCCGTGCTGTTCGTGATCATGGGCGGTATCGGGCTGCCGGGTGGCGCGGTCTTCATCGAGCGGGGCCGGATCCGCGGCCGCTGGAGGCACAGCCTGATCTCTGCGGCGGGGCCCCTCACCAACGTCCTGTTCGCGCTCGTGTGCACCGCGCCGTTCTGGCTGGACGCGCTGGACGGCGTCCCGGTCGCCTTCCGGTACGCCCTGGCCTTCCTGGCGCTGCTCCAGGTGACGGCCGCGATCCTGAACTCGGTGCCGGTGCCGGGGCTCGACGGTTACGGGGTGATCGAGCCGTGGCTCTCGCACTCGGTCCGGCGCGCGGTGGAGCCGATCGCACCGTTCGGGCTGATCGCGGTCTTCGCCCTGCTGTGGGTCCCCGAGGTGCACGCGGCGTTCTTCGACGCGATCGACGCGCTGCTGCGGTCGCTGGGCGTCAGCGAGTTCGAGACGTACTGCGGTCTCGACGCCTACCGCTTCTGGCAGACGGCGAACCCGGTGTGTGCGATGAACGGGTAGCTCTAGGCGCTCCGCGCGGGCCGGGCGGCGCGCTGACGGCGTACGTAGTACCAGGCCATGTTGGACGAGAGCCCGACCAGCAGCACCCAGACGATCCCGATGAGCCAGCTGCCCTGCACGAAGGAGATCACGGCGGCCGCGACGGCGAGGACGCAGACGGCGATGGCGTAGAGAGCGAGGCGGGGCATGGGGGTGGCTCCTGTCGGGGGGTGGTGCGCGGTCCCGTCCAGTGTCCCCCATGCCTCCGGCCGCTCCGAGCAGGGTGCCGCGCCGGCTCAGACGTCGGTGGTGCGCAGTCCGGCGTGTGCCTTGTAGCGGCGGTTGACGGAGATCAGGTTGGCGACGAGCGACTCGACCTGGTGGGCGTTGCGGAGCCGGCCCGCGAAGATGCCGCGCATCCCGGGGATGCGGCCGGCCAGGGCCTGGACGGTGTCGGTGTCGGCGCGGGCCTCGCCCAGCACCAGGACGTCGGTGTCGATCTCCTCGATCGTCTCGTCCTGGAGCAGCACGGCCGAGAGGTGGTGGAAGGCGGCGGTGACGCGGGACTCCGGGAGCAGGGCGGCGGCCTGCTCGGCGGCGCTGCCCTCCTCGGGCTTCAGGGCGTAGGCGCCCTTCTTGTCGAAGCCGAGCGGGTTGACGCAGTCGATGACGAGCTTGCCGGCGAGCTCGTCGCGCAGGGACTCCAGGGTCTTGGCGTGCCCGTCCCACGGCACGGCCACGATCACGACGTCGCTGTCGCGCGCGCACGCGGCGTTGTCGGCCCCCCGGACGCCGTGGCCCAGCTCGTCGGCGGCGGCCTGCGCCCGGTCGGCCGCACGGGATCCGATGATCACGTCCTGGCCCGCGCGGGCGAACCGGTAGGCGAGTCCGCGGCCCTGCGGGCCGGTGCCGCCGAGCACACCGATGGTCAGACCGGACACGTCGGGGAGGTCCCAGGAGTCCTTGGCAGGGGGCTTGGGCGCGCTGCCGCTGTCATTCGTAGTCATGGCCCCGACACTACTGCCAGGTACGGGGAGCGGGGGCGGTCTCTCCCGGCCGGTGGGACGGGTCGCCCCATGGGTCCCGTTCGGGTGGTTCCGCCGGCGTTCGCCGGTGCCGGGGACGGGGTTGGTGCATGATGCCGGGCCATGGATGCCGTACGTGTGGCGCTGCTGCGTGAGGTGCTGGCCGGGACCCAGTGGCCGGCGGCCACCCGCCGGTTCGCGGGGGCACTGCGCTCGTCCGTCGTGCCGCACGGCGGGGGGCTGCTGCTGGTGGGGACCGAGGCGTACGAGCCGTGGCACCTGGCGGCCCATCTGGTCGACGAGTCCACCTGGTCGGGGCTGCCCGAGCTGACGCCGACGCTGGTACGCCACCGGGTGGAGCCGGGCGACCCGGCGCACCTGGCCGTGGGGCTCGGCCGGATCGAGACGGCCGGGCGGGGCGAGACGCTGCTCGTGGTGGTGCCGGAGCGGCCGGGCGAGGGGCTGCTGGAGCGGGTGCACGACGCCCGCCGGGCGGGGGCGACGGTGCTCTCGCTGGACAACGGCGATCCGGAGGTGCGGGGGCTCGCCCACGAGGCCCTGTCCGTGACGGGCGGCGACGACGTGGACCTGGACACCGTCCAGCACCTGGTCAGCGCGGCGGCCGGGGAGAACAGCGCGCCCGTGCCGCGCGGCCGGCTGCGCTTCCGGGACCGGCTGTCCCGGCTCGCCGACCAGCTGACCGCGCCGCCCCCGCCGCGGTGGTAGCGGGGCGGGCCCCGCCGTGTGACGCGTCCGCCCTCACCTGGTGAAACGTATTTGCTCCCGGCCGGTGTCACGGCGGAGCATGGCTCCTCGTGACCCCTCGCCCCTCCCTCGCCGCCAAAGTCGCCGCGCTGCTCCCCGATCTCTCGCCCTGGCGTTCCTCGGCGGACTTCCGTCTGCTGTGGGTGCAGGGGATCGTCACCTACTTCGGCAGTTTCATGGCGCTGATCGCGCTGCCGCTCCAGATCAAGGACCTGACCGGGTCGCCGCTCGCCGTGGGCGCGATGGGTGCGGTCGAGCTGGTGCCCCTGGTCGTGTTCGGGCTCTACGGCGGTGCGCTCGCCGACGCGGCCGACCGCCGCAAGGTCATTCTGGCCACCGAGGCGGGGCTCGGCCTGCTCGCGCTCGTCCTGCTGGTGAACGCGGCCCTGCCCGACCCGATGCTCTGGCCGCTCTACGTGGTGGCCGGCGGTGTCTCCGCGCTCGCCGGGCTCCAGCGGCCCGCGCTCGACTCGCTGATGGCCCGCATCGTGCCGCACGACCAGCTGGGCGCAGCCGCCGCGCTGAACTCGCTGCGCTGGCAGGCCGGCGCGATCCTGGGCCCGGCGCTGGCCGGCCTGGTGGTGGCGTACGCCGGGCACGCCACGGCGTACGCGGTCACCGTGGTCACGTTCGCCGTCTCCGTGGTGCTCTGCCGCAGGCTCGCGCCCGCCCCGCCCGCGGAGAAGGGGACGAAGCCGTCCCTGCGGGGCATCGCGGAGGGCGCGCGCTACGCGTGGAGCCGGCCGGTGCTGCTGGGGACGTACGCGATCGACATGGCGGCGATGTTCTTCGCCTTCCCGAACACGATCTTCCCGTTCCTCGCCGACGAGCTGGACGCGGAGTGGTCGCTGGGACTGATGTACGCGGCGGGCTCGGTCGGCTCCCTCGTGCTCGGCCTGACCAGCGGCTGGACCGCACGGGTGCGCCGGCACGGACTGTTCGTGGTGTTCGGTGCGGCCGTCTGGGGGCTGGCGATCGCGGCGGCCGGCTGGTTCGGCGACATCTGGCTGGTGCTGATCTGCCTGACGGTCGCCGGCGCGGGCGACATGCTCAGCGGCCTCGGCCGCTCGACCATCTGGAACCAGACGATCCCGGAGGAGCTGCGGGGCCGGCTGGCGGGCATCGAGGTGCTCTCGTACAGCGTGGGCCCGCAGCTGGGCCAGGTGCGGGCCGGCGGCATGGCGGGGTGGACGGGGACCCGGACCGCGGTGTGGAGCGGCGGTGTGGCGTGCGTGGCCTCGGTGGCGCTGCTGGCCGCCGCACTGCCGAAGCTGCTGACGTACGACTCGGAGACCGACGAGGACGCGCTGCGCCGACGGGCGCAGAGCGAGGAGACGCTGCGGGCGGCGGCGCCGACGGGCTGAGCCCGGGGCGCTCGCGCCCCGGACCCGTCAGCCCTCAGCCGTTCGTGTCCTCGTCCGGCCCCTGGCGGTCGTGCCACTTCGGGTCGGTCTCCCACTCCAGGTTCCTGGCCTGTGCCGTCTCCATGGCGTGCTGCGCCTCCTGGCGGGAGGTGTACGGGCCGAAGCGGTCCTTGGCCGGGCACTCGGGGCCCTCCTCGACCTTCTTGTGCTCCAGGCAGTAGAACCACTCGCCCGGCTTGCCGACCGTGCGCTTCTTGAACAGGGCCATCTCCGGCTCCTTTCCTTGATGCCATGCTGCCCCAGGCGCGCTGGTTAGACTCGCTGGCATGTCTGGCCAGTCGCTGCTTGTACCAGGGGAGCTCACTCCCGTCCGTTCCGTGCCCGGAAACATCCGGCGCCCCGAGTATGTCGGCAAGCCGGCCCCGACGCCGTACACCGGCCCGGAGGTCCAGGACGCCGACACCGTCGAGCGCATGCGCATCGCGGGACGCATCGCCGCGCAGGCGATGGGCGAGGCCGCGAAGCACATCGCGCCGGGGGTCACGACGGACGAACTCGACCGGGTCGCGCACGAGTTCATGTGCGACCACGGCGCCTACCCGTCGACGCTGGGCTACCGCGGTTTCCCCAAGTCGCTGTGCACCTCGCTCAACGAGGTCATCTGCCACGGCATTCCGGACTCCACGGTGCTGCGCGACGGCGACATCGTGAACCTCGACGTGACGGCGTACATCAACGGTGTGCACGGCGACAACAACGCCACCTACCTCTGCGGCGACGTGGACGAGGAGTCGCGGCTGCTCGTGGAGCGCACCGAGGAGTCGCTGCGGCGGGCGATCAAGGCGGTGCGGCCGGGCCGCCAGGTCAATGTGATCGGCCGGGTCATCGAGTCGTACGCCAAGCGCTTCGGATACGGGGTGGTGCGGGACTTCACGGGGCACGGGATCAACTCCTCGTTCCACTCCGGGCTGATCATCCCGCACTACGACAGCCCGCACGCCACCACCGTGATGCAGCCCGGCATGACGTTCACCATCGAGCCGATGCTGACGCTCGGGTCCCACGACTACGACATGTGGGACGACGGCTGGACCGTGGTGACGAAGGACCGCAAGCGCACCGCCCAGTTCGAGCACACGCTGGTGGTGACGGAGACGGGCGCCGACGTCCTCACGCTCCCGTAGCCCCTCCCCTTCATCCTGACGGCCGCCTCTCACCGGGGCGGCCGTTCTCGTTTCTCCGGCCGTCTCCCGGGCAGTTTTTACCGACAGGCCGTCGGGAAGCAGTTGACTTAGGTAAGCCTAAGTAGGAAGATCGAGCCATCGGCACACGCTGCGGCGGACAACCTCGGCAGGCCGATATTTCCGTCTCTTTCTGGACTTCCCGTCCCCCTCGGTCCCCGGAGGCCCGCCTTGGACGCAACCGTCACCGCCACGCCCTTCTCGACGCTGATCCGTACCGCGTCGCACGAGCAGCACACCGAGGCCGAGACCTCGACCTTCATGAGCGATCTGCTCGGCGGGCGGCTCGGCGTGGACGCGTACACGCGCTACACCGAGCAGCTGTGGTTCGTGTACCGGGCACTGGAGGACGGCGCCCGGGCGCTGGCGGCGGACCCGGTCGCCGGGCCGTTCATACAGTCCGAGCTGATGCGCACCGCCGAGCTGGAGCGCGATCTGGCGCATCTGCGGGGCGCCGACTGGCGTACGGGCCTGGAGCCGCTGCCGGCGACGGCCGCGTACGCCGGCCGGGTCGCCGAGTGCGCCCGCGACTGGCCCGCCGGGTACATCGCGCACCACTACACGCGCTACCTCGGCGACCTCTCCGGCGGGCAGATCATCCGCGACAAGGCGGAGAAGACCTGGGGCTTCGCGCGCAAGGGCGACGGGGTGCGGTTCTACGTCTTCGAGCAGATCGACAACCCCGCCTCCTTCAAGCGGGGTTACCGCGAGCTGCTGGACGCGGTGAACGCGGACGATCTGGAGAAGCAGCGGATCGTGGACGAGTGCAAGCGGGCGTTCGCGCTGAACACCGAGGTGTTCCGGGAGCTGGGCGAGGTGTTCCCGCTCAGCGCGTAGTCCTTGGCGGTCGGCGGCGGGGTGCCCGGGCTCGGGTACTCCGCCGCTTCGTCGTGTCCTCAGTCGCCGGGCGGGCTCGATCCTGCCGTTGCGGGCCCGATGCCGCCGGCCGGTCAGCCCTGAGCCGCCAGCACGACCCGGCCGCCGATCTCCACCGCGCCGTCCGGGGCCGGGGCCGTGAGGATCTGGGAGCCGCGCCCCTGCCTGATGTTCAGGGCGCGGCCCAGCTGCGCGCTGAGCAGCAGCGCCGCCGCCCCCGTCGCCTCGTCCTCCACGATCCCGTCGTCCCGGCGCGGGAACGCCCGCGCCCGTACCCGGCCCGCCGCCTCGTCCTCCCAGGCCCAGGCGTAGAGCCAGCCCTCGCCGGGCGGCGGGGCCGGCAGCGCGTCGACCTCGGCGACCGAGGCGTACCGCTGGAGCGTGCGCGGCGGCGCCCACTCGGGGCGGGCGGTGATCCAGCTGAACTCGCCGTCCTGACGGGCGAAGACCTCCCCCACCTCCAGTTCCAGGATCTCCAGGTCCAGCAGCCAGGCGGCGCCGACCACGGGGTGCCCGGCGAACGGCAGGCGGAGCCCAGGGGTGTAGATGTCCAGCCGGCCGCGTTCGGGGTCGTCCACGAACACGGTCTCGCTGAAGCCGAGCTGACGGGCGAGTTGCTGCCGTGACGCCTCGTCCGGGTGGTCGCGCCCGTCGCGTACGACTCCGAGGGCGTTGCCGTGCCGGCCGTCGGGGCCGCAGAACACGCGCAGGACGTCGATGCCTCTGCCGGCGGGTACGTCGTAGTCGCTCACGTCCGCATTCAAGCACCGCCCGGGTGCCTGCCCGTCGGAGGGCAGGCACCCGGGCGGTGGTGTCGCGCGGTGGGGCGGGTCAGACGGTGCGGCGACGGCGGGCCACGACGACCGCTCCGGCGCCGGCCGCCACGATGACGCCCGATGCGGCGATGAGCGCGCCGGCCGGGAGGCCGGCGCCGGTGGAGGCCAGGGCGCCCGAGCCGCCGACCGTGCCGCCGCCGCTCACGGAACCGCCGGCGGCCGAACCGGAGGTGGTGGACGAGCCGCCCGTCGAGCCGCCGGTGGACGGGAGTTCGGCGTTCTTGTCGAGGGCGACCGCGACGGTCAGCGCGTCGAGCCGCTCACCCGCCGGGTACATCCCGCCGAAGGCCTTGGTGCCGTCGGCGGTCAGGGTCGCGGGCACGGCCGAGAGCGTCACCACGCCGTTCCTGGCGGTGAGTCCGCCGGCGGGCAGCTTGAGGTCGGCGACGGCCAGACCGGTGTAGGTGGCGACCTTCTTCGTCGCACGGTCCTTGGTGGACACGTCGGCGATGAGCCTGCCCTTGGTTCCGTCCGCCTGGATCTCCAGGTTGGTGAGGGACAGGTCGAGGGTGTACGCACCGTCCTCCTCGTGCCCGAGGAAGCGGACCTTGCCGTCGAACAGGGCGCTCAGGGTCTGCTTGCCGGCGTCGAAGCGGCCGGTGGCGTCGGGGAAGCGGTACCCGTTGCCGGACGCGGTGGCGCCGGCCGTCGTCTCGGCCTTGCCGTGGGCGATGGGGCCCGTGACGTACGAACGGAAGGACGCCTTGACGCCCCAGTCCAGGGTGCCGTCGACGATCGCGCCCGGGTCGGCGGCCGGCTTGTCGGTCGCCGTGGTGCTCGGGCTCGGCTTCGGTGCGGACTCCGTCGGCTTGGCGGTCGGCTTCGTGGTGGGCTTCTCGGTCGGCTTCTCCGTGGGCTTTTCGGTCGGCTTCTCCGTCGGCTTCTCGGTCGGCTTCTCGGTCGGCTTCTCCGTGGGGGCGGCGACCGCCTTCACGGTGAGCGTGACGGGGTCGAGCACCTCGCCTTCCTTGTACTGGCCGTTGAAGGCCGCGGAGCCCGCCTTCGTCAGCTTCGCCGGGATGTCCTTGAAGACCATCGTGCCGCCCGCGCCCTGCCCCGGCCGGACGGCCGACAGGTCGAGGTCGGCGACCGCCACGTCGTTCGCGGTGCCCTGCGGGGTCGCCACGTCGGCGGTGATCGCGCCGCCCTTGCCGGCCGTGGAGAGCTTGACGTCCGAGAGCGTGATGTCCAGGACGCCGCCGTGCGCCGAGAAGTTGACGCCGCCCTGGAAGGCGGTGTCGGTGCCGTGCGTGGTCATGTCGTACGTGCCCTTGCCGTTGACAAAGGTGAACACACCGTTGCCCGCGGCCTGGGTGGCGCCGTCCTTGACCGTGATCTTTCCGGCGGCGCCGATGTACTTGCGGAAGGACTCCTTGAAGCCCCAGTCCAGCGTGCCGTCCTTCAGCTCCATCTCCGGAGCGGCAGCGGCGCCCTGCGGGGACGATTCGGCCGCGAGTGCCGGGAGGGCGAAGGCGGCGCCGAGGGCGGCGGCCGTGGTTACGGCTGCGGCGAGGGCTATGGGGCGGCGGGTGGCTGCCATGGTCGGGGGTCTCCTCAGGAATGAACAGGGATCAACGGGGGTGGTGTGGGGGGAGGGAGGGGGGGTGCGGGGGTCAGGAAGCAGGGGGCGTCGTGGAGCGGTTGCGGCGTACGAGGAAGAGCACGCCGGCCGCTGCCGCGGCGAGCACACCGGCGCCGCCGAGGGTCACGTACAGCCAGCTGTGCGAGGTGTCGTCCGCCACCGTGGCCGCGGCCACGGTGGTCTTCGCCGGAGCGGTGCCCGACGGCTCCGCCGAGGGGACGGGTTCGCTGCCCAGGTCGGGGAGGGCGGGCAGCTTCGCCGCCGCTTCGACGGCCACGGCGAGCGAGACCGGGTCCATCGCGGTGCCCGCCTTGTAGAGGGAGCCGAAGGCCTTGGCGCCCTCCGCGGTCAGGGTGGCGGGAGCCTCTGTGAGGACCGCGAGGCCGTTCGTCGGGGCGAAGTCCTCGGCGGTGAAGGTGATGAGGGGTACGGCCCTGCGGGTGTCGCCGTCGCTCCGGACGTCGGCGCTGAGCGTGCCCCGGCCCGCCTTCAGCCCGACCGCGAACCGGGAGAGCGTCAGATCGAGGCCGTGCGCCCCGGCGAAGCGGACACTGCCCGCGAAGTCCGCCGCCAGGGCCTGCTTCTCCGGGTCGTACGTGCCCGTGCCCTTCGGGAAACGGAAGAGTGCTCCGCCGTCCTGGGCGCCTCCGGCCAGGGTCCACTTCCCCCGGCCGATCGAGCCGGTGACGTACTCGCGGAAGGTGCGGCGCACGCCCCAGTCGACGGCGGCGTCCTCGATGCGGCCCGCGGTCTCCTTCGGCTTCGCGCTGCTCTTCGGCTGCCCGGGAGAGGTCGAGGCGGCGGGCTTTCCCGCCGGGGCCGAGGTGTCCACGGAGAGGCTGACCGCGTCCAGCGGGGTGCCTGCCGTGTAGTAGCCGGCGAAGGACCTGGCGCCCTGTGAGGTCAGCGTCGCCGGGACGTTGTTGAGGGCCACGGGGGTGGCCCCGCCCCTCATGTCGATCCCGGACAGGCCGAGCGTGGCCAGCGGGACCTGGGCGGCGGAGGTGACGCGACCGGTCCCCCGGTCCCTGCTGACCATGTCCGCGTACACCGTGCCGCTGCCGCCCTGGATCCGGACGGTGGGACGGCTGATGGTGAGGTCCAGTTCGTTGCCGCCGCCGGGCTTCTTGTGCCCGGTGAAGTGCACACCGCCCGAGAAGCCGGCCCGGAAGGCGCCGCTCGCCGGATCGTAGGAACCGGTCGCGGAGTGGAAGCGGAACTGGCTGCCGCCGACCGTGGCGGCGCCGCCCGTCAGGCTCCAACTGCCTTGCGCGATGGGGCCCGTGACGTAGCTCTGGAACGAGGACTTGATGCCCCAGTCGAGGCGGCCGCCCTGCACCATACGGTTCGCCGCTTGCGCGGTGGCCGCCGGGAGCAGGGCTCCCAGCAGGACCGCGAGAAGCGCGACGGCGAGCGCGCGGGCAGGTCGGTACGGCGGCATGGACCCCTCCGAGGTCTAGAAGATGAGGTAAGGCTAACCTAAGGTATGTACATCTTGTGTCGGTACCCCTTTCCGTCACATTTCTCGCAATCCCCCATCAACTGCACGCCGCAGAACGACAGGACGGTGCCCAGTGCGCATCTCGCAGGACTTCGCCCCACCGGGCCGGGACACCGCGCGACCGGGCCGCCGGCGCACCGGCGCCCTGACGGCAGCCCTCGCCCTGGCCTCGGCCCTGGTACTGGCCGGCTGCGGGGACACCGGGGCTCCCGCGGCGAGGACGGCGGGCGCCGGGACCCCGGCGGCCGCGGACACCGACCGGATCGAGCCGCTGACCGGCACGCCCGCACCGCGGCTGCCCGTCACGGTGACGTCGGCGGACGGGAAGCGGACCACGATCACCTCGGCGGACCGGATCGTGCCGCTGACCGGCAGCCTGAGCGAGATCGTCTTCACGCTCGGCCTCGGAAAGCAGGTCGTGGCCCGCGACATCACCGCCACCTTCGAACAGGCGGCGAAGCTCCCCGTGGTGACCCGGGCCCATGACGTGTCGGCGGAGAGCGTCCTGTCGCTGCGGCCCACCGTCGTCCTCGCCGACACCACGACCGGACCGGCCGAGGCCATCGGCCAGATCCGGGACGCCGGCATTCCGCTCGTGGTCGTCGAACCGGCCAAGGAACTCTCCGACGTCGGCCGCCGGATCGACACGGTGGCCGCAGCCCTCGGCGTACCGGAGTCCGGCGACGAGCTCACCGAGCGCACCCGGGACCGTATCGACGCCGTACGGAAGTCCGTCCCCGCACCGGCCGGCGGCGCCGGGAGGCCGCGCGTCGCCTTCCTCTATCTGCGCGGCTCCGCCTCCGTCTATCTGCTGGGCGGCCGGGAGTCCGGGGCGAGTTCGCTGCTCGAAGCGGCGGGCGCAGTGGACGCGGGCAAGGCGTCCGGGCTGAAGAAGGACTTCACCGCCATCACCAGCGAAGCCCTGGCCAAGGCGGCGCCCGACGCGATCCTCGTGATGACGAAGGGGCTCGACTCGGTCGGCGGCGTCGACGGGCTGGTGAAGATTCCGGGCGTCGCCGAGACCCCGGCCGGGATGGACCGGCGGATCGTCTCGGTCGACGACGGAGTGCTGCTGAACTACGGGCCGCGCACCGACCGGGTGCTGAGCGAACTGGTCGCCCAGCTCTACCCCGGGGACGGTGCGGCCAAGTGACCACCGCACACGAGGCATCCGCCGGCCGGGCGGTCCCCCGCGCGCGCCGCTCCACGGCCGTCACCCTGACCGCCGGACTGCTCGCCGCCCTGGTCGTGTGCTGCCTGCTGTCCGCCGGGCTCGGCGCGTACAGCATCCCGCTCGGCGACGTCCTCGGCTCCGTCCAGCACCGGATCGGGCTGGGCGGTCACGCCCTGGACCGGGTCGGCGAGAGCGTCCTGTGGAACGTACGGCTGCCGAGGGTCGTCCTCGCGCTGCTGGTCGGCGCCTCGCTCGGCTGCGCGGGGGCACTGATGCAGGGCGTGTTCGGCAATCCGCTCGCCGAGCCCGGCGTCATCGGGATCTCCGCGGGGGCGGCGGTCGGCGCGGTCGCCTCGATCGCGCTGGGGCTGAGCTTCTTCGGCAACTGGACCATCACCGTCTGCGCGTTCGTCGCCGGACTGCTCACCGTCCTGCTGGTGTACGCGCTGTCGCGGTCGGGCGGCCGGACGGAGGTGGTGACGCTGATCCTCACCGGCATCGCCGTCAACGCCTTCGCGGGCGCCCTGATCGGCCTGTTCATCTTCTTCGCCGACAACGCGCAGATCACCCAGATCACCTTCTGGCAGCTCGGCTCACTGGCCCAGGCCACCTGGCCCAAGGTGCTGGCCGTGCTGCCGTGCGCGGTCCTCGGCCTCGTCATCGCTCCGTTCTATGCCCGGAAGCTGGACCTGCTGGCGCTCGGCGAGCGGCCCGCCCGGCACCTCGGGGTCGACGTCGAACGGCTGCGCATGGTGCTGGTGCTCGTGGTGGCGCTGCTGACCGCCGCCGCTGTGGCGGTCGCCGGGATCATCTCGTTCGTGGGACTGCTGGTGCCGCACCTGCTGCGGATGGCGAACGGTCCCGGCCACCGCTTCCTGGTGCCCGGCAGCGCGCTGGGCGGCGCGCTGGTGCTCGTCGCCGGCGACCTCGCTGCCCGGACCGTCGCCGACCCGGCCGAGCTGCCGCTCGGCGTACTGACCGCGCTCTTCGGCAGCCCGTTCTTCTTCTGGCTGCTGCGCAGGACCCGTCGCAAGCAAGGTGGTTGGGCATGAGGACGCTGCGGAACCTCTTCGCGGTACGGGGACGGACCCTGCCCGTGCCCGTCTCCCCCGGCGACCCGCTCGCCGAGACGCGCGGACTGCGGGTCCGCCTGGGCGGGCGGCAGGTGCTCGGCTCCATCGACCTGACGGCCCACGCGGGCGAGGTGCTGGCGCTCGTCGGCCCGAACGGGGCCGGCAAGTCGACCCTGCTGGCCGCGCTCGCCGCCGACCTGCCCGCCCAGGGCGGGGAGGTACGGATCGACGGGCGCCCGGTCACTGCCTGGTCCGCGCCCGAACTGGCCCTGCGCCGGGCCGTGCTGCCGCAGTCCGCCGCGCTCTCCTTCCCGTTCCCCGTGGAGGACGTCGTCCGGATGGGGCGGGCGCCCTGGGCCGGGACGGACCGGGCGGACGAGGACGACCCCGCGGTCCGCGCGGCGATGGCCGCCACCGAGGTCACCGAGTTCGCCGCGCGCCCCTTCTCCGCGCTCTCCGGCGGCGAGCGGGCCCGGGTCGCGCTGGCCCGGGTGCTGGCGCAGCGCGCCCCGCTGCTGCTGCTCGACGAACCGACGGCCGCGCTCGACCTGCGCCACCAGGAACTGGTGCTGCGGATCTGCCGGGAGCGCGCCGCCGCCGGGGACGCGGTCGTCGTCGTCCTGCACGATCTGGGGCTCGCGGCCGCGTACGCGGACCGGACCGCGGTGCTGCACGACGGGCGGATCTCCGTGGCGGGCCCGCCGGCCGAGGTGTTCACGAGCGCGTTGCTCAGCGGGGTCTACCGGCAGTCCGTCGAGGTGTTCCCGCATCCGCGGACCGGGGTGCCCCTCGTCGTACCGGACCGGGCCTCTTGACCCTCGCTTGACCCGTTACGGGTTCGCTCATGGGTCGACCGTGATCCCCCCGTTCCTGTGCGTCCCCAGTGAGAGTTGAATCACTGCACGGAGGGGTATCGGTCAGGTAAGCCTCGGTTAAGTTAGGTCCGCCTCACCCGGCTCCGTCCGGCCGTGTTTCCGCTCTCCCCTCATCCCCATCCTCCTCCTTCGTCCTCATGTGGAGCCCGTATGCGAGCCGTTCGTTTCTCCGTCGTCACCGCTGCCGCCACCGTGGCCGCTCTGACCGCTGTCACGGGCTGCGCCGAGAAGAGCGACGGCAAGGGCGAGGGCGCCGTCCAGGTCGTCGCCAAGGACGACTCCTGCGACGTGTCGAAGACGAAGCTGCCGGCCGGTCACGTCGAACTGGCCGTCCAGAACAAGGGCTCCAAGGTCACCGAGGTCTACGTCCTGTTCCCGGACGACCGCATCGTGGCCGAGCGGGAGAACATCGGCCCGGGCACCAAGGCCACCATCACGGCCGAGATCAAGGCCGGTTCGTACGAGATCGCCTGCAAGCCCGGTATGAAGGGCCACGGCATCCGGCAGAAGATCGAGGTCAGCGGCGGCAAGGCGGCCAAGCGCAGCCCCGAGATGGACAAGGCCGTCGCCGCCTACCGCACCTACGTCCAGGCGCAGGCCGACGAGACCCTGCCGAAGGTCAAGGTCTTCACGGACGCCGTCGCCGCCGGCGACCTGGAGGCCGCGAAGAAGGCGTACGCCGACTCCCGGATCGGCTGGGAGCGCACCGAGCCGGTCGCCGAGTCCTTCGGTGACATCGACCCGAAGGTCGACGTCCGCGCGGACGGCCTGGAGGACGGCCAGAAGTGGACCGGCTGGCACCGCCTGGAGAAGGCGCTGTGGCAGGACAAGAAGCTGGGCGCCGAGGAGAAGGCCCTCGCGCCGACCCTCCACAAGGACCTGCTCGACTGGCAGAAGCGGGTCGGCACGGCGGACATCACCCCGACCTCGATGGCCAACGGTGCCAAGGAGCTCCTCGACGAGGTGGCGACCGGCAAGGTGACCGGCGAGGAGGAGCGCTACAGCCACACCGACCTGGTCGACTTCAAGGCCAACGTCGAGGGCGCGGAGCAGTCCTACCAGCTGCTGAAGCCGATCGCGTCGAAGAACGACGCGGCGCTGACCGCCACCCTGGACAAGCGGTTCGCGGCTCTGAACACGCTGCTCGACAAGTACCGCGAGGACAAGAGCTCCTACGCCTTCACCTCGTACGAGAAGGTCGGCAAGGCGGACCGCAAGGAGCTGTCCGACGCGGTCAACGCGCTGGCCGAGCCGCTCTCCCGGCTCGCCGCAGCGGTGACGAAGTAACCGGCCGGAAAGAGGTCCCGGGCATGTCCGAGCAGGATCAGCAGCCGACCGGCGACGCCGCCGGGACCCCCGGCCGTGCCCCCTCGCGGCGGGCGCTGCTCGGCTGGGGCGGCGCCGGGCTCGCGCTCGGTGCCGCAGTGGCCGGCGGTACCGCGGCCGCGGTGCGGTCCGGGGACACCGCCGTGACCGCCGCGGACAGCGGCGCCGCGGTGCCGTTCCACGGGGCGCACCAGGCCGGGATCGCCACCGCCGTCCAGGACCGGCTGCACTTCGCCGCGTTCGACGTCACGACGGAGGACCGGGCCGAACTGGTCGCGCTGCTCAAGGAGTGGACCCGGGCGGCCGAGCGGATGACGGCCGGGCACGCGGTCGGCGACGGCGCCTACGGGGGCCTGGCCGAGGCGCCGCCGGACGACACGGGCGAGGCGCTCGGCCTCAGGCCGTCCCGGCTGACGCTGACCGTCGGCTTCGGCCCGTCCCTGTTCGCGAAGGGCCGCTTCGGCCTGGAGGACCGGCGCCCCGGCGCGCTCGTCGACCTGCCGAAGTTCCCGGGCGACAACCTCGACCGGGCCCGCAGCGGCGGCGACCTGTGTGTCCAGGCCTGTGCGGACGACCCGCAGGTGGCGGTGCACGCGATCCGCAACCTCGCCAGGATCGGCATGGGCCGCACCGCGATCCGCTGGTCCCAGCTGGGCTTCGGCAAGACCTCGTCGACGACGCCCGACGCGCAGACCCCGCGCAACATGATGGGCTTCAAGGACGGCACCCGGAACATCTCCGGCACCGACACCGCGGCCCTGGACCGGCACGTGTGGGCCGACGGGAAGGACGCCGGCTGGATGGCCGGGGGTTCGTACCTGGTGGCCCGGCGCATCCGGATGCACATCGAGACCTGGGACCGGACCGGACTGCAGGAGCAGGAGGACGTCTTCGGCCGCGACAAGGGCGAGGGCGCCCCGGTCGGAAAGGCGAAGGAACGCGACGAGCCGTTCCTGAAGGCGATGCTGCCGACCGCCCATGTACGCCTCGCGCACCCCGACACCAACGACGGGGCGACGATCCTGCGGCGCGGCTACTCCTTCACCGACGGCACGGACGGCCTGGGCCGGCTCGACGCCGGGCTGTTCTTCCTCGCCTACCAGCGCGACACCCGCACGGCGTTCGTACCGCTGCAGCGGCGCCTGGCGGCACACGACGCACTCAACGAGTACATCCAGCACGTGGGTTCGGCGCACTTCGCCGTCCCGCCGGGCGTCCGGGACACGGACGACTGGTGGGGCCGGGCGCTGTTCTCGTAACGGGACTCGAAGCGGAAAGGGAACCGAGACGTGTTCAGTAACTACCTGATCGGCCTGCGCGAAGGGCTCGAAGCCAGCCTGGTCGTCTGCATTCTCATCGCGTACCTGGTGAAGACCGGCAACCGGAGCAGGCTGCTGCCGATCTGGATCGGTGTCGCCATCGCCGTCGTCGTCAGCCTGGCCTTCGGCGCCGGTCTCGAATTCGGTTCGCAGGAGATGACGTTCAAGGCCCAGGAGGCGCTGGGCGGTTCGCTGTCGGTCCTCTCGGTGGGCCTGGTCACCTGGATGGTCTTCTGGATGCGGCGCACCGCCCGGCACCTGAAGGCGGAGCTGCACGGCAAGCTCGACGCGGCGCTCGCGATGGGGACCGGTGCGCTGGTCGCCACGGCGCTGCTGGCGGTGGGCCGGGAGGGGCTGGAGACCTCGCTGTTCGTGTGGCGTGCGGTGCACGCGGCGGACGACGGCTGGCATCCGATGATCGGCGCGCTGCTCGGCATCCTGTCGGCCGTGGTGCTGGGCTGGCTGTTCTACCGCGGTGCGCTGCAGATCAACCTCGCGAAGTTCTTCACCTGGACCGGCGGCATGCTGGTGGTCGTCGCGGCGGGTGTACTCGCCTACGGAGTCCACGACTTGCAGGAGGCGGAGTTCATCGGCGGGCTGCAGAACCGGGCGTTCGACATCAGCGCCACGATTCCGCCGGACAGCTGGTACGGCACGCTGCTGAAGGGGACGTTCAACTTCCAGCCGGATCCGACCGTTCTCCAGATCACGGTGTGGGCGCTGTATCTGATCCCCACCCTCGCGCTGTTCCTGTCCCCGGTAGGGTTCGGACGGTCAGTGGGGGCGACGGATCAGAAGGCGCGGAAAGCAACGGATGAAAAGCCTGAGGCCGGTTCGGCTGGCGACGGGGCTCGCGGCAGCGACGGTGCTGAGCATGACGGCGAGCGGGTGCGTGACGGTGCACGGCGAGCTGGAAGTCGTCCCGGCGGCGACGCGGTCTGAGGCCGCGCAGGCCCTGAAGAACTTCACCGCCGCGTACAACGCGGCGGACAAGGCCTACGACCCCGCGCTGGACGAGGACGAGGTCACCGGTGCGCTCGGCGCGGTCAACCAGGCGGGTCTGCGGGCCCGGCAGAAGAACAATCCGGACGGCAACGCGAACCACCGGCCGCTGGAGCTGACCGACGCCACCTACGTCATCCCCGAGAAGGCGGGCTGGCCGCGGTGGTTCCTCGCGGACACCGACTCCAACCGTGACCAGGACGGCGGGAAGCTGGACACCCGCTGGCTGTTCGCCTTCGTCAAGTCCGGCCCCGGCCAGGGCTGGAAGGCCGCCTATCTCGCGGTCGTCGCCCCGTCCCGGATCCCCGACTTCGCGAAGGACGACGAGGGCCGGGCGAAGCCGGTGGCGGCGGACGGGCCCGGACTGGCGGTCGCCCCGAAGGACCTGGGCGCGCAGTACACGGGCTACCTGCAGAAGGGCACGCCGGACGCGTTCGCCCCCGGCACGGCCACCTCGGTCTGGCGCCAGAGCCGGCTGAACACGCGGCGGGCGGGTTTCTCGTACCAGTACATCGACCAGCCGCTGAACAGCGGCCTGTTCGCGCCGCTCGCCCTGGAGACGGACGACGGCGGCGCACTGGTCTTCTTCAGCAGCAAGCACTTCGAGCAGCAGACCGCGGCGCAAGGGCTGCGCCCGACGGTCAGCCGGGACGTCGAGGCGCTGCTGACCGGTGAGGTGCGGAGCACGCTCACCAAGGAGCGGATCTCGGGCCAGCTGGTGTACGTCCCGAAGAAGGGCGCAGGCACGGGCAAGGTGATCATGCTGAACCGGCTGCCGGGCCTGACGTCGGCCAAGGGTTCCTAGCAGCGGGCGGACGCACCGCGCCGACGGCGCCGGTCCAGCAGCACCGGGCGCGCGGGCGGAAGGCCCCGGACGCCCGGTCCGGGGCTCCCGCACGATCGCGGCGGGACGTCCCCTACCGGCTCAGCGGCCAGGCCACCGAGTCGTGGTCGACGTCGCTCTGCTCCGCGGAGCCCACGAACCGCGCACAGGCGTCCGTCAGGGTCTCCAGCAGCGTCAGCGGGTCGGGCAGCGGGTTCTCCGGCCCCCGCACCCAGCTGACGTCGAGTTCACCCGGGAGCATGGCCGGCGGCAGCAGCACGTAGCTGCCGCGGCAGTGCCAGCGCAGTCCTGGGTGCTCGTCCATCGTCTCGGGGTGGCAGTCCAGCTCGCACGGCCACCACTCGTCCTCGTCCTCCGGCGTACCGCGCGTCGCGGTGAAGAAGAGCATCCGGTCGTCGCCGGAGCGGGCCACCGGGCCCACGTCGATTCCGGCGGCGAGGAGCCGCTCCAGCGCCTGGGTGCCGGCCGAGAGCGGGACGTCGAGCACGTCGTGGATCATGCCGGTGGCCGTGATGAAGTTGGCCTGCGGCTGGCTGAGGGCCCAGCGCTCGATCTGTGCCCGGTCGGTGGTGGACTGGGTCTGCCAGGCGAAGGAGACCGGGTGCCTGGCCGGGGTGGGACAGCCGATGCGTTCGCACGAACATCGGTAGCCGACCGGGTGGGCGGCGGGCGCGATCGGCATCCCGGCCTCGGCGACAGCCAGGAGCAGCGCCTCCCGTGCGGTGCCGTCGACATCGCCCTGCTGCGGTTTGGGCCGTCGGCGCAGCCAGTGGGAAAACCTGC
Organism: Streptomyces sp. NBC_01257; assembly: GCF_035917255.1. Classification (NCBI taxonomy): domain Bacteria; kingdom Bacillati; phylum Actinomycetota; class Actinomycetes; order Kitasatosporales; family Streptomycetaceae; genus Streptomyces; species Streptomyces sp. NBC_01257. The sequence continues at coordinate 2,783,663 of NZ_CP108472.1, forward strand.
TCTCCGAGCCGCGACCGCGACTGAAATCGGCGCCCATCTATCCCCTTACCTCAGCGTTGCCCCTGCCCATGGTCCCACCATCCTGCGCTTCGGGTGGCCAGAGTCCTGAAGCGGGGTACGACCACCGATGGCCTCAGCTGACCGCTATCGCACTGTTTGTCGGGAAATGGCAGCTGAATTTCCGGTGATCGGAGCCCCTGGAAGGGGGCGGCCGGCGCCCGTGCACTCCACCGGGGGGCCGGATCTCACACAGCTGTACGGAACCACCCGATCGGTTCACTGCGCCGCGGCCCGGGACGGCGCACCATGGGCTTCACGCACACACCCGTGCGACGCACCGGCCGCAGCGGCCACCAATGCCGCCGCGACGATTCGTGAGGAGCCCTCATTGCCCACACGTCACCCCGCCGCCGCCCCTCATGAGGGCGCTTCGCGCCGCACCCCCGGCCGTCGGTCCACACCCCGCCGCTACCTGATGTGCGCCCCGGCGCACTTCAAGGTGACGTATTCCATCAATCCCTGGATGGACCCCACCAAGCCGGTCGACCTCCCGCTGGCCCAGACCCAGTGGGAGGACCTGCGCGACCGCTACCGCGCCCTCGGCCACACCGTCGAGCTCCTGGAGCCCCGCCCCGACCTGCCGGACATGGTCTTCGCCGCCAACGGGGCCACCGTCATCGACGGCCGGGTGCTGGGCGCCCGCTTCGCCTACCAGGAACGCTTCCCCGAGGCGGCCGCCCACCGCGACTGGTTCCGGAGCCACGGCTTCACCGAGATCCACGAGCCCGACCACGTCAACGAGGGCGAGGGCGACTTCGCGGTGACCTCCTCGTACGTCCTGGCGGGGCGCGGCTTCCGGTCCAGCCCGCTCTCGCACGACGAGGCGCAGGAGTTCTTCGGGCGGCCGGTGATCGGCCTCGATCTGGTCGATCCGCGCTACTACCACCTGGACACGGCGCTGAGCGTGCTCGACGACGCGGCCGACGAGATCATGTACTACCCGGGCGCCTTCTCGCCGGGCAGCCGGGCCGTGCTGGCCCGGCTCTTCCCGGACGCGCTGATCGCGAGCGAGGCGGACGCGGCCGCGTTCGGGCTGAACGCGGTGAGTGACGGGCTGCACGTGCTGCTGCCGCAGGCCGCCACGGGTCTGTTCGACCCGCTGCGGGACCGCGGCTTCGAGCCGGTGCCGATGGACCTCGGCGAGCTGCTCAAGGGCGGCGGCAGCGTGAAGTGCTGCACCCAGGAGCTGCGCGGCTAGCCGCGGGCCGGATCAGGGGCCCGAGGGCTCCTGGTCCGGGTCCTGCGGGGGCGGCCAGGCGTCGCCCCAGTCGATGTCCCGGGCGGCGCGGTAGAGCGCGCCGTGCCGCTTGGTGACCGTGGCCCGCCGCAGGCCCTCGTCGCGGGTGCACAGCTCCAGCAGCACCTGGCCCTTGCGGATCTGCGGCCGGCGGGTGATCCGTTCCGCCACGGGCCGCGGGGTGAAGCGGGTGGCCACCACGTAGCTGAACTTCTCGTCCTCGTACGGCAGCGAGCCGCCCTTCACCTTCCGGTGCAGCGAGGAGCGGCTGACCCGGGCCGAGAAGTGGCACCAGTCGGTGCCCGGCTCGATCGGGCAGGCGTCGCTGTGCGGGCACGGGGCGGCGACGGTGAGCCCGGCGGCGGTCAGCCGGTCCCGGGCCTCGATGATGCGCGCGTAGCCGTCGGGGGTGCCCGCTTCGACGACCACGACGGCCTGCGCGGCGCGGGCCGCGTCGTCGACGAGCGCGGTGCGGGCCTGCGGGGTGAGTTCGTTGAGCACGTAGGAGACGGTCACCAGGTCGGTGGCGCCGAGGGCGAGGTCCTGGCCGATCCGGGCCCGCTGCCACTCGGCGGCCCGCAGCCCGGGGATGCCGGAGACCCCGGCCAGCTCGCGGCCCAGCGCGAGGGCGGGCTCGGCCCAGTCCAGGACGGTGGTCCGCGGTCCCTCCCAGGCCCCGGCGACCGCCCAGCTCGCCGCGCCGGTGCCGCCGCCGACGTCGGTGTGGGTGGCCGGTGCCCAGTCCGGGGCGGCCTCGCGCAGGGCGTCGAGGGCGGACCGTACCGCCTCGAAGGTCGCGGGCATCCGGTACGCGGCGTACGCGGCGACGTCCGAGCGGTCCCGGAGCACCGGGGTATCGGTGGGAATGGTCCCCCGGTAGTGGGCGATGAGCCGGTCGACGGCCTGGGTGGCCTGCCTGGGCGGCAGCCCGTCCAGGAGTCCGGCGAGGGCCGCGCGCAGGGCGTCCGCGGTGGGGAGGGTGGCGTTCACCGACGAATTGTAGGCGGACGCGGACGGCCCGGGGCCCGGCACGGAATCGGGACGGAACGGCTACGGAACCGAACGGCGAAGCCACTACGACCAGTTGCTACGCTGACCGGCGCGAGGTCGCGTCATGTTCATCGGGGGGACCATGAGACTGCAGTTCGGGCGCCTGGCTCCGGTCGGCGGAGGGACAGTGAGGCAGCGAGTCGTGCGCCTGGCCCTGGTCGGCGGGGTGCTGGTGCTGGCCCTGCTCCTCCTGCTGTCCACCTGCGGCGGCGGTGGCGGGAGCGGCAAGAAGGACGACGCCAAGCCGAAGAAGCCCAAGCGGACGAGTGCGGGTCCGGCGACGCAGCTGACCGTTCCGGCGGCGTACACCACACAGCGCGGCTGGGAGCTCATCGGCACCTCGCCCGACTACGCGCTGTCCCGGACGACGGGGCGGCTGGCCTATCTGGTGCGGACCGCGGAGGGCGAGTACCAGCTGCGGACCATCGACTCGGAGACCGGGCGGGCCGGCTGGAGCGGGGACGCCTGGCGCCCGCCGGCCGCGACGCACTTCCCGAAGCTGCTCACCGTCACCACGGACGACCAGGAGTACTTCGTGACCTGGGCGTACGGAAAGGTCGGCGAGGACGCTCCGGCGCCCGCCGACCGGATCGTCTCCCTCGACGTGTACACCGTGGAGGACGGCAGCCGGCAGCGCGTCGAGGTGCCGTGGAGGTCGGTGCCGACCGTCAACGTGACCGGCCCCGGCATCGTGATCGGCGACGGCGGGTCCACGAGCGTGGTGGTGGACCCGGCGACCGGCCGGGTCTCCAAGGTCCCCGCCAAGGCGCTGAAGTACCCCAAGGGCTGCGCGTCCTGCAAGCAGCTCACCGAGGTACGCGGACTGACCTCGAAGGGCCTGCTGGTGAGCGGGTCCCGGGAGTTCTGGGTGCAGGGCGGGTGGTTCAGCCGGAACGTGGCGCCCAAGGGCGCCGACCGGCAGAGCGGCATCCCGACCTCCGTGGCGCCCGGGGTGGTGCTGGCGAGGTGGCAGCTCGCGAAGGGCTCGAAGCTCGCCGCGACCCATGAGCTGTGGGCGGTGCACGACGCGGAGACGGGCAAGGCGCTGGTCTCCGTGCAGTGCCACAAGCCGGCGATCGCGCCGGGGCAGTACCCGCAGGCCGTCGTCTCCCCGTCGGGCGACTACCTGGTGGCCGGGAACCTCGCCTTCGACCTGGAGAACGGCAAGGGCTTCTGCTTCGAGGACACCGAGGGCTCGAAGACGCTCGCGCTGGCGTCCGTGACCGACGACGGAACGGCGTACGGGGCGACCAACGTGCGCAACGCGGCGGACGCGCTGGCCGGCGGCGGCTTCCCGGTCGAGGCGCAGATCTCGGCGGGGACGGCGGACCCGCTGGCCCCGAACGTGCGGATGCCCGGCGCCGAGGGCGCCGAGGGGGTCGGCCTGTTCCGCTGGACCGACGACAAGGACCGGCTGCACCTGATCGGCTACCCGCGGGAGGACTGACCTCCCGCGGCGGGAGCCGCGCGGCCTCAGATCCGCGCGGCCACCTGCTGCCAGGGGCGGCACATCGCCAGGAAGCAGACCAGCGCGCCCACGGCGCAGACCAGCTGCACGACGGCCATGGGTACGGCCGTGGCCTCCCCCGCGATCCCGACGAGCGGCGAGGCGACGGCGCCGATCAGGAACGAGGACGTGCCGAGCAGTGCGGAGGCGGAGCCGGCGGCGTGCTTGGTGCGCATCAGCGCCTGGGCGTTGGTGTTCGGCATCGCCAGGCCCATCGCCGACATCAGCACGAACAGTCCGGTCGCCACCGGGAAGAGCCCGACGTCCCCGAAGACCCCGGACGTCATCAGCAGGAGCGCCGTCGCGGCCAGCACGATGACGCCGAGCCCGAAGCCGAGCGCCTTGTCGAGGCTGATCCGGCCGACGAGGATCTTGCCGTTGATCTGGCCCACGGCGATCAGTCCGACGGAGTTGATGCCGAAGAGCAGGCTGAAGGTCTGCGGCGAGGCACCGTAGATCTCCTGGACGACGAACGGGGACGCGCTCACGTAGGCGAAGAGCGCGGCGAAGGCGAGGCTGCCCGCGATCATGTAGCCGCTGAAGACGCGGTCGGCGAGCAGGGCGCGCATGGTGCGCAGGGCGTCGCCGATGCCGCCGGTGTGGCGTTCGGAGGGCGGCAGGGTCTCGTGCAGCCACTTCCAGACGACCAGGGTGAGCAGGACGCCGACCACGGTGAGGACGGCGAAGATGCCGCGCCAGTCGGTGATCCGCAGGACCTGGCCGCCGATGACCGGGGCGATGACCGGCGCGACGCCGGAGATCAGCATCAGCGTCGAGAAGAACCTGGCCATGTCCACGCCGTCGTACAGGTCGCGCACCACGGCGCGGGCGATGACGATGCCTGCGGCGCCCGCGAGGCCCTGGACGAGGCGGAAGCCGATGAGGAGTTCGGCGGTCGGGGCGAAGACGCAGATCGCGGTGGCGAGGACGTAGACGACCATGCCGAGCAGCAGCGGGCGGCGCCGGCCCCAGCGGTCGCTCATCGGTCCGACGACGACCTGGCCGAGCGCCATACCGGTGAGGCAGGCGGTGAGGGTGAGCTGGACCGTCGACGCGGGTGCGTGCAGCGCGTCGGTGACGGCGGGGAGCGCCGGGAGGTACATGTCCATGGAGAGCGGCGGCAGCGCGGTCAGTCCGCCGAGGACCAGGGTGACGAGGAGTCCGGTGCGCCGGGCCGCGGTGGTGGCGGCGGGTCCGGGTGGAGGGGTGGCGGGCCTGCCGGGAAGTCCGGTCCCGGCCGCGGTGTGGGTGGTGGGTATCTGCTGGGCCCGGCTGACGCCGCTCTCCGGCATTCTCATCTCCATAGTCGTTGAATCCGCCTCTATGCTCTCAGCTCAGCCGGAATGGTCGATACCTTTTTGGGAGCGTGCATGAGCAGGACTGTCCGTTGGGGCGTGCTGGCGACCGGTGGGATCGCGGCGACGTTCACCGCCGACCTGCAGGCGATGCCCGATGCGGAGGTGGTGGCCGTGGCCTCCCGTACGGACGCCTCGGCGAAGGCGTTCGCGGAGCGGTTCGGGATACCGAAGGCGTACGGGAGCTGGGCCGGGCTCGTCGCCGACGGGGACGTCGACGTGGTGTACGTGGCCACGCCGCACTCCGCGCACCGGGAGGCGGCCGGGCTCGCCCTGGAGGCCGGCAAGCACGTGCTGTGCGAGAAGGCGTTCACCATCAACGAGCGCGAGGCGCGGGAGCTGGTGGAGCTCGCCCGGGACCGCGGTCTGTTCCTGATGGAGGCGATGTGGACGTACTGCAACCCGGTCATCCGGCGGATGACGGAGCTGGTGCGGGACGGGGCGATCGGCGAGATCCGGACCGTGCAGGCCGACTTCGGCTTCGCGGGTGACTTCGGTCCCGAGCACCGGCTGCGCGATCCCGCGCTGGGCGGCGGCGCCCTGCTGGACCTCGGGGTGTACCCGGTGTCGTTCGCGCAGCTGCTGCTGGGTGAGCCGGACCGGGTGCAGGCCGATGCGCTGCTGTCGCCGGAGGGTGTCGACCTGAACACCGGGATGCTGCTGGGCTGGGAGTCGGGCGCGACCGCGCTGCTGTCCTGCTCGCTGGTCGGACACCATCCGACGGCCGCCACGGTCATCGGGACGGCCGGGCGGATCGACTTCCCGGAGGGCTTCTTCTATCCGCGGGGCTTCGTGCTGCACCGGGCGGGCGGCGAGCCCGAGGAGATCACCTCGGGGCCGGGGCCGCAGGGCCTGACGGGGATGCAGTTCGAGGCGGCCGAGGTGATGCGGGCGGTCCGGGCGGGCGAGACGGAGTCGCCGCTGGTGCCGCTGGACGGTTCGCTGGCGGTCATGCGGACGCTCGACGCGGTACGTGAGCGCGTCGGCGTCCGCTACCCCGTGGACGGCGCGGTGCGGTAGGGCCTGGGGCCCCTCGCGGTCAGGCCGGGTTGAGGCCCTGGTCGCCCACCTCCGTGACGAACGAGGCCGCGGTCGTCACGGGGGCGCCGGGCGTGGTGACGGCGGACACCGTGCGGTAGTCGGCGCGTGCCCGGCGCTCCTGGAGGGTGACGACGGCGTAGCCGCGGCGGCCGTTGTAGAACTTCATGTGCGGGTTGGCGGTCGTGAGGTTCGACCAGTTCGCGGGCTTCTCCGATCCGTCCTTGCCGCTGGCGACGGACGTCGCGACGATCTCGGTGCCGACGGTGCGGGACGAGGGGTCGTCGAAGTCCTGCTTCAGGTCGAAGGCGTAGCCGACGTGCACATCGCCGGTGAGGACCATCAGGTTGTCCACCCCGGTGGCCTCGGCGCCCCGCAGGATCCGGTCGCGGGACGCCGGGTAGCCGTCCCAGGAGTCCATGGAGAGCTTGTAGGCGTCGGTGGGGACGTCGCGCCGCTGGGCGAAGGTGACCTGCTGCGGGACGACGTTCCAGGTGGCCCGCGAGTGGCGCCAGCCGTCGATCAGCCAGCGCTCCTGGGCGGCTCCGGTCAGGGTGCGCGAGGGGTCCTCGGACTCGGGTCCGGGGGTCTGCCAGCCGTCGCCGTACGCCTGGTCGCTGCGGTACTGGCGGGTGTCGAGGATGTCGAACTGGGCGAGCCGGCCGAACTGCAGGCGCCGGTAGAGCTTCATGTCCGGGCCGTGCGGCTGCTGCGGGGTGCGCAGCGGCTGGTTCTCCCAGTACGCGCGGTAGGCGGCGGCCCGGCGGATCAGGAACTCCTCGGGCGGCACGCTGTTCTCGGGGGTGTCGCCGGCGTAGTTGTTCTCGGTCTCGTGGTCGTCCCAGGTGACGACGAAGGGGTGCGCGGCGTGGGCGGCGCGCAGGTCGGGGTCGGACTTGTAGAGGGCGTACCGCAGCCGGTAGTCCTCCAGTGTGGTCGTCTCCCGGTTGAAGAGGGCGGGCAGGGTGCGGTCGGTGTAGTTGCGGGCCCCGCCGGTCGCGGTGACGGCGTACTCGTAGAGGTAGTCGCCGAGGTGGAAGACGACGTCGACGTCCTCCTGGGCGAGGTGCTTGTACGCGGTGAAGTAGCCGTCGTGGTAGGCCTGGCAGGAGACGGCGGCCAGGCTCAGTTCGCGCTTGTGCGCGCCGGGGGCGGGCGCGGTGCGGGTCCGGCCGACCGGGCTGGTCCACTGCCCGGCGCGGAAGCGGTAGTAGAGGACCCGGTCCGGGTCGAGGCCTCTGACCTCCACGTGGACGCTGTGGTGGAACTCCGGGTGGGCGAGGGCGGTGCCGCGCCGGACGATGCGCTGGAAGCGCTCGTCGCGGGCGAGCTCCCAGCGCACCTCGATCCGGGCGGCGGGCAGTCCGCTGTCGGGCTCGAACGGGCGGGGCGCGAGCCGCGTCCACAGCAGGACGGAGTCGGGCAGCGGGTCACCGGATGCGACGCCCAAAGTGAACGGGTCGTCTCCGATCTGCCGGCCGTCGAGCTCGGCGGCGCTCGCCGATCCCGCGGCCGGCAGTCCGACCGAGAAGGCGAGTGCGGCGGCGGCTCCGGTGACGGTGAGAAAACGGCGGCGGCCGGTGTGCCGGGCCGCGTCGCGCAGCTCCTGCTGGTGCGATGAGTACGTCATCTGTCCCTCCCCTGACTGGTGATGTGGGGGAAGTCCACCGGGCCGGCACATCGGGCGGTTGTCGTGCTCGCGTCGCACGGGCGTCGCCTGGATGAGGAATGCGGCAGGAATGGATCCCCAGGGGCAAACACCGCGTATGCGGCCAAAACCATGATCATTAAGACCGGGGGCGCCGCCTCAGGGAATCGCCGGTACCGTGCACGGAAATCACCCCCCGGGGACGTGAACCCCCCGTCCGGACGCACGATTTGACCCCGGCGCGCCCACCGGCACCGGGGCCGGGGGCGGCTGGGCGTACGCTGCCGCACCATGAGCAACAAACTGTTGAACTCCACGACGAAGGCGGCCGTGGTCACGGGCGCGGGCTCCGGGATCGGCCGGGCGGTGGCGCTCGCCCTGAGCGGCGCCGGCTGGTCGGTGGCGCTCGCGGGCCGCCGCCCCGGGCCGCTCACCGAGACCGCCGCGCTGGCCGGACCGGACGCCCGGGTGATCACCGTCCCCGCCGACGTGTCGCGCCCGGACGACGTGGACGCCCTCTTCTCCGCCGTACGGGAGTGCTTCGGCCGCCTCGACCTGCTCTTCAACAACGCGGGCACCTTCGGGCCGCGCTCCGTGCCGGTCGAGGACCTCGGCTACGACGACTGGCGCACGGTGGTCGACGTGAACCTGACGGGGGCGTTCCTGTGCGCGCAGGCGGCGTACCGGCAGATGAAGGAACAGGATCCGCAGGGCGGGCGGATCATCAACAACGGCTCGGTCTCCGCGCACGCGCCGCGCCCGCACTCGGTCGCCTACACCGCGACCAAGCACGCCATCACCGGCCTGACGAAGTCGCTCTCGCTTGACGGGCGCCCGTACCGGATCGCCTGCGGACAGATCGACATCGGCAACGCCGCGACCGAGATGACCGAACGGATGCAGACCGGCATCCTCCAGGCCAACGGCGAACTGGCCGTGGAGCCGGTGATGGCCGCCGCGGACGTGGCCAGGACGGTGGTCCACATGGCGGATCTGCCGCTGGAGGCCAACATCCCGTTCATGACGGTGATGGCGACGGCGATGCCGTACGTGGGCCGGGGCTGACGGATCCGGGCCGGAACCGACTCCGAGCGACCACAACCGACCGGCCCTCACACCGGAAACGACCGATACCCGCCGGACCGGCGCCCCACCCGGTCCGGCAAGCGCGTGCTGCCCTTATGCTCACAGTTCTTCACCGGAACTCCACACAAGGAACACAGCATGCGCATACGCACCGCGGTGCCCCTCGCCTTCGCCGTCACCACCGCCCTCACGGGCTCCCTGCTCCTCGCCACCCCGGCCTCGGCCGCGAAGCACCAGGGCGGGGTGCACCTGGGGAAGATCCAGTACGACAGCCCCGGCAAGGACACCCGGTCCACCACCTCGCTCAACGCCGAATGGGTGGAGATCCACAACAACACCAAGGCGAAGGTGCAGCTCAAGGGCTACCGGCTGAAGGACAACACCGGATACACCTACACCTTCCCCTCCTACGCCGTCGGCGCCGGCAGGACCGTCCGGGTCCACACCGGCAAGGCGAAGAACAGCTCGGGCCACGTGTACTGGAACCGCGGCTCGTACGTGTGGAACAACACCGGTGACAAGGCGCGGCTGATCAAGCCGAACGGCAAGCTCCTCGACTCCTGCTCCTGGACGAAGGCGAGCAAGGGCACCAGGAACTGCCACTGACCCGCCCGCCGCGGTCCGCGGGCATCCGGGTCCCGCCCGGTGAGGGGGCGGGCGGGGCCAGGGGGGAATGCCCCGGACCGCGGCACGGTTGTGCCGCACATGACTGAGCTTCCCGAGACCGCGATCCTGCGCTACACCGCCTTCTCCAGCGACCCGGAGGGCGGCAATCCGGCCGGGGTCGTGCTGGACGCGTCCGCTCTGGACGACGCGGACATGCTCGCCGTCGCGGCGGAACTCGGCTACAGCGAGTCGGCGTTCCTGACCGGTCCGGCCGAGGCGTCGGCGCCCGGCGCGCGCGGCTATGTGATCCGCTACTTCAGCCCGAAGGCCGAGGTTCCCTTCTGCGGACACGCCACCGTGGCGACCGCGCTGGCGCTCGCCGAGCGGGACGGCCCCGGCGACCTGGAGTTCAGCACCGCCGCCGGACCGGTGCCGGTGACCGTCGCCCGCGAGGGCGCCGAACTGCGGGCGACCCTCACCAGCGTGGAGCCGCACGTCACCGAGGTCGCCCCGGAGGACGTGACGGAGGCGCTGGCCGCCCTGGACTGGCCGGCCGCCGACCTCGACCCGGCACTGCCGCCCCGGATCGCCTACGCGGGCGCCCGCCATCTGGTGCTGGCCGCCGCGACCCGTGAGCGGCTGGCCGCGCTCTCCTACGACTTCGCACGCCTCGAAGCGCTCATGCACCGGCTGGACCTGACCACGCTCCAGCTGGTGTGGCGGGCCTCGGAGACCGTCTTCCACGTCCGCGACCCGTTCCCGGTCGGCGGTGTGGTCGAGGACCCCGCGACGGGAGCGGCGGCGGCCGCCTTCGGCGCGTACCTGCGCGCCCTGTCCCAGGTCCCGGAGACCGCGGGACTGACGCTGCACCAGGGGGAGGACATGGGCCGCCCCGGCACCCTGACCGTCACCCTGCGCGCGGGCGACGCCCGGGTACGGGTGAGCGGTACCGGCACCGCGATCCCGGCACCGGCCGGCGCCTGACGGCCCGCCGCTGCCGGCTCAGCGGGCGAGGAACTCCCGGTACCAGGGGGCGTGCGCGGCGAAGGACGTGCGGAAGTCCGGGCCCGGGGGGCAGCCGAGGTCCCGGCCGACGCGTCCGTCGGCGAACCAGTGGTCCACGGTGAGCATCTCGAAGTGGTGCTTGGCGTACGGCACACCGGCCAGCCGCGCACGGGCCTCGTCCAGCCCGATCTCCGTACCGGCCCAGGGCAGTCCGAGCTCGCCCAGCACCGTCGACAGCAGCTCGGAACAGGTCACCGGGTCGGGGTGATTGACGTGGTAGACACCGGCCGGGGCCTCGGGTGCGAGCGCCGCCCCGAGCAGGGCACGGCCCAGGGTCTCCACATCGATCAGCGAATGGCGCGCGTCGCAGCCGGCCGGGGCGGCCGACAGGTACCGCAACAGGGCGACCAGCCCGGGAATCGCCCACCGGTCCCCCGGCCCGTGGACGATGTGCGGGCGGAGCACCGCTCCCCCGGCCGCCAGGACGTGCTTCTCGCCGGCGGCCCGGGTGAGGCTTATGGCGGAGGCCGGGGCGGGCTCGGCCTCGCCGGGGAGCAGCGCGGCGAAGGGGCCGCGGCCGTAGACGGCCGCGGTGCCGAGCTGGACGATCCGGCCGGCTCCGGCGCGCACGGCCTCGTCGACCAGGGCACGGGTGCCGTGGTCGTTGACGGTGCGGGCGGTGGGTTCGTCCGAGCCGACCTGGGCGGCGCAGTGGATCACGGCGTCGACGCCGTCGCAGCTGCCGCGCAGCGACGCGGGGTCGGCGAGATCCCCGTACACGGTCTCGAAGCCGGACCCGGGTGCCGTCGTGGCGGGGACGTCCGGCGCGGTCCGGTGGGTCATCAGGCGCAGCCGGACGCCGGGCGTCGCGAGGGCGGCGGAGACCACCCGGCTGCCGATGAAGCCGGCTGCTCCGGTGATGAGGATGCGAGGGGTCATGAGAGGTCGCTCCGGGCGTCGCCGGCGCCGGCCCGGTGGGGGTCCGGCGCGCGGAGGGTGCAGGTGAAAGCGGGTTCGCCGTCCTGGACGGCCCGTATGAGTACGCCGGCGGGCGATTCCTCGTCGGCGGGGAGCGGGGTGGCCTCGATCAGGCAGGGGCGGTCCAGCTCCACGTACTGCAGGAAGTCGGCCTGCATCTCGGTGGGCAGGAAGGTCCGGCCGGGGGCGATGGCGTGTGCGGCCTGCCGGGCCGCCTCCAGCAGGAGGATGCCCGGCACATGGTCGTTGGGGCGGCCGAAGAGTGTCGGATGCCGGGTGTCGAGCCGCAGCAGCCAGGTGCCGGGATCGGGGGCGGGTGCGAGGACGACGTCCCGTTCGGAGGTCCTGCCGACCGTGCTCGGGGCGACGGCGGGCAGGAGGGGTACCGGGGTGCCGAGCACGGCGGCGCGGTGGCCGCGCATCCGCTGGTAGACCCCGGCCGATGTGCAGCTGATCCGGCCGCCGCCGGAGGCGAGTACGGTGCCGTGGCGGTGCAGGAGGAGTTCGAGGTGCATGGAGCCGAGGCTCCGGCCGCGGCGGCGGATCCGGGAACAGGACACGTCCACCGTGATGTCCCAGGGGTCGTCGCCCAGCTCCAGCCGTCCGGAAACGGAGGTGTACCGCAGCTCCCACATCACGAAGGCGTCGCCGACCGGCACCCCGAACTGGTCGTGGGCGATCAGCATCGTCGTCTGCCGCATGGTCTCCGCTATGAGCAGCGGGTCCTGGTGGCGTCCGTCGACGGGGCTGAAGAACCGGTGGTCCCGCGGCCAGTGGGCCGACACCGAGAACTGTGTGTCGGTGAGCCGGGTCAGGCCGGTGGGAAAGACGTCCTGCCGGTCGGTCCGGTGGACCAGCTGTCTCAGCCGGTCGGGTGAGCCGCCTCTGGCGCCGGGCTCCTCCGCACCCGCGACGGGGGCGGCCCCCTGTCCTGCGGCGGCGGAGGCCTCGTCACGGCCGGTGCCCGCGGAGTGACCGGCGTGCTCGGCGCTCTCCACCGACATCGAAGCGCTGCGTGAGGTGAGCTGAACCATGAAGTTCCCCCAAGTGGATCCGAGTCAAGGGGCCGAGCCGCCCCGCAGTAAGATACTGACAGCCCCGTTTTTCTTTCCAGCCAACCCCCTGTGGCCACGACCACGCCACCACTAGAGAGAAGCTGATGGCACAGCAGGCGCGCGCGATCCAAACCCGCCGGTCGATCCTGGTGGCGGCCGCCGACGTGTTCGACGAGCGCGGCTACAGCAGTGCCACGCTGAGCGAGATCCTGGCGCGTGCGGGGGTGACCAAGGGCGCGCTGTACTTCCACTTCGCCTCGAAGGAGGATCTCGCGCTCGGGGTGATGGACATCCAGCTGCACAGCGATCCGCTGCCGCCGCAGCTGACGAAGCTCCAGGAGCTGGTGGACCAGGGCATGCTCCTCGCCTACCGGCTGCGCCATGAGCCCCTGGTCCGCGCCAGCGTCGGCCTGGCCATGGACCAGGCCGTGGAAGGCCTCGACCGGGGTACGCCGTTCCGTGGCTGGATCGACCGGCTCGAACACCTGCTGATAGCGGCCAAGGGCCAGGGCGAGCTGCTGCCGCACGTCGATCCGGGCGAGGCCGCCGAGATGCTGGCCGGTGCGTTCTCCGGCATCCAGGTGATGTCCCAGGTCCTGTCCAACCGCGAGGACCTGGGCCGGCGGATCTCGGTCCTGCTGCATTACGTACTGCCGAGCCTGTCCACGCCGGCCGTCCTGGCCACGCTGGACATGGCCGAAGACCGCGGTGAGCGTCTGCTCCGGAGCCTCGAAACCGTACCGAGCCAGGTCGGCGCCCCCAACTGACCCACCCGGCGGGCCTCCTGACGACCCGAAACCAAACCGGACGGTCCGCAACCACTCGTCCGCCCGGACCGGCCACGGCCGTCTCCAAGACCGTTCCCCGGTCCGGTGCCGACCCCATCCGCCCTCCGCTCCGTATTGTCGGTTCCCCACCGTCAGCCGTCCGGCAGGAGCAGCCGATGTCCGTCCGTCGTGTCGTCCCCAACATCCCGGCCGGCCCCGCCGACGCTACCGCCGACGCCCCCGCGGCGCTGCGGGCCAGCGCCGACTTCTACGGGCTCCTGGGCTTCGAGGAGGTCATGAACCACGGCTGGATCATGACCCTCGCCTCGCCCTCCCACCCCACGGCCCAGATCAGCGTCATGACCGCCGACCTGACCGGTCCCGTCACCCCGGATCTGAGCGTGGAGGTGGAGGACGTGGACGCCGCGTACACCGCGATGACGGACAGCGGCGCGGAGATCGTGTACGGCCCGCGCGACGAGGAGTGGGGCGTGCGCCGCTTCTTCGTACGGGATCCCAACGGGCGCGTCATCAACGTGCTGAGCCACCGGCACTCCTGAGCCGGCCGGCTCTCTCACGGGGCTACTGCCGCTGCGGCTCCGGTTCCGCCGCGTCGACCGCGGCCAGCCAGGCGTCGGCGATCAGCCGGTGCCCGAGCGGACTCGGGTGGACTCCGTCGCGCGCCAGCTCCACGGCCTCCCGCTCCTGCGCCGCACGGTTCAGGACGTGGTCCGCGCGGACCACGTCGGCCCCGTGGGCCAGGGCGGCCCGGAGGACGGCGTCGGTGCGCGGCGCCAGGTCCTCGAACCAGCCCTCCTGCTCCGGGGTGACCGGCAGCAGGAACGGGGTGATGACGACGAGCCGCGCGGAGAGCTGTTCCGCGGTGTCCGCGAGCAGCCCGTCGAGGCACGCCTCGAACGCGTCGACCGGGCTGGGGAGCCCGCTGTCGTAGTACCGCCAGGTGTCGTTGATGCCGATCTTGACCGTGACCACGGTGGGCCGGAGTCCTATGCAGTCGGTGGCCCAGCGGGATTCGAGGTCGTACACGCGGTTGCCGCTGATCCCCCGGTTGATCACGCGGGGAGCGGTGGCGGTTCCGCCCTGCGCACGCTCCCGCAGGGTCTGCGCGACCGCGTCGACGTATCCGTTGCCGAGCGAGGCGGAGTCCGCCCGGTCGCGGCCCGCGTCGGTGATGGAGTCACCGATGAACAGGAGTGTGTCGGAACCCTTGATGTGCATGTCTGCCGTCCTGGCGTCGAAATGGACCGGTCCGGGGGCCCGTGACGAGCCGTACCCCCGGGTGAGCAGTCAACTACACGCGCCGGGGAGATCCTTCTGGCCGGGGCGGGTCTGCTCCTCGTCCGCCAGTTGGTAGCCGTCCGCCTGCGAGCGGAACATGTGCGCGTACTTTCCGTCCAGGTCGAGAAGGGCGGAGTGCGTGCCTTCCTCCACCACCCGGCCCTGCTCCAGGACCAGGATCCGGTCCGCGTCGCGGACGGTGTTGAGCCGGTGGGAGATGAGCAGGCTGCTCCGGCCCCGCCGGTGTTCCCGGAGTCCGAGGTGGATCTCGCGCTCGGCGACCGGGTCCAGCCCGGAGGAGGGTTCGTCGAGGATCAGCAGGTCGGCATCGGTCCGCAGAAGTGCCCTGGCCAGGGCGACGCGCTGCCATTGGCCTCCGGACAGGAGCACACCCGTCCTGTCCGGAGCCGGGTCCGGTTCCGGCTCCGGGGGTGCGGAGCGTGACAGGCGGCGTCGCCCGCGGCCCACCGTGGTGGTCGGGGCGGGCTCGGGCAGGTGCATCCGGCTGAGCCAGGTGTCGTATCCGTGGGGCAGCGCGTGGAGGACGGTGTCGATGCCGGCCCGGTCGGCCGCCCTGCGCAGCCTCGGCCGGTCCCCGGCCGCGCCGAGGTCGCCGATGGCGATGTTGTCGGCGGCGGACATGTCGTACGCCATGAAGTCCTGGAACACCACGCCGATGCGGCGCCGCAGCGAGGTCAGGTCGACGGCCCACAGGTCGGTGTCGTTCCAGGTGACCTCGCCCCGCGTCGGCCGGTAGAGACCGGCCATGAGTTTGACGAGCGTGGACTTGCCCGCGCCGTTCAGGCCCACGAGGGCCACGGACTCGCCGGGGCGGATCTCCAGGTCCACTCCGCGCAGGACCCATTCATGGCTGGGGTGGTAGCGGAACCAGACGTCGCGAAGGGCGATGCCCTCGGTGAGGGGCGGCGCCTCGCACAGATCACCGGCCGGTGCCGGGCCCGGACCGACCAGCTCGCTGTAGTGGCCGAAGAGTGTCAGGGACTGGCTGATGGTGCCGTAGACCCCGGTCAGTGAGGAGATGGTCAGCTGGACGGTGGCGAGTGCCGCGGTGACGATCGCCAGCTGCCCGATGCTCCCCCGCCCCGTGTCGATCAGGTGCACGGCGATGGCGATCGAGACCCCGGCAAGGCCTGCCGACAGCAGGGCGAGGGCGGATTCGACCCGAAGGACGGTCCGGTCCACGCGTCGCTCACCCGCTTGGGCCGATCCCAGGTCGCCGAGCATCCGCTCCCGGAAGAACCGGCCGAGTCCGTACAGGCGGATCTCCTTCGCGGCCCGCACGTCGGTCAGCAGGGCCGCGTGGAAGATCTGGCGCCGGAGGAAGGGAGTGACCAGCTGCGCCATGTCGCTCCGCCGGCGGCCCAGCTTCACCTGGGCGTAGAGCGCCGGGAGGGTGGCGGAGAGCACCAGAAGAGCGATGAGCGGGGAGAAGGCCCACAGGACGGCGACGAATCCTCCGACGGTCAGCATGCTCTGCACCGTGCCGAGCACCATGCCGGCCACGAGCTGGGGACTGGTCTGGCTGGCCTGCCTGGCGAGTTGCAGACGGTCCTGGAAGGCGGGGTCCTCCAGCTCGGCGAGTCCTTGCGCACGGCTGACCGCGGTGAAGAGTTCGGTCTGCGTGTGGAGGGTGACCAGCCGGTCCGCCTCCCTGTCGCCGTACTGAGCGGCCTGCGCCGCGATCGCGACCACTGCCCCGGTGACCGAGAGGACGGTGACGGACACCCAGAGCGGAGGACCCGCGTGGCGTCCCAGCTGGTCCAGGATCGCCTTGGCCGCCCAGGCGGTGACCACGGGTGCGGCGCCGGACAGCACGGCGGTGAGGAGCAGAAGCGCGGCCGGACCGGGCGCGGCACGCAGATACAGCAGGCAGGAGCTGCGGAGCAGGCGAAGAGCGGAAGGGGCGGAGGCCGCGCGTGCGGTACGCAACCGTGGCCCGGCTCCGCCCGGAAGGCGGCCGCCGGGGCTCTCGGTTCGCGTGCTCCTGGAACGCCGGTTCTTCGGGTGCGGGCTCGTGGCCCGGAGGTCGTGGGCGGTCAAGGGTCTCAGTCCGCCCGCAGGGGCAGCGGCAGGGAGTCGAGATCCTGCAGCTCCGCGGCCAGGGTGCCGTCCTCGCCCGTCAGCCAGTAGGTCGGGGTCGCGTCGACCTGGCAGGCGGTCATGAACGCGAGCGCGTTCTCGCCGGTGAGCAGGGTCCCGACGGGCGAGAGCAGTTTGCGCAGGCCTCGCGCGTCCGCGCCGTCGTCCAGCAGCACCAGGAGCACCTGCGTGCCGGAACTCTCCAACTCGGCCGCCCGCAAGGCCAGTTCCGGAGCATGGTCCACGCAGGCCGAGCAGGTCGTGGAAAGGAACGCGATCAGGGTGCGTCGCCCGCGGAGGAAGTCCGGGGTCAGCGAGGTGCCGTCATCGGCCATGACGTCGAAGGCGGGCACGGGGCTGCCGATCGCCGGGCCTCCTGAGGCAGGATCCACGGGCATGCCGAGGAGGCGGAGCCGGCGTATCACCGCGGTGCTCACGGCGAGGTTGAGCAGGCAGAGCAGACCGAGTACGACGACAGCGGCCGTCAGGACAGTCATGGCGGAAATCTCCTCCGGATGGGCAGGAACGGTCGGGGGTGAAGCCGGGGGCGGCAAGCCGGCTGAGGGGGATGGCGGCGCGATCGCCCGGCAGCGTGGACGCGCGCCGGTCGGGCGTACGTCAGGCCGGGCCCGCCAGCAGCTCCGTGAGGTCGTCCCACAGGACCACGACCCAGCTGAGCGCGGCCGCGGCCACGAGGGCGACGAGCAGGGCCGGGGCGGGGTGACGAACCACGCCGTCCGCGTATGTGCCGGCCAGGCCCAGGCAGGCCACCACCACGAGCACTCCGTTGCGCAGGAGTTGCGCCCCACGGACGGGCGCGCGGGAGCTGCCGAAACAGTGACAGGCCACCTGTGTCCCCCGCCGCACGGCCCGGGCCAGCACGAGGCTGAAGACCAGCAGCAGGGCGAGCGCCCCCATGAGGGCCGTGGCGGCGGTGGCCGGCGCGAGCAGCAGCACGGCCAACGCGCCTTCGGCCGCCGGCACCGCCGTCAGGAGCGGCGACGACGGCCCGAAGGCGATCACCCTGGATGCGAGCGGGCCCCCGAGAGCCACCGCGGCTTCACGGAACTCCCCGTACGCCCGCGGGGACCGGACCTTGGCCGCGGCGGAGAGCGCGAGGACCATCGCCAGGACCAGACGGGCCTCCAACTGCGCCCAGAACCACACGGCTGACACGATGCCTCCGTTCGCGCCGGATACTGTCGAAGGCGCGTGGGGGGCGAATTGCGGTCGCCCCCCACGCGCTGCCGATTCGACGCGGTCCCGTACTACCGCGTCAGCGTGTCAGCCGCTGCTCAGGGGCAGGTGGCCGACTGGTAGGGCGCCCCGCTGATGCTGACCCGGCACTGCCGTGCGCTGCCGGTACAGGCGTTGCGCTGCTGCAGGACGTAGGTCGAGCTGGCGAAGATCGTCTTCCATGGGTCCCAGCAGGCTGCGGACGCCTTCGCGGCCGGCAGGACTGCCCGCAGGATCCGGTCGCCCACCCGGTCGAACGTGCGAAGCATGCAAACTCCTCAGGTCGGTTGATCCGTGGTCCCGGTGCACACCGCGGACGCATCACGGCAGCGGGTGAACCGGCCTTGCAGTTGTGCAATTACTCATCGAGCCCTGCAACCCTGCGTGCATTCGACGCAAAAAAACAAGCACTTAATGAAAGGATCATGAATTCCGGATCCCAGGACATCACATATCGCCAACTGGGGCGCATAACAGGCACGTTGATCCGATAGGTGCGTGCATCGTATTGACGCTCCCGGACTCCCGGTGTGAACATCTCCTCCCGTCAGGCACAAGCGACTGCCCGGCTTCGGCCTGCGACGGACGCGGCACCGGGGGGCGGCCGCCGATCCAGCCAGGGGGAGCTCGTGTGGCACACGGTCAGGGCACAGATCGGATTCCGGTCCGGACGGGCGGTGGCACTGCTCGTCGCACTGGTCGTGGCGGTCACCTCCTTCACCGTGCTGACCGCGACCGCGGGCCGTCAGCGCCTTGAGGTCCGGGGCACGGTGGCAGCCAACTCCCGTGGTGCGTACGACCTGTTGGTGCGGCCACCCGGAGCGCGGTCCCGGCTCGAAACACAGCAGAAGCTGGTTTCGGCCACAGCGCTGAGCGACCTCCAGGGAGGCATCAGCCAGGAGCAGTGGCAGCGGATCCTGAAGGTCCCGGGGGTTCAGGTCGCGGCACCCGTCGCCGTCGTCGGCTACATGCCGTCGACCGTCCATCTGCCGGTCGACGTATCGAAGTTCGTCCGCCCGGGCGGGAAGGCCCAGCTCTGGCGCCTGAAGCCGGAGCTGATCTCCGAGCGGGGCCTGACGACGGTCCCGGCCGAGAGCTCGTACCTCTACGTGACGCCGCAGCGGCTCGATCACCCGAAGAGCGAACAGGGCGGAAGCGGGAAGGGCACGGAGCTGAGCGGGCAGATCGATCTGGTCGGCGCGGACGGGGAACGGCGGCAGGTCTGCAGCGTGGCGACGGGGAACGACCCGAAGACCAATCGGGCCGAGGGCCTGGTCCCCGCCTGCGGGTCCACCCACGCGCGCAACAACGTCAACCAGCCCGGCGCGGCCAGTCCGAAGGCCACCGGGACGGGCATCGACCCCCCGGCCGGCATCGGCTACGTCACGTGGCGCTTCCCGTATCTGGTGGCGGCGGTGGATCCGGTCCAGGAGGCCCGCCTGGTGGGCCTGGACAAGGCGGTCCTGGAGGGCTCGTACTTCGCACCGGACCAGAAGACGGCGGTCGTCGAGCGCGACGGTTCGCGGTTCGCGGACGTCCCGGTGCTGCTGGCCGACCGGTCCCCGGTCGAGGAGAAGCTGCGCGTCGAGGTCGAGGAACTCTCCCCCGAGGCGGCCGAACACATCTCCTCGGGAGAGAACTCGGGCACCCTGGCCCGGTCGCTGCCCGGCGCTCCCGCCCTGCGCAGCCACAGCGTGGAGTTCACGTCCGACGCCGCGTACGAGGCCATGAGCCGCGGGCTCGGCCAGGAGGACCTGTCACCGGGAAAGCCGTTCGCCTGGAGCAACCTGAGCTACTTCCTCAGCGCCTCCCCGGTCACCTACGCCTCCTCCGGCGACCAGTTGGCCGCCCGCTCCGTCCGGCAGGGCCCCATGCAGGAACCGGACCTGGGGGAGGGCGAGCTGGGCGACGGATCCGATCTCGGGGACACGGCCGTGCGGTCGCTGGACCAGCACGTCTCGCACATGTACGTGGGCAGCAACACCACCGATGAGCCCATGCCCCTGATCAAGCCGATCGGCCGTTTCGATCCCGACCGGCTCACGGCCGGACAGAGCCGCTTCGGTGCGGTGCCGCTGGAGACGTTCTTCCCTCCGCAGGCCGAAGGCGCCGACGCGGCCTCCAAGGCGGCGCTCAAGGGCAAGCCGCTGCTGCCCAACGGCAACGTCGCGGGTCTCCTGTCGGTCGCCCCCTCCATGATCACCACGCTCTCCTCCCTGCCGCTCTTCCACGACCCCAGGCAGTTCAGCGGGATCGACCGCCAGGGTGGCGTGAACACCTCCAAGCCGATCAGCGTGATCCGCGTCAGGCTGGACGGCACCCTCGGCACCGACGCCCTCTCCCGCGAACGGGTACGGCTGGCCGCGGAACAGATCCGGACCCGCACCGGGCTGGCCGTCGACATCACCATGGGCTCCTCACCGACCGCCGTCGACGTCGTCAACCCGGCCGGCAAGTTCGGACGCCCCGAGCTGACTCTTCGCCAGATGTGGTCCCGCAAGGGGGTGGCCACCGCGATCGCCGACGCGGTGGACCGCAAGTCCCTCGTCCTGTTCGTGCTGGTCCTCGCGGTGTGCGCGCTGTTCGTCACGGGGGCCACGTCCGCGGCGGTGCGGTCCCGCCGCACCGAGCTGGGGGTGCTGGCCTGTGTGGGCTGGCCCGCCCGGAAGCTGTTCGCGCTGATCCTGGCCGAGGTGGTCACGATCGGTGCGGTGGCCGGGCTGGCCGGAGCCGCACTGGCCGTGCCGGCGGGGGCCCTGGCAGGGGTGGAGGTGCAGTGGTCGCGGGCGCTCCTCGCGATTCCGGCGGCGGTGGTGCTGGCCGCTCTGGCCTCGCTGTGGCCGGCCCTGCAGTCCGCGCGCTCCCACCCGGGTGAGGCGATACGCCCCTCGGTGAGCGCGCGCGCCCACCGTACGAAGGTCACCGGCGTCTCCAGCCTCGCCTGGGCCAACGTACGCCGGGTGCCAGGGCGGACGGCGCTCGGCGCGACGGCGCTGGCCGGCGGGGTGGCGGCGCTGGTGATCCTCATCGGGATCGGCGCCGCGTTCGAGGGGGAGGTCGCCGGCTCCCTGCTCGGGAACGCCGTCACGGTCCAGGTGCGCACGACCGACTACGTCGCCGCCGCGATCACGGCCTTCCTCGGCGCAGCGAGCGTGGCCGACGTCCTCTACACCAACATCCGTGACCGCGCGGCCGAGTACGCCCTGCTGCGGGCCACCGGCTGGCCGGACGGCTCCCTCACCCGGCTGGTGCTCAGCGAGGCGGCCCTCACGGCCACCGCCGGGGCGGTGGCCGGCGCCGGACTCGCGCTCTGCGCCTGCTCGGCGCTGACCGGCGGGTACAGCCCGGTACTCGGATGGGTCGCCGGAGCCGTGGCCGGTGCGGCGGTCCTGACCACCGTCGCCTGTGCGGCGCTGCCCGCGCGGACACTCCGGACGGGTTCGACAGCACAGACGCTGGCGGAGGAGGAGTGACGGGGTCACCGCACGGATCCGCACGGCAGGTCCCCCGCTCGCGCCGGGAACCCGGAGCCGTAGTGCCGGCCGGTGAGGACCAGGCCGTGGTCCCGGGCGTGCGGCCCGCCGATCCGTACCGCGGCCGCCGCCGCACAGCGCCACCCGGAACCGTCCTCCCGGCATCGGCCGCGCCGCGGGAGGACGCGATCAGGTCCGCCGCCCCCGCCGCACGGCCGGACACCGGGGACGAGCCACGGAGCCACCGAGGAGAACAGCAGTGAGATTCCGCAACCCGAAGACCCGGACCACCACTCCCCCGGCGGCCGCGAGCGCCCCGGGAGCCGTGATCACCGCCGAATCCGTCCTGAAGGTGTTCGGATCCGGTACGGCCGACCCGGTCACCGCCGTCGATCACGTCTCGCTCACGCTGGAGGCGGGCAGCAGTGTGGCGCTCATCGGGCCGAGCGGGTCGGGCAAGTCGACCCTGCTGCACCTGCTCGGCGCGATAGAGGCCGCCGACGGCGGGAGCATCACGGTCGGCGGCACCGAGATCACGGCAGCCGGACGGGCCGAACTCACCCGCTACAGGGCGGGCATCGGCTTCGTCTTCCAGCGCTTCCACCTCCTGCCCGCGCTGACCGCCCGGGACAACGTGGTCGCCCCCGTACTGCCCTACCGCAGCCGCGCTTCCGCACTGGGACGGGCCGGCGAACTCCTCGCCGCCGTCGGCCTTGCAGGCCGTGAGGACCGGCTGCCGTCGCAGCTCTCGGGCGGCCAGCAGCAACGCGTGGCCATAGCCCGCGCCCTGATCAACCAGCCGGCCCTGCTGCTGGCCGACGAACCCACCGGCAACCTCGACTCCGCCACGGGCACGGAGATCATCGAACTGCTCCTGCGCCTCAACACCGAACAGGGCACCACCCTCGTCCTGGCCACCCACGACATGAGCATCGCCGCACGCTGCGGGCGCGTCGTGAGCATGCGGGACGGCCGGGTCCTGGAGGACCGCCTCACCACCCCGGCCCCCGTGCCGGAGCATGAGCCGGAACACCCGGCAGGACCGGCCCTACGGCCATGACCCGGGCCGCCGCCACCCCATGGATCCTGGGCGGGGCGATCGCCCTCCTGGCGGCGGCCCGCTCGTCGCTGCTTCTGATCACGGTCGAGGGCATCAGCATGGAGCCCTCCTACGCCGACGGGGACGTACTGCTCATGGTGCGCCGCCCGTTGGCCCGGCCGCGGCGGGGGCAGGCGGTCGTCCTGCGGGAACCAGCGGGGGACGGTGTGGCAGCACCAGGGGCGGCCGGCAGCGGATACGCCGTCAAACGACTGGCCTCCACGTCCGGCCAGCCGGCCCCCGCGGGAACCGCCGGTGTCGGCCACCGGATGCCGGTGCCGGCCGGTCACGTGGCGGTACTCGGCGACAACGCGTCGCGCAGCACGGATTCCCGCGAGTGGGGCGTGCTGCGGAACGACCAGGTGGTGGGCGTGATCCTGGGGCGGATACGGAGAGGCGGCAAAGGGGCAGGACCGGGAGCCCGTTGAAACCGGGCGGGTCGGTTGCCGGTCCGGCGTCGTAGTCTGTTCGCATGCCCATTCCCCCTGCACCCGCCACACCTGCGCGCTCGCTGGCCGCGGTGAACGCGGACATCCGTGCGCTGTGGGCTCGTGGCGGCCGCCTGTCGCCGGAGGGGCGGCGGGAGTACGAGAGGCTGCTTGCCGAGTGGGCGGCCGTGGTCCGCGGCGACGCGGCCGAGGCGGCGTAGCGCTGGCGCGTGATGCCCGCAGACAGCCGCCCGCGGCGCTGTGACCGGGAGGATCCGCCCGGCCGGCGGGTGCCGGACGCTGTGGCGCCGACCGCCTCCGTGACCGGATCAGGCGGCCAAGCGGCAGACGAGTCGGGCTGTACGCCGGGTTCTGTCGCCCGGTCGCCTCGCGGCGGCCGGGGAGACGGCCATCCATCTAGGACCGGCATTGCTGCCGGTCTCGTGCGGTCTACCCGCGAACTCGGGCGGGCCGCCCTCGAACGTTCGCGCAGGGCCGTCTCGCGACGGCCCCTCTTGACCTTGCTCCGGGTGGGGTTTACCTAGCCGCCTGAGTCACCTCAGGCGCTGGTGGTCTCTTACACCACCGTTTCACCCTTACCGGGGACCGAAGTCCCAGGCGGTCTGTTTTCTGTGGCACTGTCCCGCGGGTCACCCCGGGTGGCCGTTAGCCATCACCCTGCCCTGTGGAGCCCGGACGTTCCTCGGGAGGATCCGAAGATCCTCACGCGGCCGTCCGCCCGGCTCGTCTGCCGTGGCGCCCATGCTACCCGTCCGCCGGGGGCCGCCCGACAGGGCGATCCGGCGGCTCAGACGAACGCGTCGGTCTCCAGGTCCAGCGCGAAGGGCGCCGGCAGACGGACGGCCTTGCCGAACGGGACCGTGCAGTGCTGGCGGTAGTCGTCCCCCTGCGGGTCGCTGAACAGCGTGTCCGAGAACTCCTCGCGGTCGACCAGCAGGTAGAGGGGGACGGGTCCCCGGGCGTAGCAGTGCCGCTTGCCGGTGCGGTCGGCAGCCGGCTTGGACGAGGTGACCTCGACGACCAGGGCCACGCCCTCGCACGGCATCCAGGGGTCCGCTCCGCGGTACAGGCGCAGTTCGGTGGGGGCGAAGGTGCCGTCGGGGATGACGTGGTTCTTGGGACACCCCCCGCCACTGCGCAGCTTCAGCCCCTTGTTCCCGGAGAAGTCCATATCCGTCCGGGCATGCCTGATCACCTGCTTCACGATCATGCTGATGCAGTCCTCATGATCCCCGTCCGGCGGCGGCGTCACGACGATCTCCCCTTCGATCAGCTCGGCCCGGAAGCCCTCCGGCGTGTCCAGCGCCAGGAAGCCCTCAAGCAGGACGTCCGCCTGCGAGAGCGGTTCGTGCGGCATGCCAGACATGTCACGCCCCTTCCTCGGTCGCTCGCCGGAATGGGACATCGGGGAAGCCGCCGTCCGTGAGAGGGGAGTGGTTCCCCCGATCGTGGCACAGGACCGCGCGCAGTCGTCAGAGGCGGACCGGAGCGAAGGCCGCGATGCCCGCCGTCCAGGCCGCCGCGACGTCGGCGTCCGTGGGGAAGCGGCCGTTGAGCTCCATCACGACCATCCCGTGGGCGAAGGCCCAGGCTGCCCTGGCGCGCCCCTCGTCACCGTCCAGGGCGCGGAAGAGCGGGGCGGCGGCGCGGTCCTCCAGGTCCTGCGGCAGGGGGTGGCCGGTGGTGAGGCGGTAGAGGTGGGGGTGGGCCAGGGCGTGGGCGCGGTAGGCGGTGGCCAGGGCGGGGAAGGAGCCGGGGGCCGCGGCCTCGGCTGCTTCGAGCACCCCGGCGGTCTCCCGGAGCATGGCGTCGGCCAGGGCGCTCACCACGGACGACTTGTCCGGGAAGTGCTTGTAGAGGGAGGGCGCGGTGATGCCCACGCAGCCCGCGAGGCGGCGCATCGTGAGGGCGTCGGGGCCCTCCTGTTCCAGCAGGCTGCGGGCGGCGGCGAGGATCTGGCGGGCGCGTTCGGTGGACGGCGGGGCCGCGAGATCGGTCATGCCGGTCCTCCCTTCCTGCGGGGCACACGGTGCGGGGCCGAAGGCGTGATCGTACGAGACGGGGGCCGGGGTGGTGGGGACCAGGGCCGCACGGGCGTCGCCTTGACCTTGTCGCAGCGTCAGGGTTTCTACTGGGGCCATGCGCATCGGAGAGATCGCCGCGCTCGTCGGGCTCACCCCGAGGGCCGTGCGGCACTACCACCGGATCGGCCTGCTGGCCGAACCCGCCCGCCGGGCCAACGGCTACCGCTCGTACACCGTGCGCGACGCCGTGCTCCTGGCCCGGATCCGGCGGCTGACCGAGCTGGGGCTCGGGCTGGACGAGGTGCGCGAGGTGCTGGCCGAGGACGCGGGGCGGGCCCTCCGGGACGTCCTGCGGGAGCTGGACGCCGATCTGGCGCGGCAGGAGCGGGAGATCCGGGAGCGGCGGTTGCGGCTGGCCCGGTTGCTGGAGGGGCCGGTGACGGGGGCCGGTCCGGTGTCGCCCGCCCTGGCCGAACTGCTGGCCGCCGGGCCCGTCACCGACTCCCCGGCCGCGGCCAAGGACCGGGAGCACCTGGAGCTGCTGGACTCGGCCGTCGGTGACAGCGGGATCTTCGCCGTGCTGCACACGCTGGCCGCCGATCCGGCGGTCCTCGGGCTGTACGAGGAACTGGACGCGCTCGAGACGGCGGCCGTCGACGATCCGCGCATCGCGCCGCTGGCCGGCCGGATGGTCGCGCTGATGCCCCCGGAGGTGCTGGCGGCGATCCCGGACTCCGGTCCCGTGCGGACGGGGTTCGAGGAGGCGCTGCTGGCGGACTACCCGCCCGCGCAGGCCGAGGTGGTGCGCCGGGTGATGACCGCGCTGGCGGAACACATGGAGACGAGGGGGAGGACGCAGCCGTGAGAGGGATGAGAGGGGCGCGGTTCGTGGCCGCGGCGGTGCTGCCCGCCGAACTGGTCCTGGCGGGATGCCTGGTGGCCGGGGTACGGATACCGGGCGCGGTCCTGGCCGGTGCGGAGGGGATCGTTCTGGTGGCCTTCGCGCTGGAGGCCGTCGTGCTGGGACGGCTGTGGCGCGCGGGGCGGCGGGCCGGTGCCGGGCGGCGGGAGGCGCTGGGCGGGGCCCTGCGGGCCGTCGTCCCGGTGGCGGTGCGCCGGCTCGTCGCACACGAGCTGAGGGCCCTGCACAGTCTGGGGCTGTGGGCGCTGCGTCGTCGCCACGCCGTGCCGGACACGGCGCTCGCCGTCCCGTACACCGGGCCGCAGACCGCGATGATGTACGGACTGGTCTTCGTCTCCGTGGTGGAGACGGTGATGCTGGCCCTGCTGATCCCGTGGCCGGCGGTGCACCGGATTCTGCTCGTCGTGGATGTGTACGGGGTGCTGCTGGTCCTCGCGATGCACGCCGCCTGTGTGACCCGGCCCCATGTCGTGGGCGCCGACGGCTCGCTGCGGCTCCGCTACGGCGCGCTCTTCGATCTCCGCATCCCCGCCGCGTCGATCGCCGCCGCCCGGGTGGAGCGGCGCTTCCCCGAGGGCCGGCTCGCCCAGCTCCGCCCGGACGGCGTGCTCGATCTCGGGGTCGGCTCGCAGACGACGGTGACGGTGGAACTGACCGCGCCGCTCGGCTTCGTACGTCCGCTCGGCGGGCGCGGGCGGGCGAACGCGGTCCGCTTCCACGCCGATGACCCGCGCGCCGCGGTGGCCGCGCTCACGCGGGGGCGAACAGCACCTTCGACGAGCCAGGGTCCGCCTGGGTGAGCCGGACCCGCAGCCGCTCCCCCAGCGGGAGCGGCGCGGTGCCGCCCTCGATGCGGGCGACGATCGCCGGGTCGTCGATGTGGATGGTTCCGGTGGTCGGCTCCTGCTCCTTGACGTCCACCACGTACGCGTCGAAGACCGCGCCGATCCGGTCCTTGAGCAGCGCCGCCTCGACGAGGTCCACGCACTCGCGCTCCACCGTGTTGGCCCGCCGCGTGCCGTCCGCCATCTCCTTGGGCAGGGCGGGCAGCGCGGCCCGTACCCACTCGGGCGCTTCGCGGTCCGCCGCGGCCGCCACGCACAGTTCGGCCGCGTACCGGTCGACGAGGCGGCGCAGCGGCGCGGTGCAGTGGGTGTAGAGCTCGGCGACGGCCGCGTGCACGGCGGGGGTGGGCAGGTCGCCGTTCTCGAAGACGGTGTACCCGGCGCCGCGCAGCAGCGTGGTGCACTCCTGGAGGAACGCCGCGTGGTCGGCGCGCTCCGGGTCGAGCGAGCGGACGACCTGCGCGTACGGGACGTGGTGCGGCCAGTCGATGTGCAGCGCCTCGGCCGAGCGGCGCAGCCGGGCCACGGCGCCGTCGGGGGCGACCGGGAGCGTCCGCAGGATGCCGGTGCCGGACTCGGTCATCAGGCGGGCCGCCGCCATGCCGGTGAGCAGGGAGATCTGGGCGTTCCAGCCGTCGGCGGGCAGCGGGGCGCGGTATTCGAGGCCATAGTTGCCGTCGTGCTCGACGATCTCCTGCTCGGGCACGTTGAGGGAGATGCCGCCGCGGGCCAGTTCCTGTTCCTCGCGGAGCGTGCCGATGTCCCTGAGCAGGGCGAGGGACTCCTCGGCGGTGCCCGCGTCGATCTGCCGCTGCACGCCCGCGTAGTCGAGCTTGGCCCGGCTGCGGACGAGGGCCCGGCGCACCCGGGTGGTGACGGCGCGGCCCTCGGCGTCGAGGTCGATCTCCCAGAGCACGGCGGGGCGGGTCTCCCCGGGCAGCAGGCTGGCGGCGCCCTCGGAGAGCGATTCGGGGTGGAGCGGCACCTTGCCGTCGGGGAAGTAGAGCGTGGTGACCCGGCGGTGGGCCTCGGTGTCGAGCGCGCCGCCGGGGCGGACGAAGGCGGCGACGTCGGCGATGGCGTAGTGCACGCGGTAGCCGTGGGGGCGGCGTTCCAGGTGCATCGCCTGGTCGAGGTCGGTGGAGGTGGGCGGGTCGATGGTGAGGAACGGCAGCTCGGTGGCGTCCTCGTGCCCGGCGACGACCGGGTTCCGCACCGCGTCGGCCGCCTCCGCGAGCACGTCGGCGGGGAAGCCGTCGGGGAGCTCCAGTCCGGTGCGCAGCGCGCGCAGAGCCGTCCGCAGCGGGGTGTCGGCTGCGCCGGTCATATGGAGATGGCGGCGGGGCATGGACCGAGCGTATGACCGGGCGGGGCGGGCGGCATCCCGGGTGGCGGAGGGGCGGGGCGGTGCCTCCCCGTACGCTGGCGGCCAGGGGTTCGCACGGGTCCTGCCGGTACGGCCGCCGGGACCGTGCGCAGGCCGGGGCCCCTTTTCCGTACGTACGAAGGAGAACCGCCGTGCTCGTGCTGTTGCCGCCCTCCGAAGGAAAGGCCGCCTCGGGGCGCGGAGCGCCGCTGAAGCCCGAGTCGCTGTCGCTGCCCGGTCTGGCCGCGGCGCGGGCCGCCGTGCTGGACGAGCTGGTGGAGCTGTGCGCGGCCGACGAGGAGAAGGCCCGCGAGGTGCTGGGGCTCAGCGAGGGGCTGCGCGGCGAGATCGCGAAGAACGTGGAGCTGCGGACGGCGGGGACGCGTCCGGCCGGGGAGATCTACACCGGTGTGCTGTACGACGCGCTGGATCTGGCGTCGCTGGACACGGCCGCCCGCCGCCGCGCCGCGAAGTCGCTGCTGGTCTTCTCGGGGCTGTGGGGCGCGGTGCGGGTGGGTGACCGCATCCCGTCCTACCGCTGCTCGATGGGGGTGAAGCTGCCGGGGCTCGGTGCCCTGGGGGCGTTCTGGCGTACGCGGATGGCGGACGTCATGCCGGAGGCGGCCGGGGACGGTCTGGTGCTGGATCTGCGGTCGTCCGCGTACGCGGCGGCGTGGAAGCCGAAGGGCGAGGTGGCGGAGCGCACGGCGAGCGTGCGGGTGCTGCACTCCCAGCTGGTGAACGGGGTGGAGAAGCGGTCGGTGGTCAGCCACTTCAACAAGGCGACGAAGGGGCGGCTGGTCCGCGATCTGCTGCAGGCTGGCGCCCGGCCGAAGGGGCCCGCGGAGCTGGTGACGGCCCTGGGGGACCTCGGTTACGTGGTGGAGGCCCAGGCGCCCGCCCGGCCCGGGCGGGCGTGGGAGCTCGACGTGGTGGTGACGGAGATCCACTGACACCGGAATTCGGGTCGCATTGCAGCATGTGCAACGCTCGTTGCGCATCATGCGGTGTTCGCGGCAGGATGAGGTCATGACCTCATCCGTGCTGGATCTTGCCCCCGTCGTACCCGTCGTCGTCCTGGAGGACGCCGCCGACGCGGTGCCGCTCGCCCGGGCCCTGGTCGCGGGCGGACTCCCGGCGATCGAGGTGACGCTGCGGACCGCCGCCGCCCTGGACGCGATCAAGGCGATCGCGGCGGAGGTCCCGGACGCGGTCGTCGGCGCCGGCACGGTGATCTCGGCGCGCAACGTCGCCGACACCGTGGCCGCGGGAGCCAGGTTCCTGGTGAGCCCGGGCTGGACGGACGCGCTGCTGGACGCGATGAAGGCGTCGGGGGTGCCGTTCCTGCCGGGCGTCTCGACAACGTCCGAGGTCGTCGCCCTGCTGGAGCGCGGGGTCACCGAGATGAAGTTCTTCCCGGCCGAGGCGGCGGGCGGCACGGCCTATCTGAAGGCCCTGTCCGCCCCGCTCCCGCAGGCCCGCTTCTGCCCGACCGGCGGCATCTCGCTCGCCTCGGCGCCCTCCTACCTGGCCCTGCCGAACGTCGGCTGCGTGGGCGGCAGTTGGATGGTGCCCGGCGACGCGGTCGCGGCCCGGGACTGGGCCCGGGTGGAGCGGCTGGCCGCCGAGGCCGCGGCGCTGCGCGGCTGACGTAACGGCGGGCGACGGCCCGCCGCGGGACCGGGCGGCAATCGGCCGGACTTCTCATGCATGCTCCCCGGCAGCCGGGGCACGAGACCTATCAGGGACGTGACCCGGACTCCGGGACACCCGGGTTCCGCCAGGCAATCCCCCGGCCCGGCGGAACCGCCCCGGCCCCATCGGCCCTCCCCCCGGCCGATGGGGCCGAGTGCTGTCCGGGGGCAGGACCCGGGCGGCGCGGGCGTGCCGGGCGCCGCCGGGCAGGCGGGACCTTCAGAGCGCGCGCTAACGCAGGTGGGACGTGTCGTTCAGCAGCCGTACGGAGGCGTTGCCGTCCGCGTAGTAGGCAACGGCCGACACGGACGCCGCCGAGAGCTCCATCCGGAACAGCGACTCGGGCGGGGCGCCGAGGGCAAGCCGGACCAGGGTCTTGATGGGCGTGACGTGCGTGACCACCAGGACCGTGCGGCCCGCGTAGCGGGAGACGAGGCGGTCGCGGGTGGCGGCGACCCGGCGGGCGACCTCGGCGAAGCTCTCGCCGCCGCCGGTCGGGGCCGCCTTCGCGGAGGCGAGCCAGGCGTCCAGATCGGCGCCGTACCGCTCCCTGACCTCACCGAACGTCAGGCCCTCCCAGGCCCCGAAGTCCGTCTCGCGCAGCCCGTCCTCGATCCGGACCTCCAGACCCAGCCGGGCCGCGACCGCGCCCGCCGTCTCGCGGCAGCGCCGCAGCGGGGAGCAGACGATCTCCTGCACCGTGCCGCGGGCGGCGAAGGCCTCGGCCGCGTGGGCGGCCTGCTCGCGGCCGGTGGCGGAGAGTTCGGGGTCGGTGCCGCCGCTGCCGGAGAACCGCTTCTCCGGAGTGAGGGCGGTCTCGCCGTGGCGCAGCAGCACGAAGGTGGCGGGCGCGCCCAGATCGGGGGCGGCACCCCAGCCGACCTGCGGAGTCCCGGCGGCGGACCGCGGGGCCTCGGCGGCCGGCCGGTTCAGTGCGGCCCGGGCCCTCGCCGCTCCGGCCGCCGCGTCGCCGGGCGGCCCGGAGACCGGCGGCAGGGCGGCGGCCACCGAGGACCTCGGGGTGTCGAGTGCCGCCGTCGAGGACGACGGCTCCCACTGCCGGCCGCGCTTGCCCGCGTCCATCGCCTCGTTGGCGAGCCGGTCCGCGTGCTTGTTCTTCTCGCGCGGGATCCACTCGTAGGTGACGGCGGACGCCGGCAGGATGCGTGCCGCCTCCGCCGCGAGCGGCTTCATGTCAGGGTGCTTGATCTTCCAGCGGCCCGACATCTGCTCCACGACGAGCTTGGAGTCCATCCGGACGTGCACCCGCGGCCCGCTGTCGCCCGAGGCGTCCGGCACCAGTGCCTTCGCGGCGCGGAGTCCGGCGATGAGGCCCTTGTACTCGGCGACGTTGTTCGTCGCGACGCCGATGTACTCGGCGGCCTCGGCCAGGGTCTCCCCCGTCGCCGGGTCGATGACGACCGCGCCGTAACCGGCGGGCCCCGGGTTGCCCCGGGAGCCGCCGTCGGCCTCGACGACGAACTGGCGCGGCTGCGTCATTACAGACCCGAGTCCGAGGTGCGGACCAGGATGCGGTGGCAGTTCTCGCAGCGCAGCACCGTGTCGGGGGACGCGGCCTTCACGTCGTTGACCTCGGTGATGTTGAGCTCCAGACGGCAGCCCTCGCAGCGGCGCTGGTAGAGGCGGGCGGCGCCCACCCCGCCCTGCTGGGCGCGGAGCTTGTCGTACAGCTTGAGCAGGTCGGCGGGGACGGAGCCGGCGACGACCTCGCGCTCCTTGGTGACCGTGGCGGTCTCCGTGTCGAGCTCCTGGGTCGCGGCGTCCCGGCGCGCGGTCGCGTCGTCGACCTTGGCCTGCACGGCGGAGACCCGGTCGGTCAGCTCGGCGACGCGCTCCTGCGCGGACTCGCGGCGCTCCATGACCTCCAGGACGACGTCCTCCAGGTCGCCCTGGCGCTTGGCGAGGGAGACGATCTCGCGCTGGAGGCTCTCAAGGTCCTTGGGCGAGGTGACCGCGCCCGAGTCCAGCCGCTGCTGGTCGCGGGCGGCGCGCTGGCGCACCTGGTCGACGTCCTGCTCCGCCTTGGTCTGCTCGCGGGCGGTGTCGCTCTCCTCGGTCGTGGAGGCGACGAGGAGGTCGCGGAGCTGGGCGAGGTCGGCCGTGAGCGACTCGATCTCGGCGTGCTCGGGCAGGGAGTTGCGCCGGTGCGCGAGCTGGGAGAGGCGCTGGTCGAGGGCCTGGACGTCGAGGAGTCGGATCTGGTCGGCGGGCGCGGCGTTCAGTTGGGGGCTCCAGAAGAGTGGTGGGTGGTCCAGGGGTCGGTGACCTGCTTCGAGACATGGACCCGCAGGTCCCATCCGTGGCGGTCGGAAATCGCGTCGAGCTGTGCCGCGGCCTGCTCGCACCACGGCCATTCGGTGGCCCAGTGTGCGGCATCGACCAGGCCGAGCGGCGAGTGCTGGACGGCCTCGGAGGCCGGGTGGTGGCGCAGGTCGGCGGTGAGGAAGGCGTCCACGCCCGCCGCGCGCACCGCGTCGAAGAGGCTGTCGCCCGATCCGCCGCTCACCGCGACGGTGCGGACCAGCGCCTCCGGGTCGCCCGCGAGGCGGATGCCCTGCGCGGTGGCGGGCAGCCGGGCGGCGGCGCGGGCGGCGAACGCGCCGAGGGTCTCGGGGTGGTCGAGTGTGCAGATCCGTCCGAGGCCGCGGCGGCCGGCGGGGTCCGTGGGGTCCGGGACGAGGGGCCGCTCGACGCGCAGGTCGAGGGCGCCGGCCAGGGCGTCGGAGACGCCGGGGTCCGCGGAGTCGGCGTTGGTGTGCGCGACGTGCAGCGCGATGTCGTGCTTGATGAGGGTGTGCACGACCCGGCCCTTGAAGGTGCCGGCCTCGACCGTCGTCGTACCGCGCAGATAGAGCGGGTGGTGGGTGACGATCAGCTGGGCGCCGATCTTCATCGCCTCGTCGGCGACCGCCCGGACGGGGTCGACGGCGAGGAGCACCCGGCGGACCTCGGCGTCCGGATCACCGCAGACGGTGCCGACCGCGTCCCATCCTTCGGCCCGCTCGGGCGGCCACAGGGCGTCGAGCTCGGCGATGACTTCAGACAGACGGGGCACGGAGGAAAGGCTACCTGCCCTCCGTGCCCCGCAGGCCATGGCGGCCCGACCCGTGGGGACGGAGGGAGGGCAGGTCATGAATCGTTACGTCACGAGGTCCGCGCGGGGGCGCCGCCGGACCCGTGAGGGGGCGGTCACTTCACGAGATCGGCGCGGAGGTCGTCGAGGACCAGGTTCGCGGCCGTGACACCGAGGCCGAGGTACCAGGTCTCGTCGGAGACGTTCTTCGCCCGGCCCTCCTTGACGGCCTTCAGGTTCTTCCACAGCGGGTTGGCCTGGGTGGTGTCGCGCTTGGTCGCCTTCACGGCGCCGTACACACCGGTGAAGATCCAGTCGGCGTCCGCCTCGTCGATCTTCTCCGGGCTGATCTCCGCCGCGAGGTCGTTGATCTGCTGGTTCCTGGGCCGCGGCAGGCCGGCGTCCTCGAGGATGGTGCCGATGAAGGAGGCCTTGGCGTAGAGGCGGATCCTGTCCGGCAGGTAGCGGACCATGGAGACGGTCGGCTTCTTCGGGCCGATGTCCTCGCCGAGCTTCTTCGCGTTGGCCTCGTAGGCGCCGAGCTCCGACTTCGCCTTGGCGGTCTTGTCGAGCGCCGCGGCGTTGAGGAGGTAGTTCTCCTTCCAGGTGAAGCCCGGGCGGATGGAGAACACGGTCGGCGCGATCTTGGACAGCTCGTCGTACTTGTCGGCGGCGCGCAGCTGGCTGCCGAGGATCAGGTCCGGCTTCAGACCGGCGATCGCCTCAAGGTTGAGGTTGTTGATCGTGCCGACGTTCTTGGGGTCGCCCGCGTCCTTCTTCAGGTACGACGGGATCGCCGCATCGCCCTCGGAGGGGGCGTAGCCCACCGGCTTCACACCCAGCGAGACGACGTTGTCGAACTCGCCGACGTCCAGCACGACGACCCGCTTCGGGGCCGCCTTGAGCTCGGTCTTGCCCATGGCGTGCGTGAGGGTGCGGGGGAACGTGCCCGCCGGGGCGTCGGTGCCGTAGGCCGCGGTCTTCTCCGCCGCGTCGCCGAAGTCCTTGCCGCCCGTCGCGACGGCGGCCTTCTTGTCCCCGCCGGCCCCCTCCTTGCCCGAGGCTCCGGACGCACCGTCGTCGCTCCCGCAGGCAGAGAGGGACAGGGCGGCCACAACGGCCAGACCGACTGCGGCGGTGCCGCGGCGTCGAAGGGACATCACTTGCTCCAGTCGAGGGTCACACAGGTAACGCTTAGGAATGCCTAACCTTAGGCACCCCCCTCCTCGCGGAGCACAACCACCCCCTCCCCCTCAGGCGAATCCGGGCATCACCACCCTTATGTGTGAAGTGGTGAGTCTCGTGTTGTTCGGCAGGAAGTGCGAAAACTAGCTTCGGTTGCCGGAGGTGATGAGTCGATGACTGCCTGTGCCATCGAGGACGGGACCGCTGAGGCGGCCGGAACCGGCGAGACGGTGGAGCCGGAGTCCGACGAGCCGGACGGGGCCGCGACGGCCCCGGACCCGGCCGGGGGCCCTGCCCATCCGGTGGAGCCGCCCATGCCGGTGGAGCCGCCCGGCGAGCCGCCGGAGCAAGTCCCTGCTGAAACGGTCCTGCCCACGTTCACGCTCACTGCCGACGGCGCTTACGGCGCCCGTCTCGCGACCGCCCGCGGCGCGGACGCCCGGACGGCCTGGTTCGCCGAGCGCTGGACCCTGGACGGCCCCGAGCCGTACGCCGTGCCGCTGCCGATGGACCAGCCGGAGGAAGCCGGCTCGCGGGTGGTGCCGCTGGCCGACGGCCGGGTGCTCATCCAGCGCCGGGCCGACGGCCGGCACTCCTTCTCGCTGCTCTATCCGACGGGCCCCGGCACCGGCGAACTCCCGCTGGGCGCGGTCGAATGCGACGGGCTGACCCTGCTGCCGCCGTCACCGGACGGCCGCAGCGTGTACGCCCTGTCGACCGGCCCCTACTCCACCGGGCTCTGGCTGGTGGCGGGCGGCGCGTTCGGTCCGGAACACCTCGCGGACCTCCCGGGGCACTGTTCCGGCGGGGTCTGGCTGGACCGGGCGGGCCGGCTGCTGGCCCTGGACCGGGAGCCCGCGGGCGGCGGACCGGTGAAGGCGGTCGCGGTGGACCTGGGGCGGGGCGCGGAGATGACGCCGCTGCTCCAGATCGCGCCGGACAGTGACGACCGCCTGCTGCTCGCCGACCCGGACAGCGGTCTGCTGCTGATCCGTTCGGACGCACCGGGGCACGACCGGATCGGCTGGGGGGTGCTGGGCAGTTGTCTGCCGGTGCGTTTCCCCGAGTGCCTGCGGCTGCCGGACGCCGCGGTGACGCCGTTCGCGGTGCAGCCGGGGCAGATGCTGATGCCGGAGAGCTGCGCGGTGGCGCTGCGGATCGACGCGGCGGCGGGCAGCTGGGCCGGGATCTGGCGCCCGTCGGACCGCCGGCTGCACCAGCTCGCCGCGCCCGAGGGCTGGCTGGCCGGCAGCGGGGTCTGGTCGCGCGACGGCGTACTCAAACTGCCGTACGCGGACGGGGAGACGGACTGCGCGGTGGCGCTCCTGACGGTCCCGGCCGACCTGGGCGCGGCCGGGGAAGCGGCCCCTGCGGCCTGCGCGGAAAGCGGTACGCAACCCTCCGCGGCCGAGGCGCCTCCTC
Source organism: Streptomyces sp. NBC_01257 (assembly GCF_035917255.1). Classification (NCBI taxonomy): domain Bacteria; kingdom Bacillati; phylum Actinomycetota; class Actinomycetes; order Kitasatosporales; family Streptomycetaceae; genus Streptomyces; species Streptomyces sp. NBC_01257. The sequence continues at coordinate 2,819,264 of NZ_CP108472.1, forward strand.
CTGTGTGCAGACCCGTTCCGCTGGGGCAGGCGCCTCTCGTGGGACGTACGGCGTCTGACTAGAGTTGGGCCGGGGAACTCACGCGATCGCACCCCGCGGTCGCCGACGGTGACCGTTCGCGGGCGGCGGTGGCGTGAGGGTCCCGGATACACACGTAAGCGATAGCAACGGGGTGACTTCCCAGATGTCTGAGGCGCGAACCGACACGACCCAGACGCAGCCGCCGGGGGCGGACGCGGAACGGGCCGAAGCCGGCGGCTCCGGAAAACACCGAGGGGGTGTGGCGGCGGACGACTCGGCAGCACAGCCGATCGGCCGCCACCGCCGCCCCTCGGAAGGGGGCGGCAGGGCGGCCTGACCGCCGCCCGGAATCGACGAACGAGGGAGCGGAGGGCCCCCGCAGCCGACCGGCTGCGGGGGCCCTCCGCTGCGTGCGCGGGCGCTGCGGCTCAGCCCCGCTTCAGGCCGAGCACCTCCGCCGCCGCGAACGTCTCGTTGGGCGGCCGGTCCGCGTAGTACGGGGTGATCAGCTCGTCCAGCTCGTCGAAGGAGAACGTCTCCTTCGCCGCGTCGAACTTCGCCGCCACCTTGGGGCGTTCGACGATCGCGACCATTCCGCCGTGCACCACGAGCAGTTGCCCGTTGACCTTCGCTGCCGCCGGGGAGGCCAGGTAGCCGACGAGCGGCGAGACGTGTTCGGGCGCGAGCGCGTCGAGCCGGCCGTCCTGCGGCTCCTCGAAGCCCGCGAAGACGTCCTCGGTCATCCGGGTCCTGGCGCGCGGGCAGATGGCGTTGGCGGTCACGCCGTACTTGGCGAGCGCCAGCGCGGTGGACGTGGTCAGCCCGACGATGCCGCCCTTGGCCGCCGCGTAGTTGGGCTGTCCCGCCGAACCGGCCAGGAAGGCCTCCGACGAGGTGTTGACGATCCGGCCGTAGACCGGTCCGCCGGACTCCTTGGAGCGGGACCGCCAGTGCGCGGCGGCGAAGTGCGTGGTGTTGAAGTGGCCCTTGAGGTGCACCCGCAGGACCGAGTCCCACTCGTCCTCGGTCATCGAGAAGATCATCCGGTCGCGCAGGATGCCCGCGTTGTTGACCAGGACGTCGAGCTTGCCGTAGGTGCTGACGGCCAGTTCGACCAGCGCGCGGGCCTGCTCGTGGTCGGAGACGTCGCCGAGGTGCGCGACCGCCCGGCCGCCGGCCGCCCGGATCTCCTCGGCGACCTCCTCCGCGGGGGCGGCCGACGCCTCGCCCGAGCCGTCGCGGCCCGGCTGCCCGTAGTCGTTGACGACGACGGCCGCGCCGAGCCGCGCCAGTTCCAGCGCTTCGGCCCGGCCGAGGCCGCGGCCGGCTCCGGTGACGATCGCGGACAGTCCGTCCAGGGGAAGTGACATCGGATCTCGGGGTCCTCTCGGGAGGGGGTGGGGCTGCGCGGCGGGGTCAGAGCTCGATGCAGGTGCGCAGCGACTCGCCGGTCCGCATCTGGTCGAGGGCGTCGTTGATCCCGTCGAGCCGCACCCGGTGGGTGATCATCGATTCGAGGTCGATGCGGCCGGCCCGCCAGAGCGCGATGGCCCGCTCGTACGACCGGAGCACGTCCCCGCCGCCGTACATGGAGGGCAGGATCCGCTTCTCGTCGAAGAACAGCTCGAACATGTTGACCTGGAAGTTGTCGTCCATGGCGCCCGCGCCGACGATGCAGAGGGTGCCGCCGCGCCGGGTGTTCTCGTACGCGGTGCGGGCCGTGACCGACTTGCCGACGACCTCGAAGACGTAGTCGAAGCCCTCGCCCGCGGTGATCCGCGCCCTGGCGTCGGCGAACGCGTCGGGCGAGACCGCCTCGGTCGCGCCGAACCGCAGCGCGGCCTCGCGCCGGGAGGCCACCGGGTCCACGGCGACGATCTGGGCGGCGCCCTGCACCCTGGCCCCCTGGATCGCCGAGATGCCGACGCCGCCGCAGCCGATCACCGCGACCGACGAACCGGCCTCGACCTGGGCGGTGTTGATGGCGGCGCCGAGTCCGGTGGTGACCCCGCAGCCGATCAGCGCGGCGATCTCGAAGGGCACGTCGTCGGGGATCGGCACCGCGCAGTCCGCGCCGACGACGACCTCCTCGGTGAAGGTGCCGGTGCCGGCGAAGCCGAAGACATCACCGCCGGGACGCTTGAAGTTGGGGGTGCCCGCGTTCATGAATCCGGCCAGGCACAGATGTGTCTGGCCGCGCTTGCAGGACGGACAGACACCGCAGGCGGGCAGCCAGCAGACCAGCACCCGGTCGCCCGCGCTGAGCCCGGTCACCCCGTCGCCGACGTCGATGACCTCGCCGGCGCCCTCGTGGCCGGGGACGAAGGGGGCGGGCTGCGGCAGCACCCCGTTCATCGCGGAGAGGTCGGAGTGGCACAGGCCGGTGGCCCGGATGCGGAGCCTGACCTTGCCGGGGCCGAAGCCCACCGCCTCGACGTCGTCGAGTACTTCGAGTTTGTCCTGGCCTGTCTCGTGCAGTACGGCTGCGCGCATGGTGCGGCTCCCCTCACGGGCCTGTGGTGCTCTTGAATTCGGTTCGGATTCGGTTCAGGAGTGCTCGACGAAGGTGTCCCCGAGGACCACGGCGTCGTCCCGTTCCGCGGCCCTCACCTCGACGCGGACCTGGTTCGGCGCGGTCCACATCTCGATGCGGAGGGTCTCGCCGGGGAAGACGACCCCGGCGAACCGGGTGCGGTAGGAGCGGACACGGCTCGCGTCGCCGCCGAGCACCGTGTCGGTGACGGCCTTGAGCGTCATCCCGTAGGTGCACAGACCGTGCAGGATCGGCCGGTCGAAGCCGGCCAGCGCGGCGAACTCGGGGTCGGCGTGGAGCGGGTTCCAGTCCCCGGACAGGCGGTAAAGCAGCGCCTGGTCCGGCCGGACCGGCCGCTCCACCAGATGGTCGCCCGGGACGGCCGGACAGTCCGTCCGCCCGGACGGGCCGCGCTCGCCCCCGAAACCGCCCTCGCCGCGCACGAAGATCTGGGAGTCGCTGGTCCACAGCGGACCGTCCTCGTCCGCGGCCTCGCTCCGCAGCACCAGCACGGCCGCCTTGACCTTGTCGTACACCGCGGCGACCTTCGTGGTCTGTACGGCGCTGCCCCGCACCGGGAGCGGACGGTGCACCCGCACGCTCTGCCCGCCGTGCAGGACGGCCGCGAGGTCGACGTCGACGCCGGGCGAGGAGAGTCCCCCGGCCATCCCCGCGCCGGCGCCCGCGACGGTGGCGAAGGAGGGCAGCACCTGGAGCCGGGACTCCAGCGTGTACCGCAGCTCACCGGCGTCCACGGCGGGGTCGGCCAGGTCGGGGCGGGCGCCGGCGCCGATCCCGAGGTGGTAGAGCTGGACGTCCTTGTGGTCCCAGCTGATGTTGCTGGTCCGGGGTTCGGCAGCGAGAGCTTTTTCGGCATCAATGGGCATGGGGAAGCTGCTCCTCGACGGTGGAAGACCTCGGCGCGGCCGTCCGCACCGTCGGCCGCACCGAGGTCGTGCGGGGACCGGAGACCACGCCCGTTCTAGAACGCGTTCTAGCCGGTTGGCCCTATGTATAACGCAGGGCCCAGCAGTTGGGAAGACTGCTGACGTCTCGTCAGATTCCTTGCCGGGCTGCCCGTTCACCCCGTTCCCCGGCCTCCGCGGGCCATGACATTTGTCATCACCGAGTCCGTACATGCGCATCTGCCGGGGCGCGCTCACGCTCCGTAGCGTGATCCTCATGAAGCAGACGACGGGGAAGCAGCGGACGACAGGGAACGAGACGGCGGTGGACTTCAGCGGGGTGGTGAAGTCCTTCGGCCGGGCCGGGGCGAGTGTGCGGGCCGTGGACGGGATCGACCTGACCGTGGCACGGGGCGAGACGGTCGCCCTCCTCGGGCGCAACGGCGCCGGAAAGTCCACGGCGATCAGCCTGCTGCTCGGGCTGAACGAGCCGGACGCCGGCACGGTCCGGGTGTTCGGCCGCACCCCCGACCGGGCGGTGGGCGCCGGCCTGGTCGGCGCCATGCTCCAGGACGGCCGCCCCATCCAGCGGGTGACCGTCCGGGAACTGATCGCCTTCGTGGCCTCCACCTACCCGAAGCCGCTGCCGGTCGCCGACGCGCTGGAGCTGGCGGGGGTCACGGAGTACGCGGACCGGCGGATCGACAAGCTCTCCGGCGGCCAGATCCAGCGCGTCCGGTTCGCCGTCGCGCTGGCCGGCAGTCCGGAACTGATCGTGCTGGACGAGCCGACCGCCGCCCTGGACGTGGAGGGGCGGCGCGCGTTCTGGGACTCCATGCGGGCCTATGCCCGGCGCGGCAACACCGTGCTCTTCTCCACGCACTACCTGGAGGAGGCCGACGAGAACGCCGACCGGATCGTCGTCATCGACCGGGGCCGGATCGTCGCGGACGGCAGCGGCGAGACCATCAAGGCCGCGGCCGGCCACAGCAAGGTCTCCTTCGACCTCGCGGGCCGGCCCACCGCGGGCCTGGAGCTGCTGCCCGGTGTCGTCACCGTCGAGGTGACCGGCGACCGCGCGGTGCTGCACACGGACGACTCCGACGCCACCGTCGTGGAGCTCGCCCGGCTCGGCCTGGTCCGGGACCTCCAGATCTCCCTGGCCACGCTGGAGGCCGCGTTCCTCTCCCTCACCTCCCCCGGGGCCACCGCCCCGGGGACCACGCACCAGGACGCGAAGGAGTCCGTCTGATGTTCCGCTACATCATGCTCGAGATCCGCCGGACCCTGCGCGACGCCACCTTCCTCATCTTCGGTGCCGGAATGCCCGTGATGATGTACCTGATCTTCACGAACATCGGCGGCGACGACGGATCCGACGGCTGGAAGACCAGCTCGATGGTCGGCATGGCCGCGTACGGGGCGCTCGGCTCGGCCATGGCGATCGGCACGGGCGTCTCGTCCGACAAGTCCCTCGGCTGGCTCCAGCAGTTGCGGGTCACCCCGCTCTCCCCGACGCACGCGGTCGTGGGCCGTGCGGTCAGCGGCTCGGTGACCGTGCTGCCGACGATCCTGACTGTGCTGCTGGCCGGCGGACTGCTCAACGGCGTACGGATGGCGGCCTGGCAGTGGATCGTCCTGGTCCTGCTGCTCTGGCTCGGCGCGCTGCCCTTCACCCTGCTCGGCCTGGGCAACGGCTTCCGGCTCACCCCGCAGGGCACCGGAGTGGTCAACGTCGCCTGTCTGATGGGATTCGGCGTGGTCGGCGGGCTGTGGTTCCCGCTGGAGATGCTGCCCGAGTGGCTGCGGTCCATCGGCAGGTTCACCCCGGCCAACCGGTTCGCCGACCTGGGCTGGGCGACCACCGAGGGCCACGCACCGGGCGCCACGACCCTCCTCGTGCTCTCCTCGTGGCTCCTGCTGTTCGGCATGTACGCCGTGATCTCGTACCGTCGGTCCGCGAGGACCGTGTGACGGGAGCGAACATGCCAGCGAACGGACGACAGGCGCGGAAGGAACGGCGCCGGCTGCGGAAGGAGGGGCGGCGCCCCGGCCCGCCGGGGCCGTACGCCCTGCTGCCCTGGCTGCTGATGGGCCTGGGCTCCTTCTCCAACCTCTTCCAGGGCGAGACCCCCAACCCCTGGATCGGCGGAATCGGACTTCTCGCCTTCAACTCCCTCTACATCTCCGTGGTGTTCCGGGGATTCGTCAAGGAGAAGCGCGAAAGCCCGGTGTCGTACGTCCTGCTGGGCGCGATGGCCGCCATCACCTTCGGCCTGGCGATCGGTTACGGCGGCAGCTGGCTGCTCTACTTCCCGCTGCTCTCACTGGCCTGCGGGACGATCCTGCGCCACCGCCTGCTCGCCGTCGGACTGCTCGGCCTCGCCGTGGCGGCCTGCCTGATCGCGGTGTGGCGCGACGACAGCACGTCGACGCCGTGGACGCTGGGGTACGGGACGTTCATCTCCGGCGCGGTGACGGCCGCGATCCTCACCCTGTCGGAGACCGTGATGGAACTGCGCTCCACCCGGCAGGAACTGGCCCGTACCGCCGTCGAGAAGGAGCGGCTGCGCTTCTCCCGCGACCTGCACGACCTGCTGGGCCACACGCTCTCGGTGATCGTCGTCAAGTCGGAGGCGGCGCGCAGGCTGGCGCCGCGCGACATGGACGCGGCCCTCCTCCAGGTCGCCGACATCGAATCGGTCGGACGCCAGGCACTCACCGAGATCCGCGAGGCGGTCACCGGCTACCGCGAGGGCAGCCTGGCCACCGAACTCGACCGGGCCAGGTCCGCCCTGACCGCCGCCGGCATGGAACCCTCCGTCCGCCGCTCGGGCCCCCCGCTCGCCCCGCAGACGGAGGCGCTGCTGGGCTGGGTGGTACGGGAGGCCGTCACCAACGTCGTCCGCCACTCCACGGCCACTGCCTGCACGTTCGTCGTCGACGGCACCGCCGACCGGGTCCGCCTGACGGTCACCGACGACGGCCGCACCCCGGCCCCGCCGCCCACCCCCGGCATCGGCGGCACCGGCCTGAAGGGCCTCGCCGAACGCCTCGCCACGGCCGGCGGCTCACTGGAGGCGGGCCCCGCCCCCTCGGGCGGCTTCGTGGTCACGGCCGAACTCCCGGCGGACGCACCGGGGGAAGCGAACGGCGACGGGGGGCCGGCCCCTACCCTGACCCTGTGAACGAGATGCCGCAGGACCACCGCCCGACCCACTCCGTACGCGTCCTGCTCGCCGAGGACCAGGGCATGATGCGCGGCGCGCTCGCCCTGCTGCTCGGTCTGGAGCCCGACATCGAGGTGGTGGCCCAGGTCGGCGCGGGCGACGAGATCGTGGCCGCCGCGCTGACGTCGCGGCCCGATGTGGCGCTCCTCGACATCGAACTCCCGGGCCGCAGCGGCCTGGACGCGGCCGCCGATCTGCGTGAGGAGGTGCCGGACTGCCGGGTGCTGATCCTCACCACCTTCGGCCGGCCCGGCTATCTGCGGCGTGCGATGGAGGCCGGCGCGGCGGGGTTCCTGGTCAAGGACGGACCGGTCGAGGATCTCGCGGAGGCGATCCGCCGGGTGCTGCGCGGGGAGACCGTCATCGACCCGGCCCTGGCCGCCGCGGCCCTGAGCGCGGGCCCGAGCCCACTGACCGCGCGGGAGCGCGATGCGCTGGTCGCGTCGGTGGACGGGGCGACGGTCGCCGACATCGCGCAGAAGCTGCACCTGTCGGAGTCGACGGTCCGCAACTACCTGTCGTCGGCGATCGGGAAGACGGGCACCCGCAACCGGATGGAGGCGGTCCGGGCCGCGCGGCAGCAAGGCTGGCTCTGAGGGGTGTCGTCTGCCGGGCGACGCCGGGCAGGCGGGGCTTCACAGCACCTGAGACCTGACCGACCGGTGCCGCGGCAGCCAAAGCACCATCAGCAGGACGCCGCCGAGCAGCACCGCGCCCGCCGTCCGGAAGGCGAGCGCGTAGCCGGCCGTGAGCTCGACGGCGCCGGCCGAACCCTCCGTGCGGGCCGCGGCGACCGTGGAGAGTACGGCGAGGCCGAGGGCGCCGCCCATCGTGCGGGAGGTGTTGACGAGGCCGGAGACCAGGCCGGCTTCGCCGGGGGCGGCGCCGGAGGTGGCGAGGGAGGCGAGCGGGGTGGACGCGAGGCCGGTGCCCGCCATCATCAGGATGCCGGGCAGACAGACCGCGGTGAGGTAGGAGCCGTCGGCCGTCATCGTGGACTGCCAGCCGAAGCCGGCGGCGGCCACCGTCGTGCCGATGAGTGCCAGGTTCTTCGCGCCGGTCCGGGCCATCAGCCGGGGCGCGCACTTCGAGCCGACCACGACGGCGACCGAGGTGGGGATCAGGGCGAGTCCGGCCTCCAGCGCGGAGTAGCCGAGCACGTTCTGCGCGTACACGGTCATGAAGTACCACATCGAGAACGTCGCCGAGCCCATCACGAGCATCGCCACGTTGGCCGATGCCACCGCTCTCGTCCCGAGCACCCGCAACGGCATCAGCGGCTTCGCCGTGCGGGCCTCGACCAGGACGAACAGGGCGAGCAGGGCCGCTCCGCCCAGCAGCGGCAGCAGTGTCGCGCCCGCCGTCCAGCCGGACTCCTCGGTCTGCACGATGCCGTACGCGACCAGCGCGAGGCCCGCCGTGACGAGGAGTGCGCCGAGCAGGTCGATGCGGCCGCGGTCACCGGCCCGGCCCTCGGCGAGCCAGAGCGCGGCGCCGGTCAGGACGAGCACTCCGACGGGCACGTTGATGAGCAGGACCCAGCGCCAGGACAGCGCGTCGGTGAGCACCCCGCCGATCAGCCCGCCGGCCGCGCCGCCGCCCGCGCCGACGGCCATCCAGGTGCCGATGGCCTTGGTCCTGGCGGGTCCTTCGGGGACGGCGGCGGTGAGCAGGGTGAGGGTCGCGGGGGCGAGCACCGCGGCGCCGAGTCCCTGCGCGGCCCGGGCGGCGAGCAGCTGCCAGCCCTCCTGGGCGAGTCCGCCGGCGAGCGAGGCGGCGGTGAACAGGCCGAGGCCGACGAGGAACATCCGCTTGCGGCCGTAGAGATCGGCGGCCCGCCCGCCGAGCAGCATGAAGCCGGCGAAGTCGATCGAGTAGGCGTTGAGCACCCACTGCAGTCCCGCGGCGCTCAGCCCCAGGTCGGTGCGCATGGACGGAAGGGCGACGTTGACGACGGAGACGTCGAGGACGACCAGGAACTGCCCGGTGCAGGCGGCGAGCACGACCGCCCAGGTGCGGGTCCTGGTCCGGCGGGTACGGAGTGCGGGCGTCGTGACGTCAACCATGGCGTCATACTCGCAGCCGCCCTGCACCCCGTACATCGGTTTCCGGACCGGACCGGCCTCGGCCCTCGGGCGTAGGACCGTCCTCCGGCCGTTCTCAGCCGCGGCGCAGGAGCGTCACCACCGCGGCCCCGCCGAGCCCGATGTTGTGGGCGAGTGCGGTCCGTGCGTCCGGCACCTGGCGGGCCCCGGCCTCGCCCCGCAGCTGCCAGGTGAGTTCGGCGGCCTGGGCGATGCCGGTGGCGCCGAGCGGATGCCCCTTGGAGATCAGCCCGCCGGACGGATTGACCACCCAGCGGCCGCCGTGGGTGGTGGCGCCGGACTCGACGAGCGCCCCGGACTCGCCCTCGCCGCACAGGCCGAGCGCCTCGTAGGTGAGGAGCTCGTTGATGGAGAAGCAGTCGTGGAGCTCGATGACGTCGAGGTCGGCGGCGGTGAGCCCGGAGGTCTCGTACACCTGGCGGGCCGCCTCCCGGGACATGGGCAGGCCGACCGCGTCGATGCAGGTGCCGGAGGCGAAGGAGGCCTCGGTGTCGGTGGTCATGGCCTGGGCGGCGATCTCGACGGCCCGGTCGCCGAGGCCGCGTTCCTCGACGAAGCGCTCGGAGACGACGACGGCCGCCGCCGCCCCGTCGGAGGTCGGTGAGCACTGGAGCCGGGTCAGCGGGCGGTGGATGGGTTTGGCGGCGAGGACCTCGTCGACGGTGTACGGGTCCTGGAACTGGGCGTACGGGTTGCCCGCCGAGTGGCGGTGGTTCTTGGCGGCGACGGCGGCGAGCTGCGCCTCGGTGGTGCCGTAGCGCTCCATGTGCTCACGGGCGGCGTTGCCGAAGATCTGGGCGGTGGGCGGGGTCATCTCGAAGCCGTGGGCGGCGGCCATGATGCCGTAGTGCCGGGCGACCGGGGACGTCTTGAAGTCGCCCGCGCCGCCGTCGGCCCCGCCGCCGCCGAGCGATCCGCGTGCCATCTTCTCGAAGCCGAGCGCGAGGACGCAGTCGCTGCCGCCGCCCTCGACGAACTGCCGGGCCATCATCAGGGCGGTGGAGCCGGTGGCGCAGTTGTTGTTGACGTTGTAGACGGGTATCCCGGTCAGCCCGAGTTCGTAGACGGCACGCTGTCCGGCGGTGGAGGCCTGGAAGCAGTAGCCGACGGCGGCCTGCCGGATGTCCTCGTACGTGACGGAGGCATCGGTCAGCGCCGCGGTCCCGGCCTCCCTGACCATGTCCCAGTACTGCCAGTCGCGGGTCTCGGGCTTCTCGAACTTCGTCATCCCGACGCCGACGATGTATGCCTTCATGGCCTTGCCAGTCATGGTGTCCTCTCAGTCCCTCGGCAGGCCGAGGATGCGCTCGGCGACGACATTGAGCTGAACCTGGGTGGTGCCGCCCGCGATGGTCAGGCAGCGGGACATCAGGAAGCCGTGCACCGCCCGCTCCCCCGCCCCCTCGCACACCGCCCCGTCCGGGCCGAGCAGTTCCAGGGAGAGTTCGGCGATCTTCTGCTGGTGGACGGTCTGGACGAGCTTGCGTACGGAGGCGCCCGCGCCCGGTTCGAGGCCGGAGACCTGCTGGAGCGTGGTGCGCAGTCCGATGCAGGCCAGCGCGTGGGCCTCGGCGGCGAGTGCGCCGATCCTGGCCCGGCAGGCGCCGTCGAGTCCGGCCGCGCGGTCGATCAGCGCTTCCAGGCCGGTGTCGAAGCTCATCTGGTCGGCCATGTGGACGCGTTCGTTGCCCAGGGTGTTGCGGGCGACCTTCCAGCCGCCGCCGGCCTCGCCGACCAGGGCGTCGTGGGGCAGCAGGACGTCGTCGAAGTACACCTCGTTGAAGAGGGAGTCGCCGGTGATCTCCTTCAGTGGGCGGATGTCGATGCCCTCGGTGTTCTTCATGTCGACGAGGAAGTAGCCGAGCCCCTGGTGCTTGGGGGCGTCCGGGTCGGTCCTGGCGAGCAGGATGCCGTGGTCGGCCCACTGGGCGGCGCTCGTCCACACCTTCTGGCCGTTGATCCGCCAGCCCTCGGGGGTCCGTTCGGCCCGGGTGCGCAGGGAGGCGAGGTCGGATCCGGCGCCGGGTTCGGAGAACAGCTGGCACCACTGGAGGTCGCCGCGCAGGGTGGGCAGCAGGTAGCGGTCCTGCTGGGCGGGGGTCCCGTGGGCGATCAGGGAGGGCACCACCCAGGTGGCGATGGAGAGATCGCTCAGCTTCACGCCCTGCTCGCGCAACTCCTGCTGCACGGCGAGCTGTTGTACGGGTCCGGCGTCCAGTCCGTAGGGCGCGGGCAGATGCGGTGCGGCGTAGCCGGTGGGGGCGAGGGCGCGGCGGGCGTCCCGCGGGCCGAGGCCGCGGGCGGCGGCGACGGCCTCGCGGGCCGCCGCGCGGTGCGAGGCCGCCTGCTCCGGCAGTTCCAGGGCGAGTTCGCGGCGCGCGCCCGCCCCGGCCAGCCGGACGGCGCGCTGCCGGTGCTCGTCCGCGCCGCCCAGCAGCTGGCGCGCCACCAGGGCGCGGCGCAGATACAGATGGGCGTCGTGCTCCCAGGTGAAGCCGATCCCGCCGAGGATCTGGATGGCGTCCTTGGCGCAGCTGTAGGCGGCGTCCAGCGCGGTCGCCGCGGCGAGCGCGGCGGCCAGGCCCCGCACCTCGTCGGGCTGGTGGGGTTCACCGGCCGCACGGGCGGCGTCCCAGGTCAGCGCGCGGGCCTGTTCGACGCGTACGAGCATGTCGGCGCAGAGGTGCTTGACGCCCTGGAACTGTCCGATGGGCCGGCCGAACTGTTCGCGGACCTTGGCGTACTCGGCGGCGGTGTCCAGGCAGCGGGCCGCGGTGCCGCAGGCCTCGGCGGCGAACAGGACGGCGGCGAGGTCGCGGACGAGGCCGGAGCCGGTGCGCAGGACGCGTCCGGCGGGGACCAGGACGCCGTCGGCCCGGACCGCGGCGGTGGGCCGGGTGGGGTCGGCGCCGCGGTGCGGGCGCACGGTCAGTCCCGGTGCGGCGGTGTCGACGGCGTACCAGCGGATGCCGGTGGCCGAGGCGGCCGGGAGCAGGAGCAGGCAGGCCTCGGCGCCGGAGAGGACCGGTGGCGGTTCGCCGTCCAGGAGGTGGCCGTCCTCGTGCTCGACGGCGGTGAGCGATCCGGGCCCGAGGGCGACGGCACCGATGCGGGTCCCGGCCGCCAGGTCGCGTACCAGCGCGTCGGCGCCCGCGGCGTGCAGGACGGCCGAGGCGAGGGCGCTCGGCAGACAGGGGCCCGGGAGTGCGGCGCGGCCTGCCTCCTCAAGGACGACGGCCAGGTCGAGGAGGTCGCCGCCCCCTCCGCCGTACGCCTCGGGCAGATGGATGCCGAGCAGCCCCTGCTCGCCGAGCCCGTCCCAGTACGCGGGGCGTGCGCCGGGGGCGGCGGGGGCTTCCGCGTCGAGGAGTCTGCGGATTTCTCCGGGCGGTACGGCCCGCGCCAGCCATCCCCGTACGGCCTGCGCGAGCTCCCTGTGTTCTTCGGTGATTCCGATGCCCATGCGGATCCTCGCCGGTCGCAGCCACTGGAACGGCGCAAGAGTAGAACACGTTCCAATCTGACGGAAGGTCAGATGAGCACCCAGTTGCGGCCGCGCCGGAAACCGGGCCGGCCGTCTTGACCTGTTCTTGCCTTATTACCGGAATACCTCGGACATCCGGAAGGTTTCACCCTGCACGTACTTGGCGGTCAGTGCTGCCCGCCGCAGGGACCGCGCTCCCGTCCTCTCACCCTCCCTCTCCTGCCGCCCGGAGGCCGCACGCATGCCACAGACGACGCACGAAACGCCCACCGCGGAGCTTCCTGATCCGCGGGCGCCGAAGGCGGGCCGCGGGATCGTTCCCGTGCTCGCCTTCGCGGGCATCACCGTCGCGGTGATGCAGACCCTGCTCGTCCCCGTCATCAAGGACCTGCCCGCCCTTCTGCACACCGACCCGTCGAACGCCACCTGGGTGATGACGGCGACCCTGCTCGCCGGAGCCGTCTCCACCCCGATCATGGGGCGGCTCGGCGATCTGAACGGCAAGCGCAGGATGCTGCTGGCCAGCCTCGCCGTGATGGTGGTCGGCTCGCTGATATGCGCGTTCACCGACGATCTCGTCATCATGATCGTGGGCCGTGCGCTCCAGGGCTTCGCCATGGGCGCCATCCCGCTGGGCATCGGCATCATGCGCGACGAGCTGCCGCGCGAGAAGCTCGGCTCCGCGATGGCGCTGATGAGCTCCTCGATCGGGGTGGGCGGCGGACTCGCGCTGCCCGCCGCCGCGCTGGTCGCCCAGCACACCGACTGGCACACCCTCTTCTTCGGCTCGGCCGGCCTCGGCGTGCTGGCCATGGGGCTGACCGTGCTGACGGTGCCCGAGACCTCGCTCCGGGCCCCCGGACGGTTCGACGTCACCGGGGCGCTCGGCCTCTCGCTCGGCCTGGTCCTCCTGCTGCTGCCGATCACCAAGGGCAGCGACTGGGGCTGGACCTCGGGCACCACCCTCGGACTGATCGCCGCCGCCCTCGTCGTCCTGGTGCTGTGGGGCCTGTTCGAGCTGCGGAGCGACGCACCGCTGGTCGACCTGCGGACCACGGCCCGCCGCGAGGTGCTGCTCACCAACCTCGCCTCGATCATGGTCGGGGTCGCCTTCTACGCCGTCTCGCTGGTCCTGCCGCAGCTGCTCCAGCTGCCGGCGTCGACCGGTTACGGCCTCGGCCAGTCCATGGTGGTCGCCGGCCTGTGCGTGGCCCCGCTCGGCCTGACGATGATGCTCGTCGCCCCGCTGTACGCCCGGATCTCCGCCCGGTACGGCCCCAAGATCACTTTGATGCTCGGCATGCTGGTCATCGCGATCGGCTACGGCGCCGGGCTCGGCCTGATGAGCGCCGCCTGGCAGACCATCGTGATCGCGGTGCTGCTCGGGGCCGGTATCGGACTCGCGTACTCCTCGCTGCCCGCGCTGATCATCGGGGCCGTCGACGCCTCGGAGACGGGCGCGGCCAACGGGCTGAACACCCTGATGCGCTCGATCGGCACCTCGGTGTCGAGTGCGGTGATCGGCATGGTGCTGGCGAACACCTCGGTGCGGATGGGCCCGGTCTCGGTGCCCAGCATGGAGGGCTTCCGGACCTCGTTCATGATCGCGACGGGGGCGGTGCTGGTCGGTCTCGTGCTGGCGGCGTTCCTGCCCTCGCAGCGCTCGGCCGCCTCGCCGGTGCTGCTGGCGAGCAGCGCGGGCGACGACGCCGCGCGCGAGGCGGGGGAACCTCTTCCCCCCGTCCCGCACCCGTACCTCGGTTCCGACGGCTTCCACGGCCGGGTGCTGGAGGCGGACGGGACGCCGGTGGCCGGTGCCAACGTCACCCTGATCGACCGGCACGGCCGGCAGGCCGGGCTCACCACCACGGACGCGGAGGGCCGCTACGCGCTCGCCGCCCCGGGCAGCGGGAGCTTCGTCCTGGCCGGATCGGCCGCCGGATACGCGCCGCGGGCCCGCCCCGCGTCGTACCCGGCGGACGGGCCGCGGAGCGAGACCGATCTGGTGCTGACGCTCAGCGCACCGGAGCGTCGAACCGCGGCGCGGTCGTGAGCAGATGAGAGACGTCCGTCCCCACCGGGAGCTCCTGCGGCTGCGCGCCGCGCGTGAACAGCCTGGCGGGGCGGGCGCCCTGGACCCGGGCCTGACGCCCGTTGACCCGCAGCCATGACCCCTCGCGCAGCCCGAGCACCGGGACGTCGTTCTCCTCCAGGAACTCCCCGAGCCGCTCCTCGCGGGTCTCGCCCTTGTGCGTGCTGTCCGGGTCCGGGTCCAGGTAGTGCGGGTTGATCTGGAACGGGACGAGGCCGAGCGTCTCGAAGGACGGCGGCTGCACGATGGGCATGTCGTTGGTCGTACGGAGCGTGGGCGCCGCCATGTTCGTCCCCGCGCTGGCCCCCATGTACGGGAGGCCCTCGCGCACCGCCTCGGTGACGGCGTCGCGCAGACCGGTCCTGTAGAGCGCGCTCAGCAGCCGGAAGGAGTTGCCACCGCCGATGAACACGGCGTCGGAGGCGGCGAGTTCGGCGACCGGGTCGGCGTTCTCGTGGACCCCGCGGACGGTGATCCCGGCCGGCTCCAGGGCCTCGCGGACGCGTGCGGTGTACGTGGCGTAGTCGGCGAGCGCGTACGGCACGAAGGCCAGCCGGGCGCCGGACGGCAGGAAGGCCGCGACCGTGTCGAGGGCGTGTTCCAGGTAACCGCAGCCGTGCTGGGTGGAGTTGGAGAGCAGGAGCAGATTCACGGGGTTCCTCTTGGGGTTCTCTTCGGGTCAGATCGTGCGGAGCTGTTCCCGGGTCAGGCGGCCCGGGTCCGGCGGGTCTTCGGCTTCGGGCGCTGCGGCGGGTGGGTGAGGCGCCGCTCCAGCATCTCGGCAGCGTGCCGCAGCGCTTCGAGGCGGCTCTCGTGCGCCCCCTCGAACCGTTCCTCGGCGCCGCCCAGGCTGAGGCTTCCGTAGGGTTCGCGGCCGAGGAAGACCGGGACGGCGAGGGTCGCGACGCCGGTGTCGTACTCGCCGACCGTCCAGGCGTACCCCTGGGCCCGGACCTTCAGGAACTCCTGCTCCAGCTGGTCCGGATCGGTGACGGTCCGGTCGGTGAACCGGGCCATCGGGCGCCCCCGGAAGAGCCGGTGGCGCTGCTCGTCCGGCAGGTAGGCGTAGAACGACTTGCTGGTCGCCCCGGCGTGCGCCGGGTAGAGCTCACCGACCAGCGGGTAGTAGCGCAGCGGCCCGGTCTCGCCCTCCTCGGCGGCCACGCACCGCATGTGGAAGCTGTCCGGCAGGCAGAACAGCACGGTGTCGCCGGTGACCCGGCGCAGCTCCTCCAGGACCGGCCCGGCGAGCAGCTCCAGGGAGCCCGAGCGCTCCCAGAGCCTGCCGAGGCGCAGCACGGCGGGGCCGATGCGGTAGCGCCGGGTGGCCGGGTCGGAGACCAGGAAGCCGCGCCCGGCGAGGGTGGCGAGCAGCCGCTGGGCCACCGAGGTGTCCCAGCCGAACTCCTCGGCGACCTCGGTGACGCCCCAGTCGGGTCTGGTCCGCTCGAACGCGAGCAGCACGAGGAGCGCCCGGTCGACGGTTTGCAGGGCCCCGGCGGGGGTGCGCCGGTCCAGATCGAAGTCCGCCATCGTCATCTCACCATTCAGACCTGAATTGCAAATAACGGGAAACAGTTGCGTTCAACGCTATCCGATCCCGAATCTGCTCTCAGCACCCCGTCCGGCGTCCCACTCCCTGCCGGGCGCCGGACGGGTGTGACGGATGCGCGAGAAAGGCCCCCCATGTTGAAGTACGTGCTGGACGTCGTCGGTCTTCTGGACGACCCCCAGGCCAGTGGCAAGACGGTCGTCGAGTACCTCGACTCCGTAGCGGGGGCCGAGGGCTCGTCCGCGGAGGTGGCCACGGTCGCCGGCGAACGGGGCTCGACGGACTTCGTGATGGTCCGCATCCCCGGCTCCCGGGGACGCACCGCCGGAGGCAGCGCCCGCACCCTGGGCGTCGTCGGCCGGCTCGGCGGCATCGGCGCCCGGCCCGAGGTGACCGGCCTGGTCTCCGACGCCGACGGCGCGGTCTCGGCCGTCGCCACCGCCGCCAAGCTGCTCGACATGCGCCGCCGCGGCGATGTGCTGCCCGGCGACGTGATCGTCGCCACCCACATCTGCCCGGACGCGCCGACCGAGCCGCACGACCCGGTGCCGTTCATGGGCTCGCCCGTGGACATCGCCACCATGAACCGCCACGAGGTGACGGACGAGATGGAGGCCGTGCTCTCCATCGACACCACCAAGGGCAACCGGATCATCAACCACAAGGGCCTCGCCCTGTCGCCCACCGTCAAGGAGGGCTGGGTGCTCCGGGTCAGCGAGCAGCTCGGTGAGCTGCTGGCCGTGGTGACGGGTGAGCCGTTGGTCACGTACCCCGTGACGACTCAGGACATCACGCCGTACGGTAACGGGGCACACCACATCAATTCGATCCTCCAGCCCTCCACCGCGACGGCCGCTCCCGTCATCGGTCTGGCCATCACCTCGGCCGCCGCGGTGCCCGGCTGCGGCACCGGCGCGAGTCACGAGACCGACATCGCGTCCGCCGCCCGCTACGCCGTGGAGGTCGCCAAGGCCTACGGCGGCGGCCACCTGGACTTCCACGACGCGGTGGAGTTCGACAACCTCGTCAACCGCTACGGGTCGCTGGCTCACCTGCAGACCTTCGGCCGCACACCCCAGGAGTCCTGATGGCTGCCACCCCACAGGCCGGCGCCGTGGCCCCCGAGGCCAAGAGCATCGGCAGCGACGACTACTCGCTCTCGCGCGTCCCGCGCGACAAGCGCTTCGGTTTCTGGTCGATGCTGCTCCAGTGGCTGGCCCAGTCCGGTTCGATCTCGCAGTTCACGCTCGGCGCCACCATCGGCGTCGGCATGACCTTCGGCAACGCCTTCCTCGCCTTCACGCTCGGCGCGGTGATCCTGGAGATCGTGATCTTCGCGATCGGTCTGGCCGGCATGCGCGAGGGTCTCGCGACCCCGATGCTGACCCGCTGGGTGGGCTTCGGCCGCAACGGCTCCGCGCTGGTCAGCTTCGTCATCGCGGTCAGCCTGGTCGGCTGGTTCGGCGTCCAGAACACGATCTTCGGCAACAGCGTCTCGGCGCTGGTCGGCGGACCGTCCTGGATGTGGTGCGTGCTCGCCGGGATCGCCATCACCGCGCTGGTGATCTTCGGCTTCAAGTACATGGCGAACTTCGCGAAGGTCGTCACCCCGCTGTTCTTCGCGATGGTCGCCTGGTCGGTCGTCAACACGCTCAATGACCACTCCTTCAGCGACCTGATCCACTCGCCGCCGCCCGGCGACACGATCCCGCTGGCCGTCGCCGCCACCGCCATCGCGGGCGGCTACATGACGGGCGCGATCGTCTCCCCGGAGATGACCCGCTACAACCGCAAGGGCTCGCACGTCTTCCTGCAGAGCGCCTCCTCGATGATCCTCTCCGAGTACATCGTCGGCCTGACCGGAGTGCTGCTCGGCCACCTGGTGAAGAGCAACGAGGTCTCGCACATCGTCCTCTCCACCTCCGGCGCCTTCGGCGTGATCGTGGTCCTGATGTCCACCGCGAAGATCAACGACTGGAACCTGTACGGCTCCTCGCTCGGCGTCGTCAACTTCTTCCAGGTCGTCTTCGGCAAGCGCGTCCACCGCGGCGCGGTCACGATCGTCCTCGGCATCGCGGGCACGGTCCTGTCCGCGGTCGGGATCATGACCCACTTCACCGAGTTCCTGACGATCCTCGGCGTCGCCATCCCGCCGATCGGCGGCATCATCGTGGCCGAGTACTGGGTCGTGAAGAAGATGCGCAAGCCGTTGGACGAGACCCGGGAGTCCGAGACCCTGCCGAAGACCTCGCCTACCTGGGTCCCGATGTCGATCGTCATCTGGATCGCGGCGTTCTGCGTCGGCAAGTTCTACGACGGCGGCATCCCGGCCCTGAACTCGCTGGCCACCGCCTTCGTCCTGTACAGCGTCCTCGGCCTGCTGGGCTGGGTGCGGCCGTACGGCACCTCCACCCTGGACGACGAGGGCTCCGAGAACGACTCGGCCCCCGCCGCCCCCGCCACCACCTCCGTGGGAGCAGCATGAGCACCGCCCCCGGCGCACCCCTGGTCCCGGCCTCCGACGAGGCCCAGGCCGAGGTCGTCGACCTCTGCGCCGAACTGATCAGGTTCGACACCTCCAACCCCACCAGCAACGAGCGCGCGAGCGCCGACTGGGTGGTGGGCCGCCTCGCCGAGGTGGGCATCGACTCCGAGCTCGTCGAGTCCGCCCCGGGCCGGGCCAGCGTCATCGCCCGGATCGCGGGCCGCGATCCCGAGCGCGGCGCCCTGATGGTCCACGGCCACCTGGACGTGGTCCCCGCGGACGCCTCCGAGTGGCAGGTGCCGCCGTTCTCCGGCGAGATCCGGGACGGCTACCTGTGGGGCCGCGGCGCGATCGACATGAAGGACACGGTGGCCGTCATGCTGGCCACCGCCCGGCACTTCGCCCGCACCGGTACGCAGCCCTCCCGGGACCTGGTCCTCGCCTTCCTCGCCGACGAGGAGGCGGGCGGCAAGTTCGGCGCCCACTGGCTGGTCGAGCACCGCCCGGAGCTGTTCGCCGGGGTCACCGAGGCGATCGGCGAGGGCGGCGGGTTCTCCTTCGCGATCGACGACACCCGGCGCCTCTACCCGATCGAGAACGCCCAGCGCGGCATGGCCTGGATGGAGCTCACCGCGACCGGCCGGGCCGGCCACGGCTCCTCCCCCAACGACGAGAACGCGGTCACCGACCTCGCCGAGTCGCTGACCCGGATCGGGCGCGAGACCTTCCCGATCCGGCTGATCGAACCGGTCCGCGCCCTGCTGGAGGAGGCCGCCGGTCTCTACGGTGTCGAGTTCGACGAGAACGACATCGAGGGCAGCCTCGCGAAGCTCGGCCCGGTCTCCGACTTCATGCAGGTGGTGCTCCGCAACTCCGCGAACCCCACCATGTTCAACGCCGGCTACCAGACCAACGTGATCCCCGGGAAGGCGACCGCCCGTGTCGACGGCCGCTTCCTGCCCGGCCACGAGCAGGAACTGATCGACACCATCGACAGGCTCCTCCTCCCGTCGGTCACCCGCGAGTGGGTCAACCACGACATCGCGATGGAGACCACGTTCGACGGCCCGCTCGTCGACGCGATGTGCGACGCGGTGCGCGCCGAGGACCCGGACGGCCACCCGGTGCCGTACTGCAACCCCGGCGGCACGGACGCCAAGGCCTTCACCCACCTCGGCATCCGCTGCTTCGGCTTCAAGGGCCTGAAGCTCCCGCACGACCTGGACTACGGCCGCCTCTTCCACGGCGTGGACGAGCGCGTCCCGCTGGAGGGACTGCGCTTCGGCGTCCGCGTCATGACCCGACTCTGGCAGAGCTGCTGACCCCTGCGTCACGGCTCCGCCGGGGGCCTGCCCCGACCCGGGCCCACCCCACCCGTACGCCCCCGCCGGTTCATCCGGCGGGGGCGTACGGCACGATGGCGCCCGTCGAACCGACCGCCGTGCATCCCGTCCCACCAGGAGGAACCCCGTGGCCGCCGAGCCCAAGCCGGAGATTCTCGCCGCGTTCCAGGCCGCCAAGGGCTTCATGCCGGTGGTCGAGGGACTCGCGCTGTACACCGCCGCCACCGATGCGGCCGCGCTCGGACTGCCGCTGCTGGAGGTGGGCACGTACTGCGGACGCTCCACCATCCTGCTCGCCGACGCCGCACGCGCGGCCGGCGTCACGGCGCTCACCGTCGACCACCACCGGGGCAGCGAGGAGCAGCAGCCCGGCTGGGAGTACCACGACCCGACGGTGGTGGACCCCGAGGTGGGCCGGATGGACACCCTGCCCACGTTCCGCCGGACGCTGCACGCGGCCGGCCTGGAGGAGCACGTGGTGGCGCTCGTGGGACGTTCCCCGCAGGTGGCGGCCGTCTGGGGCGGCCCGCTCGGCCTCGTCTTCATCGACGGCGGCCACACCGACGAGCACGCGAACGGCGACTACGAGGGCTGGGCACCGCATGTCGCCGAGGGCGGGCTGCTGGTGATCCACGACGTGTTCCCGGACCCCGCGCACGGCGGCCAGGCCCCGTACCGGGTGTATCTGCGGGCGCTGGCGTCGGGCGCCTTCACCGAGATCTCCGTCACGGACTCGCTGCGGGTGCTGCGCCGTACCGGGCCGGGGTTCTGAGGCCCCCGGACACCGCGCGGACTCCCGGATAGCATCGCCGGGTGCGTCACGACGAGAGTGCTCCCCCCACCCCACACCGCCCGTCCCTGCCCGCCGCCGCGGTGCTGACCGTCCTGTGCCTGGGCCTCGCCGGCTGCGGCGCGGACGGCGGCGGCACCGCGCAGGCACAGCCCGGGAAGGGCGGCGACACGGCCCCGTCCTCGGCGGCCGCGTCCACACCCGCCGCCCCGGCCTCCCCGTCGCCGTCGCGCACCGGCCCGTCCCCGTCGAAGAGGCCCACCGCACCCGCGGCGTCCGGCCCGCTGTCCGGCAGGACGGTCGTCATCGACCCGGGGCACAACCCGGACAACCACCTGCACACCGCCGAGATCAACCGCCAGGTGGACATCGGCACCACGCACAAGGAGTGCGACACCACCGGCACCTCCACCAACTCCGGTTACGCGGAGGCCCGGTTCACCCTCGATGTGTCGCACCGGCTGCGTACGCTGCTCCAGGCCCAGGGGGCGAAGGTGCTCCTGACGTACGACGACGACCGGCCGTTCGGGCCGTGCGTCGACGAGCGGGCCCGGATCGGCAACAAGGCCGGGGCGGACGCGGTCGTCTCGGTCCACGCGGACGGATCGGCGGCCGGGAACCGCGGCTTCCATGTGATTCTTCCCGCATCGGTGCGCGGCGGCGGCGCGGACACCTCGAAGATCGTGGGCCCGTCGCGCGAACTGGGCACCCGCATCGCCGGACTCTTCGTACGCGCTACCGGAAGTGCGCCTTCCAATTACATCGGCGGCAATACCGGCTTGGACACCCGCAAGGATCTCGGCGGACTGAATTTGTCGACCGTCCCCAAAGTCTTCATCGAATGCGGCAATATGCGTGATCCGAAGGACGCCGCCCTGCTCACCAGCGCGGGCTGGCGTCAGAAGGCGGCCCAGGGCATCGCGGACGGCATCAGCAGCTACCTGAACGGGTAGTAAGAGGTGGTTCTGCGATGAATTCGGGAGGATGCTCGTCCAACGTCCGGGCAGGAACACAACCCGCCCGGGCAGACGATAGATTCATCCGTACGATGGGGGGCCGCTCCCGAGCTTCGCGCCGTACCCGCCGTACCGGTGGCAGCGACAAACGCCCCGACGAGACGACCGACTAAGGACCTTCACGTGAATATCCGCTCCCTCACTCGAGGCGATGGCGTGGTGATCGGAGCAGCGGTCGTGCTGTTCATCGCCTCTTTCCTCGACTACTTCGACTACGGAAGCACCAGCGTCGACGCGCCGAACTCCTGGGACTCCCTGGGCAACGGGATCGGCGTCTACATGGTCGGGGTGATCGGCGCGGCACTGATCGTGCTCTCCCGCTCGCAGCCCCAGCCGCGCAAGGTCCTGGGTCTCGACCTCGCCGCGTTCGGTGTCGCCGCCACGGTCTTCACGGCGTGGAACATGTTCTGGACCATCATCGACCTCGGCCAGATCGACGCCGGTGCCGGACTGATCCTCGGCCTGATCGCCTCCCTGGCCCTGGCCTTCGGCGCGGTCGCCTCCCCGCTGATCCCGGCGCTCAAGGCCCCGCTCGCGGGCGCCCCGAAGCCGCAGGCCGTGCAGCCGCCGTACGGTGGCCAGCCGCAGCCGGGCCAGGGCTACGGCTACCCGGGCGCCCAGCAGCCCCCCTACGGCGCTCAGCCGCAGGCCCAGGCTCCGTCGTACGGCGGCCAGCCGCAGCCCGGTCAGCCCGGTCAGCAGGGCCAGCCCGAGCCGCAGCAGGCACAGGCCCCCGCCCAGCAGGCCGCGCCCGCAGGGGACTTCACCCCGTTCTGGTTCGCCGTGCCGGTGGCCCGTCCGCTGTACGGCGAGGACGGTTCGCCGGCCCCGATCGCCGAACTGGCGCCGGGCACCTGGTATCTCGCGGTCGAGCAGCGCGGTCCGGGCCTCATCGCCCAGACGCAGGACGGCCGTCGCGGAGTCCTCCAGGACACGACGGGCATCCAGCGCGGCTGAGACGCCGGCGCCACGGCGCACGCACCACCGACAGCGGCCCCCCGCCCCTTCCGGGCGGGGGGCCGCTGTCGTACCCTCCCTCCCACCACACCTGACGCACCGTCAAACTCCTTGGGAGGCAGCGACATGCGGCTCGGACTCGCTCTCGGATACTGGGGCCGCGGCCCGAACCCGGCCCACCTGGACCTCGCCCGCGAGGCGGAGGACCTCGGCTACTCCTCGGTGTGGACGGCGGAGGCCTGGGGCTCGGACGCCTTCACCCCGCTGACGTGGATCGCCGCCCACACCTCCCGTATCAAACTGGGCACCGCCATCGCCCAGATGGCGGCCCGCACCCCGACCGCGACCGCGATGCACGCCCTGACCCTCGACCACCTCTCCGGCGGCCGGATGATGCTCGGCCTGGGCCTGTCCGGCCCCCAGGTCGTGGAGGGCTGGTACGGGCGCCCGTTCCCCCGCAGCCCCCTCACCGCGACCCGCGAGTACGTCGACGTGGTCCGCCAGGTCCTGCGCCGCGAGGCGCCCGTGGAGTTGGACGGCCGGTTCCACTCCCACCCGTACAACGGCCCGGACGCCACCGGCCTCGGCAAACCGCTCAAACCGATCACCCATCCCCTCCGCGCGGACCTCCCGGTGCTGCTCGGCGCCGAAGGCCCGAAGAACATCGCCCAGACCACCCGGATCGCGGACGGCTGGCTCCCGCTGTACTGGTCACCGCTGCGCACCGACGTGTACGAGGCCTCGCTGAGCGGCCTCCCCGAGGGGTTCATGATCGCGCCGATGGCCCGCGCGCACGTCTGTGACGACGTCGCGGAGGGCCTGCTGCCGGTGAAGGCGATGCTCGGCTTCTACATCGGCGGCATGGGCGCCGCGGCCCGCAACTTCCATGCGGACCTGATGGCACGGATGGGGTTCGAGGAGGAGGCGCGCCACATTCAGCAACTGTTCCTGGAGGGACGGAAGGAGGAAGCGGTGCTGGCCGTACCGGACGCCTTCGCCGACGAGATCTCCCTGGTCGGCCCGAGGGAACGGATCGCGGAACGGCTGGAGTTGTGGCGCAAGGGCCCGGTGACGGACCTCTTGGTGACGGCGCCGGACCCGCATACGTTGCGGGTACTGGCGGAGCTCAACCACTAGAGCGCGCCCCTAGCCGGACACGGGCGCCACCTGCTCATCCGCCCACGCGGCGAAGGTGGTGAGCGGGATGCCCAACTTCCGGGCGAACGCGGGCCGGGCGGGCTGGAGGACCACGTTGTTCCACTCGTGTCCGGCACCCCACGCCGGCATGCCCGCGGCAAGGGCCTCCGCCACGCTCATGGAGGGCGCGGTCACGGGCACTCCCCAGGCGGCGGACAGGGTCTGCGCGATCTGCTCCATCGTGCGCAGGTCACCGGCGAGTTCCAGTTCGACCTGATGGAACCGGTCGGGGTCCCGGAGCGCGTGCGCCGCGGCCGTACCGATGTCCCGCACGGCCACGAGGGCCAGTTCGGTGTCCGGCTTCAGTACCGTCAGCAGTCCGCCGCGGGGCCCCTCGGGCGCCAGCATGGGCAGGTTCTCCATGAAGAAGGCGGGCTTGATCACCGTCCAGCGGGCAAATCCCGCACCACGCACGGCCTCCATGATCGCCTGCTTGGTCTGGAAGTAGTCGGCCATCGCCGCCCAGCGGCCCTCGGCCCAACCGGCGACCTGGGTGTGCTCACCGACGCCACTGGTCGAGGACTGCACGAACTGCCGCACCCCTGCGGCCTTCGCCGCGTCCACCAGGTTGGTGGCCTGGGCGAGTTCGCCGGCGAAGTCCACGCTGGTCTCGGTCATCGGCGGCATCTGCACCGAGAACACCGCGCGGACCCCCTCGACCGCCGGACCGAGGGAGGCGCGGTCGGAGAGATCCGCCCGCACCAGTTCGGCACCCAGGGCCTCGATCGCCCGGGCGGGCTTCGACGACGGATCGCGCACGAGCGCGCGTACGGGCACCTCGGCGGCCAGAAGGGCACGAGCCGTGGCCCCGCCTTGCTGGCCGGTGGCGCCGGTGACCAGGACGATATCGCTGCTGCTGGGCATGGTGGCTGCTCCTCGCGGACCGGAGATTGAAAACGGCGGGGTCCGCCGTTTTACCTACGGCTAAGATATGGCGGGGCCCGCCATTTAGCAATGAGGAGATCATGACCGGTCAGCGCTCGGACGCCCGCCGCAACTACCAGCGCATCCTCGCCGTCGCCGAGGCCGAGGTCGCCGCGCACGGCGCGGAGGCGTCCCAGGAGCAGATCGCCCGCACTGCGGGCGTCGGTTCGGCGACCGTGCGCCGCCACTTCCCCACCCGCCGCGCCCTGCTCGAAGCGGTCTTCCAGGAGCGCATCGAGGGCCTGTGCGAACGCGCCCACCGGCTGAGCACGACCGAGGACGGCCGCACCGCACTCCTGGAGTGGCTCCACGCCTTCGTCCAGTACGCGGTCTCAGCGCGCGGATTCGCCCACATCCTCAGCTACGAGCCCCCCACGGAGGAGCCCTCCCCGAGCAGCTGCGGCAGCAGAATCGAGGTGGCCGGAACTCCCCTGCTCCAGCGGGCCATTCGCGAGAAGGCAGTCGCCCCGCACGTCACCTTCCACGACCTGCTGACCCTCGCCGTAGGAATCGCCCTGGCCACCGAGCACCACAAGGACCCCGCCACCCAGGCCGACCGTCTCTTCCACCTCGCCGTGGAGGGGCTCAGCCCTGAGCGGGGCGGGGGCGGGGTGCGCGGCTCATCCGGCGTCGCCGGTGACAACTCCTGAGCTCAAGACCCCGCCCCCGCACCCCCCGGAACCCGTCCCTCCCGCGTCCAGCCGAGGAGTTCGTCAGCCGTCCAGGTGTTGACGACCCTCTCCGGCGGCACCCCGCACTCCTCGGCGCGGGCGCAACCGTGGATCTGCCAGTCCAGCTGGCCGGGTGCGTGCGCGTCGGTGTCGACGGCGAACAGGGTGCCCGCGTCCACGGCCCGGCGCAGCAGCCGCCGGGGCGGGTCCAGCCGTTCGGGGCGGCTGTTGATCTCGACCGCCGTGCCCGCCTCCGCGCAGGCGGCGAAGACCTCGTCCGCGTCGAACCGCGACTCCGGGCGGCCCCGGCCGGTGATCAGGCGGCCGGTGCAGTGGCCGAGGATGTTCGCCTGCGGGTGGCGTACGGCGGCGACGAGCCGCCGGGTCATC
Source organism: Streptomyces sp. NBC_01257 (assembly GCF_035917255.1). Taxonomy (NCBI): domain Bacteria; kingdom Bacillati; phylum Actinomycetota; class Actinomycetes; order Kitasatosporales; family Streptomycetaceae; genus Streptomyces; species Streptomyces sp. NBC_01257. The sequence goes on from NZ_CP108472.1 coordinate 2,844,959, forward strand.
GGGGCGGGGTCCATCCGCAGCTTGGAGTGGACGGAGACCACCACGAGGTCCAGCTGCTCCAGCAGCTCGTCCTCCTGGTCGAGGGAGCCGTCGAGGAGGATGTCGCACTCGATACCGGTGAGCAGCCTGAACGGCGCCCAGCGCTCGTTGAGTTCGGCCACCACGGCGAGCTGTTCGCGCAGCCGCTCGGGAGAGAGGCCGTTCGCGACCGTCAGCCGGGGCGAGTGGTCGGTGAGCACCGCCCAGTCGTGGCCGAGGGCGGCGGCCGTGCGGCCCATCTCCTCGATGGTGCTGCCGCCGTCCGACCAGTCGGAGTGCAGATGGCAGTCGCCGCGCAGCAGCGCGAGCAGTGCCTCGCCGCCCTCGGCGAGCGGCCCGCTCTCCGCGGTCTCGGTCTCCAGCCGCTCCAGGTAGGCGGGCGTCTCCCCGGCCACCGCCTCGCGGATGACCTGGGCGGTCCTGGGACCGATGCCCTTGACCCGCTCCAGCGAGCCGTTCGTCACCCGCCGCACGGCCTCGCCGTCGTCCATCGCCGCCACCGTGCGGGCGGCGGTACGGAAGGCCTGGACGCGGTAGGTGTCGCCCCCGCCGCGCTCCAGCAGGAAAGCGATCCGCTCCAGGGCCCGGACCGGGTCCATCGGCACCTCCTGGCGGGACGGGACGGGCTGCCCGTCCAGCTTGGCCCAGCCACGCCCGGCCCGCACACCGGCCGCCCCCGCCGCCCCTCACCCGAACGACGACCGCGCCAGCCAGAAGTCCAGCAGTTCCGCGTCGCCCAGCACCTCGACCCGGTCGCTGTCAGGGGCGAGGCGGCGGTTGAAGACCAGCATCAGGTCGGTGAGCGGGCCCCGCAGCGCCGCCGTCGCCTTGCCGTGCGCGTGGCGCCAGGTGAAGCCGTCCTCGCCGAACTCGATGAGCCACTCGGCGTCCGGGACGTCGGTGGCGTGAAGGTGGATGGAGCGGCCGCCCCCGCGCAGCTCCAGCGCCTCCGGATCGCCCTCCGCCTGGGCGCCGGCGACGATGTCGAGCCATTCGTCGATCGTGTCCGCGGCCAGCTCGGGCGCCATCGTGTACGGCACCTTCGCGGTCAGTGCCGCGTCCGCCAGGTGGACGACCGTCTCCAGCGCCATGCGCCGCGCCCAGAAGCCCGCGCTCCGGTCCCGCTCGTACCAGGACCAGGCACTCACAGCCGGGCCCGCCTGCCGCAGCACCTCGGCGGTCCCGGCCGCCCCCTCCGCCAGCCAGGCGTCGAGCACTGCGGGGTCGTCGCCGTCGGGTGTGAAGTCCGGTACCTGCTCCTCACCGAGCTCCTCGGTGGCCCGGGTGCGGACGATCTCGCCGGCCCAGCGCTGGGCGCCGCCGAGGTGGACGGCCAGTTCGCGCAGCGTCCAGTCCGGGCAGGTCGGGACGGTCGCGTCGAGGTCGGCGCCGCTGATCGCGGTCCTCAACGTGTCCGTCAGCAGGACGATTTCGTCGCAGTAGCGCTCATGCGCGAGAGGGGGCATGCCCGCACCCTAGTGCGGACATGCCCCGGCCCACCCATGGTTATCCGCCCAGCTGGGAGGTCGACGGCACCTTGTCCTTCACCTCGGCGCCCGCGCTCTTGCCGGCGTCCTTGATGCTGTTGATGACGCTCTCGAACGCGCCGACGTCGCCCGCACCCGCCTCACCCTTGCGGAGCTTGGTGGCCATGCTCTTGAGGGATTCGATGCCCGCGGTCAGCGGGGCGACGGCCTTCGCCAGCAGCGGGTCGCCCTTGGCGTTGACCGTGGCGGCCTTGAGCCGGTTGTAGGCGAAGCCGCCCGCGAGGCCCGCCTTGACGAGCGCGAAGGTCCGCCCGTCCGCGCCCTTCTTGAACTTCCCGGCACGGTACGGCTTGATGATCCACTGGTACGAGGCGCCCGCCGCGAGCCCCGCGTTGGCGACGAAGCGCGTCTTGGCGAACTTCTGCGCCTGGGCCGACGACGTCCCGGTGGGCGACGCGGAGCTGCTCGTACCGCTGTTGTCGTCGTCGCCCCCGCACGCGGTGGTGCTCACCAGCACGGAGCAGGACAGCAACAGCGCCACGAGGAGTCGGCGGAGCGGTACGGAACGGGGCACGGCGGGCCTCCCTGACCGGGGACATCACGGCGGGTGCCGGGGGCCGGCACTCCTCCGCAAGGCTGGCTCCGCCGGGACCGCCCCGCCACCCGGGTCCGCCGTCCGGGTTTCGTACGGCGGAAAACGGCAATCCGCAGTCCATGTCTTACAGACGAGGCAACGGAAGCAGTACCGCCGCACGTGTCATAGCCGTGGTGGCCGACATCATGGCTTTCATCATCATCCTGTGGATTTTGATGTACTTGCTCGACGCCAACCGGGGCAACGACCTCGTCGAGTTCGTGCGGCAAACCGCACGCTGGCTCGCGGGCTGGTCGTACGACCTGTTCACGTTCGACAAGGCGTGGGCCAACGTGGTCGCCGGTTACGGACTCGCAGCCGTCGTGTACCTGTTCATCGGGCACGCGGTCGCAGGCCGCATCCGACGCTGAGGCCGACGGGACCCGCCTGGGCTTCCCGGCGGCACCCGCTCAGCCGCAGCAGTCGGGCTCAAGTCCCTTCGGCAGCCTCTCCCCGCTGAAGACCGCGGTGGTCGCCTCGTCCCCCCCGAGGGCGGCCACCGCGAGCAGGAGCGAACCGGCGGTCCACGCCGTGTGCTCCTCGGGCCAGAACGCCCGGTTGCCCTCGAAGACGTAGCCCGTCCAGTACATGCCGCCATCGGCCCGCAGGTGCTGGACGGACTGCAGGATCTCCAGGGCCCGGTCGGACTCGCCCATCACCCACAGGGCGAGGGCGAGTTCGCAGCTCTCACCGCCGGTCACCCACGGGTTGGGCAGCACGCAGCGCACTCCGAGGCCCGGGACGACGAAACGCTCCCAGCCCTCGTCGATCCGCTGCGTGGCCGCCGCTCCCGTGAGCGCGCCGCCGAGCACCGGGTAGTACCAGTCCATCGAGTAGTGGCTCTTGTCGAGGAAGCGCTCCGGGTGGCTGCGGATCGCGTGACCCAGCGCCCCCGTCGCCAGCTCCCAGTCGGGCTGCGGCTCCTCGCGGGACTCGGCGAGGGCCAGCGCGCAGCGCAGCGCCTGGTGGATGGAGGAGGAGCCGGTCAGCAGCGCGTCCGTCACCGGGGTGCCGTCGGCCTCCCGCTTCCAGCCGATCTGGCCGCCGGGCTGCTGGAGCTTCAGGACGAACTCGACGGCGGCGAACACCGTCGGCCACATCCGGTCGACGAACGCGTCGTCACCGGTGGCGAGGTAGTGGTGCCAGACGCCGACGGCCACGTAGGCGCAGAAGTTGGTCTCCAGGCCGCGGTCGGTCGGCTGCTTCGGGTCGCCGTCGTGGTAGGCCGCGTACCAGGAACCGTCCTCGTTCTGGTTGCGGGCGAGCCACTCGTAGGCGCGTTCGGCGGCGGTGTGCTCACCGGCCGCGTCCAGCGCCATGGCCGCCTCGGTGTGGTCCCAGGGGTCGAGGTGGTGGCCGCGGAACCACGGGATCGCACCGTCGTCGCACTGCACGGCGAGCACCGCGGCGACGGTCTCGGCGGCCTCCCCCGCGGTGAGGACTCCGGGCAGGACGAGGTGTTCGGTCCGCTCGGGAAGTGTCACGCCCCGGCCTCGGCCGTCACGGTGGAGGGCAGGTGCGGCTTGGTCGCGTACGCCACGAAGCTCTTGCCGACGACCGGGTTGAGCAGCTGCTCGGCGACCCGGGTCGCCATGGGCTTCTTCATGATGTCCCAGACGAGCAGCTTGTGGTACGCCCGCACCGGCAGGGCCTTGTCGTTGTCGACGCCGAAGGCGCACTTGAGCCACCAGTAGGGGGCGTGCAGCGCGTGCGCGTGGTGGGTGCCGTACGGCTTGAGGCCGGCGCCGCGCATCTTGCCCAGCAGTTCGTCGGCCTTGTAGATGCGGATGTGGCCGCCCTCGACCTCGTGGTACGCGTCGGAGAGCGTCCAGCAGACCTTCTCGGGGCCGTACCGCGGCACGGTGACCGCGATCCGGCCGCCGGGCTTCAGGACCCGGACCATCTCGGCGAGCACGCCCTTGTCGTCGGGGATGTGTTCCATGACCTCGGAGATGATCACGACGTCGAAGGACTCGTCGGGGAACGGCAGGTTGAGCGCGTCACCCTCCATCGCGGTGGCGGTGGCGCCCTCGGGGGCCTCGCCCTCCTCCTTCATCGCGGCGAACCACTTCGCGACCTCGCGGATCTCCTCGCCGTTCTGGTCGAGAGCCACCACCTGGGCACCGCGCCGGTAGCACTCGAAGGCGTGGCGTCCGGCGCCGCAGCCCAGGTCGAGCACTCGGTCGCCTGCGGCGAGCGGGAAGCGGGTGAAGTCCACGGTCAGCACGAATGCCTGCTTTCGCGGTCGAGGGGTCGGAGGGTGAAGGTGCGGGTGGGACGCGGTGTCACCGTCGGCCGCCGGGGCCGGTGGCGGCGCGGGCGGCGATCGCCTCCCGGTAGAGGGCGGCGGTGCCGATCGCGGCCTGCTTCCAGGTGAACCGGGCGAGGACCCGTTCGCGTCCGGCGGCCCCGAGCCGCGCGCGCAGCTCCGGATCGCCGAGCAGCCGGCCGAGCGCGTCGGCCAGGGCGCCCGCGTCTGCGGGCGGCACGGCCAGACAGGTCTCGCCGTCCGGCCCGGCGACCTCCGGGATCGCGCCGCCGGTGGTGGCGACGAGCGGGGTGCCGGTGGCCATCGCCTCGGCGGCGGGCAGCGAGAAGCCCTCGTAGAGGGAGGGGACGCAGGCGATCTGGGCGCCGCGGACGAGGTCGACGAGTTCGGCGTCGCTGATGCCCTTGACGAACTCGACGGCGTCCCCGAGCCCGTGCCGTTCGATGGCCTGGGCGACGGGTCCGTCCTCGGCGCGGCGGCCGACGACCACGAGGTGGGCCGCGGGGTTGTCGGTGCGGAGCTTGGCGAGCGCCTCGACGAGGTGGACGAGGCCCTTGAGCGGGACGTCGGCGCTGGAGGTGGTGACGATCCGGCCGGGCACCTCTGCAACGGCGGGGTCGGGCGACCACAGGTCGGTGTCGGCGCCGATGTGCACGACGTGGACGCGGCGGGGGTCCACCCCGAGGTGGTCGACGATCTCCTGCTTGGAGGAGCCGGAGACGGTGAGCACGGACGACAGCCTGCGGGCGACGCGCTTCTGCATGCGGGTGAAGGCGTACCAGCGGCGGACGGAGGCGCGGCGGCGGCGGTTCGGGGCCGCGTCCAGGTCGAGCTTCCGGTCGACGGTGATGGGGTGGTGGATCGTGGTGACGAGGGGGGCGCCGAGGTCGGCGAGGAGCCCGTAGCCGAGCGTCTGGTTGTCGTGGATGACGTCGAACTCGCCGCTGCGGGCGGCGAGATGGCGCCGGGCCCGCAGGCTGAAGGTGAGCGGTTCGGGGAAGCCGCCGGTCCACATGGTGGCGACCTCGGTGGCGTCGATCCAGTCCCGGAACTCGCCACGCTTCGGGGTACGGAACGGGTCGGGCTGCCGGTAGAGGTCCAGGCTGGGCAGTTCGGTGAGCGGGACGCCCTCGTCGAGCACGGGGTAGGGCTGGGCGCCGATCACCTCGACGCTGTGGCCGAGCCGGGCGAGCTCGCGGGCGAGGTGGCGTACGTAGACGCCCTGGCCGCCGCAGAAGGGGTTGCCCTTGTAGGTGAGGAGGGCGATGCGCAGGGGCCGGTCACCGGCGGCGTCGGCGCCTGTGTCCGACGTGGCGGCGCCCGCACGGGGGCCCGACTCTATGGCCTCAGCGGTCACACTCGGCCCCCTTCTCGCTGCGTGTTCGCCGGAGCGTAACCGCTCACGCTAATCTAGAACAAGTTTCAGACTGGATCGTTCAACCAGCTATGAATCTACCGGCAGGTAGCAACGGTTCCACGGCCGGATCAGGTGATTCGCGCCACGGCACACACCCTGGCATGCTGTGCGCCGCCGGACCCGGCCGCGCGCCCTCGCGGACGCGGACAGAAGCCTCGGGATGGGACACATGACAGCGGAAGCCAGACCGGCATCGCCGCCCCTGACGGAACGCCAGGAGGCACGCCGCCGCCGCATCCTGCACGCCAGCGCCCAGCTCGCCAGCAGGGGCGGCTTCGAGGCCGTGCAGATGCGCGAGGTGGCGGAGGCCGCAGGGGTGGCTCTGGGCACCCTTTACCGCTACTTCCCGTCCAAGGTCCACCTCCTGGTAGCCACCATGCAGGACCAGCTCCAGCACATGCACGGGACGCTCCGCAAGCGCCCCCCGGCCGGTGAGAACGCGGCGGACCGGGTGGCCGACACCCTGATGCGGGCCTTCCGCGCGATGCAGCGCGAACCGCATCTGGCGGACGCCATGGTGCGCGCGCTGACCTTCGCGGACCGCAGCGTGAGCCCCGAGGTGGACACCGTCTCGCGGCTCACCACGGCGATCATCCTGGACGCGATGGGGCTCGACCGTCCGACGCCCGAGCAGCTCTCGGCCGTTCGGGTCATCGAGCACACCTGGCACTCGGCCCTGATCACCTGGCTGTCGGGCCGGGCCTCGATCGCGCAGGTGAAGATAGACATCGAGACGGTGTGCCGGCTGATCGACCTGACCGCGGAGAAGCCCGCCGGCTGAGTCCCCCGGGCTCCTGCCCATGTACGGCACCCACATGGGCCCCGGGTCAGGTGGGGTGCCCTGCACCATATCGACGACGGCACGGTGTTCATACGGTTCGGCGACATCACAGGAACACGCCGAGGAGCCGGTCACCATGCGTCGCAGAGCCAGCAGATCAAGCAGATCCCGCACCCACGTCCGCACCCTCGCCGTCCTGGCCGCAGCCGGTCTGCTGCTGACCGGCTGCACCGCCGCCGGGAAGGCGGGCCAGTCCGATGCCGGCGCCGGCGGGTCCGGGAAGGCCGGTGGGACCGCCGCCGTGAAGGTGGGCCTGGTCTACTCCCGCACCGGGCTGCTCGCGGACTACGGCAAGCAGTACCGCGACGGCTTCATGGCGGGCCTGGACTACGCGACGAAGGGCACCGGGAAGGTCGCCGGCCACCGCATCGAGGTCACCGAGCAGGACGACGCGGGCGACCCCGGCAAGGCGGTCTCCGCGGCGAAGAACCTGATCGGCAAGGGGTACAAGGTGCTGGCCGGCACCACCGACTCCGGCGTCGCGCTCCAGATGGCGCCCCTGGCCGCGCAGAACAAGGTGCTGTACGTCAGCGGCCCGGCGGCCACCGACGCGGTGACCGGCATCAACGGCTACACCTTCCGTTCGGGCCGGCAGTCCTACCAGGACATCCTCACGGCGGGCGCGATGCTCGGCGACGCCGAGGGCAAGAAGGTCACGGTCCTCGCCCAGGACTCCACGTTCGGCCAGGCCAACGTCGCCGCGGTGAAGGCGGTGCTCGGCGCGAAGGGCGCGAAGGTCGGTTCCGTGCTGGCACCGCCGAGCGCGACGGACCTGACGCCGTTCGCCCGGCAGGTCAAGGCGGGCGGGCCGGACCTGGTCTTCGTCGCCTGGGCCGGTTCCACCGCCCCCGCGCTGTGGACGGCACTGGACCAGCAGGGTGTGCTGGGCGCGGGCAAGGTCGTCACCGGCCTCGCCGGAACCGCCTCGTACCCGGTCTTCGGGGCGGCCGGGTCCAAGGTGTCGTTCCTGGCGCACTACTTCCCGGGCGCGGGCGGCGGCAACGCCGTGGAGAAGGCGATGCTCGACTCGGTCACGAAGGCGGGCGGCACGCCCGACCTGTTCACCCCGGACGGCTTCACCGCGGCCCAGATGATCGTGCACGCCGTGGCCGAGGGCAGCGCCACCGACCCGGCCGCGATGGTGAAGGCCCTGGAGGGCTGGACCTTCGACGGCGTCAAGGGCAAGGCGCAGGTGCGGGCCGAGGACCACGCGCTGGTGCAGCCGATGTTCGTGGCCCGGCTGACCGGCAAGGGGGCCGCCCTGAAGCCGGAGCTGCTGGACACCGAGCCGATGGACACCGTGGCACCGCCCGTGAAGCCCTCGGCGGGCTGAACCGTGACCGCACCCCACACCCCCGGGCACCGGAACGGTGGCCCGGCGGACCTGGCGACCCCGGTGCTCCGGCTGGACGGGCTCGGCTGGAGCGTCGGCGGCGCGACCATCGTCCAGGACGTCACCCTGAGCGTCCGCGAGGGCGAGTTCCTCGCCTTCATCGGCCCCAACGGGGCAGGCAAGACGTCCCTGTTCAACCTGATCAGCGGGCTGACGCTGCCCACCGCGGGCACCGTCGCGCTGGACGGCACCGACATGACGCACCGGCCCGCGCACGTCCGGGCCCGGCGTGGCATCGGCCGCACGTTCCAGACGTCCAGCCTCTGGCCCGCGATGACCGTGGCCGACCACGTCCGGCTGGCCGCGCAGGCCGTCCGGGGCGGCTCGTACCGCATCTGGCGGCGCGCCGACCCGTACACCGCCGAGGTGGCCGGCGTCCTGGAGCGCACCGGTCTCGGCCACCGGGCCGGGGCCACGGCCGCCGAACTGTCGCACGGCGAGAAGCGGAAGCTGGAGCTGGCCGTGCTGCTGGTGGGCGAGCCGCGGCTGATGCTGCTCGACGAGCCGATGGCCGGGGTGAGCGCCGAGGAGGTCCCGGCGCTGACCGGACTGATCCGCACCCTGCACCGGGAGGAGGGGCGCACGGTCCTCATGGTCGAGCACCACATGGACGTCCTGCTGGGCCTCGCGGACCGGCTCGCCGTGATGCACCACGGCCGGCTGCTCGCCCTGGACACCCCCGCGGCCGTGACCGCCGATCCGACCGTGCAGCAGGCCTACCTCGGGGAGGGGCTGTGACGACGGAACAACCCCTGCTCGCCGTGCGGGACCTGCGGGTCCTGATCGGCGGCCGGCACATCCTGCACGGCGTCGACCTGGACGTCGCCGGCCACGGCGTGACCGCGCTGCTCGGCCGCAACGGCGCCGGGAAGACCACGACCGTGCGCGGCATCCTCGGCCTCGTCCCGCGCAGCGGCAGTGTCCGCCTGGACGGCGAGGAGACCGCGGCCCTGCCGACGCACGCGCTGGTCCGGCGCGGGATCGGCTACGCCCCCGAGGACCGCGGCATCTTCGCCGGGCTGACCGTCGCGGAGAACCTGCGGCTGGCCGAGCGGCGCGGCGCGGGCGAGCCCGCGTACGCGTTGGTGCACGAGCTCTTCCCCGAACTGAAGCAGCGCGCACGGCAGTTGGCCGGGACGCTGTCCGGCGGTCAGCAGCAGATGGTCGCCATCGGCCGCACCCTGCTCAACACCAACCGGCTGATCATCGCGGACGAACCCACCAAGGGCCTGGCGCCGAAGGTGGTCACCGAGGTGGCGCAGGTGCTGGAGCGGGCCGCCGAGGCGGTGCCGGTGCTGCTCGTGGAACAGAACCTCGCCGTCGTCCGCCGGCTGGCCGGGCACTGCGTGGTGCTGGCCGACGGCCGGACCGCCCACCGGGGCCCGGCGGACGGGCTCCTGGGCGACGCGGAGGCGGCCCGCCGGCTGCTCGGTGTGGGCCACGGCCCGCTGAACCCCCAGACCGCGGAGGCGGATTCCTGATGTCCACCCTCGTCCTGCTCACCATGACCGGACTCGGTCTGGGAGCCCTCTACTTCCTCATCGCGTCCGGACTCTCGCTGATCTTCGGCCTGATGGACGTCCTCAACTTCGCGCACGGGGCGCTGCTGTCCATCGGCGCGTACGGCACCTGGTGGGCCGCGTCCGGCCATCTGCCCGGCGCGGGTCCCGGCGGCGCCGGCTTCGTCCTCGCGGTCCTGTTCGGTACGGCGGTGGGCACCGCGGCCGCCGTGCTCCTGGAACTCGCGGTCGTCCGCCCGCTCTACACCCGGCCGCGCGAGCAGGTGCTCGCCACCGTCGGGGTCGGGCTCGCCGTGCCGGCGCTGCTGTCGGGCATCTGGGGCTCGGACGCCCGGACGTTCCCCGGGCCCGATGCACTGTCCGGCACCTTCGGGCTGCTGGGCGCGCAGGTCCCGGTCAACCGCCTCGTGCTGGTCGCGGCGGCCGTCGTGGTGCTGGTGGCGCTGCGGCTGTTCCTGGGCCGGACCCGGCACGGTCTCGTCGTACGGGCCGGTGTCGAGGACCGGGCGATGGTCACCGCGCTCGGCATCGACGTCCGCAGGGCGTTCACCCTCGTCTTCGCGATCGGCGGCTGCGCGGCCGCGCTCGGCGGGGCACTCGGCGGGCTGTACTTCGGCTCGGTCGACCCGCGCCAGGGCACCTCGCTGCTCATCTTCGCGTTCGTCGTCGTGGTCACCGGCGGCATGGGTTCGGTGACCGGCGCCGCCGTGGCGTCGGTCGTCATCGGACTGGTCCAGCAGTTCGCCAACTACTACACCGCGGCGGGCCTCGGCGATCTGGCGGTCGTCGTCCTGCTCGCCGCGCTGCTGCTGATCCGCCCGCGCGGACTGACGGGGAGGCTCGCGTGAGCACCGCCACCGAGACACACGACCGCACCGAGGGCTCTCCGGCCCCGGTGCTGCCGGTCAAGTCGCCCCGGCTGCTGCGCTGGTGGCCGGCGGCCGTCCTTCTGGTCCTGGCCGTCGCGCCGTTCAGCGCCGTGCCCGTGCCCGGTCTGCTGGACGGTCCGCTCGGCAGTGCGGGCAGCCTGCAACTCCTCGCCACCTGCCTGCTGTTCGGCGCCCTGGCCACGGGCTACGACCTGCTGCTCGGGCGCACCGGACTGCTCTCGTTCGGCCACGCCCTGTACTTCGCGGCCGGCAGCTACGCCACCAACATGTTCCTGCTGGAGGCGGGCCTTCCCTTCGTCCTGGCCTCGGTCCTCGGTCTCCTCTTCGGGATCGCGCTGGCCCTCGTCCTGGGGTCGGTGAGCCTGCGCGTCACCGGGATCGGCTTCTCCATGGTGACCCTGGCCTTCGCCCAGGCGGGCTCGATCCTGGTGTCCCGCAACCCCGGCGGGGTCACCGGTGGCGAGGAGGGCCGGGCGGCCCCGGCCGATCTCCTTCCCTCCTGGCTCGTCGGCATCGACAACACGGCGAACCTCTACTGGCTCGCGCTGGCCTACCTCGTGCTCACCCTGGCCGTCGTCCACCGGTCGGTCCGCTCCCCCACCGGCCGCGTCTGGGAGGGCATCAAGGAGAACGAGCGCCGGGTGGAGGTGCTGGGCCTGAAGCCGTACGGATTCAAGCTGACGGCCTTCGTCGTCGCGGGTGCGCTCGCCGCGCTCGGCGGCATCGTCCACCTGGTCCTGACCGGCGGTTCCACCCCCCAGACGACCACGTCCGACTTCACGCTCTCGCTGCTGGTGATGGTGGTGCTGGGCGGCTCGGGCACCCGCTGGGGGCCGATGGCGGGCGGCATCCTCTACACCTGGGCGGACCACCGGCTCGGCGATCTGGCCGGTTCGGGCGCGGTCGCGGACCTGCCCGCGGTGCTCCGGGTCCCGCTCTCCCAGCCGCTGTTCCTGCTGGGCGTGCTGTTCGTGGCCGTGGTACATCTGCTGCCGGGCGGCCTGGCCCGGTTGCCGTCCAGGCTGAGGTCCGTCCCGTACCGGAAGGAGACCGGAGACCAGTGATTCCGTACGAGGAGATCGAAGTCCCGGTGAGCGGGGGAACGTTGGCCGCTCTGCGCTGGCCCGCCGCCGATCCGGAGGCGCCGGTGGTGGTGGCGCTGCACGGCATCACGGCCAACGGGCTGTCCTGGGGCGCGGTGGCCCGGCAGCTGGCCGGCCGGGTCACGCTGATCGCCCCGGATCTGCGGGGCAGGGCCGGGAGTTCAGCGCTTCCGGGCCCGTACGGCATCGCCGCGCACGCAGACGACGTCGCCGCCCTGACCGAGGCCCTGGGCCTCGGCCGGGTGGTGCTGGCGGGCCACTCGATGGGCGCGTTCGTGGCGGCGCTGGCCGCGGTGCGCCACCCGGACCGGTTCGGCCCGCTGCTGCTCGTCGACGGCGGCGTCGGCTTCCCCGCGCCCACGCATCTGACGCCCGACGAGCTGCTGACGGCGGTGATCGGTCCGGCGATGGACCGGCTGTCGATGACGTTCCCGGACCGGGCCGCCTACCGCTCCTTCTGGCAGGCACACCCGGCGTTCGCCGGTGACGCCTGGTCGGACGAGGTGGACGCGTACATCCAGCGCGATCTGACGGGCGAGGAGCCCGCCCTGCGCTCGTCGTGCCGGATCGAGGCGATCCGTACGGACGGTGTCGGCCTGTTCGACGAGGAGGTGCTCACGGCCGTACGCAGGCTGCCCGCTGAGGCGACTCTGCTGTGGGCGGCGCGCGGTCTGATGGACGAGGAGCAGGGGCTGTACGACGAGAGCCGGCTCGCGGCGGCGGACCTGGACGGGACGCGGGTGGAGCCGGTGGCGGTGAAGGACGTGAACCACTACACGGTGCTCACGGGCGAGCGGGGCGGCCGGGAGGTCGCCGACCGGCTGGTCGCGTACGCGTACGCCTGAGGCGTGGGCCTGGCCCGGCAGTCCGTCTGCCGGGCCCGGCCCACCGCACGTGTCAACCGGTGGTGCAGCCGCTGTCCGCGATCACGAAGTAGCCCGCGGGTGACTCCTTCAGGGTGTGGGTGACGAAGACGTTGTACAGGCCCATGTTCTGGTTCGAGCCGTTGGCGTAGACGTATCCGCCGGTGGTGTGGGCCCTGCCCGCCGTGACCTGGGCGTAGTTGGTGGCGGTGAAGCACTTCGCCGGGGTGCTGCCGCCGGTGGTGGTCGCCGTCACCTGGGCCGAGGCGGTACCCGCCTTGCCCGATCCGTCGACGGCCGCCACGGTGTAGCGGTATGCGGTACCGGCGGTGAGGCCGGTGTCCGTGTGGGTGGTGGCGGTGGGCGACGCGATCTTCGTGCCGTTGCGGTAGACCGCGTACGAGGCGGCGCCCTCGACCGCGTTCCAGGACAGCGCGGCGGTGGTGTCCGTGGTGCCGGTGACCCGTACGCCCGCGGGCGCGGGGAGCTGGTCGCCGCCCCCGCCCGGGGTGCCGCCGTCCAGGCCCCAGAAGACGCCCGTGTAGTACGTCGAGCAGATGGCGTTCAGGAAGTACGCGGCCGTCGTCCCGCACTGCTGGTCGCCCGAGCCGGGGCTGACGGGAAGGCCGTGGCCCATGCCGGCGACGGAGTACGTCTCCACGGCCGGCTTGCCGGAGGCGTCGTTGTAGACGCTGCGGGTGGTGCTGCCGGGGAGGGTGTCGGTGGACGACGGGGTCTGGCCGATGTCCCAGACGTCCGTCCACTGGTCGCGCAGCGCCGTGGCGTTGGCCGGGTAGACCGTGTAGTCCGACGTGCCCTGCCAGATCGCCACCCGGGGCCAGGGGCCGGAGTAGCCGGGGTAGGCGGCGCGGACCTTGTCGCCCCACTGGGCGGGTGTCAGCTTCTGCGGCCCCGTCTGGCAGCCCGAGGCTGCGGCCTGGCTGGTCGCGCACTGGGCGGGCAGCCCGGAGGCGACGGACCCGCCCGCGAACACGTCCGGGTAGGCGGCCAGCAGGTCCGCGGTCATGCCGCCGCCCGCCGACAGCCCGGTGACGTACACCCGGTGGCCGTCGGAGCCGTACTGCTGCTTGGCGTACTCGACCATCTGCACGATGGACGCGGCCTCGCCCTTGCCGCGGGTGTCCTCGGCCGGGTCGAACCAGCCGAAGCAGGAGAGGGAGTTGTTCGCGGACGTGGTCTGCGGGAAGACCACGGAGAAGCCCCACTTGTCGGCGAACTGCGGCCAGCCGGAGTTGGTGTAGTAGGCGGAGGCCGTCTGCGTGCAGCCGTGCAGGGCGACGACCAGGGGCGCGTTCGCGGGGAGCGCGGCGGGGGTGTAGGCGTACATCTGCAGGTTGCCGGGGTTGGAGCCGAAGCCGGTGACCTGCTGGAGGCCGCCGGCGGCAGCGGCGGCCGGCTGCGCGGCGGCCGTGGCCCCCAGCGTCGCCGCGAGCAGGCCGAGGGCGGCCGCGGACGCGACGCGGCGGAAGAGACGTCTCAGGATCGGTGGGCGCACGGGTGCCTCCCTGGTCGGTACGTGCGGGGTACGGGTTGCTGCCGGAACCTATGAGCGGCGCCCGCGCACGCCCATGTGGCAGGCGGACACCGGCGGGTGCCAGGTGTGTGCGGCCGGTCCCTTGTGCCGTCCCCGGGCCCCTCGGCGGGGCGGCCCGGCGCCGGGCGGCACCATGTACGCCGCCACCATGCGGGGGCGGGAGGGTGTGTGCACCGACGCCGTGTGACACGGGCCGCCGCGTACCTACGGTGACGGCCATGGAGACTTCCCGCAGACCGGATCACGAGCCCGCCGCCCCCTCCCCCGGCGGCGGAACCCCGCAGCCCCCCGCAGAACCGGTCCTGGCCGGGCGCACCGCGCTGGTGACCGGTGCGGCGAGCGGGATCGGGCGGGCCTGCGCGCAGGCGCTGGCCGCGGCGGGCGCCCATGTGCACGTCGTGGACCGGTCGGGCGAGGCCGCGAAGAGCCTGGCGGAGGAGATCGGCGGGACGGCCTGGGTGGTGGACCTGTCGGACCCCTCGGTCGTCGACACGCTGCCGGCCGATGTGGACGTCGTGGTCAACAACGCGGGGATCCAGCACGTCGCCCCGGTCCACGAGTTCCCGCCGGACCGGTTCGCGCTGATCCAGCGCGTGATGGTGGAGACCCCGTTCCGCGTCTTGCGCCGGACCCTGCCGGGCATGTACGAACGCGGCTGGGGGCGCGTGGTCAACATCTCGTCGGTGCACGGGCTGCGCGCGAGTCCCTACAAGTCGGCCTATGTGACGGCCAAGCACGCACTGGAGGGGCTGAGCAAGGTGGTCGCGCTCGAAGCGGCGGAGCACGGGGTGACGAGCAACTGCGTCAGCCCCGGATACGTACGCACGCCCCTGGTCGAGAACCAGATCGCCGACCAGGCACGGACGCACGGCATCTCGGAGGCGGACGTGGTGGGGCGGGTGATGCTGGAGCGCAGCGCGATCAAGCGGCTGATCGAGCCGGCGGACGTGGCGGAGGCGGTCCTGTGGCTGTGCGGGCCGCGCACCGGGCACATCACCGGCACCTCGCTCTCCATGGACGGCGGCTGGACCGCGAACTGACCTGCCTCGGCCCCCCTTTCCTACGAACGCTGGACGCCATGCCTGAACCGCTCCCCTCCGCCGCACCCCACCTCCGGCGCCTGTTCGACCTGCTGGCCGACGACGCGCCCGCCGAGGCGCTGGGGGCGGTCTCCTCGCAGGCGCGGGGGGACGGTGTGCCCGCCGACGAACTCGCCGAGGTGGAACGGGCCACGGCCACGGCGCTGCGGATCAGGGGCGCCCTGCGCCAGCACCGGCGCCGGGAGCTCCAGCTGACCGCGCTCTTCGACACGGCGGGCGATCTGGCGGCCTCCCGCGACCTGGACGACGTGCTGAAGGCGATCGTGCGCCGGGCCAGGATGCTGCTGGGCACGGACACCGCCTACCTCACGCTCCCGGACGAGGAGGCGGGCGACACCTACATGCGGGTGACGGACGGGTCGGTGTCGGTGCTCTTCCAGCGGCTGCGCCTGGAACTGGGTGAGGGTCTCGGCGGGCTGGTGGCGCAGACGGCGAGCCCGTACGCGACCCCGGACTACCGCACCGACGACCGCTTCCGCCACACCCGCAACATCAATGCCGGGGTGCTGGACGAGGGCCTGGTCGCCATCCTGGGCGTTCCCCTGCTGCTCGGCTCCAGCCGGGGCGGTACGGGGAAGGTGATCGGCGTCCTGTTCGCGGCCGACCGGGCGCCCCGGGTCTTCAGCCCCGACGAGGTGGCGCTGCTGTGCTCGCTGGCCGCGCACGCCGCGATCGCCATCGACACCGCGCGCGCACTCGCCGACACCACATCGGCCCTCGCCGAACTGGCGGAGGCGAACGCGGAGCTGGCCGAGGCCAACGCCTCCGTACGGGCGCACTCGGCGGCCATGCAGCGGGCCGAGGAGTCGCACGACCGGCTCACCGACCTGGTGCTGCGCGGCCGGGACGTCACGGACGTGGCGGCGGCCGTGGCCGGGCTCCTCGGCTCCCCCCTGACCATCCACGACCCGGGCGGCCGCCCGCTGGCCGCCGTGCGTCCGGACGGTACGGGCTTCGCCGCGGACAGCATGGACGCCGGGTGGCTGGCGGAGGCGGCCGAGGAGTCCCGGACGGGGGCGCGTGCCGTGCACCGCGACGGGCGGGTGGTCTGCGCGGTGCTGGCCGGGCAGGAGCTGCTGGCCGGCCTGGTGCTGCACCGGGGCCGGCCGCTGGACGACTCCGACCGCCGGCTGTTCGAGAGATCGGCGGTGGTCACCGGGCTCCTCCTGCTCCTGCGGCGCACGGTGGCCGAGACGGAGAACCGGATACGCGGCGAGCTGATCGCGGACCTGCTGACGGACTCCGGGCGCGACCCGGCGGGCCTGGCCGAACGGGGCCGCCGCCTGGGCATCGACCTGGACCGCCCGCATCTGCTGCTGGTGGCGGAGACCGCGGCCCGGGAGCGGCTGGCGCCGGCCGCCATGCGCTATCTGTTCGGCGGCGACATCCACGGGGTGAGCGCCGAACACGCGGGTGTGGTGGTCCTGTTGGTCGAGGCGGAAGGGCCGGCGGCCGCGGGCGCCGCGGCCCGATCGGCGGCGGCCCAGCTCGGCCAGCTGGCCCAGTCCCCCGTCACCGTGGCCGCCGCCGGACCGGCCCGCGGCCCCCGGGAACTGGCCGAGGCCTACGGGGAGGCGGCGCGCTGTCTGCGGGCGATGCGGGTGCTGGGGCGGACCGGCGAGGGCGCGTGCGTGGAGGAGCTCGGTTTCCTGGGCGTGGTGCTGGGCAACGCGCAGGACGTCGACGGCTTCGTGTCGGCGGCCCTGGGGCCACTGCTGGAGTACGACGCGCAGCGCGGCACCCACCTGGTGCGGACGCTCAGCGCGTACTTCGGCGCGGGCGGCAGCCTGATCCGGGCCAAGGACGAGCTGCACGTCCACGTGAACACGGTGGTGCAGCGGCTCGACCGGATCCAGGTGCTGCTGGGCCGGGACTGGAACGAGCCGGACCGGGCGCTGGAACTGCAACTTGCCCTGAGACTGCACCTTTTGTCGGGCACCCGGCCCGCCGGCACCCGCTGAGGGCCGCCCGCGTGGCGGGTGTCCTACACTCCGGTCCATGAAGATCGCGACTGCCTCCGTCACCGGGGACCTGGCACCGGCCGGCGTGCTGAGGGCCTCGGTCAACCTCGGGAACCCGGTCCTGGCCCAGGGCACGCCCGCCGATCCGGCCGGGGTCACGGTCGACCTCGCGCGGGAGATCGGCGCGCGGCTGGGCGTGCCGGTGGAGCTCCTCTGCTTCGACGCGGCCCGCAAGTCGTACGAGGCGATGGCCACCGGCCGGGCCGACATCTGCTTCCTGGCGATCGACCCGGCCCGGGAGGCCGAGGTCGCCTTCACCGCCCCCTACGTACTGATCGAGGGCGTCTACGCCGTACCGTCGGGCTCGGACTTCGCCTCCGCGGCCGACCTCGACCGGGAGGGCGTCCGGATCGGGGTGAAGCAGGGCTCCGCGTACGACCTGTTCCTGACCCGCACCCTCCGGCACGCGACGGTGGTGCGTGGTGCGGAGGGCGTCGACGTCTTCCGCGAGCAGGGCCTGGAGGCCGCGGCCGGCATCCGGCAGCCGATGACGGAGTTCGTCGCGGCCGATCCGGACGGGGTGCGGCTGATCGAGGACAGGTTCATGGAGATCCGGCAGGCGGTGGGGACGACCCGCAGTCGGAAGCCCGAGACGGTGGACTTCCTGCGGGACGTGGTCGAGGAGCTGAAGGCCACGGGTTTCGTGGCGGAGGCGCTGCGCCGCTCGCACCGGTCCGATTCCCTGGTGGCCCCGCCCGCCTGAGGGGGGGGCGAGGAGGTGCCGGGTCGTCGATCACCCCTTCGCCCCCGTCCCCTCAGTCCTCCGGCGGGAACACCACTTCCCCCGAGTCGGCCAGCGCGATCGTGATGGCCTCGACCGGGCAGCCCTCGGCGGCTGCGAGGACCTTTTCGTTGGCGTCGGTCTCCGGGTCGACGGGGTGCGACTGCCGGGCGGTGTCCAGCCGGAAGCCGTCCGGCGCGTGATTCACGCACATCCCCGACCCGATGCAGACACCGCGGTCCACCTCAACGCTCCACCGGTCGCCCATCAGGCCTCTCCCCCGTACCCGGCGGGCAGGTGGATCATCTTGTGCTCGAAGTACTCCCCGTACCCCTCGGGCCCGAACTCCCTTCCCACACCGGAGTTCTTGTAGCCGCCGAACGGCCCGAGCATGTCGAGGCTGAAGGTGTTCACGCTGTACGTGCCCGTCCTGACCCGGCGGGCGATGTCGATGCCGCGCTCGGTGTCGGCGGTCCAGACGCTGCCGCTGAGCCCGTACTCGGAGTCGTTGGCGATCTTCACGGCCTCGTCCTCGTCGCCGTACGGCAGCAGACAGATCACCGGCCCGAAGATCTCCTCGCGGGCGACGCGCATGGAGTTGTCGACGTCGCCGAAGAGCGTCGGCTCGACGTACCAGCCGCGCTCCTGGGACGCCGGGCGCCCACCCCCGGTCAGGACCTTCGCGCCCTCCTCCTGCCCGATCCGGATGTAGTCGAGGGAGCGCTGCTGCTGGCGCTGCGCGACGAGCGGGCCGAGTTCGGTGGCGGGGTCGAGCGGGTCTCCGACCTTCAGCGCACCGGCGGCGGCGGCGAAGGCCTCGGCGGTCTCCTCGTAGCGGGACCGCGGCACCAGGATGCGGGTCTGGGCCACGCAGGCCTGCCCGTTGATCATCCAGGCGAAGGGCACGATGCCGGCGACGGCGGTGTCCAGATCGGCGTCGGGAAGGATCACGGCGGCGGACTTCCCGCCGAGTTCCAGGGTCACGCGGGTGAGGTTGCGCGAGGCGACCTCCATGACGCGCCGCCCGGCGGCGACGGACCCGGTGAACGAGACCTTGTCGACGCCCGGGTGCCCGACGAGGTACTCGCTGACCTCGCGGTCGGCGGGCAGGATCGACAGCACGCCCTCGGGCAGGCCGGCCTCGGCGACGATCTCGGCCAGGATGTAGGCGTCGAGCGGCGATTCGGGCGACACCTTGAGGACGGCCGAGCATCCGGCGAGCAGCGCGGGCGCGAGCTTGGCGGCGGCGGTGAACTGGGGGACGTTCCACGGCACGACGGCCGCGACGACCCCGACCGGCTCCCGCCGTACGAGCAGCGGCCCGAGCGCCCCGTCGCGGCGCTCCTCGTACGGGAAGGTGCGGGCGACGGTGATGGCCGCGTCCCACACCATCATCGCGGCGAGGGCCTGCACCATGACGCTGGAGGTGTACGGGGTGCCGTTCTCCGAGCTGATGACCCGGGCTATCTCCTCGTACCGCACGGCGAACGCGTCCTTGATCCGCGTGACGACGGCGATCCGCTCGTCCAGCGGCATCCGCGGCCAGGGCCCGTGGTCGAACGCCTGCCGGGCGGCGGCGACGGCCCGGTCCACGTCCCCCTCGGCGGCATGCGGCACCCGGCCGATGACCTGCTCGGTGTGCGGGGAGATGACCTCGATGACATCCCGCCCGAGCGGATCGACCAACTCCCCGCCGATGAACAGTTTTCCGTGTTCGACAAGCTCGCTCATGGCTGCTGCCTCCCGCGACGCGGCACGTGACCCGACCGACTCGATGACCGACTCGATGACGGGCTCCGCAATTGCCTGGCTTCAGATCTGACTCCGTGTCAGAACTGATACCAGTTCCAGTTCCAGGAGTCCACGGCTGGGACAGCAACCGCGGCACGACCCGGGCCGCAGACTGGCACCCATGACCGCGTCCCTGCACCACATCGTCATCGACACCCACGACCTGCCGGCCCTGGCCCGTTTCTGGGCCGCGGTACTGAAGTGGCGCATCCTGTCCGAGCGGGAGCGCGAGGTGGTGATCGGGCCGGACATCGGCTCCCCGGTCGGCATCTGCTTCATGCCGGCTCCCGAGACGAAGACCGTGAAGAACCGCCTGCACCTCGACCTGACGACGGCCCCGGGCGAGGGAGAGGCGGAGATCGAGCGCATCCTCGCGCTCGGAGCGCGCCGCGCGGACATCGGTCAGACCGGAGACGAGTCATGGACCGTGCTCGCGGACCCGGAGGGGAACGAGTTCTGCGTCGTGCGGCCGAAGGCCACGCTGATCGGATGACGGGCCCGTGCGGCCGATACGGATAGTCGACCGGGGCTACCACTGGAACAAGTTCTCGTTACAGTGGACGCGGCGCGTCGTGGCCGTATCCCGCACGCCGCCCAGGCCGCTCGGAGATGGGGAGCCCATGACGCAGGTGATCAACCACGGTGGCGGCGTCCACAGCATCAAGGTCCCCATCCCGGACAACCCGCTGGGCCACACCCTGGTCCATCTGCTCGACACGGACCGGGGCCCGGTCCTGATCGACACCGGCTGGGACGACCCGGAGGCCTGGGACACGCTCACCGCCGGGCTCACCGGCGTGGGCGTGGACGTCGCCGACATCCACGGCGTGGTCATCACCCACCACCACCCCGACCACCACGGCCTCTCCGGCCAGGTCCGTGAGGCGTCCGGGGCCTGGATCGCGATGCACGCGGCCGACACCGCGATCGTCCGCCGCACCCGCGCGTCGGAGCCGGGCACCTGGCTGGCCTACCTCGCGGCGAAGCTGGCGACGGTCGGCGCCCCCGATGACCACATCGCCCCGCTGCTGGCCGCCCGCGAGAAGGGCGGCCGGATGCGCACCCTGCCCGGTCTGCGGGCGGCGATCCCGGACCGCGAGATCGTGCCGGGCGAACTCCTCGACCTGGCGGGCCGCACCCTGCGCGCGATCTGGACCCCGGGCCACACCCCCGGCCACGTCTGCCTGCACCTGGAGGAGGACCACCCGGCCAACCTCCCGGGCCGCGGCCGCCTCTTCTCCGGCGACCACCTGCTCCCCGGCATCAGCCCGCACGTCGGCCTCTACGAGGACCCGGACGACGCCACGGCCGCCACGGACCCGCTGGGCGACTACCTCGACTCCCTGGAACGCATCGGCCGCCTGGGCGTGGCCGAGGTCCTCCCGGCCCACCAGTACGCGTTCGCGGACGCGGCGGGCCGCGTGCGGGAACTCCTGGACCACCACGAGGAACGCCTGACGGGCCTCCTCGCCCTCCTCGCCGAACCGCTCACACCGTGGCAGCTGGCCGAACGGATGGAGTGGAACCGCCCCTGGGAGCAAATCCCCTACGGCTCCCGGAACATCGCCGTCTCGGAGGCCGAGTCGCACCTGCGCCGCCTGGTGAAGCTGGGGCGCGCGGAGGCGGTGACGGGGAGCGAGCCGGTGACGTACGTGGCGGTGTGAGACCGGGATCGACGAACGGTCACCCGACGGCGTCGGCACCCTCCCGCGGCCCCGCCGGGGCGGTTTCGGGCGCCCGCCCGCCCGGCAGCACGGCGGGGCGGTCTTCCGGCTCACCGGCAAGGCTGTCGGCCGCCGCGCGCCGACGCGCCGCGTAGGCGGTCGCGACGAGGGTGAGGGCGACCGTCCCGGCGAGCGCGGGCCAGTACACGTAACGGTAGTTGGACTCGGGGGCTGTGGGCAGGTAGGCGAGGACGTACAGCAGTGAGCTCGCGCCGAGGAGCCGGAGTTCCCGGGTGTAGGGGCCGGGCCAGCGGCGTCGCAGCACCAGCACCAGCGAGACGGCCAGCCAGAACCAGCCCTGGAACAGCATCGGCAGGTCGCGGGCGAACCCGGTCACGTAGTTCTGCAGGGCGGACCGCAGCGTGTCGTTCAGCGGCTCCTTCCGCACGTCCGGGTGCAGCCGGGCGCCGGCGTTGACATGGGTGCCGTTCCAGAACCGCTGGTTGCTCTGGAAGAGCAGCTTGCTGAAGACCCGGCCCCGGTACTCGACGTACCCCTTCCAGTGCCGCGGCATCTGCTGCGTCCACATCCGGACGATGACGTCGGCGCGCCGGTC
The DNA here is from genome assembly GCF_035917255.1 of Streptomyces sp. NBC_01257. Taxonomy (NCBI): domain Bacteria; kingdom Bacillati; phylum Actinomycetota; class Actinomycetes; order Kitasatosporales; family Streptomycetaceae; genus Streptomyces; species Streptomyces sp. NBC_01257. Next base: position 2,866,883 of record NZ_CP108472.1, read on the forward strand.
CAGGTACGTCACGTCGAACGGCCCGTCCTGCGGGAAGCACTGGAGGTACGCGTCGGAGGCGATCTGCCGCTTCTGGCAGTCGACGGCGGTGGCGACAAGGCGGTCGCGCAAGTCGTCGCTCGCACCGGCCTGTTCGGCGGCGGTGCGCACCTGGGCCGGGGTGAGCACGTGGACGAGGTCGTCCACCGGGATCACCGCGTACACCCGGGTGGTGAGCGGGGCGGTGGCCGCGGACACCCCGGCACCGGCCGCCAGCACGACCGCGACGAAGACACCGGTGGCGGCCAGCCAGCGGCGCCGGCCCGGGACGGGCCATGCGGCGAGGACCAGCAGGGCGAAGACGGGGATCGCGGCGGGGATGCCGTTCTTCCGCACGAGGGCGGCGTACACGAGGAGCAGCACACCCAGCACCAGCAGGGCCCAGCGGCTCCTGACCCGCTCCGGCGGCAGGTCGCGCACGGTGAGCGCGATCGCGAAGACGGCGAGGAGCGCGTACGCCAGGTGCACGTCCTTCCACACCACGCCGGTCAGGTTCATGATGTGCGGCGCGAAGCCGACGGCCAGCACGGCGAGGGAGAGCCCCCGGCTGCCGGTCTTCCGCCACGTCAGCCGGGCGAGGACCCAGAGCGTCCCCCACAACAGGGCGGCCTGCACGGCGGCCATGGAGGAGAAGTCCCCCGTGATCCCGATGAGGATCCGCCAGGCGAGCGCCATCACGGGCGGATGCCAGTCGTTCACCGGTTCGTCGCCGAGCGCCTGCCACAGCTGGGTGTTGCTGTCCGCGCTGAGGTATCCGGGGTGGAAGACGGTGGCCACGGCGTATCCGCAGACTGCCGCGATGCCCCCCAGACACCACGGCCACAGCGTGCCCGTCCTCCAGCCTCTGCGCAGTGCGGTGGTCCACCGGTCGACGGTTCCGGACATGAGGGCGGGGTCCTCCCAGCCGATGATGACGGGGCGCGGTGCCGCTCAACTGCGAGCAGGGAGCAAACAGTTCACGGACAGCATGAACCGGAATCTATGCGTAACGGACGACGGAGGACAAACCGGAACTACTATTCACCCGAACGGAGAGCGGCGCGGGCCGGCGCCGCACATCACCGGGCGGGAGCCCCGCAGGTCCCTTCCGGCCCGCGGCAGGGCACAATCCGGAGCTGTGACGATCACCGTGCGCGAACTCAACCGGGCGACCCTCAGCCGCCAACTGCTCCTGGCGCGTGAGCCGCTGACCGTCGCCGACGGGGTGCGGCGGGTGGTCGCGCTCCAGGCGCAGCACCCGGCGTCCCCGTACGTCGCCCTGTGGAACCGGCTCACGGACTTCGCCCCGGCCGAGCTCGACGCCGCCTTCACCGACCGCACGGTGGTGAAGGCCACGCTGATGCGGATCACACTGCACGCCGTGCACGCCGAGGACTACCCGGCCTTCCGCGCGGCGATGCGGCCGACGCTGTACGCCTCGCGCCTGGGCGCCCGCTTCGCCGCGGCGGGGCTGACTCCGGCGGATGCCGAGGAACTGGTGCCGGAGCTGCTGGCGTTCGCCCGCCGGCCGCGGACCTCCGCGGAGATGCAGGCGTGGGCCGAGGAGCGGCTGGGCGCCGAGAAGAAGGACGGCGGGTGGTGGGGGCTGAAGGGGTACGCGCCGCTGCACCACGCCCCGACGGGCGCGCCCTGGTCCTTCGGCCACCGCCCGTCCTTCGTCGCGGCGGGCGACAGCGGACCGGAGCCCACGGGCCGCGCGGTGGACACCCAGGCCCTGCGGACCTTGATCCTGCGGTATCTGGCGGGGTTCGGGCCCGCGTCGATCGCGGACGTGGCGCAGTTCGCCATGGTGCAGCGCGCACCGGTCCGCACGGCGTTCCTCGCCATGGGCGACTCCGTCGAACAGCTCCAGGGCCCGGACGGCGAGGCCCTGTTCGACCTCCCCGGCGCATCCCGCCCGCCCGCCGGCACACCCGCCCCGCCCCGCCTGATGGCCATGTGGGACAGCGTGCTGCTGGCGTACGCGGACCGCAGCCGGGTGATACCCCCGGAGTACCGCCCCCTGGTCATCCGGCGCAACGGCGACGTCCTGCCCACCCTGCTGGTGGACGGCCGCGTCGCCGGCGTCTGGCGCCCCACGGCGGACGGCATAGAGGCCACGGCGTTCCACCCGCTCTCCCCGGCGGCCTGGGACGGGCTCGCGGCGGAGGCCGAGTCACTGACGGCCTTCCTCGGCGATCGCGAGGCGGAGGTCTACAGCCGCTACCACCACTGGTGGAGCAAGCTTCCGGAGGGCGAGGTGCGGGTGCTGTAGGGGGCGGCTTCCGTCTCCGCGGTCAGGACTTCTTCGGCCACACGTACAGCGTGCCGCTCACCGACGCCTCGTTCGACGAGTCGTCGATGTTCTCGATCAACGCCATGGAGACCGCGCCCTGGTCCGTCACGGAGCACAGCGCCGCGCCCTCGACGAAGCCGCGCCCCTCGCGGTCGTAGCTGTCGAGCAGGTCCAGGGGTCCGAAGCCGGTCCTCGACGCCGCCTCGCAGGACTCGAAGGACTTCGGGAGTCCGTCCCGCAGGAGGCCCACGCGGGTGTTGGGCAGTGCGCGCAGCCGGTAGTTGTTGCTGTCGTTGCAGGAGTCGGGCCAGTAGAGGAGTTCTGCCCCGCCGGGGTCCTTGGCCACGCCGATCAGGTCGCCCTTGACGAGGGCTTCCACCCGGCTCATGCCGTCGTCGAGGTCCACCAGCTGCTGTTCGTCCTGGTTGCAGGGGGCGGGGGCCAGGCCCCACATCGTCTTGACCGCGTCCCCGTACCCGGCCGGTGCCGTGAGGTCGGTGTCCGCGGGGGCCGTGTCGCCCGGGCTCGGGGATACCGAAGGCTTCGGGGTCGCGGTGGGTGATTCGGTCTCCGCCGAGGCGTGGTCCGGGCTGGACGGGGCCGAGGGCTCGGACCGCGGGCTGCTGGAGGCGGGGGCCGGGGACGCTGCGGGGGCGGGGTCGGGGTTGTTGCTGAAGATCACCGTCGCCACGATGCCGATCATGGGGATCGCGATACCGCCGACCCACCACGCCCACCTGGGCGGATCCGTGCGCGGTGGCGCCGGTGGCACGGGGGGATGGGGCGGCGGGGTGCCCGGCGGGCGGGAAGGGGGCGGGGGGAATCCCCCGGTACCTGTCGTCATGCCCGTCCGCCGCCCCTCAACCCGCCTGATTCATAAGCCGGTTGCAGTTTAACGATCACTGTTCGAAAGGGCCATGGACTATTCCGGGCGTTCCGGGCGGGCAGCCTCCGTCGCCGCGCCGCCCCCGCCTCCGGCGCCCGGGCCGGGGGCCTCAGCGGCCTCCCGGTAGAGTGGGCAGGTCGTCATCATGCCCGTTCAGGGGGAAGCCGGTGCGAATCCGGCGCTGGCTCGCAGCCGTGACCGCGTCCACGCGGAAGTCGGAATGCCCTGTCCGAGTTGTGACCGGCTCGTGCCGTCGGGAACCCCCGGCGGCCGGCACCGTCGAGGTATGCGGAGCCGGAGCTGGGTGCCTGTGTGTGCCTGTGCCCGGTTCCCCCAGGAGAGGCCCCGCCCGCCATGACCGTACGCCGCAGCGCAGCCGCGCTCGCCGCCACCGCCACCGTGCTCTGTGCGGCCGCAGCCCCGGCCGCAGTCGCCGCGCCGTCCCCCTCCCCCTCGCCGTCCGTGGCCCTGCCCTCGGGGCTGTACGGCACGAAGGACCCGACGTACGACGGGGTCTGGCGGCAGTCGCTGGCCTTCGCCTCGCAGCGCGCCGTGGGCGTCACGCCCGCCGCCAAGGCCGTCGACTGGCTGATCGGGCAGCAGTGCGACAGCGGGGCGTTCCCCGCGTACCGTCCGGACCCGTCCGTGGCCTGCGACGACAAGACCATGATCGACACCAATGCGACCGCGGCCGCCGTACAGGCGCTGCACGAGGTCCGCGGGCACGAGGACCTCGTGCACAACGGGGTGTCCTGGCTGAAGTCCGTACAGAACAAGGACGGCGGCTGGGGTTACACCGCCGGCGGCCCGAGCGACGCGAACTCCACCTCGATCGTGATCGGCGCCCTCGCCCGGGCCGGGGAGAAGCTCGGCGATGTGACGACGGACGGCGGCAAGACGCCGTACGACGCCCTGCTCACCTTCGCCATCCCCTGCGGCGGCAAGGACGGCGGCGCGTTCGCCTACCAGCCCGACAAGGCAGGCAAGCTCGTCGCCAACGGTGACGCCACCGCGGCCGCGGTCCTCGGCTCGCTCGGCAAGGGGCTCGTCGTCGGGAACAACGCCGCCGTCAAGGACCCCACCTGCACCAAGGGCGCCGTGGCCAAGCCCGAGCAGGCCGCCCAGAACGGTGCCTACTACCTCGCCGGCGCCCTCGCCGAGTCCGGTCACCTCGACTCCCCGCCGATGCCCGGCGCCGAGGACAGCGCCCCGCAGCCCGACTTCGGCAACACCGCCGACGCGGTCGTCGCGCTGTCCGCCTCCGGCCACAAGGACAAGGCCGCCGCCTCCGTGAAGTGGCTGGAGAAGAACTCCGCTGCCTGGGCGAAGGAGAACGGCCCCGCCGCGTACGCGCAGCTCGTCATGGCCGCCCACGCCACCGGCACCGACGTCCACGACTTCGGCGGCGCCGACCTCGTCGCCCAGCTGAACGCGACCGGGCCCGAGCCCGCCGCGGTCAAGAAGCCGACGGCGTCCGAGACCAAGGAGGAGGAGAAGAAGGACAGCGGCGACGGGGACGGGATCGGCGGTGTCTGGTGGTTCGTCGGGATCGGCCTCGCCGTCGGCGCCGGCGCCGGGTTCCTGATCAGCGGCCGCCGCAAGAACCAGCAGCTGTGAGCGCCACCCGGCAGCCCCCGCGGCGCGCCGGACGTGCCGCCGCGCCGCTGGTGGTCCTGCTCCTGGGCGCCTTCCTGGCCGTGCTCGGTGCGGGCACGGCCCAGGCAGCGGGCTACCGCTACTGGTCGTTCTGGGAGGGCTCCGGCACCGGGTGGGCCTACGCCACCCAGGGGCCGTCGCTGGTGCGTCCGGACGACGGTTCGGTGCAGGGCTTCCGGTTCTCCGTGAGCGCGGACTCGCAGGACGCGTCGAAGCCGCGCCGCGCCCCCGACTTCGCGAAGATCTGCGCGGACACCCCGGCCAAGGACGGCACCAAGCGGGTCGCGCTCGTCATCGACCCCGGTACGGCCGCCGACGCCCCGGACGGGGAGACTCCGCCCGCGCGGCGGAGCGTGTGCGCGCAGGTCCCCGAGGACGCGAGCAGTGCGGACGCCCTCGCCTCGGTGGCCAAGCCGCTGCGCTACGGCAGTGACGCGCTGCTCTGCGCGATCTCCGGCTACCCGGCCTCCGGCTGCGGTGAGCAGGTGTCCGGGAACGGGGACGGGGCCAGTACCGGGGGCAGTAGCAAGAAGGCCTCTGCTCCCGCCGGCGACAGCGGGTCCGACGGCGGCGGGCCGTCCGCCGGGGTTCTCGTCGGGATCGGCGCCGTCCTGCTCCTCGGCATCGCCGCAGTCGCGCAGGCCCGCCGCCGCCGCGGATGACCGGGCGGACGGCGGCCGGCGGCACGGGCGCCGCGGCCGGCCCGTTCCGGGCCTGGCGCGCGCCCGTCGCCACCCGGAGCAACGCGCTGCCCGCCGGGGCCTGGTGGCTGTGGGCCCTCGGGCTCGCCACCGCCGCATCCCGGACCACCAACCCGCTGCTGCTCGGCCTGCTGGTCGGCGTGGCCGGGTACGTCGTGGCCGCGCGGCGCACCGACGCTCCGTGGGCCCGTTCTTACGGGGCGTTCATCAAGATCGGGCTGTTCGTCATCGGGGTGCGGCTGCTCTTCTCCGTCTTCCTCGGCTCCCCGATCCCGGGGACGCATGTCGTGTTCACGCTGCCCGAGGTGCCGCTGCCGGAGTGGGCGAAGGGCGTGCGGATCGGCGGTCGGGTGACCGCCGAGCAACTGCTGTTCGCGCTGTACGACGGGGCGAAGCTGGCCGCGCTGCTGATCTGTGTCGGCGCCGCGAACTCGCTGGCCAATCCGGCCCGGCTGCTGAAGTCGCTGCCCGGTGCGCTGTACGAGGCCGGAGTGGCCGTCGTCGTCGCGATGACGTTCGCGCCGAACATGGTCGCCGACGTGGTGCGGCTGCGGACCGCCCGGCGGCTGCGCGGCCGGCCGACCGGCGGGGTGCGGGCCGTGCTCCAGATCGGGCTGCCGGTGCTGGAGGGCGCGCTGGAGCGGTCGGTCGCGGTGGCCGCGTCGATGGACGCGCGCGGTTACGGGCGTACCGCCCACGTGCCGGCCGCCGTCCGGCACACCACGAACGTCCTCACGCTCGGCGGGCTGCTCGGAGTCTGCGCCGGTACGTACGGGCTGCTCGCCGCGCAGGGTGCGGTGTACGGGCTGCCGCTGCTGGCCGTCGGGCTCGTCGCCGCGATGGCCGGGCTGCGGCTCGGCGGGGCGCGGTCTGTGCGGACCCGCTACCGGCCCGACCGGTGGGGCGCGAGGGCCTGGCTGGTCGCGGGGTCCGGTGCGGCGGTCGCGGTGGCGATGATCTGGGCGGGCAGCGCGGATCCGGCGGCGCTGCACCCCGGTGTCGTACCGCTGACCGCGCCCGTGCTGCCGCTGTGGCCCGCCGCCGCGGTGCTGACCGGACTGCTGCCGGCGGTCGTCGCGCCCGTCCCGCCGTCCCCCACAGGCTCGCCCGCCGCGCCTTCCCCCACAGGCTTCGAGGAGCAGGTGTGATCCGGTTCGACGATGTTTCGGTGCAGTACGAGGGGGTCGGGCACCCGACCCTGTCGGGGGTCGATCTGACCGTTCCGGAGGGTGAGCTGGTGCTCCTCGTCGGGCCTTCGGGGGTCGGCAAGTCGACTCTGCTGGGTGCCGTGTCGGGGCTCGTACCGCACTTCACCGGTGGCCGGCTGACCGGGCGGGTCACCGTCGACGGGCGCGACACCCGCACCCACAAGCCCCGTGAGCTGGCCGATCTGGTCGGCACGGTGGGCCAGGACCCGCTCTCCCACTTCGTGACCGACACGGTCGAGGACGAGCTGGCGTACGGCATGGAGTCGCTGGGCCTCGCCCCGGACGTGATGCGGCGGCGGGTCGAGGAGACCCTCGATCTCCTGGGCCTCGCCACGCTGCGCGACCGGCCGATCGCCACGCTCTCCGGAGGCCAGCAGCAGCGGGTCGCGATCGGTTCCGTCCTGACCCCGCATCCCCGGGTCCTCGTGCTGGACGAGCCGACGTCCGCGCTGGACCCGGCGGCGGCCGAGGAGGTTCTCGCGGTCCTCCAGCGGCTCGTCCACGACCTGGGGACGACGGTCCTGATGGCGGAGCACCGGCTGGAGCGGGTGGTGCAGTACGCGGACCAGGTCGTCCTGCTGCCGTCCCGGGGCGCCGCCCCGGTGATGGGGGCGCCCGCCGATGTGATGGCGCTCTCGCCGGTGCATCCACCGGTGGTGGCGCTGGGGCGGACGGCCGGCTGGGATCCGCTGCCGTTGTCGGTCCGCGACGCCCGGCGCCGGGCCGAGGGGATGCGGGAGCGGCTGGCGGGCGTGACGCCCGGACCGGTCGGCGGCAGCGGCGAAGCCCGGCGGCTTCCCCCGCAGGTGCCCGCTCCGCACCCCGCGCCGCGGCGGTCCGCCCTGGCCCGGCTGTTCGCCCGCGCCCCGCAGCAGGAGGCCCCCGGGCCGGACGCCGACGCCACCACCCGCGTGGAGCGTCTCGCGGTGCGGCGCGGCCGTGTCGAGGCGCTGCGCCGGGTGACCCTGACCGTCGCCCCGGGCGAGACCGTCGCCCTGATGGGGCGCAACGGCGCGGGCAAGTCCACCCTGCTCGGCGCCCTCGTCGGCATGGTCGAGCCCACCTCCGGCACCGTCCTCGTCGGCGGCCGCACCCCGCACCGCACCCCGCCGCACGAGATGGTGCGCCGCGTCGGGCTCGTACCGCAGGAGCCGCGCGATCTGCTGTACGCGGACACCGTCGCCGCCGAGTGCGCGGCGGCCGACGCCGACGCGGGCGCCGCGCCGGGCAGCTGCCGGGCCCTGGTCTCGGAGCTGCTGCCGGGTGTGGCGGACGCCACGCACCCCCGGGATCTGTCCGAGGGCCAGCGGCTCGCGCTGGCGCTCGCGCTCGTGCTGACCGCCCGGCCCCCGCTGCTGCTCCTGGACGAGCCGACCCGCGGTCTGGACTACGCGGCGAAGGCCCGGCTCGTCGCGGTGCTGCGCACGCTGGCGGCCGAGGGCCATGCGATCGTGCTGGCCACCCATGACGTGGAGCTGGCCGCCGAGCTGGCCCACCGGGTGGTGATCCTCGCCGACGGAGAGGTGGTGGCGGACGGTCCGACGCCGGAGGTCGTGGTGTCGTCCCCCGCGTTCGCCCCGCAGATCGCCAAGATCCTCGCCCCGCAGGAGTGGCTCACCGTGTCCCAGGTCCGGGCGGCGCTGGACGGTGACGCATGACCGGCACGAAGGTCCGGGGCGCGCGGCCGGTGCGGCTCGGGCCGCGGGCCGTCGCCGCGCTGGTGCTGATCAGCGCGATCGGGGTGGCCGCCTTCGGCTGGCCGCTGCTGGCCGGCCCGGACTCCGGGCTCGCGCATTCGCAGGACGCGCCGTGGCTGTTCGCCGCGCTGCTGCCGCTGCTGGTCGGGGTGGTGGTCGCGATGATCGCGGACGCCGGGCTCGACGCGAAGGCGGTGGCGATGCTGGGGGTGCTGGCCGCGGTCGGTGCCGCGCTGCGGCCGCTGGGGGCGGGCACGGCGGGGCTTGAGCCGATGTTCTTCCTGATGGTGCTGAGCGGGCGGGTGCTGGGGCCGGGCTTCGGCTTCGTGCTCGGCTCGGTGACGATGTTCGCCTCCGCGCTGCTGACCGGCGGAGTGGGTCCGTGGATGCCGTTCCAGATGCTGTCCATGGGCTGGTTCGCCATGGGCGCCGGGATGCTGCCGGGGCCGGACCGGCTGCGCGGGCGCGCCGAGCTGCTGATGCTCGCCGCGTACGGAGCGGTGGCGTCGTTCGCGTACGGGACGGTCATGAATCTGTACGGGTGGACGATCGTGCCGGGGCTCGGCTCGGGCATCTCCTTCCATCCCGGTGACGCGCTGGCCGACAACCTGGTGCGGTTCCTGGCGTACTGCACGGCCACCTCGCTGGGCTGGGACCTGGGGCGTGCCGTGCTCACCGTCGTCCTGACACTCACCGTCGGAACCGCGCTGCTGAAGGCGCTGCGCCGGGCCACCCGCCGCGCGGCCTTCGAGGCCCAGGTCACATTCGGGGTCCCGGAGGAGTGAGGGCACCCACAGGACCTTGGTCCTGTACGAAGCGGGTTAGGAGGCGCGAGGAGCGTCCACTGGACCCCGTTGCGCACCCTCCGACCTGCTATGACGCGGTTTGGGGCGGTTCGGGACCTTCGGCCCGGGGTGCGAGGCGGGGTCGTACCGGGGGTCGTTGCGGTCGTTGAACGGCGCGGCTAACCATGGAGATGTCGCCGAGCACCGCAGCGTCCACCGGAACGGACAGCGGTCAACGCGCAACGGTCCACGCAGGATTCGGACCGGAGCACGCGACTCCCCCGTACCCGACGTTAGGTTCCCTGTGTCGTTCGCCCGTAACATCCTCGCCCGTCGCAAGTCCGCCGTCGCCGGTGCAGCAGTGCTGCTGGGTGCCTCCGGTGTGGCTCTGGGCGTCTCCCCGGCCATGGCGGCCACCACCGCCGCGCCGACGTCCGCTGCCGCGAGTGCGCAGGACACGGCGAAGTCGATGATCGGTGACGACGCGCAGTTCCAGTGCTTCAGCAACATCGTCAGCCACGAGAGCGGCTGGAACCCGAGCGCGACCAACGCCTCCTCCGGCGCCTACGGCCTGGTCCAGGCCCTGCCCGGTTCGAAGATGGCGTCCGCCGGCTCCGACTGGCAGACCAACCCCAGCACCCAGATCAAGTGGGGCATGGACTACATGAACTCCCGCTACGGCAGCCCGTGCGGCGCCTGGTCGTTCTGGCAGGCCAACAACTGGTACTGAGTCCACCCGGACCGCAGCCAGTAGCACCGAGGCCCCCCGACCGCTTCCGCGGCCGGGGGTCCTCGGCGTTTCCCGTCATCCGCGCGCGGCCAGCGCGTCGAACCAGCGCACGATCTGCGGACCGGACTTCAGGTAGGTGCCGTTGTGGTCGGCGGCGCCCTGGTCGGTCACCGGCACCTTCGTGCCGTGCGCCGCCAGATCGGCGGCGCAGGCGCGGGCGTTGGCGATCGGGACGTCGGTGTCGCCCGACGCGGAGTAGAGGCGCACCGGCACGCCCGGCCGCCACGCGCAGTTGCCGTCCTGTGCGCGGACCGCTGCCAGCAGCGCCCCGCTCGGGTGCTGGACCTTCTCGTAGTACGCGTCGGTGAGCAGGTCCTTCAGCGTGCCGGGCAGGGCCGTGAAGATCTCCTCCTCGGTGTGGTGGGTGTCGAAGAGCTCCTCGGCGATGTCCGCGTACGGTGCGCGGAACACCCCCTGGGGCCCGCCACCTCGCCGTTGTCCGCTCCGTGCGCCATCCGGCGGCCTGTCCGAAAGATGTTGGGGGCCCGTTGTCGTGCCTGCGTCCCCCCATTAACGTGCGCACCGCAGAATCCAGTTCACATCTGACGCACCATCCGCGGCCCTGACCAAGGAGTGCTCGTGACGCAGCTGTCGAGACGTACGCTACTGACCTCCGCCGGAGCGGTCGGTGTGACCGCCGCCCTCGGGACGCAGATCCCGGCCGTCGCCGGTCCGGCACGTGAGGCGGGGGGCACCGCGGCCGCGCACGCGGCACTGGAACGGCTGCTGGGCGCGCAGGCCGGGCAGTTCCGGCTCACCCTCCTCGATCCGGCGGACGGCGGCGAGCGATTCCGGATCGGCGGCCGACGGGGCCGCGTCGAGGTCGCCGGGACCAGTCCGGCGGTGCTCCTGACCGGGGTGCACTGGTATCTGAAGTACGTGTGCGACGCGGTGATCTCGTGGGCGGGGAGCCAGCTCGACCTGCCGGCCGTGCTGCCCGCGCCCGCCCGGCCGCTGGAGCGGCGGGCGACGGTCCCGCACCGGTTCACCTTCAACGACACGTATGACGGGTACACCGCCCCGTACGCCGACTGGTCGCGCTGGGAGCGCACCATCGACGTGCTGGCCCTGCACGGCTGCAACGAGGTGTTCCTGACCGTCGGTCAGGAGGCGGTGTACCACCGGGTGATGCAGGAGTTCGGCTACAGCGACGCGGAGACCAGGGCCTGGATCCCGGCACCGACCCATCAGCCGTGGTGGCTGCTGCAGAACATGAGCGGGTACGGGGGGCCGCTCGGCCCGGAGCTCATCGCCCGGCGGGCCGCCCTGGGCCGCCGGGCCGCCGACCGGATGCGCGAGCTCGGCATGGCCCCGGTCCTGCCCGGCTACTTCGGCACGGTCCCGGGCGGCTTCGCCGACCGCAATCCCGGCGCCGCCGTCGTCCCGCAAGGCCAGTGGTCCGGATTCCGGCGCCCCGACTGGCTGGACCCGCGCACCGACACGTTCGCCCGGGTCGCCGAGTCCTTCTACCGGCACCAGCGCGTGCTGTTCGACGACGTGCCCTCGTACAAGATGGACATCCTGCACGAGGGCGGCAGCGCGGGCGGGGTGGACATCCCCGAGGCGGCGCGCGGCATCGAGCGCGCGCTGCAGACCGCCCGGCCCGGTGCCACCTGGGTGATCATGGGCTGGACCGGCAATCCGCGCCGGGAGCTGCTGGACGCGCTCGACAAGACCCATGTGCTGATCGTGGACGGCCGCTCCGAGCTGGACGAGGCCACGGACCGCGAGAAGGAGTGGGGGAACACTCCGTACGCGTTCGGCGCGATCCCGAACTTCGGCGGCCGGACCACGCTCGGCGCGATGGCCCCGGCCTGGACACAGAAGTTCCCGGCCTGGCGCGACAAGGCGGGCAGCACCCTGTCGGGCACCGCCTATCTGCCGGAGTCCACCGACCGCGACCCGGCCGCCTTCGAGCTGTTCACCGAACTGGCCTGGCGCGAGGAGCCCGTCGACCGGGCCGCCTGGTTCACCCGGTACGCGCGATTCCGCTACGGCGGCCGGGACGGGCACGCCGCCGAGGCCTTCGCCGCGCTGCGCGACACCGCCTACGACGTGCAGAGCAGCGACGGCCGTCCGCACGACTCGCTGTTCGCCGCCCGCCCCGACCTCGCCGCGGTCAACGCCACGTACTGGGGCACCACCCAGCTGTCGTTCGACTCGGCCGGTTTCGACCGTGCGTTCGCCGGGCTGCTGCGGATGAAGGAGTCGCTGCGCCGCTCGGAGGCGTACCGCTTCGACCTGACCGACTTCGCCCGCCAGGCGCTCGCCAACCGTTCCCGGCAGCTGCTCCCGCAACTGCACGCCGCCTATGCGCGGGGGGACCGGGCCGCGTTCGCCGTCCTGTCCGGGCTGTGGCTGAAACTGATGCGGCTGAGCGACGAGATGACGGGCGGACACCGGGCGTTCATGCTCGGACCGTGGCTGGACGAGGCGCGGCGCTCCGCCTCGTCGCCCGCCGAGGCGGCCCAGTTGGAACACAGTGCCCGTGCGCTGATCACCACCTGGGCCGACCGTCCGGCGGCCGACGGCGGTCTGCTGGCGAACTACGCCAACCGCGACTGGCAGGGCCTGATCGCCGACTTCCATCTGCCGCAGTGGCAGACCTACCTGGACGAGATGGCGGACGCGCTCGCCCACGACCGGGCGCCCGAGGTCTTCGACTGGTACGCCGTCGAGGAGCCGTGGACGCACGAGCGCAAGACCTACCCGCTGCGGGAGCTGAGCGCACGCGCCGCGCACCGCACCGCCCTCCGGGTGTACGACACGCTCGCCGCCGCCCCCTACCAGGGCACGGTCACCGTCGCGGCCGACCGGGCCGCCGTCCCGCCGGGCGGCTCGGCCGTCGTCGAGGCCGGGTTCCGCAACGTCAACGGCCTGCGCGCGACCGGTCCGGTCCGCTTCCTCCTCGGGCTGCCCGGCCTGGAGTCCGTGGCGCAGGGGCCCGTCGAGCTGCCCGGGGTGGAGGCGGGCGGCAGCGCCCGGGCGAGCTGGCGGATCACCGCCCCGCAGGCCGCGCCGAAGGAGCCGCTGGAGGCGCATCCGTTCGAGCTGCGGACGCGGTACGGGCCGCGCGGGGAGCGGCCGGTCACGGCGGTGGTGCGGGGGCAGGTGTACGTGGCCGGGCCGCTGGAGGCGGACTGGCTGGTCCACAACGCGAACGACGCGTCGTTCGGCCGGCTGGCCGACCGCTTCGCCATCGACGGGGCGGGACGCGATCTGTGGGGGGCCACGGCCGAGTTCGGCGCGGTCTACCGGGCGGCGGCGTTCGGGGAGGGCGGATCGGTGACCGTGCGGGTGGACTCCCAGGAGAACACCGGGAACTGGGCGCGGGCCGGGCTCGTCGTCCGCAACGCGATGCCGGCGAGCGGGTCCCGGGGCTTCCTGAACCTGGCACTGACCCCGGCCAACGGGGTGGTGCTCTCGTACGACGCCAACGGTGACGGCACCCTGGAGAAGCGGGACTCGCTGCCCGGCGTGCAGGGGCCGGTGCTGCTGCGGCTGACCCGGTCCGGCGCCTCGTACACGGGCTCCTGCTCGACGGACGGCGGAGCCTCCTGGCGGGCGATGGCCGCGGTGACGGTGCCGGGTGCGGCGGCCGTCCAGGACGTCGGGTTCTTCATGACGGCGGCGAACGGCGGTTCCGGCCGGCGCGGCCGGGCGGACTTCAGCGGCTGGTCGCTGACGGGCTGAGGCGTGCGTGGCCGGGGTGCGCCCCGGCCACGCGTCCGTCCGTCGGGGGCCTACAGGCGCTGGATGATCGTGCCGGTCGCCAGCGCACCGCCCGCGCACATGGTGATCAGGGCGAACTCCTTGTCCCTGCGCTCCAGTTCGTGCAGCGCGGTGGTGATCAGCCGGGCGCCGGTCGCGCCGACCGGGTGCCCGAGCGCGATCGCACCGCCGTTGACGTTCACCTTCTCCAGGTCCTGGTCGAAGACCTGCGTCCAGCTGAGCACCACGGACGCGAAGGCCTCGTTGATCTCCACGATGTCGATGTCCCTGAGCGACATCCCGGCCTTGCCGAGCACCGCGCGGGTCGCGTCGACGGGGCCGTCGAGGTGGAAGTGCGGGTCGGAGCCGACCAGCGCCTGGGCGACGATCCGGGCCCGCGGCTTGAGCTTGAGCGCGCGGGCCATCCGCTTGGACGCCCACATGATCGCGCAGGCGCCGTCGGATATCTGCGAGGAGTTGCCCGCGGTGTGGACGGCGGTGGGCATCACGGGTTTGAGCCGGGCGAGTCCCTCCATCGTGGTGTCGCGCAGCCCCTCGTCGCGGTCGACCAGCCGCCACATGCCCTGGCCGGCGGCCTGCTCCTCCTCGGTGGTGGGCACCTGGACCGCGTACGTCTCCCGTTTGAAGCGCTCCTCGGCCCAGGCGACGGCCGCCCGCTCCTGCGAGATGAGGCCGAGCGAGTCGACGTTCTCCCGGGTGAGGCCGCGTTTGCGGGCGATGCGCTCGGCGGCCTCGAACTGGTTGGGCAGGTCGACGTTCCACTCGTCGGGCCACGGCTTGCCCGGGCCGTGCTTGGAGCCGCTGCCCAGCGGTACCCGCGACATCGCCTCGACCCCGCAGCTGATGCCGACGTCGATCACCCCGGCCGCGACCATGTTGGCGACCATGTGGGAGGCCTGCTGCGAGGAGCCGCACTGACAGTCCACGGTCGTCGCGGCCGTCTCGTACGGGAGCCCCACGGTGAGCCAGGCGTTGCGTGCCGGGTTCATGGACTGTTCGCCGGCGTGGGTGACGGTGCCGCCGACGATCTGTTCGACGCAGTCGGCGTGGATGCCGGTCCGGCCGAGAAGTTCACGGTAGGTCTCACCCAGCAGATAGGCGGGGTGCAGATTGGCGAGCGCGCCTCCGCGCTTGCCGATGGGGGTGCGTACGGCTTCGACGATGACGGGTTCCGCGGCCATGAGCTCGTCCTCTCCTCGCACTTCCGCAGAGGCGTCCCGGCGCCCGCGGAAGGAACTAGTACGCGTTCTAGTTCTTCCTGCAGTCTTATGAGGCTTACCCCCGGTACGCAAGGGTCTTGCACGCACCTTGCGCGGCCTTCACGGCCAGCACCCGCTTCGAACCTGGCCGGTTCACCGATGCTTCACGCAACAGATCCGGCCATGCCCCTTGTCAGTTGTAGAACTCGTTACTACCTTTCGGGCAACTTCTGATGGGTCGTCAGACACTGCTCGGACGGCTCTCGGACCGACCTGGAGTTCTTGACCTGGAGCTGCCGATGCCCTGCCCCCATCTGCCCGAAGGGTTCGACTTCACCGATCCCGACCTGCTCCAAGCCCGGGTCCCGCACCCGGAGTTCGCCATGATGCGGGAGACCGCGCCGGTCTGGTGGTGCACCCAGCCCACCGGCATCTCCGGCTTCGACGACTCGGGCTACTGGGTCGTCACGCGCCACGCGGACGTCAAGTACGTCTCGACCCACCCCGAACTCTTCTCGTCGAACACCAACACCGCGGTGATCCGCTTCAACGAGACCATCAGCCGGGACCAGATCGACGTCCAGAAGCTGATCATGCTGAACATGGACCCGCCCGAGCACACCCGGGTCCGCCAGATCGTCCAGCGCGGCTTCACCCCCCGGGCCGTCAGGTCCCTGGAGGAGGCGCTGCGCAGCCGGGCGCGGTCGATCGTCGAGACGGCGCTTGCCGCGGCCGACGAGGACGGCTCCTTCGACTTCGTCAACAACATCGC
Source organism: Streptomyces sp. NBC_01257 (assembly GCF_035917255.1). Lineage (NCBI taxonomy): Bacteria > Bacillati > Actinomycetota > Actinomycetes > Kitasatosporales > Streptomycetaceae > Streptomyces > Streptomyces sp. NBC_01257. The sequence continues at coordinate 2,882,623 of NZ_CP108472.1, forward strand.
CGTGGAGCTGCCGCTCCAGGCCATCGCCGAGCTGATCGGCGTGCCGCAGGAGGACCGGGCCCGGATCTTCGACTGGTCGAACAAGATGGCCGCGTACGACGATCCGGAGTACGCGATCACCGAGGAGATCGGCGCCGAGGCGGCGATGGAGATCGTCTCCTACTCGATGAACCTCGCGGCGGCCCGCAAGGAGTGCCCGGCCAAGGACATCGTCTCCCAGCTGGTCGCGGCCGAGGGCGAGGGCAACCTCTCCTCCGACGAGTTCGGCTTCTTCGTGATCCTGCTCGCCGTGGCCGGCAACGAGACGACGCGCAACGCCATCAGCCACGGCATGCACGCCTTCCTCACCCACCCCGAGCAGTGGGAGCTCTACAAGCGCGAGCGGCCGGAGACGACCGCCGAGGAGATCGTCCGCTGGGCGACGCCCGTGGTCTCCTTCCAGCGGACCGCCACCCAGGACCTGGAACTGGGCGGGCAGCAGATCAAGAAGGGCGACCGGGTCGGGCTGTTCTACTCCTCGGCCAATAACGACCCCGAGGTGTTCGAGAACCCGGAGCGGTTCGACATCTCCCGCGACCCGAACCCGCACCTCGGCTTCGGCGGCGGCGGTCCGCACTTCTGCCTGGGCAAGTCCCTGGCCGTGATGGAGATCAACCTGATCTTCAACGCGATCGCGGACGTGCTGCCGGACCTGCGGCTGACCGGTGACCCGCGCCGGCTGCGGTCGGCCTGGCTCAACGGCATCAAACAGCTCCAGGTGAGCGCGACCGCCTGAGCCCCGGCCTCGTACCCCTGCCCGCCCCGCGTTCAGGGGTACGAGGATCATGGCGGGCATGCCCGCCCTGCTCTCCGGTTTCACCCCCATCTGGATCCTGACCGGCATCGGTTACGCGGTCGGCCGCAGTGGACTCCTCGGAGCGCAGGCGGAGTCCGTGCTCGGCCGGTTCGTCTTCCATGTCGCCATGCCCGCAGCCCTGTTCACCATGGTGTCCGGGTCGCGGCCGGGCTCGTTCGCCCATCCGTCGATGGTGGCGTTCGCGGCGGGGACGGCGCTGGTGTCCGGGCTGGGATACGCGGTGGGCCGGCGCTTCTTCGGCCGCAAGCGCGCCGACGGGGCGATCAGCAGCATGGCGTCCGGCTACGTCAACTCGGCCAATCTGGGCATCCCGGTGGCGGTGCAGGTGCTCGGGGACGCCTCGTTCGTCGCGCAGGTCATCCTGTTCCAGGTCCTGCTGGTGTCGCCGGTGATCCTGACGCTGCTCGACACCGGCACCCGGGCGAGCGGCGGACCCGGCGGCGGCCGTACCGGCGGCGGGCTGCGGCGGATGCTCACCATGCCGGTCCGCAACCCCGTCATCATGGCCTCGCTGCTCGGGGTGGCCGTCTCCGTGACCGGGCTGCGGCTGCCGGCCGCGGTGACCCATTCCTGCGACGTGCTCGGCGCCGCCGCGGTGCCCACGGCGCTGATCACGCTGGGGCTGTCCCTGCACGGCGGCCCGGCCGGCGGGACCGGGCGGCTCGCGGGCCGGGCGGAGGTCGGTGTCGCGGTCCTGCTCAAGACCCTGGTGCAGCCGCTGGTGGCCTTCGCCGTCGCCGGACCGCTCCTGCACCTGCCCGACCACCAGGTGCTGGCCGTGGTCCTCTGCTCCGCGCTGCCGACCGCGCAGAACGCCTACATCTACGCCCGCGAGTACGGCCTGGACACCGGCCTCGCCCGGAATGCCGTGGTGGCCTCCACGGTCGTGTCGATGGTCACGCTGTCCTGCGCCACCTGGGCCCTGGGCCCGTCCCGCTGACCCGTTCGAGTGGCGGACCCCGTCCGGCGGGCGGATGCTGGGAACGCGACGATCCACATGCCGAAGGGGTGCCGGGCGCTTTCGCTGCCCGGCACCCCTTCGGCGGTCGGCCCGGTCCCGCGTCGTCAGGCCCTCTCGGTGACACGGCCGGCAGGACTCGGTGACGTCGTCCCACCGCCGCCCGGCGGTTCCAGGCCGCCGTCCGCCCGGCCACCCTCGCTGGACCCCACCACGGGCTCCTCCAGCCGGCGCGGGCCCGACAGGGCGTAGGTGAGGCCGAAGCCGAGGGCTACCACCGTCGCGCCGCCCACCGCGTCCAGCACCCAGTGGTTGCCCGTCGCGACGATCGTGGAGAGCGTGAACAGCGGGTGCAGCAGCCCCAGCGCCTTCATCCAGATCCTCGGCGCGAGCATCACGATCACCACACCGCACCACAGGGACCAGCCGAAGTGCAGCGAGGGCATCGCCGCGTACTGGTTGGTCACCCCGGTCAGCGTGCCGTAGTCGGGCTTCGCGAAGTCCTGGACCCCGTGGACGGTGTCGATGAAGCCGAGGCCCGGCATGAGCCGCGGCGGGGCCAGCGGGTAGAGCCAGAAGCCGACCAGGGCCAGCACCGTGGCGAAGCCGATGGAGCTGCGGACCCAGCGGTAGTCCGCGGGGCGGCGCACGTACAGGACACCGAGGATGGCCAGCGGGACGATGAAGTGGAACGTCGAGTAGTAGTAGTCGAAGAAGTCCCGCAGCCAGCCGACCTTGACGACCGAGTGGTTGACCCAGTGCTCGATGTCGATGTGCAGCCACTGCTCGATCGAGTGGATCTGCCGGCCGTGGTGCTCCGCGGTGGCGCGGCCCGCCGTCGCGGCCAGCCGGACATGCTGGTACGCGGAGTAGACGACCCTGATCAGCAGGAGTTCGAGCAGCAGGTTGGGCCGGCTGAGGACGCGCCGCCAGAACGGCAGCAGCGGCACCCTGCTCCAGCGGGCGGCGACCGGGGCCGCGTAGTCGGTGGGGACGGGGTGCTGCCAGTACGGCGAGGTGCGGGGCAGGAACGGGGCGGCGCACGCGGCCCCGAGCGCGGCGATCAGCAGCACGTTGTCGCGGACCGGGAACACCGCCTCGATGTTCGGCAGCAGCATCTTGCCGGGCAGCGTGATGACGAGGATGACGACGGCCGGCCACACCAGCCGGTCGGAGGCCCGCTTGCCGACCCGGCCGACCACGGCGAGGAGCACCCACAGCAGCTGGTGCTGCCAGGCGGTCGGTGACACGGCGACGGAGACGCAGCCGGTCACGGCCACGGCGAGGAGCAGCTGCCCGTCCTGGGCGTACCGGGCGGCCCGGCGCAGGCCGAGGAAGCAGACGGCCGCGGCCAGCACCAGGAAGAGGACGATCTCCAGCGGGCCCGCCAGGCCGAGCCGGAGCAGCGCACCGTGCAGGGACTGGTTGGCGAGGCTGTCCGCGTGGTCGCCGAGGCCGGCGCCCGCGACGTGGTGCACCCAGTACGTCCACGAGTCGTGCGGCATCGCGGCCCAGGCCAGCGCGGTGCAGCCGGCGAACGCGACCCCGCCGGTGACCGCGGCGCGGCGTCTCCCGGTCAGCCAGAGCAGGGCGGCGAAGAGCAGCACGGTCGGCTGGAGCGCGGCGGCGATTCCGATGAGCACGCCGGAGGCCCGTTCACCGCGGACCACGAAGCAGCCGACGAGGACCAGCAGGACCGGCAGGATGCTGGTCTGGCCCAGGTACAGGGCGTTGCGCACCGGCAGCGAGACCATCAGCAGGCTGATGGTGACGGGGGCGGCGAGCAGGGCGGTGCGGCGGCTGACGGGGGCGGGCAGGGCGCGGGCCGCGATGATGCCGAGCGCGGCGACGAGCAGCAGCGAGCCGAAGGTCCAGGCGACGCCGAGGCTCTGTTCGGCCGTACGGGTCAGTGGCTTCAGGACCAGTCCGGCGAAGGGCGTGCCGGTGAACCGGTCGGTGTCGTACAGCGAACCCGTCACATGAAGCACACCGTTCTCACCGATCCAGGTCTCCAGGTCGGTGAGCCGCTCGCCGGGCGGCTGCCTCAGCACCACCGCCATCTGCCGTACGGCCAGTGCGGCCACGACCAGCCAGAGCACGGCACGGGCAGCACCGGTCCTCGCTCCCGTCGCCGCATTTCCGCGCACACTGTGCTCCGCGTTCGCCACGTTGCGCCGATCCTCCCCACGTTCGTTGCCGGATCTCCATCCGGTCATGCTGTGAAACCTTCGCATTGCGCTATGAGGTAGACCCAATCAACCCCCTCTTCGCCTGACTGTCATCCGGCATTTGTCGGAAAGAATGCCCGGCCATGCTGTGTGGCGGACCCGACTGCCGGAACCGGTGGGGCCGTGCTCACGTCTGAGCCCCTGATCGGTGACCACGGGGAGGAACGCGGGACATGCGGTGTGCGGGGCGTGGACAAGAGGTGCGGCACGGGCCGCGCGCGTGGGCGGTTCGGGCGCTTTCCCTGGTCATGGTGGTGTTCTCGCTCCAGCTCGGCTCGTTGATCGCACCGGCGTACGCCTGCGGCTGCGGGGCGATGGTGGTGGACCGGGACGCCCGGGTGTCGGTCGACCGGGAGACGTCCGTCGTCGGCTGGGACGGCACCACCGAGCAGATCGTGATGCAGCTCACCGTGCGCGGGGACGCCCCCGATGCCGCGTGGATCATGCCGGTGCCGCACCGCGCGACGGTCGGGCTGGGCGACGCCTCGGTCTTCTCCGAGCTCCGCGACCTCACCGCTCCGGTGAGCCGGACGCGCCACTACTTCTGGCCGCGCGCGGAGGACTGGCCGTTCGGCGGCGGCAGCTCCGGGGACGGCGCCGCCGCTCCTTCGGCCGCCGCACCGGTCGAGGTGGTGGGCCGGGAGCGGCTCGGTCCCTTCGACGTGGCCCGGCTGGCCGCCACCGACCCCGCGGCGCTGGAGGGCTGGCTGAAGGAGAACGGCTTCGAGCTCCCGGACCGGCTCGCGACGGCCCTGCGCCCGTACGTCGAGCAGAAGTGGGAGTACGTGGCCGTGCGCCTGGCGCCCCGCGAGTCGGGCAGCCGGCTGGCCGGCACGCTCGACCCGCTGCGGCTGCGGTTCGCCAGCGACCGGCTCGTCTATCCGATGCGTCTGTCCCGGCTCGCCACGACACCGCAGTCGCTGGGGCTGTACGTGCTCGCGGCCCACCGCATGGAGCCGCGCGGCACGATCGGCGGGCAGCGGCCCGAGGTGACGTACGCGGGCCGGCTGGACGGCGGCGCGTACGACGCGCTGGACGCGCTGACGGGCGGGAAGCCGGTGTTCGTCACGGCGATCGGCCAGTCGTTCCCGCGGCCGGAGCTGATCGACGGCGACCACGAGCTGCGGGCGGCCGCCGCCGACACCCCGTACCGGACCACGTACTACCGGGACGAACTGCTGACCGTGGGCGGCGTCCCGGCCTGGGTGCTGTCGCTGCTCGGTGCGGTGGCGGTGGCGCTCGCGGCCCTGCTGCTGGTGCTGCGGGCCCGGCGGCGGCGCCCGGTGACACCCCCGCCGCCGGTCTTCGCGCCACCGCCCCTGCGGTGAGGACGGGCGCGCACCTGCTCGTACGTACGCACGCAGGGTGACGCACGGGACCGTCGTACGCACGACACCCCCACGCCCCGCACCCGAATTCGTTTCTCCATACAGGCATGCGCGGGAAACAATGACCCGATGACGTGGACCGTGACTCCCGAGCACTTCGACTCTCCCGACGCCGCCCTGCTGCGAAGGGACTACTACGACGAGGTCGCCAGCCGCTACTGGGGGCGGCCCGCGACGGCGGAGGAGATCGACGAGGGGCTCACCGACGACGGTGCCGAACAGCTCGTCCCGCCGACCGGCGGATTCGTCGTCGGCCGGATCGGGGGCCGCGCGGCGGCCTGCGCCGGTCTACTGGTGAAGGACGCGGACACCGCGGAGCTGACCCGGGTCTACGTACGCCCCGAGGCGCGCGGCACGGGCGGCGGCGGACTGCTGCTCGGAGCCGTCGAGAGCCTGGCGCTGGAGCTCGGCGTACGGCAGATCCGGCTCGACACCCGAAGCGACCTGATCGAGGCGCGCGGACTGTACGCCAAGCACGGCTACGAGGAGGTCCCGGCCTTCCACCGCCGCATGTACGCGGACCACTGGTTCGCGAAGCAGCTCGACCGGCCGTAGCCGTACCCGGCGGATCCGTCAGGCGGGCGGCTGGTGCGGGCGGCCCGCCGAGTGGTCCCGCTTCGGCTCGGGGCTGTGCGGGCGTTCCTTGCTGGACCCGCTCGTCTCCGCGGTCAGTTCCGACACCAGGGCGACCAGGTCGGTCGGCCGGTCCGGCCCCCACCAGTCGCCCAGCAGCTCGGCGAGCGAGTCCTCACGGGCCTGGGCGAGCTTCACGACGGCCTCGGCGCCGGGCTCGGTGAGCACCATCTGCACGCCCACCCGGCGGGCCAGACCACGCTCCTCCAGCTGCCTGGCCGCGTCGCTGATCACCCGCAGCGGCACGGGGGCGACGTCGGCGAGCCGGGCGGGTTCGACGGTGCCGTGCCGCTTGATGCGCAGCAGCATCCAGCTGGCGGCGGGCAGCAGGTCGAAGCCGGCCCGTTCGGTGATCTTCACGTAGACCTCGCGGCGGCCCTCCCGGGTGGCGAGGACCGAAAGGGCGCGTGCGCATTCGTCGTACGAGGAGCGCTCGACCGGGTTCGAGGCCAGCGTCTCGGTGACCTCGGGGGCGGTCACCGACCCGCGCAGCTTGTCCTCCTTGAGCAGCCAGGCGAAGACGAAGGCGATCAGGACGACGGGGGCCGCGTACAGGAACACGTCCGTGATCGACGTCGAGTACGCGTGGAGCACGGGTGTCCGCAGATCGGGCGGCAGCTGGCCGATGGCGCGCGGGTCGGCGGCCAGTCCGTCGGCGCTGACGCCGGGCGGCAGCGACTGGCCGGCGAGCGCCGAGCCGAGCTTGTCGGTGAGCCGGTTGGTGAAGACGGTGCCGAAGATCGCGACACCGAACGAGGCGCCGATGGACCGGAAGAAGGTCGCCCCCGACGTGGCGACGCCGAGGTCCTGGTACGTCACGGCGTTCTGCACCACCAGGACCAGGACCTGCATCACCAGGCCGAGTCCCGCGCCGAAGACGAAGAAGTAGATGCTCATCTCCCAGGTGGGGCTGGTCTCCGTCAGCCGGTGCAGGAGGAGCAGGCCGACCGCGGTGAGGCCGGTGCCGACGACCGGGAAGACCTTCCAGCGGCCCGTACGGCTGACGATCTGGCCCGACAGCGTCGAGGTGATGAGCAGGCCGAACACCATAGGGAGCATGTGCACGCCGGACATCGTCGGCGTGATGTCGTGCACCACCTGGAGGAACGTCGGCAGATAGGTCATCGCGCCGAACATCGCGAAACCGACCACGAAGCTGATCACCGCGACCAGGCTGAACGTCCTGATGCGGAACAGCTTCAGCGGGAGCACGGGCTCGGCCGCGCGCCGCTCCACGTACACGAAGGCGATCAGCAGCACCACGCTGAGCACGGCGAGACCGATGATCTGGGCCGATGCCCAGGGCCAGGTCGTGCCGCCGAGCGAGGCGACGAGGACCAGACAGGTGGCGACCGAGGCGATGAGGAAGGTGCCGAGGTAGTCGATGGTGTGCTTCGTGCGGCGGACCGGGATGTGCAGCACTGCGGCGATCACACCGAGGGCGACGACGCCGATGGGGAGGTTGATGTAGAAGACCCAGCGCCAGCTGAGGTGCTGGGTGAAGAAGCCGCCGAGGAGCGGTCCGAGGACGCTCGTCGCGCCGAACACCGCTCCGAACAGCCCCTGGTACTTGCCGCGTTCGCGCGGGGCGACGATGTCGCCCACGATCGCCATCGACAGCACCATCAGCCCGCCGCCGCCGAGCCCCTGAAGGGCGCGGAAGCCGATCAGCTGCGGCATGTTCTGGGCGATGCCGCAGAGGGCGGAGCCGATCAGGAAGATGACGATGGCGATCTGGAAGAGCCGCTTGCGCCCGTACTGGTCGCCGAGCTTGCCCCAGAGCGGGGTCGCCGCGGTCGATGCCAGCAGATAGGCCGTGACCACCCAGGACAGGTGCTCCAGACCGCCGAGGTCGCTGACGATGGTCGGCAGTGCGGTGGAGACGATGGTCTGGTCGAGTGCGGCGAGGAGCATGCCGAGAAGCAGTGCGCCGATCGCCACCAGGACCGACCGGGTGGAGCGTTCGCCGCCGGGGGCCGGGGCCGGAGGGCTCAACTGCTGGGCCATGAAACATCTCCTCGGATCCGATACACCCCCATCCTGTCCGTTCCGTCCCGTTATGGCCTGCGGAAGGGCTCCATGATTGGGCTTCCTGGCGGCGGGCTGCATAATCGCAGGCAGTTCAAGGGGAGGGGACCCACAATGACCGGACATATATGCCCGGAGTGCGGTACGGACAACAGACCGGGCACCGGCCAGGGCTGCGCCTGCGCGGGACGCGCGGAACGCGGCGGCGCCGGACCGCAGGACAGCGCCCCCGGGCAGCAGGGCGCAGGGGGGCAGCATCACCTCGGCGACCGGGAGCGGGCAGCCGAGCAGCAGCGCATCACCGAGCGGCACCACGCCGAGCGGTCGGCGGAGATGGCGGCGGCGGAGGACTTCGATCCGCTGCGCATCCGGCCGTACGTGACGCTGGGCGGCGAGGACGCGGGGGCGGCGGCCGCCGGTCCGCACCAGGAGCACGCGCCGGGGGACGCCGCCACGACGATGCCGCTGTTCCTGGATCCGGCGGGACCTGGCCCGGGCCCCGGCCCGCTGCCGGACGCACTGGCCCCGGAGGGCACGGCCGCCCTCCCGGCCGCCTCGCTCATCGCCTCGGGCCCGGACCCCGTGCAGCCGCGCCGCCGCAAGCCCTTCGCGGCCCTGATCGCGGGAGCGGCCGTCGTCGCGGTGGTCGGCACCGCGGCCTTCGTCGGCGGACTGTTCCACGGGGACGAGGGCAAGGAGGCCGACCTGGACCAGGCGCTGCCGTCCAGGGTGAACAGCCTTCCCGAGGAGAGCGCCGAACCGTCGGCCTCCGACACGGCGTCCGCCTCCGCGTCACCATCACGGTCTGCGGCCGGCCCGCCGTCCGCCTCCGCCTCCGCGTCACCCTCTCCGTCCGCGTCCGTGACGGCGTCCCGTTCCGCCCCACCGTCCCCGTCAGCGTCGGCGGTCACCTCGTCCCCGTCGGCCACGGCGGGGAGCAGCGCCCCGGCGGCGGTGGCGCCGTCCGCCCAGCCACCGGGCGGCCCGACGCTGCGGCGGGGTGATCGCGGCACGGAGGTGGCCGAACTGCAGATCCGGCTCCAGATGGTCGGGGCGTTCAACGACAGCATCGACGGCGACTACACGGACCGGGTCGAGAGGGCCGTGCACGACATCCAGACGTGGTGGGGCATCGACGGCGATCCGGACGGGGTCTACGGACCCCACACCCGGAGCACGCTGGAGCAGTACACACCCGGGGCGGGACGCCACTGACCCGCACCGGAGACCCGGCCCGGGCAGGGATTCGCTTTCCCGGGCCGGTTTTTGTATCGTGGAGGAACAAAGTGGCCTCCGCGCGCACACCCTGACCGGCGAGCGGGGGCCGCTTGTTCTCTTTCCCGCGTCTCTTCCCGCGCCTTGTTCGCCTTCCCGCGCCGCACATCTCCCCGCGGCGTTCGCTTCCCCCGTTCTGGAGCCCGCCCATGCCGGCCACCGCCCTCACCGCCCACGCACTCCTCCTCGACATGGACGGCACCCTGGTGAACTCCGACGCCGTCGTGGAGCGCTGCTGGCGGCGCTGGGCACTGCGCAACGGCCTGGACCCGGAGGCGGCGCTGAAGGTGGTCCACGGCCGCCAGGGGTACGCCACCATGGCGGTGCTCCTCCCGGACCGCCCGATGGAGCTGAACCACGCGGACAACCGGGTGATGCTCGCCGAGGAGACCGCCGACACCGACGGCGTCGTCCCGGTCGGCGGCGCCCCGGCCTTCATGGACGCGATCGCCTCCCTCCCGCACGCCCTGGTCACCTCGGCCGACCTGGCGCTGGCCCGGGCCCGGATGACCGCGGCCGGGCTGCGGATGCCGGAACTCCGCGTCACCGCCGAGAGCGTCGGCGCCAGCAAGCCGGACCCCGAGGGCTTCCTCAAGGGCGCGGCCGGACTGGGCTTCGAGCCGGCGGACTGCATCGTCTTCGAGGACTCCGAGGCGGGCATCGCGGCGGGCCGGGCGGCGGGCATGCGTGTCGTGGGCGTGGGCCCGCGCGCGGCGGCACTCTCCCCCGACGCACACGTCGACGACCTGTCGCAGATCCGGGTGGAAGCGGCGTCGGACGGCTCGATCGTGCTGCACTTCGACGCGCGGGCGTAACCGCGCAGGGCGGCGGGGCGGTCACCGCGGGGCGTCGTCTCCGAGGGTCGCCTCCGGGAGCCACACCCGTGGGCGTCACCTCCGGTCGTCACCCCCGGTCCTCACCTCCGGTCGTCAGCGCGCCGGGTCCGCCTCCCCCGTCGAGTCCCCCCTCGAATCCCCCGCCCGATCCCCCTCCGAGGGCTCCGCCGACTCGCGGTGCAGCCTCCCCCGCGCCACCAGTTCCAGTACGGTCGCGACGGCCGCCGCCTGCACGGCCATCAGGGCGACCAGCACGAACAGCTGTACGGCGCCCGCCTGTACCGGTGAGGCGCCGCCCAGCAGCATGCCCACGAAGGCCCCGGGCAGCGTGACGAGCCCCACCGTGCGCGTCTGATCGAGCCCCGGGAGCAGCGCGTCCGACGCCGCGGGCCTGGCGATCTCCAGCCGCGCGTCGCGGTCCAGGAAGCCGAGCGCCATCGCCGCCTCCACCTCGCCCCGCCGCGTCGACAGTTCGTCCAGCGCCCGCCGGCCGCCGAGCACCGTCGCGGTCAGCGCGCCCCCGATGAGGATGCCCGCGACCGGGATCAGCGCGATGCCCCGCACCGGCACCAGGCCGGTGAGCAGCAGCACGACGACGACCGGCGCGACGCCCGCCCCGATCGGCACGGCCGCCCACCACCAGGTGCGGTTTCCCGTGACCCGGCGGCCCGCCGTCCACACGGCCACGGCGTACATGAGCGCGATGAACGCGAACATCGGCGCGAGGGCGTGGACCACCCAGCCGATGAGCGAGGAGACCACGGCGAGCTGGACCGCGGCCCGCAGCCCGGCCACGACGATCTCGCGCGACCGGCCGAGCGAGGCGAACGAGGCGACGGCGGCGGCCGCCGCGAGCAGCAGCGCCAGGACGACGCCGAGCGTGATGTTGACCGGAAGCAGCACGCGGCCACCTTAAGACCGGCCGCACCCGCTCCCGCGTCGCGAACCGGAACCGCGGTGCCGGCCCGGGCCCGGCCGGCACCGGCCCCACCGCGCGCCCACCCCTCGTACCTGCCGCACCCTCAGTTCCGTACGCCCGCGCACTCAGTTGCGCACGCCCCCGCACTCCGAGCCTCTTTGTCAGACCCCTTGATGTGACGTGCCCATGTCGCCACCCTGTTACCTGGCGCCCACCCCACGGAAACCCGGCGCCGCCACGATGGCCGGGCCGTTCCGGACAGCCCGTCCGACATCCCCCCACATCAAGGGAGTTCGCATGTCAGGTGTCTACGCGCGTCGCATAGCCGTCCTCGCCGCATCCGCCGCCCTCGCCGCAACCACCGGCCTGCTCACCGCCCCCAGCGCGCAGGCGGCCATGCCCACCCCGGTCGCCGCGTCCACCGCCCGTACCTACCTCGGCGAGCTCACGGTGCAGGCCGAGGGCTCGTCCACCGGATACAGCCGGGACAAGTTCCCGCACTGGATCACTCAGTCGGGTGCCTGCAACACCCGCGAGGTGGTCCTGAAGCGCGACGGCACGAACGTCTCGCAGGACTCCAGCTGCGCCGCCGTCAGCGGCAGTTGGTACTCGGAGTACGACGGCGCCACCTGGACCGCCGCAGCCGATCTGGACATCGACCACATGGTCCCGCTCGCCGAGGCCTGGCGCTCGGGAGCGTCGAGCTGGACCACCGCCCAACGACAGGCGTACGCCAACGACCTGACGCGCCCCCAGCTCATCGCCGTCACCGACAACGTCAACCAGTCCAAGGGCGACAAGGACCCCGCCTCCTGGCTCCCCTCGCTCGCCGCCTACAAGTGCACGTACGCCCGCGCCTGGGTGCACGTGAAGCACTACTACGACCTGACCGTCGACTCGGCCGAGAAGAGCGCCCTGCAGTCCGTCCTCAACGGCTGCTGACCCCCGCGACCGCGGGTCGGCCGGCCAGCTGACCGGCACACGGCGGCCGGGACGTGCCTCCTACGGCCCGGCCGCCTCCCGTCCCACCCGCTGGTACGGAGTCCCGCGTTCCGAGGGCGCTTTCCGGTCGATCGCCTCACCACCGGAATCACCCGCGGGCGCCGGGTTCCGCCGCCCGGCCGGGGACAACCCATCCAGAAACAGGAGAATCACGCGTCACACAGCTCTCCGGCCACACCGATCGGCGTGGCCGGAGACCTCAGGTAGTCCTTGTTGAGCCCGACTCCCCGTGCGATAAATCAGCCGTCTCATTGGGGGGGCTCCGGCCCGGAGACATCAGGGGTGCACGACGTACCGGCCGCAGGCACACGCCCTGCGGCCGGTACGCCTTCGCGCCTTCGACATCAACGGCTGAAGGAGTACGAAGGAATGACGCGTACAACGATCGTCGCTGCCGCACTGCTCACCCTCGCCGTCGCCGTGCCCACCGCCTCCGCGGTGGCGGCGGTGGACGCCTACGGCGGCGGTGCGCACGGGTGGTCCCCGGCTCAGAACGACAGGGGACGGGTCGCCGTCAAGGACAACAGCAGCGACGGGGACCCGGTGAAGGCCGAGTACTACCGGATCAGCAACGTGGGGGCGAAGAAGACGCTGTGGAACCACAGCGGCCCGGGCACCACCTCGTACTCGGCCGACGGGGGAGAGATCACCCAGTTCAAGGTCTGTGACGAGAACTACGGCGCACCGGACGACTGCTCGGGCTGGAAGTTCCCGTAGTCGCCGCACCTCAAGGCACCACTGCCGCACCAGGCCCACCGGGGCTGGTGCGGCACCCTCGTTTCCCAAGACAAGAGGCAAGTTTCTGTGGACCGGAATGACCTGTCAGGGCTCCATGTCAGCGATCTGCGCTACCAGGTCGGCGGGCGGACCCTCCTCGACGGCGTGGAGCTGTCCGTGGCCCCGGGCGAGTCCGTCGCCGTGACCGGCCCCAGCGGGTCCGGCAAGTCGACCCTCCTGATGTGCATCCTCGGCCTGGTCAAACCGCAGGCGGGCACCGTCAACGCGGCAGGACAGGACATCACCGGGCTCGGCTCCGCACGCCTCGCCCGGGCCCGCCGGGAGACGCTGAGCATGGTGTTCCAGTTCGGCGAACTCCTTCCCGAGCTCAGCCCGGTGGAGAACGTCGCCCTGCCCGTCCTGCTCGACGGGGGACGTCACAAGGAGGCGTATCTGCGGGCGGAGGAACTCCTCGCCGAGCTCGGCGTCCCCACCGGCTCCACCCCTACCGGCGCACTCTCCGGCGGCGAGCGCCAGCGGACCGCTGTCGCCCGTGCACTGATCACCGAGCCCGCCGTCCTGCTCGCCGACGAGCCCACCGGCGCACTCGATCCGGAAGCCAGGGAGTCGGTCGCCGCGCATCTGTTCACGGCCGCCCGCGACCGGGGCTGCGCCCTGCTGGTGGTCACCCATGACCTCTCGGTGGCCGACCGCGCCGACCGGCGCCACGAACTGCGCGGCGGACTGCTGGCCGAAGCGCGGGCCTTCTGATGGCGAACCGCATACGCACCGCGTCCACGCTGTTCAGGATCGGCATAGCCGCGGGCCGGGCCACGCCGGGCGACCGACTGCGCTGGTGGGGGCTGTTCGGTGCCGCGGCCGCCGTCGCCTTCGTCGTCCTCGCGACCGTGGCCACGGTCGCGACCTTCGACGGCCGGGAAGCCCGGGCGGAGGCCCGGGGACCGGTGGTCGCCTTCGGTGAGAACGCCGAGCCCCGCCTGCTGTACCGGCAGGGGGGCGACTCCGTCGGCGGCAGGCCCGTCTCCCTCGTCTTCGTCCGGCCGCTCAGCGCCGATGCGCCGGTACCCGCCGGTGTGACCCGCTGGCCGGAGCCGGGCGAGGTGCTGCTCTCTCCCGAACTCCTCCGCACCGGGGCGGGGGAGGGAATTCTGACCCGCTACGGACGGTTCGCCGGCACCATCGGCGCGGACGGCCTGGTCACTCCGTCGGAGCGGATCGCCTATGTCCGGGTAGGGGACGAGGCACCCAAGAGCGACCGAAGGTGGCTTCCTCTGGCCGCCTTCGGCAGAAACGGCGGAGCGACGGGAGAGATGGTCGACCAGCCGGCCGTCACCTCTCCCCTCCTGGCGCTGTGGGCCCTGGCCGGACTGCCCGCCCTCGCCCTTGCCGTCGTCGCCGCACGGGTCGGCTCCCGCACCCGCGACCGGCGCAGCGGTCTGCTCCAGGCGCTGGGCGGCACAGGGCGGCACCGCATGATCGTCAACATCGGCGAGGCGGCTGTCCCGGCCGTGCTGGGCACGCTCGTCGCGCTCGCCCCGTACGCCGTCGCATCCGTGCACAGCACGCGCCTGGCGCCCACCGGATACATCCTCGACCACCGCGATGTACAGGGCGCCTGGCCCATGGCCGCCGCTTCGGCCGCGGTGTCCCTGCTGGTCGTGCTCACGCTCGTGGTGGGCACGCACCGGGTCCGCCGGGACGGCACGTCCACCCGTCCCGCCTCCTTCGGCGACCGGGTCCCCGCATGGCGTCCGGCGCTGTGCGGTGTGGGCGTCGCGCTGGTCCTGACGAGCCAGTATCTGCCCCGCAAGGCGCAGCTCCTCGTGTTCACCTCCGGAACCGTGGTGATGTGGGCCTTCCTGTCCTCCGTCGTGGCCCTGCTCACCCGTCGCCTGGGGTCCTGGGTCGCCGCGAGCGGGAGGCGGAAGGGCCACCCGGGCCGTCTGGTGGGCGGGCGCTGGACGCATGCGCACCCCGGCGTGATCGTCCGCCTCGCGCTGGCGATGGTGATCGGGATCGGCATCGTCGCCCAGATGCAGGTGTGGACCAGCAGGCTGGGAGTTCAGTCGCAGGCCGCCGTCGCGACGCATCAGCGGATCAAGGACACCGTGGTCGAGGTGACGCCGAGCAGGATGACCGCGGCTCAGACCGACCGCTTTCGTTCCTCCCTGCCGGCGGGCTCGGTGCTGCTGAGCCACGCCTTCCACGATCCCGGACCGCCGAAGGAACCGTGGATCACCGTCGGCGGAACCTGCCGCGACCTGCGCGCGTTGCGCGTGTCGTGTCACGGCGCCAAGGCGACGGCGGGTGGTAACGCCCAGGTGGCGGAGATGCGCCGCTGGTACGGCGATTTCGTCTTCGTACCGGCTTCCCGGATCGGCGTGAAGGCGGACGGCACCGAGTCCCTCATCGTCGTGACCCCCGTCGCCGGGCAGCTCGCCGCGGTGAAGCAGGCCGCCTTCACCCTCCCCAACCCCGCCGTCCAGGTGGAGGCGTTGGGGAGTGGCTGGCAGGGGTCCTCGCGGTCCCGGCTGCCGAACTGGATCCAGCTGTTCGGCATCACGGGCATCCTCTTCGTCCTCGTGGCCGGAGCGGTGAGCGCGGCCGCGGAGTTCGTCCGGATCCGCCACGCTCTCGCACCGCTGGCCGTCCTGACCGGCAGACGCGGCGTGTTCCGGTCCGTGGCCTCGTGGCACCTCACCGTGCCGCTGCTCGTCGCGACGGTGGTCACCGGGGTGGTGACCGCCTGGCACTCGGTGTTCTTCATCGCCCTGGTGAAGGAGGGCTCGGTGTCCTGGACCGTCCTGGCAGCCGGTGTCTCGGCGTGTGCCGCGGTCTCGTTGGCCGTCGGACTGCTCGGCGCACGGGCGTCCGCCCGCGAGGCGGAGCGGTGGAAGCCGGCCGCTGACTGACGAAACACCTGCCCGGAACCGCCCCGCACCTCCCCGTCGTTCCGTACGGTACGAACCCGCTGTCCGCATCCGCGGTCGGCGCCCCCCACGGAATCGTCCGGACCGTCCCGTACGGAACGACGCGAGGAGCTTCACATGGCCGGCCTGCGACTGGGACCACTGCTGCGGTACGTCGACTGGGAGACCGCCACCACCGCGACCGTCTGGGTCGAGGCGGACCGGCCGTGCACGGCCGAAGTCCGCTGCGCGGACGGGGCGTCGGGCTCGTCCCGCACCTTCGCGGTCTCCGGGCACCACTACGCCCTGGTCGTCGTGACCGGACTGACGCCCGGCTCCACCACGCCGTACGAGGTCCTGCTCGACGACCGCACGGTGTGGCCGCCGGAGGACTACCGGTTCCCCGCGAGCACGATCACCACCCCGCCCATAACCGGCGCCCCCGACGGGGGCGAGGAGGGCGACGGGGCGGCCGGGCCGGGGGCGGTCAGGGTCGCGTTCGGCTCCTGCCGCTGGGCCGCCCCGCCCGCCGACGGCCATCTGCCCGGCCGGGGCGATCCCGTCGGGCCGGACGCCCTGGACACCCTCGCCGCCCGGCTCGCCGCCGACCCCGATGCCGTACGCCCCGATGTCCTGCTGCTCCTGGGCGATCAGGTGTACGCGGACGAGACCTCGCAGGCGACCCGGCGCAGGCTGGCCGCCCGGCGCGACCTGGACGAGCCGCCCGGGGCCGAGGTGGCGGACTACGACGAATACACCTGTCTGTACGACGAGTCGTGGCGCGACCCCGAGGTGCGGTGGCTGCTCTCGACGGTCCCCAGCTGCATGATCTTCGACGACCACGATGTCATCGACGACTGGAACACCAGCGCCGCCTGGCTCGCCTCCATCCGCGCCACCGCCTGGTGGAACGAGCGCATCGTCAGCGGGCTGATGTCGTACTGGGTCTACCAGCACCTGGGCAACCTCTCCCCCGCCGAACTCGCCGCTGACCCGCTGTACGCGGAGGTGCACGCGACCCCGGACGCCACCGAAGCGGTCCGCGGCTTCGCCGCCGAGGCGGCCGCCGACGCCACGCGCACGAGCTGGAGCTACCGACGTGTTTTCGGCCGAGTACGGCTGCTCATGGTGGACAGCCGCGCCGCCCGGGTGCTCGGCGAGCAGGAGCGGGCGATGCTCCACCCGCGGGAGGCGGCCTGGCTGCGCGAGGAGGCGCTGGCAGCCCCCGGTTCCCGCGACCACCTCCTGATCGGCACCTCGCTGCCGTGGCTGCTGCCGCCCCTGGTCCATGACGCGGAGCAGTGGAGCGCCGCGCTGTGCCGGGGCGAGCGGGGCGGTCCCGACGGCCGCTGGGCGCGCGTCGGCGAGTACCTGCGGCAGCGCTCCGACCTGGAGCATTGGGCGGCCTTCCCGGACTCGTTCGGACAGCTGACGGAGCTGATCCGGGAGGTGGCCGACGGTCGGGACGCCCCGGCGACGGTATGCGTGCTGTCGGGCGATGTGCACCATGCGTACGTCGCGGAGCCCGACCGGCCCGCCCCGGCGCCCGGCACCGCACCGGCGACCCGCGTCCTGCAGCTGACCTGCTCTCCCGTGCACAACTCCATTCCCGCGCCCCTCAGGGCCGGGTTCCGGTTCGGCTGGAGCCGGGCCGGACGGCTGCTCGGCCGGCTGCTGGCGCGGCACGGGCGCACCGGTACGCCGTCGGTGCGATGGAGCAAGACGGACGGGCCGTGGTTCGGCAATCAGCTGATGACGCTCACCCTGAATGGCCGGAAAGCTGCGCTGTCATTGGTTCAGGCCAAGTCAAGCAGGACAGGGGCCCTGTTGGAGACGGTATTCGATCGCACACTGACCGACGAAGCCCCGTCGACTTTCAGCCAGTCGACAAAACGTTGAACTTGCAAGTATTGGTGAGGTCTACCTAATCTGTGGCGCTCAGTCGGTTCACGTCCCCACCAGACCGAAGGAGCTCTCCCCCCATGTACACACGCCTGAACCGGGCTCAGCCCTATGCCCTCGCGCTCTTCCGCATCGTCGTCGGCCTGCTCTTCGCCTGCCACGGTGCCGCCTCGCTCTTCGGCGTCCTCGGCGGCGCCATGGGCGGCGGATCGATACCCGCCGGCACCTGGCCCGGCTGGTACGCGGCGGTCATCCAGCTCGTCGGCGGCGGACTCGTGGTGCTGGGCCTCGGGACCCGTATCGCCGCGCTCGTCTCGTCCGGTTCCATGGCGTACGCGTACTTCAAGGTCCACCAGCCCGGGGCGCTCTTCCCGCTGGAGAACGGCGGCGAGCCCTCGGCCGTCTACTCCTGGGTCTTCCTGCTGCTCGTCTTCACGGGCCCCGGCGCCCTGGCCCTGGACCGGCTGTTCACGTCCCGCGCCGCCGCGACGCGGGACGACCAGGACCGGGCGTCCGAGGCGAAGTCCCCCGTCGCCGTCTGACACCCGCCGCGTTCACCGTCTCTCCCGTGCCCGTGTACACCGGGACACCGCTCCCCGGCGTACACGGGCACACGGGTACACGGGTACACGGGCACACGGGCACACGGGTACACAAGTGCAGCGAAAACGTGAGGGGCGGGTGTGGCTCACGTGAGATGCCCAACATCGCGCATATATAGGGATCTCCCGGTGAACGGCAGGCGTACGCTGTACAGCTGGCCCTGCCGCTCCTGCCGCTCCCCTGCGACGTCGCGGCGTTGTTACGGATCGGGGAGTAGAAGGTGCTCGAGAGTGTGGGTGCGCTGACCAGCAGCCCATGGATCTACGCCGTGGTCGCCCTCTCCGTGCTGCTGGACGTCTTCCTTCCCGTGCTGCCGAGCGGCGTCCTCGTGATCACGGCCGCCACGGCCGCCGCCGCGGGCACCACCACGGTGGCCACCGGCGCCGCGGGCGCGGCCCGCCAGGTGACCGAGGTGCCCTCGCTGCTGGCCCTGATCCTCTGCGCGGCCACCGCCTCGGTGCTCGGCGACCTCGTCGCGTACAAGCTGGCATGGCGCGGTGGCGAGCGGCTGGACCGGGCCATCGCCCGTTCGCGGCGTCTCACCTCGGCGCAGGAACGTCTCGGCGCCGCCCTGAGCCGCGGCGGCGGTGTCCTCGTCGTCATCGCACGCTTCGCCCCGGCCGGCCGGTCGGTCGTCTCGCTGGGCGCGGGCGCCTCGCACCGCGCCGTGAAGGAGTTCCTGCCGTGGTCCGCCGTGGCCGGCGTGGCATGGGCCGGCTACAGCGTGGGCCTCGGCTACTTCGGCGCCCAGTGGCTCGGCGCGAGCTGGCTGGGCACGGCCATCTCGGTGCTGGCCCTGTTCGTCGCGGGGGGGTTCGCGGCACTCCTGATGAAGCGTCCCGCCGCGGCGGCCGCAGCGGCCGCGGCCGCACCGGTCTCGGTGCCTACGGCGTCCTGACACCACCCCGCACTTCCAGACCGTCCAGCAGCGCGGCCGTCGCCGCTGCGATCTCGTCGACGGCCCGGTCGAAGACCTCCTTGTTGTGTGCGGCCGGGGCGCGGAAGCCGGACACCTTGCGGACGAACTGCAGGGCGGCGGCGCGGATGTCCTCCTCGGTGGCCTCTTCGGGGAGGACGGGCGGGCGAAGGGTCTTGATACTGCGGCACATGTCTCCAGTGTGGACCGCGCCACTGACAACGTCCCGGGCTGCGGGCGCGCCACGGCCGAGCGGCCACGGCGCACCCCGGTACCCGGCCGGCCCGGTCCGTCAGCCGGCCAGCCCGCTGATCGCGTCCCCGATGTACTTGGCTCCGAGGACGACCAGCACCGTCGTCATGATCGCGGCGTTGTGCCGCCCCATCCACGCCTTCCACTCCCCCAGCACCTTCGCGGACCGCTCCCCGCCGAAGAGGTAGACGGCCAGGGGCAGCGCGGTGCAGAGCGAGGCGACGACCACCATCAGGACCCCGGCGACGGCCTTCCCGCCCCCGCTCGCCGTGCTCGACGCGATGGAGACGGCGCCGCCGACCGCAAGAACCAGGTTCTTCGGGTTGGCGACGGCCAGCGCCGCGGCCAGCCCCGCCGACTTGCCGGGCGTGAAGCCGTCGATCGCCCGCATCCACGCGGGCTGCTCGGCGTCCTGCCCCTCCTTCGGCCGCCCCTTCCACTGCTTGGCCGCCATCAGTACGAACAGCGCGCCCAGCCCCAGCTTCAGCCACAGCGTCCAGGTCGCGGGCCCGTCGTCCCCTGCGGAGGCGTCGGCCCCCGAGCCGGCGAGTACGACGACCGTGACCAGGACGGCGAGCGAAACCGTCCAGCCGAGCGCGAAGGCGATGCCGTTGGACCGGCCGCTCGGGGTGGCGAGCATGAGAATGATCGCGATCAGTGGCAGCGGGCTGATCGCGATGCCGACGGCGGACGCCAGCATCTGCCCGATCGCGTCACCCATGGCCGCCGCCGTCGATCCGCCGGACGGCGGGGATCTCGTACCGCCCGTCGAGGACGGCCGACTGCGGCATGTACAGCCTGAGCATGGGCCGGAACCCGCCCTCGGGCGCCGGCAGCCAGTTCGCCGCGGCGGCCGGGTCGGCGGGCCGCTCCCGGCTGATGCGGAGGGTCAGCGACCCGTCGTCACCGCGCACGATCCCGGGCGTACGGTCCCCGATCGAGTACCGCCCCGCCGGGTTGGCGACCAGGAAGTAGTCCGGGGTGTCGTACATTGTCACGGACCAGAACGCGTCGACCGGCGGCGGTTCCTCGAAGCGGAGCTCGTAGCGGTGCGCACCGCTGAGCGGCTCGCCCTCGGCGTCGTGGAAGGTCTGCGCGTACACCGCCTCGTAGCCGTGGTTCCCCCACAGCCCGACCCGGGCGGCGACGGCCCTGGCCAGGTAGGAGGCCTCCCGGTCCGCGATGCGCCACTGCGGCGAGTCGATGGTCCCCACACCGAAGTGGTCGAGGTTGTAGTCGAAGAGATGCGGATCGACCGTCCACCCCCCGGCGGCACCGTCCCCGGCCCCGCTCGCCGCTTCCACCCGCTCCTTGCCGAGCGCCAGCCCCTCGGTCAGGGCGCGTACGAGAGCGGCACCGGCCGGGACGTAGGGCGAAGGGCCCTCCTCCAGGAGTCCCAGCGGCTGGAACCGGTCCTGGTACGCCCGGTCGGCGGCGGACGGCGGGAAGTCGGCCATCCACACCCTGAGCTGCTCGAAGAAGCGGAGCCCCGTGGGCACACCGGCGTCGGGGGCGGGCAGACCGGTGCGGTGCTCGCCCGGTTCGAGGTGGGTGACGGTGAGCTGCTCCTGAAGCGGACGGACCCGCCGCGCCAGGTCCTCCGGGCCGTCGCAGGCGTTGCGGCCGACGACGGTGACGACCGAGGTGGGGGCGTCGATCACCCCGCGCACGTCGTCGGGCGCGGTGCCGGCCCAGCCGGGCGGTACGACGAGCCAGTCGCCCGCCTCGGTGCCGGTGGCCCGGCGGCCGACGTAGGCGAAGTTGTTGGTCCAGGCGTCGACGAACTGGAGGACGTAGTAGGCCCCGTCGGTGTCCGGGACGTGCAGCCGGACCGGGCCGCCGGAGAGGTCGAGCTGCGCGATCGAGTACACGGTGTCGTTGTTGACGGACACGAAGTGCGTGTCGGCGTCGGCGAGCCGTTCGGAGTGGGCGAACTGGTTGAAGGGCGCGGCCGCCAGGCTGCCGAACCCCTTGTGCAGGGACGTCTGGACCATCGACAGGTCGAAGACGAGCGGATAGCCGTAGACGTAGGCCTCGGCGGCCAGCTCGACGAGCTCGTTCGTGCGCTCCTCAGGCATGGAGAACCTCCCCTTCGGTGGTCGTGCACGGTGCGTTCAGAGGTCGTGCACGGCGAGCGTCGGCATGGGCCAGCCGCCGTCGAGGACGGCCGGTCCGGGCCCGTAGACACGGATCATGACGGTGAAGGGCCCGTCGGGCGCGGGCAGCCAGTTGGCCGCCCGCTTCGGGTCCTCCGGCCGGTCCCTCTGCACGTACAGGGTCAGACCGCCGTCCTCGTCGTACAGCAGGCCCGGGGTGCGGTCGCCGATCGAGTAGCGGTCGGCCGGGTTGTCGACGAGGAGCCGCTCGGGCAGCCGGTACATGGTGGCGGACCAGAAGAAGCGGGCGGGCGGGAGCTGTCCGGCGGGGAAGTGCACGGTGTAGTCGTGGGCGGAGGCGTCGGGCGGCCGGTTGCCGCGGTCGTCCTCCAGCCACCCGGCGTACCAGGCCTCGGCCGACGGCAGACCGTAGAGACCCTTGTCGGCGCCGACCGCACGGGTGAGGTAGTCGTCGCCGTGCTCGGCGCGCGTACCGAACATGCCGACGGAGACGGCGGTCGTGCTCCTGGCCTCCTCCAGGCGCGCGCGTCCGTCGGCGATCCCGAGCCGGACCGCCTCCTGGACCTCCGGCGTCAGCGCGGCGGGTTCGAACTCGCCGCTGCCGTCGACACCGAGGGCCGCGAGCCGCTCGCGCAGGTCCCGTTCCCCGTCGAGCACGGGGAAGAACTGGAGCAGGAAGTCGAGCAGGGTGAAGAACTCGGCACTGTCCAGATCCTCCTCGCGCCACACCGGCCAGACGGGCTCGCCGACGGGGTGCGGGGCGGCCGTGTCGAGGAACTCCGACAGCGGCCGCAGCCGGTACCGCTCCTGGATGTCCCGCAGCGCCGGCACGTCCTCGGGTCCCGCCAGATACGTACGCCCGAGGATTCCGACGAGGAAGGTGTCCGCGCGCAGCACACCGCTGATCCCGTCGGGCACCTGTCCCCGCCACCCGGGCCCGGCGATCAGGTGGTCCCCGGCGTCCGTCCCGGTCGTGCGGGTGCCGACGTACCCCACGTACGAGGTGTCGAGGTCGTGGAACGGCAGGACGTAGTACCGGTCGACGGCCGGCACGGACACCACCCACGGCTCGTCCCGCAGATCGAGCCACGCCCAGGAGTAGGGCGTGTCGTTGTTGGGCGTCACCACATCGGTGTTGGCCGGGGTGAACGGCTGCGGGTAGTGCCGGAACCGTCCGAAGCCACCGGCCGAACGGGGGTCGTCCGGGTCGATGGCCTGCGGGTACATCGTGCGGTAGTTCTGCAGCAGCGGATACCCCCAGATCCAGGCCTCCGCCGCTGTGGAACGCGCCGGCCCGGCGGTGGGAGCCACCGCCGGGCCGGCGCCGTCGCCGCCGCTCATCCGATGACGGACTTCGAGCGGTCCGTGCACAGGGCCCAGATCACGAAGGTGTCGATCGCGAGGGAGACGACCGCCCAGACCGGCTGGTAGGGCAGCCACATGAAGTTGGCGATCATGTTGAGCGCCGCCAGTCCCACACCGGCGCCGCGCGCCCAGACGGAGCCCTTGAGGATGCCCCAGCCGACGACGGCGATGATGACGCCGAGGATGAGGTGGATCCATCCCCAGGTCGTCACGTTGAACTCGAAGACATAGTTGTTGATGCGTGCGTAGACGTCGTCGGACGCGATGCCGGCGATGCCCTTGATCGCCCCCAGCACCCCGTCGACCATCAGCAGCACACCGGCGAACATGACTCCGCCGGCCGCCCAGGGGTCGACGCCCCCGGGAGGGGAGGAAGGTGTGGAAGAGCTGCCCGGCGTGGGCGCGGTCTGTGCCATGAGTACTCCTTGGCCGGTGGGACTGCACGTCAGACCGACCCTCATCGGCACCTTCGGGCGCGGCTACTTGGACGCGGCCGTACGGGTGACGGCGGCGGGGCACGACGGCGCGCGTGCGACGCCTCGGGCGCCCGCACCGGCGGTCCCCCGCACGCCGGCCCCGGCTACTCCAGTCCGCGCCTGCCCGGAGTCCAGAAGGGCTTCGTCAGCACCGACCGACGGTCCCAGCCGCGCTCGCGCACCAGCACGCCGCGCACCATCTGCACCGTCCGTGCCTCGCCCGCCACATAGGCGACGGCGCCGGGGGTCCGGGCCGGGTCCGGGAGCTCAAGTCCGCGGACGGCGTCCGCCAGTTCCAGGGACCCGGCGGCCGATGCGTCACCGCGCACCTGCCAGTGCAGCCGCTCCGCGTGGGCGAGCGGCAGCCGGCCGGCCGCGGTGGCCGTCTGTACGACGCCGTGGACGCCGGAGGCGTCCGGAAGGGCGGCCAGAACGGCGCCGAGGGCGACCGACGCGGTCTCCTCACCGATGACGACGTGGTGCGGGGCGCCGGGGCGCAGGACGAAGCCGCCCTCCGGCTTCCCGAAGCGGACGTCGTCCCCCACCCGCACCGACCGGCCCCAGGCCGCCCCCGGGCCCGAGCCTCCGTGGTCGTACACGCACAGGTCCAGGCTGCCCTCGGGGTCGTGGCTCCAGACCGAGTACGTACGGCGGGTGGTGAGCCCGTCCACGTGGACCCTGATCTGCTGGCCGGGCAGCACGGTGAGGCCGGCGAGTTCCGGACCCGCGAGGCGGAGCCTGCGCATCCGGTCGGCGACGGGTTCGGCCTCGGTGACCGTGCCGCAGAGAGTGAACAGGCCGAGGATGCGCTCACGCACCCCGGGACTGCGGGTGGTTCCGGAACTGCCTGGGCCGGTGCTGTTCATACCGTCTCCCGTTCGCCCTCGCGCGGATCCGCGGCCGGGGCTCCGTCGGCCGACAGGGTAGGGGCACTGCGTGGACGTCCGGAAGTGCCGAGCACGACGAAGACGGTGACGACGAGGAGCACGGCCGCGACGACACGCAGTCCTTCGGCCATCGCCGGGACGAAATCAGCGGCGCGGGCGGCCGCCGGACGGTTCGGTCCCGCCCCGGAGGCCAGCACGGTTCCGACGACGGCGGCACCGAGCGCCGCCCCGATCTCGCGGGCCGCGGTGTTCAGCCCGGAGCCGAGTCCGCTCCGGTGGGCGGGCAGTTCGGAGACGACGGCGACGGTCAGGGCGGGCGCGCACAGACCCGCACCGGCGGAGATGACGAGCAGATGCACCGCGTACACGGCGTACGGCGTCCCCGCGTCCGCGGTGGAGACCAGCAGCAGCCCCACTCCGATGAGGGCGAGCCCGCCGCCCGCCACCGGCCGGATTCCGTACCGGTCCAGCCAGCGGGCCCCGAGCCTCGGCACGAGCGCCATGCCCACGGTGAGGGGGACGATCGCCACCCCGGCGAGGCCCACGGAGAAGCCCTTCACGTACTGCAGGTACTGGGAGTTGACGTAGAACAGGGCGAAGAGCCCGAAGAACCCGGCGGCGGTGCCCAGCACCCCGGCCCGCAGGCCCGGCGACGCGAAGACCCTCGGGTCGAGGAGCGGATGCGCCGCCCGCAGCCCGTGGACCACGAACACGGCCAGCAGTACGGCTCCGAGGCCGAAAGCGATCAGCACGTGCACCGAACCCCAGCCGCGCGACGGGCCCTCGATGATCCCGTACACCAGGGCGGTCAGGGACCCGGTCAGCAGCAGTGACCCGACCGGGTCCGGTGCGGCGCCGGTCTGCGCGGGGGTGCGGGGCGCGATACGGGCGACGGCCAGGGCGAGCAGCGCGGCGAGCGGCACCATCGCCCAGAACAGGGCGCGCCAGGACAGGAACTGTCCGACGAGTCCTCCGCCGACATTGCCGGCCAGACCGCCGAGCCCGACGGCGAGTGTCCAGGTGGCGAGCGCCTGCGCCCTGCGGCCGGGAGCGGCGAGGGTGACCAGGATGGACATGGTCGCGGGCATGATCAGCGCCGCCCCGGCGCCGCACACTCCGCGTCCCGCGATGAGCGCGGCGGGAGCGGTGGCGAGCGCGCTGGTGGCCGAGCCCGCGGCGAAGAGCCCGAGGCCGGCGAGGAGGACGCCCTTGCGGCCGAAGCGGTCGCCGAGGGCGCCGGCCGGGATCAGCAGTCCGGCGAAGACGATGACGTAGGCGTCGACCGCCCACAGCAGCTCGCTGGAGCTGGGACGCAGGGCGGAGGAGGCGAGTTGGGGGATGAGCAGGTTGATGGCGGCGACCATGCTCTGCGCGACGAGCACACAGGCGCAGAGCACGTACAGCGCGGAACGGGAGAGGCCCGGGGCCTTCGGGGCATACGGAGACAACGCTCCTCCTGGAGCCGTGGATGCGGGGTGTGCTCTCCACCGTAGAGTTGGCCCGACTTGCTTTCCAATGCATCTTTGGCAAGGGAACTATGCGCGTGACGCAATCCAGCCTTGACCTCAACCTTCTGGTCGCCCTGGACGTGCTGCTGGAGGAATCCAGCGTCTCGGGGGCCGCCGCCCGGCTGCATCTGTCCGAGCCGGCCATGAGCCGCACCCTGGGCCGCATCCGCAAGGCGCTGGGCGATCCGGTGCTCGTGCGGGCGGGCCGCACCATGGTCCCCACCGCGCACGCCCGGGCCATCCACGGCGAGGTGCGTGCCGTCGTGGAGCGGGCGCGCGGCGTCTTCCTCTCGGGCGGCAAGGTGGATCTGCGCGCCCTCTCGCGGACCTTCACCGTGGTGGGCCAGGACACCCTGGCCGCGACAGCCGGTGCGGCACTGTTCGCCAGGATCGCCGAGGAGGCGCCGGGCGTACGGCTGCGCTTCCTGATGGAGAGCCACGTGGACGCCCCGTTCCTGCGCGAGGGCGCGGCGGACCTGGAGGTCGGGGTCATCGACACCCGCTCCCCTGAAGTCCACCGCGAGCACCTCTTCGAGGACCACATGGTGGGCGTGGTGCGCCCGGGTCACCCGCTCCTGAGCGGGGAGCTCACGCCCGCCCGCTTCGCGGCCGCGGAACACCTGACCGTCTCGCGCCGCGGCCGCACGGAGGGCCCCGTCGACACCGCCCTCGCCGAACTCGGCCTGCGCAGAAAGGTGGTGGGGAGCGTCGGCACCTTCCCGTCCTCGCTGTTCATCCTGCTGGGGAGCGATCTGGTCGGACTGGCCAACACGCGCACCCGCACCCTGACGGACACCTTCGGCCTGCGGACGTTCGAGATCCCGCTCCCGCTCCCGCCCCTCCCCTTCGGCCTGGCCTGGCACCCGCGCGACGACGCGGACCCGGCGCACGTCTGGCTGCGGGGATGCTTCCGGGAAGTGATGACAAGGGCTTAGGCGACCTTGACCGGGGGCTCCGGGGACAGGGGGCGGAGTGCCGGGGAGGGGTCCTACCGCTTGAGCGCCCGGTACCGCTTCGTCAGGGCGACGATGGCGTCGCGGTTCGCGTCGCCGTTCAGCTCGCGCAGGAGATCATCGGGGCAGAGCTCGTAGTGGTCCCCCCACCATCGACGCCCACGGTTGTCCCAGATCCGGTAGCCGCCCGGGACGCCCCTGGCGACGTAACGCCTCTTGCTCACGCTGCACCTCTGCTCTCACGGCCCGGCGCACCAGCGCCCCGGGAATCGAGGGTACGGAGGGGCGACGAGGACAGGGATAACCGCTACCTTCCCACGCGATCAAGGACTACCGTCCAGCACGCACAACCACAACCGCAACCACTTCCAGCCTCCCTCACCGTCGCATGATCCTCAAGGAGTTGGGATGCCCGGTCGCCAGAGCACGCGCTGACGTCGCAGGTCGTGATCGACCCGTCATCGCGTGCTGCCTCCACGTCGCGGCACAGCGAGCCTTTCTCGCCCGATCCGGCGCACTTCCTCGTGCACCGGCCGGTGAGCGTTGTCCGCCACAGCTCAAGAGGCCTCCATGCACCCGGTATGCCACACCCGAACATCGACCGCCTTCAAGCCGGAAGTCCCCCTCCGACGGGCCCACCGATGAAGGCGGCCGGGAGCAACGGCCGTCGGGCGGCCGGGACGCCGCCGCCCCTGTGGCGGGACGCCGACTTCCGCAGGCTGTGGGTGGGCCAGGCCGCCTCCCAGTTCGGGGCGCAGGCCACGCAGGTGATCCTGCCGCTCGTCGCCGTGGTGTCCCTCGACGCGGGTGCGGGGCAGCTCGGCTTCCTGCGCGCGGTGGAGCAGGCGCCGATCCTGCTGCTCTCGCTGTTCGCGGGCGCGTGGGTGGACAGGCGCCGCACCCGTACGGTGATGGTGGCGGCGGACCTCGGCCGCGCACTGGCACTGGCGGCGATCCCCGCCACGTACGTACTGGGCCTCCTCGGCATGCCCGCGCTGCTGGTGGCCGCCCTGCTCGTCGGCGTCCTGAGCGTGTACTTCGACGTGGCGTACCAGGCGTCGCTCGTACGGCTGGTGGACCGTGACCGGCTGATGCAGGGCAACAGCGCGCTGGAGGGCAGCAGATCAGCGGCCCAGATCGGCGGCCCTGCGCTCGGCGGCATGCTGATGTCGCTGTTCTCCGGCCCGGTCGCGGTCGTCACCGGCGCGTTCTTCTTCGCGCTGTCGTCGGCTTCGGTCCACCGCATCCGCGGCCACGAACGGGTACCCGAACCTGCTGCGGGTCCGGCGCGCACGGGACCACAGATCCTCGAAGGCCTCCGCTTCGTGGCCGGCAATCCCGCGCTGAGGGCGGTGGGGGTGGCGTCGGCGCTCTTCCAGTTCTGGTTCGCCGCACTGATGACCGTGTATCTGCTCTACCTCCCGCGCGGGCTGCACCTGTCGCCCACGGCCATCGGCCTGGCGCTCGCGGCGATGGGTCCGGGCGCGGTCGCGGGATCGCTGCTGGCGGCGAGGCTGCCGGGGAGGTTCGGATACGGCAAGGTGCTGGTGTCATCGGCGGTCGTCGCGGACGGCGTGATGCTCGGCGTACCGGCCCTGCACAGCTCCTCCTTCATCACGCTCCCCGCGCTTCTCGTCATCAACTTCCTCTTCGGGACCTTCGGCCAGCTGGTCAACGTCACGGTGATGGCGGTACGGCAGGGGCTCACACCCGTACGAATACAGGGCCGGGTCGTGGCGACGATCAACTTCGCGGGCATGGGCCTGACGCCGATCGGCTCTGTGCTGGGCGGCTACCTGGCGGGCAGTTGGGGCCTGCGCACGAGCCTGCTGGCGACCGCGGTGGCACTCTCCCTCTCTCCCCTCTTCATGGCCTTCTCCCCCTTGGCAAGACTGGGGAGGCGCCTCCCGCTCCCGTACGGAACACCCCTCCAGGCCCCGCGCCGGTTCACACCCGCTGGATCCGGTACACATCGCGCACGCACAGGTTGGCCACCGTGGCGGCGAGGATGATCGCGGCGCACACCAGCAGAATGTGCCGGCTGGTCCAGTACGCGGAGGCCCCGGCCACCAGCAGGTAAGCGAAGGGGATGGCGACACGCTCCCCCACCGCGTTGAAGGCACCGAGCCGCCCCAACTCCGCGTCCGGCACCTGCTGTTGCATGACGGTGGACCAGGCCACGATGGCCACGTCCAGCCCGATCCCGGCAACGACGGCGGCCCCCAGCACCCAGGACAGCGAGAGTCCCGCCCCGAGAGCGGCCAGCGGCAGCATGATCGCCGAACTGGCCACCACGCAGACCAGCATCAGCCGCCGCGGCTTCCAGAGGAGACAGACGAAGGTACCGGCCAGGAGCCCGGCGGCGAAGGCCCCCTGCACAAGCCCCCAGGAGCGGGCACCGGAGTAGCCGCGGTCGGCGACGAGCGGCCCGAGCAGTTGATATCCGGCCAGCCAGGCCGCCACGACCGCGGTCCCGGCGGCGGTGTAGCTCCAGAGCCAGTTCCGCGAACGGAATCCGGCCCATCCGGTACGGAGGTCGTCCAGGGCGCCACCACCGGAGGGCACGGGGCCGGCGAGCCGGAGCCCGAGCAGCAGCAGTGCCGCGACGACGAAGGTCGCCGCGTCCCACCCGAGCGCCCAGGCGGGCCCGGTGAACGAGACGACGAACCCGCCGACGACCGGCCCGACGACCTTGACCGCGTTCCCGGGCACCCGCACCAGGGCGTTGGCCTGCTGGAGCTGCTCCCGCGACACGAGCCGGGTCGCGATGCCCTGGGCCGCCGGCGCGATGAAGGCGGCCGCCACCCCGGATACGCAGGCACAGACGCTGATGGCGAAGGTGGACGCGGCCCCGGTGGCAACGAGGAGGGCGAGGGTCGCTTGAGCGGTCCCGGCGCCGAGGTTGCCCATGAACAGAAGGCGACTGCGGGACATCCGGTCGGCCAGCACACCGCCCATGAGGAGAAAGACCAGGGCCGGCACGGTGTTGGCGGTGAGCACGATCCCGAGCGACCAGGCTCCTCCCCCCTGCCCGATGACGGCGAACGCGAGCGCGACGGGCGCCATGGCCGACCCGGTCGCGGAAACCAGGTGAGCCAGCAGGAACCGCCGGAAGGCCGGAACACGCAACGGGGAGCCGGTCACGGAAGCGGGGACGGGCCGCGTGCGCTCGCTCTGGCCTGCGCTCACCGGCTGCCCTCACGGCTCGGAGCCGGACAGCAAGGAGCCGTCGTCCAGGTGCGGCGCTGCCGCTGGTCACGCCTTCGCCTCTGATCCATGCCGGAGAGGCTAGGGGCCCTGCCGGTACCGGGGGACGAGATTTCGCCTCGCGGGGAGACCGGGCGCGAGCGGCCACAGACCGCCGTCTCGCGCCGAGCGTGGTCGTGCCGCGACCGCCCCGGACGACTGCTCCGGTCGACTGCTCCGGAGTCGCCAGGGAAAACTCGGGCGCGGACGAATTCCTGCGGAGCTAGGGTGCGGCAATGATGAACGAGGGACAGCGCTTGGGCGCGGAGGCCGCGCGTCGCCTGGCGGATACGGGCCTCTACGCATTCGAGCCGGGACTCAGCGATGCGGAGTTCGCACGGATCGAGCGAGAGCACGGCTTCGAGTTCGCGGACGACCACCGTGCGTTCCTGGCAGCGGGCCTTCCCGTAAACGTGCCACCGGAAGAGGGCCAGACCTGGTCCAAGCCCTGGCCCGAGTGGCGCGACGCAGAACCGGACGAACTGCGCAGTCAGCTGGACTGGCCGGTCGAGGGCGTCCTCCTCAGCATCGAGCACAGCGCCTTCTGGTACGAGCCGTGGGGTGAGCGCCCGACGGATGACGCGGCCGCCCTCGCCACAGCACGGTGCCGGCTGGAGAACGTACCGATTCTGGTGCCGGTGTACGCCCACCGCTACCTACCCGCGGGACGGGGAAGCTTCGGGCACCCCGTGCTCTCGATGTGGCAGACCGACATCATTTACTACGGGCAGGACCTGGTCGACTACATGCACCAGGAGTTCGACGACGCACGGGGCGACGTCGACGCAAGTGGGGACCCGCAGGCGAGCGTCGGATTCTGGCAGGACTTGATCTGAACCCCGAAGGGCCTTGCGATGCCGCGGAATCGGGGCGGCGGGCACATTACTTGCCGCAGCGGCTGCCATGCCCATCGACCCCTGACCGTCACGTCAAGGACCGGAGCTGAGTAGCCGTACTCAGGCGCGACGCCTGCCGCGCAAGGAGGCTGGACCACATGCGACCGACCGGATCCGGCAGACCGGAGTGTGGTGGACATGTGGCGTGCCAAGCCGTCGACCGGCCAGCAGGTCGGCCTCAGCGTGGCACTACTGTTGATCGACCTGGTAGTGGTCGCCTATCTGGTGTTCCGATATGGGATGACGGGATGGGCCGACGCCTATGACAGCAACAATCCGCCCGGCGCCCCAAGCGAAGCGATACGAGGGGCGTGGCTGTTGCTCGGCGGCGCGGCCGTCACAGGGGGCGGGCTGATTCTCCTGCGATGGCAGATCTCCGGCATCGTGCAACTGCTCGTACTGGGGACCGGAGCGGGGCTGCTGGCGGCCTTGGCAACCGTCAAATAGCCCACGCCCGCAGGCGGAACGACGGGGCACAGCGCCCGGCGCCCGGCGCCTACGGCCATGGCTCTCTCAGGCGCGCCGCCTAAGGGTCTCGGCTGCATGCCCCACGTCATCTGAGGCCCGCCTGCGCCGGACTCGACCTCGCTAGGCCCACCTCAGATCGCCCTGCACCAGGTCGTGGTCCGAGTAGGGAGTGAGATGCACACGTTGCCTGATCGGGGCGAAGCCGCGCAGAAAGATGTAGTCGAACTTGCTGCGCCAGTCGGTGGTCGGCTTGCACGCACCGGCCGCCGAGGGACCGCACTCGGAGTCGGCGTCCGAGGCCAGGCCCCACATCCCGGTGAGTTCGGGTGTGTCCGGCACCGCGTTGAAGTCACCGAGAACGATCGTGCGGTCGTGCCGGGCAACGGCCTTCGCCAGTACGGCGGTCTGCTTCACGCGGACTGATTCCTGTCTCCGCTGGGCCAGGTGCGTGTTGAAGACCCGGACGGGCCGGCCGTCCACGAGGGTGGTGACGGCCATGTACCCACGGTCCTCGGAGCCGCCGTCGGGGTACTCCACGTTCACATGGTCGGTCATCGGAGCGGCCGAAAGAATCGCCTGGCCAAAGCCCCCAGGACGCCACGGCACTCCCCCGCAACGGCCCCAGTTCCGGAGAACCGACCCGTACTCGACGTGGTAGACGAGCCCGTACTGATACCGCAGATGCTCCCGGATCCTCTCGACATCACCCACACACGCCTCCTGCAGGCCGATGACCTGAGGCGCGTACGTGGCGATCTCCGCCGCCCGGCCGGCGTTCTGGCCGCTCCCCTTGCAGGGGTTGCAGATGTTCCAGGTCATGACCCGGTTCGGCACGACCTCCGTGGGGGCGCCGGCCGGCAGCGGCTTGGTGACGTAGGCGCCGTTCGACGCACTGGGGCCGACAAGCAGCACACAGGCCACGATCAGCGCACCCGCGAGCCATCGCGCGCCGGTTCCGGTCACGTTCGCCTCCTAAAGGTCTCCGCGCACGAGGTTATGTGACGGGCTGTATGCGGCACATGAAGTGCCTGGATCTCGCAACGCAACAGAAGCCATCGCATCCAAAGCGGCTTGTATTCCGTTCGGTGGCCGGGAAATCCGTTGGACCTGTTGGCGGGGGTGCGTCGTAGGGTGCGGGGCGCAGTGGAGCGGTCGGCGGAGAGGGAGCGGTGGATGGCGGGACTGGACGAGATCTGGCGGCGCGCGGAAGTGACGCGCAGGCTCGACGTGTTGTCGGGCTTCGTCGCGATGTGCGTGGCGGGGGACGACGACGCGCGACTCCGCCTCACCCAGGTGGCCACCGACGCGGACGAGGCCCTCTCGGCCTCGCCCCCGGATCTGGTGGCCGCCTCGGGGTACCTGGACGAACTCGTCCGGTGGGCTGAAACGGAGTGGGCGGATCACCCCTACCGCCCCGTGGAACCCAGGCCTGACGAGGCCGACCGGCAGACACGTGACTACGCCAAGGATCTCCGGCACGCCGCACTCCCGGTCCACGTGCGGGACGAGATGGGCCGTATCGAACTCGGCCTGGAGGTAAGGTTCCTGGCCTTGTGTCGCCAACCGGAGTTGGACTGCCGGATCCGCCAGGACATCTTCTACGTCGCCGGGCGAGCTGCGATGGCCCTGGACCTCGGGTACTTGGAAGCGGCGGAGCGGGAGATCAGGCGCATGGAACAGGTGGGTTCCGAGAGAAGCGGCAACCCCGCGCATCAGCTCAGTCCCGCCCGCACTGGCAGTCACCCGGGTGCCAACCGACACAACTGAACGCGTCGTCGGGACAGCACGCCTCGTGGTCCCCAGCGATCCCGCCGACGCACTCTTCACGCACCGCACGATGAGCAGCGGCAGAGGACGGAGGAGGACACCCCGCAACGAACTGCGACTCCTCCCATGGCCGGGCCCCGAGGCAAGTCCTGCTGCCCGAACACCGACGACAACAGCGGCCACCTGTGGCATTTGGCAGACAACATCGAAGCGGCACTACTCGGCGTGACAGCCGACCTCCAGCAACGCGCGGCCGAGGTAGTCGGAGACTCGAACTGCGACTCCTGGCAGGACATCTGGCCGCAGCCGTGCACAACGACCACACATCACGGCAGACGAGGCGGCGCCGAGCACGCTCCCCTGCGCATCTACCGCTTCCTGCGGATCTTGCTCTTCTTCGCCTTGGCTTCCTTCTCCTTGCGTTGCGCAACACCGTAGGCAGACCAGGAGCCCTGGTGCTTCGCGCAACGAGAGGTGCCGACCACTGCGAGGTTCCGGCACGCTGTGCCGGCTTTGGTGCGAGCGCCACACCTGGACTGAGATGCCATTCCATACCCCCTACGAAGAGGCCAGGTAATTCCAGACCCAGGCAAGGCTTCCGCCTCGGACTTGAACGGGGTAGGCGTATACGAGAGGCATGGGAGCACATTCAGGGCGGTATCGAAGCAGACTTGGTAGGAGCTTCAGCCGGGGGCGGTTCAGGTTGAGCCTGGGGACTCGGTCCGGGTAGCCCTGCCGTGGCGGAAGGCCGACACCCACTTCAAGAGTTGACCGACGGAGTGCCACTGCACGGTGCGGAAAAGGGTGCGGTTGTGCAGCGGGCCGCCGGGGACCGCGGTCGTGCCCCGCGGTTGACCTCAGGCAGGCCGAGGCACGATGTTCACCGCGCGGTAGTCGTACCCGTCCTGCTTGAAGCCGGGAGCTTCCCAAGTGAGTGCCACTTGCTGTCCGGGCGACAGTGTGCGGAAGCCGGTCGTCTGGATGTCGGAGTAGTGGCCAAAGCAACCGCCGGGGGTCTCGGAGGAGTCGAGCACGCCCCACCCTTCCTCGTCGTCCCACTCACGGACAGTCGCAGTCACCATGTGCAGCACCCTACGGTGTTCGTATGCGTTGGCGCGCTTGGTACCTCGCTTGGAGATCAACGCGCGTTCGGCCTGATGTGCGGTCCTGACCTGCAACAAGGAGAGTCGCGAGGGCAAGACCCTTCTCCATGGCCGTGGTTCACCGCGGATCGTTCGGAAGCACCAGAGCTTCTGCCCCCGCAATAGGCCCTTGGCCCGGCTTCTACCAGCAGCTGAGGACGCTTCCGTGCATCCGGGATCAGCCCCTACGAGCAGCGCCCTCCGGCCACACCACCTCGACCGGCAGCCCAGCCGCGCGGGCATCCTGCACGGTGTCGGCGGTGCCGCCGCCCTTTCCGGATGGGGGACTGCCGTCCCATACGGCGACGAGGACATCGGCGCGCGTCAGGAGTTCCCTGTTGGCTGCCTCGTAAGCGTCACGGTTGGCGGTCTCATTCGGCAGGGTGAGCACCTCAATGTCATCCGCGGCTCCTCACATCAGCTTGCCAGGAGGTCGCGGATACTCTCCCGCGCCTCACGCACGGACCGCGAGGCACTATGGCCAACGGTGTACGGATACAGCTGCCCAAGCTGTACGAGGTGAACCGGGCCGGGATCACTCGGGTGTTACGGCCGCAGGCCCCTGCCGTGCCCTCCACGACGGTCGATCAGTCGGCCGCGTTCCCGGATTGTCAGTGCGTGAAGTGCCGGCCCGAGGGCAAGGCTGACTCGTCGTACCGCGTGCTCCTGACCACATCACGCTCTGCCCGGCTTGTCTGGCCGGGGCACCGTATGTGACGAAGGGCGCCCTGGGCCGTGCGTGGCGTCGGGGGCGCGCATGATGTGCGACCGCTGCGACAAGCCGATGTGCCCCGAGGATTCGGTTCCGTACACCATCCCTGGGGCCACGGGTCCGGGGATCACGATCCGAGTTCACCGGATCGTCTGCGACGTCCCCAGAGCCCGGCCACGCTCGTACCCCGAGCGCTGAGGCGCCGTCCGTACCCGAGATCGGCGGCGGCCGGGATGCGGGGTGCCCGTCACTCGCACGAGATCGGCACGCCGTATGAAGAGTGTGGTTGGAGTGTTGCGACAGCCGCTAGAGCTCTGCGATGCACGGGCCACCGTTCCAGCTCCTCTATCGAATGACGAGGGCCACTCACCTTCGTGGGGATGTGGCTTCCATGTGGACTCGATCATGGAATCGGCCCCCCGGTCCGTGTGGATCGGGGGGCCGATTCAGGCTCTCACCTGACGTTTCCTACTGTGGGCGCGGACGGTTTCGAACCGCCGACATCTGCTTTGTAAGAGCAGCGCTCTACCCCTGAGCTACGCACCCGTGGATGAGGGAACAGGTTACATGGCCCGCGGCGCCCGTAGACAATCGGTTGACCGGGCGTCCCGCACGCCCCGATGGCCGCGAGGTCGTCCCGGGCGTTCCCGAGTCCCCGCCCACCGCTTAGGGGGGATATCCCCACCCGAAGACGGTAGCCGACCGGATCGTCCCGGCGGCGGGGGCTGCATAGCGTGGAGGCACATCGGCAGCGCCAGCCAGGGGGACTCGATCTTCATGACCATCCGCACCCACACCCGTACTCGCACCCGTACCCGCGTTCTCGTCGCCGCCGGCGGCACCGTACTGCTCGTCGCCGGGCTCAGTGGGTGCGGCAGCACCGATGTGGAGGATGCTCCCGCCGAGCACAAGTCGTTCGCGTACAGCGGGAAGGCGCTCACCATCGATGCAGAGAACTCCACCGTGGAGGTGGTGCCCGCCGATGTCGAGCAGATCGAGGTGACGCGCAAGGTCGACGGGTGGGTCGTGCTCGGGAGCGGGCCGGATCCCGTGTGGAAGCTCGTGGGGGACACGTTGACTCTTCGGGTGAAGTGCGAGGCGATGATCAGTGACTGCGGGGCGCAGCACCAGGTGAAGGTGCCGCGTGGGCTCCCGTTGACCGTGGACGCGGACAACGGGAGGGTCACCGCATCCGGTTTCGGTACGCCGCTGAAGCTCTTCTCCGACAACGGCGGGGTCGTCGTGCGGGATGTCAGTGGGCCTCTGGAGCTGAAGAGCGACAACGGGGCCGTGCGCGGCGAGCGGCTCTCGGGGGCGTCCGTGATCGCACATTCGGACAACGGTTCCGTGAAGCTCGACTTCAGCCGCGTACCGGATCTGGTGGACACCGTCAGTGACAACGGGAGCGTCACCATCGACCTCCCGGCCGGCAGTACCCGGTACTCCGTGGCCGCTTCGGCCGACAACGGGAGCATCTCCGTGAGGGTGCCCCGTGGTGACGACGGGCGGCACGCGGTGAAGGCGCACAGTGACAACGGCGAAGTCACGGTGCGAAGCGCGAACTAACAGGCCCGTGTGTTCGTCCTTACCTGGTGGGAGAATGTACCGGGCAGGGCGAATCAGCACGGGAGAGGGATGTGACGGCGACACACGCGAAGCCGCAGGCGAGAGCGGGTGCGAGTTCCGCCGTCAATGATGTCCCCGTCAG
Organism: Streptomyces sp. NBC_01257; assembly: GCF_035917255.1. Classification (NCBI taxonomy): domain Bacteria; kingdom Bacillati; phylum Actinomycetota; class Actinomycetes; order Kitasatosporales; family Streptomycetaceae; genus Streptomyces; species Streptomyces sp. NBC_01257. The sequence continues at coordinate 2,919,311 of NZ_CP108472.1, forward strand.
TGATCTTCACGCTGGTGAGCTTCGCGTCGGTGGTGGGGCCGGCAGTGGTGTCAGTAGTGATGGCGGTCTCGTTGTTCGTCGTGCCGCTGCCAGGCGTGTTCCTTCCCGTCGGGGCGGGCGCGTCCTCCGTGACGGCCTGGTTCTGATGCTGTTGCCCCTGCCCCTCTTCGCCGCCGTCCTCCCCGCCGCCTTCGCCGGTGGCGGTACGCGGCGCTGGTTCGGCGGGCGTGGCGAAGGGCAGCGGGCCGAGGCGCAGGCCGCGAAGGATGCCGCTGCCGAGGCCTTCTACGAGCTCGACACCGCCCAGCGTGATCTTCAGATCTCCATCGAGACCATCACCGCCGTGGACAGTTCGCCCGCCGCGCGCAAGGCCGTCGACGACTTCGCCGCCCTCGGGCGGCGCATCGACGAAGCCAGCCACTCCTACATCACCGCCGTCGATGCACACGATCTCGACCGGGATGATCTCGAACCTTCGGTCGCCTCCCGGGCCCGGTCCGAGCTGTCCTCCGCCAAGGACGAGCTCGTCCGGGTCAAGGGTGAGCTCGACCGGTTCGCCGCCGGGCTCGGGCCGCTGCTCGGGACCGCCGAGACTCAGCTCGCGCGGCTCGCCCCCGCCGTGGAGCGGGCGCGTCAGGCGCTCCTCGCCGCGAGCAATGCTCTCGATGCGGTGCGGGCGTCCGGGCTGCGGGCGGATGATCTCGCCGCGCGGCTGGCCGCCCTCGCCCCCGAGCTGACCAAACTCAACCAGGGCGCCGGCCGGCACGGCGTACCCGAGACGCTGCAGCGCGCCGATCAGGTGCTGCGGGACGCCGAGGCCGTACGGGCCGAAGCCGCGCAGCTGCCCGAGCGGGCCGCCGAGATCGACAAGCGGCTCGTGACGTTGCGTACGCGCGCCCAGGCCCTGACGACCCGGTCGGCCTCCGTCGAGCCGGTGCTCAGCGAGTTGCGGCGGCGGTTCTCGGCGGCCTGCTGGCAGGACCTCCAGCCGGTCCCCGAGCAGGCGGCCGTCAATGTGCGTCAGGCCGAGGAGAAGCTCAAGGAGGCTTCGAAGGCGCGCGACGAGCAACGCTGGGCGGATGCCACGTCGCGGCTGAGTACGGTACGTGCCCTGCTCAACGCCACGGACGAGGCGGTGTCCGCGGCCGGTGACCGGCTGCAACGGCTCGACGCCGTCGCCAAGGATCCGCAGCAGGAGATCCAGCGGACCCGGTTCGCGATCCGTGACGCCCAGCGGCTCGCCATGGCCGGGCGCCACACCCCCGAACCGCGCCACGCCCGGCCGCTCGACGACGCGGTGGCCCGGCTCGACCAGGCCGTCACCGCCCTCGAAGGGCGCCACCCCGACTACTGGCACTTCCTGACCGTGACGGAAGGCGTCCGGCAGACCGCATCCCGCGTCGTCTCCGACATCCGTGAGGAGCGAGGAGCCGGGACCGGGGGCGGCGGCAACTAGTACGGGGCCTGGGAGGGCCTGGGCTGCGTCTTCCGGGGTCGTGGGTGCTCTGACGTGCGGCGGTCGCGTCCGCGGGCGATCCTGGTAGTACTCGAAGGAGGCCCCCATGGCCACCCATGTACTGCGTCCCGCGCGGCAGCCTGCCGCCCATCGCAAAGCCACCCGGCTCGATGAGCAGCTGCCGGTCGACCACCGGCTCAGCCGGGTCTACCGGATCGGCGCCGGGCTGATGGGCCTGGTGCTGCTCGCCTTCGGCATCCTCGGGCTGATCGACAAGATCGGATTCTTCGACACCGGCGGCGACACCGTCGCCGGCCTGAGCACCAACGGCGCGCTCAGCGTGCTGTCGATCTGTGTCGGGCTGCTGCTGTTCATCGGGATGGTGATCGGCGGCAATGCCGCCTCGACGCTCAACATGGTTCTGGGCGTCCTCTTCATTCTCAGCGGCTTCGTCAATCTCGCCCTCCTGGACACCGGGCTCAACTTCCTCGCCTTCGAGATCCAGAACGTGCTGTTCAGCTTCGTGGTCGGGCTGTTGCTGATGATGTTCGGGATGTACGGACGCGTCAGCGGCGGGCTCCCCCACGACAATCCGTACTGGCGGGCCCGCCATCCCGAGGAGGCCGCCCGCGAGCAGCGGCTCGCCCGGCGTCGCGCGATCGAGGAGATGCCCGTCGTCCGGCCCGAAGGTTCGTAGAGCCCTGCGGGCTTCGTGGAGCCCACCGCGGTGTGACCTGGGTGGGGTGGCGCGGGCGGGGACCTTCCGTCGGCCGTTCCGGCCGATAGCCTGGGGGCATGCCTCGTTACGAGTACCGCTGCCGCTCCTGCGGAGACACCTTCGAGCTCAGCCGTCCCATGGCCGAGTCCTCTTCCCCCGCCTCCTGCCCCGCCGGGCACGAGGACACCGTGAAGCTCCTCTCCGCCGTCGCCGTGGGCGGTTCGGCCGGTTCGGCCGCCGCGCCCTCGGCCGGTGGTGGCGGCGGTGGCGGGTGCTGCGGTGGCGGCTGCTGCGGCTGATCCCCCGCCGTACAGTCCGGAGCCCGGGCCCTTTCCGCCTTACCGGTCAGGAGCCCAGCCCCTTCGCCCGTACCGTCAGGGCCCCGGTCCTTCGCCGGTACCTTCCGGGCCCCGGCTCCCCCGCTACCTCTTGCGGGACAGGGTCAGGCCGTCCGACACCGTGAGCAGCACGCTGTCCATCCGCGGGTCGGCGGACACGTGGTCGTTGAACTCCTTGATGGCCGCCGCCCCGCCGGTCGCCCGCGGGTCCGTCACACCGCCGTGGAAGAGCACGTTGTCCGTGGTGATGAGGCCGCCCTGACGCATCCGGGGCACCAGTTCCTCCCAGTACGGGATGTAGTTGCCCTTGTCCGCGTCCAGGTAGGCGAAGTCGATGTGCGGCTCGATGGGCATCGCGCGCAGAGTGTCGAGGGCGGGGGCGATCCGGAGTTCGATCCGGTCGGCGACGCCCGCCTTCGCCCAGGCCTCGCGGCCGTAGGCCGTCCATTCCTCCGAGACGTCGCAGGCGATCAGGCGTCCGTCGGCCGGCAGCGCCTGGGCCATCGCCAGAGCGGAGAAGCCGGTGAAGGTACCGACCTCCACGATGTGCCGGGCCCCCGTCAGCCGTACGAGGAAGGCGAGCAGCGGGCCCTGTTCCTCCGCCGACTGCATGCCCGCGTGATCGGGGAGCCGGGCGTACGTCGTCTCGACGAGTTCGCGCTGCACGGCGTCCAGCGGCGGGTTGTGCGCCAGCATGTACGCGTACAGCTCGTCCGTGATCTTGGTTTCGTTGCCCTTGGTCATCGCACCACTCCCCTGTTCGGCCACGCGCTCCCCCGACGGGCGGGAACGCGGTGACTGTAGTCGCCGCGCCGGACCGGTTCGAGCGATTTCAGCGGCGCGTCGTCAGGGAGTCGGGGACGGGGACGCCCGCGCCGGCCACCGCGTCCGTGCGCGCCGTCCGCAGGAAGCGTCGCAGGATCTCCTCGCCCGCCGCCACACCGCTCTCGGCGGTCACCTCCACGTGCGCGGCGTTCCAGCCGGCGTCGGCGAGTTCGCCGTGGCCGGGGCGCCAGCCCCGGTCGGCGGCGAGCAACAGGTCGGCGTCGAGGAGGGAGTCGCCTGCGGCCAGGGTGAGCGTGGCGCCGGTGCGGCGGGCGACCTCGCGCATGGCCGCGCTCTTGGTGAGCGGGCGCGGCACGACGTAGATCTTGCGGCCCTGGAGCGACACGGTCCAGCCGCGCGGATCCGCCCATGCGGCGAGTTCCTTCGTCCAGTCCGGCGGGAGCTGGGTCCGGTCCACGACGAGGTAGGCGAAGAGGTCCTCGGCGACCCGTTCCTTGAGCAGCCAGGCGGGGTCCGCCGCGGCGACGAGGTGGGCGCGGACCTCGGCGAGCGAGGCGCACTCCTCGGCCAGCCGGCCGGCCACGGTCCGCTGCCAGTCCCGGTCGGACTCGCCGTCCACCAGGATGTGCCCGCCGTTGGCGCAGATCGCGAACTCGGCCGCACGGCCCGGGAGATGGATGCGGTGGTACTGCTCACGGGTGCGGGTGGTGGTCGGTACGAAGACCGTGGACGGGGCGTCCGTCAGTTCGGCGAGCAGCGCTGCGGCCGTCTCCGTCACGTACGAGAGCGGCTTTCCCTCGTACACCTCGACGCAGAGCAGCCGAGGTGCCTCGGCGTCCGGCATCGGGAGCTGGAGGGCCGCCGCCGAGTAGATGAGGGTGCGGTCGAGGTCGCTGGCGACCAGCGTCACGGGGGACGCCGGCCGGGGGGAGGGTGCGGGCGCCGGATGGGTGGTCACTTGGACTCCACCGCCCTGCCGTCAGCGCCCGTCGCCCCGCGCGTGTACTTCGGGTGGATCAACCCGACGCAGGTGTACGGGAGTTCGTCGACCTCCTCGACCGGTACGCCGCGCTGCACGGCGAGCAGCCTGATGTGTTCCAGGTCCGCTCCCGCGCCCCGCTTGGCGAGGATCTTCCACGGGACGCGCCGCAGCAGGACCCGGGTCGTCTCGCCGACACCCGGCTTGACCAGATTCACGTCGTGGATGCCGTACTCCTCGCTGATGCGCTCCACCGCGGCCCAGCCCTCCCAGGTCGGGGCGCGGTCGGCCGTCAGCAGTTCCTTCACCTCGGCGTCCACGGCGTCGGCGACCTCGTCGAACCGGTCGGTGACGGTGTCGAGGAAGTGGCCGGAGACGTCCGATCCGGCCAGCTCGCGGTAGAACTTCGCACCGTGGAAGTCGTCCGGTCCGACCAGGTCGGAGCGCAGCACCGTACGGGAGATCAGTCCGGAGACCGTGGAGTTGAGGCAGGCGGACGGGATCAGGAAGTCCTCGCGGGTGCCGTACGTGCGGACGCAGCCGCCCGGGTCGGCCAGCACCGCGATCTCCGGGTTGAAGCCCTCCGTGCCGTCGGACTCCTCGAACTCGGCGATGGCCGCCGCCAGTTCGCGGGTGATGGCACCCTTGCCCGTCCAGCCGTCGACGAAGACGACATCGGCCGGGTTGTGGTGGGCGGCCAGCCAGCGCAGGGCGTTGGCGTCGATCCCGCGGCCCCGCACGATCGAGACGGCGTAGTGCGGCAGGTCGGCACCGCGCCGGAGCCGGGCCCAGCGGCGCATCAGTACGCCGACGGGGGTGCCGGCCCGGGCCAGCGAGACCAGGACGGGGCGCGGGCCGCGCTCGGCGAGGACCGTCTCGGTGACCGTGCCGACGGCGCGTGCGATGCGGGCCGCCGACAGGTCCAGGGCCGCCTTGAACAGGTCCTGGTACTGCTCGGACGGCTGGTACTCCACCGGCAGCGATTCGGCGTAGTGCGCGCCACCGCTCTGTATCGCCTCCTCGCGCTCCTCGGTGGGCGCCTCCAGCTCGGTGTCCGAGAGGTCCTGGAGCAGCCAGCCGACCTCGTCCGGCGCGTAGGAGGAGAAGGCGGGGCCGCGGAGGGGCTCGGGCAGCATGGCGGAGTCTTCCTGCCGTTCGGGGGCGTGGGCCGGGGTCGGTACCGAGGTGGGGGACTCGGCGGGTACGGCGGTCGCGGCCCCGGACGGTACGTACGAGGGGACCACCGCCAGCAGGACCGTGCCGGTGTGTGCGGCCAGCTGGTGCAGCAGGCCGCCAGGGGCGTGCAGGGCGGGGGTGTCCGCGGTCGAGTCGACGACGAGGACGACGGCGTCGAAGCCGGCGCCCGCGACGTTGTACGCGTACCGGTCGCCGGGGCCGTCGGCCGGGTCGTCGTGGGCCGGGAAGACCAGGCGGGTGCGTATCGCGTAACCCGGGTCGTCCACGGCGAGGACCGGGGAGCGGGTCGTGGTGGAGTAACGGACCTCGTAGCGCGCGTCCGAGCCGGTACGGGCGTCAGCGCCGGTACGGGCGTCAGCGCCGGTACGGGCGTCAGCGCCGGTGCCCGTACGCGCCTCCAGGGCGGTGCCCAGGCGCAGGGGCGCGTACATCAGCTCCTCGAAGCCGAGGACCAGGATCCGGCGGGGCTGCCCTGCACCTGTCTCCTCGTGCGGTGCCTGCCCGGACGGCATCCGCTCGGCCGGCATCCGCTCGTCCAGCGCCTGCGCGATGCGGTCCGCCATGGCCGGGAGGGCGGGTTCCAGGACCGCGCGGTGTGCCGGGGTGAAGCCGTGCCGGCCGCCGTCGGGTACTCCTGCGGGCCACTGAAGGTCCACGCGCGCACCGGGGCGGAGGGTGCCGGGCAGCTTCCCGTCGCCGGACGTCGACGCGGGGGGCCGCAGCGCCTCCTGCTCCGCGACCAGGGCCTGTCCCTTCTCCAGGACGCCCTCCGGGAGGCCCACCGTGCCCGTGTTCCTCGCCACCAGGTCGATGCGGGCACCGATCTCCGCGGCGAACTCCGCGAGCCGCCCGCGGTCGGCCGGTGAGCGCATGTCGACCAGCGCCACGATGACGTACCGGCTGCGGGGGCAGCGCTCGTGCAGGTCGCGGATGGTGTTGAGGACGGTGTTGCCGGTGGAGAACTCGTCGTCCACGAGGACGAGCGTCGCACCGGAGGAGCCCTCCTCGCCGTTCCCCAGCAGGTCCGGGTCCTCCGGCAGCAGCAGGTGCGAGGTGGCGTGCGAGTGCGCCTCCTCGAAGCCGCCCGCCCGTGCCACGCCCTCGACGGGGCGTCGCGTCGAGTGGAGGTAGGTCGCATCGCCCAGCCCGTCGGCGACCGCGTGGCCGAGGCCGGTGGCCGTCTCGGCGTAGCCCAGCACAACCGCCTCGCGCGCCCCGGCATCGCCGAGCAGGTCGCGCACCCGGCGGCCGAGCTCGAAACCGGCGCCGTACACGACCGACGGGCGCTGCGGCACGTGCTTGCCGAGCACGTTGGACACGAGCAGATGTGCCCGCTTGGGGTTGCGCCGCAGGGCGAGGCCCAACAGCTCACGGAGCTCCCCGTCGCCCACCAGCTCGACGCCCAGCCGCTCCGCGACCCAGCTACCCGACCACACCACGTTCGTCGTCTCTTTCCGTCGGCCTGCCACGCGCCCGCCTACCGGGGCCCGTCGTCCATCAAGCATCACGCGCCCGCTCACCGGACCCGCGCATCAAGCATCACGCGCCCCGCGCACCCGCACCTGCGGGCCCGTCCGGGGCCCGGGGGAACCCGCGCACCTGCTCCGCTCACTCCGCGAGGCTCGCCGCCAGCAGGTCCACGAAGCCGACGTCCTCCTTCGCCACGCCGAAGACCTCGGCCCGCCGCAGTGTGCGCTCGGCCCAGGCGCGGTGCGGCTTCACCTCGTTCATCTTGTTCGTGTACGAGGAGCGCAGCACCCCGCCGCCGCCCCGCTCCGGCCGCAGGATGTCCTGCGCGTCGCTGAACTCCTCATGGCTGACCACCGACAGCGCGTGCACGGGGGCCACGTGCGAGGGGTGGATACAGGTCTTGCCGAGCAGGCCGTTGGCCCGGTCGAGCTCGATCTCCCGCAGCAGCCCGTCCAGGTCGTGCTCGATCAGCGCGGTGCGCAGTTCCTCCGCCCGGCCCTCCAGGAAGGGACTGCGGCGCAGCTGTGGCTTGAACATGCGCTCCTGGAGTCTGAAGTACTCCCAGACGGGGCCGGTGATCGTGAAGCCCGTCCCGTCCGCCCGGCCCAGCACGTTGACCACGTCGGCGATGACGTCGCCGACGATCCGGACGTCGTACGCCGTCATGTCGGGTGCCCGGCGCAGTCCGTACGCCGAGCAGAAGTCGGTGACGCCGAGCCGCAGCGCGAGCACCCGGTCACGGTAGGTGTCGACGGTGCGGGCGATCTTGTGGAGGACTTCCCGCCTGGTCTCCAGGTGCAGCAGTTCGGGGGATTCCAGCACGGGCATGGCGAAGAGCCGCAGCCCGTCGACGCCCTCGGCCTCGGCCTTGGTGAGGGCCTCCATGAACGGCACACCACGCTCGTGCGTGAACTTGGGAAGTACGAAACCGGACAACAATCGGGCGGACTCGCCGAGCCGGCGCACCAGGTCGGTGATCTGGTGCGGTTCACGGACCCGGATGAACAGCAGCGGCAGCACCCCGTCGCGCCCGGCCAGATCGGCGAACTGCCTGACCAGGTTCTCCTCGGCGTCGGCCACCTCGGAGTCGTCGATCGAATCCTCCAGGCACAGCACCATGGAGACGACACCGCGGGCGGCCTGCTTGATGACGTCGTCGGCGAGCGCGGGCCGCGTGGCGGGGCTGTAGAGCGTGGCGCCCAGGGCGGCCGCGAGGACGGGGGCCGGGGAGCCGGCGTCGAAGTCACACGGTTCCCGGAAGAACAGATCGCCCCTCGCAGCAGGCGCAATATGCCCGAAATGACGCATGTGATTCCCCCCGTACTCCCTGACCGACCGGACAACGTGTGGCCGGTAATAGTACGTACGGACGGGTGTCGGCAGTTCCCTGTCCGCATGAATTCCGGGTAACTCGTCCATTTCGCGATGGTTCCGAAGGGCGCGGAGGCGCCCGTTCCGACATTTCGGCGAGACACGGCTTGCGACCCCCGCGTTGTCCGCAGGGGCTGCCAGCAGGCAGGATGACCGGCATGACGCACGCGATGGTGAAAGGCTCGAACGTCCCCCTCGACGCCATGGCCGTACGGGCCGTGCTGCGCTGGACCCCGGGCTCCGGGGTGCCGGACGTCGACGCCTCAGCCCTGCTGCTCGGAGCCGGCGGCCGCGTGCGCTCCGACGAGGACTTCGTCTTCTACAACCAGCCCCGCCACCCCTCCGGCCTGGTACGACGGCTGCCGAAGCGCAGCCTGGCCGAGGGGCTGACGGACACCATCGAGGCCGACCTGAACGCACTCGACCCCTCGGTCGACCAGGTCGTCATCGCCGCGTCGTCCGACGGGGCCGCCTTCGAGCAGGTGCGCGACCTCCGCATCCTGCTCTACGACGCCGCCGCGTCGGGCGGCGAGCCGCTCGCCGTGTTCGACGTGCGGCCGGAGACGGGCGAGGAGACCGCCATCATCTGCGGCGAGCTCTACCGGCGCGGCGATGGCTGGAAATTCCGGGCCGTGGGACAGGGCTATCCGACCGGTCTCGTCGGTCTCGCGACGGCCTTCGGGATTTCGGTGGACGAGACCGCGGCCGACCCCGGTCCGACCCCGCCGCCCGCCCCCGCCTTCCCGCCCGCACCGGCACCCGGCCCGGACTCGCAGGCCACGGTCCAGCACCAGCAGCCCGCGTACGGCTACCCGCAGCCCGCCGCGGCTCCTGCCCAGCCCGCGCCGCAGCCCGCGTACGGCTACCCCCAGCCGTCCTCCGCACAGCCCGCCTACGGCTATCCGCAGCCCGCGGCGGCGGCCGCCCACGCGCCCGACCCGAACTTCGTCCTGCCACCGCAGGGGCCGCAGTTCATACGGCCCTGACCCGGCCCCGTCCGTACGCCTCCGGACCGGATCCGGACCGGAGGGCGACAGGCGCGGCTACGCCCTGGTCTTGTAGCCGCGCCCCCACTGCATGCCGTAGCCGTACAGCCGGTCCAGCTCCGACTGGAAGCCGTACACGAACTTCACCTCGCGCCGCACGATCAGCTCGTCCTTGATGTTCTCCACCGTGAACACCGCGCAGGAGCGGGCCTGCGGGGCCCGTTCGTCCAGCTCGATCTCGATGCGCGGACCGTTGCCCGGGTAGAGCGTCACCTTGGCGTGGGTGCGGTCGAAGGCCGGGGTCTGGTCGTAGATGTAGACGAAGAACAGCATCCGCTTGATCTGCTCGCGCTGGTCGAGGTTGACGTAGACGGTCTCCCCGGACGGCGCCCCGAAGCGGTCGTCACCGCTGAGCCGGATGAACGGCGGGCCGTTCAGATCGCCGATCAGATTGCCGAGCGGCTGCACCACGCCCTTCGTCCCGTCCGCCAGCTCGTACATGCAGCCGAGGTCCAGGTCGACGTTGACCACGCCCTGCGTGTGCGCCTGGACCACGTCGGGCTTGAAGAGCTTGAGCGGCCGCAGCAGCCGGCCGCTCTGCCGTGACCGGCCCTCGATGTCGGACGAACGCATCTGCCAGGAGAGGTTGACCCGCAGATTGCCGGTCAGTGCCCCTTGTTTGGTCAGCGAGACCGTGGCGTGCCTCCTGGAGAGCACGATGGAGCTCGTCGCCGAGTTGCCCGACTCGAACTGCGCTTCCCGCCCCGGCCACAGGCTGTTCCAGAACGCCATGCCAACCCCCACACCTCTCGGCCCCGCACCCGTCGCATGCGGCACACGCGACGCACGCACCACTGCGGGGCGGCTCCGGGCCGGTCATGGTGTTCCCCACAACCGTTGCCGCACGAGCCGCCCCGCAGAGAGCGTTCCTCAATCCCTACCGGGTCACACCCCGGCGGAGACTTCCGTACTGCCTTCACCGCCGTCGGCCTCGATGGCCTTGTTGCGCCGGACCGAGGACCAGAAGGACCAGGCGATCAGGACGACACCGACGAGACCGGTGATGAGCTCGTGGATCTCGTACTGGATCGTGACGAGCAGGATGATCGACAGGGCGCCGATCGCGTAGTGCGCGCCGTGCTCCAGGTAGACGTAGTCGTCCAGGGTGCCCTGGCGGACCAGGTAGACCGTGAGCGAACGGACGTACATGGCACCGATACCGAGGCCCAGCGCCATCAGCACGATCTCGTTGGTGACAGCGAAGGCGCCGATGACACCGTCGAACGAGAAGGACGCGTCGAGCACTTCCAGGTAGAGGAACATGAAGAACGCGGCCTTGCCGGAGAGGGCGACCGCGGAGATCTTCTTGCCGGTCCGCCTGGCCTCCTCCTCCGCCTCGTGCTCGCGTTCCTCCTCTTCCTCGAGCTTGTTCTCGAAGAAGCCGGAGAGACCGCCGACGATGAGGTACGTGATCAGACCGGCGATGCCGGCGAGCATGACCGTCTCGGCCTTGTCCGCGTGTCCGCCGCCGTGCTGGTGCGCCTGGGTCGCGAAGGTCATGGCCGAGATCAGGAGGACGATCAGGGCGATGCAGACCGACAGCATGTCGACCTTGCCGAGCTTGGCGAGCGGGCGCTCGATCCAGCGCAGCCACTGGATGTCACGGTCCTCGAAGATGAAGTCGAGGAAGATCATGAGCAGGAACATGCCACCGAAGGCGGCGATCGCCGGGTGGGCGTCGGTGACCAGTTCCTTGTAGCGGTCCGGGTCGTTGAAGGAAAGATCGATCGCCTCGATCGGTCCCAGTTTGGCGGTGATGGCCACGATCACGACGGGGAATACCAGCCGCATACCGAAGACCGCGATGAGCACGCCGACCGTGAGGAAGATCTTCTGCCAGAAGGCACTCATCTTCTTCAGGATTCCGGCGTTGATCACCGCGTTGTCGAAGGACAGCGAGATCTCCAGGACGGAAAGGATCGCCACCACTCCGAAGGCTTCCCACCCCCCGTAGAACCACGCTGCGACCAGACCGATCGCGGTAATCGCGAACGACCAGCCGAAGGTTTTCAGAACCACTGGCTACCCCATCATGTATGTAACGGGTCTCCCCCGAAGAGCACGGGGCTCCCCCGCGCCGTGCGCGGCTTTACGAAACGTTGACCCCGAAGTCTAGAGCGATGCCCCGCAGCCCCGACGCGTACCCCTGCCCGACTGCACGGAACTTCCACTCGCCGTTGTAGCGGTAGAGCTCGCCGAAGATCATCGCTGTCTCCGTCGAGGCGTCCTCGCTGAGGTCGTAACGCGCGAGTTCCTGGCCGTCGGCCTGGTTGACCACGCGGATGAACGCATTGCTGACCTGGCCGAATGTCTGACCGCGATTGTCGGCCTCGTGGATCGAGACCGGAAAGACGATCTTGTCGCAGTGGGCCGGCACCTGGTCGAGATGCACGATGACCGACTCGTCGTCGCCCTCGCCCTCACCCGTGAGGTTGTCACCGGTGTGCTCCACGGAGCCGTCGGGACTCGTGAGGTTGTTGTAGAACACGAACCATTCGTCGCCGAGCACCCGGCCCGACTGGCACAGCAGTGCGCTGGCGTCGAGGTCGAAGTCCGCCCCCGTCGTGGATCGTGCGTCCCAGCCGAGCCCGATCAGCACCTGGGTGAGATTGGGTGCGGCCTTGGAGAGGGAGACATTGCCTCCCTTGGCGAGCGTGACGCCCATGGTGTGTCCTCCCCGAGTCGATGAACCGTGTGTGGAACCGGCGGATCCGCCGGCCGATGCCGAGACCGGTGAATCCGTCGGCTGAGCGCGTCCGGCGCCGCACGGGGTGCGGCGCCGGACGGGACGTGCTGGTGCCGTCCGGGGCCGCGCGCACGCGGCCCCGGACGGGTCCTGCTAGACGTTGACGCCGAAGTCCTGCGCGATGCCGCGCAGACCCGAGGCGTAGCCCTGGCCGATGGCGCGGAACTTCCACTCCGCACCGTTGCGGTAGAGCTCGCCGAAGACCATCGCGGTCTCCGTCGAGGCGTCCTCGCTCAGGTCGTAGCGCGCGAGCTCGGTGTTGTCCGCCTGGTTGACCACGCGGATGTACGCGTTGCGCACCTGGCCGAAGCTCTGCTGCCGGGACTCGGCCTCGTAGATCGAGACCGGGAAGACGATCTTGTCGACGTCGGCCGGGACACCGGCCAGGTTGACCTTGATGACCTCGTCGTCGCCCTCGCCCTCACCGGTGAGGTTGTCACCGGTGTGCTCGACCGAGCCGTCGGGGCTCTTGAGGTTGTTGAAGAAGACGAAGTTGCCGTCGTTGCCGACCTTGCCCTCGGCGTTCGTGAGCAGGGCGCTGGCGTCGAGGTCGAAGTCTCCGCCGGTGGTGGTACGAGCGTCCCAGCCCAGACCCACGATGACCGCGGTCAGGTTGGGCGCGGCCTTGGTCAGCGAGACGTTGCCGCCCTTGCTGAGGCTGACTCCCACGAGTCCTCCCATTGGTTTCTTTGGGGGCCGGCCGGTGCCGGCGCCTCCACGTCGTGTTGGCATCGGATCAACGAGTGGATCCTAGTGACCGGTTCCCGGCCAAAACAGGCTTTCGGCGGGGGGTCGCCCGGAGATCCACCGGATCTCGGATCAGAGCGCGCCGAGCGCCTTGACGTAGTCGTTGAGGTCGCGCGCGTCGGGCAGGCCGTTGACGACCGTCCAGCGCACCACGCCCTCCTTGTCGATGATGAAGGTGCCGCGCACCGCGCAGCCCTTGTCCTCGTCGAAGACGCCGTACGCGCGCGAGGTCGCGCCGTGCGGCCAGAAGTCCGAGACGAGCGGGTACTCGAGGCCCTCCTGCTCGGCGAAGACGCGCAGGGTGTGGATGGAGTCGTTGGAGACGGCGATCAGCTGCGTGTCGTCGTTCTCGAACGCGGGCAGTTCGTCGCGGAGCGCGCAGAGCTCGCCCGTGCAGACCCCGGTGAAGGCGAACGGGTAGAACAGCAGCACCACGTTCTTCTCACCACGGAAGTCGGAGAGCTTCACGGTCCGGCCGTGGTTGTCCTTGAGCTCGAAATCCGGGGCCTGGGTGCCGACCTCGATCGCCATGAAACGCGTCCCTTCGCTACGTCGCCCGGGCTGGGCCGTCCGGGTGACTCCCACCCTACGCAGAGCCGTGCGGGGGCCGTACGGCACCCGTGGAAGCTTCCTGCGGACGGGGGAGGAAGGGGATGGGGAGGGGGACGGCGGGGAATGTACGAAGGCCCCGGACGGCGTGTCGCCGTCGGGGGCCTTCAGGGGCGAGTGCGGTTCAGCGCTTGGCCTTGGCCGCCTTCGGCGTGACCAGACGGCTGCCCGTCCAGTCCTTGCCCGCACTGATGCTCTTGGTCTGGGCGAGACCGGCTGTCTGGGCAGCCTCGTTGATGTCGCTCGGCTCGACGTATCCGTCACGGCCGGTCTTCGGCGTCATCAGCCAGACCGTACCGCCGTCCTCGAGCAGACCAATGGCATCCACCAGCGCGTCCGTAAGGTCGCCGTCCTCGTCGCGGAACCAGAGCAGGACGACGTCTGCGACGTCGTCGTACTCCTCATCGACGAGATCCTGGCCGGTAGTGGCCTCAATGCCCTCACGGAGCTCCAGCTCGACGTCGTCGTCGTAGCCGATCTCCTGGACCACCTGTCCGGGCTCGAACCCCAGGCGTGCTGCCGGGTTGGTCCGCTCCTCCGCGTGGTCCGCGGTCGCGCTCACGGGTTGCCTCCTGATCATGTTTCGGAAAATGCTTCAGCCACGCGCGTGCGCGGGGCGTTGGCCGTAGTCCACACGGGAGCGGCGGATCGCGCAAGTACCCAGCGTACGAGACCGCCTAAACGGTGACGTTTCCTGCCACGTCGCCGCCTTGTCGGCGGGTCCCCTGCGGGAGCCGGCGCTGCCGTCCACACCCTTTACGTCCTTGAACAGCTTATGCGGTATCGGTCCGGCAAACGGAGTCGAACAGCATTCGGGAACGTTTGGACCCCTTGGGCGTATGGTTGCGGTTTCGCCCGACCCATCCTGCCCGATGCCTCCCGACCGGCCGGAATCCCGCTCCGGCGCGGCCCGTGCGCCCCTCGGGGCACGGTGTCGCGAAAGCCGGTGGTTACCTCTCGGTAGAGATGACGTTTACGTCCTCGCGGTACACGATGGGATGGCGTACGCGCAGATGTCCCGGGGGCGTGACTCCCGTTACCAGGCCCCGTAGAGCAGCACCGAACAGCGAAGGAACAGCGTGGCTTCCGGATCCGATCGCAACCCGATCATCATTGGCGGCCTTCCGAGTCAGGTCCCGGATTTCGATCCCGAAGAGACCCAGGAATGGCTCGACTCCCTCGACGCCGCCGTCGACGAGCGAGGCCGTGAGCGGGCCCGCTACCTCATGCTCCGGCTCATCGAGCGCGCGCGCGAGAAGCGTGTCGCCGTGCCGGAGATGCGCAGCACGGACTACGTGAACACGATCGCCACGAAGGACGAGCCGTTCTTCCCCGGCGACGAGGAGATCGAGCGCAAGGTCCTCAACGCGACCCGCTGGAACGCGGCGGTGATGGTGTCGCGGGCGCAGCGTCCGGGGATCGGCGTGGGCGGTCACATCGCCACGTTCGCCTCGTCCGCCTCGCTGTACGACGTGGGTTTCAACCACTTCTTCCGCGGCAAGGACGACGGGCGCGGCGGCGACCAGATCTTCTTCCAGGGGCACGCCTCCCCCGGGATCTACGCCCGCGCCTTCCTGCTGGACCGGCTGAGCGAGGCGCAGCTCGACGCGTTCCGCCAGGAGAAGTCGAAGGCGCCGAACGGGCTGTCCAGCTACCCGCACCCGCGGCTGATGCCGGACTTCTGGGAGTTCCCGACCGTGTCGATGGGCCTGGGCCCGCTCGGCGCGATCTACCAGGCGCGGATGAACCGCTACATGGAGGCGCGCGGCATCGCCGACACCTCCGATTCGCACGTCTGGGCGTATCTCGGCGACGGCGAGATGGACGAGCCGGAGTCGCTGGGCCAGCTGTCCATCGCCGCCCGTGAGGGCCTGGACAACCTGACCTTCGTCGTCAACTGCAACCTGCAGCGCCTCGACGGCCCGGTGCGCGGCAACGGCAAGGTCATCCAGGAGCTGGAGTCGCAGTTCCGCGGCGCCGGGTGGAACGTCATCAAGCTGGTCTGGGACCGCTCCTGGGACCCGCTGCTGGCGCAGGACCGCACGGGCATCCTGGTCAACAAGCTGAACACCACGCCGGACGGCCAGTTCCAGACGTACGCCACCGAGACGGGTGCGTACATCCGTGATCACTTCTTCGGTGACGACCCGCGGCTGCGGGACATGGTCAAGGACATGACCGACCAGCAGATCCTGCACCTGGGGCGCGGCGGTCACGACCACAAGAAGGTCTACGCGGCGTACGCGGCGGCCAAGGCCCACAAGGGCCAGCCGACGGTGATCCTGGCGCAGACGGTCAAGGGCTGGACGCTGGGGCCGAACTTCGAGGGCCGCAACGCGACCCACCAGATGAAGAAGCTCACCGCCGAGGACCTGAAGCGTTTCCGGGACCGGCTGCACATCCCGATCGCGGACGCGCAGCTGGAGGACGGCAACCCGCCGTACTACCACCCGGGCCGCGACTCGGAGGAGATCCAGTACATGCACGACCGCCGCAAGGGTCTGGGCGGTTACGTCCCGACCCGGGTGGTGCGGGCGAAGCCGCTGGTCCTGCCCGAGGACAAGACGTACGCGACCGCGAAGAAGGGTTCGGGTCAGCAGTCGATCGCCACCACCATGGCGTTCGTCCGCATCCTGAAGGACCTCATGCGGGACAAGGAGATCGGCAAGCGTTTCGTGCTGATCGCACCCGACGAGTACCGCACCTTCGGCATGGACGCGTTCTTCCCGAGCGCGAAGATCTACAACCCGCTGGGTCAGCAGTACGAGTCGGTGGACCGCGATCTGCTGCTCGCGTACAAGGAGTCGCCGACCGGGCAGATGCTGCACGACGGCATCTCCGAGGCGGGCTGTACGGCCTCGCTGATCGCCGCGGGTTCGGCGTACGCCACGCACGGCGAGCCGCTGATCCCGGTGTACGTCTTCTACTCGATGTTCGGTTTCCAGCGCACGGGTGACCAGTTCTGGCAGATGGCCGACCAGCTCGCGCGCGGTTTCGTGCTGGGTGCGACCGCCGGCCGTACGACGCTGACGGGCGAGGGTCTGCAGCACGCGGACGGCCACTCGCAGCTGCTCGCGTCGACCAACCCGGGCTGTGTCGCGTACGACCCGGCGTTCGGGTACGAGATCGCGCACATCGTCAAGGACGGTCTGCGCCGGATGTACGGCGGGACGCCCGAGGAGAACGAGGACGTCTTCTACTACCTCACCGTGTACAACGAGCCGATCCAGCACCCGGCCGAGCCCGCGGACGTGGACGTGGAGGGCATCCTGGCGGGCGTCCACCGCTACAGCAAGGGTGAGAAGGGCGAGATCCCGGCCCAGATCATGGCGTCCGGTGTGGCGGTCCCCTGGGCGATCGAGGCGCAGCGGATCCTCGCCGACGAGTGGAACGTGAAGGCGGACGTCTGGTCGGCGACCTCCTGGAACGAGCTGCGGCGCGAGGCCGTGGACGTGGAGCGGTACAACCTGCTGCACCCGGAGGAGGAGCAGCGCGTCCCGTACGTGACGCGCAAGCTGTCCGGTGCGCAGGGTCCGTTCGTGGCGGTCTCGGACTGGATGCGGTCCGTGCCGGACCAGATCGCGCGCTGGGTGCCCGGTGCGTACCAGTCGCTGGGCGCGGACGGCTTCGGCTTCGCGGACACGCGTGGCGCGGCCCGGCGGTTCTTCCACATCGACGCGCAGTCAATCGTCCTGGCGGTGCTCACGGAGCTCGCCAAGGAGGGGAAGATCGACCGTTCGGCGCTGAAGACGGCGGTCGACCGGTACGACCTGCTGGACGTGACGGCGGCCGATCCGGGCGCGGCGGGCGGCGACGCGTAGCCACGGACGATCGAACGGCCGCGGGGCGGGCGGGAGCCGGACGGCTCCCGCCCGCCCCGCGGCCTTTTCCGTGCGGTCAGTTCTCCCAGATCTTGAAGGCCCGTACCTGGTACGGGGTGCGCGGGGCCCAGGTGCCGTCCCCCGGGTAGGTGTCGAACTCGCCGGTCTCGTCGCACTCCGCCGACTGGTAGGTGGTGACGGGCCGGCCCGTGCGGTTGGCCAGGGCCTGGACGGTGGCACCCGCCTTCAGCGGTACGCAGCTCTCGATGTCGACGGTGGAGAGTTCGTGGACCTGCCGGGCGCCGGTGAAGTCCGGTTTCGCCCAGAGACAGAGCTGGCCGCTCCCGCAGTCCCCGAGCCGGCCGGACACGGCCTGGACCGGAGCCTGCGGGATGAGTGCGGTGGCGGCCAGGGCGGCCGCGACAACGGTCGTACGCATAGGAATCAGCCCCCGTGTCGATGTGGATCTTCCGCGTTCACCCTGAGCCGCCCGGCGGCGGTACGGGAAGGGGTCCGGGGGCGGGACCACCCTGATAGGCGACAGCCCCGCCGGAACGTTCCGGCGGGGCTGTCGTACGCACTGTGTTGACGCCTGACGGCGCCGTCGGGGACCGGTCAGATGTGACCGGCGCCCACGCCCGCCTCGGCGTTCTCCCCGCGCTTGGTCAGGGTGGCGACCAGCGCGGCGATGACGGCGACGATGCCCGCGACCATGAACGCGGTGCTCATGCCCGAGACGAAGGTGTCGTGGGCGACGCCCGCGATCTTCCCGGCGATCTCCGGCGGGGTGTCCTTGGCGACGGGCGGCATGCCGACCTTGACGGCGGAGGACGCCTGCTCCAGCTGGGCCGGGGAGAGCGGCGGAAGCTGGGCTTCCTTCCAGTTGCCGGCGAGGTCGGCGTCGACCCTGGCCGCCATGACCGCGCCCAGCACCGCCGTACCGAGGCTGCCGCCGACCTGCATGGCGGCCTGCTGGAGACCGCCGGCGACACCGGAGAGCTCCATCGGGGCGTTGCCGACGATGACCTCGGTGGCGCCGACCATGACCGGGGCGAGGCCGAGGCCGAGCAGACCGAACCAGATCGACATGGTCACGGTGCCGGTGCCGATGGTCAGCTGGGACATGCCGAAGCACGCGATCGCGGTGCACACCATGCCGCCGACGAGCGGGACCCGCGGGCCGAACTTGGTGATCAGGAAGCCGGCGAGCGGCGAGGCGACGATCATCATGCCGGTCAGCGGCAGCAGGTGCAGTCCGCTGTCGACGGGGCTGAGACCGTGCACGTTCTGCAGGTAGAAGGTGACGAAGAACAGGCCGCCCATGAAGGCGAACGCCATCAGCACCATCAGGACCGTGCCGGCGGAGAGCGGCACGGAGCGGAACATCGCCAGCGGGATCAGCGGTTCCCTGACGCGCTGCTGGACCAGGGCGAAGCCGATGAACAGGACGACGGCACCGACCAGGAAGCCGACGGTCCTGACGTCGCCCCAGCCCCACTCCGAGCCCTTGATGAGCGCCCAGATCAGGCAGAACATCGCCGTCGAGAGCAGCACGATGCCGGCGATGTCGAAGGAGCGCGGCGCGTTCGCGGCGCGGTGGTCCTTGAGGATCAGCGCACCCAGCACGAGGGCGATCACGCCGACCGGCACGTTGATGAAGAAGACGGACTGCCAGCTGACGTGCTCCACGAGCACGCCGCCCAGGATCGGGCCGCCCGCGGTCGAGGCGCCGATCACCATGCCCCAGATGCCGATCGCCATGTTCAGCTTCTCGGCCGGGAAGGTGGCCCGCAGCAGGCCGAGCGCGGCCGGCATCAGCAGGGCACCGAAGAGGCCCTGCAGCACCCGGAAGGTGATCACCAGGACGACGCTGTTGGAGAGGCCGATGGCCCCGGATGCCGCGGCGAAGCCCACGACGCCTATGAGGAAGGTCTGGCGGTGGCCGAACCGGTCACCGAGCTTGCCCGCGGTGATCAGGGAGACCGCGAGCGCGAGCATGTAGCCATTGGTGATCCACTGGACGTCGGCGAGCGAGGCGCCGAGGTCCTGCTGGATCGCGGGGTTGGCGATCGCGACGATCGTGCCGTCGAGCGCGACCATCATCACGCCGATGGCCACGGAGAAGAGCGTCAGCCAGGGGTGGCCGCGCAACCCCTTCGCGGGTGCGGGGGCGAGGGGTTCCTGGGGTTCCCGCGAAGCCTTCTCGAGGGTGGGCTGACTAGTCATACGCGGGAGATTAGTGTCAGCCGCTGACAGTTGACAAACCAATTCACAAGTCGGTAACTGTCACGTAGCTCACAGGTAAGGTGAGCCGGACAAAGCAGGGGAAAGAGGATCACTTCAGTGACCGAAGGGCAGCGAGCCGCAGGCCATCGGGCCGGGCTGCGCGAACGGAAGAAGCAACGCACCCGGGACGCCCTGCTCAACGCCGCCCTCGGCCTCTTCACCACCCAGGGGTACGAGGAGACCACCGTCGACGAGATCGCCGACGCCGTCGAGGTCTCCCAGCGCACCTTCTTCCGCTACTTCGCGGGCAAGGAGTCGGTCGTCTTCGCCGTGCAGGACATGGTGGAGTCGCGCTTCCTTCTCGAACTGCGTCAACGTCCCGCCGCGGAAGCCCCTTTCGAGGCCATGCGCCGCGCGGTGCTGTGCGCCTGGAACAGTATCGGCGAGGCCATCGAGGCCATCATCCCGGTCGAACTCCACATGCGGACCTATCAGATGATCGAATCGACGCCCTCGCTGCTCGCCGCGCACATGCGCCGCGGCGTCGCCCTGGAGGAACAGATCGCCGGGCTGATCGCCGACCGCGAGGGCCTGGACCTCGCGCGGGACCCGCGGCCGAGGGTCGCCGTCGCCGCGTTCTCCGGGGTGATGCGGGTGACCGGGCAGCTGTGGGGGCGGGGCTGCGACGGCAGCATGGACTCGCTGCGGGCGCTGACCGAGCAGTATCTGGACCAGCTCGGTCCGGCCCTCGCCGGTGACTGGCACGCACACCCGCCCGAGGCGGCCCCCCTCGTCCGAGGCGTGTGCCGCACGCCTCAGGCGCACACATGACCGACGTCACAACAGGCGTGCGACAGCGCCCTGCTGCGGCACTCACGCTGCGCCGAGCGCGGCGGAGCGTGGCGCAAGGCGGTACACAGCGTGAGGGAAACGGCATTCCATTCCCCGCCGACGGGTGATGTGTGTCACCCCCTTAACAGCGCCTTACGCGCGTCTCCTAATGTGGGCCGAAGTGACTTCCTTCGACTCCTCCCCCACGCTCACCGCCTGGCGCGCTCTTCTCGCCATCGCGGTCGTGTTCGTGATGCTGGCGACCACCGGGTGGACCGCCGTGCGTCACCAACGCTCCGACGAGCCACGCACCGTCGCACTCGCCTCCTGGGCCAAGGGATCGATAGCGGGCCAGGCGCTCCCCGCGCCCGACGCGCCGCCCTACAAGCTGGCGCACTTCTTCGCCGCGCTCACGGACACCCAGCGCACCGGGCTGGCCCGCAAGTACCCGCTGGTGGTGGGGAATCTGAACGGCGCCCCGGTCACCCTGCGCTATCGGGCGAACCGGCTGGCGCTGCAACAGGCCCGCACCGCCGAGCAGACGCGGGTGCACGACCCGCGGCTCTCCCCGGACGGCCGGGCCGAGGCGGTCCGCCGGGTGGACCGCTTCCGCTCGATGCTCGCCGACGACCGGCACTTCCTCGCGTTCGACCCGTCCGGGCGGGGCCACGCCGCCGAGGTGTTCGGCGACCTCGACCGCGCCGAACGGGTCTCGGTGATCGTCCCGGGCGTCGACACCAACCTGCTCACGCTGGAGCGCACGGGGAGAAAGACCAACGCCGCTCCCGTCGGCATGGCCAAGTCGCTGTACGCGGCCGAGCACTCCGCACACCCCGGTGTGCGGACCGCGGTGATCGCCTGGGCCGACTACACCGCACCCGCGGGCATCGGCATGGACGCGGCACTGGGCAATCTCGCCGAGCGCGGGGCGGTCCGCCTCGACGCGCTCGTCGGGGCGCTCCCGGGGACCGCGCCCGTCTCGTTGTTCTGCCACAGCTACGGCTCCGTCCTGTGCGGTGTGGCCGCGGACCGACTGCCTCCACGAGTGACGGACATCGCGGTCGCGGGCAGCCCCGGCATGCGTGCCGACAACGCCGGCGAGCTGCACACCCGGGCCAATGTGTGGGCGATGCGGGACCGCGACGACTGGATCGCGGACGTGCCGAACCTGGAGGTCGGAGGGCTGGGCCACGGGGCCGACCCGGTCGATCCGGACTTCGGCGCGCGGATCGCGTCGGCGGGTGACGCGGTCGGTCACAGCGGCTATTTCGAGCCGGGTACCGAGAGCCTCGGCAACTTCGCCGCGATCGGTACGGGCGCCTATGCCGCGGTGACGTGTGCACGGGCCGACAGCGGCTGCCACGAACAGATTTCCGGCGGCGAGACGGTCTGACGCGCGTAGAGAACCGTGCCGGACCGCGAATTGCCGGGTACTCCGAGGGGGGACGAGCGGGCAAGTGCCGCATACGATGAGGCACATGGGTGATGTGCTGGCCGGAATTCATGCCACCTGGGAGTTCGACACCGACTCCGTGCTCATCCGCTTCGAACGGGGTATCCGTACGCCGAGGCTCCTCCAGAGCCTGCGTGAGCGCCGCGTCCCGCACGCCGCGCTGTCGTCGGTGACGCTCACCCCGGGCAAGCGGGGCACGGTGGTGCTGCGTGCGGTCCCGAGACCGGGTGCCGACCCCCTGCTGGAGGCGGCGGCCGGGCAGCTGAAGGACGGCTGCGACCCGTACCGCCTGGTGCTCCCGGGCGAACGGGAGACGCTCGCCGAGTACTACGCGGACGAGCTGCGCGCCCGGCTGGGCCCCGAGGCGGGCGAGCCCGCCGACCGGTTCATGGTCGCAGCCCCCGAGGCACCGATGCACTTCAAGGCCTACGACGGCAGAGCCAGCTTCGACGGGGACCGGATCTCCTTCAGGTGGTTCTGGACGGGTGCCTCGTCCGAGAAGTGGAAGGCCGGCGACCAGACGTTTCCGGTCACGGAGCTGAGCGGCGTCGAGTGGCGTTCTCCCGAGGCCCTCGAGGGGTATCTGCGGCTGGTGCCGCGCGGACTGGAGGGCGCGGGTCCGGTCACCGGTGCGGGCACCGGCCCGGCCGCCGGCCCGGGGTCGGGTCTGCTGACGAGCACCGCGCCGAGCGTGCCGCCGGCGGCGGCCCGTCCGGCCCGGGCCGATCAGGACCCGGCCGCGGTGATCTTCGGCCTCGGCTACGGCCCGGTGCACGAGTCGCTGCCCTTCGCCGCTGCCGTACTGGAATCCGTGCGCAGGAAACAGACCACGCCCGTAGCGGCCGCGGCCGCCCTGGTGGGCGCGGGACGCCGGGACCCGGCGGACATCGCCGAGCGGATCCGCCACCTCGGGGAGCTGCACCAGGCGGGTCTGGTGACGGACGACGAGTTCCGCGCGAAGAAGGCACAGCTGCTCGCCGAGCTGTAGCGGCGGCGGTCCGGGGCCCCCGGCCCGCGGCCGCCCCTCGGCACCGGCGGGTGCCGCCCCCGCCTCTTCCGTACCGGCGGGGTGATACCCCCGTACGAGACGCGCGGCGGCAGACCGGGACCCCGGTATGACGCCGCCGGACGGCTTCGCTGCCTACCCTGATCAGGCCATGCCCACATCCTCCCCGCACCCGCCGTCATCGCCGCCGACCGCTCCCCCGCACCCGCCGGCGGACGGTCTGCTGAGCGCCGCCCTGCGCAATCTGCGCGAGATCGGCCACGCGCTGTCCCACCCGTCGCACCCCCCGACACCGTTCCTGGCCACCGCCCCCAAGCGGTGGCAGCGGATGCTGCCCTATGTCGTCGTCGTGGGGCTCGCCGCGGTCTTCATCCCGGTCACGATCACCGTCCTGACCGGCCAGTACGGCCTGAGCGGTGGCATCGCGGGAGGGCTCGCCGTCGCGCAGGCCGCCCCGTTCCTGATGCTGGCGCACCGCCCGCTGCAGGCCTGGTGGATCGTCTTCCCGGCCCAGATCCTGGGCGCGATCGTGCTGTTCGGGCAGGAGGGCGGGCAGAGCAACGCCTGGCCGTGGACGCCGCCCGGCCTCGTCGGCTACCTCTTCCTGCTCCTGGCGCTGGCGCTGCGCGAGCGGCGGCAGGCGCTGATCGGCGTCTGGCTGGCGACCGGCATCGCGGGGCTCGTCCTGTTCCTGGTCTCCTCCCACCGCGGCACCGACAACTCGCTCCTGCTGGTCATCCTCGGCGCCGTGGTGCTGGTGATCGGCGCGACGGTACGGGAACGGGGCGACGCCCAGCGCCGCCTCGCCGAGCAGGAGACCATCAGCGAGGCCGAGCGGGCGCGGCGCACGCTGCTGGAGGAACGCACCAGGATCGCCCGCGAACTCCACGACGTGGTCGCCCACCACATGTCGGTGATCACGGTCCAGGCGGACTCCGCCCCGTACCGGCTGGAGGGGCTGTCGGACGAGGCGCGCGAGGAGTTCGGCGCGATCGCCGCGAGCGCGCGCGAGTCCCTCGGTGAGATGCGGCGGCTGCTGGTGGTCCTGCGCAGTGAGGGCACGGAGGGCGAGCGGGCGCCCCAGCCGGGCCTCGACCGGCTCCAGCAGCTGGTGGAGGCGACGGTGCGGTCCGGGCAGCCGGTCGAACTGTCGCTGCCCGCCGGGCTGACGGGTGTGCCGCAGACGGTGGACCTGTCCGCGTACCGGATCGTGCAGGAGGCGCTGGCGAACGTGGTCCGGCACGCGTCCGGCGCCCCGGCCCGGGTGTCGGTGAGCTCGGACGGCGCCCATCTGACGGTGCTCGTCGTCAACGGGCCGCCGGAGCGCGCGGGTTCGTCCCTCGCTCCGCACACTCCGCTGGAGACGACGGGGACCGGACACGGCCTGGTCGGCATGCGCGAACGCGTACGGTTGACCGGCGGCACGCTGGACACCGGCCCGCTGCCGGACGGCGGCTTCCGGGTGGCCGCACGCCTGCCCCTGCCCCCGCCCTCACCCCCTCCCGCCTCCCCTGCCTCTTCCGCCCCTGCTGCTTCTTCCGCCCCGCCCCTGCATCCGGAGGACCCGTGACCATCCGCGTGATCATCGTCGACGACCAGGCCATGGTGCGGGCGGGATTCGCGGCGCTGCTGTCGGCACAGACCGACATCGACGTGGTCGGCGAGGCGCCCGACGGGCGCCAGGGCGTCGACGTCAGCCGCCACACCCACCCGGACGTGGTCCTGATGGACGTGCGGATGCCCGAGATGGACGGCCTCGCGGCGGCCCGCGAACTCCTGAACCCGCCGGCCGGTGTGGTGCACGTGCCGAAGGTGCTGATGCTGACCACGTTCGACGTGGACGACTACGTGTACGAGGCGCTGCGCGCCGGGGCGTCCGGCTTCCTGCTGAAGGACGCCCCTCCGGCGGACCTGATCTCGGCGGTCCGGGTGGTGGCGTCCGGCGACGCGCTGCTGGCGCCGTCCGTGACGCGGCGTCTGATCGCGGACTTCGCCCGGCAGCGGCCGTCCGGAGCCGCGCGCGGCGGAGCGGCCCTGCGGCTGAACGGACTGACGCCGCGCGAGACCGAGGTGCTGGAGCTGATCGCCCGCGGGCTGTCGAACCAGGAGATCGCGGGGCATCTGGTGCTGGCGGAGCAGACGGTGAAGACCCACATCGGTCGTGTGCTGGCCAAGCTGGACCTGCGCGACCGCGCGCAGGCCGTGATCTTCGCGTACGAGGCGGGACTGGTGGTACCGGGCACGCCCGGCCCGTCCGGCGGCTGAGGACAGAGCGGCAGGACAGAGCGGCAGCAGCCGCCGGACGCCCCCGCGCACCCCGTACACCCCCTACCCGGGTATCACCCCGCAGTTGGCCCCCCGGTGTGACGCTCCCGCACCCGTCGTCTTCCTACCTTCCTCTCCGACGCGCCGAACGGCGTGCGGAAGCCGGTTCAGCCGGAGAGGGAGGGTCCGATGCGCCGCTATGCGAGGACTTTGGTCGCGGTCGCCCTGGCGACGACCGTCGTGGCCGGGACGGCCGGCTGGGCATCGGGGAACGCCCAACACGCCCTGACGGGCCCGCCGCCCGGCACCGCGGCCTGGCGTTCGGATCACGTACTGGGGCGGGAGCTGCCCGATCCGGCACGGGACACTCCCGCACAAGTGGCACTGTTCTTCCGGGGGTTGAGCGAGAAGGACCGCCGGACGCTGGCCGTCCGGCATCCGCTCGTCGTCGGAAACCTGGACGGCGCACCCCTCGAACTACGCTACCTGGCCAACGCCCTTGCCCTGAAGGCCGATCCCGACCCCCGGTACGCGAGCCTCGCCGCCGATCCGCAGCGGCAGATCCTGGCGTTCGACCCGCGCGGTCGCGGCCAAGTGGCGGAGGTCTTCGGTGATCTGAGCACCGCGCACCGGGTGTCGGTCGTCGTGCCCGGCTCGGACATCGACGCCGGGACCTTCGACCGCACGAACGACGTGTACGGCACCCCGGCCGGCATGGCCAAGTCGCTGTACGCGCAGACCGGCCGGGACAGCGCGGTGATCGCCTGGGCCGGGTACACCACCCCCGTCGGCGTCGGGGTGGACGCCGCGACCGGCTCGCTCGCCGAGGCCGGCGCGGACCGGCTGACCCGGTTCACGGACGGGCTGGCGGCCGACGGGGTGCCCGCGCCCGTGGTGTTCTGCCACAGCTACGGCTCCGTCGTCTGCGGCCTCGCCGCGTCCCGGCTGCGCGCCACCGACCTGGTCGTGCTCGGCTCGCCCGGGATGCGCGCGGACGACGTCGGCGATCTGCACACCGGTGCGCGGGTGTGGGCCGCCAAGGACCCCGACGACTGGATCGACGACGTGCCGAACGTCGAGTTCGCCGGACTGGGCCACGGTGAGGACCCGGCCTCGGCCGCGTTCGGCGCCCGCCGGGTGCCCGCCGAGGACGCCCACGGGCACACGGGCTACTTCGCCCCGGGCACCGAATCGCTCCGGGCCTTCGCCGCGATCGCGGACGGCACGTTCGCCGTGGACGGCCCGTACGCCGTGGCCTCGTACGCGGAAGGGGGCCCGCGATGAGCCTGCGAGCCCTGGCCTCCCGTATCGATGCCCGTACCCCCGCCCACCGCGACCGTGCCGTCGACGGTCTGCGCGCCCTGGCCCTGCTCGCCGTGCCCACCGGGCACTGGCTGCTCGGCGGATTCCGGCTCGACGGCGGCGGCGCGCTGCACAACGCCAGTCCGCTCTCGGCCTTCGGCGGGCTCGCCCCGTTCAGCTGGGTGCTTCAGATGCTGGGCGTCTTCTTCCTGGTCGGCGGATACGCCTCGGTGCTCTCGTACCGCCGGCGGAGGTCCACCACGGCGGTCTGGCTGCGGGGCCGGATGGCCCGGCTCGGCCGGCCGGTGCTCGGGGTGACCGCCGTGTGGGCGGTGCTGATCCCGGTGCTGTCCGCGCTGGGCGTGCCGGGCGACACGCTGCGGACCGGTTCGACGCTGGTGATCCAGCCGCTCTGGTTCGTCGGCGTGTACGCGGTGGTCACCGCGCTGACGCCGTTCTGCATCAGGGCGGCGCGCAGACTCGGCGCCTGGGCGGCCGCCCCGCTGCTCGGCGCGGTCGCCGTCGTCGACCTGCTGCGCTACGGGCCGCTCGCCGACAGCATGCCGTCCTGGCTGAGCCTGCTGAACATCCTGCCGGGCTGGCTCTTCGCGTACCAGCTCGGCGTCTCCTGGGGCGAGGGCCGGATCGGGAAGCGGGGTGCCCGGTTCCTGCTCGTCGGCGGAGGCGTCCTGTTCGCGGCGCTGCTGCTGGTCCTCCACTACCCGGCGTCGATGGTCGGGGTGCCGGGCGAGGCGCGCACCAATTCGCATCCGCCGTCGCTGCTGGTCCTGGCGCTGGCCGCCGCGCAGAGCGGCGCGGCGATCCTGGTGCGCGACCGGCTCGGCGCCCTGCTGCGCAGGCCGCTGGTGTGGGCGCCGGTCGTCGTGGTCAACCTGTCGGCGATGACGATCCTGTGCTGGCACCAGACGGCGATGCTGGCGGCGGCGGTGCCCGCGTCGTTCGCCGGTGCGGTGCCCGGGCTGACCACGGGTCCCGACACGCTCGGCTGGATCCTGGCGCGGGTCGCCTGGATGCCGGTGTTCGCGGGGCTGCTGGTGCTGATCGCGCGGTACGCGCGGAGGTTCGAGGCGCCGTGGCAGGCGGGGACCCGCGCCGCGAACGCCCGCCGCGTGCTGGCGGGGGTGTTCGCGGCGGGGTTCGCGGTCTTCGCGCTGGGGCTGGCGTGAGGCGGAGCCCCGAGGGCCGCTACTCGCGCGCGGCGGACGTCGAGCTCATGTCCGGGTAGCGGTCCCCCGCCACCTGGCCGGCGATCGGCTCCAGCAGAGCCAGTTCCTCGGCGGTCAGCGTGAGCCGGGTCGCGCCGACGTTCTCCAGCAGCCGGCTGCTCTTGCGGGTGCCGGGGATCGGGACGACGGTCAGCCCGTGCACCTGGGCGCGCTGCTGGACCCACGCGAGGGCCACCTGGGCGGCGGTCGCCCCGTGCGCGGCGGCGATCTTGTGGACGGGTTCGAGCAGCGCGGCGTTGACCTTGGCGTTGTCGCCGGTGAAGCGCGGCTGGTACTTCCGGAAGTCGTTCCCGGTCAGCTCCTTGCCCGCGTCGGCGAACGCACCGGTCAGGAAGCCCCGGCCGAGCGGCGAGTACGGCACGAAGGTCACGCCGAGCTCGACGGCGGCGGGCACGGCGCTGCGCTCCACGTCCCGGCTGAAGAGCGACCACTCGGACTGCAGGGCGGCGATCGGGTGCACGGCGTGCGCCTCGCGCAGCTCCGCACCGGTGACCTCGCTGAGCCCGAGCTGCTTGACCTTGCCCTGCGCCACCAGCTCCGCCATGGCGCCGACGGACTCCGCCAGCGGGACGGACGGGTCGCGGCGGTGCATGTAGTAGAGGTCGATGACGTCGGTGTTCAGCCGGCGCAGGCTGTTCTCGACGGCCTGCCGGATGTACGCGGGGTCGTTGCGCACGCCCCGGTAGTGCGGGTCGTCGTCGCGCCGCTCGATGGCGAACTTGGTGGCCAGGGTGATCTCGTCGCGGTGCGCGCCGACGAAGGGCGCGATGAACGTCTCGTTGGCGCCGCTGCCGTAGATGTCGGCGGTGTCGAAGAGCGTGACGCCCGCGGCGAGCGCCGTCTCCAGGGTCTCCCGGGCCGCGGACTCGTCGGTGTCCCCGTAGAACTCGCTCATGCCCATGCAGCCGAGTCCCTGGACGCCGACCTGCGGGCCGTTGCTGCCGAGCTCCACGGTGGCGATCTTGTGGTCAGTCATCAGGCACTGGGCCTTTCCGGCGCCCGCCGGGCGCCTGCGTAGAACTCGATCTTGTAGTCGAGGACGGCGAGGGTGTCCTGGAGCTCCGCGATCCGCGTCCTCACATCGCGGCGGGTCGCCTCCAGCAGCTCCTGCCGTTCCTCGAAGGTGTGGTCGCCCTCGCGCAGCAGTTCCGCGTAACGGACCATGTCGGCGACCGGCATGCCGGTCAGCCGCAGCTTGCCGACGAAGGCGAGCCAGTCCAGGTCACGATTGGTGAAGCGGCGCTGGCCGGTGTGCGACCGGTCGACGTGCGGCATCAGCCCGATCCGCTCGTACCAGCGCAGCGTGTGGGCGGTCAGCCCGGTGTGGGCGGCCACCTCGCTGATGGTGTAGCGGTCCTGGCCCTCGGGGCGCGGGTGGGCCCGGGGGCCCGCTGCGCAGGCGTCCGCGTCCGTTCCTGCCGAAGTGGTCTCCATCACCGTCATGCCTCCACGCTAGAACCTTGGAGTGCACTCGAAGCAAGTGGGCCCCTTGCGGGGCCGGGTCCTCGGTTGTCGCTTGCCCCTCGTTCGGGGCCGGGGTCTCTGTCCTCAAGCGCCGGACGGGCTTGGTGGGGGCGCCGAGCCCCGCGGGGCACCCGCACAAAGCCGGCCCGTCCGGCGTTTGAGGACGGAACCCCGGAGCCATAGGCTCCAGCACATGCAGAGCCTGGCGATGATCGATAACTGGCCCGTCCCCACCGCGGCGGCGGCCGTCGTACGAGCGGACGGAACCGTCCTCGGCAGGCACGGCCCCGCCGCGCACCGCTTCCCGCTCGCCTCCGTCACCAAGCCGCTCGCCGCCTACGCGGCACTGGTGGCGTACGAGGAGGGCGCGGTCGAGCTGGACGAGCCGGCGGGCCCCGAGGGCTCCACGGTCCGCCACCTCCTCGCGCACACCAGCGGCCTCGCGTTCGACGAGCACCGGGTGACGGCCCCGCCCGGCACCCGCCGGCTGTACTCGAACGCGGGCTTCGAGGTCCTGGGCGACCACATCGCGAAGGCGACGGAGATCCCGTTCCCGGAGTACGTGCGCCAGGCGGTCCTGGAGCCGCTGGGCATGACGGACACCGCGCTGGACGGCTCACCCGCCCGCGACGGCGTCTCGACGGTCGACGACCTGCTGCGCTTCGCCGCGGAGGTGCAGGCCCCCCGGCTCCTGGACCCGCGCACGGTCCTGGAGGCCCAGACCGTCGTCCACCCCGGCCTGAAGGGCGTACTGCCGGGCTACGGCCACCAGAACCCCAACGACTGGGGCCTCGGCTTCGAGATCCGCGACCACAAGTCGCCGCACTGGACGGGCGCTTCGTCGTCCCCCGCGACGTTCGGCCACTTCGGCCAGTCCGGCACGTTCCTGTGGATCGACCCGACGGCGGGCGCGGCATGCGTCGCCCTCACCGACCGCGCCTTCGGCCCGTGGGCGGCCGAGGTATGGCCGCCGTTCACGGACGCGGTGCTGGCGGAGCTGAAGGCGTAGCGGGGCGGCGGCGGCCGCCCCGGGCCCCGTTCGTCGGCGTCAGGCCGTGGCCACCCGCCCCGCGTACCGCTGGGTCCATCCCGCCCCGGTGTCGGCGGTGAGCACCACGTCGTAGTAGCCGTGTTCGGTGGGCCAGTGCACGACCGTGGAGGCGCCGCCGGGGACGGTGTACTTCCGGGTGCCGCCGGCGTAGTCGTTGGCCTTGAGGGTGTAACGGACGGGACGGCGGCCGTCGTTGTGCAGGCGCAGCCTGACCGTGGCGTGCCTGCCCTTCAGCAGTTCCGCGGCCACGCGCGGAATGCCGATGTGCTTCGTGCTCACGCTCGCGGGAGTCACCTGGCCGGCGAAGGAGCGCAGGAAGCCGTCGGGGCCGTAGACCGAGAAGGCGTACTTGCCGTCGGTCTCGTCCGTGTTCCAGGTGTACGAGCGAGGGGTCGCCGTGCTCACCGTGTACGGGGTGTTGGCGAAGGCGAGGTACTGGTCGGGGAAGACCTGGAGGCTCACCGCCTTGTCCGCCGGGCCGCCGGTCAGCGTCATGGACGCGGTCACCGTGCCGGCGGAGCGGTCCTCGGTGAGCGTGGCGTGCGGGTGGAAGGAGAGGCCGCGCGGCTCCAGGCGGTCGCGCGGCGGCTTCGGCGGGGTGCCGGTGACCGGGTCGGCGATGACGACCCGGCCCGGGCGCGGGTGTGCGAAGTCGATCGCGCTGGTCAGGTCGCCGGCGATGGAGCGGCGCCACTCGGTGATGTTCGGGCAGGTGAACGGCTTGCCCAGGTGCGTGGCCCAGGTCTCCAGGAACTTGATCGTCGAGGTGTGGTCGAACACCTCCGATGCGACGTAGCCGCCCCGGGTCCACGGTGAGACCAGCAGCATCGGGACCCGGGGGCCGAAGCCGTACGGGGTGGTGCCGGAGAACTCGCCGGGGGTGCCCGCCTCGGGGCGCGGGGGCAGGACGTGGTCGAACTTTCCGTCGTTCTCGTCGTAGGTGATGATCACCAGGGTGTGGTTCCAGATGTCCTCGTTGCTCTGGAGCGTCTTGAGGACCTTGTTCATGTAGCGCTCGCCGTGCACCGTGTCGAAGCCCGGGTGCTCGCTCCACGCGGCGGGCATCACCACCCAGGAGACCTCGGGGAGCGGGTGCTCGGCGCCCGGCTCGCAGGCCGCGATCAGGTCGCGGAGCACCGCGTCGAGGTTCGCCTCGGAGTCGTCGTTGGGCGTGGTGGCGCCCTCGTAGACGAAGGAGTTGGCCTTCCAGATCCTGCCGGTGCCCGGCGCGAGGTCGGCCTCGTCCGCCGTGCGGGGGTCGAAGGCCTTGAAGCTGTTGGTGACGTTGCAGCCGTACTCGCCGACGTAGCCGTTCTGGAGGCTGCCGGCGACGCCGTTGCCGCTGTTGTCGGAGTAGACCCGCCAGTCGATGCCGGCCTGCTGGAGCTGCTCGGGGACCGTGGTCCAGCTGCGGGAGTAGTTGTTCTGGCCGGCGTTGGTGACCTCGCCGCCGCCCGAACCGGTCATCAGGTAGTAACGGTTCGGGATGGTCGGCCCGTGCAGTGAGCAGAAGTTCATGTCGCAGACGGTGTACTGGGAGGCGAGCGAGTACATCCACGGCATGTAGTCGGGCGTGTAGTACCACATGCAGTGGTCGCCCTTGTCCTTCACCCAGGTGTCCCAACGCCCCTCGTTGGCACCGTAGAAGTTGTGCTTGTCGCTCCAGGTGGCCGTCGAAACGGCGGGCGTCACGATGGCGCCGGTGGCGTCGCGCTGCTGGAAGACGTCGGTGCCGTCCTGGAATCTCAGGACCTGCTTGTCGTGGTGTCCGCGCACACCGGGCAGCTGACCGAGGTAGTGGTCGAAGGAACGGTTCTCCTGCATCAGGATCACCACGTGCCTCAGGTCCGATATGTCACCCTTGAAGCCCTTGGGCAGGTGGTATTCGGCCGCGCTCGCCTGCGCCCCGCCGACCGCTTCGGCGACCGGGCCGGCCGCCAGGGCGCCGAGGGAGACGGCGGCGGTCTGGAGCATCCGGCGCCGGGTGATGCGGAACTCGCTGGTGTTCTCGCCCGCGACGCCGTTCTCGGTGTCGGGGGACGAGGGCTCGGTCGTGTGGAGAGTCATCAGGGGCACCTCTGGGGGGAGAGAGATTCGGGGGAGGAACGTCGGCGCGTGCCTGCGAAAACTAGGCCGCCGGGGCGAACGGCGGGCGAAGCGTGGACGTATTCCTGAGACACCGGCAGATGTTCTTTCGCCGTTCCGCTGCCGGGTGGGGGGCTCGCCGAGGCCAAGATGCCAACAGGGCGGGCCGGGACGGTAGTCCAAGGTCACGAATGGCCGATACTCTCCCCGGCCATGACCGACATAGTCCGCGCCACCGCCTCCGACGTCCCGGCGCTCGCCGCCGTACTCGCCAGCGCCTACGCCGAGGACCCCGTCTGGTCCTGGCTGATGCCGCACGACCGGGACCGGCGGCTGCGGCTCCTGTTCACGGCGCACCTCGCCCAGCAGGTGCCCGCGAGCCGGGTGTGGACCGACCCGGACCGCACGGTCGCGGCGGTGTGGGCGGAGCCCGGTCAGTGGAAACTGCCGGTGAGCTACCTGCTGCGCAACGCCGGCACCCTGCTACGCGCGGGCCGGACCCAACTGCCCCGGACCGGCATGCGGTTGCTCGCGCTGGAGCATCGTCATCCGGCCACGCCCGCGCACTGGTACGTGGAGTACATCGGCACCCACGCCGACGCGCGCGGCACGGGGCGTGGTTCGCGGGTGCTGAGCCGGCTGCTGGAGCAGGCGGACGCGGACGGGCGGCGGCCGGTGTTCCTGGAGTCCAGCAACCGCCGCAATCTGACGTTCTACGAGCGGCACGGATTCGTCGTGCACGAGGAGATGACCTTCCGGGCCGGGCCGCCGATGTGGTCGATGTGGCGCCGGGACAGCGATCGGTAGGGCGGGCGGCTCAGTCCGGCAGTTCCCACATCAGCACCTCGGCGGGCCCGGCCGCGACCAGTTCGAGGCCCTCCTCCGCGGTGATCCGCGCCGCGTCCCCCGCCGCCAGTTCCTCGCCGCCGAGCGCGACCCCGCCCCGCACCACGTGCACGTACACCTTCGGCGCGTCCGGCACCGCCGTGCGCTCCCCCTCGGCCAGCCGGCGCACATGGAGCATCGATCCGGCGTCCGGCAGGGCGTACGGGGTGGAGTCGGCGATGCCGGGGACGGTCGTGTACGAGGGGTCGCCGCCCGGCTCCAGGGGTGCCAGCCACATCTGGAGGAACGTCAACGGGCTCTCCCCGTCGTTGCGTTCGACGTGGCGGACGCCGGAGGCCGCACTGAGGTGCTGGACGTCGCCGGGGCGTACGACCGTGGCGTGACCGGCCGAGTCGCGGTGGGTCAGCTCGCCCTCCACCACCCAGGTCACGATCTCCGTGTGGCTGTGCGGGTGCTCCTCGAAGCCCGTGCCGGGGGCGAGGCGCTCCTCGTTGCAGGCCAGGATCGGGCCGAAGCGGAGGTTGTCGGGGTCGTAGAAGGAACCGAAGGAGAAGGAGTGCCGGGACTCGATGCCCGCCGCTCCGTCCCCGCCCCTGAAACGGTCGCCCGAGCGGCGTACGGAAATCACCCGCCCACGGTAGCCCGCCCCGGGACCTCGTGTTCGGGCCGTCCGGATACCCGGCGGTACGACCCGCGGACCGCCCCGCCCCTTCGGGCACCCGTCCGGATAGGGCAGTCTTGTCCCCGTGCCCCGACCCGATCCTGAGCAGCCCGCTGCGAACGACGCCCATCTCCATGCCGCGACCCTGAAG
Source organism: Streptomyces sp. NBC_01257 (assembly GCF_035917255.1). NCBI lineage: Bacteria > Bacillati > Actinomycetota > Actinomycetes > Kitasatosporales > Streptomycetaceae > Streptomyces > Streptomyces sp. NBC_01257. Next base: position 2,953,183 of record NZ_CP108472.1, read on the forward strand.
CGTCTGGAGCAGTCCTCCGGCCGGCTGGCCGCGAACGCGATCGCCCGCATGGACGAGTCGCTGCCCTGGTACCGGGCGATGCCACCGGAGAACCGGTCCTGGATCGGCCTGGTGGCCCAGGCCGGCATCGCCGCGTTCACCGAGTGGTTCCGGCACCCGGAGACCCCGCAGGCGATCTCGACGGATGTGTTCGGTACGGCCCCGCGCGAGCTGACCCGGGCGATCACGCTGCGGCAGACCGTCGAGATGGTGCGGACGACGATCGAGGTCATGGAGGCCGCGATCGACGAGGTCGCCGCCCCCGGTGACGAGTCGGTGCTGCGCGAGGCGCTGCTGGTCTACGCGCGGGAGATCGCCTTCGCGACCGCGCAGGTGTACGCCCAGGCCGCCGAGGCCCGCGGGGCCTGGGACGCCCGGCTCGAATCGCTCGTGGTCAACGCGGTGCTGTCCGGCGAGGCCGACGAGGGCGCGGTGTCCCGGGCCGCCGCGCTCGGCTGGAACTCGCCCGAGCACGTGTGCGTGCTCCTCGGTACGGCCCCCGACGGGGACAGCGAACTGACCGTGGAGGCGATCCGCCGGGCCGCCCGGCACGCCAAGCTCCAGGTCCTGACCGGGGTGCTCGGCAACCGCCTGGTCGTCATCGCGGGCGGCAGCGACAACCCGCTCCAGGTCGCGAAGGCCCTGATCGGCCCGTACGCGGCGGGTCCGGTCGTCGCCGGGCCCGTGGTGCCCGACCTGCTGGCGGCCACCCGGTCCGCGCAGGCGGCCGCCGCCGGGCTCAAGGCGTGCGGTGCCTGGCAGGACGCCCCGCGCCCGGTTCTCGCGGACGATCTGCTGCCGGAACGCGCGATGGCGGGCGACCCGGCGGCACGGGATCAGTTGGTGGAGGAGATCTACAGACCGCTCGAAGAAGCGGGCTCGGCTCTCCTGGAGACCCTGAGCGTCTATCTGGAACAGGCGAGCAGCCTCGAAGGCGCGGCCCGGATGCTGTTCGTCCACCCCAACACCGTGCGCTACCGGCTCCGACGTGTGACTGACGTCACCGGCTGGTCGCCTTCCGACGTCCGCTCGGCGTTCACTCTGCGGATCGCCCTGATCCTGGGGCGTCTGGCCGACAGGGATCTGCAGTCCTAGACTTTTGTCGGACATCAACAATTCCCCCTACGGTTCTTCGTCCCTGTCCCCACGGGCGTTCCGGACCGTTCACAAGAGAGAGTGTGAGGGTGCTCGTACTCGTCGCTCCCGGCCAAGGCGCTCAGACGCCCGGCTTCCTGACTCCCTGGCTCGACCTCCCCGGTGCCACCGACCGCATCGCGGCCTGGTCCGACGCCATCGGGCTCGACCTTGCCCACTACGGCACCAAGGCCGACGCGGAGGAGATCCGTGACACCGCGGTGGCTCAGCCGCTGCTCGTCGCCGCCGGTCTGCTCTCCGCCGCCGCGCTGAACGCGTCGCCGGGTGTCGTCGCAGGTCACAGCGTGGGTGAAATCACCGCGGCCGCTCTCGCCGGAGTCATCGGCGACGAGGCGGCGCTGCGTTTCGTGCGGACCCGCGGGCTCGGCATGGCCGAGGCCGCCGCGGTCACCGAGACCGGCATGGCGGCGCTGCTCGGCGGTGACCCCGAGGTCACCGTCGCGCACCTGGAGAAGCTCGGCCTGACCCCCGCGAACGTCAACGGCGCCGGCCAGATCGTCGCCGCCGGGACGGCCGGACAGATCGCCGCGCTCACCGAGGACAAGCCCGAGGGCGTGCGCCGGGTGGTCCCGCTCAAGGTCGCCGGCGCGTTCCACACGCACCACATGGCTCCCGCGGTCGAGCGGCTCCGCGAGGCCGCCACCGCCCTGGAGGTCTCCGACCCGGCCGTGACATATGTCTCCAACGCCGACGGGAAGACGGTCGCCACCGGCGCGGAGGTCATCTCCCGGCTGGTCGGCCAGGTCGCCAACCCGGTCCGCTGGGACCTGTGCATGGAGACGTTCAAGGAGCTCGGCGTGACGGCGATCGTCGAGGCCTGCCCCGGCGGCACGCTCACCGGTCTCGCCAAGCGCGCCCTGCCCGGCGTGGAGACGCTCGCGCTCAAGACCCCCGACGACCTCGACGCGGCCCGCGCGCTCATCGCTGAGCACGCGGGCGCCTAAGGAGCCCGAGAGCATGTCGAAGATCAAGCCCAGCCAGGGCGCCCCGTACGCACGGATCATGGGTGTCGGCGGCTACCGTCCGACCCGTGTCGTGCCCAACGAGGTGATCCTCGAGACGATCGACTCGTCCGACGAGTGGATCCGCTCCCGGTCCGGCATCGCCACCCGCCACTGGGCCTCCGAGCAGGAGACCGTGGCCGCGATGTCCGTCGAGGCGTCCGGCAAGGCCATCGCCGACGCCGGGATCACGCCGGAGCAGATCGGCGCGGTGGTCGTCTCCACCGTGTCGCACTTCAAGCAGACCCCGGCCATCGCCACCGAGATCGCGCACAGGATCGGTGCCGGCAAGCCCGCCGCCTTCGACATCTCGGCCGGCTGCGCGGGCTTCGGCTACGGTCTGACGCTCGCCAAGGGCATGATCGTCGAGGGCTCGGCGGAGTACGTGCTCGTCATCGGCGTGGAGCGGCTGAGCGACCTCACCGACCTGAGCGACCGCGCGACGGCGTTCCTGTTCGGTGACGGCGCCGGTGCCGTCGTCGTCGGCCCGTCCCAGGTGCCGGCCATAGGCCCGACGGTCTGGGGCTCCGAGGGCGACAAGTCCGACACGATCAAGCAGACCGTGGCGTGGGACACCTTCCACGCCGACCGTCCGGAGAAGTTCCCGGCCATCACGCAGGAGGGTCAGGCGGTCTTCCGCTGGGCCGTCTTCGAGATGGCGAAGGTCGCCCAGCAGGCGCTGGACGTGGCCGGGATCGCCCCGGAAGACCTGGACGTCTTCATCCCGCACCAGGCCAACATGCGGATCATCGACTCGATGGTGAAGACCCTGAAGCTGCCGGAGCACGTCACGGTCGCCCGTGACGTGGAGACCACCGGCAACACCTCCGCCGCCTCGATTCCGCTCGCAATGGAGCGGCTTCTGGCGACCGGTCAGGCGAAGAGCGGCGACACCGCGCTCGTCATCGGCTTCGGGGCGGGTCTCGTCTACGCCGCGACGGTCGTTACCCTCCCCTAGGCACACCGGGTCTTTTCGCCCGGACACCCGAACCCAGCAGATATACACCGAAGGAGCGCCAACATGGCCGCCACGCAGAAGGAGATCCTCGACGGTCTCGCCGAGATCGTCAACGAGATCGCCGGTATCCCGGCGGAGGACGTCCAGCTGGACAAGTCCTTCACCGACGACCTGGACGTCGACTCGCTGTCCATGGTCGAGGTCGTCGTCGCCGCCGAGGAGCGCTTCGACGTCAAGATCCCCGACGAGGACGTCAAGAACCTCAAGACGGTCGGCGACGCCACCGACTACATCCTCAAGCACCAGGGCTGATCCCAGCCCGGCTGTGTCGCCACCCGGCGGTGGCGCCGCTGATTCACGACCCTCTACACGTGGAGAAGATTTTCCAGTGAGCTCGACCAATCGCACCGTGGTCGTCACCGGTATCGGCGCAACCACTCCGCTGGGTGGCGATTCCGCATCGACCTGGGAAGGTCTGATGGCCGGCCGGTCCGGCGTCAAGCCCCTTGAGGGCGAACGTTTCGCCGAACTGCCCGTACGGATCGCGGCCCTCGCGGCCGTCGACCCGTCCGAGGTCCTGCCCCGTCCGCTCGCCCGCAAGCTGGACCGCTCGGCGCAGTTCGCGCTGATCGCGGCCCGGGAGGCGTGGGCGGACGCGGGCTTCACCGGCAAGGCCGGTGAGGACGAGAACGTCCGGCCCGAGCGGCTGGGATCGGTCATCGCCTCCGGCATCGGCGGCGTGATCACCCTGCTCGACCAGTACGACGTGCTGAAGGAGAAGGGCGTACGCCGCGTCTCCCCGCACACCGTGCCCATGCTCATGCCGAACGGCCCGGCCGCCAACGTGGGCATCGAGGTGAACGCCCAGGCGGGCGTCCACACCCCGGTCTCCGCCTGTGCGTCTGGTGCCGAGGCCATCGGCTACGCCGTCGAGATGATCCGCACCGGCCGCGCCGATGTGGTCCTCGCCGGTGGCACCGAGGCGGCGATCCACCCGCTGCCGATCGCCGCGTTCGCCAACATGATGGCGATGTCCAAGAGCAACGACGAGCCCGAGAAGGCCTCGCGTCCGTACGACACGGGCCGTGACGGCTTCGTCCTCGGCGAGGGTGCCGGAGTCGTCGTGCTGGAGTCCGCGGAGCACGCCGCCGCGCGTGGTGCCCGGGTCTACTGCGAGGTGCTGGGCCAGGGGCTGTCCGCGGACGCCCACCACATCGCCCAGCCCGAGCCGACCGGGCGCGGTATCGCCGCGGCGATGCAGAACCTGCTGGACCAGACGGACCTCAAGCCGTCCGAGGTCGTGCACCTGAACGCGCACGCGACGTCCACGCCGCAGGGTGACCTCGCGGAGCTGAAGGCCCTGAGCAAGGTCCTGGGCGACGACCTGAACCATGTCGCGATCTCGGCGACGAAGTCGATGACGGGTCATCTGCTCGGTGGCGCGGGCGGTATCGAGACCGTGGCGACGGTGCTCGCGCTGCACCACCGGATGGCTCCGCCGACCATCAACATCGAGCACCTCGACGAGGCGGTCGAGGCGGACATCGTGCGCGATGCGCCGCGTCCGCTGCCGGAGGGGCCGATCGCTGCGATCAACAACTCGTTCGGGTTCGGCGGGCACAACGTGGTCCTGGCGTTCCGCACGGTGTGATCTTCGCGCCTGTACGCATGAAGCCCGCTTCCCCTGTCCTGGGGAGGCGGGCTTCATCCGTGACACGGTGCGTTCCGGGGGCGCTGCCCCCGGACCCCCGCTCCTCAATCGCCGGAGGGGCTTGATTTGCCCGGATCACCGCTTGAAAGCGACCACCGACGTTCGAGAAGCGAGTCCGGGGCGAAGCCCCAAAATCAAGCCCCGCCGGCGCTTGAGGCGCGGGGTCCGGGGCAGAGCCCCGAAAAACCAGCCCCGCCGGCGATTGAGGCGCGGGGTGCGGGGCGGAGCCCCGGGTGGGCCTCGGTGCTCGGGCCTGCGCGGGCGGGCGTGCCCGGAAGGTCACACCACCTGGTGGAGCCACCGCACAGGCGCACCCTCGCCCGCGTGGCGGAAGGACTCCAGTTCGTCGTCCCAGGGCTTGCCCAGGAGTTTGGCGACCTCCGCCTCCAGGTCGCTCTCACCCCGCAGCGACCGCGCCAGCGCGGCCCGCAGACGGTCCTCGGGGACCAGGATGTCGCCGTGCATGCCGGTGACGGCGTGGAAGATGCCGAGCCCGGGCGTGGAGCTGTAGCGCTCGCCCTCCGCGGTCGGCGACGGCTCCGCCGTCACCTCGAAGCGCAGCAGGTCCCAGCCGCGCAGCGCGGAGGCGAGCTGCGAGGCCGTGCCGGGGCCGGCCTGCCAGGAGAATTCGGACCGCCAGGTGCCGGGCGCGGCCGGCTGTCTGATCCAGTCGAGCTGGACCCGCACGCCGAGAACACCCGCCACCGCCCATTCGACGTGTGGGCAGAGCGCGCGCGGTGCGGAGTGAACGTACAGAACTCCACGTGTCGTCACCGGGACCTCCAGTGTGGGACGAGGTTCGCCTTCCCCAGCGGCCTCGCGCCCGTACCACCTCTTACCGGCCGGTCCCCGAGGCTGTCATCAGTAAACAGCATCGGGAGTTAATATCCGGAAAAGGGACAGTATGTGACGTGATGTGATGTTCGGAAACCACCCGAGTGGAGCCGGGTGGCCGAAAGAGCCACTGGTTCGACGGGGAAAAGCTACCGTGCGGCGGCGTCCGAGGTGTGACGTACCGTCGGTCCTGGGCCCATGATTCGCTCAGCATTCACCCGGCAGGGCGCGCGGGCCCGCCGACCGGTGCCGCACGGGTGTGCCGGCGGCATGGGACAGGAGGGGACGAGGACATGCCGGATCGCTCCGTACGGCACCGCTCGCGCACCGCACTGGCCGCGCTGGCCGCGGTGTCATGTCTGGGCACGGCCGTGCTGACGGGCTGTGACTCCGGGTCCGACGGGACGACGAAGGGCGCGGCGGCCGGAGAGGGCCGGCGGCCCGCGGCGGCGGCGCCGGTCTGGGACCGCAGTCCGCGGTCCGTCGCCGCGGTCGGGGACTCCATCACCCGTGGCTTCGACGCCTGTTCGGTGCTGGCCGACTGTCCCGAGGCCTCCTGGTCGACCGGTACGGACAGCGCGGTGCGCAGTCTCGCGGTGCGGCTGCTCGGCGCCTCGGGCGCGGCGGCCCGCAGCTGGAACCACGCCGAGACGGGGGCCAGGATCGCCCAGTTGCCGGAGCAGATGGCGCTGGCCGCGAAGGAGGACCCGGAGCTGGTGACGGTGATGATCGGCGCCAATGACGCGTGCCGGGACTCGGTGCGGGTGATGACGCCGGTGGCGGACTTCCGTGCGTCGTTCGAGGCGTCGATGCGTCAGCTGCGGAGCGCGGCGCCGAAGGCCCAGGTGTACGTGTCGAGCGTGCCGGACCTGAAGCGACTCTGGTCGACGGGCCGGGGCAGTCAGCTGGGCAAGCAGATCTGGAAGCTGGGCATCTGCAAGTCGATGCTGGGCGACGCGGACGACATGAGCGCGTCGGCGGTGGCCCGGCGCGCGGCGGTGCAGGAGCGCGTCGTCGCGTACAACGAGGTGCTGCGCGAGGTGTGCGCGAAGGACCGGCGCTGCCGTTACGACGGCGGGGCGGTGTTCGACTACCGCTTCACCGGCAAGCAGCTCAGCCAGTGGGACTGGTTCCACCCGGGGCGGAACGGGCAGGCCAGGCTGGCCGAGATCGCCTACCGCAACGTCACGGCGGCACGGCCTCCCGCGTAGAGTTTCCGATCATGGAGACGGGTTCGGGCACGGTCACGCGTACGGAGCACTTCGGCACGCTCGGGGACGGTGCCGAGGTGCACCGCTGGACGCTGGAGCGCGGCGGTACGCGGGTGCGCGTCCTGACGTACGGCGGCGTCGTGCAGTCGGTCGAGGTGCCGGACCGGGACGGTGCGCGGGCCGGGGTGGCGCTCGGGCTGCCGGATCTCGCCTCGTACCTCCAGTACACCGGCCCGTACTTCGGCGCGCTGGTCGGGCGGTTCGCGAACCGGATCGGCGGCGCGGCGTTCACCCTCGACGGGCGGACGCACCACGTCACGCGCAACGAGGGCCGCAACCATGTGCACGGCGGGGCCCGCGGCTTCGACAAGCGTGTGTGGGAGGCCCGCGGGATCGCGGACGGCGTGGAGCTGTCCCTGGTCGCCGCGGACGGCGAGGAGGGCTTCCCGGGGCGGCTTGAGCTGTCGGTGGCGTACACCCTGGACGAGGACGGGGCGCTGCGGATCGCGTACCGGGCGACGACGGACGCGCCGACCGTGCTGAACCTGACGAACCACACGTACTGGAACCTGGCGGGCGCCGAGTCCGGCAGTGCGCTGGGTCAGCGGCTGCGGATCGCGGCCGGGCGGATCACCCCGGCGGACGCGGAGTCGCTGCCGACGGGTGAGTTCCTGCCGGTGGACGGGACCCGGTTCGACTTCCGGGAGCCGCGGCCGGTCTCCAAGGAGTACGACCACAACTTCGTGCTCGACGAGGGAGTGGCGGGCCCGGTGGCCGAGCTGTACGACGAGGTGTCGGGGCGCGTCCTGACCGTCTCGACGACGGAGCCGGGCATGCAGCTGTACACGGCGGACCACTTCGACGGGCGGCCCTTCGGTCCGTGCGCCGGGATCGCGCTGGAGACCCAGCACTTCCCGGACTCGCCGAACCGGCCGGAGTTCCCGAGCACGGTGCTGCGGCCGGGCCAGGAGTACGTGTCGACGACGGTGTACGGCTTCTCGGCGCGCTGAGGACCGGCGCCGGCAAGGCCGTTCTGACCTGCGAGAACGCCGGTATTACAAGATCGTTAAGCGGCACCTGGGAGTGATTCCGGGCGGTCTACGCGCGTTCGCGAAATGCGCCCCTTTCCGCGCCCCTCAGGGTGGCCGCATGACTTCCAAGCCCACCGGACCGACGTCCGGCCTGCCCTCACGCCGCACCATGATCGCGGGCGCCGCCGCCGGCGTCGCGGCCCTCGCCACCACCGCCGCCCGTGCGGACGCGGCCGCGTCCGGCTCTCCCGCCGCGCCCGCCCCTCTCGCGGCCCCCGGTTCCGACTGGGAGGCCTGCCTGACCGTCGCCCGCGCCGTTCTCGTACGCGACGAGCAGGACGAGTCGCTGGTGCCGCACTACCGCGACGTCCTGCTCACCAAGGGCCTGCCGCGCAGCGGCAAGGACCCGAAGAAGGTGCTGATCGTCGGCGCGGGTCCGGCCGGGCTGACCGCCGCCCATCTGCTGCGCGAGGCCGGGCACACCGTCACCGTGATCGAGGCGAACGGCAACCGGGTCGGCGGCCGGATCAAGACCTTCCGCACCGGCGGCCACGAGAACGCGAAGTCGCCCTTCACCGACCCGAAGCAGTACGCCGAGGCCGGCGCGATGCGCATCCCGGACAGCCACCCGCTCGTCACCGGGCTCATGGACAGCTTCGAGCTGAAGCGCCGCCGCTTCCATCTCGTCGACGTCGACGGCACGGGACAGCCCGTCAACCACACCTGGATCCACGTCAACGGCATCCGGGTCCGCAAGGCGGACTACGCGAAGAAGCCGCAGGCGGTCAACCGCTCCTTCGGGGTCCCCGCGGCGTTCGAGGACAAGACCGCATCGGCCATCGTGCGCGAGGCGTTCGCCCCCGTGCGCAAGGAGTTCGAGGGCAAGGAGGGCTCGGAGCTCGTCAAGGGCTGGGCCCGGGTCATCCAGAACTACGGCCACTGGTCGATGTTCCGCTTCCTCACCGAGGAGGCCGGGCTCGACGAGCGCACCATCGACCTCATCGGCACCGTCGAGAACCTCACATCGCGGCTCCCCCTCGCCTTCGTGCACAGCTTCATCGGCGCCTCCCTGATCAGCCCGGACACCGCGTTCTACGAGCTGCCCGACGGCACGGCGACGCTGGCCGACGCCATGTACGCACGCGTCGAGGACCTGGTGCACCTGGACCGCCGGGCCGCCAGGATCAGCCACGGCGATGACGGGGTCCGGGTCGAGACGGTGTCGGAGGGCCGGGACGGCACGGTGGTGCGGGAGACGTTCACCGGCGACCGGGCGATCATCACCGTGCCGTTCTCCGGTCTGCGGCACGTCCCGGTCACGCCGCCGCTCTCGTACGGCAAGCGGCGCGCGATCACCGAGGTCCACTACGACACGGCCACGAAGGTGCTGCTCGAATTCAGCCGCCGCTGGTGGGAGTTCGAGGAGAAGGACTGGAAGGAGGAGCTGGAGAGGGTCCGGCCCGGTCTGTACGACGAGTACCGGCTCGGCAGGGCGCCGGCCGACGGTTCGCTGCTGGGTGCCCACCCCTCCGTACCGTCCGGGCACATTCCGCCCAACCAGCGCGTGCACTACGCGGCGTACCGCGCGACCGCCCGCAACCAGCCCGAGGCGGCCCACGTCATCGGCGGCGGATCGGTCACCGACAACGCCAACCGCTTCATGTACCAGCCCTCGCACCCGGTCGACGGGAGCAGGGGCGGGGTGCTCCTGGCGTCGTACAGCTGGGCCGACGACGCCCTGAAGTGGGACTCGCTGGACGACGACGAGCGCTATCCGCACGCGCTGGGCGGGGTCCAGGACGTGTACGGACAGCGCATCGAGGTCTTCTACACGGGGGCGGGCGCCACCCAGTCGTGGATGCGTGACCCGTACGCGTACGGCGAGGCGGCCGTCCTGCTCCCCGGGCAGCACACCGAACTGCTCGCCGATGTGCGGTCGGTGGAGGGGCCGCTGCACTTCGCGGGCTGTCACACGTCCGTCAAGCCCGCCTGGATCGAGGGGGCGCTGGAGTCGGCGGTCCGCACGGCGCTGGAGGTGCACACGAGCTGACCGCCGGCAGGAGCTCTAGTCCTCGCCCGGGCCGTCGCCGGGGCCGCCCGCGCCGTCCCCCACCAGGTCGCGCGCCAGCAGGGTCGCCCCCGCGACGGCACCCGGCATCAGGAAGACGGCGACGAACGGGATCAGGAAGGCGAGCCCCAGGGGTACGCCGAAGCCGAGGACCAGCAGCCGGCGGCCGCGCAGCAGGGCGAGCCGCTCCTTCAGCGCCATGCCGCGGCGCTGGAGGGCGACGGCGGTGAGTTCCTCGGCGAGGAAGTACCCCGTGACGCAGAAGCCGAGGACCGGGACGACGGTCTGTCCGGCGACCGGGACGAATCCGAGGGCGAAGAGCAGGATCGCGTACAGCGCGACGCGCACCAGGATGCGCACGCTGTCGCGGGCGGAGATCCACAGCTCCCGCCACAGCGGCAGCCCGGACTCGGGGACCTCACCGCCCTCGGCCCGGTCCACCTCCTCCGACAGCGACTCGTAGAAGGGCTGTCCGACGAGCAGGGTCACGGCGGTGAAGGTGATGACGGCCAGGAAGAGGCCGAGCGCGAAGACCAGCACGGTGAGGGTGGTGCGCAGCAGGCCGAGCCAGGGCGAGGACCAGTCGTCGGCGAACGGTGTCGCCCAGTCCGCCAGGTCGTCGGCCCCGTAGCCGAGGCCGACGAGGGCGCCCGCGTACAGGAAGAGGGTGATCAGGCCGGGCAGCAGCCCTATGCCGAACCACTTGCCGTGCCGGGCGACCCAGCGCTGCCCCTTGATCAGATAGCCGAGGCCCGCCCCGAGATCACGCATGGCGTCAGCCTAACGGGACCGGGGGGCGGGCCCCTTCGCGGGAGGGGGCTGTGGTCAGGAGAGGCGGATCATGTTCCAGGACATCGGCTCCAGCACGGCCCGCAGCACTCCCCCGTCGAGTGCCGTGCCCTCGGCCGGGTGGGGAGTGACGCGGCCGGGTTCGGTGAGGGTGTTGCGGGCGTCCGGGTCGGCGTCGGCGAGGACCTGGTGCTCGGCGATCCCCGTCAGGCCGAGCCCGTGCAGGGCGACTTCGAGCGGGAGGGCCGCGGACTGGCTGCGGTTGACCGCGAAGACGGTGACCGCGCCGGTCTCCGGGTCGCGGACGGCGGTGGCGTGCAGCAGGTCCGTCTCACCGTACTTCGCGGTCGTGTACGTGGGCGAGTCCACCCGGACGTCCAGGACCTGGCCGCGGCCGTGCCGGGCGGCCTGGGCGAACGGGAAGAACGTGGTCTGGCGCCAGGCGGGTCCGCCGGGTTCGGTCATGATCGGGGCGATCACGTTGACCAGTTGTGCCAGGCAGGCCACCGTCACCCGGTCGGCGTGGCGGAGCAGGGCGATGAGCAGGGTGCCGAAGACGACGGCGTCGGTGACCGAGTAGCTGTCCTCCAGCAGGCGCGGCGCCTCGGGCCAGTCGAGGGGGTTCGCCTCGGCCTCCTGCTGACTGCGCGCCATGTACCAGACGTTCCACTCGTCGAAGGAGAGGTTGATCCTCTTCGTGGACTTCAGCCGGGCCCCTACGTGGTCGCAGGTGGCGACGACGTCCTCGATGAAGGACTCCATGTCCACGGCGGACGCCAGGAACGAGTCGCGGTCGCCGCCGAGTTCCTCGTAGTAGGCGTGCAGCGAGACGTAGTCGACGAGGTCGTAGGTCTCGGCGAGGACCGTGGCCTCCCACGCGGCGAAGGTGGGCATGGAGCGGCCGGACGAGCCGCAGGCGACGAGTTCGACGGACGGGTCGATCTGCCGCATGGCGCGGGCCGTCTCGGCGGCGGTCCTGCCGTACTCCTCGGCGGTCTTGTGGCCGGTCTGCCAGGGGCCGTCCATCTCGTTGCCCAGGCACCACAGCCTGATGCCGAAGGGGTCCTTGTCGCCGTGCGCGATGCGGCGCTCGGAGAGTTCGGTGCCGGCCGGGTGGTTGGCGTACTCCTGGAGCTCGATGGCCTCCTGGACGCCGCGGGTGCCGAGGTTGACGGCGAGCATCGGCTCGGCCTGCGGGCCGATCTTCCTGAGGAAGGCGATGTACTCGGAGAGGCCGAAGCGGTTCGTCTCGGTGGAGCGCCAGGCGAGGTCGAGGCGGCGCGGCCGTTCGTCGGCGGGGCCGACGCTGTCCTCCCAGCGGTAGCCGGAGACGAAGTTGCCGCCGGGGTAGCGGATGGCGGTGACGCCGAGTTCGCGGATGAGTTCCAGGACGTCGGTCCGCAGGCCCGCCTCGTCGGCCGAGGGGTGGCCCGGCTCGTATATGCCGTCGTAGACGCAGCGGCCGAGGTGCTCGACGAACGAGCCGAAGAGGCGGGGGTCGACGTCGCCGACGGTGAACGCCGGGTCGAGGGTGAATCGGGCGGTGCGGGTCATGACGTCCTTCGGGGTCGGGTTGCGGATCTCGGTGCGCGTCACTGGCCGGCCAGCCCGGTGTGGGCGACGCCGCTGACGATCTGGCGCTGGAAGAAGACGAAGACGACGATGAGCGGCAGGCCGGCCATCAGCCCGCCGGCCATGAGCTGGGCCCACTGGATGCCGTAGGAGTTCATGACGGTCGCGATGCCGTTCGGCATGGTCATCAGGTCGGGGTTGTTGGTCACCATGTACGGCCAGAGGAAGTTGTTCCACGACGCGATGAAGGTGAAGATGCCGACCGCGGAGAGGGAGGGCCTGGAGAGCGGCACGATGATGGTGAAGAAGACCCGCCAGCGGCCGGCGCCGTCGATGAACGCCGCCTCCTCCAGCTCTTTCGGGATGCCCTGGAAGAACTTGTAGAGGATGTAGACCATCGCGGCGGGCGCGCACTGCGGCAGGATCATGCCCCAGTAGGTGTCGACCATGCCCATCTGCTGGACCGTGGTGAACAGCGGGACGCCGAGGACTGCGGGCGAGACCATCAGGCCCGCCATCACCGTGCCCATGAGGAACGCCTTGCCCCTGAACTCGGTGCGGGCGAAGCCGTATCCGGCGAGCGCGCTGACGAGCAGCACGACGACGGTGACGCAGATGGAGACGACGAGCGAGTTCACGAACCAGTCGGTGATGTTGCCGGTGGCGAAGAGCGCCTTCCACGCCTGGCCCGTCCAGTCCTCCGGCAGCCAGTGCGCCGGCACCTCGACGGCCTCGGTCTCCGACTTGAGCGAGGTGAACAGCGCCCAGGCGAGCGGCGCCAGGAACACGGCCGAGACGGCGACGCCGATGAGGGTGAGCACGACCTGGCTCGGTGACCAGGGCTTGCGGGTACGGGACTTGACGGGCGCCTGCGCGGTGTCGGCGGTCATCGGGCGTCCTCCTCACGGTTGCGCAGCAGCCACATCCGGGCGAGGGCGACGGCCGCGATGATGACGAAGAAGATGATGGAGATCGCGGAGGCGTAGCCCACGCGGTAGCTGGTGAAGCCCTCTTCGAGCGTGTACTGCACGAAGGTGCGGGTCGACCCCTCGGGCCCGGGGCCGAAGTCCTGCATCACGACGGCCTGGTCGAAGACCTGGAGCGAGGCGAGGATCTGCAGCGCGATCACGAGGCCGGTGATGTTGCGCAGCATGGGCAGGGTGATGTGGACCATGCGGTGCCAGGCGTTCGCGCCGTCCAGTTCGGCGGCCTCGTAGAGGTGTGCGGGGATGTTCTGGAGCGCGGCGAGGTAGAGCAGGAAGCTGAAGCCGACCGTCCACCACAGGGTGGTGATGACGACGGCGAGCATCGCGTACGACGTGTCGGTCAGCCACGGCGTATCGAGGCCGAAGAGGTAATTGACCATGCCCGTACCGGGGTTGAACAGCCACTGCCACAGGTTGCCCGCGACGGTCGACGGCAGCAGGAACGGGATGAAGAAGCACAGCCGCCACAGCCATTTTCCGCGCTCGATGTGGTGGGCGAGCAGCGCGAGGAGGAGGGCGAGGACCGTGATGCACGGCACGACGAGCAGCGTGAAGTAGGCGCTGTGGCCGAGCGCGTCCCACATCAGCTGGTCGTGCAGGGCCTCGCGGTAGTTGTCGAGGCCGACGAAGCCCGCGCCGTCGCCGGAGATGTTGGCGTCCGTGAGGCTCAGGTAGACGCCGCGCAGCAGCGGCCAGATCACGAAGAGCGCGAACAGGACGAGGAACGGGGCGACGAACCATCCGCCGTGCTGGAAGCCCTGCCTGCGGCGGGCCGTGGGGCTGTCGGCGGCGGTCCTCGCGCGGGTGGGTGCGAGGACGGCCTGGGGTGTGGTCGTCGTCATGCGGCCGCTCCTGCCTGCGCCGCGGTCCTGCCGTCCATGGGGTTCTTCATCGCGAGGAGCTCGGCGAGGGTGCTCCTCATGCGGCGGGCGGCGGCCTCGGGCCTGGCGGAGCCGAGCATGGAGGATGCGGCGATCGGTCCGACGCGCTGGGCGAGGATGCCGGTGGAGCCCGCGAACCACACCTTGGGCTCGGTGGCCTGGTGGTCCATCGCGGAGACGTACTCGCTCTGCGGTTCGAGCTTCTTGTACGCGGCCGTGGACAGCGTCGGCGTGTAGGCGGGGATGTGCCCGCCCGCGGCCCACTGCTGTGCGTGCCTGACGACGTAGGCGGCGAGTTCGTGGGCGGCCTCGTTGGCGTCGCCGCCGCGGCCTGACTGGTGCGGCAGGACGAAGGAGTGCGATTCGGCGTGGGTGGCCCGCTTGCCGAAGACGGGCGGCAGTGGCGTGGCGCCGTACTCGGTCTTCGCTCCGTCGAACACCGGCACCGACCAGTTGCCCTCCCAGCAGAACGGGGAGCCGTTGAGGAACTGTTCGGCGCCCGCGGCCCCGGCGAAGCCCGGGTCGGAGTACCCGTCGGTGATGTGCCGGCGCATGAACTCCAGGACCTGGGTGGCCTTGTCCGTGTCGAAGGTGACGTCGGAGTCGGCGGCGTCGAACCAGGTGCCGCCGAGCTGGGTGTAGAAAGCGACGAAGAACCACCACTGGAAGTTCTGGTCGTTGGCCCACAGACCGATGGTCTGCAGTCCCTTCTTCGTGGCCTTCTTCGCCTCCTTGAGCACGTCGAACCACTCCTCGGTGGACGTGACGGGCACGATCCGCCCGTCGTCGCCGAGCAGGCCGGCCTTCCTCAGCACGTCCTTGCGGTAGAAGCAGAGCTGGACGTGGATGTCGAGCGGGAGGGCGTAGAGCTTGCCGTCGACGACGGCGCGCTTCCACAGCGCGGGGTTGAAGTCGGCTTCCCTCACGCCGTACTTGGCGAGCAGGCCGACGTCCCAGGGGTCGAGCAGGCGGCCCGGTGAGAACCCGGTGACGCGGCCCAGGTGCATGACGCCGAGGTCCGGTGCGCGGTTGCCCGCCGCCGCCATGGCGAGCTTGGTGTAGAAGGGGCTGCCCCACTGGAGCGTCGAGTCCTTCACCTCGGTGCCGGGGTGCTCCCTGCGGAAGGCGTCGAGCATCGCGATCATGTTGTAGCCGTCGCCGCCGCTGAAGAGGTTCCAGTAGCGGACCCGGGTGGCCGCGTCCGACGCGAGGGCGTCCGCACCGCTTCCCAGCGCCGCGAAGCCGAAGCTGCCGGCGACGGCCGCACCGCCAAGGCCGGTGATCAGTTGCCTGCGATTCAGGCCAGGTCGTCCCATGCCCCGCCCTCACTGTTCGATATACCGGATGACGCCCGTAACTTCGAACGGACCGTAAAATCGAAGCGCTTGCGCGTCAATGGGTCGCGCAAGAATTCCGGACAATGTCCGGGGTGTCGAACAGGAGGGCGGGCCGGGACCGGGAACGGCCGAGGGCCGCACCTGGTGGGGTGCGGCCCTCGGCTGTGTACGAGTGGTGCGGACGGTCAGACGACCGAGAGCGCCACCTTGATGTTGCCGCGCGTGGCGTTCGAGTACGGGCAGACCTGGTGGGCCTTCTCGATGAGCGCCTGCGCGGTCGCCGCGTCCACGTTCGGGATGGTCGCGGTGATCGCGACCTCCAGACCGAAGCCACCGGCCTCCGTCTTGCCGATGGAGACCGCGGCGGTCACCGTGGAGCCGGTGATGTCGGCCTTCTCCTGGCGCGCCACGACGCCGAGCGCGCCCTGGAAGCAGGCACTGTAACCGGCGGCGAAGAGCTGCTCCGGGTTGGTGCCGGCGCCGCTGCCGCCCATCTCCTTCGGCGGGTTGACGACCACGTCGAGCTTGCCGTCGTCCGAGGAGACCCTGCCGTCACGGCCGTTCTCGGCGGTGGCGACGGCGGTGTACGCGACGGTGATGTCCTGAATGGTCATGCTGGGGGATTCCTCCTGCTGATGCGCCGCGACTCGCGCCCACGATCGCGACGGCCTGGGACGAGCCTAACGCGTGCCCGGACGGGCGGTTCAGCCGAGGGAGACGATCATCTTCCCGGTGTTCTCGCCGCGGAGCAGACCGAGGAAGGCCTCGAAGCCGTTCTCGATGCCCTCGACGACGGTCTCGCGGTACTTCAGCTCGCCGGAGGCCAGCCAGCCGGCCACCTCCTGGACGAACTGCCCCTGGAGGTCGGCGTGGTCGCCGACGAGCATGCCCTGGAGGCGCAGCCGCTTGCCGATGACGAGGGCGAGGTTGCGCGGGCCGGGGGTGGGCTCGGTCGCGTTGTACTGGGCGATCATGCCGCAGATGGTCGCGCGGCCGTGCACGTTGAACGAGGAGATCGCGGCTTCGAGGTGCTCGCCGCCGACGTTGTCGAAGTAGACGTCGATGCCGTCGGGGGCGGCCTCGCGCAGCTGCTGAGCGACGGGGCCGTTCTTGTAGTTGAAGGCGGCGTCGAAGCCGTACTCCTCGACCAGGAGCTTGACCTTCTCGTCGGAGCCGGCGGAGCCGATGACCCGCGCGGCGCCCTTGATCTTCGCCATCTGGCCGACCTGGCTGCCGACCGCACCGGCGGCGCCGGAGACGAAGACCACGTCGCCCTCCTTGAAGGAGGCCACGTCGAACAGGCCGGCGTAGGCGGTGAGACCGGTCATGCCGAGCACGCCGAGGTAGGCGGAGAGCGGGGCGAGGGAGGCGTCGACCTTCACCGCGTGCTTGGCGGGGACGTCGGCGTACTCGCGCCAGCCCAGACCGTGCAGCACGTGGTCGCCGACCGCGAAGCCCTCGGCGTTCGACGCGACGATCTCGCCGACCGCGCCACCCTCCATGGGGTGGTCCAGCTTGAACGGCGGGGTGTACGACTTCACGTCGTTCATCCGGCCGCGCATGTACGGGTCGACCGAGAAGTGCAGGTTGCGGACGAGGACCCGGCCCTCGGCGGGAGCGGTGACCGGCGCCTCACGCAGTGCGAAATCCTCGGCCTTCGGCCAGCCGTGCGGACGGGCTACGAGGTGCCATTCACGGCTGGACGTGGGAAGAGTTGCAGACATGGGCTCGGGTTCTCCTCGATGACTGGGGGATGCGGAGGGGTGGAGTCACGGAAGCGGTTCGGCCGGAGCGGAAAAGCTTCATGAGGTGAAACAACCATGCGCCTGGATATTTCACCTTGTCAAGTAACCGGCTATCCTCGATGTCATGGCCACCCCGCGCACGGACCCGCTGACCCTCGAAGTCGTCGAGCTGATCGGCTCGGTCGTGGCGCGGTACTACGAGGAGTACGAGCAGGCCGCGTCCGCCCACAGCCTCACCGGCGCCCAGGCCCGCGTCCTCGGACTGCTCTCCCTGGATCCGCTGCCGATGCGCCGGATAGCCCAGAAGCTGAAGTGCGAGCCGTCGAACGTCACGGGGATCGTCGACCGTCTCGAGGCGCGCGGACTGGTGGAGCGGCGGCCCGATCCGGCCGACCGGCGGGTGAAGCTGGCCGCGCCCACGGAGGAGGGCGCCCGGACGGCCCGGAAGCTGCGCGACTCGCTCGGCTTCGCCCGCGAACCCCTGGCGGGTCTCTCGGACCAGGAGCGCGCGGTCCTGCGGGACCTGCTGCGCCGGATGCTGGGGATGGAACCGGCCGACCTCTCCTGAGCGGCGTTCCTCAGGGGCTCAGCAGAACCACGGGAACCAGCAGTCGTCGTCCGTGGGGGTCGGTGACGGGGTGGGGGTCGGCGTGGGCACGGGCTGCGTCGGGGTCGCGGACGGTGACGGTCCGCCGCCGGTGCCGCCCGGCTCCGTGGGACCACCGGTGGTGACCGACGGGGCCGCCGACGGCGGTACGGAGACCGGGGCCGGGGCTGCCGGGGCCGAGGTGACCCCGCCGGGGCGCGCCTCGGCCGTGGCCCGGTCCGGCCGGGCGGCGGCCGAGGAGTGTGCGTCGGTCGCGGGGACGACGGACGGGCTGCCCGTCGGGCTCCTGACCGGACGCGGCGGCTCGGCCGTGTCGCTCACCTCGGGATCAGGCGCCGGAGCGGTGGTGGCGGACGTCGATTCGCGTACGTAGTCCGAGGCCCCGTCGCCGCCGTCCGGCTCGGTCGCCAGCTCGGCCAGGCTCAGCGCACCGGCGGCCAGGACCACCCCCAGCAGCGCCAGCAGCGCCGTACGGCCCCGCCTGCTGCGGCCACGCCGGCCACGGCGCGGCCGCTCCTCAGGGGCAGGGCCGCCGCGGCGCGCGGCGCGTCCGCCGTGCGCGCCGCCCCGTGTCCGGGCAGCCTCGCGCTCCCGGCGGCGCCGGCCCCCGGACGGAGACGGCGCGGCCCGCTCGTCCCGGGCGTCCGGCTCGTGGCCGAAGGGCGCGGGGGCGGCGTAGCGGCTCAGCGCCTGCGCGGGGGTTCCGCATCCGGCGCAGGCCAGGGCGCCGTTGAGATGCCGCTGACAGGGCTGGCAGTAATCCATGGCGCCCGCAGATTAGATGCCCGGCGGACACCAGAGAAAGCCGCTCAGGTGAGGATCCTGTGTGGAACCGTTGGTTCCATGACCGCTCCCGCCCCGTTCGGCCCCCGTGAGTTCCAGCTCGTCCTGCTGCGCCGGATGGCCGACCACCAGCCAGGCCTCGTCGAGGACGCCCGGCACGAACTGAGCGCCACGCTCGCCGAGATGCGTGAGGCCAACCGCCGCTGGCAGGCGATGACGCGGGCCCCGCGCGGGCGGGGAGCGCTGCGCCGCTACCGTTCGGTACTCGGCGAACCCGAGATCTCGCTGCGCCGCACGGTGGGTGATCTGGAGTGCGACGCGCTGTTCTGGCCGGTGCCGCTCTGGCCGGACCTGCGGTTCGAGGTGATGGTGGCGCCGGGCGGGGCGGTGTGGAACGAGTGGCTGGTGCGGGCGCCGGGCGCGCCGGCCCCCGAGCTCGGCCCGGCCGGGGAACTGCGCCCCTGGTCGTGCACCGTGAACGAGGTGGCGCGGGCCTTCGCCCCGGCCCGTCCGATGGAGGGCAGCGCACCGACCCGCTGGGCCCTCTCGATCACGGACACGGCCACCGGCGTCCCGTACGTCGCCGAGTTCACCTGGGGGCTGTTCCAGCGGCTGCTTCCCGGCCCGCCGGCCCGCTGAGACACGGACCGACGCCCCGTCAGCTGCGTACCTCCTCCGGCGTATCCCAGCGCGCACGAAGCCCCCGAACGGCGCAGGATGCGAAGAGAACCGGCTGCCCGTCGGTCCCCCCATCAGCGCTCTCGGGAGAACCTGCCGTGACCGTCAGCCTTGAGCAGTTGCGCCGTTGCCATGTCGCCGTCGACCTCGGGGCCGCCCGCACCCGGGTGTACGTCAAGGGGCTCGGGCTCGTCGTCGACGAGCCGAGTGTCGCCGCCGTCAACACCCGTACGGGCTCGCTCATCGCCGTCGGCGCGCTCGCCGAACAGATGACGGGCCGCACCCCCGACTACATCCGGGTGGCCCGCCCGGTCTCCGGCGGAACCGTCGTCGACATCGAGATGGCCCAGCGCATGCTGCGCCATCTGCTCGGCGAGAAGCTCCGCCGCCAGCTGCGCCGCAAGCCGCGGCTGCGGGCCGCCGCCTGCATCCCGCACGAGAGCGATCCGCTGGCCCAGCGCGCCGCCGTGGAGACGCTGGTCGGGCTCGGGGCGCGGCGGGTCGAGCTCGTCGACACCCTGATCGCGGCGGCCGTCGGCTGCGGACTGCCGGTCGAGCAGCCGACCGCCACCATGATCATGGTGTGCGGGGCGGCGACCACCCAGATCGCGGTCCTCTCGCTCGGCTCGATCGTGACGGCGGTGCGCATCCCGATCGGCGGCGACGCGATCGACCACGCCGTCATCCAGCACCTGCGCCAGTTCCACGAGCTGATGCTGCCGAGCCAGTCCGTGCGCCCCCTGCAGCTGGCGCTCAGCGGCAACGGGCTCACCCCGTACGGCCCCTCGGTGACCGAGATCCACGGCCGGGACGTGGCGACCGGACTGGCCCGCTCCGTCCAGGTCGACACGGCGGCGGTGCGGCAGGCGATCCACCGCCCGCTGACCGCGGTCCTCGACGGTCTCGGCAAGATCCTGCGGGCTTGCCCGCCCGATCTGGTGGCCGACCTCGCCGACTGCGGGATCATGATGGTCGGCGGCAGCGCGCTGCTGCCCGGCCTCGACCAGATGCTGCGCGACGCCACGGGCATGCCGGTGCACATCGCCGAGCGGCCCGACGTCTGCTCCGTCCTGGGGCTCGGCGCCATGCTGGACGGCAAGATCAGCCCGATGGTCCTCGACCCGCTCGCCGGCTGAGTCCGGCGGATGACGGACGAACCGCCCGACGAGGCACCCAGCCACGGTGTCCCCAGGTCACCACGGCTGCCGATGCTGCTGGAAGCGGTCCTCCGGGTCGGTACCGATCTCGAACTGCGGGCCACCCTCCAGCAGATCATCGACACCGCCACCGCGCTCACCGACGCCCGCTACGGGGCGCTCGGGGTCCTGGACCCCGCGAGCGGCAGGATCGGTGAGCTGTTCGTCACCGGGCTGAGCGAGAGCGAGCGGGCGGCCGTCGGCGGCCTCCCCGACGGGCACACGGGCCTGCTCGGCGCGCTGGTCGAGGAGGGGCAGCCGCTGCGCTGCGACGACCTGACCACCGATCCGCACTCCGTCGGCGTGCCCCCCGGCCATCCCCCGATGCGCTCGTTCCTCGGCTCCCCGATCCGGGTCCACCGCAAGGTGTTCGGGAACATCTACCTCACCGAGAAGCCCGGCGGGCACTTCACCGACACCGACATGACGCTGCTGCGGGTCCTCGCCGCTCAGGCAGGCATCGCGATCGGCAACGCCCGGCTGTACGAGGGCGCCCGGCAGCGGGAGCGCTGGATCGAGGGCGCGGCCGCGGTCACCAACACCCTGCTGACCGGCGAGAACGCGTCCGACGCCCTGATGACCGTGGCCGAGCGGGCCAGGATCCTCAGCGACGCCCTGGCCGGGGTGATCCTCCAGCCGAACGAGGCGGGCGGCATGGAGATCGTCGTCGCCTCGACCCTGGAGGACCCGGCCGGTCTGGTGGGCACGGCGATCGCCCCCGGCTCCCCCGTCCTGGTCCAGCTGCTGGGCGGCGAGGCGGTGTTCATCGACGACTCGGCGACCGATCCTCGGATGACCACGCCGGTCCGGACTCGCTTCGGGCCCAGCATGATGCTGCCGCTGCAGAGCGGCGGGCGGCTCATCGGCACGCTCGCCCTGCCCCGGCGGCGCGGCGCCCGCCCCTACACGGACGTGGACCGGCTGCTGGCCGCCCAGTTCGCCTCGCAGGCCGCGCTGGCCCTGGTGCTGGCGGACTCCCAGCACGACCGCGAGCAGCTCGCGGTGTACGAGGACCGGGACCGGATCGCCCGCGATCTGCACGATCTCGTCGTCCAGCGGCTGTTCGCCACCGAGATGATGCTGGAGTCGACGCGCCGCCGGGCCGGCGCCGCGGAGACGGACGAACTGCTCGGCAGGGCCGTGGACGAGCTGGACTCCACGATCCAGGAGGTGCGGACCGCCATCTTCGCCCTCCAGCAGCCGCCCGCCGAGGCTCCCACCACCTTCCGGGGCCGGGTACTGCGGGAGACCAGCGGTGCGGCGGCCGTGCTGGGTTTCCAGCCCTCCGTGCACTTCGCCGGGGCGGTGGACGCGCTGGTGCGCGATCCGGTGGACGGTCAGCTGCTCGCCGCGCTGCGCGGAGCGCTGGCGGCCGCACACCGCCGGCTCGGGGTGTCGGCGATCGAGGTGGAGGTGGACGCGACGGCCGTCCTGCCGGACGGCCGGGCCGGGGTGCGGCTGGCGGTTGCGGACGACGGGCGCGAACCGGACGGTTCGCGCGCGCCGACAGTCATTTGGCAGGCGCCGCTCTGAGCGCGATCCTGGTGCTGGAGTGGGCGACACCGGCCTCGCGCTTCAGCCGGCGCAGCAGCCCGTCCAGCGCCGCGGTGTCGGCGGCGGTGGCCCGTACGAGATAGTCGTGCCCGCCCGTCACATGCACCACCTCGGTGATGCCGGGCAGGGTCAGCACCGCCCGCTCGAACACCTCGTTGGTGGTGTCCGTCCGCAGGGTCACGTCGATGAAGACGACGAGTCCGGTCCGGGTGTCGGCGGCGGGGTCGATGATCACGGTGAAGCCGCGGATGACGCCGTCCCGGCGCAGCCTGCGCACCCGGTCGGCCGCCGCGTTGGCGCTGAGCCCGACCCGGACGCCCAGGTCGCGGTACGAGATCCGCGCGTCCTCCTGGAGGACTCCGAGGATTTCCCTGTCGAGACGGTCCATACCGCGATTGTCGCAGCTTTCGGCAGATCGCGACTGCGCAGACGTCGGCAGCCCGTCCCGCCCGGCCGTTACCGCGCCCCCGGATGGCGCAACCCGACGGGCCCGTGGCCCGCTCCCCCCCTTGACTGACTGTGTGGACAACGCCGTCAAGCAGTCACCCGCTCCGGCCGCCGCGAAGCCCTCCGGCGCCGCCTACCGCAACCTCGTGATGGCCACGATCGGCTTCGCGCTGACCTTCTGGGCCTGGAACCTGATCGCCCCCATGTCGGCCGACTACAAGGACCGGCTCGGGCTCAGCTCGTTCCAGCAGTCCCTGCTGGTAGCGGTGCCGGTGCTGGTCGGTTCGCTGGGCCGGATCCCGGCGGGCGCGCTCACCGACAAGTACGGTGCGCGGCTGATGTTCCCGCTGACCTCGGCGCTCACCATCGTCCCGGTGCTGCTGCTGATCCCGGCGCGGGACTCCTACGGCGCGATGCTCGCCGTGGGCTTCCTGCTGGGCCTGGGCGGCACGACGTTCGCGATCGGCATCCCGCTGGTCAACTCGTGGTTCCCGCCGTCCGACCGGGGCCTGGCCCTCGGCGTGTTCGGCATGGGCATGGGCGGGGTGGCCCTGTCCGGGTACTTCACCCCCCGGATCGCCAAGCACGGCGACAACCTGCCGTTCCTCGTGGTCGCCGGGGCGCTCGTGGTGTTCGCGGCGCTGGCGGCGGTGCTGATCACCGACCGGCCCGGCCGGCAGGTGCCGACCGACACGCTGGCCCACCGGCTGGGTGCGGCGGGGCGGCTGCGCGTCACCTGGGAGCTGTCGGCGCTGTACGCGATCGGCTTCGGCGGCATCGTCGCGTTCGGCGTCTACCTGCCGACGTATCTGAAGACCTGGTACGACCTCTCGCCGACCGACGCCGGCACGAAGGCCGCCGGGTTCGCCCTGGTCACGGTCATCTTCCGGCCGATCGGCGGCTGGCTCTCGGACCGGATCCACCCGGCGCTGGTCTCCTCCGTGGCGCTCGGGGTGGCCGCCCTGATGGCGATCGTCCAGGCCTTCGACCCGAAGCTGGTCCCCGGCGGCACGATCGCGCTGCTCGTGATGGCGGCCGGTCTCGGCACCGCGAGCGGCAGCGTCTTCGCCCTGGTCTCGCAGGTGACACCGCAGGCGAAGGTGGGCAGCGTCACCGGCATCGTCGGCGCGATGGGCGGGCTCGGCGGCTTCGTCCCGCCGCTGGTGATGGGCGCGATCTACAGCTCGAAGGGCTCCTACTCGATCGGCTTCATGCTGCTGTCCGACCTGGCCCTGGCGGGCTGTGTGTACGCGTACGGGCGGATGCGGACCATCCAGCGGGACGCCTGAGACGCCCCCTCACGACGGAGAACGGCAGCGGCCCCGCCGGGACGCTGCCGTTCGTCGTGTGCCGGGTCAGTGCGGGGCGGGAGCCGCCGCGCGCTGCTGCTCGAACCGCTCGGCCCAGTAGGCCGTCCGGTCGAGATAGGCCGTCTCGGCGGCCGCCCCGGTCTTGCCGTAGGCCCCTTCGTAGGTCTGGTAGCCGTGTCCTGCGGGCGGGGTGCTCGACGCGGGTTCGATCGGGCTGCCCTCGTGCCATTCGTTGAAGGAGGTGACGGAGACCCAGGAGGGTGATCCGCCGATGGCCGGGTCGAGCGCGTTGCTCCACTCCAGGTCGTAGGAGGCGCCGTCGTCGCGGCCCAGGGTGGGTGTGGTGTTGCCGGGTACGGCACGGTCGTCGATGTAGCCGGGAGCCACCGAAGGCGCCCAGACCAGACCGTTGGCCTTCGCGTACGCCCCTGCCTGCTGCCAGCCGGGGGCGGTGGCGCCGGCGATGCCGTCGTAGGTGTAGATCCCGCCGAAGTGCGCGACCTTGGTGGTGTCGGTGGTCTGCGCGAGGACGATGGCGCTGTCCCGTACGGCGTCCAGGGCCGACCAGTCCTGGATCCTCAGGCTCTCGAAGATGTAGAACGCGGGGCGGTCGCCGTGCTCCGCGTCCCGGTAGTACGCGGGGTGGCTGCCGAACTTCCCTTCGAGGTAGGCGATGTCGTCGACCACGGAGGCCGCGGTCCGGCCGCTGTACGGCTCGATGTGCCAGGCCACCTTGATCCCGTGCCGGGCCGCGGCGTCCAGCACCTGGCCGGCCAGGGAGTCCTCGTAACCGCCCTGTCCCCACCAGCTGTAGACGAGGACGCCCGCACCCGACTGCTCGATCCACTTCATGTGCTGCTCGACGGCCCCGGCGGTGTCACCGGAGTCGTACGGGCCGAGCTTCGGGTAGAGGTCGGCGCCGATGTCGTCGGGCGGGGTGTGGCCGCCCTGTTCCCAGTGGCGCCAGCTGCCGTTCGTCTCCGGGGTGCCGTACCAGGGGTAGTAGAAGAGGTGGACGTTCGACGAGCCCGCCGCCGCGGCCGGTGTCTCCTTGGCCAGGGTGAAGCTGTCGATGTCGAAAAGCGACCCCGCTCCCCCGGTGAAGCTCAGGAACAGCGGGCCCGAACCGGTCGCGGTGAGGGCGCCGGTCACCTCCGTGAAGGTCTCCCAGCCGCCGGTCGGGGCGACGGCCACCGATCCGAGTACCGGCCCGGTGGCCGATCCGGAGCGGACCTGGACGGTGCCGCCCGCTCCGGCCGAGGAGACCCTGGCGGTGAAGGAGGTCGCCCCGGCCGTGTCGACGGAGGCGTAGCCCGCCCAGTCGCCGTTGTCGATGTACCCGAGGGTGGCCCCGCCGCCGGCCCCGGCGTGCGCGGCGCTCTGCACACCGGATGAGGAGGTGTACGACTCCGCCTCGACGGCTCCGTCACCCGGTTCCGTGGTTCCGGAGCCGCAGTCGGCCTGCACCGCGCCGGCCGCGTACTGGATTCCGCCGAGCAGCAGCCGGCGGAAGTCCGGATCGCCGTACGACTCGATGGTGTGGCCGAGGCCGGTGTAGAAGGACCGGCCCTGCTGCTGCGGGTGGCACCAGGTGATCGGGTGGTCGCCGCCCATCTCCCCGCCGGTGTAGCTGCTTTCGTCCAGGGTCTGGAGCACATGGACGTCGGCGCGCGGGTTGGTGCGGTAGTTGTACAGCTCGTCGGTCCGGATCCACTCGTCGTCGAGGTGCGAGGTCGCCGGGTGGGCGTGGTCCTCGGTGAGGACCTTCGCCTGCTGGATCGCCGGATGGCTCTTGAACCAGGCGCCGACGAGGTGTTCGTAGGACGGCCAGTCGTACTCCGTGTCGGCGGCCGCGTGGACGCCGACGAATCCGCCGCCCCCGTCGACGTACGCCGACAGCGCGTCCTGCTGCGCGGAGTCCAGGACGTCACCGGTGGTGCTGAGGAAGACCACCGCCTCGTATCCGGCGAGGTTCTGCGGGGTGAAGGCGCTCGCGTCCTCGGTGGCCGTGACGGTGAAGCCGTCCGCCGTGCCGAGTTCCTGGATGGCGGTGATGCCGGCCGGGATGGAGTCGTGCCGGAATCCGGCGGTCTTGGAGAAGACCAGCACGTCGTACGGGTCGGCGGCCGCGGCCCCCGCGGGGGCGGGGGCCAGGAAGGCCGCGCCGAGGGCCAGGGCGGCGGCGCACGCGACATGCCGTGCGCGCCGGGCCAGTTGGCGTCTCATCCGTGGATCATCCTTCCGTCTCGAAGGTGAAGGCGTCGACGTCGAACAGATTCCCCTGGCCCGTGGGGCCCTTGAAGACGAGGAAGAGTTCGGTGGAGCCCGCGGGGGCGTTGCTCACATCGGCCGACACGTCCGTGAAGGTCTCCCAGCCGCCGGTGGGGGCGACGGTCAGGGTGGAGAGCAGCGTGCCCGTGGCGGAGCCGGCGCGGACCTCGATGGTGCCGCCGGGTCCCGCGGACGAGACCCTGGCCGAGACGCTGGTGGCGTTGCCCACGGCGTACGGCTCGAAGGAGATCCAGTCCCCGTTGTCGGTGAAGCCGACGGTGGCGCCGCCCTCGGCCGCGCCGTGCTGGGCGGGCTCGATGCCGGACTGGGCCGCGAAGTGCTCGGCCTGGCGGTGGCGCGGCTGCAGGATGCTGTCGCTGTGGCTGGTCAGTCCGCCTGCGTCGGTGTACTCGGCGTCGAAGACCCCGTAGATGTTGGCCGCGCTGTCGTGCTCACCGTCGACGGGGACGTCGATGGTGCCGGAGCAGCCGTTCTTCGAGGTGATCTGGTGGCGGTGGCTGTCGTGGCCGAGCAGATAGGTGACCTTCACCTTCGAGCAGTCGACCGTGCCGTCCTCCGGGTCGGTGACGGTGACGGTGAAGGGCACGGAGTCGCCGAAGGAGAAGAGCGAGCCGTCGACCGGGGTCGTCAGGGTGACGGTGGGTGCGGTGTTGCCCGCCGTCACGACGAGGCTGGCGGTGCCCGTGAGCCCGTCGGGGTCGGTGACCGTCAGGGTCGGGTGGAAGGTCCCGGCGGTGGTGTAGGTGTGCTGCGGGTTCGCCTCGGTGGAGGTGGCGCCGTCACCGAAGTCCCAGGCGTAGCTCAGCGCCCCGCCCTCGGGGTCCTCGCTGCCGGCCGCCGAGAAGGCGACGGCGAGCGGGGTGGGTCCGGAGGTGCGGTCCGCCGCGGCCTTGGCGACGGGTGAGCGGTTGCTGCCCGCCAGGTACTCGACGCGGTAGAGCGCCTGGTTGCCGGATCCGGTGCCGTAGTCCAGGACGTACAGGGCCCCGTCCGGGCCGAACGCGGAGTCCATGACCTGGGTCCCGGTCCAGGGGAAGGTGTCGATCGTCCCGGGTGAGCCGTCGGCCTTCACCTCGATCGGCTTGATCCACTTGCGGCCGTACTCGGCGGCGAAGAAACGCTTGTCGAGTGATTCGGGGAACTTCACGGCCGAGTCGAGGCCGGCGTCGTAGTGGTAGACGGGCCCGGCCATCGGGGACTCGGAGCCGCCGCCGAACTCGGGCGGGGTGCCCGCGTCACCCGCGTACCTGATCCAGGCGGGCTTCACCGCGGGCAGCTCGGGCCGGCCGGTGTTGCGGAAGGAGTTGTTGGCCGGGCCGCCCGCGCAGTCGTACTTCGCGCCGGACGGGCCGCTGGGGAAGGTGTACTCGTTGTACGTCTCCGAGGCGGTGTTGGTGCCCGTGCAGTACGGCCAGCCGAAGTTGCCGGGGCCGGTGACACGGTCGAACTCCACCTGGCCGCTGGGGCCGCGGTTGGCGTCGGTGGTGCCGGCGTCGGGTCCGTAGTCGCCGATGTAGACGGTGCCGGTCGGCTTGTCGACGGACATCCGGAACGGGTTGCGGAAGCCCATGGCGTAGATCTCGGGCCGGGTCGCGGCGGTGCCGGGGGCGAAGAGGTTGCCGGCCGGGATCGTGTAGCCGCCGTCGGCGGTGGGCTTGATCCGCAGCAGCTTGCCGCGCAGGTCGTTGGTGTTGCCCGAGGAGCGCTGGGCGTCGAACTGCGGGTTGCGGTCGGTGCGTTCGTCGATCGGCGCGTAGCCGCCCGACTCGAACGGGTTGGTGTCGTCGCCGGTGGTCAGATAGAGGTTGCCGGCCGCGTCGAAGTCGATGTCGCCGCCGACGTGGCAGCACTGGCCGCGGTCGTTGGCGACTTCGAGGAGGACCTTCTCGCTCGCGGTGTCCAGGGTGCCGTCGGTCTTCAGCGTGAACCTGGAGAGGTTGAGGTGTCCCTTCCAGGCGTCGAAGTCGGCGGCGGATCCGGTGACGGGGGCGTCGCCGCCCGGGGTGTTCAGGGCGGGCGAGTAATAGAGGTAGAGGTAGCGGTTGTTCGCGAAGTCCGGGTCGGCCGCGACGCCCTGGAGCCCTTCCTCGTCGTGCGTGTAGACATTGAGCTTGGCGGCGGTCTTCGTCGCTCCTGCGGCGTCGGTGAGCCGGACCGTGCCGTCGCGGGCGGTGTGGACGACCGAGCGGTCCGGGAGGACGGCGAGGGACATGGCCTCGCCCAGCTCGGCCGCGCCGAGGGCCAGTTGGACCTGCTGGTAGTCGGCGGCGGGTATGTCGGCACGGGCGTGGACCGCGGTGGGGGCGGCGGGTGCGGCGGCCGCGGTGCCGGCGGCGAGGCCACCGGTGGCCACCAGGGTGAGCGCGGTGACGACTCTGGACCAGAGTGGGGGAGACAGGGGCATGAACGCTTTCCTTCCTGACGGTGCGTGGGGTTGTCAGGCAAGGCGCTGTCGCGCTTTGCGACGTGCGGGTGCGGCCGGACGAGCATGGGAATGACCAGGTTTTTTTCTTCCTGATCACCTGGGAATGCTCAGCCGGAGTGAACTTTTTGCATGCTGGCAACGCAAAATTAATTTGTCAAGGTCCCAACCAAATCCCCGGCGGGTGCCCCGTACAGCCACCCGCGCCGCGGCTCGCACCGGACTCCGGGGCCGGAAGCGCTTCACCGAATTAGGCTGCGCGACGTGATGCCACTCTTGCCCGCAC
Organism: Streptomyces sp. NBC_01257; assembly: GCF_035917255.1. Taxonomy (NCBI): domain Bacteria; kingdom Bacillati; phylum Actinomycetota; class Actinomycetes; order Kitasatosporales; family Streptomycetaceae; genus Streptomyces; species Streptomyces sp. NBC_01257. Next base: position 2,982,076 of record NZ_CP108472.1, read on the forward strand.
TCCAGGAATCGGCCGCTCCGACGGCCTCCCGCGAAGCCGTACGTTTCGGCGAACTGACACTGACCTACGCACAGTTGGGAGCAGCTGCGGCTGCGCTCGCGGCCCGCATCGGCGACGCCGGGCGGGTCGCGGTCTGGGCGACCCCGGCCGCGGAGACCGTGGTCGCGGTGGTCGCCGCGCTGCGCGCGGGGGTGCCAGCCGTGCCGCTCAACCCGAAGACGGGCGAACGGGAACTGGCGCACATCGTCGCCGACAGCGCGCCCTCGGCCGTGCTGGCCGCGGCCGGTGACGTACTGCCGCCGGCGCTGGCCGGGCTGCGGCGGCTGGACGTGTCCGTGACGGCCCCGGCCACCACGGACGCCCGCTCCTTCCCCGAACCCTCCCCCGAATCCCCCGCCCTGGTCGTATACACCTCCGGCACCACCGGCCCGCCCAAGGGAGCCGTCCTGCCGCGGCGGGCGATCGCGTCCTCCCTGGACGCGCTGGAGGACGCCTGGCAGTGGACGGGCGACGACGTACTCGTCCACGCCCTGCCGCTGTTCCATGTGCACGGCCTGATCCTCGGCGTCCTCGGCCCGCTCCGGCGGGGCGGTTCGGTGCGCCATCTCGGCCGGTTCTCCGCCGAGGGCGTGGCCCGGGAGCTGGGCTCCGGCGGCACGATGCTGTTCGGTGTCCCGACGATGTACCACCGGCTGGCGGAAGCGCTTGCGGAACCGTCGGGGTCCGAGGGCCTCGCCAAGGCGCTCGCGGGGGCCCGGCTGCTCGTCTCCGGCTCGGCCGCGCTCCCGGTCCACGACCACGAACGGATCGCGGCCGCGACCGGCCGCCGGGTCATCGAGCGGTACGGCATGACGGAGACCCTGATGAACACGGGCGTACGGGCCGACGGCGAACCGCGCCCCGGCACGGTCGGCGCCCCGCTCCTGGGCGTCGAACTCCGCCTGGTCGAGGAGGACGGCGGCCCGCTCGCCGATCCCGCGTCCATCGGCGAGATCCAGGTGCGCGGCCCGAACCTGTTCACCGGCTATCTGAACCGCCCCGACGCCACCGCCGCGGCACTCACCGCCGACGGCTGGTTCCGTACGGGCGACATGGCCACCCTCGACCCCGACGGCTACGTACGGATCGTCGGCCGCAAGGCCACCGACCTGATCAAGAGCGGCGGCTACAAGATCGGCGCCGGTGAGATCGAGAACGCGCTCCTGGACCACCCGGGCGTCCGGGAGGCCGCCGTCACCGGCGAGCCCGACCCGGACCTGGGCGAGCGCGTCGTCGCCTGGGTGGTGCCGGCCGACCCCGCCGCCCCGCCCTCGGCCGCCGAACTGGCCGGCCACGTCGCGGCCCAGCTCTCCCCGCACAAGCGCCCGCGCACGGTCCGCTACCTGGACGCACTGCCGCGCAACGACCTGGGCAAGATCATGAAGCGGTCCCTCCATGACTGACGCCCGCTCGATGTTCCGGCGCGCCGGTTCCGGTTCGGCGCGCAGGTGGGGCGAGGGATGGCTAGCGTGGCAGAGGGGCCCGTTCCCGCGTGAGGAGATGAACGGTCATGGCCGCAGAACCACAGGGCACACCGTGCTGGGCCGACGCGACGTTCGGCGACCTGGAAGGCGCGAAGCGCTTCTACGGCGAGCTGCTGGGCTGGACGTACGGCGAGTCGCTGCCCGAGTACGGCAACTACACGCAGGCGTACGTGGACGGCAAGGCGGTCGCCGCCCTGTCCCCGCCCATGCCCGGCCAGGACGCACCCCCCGCCTGGTGTCTGTTTCTCGCCTCGCCGGACGCGGCGGCCACCGCCGCCAAGGTCCGCGAGAACGGCGGCACGGTCCTGGTGGAGCCGATGCGGGTCGGTGAGTTCGGCACGATGGTGCTGGCGAGCGACCCCGGCGGGGCAGCCTTCGGGGTGTGGCAGGCGGGCAGCCACGAGGGCTTCGAGGCGCGGGAGGTGCCCGGCGCCTACAGCTGGGCCGAGATCTACACCAGGGAGCCGGAGAAGGCGGACGCCTTCTTCCCCTCCGTCTTCGGGTACGGGGTGAAGCGGGTTGAGGACGACGCGATCGACTTCACGCTCTACGACCTGGGCGCGGACCCGGTGCTCGGCCGGATGCGGATGACGGAGGACTTCCCGCCGGAGGTGCCGTCGCATCTGAACGTGTACTTCACGGTCGCGGACTGCGACGCGGCGGTGGAGAAGGCGCAGGCTCTCGGGGCGCAGCTCCGGTTCGGGCCGCTGACCATCCCGTTCGGCAGGTTCGCCGCGCTGACCGACCCGCAGGGCGCGCCGTTCTCGCTGATCGACGGCACGACGACCGGTGGCGAGATGCCCACGCTCAAGGACGTCTCCTGACCGGCCGCCCGGGCCCGCCCGCGGTTCAGGCCTCGGGTGCGCGGGCGTCGTAGCGCGCGAACCCGGGCCACCGCAGCGCCAGCAGCGCCACCGCGACCACACACGCGATCCCGCCGCCGGTCACGGCGAGCCCAGGCGAGGCCAGGTCGGCGACGGACCCGGCGAGGAAGTCACCGAGCCGCGGTCCGCCCGCGACCACCACGATGAACACCCCTTGCAGCCGGCCCCGCATCGCGTCGGGGACGGCGGCCTGGAGCATCGTGTTGCGGAAGACCATGGACGTCGTGTCGGCGGCGCCCGCGAGCGCCAGGAAGACCAGCCCGAGCCAGAGCTGCCGGGTCAGCCCGAAGACGGCGACGGCGGTGCCCCAGCCGGCGACGGCGAACAGCACCGTGAGGCCCTGCCGCCGGATCCGCCCCAGCCAGCCGGAGAACACCCCGCCCAGCAGGGCCCCCAGCGCCGGGGCGGCGACCAGCAGTCCGGTGGTCTTCGCGTCACCCCCGTACCAGAGCCCGGCGACGACGGGGAACAGTGCGCGCGGCTGGGCGAGCACCATGGCGCACATGTCGGTGAAGAAGGTCATCCGCAGATTGGGCCGGGTCCCGAGGAACCGCAGCCCGTCCGCGACGGAGGCCCGTTTCCCGTCCCCGCTCTTCCCCTCGCCCCGCTCCGGCAGCATCGAGGGCAGCCGCCACATCGCGTACAGCGAGGCCGTGAAGGTGACCGCGTCGACGCCGTACGCGGCGCGATACCCCCACCATCCGACGATGAGCCCGCCGAGCATCGGCCCGACGAGCATGCCCGTGGTGCTGGTCATCGAGCTCAGCGCGTTCGCCGCGGGCAGCTGCTCGGCGGGCAGCAGCCGGGCGATCATCGAGCTGCGGGCGGGTGAGTTGAGCGCGAAGCAGACGGCCTGGAGGGCGACCACCCCGTACAGCAGCCCGACCCGCTCCACCCCGGCCACGGTGATCGCCACCAGCCCCACCGAGAGGGCGAACGACCCGAGGGCGCTGGCGAGCCCCAGCTTGCGCCGGTCGACGGTGTCGGCGATGGCCCCGCCGTACAGCCCGAAGACGATGAGCGGCACGAGCGAGCAGAATCCGATGAGCCCGACGGAGAACGCGGAGCCGGTGAGGTCGTACACCTGGAGCGACACGGCGAGCGACGTCATGCCCTGGCCGACCCAGGAGACCGTGTTCCCGAACCAGAGCCGCCGGTAGTGGGGGGAGGTCCGCAGCGGGGTAAGGTCGGCGAATATTCGGGTGCGGGATACATCGGGTTCGGTCGTTTCGGTCACGGAAGATGGTAGCGACCGGGGCCGGGCGGAAAGCCGGCCGGTCTCCCGGGTCCGGGATCGGACCGCAGCGGGGCGCGACCGGCCCCGGAAACGCCAAAGTCGCAGGGAAGATCGTTTCTTCACCTGCGACTCGCAGTGGGGCGGGTGGGACTCGAACCCACGGCCGACGGATTATGAGTTCGATCAAGGACGATCCGGAGGATGCCGCCGGATGATCAACTCTGCTGTTCTGGCTGGTCACGGCCCACGTCCACAGCCTCGCGGTGACGCCCACTGCCGCCTCATTCCGGTGCGTCCGTTCCCATCGGGTTCCCAACCCGTTCTCAAGATGCACCTGCGCTGAGCAGCCATGATGCGGCGCCGCCCCGGACTTCGGCGGCGCCGCTCGGCCACCCTGAGGCCGCGACGCCCCGCTATGCGATCATCTGCCAATGCTGGAGATCGCAGGTTACGAAGGCAGCCCGCTGGTGGACGGTTCGAGGTTCCTCGACCTCCCTCTCTTCTGGCCATGCCACTTCGGTTCAAGCCTTTGGGGCGAGGAAGCACAGGCTGTCGCCTTCGGCCCCGACTGGGACGACGCTCAGGAGCTGTACAGGACCCTCTCGTCCCCCGACGAGTGGCCGGCGTTCACCGTGCACCTGCACTCCGGGTACGCGCTCCACGTCGTCTATCGCAACATGGAGGGTGACCACGGCGTCGACTACCTGCTCTCCCACCCTGACTGGGCGGAAGCCGTCACCCTCGCCACCGACGACGGCCACTTCATGGGGCCCGGCCTGTCCTGGCCAGAGCTGGAAGCCTCGGCCGACCAGACCTCCACATCCGGCGTCGGTGACCCCGACGCCCGGCTGCTGCTCCTCTTCCCCGTGCTCGGGGACGCCGACGTACCCGAGACCGCGGCGCCCCGCCTCGCCGCAGCGTTGGAAAGACTCACGATTGTCGAGGACCCCGCCGGGCTCGCTCGCGCGCTCCTGGAAAATCAGGGCCAGTGGACTCCTGCGAGCTGGCGCCAAGTCGATGACACCTGGATCTGCGACGGTTCACACAGCTTCCGCAACCCCGCGAACCACTTCGTACTGGCGCCGTCACGGCTGGCGGCGGTCAGCCGTGCCCTGCGCGAGATATAGGTCGGGACAGGCCAGACAGCAATAACAAGTGTCACCGCCAAGGAGCCTCTGCCTGGGAATGCGGAAGCGTCACTGCGATTGGACCCTTAAACACGGGCTTCCAGCACCTGAACTATCGCCATGGCTGTCCGGTTGCCGATCTGCTGCGCAGCGCTGGTCAGGTCGGTGCCCGTGTACGCGTCCGCCAGGGTCAGCCATGTCTGGAGGATCTGGGAACCGGTGACGAGTGAGTTGAGCGCCGCGGGGCCGTTCTGCCCGCCAGCCGACAGGACCCACGGACGGCTGTGAGAGGCACCGGACAGGATGTCGTAAGGGGAACCGATCTCCTTTGGCCAGAAGCCGGAGACCATGTTGGCGAAGCCAAGCTCCGCGGAGACCTTCATCGTGCCGATCCGGAGCTCAGCCTTGTTGTTCTTGTCGATGGTCGACTGAATGCCGGCGTGCTCGACGATCCGACGAAGGCCACGGATTGCTCGCTCGGCTTCGGCTTGGACTTCGCCAGCCTGCTTGGCCACCTTCTCAACGTAAGGGACATCGCCGAGGAGGACGGCCGCGGCCCTCGCAGCCCTCTTGAGTGCGGGCTCCCTCTTGAACAGGTAGGCGAACGTCGCCTCGGCCTCCAACGCACTTCGAATGAGCGCGGTCGTGGACCACGATGGCACGGGGTCGGTCCGTCGGACGTCGTGAGCCGCGGCACGGAGGTAGTCCAAAACGCTGGCCCATGCCTGCCCGCCGCACCAGGTGCCGAGTCGAAGAAGAGCTAGGCGGCCCCACAACTCCTGTCCCTGGGAACCCGCTCGTATCGACTGACGATCTGTGGCAGCGCCAGCGCTGGACTCAAGGCAGGGGAAAGCCTGCTCGGCAATGGCAATGCAGTCGATCAATGCCTTCGATATCTCACGCTGAAGCTCGGGAGTAAGGACGAGGCCCGCCGATGTGACCTTCTGTTCGTCAGCTGTCATGTCCGAGGACAGTACTGCGAGGTTGCGGACTGCACCCGAAGGTTTCCGCCCTGGTCCGCTCGCCCACCAGCTCCGCAATGCCAGTCCCTCAGCGCCACACGAGGTCACACGGGCGGGCTGGGATGCTGCGCCAGCGTCGAGCCGTCCACGCACACAGTCGACGGGAGAGCGTGCAACTTCTTCCCCATCGGGCCGTATGCATCGGTACGGTTCTGAGAGATGAGCCCGAACGGATGAGCCGTAACGCTGTGGTCCTGCCTTGTGTCTGCGGCCCAGCCGCCACCTTGGGGGTGTGCTGATGTTGGAGGAAGCCGAGGAGATCGGCCGTCGCGTACGGCGGGCACGGCTGCGGCTGGGAATGCCGCAGGCTGACCTCGCCGCCGCCCTGGGAAAGACACAGGGTTGGGTGTCCAAAATGGAACGCGGCCTGATCGAGCTGGACCGGGTCGGGCTGCTGAACCTCGTCGCCGCTGAGCTGCACGTGCATCCGAATGACCTGATCGGCCGGCCGTACGCGAGCAGTCCCGCCGAGAATCAGTGGCAGGTCTCAGCCGCATCCATCCTGCGCGAGCTGCGCCGCTACGACCTCGCGCCGATCTTCGATGGCGCCCCGCGCGCGTCCGGTGAGCTGTGGCGGGACATGACCCGCCTGCACCGCCTGCGAGATGCGGCGGCCAACACGGCGATCCTCGCCACCCTCCCCGACCTCCTCCGCGAGGCCCGCGCCCTGGCCGAGGCCGCGAACGGCCACGAGCGCGAGGAAGCGTTCGCGATCTACGCCGTGGCATGCAAGTTCGCCCACACCGCCGCGCATGCGCTTGGGCACCCCGAACTCGTCGCCATGGCGGCCGAGCGCGCCGCATGGGCGGCCCGCCTCTCGGCCGACCCCGTCATGCCCGCCCTCGCCGACTGGATGCGCGTCTGGGACATGTGGGCCACCGCCGATTGGGACGACTCGCTCACCCTGTCCGACAAGGCCATCGCCGGCGTGCAGCGCGAGTACGAGCTCGGCGAGCCGCTCGCCCTACGGATGTGGGGCACGCTCCACCTGCGCGCCGCCGTCGCCGCGGCCCGCGCCGGCCGACCAGCCGAGGCCGACGAGCGGATCAACCACGCCCGCGACGCTGCCCGCCGGATGACAGGCCACCACAACCCTCCGATCTACGACCGGCACTCAGTCACCTTCTCCCCCGGCAATGTGCAGATCCACGCGATCAGCGTCGCCCTGGAGACCGGCGAGCAGACAAAGGCTCTCGCCATAAACCGCCGCACGGCCCCCGAGCTCGTCGCCGCCCTTCCCAACTCCCGTCAGGGTCACCACCACATGGACCTCGCCCGCGCGTGGCTGTGGGACGGCAACCGCGACCGCGCGCTCGCCGAGCTGGAGACAGCAGAGCGGATCGCCCCGCAGCTCGTGCGGAACCATCCGATTGCCCGGTCGACCCTCCGCGGCATCGTCTACGCCGAGCGGATCGCCACCCGCGAGAAGCTGCGCCGCATGTCAGACCGCTTCCACCTGGACGGATGAGGGCGGTATTCCTCCGATTCATATTGGGCCCCCGGCCCGCCTCTAACTTCTGGGGCATGACAGGACGACCAACACCCCATCTCCCTTCACAGGGTGGCGAGTTAGGGACGGCCGGACCGTTCTACCCACGACTCGGCGACCTCGCCCGCGACACCGCCAAGGACGGGCGAATCGGCGTCATCGTGACGCTGCCCAGAGTGGGCGCCAGCACGTACCACCTGCGTCCGCCGGGCGGTGGCGACGAGTGGTCGGCGCCAGCTGACGGAACTACCCTGCGCCCCGTCGGCGCAGGCCGCGTACGTGACCCCGATGCAGCGCGACGCCGTGTACGACCACCGGGCCCAGCAGAGCGCACTGCCGGTCCTGGTCCACTACGACGACGGCGGTACGGCCGAGTCCCTGCTCGTCCTCACCCCGGACCAGGTCGAGTTGTACGCGATCCAGTTCGAGCGACTCATCTCCCAGCGCGAGCAGGCACAGGAGAACGCAGCATGACCGCGCGGCCATGCTGCGCAGCGCGGGGCCGCATCCGGCGATCCGGTGGGCCGCTTCCTGAGCCGGATATAGGTGCTCGGCACCGCCGCGGGATTCGCTGCGCTCGCCACCATGACCACCGCTGAGCTCGGCCACCGCGACGCGCTGTCGGCCATGGCCATCCCCGACGCTGGATTCCCGGCGCTCTGATCTCCCCGCCCGCTCGGATGACCCGACAGGCCCCGGGCGAGCGGGGCACGCCTCGGTCGGCACCGTCCCCAGTCGCGCCGGCCGAGGCAGTTCACAGCACGTCCCATGCACCACTGACCAAGGAGGCAAGGACCGTGACCGTAATCCAGGAGCGTCCCGCGACCGACGCGCGGAATCTGATCGGCGCCAAGCTGCGCGCGACGCTCGTGTCCAACATGCAGGCCAAGTTCCCCGAGCTGACCGATGACAAGGCCGACCGCGGCGTCGGGCAGATGATCGCCTTCCTCGCGGCCGGCGCGTACAGCGACACCCCGCTCAGCCCGTCGCCGCTCGTCGATGACTTCTGGCACGCCTTCCTGCTGCACACGCAGGCGTACCAGGACTTCTGCGCGGGGACGATCGGCAAGTTCGTCCACCACCAGCCCGGGTTCCTCGATAAGGAGGAACACGGCGGCGGCAAGGCCCTGCGCGCCCGGACGGTCGACGCGATCGGCGCGTCCGGGTTCGTGATCGACATGGAGTTCTGGCCCGAGCTGGACCTCGCCGACTGCTCGCAGTGCCACGCCAACTGCCACAACAGCCCCAAGTACGCCTGACGTACCGCCTGCGGCCGGTCCTCGGCTTGTGCCACTCTGTGGCCGAGCCGGGGACCGGCTTCCGTTCTGCACGAGGAGTAAGCGGGTGGACCGCACCGCATGGCTTGAACTCCCACCCGAGGCCCGTAGCGCCGTCGAGACCTACACCGGCGCCGTTGAGCACGCCGAGACAGCCGAGACCGGCGTCATGGCCCGCCTCGCCTGCACCCTCCACACCGCCACCGGGCCCGTCTTCGTCAAGGGCACCCGCAGCGACGAGCCCACAGCGTGGATGTACGACTACGAAGCGCGCGTGACCCGAGTCGCACCGCTCGCGCCCCGCGTGCTCTGGCAGATCGACGCCGGCGGCTGGCTGCTCACTGGGTACGAGTACCTCGTCGGTCCCCACCCAGACCTCAGCCCCGGTTCACCTGACCTCGGCCCCTTTCTCGACGCGCTCACAGTCATGTCCAAGACACCATGGCCCGAGCAGGTCCGTAAGAAACCGCTACACATTCGCTGGGCAGGACTCTTCCCAGCCGACCGCTCTGCCGACCTCGACGGCCGGACCCTCGTCCACTCAGACGTGTCGCCACTCAACATGATCGCCGCTACGGGCGGAATCCGCGTACTGGACTGGGCCCTTGCCTGCCCCGGTCCAGCGTGGGCCGACACCGCATTCGCTATCCCCCGGTTCATCCACGCCGGCCACAGCGCGGAACAAGCCGAGAGGCTCGCCCAATCGGTTCCCGCCTACCAAACCGCGGCCTTACCCGCAATCACCACCTTTGCCCAAACAGTGTTCGCCGTATGGAAGAGTCGCGCAGCGTCCGACCCTGCCCCGCATCGAGCCCCCTTGATTTCGGCAGTAGACACGTGGTGCGGGTTTCGCGGAATGACTCCGGCGCGATAGCTATTTACCCGGGAAGAAAAGCGGCAACAGCAGAGCCAGTACACCCAGACCTGTAGCCAGCGCACTGCGATAGACCAACGCAATCGCAATAACCGCCGCCGCCACCGCGACTGGGATAGGAATGTGCAACAAGGGAGCACAAACAGCAACCCCAGCGACAAGCAGGACTGCAGCGCAGAGTCGCAGGGCTTCACGCCTCTTTGCAGGTGCTGTCAGCTCACCAGGATCGAGCAAAGCCCCAACTTGCCCATTCGCGTATCGCTGGCTGATCTTGAGCAGCAGGCGCGCCAACTCTCTAGCTGCTTCCCTAGGCTCAACATCCAGGCGAGACTCGGCGGCTCTCAGCGCGGCCACAACGCTGAAGGCATGCCCCCTCAACGGCGCACGCCGCCAGGAGAACGGGGAAACAGTGCCTCTCATCGAGCGCGCCCCGTACACCCGCATCACGGCATACCTGAGAGACAGAGTCCGCAAATGGAAAGCACGGTTGCTCGCGGAGCGATAAACGTCTGCACATTCCCCTATTAGATCCACCCAGATGACGACGCGAGTAAACATCAGCGCATCCAATCGGAAGCGAACCCCCAAGGAGACCATGACGCGCCGCACAAGAAGGAGCCAACTACCGACTACGATAAAGTCTCGGACAAATTGCAGCCAGGCCGCCCTACTCAGAGCAGATGCAGGAGCCTGCATCTTGAGATCATTTATCAGCCATCCCGGGGCATAGATGTCTATGTAACCTGCCACCAGCTTCGACACAAACCTGAGCCCAAAGAATCCCACAATTATTAATGCCGCCCAGCTGGCCGGTGCTCTTTGATATCGCGCTCGAAGTGCCAATCTCACCGAACCGGGTGCAGGCCCAAGACCAAGCACATCGAGATCCGTGCGCAGCTTCTGTATCGCCGCATCAGCCCTCAGCCTCTGACGTTGCGCCACGCGACGCCGTATGCCTGTGATCACGCAGCGATAATGACACCAATCAACAGTCCTGTGGGGCGAGTTACACAGACGAACGTGCGGCAGAGTTCACTTCAAGCGCTGTCTGCGGCCCCACCCGCAGACAGGGCCGCAAGGCATGGTCAATCAGCTACACGTTCAGCCCAGCGGCTTGGTCCGCGAGGCGAGCAGCGATGGCGCTGCGCAGCCCGTCGCCGTCGCTGGCTGAGCCGTCGACCTGGCGCCGCAGGCCCGCGACGGTTTCACGCAGGCCGGACTCGGCCTGGTCGAGGTCGAGGCGGATGCGCAGGGCCGCACTCTGATCCTTGGGCAAGCGGTCGACGAGGGCCAGGTCGATCGTGCGCAGCACCGGGGCCGGGTCTGCTTCGGTCCAGTCGAGGCCGGCCAAGCCCTCGGGTTTGGCGCTCCTGGCAGCGAGGTACGACGGGAGTTCGACACGTAGAGCGCGCAGGGTGTCGACGTCTGCCGAGCCGATCACATCGGCAGCGCTGCGGCCGGCGTCGAGCAGAGCTCGGGTGCGGTCCCACGCGCGTCCCCGGCGGGTCTCGGCGAGGAGCTGCTCGGTTGCGTCGCCCGCGGTCGGCGCCGAAATGCGTTCGGCGTACGCGCGGATCTGTTCGGCCGCCGCGTTGGTCGTGCGCTCGATGCTGTCCCGTTCGGTGCCTGCGCGCTCGCGGGCGGCACGTTCCATTTCCGCCCGGCGACGGGCGTTCGCTTCGTCGGTGAGGTCGGGGTCACGGAAGGTTCGGGCCTGGCTGAGCCCGTCGTCGAGGCGCCGACGCAGTCCGGCGAGGTCCGTTTCGCGGGCACGGCGGACGGTGGCGAGGGAGAGCTGTGCGTCGATGATGCTCGGGCCGGTGAGGCTGGTCATGGAGTGGGTTCCTTCGGCGGCGGGGGCTGGTCAGTAGAAGCGGACGAGCAGGGGCTGCCCCTGTTCGTCGCGCGGCAGGGGCGGGCCGGGCGCAGGGTGTGCAGCTCGGCGTATCGGCGCATGGCCTCGACTTGGGCGCGGTGCTCGGCTGGCGCGCCGTCCGGGGCTTCCTCGACGACGATCTGCTGCCCGCTCTGCTGCGCCTGCTCGCGAACGCGCCCGAACCAGCGGGCGTTGTCTGTGTAGAGAGTGCCGTCGACCCACCACGGCGCGGTGTGAACGAAGCCCCGGTCTGCCATGACGGGGTGCGTACTGACGGGGCCCGAGCGGGCTTCCGGGGCCGTGACCCTCTTCCAAGGGATCTTGCGGTCGTCAGGCGTGGTGTCCTCCCACTGGGAGCAGTCGACGTCGGCGGTGGTCATAGGGCGGTTCCTCCTTGGCGGTAGTGGTCGAGAGCGGCTCGGTCGACGAGCCACAGACGCTCGCCGGCCCGCCGAGCGGGCAGGCGCCCGGCTTCGATCAGGGACCGAATCCAGCGTGGCGAACACTCCATAAGCGCCGCCGCCTCGGTCACGGTCACTTCGACCGTGCCAGGGTCCGCCGGGGGGCTTCCGGTAGCGGCGGGCCGTGCGGGCTCCGTTGTCGCGTGCTCAGCGCCAGCTTGTAGTGCGACAAGGAGGCGCCGAGCTTCGGTGGAGAGCTCGCCCCCATCTGTACGCACCCGTGCGTCAAGGTGGCCCGAGAGGATGCGGACGACCTCACTCGCCAGTGCGGGTGGCACGATCACCGATCCATCGGGCCGAAGCATCGAATTGCCTGGTCGTGCCCGATCCGCTCCATCGAACCGACGGATTTGGTATCCGCTACGGGCGCCATCGGCGCAGGTCGCGAGGGGGTTGGGACCGCGCTGGGAACGGTCGAGGGCGTTCATTCGCCGATCTCCCGAACTGCCTCCTTGGCAAGCGCTACGACCGTACGGCCGAGCATCGACGTCTCTGAGCCCTCGGCCACGCGAGCGAGCAGCCGTATCTCGCGTGTCAACGTCAGTCGGGGCGGTCCCGGCGACCGCTCGTCATCTTCCTGGTCGCCGTCGACGGGGAAGCCGAACAGCTCGGCGAGCGCGTCCATGACGGTGAGCACGGGCAGAGCGGCGGTGGTGCCGTCTTCGAGGGTGAGCTGCCACATGCTCTCGCGGGACGCGTCTTCGAGGCGGGCGAGGCGGTCGGCGAGCTTGTTCTTCCTGCGGGCCATCAGCGCGCGTCACCCCCGGCTGCTTCGAGGGCGGCGAGGCGCTGTTCGAGGTCGAGGGACTCGCGCAAGGCGAGGACGGCGTCGAGCAACACACGGGCAGCCTGCACGCGGGCCTGCCCCTTCTCGCTGTCGAGTGCATCGACGAGGGTGGCCACGGCCTTGGTCGAGGCGGCGGCGAGCTGCCCGACTGCGAGCTGTAGCAGCTCGGTTCGGGTCGCCATCACCTGCCGGCCGAACCCGGGTTCCTCCATCCACCGGCGGATGGTGCGGCCGGAGACGCCGGCCTCGCGGGCGGCCTGCTCGGCCGTGTTGCCGCGAGCCAGAGCGACCACAGCGGCGGGGCGATTCTTACTGGTCATCTCGGGGTCCTTCTCTCCTCGCGCACGTGAGGACGTAATGAGGCGTGGGTGGGCGTTCCCCAGCGACCGCAGGAAGACCGGAGGAAGCGACATCCGGGCATCTGGTGATCGGGGAGACAGTGAGCGTGTCCCGAGGGTGAGTGCGGGCCGTGAGTGTGGCCCGGTTGACCGTGTCCCCTATAGGGACACTGGGACACGGTCATACGGTCGGGGCCACCGTGGCCGGGGAAGCGGTCGGCCACGGTGGGACACAGTCGTACGGTCAGTCGGTGGAGTCGGTGAACGGGCGCTTCAACTCGTGGAGCTGAGCGTTACGGGCGCCGGGCGTCTGGCCCACGAATCCCTCGTCGACGAGCAGCGCGAGCGCACGGCGTACCGCGTCCTGTTTGCCGGAGACGCGTTCGAGGACGCCGCGGACGCTGAGCGGTTCCCGTGCCGTCGCGAGCGCGTCCGACACCCGCTTCATGAGCATCGTCGGCCTGAACGGTCCCTCGTGCTGCGCGGGCGCGGGCAGACTCACGAGCGCCGAGCCGTCGAGCTGGGACTCGACGATGAAGTCGGCGAACCAGTGAAGCGCCCCGTTGCTGCCCGGTAGAGCGTTCTTGCGAACCTGTCCGGGGCGGTCCTTGGCAACGCGTACACGGGATTTTCCGGTCTGCCCGGGGGCAAGGGGCGTGATGTTCTCCAGTACGAAGGCGCACCCGTTGAGTCCGGAGAGTTTGTGCTGCGAGCCGGTCGCCCAGCGGCCCCGGTTCTCACGGTCCTTGTTGACGTGGTCGAGCAGCAGCACGGCCGGGCCTTGCTCGGCAAGCCATCGGGGCAGGATGCGCCAGAAGCCGGCGACGTCGGCGTCGTCCTTCGGCTTGAGGCCAAAGAGGCCCATTGCTTCGGTGACGCCGTCGATGACTGCGAAGGTGGTCGGGCTGGTGAGGCAGGGGGCCAGGGCAGCGCGGCCGGCGTCGCCGAGCGGCCCGTCGGGGCGGAAGTAGTGGAAGCGTTCGGCGATGGCTGCGGCCGGGGCCCCGAGGGCGAGCAGGCGCGAGACGATGCCGCCTTCCTCGTCCTCGAAGTCGAGGTACATCACGGCGTTGCCGAGGGCGAGTTCGGCGGTCGCAACGGTGAGCGCGAGCCACGTCTTCATGGCTTCGGGCTCGGCGAAGATGCTGTGCAGTCGACCGGGGTAGAAGAGACCGGCGCCGTCGTCACGGCGGCCGATGGTCGGCTGCGGCGCGCTGTGGGTGCCGTCGAGCACGGGGCCGAGGTCGACGCGCTGCCATGTGGTGCGGTCGGTCAAAGCGGCCTCGCTCGGTTGGGCCGGGACGGCAGCGAGAATGCGCTCACGCGCGGTCGGGGCGGTCATACGGCTGCCCCTCGCGGGCGGTGCATTCCCGAGCGCAGGCCCGAGGTGATGGTCTTCTCCGTTTCCGTCGGGCCGAGGCCGTTGGCTGCTGCTGCGGCGAGCAGCTCGTCGACGATCTCGGCGGGGGTGAGGTCACCGCGGCCGGCGAGCGTGCCGAGCTTGAACGCGGCCCGGTGCAGGGTGTCGTTCCGGGTGCCAGGGGCAGCCGTGCGGACGGCGTCAGCCTCAGCGCGCAGCGCGGCGGCGGCGTACCCCGGGTGGCTGGTGCGCGGCGGGGTCAGCGGCAGCACCACCGCGTGCACTGGCTCGGGCGTCGCCGGGGCGGCGAGCTCGCCGAGCCACTGGGGCAGGGCGAGGAGCTCGGCGTCGAGTCCGGTCAGCCATCGGTACGGGGCGCCGTTCGCCGTTGAGGGCGGGGCGACGACGTACCCTCCGACCGCGCGTACGTCGATCTTCCACCCGAGGCGGCCGGCGCTGTTGCGGATCTCGCCGTCGACCGGCGACCGGTAGTAGAGGTGCTGGCCGCCCGATGCCGTGCGAACGGCGGGGGTGGTGCCGAACGGCCACCGAGCCCCGTGGCGGGCGTGCAGCTCGGCGAGTACGTCGGCGCCGTCGGTGATCCCGGGCAGGGCCCACTCGTCGGGCGGGGTATCGCCCTTGGCCGTGTCGAGATCGACCACGACGAGACCGGAGGGACCGCAGGCGATACCGACGCCATACGGCCCGTGCGACCACGCCCGTACGATCGCGCCCTTCTCGGTCGTGGCCCGCTGCTGCCACTCCTTCACGGCGGGCCGCTTGTCGTCGGGACGGAGGGGAAATACGTGCATGCCGTGGCCTGCGAGGTCGAGCACCTGCTCGACCCGCCGTGTGGTGTCGGTCTCGTTCATCGGGCGGCCCAGGACCGGCGTCCGGTGGGCAGGTACGGCAACGAGCGACGCGCGCGCTCAGTAGCCTGGGACATGAAGCTTCCTTACTGGCGGCGCAAGGTGGTGAGAGACCTCGCGCTCGCCGTGACTGTTCAGAGCTGGGCAGTGCTGAGGGGCTTCGGGGCCTCGGCTCGGTGTTAGCGCACCGGCCGGGGCCCGCCTATTCCGGCTGAACGCCGAGGAGTTCGAGCAGTTCGGCCGTGACCACGCGGTAGGCGCTGCCCAGGCGCAGCGTCCGTACGGGCATCTCGCCGCGCTGGGCCAGTTGGTAGACCTTGCTCCGTCCTAGACCGAGCGCGCGACCTGCTGTTACAAGGTCGACCGTGGGCGGGAGAGACAGGAGATCCGATCGGGTCATGCTGGGCTGTGTCACTGAGTCACTACCTCTTCGATTTTGGTGACAGGTGAACACAGAATGCACTTCAATGCTGGACAGTGTCAATCAACTTGAATACTGTGCTTCCATGACACAAGAGGAATGGCCTGCTCGACTGGCCCGCACGATGGCCGCCGAGGTCCGGCGCTTCCGCCAAGTACGCGGAATGAGCGCGCAGCAGCTCGCAGACCGTTGCGCCGAACTCGGCATGCCCATCGCACGATCCGTGCTGGCCAACTTCGAGAGCGGTCGGCGACCGACCCTCTCTGTTGCCGAGCTCTTGGTCATCGCACAGGCCCTGCGCGTACCACCGGCCGCCCTCGTCTTCCCTGTCGGCTATCAGGCAAGGATTGAAGTGTTGCCTGGCCGAAAGATCGACACATTTCAGGCCACCCAGTGGTTCGGCGGCGAGGGACTGGAACACACCCACCCCGAGGCCGAGCGCGCAACCGAGGAAGAACGGCAACTCTTCCGCAGCGCGCCCGTCGGTGCGGACCTGGTCCGCGAGCACGAGCGGTTGGCGCGTGCTCTCGTATCGCACCAACTGCGGGCCGACGAAAAGATCAAGCGAGCCGCCCAGCTGGACCACGACTTCGACTCCGAGCTTCGCGGCGCCCTGCTCCAAGTAGCCGACGCGATGACGGACACCACGTACCGGACAGCGGAAGAGGTAGAGGGGATCAGGACCGAGATTCGAACCTTGGGTATGGAGCCCCCCGCCCTCCCGTACTACCTGGCCCCCTACTTCCAGGAGGAGATCGACCCACCCCGCACGGCCGAGGAGCTCTTCGCCATGGCCGATCGTCCGACCGACCCAGAATCCCCCAAGGAGGCAGATTGAAAGGCCATGTGTTCAAGCGGTGCCAGTGCATCGCCCAGTACGACGCCAAGGGCCGGCGCAAGAACTGCAATAAGGCCCACGGTTCCTGGTACTACGCCGCCGACACCGGGATCGAGAAGGACGGCAAGCGGCAGCAGCTCAAGAAGGGCGGGTTCGCCACGGCCGACGAGGCCGAGCGCGAGCTGAGCACAGTCCTCGCCCGGATCAGCGAGGGCAGCTACACCCACGACGACGGGCAGACCGTCGAGCAGTGGCTCAAGAAGTGGATGGAGCTCAAGGAGCGGGCGGGCCGGCGCCCGACGACGCTCCGCTCGTACCGGCACCACATCGACGACTACCTCGTTCCGCACCTCGGCCGCATACGCCTGCGCGACCTGCGGCCCTCGCACGTCGACAAGCTGCTCGCCGAGGTCAACGACGGGAAGCGGAAGACGGCGACCGTTCGCCGCATTCACGCGACGCTGCGCAGCGCCCTGACGACCGCCGTGAAGCAGCAGCTCATCACCTTCGACATGGCGAAGAACGTCGAGCTGCCGACCTCTCAGCGCCCCAAGGTCGTCCCGTGGGAGCCGGCCGAGCTCGGCGCCTTCCTCGACCACATCGGTACGCACCGCCTCGGCGCCCTCTTCGAGGTGATCGCCGGAACGGGCCTGCGCCGCGGTGAGGCGTGTGGGCTCCGATGGAACGACGTCGACTTCGCCCGGCGGGTGATCGTCGTGCGGCAGCAGATCGTGCAGGTGTCCGGGCTCAAGAAGCGGGACATGCCGCCCGTGGCGTGTCCGTACTGCGAAGGGGGACACATCGGTCTGATGTTCTCCCGGCCAAAGACGGCGAGCGGCGAGGATCGGATCATCGACCTCGACGAGCTGACCGTCGGCGCGCTCCTGAGTCACAAGCTGCGGCAGGAGGAGGAGCGCCGCAAGTGGAAGTCGGCGTACCGGGACCACGGGCTCGTGTTCGCCCATGACGACGGCGACGCCCTGCGCCCGGATCACGTCTCCAAGCTGTTCGGCGGCCTGATCGACGCCGTCCGCTTCGAGGACAACGCGCACCTGCCCGCCGGGGAGCGCCAGCGACTGCGACGGGTGCGGCTGCACGACCTGCGGCACGGACAGGCCTCGCTGATGCTCGCCGCCGGGGTCGACATGGCGATCGTGTCGAAGCGCCTCGGGCACTCCACGGTGACGATCACCACGGACCTGTACTCACACCTGCTGGGTGGGGTTGGGCGCGACGCCGCCGAGAGGGCTGCCTCACTCGTGCCGCGCCGTCGCCGCAATCAGCCCGAGTCGGCCGACCCGCGTTCCCAGGTGGTTCCCAGCCAAAGGCTTGAGCTCGGCTCGCCTGATGGCACGACAGACCCCGGAAACGCCAAAGTCGCAGGGAAGATCGTTTCTTCACCTGCGACTCGCAGTGGGGCGGGTGGGACTCGAACCCACGGCCGACGGATTATGAGTCCGCTGCTCTAACCGGCTGAGCTACCGCCCCTTTTCGGCGTGGCGCGTACACGTGTGCGCGCCGTCTGCCGCAGCATAGCCGGTCATACGATCTCCCGCTCCGACTGCCCGGCCACTGATGACCATGAAGACCGTGCTGCTCGCTGCTCGGTTCCGGGGCACGCGAAGTTGACGCGAAAGTGTCACGCGGGCCCCACCGGCCACCGCTGCGGCGGACGCCCGCGCACCGGCCCCGGGCACACGAAAAAGGACCCCTGAGGGTCCTCTTCCGTTCCGCTCCCCCGACTGGACTCGAACCAGTAACCCTCCGGTTAACAGCCGAATGCTCTGCCAATTGAGCTACAGGGGATCGCGCTCCCCCGACTGGACTCGAACCAGTAACCTGCCGGTTAACAGCCGGCTGCTCTGCCAATTGAGCTACAGGGGATTGCTGCGTTGCCTCGAACGTACCTGCCTGGCTGCTGCCGGGCGGCGCGCGTTCGCTGCGACACATACATTAGCGCAAGCAGGGGGGTGCTTTGCCAATCGGTATCGCCCGGGGTGATCTCGGGCGTCCGCGGGTAGGCGGGCAGCACACGTCGCACGGAGCGAAGGAAGGGTGGCAGCCATGCGGTACCGGCTCACGTTCATCGCCGGAGTGGCCCTCGGTTACGTGCTCGGCACGCGTGCCGGGCGCGAGCGTTACGAGCAGCTGAAGAAGTCCGCACGCCAGTTCGCCCAGAACCCGGCCGTGCGGAACACCTGCGAGACGGCGGCCCAGAGCGGCCGTCAGTTCGCCGGCAAGGCGGCCCACGCGGTGGGCGAGAAGGTCGGCGACAAGGTGCCGGCGTCGGTGGCGGACCGGGTGCGGTCGCTGCGCGGGCGCGGGGCCAACGGCGAGGACGACTGGGGTACGACCAACACCTGAGTCCTGCTCGCCCACGTCTGCCGCACCACCGGTAAGGGAAACCGCCGGCGGTGCGGCAGAATCCTTGTATGGGCATAGTCGCCGGCTTGGACAGTTCTTCCGCCTTCACGCACATCGTGGTCTGCGATGCGGACTCGGGTGCCGTACTGCGCCAGGGATACGCCGCACATCCCGTGGACGCGAAGGCCACCGAGGTCGACCCGCAGGCGTGGCTGCTCTCACTCGGTGAGGCCGCCACCGGCGGGCTCCTCGAAGGGGTGCAGGCGATCGGTGTGTCGGCGCAGCAGCACGGGCTCGTGCCGCTGGACCGCCAGGGCAATCTCGTGCGCCCGGCGCTGCTCGGCAACGACCGGCGGGCGCAGGTCGCCGCGGCCGATCTGATCGACGGGCTCGGCGGGCGGCAGGCCTGGGCCGAGGCGGTCGGCGCGGTGCCGCAGTCCGCGCAGCCGGTGTCGAAGTTGCGCTGGCTGGCCCGGACCGAGCCGGACATGGCGGAGCGGGTCGCCGCGGTGCTGCAGCCCCACGACTGGCTGGTGTGGCAGCTGCTGGGCCGGCCCGCCCGGCGGACCACCGACCGGGGGGCCGCCTCCGGGACGGGCTACTGGTCGGCGGGCAGCGAGTCGTACCGGCCGGAGCTGGTGGAGCTCGCGCTCGGGCACCAGGCGGCGCTGCCGGAGGTGCTCGGCCCGTCCGACGCGGCCGGGACGACGCCCGAGGGGCTGCTGATCTCGGCCGGTACCGGCGAGACGATGGCGGCGGCGTTCGGGCTCGGGGTCGGGGTCGGCGACGCGGTCGTGTCGCTGGGGGCCTCGGGTTCGGTGATGGCGGTCCACCACGAGGCGCTGGCCGATCCGACCGGGATGATCACGTCCTTCGCCGATGCCACCGGAATGCATCTGCCGGTGGTCCACACGTCGAACGCGGTACGCGCCCTGCGCGGCACCGCCGAGATGCTGGGGGTGGACGGGCTGGAGGAGCTGTCGGCGCTGGCGCTGAAGTCGACGCCGGGTTCCTCGGGGCTGGTGCTCCTGCCGTATCTGGAGGGTGAGCGCACCCCGCATCTGCCGCACACCGCCGGGACGCTGAGCGGGCTGCGGCGCGAGTCGATGAAGCCGGAGCACCTGGCGCGGGCCGCCTTCGAGGGGATGCTCTGCTCGCTGGCCGACGCGCTGGACGTGCTGCGCGGGCGGGGGGTCGAGGTGCGGCGGGTGTTCCTGCTGGGCGCGGCCGCCGAGCTGCCTGCCGTACAGGGTCTCGCGCCCGCGCTGCTGGGCACCCAGGTGGTCGTGCCGCAGCCCGCCCAGTACGCGGCGATCGGCGCGGCCCGGCAGGCGGCCTGGGCGCTGGGCGTCTCGCAGGGCTCGCTCGACGCGCGCACTCCCCCGGCCTGGCAGGGCGCCTCGGCGCAGGTGCTGGAGCCGGGCGAGGAGCTGCCGGTCGGCAAGGCGGTGCGCCAGCAGTACGTGGCGACGCGGGACCAGATCCACCCGGGGGCGTTCGACACCGCGCGCTGAGGCGTGCGGCGTCGCGCGGGGGCCGCGTTCGGACGGAAATTATGGACCCGGTCTGTTTTTTGACCTGGACTTGAATAAAAACGTTCGCGGTCCCGGTCGGCGGTGCCCGAAAATGGGTCGACTCCCGACCTCGCCGACTCCGAGAGACACGCGTGCTCATAAAACTCCTGCGGGCCTATCTCGGCCCGTACAAGAAGCCGATCGCGCTGCTGGTCGTCTTCCAGCTGCTGCAGACCTGCGCCACGCTCTATCTGCCCACCCTGAACGCCGACATCATTGACTACGGTGTCGTCCAGGGGGACACCAGCTACATCCTCCAGTACGGCGGCGTGATGATCGTCGTCAGCATCGCCCAGGTGGTCTGCAACATCGGGGCCGTCTACATCGGCGCCCGCACCGCGTCCGCGCTCGGCCGTGACGTCCGCGCGTCGGTCTTCGACCGGGTGCAGTCGTTCTCCTCGCGCGAGGTCGGCCGGTTCGGCGCTCCCTCGCTGATCACCCGTACGACCAATGACGTCCAGCAGGTCCAGATGCTGGCCCTGATGACGTTCACCCTGATGGTGTCGGCGCCGATCATGTGCGTCGGCGGCATCATCATGGCGCTCGGCCAGGACGTCCCGCTCTCCGCGGTGCTGCTCGCGGTGGTGCCGGTCCTCGGCATCGCGGTGAGTCTCATCGTGCGCAGGATGCGCCCGCTGTTCCGGACCATGCAGGAGCGGCTCGACACGGTGAACCGGGTGCTGCGCGAGCAGATCACCGGCAACCGGGTCATCCGCGCCTTCGTCCGCGACGGCTACGAGGAGGAGCGCTTCCGGGGCGCCAACACCGAACTGACGGACGTGGCGCTGTCCACGGGCCGGCTGATGGCACTGATGTTCCCGACCGTGATGACGGTCGTGAACGTGTCGTCGATCGCCGTCGTCTGGTTCGGCGCGCACCGCATCGAGAGCGGCGGGATGGAGATCGGCGCGCTGACGGCGTTCCTCTCCTATCTGATGCAGATCGTCATGTCGGTGATGATGGCCACCTTCATGTTCATGATGGTGCCGCGCGCCGAGGTCTGCGCGGAGCGCATCCAGGAGGTCCTGGAGACCGACTCCAGCGTGGTGCCGCCGGTGAAGCCGGTGCGCGAGCTGACCGCCCACGGCCATCTGGAGGTGCGCGGCGCGGACTTCCGCTACCCCGGCGCCGAGGAGCCGGTGCTGCGCTCGGTGGACCTGGTGGCCCGGGCCGGCGAGACGACCGCGATCATCGGGTCGACGGGCAGCGGGAAGTCGACGCTGCTCGGACTCGTACCCCGGCTGTTCGATGTGACGGACGGCCAGGTGCTGGTCGACGGGACGGACGTACGCACGCTGGATCCGGTGCTGCTGGCGAAGACCGTGAGTCTGGTCCCGCAGAAGCCGTACCTCTTCTCCGGGACGGTCGCGACGAACCTGCGGTACGGGAACCCGGACGCGACCGACGAGGAGCTGTGGCACGCGCTGGACATCGCGCAGGCCAAGGAGTTCGTCGAGGGTCTGGAGCACGGGCTCGACGCACCCATCGCGCAGGGCGGCACCAATGTCTCCGGCGGGCAGCGGCAGCGGCTCTCGATCGCCCGGACGCTGGTGCAGCGCCCGGAGATCTATCTGTTCGACGACTCCTTCTCGGCGCTGGACTACGCCACGGACGCGGCGCTGCGCGCGGCGCTGCTGCGGGAGACGTCCGGCGCGACGGTGGTGATCGTCGCCCAGCGGGTGTCCACCATCCGCGACGCCGACCGGATCCTGGTGCTGGACGAGGGCCGCGTCGTCGGCTCCGGCAGCCACCACGAGCTGATGGACGGCAATGAAACATACCGGGAGATCGTGCTCTCCCAGCTGACGGAAGCGGAGGCCGCGTAATGGCCGGGCCTGGCGGACGCATGATGGCGGGCGGGGCGCCGACCGAGCGGTCCATGGACTTCAAGGGCTCCTCGAAGCGGCTGCTGAAGCGCTTCGCGGCGGAGAAGGCCACGCTGTACGTGATGCTGGCGGCCGTCTCGCTGAGCGTGGCGCTCTCGGTGGTCGGCCCGAAGATCCTCGGCAAGGCGACCGACCTGGTGTTCGCAGGCGTCGTCGGACGGCAGATGCCGGAGGGGACGAGCAAGGAGCAGGCCATCGCGGGCCTGCACAAGTCCAACAGCGGCCTGGCCGACATGCTCTCCAAGGTGGACTTCACCCCGGGGCAGGGCATGGACTTCGACGCGATCGGCCGGGTGCTGCTGATGGCGCTGGCCGTCTACGTCGGTGCCGGGCTCCTGATGCTGGTGTCGACGCGGCTGTCGATCCGGGTGATCAACCGCGTCGTCTTCCAGATGCGCGAGGACATCCAGACGAAGCTGTCGCGGCTGCCCCTGTCGTACTTCGACCGGGCCAAGCGCGGCGAGGTGCTGAGCCGGGCGACCAACGACATAGACAACATCTCGCAGACGATGCAGCAGACGATGGGCCAGCTCATCAACTCGCTGCTCACCATCGTCGGCGTGCTGGTGATGATGTTCTGGATCTCGCCGCTGCTGGCGCTGGTCGCCCTGGTCACGGTGCCGCTCTCGGTGGTCGTGGCCACGAAGGTCGGCAAGCGCTCGCAGCCGCAGTTCGTCCAGCAGTGGAAGGTGACGGGCAAGCTCAACGCCCACATCGAGGAGATGTACACCGGGCACACCCTGGTGAAGGTCTTCGGCCGGCAGGAGGAGTCCGCGCGGGACTTCGCCGAGCAGAACGACGCGCTGTACGAGGCCGGGTTCAAGGCGCAGTTCAACAGCGGGATCATGCAGCCGCTGATGATGTTCGTGTCGAACCTGAACTATGTGCTGATCGCCGTCGTCGGCGGGCTGCGGGTCGCCTCCGGCGCCCTGTCGATCGGTGATGTGCAGGCCTTCATCCAGTACTCCCGGCAGTTCTCCATGCCGCTGACCCAGGTCGCCTCGATGGCGAACCTGGTGCAGTCCGGGGTGGCGTCCGCCGAGCGGATCTTCGAGCTGCTGGACGCCGAGGAGCAGGACGCCGACCCCTCGAAGGCCGAGGCCGAGTACCCCGGCGAGCTGCGCGGCAGCGTCTCGCTGGAGCACGTGTCGTTCCGCTACGCCCCGGAGAAGCCGCTCATCGAGGACCTGTCGCTGAGTGTCGAACCGGGCCACACGGTCGCGATCGTCGGCCCGACCGGCGCGGGCAAGACGACGCTGGTCAACCTGCTGATGCGGTTCTACGAGGTCACCGGGGGCCGGATCGCGCTCGACGGGACCGACATCGCGAAGATGTCGCGCGACGACCTGCGCTCGGGGATCGGCATGGTCCTCCAGGACACCTGGCTGTTCGGCGGGACCATCGCGGAGAACATCGCGTACGGCGCGTCGGGCGACGTCACCCGCGAGCAGATCGAGGAGGCGGCGCGGGCGGCCCACGCCGACCGCTTCATCCGCACCCTGCCCGACGGCTACGACACCCGGATCGACGACGAGGGCTCCGGCGTCAGCGCGGGCGAGAAGCAGCTGATCACCATCGCCCGGGCGTTCCTGTCCGACCCGGTGATACTCGTGCTCGACGAGGCGACCAGCTCGGTCGACACCCGGACCGAGGTGCTGATCCAGAAGGCGATGGCGCGCCTCGCGCACGGCCGGACGAGCTTCGTCATCGCGCACCGGCTCTCCACCATCCGGGACGCCGACGTCATCCTGGTGATGGAGAACGGGTCGATCGTCGAGCAGGGCACGCACGACGAGCTGCTGAAGGCCCACGGCGCGTACGCCCGGCTGTACGCGGCCCAGTTCGCGCAGGCCGTCGCCGAGGTCGACTAGCCCCACCTCATCCGCGGCTGCCCGGACCCGCGCGCGTGCGCGTCAGTCCAGGTAGCCGCGGAGCTGGTCGGCGAAGGCGTGGTCCCGGAGCTTGCCGAGGGTCTTGGACTCGATCTGGCGGATGCGCTCACGGGTCACCCCGAAGATCCGCCCTATCTCCTCCAGCGTGCGCGGCCGCCCGTCGACCAGCCCGTACCGCAGCTGGACCACCTTGCGCTCGCGCTCGTTGAGCGTGGAGAGCACCGCCTCCAGGTGTTCGCGCAGCAGCAGGAAGGCCGCCGACTCGACCGGGGACGCGGCGTCCCCGTCCTCGATCAGGTCGCCCAGCGAGACGTCGTCCTCCTCGCCCACCGGGGCGTGCAGGGACACCGGTTCCTGGGCCAGGCGCAGCACCTCGCCGACCCGTTCCGGTGTCAGGTCGAGCTGGGCGGCGACCTCCTCGGGCGTCGGCTCGTAGCCGCGCTCCTGGAGCATCCGGCGCTGGACCCGGACGACGCGGTTGATCAGTTCGACGACGTGGACCGGGACCCGGATGGTCCGCGCCTGGTCGGCGAGGGCGCGGGACATGGCCTGCCGGATCCACCACGTCGCGTACGTCGAGAACTTGTAGCCGCGGGCGTAGTCGAACTTCTCGACCGCCCGGATCAGTCCGAGGTTTCCCTCCTGGACCAGGTCCAGCATCGTCAGTCCGCGCCCGACGTAACGCTTGGCCACGGAGACGACGAGGCGCAGGTTGGCCTCGATGAGGCGGCGTTTGGCCATCCGCCCCATGACGACGAGGCGGTCCAGGTCGACGGCGAGGCGGGTGTCCGGGTCCGGGGTGCGGGCCAGGCGCTCCTCCGCGAACAGGCCGGCCTCGACCCGGCGGGCGAGCTCCACCTCGTCGGCTGCGGTGAGCAGCGGGATGCGGCCGATCTCGCGCAGGTACTGGCGGAACAGGTCGGACGACGGTCCGCCGGTCTCCGGACGGCTGCGCGGCTCCGGGGGTTCGGGGAGTTCCTGTTCCTCCATGACGGCCTCGGGCGGGTCCGGTGGCGCTTCGGCTGGTTCCTGCCGTGCGGGCAGGGGTGTCACCGGGTCCGCCGCGGCCTCCGGATGACGCACGGCCCGGGATTGCGCGGGGATTGCCGAGACACGCTCGGTTTCGGTCACGGTCCGGGTCTGCACGGGGGCGACCTCCAGGTGATCGCTGCCGGAGAGCGGGGATGGAGGACCACCGTTCGGTGGACGGGCCGCGCTCCGATGACTCAGGCACCGCCACCCAGTGTGGGGTACGACACACAGCCGCCACGAGGGGCGTGCGGGGACTTTCTGAGTTCGTTCCGTGACCGGGCGGTTACCGGAGCGGAGGACGCCGCGGCGGCGTCAGAGTGCGTCGGCGCCGTTGTTGCGCAGGGACTGGGCGTACTGCTGGAGGACCCAGACCTCGTTCTGCGCGGCGGCCAGGTGGTCCGGGGCGACATTGCTGCCGAGCCGGGCCAGGCTGCCCTGGACCTCGTTGATCCGGCGGTCCACGGCGCGCAGGCGGACGTGGACGAGCTGCTCGCCCGCGTACGCCTCGTCGATGGACTTGCCCCGGAAGACCTCGACCGCGAGCTCCGTGACCAGCTTGCGCACGGTGTCGTTGGGGGTCGCGTCGAGCACCTGGACGAGGTACTCGCGGGTCTCGGGGACGCCCAGCTCCGCGCCGCCCGCCTCCGCGATGCACTGGCGGACCGCGGCGTACGGCGGGGCGGTGAACTCGTCGACCCCGTAGGCGTCGAAGGCCGGGGAGACCAGGGCGGGCTTCTGCAGGGCGAGCTTCAGGAGCTCGCGCTCGGTGCGGTGGGCGGGGCTGCGGAGGTTGAGCGCGGGGCCCGAGGGGGCAACGGGCGCCTGGACCTCCTGGGGCCGGGAGCCGCCGCGGGCGCCCGGTGCGGGCCCCCTCTCGCCCCGGCCGCGGGCCCACTGGGCGAGCTGGTTGACCCGGTGCACGACGTACTCCTGGTCCAGGATGCCGACGAAGCCGGCGAGCTGGACGGCGACCTCACGCTGCACGCTGCCCGTCTTGATCTTGGCGACGACCGGGGCGGCCTCGTCGAGCGCGGCGGCTCGGCCGGCCGGGGTCTCCAGGTCGTAGCGCGCGACGATCTGGCGGAGCGCGAACTCGAAGAGCGGGGTGCGGGGTTCGACCAGGTCGCAGACGGCCTGGTCGCCCTTGGCGAGACGCAGATCGCACGGGTCCATGTTGTCCGGGGCGATCGCGATGTAGGTCTCGGCGGCGAACTTCTGGTCGTCCTCGAAGGCGCGCAGGGCGGCCTTCTGGCCGGCCGCGTCACCGTCGAAGGTGAAGATCACCCGGGCGCTGCCGTTGTCCATCAGGAGGCGGCGCAGGATCTTGATGTGGTCGCCGCCGAACGCCGTGCCGCAGGTGGCGATGGCGGTGGTGATCCCGGCGAGATGGCAGGCCATCACGTCCGTGTAGCCCTCGACGACGACGGCCCGGCTGGACTTCGCGATGTCCTTCTTGGCCAGGTCGATGCCGTACAGCACCTGGGACTTCTTGTAGATCGCGGTCTCGGGGGTGTTGAGGTACTTCGGACCGTTGTCGTCGTCGCGCAGCTTGCGGGCGCCGAAGCCGACGATGTCGCCCGAGGTGTCGCTGATCGGCCACATCAGCCGGCCGCGGAAGCGGTCGATGGGGCCGCGCCTGCCGTCCTGGGAGAGGCCGGAGCCGATCAGCTCCTTGTCGCTGAAGCCCTTGCCGCGCAGATAGCGGGTCAGGTGGTCCCAGCCGGCCGGGCTGTAGCCCACCCCGAAGTGGGCGGCCGCCGCCTGGTCGAAGCCGCGCTCGGCGAGGAACTTACGGCCGATCTCGGCCTCGGGGCCGTCGAGCTGTTCGACGTAGAACTGGGCGGCCGCCTTGTGCGCCTCGACCAGCCTGATCCGCTCACCGCGCTGGTGGGACGGGTTGTACCCGCCCTCCTCGTACCGCAGGGTGATGCCGGCCTTGGCGGCGAGCCGCTCCACGACCTCGGCGAACGTCAGGTGATCGATCTTCTGCACGAAGGCGATCGTGTCGCCGCCCTCCTGGCAGCCGAAGCAGTGGAAGAGGCCCTTGCTCGGGCTGACCTGGAAGGAGGGGGACTTCTCGTCGTGGAAGGGGCAGAGGCCCTTGAGGTTTCCGCCGCCCGCGTTGCGCAGCTGGAGGTACTCGGAAACGACGGCGTCGATCGGGACCGCGTCCCGGACCGCCTTCACGTCGTCGTCATTGATCCTGCCTGCCACGCGTGAAGTCTACGGGTGAGCTACGACAACCGACGCCGGGTGCGGGGTGCGGGGTGCTGTGGTGCGGGGTGCTGTGGTGCGGGGTTCCGTCCTCAATCGCCGGACGGGCTTGTTGGTGCGGGTTCCCCGCGACCCGGGGCGCCTGCCCCGGTGGGTGGGGGTCCGGTGCCCCTCCGGGGCGTCTCCTCAAACGACGAACGTTTCCAGTCCCACGCGGCGGGAGCCCGGAATCCGTTCGTCGTCCTGCGGGGACTCCCCTGCACGGCCCCGGACCCGGCCGCCTTGCGTCTGCGGCGTTCGTGTCGCCGGTGTTCAGACGCACGTCAGAGTGGGTGGGGGCGTGCAGGGGCGTCCCCGCAGAAAAATGGCGTAATACCCGGCCCCCGCAACGTCTCCGGTTGCCACGCCAGTTTTTGAGGAGACGCCCCGGAGGGCCCCCACCCCCACCCACCGGACAAGGGCGAACCGGCGGGGGACCCGCACACAAGCCCGTCCGGCGATTGAGGACGGAACCCCGCACCACGGACCGGCACCGTTCAGATCAGGGACTCCAGGGGGACGGACGGGTCGGCGAGGGCGTCCGGGTCTACCGGCTGGGCGGCCCGGATCAGTTCCTGCACGGTTTCCGTGACGTCCCACACGTTCACGTTCATCCCGGCGAGCACCTTGCGGTCCTTCAGCCAGAACGCGATGAACTCGCGCTTGCCCGCGTCGCCGCGGATCACGACCTGGTCGTAGCTGCCGGGCGGCGCCCAGCCCGAGTACTCGAGGCCGAGGTCGTACTGGTCGGAGAAGAAGTACGGCACCCGGTCGTAGGAGACCTCCTGGCCGAGCATGGCGCGGGCCGCCGCCGGTCCGCTGTTCAGCGCGTTGGCCCAGTGCTCCACCCGCAGACGGGTGCCGAGCAGCGGGTGGGCCACGTTGGCCACGTCACCGGCGGCGAAGATGTGCGGGTCGCTGGTGCGCAGCGAGGCGTCCACGGCGATGCCGCCGCCCTGGGCGCGCGGGACGGTCTCCAGCCCGGCGGCCTCGGCGAGGGCGGCCCGCGGGGCCGCGCCGATCGCGGCGAGGACGTCGTGGGCGGGGTGCTCCTCGCCGTCGTCGGTGCGGACCGCGAGGACCATGCCGTCCTGGCCGACGATCTCGGTGAGCCGGCCGCCGAAGTGGAAGCGGACGCCGTGGTCGCTGTGCAGGTCGGTGAAGATCTGGCCGAGCTCGGGGCCGATGACGCGGAGCAGCGGGGTGGCCTCCGGTTCGACGACGGTGACCTCGGCGCCGTAGCCGCGGGCCGCCGCCGCGACCTCCAGGCCGATCCAGCCGGCCCCGGCGATCACCAGGTGGCCGTTGTCGCGGCCGAGCGCGGCGAGGACGTTGCGCAGCCGGTCGGCGTGGGCCAGGCGGCGCAGATGGTGGACGCCCGCCAGGCCGGTGCCGGGGATGTCGAGGCGGCGCGGTTCGGCGCCGGTGGCCAGCAGCAGCTTGTCGTAGTGGATGACCGTGCCGTCGCCGAGCTCCACGGAGCGGGCCTCACGGTTCAGTGCGGTGACGGGCTGGCCGAGGTGGAGTTCGACGTCGGCCCCCGCGTACCAGGCGGTCTCGTGGACGAAGACGCTGTCGCGGTCCTCCTTCCCGGCCAGGTATCCCTTGGACAGCGGTGGACGTTCGTACGGGTGGTCGCGTTCGTCGCCGATCAGGATGACCCGGCCGCTGAACCCCTCCGACCGGAGCGTCTCCGCTGCCTTCGCTCCGGCCAGTCCTCCGCCGACAATGACGAACGTCCGATGTGCGTCGACCACTTGATGCCTCCTCGGTGCTTGCTGCACGGCGCCAACTGCGAGCGTCCCGCACGCAGCGTGATGGCGAAAGGGGGTGTGACCCGATCAGGTCACGCCCCGTGATCATGGGCCGGTGTGCCGGCCGGGGCCCGCACACCTGGAGCAGGGCTGCCCTCAGCCGCGCGGAGCGGTGAGCGAGAGGTGCAGGGTACGGGCCGAGGCGTCGGTCAGGGCGGCGATCTGGTCGACCAGGACCCGCTTGCGGGCCCGGTCGTCGGGGGCCGCCTCGTAGAGCGCGCGCAGCTGGGGCTCCAGTCCCTCCGGTGCCCGGGCGGTCAGGGCGGCGGCCAGTTCGGCGATGATGATGCGCTGGTCGGCGCGGATCGCCTCCTGTTCGGCGCGCTGCATGACGTACCGGTCGGCGACCGCCTTGAGGACCGCGCATTCGTGGCGGGCCTCGCGGGGGACGACGAGCTCGGCCGCGTATCTGCCCAGGCGCCCGGTGCCGTGAGCCTGCCGGGTCGCGCTCTCGGCGGCGAGGCAGAAACGGCCGATCAGCTGGCTGGTCGCGTCCTTGAGCCGGGCCTGGGCGACGGCCGATCCGTCGTAGCCGTGCGGCCACCAGTCCTGGCCGATCAGGCGGTCCAGGGCGTCGGACAGTTCCTGCGGATCGGTGTCCGCCGGGACGTACCGTCCGATGGCGACGGCCCAGATCTCCTGGCGCTCCGGTTCGGCGTCGAGGCAGTTGGGGTCGATGTGGCCGGCGTGCAGCCCGTCCTCGAAGTCGTGCACCGAGTACGCCACGTCGTCGGACCAGTCCATCACCTGGGCCTCGAAGCACTTGCGGTCCTGCGGGGCGCCCTTGCGGAACCAGTGGAAGACCGGCAGGTCGTCCTCGTACACCCCGAACTTCGGTGAGCCGGGGTCGGTGGGGTGGGCGCCCCGGGGCCAGGGGTACTTCGTGGCGGCGTCGAGCGCGGCGCGGGTGAGGTTGAGTCCGACGCTGGCCGGCTCACCGGTGCGGGTGTCGGGGACGAAGCGCTTGGGTTCGAGCCGGGTCAGCAGCCGCAGCGACTGGGCGTTGCCCTCGAATCCACCGCAGTCGGAGGCGAAGTCGTTGAGCGCCTGTTCGCCGTTGTGCCCGAAGGGCGGGTGGCCCATGTCGTGGGAGAGGCAGGCCGTCTCGACCAGGTCGGGGTCGCAGCCGAGCGCGGCGCCGAGTTCCCGGCCGACCTGGGCGCACTCCAGCGAGTGTGTGAGCCGGGTCCGCGGGCTGGCGTCCCAGGCGTGACTGCGGGTGCCGGGGGTGACGACCTGGGTCTTCCCGGCGAGTCTGCGCAGCGCGGCGGAGTGCAGCACCCGGGCGCGGTCGCGCTGGAAGGCGGTGCGTCCCGGCCGTTTGTCCGGTTCGGTGTCCCAGCGCTCGGCGTCGGCGGCACCGTAGGGAGCCGTGCCGGGGTCCTGCGTGCCGTACGTACTGTCCGTGCCGTCGAAGCCGTCGATGCCGTCCATGGGGTCGACAGTAATCGGCCGCGCCGACAGGAAGGCTCAGGCAGAGGCCAGGAATCGTGTGTTCATCAGGCTTTCGTGTGCGGCCGCCCGTGCCTGGTCGTAGCGGTGCAGGAGCAGTCGTGCCATCGCCGGGTGGGCGCCGAGCGGGGCGGCGGCGATCCAGGGGGCGGCCCCTGCCGCGGCGGACGCGAAGCGTCCGGGGGCGGTGAAGTACGAGGCGACGGCGACCCGTCGGCGGCCTCGGGCGGCCAGGGCGCGCAGGGCGGCCGGGACGGTCGGTGTCGCCGCGGAGGCGTACGCGGGCACGACGGGCACCCCGCCGAGCCGCTCGCTGAGCAGCTGCGCCGTGCGGCGCGTGCCGGCGGCCGATTCGGGGTCCCGCGATCCGGCGGCGGCCAGCACCACGGCGCTGTCGCGGCTCCCGTCGTCCGAGGGGCGCCAGCCCGCCTCGGCGAGCCGGCCGTGGAGCGCCTCGACCAGCAGCGGGTGCGGTCCGAGGGGGCCAGCGGTGCGGGTGCGCAGGGCGGGTGCGCCGGCGACGGCCTCCGGGATGTCCTGCTTCACGTGGTAGCCGCGGCCGAGCAGCAGCGGCACGAGGACCGCCTCGCCGCTGCCCAGGGTGTGCAGGGTCTGCGGGAGGAGGGGTTCGTTGAGCTCGATGTGGCCGAGCCGGACGTCGAGCCCCGGCCGCAGCTCCCGTACCCGGTCCAGGAGTTCCGTCACCGTGTGCAGCGCCCGCGGGTCCCGGCTGCCGTGCGCGACGGCGACGAGGGCGGGGGCGGCGGGGGTCAGCGGGCTCACGTTGCGGTGCGGGGGCTGCTGCCGGGTGCGGTGCATGGGCCGTCGGGTTCCGTTCAGGGAGACGAGGCTGAGCTGGGTGCCGAGCTGTGCGGTGATGCGGGTCAACATTTGCGCCGTGCTGTCGAGAGGCGGGGACTCCTGGGGGTTTTCCGGTGCCGACTCCGTCATGGACCGATGGTGCCGGGTGCAGGTTGCCGCCTCGTTGCGCGCCGGTCACGGGCGTTTTCCGCCGCCTCACCGGCGGCTCCTGGCCGCTGTCAGGTCGCGGGTTCGGGCCGTACCCGCGAGGCGAAGAGCCGCTCGATGACGTCGGCGACCCCGTCCTCCTCGTTGGTGGCGGTGTGCACCGGCACGGCGGCGAGCACGGCCGGGTGGGCGTTGGCCATGGCGTAGCCGGTGCCGGCCCAGGCGAGGACGGTGAGGTCGTTGGGCATGTCGCCGAAGGCGATGACCTCGCCGGCTTCGATGCCCCGCCCGGCGCAGAGCGCTGCCAGGGTGCCGGCCTTGGTGACGCCCGGCGCGCTGATCTCCAGCAGGCCGCGCCCGCCCGAGTGGGTGAGCTGCACCTCGTCGCCCGCGCCCTGCCGGACGGCGGCCAGCAGGGTGTCGGCGTCGAGCCGGTCCGACCAGGCGAGCAGCTTGGTGACGGGGGCCTCGGTCAGCCACAGGTCGGCGAGGGAGGGGACGGGGAGTTCGGCGCCGACGTCCTCGGACATGCGCAGCCGGTAGGCGGGTTCGTACAGCACCTGGTTGCCGGTCTCCAGGGCGAAGCCGATCCCGGGGATCACGGCGGCGATTGCGGTGGCGACCCGCTGGGCGGTGGTGAGGGGCAGGACGCGGGAGGAGACGACGGTGCGGGTCGCGATGTCGTAGACGAGGGCGCCGTTGCTGCACACCGCGGTGCCCAGCAGGCCGGTGGCCTCGGCGAGCCGGTCGACGAAGCGGGGCGGCCTCGCGGTGACGATGACGATCTCCGCGCCGGCGTCCTCCGCCGTGCGCAGGGCTCTCAGGGTGCGCGGCGAGAGGGTGCCGTCGTTACGGAGCAGGGTGCCGTCCAGATCGGACGCGATCAGCCGGGGAAGCAACATCGGCCGATGCTACCGACAGCCCTGGCGGAGAACCGTTTCGGCCGTCTGCTCGTCAAGCGAGGGGGACGGTACGACACGACAAAAGGGATGGGGGCTCCGATGCGGCTGAGGCCACGGAGCGGAGGGGCGGTGCTGGCGCGGCTGCGGAGGGCCGCCCGGTTGCGGCCGCGGCTGCCGCGGACCCGGCGGGGGCGGCGGCGGGCCGTGCAGGGCGTGATGGCCGCCTGTGTGCTCGCGCTGGCTCCGGCCACCTGGATGCACACGGTCGCGGACGCCCGGGTCAGGACCGCGGCGGACGTGCCCGCGCAGCAGGTCGCGGTGGTGTTCGGGGCGGGGCTGTGGGACGGGAAGCCGTCCCCGTACCTCGCGAACCGGCTGCGGACCGCGGCCGGGCTCTACCGGGACGGGAAGGTGAAGGTCGTGCTGGTGACCGGTGACAACAGCCGGAAGGAGTACGACGAGCCGGACGCGATGCGCACCTTCCTCGTCGCGCACGGCGTGCCGGACACCAGGATCGTCAGCGACTTCGCCGGCTTCGACACCTGGGACTCGTGCGTGCGGGCCAGGAAGATCTTCGGGGTGGACCGGGCGGTGCTGGTGAGCCAGGGCTTCCACATCCGGCGCGCGATCGCGCTGTGCCGGGCGGCGGGCATCGACGCGTACGGCGTCGGGGTCGACGCCGTACACGATGTGACCTGGTACTACGGCGGCACCCGGGAGGTTTTCGCGGCAGGGAAGGCGGCCCTGGACGCCCTGTTCACCCCGGACCCGCACTTCCTGGGGCCGCGGGAGACGGGCGTGACGCGGGCCCTCGCCGAGGCCGCCCGGTGACCGTGCGGCCGCACCTCACCGCCGGGTGCCGGGCGGGCTGAGGTGCGCGTACCGGCGGTGTAACCGGGAGCGGGCGTCCGTGTAACACCCGGCTCGCAGGCTGGGGGCATGACCAGCACCCCGGCCGCCGCCACCGCGACCCACTGCCCGTACTGCGCGCTGCAGTGCGGCATGAACCTGCGCCCGGCCGCCGGTGACGCGGTCGTCGAGGTGGAGGAGCGCACCTCCTTCCCGGTGAACCGGGGCGCGCTCTGCGGCAAGGGCCGGTCGGCGCCCGCCGTGCTCTCCTCGGCCGTACGGCTGACCGGGCCGCTGGTACGCGATGCGGTGAGCGGGCGGCTGGAGCCGGCCGGGTGGGACGAGGCGCTGGCCCGGATCGCCGACGGGATGCGGGGGACGCGCGCACGGCACGGGGCCGACGCGGTCGGGGTGTTCGGCGGCGGCGGGCTGACCAACGAGAAGGCGTACGCACTCGGGAAGTTCGCCCGGGTGGTGCTCGGCACCTCGCAGATCGACTACAACGGACGGTTCTGCATGTCGTCGGCGGCCGCCGCGCACCAGCGGGCCTTCGGGCTCGACCGCGGGCTGCCGTTCCCGCTGGAGGACATACCGCGCACCGGGTGCGTGATCCTGGTGGGCTCCAACCTCGCGGAGACGATGCCGCCCGCGCTGCGCTATCTGACCGAGCTGCGCGAGAACGGCGGCCGGCTGATCGTCATCGACCCGCGCCGCACCCGGACCGCCGAGCAGGCGGACCTCCATCTGGCACCCCGGCCCGGCACCGATCTGGCGCTGGCGCTCGGCATGCTGCACCTGGTGGTGGCGCAGGGGCGGGTGGACGAGGAGTTCGTCCGGGAGCGCACCAGCGGCTGGGACGAGGCGCGGGCCGGGGTGATGGCCCACTGGCCGGAGCTGGTGGAGCGGCTGACGGGGGTTCCGGTGCCGCAGCTGCGGACGGCCGTGGAGCTGTTCTGTGACGCGCCGAGCGGCATGGTGCTGACCGCGCGCGGACCCGAGCAGCAGGCCAAGGGCACGGACACGGTCGGCGCCTGGATCAACTTCGCGCTGGCCACCGGGCGCGCGGGCCGTCCGCTGTCCGGCTACGGCTGTCTGACCGGGCAGGGCAACGGCCAGGGCGGCCGCGAGCACGGCCAGAAGGCCGATCAGCTGCCCGGCTACCGCAAGCTCACCGATCCGGCGGCGCGCCGCCATGTCGCCGGGGTGTGGGGAGTCGACCCCGACTCGCTGCCGGGGCCGGGGCGCAGCGCCTACGAGCTGCTGGACGCGCTGGGCACCGATGTGCGGGCGCTGCTGGTGATGGGGTCGAACCCGGTGGTGTCGGCGCCGCACGCGGGGCATGTGGAGGAGCGGCTGCGGTCGCTGGACTTCCTCGCGGTCGCCGATGTGGTGCTGTCGGAGACGGCCGCCCTGGCCGATGTGGTGCTGCCGGTGACGCAGTGGGCCGAGGAGACCGGGACGACCACCAGTCTGGAGGGCAGGGTGCTGCTGCGCCGGCGCGCGGTCGAGGCGCCCGACGGCGTGCGCAGTGATCTGGAGGTGCTGAACGGGCTGGCCGCCCTCCTCGGCCACGGGAAGGGTTTCCCGGCCGCCCCGGAGGAGGTCTTCGACGAGCTGCGGCGGGCCTCGGCAGGCGGCCCCGCGGACTACGCGGGCATCACGTACGAGCGGATCGCGGCCGAGGACGGGGTGTTCTGGCCGTGCCCGGACACCGCGCACGCCGGTACGCCGCGGCTGTTCCTCGACCGGTTCGCGACGGACGACGGGCGGGCCCGGTTCGTTCCCGTGACGCACCGGCCGGCCGCGGAGGAGACGGACGCGGAGTACCCGGTGGTGCTGACCACGGGCCGGGTCGTCGCCCAGTACCAGTCGGGGGCGCAGACCCGCCGGGTGGCGGAGCTGAACGCCGCGGCCCCGGGCCCCTTCGTGGAGCTCCATCCGCGGCTCGCGGAGCGGATCGGGGTGGCCGAGGGCGATCCGGTCGCGGTCACCTCACGCCGGGGCCGGGCGGTGGCGCCCGCGCGGATCACCGGGACGATCCGGCAGGACACCGTGTTCATGCCGTTCCACTGGGCGGGTGAGGGCAGGGCCAACACCCTGACCAATCCGGCGCTCGACCCGGTGTCGCGGATGCCGGAGTTCAAGGTGTGCGCGGTGCGGCTGGAGGCTCTGGCCACCGCCCCCGTCACCGCCCCCGTCACCACTCAGAGCGAGGTGACCGGGGCCGTCTCCGCCGAGACCCAGCCGAGGTAGCGGGCGCTGCCCCGGACCACCGGCAGGGCGATGATCTCCGGGGTGTCGTAGTCGTGCGTCTCCTGGAGGTAGGCCTCCAGCTCCTCGTACCGCTCGGCCGTCGTCTTGAGGAAGAGCTGCCACTCCTCGGTGGTCTCGATGGCGTTCTGCCACCGGTAGACCGAGGTGACGGGTGCGGAGATCTGCACGCAGGCGGCGAGCCTCGCCTCCACCGCGCCCTGCGCCAGCAGCTGGGCCTTCTCCTCGCTGTCCGTCGTGGTCAGCACGGTCAGCCATGCGGGCGGTGTCACCGTCGGTCTCCTCGCGGTCGTCGGGGCTCTGCCCCGATTGTCGGGCAGAGCGTCCCGATGCGCAGTCAGCCGCCGTACGGATGGACCGCCTTCGCGTCCCGCAGTGCCCGGCCCCACCAGACCAGCTGGTCGAGGAGCGTCTTCGCCGCGGCGTCGGGGCCCGCCGGGTCCTTGTGCCGGCCCTCGTCGTCGAAGAGGGCGCCGGCGTTGTGGAAGGAGACGGTGTCGCGGATCGAGGCGGTGTGCAGTTCGGCGAAGACCTGCCGCAGGTGCTCGACCGCGCGCAGCCCTCCGGAGACCCCGCCGTAGGAGACGAAGGCGACGGGCTTGGCCTGCCATTCGGCGCGGTGCCAGTCGATGAGGTTCTTGAGCGGGGCCGGGTAGGAGTGGTTGTACTCCGGGGTGATGACGACGAAGGCGTCGGCGTCCGCCAGCCGTCCCGAGACCTCCGCCAGCAGGGCCTGGTCCTCGGGGCCGGGCCGGTAGGAGAGGGCGGTCGGGAGTTCGAGCGCGGCGACGTCGACCAGGTCGGTCGCGATGTCGGGACGCTCGTCGGTGCGGGAGCGGAACCAGTCGGCGACGACGGGCGCGAACCGGCCCTCGCGGTTGCTGGCGAGGATGACCGCGACCTTCAGCGGGGCAGTCGCGGACAGAGCGGTGGCCGTGGTTGCGGCAGTGGTGAGGTCCATGGCAAGAGGCTCGTACATCAACCGCGCTTGAGGTCAAGCGGCCCGCCTCGCGCGCGGGTCGGCATACGGTGGACGGCATGACGAATCCAGCAGCGGCGGCGTTCCCGTACGCCGAGTTCGACGGGCGTCCGGCCACCGAGGACGATCTGCGGACGGCCGCCCTCTTCCCCTACGGCCATTTCACGGCGATGCAGATCAGGGACGGCCGGGTGCGCGGCCTGGACCTGCATCTGGAGCGGCTCGGCTCCGCGAACCGGGAGCTCTTCGAACTCCCCCTGGACGGCGGCCCGGTGCGTGAGCTCGTCCGGCACGCGCTGCGGGGCGCGGGGGTGGCGGACGCCTCGGTGCGGGTGGTCGGGACGAGGCCGCCGGGCGCCACCGGGACGACCGTGATGGTCACGGTGCGCGAGCCGGCCCGGATGACGTCCGAGCCGCGGAGTCTGATGTCCGTCCCGTACGCGCGCACCGCGCCGCACCTCAAGCGCCCCGGGGACTTCGGGCAGATGTACTACGGGGATCTCGCCCGCCGGGCGGGTTTCGACGATGCGCTGCTGACCCTGCCGGACGGTGCGGTGACCGAGGGCTCCATCACCAACATCGGTTTCTGGGACGGCACTTCGGTGATCTGGCCGCAGGCCCCCGCACTGCTGGGCATCACCATGGCGCTGCTGGAGCGGGAGCTGCCGGGCACGGGCGTGCGCTCGCTGCGCCGGCCGGTGACGAAGGACGGACTGGCGGCCTACCGCTCGGCGTTCGTCACCAACTCGCAGGGCATGGCACCGGTCGCCCGGATCGACGACACGGTGTTCACGGTCGACGAGGAGCTGATGAAGCGGCTCGGCGCCGCGTACGAGGCCGCCCCCTGGGACACCGTCTGACCGCCCGGACACCCGGCGGGCCGCCGCGGGGGTGGACCATGGACCCATGCAGAACTCCAGCGAAGGGCCGCGCTCGCGCATGCAGATCCACATCGAGGGGGCACAACTGCCCGGGCTCGCCTGCGCTCCCGGCGGCGACTTCGCGGGCCGCGAGAACATCCACGTGGGCGTGCAGCGCAAGGACCGGCCCGGCGAACTCCTCGATCTGCGCCCCGGCGACTCCGTCACCGTCCGCTGGACCCTGGAGTGCACCGCCGTCGCGGGGGCGGACGGCGTCGAGGTGAGCGGGCCGTACGTACAGAACCGGCTCGGCGGGAGATTCGTGTACCTGTCGTGGGGCACGGTCGACGCGGACGGGCTGTTCTCCATGTTCCGGCGGGCCAAGCTGATGTTCGCCGACATCGAGGAAGCCGTTCTGGAGCGGGCCGTGCACTCGGGGCACCTCACCGCCCGGCTGCCGCTCTCCGACGACAGGGGCCTGCCACTCTGCGGCCGGGTCAGGCCGCCCGTCATCAGCTGGTCCGCCGCTCCGGCCTGAGGGGACGCCCTCGGCACAGGACGAACCGCCTTCACCGGACCCAGGGGGGGCGGGTCCGGTGAAGGCGGTGGCCGGGGGCGGCTGTGCGCACCGTCCCGTGGGGGGTGTGCTTCATGTGCCCGGCGATGCGCGGGTCATGCGTGTGACGTGCACCACTTTTCCCGCGGCGGTCGTCACCCGATCGGCACCGGACACCGAAGGACGGCCCCCCTCCCCCGTCACCGCCGCCGTGACCTGCGCACATGCGGTGTGGCAAGGAGGCGGCGCCGGTCCGATCGGGTGAAAGCTGACTTGGTGTCAGCAGGCATGGGTGGCGGGGCGGCCGTTAGCTCGGAACCAGGACACACCAGCCCGGCGCCATCCCCGCTCGGAGGAACCCCCCATGCGCAGTCCTGCTCGCCTCGTGACCGGCACCGCCGCCGCGGCCCTCGCCGCTGCCGCGTTCGGCCTCAGTGCCGCCGCCCCGTCCGCGTACGGGGACGAAGCGGCGCCACTGGAGATCACTCCCGCGAGCGCCGCCCCGGGCGCGACGGTCACCGTGAACACCACCGCCTGCGGCGGCGACACCGGCGCCACCGGTGACGCGAGCGCCCTGGACGCCTCCGAGTTCGCGCTGGCCCCGGCCACGCTCAAGGAGGTCCTGGCCGGTTCGTTCAAGGTGCCGGGCAATGTCGAGCCGGGCCCGTACAGCATCGACGTGGCCTGCGAGAACGGCAAGCAGGCCACCGGTGAGATCGAGGTGAGGGCCGCGGGCACCACGGGCGCGGACAGCGCTCCCGGGTCCTCGGACGAGGACTCCCCGGCCGGTGCCGGTCTGCCGTCGGACCTGTACGACACCGAGGAGTACGACTCCACCGGGCTCGACGAGGCCGAGGCGTCCGGTGCGGCTCTCGTGCCGGACGCGCCCTCCCTCGCGGACGACTCCGCCCGCAGCAAGCCGCCGCGCCCCTCGGAGCGGCCGAGCGCGCCCGGGCGCACCAGCCCGCCCGACGGCTACGAGACCCCCTCCGGCCACCGCACCTCGGCCGCACCCACCGCCCCCACGGGGCATGTGAAGACCGGTGTCGGCGGCAGCGTCGGACCGGACACCACCCAGATCGCGGCGGGAGCCGGCGTTCTCGCCGCGACCGCCGTCGGCGGAGCCTGGCTCCTGCGTCGCCGGGCGAGCGGCACGCAGGACGACAGCTGACGGAGACTTCCATCTCTCCGTACCGCCTGGTTTCCGTCCCGGTGGCCCCGCGCCACCGGGACGGGACCGTTCTCGTCCGGGGCCGGTCCGTCCGGCCCCCGTCACCCGGAGGACGACCGTGTCCCAGAAGGCCAAGGGCTGGCTGCTCGTCGTCGCGGCGCTGGCCGGTCTCTGGCTGGTCCGGAACGGCGCCGACACCCGGCTGACCCCGCCGGCCCCGTCCTCCGCCGACGCCTTCGCCGCCGGGCCCGGACTGCTGCCCGGCTCCCCGGTCGCCGAGCCGCTGCGGCCATCCGCGCCCGTGCGCATCAGGATTCCCAGCATCCGGGTGGACGCCCCGATGATGCGGCTGGGGCTCGGGGCGGACGGCAGCCTCGACGTACCGCCGGCCGGGAACACCGACATCGTCGGCTGGTACAAGGACGGCACCCCGCCCGGCGCCAGGGGCACGGCGATCGTGGCCGGTCATGTGGACAACGCCCAGGGCCCGTCGGTCTTCTACGACCTGGGGTCCATGAAGAAGGGCAGCACGGTCGAGGTCCTGCGGCAGGACGGCCGCACCGCCGTCTTCTCGCTCGACGCGATCGAGGTCTACGACAGCGAGGACTTCCCCGACCAGCGGGTGTACGGGGCCTCGGAGCACGCCTCGCTGCGGCTGATCACCTGCGGCGGCGGATTCTCCGAGTCGACGGGGTACGAGGGCAACGTGGTGGCGTACGCCCACCTCACCGGCGTGCGCTGAGGGGCCCTGCGACGCTCAGGCGTGCCACTGGTCGAAGGCGAGCTTCGCGACCAGGGAGAAGACGACCACCAGCAGCACCCCGCGGACGAACTCGCTGCCCTTGCGCAGCGCCATCCTCGCCCCGAACAGGCCGCCCGCCAGGTTGAACACCGCCATCAGCGCGGCCAGCTGCCACAGCACGTTGCCCTGGTAGGCGAACATCGCCAGGGCGCCGCCGTTGGTGCAGACGTTGACGATCTTGGCGGTGGCGGAGGCCGTCACCAGGTCGAGGTGGAGCACCGCGGTGAGCGCCAGCACGAGGAAGGTGCCGGTGCCCGGTCCGAACAGTCCGTCGTACAGGCCGATGCCGCCGCCCACCAGGACGATCGCGGTGACGGTACGGGCCCGGGTGACCCCGGGCGCCGTGCCGTCCGCGGCGGACCGGCCGAACTGGGGCCGCAGCATCACGAACGCGGCGACGGCCACCAGCACCACCATGATCACCGGGCGCAGCACCTCGCTGCTGATCCCGGCGGCGAAGAACGCGCCGGTCATCGATCCGGCCAGGGCGGCGAGCCCGATCCGTATCGCCGTGCCGACCTTCACCGGGGCCTTGCGCGCATAGGTGACGGCGGCGCCCGAGGTGCCGACGATGGCGACCGCCTTGTTGGTGCCGAGGATCTGGGCGGCCGGGAGGTGCGGCAGGCCGAGCAGCAGCGCGGGCAGCAGGAGGAGCCCGCCACCTCCGACCACGGCGTCGATCCAGCCGGCCGCGGCCGCGGCGAGGCACAGTACGACCAGGGTGGTCAGGGTGATGTCAGGCATGATCCCGACCCTAAGGAAACGGCTCGTGTCGCGTCCAACCGCTGCCGGATTCTTGAGCCAACCCTGAGCTTGCCGCCGTCGTCCCGCCCTCACAGACGCCTTGCGCGGGCGCTGAGCGCAAGGTTCCTCCCGGGAAACAGAGGGGATCCGGACGGGTAACACCCTCCGGTCACGCTTCCTGTCATGAGGACACGGACGGAGAACACGGCGCGGGTGGTGGTGATCGGTGCCGGGATGGCGGGCGCACGGCTCGCCGCCCGGGTGCCCGATGTCACCGTCATCGGCGAGGAGTCGCACGCCCCCTACAACCGGGTGCTGCTGGCCGAGGTGCTGGCCGGGCGGTATCCGGCGGACGTCATCGCGCTTCCCCCGGCCGAGGTCAGGCGCGGGGTGCGGGTGGTGCGGATCGACCGGGCCGACCGGCTGGTGCACTGCGACGACGGAAGCGTCGTGCACTACGGCCGGCTGGTGCTCGCGACCGGTTCCAACCCGGTGCTCCCGCCGCTGCGCGGGCTCGGGAACACCATGCCGGACGGGGTGCACGCCTTTCGCACCCTGGACGACTGCCTGGCGCTGCGCGCCTCGGTGCGGACGGGGGTGAGCGCGGTCGTCATCGGCGGCGGTCTCCTCGGTGTCTCGGCGGCCCGGGCACTGGCCGAGTGCGGCGCCCAGGTGGTGCTGGCCCAGCAGGGCGAGCACCTCATGGAACGGCAGCTGGACGCCGAGTCGGCCGGACTGCTGCGGCGGCACCTGGAGTCCCTCGGCGTCGAGGTGCACACCGAGTGCCGGGTGCGCGGGCTGCGCTGCGCGGACGGCGCGGTGCG
Organism: Streptomyces sp. NBC_01257; assembly: GCF_035917255.1. Lineage (NCBI taxonomy): Bacteria > Bacillati > Actinomycetota > Actinomycetes > Kitasatosporales > Streptomycetaceae > Streptomyces > Streptomyces sp. NBC_01257. Next base: position 3,023,653 of record NZ_CP108472.1, read on the forward strand.
GGGAGTGGAGCTGGCCGACGGCTACGAGCTGGCGGCCGAGATCACCGTGCTGGCCTGCGGGGTGCGTCCCCGGACGGGCCTCGCGCAGGCGGCCGGTCTGGAGGTCCGCAAGGGCGTCGTCGTCGACGACGAGCTGCGCACCTCCGATCCGTACATCCACGCCGTCGGGGACTGCGCCGAGCACCGCTCCACCGTGTACGGGCTCGCGGGCCCGGCGCTGGAGCAGGCCGATGTACTGGCCGAGGTGCTGGCCGGGCGACCCGCCCGCTACGACGGCACCCGGGCCCTGACCCGGCTGACGCTGAACGGGCCGGCCGACCCCGGCACCGGATCGCTCGACCTCGCCGCCTTCGGCGACTCCCGGCCGCTGCCCGGCGACGACGTGATCCGGCTGGCGGACGCCACCCGGGGCGCGTACCGCACGGTCGTCGTCCGCGGCGACCGGCTGGCGGGCGGTGTGCTGCTCGGCGATCTCGCCGCGGTCGGCACCCTGGCCCGCACCTGGCAGGACGACGAGCCGCTCCCCGCCGAAACGTCCCTGCTCCACCTGCTCACCAACGACGGAGGCTTCTGAGATGCCGGTGTCCACGTTCCCGACCGCCCACACCTCCACCGCGGCGGCCGTGCCGACCATCGTGGTCGTCGGACACGGAATGGTCGGCCAGCGTTTCCTGGAGGCCCTCGCCGACCGCGGGCTGACGGCCACCGCGGGCACCGCCCGGGTCGTCGTCCTGTGCGAGGAGCCCCGCGCCGCCTACGACCGGGTGCAGCTGACCTCGTACTTCTCGGGGAAGACCCCCGAGGACCTGTCGCTCGTCGAGCAGGGCTTCATGGAGCGGCACGGCTTCGAGCTGCGGGTCGGCGACCCGGCCGATTCGCTGGACCGCGAGGCGCGCACGGTCACCGCGCGCTCCGGTGAGACCTTCCGTTACGACACGCTGGTGCTGGCCACCGGCTCGTACCCGTTCGTCCCGCCCGTCCCGGGCAAGGACACCGAGGGCTGCTTCGTCTACCGCACCATCGAGGACCTGCTCGCGATCGAGGAGTACGCGAAGACGGCGACGACCGGCGCGGTCGTCGGCGGCGGACTGCTCGGCCTGGAGGCGGCGGGCGCGCTCAAGGGGCTCGGACTGGACACGCACGTGGTCGAGTTCGCACCCCGGCTGATGCCCGTCCAGGTCGACGACGGCGGCGGCGCGGCGCTGCTGCGCACCATCGAGAACATGGGCCTGACCGTCCACACGGGCGTCGGCACCCAGGAGGTCACGGCGGGCGAGGACGGCTCGGTGAACGGGATGTCGCTCTCCGACGGCTCCTCGCTCGCCACGGACCTGGTGGTCTTCTCGGCCGGCGTCAGGCCCCGCGACCAGCTGGCCCGGGACTGCGGTCTGGCCGTCGGCCAGCGCGGCGGCATCATCGTCGACGACGAGTGCCGCACCTCCGACCCGGCGGTCTTCGCGATCGGCGAGTGCGCGCTCGCCTCCGACGGCCGGGTGTACGGGCTGGTGGCGCCCGGCTACGAGATGGCGCAGACGGCCGCCGAGGTGATCACGGGCAACGAGGCGGCGTTCACCGGCGCCGACCTGTCGACGAAGCTGAAGCTCCTCGGCGTGGACGTGGCGTCCTTCGGGGACGCGCACGGCACCTCCGAGGGCTGCCTCGACGTCGTGTACGCGGACTCCCGCTCGGGCGTCTACAAGAAGCTGGTGATCGGCCGGGACGGCACACTGCTCGGCGGGGTGCTCGTCGGGGACGCCGACCAGTACGGCACGCTGCGCCCGATGACGGGCACGGTCCTGCCGGTCGCCCCCGAGCAGCTGGTGCTGCCGGCAGGCGCGGGCGGCCCGGTCACCCTCGGCCCGTCCTCGCTGCCCGACGAGGCGGTCATCTGCTCCTGCCACAACGTCACCAAGGGCGCGATCTGCGAGCACACCACGCTGCCCGAGGTGAAGAAGTGCACCAAGGCGGGTACCGGCTGCGGCAGTTGCGTCAAGGTCATCGGGCAGCTGCTCCCGCAGAGCCAGGACAAGGGCCTGTGCGGCTGCTTCCCGTACACCCGCAGCGAGCTGTACGAGATCGTCCGCACCCTGGAGATCACCTCCTACGCCGAGCTGCTCGACTCGCACGGCCGTGAGGCGGCGCGCGGCGGCGACGGCTGCGAGGTCTGCAAGCCGACGGTCGGCTCCGTCATCGCCTCGCTGGCGCCGACGGTCGGCGCGAGCGGCTACGTCCTGGACGGCGAACAGGCGGCCCTCCAGGACACCAACGACCACTTCCTCGCCAACCTCCAGCGCAACGGCTCCTACTCGATCGTGCCGCGCATCCCCGGCGGCGAGATCACCCCGGAGAAGCTGATCGTGATCGGTGAGGTGGCCCGGGACTTCGGCCTCTACACCAAGATCACCGGTGGTCAGCGGATCGACCTGTTCGGTGCCCGCGTCGACCAGCTGCCGCTGATCTGGACCCGGCTGGTCGACGCGGGCTTCGAGTCGGGGCACGCGTACGGGAAGTCGCTGCGGACGGTCAAGTCCTGTGTGGGGCAGACCTGGTGCCGCTACGGCGTGCAGGACTCGGTGAAGATGGCGATCGACCTGGAGCTGCGCTACCGGGGCCTGCGCTCCCCGCACAAGCTGAAGTCGGCGGTCTCGGGCTGCGCCCGGGAGTGCGCGGAGGCCCGCGGCAAGGACTTCGGGATCATCGCCACCGCCCAGGGCTGGAACCTGTACGTGGGCGGCAACGGCGGTGCCACCCCGCGCCACGCGGACCTGCTCGCCCAGGACCTCTCGGACGCCGAACTGGTGCGGCTCATCGACCGGTTCCTGATGTTCTACATCCGCACGGCGGACCGGCTGGAGCGCACCTCGACCTGGCTGGACCGCATCGAGGGCGGCCTGGAGCACGTACGGGACGTCGTCGTCCACGACTCGCTGGGGCTCTGCGACGAGCTGGAGCGGCTGATGGCCGACCACGTGCGCGGCTACCGCGACGAGTGGGCCGAGACCATCAACGACCCGGAGCGGCTGCGCCGCTTCGTGACCTTCGTCAACGCACCCGACGCCCCCGACCCGTCGGTGAAGTTCGTCCCGGAACGCGACCAGGTCAAGCCCGACCTGGACATCCTCGCCGGACCGGTGCTCGCCATCCGCACTCTCGAAGGGACCGCATCCTGATGACGACCCAGACGCTGAACGGGACGATGGAGACCGCGCAGGACACCCGGGTCATCCGGCTCGCCGCCGGGGACGACTGGCTCACGGTCTGCGACCGCTCCCTGCTGACGCCGGGGCGAGGCGTCGCCGCACTCCTCCCGGACGGCCGGCAGGTCGCGCTGTTCGTGGACCGGGCGGGGCGTGCGTACGCGATCGACAACCGCGACCCGTTCACCGGTGCGTACGTCCTGTCGCGCGGACTGGTCGGCTCGCAAGGCGGGCAGCCGTTCGTCGCCTCGCCCCTGCTGAAGCAGCGCTTCGACCTCGCGACGGGCGCCTGCCTCGACGACGACGAGGTCTCCGTGCCGGTCTTCGAGGTCCGCGCGGACTGACCCCGGGCCGTTCACCGACCGTTGACGCTCCGTCAACTGCGCGCCTCTACTGTCCTGACGTTCGACCCGCCGGGCCGACCGGACCGGCGGGCCCTCACGTCACCCGTGGAGTGATCGTGGAACGTCGGACCTTCTTGCGCACAGCGGTGATCGGCGGCTCGGCGGCCGCGTTCGGCGGCACCCTGTGGCGGGGTGCCGCCTTCGCCGGACCGGCCCAGCCGGCCGCCGGCCCGTACGGCGCACTGCAGGCCGCCAACGGCAACGGCATCCTGCTGCCGAGCGGCTTCACCAGCAGAATCGTCGCCCGCTCGGGACAGACCGTCCCCGGCACCTCGTACGCCTGGCACAGCGCGCCCGACGGCGGCGCCACGTTCGCCGACGGCAGCGGCTGGATCTACGTCTCCAACGCCGAGGTCTCCTCGGGCAGTGGCGGCGGGGCGAGCGCGGTGCGCTTCGACTCCTCCGGAACCGTCACCTCCGCCTACCGGATCCTGTCCGGCACCGACAACAACTGCGCGGGCGGCCGCACCCCGTGGAACACCTGGCTGTCGTGCGAGGAGGTCAGCCGCGGCTACGTCCACGAGACGGACCCCTGGGGCGTGAACGCGGCCGTGCGGCGCCCCGCGCTGGGCCGCTTCAAGCACGAGGCGGCGGCCGCCGACCCCGACCACGGATACGTCTACCTCACCGAGGACGAGACGGACGGCCGCTTCTACCGCTTCCGCCCCACCACCTGGGGCAGCCTGTCCTCCGGCACCCTTCAGGTCCTGGTCGCCGGCACCGGCACCTCGGGCCCGGTGACCTGGACGACGGTCCCCGACCCGGACGGCTCCCCCACCCTGACCCGCTACCAGGTCTCCGGCGCCAAGGTGTTCAACGGCGGTGAGGGCTGCTTCTACGCGGCGGGCACCTGCTGGTTCACCACGAAGGGCGACAACCGGGTGTGGGCGTACGACGCGAACGCGTCCAGCATCTCGCTCGCCTACGACGACTCGCTCGTCACGGGCGGCTCGGCCCCGCTGACCGGCGTGGACAACGTCACCCGGTCCGTCTCGGGCGATCTGTACGTCGCCGAGGACGGCGGGAACATGGAGATCTGCCTGATCACCCCGGACGACACCGTCGCCCCGTTCCTGCGGATCAGCGGCCAGTCCGGCTCGGAGATCACCGGCCCGGCCTTCTCGCCGGACGGCACCCGGCTCTACTTCTCCTCGCAGCGCGGGACGAGCGGAAGCTCATCCGGCGGTATCACCTACGAGGTCACGGGACCGTTCCGCGGCTGAACCCCCGGCTGTGCGGCGCCTCACGCGGTGCCGCACGGCCGGCTCGTGGTTCATCAGCCCTGACCGCCGGCCTCGACCGCCGCCGGGTCCATCCAGATGACCTCCCAGATGTGGTGGTCGGGGTCCTGGAAGGACCGGCCGTACATGAAGCCGAGGTCCTGGGTGTCGTTGGCGGGCGATCCGCCGGAGGCGAGCGCGGCGTCCACCAGCTCGTCCACCTTCTCGCGGCTGTCGGCGCTCAGCGCCAGGATCACCTCGGTGGACTTCGAGGCGTCGGCGATCTCCTTCTTGGTGAAGTCCTTGAAGCGCGGCTCCTCCAGGAGCATCGCGAAGATCGTGTCGCTGATGACCAGACACGCGGTGCGCTCGTCGCTGAACTGCGGGTTGAAGGAGTAACCGAGCTTGCCGAAGAAGCTTTTGGTCGTCTCGATGTCCTTGACCGGCAGGTTGACGAAGATCATCTGAGGCATGGCCGTCTCTCGCTCTCTCGGTGGTGTCCCGTGTGCGTTTCCCGAACGCGTTACGACAGGTAGACGCCGGGGCCACCGGGAACTCATCGGCGCCGGACGAAAAATCCTTCCCGCGCCGCGTCCGGCGGAAAACCTCCCGGGCGGCCGCACCTCCGGGGGTCAGGACATGGCGAGCTTCGGCGCACCGCCCCTCAGCAGCGAGCCGCCCAGCGGGGTGAGGGTGTGCAGCACCGAGCTGCCGTGGCGCAGGGTGTGCACGAGACCCGCCTCGCGCAGTACGCAGGCGTGCTGGCTCGCCGAGGCGAGGGAGACCCCGGCGCGGCGGGCGAGCTCGCTGGTCGTGCAGCCGTCGCCGATGACGCGCAGGACCGTCGAGCGGGTGTTCCCGAGCAGCCGGCCGAGCCAGGGGCCGGGTTCGGCGAATACCGGGGCGGCGGCGTGGGTGACCGGGTAGACGAGCACCGGCGGCAGCAGCGGGTCGCGGTAGACGACCGGGGCGCCGCGGCAGAAGAAGGACGGCTGGAGGAGCAGGCCGCGTCCGTCCAGGTGGAGTTCGCGGTCGACCGGGTAGTCCGCCTCCAGCACCGGCGCCCGCCAGCGGATCACGGGCGGCAGCGAGGCGAGCAGTTCCTCGGCGCCGCCGTCCAGTAGCGCGCGGCCGCGGACCGCCCGGTCGGCCTCGACGCTGGCCTGGACGTGCGGCCAGTACGGCTCGACGGCGGCCCGGTGGTAGGCGCGCAGGACCCCGATGAGGCGGCCCAGGGGCTCGGCGCGCCCCTCCCCCAGGGCGTCCAGCGTCACCGCCCGGGCCGTCGCGGTCCGGCCGCCGGCGGATCCCTGGGCGCCGAGCACCGCCAGCTCGGCCCGCAGCCGCTCGGGCGGGGTGTCGCGCAGGGCCTCCATTCCGGTGGCGAAGTCCATCGGTTCGGCGCCCAGCTGATAAGGCGTCAGGAAGTCCGGGAAATAGCCGCGAGGTGGAACCACGGCGGACAACAGGCGTACTTCACCATTCAACCGCGGCCTGGTTTCGGAGCGCCATTTTCCGAACACCGTGGAAGCCCGCCGGTCTCTCAGCCGGTGAAAACTGAGAATGGTCTCCCATAATGCGTCCGGCCCGGTGGCCATCCGCACCTTGGAAAGGTCCCATCCGGAGACATGGATACGCAGCACCGAACCCCCACCCCTTGCACCTGCAATTGCCCCCGCGCAAGAGTATGCGAAGGGTAACTACACGTCACCACGGGGTTTCGGCCAGAGGTGAAACGTCTCGCCTCGACCTGCCGTCACCCGAAAGGCTGTACGACGTCGGGTGCGATTCCGAAGCCACCGGAAGAGCGAGTGAAGGCCGTGGGGGGTTTTGCTCGTTCGGCGGCGGTTGGCGACGGTGCGGCTCCGCACTCGACGGGGGTAAGCCGGGTGCGGCCCATGGATGGGGATCCATGGGCCGCACCCCGGTCCGTTCCGGCTCATCTCTTTGCGCATTAAACGAAGCAATGCATAACCGCCACCGAAGAAAGCGCTCACATTCCGGCACCCGGGCGGTGCGTCACACGCGCCCGCCCCGGACCCGCGCAGGACGCACCCCGGACGTGGCGAGGCGGCGGCACCCCCGCACAGGGTGCCGCCGCCTCAGGGAATTCCGCGGCTGCCGCCGGACCGATGAGGGTCGCCCGGTCCCGCGGCCGCCGGCGGAATCAGTGGTTCAGCCGGTTCAGCGGCTGTCGCTGCCCCGCGACTCCGCGGCCGCGCGGCCGGCCTCCAGGCGGGCCACCGGAATGCGGAACGGTGAGCAGGAGACGTAGTCCAGGCCCACCTCGTGGAAGAAGTGCACCGACTCCGGGTCGCCGCCGTGCTCGCCGCAGACGCCGAGCTTCAGGTCGGGGCGGGTGGCCTTGCCGGCCGCGACCGCGCTGCGGACCAGCGAGCCCACGCCGTCCCGGTCGATCGTCTCGAACGGCGACACCCCGAAGATGCCCTTCTCCAGGTACGCGGTGAAGAACGAGGCCTCCACGTCGTCGCGGGAGAATCCCCACACCGTCTGGGTCAGGTCGTTGGTGCCGAAGGAGAAGAACTCCGCCGCCTCGGCGATCTGACCGGCGGTCAGCGCGGCCCGCGGCAGCTCGATCATCGTGCCGATCTTCAGCTTGAGGTCGGTGCCCGTGGCGGCCTGGACCTCGGCGATGACGCGGTCGGCCTCCTCCCGGACGATCTCCAGCTCCTGGACCGTACCGACGAGCGGGATCATGATCTCCGCGCGCGGGTCGCCCTTGGCGTTCTTGCGCTCGGCGGCGGCCTCGGCGATCGCCCGCACCTGCATGGCGAACAGGCCGGGGATGACCAGCCCGAGGCGGACCCCGCGCAGACCGAGCATCGGGTTCTGCTCGTGCAGCTTGTGCACGGCCTGCAGCAGCCGCAGGTCGTTCTCGTTGGCGTCCTTGCGGGACTCGGCGAGTGCGACGCGGACCGAGAGCTCGGTGATGTCAGGCAGGAACTCGTGCAGCGGCGGGTCCAGCAGCCGTACGGTGACGGGCAGTCCGTCCATCGCCTCGAAGAGCTCGATGAAGTCGGCCTTCTGGAGCGGCAGCAGCTGCTCCAGGGCCGTCTCGCGCTCCTGGTCGGTGTCGGCCAGGATCAGCTTCTCGACCATCTCGCGGCGCTCGCCGAGGAACATGTGCTCGGTGCGGCACAGCCCGATGCCCTGGGCGCCGAAGCGGCGGGCCCGCAGCGCGTCCTCGGCGTTGTCCGCGTTGGCCCGCACCCGCAGCCTGCGCACCCGGTCCGCGTACGCCATGATCCGGTGCACGGCGGCGACCAGTTCGTCGGCGTCGTCGGCGCCCGCGTGCATCCGGCCCTCGAAGTACTCGACGACCGGCGACGGTACGACGGGTACCTCACCGAGGTACACCTTGCCGGTCGATCCGTCGATGGAGACGACGTCGCCCTCCTCGATGACCCGGCCGCCCACCGTCATCCGGCGGCGCTTGGTGTCGACCTCCAGGTCCTCGGCACCGCAGACGCAGGTCTTGCCCATGCCGCGGGCGACGACGGCCGCGTGCGAGGTCTTGCCGCCGCGCGAGGTCAGGATGCCCTCGGCCGCGATCATGCCGTCGAGGTCGTCCGGGTTGGTCTCGCGGCGGATGAGGATGACCTTCTCGCCGGAGCGGGACCACTTGACCGCGGTGTACGAGTCGAAGACGGCCTTGCCGACCGCGGCGCCCGGCGACGCGGCGATGCCGCGGCCCAGCCGCTCGGTCTTCGCGTCGTCGTCGAAGCGCGGGAACATCAGCTGCGCCAGCTGCGCGCCGTTGACGCGCTGGAGCGCCTCGGCCTCGCCGATGAGCCCCTGGTCGACGAGCTGGGTGGCGATCCGGAACGCGGCACCGGCGGTGCGCTTGCCGACCCGGGTCTGGAGCATCCACAGCTGGCCGCGCTCGATGGTGAACTCGATGTCGCAGAGGTCCTTGTAGTGGGTCTCCAGCGTCTCCATGATCTGCATCAGCTGGTCGTACGACTTCTTGTCGATGGACTCCAGCTCGGCGAGCGGCACGGTGTTGCGGATGCCCGCGACGACGTCCTCGCCCTGCGCGTTCTGCAGGTAGTCGCCGTAGACGCCCTGATGGCCGCTGGCGGGGTCACGGGTGAACGCGACGCCCGTACCGGAGTCGGGGCCGAGGTTGCCGAAGACCATGGAACAGATGTTGACCGCGGTGCCGAGGTCGCCGGGGATGCGCTCCTGGCGGCGGTACAGCTTGGCCCGGTCGGTGTTCCACGAGTCGAAGACGGCCTTTATGGCCAGGTCCATCTGCTCGCGCGGCTCCTGCGGGAAGTCGCGTCCGGCGTCCCGGGTGACGATCTTCTTGAACTGCCTGACCAGCTTCTTCAGGTCGGCCGCGTCGAGATCCACGTCGACGGTGACGCCCTTGGCCTGCTTCGCGGCCTCCAGCGCCTCCTCGAAGAGGTCTCCGTCGACCCCGAGGACGGTCTTGCCGAACATCTGGATGAGCCGGCGGTAGGAGTCCCAGGCGAACCGCTCGTCGCCGGACTGGGCGACGAGACCGACGACCGAGGCGTCGGAGAGACCGATGTTGAGGACCGTGTCCATCATGCCGGGCATCGAGAACTTGGCGCCGGAGCGGACGGAGACCAGCAGCGGGTCGTCGGCCTGGCCGAGCTTCTTGCCCATCCGCGCCTCAAGGGCGTCGAGGTGCGCACTCACCTCGTCGCGCAGGGCGGCCGGCTCGTCGCCACTGTCGAGGTAGACCTTGCACGCCTCGGTGGTGATGGTGAAACCCGGAGGGACGGGAAGCCCGAGGTTGGTCATCTCGGCGAGGTTGGCACCCTTCCCGCCGAGAAGGTCCTTCAGTTCCTTGTTGCCCTCGGTGAAGTCGTAGACGAACTTCTGAAGGTCTTCGTTTTCCGACACGAGTCTCGACTCCTCGACGACGCGGTGGCTGCCCTGACGGCGAGGAACATACCCAGATCGAAGGTGTCTCGGTACGTCCACTTGCCCGTCATGCGGCCTCAACCACCCGTCCGCCAGCAGATCGAAAGTGACCCATGGGTGAGCCGGTCAAGGGTTCGCGTTCAGGACTTGAACGCGTCACTACGGAACGCTCGACGACATTACGGTTTTCGTGACGTTCCGTAGTGAATACGTCGATCGATCAAAGTGGAGCCACCTGGCACCCAGTGCCATCATTTGAGAAGTGCATCCGCACACTTTGCGCTCATACGAGCGGCACCCCTCTCAAGGTGGCGAGAATCACGCCGGAACGGCCGCTCAGATGTCACCATCCGGACGCCCTATTGGTGGCTCCTGGTGGCCTCACGCTCACACAGGGGCAACTAGACGTGACATGCGGGCGCGCCGAGCATCACTTCTCGGCCCGATCGGCCGATTCTCGCGGGATATTGCGCTCAGATGAGCATCGGAGGAGAGAGGGCACCCGGTGCCCTCTCGGGGAGGCCGCTCAGCCGCCCGAAGAGTCCAGTTCCGCGTCCGCGCCGACGCCCGCGCAGTCGTACGGGTCCTTGAGCCAGCCGTCCGGGAGCACCACCCGGTTGTTGCCCGAGGTGCGGCCGCGCGGACCGTCGGCGCCGTCCGGCCACGGCTGGTCCAGCTCCAGCTCCTGGAGCTGCGAGCCGAGCTCCTCCAGCGACGAGGTGACCGCCAGCTTCTTGCGCATCTCGGAACCGACCGCGAAGCCCTTCAGGTACCAGGCCACGTGCTTGCGGAAGTCGATCACGCCGCGGGACTCGTCACCGATCCACTCCCCCAGCAGCGTCGCGTGCCGCAGCATGACGTCCGCGACCGTGCGCAGGGAGGGCGCCTGCCGGGTCTCCGTGCCCTCGAACGCGCTCACCAGGTCGCCGAAGAGCCAGGGGCGGCCCAGGCAGCCGCGGCCCACGACCACGCCGTCGCAGCCGGTCTCGCGCATCATCCGCAGGGCGTCGTCGGCGCACCAGATGTCGCCGTTGCCGAGGACGGGGATCTCCGGGACGTGTTCCTTGAGCCGGGCGATGGCGTCCCAGTCGGCGGTCCCGCCGTAGTGCTGCGCCGTCGTCCTGCCGTGCAGGGCGACGGCCGTGACGCCCTCCTCGACGGCGATCCGGCCGGCGTCGAGGAAGGTGAGGTGGTCGTCGTCGATGCCCTTGCGCATCTTGATGGTGACTGGCAGGTCACCGGCCTGCGAGACGGCCTGCTTGAGGATCGCGCGCAGCAGCGGCCGCTTGTACGGGAGCGCCGAGCCGCCGCCCTTGCGGGTGACCTTGGGGACCGGGCAGCCGAAGTTCAGGTCGATGTGGTCGGCGAGGTTCTCGTCGACGATCATGCGGACGGCCTTGCCGACCGTGACCGGGTCCACGCCGTACAGCTGGATCGAGCGCGGGGTCTCGCTCGCGTCGAAGTGGATGAGCTGCATGGTCTTCTCGTTGCGCTCGACCAGGGCCCGCGTGGTGATCATCTCGCTGACGAACAGCCCCTTGCCGCCCGAGAACTCCCGGCACAGGGTGCGGAAGGGTGCGTTGGTGATGCCTGCCATGGGGGCCAGGACCACCGGCGGCTGCACGGTGTGCGGGCCGATACGGAGCAGCGGGGGCGCGGGGGCGAGCGTGGTCATTCCCCCATTGTCGCGTACGCGGGGAACTGCTCGGCCGGCCGGCCGCGGGCGGCCGCGGGACCGGGCGGCGGCTCGCCGGGGCGACGGATACATGCCCCGGCCGCCGGGCCCCGCCCGTAGCGTGAGGGGACCCGTACCGAGATCACGAACGAGGGAGACGAACATCATGAACTCCAGTCGGTCCTTAGGCCGGACGGCCGCGACACCTCCTGCCGCCGGGTCCTCCTCCGCGCCCCCCAGCCGCCGGGCCCTGCTCTCGCTGGGCGGGGCGGGCGCCGCCGGCGCGCTGCTCGTCGCCGCCGCGGGCCCCTCCCGGGCCGCCGCGCGCCCGGCCGGCTCCGGGAGCGTCACGGCCAGGCTGCGTGAGCTGGAGCGGGCGCACGGCGCCCGGGTCGGCGCCTTCGCCTACAACGTGGCCACCGGGGTCGCCGTCCGGCACCGGGCCGACGAGCGCTTCCCCATGCTCTCCACCTTCAAGACGCTCGCCGCCGCGGCGGTGCTGCGGGATCTGGACCGGAACGGCGAGGTGCTCGGCCGGCTCGTGCGCTACACGAAGGCGGACTGCGTCTCCGACTCCGTGGTCACCGACACCCCGGAATGCATCGCGAGCGGGCTGACCATCGACCAGCTCTGCGAAGCGGCGATCTGCGACAGCGACAACACGGCGGCCAATCTGCTGCTGCGCGAGCTCGGCGGCCCGCACGCCGTCACCCGCTTCAGCCGCTCCATCGGCGACCCGGTGACCCGGCTCGACCGCTGGGAGCCCGTGCTCAATTCGGCCGAACCCTGGCGGCGTACGGACACCACCACCCCGGCCGCCCTCGCGCGCTCCTACGCCCGCCTCGTGCTCGGGAACGCGCTGGAGAGCCACGACCGCGAGCGGCTGACCGGCTGGCTGCTCAACTGCCGGACCAGCGGGACCCGTTTCCGGCTCGGGCTGCCGCCGGAGTGGACGATCGCGGACAAGACCGGCGGCGGCTCGTACGCCAGCTGCAACGACGCGGGCATCGCCTGGACGCCGGACGGGGCACCGGTGGTGCTGGTCGTGCTGACGACCAAGCCGGACGGGGACGCGGACGCGACCGGCGACCATCCGCTGGTGGCCGGGGTCGCGAAGGTACTGGCAGCGGAAGTCGTTAGTTAGCCGTACTATCCATGTATGCCCGAGCTCAGCCACCGACGACGGATGCTCGTACTCGCGATCTGCTGCATCAGCCTCCTGATCGTCAGTCTCGACAACACCGTCCTCAACGTCGCCCTGCCCGCCATGCGTCAGGACCTGGACGCGAGTGTCGCGGGGATGCAGTGGACGATCGACGCGTACACGCTCGTCCTCGCCTCCCTCCTGATGCTCGCGGGGTCCACCGCCGACCGGATCGGGCGGCGCAAGGTCTTCATGGCCGGTCTCGTCCTGTTCACCCTGGGCTCGGCGCTCTGCTCGCTGGCGCCCAGCCTGGAGGCGCTCATCGCGTTCCGGATGGTGCAGGCCGTCGGTGGCTCGATGCTCAACCCGGTGGCGATGTCGATCATCACCAACACCTTCACCGACCCCCGTGAGCGCGCCCGTGCGATCGGCGTGTGGGGCGGCGTCGTCGGCGTCTCGATGGCCGCGGGTCCCGTGGTCGGCGGCGCCCTGGTCGACTCGGTCGGCTGGCGGTCGATCTTCTGGATCAACCTGCCGGTCGGCCTCGCCGCCCTGCTGCTGACCTGGCGGTACGTCCCCGAGTCCCGCGCCCCGAAGGCCAGGCGGCCTGACCCGGTGGGCCAGCTGCTGGTGATCGCGCTGCTGGGCTCGCTGACGTACGCGATCATCGAGGCGCCGCAGAAGGGCTGGACCTCGGCGGAGATCCTGTTCCTCGCCGCTCTCGCGGCGGCCTCGCTCATCGGCCTGCTGATGTACGAACCCCGGCGCACCGATCCACTGATCGACCTGCGGTTCTTCCGCAGCGTCCCGTTCAGCGGGGCCACCGTGATAGCGGTGAGCGCCTTCGCCGCCCTGGGCGGCTTCCTCTTCGTCAACACCCTCTACCTGCAGGACGTACGAGGTCTGAGCGCGCTCGACGCGGGCCTCTACACGCTGCCGATGGCGGTCGTGGTCTGCGTACTGGCGCCCCTGTCGGGCCGGGTCGTCGCCGGCCGCGGGCCGCGCATCCCGCTGCTCGTCGCCGGTGTCGCGATGGCGGTGAGCGGGCTGATGTTCGCGGCGTTCGACGCGGAGACCGGCAACGTGTCGATGTTCACCGCGTATGTGCTGTTCGGCCTGGGCTTCGGCGCGGTGAACGCGCCGATCACCAACACCGCCGTCTCCGGGATGCCGCGCTCCCAGGCGGGTGTGGCCGCCGCGGTCGCCTCGACCAGCCGCCAGATCGGGCAGACGCTGGGCGTCGCGGTGATCGGGGCGGTCCTCGCGGCGGGAGTGGCCGGCGCGGGCACCTCGTACGGCGGCGGACCGGCCTCCGACTTCGTGTCGGCGAGCAGGCCCGCCTGGTGGATCATCACCGGCTGCGGGGTGTGCGTCCTGCTGGTCGGCGCGCTGAGCAGCGGACGCTGGGCCAGGGAGACCGCCCGCCGGACCGCGGAACGGCTGGAGGAATCCGAGGAGGCCTCCTCGCCGTCCGCTGCCGGGGCGTCCGCGGGTCAGTCCTCGTCGGCGAGCACCAGGGCCTGAAGGCGCTCCAGGCGCTCGCGGGTCTCCTCGTCGCGCGGTGCGTAGGTGACCAGCCGCGGTCCCGCCGCAGGCCCCAGCCAGAGGTCGGTGGTCTCCAGGCGCAGCAGTCCGACGTGGGCGTTGCGGAAGACCTTGGACCGGGCGCCCGTCCCCACGACCTCGTGCCGCGCCCAGACCTCCCGGAACTCCGGGGACGCCGTCTCCAGCCGCTTGAGCAGCGCCTTCCAGGCGGGCTCGGCGAGGTGTTCGGCCATTGAGGCCCGGAACTTGGCGGTGAGGAGCCGGGTCACCTCGGCGACGTCCATGACCGAGGAGCGCCATTCCTCGTTCGTGTAGCAGAGCAGCATGATGTTGCGGTCCTCGGGAGCCACCGCGTCCATGTCGCAGAGCAGCCGGCCGTAGGTGCGGTTGTGGGCGAGGACGTCGTAGCGGCTGTTCTGCACGCAGGCCGGGATCGGCTCAAGCTGCGTCAGCATGGTGCGCAGGGCCGGGGTGATGCTCGGGCACTCCGTGCCGGGCGCCGGGTCGATGGCGGCCGCCAGGGAGAACAGGTGGGTGCGCTCGCTGCGGTCCAGGAGGAGGGCGCGGGCGAGCGCGTCGAGCACCTGGGGCGAGACCTGGATGTCACGGGCCTGTTCGAGCCAGGTGTACCAGGTGACGCCGACGGCGGAGAGCTGGGCGACCTCCTCGCGGCGCAGCCCCGGGGTCCGCCTGCGACGGCCGCGCACCAGCCCCACCTGCTCGGGGGTGATCCGCTCCCGGCGGCTGCGCAGGAAGTCCGCGAGCTCGTGACGCCGGACCTCGGTCCCGGAGGCGTCCGGGGCATCCGTCCCGCCGGCCCCCTCGGTCCGTGGGATCCGCGGCGTTTCGATGCTGCTCCGCGCTGCCGTCACCATCGTCGTCATGCCTCCAGGGTGCGGGACCGTCCGATGCCATGCCAGGTGCTACTTGTACCAGGATAAGGACACTCTGGTACCAGGCTGCGGGAAGAGCGATCGTCGATGTCGTGAGTGAATCCTCTGTACGCCCGAAGACATCCGCCGCCACCGCCCCGGTGGTGCGGCACGACCACCCGGCGCCGGTGCTCGGCGCGCTGGGTCTGTTCACCGTGCTGCTGGGCGCCGCCCTTCCGCTGATCGACTTCTTCATCGTCAACGTCGCCCTGCCCACCATCGACCACGACCTCGCGGCGGGCCCCGCCCTGCTGGAACTGGTCGTCGCGGGCTACGGCCTCTCCTACGCCGTCCTGCTCGTCCTCGGCGGCCGGCTCGGCGACATGGCCGGCCGGCGCCGGCTCTTCCTGCTGGGCATCGCCGCGTTCGGGCTCACCTCCCTGGCCTGCGGACTGGCGCCCGACGCCTGGACGCTGGTCGGGGCACGCGTGGCCCAGGGCGCGTCGGCGGCCCTGATGCTGCCGCAGGTCCTCGCCACCATCCAGGCCGCCACCTCGGGACACCGACGGGCCAGGGCGATGAGCCTGTACGGGGCCACGGCCGGTCTCTCCATGGTCGCGGGCCAGATCCTGGGCGGGGTCCTGGTCGCCGCCGCACCGCTGTCGTCGGTGTTCGGCGAGAGCGCGGGCTGGCGCTCGGTGTTCCTGGTCAACGTCCCGGTGGCGGCCGTCGGACTGGTCCTGGCGGCCCGTGCGGTGCCGGAGACCCGTTCGGAGCGGCCGGCGCCCATCGACGTACCGGGCACGCTGCTGCTCGCCGCGTCGCTCGTGACCCTGCTGGCCCCGCTCACCGAGGGGCGGGCGGCGGGCTGGCCGCTGTGGACGTGGGTGTCGCTGGCGCTGTTCCCGTTCGCCGCGGCCGCGTTCTACCGGGTGGAGCGGCGGGCGGACCGGCGCGGACTGATCCCGCTGATCCCGCCGAGCCTGCTGCGGCTGGACTCGCTGCGGCGCGGGCTGGCACTGGTGGTGCCGTTCTCGATCGGCTTCGGCGGCTTCATGTTCGTCATCGCGGTGGCGCTCCAGCAGGGGCTGAAGCTGGGCCCGGCGGCGTCGGGCCTGTCGATGGCCCCGATGGCGGTGGCCTTCTTCGCGGCCTCGCTGGCCGGTCCGCGGCTGGTGCGGCGCTTCGGCAGCCGGGTGGTGACGGCGGGCGGCCTGATCCAGGCGGCCGGCGTCGTCGTGCTCGCCCTCACGGTGTGGCACGGCTGGTCGGGCCTGGGGCTGCCGGGCCTGATCCCGGGGATGGCGATCGCCGGCCTGGGTCAGGGGCTGCAGCTGCCCGTCCTGTTCCGCATCGTCCTGTCCGACGTACCGCCGGAGCGCGCCGGGGTGGGCGGCGGGGTCATGACGACGACCCAGCAGGCGGCGCTGGCCCTGGGCGTGGCGACGCTCGGCTCGCTGTTCCTGGCTCTGGCACCGGGCTCGGGCATGCGGGACGCGCTGATCGTGACGCTGCTGGTGCAGCTGGCGGCGGTGGCGCTGACGACCCTGCTGAGCCTGCGGCTGCCGCGCACGGTGGGGTGAGGCGCGCGGCGTCGGGGCGTCGGGGCGTCGGGGCGTCAGCCATCGGGCTTCGGAACGGGCGTGGGCCCGGAACACCTGGGGTGTTCCGGGCCCACGGTCGTGCGGGTCGCGCGGGGTGCTGCGGGTGGTGCGAGGCGTTGCTCAGCTCTGCGCCGGGGCGTCCTGCTCCGGGGCAGCCGTGGCGTCCGCGGCATCTGCGGCGTCCGACGCCTCGGTGCCGGTGGCACGCTCGCGCATCTTGCGCAGCAGCTCCTGCTTCTGCTCGGCGGCCGACTTGCGGTCGGTGTCGCGTCCGGCGGGGGCACCCTGCTGTTCGGCGCGGGTCAGCTTCCTGCGCTGTCCGCCGACGCCGAGAAGGTTGTTACGGCTCTTGGCCACGTGGTTCTCCCATTCGTGGTGAAAGTGAGGTCTGGACAGACCTGGGATCGATCCGATGGGCGACGGGTGGTGGGACCCGCCGCGCTCTCACTCGTAGATCTGGAAGAACGAAGACATGCGGCAAACCGTACCCCGCCCCGAGCGGCCCGAGCACCGGGTTTTCGGACCGGCGGGGTCACCCTGCCGGGGGACATGGACTGACAGATATTGAAATCTGTCATCTCGCATGTCATGGTCGATGTACGACGCGGAGAAGCAGCTCGCTCCACCGCTCCTCGTCCGATGCCGCGTTGTTCCGTGTTTCGTGCTCCCTGCCACCTTCCGAACCCGTCCGCCTGCCAGTCCCCTCCGCCTTCCGATCCCGTCCGCCTTCCCGATCCCTTCCCCCCGCCCTTTCCGGCCTGTCCGCCGTGTCCACCCACCGGGAGTTCCCCATGACCGCCCTCCACACCCGCACCCTCGGCTCCACCGGCCCGCAGGTCTCCGCGCTCGGCCTCGGCTGCATGGGCATGTCCGCGCTGTACGGCGAGAGCGACCGCTCCGAGTCGATCGCCACCATCCACGCCGCGCTCGACGCGGGCATCACCCTGCTGGACACCGGCGACTTCTACGGCATGGGCCACAACGAGCTGCTGATCAACGAGGCCCTGCGCACCGCGCCCGCCGCCGCCCGCGAACAGGCGCTGACCAGCGTCAAGTTCGGCGCGCTGCGGACCGTCGAAGGCGGCTTCACCGGCTACGACGGCCGCCCGGCGGCGGTGAAGAACTTCGCGGCCTACTCGCTCCAGCGGCTGGGCCTCGACCACATCGACATCTACCGGATCGCCCGGATCGACCCCGACGTCCCGATCGAGGAGACCGTCGGCGCCATCGCGGAACTGGTCGAGGCGGGACACGTCCGCCACATCGGCCTCTCCGAGGTCGGCGCGGAGACGATCCGCCGGGCGGCCGCCGTCGCACCGGTCTCCGACCTCCAGATCGAGTACTCGCTGATCTCCCGGTCCATCGAGACGGAGATCCTGCCCGCCTGCCGCGAGCTCGGTATCGGCGTCACGGCCTACGGGGTGCTCTCGCGGGGTCTGATCAGCGGCCACTTCTCCCGCGACCGCCAACTGGCACCGGGCGACTTCCGGTCCATGAGCCCGCGCTTCCAGGAGGAGAACCTCCAGCACAACCTCGACCTCGTCGAGGCGCTGCGCAAGATCGCCGAGCAGAAGGGAGCCACGGTCGCGCAGACCGCCATCGCCTGGGTCCTCGCCCGGGGCACGGACATCGTGCCGCTGGTCGGCGCCCGGCGCCGCGACCGGCTCACCGAGGCCCTCGGCGCACTGGACGTCCGGCTGGACACGGCCGATCTCGCGGCGATCGAGGAGGCCGTCCCGGCCGGCGCGGCCGCGGGCAACCGCTACCCGGACAGCCAGATGGCCCACCTGGACAGCGAGCGCTGAGCTCCGGGTACGGTCGGCGGGGTGCGGGCCCGCCCGCCTGCCGCCCGGACCCCTCTCCGGGACCCCCTCGATCTCCGAGGGGCCCCGGGGATCCCCGGGCCAGACCCGCCCCGCTCTGCCCCGGACCGGGCCCGCCACGGCCCGTTCCCGCCCGACGCTCCCGAGAGGCAGCCCACCCGCCATGACGCCGCCGCCGACCGACCCGCTGACCCCCGAGCGCATCCTCGAAGCCACCGAGGACGTGCTGCGTCGCTACGGGCCCGCGAAGGCGACCGTGGTCGATGTGGCCAGGGCGCTCGGCGTCAGCCACGGCAGCGTCTACCGCCACTTCCGCACCAAGGCCGCCCTGCGCGAGGCCGTGACCGGCCGCTGGCTGACCCGCACGGAGCAGGAGCTCACCGAGATCCTGCACGCCTCCGCCCAGACCTCGCCGGCGAAGCTCCGGCAGTGGCTGGAGACGCTGTTCGAGGCCAAGCGGCACAAGGCGGGAGGCGATCCCGAGCTGTTCGCCACGTACGAGGTGCTGGTGGGCGAGAGCTCCATCGTCGAGGCCCACATCCGCGAACTGGTGGGCCAGTTGCGGGAGATCATCGAAGAGGGCGTCCAGGACGGGGAGTTCGCCGTGGACGACCCCGCGGCGGCCGCCCAGGCGGTCTTCGACGCGACGGCACGCTTCCACGACCCGGCGTACGCCGCGGAGTGGCGGAAGCCCGCCATCGTCGCCGAGTTCACCGCCGTCTCGGACCTGTTGCTGCGCGGCCTGCGAGCCTGAGGTCCGGGCGCACCCCCCAGGGGCGGGACTTACGTCGCCGTCGGGTCGACCGTCGCCTGGTGGGCGTCGGCGAGATGTTCCTCGGCCTTGAGCCAGGGAAGGAACTGCACCGCCTTGCGCCAGTCGCAGGTCGCGCAGCTCAACTGCCTCTGGACTCCCGACTTCTTGACGTGAACGACGTGTTCACGGCCGTGCTGGTCCCATCTGCTGACCTTGCTCGTGGTGATGGACGGCATCCGAGCCTCCTCAGGGCGAGTGTGCCCAGTGTGCACGAGGCCCCCGGTTCCGTAAGGAGAACCGGGGGCCTCGTGTGCAGCGGATGCGGCGCGCCGGCGGGTACCGGCGGCGCCGGCTCAGCGGCTGGGACGGGTCAGCAGCCGAGCAGGCGGGCGCCGAGGTACGCCTGGATCTGGTCCAGCGAGACGCGCTCCTGCTTCATGGTGTCGCGCTCGCGCACGGTCACCGCGTTGTCGTCGAGGGTGTCGAAGTCGACGGTGACGCAGAACGGCGTACCGATCTCGTCCTGGCGACGGTAGCGGCGGCCGATGGCGCCCGCGTCGTCGAACTCGATGTTCCAGTTCTGCCGCAGGTCGGCCGCGAGGCCCTTGGCCTTCGGCGAGAGCTGCGGGTTGCGGGACAGCGGCAGGACCGCGACCTTGACCGGCGCCAGGCGCGGGTCGAGGCGCATCACGGTGCGCTTCTCCATGACGCCCTTGGCGTTGGGCGCCTCGTCCTCGATGTAGGCGTCCAGCAGGAAGGCCAGCATGGAGCGGCCGACACCGGCCGCCGGCTCGATGACGTAGGGGGTCCAGCGCTCGCCGGCCTCCTGGTCGTAGAACTGGAGGTCGGTGCCCGAGGCCTTGGAGTGCGCCTTCAGGTCGTAGTCCGTGCGGTTGGCGACGCCCTCCAGCTCGCCCCACTCGCTGCCGCCGAAGCGGAAGCGGTACTCGATGTCAGCGGTGCGCTTGGAGTAGTGGGAGAGCTTCTCCGCGGGGTGCTCGAACCACCGCATGTTCTCCTCGCGCAGGCCGAGACCGGTGTACCAGTTCCAGCGCTGCTCCATCCAGTACTCCTGCCACTGCTCGTCCTCGCCCGGCTTGACGAAGAACTCCATCTCCATCTGCTCGAACTCGCGCGTGCGGAAGATGAAGTTGCCCGGAGTGATCTCGTTCCGGAAGGACTTGCCCATCTGGGCGATGCCGAACGGCGGCTTCTTGCGCGAAGCGGTCTGCACCTGGGCGAAGTTGGTGAAGATGCCCTGGGCGGTCTCGGGGCGCAGGTAGGCGACCGAACCGGAGTCCTGGGTCGGGCCGAGGTGCGTGGAGAGCAGGCCGGAGAACTGCTTGGGCTCGGTGAAGGTGCCCTTGTTGCCGCAGTTGGGGCAGTTGAGGTCGGCGAGGCCGTTGACCGGCGGCTTGCCGTGCTTCTCCTCGTACGCCTCCTCCAGGTGGTCCGCGCGGTAGCGCTTGTGACAGGAGGTGCACTCGGTCAGCGGGTCGGAGAACGTGGCGACGTGACCGGAGGCCACCCACACCTCGGGGGCCAGGATGACCGACGAGTCGAGTCCGACCACGTCCTCGCGCGAAGTGACCATGTAGCGCCACCACTGGCGCTTGAGGTTCTCCTTGAGCTCGACGCCCAGCGGTCCGTAGTCCCAGGCGGCGCGCTGGCCGCCGTAGATCTCACTGCAGGGGAAAACGAAGCCACGGCGCTTGCTCAGGCTGACGATGGAGTCGATCTTGTCGGCGGCCACGGTGCTCTCTTCATTACGACGACGGAACTGGACAGGGGGCGGCGCGCGCGCCTCGATGGGGGGTGGTGGTCGGGAGACGGGCGGGCGAAGTCCTCAGATTACCGGCGGGCACGCCCCTTCGATCAAATCGGTATCGGAGTAGTCCGCCGGTCCGTGTGTGCGAGGTCATCTCATCGGCCTTGTTGACAATCGTTTCCACTTTTGTTGAAAATGACTGTCATGAACGTACGCCGCCTCATACCCACCGCAGCCGTCGCCGGAGCCGTCGCCCTCGGCCTCACCACCCTGTCCGCCTGCTCCACCTCCGACGCGGCCGACCGGAAGAACGGTGACAAGCTGAACGTGGTGGCGTCGTTCTACCCCATGCAGTTCCTGGCCGAGCAGATAGGCGGGAGCCACGTCTCCGTCTCCACGCTGACCAAGCCGGGTGTGGAGCCCCACGACCTGGAGCTGAGCCCGCGCGAGGTCGGCGGCCTGAGCGACGCGGACTACATCCTCTACCTCAAGGGCCTCCAGCCCGCCGTCGACGACGCGATCAAGCTCTCCGAGTCCAAGCACTCCGTCGACGCCGCGGAGCTCACCACGCTGGAGGACCACGGCGCCGAGGTCGGTGGCGAGGAGCACGCACACGAGCACGAGGGCGAGGAGCCCGGCGCCGACCCGCACATCTGGCTCGACCCGGTGAAGTACGCCCAGGTCGCCAAGGGGGTCGGGAAGTCGCTGGAGAAGACCGACCCGGACCACGCCGCGGACTACCGCAAGAACACCGCCGCCCTGGTCACCAGGCTCGACGCGCTCGACACCGCGTACGAGAAAGGGCTGAAGACCACCGCGACCAGGACGTTCATCACCACCCACTCCGCCTTCGGGTACCTCGCCGAGCGCTACGGCCTCACCCAGGAGGGCATCGCCGGCATCGACCCCGAGGCCGAGCCCAGCCCGGCCCGCATCAGCGCCCTGCACGCGATCGCCCAGGAGAAGAAGGTCACCACCGTCTTCTTCGAGACGCTCGCCAGCGACAAGACGGCGAAGACGGTCGCCCGGGACACCGGACTGAGGACGGACGTCCTGGACCCGCTGGAGGGAATCACCGGCAAGTCCAAGGGCGCTGACTACATCGAGGTCATGGAGTCCAACCTCGCCGCCCTCCAGAAGGCGCTCGGCGCGAAGTGAGCACCCCCGGCGCCTCCACGGACCCCGCAGACCCGCCAGACCCCGCAGACCCGAACCGCACGGCAGCACCGGAGGCGCTCATGCCCGAGCCCCAGAGCACCACACCGAGCACCACGCCCGAACCCGTGATCGTCGTGCGCGACGCCACGGCCACCCTCGGCGCACGCCCCGTACTGCGCGGTGTCGACCTGACCGTGCGCCGCGGTGAGGTCGTCGCCCTGCTCGGTGCCAACGGTTCCGGCAAGTCGACCGCCGTCCGCTCGGTCATCGGCCAGGTCCCGCTCACCGGCGGCACCGTCGAGCTCTTCGGCACCCCGCTGCGCCGCTTCCGCGACTGGGCCCGGGTCGGTTACGTACCGCAGCGCACCACCGCGGCCGGCGGAGTGCCCGCCACGATCCGTGAGGTCGTCTCCTCCGGGCGGCTGTCCCGCACCCGGCTCGGCCTGCCCCGCAAGGCCGACCGGGCCGCCGTGGACCGCGCCATCGCGCTCGTCGGCCTCGCCGACCGCGCCAGGGACTCGGTGGACGCCCTCTCCGGCGGTCAGCACCAGCGCGTGCTGATCGCCCGCGCGCTCGCCGCCGAACCCGAACTGCTGATCATGGACGAGCCGATGGCCGGGGTCGACCTGGCCAGCCAGGAGATCCTCGCCGAGACCCTGCGCGAACAGGTCGCGGCCGGCACCACCGTGCTCCTCGTCCTGCACGAGCTCGGCCCGCTGGAGCCCCTGATCGACCGGGCGATCGTGCTGCGCGACGGCTGCGTCATGCACGACGGACCGCCTCCGAAGGCACTCGGACAGCACGCGCTGCCCGGCCACGACCACGTACACCCCCACGCGGCCTCCGAGCCCGTCCGGACGGGACTGCTGAGCTGACCATGGAATTCCTCACCCCTCCCTTCATGCAGCGGGCCCTGATCGCCGCCGTCCTGGTCGGCGTCATCGCCCCCGCCGTCGGCATCTACCTGGTGCAGCGCCGGCAGGCCCTGATGGGCGACGGCATCGGCCACATCGCGATGACCGGCGTCGGCCTCGGCTTCCTGCTCTCCACCAGCCCCGTCTGGATGGCCACCGCCGTCGCCGTCGTGGGCGCGGTCACCATGGAGCTGATCCGCTGGTACGGCCGCACCCGCGGTGACATCGCGCTGGCGATGCTCTTCTACGGCGGCATGGCGGGCGGTGTCCTGCTGATCAACCTCTCCGACACCGGCTCCAACGCCAACCTCACCTCGTACCTCTTCGGCTCGCTGTCCACGGTCTCCTCCGAGGACATCACCGCGATCGCGCTGCTGGCGGCGTTCGTGCTGCTGGTGACGGTGGGGCTGCGCAGGCAGCTGTTCGCCGTCAGCCAGGACGAGGAGTTCGCCCGGGTCACCGGGCTGCCGGTGCGCGTACTCAACCTGCTGATCGCGGTCACCGCCGCGGTGACCGTCACCGTCGCGATGCGGGTCGTCGGGCTGCTGCTGGTCAGCGCCCTGATGGTGGTCCCGGTCGCCGCCGCGCAGCAGATCACCCGCTCGTTCAAGGTCACGTTCGTGCTCTCGGTCGTCACCGGGGTCGCGGTGACGCTGGCCGGCACCATCACGTCGTACTACCAGGACGTCCCGCCCGGCGCGACGATCGTGCTGCTCGCCATCGGGGTGTTCATCGCCCTGACGCTGCTCGCCGCCCCGCTGGCCAGGAGCCGTGCCCGCCGGCGCGAGACGACGGACGACCGGTGCACCCTTGAGGTACCGGCCACCCGCCCGGCGGCGGACGACGTCCGCGTCTGACCGGGCGAGCGGTGCGGACTGGCACAATGGCCCGACATACGTACGGGCGACACGAGGAGGCTGCTGTGGCGACGGCGCCGATCAGTGGAACGAACGCGGCCCCGGTCCGCGGCCGGTCGACCCGCCAGCGGGCGGCCGTGGCCGCGGCGCTCGACGAGGTGGACGAGTTCCGCAGCGCCCAGGAGCTGCACGACGTGCTCAAGCACCGCGGTGACTCGGTCGGGCTGACCACGGTCTACCGCACCCTGCAGTCCCTCGCGGACGCGGGCGAGGTCGATGTGCTGCGCACCACCGAGGGCGAGTCCGTCTACCGGCGGTGTTCGACCGGTGACCACCACCACCATCTGGTGTGCCGGATGTGCGGCAAGGCCGTCGAGGTCGAGGGCCCGGCGGTGGAGACGTGGGCGGAGACCATCGCGGCGCAGCACGGTTTCGTGAACGTGGCGCACACGGTGGAGGTCTTCGGTACGTGCGCGGAGTGCGCGAGCCCGCAGGAGTGAACCGGCCGGGCCGGCGGGGGTCCGCCCCCGCCGGCCCGGCCGCTGCTCAGTTTCCGGCGGCCGCCGCTTCCTCGGCCCCGCCGAACCGCCGGTCGCGCTGGGCGAACTCCAGACAGGCGCGCCACAGGTCGCGGCGGTCGAAGTCCGGCCACAGCACGTCCTGGAAGACCATCTCGGCGTACGCGCTCTGCCAGATCAGGTAGTTCGAGGTGCGCTGTTCGCCGCTGGGGCGCACGAAGAGGTCGACGTCCGGCATGTCCGGGTAGTAGATGTACTTCGCGAACGTCTTCTCGTTGACCTTCGACGGGTCGAGCCTGCCGGCCGCGACGTCCTGGGCGATCCGCTGCGCCGCGTCCGCGATCTCGGCCCGGCCGCCGTAGTTGACGCAGAAGTACAGCGTCATCTTGTCGTTGTCCTTGGTCTGCTCCTGGGCGACCTGGAGCTCCTGGACGACGGACTTCCACAGCTTCGGCATGCGGCCGACCCAGCGGATCCGGATGCCGAGTTCGTCCATCTCGTCGCGGCGGCGGCGGATGACGTCGCGGTTGAAGTTCATGAGGAACTTCACCTCGTCCGGGGACCGCTTCCAGTTCTCGGTGGAGAACGCGTACAGCGAGAGGTTCTTGACGCCCATCTCGATGCAGCCCTTGAGCACGTCCATGACGACGGCCTCGCCGACCTTGTGGCCCTCGGTGCGCGGCAGGCCGCGCTCCTTGGCCCAGCGGCCGTTGCCGTCCATCACCACGGCGACGTGCTTGGGCACCAGCTCACCGGGGATCTTCGGAGGCACCGCACCGGACGGGTGCGGCTCCGGGGTCTTGTGGTCGCGCCGGTTACGGCCGCCGAGGATTCCGCGTACTGCCATGAGCTCTTCAGTCTCCCTGTGTCACTTTTCCACGTACCGCAGCGAACGCAGGCCGCGCTCCAGATGCCAGTGCAGATAGGCGGACACCAGCCCGCTGCCCTCCCTGACATGACGCGCCTCGCACGCGTCCGCCGTCTCCCAGTCGCCGCTGAGCAGGGCGCTCAGCAGGGTGACGGCCTCAGCCGAGGGTACGACGCTGCCGGGTACCCGGCAGTCGCCGCATATGACGCCGCCCGCCGCGACGGAGAAGAACCGGTTCGGACCGGGCATTCCGCACCGGGCGCAGTCGTCGAAGCTGGGGGCGTAGCCGTTGACGGCGAGGGAGCGCAGCAGGAAGGCGTCCAGGATGAGGTGTGGTTCGTGCTCCCCGCGGGCCAGTGTGCGCAGGCCGCCCACCAGCAGCAGGTACTGCTGGACGGCGGGCTCGCCCTCGTGGTCGGTGAAGCGTTCGGCGGTCTCCAGCATCGCGGTGCCCGCGGTGTAGCGCCCGTAGTCGGTGACGATGCCGCCGCCGTACGGGGCGATCGTCTCGCTCTGGGTGCAGAGCGGCAGTCCGCGCCCGACCAGTTCGCTGCCGCGGGCGAAGAACTGCACGTCCACGTGGGAGAACGGCTCCAGCCGGGCCCCGAACTTCGACTTCGTGCGCCGCACGCCGCGCGCGACGGCCCGTACCCGGCCGTGGCCGCGGGTCAGGATCGTGATGATCCGGTCGGCCTCGCCCAGCTTCTGCGTGCGGAGCACCACGCCGTCGTCCCGGAACAAGCTCATGGCTCCATTGTCCGGTACGCGGGCGGCCCGGCGGGCCCGCCCCCGCAACCCGGTCCGTTCAGTTCCGGTCCGCGCCGCCTCCCGCGGGCACGACGAGACCGGATTCGTAGGCGACGATCACCAGCTGGGCCCGGTCGCGGGCGCCCAGTTTGCCCATGATCCGGCTGACATGGGTCTTGGCGGTGAGCGGGCTGAGGCCGAGGGTCTCGGCGATCTCGGTGTTGTTGAGGCCGCGTGCGACGAGGGCGAGGACCTGGCGTTCGCGGTCGGAGAGCATCCCGGGTCCGCCGGGGCCGGTGCCGGTCGGGGGCTGCGGGGCGCTGAGGACCCGGGCGATCAGCCGGGCGGTCGGGCCGGGCGAGAGCAGGGCATCGCCCGCGGCCACCGTCCTGATCGCGGCGAGCAGATCGGCGGGCCTGGTGTCCTTGACCAGGAAGCCGGAGGCGCCGGCGCGCAGGGCGTCGACGATGTGGTCGTCGGTGTCGTACGTGGTCAGGACGAGGACCTTCACGCCGGCCAGGTCCTCGTCGGCGGCGATGCGGCGGGTCGCCTCGATGCCGTCGAGTTCGGGCATCCGGATGTCCATCACGACGAGGTCGGCGCGGGCGGTGCGGGCGAGCGCGACGGCTTCGAGGCCGGTGGCGGCCTCGCCGACGACCTCCATGTCCGGGGCGGAGCCGACGAGCATCGCGAACGCCGCCCGGACGAGGGTCTGGTCGTCGGCGAGCAGGACGCGGATCATGAGGCGGTCTCCGATACCTGTCGCGGTGCTGGGTTCCGCACTTCTCCCTGCGCCTGGAACGGCAGCAGCGCCGAGACCTCGAAGCCGCCGCCGGGGCGGGGCCCGGCGGCCAGGCTGCCGCCCGTGCTGCGGGCCCTCTCCCGCATCCCGACGATGCCGAAGCCGGGCGCGGAGCCGTCGTCCACCGGGCCGGTGCCGTCGTCGGTGACCGTGACCCGCAGCGCGGCCTGGCCGGCGGGCGCGACGGCGACGGTGATGCGGACGCCGGGGCCCGCGTGCCGTACCGCGTTCGTCAGGGACTCCTGCACGATGCGGTAGGCGGCCGCTCCGGTCGCCGGGGCCAGGCGGCCCTCCGGTACGTCCACCCGGAGGTCGACCCCGGCGCCGGCCGCCTCGGCGGCCCGTACGAGGCCGGGCAGCGCGGCCAGCCCGGGCAGCGGGCCGTCCGGGTCGGTCCCGCTGCCGCCGTGCCCGGTGTCGCGCAGCACCTGGAGGGTGGTGCGGAGCTCGGCCCTGGCCTCCCGGCAGGTGTCGGCGATGTCGTCCAGCGAGGCGGCGATCGCCGTGCGGTCGAGCCGTTCCGGGTCGACGGTCAGGATGTGCGAGGCGACCGAGGTCTGCACGCCGATGAGGGTGATGCTGTGGGCCAGCAGGTCGTGCAGGTCGCGGGCGATCCGCAGCCGCTCCTCGGCGACCCGGCGCCGGGCCTCCTCGTCACGGGTGCGTTCGGCCCGTTCTGCGCGCTCCAGCATCGAGGCGACGTACTGGCGGTAGATGCGCACGTCGACCCCGCAGAACAGGATGGCGACGATCCATCCGGAGATGCGCAGCAGTTCGAGCCCCTGGTGGGCGTCGATGCTGAGCACCACCGTCACCATCACGGACGTCACGCCGATGCCGGTGAGCAGGGTGCGCAGCGGGCGGCCGGTCACGGCCACGGTGTAGAGGGCGATCCAGGTCTGCGGCATCGGAGCCGTGTGGGCGTTGTCGAGGCCGTGGTAGAGCATCAGCATCGGGATCATGGCGAGCAGGGCGAGGACGGGGTTGCGTCGTCGCCACACGAGCGGTGCGGCGCTGGCCATGAGCAGGAGCCAGCCGAGCGCGTCGGGCGCGGCCGCGCCGTCGGCGAGCAGGGCGAGGACGGCGGAGAGCGCACCGGCGCCCACGGCTACGAGGGCGTCGGTGCGCGTCTTGTGCGGCGCGTGCATGGGGTCGCGGTTGACGACGGCCAGGATGCGCTCGCGGCGGCCTGCGGTGGTGGACACGCCGCCATCCTCCGGTACGGGCCGGACCATTGTCAGGGCGCCCCGACGAGTTCCTGCTCGCGCGGGGCGGGTGCGGCGGGGGGACGGCTGAGCGCGCCGGGCCACCACATCTTCCGTTGCAGGGCCACGCTCGCCGAGGTCACCAGGTAGGTGCGGACGAGGAAGGTGTCGAGCAGGACGCCGACGGCGATGACGAAGCCCATCTCGACGAGGGAGGTCAGCGGCATGTTCGTCAGGACGGCGAAGGTGGCGGCGAGCACCAGTCCGGCCGAGGCGATCACGCCGCCGGTGGTGCGCAGGGCGGTGAGCGCGGCCGCGGTGGGTTCGGCGCCGCGCCGGGCCTCCTCCCGGACCCGGTGCATCAGGAAGATGCCGTAGTCGACGCCGAGGGCCACCAGGAAGACGAAGGTGAGCAGCGGCAGTCCGGGGTCGGTGCCCTTGAGTCCGAGGACCGGTTCGAAGAGCAGTCCGCCGATGCCGAGCGCGGCGCCCCAGACGGCGACGACGGCGGCGACGAGCAGCAGCGGGGCGACGAGGCTGCGCAGCAGGACGATCAGGATCAGCAGGACGGAGAGCAGGACGAGCGGGACGACGATTCCGAGGTCCCGGGAGCTGGCGGTCTCCAGGTCCATCTGCTGGGCGCCGGGCCCGCCGACGTGGCTGCCGTCCAGTCCGTCGCGCAGGGCGTGGATGGTGTCCCGCTCCCCCGCGGACTCGGGCGGGTCCTCGGCGACGACGGACAGTTCGGTCCAGCCGCCGCCGCTGCGGCCTCGTTCGGCGGAGGCGACGCCCTCGGTCGTACGGGCCTTCGCCAGTGCGGCGCCGGCCCGGTCGGTCGGGGCCAGCACGGTGACCGGCTGGGCGGAGCGGCCCGGATAGGCGTCGGCGAGGGTGCTCATGGCGACGACGGATTCCGGTCTGCTGGTGAAGGAGTCCTCCTGCTTGAGGTCGCCCGGCAGGTTGAACGCCCCGAGCGACAGCGCGCCCAGCAGCACCCCGCCGGTCACCAGGACCGCGACGGGCCGGCGCCCGGCCGAGCCGCCCATGGCGGCGAACAGGGAGCGGCGCTTCCTCGGCTCGGAGCCGTACACCGGCACGAGCGGCCAGAACACCCTGCGGCCCAGCAGCACCAGCACCGCGGGAAGCAGCGTCAGCATGGCCAGGAGCGCGCACAGCACCCCGACGGCGGCGATGGGCCCCATTCCCCGGCTGCTGGTGAGATCGGCGGCCAGCAGGCACAGGAGGCCCGCCGCGACGGTGGCGGAGGAGGCGACGACGGCGGGTCCGCAGCCGCGCAGCGCCGCCGCCACGGCCTCGTGCGGCCTGGCGACGCGGGTGAGTTCCTCGCGGTAGCGGGAGACGAGCAGCAGGGCGTAGTCGGTGCCCGCGCCGAAGACGAGGATGGTCATCACCGCGGAGCTCTGGCCGGTGACGGTGACGTCGAAGCCCCGGTTGAGGCCGTAGACGACCGCCATTGACAGGGCGTCGGCGACACCCGCGACGACGAGTGGCACCAGCCACAGCAGCGGGCTGCGGTAGATGAGGATCAGCAGGATCGCGACGACGGCGACGGTCGTGTAGAGGAGCGGTCCGCCGAGGGAGCCGTAAACCTTCTGCGCGTCGGCGTTCAGCGCTCCGGGTCCGCCGACGTCGGCGCTCAGTCCGCCGTCGCCCCTCACGGTCTCGCGCACCTGGTCGACGAACGCGGTCCGCGCCTCGTCATCCTGGCCGGGCTCGGTCGTGGAGACCGGGTACATCAGGGTCGTGCCGTCCTTGGAGGGCACGGCCCGCGGCGGTGCGGTGAGGGTGTGGGCGCCGGCGACCCCGGCGGTCTGCCGGGCCGCCACGGTCCGGTCGGCGGCGGTCAGCCCGCCGTCGCGGTGGTAGACGAGCACAAGGTCGGTCGACTCGCCGCCGGGCAGTGTGTCCTGGATCTTCGCCACCTGGGTGGAGTCGGCACTCGCCGGCAGGTAGTCGACGGCCCGGTTGACCTGTACGTCCCCGAGCCTGCCGGCCAGCGGTCCGGCGATCGCGATCACGGCGACCCAGAGCGCGACGATCGCCCAGGGCAGCATGCGCCACCTGTTCCGCGGTCGCGTCCGCTCGTCCTTGTCCTGTGCTGCGGCCCTCATGGGAGGCCCCCCTCTTCCGTCCGGGTGTCCGGTCCTGTCCAGACTCCCGTCGGGCCGGGGACGATTCGTCGGACCGGGGGCCGACTTCCCGGCTACTGCCGGGGAGGGCACGACGGCCCGGCTACTCCCGCGGGAGTAGCCGGGCCGTCGTGGAGAGGGCTCAGGAGGGCGTACGCGCCGCCGCGGCGAGCAGCCGGGCGGTGTCCTCGGCGCGGAGCCGCAGCGCCCCGCCGACCGTGGTCAGCACCTCGCGCTCGGCCGGGCTGTACGGGCCGTCGGCGAGGGCGATCCGGGCGCCCTGGAGCAGAATCGATTCGCGCCCGGCGGGGGCGAGGTGCGGGGCGAGGGGCTCCAGCGCCTCGTGGAGCTCGATGGCGAGGGCCGCGCCGCAGGCCTCGGCCGCGGGGTCGAAGGCGGAGCCGTGACCGATGTCGGCGGAGAGGACCTCGACGACGGTGGCGAGCTGTTCCTGCGTGCAGTCGTCCAGACCGGCGCCGCGCACCGTCTCGACCGCGGCCTCCAGAACCGCTCGGGAGGTGCTGCCGCCGGCCGCGAGGACGCCGAGGGCCACGGTGTGGACGGCGTCCCTGAGCATCGCGGAGAACCGGGTGGTGGTGGGGTGGTCGAGCGCCTCGGTGTCGAAGTGGGCGCGGCAGGCCGCGCATTCGACGACCGGTCCCACGGTGCCGCGCCGCAGCAGCGGCACGCCGAGGACGGCGAAGCGGCGGCGTCCGGTGAGGCGGCGGTAATTGCGGTCGCCTCCGCAGCCGGGGCAGAAGAACTCACCGTCGCCGACGGTGTCCCACAGCGTGCGGGTGCCGCAGATACGCAGCTTTGTGGCGCTTCGTCCCAGGGCTGACCGCACGTCGCACACCTCCGTAACGCTCCGGCAACATTGCCGTGTTGGACGTGATGTTAACCACATCCGTGAAGCGGCGTCAGCATCTCGCTCGTCACAACCGTGCGGAGATGGCCGAACCCCGCCCCCCGGGTGCGGGTGGACGGGGTTCACGGACCGTACGACTTCATGCCCTTTCGGGCGCCGGGTCAGCGGGTGGCGCGGTTGACGGCCGAGACGACCGCCTTCAGGGAGGCCCGCGTGGTGTTGGCGTCGATGCCGATGCCCCACAGGACCTTTCCGTCGATGGCGCACTCGATGTACGAGGCGGCCTGCGCGCTCGCGCCCTCGCTCATGGTGTGCTCGGTGTAGTCCAGCAGCCGGGCGTCGATGCCGATGGCCTGCAGCGCTTCGAAGAACGCGGAGATCGGACCGTTGCCGGTGCCGGTGAGCACGATGTCCGCGCCGTCCACGGTCGCCTCGACGGTGATCGTGTCCTGGCCGTCGGAGCCGGTGGTGGTCTGGCCGGAGCGGATCTGTACGCGGCCCCACTGAGCCGCCGCGTCCTCGGGGTTGGGCAGGTACTCGTCCTGGAACGTGGTCCAGATCTGCGTCGGCGTGACCTCGCCGCCCTCGGCGTCGGTCTTGGCCTGAATGATCCGGGAGAACTCGATCTGCATCCGGCGCGGCAGGTCCAGCTTGTGGTCGTTCTTCAGGACGTACGCGATTCCGCCCTTGCCGGACTGCGAGTTGACCCGGATGACGGCCTCGTAGGAGCGGCCGACGTCCTTCGGGTCGATCGGCAGGTACGGCACCGCCCACTCGAGATCATCGACGGTGACCCCCTTGCCCCGGGCGGCCGCATCGGCCTCCATGGCGTCGAAGCCCTTCTTGATGGCGTCCTGGTGGGAGCCGGAGAAGGCGGTGTAGACCAGGTCGCCCGCGTAGGGGTGGCGCGGGTGGACCTCCATCTGGTTGCAGTACTCGCTGGTGCGGCGGATCTCGTCGATCTGCGAGAAGTCGATCTGCGGGTCGACGCCCTGCGAGAACAGGTTCATGCCCAGCGTCACCAGGTCGACGTTGCCGGTGCGCTCGCCCTGGCCGAACAGGCAGCCCTCGATCCGGTCCGCACCGGCCATCAGGGCCAGTTCGGCGGCGGCGACGGCGGTGCCGCGGTCGTTGTGCGGGTGGACGGACAGGCAGACGTGCTCGCGGCGCGACAGGTTGCGCGACATCCACTCGAACCGGTCCGCGTGCGTGGACGGCGTCGAACGCTCCACGGTGGCGGGCAGGTTGAGGATGATCTCGCGGCCCTCCTCGGGCTGCCAGACGTCACAGACCGCCTCGCAGACCTCCAGGGCGAAGTCCAGCTCGGTGTCGGTGAAGATCTCCGGGCTGTACTGGTAGCCGAAGATCGTCTCCTCGCCCAGGATCTTCTCCGCGTACTCCATGACCAGCCGGGTGCCGTCGACCGCGATCTGCTTGACCTGCTCCTTGGAGCCGCGGAAGACCACGCGGCGGAAGGTCGGGGCGGTCGCGTTGTACAGGTGCACGGTGGCGCGGCGGGCGCCGACCAGCGACTCGACGGTCCGCTCGATCAGCTCCTCGCGGGCCTGCGTCAGGACGGAGATCGTCACGTCCTCGGGGATCGCGCCCTCTTCGATGATGGAGCGGACGAACGCGAAGTCAGTCTCGCCGGAGGACGGGAAGCCGACCTCGATCTCCTTGTAGCCCATGCGCACCAGCAGGTCGAACATCTCGCGCTTGCGGGCCGGCGACATCGGGTCGATCAGGGCCTGGTTGCCGTCGCGCAGGTCGGTGGAGA
Source organism: Streptomyces sp. NBC_01257 (assembly GCF_035917255.1). NCBI lineage: Bacteria > Bacillati > Actinomycetota > Actinomycetes > Kitasatosporales > Streptomycetaceae > Streptomyces > Streptomyces sp. NBC_01257. The sequence continues at coordinate 3,056,440 of NZ_CP108472.1, forward strand.
GCCAGCGGGGCGCCTTGGTGATCCGCTTCTCGGGCCAGGTGCGGTCGGGGATCTCGACGGCCTCGTAGCGGCCGTACTTGTGGACCGGCATCCCGGACGGCTTCTGCAGTCCCGTGGCGTTGGTGATCGGCGTGGGACGGCCCACCGCGTTCTCGGCGGGGGTCTGCGCGGGGTTCACTGCGGTCATGGCGTAGGGCTCCTCGGGGTCCTTCATGGGGACGGCCGACGTGTTCGCTGCAACACCAGACTCCGCGGGGAGGGGGTCGGCCTACGACTACAGGCCCTCGCCGCGGCAGCTAAGAAGAAGCAGCCCGAAACGCATGATGCGTCGAGACTATCCGAGGGGCGCCCGGGACGTCGGTGCCGTATCAGTATGCGGGATCGGGTGCCGGTAACGGGTGAACAGTGATGGATCACTCTATTTCGTCAATCCAGGTAGCAACCAGTGACTTTGCGATCACACGCTGCCACAGTCGTGTGTATGCAGCCTCGATCTCAGCACGGGTTCCACCCCGTCTTCTGCACCATCGTGCCGCCCCACGTCCTCGACAAGCTGTCGCAGTCCGACGATCCCGTCCTGGCGGGCCCCGCCCGCCGCACCCTGGAGGCCGACGCCGCCCGGCGCACCCGGCGCCAGGTGACCACCGCCGTCCGGCCCCGCATCGACCCGGCGCCCGCGGGCGACCGGTCCGGCAAACCCGACCGCACGCTCTACGACTGCCGCCACGGCACGGATCTCCCCGGGACGAAGGTCCGCTCCGAGGGCGAGGAGCCCACCTCCGACGCCAGCGTCAACCGCGCGTACGCGGGCCTCGGCGCCACCTTCGAACTGCTGCTCAGCGCCTACGGCCGCCGTTCGATCGACGGCGAGGGTCTGCCGCTGATCGGCTCCGTGCACTACGACGAGAAGTACAACAACGCCTTCTTCGACGGCGAGCAGATGGTCTTCGGCGACGGGGACGGGGAGATCTTCCTGGACTTCACCGTCGCCATCGACGTGATCGCGCACGAGCTGGCGCACGGACTGACCCAGTACACCGCCAACCTGAACTACTACGGCCAGTCCGGCGCGCTCAACGAGTCGGTCTCGGACGTGTTCGGCTCCCTGGTGAAGCAGTACTCGCTGGGCCAGACCGCCGCCCAGGCCGACTGGCTGATCGGCGCGGGCCTGCTCGCGCCCCGCGTCCAGGGGGTGGCACTGCGCTCGATGAAGGCACCCGGCACGGCGTACGACGACGACGTGCTCGGCAAGGACCCGCAGCCGGACTCCATGGACGACTACATCCACACGGGCGAGGACAACGGCGGGGTGCACCTCAACTCCGGCATCCCCAACCGCGCGTTCTACCTGCTGGCGACCGCGCTCGGCGGCAGTTCCTGGGAGCGGGCCGGGCAGCTCTGGTTCGATGTGCTCACAGGTGGTGAACTGGCGGTGGACGCGGACTTCGCGTCCTTCGCCCGGCTGACCGTGGCGGCGGCCCGCAGCCGCTTCGGCGAGGGCGACGAGGTGGAAGCGGTCCTCAAGGCCTGGTCGGAGGTGGGCGTACCGACCGCGTAACCGGAACCGGGCAGGCCCGTCCGTCGAGGAAGGACACCACATGCGGATCCAGGTGAGCAGGACCGGCGGCTTCGCCGGCATCGCACGCCACCGCGAGATCGACACCTCCGGACGGGCCGACGCCCACGAGTGGGAGGCCCTGGCCGAGTCGGCGCTCACCGGCGGCCGGGACGGCACGCCCGCGGGCGTGCCGGACGGCTTCAGCTACCGCATCACGGTCGGCGACGTGACCGTGCACTGCGCGGACCCGCGGCTGACCGACGCCCAGCGCGCCCTGGTCTCACGCGTCCTGAAGGAGGGCGCGTGAGACGGGCGGCGTACGTCTGAGCCCCACGGCCGCCCTCGCACCCTTCGGCCCCAGGGGCCTCAGCGGCTTCGCACGGCTGCGCCGGCCTCCGGCCGCCGGTCCGTGCCCCGCTCAGAACCCCAGCTTCCGCAGCTGCTTCGGGACCGATCCCCACGGCCGCCCTCGCACCCTTCGGCCCCAGGGGCCTCAGGGGCTTCGCACGGCTGCGCCTGCCTCCGGCCGCCGGTCCGTGCCCCCGCTCAGAACCCCAGCTTCCGCAGCTGCTTCGGATCGCGCTGCCAGTCCTTGGCGACCTTCACGTGCAGGTCGAGGAAGACCGGTGTGCCCAGCAGCGCCTCGATGTGCTTGCGCGACTTCGTGCCGACTTCCTTCAGCCGCTTGCCCTTCGGGCCGATGATGATGCCCTTCTGGCTGGGCCGCTCGATGTAGACGTTGGCGTGGATGTCCAGCAGCGGCTTGTCCGCCGGGCGGTCCTCGCGCGGCAGCATCTCCTCGACGACGACCGCGATGGAGTGCGGCAGCTCGTCCCGTACACCTTCGAGCGCGGCCTCGCGGATCAGCTCCGCGACCATGACCATCTCGGGCTCGTCGGTGAGGTCGCCCTCCGGGTAGAGGGGCGGGCTCTCGGGGAGCAGCGGGGCGATCAGGTCGGCGAGCAGGCCGACCTGGTTGTCCTCGACGGCCGAGACGGGGATGATCTCCGCCCACTCGAAGCCGAGCTCCTCGCCGAGGCGGGATACGGCCAGCAGCTGTTCGGCGAGCTGCTTGGACTCGACCAGGTCGGACTTGGTGATGATCGCGATCTTGGGCGTCTTCTTGATGCCCGCGAGTTCCTTGACGATGTACTTGTCGCCGGGGCCGAGCTTCTGGTCGGCGGGCAGGCAGAAGCCGATGACGTCGACCTCGGCCCAGGTGGTGCGCACGACGTCGTTGAGACGCTCGCCCAGCAGGGTGCGCGGCTTGTGGAGGCCGGGGGTGTCGACCAGGATCAGCTGCGCGTCCGGACGGTGCACGATGCCGCGCACGGTGTGCCGGGTCGTCTGGGGCCGGTTGGACGTGATCGCCACCTTCTGGCCGACCAGAGCGTTCGTAAGGGTGGACTTGCCCGCGTTGGGACGGCCCACGAAGCAGGCGAAACCGGCCCGGTGAGGGGCGGTGTTCTCAGCCTGCTGCGCAGCGGCTTCAGGGTTAGGTCGAGCGCTCATGGCGCCCATTGTCCCCGATCCCGGCGGTCGCGGGGCACCATGGCCGCCGCCGTGGCCATGGTGCCCCTCGTCTCAGGCCGTGGAACGGCGCTTGCGGCGGGCCCGTACCCACAGCGCCGCACCACCGGCGAGGACCACCAGCAGCGCTCCGGCGACCAGCCACGGCAGGGCGAAGTAGGAGACGGCGGCGGACTCGCGGCTGTCGCGGGCGCTCGCGGTCAGCTTGATCTCACCCCACTCGACCTGCGGCGCGCCCTTCCACTCCTCGGTGAGCCGGACCTGCTGGCGGGGCAGCAGCTCGGACGGGATGCGCTTGAGGTCCCGGGCCAGCAGGGTGCGGCCGAAGAGGCCCTCGGCCTTGAGGGCGACCTTGGGGCTGAGGGTGACGTTGCCGCGGTTGTGCAGCGTGTACGAGATGACGGCGCGGGACTTCCCGGTACCCGGGACGAGCGGCTGGGTGTGCTCGACCTTGACGTCTTCGACGGAGATCGCGGGCATCGTCGGGCCGTTCACCCGCAGATAGATCCGGGCGCCGACCGCCTTGCGGATGCCGACGGCGACGGCTCCCGCGTCGGCGGGGTCGATGCGCTCGTCGAGGGCGACGAGGGCGCCTGGGTGGTCGCCCGGTTCGGCGTCCTCCGGGACCTCGATCGTGACGGGCACGGTCACCGAGCCGTGCGGCTTGACGGTGACCCGGTCCCGGTCGGTCCTGGCCCAGGCGCCGACGGAGCGCTGCTTCTCGTCCAGCGCCCGGACCGCGAAACCGCCGTCGCGTGCCGTGTTGTACGCGTCGGCGGCGTACAGCCGGAAGGTCAGCGGCGTACCGGTCTTGTTGGTGACGGTCACCTTGTCGGTGAGGGTGGCGCCGGGGTCGGCGGAGAGGTAGAAGTACGGCCGCGCGCCGGAGCCGGCGGTGGCGGGGAAGACCGACCAGCTGCCGTTGTCGGCGGCGCCGGCCGTGGGCGCGCCGAGCAGGAGCAGGGCGGTGGACAGCAGGGACGACAGGAGAACGGACAGCTTGCGCACGGTGCGGGCCCCCAGGTGCACGCTCGGGCGGGGTGGGCCGGCCGGGTGCGCGCCCGGCCCACCGGTTGATCAGTGACTGCCGCCCACGCTCACGTCAGGGTGAGGGTGAGCACTCCGGCGTACGCGCCGGGGGCGGTGTACGCCGGCACGTCCAGCGACAGCTGGGCGTCGACGGTGAACTCACCGCCGGTGAACGCGCCGTCCGGGGTGGACGCCAGGGTCGCGCCGGCACTGCCGACGGTTCCCTCCGATCCGGCCGCGCAGGTGCTCGGGCTGCCGGACTTCGTCGCGCAGGCCGGGCTCCAGCCGAGTGCGGAGGCGCCGATCACCGCCCCGCCCGGGCCCTTGAAGTCGGTGACCTTGCCGGTCAGGGACCAGCCCGCGGGTCCGCCGCGGAAGTCCTGGACCGTCACGGTCTGCAGGGCGCCTGTGGAGGCACCGCCCTGCCCGAAGTCGACCGCCGACAGGGCGACCGAGTCCCCGGCCTGGGCCATGGAGAGGGTGCCCGCCCTGACGGACGAGGTCAGCCGCTGGCTGCCGTCCGGGATCTCGCCGCCGCCACCGGTGACGGTGTAGGCCTGGGGGCCCGCACCCTTGGCGGCGTCCCAGCCGGCGCCCTCGTAGGCGACGACGCCGGTGGTCGCGGGGTCGTTGACGGTGAGCTGTCCGGTGAAGGCTCCCGAACCGTCCGCCGTGACCGTCGCGGTGTCGCCGGTCTGGGCGTCCCCGGCCCGGCCGGCGAGCGTGACGGACGCGCCCGCGGTGAACTTCGACCCGGTCACGGTGACCTGGTCACCGGCCGCGCCGGATGCGGTGCCGAGCTGGATGGCCCGTTCGTTGACCTGGCCGCCGCCGTCCGTGGCGATGATCGTCTGGGAGACGGGGGCGGGCGGATCGGTGACCGTGCAGGGCGTGTCCAGCTCCATGATGTAGCTGGTGTGGATGTTGTAGTCGCCGGGCGAGAGCGTGATCTCACCGGGCGCGGTGACGGTGAAGGTGCCGGTCATGGAGAACGACGGGAACGCGCCCTTGCCGGGCACCGGACCGTTCTTCTTCGGGCCCGCGACCGTCACGGCGGCGGTCTGCGCACCGCCGACGGTGACCTTGCCGGTCGGCGTCATGATGTCGGCGGGCAGGGCCAGGTCGACCGGGTTGCTCGCGGCCGGTTCGACGACGGTGTACGTCACCGTGACCGTGTCGCCGACCTTCGGGGCGGCGTTGTCGACGGTGATCTCGGCCGAGGTCGTCCCGTCGATGGGCGGGATGCCGGCGATGGCGGGCGGGATGCAGTGGGTCGGGAAGTCCACCGCGACCGAGGCCGTCGCGCTGGCCTGGGCGGGCCCGGCGAGCAGTCCTCCCCCGGTGACGACGAGCGCGCCGACGCCGAGCACGGCGGCCCAGCGGCGGCCGCGGTCCGGGCGGCTTCGGCGAGGGAATCCTCGGGTGCCGGATCTTCGGCTGTCGGATCTTCGGATGGCTGGACGCATGGAGCCCCCTCCTGCGGGATCCGGCACGGCGGCTCTTCCGCGCCGGCTGGGGGCCATTGATGACTGGGGCCGAAAAGAAGTCAATGGAAGCGAAATGCGCCGACTGATGGACCATCAGATGCTGTCAAGATCCATGATTCCCGCACATCCTGTGCGAACGCCCCGCACCGGTGGGGCGCGGGGCGTTCGTACACACGGTGAGGGTGCCGCGGAGGTCAGCCCGCCGTCACCCGGAGCCGCAGCACGCCGTCGGGACCGGCGAGCAGCACGGGTGTGTCCGCCCCGCCCAGGTCCCGTACCGCGGCCCGGTCCTCGTCGGAGGGGGTCTGCGCGTCGGAGACGACCGCGGCCGCCTCCAGCGAGGTGGCGCCGCTGGCCACGGCCATGGCCACGGCCGTCTGCAACGCGCTGAGCCGCAGCGACTCGAGCGCCACGGTCCCCGCCACATACGTACGTCCGGTCTCGTCCCGTACGGCCGCGCCCTCCGGCACACCGTTGCGGGCGCGGGCGCTGCGCGCCAGCGTGACGATCTTGCGGTCCTCGGCGCCGAGGTCGGTGCTATCGCTCATGTGCCGAGCATACGAAGCGCGGCCGCGGCCGGGGCACCCGGGCGCCCCGGGCCCTCACGCCCCCACCTGCCGCATCGCACCGCGCCGGCCCTCCGGCGAGGCCAGCCAGCGCAGTTTCTCCTCCGTGCCGGTGTCCGGCCAGGGGTTGTGCAGCACGACCGCCAGATCGGGGCGGGCCGGGATGCGCAGCTGGGTGGCCTCCACGACCAGCGTGCCCACGTCCGGGTGCGAGAGCTCCTTGCGCATCTGCCCGCCCGGCGCGACGTCCCGCCGCGCCCACAGCTCGGCGAACTCGGGGCTGCGCGCGGCCGCCTCGGCCACGATCGCCCGGAATCCCTCGTCGTCGGGGCACTCCGCGCACGCGGCCCGGAACTGGGCGACGACCCGGGCGGCGGTGTCCCACCACTCCGCGTCCCCGCCCCGGTGCACGGGATCGGTGAAGAAGGCGATCACACAGTTCTGCGGCCGGTCCGGGCTCATCCCCATCACCATCGACGCCGCGTCGTTGTACAGGATGACGTTCCAGTACGCGTCCATGATGTGGGCCGGGTAGGGCATCCAGCCGTCGAGAAGCCGCTGAAGCCCCGCGCACATGTCCGTGTGCGCCGGATCGACCTCGGGGGCCGGCGGGTTGAGACCGGCGAGCACGTACAGGTGACGGCGTTCGGTGCCGCTGAGCCGCAGCACCCGGGCCACGGAGTCCAGCACCTGCGGCGACACGGTGATGTCCCGGCCCTGCTCAAGCCACTGGTACCAGGAGACGCCCACACCCGCGAGGACGGCGACCTCCTCGCGGCGCAGCCCCGGCGTACGCCGTCGCGCCCCGCCGTCCGGCAGACCCGCGTCGGCCGGGCTGACCCGCGCCCGCCTGCTCCTCAGGAACTCCCGCAGTTCGCCCAGGCGGTGCGCCTTGCCGGCGTCCGCCGCGATCCGGGCCGGTGTGCCCACGTACTCCCCCTGGTGTCCGGGCCGGCGCCTGCCTGGTGGTGCGGCCAACAGGATAAGTACCCGCTCCCCATGGATATTCCGGCGGCCGCAGGCTCATGCCCATGGCGATCGACTCACCCACCCCAGCAGCTGTCACCGCTCCCGTCCCCGCACCCCCCGCCCCGGACCGGCTCTCCGGCCGGGCCCGGCTCGTCCTCCTCGTGCTGTGCGCCGCCCAGTTCATGGTGTCGCTCGACTTCTCCGTACTGAACGTGGCCCTGCCCGTCCTCGGCGACGACCTCGGCCTGAGCCGTTCGGGACTCCAGTGGGCGATCACCGCCTTCGCGCTGCCCTCCGGCGGATTCCTGCTGCTCTTCGGCCGGATCGCCGACCTCTACGGCCGCCGCAGGCTGTTCCTCACCGGCCTCGCCGTCTTCGGCGCCGCCTCCCTGCTGGCCACGCTCGCCTGGAACCCGGCCGCCTTCCTCACCGGACGCGCCCTCCAGGGGCTCGGCGCCGCGGCGATCGTCCCGACCGGTATGTCCCTGCTCACCACCACGTTCCCGGAGGGCCCGCTGCGGGACCGGGCGCTCGGCATCAGCGGCACCCTGCTCTCCCTCGGCTTCACCGTCGGCATGGTGGCGGGCGGCACCCTCACCGACACCCTGGGCTGGCGCTCCACGATGGGGCTGCTGACGCTGGCCGCCGTCGTCGTCCTCGCCACGGCCCCCGCGCTGCTCACCGAGTCCCGCACGCCCGACCGGCCGCGGCTCGACGTGCCGGGCGCCGTCACGGTCACCGGCGGCCTCCTGGCGCTGATCTACGCCCTGTCCACGGCGGCCGAGCACGGCTTCGGCCGGGTGGACGTGCAGGCCGCGCTGGCCGCCGGAGTCGTCCTGCTCGTCGCGTTCGTGGTCGTCGAGTCCCGCGCTTCGGCGCCGCTGGTCTCGCTCCCGATGCTGCGGCGGCGCACGGTGGCCTTCGGCAATCTGGGCGGGCTGCTGACCTTCTCGATGATGAGCACCATCGTCTTCGTGCTGACCCTGTACCTGCAGGAGGTCCTGGACCTGTCGGCCTTCGGGACCGGCCTGGTCTTCGGGGTGCAGGGCGCCGCCTCGGTGGTCGCGGGCGTGTACGCCCCGAGGGTGATCGGCCGCATCGGCGCCCGGCGCACCCTGTCCCTCTCATTGCTGGGCCAGGGCCTGTTCATCGCGGGCCTGCTGGGCCTCGGCGCGGACTCGGGCGTCTGGCTGGCGACCGTCGCGGTCTCGCTGGCCAGCATGTGCCACCTGGGCGCGATCATCGCGTACGGCCTGGCGGTCACCTCGGGCGTGCCGAACGAGGAGCAGGGCCTGGCGACGGGCCTGGTCACCACGACCCAGCAGGTGGGACTGACGATCGGCATCCCGCTGCTCGGCGTGGTCGCGACGACCCAGACCTCACTGCTGGACGGTGTACGCACGGTGGTGGCGGTGGCAGCGGCCCTGCTGATCGCGGCATCGGGAGTGGTGGCAGCGGGACTACGGCGCAACTGAGCCCCCAACCGGAAAATCAAGCCCCTCCGGCGATTGAGGAGCGGGGGGCCCGGGGGCGGAGCCCCCGAACCCACCCGCCTACGCCCGGTCCAACCGCAACCGCTCCGCACGGGGCAACCCCGCCACCACCAGGTCGTAACTGTCCTCGATCAGCTCTCGCAGCCGCGCATCCGGCACCCCCGACACCGTCACCGTGTTCCAGTGCCGCTTGTTCATGTGCCACCCCGGCACCACCGCCTCGTACTCCTCCCGGAGCCGTACCGCCGCGTCGGGGTCGCACTTGAGGTTCACCGTCAGCGGCTGCCCGTCCAGCGCGGTCAGCGCGAACACCTTGCCGAGCACCTTGAAGACGGATGTCTCGGGCCCGAACGGGAACTCCTCGGCGCTCGCGTTGAACTCCAGGCAGAACGCCTTCAGTTCCTCGGGAGTCATCCCGCCGCCTCCTCCTCCGGAGCCACCGGCTCCGCCAGCACCGTGACGATCTTGTTCCGGCGGCCCGCCGGGGACTCCGCGGTCAGCCGCAGCCGTCGCCCGTCGGGCAGGCCGACCTCCGACGAGGCACCGGCGATCGGGACCCGGCCCAGCGCCTTCGCGAGCAGCCCGCCGACCGTCTCCACGTCCTCGTCGTCGTACTCGTCGAGCCCGAACAGCTCACCGAGGTCGCCGATGTCCAGCCGGGCGGTCACCCGGAAGCAGCCGTCCTCCAGCTCCTGGACCGGCGGGAGTTCGCGGTCGTACTCGTCGGTGATCTCGCCGACGATCTCCTCCAGGATGTCCTCGATGGTGACGATGCCCGCGGTGCCGCCGTACTCGTCGATGACGACGGCCACGTGGCTGCGGTCCTGCTGCATCTCGCGCAGCAGGTCGCCGGCGTTCTTCGTGTCGGGCACGAAGGCCGCCGGGCGCATCGCCGTGGAGACCAGGTCGGCCTCCGACTCCCGGTTGATGTGCGTCTTGCGGACCAGGTCCTTGAGGTAGACGATCCCGACGATGTCGTCCTCGTTCTCCCCGGTGACGGGGATCCGCGAGAAGCCGGAGCGCAGGGCCAGGGTCAGCGCCTGCCGGATCGTCTTGTAGCGCTCGATGCAGACCAGGTCCGTGCGCGGCACCATCACCTCGCGCACGAGCGTGTCGCCGAGTTCGAAGACGGAGTGCACCATGCGGCGCTCCTCGTCCTCGATCAGCGACTCCTGCTCCGCGAGGTCGACCATCGCCCGCAGCTCGGCCTCGCTGGCGAACGGGCCCTTGCGGAACCCCTTGCCCGGCGTCAGCGCGTTGCCGATGAGGATCAGCAGCTGCGGGATCGGGCCCATGATCCGGGCCAGCGGCAGCAGCACGTACGACGCCGCGGTGGCCGTGTTCAGGGGATGCTGGCGGCCGATGGTGCGCGGCGAGACGCCGATGGCGACGTAGGAGACGAGGACCATCACGCCCATGGCGACGGCCAGCGCCTCCCAGGTCTCCGGGAACTCCTTCAGGCAGGCGTACGTGACGAGCACCCCGGCGGCCATCTCGCAGGCGACCCGCACCAGCAGGGCGACGTTGAGATAGCGCGTCGGGTCGGCCGCGACCTGTTCCAGCTTGTCGCTGCCGCGCCGCCCCGAGCGGACCGCCTCGGCGGCGCGGAAGCTCGACGTACGCGCGATGCCGGCCTCGGCGCAGGCCGCCAGCCAGCCGACGACGACCAGCAGGACGACGCCGAGGACGAGCGGCAGGCTCACGAGACGGTGGGTGCGGGGGACGGACCGGTGAGCCCGTGCTCGCCGCGCCAGCCGTCCACGATGGCCGCCTGGAGGCCGAACATCTCGGCCTTCTCGTCGGGCTCCTCGTGGTCGTAGCCGAGCAGGTGCAGCACCCCGTGGACGGTGAGGAGCTGGAGCTCCTCGTCCATGGAGTGCTGCGTCTCGGCGTCCTCGCCCTGCTTCTTGGCGACCTCCGGGCAGAGCACGATGTCACCGAGGAGCCCCTGCGGGGGCTCCTCGTCGTCCTTGGACGGCGGACGCAGTTCGTCCATCGGGAAGGACATGACATCCGTCGGACCCGTCAGGTCCATCCACTGGATGTGGAGCTGCTCCATGGCCTCGGTGTCCACCACGATCACGGAGAGTTCGGAGAGCGGGTGGATCCTCATCCGCGCGAGCGCGTAGCGGGCGATGTCGAGGATCGCCTGCTCGTCGACCTCGGTTCCGGACTCGTTGTTGACGTCGATCGACATGGTGCGCTGCTACTGCTTCCCGTTGTGACGGCCTCGGCCCTTGCCGGCCGGGCCGTCGTGGTCGCCCTGGTTGTCGTACTTCTCGTACGCGTCGACGATACGGCCGACCAGCTTGTGCCGGACGACATCCTGGGAGGTGAGCCGGGAGAAGTGCACGTCGTCGAGGCCCTCCAGGATGTCCTGGACCTGACGCAGACCGCTCTTGGTGCCGTTCGGCAGGTCGACCTGGGTGACGTCACCCGTGACGACGATCTTCGAGTCGAAGCCGAGCCTGGTCAGGAACATCTTCATCTGCTCGGCGCTGGTGTTCTGCGCCTCGTCGAGAATGATGAAGGCGTCATTCAGGGTCCGGCCCCTCATGTAGGCCAGCGGCGCCACCTCGATCGTGCCCGCCGCCATCAGCCGCGGGATCGAGTCCGGGTCGAGCATGTCGTGCAGGGCGTCGTAGAGCGGGCGCAGATACGGGTCGATCTTGTCGAAGAGCGTGCCGGGCAGGAAGCCGAGCCGCTCACCGGCCTCGACCGCCGGGCGGGTCAGGATGATCCGGCTGACCTGCTTGGACTGCAGGGCCTGGACCGCCTTGGCCATGGCGAGGTAGGTCTTGCCGGTACCGGCGGGGCCGATGCCGAAGACGATCGTGTGCTTGTCGATCGCGTCGACGTACCGCTTCTGGTTGAGCGTCTTGGGGCGGATCGTGCGGCCGCGGCTGGAGAGGATGTTCTGCGTGAGCACCTCGGCCGGGGTCTCGGAGCCGTCCGCCTTGCCGCTCTCGCTGGCCTTGAGCATCGCGATCGACCGTTCCACGGCGTCCTCCGTCATCGGCTGCCCGGTGCGGAGCACCAGCACCATCTCGTCGAACAGGCGCTGGATCAGGGCGATCTCCGCCGCGTTGCCCGTTGCGCTGATGTCATTGCCCCGGACGTGGATGTCGGCCGCCGGGAACGCCGTTTCGATCACGCGCAGCAGCGAGTCGCCCGCTCCCAGGAGCATCACCATGGGGTGTGCGGCCGGGATGCTGATGTGGGCACGCGCCTGCGGCTGTGTGGGTGTCTGAGTCATGGGCCGGCCCTCGGGCCTGCGCATACCTCCCGTTGCACGGTTCTCGCTGCTCGAAAACCTCAGGTGTACCCAGCCTACGACTTGGTACGGACAACACCAGGGGTTTTACCTGCCGGGAGCAGCCGACCGGTTCAAGGTCGAAAGCCGATCGTGGGGACGGCGCGGCGCAGCGGCCAGGGGCGGGTGGCGGCGGGGAGCAGGTCCTGGAGGAAGGCGTAGCGCTGGAGTGCGGCCGGGTCCTGGTCGGTGACGGTGCGGATGCGCTGCCACCAGGCGGCGATCTCCGCCCAGCCGGGGGCCGAGAGCGAGCCGCCGAACTCCTGGACGGAGAGGGCTGCGGTGAGGCCGGCGAAGGCGAGGCGGTCGGCGAGCGGCCAGTTGGCGAGGGTGCCGGTGACGAAGCCGGCGACGAAGACGTCGCCGGCGCCGGTCGGGTCCAGGGCCTCGACCTCGATCGCGGGGACCTCCGCGGTGGTCCCGGTGGCCGCGTCGACCGCGTACGCGCCCTCGGCACCGAGGGTGACGACGGCGAGCGGGACCCGTTCGGCCAGCGCGTGCGCGGCGGCGCGGGGGCAGTCGGTGCGGGTGTAGCGCATGGCTTCCTCGGCGTTGGGGAGGAAGGCCCGGCAGTGCTCCAGGTCGGTGAGCCCGTCCAGGTCCCAGCGGCCGGTCTCGTCCCAGCCGACGTCGGCGAAGACCACGGCCCCGCGGCGGGCCGCCGCGGCGACCCAGGGTTCGCTGCGGCCGGGGGCGAGCGAGGCGACGGCGGCCCGGGCGCGGGGCGGGCAGCGGGGGAAGGCGGCGGGGGCTCCCGGGGGTGCGGTGGCGGGCGGGGGCGGGGCCTCGTGGCCGTGCGAGACCATCGTCCGCTCGCCCTCGTACGCCATGGAGACGGTCACCGGGGAGTGCCAGCCGCGGACGGTGTGCGACATGGACAGGTCGATGCCCTCGCCCTGTTCCAGGGCGTCCCAGCAGTACTCGCCGTAGTGGTCGTCGCCGAACGCCGCGGCGAGCGAGGTGTGGAGGCCCAGGCGGGCGAGGGCGGTGGCCATGTTGGCGACTCCGCCGGGGCTCGATCCCATACCGCGCGCCCAGGACTCGGTGCCGCGCACGGGGGCGCTGTCGAGGCCGGTGAAGATGATGTCGAGGAAGACCGTGCCGGTGAGGAAGACGTCGCAGTCCGGGTCCTGCGGTGCGCGCAGCCCGCCCAGTGGGTCGATGCCTGGAATGTCAGCGCTCACCTTGCACTCCCCGGTCGTGGCGGTTCCGGCCAGTCTGCCTGATGAGTACCGGTGGGCGCCGGGTCCGCGCCGGGGCCGGGTCCGCGTCCCGGAGGGTCGTCGAACGCCGAGGTGACCTGCATAAACATGCGCTGTTACCCGCATAGAAACACGGCAAACGCATAAGTGACTCAGATCACACCGGGGCAGCTTTCGGCCGACCCGGCGCACTTGATACAAATTGGCCCGCGACCACCGTTGGGGATCTAACCGACGTGTGTGCCGACTCCCCGCATTTTTCGTATTTCTCGCTTTTCCGCATCACCCCCCTCTCTTCTCCGCCTCTTCTGGCATGTCTTCAGGAACGCCCATGTCCTCGCGCCCTCGCGCCGCGTGGCCTCTGGTTGCCGTGTTCACCGCCGGTTACCTCGCCGCCTATCTCCTCCCCACCATCGTGGGACGGCTCTCCGTCTATCTGGGCCTCAGCACGGCACAGGCCGGTCTGGTCGGCAGCGCGCTGCTGCTGAGTTCGGCCTCCGCCGGCTTCTGCCTGGCGGGCCGCGTCGAGACGTTCGGGCCGCGGAGACCCGCGCGGATCGGACTGGTGCTGGCCGTACTGGGGTACGGCTGCGCGGCGCTGGCGGGTTCCGTGCCGCTGGTCGTGCTGGGCGCCGTGGTCGGCGGCTTCGGTTCCGGCACCGCGACCGCGGTGGCCGCCGCGTGCATCGCCGCCCAGCGTGACCCGCACCGGACGTCGTCCCTGGGGCTGCTGAGCGTGTCCGCCACCGCGGGCGCCCTGTATCTGACGATCCCGCACCTGGGCGGCGGCCACCGGCTGCCGTTCGCCTCGATCGCCCTGGTCGCGGTGTGCGTGTGGCCGGCCACCTCGCGGCTCGGCGGTCCGGTGCCGGCCGGTCCGGCCGTCCCCGCTCCGGGACGGCTGCCGCACCGGCGCTCGGGCCTGGTGCTGGCGGGCGGCATGCTCGTCTGGTCGATGGCGCAGAACGCGCTGTGGGGCGTCAGCAGCCGCATCGGCGTGGACCAGGTCGGGCTCTCCGAGGTCACCATCGGCGCCGTGTTCGCCGCCGCGCTCGGCGCCGGTCTGCTCGGTGTCATGGGCGCCGGGGTGCTGGGTGCCCGGCTCGGGCGCGCGGTGCCGATCGGCATGGGCACCGTGGTGATCGCCGCGAGCATCGTGCTCAGCTCGTCGGCCGGGAGCGTCGGCTCGTTCGCGACCGGCGAGATTCTGTGGAACACCGTCTACCCGGTGGTCCTGTCGTATCTGATCGGTCTGGCCGCCTCCCTGGACGTGCGGGGCCGCTGGGCGGTCCTGGCGGGCTCGGCGTCCTCGGTCGGTGTGGCCTGCGGTCCGGTGCTCGGCAGTGTGCTGTCCGAGGAGGCCGGCTTCCCGGCGATGGGGCTGATCCTGGGCGCGGTGACCCTGCTGGTCGCGGTCCCGGTGACGGCCGTCGCCCTGCACACGGGCGGCCGTCCGCTGGTGCCGGGCTCGGTGCGCCGCAGGGGCGGTGCTCCGGCGGCCCTGCTCGCGGTCACCACGGGTGCGGTGCCGGGCGCCGTGCCGAAGCTGGGCGCGCCCGAGCAGGCCGTCACGGAGATCAGCCTGCCCGCGCTGCGCCGCCGGCGCCCGGTCAGGAGTGCGTTCCGGACGGCCGGCCCGTCGGGTGGCGGTCAGTCGAACGCGTACGCCTCGACCTCGGACAGGTAGCGCGCCCTGCGCTCCTCGTCGTGGTCGAGGAAGGCCGCCTCGAAGGAGTTGCGGGCCAGGGTGCGCAACTGCTCGCGCTCCAGGCCGAGCGCCTCGTGGACGGCGTGGAAGGTGTCGCCGACGTACCCGCCGAAGTAGGCGGGGTCGTCGGAGTTGACGGTGCAGAGCAGCCCGGCGTCCATCATGGCCCGCAGCGGGTGCTCCTCCAGGGTGTCGATGGCGCGCAGCCGGACGTTGGACAGCGGGCACAGAGTGAGCGGCACCCGGTCGGCGGCCAGCCGCTTCACGAGTTCCGGGTCCTCCATGCAGCGCAGTCCGTGGTCGATGCGCTCGACTCCGAGGACGTCGAGCGCCTCGGTGATGTACGCGGGCGGTCCCTCCTCGCCGGCGTGGGCGACCTTGCGCAGCCCGAGCTCCCCGGCCGCGGCGTACACCTCGCGGAACTTGGCGGGCGGATGGCCGACCTCGGCGGAGTCCAGGCCGACGGCGCTGATCCGGTGCAGGTACGGCTTCGCGGCCTCCAGCGTCTCCAGTGCCGATTCGGCGGACTGGTCGCGCAGGAAGCACATGATCAGCTGGGTGGAGATGCCGTGCTTCTCCTCGCTGCGCTCCAGCGCCCGGCCGAGTCCCTCGACGACGGTGCCGATGGGGACGCCCCGGGCGGTGTGCGCCTGCGGGTCGAAGAAGATCTCCGCGTGGCGCACGCCCTGGGCCGCGGCGCGGGTCAGGTAGGCGTCGGCGAGTGCGGCGAAGTCGTCCTCGGTCCGCAGCACCGCCATCAGCGCGTAGTACAGGTCGAGGAAGGTCTGCAGGTCCTCGAAGAGGTAGGCGGTGCGCAGTTCCTCGGTGTCCGCGTAGGGCAGCGTCACGCCGTTGCGTGCGGCGAGCTCGAAGGCCAGCTCGGGTTCGAGGGTTCCTTCGATGTGGAGGTGGAGTTCTGCTTTGGGGAGGTGCACGGGTTCTTCTCGCTAACGCAGGTGGTGCGGTGATCTGTTACGGGTGGTGGCGGGTCGGTACCGGGACGCGGATCAGGTCCTGGGCGACGGTCAGTTCGCCCTCGAACCCGGCCGCCCTGGCCTGGGCTCCGAAGAGCTCCGGGTCCGGGTAGCGCTGCGAGAAGTGCGTGAGTACGAGATGCCGTACTCCCGCCTCCCGCGCGACCCGGGCCGCCTGCCCGGCGGTCAGGTGGCCGTGGTCGGTGGCCAGCCGTTCGTCCTCGTCGAGGAAGGTCGACTCGATGACCAGCATGTCGCAGCCCTCGGCGAGTGCGTACACGCCGTCGCACAGCCTGGTGTCCATGATGAACGCGAACCGCTGTCCGCGCCTGCGCTCGGAGACGTCGTCGAGCGTGACTCCGCCGAGGACGCCCTCGCGCCGGATCCGGCCGACGTCCGGTCCGGCGATGCCGTGCTCGGCGAGTCTCGCGGGCAGCATGCGCCGCCCGTCGGGCTCGACGAGCCGGTAGCCGTACGACTCGACGGGGTGCGAGAGCTTGTGGGCGTCCAGCGTGTACGCCTCCGTGGTGGCCAGCGGCCCGTCGGCGGCGACCGGGGCCTCGGTCAGCTCGACGGACTCGCGGTAGGCGGTGGCGTACCGCAGCCGTTCGAAGAAGTGCTGTCCGCTCGCCGGGTAGTGCGCGGTGACGGGGTGCGGGACCTGGTCGAGGTTGATCCGCTGGATCACCCCGGCCAGGCCCAGCGAGTGGTCGCCGTGGAAGTGCGTGACGCAGATCCGGTCGATGTCGTGGGCGGCGACGCCGGCCCGCAGCATCTGGCGCTGGGTCCCCTCGCCGGGATCGAAGAGGATGCCCTCGCCGTCCCAGCGCAGCAGGTAGCCGTTGTGGTTGCGGTGCCGGGTCGGGACCTGGCTGGCGGTGCCGAGGACGACGAGTTCACGTGCGGACACGGTGTGCGGCGTTCCGTCCTAGCCGGGGGGCCACTGGAGGCCGCGGCCGCCCAGGACGTGGGCGTGCGCGTGGAAGACGGTCTGCCCGGCTCCGGCGCCGGTGTTGAACACGACGCGGTACCCGGTCCCGTCGATCTTCTCGTCGGCGGCGACGTGCCCGGCCTCGCGCAGGACGTCGGCGAGGACCTGCGGCTCGGCGGTGGCGAGCGAGGCGGCGTCCGGGTGATGGACGCGGGGGATGACGAGGACGTGGGTGGGGGCCTGGGGGTTGATGTCGCGGAAGGCGACCGTGGTGTCGGTCTCCCGGACGATGGTGGCCGGGATCTCACCGGAGACGATCTTGCAGAACAGGCAGTCGGACTGCGGTTCTCCTGCCATGGGGTGCGCTCCTCTGTCTCAGTGATCCGTTACGGGGCAGCCTAGCGGGCGGGGCCGGGACGCTGGGCCCGGACGCTTTCGGGGCACTGCCCCCGCGCCTCGATCGCCGGCGGGGCTGGATCCCTCAAGCCCCGCCGGCCCCCCTCAACTCACTCCGGCAGCTCCGGCGGCGCCTTCGCCGGCGTCCGTGTCAGCGACTCCAGCGCGAGCCGGATCGCCTCGTCCAGCTGCGGGTCCCGCCCCGCCGCATGGTCCTGCGGCGTCATGACGACCTCGACGTCGGGATCGACACCGTGGTTCTCGACGCCCCATCCGTACCCCTCCAGCCAGAAGGCGTACTTGGGCTGCGTGACCAGCGTGCCGTCGACGAGCCGGTACCGGCTGTCGATGCCCACCACACCGCCCCAGGTGCGCACGCCGACCACGGGTCCGATGTTCAGCGCCTTGATCGCCGCGTTCACGATGTCGCCGTCCGAGCCGGAGAACTCGTTGGCGACGGCCACGACGGGCCCGCGCGGCGCGTCGCCCGGATAGCTGAAGGGCCGCATGCCGCGGGGCAGGTCCCAGCCGACGATGCGGCGGGCCAGCTTCTCCACCACCAGCTGCGAGGTGTGGCCGCCGCGGTTCTCCCGTACGTCCACCACCAGACCCTCGCGGGCGACCTCGGTGCGCAGGTCGCGGTGGATCTGCGCCCAGCCCGAGCCGACCATGTCCGGGACGTGGAGGTAGCCGAGGCGACCGCCCGACTTCTCGTGCACGTACGCGCGCCGGCCGGCGACCCAGTCGTGGTAGCGCAGCGCCTCCTCGTCGGCGACCGGTACGACGACGACGTGGCGCGGGTCTCCCCCGTCGACCGGCGAGACGGTCAGCTCGACGGGCTTGCCGGCCGAGCCGGTGAGCAGGGGCGCGGGGCCGGTGAGGGAGTCGACGGGGTGGCCGTCGACCGCCACGATCGCGTCACCGGGCCGGACGGCGACACCGGGCGCGGCGAGCGGCGCCCTGGCGGCGGGGTCGGAGGTCTCGGACGGCAGGATGCGGTCGATGCGCCAGCTCCCGTCGTCCGCGCGGGAGAGGTCGGCGCCGAGCAGTCCCTGCCGGGCCGAGTCGTCGCGCCAGCCGCCGGACGGGGTCACATAGGCGTGCGAGGTGCCGAGTTCTCCCTGCACCTCCCAGAGCAGGTCGATGAGGTCGTCGTGGGTGGCGACCCGCTCCAGGACGGGGCGGTAGCGGTCCAGGACGCCGTTCCAGTCGATGCCGCTCATGCCGGGGTGCCAGAAGTTGTCCCGCATGATGCGGCCGGCCTCGTCGTACATCTGACGCCATTCGGCGGCCGGGTCGAGGGTGCGGCGGACGCGGGAGAGGTCGACGGTGATGTTGCTGTCGTCGTGGTCGTCGTCGGAGCCGCCGGACACCCGGCTGTCGGACGGGACGACGCGCAGGTTCCCGTGGCTGTGCAGGACGAGGCGCTTGCCGTCGCCGCTGACGGCGAACCGGCTGATGTCGGAGGCGAGTTCCTCGCAGCGCAGCTTCTCCAGGTCGTACCGCTCCAGGACGGTCTCGGGGTGGCGCGCGGCGGGAGTGGCCGCGCTCGTGCCGAGGACACCGGTGACCGGGTGGCGCAGCCACAGCAGCCCGTCCTTGGCGGCGCGCAGCGAGGAGTAGCTGGCGGCCTCGACGGGCAGCGGCACGATCCGGTCGGCGAGCCCGTCCAGGTCGATGCGGGTGACGGGCAGTGCCGTGGGGTTGTCCTCGCCGTCGCCGCCCTTCTCCTTCTCGGTCGGGCGGCCGTGGAGCTGCGGTCCGAACGGGGAAGGGGTGGTCGCGGCGAGCGTCAGCAGGTGCGGCCGGCAGGCGCCGATGAAGGCCAGGTCGAAGACGTGGGAGTCGTAGACCGGGTCGAACGCCCGCTCCGAGAGGAACGCCAGGTGCTTTCCGTCGGCGGTGAAGGCGGGTGCGAAGTCCCGGAACCGCAGCGGGGTCGCCTCGGAGACCGACAGGTCGGCGAGGTGGGCGAGCTTGAGCTGGCTGAGCGGTTCGGGGCCGGGGTGCGACCAGGCGAGCCAGGCGGAGTCGGGCGAGAAGACGAGACCGGAGGCGTCGCCGTTCTCGCTGCGGTCCACCTCGTGGACCTCGCCGCTCTCCCGTTCGACGACGAGGACGCGTCCGTCGTGGGCGGCGACGGCGAACCGGCTGCCGTCGGGTGCGGGGACCAGGTCCAGGACCCGGCCGATCCGGCCTGAGGCGAGGCGGCGCGGTACGGCGCCGGGCCCGGTGCCGGTGGCGGGGGCGCATTCCAGCGCGTCGTCGCCCTCGGCGTCGGTGACCCAGACGACGTGCTGGTCGCCGTCGGCCTGGAAGGTGTGAGGCAGCCTGGCCCGTACGCCGGGTTCGACGGCGAGTGCGCGGGCCGGGCCCTCGCGGTGGGTGACCCAGTGGACGGCGCCGCGGGAGCCGACGGCGCTGCCGCGGCCGGTGCGGTCGGGGGACGCGGTGTGCAGGTGGCTGCCGGCGTGCACGGGGTGCGGCTGGAGGTCGGCGCGCTGGCCGCCGAGCCTGATGTCGAGGCGGCGGGGTGCGTCGCTCTCCAGGCTGTCCAGGAGCCACAGTTCACCGGCGGAGGCGTAGGCGACGCGGGTGCCGTCGGTGGTGGCGTGCCGGGCGTAGAAGCCCTCGATGCCGGTGTGCCGGCGCAGGTCCGTGCCGTCGGGGAGGGAGGAGTAGAGCGCGCCGACGCCTTCGTGGTCGGAGAGGAAGGCGATGCGCTCGCCCACCCAGAGCGGGCACTCGATGTTGCCGTCCAGCTCCTCGTGGACGCGGACGAACTCCGCCGGGTCCCCCTCGGCCGCGATCCAGAGCTTGCCGGCCGTGCCGCCCCGGTAGCGCTTCCAGGTGGCGGCCTCGCGCCCCATGGTGGCCGAGAGCAGCAGGACCCGTCCGCCGGGTCCGTACGCGAGGGAGCCGACCGGCCCGTACGGGAGGGTCCGTGCGGGGCCGCCGTCGACCGGGACGGCCCGGGCCCAGCTGCGGCGCAGCGAGACCTGGCCCTGGGTGCTGGTGACCAGCACGTCGCCCTCGGGGGTCCAGCCGCGCACCGCGGTGCGCGCGTCGCCCCAGTGCGTCAGCCGCCGGGAGGGGCCGCCGTCGACGGGGGCGAGGTGCACCTCGGGGGCCCCGTCCCGGGTGGACGTCCAGGCGACGAGGGTGCCGTCGGGCGATATCCGCGGCTGGGTGACGGGGCGGTTGTCGGCGCTGACACGCCAGGCTCGGCCGCCGTCGAGCGGCGCGAGCCAGACATCGTCCTCGGCGGTGAAGGCGATCGAGTCGCCCTGGACATGGGGATACCGGAGGTAGGAAGGCTGTGTCACATCGATCACCCTAGGCCGCCGCCGTGCCTGGTGGAACGGGGTTGGCCGGAGTCCGACCGTCCGGCCGGGTCACTTGCCCTGGGGGTATTCGGTGACCGTGACGGTCACGGTGACGGCCGGCCGGGCCCCTCCCCCGCCGCCGCTGCCGCCGCCGTCGTCCGGGGCGGGGGTCGAGGGCGGTGCGTCGCAGTTGCCGAGCAGGGTGGCCCGGAAGACGGTCCGGCCGCCCGCCTTCGCGGTCAGGTCGCCGCGCACGCACCGGCCGTCAACTGCCTGCCGCACCTGGCCGTTGATCGTGATGTCCTGGCCGCTCTTCGTCTTGCCGTCGCAGTCGACGTCGGCGATGCGGCGGGTGGAGGCGGTGGGCGAAGCGGCCCGGGCGGAGGATTTCGCCGCGCCTTCCTCGCCGGTGCGCGCCGTGCACGTCAGCCAGCGCACGTCGACGCCTTCGTGCTCCAGGGCGCGGGTGCCGGTGCGGTCGGTGGTCACGGCGATGGACGCGGTGTTCAGCCCGTCGACGGGCTCGCAGGCGGCGAGGCCCACGACGGCGGTGGCCGCGAGGCAGAGCGCGGCCGGAAAGCGGCGGGCCGTTCGACGGCCCCATGCCCTTGATGTCCCCATACGGGCAGCTTCCCACCGCTCCTGACGGAACGGTAGACCGCTTGCGGCCACAACCGCCCCGGGTGAACGGGGTTACGACCAGCGGCCCGTGCGCCCCAGCAGCAGCGCGGTCGCCGCCGTGCCGGCGGTGGAGGTGCGCAGGACCGTCGGCCCGAGCCGGCAGGTGCGCGCCCCCGCAGCCGCGAAGACGGCCAACTCATCCGGTGAGACGCCGCCTTCGGGGCCGACGACCAGCAGGATCTCGCCCTTGTCGGGCAGGGGGACGGTGGCCAGCGGCTCGCTGTCGTGGTCGCGGTCCTCGTGCAGGACGGCCGCGAAGTCGGCTGTGGCCAGAAGTGCGGCAACCTGCTTCGTCGTGAGCGCGTCCGCCACCTCCGGGAAGCGCACCCGGCGGGACTGCTTGCCAGCCTCACGGGCCGTACTGCGCCATTTCGTCAGGGACTTGAGGCCGCGGTCGCCCTTCCACTGGGTGATGCAGCGGGCCGCCTGCCACGGCACGATCGCGTCGACGCCGGTCTCCGTCATCGTCTCGACGGCGAGCTCGCCCCGGTCGCCCTTGGGCAGCGCCTGGACGACGGTGATGCGGATGCCGGGCCGGGGCTCCTCGTGGACGGACTCCAGACCGGTGACCACCAGCCGGTCCTTGCCCTCGGCGGCGCTCACGACGCCCTCCGCCCAGTGCCCCTGGCCGTCCGTCAGGACGACGTCCTCACCGGCGCGCAGGCGTTTCACGGAGACGGCGTGCCGCCCCTCGGGCCCTTCCAGGACGAAGTCCGGCCCCTGCGGCATCCGGTCGACGACGAAGACGGGTGCCGTCACTGTGTACTCCTCGTGCTCACTGCCGCCCGTGCGGCGTCCAGTTCCTCGGCGAGCAGTCTGACCAGCCGGCCGGCGGGCAGCTCGCGCGCCATCCGGTGTCCCTGCCCCGCCCACAGTGCCATGCCCTGCGCGTCCCCGGCCTTGGCCGCCGCCTTGCGCAGCGCGGACGTCAGATGGTGCACCTGGGGGTAGGCGGCGGGGGCGTACGGCCCGTGCTCGCGTACGAAGCGGTTGACCAGGCCGCGGGCCGGGCGTCCGGAGAACGCCCGGGTCAGGGTGGTGCGGACGAACAGCGGGTTGGTCAGGGCCTGTTTGTGCAGCAGATGGGCGCCCGACTCGGGACAGGCCAGGAAGGCGGTGCCGAGCTGGGCGGCGTCGGCGCCCGCCGCGAGCACCGCGGCGATCTGGGAGCCGCGCATCAGCCCGCCGGCGGCGATGACCGGTATCTGCACGGTCTCGCGCACCTGGGCCACCAGGCAGAGCAGCCCGGTGCCGGAGCCGTCGGTCTGCGGGTCGTCGCGGAACGTGGCCTGGTGGCCGCCCGCCTCGACGCCCTGGGCGCAGACGGCGTCGGCGCCCGCCCACTGGGCGGCCTGCGCCTCCTCGGGCGAGGTGACCGTGACGACGGTGTACGTGCCCACCGCGGCGAACGCGTCGAGGGTGTCGCGGGAGGGGCAGCCGAAGGTGAAGGAGACCACCGGGACGGGGTCCTCCAGCAGGATGGCGAGCTTGGCCTCGTAGCCGTCGTCGCCGCCGGTGTCGGTGTCGCCGAGCGGGGTCTCGTACCAGGAGGTCTCGCCCGCGAGCTGGTGCCGGTACACGTCGACCGCGGCCGGGTCGGCGAGGTTCGGCTGCGGCATGAAGAGATTGACGCCGAAGGGCTGACCGGTGAGCCCGCGCACCTGTTTGACCTCGTTGTACATGCCGTCCGTCGTCTTGTACCCGGCGGCCAGGAAGCCGAGTCCGCCGGCCTCGGCGACGGCCGCGACGAGCTGCGGACAGGAGGTTCCGCCCGCCATCGGGGCCTGCACGATCGGATACCGGCAGAGATCGGTCAACGCGGATGACATGACCGCATCGTGTCATGTCTCCCGTGTCCGGTGATGCGCACCCCACTGACACGTTTTGTCCGCAATGCGGTACGGGCCCGGAATCCGGGCCCGTACGACATCGGCGTGCGGCTCTAGCGGCCGTTGAACGCGTCCTTCAGACGCGAGAACAGCCCCTGCTGCCCGGGCTGGAACTGGCCGGTGGGCCGCTCCTCGCCGCGCAGTTTCGACAGCTCGCGCAGCAGGCGCTCCTGCTCGGGGTCCATCTTCGTCGGGGTCATCACCTCGACGTGCACGATCAGGTCGCCGCGCCCGCCGCCGCGCAGGTGCGTGATGCCGCGCCCGTGCAGCGGGACGGACTGGCCGGACTGGGTGCCCGGCCGGATGTCGACCTCCTCCAGTCCGTCGAGCGTCTCCAGCGGCACCTTGGTGCCGAGGGCCGCCGCCGTCATGGGGATGGTGACCGTGCAGTGCAGATCGTCACCGCGCCGCTGGAACACGGCGTGCGGCAGCTCGTGGATCTCGACGTAGAGATCACCGGCCGGGCCGCCGCCGGGGCCGACCTCGCCCTCGCCCGCGAGCTGGATGCGGGTGCCGTTGTCGACACCCGCGGGGATCTTCACGGTGAGCGTGCGCCTCGACCGGATGCGGCCGTCGCCGGCGCACTCCGGGCAGGGGGTCGGCACGACCGTGCCGAAGCCCTGGCACTGCGGGCAGGGCCGCGAGGTCATGACCTGGCCGAGGAACGACCGGGTGACCTGGGAGACCTCGCCGCGGCCGCGGCACATGTCACACGTCTGGGCGGAGGTGCCGGGCGCGGCGCCCTCGCCGTTGCAGGTCGTACAGACGACGGCCGTGTCGACCTGGATGTCCTTGGTCGTACCGAAGGCCGCCTCGGAGAGGTCGATCTCCAGCCGGATCATGGCGTCCTGGCCGCGCCGGGTGCGCGAACGGGGTCCGCGCTGCGACGCCGTGCCGAAGAACGCGTCCATGATGTCGGAGAAGTTGCCGAAGCCGCCCTGTCCGAATCCGCCCGCGCCACCTCCGCCGGAGGCGGACAGCGGGTCGCCGCCGAGGTCGTAGACCTGCTTCTTCTGGGCGTCCGACAACACCTCGTAAGCGGCGTTGATCTCCTTGAACCGCTCCTGGGTCTTCGGATCGGGGTTCACATCCGGGTGCAGCTCGCGGGCGAGCCTCCGGAAAGCCTTCTTGATCTCGTCCTGCGAAGCGTCGCGGCGCACGCCGAGTACGGCGTAGTAGTCCGTGGCCACTTACGACTCCGCCAGGATCTGTCCGACGTAACGTGCCACTGCGCGTACCGCTCCCATCGTTCCGGGGTAGTCCATGCGGGTCGGTCCGACCACGCCGAGTTTGGCGACTGCCTCGTCGCCCGAACCGTAGCCGACCGCGACGACGGACGTGGAGTTGAGCCCCTCGTGGGCGTTCTCGTGCCCGATACGTACGGTCATGCCCGAGTCCTTGGCCTCGCCGAGCAGCTTCAGCAGCACGACCTGCTCCTCCAGTGCCTCCAGCACCGGCCGGATCATCACCGGGAAGTCGTGTCCGAAGCGGGTGAGGTTGGAGGTGCCGCCGATCATCAGCCGCTCCTCCGTCTCCTCGACGAGGGTTTCGAGCAGGATCGAGAGCACGGTGGACACGGTTCCCCGGTCCTCGCTCTCGAAGGATTCCGGCAGGTCCTGCACCAGTTGCGGGACGTCGGCGAACCGGCGTCCCACCACCCGGCTGTTGAGCCGGGCCCGCAGATCGGCGACGGAGGTCTCGCCGAACGGCGCGGGGCAGTCGACCAGCCGCTGTTCGACCCGGCCGGTGTCCGTGATCAGCACGAGCATCAGCCGGGCGGGGGCCAGGGACAGCAGTTCCACGTGCCGCACCGTCGAGCGGGTCAGCGAGGGGTACTGCACGACGGCGACCTGCCGGGTCAGCTGCGCGAGCAGCCGTACGGTCCGTCCCACGACGTCGTCGAGGTCGACCGCGCCGTCGAGGAAATTCTGAATGGCACGGCGCTCCGGCGACGACAGGGGCTTGACGCCCGCGAGCCTGTCGACGAAGAGCCGGTAACCCTTGTCCGTCGGGATGCGTCCCGCGCTGGTGTGCGGCTGGGCGATGAAGCCCTCGTCCTCCAGCACCGCCATGTCGTTGCGGACGGTGGCCGGGGAGACCCCCAGCTTGTGCCGCTCGGTGAGCGCCTTGGAGCCGACGGGCTCCTCGGTGCCGACATAGTCCTGGACGATGGCGCGCAGCACTTCGAGTCTGCGTTCGCTGAGCATCGCGCACACCTCCAGCTGTGTACCTCGGTGGTTCTCGGGCCGTTCCCGGGACCGTCCCTGGCACTCTGTGCGTACGAGTGCCAGCAATCCCCCGGTCAGTGTACGGCGACGGGGTAGCCCCCTAGCAAGGGCGACCGGCCACGCTACCGCGAGACTGCGCAGGTCGTTGCCGATAGCGTCGTCGTATGGACGCCTCTTGGGAAGAGTTCGGCTGGGAGCGACTCGGACACGGAGTGGGCCGGCGACGCCTTCCGGTGTGGGATGCAACGGTCGCACTGGTGGCCGGGACGGACGGAGTGCTGCTCTGCGACACCGGGTCGTCACTGCGTGAAGCGGTGGAGGTGCGCGGTCAGGCGCAGGCACTGCTGGGCCGGAGGGTGACGCATATCGCACTCAGCCACCCCCACTTCGATCACGTACTGGGCACGGCGGCCTTCGCCGGGACACAGGTGTACGGCGCGGGGGGCATGGCGGATCTGCTGCGGCGCTCGGCGGACGAACTCCACACCGACGCGGTGCGGCAGGGCCTGCCCGAACAGGACGCGGCGGAGTCCGCCGACGTACTCGTGGCGCCCCGCCACGAGGTGATCGCCGAGTGGACGCTCGATCTGGGCGGCGGGCGCGAGGTGCTCCTGGTGAACGCGGGTCCGGCGCACAGCGGTCACGACCTGGCGGTGCTGGTCCCCGGCGGCTCCGGCTCGCCCGCGATCGTGTTCTGCGGCGACCTGGTCGAGGAGTCCGGCGAACCGCAGGCGGGCCCGGACGCGTTCCCGGCCCGCTGGCCCGCGGCGCTGGACCGGCTGCTGGAGCTGGGCGGCGAGGACGCGCTGTACGTGCCGGGGCACGGGGCGGTGGTGGACGCCGCGTTCGTACGGGCCCAGCGCGAACGGCTGGCCGCGCGGTTCGGCGTGTCGTGAGCCGCTCCCGCCTTATCGTCATCCGATGCGCAGCTACCAGCCGGACCTGACCCCGCCGTGGAAGAAGTCCGCCCCCGCCCCCGAGGTGTCCGCCGAGCCCGATCTGGTCGTGGAGGACGTCGCCACCGGCTTCTGCGGTGCGGTGATCCGGTGCGAGAAGACCGCCGAGGGCCCGACGGTGACCCTGGAGGACCGCTTCGGCAAGCACCGGGTCTTCCCGATGGCACCGCGCGGCTTCCTGCTGGAGGGCCGGGTCGTCACGCTGGTACGCCCGTCGGCGGGCGGCCCCGCACGCCCCGCCCGCACGGCCTCCGGCTCGGTGGCCGTGCACGGGGCGCGGGCCCGGGTGGCGCGGGCCGGCCGGATCTACGTGGAGGGCCGGCACGACGCCGAACTGGTGGAGCGGGTGTGGGGCGACGACCTGCGGATCGAGGGCGTGGTCGTGGAGTACCTGGAGGGCATCGACGACCTGCCCGCGATCGTGCGCGAGTTCTCACCGGGCCCGGACGCACGGCTGGGTGTGCTGGTCGACCATCTCGTCCCCGGCTCCAAGGAGTCCCGGATCGCCGCACAGATCTCGGACGGCGACGTGCTGGTGGTCGGCCACCCGTACATCGACGTATGGGAGGCGGTGAAGCCGTCGTCGGTGGGAATCCCCGGCTGGCCGGTGGTGCCGCGCGGCCAGGACTGGAAGACGGGCGTGTGCCGCTCGCTGGGCTGGCCGGAGAACACGGGGGCGGCCTGGCAGCGCATCCTGTCCACGGTCCGCTCCTACCGGGACCTGGAGCCGGAACTGCTGGGCCGGGTGGAGGAACTGATCGACTTCGTAACAGCCCCACCCACGACAGGCCCGGGCGCGTAGCCTCCCGCCCCAACTGCGACGGGCCCGGGCGCGGGGCCTTCCCGCCTCACCTACGACGGCCCCGGGCGCGGGGCTTTCCTGCCCCACCCACGACGGGCCCCGGCCCATAGCCTTCCCGCACGAGGCGGACCCTGGCGCGGGGTCTTCCCTGTCCCACCCACGACGGGCCCCGGCGCGGGGCCTTCCCACCCCACCTGGCACCTACGCCCCACCAAGCCCCTCCGCCCCTTCCAGCCCCTTCCAGCCCCGCCGGCGTTTGAGGCGCGGGGTCCGGGGCGGAGCCCCGGTTACGGGAAGGGGCGGGGAGGGGAACAGCCCCGCCGCAGGCGCACCAGCCCCGAGGGGGGCACCCAGCAGGCGCACCAGCCCCGAGAGGGCACCCCTCAGGCGCACCCTCCCCGGGGGGGCACCCCCAGGGACGCCCCGCACCCCCTCAGTCCACCAGGTCCCGCACCACCGCATCCGCCAACAACCGCCCCCGCAACGTCAGCACCGCCCGCCCCTCCCCGTACGGCCCCGGCTCGAGCAGACCGTCCGACACGGCCCGCCCCGCCGCCGCCAGCCCCGCAGGGGCGAGCAGCGACAGCGGGCAGCCGTCGACGAGCCGCAGCTCCAGCAGGATGCGCTCGACCCGCCGGTCCTCCGCGGAGAGGATCTCGCGCCCCGCACCCGGCGAGCGCCCCTCGGCGAGCGCCTGCGCGTACGCCCCGGGGTGCTTCACGTTCCACCAGCGCACGCCACCGACATGGCTGTGCGCGCCGGGCCCGGCGCCCCACCAGTCCGCCCCGCGCCAGTACAGCTCGTTGTGCAGGCAGCGGCCCTCGGGGGTCCGGGCCCAGTTCGACACCTCGTACCAGGAGAAGCCGGCCGCGGCCATCGCCTCGTCCGCGATCAGATAGCGGTCGGCGTGCGCGTCGTCGTCCGTCATCGGGATCTCGCCGCGCTTGATCCGGCGGGCCAGCTGGGTGCCCTCCTCGACGATCAGGGCGTACGCCGACACATGGTCGGGGCCGGCACCGATCGCCGCGTCGAGGGAGGCGCGCCAGTCGTCGTCGGACTCCCCCGGCGTGCCGTAGATCAGGTCGAGGTTGACGTGCTCGAAGCCGGCCGCCCTCGCCTCGGCGACGCACGCCTCGGGCCGGCCGGGGGTGTGGGTGCGGTCGAGGATCTTCAGGACGTGCTGCCGGGCGCTCTGCATCCCGAAGGAGATCCGGTTGAAGCCGCCCTCGCGCAGCTCCGCGAGATAGGCGGGTCCGACGGACTCCGGGTTCGCCTCGGTGGTGATCTCGGCGTCGTCCGCGAGCCCGAACTCCTCGCGGATCGCGGCCAGCATCCGGACCAGATCGGCGGCGGCCAGCAGCGTCGGCGTACCGCCGCCGACGAAGACCGTGCGGACCTGCCGGGGGTCGTCGCCGAGGACCTTGCGGGCCTGGCGGACCTCGCCGATGAGGTGGGAGGCGTAGTTGTCGCGGGAGGCCAGCGCACCGCCGGAGCCGCGCAGCTCGGTCGCGGTGTAGGTGTTGAAGTCGCAGTAGCCGCAGCGGGTCGCGCAGTACGGCACGTGCAGATAGAAGCCGAGCGGGCGGTCGGCGGCGCCTTCCAGGGCATGGCGGGGCAGCGCCCCGTCGTCGGGCACGGGCTCACCATCGGGCAGTACGGAAGGCATACCGTCCATTGTCGCGCGCCGCCCGGCACCCGGACGCCACGCCGGGGACGGGCGCTACTGGGCCTGGAGGACCAGCAGCGCCAGGTCGTCGTCCGGCGGGCGCTCGGCGAAGGCGTGCACGGCGTGCTTGATGCGGTCCGCGATGCCTTCGGCGGTCAGCCCGGCGCAGCCGGAGAGCGCCTGTGCCAGCCCGTCCCCGTCGTCGAACATCAGCGGCCCCGAGCGCCGCTCGGTCACCCCGTCGGTGACGCACAGCAGGCTGTCGCCGGGCGCCAGGTCGAAGCTCTGGGTCTCGTAGACGGCGTCGTCCATGATGCCGAGCAGCAGCTGTGGTTCGGCGGCCGGGCGGACCGTGCCGTCGGGGCGCAGCAGCAGTGGCAGCGGGTGCCCCGCGCTGGCCAGGGTGCAGCGCGCGCCGCCGTCGGGCAGCGGCACGAGCTCCCCGTAGAGCAGGGAGAGGAACCGGGACTGCCCGCTGTCCGCCGAGTGCTGGCCGCCCGCGGCGGCGACCATGAGGGCGGCCGCCTCCGCGGCCTCCATCGCGTCGTCGAGGAGCAGCCGGTTCAGCCGGACCAGGACCTCGCCGGCCTGGAAGCCCTCGCGGGCCAGCAGCCGCAGCCAGGGGCGGGCGAGTCCGGTGACGACGGCCGCCTCGGGGCCGCTGCCCTGGACGTCGCCGAGGACGAAGCACCAGCGGTCGCCGGGGCACGGGAAGATGTCGTAGAAGTCACCCCCGACCACCCCGTCGTCGCTGGGTTCGTAGACCAGGGAACTGGCGACGCCCGGTATGTCGGCGACCTTGCTGGGGAGCAGTCCGCGCTGGAGGATGCGGCTGATGGTGGCCTGCCGGGTGTAGGCGCGGGCGGCGCCGACGGCGAGTCCGACCCGGCGTACGAAGTCCTCGATGAGCGCCGTGACCTCGTCGGGGACGCGGGCGATGCCTTCGCGGCCCAGGAGTACGGCTCCGAGGGTGCGGCCGCCCGAGGTGATCCGGTAGGCGAGCGCGACGCCTTCTGCCGCTTCCTCGCCCGGCTTCTCGCCGTCCTCCGCGCTGCCGGGCCACGGTATCGAGACGGGTCCGGTCCCGACCCGCTCGGGGAGCCGGAGCGGGTCGCCCTCCAGCAGGGTGCGCAGGGTCTGGATGCGGCTCTCGTCGATGTGCCAGACCTTGGCGAGCCGGGGG
This sequence comes from Streptomyces sp. NBC_01257, assembly GCF_035917255.1. Classification (NCBI taxonomy): domain Bacteria; kingdom Bacillati; phylum Actinomycetota; class Actinomycetes; order Kitasatosporales; family Streptomycetaceae; genus Streptomyces; species Streptomyces sp. NBC_01257. Next base: position 3,086,327 of record NZ_CP108472.1, read on the forward strand.
ACGGCCGCGCGGCCGGGGGTCTCGGGCTCCAGCCAGATGGCGCACCAGTCGGCGAGCCGGGGCACGAGTAACTGTCCGGCGAGCGCGGCGACGATGTCCTCGTCGAGCTGGCCGGCCAGCAGGTCCGAGGCCTCGGCGAGGAACGACAGCGCGCCGCGTCCGGCCCAGTCCGCGTCGTCGCGCAGGGCCCGCCGTGCGGTGGGGGCGAGCAGTTCGGCGGCGCGCAGTCCGCGCTGGAACCCGGGCTCCGGGCGGGCGTCGGGGAAGGGGTTCCAGTCGTCGACGGGGAGCCGGGCCCAGACGGTCTTGAGGCCGGTGCGGTAGGTGATGCCCCAGCGTTCGGAGAGGGTGGCGACGAGTTCCAGGCCGCGGCCGAACTCCGCGGGCTCCCCGGGGCCTTCCGCGCCCGCGAAGCCGCCCTCGGAGCCGTCGCTGCGCACGGCGCGGGCCGGGTGGTGGTCGGAGACCTCCAGGACGAGCGCGGAGACCTCGTCCTCGGTCGCCTCCTCCAGGCGGAAGAGCAGTTCGACGTTGGTCCCGGCGTGCACGACGGCGTTGGTGACGAGTTCGCTGACGACGACCGACGCGTCGTCGGACAGCCGGTCGCTGAAGCCGACGGCCGCGGGCAGCCCGAGCCCGCTCCACTCGGCGAGCGCCGCCGCGACGAACCGCCTGGCCGCCGAGGGCGCCAACAGGTTCCCGGGCAGGCTCGTCCGGGCGACGGGCTGTCCGCCCGAGGACGAGCCGTTGGTTCCTGGACGCTGCACGATGTCCCGCTGCAAGGGAATGGACCCCACAGGGCGGCTCCTGACCTGTTCTCGCTCTGCCTGTTCTCCGTTAAGCCCCGCTGACGACACGGACAGAGTGACAGATCGGCCCTTCGCATACGCGTCGAGTTACCGAAGTGAGTAGGAGAACACGGCCCCGGACGTGCACCAGGCCCCCGCGCGGCGGGCGCGGGGGCCTGGTGATCGTCCGTTCCGGGCCGCCGACGGCCCGGTGTCCGGAACCGGCCGCCACTCGGGCGGCCGGCCGGAGCGGGCGGGCGGACTCGGGCCGCGCCCCGCCGGAGGGGCGTATGCCGGGCTACGCCTCGCGGGAGCCCGCGTACATGTCGTCGATGAGGTCCTTGTACTCACGCTCGACGACCGGCCGCTTCAGCTTGAGGCTGGGTGTGACCTCGCCGTGCTCGATGTCGAGGTCGCGCGGGAGCAGCCGGAACTTCTTGATGGTCTGCCAGCGCTGCAGACCCTCGTTGAGCCGCTTCACGTATCCGTCGATGAGCTCGACGGTCTTCGGGGCGGCCACGACGTCCGCGTAGGACTTGCCCTCCAGTCCGTTCTCGGCGGCCCAGCCGAGGATCGTGGGCTCGTCGAGGGCGATCAGCGCGGTGCAGAAGTTACGGTCCGCGCCGTGCACCAGGATGTTGGAGACGAACGGGCAGACCGCCTTGAACTGGCCCTCGACCTCGGCCGGCGCGATGTACTTGCCGCCGGACGTCTTGATCAGGTCCTTCTTGCGGTCGGTGATCCGCAGGTAGCCGTCCACGGAGAGTTCGCCGATGTCGCCGGTGTGGAACCAGCCGTCGGCCTCCAGGACCTCGGCGGTCTTGTCCGGCAGCCCCTGGTAGCCCTGCATCAGGCCGGGACCGCGCAGCAGGATCTCGCCGTCGTCGGCGATCCGGACCTCGGTGCCGGGGAGCGGCTTGCCGACGGTGCCGGTGCGGTAGGCCTCGCCCGGGTTGACGAAGGAGGCGGCGCTCGACTCGGTGAGGCCGTAGCCCTCCAGGATGTGGATCCCGGCGCCGGCGAAGAAGAAGCCGATCTCCGGGGCGAGCGCGGCGGAGCCGGAGACGCAGGCGCGGAGCCGGCCGCCGAAGGCCTCGCGGATCTTGGCGAAGACGAGGGCGTCGGCGACCTTGTGCTTGGCGCCGAGCGCGAAGGGCACGGATGCGGTGCCGGTGCGCCGGAAGTTGTCCTGGGAGACCTTCGCGTACTCGCGGGCGACGCCGGCCGCCCAGAGGAAGATCTTGTACTTGGCTCCGCCACCGGCGCGGGCCTTGGCGGCGACGCCGTTGTAGACCTTCTCGAAGATGCGGGGGACGGCGGCCATATAGGTCGGCTGGACGATCGGCAGGTTCTCGATGATCTTGTCGACCCGGCCGTCGACGGCGGTGACGTGGCCGACCTCGATCTGCCCGGAGGTGAGGACCTTGCCGAAGACGTGCGCGAGCGGCAGCCAGAGGTACTGGACGTCGTCCTTGGTGATCAGCCCGGTCGAGACGGTGGCCTTGGCCATGTACGACCAGTTGTCGTGCGGCAGCCGGACGCCCTTGGGGCGGCCTGTGGTACCCGAGGTGTAGATGAGGGTCGCGAGCTGTTCGGGGGTGATCGCGTCGACCCGGTCGGTGACCGCGGCCGGGTTCTTGGCCAGGTGCTCGTTGCCCAGGGCCTCCAGGTCGGCCAGTGTGAGCACCCAGCCCTCGGGGTCGCCCTCGGCCGGTCCGGCGCCCTCGGCGTCGATGACGACGACATGGGCGAGGTTCGGCAGCTCGGCACGGCGCTCGCGGGCCTTGGCCAGCTGGGTGGCGTCCTCGGCGATCAGTACCCGGCTGTCGGAGTCGGAGAGGATGAACGCCGACTCCTCGGCGTTGGTCGAGGGGTAGATCGTGGTGGTCGCGGCGCCCGCGCACATGACGCCGAGGTCGACGAGGATCCATTCGACCCGGGTGCTCGCGGCGAGCGCGACGCGCTCCTCCGGCTGCACGCCCAGAGCGATCAGCCCGGCCGCCACGGCGTGGACCCGCTCGGCGGCCTGCGCCCAGCTGAGGGACTTCCACTCGTCGGGGCCCTGGCCGGCGGCTGCGGGGACGGGGTAGCGGTAGGCCTCCCCGTCCGGGGTGGCCGCCACCCGGTCGATGAAGAGGGTCGCCACGGAGGGCGGACGGTTCTCGATCATGGTCTGTGTGTCGCTCACGACATCCTCCGGGCCTGCGGCAGTGCTTCACGACGGGCTGCTGGTTGGGGTGTGCTCTCCGCTTACGTCTGCGTGCTTGACGATGCTTGTTTAACTGGCGAGTAACTACGAAGCCGTGATCAGAGTAAAGCGCCCGCACGCCCCGCGTAAGAGGCAACGGGACCCCGCTTCATAACGAACAGGCCCCCGCGGCGCAGCGTTCTGCGATGCGGGGACCCGTTCGTCTACCGGCCGGTAGGTGTGAGGGACGCGACTGCGTGCCGCCGCTCGCCCCACACCTCCGTACTACTTCTTGGCCTTGGTCTCCCCGGCGGACTCGTCGGTCGACAGGACGGAGATGAACGCGTCCTGCGGCACCTCCACGTTGCCGACCATCTTCATCCGCTTCTTGCCTTCCTTCTGCTTCTCCAGCAGCTTCCGCTTACGGGAGATGTCACCGCCGTAGCACTTGGCGAGGACGTCCTTGCGGATGGCACGGACGGTCTCACGGGCGATGACCCGCGAGCCGATGGCCGCCTGGATCGGCACCTCGAAGTTCTGCCGCGGGATGAGCTTCTGCAGCTTGGCGACGAGCCGGACGCCGTACGCGTACGCCTTGTCCTTGTGCGTGACCGCGGAGAAGGCGTCGACCTTGTCGCCGTGCAGCAGGATGTCGACCTTGACGAGCTGGGCGGACTGCTCGCCGGTGGGCTCGTAGTCGAGCGAGGCGTAACCCCGGGTCTTGGACTTCAGCTGGTCGAAGAAGTCGAAGACGATCTCGGCGAGCGGCAGGGTGTAGCGGATCTCGACCCGGTCCTCGGAGAGGTAGTCCATGCCGAGCAGGGTGCCGCGGCGCTGCTGGCAGAGCTCCATGATCGCGCCGATGAACTCGCTGGGCGCCAGGACCGTGGCCCGGACGACCGGCTCGTGCACCTTGTCGATCTTGCCCTCGGGGAATTCACTCGGGTTGGTGACGGTGTGCTCGGTGCCGTCCTCCATCTCGACGCGGTAGACCACGTTGGGGGCGGTGGCGATGAGGTCGAGACCGAACTCGCGCTCCAGCCGCTCGCGGACCACGTCCAGGTGGAGCAGGCCGAGGAAGCCGACACGGAAGCCGAAGCCGAGCGCGGCCGAGGTCTCCGGCTCGTACACCAGGGCGGCGTCGTTGAGCTGGAGCTTGTCCAGGGCCTCGCGCAGGTCCGGGTAGTCCGATCCGTCCAGCGGGTACAGACCCGAGAACACCATCGGCTTGGGGTCCTTGTAACCGCCCAGCGCCTCGGTCGCCCCGTTGCTCAGGGAGGTGATCGTGTCACCGACCTTGGACTGCCGGACGTCCTTCACACCGGTGATGATGTAGCCGACCTCGCCGACGCCGATGCCGTCGGACGGGGTCATCTCCGGGGAGGAGACACCGATCTCCAGCAGCTCGTGGGTGGCGCCGGTCGACATCATCCGGATGCGCTCGCGCTTGTTCAGCTGGCCGTCGACGACACGGACGTACGTGACGACACCGCGGTACGCGTCGTAGACGGAGTCGAAGATCATCGCGCGGGCCGGGGCGTCCGCCTTGCCGACGGGCGCCGGGACGTCCCGGACCACCCGGTCGAGCAGCGCGTCCACGCCGACACCGGTCTTCGCGGAGACCTTGAGGACGTCCTCCGGCTGGCAGCCGATGAGGTTGGCCAGCTCCTCGGAGAACTTCTCCGGCTGGGCGGCCGGCAGGTCGATCTTGTTGAGCACCGGGACGATGGTGAGGTCGTTCTCCATCGCCAGGTAGAGGTTGGCGAGCGTCTGGGCCTCGATGCCCTGCGCCGCGTCGACCAGCAGGACCGTGCCCTCACAGGCGGCGAGCGAACGGGAGACCTCGTAGGTGAAGTCGACGTGTCCCGGGGTGTCGATCATGTTGAGGACGTGGGTGCTGCCCTGGCCCTCACCGGTGGTCGGCGCCCAGGGCAGCCGGACCGCCTGGGACTTGATGGTGATGCCACGCTCGCGCTCGATGTCCATCCGGTCGAGGTACTGAGCGCGCATCTGCCGCTGGTCGACCACACCGGTCAGCTGGAGCATCCGGTCGGCAAGGGTCGACTTGCCGTGGTCGATGTGCGCGATGATGCAGAAATTGCGGATCAGCGCCGGGTCGGTACGGCTCGGCTCGGGCACGTGGAGAGGAGTCGCGGGCACGCAGGGTCCTGATTCTTGAGACGCCGAACGCCGTGTCTCGGGTCGATGTCGGGTCGGTCGGATCTGTACGCGGATCTGTACGTAGCCCCCATCGTCCCACGCCTGCGGGGCGAAGACCGGTTTGGGCCGGTCGGAGCGCGGCTGGTACCGTGGACAGCTGTGCCCCGTGACCCTCGGGCCGCAGGACACACATCGAAGATCCAACGAACCTGAAAAGGCTCTTTCGTGGCGAACATCAAGTCCCAGATCAAGCGGAACAAGACGAACGAGAAGGCGCGCCTGCGTAACAAGGCCGTCAAGTCCTCGCTCAAGACCGCGATCCGCAAGGCCCGCGAGGCCGTCGTTGCGGGCGACGTCGAGAAGGCCACTGTGGCCGTTCGCGACGCCTCCCGTGCGCTCGACAAGGCTGTCTCGAAGGGTGTCATCCACAAGAACGCCGCCGCCAACAAGAAGTCGGCGCTGGCCACCAAGGTTGCCACCCTCCAGGGCTGAGCATTCTGATGTGATCGCCGGAACGGACCCAGCGGGCCCTCTCTCCCGCTCCTGACCGGCACCCGCGCCGCACACCGAACCTGCGTTCGCCACGCGGGTGCGGCGCACCGAGCGCACAACGAAGGCCCCCGTCGCTCCCTCCCCAGGGAGCGACGGGGGCCTTCGTCACATCCGGATTCAAGCCCGTCCGACGGCTGAGGACACCGCGAGGACACCGACACCGCGGCCGGCCCGGCGAACCGGCATCCGCTGCCGCTACCGCCCCGTCCGTGCGGCCCGCGCCACCGCGACCACGGCCTTCTCCAGCGCGTACTCCGGATCGTCCCCGCCGCCCTTGACACCCGCATCCGCGTCCGCGACCGCCCGGAGCGCCACCGCGACCCCGTCCGGCGTCCATCCCCGCATCTGCTGACGCACCCGATCGATCTTCCAGGGCGGCATGCCCAGCTCCCGGGCGAGGTCCGCCGGACGCCCACCGCGCGCCGACGAGAGCTTCCCGATCGCCCGGACGCCCTGGGCCAGCGCGCTGGTGATCAGCACGGGGGCCACTCCGGTCGACAGCGACCAGCGCAGGGCCTCCAGCGCCTCCGCCGCCCGCCCCTCGACCGCCCGGTCGGCGACCGTGAAGCTCGACGCCTCGGCCCGCCCCGTGTAGTAGCGCCCGACGACGGCCTCGTCGATCGTGCCCTCGACATCCGCGACGAGCTGCGAGACCGCGCTCGCCAGCTCCCGCAGATCGCTGCCGATGGAGTCGACCAGCGCCTGGCACGCCTCGGGGGTCGCGGACCGGCCCAGCGTCCGGAACTCGCCCCGCACGAAGGAGAGCCGCTCGGCGGGCTTGGTGGTCTTCGGGCAGGCGACCTCCCGCGCCCCGGCCTTGCGTGCCGCGTCGAGCAGCCCCTTGCCCTTGGCGCCGCCCGCGTGCAGCAGCATGAGGGTGATCTCCTCGACCGGGTCGTCGAGGTACTTCTTGACGTCCTTGATCGTGTCGGCGGAGAGGTCCTGCGCGTTGCGCACGATCACCACCTTGCGCTCGGCGAAGAGCGAGGGGCTCGTCAGCTCGGCGAGGGTGCCCGGCTGGAGCTGGTCGGAACTGAGGTCCCGGACGTCCGTGTCGGCGTCGGAGGCGCGGGCCGCCGCCACCACTTGCTGCACGGCACGGTCCAGGAGCAGGTCCTCCTGCCCCACGGCGAGCGTGAGGGGGGCGAGCGGGTCGTCGGTGGAATTCCTTCTGGTGGCCATCGCCGTCCAGCATCCCACGGGCCACTGACAGCCCGGCTGCGGCCGCCGCCGGGGCACGGCCGCCCATGCCCGAGAATGGACGGGTGAGCGACGTGAGACATGTACTGGTGCTGCCCGACCGCGATGCCGCCGAGGAGGCCGCCGGAGAACTGGCCGACCGGTTCGGGGTCACCGAGGAGCCGCAGCTCGTGCGCGACGCGCTGGCCGGCGAGGACGACGCCGAGGACGCCCAGTGGCTGGTGGTCGTGGAGGATCCGGACGGGCGCCTGGACTCCGCGGCGCTCGACGGATTCGCCGCGGAGTACGAGGGGTGGCTGGAGGCGCCGTAAAGGCCGCCGGAACTCCGGCCCGGGGCCGGGGCCGGGTCCCGAACCGCGGTCGGATCCGAGGCCGAAGCCGGAGCCAAGGCCGGAGCAGAGGCCGAAGCCGTCAGCTCTTCGGGACGATTTGGATGTCCATGTCGATGGAGATGCTGGAACCGACCGCCGCGATGCCACGGGCGAGCATCGTCTGCCAGGTGAGGGTGAAGTCCTCGCGGTGCAGCTCCGTGGTGGCGCGGCACGCGGCGCGGGTCTCGCCCTCCAGGCCGTTGCCGAGGCCGAGGTACTGGGTGTCCAGCATGACCGTACGGCTCACCCCGTGCAGGGTGAGCGCGCCGCTCACACCCCAGCGGGTGCCGCCCCGGTGGACGAATCGGTCGCTGTAGAACTCCAGTGTCGGATAGCGGCCGACGTCGAGGAAGTCGCCCGAACGCAGGTGGTCGTCGCGCATCTGGACGTTCGTGTCGATCGAGGCGGCGTCGACGATCACGTGCATGGCCGAGTTCTCCATGCGGTCGGCGATCCGGACCGCGCCCGCGAAGGTGTTGAACCGGCCGTGGATGCGGGCCATCCCGATGTGACGGGCCGTGAACCCGATCTGGGAGTGCATCGGCTCGATCTCCCACTCGCCCGGGTCGGGCAGCTGCGGGGGCGCGGAGACCTGGAGCATCACATCGCCCAGGCCCGCGTGACCGCCCTCGGTCACCGCGGCCGAACCGTGGAACGGGGTGAAGCCCTCCGCCGTGACGGCCACTCGGTACTCCCCCGCCGGGACGGTGGCGAGGACATGGCCGTACGGGTCCGTCTCGCCGCCGACGATCTTGCGCCCCGCAGCATCCGTGACCACGAACTCGGCTTGCTGGACAGCCTCGTTGACCGGGTCGAGCACCCGGCAGCTGAGGACACCCGCGGAGTCCGGTACGGCAAGACCGGCGAGGGCGCTGCCGCGTACCGCACCCGTCGCTCCTTTGTTTCCGAGCCAACGGCCGAACATCTTCACGCACTCCCGGGGGCGGTTTCACCTCGGGCCGGAGGGCTGGACGTCGTTGTCGGAGCAGCGGCCCGCCGACGAGCATGCATTCGATCACCCTTGTGGCGTTCGAGGCAAACAGCGCGGCTCGCAAGGGCTTGGGTGGAGGTGTTACCGAAGGTCCGAATTGATCGTTCCGTTTGTGTGTGTCACCCATTCGGTACGGAAGTACCGGCCCCCCGGTCGGGCGGAAGCCGGTCGAGACGCATCCCGAAGTGCTCGCGGTAGGCGGCGAAGACCTCTTCGTCGCTGTGCAGTTCGGTCTCGTGGCGGTCCTCGCCCACCGTCGTGAGGAGCCTGCGGCCCTTGAGCGTGATCCGCCCGGTGGCGGTGAAGCGTGAGCAGACCGGCCCCCGGGTGAAGCCGGAGTCGGGAGAGGTCCGGTGGTACCAGGAACCGGCCCGGAAGTCGGCGAGCGCCCGGGGCCGCAGGTCCAGACGGAACTGGGGCGTGCCGTCCCGCAGCACCTCCAGATCCCCGTACTCCCCGGCGCCCCCGGCTCCTTCGGGGCCGCCCGCGTCCACGATGTGCTCCGCAGGGGCCGGTGCGATCCGGAAGGTGCCGCGCGGGTCCTCCTGGTCCGTACGGTCGCCGAGCGACAAGGGGTGCTGGGCGTGGTCGCCGAAGCCGACGTCGGCCAGCCACGGCCCGCTGCCGTCGTCCGTCTCCACCCGCAGCGCCATGTGGTCGTACGGGATGCCGAGCCGCCCCCCGTCGCCGTGGACCCGCGCCTGGAGCAGCGTGACCCGGAACCCGAGCGACCGCAGCAGCGCGGCGAAGGCGCCGTTGAGTTCGTAGCAGAACCCGCCGCGGCGGTCCGCCACGACCTTGTCGAGGAGCGCCTCCTCCTCCAGCACGATGTCCTCGCCGAGGTGGATGGAGAGGTTCTCGAAGGGCACGGAGGTGAGGTGGCGCAGTTGCAGTTCGCGCAGCGCCGCTGCATCGGCGCGGGCGGGCCGGGCGGCGCCGATGCGCTCCAGGTAGGAGTCGGTGGTCTGCTGCGATCTGGGGTCCATGCCGTCAGTCTGTCCCGGCACGCGACGCTCTGCCATGAGCCGGTGGTCGTAGGACCGTCGGGACGCGTGCGGCGCCGTGCGCCGATGGTCCTAGGTCCGGCGGCTGAGGTGCGATGCCCCGCCCGTTCACTAGCGTGGCGGGCATGACGAATCCGGAGCCGGCGCGCAGCCGCGAACAGCGCAAGCAGGACGTGCTCGATCACCTGGAGAAGGACGAGGACGCCTGGGTGTCGACCTCCTCCGCCGACGGGGCACCCACCCTCGTTCCCCTCTCGTTCGTCTGGGACCGGGAGACCCTGCTGATGGCCACCCGGCGCACCAACCCGACGGCGGTCAACGTGACACCGGCCGGGCAGGCCAGGATCGCGCTGGGCCACACCCGCGATGTGGTCCTCATCGAGGCGACGGCGGAGGTCGTCGAGGGCGCGGACCTTCCCGTCGAGTCGGGCGACGCCTTCGCCGCCAAGCTCAACTGGGACCTGCGGGGCCGTTCCGCCTGGGTGTACCTGCGGTTCACGCCGTACGCGGTCAGGGCCTGGCGGGAGGAGAACGAGCTCGCCGGCCGTGAACTGATGGCCGAGGGCCGGTGGCTGGACTGATCGCTCCGTCATGACCGGCCCACCGCCCGCAGTCCCCGCCCGGCGCCGGTCACCGCGATCGCTCCGTCCCTGTCGGTGCGGAGCACCACCGCTCCCCCGGACCTGAGCGCCTCGACCGTCCGGGCGGCAGGGTGCCCGTACGGGTTGCCCCGGCCCACGCTCACCAGGGCCAGCCGCGGATGCGCGCTGCGCAGCAGGGCGGCGTCCTGGTGGGCGGAGCCGTGGTGGGCGACCTTGAGCACATCGACCGGAGGCAGTGCCGGGTGGCTGCGCAACAGTCCCTGCTGGGCCGGGGGTTCGAGGTCACCGAGGAGCAGCAGGGTGAGCCCGCCGGCCCGTACGAACAGGGTGACGCTCGCGTCGTTCGGCTCCTCCGGCACGGGGCCGACGGCCGGGCCCGCAGCCGTGGTGGTCCCGTCGCCCGGTGGCCACAGCGTCTGCCAGTCGAGCGGTCCGATCCGGCGCCGCTCGCCGGGGGCGGACCGCACCACGGGGACGCCGGCCGCGGCTGCCGTTCTCCTGACGAACGCGGCCTGCTCCGGGGGTTCGTCCAGGCTCGTCGTCTGGATCGCACCCACCGCCCTGCCCCGCAGCACACCGGCCAGGCCCCGCACGTGGTCGGCGTGGAAGTGGGTGAGCAGCAGCAACGGGACACGGGTGATGCCCAGGTCGCGCAGGCACCGGTCGGCGAGCCGGGGGTCGGGTCCGGCGTCGACGACGACTCCCGAACCGGGCCCAGCCGCCAGCACCAGGGCATCCCCCTGACCGACGTCGCACATCGCGAACGCCCAGCCGGGCGGCGGCCATCCGGTGATCACCCTGGTCAGCGGCACCGGGCGGAGCACCGCGAGCACGAGCAGCAGCGCGGCCGCCGCGCAGATCCAGGGCCGGCGCCCGACCCGCCGTACGAACAGCACCAGCAGCACCGTCAGCGCGGCCAGCAGCAGCGCCCCCGGCCTGCCGTCGGGCCAGTCGGTCTCCGCCCCGGGGAGCCCCGCTCCGGTCCGGGCCACGGACGCGATCCAGCCGGCCGGCCACCCCGCCACCCGGGCGAGCAGTTCGGCCACCGGCATGGCCACCGGCGCCGTGGCCAGCGCGGCGAACCCGAGCACCGTGGCGGGCGCCACCGCGAACTCGGCCAGCAGGTTGCACGGGATCGCCACCAGGCTCACCCGGGAGGCGAGCAGCACCACGACGGGCGCGCACACCGCCTGCGCGGCCGCCGCGGCAGCCAGCGCCTCCGCGAGCCGTGGCGGCACCCGCCGGCGTTGCAGGGCTTCGCTCCATCGCGGAGCCAGCGTCAGAAGCGCCCCGGTGGCCAGAACCGACAGGACGAAGCCGTAGCTGCGGGCCAGCCACGGGTCGTAGAGCACCAGCAGCAGCGCGGCGGCGGCCAGTGCGGGGATCAGCGACCTGCGCCGTCCGGTGCCGATGGCCAGCAAGGTGATCAGACCGCAGGCCGCCGCCCGCAGCACGCTCGGTTCGGGCCGGCAGACGAGCACGAAGGCGAGGGTGAGTCCGCCGCCGAGCAGAGCCGTAGCCCGCAGCGGGATCCCCAGCCGGGGTGCCAGTCCCCGGCGTTCGACGCGCAGCGCGCTGCCGGGCGGTCCGATGAGCAGGGCGAGCAGAATCGCCAGGTTCGCTCCCGAAACGGCCATCAGGTGGGTGAGGTCGGTCGCCCGGAACGCCTCGTGCAGTTCCGGCGTGACGCGCGTGGTGTCACCGACGACCAGTCCCGGCAGCAGCGCCCGCGCATCGGCGCCGAGGCCCTCGGTCGCGGCGCGCAGCCCGGCCCGCAAGCCGCCCGCCGTGCGCTGCAGACGGGTGGGTGGGCCGATGACACGCGGCGGCCCCTTTCCTCCGGGCCGCAGCACCGCGCTCGCACGTTCCCCCGCGTGCAGCGGCGGGGCGAGCCGGCCGTCGACGCGCAGCCGGGTGGACGGCAGCAACCGCTGCCACTGCGCGATCGCGTCGCCGGGTGTGACGACGACCAGTACCGGCGTGCGCAGGCGTACGGCCGTTCCGTCCCGCCCGGTCAGCCGGACGATCTCGGCGTCCAGGAGCAGGGACACCGGGGTGCTGTGGTCACCTCGTACCCGGGGTGTCGTGCGACGGGCGTCGGAGGTCAGGATGATCTCCGCCTCGATGCGCGCGAACTGCCCGGCGAGCCCGGGCACCGGCCCCTGCCGCGCACCGGCCTTGTACAGACCGGCCGACGCCGCCCCCGCCGCCCCGCAGAGCAGCACCGCCGCGACAGCCGTGGTGCGCAGTCGCCACCCACCGCCGGCACCTCCCTCCGCACGACCGTCACCACCGGCACGTGCCGCGCGTACGGCCCGGAGCGGCGCGAAGCCCGGCACGGCCACCAGGACCATGGCTGCCCCGAGGCAGAGCACCACCCCCACGGCCACCCAGCGTCCGGGCGCTCCCAGGGCGGAAGCGGCACCCACCCATGCCGCCAGCGCGGGCGGGACCAGCCGCAGATCGAGCGGGCCCTCCTGACGCGGATCGGAGAGTCCGAGCCGCCGCCCCGACGCCGCGTGGACGTCCTGGGAACTCACGGTCGCACCAGGGGCTGGAGATCCGCGAACCGGCGGTCGCCGATGCCGTTGACCTCGCGGAGTTCGTCGACGGACCGGAAACCCCCGTGCTGGGTCCGGTAGTCGATGATGTGCTGCGCCAGGACCGGGCCGACGCCCGGCAGGGTGTCGAACTGTTCCGGCGTCCCGCTGTTGAGGCTCACCGGTCCGGCGGGGGCACCGCTCGCCGCAGCCGGACCGCCGGTGCCTGCGCCCGTACCGCCCGCGGCAGCCGGGCCGGGCGGGGCACCCACGATGATCTGCTCTCCGTCCACGAGCACCCGGGCCCGGTTGAGGCCGTCGAGGTCCACGCCGGGGCGGGCCCCGCCCGCCACACGCAGCGCGTCCGCGACCCGGGACCCGGACGGCAGCCGGTGGATCCCGGGCCTTCGCACCTTCCCGCCCACGTCCACCACGATCTGCGCGCCCGGAACGCCTGAACCGGCCGGACCGGCCGGACCCCCCGGACCGGCGGCAGGCGCCGCCCCTGGAGACGGTTCGGGCGTGACGGGCCCGCCCGCGTCCGCGTCCGCCCCCGAAGCCGCGGCCTCACCGACACGCTCCGGAGCCCGAACGGATGCGGGGCGGTCGGACCAGAAGTGCATCGCGGCGAACACCGCAGCCGCGACGAGCACGACGGTGAGGGCGGCCAGCGTCTTCGGCTCCAGCCCGCACCTGAGCTGGAGCCACACCGGCAGCCGCTCCCGCAGCGCGGGAACGGCCCGCTCCCAACGACCCGCAGAAGCCGAACCCGTGGTCGAACCCTGAACCTCTGCCGGCCCCGGCCCCGGCCCCAGCCCCGGCCCCGCCACAGCCACAGGCGGAGAAGAGGACGCGACCGCCGTGGCGATGGAGGCCTCCGCCCCCAACCCCAGCACCGGCCGTGCGACCCGCCCCCCGTATCCGCCCGCCATGAGCGCATCCGCGCGACTGCGCGAGGCCGCGGCCGCGGCAGCGGTGGCGTTGCGGCCTCGCGACTGCCGCCTACCAGGTCCTGCGGCCGAACCACCCGGACCGCCCCGGACACGTCCGTCCGAGGCCGGAACACGGCCGGGCCCGCTGCCGGCTCCACCGGCCGTACGCACGGCGGCACGAGTCGCTGCACGGGTTGTCGCGCGAGCGGTTGCACGAGTGGTTGCACGATGTGATCGGGAAGCCATGCCTCACGACGCTAGGCACTTCCGTCGGATCCCGCCGAGCACACCCAATTCCGGTGGAAAACCAGCTGGTTGTGAACAACTCCGGCACTCCGGAGAGTGACGCCACAAGTAAGACCACCCAGCCACGCCGGAAGATCAGCCAAGCAAGATCAGCTGGGCAGGATCAGCGCGGAGAGATCACAGCTCCCAGCAGCCCCGGACCGGTATGGGCGCCGATCACCGCGCCCACCTCGCTGACATGCAGGTCGACGAGGCCGGGAACGCGCTCCGCCAGCCGCTCGGCCAGTCGCTCGGCCCGCTCCGCGGCCGCGAGGTGATGCACCGCGATGTCCACCCGCCCGCTGCCGGCCCGCTCGGCGACGATCTCCTCCAGCCGGGCGATGGCCTTCGAGGCGGTCCGCACCTTCTCCAGCAGTTCGATCCGGCCGCCGTCGAGCTGGAGGATCGGCTTCACGGCAAGGGCCGAACCGAGGAGGGCCTGCGCCGCGCCGATCCGCCCGCCTCGGCGCAGATAGTCCAGGGTGTCGACGTAGAAGTAGGCCGAGGTGCCTGCCGCGCGCTTCTCGGCGGCGGTCACGGCGTCGTCCGCGCTGCCGCCCGCCTCCGCCGCCTCCGCCGCCGCCAGGGCGCAGAACCCGAGCGCCATGGCGACCATCCCGGTGTCCACCACCCGCACCGGCACCGGGGCATCCTTCGCGGCGAGGAGAGCCGCGTCGTACGTACCGGAGAACTCGGCCGACAGGTGCAACGAGACGATGGCACTCGCTCCCGCGTCGGCCGCCGCACGGTAGGCGGCGGAGAAGACCTCGGGGCTGGGCCTCGACGTCGTCACGGAGCGGCGCTTCTGCAGGGCCAGCGCGAGCGAGCGGGCGGAGATCTCGGTGCCCTCCTCCAGCGCCTGGTCGCCGAGGACGACGGTCAGCGGCACTGCGGTGATGCCATGCCGTTCCATCGCCTGGGGCGGCAGGTAGGCCGTGGAATCGGTGACGATCGCGACATGGCGGGACATGAGCGGGAGATTACCTGCCGGGGCGGGGACCCGGCAGTCCGACCCCGACCGAATGATCAGTACCGGTCGCTTCGCGCCGCATCCTGCCACGTCCGTTCAAAGCCTCGCGACACGTCCGTTCAAAAGCCTCGTGCCCCATCCACGCGCAACCTCGTGCCACGTCCACGCGAAGCCCTCTGCCCCATCCACGCGCAGCCTCGCGCCCCATATCCGCCCAGAGCCTCGCCGTCCGACCCTCAGTTGGTGGTCTCCGGCCGCGCCGTCTTCTGCCACGGATACCCGGCCCCGGCCCGCCGAAGCGGGTCCGCGCCCGCAATGGCCTGGGCGGTCCCCCCGTCGGCTCCCGGGTCCTTCACGGGCGGCTCCTGACGGCGGTCCGCGGGGCGTGCCGTCCCCGGCTCCGGCTCGGGGTCCTCCGTCGTCCAGTGCCGCAGCGCACCGGCCTCCACGTCGATCTGTACGTTCAGCGCCGCCAGGTCGTCGTCGGCGAACTGCCGCGCCCGGTCACGCGCCGCCCACCGCAGCGACTCCGCGGCCCGGGTGATCCGGTCGGTGCGCTCCTTCAGGCCGGGCAGCAAGGACGCCACCGTCGCCCGGTCGGGCTCGCGCTCCAGCCGCTTCAGGTCCTCGTCCAGCTCACGGCCATGCACTCCGAGGCGCTCGAACAGTCCCAGCGACTCCGACAGCGAGGCGTCCTCGACCACACCCGTCTGCAGCGCCTCCTGCGTGGCGCGCATCGAGGTGCGCAGCGAGAGGCGGAGCTGGGCCAGCTCGCTGCCGACGCCCAGCTGTCCGTAGCTCTTGGCGCGCAGCGTGGTGTCCTCCACCGTGCGGCGGGCCTGCGTCAGCGTGCGGTCCACGCCGCGCTTCGCCGCCCCGATGACCTTGACGGTCGCGTAGACGCCGAGGGCCATGAAGGCGACGACGAGCAGCCCCAGAATCAGGATCACGGCTTCCATGAGCGCCCCTCGGATGGTGTGACGGCTTCCGGCACGGTTTCACCCGCTCCTCCACCGTAAACGGAACGGGCAGGCGGAGGGTTCCATTGGAACCCCCAACCTGCCCGTAGGGGAAAGCCCTCACACCGTCACGACGACGGGTGCCGCGGCCGCCGGCTAGGCCGGAACGATGTTCACCAGCTTCGGCGCCCGGACGATCACCTTGCGGATGCCCGCCCCGTCCAGGGCCGCGACGACCGCCGGGTCGGCCAGGGCCAGGGTCTCCAGCTCGGCGTCCGTGATCGACGGGGAGATCTCCAGGCGCGCCCGGACCTTGCCCTTGATCTGGACGACGCAGGTCACGGTCTCGTCCACGACGTACGCCGGGTCGGCGACCGGGAAGTCCTGGTGCACGACCGACTCGGTGTGGCCCAGCCGGCGCCACAGCTCCTCGGCGATGTGCGGCGCCAGCGGCGCCACCAGCAGCACCAGGGCCTCGGCGACGGAACGCGACAGCGGGCCGCCCGCCTTCGTCAGGTGGTTGTTCAGCTCGGTGACCTTGGCGATGGCCGTGTTGAAGCGCATCCCGGCCATGTCCCCGCCGACACCGTCGATCGCCTTGTGCAGCGCGCGCAGCGTGTCCTCGCCGGGCTCGGCGTCGACGACGGTGACCTCGCCGCTCTCCTCGTCGACGACGTTGCGCCACAGCCGCTGCAGCAGCCGGTACTGGCCGACGACCGCGCGGGTGTCCCAGGGGCGCGACACGTCCAGGGGACCCATGGCCATCTCGTACAGGCGCAGGGTGTCCGCGCCGTACTCGCCGCAGATCTCGTCGGGCGTCACGGCGTTCTTCAGGGACTTGCCCATCTTGCCCAGGACGCGGGAGACCTTCTCGCCCTCGTAGTAGTAGGCCCCGTCACGCTCCTCGACCTCGGCCGCCGGGACCGCGATGCCGCGGCTGTCCCGGTAGACGAACGCCTGGATCATGCCCTGGTTGTACAGCTTGTGGAAGGGCTCGGCGGACGAGACGTGGCCCAGGTCGTGCAGCAACTTGGACCAGAAGCGGGCGTACAGCAGGTGCAGTACGGCGTGCTCGGCACCGCCCACGTACAGGTCGACACCACCGGTCGGCTGCCCCTCGCGCGGGCCCATCCAGTACTGCTCGATCGCCGGGTCGACCAGCTTGTCGCTGTTGTTCGGGTCCAGGTAGCGCAGCTCGTACCAGCAGGAACCGGCCCAGTTGGGCATGGTGTTGGTCTCGCGGCGGTACTTCTTCGGGCCGGCGCCGTCGCCCAGGTCCAGCGTGACGTCGACCCAGTCGGCGTTGCGCGACAGCGGGGTCTCGGGCTGGGTGTCGGCGTCGTCCGGGTCGAAGGTGCGCGGCGAGTAGTCGTCGACCTCCGGCAGCTCCAGGGGCAGCATCGACTCGGGCAGCGGGTGGGCGATGCCGTCCTCGTCGTACACGATCGGGAAGGGCTCGCCCCAGTAGCGCTGGCGGCTGAACAGCCAGTCGCGCAGCCGGAAGTTGACGGTGCCCTCACCGACGCCGTGCTCCTTCAGCCACTCGGTGATCCGGATCTTGGCGTCGACGACGCCCAGGCCGTCCAGGGAGATCTCGTCGTTGGCGGAGTTGACCAGCTTGGCGTCGTACGAGCCGAAGGCGTCCTCCCACGTCGAGGCGTCCGTGCCGCGGTCGTCCGACGGCTCGACGACGCAGCGGATCGGCAGCTCGAAGGCGCGCGCGAAGGCGAAGTCGCGGGGGTCGTGCGCCGGCACGGCCATGATCGCGCCGGTGCCGTAGCCCATCAGGACGTAGTCGGCGATGAAGACGGGGACCCGCTCGCCGCTGACCGGGTTGGTCGCGTACGCGCCGGTGAAGACGCCGGTCTTGTCCTTGGCCTCGGCCTGCCGCTCCACGTCGGACTTGGCGGCGGCCTGCTTGCGGTAGGCGGTGACGGCCTCGGCCGGGGTGGCGTGGCCGCCGGTCCAGACCGGGTGGGTGCCGTCGGGCCAGGCGGCCGGAATGATCCGCTCGACCAGCTCGTGCTCCGGCGCCAGCACCATGTAGGTGGCGCCGAACAGGGTGTCCTGGCGGGTGGTGAACACGGTGATGTCGCCGGCGCCGTCGACCGGGAAGTCGACGCGCGCGCCCTCGGAGCGGCCGATCCAGTTGCGCTGCTGCAGCTTGATGGCCTCGGGCCAGTCCAGCCCGTCCAGGTCGTTCAGCAGCCGGTCCGCGTAGGCGGTGATGCGCATGTTCCACTGGCGCAGCTTGGACTTGAAGACGGGGAAGTTGCCGCGCTCGGAGCGGCCGTCGGCCGTGACCTCCTCGTTGGCCAGCACCGTGCCCAGACCGGGCGACCAGTTGACGGGCGCGTCGGAGGCGTAGGCCAGCCGGTGATCGCTCAGGATGTCGGCGCGCTCGGCGGCGCTCAGGGCGCTCCAGTCACGGCCGTCCGGGGTCGGGCGCTCGCCGGACTCGAACTGGGCGACCAGTTCGGCGATCGGCCGGGCGCGGTCCGCGTCGGTGTCGTACCAGGAGTTGAAGATCTGCAGGAAGATCCACTGGGTCCACTTGTAGTACTCCGACTCGATCGTGGCGAACGAGCGGCGCTTGTCGTGGCCCAGGCCCAGCCGGCGCAGCTGCGCCGTCATGTTCTCGATGTTGGCCTCGGTCGAGATCCGCGGGTGCGTGCCGGTCTGTACGGCGTACTGCTCCGCGGGCAGGCCGAAGGCGTCGAAGCCCAGGGTGTGCAGGACGTTGTGGCCGGTCATCCGCTGGTGACGGGCGAAGACGTCGGTGGCGATGTAGCCCAGCGGGTGGCCGACGTGCAGGCCCGCGCCCGAGGGGTACGGGAACATGTCCATGATGAACTTCTTGGGCTTGGCGGCCTGCTCCGGATCGCCCGCCAGGTCACCGGTCGGGTTCGGCGCCTCGTAGGTGCCGTCGGCGTCCCAGAAGTCCTGCCAGCGTGCCTCGATGTCGGCGGCCATCGCTGCCGTATAGCGGTGCGGCGCAGCAACGTCGGCTGCGGAATTCGTCTCGCTCATGATCCTCAAAGCTCCATCGATCGTCATCTGCCGGCGCCCACGTCTACGGACACGCGTCTGGGGAAACGAAAAATCCCCTCGCACAGGAGGGGACGCCGCGCCGATGCCGACCAGGCGTTCTCACCGGTCGGGACTGATCAGCGCGGCTCGCTAAGCAGAAGGCGTACGGCACGCATGGCGTCAGGGTACCGCACAGGCCCGGCCCCCTTCCGGGCACCGCCGGTCCGTGGACAGGACGCGATGCGAAACGTGCGGCAGAACGTCCGGGAAGCGGCGGTTACTCCGCGTAACGCCCTCTATCGGGGCAACCACTCAAACCCCGTACCGGCCGGTACGGCCCGACTTAGCATGCGGCAACGGGACCGCTTTGCCGAGCCATTCGGAGTCGCCCCCATGAACCCTCATCGCAGGATCCGCTCATCGGCCGCCCCTCTGCGGGGGCCGGGCCGACCGGTACAGGGCGGGCTGACCGTCGCCGTGCTGGTTCTCCTCCCGCTGCTCGCCGTGGCGGGCAGCGACGGTCTGCGCGCCACGTTCGACTTCACCGCCGGTGTTCTCTCGCTGGTCTCGCTCACCGCCGCGGTGGGCTGGGGCCTGCTCGCCACCGACCGGATGTTCCTCTCCTCCCGGCAGCGGCTGATCGGCCAGGCCGTCCACCGCACCGCCGCGGCCGCCTCGCTGGGCTTCCTGCTGCTCCATGTCACGGTGAAGGTCTCGCTGGGGCATGTGGAGCTGCTCGGCGCCCTCATACCCTTCGGGCTCGGCGTCGGCGGTACGGCCGGGCTGATCGGCTTCGGTGCGCTGGCCGGGCTGCTGATGGTGGTGGCCGCCGCGACCGGCGCCCTGCGCAGCGCCTTCGCCACCCCCAGCAGGGTCGCCGGACGCTGGCGGGCGCTGCACGCGCTGTCCTACCCGGCC
The DNA here is from genome assembly GCF_035917255.1 of Streptomyces sp. NBC_01257. NCBI lineage: Bacteria > Bacillati > Actinomycetota > Actinomycetes > Kitasatosporales > Streptomycetaceae > Streptomyces > Streptomyces sp. NBC_01257. The sequence goes on from NZ_CP108472.1 coordinate 3,105,817, forward strand.
TGGTGCGCGGCCCTGGTGCACGGCCTGTACGCGGGCCGGCCGCCCGCGGTCTGGGTCGTCGTCATGTACGGCCTGTCCCTGGCCGCGGTGGCGGCCGCACTGGGTCTGCGGATGCTGCCGCCGCCGGTGAAGCGGCGGATCGCCGCGACGGTCACCGCACTGATCAGGCCGGAGGCACTGCCCGAACCCGAGCCGGTGATCCGCGAGGCCCCGCTGCCCGGCGCTGACACCGCGGCCCTGCCGGGGGCGTACGGCACGGGCGACGCCGGCCGGGGCGGCCTCGGCCACCGGGTGCGCGGCACCCCGCTGCCCTCCTCCTTCGAACGCCCCCGGACCACCCTCGCGCCGCCGGCGCCGCCGCTCCACGAGGCCCCGCCCCGCAGCGCGGACCGCCTCTCCATGGGCCCGCTCCCGAGCCCTCCCGGCGGCCGTACGGACCCGGGTCCCGGCATCGCCGCCGGCTACCGCGCGGTCTCCCTGGCCACCGGTCCCACCGCCCCGCAGCAGCCGTCCGCGCGCTGGCCGGCGCCGTCCCCCGCCCCGCCCGCGCAGGCACTGCGCCCGCCGCCCGCGCCCGCGGAGCCGGCGCGCGCTCCGTACGAACCCGCGCAGCCGCGGCGTGCGAAGAACGATCCGTTCGCGCCCCGCGATCCCTTCGAGCCCGGTCCGGTCTTCACCCCCGTGCAGCCCGTCGGCTCCCCCTATGTCCCCGTCCAGGAGTCCCCGTACGGCGCCGGGGCGGCAACCTCTCCACTGCCGGCCGTCGACGACACCGCGCCGCTTCCGGGGCCGTTCTATCCGCCCCCGGCCGGAGAACCCTGGACCGCACCCGCAGGAGACCGACCGTGAACATCCCCCTCCCCGACGTCCCCGAAGTCCGCGTCGTCGGCCTCCCTCAGCTGACCAGCGGCTTCGACCTGGTGGAGCGGCTCGACCTCGGCATGCACCTGAAGGTGCACGGCCCGCTGGAACCGATGACCGGCGAACGCCTGGCGGAACTCGCCGAGTCCATCTCGCTGAACGGCCGCGGCGGTGCCGGGTTCCCCTTCGGCAGGAAGCTGCGGGCCGTCGCCAAGTCGTCGATCAAGCGAGGGGTGCGGCCGGTCGTCGTGATCAACGGCAGCGAGGGCGAGCCCGCCTGCCGCAAGGACACCGTGCTGCTCAACCGCGCACCGCACCTCATCCTGGACGGCGCGCTGCTGGCCGCCGAGGCGCTCGGCGCCCGCACGCTGATCGTGGCGGTCACCCGCAACTCCACGGAGATCTCGGTGCGCTCGGCGCTCGCCGAGCGGGGGCTTTCCGACCGGCGCGGCCAGGCCCTGCGCGCCCGGGTGGTGCGGACACCGGAGCGGATGGTGTCCGGTGAGGCCTCGGCCGTCATCCGGGCGGCCTCCGGTGGCCCCGCCCTGCCGCCGGGCCGCCGCGAGCGGGCCGCCGAGTCGGGGGTCGGCGGCGCCCCCACCCTGCTGTCGAACGCGGAGACGTACGCACAGCTCGCCGTCGCCGCCCGCATCGGCGCCCGCCGCTACGGGAACACCGGCCTGCCCGACGAGCCCGGCACGGTGCTCCTCACGCTCTCCGGCGCGGTCGCGCGTCCGATGGTCATCGAGGTGCCCACCGGAGTGCCGCTGCGGTACGTGCTCCAGCTGGCCGGCGCCCCGCCGCTGCCGCAGGGCGTGCTGACGGGCGGCTACCACGGCAACTGGATCACCGCGAACGCCACGCACGACGCCGTCGTCTCCCGGGAGTCGCTGGCCGCGGCTGGCGGGGCGCTGGGCGCCGGGGCGATCCTGCCGATCGGACCGGAGACCTGCCCGCTGGGCGAGTCCCTGCGGGTGGCGAACTGGCTGGCCGCCGAGACCGCGGGCCAGTGCGGCCCGTGCAAGCTCGGACTGCCGGCCGCCGCGGGCGGCCTCTCCGACGTGCTGAACGGCGGCGGGCCCGCCGCCCTTGAGGCGCTGCGCGAGGTGACCCTCGCGGTCAAGGGACGGGGCGCCTGCAAACACCCGGACGGTTCGGCGCGCTTCCTGGGCTCCACGCTCTCCGCCTTCACGGACGACCTGGCCGCGCACGTCCTGGACGGCGGCTGCGGCCGCCCGACGCTCGGCGTCCTCCCGCTGCCCGCACCCGGCTACCAGGATCTGGAGGAGTCCATTCCGAGCGGCGAGAAGCTCGCCGTGGACTGGACGCTCTGCCGGGGCCACGGACTCTGCGCGGACATCGTCCCGGAGCTGATCAGGCTGGGCCCCGACGGATACCCGGCGCTCGCGGACGCCGCCGTCCCGATGCATCTGCGGGGGCGCGCCCAGCGTGCCGTACGCCGGTGCCCCGCCCTGGCGCTCCGGATCGAGCAGCAGGCCCCCGAACGGCCCGCGCTGCCGCCTGCCGCCGGACGGAAGGCCCTGGGCAGCGGCCGGAGTTGACCGCACGACAAAGAGCAGCGGACCATCCGGTTCGGATGGTCCGCTGCTCGATCTTCACTGTGGAGCTAAGGAGAATTGAACTCCTGACCTCCTGCATGCCATGCAGGCGCTCTACCAACTGAGCTATAGCCCCGCGTCGCGCCGCCCGGTCTCCCGTGGCGACATCGAGAACATTACCGGTCTCCCCGGCCGTCCACCAAATCGTTTCCGATCGGTCCGCCCGCGGCCCCTCCACGGGCCCCGGGCACGGATCACCGGTCAGGCGGTGGCGAAGGAGTAGAAGCGCTTCAGCGTGCAGTGCTCCTCCAGCAGCCGGCCGTAGATCGGCTCCCCCTCCAGCTCCCGGTAGGTCTCGATGGGGTCTCCCTTTATGACCAGCGCCCGTGCACATTCCTCGCACCAGTACTGAAAATCCACGTTGACCGGGTCCATGTCCCTGACGATCGGCGTACCGCTGCCGCACCAGTCGCACTTCCGCCTGTGTGCACCCATGGATCAGCTCCGGCTGCGGCCGCGGGCCGTACACGAGTGGCGGGTTCCGGCGTCGCCGCCGGGCGTGCGGACCGCCGCGGGCGAGCTGCCGGCGCCGTCGCGGGCCCGGCGGACGAAGGGCAGGTCCGGGACCTCGTGGCGGCTCGCAGGCATCGCACACTCCATCCCGTTCGGTCCGTCTCCCCTTCCGGCGGTCCGATTCTGCCATGACCCCGCAAGGGGGTCAGCCCACCGGAGATCCCACCCTCCGCCGACGCCTCACCAGACCCGCGAGCGCACCCATGACGGCGGCCGCCGACAGGGCGAGCGCACACACCCACAACGCCTCACCCGAACCCTGCGCCCCAGGCGTATCAAGGCGGTTGAGGTAGAGCGTGCCGAACGCCGCGACGCCGATCAGCTGGCCGAGCTGGGTGACGGTCACCAGCACACCGCTGGCGTCGGCGGCGTCCTGCGGCCGTACGTTCGCCAGCGCCCCCGTCAGGGTGGGGCTGAAGCCCAGCGCAAGCCCGCAGCCCATGGCGACGAACGCCGCGTAGAGCGCCGCCCCGCCGTCACCGCCGCTCCGCATGGCCAGGCCGACGCCCGCCGATCCGGCCGCCAGGAGGAGGAAGCCGAACGGGACCAGGACCCCCTGGAGCCGGGCCGGCCAGCGTCGCCAGGTCAGCCCCACCGCTCCGAAGACCAGGGCGGTCGGGACGAACATCAGTCCGGCGTGCAGCGGCGAGTACCCCAGACCGCCCTGGACGTGCAGCGCCATGGTGAACAGGAAGCCCGCGTTCACCGCCATCACCAGCAGGATGCGCAGAGCCGCCCGGGCGATGCCGGGGAGGCGGAGCACGCCGAGCGCGATCAGGGGTGCGCCGCCGCGCGCGGCCAGCCGTGTCTCGTACGCCGCGAACCCGGCGAGGAGCAGCACGGAGGCGAGCAGACAGATCCAGGTCCAGGCCGGCCAGCCCAGCTCCTGCCCGAGCACCAGCGGGACGGTCAGCAGGGTGACGCCCGTGGCGAGCATCAGCAGGCCGGCCACGTCGAGGCCCCGGGCGCGCGCTTCCCGCCGGGCCGCCCCGGTCCGCGGTTCGCGCGGCAGTACCCGGAAGCCGAGCACCAGCAGAACCACCCCGATCGGCACGTTGACGAGGAACGCCGGCCGCCAGCCCGCCCCGAACAGGTCGGCGCTGACGAGCACCCCGCCGACCACCTGCCCGGCCGCCGCCCCGACGGCCAGCACGGCGCTGTAGGCGCCGAGTGCCCGCATCCGCGCCGCACCGGTGAAGTTCTGCTGGATCAGGCTGAGCACCTGCGGGATCATCACCGCCGCGCCCACCCCCTGGATCACCCGGAAGGTGATCAACTGCCCGGTACCCGCCGCCAGTCCGCAGGCGAACGAGGCGGCGGTGAAGACGGCGAGCCCCGCCAGATAGGCGCGCCCGTGCCCGAACACGCCGCCGAGCCGGGCGCCGGTGATCAGCAACACCGCGTACGCGATGGTGTAGCCGGCCACGATGAGCTGCAACTGGGCGCCTGAGGCGCCCAGTTCGGCACGGATCGTCGGGGCGGCGACATTGACGATGAAGAGGTCGAGCAGCGCCATGAACTGGGCGGCCAGCACGAGCGCGAGGAGCCGTCCGGGACGGCTGTCGGTGGCGAGGTCTTTACTGGTGAGGTCTTTACTGGAGGAGGAACGGGGAGTTGTCCCGGAGGTCGTGGCCATGTCCTCAAGGCTGTTCGCAGCCGCATACGGGTAACGAGAGCCCGTTGATGCTGGTACTGGCAGCACCTGGCAACACCGCGGAGTAGCGCCGACGATGGGGGTGTGACGACGGTGACGACACAGCAGCGGAGATCTCAGGAACGACAGGAACAGCAGGAGCGGCAGGAGCGGCAGGAAGCGCAGGGGCGGTCCGCGCGGAAGGCACCGCAGACACCGCAGGCACCGCAGGCACCGCAAACGCTTCAGGCGCCTCAGGCACCTCAGGCGCCCCGGACGCCGCAGGCGCGCGGCGGTTCTCAGCACGGCCGGCGGCCGGAGCTCGCCGCGTTTCTGCGCAGCCGGCGGGCACGGGTGACGCCCGCCGATGTGGGCATGGCACCCGGCTTCCGGCGGCGCACGCCCGGACTCCGCCGCGAGGAGGTCGCCCAGCTCTCCGGGGTGGGCGTCACCTGGTACACGTGGCTGGAGCAGGGCCGCCCGATCAACGCCTCCCCGCAGGTCCTGGACGCGGTGGCCCGGACGCTCAGGCTGGACCCGCCGGAGCGCGAGCACCTCTACCACCTGGCCGAGGTGGCGTACATCCCGGGCAGACAGTCCGACACGGTCGAGGTCGGCGAGGAGGTCCGGGGCATCCTCGACGCGCTCGACCCGCGCCCGGCGGTCGTCTACAACGCGCGCTACGACCTGCTGGCGGCCAACCCCGCCTACCTCGACCTCTTCGGTGTGCCCGCGATGGCGGCGACCGGGGTGCGGAACGTGCTGTGGGCGCTGTTCACGGTGTCCGACGAGGACTGCCCGGTCGTCCACCGCTCCCAGGAGCTGCCCGTCATGGTGGCGACGCTGCGCAGCGGCTACGGCCGGCATGCGGGCGAGCCCGCCTGGGAGAGGTACATCGAGGAACTGTCGGCGGCCAGCCCCTATTTCGCCCGGCTGTGGCGCAGCGGGGACGTCACGCCGCCGGGGCCGCGGGTGAAGACGTTCCGGCACTGGGCGGCGTCATCCGAGATCCGGATGACCTCGGTCTCGCTGTCCGTCAACGGGCTGCCGGAGTGCCGGATCGTGGTGTACACGTCTGCCGACGAGGAGAGCGAGCAGCAGCTGACCGCGTTGCGCACCCGCCGGAGGGGACCCGGTGCCGCACCGGGAACAAGCAAGGATCCCGCCCCCAGCTCGGGGACGGGATCCTGATTGTGGAGCTAAGGAGAATTGAACTCCTGACCTCCTGCATGCCATGCAGGCGCTCTACCAACTGAGCTATAGCCCCGCTGTCCGCTGTGTTTCCCTGCGTTTCCGCGCTGCGAACAAGAAGAACTTTAGCCTGTGACCAGCCGGAAAGTGAAATCCGGCCGACGCCGCCCGAGGACGCCCCGCGGGCGCCGCACCGGCACCCGGTCAGGCGTCGTCGCCGAGCACCGGTTCGGGCAGGGTGCCGGCGTTGTGCTCCAGCAGCCGCCAGCCGCGGGCGCCCTCGCCCAGCACCGACCAGCAGCAGTTGGTGAGCCCGCCGAGCCCTTCCCAGTGGTGCGCTTCCAGGCCCAGCAGCCGTCCGATGGTGGTCCGGATGGTGCCGCCGTGGCTGACGACGACGAGCGTGCCGTCGTCGGGCAGCTTGTCGGCGTGCGCGAGCACGACCGGGGCGGCCCGGTCGGCGACCTCGGTCTCCAGCTCGCCGCCGCCGCGCCGCACGGGCTCGCCGCGCTTCCACGCCGCGTACTGCTCGCCGTACAGCCCCACGATCTCCTCGTGGGTGAGCCCCTGCCAGGCCCCGGCATAGGTCTCGCGCAGTCCCGGGTCGTGCGCGATGCCGAGTCCGGTGATCGCGGCGAGCTCGGCAGCCGTGGCCGCGGCCCGCCGCAGATCGGATGCGACGATCGCGTCCGGCTTCAGGGAGGCGAGCAGCCGGGCGGCCCGGCGGGCCTGCCCGACGCCTTCCTCGGTGAGGTCGATGTCCGTGGAGCCCTGGAACCGGCGCTCCAGGTTCCACGCCGTCTGGCCGTGTCGCCAGAGGACGATCCTGCGGCCCCTGCCGCTTCCGCTGCCGTTCAGCTCTGCTCACCTTCCGTGCCGCCGGTGAGCTGTGCGTGCTCCTCGGCCTTGCCGCGGGTCTTCACGGCGTCCTCGGGAAGGGCGATCTCGGGGCAGTCCTTCCACAGGCGCTCGAGCGCGTAGAAGACGCGCTCCTCGCTGTGCTGGACGTGGATGACGATGTCGACGTAGTCGAGGAGGATCCAGCGCGCGTCGCGGTCGCCCTCACGGCGGACCGGCTTGGCGCCGAGCTCCTTCTGGAGCTTCTCCTCGATCTCGTCGACGATCGACTTGACCTGGCGGTCGTTGGGCGCCGAGGCCAGCAGGAAGGCGTCCGTGATCGACAGCACGTCGCTGACGTCGTACGCGATGATGTCGTGCGCGAGCCGGTCTGCGGCCGCCTGAGCGGCGGCGTTGATGAGCTCGATGGAGCGGTCCGTGGCGGTCACATGCAGGCTTTCGTCGGCGGTCAGATCAACCTCTAGGGTCTCACGGACCGCCGACAGCCCACGCAGTCATACGGCACGGACCGTCCTGGAGCCGCCGGACGTGGCCGGAAGGCGGCCCCGGAACCCTCCCGGAGCCGCCTCCGAGCCGTGTCCGGCCCGTGCCTGAGCTGCCTGTGCGCCGCCCCCGGACGGGACGGACCGCCCTACTCGGTCTTGTAGTCCTGGCCGATCACGACGGACACGTCCGCGTTCCCGGCCGGCGTGCCCTTCTTCACCGCGCTCGTCGGCAGGCCCAGGGTCTTCGCGACCTCGGTCGCCTTCTGCCGGTCCGCCGTGTCCTTGTAGAGGACCTGGGAGGAGGCCACCACGTCGGACTTCCCGCTGTTGACGAAGGTGTAGCCGCCGTTGACCAGCTGGACCCGGGCGGACTCGGTGCCGCTGTCCTTGCCCGTGCCGTTCTTGACGCCCACCCGAACCGCCGCGTCCGCCGCCGGAGCCTTGACGGTGCCGCCGAGGATGTCCTTGACGACGCTTTCCGTGGCCGCGTCGGTGAGGGTGCCGTCGTCCTGGACCGGCAGCAGCGCCGTCTTGTAGTCGCCGATCTTGGCGTGCTCGGCGAGCTTGGCCAGGGAGGCGCCGAGGTCCTTCTCGGGCAGCGACGGGTCGAGGATCTGGGCCAGCGTCTGGATGGTGACCGTGGCGGCCTTCGGGTCGTCCGAGATCTTCCGCAGCACTCCGCGCATGACCTGTCCGAACCGCATGAGCTGCTTGGCCTCGGCCTCACCGGGACCGCGGTAGGTGGCGTAGGCGACGGCCATCGGGCCGCTCAGCGTCTGCGCGGCACCCTTCTTCACCAGGGGCGCGGCACCCTTCTTGCTGTCGGGGACCGCGGTGTCGGTGTCGACCTCGATGTTGCCGACGAGGTCGACGAGGTTCTCCAGGTACGGGGTGTCGAGCCGCCAGGTGCCGCTGATCTCGGTGCCGAGCAGGGTGTCGATGGACTCACGGGTCCCGGAGGTTCCGTCGTCGTCGACCGACTTGCCGAGCGTGGTGGTGGAACCGTCCTCGTCGGAGACGGCCAGCGAGTTCGGGAGGAGGACCGTGGTGCCCTGCTTGGTGGTGACGTTGTCCACGAGCAGCGCCGTGGACGTGCCGCCGCCCTTGGTGTTGTGGAGGTGCACCACGATGACGTCCCGGCGCTGCGGGCCGGTCGCCGCGGTGTTCTCCTTCTCCGACGCGGAGAAGCCCGGGAGCTTGTCCGCGGACCACAGATAGCCGACGCCGCCGACCACGACGAGGGCGGCCACGACGATCAGCGCGACCATCCGGTTGTGACCGCGGCGGCGCGCCTCCTCACGGCGCTCGCTGCGGCTCTCGGTGAACTTCAGCCAGTCGATGACGTCTTCGGAGTCCTCGTCGGGCTCCTCGATGAAGGAGAACTGCTCGGTCCGGTAGTCGCGGTCACCGCGACGCGGTCCGGGGACGCCCGCCTCCGGCTCGGCGTCGGGCCGGGGACCGGGTTCCTGCGTCGGCGCGGGGGCCGCGGCGGCGGGCGGCGGGGCCTGCTGCGGGATGCTCCACTGCTGCGTGGTGTCGACCGCGGCGGGCTGCTGGCCGGTGTCGTACCCGTAGCCGTCGTAGCCGTATCCCTGCTGCGGCGCCTGGTGCTGCTGATGCTGTGGGGGCTGTTGCTGCTGGGGGGCGTACGGGTCGTACTGCTGCGGCGGCGCGACAGGCTGCTGATGCTGCTGTGGCTGCTGCTGTGCGTACGGGTCGTAGCCGTACCCCTGGCCTCCCTGCGGCGCCTGCTGCTGCGGGGGCTGCTGAGGCTGCTGGGCCTGGTGCGGCGGCTGGGTCTGCTGCGCGTACGGGTCGTACTGCTGCTGCCCGGGCTGCTGGTACACCGGCTGCCCGTACTCGTCGTAGCCGACGATCTGCGGCTGCTGGTAGTACGGGTCGTACGGATTCTGTCGGTCGTTCACCGGTGCCCCTCTCCGTGGCTCATTCGCCGCGGTACAGCTGGCGCTTGTCGATGTAGCGGACGACACCGTCCGGCACCAGGTACCAGACCGGGTCTCCCTGGGCGACCCGCACACGGCAGTCCGTGGAGGAGATCGCCAGTGCGGGGACCTCCACGAGGGAGACGCCGCCCTCCGGCAGCCCGTCGTCCGTGAGCACGTGCCCCGGCCGCGTCACACCGATGAAGTGGGACAACGAGAAGAGTTCGTCGGCATCCCGCCAGGTGAGGATCTGGGAGAGCGCGTCGGCGCCCGTGATGAAGAAGAGGTCCGCGTTGTCGTGGAGCGCGCGCAGGTCCCGCAGGGTGTCGATCGTGTACGTGGGGCCCTTGCGGTCGATGTCGCTCCGGCTGACCGAGAACTGCGGGTTGGACGCCGTCGCGATGACCGTCATCAGATAACGGTCCTCCGCCGGGGAGACCTGCTTGTGGCTCTTCTGCCACGGCTGCCCGGTCGGAACGAAGATCACCTCGTCGAGGTGGAACTGGGCGGCCACTTCACTGGCCGCCACCAGGTGTCCATGATGAATCGGGTCAAACGTCCCGCCCATCACGCCGAGTCGGCGTTTTCCGCGGCCGGTAGGCACTTCCTGCTCTCCCATGCGTGCAGAGCCTACTGGCACAGCTGTACGCCTCGGCCTCAGCGGTCGCGGTTGAAGCGCGTGGTGATCCACAGAAGGAGGAGAAGCGCGACAAACGCACCGCCACCGGTGAGGTAGGGGCTGAGACTTTCGTGGTTGCCGCCGTGCTCGCCCTCGGCGGCGACGGTGACCAGCTGGTGTGCGGTGCTCGTGAGGCTCATCTTCGGCAGGACCTATCGATCGGGAGTCGGAGGGAAGACGTCGCGGACATCGTATGCGGGTGCCCCGGGCACGCTCACGCCGACTCAGTCGTTGTTGTCGTCGTTGCGGTATCCGCGGAGCAGGAACCAGGCCAGCAGAGCGGCTCCGACGAGCGAGACGATCAGCACGATGCGGATCGTGTTGCCCGGCCCCTGGTCCTCGGATGCGGCGGCGATCAGAGCAACGGTGTGCGGCATGTCGGGCGTCTCCTCAGTTATCCACAGCCCCCCGCACACCGTAGCCCCAGCACCTACGCTGGGATTTGTCAGGGGGCGAGCGACGTCTCGTACGAACAGGGGGCCCATCCATGACCGACGGCAGCCACGAGAGCCATGAGCACGTGCCGAGCAGGCAGCGCAGGCGTTTCCCGGGAATCTCGTCCCGGGCGTACGAACACCCGGCGGACCGCTCGGCGCTGGTGGCGCTGCGCAAGCTGAGCGGTTTCGACACGGTCTTCAAGGCCCTGAGCGGACTGCTGCCGGAGCGCAGTCTGCGACTGCTCTTCCTGTCGGACTCCGTCCGGGTGAGTGACGCCCAGTTCGCCCACCTCAACGACATGCTGCGGGACGCCTGTTACATCCTGGACCTGGAGAAGGTCCCGCCGATGTACGTCAACCAGGACCCGCAGCCCAACGCGATGTGCATCGGTCTCGACGAGCCGATCATCGTGGTGACGACAGGCCTGGTGGAGCTGCTCGACGAGGAGGAGATGCGGGCGGTCGTCGGTCACGAGGTGGGGCACGCCCTCTCCGGTCACGCCGTGTACCGCACGATCCTGCTCTTCCTCACCAATCTCGCCCTCAAGGTGGCCTGGATCCCGCTCGGCAATGTCGCGATCATGGCGATCGTCACGGCGCTGCGCGAGTGGTTCCGCAAGTCGGAGCTGTCGGCGGACCGGGCCGGGCTGCTGGTCGGCCAGGATCTGCAGGCCTCCATGCGCGGACTGATGAAGATCGCCGGAGGCAACCACCTCCACGAGATGAACGTGGACGCGTTCCTCGCCCAGGCCGACGAGTACGAGAAGGCCGGCGACCTGCGCGATTCCGTCCTCAAGATCCTCAACGTGCTCCCCCGTTCGCACCCGTTCACCACGGTGCGCGCGGCCGAGCTGAAGAAGTGGTCCGAGACCCGCGACTACCAGCGGATCATGGACGGCCACTACCCGCGGCGTGACGAGGACAAGGACACCTCGGTGACGGACGCCTTCAAGGAGTCCGCCTCGCACTACGCCGATTCGGTGCGCAGCAGCAAGGACCCGCTGATGAAGCTGGTCGGCGACATAGCGGGCGGCGCGGGCGATCTGGGCGGCAAGCTCCGTGACAAGTTCACCGGAGCGGGCGGCAGCGGCGGGAAGGGCGCCGGGACGGCCCAGGACGGTCCTACGGACGGCTCGCAGCAGTCCCCGGGTCCTGAGGACCCTGAGGGACCGGCTGCGCCCGGGACGGCAGGGAGCTGACCTTCAGCGTTCCGCACAGCGCCGCGGTGGGCCGGCCCGTCGCGTACGGGTCGGTGCCCGCCGGGCCGCGCGAGACGGCCCGGTGGCCCGCGAGCAGCGGACGCAGGGCGCCGGTGGTGTCGGCCGAGCAGGACTGCGGACCGGCCTGGACGTAGCTGGTCCGCACCTCCAGCCGGTGCAGCCGCAGGTCGTCCCGGTCGAACCGGAAGCGCATCTCCCGCCGGACGGTGAACAGCGAGGCTCCGCCCGCCTGCTGGGGACCGGAGACGGCCGGGCGGAGCACATAGGTGAAGGTGTGGTCCGAGAGCACCTCCAGGGCGTCGGGCCCCTCCTCGGAGTACGTCAGGGCGCCCCGGACCCGGATCTCCGGGTCGGGGGTGACCTCGGCCGGGTCGAAGCGCACCAGCCAGCCGGTCGCCGCGTGCAGTCCGTCGTCGTACGGCTCGTTCATGCTCCGCTCGAACTGGTCCATCTGGTCCGGGTCGAGCAGTGACTCCACCGGGCGCAGCGCGTTCCCGCCGAGGACGTCGAGGTCGAGCGAGGAGGCCACCAGGTAGTCCTTGGCGGTGGCCAGGGCGGCGTACACCTGGCTGTCGGAGAAGTTGTCCGTCCGCCGGGTCACCGGGAGGCTGATGCCCGCGGCGCCCTTCGGGTACGGGGCGGCGGGGCTGCTCGCAAAGAGTGCGGCCGTGGTGCCCGCGGGCACGGCTCCGCGCGGCGCCAGCGGGACGACGGTCATCCGCAGCGGCTCGGCCCGCCTGGCGGCAGGGCTCTGGTAGGGGTGCCGGAAGCCCATGAAGACGGCGGTGCCGAAGGCCAGGGCGATCAGCACGGCGAGGACGAGGGCGGCCCGTGAGCCGTTGCGGACGGTGCGGCCGGGCAGGCTGCGGACGGCACGGGCGTGCTCCCCCATGCGCTCCTGGGCGGAGAACTCCTGCAGCCGGGCGGCCCGGACGAAGGACTCGTCGAAGACGAGGGACCGGTACTCGTCCTCGCTGCCGCTCGCGCTGTTCTCCGACGGGCCTTCGGGTGGATCTCCGCGATCTGCCATGACTTCTCCCGACTGAGAAGCCCCCTCTACGAGCGGGTGAGGGGTCATATCTTCAGAGTAGGTCGATTACGACCCGTGTAAACGCGGTCACGGGCGGGAACTGGCGCGGAGTTCCCCGGCCGGGCGGATGCGCACCGGGGAAACGGCGGTGCCCGAAGCGGAGAGGGCGGGCGGACACACCGGTACGGCGGGGTCGGCCGTTGGAGGGAGCGCGGCGGGTGCGGCGGTGAGTGCGGCCATGATCGGCGAGGCGCCCCGAAGCACTCCGGAACTCCGAAGACGCGGAACCTCCGAAGACCCCGAAGTCCCGCGGAACCCTCGGCGAGCGTCAGGGGGTGCGGGGCACCGCGGAAACCAGCGGGCGGGAGTAGCCCTCCGCGGCGGACGGGGCCGCGGTGGGGCCCGGTGCGCTGTCCACGCCGCTCGTGGCCGGGGGCGGGACCTGGTCCTGCCGGTCGCCCGAGCTGTTGCGGAAGACGGCGCTGAAGGCCAGCGCGACCATGCCGACCCCCATCAGCACGGCGAGCAGCCAGGCCACCGGCCGGTGCCAGCGGGCGGCACCCCGGTAGGGGCGCAGGGAGCCGCCGTGGCGCCCGTAGGGACCGCTGCCGTAGGTGTCGTCGTCATCCGCGTCGAGCGGGTCGCCGTAGCCGCCCGCGCGTCCGTAGCCGTCGTCGTAGGGGTCGTCGTCCAGCGGGCCGCCGGCCCGGGCCCGGAAGGCGTCGGCCTCGGCGCGCGCCTCGGCGGCCGCCAACAACCGCTCGACGGCGGTGGGTTCATGGAACTCGGCGGCCCGTACGAAGTCCTCGTCGAACACCACGGAGGCGAAGTCCTCGTCCGCGCCCCCGCGGTCGTCGTCGGGCTCCCAGCCGTTCGGGAACGGCCTGCCCCCCACGTCGTCCGGCACGGCTTCAGCCTAGACCCGCCGGATGGTTTTGGGCAGGGAGACGGAACATTCGCCGCATCCCGAGGTCACCTCACATGGCCGTCGCCGGTCACGATGTACTTCGTGGACGTCAGCTCCGGAAGCCCCATGGGGCCCCTGGCGTGCAGCTTCTGCGTGGAGATGCCGATCTCCGCGCCGAAGCCGAACTGGCTGCCGTCCGTGAAGCGCGTCGAGGCGTTCACAGCGACCGTCGTCGAGTCCACCAACTGGGTGAAACGGCGTGCCGCGGCCTGCGAGGTGGTCACGATCGCCTCGGTGTGGCCGGACGACCAGAGCCGGATGTGCGCCACGGCGGCGTCCAGCGAGTCCACGACGGCGGCGGCGATGTCGTACGAGAGGTACTCGGTCTCCCAGTCGTCCGGCGTCGCCGCCACCAGGGTGGCCTTGGACCCCTCGGCGTACTCCAGGACCCGCTCGTCGCCGTGCACGGTGACGCCCGCGTCGGCGAGGGCGTCCAGGGCCCGCGGCAGGAACGCGTCGGCGATGTCCTGGTGGACCAGGAGGGTCTCCGCGGAGTTGCAGACACTCGGGCGCTGCGCCTTGGAGTTGACCAGGATGGCGACCGCCATGTCGAGGTCGGTCTGCGCGTCCACGTACACATGGCAGTTGCCGGTGCCCGTCTCGATCACGGGGACGGTGGACTCCTCGACGACGGTGCGGATCAGCGAGGCGCCGCCGCGCGGGATGAGCACGTCGACCAGGCCGCGGGCGCGCATGAGCTCGCGTACGGAGTCACGGTTGTCGCCGGGCACCAGCTGCACCGCGTCGGCCGGCAGGCCGGAGCCGCCGACCGCGTCGCGCAGGACCCGGACCAGCGCGGCGTTCGACGAGCGGGCGGAGGACGAGCCGCGCAGCAGCACCGCGTTGCCCGACTTCAGGCAGAGCGCCGCCGCGTCCACCGTCACATTGGGCCGGGCCTCGTAGATGATCCCGACCACGCCGAGCGGCACCCGGACCTGGCGCAGGTCGATGCCGTTGGGCAGCGTCGAGCCGCGGACCACCTCGCCGACGGGGTCGGGCAGTGCCGCCACGTCCCGTACGTCGGCGGCGATGGCCCGGATCCGCTCCGGGGTGAGGGTCAGCCGGTCGACGACCGACTCGCTCGTCCCGGCCTCGCGGGCCCGCGCCACGTCCTCTGCGTTGGCCGCGAGGATGTCATTCGTCCGCACTTCGAGCGCGTCCGCGATCGCCAGCAGCGCGTCGTCCTTCGCCGCGCGCGGAAGTGGCGCGATGTCGGCGGCGGCGGAGCGGGCCCGGTAGGCGGCCTGGGCGACCGGGGACATGTTGTCGTACGGCGAAAGCGTGGTCATGCCCGCAGAGTAGTGCGCACACTGCGGGCATCCGTCACGTATCCCGTGATGCGAGACAGCCGTCCGGGGACGGCTGCCGGGTGCCGGTTCAGTACGGGTGCACCCCGACGGGGGCCGCCGGGGGCGGCCCGTATCCCTCGGCGACGCGCTGGTGGTACGTCTCGCGGTCGATGACCTCCAGGCCGACGATCTCCCAGGGCGGCAGCCCCGCGCTGGAGCGGTGTTCGCCCCACAGCCGCAGGGCCACGGCCGCCGCGTCGTGCAGGTCGCGGGCCTCTTCCCAGTAGCGGATCTCCGCGTGGTCGTTGGCGTAGCGGCTGGTCAGCAGGAAGGGGTGGTCGTGCGCGAGCTGTTCCAGACCGCGTCTGACCTCCTTCAGCGGGATCTCGGCACCGGAGACACAGAGAGTGATGTGCCACAGCTTCGACTGGGTGCGGTCCTGGCCCGCCGTCGTCGGCTCCGGTCCGGTGGTCCGCTCGTCCCTCCGGTCCGCGGGCCTGCTTCCGTCGAAGCCTGGCCCTGCTCCGACGCTGGTCAGGGCGCGACCACCCGTTCCTCGGGGCGGCGCCCCCGGGCGCGCTCGTCTCACCGGCGGCCTCCTGTGAATGTGTTGCTGTGCTGTACCCCGCTGTGTCCCTGCTACAAAGTGGACCAGTCCGCGGCCCGGCATGGGGCGGTTTTCGTGAAGGTCTCTGCCCGAAGGCTGGACTTTCAGCCGTTTCAGGGGGTGTGTCAGGTGCCGAGGACGACGAGATCGTCCCTGTGTACGACCTCGCGCTCGTAGGCGGGACCGAGTTCGCGGGCCAGGTCGCGGGTGGAACGGCCGAGGAGCTGCGGGATCTCCTTGGCGTCGAAGTTGACGAGCCCGCGGGCGACCGGCCGGCCCCGCAGATCGCGCAGTTCCACCGGGTCGCCGGCGGTGAACTCGCCCTCGACCGAGGCGATCCCGGCCGGCAGCAGCGAACTGTGCCGTTCCACGACGGCCTGCACGGCCCCGTCGTCCAGGGTGAGCGAGCCCTGCGGGGTGGAGGCGTGGGCGAGCCACAGCAGCCGGTCCGCCGAGCGGCGGCCGGTGCGGTGGAAGTAGGTGCCCGTGTCGCGGCCCGCCAGCGCGTCGGCCGCGTGGCTGGCCGAGGTCAGGACGACCGGGACACCGGCGGCGGTGGCGATCCGGGCGGCCTCGACCTTGGTGACCATCCCGCCGGTCCCGACGCCCGCCTTGCCGGCGCTGCCGATGCTGACCCCGGCCAGGTCGGCGGGGCCGGTGACCTCGGTGATGCGGGTGGTGCCGGGGATGCTCGGATCGCCGTCGTACAGGCCGTCCACGTCCGAGAGGAGGATCAGCAGGTCGGCGCGGACCAGGTGGGCGACGAGCGCGGCGAGCCGGTCGTTGTCGCCGAAGCGGATCTCGTCGGTGGCAACGGTGTCGTTCTCGTTGACGATGGGCAGCGCGCCCATGTCCAGGAGCTGGTCCAGGGTGCGGTAGGCGTTGCGGTAGTGGGCTCGGCGGCTGGTGTCGTTGCTGGTGAGCAGGACCTGGCCGACGCGGACGCCGTAGCGGGCGAACGAGGCGGTGTAGCGGGCGACGAGCAGCCCCTGGCCGACGCTGGCGGCAGCCTGCTGCCTGGCCAGGTCCTTGGGCCTGCGGTGCAGTCCGAGCGGGGCGAGTCCGGCCGCGATGGCGCCGCTGGAAACGAGGACGACCTCGCGGTCGCCGCCGCTGCGGACCTTGGCGAGGACGTCGACGAGTGCGTCGACCCGGTCGGCGTCGAGGCCTCCCGCGGCGGTGGTGAGGGAGGAGGAACCGACCTTGACCACGATCCTGCGGGCCTCCGTGACGCCCTGCCTTGCCCCTGACACGCGCATCCCCCGTGGTTCGCCTCGCTGGACTCCGCAATCTACGCGAGCGCGGAATCCGGCGCCTTCGCGTTCCGCACCGTGGACCCGGTTTCGTCCGCATCCGTCCCGTTCCGTATCCGTTCCGTACCGCGGCTCGTTGCAGGAGACGTCGGCTCCACTGCCGGAGAACCCGGCGAATCCCAGGAACAGGACGTGATCGCATGCGCCAGCTCTCCATCCCCGGGGCCTGGGTGCACGAGCCCGAGGTCATCCCCGACAGCCGCGGCAGCTTCCACGAGTGGTTCAGGGCCGCCGACCTCGGCGAGGCCGCGGGGCACGCGCTGGGGCTCGCGCAGGCCAACTTCTCCGTCTCGCGCCGGGGCACGCTGCGCGGCATCCACTTCGCCGACGTGCCGCCGGGGCAGGCGAAGTACGTGAAGTGCGTGCGCGGCGCGGTGCTCGACGTGATCGTGGACGTCCGGGCCGGCTCGCCCGCCTACGGGCGGTGGGAGGGTGTCCGGCTCGACGACACCGATCACCGTGCGGTGTACCTCGCCGAGGGGCTCGGCCACGCCTTCATGGCGCTGACGGACGACGCGAGCGTCGTCTATCTGTGCTCCGAGGGCTACGCGCCGGGCCGCGAGCACGGCATCGATCCGCTCGACCCGGAGCTGGGCATCGCCTGGCCGGCGGACATCGTGCCGCTGCTGTCGGGGAAGGACGCCGGGGCGCCCTCGCTGGCCGAGGCGGAGAACCAGGGGCTGCTTCCCTCGTACGGGGAGTGCGAGGCGTACTACGCGCGGCTGCGGACGGCCGCCTCGCCCCTGGCCGGGGTGCGGGCCGGCGGGCCCGCGCTCAGTCCGGCCGGCCGCTGACCAGGGCGTTCTCCGAGGGGCGTTCCGCGGCGAGCAGCGCCGGGAACGCCTCCTCCAGTGCCGTGCGCCAGTCCCGGACGGGTTCGATCCCGGCCGCCGCGAACCGCTCGTGCGCGAGCACGCTGTACGCGGGCCGGGGGGCCGGGCGGGGGTAGGCGCCGCTGGTGGTGGGCCGGACGCGGGCCGGGTCGGCGCCCAGCAGCCGGAAGACCTCCCGGGCGAGGCCGTACCAGGTCGTCTCGCCGCCGCTGGTGCCGTGGTAGACGCCCGCCGGGGCGGTGCCCGCCAGTGCGGCCCGTCCGAGCCGGACCAGCCGGTCGGCCAGATCGACGGTCCAGGTGGGCTGCCCGCGCTGGTCGTCCACCACGTCGAGGGTGTCCTTGACGCCCTCCAGCCTGATCATCGTACGGACGAAGCTGGCGCCGCCCGCGCCGTAGAGCCAGGCGGTGCGCACGACGTAGCCGGTGTCGGGCAGGGTCTCCAGCACGGCGCGTTCGCCGGCCAGTTTGGTGCGGCCGTAGGCGGTGCGCGGGGCGGTGGGGGCGTCCTCGGCGTACGGCCGGGTGCCGTCCCCGGCGAAGACGTAGTCGGTGGAGACGTGGATCAGGACGGCGCCGTGCTCGCGGCAGGCCTCGGCGAGGACCGCGGGTCCGGTGCCGTTGACCCGCAGGGCGGCGTCCTCCCGGCTCTCGGCGTCGTCGACGGCGGTCCAGGCCGCGCAGTTGACGACAACCGCGGGCCGGTGGGCGGCGAACGCCTCGCGGACGCGGGCCGGGTCGGCGATGTCCAGGGCGGTGCGGTCCGCGGCGACGGCGATGACGTCCTCGTGGGCGAGGGCGGCCAGCAGGTCCTGTCCGAGCATTCCGCCGGCCCCGGTGACCAGCCAGACGGGGTTCACAGGGCGGCCCTCTCCTTGAGCGGCTCCCACCAGGAGCGGTTCTCCCGGTACCACCGCACGGTCTCGGCGAGTCCGGTGCGGAAGTCCTTGCGGGGTTCGTAGCCGAGCTCCTCGCGGATCCGGGTGCAGTCGACGGAGTAGCGCCGGTCGTGGCCCTTGCGGTCCTCGACGTGGGTGACGTCCGTGTCCCAGTCCGCGCCGCAGGCCTCCAGCAGCAGTCCGGTGAGCTCCTTGTTGGAGAGCTCGGTGCCGCCGCCGATGTTGTAGACCCGGCCGGCGCGGCCCTTGGTGCGGACGAGCTCGATGCCCTGGACGTGGTCGTCGATGTGCAGCCAGTCGCGGACATGGGCGCCGTCCCCGTACAGCGGGACCGGCCGGCCGTCGAGCAGGTTGGTGACGAAGAGCGGGATGACCTTCTCCGGGAAGTGGTGGTGCCCGTAGTTGTTGGAGCAGCGGGTCACCCGCACGTCGAGTCCGTGGGTGCGGTGGTACGAGAGGGCGATCAGGTCGCTGGAGGCCTTGGACGCGGAGTACGGGGAGTTGGGCGCGAGCGGCTCGCTCTCGGTCCAGGACCCCTCGTCGATGGATCCGTAGACCTCGTCGGTGGAGACGTGCACGAAGGTGGTGACACCGGCCCGGTGCGCGGCGTCGACGAGGGTGTGGGTGCCGACGACGTTGGTACGGACGAACTCGGCGCCGCCGTCGATGGAACGGTCCACATGCGATTCGGCGGCGAAGTGCACCACCTGGTCGTGCCCGGCCATGAGGCTGCCGACCAGTTCCGCGTCGCAGATGTCGCCCTGGACGAACGAGAAGCCGGGGTGGCCGCGGACCTCGTCGAGGTTGGCCGGGTTGCCCGCGTAGGTGAGCCGGTCGAGCACGGTGACGGCGAGGTCGCCGGGGCCGTCCGGGCCCAGCAGTGTGCGGACGTAGTGCGAGCCGATGAAGCCGGCGCCGCCGGTCACCAGGAGACGGTTCGTCATGAGGAGATCTGCACCTTGCTGTGGTCACCGAGGACGAGTCGGTGGGCGGACGGGCTCCGGGGCGCGGGCGTCACCTCGACGTCGCGGCCGATGAGGGAGGCCTCGACGCGGCGGACGCCGTCGATCGAGGCACCGCGCAGCACGATCGAGTACTCGATCTCACTGTCCTCGATCCGGCAGTCCTGGGCGACCGAGGTGAACGGCCCGACGTAGGCGTCGCCGATCACCGAACGGGCGCCGATGATGGCGGGGCCCACGATCCGGCTGCGGGTGACGCGGGCGCCGGGCTCGATCAGCACCCGGCCGATGATCTCGCTCTCGTCGTCGACGTGGGCGCCGCGGGTGCAGGGTTCGACGGTCTCCAGCACGGTCCGGTTGACCTCCAGCATGTCGGTGACGTTGCCGGTGTCCTTCCAGTACCCGCGGATCGTGGTGGAGCGGACGTCGCGCTCCTGGTCGATCAGCCACTGGATGGCATGGGTGATCTCCAGCTCGCCGCGCCAGGACGGCCGGATGGAGCGGACGGCCTCGTGGATGGCCCGGGTGAAGAGGTAGACGCCGACGAGCGCCAGATCGCTCTTGGGCTCCTTGGGCTTCTCCTCCAGGGCCACCACCCTGCCGTCCCCGTCGAGTTCGGCGACGCCGAAGGCGGTCGGGTCGGGCACCTGGGTCAGCAGGATCTGCGCGTCGGGGCGGTCCGCGCAGAACCCCTCGACCAGGTCGGCGATCCCGCCGACGACGAAGTTGTCGCCGAGGTACATGACGAAGTCGTCGTCGCCGAGGAACCGCTGGGCGATCAGGACCGCGTGGGCGAGGCCGAGCGGCTCGGACTGCGGGATGTAGGTGACGTCGATGCCGAACCGGGAGCCGTCGCCGACCGCCGCGCGGATCTCCTCCTGGGTGTCGCCCACGATGATGCCCACCTCGGTGATACCGGCTTCCGCGATGGCTTCCAGCCCGTAGAACAGCACCGGTTTGTTCGCCACCGGGACCAGCTGCTTGGCCGAGGTATGCGTAATGGGACGAAGCCGGGTGCCTGCCCCGCCGGAAAGTACGAGAGCCTTCACAGTTTCTGCCCCACGATGAGTCGGCGGTCCTGTCGCGGCTGCGACCTACCGGGGACCTTACTGAGATTCGGTGTCCCGTCCATGGTGAAACAGCCCCGCCGACCGGTTGCCGACTCGTCCGGAGGAAAAGCGGCCGTTCCCCGTAACCGATCGGGATTCGTTATCCCGCGGGGAATTCGCTATCGAGTTCGACATCAGATGATCGACATCGGGTCCGGTACGGATTTCGGGCCGCGATCGGCCGCCGTGCGACCGGCCGCTCACTTCCGGTGACCCGCCTTCCGTGCCGCAGCGGGTGAATTCACCGGCACGGGCGCGGATCCCCGATTCTCACGCCCGGCTTTCACTCCCCCGGCCGCGCCTGCCGCTCCCGGGCCCGCCGGCGAGCACGGGGCCCTGCCGCCGGCGACGGCCGGCCGGTGCCCGTACGACGCCGTGGACACCGGAATGGCCGATGCGGGCCTGCGGCGCGGCCGCGCCCCGCGTTCCGCGCGGGTGCGGAACGCGGGGCGCATGCGGGTCCAGGAGCCCCTGGGCGTGGGATCCGGCGCCGGGAAGGCGCCGGACGCGTCCTACGGGTGGCGCAGGCGCCAGCCCTGCCAGGCGGACTCGATCATCTCGTCGATGCCGTACCGGGCCGACCAGTCCAGCTCCGCGCGGATCCGGTCCGCGCCGGCGACGACGCGGGCCGGGTCGCCCGGGCGGCGGGCGGTGACCTCGGGGGCGATGTCCCCGTGGTCCGTCGTCTTGAGGATCCGGTCGACCATCTCGCGCACCGAGCTGCCCTCGCCGCGGCCGATGTTCAGCGTGAGGTCGGTGCCGGGCTCGGCCGCCTCCAGGCGGCGGGCGGCGGCGAGGTGGGCGGAGGCGATGTCCTCCACATGGATGTAGTCGCGCACGCAGGTGCCGTCGGGGGTCGCGTAGTCGTCGCCGAAGATCCGCGGGCCCTCACCGGCCTCCAGGCGCTCGAAGACCATCGGGATGAGGTTGAACACCCCGGCGTCGGCCAGCTCGGGCGAGGCCGCACCGGCGACGTTGAAGTAGCGGAGCGAGGCGCAGCGCAGTCCGTGGGCCCGGGCGGCGGCGTGGATCAGCCATTCGCCGACGAGCTTGGTCTCCCCGTACGGGCTCATCGGCGCGCAGGGGGTGTCCTCGGTGACGAGGTCCACATCGGGCATGCCGTAGACGGCGGCCGACGAGGAGAACACCAGCCGGTCGATGCCCGCCCCCACCATGCTCTCCAGCAGCACCTCCAGACCGGTCACGTTCTCCCGGTAGTAGTAGAGGGGGCGCTCCACGGACTCGCCGACCTGCTTCTTGCCTGCGACATGCACCACACCTGTCACGGTGTGGTCACGGATCGCCGCGTCCAGGGCCTCCCGGTCCAGCACGCTCCCGGTGACCAGGGGCACCCCTTCGGGCACGTTCCCGGCGTTCCCCGTGGACAGGTCGTCGTACACGACGACCTGCAGACCGCCCGCGAGCATCGCCCGCACGACGTGCGCACCTATGTATCCGGCCCCGCCCGTAACCATCCAGGTCATTCTGTGCGTCTCTCCCTCTGCGCGTGGTCCTGCCGAGTGGCCCACTCTACGTGTGCGGAAAATCGAATCAGACAAAGAGGTATCAACAGTATTATCGTGCGACATGCAGGCTTGTGCGGGTGACGTCCGGGGAACATCACGGGTGAAGCCGGACAGCCCCGGATGAAGCCGGGGCAAACACAAGGCCGCAGCAGGCGGATGTCAATCAATTACGCTGTTCAGGTGCTCAGGCCCTCCCCCATGATTCCGCGGTGCGAATCGGTGCCTGCGCACGGACCCTGCAGACAGCTCTCTGGACTGGTGAAGGATGCCTCGACTGACACTCATCGTGCCTGCGTACAACGTGCAGGGGTATGTTCGGGAGTGCCTCGACTCCGTGCTTCAGCAGGACTTCACCGACTTCGAGGTCGTCGCCGTGGACGACTGCTCGCCGGACGCCTCCGGCGCCATCCTCGACGAGTACGCGGGGCGCGACGCCCGGGTCCGGGTGCTCCACCTCAGCGAGAACGTGGGCCTGGGCCACGCCCGTAACGCCGGAATCGAGCAGGCGACCGGTGACTACCTGCTCTTCCTCGACAGCGACGACACGCTGACGCCCGGCTCGCTGAGCGCCATCGCGGGACGCCTCGACGCGACGGACGACCCCGACGTCCTGATCTACGACTACACGCGCAGCTACTGGGACGGACGGCTGCTGCCCAACCAGCGCGCCGACCTCCTCGCCCGCAGTGAGCCCGCGGTCTTCCCCCTGTCGGAGCGGCCGGAGCTGCTCGATCTGCTGCAGATCGTCTGGAACAAGGCCTACCGCCGCGATTTCGTCGAGGCGCACGGATTCCAGTTCCCGACCGGGTACTACGAGGACGCCCCCTGGACGTACTCCACCCTGATCACGGCGGAGAGCATCGCGGTGCTCGACCGCGTCTGCGTGCTCTACCGGCAGCGCCGCGAGGGCGGGAACATCCTTCGCACGGTCAGCCGCAAGCATTTCGATGTATTCGACCAGTACGACCGCGTATTCGCTTATGTGGACGAACACCCGGAACTCGATTCCTGGCGTCCCGCGCTTTTCCGTAAAATGATCGACCACTATCTCACCGTCATGGAGAAGCCGGGCCGTCTCCCGAAGGCGGCACGGTCCGAATTCTTCCATCGCGCGGCCGCGGAATACACCCGCCGGCTGCCCGAAGGATTCGAGCGTCCGGGCGGTGGGCGCGGTTATAAGTACGCGCTGCTCGGCCGGGACTCCTATACGGGACTGACCGGGGTCACCCGCGCCAGCCGGGTGCGCAACCGGACGCGGGCGCGCAACATCGAGCGCATCGGCCGGGCCAAGCGCGCCGCGATGCGGATGATCTACCAGTCCCAGCTGCGGCTGCCGCTGGACGAGAACCTCGCGGTCTTCTCCGCCTACTGGAGCCGGGGCTACTCCTGCAACCCCGCGGCCATCGACGCCGAGCTGGCCCGGCTGGCCCCGCACATCCGCCGGGTCTGGGCGGTGCGCGCCGAGCACGTGAGCCGGGTGCCCAAGGGCGTCGAGGTGGTCGTCGTCGGGTCCCGCGAGTACTGGACGGCGCTGGCCCGCGGCACGTACTTCATCAACAACGTGAACTTCGCCGACGCGCTGGTCAAGCGCGAGGGCCAGATCCATCTGCAGACCCATCACGGCACCCCGCTGAAGACGATGGGCCTCGACCAGGCCAACTACCCGGCCTCCACGAACATGGACATGGAGGACCTGCTGCGGCGCTGCGACCGCTGGGACTACAGCATCTCCTCCAACCGCTTCTCGACCTCGGTGTGGGAGCGGGTCTATCCCTGCACCTACACCTCGCTGGAGACCGGGTATCCGCGCAACGACGTGCTGATCAACTCCGGTGCCCGCGAGGTCGCGCAGGCCCGCCGTGAGCTCGGCGCGGCGGACGGCTCCAAGGTCTTCCTCTACATGCCGACCCACCGTGAGTACCAGAAGGAATTCACCCCGCGGATCGACCTGGCGAAGCTGGCCGAGGAACTGGGCCCGGAAGTCACCCTGCTGGTGCGCGGCCACTACTTCTACAAGCCCACGGGCCGGCTCGCCGAGCTCCAGGCCAGCGGCCGGGTCATCGACGTCTCCGCGCACCAGAACGTGGAGCAGCTCTACCTGGCGGCCGACGCGCTCATCACCGACTACTCCTCGGCGATGTTCGACTACGCCAACCTCGACCGGCCGATCGTGATCTACGCCGACGACTGGGACACGTACAAGGTCGTCCGGGGAAGCTACTTCGACCTGATGGCCGAGCCCCCCGGCGCCGTCGCCACCACCCAGGCGCAGCTCACCGAGATCCTCCGGTCCGGCGAGTGGCAGAGCGAGAAGTCCGCCACCTTCCGCAGCGCGTTCCGTGAGCGCTTCTGCGACTTCGACGACGGCCATGCCGCCGAGCGCGTCGTCCGCGCCGTCTTCCTGAACGAAGAGAACGTCCTTCCCGTCGTCCCGCTTGCCGCACGCAAGCCGGCACCGTCCCCTGCCCAGGCGCTCGAACTGGTCGAGCGGGTCTGACCCGAAAGGAATGCCGAAAAACATGACCCCCCGGCTCAGTGTCATCGTGCCCATGTACAACGTCGAGGCGTATCTCGAAGCCTGTCTCGACTCGGTGGAGGCGCAGACCTTCACCGATCTGGAAGTCGTCATGGTCGACGACGGTTCGACCGACGGATCGGCCGCGATAGCCGCCGCCTACGCCGAGCGCGACCCGCGCTTCCGGCTGGTGACGAAGGTGAACGGCGGCCTGGGCTCGGCCCGTAACGCGGGCCTGGCGAACATGGCGCCGGAGAGCGAGTACTTCGCCTTCCTCGACAGCGACGACGTCATCCCGCCGGACGGCTACCGCATGATGGTCGAGAGCCTCGACGAGACCGGGTCCGACTTCGCCACCGGCAACGTGTTCCACGTCAAGGGCGAGCGGTCCTGGCAGGTCCCGCTCATGAAGATGCTGGCCGGTGAGGCCCGCAAGCGGACCCACATCGCCGAGTACCCCAAGCTCGTCGCGGACCGCATCTCCTGCAACAAGGTCTGGCGCCGCACCTTCTGGGAGAAGAACGGCTTCACCTTCCCCGAGGGCGTGCTCTACGAGGACAGTGCCGTGGTGCTGCGCGCCCACTACCTGGCCGACGCCATCGACCTGATCGGCGAGCCCGTCTACTACTGGCGGCTGCGCGAGGGCGAGTCCGCCCCGTCGATCACCCAGCGCCGCACCGACCCGCAGGGTGTCCGCGACCGGGTCGCCGCCTGCGAGACGGTCACGCAGTTCCTCGCCGACCGCCCCGGCTCCAAGTGGGCCCAGTTCAAGCGGGAGTACGACGCCCGGGTGCTCCGGGACGACCTCCGCATCTTCCTGAACGTCGTGCCGGACGGGGACGAGGAGTACCGCGAGGCCTTCCTCATCGCGGCCAACCGCTACCTCGACCAGGTCGAACCGCAGGTCCTGGACGAGCTGCCCGCCGTGCTGCGCGTGCAGTACGCGCTGGTGCGCCGCGGCGCGATCTCCGAGCTGATCGACCTCCTCGCCGACCAGCGGCGCCGTGAGCCGGTCGAGGTCAGCGGCTTCCTGCGCAAGTACGCCGGGTTCAAGGCCCTGGACCGCAGCGGAGTCACGCTCTCCCGCAAGACCCTGCGCATCGACAAGGACCTGGAGCTCAGGACCCCGCTGGTCGGTGTGGAGTGGCAGAAGGGCAAGCTGCTGCTGACGGGCGACGCCTGGATAGACAAGATCGACATCCCGAACCGGCGCAGCACCGCCAAGTTCATCCAGATCAAGAAGGGCGGCTCGCGCCGCCGTCTGATCTTCCCGGCGAAGAACATCTTCCGCCCTGGCCGGACCTCCGACACCTGGCAGAAGCGCTACAACTACGACTGGTCCGGCTGGGAGTTCTCCTTCGACCCCGCCAAGCTCCGGCACAACGGGCAGTGGGAGGAGGGCATCTGGCACATCGGCGTGATCGTCATGAGCTCCGGTCTGCTGCGCCGCCGCGGTATCCAGTCCAACGGCGGCAGCGCCGCCAACTTCCCGCCCTACCAGTGGCTCGACAAGAACTACCGGATGCTCCCGAGCGTCGAGGGCGCCGCGCTCAAGCTGCGCATCGAGCGGGTCAACGCGCTGGTGACCGGCCGCGAGCTGGAGGGCGACCGGATCGTGATCCGGGGCGAGATCCGTACGCCGCTGGCGAGCGACGAGACCGTCACGCTGCAGGTCTCCAACCAGTCCAGCGGTGAGATCCGGCGCTACCCGGTCACGGTCGACGCCGAGCAGGGCGGCACCAGCGCGTTCCGCGTCGAGGTCCCGCTCGCCGATGTCGCCCTGGTCACCGCCGAGACGACCGACGGCCACGCCCAGCCCCGGGTCCGCAACTGGAGCACGGCGCTGCTGATCTCCGGTTCCGACGAGGAGGCGGCACCGCGCCGGCTGAGCACCGTCGTCCAGGAGGGTCTGGAGGACGCGCGCTTCCAGCTGCCCGCGAGCATGGGCCGGCAGGCGGGCCGTCATGAGCTGGCGGCCATCGCCGGCCACAACGGCTACCTCAAGTTCCGCGGCCAGACCGAGCGTGCCGTGATGACGCAGGTGGGCGAGCGCGACGGCAAGCTCGTCCTGTCCGGCCACGCCCCGCAGCACCTGGTCGGTTCCGAGCTGCTGCTGAAGGCCAAGGACCGGTTCGACGAGCGCACCGTCCCGATCAGCTGGACCGCCGACGGCTCGTACGAGACGGCCTTCGACCCCTCGACGCTGGGCGGTGGCTCCCAGGGCACCATCCCGCTCAAGGCCGGCCGGTGGAACTTCTTCCTCCGTCAGCCCGACGGCGCGGACGTCGAGTTCGTCATCGACCGCCTCGCATCGGAGCAGTTCCCGCTGCACGTCACGCTGAAGGGCCGCCGGTACTGGCTGGAGGCTCGCTGGCACGACTTCCCGCAGCTGAACTGCCGCTCGGAGCTGGCCGATGTGGAGCGCGGCCCGTTCCGCCAGGCCCAGCTGCGCCGCGAGGTGTACGACGCCAAGTGCCTGGAGCCGCTGCGCGACCAGGTGTTCTACCTGAGCTACAACGGCAAGCAGTACTCGGACAGCCCGCGTGCCATGCACGAGGAGCTGGTGCGCCGGGGCGCCGACCTCAAGCACCTGTGGGCGGTCCGCGACGGCCAGGTGGAGCTGCCTCCGACGGCCGAGAAGGTCCGGATGTGGGGCACGGAGTGGTTCGACGCGCTGGCCTCCAGCAAGTACATCGTGACCAACGCGCACCTTCCGGAGTGGGTCGTCCGGCGTCCCGGCCAGGTCATCGTCCAGACCTGGCACGGCACGATGCTGAAGAAGATCGGCCATGACATCGACACGCTCCACTTCGACAAGGAGTACCAGAAGCGTCTGGAGCTCGAAGCGAAGAACTGGAGCATGCTCGTCTCCTCCAACCGCTTCAGCACACCGATCCTGAAGCGGGCCTTCTCCTACGACGGGGAGATCCTGGAGGCCGGCTACCCGCGCAACGACTACCTGTACTCCGACGAGCGGGTCAAGCTCGCCGAGGAGATCAAGAAGCGCATCGGGCTGCCCGAGGGCAAGAAGGTCGTGCTCTACGCCCCGACCTGGCGCGACGACCAGTCGCACCGGGCCGGTCAGTACTCCTTCGACCTCCGGCTCGACCTGGAGGACGCCCGCCGCCGCCTCGGCGACGACCACGTCCTGCTGATCCGGCGCCACTCCAACGTCGTCGACCAGGTGCCCGGCGCCGGCAACGGCTTCGTCTGGGACGTCTCCGAGTACCCGGACATCGCCGACCTGTACCTGGCGTCCGACATCATGATCACCGACTACTCGTCCGTGATGTTCGACTACGCGCACCTCAAGCGGCCGATGCTCTTCTTCACGTACGACCTGGAGCACTACCGCGACACGCTGCGCGGGTTCTACTTCGACTTCGAGAAGGACTCGCCCGGCCCGCTGGTCCGCACCTCGTCGGAGCTGATCGACTCGATCCGCGACATCGACACGGTCTGGCCCGAGTACACCGAGCGCTTCGACCGCTTCCACCACCTGTTCTGCGACCTGGACGACGGCCGCGCCTCGCAGCGCGTCGTGGACCGCATGATCGAACAGGCGACGGAGCTCACCGAGGAGAAGTAGCCGTACGGCACGCGAAAGGGGGCGGGCCCGGAGATCTGATCTCCGGGCCCGCCCCCTTCGGCATGTGTTCGGTCCCGCTCTACGGCTCCACGTCCACCGTCTTGAAGGCGAGCTGCGACAGCGCCGTGTAGTACGGCCGGATCTCGATCTTCGTGACCGGGCGCGGCGCCGGCTTGCCGCCGTTCAGCGTGCGGGTCACCCGGCGGCCGACCTTCGCCAGCAGGGTCCTGCTGGGCTCGGGCAGGATCCGGATCACCGGCCGGGGGAAGGTGAACACCCCTATGGGCGCGAGGACATCGGTGGCGAGCTTGCCGACCTGGACGCGGTCGGCGCCGGCCGCGGGGCGCAGCCACACGTCCCAGATCTGCTCGGGCCCCTCGTGCTCACGCACCAGCGCGGCGCAGTCGACCCGGGCGCTGACCCGCTGCCCTTCGAGGGCCGAGACGGGGAACGACAGCACCCGGTCCTTGTCCTTGCGGTGCACGGCCTCCAGCGCCGCGCCGGGGCCGAGTGTCACACCCCAGCCGGCGGCGTCCAGTTCGATGGTCTCGGTGTCGACCGCGACCGCGTCGATCTCCACATGGGCGTCGCGCACCACGCTGCGGATCCGCAGGCGGTCCATCTCGCCCCGGTGCGGGAGTAGCAGCTCCAGGGCGGGGGCGCCGTTCTCCCGGGGCAGCGGCACGTTGAGCAGGTCCCGTACGTCGCAGCCGTAGCCGTCCACCGTGAGCGGCACCTCGTTGCCCTCAGGGGTGCACACGGACAGTTCCCAGGTGCCCTCGGGCAGTCCGCCGTGCCAGGGCACCACGGCGCTGCCGCCCGGGTCGATGGCGAACCGCTTCTCCGCCGGGTTGCGTCCGACCCGGCGGCAGGCGATCTCGGCGCCGTGCACCTCGGCCGGCAGTGCGCCGACCTCGATCCGGACCGAGCCCAGCGGGTCGACCTGGGCGGTGGCCGTCGTCGGCAGTGCGCGGCGGGTGAACGCGTCGTGCAGGATCGCCTCGAAGCGGGCGCAGCTGGCCGGCTCGTGGAAGCGCACCGCGTTGCGCACGGCCGCCTCGCCCATCTGCTTGCGACGCTCGTCGTCCTCGACGAGTTCGAGGATGGCGTCGGCCATGGCGGCGGTGTCGCCGCGCGGGACGATGAGGCCGTCCTCGCCGTGCGTGATGATGTTGCGCGGGCCGTGGTCGGCGTCGGTGCTGACGACGGGCAGACCGGCCGCCATCGCCTCGACGATCACGTTGCCGAACGCCTCGCGCTTGGAGGGCAGCACGAAGATCGAGCCCTTGCTGAACTCGGGCGCGACCGGGGCGGCCGGGCCCATCAGCGTCACGGTGTTGTGCAGGCCGAGGGTCTCGATCTGCTTGCGCAGATTGGCCTTCTCGGTGCCGCCGCCGTAGATCCGCAGCCGCCAGTCGGGGCGCTTGGCCACGACGGTGGCGAAGGCGTCGACGACCGCGGCGAAGTTCTTGTTCTCCTTGAGGAGACCGGCCGCGATGACGACCTTGTTGGTGCTCTTGGACTGCACCGGGGCGGCGGGCACGCAGTTCGGCATGACGGCCAGCCGGTTGCGTACGCCCGGCACCAGCTTGCCGATGCTCTCGACCTCTTCGGGCGTCAGCGCGGTGAGCGCGTCCAGCGAGTGGTACGCCTTGAACAGCCGGCCCTGGTAGTACTTCGCGTAGATCGAGGGCATCGAGTGCTCCTGCGTGACCCGCAGGTAGTCACCCTCGGCGTACGAGAGCATGATCGTGTTGCGCGGGCTGGAGCTCACCACGACGTCCGAGTCGGTCGTCGCGAGGAATTCGAGCAGTCGCAGCTCCGCCAGCCGGCTGACCACCGGCTTCTTCTCCGCCGGGTCCACCGGGTAGACCTTGGGGAAGACCGCGATCAGCGGATCGTCCAGGTCCGATGTCGGGGAGTGCTGGCGCAGGTCGGTCAGCACCCGCACGGAGACGCGCGGGTCGAGCGGGAAGTAGGACTCGTCCCGCACCTTGCGGAGTGCGACGATCTCCACGTCGTGCCGGGCCGCGAGTGCACCCGCCAGATTCTGCGTGGCACTGACAACTCCGCCCATGTGGCAGAGGTCGCGCACCAGAAATGAAATCTTCACTTGCGTCTTTCGGCTGGGCCGCGGCTCGCGGCAATCCCCGGGCAGCCTCGCGTGATGGTCACCACGCTCCCCCTACCCCATCGGCTTGCGAGGGCATGCCCTCTCCTCGCACAAGAAAGACGGACAGGCGGGTCACAGGGTTGTGCACGGAGTGAAACTTTATCGAATCTTTGAACATAGCGTACCGGGAACGGTAATCGCGTACGGAATCCACCCAAACACCCGCACATTTATGCGACATGAGGGCCGAAACCGCTGCGCCGCTCCCCCCCCTGACCGCACAAGGGCGTGCCTCCGCACCGGAACCCGGTACGGAGGCACGCCCTCACAGCAGCACCCGTGCTTACGCGAACGGGTCGAACTCCTGGTACTCCTTGCTGACCTCGTCGCGCTCGTCCTCGCGGTCGCGACGGCGCTGAGCGGCCGGACGCGGCTCCTCCAGACGGTGGTCCTCGCCGCGGCGGCCGAGCATCTCCGCACCGGCGGTCACCGTCGGCTCCCAGTCGAAGACCACGGCGTTGTCCTCGGCGCCGATGGCCACGCCGTCGCCCGCCCGGGCACCGGCCTTGCGCAGCGCGTCCTCGACACCGAGCCGGTTCAGCCGGTCCGCGAGGTAGCCGACGGCCTCGTCGTTGTTGAAGTCGGTCTGGCGCACCCAGCGCTCCGGCTTCTCGCCGCGCACCCGGTAGATGCCGTCGTCCTCCAGCTTCACGGTGAAACCGGCGTCGTCCACGGCCTTGGGCCGGATGACGATACGGGTCGCCTCCTCCACCGGCTTGGCGGCACGCGCCTCGGCGATGACACCGGCCAGCGCGAAGGACAGCTCCTTGAGGCCGGTACGGGCGACGGCAGACGCCTCGAAGACGCGGTAGCCGCGCGCCTCCAGCTCCGGGCGGATCATGTCCGCGAGGTCCTGGCCGTCCGGAATGTCGATCTTGTTGAGGACGACGATGCGGGGCCGGTCGTCCAGACCCCCGTAGAGCTTGAGCTCCTCCTCGATCATGTCGAGGTCGGAGACGGGGTCGCGGTCGGACTCCAGCGTCGCCGTGTCCAGCACGTGAACCAGGACCGAGCAGCGCTCGACGTGGCGCAGGAACTCCAGACCGAGGCCCTTGCCCTGGCTGGCGCCCGGGATCAGGCCCGGGACGTCGGCGATGGTGTAGACGGTGGAGCCCGCGGTGACCACGCCCAGGTTCGGGACGAGCGTCGTGAACGGGTAGTCGGCGATCTTCGGCTTGGCCGCCGACAGGACCGAGATCAGCGAGGACTTGCCCGCGCTCGGGTACCCCACCAGGGCCACATCGGCGACGGTCTTCAGCTCCAGGACGATGTCCCGGGACTCACCGGGCTCACCGAGCAGCGCGAAGCCGGGGGCCTTGCGCCGGGCGGAGGCCAGCGCGCCGTTGCCGAGGCCGCCGCGGCCGCCCTGGCCGGCGACGAACATGGTGCCCTGGCCGACGAGGTCGGCGAGCACGTTGCCCTCGCCGTCGAGGACGACGGTGCCGTCCGGCACGGGCAGGACCAGGTCCTGGCCCTCCTTGCCGGTGCGGTTGTCGCCCGCGCCGGGCTGGCCGTTGGTGGCCTTGCGGTGGGGGTGGTGGTGATAGTCGAGGAGCGTGGTGACCGCCTGGTCGACGATCAGCGTCACATCGCCGCCACGGCCGCCGTTGCCGCCGTCCGGGCCGCCGAGCGGCTTGAACTTCTCACGGTGAACGGAGGCACAGCCGTGGCCCCCGTTACCCGCGGCGACATGCAGCTCGACGCGGTCCACGAAGGTGGTCATGGTTGGAACCTCCAGTTACATACGTGCAGAAATGTCTCGCTCGTGCTCCTGTAGGAGCAACACGCGAAAGGCGGACCCACTTCCCGTTCGGGAAGTGAGGTCCGCCTCCACGTCATACCGCTCGACGAGCGCCGAAAATCAGCCGGCGATCGGAACGATGTTCACGACCTTGCGGCCACGGTGCGTGCCGAACTCGACCGCACCGGCGGCGAGGGCGAACAGCGTGTCGTCGCCGCCACGGCCGACGCCCGTGCCCGGGTGGAAGTGGGTGCCGCGCTGGCGGACCAGGATCTCACCGGCGTTGACGGCCTGACCGCCGAAGCGCTTCACGCCGAGCCGCTGAGCATTGGAATCGCGCCCGTTCCGGGTGGACGATGCGCCCTTCTTGTGTGCCATGTGTTCTCAGTCCCTTACTTCGCAGCCGCGGGGATGCCGGTGACCTTGATCGCCGTGTACTGCTGGCGGTGACCCTGGCGACGGCGGTAACCGGTCTTGTTCTTGTAGCGAAGGATGTCGATCTTCGCGCCCTTGTGGTGGTCCACAATCTCGGCCTGGACCTTGATGCCGTCCAGCACCCACGGGTCGCTGGTCACGGCGTCGCCGTCGACAACGAGCAGGGTAGAGAGCTCTACCGTGTCGCCAACCTTGGCGGTGGGAATCTTGTCAACCTCAACGATGTCGCCGACAGCAACCTTGTGCTGGCGACCACCGCTGCGCACGATGGCGTACACGCGGATCTCACTCTCACTCGAAGCGAAAACCTCTGAAGCCAGCCGCTCACACGGGTCCGGGGACCCGTGATGATCCGGATTGGACGAGCGGCCTCTCCCGTACGAGCGGGAGGTGAGTGCTCAGAGGTGTGGCGAAACAAACGCCGACGGTCAAGATTACGGGGCCCTGGACAGCCCGGTCAAACCGGGCCCCCCTCTTCAGGCCGCCGCGGCCCTGACGTAGTCGGCGTAGGCGTCCCTGATCCCGTCCGTGGACAGGTCCAGGTGTTCCAGGATCGTGTACCGGCCCGGCCTGGTCCGGGGTGCGAAGTCGACCACCGAGACGAACTCGTCCGCGCTGAAGCCGATCTCCTCCGCGGTGACCGGCAGGCCGTGGCGCCGCAGCGCCTCGGTCATCCGGACGGACTCCCGGTGGGCGCCGCGCAGATGCATCGCGAACGCCGCGCCCAGCCCGCACTGCTCCCCGTGGCTCGCCGCACGCTGCGGGAAGAGCAGGTCGAAGGCGTGGTTGATCTCGTGGCAGGCGCCGGAGGCGGGACGGCTGTCGCCCGCCACCGACATCGAGATACCGGTCAGCACCAGCCCTTCCGCCAGCACCTGGAGGAAGGAGTCGTCGCCGAGGGCCCCGGGGTGGCGCAGCACGGCCTCACCGGCCTGCCGGGCCATCGCCGCGGCCAGTCCGTCGATGTCCTCGCCGTTGACCCGGTGGGCGAGCTCCCAGTCCGCCACGGCGGAGATGTTGGAGAGCGCGTCACCGATCCCGGACCGCACGAAGCGGTCCGGGGCCTCACGGATGATGTCGAGGTCGATGACGACGGCGATCGGGTTCGGGACACCGTACGAGCCGCGGCCCGCGTCGTTGTCCAGCGTCGCCACCGGGGAGCACAGACCGTCGTGCGACAGGTTCGTCGCCACGGCGACCAGCGGCAGCCCGATGCGCGCCGCGGCGAACTTCGCACAGTCGATGATCTTGCCGCCGCCGAGTCCCACGACGGCGTCGTACCGGCCGGACTTCATGGCCTCGGCGAGCTTGACGGCGTCGTTCAGCGTGCCGCCGCCCACCTCGAACCAGGAAGCGCCCGGCAGGCTGTCCGAGAGCCGCTCACGCAGCGCCCGGCCGGAACCCCCGCTGATCGCTATCGCCAGCTTGCCCGAGCCGGAGATCCGCTGATCGGCGAGGACGCCCGCCAGATCGGCCAGAGCGCCTGCCCGGATGTCGACGACGACCGGTGCGGGGATGAGCCGGGTCAGTACTGGCACGCGATGGTCCTGCCCTTGGCCAGGTCCTCGTGGTTGTCGATCTCGACCCACTTGACGTCGCCGATCGGCTCCACGTCGACCTTGAAGCCGCGGTTGACGAGCTCCTGGTAGCCGTCCTCGTAGTACAGGTCCGGGTCGCGCTCGAACGTGGTCTTCAGCGCGTCGGCCAGCTCCTCGGCCGCGTCGCCCTCGATGAGCGTGACGCCGATGTACTCGCCGGTGGCCTCGGACGGGTCCATCAGCTTGGTGATCCGCTGGACGCCCTTGCCGGGGTCGACGACGACCTTCATCTCCTCGTCGGCCAGCTGCTTGACCGTGTCGAGGGCGAGGATGATCTTCTTGCCCTCGCCGCGGGCGGCGAGCAGCGTCTTCTCGACGGAGACGGGGTGCACGGTGTCGCCGTTGGCGAGGATCACGCCGTCCTTGAGGGCGTCACGGCCGCACCAGAGGGAGTAGGCGTTGTTCCACTCCTCGGCCTTGTCGTTGTCGATCAGCGTGATGCTGACGCCGTACTTCGCCTCCAGGGCGGCCTTGCGCTCGTACAGGGCCTCCTTGCGGTAGCCCACGATGATCGCGACGTCGGTCAGGCCGACCTCGGCGAAGTTGCCGAGCGTCAGGTCGACGACGGTCAGGCTCTCCTCGTCGCCCTCGGGCCCGACCGGCACCAGGGCCTTGGGAAGCGTGTCGGTGTAGGGGCGCAGACGGCGGCCGGCGCCGGCCGCCAGAATCATGCCGATCATGAGGGTTCTCCTTGGTCCTTGGTGCGGGTGTCTCGGGTGGGGTGCGTGCGCCGTGCGGGCGGCTCAGAGCTCGGCGGCCACGAAGCCGCGCAGCCAGGTACGGAAGTCCGGACCCAGGTCCTCGCGCTCGCAGGCCAGTCTGACGATGGCCCGGAGGTAGTCGCCTCGGTCACCGGTGTCGTAGCGGCGGCCGCGGAAGACGACGCCGTGCACCGGACCGCCGACCTTCTCGTCGGCGGCGAGCTGCTGGAGCGCGTCCGTCAGCTGGATCTCGCCGCCCCGGCCCGGCTCCGTCTCGCGCAGCACGCCGAAGACGGCGGGGTCCAGGACGTAGCGTCCGATGACCGCCAGATTGCTGGGGGCGTCCCCGGGCTCCGGCTTCTCGACCAGTCCGGTGACGCGCACGACGTCGTCCTCCGCGGTGGCCTCCACCGCGGCGCAGCCGTACATGTGGATCTGCTCGGGCGCGACCTCCATCAGCGCGACGACGCTGCCGCCCTCGCGCTCCTGGATCTCGGTCATGCGGGCCAGCAGCGGATCGCGCGGGTCGATCAGGTCGTCACCGAGCAGCACGGCGAAGGGCTCGGCGCCCACGTGGGGCTCCGCGCACAGGACGGCGTGGCCGAGGCCCCTGGGGTCGCCCTGCCGGACGTAGTGCATGGTCGCCAGGTCACTGGACTCCTGGACCCGGACCAGCCGCTCGTCGTCGCCCTTGCGGGTCAGCGCCGACTCCAGCTCGTAGTTCCGGTCGAAGTGGTCCTCCAGCGCGCGCTTGTTGCGCCCGGTGATCATCAGGACGTCGTTCAGGCCCGCGGCGGCGGCCTCCTCCACGACGTACTGGATCGCCGGCTTGTCGACCACCGGCAGCATCTCCTTGGGAGTCGCCTTCGTCGCCGGCAGGAACCGGGTACCGAGCCCGGCAGCGGGTATGACGGCCTTCTGGATCTTGTGCATGTACGGGGACTTCCGTGTGGGGTACGGGGACGGCCGGCACCGGAAAGCAGCCGGCCGGCCCCGTGAGGGACCGGCCCGACTGCGTCGCGCGCGGTGCGAGGGTCTGTGCTGAGCCGGCCCGTGGGCCGGCTCAGCACAGACCCTGGGTGACTCGAACTCAGCCCTCGTCGGCGGAGGCCGTGACGGACGGGGACTGCTGCTCGGCCGCCACCGTCTTCTTCGCCGCCTTCTTGGCCGTCGTCTTCTTGGCGACGGTCTTCTTGGCAGCCGTCTTCTTGACGGCTGCCTTCTTGGCCGTGGCCTTCTTCGCGGTCTTGCGGGCCGCCTTCTTGGCCGGTGCCGGTTCGGCGTCGGCCTCGGGGGCGGACTCCGGCTCGGCGGCCGGTCCGGAAGCCGTCACCACGACGACCGCGGTGTCCTCGGCACCTGCGGGGGAACCCGCGGGTGCGCTGACCTTGCGGGTCGCACGGCGGCGGGCACGCGGGGGCGCGGCCGGCTCCTCGGCGGGGGCCTCGGTGTGCGGGGCCTCGACGACCGGGTCCTCGGCGGCGACCGGGTCGGCGTCGGACACCGGCTCCTCGACGGCCGGGACCACGACGGGCTCGGCGGCCTGGGCGGGCGAACCCGCCGGGGCGGTCGCCTTGCGGGTCGCCCTGCGGCGTGTACGGCCCTGGGGCGCGTCGGCGACGGGCGCCTCGGCGACCGGTGCTTCAACGACCGGCTCGGGCTCGGGCTCCGGCTCCACGACGGGCTCCGGTGCCGCGACCGGCTCGGCCACGGGGGCCGGGGCGGACGCCGCCTTCGGAGCACCGGCCGGGGCCGAGGCCTTCCGGGTCGCCCGACGACGGCCACGGCCACGGCCCGCGGCCGCCTCGGCCTCGGCCGGGCTGCTGTACAGCTCCTCGTCCGGGACGAACTCCGGCTCGGGCAGCGCCAGCGGGGCGGCCACCTCAGCGGCCACCTCGGCCTCGGTCTCCACCTCGGTCTCGGCGACGTGATCGTGCTCGTGGTCCTGCTCGTGACCGTGCTCGTGCTCGTGGTCCTGGCCCGAACCGCCACGGCGCTTCTTGGAACGCTTACCGTTGCCGCCGCCACCCACCGAGGTGGGCTGCTCCATGTGCACGATGACGCCGCGCCCGTTGCAGTGGACGCAGGTCTCGGAGAAGGACTCCAGCAGACCCTGGCCGACCCGCTTACGGGTCATCTGGACCAGGCCGAGCGAGGTGACCTCGGCGACCTGGTGCTTCGTACGGTCGCGTCCCAGGCACTCCAGGAGCCGTCGCAGCACCAGGTCCCGGTTGGACTCCAGCACCATGTCGATGAAGTCGACGACGACGATGCCGCCGAGGTCGCGCAGCCGCAGCTGACGCACGATCTCCTCGGCCGCCTCCAGGTTGTTCTTGGTGACGGTCTCTTCCAGGTTGCCGCCCTGGCCGGTGAACTTGCCGGTGTTGACGTCGACGACGACCATCGCCTCGGTCTTGTCGATCACCAGCGAGCCGCCGCTCGGCAGGTAGACCTTGCGGTCCAGCGCCTTCATGAGCTGCTCGTCGATCCGGTACGTCGCGAAGATGTCGACCTCGGAGGTCCACCGCGACAGCCGGTCCGTCAGGTCGGGCGCCACGTGCGAGACGTAGCCGTGGATGGTCTCCCACGCCTCGTCGCCGCTGACGATGACCTTGGAGAAGTCCTCGTTGAAGATGTCCCGGACGACCCGGACGGTCATGTCCGGCTCGCCGTAGAGCAGCGTCGGCGCGTTGGAGCTGCCGCTGCTCTTCGACTTCTTCTGGATCTCCTCCCACTGCTGCTGCAGACGCTCGACGTCACGGCGCAGCTCGTCCTCGCTCGCGCCCTCGGCCGCGGTGCGCACGATGACGCCGGCGTCCTCGGGGACGATCTTCTTGAGGATGGTCTTGAGCCGGGCGCGCTCGGTGTCGGGCAGCTTGCGGCTGATCCCGGTCATCGAGCCCTCGGGCACGTAGACGAGGTAGCGGCCGGGCAGCGAGACCTGACTGGTCAGGCGGGCGCCCTTGTGGCCGATCGGGTCCTTCGTCACCTGGACGAGGACGGACTGGCCGGACTTGAGCGCGGTCTCGATGCGGCGCGGCCCGTGGGCCATGCCGAGCGCCTCGAAGTTGACCTCACCGGCGTACAGGACGGCGTTGCGGCCCTTGCCGATGTCGACGAAGGCGGCCTCCATGGACGGCAGGACGTTCTGGACCTTGCCCAGGTAGACGTTGCCGACGTAGCTGGTGGCCTGCTCCTTGTTGACGTAGTGCTCGACGAGCACGTTGTCCTCGAGGACGCCGATCTGGGTGCGCTCGCCGTTCTGGCGGACGACCATGACGCGCTCGACGGCCTCGCGACGGGCGAGGAACTCCGCCTCGGTGATGATCGGAACCCGGCGGCGGCCCTGCTCGCGGCCCTCGCGGCGGCGCTGCTTCTTGGCCTCCATACGGGTCGAGCCCTTGATGGACTGGACCTCGTCGAAGCCGGTGCCGGGCTCGCGCTCGGCCTCCTTCTTGCGGGGCTCGCGGACCTTCACGACGGTGCGCTCGGGGTCGTCCGTGCCGTTCTCGGCGTCGGACGAGGCGTCACCGCTGCGACGGCGGCGGCGCCGGCGCCGACGGCTGCTGCTCGACCCGGAGGCCCCGGAGTCGTTGTCGTCCTGCTCGTCGTCGCCCTCGTCCTCGGACTCCTGAGCACCCTCGTGCTCGTCATCGGAGTGGTCGGCGGAGTCGTCGGCGTGCTGCTCGGCGGCGTCGTCCTCGGCGGACTCGCCGCGACGGCGGCGACGGCCACCACGACGACGCCTGCGCGACGGGCGGTCGCCGTACTCGTCGGTGTCCTCCCCGTCCTGCTCGGCGTCGCTCTCGCCCGAGGGCTCGTGCTCGTCCTCGGCCTGCTCCTCCACGGGGGCGGCGGCCGGGGCGGGCGCGACGGCCTCGGCCTCGGCGGCCTCACCGCGACGGCGACGGCGGCGGCGCGAACCACCCTGCGGCGCGGCCTCGGCGGGGGCGGCGGCCGGGGCGGCCTGGGTCTGCTCCTCGGCCGTACCGATCTCGTCCTCGGGCTCCTCGTCGTGCGCGACGGGGGGCTGCGCGGCGGCGGCAGCGGCGGCCGTCTCCGGGGTCTGGAACATCGGCTCGGCGAAGACCGGCGCCTGGAACACGGCGACGGCGGGGCGCTCGGCGCGGCGGCTGCGGCGCGCGGGCTCCTCGACCTTGCCGGTGAACTCGGGGCGGCCGGCGGCGGCGGTGGCGCGGCGGCGCTGACGGCCGCGCGGGGCGGCCTCCTCGACCTCGGCGGTCTCGGCGGCCAGCTCCTCGACGGCTGCCTCGGGCAGGCTCTCGCCGCTCTGGACCTCGGTGCGCTCCTCCGCGGCCTCGGTGACCTGCGGGGCGCCCGCGGGGGAGGTCGCCTTGCGCGACGCACGGCGACGGCCGCGCGGGGCCTCGACGGGCTCGGCGGCTTCGGCGGGCCCGTCCGCCTCGATGGCCTCGGCCGGCTGCGCCGGCTCGGCGGCGGGCTCGGTCCGGGTGGCCTGGGGCGCACCGGCGGGCGCGGAGGCCCTGCGGCGGGTGCGGCCACGCGGCGCCTCGGCGACGGGCTCGGCCACGACGGGCTCGACGGCCTCGGCCGCGACGGTCTCCTCGACGATCTCGGCCACCTCGGCGGCCTGCGGTGCACCGGCGGGGGCGGTGGCCTTGCGGGAGGCACGACGACGACGCGGCGCCTCGACAGGCTCCACAGCCTCCTCCTCGACCGGCGCGGCAGCCGCCACGACCGGCTCGACGACCTCGACGGTCTCGGCGGCCTGCGGCGCACCCGCCGGGGCGGTGGCCTTGCGGGAGGCACGACGACGACGCGGCGCCTCGACCGGCTCCACAGCCTCCTCCTCGACCGGCGCGGCAGCCGCGACAACCGGCTCGACGACCTCGACGGTCTCGGCGGCCTGCGGCGCGCCGGCGGGGGCGGTGGCCTTGCGGACGGCGCGGCGGCGGGCGCGGACCGGCGGTGCGGCCTCGGCCTCGGTGGTGTTCTCGGTGCTGGTTTCCGACACTCCGGCGTCAACGGCCGGTATGGCCGGCGCCTCGGCTCCGGCAGCCTGTGCGCCCGTCGTGGGCGGGCCGGCCGGGCGGGACGCGGCGCGGCGCCTGCGGCGCGGCGGCAGCTTGTCCCCGGGGGTGTTGTTGTCTTCTGCGTTCCCGGTCGTGCCGGGTTCGGTGGGCTCGAGCATGCGGGCGGTTCTCCCGTCGCGCTCCCGGGCGCCGCGCCTGATTCCGGTCCGGCACGGTCCGCATGTGTACGCGGTACCGCCGTCCGGGGCGCGGGCGCCGCACGGGAGCTGAATGTCTGGCTCGCCGGTTCCGTACGCGTTGTGCGCACGGCCTGGCGAAAGTCTTATGGGTCAGCGCGCGGCCCGGCCCAGGTGGCTCCCGAGTCCGAGGGCTGCGCTACAACGACCGCCTTACGCGGAACCTGCACCATCCGGCGCCGTCGCGACGGCGGTCCCGGCGGCCGTGGGTAGAGCGGCCGGGGCTGCCTCGCGGTCGGGCGCGAGCGGGTCGGTCACCGTGCCGGACTCCTCGTCGAAGAGCCCCTGCGCCAGCCTGGTCACCGCTGCGGGGACCGGCGGCGCCAGGTCGGCCACAACGCGGAGACCGGACAGGACGTCGTCAGGCCGTACGGCAGGTGTCACGTGCCGAACAACCAGCCGCAGTATCGCACAGGCCTTGTCCCCGGGCCTATCAGGCTGATGATCAAGGGCCTGCAGGTCGACCACGGCGGACCGGGCGTCGAAGGTCCTCATGCCGTTCTTGGTACGGCGCTCGACCTCGACGCTCTCCGCCGCGTTGAACGCGGCGACGGCCTTCCCGGCGTCCTCCACGGTGACCCCGTCCAGCCGCAGCTCCCAGACGGAGGCGGTCAGCCGGTCGGCGAGGCCCGAGGTGCGGGCCTCGACGGCGTCGGTGATGTCGAGGCCGTCCGGCAGCGAGTCGTTGAGCAGCTCGCGCAGGACGTCCGGATCACGCGCCTCGGAGAGGGCGATCTCCAGGAACTCGGCCTCGCTGCCCGTGCCGGTGGGTGCGGCATTGGCGTACGACACCTTGGGGTGCGGGGTGAAGCCCGCCGAGTAGGCCATGGGCACCTCGGAGCGGCGCAGCGCCCGCTCGAAGGCACGCTGGAAGTCTCGATGACTGGTGAACCGGAGGCGGCCGCGCTTGGTGTAGCGCAGTCGGATGCGCTGCACTGCCGGTGCGGGCGGCGGGCCTTCGGGCTGTCGCTTGCCCAGTGGTTCTTCTCCTCGGTGCGGGGCGGACGCGGTGGCACGCCGCCCTCGAAATACGGGTGGCCCCGGGGTGTCCGGTCCGGCTCACCCCTGCGGGAAGGATTTCTCCTTGAGCAGGGAGATCTCTGGTTCGGGCGCCGCGCTGGGCACAGTCGTTGTACTACCCAGAGTACGCGCAAGAGGCCTCACCGGTTCCCGGGGCTCGACTTCCCGCGGCCCGCCGACCAGTGCCCGCCAGGCGTCCCGCCGGGCCTGGCGGACGGTTTCACGTGCCGCGTCGAGTGCCTGCCGCACCGTCCGGCCCACCGCGCGGGCGGCCCGTCCGGCCGGGGCCAGAACGTCATCGCGCAGGAAATGCCCGACCGGGGTGCATACGTTGCGATAGACCCAGCTCACCGGCGCCCCGACCAGGTGCCACGCCAGCCAGGCCAGCGCCCGCCCGACGGCCCGTGAGATGTATCCGGCGACGCGCCAGGCGACGCCGACCGCGGCGGCGATCTCCCGGCCGACGGGGGTGATGATCCGCCGGTACACCCAGACCACCGGAGTGACGAGCAGCACGGTGACCAGCCACCGGAGGGCGGCCCACAGGCCCCGGCAGCCGGCCCCGATGCCGCGGGCCAGCAGGTCGAGGGACCAGGCGATGCCGTGGCCCAGCGGGGTGAGCAGTTCCCGGTACGTCCATGCCAGCGGCAGCACGACCAGGTGCTCCGCCAGCCAGCCGGCGGCCAGCCCCAGGGGCTTCAGGACGTACCGCCACAGGAGGACCACCGGCATGACGAGGACGACGGTGAACAGCCACCCGAGCGCCTTGGCGACGCCGCGTCCGGCCGGGAGCAGCAGCGCCCGCCAGACCCACCTCAGCCCGTGCCCGGCCGGGGTGAGGACCCGTGCGTACAGCCACTCCAGCGGCACCACGATCCCGTACCGCCAGACGGGCACCGCGACATACCGCCACAGCGCCACCCACGGCCACACGAACACCGCGGCGGCCAGCCATCGCAGCCCGTGCCCGAGCGGGGTCAGCACCGACCGCCACAGCCACCGGGCCGGCACCGCCACCAGCACCTCGAAGAGCCACGCCAGCGCGCGCCCCAGCGGGCGCAGCAGGATGCGGTCGGCGGCACGGGCGCCCGCGGCCAGGGCGTCCCACACCATCCGCACCGGCAGGACGAGGACGAGGACGACGATCCTCACCGGAATCCTGACGAGCGTGGTGAGACAGCCGTCACCGCCCTCGTAGTGCACGGGCGCCTGGTGCTTTCCGTATTCCATGCACCTCATGACGCGAAGGCCCGTCCGGGGGTTTCCCGGACGGGCCTTCGTCATCGAGCTGTCACCCGGCCGGAGCCGGACGGTGTCATGTCACCGGCAGAACTACTTCACGACCGTCAGCGGCAGGAGCTTCTTGCCGGTCGGGCCGACCTGGATCTCCGTCTGCATCGCGGGGCACACACCGCAGTCGAAGCACGGCGTCCAGCGGCAGTCCTCGACCTCGGTCTCGTCGAGCGAGTCCTGCCAGTCCTCCCAGAGCCAGTCCTTGTCGAGACCGGAGTCGAGGTGGTCCCAGGGCAGGACCTCCTCGTACGTCCGCTCGCGCGTGGTGTACCAGTCGACGTCCACGCCGAAGGCGGGCAGCGTCTTCTCGGCGTTCCGCATCCACAGGTCGTAGCTGAAGTACTCGCGCCAGCCGTCGAACCGGCCGCCGTCCTCGTAGACGGCGCGGATGACGGAGCCGACCCGGCGGTCGCCGCGGGAGAGCAGGCCCTCGACGATGCCGGGCTTGCCGTCGTGGTAGCGGAAGCCGATCGAGCGGCCGTACTTCTTGTCGCCGCGGATCTTGTCCCGGAGCTTGGTCAGCCGGGCGTCGGTCTCCTCGGCGCTGAGCTGCGGGGCCCACTGGAAGGGGGTGTGCGGCTTGGGCACGAAGCCGCCGATGGAGACGGTGCAGCGGATGTCGTTCTGCCCGGAGACCTCGCGGCCCTTGGCGATGACGTTGACCGCCATGTCGCCGATCTGCAGGACGTCCTCGTCGGTCTCGGTGGGCAGGCCGCACATGAAGTACAGCTTCACCTGGCGCCAGCCGTTGCCGTACGCGGTGGAGACCGTGCGGATCAGGTCCTCCTCCGAGACCATCTTGTTGATGACCTTGCGCATGCGCTCGGAGCCGCCCTCGGGGGCGAAGGTGAGACCGGAGCGGCGGCCGTTGCGGGTCAGCTCGTTGGCCAGGTCCACGTTGAACGCGTCGACGCGGGTGGAGGGCAGCGAGAGGCCGACCTTGTCCTCGGTGTAGCGGTCCGCGAGGCCCTTGGCGATCTCACCGATCTCGGTGTGGTCCGCGGAGGAGAGCGAGAGCAGGCCCACTTCCTCGAAGCCGGTCGCCTTGAGGCCCTTCTCCACCATCTCGCCGATGCCGGTGATGCTTCGCTCCCGCACGGGGCGCGTGATCATGCCGGCCTGGCAGAAGCGGCAGCCGCGGGTGCAGCCGCGGAAGATCTCCACGG
Source organism: Streptomyces sp. NBC_01257 (assembly GCF_035917255.1). Classification (NCBI taxonomy): domain Bacteria; kingdom Bacillati; phylum Actinomycetota; class Actinomycetes; order Kitasatosporales; family Streptomycetaceae; genus Streptomyces; species Streptomyces sp. NBC_01257. The sequence goes on from NZ_CP108472.1 coordinate 3,149,272, forward strand.
ACATCCGCTCGTGGACGGTCTCGGCGAGCGGGACCAGGGGCTGCTTGGGGTAGGGCCACTCGTCGAGGTCCATGACCGTGTGCTTGGACACGCGCCACGGCACGCCCGACTTGTTCGGCACCATGCGGCCGATGCGGCCGTCCGGGAGGTACTCCACGTCGTAGAAGCCGGGGACGTACACCCCACCGGTCCTCGCGAGGCGGAAGAGCACCTCCTCGCGGCCGCCGGGGCGGCCCTCGGCCTTCCAGGCGCGGACGATCTCGGTGATCTCCAGGACCGCCTGCTCGCCGTCGCCGATGACCGCGCAGTCGATGAACTCCGCGATCGGCTCGGGGTTGAACGCGGCGTGGCCGCCCGCGAGCACGATCGGGTCGTCGAGGCCGCGGTCCTTGGCGGACAGCGGGATGCCGGCCAGGTCCAGGGCCGTGAGCATGTTGGTGTAGCCGAGCTCGGTGGAGAAGCTCAGCCCGAAGACGTCGAACGCCTTGACCGGCCGGTGGGCGTCCACGGTGAACTGCGGCACCTTGTGCTCACGCATCAGGGCCTCGAGGTCCGGCCAGACGCTGTAGGTGCGCTCGGCGAGGACGCCCTGGCGCTCGTTGAGTACCTCGTAAAGGATCATGACGCCCTGGTTGGGGAGTCCGACCTCGTACGCGTCGGGGTACATGAGAGCCCAGCGGACGTCGCATTCGTCCCACGGTTTGACGGTGGAGTTCAGCTCACCGCCGACGTACTGGATGGGCTTCTGCACATGCGGGAGCAGAGCTTCGAGCTGTGGGAAGACCGAATCGACAGACATCGCGAACTTTCGAGAGCTGGCAGGGGTGACCATCCAGCGTACCGCGCTGCTCAGCCTCCCGGCGCCGCGTGGATCCACGCCCGGAACTACGGCCGGATCTCCGCCCGGGAGGCCTTGGCCCACACGCCGGGCAGTTCCCGCTCGCGCGCCCGGGCCGTCGCCTCCTCCCGTCCGTACAGCAGTCCCCAGGTGAACGAGGCCTCCCCCGCCGCGTGCGCCTGGACGGCGAGGGCGCGCAGGGCGTCCCGGGCGACCACGCTGTCCTGGTGGTCGCCGAGCACGCTCTGGACGGCCTTCAGCCGCTTGGCGGACTTGCGGGCAGGTTTCCCGAGTGCGGGACGGGCCGCCTCCGCCGCGTACCGCGCGCGCTTCGCCGCCTTGCGGGCGTCGTGCAGGGCGAGGTCGCGGTCCGGTCCCGGCGGAAGGGCGGCTGCCCGGCCGATGCGGGCGGCCAGGCGCCGGTGGTCCTTGTGCACGGCCCGGGCGAGCACCTTGCCGGGCGGGGCGGCGGCGGCCGGCAGCAGGGGCGGGACGGCGAGGAGCGTGTCCAGGGCGTGCAGCAGCGCCAGGTAGCGGGCGCCGTCGAGCACGGCGACGGTCCGCCGGCGGGAGCCGCTGCGCCTGGCCACCGACCACACCTTCAGCCGCGCACGGACCGGGCCGAGGACCAGGGTGCGCGGCAGCGCGTCGAGCCGGGCGAGCAGCCGCGCGTCGAGGACCTCCTGGTCACGGTCGACACCGAGCTCCCCCGCGAGCCACTTCAGTTCATCGCCGACGGGTCCGGTGACGCTCCGGTCGAGGACCTTGCGGTACGTCCGCAGAGCGCTGCGCAGCCGCCGGGTGGCGACCCGCATGCGGTGCACGGAGTCGGGCAGCCCCCGGCGGACGGCCGGGTCGAGGGCGACGATCGCGGTGACCTGACGGCGTACGTAGGCGAGCACGTGATCCCCCGCGGTGCCCGGGGGCGCGACGGGCTCACGCCGCCGCTCCCTCTTCGGCGCCGTCTCCGCGAGGGCACGGGAGAGTTTGGAGGGGGACGCGGAGGGCCGTATCCCGCCCTTGCGCAGCCGCTTCTCGACGGCGTCGAGGAAGGCCGGGTCCCCGTCGTCGGCGAGCTCGACCTCGATCTCGGTCCAGGCGGTGCTGCGGCGGCCGCCGTGCAGCCGCTCGGCCCGCACCTCGTCCACGCTCAGTTCGGCCAGGGGCACCCCGTCCGCCCCGCTGAGCAGGTGGACGTCGCGGGCGGAGCGGAGCCGTACGACGGGGACGACGGCGGCGTCCCTGACCCGGGAGCGGATCAGCGCGGCGAGGGCGGGCGGCAGGGTGTCGGAGAGCGGGGCGCCGATCTCGTCGCGGATGCCGGAGGCCACCGGGAGCTTCAGATGCCACCCGGCGTCGTCCCCGCCGGTGCGGCGGCGCAGGGTCAGGGAGCCGGCCGCGAGCCGGAAGTCCTCGGTGTCGTAGTAGACGGCGTCGAGTTCCATGACGCCCCGCTGTTCGACGGCCGCGACCCCGGCCACCCGGCCGAGGTCGGGCAGCCGGGTGGTGCCGGTGGCTTCGTACTTACGCTCGATCTCACGCTTCGAGTCCGCCATGAATCGAATCTAGACGTGATGTCCGCGCATGGGCAGTGGGCCTGCCACGGCTCACGCCGACATCGGCCGCTGCACCCTGATCGACTGCAGCAGCCCGATCGCCACCCAGACGGCGAACATCGAGGACCCTCCGTACGAGACGAACGGCAGGGGCAGTCCGGCGACCGGCATGATGCCGAGCGTCATGCCGATGTTCTCGAAGGCCTGGAAGGCGAACCAGGCGATGATCCCGGCGGCGACGATCGTGCCGTACAGCTCGGTGGTCTCCCGGGCGATGCGGCAGGCGCGCCACAGGACGATGCCGAGCAGGACGAGGATCAGTCCCGCGCCGAGGAAGCCCAGTTCCTCACCGGCGACGGTGAAGACGAAGTCGGTCTGCTGCTCGGGGACGAACTGGCCGGTGGTCTGCGTGCCCTGGAAGAGGCCGGTGCCGGAGAGGCCGCCCGAGCCGATCGCGATGCGGGCCTGGTTGGTGTTGTAGCCGACTCCGGCCGGGTCGAGCGCCGGGTTGGCGAAGGCCGCGAAGCGGGCGATCTGGTAGTCGTCGAGCAGCCCGAGCTGCCAGATGGCGACGGCTCCGGCGGCGCCCGCGCCGAGGATGCCGAAGATCCAGCGGTTCGACGCCCCGGAGGCCAGCAGTACGCCGAGCACGATGACGACCATGACCATCACGGAGCCGAGGTCCGGCATCCCCATGACGACGGCCATCGGGAGCGCCGCGAGGCCGAGGGCCTTGGCGACGGTGCGGTGGTCGGGGTGCAGCTGGTCGCCCGCGTCGACGCGTTCGGCGAGCAGCATCGCCATGCCGAGAATAATCGTGATCTTGGTGAACTCGGAGGGCTGCAGGGAGAAGCCGCCGGGCAGCAGGATCCAGGCGTGGGCGCCGTTGACGGTGGCGCCCAGCGGGGTGAGGACCGCCATCACGAGGAGGACGGACAGCCCGTAGAGGATCGGCACCGCGCCGCGCAGGGTGCGGTGGCCGAGCCAGATCGTGCCGACCATCAGGGCGAAGCCGATGCCCGTGTTGAGGGCGTGGCGGAAGAGGAAGTAGTACGGATCGCCGTGGGTGAGCGAGTCGCGTCCCCGGGTCGCCGAGTAGACGAGCAGCGAGCCGATGAACGAGAGCGCGACGGCCGAGCCGAGGAGCGGCCAGTCGAGGCGGCGCACGACGGAGTCACGGGCGGTGAGCCTGCCCCAGGCCCCGCGGTCGGGGGCGTAGCGCTGGACGGAGAAACCGGCCATCAGTCACGCCTCCCCAGCACCGCTGCCAGCGTCTGCTCGCCCGGCGGCTTCTGCGACTCGGGGTCGTAGGGCTTGACCTTCGGAGCGTCGATGGTGCCGTCCGTCTGGATCTTCGGCAGGGACTTCTGCGGCGCCGGCAGCAGGGCCTTCTTGAGGTCCTGCTTGCCCGAGGCGTCGAGGCCGTAGAGCGCGTTGTAGATGTTGCGGACGGCGGGCCCGGACGCTCCGGAACCCGTACCGCCCTGGGAGATCGTCATGACGATCGAGTAGTCCTTGGTGTACGTGGCGAACCAGGAGGTCGTCTGCTTGCCGTAGACCTCGGCCGTGCCCGTCTTGGCGTGCATCGGGATCTTGTCCTGCGGCCAGCCGCCGAATCGCCAGGCGGCGGAGCCGCGGGTCGCGACACCCGCGAGGGCTTCGTCTATTTCGTTGCGCGTCTTCTTGGTGAAGGGCAGCTTGCCGTGCGACTTCGGCTCGATCTCCTCGACCGTCCTGCCGTCGCCGCTGACGATCGCCTTGCCGACGGTGGGGTCGTAGAGCGTGCCGCCGTTGGAGATGGCCGCGTAGATGGTCGCCATCTGGATCGGGGTGACGAGGGTGTCGCCCTGGCCGATCGAGTAGTTGACGGAGTCACCGGCGCGCATCTTGTCGCCTTCGAGGCAGTTCTCGTACGCGATCTGCTCGACGTACGTGCCGCCCTTCTTGCCCTGCTTGCACCAGGCGTCGTGGTTGGCCTTGGCGAAGTTCTTCTTCCACTCACGGTCCGGGACCCGGCCGCTGACCTCGTTGGGGAGGTCGATGCCGGTCTCCTTGCCGAGACCGAACTGGTGGGCGGTCTTGTAGAACCAGTCGTTGGGCTTCTTCTTGGGGCTGTTGCCGCCGTCCTTCTGCCACTCCTTGTGCGCGATGCCGTAGTACACGGTGTCGCAGGAGACCTCCAGGGCGCGGCCGATGGTGATGTTGCCGTAGCCCTGGGACTCGAAGTTCTTGAAGGTCTGTCCGCCGATGGAGTACGAGCTGGGGCAGGGGTAGTTGCCGTCGAAGGGGTATCCGGCGTTGACCGCGGCGGTCGAGGAGATGACCTTGAAGATGGAGCCGGGGGCGGCCTGGCCCTGGATGGCCCGGTTCAGCAGCGGGAAGTTGGAGTTCTTGCCCGTCAGCTTCGCGTAGTCCTTGCCGGAGATGCCGCCGACCCAGGCGTTCGGGTCGTAGCTGGGCAGCGAGGCCATGGAGACGACCCGGCCGGTCTTGGCCTCCATGACGACGACTGCGCCGGAGTCGGCCTTGTAGTTCGTACCGGTGTTGGTGTCGAACTCCTTGCGGGCCGTCTTCATGGCCTGGTTGAGCTCGTACTCGGCGACGGCCTGCACCCGGGCGTCGATGGAGGTGACGACGCTCGCGCCGGCCTCGGCCTTGTCGTTCTTGGCCTGGCCGATGACCCGGCCGAGGTTGTCGACCTCGTAGCGGGTGACGCCCGCCTTGCCGCGCAGTTCCTTGTCGTATGTGCGCTCCAGGCCGGAGCGGCCGACCTGGTCGGAGCGCAGGTAGGGCGAGTCGCTGTCCTGGGCCTTGGTGATCTCGTCGTCCGTGACGGGCGAGAGGTAGCCGAGGACCTGGGCGGTGTTCGCCTTGCCGGGCGCGGCGTAGCGGCGGACGGCGGTGGGCTCGGCGGTGATGCCGGGGAAGTCCTCGGCGCGCTCGCGGATCTGGAGGGCCTGCTGGGTGGTGGCCTCGTCGGTGACGGGGATCGGCTGGTAGGGCGAGCCGTTCCAGCAGGGCTGCGGGGTCTTCGCGTCGCAGAGCCGGACCTTGTCGATGACGTCCTTCGGCTTCATGTCGAGGACTTCGGCGAGCCGGGTCAGGACGGCCTGGCCGTCGTCGTCCATCTTCAGCAGCTCGGTGCGGCTGGCGGAGACGACGAGGCGGGTCTCGTTGTCGGCGAGCGGCACACCGCGCGCGTCGAGGATGGAGCCGCGGGCGGCGGGCTGGACGACCTGCTGGACGTGGTTGTTCTTCGCCTCGTCCGAGTACTCCTGGCCGTTGCGGATCTGGAGGTACCAGAGGCGGCCGCCGAGGGTGAGCAGCAGGGAGAAGACGAGGACCTGGATGACGATGAGGCGGATCTGGACCCGCTGGGTCCGGCCCGTCTCGGGGATGTTGCTCACGGGGCGCCCCCGGTGGTGGTCGGGCTGGGGACGCGGTGGGCGGTCCCCGGGCAATGCAGGGTCACAGTCGCTTGACTCCCTTGATCCGTCCGGCGCGTGCGGCGCGGTTGCGGGCGGCCTTGACGCGCAGTCCGCCGCGCTGGCTGCCGATCCGCAGCCCGGTGCCCGCGGCGAGCCAGCCGGCCGCGACGTCGCCCCGGCCGGAGGAGGACTCGGTGAGCGGGTCGTTCACCGTGCGTCTGGCGATCGCCATGATCAGCGGGACGGTGAACGGGGCGAGGAGCAGGTCGTAGACGGCCGCGGTGAACAGCAGGCTGCCCAGACCCACATGGCGGGCCGCCGTGTCACCGACGAGGGCGCCGACGCCCGCGTACAGCAGGGTCGAGCCGATGGCCGCGGCGACGACCACGGCCATCGGCAGGAACGCGGACTTGAGCTGGCCGTTCTCCGGCCGGGCCAGTCCGGCGAGGTAGCCGATGACGCACAGGACCAGGGCGTAGCGCCCCGCGGCGTGGTCCGCCGGGGGTGCCAGGTCGGCGAGGAGACCCGCACCGAAGCCGATGAGGGCCCCGCTGACGTGCCCGTACACGAAGGCCAGGCCGAGGACGACCATGAGCAGCAGATCGGGTACGGCGCCGGGGAGCTGGAGCCGGGCGAGGACGGAGACCTGGACGACGAGGGCGATCACGACCAGAACGATGGAGAGCAGAGTCCGGTTGACGTGCATGGGGATCAGCTCTACCTCTGTTCGTTTACCGCGTTGTCGGCGTTCGGTGTGGCGTTCCCGCTGGGGCTCGGGCTGCCGCTGGGGTCCGCGCTCTCGTGGATGTTCCCGACGACGTTGCCGTTGGTGTCGACGAGGTCGCCGTTGGGCGAGATGGTGACGGTGACGGTCGGGGTGGGCTTCGGCTTGGCCGCCTTGACGGGCTTCTTCGGCAGGACCGTGTCGCGGGGGTCCTCGCGCGGTGCCTGGACGACGATGCCGACGATGTCGAGCTTGGTGAAGCCGACGTACGGCTGGACGTAGACCGTTCGGGTCAGGTCGCCGCCGGACGGGTCGACCCGGACGACCTCGCCGACCGGGACGCCGGGCACGAACGGCTTGTCCTTGCTGGACCCGAACGTGACGAGGCGGTCGCCCTTCTTCACCTTGGCCTTGCCGTTCAGGAACTGGACGGACAGCGGGCGCGAGCCCTGGCCGGTGGCGAAGCCGAGTTCGTCGGTGGACTCCATCCGGGTGCCGACGGTGAAGTCGGGGTCGTTGGCCAGGAGCACCGTCGCGGTGTCCGGGCCGACGGTGGTGACGCGGCCGACGAGTCCGTCACCGTTGAGTACGGTCATGTCGCGCTTGAGGCCGTCCTTGGAGCCGGCGTCGATGGTGACCGTCCAGGAGAAGCCCTGGGCGGGCCCTATGGCGATGACCTCGGCGGCCTTGATGCCGTACTGGCCGGCATCGGACTTCTTGAGCATCTTGTCGAGCTCGCGGACCCGGCTGCGGTTGCGGTCGTCGCTGCCCAGCCGGGCCTTGAGCTCGGCGTTCTGCTTCTCCAGCGCGGCGATCTTGTCGTGGCGGGTGCCGGAGGCGCGTACCGCCCCTATGGCGTTGCCCACCGGGTCGACGGCTGCCGCCACGCCGTTCTCCACCGGTCCGAAGACCGTGGCGGCGGCCTGCCGGGCGCCGTCCACCGGTGACGCCTCGCCGCCGCGGATATCCACCGTGATCAGTGCGAATGCGATGGCGATCAGCAGCACCAGGAGCAGCCGGCTCTCTCGTGTGTCCCTCACGTGCGGCGGCCGTGCCTTCCTCGTAGGAATGTTCGTGCCTGTATATCAACGATCCTCCGCGCGGAGCGGCAGCGTCCGCGCGGAGGGCCGTGGAATTTTCTAGCGCCGGGGCTGGGCGTCCAGCACCTGCTGGAGCGCCTCGAACTCCTCGACGCACTTGCCGGATCCGAGTGCGACGGAGTCCAGCGGGTCCTCGGCGATGTGGATCGGCATGCCCGTCTCGTGGCGCAGCCGCTCGTCCAGGCCGCGCAGCAGCGCGCCGCCACCGGTCAGGACGATGCCGCGGTCCATGACGTCGCCGGAGAGCTCCGGCGGGCACTTGTCCAGCGTCGTCTTGACCGCGTCGACGATCGCGTTGACCGGCTCCTCGATGGCCTTGCGGACCTCGGTGGCGGAGATGACCACGGTCTTGGGCAGCCCCGAGACGAGGTCGCGGCCCCGGATCTCGGTGTGCTCGTCCTTCTCCAGCTCGAACGCCGAACCGATGGTGATCTTGATCTGTTCGGCGGTGCGCTCACCGAGCAGGAGCGAGTACTCCTTCTTGATGTGCTGGATGATCGCGTTGTCCAGTTCGTCACCGGCGACCCGGATCGACTGGGCAGTGACGATTCCGCCGAGCGAGATGACCGCGACCTCGGTGGTGCCGCCACCGATGTCGACGACCATGTTGCCGGTGGCCTCGTGGACCGGCAGGCCCGAGCCGATGGCCGCCGCCATGGGCTCCTCGATGATGTGCACCTGACGGGCGCCGGCCTGCGTCGACGCCTCGATGACGGCGCGTCGCTCGACCCCGGTGATGCCGGAGGGCACGCAGACGACGACCCGCGGGCGGGCCAGGTAGCGGCGCTTGTGGATCTTCAGGATGAAGTAGCGGAGCATCCGCTCCGTGATCTCGAAGTCGGCGATCACGCCGTCCTTCAGGGGCCGTACGGCAACGATGTTGCCCGGTGTACGGCCGATCATCTTCTTGGCCTCGGCGCCGACCGCGAGGATGCCGCCGGTGTTGGTGTTGATGGCCACGACGGACGGCTCGTTCAGAACGATGCCGCGCCCCCTGACGTACACCAGCGTGTTGGCAGTCCCGAGGTCGATAGCCATGTCACGGCCGATGAACGACATTGAGTTCCCCTTGTTCCCCATGAGGATGCGTCGGGCCTTCCCAAGCGAAAGCGGTGATGGCTTGTTTTGGTAGGCGAGGTGAGCGCTGCGGGCGTGGAAGCTTCCATCGTAGTGCCGGATACACCGACACAGCGCGAGGGTCCTTCGCCATGCTGAGCAGAACGGGTGGCCGTTCCACTCATGGTGACGTTACGTCGGGGTGATGCGTTCCCGCGATCCGGGACCCTATGCCGAAGGGCGACCGAATTACTTCGGTCGCCCCAGGTCATGAGCGCTGTTCGGCTGATCCGAGGTCAGGAAAGTCCCGGAAAGAACAGCTTCATTTCTCGCTCCGCGGACTCCTCGGAGTCCGAGGCGTGGATGAGGTTCTCCCGGGTGATGGTGCCGAAGTCGCCACGGATCGATCCGGGCGCGGCGGCGATCGGGTCGGTGGGACCCGCCAGGGCGCGGACGCCCTCGATGACCCGCTCGCCCTCGGCGACCAGCGCGACGACCGGGCCGGACTGCATGAACTCGACGAGCGGCTCGTAGAACGGGCGCCCGACGTGCTCGGCGTAGTGCTGCTCCAGGGTGGCGCGGTCGAGGGTACGCAGCTCCAGCGCCGTGATCTTCCAGCCGGCCTTGCGCTCGATGCGGCCGACGATTTCGCCGACCAGACCGCGACGGACGGCGTCGGGCTTGAGAAGAACGAGGGTGCGCTGGGTCATGTGCGGCTCCTTGCAGGCATACGGGTGCGGTGAAGCGAGGTTACAGGGGTGCGGTGACGGGCCGGCGCCCGGGTTTGGCCGCCGGGCCGGTACTCCGCATGCCGGGTGTGTCGCGGCCCGGCACCCGGATCAGCCGGCCGGTGTCTGCGCCGCCTCCTGCGCGGCCCACCGGGCCTTCACCTCGTCGATCTTGCGGCCGTAGTGCACCGAGGCCCACCACAGCCCGCCGAAGACCAGTCCGAGGATGAACATCATCGGGACCACGAAGCCGCTGACGACCAGCGCGATCTGGAGCGCCCAGCCAAGCTGTATGCCGCCGGGGCGGGTGATCATCCCGCAGAGCAGCACGGAGAGCAGCATGCCGATGCCGCAGACCGTCCAGACCGTGGCGGACGTCAGGTCGTCGGACTTCATCGCGACGAGTCCGGCGAACCCGATCACGAAGAACTCACCGATCAGCGTCGATGCGCAGAGCGTCCGCATGCCGGTCAGCCCCTTCCCAGAAGCAGCCGGGCCTCGCCGACCGTGATCACGGATCCGGTCACCAGCACCCCGGCGCCCGCGTACTCGTCCTCTTCCTCGGCGAGGGTGATCGCCGCCTCCAGCGCGTCGTCCAGACGGGGCTCCACCTGGACCCGGTCGTTGCCGAAGACCTCGACGGCGACCGCGGCGAGCTCGTCCGCGTCCATCGCGCGGCCGCTGGAGTTCTGGGTGACGACGACCTCGGCGAAGATCGGCTCGAAGGCCTCCAGGAGCCCGCGGACGTCCTTGTCGCCGCTGGCCCCGACCACACCGATCAGCCGGGAGAAGCCGAAGGCCTCGGAGAGCCCCTCGGCGGTGGCGAGGGCGCCGGCCGGGTTGTGCGCGGCGTCCAGGACGACGGTAGGGCTGGAGCGGACGACTTCGAGGCGGCCCGGCGAGATCACCGCGGCGAAGGCCTTGCGGATGATGTCGGCGTCGAGCGATCCGGTCTGCTCGGCTCCGATGCCGAAGAACGCCTCGACGGCGCAGAGCGCCACCACCGCGTTGCGTGCCTGGTGGGCGCCGTACAGCGGAAGGAAGATGTTGTCGTACTCACCGCCGAGACCGCGCAGCGTCAGCAGCTGGCCGCCGACCGCGATCTCCCGGGAGACGACGCCGAACTCCATGCCCTCGCGGGCCACGGTCGCGTCGACCTCGACGGCCTTCTTCAGCATCACCTGGGCGGCGTCGACGGGCTGCTGGGCCAGGATGACCGTCGCGCCCTGCTTGATGATCCCGGACTTCTCCACCGCGATCTCACCGGGCGTGGAGCCCAGCCGGTCGGTGTGGTCCAGGGAGATCGGCGTGACGACGGCGACCGAGGAGTCGATCACGTTGGTCGCGTCCCAGCTGCCGCCCATGCCGACCTCGACGACGGCGACATCGACCGGCGCGTCCGCGAAGGCCGCGTACGCCATGCCGGTGAGCACCTCGAAGAAGGACAGCCGGTAGGGCTGCTGCGCGTCGACCATCTCGACGTACGGCTTGATGTCCTGGTACGTCTCGACGAACCGCTCGGGGTCCATCGGGGAGCCGTCCAGGCTGATCCGCTCGGTGATCGACTGGACGTGCGGCGAGGTGTAGCGGCCGGTCCGCAGGTCGAAGGCGCCGAGCAGGGCCTCGATCATGCGGGCGGTGCTCGTCTTGCCGTTGGTCCCGGTGATGTGGATGGAGGGGTAGGCGCGCTGCGGCTCGCCGAGCACGTCCATCAGCGCGGCGATGCGCGCGACGGACGGCTCCAGCTTGGTCTCGCCCCAGCGCCCGGCGAGCTCCTGCTCCACCGCGCGCAGCGCCTTGTCCACCTCCGGATCGGCGGGGCGGGCGGGGACCTCGTCCCCCTGGGGCGGACCGGAGGCGGCGCGCAGCGTACGGCTCCCGGCCTCGATCACCGCCAGGTCGGGGTCGCGCTGGGTCGCTTCGTCGACGATCTCCGCGAAGGTCTCGTCGGAGTCGGACGCGTCGTGCCGGTCGGAAGGGCGGGGCTCACTCACGGGGCCCAGTCTACGGATGGCCACGGACATCGCGCGCAGCGCCCGGCGGCCGCGGGACACGGGGAAGCCCCCGTCCCCCTCCTGCGAGGGGGACGGGGGCTTCAGACCGGTGTCAGGACTGCGGAAGGGCCGCCAGCTGGCCGGTGATCCGCTCGATGTCGGACTCGGCCTTGGAGAGCCGGCCGCGGATCTTGTCGACCACGTTGTCCGGGGCCTTGGCCAGGAACGCCTCGTTGCCGAGCTTGCCGGTGGCCTGCGCCTTCTCCTTCTGCGCGGCCTCCAGGTCCTTCGTCAGGCGCTTGCGCTCGGCCTCGATGTCGATGGTGCCGGAGAGGTCGAGCGCGACGGTGGCACCGGCGACGGGCAGCGACGCGGTGGCGTGGAAGCCGTCCCCGGCCGGCTGCAGCCGCAGCAGCTGGCGGATGGCCGCCTCGTGCGCCGCGAGCGCGGTCCCGGTCAGGGTGAGCTCGGCCGGAACCTTCTGGCCGGGCTGCAGGCCCTGGTCGGAGCGGAAGCGGCGGACCTCGGTGACGACCTGCTGGACGAGCTCGATCTCCTTCTCGGCCGCGTCGTCACGGAAGCCGCTGTCCTTCGGCCAGTCGGCGATGACGACGGACTCGCGGCCGGTGAGCGCGGTCCACAGGGTCTCCGTGACGAACGGGACGACGGGGTGCAGCAGGCGCAGCATCACGTCGAGGACCTCGCCCAGGACCCGGCCCGAGACCTCGGCCGGACGGCCGCCGCCGAAGAACGTGGTCTTGGACAGCTCGACGTACCAGTCGAAGACCTCGTCCCAGGCGAAGTGCCGGAGCGACTCGCTGAGCTTGGAGAACTGGAAGTCGTCGTAGTACGCGTCGACTTCGGCGACCGTCTTGTTGAGGCGGGACAGGATCCAGCGGTCGGTCACCGACATCTCGGCGGCGGACGGCAGCTCGCCCTCGATCGTCGCGCCGTTCATCAGCGCGAAGCGGGTGGCGTTCCAGATCTTGTTGGAGAACTTGGCGGAACCCTGGACCCACTCCTCGCCGATCGGGACGTCGACGCCGGGGTTGGCACCGCGCGCCAGGGTGAAACGGAGCGCGTCGGAGCCGTACTTGTCCATCCAGTCCAGCGGGTTGACCACGTTGCCGAAGGACTTCGACATCTTCTTGCCGTGCTCGTCGCGGACCATGCCGTGCAGGACGATCGTCTCGAACGGAGCGACGCCGTCGTTGACGTACAGGCCGAACATCATCATCCGGGCGACCCAGAAGAAGAGGATGTCGTAGCCGGTGACCAGGACGGAGTTCGGATAGAACTTCGCGAGGCTGTCGGTCTGTTCGGGCCAGCCGAGCGTGGAGAACGGCCACAGGCCGGAGGAGAACCAGGTGTCCAGGACATCGCTGTCCTGGGTCCAGCCCTCACCGGTGGGCGCCTCGTCGTCCGGTCCGACGCAGACGACCTCGCCGTTCGGGCCGTACCAGACGGGGATGCGGTGACCCCACCAGAGCTGGCGCGAGATGCACCAGTCGTGCAGGTTGTCGACCCAGTCGAAGTACCGCTTCTCCATCTCCTGCGGGTGGATCTTGACCTTGCCGTCGCGGACGGCGTCACCGGCCGCCTTGGCGAGCGGGGCGACCTTGACCCACCACTGGAGGGAGAGGCGCGGCTCGATGGTGGTCTTGCAGCGCGAGCAGTGGCCGACGGAGTGGACGTACGGCCGCTTCTCGGCGACGATCCGGCCCTCGGCGCGCAGGGCTGCGACGATGGCGGAGCGGGCCTCCAGGCGGTCCAGGCCCTGGAAGGGGCCGGGGGCCGTGATGACGGCGCGCTCGTCGAGGACCGTGAGGAACGGCAGGTCGTGGCGCTTGCCGATCTCGAAGTCGTTCGGGTCGTGCGCCGGGGTCACCTTGACGGCGCCGGTGCCGAACTCGGGGTCGACGTGGTGGTCGGCGACGACCGGGATGGTGCGGTCGGTCAGCGGCAGCTTGATCTGCTTGCCGACGAGGTGCTTGTAGCGCTCGTCGTCGGGGTGGACGGCGACGGCGGTGTCACCGAGCATCGTCTCGGCCCGGGTGGTGGCGACGACGATGGTGTCGTCGCCCTCGCCGTACTGCATGGAGACGAGCTCGCCGTCGTCCTCCTGGTACTCGACCTCGATGTCCGAGATCGCGGTGAGGCAGCGCGGGCACCAGTTGATGATGCGCTCGGCGCGGTAGATCAGCTCGTCGTCGTACATCTGCTTGAAGACGGTCTGGACGGCCTTGGACAGGCCCTCGTCCATGGTGAAGCGCTCACGGGACCAGGCAACGCCCTCGCCGAGGCGGCGCATCTGGCCGGAGATCTGGCCGCCGGACTGGTTCTTCCACTGCCAGACGCGCTCGACGAAGGCCTCGCGGCCCAGGTCGTGGCGCGACCTGCCCTCGTTGCCGAGCTCGCGCTCGACGACGTTCTGGGTGGCGATGCCGGCGTGGTCCATGCCCGGCTGGTAGAGCGCCTCGAACCCCTGCATCCGCTTGCGGCGGACGAGGGCGTCGATCAGCGTGTGCTCGAAGGCGTGTCCCAGGTGCAGGGATCCGGTGACGTTGGGCGGCGGGATGACGATGGAGTACGGCGGCTTGTCGCTGTTCTCGTCCGCCTCGAAGTAACCACGCTCTACCCAGCGCTCGTACAGCTTCCCCTCTACCTCGGCCGGCGTGTACTGGGTCGGCAGTTCGGGGATGCTGGCTGGCTGCTGCGCTGCGTTCTCGGTCACGCCGACAGTTTAGGGCCGTCACAAGCGTGCACTGAAACCGGTTTGTTCAGTAACGGTCTCCCTCCCGGTGCCCCAAGCCCGCGAGCCGTCCGTCAGGATGTTCGGAACGCATAAGAACGCATGAGCATGACGAACAGGGGACACCGCAGATGAGCTACAACCAGCCGGGCCCGTACGGTGGCCAGCAGCCGCAGGGCCAGCCCGGACCGTACGGCGGTCCGCCGCAGGGTCAGCCGGGGCCGTACGGCCAGCAGCCCGGCCCGTACGGCGGTCAGCCGCCGCAGGGCCAGCCCGGCTACGGCTACCCCCAGCAGGCTCCTCAGGGCGTCCCGCCGCAGGGCCAGCCCCAGGACCCGGCCTACGGCTACCCGCAGGCCCAGCAGCCCGGCCCGTACGGCCAGCAGCCCCCCACTCCCCCGTACGGCGGCCAGCCGGCGTACGGCCAGCAGCCGGGCTTCCCCCCGGCCCCGCCGCAGAAGAAGAAGACGGGGCTCATCATCGGGGGCGCGATCGTGGCGCTGGCGGTCATCGCGGGCGGGGTGTACTTCCTGACGTCGGACGGGGGCGCCAGCAACAGCGATGTCGCGGACTCGACGAAGGGGTACAAGCTGACGCTTCCGGCCTCGGTGGACGCGTACAAGGCGCAGACCGCCGGCGGCAAAACCGTCAGCCCGCTGACCGGTGCCGACAAGACCTCGATCGAGTCCTCGGGGATCAAGAACCCCAGCGGGGTCAGCAACAGCTACCAGGGTGGCTCGGAGAAGGATCTGAGCATGAAGATCCTCAGCTTCCAGGGCTATTGGGGCGAGGTCAGCGACCCGGCTTCGGTGATCAACAACTCGTTCGACGAAGCCAAGGCGAACATGACCAAGGGCGACAGCGCGAGCAAGGCCGAACTGGTCGGTTCACCGAAGGACGTCAGTCCTGCCGGCTTCAAGGGCGCGGTGATGCGGTGCCAGAACCTCAAGATGGAGAACCCCGACGGCGACGGAAGCGTCGACAAGGGGCCGAAGTCCTTCGAGATGCCCGTCTGCATCTGGGCCGACTACAGCACCGTCGGCATCGTCACCGGCATCGACATGGGTCTCGCCATGACCAACAAGGCCATGTCCCAGGACGATGTGGCGGCGCTCGCCGCCAAGCTCTACAACACCTCCCGCACCAAGATCTGATCGCGACAACCCGAAGGGGCGCCCCGCCAGTTCACCTGGCCGGGCGCCCCTTCGCGTGCGTACGGGACGGAACCGCGGCTACGCCGACTTCTCGTGCCGGCCGTCGTCGCCCTTCCCGATCGTCCGCGGCTCGCGCGGGACCAGGGTCGGGTTGACGTTGTTGCGGACCACGTCCGAGGTGATGACGACCCGGGCGACGTCCTTGCGGGACGGCACCTCGTACATCACCGACTGGAGGACCTCCTCCATGATCGCGCGCAGGCCGCGCGCGCCGGTCTGGCGCAGGATCGCCTGGTCGGCGATGGCCTCCAGCGCCTCGCGCTCGAACTCCAGCTCCACGCCGTCGAGTTCGAACAGCCGCTGGTACTGCTTGACCAGCGCGTTGCGCGGCTCGATGAGGATCTGGAGCAGGGCCTCGCGGTCCAGGTTGTGGACCGAGGTCAGGACCGGGAGGCGGCCGATGAACTCGGGGATCATCCCGAACTTCACCAGGTCCTCCGGCATGACCTCCTGGAACTGGTCGCTCGCCTGGATCTCCCGCTTGGAGCGGATCGTGGCGCCGAAGCCGATGCCCTTGGCGCCGGCCCGGGACTCGATGATCTTCTCCAGGCCGGAGAACGCGCCGCCCACGATGAACAGCACGTTCGTCGTGTCGATCTGGATGAACTCCTGGTGCGGGTGCTTCCGGCCGCCCTGCGGCGGTACGGAGGCGGTGGTGCCCTCAAGGATCTTGAGGAGGGCCTGCTGGACGCCCTCGCCGGAGACATCGCGGGTGATCGACGGGTTCTCGCTCTTGCGGGCGACCTTGTCGATCTCGTCGATGTAGATGATCCCGGTCTCGGCCTTCTTGACGTCGTAGTCCGCCGCCTGGATCAGCTTCAGCAGGATGTTCTCGACGTCCTCGCCGACATAGCCGGCCTCCGTCAGCGCCGTCGCGTCCGCGATGGCGAACGGGACGTTGAGCATGCGGGCGAGCGTCTGCGCGAGCAGCGTCTTGCCCGAGCCCGTGGGGCCCAGCAGCAGGATGTTGGACTTGGCGAGTTCGATCGCGTCGTCACGGCTCGCCCCGCCGCCGTTCTCCCCGGCCTGGACCCGCTTGTAGTGGTTGTACACAGCGACCGAGAGGGCCTTCTTCGCGGGCTCCTGCCCGACGACGTACCCCTCGAGGAACTCGTAGATCTCGCGGGGCTTGGGAAGTTCTTCCCAGCGCACCTCGCTCGTCTCCGCGAGTTCCTCCTCGATGATCTCGTTGCAGAGATCGATGCACTCGTCGCAGATGTACACACCGGGTCCCGCGATGAGCTTCTTCACCTGCTTCTGGCTCTTTCCGCAGAACGAGCACTTGAGCAGGTCGCCGCCATCACCGATGCGTGCCACGAGGTGCTTCCCCTTCGCCTGGGAGACGCCTGGTTCAGCGGCTCCTGGTGCCTCTATCCGACGGTACCTTGCCTGGCCCCCCGTTCGGGCCCCCCTTGGCACGGTTCACACGGCCGAGACCGGGTGACCCTGCCGTACCAAGGGGTAAAGGCCGACGTCAGGCGGCCGCTCCGGCCGCGCTCTTACGGGTCGAGACGATCTGGTCGACCAGGCCGTAGGCGAGGGCGTCCTCGGCCGTCAGGATCTTGTCGCGCTCGATGTCGTCGCGGATCTTGTCGATCGGCGTGGTGGAGTGCTTCGCCAGCATCTCCTCCAGCTGGGTCCGCATCCGCAGGATCTCGTTGGCCGCGATCTCCAGGTCGGAGAGCTGCTCACGGCCGGTCTGCGAGGACGGCTGGTGGATCAGGACGCGGGCGTTGGGCAGCGCCATGCGCTTGCCCGGCGTGCCCGCGGCCAGCAGCACGGCGGCGGCGGAGGCCGCCTGGCCCATGCAGACCGTCTGGATGTCGGGCTTCACGAACTGCATCGTGTCGTAGATCGCCGTGAGCGCGGTGAACGAGCCGCCCGGGCTGTTGATGTAGATGGAGATGTCCCGGTCCGGGTCCATCGACTCCAGGCACAGCAGCTGCGCCATGACGTCGTTGGCGGACGCGTCGTCGATCTGCACGCCGAGGAAGATCACGCGCTCCTCGAAGAGCTTCGCGTACGGGTCGTACTCACGCACGCCCTGCGAGGTGCGCTCCACGAAGCGCGGGACGATGTAGCGGTTGTCCACCTGCGGGCCGGTGTAGAGGCCGCTCGCGGAGGCGCCGGGGAAGTTGTTCATGTGGGTGTTCACCATCCTGGTGGCGTTCTGTGGCTGGGTGTCTCGGCGTACGAGAGAGAAGCGGTGCGGTACGGCGCGAATCCGGTGGGAACCGGATCAGGCGCCGGTGCCGCCGCCGCCCGGAACGCCCGACGCGATCGTGATGATCTCGTCGATGAGGCCGTACTCCTTGGCCTCCTCCGCGGTGTACCAGCGGTCGCGGTCGCCGTCGCGGATGATCGTCTCCACGGTCTGGCCGGAGTGGCGGGCGGTGATCTCCGCCATCCGCTGCTTGGTGCGCAGCAGGTACTGGGCCTGGATCTTGATGTCCGAGGCCGTACCGCCGATGCCGGCCGAACCCTGGTGCATGAGGATGTCGGTGTTCGGGAGCGCGAAGCGCTTGCCGGCGGCGCCGCCGGTGAGCAGGAACTGGCCCATCGAGGCCGCCATGCCCATACCGATGGTGACGACGTCGTTCGGGATGTACTGCATGGTGTCGTAGACCGCCATGCCGGCCGTCACCGAACCACCGGGGCTGTTGATGTAGAGGTAGATGTCCTTGTCCGGCTCGGCGGCAAGGAGAAGCAGCTGTGCGGTGATCTTGTTGGCGATGTCATCGTCGACCTGCTGACCGAGGAAGATGATGCGCTCGCCGAGCAGTCGGCTGTAGACCTGGTCACCGAGGCCTCCACCGAGGGACGGCTCTCCGGCGGCGTAGGGCATCAGATTCGTCACGTATCCACCTGCTCGTCTCTGACGGCTCCGGCCGTCTCAGCGTCTTCGTACCGGGTGGGCCGGGACTCCCCGACCCTTCCTATTCATGGACCCTAACGCGCAGGTGGGACAACGCCATCCCGCTTCCGCAACTGTTCGCTGGGAGCGCAAGGTCCGCAGTCCGCACAAGGGTTGTGGGGGGCGTCCGCCAATACGACGACGGGCTCCGGACGCGGTGCGTCCGGAGCCCGTCGTACGGGGGTTCAGCGCGAGGCTCAGGCCTCGGTCTTCGCCTCGGCGGCGTCGGTGGTGCCCTCGGCGGCCTCGACGGCCTCCTCCGCCACGTCCGCCGTGTCTTCGTCGTCTTCCAGCTCGACGACCTCACCGTTGGTGTCGACGACCTTGGCGGCCTCGACGACCACGGCCAGCGCCTTGCCGCGGGCGACCTCGCCGACGAGCATCGGCACCTGGCCGCCTTCGACGACGGCCTGGGCGAACTGGTCGGGGCTCATGCCGGAGGACTGCGCGCGCCGCATGAGGTGCTCGGTGAGCTCCTCCTGGTTGACGTTCAGCTTCTCCTTGTTGACGAGCTCGTCAAGGATGAACTGGGTCTTGATGCCCTTGACGGCCTGCTCGGACGTCTCGGCCTCGAACTCCTCGAGGGTCTTGCCCTGGATCTCCAGGTACTTCTCGAGGTCGAGACCCATCTGGCCGAGCTGGTGGTGCTCCAGGTTGTGCTTGCGAGTCTGGACCTCGTCCGCCAGCAGCTTCTCCGGGATCGGGACCTCGGCGAGCTTCAGCAGCTCCTCGAGGACGCGCTCCTGTGCCTGGGTGGCCTGCTCGTACTGCTTGGTGCTCTCGAGGCGCTTGCGGCTGTCCGCCTTGAGCTCCTCCAGCGTGTCGAACTCGCTCGCCATCTGGGCGAAGTCGTCGTCCAGCTCGGGGAGCTCGCGGGCGGCGACGGCGGTGACCTTGACGGTGACCTCGGACTCCTTGCCCTCGGCGGAGCCGCCCTTCAGCTCGGAGGTGAAGGTGGCCTCGCCACCCGCCTCCAGGCCGGTGACGGCGTCGTCGATGCCTTCGAGGAGCTCACCGGAACCGATGGTGTACGAGACACCCTCGGCCACGCCGTCCTCCAGGACCTCGCCGTCGACCTTGGCCTGCAGGTCGATCGTGACGACGTCGCCTTCGGCGGCGGCGCGCTCGACCGGGTTGGTCGAGGCGAAGCGCTCGCGGAGCTGCTCCACAGCCTTCTCGACGTCCTCGTCGCTGACCTCGAGGGCGTCGACGGTGACCTCGATGCCGGAGTAGTCCGGGATCTCGATCTCGGGGCGTACGTCAACCTCGGCGGTGAAGGCCAGCAGTTCGCCGTCCTTCAGCTCCGTGATGTCGACCTCCGGCTGGCCGAGGACGTTGAGCTCACCCTCGTTGACGGCCTCGGTGTAGAACTTCGGGAGCGCGTCGTTGACGGCCTCCTCCAGCACCGCACCACGGCCGAACCGCTGGTCGATGACCCGGTTGGGGATCTTGCCCTTGCGGAACCCCTTCACCGTGACCTGCTGGTTGATCTTCTTGTACGCCGCGTCGAGGCTGTCCTTGAGCTCCTCGAAGGGCACCTCAATGCTGAGCCGAACCCGGGTCGGGTTCAGGGTCTCCACGGCGCTCTTCACGGTTCGGTCTCCTTGGTGGCTGACTTCTTGGGGTTCTGCTCCACCGCACAGGAGGCGGCTTCGCGGACCGAGCCCGGTACATCAGACACACGGGCACGCATTTTGCATAGTAACGGCAAGGGGGAGAACTCCCACAATGCGATCTTGCCGGTGGTCGGGGTGGCCGGATTCGAACCGACGACCTTCCGCTCCCAAAGCGGACGCGCTACCAAGCTGCGCCACACCCCGTCGGTGCGACACGTAGGGTACATGCAGAGAGGCAGTGCACCGGACGTTTCGCGAGGGCCCGCCGGACTCGGCGCCGCGCGCCGCGATACGGGTGTGCGGGCAGCGCCCGCGACCCGCTACGATGCTTCTCGTGCCGCGGTCCCCGTGACCTGCGGTGCGCTGCATGCGGGCGTAGCTCAATGGTAGAGCCCTAGTCTTCCAAACTAGCTACGCGGGTTCGATTCCCGTCGCCCGCTCCATGCTTCGGGCCCGGCCCGGCGGATCCCCTCGGGGACTACCGCCGGACCGGGCCCTTCGCGTTCCCGCGAGCGCGCGCCGACGCACCCCCCGGGGGGCGCACGCCGCGGCCTCAGAAGTTGATCTGGTTGATGGTCTCCGCTATCGAGTTCATGAACCT
Organism: Streptomyces sp. NBC_01257; assembly: GCF_035917255.1. Classification (NCBI taxonomy): domain Bacteria; kingdom Bacillati; phylum Actinomycetota; class Actinomycetes; order Kitasatosporales; family Streptomycetaceae; genus Streptomyces; species Streptomyces sp. NBC_01257. The sequence goes on from NZ_CP108472.1 coordinate 3,169,793, forward strand.
GTTGATCGACGGAGCCATGCCCGTCGATGCCAGGAAGAAGCCGAAGAGCACCGCGACGATCGCGGGTCCGGCCTTGATGGAGCCACCTCGGATCATGACCACGAGGATGATCGCCAAAAGAAGCACCACAGACAGTGAAATGGCCACGACTGCTCACACCCTCGGTCGGTCCGCCTTGCCGGCCCGGAGGCGTGCGGCCTCGCACTCCTCCGTTCCGTCCATCGTGCCACCAACTCCCCTGTGGTCGCTGCCAGGTGATGAATCGACCTGTCGGTATCGCGCCATCCTGCGCCCCCTGCGCCCCCCGTGCGCCGGTCGGCCGGCGGGGCCGCTCCGGGCGCCCGGATCCCTGCGGCCGCACGCCCGGCAACCGGAATGTCCCGCCGCCGCCGAGCCATAGGGCGGAATGATTGCAACGGTGATCGTTTCTGTTTCCACACAGTTTATTCACAGGCTTTCTCGGTGCCCGGCGAGACGTATTTCACTTCCTCCAACTGCCTGCCGATATGCACCATTTAAGGAGGATTAACGCGGGCATAGCGGACAGATTTTGATGGTTTGGCATTTGATAGGACGGGAACACGCGATATTCGAGGGCGGATTTACGCATTGCAATCGAGACGTCTAAGGTGTTTCAGATGTTCCACGCTCCGAACGCATTCGAGAGGGCTCCGATCCCACCGGCGACCCGGGAGTCGGAGCCCAGACGCCAAGCGCCGGTGGCAACGGCCGACAGTCCTGCGCAGGTCACGGACAGGCCCGCGCAGACCACTCCGGCGAAGAAGCGTGACGCCTATTTCGACAACGCCAAGTACCTGGCCATCGTGCTCGTCGCGGTGGCCCACTCGTGGGTGCCGGTCATGGACGGGAGCCGGGCCGCCCGCGCGCTGTACATGGTGACGTACACCTTCCACATGCCCGCCTTCATCATCATCTCGGGCTATTTCTCACGCTCGTTCGACATGAGCCCCGCGAAAGTGAAGCGCCTGGTCACCGGTGTCGCCGTGCCGTACATCGTCTTCGAGACGGCGTACGCGCTGTTCTACCGGTACGCGGACAACGCGCCGGACAGCATGATCAGCCTGACCGAGCCCTGGTACCTCACCTGGTTCCTTGCCGCCCTGTTCATCTGGCGGCTCACCACTCCGATCTGGCGCAGCCTGCGCCACCCGCTGGCCGTCTCGCTCGTCATCGCCTGCCTCGCCTCGCTGGCCCCCAGCATCGGCAACGACCTCGACCTTCCCCGCACGCTCCAGTTCCTGCCGTTCTTCGTGCTCGGGCTCCAACTCAAGCCCGAGCACTTCCAGTTGGTACGCCGCCGTGAGGTGCGCATGCTGGCCGTGCCGCTGTTCGCCGTCGCGGTGGTCTTCGCCTACTGGGCGGCTCACCGGATGCAGCTGGGCTGGTTCCTGCGCGACTCCTCCGCCCAGGACATGGGCAATCCTTGGTGGACCGGCGTGGTGATGACGCTCGCGCTGTTCGGTTGCGCCACGCTGCTCACCGCCGCCTTCCTGTCGCTGGTGCCGCGGCGCCACATGTGGTTCACGGTCCTGGGCGCCGGAACCATCTGCGGCTATCTGCTGCACGGGTTCATGGTGAAGGGCGCCGAGTACGCCGGTGTCTTCGACCACAACGAGTGGCTCATCTCGCCGACCGGACTGGTCCTGGTCACCGTCGTGGCCTCGGTCGGCGTGACGCTGATGTGCACGCCGCCGGTGCGGCGGGTCCTGCGCTGCGTGACCGAGCCGGACATGAACTGGGCGTTCCGCCGGGACGCCGCCAAGCTCTGAGCGGGGAACAGCACGACACCTGACACAGTGGAGCCCGGCCCCTGAGGGGCCGGGCTCCACTGTGTTGGCTCAATCCCGCTGTTGGGCGGGCGGTTGCGGGGCGGTGAGCCCGAGCAGTGCCCGCACCTGCGCATACTTCTCGGTCAGCCGGGTACGGGTCGCCGGCTCCAGCACCGCGAGGCGGGCCGGGTCCGCGTTGTGCGCGAGATCGGCCTCCTTGACCAGCAGCGCGCCGGGGGTGGCCAGGATGCGCCGGGTGTAAGCCGCCAGCTCCTCGCCGTCCCGTTTGGTCACCGCGAGGACCATGTCCTTGACCTGCTGCGGCAGCGCCGCCCCGGCGAGCCACCGCTCCGACAGCGCGTCGTCCTCGACCGCGTCGTGCAGCCAGGCCGCGGCGATCTGTTCGTCGCTGCCGCCCCTGGCCCGTACCCCCTCGGCGACGGCCGCGAGGTGTTCGGCGTACGGCCGGCCCGCCTTGTCCCGCTGGTCAGCGTGGGCCGCACGGGCCAGGGCCTCGATGTCGGTCAGGGTCAGCGGTGCGTCCGGAGCCGTCATGGGCCGACTCTATGCCCGGCTCCCGCACGCACACAGAGGCAGGCACAGTTGCAACGTCAATCGTTCGGTAAACTAATTACTGACGATTCCTTGGCGCTCTCTTGACCTACCGAAGGACCAGGCTCATCGGACACGCAGACACGCTCATCGCCATGGGCGGCGCCTTCCTCGCCGCCGCCGTCCTCGCCCGCGTCGGCAGCCGCATCGGACTGCCGACCATTCCGCTGTTCATCCTGGCCGGCATCCTGCTCGGCCCGCACACCCCCGGCATCGTTCTCGTCGCCGACCCGCACGACCTGGAGATGCTCTCCGCACTCGGTCTGGTGCTGCTCCTCTTCTACCTCGGCCTGGAGTTCCACCTCGACGACCTGAAGGCCGGCGGCCGCAAGATGGCGCTCGCCGGCGGCACCTATCTCGCCCTCAACGTCGGCGCCGGGCTCGGCTTCGGCTTCGCGCTGGGGTGGGGTACCTCGGAGGCGCTGGTCCTCGCCGGCGTGCTCGGCATCTCGTCGTCCGCCATCGTCACCAAGGTGCTGGTGGACCTCGGCCGCATCGGCAATCCGGAGACCAAGCCGATCCTCGGCATCATCGTCGTCGAGGACGTGTTCCTGGCCCTGTACCTCGCGGCCCTCCAGCCGATCCTCTCCGGCGCCGACAGCCTCGCGTCCGCGGCGGTCGACGGCGGCAAGGCCTTCGGATTCCTGCTGGTCCTCGCGCTGGCGGCGCGGTTCGGCACCAGGGTCATCGGCAAGCTCATCAACACCCGGGACGACGAACTCCTCGTCATCTCCTTCCTCGGCGCCGCCGTCCTGGTGGCCGGCATCTCCGAGTGGTTCGGGGTCGCGGACGCCATCGGCGCCTTCATGGTGGGCCTGATGCTCGGCAGTACGACCTCGGGGACCCGCATCCTCAAGCTGGTCCATCCGCTGCGCGACGCCTTCGGCGCGATCTTCTTCTTCGCCTTCGGCCTCTCCATCAACCCCGGCGACCTGCCGACCGTGCTGTGGCCGGTGCTGGCCGCCGTCGCGGTGACCCTCGCCATGAACGTCCTCGCGGGCCTCGCCGCCGCCAAGGTGTACGCGTTCGGCCCGCAGGCCACCGCGAACATCTCCACCACCCTGGTGGCGCGCGGCGAGTTCGCCCTGATCCTCGCCACGATGGCGGCCGGCGCCGGGCTGGACGAGCGGCTCTCACCGTTCATCGCGGGATACGTGCTCGTGCTCGCGGTCCTGGCACCGCTGGCGGCCGGGCGCTCGCACTGGCTGGCCAGGCTGCTGCCCGGCGGGCGCGAGGCCGTTCCGCTCCCGATCCGGTGACGGGCCGAACGCCGTTGACGCCCGTCCGCTTCCGTCCGGTTGCGTACGGTTCAGGACCTGCGTGACAGCAGCAGCAGCGCCCGGTCGTCGTTGACGTCCTTGGCGCAGGCCTCGATCAGGTGCCAGGCCGCGCCCTCGAAGCCCGTGGTGACATAGCGGTCGGCCTCGCCGGTCAGCCGGTCGATGCCCTCCGCGATGTCCCGGTCGGACGCCTCCACCAGCCCGTCGGTGAACAGCATCAGGACGTCGCCGGGGGCCAGGTGACCCTTCACCGCCTCGAACTCCGCCCCGTCGTAGACGCCGAGCAGCGGGCCCTCCGCCGCCATCTCCTCCCACTGGCCGCTGCCGGCGTGGAGCTGGAGGGCCGGCGGATGGCCCGCCGAGAGGAGCTCGTAGTCGCCCGACTCCAGGTCCAGCACCAGATGGATCGAGGTGGCGAAGCCCTCGTCCCAGTCCTGGCGCAGCAGATAGCCGTTGGCCGCCGGCAGGAAGCCGTGCGGGGGCAGCGATCCGAGGAGTCCGCCGAAGGCGCCGGACAGCAGCAGGGCCCGGGAGCCCGCGTCCATGCCCTTGCCCGAGACGTCGGTGAGTACGGCTTCGAGGGTGCGGCCGCCGTTGGTGCGGGCGGCGACGACGAAGTCCCCGGAGAAGGACTGCCCGCCCGCCGGGCGCAGCGACATCTCGCGGTGCCAGCCCTGCGGGAGGCGGGGCAGGGCGCTCTGCACCCGGATGCGTTCGCGCAGGTCGAAGAGCATGGTGCCGCCGCGCCGCCACGGGACGCCGACCCGGGCGCGGAACTGGGCGAGGATCAGGCCGAGGAACCCACAGGCCGCGACCGTCAGCACGGTCCCGGGGGTGACCCGCGCCGGGCCGCCCTCGTACGGGCCGAGCCAGATGGACTCCACGATCAGGGCGGCGGCGGCGGTCGCGTACAGGCCGAGGAGGCTGGCGGGGCGCAGCAGCAGGCCGCCCGCGACGATCGGCAGGACGAGCACGGTCGGCGAGCACCACACCGGGTTCAGCAGGGTGCCGCAGGTGATCGCGGGGATGGTCAGCAGCAGTCCGGCCAGGGCGATCCAGTCCGAACCGTCCCCGCGGAAGTAGTCGACCCCGGACCTGCGCAGCGTGGAGCGGACCCGGTGCGCCGATTTCCGCAATCGGGCCGGGTATCTCTCTGCTCCTGCGCGTCGGGCCATTGCGGGGACCTTATCCACCCGACGGGCTCCGGTGCAGGGGGACCCCGGTGACAATGCGTTCGAAATCGGTTCGCCCGTCCGCCGTACCCCTGGTAGGCATGGCATATGACTACAGAGCTCCGTGTGTTGAAGCCGGCCGAGTGGAACGAGTGGTTCGAGAGCCTGGAGCTGGCGTTCGGCGGGGACCCGGAGGCTCCCGAGCAGCGCGAACTGGATCAGGAACTGACCGAGTGCGAGCGGTCGATCGGGATCTGGGACGGCGACGATGTCGTCGCGACGGCGGGGGCGTTCAGCTTCCGGGTGGCCGTGCCGGGCGGGGCGCTGGTACCGGCGGCGGGCGTCACGATGGTGAGCGTCGCGGCCACGCACCGCAGGCGCGGTCTGCTGACCTCGATGATGCGCCGCCAGCTCGACGACGTACGGGCGCTGGGTGAGCCGATCGCCGTGCTGACGGCGTCGGAACCCGCGATCTACGGGCGCTTCGGGTACGGGGCGGCGACCCGCCAGATGTCCCTGTCGATCGACACGGACCGGGTGCGGCTGAGCGTGCCGGAGGGCACGGACGGGATCCGGCTGCGGTACGCGAAGAAGGACGAGGCGGTCGCGGCGTGCGAGAGCGTGTACGCGCGGCTGGTGGCGGAACGTCCCGGCACCCCGGCCCACGGTCCCGGCTGGGAGCGCAAGCCGCTGGTCGATCCGGTGAGTACGCGCCAGGGCGGCTCGGCGCTCCAGTGCCTGCTGGCGGAGCGCGACGGCGAGCTCGCGGGTTACACGAACTATCACATCAAGCCCGAATGGGACAAGGCCGGCCCCAAGGGCCGGGTCGTGGTGAGCGATCTCGCTGCGCTGGACCCGGCGGGGTACGCGGCGCTGTGGCGGTTCCTGTTCGGGATCGACCTGACGTCGACGGTCGAGGCGCGGAACCGGCCGGTGGACGACGCGGTGCTGCACCTGGTGTCGGACGTGCGGCGGTGCGACATCCGGCAGCGGGACTCGCTCCATGTGCGGCTGGTCGACGTGGGAGCCGCGCTGGAGGCGCGGACCTACCGGGGGCCGCTGGACGTGGTGCTCGATGTCGAGGACGCGTTCTGCCCCTGGAACGCGGGGCGTTGGCGGCTGACCGCCGACGCGAAGGGCGGCGCGTCGTGCAAGCGCACCGAGGAGGCTGCGGATCTGGCCCTGTCGGTACGGGAGTTGGCCTCCGCGTATCTGGGCGGCGAGGCACTGAGCGCGCTGGCGCTGGCCGGACGGGTACGGGAGCTGCGGGCCGGGGCGGTGACGGAGGCGTCGTCGGCGTTCCTGTCCGACGTGGCGCCGTGGCTGCCGCGGGGGTTCTAGCGGGGTGCGGGGCCGTCCGGGGACGGCGGGGTCCGGGGCTGTCCGGCGACGGTCCTTGTCCTCAATCGCCGGACGGGCTTGATCTCGCGGGGCGAGAGCGTAACGGCCGGGCGCCGCAGGCTGCCGCGCAGCGCCCTCCGGGCGCTCTGTCCTCAATCGCCGGACGGGCCTGATCTCGCCGGAATCGCCGTGATCAGCGGGACTGGCAGGTCGGGCACCAGAACAGGTTCCTGGCCGCCAGGTCCGCCGTGCGGATCTCCGTACCGCAGATGTGGCAGGCCTGGCGGGCGCGCCGGTAGACGTACACCTCGCCGCCGTGGTCGTCCACGCGCGGCGGGCGGCCCATCGCCTCGGGCAGGTGCTCGGGGCGGACCGTGTCGATGCGGTTGTTCCGTACGCCCTCGCGCATCAGCGCGCGCAGGTCCGCCCAGATCGCGTCCCACTCGCGGCGGGTGAGGTCCCTGCCCGCCCGGTACGGGTCGATGCCGTGCCGGAACAGCACCTCCGCGCGGTACACGTTGCCCACGCCCGCCACGACCTTCTGGTCCATCAGCAGCGCCGCCACGGTGATCCGGCTGCGGGAGATCCGCTGCCGGGCCCGCTCGCCGTCGTCGCCGTCGCGCAGCGGGTCGGGGCCCAGCCGGTCGTGTATCGCGCGCTTCTCGGCGTCCGTGATCAGGGCGCAGGTGGTGGGGCCGCGCAGATCGGCGTGGTGTTCGTCGTTCAGCAGGCGCAGCCGGACCGTGTCGGTGGGCGGCGGGGCCGGGACCGTACCGAATCCGAGCTTGCCGAACAGGCCGAGGTGGATGTGCACCCAGCCGGTGCCCTCGAAGCCCAGGAAGAGGTGCTTGCCGTGGGCGTCCGTCCCCTCCAGCACCCGGCCGTCGAGCAGGTCCGCGCTGTCGGCGAACTTGCCCTGCGGGCTGCTCACCCGCACCGGCCGTCCGGCGAACCGGTCCCGGTGGTCGTCCGCGAGGCGGTGGATGGTGTGTCCCTCGGGCACGACTGGGGCTCTCCTCGGTGACATGGCTGTGCCGCCGGGGACACCGGCGGCACGGTTCAGGACATGGGGTCGGTCAGCCCTGCTGCGGGTGGTGGGCCGGGACCGGGGGGAGCTCGCCGGTGTTCTCGTACGCCGTGAGCATCTCGATGCGGCGGGTGTGCCGCTCCTCGCCCGAGTACGGGGTCGCCAGGAAGATCTCGACGAACTTGGTGGACTCCTCGGCCGTGTGCATGCGGCCGCCGATGGAGATCACGTTGGCGTCGTTGTGCTCGCGGCCCAGTGCGGCGGTCTGCTCGCTCCAGGCGAGTGCGGCGCGGACGCCCTTGACCTTGTTCGCGGCCATCTGCTCGCCGTTGCCGGATCCGCCGATCACGATGCCGAGGCTGTCCGGGTCAGCGGCCGTCTTCTCGGCGGCACGCAGGCAGAACGGCGGGTAGTCGTCCTGGGCGTCATAGATGTGGGGACCGCAGTCGGTGACTTCGTGGCCCTGGGCCTTGAGCCACTCGACGAGGTGGTTCTTGAGTTCGTAACCGGCATGGTCGGATCCGAGGTACACGCGCATGGGAGGAGTGTGGCACGAGTGACGCCGGGTAGCCGACGACGGGGTGCGGTGTGGCCCCCGTGTGCGGGCCCTGTGTGCGGGATGCCACAGAGGCAACGATCCGGTCAACGAATCGGAGGAATGGGTTCCGCTTTCGGGGTTCGCCGGGCTTCAATGCATCGCTTGCCGCCCCACCACCGTGGGAGCGGCCAGGACGCAACCGAGTGATCCGAAAACGTAAGGATTCGATCCATGACGTCGCAGACGACTCTGGCAGGGCCGGGCCACGAGCCCGACGGGCCGGACCGTTCGGACCGGACGGGGCCCGGGGACGGGCTCCAGGCCGGTCTCAAGAACCGTCACCTCTCGATGATCGCGATCGGCGGTGTCATCGGCGCGGGCCTGTTCGTGGGCTCCGGAGCCGGCATCGCCGCCGCCGGACCGGCCATCCTGCTGTCGTACGCACTGGTCGGCCTGATGGTCGTCTTCGTGATGCGGATGCTCGGCGAGATGGCGGCCGCCCGCCCCGCTTCGGGCTCCTTCTCCACCTACGCCGACCAGGCGCTGGGCCGCTGGGCCGGTTTCTCCATCGGCTGGCTGTACTGGTTCTTCTGGGTCGTGGTGCTCGCCGTCGAGGCCACGGCGGGCGCCAAGATCCTGGAGAGCTGGGTGCCGGGCGTGCCCCAGTGGGGCTGGGCGCTGATCGTGATGCTGGTGCTGACCGCGACGAACCTGGTCTCGGTCGGTTCGTACGGTGAGTTCGAGTTCTGGTTCGCCGGGATCAAGGTGGTGGCGATCGGCGCGTTCGTGATCGTCGGCCTGCTCGCCGTGTTCGGCGTGCTGCCCGGATCGGACCACGCCGGGTCAGGGGTGGCCCACCTCACCGACACCGGCGGTTTCTTCCCGAAGGGTCCGGGCGCGATCCTCACCGGCGTGCTGATGGTCGTCTTCTCCTTCATGGGCAGCGAGATCGTGACGCTGGCGGCCGGTGAGTCGGAGAACCCGCAGCGCGCCGTCCAGAAGGCCACCAACAGCGTCATCTGGCGCATCGCCGTCTTCTACCTCGGCTCGATCTTCGTCGTGCTGACGCTGCTGCCGTGGAACGACCCGTCGATCCTCGACAAGGGCAGTTACGTCGCCGCGCTCGACGTCATCGGCATCCCGCACGCCGGCCAGGTGATGGACGTCATCGTGCTGACGGCCGTGCTGTCCTGCCTCAACTCGGGCCTCTACACGGCCTCCCGGATGGCCTTCTCGCTCGGCGGCCGCGGCGACGCCCCCAAGGCGTTCGCCCGCACCAACAAGCGGGGGGTGCCGCAGGCTGCGATCCTCTCCTCCGTCGTCTTCGGCTTCGTCGCCGTCTTCTTCAACTACCAGTGGCCCGACACCGTCTTCGCGTTCCTGCTGAACTCGTCCGGTGCGGTCGCCCTCTTCGTCTGGCTGGTCATCTGCTTCACCCAGCTGCGGATGCGCGGCATCATCCTGCGCGAGTCGCCGGAGAAGCTGGTCGTACGGATGTGGCTCTTCCCGTACCTGACCTGGGCGACCATCGCGATGATCTCCTTCGTGCTGGTCTACATGCTCACGGACGACGCCGGACGCGAGCAGGTGCTGCTGTCGCTGCTGGTCGCGGTGCTGGTGGTGGCCGTCTCGCTGGTACGTGAGGCGCGCCGGCGCCGCAACGGCGAACCGGCCGGGAAGACCGCCGGGTGACACCGGTCCATACCTGACGGGATCTGTCAGGTATCCCGGGGAGGCTCTCCTTCGTCAGCGCACCGAGCGAGCGAAGGAGAGCCTCCGCCATGACTGCCGTCCCCACCGGATACCAGACCGGATTCGCGATCCGCCCGGACCTCGTCGTCGAGGCCGCCGGGGCCGAGGACGTACGAACCGCCGTGGCCCGGGCCGCCCGGGACGGGCTCCGGGTGGGCGTCCACGCCACCGGGCACGGCCTGGCCGGGGCCGTCGAGGGCGGCGTCCTGATCGACACCCGGCGGATGGACTCCGTCCTGGTCGATCCGGTGCGCCGCACCGCCCGGATCGGCGCGGGCGTGACCTGGGGCCGGGTGATCGAGGCGGCCGCCCCGCACGGGCTCGCCCCGCTGAACGGCTCCTCCCCCGGTGTCGGCGCCGTCTCGTACACGCTCGGCGGAGGTCTCGGCCTGCTGGCCCGGGAGTTCGGCTACGCCGCCGACCTGGTCCGCTCGTTCGACGTGGTGACCGGGGACGGGGTGCTGCGCCGGGTCACCGCGGAGGACGAGCCCGAGCTGTTCTGGGGGCTGCGCGGCGGCGGGCACCGGCTGGGCGTGGTGACCGCGATGGAGACCGGGCTGGTCCCGGTGGCCCGGCTGTACGGCGGCTCGATCGCCTTCGACGGGGACGGGGAGGCCGGTGCTCAGGTGCTCCGGCGCTATCTGGAGTGGGCCCGGTCCGTGCCCGCGGCGCTGACCTCGTCGGTCGGCGCACTCGTCTACCCGGACCTCCCGCAGGTCCCTGCGGAACTGCGCGGCCGGTACGTGGTCTCGGTGCGGGTCGCGTACACCGGCTCCGCGGCCGAGGGCGAACGCCTCGTCGCACCGCTGCGGCCGGCCGGCCCCGTACTGGCCGACTCGCTGCGGGAGATGCCGTACACGGAGAGCCACACCATCCACAGCGATCCGCCGTTCCCGCACGCCTACTACGGGGACGGGCTGATGCTGCGCGGCATCGATGCGGAACGTGCGGCGCGGGTGCTGGAGCTGACCGGCCGGAAGGCGCCCACGATGACCGTGGTGCAGTTGAACCACCTGGGCGGCGCGCTGGCCGCCGCTCCGGAGCCGGACAGTGCGGTGCCCCACCGGGACGCCGGCTTTCTGCTGCGGCTGCTGTCACCGCTGGACGGGACGGACGTGGCGTCGGTCCGGGCGCTGTACGAGCAGGTGGCCGCGGTCCTGGGGCCGCTGGTCATTGGCCGTTCGCTGAACTTCTCCTTCGGCGGCGGGGACCGCACCGAGGACCTCCACGGCCCGCGGACGCACGAGAGGCTCGCCGGTCTGGTGTCGCGATACGACCCGGCGAGCCTCTTCGGTGGGAGCTACGGCATCAGCCGCGGCGGCCGATGAGCTTCCAGGACGCGGGCAGCGCGCCCATGGCGAGCGCGGCCTTCAGCGCGTCGCCGAGCAGGAACGGCGTCAGGCCGGCCGCGATCGCGGCGCTCGCCGACATGCCGGTGGACAGCGCCAGGTAGGGCACGCCGACCGCGTAGATGATCGCCGAGCCGAGCACCATCGTGCCCGCGGTGCGCAGCACCGAGCGGTCGCCGCCGCGGCGGGCGAGGCCGCCGACCACGGTGGCGGCGAGCAGCATGCCGAGCACGTAGCCGAAGGATGCGCCGCCCGCACCGGAGCTGCCGGCCGAGAACCACGGCATGCCGGCCATGCCGACGAGCGCGTACACGGCGAGGGAGAGGAAACCGCGGCGGGCGCCGAGCGCGGTGCCGACCAGGAGCGCGGCGAAGGTCTGGCCGGTGACCGGGACCGGGGAGCCGGGGATCGGCACGGCGATCTGGGCCGCTATGCCGGTCAGCGCGGCGCCGCCGAGCACCAGGGCGGTGTCCACGGCGTAGCGGTGCCGGACGGCGGGCAGCAGATCGGCGAGGACCGCTCCGGTACGGACGGGGGCGGCGGCAGCAGTGCTCATCGGGACTCCGCGGGGTGAGGGCAGGTGGGGACAGACTGAGGCTGACGTTAGCCGACGGAGTGTCGCCGGATCACCATCAGCGGCCGACAAAGCGGCGGTTGAGGGATTGGTGGGGTTCACACAAAGGACGGCACGCAATTGCGTCGGGGCGTGACGCTCGTCACTGAGGTGAGGGCGCATTCCACCTCCGGCGGCCGGGCAGGTCTCCGCAGGGCCGACTGTGAATTCCCTCTAAAGCGCCGGTTGGTGGCGGCGAGCGGCTCGTCGGGGCCGGGTGTGCGGCGTGTGTGAGCCTGGTGCCCGTATAGCGGACAGCTGTTCCCGGTGAACGGGGTGCGTGTTCAGACTGTGTACACGTCCCCCCGTCTCACCGACCGAACAGAGTTCGTCCATGCCCCGGACCTCCGCGCCTCCCCCCACCGGCTCCCCGGCCGTCGCATCCGACGCCGGGCGCGATTCGGCCCTCACCCACGGTCTCAAGCAGCGGCACCTGTCGATGATCGCCCTCGGCGGCGTCATCGGTGCCGGGCTGTTCGTCGGATCCGGCGCGGGCATCGCCGCCGCCGGTCCGTCGATCGTCATCGCCTACGCGGTCTCCGGACTGCTGGTCATGCTCGTGATGCGCATGCTCGGCGAGATGTCCGCGGCCAACCCGGCCTCCGGTTCGTTCTCCGTCCACGCCGAGCGGGCGATCGGGCCGTGGGCCGGGTTCACGGCGGGCTGGGCGTTCTGGGTGCTGCTCTGTGTCGCGGTCGGCCTCGAAGGCATCGGCGCCGCGCAGATCGTCAGCGGCTGGCTGCCCGGGACCCCGGAGTGGGCCTGGGTGGCGCTGTTCATGGTGGTGTTCCTGGGAACGAACCTTGCCTCGGTGACGAAGTTCGGCGAGTTCGAGTTCTGGTTCGCCGCACTGAAGGTCGCCGCGATCACGCTGTTCCTGGTGCTGGGGGTGCTGGCGATCCTCGGCGTGCTCCCGGGCACGGACGCCCCCGGCACCAGCAACCTCAGCGGGGACGGCGGCTTCATGCCGAACGGCTCCGAGGGCCTGGTCATCGGGCTGCTCGCGTCCGTCTTCGCGTACGGCGGTCTGGAGACCGTCACCATCGCCGCGGCGGAGTCCGAGAACCCGGTGCAGGGCGTCGCGAAGGCCGTGCGGACGGCGATGTGGCGGATCGCGCTGTTCTACGTCGGCTCGATGGCGGTCATCGTCACGCTGGTCCCGTGGGACGACCCGAAGGTGGTGGAGGTGGGACCGTTCTACGCGGCCCTGGACCACCTCGGCATCAGCGGCGCGGCGGAGATCATGAACGTGGTCATCCTGGTCGCCCTGCTGTCGGCGATGAACGCCAACATCTACGGCGCCTCCCGCATGGCCTGTTCGCTGGTCGCCCGCGGCCAGGGCCCGAAGCGGCTCGGCCGGGTCACCTCCGGCGTCCCGCGCACGGCGGTCCTGGTCTCGTCCGTGTTCGGCTTCCTGTGCGTGCTGCTGAGCTACTGGCGGCCGGACGACGTCTTCCCCTGGCTGCTCAACATGATCGGCGCGGTGATCCTGGTCGTCTGGATCTTCATCGCGGTCTCGCAGCTGGTCCTGCGCGCCCGGCTGGAGCGCGAGGCGCCCGAGAAGCTGGTGGTACGGATGTGGCTCTTCCCGGGCCTGACGGTGGTGGCGCTCCTCGCGATGGCCGGCATCTTCCTCCTGATGCTCCGCCAGCCCGACACCCGCGACCAGCTGCTGGCGACGGGCGCGCTGACGGCGGTCCTGATCGTGATCGGTGTCGTACGGCAGCGGCGTTCCGCGGCGGCGCCGCACGCGTAACCCCCGTAGGCGAGAACGCCGGGCGGGCCGGAGCGATCCGGCCCGCCCGGCGTTTCCGTGTGCGCCCGCACGGGTCCGCGGGGCCATGGTCCTAAGCCGAAGGGCTGATCCACTCCCGCCCCTTCCTGCTGTTAGCCTGCTCTTGCATATAGGTTGCAATAACAACAGGACAGCAGCTGGAGGGTTCGAACCATGGCCACGTACACGCTCCCGGAACTCCCGTACGACTACGCGGCGCTCGAACCGGTCATCAATCCGCAGATCATCGAGCTCCACCACGACAAGCACCACGCCGCGTACGTGAAGGGCGCCAACGACACCCTGGAGCAGCTGGAGGAGGCACGGGACAAGGAGGCGTGGGGAGCGATCAACGGTCTCCAGAAGAACCTCGCGTTCCACCTCTCCGGCCACATCCTGCACTCGATCTACTGGCACAACATGACCGGTGACGGCGGCGGTGAGCCCCTCGCGGCGGACGGCGTCGGCGACCTCGCGGACGCGATCACCGACTCCTTCGGCTCCTTCGCGGGCTTCAAGTCCCAGCTGACGAAGGCCGCGGCGACCACGCAGGGCTCCGGCTGGGGCGTCCTCGCGTACGAGCCGGTCAGCGGCAGGCTGATCGTCGAGCAGGTCTACGACCACCAGGGCAACGTGGGCCAGGGCTCGGTCCCGGTCCTGGTCTTCGACGCCTGGGAGCACGCCTTCTACCTGCAGTACAAGAACCAGAAGGTCGACTTCATCGAGGCGATGTGGCGCGTCGTCAACTGGCAGGACGTGGCGAAGCGGTACGCGGCCGCCAAGGAGCGCGCGGACGTCCTGCTCCTCGCGCCCTGACGCACAGCGCCCGGAAACGTCCTGCCTCGTGATCGTCTTCTCACCTTTCACCGGGCAGGCGGATGAAGGAAGGCCCCCCGCGAGGACATGACTCGCGGGGGGCCTTCTGTGTGCGGGGGCTCACCCGCGCCCTCAGATCCGGAACACCGACCCCACGAACTCCGCGAGCAGCCGCTCCTTCAGCGGACCCGGCAGGGCGTCCAGCAGGACCAGGACCGGAGCCATCCGGGTGGGCAGGCCGCCGTCGCCGGTGAGGCCGGCGAAGGCCAGGACGGCCTCGATCTCGTCCGGGCCGAGCTTCGACGGGTCCAGCCCGGCGGCCAGCCCGGCCAGTGCGGGGTCCACCGCGACCGGGGGCAGGGCGCGGGCGGAGCCCAGCGCCGCGTCGAGGTCGGTGAGCAGGGCGTCGACCTGGCCGACCGTGGCCGGGGTCAGGGTGAGGTGGAGGTTGGGCGGCAGGCCGTCGAAGGAGAGCTGCGGCTGGAGGTACCAGCCGCGCTCCCGCATCTCGTCGGCCAGGTGCAGCAGCAGGCTCAGCCCCGGGGCGCCGTCCGGGCCGTCCACGACGGTGAAGGCGACGAGCCCGGCCGACGGGTCACCGAGCACCCGCACGTCCGGCATCGCGCGCAGCCCCGCGAGCAGCCGGTCGGAGGCCTCGGCGACCCGCCCCGCCAGTGCGGTGTAGCCGTCCTCGCCCACGTACCGCAGCACCGCCCACGCCTGGGCCAGCAGGCCGGCGGACTTGGTGCCCTGGACGGTGGGGTTGACGACCGGGTAGCCGGGCCAGCCCGCGTGCGCGAAGTACTGGTGGCGGCGGAGTTCCGCGTCCCGGTAGAGCACCACGGAGGCGCCCTTGTCGGCGTAGCCGTACTTGTGCAGGTCCACGGAGAGCGAGGTGACGCCGGGGACGGAGAGGTCGAACGGCGGTATCTCCCGTCCCGCGCGCCGCAGATGGGGCAGGATCCAGCCGCCGATGCAGGCGTCCACATGGCACAGGACGCCCCGCTCCGCGGCGGCCGCGGCGATCTCGGGGACCGGGTCGGTCACCCCGTGCGCGTACGAGGGGGCCGAGGCGACGACGAGGGCGGTGCGTTCGGTGATCGCGGCGGCGACGGCGGCGGCGTTCGCCCGGTAGGTCACGGGGTCGACGGGCACCACGACCGGTTCCAGGCCCAGATAGGCGGCCGCCTTGTGGAAGGCCGCGTGGGCGGTGGAGGGCAGCACCAACTGAGGTTCGGTGACGCCGCGTTCGGCCTTCGCGTGGTCGCGGGCGGTCTTCACCGCGAGCAGGATCGACTCGGTGCCGCCGCTGGTGAACGTGCCCTGCGCGCCTGGCGCACCCAGCAGCGCCGCCGCCGCGCCCACCACGTCGTTCTCCAGCCGGGCCACGCTCGGGAAGACCGTCGGGTCCAGGCCGTTGACGGTGGCGTACGCGCGGTACGCGGCGGCGGCCAGCTCGTCCAGGCCCTCCAGTCCGGCGTCGTAGACGTACGCGAAGGTCCGGCCGCCGCGGGTGGGGGCGTCGGCGCCGCGCAGGGCGGTGAGTTCGGCGAGGACGTCCGCCGCGGGGACGGCGGGGGCGGGGTCAGTCGGCATGGGCGGGCTCTTCCTGATCAGGGGCTCGGTACAGATGCAGCAGCCAGAGGCTCGCCGCGGCCAGCACGGCGGGCAGCACGCTCATGCCGAGGGTGATCCCGGTCAGCGCCGCCTCCGGCTGCGCGACCCGGTGGTCGGCGTCCGAGGACCGGAAGCCGGTCACGGCCAGCACCAGGGCGAACGCCCCGGCGCCCAGCGCGAAGGCGAGGGTCTCGGCGGCGGTCCAAAGCCCGGTGAACGTCGCGGCCCGCTGCTTCCCGGTCCTGGCCCGGTCGTCGGCGAGGGTGTCGGCCAGCAGTGTGAGCGGCAGCAACTGGAGTCCGGCGTAGGCGATCCCGATCACCGCGACCGCCGCGTAGCCGAGGGCCGGGCCGGCCTGCCGGGTGAAGGCGAGCGCGAGCGCGCCGACGAGGTAGAGGAGCGAGGCGCACCACTGGGCGTACGTGGTGGAGCGGAGCCGGGCCAGCCGGTTCCACAGCGGCATGAACAGCACCAGCGGGCCGATCAGGCAGGCGAAGAGCGGGGTGACGGCGCTCGCCGAGCCGAGGGTGTACGTGGCGAAGTACTGGACGCCCGCGAGCATCACGCCGATCGCCAGGGCCTGGAGCGTCCACATGGTCACGAGGTGACGGAACGGCCTGCTGGAGCGGGCGGCGGCGAGCTGGGCGCGCAGCGAGGGTTCGGACTCGCTGCGGGCGACGGCGGGGGCTCCTCGGGTGGCGGCCCAGGCACCGAACATGCCGGCGGCGAGCAGCACGGCGACCGCGAGGCCCATCAGCCGGTAGCTCGCCGGGGTGTCGCCGTCGGCATGGGCGATGGCCGGGGCGAGCGCCCCGGACAGCAGGATGGCGACGCCGAGGAAGGCGACCCGCCAGCCGAGGATCCGGCGGCGCTCCTGCGGGTCCTCGGTCATCTCGGCGGGCATCGTCACGTACGGCACCTGGAAGACCGCGTAGGCGGTGGCGGCCAGCAGGAACAGGGCCGCCACGTATCCGGCGGCGGCCGCGCCCCGCAGCGGCGGCGCGGCGAAGAGCAGGGCGAAGAGCGGCGGCAGGGTGCACGCGCCTGTCAGCAGGAAGGGGCGGCGCGGTCCGCCGCGCAGCCGGCTGCGGTCGGAGACGGCTCCGACCAGCGGATTGATCAGGACGTCCCAGGCCTTGGGCAGGAAGACCGCGGCGCCCGCGACGGCGGCGGGCACGGCCAGCACGTCGGTCAGGTAGTAGAGCAGGATCAGCCCGGGCACGGTGGCGAAGGTGCCGGTGCACAGCGAGCCGAGCCCGTACCCGATCCGGACCCGGCGCGGCAGACCCGCGGCCGGTTCCGCGTTCCGGTCCGTGCGGGCGTCGGCTGACATGCCGCAGATCATGAACGAGAGTTCGAGCCCGCGGCAAGGGTCCGGCGTGACGTGCGTGTGAACTCCGGCGGGGCCGGGTCACCGCGGGCGGGGTGCGGGGCCCGCCGTCACCGGCCCCGCGCCCCCGCTCACGCGATCAGTCGAAGACCGGGCCCTGGGTGCGGGTCCGCTTGATCTCGTAGAAGCCCGGGATGGACGCGACCAGCAGCGTGCCGTCCCACAGCTTCGCCGCGTCCTCGCCCTTCGGGGCGGGGGTGACGACCGGGCCGAAGAAGGCGATCTGCTCGCCGTCCGCGCCGGGCACCGCGATGACCGGGGTGCCGACGTCCTGGCCGACCTTGTCGATGCCCTCCTGGTGGGAGGCGCGCAGCTCGGTGTCGTACGCGTCGGAGTCGGCGTACTCCGCGAGCTCGGCCGGCAGGCCGACGTCCTTCAGCGCGGCCTCGACGGCCTCGCGGGTGGGGCCCTCGCCCTGGTTGTGGAAACGGGTGCCGAGCGCCGTGTAGAGCGGTCCGACGATGTCGTCGCCGTGCTTCTGCTGGGCGGCGGTCACCACGCGGACCGGGCCCCAGGCCTTGTTCTCCAGCAGGTCGCGGTATTCGTCGGGCAGCTCGTCCAGGCGGTTCTCGTTGAGCACGGCCAGGCTCATCACGTGCCAGCGGACCTCGACGTCGCGGACCTTCTCCACCTCCAGCATCCAGCGGGAGGTCATCCAGGCCCAGGGGCAGAGCGGGTCGAACCAGAAATCGGCGGGGGTCTTGGCGGTCACCGTGCTGTTGTCAGACATGTCTCTCCTCATGAGGACCGATCGCATCCTGTGGCCGAGAACACCGCCGGGCGCTCCCGCCATTCCCGCGTGCCGGGCCGGGAAGGGGCATGGGAGGATCAAACTATTCGAACGTGACACAAAGGAGTGTGCTCGTGCCCGGTGAGAACCTGTCCCGCGACGAGGCCCGTGAGCGGGCCGAGCTGCTGACCGTCGACGGATACGACGTCGCACTGGACGTCCGTTCCGCGATCGGTGGGCCCGACGGGGACGACGGGCAGAGTTCCGGTCCGCGGACCTTCCGCTCGGTGACGACGATCCGGTTCCGCTCGGCCCGTGCCGGTGCGACGACCTTCGCCGACCTGATCGCCCCGTCGGTGAACGCGGTGACCCTGGACGGCACCGTGCTGGACCCGGCGGCCGTCTTCGACGGCGTGCGGGTGACCCTGGCGGACCTGCCGGAGGGCGAACACGTCCTGGTGGTCGACGCGCAGTGCGCGTACAGCCGGACCGGCGAGGGCCTGCACCGCTTCGTCGACCCGGAGGACGGCGAGGTCTACCTCTACACGCAGTACGAGCCGGCGGACGCGCGTCGCGTCTTCGCCAACTTCGAGCAGCCCGACCTCAAGGCCCCCTACCGCTTCCGGGTGACCGCGCCCGCGGAGTGGACGGTCTGGAGCAACGGCGCCGAGGAGTCCCGCGAGGGCGGGGAGTGGCGGTTCGCCGAGACCGAGCCGATCTCGACGTACATCACGGCGGTCGTCGCCGGTCCGTACCACTACGTGACCGACTCCTACAGCCGTACGTTCGCCGACGGCACGACGCTGGACATCCCGCTCGGCGCGCTGTGCCGCAAGGGGCTCGCCAAGCACTTCGACGCCGACGACATCTTCCTGATCACCAAGCAGGGCCTGGACTTCTTCCACGACAACTTCGACTACCCGTACCCGTTCGGGAAGTACGACCAGGCGTTCGTGCCCGAGTACAACCTCGGCGCGATGGAGAACCCGGGCTGTGTCACGTTCCGCGAGGAGTACATCTTCCGCGGGAAGGTGACGCGGGCGTCGTACGAGAGCCGGGCCAACGTCATCCTGCACGAGATGGCGCACATGTGGTTCGGCGACCTCGTGACCATGCAGTGGTGGGACGACCTGTGGCTCAAGGAGTCGTTCGCCGACTTCATGGGCGTCTTCGCGATGGTGGAGTCGACCCGCTTCGAGGACGGCTGGATCACCTTCGCCAACAACCGCAAGTCCTGGGCCTACCGCGCCGACCAGCTGCCGTCCACCCACCCGATCACGGCCGACATCCGTGACCTGGAGGACGCCAAACTCAACTTCGACGGCATCACGTACGCCAAGGGCGCGTCGGTGCTGAAGCAGCTGGTGGCGTACGTGGGGCGGGACGCGTTCCTGGAGGGCGCGCGGCGCTACTTCAAGAAGCACGCCTACGGCAACACCCAGCTGGGCGACCTGCTGTCGGTGCTGGCCGAGACGTCCGGGCGGGACATGACCTCGTGGTCGCGCTCCTGGCTGCAGACCGCGGGCGTCAACTCGCTGACCCCGGTGGCGGTCTACGACGCCGCGGACCGCATCACCGAGCTGGCCGTCCTCCAGGAGGCGGCCGAATCGCATCCGGAGCTGCGACCCCACCGGGTCGCGGTCGGCCTGTACCGGCGCACGCCCGACGGTGACCTGGTGCGCTACGCCCGGGCCGAGGCGGACGTGGCGGGGCCGCGCACCGTGATCACGGAGCTGGCCGGGGCCGAGCGTCCCGAGCTGATCCTCGTCAACGACGACGACCTGACGTACTGCAAGGTCCGCTTCGACGAGGTGTCGCTGGCCACGCTCCGCGCCCACCTCGGCGACCTCACGGATCCGCTGGCGCGGGCGCTGTGCTGGTCCGCGCTGTGGAACCTCACCCGGGACGGGCTGATGCCGGCCCGCGACTTCGTCGCGCTGGTACTGGCCTTCTCCGGCCGGGAGACGGACATCGGCGTCCTGCAGATGCTGCACGCCTGGACCCGGACCTCGCTGGTCCACTACGCCGCCCCGGAGTGGCGCGAGGAGGGCGGCCGGGCGCTGGCCGAGGGCGCGCTGCGCGAGCTGCGGCTCGCGGTGCCGGGCAGCGAGCACCAGCTGGCCTGGGCCCGCTTCTTCGCGGCGGTCGCCGCATCGGACACCGACTTCCAGCTGCTGTCCGGGCTGCTCGACGGCACCGCCCGGATCGACGGTCTCGACGTCGACCAAGAGCTGCGCTGGGCGTTCCTGTCGCCGCTGGTCTCGCACGGCGCGGCCGACGAGGCGGCGGTCGGTGCCGAACTGGCCCGCGACGACACGGCGTCCGGCAAGCGCCACCAGGTGCGGTGCCTGGCCTCGCGCCCGTCGGCCGCGGTCAAGGCTCAGGCGTGGGCGGGTGTCGTCGAGTCGGACGCACTGTCCAACGCGCTGGTGGAGGCCACCATCCTGGGCTTCTCGCAGTCCTCGCAGCGCGCGTTGCTCGCGCCGTACGCGAGCACGTACTTCGCGGCGATCGAGCGGGTGTGGGCCGAGCGGTCGATCCAGATCGGGATGGCCGTGGTGAGGGGACTGTTCCCGGCCCTTCAGGACGATCCCGCCACGCTGGCGGCGACGGACGCGTGGCTCGACGCGCACGCGGACGCGGCCCCGGCGCTGCGGCGGCTGGTGCTGGAGGCGCGGGACGATCTGGCGCGGGCGCTGCGTGCGCAGGCGTGTGACGGCGCAGCCGTCTGACCGTGTTCCGGCCCGTCCGGTGTGACGTCCTCGTCGGGGTGCCGCGCACCTCGGCGAGGGTTCCGTCCTCACATGCCGGACGGGCTGGATGCCGCCGGGCCACGGGCCGGACCGGAGCCCCCGGGAGGCGTGCGCGTGCGGCGCGCGGGACAGCTGGTGCGCCCCCGGCGCCCGGCTCATAATCCCTGGCGGGTCAGGTCTTTTCGGCTGTCGAACGCCCGTACTTTAGGACGGCGTTGTCCGGGAATGTCGACGGGCCTGTAACAGGGGTTCAGGCCCCGGTGGCAAGCGGGATACACCGGAGCATGACCCAGAACACCCCGCTCTCCCCCTGCCACCTCCGCATCACCTCCGATGTCCGGCAACGCGTCCTTTCCACGGCCCAGTTGAAGGCCCGTGGCATCTCCCCCGCCCGGGCGGCCGAGCAGTGCCGGGCCGGCGGGCCGTGGCAGCAGCCGCTGCCCGGCGTCTTCGTGCTGCACCCGGGAAAGCTCAGCGGCCGGGAGCGGCTGCGGTCGGCCCTGCTGTACGCGGGCCGGCCACCGGCCTCCGGGCGGCGGACCCCGCCCGCCCGGGCCGACGGGGCCGACCCCGGGTACGGCGAGGCGATGATCACCGGGCTGGCCGCGCTGTCGCTGTACGGCTTCTCCGCCGCACCGCCCACGGTGTCCACGGACCGCATCGACGTACTGGTGCCGCGCATCCGCCGGCTGCGGTCGGTGCGCCACGTCCGGCTGGTGCGGACCTCCGAACTGCCCCGGCCGCAGTGGCTGGACGGCATTCCGGTGGCACCGGTGGCCCGCGCCCTGGCGGACGCCGTCGCCGGGCTCGGGGACGCGCACGCGGTGCGCCGGCTGCTCACCGAGGCGGTCCGCGGCGGTCACTGCGAACCCGCGGTCGTGGTGGGTGAGCTGAACCGCGCCAAGGTGCTCGACCGGCCCCAGGTGGTGAACGCCGTGGACTCGCTGCTCGCCGAGGGGCGGGCGCTCGCGGAGGAGCGGCTGTACGACATGGTGCGGTCCCACGGGCTGCCGGAGCCGCTGTGGAACGTGGACCTGCGGCTGCCCGGCGGTCCGCACCTGGGCGCGGTCGACGCCTACTGGCCCGAGGAGGCGGTGGCGGTGGAGCTGGACACCAGGGCCCCGCGGTACAGCCGGCTCGACGACGACCGCCGCCAGGAGCAGCACGAGGCCGAGTGGTCCGCGTACGCCGCCCGGCGCGAGCACCTGGAGCGGCTCGGCGTCACGGTCGTCCACCTCACGCCGCGGAAGCTGCGTGACACCCGGGAGCAGCAGGCGACCGTGGTGCGGACGGCGTTGATGGCGGCGGCCGACCGTACGCCTGCCGCGTACGTGATGATCCTGCCCAGGTGAGGTGGACACCCGCCACGTATCGCCCGTTTCATCCCTCGTGACGCTTTGACCCCGGTGGCGGAAGCCCGCCATGTACACAACTCGCCCCCCACAACTCTCCACAAACCCCTGTCATTTACGAAAGGGTGAGCGGTCATCCGGTACCGATTTCCGGACTCTCTCTTTCACATACAGGGATGCTGATGACCTCCGAATCCCCCGGTTACATACCCGGAGCGAGACGCGTGGCCCGAGTCGCGGCCGCCGCCGGACTGGTGGCCGCGCTGGCCGCCACCGGTGCCGCCCCCGTCTTCGCCGCCGACGACCCGGCCACCGCACCCGTCAAGGCCGCCGCGAGCGACGCCCCGGCGGACAAGCTCGGCACGGCCGACGCCGATGTTCTCGCCAAGGCCGAGGCCAAGGGCGAGAAGAACATCACCATGATGGTCTCCACCGCACCCGGCGCGACCGAGCAGGTCGCCAAGCAGTTCGACGCCGTCAAGGGCTCCGTGCTGGGGCGTACGTACGACAAGCTCGGGTACGTGCGGGCGACCGTGCCGACCGCATCGGCCGAGGCCACCATCAAGGCTGCCTCCAAGCTGAGCTCCGTCCGCGGCATCGATCTCAAGCAGGAGATCATGCTGGACGACCCGACCCCCGCGGCCGACCGGGCGACCGGCAGCAAGGCCAAGGCGAAGTCGACGGGCAGCTACGCCGCCCCGGGCAGGAAGACCCCGGCGAAGAACCCGTACAACCCGTCCTTCGAGACGGGCGCGGTCGACTTCGTCCAGCAGCACCCGAAGGCCGACGGCCGGGGCATCACCATCGGCGTCCTGGACGCAGGCGTCGACATCGCGCACCCCGCGCTCCAGAAGACCACCACCGGTGAGCGCAAGATCACCGACTGGGTGACGGCCACCGACCCGGTCAGTGACGGCGACGGCACCTGGCTGCGGATGACGGACGCCGTGTCCGGCCCGACGTTCACCTACAAGGGCCTGACCTACTCGGCCCCCAAGGGCTCGTACCGGATCAGCCTGTTCGCCGAGGCCGCCACCAAGGGCGGCGACATGGCGGGCGACCTGAACCGCGACGGCGACACCACCGACGTGTGGGCCGTGCTGTACGACCCGGTCACCGGCACCACCCGGGTGGACCTGAACAGCAACGCGGACTTCTCCGACGACACCGTCCTGAAGCCGTACAAGGAGAAGCACCAGGTCTCCTACTTCGGCAAGGACGACCCGCGCACCGACGTCGTCGAGCGCATCCCGTTCGTCGTCGAGACCCGCAAGGGCGTCGTGTACAACGCCGCCGGGGACACCTCCGACTACGTCTCCATCGGTGTCATCGAGTCCGAGCACGGCACGCACGTCGCGGGCATCACCGCGGCGAACGGCCTGTTCGGCGGCAAGATGAACGGTGCCGCGCCCGGCGCGAAGATCGTCTCCTCGCGTGCCTGCACCTGGTCCGGCGGCTGCACCAACATCGCGCTGATGGAGGGCATGGCCGACCTCGTCATCAACCGCGGCGTCGACATCGTCAACATGTCGATCGGCGGCCTGCCGCCGCTCAACGACGGCAACAACGCCCGCGCCGATCTGTACAAGCGGCTCGTCGACATCTACGGCGTCCAGCTGGTCATCTCGGCCGGCAACGACGGACCGGGTGTCAACACCATCGGTGACCCCGGCCTCGCCGACCACGTCATCTCGGTCGGCGCGTCCATCTCCAAGGAGACCTGGGCCGCGAACTACGGCTCCGGCGTCACCAAGAAGTACGACATGATGCCGTTCTCCTCGCGCGGTCCGCGTGAGGACGGCGGCTTCACGCCGACCCTGACGGCGCCCGGCGCGTCGATCAACTCGACGCAGACCTGGCTGCCCGGCTCGCCGGTCAAGGAGGCGGGCTACTCCCTGCCCGCCGGTTACTCCATGCTCCAGGGCACGTCGATGGCCTCCCCGCAGGCCGCCGGCGCGACCGCGCTGCTGCTGTCCGCCGCGAAGCAGCAGCACATCGAGCTGCCCCCGGCCGACCTGCGCACCGCGCTGACCAGCACCGCCACCCAGATCAAGGGAGTGCCCGCGCACGCCCAGGGTGCCGGTCTGATCGACATCGTCGCCGCCTGGAAGCAGATCCAGAAGCAGGGCGCCCCGGCGCACGAGTACACGGTCAAGGCCCCGGTCGACACCGCGATCGACTTCGCGCTGAAGACCCCGGGCTTCGGCACCGGCCTGTACGACCGCGAGGGCGGCCTGAAGGCCGGCCAGAAGAAGACGTACGACGTCACGGTCACCCGCACCACGGGCCCGGACAGGAACGTCAGCCACAAGCTGTCGTGGAAGTACGACGACGGCACGTTCAAGCTGACCGGGCCGAGCACCGTCTCGCTCCCGCTCGGCACACCGGTCACGGTCAAGGTCCAGGCGAAGCCGGGCAGCGCGGGCGTGCACAGCGCGATCCTGCAGGTCGACGACGCGAAGACCTCCGGAGTGGACCAGCAGATCCTGGCCACGGTCGTCGTCTCCAAGGAGCTGACGAAGCCGGTCTACGCGTTCAAGGCGTCCGGCTCGGTGCAGCGCAACGGCACCACGTCGTACTTCGTGACCGTGCCGGAGGGCGCCAAGACCCTCGAGGTCGCGATGAGCGCCCTGCGCTCGGGCAGCCAGACCCGCTTCATCTCCATCCACCCCTACGGGGTCGCGGTGGAGGACAGCGGGACGCCGTTCTGCTACCCGAACTACGAGAACCCGGCCAACACCTGCCGCCCCGACGTGCGCTCGTACGCCGACCCGCAGGCCGGCGTCTGGGAGATCGAGGTCGAGGCCCGGCGCACGTCGCCGCTGCTGGACAACCCGTACAAGCTGGATGTCTCGCTGCTCGGCGCCACCTTCGACCCGGCGGTGCAGACCATCGCCGAGGCGAAGATCGGCACCCCGGCCGCGGTGAACTGGACGGTCACCAACAACGCCGGTGACCTGGTGGGCAAGCTCAAGGGCGGCTCGCTGGGCTCGGCGGACGTCGAGCGTCCGTCGATCTCCACGGGCGGCGAGTACGTCAAGGAGGTCACCATCGGTGAGGGCGTCGAGAAGCTCGACTTCGCCATCGGCGGCACCTCGGACGCCAACGCCGACCTGGACCTGTACGTCTACAGGGGCGCGGCCGAGGTGGGCACCTCCACCACGGCGGGCTCCGAGGAGTCCGTCAGCCTGGTGAAGCCGGCCGCCGGTACGTACACGGTCGTCATCGACGGGTACGACGTCCCCGCCGGGACCACCGAGTACGACTACCGCGACGTGTACTACGCGCCGTCGCTCGGCACGATCTCCGTCGACGAGTCGAAGGCCGTGAACCTGGCCTCCGGCGCTTCGGCCCAGGTCGGTGCCGAGGTCGCGGTCGCCGGGGCCGCTCCCGAGGGCCGGCAGTTCTTCGGCGAGGTCCAGCTGGTGAATTCCCGCGGCACCGCGGCGGGCACCGGCAGCGTCGTGATCGAGAAGGTCACGCCGTAACGGCATCGCGCTGAACATGTGATCCGTACGACAGTGGGGCGGGCGCTCAACGGGCGCCCGCCCCACTGCCCTGTGCGCGCCCTCGCGGCGGCCGTCCGCAGGTCGGACAATGGATTGGACAAGGAAGCCGTGGACATACGCATCATGGAGCGGCAACCGTGCCCTTTCGTACGTCTGAAGGAGTTCCTGTGAAGGTCGGAATCGTCGGCGCCACCGGTCAGGTCGGCACAGTCATGCGCAGCATCCTGGCCGAGCGGAAGTTCCCCGTCGCCGAACTGCGCCTCTTCGCCTCCGCACGCTCCGCGGGCTCCACGATCACCTACGAGGGCACCGACATCACCGTCGAGGACGCCTCCACGGCCGACTACACCGGCCTGGACATCGTGCTCTTCTCCGCCGGCGGCGCGACGTCGAAGGCGCTCGCCGAGAAGGTCGCCGGCCAGGGCGCCGTCGTGATCGACAACTCCTCCGCCTGGCGCAAGGACCCCGAGGTCCCGCTGGTCGTCTCCGAGGTCAACGCGCACGCGATCGCGGACCGCCCCAAGGGCATCATCGCCAACCCGAACTGCACCACGATGGCCGCCATGCCCGTGCTGCGCCCGCTGCACGACGAGGCGGGCCTGGAGGCGCTGACCGTCGCCACGTACCAGGCGGTGTCCGGCTCCGGAGTGGCCGGCGTCGCCGAGCTGCACGGCCAGGCGTCCAAGGTCGTCGCCGACGCCGACAAGCTGACCCACGACGGCGGCGCCGTCGACTTCCCCGAGCCCGGCGTCTACAAGCGCCCCATCGCCTTCAACGTGCTGCCGCTGGCCGGCTCGATCGTCGACGACGGCTCCTTCGAGACGGACGAGGAGCAGAAGCTCCGCAACGAGTCCCGCAAGATCCTGGAGATCCCGGAGCTGAAGGTGTCCGGCACCTGCGTCCGCGTCCCGGTCTTCTCCGGCCACTCGCTCCAGGTCAACGCCCGCTTCGCCCGTCCGATCGGCGTGGAGCGCGCGTACGAGCTGCTGAAGGACGCCCCCGGCGTCGAGATCTCCGAGATCCCCACCCCGCTGCAGGCCGCCGGCCAGGACGCGTCCTTCGTCGGGCGCATCCGGGTCGACGAGACCGTCGAGCACGGCCTCGCGCTCTTCGTCTCCAACGACAACCTGCGCAAGGGCGCGGCGCTGAACGCGGTGCAGATCGCGGAGCTGGTCGCGGCGGAGCTCGCGGGCTGACCGCGTTCCGCCCCACCGCGGGGGTCCGGGGCTCCGTCCCCGGGCCCCCGCTCCTCGGCCGCCGAGGGGGCCTCAGTCCGTCCGGCGTACCTCGAAGTGCCAGCAGCCGTACTCCACGGCCCTGACGTGCACCAGCGCCACCTGCGGGTCGGCGAACGCCTCGGCGAAGGCATCGTCGTACCCCCGCTCCTCGTCCGCCGGGATCTCCATCAGCCGGCCGCCCACGATGTGGCCCTCCAGGTCGTAGCGCCGGACCGTCCGCAGCGCCCCCGCCCGCGAGAACGGGTAACCCGTGCGGCCGGGCGCCGGGCCCCCGCACTCCTCCGCGTGGATGAACACCGGCCCCTGCTCGTCATAGGCCCCGGGCCGGGCCCAGCTCGCGGCCGCCCACCGGCGCAGCGGCGCGTACGAGACGAGCGCGATCCGCTCCCCCGTCTCGTTCCCCCGCAGACAGCAGCGCAGCGGGTTTCCCGCGTCCGTGGCGGTGTACGGGACGCACGGGTGTCCCGCGTCGTCCGTCTCCCGGATCTCCTTCAGCGCGGCCGGTTCGATCGCGCGTGCCTCGTATTTGGTCATGGGACGAGAATGGCCCGCCGCGCCGGGGCGGTCCGGCGGAAAACGGACATCGCCCTGGGCCCGGCTCACGTGGAAGGATGGCCGGAAACATCGCATATCAAGGAGATGACCGCGTGCCTGGCACGAATCTGACCCGCGAAGAGGCACAGGAGCGGGCGCGCCTGCTGACCGTGGACGCGTACGAGATCGATCTCGACCTCTCCGGAGCGCAGGAGGGCGGGACCTACCGGTCCGTCACCACCGTGCGCTTCGACTCCGCCGAAGCCGGCGCGGAGACCTTCATCGACCTGGTCGCCCCCGCGGTGCACGAGGTCGAGCTGAACGGCAGGGCACTGGACGTCGCGGCGGTGTTCCGCGATTCGCGCATCACGCTGCCGCACCTGGTGGCGGGCTCCAACGAGCTGAAGGTCGTCGCCGACTGCGCGTACACCAACACCGGTGAGGGTCTGCACCGCTTCGTCGACCCGGTCGACCAGCAGGCCTACCTCTACACCCAGTTCGAGGTCCCGGACGCCCGCCGCGTCTTCGCGAGCTTCGAGCAGCCCGACCTGAAGGCGACCTTCCGGTTCACCGTGAAGGCCCCGTCCGGCTGGACCGTGATCTCCAACTCGCCGACGCCGGAGCCCGCGGACGACGTCTGGTCGTTCGAGCCGACGCCGCGCATCTCCACGTACATCACGGCCCTGATCGTCGGTCCGTACCACTCGGTGCACAGCAGCTACGAGAAGGACGGCCAGTCCGTCCCGCTCGGCATCTACTGCCGTCCCTCGCTCGCCGAGTTCCTCGACGCGGACGCGATCTTCGACGTCACGCGGCTGGGCTTCGACTGGTTCCAGGAGAAGTTCGACTACGCGTACCCGTTCGCCAAGTACGACCAGCTCTTCGTGCCGGAGTTCAACGCGGGCGCGATGGAGAACGCGGGCGCGGTCACCATCCGCGACCAGTACGTCTTCCGCTCCAAGGTGACGGACGCGGCGTACGAGACGCGGGCCGAGACGATCCTGCACGAGCTGGCCCACATGTGGTTCGGCGACCTCGTGACCATGGAGTGGTGGAACGACCTGTGGCTGAACGAGTCGTTCGCCACCTACACCTCCATCGCCTGCCTCTCGTACGCCGAGGGCTCGCAGTGGCCGCACTCCTGGACGACGTTCGCCAACTCCATGAAGACGTGGGCGTACCGGCAGGACCAGCTGCCCTCGACGCACCCGATCATGGCGGACATCCGTGACCTGGACGACGTCCTGGTCAACTTCGACGGCATCACGTACGCCAAGGGCGCCTCGGTCCTGAAGCAGCTGGTGGCGTACGTCGGCACGGACGCGTTCTTCAAGGGCGTCCAGGCGTACTTCAAGGCGCACGCGTTCGGCAACACCCGGCTCTCCGACCTGCTCGGCGCGCTGGAGGAGACCTCCGGCCGCGACCTGAAGACCTGGTCGAAGGCGTGGCTGGAGACGGCCGGGATCAACATCCTGCGCCCGGAGATCGAGACGGACGCCAACGGTCACGTCACCTCGTTCACCGTCCTCCAGGAGGCGCCCGCGCTGCCCGCCGGCGCGAAGGGCGAGCCGACGCTGCGGCCGCACCGGATCGCCATCGGCTGCTACGGCCTGGACGAGACCGGCAAGCTGGTCCGTACGGACCGGATCGAGCTGGACGTGGACGGCGAGCGCACCACCGTGCCGTTCCCCGCCGGTACCGCGCGCCCCGCCGTCATCCTCCTCAACGACGACGACCTCAGCTACGCGAAGGTCCGCCTGGACGAGGAGTCGCTGCGGGTCGTCACCGGGCACCTGGGCGACTTCACCGAGTCGCTGCCGCGCGCCCTGTGCTGGTCGGCCGCCTGGGACATGACGCGGGACGGCGAACTGGCCACCCGCGACTACCTCGCGCTCGTCCTGTCCGGGGTGGGCAAGGAGACGGACATCGGCGTCGTCCAGTCGCTGCACCGTCAGGTGAAGCTGGCGCTCGACCTGTACGCGGCGCCGGAGTGGCGCGAGGCGGGTCTGACCCAGTGGACCGAGGCGACGCTCGCGCACCTGCGCGCGGCGGAGCCGGGCAGCGACCACCAGCTGGCCTGGGCGCGCGCGTTCGCGGCCACGGCCCGCAACCCCCAGCAGCTCGATCTGCTGCAGGCGCTGCTCGACGGCACCGAGGCGATCGAGGGCCTGGCCGTCGACACCGAGCTGCGCTGGGCGTTCGTCCAGCGGCTGGCCGCGACCGGGCTGCTCGACGACGAGGAGATCGACGCCGAGTACGCGCGCGACCGGACGGCGGCGGGCGAGCGGCACGCGGCGTCCGCCCGTGCGGCGCGTCCCTCCGAGGAGGCGAAGGCCGAGGCGTGGGCGTCGGTCGTCGAGTCCGACAAGCTGCCGAACTCCCTCCAGGAGGCGGTCATCAGCGGCTTCGTGCAGACCGACCAGCGCGAACTGCTGGCGCCGTACGCGGAGAAGTTCTTCGCCGCGGTGAAGGACGTCTGGGACTCGCGGAGCCACGAAATGGCCCAGCAGGTCGCCATCGGCCTCTACCCGGCGCTGCACGTCTCGCAGGAGACCCTGGACGCCACGGACACCTGGCTGGCCTCGGCCGAGCCGGGCGCCGCGCTGCGCCGGCTGATGTCGGAGTCCCGGTCCGGTGTGGAGCGGGCGCTGAAGGCCCGGGCGGCGGACGCGGCGGCGGCCACCGCGTAGCCATCGTGTGGGGAGGGGCCGGTGTCCAGGACACCGGCCCCTCCTCCGCGTTGGGGCGGAAGAGGCCCAGGTGAAGGCCGTGTGACCTTGTGGTGTAGGTTCCGGGCACGCCATGGGGGTACCTGGCGTTCCGCGGCAGCACGCGCTGCCGCCTTCATTCGGGGGGATGTTGCATGCGAAGAATCCTGGCCGTTTCGGGTTCGGTGGCGCTCCTTGCCACCGGCGCCCTCGCGGGGGCCGTGCCCGCCGCCGCGGCCGACTATTTCGCCTTCGAGATGGGGCGTGACTGGACGCTCATGCCCGGGGAGGGCCGGGCCGAGCTCGGTCCGACCGGGTGGTACGACGAGGCCGACGGAACCATGGTCTACGCCCTGAGCAAGAAGCAGCTGAACGACCCGGCCTGGGCGGCCGGGGGTGTACCGGCGGGCCTCCAGGTCTCGCTCGACACGGACTGCAGGAAGGCGACCGCGGTCGGCGTCTATCTCTGTGACGCCCACGGCGGGGTCTCCTATCCGGAGGTCTCGGCCACGGCCACGGCCGTGCACGGCACCACGGCCTATGTGGGGCTGGCGTACGCGCCGAGCGGCACGAACGTCGACAAGGCGGTCAAGGAGGCCCAGACCGCGGCGACGTTCTCCGAGGACGGTCTGCACGCCGCGCGCACCATCACGGTCAAGTCGGCCGAGCACGTCGCGCAGAACACGCTCGCGCTGAACACGCCGACGCTGAAGGCGGGTGACTCGGTCACCCAGTCGATCACCGTGCACGCGGTGGACGCGGGGCACCTCTCGATCACGTTCGCCCCCTCGGAGGGCCAGCGCGACTGGGAGGAGTCCGAGGCCGGCATCACGATCGACTCGGTCTCGCGCGGCGACAACACGACCTGCGACCACACGCTGGGATCGGTGGCCTACGGCGGTGAGGTCCGCTGCGACATCACGCCGGGCGACGTCACGATCGACTACACGCTGACCGCCGGAGCGAAGACGGCGGCGTGGAAGGTCAACGCCGCCGCGGTGTACGAGGTCTACAACTGGGGCACCCACAACCCGGAGACGTCGAGCGACTTCGCGGTCGACAGCCCGTACCCGGTCAGGCCGCACCACCTGCTCCTGACCCGTGGCAAGGACGGGATGCTCCGTTCCCACTACGGCACCGGCAGGGCCTCGGAGCCCTTCCGCGACTTCGAGGAGGTCGTCGGCCGCGGCTGGAACATCTACGACCAGCTCACCAAGCTCGCCCCGGTCACCGTGCAGGCGGGCGGCGGCGGCCTGGTCGGCCGCGACACGTCCGGCGTGCTGTGGCACTACCGCACGACCGGTGACTGGAACGTCGTCGCCGCGCGGACCAAGGTCGGCGGCGGCTGGAACGCCTACAACAAGCTGGCGGGCGTCACGGACGTGACGGCCGACGGCAGGGCCGACCTGATCGCCCGGGACACCTCCGGCGTGCTGTGGCTCTACAGCGGCACCGGCACCGACAAGGCGCCGTTCGCGGCGCGGACCAAGGTCGGCGGCGGCTGGAGCGCCTACAACGAGCTCACGGGCGCGGGCGACGTGACGGGGGACGGCAGGGCGGACCTGCTGGCCCGTGACACCTCCGGCGTGCTGTGGCTCTACAAGGGCACCGGCAAGGCGGCGACGCCGTTCGCGGCCCGGACCAAGGTCGGCGGCGGCTGGAGCGCCTACCGTTCGATGACCTCACCCGGTGACCTCACCGACGACGGCCGGGCGGACCTGGTCGTCCAGGACAAGGCCGGCGTGCTGTGGCTGTACCGGGCGACGGGCAGCGCGACGGCCCCCTACGCGGCGCGCGTCAAGGTCGCCAACGCGGGCGAGACGTCGACGATCAGCACGTACAACGCCCTGCTCTGACCGGACGGCAGGACCGTTCGGCAGCGGGAAGAGGGCCCGGACCGGCATCGCCGGTCCGGGCCCTCGTGCGTGGCGGGACATCTGGTGAACCGCCCGGCCAACGGGGCACAGGGCTCAGCCGTTCGCCGGGCGGTGGTCGAAGGGGCCTGCGGATCTGCCGGCCTGTGGGCCTGTCAGGCGCCCGACTCCTCGTAGCGGCGGGCCAGTTCGGTCGCGCCGGACTCGGTCAGCGAGCCGTGCAGGCGCATCCTGGCCACGCCGCCGTCGGGGAAGGCGTCGAGGCGGACGTGGGTGACGACGGCCTGGGCGCGGAGCGGGAAGCGGTGCAGGGTGTCGGGCTGGAGCCTGGTGCGCGGGATGATCTCGAACCACTCCCCCGTCTCGCCGTTGCGGCCCTGCAGGGCGATCCAGCCGGCCGCGTTCCCCTTGAGGTAGGCGGTGTCGATCTCGACCGCGCGGACCGCGCCCTGGGCGGGCAGCCGGAAGCGGACCCAGTCGTTGGTGTCGCGGACCCGGCGGCGGCGGTTCTCCCAGCCGTCGTCCATCTTGCGGGAGGTGCCGGGAAGGATGATCTGGGTCGGCGAGGAGTAGAAGCGGTCCGACGCGTCCTCGTAACTGCCGCCGTTCAGCACCGAGATCAGGTCGATCGTGCCGAGCGTGGCGAGCCAGGACGGGTCGGGGAGGACCTCGCCGTGCACGCGGAGGCGGGCGATGCCGCCGTCGGGGTGCTGGCAGAGGCGGAGGTGGGTGTAGCGGCGTCCGCCGGTGATTTCGAAGCCGTTGGCGGCGTGGCCGCGTACCGGGGTCGGCGGGACGATCTCCTCCCACTTGACGTCGTCGGCGAGGAGTTCGGCGGGGCCGGGCGAGCCCTCGACGGCGGTCGCCTGGACCGAGACGCGCTGCGGGTAGTTGCCGCGGAAGTGCGCGGTGTCGACGACGATGCCGCGGATGATGCCGGGGGCGCCGAGACGGATCAGGGCCCAGTCGTGCTCGTCCGGGGCGGGGAACGGGTGGGCGGCGTCCGCGCCGCGCCGGCGGCGGGTCTCCCAGCCGTCCATGATCTTGCCCTTGTGGCCGAAGTGCTCGGGGTCGAAGACGGCGCGCTCGCGGACCAGGAGGTTCTCGCGCTCGGCGAAGAACTCGTCGTTGGCGGCGATCACACCCGCGCCGAGGCGGCGGTCGGCGAGGTCGACCAGTTCGGTGAAGGGGAGGTCGGTGGTGCGGTAGTCGGCGTACGGGTCACCGCCGCCGTACGGTGCCGCGTCGTTGGCGTGGGGGTCCTCGTGCCGGTTCTCATTCTGTTCGAAGGTCATGCGTTCACTGTCGTACGACAGGAGCCATTAGGTCCATCGAAAGTTTCAGCATGAAACCTTAAGGCTGACTGAACGGTCTGGCGGCCGCCCGCAGCGCCGCGAGGACCCGGGCCACCGCCGGTCCCCGTTCGGCGCCCCGCCGGACGGCGGCCACCACATGGCGGCGCGGCTGGTCGGCGTCGAGGACCCGCATCACCACACCGTCCCGGCCCTGCCGTTCCGCCGACGCCATGCGCGGGATCAGCGCGACCCCCATCCCGGCCTCGACCATGGCGAGGATCGCGGTCCAGCCGGAGGCGCTGTGCGCCTGCTCCGGGACGAAGCCCGCCGCCTCGCACGCGGCCGTGGTGATCTCGGACCAGGGGCCCGAGCCGCCGAAGATCCACGGTTCGCCGGACAGGTCAGCCAGCCGCAGCCCGGGCGCGGCGGCGAGCCGGTGACCGGCCGGCAGCGCCACGTCCAGCGGGTCGACGAGCAGGGGCAGCACCGCGAACCTGGGGTCGCGGGCGGTCGGGGCGTGGGCGGCCAGGGAGAGGGCCAGATCCACCTCGCCGGCGACGAGCAGTTCGTACGCCTGCGCCGCCTCGGCCTCCCGGACCCGGATGTCCGGCCCGGGGCGCTCCTCGTCGCGCAGGGTCTGCACGGCCGGGACGACCAGGGCGGGCACGGCGGTGGCGAACGCGGCGATCCGCACCTCGCCCGCCTCGCCGCGCAGATAGCCGGTCAGTTCGGCGTCGGCGCGCTCCAGTTGGGCGAAGACCGCCTCGGCGTGACGGAGGACGAGGTGGGCGGCGTCGGTGAGGCGGACGCGCCGGCCCTGCGCCTCCAGGAGGGGCACGCCGAGCTGCCTGGCCAGGTTGGAGAGCTGCTGAGAGACGGCCGACGGGGTCATCAGCAGCGCCTCGGCGGTCGCCGTGACGGTGCCGCGGTCGCGCAGGGTGCGCAGGATGCGGAGCTTCTTGACGTCCCACTCGATCATGGCCGCAACCTACCGGCCGGCCGGGCCGCGCTCCGGGCCCGGACATGCGAATGCGCCGCACGGTAGCTCGCTACCGGCGGCGCACCCGGGAAGTCCGGGGTGTCCTGGCTGGGGACTAGGCCTGCTTCTTGGACTTGTCGAGGACCATGACCAGGCCCGCGATGACCACGAACAGGGCGATGGGCGCCACGACGAACAGACCGATCGTGTCGATCACGCTCAGGCCGGGACCCGGGTCGTCGCCGTCGTCGCGGGTGAGCGCGAGCGCGGGGGACGACATCAGCAGCATCATCAGCGTCGTTCCGGCAGCGACGGCGCCGGCGCGCATAGCGTTCTTCTTGTCCACGGTGCAAACGTAGCGAACGCCTACGAGGGGCGCGCGCCCGGGGGTGCCGTACGGGGGCCCGGGGGCTCCTGACGGGGCCTGAGGACCTCCATCAGCCGGTGCAGCCGGGGTGAGGCGGCGAGTTCCTCCAGGGTGACGGGATGCCCCTCGGCATCGGCGATGGGCAGCCGCCAGTTGGGGTACTGGTCCCAGGTGCCCGGCAGGTTCTGCGGGCGGCGGTCGCCGATGGTGTCGGGGAGCCAGACCCCGGCCATCCGGGCCGGGGTGCGCAGCAGGAAGCGGTGGACGGCGCGGACGGCGGCCTCCTCGTCGCCGCCGCCCTCGGGGAGCATCCCCAGGCGGGAGAGAAGGGCGAGCCACTCCGCGGTGTCGTTGCCGTCCTCGGTGCGCTCCTGGTCCAGCGGGCGGGTCAGCAGGCCGAGGCGGTGGCGCAGGGTCACATGGTCGCCGGTCAGCCGGGCGGCGGTGGACGGCAGATCGTGGGTGGTGGCGGTGGCCAGGCAGTCCTCGCGCCATTCCTCTGGTGGGAGCGGGCGGCCGGTGCCCGACCAGTCCCGCTCGAACCAGAGCACGGAGGTGCCGAGGACGCCGCGGCGGGCGAGCGCCTCGCGGACGCCCGGTTCCACGGTGCCGAGGTCCTCCCCTATGACGACGGTGCCGGCGCGGTGGGCCTCCAGGACGAGGACGGCGAGCATCGCCTCGGCGTCGTGGCTGACGTAGGTGCCCTCGGTGGGCGGGCGCCCCTCGGGCACCCACCAGAGCCGGAACAGACCCATGACGTGGTCGATGCGCAGGGCCCCGGCGTGGGCGAGGAGCCCGCGCAGCAGTCCTCGGTACGGGGCGTAGCCGGACGCGGCGAGCGCGTCGGGTCTCCAGGGCGGCAGTCCCCAGTCCTGGCCACGGGCGTTGAAGGCGTCGGGGGGTGCGCCGACGGACATGCCGTGGGCGAAGGCGTCCTGCTGGGCCCAGGTGTCGGCGCCGCCGGGATGCACGCCGACGGCGAGGTCGTGGACGATCCCGACGGCCATCCCGGCGTCCTGCGCGGCGCGCTGGGCGGCGGCGAGCTGGGCGTCGGTCAGCCAGGCGAGCCGGCAGTGGAAGTCGACGCGGTCCAGGAGCCCGGCGCGGGCGCGGGCGGTCTCCTTGGAGCGGGGGTCGCGCAGCCCGGCCGGCCAGGTGTGCCAGTCGGAGCCGTGCACCTCGGCGAGGGCGCACCACAGGGCGTGGTCCTCCAGGGCCTGGCCCTGCTCGGCGAGGAAGTCGCAGTAGGCGGCGCGGCGGCCGGGCGTGAGCGGCACGGCGACGAGGATGTCGAGGGCCTGCCGCTTGAGGGCCCAGACGGCGTCCCGGTCGATCAGCGCGCCCTTGTTCAGCACGGCGTCGCTGAGCTCTCCCGCGCGGCGGCGCAGATCGTCGAGGGCGGCCGGGTCCGGGGCGTGCCCGTACTCCGGGACGGACTCGATGTGCAGGTGCACCGGGTCGGGGAACCGCCGCGAGGACGGGCGGTAGGGCGAGGGGTCGGTGGGGGTGCCGATGACCGCGGCGTGCAGCGGGTTGACCTGGACGAAGCCCGCCCCGAGGGAGCGCCCCGACCAGGACGCGAGATCGGCGAGGTCCCCGAGGTCGCCCATGCCCCAGGAGCGGGCGGAGAGCAGGGAGTAGAGCTGGACGAGGAAGCCGTGGCTGCGCCCGGGGGGCTGCGGGACCCGGGCCGGGGCGGCCACGAGCGTGCAGGTCTCGGCGGGCGCCCCGGGCGCCCGGACGGTCAGCCGGTGCACCCCCAGCGGCGGCTCGGCCCACCAGCCGGGACGCGACGGGGGCGGGTCCGTAGGCACCCCGCCGGCTTCGCGGTCGTCACCCTGGCCGGAAACGGCCGGAATCGCACCCCCCGAGGGAACGCGCATCGGGGGCGGCGGGGCCGAACCGGCCTCCTCCGGGCGGACGGTCAGCTCCGTGCCGGGCGGCAGCGCGGTCAGGGCCGCGGGCAGCGGCTCCCCCGACCATGCCACCAGCGTGGCCGGGAGCAGCCGCGAGCCGGCCGCGGTCTCGGCGGCGGCGAGCGCTTCCCGTACCGCCTCGGGCGTGGCCGCGTCGACGCCGAGGGCGGCGAGCACGGCGACGACCGTGCCGTCGGGGACGGGCACCGTGACATCGGCGGACGGGGAGAAGGAGGTGGCGACGCCGTGCAGTGCGGCGAGCCGGGACAAGCCCATTCAGACTCCTGGGGACTCCATGCCCCGAGCGCTGCCGGAAGACGCCGGCTCGCTGGTCAGCGGGGCGAGGACGGCGAGCGGGGGTTCACTGGTCAGTGGCGTGGCGTCGGCGAGCGGGGGCTCGCTGGTCAGGGGTATGGCGTCGGCGAGCGGCGCTTCGCTGGTGAGCGGGCCGGAGCAGACGGTGGCGGGGGACGCACTGATCAGTGGGGCGGGGCCCGGTACCTGTTTGGACAGGGCGGAGAGCAGAAGCTGCGCAGCAGCGGGCATGGTGGCCTCCTGGCCGTGGAGAACAGGACACAGCAGGCCTACCCAGCGGACGCGGCCGCAGACGTAGGCGTTATGACAACGAGTTCAACGTGCTCTGGGTCACAATCCGTTCCCGGACGGTCAGTTATCCGCAAGACGTCCGCTGATTTCGGCCATTCGGCGCCGTCTTTCGCGTGGGCCGGAGCCCGCGACACACCGTCCTCCCCGTCCGCCACACCGGGCATTTGCACCACAACGACCACGCGCATTGACACCCTCGCGCGCGGGTGGTGGGCTCGGAGCCCACCGGTGGGAGCAAGGGGAGTCAGGCATGCAGCTCAGGCGCAGGAAGCACGCGACGGCCGTCGCCGTGGCCGTGCTCGGCGGGCTGCTCTCCGCGGGGGCCCCGGCCGCCGTCGCCGCCCCCTCGGCACCCGGCACCCCCGCCGTCACCACGCCCGACCGCACGGACGACACCGCGCCGCCCGCGGTGTGGCCGCGGCCGCAGAGCATCAGGACGTCCGGGTCCGCGGTCCCGCTCTCCGGCGAGGTCACGCTCGTCGCCGACGACGGGGCCGACCCGTACGCGGTCGACGCGCTCCGCACGGCGCTGCGCGACGCGGGTGTGCGGACCGTCCACACGTCGCTGCCCGGGAGCGGGCCCGTCATCCGGCTCGGCGGGGACGGGGCCGTGGACGCGCTGCGCACGCTGCGTGCGCCCGACCGGGCCGATCTCCCGTCCGGCGGCTACCGGATCGCGGTCGGCCGGGTCGCGGGCCGGGACACCGTCGCCGTGGACGGCCTCGGCGACGACGGCCTGTTCCACGCCGTGCAGACGCTGCGTCAGCTGATCGGGGGCGGGCGCATCGCCGGCGTCACGGTCCGGGACTGGCCGGCCGGCGCGGTGCGCGGGATGACCGAGGGCTTCTACGGCCGGCCCTGGTCCCAGGAGGAACGTCTCGCCCAGCTCGACTTCATGGGCCGCACCAAGCAGAACCGGTACCTCTACGCGGCCGGTGACGACCCGTACCGGCAGGACCGCTGGCGGGAGCCGTATCCCGCCGACCGGCGTGCCGACTTCCGCGCGCTGGCCCGGCGCGCCGCCGCCGATCATGTGACGCTCGGCTGGGCCGTGGCCCCGGGCCAGTCCATGTGTCTGTCCTCGGAGCGCGACGTGAAGGCGCTGACGAAGAAGATCGACGCGATGTGGGCGCTGGGGGTGCGGGTCTTCCAGGTGCAGTTCCAGGACGTCAGTTACAGCGAGTGGCACTGCTCGGCCGACTCCGAGACCTTCGGCAGCGGACCCGAGGCGGCGGCCAGGGCGCAGGCCGGGGTCGTCAGCAAGGTGGCGCAGCACCTCGCCGACCGGCACCCGGGCTCGGAGCCGCTGTCGATGATGCCGACGGAGTTCTACCAGGACGGGGCGACGGCCTACCGCACGGCGCTCGCCAAGGAGCTCGACGAGCGGGTGCAGGTCGCCTGGACCGGTGTCGGCGTCGTCCCGCGCACCATCACCGGCGGCGAACTGGCCGGTGCGCGCACCACGTTCCGCCATCCGCTGGTCACGATGGACAACTACCCGGTCAACGACTACGCGCAGGACCGGATCTTCCTCGGCCCGTACACCGGCCGGGACCCGGCCGTCGCCATCGGTTCGGCGGCGCTGCTGGCCAACGCGATGGAGCAGCCGTCCGCTTCCCGCATTCCGCTGTTCACCGCCGCCGACTTCGCCTGGAACCCGAAGGGCTACCAGCCGCAGGAGTCCTGGCAGGCGGCCATAGACGATCTCGCGGGCGGCGACGCCCGCAGCCGGGACGCGCTGCGCGCGCTGGCCGGCAACAGCGCGGGCTCCGTGCTGGGCGCCGACGAGTCGGCTTATCTGCAACCGCTGTTCGCCGCGTTCTGGAACTCCCGTACGGGGGATGCCACCCCGGCCCGCGACGAGGCGGCGCGCCGGCTGCGGGCCGCGTTCACGGTGATGCGCGAGACCCCGCAGCGGCTGGCCGGGCTGGCCGACGGGCGGCTCGACGACGAGGTGCGGCCCTGGAGCAAGCAGTTGTCCCGCTACGGCAGGGCGGGCGAGCTGGCGGTCGATCTGCTCCAGGCGCAGGCGCGCGGCGACGGCGCGGCGGCCTGGCAGGCCTCACTGGCCCTGGAGCCGGCTCTCGGAGCCGTGAAGGCGGGCGGCGCGACGGTCGGCAAGGGGGTGCTCGGCCCGTTCCTGGACCGCGCCCGCAAGGAGGCCGACGCCTGGACCGGTTCGGACCGCGACAACGGCACGGTGACCGAGACCCCGGGCAGCTATACGGTGCGGCTGAGCCGGGTCCGTCCGCTGGAGGCCGTCACCGCGATGACGGCGCCCGGCGGCGACTCCACGGTGACGGGCGCGACGGTCCAGGCCCATGTGCCCGGCGAGGGCTGGCGCAGCCTCGGCACGCTGTCGGCGAGCGGCTGGACCCAGTCGCCGGGCCAGGGCCTGCGGGCCGACGCGGTACGGATCAGCTGGCCGGCCGCCACCCCGGCCGTCACCGGGGCACCGCCCCTGATCATCCCCCCGCTCGCGGGCGCGGCCCCGTCGGCAGGCACGGCTCCCCGGGTGCGTTCGCTCGTGCCGTGGTTCGGCGACGAGCCGGCGGCCCGGCTGGCCCTGGAGCGCGGCGAGACGGACGCCGAGATCGGCGGCGCCCCGCAGCGCGTCGAGGCACGGCTCTCCGCCCGCCGCCCGGCCGAGGTGCGCGGCGCACTGAAGGCGAACGCCCCCAAGGGCATCAAGGTGCGGGTCCCCAAGCAGACGACCGTCCCGCGC
Source organism: Streptomyces sp. NBC_01257 (assembly GCF_035917255.1). NCBI lineage: Bacteria > Bacillati > Actinomycetota > Actinomycetes > Kitasatosporales > Streptomycetaceae > Streptomyces > Streptomyces sp. NBC_01257. The sequence goes on from NZ_CP108472.1 coordinate 3,209,450, forward strand.
GGCTCCCGCACCGCCGTACCGGTGGAGATCAGCGTCCCCGCGGGCACCCCGGCGGGCGAGTACGAGGTGCCGTTCTCCTTCGGCGCCGAGGAGACCACCCTGACCGTCCGGGCCTTCCCCCGCACCGCGGGCGCCGACCTGCTCCGCACGGCCACCGCCTCCTCGTCGGCCGACGAGACCGCGGACTTCCCGGCCTCAGCCGCGTCCGACGGCGACCCGAAGACCCGCTGGTCCTCCCCGGCCGACGACGGCTCCTGGTGGCAGGCGGAACTGCCGGCCCCGGTCCGGCTCGGCCAGGTGGTGCTGGACTGGCAGGACGCGTACGCCTCCCGCTACCGCGTCCAGGTCTCCGCGGACGGCCGCACCTGGCGCACGGCGGCCACCGTCCGGGACGGCCGCGGCGGGCACGAGTCGCTGCGGATGGACGCGAAGGACACCCGCTTCATCAGGATCCAGGGCGACGCACGGGCGACCGAGTACGGCTACTCGCTCTGGTCGGTCCAGGCGTACGCCGTGGCCGAGTAGCCGGGCGGCGGAACACCGCACACCCGCGGCGACGTTCCGTACCCCTTTCGCGGCGGCCCTCAGGACGACGGAGGCCCGGACCGTCAGGCGGAGATGCCGTCGATCCGGGCCATCGCGTCGTCCGCGCCGAACGGTTGCAAGTAGGGCAGCCAGCGCGGGTCGCGGTGTCCCGTGCCGATGATCCGCCAGGCCAGTCCGGTCGGCGGGGCCGGCTGCTGGTGGAGCCGCCAGCCGAGCTCGGGAAGGTGGCGGTCGGCCTTGACGTGGTTGCAGCGGCGGCAGGCCGCCACCACGTTGTCCCAGGCGTGCTGTCCGCCGCGGCTGCGCGGAATGACGTGGTCGACGCTGGTCGCGGCGGCGCCGCAGTACATGCAGCGCCCGCCGTCCCTGGCGAAGAGCGCCCGGCGGGTCAGCGGGACGGGCCCCCGGTAGGGAACGCGGACGAACCGCTTCAGCCGGACGACGCTGGGCGCCGGGACGGCACGGGTGGCACTGTGCATGAAGGCGCCGGACTCCTCGAGGCAGATGGCCTTGTTCTCGAGGACGAGGACGAGCGCGCGGCGGAGCGGTACGACGCCGAGCGGCTCGTACGACGCGTTGAGAACCAGGACATGCGGCACGTGGACGCCTCCTTGTACGCCGGCGGCGCGTGGCTCGCGCCGGGACGATCCGATCTCAGTCTCCCCTCCGGCCTGGTCGAAGCGCCACCACGTCCGGGTAACGGGCCGGAAGGATTTTCCTTCCGGGTCCTGCCGCCCGTACTGCGGGACACGCCGGATCAGGCGCTTCGGGGCCCTGCCGCCGCGCCCGTGCCCGGATGTGCGATCGGCCACAGGGAGGCCGCGCACCCGGTCACGGCCGGTACCGCCGGACGGGTTCTTTACCTCTTCCATATCCCCGGGTGAGACGCGTCTCTCCCCTCGATCACGGCAACGGAGCATTCCGGATGCCCCGTTAGTGTGGTTGTTCAGCGCTCGCCCAACTGGAGGTTTCGCCGTGTCCCTGTCCGCCCTGTTGGCCGCAGCACCGTCACCCGGGCCCGGTGGCTCGCTGGACGAAGCCGCGAAGCAGGCCGGCAACGCCGCGGGCTGGGTGGAGGAGAACTGGTCCACCTGGCTGAACACCGGTCTGCGGATCGTGCTCATCGCCGCCATCGCGATCGCGTTGCGCATCGCGGTCCGCCGTGCCCTGACGAAGCTCATAGAACGCATGAACCGCAGCGCCCAGGCGGTGGAGGGCACCGCGCTCGGCGGCCTGCTGGTCAACGCGGAGCGGCGCCGGCAGCGATCGGAGGCGATCGGTTCGGTGCTCCGTTCGGTGGCCTCGTTCCTGATCCTCGGCACCGCCGCCCTGATGATCCTGGGCGCGTTCCAGATCAACCTGGCCCCGCTGCTGGCCTCCGCGGGTGTCGCCGGGGTGGCGCTCGGCTTCGGTGCGCGCAACCTGGTCACCGACTTCCTGTCCGGTGTCTTCATGATCCTGGAGGACCAGTACGGCGTCGGCGACACCATCGACGCGGGCGTCGCCTCCGGCGAGGTCATCGAGGTCGGCCTGCGCGTCACCAAGCTGCGCGGCGACAACGGCGAGATCTGGTACGTCCGCAACGGCGAGGTGAAGCGGATCGGCAACCTCAGCCAGGGCTGGTCCACCGCCGGCGTCGACGTCCAGGTCCGCCCCTCCGAGGACCTCGACCGGGTCCGTACGGTGATCACCGAGGCCGCCCAGCTGATGGCCAAGGACGACCCGTGGACCGAGCGCCTGTGGGGCCCGGTGGAGATCCTGGGCCTGGACTCGGTGCTGCTGGACTCGATGACGGTCCGGGTGACCGCGAAGACGATGCCGGGCAAGGCGCTGGGCGTGGAGCGCGAGCTGCGCTGGCGCATCAAGCGCGCCTTCGACGAGGCGGGCATCCGGATGGTCGGCGGCATCCCCGCCCAGCCGGACGAGCCATCGGCCGCCGACCCGACGGCCGCGATGGCCGCCCCCTCGGCGTACGCCTCGGCCACCTCGCCCCAGTCGCTGGCGGCGACGCCGATCCCGCCGTCCACGCCGAACATCACGAAGTAGGCCCCCGCACATACCCACGGCTGAGGGGCACCCCGCGAGGTTCGCGGGGTGCCCCTCAGCCGTTTCCCGTCGGCCCGCCTCCGATGGATCCCGGCCAACTCGGTTCACCCGAAGCCCTGTTGGGAACGTATGCGCACAGGGGGTCCGGGGTGAGCCGCCACACCGCCCGGCGCCGACGGCGCCGTCCAGGTAACGCTTTGGTTGCCACCGCGGTGCGGGCCATTGACGCCCCGGTGACGTGCGCCCTACGGTCCTCTCACCGAATAGGAAAGTTTCCTAACAGAGGGCAGGTGCAGTGACCATGGCCGGAACCACGCCGGGTACCCCCCGCGTTCTGCGCGCCATGAACGACCGCGCCGCCCTCGATCTGCTGCTGGAGCACGGCCCCCTGTCGCGGACCAGGATCGGGAAGCTGACGGGGCTGTCCAAGCCCACCGCCTCCCAGCTGCTGGCCCGGCTGGAGGCGGCCGGGCTGGTCGTGGCCACCGGGACCGCGGCCGGGCGGCCGGGGCCCAACGCGCAGCTGTACGCCGTCAACGCCTCGGCCGCGCATGTCGCGGGGCTCGATGTGAACGCTCAGCGGATCGTCGCCGCCGTCGCCGATGTGACGGGCGAGACGGTCGGGGAGTTCGAGCTGCGGACCCCGGGGCGGCGCGCCGACAGCGTGGTGCGGCAGGTGGCGGACGCGCTGGACGGGGCGGTCAAGGCGGCCGGGCTGACCCGGTCCGACGTGCACCGCGTCGTCATCGGCACGCCGGGCGCCTTCGACCCGGGCACGGGCCGGCTGCGGTACGCCTCGCACCTGCCCGGCTGGCACTCCCCCACTCTGCTGGACGAGCTGGCGGCCTTCCTGCCGATGCCGGTGGAGTACGAGAACGACGTGAACCTGGTCGCGGTGGCCGAACAGCGGCTCGGCGCGGCCCGGGGACACGACGACTTCGTGCTCCTGTGGAACGAGGAGGGCCTCGGCGCCGCCCTCGTCATCAACGGCCGGCTGCACCGCGGCTTCACCGGCGGCGCCGGCGAGGTCGGCTTCCTGCCGGTGCCCGGGGCTCCGCTGGTCCGCCAGGTCACCAAGGCGAACGCGGGCGGCTTCCAGGAGCTGGCCGGCGCCCAGGTGCTCGCCCGGCTGGCCCGTGAGCTCGGCATCGACGACGAGGCGGTGCGCGGCCTGGGCACCCATCACGAGACCGCGGCCGAGCTGATCGGCCGGGCGGCCGCGGCCGCCGCGGAGGGCGAGGGCGGGCCGTACGCCCGTCTGCTCGATCTGTTCGCCACCGGTCTGGCCACCGGTCTCGCCTCCATGGTCGCCGTCCTCGACCCCGAGGTCGTCGTGCTGTCCGGCGAGCTGATCTCGCGCGGCGGGGAACCGCTCCGCGGCCGGGTGGCCGCCGAACTCGCCGAGCTGGCCGCGTCCCGGCCCCGGCTGATCACCGGCGAGGTGACCCACCGCCCCGTCCTGCGCGGCGCGCTGGAGAGCGCGCTCGCCACCACGCGCGACGAAGTGTTCGACACCTCGCGCTGATCCCGCACACCTTCCGTACGCCCCCACGCTCCACGCCCCACACCCCCTTCCCCGTCCCAACCCTTCATCGGGAGACACCACCATGTCCGGAAACCGCCGGAAGCCGGCCGTCGCGCTCGCCGCGACCGCCGCGATAGCCCTGTTCGCCTCCGCCTGTACCGGGCAGAGCAGCTCCGGTGCCAGTGATGACGCGTCCAAGGAGACGACCATCAACTTCTGGCACGGCTGGAGTGCTCCGGGTGAGGTCAAGGGCATTCAGGACACGATCGACGCCTTCCAGAAGGCGCACCCGAACATCCACGTGAAGGTCGTCGGCAACATGACCGACGACAAGATCAACCAGGCGCTGCGCGCGGGCGGTTCCAAGGCTCCGGACGTCGTGTCGTCGTTCACCACGAACAACGTGGGCAAGTTCTGCAAGTCGAAGGCCTTCGTCGACCTCAACCCCTTCCTGAAGAAGGACGGGATCGACGCGGACGCGACCTTTCCGAAGGCCATGAACGAGTACACGCAGTTCGACGGGGTGCGCTGCACGGTGCCGCTGCTCGGCGACGCGTACGGCCTCTACTACAACAAGGACGCGTTCGAGGCCGCCGGCATCACCGCGCCGCCGAAGACCTGGACCGAGTTCGCCGCCGACGCGAAGAAGCTGACGAAGACCAAGGGCGACTCGTACGAGCAGCTCGGCTTCATGCCGAACTACCACGGCTACGAGTCGACGACCGAGCACTACCTCGGTGGCTGGAACCCGACGTACTTCGACGCGGACGGCAAGTCGAACATCGCCAAGGACCCGGCCTTCGCCGACATGCTCGCCACCCAGAAGAAGATGGTGGACTCGCTCGGCGGCTACCGGAAGCTGGAGAAGTTCCGTACCGGCTTCGGTGACGAGTGGGGCGCCAAGCACCCGTTCCACACCGGCCAGGTGGCCATGCAGCTGGACGGCGAGTGGCGGCTCGGCATGGCCGAGGAGGCCAAGCCGAAGTTCGAGATCGGCGTGGCCCCGATGCCCGTCGCCGACAACGAGGCCGACACCTACGGCAAGGGCTATCTGACCGGCACCATCGCCGGCATCGCCGCCACCTCGACCAAGCAGAACGCGGCGTGGGAGCTGGTGAAGTTCATGACGACCGACACCGACGCGGTCGTGAACTTCGCCAACGCCATCCACAACGTGCCGTCCACGCTCGCCGCGCTGAAGTCGCCGAAGCTGAAGTACGACCCGCGCTTCAAGACCTTCCTGGACATCGCGGCCAACCCGCAGTCCACCACCACCCCGCCCTCGGTCAACGGCGGCGCGTACCTGACGTCCCTGCAGAACCTCGGCTTCGACGTCGAGAAGGGCACGCAGAAGGACCTCAAGGCGGGCCTGGAGAAGACCGCCAAGGAGATCGACGCGGCGATCGACCAGGCGAAGTAGAGCCGACGCGATGAGCACGTACACACTCCGTTCGAAGCGCCGCCGCTCGGCGCTCCGGACGGCGGCCTTCATGTCGCCGTGGCTGATCGGGTTCTGCGTCTTCTTCGCCTATCCGCTGATCTCCACGCTCTACTTCTCCTTCACCAGCTACGACGGCTTCTCGGCCCCCGAGTTCAGCGGGCTGAAGAACTGGTCGTTCGTCTTCAACGACTACCCGCTGTTCTGGCCCGCCCTGCGCAACACGCTGTGGCTGGTCGTGGTCATGGTGACCTGCCGGGTGGTCTTCGGACTCGGCGTCGGCCTGCTGATCACCAAGATCAAGACGGGCACCGGGGTCTTCCGGACGCTCTTCTACCTGCCGTACCTGGCCCCGCCGGTCGCCGCGACCCTGGGCTTCGTCTTCCTCCTCAACCCGGGTACCGGACCGGTCAACTCGATCCTCGGCGATCTCGGGCTGCCGACCCCGGGCTGGTTCACCGACGCCACCTGGTCCAAGCCGGCCCTGACGGCCCTCGCGGTGTGGGGGGTGGGCGACCTGATGGTGATCTTCATGGCCGCGCTCCTCGACGTACCGAAGGAGCAGTACGAGGCGGCGGAGCTGGACGGGGCGTCCTCGTTCCAGCGGTTCCGGTTCGTCACGCTGCCGAACATCTCGCCGATCATCATGTTCGCCGTGGTCACCGGCATCATCCAGACGATGCAGTACTACACCCAGCCACTGGTGGCCGGGAAGGTCGCGTCCGGTGTCATGGGCGGCTCGGGGCAGCAGTTCGAGCCCGGGTATCCCGACAAGTCGACACTGACGCTTCCGCAGCTGGTCTACAACCTCGGTTTCCAGCGCTTCGACTACGGCTCCGCCTGTGTGGTCGCGCTCGTTCTCTTCGTCCTCGCCATGGCGTTCACCGCACTGCTGATGCGGCGCCGCAGCGGACTGATCCAGGCAGGTGAGTGACGTGGCGCAGGTTCTCGACACCCCGAAGGCCGCCGGCCCGGTGAGTGACCCCGTCACCCCGGCCGAGCGCGTGGCACGCCGCAAGGCGCTGCTGCACTGGATCGGTGTGCACTCGCTCGGCGTCGCGGCCGCGCTCTTCTTCGTGCTGCCGTTCGTCTTCCTCCTCCTCACCTCGCTGATGAGCGACCAGCAGGCCCTGACCCGTGACCTGTGGCCGCACCCCTTCGAGTGGAGCAACTACAAGGAGGTGTTCGACACCCCGGGGTTCCTGACCTGGTGGCGGAACACCCTGCTGTACGCGGGCCTGGGCACCGTCCTCACGGTCGTGTCCTCGCTGCCCGTGGCGTACGCGCTCGCCAAGTTTCGCTTCCGCGGCCGGCATCTGTCGCTGATGCTCGTCATCTCGATGATGATGCTGCCGCCGCAGGTCGTCGTCATCCCGATGTACCTGTTCTGGGCCAAGCAGCTGGACATGTCCGGCACGCTGTGGCCGCTGATCATCCCGATGGCGTTCGGCGACGCGTTCTCCATCTTCCTGCTGCGGCAGTTCCTGCTGACCATCCCCAACGAGTACCTCGACGCGGCGAAGGTCGACGGCTGCGGGGAGTTCCGCACCCTGATGCGCGTCGTGATCCCGATGGCCAAGCCCGGCATCGCGGCCGTCGCCCTCTTCCAGTTCTTCTACGCCTGGAACGACTACTTCGGCCCGCAGATCTACGCCTCCGAGAACCCGGGTGCCTGGACGCTGAGTTACGGACTGGAGTCCTTCAAGGGCGCGCACCACACCGACTGGAACCTGACCATGGCCGCGACCGTTCTGGTCATGGCCCCTGTGATCGTCGTCTTCTTCTTCGCACAGAAGGCCTTTGTCGAGGGCGTCACACTGACCGGAGTAAAGGGCTGATTGATGAAGCTCGCTGTAGTGGGTGGCGGGTCCACCTACACACCTGAACTGATCGACGGATTCGCGCGGCTGCGGGACACCCTGCCGATCGAGGAGCTGGTGCTCGTCGATCCGGCGGCCGACCGGCTGGACCTGGTCGGAGGGCTCGCGCGGCGGATCTTCGCCAGGCAGGGCCATCCCGGCCGGATCGTCACCACCTCGGACGTCGACGCGGGCGTCGCGGACGCCGACGCGGTCCTGCTCCAGCTGCGCGTGGGCGGCCAGGCCGCCCGCAACCAGGACGAGACGTGGCCGCTGGAGTGCGGCTGCATCGGCCAGGAGACCACCGGCGCCGGCGGCCTCGCCAAGGCCCTGCGCACCGTCCCCGTCGTCCTGGACATCGCCGAACGCGTCCGCCGCGCCAACCCGGAAGCGTGGATCATCGACTTCACCAACCCGGTCGGCATCGTCACCCGCGCCCTGCTCCAGGCCGGCCACAAGGCCGTCGGCCTGTGCAACGTGGCGATCGGCTTCCAGCGCAAGTTCGCCCGGCTGCTGGACGTCACACCGAGTGAGATCCACCTCGACCACGTCGGCCTCAACCACCTGACATGGGAACTCGGAGTGCGTCTGGGCGGCCCCGACGGCGAGAACGTCCTGCCCCGCCTGATCGCCGAACACGGCGACGCCCTCGCCGACGACCTCCACATGCCGCGGCAGATCGTCGACCGGCTCGGCGTCGTCCCGTCCTACTACCTGCGCTACTTCTACGCGCACGACGAGGTCGTGCGCGAGCTCGGCACCAAGCCCTCCCGGGCCGCCGAGGTCGCCGCGATGGAGAAGGAACTCCTCGCCATGTACGGCGACCCGGCACTGGACGAGAAACCCGCACTGCTCGCCAAGCGCGGCGGCGCCTTCTACTCCGAGGCGGCCGTCGACCTGGCGGCCTCGCTGCTGGGCGGTGCCGGCTCCACGCACCAGGTGGTCAACACGTACAACAAGGGGACGCTGCCGTTCCTGCCGGACGACGCGGTGATCGAGGTGCAGGCGAGGGTCGACGGGACCGGTGCGACGCCGCTGGCCGTGCCGGAACTGGACCCGCTGTACGCCGGTCTGATCGCGAACGTGACGGCGTACGAGGACCTGGCGCTGGAGGCCGCGCTGCGCGGCGGCCGCGACCGGGTGTTCAAGGCGCTGCTCGCACACCCCCTGATCGGCCAGTTCGAGTACGCCGAGGCGCTCACCGACAAGCTGATCGCGCACAACCGGGAGCACCTCGCGTGGGCGTGAACGGTTCGGTCCTCGCGATAGACGCGGGGAACAGCAAGACCGATGTGGCCCTCATCGGTGAGGACGGCACCGTGCTGTCCACGGCCCGCGGCGGCGGCTTCCAGCCGCCCGTGGTCGGTGTCGGAAGGGCCGTGGACGTGCTCGGCGCCGCGGTGGAGCAGGTGCTGGACTCGGCCGGGGTGACCGCCGGATCCGTCGCCCATGTGTCGGCCTGCCTGGCCAACGCCGATCTGCCGGTCGAGGAGGAGCAGCTGACCGAGGCCCTGCGCGCCCGCGCGTGGGGCCGCACGGTGGAGGTGCGCAACGACACCTTCGCGATCCTGCGGGCCGGGATCGACGAGCCGCGCGGCGTGGCCGTCGTCTGCGGCGCGGGGATCAACTGTGTCGGCATGGTGCCGGACGGCCGGACCGCGCGCTTCCCCGCCATCGGCCGCATCTCCGGGGACTGGGGCGGTGGTTCGGGGCTCTCCGAGGAGGCGATGTGGTTCGCCGCGCGCGCCGAGGACGGCCGCGGCGAGCCGACCGCGCTGGCCCGGACGCTGCCCGCCCACTTCGGGCTCGACTCGATGTACGCCCTGATCGAGGCGCTGCACCTGGGCCGGATCGACTCCGTGCGACGGCACGAACTGGCGCCGGTGCTCTTCGCCACGGCCGCGGAAGGCGACGCGCCGGCGCTCGCCCTGGTGGACCGGCTGGCCGAGGAGGTCGTGGCGCTGGCCTCGGTCGCGCTGGCCCGGCTGGACCTGCTGGACGAGGCGGCGCCGGTGCTGCTGGGCGGCAGCGTGCTGGCAGCGCGCCATCCCCGGCTGGACGGCCGGATCGCCGAACTCCTGGCCGCACGCGCTCCCAAGGCGGTGGTGCGGGTGGTGGAGGAGTCCCCCGTGCTGGGCGCCGGGCTGCTGGGGCTCGACCACACGGCCGCGCCGCCCGAGGTGCACAAGAGGCTGCGGGCGCAGTACGCCTGAGCCGCCCGCGCCGCCAGGTGTGTCAGGGGCGTCCCGTAGCCTTCGGGTTGCGGGACGCCTCTTGCGTACGGGAACCGATCAGTTGTCCCGGACGTGTTCATCGGTGGGGAGACCGGTTACCGGGGAGATCGCTCCGCTTCGGGGAATTGCGCCGCCGATCGTCTTGATCGACGGCGTCGGCCTTGATCGAATGCTGTACGACCGCAGCTGATCACCGTCGGCTGCTTCATGGACCGGTGCAGGATCCAGGCGTTCCTGATGTGGACGCCGGTCCCTGCGGCCATACTTCTGGCCGGGTACCAGTCCCCCGATCGGCCGGGGGGCGGGCCACCGTCAGTGACCGAGGGGGAGGTCAAGTGACATACCCGCCGAATGTGCGCCCGGCGCCGCACCACGCGCCGGAGCAGCCGCCCGCGCCGGCGGCCGTACCCGTGCCTCCGCAGCACAGCGCCCGGGCCGTGGTGACCGCACGGCTGCGCGCCGCGGCCACCACCGAACCGGGCAGGCTCCAGATCATCGGGGCCGTACTGGCGCTGCTGGTCGTCGCGTTCGGGGCCGTGACGGCGTTCGAGATCAACGACCGCGCGGCGGCGGCCAACGACGTGGTGGAACGCAGCCAGCCGCTCAGCGCGACCGCGGCGAACATCTACCGCTCGCTGGCGGACGCGGACGCGGCGGCGGCGAGCGGCTTCCTGGCCGGCCCGCAGGAACCGCGCGCGGTGCACGACCAGTACGTGAAGGACATCGACGACGCCTCCCGGCTGCTGGTGGAGGCCGCGGCCAACACGGACGCCTCGACGAAGTCCGGCCACGAGATCACCACCCTCAACGAGGAACTCCCGCGCTACACGGGACTGATCGAGCGCGCCCGTGCCAACAACCGGCAGGGGCTGCCGCTGGGCGGCGCCTATCTCCGGTACGCGAACCAGAAGATGGCGAACGACCTGCTGCCGGCCGCCGAGCGGCTGTACTCGGCGGAGACCGACCGGCTGGACCAGGACTACCGTTCCGCCCGGACGTGGCCGTTCTTCTCCCTCGGCGTCGGGATCGTCGCGCTGGCCGTGCTGTTCTGGGCGCAGCGGCGCAACTACCGCCGTACGAACCGGGTGTTCAACCACGGGCTGCTCGCGGCGACCGCGGCGGCGACCGTGGTCCTGCTGTGGCTTGCGGTGGGGCACACGGTGTCCCGCTCCGACCTGGCCGAGGCGAACACGCACGGGCAGCAGTCCCTGGACGTGCTCAACCGGGCGCGCATCGACTCGCTGAAGGCCCGTGCCAACGAGAACCTCACGGTGGTCGCACGGGGTGCGGTGCTCACCGCTGACGGCAAGAGCGACAAGTACGAGACCGACTACGGCACGGGCATGAAGGCACTCGGCGAAGAGCTGAACCGGGCCAGGAAGCTCGCCGCGGACACCGAGGACGCCGAGGGCGGCAAGCCCGTGGCCGACGCCATCACGGCCGTCACCGAGTGGCAGAGCCGCCACCGGACCGCCCGCAAGACCGATGACAGCGGCGACTACGACACGGCGCTGGAGCAGATCATCGGAACGGACAACTCGACCGGGCAGTCCTTCAGCCAGGTGGACGCGGCGCTGCGGAAGGCGCTCGCCCACGAGCAGAGCCAGTTCACCCAGGCCGCCGAGGACGGGCGCGGGGCGCTGGGCGGACTGCCGATCGGCGCCGCGGCCCTGGCCGTACTGGGCGCGGTGGCGGCGATCGTCGGGGTCAACCGCAGGCTCTCGGAGTTCCGGTGACAGGGGGAGCGATGACAGGGAAGGACCCGAGGACGGGCCCCGGAACGCAGCGCGGGTTCCGGCGGCTGCGCGGCTGGGGCGGGGTGAGCGCCATGGCCGTGGCCTGTGCGGTGACGGCGTCGCTGACCCTGCTGCCGCTCTCCCACGGCGACGACGGCTTCGGCGGTGCGGTGTCGGGACCCGGTGCGGCCCAGGCCGTCCAGACGCGGGCCGACGACTGCACGGACCCGGAGGCCAGCCTGCAGCCCTCCGGCGCCGGCGGCCCCGCCATCGACAAGATCAAGGCGCGCGGCAAGCTGATCGCCGGCGTCGACCAGAACAGCTTCCAGTGGGGCTTCCGGGACCCGGAGTCCGGGAATCTCGAAGGCTTCGACATCGATCTCGTGCGGGCCATCGCCAAGGACATCCTGGGCAGCCCGGACAAGGTGATCTTCCGGGCGATCCCCACCAACCAGCGCATCGCGGCGCTGCAGAACGACAAGGTCGACGTCGTCGTCCGGACGATGACGATCAACTGCGCCCGGCTGGAGCAGGTCGCCTTCTCCACGGCGTACTTCCAGGCCGGTCAGCAGGTCCTCGCGCCGAAGGACGGCGGGATCACCGGCTTCAACTCCTCGCTGGCCGGCAAGCGGGTCTGCACCGCCGAGGGCTCGACGGCCTACGAGGCGCTGGAGAAGGAGTCGTTCGGCTCCGTCTTCAAGGACAAGCACGACGGCACCGAGGCCGACGAGGACAAGCTGACCGTGCCCAACCAGCTGGACTGCCTGGTGCGGCTCCAGATGGGCGAGGTCGACGCGGTCGTCACGGACAACGCCCTGGCGGCCGGTCAGGCCGCCCAGGACCCGGCGGTGGAGCTCAAGGGCGACAAGCCCTTCACCACCGAGTACTACGGCGTGGCCGCGAAGAAGGGCGCAGACGACCTGGTGGCCCGGGTCAACAAGGTGCTGGTCGACTACCGCGCCGGTGGCGCGGTCAGCCCCTGGATGACGTCGTACCGCAAGTGGCTGGAGGCCGGGCTGCCCGGGATCACGGCGCCGCCGGCGCCCAAGTACCGGACCGACTAGCACCGTTCGTCCGGATCAGGCCGACCGGGCGGCACGGATACCCGGACGGCCGGTTGGCAGCACCGATCCTGCCGGGCTCGCGCCCGGCAGGGAGAGCGGAGAGGTGATCGATGGGCGTCGCGGGCCCCTTCCCCAGCTACGCGGCCCGGCCCCCGGGCCCGGTCATGGACCGGGACGAGGCCGACCGTGCGCTGGCCCGGCTCGGCGCGGAGCACGAGGCGATAGAGACCTCGCTCCTCGCTCTGCAGGACCATGCAGGCCGCCGCCTCCTGGAGGGTGCCGAGCTCACCGGTGTGACCAAGGAGCGCTGGAGCGCGACCGAGCAGTCGATCACTCTCCTGTGGACGTACTTCGACGCGTACGCGGGGGCGCTGAACGAGGCGCGCGAGGTGCGGGCCAGGCGTCGTCATCCCAACCGGGAGGACCTGCTGGCCCTCACCGAACTGCTGCGCGGCCAGGGCGTCACGGTGGCCCACGCCGCCGGCGGGCACGCCCCCTCGATCACCGGTCCGGCCCGGCTCTCCGAGCGTTTCACGCTGGAGGAGCTGGTCAACCGGATGAACGAGCTGTACGCGCGCTCGCTCGACATGGTCGTCGCCTCCGACTCCGTGTGGTCGGCGATGCCCGCCCGGATAGATCTGCTCGCGGCCGAGCTGCGCCGCACCCACTCGCTGGCGCACTCGGTGGGCGTCCGGCCCGGGGAGCATCCGGCGGGCGACGACCTGGAGTCGATCACCCAGGAGCTGACCACGCTGCGGGTGCAGGTGATCTCCGACCCGCTGGCGTTCTGGCTGCCGGGCCCCGGGAGTTCGGCGCCGGGCGGCGGACGCCCCGACACGACGCGCTACGACCGGGCGGCGAGGGCGCTGGACGAGGTGCGCCGCGAGGTCGAGGCGGTGCTCGCGGTCCGGCAGGACGCCGAGCAGCGCCTGGTCCAGCTGCGCGACGTGCTCTCCCGTGCCGACCGCACACTGTCCGAGGCCAGGTCGGCGCGCGGCGAGGTGCTGGCGAAGATCGCCGCCTCCGAGGTGCCCGCGGTCAACGGCCCGCCGACCGCACTCCAGGAGCGGCTGGCCGCCGCGTCGGAGTACCGCAGGCATGCGCAGTGGCACCGGCTCTCGCCCCTCCTGGACACCCTGGAGCGGCAGGCCGAGGAGGAGCTGCTGCGGGCCAGGGAGCAGCTGACGGCGGTCACCGCGCCCCTGGCAGTGCGGGCGGAGTTGCGCGGCCGGCTGGACGCGTACAAGGCGAAGGTGGCCCGCAACGGGCTGGCGGAGGACCCGGTCCTCATCGAGCGCTACGACGCGGCGCGCCGGATGCTGTGGAGTGCGCCGTGCGATCTGCGGGTCGCCGCGATGGCGGTGCAGCGTTATCAGGACGCGGCGCTGGACATGCTGGCCGGGCGCAGGGGGCCCGGTCCCGAGGACCGGCGGGGGCAGCCGTGAGCCGTACGGGGAACTTGGGTCACATGGTGTGCATGACGGGTAGTGACGGAGCAACGTGGCCGCCGCGGCGGCGGGGCGAACAGGGGGAATGACCATGAGTACGCAGTGCCAGCGCCCCGCGTGCGAGGGCAGTTACGAGGACATGGGCGGCGGTGAGCTGTACTGCGACACCTGCGGTCTGGCGCCGGTCGTCTCGCCGACGGGGATGGTGAGCTCGCCGCCGACCGGCATCGCGGGCGGCGGCAGGGGCAGCAACAGCTCCTCGGCCCGCAGCAGTTCGCAGGCCTCGTCCCGGGCGTCCTCGCGGTCCTCGTCGCGGTCGTCGACCTCGCGGCGTTCGGTCTCGGGGCGGCTCTCGCGCGCGCTCTCCGGAAGTTCGACGTCGCGGTCCGTCTCGGTGCGCTCGTCGGCGAAGTCGACCGGGGCCTCGGGCCGCAACCGGCTGGGCGCCGGGCTGGTGCTCGTACCGGACGTGCCGCGTCCCGATCCGCGCACCGCGGTGATGGACAACCCGGAGGTGCCCGAGCGCAAGCGGTTCTGCTCGCGTTCGGACTGCGGGGCGCCGGTGGGCCGGTCCCGGGGCGACCGGCCGGGGCGTACGGAGGGGTTCTGCACCAAGTGCGGCCACCCGTACTCCTTCGTGCCCAAGCTCCAGGGGGGCGACATCGTCCACGGGCAGTACGAGGTCGCGGGCTGTCTGGCGCACGGCGGGCTCGGCTGGGTCTACCTCGCGGTGGACCGCGCGGTCTCCGACCGCTGGGTGGTGCTCAAGGGCCTGCTCGACACCGGTGACCAGGACGCCATGGCGGCGGCCATCTCGGAGCGCCGGTTCCTCGCCGAGATCGAGCACTCCAACATCGTCCGGATCTACAACTTCGTCGAGCACCTCGACCAGCGGACCGGTTCCCTCGACGGCTACATCGTCATGGAGTACGTGGGCGGCAAGGCGCTCAAGGAGATCGCCAACGAGCGGCGCACGCCGACCGGGAAGCGGGATCCGCTGCCGGTCGAGCAGGCCTGCGCGTTCGGCATCGAGGCGCTGGAGGCGCTGGGCCATCTGCACAGCCGCAACCTGCTGTACTGCGACTTCAAGGTCGACAACGCGATCCAGACCGAGGACCAGTTGAAGCTGATCGACATGGGCGCGGTCCGCCGGATGGACGACGACGAGTCGGCGATCTACGGCACGGTGGGCTACCAGGCGCCGGAGGTCGCGGAGGTCGGCCCCTCGGTGGCCTCCGACCTGTACACGGTCGCGCGGACCCTCGCGGTGCTCACCTTCGACTTCCAGGGGTACACGAACGTCTTCGTGGACTCGCTGCCCGACCCGGACAACATCGAGGTGTTCCGGACCTACGAGTCGTTCTACCGGCTGCTGGTTCGGGCCACCGACCCGGACCCGGCCCGGCGGTTCGCCTCCGCTTCGGAGATGGCGGAGCAGCTGACGGGTGTGCTGCGCGAGGTGGTGTCGCTGCAGACGGGGCGCCCGCGCCCGGCGCTTTCGACGTTGTTCGGCGCGGAGCTGCGGGTCACCGACACGGAGCTCTTCACCCTGCTGACCGGTGATGTGTCGCGCCTGGGGGCCAGGGCGCCGGAGTCCGGCCGTCCGGGGTTCTTCGGGCGTCGCAGGGGCGGCGCGGCCGCAGTCGCTCCGGCAGCGCCCACGCCGCCCGCGGTGGCGCCGCCCGGCGGTGTCCCGGGCGCGCTGCCCGCCGGCCCGCCGCCCGGCTTCGCCGCGGGCGCCGGCCCGGTGCCCTCCACCACGACGCACGTCAGGGGCGCCGCCCCGCTCCCGTACGCACCGTCCCGGGCAACGGTTCCGGCGCCCCGGGACCCGGTCCAGAACCCGGGCGGCGTGCCGGGGCCGTACAGCCCGAACGGACCCCGGCTGGCCGGCCTCGACGTGCGCGGGACCTCCCTCGCGCTGCCGGTCCCCCGGGTCGACGCGAACGACCCCAACGCGGGCTTCCTCGCCGGGGTGATGGCGTCGGCACCCGCCGAACTGATCGCCGCACTGCAGGCCGTGCCGGCCGCTTCCCTGGAGACGCGGCTGCGCGAGCTGCGGGCCCAGCTGGAGATGAACGACCTCGGTGCGGCGGCGCAGACGCTGACCGCGCTGGAGGCGAAGCACCCGGACGACTGGCGCGTGGTCTGGTACCGCGGCCTGACCTCCCTGGTGACCGGCGACAAGGAGAACGCGGCGCTGTCCTTCGACGCGGTCTACGACGCGTTCCCCGGGGAGCCGGCGCCCAAGCTGGCCCTCGGGATCTGCGCGGAGGTCCTGGGCCAGCTGGACAACGCCGCCGAGTACTACCGGCTGGTGTGGATGACCGACCCGAGCTTCGTGAGCGCGGCGTTCGGCCTGGCCCGGGTGCAGATAGCGGCCGGGGAGCGGGGCGGCGCGGTCAGCACGCTGGAGTCGGTGCCGGAGGCGTCGATCCACTTCACGGCGGCCCGGGTCGCCGCGGTCCGGGCGAGGCTGCGCGAACGGGGTCCGGACGAGCCGCTGATCTCGGACCTGATGGCCGCCTCGGCCCAGGTCTCGGGACTGGCCGGGCTCGGTCTGGACGCGGTGCGCCGCGAGCAGTTGTCGACCGAGGTACTGGGGACGGCACTCGACTGGGTACTCTCCGGTAGTCCCACGGCTCGGCCCTCGGACCCGAAGTCGGCGCCGTACGCCGGGGCTCAGGGGCCGAAGACGCTGCTCGGCAGTGAGTTGGACGAGCGCGGCCTGCGGTTCGGGCTGGAACGTTCGTACCGGATGCTCGCCCGGCTTGCGGAGCCCGGCGACGAGAGGATCGAACTGGTGGAGCGGGCCAACCGTTTCCGCCCCCGAACGTGGGTGTGAACATGTCGCAGAAGCCACAGGAGACTGCCTTGTCGAGGTGTCCCGGCTGCGAGGAGCCGCTGGAGCCGGGGGACCTGTTCTGCGGCGCGTGCGGGTACGACCTGTCGGCCGTGCCCGAGCCGCCGCAGGACCACCCGACGATCGCCATCGCCTCCCCGGCCGGGGAGGCCGTGCCGGGCTCCGTCGCCGGGGCCGCGTCCTCGGCACCGCCGCCTCCGCCGCCGGGCGCGGCCGCGCCGGAGGTCCGCTTCGACGGGCCGGACGCGTCCGGTGACTTCGAGCTGGCCGCTCCCGCCGCCGGGGCGACGCCCGATCCCCGTACCTCGCCCGACCCCGCTCCGGCCCCGCCGGCCGGCGGCAAGGTGTGTGTGGCGTGCCGGGCCGGTCATGTCGACGACGACGGCTACTGCGAGAACTGCGGCCACGCCCAGCCCCGCGAGCGCGACCACGTGGAGGAGGAGCTCGGTTCGGTCGCCGCGGTCAGCGACCGCGGGCTGCGGCACCACCGCAACGAGGACTCCTTCGCCGTGTCGACCACCGCGCTGCCGGACGGCTCCCCGGCCGTCGTCGCGATCGTCTGCGACGGGGTGTCGTCGGCCAGCCGTCCCGACGAGGCCTCGGCCGCCGCCTCGTGCGCGGCCAACGAGGCGCTGCTGGAGTCGCTGCCGCGCGGCACGCATCCGCAGCAGGCGATGCACGAGGCGATCGTCGCCGCCGCGGAGTCGGTCAACCGGCTGGCACAGGACCCCGGCCAGGCCCAGGAGCTCGATCCGCACCGCCATCAGAACGCCCCGGCCTGCACCCTGGTCGGCGCGATCATGGCGAGCGGGCTGCTGGTCGTCGGCTGGGTCGGTGACAGCCGCGTGTACTGGGTGCCCGAGGACCGGTCCCATCCGCCGGCCCGGCTCACCGAGGACGACTCCTGGGCCGCGCAGATGGTCGCGGCCGGCCTGATGAACGAGGCGGAGGCGTACGCGGACGAGCGCGCCCACGCCATCACCGGCTGGCTCGGCGCGGACGCCTACGAACTGGAGCCGCACACCGCGTCGTTCAAACCGGACCGGCCGGGCCTCGTGGTGGTCTGCACGGACGGCTTGTGGAACTACGCGGAGTCCGCCGCCGAAATGGCCGCCGCGGTCCCCGCCGACGCATACGAACGGCCGCTGCACGGCGCCCAGGTGCTGGTCGGACACGCGCTGGACGGCGGGGGCCACGACAACGTAACAGTGGCCCTGGTGCCGTTCGCCGTACCACCGCAAGGGGCAGGATCCGCCTGAGCAGCGGTTGAGCCCGTTTCCGTCCGCCCCCAGCCTTTCCGATGTCTTTGTCCGTACATCTGTCTTCATCTGACACGTGGAGCCTCAAGGAGCCGATCAGATGGCCAACTTCTCCAAGTCGAACGTGCCGCAGTTCTCCGTCGAGGTGTATCAGAACGAATATCTGCCGGAGGGCGGCCGTGAGGTCAACGGCATCATCACGGTCACGTCGACCGGGGGCGGCACCACCGGCGGGGTTCCGCTGACGAGCGCGGCACCCTCGGACCTGCCGGGGCGGGCGGCGAACGCCGCGGTGGTGATCATGGTGGACTGCTCGGGTTCGATGGACTACCCGCCGACGAAGATGCGCAACGCCCGCGACGCGACGGCGGCGGCCATCGACACCCTGCGCGACGGCACCGCCTTCGCCGTGGTCGGCGGCACGCACGTGGCCAAGGAGGTCTACCCGGGCAACGGGCGGCTCGCCACGGCCGACGCGCAGACCAGGGCGCAGGCGAAGGAGGCCCTGCGCCGGCTCGGCGCGGGCGGCGGTACGGCGATCGGCACGTGGCTGCGACTGGCCGACCGGCTGCTCGGCGCCGCCGACGTGGACATCAGGCACGGCATCCTGCTGACGGACGGGCGCAACGAGCACGAGGCCCCGGAGGATCTGCGGGCCGCGCTCGACGCGTGCGCCGGCCGGTTCACGTGTGACGCCCGCGGTGTCGGCACCGACTGGGAAGTGAAAGAGGTCACAGCGATCGCCTCCGCGCTGCTCGGCACGGCCGACATCGTCGCGGACCCGACCGGGCTGGCCGCGGACTTCACGCAGATGATGGAGAACGCGATGGGCAAGGAGGTCGCGGACGTCGCACTGCGGCTCTGGACCCCGGTCGGCGTGGAGATCAAGTTCGTGAAGCAGGTCGCGCCGACGGTCGCCGAACTGACCGACCGCCGCACCGAGGCGGGCCCGCGCGCGGGCGACTACCCCACCGGTTCCTGGGGCGACGAGTCCCGCGACTACCACGTGTGCGTCCAGGTGCCGGAGGCCGGCATCGGGCAGGAGATGCTCGCGGCCCGGGTCTCGCTCATCCTTCCCGACCCGTCGGGCGGGACGCCGCAGACCCTTTCGCAGGGCCTGGTGCGGGCGGTGTGGACGGACGACATGGTGGCGTCGACCTCGATCAATCCGCAGGTCGCGCACTACACGGGTCAGGCGGAACTGGCACAAGTCATCCAGCAGGGTCTCGATGCACGCAAGTCGGGAGACTTCGACGGCGCGACGGCCAAACTCGGCCGTGCGGTGCAGTTGGCATCGGCGTCCGGGAACGAGGACACTGCGAAACTGCTTTCGAAGGTGGTAGACGTCGTCGACGCGGCGACCGGTACTGTGCGACTGAAGGCGAAGGTCGCGGAAGCGGACGAGATGACACTCGAAACGCGCTCCACCAAGACTGTTCGCGTCAAGAAATAACCACATATCCGCACTGATGAGCCGCCCGGCCGGACAGGTCCGCCGGGCGGCGACGCAAGACAAAATGACGGCCCCCGGGGCCGGACGAGGAGAGGGGGAAGCGCCGACATGCCGACCTGCCCGAACGGACACCAGTCGGGTTCCGAGGACTGGTGCGAGGTCTGCGGCCACCGCATGGCCGGGGCGGGCGCGCCTGCGGGCGCCGTTCCCCCGCCGCCTCCCCCGCCGCCCGCGCCCGGCTACGGATACCCGCAGGGCCCCGGCCCCGGCCCCGACGCGACGCAGCAGGCCGAGCTCTGCCCCCAGTGCCGCACCCCGCGGGAGTCCATGGCGCCGTTCTGCGAGGAATGCCGCTGGAACTTCCTCACGAACACCGCGACGTCGTACACCCCGCTGGCTCCGCAGCACGGTCCGGGCGGCGGCCCCGCAGGTCCGGTCCCGGGTCTCAATCTGCCGCCGGGCTTCCAGGCCCAGCAGCCGGGCCCGCCGCAGCAGCGCGATCCGTTCGACTACCAGAGCTCGCGGCCCTCGCAGATGAACCGGTCGGCCGAGCCGCTCTCATCGGGCCCGGGCCAGCCCGGCCCTCCGGGACCGGGTCAGCAGCCCCCGCACCCGTTCCAGCAGCAGGGACAGCCGCAGGGTCAGCAGGGCGGCCCGCAGGGTCCGCCGCCTCCGCCGCCGTTCCAGCAGCAGGGACAGCAGGGCGGTCCGCAGGGCTTCCCGCAGGGGCAGCAGCACGCCCAGCAGCAGAATTCGCCGCAGGGCTCGCCCCCGCCGCCGTTCCAGCAGCAGAGCGCGCCGCCCTCGTTCCAGCAGACGGCTCCCCCGGTCTTCGAGCAGCCCGGACCGCCGGCCCCGCCGCAGCCCCAGGCCCCGCAGGCGCCGCAGCCCGCCGGTGACGACTGGCTGCTGTCGCCGCCCTCGCAGGCCCAGGGCCCGCAGACGCCGATGCAGCAGCAGCCGTACCCGGGCCAGAACCAGGGACCGGGCCAGGGACCGGGGCAGGGTCCGGGTCCCGGCCAGAACCAGAACCAGGCTCCGCAGTCCATGAACTGGACCGCGGTCATCGCCCCGGACCGTGAGTACTTCCTGGCGATGATGCAGCGCAGCGGCCCCGAGGCCACCGGGCTCAACCTCCCGGCGTACTCCCCCGAGCAGCAGCTGCCGCTCACCGGCAACCAGATCACCATCGGCCGCCGCCGGCACAGCACGGGCGAGTCCCCCGACATCGACCTGTCGGTGCCGCCGGAGGACCCGGGCGTCTCGCACCAGCACGCGGTGCTGGTGCAGCAGCCCGACAGCAGCTGGGCCGTGGTCGACCAGAACTCCACCAACGGCACCACGCTCAACGGCGCCGAGGACCCGATCCAGCCCTACGTCCCCGTGCCGCTCCAGGACGGCGACCAGGTGCACGTCGGGGCGTGGACGACGATCACGATCCGCCGGGACTGACGGCTCGGACGCACACAGCGGCCGGTGACGGGGCGTTCCCCCGTCACCGGCCGCTGTGATGTCCTCCCCGGCCGGTGTCCCGCCCGGGCCCGGCACATAGTTCGCACCACGAATATCAGTGCTCCCGGCGAGGTCCCGGCGGCACCGCCTGCCGTATTCTGGTGGAATGCGAAAGGCCGAGCGCGGACACATGGGAGTCGTCACCGCATTGGTGCGTTCCTCGTTCCTGGTGAATGCCGTGTATGCCGATTCCGGCCGCGAGCACGGCATCACCGCACAGCAGGGCCAGCTGCTGTGCGTGCTGATGGTGCAGCCGTACGGCATGAGCGACCTGGGCGCGATGCTGGGGCTGGCGAAGTCCAGCCTCACCGGCCTGGTGGACCGCAGTGTCCAGCGCGGCCTGGTGCGCCGCGAGCCCGACCCCGAGGACGGCCGCGCGGTCCGCGTCGCCCTGACCCCGGCGGGCGACGCCCTGGCCGACGCGTTCTACGCCGCGACCTGCCGGCGGGTGGAGGCGCTGTCGGCGGACCTCGGCGAGGCGGACCGCGAGCAGCTCGCGAAGCTGCTCGGCCGGCTGGTGCTGAACAACGAGGTGCCGGTGGTCTTCATGGAGTCGGACGAGACCGCCGCGCCCTCGCTCTGACCCGGCCGCCCCGGACAGGCGGCGCTATCCGCGCACCACTCCGAACAGCTCCGCGAACCGGCCCGTGAACAGGTCCTTCCCCTTGTACTCGCTGACCGCCGCCGCGGGCAGGATGACGGGCCCGTCCGGGGTGGGCACCTGGCCGACCCCGCCGCCGGGGCCGAGCGGCAGCAGGGCCGAGGGCACGGGCGAGGGCAGGTAGGTGGCCGTGGGCCGCTCGCCGCGGACCTGGGCGAGGACGTTCGCCGCGACCACCTCGGCGTGCTTCATGGCGTAGCCGGCCATCTTGGCCTCGGCGACGTCGGTGATGTCCCCGAGGGCGTAGATGTGGTCGTGGCCCTCGACGTTGAGGGTCTCGGTGACCGGGACCCGGCCCTGCGGGGTGCGGACGGCGACCCGGCCGTCGGCGAGGTAGTCGCCGTTGGTGCGCACGCCGTAGCAGCGGAACCAGATGTCGGCGGAGAGTTCGTCGCCGCCGGTGGTGGTCACGGTGAAGGACTTGGTCCGGCCCGGTTCGGACGGCGGCTGCTCCGTCAGGGCGGTGCCGAGCCGCAGCTCCACCCCGAGCGCGTCCAGCTGGCGGTGCAGTTCCTCTCGGAACTCCGGCAGGAAGCCGGGCACCAGCTGTTCGGCGGGGTCGGTGACGATGACGTGCTTGTCCGGCCAGACCGCCTTGATCTCGCCGGACAGTTCAAGACCGACCGGGCCGGCCCCGGCGATCAGCACCCTTTCCGCGGCGGCGAGTTCGGCGTGCGCCTCGCGGATGCGCTCCAGAGCCTCGCCGGAGAGATCGGTGTCCATCTTGGCCGGGAACGGATAGTCCGAGCCCGTGGCGAGCACCAGATAGGCGGCCGCTATCCGCTCCCCCGAGGCCAGGGTGACGCCGCCCGGGTCCACCGACACGGCCCGTTCGCGGCGTACCGTGCCCCGTCGCAGCAGCGTGTCGTAGGGGAAGAAGATCTGGTGCGCCCAGTCGGGCCGGACCAGCGCCCGGAGCGAGCCCGCCGCGTGCACGAACGCGTCCTTGGGGTCGACGAGCACGACATCGGCCTCCTCGTCGAGCGCCTTCGCGACCGCGGCGCCGCCGTATCCGCCGCCGATGACGACCACCGTGCGGTTCACGTTCCCGCCCTGCCCGTTTCCGTTCTCCGCATTCCCGTTTCCACTCTTCATGCTCTCCACTCCCGGCATCCGCATTAATCGTTCGCAACACGAACCATAGTAGTTCGCATCACGAACTGTGACGAGAGGTGTCGGCGATATCCGGCCACCGGACCCACGGCCGGGACGGCCGGTGCGACCGATGCGCCGGGGCCCCCGTGCCCGGGCGGCGCGTCTGCGACCATGGACGGGTGACTGAGAATCCGCGCGACACGCTGCAGGAGCAGACCTTCTACGAGCTGGTCGGCGGCGAGGAGACCTTCCGGCGCCTGGTCCACCGCTTCTACCAGGGCGTGGCCGGGGACCCGCTGCTGCGGCCGATGTACCCGGAGGAGGATCTGGGTCCGGCCGAGGAGCGCTTCACGCTGTTCCTGATGCAGTACTGGGGCGGCCCCCGCACCTACAGCGACGAGCGCGGGCACCCGAGGCTGCGGATGCGGCACGCGCCGTTCCGGGTGGACCGCGCCGCGCACGACGCCTGGCTGAGCCACATGCGGGTGGCGCTGGACGAACTCGGCCTCGCCCCGGAGCACGAGCGGCAGCTGTGGGACTACCTCACGTACGCGGCCGCCTCCATGGTCAACACCGAAGGCTGAAACCCGATCGACGGTGTGCGGAATGCGGTACTCCACCGTCGGATATCGATCACAATCCCATCAAGGTCTACCCGTAAGCGGTTTCCAGCGGCGGCTGCCTTCTGAAAGCATCCGGCTGGGGCGTGTGTCGAAACACGCCCCAAGGACGCGCCGGGGGGCGGGTGTGCGCAGTGAGCGGTGACTAGGGGGCCAGGTGACGGGGTTCGTCTTTCTGCGGGTGAGGGCCCATCGGCTCCTGCTCGCCGCGGCCGTCCTGGCCGTCCTCCTCACCACCTCGGTCCTGGCCGCCCTCACCGCCTTCTCCGGCTCCATCGGTGATGCCGCGCTGCGCCACACGCTCACCCACCGGTCGGCCGCCCCCGCCGCCCTCGTCATATCCGCGCAGGTGGAGCGCGACCGGCGGGAGGCCGCCGACGCGTCGGCGCGCAAGGCCGCCCACGACACGTTCGACGGTCTCCCCGTGACCGTACGGACGCTGGAGTCCTCCGGTCCTTACGCGCTGCCGCGCAGCCTCCAGGACCCCGCCGCCCGCCGCGGCGACCCCGACCTCACCCACTTCGCCGCCCTGGACCGCAGCCGGGTCCGGCTCACCGCGGGCCGGCCGCCGGCGGCCGGTGCGGGGAAGCCCGGCGATCCCGTGCAGGTCGCGCTCCCCGGTACCGCCGCCGACGCCCTCGGGCTGAAGCCGGGCGCCCGGCTCCGGCTCACCGACCGGCTCGGCGGCAAGCCGGTGCAGATCCTGGTCACCGGCCTCTACCAGGCCGCCGACCAGTCCGATCCGTACTGGCAGCTGGACGCACTCGGCGGGCGCGGCATCCGCAAGGTCGTCTTCACGACGTACGGCCCGCTGCTCACCGACCCGGCCGTGCTCGGCTCCGGCCGGACCAGCACCGGCGAGATGTCCTGGCTGGCGTCCGCCGACTTCCGGACCGTCACCACGGACCGGATGGACGCGCTGCACCACTCGGCGACCACCGGCCCGAAGGCCCTGCTCGCCTCGGCCGAGTTCCAGGACGGGGCGAGTGCCCAGACCTCGCTGCCCACCGTCATCGAGCAGGTCGACCGGGCCCTGCTGGTCTCCCGCTCGACGCTCACGATCGTGGCGGTGCAGCTGGTGCTGCTCGCCGGGTACGCCCTGCTGCTGGTGGCCCGGCTGCTCAGCAGCGAGCGCGGCGGGGAGACCGAACTGCTGCGGGCGCGCGGCGGATCGCGCGCCCGGATCACCTCGCTGGCCGCGATCGAGGCTCTGCTGCTCGCGCTGCCGGCCGCCGTCGTCGCCCCGTTGCTCGCCGGCCCCCTGACCCGGCTGCTGGCCGATCGCGGCGGACTCTCCCGGATCGGGCTGCGGCTCGACACCGGGGTCACCGGCCAGGTGTGGATCGTCGCGGCCGTCACCGCGCTGGCCTGTGCGCTCGCGGTCGTGGCGCCCGCGCTGGCCGCCAGCGCCGGGGGCAGGCGCTCCGCGCGCACCTCCGCGCTGCCGGCGCCGGTGCGGGCGGGTGCGGACATCGCCCTGCTGGCCATCGCGGCGGTCGCGTACTGGCAGCTGGACCGGCAGACCAAGGGCTCGGGCGGCGGTGCGCTCAGCGGGGACCGCGAGGGCGGCCTCGGCATCGATCCGCTGCTGGTGGCGGCGCCCGCGCTGGCGCTGCTCGCCGGCACCGTACTGACACTGCGTCTGCTGCCGCCGGCCGCCCGGCTCGCGGAACGCCGGGCGGCCGGCGGCCGGGGGCTGGCGACCGCGCTGGCCGGCTGGCAGTTCAGCCGCCGGCCCCTGCGCGGGGCCGGACCGGTGCTGCTGCTGGTGCTCGCGGTGGCGATGGGCATGCTGGCAGTCGGCCAGAGCGCGTCCTGGGACCGTTCGCAGAGCGACCAGGCGGACTTCAGGGCCGGTGCGTCGGTGCGCATGACCGGCGGGGTGAACGCGGACCCCGCGAAGTCCGGCGCGTACGCGACACTGCCCGGCGTACGGGACGCGGCGCCGGCCTTCCGCGCGTCGGTGGACCTCTCCGACGAGCGCACCGCCGAGGTCCTCGCCCTGGACACCGCGCACGCCGACGAGCACCTGCTGATGCGCGACGACCTCGGCGACGGTTCAGGGGACCGGCTGTTCGACTCGCTCGCCCCGCCCAGGACCGCACGCACCGGACTGCCGCTCCCGAAGAACAGCACCCGGCTCCGGTTCGACGTGCGGATCACCGCGGTCACCGCATCCGGCAGGCCCGCGCCGTCCGGCATGGCACCGCTGCTCTCCGTGGCACTGGAGGACCGCTACGGCCTGCCCTACCGGGTGGCCGTCGGTTCCGTGCCCGTCGACGGGAAGCCGCATCCCGTCTCGGTCGACGTGGCGGCCGCGGGCGAACTGGCCGTCACCGGCTTCGAGCTGGACGACAAGCAGCCCGTCGGCCGCGGAGAGTCGCACCGGCTCACCGTGAGCGCGCTGCGGGCGGCCGGTCCGGGCGGCGCCGAGCGGCCCGTCCCGGTCCCGGACGGCTTCCGCTGGCAGGCCGCCGTGTCCGCCGACGCGTTCGGCGAGGTGACCCCCGGCGGGGCCGTCACCCCGACCGCGTCGGCCGCGGCCCCGCTGGGCCTGGACTACCTCACGGGGTCCGTCACGGCCGAGGACGCGGTGTGGGCGGTTCCCACCCTCAACGTGCGGATCTCCGCGGCCCGCGCCAAGGCGCCCGCGCTCAAGGCGGTGGCCACGGACGCGTATCTGAAGGCGACCGGAGCGAAGCGGGGGCAGGACATCGACGTCACACTCGCCGGTGAGACGGTCCGGGTGAAGATCGTCAGGACCGTGCACCGGCTGCCGACCACGGGCCCCGGCTCGGGCTCCTCCCCGGCCTCCGCGGAGACCCAGCGGGCCCGGGACGGCGGCGCCCTGCTCCTCGACCTCCGGTCCCTGAGCCAGGTCTTCGCCGGACGCCCCAACGCCCGGCTGACCGCAACCGAATGGTGGCTGACCCCCGAGCAGGGCCGGACCGCGGAGGTCGCCGCCGCCCTCCGCAAGCAGCCCGACACCGACCCCGTACAGGTGCGGGTGCGCGACGAGATCGCCGAGGACCTGGTCAGCGATCCGCTGGGGGCCGGCCCGCAGTCCGCGCTGCTCGGGGTGGCCGTCATCGCCGCCGCACTGGCCGCGGTCGGCTTCGCCGTCGCCGCGGTCGGATCGCATCGGGAGCGGTCGGCCGAGTTCGCCGTGCTGCGGGCCCTGGGCACACCGCGCCGCCAGCTGGCCCGGATGACCGCTGCCGAACAAGGCGTACTGATCGCGATCGCGCTGCTGGTCGGGGCCCTGCTCGGCGCCCTGCTCACCCGGGCCGTGGTGCCGCTGATCGTGCTGACCGGCCAGGCCGCGCAGCCGGTTCCCTCCGTGCTGGTGCAGCTGCCGGCAGGGCAGGTGGCCGCGCTGCTGGCCGGAGTCGCCGCGCTGCCGCTGCTCATCGTCGCGGCCCTCGGCCGGGTCTGGAGTTCCCCGTCCGCGCCCCGGCGCCCGGCACGCACGCTCGCCACTCGGGGGCCCGGGACAGGTGGCTCCGCGACATGACCTGCGCCCCCGCACACCGATCTCACGCACCGACCGCCGCTGCGCCCACGCTCCTGCGCCGCCCCGACCAGGCGATAGCGCTGCGCACCCAGGGGGACAACTGACATGAGCCCGCGTTCGAGAACCTCCCGCGCCGCGGCCGCCTGTGCCCCCTGGGTGCGCACCCGGCTGCGGACGGCCCCCGGCGCGGCCTGCGCGTTCGCCCTGCTGGTCGTGGTGACGGCGTTCCTCGCCGCCGCGTTCCCCCGGTCCGTCGACAGCTACGAGAACAAGGGGCTGCGCCACGACCTCGGCGCCGTCGACGCGACGCGCAGCGTCCTGGAGCTGAGCGGCCCCCAGCCGGGTCTGGAACTGCCCGTGAGCGCCCGCGAGTCGGCGGTGCGCGAGGACACCCTGGCCTCTGTCCACCGGCGGATCCTGGCCGGCCTGCCCGATCCGGTGCGGGCCGACGCCTCCCAGTCCGCCTACGGGGTGCGCACCTCTGAGCCGATCGCGGCGGGCGAGCCGTGGTTCCCCCGCCCCTACGGCATCGATCCCGCCCTGACGTACGCCACCCAGTCCGCACTGCCCCAGCACTCCACCCTGCGCTCCGGGAAGTGGCCGGCCGTCCACGGCACGGTGTCCCTCACCACCAGGGAGGTCGAGGCCGCCGTCACCGAGCAGACCGCGAAGTCCCTGCGGATCAAGGCCGGTGCAACCGTCGCCGTCCCGACCCGGGGCGGCGACGCGCTGACGGTACGGATCACCGGCATCGTCACCCCGCGGGACCCCGAGGCCTCCTACTGGTCGGCCGAACCCCTGCTCCGCACCCCGTCCCTGGTCGCCAAGCCCACCAAGGAAACCCCCCGCTACTACTGGATCGCCGCCCTGCTGCTCCCGCCGGACGCCGGGCCCGCCCTGCTCGCCACCACCGGCCAGCCGGAGCTGTACTGGCGGATCGCGCCGGACAGTTCGCGGCTCACCGCGCTCGACGTGCCGGAGCTGCGCACCGCGGTGGCCTCCCTGGAGGGCGGCCCCGAGCTGCTGAAGATGCGCGGGGTGGCCGGTGACACGGTCACGGTGTCGACCGACCTGGACGAGGTCCTGACGGCGTTCGACGGGATACGGGCCGCGATCGAGCCGGTCGTCACGGTCGCCGCCGTCGGCATCGGGGCCGTCGCCGCCGTCGTGCTTCTGATGACGGGCGGTCTGCTGGCCGCCCGCCGCCACGCCGAACTGGCGCTGCTGCGGGCCCGCGGCGGTTCGCTGACCGGCATCGGGGGCCGGCTGCTCGCCGAGACCGCGGTGACGGCGGTGCCCGCGGCGGCACTGGGTCTGCTGCTCGCGGTCCTGGCCGTCGGCGAGGCCCGGCTGTGGCCCGCGGCGGTGGGCGCCGCCTCGGTCGCCGTCCTCGTCTGCGTCGCGCTCCCGCTGCGGACGACACTGCTGCACCGCACCCCGCAACTGCACGGCGGCCGCGACGACCTGGTGTCGGCCCGGCCCTCCCGGCGGCGTACCGTCGCCGAACTCACCCTGCTGGTACTGGCCGTCGGCGCCGTCGCCGCGCTGCGCCGGCGCGGCACCGACAGTGCCGGCGGCACCGACCTGCTGGTCAGCGCGGCCCCGGTACTGGTCGGGCTGATCGCGGCCGTGGTCCTCGTCCGGCTCTACCCGCTGCCGCTGCGGCTCGCCCTGCGGTCCGTGTCCCGGCTGCGCGGCGCGGTCGGCTTCCTGTCGCTGGCCCGCGCCGGACGCACCTCGGCCGCCGGCACCCTGCCGCTGCTCGCGCTGCTGGTCGCACTGACGACGGCGGCGTTCGGCGGTTCGGTCCTCGCGGGGGTCGCGGACGCCCGGGACGACGCGGCGGTCCTCGCCACCGGCGCCGACGCCCGGATCAGCGGCCAGGCCGACTCCGTCCCCCTGCCGGACGGTCTGATCCGCGCGGTGGAGAAGACGGACGGCGTACGGGACGTGGCCCGGGTCCAGATCGAGTACGGGGTCGCGCTGCCACCGCCCGAGAGCGGCTTCGAGGACGCCAAGGGGGCCACCCTGATCGGTGTCGACCCGGTCTCGTACGCCCGGCTGGCCCGCTCCACCGGCGTCGGCACCTTCGCCGCCGACCGGCTGAAGGCGACCGGTCCCACGACGCCCGAGGGCGAGCTGCCGTCGAAGGACCGGGTGCTCCCGGTCCTCGTACCACCGTCCGTCGCCGCGCGTCTGGGCGACAAGCCGCGCGATCTCCAGTCGCTGGCCGGGGACTTCAAGGTGCGGGTCGCGGGGACGGTGGCGCGGACGCCCGCCGTCAACGACAGCTCGTTCATCGTCGTGAACGCCGCCGCGCTCACCCACCGGCAGACCACCGCGCTGCTGCTCACCGGCGACCGGCTGGACACGAAGGCGCTGCGCGCGGCGGCCCGGCAGCCGGGCGAGGACTTCACCGTGCAGCTGCGCGCCGAGGAGCGTGCCACGTACGTCGACACGCCCATGCAGACGGGCGCGGAGCGGATCTACGCGGCGGCGATCGCGGCCGGCGCCGGATACGCCCTGCTCGCCGTCCTGCTCTCGCTGCTCCAGACCGCCCCGGAGCGCACCACGCTGCTGGCGCGGCTGCGCACCATGGGTCTCACCTCCCGGCAGGGCGGCCGGCTCCTCGGCTTCGAGGCCATGCCGCAGGCCCTGCTGGCCGCCGGGGGCGGGCTCCTGGTGAGCTGGGCGACCATCGCCCTGCTGGCACCGGGCGTCGACCTGGTGCGCCTGGCACTCTCGTCCGGCCCCGGCTCCGGCCTGCTGGACACCGCACCGCTGCGGACCGATCCGTGGTCGCTGGTCCTGCCGGCGCTGGGCGTGATCGTGCTCGCCGCGGTGGTGGCCGGTGTGCAGGCCTGGTGGGCCGGCCGCCGTGGATCGATCACCGAACTCAGGGCAGGAGACTCCCGATGACGACGCCGTCGACCGATTCCACGCTGGCGGAGCTCGAACAGCGGGCCACCGCCCGCCGCGACCGCCCCTCCTACGGCCACGACGCGCTGATCGCCTGCGACCGGCTGGTCCGGATCTTCACCACGGACGGGGTGGAGGTGCAGGCCCTCCAGGGGCTCGATCTGCTGGTCACCGAGGGCGAGTTGCTGGCCCTGGTCGGGGCGTCCGGCAGCGGCAAGTCGACCCTGATGAACATCCTGGCGGGCCTGGACGAACCCACGGCGGGGGCGGCGAAGGTCGCGGGCTGCGATCTCCTCTCCATGGGCCAGAAGGAACGCCTCCGCTACCGCCGGGACGTCGTCGGCTTCGTCTGGCAGCAGACCTCCCGCAACCTGCTCCCCTACCTGACCGCGATCCAGAACGTCACGCTGCCGATGCAGCTGCGCGGCCGCGGCCGCAACCGCGAACGGACGGCGCGTGCCGAGTCGTTGCTGAAGATGCTGGAGGTCGCGGACTGCCGCGACCGGCGTCCGCAGCAGATGTCGGGCGGTCAGCAGCAACGGGTGGCCATCGCGGTCTCGCTGGCCAACTCCCCCTCGGTGCTGCTCGCCGACGAGCCGACCGGTGAGCTGGACTCGGCCACCGGCGAGCAGGTCTTCGCCGCGTTCCGCCGCGCCAACGAGGAGCTCGGCACGACCATCGTGATCGTCACGCACGACCAGGCGGTCGCGAACGAGGTCCGCCGCACGGTCGCCATCCGCGACGGCCGGACCTCCTTCGAGGTGCTGCGCCGCACGGAGGTGGACGCGGCGACCGGCCAGGAGTCCCAGGTGGCGCGCGAGTACGCGATGCTCGACCGGGCGGGCCGGCTGCAACTGCCCGCGGACTACACGGAGGCGCTGGGCATGGAGCACCGCGTGATGCTGGAACTGGAGCAGGACCACATAGGCGTGTGGCCGGACGGCTCCGGACCGGAGTGAGACGGGCCCGCTGCGGGCCCCCTATAGGATCCGCGCATGACGACGACCGAACGCGAGATCACCGGCCCGGTCGACCTCTGCCTGCCCGACGGTGGTCTGAACCCGGCCGCGGTCGGCTGGTCCCGGGTGCCGCTGCACCGCGCCAATCTGCGCGGCTGGGGCCGGACGAAGCGCTGGGAGTACTGGTGCGTGACGACACCCACGCACCTGGTGGCACTGACCGTCAGTGATCTCGACTTCCTCGCCCTGAACACCGTCTACCTGCTCGAATACACACCGGGCGGGCTCGAACTGGAGCGCACCGCGATCATCCCCGGCGGCTTCGGCGCCGGACTCCCGGACACCGTGGCGGGCGCCCCCGGCTCCAGGGACGCGGTGGTGGGCCCCGAGCGTCCGTCGGGCGGCAAGGTGCGCATCGAGATCCGCGACGAGAACGCCGGCACCCGTCTGAGGGCCCGCTGCCTGACCGCGGACAAGCTGCCCGTGGAGGTCGACCTGCTGGTCGCCCGGCCCGCGGGGCACGAGTCGCTGTCGGTCGTCGTGCCGTGGAGCGGACAGCGCTTCCAGTACACCTCCAAACACACCGCGCTCCCCGCGTCGGGCCGGGTCCGGATCGGCACCGAGTTCCTGGAGTTCGACGGGGACGACACCTGGGCGGTCCTGGACCACGGCCGCGGCCGCTGGCCGCGCACGGTCGACTGGAACTGGGGCGCCGCCTCCGGACGCACCGGCGGTCACACGGTGGGCCTCCAGTTCGGCGGCCGCTGGACGGCGGGCACGGGCTCCACGGAGAACGGGCTGTGCGTGGACGGCCGGCTCACCAAGATCGGCGAGGAGCTGGACTGGCGCTGGACGCCGGCGGACCACCTCGCGCCCTGGACCATCCGTACGCCGTCGTCCGGCCAGGTGGACCTGACGTTCACCCCGTTCCACAACCGGTCGACACGCACGGAGACCGGATTGATCGCCAACCGCACGGACCAGTGCTTCGGCCACTACGACGGGCGGATCCGCACGGACGACGGCACGGAGATCGCGGTGGAGCGGCTGCTGGGCTGGGCGGAGGACGTCCACATGCGCTGGTGAGGGAACGCACTCACCGGACGGCGCGGGCGAGAACCTACCCGCCGACGGAGAAGGCGAGGCTCCCCAGTCCACCGGCGGCGCCCGCGCGCCGCAGCGCGATCGAGCCGTACGGGGTACGGAGCCGCAGCCACGCCCCCGCAGCCAGCAGGGCCACGGGGAAATCGGGGGCGGCACGCAGAAATCCGAGCGCCTGGGCCGCGTGCACGGCACGCAGCGGAAGCTCCGTGCCACCGACGGTCCGCGACCAGATGTCGCGCCCGATGAGATCGCGCTCCGCCCGCGTGCGCCGGTCCTCCGGCAGGGCCTCGTCGCGGGCACGGAACTCGGCGACGGCATCGGTGAGCGATGCGCGAAGGGAGGGCGGGCCCGGCAGCCCGGACTGCTCCTCCCAGCCGCCGCGCGGAGGAAGGACGCCCGTCCACGGCGGACCGGTGACCGGCGCGGGGACGGCACCGGAACCGGTCGACTCCTCCAGTGATTCGAGGAGCTCACCGGCGGACACGGTGACGTCGAAGTCGTACGTGTCGGCGAGCCGCACGGCCCGGATCGCCAGCACCTCGAACGACGGCGGCCGGCCGAACACGGCGAGCGCACCGCCGCCGGCCTGCAGCCGTACGGCCGCGGCGCGGTCGTAGTGGAGCAGCCGACCGAGGAAGGCCGCAAGATCTGCGGCCTCCCTCGCGTCGGCGAACTGCAGGGACTGCACGGGTGCGGTCATGCCGCGGCGGGCTCCTCGGCCAGGTACTTCTGGAGGAAGAGCTTCTCCTCGGCGGTGATCCGCCGGGGCCGCTCCTCGGCCAGGTCGTACGGCACGACGATGGTCGACGCCCGCACGTACACCTGCTCCGGGTCCTTGATCTCGTAGGCGATCGTCAGGGACGCGGCACCTATCTTCGTGACCCAGGACTCGACGGTCACCGGCGCGTGCCGGTGGACCAGGGGCCGCACGTAGTCGATCTCGTGCCGGGCCACGACGGAACCGCCCGAGAAGGACGGCGAGCCGTCCCCCGGCGCCAGCCGGAACATGAAGTCGATGCGCGCCTCCTCCAGGTAGCGGAGGAAGACCACGTTGTTCACGTGGCCGAAGGCATCCATGTCCGACCAGCGCAGCGGGCAGCTGTAGATGTGACGAGCCAAGACGATCAGCCTCGCGTGAGCTTCTTGTACGTGGCACGGTGCGGACGGGCCGCGTCCGCACCGAGACGCTCGATCTTGTTCTTCTCGTACGACTCGAAGTTGCCCTCGAACCAGTACCACTTGGACTCGCCCTCGTAGGCGAGGATGTGAGTGGCGACGCGGTCCAGGAACCAACGGTCGTGGGAGATGACCACGGCCGCACCGGGGAACTCCAGCAGCGCGTTCTCGAGCGAGGACAGGGTCTCGACGTCGAGGTCGTTGGTGGGCTCGTCGAGGAGCAGCAGGTTGCCGCCCTCCTTGAGCGTCAGCGCGAGGTTCAGACGGTTGCGCTCACCACCGGAGAGCACACCGGCCGGCTTCTGCTGGTCCGGCCCCTTGAAGCCGAACGCGGAGACGTAGGCCCGCGAGGGCATCTCGACCTGGCCCACGTTGATGTAGTCCAGCTCGTCCGACACGACGGCCCAGAGGGTCTTCTTCGGGTCGATGTTGGCGCGGCTCTGGTCGACGTAACTGATCTTGACCGTGTCGCCGACCTTGATGGAGCCGGCGTCCGGCGTCTCCAGGCCCTGGATCATCTTGAACAGCGTGGTCTTGCCCGCACCGTTCGGGCCGATGACGCCGACGATGCCGTTGCGCGGCAGCGTGAACGACAGGTCGTCGATGAGGACCTTGTCGCCGAAGGCCTTCGAGAGGTTCTCGACCTCGACGACGATGGAACCGAGCCGCGGGCCCGGCGGAATCTGGATCTCCTCGAAGTCCAGCTTCCGCATCTTGTCCGCCTCGGCCGCCATCTCCTCGTACCGGGCGAGACGCGCCTTGGACTTGGTCTGGCGCCCCTTGGCGTTCGACCGCACCCACTCCAGCTCTTCCTTGAGCCGCTTCTGCCGCTTCTCGTCCTTGCGGCCCTCGACCTTGAGGCGGGTGGCCTTCTTCTCCAGGTACGTGGAGTAGTTGCCCTCGTACGGAATGGCGCGGCCGCGGTCGAGCTCCAGGATCCACTCGGCGACGTTGTTCAGGAAGTACCGGTCGTGGGTGACGGCCACCACGGCGCCCGCGTACTTCGAGAGGTGCTGCTCCAGCCAGTTCACCGACTCGGCGTCGAGGTG
The DNA here is from genome assembly GCF_035917255.1 of Streptomyces sp. NBC_01257. NCBI lineage: Bacteria > Bacillati > Actinomycetota > Actinomycetes > Kitasatosporales > Streptomycetaceae > Streptomyces > Streptomyces sp. NBC_01257. The sequence continues at coordinate 3,243,530 of NZ_CP108472.1, forward strand.
GTTGGTGGGCTCGTCGAGCAGCAGCAGGTCCGGCGCCTCGATCAGCAGCTTGCAGAGCGCGACACGGCGCTTCTCACCACCGGAGAGGTTGGTCACGGCCCAGTCCCCGGGCGGGCACCCGAGCGCGTCCATGGCCTGCTCCAGCTGAGCATCCAGGTCCCACGCGTTGGCGTGGTCCAGGTCCTCCTGGAGCTTGCCCATCTCGTCCATGAGCGCGTCGGAGTAGTCGGTCGCCATGAGCTCGGCGACCTCGTTGAACCGCTTGAGCTTGCCCATGATCTCGGCAGCGCCGTCCTGGACGTTCTCCAGTACGGTCTTCGCCTCGTCGAGCTTGGGCTCCTGCATGAGGATGCCGACGCTGAACCCGGGCGACAGGAAGGCATCACCGTTGGACGGCTGCTCCAGGCCCGCCATGATCTTCAGCACCGTGGACTTACCGGCACCGTTGGGACCCACCACACCGATCTTCGCGCCGGGCAGGAAGCTCAGCGTCACGTCGTCAAGGATGACCTTGTCGCCGTGCGCCTTGCGTGTCTTGCGCATCGTGTAGATGTACTCAGCCAAGAGAAACCGTCCGGCAATCGATGAGTGGGCAGATACACCCCATCTTGCCTGACTGCCACCTCTTGACGGAAACTCGTATCGGTGGGCGGGCCTGACCTGGCCGTACGCCTGACTGCGGTTGTAGGCGAACTGTCACCGGCTGTCGCGTTCGGTCACGCTCGCCCGACAGTCCTCACGCGTGCCCCGGCCCGCGGGACCCGAAGGAACGCGCTCGGAGGGCGTCGCGAGCAGCCCCGCTCACACACCAGCTACGCACGAGCCATATGCGGGCATTCAGGTACCAAACGGCTAGGGTCGAGCGGTGAGTCGAATCGAGAGGACCGCCGAGGGTGCGGGGCCGTTCACGACGCGGCTGACCTGGCGCCTCGATGACGGCGGCACTGCGGTCTGGGAGTCCCGGCGGGCGCGCAAGCGCGGGCTGCTCACCGTGCGGGGGGCCGGCGATCGCGCACCCCGTTCCCGTAGGGCGGACAGCGCGTCGGTCAGTCGTCTCCGCAGGCTGAATGCCATCGCGGCGAGTGCGTTCGCGGTGGGTGGGGGCCTCTTCGCCTTCGGGGCCGCTGTCGCACAGTTCGGCGCAGGTGATGCGACGGGAGCCTGGATCTACTTCGCCGGCGGCCTGTTCTTCAACACGGGCGGCTACGTGTCGCTTCTCCAGGCGGTCAACGCCCCTCGCCAGGACGACGGAGCCGGGGCGCTTGCCGCGCGGCGATGGAGATGGTGGAGCTACGAGCCCGGCCGGATCGACTGGCTGAGTACCTTCCTGCTGTTCGTGGGCACGCTTGTGTTCGGCATCAACTTGCTGAGCTCCCTGTTGCAGGGGCTCTCGGTGCAGCAGGTGAACCGGCTGATCTGGGCCCCTGACCTGGTCGGGTGCTCCCTGTTCCTCGTCTCGGGGCATCTGGCCCTGGTGGAGGTCTGCCACGGCCGGCCGGGAATCCGGCCCCGCGATCTCGGCTGGTGGATCGTCGCGGTCAACCAGCTCGGGTCCGTGCTCTTCATGGTCGCGGCACTGGCCGACTTCACCCGCCCTGCCACGGCGAGCGTCTTGAACGACGACATCGCCAACTGGGGCACCCTCACGGGAGCACTGTGTTTCTCCGCTGGAGGGGTGCTCCAGCATTTCGAGCGTCCGTGAGCTCCCGCTCAGGACGTGCTCGACGGACTCCGGTGAAGGCCGAGGGAGTGTCCAGGAGCCGGCGCGAGTCAGGGCGGGTCCGGAGCCGGCGCCCGGTCGGCCAGAGCCGAATGCAGGGAGCACCCCCCGGGCAGGATGGCAGCGGAGGGCCGGGCCGTCTTCTGGGGGGACACCATGGGCAGCACCACGCTTGCGCTCGTCGTTGCGACAGTCGGCGTAACCGGCACCCTGCTCTCACCGCTTCTCGCACAACGAGTGGTCGCACGCGTCCAGGCGGAACAGTTCGATCGTGAGCAACGAGCGGCTCACGCCCAGTGGCTTCGCGAGCAGCAGGTTTCGGAGCTGATCCGTCGACGCGACTGCTACGTGACGGTCAACGCGGCCTTCCGTCTCTACCGGACACGTCTGATGGACTTCCTCTGGGACTTCGACAGGGGGCAGGCCACCCCGGAGGGACGAGAGGCTGTCGAGGAGGCGAGACGCGACCATCATTCGACGTTCGCCGAGGCCCAGCTGATCGTGTCCGGGACGGTACTGGTCGAGCTGGACGGTATGACCGCGGCGCTGTCGGAGGTGTACCGCCGGATCATGTCTCTGGCGGAAGGACACCCGGACGCCGATGGCTCCTTCGAGGATATCCGGGCAACGGACTTCCCGCTGCTCTGGGAACGATGGGACCACATGCGCAATGTCATGCGAGCGGATCTGGGAGTGGGGCCGGGCCCAGAGGGTCGTCCTCCGGCCGGCTCCTAGCGACCTCGTACCGCGCGGGCCGCGGTCCCGCTCGCGCACCGCGGGATTCCGGCCCGAATACGCCACCGCCCCGGCCTGCCGAAGCCGTACCGGGGCAGTGGTCAGGGCGTCGTGCGGTGCGCCTGGCGGGGGTGCTCGTTACTCGCCGGTGGACTGGTCCTTGCGGCGGCGGAGGAAGAAGACCGCGCCGCCGCCGATGACGACCAGGGCGATCGCGATGCCCGCGATGATCGGGGTGGCGTTGGAGCTTCCGGTCTCGGCCAGGTTGCCTTCGGCGCCGGCCGTGCTGCCGCCTGCCGTGGCGGTGGTCGTGACGGGCTGGTCGGCCGTCTGGACGTCGAGGCCGCCGGTGTCCGTGCCGGTCGTCTTGCAGTCCAGGACGCCCTTGAAGGTGCGGGTGAAGCCGCCCGGGCCGGTGACCGTGACGTCGTACGCCTGGTCCTCGGCCACCGGGACGGTCACCGTCTCCGACTTGCCGGGCTGCACGGTGTGCTGTGCGCCGGCCAGGTCGAAGGTGAAGGGGGCGTCGCCCTTGTTGCTCGCGGTGACGTCCACGCCGCCCTTGGCGCAGTTCTTCTTCGCGGTGACCGCAGGGATCGCGCCCTTGCCCGCCCAGGTGGCGGTGGCGGTCGCGGAGACCGTGGACTCGCTGGAGCCGGCCAGGATCTGGGTCTGGCTCTTGGTGGCGCCGGCGAAGGCCCGGCCGACGGGGACCGAGGTGGTGGCCTGGACGGTCAGGGACGCGGAACCGTCCGCCGCGTCGGCCGGCACGTCGAAGAAGAGCTGGGAGCCGTTGGCCGCCGTGGTGACGGCCTTGCCCTTCTTGTCGGTGATCTTCACGCCGCTGGCGGAGTCGGCGGGCGGGGTCACGGAGACCTGTCCGGCGTTGGTGCGGACGGTGACCGGGCCGATCCGCTCACCGGAGCGGCCGGACACCGCGCCCGGGTCCAGGGCCAGGGACGCCTTGGGTTCGGCGGTGTCGGTGGCGGACTTCTCCAGCCAGTCGGCGAGCTTCTCCGCCTGGGCGTCGGATGCCCTGACGTCGGCGTCGTCCGAGTAGCGCCAGATGGCCACCTGCGTGCCGGCCGCCGCGGTGCGCTCGGTGAGGGGGCCCGTCCCGGCCTCCTTCGCGAGTGCCTGGAGGTCGTCCGTCTGCGGGTAGGAGTGCTCCAGGATCCAGCGGATCCGGCCGGCGTTCTTGTTGGCGCCGAGCGAGGTCTGGTTCCAGGGGGTCTCCAGGTACTTGGCCTGGTCCTGGGTGGGGTTGTGGATGTCGATGCAGTAGGTCTTGAGCTTGCCGCCGCCGTCGACCGTCATCTCGAAGAGCCCGGCGGGCAGCTGCTGGTCCTTGCCGTCCGTGCGGAGGACCGCGGTGTCGAAGGTCTTCAGCCCGTCCAGGGCCGCGGTCGCGCCACCCTGGTGCTGCGGTGCCTCGTCGGCGACGGCGCCGCCCGCGCCGGCGAGGGCGCCGGCCATGACCAGAGCGGATGCCAGCACCCCGACGGCCAGTCGGGCTGCGCCCGAGCCCCGTCGTGTGCCGGCCGTCGCCGAGGATGACGAAGCGGTCGCTGAAGAAGCAGAAAACACAGAATTCCCCTCCGGGCGAGACCCTCACGCCCGGTGCGCGTGCAGGGGAATGTCCCGCCAGCCGACTCAAGTGCCCTGTGAGTACTGAGGAATCCTAAGGACCGGGCGATGCACAGTCCCCCGTCATACCGTCCGACAACCATTCCGAATCGGAATCGTTATCCCGGGTAACGTCCCGGGTCCGGGCCCGGAACCCCTCCCGAGCCCGGAGCACGTCTCGCCCGCCAGGTGGTTCGTCAGGCGGTTTCTCAGGGGGTTCGTCAGGGGGCGGAAACCAGCTCGGGGGCAGGCTTCTGACGTGTCGTCCGGCGTCGTGTCGGCGGCCGTTCCGGCCGGCCGGCCGTTGTCGGCTCGTCCTCCGGGGCCCGTGGCGGTGCCTGAGCCGTCGTCTCCGCTGCCGCCGTCTCCGCCGGTGGCTTCGGCCTGCCCTGGCCGTCCCGTACCGCCCACTGGTCCGGCTCGCCGGTCACCGTGCGCCCGGTCCGGGCCGTCAGGCCCGGGTCGCCCCTGACCACGCGCCGGAACGCCGCCGTCCCCCGGGTCAGATCGTGTCCCACCGCCATCGCCTCGATGTCCACGAACGTCCGGCGCTGCCCCTCCCGCTCCTCCTCACGCACCTTCAGCCTGCCGTGCACCACCAGCGGTTCCCCGACGGAAACGGAACCCGACAGATTCGATGCCAGGGTGCGCCAGGCCCACACGGTGTAGAAGCTGGTGTGCCCGTCCGTCCAGAGCTCCTTCTCCCGGTCCCAGCGCCTCGGCGTCACCGCGAACCGGAATCGCGCCATTCCCCCGCTCGCGGTGTCCCGGAACTCCACACCGGTCGCCGCATTCCCCACCAGCGTCACCAAGGTCTCGTTCATGACTCCGCCTCCCCTTCGGTCCGGATTCGGTGACCGCACCCTTGCGTCCGGTCACTGATCCCATGCTGAAGGGGAGGCGGAATTCCTGCTGAGGCCTGTGGACTAACGGCCCGTTGTGGAAAACTCCGTCACCGCCACAAAGCGCTCGCGCACCTCCCGGTAGCGGACGAGTTCCGCCGACACCGGATCGAGCACCCGGGCCCGCCCGCAGGCCGCCGACGCCTCGCGCAGCCGCCGTTCGGCCTCCTGGCCGTACCGCCGCGCCGGTCCCCGGGCCGCCGCCGCGCACGACCACTCCACCAACGGGCCGCCGATGATGCCCGCCAGCATCACCAGAGCAGGCACCAGCAGTCCCGGCTCCAGTACCCCGATGATCTGGCCCGCCAGCCACAGGCCGCCGAAGATCTGCAGCAGCGTCATCGCCACCTGGGCCAGCACGGCCGCCGGCCACCAGGCCGGACGCGGGGGCTTCGTACCGCGGGCCGCGGGCGGCTGGGCCGTTGAGCCACGGTTCCCGGTGCGTGAACCGGTCGCGGTGTCCGTGGCGGTGCCAGCCGTGCCACCTGCGCCCGTGCCCGTGCCCGTACCCGTGGCGGTGGCAGCCGATCGGCCGGCCAGTTCGTCGAGTGCCTCGGGGAGTCCCTGCGCCCCGTGCACCGCGGCCTCGCGCACCGCCTGTGCCCACGGCCCGGGCAGCCCGTCCGCGGCGTCGTCCGCCACGGTGCGGACCGCCTGTTCGACCCGTTGGCGGGCGGTGAGGCGTTCCTCGGGCGGCGCGTCGAGGGCCGCCCGGTCCAGGCTTCCGGGCTGCCTGGTCGACTCGTACCAGCGCCACAGCCGCAGCCACGGCGTGCCGCACGCCCTTCCGGCGTTGCGGCGCCATTCGCGTTCGGCCGCCTGTCCGGCGGCGGCCGCGCCGACCGCCTCCGCGAGCCGGTCGGCGAACTCCTCCCGGGCCCGCTCCCCCAGTCCCGGCCGCCCCTCGGCGACGTACACGGGCCGGAGCCTGGCCGCGGCGGCGTCCACGTCCGCCGAGAGCCGGCGGGTCGCCGCCGTACGGTCCTGGACGAACCGGCCGAGCAGTTCGCGCAGTTCACCCACCCCGTCACCGGTGAGCGCGGACAGGGACAGGACGGTGGCGCCGGGTTCGCCGTGTTCGCCCAGGGCCATGCCGTCCTCGTCGAGGAGCCGGCGCAGATCGTCCAGGACGAGGTCGGCGGCCTCGCCGGGCAGCCGGTCGATCTGGTTGAGGACCACGAAGGTGACCTCCGCGTGCCCGGCGAGCGGCCGCAGATAGCGCTCGTGCAGGGCGGCGTCCGCGTACTTCTCCGGGTCCACCACCCAGATCACCGCGTCGACCAGCGCCAGCACCCGGTCCACCTGGTCGCGGTGGCCGCGTGCCGCCGAGTCGTGGTCGGGCAGGTCGACCAGGACGAGGCCCTGGAGCGCCTCGTCGGACGCGGTCGCGCCGGCCTGTGGCCTGCGCCGGAGCCGTCCGGGGATCGCGAGCCGGTCCAGCAGTCCCGCCGCCCCGTCCGTCCAGGAACAGGCCAGGGGCGAGGCGGTGGTGGGCCTGCGGAGTCCGGTCTCGGAGATCTGGGCGCCCGCGAGGGAGTTGAAGAGCGTCGACTTGCCGCTGCCGCTCGCCCCGGCGATGGCGACGACGGTGTGCCGGGAGGAGAGCCGCTGCCGGGCCGCCGCCTCGTCGAGGACCCGGCCCGCCTCGGCCAGGTCGGTCCTCTCCAGCCGGGCCCTGGACAGCCCGACGAGCTCGCGCAGGGCGTCCAGGCGGGGACTGAGCGGGCTGCCGGAGGGGACGTACGCCTCGACCTGAGGACGTACGTCGTCCTCCTGGTCCTCCGGGGGCGCCTCGTCCGGCGCGGCCGGTGCGGACTCCTCGGTGGCGGGGGTGGCGCGGCGGGCGATGAGCCCGTCGTCCCAGCCGCCGGGCGGCCGCTCCCGGTCGGTCCCGGGGCTCCCGGCGGAGGCGGAGGCCTCCGGGGCGGCTCCGGCCGCCGGTGCCTGGGCCCGGGGGGCCCGGCCCCCGCTCTGTCCCGGACCTTCGTCAGTGACGGCAGTCATCGCTGCCACCTCTCCTTCTGCAGTACGGACAGGGCGGCGATCAGTTCGGCCTGCGGCTCGGGGGCCACGTCGAGCGCGTCCAGCGGGGCGAGCCGGCGGTCGCGTTCGCCGCCGAGCACCTGGTCGAGGTAGGTGGTGAGCAGGGCCCCGCCCTTGTCACGGAGCCGCAGGGCGCCCTGGGCTCCGATGCGTTCGGCCAGTTGCTCCCCTGCGGTGCGGGCGCGGCGTCCGCCGAGGAGGGCCGCGGCGAGGAGGGTGGCGACGGTCTCGGTGTCGGGTGCGGTGTTGCGTTCCATGAGGCGCACCTCCTCCTCGGCCAGTTCCTCCAGGACCCGGCGCCAGCGGCGTACGGTCATGTCGATCCGGCCCCGGATGTCCTCGGCGGGCCCCCAGCCACCGGCCTCGCGGCCCGACGCCTCGAAGGCGAACGCGCCGGCGGCCGGCTCCCGCCGCCATGTCGTACGGATCTGTTCGTCGGCGGCGGCCACCGCGCACTCCAGGAGCGCGGCCAGGGACTCCACGAGCGCTTCGAGCACTTCCTCGGACGTGCTGTACAGCGGGTAGCCGCGCCACCGGGTCCGGGCGTCGCCGGCCAGCGCGCCGCCGTTCTGGAGCCGCCGCCGGACGCGTGCGCCTTCCGTCCGGTACGCCTCCTCGACCACACCGGTCAGCCGTACGGCGGCCGCGTACTGGGCCGCCACGGCTCCGGCGAGCGCCGGCATCCGGACGTCGAGGGAGTCGATGACGCCGGCCGCCGTCCGGCCGACCGCCTGCTGGCGGGCCGCCGGGTCCTGCGCGCGGTGGGTGAGCCAGGCGCGGAGCGGGGCTACGGCGGTGGTGGGCAGCAGCCCGCTGCCGCCGCCCGCCGACTCCGGCAGTTCGGGGATGGTGAAGCGGGGCACCTCGCCGAGCCCGGCCTTGGTGAGCAGCGCGCCGTACTGCCGCGACACCTCGGCGATGACCTGGTGCGGCACCCGGTCGAGGACGGTGACGAGGGAGGCGTCGTACTCCTTGGCGGTGCGCAGCAGGTGCCAGGGCACGGCGTCGGCGTAGCGGGAGGCGGTGGTCACCATGACCCAGATGTCCGCCGCGCAGATGAGTTCGGCGGCCAGCACACGGTTGCGTACGACGAGGGAGTCGATGTCGGGGGCGTCCAGCAGGGCGAGTCCGCGCGGAAGTCCGGGGGCGGTCTCGACGCGCAGCGCGGTCCCTTCCTCGGCCGCGCTCCCGTCGAGGCCGTCGAGGTCGTCGCACTGGCCGGGGTCGGCCGACTCCTCGGGCGGCAGCCAGACCCGGGTGAGCTGGGGCAGCACCCGGATCCCGGCGAACCAGTGCTGGTCGTCCGGGTGGCAGACGAGCACCGGTGTCCGCGTGGTCGGCCGCAGTACGCCGGCCTCGCTGACCCGGCGTCCGACGAGGGAGTTCACGAGCGTGGACTTGCCCGCGCCGGTGGATCCGCCGATGACCGCGAGGAGGGGTGCCTCGGGGTCCTTGAGCCTGGGCAGCAGGTAGTCGTCGAGCTGGGCGAGCAGTTCGATCCTGGTCTGCCGGGCGCGTGGAGCTCCTGGGAGCGGGAGTGGAAGACGCACGGCAGCGACACGGTCGCGCAGGGCGGAAAGTGCGTCGATGAGCTGAGGCCGTACGTCCAAGGTCACCACATGCGAAGAATGCCCAATTTTGGCGCCTTTTTGAAGCGTATAGCCACCTCTGCGCGCCGGTTCCCCCGTCCGGACAGACGGGACGAGTGGGGCGCAGGCATAACGAGTGCACAACACCCGGGGCGTGAGGCGCCAAAACCGGTGCAGGAATCGCACCTACCTGCGATTATCGTCTCGCTTCACCGAACCTCCACATCGTGCCACGCAGGTGAAGCAACCGGGACGAGTCAATCGGAGCCCTATCCTTGTCCCGGCAAGGTCACGGACCGCCCGGGTCCCAGGGGCTCCAGGCCACCGAGGCCACCACCGGCCCCCGTAGCTCAGTGGATAGAGCAGGCGCCTTCTAAGCGCTTGGCCGCAGGTTCGAGTCCTGCCGGGGGCGCACCGCCCGTACGTCGTCAGGCCCTCCTTCGGGAGGGCCTTTTTTGCAGGTCACAGCACGGTAGCGAGGTGCGTGTAGCGAGCGCGTAAGCGGCGGGCCGCGCCGCTGCCCGGCCCCGGCACGCGGATGTAGGGGCGTCATAGAAGGGCGGGGGAATCTGGCGGTACTGCCCGGGCAACCGCCTCAAGGGAGATTCGATGAAGTGCCCGCTCCGTCCCACGACCACGGTCAAGAACACGCCACTCGACACGGCCGCCACTCCGCCCGGCACAGACGGACGAGCTGCGCCCCCTCGGGGATGACAGCGAGGACTCCCCGCATTCCCCGGACACCCCGGACACCCCGCCGGGACGGCTGGATCCGTTCCCCGAAGCGGCCGGGCAGGATCTGCCGGACCGATGGGGCGGCTACTGAACCGGCTCCACGGGCACGGCGAGTTCATCGGACCAGCACGACATCACTTGAAGGCGTTGACGCATGACAGACATTCAGGCGGTCCGGCTCGAACAGGTCAGCAGGTGCTACGGGGCCGGCACCTCCGCGGCGGTGCGTGCCCTCGACGAGATCTCCGTGGGCTTCGAACGCACCACCTTCACCGCGATCATGGGGCCGTCCGGATCGGGGAAGAGCACGCTGCTGCAGTGTGCGGCCGGACTCGACCGGCCCGACTCGGGCCGGGTGGTCGTCGACGACGTCGATCTCGGAACGCTCGGCGAGAAGGCCCTGACCGAACTGCGCAGGGACCGGATCGGTTTCATCTTCCAGGCGTTCAACCTGCTCGGCGCGCTGAGCGCCGAGCAGAACGTGGGGCTCCCCCTGCGGCTCGCGGGCCGCAGGCCCGATTCCGCGGAGGTCCGGGCCGCCCTGGCCCAGGTGGGACTCGGCGAGCGCGCCAAGCGGCTGCCCTCGCAACTGTCCGGCGGCCAGCAGCAGCGGGTGGCCATCGCCCGCGCGCTGATCACGGCGCCCGCGGTCCTGTTCGCCGACGAGCCCACCGGTGCCCTGGACAGCAGCAGCAGCCGGACCGTGCTGAAGCTGCTGCGGTCCCTGGTGGACGACCAGGGGCAGACCACGATCATGGTGACGCACGACCCGGTCGCCGCCTCGTACGCGGACCGGGTGGTCTTCCTCGTCGACGGACGCATCACCGGTGAGATGCGGGAGCCGACCGCGCAGGGTGTCGCCGAGCACATGGCCCTGCTGGAAGCGGACACGGCGCCCGCACGTGTGGGCGGTGGCGAGTGATGGGGAAGTCCTCCCTCCTGGTTCCCGTCGCGGTGGCCACGCTGCGCAAACGGTGGACCGGCTTCGCCGGCTCGTTCGTCGCGCTCACCCTGGGCGTGGCGCTCATCGCCGCGTCGGGCCTGCTCGTCAGCACGTCGGCGGGGCTGGAGAACAACGACCCGACAGCGCCGTCCCTGAAGAAGCTCCTCACGTTCATGGCCGGGATGTCCGGCTTCGTGTCGCTGTTCGTCGTGGCGTCGACGTTCGCCTTCGCCGTCGCGGGCCGGCGCCGCGAGACGGCTCTGCTGCGGGCCGTCGGCGCCACCCCGCGGCAGATCAGGCTGCTGGTGATCGGCGAGTCGGTGGCGGTCTCGCTCGTCGCCGCGGTCGCCGGTTCGCTCCTGGGCCCGGTGCTCGCACCGCTCTTCGCCCGGTGGCTGGTCGCCCGCGGCGCCGCCCCGGAGGGCTTCACCGTGGAGTTCTCGGCCGGGCCGCTGCTGATCGCCTCGGCGGTCGAGGTGGGCGTGGCGGTGCTCGGCGCCTACGCGGCGGCCCGCCGCGCCGGCCGGGTACGCCCGGTCGAGGCGCTGAACGCGGCCGCGGTGGACGGCAGGGTGATGACGGCCGGCCGCTGGGTGTGGGCCGTCGCCTACCTGGCGCTCTTCGGCACGGTGGTGGCCCTGTTCGCCACCATGCCGCCCGGCATACAGCAGGACCCGCAGCTGCGTGACCCGCAGAACCTGCCGGTCTGGGCGCTGTTGATCGACGTCATGGCCATCATGGGGCTCGCGCTGTTCGCCCCGGTGCTCGTCCCGCCACTGGTCCGGCTGCTGACCCTGCCGGTGCCGCTGGCGGCGGGCGCGGTCGGGATGCTGGCGCGGCAGAACGCGCTGGCCGCGGTGCGCCGGACGGTCTCCACCGCGACCCCGGTCTTCCTGGTGATCGGCCTGACCGGCACGGTGGTGGGCTCCACGCTCGCCTTCGGCGAGGCCAGGGCCCAGCAGTCACGTGCGGCGCTCAGCGCGCAGTACGTGGTCGAACCGGAGGACGGGTCCAGGCTCTCCGCCGCCGCGGTGCGGCATCTGCGGGACCTGCCCGACGGCCGGACCACCACCGTCCGCCCCACGCTCGTCTCCGACCTGGGCGGCGGCATGACCGGCGGGACCGTCGCGGCCACCGCCATCGACGGCGACGCGGCCGCGGCCTGGAAGCTGAAGACGGAAGCGGGTTCGCTCGACGCGCTGAAGGGCGCGTCCGTCGCGGTCTCCAGCGACCTCGCCGCATCCCACGACTGGCGGGTCGGCGACCGCCTGGACGCCGCGCTCGCCGACGGCACCCCCCTCACCGTGAAGGTGGTCGCCCTCGTCGAGACGCCGCTCAGCCTCTCCGAAGTGCTGCTCCCGTACGCCTCGGTGGCGGCGCACCTGACGGGTGACAAGCAGCCCACCGCCGCGTTCGTCTCCACCGGCTCCGGCGCCGCACCGGCACTGGCCGCCGCCGACGGGGCGAAGGTCACTCCCGCCGCGGAGTGGGGCAGCGGCGACGACGACCCGCGGGCCCGCAGCGACTGGATCACCATGATCGCCATCCTGGGGCCGGCCCTGCTCTACGCGCTGATCGCCATCATCAACACGATGATGATGTCCACCGGCGACCGGCTGCGGGACTTCGCCACGCTCCGGCTGACCGGGGGCAACGACCGGCAGGTCCTGTCCATGGTCGGGGTGGAGGCGGTCCTGACCGCCGCGACCGCGACCGTGCTCGCCGTACTCGTCACCACCGGCACCCAGGCCGCGAGCCTGATGCTCATCAACCGCCGTGTCCTGGACGCCGGTTCGGCGCTCTCGCTGAGCCTGCCGTGGACGGCCATCGGTGCCAGCGCGCTGGCGGCGCTCGCCCTCGCGCTCGTCTCCAGCGTCCTCCCGGCCCGGCTGGCGCTACGCGCCCGCGCCCTGGACCTGGCCGGCGTCCGGCAGTAGCACCCGCCGCAGAGGTCCGCCGGCGGCGTCAGCTCGCCAGCGCGGCGGGGAAGGGCCGGTGCACGACGGGTGCCTGCGCGCACAGCAGGACGAGCCGGTGGAAGCGGTACTGCAGCGGGCCGGCGCCCGTGGCGTCGGTTCCTCTCGGCGGGCGGGCGGGCTCGATGAGGGAGCTGTCGGCCAGTTCCTCCAGCAGGTCCTCGGCACGCTGGTCCTGGAGGCCGAGGACGGTGGCCGCCGCGGCTGCGGAGAACGGTCGCTCGCCGAGGACGGACAGCTTCGACAGGACCGTGCGGCCGGCGCCGTCCGTGCGTCGGAGCCAGTCCCGCAGGGTCCGGTCGACGTCGAGGCCCCCGAAGCTCAGCTCGCTCAGCCGGGCCCCGGGGTCGGCGAGGCGCCGGGCGAGCCGGGCCGGCGACCAGTGCGGCCGGGAGACGAGCTTTGCCCCCGCGATCCGCAGGGCGAGTGGCAGCCCGGCGCAGTGGCCGACGAGCTGGGCGGCGGCCTCGGGGTCGGCGGCCACCCGTGCGGCACCGGCCAGGGCCGAGAGCAGCTCCAGCGCCGCGTCGTCGTCCATCGGCCCGACCGCGAGGGTGACAGGTCCGGTGGACACGACGAGGTGGCTGTTTCCGGTGACCAGGGTGGCGGAGTGGGCACTGGCGGGCAGCAGCGGGTCGAGCTGGTCGCTGTCCACCGCGCCGTCGAGGATGACCAGCAGCCGGCGGCCGGCCGTGCGGGTGCGGTAGATCCGGACGAGTTCGTCGAGGTCGTGGGAGACCCGCTCGGACACCTCGTGCCCGAGCGCCCGCAGCAGCCCGGCGAGAACCCGGCGCGGGTCCTCGGGTCTCCCGTCACGGCCGACGAGTTCGGCGTGGAGCTGCCCGTCGGGGAAGTGTTCCTGGGCCGCGTGGGCGGCGCGCACGGCGAGGGCGGTCTTGCCGACCCCGGCCATCCCGGTGATCAGGCAGCGCCGCGCCTGCGGAGCGTCCTGCGCGTCGCCCGGGGCGAGCAGGGCCCGCAGGACGGCCAGTTCGCGTTCCCGGCCGGTGAACGGGGCGATGTCCGGCGGCAGCATGGCGGGCGGACGGTCATCGGAGCCGGAGCGGACGACCGCGAGCCCGGCCGGAGCCGCGCCGAGCACGTGCCCAGCCGGAGCCGAGGCGAGCGCGCGTACGGCCCGTGCGACACCGACATCGGCACCGGTACCGACACCGGCACCGACACCGACGGCCGTCCCGGGCTCGGGCGCCCAGGCCAAGTTGCCGCACAGAATCCCCTGATGGGCCTCCCGCAGATCGTGGCCGGGGCCGACACCGAGTTCGTCAGCGAGCAACTCCCGGCCCTCGTCGAACACCTGGAACGCCTCGGACTGCCGGCCGCACCGGTACAGGGCCGTCATCAGCTGGGCCCGCATGCGCTCGCGCAACGGGAATTCGACGACCAGGCGGATGAGTTCGGCGGTGATCCGCTGGTGTCCGCCGAGTGCGAGATCGGCTTCCAGCCGGTTTTCCAGCGTGGCCGCGTACTCCTCCTGCCAGTGCGGAGCCTCTTCCTCCTCAAGGAATTCGGTGACATCCGCGAGGGCGGGGCCGCGCCAGAGTTCCAGCGCATTGCGCAGCAGGGTGCCGGCCGCGTCGTAACGCCCGTCCTGGAGCGCCTGCCGGCCGGACCGGTCCAGCCGTTCGTACTCCACCACGTCGAGCAGGCAGCCGGTCGTGACGATCACGTACCCCGGCGCCCGGCGCTCCAGGGACACCTCGGGTTCCAGGAGCTTGCGCAGCCGCGAGACGTACGTGTGGATCTGGGCGCTCATCGTGGCCGGTGGGTTCGCACCCCACAGCAGCGCGCTGAGCCGGGAATCCGGCACCACCCGGCCCCTGGCCAGCAGAAGCGCTGCCAGCACCGTGCGCATCTTCGTTCCCGGGACGGCGATACGCAGACCCTCACGTCTGGCCTCGACCGGCCCGAGCAAGTGGAATTCCATGGCTCCCCGTTCGGCGATGGTCGTGATCCGGCTGTGCCGGTCACCCTGCCGAACGGCTGTGTTGTCCCGATTTTGATGTGATTTCGATGCCGTGCTTGAGATATCAGTGCCCACAGACTTCGCGCAGGTCCTATGCCGGAGCCACGGCCGCTCTATACGGCACGCTCTTTCGTGCGTCGAAACCCGTTGCGCAGCCGGGACACTCGATGGCCGGATACCGTCGTCGTACGGCTATGTGAGAGGTGGCCCCGCGGCAGACGTCCGATGACAATGCAGGGAAAGGGAAGGTGCACCGGGGGGTGCAAGGTGAGCCAGGGGGCCGTAGATGCAGCAGATCGCCTTCCGGCTTCTGGGACCGTTGGACGTACGGTTCGGCGGCAGTTCACTCGCTCTCGGGGGGCCGAGGCAACGCACCGTCCTGACGATGCTTCTGCTCGCGCCGGGCCGGGTCGTCTCGGTGGACAGCCTCATCGACACCGTGTGGCCGAACGGCGCACCGGCCACCGCGCGCAACCAGATCGCCATCTGTGTGGCCGCGCTGCGCAAGGTCCTCAGAGCGGCGCCCGGCGGCAGCGACCTGATCGTGACCGCTCACCCCGGCTACACGCTCATCGCCCGCGCCCACCGCATCGACGTTGTCGACTTCGAGGAGCGGGTGGGCCGCGCCCGCGAGGCGGCCCGCGGCGGGCAGACCGCCGAGGCCTGCGACATCTTCGCGGAGGCGCTGTCCCTCTGGCGCGGCCGGGCGCTGGACGGTGTCACCGGTGTCCGGGTCGAGCAGGAGGCCGGCAGGCTGGAGGGGCTGCGACTGGACGTGCACGAGGAGTACGCCGGGCTGCGGCTCCAGCTGGGCCACCACCACGCCCTGGTTCCCGAGCTCTCCGCACTCGTCGCTGAGCACCCGCTGCGCGAACAGGCGAGGGCCCATCTGATCCTGGCCCAGTACCGTTCCGGGCGGCGGGCCGAGGCACTGGCCGCCTTCCGGGAGGGCCGGCGGTTCCTGGTGGAGGAGATGGGCATCGAGCCCGGACCGGTCCTCCAGGGGCTGCACGATCTCGTCCTGCGGGACTCGCCGGAGCTCACCCAGCCCCCGGCCGGCCCGGCTCCCGCGCCCGCGCCCGGCGTACCGTGCCAACTCCCTGTCGAGTCCGCCTCGTTCACCGGCCGGTCCCGGGAACTGGGCGCGCTGGAGCGGATGCTGGACGAACGGCTCGGCCGGTCGCCCCTGGCCATGGCGGCCATCAGCGGCATCAGTGGCGTCGGGAAGACCGCACTCGCCGTCCACTGGGCCAACCGGATCGCCGCGCGCTTCCCCGACGGGCAGCTCTTCACCGATCTGCGCGGGTACGACGAGCTGGACGATCCCGTCTCCCCCGCCACCACGCTCGACCGGTTCCTGCGCGCGCTGGGCGTGCCCGCGCCGCAGATCCCCGCCGACCCCGGCGAACGCGCCGCGCTCTACCGCAGCGTGCTGGGCGGCAAGCGGGTGCTGATCGTGCTCGACAACGCCCGTTCGCTCCAGCAGATCCGGCCGCTACTGCCGGGCAACGGCCGCTGCTGCGTGCTGATCACGGGCCGCGACCCGATGGACGAGCTGCTCGGTGACTACGCCGTGCTGCAGATCGGGCTCAACGCGATGGCCGCGGACGAGGCGACCGCGCTGCTCGCCGGGATCGCCGGCGGCAACCGGATCGGCGTCGACCCGGCCGCCACCGCACGTCTCGGCGAACTCTGCGACCGGCTGCCGCTGGCCCTGCGGATCGCCGGCGCCCGGCTGGCCGCCAAGCCGCACTGGTCGGTACGGACGCTGGTCAGCCGGCTGGAGGACCAGCGGCGGCGGCTGGACGAGCTGAGCCCCGGAGAAGGGGGCGTGCGCGCCGGGTTCCGGCTGAGCTACCGCGATCTGCCGCCCGCCGCGCGGAAGCTGTACCGGCGGCTCGGGCTGCTGACCGTGCCCGACTTCGCGGCCTGGGTCGGCGCGGCCCTCCTCGACACCGATCCGGTGGAGGCGGAGAACCTCATCGAGCAGTTCGTGGACGCGCAGCTTCTTGAGGTGGCGCACTCCTCCGGTCCCGGCATCCGCTACCGGTTCCAGGACCTGCTGCGGCTGTTCGCCTGGGAGCGCGCGCAGGACGAGGAGAGCGAGGAGGAACGTGGGGCCGCGCTGGAGCGGGCGTACGGCGGCTGGCTGACGCTCGCCGACTCGGCCCGCCAACGCGCCTACGGCGGCGGCCACTCGGTGGTTTACGGACCGGTGCGAAGACTTCCCCTGCCGACGGATCTGGTGGACGAGCTGCTGGACGATCCGATGATGTGGTTCGAGTCGGAGCGGACCGCGCTCGCACATGTCATCGGCCAGGCCTCCGGCACCGACCGCTCGGCGTACGCCTGGGGCCTGACCGTCAACAGCACGACGCTCTTCGAGGCGAAGAACTACCTGGAGGACTGGCGTTCCTGTGCCGAGAACGCGCTGGCCGCCGCGGAACGCACCGGGGACCGCCTCGGGGAGGCGACGATGCTGCGCTCACTGGGGACGCTGGCGATCTACCAGCGCCGGTACGAGGAGGCGAGGTCCTGGCTGCTGCGCTCCCTGACGCTCTTCGACGCGTGCGGCGAGGTCCACGGACGGGCGGTGACACTCCGCAACCTCGCGCTGTGCGCCCGCTTCTCCGGTGAGCTGGACGAGGCCGCGCGCGGCGCGCGGGAGTCCTTGGAGGGGTTCCGTCAGGCGGGCGACACCGCGGGTGAATCCCATGTCCTGGGGCTGCTGGCCCAGCTCGAACTGGAGCGCGGAAACGTCCGTGCGGGCATGGCGCTGTGCACGGAGGCGATCGCCAAGAGCCGGGAGGCCAGCTCCGTACGGGGCGAGACGCAGAACACCTACCGGATGGCGGAGGCCCTGCTGCGGCAGGGTGATCCGGCCCGTGCGCAGGAGTTCTGCTACAAGGTGCTGGAGCTCACCCGCGAGGACGGCGACCGGCTCGGCGAGGCCCACGCCCTGCGCGGCATCGGCGAGGCGAGCTGGCGGCAGGGCCGGACGGAGGCCGCGCAGACCGTGCTGCGGGAGGCCCTCGAAGCGGCCGAGGAGGTCGAGGACCGCTTCCTTCAGGCCCGGATCGAGGCGGACGTCGGCTTCGCCCTGGCCGTGCACGGCGCCTCCGACCCGGCGAGCCGGCTGCTCGCGGCCCGCGAGGTGTTCGACGCGCTGGGCGCGCGCATCTGGCGGGACCGGATGGACCGTGCGGTCGCCCTGGTCGGCGCGCCGGACTCCGGGCCGGTCGCGGCCGAGGAGCTGGCCCTGATCCTGGAGAGCTGAGCCGCCGCGGCTGCCACCCGCTCGTCCCCCCGCCGGGCGTCTCGTCAGCCCGCGAAGGCCAGCAGGACGAAGGCGGCCAGCGAGAGCGCGGTACGGAAGCGGTGCAGGGCATTCCAGC
This sequence comes from Streptomyces sp. NBC_01257, assembly GCF_035917255.1. NCBI lineage: Bacteria > Bacillati > Actinomycetota > Actinomycetes > Kitasatosporales > Streptomycetaceae > Streptomyces > Streptomyces sp. NBC_01257. The sequence continues at coordinate 3,261,178 of NZ_CP108472.1, forward strand.
GGGCCTCGAAGGCGGTACGGGCGGCACTGTCGCCGCCGCCGTCCCCTGGCTCGGCGGCACTGTCGCCGCCACCGCCCCCTGGCTCACCGCCTCCTCCGGGCTCCCTCTCCGACTGCGCCAGGGCCTGGTTCAGCGGGATGTTCCCGGCGATCGTGACGAGGTGCGAGACCACGGCGCAGACCAGCGCCACGGCCACCAGCGGCCAGCCGTCCTCGCCGTACTCGGTGAAGGCCGCGACCGCCGGGAAGGCGATCACGCCGAGGAAGAGGACCAGGAAGGCGGGCCCGGGGACCTTCTCGTTGAAGCGGCGCATCGCCGCGGCGAAGGCCTCGTCGGGCAGGGCGGCAAGACCGGGCATGATCGCGACGAGGAACGTCAGCATGAAGCCGGCGTAGAGGCCGGTCGTGATCACGGCGAGAGTCAGGAACAGGGAGTCCATGGGCCCATCATGGCGTGGCGGGACCGGTCGCACCGCCCGAATCCGCAGGACTGTACGACCGGTTTCCGGTACCTGACGTGCGGTGGTGCGGCGCGGCGGCGCTCAGTCCATCTCGCCCTCTCCCGTGCCGCTTCCGGTGTCGGAGCGGCCGCCCTTGAGGCGGTCCGCCCGGCCGATCGCCGCGGCCAGCTTCGCCACCGAGTCGTCCTCCGTCGTCCGGGCCAGCTCACGTGCCCTGGTGGCGAGTTCGCCGAGTCCGGGCGCGCCCGGCAGCGCGCCGCCGCGCAGGCTGTCGGCGAAGTAGGCCGCCACCGCGGTCACTTGGAGCCGGGTACTGCGGCCGCCCCACAACTCGCCGTCGATCGCGTCCGTCCCGACCGAGCCCGTCCGCTCGTGCGGGGCCCGGGTGGCGGGGTCGAGCCAGCGCGCGGTCGCGGTCGCCACATGGCCCGAGGCCCCATCCCGCAGCCGCACGGCGTAGAGCGCCGTCACCGTGTGTCCGGGGCCGATCTCGCCGCCGTCCACGCTGTCGTCGCGGAAGTCGTCGTCGGCGACCTTGCGGTCCTCGTACCCGATCAGCTTGAACTTCTCCACGGTCTTCGGGTCGAAGGCGACCTGTGCCTTGGCGTCGCGCGCCGTCAGTTCGAGGTGCGCGGGCAGCTGGTCGACGAAGACCTTGCGGGCCTGTTCCTCGTCGGCGATGTACGTGGTGTGGCCGTCGCCCTTGTTGGTGAGCTGTTCCATGAAGGCGTCGCCGTAGTCGCTGCCGACACCGACGCCGAACAGGGTGATGCCGTACTCGCGGCGGGCGGAGTCGATCCGCTCCAGGATGGCCTCGGCGTCGGTCTCGCCGGTGTTGGCCAGGGCGTCGGAGAGCAGGACGACACGGTTGTTGGCGCCCTTGCGGTGGCCGTCGACCGCCTCGTCGTAGCCGCGCCGGACACCCGCCGCCACATTGGTGGAGTCGGTGGGTTCCATGGAGTCGACGGCGTCGTGGATCTTTCCGCGGTGGTCCCGCAGCCGGGTCATCGGCAGCAGGGTCTTCGCCTCGTCGCTGAAGGTGACCAGGGAGACGGAGTCGTCGTCACGCAGTTCGTCGGTGAGGATGCCGAGCGAGGTCTTCACCAGTCCGAGGCGGTCGGGCGAGGCCATCGAGCCGGAGATGTCGACGACGAAGGTGAGGGCGGCGGGAGGCCGTTCGGCGCTGGTCGGCGCGGCCTTGGTGGCCAGGCCGACCCGCACCAGGGACCAGCCACCGCCCTCGTCCTGGCCTCCGCCGGGCCGTGCGCCGTCGACGGAGACGGTGAAGCCGTTGCCGGCCGGGCGCCGGTAGCCCTGGCGGAAGCTGTTGACGAACTCCTCGGGCCGTACGGTCTCCGGGGCCGGCAGCCTGCCGTCGTCGAGGGTGCGGCGCGCGTAGCCGTACGAGGCGGTGTCGACGTCCAGCGCGAAGGTGGAGAGGTAGTCGGGCGGGGCGGACTCTCTCAGCCGGTCGGACTTCTCCGCTCCGGACGCGTCCTTCGCCCCGTCCTCGGCCGCCCCGCCGGCCGCGGACCCGCCGGTGGCGGCCGGTGCGGGCGCGGGCGCCCGTTTGCCGCGTTCGGCGGCGCTCGTGTCGTGGGACGTCCCGCCCCCCGAGCAGCCCGTGAGCAGCACGCCCCCGGCGAGGAACAGCCCCACCGCTCCCCGGTACAGCCGTGTCCGGCGTTCCATCCCCTACCCCCAGTGTCGTCGTGTCACCACTTGTGAATGTGACGTGCGAGCGGGGGCGCCGGACTCGGCGAAGACGTTGCGGAAGGATCTCGATGCGGCAACGGAAGGCGGAGGTCCGGCGGAATGTCAAGGTCAGGACACGATGTCCTTACGGCTGAACCCACGGAAGGCGAAGGCGAACAGGATCAGGGCATACGTCACCGAGATGGCCGCGCCCTTCGCCATGCCGCCCCACTCCAGGTCGGGCTGGAGCGCGTCCGCCCACGCGAACTGCCAGTGGGCGGGCAGGAAGTCGCGCCAGGAGCCCAGCGCGGTGACGGCGTCCAGCACATTGCCGACGATGGTCAGCCCGACCGCGCCGCCCACCGCGCCCAGCGGGGCGTCCGTCTTGGTCGACAGCCAGAACGCCAGTCCCGCGGTGACGAGTTGCGACACGAAGATGAAGGCGACGACGAGCGCGATCCGGGGCACGGTGTCCCCGGTGGCGAGTGCTCCGCCGGTCGGCAGTTCGAGCGGGCCCCAGCCGTACGCGGCCGCTCCCGCCGCCAGTGCGACGAGCGGCAGCAGCACCATCGCGGCGAGGCTGAAGCCGAGCGCCACGACGAGCTTGCTCCACAGCAGTCTGGCCCGGGGCACGGGCGCCGCCAGCAGATAGCGCAGCGAGGACCAGCTCGCCTCGGAGGCCACGGTGTCGCCGCAGAACAGCGCCACCGGGACCACCAGCAGGAACCCGGCCGAGACGAACAGGCAGGTCGCCGCGAAGTTCGCCGCGGACGCCGTCGCGGTGTCCATCAGGGTGAGCCGCTCACCGCCCCCCGGCCCGCCGTCCGGGGTGCCGCCGATCGCGAACGCGATGATCAGGATGAACGGCAGCGCGGCCAGCACCCCGCCCATCAGCAGGGTGCGCCGCCTGCGCAGCTGGCGTACCGCCTCCACGCGCAGCGGGAGGGTGCGCCGGGCGCGGTATCCGGGCGCCTCGGGGGCCTCGGCGACTTCGGCTGCGGTACTCATGCGGAGCCTCCGGAGATCAGGGTGAGGAACGCGTCCTCCAGGCGGCGGTGCGGTCCGACACCGGTCAGCGGCACGTCCAGGCGCACCAGTTCGGTGACGAGCTGCGGCGAGGTGGCGCCGTCGAGCCGGACGAGCAGTCCGTGCGCGTCGTCGGTGCGGACGGCGGAGCCGATCCCGGCGAGCGCGGCGATCTTCTCGACGAGCGGTTCGGTGATCTCCTCGGCGGAGGTGACCAGCACCATGTCCCCGGATCCGGTGATCTCGGCGACGGGTCCGGCCTGGACGAGCCGGCCCCGGTCCATGACCACCAGGTGGGTGCAGGACTGCTCGACCTCGGAGAGCAGGTGGCTGGAGACGATGACCGTACGGCCGCCGGCCGCGTACCGGATCATCACGTCCCGCATCTCGCGGATCTGGGGCGGGTCGAGTCCGTTGGTCGGCTCGTCCAGGATGAGGAGGTCCGGCATGCCGAGCATGGCCTGGGCGATGGCGAGGCGCTGCCGCATGCCCTGCGAGTACGTACGGACGGCACGGGCCAGGGCGTCGCCCAGCCCGGCGATCTCCAGGGCCTCCTCGATGTGGGAGTCCCCGGCGGGCCGCCCGGTGGCCTGCCAGTAGAGCTCCAGGTTGGCGCGGCCGGACAGGTGCGGCAGGAATCCGGCGCCCTCGACGAAGGAACCGACCCGGGACAGCACGGGGGCGCCGGGCCGGATGGCCCGCCCGAAGACGCGGATCTCGCCGTCGTCGGGCGTGATGAGCCCCATCAGCATGCGCAGGGTGGTGGTCTTTCCGGCGCCGTTGGGGCCGAGGAGCCCGAGCACCTGTCCCTTCTCCACCCGGAAGGACAGCTCGCGCACCGCGTACCGGTCGGCGGACTTGGCGTACTTCTTCGACAGCCCGGTGATCTGCAGCGGTACGTCGGTGAGTGCGGGGTCGGGCGCGGGGGTGGCGGTCCGGCGCCGGGCGGTGAGCAGCAGGGCGGCGGCGATCACGACGGCGGCGGCCGGCAGCCCCCAGGTCCACCAGGGCAGGGCGGCCGACGCGGTCTTCAGGCCGGGGGCGGTGGGGATGGTCAGTGGCCCGTCGAGGGAGACGGTGTACGTGGTCGGCGCGGCCGGGGAGGCGTAGCCGAGGTCGGTGGCGGCGAGCACGAGACGCAGGCGGTGGCCGGAGTCGAGTTCGTGGTCGACGGCGGGCAGCGTCAGTTCGAGCGGCTTGCCCTGCTGCTCGGGGGTGATCCGGTAGGGGGCGACGAGCTGGGACGGGAGCACCTGCTGCTTCCCGTCCGGCGAGACGTCGTACACCTTGCCGAACAGCACCGCGTCGCCCTGCCCCGCCTTCACGTCGACCCGCACGGTGGGCGAGCCGGTGATGCGGCGGGAGGTGGTGAGAGGGGCGGAGTCGAAGGAGGCGTGCTGGCCCGGGAAGTCGATGGAGAGGCCGACACCGAGCGTGGAGAGCTGGGCGAGACCGCCGCCGACGCCGGGAACGGCGGAGATGGCGGGCGGACTGGCCCCGGCAGGGTTGCTGAACTTCTGTGTGCCGCCGCGCAGTTCGACGGTCTCCCCGCCGCTGGTCAGCCCGGGGTAGGTGGCGCTGCTCGCGCCGCGGGTGAGGGCTGCTCCGTCGGTGGAGTCGATGCCGCCGGTCCGGGTGACGCGGAAGGCGGGTCCGGTGTCGGCGCCCTTGTCGTCCTTCAGATAGCGGTCGAACCAGGACCCGACCCGCTTCTGCACCCGGCCGGTCTCCATGTCGCCGCCGTCGTGCCCGCCGGCGATCCAGTCGACGGCGACGGGTGCGCCGTTGGCCCTGATGGCCTCGGCCATGGCGTCGGCCTGGCCGAGCGGGAAGAGGGAGTCGGTCTGTCCCTGCACGATCAGCGTGGGGACCTTGATGCGGTCGGCGACGGCGCTCGGGGAGCGTTCGGTGAGCAGCGCCCGCGCGGCGGCGTCCGGCTTCCCGCTGACGGCGACCCGTTCGTACATGTCGCAGAGCTGCTTCTCGAAGTTCGCGCAGCCGCCGCCGGAGGTGACGAAGATGCCGGCCCAGAGCTTCTTGAACACCCCGTCGGGGAAGAGTGCCCCGGCGAGGTTCCAGTAGGTGATCTCCGGGGCGATGGCGTCGACGCGCTTGTCGTACCCGGCGGCCAGGAGCGAGACGGCGCCGCCGTAGGAGGCCCCGGTCACGCCGACGCGGGGGTCGCCCTTGCGGTCGAGCTGGACCTCGGGCCGGCCGGCCAGCCAGTCGATCAGCCGGGAGACGTCCCTGACCTCGCGGTCGGGTCCGTTGAGCGAGATCTTGCCGCCGGACTTCCCGAACCCGCGGGCGGACCAGGTCATGACGGCGTACCCGTCGGCGGCCAGCTTCTCGGCCTGGGCCCGGGTCTCGGCCTTGCTGCCGCCGAAGCCGTGGCCGATGAGCACGGCGGGCCTGCGCCGCGTGCCGCCGGTGGTGAAGTACGAGGTGTCGAGGGACACCCCGTCGACGCGCATCATCCGGTCCTGCCGGTGCACGGCCGGTGCGCTGTCGTCGGCCACGGCGGTCCAGGTGCCCGCCCCGGCCAGCACGACGAGCGCGGCGATGCCCGCCGCCCACCGGCCTCGGCTGCGGGGCAGCAGGCGCCGCCACCGGGACGTACGCGCAATAGGGGTCTCCATGTGTCGACCCTAAGCGGCCCGCCGCCCCGCCTACGCTGCCGTCAGGCGGAAGTGCCCGGCCTCCTCAAGGCGTACGGCACGTCCTGCGCGTACTCCGCTCGCGGTATGCCCGCCGCGCGGCCCGGCCCGACCTCCGAAAGGCCCTCCATGGACAACCCGGTGGAAATCCGGCGCGCCACGACCGTCGCCGAACTCGAAGCCGCCCAGCACCTCTACGACGGCCCGGCGCGCCCGGAGTGGGCGGCCCGCTTCCTCGCCGCGGACGGCCATCTGATGGTGATCGCCTACGTGGCCGGCGTCCCGGCCGGCTTCGTGTCCGGCATCGAGATGCTGCACCCGGACAAGGGGACGGAGATGTGCCTGTACGAGCTCTCCGTCGACGCGGCCTACCGCCGCCGGGGCATCGGCCGGGCGCTGACGCGGGCGCTGGCCGCGGTGGCCGAGGAGCGGGGCTGCTACGACATGTGGGTGGGCGTGGAGACGGACAACGAGGCGGCCCTGGCGACGTACCGCTCGGCGGGCGCGGCGGACGACGGGCGTTTCGCCATGCTGACGTGGGGGTTCGAGGCCGCGGAGTGACCGTGCGGTCTCAGCCCTTGAGGCCGGCCATGAGGTCGTGCATGTCGCTGATCATGGCCGGCTGGTAGGGCGCGAGGTCCGGCACCTCCTCGTCTCCGCCGCTCATCGGCGGGCCGTTGCCGTCGTCGTTGTACGAGGCGTAGGCGGCCAGCCGCAGGGAGAGGACGGCCCCGCCCTCCAGTACCCGCAGTTCGCAGGCGTCGTCCTCCATGGACAGCAGGTAGGCCCTGTCGCCGAGGTCCGGGACCTCCTCCACCTCGGTCTGCGGGTCGACGCCCAGTTCGGTCTCGTTCCGCCCGGCCTCGAACTCGGCGCGCGGGTCGGTCTCCTTGTGCAGGGCGATCGTGATCGCGACCGAGTAGTGGAGGGACCACCCCTCGTCCTCCTGTGCCTCTCCGCCCTCCGGCCGCAGGGAGATGAGGCAGTGGGTGCGGTCGAGTGCGGCATGGCGCAGCATTCGCGAGCCGATCGGGTCCTCCGGCTCCCTCGGCGCGATCGCCGCACCGATCGACTTCAGCCGTATGTCCGGGCAGGGGTCCCGGTCCAGCCGGTAGCCGTGCAGGTCGGGCGTCCGGTCAGCCGGTGCGTACACGACGAACGCCGTCGCCCACAGGGCCGAGGCCACCACGGCTCCGCCGAGCGCCCACAGCCCCTTCGCCCACCGCCGGGGAGTGCGCGGCGCCCGGTCCGCCGGCGTCGGGGCCGCGAGGTCCAGCACCTCCCGGTCATCCGGCGCGTCGAACCCGCCCGTCATCTCCGGCTCGGAAATCATGCTGCTCCCCCTCGGCCGCCGCCCCACGCACCCCGTGCCTCAGCACGATGATCCCACCGCCGTCCACCGGGCCGGCCGCCTTCCGGCCCGGCCCGTTCGACGTTCGCCGCGTCTTCGTGCCCACACGCTGGTCAGCGCAGAGGCTGATCCACTTCTGCGGCACGCCTCAGTAGGCGGTGCTGAGTTCCCAGAACCGGAAGACGGTCGAGCTGTCCAGGCAGTTCTGCAGGCCTCGGACGTTCTCGTGGGCGACCGCGTACTGCTTGCCCTGCCAGAGCGGCAGAATCGGCAGCTGTTGCGCCACGATGCCCTGCAGTTTCATGTACTCCTGCCGAGTGCTCGCGCGATCCGTCATGGACGAGGTCCGCGGGATGATCCGGTCGACGATCTCCTCGTTGTCGTAGTTGTTCGACAGGACGTTGCCCTCGCCGAAGAACGGCTGGGTGAAGTTGTCCGGATCGGGGTAGTCCGGCACCCAGCCCTTGACGTAGACGCCGTACTTGCCATCGGCGATCCCCTTCTCGTACTCGTCGAAGGCGACGGACTTCATCCGGGCGTCGAAGAGTCCGCTCCGGTTCAGCTGATCGGCGATGGTCTGCAATTCGTCGTCGGTGGCGGGTCCGTACCGGCTCGGGGTGGACCAGAGGGTGAGTTTCACCTTGTCCGCTATGCCCGCGTCCCTCAGCTCCGCCTTCGCCTGATTCGGCTTCGGGCTGTCCCCGTAGGTGTCGAAGAAGGAGGTGCCGTGGCCGGTGATGCCGACCGGGATGACCGAGTAGAGCGGTTCCGCCGTGGACTGGTAGACCTCGCTGACCAGGGAGTAGCGGTCGACGAGGTGGGCGATGGCCTTCCGGACGGCGAGTTTGCCGACAACCGGGTCGTCGACGTTGAAGACCATGTGCTGGACTTCGGCGCTGTTGCCCTGGATTACCTCGATGCCCCCCTCCTCCGCGGTGGACGAGGTGTCCAGAGCGGCTATCGCCTTGGCGCTGAGGCCGCGGTAGGCGATGTCGACGTCGCCCTTCTCCAGAGCCGACCGGAGGGCCTGCTGGTCACCCCGGAAGAGCTTGAGGGTCACGCCCGAGTTCTTCACCTCGGCGGTTCCGTGATAGCCCGGGTAGACCGAGAAGACGGCTTTCCCCTTGTCGATGGAGTTCAGCCTGTAGGGACCCGAGCCAACCGCCTTGCCGCCCTGCAGCAGGCGGTCCTCGGGGTAGACCCGGCGGTCCACTATGGACCCGCCCCCCGAGGCGATCTTGCTGGGGAACGTCGCGTCGGGCACCTTGAGGCGGAAGACGACGGTCTTGTCGTCCGGGGTGCGGATCGACGAGATCGTGGAGAGCAGCGGCGCCGGGCCCGCAGGGTCGTTGATCCTGATCGTCCGGTCGAAGGAGTACTTGACGTCCGCCGACGTGAGGCGGTTGCCGTTGCTGAACTTCAGTCCGTCACGCAAGGTGCAGGTGTACGTTCTGCTGCCGTCGGAGAACTCGCACTCCTTGGCTGCCTCCGGCACGGGAGTGGACGCTCCGGGCGGAAAACTCAGCAGGGACTGGAAGACGTTGTTGAACAGCAGCCAGGACCCCGGGTCGTATCCCGAGGCCGGATCCGTGGCGAGGATGTCGTCGGACATCCCCACGACCATCCTGCTCTCGGAGCCCTGGGAGCTGCAGGCCGTTAATAAAACCGCTGCCAGTCCCCCGGCGATCAGGGTGCTCGGCCGCCTCGTACGAACCTTCACAGAATGTTCCTCATGCTCTCGGCCGGCCGCGTGGGGGGTGTCCCCGGACAACCGGATCAGGTCGGAAGCGACAGCGAACACCGCGACCGTCCAGCTCTGCCGGCCCGACTCGTTCAGGACCGACGGACTGCCCGGACTCGGTGTTCGCCAGGAATTCTTCACATGATGACTGACCACCAAATGCCAGTCGGTGGACGGCAGTTGGCAAGCAGATATCAATCTCGTGGTGATGTCGGCAATCTACTTGCACCCCGTGATGCGCGCTGTCACATCGCGCGAAGAAATCTTCGTCCAACAGCCCGCGAACGCACTGGACCCGGCCCTACGACCTGAGCTGTCCGGATACCTCAGCGATTCACCCATTCAAGCCGGACGCTTCATACCTCTGTACAACCTGTCGGTGTATACGAACAGATTGAGGATCCCCGGGTGAACGCCGGACGAGCGGATATCGCAATCGAGTTGTCCGAGGGTTCCGGGTGGGAATCCCGCAACAGGCGCTCGGTTCACTCCGTCCCCGGGCATCCCGCCGGTGCCGGGTAGGGCCGCTCGTCCGGCAGCAGCCGGGTTGCCTCATCCGCCTTGCCCGCCCTCGCCAGTTCGTGGATCTCCCGGGCGAGCGGGGTGACATCGCGGATCGCCACCGTCCACTCGTCCGCGTACCGCCGCGCCGCCTCCCCCGCGAGACCGAGCTGGAGGGAGCGGTACGCGAGCCGGTTCAGGTGCAGGTCGCGCTCGGGGTCCCACTGGACGCGGGCCGGAGCGTGGCGGAGGCTGCGCTTCCAGGTGGCGAGGTCCGGGTGCACGCCCCGTTCGTAGTGCGACAGTTCGGCGTTGGCGAGCGCCCAGTCGAAGCCCTCGCGGGTGATCTCGACGGCCAGGACCGTCTCCTGGCCCTCCTTCGCCGCCCAGCCGCAGCGGTACATCATCCACAGGAAGCTCGGCTTGATCCACGTCATCCGGTCACGTTTCCAGGCGGGCGGGAAGCGGCCGTCGCGGGCGGCGGGGAGGCCGAGGGCCGGGGAGTACGCCTGGTAGACGGTGACGGTCGTGCCGGTGTGGAGCGCGCGGATCTCGTGCTGCGGCGGGGTGGGTGCGGTCATGGGGACATCCCAGCACCGGCGGGCCCACCTGGGCGAACGGGTTTCCGAAGTCGCGCCGCGGTGGGCATTCCTGACGGTCCGGCAGGCGAGGGCGGGCGAACCCTGTCACCCGCCGGCACTGACATTAGTCACACGGAGATCAGTACACGCGGCTCTGCCGGGGACCGGGGTCCGGCGGCCAGTCTGTACGTATCGAGAGCGGGAGCCGAAGGGGCGCCGCCGACACGGGAGGAACCCGACATGAGCAGCCCGGCCGCCGCAGTCACCGCACCTGTCGCAGACGTCACGGCCGGCACGGTTCCGTTCGCCCCGCGCAAGGCGCTTCTGGACAGCCTGACGCCGCTGCTCGTGGACGTGGGCGTGCCGCTCGTCTCCTACTACCTGCTGAAGTCGACGGGCATGGGCACGTTCGGCGCGCTGGCCTGGAGCAGTGTGCTGCCGGCGGTGCGGACGGCGTGGGGCGTGGTGCGCGACCGGCGGCTCAACGGGCTCGCGGCGCTGATGGTGACGGTCAACGCGGTGGGGCTGCTGCTGAGCCTGGTGGCCGGTGACCCGCGGCTGATGCTCCTGAAGGACAGCGGGGTCAGCAGCACGATCGGTCTGGTGGTCCTGGTGACGGCGCTGCGGGGGCGGCCGATGATGTCGGCGGGGCTGCGCCCGTGGCTGACGCGGGGCGAGGCGGCCAAGTCGGCTGCCTGGCAGCGGCTTTCGACGGAGTCGGACGCGTTCCGGCGGGCCGAGATACGGTTCTCGGCGGTGTGGGGTGCGGCGCTGCTGACCGAGTGCGCGGTGCGGGCCGTGGGCGCGTACACCGTGCCGGTCGAGACGATGGTGTGGGCGGGCTCGGTGGTCCTGGGTGCCGCGATGGTGCTGGCGTTCCTCGTCTCGGGCCGGGTGGCCGTCGTCCCGATGGAGCGGATGATCGAGGAGGCGGCCGGTACCGGCCGCTGACCTCCGGCAATCGCCGCAGGGCCGCTCCGGGGGAGCGGCCCTGCGGTCATGTCGCGTGTCCCTGGTCAGTGGTTACGGGGGAACCCCAGGTCCACGCCGGCGGGGGCGTCGGCCGGGTCCGGCCAGCGGGTGGTGGTGACCTTGCCGCGGGTGTAGAAGTGCACGCCGTCGTTGCCGTAGATGTGGTGGTCGCCGAAGAGCGAGTCCTTCCAGCCACCGAAGGAGTGGTAGCCGACCGGCACCGGGATCGGGACGTTGATGCCGACCATGCCGGCCTCGATCTCCAGCTGGAAGCGGCGGGCGGCGCCGCCGTCGCGGGTGAAGATCGCGGTGCCGTTGCCGTACGGCGAGGCGTTCATCAGCGCCACGCCCTCCTCGTACGTGCCGACGCGCAGCACGCACAGGACCGGGCCGAAGATCTCGTCCTTGTAGGCGTCCGATTCGGTGGAGACGTGGTCGAGGAGGGAGAGGCCGATCCAGTGGCCGTCCTCGAAGCCCTCGACCGTGTGGCCGGTGCCGTCGAGGACGACGTCGGCGCCCTGGGCGGCCGCGCCGGTGACGTAGGAGGCGACCTTGTCGCGGTGGGCGGCGGTGATCAGCGGGCCCATCTCGGACGCCGGGTCGTTGCCGGGGCCGATCTTGATCTTCTCGGCGCGGTCCTTGATCCGGGCGACCAGGTCGTCGGCGACGGCGCCGACCGCGACGACCGCGGAGATCGCCATGCAGCGCTCACCGGCGGAGCCGTACGCGGCGGAGACGGCGGCGTCGGCGGCGGCGTCGAGGTCCGCGTCGGGCAGGACCAGCATGTGGTTCTTCGCGCCGCCGAGCGCCTGGACCCGCTTGCCGTTGGCGGACGCGGTGGCGTGGATGTAGCGGGCGATCGGGGTCGAGCCGACGAAGGAGACGACGGAGACGTCCGGGTGGTTGAGCAGCCCGTCGACGGCGACCTTGTCGCCGTGCAGGACGTTCAGGACGCCGTCCGGCAGACCCGCCTCGGAGGCCAGTTCCGCCAGCAGGTTGGCGGCCGACGGGTCCTTCTCGCTCGGCTTGAGGACGAAGGTGTTGCCGCAGGCGATGGCAAGCGGGAACATCCACATCGGCACCATGGCCGGGAAGTTGAACGGCGTGATGCCGGCGACGACACCGATCGACTGGCGGATCGAGGAGACGTCGACCTTGGTGGAGACCTGGGTGGACAGCTCGCCCTTGAGCTGGGTGGTGATGCCGCAGGCCAGCTCGACGATCTCCAGACCGCGGGCCACCTCGCCGAGCGCGTCGGAGTGCACCTTGCCGTGCTCGGCGGTGATCAGCGCGGCGATGTCGTCGCGGTGGGCGTCCAGCAGGGCCCGGTAGCGGAAGAGGATCGCGGTGCGGGCGGACAGCGAGGACGTGCCCCATGTCGCGTACGCGTCCTTCGCGGCGGCCACCGCGGCGTCGACCTCGTCCGGGGATGCCAGCGCGACCTGGGTGGTGACGGCACCGGTGGCCGGGTCGGTGACCGGGCCGTAGTTGCCCGACGCGCCCTCGACGGTCTTGCCACCGATCCAGTGGTTGACGGTCTTCATGCTGTGACTCCTTCAGAGGTGGCGGCGTCGGTCGGTGACGTGACGTTCGTACTCTTCCCGGGCTTTTACCGCCGACGGGCGAGTGGCCGTTTCGGCTACGGCAACATCCCACCACGCCTGTGCCGGAGGGGGGCCCGACACTGTGTCTGGCGTTTCGGTCTCGACGTAGACACAAGTGGGACGGTCGGCCGACCGGGCCTCGGCCAGGGCTTCGCGCAGTTCGCGTACGGTCCCGGCGCGCAGCACCCGCATGCCGAGGGAGGCCGCGTTGGCCGCGAGGTCGACGGGGAGCGGCGGTCCGGTGAAGCCGCCGTCCGGTGACCGGTGGCGGTAGGCCGTACCGAAGCCTTCGGCGCCGACGGACGCGGAGAGACCGCCGATCGACGCGTAGCCGTGGTTCTGCAGGATGACGAGTTTGACCGGGAGGTTCTCCTGGACGGCGGTGACGATCTCGGTGGGGTTCATCAGGTACGTGCCGTCACCGACGAGCGCCCAGACCGGGCGGCCGGGGGCGGCCAGCTGCACGCCGATGGCGGCGGGGATCTCGTATCCCATGCAGGAGTAGCCGTACTCGACGTGGTACTGGAGCGGGGACCGGGTCCGCCAGAGTTTGTGCAGGTCACCGGGGAGCGAGCCGGCGGCGTTGATCAGGATGTCGTCGCCGGTGACGAGTTCGTCGAGGAGGCCGAGGACCTGGGTCTGGGTGGGGCGGGCGTCGGGGTCCTCGGTGGCGTAGGCCGCGTCGACGCGTCCTTCCCAGCGGGTCTTGGCGTCGGTGTACTCGCTCTCGTACGCGGCCTCCGTGCGGTAGTGGTGCCCGGCCAGGGCGGCGGTGAGGTCCTCCAGTGCGGTGCGGGCGTCGGCGACGAGCGGAAGCGCGCCGAGCTTGTGGGCGTCGAAGCCGGTCAGGTTGATGTTGAGGAAGCGGACGTCCGGGCCGGCGAAGAGGGTGGCGGACGCGGTGGTGAAGTCGGAGTAGCGGGTGCCGATCCCGATGACGAGGTCGGCGGTGCGGGCCAGGTCGTCGGCGGTCGCGGTGCCCGTGTGGCCGATGCCGCCGACGTCGGCGGGGTGGTCGTGGCGCAGGGCCCCCTTGCCGGCCTGGGTGGAGGCGACGGGGATGCGGGTGGCGGCGGCGAACGCGGCCAGGGTCTCCTCCGCCGCGCTGTGCCGGACCCCGCCGCCGGCGACGATCAGCGGCCGGCGGGCGGCGCGCACCGCCCGGACCGCCCGGTCGAGCTCGTACGGGTCGGGGGCGGGCCTGCGTACGTGCCAGACGCGCGGGGCGAAGAACTCCGGCGGCCAGTCGTACGCCTCGGTCTGGACGTCCTGCGGCAGCGCGAGCGTGACCGCGCCGGTCTCCGCCGGGTCGGCGAGGACCCGCATGGCCTGCAGAGCGGCCGGGATCAGCGCTTCGGGGCGGGTGATCCGGTCGAAGTAGCGGGAGACGGGCCGCAGGCAGTCGTTGACGGACACGTCGCCCGCGGACGGCACTTCGAGCTGCTGGAGCACGGGGTCGGCGGGCCGGGTCGCGAAGGTGTCGCCGGGGAGCAGCAGGACCGGGAGGTGGTTGACGGTGGCGAGGGCGGCGCCGGTGACGAGGTTGGTGGCGCCGGGGCCGATGGAGGTGGTGACGGCGTGCGCGGACAGCCGGCCCGACTGGCGGGCGTAGCCGACGGCCGCGTGCACCATGGCCTGCTCGTTGCGGCCCTGGAGGTAGGGCATCGCGCCCCCGGTCTCCAGGAGCGCCTGGCCGACGCCCGCGACGTTGCCGTGGCCGAAGATCCCCCAGGTGGCGCCGATCAGCCGGTGCCGGCGCCCGTCGCGCTCGGTGTACTGCCGGGCGAGGAAGGCGATCAGGGCCTGGGCGGTGGTGAGGCGGCGGGTGCCGGTCCCGGTCATCCGTGGGCCTCCGTCCCGTACAGCGGGAGCCGGGGGTCCACCGGCTCCCCGGGCCAGGTGTCGCGGATCCAGGTGTGGTCGGGGTGGTCGCGGATCAGCCACTCCCGCTGCTCCCCCGGGCCCGCCATGACGTTGAGGTAGTACAGGGTGCGGCCGGGCGGCGCGATGGACGGGCCGTGCCAGCCGTCGGGGATCAGGACGGCGTCCCCGCTGCGGACCTCGGCGAGGACGTCCGTGCCGCCGGGGCGGGACGGGGAGACCCGGTGGTAGCCGAGTCCGCCGTCCGCCACCTCGAAGTAGTAGATCTCCTCCAGGACGGACTCCTCGCCGGGGTGGTGCTCGTCGTGCTTGTGCGGCGGGTAGGAGGACCAGTTGCCGCCCGGGGTGAGGACCTCGACGGCGATCAGCCGGTCGCAGTCGAAGGTGTCGGCCGCGGCGAAGTTGTTGACCTGGCGCGAGCAGGTGCCCGAGCCGCGCAGCTCGACGGGTACCTCCGGCGCGGGGCCGTAGCGAGCGGGGAGTCGTCGCTCGCACTTCGCTCCTGCCAGGGCGAAGCGGCCGCCTGCGCCGGAGGCGATCTGTGCATGGGCGTCACGCGGTACGTACGCGAAGTCGGATACCCCGCTGAACACGCTCTTCCGGCCCAGCAGTTCAAAGATCTCATCTGAGATGTGCACCGTACAGCCACCGGTCAACGGCAGTACGATCCACTCGCTCTCCCCGGTGACAAGTGTGTGAACACCTCCCGGCTCCAGCTCCAGCACCCGCAGGCCCGACCGCTCCCAGCCGGCCCGTTCCGGACCGATGTCCAGGGTGTACGGACCGCTTGCCGCGCTGCCCGCGGGCACATGGTGCCCCGGCTCTCCGTGCCTCGTCGTCCCCGGCAACGTCATGCCCCTTCCCTGCCCGTCATGTCCGGTTCGAGAGCCGCGCGGCGGTCGGCGGTGACGGCACCCGCGGCGAGGGCCGCCTCGACCTCGTGCGGGAACGGCATCGCGGAGGAGCAGGCGAGCCTCGATGCGACGATGGCGCCCGCCGCGTTGGCGTACCGCATCACGCGGGCGGTGTCCCAGCCGGCGAGGAGCCCGTGACAGAGCGCGCCGCCGAACGCGTCGCCCGCGCCGAGGCCGTTGACCACCTCGACGGGGAGCGGCGGTACGTCGGACACCGTGCCGTCGCGGTGGACCGCGAGGACGCCTGCGGGGCCCTGCTTGACGACGGCCAGTTCGACCCCGGCGGCGAGGAGGGCGCGGGCGGCGGCATACGGTTCGCGTTCGCCGGTCGCGATCTCGCACTCGTCGAGGTTGCCGACGGCGACGGTGGCGTGGGCGAGCGCCTCGCGGTAGTGCGCGCAGGCGGTGGAGCCGCTCCCGTCGCCCGTCCCTGCGTCGTCCCAGAACATCGGGCGCCAGTCGAGGTCGAAGACCGTGATGCCGCGGCGACCACGTGCCCGGAGCGCGGCGAGCGTCGCCGAGCGGCTGGGTTCGGCGCACAGTCCGGTGCCGGTCATCCAGAACACCCGGGCGGCGGCGACCGCTTCCAGGTCGAGCTCGGATGCGTACATCTCCAGGTCCGGGGCCTTGGGCCGGCGGTAGAAGTAGAGCGGGAAGTCATCGGGCGGGAAGATCTCGCAGAAGGTGACCGGGGTGGGGTACGCCCCGACGGCCGTCACCCACCGGTCGTCCACCCCGAACTCCCGCAGCTGCCGGCGGAGGTACTCCCCGAAGGCGTCCCGCCCCGTGCGGGTCAGCACCGCGGTGCGGTGGCCGAGGCGGGCCGCCGCGACGGCGACGTTGGTCGGTGAACCACCGAGGAACTTCCCGAACGTGTCGACCCGGGCGAGCGGCACCCCCGTCTGCAGGGGATAGAGGTCGACCCCGATCCGTCCCATGGTGATCACGTCGTACGGTTCAGACATCCGCGTCCCTTCGACGGCCGGTGCGGCGGCCGGCCGGCACCGGACCGGCCCCCGGTCGACTCCTCCCCCGGAACGCCGCGAATGATGTGTCCGGACATTCGGACCATTGCTTGACACTCCTCGTCCGGGGCCGTGAGGCTTGACCGCATGACCTCCTCCGCTTCCGCCCCGGCCCGCATCCGCATCGGTTCAGCGCCCGACTCCTGGGGGGTGTGGTTCCCCGACGATCCGCGGCAGGTGCCCTGGCAGCGGTTCCTCGACGAGGTCTCCACCGCGGGTTACGAGTGGATCGAGCTCGGTCCGTACGGCTACCTCCCGACCGACCCGGCCCGCCTCGCCGACGAGACCCGCAGCCGCGGGCTCACCGTCTCGGCGGGCACCGTTTTCACCGGATTGCACCACGGTCCGGACGTCTGGGACCAGACCTGGGCGCATGTCGCGGACATCGCGGCACTCACCCGGGCGATGGGCGCCGGCCACCTCGTGGTCATCCCGTCGTTCTGGCGCGACGACAAGACGGGCGAGGTCCTGGAGGACCGCACCCTCACCGCGGAGCAGTGGCGTCATCTGACCACCCAGACGGAACGGCTGGGGCGCGAGGTGCAGGACCGCTACGGCCTGCGCATCGTCGTCCACCCGCACGCCGACACCCATATCGACAGCGAGGAGAACGTCAGCCGCTTCCTCGACGCCACCGATCCCGAGCTGGTCTCGCTCTGCCTGGACACCGGTCACTACGCCTACTGCGGCGGCGACAGCGTCAAGCTGATCGAGACCTACGGGGAGCGGATCGGCTATCTGCACCTCAAGCAGGTCGATCCGGAGATCCTGGCGCAGGTGGTGGCGGACGAGGTGCCGTTCGGCCCCGCCGTGGCGCGCGGTGTGATGTGCGAACCGCCGGGCGGGGTCCCCGATCTGGAACCCGTACTGGCCGCCGCCCGCCGCCTCGACGTGGACCTGTTCGCGATCGTCGAGCAGGACATGTACCCGTGCCCGCCGGACCGGCCGTTCCCGATCGCCCGCCGCACCCGGGAGTTCCTGCGCTCCTGCGGCGGACCGCCGGCCCGGACCGTCTGACACGCCGGGGCTCCGGCGGACGTGACGTGGGAGCGGGCGGCGGTGTTGTCCTCACGAGAGGACGGGGTGCCCGCCACCGCCGTCACCGCACCGCACGAGGAGCAGCTCACCGTGATCCGCACCATCGCACCCTTCCGCCGCGCGGCCGGGGCCCCGGCCCTGGCCGGGCTCGTCCTGGCCGCCGCACTGGCCGTGTGCTCCGGCGCCCCGGCCGCGGCCGACGGCGACAACGCACCGCCGCCCGGCTCCAGTCCCGTCTGCGCGTTCTACGACGGGGACGGCACGACCGTCTTCGGCGAACAGGGCGAGCGCGTCTCCCAGGTGCAGTGCATGCTGGCCAACCGGCGCTACCTGCCGTGGGAGGCCGTCGACGGCGTGTTCGGCACCCGGACCCTCGCCGCCGTCCAGCGCTTCCAGGCCGACCACCCGCCGCTC
Source organism: Streptomyces sp. NBC_01257 (assembly GCF_035917255.1). Taxonomy (NCBI): domain Bacteria; kingdom Bacillati; phylum Actinomycetota; class Actinomycetes; order Kitasatosporales; family Streptomycetaceae; genus Streptomyces; species Streptomyces sp. NBC_01257. Next base: position 3,279,038 of record NZ_CP108472.1, read on the forward strand.
GTCCCGGACGGCCTCGTGGGCCCGCGCACCTGGTCGGCGCTCTGGCACGCGTAGACAACAGGGGGGTGGGCCGTCGGGCTCACCCCCCTGCCGCCGCACCGACCCGCCACGGCCCGCTCCGTCCCGCCCGCATCTTTGGCCCCATGCGTTCCTTCTGTCACAGAGATGACCCCCTCGTCACACATATCTCCGTTACGCGGGTTTTCCGTCACAGGCGCACGACAGCCCCACCCCACCTCCCGCCACCCTCGTTCACCGGACACAAGGCTGAGTGATCGTCAGCGTCCGTGCCGCAGCTCCCCCGACGGCCCCCAGGCCGCCGCTGCGGTGCAGAGAGGTGGCTCTTATGACGGACAGAACGCTCTGGTCCTACAAGGACATCGCCGCGCACATCCGGGTACAGCCGGACACCGTCCGCTCCTACCGCAAACACGGTCTGCTCCCGGCACCGGACCACGTGGAGAGCGGCAAGCCGTACTGGTACGCGGACACCGTCCGCGCCTGGGTCGCCGCCCGCCCGGGCAACCGGGGCCGCCGGGACTGACCGCACCCCCACCCCTGCGCTCACCCGAATGGCGGGCTGCGGCCGGAGCCGCTCGCATTCATACCCCCTAGGGGTATAGAGTGATGAGTGTGGGGACGCACCGGCCCTCCCTCAGTCCCCCTGGGCCCCTGCCGCCACATCCATTTGTGCTCGTCGAAGAGGAGAACACGATGACCGCCGAGACCCAGCTCCCCCAGGCGACCGGCTCCTGCTGCTCGCCCAGCGGCTCCTGCCACGACGGCGCGGACGCCGGGCAGGGCGGCGTGACCGCCGTCTACCAGGTGACCGGCATGACCTGCGGCCACTGCGAGGGCGCGGTCTCCGAGGAGATCTCCGGTATCGAGGGTGTCACCTCGGTGAAGGCCGTGGCGTCCACCGGCCAGGTGACGGTCGTCTCCCGCGCCGCCCTGGACGAGGAGGCCGTGCGCGCCGCGGTCGACGAGGCGGGATACGAGCTCGCCGGCCGGGCCTGACCACCTCGGGATCCACGGCACCCGCATCACCCCTTTGCCACCGGGCCGGACCGACCAGCAGATACTGGTGGGGCACGGCCCGGTCGGCGTTTCAGGAGTTCGGACATGCACAGCGCAACAGACGTCCAGGTCCCGGCAGCGGAGGACTCGGAGGCCGAGTTCACGATCGGCGGGATGACCTGCGCGTCCTGCGCGGCCCGCGTCGAGAAGAAGCTGAATCGGATGGACGGGGTCACCGCCACCGTGAACTACGCGACCGAGAAGGCCCGGGTCGCCTTCGGTCCGGGAACCGGTATCGCGGATCTGATCGCCACGGTCGAGAGGACCGGCTACACGGCGCAGCCGGTGGAGCGCCCCGCACCGGCATCCCCGTCACCGGCGGCGGAGGTCCCGCCCACCCCGGGCGCGGACCTCGGCACCGGGCCGGACCCGGAACCGGACGCACAGCCCGGCCCCGCCCCCGACACCGCTCTCGACTCGCTGCGTCAGCGGCTCATCGTCTCGGCCGTCCTCTCCGCCCCCGTCGTGTTGCTCGCGATGATCCCGGCCCTCCAGTTCGACAACTGGCAGTGGCTCTCCCTCACGCTCGCCGCCCCCGTCGTCGTCTGGGGCGGGCTGCCCTTCCACCGCGCCACCTGGACCAACCTCCGGCACGGCGCGGCCACCATGGACACCCTGGTCTCGGTCGGGACCCTCGCCGCCTTCGGCTGGTCGCTCTGGGCGCTGTTCCTCGGGGACGCCGGGATGCCCGGGATGCGGCACGGCTTCGACCTCACGGTCTCCCGTGCCGAGGGCTCGTCCACGATCTATCTGGAGGTCGCGGCGGGGGTCGTCACCTTCATCCTGCTGGGCCGCTATCTGGAGGCGAGGTCCAAGCGGAAGGCGGGTGCCGCCCTCCGGGCGCTGATGCACCTGGGCGCCAAGGACGTGGCGGTCCTGCGGGGCGGTACGGAGGTACGCGTCCCCGTCGGCCGGCTCGTCGTGGGCGACCGCTTCGTCGTCCGCCCCGGCGAGAAGGTCGCCACCGACGGCACGGTCGTCGAGGGCGCGTCGGCCGTGGACGCGTCGATGCTCACCGGCGAGTCCGTGCCCGTCGACGTGCGGGCCGGGGACTCCGTCACCGGCGCCACGGTGAACGTCTCCGGCCGGCTCGTCGTCGAGGCCACCCGGGTCGGCACCGACACCCAGCTGGCCCGGATGGCGAAGCTGGTCGAGGACGCGCAGAACGGCAAGGCGGAGGTGCAGCGGCTGGCCGACCGGATCTCGGCGGTGTTCGTCCCCGTCGTCCTGGTGATCGCCCTGGTCACCCTGGTGTCCTGGCTGCTGGTCACGGACGACGTCACGGCCTCGTTCACGGCCGTCGCCGTCCTGATCATCGCCTGCCCGTGCGCCCTCGGCCTCGCCACCCCGACCGCCCTCATGGTCGGCACGGGCCGCGGCGCCCAGCTCGGCATCCTGATCAAGGGGCCCGAGGTCCTGGAGACCACCCGCCGTATCGACACGATCGTCCTGGACAAGACCGGCACCGTCACCACCGGCCGGATGACACTCGTCGACGTCCACACCGCCGACGGCACCACCGAGGCGGACGTCCTGCGCCTCGCCGGCGCACTGGAGCACGCATCCGAGCACCCCATCGCCCAGGCCGTCGCCACCGGAGCCACCGAGCGGACCGGCACCCCGCTCCCCTCCCCCGAGGACTTCACCAACATCCCCGGGCTCGGCGTCCAGGGCGTCGTCGAGGGCCACACCGTCCTCGTCGGCCGCGAACAGCTGCTCGCCGACGCCGGAATCGAGATCTCCGGAGTGCTTTCCGCCACAGTGACGGAGGCGGCGGCCCAGGGTCGCACCGCGGTCGCGGTCGCCTGGGACGGTGAGGCGCGCGGCGTCCTGGAGGTGGCCGACGCGGTCAAGGAGTCCAGCGCGGCGGCCGTTGCCGATCTCCGCGCACTGGGCCTGACACCGGTCCTGCTGACCGGTGACAACCGGGCCGTGGCGGAATCCGTGGCCCGCGCGGTCGGCATCGACGAGGTCCGCGCCGAGGTGCTGCCCGAGGAGAAGGCGCACGTCATCGCGCGGTTGCAGGCTCAGGGACACGCGGTGGCCATGGTCGGAGACGGGGTCAACGACGCGGCCGCGCTGGCCACCGCCGACCTCGGCCTGGCCATGGGCACGGGCACCGACGCGGCGATCGAGGCGAGCGATCTGACGCTCGTTCGTGGAGATCTCAAGGTGGCCGCCGATGCCATCCGGCTCTCCAGGCGCACCCTGGCCACGATCAAGGGCAACCTTTTCTGGGCATTCGGCTATAACGTTGCCGCTCTACCCCTTGCGGCATTTGGCCTGCTCAACCCTATGATTGCGGGAGCGGCGATGGCCTTCTCCTCGGTCTTCGTCGTGACGAACAGCCTGCGCCTGCGGTCCTTCACGTAATTTCCACAAAGAGATCTAGATCACACCGGTTTCAGGGTAACCATTCGGTGGGTTCGCGAGTCTAAGAGTGCGATGCCAAGGATGTCTTGGGGGACGTCCGTCGGAGGGTCTTGGGGGACGCTCCGGGCAAGCGTTGGCCGGGGCACGTGCACCGGGGAGCTTTGAGCGGCCCTCCCGTACGTACGTACCCCGGCAGACCGCAGGCGGTAGGCAGGCGGTACGGGGAGAAGAGCACGACCAGCAGTACCGAGGAAACCCAGGAGCTTCGGCTCCCACAGAACGCCCGGCCGGATCCCGTGGGGGGAATCCGCTCCGGGATATGGGAAGCGCCTCGTTGTCGGCCCGTGGGGGGATCGACGGCGAGGCGCTTCTCGCTTTCCCGCGGGAGCGCTCCCGCAAGCGGACCCGACGCGTCCGGCACAACCGGCCGCCCGACGGGCTGCGGGCGGCCAAATGGCGGCGGCCGTCGCAGCCTACGACCCCGGCGCGGCAGCCCCCGGGCAAGCAAATCGCCCCGGACACCGCGCTCTGTGCGAAAGCGCGGCAGTCGGGGCGAAGGCAACCGGCTGTCAGGGCCGGGGTGGTGCGGGGGTGACCGGAGCTCAGCGGCCCTCGACCGGGACGAAGTCGCGCAGGACCTCGCCGGTGTAGATCTGGCGCGGGCGGCCGATGCGGGAACCCGGCTCCTTGATCATCTCGTGCCACTGGGCGATCCAGCCCGGCAGACGGCCGATCGCGAAGAGCACGGTGAACATCTCGCTCGGGAAGCCCATGGCCCGGTAGATCAGACCGGTGTAGAAGTCCACGTTGGGGTAGAGGTTGCGCGAGACGAAGTACTCGTCGGAGAGCGCGTGCTCCTCCAGCTTGAGCGCGATGTCGAGCAGCTCGTCGGACTTGCCGAGCGAGGACAGCACATCGTGGGCCGCGGCCTTGATGATCTTGGCGCGCGGGTCGAAGGACTTGTACACCCGGTGGCCGAAGCCCATCAGGCGGACGCCGTCCTCCTTGTTCTTCACCTTCTGGATGAAGGAGTCGACGTCGCCGCCGTTGGCCTGGATGCTCTCCAGCATCTCCAGCACCGACTGGTTGGCGCCACCGTGCAGGGGGCCCCACAGCGCCGAGATGCCGGCGGAGATCGAGGCGAACATGTTCGCCTGCGAGGAGCCGACCAGACGCACGGTGGAGGTCGAACAGTTCTGCTCGTGGTCCGCGTGCAGGATGAGCAGCTTCTCCAGCGCCGAGACGACGACCGGGTCCGGCACGTACTCCTGGGCGGGGACCGAGAAGGTCATCCGCAGGAAGTTCTCGACGTAGCCGAGGTCGTTGCGCGGGTAGACGAACGGGTGACCGATCGACTTCTTGTACGCGTACGCCGCGATGGTCGGCAGCTTGGCCAGCAGCCGGATCGTCGAGAGGTGACGCTGCTCCTCGTCGAACGGGTTGTGGCTGTCCTGGTAGAACGTGGACAGCGCGCTGACGACCGAGGACAGCATGGCCATCGGGTGGGCGTCGCGCGGGAAGCCGTCGAAGAACCGCTTGACGTCCTCGTGCAGCAGCGTGTGCTGGGTGATCTCGTTCTTGAAGGCCGACAGCTCGTCGACCTTCGGAAGCTCACCGTTGATGAGCGTGTACGCGACCTCAAGGAACGTCGACTGCTCGGCGAGCTGCTCGATGGGGTAGCCGCGGTACCGCAGGATGCCCTGCTCGCCATCGAGGTAGGTGATGGCCGATTTATAGGCAGCGGTGTTGCCGTATCCGCTGTCCAGCGTCACCAGGCCGGTGTTCGCCCGGAGCTTCCCGATGTCGAAGCCCTTGTCGCCGACGGTGCTGTCGATCACCGGGTAGGTGTACTCGTCATCGCCGTACCGCAGTACTACAGCGTTGTTGGTGTGCTCGCTCACGTCATCCCTCACCGACGTAGTGCCTCTTCTTCGAGGTTCCCTGACTGTCTCCACCCTCCCCCATTTGGCTCAGGAGAGTGCACTCGGGGTCGTCCATTGGACCTACTCGCGGCACTGAGTGCCGCGAACTTATTCATCCTGCCCCCTTGACTGCGGTTGCGGAAGACCTCCGTGATGTTTCCCACCGATTTGATCGATCATTTTTTCCGAGGATCCTCCTTCCGCGCCTCCTCGCAGCCGGTAATCCAGCGCCGTACAGCGTCTGCCTGCGGAAACCGTACGGACCGCCTGGCCGATCGCCTGCCGGGAGCCGACCAGTACGACGAGTTTCTTGGCCCTCGTCACGGCGGTGTACAGGAGGTTCCGCTGGAGCATCATCCAGGCGCTCTTCGTCACGGGGATGACGACGGCCGGGTACTCGCTGCCCTGGGAGCGATGGATCGTCATGGCGTACGCGTGGGACAGCTCGTCGAGCTCGTCGAAGTCGTAGGAGATCTCCTCGTCCTCGTCCGTCAGCACGCTCAGCTTCTGTTCGTCCAGGTCAAGGGCGGTGACGACACCGACGGTCCCGTTGAAGACGCCGTTCTCGCCCTTGTCGTAGTTGTTGCGGATCTGGGTGACCTTGTCGCCGACGCGGAACACCCGGCCGCCGAACCGCTTCTCCGGCAGACCGGGGCGGGCCGGGGTGATGGCCTGCTGGAGCAGCCCGTTGAGATGGCCGGCCCCGGCGGGGCCGCGGTGCATCGGGGCGAGCACCTGTACGTCCCGGCGCGGGTTCAGCCCGAACTTGGCCGGAATACGGCGGGCCGCGACGTCCACCGCGAGCACGCCCGCGTCCTCCGTCTCGTCCTCCACGAAGAGGAAGAAGTCGCTGAGCCCCTGGGTGAGGGGCGGCACGCCGGAGTTGATCCGGTGGGCGTTGGTGACGACGCCGGACTGCTGGGCCTGGCGGAAGATGGTGGTCAGCCGGACCGCGGGGACGGGGCCGCCGTCGGCGAGCAGGTCCCGCAGCACCTCGCCCGCGCCGACCGAGGGCAGCTGGTCCACATCGCCCACGAGCAGCAGGTGTGCACCGGGTGCCACGGCCTTGACCAGCTTGTTGGCGAGCAGCAGATCGAGCATGGACGCCTCGTCGACGACGACGAGATCGGCGTCGAGCGGGCGGTCCCGGTCGTACGCGGCGTCCCCGCCCGGCTTGAGCTCCAGCAGCCGGTGCACGGTGGAGGCCTCGGCCCCGGTGAGCTCGGAGAGCCGTTTCGCGGCCCGCCCGGTGGGGGCGGCCAGCACCACCTTCGCCTTCTTGGCACGGGCCAGCTCCACGATGGACCGGACGGTGAACGACTTCCCGCAGCCGGGCCCACCGGTCAGCACGGCCACCTTCCGGCTGAGCGCGAGCCGCACGGCGGCCTCCTGCTCGGGCGCCAGCTTCGCGCCCGTCCGCCCCGCGAGCCACTTCAGCGCGGCGTCCCAGTCCACGTCCCCGAAGGCCGGCATCCGCTCCTCCGGCGTCCGCAGCAGCCGCCGGACCTGGGCGGCCAGGGCGATCTCCGCCCGGTGGAAGGGCACCAGATAGACGGCCGTGACCGGCTCACCGCCCTCGGGCGAGGGCACCTTCTCCCGTACGACGCCCTCCGGCTCCGCGGCGAGCTCGGCCAGGCACTCGATGACGAGCCCGGTGTCGACCTGGAGCAGCTTCACCGCGTCCGCGATCAGCCGCTCCTCGGGCAGGAAGCAGTGCCCCTGGTCGCTGGACTGCGACAGCGCGTACTGCAGCCCGGCCTTGACCCGCTCGGGGCTGTCGTGCGGAATGCCGACGGCCTGGGCGATCCGGTCCGCGGTGAGGAAGCCGATGCCCCAGACGTCGGCGGCCAGCCGGTAGGGCTGGTTCTTCACGACGGAGATGGAGGCGTCCTCGTACTTCTTGTAGATACGGACGGCGATGGAGGTCGAGACGCCGACGCTCTGGAGGAAGATCATGACCTCCTTGATCGCCTTCTGTTCCTCCCAGGCGGCGGCGATCATCTTCGTCCGCTTCGGCCCGAGCCCCGGCACCTCGACGAGGCGCTTCGGCTCGCGCTCGATGATGTCCAGGGTGTCCACGCCGAAGTGGGTGGTGATCCGGTCGGCCATGACCGGCCCGATGCCCTTGATCAGCCCGGAGCCGAGGTAGCGGCGGATGCCCTGGATGGTGGCGGGGAGGATCGTCGTGTAGTTCTCGACGGTGAACTGCTTGCCGTACTGGGAGTGCGAGCCCCAACGCCCCTCCATCCGCAGCGACTCCCCCGGCTGCGCACCGAGCAGCGACCCCACGACGGTGAGCAGGTCATTGCTCCCGCGGCCGGTGTCGACGCGCGCGACCGTGTACCCGTTCTCCTCGTTGGCGTACGTGATGCGCTCGAGTACGCCTTCCAGGACGGCCATGTTCGGCGTGGACGATGTCGCGGAGGACGTCGTGGAGGACCTGGTGGACATGGGTGCGACGGTACCGGGCGACACCGACAGGGCGTGGGTCACCATGAAGACTCACTGGTACCATGAGTGGTACCAGTGAGTCACGGCAGGAAGAGGTTCGTCATGTCGATAACGGCCAGCGAAGCCCGGAAGCACCTCTTTCCGCTGATCGAGAAGGTCAACGAGGATCACGCCCCCGTACACATCACTTCCCGCAAGGGGAACGCGGTCCTCATGTCGGAGGAGGACTTCGCCTCCTGGCAGGAGACGATCTACCTGATGCGCTCGCCGGCCAACGCCCGCCGGCTCCTGGAGTCCATCGCAGAGGTCGAAGCCGGCCGGACGGAGCACCACGAGCTGGTGGACCTCCCGGATGGCGAGGACGCCGAGGGCGCCGAATGAAGCTCACGTTCAGCTTGCGTGGGTGGGCCGACTACACCTTCTGGTCGGAGAGCGGCCGCCGCATGACACGTCGCATCAACCGGCTCATCACCGACACCCTGCGCGACCCCTTCGACGGCATCGGAAAACCCGAGCCCCTGCGAGGCGACCTCAGCGGCTACTGGTCGAGGCGCATCGATGACGAACACCGCCTGGTGTACAGAGCCACCGAGTCCGAACTCGTCATCGTGCAGGCCCGATACCACTACAGCTGACCCTGGGCCTTCGATTGGGCCGGGCCGTCCCGGCTCCCCGGTCGCTGTCCCGGCGACCCCTGCGGTCAGCCCGCCACCGCGGTGAGGGAGCGGTGGTGTTTCGGGGTCTCGATCTCGTCGACCAGCGCGACCGCCAGGTCCGCGTAGGAGAAGGTCGGGGCACCGTCGGCCATCACCTGCGCGCCGCCCGTGCGGTAGTGACCGGTCCGCGGGGCCTCGTCGTCCAGCATCACGGGCGGCGGGGCGATGACGAGCCAGTCGATGTCCGTCACGCCGGCGCGGAGCACGTCGAGTTCGGCGGAGTGCCCGAGCGAGAAGGCCCGCGCCTCCGCCGGGAAGCCGGGAGCGTCGTGGACGGCCACGCCGGGCGCGGTCTCCAGTACGGACCCGATCCCGATCAGCACCAGCCGGCCGACGCCCGCCCGGGCCAGACCGTCGAGCAGGGCATGCGCCGCGCCCACGTAGAAGTCCCGCGACGGCACGTCCATCCGGCCCGCCGCACTGATCGCGGCGTCGTGCCCGGCGGCGGCCTCCGCGACACTGTCCGCCCGGGTGACGTCACCGGCGACGACGCTGACCCCGTCACCGGCCGGCCCCTTGTACGCCGCCACGTCCCGCACCACGGCCGTGACCTCGTGCCCCCGCGCGACGGCCTCCGCGACCGCCCGCCGCCCGGCCCGTCCGTTGGCTCCGAAGACGATGATCCTGCTGCTCATGGGGTTCCCCTCGCCAAGGCCCGCGGACCGCCGGCCGATGCAGCGGACGCTAGCGGCGCACCCCATGGTTTCCGCAACGATAGTTACGTACGCTCGGCAGGGTGAGCCAACCACTTGATCCCGAAATGTTCACGGGCTGCTCCCACGTCACCTCGCCGTTCCGGATCGGCGGCAAATGGACCCCGAAGATCATCAGGTGCCTGGAGACCGGCCCCCGGCGCTTCTCCGAACTGGAGGTCCCGCTGAGCGGCATCACCCCGAAGGTGCTGACCGAGACCCTCCGCTCGATGGAACGGGACGGCCTGATCACCCGCACCGTCGGCGACGGCATCCCGCCCCGGGTCGACTACGAACTGAGCGCGCTCGGAAGGACGTTGCTCGGCCCGATGGCCGCGTGCTGTGCGTGGGCGGCGACGCATCTGCCGGAACTGGAGGGTGCGCGGGAGGCGTACGAGGGGTCGGCGTCGTGAGGGACTGGTGCGGGGCCACGCGTTCTCACCCCCGTTTGTAGTAGTAGCCGTCCCCGGCGGCGGGGCCGACGTTGTGCTGGATTCCGCTGCCGTTCAGGGTGAAGTAGGACGCGTCCAGGCTCGGGTGGCAGTAGCCGGCGTTGGCGCCCGTGAGTTTCGCCGCGCTGACGTTGATCCGGCTGCCGCCGTCGGCCTTGGAGACCACCTGGGCCACGTACGGGCAGGTGGCGTACGGGCGGTCGGACAGGCGCACCGTGCCCGTCGAGGAGATCGTGATCGTGCCCGGCTCACCGACGTTGTACGGCTCGCCGTACTTCCAGGTGCCGACGAACGAGGACGGCACCTGGCTCCCACCGGAGGAGCCGCCCGAGCCGCCCGACCCGCTCGTGGAACCTGAGGTTCCGGTGGAGCCCCCGCCTCCCGAAGCGGTCGTGGAACCCGAGGTGCCGGTTGAGCCCCCGGTGCTCGTGCCGCCGTCGGTCGACCCTCCGCCCGTCGTGCCGGCTCCCCCGGCGGACGTGCCTCCGTCGCCCGGGGAGCCTCCCGTGGCCGCCGCGTCCCTGCCGTTCGAGCCGTCCTTGCCGTCCTTGCCGTCGTCGGCCCCTTCTCCGCCCGGGTCACCCGCCTCCTGGGGGCTCTTGTCGCCGTTGGGGGACGGGCTGCCCGCCGCTGACGGCGGGAGTGTCGTGGGGTGGGCCGTCGCGGAGGCGGACGGCGGGGACGCGTGGGCGCCGCCGTCGCTGTCGCCGCCGAACGGTTGCAGCACCATCACCGTGCCGCCGCCCCCGGCCAGGACGAAGACCAGCGGGACGGACACGAGCAGACGGCGGCGGCGGCGCGCCTCCCGCTGTCCCTTCGGTGGTGTCACCTCGCCGGCGGGGACGATCGCCGGCGGCTGCGCCGCCGCCGGGCGCAGGGGGACCGTGCCCCGGTCGGCGGGCTCCTGGCGTACCGGGGCCGCCTCCGCGTCCAGCAGCCGTGCCGACTGCCGCGCCAGGTGGCTCACGACTCCGGCCGGCAGCCACGACGCGCCCGCCGGAGCCGAGTCCCGCTCGGCCAGCAGGTTGTCCACGGAAGGGCGTTCGGCGGCCGACTTCGTCAGGAGGCGGGTGATCAGGGCGCGCAGGCCCTCGTGACGGATGCCCTCCAGATCGGGTTCGGCCTCGACGATGTGGTACATCACCGCGTGCTGATTGCTCACCCCGTTGCCGAACGGGAGCCGGCCGGTGGCCGCGTACGTCAGGACGCAGCCGAGGGTGAACACGTCGCTCTTCGGGACCGCGCTCTCGCCGCGTATCTGCTCCGGGGCCATGAAACCCGGGGAGCCGATGACCATGCCCGTGCTGGTGAGGGCCTCGACCGAGGTCTCGGCCGCGCGGGCGATACCGAAGTCGATGACCTTGAGGCCCTCGACCGTGACCATGACGTTCGACGGCTTGAGGTCGCGGTGGACGATGCCCGCCGAGTGGATGTCCCTGAGCGCGCGCAACAGCCCGTCGGCGAGGGCGAGCACGGACTCGGCGGGGAGCGCACCGTGGCCGCGGACGATCTGTTCGAGGGACAGGCCGGGCACGTAACCCGTGGCCACCCAGGGGAACTCCTCCTCCGGGGCGGCGTCCAGCACGGGCGCGGTGTAGCGCTCCCCCACCCGCCGCGCCGCGTCGACCTCGCGCCGGAAGCGGGCCCTGAACTGCGGGTCCGCCACGTGCTCCGCGTGCACCACCTTCACCGCGACCGTGCGGCCGCCCTCGGAACGGGCGAGGTAGACCCGGCCCATGCCGCCCGCCCCGAGCCTGCCGAGCAGGAGGTAGGGGCCGATGCGGGCCGGGTCGGTCGCGGCCAGCGGTTTGATGCCGCCGTCGAGGTAGTCCTCGTTCTCCCCGTCGTCGCCGTGGTCGCCGTCGTGCACGCTGGTCATGGTCGAGCGCTCCCCGTGTGTCCCGCCCCCGCGGTCGCCCGGAGAGCATGTGGTCGCCCGAACTGAGCTCGTTGGCGGGCGACTTGATGCAACGGGTGTTCAGTGTGAGGCACTGGCCACACATATTGGAACTGCTTCTGGAAAAAGTTACGGAAGTCTCTTCTACGCTGGTCCCTGCGGAGCCGACGCAGAATGATCAACCGGATCCGGGAGCGAGGACGACATCATGAGCCCCAAGCAGCAACGCGGTGAGGCCACCGCCGCCCAGGTGCTCGACTGCGCGCTCGCCATCTACGCGGCCGAGGGCGAAGCCGGCCTCACGCTGGGGGCGATCACCTCGGCCAGCGGGGTCAGCACGGGCAGCATCTACCACCACTTCGGCAGCCTCCAGGGTGTGGTGGTCGCTCTCGGGCAGTCCTGTCTCGGGCGGCTTCTCGACGAGTTGGGGGCCGCGTTGCGGGAGGCGGGCGACGCCCGGGGCGGTGTGCTCGCCGTCGCGCGGGCCTATCTGCGCTTCGTACAGGCCAATCCCGACGCCTCACGGCTCATGCATTCCGCCACCGTGGACCGTGAGGTCACCAAGCACGTCCATCAGATCCGCCACGCCCAGGAGGCCCGCCTCGCCCCGCTCGCGGCCTGGCTGCACCACCACCAGGCAGCGGGCCGGCTCGCCGAACTGCCGCTGCCCGTGCTGGAATCCCTGATCCTCGGCCCGGTGACGGGCATCGCACGCCGCTGGCTCACCGTCGGCGACATCGACATCGAGGAGGCCGCGCGGACCGTCCCGGAGCGTGTCTGGCGCTCCGTCAGTCCGTGAGGTGGCGGTCGGTGAAAGCGAAACGGGGCCCGGTCTCCCGACCGGACCCCTCTCGCTCTCCCCCTCTGTCAGGGCTCCCCATCCCCCCGGATACCCCCCGGAAGCTCCCGACTACAGATACGACCCGGCAGAGCCCCGAAGGGTTGCGCTCCCGGGCAGACTTTTTTGCCCCGGAGGCCACATCGGTGGATACCGCCCGGTCACGGCGTCAGCAGGCGTGCTCCGCGTACCGGGCGGCGACCTCCGCCAGGACCTCCGCGCCGCCTCGGGCCCACAGCTCCTCGTTGAAGATCTCGACCTCGATCGGACCGTCGAAGCCGGTGGCCTCGACCGCCGTGCGGAAGGCGCGGAAGTCCACGCTGCCGTCGCCGAGTTGGCCGCGTCCCAGCAGCACGCCCGCCGGGAGCGGGGTGATCCAGTCGGCGAGCTGGAAGGAGTGGATGCGGCCGGCCGCGCCCGCCCGGGCGATCTGCGCGGGTGCCTGGTCGTCCCACCAGAGGTGGTACGTGTCGACGACCACGCCGACCCGCTCGGCCGGGAAGCGTTCCGCGATGTCCAGGGCCTGGGACAGGGTGGAGACCACGCAGCGGTCCGAGGCGAACATCGGGTGCAGGGGCTCGATGGCCAGGCGTACGTCGCGTTCGGCCGCGTAGGGAACCAGTTCGGCCAGCGCGTCCGCGATGCGTTCGCGGGCACCGTACAGGTCCTTGCTGCCCTCCGGCAGGCCGCCCGAGACCAGGACCAGCGTGTCCGTGGACAGGCCCGCCGCCTCGTCGAGTGCCGCACGGTTGTCGTCCAGGGCGCGGGCCCGCTCGGCCGGGTCGAGGGCCGTGAAGAAGCCGCCCCGGCACAGGCTGGTGACGGACAGGCCCGCGTCGGAGAGGAGGCGGGCCGTCGCCGCCACGCCGTACTCCTGGACCGGGGCCCGCCACAGGCCGACCTTGTCGATGCCCGCCTTCGCGCAGCCCTCGGCGAGCTCGGGCAGCGACCACTGCTTGATGGTCTCCTGGTTGACGGAGAGCCGGCCGTCACTCATCGGGTGCCTCCGTTGACCGTGAGAAGCGCGCGCATCCGTGATTCGGCCAGTTCCGGGTCGGGGAACAGGCCCAGGCGGTCCGCCAGTTCGTACGCCTTCGCCAGGTGCGGCAGCGAGCGGGCCGACTGCAGGCCGCCCACCATCGTGAAGTGCTCCTGGTGGCCGGCCAGCCAGGCGAGGAACACCACGCCCGTCTTGTAGTAGCGCGTCGGCGCCTGGAAGAGGTGGCGGGACAACTCGACCGTCGGGTCGAGGAGTTCGCGGAAACCCTTCGTGTCGCCCGTGTCCAGCACCCGTACCGCGTGCGCGGCCAGCGGGCCGAGCGGGTCGAAGATGCCGAGCAGGGCGTGGCTGAAGCCGCGGTCGTCGCCGGCGATCAGTTCGGGGTAGTTGAAGTCGTCGCCGGTGTAGCAGCGCACCCCGCTCGGCAGACGGCGGCGGACGTCGATCTCGCGCTCCGCGTCGAGGAGGGACATCTTGATGCCGTCGACCTTGTCGGGGTGTTCCGCGATGACCTGGAGGAAGGTGTCGGTCGCCGCGTCCAGGTCACTGGAGCCCCAGTAGCCCTCCAGCGCGGGGTCGAACATCGGGCCCAGCCAGTGCAGGACGACCGGTTCGGTGGCCTGGCGCAGCAGGTGGGCGTACGTCTCCAGGTAGTCCTGCGGGCCCTTCGCCGCGGCGGCGAGCGCGCGCGAGGCCATCAGGATGGCCTGGGCGCCGCTCTCCTCGACGAGGGCGAGCTGCTCCTCGTAGGCCGAGCGGACCTCGGCGAGCGTCGCCGGGCCGGCGGGGAGCTGGTCGGTGCCGACGCCGCAGGCGATCCGGCCGCCGACCGACTTCGCCTCGGCGGCCGAGCGGCGGATCAGCTCGGCGGCACCGGCCCAGTCCAGGCCCATGCCGCGCTGGGCGGTGTCCATCGCCTCGGCGACGCCCAGGCCGTGCGACCACAGGTGGCGGCGGAAGGCGAGGGTGGCGTCCCAGTCGACGGCGGCCGGGGAGTCCGGGCTGATGTCGGCGTACGGGTCCGCGACGACGTGCGCGGCGGAGAAGACCGTACGGGAGGCCAGGGGCGCCCGGCCGGGTGCGAGGTCGAGCGGGGTGCTGCGGGGCTCGTACGGGCCCTGCGGGAGGTGGATGGTCATGTGGTCAACTCCGGTGTGCCCTGCGGGAGGTGCTTCGTCATGGGGTCCGCTCCGGTGCGGCCGGGGCGGGAAGCCGCGTCACAGGGTCAGCTCCGGGACGTCGAAGCGGCGGCCCTCGGCCGAGGACCTGAGGCCGAGTTCGGCGAGCTGGACGCCGCGCGCGCCGGCCATCAGGTCCCAGGTGTACGGCTCGTCGAGCACGATGTGGCGCAGGAACAGCTCCCACTGGGCCTTGAAGCCGTTGTCGAAGTCCGTGTTGTCGGGGACCTCCTGCCACTGGTCGCGGAACGACTCGGTGACCGGGAGGTCCGGGTTCCAGACCGGCTTGGGGGTCGCCGAGCGGTGCTGGACGCGGCAGTTGCGCAGACCCGCGACGGCGGAGCCGTGGGTGCCGTCGACCTGGAACTCGACGAGCTCGTCGCGGTTGACCCGGACCGTCCAGGAGGAGTTGATCTGGGCGACCGCGCCGCCCTCCAGCTGGAAGATGCCGTACGCGGCGTCGTCCGCGGTCGCGGCGTACGGCTTGCCGTGCTCGTCCCAGCGCTCGGGAATGTGCGTCTGGACGTGCGCCTGGACGGTGGAGACCCGGCCGAACAGCTCGTGGAGCACGTACTCCCAGTGCGGGAACATGTCGACGACGATGCCGCCGCCGTCCTCGGCCCGGTAGTTCCACGAGGGGCGCTGGGCCTCCTGCCAGTCGCCCTCGAAGACCCAGTAGCCGAACTCGCCGCGCACGGAGAGGATCTCGCCGAAGAAGCCGCCGTCGATGAGGCGCTTCAGCTTCAGCAGGCCCGGCAGGAAGATCTTGTCCTGGACGACGCCGTGCTTGATGCCCGCGTCGCGGGCGAGGCGGGCCAGGTCCAGGGCGCCCTCGACGTCCGTGGCGGTGGGCTTCTCGGTGTAGATGTGCTTGCCGGCCGCGATCGCCTTCTTGATCGCCTCGACGCGGGCCGAGGTGACCTGGGCGTCGAAGTAGATGTCGATGGTGTCGTCGGCGAGGACCGCGTCGAGGTCGGTCGACCACTCCGTCAGGCCGTGCCGCTCGGCGAGCTCCTCCAGCGCGTGGGCGCGGCGGCCGACCAGGACCGGCTCGGGCCACAGCACGTCGCCGTTGCCCAGGTCGAGGCCGCCCTGCTCGCGGATCGCGAGGACCGAGCGCACCAGGTGCTGCCGGTATCCCATGCGACCCGTGACGCCGTTCATGGCGATGCGCACTGTCCTGCGTGTCACGAAAGTTCCTCCATACAGCCGTAGCAAGCGCTTTCTATGCGGTATGACGCTAGCCTGCCGACAGCGGCCTGGACAAGAGGGGGCGCGCTGATTGGTTTGGTCCACTCACGGGTCCGCTCGCGGGTCCGCCCCCGGACCACTCCCCCGGCCCGTCCCTCGGGCCACTTCCCTCATCACTTCTCGGAGGATGCGATGACAGTCACCCTGGCGGACGTGGCGGCTCGCGCCCGGGTGTCCCCGGCCACCGTTTCCCGTGTGCTGAACGGCAACTACCCGGTGGCGGCGTCCACCCGGGAGCGGGTCCTGCGTGCGGTGGACGACCTGGACTACGTGCTCAACGGGCCCGCGAGTTCGCTCGCCGCTGCCACGTCCGACCTGATCGGGATCCTGGTCAACGACATCGCCGACCCGTTCTTCGGAATCATGGCGGGGGCGGCCCAGACGGAGATCGGCGGTCCGGGCGACGGCTCGGGCCGGGCGGGCGGCGAGAAACTCGCGATCGTCTGCAACACCGGCGGCACCCCGGAGCGCGAGCTCACCTATCTGACCCTGCTCCAGCGCCAGCGCGCCGCCGCGGTCGTCCTCACCGGCGGCGCGGTCGAGGACCCGGCCCACCAGGCCGCGGTGTCCGCGAAACTGGCCAAACTCGCGGACGCGGGCACCCGGGTCGTCCTGTGCGGGCGCCCTCCGCTGCCCGACAACGCCTCCGTGGTCGCCGCGCTGGCCTTCGACAACCGGGGCGGCGGCCGGCGGCTCACCGAGCACCTGCTCTCGCTGGGCCACCGCGGCATCGGCTATGTCGCGGGCCCGGTCGAACGCACCACGACCCGCCACCGACTGGAGGGCCACCGCGACGCGATGAAGGCCGTGGGGATCGTGGGCGACGAGGAGCGGCTGACCGTGCACGGCTCCTACGACCGGCGGTCCGGCTACGACGCCACGGTCGAACTCCTGCGCCGGGAACCGGAGATCACGGCCGTCGTCGCCGCGAACGACACGGTCGCGCTGGGCGCCGCCGCGGCGATCCGCGACCGCGGGCTGCGCATCCCCGAGGACATCTCGGTGGCGGGCTTCGACGATCTGCCGTTCTCGGTGGACGTGGTCCCCGCGCTGACGACCGTACGGCTGCCGCTCGTCGAGGCGGGGGCCCGGGCGGGCCGGCTGGCCACGGGCAAGGAGGCCCCGCCGCCCGGCGGCATCGCGACGATCGCGGCCGAGCTGATGGTGCGGGGGTCGACGGCGGCGCCGCGGGGGTGACGGCCCGCCCCCGGACGTGCCGCGGCGGTCCGTGCGTCGGGGCGCGAGGACCGGGTACGCGCCGGACGTGCCGCGGGCCGGTCACGCACCGGTCCTCGTATGCTGCGGCACGTACCGACGGAAGGACACGCACGTGAAGCTCGCTTTCTCCACCCTCGGGGTGCCGGGCCTGCCGATAACCGAGGTCGTCCGGCTGGCCGCCGAGCACGGCTACCAGGGGGTGGAGCTGCGCGCCCACCCCGAGGAGCCGGTGCACCCCGGCATCTCCCAGGCCGAACGGGCCGCCGTGGTCGATGAGTTCAAGCGCGGCGGGGTCGAGGTCCTGACCGTGGCCGGCTATGTCCGGGCCGCGGCCGAGGGCGACGACGAGCCCGTGCTGGAGGAGCTCGCCGGGCTGGTGAAGCTGGCCCACGACGTGGGGGCGCGCAACGTCCGGGTCTTTCCCGGCGGTGGCGACCAGGACCCCGCGAAGGCCGACGCGACCGCCGCCCGCCGGCTGGCCGCCGCCGCCCCGTACGCCGCCGACATGGGGGTGCGCATCCTGCTGGAGACCCATGACTCGCACCGCGCGGGAGCGGCCGTCGCCCGGGTGGTCGGCACGGTGGGGCACGGCAGCATCGGCGCGCTGTGGGACATCATGCACACCTGGCTGTCCGGCGAGGAGCCGGTGGCCAGCCATGCGGTGCTGGCCCCGCACCTCGGATACGTACAGGTGAAGGACATCGCCTCCACCGAGGACATCACGCCGGTGGCCCTGGGCGCGGGTGTGCTGCCGCTGCGGGAGTGCCTGGACACGCTGGACGCGGACAGCTGGGTCTGCTGGGAGTACGAGAAGCGCTGGCACCCGCAGGCGGCGGAGCTGCCGGAGCTGCTGGGCGCGGGGCGCGCACACCTGCTGCGGCTGGGTGCGCCCAAGCAGTAGAGCGGCCCGGGGGCCGGCCCTCAGGCGGGGGCCGGCTCCGGGGCGGGCACGCGGGTGCGCCGCGTCCCCGCGAGCGAGGTCAGCGCGACCCCGCCGACCAGCAGCGCCGCCGCGCACCACCGGAGCGGGCTCACCGGCTCATCCAGCAGCAGGGCCGCCGACGACATCCCGAAGACCGGGACGAGCAGGGTGAAGGGCGCCACGGACGACGCCGGGTAGCGGCTGAGCAGGAAACCCCAGGCCCCGAAGCCGAAGACCGTGACGGCCCACGCCACGTAGACGATGATTCCGACGCCGCTCCAGTCGAGCGCGGCGAGCGCCGCCCGGTCCCGGTCCCAGCCCTCGAAGAGGAGGGAGAGGCCGAGCAGGGGCAGGACGGGCACGGTCGAGACCCACACCATGAAGTTGAGGGCGTCGGGCGGGGCGGCCCGGCGGGTCAGGACGTTGGACACGCCCCAGCAGGCGGCCGCCGCGATCACCAGGACGAAGGCGAGCACCGGCCCGCTGGCACCCTCGTCGACGGCGGCCACCCCGATCCCGGCGAGCGCCACCGCCATCCCCGCCACCTTCACCCGCCCCGGGCGTTCGCCCAGCACGAGTGCGGCGAACAGTGCGGTGAAGACCGCCTGCACCTGGAGGACGAGCGACGAGAGACCGGCCCCCATCCCCCGGTCCATCCCGATGAACAGCAGCCCGAACTTCGCCACTCCCAGCGCCAGTCCCACCCCCGCGATCCACTTCCACGCGACCTTGGGCCGGCCGACGAAGAAGACCGCGGGCAGCGCCGCGACGAGGAAGCGCAGGGCCGAGAAGAGCAGCGGCGGGAAGTGGTCGAGGCCGACCTCGATGACGACGAAGTTGACACCCCAGAGGGCGGCGACCAGCGCGGCCAGGGCGATGTGGAGGGGACGCATGCACCGAGGATCGCGTGCGCGGACCATGTAGCACCAGCGCGGATTTCTTCATGGTGGAATTGAGCGACGCTAATGATTCCCAAGGCTCCCGGAGGCTCCGGTGCTCGATCTCGCCCGGCTGCGCGCCCTGCACGCCATCTCGGTCCACGGCTCGGTCGCGGGTGCCGCGGCCGCGCTCGGCTACACCCCGTCGGCGGTCTCGCAGCAGATCACCAAGCTGGAGCGGGAGACCCGCACGACGCTGCTGGAGCGCCGCGGGCGTGGGGTCGCGCTGACCGAGGAGGCCGTCCATCTGGCCACCGCGGCCCAGCAGTTGCTGGCGATCGTGGAGCACGCCGAGACCGCGCTGGAGGAGCGCAGGGGGCTGCCGACGGGGCGGCTGTCGATCGGCGCGTTCGCCTCGGCGGCGCGCGGGCTGCTGCCCGGGGTACTGGCGGAGCTGGACCGTGAACACCCGGACCTGGAGGTGCGGATGACGGAGGTCGACCCGCACCTCTCGGTCGATCTGGTCGCCAAGGGCGTGATCGACCTGGCCGTCGCCCACGACTGGGACATCGCCCCGCTGCCCGCCCCGGACGGTGTGGCGCAGGCGGTGATCGGGGAGGACCGGTGCGATCTGCTGGTGCCCGCGGACCACCGGCTGGCGGGCCGGGACGGGGTGCGGCGCGAGGAGCTGGCGAGGGAGCGGTGGATCTGCCAGCCGCCGGGGACGGTCTGCCACGACTGGCTCGTACGGACGCTGCGGACGGCGGGGTACGAGCCGGACATCCGCCACCAGGCCGAGGAGAACCACACCCAGCTCGCCCTGCTCGCCGCCGGTCTCGGGGTCGCGATGATGCCCCGGCTGGGCCGCGGACCGCTGCCGGAGGGGGTGGTGGCGGTGCGGATCGATCCCGTGCCGGTGCGGCGGCTGTACGCGCTGTGGCGGACGGAGGCGGCCCGCCGGCCGGCGATCACGGCGGCGGTCTCGGCGCTCCAGGCCCACGGGGCGGGTGCGGGGTTGCGCTAAGGGCTGTCCGCCGGTGCCGGGACGCGCGCAAAATGGTCCGCACCCTTGACCGGAAGTTATTTTCTGGATATCCGTGCTCCTTGGAAGTTTCTTTCACCACCCCCTCGTCACCGAGTACGGCCGAAGGAGCTCACGTGCACGACCGCACCTCCAGACGCACCCTCCTCACTGCCACCGCGGCCACCGCCGTCGCGGCGGCCGCGGGCATGGCAGCCGCCCCCGGCGCAGTCGCCGCCCAGAAGTCCGCACACAGCGGACACACCTCCGCCGCCACCACCAAACGGCTGAAGCGGCTCATCTCCCGGATGAGCCTGGAGGAGAAGGTCGGCCAGCTCTTCGTCATGCGGGTCTACGGGCACTCCGCCACCGAGCCCGACCAGGCGGACATCGACGCCAACCTCGCCGAGATCGGGGTGCGCACCGCCGCCGAGATGATCGCCAAGTACCACGTGGGCGGCATCATCTACTTCGCGTGGGCGCACAACACCCGTGACCCGCACCAGATCGCCGATCTCTCCAACGGCATCCAGCGGGCCGGCCTCGCGGGCCCCAGCTCCCTGCCGCTCCTGATCTCCACCGACCAGGAGCACGGCATCGTCTGCCGGGTGGGCGAGCCCGCCACGCTGATGCCGGGCGCGATGGCGCTGGGCGCGGGCGGTTCGCGTTCCGACGCCCGCCGGGCCGGGCAGATCGCGGGCGCCGAGCTGGCCGCGATCGGCATCTGCCAGAACTACGCCCCGGACGCGGACGTCAACGTCAACCCGGCCAACCCGGTGATCGGCGTGCGGTCCTTCGGCTCCGACCCGCAGTCCGTCGCCGGGATGGTCGCCGCGCAGGTCAAGGGGTACCAGAGCGCGGGGATCGCCTCCACGGCCAAGCACTTCCCGGGCCACGGCGACACCAGCACCGACAGCCACACCGGGCTGCCGGTGATCACCCACACCCGCGAGCAGTGGGCCGAGCTGGACGAGCCGCCGTTCCGGGCGGCGATCGCCGCGGGCATCGACTCGATCATGACGGCGCACATCGTGGTGCCCGCGCTCGACCCGGCCGAGGACCCGGCGACCCTGTCCAGGCCCATCCTCACCGGCATCCTGCGCGAGGAGCTCGGCTACGACGGCGTCGTGGTCACCGACTCGCTCGGCATGGAGGGGGTGCGGACGAAGTACGGCGACGAGCGGGTGCCGGTCCTGGCCCTGCAGGCGGGCGTCGACCAGCTGCTCAACCCGCCCAGCCTGGAGGTGTCCTGGAACGCCCTGCTGGCGGCCGTGAAGAACGGTGAGGTCAGTGAGGACCGGCTCGACGAATCGATCCTGCGCATCCTGCGGCTGAAGACGAAGCTGGGGCTGTTCGACGACCCGTTCGTCAGCCACCGGGGCGTGGACCGGACCGTCGGCACCCGCTCGCACCTCGCCGAGGCCGACCGGATCGCGGAGCACACCACCACCCTGCTGGCCAACACCGGTGCGCTGCTGCCGCTGTCGCGCCGCTCGCACCGGAACCTGCTGGTGGTGGGGGCCGACCCGGCCTCCCCCTCGGGCACGACGGGGCCGCCGACCACCACACTGGCCGGGGCGTTCAACGAGCTGGGGTACGCGGCCACGGCCCTGTCCACCGGCACCACCCCGACCAAGGCGAACATCGACGCGGCGGTGGCGGCCGCGCAGGGCAAGGACGCGGTGGTCGTGGGGACGTACAACGTCACGGCGACCAGTTCGCAGCGGACCCTGGTGAGCGCGCTGGCCGCGACCGGTGTCCCGGTGATCACGGTCGCGATCCGCAATCCGTACGACATCGCCCAGCTGGCCGGGACCGGCCACGCGGCGAGCCTGGCCACGTACTCCTGGACCGATGTAGAACTGCGGGCGGCCGCCCGGGTGATCGCGGGCCGGGCCGAGCCGGAGGGCACGCTGCCGGTGCCGGTGCAGCGCGCGGACGATCCCGCGCAGGTGCTGCACCCGGTGGGCTACGGGCTGACGTACTAGAGGAGGAAGGTCCGCACCGGCGGCCGGCCCGTGGGGGCGGCCGCCGGCGCGGGACTGCCGTTACGGGCGCCTGGTGCCGAGGCGGTGCTCGGTCGTCAGGTCCTTCTTGTCGAGCCGCGCGTCGAACTTCGCGAGCGGCTTCGCCTTCGCCGGGTCCGCCTGGACGGCGGCCGGGGCGACGCCCGCCCAGCGCAGGATGGCCGCGGTGGCGGTGGCGTTCTCGGCCGGGGCCAGTCCGGCGACGTTCGAGCCGTGGTTGCCGCCCGGCACCGTGAAGACGTAGCTGTCACGGGCGCCCGCGCCGAGCCGGAAGCGCTCCGCGCCCCACGGGTCGTTCTGCCCGTAGACGTACAGCATGTGGCTGGCGTGGTGCTTCACCCAGGTGTCGACGTCACGCATCACCGAGGGCTGGAACCTCATCGGGATGGAGCGCGGCACGAAGTTGCGCGGCGGCTGGTAGCCGTACCGGCTCAGCTTGCCGAGCCAGGGCTGCTTGATGTCGGGCGAGCCGAGCTGGGTGCCCGCCTGGTAGTAGTACGGCGTGTAGTTCGCCAGGCCCTGGTCCGCGTAGGCGGAGAAGCCGGAGATCGAGTCGATCGAGTCCCAGATCGCCTGGTCGGGGGCGTTCTTGGCGTCGGCGGGGATGGAGTCGCAGTCGGCGAGCAGGCTGTACTGCCAGTACGCCCAGACGTAGTCCATGACGACGGCCTCGTAGGCCTTGTCGAGGGTGCCGACGGTGCTGAAGGTGTAGCCGTTGTCGGCGGCGTACTGCGCGTACTTCTTCTCCAGCGGCTCCCGGCGCACCAGCGCCTCGCGCTGCACGCCGTTCAGCCTGTCGCGGCATTCCTTCGTGCCGACGTTGGCGAAGAAGCGGTCGTACGCCGAATCCTCCTTGTTGACCACGTCGTTGGGCGCGACGTAGGCGACGACGCCGTCCATGTCCTTCGGGTAGAAGCGCTCGAAGTAGGTGGCCGTCATGCCGCCCTTGGAACCGCCGGTGGTCAGCCAGTTCTTGGAGTAGATCCTCTTCAGCGCGGTGAAGACCCGGTGCTGGTCACTGGCGGCCTGCCAGATGTCGAGCTTGGACCAGTCGGCGGGCGAGGGACGCGACGGGGTGAAGAACCGGTACTCCAGCGAGACCTGGTTGCCGTCGACGATCCGGGTCGGCTCCGAGCGGCTGGGGCTGGTGGAGACGTTGTAGCCGCCGGTGTAGAAGACCGTGGGGCGGGAGGTGTCCTTGTGCAGCAGGGTGATGCGCTGCTGGAACGTTCCCTTGGACGGGTGCCGGTGGTCGATCGGCTGGGTGTAGTTGAGGACGAAGTAGCGGTATCCCGCGTAGGGCTTCTCCTCGATGAGACTCATTCCCGGGATGGCCAGGATGCGGTCCTTGATGTCCGTGCTCGTACCGCTGTCGCTGACGGCGGGACGGATCGTGGCCGGCTCCGCGGCGGTGGCCGCACCGGCCGAAGCGCCCGTCGCACTCACTGTGCCGATGAGCACCGCGAGCGACAGGAACCCTCTGAGCGCCTTACGCATGCACCCTCCCCTTGATTCACAACAGACCTCGTGAACCTAGCGGGGCAACACCAGGACCACCAGACCCCGTTGCGGGGCGGGCGGGTACGTCACCCGGTCAGCACAGGATCCAGCCCGTGCTCACCGTCCTTCCCGCGATGGTGCCCGAGACCCGGACGCACCGGTTCAGCGCGTGGACGGTCACCGGTCCCGCCTGCCGGGTGAAGCTGCCGCTGTCCGCCACGGGGCGGCCGCCGCGCGGCTGGATCTGTACGGACATCCGGCGGCGCGAGCCGGGCTTGGCGGCGACGGCGGTGGCGCAGGCGTAGGAGCGGGTGCGGTAGACGCGCAGCTCCCCCGTCGCGAACTTCACCGTCTTCGCGGGCCGCCCCGCGCAGACCGACGCGGCATCGGCGCGGCCCGCCTCCACCCCGCCGACGACGAGCCCGAGGGCGGTCGTCAGCGCCAGGGCGAGCAGACGGTACGGGGCTCCGCGTCCCGTACGCCCACCGTGTCTCTCGGTCCCTCTGGTCACCGGCAACTCCATCGCCTTGTCGAACACGCGCACACCTACCCGACACATGAGCGCATACGCGCATGTGTGCCTATGACGCGGGGGCGGCCTTTGGCGGTTGCGGTTGCCCCGGACCGGGCGGGGGTTCCGTCCTCAATCGCCGGACGGGCTCGGTGTGGGTGCGGGTTCCCCGTGGGACGCGGCGGGTGCGGGGTGGGGCGGTGCCCCTCCGGGGCGTCTCCTCAGAAAATGGCGTGGCGACCGGGCACGTTGCGGGGGCCGGGTAGTACGCCATTTCCCTGCGGGGACTCCCCTGCACGGCCCCACCCGACGCAGCCGAGCGTCTGCAGGCCGGTGGCACCACCGGTGAGAACGCGTGGGTGCGGGCGCACGACGGGCAGGGGCACCCCGCGCGTGGCGCGGCGCCCGCAGCCCCGCTCCACCGGGGTGACCCGTCATACCCCCGCGGGCTCGTCCTCTCCGATGAAGGTGCGCCACAGCGAGGCGTACTGCCCGTCCAGGGCGAGGAGTTCGTCGTGTGTGCCGTCCTCGACGACCCGGCCGTGGTCCATCACCACGACCCGGTCGGCGCGAGCGGCGGTGGTGAGCCGGTGGGCGACGACGAGGGTGGTGCGCCGGCCCGCGAGGCGGTCGGTCGCCTGGTTGACCAGGGCCTCGCTGGCGAGGTCCAGGGACGCGGTGGCCTCGTCGAGCAGCAGGATGTCCGGGTCGACGAGTTCGGCGCGGGCGAGCGCGATCAGCTGGCGCTGTCCGGCCGAGAGGTTGCGGCCCCGTTCGGCGACCTCGTGGAGGTAGCCGCCGTCCAGGGTGGCGATCATGTCGTGCGCGCCGACCGCCCGGGCCGCCCCCTCCACCTCGGCGTCGGTGGCCGCCGGCCGCCCGTAGGCGATGGCGTCGCGGACCGTGCCCGCGAAGAGGTACGCCTCCTGCGGTACGACTCCGAGCCGGTGCCGGTACGCGGTGAGGCCGAGGCTGCGCAGATCGGTGCCGTCCGCGGTGACCCGGCCGCCGGTCGGGTCGTAGAAGCGGGCGACGAGCTTGACCAGGGTGGACTTGCCCGCGCCGGTCTCGCCGACGAACGCGACCGTCTGTCCGGCCGGGATGTGCAGGTCGACGCCGGTGAGCGCGGCCTCCTCGCCGTTGTACGCGAAGGACACGTCCTCGAACGCGATCTCGCCGCGCAGCGACAGCACGTCGAGCGGCTCGTGCCGGTCGGCGGTCGACGTCGGCTCCTGGAGGAGTTCCTGGATGCGGCCGAGGGAGACGGTGGCCTGCTGGTAGCCGTCGAAGACCTGGGAGAGCTGCTGCACGGGTGCGAAGAACAGGTCGATGTAGAGCAGGTAGGCGACCAGCGCACCGGTGGTGAGGGTGCCGTTGTCGACCCGGCCCGCGCCGACGATCAGTACGGCGGCCGCGGCCACCGACGACAGCAGCTGGACGAACGGGAAGTACACCGAGATCAGCCACTGGCCGCGGACCCGGGCCTCGCGGTAGTGGTCGCTGCGTGCGGCGAACCGCTCGGCGCCGGACCGCTCGCGGCGGAAGGCCTGCACGATCCGGAGGCCGGAGACGGACTCCTGGAGGTCGGCGTTGACGACGCTGATGCGCTCACGGGCCAGTTCGTACGCCTTGACGCTCTTGCGGCGGAAGAAGAACGTGCCGATGACGAGCACCGGCAGGGTCGCGAAGACGACCAGGGCCAGTTCCACGTCGAGGACGAGGAGCGCGACCAGGATGCCGAAGAAGGTGACGACGGAGACGAAGGCCGTGACCAGGCCGGTCTGCAGGAACGTGGACAGCGCGTCCACGTCCGTCGTCATCCGGGTCATGATCCGGCCGGTGAGCTCGCGCTCGTAGTAGTCCAGGCCGAGACGCTGGAGCTGCGCGAAGATCTTCAGCCGCAGCGAGTAGAGCACCCGCTCGCCGGTGCGGCCGGTCATCCGGGTCTCGCCGATCTGGGCCGCCCACTGCACCAGGACGACGACGAGGCCGAAGGCGGAGGCCGTCCAGACCGCGCCCAGCGCGAGCTGGGTGACACCTTCGTCGATGCCGTTCCTGATCAGGACCGGCAGCAGGAGTCCCGCTCCGGCGTCCACGGCGACCAGCGCCAGGCTGACCAGCAGCGGGAGTCCGAAGCCGCGCAGCAGCCGGCGCAGCCCGTAGGACTCCTCGGCGTGCACCGCGCGGGCCTCGTCGATGTCCGGGGTGTCGGTCGCCGGGGGCAGCGCCTCGACCTGGGCGAGGAGCTCGGGGGTGGCGGGGGTGCCGGCCGCGTCGGTCTCGCGCGCCTCCTCCTTGCGGACCCACAGCTCGGGGGTGATGCCGCGCTCGGCGTCGAACTCGGCGTCGATCTCCTCCTGGAGCGCGCGGTCCTCGGCGGGGTCGGTGGTGACGGCGGCCGGTACGTGTCCCGGTGAGGTGCCGCCCAGCTCGTCCGGGTCGGTGAGCAGCCGGCGGTAGAGGGCGGAGCGGCGCTCCAGCTCCTCGTGGGTGCCGATGTCGGCGAGCCGGCCGTTCTCCAGGACGGCGATCCGGTCGGCGAGGTTGAGCGTGGAGCGGCGGTGGGCGATCAGGAGGGTCGTACGGCCGGCCATGACCTGGCGCAGCGCCTCGTGGATCTCGTGCTCGACGCGGGCGTCGACGGCGGAGGTGGCGTCGTCGAGGAGGAGGAGCCGGGGGTCGGTGAGGATGGCGCGGGCGAGCGCGACGCGCTGGCGCTGGCCGCCGGAGAGGGTGAGTCCGTGCTCACCGACCTCGGTGTCGTATCCGTCGGGCAGCTCGGCGATGAACCGGTCGGCCTGGGCGGAACGGGCGGCCCGCCGGATCTGTTCGTCGGTGGCGTCCGGGGAGCCGTAGGCGATGTTGGCGCGGATGGTGTCGGAGAACAGGAAGCTGTCCTCCGGTACGAGGCCGATGGCGGCCCGCAGCGAGTCGAGGGTCAGTTCACGGACGTCGTGTCCGCCGACCAGGACGGCGCCGTGCGTCACGTCGTAGAACCGCGGCAGGAGCAGCGAGACGGTGGACTTGCCGCTGCCGGACGCGCCGACGACGGCGACGGTCTCGCCGGGCTCGATGGTCAGCGAGAAGCCGTCGAGGACGGGGCGGTCGTCGGCGTAGCCGAAGCGGACGTCGTCGAACTCGACGCCGGCCGGGATGCCGGCGGGGAGCTCCTTGGTGCCGTCCTGCATGGTCGGCTCGGTGTCGATGAGTTCCAGTACGCGTTCCACACCGGCGCGGGCCTGCTGGCCGACGGTGAGGACCATGGCGAGCATCCGGACCGGGCCGACGAGCTGGGCGAGGTAGGTGGAGAAGGCGACGAAGGTGCCCAGCGTGATCTCGCCGCGGGTGGCGAGCCAGCCGCCGAGGGCGAGCATCGCGACCTGGCCGAGGGCGGGGACGGCCTGGAGGGCGGGGGTGTAGCGGGAGTTCAGCCGGATGGTGCGCAGCCGGCCGGCGAAGAGCCGGCGGCCGACCTCGCGCAGCTTGCCGGTCTCCTGCTCCTCCTGGCCGAAGCCCTTGACGACGCGGACGCCGGAGACGGCCCCGTCGACGACTCCGGCGACGGCGGCGGCCTGCGCCTGGGCGTACCAGGTGGCGGGGAAGAGCCGGGTGCGGGAGCGCCGGGCGATGAACCAGAGGGCGGGGGCGACGGCGACGGCGACGAGCGTGAGCAGCGGCGAGAGCCACGCCATGATCACCAGGGAGATGAGGAAGAGCAGCACGTTCCCGATGGTCATCGGGAGCATGAACAGCAGGCCCTGGATCAGCTGGAGGTCGCTGGTGGCGCGTCCGACGACCTGTCCGGTGGAGAGTTCGTCCTGGCGCCTGCCGTCGAGCCGGGTGATCGTCCCGTACATCTCGGTCCGCAGGTCGTGCTGGACGTCGAGGGCGAGCCGGCCGCCGTAGTAGCGGCGGATGTAGGTGGAGACGTAGACGAGGACGGCGGCGACGATCAGCAGGCCGGTCCACACGGCCAGGGACCGGGAGTGGCCGACGACGACGTCGTCGATGATCACCTTGGTGACCAGGGGGACGAGCGCCATCACCGCCATTCCGGCGAGCGAGGAGCCGAGCGCGAGCAGCACGTTGCGCCGGTAGCGCCATGCGTAACCGCTCAGTCTCCGCGCCCAGCCGCGTGGCTGCCGCCCGCTCTCCTGCGCCCCTGCGTCCGACACCCGGTGCCTCCCGTTCGACCTGCTCTACCGGAAGGCACCAACGCGATGGGCTGCGGATTTCATCCCGCCGCAACAAATACGGGACCTCGGACGTAGGACTGCCGGCCCTGGGACTAGGGCCTCTCGTTCGGATCATGCCGGGCTCGCGGGCCCGGCACGCGCATCGGACCCCGCTCCCTGATCCAGCCTGATCCAAACGAAAGACCCTAGTGGGGTTCCTCGGCGACGCGGGAGTTGGTGAGGCTGAGTGCGCCGCCTGCCGCGATCAGGCCGACGACGACGGCCAGCACCGCGTAGGTGATCCGCTCGCCGTGGAAGAACGAGGCCACCAGGGCGTCGCTCCAGGTGCCCGTGGGCAGCTGGGTGGTGACCAGCGCGGCGATCAGCGTGCCGACCACGGCGGTGCCGATGCTGCTCCCGACCTCCTGGGCGGTGTCGTTGAGCGCCGTGCCGATCGAGGTGCGGTTGGCCGGCATCGCGTCGACGAGCGCGATGGCGCAGATCGTCATGACGGTGCGCAGTCCGATGGTCATCACGACCATGCAGAGCGCGATGACGCCGTACCCGTGGTCGACGCCCCAGGACAGTCCGGCCAGCGAGCCGGCCAGGCAGGCCGCGCCGACCAGGCAGGCGATGCGGTGGCCGAACCGTGCCGCGAGCCATTCGGAGAGCGGGGTCGCGGCGATCATGGTCACGATGAGCGGCAGGTTGGCCAGGCCGGCCCGTACGGGACTCCATCCGTAGGCGTACTGGAAGTGGAGGATCAGGCCGAACATCACGGCGGCCATCGCGATGGCCGTGCCGATCTGTGCGATGGCGGCGCCTCGGACGGTGCCGTTGGAGAAGAGGCGCAGGTCCAGCATGGGGGCCGCCGTGCGGCGCTCGTGCCGGACGAAGGCGATGCCGGCGGCGAGGGCGCCGAGGACCGATGCGAGGGTGGCCACGGAGAGCCAGCCGTGCTCGACGCCGCTGGTCAGGGCGTAGCAGGCGAGGCCGATGGTGGCGACGCTCAGGACGGCGCCCGGCAGGTCGAGCTTGTCGCGGGTCAGGTCCTGCGGCCGGTCGGCCGGGACGCCGAGCCGGACGCCGATGGCCGCGATCAGGGCGATCGGGGCGTTGACGAGCAGGAGCCACTGCCACCGCACGTGGGCCAGGGCGGTGCCGCCCAGCAGCGGGCCGAGGACGAAGCCGGACATGCCGACGATGATCATCAGGGTCATGGCGCGCATCCGCAGCGCCTTGTCGTCGAACAGCCGGAAGACCAGCGAGTTCGTGATGGGGGCCATGGCCGCGGCGGCGATGCCGAGGCCGGCCCGCAGGGTGATGAGCTCCCCGGCGGAGGAGACCGCGGCGACGCCCAGGCTCAGCAGGCCGAACACGGCCAGTCCGACCAGCAGCACGCGCCGGCGGCCGAGCCGGTCGGCCATCGAGCCCGCTGTCAGCAGCAGGCCTCCGAAGGTCAGTGAGTAGGCGCCGGTGACCCACTGGAGCGCGGTCGTGCCGCTGCCGAGGTCCCGGCCGATCGTGGGCAGCGCGATCGAGAGCAGGGTGTTGTCGACCATTTCGACGAAGAAGGCCAGACAGAGCGCGGCCAGGGGTATCCATGCGGCGCGCAGGGACGGATAGGTGCGTGGCGCGGTGGGCGCGGTTTCGGTGGTGGTGGTCATGGCGGGCCTCCTTCCGGAACGCCGCCGACTATCGAACGACGTTCTACAATGGAACGTGGTTCGACCATAGAACGTGGTTCGATAAATGCGCAAGCTGTGATTGGATGGGGACCATGACAGGCCCGCGACCCCGACCCGCCGATCGCCCCTCCCGGGGACGTCAGCGCGGGTCGCACTCCATCGAGGCCGTTCTCACCGCGGCCGTGGCCCTGCTCGACGAGGCGGGCGCACCGGCGCTGACCCTGCGCGCCCTCGCGGCCCGGCTCGGCACCGGCGTCGGCAGCATCTACTGGTACGTATCGGGCAAGGACGAACTGCTCGACCGCGCCATCGACCATGTGCTCGGCGGGGTGCTGACGGCCGTCGAGGGGCAGAAGGACAGCGGCGACCCGATCGACGACCTGCGCATGATGGCCGTCACCCTGTTCGACGCGGTCGTGGACCGACCGTGGCTGGGGGCGCAGTTCATGCGCAACATCGACGTCGAGGGCAACACGTTGCGGATCTACGAGGAGCTCGGGCAGAAGACGGCCGGGCTCGGGCTCACGCCGCGGCAGCGGTTCCACGCCGTGTCGGCGGTCGTGGGCGTCGTCGTCGCCAACGCGGGGGACATGGGCCAGGACCCGCCGCAGGAGGTGGTCGAGGGCCTCGTGGGCCGCGAGGAGTACCTCGGCCGCTACGCCGCGACCTGGCGCACGCTCGACCCCGGGAAGTACCCGTTCCTGCACGACATCGTCGACGAGTTCGACGGGCACGACGACAAGGAGCAGTTCCTCGCCGGTCTTGATCTGACTCTGGCAGGCCTGCGCCTCCAGGCCGAGGCCGGCCGCCGCCTGCGGGCCGGGAACTGACACCGGGACAGGCACTCCCGCCCGTCACCGGCCGTCCGCCACCGGCCCGCCGGGCACGGACCGGTGACGGACGGTTCCGCTCGGTCAGTCGTCCGCTCAGCTCCGCGGCACGCTGAGCATCCGCCCGGCCGGCGCCTCCGGGACCGGCGGGATCGCCTCCTGCAGGGTGCCGGGCACGACCGGGTCCATGTGGTTCATGTAGCGCGGGTTCAGGTCCTTGTGCACGGCACGGGCGACGGCCTGGATGGTGTCGACGCCGGTGTTCATCGTCGCGTTGTCCTGGGTGAGCACCGTGAGGACGTAGTCGTGGCCCTCTCCCGTGAACGCGCCGATGCTGTGCACCCGCCAGCCGTGGGTGGCACGCTGCAGCCAGCCGTTCTTGACCTGGACGGTGGCCGAGCCCGGGGCCCCGGCGGGGGTGCCCCAGCGCTGCGAGGAGACGACCTTGCGCATCAGCCCGAGCTCGTAGGCGCGGGCGCCGTCGCTGAGCACGGAGTTCTTCGCGGTGAGCAGGGTCAGCAGCCGCTGCTCGTCCTGCGCGGTGATCTGGGTGAGTCCCCAGTAGCCGCCGGACCCGGGCACGGTGTGCGTCATTCCGGCGGCCTTGAGGAACGCGCTGACCTTGGTGGCGCCGAGCTGCTTCCACAGGGCGGTGGTCGCGTCGTTGTCGGACTTGGTGATCATCGCGGTGCTGAGGTCGGTCTCGCGCTGGGTGAGGTAGCGGCCCGTCTTGGCGTTGTCCCAGAGCAGTGTGGCCAGCACGGTCGCCTTCACGACGCTGGCGGAGTCGTACTTCGACGTGGCGCGCAGGGTGCACGTCGTCTTCGTGGTCCGGTCGTACAGCGCCACCGCCGTGGTGGACTTGCGGCCCTTGAGCGCGGCGGTGATGTCCTTCGACAGTTTGGAGGCCAGCCCGGCCTTGCCCGAGGTGCAGCTCGTCGTCGGTGTGGCGGCCCCGGCGGGCGCCGCCCCGGCCGCCACGGGTGCGATCACGCCGACGGCGAGCGCGGCACAGAGCGCGGCCCGGGCGCGGCGGGATATGTGGGGTCTAGTCATGTGTGTGCGTTCCCGTCCCCTGAGTGTTTCCAGCGGGCGCGCCCCCGGCGCACCCCGAAGAGTTGACTCGTGGACGGCCGGAAAGTTGTACGCGGGAGTGCCCGGGACCTCGGGTCCCGGGCACTCCCGCGCGAGGCGTCTAGAGGTGCGTCGGCTCGAACATCCGGATCAGGGCCGGGAGTACGACGACCGAGGGGCCGGGGCGCCCGAAGGCCTCGGCCAGGTCGGCGGCGAGCGTCTCGGGGCTCGTACGGACGGCCGGGACGCCGAAGGACTCGGCGAGGGCGACGAAGTCCGGGCGGGACAGCTCGGTGCCGGTGGCCTCGCCGAAGGCGTCGGTCATGTACTCGCGCAGGATGCCGTAGCCGCCGTCGTCGACGATCAGCCAGGTGACCGGGAGGTCGTACTGGCGGGCCGTGGCGAGCTCCGCGATCGAGTACATCGCGCCGCCGTCGCCGGAGACCGCGAGGACGGGCCTCGTGCGGTCGGCGGCGGCCGCGCCGATCGCCGCCGGGAAGCCGTAGCCGAGACCGCCCGCGCCCTGGGCCGAGTGCATGGTGTTGGGGTGGCGGGCGTCGAAGGCGGACCAGGCCCAGTAGGCCAGGATCGTCATGTCCCAGAAGCTGGGGGACGTGTCGGGCAGGGCGGCCCGGATCTCGGCGACCAGGTGCTGTTCCAGGGTGAGTTCCTGGGCGGCGATCCGCTCCCGTACGAGACCGAGCACCTTCGCTACGCGGTCGGCGGCGGCCGGGTCCTCGCGCGGGGTGACGGCCTCCAGGAGGTCGGACAGCGCGTCGCGGGCGTCGGCGTGGATGCCGAGCGCCGGGTGGTTGGACTCCAGCTTCCCGGCGTCGGCCTCGATCTGCACGACCCGGCCGCGCGGCGCGAACGTGTAGTAGTTCGAGGAGAGTTCGCCGAGCCCGGAGCCGACGACCAGCAGGACGTCGGCGTCCTCCAGGAAGTCGGTGGTGTGCCGGTCCTCCAGCCAGGACTGGAGCGAGAGCGGGTGCTCCCACGGGAAGGCGCCCTTGCCGCCGAAGGTGGTGACGACCGGGGCGTCGATCTGCTCCGCGAGGGCGCGCAGCTTGCCGGACGCGTCGGAGCGTACGACTCCGCCGCCCGCGATGATCGCCGGGCGCTCCGCGTTCGACAGCAGGTGGGCGGCGACCGCGATGAGTTCGGGGCGGGCGTGCACCTCGCGCGGGGTCGCGTCCATCGCCGTGACGACGGGCAGCGTCGTCCCGGCGAGGAGCACGTCCTGCGGGATCTCGATCCAGACCGGGCCGTGCGGTGCCGTCAGCGCGGACTCCCAGGCGGCGGCGATCGCGGAAGGGATCTGCGAGGCCGTACGCACGGTGTGCACCGACTTCACGATGTCGCGGAACGAGGCCTTCTGGTCGCGCAGTTCGTGCAGATAGCCGTGGCGGCCGCCGCCCAGGCCGGCGACCGGGATCTGGCTGGAGATCGCGAGCACGGGGGCGGAGGCCGCGGCCGCCTCCTGGAGCGCGGCGAGCGAGGTGAGCGCGCCGGGTCCGGTGGACAGGAGCAGCGGGGCGACCTCGCCGGTGATGCGCCCGTAGGCGTCGGCGGCGAAGCCCGCGTTGTTCTCGACGCGCAGGCCGACGTAGGTGAGGGGCGAGCGGCGCAGGGCGTCGAACATGCCCAGCGCGTGCTGTCCGGGCAGACCGAAGACGGTGGTCGCGCCGAGGCCCTGGAGGGTCTCGACGACGAGGTCGCCGCCGTTGCGTCCGGCCGGGGGGTTCAGTGCGGCGGCGACCTGCTCGGGGGTGAGCTCGGGCCGCTCGTCGTGGTGGTCGTGGCTCACTTCTGCCGGGCCTCCGCGATCTGGCGGGTCATGATCGTCGTCAGTTCGTACGCGGTGTGCGAGGCGGCGACGGAGGTGATCTCGGCGTGGTCGTACGCGGGGGCGACCTCGACCAGGTCGGCGGAGACCAGGTTGCAGGACGACAGGCCGCGCACGATCTCCAGCAGCTCGCGGGAGGTGAGGCCGCCGGCCTCGGGGGTGCCGGTGCCGGGGGCGTGCGCCGGGTCCAGCACGTCGATGTCGATGGAGATGTAGAGCGGGCGGTCGCCGATGCGCTGCCGGAGCTGGTCGGCGATCTCGTCGACCCCGCGCCGCATGACGTCGGCCGAGGTCACGATGCCGAAGCCCATCTTGGCGTCGTCGGTGAGGTCCTGCTTGCCGTACAGCGGGCCGCGGGTGCCGACGTGGGAGAGCGCGGAGGTGTCGAGGATGCCCTCCTCGACGGCCCGGCGGAACGGGGTGCCGTGGGTGTACTCGGCGCCGAAGTAGGTGTCCCAGGTGTCGAGGTGCGCGTCGAAGTGGAGCAGGGCGACGGGGCCGTGCTTCTTGGCGACGGACCGCAGCAGCGGCAGCGCGATGGTGTGGTCGCCGCCGAGCGTCATCAGCCGGGCGCCGGTGGAGAGCAGGTCGTCGGCCGCGGCCTCGATCGTCTCGACGGCCTCGTTGATGTCGAACGGGTTGGCGGCGATGTCACCGGCGTCCGCGACCTGCGCGAGGGCGAACGGCGAGGCGTCCTGGGCCGGGTTGTACGGGCGGAGCAGCCGCGAGGCCTCCCGGATCGCGTTCCCGCCGAAGCGGGCGCCGGGCCGGTAGGAGACGCCCGTGTCGAAGGGCACACCGACGACGGCGACGTCCGTCGTCCCGACCTCGTCGAGGCGGGGCAGCCGGGCGAACGTCGCGGGGCCCGCGTACCGCGGGACGCGGGAGGAGTCGACGGGGCCGCGCGGCGTTTCGTTGCTGCTCATGGGGTGGGGCCTTTCTCTGTTCTGTGCGTGGTGCAAGTGTGCGGGATGCGGGGACGCGGCCGTCAGCCGGTGACCGGCTCGGCGGCCGGTTCCGCCTGTTCCGCCGGCGCCGCCGGCCCGTCACGGCCGGCCAGCCGTTCGCGCCAGGTGAGAAGGACCGCGGCGTCCGTGGGCCTCGTCGCCAGCGAGACGACGACGTACGCGACGAGGGAGGCGGGGAGTCCGTAGTAGACGGGTTCGTTGGCGAGGATCCCGTAGCCCGCCATCAGGCCGATGACCGCGACGCCGCCGACCGCCACCGCGGCCAGCGCCCCGGCCGCGGTGCCGCGGCGCCACAGCAGACCGCCGAGGATCGGCACCAGCAGTCCGCCGACGAGGAGGTTGTAGGCGACGGTCAGCGCCTCGACCACGTTGTTGAGGGCGATGGCGATGGCGATGACGACGATGCCCATGACCAGGATGAAGGCCCGGTTGCCCCGCACCTCGTCGCGTTCGGCGTCGCCGTCGCCGCGGGAGACGACGCCCCGCAGCCGGGACCAGATGTCGTTGTTGGCGACCGTGGCGCAGGCGATCAGCGCACCGGAGGACGTCGACATCACCGCGGCCAGCGCGGCGGCCAGCACGAGGCCGCGCACACCGACCGGGAGTTCGTCCTTGACGATCGTCGCGAACGCCGCGTCCGCGCTGGGCAGCTTCGGGTACATGACCTTCGCCGCCGTGCCGATGACCGCTCCGGCGACCGCGTACACCAGGCAGTAGGTGCCGGCGACGGTGCCGCCCAGGCGGGCCACGCGGTCGCTGCGGGCGGTGAACACCCGCTGCCAGATGTCCTGCCCGATCAGCATGCCGAAGGTGTAGATCAGCACGTACGTGAAGATCGTCTCGCCGCCGATGCCCAGCGGGTCGAAGTACTCGGTCGGCAGCTTGGCCCTCATCTCGCCGAAGCCGCCCGCCTTGACCACCGCGATGGGCAGCAGGAGCAGCAGCACCCCGATGGTCTTCACGACGAACTGCACCATGTCGGTGAGCGTGATCGACCACATGCCGCCGAGCGTCGAGTACGCGACGACGATGGCGCCGCCGAGGATGATCGCGACGGTCCGGTTCATGTCGAAGAGGACGTCGAAGATGGTGGCGTACGCGATGGTCGAGGTGACCGCGAGCATCAGCGTGTACGACCACATGACGACGCCCGAGATGATCCCGGCCCGGCCGCCGTAGCGCAGGTCGAGCATCTCGGAGACGGTGTAGACCTTCAGCCGGGCGATGCGCGCCGAGAAGAAGACCGACAGGGCGAGCAGGCCGAGGCCGATGGTGAAGACCATCCAGGCGCCGGAGAGCCCGTACTGGTAGCCGAGGCCGACGCCGCCGATGGTGGAGGCGCCGCCGAGGACGATGGCGGCCATGGTGCCGGAGTACATCCAGGGGCCCAGGCGGCGGCCCGCCACCAGGAACTCGCTCTTGGACTTGGCGCGGCGCATGCCCCACCAGCCCATGGCGAGCATGCCGGCCAGGTAGACGACGATCACGGCGTAGTCGACAGCCATGGGCTTCCCTCCGTCTCGGTTCACAGGTTCCGGTGCATTCCGGTGCGCGCCGGATGCGCGGTTCAGGTACGCGTTCGGATGCGCGTTCCGGTGCGCTTTCGGTCGTGCTGAAGAGACGGTAGGTGGCCGGGAAGCATCGCTGAAGTGTACGTTTCATCCATTCCAGCCCGACCGAACGGATGAACCATCCATGCCTGAGGCTCCCCCCGGACCGCCGACCCCGCCCGTCGCACTGGCCGCGCTGCTGGCCCTGGAGGAGCTGGGGCTCCGCAGCATCGCGGGGCCGGCCGACGCCGAGCTGCTGTGGGTGCACACCTCGGAGATGGCCGACCCGTATCCGTATCTGCTCGGTGGCGAGCTGCTGCTGAGCGCCGGGGTGCTGCTCACGGACCCGGACACCTATGTGGCGCGGCTCGTGGAGGCGGGGGCCGCGGCGCTCGGATTCGGCGTGCGGCCGGTGCACGACACGGTGCCGCCCGAGCTGGTCGCGGCCTGCGAGCGGTACGGGATGCCGCTGGTCGAGGTGCCGCCCGGGACCCCGTTCACGGCGATCGCCCGGGCGGTCTGGGGGCTGATGGCCGCGGCCCGCCACCGCGAGCTGCGCCGGGTGACCCGGGCCCAGCAGGCCCTGGCGACGGCGGCGGCCCGGCCGGACCCGGTGCCGGCGGTGCTGCACCAGCTGGCCGTGCAGCTCGGCGGCCGGGCGGTCCTGCTCACGGCCGGCGGCGAGGAACTGCACGCGGCGGGACGGCCGCAGGCGCCGGAGGTGACGGGGGCGCTCGGGCGGCTCGCCCGGGTGGTCGCGCGGGAGCGGCCGGGCTCGCCCGCATCGGCGACGGACACGCTCGGGGACACCTCCCTCCTCGCGTATCCGCTGGGCGGCGGCGAGGGCCTCGTCCTGGCGCTGGCGACCCCGCGGCGGGAGGCCGGCGACCACACGGTGGCGGGCATCGCCGTGGTCCTGCTCTCCCTCCTCGCCGCCCCCCATCAGGGCGCGGACGCGGCGGGCCGGTCGGCGGCGCTCGTCCGGATGCTGCTGGGCGCCGACCCCGGGAAGGTGGCGCCGCTGCTCGGCGAGGGCCCGTGGACCGTGGTGCACGCCCGCCGCGGCGACGGCGCGCACGCGGATCCGCTGACCGCCGGGGCGCTCGGGGCGACCCTGGGTTCGGCGCTGGTCGACACGGGACGCGGCACCGACGCCGTGCGGGTCCTGCTCCCCGGCGGCCTGGAGCCGACCCCGCAGCCGGGCTGGACGCTCGGCGCTTCGTCCCCCGGCCCCGTCACCGCACTGTCCGGCGCCGACTCCCGGGCGGCCAGGGCCCTGAGGCACGCGGAGGCGACCCGCGCCCCGCTGGCGGCGGACGCGCCGGTCACCGGCATCGCCGCCCTCATCCCGCCCGGCCCGGCGGCGGAGCACGCCCGCGCCCTCCTCGCCCCGCTCACCGCGCCCCTGGCCGAGACCCTGCGCTGCTGGCTCTCCCTGCACGGCAGCTGGGACCGCACGGCGGTGGCCCTGTCCGTCCACCGCAACACCGTCCGCCAGCGCATCGGGCGGTGCGGGGTGCTGCTCGGGGTGGACCTGGACGACATGGACGTACGTACGGAGCTGTGGCTCGCGCTGCGGCAGGAGTGACCCCCGTGCACCCCCGCCCCCTGCCGCGCCCCGG
This sequence comes from Streptomyces sp. NBC_01257, assembly GCF_035917255.1. NCBI lineage: Bacteria > Bacillati > Actinomycetota > Actinomycetes > Kitasatosporales > Streptomycetaceae > Streptomyces > Streptomyces sp. NBC_01257. The sequence continues at coordinate 3,316,715 of NZ_CP108472.1, forward strand.
TCACTCCTCGCGCAGGGGCACCTCCCGCATCAGCCAGGCCACCATGAAGATCACCGCGCCCAGCAGCGCGGCGCCGATCAGCACCCCGTGCAGACCGTCGGTGACCGCGGTCCGGACCGCGTCACGGACCCCGTCCGGCATCCCGCGCACCGCCTCCGGCGTCCAGGACGTGCCGCCGTCGGGCATTCCGGCCGTGTGGAGGCGGCTCGTGTAGACGGCGCCGAGCACGGCGATGCCCAGGGAGCTCCCGATCGTGCGGACGAGGGTGGCGGTTCCGGTGGCGGCGCCCATGTCGCGGGGTGTCGCGCTGTTGATGGTGATGAGCAGGGTGCTCTGCATCAGCAGGCCCATGCCGATACCCAGCACCAGGGTCAGGGCGGAGGTCACCGCCGTGGGGGTGCCGGCGCCCGTCGCCAGCAGCAGGAGCGCACCCACGGCCGTCAGTGCGCCGCCGAGGACCGGATAGGGGCGGTAGCGGCCGCCCTTGGAGAGGATCCGGCCGAGCAGGAGCTGTGCGCCGAACATCCCCGCCATCAGCGGGAGCAGCAGCATGCCGCTGGCCGTCGAGGACGCGCCGCGCACGAACTGCATGTACTGCGGCAGGTAGGTGGACGCACCGAGCATCGCGGCGCCCGCCAGGAACGTGAGGATCTGGGCGAGCGTGAAGTTGCGGTCGGCGAACAGCCGGGGCGGGATGATCGGTTCGGCGACGCGGCGCTCGACCCGGACGAACCAGACCAGGGCGACGGCTCCGGTCACCCCGAGGCCGATGATCTGCGGCGACGACCACCCGTACCTCGTACCGCCCCAGCTGCCCAGCAGGGTGAGCGCCAGGATGGCGGTGGTGAGCAGTCCGGCCCCCGCGTAGTCGATCCGCGGCTTGACCCGCTCGGTGTGCAGGTGCAGACGGAGGCCGATGACGAGCAGGGCGAGCGCGCCCACGGGGACGTTGACGTAGAAGACCCAGCGCCAGTTCAGCTGGTCGGTGAGGAAGCCGCCGAGCAGCGGCCCGCCGACCAGGGCGACCGGCATCATGGCGCCGATCATCGCCTGGGAGCGGCCCGCCTGCGAGGGCGGCATCATGACGCCGATGATGGACAGGGCGCCGACCATGAGACCGCCCGCGCCGAGCCCCTGGACGGCGCGGAAGGCGATGAGCTGGCCCATGTCCTGGGCGAGTCCGGAGAGCACGGACCCCGCCAGGAACACCGTGACCGACCAGACGAAGGCGCCCTTGCGCCCGTACAGGTCGCCGAGCTTGCCCCAGATGGGGGTGGAGACGGAGGCGGTCAGCAGATAGACCGTCACCACCCAGGACAGATGGTCGAGTCCGCCGAGGTCCCCGACGATCGTGGGCAGTGCGGTGCCGACGACCGTCCCGTCGAGCAGGCCGAGCACCAGGCCGAGCAGGAGAGCGAACAGGACGAGCTTCGACGGTCCGCTCCCGCCCTCGTCGCCGGGCGGCGGCCCGGCCGCTTCCGGCCCCTGCCGGGCGTGCGTGCCGTCCGTGGACTGAGTCATGGGTGCCCCCGTATCCGTATCCGTGATCCGTGTCCGTGAGACGTTCTTCAGGCGGTGTACGGGGTGGCGGCGCGGGCGTCCCGCAGTGCGTGCGCCCACCAGGCGAGCTGGTCGAGGAGCGCCTTGGCGGCCGCGTCGACCTGGGCGTCGTCGACGGTGCCGTCCTCAGCGAACTGTCCGTAGGCGTTGTGGAAGCTGACGGTGTTGCGGATGGTCGTCGCGTTCAGCTCGGCCATCACGACGCGGAGCTGCTCCACGGCCCGCAGGCCGCCGGAGAGGCCGCCGTAGGAGACGAAGGCGACCGGCTTGGCGTGCCACTGCTGGTTGTGCCAGTCGATGGCGTTCTTCAGGGACGCCGGGAAGCTGTGGTTGTACTCCGGGGTGACGAAGACGAACGCGTCGGCCGCCGCGAGGCGCGGTGACACCAGGGCGAGGGCCTCCTCGGTACCCGGCGCCGGCGGCTCGCCGAACGCGGGCAGGACCGTGGGCAGCGGGGTCTCGGTGAGGTCGACGACATCGGTGGTCATGTCGCCGCGCTGGGCCAGGTGTCCCTTCAGCCACTGGGTGACGACGGGCGCGAAGCGGCCCTCGCGGGTGCTGCCGACGATGACGGCGACGCGGAGCTGCGGACGGGTGCTGCTGGACATGAGTCCCCCTGGTGAGCGGTGGACACGGAGGCCGTGGACACGGAGCCGTGGATGTGTACTGCGTATCTCGATGCGTACAACGTACACGTCCATGTGTACGTCGTCCACTGACGGATACGCTGTACGCTTCACGCCTATCGAGAGGAGCCCGCCCGTGACCGGCCGGAAGAAGGACAGCGGGAAGACGGCGCCGGACGAGTCGCTCTGGCAGCGCCTGGAACAGCCCGCGGCCGCACCCCGCACCTCGCTCACACTGGAGCGCATCGGCGCCGTCGCGGTGCGGATCGCCGACGCGGAGGGCTTCGCCGCCGTCACCATGCGCAGGCTCGCCACTGAGCTGGGCGTCGCCCCCATGGCGGCCTACCGCCACGTCTCCGGCAAGGACGACCTGTGGGCGCTGATGGCCGAACGGGTGGCGGCGGAGATGCGCATCCCCGACGAGGTGACCGAGTGGCGCGAGGTGCTGCGCGCCTTCGGCCTGCTGATCCGGGACATGATGCTGCGGCACCCCTGGGTCGGGCAGCTGCCCACCCACCTCTTCGTGCTCACACCCGGGCGGCTGGCCATCGCCGAACGGCAGCTGGCGGCGCTCGACGGACTCGGCCTCGACGAGGACGCGATGATGGTCGCGTTCCGCACCGTCAGCGCCTTCGCCCACGGCGCGGCGCAGTCGGAGGTGGCGGTGCGGGAGTGGACGGAGTCGGCCGGCTGGTCGTCCGGCGCCGAGACGAGGCTGGGCCTGGCGCCGCAGATGATGTACCTGATGGGGACCGGCCGCTATCCCACGTACCAGCGCTACGGACTGCGGGCGACCCGCAAGGACGACGCGACCTGGGCCTTCGAGACGGGCCTCGACTGCGTCCTGGACGGGATCGCCGCCCGGCTCGGCATCTGAGGCGGCCCCGGAGCCGGCGCCCGGCGCGCTCCCCGTCGGCGTGCTCAGCATCACCCTGGACAGCTCACGTGACCGCCGGGTAACTTTTAACCAAGGCTGAGCAAGCGCTTAGCCAAGCCGAGCGAAGCCGACCAGGGAGGCACCCCGTGCGCCGTACGGTATTCAACGAGGACCACGAGGCGTTCCGGGAGACCATCCGCGCCTTCATCGCGGCCGAGGTCGTGCCGGTCTACGACGAGTGGTTCGCCGCCGGCCAGGCGCCGCGCGACTTCTACCTCAAGCTCGGTGAGCTGGGCGTCTTCGGCATCAACGTGGACGAGGAGTACGACGGCGCGGGCATCGACTCGCACAAGTACGAAGCCGTCATCTACGAGGAGACCGCCCGCGCGGGCGTGTCCTTCGGCGGCTCCGGCGTGCACACGCTGCTCGGCCTGCCCTACGTCAAGATGCTCGCCACCGACGAGCAGAAGAAGCGCTGGCTGCCGAAGTTCACCACCGGCGAGGAGATGTGGGCCCTCGCGATGACCGAGCCGGGCACCGGTTCCGACGTCGCGGGCATGAAGACCTCCGCCAAGCTCTCCGACGACGGCACGCACTACGTCCTCAACGGCGCCAAGACCTTCATCACCGGCGGCGTGCACGCCGACCGGGTCATCGTCTGCGCCCGTACCTCCGCCCCGCGCGAGGACGACCGCCGCTTCGGCATCTCCCTGTTCGCCGTCGACACCAAGTCCGCGGGCTACTCGGTCGGCCGCAAGCTCGACAAGCTGGGCCTGAAGGTCTCCGACACCGCCGAGCTGGCGTTCGTCGACGTGAAGGTCCCGGTCGAGGACCTCCTCGGCGAGGAGAACAAGGGCTTCGGCTACCTCGGCACCAACCTGGCCTCCGAGCGCTGGGGCATCGCCTTCGGCGCCTACGCGCAGGCCGCGGCCGCCGTCCGGTTCGCCAAGGAGTACGTGCAGGACCGCACGGTCTTCGGCAAGACCGTCGCCTCGTTCCAGAACACCAAGTTCGAGCTGGCCGCCTGCCAGGCCGAGGTGGACGCGGCCCAGGCCGTCGCCGACCGCGCGCTGGAGGCGCTGGACGCCGGTGAGCTGACCGCCGCCGAGGCCGCCTCCGCGAAGCTGTTCTGCACCGAGGTCGCGCACCGCGTGATCGACCGCTGCCTCCAGCTGCACGGCGGCTACGGCTTCATGAACGAGTACCCGATCGCCCGCCTGTACGCGGACAACCGGGTCAACCGCATCTACGGCGGCACCAGCGAGGTCATGAAGTCGATCATCGCCAAGTCCATGGGCCTGTAGAGCGGCTACGTTCTCCCCATGAGCTCAGCACTTGATTCCCTGCTCGATCTGCTCGACCTGGAGCAGATCGAGCAGGACATCTTCCGGGGCACCAGCCGTTCGGCGATCGTGCCCCGCGTCTTCGGCGGACAGGTCGCGGCCCAGGCGCTCGTCGCCGCGGGCCGCACCGTCCCCGCGGACCGGACCGCCCACTCCCTGCACTCCTACTTCCTGCGGATGGGGGACCCGGGAGCGCCGATCGTCTACAGCGTCGACCGCATCCGGGACGGCCGTTCCTTCACCACCCGGCGGGTCGTCGCCGTCCAGCACGGGCAGCCGATCTTCCACCTCTCGGCGTCCTTCCAGACGTACGAGGAGGGGCTGGAGCACCAGGCGGACATGCCGGCCGCGCCCGATCCGGACACGCTGCCGACGGCGGCCGAGATGCTGCCGCGCTACGCGGACCGGTTCAGCGACCCCGGAGTCGTCGACCGGCTGGTCGAGGCGCGGGCCGCGGTCGACCTGCGGTACGTGGACGCCCCGCCGTTCGGCACCGTCGGCGAGCCGCGCGAGCCCCGCTCCCAGGTGTGGTTCCGCACCAACGGCAAGCTGGCCGACGACCCGCTGCTGCACGTCTGCATGGCGACGTACGTCTCCGACATGACGCTGCTCGACTCGGTGCTCCTGGCCCACGGGCGCGGCGGCTGGGCGGTCGGCGACGTGGTGGGGGCGAGCCTGGACCACGCGATGTGGTTCCACCGGCCGTTCCGCGCCGACGAATGGCTGCTGTACGACCAGGAGTCGCCGTCCGCGTCCGGCGGGCGCGGCCTGGGCCAGGCCCGTATCTACACGCAGGACGGCCGGCTGGCGATCACCGTCATCCAGGAGGGCGTGGTCCGGGTCCCCCGGGAGGGCTGAACGGGCCTGCGGCTCGCGGCCGCGCGTCGGACATACCCGGCCCGGCTGCGGACATACTCCCCACCATGAGTGACGCACGTGCTGATGGCGGGGAGTCCGGTGCCGGAACGGATACGGCGAGCGGTGGCGAGTCCACGTTCACCGTCATCGTCGCGGCGGTGGCCAACCTCGGCATCGCCGTGGCGAAGGCCGTCGCCGGGCTGATCAGCGGATCGAGCGCGATGCTCTCCGAGGCGGCCCACTCGGTCGCCGACACGGTCACCGAGGTGCTGCTGCTCACCGCGCTCAAGCGCAGCGAGAAGCCCGCCGACGACGAACACCCGCTGGGCTACGGCCCCGAGCGGTACATCTGGGCGATGCTCGCCTCCGTCGCCACGTTCGTCGGCGGCGCGGTCTTCTCGATCTACGACGGCATCCACACCCTGGTCGCGGGCGAGGAGCTCGGCGACCCGCTCATCTCGTACCTCGTGCTCGCCGTCGCCTTCCTGCTGGAGGGCTTCTCCCTGCGCACGGGGCTGCGGCAGGTGCGCGCCGAGGCCGGCCGTCTCGGCACCCCCGCGAAGCGCTACCTCCGGCTCACCCCCGACACCGCGGTCAAGGCCGTCGTGATGGAGGACTCGGCGGCGCTCGCCGGTCTGCTGCTGGCCGCGGGCGGTCTGCTCGGCGGCCAGCTGTCGGGCTCCGGCGTCTGGGACGGTGTCGCGTCGATCCTGATCGGGGCGCTGCTCGTGTACGTGGCCTGGGTGCTCGGCCGGTCCAACGCCCAGCTGCTGATCGGCCGGCCGGTGCCGGCGGCGATGCGTGCGGGGGTGCGCGAGGAACTGCTGACGGTGCCGCACATCATCGACGTACTGGAACTGACCACGCTCATCCAGGGGCCGTCCGAGATCCTGATCGCCGCGAAGGTCGACTTCCGGGACGTGGCCAGCGCCGAGCAGGTCGAGTGGGCCTGCGAGGAGGCGGAGCAGCAGCTGCGGGAGCGGTATCCGGCGATCCGGCGGGTGTATCTGGACCCGACGCCGGGCCTGGAACAGCGGCGCCGGGCCCGGGCCGCCGGAGGCGGCACGGTGGCCGGCGACGACGAGGACAGCGGGGGCGGCGGGCTGTTCACCGACCGGACGGAAGGGCCCCGGTAACCGGGGCCGGCCGGACCGTCCGGACCGCGGCTACGCCGGCTCCAGCAGCCCCCGGAGCCGGTCCAGGTCGCCGGCGACCGTGTCGGCGTCCCGCTCGAAGTCGGCGTCGCTCATCCCGGGCCGCCGGCGAAGGGTGAACACGACCTCGCTGCCGGTGCCGTCGCCGATCACCCGGACCGGGTTGTGGACGGTCTCACCGGACGGCAGCGTGACGTCGTGGTCGAGGACGCCCAGCTCGTTGTGCGGCACGAAGTCCACCACGACCCTTCCCATGGGCGAGGACTCGGCGACCCACCGGCCGTCGGTCTCCGTGATGGAGTCACCCAGGCCGTGGGCCCACGCGGGAAGGTTCCGCGGGTCCGACGCGAAGGCGTAGACCTCGTCGGCCGTGCGGGCGATGTGGACGCCGAGGTGGCGTGATTCCTTGGCTGCGCTGTTCATGGTCGTGACGTTAGTGCGCCACCGGTGCCGGTTTCTTGAACGAATCGGACACGCCCGGACGCCCGGTCCGGACGGTCAGAGCAGCCCGGCGGCGTCCAGGAGGTAGTCGGTCATCGGGTCGTAGAACCGCGGGTCCAGCACATGGTCGTCCAGGGGGACGGCCACCTGAAGGGTGCCCTCGGACTCCCCCAGGAACAGCGCCGGGTCGTTGCAGTCCGCGTAACCGATCGCGTCCAGACCGCGCTGCGCCGCGCATCCCGCCCAGCCGTGGTCGGCCACGACCAGGTCGGGCATCGGGCGGCCCTCGCGCTCCAGGGCGTCCAGGATGGCCGCCATCGGCGCCGGGGAATGGGTGTGCCAGAGGGTCGCGCCGCGCTCCTGCACGGCGACGTCCGCGAACTGGAAGACCATGCCCTCGTCCGCCATCAGCCCGGCCGGAATCCGCATGATCTCGCAGCCGGCCGTCCGCAGCGCCGCCGCCGTCAGCCGGTGGACGTCCAGGAGCCCGCCCGGGTGACCGGTGGCGAACAGCACCCGCTCGGAGCCGTCGGCCGCCTTCCGCAACCGGGCCGCGGCCCGCTCCAGGGCGTCGACCGTGAGCTCCGGGTCGATGGTGTCCTGCCCGAACCGGTGCTCCGGGTCGTCGCTGACCCCGCACCGCTCGGCCATCACCGCCAGGACGTCCTGCTCGTCGCGCCACCGGTCGCCGAGCTCGAGACCCAGCCAGTAGTGGCGGTCGCCGTTGGCGAGCTTGCGGTAGTGGGCGAGGTTGTTGTCGCGCGGGGTCGCGACGTCTCCCGCGATACGCGTGCGGACGAGATGGTCGACGAGGGCGGCGCGGCTGGGTATCGGCATGAACCCATTGTGCCGTGGGGTGTGCGCAGCGTGCCGGGTGAATCGAGGGGTGGGCGGCCGGTCGCCCGGCCGCTCAGCCGGCCTCGCGCTCCCCCGCGGCGGCGAAGGCGCCCCGCGCCAGCCGGTGCAGCAGCGCCGCGGTGTCCGTGCGGCCGGGAAGGGCGCCGGGGCGGCCCAGGTGCGGGGTCGAGTTCAGCAGGCCGAAGACGGCGTGGACGGTGGCGCGGGCCTCGTGCTCGGGGAGGTCCGGGTAGAGCTCGCGGACGACGGCGACCCACACCTCGACGTACTCGCGCTGGAGCCGGCGCACCCGCTTGCGGTCGGTGTCCCGCAGGCGGTCCAGCTCCCGGTCGTGCAGGGTGATCAGAGGGCGGTCGTCGAGGGCGAAGTCGATGTGGCCCTCGATGAGCGCGTCCAGGAGCGCCTCGGGGGACCTGTCACCGGAGGCGTCCTCGGAGACCCGCAGCTGCCCGCCGCTCAGCAGCCGCTCGCTGATGCCGACGAGCAGTTCGGCGAGCATCGCGTCCTTGCCGGGGAAGTGCCGGTAGAGGCCGGGGCCGCTGATGCCGACGGCGGCGCCTATCTCGTCGACGCCGACGCCGTGGAAGCCGCGCTCGGCGAAGAGGCGGGCGGCCTCCTTGAGGATCTGCTCGCGGCGGGTGGGGGCCGCGACGCGGGCGGCGGCATGGGTGCTCATGGGAAGTCATTCTAGACAGGCGCGTTAGCGGTCGTTAACCTGAAGGGGCGTTAACGCTCATTAACCACTGCGGTACGGGCAAGGGGGCTCGACAGGATGCAGCAGGCACCGGTGCTGGCGAGCGCGGCCGATCCCGCCTCGGAGGCCTGGCAGGCCAACGAGGCGGCGCATCACGCGCTCACCGACGAGCTGCGCAAGCGGCTCGCCACGGCCAGGCTCGGCGGGGGTGAGAAGGCCCGCGCCCGGCATGTGGCGCGCGGCAAGCTGTTGCCCCGGGAGCGGGTGGACACCCTTCTCGATCCGGGCTCGCCCTTCCTGGAGCTGGCCCCGCTGGCGGCCGAGGGGCTGTACGGGGGCGCGGCGCCGGCCGCCGGGGTGATCGCCGGGATCGGCCGGGTCAGCGGCCGCGAGTGCGTGATCGTCGCCAACGACGCGACCGTCAAGGGCGGCACGTACTACCCGATGACGGTGAAGAAGCACCTGCGCGCCCAGGAGGTGGCGCTGGAGAACCGGCTGCCGTGTCTCTACCTGGTGGACTCGGGCGGCGCCTTCCTGCCGATGCAGGACGAGGTGTTCCCGGACCGTGAGCACTTCGGGCGGATCTTCTACAACCAGGCCCGGATGTCCGGGGCCGGCATCCCGCAGATCGCGGCGGTGCTGGGCTCCTGCACGGCCGGCGGGGCGTACGTCCCGGCGATGAGCGACGAGGCCGTGATCGTCCGGAACCAGGGGACGATCTTCCTGGGCGGACCGCCGCTGGTGAAGGCCGCGACGGGTGAGGTCGTCACGGCCGAGGAGCTGGGCGGCGGCGAGGTCCACTCCCGTACGTCCGGGGTCACCGACCACCTCGCCGAGGACGACGCGCACGCGCTGCGGATCGTGCGGAACATCGTGGCCACCCTGCCGGACCGGGGCGCGCTGCCGTGGTCCGTGCAGCCGGCCGACGAGCCGAAGGTGGACCCCGCCGGTCTGTACGGGGCGGTCCCCGTCGACTCGCGCACGCCCTATGACGTGCGCGAGGTGATCGCCCGGGTCGTCGACGGTTCGCGGTTCGCCGAGTTCAAGGCGGAGTACGGCACGACGCTGATCACCGGCTTCGCGCACATCCACGGCCATCCGGTCGGGATCGTCGCCAACAACGGCATCCTGTTCTCCGAGTCCGCCCAGAAGGGCGCGCACTTCATCGAGCTGTGCGACCAGCGCGGCATCCCGCTGGTCTTCCTGCAGAACATCTCGGGCTTCATGGTCGGCCGCGACTACGAGGCCGGCGGCATCGCCAAGCACGGCGCGAAGATGGTCACCGCCGTCGCCTGCACCCGCGTCCCGAAGCTGACCGTGGTGGTCGGCGGTTCCTACGGCGCGGGCAACTACTCCATGTGCGGCCGGGCCTACAGCCCCCGCTTCCTGTGGATGTGGCCCAACGCGAAGATCTCCGTCATGGGCGGCGAGCAGGCCGCGTCCGTCCTCGCCACGGTCAAGCGCGACCAGCTGGGCGACGACTGGAGCGCCGAGGACGAGGAGTCCTTCAAGGCCCCGATCCGCGAGCAGTACGAGACCCAGGGCAACGCGTACTACGCCACCGCCCGGCTCTGGGACGACGGCGTGATCGATCCGCTGGAGACCCGGCAGGTGCTGGGGCTCGCCCTGACCGCGTGCGCCAACGCCCCGTTGGGCGACGCCGGCTTCGGCGTCTTCCGGATGTGAGGAACAGATGACGATGTTCGACACGGTTCTCGTCGCCAACCGCGGCGAGATCGCGGTCCGGGTCATCCGGACCCTGCGCGAGCTGGGGGTGCGCTCGGTCGCCGTCTTCAGCGACGCGGACGCGGACGCCCGGCACGTGCGGGAGGCCGACACGGCGGTACGGATCGGTCCCGCCCCGGCCGCCGAGAGCTACCTCTCGGCGGACCGGCTGCTGGAGGCGGCCCGCCGCAGCGGCGCACAGGCCGTCCACCCCGGCTACGGCTTCCTCGCGGAGAACGCGGGCTTCGCCCAGGCGTGCGCGGACGCGGGGCTGGTCTTCATCGGCCCGCCCGCCGCGGCCATCTCGCTGATGGGCGACAAGATCCGGGCCAAGGAGACGGTCTCCGCGGCCGGTGTCCCGGTGGTGCCCGGTTCCACGGGCAGCGAGCTGACCGACGGCCAGCTCGCGGACGCGGCCGACGAGATCGGCATGCCGGTGCTGCTGAAGCCCTCCGCGGGCGGCGGCGGCAAGGGCATGAGGCTGGTGCGGGACGCGGCGCTGCTCGCGGACGAGATCGCCGCCGCCCGGCGCGAGGCGCGCGCCTCCTTCGGCGACGACACGCTGCTCGTGGAGCGGTGGATCGACCGGCCGCGCCACATCGAGATCCAGGTGCTGGCCGACGGCCACGGCAACGTGGTGCACCTCGGCGAGCGCGAGTGCTCGCTGCAGCGCCGCCATCAGAAGATCATCGAGGAGGCGCCCTCGGTCCTGCTCGACGAGAAGATCCGTGCGGCGATGGGCGAGGCGGCCGTGCAGGCCGCCCGGTCCTGCGGCTATGTCGGCGCGGGCACGGTGGAGTTCATCGTCCCGGGCAACGACCCGGCCTCGTACTACTTCATGGAGATGAACACCCGTCTCCAGGTCGAGCACCCGGTGACGGAGCTGGTCACCGGCCTCGACCTGGTCGAGTGGCAGCTGCGGGTCGCATCGGGCGAACGACTCCCCTGCACCCAGGCCGGCATCACCCTCACCGGTCACGCGGTCGAGGCCCGGGTCTGCGCCGAGGACCCGGCGCGCGGCTTCCTGCCCTCGGGCGGCACCGTGCTGGCACTCCACGAGCCGCAGGGCGGCGGGGTGCGGACGGACTCGGGGCTCGCCGAGGGCGGCGAGGTCGGCAGCCTGTACGACCCGATGCTGTCCAAGGTGATCGCGTACGGCCCCGACCGGGCGACGGCGCTGCGCCGGCTGCGGGCGGCGCTGGCGGACACGGTGGTCCTCGGCGTCCCGACCAACGCGGGCTTCCTGCGCCGGCTGCTCGGCCACCCGGCCGTGGTGGCGGGCGACCTGGACACCGGCCTGGTGGAGCGCGAGGTGGACGGGCTGGTCCCGGACGGCGTGCCGGAGGAGGTGTACGCGGCCGCGGCGCTGCTGCGGCAGCACTCCCCCGCACCGGCCCGCGCGGACGTCTGGGCCGACCCGTTCTCGGCCGGCGACGGCTGGCGCCTCGGCGGCACCCCGGCCCGGACGGTGCGGCACTTCCGCATCCCCGGTCACGACCCGGTCCAGGTGGGCCTGCGGCCGTGCGGACCGGCCGTGGAGCTGACCTTCGGCCATGTCGGCGAGGGCGCCCGGCCGCCGGTCCCCGACTCGGGCGCGTGCGGCCCGCTGGGCCCGCTGCCCGGCAGCGCGGAGACGGCCAGGACCCTGTCCGTCGCCGGCGGCAGGATCACCCTCGAACTGGCCGGCGTCACCCACACCTTCGCGTACGCCGTCTCCCCCGAGGGCCACTGGCTCGGCCGGGACGGCGACACCTGGCACGTGCGGGACCACGACCCGGTGGAGGCTTCGCTGAGCGGCGCCGCCCACTCCGGGGCGGACGCGCTCGCCGCGCCCATGCCGGGCACGGTCACCGTGGTGAAGGTGGCCGTCGGGGACGAGGTGGCGGCGGGGCAGAGCCTCCTCGTCGTGGAGGCGATGAAGATGGAGCACGTCATCTCCGCCCCGCACGCCGGCACCGTCACCGAACTCGACGTCACCGCCGGGACCACGGTGGCCATGGACCAGGTACTGGCGGTCGTGGTCCCCGCGGCCACCGCCGGGGAGGACGCATGACGACCACCGACCGCACCCTGCCGATGACCGTGGCCGCACCGGACCTGCCCGTCCGGGTCCGTATCCACGAGGTCGGCGCCCGTGACGGGCTGCAGAACGAGAAGACGGTCGTGCCGACCGGGGTGAAGGCGGAGTTCATCCGCCGCCTCGCGGTCGCCGGCCTGAGCACGATCGAGGCGACGAGCTTCGTCCACCCCAAGTGGGTGCCCCAACTGGCCGACGCCGAAGAGCTGTTCCCGATGCTCGGCGACATAGGGGACGTGGGGGACGTGGCGCTCCCGGTCCTCGTGCCGAACGAGCGGGGCCTGGACCGGGCGCTGTCCCTGGGGGCCCGCCGGATCGCGGTCTTCGGCTCGGCGACGGAGACGTTCGCGGCCCGCAATCTCAACCGGACGGTCGACGAGTCGCTCGCCATGTTCGAGCCCGTGGTGGCCCGTGCCAAGGCCGACAAGGTGCATGTGCGCGGCTATCTGTCGATGTGCTTCGGCGACCCGTGGGAGGGGGCCGTCCCCGTCCACCAGGTCGTCCGGGTCGCGAAGGCGCTGATGGACCTCGGCTGCGACGAGCTCTCGCTCGGCGACACGATCGGCGTCGCGACCCCCGGCCACGTACAGACCCTGCTGTCCCGGCTGAACGAGGAGGGAGTGCGCACCGACACGATCGGGGTGCACTTCCACGACACCTACGGACAGGCGCTGTCCAACACCCTCGCCGCGCTCCAGCACGGCGTGTCCACCGTGGACGCCTCCGCGGGCGGCCTCGGCGGCTGCCCGTACGCGAAGAGCGCGACCGGAAACCTGGCCACCGAGGACCTGGTCTGGATGCTCGACGGCCTCGGCATCGAGACCGGCGTCGACCTCGACGAGCTCACCGCCACCAGCGTCTGGCTCGCCGAACAACTGGGCCGACCCAGCCCGTCCCGCACCGTCCGCGCCCTGTCCCACAAGGAGCAGTGATTTCCCGATGTCCCTGGACTACCGGCTGACCGCCGAGCACGAGGAACTCCGACGCACCGTCGAGGAGTTCGCCCACGACGTGGTCGCGCCGAAGATCGGCGACTTCTACGAGCGCCACGAGTTCCCGTACGAGATCGTGCGCGAGATGGGGCGGATGGGCCTGTTCGGGCTGCCGTTCCCGGAGGAGTACGGCGGGATGGGCGGCGACTACCTCGCCCTCGGCATCGCCCTGGAGGAGCTGGCCCGGGTCGACTCGTCGGTGGCGATCACCCTGGAGGCCGGGGTCTCGCTCGGCGCGATGCCGGTGTTCCGCTTCGGTACGGAGGAGCAGAAGCGGCAGTGGCTGCCGAGGCTCTGCTCGGGCGAGGCGCTCGGCGCGTTCGGCCTGACGGAGCCGGACGGCGGTTCGGACGCGGGCGGCACCCGGACGACGGCGGTGCGCGACGAGGCGACGGGCGAGTGGGTGATCAACGGCTCCAAGTGCTTCATCACCAACTCGGGTACGGACATCACCGAGCTGGTGACGGTCACGGCGGTGACCGGCCACAAGGAGAACGGCGCCCCGCGCATCTCCGCGATCATCGTGCCCTCCGGCACCCCCGGCTTCACGGTCGCCGCCCCCTACTCCAAGGTCGGCTGGAACGCCTCGGACACCCGCGAGCTCTCCTTCTCCGACGTCCGCGTCCCGCTGGAGAACCTGCTGGGCGAGGAGGGCCGCGGCTACGCGCAGTTCCTGCGGATCCTGGACGAGGGCCGGATCGCCATCTCGGCACTGTCGACGGGCCTCGCGCAGGGCTGTGTGGACGAGTCCGTGAAGTACGCCGCCGAGCGGCACGCCTTCGGCAGGCCGATCGGCGCCAACCAGGCGATCCAGTTCAAGATCGCGGACATGGAGATGCGGGCCCACATGGCCCGGATCGGCTGGCGGGACGCGGCGTCACGGCTGCTGGCGGGCGAGCCGTTCAAGAAGGAGGCGGCGATCGCCAAGCTGTACTCCTCGACGGTGGCGGTGGACAACGCCCGCGAGGCGACCCAGATCCACGGCGGCTACGGCTTCATGAACGAGTACCCGGTGGCCCGGATGTGGCGCGACTCGAAGATCCTGGAGATCGGCGAGGGCACGAGCGAGGTGCAGCGGATGCTGATCGCCCGGGAGCTGGGGCTGCCGGCCTGACCGGGAGGCGGTGCGGCGCGCGCGGACCTCAGTCCTGAGCCGCCGCGCCGCCCAGTACGGCACCGAGTGCGACGGTGGCGTCGAAGAGGGCCCGGGAGCGGAGAGCGATGTCCGCGTCCCGGGCCGCAAGTGCGGCCCGGACGTCTTCCCGGCGGTGCCCCTGGCGCAGCACCGGCATGAGGGTCCGGAGGGGGTCGACACGGTATCCGGCTCCGCGCAGCTGATGGACGATCCGGGCGTCCCTGACCTGGGCGGGTGAATAGCGCCGGGTGTCCCGCGGCGGGACCCGGTCGGGCACGACGAGCCCCTCGGCGTCCCAGTGCCGCAGCGTCGAGGGCCGCACGCCGAGCGCGGCGGCCAGTGCGGAGACGCTCATCGCGTCCGAGGGGCGTGCGTCCTCGACGGGCTCGGCGGAGATCGCCTCGGCCGCCTGCTGGGCGAGCGCGAGGTCCGTACGTTCCCGGTCGAGCCGGGCGTGCGCCGCGTCGAGACGGGCGAGCACCTCCGTGACCGGACCCCGGTGGGCGGCCCGCAGCATCCGCTTGGCCTCGACCGGTCCCACCCCGGCCGCGAGGGCCCGGTAGGCGAGCGCGGAGTGCAGGTGGACCTCCCGGTAGACCCGGTAGCCGGCGGCGGTACGCGTCGCGGCCGGCAGCACGCCGTCGCGTTCGAGGTCGCGCACCTGCTGGACCGAGCAGCCGGCACGCCTCGCGACATCGACCGTGCGCAAGACCGATGATTTGAGAGTTGGCACCCGCTCTCCCCTGCCGGTCGGCTTGAAGTCTCCACAAGCACCTTAATGAAACGCTTGAGGACATGACCATCGACCAGATCATCGCCTTCATGCAGGACCTCGACGGAGTCCGGGTCCTCAGGCCGCAACCCGGCGACGGCTCGCCCGGGATCAGCTGGGGGGACACCTTCTTCTCCTACTCCCCCGACGCTGCCGCGCCGGCCACGGCTCAGCCGTTCGCGACGATCGTGACGAAGAACTACCCGGGCGACGAGAGCTCCCGCCTGGACCGCCCGGACACCTTCCGCGTCAGCATCGCCGCCGGCCGGGAAGCCTTCACCGAACGGACCGGCCACGCGCCGGACGCACCGGCCCTCGACGACGCCCCCGACACCACCGATGCTGTGAGGGCGCACCCCGTCTACGGCTCCGCCGGCTGGCTCGCGGTGGTGAATCCGGGGCCGCGGACGGAAGAGGTCACCTACGAGCTGCTCCGCGGCGCGTACGACCTCGCGCGGGCGCGTCATGAGCGACGTACCGGGTGACGGCCGGGCGGCGCTCTCGTCCGAGCGACCACACGACGGCAGATGTCCGGGAGCCCCGATGACGGTAGAGATCATCTACGAGACCCACTCCACCAGCACGGACAACGAGGCCGGCATCGCCACCGGCCGGCTCCCGGGGGAACTCTCGGACCTGGGCCGCCGCCAGGCCCGTGAACTGGGCGAGCGCCGGCCGGGCGACGGCTTCGCGGCCGTGTTCACCTCCGACCTGCGCCGGGCCGTCCAGACGGCCCGCACCGCGTACCCCGGCGACCGGCCCCCGATCCACCAGGACGTCCGGCTGCGTGAGTGCGACTACGGCGACCTCAACGGGAGCCCTCGCCGCCACGTCGCCGCGCGCCGGCTCCAGCACATCGACGTCCCGTTTCCCGGCGGCCGGAGCTACCGCCAAGTCGTCGCGGCCACCGACGCCTTCCTCCACGACCTGGCCACCGGCTGGGACGGCAGCCGCATCCTGGTGATCGCCCACTCGGCCAACCACTGGGCACTTGAACACCTGCTCACGGGCACTCCGTTGGAGGAACTGCTCCAGGCACCGCCCGCCTGGCGTCCGGGTCGGCGGTACGAACTGCCCGGCGACTGGCCGGCTCCCGCCGCCGGGTGACCTCACCACCCGCCCACCCGCCCGCACCTGCGCAATTCGTTCGACAGCGGTCGGCCGTGCCCGGCAGAGTTCCTTCATGAAGCCGCAGCACTGGCCCCTGTACGGGCTCCGCATCCGCACCCCCCGCCTGGAACTTCGCCTTCCGGATCTGGAGTTGCTGGACGAGCTCGCTTCGGTCGCCGCCGACGGGGTGCACGCCCCGGACGTCATGCCGTTCACCGTCCCCTGGACCGACTGCCCGCCCGTCGAGCGGGGGCGGGCGGTGTTCCGGCACGTGCTGAGCACCATCGCCGACTGGTCCGTGCAGGACTGGTCGTTGAGCCTCGCGGTGCTGTGCGAGGGCCGGGTGGTCGGACGGCAGGACGTGGCGGCGAAGAGCTTCGCGGTGACCGGGGAGGTGAGTACCGGCTCCTGGCTGGGGCTCGCGCACCAGGGGCGCGGCATCGGCACCGAGATGCGGGCCGCCGCCCTCCATCTCGCCTTCGCGGGTCTCGGCGCCGGCGCGGCGGTCTCGGCCGCGATGACGGACAACCCGCGCTCGCTGGGCGTCTCGCGCAGGCTCGGCTACGTCCCGGACGGGCTGGAGGTCGCCGCCCTGGGGGACGCGCGCGTCACGCTGCAGCGGCTGCGGCTGGAGCGCGACCGGTGGGAGGACCGCCGGTCGGCCGACGTCACGGTGGAGGGCCTCGACGACTGCCGGGCGATGTTCGGCGCGTGACCCTCCTGGTGCACACCTTCATCCGGGGCAGGAGCGGCAAGCGGCACTTCCTGGACGATCCGGAGTACGGCCACACCCTCGCCGGTTTCGAGAAGAGCCGGACCAAGCTGTGGGGATCGCGGCCGGCCCGCGACCTCGGTGCCCGTTTCCTCCCCCAGCTCGCCACCAGCGACCTGTACGTGGAGCCGGAGGACGTCCTGGCGTTCCTCGCCGAGTGCGAGCTGCTGGGCGACCACATCGAGGCGCTGGCCGCGCACAGCGGCTATGCCGACGACTACGTGGCGGAGCGGCTGGCCAACATCACGGCGGCCGCCGAGCGTGCCCTGGACGTGGACGGCGGAGTCATCGTCTGGTGACCGGAACGGGGGCGTCCACCGGCGCGACAGCTCGTGAGGTTAGGCTAACCTTCGCTCGAACTTGTCACCGGCCGGCCTCCGGCTCGTACGAAAGCGGATTCCGTCATGCGCACTGCCCGAGTGTCCCGTCCCACCCGCCGCGGCCTGCTGGCCATGGGCGGCGCAGTCGGCCTGGGTGCCGTGCTGGCGGCCTGCGGTGACAGCGACAGCAAGGGCTCCGGGGCCGACGGTGCCAAGAGCGCCGACGCCGGGCCCTGGAGCTTCAAGGACGACCGCGGGCAGACAGTCAAGGCCGATTCCGTGCCGAAGAACATCGTCGCCTTCACCGGTGTCGCCGCGGCCCTCCACGACTACGGCGTCGAGGTCAAGGCCGTCTTCGGCCCGACGAAGACCAAGGGCGGCAAGGCCGATGTGCAGGCAGGCGACCTGGACATCAGCAAGGTGGAGATCCTCGGCAACGTCTGGGGCGAGTTCAACGTCGAGAAGTACGCGGCGCTCGGCCCGGACCTGCTGGTCACCGCCATGTGGGAGAAGGACGCCCTCTGGTACGTGCCGGACGCGTCCAAGGACAAGATCCTGAAGCTCGCCCCGAGCGTCGCCCTGTGGGCCGCCGAGACCACGATCCCCAAGGCGATCCAGCGCCACGAGGACCTCGCCGCCTCGCTCGGTGCCGATGTGACGGCCAAGACCGTCACGGACGCGAAGGCCCGCTTCGAGAAGGCCGCGGCCCGGCTGCGCGCCGCCGCGAAGTCCAAGCCGAACATCAGGGTCCTCGTCGGCTCGGCCAGCCAGGACCTGTTCTACGTCTCGCTCGCCAAGATGTCCGCCGACACCCTGTACTTCCAGGAGCTGGGCGTGAGGTTCGTCGAGCCGAAGGTCAACGCCGCGGGCTTCTTCGAGGAGCTGAGCTGGGAGAACGTCGACAAGTACGAGGCCGACATCATCATGATGGACAACCGCTCATCGGCCCTGCAGCCCGACGCCCTGACCTCCAAGCCGACCTGGACGCAGCTGCCCGCGGTCAAGGCCGGCCAGGTCATCCCGCGCACCACCGAGCCGATCTACAGCTACGACAAGTGCGCGCCGATCCTCGAGGACCTCGCGAAGGCCATCGAGGACGCCAAGAAGGCCGCCTGACCATGGCGGCCGCCGCGACGCCGGACGTCGACCCCTTCCGGCTCTTCCGGCTGACCGTCCTGCGCACCGGGCGGCTCGGCCCCTCGATGCTCCGGGTCACGTTCGGCGGACCGGGGCTCGACGGATTCGCCTCGGGGGGCCGCGATCAGAGCCTTTCGCTGTTCCTGCCGCACCCCGGACAGCCGGAACCAGTCCTTCCGGTCGATGACGAGGGCAACTGGTTCGCCCCCTGGCGGGCCCTTCCGCCGGACGAGCGGGCCGTGCTGCGCTCGTACACCGTGCGGGCGCAACGCCGCACCGACGACGCCGCGCACGACGGTCCGGCCACCGAGATCGACATCGATTTCGCGCTCCACGAGGACGGCGGTCCGGCCTGCCGCTGGGCCGCCGCGGCCTCGCCCGGCGACGTCGTCAAGGCGCTCGGACCGGCCGTCGAGGACAACACGGCCGTCCGGTTCCGTCCGCCCGAGGACACCGACTGGGTGCTGATCTGGGCCGACGAGACGGCGCTTCCCGCGGCGGCAGCCGCCCTGGAGTGGCTGCCGGCCCGTCTGCGGGCCCGGGTCTGGCTGGAGGTCCCGCACACGGAGGACCGCCTGGCGATCACCACCGCGGCCTCGTCCCGGATCAGCTGGCTGGTGCGGGACCGGGCGGACACCCCGGATGCCGTGGCGGCCGTGCGCGCGGCGGAGCTGCCGGAGGGAACCCCGTACGTCTGGATCGCCGGCGAGGCCGCCAAGGTGCGGGCGATGCGCCGGCACCTGGTGGGCGAACGCGGCATCGACCGCAGGCGGGTGACGTTCGTCGGCTACTGGCGCCGCGGCCTGAGCGAGGAACAACTCCGCGAGGAGGCGGAAACCACCTCGAACCCGCCCGACACCTCAAGCCCGTCCGGCGGTTGAGGACATCTTTCACAGCCCGCCCGGCGGTCGATGACACTCTCGACAGGCCCGCCCGGCGGCCGGAGGCGTCCGCATCACGCCCCCGGCCGCCGGACGGACCGCCGATCACCCCGCCGCGGCCGGCTCCGCCGGCCACGGCACCTGCGGTGAGCGGTAGTAGTCGATGCCCTGCGCGGTGAACCGCGGCCCGAGCGCCGCCAGCCGCAGCTTGTACGTGTCCCAGTCGTGCGTCTCGGCCGGGGACCAGCCCAGCTCCGCCGCACCGGGCAGCCGCGGGAACGCCATCGCGTCGATGTCGTCGCTGTCGGTCAGCGTCTCGGCCCAGATCGGCGCCTCGACCCCGAGCACCGCGTCCGCCGGGGTGTCGGCGAGGTAGGTCGCCGGGTCCCAGTCGTAACTGCGCTGCACCTCGACCAGGCCGGCCCACTTGAGCCCCAGCACGGTGTCCTCGTTGTACTTCATGTCGAGGTACACCCGGTCCGCCGGGGACAGGACGAGCTTGGTGCCGTTCTTCGCCGCGTCCGCCACCTGCTGCCGGTCCGCCGCGCTCGTCTTGTCGTAGCCCCAGTACTGGGCGACCGCGCCCTTGACCGGCGAGGCCCCGGTGAGCTGGTGCCAGCCCATCACGGTCTTGCCGTGCGCGCCGACGGCGGCCTGCGCCCGCTCCATGATCTTGGCGTAGTCCTCGTGGCTGGTGGAGTGCGCCTCGTCGCCGCCGATGTGGATGTACCGGCCGGGGGTCAGCTCGGCCAGTTCACCGATGACGTCGTCGATGAACCGGTACGTCACGTCCTTGGCCGCGCACAGCGAGCTGAAGCCGACCTTGATCCCGGTGTAGAGCGGCGGCGCGACGCCGTCGCAGTTCAGCTCGGCGTACGAGGCGAGGGCCGCGTTGGTGTGGCCGGGCATGTCGATCTCCGGCACCACCTCCAGGTAGCGGGAGGCCGCGTACCGCACGATCTCCTTGTACTCGCTCTTGGTGTAGTAGCCGCCGGGCCCGCCGTCGACCTCCGTCGAGCCGCCGTACGTGGCCAGCTTCGGCCAGGAGTCGACGGCGATCCGCCAGCCCTGGTCGTCGGAGAGGTGGATGTGGAAGGTGTTCATCTTGTACTGCGCGATCTGGTCGATGTAGCGCTTCACCTCGGTGACCGAGAAGAAGTGCCGCGAGACATCGAGCATCGCGCCCCGGTAGGCGTAGCGCGGCGCGTCGGTGACCCTGCCGCCCGCGACCTTCCACGGCCCCTTCTGGCGGCTGTCGCTCTCGATCCGGGCCGGCAGGAGCTGGCGCAGGGTCTGGACGCCGTGGAAGAGCCCTGCGGGCTTGCGGGCGGTGATGGTGACGGAGCCGCGCTCGGACGTCAGGGTGTAGCCCTCGGCGCCCAGCGCGCTGTCGTGGGAGCCGAGCCGGAGCCGGATGCCGTCGGAGCCGGCCTTTCCGGTGACCGGCAGGGCGTAACCGGTGGAGGGGCGCAGCACGCCCGCCAGGTACTCGCCGATCTTCCGGACCTCACCGGACGGGCTCTCGACCCGGATCCTGGTGGCGCCGGTGAGGGAGTACGGGGATCCGCCCGGTCTCACCGAGACGGGGGCGGGCACGATCTGACCGAGGGGCCGGGGCTCCGACGCGGCGGGGCCGCTGCCGGCCGCGGACGCCGTGGGGGCCGCGCACGCGGTGGAGATGCCGGCCGCCGTGACGAGAAGCAGCGAGCCGAGAAGACGGGGTAGAGCACTGCGCCGCGCCGTGTGCAGTCTCACAGGCCGGGTCCCTTTCTACTGGTTCACACCTGGATCTCCTGACCAATCGAACCGTCGCCATGCGTACCGCGTACCCCACGGATGGTCAAGGTGTAGACCACTTCCCCGCGTTGGCGGCCCCGGAACGTGGCCGACGTTCCGGGGCATCTGGCCGAATTCATCCCGTCGGACCCGGCCCCGGCCGGCGGTACGGGCGTCGCCCGGCACCTCCGGAACGCACACCGGAAGCACACCCCACAACGCACCCGGCAGCACATCGGGAAAGTGCACCCGAAAAGTGCACCCGAATCCCTCGAATCGACAAAAAGGGACCCACTCGACCCGATCCTTGCCCGATATCGGGCAGAATTGTTGCGTCGGAGCTCCCGTCGCCGCAATATCGACGAGTGCTCGAACGCCGCTCGTCGTACGACGACCTCATTGACCACCTGGTGCGCAGCACCGCGCTCCAGCGCGGTGAGGCCGCGCGGGTGATCCTCGACGTGCTCGCCTACTTCGACGAGACGACCGACGTCTTCGTCCGCCGCCGCCATCGCGAACTGCAGTCCGGCGGCCTGGTCAACACGGAGATCTTCGAACGGATCTCGGCCGAGCTGCCGCACCGGGCGGTCGCGCCGCCGGAGCTCTCGCTCCGCCAGCTGCGCCGCATCGTCTACGGCTGAGCCGGCCCGCGGCCGGGCACCCACTCGCTTGCTAGTACCTGTACGTCGATGGAGGGCTGAGACTCTATGTGCGGAATCGTCGGTTATATCGGAAAGCGTGACGTGGCCCCGCTGCTGCTGGAGGGCCTGCAGCGGCTGGAGTACCGGGGTTACGACTCCGCGGGCATCGTCATCACCGGCAAGCCGGCGGCCGGCAAGCCCGCCGCGCTGAAGATGGTCAAGGCCAAGGGCCGGGTCCGCGAGCTGGAGTCCCGGGTCCCCAAGCGGTTCGCCGGCACCACCGGCATCGCGCACACCCGCTGGGCCACCCACGGCGCCCCGAGCGACGAGAACGCCCACCCGCACCTGGACGCCGACAACAAGGTCGCCGTCGTCCACAACGGGATCATCGACAACGCCTCCGAGCTCCGCGCCCGGCTCGTCGCCGACGGCGTCGTCTTCCTCTCCGAGACCGACACCGAGGTGCTGGTCCACCTGATCGCCCGTTCCGGGGCGGACACCCTGGAGGAGAAGGTCCGCGAGGCGCTGAAGTCCGTCGAGGGCACGTACGGCATCGCCGTCATGCACGCCGACTTCAACGACCGCATCGTCGTCGCCCGCAACGGCTCCCCGGTCGTCCTCGGCATCGGCGAGAAGGAGATGTTCGTCGCCTCCGACGTCGCCGCCCTGGTCGCGCACACCCGCCAGATCGTCACCCTGGACGACGGCGAGATGGCCACCCTCAAGGCCGACGACTTCCGTACGTACACCACCGAGGGCTCGACCACGACGGCCACGCCCACCACGGTGGAGTGGGAGGCCGAGTCGTACGACATGGGCGGCCACGACACGTACATGCACAAGGAGATCTCCGAGCAGGCCGAAGCCGTGGACCGCGTGCTGCGCGGCCGCATCGACGACCGCTTCTCCACCGTGCACCTGGGCGGACTGAACCTGGACGCCCGCGAGGCCCGCGGGGTCCGCCGGATCAAGATCCTGGGCTGCGGCACCTCGTACCACGCGGGCATGATCGGCGCCGGTCTCATCGAGGAGCTGGCCCGGATCCCCGCGGACGCCGAGCCCGCGTCCGAGTTCCGCTACCGCAACCCGGTCGTGGACCCCGACACCCTGTACGTCGCCGTCTCCCAGTCCGGTGAGACGTACGACGTGCTGGCCGCCGTCCAGGAGCTCAAGCGCAAGGGCGCCCGGGTCCTCGGTGTCGTCAACGTCGTCGGCTCGGCGATCGCCCGCGAGGCCGACGGAGGCATGTACGTCCACGCGGGCCCCGAGGTCTGCGTCGTCTCCACCAAGTGCTTCACCAACACCGTGGTCGCTTTCGCGCTGCTCGCCCTGCACCTGGGCCGCATCCGCGACCTGTCGGTCTCCGACGGCAAGCGGATCATCGAGGGCCTGCGCAAGCTGCCCGAGCAGATCGGTCAGATCCTCGAGTCGGAGGACGAGATCAAGAAGCTGGCCGAGGAGTACGCGGGCGCTCAGTCGATGATGTTCATCGGCCGCGTCAGGGGCTACCCCGTCGCCCTCGAGGCCTCCCTGAAGCTCAAGGAGATCTCGTACATCCACGCCGAGGCCTACCCCGCCTCGGAGCTGAAGCACGGTCCGCTGGCGCTCATCGAGCCGGCGCTCCCCACGGTCGCGATCGTCCCGGACGACGACCTGCTGGAGAAGAACCGCGCCGCGCTGGAGGAGATCAAGGCCCGCAGCGGCCGCATCCTCGCCGTGGCGCACCGCGAGCAGGAGAAGGCCGACCACACGATCGTCGTCCCGAAGAACGAGAACGAGCTGGACCCGATCCTGATGGGCATCCCGCTCCAGCTCCTCGCCTACCACACGGCGCTGGCCATGGGCCGTGACATCGACAAGCCGCGCAACCTGGCGAAGTCCGTCACCGTCGAGTAGGCACTACCCCCGCGGAAGGCGAAGAGCGGCCCTGTACCCACTGGAGGTGGGTGCGGGGCCGCTCTCCCGTCACGGGCCGGTGCCGCCCGGAACCGGCCCGGGTCACTGCCTCAGCCGGTGGCCGTCACACCTCGGCCGGCAGTCCGCTTCGGTACCGCCGTCGGCCAGTGGGCCAGCGCCGCCGTCGCCCCGTACCAGGCGGCGAGGCCGGCCACCACGGCGAACCAGCCGCCCGCCTTCGCCAGGAAGCCGCTGTCCGCGAACTGCCCGATGCCCAGCAGCAGCAGCCCCACGAACAGCAGCCCGTACGTCCCCTGCCCGAGCAGACCGCGCCCGGCGGCCCCGAGCGTCAGCGTGAGCGCGAACAGGGCCCAGAGCAGCAGGAACAGCCCTGCCGCATGGTCGGAGACCCGGGCGTCGGCGCCGGTGCCCCAGGTGAACCAGAAGGCGCCGAGTCCGGCGAAGGCGGTACCGGCGAAGGCATCGCCCGCCCGGAACGCCAGGAGTCCGGCGACGAACAGGGCGATACCGCCGACGTACAGGGCGAGCGAGACGGCGTCCGCCGCCGTCACCCCGTCCACGGCTCCGGTGTGACCGATCCCGAATGCCAACAGCGTGACTCCCAGGGCGAGATGGCCGAGGGTGGAGGTGCTGGTGTTTCCCGCAGAGACGTCGTTGTCCACGGCGGGCTCCCTTCACATGCAATCGTGCTGTGTCCAGTGACGTTTACGTACCCTTCACAAGCGCACAATCCACCTCTACGGGTCGGTAGCTTCGCTCTTCTCCCTGTTTCCGTAGTCGAGTTGACGCCATGCCCGCCCACCTGGGCGTGAAGCAGCCGCCCCCGGCCGGAGCGGACCGGAAGAGGACCGGATGAGGACCGGAAGCGGACCGCGGACGGACCGGAAGGGCACCGAAAACAAACCGACCGCCCCCGGTTGGGGCCGGGAACGGACGGAAAAGGCGCCACGGAGCACAGCGGAAGGAAGCCGGAAGGGAGCGCGGAGGGAGCCGAAAGGGAGCCACGGGAAGGGCGGGAGGAAGCCACGACGGAACCGGGGGAACCGCGGGTACTACGGAACCCGCGGAGCCACGGAAGCCGTACGGACCGCCCCTACGGGATGACGACGACGGGGCGCTGGGCCCGCCGGGCCAGCCGGCCCGCCACCGAGCCGAAGATCCGGCCGACGATCCCGTGCGTGGAGCCCACGACGATGGCGTCGGCGGAGTACTCGCGGCCGACCTCCTCCAGCTCGTGGCAGATGTCGCCGCCGCGCTCGACGAGGACCCACGGCACCTCGGCGAGGTAGTCCGCGCAGGCGAGCTCCAGGCCGAGGACCTCGGTGCGGTGATCGGGCACGTCCACGAAGACGGGCGGCTCGCAGCCGGCCCAGACGGTGGTCGGCAGCCGGTTGGCGACATGCACGATGATCAGGCCGGAGCCCGTTCTCCGGGCCATGCCGATGGCGTACGCGAGGGCCCGCTCACTGGAGGTCGAGCCGTCGAAGCCGACGACGACTCCGTGCCGGAAGGCGGGATCGCAGGAATGACATGCGTCTTCGGCCGTCTGCGGGTCCGACAGAGGGTCGGCTACCTGCTTGCGGTCCGCGGGTTCGGGGATTTCGTGACCGGCCATCGGTGTCTCGGCGAAGAGAGTCCTCGTGAGGAGAGCGACGTGGGAAGTTACGTCAGCGGGCGGTGTTGCGGTGTCCGGGAATCATCTTCCCAACCCCTTACCCCCAAGGGTACGGCGCCACTCCTCCACTGCCCAGATCCGCGCAAAGCGCGTGCGACGTTTCAGGGAGCATGCCCGAGACCGCCCCGTATGGCAATGCCGGATGCGCGGTACACCGAGGCGGGGCGGCCCGCGCGGGACCCGTACGCGCGCATTCGGTGACCGGCCGGGGCCCGGTCCGTTAGCCACGTGCCCGCGTCACCGCGCACCCGCCGCGCGGTCCGCCGGCCGTTCCGTACCGACCAGAGCGTCATCGAGCCGCCCCAGGGAGCACCCCGTGCCCGCACCCGTCCCGCCCGCCCATCCGGAACCCGCCGCGCAGCCGGTGACCGATGTGGTCCGCTGGGCGGTATTCGGCTGCCTGCTGGTACCGCTCGTCCTGATCGCCCACGGCGACTCCCCGACCGGGGCCGTGCTCGTCGCGCTCGGCCTGGCCGCCGTCACCGTGGCCTGCCGGATGCTGCTCCGCCGGTCCGCCCGCGCGGCCGCCCGGACCGCCCAGGGGGCGCACAGGGGCGACCGCACCTCCCGGGTAGTGCGCCGGTAGAACGACTGATTTCCGTACACGCGACCGTACGTTTTCAGCCAACTTCAGGTCCCAGTCGATTCCTTGTCGAATTGGCCGATCAACCCCCTTGCCACCAGGCAGGAAGAGACCGCGCGGTACGCTTCCACCCCATGGGGACGGGCCATGAACGCCAGGCGCACTTCCCTGCGCGACTCACGAGTGAAACGCTTCGTGATCGAATGCTTCCCGCCAGGACGCCTTGTCGACATAAAACCGGCTGGTGAACTTGTCACGGCGGCACCACGGGAAGCAGTAGATTCGATCTTGGGTGTCGAAGAGCGGGGACTCGTGCACGACCGAGGGGACATGTGCAGGTGCGACAGGCCCGTAAGGACCAGGAAGACGCGAACACCGAGGGGGGCTTAGCGTCATGAGCCAGGACTCCGCCACCGCAACGGAGGCTGTACGGAAGCTGAGCGGACGCCGACGCCGAGAGGTCGTCGCCGTACTGCTGTTCAGCGGTGGCCCCATCTTCGAGAGCTCCATCCCGCTCTCCGTGTTCGGGATCGACCGGCAGGACGCGGGAGTTCCGCGCTACCGGTTGCTCGTGTGCAGCGGCGAAGAGGGACCACTGCGCACCACGGGGGGACTCGAACTGACCGCGCCCTACGGGCTGGAGGCGATCAGCAGGGCAGGCACCGTCGTGGTGCCCGCCTGGCGCTCGATCACGTCGCCGCCGCCCATGGAGGCGCTCGACGCGCTGCGCCGCGCCCACGAGGAGGGCGCCCGCATCGTGGGGCTGTGCACGGGGGCCTTCGTACTGGCCGCCGCCGGGCTGCTGGACGGCCGCCCGGCCACCACGCACTGGATGTACGCACCGACGCTGGCCAAGCGCTACCCGTCGGTCCACGTCGATCCGCGCGAGCTCTTCGTCGACGACGGCGATGTGCTCACCTCCGCCGGTACGGCGGCGGGCATCGACCTCTGTCTGCACATAGTCCGCTCGGACCACGGCACGGAGGCCGCGGGGGCACTGGCCCGCCGGCTCGTCGTGCCGCCGAGGCGCAGTGGCGGCCAGGAGCGCTACCTCGACAGATCTTTACCGGAGGAGATCGGCTCCGACCCGCTCGCCGAGGTCGTGGCCTGGGCGCTGGAGCATCTGCACGAGCAGTTCGACGTGGAGACGCTGGCCGCGCGCGCCTACATGAGCAGGCGGACCTTCGACCGGAGGTTCCGTTCGCTCACCGGCAGCGCACCGCTCCAGTGGCTGATCACCCAGCGGGTGCTGCAGGCGCAGCGGCTGCTGGAGACGTCCGACTACTCGGTCGACGAGGTCGCGGGCCGTTGCGGCTTCCGCTCGCCGGTCGCGCTGCGCGGACACTTCCGGCGTCAGCTGGGCTCCTCCCCCGCCGCGTACCGGGCCGCCTACCGGGCCCGCCGTCCGCAGTCGGGCGGTCCAGAGCAGGTCGTCACGGTGGCCGAGCCCGTGGTGCCCGCCCAGAGCACCTCGGCGAGCCGTCGGGCCGCCGCGGCGGCCGCCGGCGCGGGTCAGTCCGGGGCGGCGGTGGCGGCCCCGGAGCAGGGCCGCGCGGAGCACGGGAAACCGGGCCCCGACGCGTACGCCGCGGGCCGCCCGGCCCTGCCGGGACAGCGGAGCGCCCCGTAGGGTGGGGCGCATGAACGACCGCATGGTGTGGATCGACTGCGAGATGACCGGGCTCTCGTTGACGGAAGACGCACTCATCGAGGTGGCCGCACTGGTCACCGACTCGGAGTTGAACGTGCTCGGCGAAGGGGTGGACATCGTGATCCGCCCGCCGGACGCGGCGCTGGAGACCATGCCCGAGGTGGTGCGGCAGATGCACACCACCTCGGGCCTGCTCGACGAGCTGGCCGGGGGTACCACCCTGGCCGACGCCGAGGAGAAGGTGCTGGCCTACATCCGCGAGCACGTGAAGGAGCCCGGCAAGGCCCCGCTCTGCGGGAACACGGTCGGCACCGACCGCGGTTTCCTGGCGCGGGACATGCCGTCGCTGGAGGGCTACCTCCACTACCGGATCGTCGACGTCTCCTCGGTCAAGGAGCTGGCCCGCCGCTGGTACCCGCGGGCGTACTTCAACAGCCCGGAGAAGAACGGCAACCACCGGGCGCTCGCCGACATCCGCGACTCCATCACGGAGATGCGGTACTACCGGGAGGCGGTCTTCGTCCCGCAGCCGGGCCCGGACTCCGAGCGCGCCAAGTCGATCGCCGCGCGCCTGTCGCGGCCCTCGGCCTAGCTCCTCGCGAAAGCCGCTGGTCACGGCCCTTTCGGGGGCCGGGACCGGCGGCAGAACAATGAGGGCGCGAGCACCCTCCCGGACCCTGTACACTTTTTCTCGGCCGGTCGGAAACGCCCGGACATGGTGGGTATAGCTCAGACGGTAGAGCACCTGGTTGTGGTCCAGGATGTCGCGGGTTCGAGTCCCGTTACTCACCCTTGATGAAGAAGGGCCGATCCGCGAAAGCGGGTCGGCCCTTCTTCATGCCCCGAGCCCTCGCACGTTCCCCGCGGGGCGTCCGGCCCCGGCGGCCGGACGGGGCCGGCGCCGGGGTCCGCCCGGACTCAGGAGGAGTCCCGCACCACCAGTTCCGTCGGCAGCACGATCTGCGGGCGCTCCTTGTTCTCGCCGGCGATCTCCGCCAGGAGCACCCGGGTCATCGTGCGGCCCATCTCCTCGATCGGCTGGCGCACGCTCGTCAGTGCCGGGTCCATGTGCCGGGCCACGGCCGAGTCGTCGAAGCCGATCAGGGCCACGTCGTCCGGGATGCGGCGGCCGGCCTCGCGCAGTACCTGGCGGGCGCCGGCGGCCATGAGGTCGGAGGCGGCGAAGACCGCGTCCACGTCGGGGCGGCGGTCGAGCAGCTCGCGCATGGCACGGACGCCGCCGTCCTCGGAGAAGTCCGCGGGGGCGATCAGCCGCTCGTCCGGTTCGTGGCCTGCGTCGGCGAGGGCCTTGCGGTAGCCGTCCAGGCGCCGCTGGGCGGCGTAGACGTCCAGCCGGCCGGTGATGGTGGCGATGGAGCGGCGGCCCCGGGAGACGAGGTGCTCTACGGCTCCGCGGGCGCCCTCGAAGTTGTCCGAGTCGACCGAGGGCAGCGGCTCGGTGGCGGACCGGCGGCCGTTCATGACGGCGGGCATGCCGAGCTGTTCCAGCAGATCGGGCAGCGGGTCGTCGGCGTGCACGGAGACCAGCAGCACACCGTCCACGCGGTGCGCGGTCAGGTACTGCGCCAGCCTGCGCCGTTCACGGTCGCTGCCGACGAGGGTGAGCAGCAACTGCATCTCGGTGTCGGCCAGTGCGGCGCCCACCCCTCGGACGATGTCGGAGAAGTAGGGCTCCGTGAAGAAGCGGCTCTCCGACTCGGGTACGACGAGCGCGATGGCGTCCGTGCGGTTCCCCGCCAGCGCCCGGGCCGCGCGGTTGGGCACGTAGCCCAGTTCGGCGACGGCCGCCTCCACCGCCTCCCTGGTGTGTGCGCTGACCCGTGGTGAGCCGTTGATGACCCGCGAGGCCGTGCCGCGCCCCACCCCCGCCCGCGCCGCGACCTCTTCGAGCGTGGGCCGGCCCCCGCTCCGTACTCGCGCTGCCGTCATGGCTGCCTCCCGTTCGCGGTCAATTTCTCACAGTCGGATAACCAAACCAAGTCCTGGTGTGGGATCCCTTGACACTCGACGGGACCGGCCGACCGTCCCCGGCCGAAACCATGGGAGCGCTCCCACTCTACGCGCGTGGTGACGCGGGCCCCGCAGGCCGGGGGCCCGGGCGGCACATACCGCCGCGAACACGACTGAGACCCGGCACGGGGCCGGGTCTCAGGGGTGGTGCGCGGTCAGGCGGGAGCGTGGCGCGGGGTCAGGACAGGCCGGCCGACGGCAGGGCGTGGCGGCGGATCACGTCGGCGTACCAGTGGGCGCTCGCCTTGGGGATGCGGCGCTGCGAGGCGTAGTCGACGTACACCGTGCCGAAGCGCTTCGAATAGCCGTACGCCCACTCGAAGTTGTCCATCAGCGACCACAGGAAGTAGCCGCGGACGTCCGCGCCGTCGGCCACCGCGCGCTGCACGGCGTCGAGGTGGCCGTGCAGATAGGCGATCCGCTCGGGGTCCTCCACCCGCCCCTCGGGCGAGACGTAGTCGTCGAAGGCGGCGCCGTTCTCGGTGACCATCAGCGGAACGCCGGGGTGCTCGCGGGTGACGTCCAGCAGCAGGTTGTAGAGCCCGTCGGGGTCGATCGCCCAGTTCATCGCGGTGCGCTCCTTCCCCTCGGCGAGGTGGAAGGCGACGTGCTCGGAGCCGGGCCACGGGGAGTAGTCGCTGGCGCCGTGGCCGTCGTTGCGGGTGCTGCCCGCACCCTCCGCGGGGGTGGAGACGAGCGTCGGCGTGTAGTAGTTGACGCCCAGCACGTCGACGGGGCGCGAGATGGCGGCCAGGTCGCCGTCCTGGACCAGCGTCGGCCAGTCCACCAGGTGCGCGGTGTCGGCGAGCAGGTCCTCGGGGTAGGCGCCCTTGAGCATCGGACCGGTGAAGATCCGGTTGCCGACCGCGTCGATCCGGCGGGCGGCGTCCGCGTCGGCCGCGCTCGCGGTCAGCGGGCGGACCTGGTGGAGGTTGAGGGTGACCGAGGTCTGCGCGGCAGCGGGGAGTTGACCGCGCAGAACCTCGATCGCCCGGCCGTGGGCGAGGTTGAGGTGATGGGCCGCGCGCAGCGCGGATGCGGGCTCGGTGCGGCCGGGGGCGTGCACGCCGGAGCCGTAGCCGAGGAAGGCCGAGCACCACGGCTCGTTGAAGGTGGTCCAGGTCGCGACCCGGTCGCCCAGCGCGCCGGCCATGATCGCGGCGTAGTCGGCGAACCGCTCGGCGGTCACCCGCTGCGGCCAGCCGCCGGCGTCCTCCAGCTCCTGGGGCAGGTCCCAGTGGTAGAGGGTGGCGACGGGGGCGATGCCGGCTTCGAGCAGCTCGTCGACGAGCTTGCGGTAGAAGTCCAGGCCGCGTTCGACGGCGGGGCCGCGGCCGGTGGGCTGCACCCGGGACCAGGAGATGGAGAAGCGGTACGCCTTCAGCCCCAGCTGCTTCATCAG
Source organism: Streptomyces sp. NBC_01257 (assembly GCF_035917255.1). Lineage (NCBI taxonomy): Bacteria > Bacillati > Actinomycetota > Actinomycetes > Kitasatosporales > Streptomycetaceae > Streptomyces > Streptomyces sp. NBC_01257. The sequence continues at coordinate 3,347,723 of NZ_CP108472.1, forward strand.
CGCCACGTCGTCGCGGAAGCGGTGGTAGTGGTCGGCGGCGATGTCTCCGGTGTCGCCGTTGTGGACCTTGCCGGGGGTGTGGCTGAAGGTGTCCCAGATGGAGGGGGTGCGGCCGTCCTCGGCAGCGGCGCCTTCGACCTGGTAGGCGGCGGTGGCCGCCCCCCAGACGAAGCCCGTCGGAAATCTCGTTGCCTCGGGCGCCTGCTTCGGGGCGATGTCAGGTCGTACAGCAGTCATGCGGGAGCGCTCCCAGGAGTGGACGGACAGGGGCGGGCGAAGAGGATGGGGCTCCGGAGCCCGTACGGCCCGCGGTCAGGTACGGGCCGTACGGGGCGTTCCGGGAAGCAATGACTGACGAGACGTCAGCCCTTGACGGCGCCGGACATGATCCCGCCGACGATCCTCTTGCCGAAGATCACGAACACCACGAGCAACGGCAGCGTGCTGATCAGCGCGCCTGCCATCACGATGCTCTGGTCGGGGGTGTAGGAGGCGCTCAGCTGGCCGAGGGCCACCTGGAGCGTGGGGTTCTGCTGATTCAGTGCGAGGTAGGGCCAGAAGAAGTCGTTCCACGCCTGCACGAAGGTGAGCATGCCGAGCACCATCATCGCGGGACGGGCCACCGGGAGCACGATGCTCAGCACGACGCGGAAGTTGTTCGCGCCGTCGATCTTGGCGGCCTCGATGAGCTCGTACGGAAGCGCCTCGCTGAGGTACTGCCGCATGAAGAACACACCGAACGCGCTCACCAGGGTCGGGAAGATCACCGACTCCAGGTTCCCGCCCCAGCCGAGGTCGGCCATCATCATGAACAGCGGGACGACGCTGAGCTGCGGCGGGATGGTCAGGGTCGCGATGACCCCGGTCATCAGCGCACCGCGGCCGCGGAACCGCATCTTGGCGAAGGCGTAGCCGGCCAGGGTGCAGAAGAAGAGCGTGGCCGCCGTGATGCAGGAGGAGACGATGACGCTGTTGACGATCGCCTTGCCCAGATGGGCCTGGTTCCAGGCGGCGTCGAGGTTGTGCATCAGGTGCCCGCCCGGCAGGAACGGCGGGGTGGAGGCCAGGACCTCGTCCTGGGTGTGGGACGCGGCCACCAGGGTCCAGTACAGCGGCAGCAGCGAGCCGATGCCGACGACGGCCAGCGCGATGTAGGCGAACGGTCCGCCCTGCAGCTGCTTGCCCGCGCCGGGCTTGAAGCGGCTCGCGCGCCTGGGCGCGCGGTGTGCGGAGGAGCGTGCGGGCAGGCCGAGCTCCGGAGCTTTGGTGGGGCTGGTGATGGTCATGGATATCGCTCCTGGTCAGACCGCGGATTTGCGTACGAAGCGGCCGATGAGCCAGTTGGCCGCGGCGATGATCAGCAGGAGGGCGAGCATCGCCCAGGCCACTGCGGCGGCCGGACCGAGGTGCCCCAGGTTCCAGCCGTAGTTGTAGAGGTAGACGCTGAGCGTCTCGTACTGATTCTCGTTTCCGCCGGTCGCGCCGAGCGTGCCGCCCTCCAGCAGGAGCGGTTCACCGAACAGCTGCATGGAGCCGATGGTCGAGATGACGATCGTGAACAGGATCGTGGGGCGCAGCGAGGGGATGGTCACCTTGCGGAACTGCTGCCAGCGCGAGGCGCCGTCGAGCGAGGCGGCCTCGTACAGATCGGTCGGCACGGCCTGCATCGCGGCCAGGTAGATCAGGGTGTTGTAGCCGGTCCAGCGCCAGATCACGATGACGGAGATGGCTATCTTGGACGTCCAGTGCCCGTTGACCCAGTTGGTGTCGCCGAGGCCGACGAACTGCAGGGCCCAGTTCAGCAGACCGCCGTCGGCCCGGAAGACCAGGGCGAAGACGAGCGCGGCGGAGGCCACCGAGGTGGCGTACGGGGTGAGGATGACCGTCCGCCAGAAGGTGCTGGCGCGGAGCTTGTAGTTCAGCAGATGGGCCAGGCCCAGGGCGACGAGCAGCTGCGGGACCGTCGACATGACACCGATCAGGAAGGTGTTGCTGACGGCCGTCCAGAACTCCGAGTCGTGCAGGATCCGGTCGAAGTTGCCCCAGCCGACCCACTCCATCTGGTCCAGGCCGGTCATCTCCACCCGGTGCAGGGCGATCCAGCCGGTGTAGATCAGCGGATAGAGCCCGAAGGCGCCGAAGACGAGGAAGAACGGGGCGATGTAGGCGTACGGCGACGCCTTGTCGTCGAAGCGCCAGAGCCGGCTCCGCCAGGTCTGCCGACGGGCGTTCACCGGTTTCTTCTGCTGGGAGCCGCGGGGCGGCGGGGCGTATGCATCCCGGGTGGGAGTCGAGGTGGCCACGGGCGGGAGTCCTTCCCTGGATTGCTGGTTACCCGGGTACGGGGCTGGGCTGGTGGGGCCGGGGCGTCGGCCGGAACCGCTTGCGGCGGACTTCCGCGGGGCGGCCGGGGAAGTCCGCCGCATGCGGTTCCGGCCGACGCCCCGTGGAGGTCCGGCACGGGAACGGGCCGTGCGGCCGGCGCCCCGTGCCCCGACGGGGCGGGGAAACGCAGGTGCGGGCGGCCCGGGGGCCGCCCGCTGCTGCAACCGTCAGCCGATCGCCTTGTCGATCGCGTTGGTCGCTGCCTTCCACGCGTCGTCGGGGCTGGTGCCGCGCTGCTCCATGTTGTTGATCTGGGTGGAGATGGTGTCCTTGATGATGCCGTCCTTCGGGCCGAGCACCGTCTCGGGGATGGACTTGGCCTCGTCGGCGTAGATCTGGCCGATCGGGGCGTCGTTGAAGTACGGGAGCTTGGCGTTCTTCACGTCGGGCAGCTCGTAGGCGCCCTTGTTGGACGGGAAGCTGCCGATCGCCTTGAAGACGGCGGCCTGCTGCTCGGGGGCGGTCAGCCACTTGACGAGCTTGGAGGCCTCGTCGACGTTCTTGCCGGACTTGGGAACACCGAGGAAGGAGCCACCCCAGTTGGCGGCGGTCGCGCCGGGAGCGGTGGTGATGTCCCACTTGCCCTTGTTGCCGTCACCGGCGTTGACCGAGATCTGGCCGGCCATCCAGGCGGGGCAGGCCACGGTGGCGACGGTGCCCTTGCGCAGGGCCGCCTTCCACGGGTCGTTGAACTGGGCGAGGCCCTGGGTCAGCTTCTTGTCGGCGGCCTCGGCCGCCAGGTCCCAGCCCTGCTTGACGCTGGGGCTGTCCTTGTAGATCGCCTTGCCGCTCTCGTCGTAGTACTGCTTCGCGTTCGAGCTGACGACGGCGTTGTACATGGCGCTGGCGGAGTCCATGAAGAACGTGCCCGCGGGGGCCTTCTTCTTGTACTCCTCACCGAGCTTGAGGTAGTCCTCCCAGCCGCCGGAGATCTTGGCCGCGACCTCCTTGCGGTCGGTCGGCAGGCCGGCCTTCTTGAAGAGCTCGGTGTTGTAGCAGAGGGACATCGGACCGATGTCGGTACCCGCGCCGATCACCTTGCCGTCGGACGTGGTGGCCTGCTTCTCCTTCCAGGACACCCACTCGTTGACGTCGATGACCTTGCCCAGGTCGGCGAACTGGTCCGCCTTCGTGTCGACGAGCTCCTTGATGCGCCCGACCTCGAGGCCCTGGACGTCCGCCAGGCCGCTGCCCGAGTTCAGCTGCTGGAGCAGCTTCGGGTAGTAGACCTTCTCGTCGGCGGTGGTGTCCTCCTTGACCGTGATGTTCGGGTGCAGCTCGTGGTACTTCGCGAAGAGGCCGGCCTCCTTGTAGCCGAACTGCCCGAAGTCGGCGACGGTGAGCGTGATCTTCCCGTTCGCATCGGCACCCGTGCTGTCCGATTCGTCCGAGTCGCTGCTGCAGCCGGTCAGCAACAGGGCCGTGGCTGTCAGGCCCGTGGTGGCCAGAACCGCGACTCTGCGGCTCCGACCGGCGACGGTGCGGGTGATACGCATTCCACTACTCCTTGTTCCAGGGTGGGACTGGCTCACTGCGTGGCATACGCGCTGGTGAGTGCGGGTGCCGGTTGGTTAAGGGGGGAGGACACGGGCAGTGCCGTTCGCACGAGAAATCCTCACGCGATGTGGGAGCGCTCCCATGCGTCGATGTCGGAAGGTTGCTGCCTGGGAGGGGTGGGTGTCAAGAGTTGAAGACGCTTCCGTTGCGCGAGCGTGTCCTGCAAGTCACGAGACCGTGTCCGGCCGAAGGCTTGCCAAAGCACCCGACCCAGGGAATCGGAACGGTCCATTCCTGAATTCCCGCAGGTGAGAGCCCTGTTGGGAGTGGATCTTGCGGCCGGTGTCCGGAACCGGCCCCGATCGCGCCGGATTTCCGGAAGCCCCGGGAAACCGCCCCCGTTACGCATGATCCCCCCGGCGGGCCCCGCCGGAAGGTGAACGGGGTGTCGCACCCAGGGGGCACCCGGGGGCGCTTCCGCGTTCTTTCCCCGAAGCCGAGGGCCGGGCGGTGGCCGGAACGGCAGGGCGACCGCTGACCGGATCGCCACCCCGCCGGCACGCCGACACCCCGGACGGCGTACGGCGGAGCGGGCATGCCGCACGCCCCACCCACTGTTAATTTCTCCCTTATGTACCTATTGATCGTTTCTGATGCCCGGAGTCGGTGAGGCCGGATGGGAGTAGTCCGCGACCATCCCGAACTCGCACTCTTCCTCTGCCTGTCCCTCGGGTACCTCGTGGGAAAGATCCGCGTCGGCCCCATCACCCTCGGCGGCATCTGCGGCACGCTGATCGTCTCGCTGCTGATCGGCACCCGGCACGTCAGCGTCGACGAGGACGTCAAGACGGTCTTCTTCGCGCTGTTCATCTTCTCTCTCGGCTATCTGGCCGGGCCGCAGTTCTTCGCCAACCTCAACCGCAAGAGCCTGCGCTTCTTCGCCCTCTGCCTGATCGAACTGGTCTGCGTGCTCGGCATCGCCTTCGGCCTGGCCAAGGCGTTCGACCTCGACGTCGGCACCGCTTCGGGCATCCTGGCGGGCGCCGCGACCGAGTCCGCCGTCGTCGGTACGGCGACCGAGGCCATCGGCAAGCTCGACGATCTGACCGCCGCCCAGATCACCGAGTACCAGGGGCACGTCGCCACCGCGTACACCGTCTGCTACCTCTTCGGCCTGGTCACGATCGTGCTGTACACCAGCCAGATCATGCCGATGCTGCTGCGCATCAATCTGGCGGACGCCTCGCGCGAGCTCTGGGAGAAGATGCGCGGCGGCGTCCGCGGCCTGGACTCCGACGAACGCGAGGCGCTGCCGGGGACGGTGGGCCGGACCTTCCTGGTGACCCTGGCGGACGGCCGCCGGATCGGTGAGCTGGAGGCCGCGCTGGGCGGCTCCGTCACCGTGGAGGGCGTCAAGCGCGGCAGTGTGCTGCTGGATCCCTCCCCCGACCTGGAGCTGACGCTGAGCGACCTGGTCCAGCTGGTCGGGCGGCGGGCCGGGATCATCGAGGCCGGCCGGGAGATCGGCCCGGAGACCCCCGCGGTGCCCGGCCTCGACGCCCCGCTGGCCACCCGTCAGGTCGCGGTGACCGAGAAGGCCACGGCCGGCTCCACCATCGCGCAGCTGGAGCAGGACCATCCCGAGTTCCGCCGGGACGGCGTGTTCATCACCGATGTGCTGCGCAACGACCAGCATCTGCCCGCATCGGCCGAGACCACGGTGCAGCGCGGTGACGTGCTCACCCTGGTCGGTGCCAGGTCGGGGCTGAACAGACTCGTGGCGAAGATCGGCGCGGTCGTGAAGAACGACGCGACGGACTTCATCTACCTGGGCCTCGGCATCGTGGCGGGCTCGCTGATCGGCCAGATCGTCGTCCGGTTCGGCGACATCCCGCTGTCGCTCGGCACCGGCGGCGGCTGTCTGGTCTCGGGGCTGCTCTTCGGCTGGTTCCGCTCCCGCAGGCAGACCTTCGGGGCGTTCCCCCCGCAGGCCGCGAACACGCTGAAGGACCTGGGACTGGCGATCTTCATCGCCTGCACCGGACTGACCGCCGGACCGCAGGCCTGGCCGCTGCTGAAGGAGTACGGCGCGCTGTTGCCGTTCGCCGGGATCGCCATGGTGCTGATCCCCGCGACCATCTCCCTGTTCGTCGGCGTCAAGCTCCTGCACATCGAGAAGCCGCTGCTCATCGGTGCCATCGCGGGCCAGCAGTGCTCGACCCCGGCGATCACCTCCATCACCCAGGTGGCCCAGAGCTCCGTGCCGTTGCTCGGCTACACGATCACGTACGCCCTGTCGAACTTCCTGCTGCCCCTGACCGGTCCCATCCTCGTCGGCGTCCTGGGAGCCTGAATGATCGATTTCCTGAACCGCAACATCTTCACGCCCCACCCCGAACTGCTGGTCTTCCTGGTCGTCGCGCTGGGCTTCCTGCTCGGGAAGGTCCGCTACAAGGCCATCGCGCTGGGGGCGGTGACCGGCTGTCTGGTCGCCGGGCTGGTGCTGGGCGCCCAGTTCAAGGTCCAGATCGACGGCACGGTGAAGAACCTGTTCTTCATCATGTTCCTGTTCGCGCTCGGCTACCGCGTCGGTCCGCAGTTCTTCCGCGGGCTGAAGAAGGACGGGCTGCCCCAGGTCGTCAACGCGGTCGTCGTCTGTGTGACCGGGCTGCTGGTCTCCTGGCTCTTCGCCGTGCTGCTCGGGTACGGGCCCGGGCTCGGGGCCGGTCTGATGAGCGGGGCGCTCACCCAGTCCGCGGCCATCGGTGTCGCCCAGGACGCCATCGGCACCCTGCCCGGTCTCTCCGCCGCCCAGGTGAAGTCCGAACAGAACCTGGTCGCGGTCGGCTACGCCGTCACCTATCCGCTCGGCACCATCCTGTGCGCGATGCTCCTGGCCAACGTGCTGCCCCGGCTCTACCGCAGGGACCTGGCGAAGGAGAGCGCGGAGCTGGCCGCCGAACTGGACGCCCCCGACGAGAACCCGGACGAGGGCGAGGGCTACTACGAGACCGTGCTGCGCGCCTACACCGTCCGGCGCCACGACCTCGTCGGCCGCAGCATCGACGACTTCGAGAGCCAGCAACAGGCACTCGGCCGCCGCGTCTACATCACCCAGGTCCGGCGCGAGGGAACGGTCCTTCCGCAGGCGCAGTCCCTGGTGCTGCGGGAGGGCGACACCATCGCGGTGAGCGCGCTGCGGCACGACCTGGTGGACTTCGACGCCCGTACGCATGTGGGCCCGGAGGCCGACGACGTGGCGCTGCTCGGCTACCGGACCGAGACGCTGCACGTGGTGGCGTCCGAGAAGGCCCAGCTGGGACGGACGGTCGAGGAGCTGCGCCGGGAGCCGTTCATGGCCGGTGTCTACGTCGAGAAGATCTACCGGGCCGGCGCCGAGTTCCCCTTCCGTCTCTCCACCCCCGTGGAGCGCGGCGACACCCTGGTGCTGAGCGGGCCCGAGCGGCTCGTCGGCCCGGCGGGCAAGGAGCTCGGCAAGCCGGTGCCGACGAGCTTCGCGACCGACATGGTCTGGGTGGGCCTCGGCATCTTCCTCGGCGGCTGCATCGGCATTCCGGCGCTGACCGCGGGCGGGGTGCCGATCTCGCTGTCCACCTCGGGCGGCGGGCTCATCATGGGTCTGGTCTTCGGCTGGATCCGCGGCAAGTACCCCACGTACGGGAACGTGCCGCCGGGCGCCCAGTGGTTCATGGACACCCTGGGCCTGTGCATGTTCGTCGCGGTGGTCGGCATCAACGCCGGTCCCAGCTTCACCAGCGGGCTGTCGTCGGCGGGCTGGGGGCTGCTGCTCCTGGGGGCGGTCGCCACCGTCGTCCCGCTGCTCGTCGGGTTCCTGGTGGGGCACTACATCCAGAAGATCAGGTTCCCGATCCTGATGGGGGTGCTGGCCGGCGGCCAGACCACCACGGCGGCGATCGGCGCCGTCAACGAAACGTCCAAGTCCCAGATCCCCACGCTCGGTTACACGATCCCGTACGCCGTCGGCAATGTGCTGCTGACCGTGTGGGGCGCCGTCATCGTCATCCTCAACCACTGAACCGCGGGAGCGCAGACATGCCCAAGGCCACTCTCAGCCGTGCCGAGATCCGCTCGTTCGCCCAGCTCAGTCCGTTCGAGCTGAAGGACAAGTTCATCAGCATCGCCCAGTCGGCGCAGAGCGACAAGCCCGGCCAGAAGGGGAAGACGACCCGGATCATGCTGAACGCGGGCCGCGGCAACCCGAACTGGGTCGCCACCGGTCCCCGCGAGGCGTACCACGCGCTCGGCTACTTCGCGATCGAGGAGTCCCGGCGCGTCTGGACGGCGGACAACCTGGGCGGGATGCCGGAGGAGGCCGGCTGCGCGGAGCGCTTCGCCCGCTTCGTGCGGACGCATCCGGAGCTGCCCGGGATCGAGCTGCTGCAGGCGAGCGTCGATCTGGCGGTCAAGCGGTTCGGCTTCGTGCCCGACGCGTTCGTGCACGAGCTGGCAGACTCCTCGATCGGGGACAACTACCCGGTGCCGGGGCGGATCCTGCCGCACGTCGAGCAGATCGTGCGCGGCTACGTGGCCGACGAGATGTTCGACCACCGGCCGCCGCAGGGGCAGAACCTCAGCCTGTTCGCGACCGAGGGCGGCACCGCCGCGATGTGCTACATCTTCGACTCGCTGCTGAAGAACGGGATCCTGAGGAAGGGCGACCGGATCGCCCTGTTGGTGCCGGTGTTCACCCCGTACCTGGAGATCCCCGAGCTCGACACGTACGGCTTCGACGTGGTGCACGTGGAGGCGAACCTGTTCACCGAGACCGGGGTGCGGCAGTGGCGCTACCCGCCGGAGGAGATCGCCAAGCTGGCCGACCCCTCCGTCCGGATGGTCTGCTGCGTCAACCCGAGCAATCCGCCGTCCCTGGCGCTCGCCCCGAAGGTCGCCGAGCAGATCGTGGACATCGTCGCGGAGCAGAACCCGAACCTGATCGTGGTGACGGACGACGTGTACGGGACGTTCGTCGAGGGTTTCCGCTCGCTGGCCGCCGATCTGCCGCGCAACGCGCTGCTCGTGTACTCCTACTCCAAGCACTACGGCGCCACGGGCTGGCGGCTCGGGGTGATCGGGCTGCACGACGACAACGTCATCGACGACATGCTGGCCGCGCAGAGCGCCGAGGAGAAGGCACGGCTCAGCACGCGCTACGGGACGCTCTCCCTGGAACCGGAGCGGATGCGGTTCATCGACCGGCTGGTCGCGGACTCCCGGCAGGTGGCGCTCAACCACACGGCGGGCCTGTCCCTGCCGCAGCAGATGATGATGACGCTCTTCTCCCTCTTCGACATGCTGGACGAGGGCCAGACGTACAAGGCCCGGATCCGTGCCATCGTGCAGCAGCGCCTCGAACTGCTGCTGGAGGGCGCGCACATGAAGATCTCCGAGGACCCGAAGCGGGCCGCGTACTACATCGAGCTCGATCTGCTGGCGGAGGCGGAACGCACCCTGGGCAAGGAGTTCGCCGACTATCTGGAGCAGAACTACGAGCCCGTCGACCCGCTGTTCCGGCTGGCCGAGCAGACCTCCGTGGTGCTGCTGAACGGCGGCGGTTTCGACGGTCCGCAGTGGTCGGTCCGGGTCTCGCTCGCCAACCTCGACGATCTGGACTACCTGAAGATCGGCCACCAGCTGCGGGCCATCTTCGACGAGTACGCGCAGGAGTGGCGGGCCGCGGGCGCGGGCGGCGCCTGAGGTCCGGGTCAGGCGGCGCGCAGGCGGGACAGGGTGTTCTCCAGTTCCGCCTGCGCGGCCCGGCCCGCCGACTCCGCGTCCCCCGCGACGACCGCCCTGACCAGAGCGTGGTGCTCCGCATCGCCGTGGTCCGGGTCGTCGCGGCGCAGCCCGAGCAGCTCCACCAGGTCGATCAGCCCCTGCCGCAGCACGGGGGCGAACTCGCCGAAGAGATCGGTGAGTACGGGGTTGTGGGCGGCCGCCACCACGGTCCGGTGCAGGGCGATGTCGGCGTCCACGAAGGCGTCGTCGGGTCCGGTGCCGGCGGCCCGGCGGGCCGTGAGCGCCGCGTCCAGGGCGATCAGGTCCTCGTCGGTGCGGCGCCGGGCGGCCAGCCGGGCGGCCTGGACCTCGATCAGCATGCGCACCTCGTAGACGTCGGTGACCGCGGCCCGTCGCAGCCGGACCGGCCAGTCCTCCGTCGCGTGGTCGGCGATGACGAAGACGCCGGAGCCCTGGCGGGACTGGAGCAGGCCGAGGGTGGCGAGCGTCCGCACGGCCTCGCGCACGGTGGAGCGGCCGACGCCCAGGGTCTTGGCGAGCGTGGTCTCCCCCGGGATCTTCGTGCCGACCGGCCAGTGCCCCTCGGTGATCTGCTCGCGCAGGTGGCGCGTGGCCTGTTCGACCAGGGGGCTGGGGCTGAGCGGGCCGAGCGAGGACACGGAATTCACCTGTCAGGTTGTCTGAGGACTTGGTTTCTGGCTAGTGTACCGATCATGACGTACCGCGGTCTCCTTCTTCTCGGCTGCCGCGGCGGGGCCTGAAGCGATCGGCACCCCGCCGCGGGGTGCCGTGCTGTGCCGGTCGCATCCGGCGATGCGAGAAGAGACCCCCGCCATGCCCCACCGTCCGTCACCGATGCACAGCTTCCCCACGATCTGCACGCCCCGCGGGCCCGTTCCCGAGGCCGCGCCCCGCTGGAATCCGCAGCGCTCCAGCTCCATGCCGTCGCACCGCTACCGGTCGGCGTTCGACCGCGTCGACATCCCGCTGACCGGCCGCGGCTGGCCGCAGGCCCGGATCGGCCACGCCCCGCTCTGGGTCCCCGTCGACCTGCGGGACGGCAACCAGGCCCTCGCCGAGCCGATGGACACCCCGCGCAAGCGCCGGATGTTCGATCTGCTGGTCGCGATGGGGTTCAAGGAGATCGAGATCGGCTACCCGTCCGCGAGCCGTACCGACTTCGGCTTCGTACGGCATCTGGCGGAGAGCGGGGCGGTACCCGACGACGTGACCGTGGTCGTGTTCACCCCCGCCAGACCGGAGCTGATCGAGCGGACCTTCGAGTCCGTCGCCGGGATGGACCGGGTGGTCGTCCACCTCTACATCCCGACCGCCCCCGTCTGGCGGGACGTCGTCCTGGGACGCGGCCGGGCCGAGGTGCACGGCGTGGTGCTGGACGCCGCACGGCAGATGGACCGGCTGGCACGGAAGCGGCCCGGGGCTGACATCCGGTTCGAGTTCTCGCCCGAGGTCTTCGTCCTCACCGAGCCCGACTACGTACTGGAGATCTGCAACAGCCTGACCGAACTGTGGGACGCCTCGCCGGACCGCCCGGTGATCCACAACCTGCCGGCCACGGTGGAGATCGCGACACCGAACGTCTACGCGGACCAGATCGAGTACATGCACCGCCATCTGGACCGCCGCGACTCCGTGATCCTCTCCGTCCACCCGCACAACGACCGCGGTACGGGTGTGGCCTGCGCGGAGCTGGCCGTGCTGGCGGGGGCGCAGCGGGTGGAGGGCTGCCTGTTCGGCAACGGGGAGCGCACCGGCAACGTCGACCTGGTCAACCTGGCCCTCAATCTGCACGCCCAGGGCGTCGACCCGATGGTCGACTTCTCGGACATCGACGAGATCCGCCGCACGGTCGAGCACTGCAACCGGCTGCCGGTGCCGCCGCGCCATCCGTACGGCGGCGACCTGGTGTACACGGCGTTCTCCGGCACCCACCAGGACGCGATCAGCAAGGGCTTCGCGCACCACGCGCAGAGCGGGTCCGACCTGTGGTCGGTGCCGTACCTGCCGATCGACCCGGCGGACGTGGGCCGCAGTTACGAGGCCGTCATCCGGGTCAACAGCCAGTCCGGCAAGGGCGGCATCGCCCATCTGCTGCGGAGCAGCCACGGGGTGGATCTGCCGGCGCGGATGCGGGCGGACTTCTCCGGCGCGGTGCAGGACGCGACGGACGACAGCGGTCTGGAGGCGACGCCGAAGGATCTCTGGAATCTGTTCGATGCGACGTATCTGGTGCCCGGACGGGAGGGCCGGGTCGCCCTGACCTCCTGGTCGGCGGACCGCGATCCGGCCGGTGACCACCGCTTCGTCTGCACGCTGCGGGTGGACGGGCGCACGGGCGACTACGAGGGCACGGGCAGCGGTGCGGTGTCGGCATTCGCCTGTGCGCTGGAGGCCGCCGGGGTGGAAGCCGTCGTCCTCGACCTCTCCGAGCACGGGTGCCCCGGGGGGACGGCGACCGCGTACGCGGAGTGCCGGGTCGGCGAGCGGGTGTGCTGGGGCGCGGGCCAGGACGCGTCGGGTGTGGCCGCCTCGGTGGCGGCGGTGCTGTCGGCGGTGAACCGGGCCCGGACGTGACGCGCCACGGGTGACGCATGGGGCGCGCATCCCGGCCGGGTGGGGGGAGTGTGGGGGCCGGCCGGGATGCACGGGCGGGGGAAGGTGGCTACTTGTAGGCGCCGAACGCCTTGGTGAAGGCGAGCGGCTCCTGGGCGATCGAACTGCAGGAGGCGTCCGCGGACGGCTTGGCCCCGCCCGCGCACTCCTTGTCCCGGGTGCCCGACCACATCGCGAGCCAGCCGAGGCCCTTCTCCTTGGCGAAGGCCACCAGCTGCGTGGCGTCCTCGACCTTGAAGATCTCGGTGCTGACGTCGTTGACCCCGATCATCGGGGTGACGGCGACGGCCTGCCACGCGTCCGCGTCGGAGAGCCCCAGCACACCCTTGATCTGGGCCTGGGTGGCGGTCGCCGCCTGGATCGCGTACGTGCCCATGTCGCCGCTGTACGAGGCGCCGTAGTCCATCGCCATGACGTTGACCGCCCCGACGTCCACGCCGTTCTTCTTCGCGTCGGCGATCAGGTCCACGCCGGGCTGGGTCAGGCCCTCGGGCATCACCGGCAGGGTGAACGACACGTCGAGGCCGGGGTGGGACTTCTGCAGCTTGGCGATGGCCTGGGAGCGACGGGAGTTGGCCGCCGTGTCGGGCAGTGCGCCGCCCTCGATGTCGAAGTCGACCTTGGTCAGCTTGTACGTGTCGACGACCTTGCCGTAGGCCGCGGCCAGCTCGTCGGCCGAGGCGCAGTTCAGGGCGAGTTCGGACCCGGAGGCGCCGCCGAAGGAGACCCGGACGTCGCCGCCCGCCGCGCGCAGGGCGCCGATCTGGGAGGCGACGTGGTCGTCACCGAGGCCGGTGACGCCGCCCCAGAGCGGGGCGCAGCTGCCGCCGGAGGTGATGAAGGCGAGGTTGAACTGCTTCACGCCGGTCTTGGTGGCGGTGTCGACCAGGTCGAAGGCCGGGTAGAGCGAGGTGTCGACGTACGGGGCGAAGCCGGCCCCGCTCGCGGTGCCGCCGCCGCTGTCGGTCTCGGTGGGCTTCGGCGTGGGGGTCGGCGTCGCGGTCTCGCCGGGCTGCTGGGTGGGGGTGGCCGTGGCGGTCGGGGTGGGGGTCGCCGTCTCGGTGGGGCGGCCGCTCGGCTCCGGTGTCGCGCCGGTGTCGACGGAGCAGGTGGCGTCGTCGATGAGGCAGCCGGTGGGGTCGGCGGCCGAGCCGTCGGAGCTGGTGACGAAGCCGATGGTGACGGACTTGCCGGGAGCGAGTTCCTTGTCCCAGCTCGCGGGCGTGACCGTGACGTGGCTGCCGCTGACGGTGTGCTCGCCGTTCCAGAGGGAGCTGAGCTTCGTGCCTGCGGGCAGGTCGAATTCGAGCGTCCAGCCGGACTTGGCGGTGCCGGTGTCGTTGGTGACGACGTACTGCCCGGTGTATCCGCCGGTCCAGCCGCTGGTCCTGGTGTAGGCGGCTGCGACGGCGGCCGCCTGGGCCGTGCCGGTGAGGGCGAAGACCGTTCCGCCGATCACTGCCGCGGCGACGACCGCGCCGATCGCCTTGGTCCTGGTGCTCGCCGTGCGCCGGTGCGTGCTGGTGCCCATCGCGTTCCTGCCTCGTCATACGGAAGTGGGGGATGCGGGAGCACGCTAGCGGCACCGAATCCGGCAAAGGGTGCCAATCGGACCGGAGTTGATGTTCTTAGGGTTGTCTTAAGGAGGGCATCGGCGCTGTTTAAAGGTGCGGGCCGGAACGGAACCGGATCGAGGTGTTCCGGCGGGTGGCTCCGTGCCGCTGCCGCCCCACCCGGTGACCGCGCCCGCCCCGCCGCGGCTGCCGGTCCCCGTCCAGGCCGATCCAGATCCGCACCTCCGTACCGCCGAGCACCGAGCGCCCGATCCGCACGTCGCCGCCGGTGGACTCGGCCACCCGGCGGACGATGTCGAGGCCGAGGCCCGTCGAGCCCACCGCGCCCTTCGCGCCGCCGCGTCCGCTGCCGCCGCGGGCCAGCGCGGCCTTGGGGTCCGCGATGCCGCCGCCCGCGTCCGAGACGAGCACGATCACCGCGTCGCCGCTGTGGTGCACGTCGACGGCGAAGGCGGTGCCCTCGGCGGTGTGCCGGAACACGTTGCCGAGCAACGCGTCCAGGGCGGCCGCCATTTCGGGGCGGGCGACCGGAATGCGTACCGTACGGTCGACTCCCGCCAGGCGCACCTCGCGGCCCTCGTCCTCGGCCAGCGCCGACCAGAAGTCCATCCGTTCGCGGATCACCTCGGAGACGTCGCAGCCGGCCCCCGGCCCGCCGCCCTGCCCCTGGGTCTGCGGGCGCTGTTCCCGGGCGGTCCTGATGATCGTGTCGACCTCCCGCTCCAGCTGCTGGACGGCCGCCCGGGTCTGTTCGGCCGCGGGGCCCTCCCCGAGCGAGGCGGCGTTGAGCCGGAGCACGGTGAGCGGGGTGCGCAGCCGGTGCGAGAGGTCGGCGGCCAGTTCGCGCTCGTTGGCGAGGAGTTGGACGACCTGGTCGGCCATCGAGTTGAACGCGGTCGCGGCGGAACGGAGTTCGGTCGGGCCCTCCTCCGGGACGCGGGTCCCGAGCCGCCCCTCCCCCAGGTCGTGCGCGGCGCCTGCGAGGCGCCGGGCGGGCTCGACCATGCGGACGCCGAGCCGGTCGGCCACCGCGACCGAACCGACGATCAGCGCGATGCCGACGCCCGCGAGCATCAGCCAGGCCGTGGCGACGCCGTTGGAGACCTCCTCCTCCGGCACGAACACCTCGACGACGGCGGTGCCTCCGCCGCCCAGCGCGGTCGGCTGGAGCAGCGCGGAGCCGCCCCTCACCTCGGTGATGGAGGCGCGCCCCGACTCCTGCACGGTCTCCAGGTCCTTGCGGGTGGCGCGGCGGGTGCCGATCTCCACCGCGACGCTGTCGGCCTCGTCGGACGCGGGGACATGGACGGCCATCCGGTCGTCGGCCCCCGGTTCGGTGGTCAGGACGGCCTTCTGGAGTTCGGCCCGGTCGGCGGTGATGGAGAGGGTGGGGCCGATCATCGCGGCCTGCCGTTCGGCGTCGGAGAAGGCGCGGTCGCGGGCCATCTCCTTGATGACGAGGCCGAGGGGGACGGCGAAGGCGATGACGACCATCGCGGTGACGGCCAGGCAGACCTTGACCAGGGCCCATCTCATGCGGGCTGCTCCGGGGGCGCGGCGGGCGGCTGGAGTTTCACGCCGACGCCGCGCAGCGTGTGCAGATAGCGCGGCCGGGCGGCCGTCTCGCCCAGCTTCCGGCGCAGCCAGGAGAGATGGACGTCGATGGTCTGGTCGTCCCCGTAGGACTGCTGCCAGACCTCGGCGAGGAGTTCCTTGCGCGGGACGACGACGCCCGGCCGGCCGGCCAGGAAGGTCAGCAGGTCGAACTCGCGCCGGGTGAGGTCGAGTGCGGTGCCGTCGAGTTCGGCCCGGCGGCGCAGCGGATCGATGGAGAGTCCGCCGACCTGGATGACGCGCGGCGGCGGTGCCTCGCCGCCGGCGGCCCGCGAGCGGCGCAGCACGGCGGCCATCCGCGCCGAGAGGTGTTCCACGGAGAACGGCTTGGTGAGGTAGTCGTCGGCGCCGTCGTTGAGCAGCCGGACGATCTCGCTCTCGTCGTCGCGCGCGGTCGCGATGATGACGGGCACGTCGGTGATGCCGCGCAGCATCTTCAGCGCCTCGGCCCCGTCGAGATCGGGCAGCCCGAGGTCGAGGATGACCACGTCGAACCGGAAGTGGGCGACCTCGCGCAGCGCTTCGAGCGCGGTGCCGACACTCCGTACCGTGTGGGAGGCCTCGGTCAGGTGCCGGATGAGGGCGGAACGTACGAACTGGTCGTCCTCGACCACGAGCACACTTGGCATGGGCGGCACCGTACGCCATCGGGCCGCTCGCGGTCCGCCCGGTGGCGGCAAGGGGGCATCACCGGGACACCGCCGGGACCCGTGGTGCAGTATGTGCCCCGATGCAACGAGGACTCGTACACGCGCTGGCGTGGTCGCTCGCCACCGGCGCAGCGGTCACGCTGTCGTGGTGGGGTGTGCACACCGTGATGGCGGGCACGGCGTACGATCCGCCGCGCGCGGTGCCGCTCGCGGCGGGCACCCGGGCGGGCCGGGACTCCTCCGAGAACCTGTCGTCCTCCACGCACCGCCCGGAACCGTCCCCGTCGGCGACGCCCCGCGCCACGCCCCGTTCCACCCCGAAACCGTCCGCGAGCAGGTCCCCCGCCCCGTCGCACACCCCGGCGGGCACCCCGCGGCCGACGGCCACGCACACCGCGTCGGGCACCGCGAAGGGGTACGGCACGGACGGCGGCCGGGTCGTCTTCGAGATGGGCCCCGCCTCGGCGAAGCTGGTGTCGGCGACACCGGACCAGGGCTGGTCGGTGCAGGTGTGGACGAACACGACCTGGATCCGGGTGGATTTCGCCAAGGTCGACGGCACGACGGTGTCGGTCTTCTGCACCTGGAACGACCATCCGCCCATGGTCGACATCGTGAAGTCGTAAGGGGACGAGGGGCGTCAGTCGAACGCGGTGGCGGGCGGCGGGGGCGAGGGGCGGGCGTCCGCGTCGTGCACCGGGGCCGCGCCGCCGGTGAAGTCGGTGAGCGCACGGCCGTGTTCGACGCGTCCGGGGTGCGGATCGGTCGCCACCTTGCGGGTCAGCTCCGCGGTCCTCGGGGCGGTGTCCGAGGCGAGCAGTACGGCGTTGCCGAAGCGGCGGCCGCGGAAGACGACCGGGTCGGCGGCGAGGGCCAGCTCGGGGAAGACGGTGGCGGCGGTGGCGATCTGGCCGCGCAGATGGGCCAGCGGCGGTCCGTCGGCGAGGTTGGCCACGTAACTCCCGCCGGGCTTCAGGACCCGGCGCACCTCGGCGAGGAACTCGGTGCTGGTGAGGTGGGCGGGGGTGCGGGCCCCGCTGAAGACGTCGGCGACGACGAGGTCCGCCCAGCCGTCCTGGATCTTCCCGAGCCCGGCGCGGGCATCGGTGGCGCGGACCCTGATCCTGGCCTGCGGGTCCAGCGGCAGTTCCCGGCGCACCAGTTGGACGAGCGCGGCGTCGACCTCGACGATCTGCTGGGTGGAGCGGGGGCGGGTGGCGGCGGTGTAGCGGGCGAGGGTGAAGGCCCCGCCGCCGAGATGCACGACGTGCAGGGGCTGTCCGGGCGGTGCGGCCAGGTCGATGATGTGGCCGATCCGGCGCTGGTACGAGAAGGAGAGGTACGTCGGGTCGTCCAGGTCCACGTGGGACTGGGGCGCGCCGTCGATCGTCAGGGTCCAGGCGCGCCGGCGCTCCCGGTCGGGGACGAGCTCGGCGATGCCGCCGTCCACCGGCTCGGTGACGTTGCCCCCGGGCCGCTCGGAACCGCGCGCCGCCTTCCGGTCGGTCCTGCGCTCGGCGCGCTGCTTGCGCTCGCCCGCGCCGCCGGCCGCTCCTCGACGTGCCACTGCCCCTCGCCCCTGCTCACCGCTCGCCGTGTCCGGGACCGGTCGGAGCCGGCCGTGACGGGCCGATCAAGACACCCGCCGTCCGGCCATTATGGGCTCAGCGGCAGTTGTCGGCCGCTTCGATCAGCCGGGCGGCCTGGTCGAGGGCGGCCCGGAGCACGGCCGGGTCGGTGACCGGGGTGTCGTCGGCGGGCGGCAGCAGCCAGCCGCTGCCGGAGACCGGCGGCTCGGCGGGGATGCGCAGCCCGCGGCCGTCGGTCTGCGTACAGGCGCTGCCCGGTACGTCCCAGGCCTGTGCGGTGCCGGGCGGCACCAGGAAGCCGAGGGTGGCGCAGGCCCCGTCGTGGATGACCGGGCCGACGGCCTCCTGGTCGGCACCGCGGCGCAGGATGTCGACGGCCTCCAGGCCCTGACGGGCGGGGACGGTCACCAGGTCGCAGGGTTCGGGGGCGGCGGGCGCACCGGCCCGCGGCTCATCGGCGGATGCCGTGGTGCCGCTCGTGGCCGTCGTGGCCGCCGTCGTCGCGGTCGTCCGCGCGCCGGTCGCCGTGCCGAGGTGCAACAAGGGACCTCTCCTCTCATCGCCGGGACGGAGCCGGACTCCGTCTCCACATGGACCAACGCGCCGACCGCGTCAAGGGCTACGGTGCAGCACCGCCGCAAAGGGTGGCAGTTCATGGCGGATCGTGGGCGAGATATCCGATTTGTTGGCAAACGCAGCGTGTGCGACTTGTCACAGCAGGTACGTTCTTGCTCCGCCGGGACACCGGAAACAGGCGCCCGGCTCGCACCAGAGAGGGCTCCGCCATGGTGTCGACACGGGCAGTTCCCAACCTCGCCTTCCGGCGGCTGCGCGGACAGCGCTCCGCCGGGGAGTTCGCTGCCGCGGTACGCAGGTCCGCTCGTGAGATCGGCGAGCAGGTCGCGTGCGACGCCCGGTACATCGGACGCGTGGAGTCCGGCGAGATCCGCTGTCCCAACTACGCGTACGAGCGGGTCTTCCTGCACATGTTCCCCGGGGCGACCCTGGCGGACCTGGGCTTCTCACCGCGCGAATCGGTACGCGGCCGGGCGGCCCGGTCCACGGCGGCCGCCTCGCGCCCCCCGGCTTCCCCTTCCCCACTGCTCGTATGCGGCAGCGACATCGACGAGGAGAGCGACGTGCTGCGTCGCGCATTCATGACGAGCGGCACCACCGCGGTGGCGGCCGCCACCCTGGGCCTGGGCCTCCACGGCCCGGCCACCGTCTCCCTGCCCGTGCAGCGCCGGGTCGGTGACGCGGAGGTGAGCGCCGTCGAGAAGGCAGTGCGGCAGATCCGGCTGCTCGACGACCGGCACGGCGGCGACGGTCTCTACCGGCGGGCCTCGCAGCCCCTGCGGGCGGCGTACGCGCTGCTCGACTCCGGCACCGCGGCCCGCCGCTCCACCGCGGACCGGCTGCACGCCGGCGCCGGTGAGCTGGCCATCTCGGTGGGCTGGCTGGCCCATGACTCGGGCCGCTTCGACGACGCCCGCTCGCACTACGCGGAGGCGCTGGCCACCGCGCGGGTGGCGGGGGATCCGGCGCTGGAGGCGCACGCGTTCTGCAACGCGTCGTTCCTGGCCCGCGACACGGGACGGCCTCGCGAGTCCGTACGGGCCGCGGAGGCCGGGCAGCGGGCGGCCCGGCCGCTGGGCTCACCGCGGCTGCTGGCGCTGCTGGCCCTGCGGGAGGCGGGCGGGCGGGCCGGGCTCGGGGACCGCACCGGCTGCGAACGGGCGCTGGGGCGGGCGCACACCGCGTTCGGGAAGGGGCCGTCGGCGGCGGACCCGGAGTGGATGACGTTCTTCCGCGAGGCGGAGCTGGAGATGCTGGAGGCGCAGTGCTGGTCGGCGCTGGGCGACTGGTCGCGGGCCGCGCGGCATGCCCGGCGGGCCACCCGGCTCCAGGACCCGCACTTCACCCGGAACCTGGCGCTGTACCGGGCGGAACTGACCACGGACCTGGCCCGCGCGGGCCTCGCGGAGGAGGCGGCGGCCACGGGTCACCGGGTGATGGACCTGCTCGACCAGGTCCAGTCCTCCCGGATCCGCGCGATGCTGGCGAGCGCGGTGGCGGTCCTGCGGCCGCGGGGGCGGGGGTCGGTGGACGTACGGGACTTCCTGGACCGCCATGCGATGCCGGGCGCACACCCGAGCCCGTCCGGCACCTCCAGCCCGTCCGGCGTCTGAGGCCTGAAGCCCCGCTTCGGAGGCCGGTACGCACCACTCAGCCCGGCCGGCGCTTGAGGGCAAGGGCCCGGACCCGGGACCGGAGCAACGGTTCCGTCCTCAAACGCCGGACAGGCTGAAAGTCGACGCCCCCCGCGTCACCGCTCCAGGTGCCCCGTGTCGTTCCAGCGTTCCACCGCCGGCGCCCCGTACGCCCAGCCCAGTACCGACAGGGACGTCGGGTCCAGCCGGATGCGCGCCGCGAACGACGCGTCCTCGCCCAGCCACCGCGCCCCCAGCACCCGCAGAATGTGGCCGTGGCCGAAGACCAGCACGTCGCGGTCGGCCGAGCGTGCCCACGCGACGACCTCGTCGGCCCGGGCCGACACCTCCGCCAGGGTCTCGCCCTCCGGCACCCCGTCACGCCAGATGAACCAGTCCGGGCGGACCGCCTTGATCTCGGCGGGTGTCATGCCCTCGTACGCCCCGTAGTCCCACTCCATCAGCGCGTCCCACCGCTCGGCCCGGCCGCCGAAGCCCGCGATCTCGCAGGTCTCGGACGCCCGCACCAGCGGACTGGTGCGGACCTCGAGGCCCGGCAGGTCCGCCCACGGCCCGCGGTGCAGCCGCTCGCCGAGGAGTTTGGCCCCCTCGCGCCCGGAGTCGAGCAGCGGAATGTCCGTCCTGCCGGTGTGATTCCCCTTGACGGACCATTCCGTCCGACCGTGCCGGGCCAGCAGGATGCGCGGTGCCATGTGACGGCTCTCCCTGAAAAACTGAGACCTCGGATGCGGGATCTGAGATCTTGGACATCGACGGGGACGATTCCGTCCGGGATGGAACGGGCGGAGCGACAGAAACGGATCGTCCGGATTTCCATCATCGCGCACCGATGCGCGAGGCAACCTGCGGGGCCGCGGCAGCGTCCCTCTGACCACAGACACATCCGAGCAGCTGAGGGGTGCCCAGGGCACCCCCGGGGGAATCGCGGCCGACGCGCACCGTACGGTTGAACGCCCGCAGTCGGCCGCATGAACACATGATGGAGAACTTCCGGATGCCGCATGCCACCACCGCGCCCGTGCCGCGCACCCGGCCCCGCTGGTGGACCGAGCTCCCGCTCCTGGCCCTGGTCTACGGGGCGTACTCGGGCGGCAGGCTCCTGGTCCGCGGTGACGTGTCCACCGCCGTCGACCACGGGCTGCGCATCCTGGATCTGGAGAAGGCCCTCTTCCTCAACGCCGAGCACCCGCTCAACCGGCTGTTCACCGCGCACCCCTCCATAGGCATACCCGCCGACTTCGCGTACGCCTCCCTGCACTACCTGGTCACCCCGGCCGTCCTGATCTGGATGTTCCGGCGCCACTCGGCCGCCTACCGCCGGGCCCGGACCTGGCTGATGACGTCCACCATGCTCGGTCTCATCGGCTTCACGCTGATGCCGACCTGCCCGCCGCGGCTGCTGGCCGCGGGGCACGGTTTCGTCGACACGATGGCCCAGTACAGCTCGTACGGCTGGTGGGGCGCCGAGGCGAGCGCCCCGCGCGGCATGGGCGGCATGACCAATCAGTACGCGGCGATGCCGAGCCTGCACGTGGGCTGGGCCCTGTGGTGCGGCATCCTCCTGTGGCGCCACGGCAGGCACCCGCTGCTGCGGGTCGCCGGCGTCGCCTATCCGCTGATCACGGTCTTCGTGGTGATGGGCACCGCCAACCACTACTTCCTCGACGCCGTCGCCGGCGCCGCCGTCATGGGCGTCGGGGCGCTGGTGGCCAGGCCTGTCTCGCGGTTCGCCGAGCGGGGCAAGAACGCGCTCCTGGCCCGTTTCGCACCGGTGTCCCCGGTCACGCAGTCCCCGGATGTCAGTGCCGGATGCAAGACTTCCGCGGGTGAGCGAATCCCCGGCCAGCGGACCACCTCCGCAGATCCCACCGATGCCGCAGGACCGGCCGGTCCACCTGCCCCGGCCGACGTCCCCGCCTCCGCGGGAAGAGCGGCGGGCGGTGACACTGCGGCAGCGGCTCGCTGAGCTGAGGGGCCCGGCCGTCCCACCGCGTCCGCTGGACGCCCGTGCGCTGGCCGCCCTGGCCGCGAACCCCGGCTGCAAGCGGCGCGCCCTGCTCGACGGGGCCGGGGTCGACAAGGCCGCGCTCGCCACCGCGCTCGGCGCACCGGCCCCCTTCGGCCAGTCCCAGTTCGCCTTCATGCGGGGCAACGCCTTCGAGGCCAAGGTCAAGGCCGACGGCGGTACGGAGCTGATGCGCCTGCTGCACGAGCGGTTCGGCGAGCCCGGCGAACCGCCTGCGGACGTCGCCGTGCCGGATCTCACCGCGGCCGGTCCCGAGGGCCGCGCCGCCCGCACCGCGCTCGCCCTGCGCGAGGCCACCGGGTCGGGCGGCTGGGCACTGCTCGACCACCCGATGCTGGCCCTGGAGGTGGCGGGCTCCCCCGCCTATCTGGAGCCGGACGCGGTGGTGGTCCATCCCGACGGGACCTGGACCGTCGTCGAGATCAAGTCCTTCCCCATGATCGACGGCTCGGCCGACGCGGCGAAGGTGGGTGCGGCCGCCCGTCAGTCCGCCGTGTACGTCCTGGCGCTGGAGCGGGTCGCCGCGGCGACCGAGGGCGCGTCGGTCGGCCACCGGGTGCTGCTGGTCTGCCCCAAGGACTTCTCCAACCTGCCGACGGCGTCCGCCGTGGACGTGCGCAAGCAGCGGGCGGTCACCCGCCGGCAGCTGACCCGCCTCACCCGGATCGAGGACCTCGCGGCCGCGCTGCCCGAGGGCACCACGTTCGACCCGGACAGCTCCCCCGAGACGCTGGACACGGCCGTGGAGTCCGTCGCGGCGGCGTACGCGCCGGAGTGCCTGGCCGCCTGCGAGCTCGCCTTTCACTGCCGGTCCAGGGCCCGGGCCGCCGGTGCGGTCGAGGCGCTCGGGCGCAGCGTGCGGGGAGAGCTCGGCGGACTGACCACGGTCGCCGACGTGCTGGCCGCGGCCGCGGGCAAGGAGGGCGATCCGGCGGATCCGACGGTCGCCGCCCTGCTCCGGGCGGCCGCGCTGCGCGCCGAGGCGCTGGGTCCGGTACGGAGTTCCAGCGCGGACGCCGTGACGTCGCGGGGGAACCCCGTACCGGACCTGGGGGGCACCGCATGTCGCTGATCGGCACCCTGGCCCGGCTGGAGGCCGTGGAGAGCGGCCGCGCCCGTCCGATGGCCACCGTCCGCCACCGCCACCTCACCGACCGGCCCCTCGTGCTCGTACCGCTGACCACCGCGGGTGAGGCCGGTGCCCCGCTCGGCGCGCTCGTGGGCACCGACCGGGACGCGCCCCGGCTGCTGGTCGTGGCCCAGCCGCGCGACCGGGATCTGCGGTTCGCGTTCCTGGCGGAGCTGGCCGAGTCGGTCCTGCCGTACATCGAGTCGTTCACCGAGGTGATCGAGCCGGCCGAACGGAACGAGACCGACCCGTCGACCGGCAAGAAGGTCAAGGTCGAGACGGAGCTGTGCACGGACGCGGCGCAGCTGATCGTGCCGAGCCGGGCGGGCATCGAGTTCATCCGGCTGCTCGGCCGCTCCATGCGCTTCCGGCGCACCGCGGAGGACGACCCGGACACCCCGTATCCGGCGCCCGCCCGGGTCCCGCTGCTGGGCCGCTGGCTGACGCACTACGGCGAGCGGGCCCGGGTGCCGGGCTCCTCGCTGCTGCTGGCCGGCACCGATCTCCTCAACCGGCACTGGGCGAGCGGCCAGTCCTCCCTGGAGGACCAGCACCTGGGTGCCCTGCTGGCCTGGATCGACCCGCCGGCCGGTGAGTCCGGGGCCGAGGCCGCGCTCCGCGCCGAGCTGGCCAGGGACCGGGAGGGGCAGTTGCTGTGCCCGCCCGCCGGACCGGCCACCGACCCCGACTTCGACAACCGGCTGCTGGCCCCCGCGATCGAGAAGTACGACCGGGCGCGCACCTCGCTGGCCGCCGCAGAGGACGGCATGGCGGCCGATGCCCGGCTCGCCGAGCTGACCGCGGCCGAGCGGGACATCAGACGCCTGCTGGCCGGTGTGCTGCGGCCGACCTGGGACGCGGTGTGGCACGGCCTCGACCTGATGCGGGAGCTGCCGGAGGGGTCCAGGGCCGAGGACCGCTGGACCCGCGACCGCTGGTCGTTCACCGGCCACCGCGACCGGGTGGCGGCGGGTGAACCGCCGCAGCCGCGCCGGGACGACGCGGTGACGGCGGCCCGCAAGCTGGCCGCGCGGGAGACGGCGCAGGCCCAGCTGGAGGCCCAGGAGGCGCTGGACGACCCGCTGGTGCTGGCCGGGCGCCGGCTGGCGGGCGAGGCGTTCCTCGCGGAGGTGACCGCGGTGGAGATGGCGTACAGCGAGTCCAAGCGGCCCTCGCCGCGCCCGCTGGTCACGGTCCGCACGGCGGAGCAGCCGCACCTGGGTGAGCGGGTGAAGGTCTACCGCTCACTGGACGGCAAGCCGCAGACCGCCGAGTTCGCGGGGTACGGGCCGCCGGAGGACGGTCCGGCGCCCGCGCTGGTGCTGCGGATCACCGACCGGATGGGCCGCGGCAAGGAGCCCGCGCCGGGCTCGGTGCCGGAGCCCGGTGACGTCATCGCCTGGACGCTCTTCGAGCACGACCAGCGCGGTGGCCCGCAGCTGCCGGACGCGGAGGAGACCCCGTGGACCCACGGCGGCCCGCCGGGCGGCGCGGCGGCTGCCGAGCGCCCCGACCCCGTGACCACGGAGGACCTGCTGTGACGGCCGTATTCGACCCGGGCGCGGCGGCGGGCCTGGCCACCGCCCGGATCCTGGACGACACGCTGAACGGCTCGGCGCGCGGCATCGTGGTGGACTCGCCGCCCGGCGCGGGCAAGTCGACGCTGGTGGTGCGCGCCGCGCTCGAACTCGCCGCGGCCGGACGCCCGCTGATGGTGGTCGCGCAGACGAACGCCCAGGTCGACGACCTGGTGGTCCGCCTCGCCGAGAAGGACCCGGGACTGCCGGTCGGCCGGCTGCACAGCAACGACTCCGACCCGTACGACAAGGTGCTGGACGGCCTGGCCAACGTACGGAAGTCGGCGAAGGCGGCGGATCTGGCCGGGCTCGACGTCGTCATCTCGACGGCGGCGAAGTGGGCCCATGTGAAGAACGTCGAGCCGTGGGGCCACGCGATCGTCGACGAGGCGTACCAGATGCGTTCGGACGCGCTGCTGGCCGTGGCGGGGCTCTTCGAGCGGGCGCTGTTCGTCGGCGATCCGGGCCAGCTGGACCCGTTCTCGATCGTCGGCGCGGACCAGTGGGCGGGGCTGAGCTACGACCCGTCGGCCAGTGCGGTCTCCACGCTGCTCGCGCACAATCCGGAGCTGCCGCAGCACCGGCTGCCGGTCTCCTGGCGGCTGCCGGCCTCGGCCGCGCCGCTGGTGTCGGACGCGTTCTACCCGTACACCCCGTTCCGCAGCGGTACGGACCACGGCGACCGGCTGCTGTCCTTCGGGGTGGCGTCCGACGGCTCGGCGGCGGACCGGGTGCTGGACGAGGCCGCGGAGTCCGGCTGGGGCCTCCTGGAGCTTCCGGCCCGGCACACCCCGCGCACCGACCCCGAGGCGGTCCGGGCCGTGGCCCTGGTGGTGCGCCGGCTGCTCGACCGGGGCGGCGCGGCGACCAGCGAGCGCTCCCCCGACCCGGCGCCGGTGACGGCGGAGCGGGTCGCGGTCGGCACCGCCCACCGCGACCAGGCGGCCGCGGTGCGGGCGGCACTCGCCGAGCTGGGGGTGACGGGGGTCGCCGTCGACACCGCGAACCGGCTCCAGGGCCGCGAGTTCGACGTGACGGTGGTCCTGCACCCGCTGTCCGGCCGTCCGGACGCCACCGCGTTCCACCTGGAGACGGGCCGGCTGTGCGTGCTGGCATCCCGCCACCGGCACGCCTGCATCGTGGTGTGCCGCGAGGGGGTCGCCGACCTGCTGGACGAACACCCCTCGACGGAGCCGGTCCAGCTGGGCGTGACGGTGAAGTTCCCGGACGGCTGGGAGGCGAACCACGCGGTGCTGGCGCATCTGGCGGAACACCGGGTGCGCTGGGGGCGTTGAGGTCGGGGGCGCACGGGGGCACGGCGGATGGCCGAAGGCCCGGTGCACGCTCCCGGAAGCGCCCTTGCGGAGGGCTGGACAATGGAGGGTGGCCGTCGGGCCCACCGGAGGAGGAAGAACCACATGGCACAACCCGAGCGGAACGAGCAGCAGCGGCTGCGCCCCGCACCCCTGCTCTTCGAGCCGTCGGCGGCGGTCGCCGATCCTGAGCACTTCTTCGACCTGGAGTCGATGGACGATCCGAAGGAGCTGCTGAGCCGGGCCACCGAGCTGACGCTGGCCTTCCGCGCCGCGACGGACCGGGCGGTCGAGTTCCAGGCGATCGCGGCGGCACAGCTGGCGGATCCGCGCCGGTTCGACCGGCTGACGACCGCGGACATCGCGCGGCGGGCGGAGTGGACCGAGGACTACGCGGTGAAGATGGTCGAGTTCGGCCGCAGCCTGCTGGACGAGCCCAGGCCCTGACACCGGGGCGGCGGCCTGGGCGCCCTCCGGTACGAGCTGCCCGGCCGCCGGCCGTCCGGCGCCCGCTGCCCGCCGTACGGACGGGCTCCGGCGATGACTCCGGGTACAACCGTTGGCATATGCCAGGCGCGCAAGATACTCCCCTGCACCCCACCCTGTCCCGATTTCCGGCAACTCTCGGAATCCGGGTGATCACTCCGGGTAGACCTGTGCGTATGACCGCATGGCTGCCAGACGAAACGACCCTGCACCACGGCGACGGGCCCCGCCACCACGCCGGCGACGGCGGCGGCGACGTCTTCGCCCTCCTGCGTGAGCAGGCCGGGAACCAGACGGCTCAGGTGACGGCGTCCGGCGCCGCCTGGCTGGCCGGGGCCGCGGCGTATCCGCGCAGCACCCTGGCCCAGTGGGAGTCGCGCCCCTCCGCGCCCGGGGTGCTGCCGTGCGGTTCCGCCTTCGACGTGGTGAACGTGCCGACGCTGTTCGGGCGCCGGATGCTGGAGCACCTGTGGTCCGACGGTCCGGGCTCCGGCCCGGTCGCCGCGCACCGCGGCCGGATGCTGCTGTTCGCCTCCCCCGGCACCGCCCAGCGGCTGCCCTCGCTGCTCGACTGGGAGGAGTGGGGCGGCAGCCCGCGGGACGGGTCCGGGCGGGCCCCGCTGGGGGCGGAGGGCGGCGGCCCGAAGGTGCCTCCGCTGCTCTGTCACGGCGCCGGGGACGCGGTGACGGTCCCGCCGCTGACCTGCGATCCCTCGTCCTCCGGGCCGCGCTGGCTGGTCGCGCCCGACACCCGCAACCCCTGGCTGCCGGGGCCCGACGTCCTGCTCTGGGCCTGTGTCCGGGTGGCCCGCTCGGTGCCCGCTTCGGCGCCCCGGATTTCGATTTTTCCTCCCGCCGATCAGGGTGCTAAGGTCTAC
This sequence comes from Streptomyces sp. NBC_01257, assembly GCF_035917255.1. Classification (NCBI taxonomy): domain Bacteria; kingdom Bacillati; phylum Actinomycetota; class Actinomycetes; order Kitasatosporales; family Streptomycetaceae; genus Streptomyces; species Streptomyces sp. NBC_01257. The sequence continues at coordinate 3,375,084 of NZ_CP108472.1, forward strand.
GACGTCAGCAGGCGCCGCTAGCTCAGTTGGTTAGAGCAGCTGACTCTTAATCAGCGGGTCCGGGGTTCGAGTCCCTGGCGGCGCACAGACGGAAGAAGCCCCTCGCGAGAGCGAGGGGCTTCTTCGTTGTCGGCGGCCGGTTCCGGTGCTACGTCCCCGTGGTGATGCGGACCGTCCAGGCACCCGAGGGCGTCCGGTCGGCGACCTCGATCGTGGTGTGTCCGCCCGGTACGGAGTACGTCTCGCCGACCCGCAGCGGCGCGTCCGCGAGCGGCGGGTAGACCGACCGGTCCCAGCAGGCGTCGGTGCCGGGGTGGGTGTCGAGGACGTCGACCGGTCCGCCGCCCGACGGTGTCTCGTTGCGGATCCGGTAGAGCAGCACGCCTTCGGTGCAGGTCCCGTCGTCGTTGCCGGTGGCGCTGCGGGCCTCGATGGCCACGGCGCTGCCCTCGCCGGTCCTGATCACGGCGAGCCGGGTCCCGAGGGACTCACCGGGCACGGGTACGGCCGCCATCGGCTCCAGGGTGACGACCCGGCTGCTCTGGATACAGGTGACCTGCCGGTCGTCCAGCCAGCCCAGCTTCCACTTGTGCCAGCCGAAGAGGTCGGGGGCGAGGCCGAACTGGCTGCCCATGACGTCCCAGTCGCCGACGTAGGTGTCCCAGTCCCCCTTGCCGTCCGACGGCCGGTGGTAGAGGTCGGGCAGGTCGAAGACGTGTCCGGTCTCGTGGGCCAGGACGTTGTGGTCCGGGGGGTGCTGTTCGAAGACGGTGACCACGCGCCTGATGTCCGTGCCGTCGGCGTGCAGGGGCCGGTCGAAGTTGACGACCTTGGTGGCGTCGGAGTCGACGCCGGGCGCGTCCGGGTCGGCGACGAGGTAGACGATGTCGTACTTCGAGAAGTCGACCTCGGGGTCGGCCGCGTCGATCGCGTCGCGCAGGTAGGCGCTGCGCCGGTCGTCGTCCCAGTCGCGCTGTATGCCGTACCAGACCGACGGCTTGGGCATCCGGATCCACTGCCGCTGAGGGTGCGGGCGCAGGGTGAACTTTCCGTAGGAGGCGCGCTGGAAGAACTGCGTGGTGGCGGGAAAGTAGTCGGCGGTGAGGTCGGCGGGGGTGGTGACGGGGCGGGCGTCGGGGAACGAGAGGAAGACCATGACCGCGTCGAGGGCGTGGTCGGGGCGCGGATAGGCGCCGTTCCACTGGTCCAGGCCCAGCGAGTGATGGGCCTCGGTGCGGGGCAGCGCGCAGGGGGCCGCCTCGCCGGTGGCGGCCACGGCGGGGCCCGCGACCAGGGAGGTGGCGGCGAGGGCGAGAAGGGAGATCAGCCCGGCGGTCACCGCGCGCGGACTCGGTCTCTCCACCCCTCCGGGCCCGTGCTGACGCGGCACTTCTACCTCCGGTGCGGGGTGCGGACTCCAGGAGGGTGTCGAAGATCCCGGCCGGCCCCGGATCCTCAGCACCTCCTGACCACCTTGTGACGCTTCAGGAGGTACGTCCTGTTGAGCTGCCCCACTCGGGTCAGCCGCCGCACCCCACTCCGCTCTCACGGACAGTCACAATCGATCACCAATACAACGGGACGGAACAGAGCCGCGCAGAAACGATCAGTCGTGGGCAAACCGGATCGCCGCGCGAATGGCCCATGGGCGGCGGACGCGGGACCCGTAACGGTCGGGGCGCTGGAACGGCCGAGGTGCCAGCCTCTATGCTTCACCTCGCTTTCCTGCGCGGTTTCCGTCCCTGACAACGGGCGCTCCACGCGGCGGGCCAGTCCGACCAGAGGTGTCCGGGACAGAACTGCACGGCGGGAGCGAACGGTGAGCGGAACCTCCGAAGGGCCCAGGCCCGCGGCAGGCACAGCGCCCTCTTCCCCACCCCCGGCGATCACGGAACGTGACGGTTCGTGGCCGTCCGCCGGTCCCGGCGCCTCCGACCTGTACGACTACCGGGCCGCCTTCCGCGCCGCCACGCTTCCGATGGCCGTCGTCGACCACGAGGGCCTGATCGTCACCGCCAACGACGCGCTTGCCGCCCTGGCCGGGGTCGGCGCGGCGACGCTGACCGCGCAGTCCGCGTCCGATCTGGTCGACCTCGCGGCGGACGGCCGCACCTGGCACGCGTACCGCGAGGTGCTGCACGGCCGGCGCTCCCGCTTCCGCTGCACCCGCCGGCTCAAGCACCCCGACGGCCGCTCGCTGTGGGCGGAGATCACCGTCGTGCCGATGTCGTCGGCCCAGGAGCAGACCGCCGGGGCGGCGCCCGGTCAGGTGCTGCTATCCGTCGCGGACGTCAGTGACCGGCGCGAGCTCCAGAAGCGGCTGCGCCATCTCCAGATGCACGACCCGGTGACCCGGCTGCCCAACCGGACGCTGTTCTTCGAGCGGCTCTCGGCGGTCCTGGAGACCTCGCCGTACCAGGACGACAGCATCCCCGGGCGGGGCCGGATCGGGCTCGTCTACCTCGACCTCGACGGTTTCAAGGCGGTCAACGACACCCTGGGCCACCGGATCGGCGACCGGCTGCTGGCCGCCGTCGCCGCGCGGCTGACCGACTGCGCCGAGCAGGACGGCGAGCCCCGGCCCACCGGCGCGCATCTGGTGGCGCGCCTGGGCGGCGACGAGTTCGCGATCCTGGTCGAGGAGTCCACCGGTACGCAGCAGCTGACCGATCTCGCCCGCACCGTGCTCACCGCGCTCCAGCAGCCCTTCGACCTGGCCGGTCAGCGGCTCTCGGTCTCGGCGTCGATCGGGGTGGTGGAGCGGCCCGTCGCGGGTACCTCGGCCACCGGTCTCATGCAGGCCGCCGATACGACGCTGTACTGGGCGAAGGCCGACGGCAAGGCCCGCTGGACCCTCTTCGACCCCGAGCGCAACGCCCACCGGATGACCCGCCAGGCGCTCTCGTCCAATCTCCGCCCCGCGGTCGAGCGCGGCGAGTTCACCATCGAGTACCAGCCGCTGGTCGGCATGGCCGACGGTGTCGTGCGGGGTGTCGAGGCGCTGGTGCGCTGGAACCACCCGCAGTTCGGCATGCTCTCGCCGAATCGGTTCGTCGCGATCGCCGAGGAGGACGGCTCGATCGTGCAGCTCGGCCGGTGGGTGCTGCGGGCGGCCTGCCGGCAGGCCCGGCGCTGGCAGCTCGACCACCCGGCCGAGCCGCCGCTGTTCATCAGCGTCAACGTCGCGGTCCGCCAGGTCTGGGACTCCGATCTGGTCACCGATGTCGCGGAGATCCTCGCGGAGACCGGCCTGGACCCGGCCCTGCTGCAACTGGAACTGACCGAGTCCGCGGTGATGGGGTCGGCGGGCCGGCCGCTGCAGGCCCTGCAGTCCCTCAGCGACATGGGCGTCCGGATCGCCATCGACGACTTCGGCACCGGCTACTCCAACCTCGCCTATCTGAGCCGGCTGCCGGTCTCCGTGCTGAAGCTGGACGGCGCCTTCGTGCGGGGTTTCCGCTACGAGGACGGCACGCATCCCAGCCCCGCCGACGAGACGATCGTCGAGGCGATGGTCCAGCTGGCCCACCGCCTGGGCCTGACCGTCACCGCGGAGTGCGTGGAGACGGCGGGCCAGGCGGAACGGCTGCGCCGGATCGGCTGCGACACCGGACAGGGCTGGCTCTACTCCCGCGCCGTAGCCCCGGAACGCATCGGCGAACTGCTGGGCGCCCGGGCCCTGAAGGCCTGAACGCCCGCGGCGGCTCAGGCCCCCGGCAGGCCGTACGCGTCCGCGATGAGGCCGTAGCTGCGCAGCCGGGCCTCGCCGCCGTGCGCGTTGGCGGTGATCATCAGCTCGTCGGCGCCGGTGCGCTTGGCCAGGTCGTCCAGGCCGGTGCGGACCTCGTCCGCGGTGCCGTGGACGATGTTGACGAGCCAGCTGTCGACGAACTCCCGCTCCATGGGGCTGAAGGCGTACGCCTCCGCCTCCTCGGGCGTCGGGACCAGGCCGGGGCGGCCCGAGCGCAGGCGGAGCATCGACAGGGCGCCGGTCAGCACCTGGCGGCGGGCCTCGCGCTCGTCGTCGGCGGCCAGGGCGGCGACGCCGATCAGGGCGTACGGCGCGTCCAGCACCGCGGACGGCTTGAAGGACTCCCGGTACAGCTCCAGGGCCGGGATGGTGTTCTGGGCCGAGAAGTGGTGGGCGAAGGCGAAGGGCAGGCCGAGCATGCCGGCCAGCCGGGCGCTGAAGCCCGAGGAGCCGAGCAGCCACAGGGGCGGCCGGGCCGGGGACTGGACACCGCCCTCGGAGGTGGCCTGGACGGGTCCGGGGACCGCGTGGATGCGGGCGTAGGGGTGGCCGTCGGGGAAGTCGTCGTCCAGGAAGCGCGTCAGCTCCATGAGCTGCTGCGGGAAGTCGTCCGCGCCCTCGTTCAGCCGCTCGGTGCGGCGCAGGGCGGCGGCGGTGGCACCGTCAGTGCCGGGCGCGCGGCCGAGGCCGAGGTCGATGCGGCCGGGGGCCATGGCCTCCAGGGTGCCGAACTGTTCGGCGATGACGAGCGGGGCGTGGTTGGGCAGCATGACGCCGCCGGAACCGAGCCGGATGCGCTCGGTGCTGGCGGCGGTGTGGGCCAGGATCACGGCCGGCGAGGAGGAGGCGACGCCGGGCATGGAGTGGTGCTCGGCGACCCAGTAGCGGTGGAAGCCGCGGCGTTCGGCGAGCTGGGCGATCTCGACGCCCGTACGCAGGGCCTGGGTCGCGGTGCGGCCCTGGCCCACGGTCACGAGATCAAGGACCGAGAGGGGCACGGGTGCCGTTCCCTCCGCCTTGCCACGGATCTCGTCGCCTCGAATCTCGTCCACGTCCTGGCCTCTCCGGTGATGCTCGTCTGGTCGGAGCAGCACAACAGGAGGTCGACTCCGTTTATTCCTGGCGGAACTCCGCGGGCCTGGCCCCGCTCAGGGCCGCTGCCCGTGCGCGTACGACCGTCCGCTCCCCCACTCCACCGGGGCCGGGGGCTGTTCGCGGGCCGCGAAGAGCGCACCGAGCCGGGGCGCCCAGGCGGGGCGGTCGGCCAGCCGCAGGGCCTCCCGGACGGCCACCTGGTTCGCGGTGAGGACGGGTTTGCCGAGGAACTCCTCCAGTTCGGCGATATGGCCGACCGTGTGCAGGGCCGTGTCCGGCAGCAGGACGGCCTCCGCCTCGGGGCGGTCCGCGGCGACGGCCAGCTCCTTCACCCGGTCCGGCCCCCATTCCGCGACCTCGGCGGCCCCTGCCGCGCCCGCCGCGTGGGTGGCGACCACCTCCATGCCCGTGGCCCGCAGGAACGCGGTGAAGTGCGCGGCGACGTCCTCGGGGTAGGTCGCGGCGACCGCGACCCGGTTGGCACCCAGTTTCCGTACGGCGTGGACGAAGCCGACGGAGGTGCTGGAGGCGGGCACGCCCGTCTCCCGGGCCAGCGCCATCGCCTGGTCGTGGGCGCCCTGCGGCCCGTAGAGGAAGCTGCCGGCGTCGCAGGCCCAGACGACGCACTGGGCGCCGGAGCGCTGGAGCTCCTCGACACCGGCGGCGAGCCGGTCCGGGGCGCCCAGCTCGCGCAGGGCGTCCTCCCGGTAGGCGTCGTCGGGGCTCTCGGTGTGGTGGACGACGAGTCTGATGGTGCTGTCGAGCAGGATCTCCATCCGCGGGAAGTCGTCCTCCGCGAAGTGGCCCGGGTAGAGGAATCCGACGGTCGTCATGTCCACCCTTCCTGTGCTGCGTGCGGTAACGCCTGTCGTGTGTGCGGTGCACCGGCCGCGGCGGGGCGGACGGCACTGACCGGCTTCCCCGCTCACTGTCCAGTATTCCCCCATCCGCCCCGGTCACCGCTTCGGCCTGTTGACGGGGTGGGGTGCGGCTGCGAGCGTGGGGCCCCCGCCCACCTCGGCCGACGCGGAGGAACCGCCCCCATGCCGGAGCCCGTCCTGCTCGTCCTGGACGCCGATCCGCCACCCCGCCTCGGCGCGCTGACCGGGCGGGTGCGCCTGCGGCACACGGACGGCCCGGGTCTGGCCCGGGCGCTGCCCGAGGCGGACGCGCTGCTCGTCTGGGACTTCGCATCGGACGCGGTACGGGCCGCCTGGCCGGGTGACGGGCCGCGGCCGGCCTGGGTGCACACGGCGAGCGCGGGCGTGGACCGGCTGCTCTGCCCGGAGCTGGTGGCCGGCGACACCGTGGTGACCAATGCGCGGGGCATCTTCGAGCAGCCGATCGCCGAGTACGTGGCGGGGCTGGTGCTGGCCTTCGCCAAGGACCTCCCCGGCACCCTGGAGCTCCAGCGGCGCCGGCGGTGGAACCACCGCGAGACCGCCCGGGTCGCGGGCTCCCGCGCGGTGGTCCTCGGCGCCGGTCCGGTCGGGCGCGAGATCACCCGACTGCTGATGGCGCTCGGGGTCGAGGTGGCGCTGGTGGGCCGCACGGCCCGGCGCACGATCCACGGCGCCGGGGATCTGGACCGGCTGGCCGCCCGCGCCGACTGGGTGATCTGCGCGGCGCCGCTGACCCCGCAGACGCACGGGATGTTCGACAGCCGGTTCTTCGGGCTGATGCAGCCGTCGGCCCGGTTCATCAACGTGGGACGCGGCCCCATGGTGGTCGAGGACGACCTCCTGGACGCGCTGCGCAAGCGGTGGATCGCGGGTGCGGCGCTCGACGTCTTCGAGCGGGAGCCGCTCGGCGAGGACAGTCCCCTGTGGGACGCGCCCGGTCTCATCGTGTCGCCGCACATGAGCGGGGACGCGGCGGGCTGGCGGGACCGGCTGGGCGAGCAGTTCGTCGCGATGTACGAACGGTGGGCGTCCGGCGAGCCGTTGCCCAACGTCGTGGACAAGCGGCTCGGTTACATCCCCGGCACCGACCACGAGGCCTGACCCCAACCCGGGCCGCCCACGCCCCACTTCGCCCCCGCATGACGGACATCTGGGCATAACGCCCCGTCATTCACCGCACCCGCCAACGAAATACGCGCTGCGCACGAGCCGTCGCACTCTGCCCGCAATCGGACACGGGAAGGTCACCCTCCGGCCACCGTTCGGTTACATGCGAACTCTTCCTGCATAGACGTACGGGATCGGGCAGGCGCTAACCCTGTCCGGACTGTTCGACCCCTTCAGGAGATTGCGAACCATGGCTGACTTCCCGAACCTGTCCCGCCGGGGCTTTCTCAACCGATCGGCAGCCGTGGGCGGTCTGCTCGTCGTCCCCGGCCTGCTCACCGCGTGCAGCAAGACCGGCGCCGACTCCGCGGACGGTGAGGGGGCCCTCGACAAGCTCCGCAAGCAGGGGTTCGTCCGGGTCGCGTACGCGGACGAGGCCCCGTACGGCTACATGGAGGGCAAGGAGCTGAAGGGCGAGGCGCCCGCCCTGCACCGGGAGATCTTCAAGGCGCTGGGCGTGGACGAACTGCGCCCGACCCTCTCCGAGTGGGACGGGCTGATCCCCGGTCTGCAGGCCAGCAAGTACGACGTGGTGAGCGCCGGTATGGCCATCACTCCGGAGCGCTGCTCCAACGCCCTCTTCTCGGAGCCGGAGTTCATCTCGCCGACCGCGCTGATGGTGAAGAAGGGCAACCCGAAGAAGGTCACCGACCTGGCCTCCGCGAAGGCCGCCGGGATCACCGTCGGCGTGATGGCGGGCGCGGTCGAGGGCTCGTACGCCGAGGGCGCGGGGATAGCCAAGGACAAGATCAAGTCGCTGCAGAAGCCGCAGGACGGCGCGGACGCGGTCAAGGGCGGCCGGGTCGACGCGTTCCTGCTCACCGGCATCTCGCTGCGCTGGCTGGCGAAGACCAACCCGGAGACCGAGGTCACCGAGGCCTTCCTGCCGGAGCTCGACGGCGTGAAGCAGTACAGCCCCGGCGGCGCCGTCTTCCGCAAGGGCAACGAGGAGCTGCGGGACGCCTTCAACCGCGAGCTGAAGAAGATCGTCTCCGACAAGTCCCGCTATGTCGAGCTGCTCCGGGACTACGGCTTCGGTGCCACCGAGCTCCCGCCGGCCACCCTGAAGACGGCCGATCTGTGCAAGGGCTGACAGGGACGGACCCCACCGCATGAATGACTTCTTCTCCGCCTTCGCCGACGATCTGCCCCAGCTGCGCTCGGGCCTGTGGGTGACGCTGCAGGCCACCGTCCTGGGCGCGCTGCTGGCCCTGCTCCTGTCGTTCGTGCTCGGTCTGATGTCGATCAGCCGGCTGCTGCTGTCGCGCGGTGTCTCGCGCGTGGTCGTGGAGTTCTTCCGCGGCACCTCGCTGTACGTCCAGCTGTTCTGGCTCTACTACGCGATGCCGCCGCTGACGGGCTACGAACTGACGCCGCTGCTCTGCGGGGTCATCGCCTTCGGTCTCAACTACGGCGCGTACGGCGCCGAGGTGGTGCGCGGGGCGATCAACTCCGTGCCGCGGGCCCAGTACGAGGCGGCGGTCGCGCTGAACATGACGCCCCTGCACCGGATGCGGAAGGTGATCCTTCCGCAGGCCTGGGTGCAGATGATCCCGTCCCTCACCAACCTCCTGATCCAGCTGCTGAAGTGCACACCGCTGCTGTGGCTGATCTCGGCGGCCGACCTGATGACCGCGATCGAGAAGCTGCGCACCCGTACGGGTGAGACCCTCACCGCGTATGTGACCCTGCTGGCCTGCTACTTCGTACTGGCCTACGCGCTGACCCTGCTGATGAACCTGCTGGAGCGGTCCGCCAAGCGGCGGCTCGGCCTGGCGAGCGGCGGGGGCAGTCTGCTGAAGTCCCGCAGCGCCGTGACCGCCCCGGCTGCCGGAGGTGCCCGGTGAACGAAGGATTCGACTGGAACGCCGCGGGGGACGCGCTCCCCCTGCTCCTCCAGGGTTTCAAGGTCACCCTGCTGGCCACGGTGCTCGGGACGCTCGTCGCCGCGGTGCTCGGGCTGGCCATCGCGGTCGCCGGCCGGGCGCCCACCCGGTTCGTGACCGTGCCGGTGAAGGTGGTGATGGAGTTCATCCGCTCCACACCGCTGCTGGTCCAGCTGGTGGGCGCGGCCGCGCTGTTCACCTCGGTGGAGCCGCTGACCGTCGGCATCGTGGTGCTGGGCATCCACTACGCCACGTACACCTCCGAGGTGTACCGCGCCGGGATCGACGGGGTGCCGAAGGGCCAGTGGGAGGCCTGCCGGGCGCTGTCCATGTCGTCCCGGCGGACCTGGCAGGCCGTGATCCTGCCGCAGGCGGTGCGCAACGTGCTGCCCGCGCTCGGGAACTACGCGATCTCGATGTTCAAGGAGACCCCGTTCCTCGCCGTGATCACGGTGCAGGAGATGGTCTTCGAAGCCCGTAAGTACGGGGGTGACCACTTCGCGTACACCGAGGTGTTCACACTCGCCGGACTGATCTTCCTGGTCGCGAGCTACCCCACGTCACTCCTGATGCGAAAGCTGGAGAAGCGCCTTGGCCACTGAACCCTCCCCCCTGCAGAAGACCGCGGCCACGGCCCCCGAGGACGTCGTCACGGTTCCCGCGCCCCGGGACTCCGGACAGCCGCTCGTCCGCTTCGACAAGGTCGTCAAGCGGTACGGCGACCATGTGGTCCTCGACCAGCTGGATTTCACGGTCGACCGCGGCGAGCACGTCACCCTGATCGGGCCCAGCGGCTCGGGCAAGACCACGATCCTGCGGCTGCTGATGACGCTGGAGAAGGTCAGCGACGGCGTGATCCGGATCAACGGCGACCCGCTGACGCACATGCAGGCGCCGGACGGCTCGCTGAAGCCGGCCTCCGAGAAGCATCTGCGCGAGGCGCGGAAGAAGATCGGGATGGTCTTCCAGCAGTTCAACCTGTTCCCGAACATGAAGGTGCTCCAGAACATCATCGAGGCCCCCGTCAACGTCCTGGGCATGGACCGCGACAAGGCGGAGACCCGGGCCCGGGAGCTGCTCGACCTGGTCGGGCTCTCCGCGAAGGTCGACGCCCACCCCTCCCAGCTCTCCGGCGGCCAGCAGCAGCGGGTCGCGATCGCACGGGCGCTGGCGATGGAGCCGGAGATCCTGCTCCTGGACGAGGTGACGTCGGCGCTCGACCCCGAGCTGGTGGCGGGTGTTCTGGAGCTGCTGAGCGATATCGCCCGCAACACCGACATCACCATGCTCTGCGTGACCCACGAGATGAACTTCGCCCGGGACGTGTCGGAGAAGGTACTGATGTTCGACGCCGGGCGGGTCGTGGAGTCGGGTTCGCCGGAAAAAATCTTCTCCGATCCCGCGCACGAACGTACTCGCGAATTCCTCAACGCGGTGCTGTGACCTCGGCATCCGTCGCTCGCCATTGACTCCGGCATATGCCGGACGGGTGCGCCCCAGCTGACGGGGCCGGGGCGCCCCGAAGAGTCACCAACACCCGCCCCTCAACCGGCTCTTGGCGGCTATCGTGGTGGCAGAGCTTGCGGTCACAACCTGGTAGGGGGAAACCGTGGCGTTGAAGCCCGAACCGACCGCACCGTTCCATTCGGTGCAGTACGCCCTTCGCGTTCTCGAAACGGTCTCCAAGCACGGCAACGGTGTGACGGACACCCAGATCGCCCGGGAGACGGGCCTGCCCGTCGGGCATCTGACCTCTCTGCTGCTGACACTGCGCCGCGAGGGGTACGTCGAGCAGATCGCCGACGGCGCCTATGTCATCGGCGCCTCGCTGCTGCTCCTGGGCTCCGGTGCGGCCCGCAGACAGGCTCTGGAGGCCAAGCTCCAGGAGACGCTGGTGCAGCTGCGGGACTCGGTGGGCGCCGCGGTCTACATCAGCCGGTACGTGGACGGCGAGATCCGGGTCACCCAGTACGCCGACGGCCCGCTGACGCCCGCGGTCAACGAGTGGGTGGACTTCCGCTCGACGGCGCACGCCTCGGCGATCGGCAAGTGCCTGCTGACCCAGCTCGACCAGAACGGGCGGCGCGACCATCTCTCGCGGCACAAGATCGCCCGGCTGACGTCGCGGACCATCACCAGCGAGAAGGTCCTCTTCTCCAAGCTGGACAGCCAGCCGGCGACCGTGCCGGTGCTCGACCTCCAGGAGTACGCCGTCGGCACGGTGTGCGCGGCGGTGCCGCTGACGGCGGGTTCGTCGGCGGGCTGCCTGGCGCTGTCCCTCCCGGTCGAGGACGCCCACCGCCTGCGCGCGGCAGCAGACGCGCTGAACCGCCGTGCGGCGCCGGTACTCCTGTCACTGGCCCTGTAACCGGACGGGCCCGTCCCGCGTCGTCCTCAATCGCCGAAAATCAAGCCCGTCCGGCGATTGAGGACATCTTTCCGCGTCCTACAGCGACAGCCACACCGCCGTGTCGCGCGGCAGGATCCCCGCCTCGTCCAGCTCCGCACTGGCCAGCAGCACCCTCGCGTCCGGCGGCAGCGTCACCGGATCGCCCAGGTTCACCAGGCAGCGGAACGAACCGGCCCGGTCGAAGCACACCGTGTCCGGGCCCGCGTCCACCCACGTCACCTCCTCCGGGAGCGCGGTCAGCCGCTCGCGCCGCAGGGCCAGGGCGGCCCGGTAGAGAGCGAGGAAGGAGTCCGGGTCGGCATCCTGCGCCGACACGCTCAGCGCCGCCCAGTCCGCGGGCTGCGGCAGCCACGGCGCGGCCGCGCCCGCCGGGGAGAAGCCGAGCGAGGTCCCGTCGGCCGACCAGGGCAGCGGGATGCGGCAGCCGTCACGGCCCCGGTCCCTGCCGCCGGACCGGACGAACGTCGGGTCCTGGATCAGCGCGTCGGGGAGGTCCTGGACCTCGGGCAGGCCCAGCTCGTCGCCCTGGTACACGTACACCCCGCCCGGCAGGGACAGCGTGAGCAGCGCCGCGGCCCGGGCCCGGCGACGGCCGAGAGCCGGGTCGCTCGGGTCGCGCAGCCGCTTGTCGCCCATGTCGAACGAGGTGTCCTCGCGTCCGTAGCGCGTGACATGGCGGATGGTGTCGTGGTTGGACAGCACCCAGGTCGGCGGCGCCCCCACCGGTGCGTGCCCGGCGAACGTGGCGTCGACGACTCCGCGCAGGGCGGCCGCGTCCCACGGGCAGCACAGGAGGTCGAAGTTGAACGCCGAGTGCAGCTCGTCCGGGCGCAGGTAGCGGGCCGTCTGCTCGGCGGCCGGCAGCCAGACCTCGCCGACGAACGTCCGGTCGCCGTCGTAGGAGTCGAGGATCTTGCGCCAGGCACGGTAGATGTCGTGGACGGCGTCGCAGTCCTGGTAGGGCAGGTCGGTGATGTCGGGGTCGGGGCCGACGTCCGGGAGTCCGGGCTTCTTGGCCAGCCCGTGCGCGACGTCGATGCGGAAGCCGTCGACGCCCCGGTCGAGCCAGAACCGCAGGATGTCCTCGAACTCGGCCCGCACCTCGGGGTGCTCCCAGTTCAGATCGGGCTGCTCGGGGGCGAACATGTGCAGGTACCAGGGGCCCGCGGTGCCGTCCGCCTCGGTGACCCGCGTCCAGGCGCTGCCGCCGAAGTAGGAGATCCAGTCGTTGGGGGGCAGTTCGCCGTCCTCGCCCCGGCCGGGGACGAACCAGAAGCGCTCGCGCTCCGGCGAGCCGGGGCCCGCGGCGAGCGCGGCACGGAACCACACGTGCTGGTCGGAGCAGTGGTTGGGGACCAGGTCGACGAGCACCCGCAGGCCGTGGCCGTGGGCCTCGGTGATCAGCTGCTCGGCCTCGGCGAGGGTGCCGAAGAGCGGGTCGATGTCGCGGTAGTCGGCCACGTCGTAGCCGCCGTCGGCCATCGGTGAGGTGTACCAGGGGTTGAACCACAGGGCGTCCACGCCGAGTTCCCGCAGGTACGGAAGCCGGTCGCGGACCCCGGCGAGGTCGCCGGTGCCGTCCCCGTCGCCGTCCGCGAAGCTGCGTACGTAGATCTGGTAGATCGCGGCGTGCCGCCACCAGTGGGTCACTGAGACTCCTTGCTCGGTCAAAGGGGTGGTGCGGGCGGCCGCCGTCAGGGGCGGGCCGCCCGCACCGGACGGGGCTACCAGCCGGTGTTGCCGGTGCCTCGGGTGATCGCGAAGCCGCCCGAGGCGGAGAGCCCGCCGTCGGTGGCGCCGCTGACGGTGACGCCGGTGAAGGTGCCGGCCCCCGCGGAGTTGATCTCGATGCCGTACGAGCCGGCCCGGTCGATCTCCAGGCCGTCGACGGTGAGGGCGCTGATGTTCTTCTGCCAGCTGATGAGCAGGCCGCTGTAGGTGCTGTCGAGGATGTCGTTGTCCTTCAGCAGGACGGGTGCGGTGATGTCGGAGGAGTCGGCGTAGATCCAGAGGGCGCCGAGCTTGCTCTGCCAGTTGGGTTCGTAACCGCCGGTCCGGGTCAGGGTGTTGCGCTGGACCGACGTGGTGCCGCTGAACGGCACGGGGGCGAACCGGCTGCTGATCGCGATGCCCGCGGAGCCGGTGACCGTGTCGGCGAGGAGGTTGTCCTCGACCCGGTTGGCGTGGCCGCCGTAGATGCCGACCGTGTTGGCAAGCAGCGGGACCTGCACGGTGTTGAAGCGGAAGACGCAGTCGGTGACCGCCTGGGACTCGGAGAACATCGCGAGCCCGTCGTCGCCGGTGTTGCGGACGCTGGACTGGGAGACCTCGCTGCCGGTGGTGCCCTTGTGGAGGTTGACGCCGTCGGCGAAGGTGTCGCGGATGCGCAGCCCGGTGGCGAGGAGGCCGGTGGTGGGGGCGTCGATCCAGAGGCCGACCTTGGTGTGCTCGATCCAGAGGTTCTGCAGGGTCGAGCCGTTGCCGAAGTCGCCCTCGACGGCCGCGTCGAAGTTGGCGTCGTCGCGGTAGGAGACGTCTCCGGCGATCATCAGGTCCTGGACGTTGCTGGTGCCGCCGCGGCCGAAGAGCCCGCCCTTGCCGTCCTTGCCGCGCAGCACGCTGTACCACTGCCCGGCGCCGCGCAGATCGGCCCCGGTGAGGTCGATGTGGCCGGAGATGTCGTACGTCCCCGAGGGCAGCCAGAGCCCCTTGCCCTGCGAGGTGGCGGTGGCGAGCGCGGAGTTGAGGGCGGAGGTGTCGTCCGAGGAGTCGTCCGGGGTGACGCCGAGGGTGGTGGCGGAGACGAAGCCGGTGGCGGGCATGGTGAGCGCGGCCGGTGCGGTCTCGGTCTCGACGAGGTCCAGGGTGTAGGAGGCGGCGGTGTCGCCGGAGTCCTTCTGGAACTTCAGCACGGTGCCGGCCGGCAGCTCCCGGCCGAGCAGGGTGCGGGTCTCGTCGAAGAAGTGGTGGCCGGAGCCCTGGGAGGGGTCGTTGTTGTAGGGGTAGCCGCCGTACACCCAGCTGTACTTCGAGGTGAGCGGCAGGTCCTCGATCTCGGTGCCGTCGGCGTAGACGCTGAGCGTGGCGTCCGTGCCGGTGCCGGCCGCGTTGTCCGGCAGGGAGTAGCGCAGGGTCAGCGCGTTGGCGGGCTTCGTCAGGGTGAACTGCACGTAGTCGCCGCTGCTGTCGAGGACGACGGCCTTGCGGCCGGATGCCTCGGACGGCACGGAGAGGTAGGTGCGGTCGGGGCCGATGGTGGTGGCGTTGGTGCTGCCGCTCTCGGCCTCGTAGCCGGTGTACGGGAGGGTGGCGCCGCGGGTCGCGGAGGGGGTGGAGCCGGTGACCGTGATGCCGTCGAGCTGGTAGCCGCCGTTGTCGCCGGTTGCGGTGCGCAGGGCGACGGTGTTGAGGTCGGTGCGCAGCGGGACGTCGGTGTCGGCGGTCGCCCAGGCGCCGCCGGTGCCGGGCAGGGTGAGGCGGCGGACGGTCGTGCCGTTGGCCTGGAGGGTGGTGGTGGCCGCGGCGCTGTCCGTGGTGCGGTAGCGGACGGTCAGCGGGTAGGTGGCGGCCGCGGGGGCGTCGACGGAGAAGACGGCACGGGCCCCGGCGGTGGTGAGGCCGGCCAGGTAGGCGCTGCCCTCGTAGCCGGTGGCGGTGGTGGCCTTCGACGCGCCGCCGGAGACGAAGGCGTCCTCGGCCTGGTGGGTCAGGGTGGTGGGCCCCGGGTCGGTGGGGGTGGTGGGGGTGACCGGGGTGGCGTTGTCCAGGTTGACGTTGCCGCTGTCGGACGCGGTGAACGTCCAGGCGACGGTGTTGTCGCCCGCCTTGTAGGTGACCGCTTCCTCGTGGGTGGCCCAGGTGTCCCAGTTCGCGGTGGCGGGGAGCCCGGCCTGGCGGACCCGTTCGCCGTTGACGTACAGGCTGAGCGTCATCGTGGCGGTGGTGCCGTTGGCGTACCGGACGGCTATGGACCCGGCGCCGGCCGCCTCGGACCGCACGGTGAACGAGACCGAAGCGGAGCCCTTGTTGGCGTCGGTGAAGCCGCCGACGAAGCCGCCGCCCGTGTAGCCGGAGTGTTCGGTGGAGACGGCGGCGCCACCGGACAGCTGGGCGGACTCCGCTTCGAGCGTGGCGCCGGCGGCCTGCGCCGTCGCCGCCCCGTACAGCAGTACTCCGATCATCGACAGCAGGAGCGGAAGTACCGTCCGCAGGGCGTGGGAGCGCTTTCTTGGTGCAGGAGACACGGCTGTGTGTCCTTCCTGTGTGGGGGAATCCCGGGGTGGTGCCGAGGCGGCACGCGGCGGGGCCCGGCGGGTCAGCCCTTGAGGCTGCCGGCGGTGAGGCCCGCGATGATGTGGCGCTGGAAGATCAGGAAGAGGACGAGCAGGGGGACGGCCGCCATCGCCATGCCGGCCAGCAGCTGGTTGGCGGGCATGAACTCCGACAGCCGGTTCAGGGCCACGGTGATCGGCTGTCCGGCCTCGTCGGGGAGGACGAGCATCGGCCAGAGGAAGTCCTTCCAGACGCCGACGATCGCGAAGATCGAGACGACGGCGAGCACCGGCCGCGAGAGCGGCAGGACGACCGAGACCAGGACCCTGAGCGTGCCGGCGCCGTCGATCCGTGCGGAGTCGAGGAGTTCGGCGGGAATCTGGTCGAAGAACCGCTTCAGGATGAAGATGTTGAAGGCGTTGGCGGCGGCGGGCAGCCAGATCGCGAACGGGGTGTTGATCAGGTTCACGTGGAACAGCGGTACGTCGACGACGGTCAGGTACGTCGGCACGAGCAGCGCGGAGACCGGCAGCATCAGGGTCGCCAGCATCATGCCGAGGACCACGTTGCCCAGCAGCGGCCGGAGCTTGGAGAGCGCGTAGGCGGCTGAGACGTCGACGAGCAGCTGGGTGAGCCAGGCGCCCAGCGCGAGGATCAGGGTGTTGAGGAAGTAGTGCCCGAGTCCGACGTTGGTCCAGGCGTCGGCGTAGCTCTCGGGGTGCCAGCTCTGCGGGAGGAACGTGGGGTCGGGGTCGGCGAGTTCGGCCGACGACTTCATCGCGCCGGTCGTCATCCAGTAGAGCGGGAAGACGAAGGTGAGGGTGAAGCCGATCAGGGTGAGGACCAGCACGAAGCGGTAGAGGAACCGGCCGGTGCGGCGGTTCATCTCGGCGGGTGCGATCAGGGTGCGTACGGGGGTTTCGGCGGCCATGGTTCCTCTCAGCCCTTGGTCCGGGTCAGGCGCAGGTAGACGCCCGCGAAGAGGCCGAGCACCACGAAGAGCAGCGTGCTCATGGCGCTGGCCAGGCCGAAGTCGTTGTAGACGAAGGCGTAGCGGTAGAGCAGCAGGAGCACGGTGACGGTGGCGTCGTCGGGTCCGCCGCCGGTGAGGACGAAGGGTTCGACGAAGACCTGCATGGTGCCGATGACCTGGAGCAGCAGCGTGATCATCAGGATGAAGCGCATCTGCGGGATCGTGACGTGCCACAGCCGCTGCCGGATCGACGCCCCGTCGATCTCCGCCGCCTCGTAGAGCTCGCCGGGGATGCCGCCGAGGGCGGCGAGGTAGATCAGGGTGGTGGTGCCCATGTTGGCCCAGGTGGAGACGAGGACCAGGGAGACCATGGCGAGGTTCTCCGACTCCAGCCACTGCTGGGCGGGGAGGTGGAAGACCTCCAGGACGTTGTTGAACAGGCCGGGGCCCGGATCGTAGAACCAGCGCCAGAGCAGCATGGTGACGATCGGCGGCAGCATGACCGGCAGATAGACGGTCATCCGCAGGTAGGAGCGGCCGTGCCGCAGTTCGTTCAGGACGACGGCGGTGACGAAGGGGGCCGCGAAGCCGAAGACCAGGGCGAGCAGGGTGAAGTAGCCGGTGTTCTTCCAGGCGGTGAGGAAGAGCGGGTCGTCGATCAGCCGCTGGAAGTTGTCCAGGCCGACCCACTGGGCGGGCTGGGCGAAGGTGACCTGCTGGAAGCCGAGGAGCGCGCCGCGCACGATCGGGTACCAGGAGAACAGGGCGAAGCAGAGCACACCGGCGGCGAGGAAGAGGTAGGCGACCAGGTTCTCGCGGACCGTCCGGCGCAGCCGGGAGCCGGCGGGCCGGGGGGCCGCGGTGGTACGGGCCGGGGCGGGGGGCCCGGCACCGGCCGGGTCCCCCTGCTCCTGGCCTGTGCTCTTCGCCACGGCGGAGGAGAGCGGCTGCACGGTCATCGTCACTTCACCGTGGCGAGGACGGCGTCGGCCTTCTTCGCCGCGTCCTTGAGGAGCTGGTCGATGTCCGCGTCCTTCTTGGTCAGCACGGACTGCATGACACCGTCGAGGATCGTGTAGAGCTGCTGGGCGTTGGGCGGTTCGACCTTGGTCTCGACCTGGGCGTTGCGGTCGACGAAGGGCTGGTAGTTCTTGACCGGGGTGTTGGCGTACTGCGCGCGGATCCGGTCGGTCTCCGCCTGGGCCGCGCCGGTGAACAGCCGGGGCTGCGGGAGGCCGATCGGCACCCCGTCCTTCTTGGCGCGCTTGCTGTCGACGGCCTCGCGCTCGGGGCCGCGCAGGTACTTCCACTGCACCCAGGTGAGGCCGGCCTTGATCTTCTCCGGGGAGGCCTTCGGGTTGAACATGAATCCGTCGCCGCCGCCGAGCGTCGCCGTGCCGGGCAGCGCGGCGAGTCCGTAGTCGTCGTAGCTGCGCTCGAACTGCTTGACGATGGTGGGGATGTTGTCGGGTCCCGCCATGTACATCCCGAGCTTGCCGGCGCCCATCATCTTCTGGACGTCGGCTATCTCCAGCAGCTGGCGGGTGCCCATGCTGTTGTCGGTCCAGCGCATGTCGTGCAGCGCCTGGAGGGCCTTGTGTCCGGCGTCGCTGTCGAACGCCGCCTTCCACGTGCCGTTCTGCTGCGTGGCGACGTCGCCGCCCATGGAGTAGATCCACGAGGTGAGGTGCCAGCCGCCCTGGTTGTTCTTGCTGTAGTCGGCGTATCCGACCGTGCCGTCGCCCAGCGCGCTGATCTTCTTGGCGGCGGTGCGGACCTCTTCCCAGCTGGTGGGCGGCTTGTCGGGGTCGAGGCCGGCCTTCTTGAACAGGGCGCGGTTGTAGAGGAGGCCGAGCGAGTAGTTGCCGGTGGGCAGGCCGTACGTCTTGCCGTCGGCGTCCTTGAAGACCTTGAGCAGCGCCGGGTCGATGTCCTTGGAGAACGGCACGTCGGCGACGTACTTGCTGATGTCGGCGGCCTGGCGGCGCTGGATCAGTCCCGCGGGGTCGGTGAAGTAGACGTAGTAGACGTCCTCCAGCTGGCCGCCGGCGAGCTTCGCGGCGAAGGTCTTCGGGTCCATCTGGCCCTCGCGGGCGTCGATCCTGATCTTCGGGTGGCTCTTCTCGAAGGCTTTGACGTCCTCCATGAAGTTCTTCCGGTCGACCGGCTGGGTCTTGGCCGGCATGCCGTTGACGCTGATCGTCACGACGCCGTTCTTGTCCACGCCGGAGGACGAGGAGGGGGAACCACCGCAGGCGGTGAGAGCGAGGGACAGGGCGACGGCTGTCGCCGAACCGAGAACCTGACGCCTGCTGATGCCGGGCAAGCCATTCATGCGAATCGTGCCTTCCTGGGTGCGGGGCTGTCGGACCCCGAGCGCTTCGAGCTGCGCTGAAGGTAGAAGCCGGTTACGCAAGAAGTCAATGCATCTACGCAAGAAAGTAATGTTGTTGACCTTGGGCGGTAACGCCGCCGTGCTCAGCGGGGGCGTGCGGCGGTCGAGCCGCGGACGATCAGTTCGGTGTCGAACATCATCAGGTCGTTTGCAGTGGCGTGGCCGTCGATCTGCGCCACGAGCGCGGCGACCGCGGCCGTCGCCATGGCCTGGATGGGCTGTCTGGCCGTAGTCAGCGGGGGCTCGGTGGCCACCATGAACGGGGAATCGTCGAAGCCGACGACCGAGAGGTCGTGCGGCACCGAGAGCCCTTGCCGGCGGGCGCCCCGGACCGCGCCGAGCGCGAGCGCGTCGCTTGCGCAAACGACCGCGGTGACCCCTTCGGCAAGCAGCCGGGGCAGCGCGGTGGCCCCGCCCTCCATGGTGAACAGCGCGTGCACCACCCGCCTGCGCCAGTCGTCCGCGGCGATCCCGCGCCGGCTGCAGAAACCCGCGAACCCGGCGAGCTTGCGCGCCGACGGGACGTGCCCGAGCGGCCCGAGGATCATCCCGATCCGCTCGTGCCCCAGCGCGGTCAGGTGGTTCAGCGCCTGCTCGGCGGCGAGCGCGTCGTCCACCCTGACCTGGGCCACTCCGAGGTTCTCGTCCGCGGCGTTGAGCAGCACCATAGGCACCTTGCGCTCCCGCAGCGCCCGGCCGTGCGCGGGGCCCGCGTCGGCGTAGCTGGCGCCGATGAAGACGATGCCGCCGATGTTCTGGTCGAGCAGCATCTCGATGTAGTGCGCCTCGGAGACGCCGTCGGCGGTGCGGGTGCACAGCACGGGTATCAGTCCGCGCTTGTTGAGCAGCCCGCACAGCGCCTCGGCGAACGCGGAGAAGATCGGGTTCTGCAGGTCGGGCACGACCAGGCCGATCAGTGCGGCGCGCGGGGCCCGGTAGCGCAGCGGCCGTTCGATGCCGCACACGTCCAGCGCGCTCAGCACCGCGTCACGGGTCGTGCTCGCCACATCGGGGCTGCCGTTGAGGACGCGGCTGACCGTCGCCTCGCTGACACCCGCGAACTCGGCCACTTGGGAGAGTCGTCGTTTCGTCACGCGCTCACCCTACAAAGGTCTACGCAAAAATAAAGATCACTTACGAAAGAAACTGACTTTCTTTGACGGTCAGGGATGACCGGCTCCCGGATCAGGCGGCGTGACAGAGCGCCGCAGGGTCGGCGGGGAGCCCGTCGGGGGCGGCGATCGCGTGGACGGAGCGGGTGTCGGCCGCCGCCGCCGTGCGGGTCCGCGCGAAGACGACCAGCCGCAGCACCGCGAACCGTGCCACCCCGGCGAGCGCCGACGCGGACAGGTAGACGGCCTGTTCGAGCGCCGCGCCGGGCGCCTCCACGCAGCCCTGGAGGGCGAACATCGCCAGGCAGGTCACCACGTACGCGGCTGCCGCCGATCCGGCCGACTGCCCGTGCTGGCGCCAGGTGGCGCGTCCGCCGGCACCGAAGGTGAAGCGGGCGTGCAGTTCGGTGGCGAGCAGCGTGGAGGCCGCGGTGACCAGCGCGTTGGCCAGGGCCCAGGGGATCCAGGAGGCGAGGGCCGCAACGGCGAGGCTGGACGCGATACCCACTCCGCCCCCGCAGAGCACGAAGCGCGCGAAGGAGGCGAGGGCGCCGGGTGCTGCCGGCTGTCGCTCCTGCAGTGCTCCTGCTGTCTCCATGACCCATCCCCCTCGATTTCCGTGACGCCATAGTGGCACATCATTGGCGCCATAGCGAGCCAATAGTGGCGTCGCGTGCGCCATCACTGGCGTCACTGCGCGACACCATTCATGAAGTCGCAGGTCAGGAAGGGTTTGGGTGCGTGTCATCAGCACCCCGGAGGACCAGGTATTATTTTCGAGTCAGCAAGCGCCGCTAGCTCAGTTGGTTAGAGCAGCTGACTCTTAATCAGCGGGTCCGGGGTTCGAGTCCCTGGCGGCGCACAGACAACGCACGAGGCGGTCACCGTTCCACGGTGACCGCCTCGTGCGTTTTGCGTTGCCCTCGAAGATGTACAACTGTTTTAAACGAACGTACTAGACAAGCGTTTTACACGTTCGTATAGTCCTCGGCATGACGAACTCAGCGAGCACCACCGCCTCGGCCCCCGGCGATCTCGCCGGCCGTCGGGAGTGGACCGCATTCGTGGTCCTGCTCCTGCCGCTCCTCCTGGTCTCCATGGACGTGTCCGTCCTCTTCTTCGCGATCCCGTCCATCGACCGGGACCTCGCACCCAGCGCCACCCAGCAGCTCTGGATCTTCGATGTGTACGCCTTCGCGCTGGCCGGCCTCCTCATCACGATGGGCTCGCTCGGCGACCGCATCGGGCGCCGCAAGCTGCTGCTGTTCGGGGCGGTCGCCTTCAGCGCCGCATCGGTCGGCGCCGCCTACGCCACCAGCCCCGAGATGCTCATCGCGGCCCGCGCCCTGCTCGGCATCGGCGGAGCGACACTGATGCCCTCGACCATGGGCCTGGTGCGGAACATGTTCCGCGACGAGCGGCAGCGCGGCCGGGCCATCGGGATCTGGTCCGGCGCCATGGCGGGCGGCATCGCGCTCGGCTCGGTGCTCAGCGGCATCATGCTGGAGCACTTCTGGTGGGGCTCCGTCTTCCTGATCAACGTGCCCGCGATGGTGCTGCTGCTGGTCCTGGTGCCGGTCCTGGTACCGGAGTTCAAGGACCCGGACCCGGGCCGCTTCGACTTCCTGAGCGTGCCGCTGTCGATGGGGTCCGTGCTCCCGGTCGTCTACGGGATCAAGGAGACCGCCGCCGAGGGGATGGATCTGCGCAACGCACTGGTCATCGCCGCCGGGCTGGCCGTCGGCTGGGTCTTCGTCCGGCGGCAGCGCACCCGGACCGACGCGATGGTCAGCCGGGAGCTGTTCCGCGACCGGAACTTCGCCGCCGGGATCGGGCTGAACGCGCTGGCCGCGTTCGCCATGATGGGCTCGTCCTTCTTCACCACCCAGTACCTGCAGTCGGTCCTCGGCATGAGCACGATGGAGGCCTCGCTGTGGAGCCTGGCCCCGTCACTGGCGGTGGGCGCGGCCGCTCCGGCGGCCACGGCGATCGCCCAGCGCACCGACCGTGCCCGGGTGATCTGCGCGGGCTTCGTCATCGCAGCGGCCGGCTTCGGTGTCCTGGCCCTGTCGGGTACGGACTCGCTGGCGATCCTGCTCATCGGCGCGGCCGTGATGAGCAGCGGGATCGTCACCGTGATGGCGCTCGTCTCGGACCTGGCCCTGTCCACCAGCCCGCCGGAGAAGGCGGGTTCGGCGGCCTCGCTGCTGGAGACGGGGCAGGAGTTCGGCGGGGCGCTGGGGATGGCGCTGCTGGGTGCGGTGGCGACCGCGGTCTACACGGCGGACATGCCGGCCGCGGCCCCGGAGGCGGCGCGCAAGACGCTGCCGGGGGCGCTGTCCACCGGCGACGGCTCGCTCATCGCGATCGGCCGGGACGCCTTCGTGCACAGCATGCAGTACGCCTCGGTGGCCGGCGGGCTGCTGCTCCTGCTGGGAGCGGTGCTGGCGGTGACCCAGCTGCGGCGGGCGGCCCTGTCACACTCCCCCACCGTGTGAGGACAGCAGCTCATGACGTCCGTGCTCCTCGTACTCCCCCACCAGAGCGGCGAGTCGTTCTTCGCCGAACGGTACGTACGGACCGCCCTCCCCGTTCCACCACAACGGCCCCCCGGACCAGAATCCCTCGCGTCGCAGCCCGACCCGGTGGACCTTGTTCGTCGCCGTCACGGGCATCGATCCGACGACGCGCACGAACCGGGGGGCCATCTTCGTCCCCAGGTCGGGCTGGTCGCGGAGGAACGCGGCGAACGCCTCCGGATCGAAGCGGGCCCCCTCGCGCAGCGCGAGGGCCGCCATCACCTGGTCGCCCGCGACCGGGTCGGGCACCGCGTAGACGGCCACGGCGGCCGCGTCCGTCCAGCGGGCCAGGATGTTCTCGATCATCGCTGCGGCCAGGTTCTCGCTGTCGACCCGCAGCCGGTCCTCGGTGCGGCCCGCGAAGTACAGGAAGCCGTCGGCGTCGCGGAAGAACAGGTCCCCGGTCCAGTACCAGCCGTCGCGCACCCGGGCCGCGTCCGCCGCCTCGTTGCGCCAGTACCCCTCGAAGGGGGTACGGCCCCGGTTGACCAACTCGCCTATCGCGCGGTCCCCGTTGAGCAGCTTCCCGCCGCTGCCGAAGACCGCGGCGACCCGCTCCCGGCCCGTCTCCGGGTCGACGACCGCGAGGTCGTCGCGGTCCGCCGCCTGGCCGATCGCGCCGGGCGGGGTGTCCGGGGTCCGCTGGATCGCCGCGCCGCCCTCCGAGGATCCGTACCCCTCGACCAGCCGCACCCCGAAGCGCTCCCGGAAGCGGGCCGCGTCCACGGCACCGGCCTCCGTGCCGAAGCCGAGCCGCAGCGGGTGCTCGCGGTCGTCCGGGCGCTCGGGCGTGGCCAGCAGGTACTGCACGGCACGGCCGACATAGGTGAAGTACGTGGCGCCGTGCGCGCGTACGTCGGCCAGGAAGCCGGAGGCGGAGAAGCGCCGGCGCAGGGCGACGGCGGCGCCCGCGGACAGGGCGGGGGCCCAGTCGGCGATCACCGCGTTGCCGTGGAACATCGGCATGCAGATGTAGTGGACGTCCTCGCGGCCAGTCCCGAAGTGGTCGACGAGCGACTTCCCGGCAGCGGCGAGCCGCCCCTGGGTGCAGATCGCGGCCTTGGGCGCGCCGGTGGAACCCGAGGTGAAGTAGAGGAGCATCCGGGTCGCGGGCGCGGGCGTGTTCAGGACCGCGTCGCCCGGCCGGGCACCGGCGTAGGGGGCGAGGAGCGCGGCGTACGCGTCGGTGTCGGCGACCAGCACCCGTACGCCCGGCAGCGCCAGTCCGTCGAGCAGCTTCAGATGGGCGCGCTCGGTGACCAGCACCCGGCATTCCGTGTGCAGGATGTCGCGGGCCAGTTCGGGCCCGCGGCGGGTCGGGTTGATGCCGGCGACGGCGGCCCCGGCCAGGGCCGCCGCGCTCAACCACAGTGGGAATTCCGGGGTGTTGTCCAGCAGCACCCCGAGGTGCGGTTCACTGCCCGCGGGCAGCAGATCCGCCAGGAGCGCGGCCCGTGCGGCAGCGCCCGAGGCGACCTGGTGATGACTGAGGACGGTGCCCTCGTGTCTCAATCCGGGCCGGTGGTCGCCCCATTGGCGCTGTACGAGCTCCGCGACGGTGCCTGCGCTCCCCATGGCGCCGCACGGTAACTGACTACACGTCAGAACTGAACATCCGAGCACGAGTAGAAGGCGTTGGCCGTGTCGGCGATGTTCCAGACGCTCAGGATGATGTGCTTCCCGGTCTTCTGGGTGGGGATGGTGCCCTGCTGGGTCAGGGTGGCCGGGGGCTGCTGGTTGTTGTACGGCACCGTCATGAACGGCTGCGACTCCAGGTCGGAGCGCTTGAGCGGCTTGGTGGGGTCCCAGCCGTTCTTGGTGATGTAGTAGCGGAAGTCCGTCGTGGCGTGCCGGGCGGTGAACTGCCAGCGGAAGCTGAAGCCCTGGCCCGCGGTGACCTTGGTG
Source organism: Streptomyces sp. NBC_01257 (assembly GCF_035917255.1). Classification (NCBI taxonomy): domain Bacteria; kingdom Bacillati; phylum Actinomycetota; class Actinomycetes; order Kitasatosporales; family Streptomycetaceae; genus Streptomyces; species Streptomyces sp. NBC_01257. The sequence goes on from NZ_CP108472.1 coordinate 3,399,531, forward strand.
GCGGGCCAGTTCCCGCCGCGCGGGTCGTCGAGCTGGGCGAACTCGCCGTGACCGCCGGAGCAGATCGCGCCGTCGGCGGGACCGGCCGCCGGGAAGCCCTTGGGGCCCTCGACGCTCTGCGGCTCCCACTGGATGTTGCCGCAGTTGGTGACCGTGCCGTTGGCACAGAGCTTCTGACGGCTGATGGGATTGTCCGTGTAGCCGTGGCTGCTGGCGCTGCTGGTAGCGAACATCGAGACGCCCGCTACCGCGAGACCGACCAGGGCCACACCTGTCTTCTTACGCATTGCTGCCGCTCCTCGGAGACGTGGGGGAGGTTCCATGAGCACTGCTGCGCGCGGTGGTGCGGTCTAGACCAAGGCCTAGATTATTGACGCGGCATGAACATGTCCAGACCAATGAGAGCGGGATTCCGTTTGCCTCCGAGGTGCGGGCCTTACGGGCTCAGGCGCCCTCCCCACCGCTGCGGCCGGTGTAGAAGGCCACCGTCAAGTCCTTGACCAGGGACTTGCGTTCGTAGTCGTCGAGCTCCACGAGGCCACGGGCGGTCAGCCGGTTGACGGTGTCGTCCACGGCGTCCACCACCGAAGTCAGCACGCTGTCGCGGTGCTTGGCGTCGATGGCCGCGATCCGGCGCCGCTGCATGGCCGCCGCCACCTCCGGCGCGTACTCGATCCCGGTCGGCTGGGCCGAGTACACCTCGATGCCGACGGGCTCGCAGTCCGCCTTCAGCATCCGGGTCAGCGCGTCACCGACCGCCTCCGCGTTGCGCAGGGTGTGCGCGTCCTCGTGGAAGGCGTCGGCGGGCAGCTGGGACAGGACCCGTGCCATGGCCGCCTCGACCTGCTCCCGCAGGTACTCCTCGTGGTCCTCGATGCCCAGCGTCGCCCGCACGGTGTCCTTGACCCGCCACACGACGAGGACGACGACCCGCAGCGCGGTGCCGTTGGCGTCCATCGCGGGCAGCGGCTCGCTGCGCCAGTGCCGCAGGCGTACGTCGATCCGGCGGCGCAGCAGCAGCGGGCTGACCCACATCAGCCCGGTCCGCCGCACGCTGCCGCGGTACTGCCCGAAGAGCGTCAGCACCCATGCGTACCCGACCCGGCCCCGGCTCAGACCGCCGAGCGCGAAGAGCACCACGGTCGCCAGCAGCGCGAGCGCCGCCCAGGCGCCCATGCCGAGCCCGTCGTACGGGCGCGGCCCGAGACCGGCCCGGGCCAGCAGCCGGGCGGGCACCGCCCCGGTCCACCACAGGACCCCGCCGGCGGCGGCGATCCCGCCGAGCCCGGTGAGGAGCGCGACCCACCCGGGCAGTGCGGGGCCTGGACGCTCGTGGAGCTTCGGGTCGGCGACCGGGGCCGGCCTGGTCGAGGGCCGCACCTGCGGTGTCCGCGGCACCGGCGGCCTCCGGACCCCGGCCTGCTCTCCCCCGACGGCCCTGCGCACGACGGTGGCGGGCAGCGCGGTGACGTCCGCGCCGGCCTCGGGCTCGTCGCGGAAGAGCAGGTGCACGGGGATGGAGGCGGTGCGTTCGTTGGCGATGACGGCCTGGTGCCGGCCGGTGTCGGTGCGGGGGTCGGTACGGATGTCGGCACGGATCTCGGCGGTGTCCTCGCCGGTGAACACCGACAGGGACGGGGCGGACACGACGGAGGCGGACACGGGGACGGACTCGGACGCGGATGCGGGGGTCTCGGGGGCGGCCGCTCCGGCCATCACCAGCATCCCCGTCTCGGCGACGGTCGCCCGCGCCGCAGCCTCCGGGTCCAAGCCGGATTCGCCTCCGGAACCGCCGCTGGGATCAGCGCCTGCCGAGGGACCGGACTCCGGTGCGGGGGCGGGCAGCAGGCCCGAGGCGCTCGGACTGTCCTCGACGAGTGGCCCCTCGGTGCCGGATGCGTCGGCCGGGTCGTCCTCCCCGTCGGCCCGGGCAGCCGGGCCCGGGACCGACACCGAGGCCGAGGTCGCGCCGAAGCCGGAGCCCCCGCGCTCGCGTTCGCCCTCGCCCGGCACCAGGTCGAGCACGAGGTCGACGACGGAGTCCGGCCCGGCGGCCGGAGGTGCGTCGGGCTCACCCGACACGCCCGGCTCGTCCCCCACCGCCCAGCCGCCGGCCGCACCGGCCCGCTCGTCCGCCGCGGCCCAGGCGTCCGTCACCCGGCCCGCCCCGTCCGGCCCCACCCACTCCCGTACCGGGACCGCCCCGTACCTCTCCTCCCCGTCCTTCTCCTCCCGGTACTCCGGGTGGCTGTCCGGGTTCTCCGGGTTCCCGGAGCTGTCCGACACCGTGGATCGCATTCCCGCCTCCGTCATGTGCGTCGTGTCACGCGAAGAGTCGCCGCCAGGTCTCCGGGCCCGGATAGCCGTCGGCCTCCGTGCCCCGCCAGCCCTGTGCCTTCTGGAAGGCCTCGACATTGCGCCGGTCCGCCTCGGTCCACCGGGGTCCGGGGCCCGACAGGTAGTACTTGCCGTATCCCTTCTTCACCAACTGTTTGCCGAGCTTGTCGACATGGCTGTTGGACTGACCCGGCCGGAAATAGCTCCGCCCGGGAAAGGCCGGGACAGCCGTGGAGCCGCCCGAACCGCCGGCCGCCGGGATGTCGTGGCCGGTTCCGTTCACCAGCAGGCGCCAGGTGTCGGGGCCGGGGATGCCGTCGGCCTCCTTGCCCTTCCAGCCCTGGGCCTTCTGGAACGCCTGGGTCGCCTGCCGGTCGGCGCTGCTCCAGGCGGGGCCGGGCCCGACCTTGTAGAAGCGCTTGCCGCCCCGGCCGACGAGCATCTTGCCGAGCTGGGTGACGTAGGCGTTGTCCGCGCCGCCGCCGAACTTCCCGGCGCCCGGGAACGGCGTCGTCGTCGAGCCGCTGCCACCGGTCCCGGTCGTCAGCCCCTTGTAGCGGTAGGCGACATAGCTGCCCGAGTTGGACCAGTACGCCATGGGCGTCGTCTGCTTGCGGGTGTGCGGCTTCGTCTGCTCGTACGCCGTGTAGTGGGTGTGCGTGTAGTCGGTCCAGCCGCCGAAGATCGTGACGTGCGAGCCCTTCGCGGGGTCGGCCGGGTTGTGGAAGAGCAGGATGTCGCCGGGCTGGAGGTCCTCCCGGGCGATGCGCGTCCCGTACGTGGCGAGGCTGCCGGTCCACTCGTTGCCGGCCAGGTTCCAGGCCATCGAGACATAGCCGGAGCAGTCCTGGCGGTACCCGTCCGACCAGTACTTCTCCATGCTGTACGGGACCTGGGCCGCGACCCACTTCTTCGCGCGGTTGATGATGTCGGCGCGGGTGGTCTTGCGCAGGGCGGGCGCGGCCGTCTGGGAGGCCGGCGGGCCGGAGGCCCCGGCGCCCTGCAACGGACCCGGGCCGCCCTGCGGACTGTCCGGTCCGGTCCCCGGATCGGCCGTGTCCGTCGCGGGTCCGGTGTCCGCCGCGGCTCCCGGGTCGGCCACCGGGGCCGGGTCGACCGCCGCGCTCGCGCTCTCCGCGAGACCGGCGCTGAGCACCACCCCCGCTGCGGTGACCAGCACCATCGCGCGGCGGGCTCCGTGCGCGGCCGGATGTCCTCCGTGGCGCGTCGGCAGACCGGCGGCGGCGGTCCGCCGTTGGACGGCGCACCCCGCACAGGTGCAGTCAATGGCAGGTACGTACTCCTCGAAGGCCGGCACAGTCATGCGATTCCCTCCCGCACTCGTCAAGATCTTTGGGCGCATCTGCACGGGCGTCAGTGTCTCAACTCTCCTGACATATCGCATTTTGACGGACAGAAGTGAAAAAACGACCATCCGACAGGCCGTGAAGGGAGGTAATTGGTCAGGAGCACGGCCGGGAATCGGGTAGAGTTCTCCAGGTCAGCAGGCGCCGCTAGCTCAGTTGGTTAGAGCAGCTGACTCTTAATCAGCGGGTCCGGGGTTCGAGTCCCTGGCGGCGCACGCAGAGTCAAGGCCCCCTCACCACGCGTGAGGGGGCCTTGTTCGTTCCCGCACACCGGACGCATCACGAGGTGCATCATGAGACGCGGCTCACACACAGCCGCCTCACAGGAAACGTCTCGCCCACGCACAGCTCGCCGATTCCTGGCGGACAGTCACCCGACGGTCACCGGGCGGCGCGAGAGACTCTCCATACGCCCCCGCACCACCTCTCCGCAAGAGCCTCCCACTTCGCACATATGAGTGGTTAACAGTCTGTTTCACCCTTGCGGTCGTGGCCGGGGTCGGCCAACCTGTCTGGGGGCCGTCAGTGCCAACCGGACTGGAGACCCGCAGAGTTGGGGGCATTTGAGGGGGAAGTTCCGGTTGTGTGCAAGGCGGGGTGGGGGCCTCGTGCACGAACAAATGCCGAACAGGCATCATGCAACCGGAAGGGCACCGTTCCATGTCTCAGGAAGGGTGACCCGCCACTGAGCCGTCGGCCGCGTTCCAGGGGGACACGCGGTGGACGAAACGACCGAGCGACCGCGCAGCCCCGCCTGCGTGCAGGGGGATGACCCATGACGTCGACGCCGCCAGGCGCCCGGCAGGACCACGACCCGTCCCGGACCACACAGCTTCGGATACCCCCGCAGCTGCGCACCGGGGGCCACCGGCGGCGGCAGAAGAAAGCGCTGCCACGGTACGACTACGAGCACTACAGCCGGCTCGCCGGGCCTCTGACCCAGCCCGATCCGGCCAGGCCGTACACCGTGAAGTACCGCTCGCTCCTCTCCCAGGAGCCGCACCGCATCCGCGCCGCACTCCTGCTGGGGGCGGCGCCGCTCGTCTCGCTCGGTCTCTTCGCCTGGCTGATGCAGCCCGAGCACTGGACCCAGCGCGACCCGAACCTCAAGAACGACACGCTGCTGATCCTCGACATCGTGATGCTGGTGTCGATCGGTCTCATCGAGCTCTTCCGCACCCTGAACGTCCTGTCCAACGCGCACGCCACGCTGGTGGCGCGCGATCCGGTCCCGGTCGTGCCGGAGACCGGCACCCGGGTCGCCTTCCTCACCTCCTTCGTCCCGGGCAAGGAGCCCCTGGAGATGGTGACGAAGACCCTGGAGGCCGCCGTCCGCATCCGCCACCGCGGGCTGATGCACGTCTGGCTGCTCGACGAGGGCGACGACCCGGCGGTGAAGGAGGTCTGCCGGCGCCTGGGCGTGCACCACTTCTCCCGCAAGGGCGTGGCGCACTGGAACCAGGCCAAGGGCCCGCACCGGGCGAAGACCAAGCACGGCAACTACAACGCCTGGCTCGAAGCCCACGGCGACGCGTACGACTTCTTCGCATCGGTCGACACCGACCATGTCCCGATGCCCAACTACCTGGAGCGGATGCTCGGCTACTTCCGCGACCCGGACGTCGGCTTCGTCATCGGCCCGCAGGTCTACGGCAACTACGACACCTTCGTCACCAAGGCCGCCGAGTCGCAGCAGTTCCTCTTCCACGCGCTGATCCAGCGCGCGGGCAACCGCTACGGCGCCCCGATGTTCGTCGGCACCAGCAACGCGGTGCGGATCTCGGCCCTCAAGCAGATCGGCGGTCTGTACGACTCGATCACCGAGGACATGGCGACCGGCTTCGAGATGCACCGCGCCCGCAATCCGCACACCGGCCGCAAGTGGCGCTCGGTGTACACCCCGGACGTGCTGGCCGTCGGCGAGGGCCCGACCGCGTGGACGGACTTCTTCACCCAGCAGCTGCGCTGGTCGCGCGGAACGTACGAGACGATCCTCAAGCAGTACTGGAAGGGCTTCTTCTCGCTGCCCGCGGGCAAGCTCTTCAACTACACGATGATGATCATCTTCTATCCGATGTCCGCCATGAACTGGATCCTGGCGGCCCTCAGTTGCGCACTGTTCCTCGGGATGGGCGCCTCGGGTGTGCAGATCGACCCGACCGTCTGGATGATGCTGTACGGCAACGCCTCGGCGCTCCAGATCGGCCTGTACATCTGGAACCGCCGGCACAACGTCTCGCCGCACGAGCCCGAGGGCTCCGGCGGTCTCGCCGGCATGATGATGTCCGCGCTCTCCGCGCCGATCTACGCACGCTCCCTGATGGACGCCGTGCTGCGCCGCAAGAGCTCGTTCGTCGTGACGCCCAAGGGCGACTCCTCCAGCCCCGACACCCTCTTCGGGACCTTCCGCATCCACCTCTTCTTCATCCTGGTCTTCGCCGGCTCCATCGCGGCGTCCTTCGTCCTCGGCCACAGCCACCCGGCGATGCTCACCTGGGCCGCGCTGGCACTGCTGATCACCGCGGCGCCGATCTTCGGCTGGCGGTACACGATGCGGGCCGAGAAGAAGAAGCGCCGTGCGGGCCCGCCACCGCCGAGCGGGCCACCGGCCCACGCCCAGCAGGACAAGCCGCACTGGGCCGGCAACGAACAGACCATGCAGATCGCCCTTGGGGGACGTAAACCATGAAGTACCGTCCGAGCCGCCGTACCCGCCGCATGGCGATCAGTACGGCGGTGGTTCTCGCGCTCGCGGGAGCGAACGGGCCGTGGCTGTACCGCTTCAGCACCGAGCGCTACCACGATTACAAGATCAACCAGCCGGAGTACAAGGCGGCCAACGGCCACTGGGACTTCCTGGACATCCCCTCCGAGTTCCGGATCAACACGATCCACGCGGCGCTGCTGCACACCGGCAAGGTGCTGCTCGTCGCGGGCTCGGGCAACAACCAGAAGAACTTCGACGCGAAGAGCTTCCGGTCGGTGCTGTGGGACCCGAAGACCAACACCTTCAAGAACATCCCCACGCCCAAGGACATGTTCTGCGCCGGCCACACCCAACTGCCCGACGGCAAGCTCCTCATAGCCGGCGGCACCAAGCAGTACGAGAAGCTCAAGGGTGACGTCACCAAGGCCGGCGGCCTGATGATCGTGCACAACGAGGACCCGGACAAGCCGGTCACGCTGCCGGCGGGCACCCGGTTCACCGGCAAGGCCAACGGCAAGACCTTCGTCACCAAGGACCCGGTGCTGGTGGAGAAGGCCAAGAAGGTCTTCGACAAGAACACCGGCGCCTTCCTGCGCAACGACCCCGGGCTCGGCCGGATCTACGTCGAGGCGCAGAAGTCCGGCACGAAGTACGAGACGGGCGCCGAGGACAACTACCGGATAGCGGGCCTGTCCGGCTCGGACACCCGCAACGTCTACGGCATCGCGCAGAAGCTGGCCCTCGACAAGAAGGACTTCCAGGGCATCCGGGAGGCCTTCGAGTTCGACCCGGTCGCGGAGAAGTACATCACCGTCGACCCGATGAACGAGGCCCGCTGGTACCCGACGCTCACCACGCTGAAGGACGGCAAGGTCCTCGCCCTCTCCGGCCTGGACGAGATCGGGCAGATCGTCCCCGGCAAGGACGAGATCTACGACCCGGAGACCAAGAAGTGGGAGTACACCGGCATCGTCCGGAAGTTCCCCACCTATCCGGCGGTCTTCCTGCTCGACGACGGGAAGCTCTTCTACTCCGGTTCGAACGCGGGCTACGGACCCGCCACGGTGGGCCGCGCCCCCGGCGTCTGGGACCTGGCGACGAACAAGTTCACCAAGATCCCCGGCCTGAGCGACCCGGACAAGATGGAGACCTCGGCGACCGTACGGCTGCCTCCGGCGCAGGACGAGAAGTTCATGGTGATCGGCGGCGGCGGGGTCGGCGAGTCCGACAAGTCGAGCGAGAAGTCCCGGCTGGTCGATCTCAAGGACGCCGACCCGGAGTTCAAGGACGGCGCCTCCCTGGAGGAGGGCACCCGCTACCCGAGCGCCTCCCTGCTGCCCGACGACTCCCTGCTGGTCACCGGCGGCTCCAACGACTACCGCGGCCGCGGCGGTTCCGACGTGCTGCAGGCGCGGCTGTACGACGCGAAGTCCGACACCTACCAGCGGGTCGCCGACCCGGCAGTGGGGCGCAACTACCACTCGGGGTCCGTGCTGCTGCCCGACGGCCGGGTCATGATCTTCGGATCCGACTCGCTCTACTCGGACAAGGCCGACACCCGGCCCGGCGTCTTCGAGCAGCGCATCGAGATCTACACCCCGCCGTACCTCTACCGGGACTCGAAGCCCGAGCTGACCGCCGGGCCGAAGAGGATCGAGCGCGGTCGGACGGCGGTGTTCACCACCAACCAGGCAGCTTCGATCAAGTCCGCCAAGCTGATGCGGCCGAGCGCGGTCACCCATGTCACCGACACCGACCAGCGCTCGGTGGCCCTCGGCCTGAAGCAGACCGACGGCGGGATCTCGGTGACCGTGCCGGCGAACCGGGCGCTGGTGCCGTCGGGCTGGTACATGCTGTTCGTCACCGACGACAAGGGCACACCGTCCGAGGGGACATGGGTGGAGGTGCCGTAGGCGCGCCGCCCGCGGCACCGGCCCTAGCCGGTGCTGCGGGCCAGCCCCAGCGCGTACTCCGGCCACCAGTCGCCCGCCTTCGGGCCGCCCCGGCAGTCCCCGTCGGACTCGCCCGGGCGCTTGATCCAGAGGTAGGCGTCGACCAGTTCGTCGCCGGTGGACGTCGTCGGCGTCTCGCCGAGGGCCCGTCCCGGCGGGTTGCACCAGGTCTGGGCGGGGTCGCCGCCGGTGTACGGGCCGTTGCCGTTGCGGCTGGTGTCGATCACGAACGGCTTGTTGCCGACCTTCGCCGACAGCTGCTTGCCGAAGTCCTTGCTGACCGCGGTGGTCTGGAAGTTGGAGACGTTGACCGCGAACCCGTCGGCCGCGTCGAGACCGGCCTGCCGCAGCGGCTGGAAGAGGGCGTCCGGGGTGTGCCAGCCCGCGTTGCCCGCGTCCAGGTAGACCTTGGTGCCCGGCAGCTGCTTGAGCCGCTCCACCGCACCCTTGAGCAGGTCGTAGCGCTCCTCGTGGAACTCCTGCGGGGTGCACCCGTCGACCAGGTGCAGCACCGCGTCCGGCTCCAGGATCACCGTCGCGCCGCGGTCGCCGATGCCCTTGGCGACGCTCTCCAGCCAGCTGCGGTACGCGTCGCCGTCGGCGGCGCCGCCCTTGGAGAACTGCCCGCAGTCGCGGTGCGGGATGTTGTAGAGGACCAGCAGGGCCTCCCGGCCGGCCTTGTCGGCGGCCTCGGTGAAGCCCTTCGCCTCGGCCTCGGGATTGTCCGTGCCGATCCACTCGCCGACCGGCTGCCCGGCTATCCGGCGGATCAGGGCGGCGTCCTTCCTGTTGCCGTCCTCGGTGTAGTCGGCGACCTGCCGGGCGGCGTTCCCGTCGGGATTGACCCAGTACGGATCGGTGCCCTTGGGCTGCTGGCCGATCGCCGCCGGGTTCTTCCCGGCACCGGAACCGCCGTCGCCGTCGCCCGACGAGGTGCATCCCGCGAGCAGCAGTGCGGCGCCTGCCGCGACCACGCCCACCCCTCGCATACCGAACCGGCCGTTGTGGCTGCCGTACATCCACTCCCCCTCGGGCGACAGCGGCGCTGTGTCGCATCGCCGCCCATCCTGGCACAGCGGCCGGGACCGGCCCCGCCGCTCACGACATCGTCGACGAGCCGTTACGGCGGGTTCACCACACTCTGTCCGACCTGTCCGCACGCGGAGGGTGACCAGTTATCGACGTTCCGTCAGATACGGGTTGGGTGAGTGGAGTTGGCACCCCCTACAGTGGGGCGTGCGGCGGACCCGGACGCCACCGACCTCCCGTGTCCGCGCCGGGCCACTCCCGCGGCCCGCGCCCCGCGGTCGAGGACCGGCCCGGCCGGCGCCCGGCGTACCGGGCGGCCGGCCGGGCCGGGTACCGCAGGGGTCAGGAGCCGCTCGGCGCGCCGGCGGCCTCCCCGCCCACCTCCTCCTGGTCCTTCTTCCGTGCCTCCTCCCGCACCTTCTCCGCGGACTTCTCGCCGGTGAGATAGGCGGAGACGACCACGTTCGCGGTGTACGAGCGGGACGCACGGTCGTAGGTGCCGCCGCAGGTGATCAGCCGCAGCTCCGCCCGGCCGTCCTTGCGGGGGCCGTACGCCTTCTGGGCGTTGAAGCGTGCACGGGTGAAGACCTGGACGTCGTCGACGGTGAACTCGGCGACGGTGCCGTCGGTCCGGGTCACTTCGACCCGGGCGCCGGGGCGGGCCGCGCTGAGCCCGTAGAAGACGGCCGGTTTCGTCTCGGTGTCGACGTGGCCGACGAAGAGGGCGGGGCCCTCGGCGCCGGGCCGGGTGCCGCTGCCGTACCAGCCGACCGTCTGGGGCGTGTCGAAGGACGGCGGGGTGATCGCCCCGTCCTCGTCCAGGCCCCGGGAGACGACGGGGGCCCGGATCCCTATCGACGGGATCGCGACGCTCCGCGGCGCGACGCCCTCGATCGGGTCGTGGGGCGGGGGCAGGGGTACGCTCAGCGGCCGCCCGACCGCGGCGACGTCGCCGGTGGTCGGGGCGGAGCCGGCGCCGGAGCCGTCGGTGATGCCGCGGCCCCAGAGCCACAGACCCAGCAGGAGTACGGCCCAGGCCACTCCGGTGAGCAGCCTGCCGTGCCCCGCCGAGTGGTCCGAGGCGGACATGTCAGTCGGTGGCCGGGCGGCGGCGTCGCACGCTGCGGAAGGCGACGGCGACGGCCGCGACGGCGGCCAGGGCGAGACCGATCACCGCGTGGACGGTGCCGGGGCCGTCCTGCTGGGCGGCCTGGTCCGCGAGGACGGCGGTGCCTCCGCCGCCGGCCCGGACCGGGGCGACGGGCATGGGCCGGCTGCGGTGGGTGACGGTGAGGACGGCGGAGACCTTGGTCCGCTTGTCGTCCTTGCAGACCACCTGGACGTCGTAGTCGCCGGGCTCGGCATCCGAGCGGACCCGGGCCTCGGCGAAGAGCGTGCGGTCGCCGCCGGGCGAGAAGCGCGCCTCGGAGACGAACGCATCGGAGTTCCCCTTGGCCTCCTTGCCCTTGCAGCCGTCGACCTCCAGGTCGACCTCACCGCCCGGGGCGATGGAGGACGGGGAGACCGAGAGGGTGGCCCGGGACCGTGAGTCCTCGTGGTCCGAGTCGGAATTGGCCAGTGCGACGGAAGCGGGCATCAGGGTCGCCGCGGCCACCGCGGCGGCACAGAACGTGAGGGGTATTGAACGCATCGTGAACCTCCTTATGGCAGGTTCACGCGCACCGGGCCGATCCGCATCCGCAGGGCCCGGGCACTGGGCCGGTGGAGTGGGAGCGGCCGCCGCGCCCGGCCGCTCCCCCACCGGGTCCGGGCTCAGCCCACGTCGATGAGTTCGACCAGGTCAGCGATGGATTCGACGACCGTGGACGGCCGGAACGGGTACTTGTCGATGTCCGCCACGGTGGTGAGTCCGGTGAGCACCAGGAAGGTCTGCATGCCCGCCTCCAGACCGGCCAGCACGTCGGTGTCCATCCGGTCGCCGATCATGGCGCTGGACTCGGAGTGGGCGCCGATCGCGTTGAGCCCGGTGCGCATCATGAGCGGGTTGGGCTTGCCCGCGAAGTACGGCGCCTTGCCGGTGGCCTTGGTGATCAGGGCCGCGACGGACCCGGTGGCGGGCAGCGGGCCCTCGGCGGACGGTCCGGTCTCGTCGGGGTTGGTGCAGATGAAGCGGGCACCGCCGTTGATCAGCCGGATCGCCTTGGTGAGCGCCTCGAACGAGTACGTACGCGTCTCGCCGAGCACCACGTAGTCGGGCTCGTGGTCGGTGAGGACGTAGCCGATGTCGTGCAGCGCGGTGGTGAGCCCGGCCTCGCCGATGACGTACGCCGTGCCGCCGGGGCGCTGGTCGTCCAGGAACTGGGCGGTGGCGAGCGCGGACGTCCAGATGTTCTCGACGGGCACGTCGAGGCCCATCCGGTTCAGCCGGGCGTGCAGGTCGCGCGCGGTGTAGATCGAGTTGTTGGTGAGGACCAGGAAGGGCAGCCCGGATTCGCGCAGCCGCTTGATGAAGGCATCGGCGCCGGGGATCGGGGTCCCCTCGTGGATGAGGACTCCGTCCATGTCGGTGAGCCAGGACGAGATCGGCTTGCGCTCTGCCATGTGGGACTCCAGTTGCCGTACGCCAGGTGCGGGGACGCCGGCGGCACCGCGTTGTGCAGCGCCGACGCCCCCGATTTTAGAGGGTCCGCCCCGGCTCCTGATCAGCCGGACGTGATCCGCACACCGTCGACCGCCCAGAACCAGTTGTTGCCCCCGGTGTACCGGAACCGGACCTGGGCGGTGGTGGCGCCGGCGGGCACCTGGAGGCCGATCGATTCGGCCTTGGAGACGGTGTCGGCGGTGTACGTCCTCACCGTGACGGGCGTCCCTCCGTCGTAGGAGACGAGGACCTCGCCCTTCTGCGGGGCCTCCTGCCGGTAGTGGCTGGTGTAGGAGAGCGTGGCGGTGCGGCCGCCCGTGACCGGCCAGGCGGGGCTGACCAGAGTGGAGTCGAAGGTGCCCGTGTAACTCTTGTCGACCCATTCGTCGCCGTCGGCGACCGCGAAGACGTTCCGGGCCCGGACGTTGGTCTCGCGCCACTGGCCGCGCTCGGCGGCGGTCCAGAACTCGTCGGTGGTGAAGGCCCAGCCGCGCCATTCGGTGACGCCGCCGGTGCCCATCGCGCTGTTGTCGACGGTCCATCCGGCGGGCGGGGTGTGGGTGAAGCCGAGGACCGCGGCCCCGGTGCCCGTCTCGTCCACGCGGGTCGCCAACTGCGGGCGCAGGGCGTCGAAGGCGTCGGGCGTGGGCTGCTGGAGCGGCCGCCCGTCGAGGCCCCAGGCCGGGTCGATGGCTATGCCCAGGTGGGCGAGGGCGGAGGCGGCGACGTCCGGCATCTTGATGTCGTACCGGGTGGAGCCCGCGGTGACGGAGCCGCCGCTCGCGATCAGGAAGGTCTGCCGCTCGGCCGCGCTGGAGCCGCCGTGGCCGCCGGCGTCGGTGTGCCCGTGGTCGGCGGTGATCATGATGAGCCAGTCCTCGGAGCCGTACGTGGACCTGCCCCGCACCGCCGCGACCAACTGGCCCACCTGGGTGTCGACGCCATGGATCGCGTCCAGGTACTGGGAGCTCGCGGCGCCGTAACTGTGCCCCGCGTGGTCGACGTTGTCGAGGTGGACGAAGACCGCGTCACGGTTGCCGCCGGCCAGTTCGGCGGCGGCCCTGCTCGTGGTGCCGGTGTCGTACTCGGCGTCCGGGGTGGAGACCCGGGTGTCGACCTTCGCGGAGAAGACCGTGTCGGTGACCGGGTTCCAGGAGGCCACCGCGTACGTGGAGAGGGAGGGCTTCGCCGTCTCGATCCGGGTGAGGAAGTCGGGGTACTGGGCGAAGGCGTTGCCGGTGAACGCGTTGTCCTTGACGTGGTGCTTGTCGGGCCAGACGCCGGTGATGATCGTGGCCCAGCCGGGGCCGGACAGCGTGGGTGCCATCGGGTCGGCGTAGAGCGGGCTGACGGAGGTGAGTCCGGCCGCCATCAGCGCGTCGAGGTGGGGTGCGTCCGCATCCTTGATTCTGTTCATCAGGGCGCCGTCCAGGCCGATGACGAGGACCTTGGGGACACGGGCGGAAGCCGCACCGGCGACGCCCGCGGCGGCGAGCGGCGCTGCGGCGGCGAGGGCGGCCGCGCTCATGAGGAGTGTGCGGCGGGACATGCCTGAGGTCACGAGATTCTCCGTCGGAGTGGTGGGGGCACTCGGAAGACCCGTTCAACTCCCCACCTTTCGGTGCGGAGTTGAACTTGGGCCTAGACCCGTTATCTTTTCGCGATGATCCGCCGGAGGTCCAGACCCCTGCGGTGAATGGTCCGGCAACGGTCAGCTGCCGGTGGCCGACTTCCACGCGTCCACGTACGTGTCGAGGTTGGTCCCGATGTCCGACCAGTCCGGCTCGAAGACCTCGACCCCGGTCATCAGCTTCGTCAGCGCGGCGGCGTTCGCGTCGGTCGCCTCGATGTCCTTGCGGGCGGCGAATCCGCCGCCGACCTCGCTGACGTCCTTCTGGGCCTGCTCGGCGAGCATGAAGTCGAGCAGCTTCTTGCCGTTGGCGCTGTGCGGGGCCTTGGTCACCAGCCCGGCGGCGTACGGCAGGGCGAAGGTGGTGGGCTTGCCGCCGGACCTGGCGGGGAACCAGATGCCGAGGTTCGGCATGTCCTTGGACTGGGCGTAGTTCATCTGGACGTCGCCGTTGGCGGCGAGGAGTTCGCCCTTGTCGACCTTGGGGGCGAGCTTGCCGGTGGAGGCGGACGGGCCGACGTTGTTGGTCTGGAGCTTCTTCAGGTACGCCATCGCCGGCTCCTTGCCGCCGAAGTCGTGCATGGCCTTGATGAGCACGGCCGTGCCGTCGCCCGCGACGCCCGGGGTGGAGTACTGGACCTTCTCCTTGTACGTCCCGTCGAGCAGCTGCTCCCAGGTGGCGGGCGGGGTGGTCAGCTCCTTCTTGTTGTAGACGAAGCCGAAGTAGTTGTTGACGACCGAGGTCCACTTCCCGTCGGGCGCCTTGTCGGCGCTCTCCACCTGGTCGGAGCCGGCGGGCTCGTACGCCTGGAGGAGTCCCTTGGAGTCGGCCTGCTGGATGAAGGGCGGGAGGGTGACCAGCACGTCGGCCTGGGTGTTGGTCTTCTCGCGGACGGCGCGCTGCACCATCTCGCCGGAGCCGCCCTCCACGTACTCGACCTTGATGCCGGTCTTCTTCTCGAAGTCCTTGAAGACCTTGTCGTACCAGCCGTCGCCGTTCTCGCCCTTGAGGCCGTCGGCGCTGTAGACGGTGACGACCTTCGCGTCGGACGCGGCCGACGAGCCGCCGCAGGCGGAGAGCGTGGTGGCGAGGGCGAGCGCGCCGGTGACGGCGGCTACGGTCTTGAGGTGGTTCTTGCGCATGGCAGTCGTATCTCCTGGGGAACGGGTCGGTGCGGGGGAAGTCAGCGGTAGGAGGCCCTGGTGCGGATGCGGGAGACCGCGAACAGCACGAGGAGCGTCGCCGCCATCAGGACCACCGCGACGGCCGCTCCGGTGAAGAGCGAGCCACGGTCGGTGGCCGCGAAGATCTGCACCGGAAGGGGCGTCCAGTCCGGCGGGTAGAGCATCATCGTGGCGCTCAACTCACCCATGGACAGGGCGAAGCAGAGCCCCGCCGCGGCGGTGAGCGACGGCAGCAGGAGCGGCAGTCTGATGCGCCACAGTACGTACGAGGGCCGGGCGCCGAGGCTGGCGGCGGCCTGTTCGTACATCGGGTCGAGACGTACTGTCGCGGCCGAAACCGACGAATAGGCGAACGCCGTGACAAGAACGGCGTGCGCGAGGATCACGATCCAGCGCGTCCCGTTGAGCAGCACCGGCGGCCGGCTGAACGCGACGAGCACGGCGAGGCCGACGACGACGGACGGCACCGCGACCGGCAGCATGAACAGCGCGTCCAGGAACCGCTTCCCGCGCCGGCCGAGCGAGGCGGCCGCGAGCGCGGCCCAGGAGCCGGCGACCAGCGCGAGGAGGCTGGCGGTGACGGCGGTGACGAGGCTCGTGGTGAGCGCCTGGAGGGAGTCCCCCGCGGCCGCCGCGTCGTAGTGGGCGAGGGTCGGTCCGGAGGGTAGGGCGCCGGACCAGTTCGTGGCGAACGAGGCCGCGAGGACGACCAGCAGCGGCACCGCGAACAGCGGGACGAAGAGCAGGAGGAAGACGGCCCAGGCGGCCCACTTCCCGGTACGGCTATGCACCAGCACGGCGGCTCACCGCCCGGTACAGGCTGTAGAGGCCGACGGAGATCGCGATGTTGACGACGGCGACGACGCAGGCGGCCGGGTAGTCGGACTCCAGGATCGCCTTGCTGTAGACGAGCATCGGCAGGGTGGTGACCCCTTTCGCGCCGGTGAAGAGCACGATGCCGAACTCGTTGAGGCACATCACGAGGACGAGGCTGCCGCCCGCGAGGAGCGCCGGGAGGGCCTCGGGCAGGATCACCTGCCGCACGATCCGGGCGGGCCCGGCGCCGAGCGAGGAGGCCACCTCCAGCTGTGCGGTGTCGAGCTGCGAGAACGCGGCGAGCAGCGGGCGCATCACGAACGGTGTGAAGTAGGTGGTCTCGGCGAGGAGCACGCCCCACGGGGTGGTGAGGAAGTGGAAGGGCCCGTCGGCCGCCCCGGTGACGCCGGTCCACGCCCCGTTGGCCATGCCCGCGTTGCCGTAGATGAACAGCAGCGCGAGCGTGATCAGGAAGGACGGGAAGGACAGGAACACGTCGACGAACCGGGCGACGGCCTTGGCGCCGGGGAACGGCACGAAGGCGATGACCAGCGCGAGGACGAACCCGAGGACGAGACATCCCGCGGTCGAACCGGCGGCGAGCCACACGGTGGTGGTGAGCGCGGACCGGAAGGACGCGGAGGCGAAGACGTCGGTGTACGGCGAGAGCGAGGTTCCGCCCTCGTCGGGGCTGAACGACTGCTGGAGGACGAGGAGGAGGGGGTAGAGGAACACGACGGCGAGGACGGCGACGGGGGGCAGGGCCCAGGCCGGACCCTTCCAGCCCGTCCGGCCCTTGCGGGCGGCCCTGCTGCCGGATGCGGCCGGGCGCACGTCCCCGGTCACCACGCTAGCCACGGGCCACTCCGCTCAGGGTCTCCTGAGTGCCCGCCCCCGCGGGCAGCAGCACCGCGTCGTCCGGCGCGAAGTGCAGCGTCACCTTGTCCCCCAGCACCGGCGTCTCCCGCAGCTCCCGGACGTCGGCCTTGATCCGGTGCCCGTCGACGTCGACGTACAGCCGGTGCGTGGAGCCGCGCCACTGGACCTCCGAGATCGTCCCGGTCAGCGCGTTGGGCCCGTCCCCGAGCCCGACCAGGTGCGGCCGGACGCAGAGCGTCGCGGTGACACCGCCGGCCACCGGCCCCGTCGGCACGGCGAGCGCGTGCCCGGCGAAGTCCACCGTGCCGGCGGGCTCCGCGACGGTGACCGGCAGCAGGTTCGCGTTGCCGACGAACGAGGCGGTGAACTCCGTACGGGGACGGCGGTACAGCTCCTGCGGGGTGCCGCAGTCCTGGAGCCGGGCCTTGTCCATGACGGCGATCCGGTCGGCGAGGGTCAGCGCCTCGACCTGGTCGTGGGTGACGTACAGGATGGAGACGTCCGGCAGTTCGCGGTGCAGCCTGGCCAGTTCGGTGAGCATGCCGGAGCGCAGCTGGGCGTCGAGCGCGGAGAGCGGTTCGTCGAGCAGCAGGACGCCGGGGCGGATGGCGAGCGCGCGGGCGATGGCGACGCGCTGCTGCTGGCCGCCGGAGAGCTCGCGCGGGTAGCGCCGGGCGAAGGCGCCCATGCCGACGAGTTCGAGCGCCTCGGCGACCCGCCCCGGGATCGCTGCCTTGTCGGCCTTCTGCGCCTTCAGGCCGAAGGCGACGTTGTCCTGGACCCGCAGGTGCGGGAAGAGCGCGTACTGCTGGACGACCATGCCGATGCCGCGCTTGTGCGGCGGCAGGGCGGTGACGTCGCGGTCGCCGATGAACACCCGCCCGGCCGCGGGCCGGACGAAACCGGCGACGGCGCGCAGGGCGGTCGTCTTGCCGGAACCGGAGGGGCCGAGGAGGGCCATGACCTCACCGGGTTCGACGGTGAGGTCGAGCCGGTCGAGGACGACGTTGCCGCCGTAGGCGACGCTGACCCCGTCGAACCTGATGCCGCTGCGGACGCTTTCGGCCCCGCCCGTCATGCCTCGGCCCGCGCGACGAGTCCGGGGAGTTCGGCGACGGAGCCGAGGACGTGGGTGGCGCCGCTGCGGGTCAGCTGGTCCTTGTCGTGGGCGCCGGTGAGGACCCCGGCGACGATGCCGGCCCCGGCGCGTACCCCGCTGAGCATGTCGTACGAGGTGTCCCCGGCGACGACGGTCCGGCGGACGTCGTCCACCGCGCCGGTGCGCAGCAGCGCGGCCAGGACCATGTCCGGGTAGGGGCGGCCGCGGCCGCCGGCGTCGGCGGGGCAGAGGGTCAGGGCGACGAGGTCCTGCCAGCCGAGTGCGGCGAGGATCGCGTCCTGGGTGGTGCGGGCGAAGCCGGTGGACAGGACCACGGTCCGGCCCTCGGAGGTGAGCTGTTCGACGGCCTCGCGGGCGCCGGGGACGGGGGCGATGCGGCCGCCGTCGACGAGTTCGCCGTACGCCGCCTCGAAGGCGGTGTTGGCCCGCTGGGCCAGGGTCTCCTCGCCGAACAGGTGGCGGAAGACGGTGATCTTGGACTCGCCCATGGTGGCGCGTACGTAGTCGAGCTTCCGGGCGTGGTCGGCGGAGCCGGGCTCCACGCCGAGGCGTGCGGCCGCGGCGGAGAAGGCCTGCTCGACGAGGCCCCCGTCGGCGACGGTGGTGCCCGCCATGTCGAGGACGATCAGATTCAGCGCGGTGTCGTTGGTCAACGTCTTCACCATCCCAGTTCGTTGGCGGTCGTTTCGGCGATGGCGGGCGAGCAGGTCATGCCGCGTCCGCCGGGCCCGGTGACGAGCCAGACGCCGTCCCGCACCTGCTGGCGGTGGACGACGCGGCCGGTGTCGGTGCACTGGGCGTAGACCCCGGCCCAGCGGCGGCGGATGCGCGGCAGCGGGCGGCCGAGGAAGGACTCGACGACCGCGGTGAGGTGCTCGTAGGGCTCCTCGACGGTGTCGAAGGAGAAGGGGTGCTCGTACTCGTGGGTGTCGCCGATGGTCAGTCCGCCGTCGCGGCGCTGCACCATCAGGAGCTGCATGCGGTGTTCGGCGGCGGTGGGGGCCTGGGCCTGTCCGGCGTTGAGCGCGTCGAGCGCCTCGCCGCGGTAGGCCGGGTAGTAGCGGAAGCTGTCGGCGTCGGCGACGGACGTGGTGAGCGGTTCGCCGAGCGGGTCGGTCTGCATCATCTGGAGGCGGACCCGCCGTACGGGCAGATCCGGTCCGGCCAGTTCGCGGACGAGGCCGCCGAGCCAGGCGCCGGTGGCGAGGACGACGGCGTCGCCGGTGTGCACGTCCCCGTGGTCGTCGCGGACGGAGGCCGTGCCGACGACCTCGCGCACCTCGCGGCCGCCGAGGTAGGTGTAGCGGCCGGAGGCGAGCAGTTCCCGCTTCAGGGCGAGCTGGGCGGTGCGCGGCTCGACTGCCGCGTCCCGCTCGCACCACAGGGCGGCGGTGAAGTCGCCGCGCAGGGCCGGGTTGAGGGCGCGGGCCTCGCCCGCGGTGAGCAGCTTGTAGCCGCGGGCCGCTGCGTCGGGACGGGCCACGGCCGCCTCGGCGACGGCGGTCTCCCGTGCGGTGCGCACCGGGGTGAGCGAGCCGCAGGCCCGGAAGCCGAGATCCGGCACCCGCGCGCCGATGGACTCCCAGAGCTCACGGGCGCGGAGTGCGGTCTCCAGCTCCTCGCCGCCGGCCCGGCCGCTGACCCATATCTGTCCGAAATTGCGGAGCGATGCTCCGCGTGCCTCGCTCTCGCGCTCGATCTGTACGACCTCGTGGCCGCGGTTCACTGCGTGCCAGGCGTGCATGGTTCCCACCACGCCGGCTCCTACGACGATGACTCTCACGACGGCAACGCTCCTCGGCGCGGATGGCCTGAATGGATCGGTACGGCAACGGGAGGGTGAACTGGGTCCCAAGCTTGGACTAGACCCGTTACGTTCTCGTTATCCTTGTGAGTCGATCCGTGCAGTTGATCCGTGCCCCCGGCGCGTGGGGCCGGTCCGTGCCCGCGCGGGTTCAGCCGCGTCCGCTGAGGTGTGCGGTGAAGGAGAACCGGTCGCCGCGGAACAGTGTGCGCACCCGCTCCAGCGGCCGGCCGCCGGTGTCCCGGGAGATCCGGTGGATCAGCAGCATGGGCAGGGCGGGCGGGGTCCCGATGAGCAGCGCCTCGCGCGGGGTGGCGAGCACGGTCTCGATCCGCTCGTCCGCGTCACCGAAGGAGATGCCGAGCCGGTCGTGCAGATAGGCGTAGAAGGAGGAGTCGGGGTCGAACCTCTCCCTGAGGTCCGGCACCCGCTCGACGCTGACGTACGTGCTCTCCAGACCCACCCGGTCGTCATCGGCCAGCAGCACCCGCTCCAGGTGCCAGACCGGCTCCCCGCGCTCCACCCCGACCTCGGCGGCGAGCGCCTCGGGGCAGGGGAACTGCTCCAGGCCGATGAGATGGCGCCCCGGCGTACGGCCCTGGCGGCGTACGCCCTCCGTGTAGCTCGCGAGCGAGAGCGGCTGTTCGAGCTTGGGCCCGGCGACCACGGTGCCGCGGCCCTGCCGGGCCAGCCGCCCCTCCAGGAGCAGTTCGCGCAGCGCCTGGCGCACGGTCTCGCGCGACACCTCGTAGCGCAGGGCGAGATCGCGTTCCGGCGGCAGCATGCCGCCCTCGCCCAGCTCGTCGACGAGGACGGAGACTTGGGCCTTGACCGCGTAGTACTTGGGAATGCGGCCGTGCTCCGGGATGCCGGAGCGGATCGGTGCGCCAGGTGCCTGGCCGTGCGGATAGTCCACGGCCCGATGGTGGCAGACGCACATGAACACCGGTGGTCGAGCCGGTGCGCGCCGGCCGGAGGGGCTGCGGGGGGGGACGGCCCGGGTGCCGCCGCCCGGGTCCGGGGGCTACTGGCCCCGGCGCGTCCGGCGGGTCGCCAGCACGACGGCCCCGCCGCCGATCAGGAAGCCCGCGACGGTGAGGGCGGACAGGGGGACCGGAACGGAGGCCCCGGTGGCGGCGAGCTCCGGAACGCCCGCGGGGTCCCGGCCGGGCGCGACCGGGCGCGGGGTGCCGGTCCCGTTCCCGGTCCCGGTGGTGGCGCGGGGGTCGGGCCGCCCGGGTTCGCGCCCGGTGGTGCCGTCGCCCTGCTTCTCCTTGCCGGTTCCGCCGCTCTTCTCGGGCTCGGCGGTCATCCCGCTGTCCGTGTCGTCCCCGCCGGTGTCCCCGCTGCTGTCACCGCTGCCGTCGTCCTCGACGACCGTGAACGGGTAGTCCTCGGACTCGCCGACCCACTCCCCGTCGGAGCCCTTCGGCGCGGCTCCCCCGTCGCCCTTGCCGCTCTCGGTGCGCTGCCGCTGGACGATCGCGGCGTTCGCGGTGATCCGGCCGGGGCTGGTGTCGGAGGTGAACGCCAGCCTGACCTGGACGGTGACGGTCCGCCCGGCCGGCACGGTGAAGCCGGCGAAGGAGCCGTCGCCCTCACCGCCGAAGACGCCGATGTGCTCGTCCCGGTCGGTGGTCTCCCAGCTGACGCGGTGCTCGACGCCGGGGTGGGCGCGCTCGGAGAACTCCAGCTGGATCTGGTCCGAGGTCAGCGCACGGTCCTCGTCGGTGAGGACCAGGACGGGGTGGATGGCGCGGCAGGACTCCGCGGTGGTGTTGGTCAGGTCGAGGAACCAGGTGCCGTATCCGCCGCCGGAGGCGTAGGTGTCCGGGCCTCCGTGGATACGCGTGTCGATCGGGAAGCCGGCGGCCTCCGGGTCGCCACAGGCGGGCTGCTGGCCGGCACCGACGGAGCCCGCCATGGACGCCGGGGTCAGGCTGGCGGCCGGATTGCGCTGCGGGGCGGCGGTCGCCGCCGCCGCCCCGCCGAGCACGACGGCGGGCATGACACTGGCCGCGGCCAGCCCGAGCGCGAGACCGTGCCGGGGCCGCCCGCCCGCAGGGGGCGGCGGCGACGGCGGACGCGCCTGGGCAGGGGGTTCGGGGGGCTCGGCGGAGGGATTCGGCGGGGGCGGGGTGGGGGGCATGGGGGACAGCCTTCATTTCTCGCGGAAACGGTCGGCTCGCCCCGGGCCCGGAGTTCACCGGCAGGAACCGCGACGCTGTCACGCGCGTAC
This sequence comes from Streptomyces sp. NBC_01257, assembly GCF_035917255.1. Lineage (NCBI taxonomy): Bacteria > Bacillati > Actinomycetota > Actinomycetes > Kitasatosporales > Streptomycetaceae > Streptomyces > Streptomyces sp. NBC_01257. The sequence continues at coordinate 3,421,198 of NZ_CP108472.1, forward strand.
GGACCGTCCGCCACCGACATGCCGCAGGGCCGCCCGCCCGGCTGCCGGAAACCGCTCGATCAGCCCAGTTCCGCGGGGTCGGGGGCGCGGTCGGCCGGGTCCGTCCGGGAGTCCCGTCCCGGCTCCGTACGGACAGGATCCCGATGCGCTTCCGTACCGCCGACGCGGCCGAACAGCGGGGCCAGCACCAGCTGAGCCGCCCCTTCGGCGACCGGGCGGTCCCCTCCCCCGGCGGCGACGACGGGCACCGGCACCCCGTCGGCCCCGTCGCGCCGGGCCCGTTCGTCCAGGACCGCGCGCACGCCCCGGACGTACGCGTCGGGATCGGCCGCGACGGTACGCCCCCCGAGCACGACCCGTTCGATGTCGAGCAGCCCGATCAGATTGGCGGCGCCGGTGCCGAGCACCCGCGCGGCCTCGGCGACATCGCCCCGGCGGACGGCGGCGAGACAGAGCGCCTCGATGCAGCCGCGTCCGCCGCAGCTGCACAGGACCCCGTCGAGCTGGAGGGTCTGGTGGCCGAACTCCCCCGCACCGGTGCGGGCCCCTCGGTGCAGCGCCCCGCCGAGCACCAGTCCTGAGCCGAGGCCGGTGCCCAGGTGGAGGTAGGCGAAGTCGGCGGAGTCCGGTGCCTGGAGGGCGAGCCCGAGGGCGGCGGCGTTGGTGTCCTTGTCGATGACGACGGGCAGCCCGGTCCGCTCCGCGAGGGCGTCACGGAGCGGGTAGCCGTCCCACTGCGGGAATCCGGTGACGCGGTGCAGGACCCCGCCCCGGTGGTCGAGCGGCCCCGGTACGGCGGCGCCCACCCCGAGCACCGGCCGGCCGCCCTCGCCCCGGACCGCGGCGACCGCGTCGGCCGCCGCCGCGACCACCTCGGCCGCCGGGGCTCCGAAGTCCAGCGGAGCCGTACGGCTCTCGGCCACCGCGCCCGCGAGGTCGACGAGCACCACGGTCAGCTCGTCGCGGTCCAGGTGCAGCCCCACCGCGTGCCCGGCGTCCGGCACCAGCCGCAGCACGGTCCGCGGCTTGCCGCCCGTCGAGGCGCGGTGGCCGGCCTCGGCGGCCAGGCCCTCGGCCCGCAGCCGGGCGGTGATCTTGCTGACGGCCTGCGGGGTGAGTCCGGTCCGCTCGGCGAGTTCGAGCCGGCTGATGCCGCTCCCGCCCGCGACCCGCAGCAGGTCCAGCACGAGCGCCGCGTTGTGGCTGCGCAGCGTCGGCAGGTTCGCGCCGCTATTGCTCCTGTTCACCGACCCATTGTGTCCTGCGCTTGCACTTTGGCAACAGCGTTGCCAAAGTGGAACGCATGACAGACCACGCGACTCACGAGACGTCCGGCACGGCCCCGGCCCCCCTGCGTGTCGGGCTCGTCGGCTACGGCCTGGCGGGTTCCGTCTTCCACGCCCCTCTGATCGCCGCGACCGACGGCCTCGTCCTGGACACGGTCGTGACGTCGAACGAGGAGCGCCGGGAGCAGGCCCGCGCCGAGTTCCCCGGGGTGCGCTTCGCCACCTCGCCGGACGAGCTGTGGCCGCGCGCGGACGAGCTCGACCTGATCGTGATCGCGTCGCCGAACAAGACGCACGTCCCGATCGCGACGGCCGCGCTCAAGGCCGGTCTGCCGGTGGTCGTGGACAAGCCGGTGGCCGGCACCTCGGCGGAGGCCCGCGAGCTGGCGGCGCTGGCCGAGGAGCGCGGGCTGCTGCTCTCGGTCTTCCAGAACCGCCGCTGGGACAACGACTTCCTCACCCTGCGCTCGCTGATCGCGGACGGCGAGCTGGGCGAGGTGCAGCGCTTCGAGTCGCGCTTCGAGCGCTGGCGCCCGCAGCCGAAGGGCGGCTGGCGCGAGTCGGGCGACCCCCAGGAGATCGGCGGGCTGCTGTACGACCTGGGCAGCCATGTCGTCGACCAGGCGCTGGTCCTGTTCGGTCCGGCGGTGCGGGTGTACGCGGAGTCGGACGTGCGCCGGCCGGGTGCGGCGGCCGACGACGACACGTTCGTCGCGATCACCCACGCGAGCGGGGTCCGCTCGCACCTGTACGTCAGCGCGACGACGGCCCAGCTCGGCCCGCGTTTCCGGGTGCTCGGCTCGACGGCCGGCTATGTGAAGTACGGCCTCGACCCCCAGGAGGCCGCACTGCGCGAGGGTGCGCGCCCGTCGGCGGACGGGCCGTGGGGCGAGGAGAACGAGGAGCTGTGGGGCCGGCTGGGCTCGGGCGAGTCCCCGCTCACGGGCGGCGGCACCCCGGTCCGTACGCTGCCGGGCGACTACCCCGCGTACTACGCGGCGGTCGCCGGCGCGCTGCGCGGCAAGGGCGACAATCCGGTGACCGCGCTCCAGGCCGCCGCGGCGCTCGACGTCCTGGAGGCCGCCCGCCGCTCGGCCCGCGAGGGCGTCACGGTCACGCTGCCCACGCCGTCCGCGTCCACCGCCACGCACGCCACCGCTCATGCCACCGAGGAGCAGTCCGCATGAACCCCACCGCTCCGACCATCTCCGAGCTCATCGCCCAGGAGCGCCGGCTGACCCTGCCGCACTTCGGCTACGACGACGCGTACGCGCTCGGCGGTCTGCTGGTCGCCCTGGCGCGGGAGCGGCACGCCCCGGTGGCGATCGACATCCGGCGAGGCGCACAGCAGCTGTTCCACGCCGCGCTGCCGGGTTCGAGCGCGGACAACGACGCGTGGATCGACCGCAAGCGCAGGGTCGTCGAACGGTACGGCGAGAGCTCGTACCTGGTGGGGACCCGGTTCCGGGCCAAGGGGACGACGTTCGACGAGGCCTCGCGCCTGGACCCGGACAGGTACGCCGCACACGGCGGCTCGTTCCCGATCGCGGTCGAGGGCGCGGGCGTCATCGGCTCGGTCACGGTCTCGGGACTGCCGCAGGCGGAGGACCACGCACTGGTGGTCGAGGCGCTGGAACAGTTCGCGACGAAGATCAGCGACTGAGAACCCCGGTCACACCCGGAGGGGTGGGGACTGCCAGTGGCAGCCCCACCCCTCCGATCTTTAGGGCCATCAGGTCCAGCTGGGAACCACCCAGCCCGGTAAAATCAAGCCCGTCCGGCGCTTGGGGACATCTCTTCAGCCCGTCCGGCGCTTGAGGACGAAGCGGTCCCGGGCGCACCCGGGACCGAGGACCGCCCCGCCCACCCCCTAAGCGCCTTTCAGCTCCTGCCGCTGCCGCCCCAGCCCCGCGACCTCGAGCTCCACGACATCCCCCGCCCGGAGGTACGGCTTCGGCTCCGGCTGCCCCATCGCGACGCCCGCAGGCGTCCCGGTGTTGATCACGTCGCCCGGGTAGAGCGTCATGAAGTGGCTGAGGTAGCGCACGACCTCGCCGACCGGGAAGATCTGGTCGGCCGTCGTGCCGTCCTGCTTCAGCTCACCGTTGACCCAGAGCTTCAGCGGCAGCGCCTGCGGGTCGGCGACCTCGTCGGCCGTCACCAGCCAGGGCCCCAGCGGGTTGAACGTCTCGCAGTTCTTGCCCTTGTCCCACGTGCCGCCGCGCTCGATCTGGAACTCGCGCTCGGAGACGTCGTGCGCCACCGCGTACCCGGCGACGTGCGCGAGCCCCTCCTCGGCCGAGTCCAGGTAACGGGCGGTGCGCCCGATGACGACGGCGAGCTCGACCTCCCAGTCGGTCTTCTCGCTGCCGCGCGGCACGAGCACCGTGTCCTCGGGACCGACGACCGTGTCCGGCGCCTTGAAGAACAGGATCGGCTCGGTCGGTATCTGGGCGCCGGTCTCCGTGGCGTGGTCGTGGTAGTTCAGCCCGATGCACACGATCTTGCCGATCCGGGCGAGCGGCGGCCCCACCCGCAGCCCCTCGGCGTCGAGCACGGGCAGCTCCCCGGGCGCGGCCGCGGCCGCCCGTACCCGGGCGAGCGCGTCCTCGTCGGCGAGCAGCGCGCCGTCGATGTCGGCGACGACTCCCGACAGGTCACGCAGGGTTCCGTCCTCGTCCAGCAGTGCCGGACGTTCCGCGCCCGCTGTACCCACACGAAGCAACTTCAACGGTCTGTCTCCCTCGGTCGAGATCGGGCCCGTCGGATGGGTTGCGGCCATCGCAGGCTTGTCCGATCCTCCAAGACATCCGATCACTCCGCAAGACCCTGTTCACACACTGGACCGGAGTGTTCGGGCGCCCGATTACGCCGCCGTGGCCATGGCGGCGCCCGCGGCCGGCATGTCGCGGTAGAGGTAGGCCCGCTCGATCGCGGTCCAGGTGGTGCTGGTGACGACGTACAGCGCGGCGGCCAGCGGTACGAAGGCGACGGTGAACAGCGTGAAGAAGGACATCAGCGGCATCACCTTCGCCATCGCGCCCATGCCCGGGACCGGCTGTCCGTCGGGGCCGGTGGCCGGCGTGACGGGGTTGGCCGCCATCTGCCGCTTCGTCCGCCCGTAGTTGAACGTGGCGACGGCGGCGACGATCACGAACAGCCCGACGTACACGAGGCCCTGCGCGCCGAACATTCCGCCGTCGGCCATCGCGTCGCGCCAGCGCTCGCCCAGCGGGGCGCCGAAGAGCTGGTGGCCGAGGAGTTCGTTGGCGTCGCCGCCGATCTTCTGGCTGGAGAAGAGGTGGTAGAGCAGGAAGAAGGCGGGCATCTGCAGGAGGCTCGGCAGGCAGCCGGAGAGCGGCGAGACCTTCTCCTCCTTGTGCAGCTCCATGAGCGCCTTCTGCATCCGCTCGGGGTTCTTCTTGTGCTTCTTGCGGAGTTCGGCGATCTGCGGCTGGAGCCGGCGCTGCGCCTTCTGTCCGCGCGCCGCGGCCCGCGACAGGGGGTGCACGGCGAGCCGTACGAGCGCGGTGAACAGGACGATCGCGGCGGCGGTGGACGCGTTCTGGAAGAGCGGGTGGAGCAGATCGGCGAAGGCGCCGACCAGGCTGGCGAATGCGGACATGAAGGCGGACATGGATGAGCCCTCCGGGGTCTCGTCGTGCCGGGAAGTGGATCAGCTTCGGCATGACGATCCGCGCGGGGCGCCCGCGTACGCGCACAGCGCGTACGTACCGGACGGAGAGAGGGAGGAGAGGGAGCCCTACGCGGCCGTCAGGAGGACACGGCCGGGGGCTCGGGGTCGCCGGCGCCCCTTGGCGTCGGGATCCCGCTGCGGGAGGAACGCGGTGCGTTTCTCCCGGTCGCGCATGGCGGTACGGACCCGGGTGCGGGGCACCGGGACGGCGCAGCGCGCGCTGATGACCGAGCAGGCCACGAGTGCGGTTCCGGCGGCCGCGGTGGCGGCGAGCGCGACCGCGGCGGAGAGGCTGCCGCCCTCGGCGAGCAGGACCTCGGTGAGGAAGAAGAGCAGCAGCCCTGCGGGGCGGAGCAGCCGGGCGAGGGTGCCGCGTATGCGGTTCATGGCACGTGCGTCCACGATCCCTCCCCCTTCCGTGCTCCTGCGGCCACGCCGTGCGGGTCGCACGGCACTTCAACCTTTAACCGTTATACACGATCGGATTTCGGGGACAGCTCCTCCTCGTCCCCGATCTCGTCCCCGATCTCGCCCTCGATCTCGTCCCGTGCGAGGACCTCGTCGTCCGGCCGCTCGTCACGCTCGCGCGGCCCCGCGTACGTCACCACCAGCGCGACGGCCAGGTTGGCGCCGAGCGCGACGATGCCCGCGTTCACGCCCCACACCGGATCGTTCTCCGTGAACACGAACCCGCACACCACGCCCACCCCGACGACCAGCCCGCTCAGCGCCCCGAGCAGCGTCAGCCGCCGCCACATCAGCCCCAGCAGCACCATGGGGAGCAGCTGTGCCATCCCCTCGTACGAGATGAGGGAGAGCCGCACGAGGGTGTTGGGCGCGGTGTACGTGAGCAGGAGGGCCAGGCTGCCCGCGATCACGACGACGACCTGGGCCGCGCCCTTCTGCCGCCGTTCCCAGCGCGGCACGAGCGAGAGCACGCTGCGCCCCCACATCGTGCCGATGACCAGCATGAAGACGGCCATGGGCACGATCGAGGAGAGCGCGGCGGCGACGCCGATGATGCCGACCGACCAGGCCGGCAGCGAGTCCACGACGAGCTTGAAGAGGGCGAGGTTGGACTCGGCCCCGACGAGCCCGGGGACGACGAAGAGGGCCGCCATGCCGAGCAGCATCGGGACGAACAGCAGGACGTTGTAGGCGGGCAGCCACATCGCGTTGCGCCGGAGCACGTCGGCGTTCTTGGCGCCGAGGTAGCCGGCGACGGTGGTCGGGAAGATCACGACGGTGAGGGAGTTCAGGAACGAGGTGGTGATGAACCAGGCCTGTCCGAGCCCGCTGTCCCCGTGGCCGGGGAAGGTCAGCCACTCGCTCTTCTCGGTGACGAGCCGGTCGAGGAAGGGCCCGTAGCCGTCGAAGTAGTGCAGCGGTACGTACACGGCGAGGAAGCCGAGCGTGGCGATGACCAGGACGTCCTTCAGGACGGACACCCACGCGCTGCCGCGCAGCCCGCTGACGACGACGAAGCCGGTGGTGACGGCGAAGGCGATGAAATAGGCCCAGTTCAGGCTGATGGCGCCGTAGGAGATCGTCGAGACGACGACGCCCATGCCGGTGATCTGGAGCTGGATGTACGGGAGCAGGAAGACGGTCGCGAGGACGGCGGTGAGCGCGCCGAGCCAGGGCCGGCCGAAACGGTGGGCGACCATGTCGGTGATCCCGACGAGTCCGTGCCTGCGCGCGTACGCCCAGAGCATCGGCCCGACGACATAGCCGACGGCGTAACCGCAGGACATGTACGCGACCACGTACAGGACCGGCGCCCCGTAGTTGTAGCCCCAGCCGGCGGCGCCGAGGTAGCTGAAGCTGGTGTAGCCCTCGCCGGCCATCAGCACCCAGATGAAGACGGTCCCCAGGCTGCGCCCGCCCACCGACCACTCGGCGAGCCCGCCGCCCTCTCCCCCGCGTCTGCCGCGCACGGCGAACAGTCCGAGGGCGACGGTGGCGACCATGAAGACCCCGAAGACGGAGGTCGCGACGGCGGCGTTCACCGGCGGTCACCCCGCCGGGTCAGCCACACGGCGACGGGGGTCAGCACGGTCGCCCCGAGCAGCCAGAAGAAGAGGAACGGCAGTCCGAGAACGACGGGCCGGACCCGGTTCACGAACGGCAGCGCCCCCAGGTAGAGCACATAGGGGACCAGCAACCACAACAACTGCGGACGTCGTCTGAGCACGTCAGAGAACCTTACGACCTCCCCCCTGCGGTCAGCGCCCGCGTACGCCGGTGAGCTTCCCCCACACCACCAGCCGGTAGCGGGAGGTGAATTCCGGCGTGCAAGTCGTCAGGGTCAGATAGGACCCGGCCGCCCGGTAGCCCACGTACGGCTTCACATTGCTGCGCGGCACGGCGGCGACGACCCCGCCGTCGCCCGGCAGGGTCCGGGCGAGGGTCTTGTCGACGGTGTACGTGTAGACGGCGTCCCGGGTCTCGACGGTGATCCGGTCGCCGGAGCGCAGCCGGTTGATGTAGCGGAACGGTTCGCCGTGGGTGTTGCGGTGCCCGGCGAGCGCGAAGTTCCCGGAGCCGCCGGGCTGCGCGGTACCGGGGTAGTGGCCGGCGTACCCCTTGTCGAGGACGCCGCGCTTGCTGATGCCCTGGGCGACGGGCGCGGTCAGCCCGATGCGGGGGATCCGGATGACGGCGTACGCCTGGGACCGGCGGGGCGCGGACGCGGCGGCGTCACGGTCCCCCGCCCCCACGGCGGGGCTGTCGTCCGCTGGCTCCCCGGACGCATCCGCCCCCGCCGGGTCCGACGGATCCGGCACCGCGGGCCCGGTATCCGTCCTCTCCCCTTCCTCCGGGTCCCCCCAGTCCCGCTGGAGGTCCTGCACGGTGTGGGCGGCTTCGGCGCGGGCCTGGCGGTTGGTCCACCACAGCTGGTGGGCGACGAGCAGCAGCAGGACGACGCCGAGGGTCACCACCAGCTCGGCGCTCGTCCACAGTCCGCGCGCGGCCAGCCGCCTCCGACGCGGGTCGCGCTGCACGACCACCGGTATCCGCTCACGCATCCGTTCACGCACGGCCCGCACGATAGGGCCAAGCCCCGTAAGTCTCCAGGGCCGGAACAGGCCTCCGTGCAACGCCCCGACGGCAGTACCGTGTGGTCCATGCGCCCCGACACGCCTGCCGACCACACCACCGAAGCCGAGCGCCTGCTGCGCACCGCGGCGCAGTACCCCGAGGACCACGAACCGCTGCTCCTCCAGGCGGCGGCCCATCTGGAACTCGCCGGCGACCGCGCCCGCGCCACGACGCTCTACGACTCCCTGCTCAGCGACCCCGACACCGAGCACCCCCACCTGGTGAAGGCGCTCAACGCCGCCAACCTGTGGGAGTACGGCCACGAGGCCGAGGCCCGCGCGATCATCGACGGCATCCGCGCGGCCGGCCCGCTGGAGGCGGCCCCCTGGGAGATCGCGGCCGAGACCCTGGAGGCCCACGACGAGCTCGAAGCGGCCCACGACTACTTCTCGACGGCCCTCACCCTGCTCATCGCCCCGGGCGAGGAGGTGCCGTACGCCACACAGTCACTGCTGACCGGCCGGCACCGCGTCCGCCGGCTGATGGGTGTCACGCACGACGCCTGGGACGAGCTGGCCGACACCCTGCACACGGCGGCGGTCCCGCTGGACGAGCTGCACGACCCGAAGCGGCTGTGGGCGCTCGGCTCCTCGGACCCGGGCGAGCTGCGGGCCGAGATCACCCGCCTCCGCGCGGAACTGGGCACGTACCGCACGGCGCTGTCCCGCCCGTTCCCGGTGGCGGTGCTGCACTGGCCGGAGAACGAACTGCGCGAACTCCTCACCGCGTACCCGGGCCTCGCCACGGAGTACACCTCCCACGCCGACCACCTGTCCCGCCTGGAGGCGGCCCTGCGCGACCTCCACGCGACGGGCACCCCGAACCTCGGCATCGTGACCGGCACGGTCCCGTCGTACGAGGCCTTCGCCGCCTCCGAGGCCGCCTCCCCATCCGACCCGGACCTGCTCCCCCAGTACGCGACGACCCTGGCGGCCCGCGGCCGCGCGGTCCCGTGGCCGCCGGCGAGGAGCGCGGCGTGCTGGTGCGGCTCGGGTCGTTCGTACCGGGACTGCCACGGGGGCGCGTAGCTGTTCGCTGTTCGCTGTTCGCTGTTCGCACGTAAGGGGCCGGAGCGGGCTCTGGGCGGGCTCTCTCCTGGGCCGCCCTGACGGGGTGGCCCGGGGGCCCGCCCGTCTGGGCGGCCCGGGGGTGCCTCGCGGGCGGAAATTCCCGATGCCGTCGGGCCCGCCGCCCGCATACCCTGCCGCCATGCCCGAGATCCGGCTCCAACGCCTGCGCCCCGACCACGCCCCGGCCCTCCTCGCGTTCGAGCGGGAGAACCGCGCCTTCTTCGCGGCGTCGATACCGGACCGCGGCGACGACTACTTCACCCACTTCGCCGCCCGCCACGCGGCGCTCCTGGCCGAACAGGAGACGGGAGCCTGCCACTTCCACGTGCTGGTGGCGGAGGACGGCGAGGTGCTGGGCCGGTTCAACGTGGTGGACGTGGCGGACGGATCGGCCGAACTGGGCTTCCGCCTGGCCGAGAAGGCGACAGGTGGCGGCCGGGCCACGGAGTCGGTCCGCCAGATCCTCAAGGCGTGCGCGAGGATGTACGGCCTGACGACGGTGCGCGCGTCGGCCACGCTCACCAACACCGCCTCACGCGCGGTGCTGACCCGCACGGGCTTCGTCCCGACGGGCGAGGAAGTGACGCTGAACGGGAAGCCGGGACTCCGGTACGTACGGGAGCTGGCGGAAACGCCGTCACCCACATCCCCACCCGCGTGATGCGGCCGCGCGTGGCCGACTTACCTCTGGCGCAACGCACGCCCTCCCCCGACCATGGCCTCCTGAAGCGTGGACCACTTCGGGGGAAGGCCACCGCATGAGCACGGACGACCCGGGCACGCCGGGCAAAAAGCCTCCACCGCAACGCCCTTGGGCCCGCGGGAACCCCGGCCCCGGTGGCCCTCCCCGCCCGCCGCACCCACCCGGCCCCGCCGGCTTCGGAGGCGGGCCGCCTCCCACCGGCAGCGAGATGCCCGCCCCGGTCAGCAGTCTGCGCGTTCTCATGATGGTCGTCGGCGGACTCCAGGCGATCCTCGGCCTGGCCCTGGTGACCAACAGCGTCGCCATCGCCACGTCCCTCTGGGGCGAGGACGACGCCTCCGCGTACGCCCGCCGGGCCACGGGCGAGGACCACGCGGGCACGGTCGTCTTCGTGGGCATCCTCATTCTGGCGATCGCCGCATGGGGCATCCTGACGGCCCTCAAGTTCCCGACCCGCCACCCCAACGTGCGGAATTCGGCCATCGCCTACGGCTGGACGGCCCTGGCCTTCACCGTCGCCCTGTGGGCGTTCCTGTCGGTCCTGATCCTGATCTGGCTCATCCTGGCGATCCTGCTCACGGTCCGGCCGAACCAGCCGGAGTGCAGGGCGTGGTTCGGGGGGTAGGGGACGTTCTGATCCTGCCCATGCGCTCAGGTTCTGTCAGTCTCCCTTGATACAACTGCGTACATAAGTGTCGCGACGAGGGGGACTCGGCTATGGCCAGCCATGCTTCAGAGGGAGCGGCGCCCGTCGCCGGTCTGTACGAGACTCTGATCACCCGACGCCTCGAAGAACAGATGAAGCAGCTCAGCGCCGCTGGTTGGCACGCGATCGACGGCACTGTGGGCATCGAGTCGACGCCACATGTTCTGTCACGTCACATCGCCAGCACCGTGCGGCAAGTGCTTCAAGGCCTCAAACCGGCGGAACAAGTCGTGGCCGCCAATCACATCCTTGAATCTCTCAACACCATTGAAGGTGCTGCTGAGTGGGCCGATGCGGTCATCGACGGGCCGCGACAGCTTCTCGCCGTCGCAGAACAGGAAGCACCAGGCGTCTACGCCATCCGGCCCGCTACGCCTCTCTCAGAGACTGCCCTCATCACCAATTCCCCTGAAGATCCGAGCCTGGGCTTCGAGATTCGAAGGGAACTGGCAACAGCTGACCGTGTGGACCTACTCTGCGCGTTCGTTAAGTGGCACGGCCTGCGAGTGCTCGAAGAATCGCTGACATCCGCCCGGGATCGCGGCGTCCCCATCAGGGTTCTCACGACCACGTACATCGGTGCCACCGAGCGTCGCGCGCTCGACCGGCTCGTTCGCGAATTCGGCGCCGAGGTGAAGGTGAACTACGAGCTTCGCTCGACTCGCCTGCACGCCAAGGCGTGGCTCTTTCGCCGGGACAGTGGGTTCGACACCGCGTACGTCGGCAGTTCCAACCTCTCGAAGGCCGCGCTCCTCGATGGTCTCGAATGGAACGTACGGCTCTCGTCGATCGCCACCCCGTCGGTCCTGCGCAAGTTCGAGGCGACCTTCGACGCCTACTGGAGCGAGCGCTCCTTCGAGCCGTACGACCCCGACAGCGACGCGCAACGATTGGATGAGGCTCTCTCTCACGCTGGCGGCCCGGCCGGCCAGCAAGGCCGCAACGTCATCACGCTCTCCGGGCTGGAGGTGCGTCCATACCCCCACCAGCGCGACATGCTGGAGCGCCTTGAGGTCGAGCGCACCGTTCACGAGCGGAATCACAATCTACTCGTCGCCGCCACGGGCACGGGCAAGACAGTGATGGCGGCGCTGGACTACAAGCACTTGAGAAAGAAGCTTGGTCGGGACCTACGTCTGCTCTTCCTGGCCCATCGGAAGGAGATCCTCGAACAATCCTTGCGTGTTTACCAGAACGTGCTGGTCGATGCGAACTTCGGTGAGCTCTTCTTCGGCGGTGAGGTGCCCGAGGACTGGAACCACGTCTTCGCAAGCGTTCAGTCACTCAACGTGCGCGCCCTGGAGCGCCTGGCTCCCGATCACTTCGATGTCATCGTGATCGATGAGTTCCATCACGGCACTTCGTTGACCTACCGGCGGCTTGTGGAGCACTTCACCCCGCAGGAACTACTGGGTCTCACTGCCACGCCAGAACGTATGGATGGGCTGAACATCCAGGATGAGTTCTTTGACGGCCGAATCGCAGCCGAAATGCGGCTCTGGGAGGCCCTTGAGAACGAGCTGCTAAGTCCGTTCCACTACTTCGGTGTCACCGACAACACTGACCTGCGCCCCCTCGCCTGGAAGCGAGGGGCATACGACACGAGTGCTCTCAGCAACCTCTTCACAGGTAACGATGCCCGGGCCAGGCTCGTCGTCAAAGCTGTTCAGGACAAGGTCACCGACCCCGGAACAATGCGAGCACTGGGCTTCTGCGTCTCGGTGACACACGCTCAGTTCATGGCCGACTACTTCAGACGCGCTGGCCTTAACGCCGTCGCACTCTCAGGCGAGACACCGAAGCCGGAGCGCAAGGCAGGTCTCGACGATCTCCGCTCTGGAACGCTCCAAGTCATCTTCTCCGTCGACCTGTTGAACGAAGGACTCGACATCCCCGATGTCGACACCCTCCTCCTTCTGAGACCCACCTCAAGTGCCACTGTCTTTCTTCAGCAACTGGGACGTGGCCTTCGCCGTACCGACAGCAAGGCAGTGCTCACCGTCCTCGACTTCATCGGCCAACACCGCAAGGAGTTCCGATTCGAGGAGCAGTTCCGCGCCCTGACCAACCTGACACGTAACCGACTCCTCACCAACATCGAGGATGACTTCCCGCAGCTGCCCTCTGGCTGCCAGATCATCCTTGAAACGAAGGCCAAGGCCCTCATCCTCGACAACATCCGCAACCAGATCGGCGTCAACGTCACTCAACTCGCTCGCGAGGTTGCTACCTACGCGGAGCCCCGGCTCGCGGACTACCTCAGGGAGAGCGGCCGAGAACTCAAAGAGCTCTACCGAGGCAATGGAAATTCTTGGACAGGGCTTCTCCGCCGCGCCAAGCTCCTGGAACCGACGGCGCCCAGCGGTGAGGCAGCGCTCCTGAAGCGGGTACCGGCGTTTCTTCACGTCGACGATCCGACACGCGTCGCGGCGTACACCAAGTTGCTCAGCGATGACGCACCGCCGTACGACCAACTGAGCGGCCAGGAGCAGGCATACGCCCGCATGTTGTTCTTCTCGCTCTGGCCGTTGGGGGGAGAATTCACAAGTTATCAAGAGGGCTTCGATACTCTGCGCACTCAGCGTGCATTCCGAGACGAGGTCCGACAGGTTCTGGCTCACGTCCTCGACCTGGCCGCCCATCTGCCACTCCCACTACTAGGCGCACATAGCGACCTGCCCTTGGCGGTTCACGCCTCATACAGCCGTGAGGAGATCCTTCCTGCACTGGGGCAATCCACTGTGGACGGCTTCATGCCCGGACACTTCCGTGAAGGCGTGAAGTGGTGCGAAGAAATCCAAACAGATGCCCTTCTCATTACCCTAGAGAAGGATGAGAAGGATTTCTCCCCCGAAACCCGGTACAAAGACTACGCACTGAACGAGTCCGATTTCCATTGGGAGTCACAAAACCAGACATCGGAAACGTCCCCAACAGGCCTCCGCTATCAGACGCACCGAGAGAAGAACACTCACGTACTCCTCTTCGTCAGACGCTACAAGAAGACGGACATCGGAGGCCCCCAGCCCTGGATGCTGCTCGGACCGGCCGACTACGTCACCCACAAGGGGAGTAAGCCCATGGCAATTACATGGAAGCTGCACCACGAGATGACAGCAGACGTCTGGACGTACTCAGCAATCGCCGCAGGGTAGAGCTGCACCTAGAGCCCCTGCGACCGGTCCGCCCACCGACTGCGGTGGTGACGCAGACACGCAGGGTCTATTTCATGCTCGGGTAGCAACAGCGCCCTAAACACGTGCCTTGACGGGCCAGATGACTCACGCGACCTCCTCCGCCTCCGACTCGACTTCGAAGAGGAGTTGCGCACGGTCAAGCGCCTCGTCAGCGTCGAAGCCATGCGCCCTTAGCCAGAGTAGAAGGTCAGCGATCAGGCCGGTGGCTGCCTCCGCGGCTTCCTTCACGCTCAGCCGCCTCGGCTGCGAGCGCCCGAGGCGCTCCCCCAACCCACAGAGACCCAAAAGCGCTTCCGCCTTTGCCACCTGTTCACTCGCGACATGACCGTCGGCCGATTGCAGATCAGTGGTTAGCTCACACCAAGTGGTCTTGGAAACGCCACGGACGATCACACCCCACCGGGCAGCCACTCCATCCACCAGGGCCATGCCGCGCCCCCACTCCTCCAAGCCAGCAGGCCTGACGAGCGTCGGAAGCCGATGCCCGTCGGGGTCGCTCACCTCAATACGCAAGTGGCTGCCGTTCATACTCACCGCCAGACAGGCCGACACCCCCACACCCACGTGCTTGATCACGTTGCTCGTGAGCTCAGTTACGCAGATCTGAGCCGCGTGAACCAGCGAGGGGAGCCCCCAGAGCCCCAGCTGAAGCCGCACCACCCGACGCAGGCCAGCAAGCTCGCACTCCTCCGCCAAGAACGGAAGCTCCCACCGCTTCCGCTCGACACCAAATCGGCACCCAGTCATACCCATCACCCTTCCCAAGCCTTGGCGGTCACTACGTGCTCCCGCCTCGTCTCATAAGGTGACAGTGGAACTCTCAAAATGGAACTCTCACCGCGACCTTTCGGGAGTGCACACCCTCGACGCGCGCCCCCGTCGTGCGCCACCTTGCTCGCACGGCTCGGCGCCGTGCACCCTCTCGGAGACCGACTTGAAGGGCCGAAGACATGCCAGTTGGACCGACTACCCGCAGGCGTCAGCTGGGAGCAGACTTGCGCCGCCTCCGTGACGCAAAGGGCCTCACCTTGGAGGAGGCGGGTGCCCGCGTGGGTATCTCCAAGGCCACGCTGAGTCGATACGAGACGAAGGAAGGAACGGTCAAGTGGCCTGCCGTGGACGCTCTTTGCCGGGAGTACGGAGCGTCTGACCAGGAACGAGAATCGCTGGTCGATCTGGCCAAAGGAGCTCGCATCCAAGGCTGGTGGCGGTCGCTGGCCGACCCAATCCCCGAATCCATGAACCTCATGCTCACCCTCGAAGACGAGGTGGTGAGTGAGGGTCACTACGCCTGCATGTACGTTCCAGGGCTACTTCAAACTCGCGCGTACGCCGAGGCAGTTCACCGAGCGTCAGAGATGAGATGTACCGACCAAGAGATCAATCACATGGTCGACATCCGGATGAAGCGTCAGGAGCTCCTCGCGCGTGATGAGCCACCACACCTCTGGGCAGTGATCGACGAAGCAGTCATCCGACGGATGGTCGGGGGGCGATCCATCATGCGTGAACAGTTGCAGCACCTGATCGCAGCATCGGCCCAGCCCAACATCACGGTGCAGATACTGCCGTTCGAAGCGGGGGCCCATGCAGCGGCCGTGGGCAGCTTCGTCATCCTGGGTGGGTCGGCACCTGAACTCGATGTGGTCTACGTGGACATCATCGGTGGCGGGCTGTTCATGGAGAAGCCGCGGGAACTCGAACGCTATAAGTTGGCGTTCGAGTACTTGCGCGCGCAGGCGCTGGATCTCCAGTCCTCTACCGCGCTCCTGAACCAGGTTTGCGAGGAGCTGTGATGGATCACGAGGACACCCAGTGGTTCAAGTCGTCATACAGCGGGGGCAGCGGGACTGAATGCATTGAAGCGGCCTTCACCTCCGTCGGCGCATCTGTGCGCGACAGCAAGCGGCCGAGCGGCGGCCGATTCCACGTCGGCCCAGCAGCTTGGGCGGACTTCGTCGGATCGGTACGGGCAGGCGAGATTCGCTGACTGAGGGCTGCCGTTGCCGAGCAGCCGCAGCCCCATGACCTCCCTGCCTTCCCTGAGGAATGAGGACGCGCACGCTCACCCCGGCGCCCGCACCCCCACAAGGCTCGAACCGTGCGCGTACACCAGCCGGTTGTCCGAGAGGAAGAACGGCGGCCCACTCGTCGTTCGTCGCCAGGCGGTCCTGCCGTAGACGTCGACGGCGATGATCTCGCCCCGCCGGCCCCTCCCGGGGACGTACCAGGCGCCCTGGCCCACGTCCTGTGCGGTGGCGGTGAGTTCGGCGGGGCGGCGTAGGGAGGTGTCCGACGAGGTGGGATCGGGACCCGGATGGGGATTCGGGTCGCGGTACGTGCCGTCCGTGCGGTAGGCGAGGATGCTGCTCCTGCGGGCGACCGGGTATTCGCCCGGCTTCAGGCGCAGCGGGAACGTGCCGTGGTACTCGTCCCCGATCAAGGCGCCCGCCGCATCCGGCAGGGTCAGGCGGTAGCTCATGAGGAGCGGGATCGACGGGTCCCTGCGGCAGCCTTCGCGGACGGCCGCCTGGGGCTGGTCCCAGGTGAAGGTGTGCTGCCAGGCCGGGGCGGGGGACTCGGTCGTGACGTCGTACGCCGCTGCCCGGGCCTGGCAGCCGGGGCCGTGCGGGGTGGTCAGTACGAGGGTGCGGTAGAGGGTGGGGATCACCTGGGCGATGTCGCCTCGGGGCAGTTCTACGGGCCAGGCGTGGAGCCGGTCCTCACCGCGCCGGAGCGTCATGAGCCGGCCGTCGGCGACGAAGACCAGCGGACTGCATTTCCGGCCGAGGTCCGCACTTCCCCATGCCCCGGCCCCCTCCTGGTTGCAGGGGGCGGCGAAGACCGCCGGGCCGCGGGTTCGGTGCTTCCACAGGATCCTGCCGGTGGTGGCGTCCCAGGCGGTCAGCGTGCAGGCGGCCCCGGGCAGGCACGTGGCGGCCACCGCCTGGTGGATGGTTCCCGGTGTCGACGCGACGGTGACGAGCCGGAGTTGCCCCGGCGGGCGGGCCGGGGGCGCGGCCAGTCTCGTGAAGCGGCCGGTGACGGGGTCGAGTGTTGCCATGCCGGGCATCCGGCCGGACGCCGCCGCGCCCACGAGTGTCAGCGGGCCTCCGGTGGGGGTGGCGACCGCGTGTGTTCCGCCCGGGCGGCCGGTGAGCGCGAACTGATCCGGCAGCGTCGTACGCCAGAGAACCTTCCCGTCCTCGTCGAACCTCGCCGCCACCGTCCCCTGCCCGATGATCCCCATGCGGCGGTTCACCAGAGCCCAACCGCCCGAGGCATCCGTCGGTACGGGCAGCGGCACCCGGAACGCGGCCTCGGGATCCTGGTCCGCCCCGATGCGCGGCGGCGACGGCGCGAAGCAGCCGGTGAGCAGCGGTAGAAGCATCAGAAGACCGAGCAGTCTGCGCATGAGAACCCCCCGCACCAGCCTGCACAGGTGCGTCTCTCGTGGGGAGCACGAATGACGACCGGTTCGGTCACGGAACGGAGAGCCCGCACACCGGGGCACCATGCCGGCCGTCGCGCGAGCGCCCGTACCAGAGAAACCGGCGCATCATCACGAAATATCGATACCAGCTACACACCATCCTCACAAAGTCTTAAGATCTCACCGTCCTGGCGCTCCTGGTGACTCTCACCTCGGGCGTCGGCGCGCATCCACGACACGACACGACGCGGCGCAGCAGGCGCAGTCGTGGGGCGGCAGCAACGATCGAGAACAAGAAGCAGGGGGCGGCATGTCTCTTCGGGATGCACCGAGGTCTTCGATATCCAGCGGTGCCCAGGGCATGAAGTGGGGAAGGAAGAAGCCCCGACGGGCCTACGGAGCCCTGGTGGTCGGGCTCATGGCCCTCTCCGTCGGCATCTCGGCGTGCTCCGCCGGGGACCAGGACGCCGCTTCGGCCGCGGCTTCGGCGAGCACATCGACGGTGCCGTCCGCCACGGCTTCGGCCTCCCCCTCGGCCACGGTCTCCACGTCCCCGCCCGCCACCGCCTCGACGTCCCCCTCCGCGACGCCCTCGAAGAAGCCGGTCGTTCTGGAGGCGGTCGGCAACTACACCGGGTGGAACCTCCGGAAGGCCGTGGCCGACGCCCGCGGACACCACGTCAAGTCCGTTTCGTACACGGACGCGAGCGAGCTTCGGCGTTCCGTGGTGAGCACATCGAACTGGAAGGTGTGCTCGCAGAGCCCGTCCTCCGGCAGCTACAGCACCACCACCAGGCTCGCCTTCAAGATCGTGGGCGTCAACGAGTCGTGCGCGCACCCGCCGCGCTCCTCTTCCAGCGGTACGTCCGGCAGCAGCGGCGGGTCGTCCTCGTCCGGCGGCAGCGGCAGCAGTGGCGGCAGCAGCGGTGGGTCCGGCTCGGGTGGGGGTACCTCGGCGGGTGGTGGCTCCGGCAGTACGCAGGTGTGCAGCATCCGGTCCAACGCCGGTAACTGCTACCACGCCGGGCAGTTCTGCCGGAAGGCCGATGTCGGGGCGACGACCACGGACGCCGCCGGGCGAAAGATCACCTGCGGCTATCAGGCCAGTGCGAACCGGTGGCACTACTGAGGCGAGGCGCGCGCGCAATCCGCGGATCGCTCACCGCACCGACGGCCGCCGGTGCGCCGCCCAGCATGCGACTGCGGAGATGCCCGGCGGTCACATGCCGATGAAGCTCACCGTCTCCGTCATGTCCGCCCGCCCGGTACGCAGCCGTGGCACGTCCTCCTTCTCGAATCCCACGGAGACACCGCAGAACAGCACGAGGCCGTCGTCGGCTCCGACCGTCTCGCCGACGGTCCTGCGGTACATGGTCCACATCACCTGGGGGCAGCTGTGCAGGCCTTCCGCCCTCAACAGCAGCATGACCGTCTGTACGTACATCCCCGCGTCGGCCCACTGCCCGGGGCCCATCGACTCGTCGACGTAGCAGAACAGGACGACCGGCGCCCCGAATGCCTGCGCGTTCAAGGTGGCGATCCGCCGGGGTCTGCCGGGGTCGTCGCGCTCGATTCCCAGAGCCTCGTACCGCTGGGCGGCCGCGGCGGAGAACCGGTCCGCGTACGGAGGCTTCAGTTCGGCCGGGTACATCGGATACTCCCGGTCGTCACCCTGGTCACCCGCCACCGCCCGGGCCGTCGCGCGCCTCTTCAGCTCGGCCAGGGGCTCACCGGCCACGACGTACATCCGCCACGGCTGGAGGTTCCCGCTCGACGGGGACCGCGTTGCCGCGGTCAGCACTCGTTCCAGCGCCTCCCTGGACACCGGTTCATCGCTGAACGCCCGCACGGCTCTGCGGCTGTCCACGGCCTCGTACACGTCCACGGCTTCGGATCCTCCCTACGGTTGCTCCAGGTCCAGGTTCGACGAGTGTCGCTGCGTCTCCCCCGGCCAAGGCAACCAGGGTGCGGCCGGGAACTCCCCTCCGGTCAGGCGGGGTTGTCCCGGAGCCATCGGAGTACCTGCCGCGCGTGCTCGTCCGGCGGGAAGACCGGATAGAAGACGTGCTCGATGACGCCGTCGCGTACGACGAGCGTGATGCGCTTGTACAGGGGCACCCCGCCCGCCTCGAACGTGGGCAGGCCCAGCGTCGTGGACAGGCGGAACGCGGTGTCGGAGAGCATCGGGAACGGGAGGCGCAGCCGGTCCACCACCTCCTGCTGGTAGGCCGTTCCCTGGCTGGACAGGCCGTAGACACGGGTCGCGCCGGCGGCCACGAGGTCGTCGTGGTGGTCCCGGAAGTCGCAGGCCTCGCTGGTGCATCCCCGTGCTCCGGGGATGCTGTTCCAGCCCTCGGGGAGGTCTGTGTCGGGGCGTCCGGTGAGTGGGTAGCAGTAGATGACCGACCGGCCCTCGCCCAGCGCGTGCAGCGCGACGGTGCCGCCTGTGGTGTCGGGCAGCTCGGTCTCCGGTACGGCCCGGCCCTGGAGGTGCGCGGCCGCCCCGTCGTCCTCGGGGACCGGCAGGTCCGCGGGGAGTCGGATCAGATGTGCGTTCGCGTCGATCGCGGTGGTCCCTTCGGTGTCCGGTCCGTCGGCGGGGCCGACTGCCTTCTTGTTCTCTTCGGTGTCCGGTCCGTCGGTGGGGTCGCTCGCGCTGTCCCCTTCCGTGTCCGCTCCCCCGGTTCGGCTGTTGCGATGGGCCGCCTCGTGGAGGTGACGGGCCAGTACGGAACGGCGGGCGGTGAGTTCCTCGATCCGCTCGGTCAGGTCGTCGATGGCCTCGCGGTAGCCGGCCAGCGAGGACGGGCAGTCGTCCACGTGCTCCCGGCCGCCGGCCAGGCATTCCAGGAACGGACGGGTTCGCTCGACCGGAATCCCCAGGCGGTTCAGCTCCCGGGCCTCCCGCACCAGCCTGGCATCGTGCTCGGAGTAGTCCCGGTAGCCGTTGGCGAGCCGGGCAGGCGCGATCAGGCCCAGCGACTCGTAGTAGCGAACCGTCTTCGTCGTCACACCCGCGCGCCGCGCGACCTCACTGATCCTCATCGTGCGACGAACGTAAACCCTGCCCCCGGGGGCAACGTCAAGGGCCTGCCGGGCGAGGTCCCCGGGCCCCCGGAACCTGCGCGGCTTCCCCGCCCGCGGCCGGAACCACGCGGGCAGCCGGCGGCGTCCGTCCAGGGACTCGTACGATCACCGACACGCTTCCAGAGGATCTCGCCTCCATGACCGGAACAGCCACCCGCTACCTCTATCTCACGCGACACGGTGAGGCCTCACCGGACGAGAGTGAGCTGACGGAGAGCGGCCGACGACAAGCGGCTCTGCTGGGGCAGCGGCTCCGGGGCTGCCCGCTCTCGGCCATCCACCACGGTCCCCTTCCCCGGGCCGCGCAGACCGCTCAGCTGATCGGTGAGCAGCTCGACGGCGTTCCCCTTCAGGTGTCCGCACCCGCCGGGGACTACCTTCCGTACCTGCCCCAACGGGCCGAGCTGCCTCCGGAGTCGGCCGACGCCATGGTCGCCCGCCTGGCCCAGTTCCCGGCCCAGGAGCGCGAACAGGGGCCGGAGCTGGCCCGGGAGGCGCTCGTCCGGTTCACGGGGGCGGTGGACGGGGATGCGCCGCGCCATGAACTGCTCGTCACCCACAACTTCCTCACCGGCTGGCTCCTCCGGGATGCCCTCGACGCTCCGAAATGGCGGTGGATGGGCCTCTACCACGCCAACGCCGCACTGACCGTGATCCGGTACGAGCCCGGCCGGCCCGCCGCCGTACTCCTCTACAACGACACCGGGCATCTGCCCGTGGAGCTGCGCTCGGACTGCTTTCCGGACGACCTTCACATCTGAGGGGGCGTGGACCCCGGAACGACTGCGGTCCGCCCCCGGGGTCGGGGGCGGACCGTACGGTCAGTGCCTCACTTCGTGGCAGGCCCGGGCCGCCAGGACTCGCGTCGTGGACCGGCCCGGGCCGTCAGAGGGCCTCGCCTAGCGCGCGGCGTGGCCGAACTCGTCGCCGGCTGCGGGCAGGCCGCCGGTGCCGGGCTGGTACGTGGTCACCGCGCCGTCGGTGCCGCCGGGGATGACGTTGCCGATCGGCAGGGCGTACAGCGAACCGTAGGTGCTGGGTCCGTAGGGCAGACCGGCGTAGAGGTGGGTGCCGGTGAAGTGGATGCTCTCGCCCAGACGCTGGCCCGCCTTGGAGGTGCCGGGTATGCCGTCGCCGTCTCCGGCCTCGATCCACAGGTCGTTGTCACCGGCCGAGCCCAGCATCGAGAAGGTGTGGATCGCACCGGACTGGGTCTCCGTGCCGATGGCCTCGCCCGGGGTTCCGACGGCGACCAGCAGGGTGGAGGTGGTGGCCACCGCGCGCGGCGCGGTGTTGATCGCGGTCAGGCTCTCGCCCATCCGGTCGCCGGCCTCCGAGGTACCCGAGACCGTGTCGTCCGCTTCGCCCTGACGCAGTTCGCGCAGGTAGGTCCAGGTGCTGTCGGCGTTGATACGCACCAGGACCGCTCGTCCGGCGCCCGCCTTCGCGGCGCCGGCGACCGTGGTGGTCTCGCCCGGCGAACCGATGGCCAGCATCGAGGTGTTGGCGCCTGCGGAGGCGGAGGCGCGGTACGCGGTCATGGCCAGGGCGGCGCCGAACTCGTCGCCCGTCTCGGCGGCTCCGGTCACCCCGCCGCTTCCCTGGACGACGCCGCCGATGCTGGTGGGCCGGCCGTCCGCGTCCAGCGTGTGGCTGAACAGGGCGACCTGGCCGGCGTCGGCACTGGCGTCGAGGTCCTCGCCGGGTGCGCCGATGGCGAAGTAGTTCCCGTCACCGGCGACGGCGGCGCCGAACCGGTCGCCCGCCTCGGGCGCTCCGGGCACTGCGACGGGCAGGTCCTGGTGGAGGGAGCGGCTGGTGTCGCCGTAGACGTAGAAGGCCATTCCGGCCGCGGCCCCGCTGCCGACGGACTCGCTCCGCACCCCCGATGCCGAAGGGCCGACGGACTCGCCCGGCAGACCGATGAGGATCCACGGACGGCCCTCGGCCGTGGTGCCGGCCGCGAGGGCCTTGCCCATGCTGTCGCCGGCCTCGGAGGTCGAGACGGAGATCGCGCCGGTGCCCGCACCCTGTTCGAGGCCCTTGTGCTTCACCGCGCCGGTGCCCAGGCCGCTGGGGCCGCCGAAGAGTATGTCGACCATGCCCGCGTTCGCGGCGCCGTTCAGCGCTTCGCCCGGGGACCCGACCACCAGGTCGGTGTAACCGTCCTGGTTGTAGTCGACGGTGGCCAGGGTCTCGCCGAAGCCGTCGTTCGCCTCGGCCGCGCCGCCCACCCAGTCCAGGTCCTGGTCGATCTGGGCGATGCCCTTGCCGCCGCCGTACACCATCCGGACGAGGCCGGCTCCGGCCTTGCCGCCCACGGTCGCCTTGGCGTCGGCGACGGCGATGTCCTCGACGCCGTCCCCGTTGAAGTCGGTGATCGCGGGGGCGCCGACCTTGGAGTCGATCCAGGACTTCAGGTCGTCGACCCGGGCGGTGACGCCCGCGGTGCTGGTCTGGGTCTCGTCGGTGCCGAAGCAGCCGCCCTGGAAGGACTGGCTGTTCAGGGCCACCAGCTGGGCCGCGGCGCCGGTACCCCGGAGAACCGGGCCGCCGGAGTCGCCCATGCACGCGGCGGCGTCCTTGCCGGTGACGGCCGCCGTGGTGGCGGCGGCCGAGTCCACGGTGTAGGTGCCGGTGTGCAGCTTCAGCGGCGCCCACTCGTCCTTGCTGCGGCCGTATCCCGCGAACTTCAGCTCCTCGCCCGCAGCCGGGGCGGTGGTCGCCAGGGGGGCCGGGGCGACGTCGGTGACGGGCCGGTCGAGCCGGGCCAGGACGACGTCACGGTCGGCACGCGGCACCAGTTCGACGATCTTGCGCTGGGCACCGGAGGTGGAGGTGAGGTCGGTGCGGCCGATCGTCGCGGTCACGTTCGACGCCGGGACCCCGGGGGTCACGGAGAGGCTCTGCGCCGGGTCGGCGGCGAAGCAGCTCGCGGCGGTGAGAAGCCATTCGGAGTCGACCAGGACACCGGAGCAGCCACGGTCGTTCGTGCCGACGACGATCTGCGCGGTGTAGGCGTGGGTGGTGTCGGAGGCCTCGGAGGCAGGTCCGGTGACGGCGGCGGCGGGTACGGCGCAGAGCGCGAGCGGCGCGGCCACGAGGGAGGCGGCCGCGGCGAGGACGCGGGAGCGTCTGGTAAGGCGCATGGGTTTCAGGGTTCCTTGCTGAACGTGGACGAGGGATCTGCGGTGCTGAACAGGGCTGTTGCGGGACCCTGAGCGCGGCTACTTGGCCGTCCGGATCTCGACGAGCATGTGCTCCCGGCCTTCGTCGTCCACGGACTCGCCCACCGGGGTGAAGGTGTTCTTGATGATGTCGAAGCTCTTCTCCTCGTCACCGACGGTCATGTCGACGGTGGTGGAGTAGTCGTTGCCCTTGAACGAGTAGACGGCGGGGATCTCCAGGCTCAGCCAGCCCTCGTTGCCGACGACCTTGAAGCAGATCCTGGCGCCGTTGTGGCGGGCCAGGAGCTCGAGCTGTCCGGTGCCGGCCACACAGTCGGCGAGCGTGATGTGACCGTCGCCGCGCTTCAGGACGATGTTCTTCTCCGCCAGGATCTTGTCGGCCTGCGGGTAGTCGTAGTCCTCGACGGCGTAGCCCGGGGCTCCGTCCGCGACCAGCTTGGAGGGCGACTCCTGGGCGGGCGACCCAAGGACGCCGGTGGTCATCGCGAGGATCGCGAGAGCGCCGGCCGCCGCGGTGCCGAGAATCCTTACCGCGAGCCGATTTCTCCGCTGCCGCATGGTCATTGTTCCGTGTCTCCTCATTGCATTCCTCAGTTCGAAAAACGGGATCACAGGCATACGAAACAGGCCCCGCATCCGAGGGCTGCTCATTCAATTCGCCTCGGGACGGCTCGCCCGACCTCGTGGCAAAGGGTCATGACGATGCGTCACTGAGGTGACCCCGTCATGCCAACACGGAGAGAAGGTTCAGTCCAAAATCGCGTTCCACTCAAAAACGGGCAATGCTCGCGCACACAGTGTGACCTTCGCCATCATTTGAAAAGGTTGTATCGGTAGTTGTGAGGGACACGTAAACATTCGCGCCGCAATCGCGCTGACTTATCCAGATACCGTCACGTAAATGCCTCCATGAGGGCCCAGTTGCCTTGCCTGAATAAGCAACTCGGCTTTTATGGCCGCGCGTTGATAGGGTCACCGGAATCCAGTGACTGCCCCCGCCGCATTCCGTGGCGAGCCCTGCCCGCAAGATTGCGAGGGGCCTCACTCCACCGCCTTTGCGAGGAATTCCCCTATGCAGACGACATTTTGGAGCAGACGCCGCGTGCTCGGCGCGCTCGCCGCCGTGACCGCCGTCGCGGCCACCCCTTCGATCCTGATACCGGCCACCGCCACCGCCGCCGAAGGCACCACGCCCGAGCCGGTGCCGCTGCCCGACACCGACCGCGCCAGGGTCGTCAACGCGTGGCTGACCGGCGGCAAGAGCGTCAAGGCCGCCGCCGTCGAGGCCCTCTACGGGAGCGACGCCGGCATCCAGACCTTCCTCGCCGAGACGCTGCCGAAGCAGACCGTGGAGGACAACCGGGTCGCGATCGTCCGCAGCCTGGACCGTGCGGGCAAGGGTCTGCGCCGGGAGGCCGTCGCCGCCCTGGACAACGGCGACACCGCGATAGCCGCCTTCCTCAAGGACGGCTTCGGCCCCGCCATCGTCGAGGACCTGCAGGTCGCCACCAGCATCGTCGCGGCCACCGGCGGCAAGGCGGTGGTGCGCGAGGCCAACGCCGCCCTGACTGCCGGCACCGCGTCGCAACTCACCGCGTTCCTCGCCGACCAGCAGTACGACGCGCGCCTGGAGGACACCCTGGTCCAGGTCAGCGCCATGATGGTGAACAGTGGTCCGGAGGTGCAGAAGTACGCGGACCGCGCGCTCAGCGGCACCGCGGCCGATGCCGAGTGGTTCATGGAGACCGGCCAGCACATCGCGCGCGCCCGCGACCAGGAGTCGGCGACCATCGAGGAACTGGTGGCCGTCGTCGAGCGCGAGGGCAAGCGCGCCGAGCGCGAGACCAACCTGGCCGTGGAGGCGGGGGCCCGCGCAGAGACCGCCGCCGCGAAGGCCAAGGAAGCCGCGGAGAAGGCCGCCGCCGAGGCCTCCGCCGCCCAGAGCGATGTGCGGAAATCGGCAGCCGCGGCCCGCAAGGCGGCGAGCGCGGCGAAGGGTGCGGCGGACGCCGCACGCAACGCGATCAACGCCTCCAACGCCGCGGTGCAGGCGTCCCGCCGCGCCTCCTGGGCAGCCGTCGGCGCCGCACAGGCCGCCTCGAAGGCCGGCAGCGCCGCGTCCCGCGCCTACAACGCCGCGATCGCCGCCTCCAAGGACGCCGGTAAGACGGCGGCCGCCAAGAACGCTGCCGTCGCCGCCAAGAACGCCGCAGGCAAGGCCCGTTCGGCTGCCGCCGCCGCCCTGAAGGCCGCCCTCGCCGGCGACGCGTGCAAGGCGGCCGGCAACTCCGCCGCCTCCGCCGCGCGCAACTCGGCCGCCGCCGCCACCGCCGCCGCCCAGGCCGCCGTCGCGGCCGGTGCCTCCAAGGCGGAGGCCGACGAGGCCAAGCGCCAGGCCGCCATCGCCACCAGCGCCGCCAACCGCGCCAGCAACGCTGCCTCCACCGCCCAGGCCCTGGCGACCACCGCCGCGGCCGCGGCCCGCGCCGCGTCCGTCGCCGCCAACTCCGCCGCCGACCACGCCGAGAAGGCGGCAGCCGCCGCCGACGAGGCCGTCCTCAACGCGGGCAAGGCCATCGACTACGCCAACAAGTCGACCGCCCACGCCGCGGAGGCCGTGAAGGCCGCCAACGTCGCCACCAAGGCCATCACCGACGCCCTGGAAGTGGAGAAGAACGCCCGCGCCGCCGAGGCCCAGACCCTGCTGCAGGACAAGCAGCAGGCCATCGAGGAGGCTCAGCAGCTCGCCGCCATCGAGCAGAACGAGCTGTCCGACGTCCGCGACAAGCGGCTCATGGCGGAGCGCACCAGCCAGGAGACCAAGGACGTCATAGCCAACGCCGAAACGGCCCTGTACTCCGGCGACATGACACTCGCCGCGACCCTGGGCCGGCAGGCGGCGATCGCCCTGATCGACGCCCGCGGCGCCTACACCCGCCAGGCGGCCCAGCACGCCCTCGCCGGTTCCGATGACGACGTCTTCGCCTGGATCGACCTCGACCGGGCCCTCGCCCAGGGGCAGGACGACCGCGAGACCACCCTCCACGTGGCGACGATCGGCGCACCCATGGTCGCCGCGGCCGCCGCGGCCGCGCTGGAGAGCAACGACTCGCTCGCCGTCGGGGACTTCCTCACCAGCGGCATGAAGCGCGCCTCGGACGAGGAACTGAGCGTCGCGATCAACAAGATCCTCGGTGAGGGCGCGGGCAAGGCCGTCACGAAGGCCGCCAACGACGCACTGGAGGACAACACCACCGAGTCCCTCAACTACTTCTTCGACACCGCCTACCCCATAGCGGTCAAGGAGGACGACGGGGTCCGCACCAACGAACTCATCGCCACCGGAGGCGCGTTCACCAAGGCCTACGGCGAGGTCGCGCTGGAGGGCCCGGCCTGGATGCTGCGCAACTTCATCACCGTGATCCAGTACCGCACGGCGCAGCTCGACCACGACACCGCCACCCACGTCGCCGCGGTCCGCGGAGCCATCGCCGCGGCCGCGAAGATCGCGGAGAAGGCGCAGGAGGACGCGGCCCTCGCCTCGAAGGCCGCCGCCGACGCCCGTAACGCCGCCGACGAGGCCCAGGAGTGGGCGCAGAAGGCCCTCGACTCCGCCGCCAAGGCCGACGACTACGCCCAGGAGGCGCGGGACAACGCGAACGCCGCCGACAAGTCGGCCGCCGACGCCCAGTCCTCCGCCACCACGGCGAAGAACGCCGCCGCCACCGCCCACGGCGCAGCGCGCTCCGCCAACTACTCGGCGAACAAGGCCGTCGACTCGGCACGCGCCGCCCTCGCCTCCTCCGCCGAGGCCCAGCGGTCGGCCGCCGCCGCCCGCGCCTCCGAGCTCGCGGCCGGCGCCGACGCGAAGGCCGCCGCCGCCGCGTACTCCCAGGCCAAGCAGATCGTCGCCGACAAGAAGCGGGCCGAGGTCATCGCCAGGGCCAAGGCGGCCGCCCTCGCGGCCGAGGAACAGCGCAACAAGCACCAGAACCCGGCCGACAACGACAAGAACAACCAGGTCAACCCCAACGGCACCGCGGGCGGCGACTCCGACGAGTGGTGGAACGACGCCCAGTTCTACGCCGACGCCGCCAACATGATCAGCGTCGGCGCCGGATTCCTGGCCGCCGGCTGCGCCCTCGCCGCCTTCGTCTTCCCGCCGGCCCTCGCGGCGGCCGGCTTCTTCGCCGGCGTCTCCGCGGGCGCGGGCGCCCTGGGCACCCTCTTCACGGGCATCGAGCACGGCTTCACCAGCGGCGCCTTCTGGGAGTCCGCCGTCGGAACCGGCCTGAGCCTGGTCTCCTTCGGCGCCTACAAGTGGGTCGGCGCCGCCGACAAGGCGCTCGGCGGCGGCCTCGTGAAGCCCGTCGTCGGCAAGATCACCGACGTCGGCGAGGACCTGGTCTCCGGCATCACCAAGGGTCTCAGCAACTTGGGCCTGGCGGCCTGATCCCCTCCCGCCCAGGGGGCGCCGCAGTCATGCGGCGCCCCCTTCCCTTCCCTCCCCCTTTCACGGAAAGTTCCTGCCTCCATGCATGCGATACGCACCGGGCGCGCCCCGAGAAGACGCGCCCGCTCAGCGGTCCTGACCGGTCTCACCGCCCTGACGCTCGTCCTCACGACAGCCGTCACGGGCCAGGCGGCCCAGCCGCAGTCGTCCACGGCGACCACGTCGTCGGCCACGAAGGCCGCCGGCACCAGCAACGGGACCGACGCGCTCGCGACCCGCTCCGGTGAGGAGTGCACCGCCACCGCGCCCGGCTCGAAGGAGCGCCGCGCAGGCGCCGTCGAATCCTGCGTGACCGTCGCTCCCGCCCCCGCGAAGGCGCAGGCCCGCGTCGCCGCCACCGCCGCCGACGGCAACACCGGAAGCTGCGACATCACCAACCCCGGCATCTACAGCTACGAGCGCTTCTCGTACTGCGTGACCGGCATCAACGTCACGTACATCCTGCGCAACGCCAACGGCGTGGAGATCGGCCGCGGCACCCTGGCGGTCTCCACCGGCGGCGACCTCTCCCCGACCGAAACGACCTGGAGCGAACAGGTCACCGTCACGATGACCAGCGCCGCCGGCGATGTCACCGCCCTGGATGCCAAGCTCCGCGCCTCCTGCGACGCCGGCTGCACGGCCACCAAGACCGCCCCCTGGTACAAGAGCGACCTCGTCGTCGGGGGTAGCCTCACCGGCACCGTCACCTACTCCTCGCCGCAGGCGGCGGGCTCTTCCTCCTCCTTCCTCACGGCGTACGCGATGTACGTGACGTCCCCGGGTGCGACGACGGTCGACCCGAACGCGTCGTGGAAGAACGCGCGGCAGATCAGGTGCGACGACGCCGTCGGGGGGACTTCGGTGGCCGGCTGCGCCGTCCCCTCCGTCATGGCCGTGGTGCCGATGAAGGCAACGAGCGCGGACGCGGGCGGCGCCGTGGCCGCCTACGGCTGGGCACAGAGCAACCTCAACGGCGCCTGGGGGAAGAAGGGCAGCCCCCTGACCCGGTCGACAAGCGGCGTGGCCGCCCGCACCGCCACCACGTGCGGCGGCTTCACGGCCGAGACGGAGCTCGTCGACGGCGACTCCTGCGGTGACTTCCCGTTCGGCGAGGCGAAGGAGGGCGGTGCCGCCGGCGCGCAGTGTGTCCAGGCGATCCCCCACCTGGGCAACGGCGAATGGAACACCTACGTTCTGAACGACGCCCATGAACTGGACCGCGCCGCCCCCTGTGTCCAGGCCCATGTCACGCCCGCCGAGAAGCAGTTCGCCGACACGCAGCTCGTCGACGGCTTCACGGACCAGCGGGTGATCGACGCCGACCAGTTCGAGCTGCCGGTCTCGGTTCCGGACGCCGGACCGCAGGCCAGTTGCCTGAACGACCCCCGGCCGATCAACTCGATCCCCAACCCGATCGGCGGCGGCTGGTTCTGGAACACCACCGAGGCGGTTCCTCTCGCCAACCAGAGCAAGCCGGCGGCCGGCGCCGGGGAAAGGCCGACCCGGGCGCAGGCATGCCTGGGACGGGAGACCAGCGGGGGGAAGGGAACCAGCGATCCCGTCACCGGCTGGGAGGACGCGGAGAAGTTCAAGAAGGACAACAGCCTCACCTACGGCCTGTCTCGGTGTCATCTCATCGCGAAAGTCCTCGGCGGAAAGGGTAACGACGCGCTCACTCGGAGCAACCTCGTCCCCTGCTGGCAGACCGGAATGAACACCGGCACACCCAGCATGCGGAAGTTCGAGACCATGGCGCAGGACACGATCAAAGGCCCCATCGCCAGCTTCGGACCAAACGACGCGGTCTTCTACCAGGTGACGCCCGTCTACAAGGACGCGGACAGCACCATCCCGACGGGCGTCACGATGATCGCTAGTATCCAACGGGCGAACGGGACAACAGAGGAACTGTTCCCCAACGTCTACGTCACGAACACCTACGCGAACACCGGAACGTACAACCTCGGTAACTGATCCCACACATTGCGCGCCAACGGGAGCCGGCATGAGCTTCACCACCCCACCGCGGCCGTTCAACATCGCCGCGCTCTTCCCTCAGCTGGCCCCGCTGGCGCGCACAGCGACCCGGCTGCACCCGCGGCCCGGGTCGCCGACCGTGCACGACAGCTCCGTCGGCGGACCACTCCTCTGGCCCGCCGACGAGCCCTGGCCCCACTGCAGCGAGGCACACAACAGGCACGCGTCGCCGGTGGTCCACTCACCGGACGACATCCGGCTCCTCCGCCGAGACCTCGCCGCAGCAACCGAACGGCTGCGCCTAGACCCCGAGGCACCCGAGTCCACCCCCGAGGAACGGGAGAACTGGGAGCGGCTCAAGGCGGGCCGCCCCTGGTTCGACGGCCCAATCCCCCTCCTCCCGGTCGCCCAGCTCTACGCCCGAGACATACTCTTCCCGTGCCCGACCGACGCGGACCTCCTCCAGATCCTCTGGTGCCCCTTCGACCACGAGGAGACTGCCCACCCGAAGACCGCGCTCTTCTGGCGCTCCTCCGCCTCCGTCGCCAGCGTCCTCGACGCACCACCCGAGCCTCCCGTTGTCCAGCTCGGCTACTACCTCCCCGAGCCGTGCCTCTTCTCACCCGAGCAGGTGACCGAGTACCCCAACCCCAGGGAGTTGAGCGAGGAACTCCGGGGCCAGCTCGAAGACATGAGCCGCTGGGATTCCATCGACCCTGCGCGGTACAAGTCGTATGCGTACGACCCGAGCGACCTCTACCAGAGCAGCCTCTGCCACGCCCCCGGCTGGAAGACCGGCGGCTGGACTCTCTGGGACCGCATGGACCCCATACCCCGCCCCTGCCCCGAGTGCGGCACCGAACAGGTCCCGCTCCTCACCATCGCCTCCTGGGAATGGGACGGCGACGGCGGCACGTGGATCGCCAAGGAGCAAGCGCCGAACCCGGCCCCGCCTCCCCTGGGCGCCCAGAACGGCAACTTCACCCTGATCGACATCCTCGGCGGCTACAACCTCCAACTCCACGCGTGCCCGAAGTCCCCGGACCACCCCCACATCGAACTGGCCCAGTGAACACTCCATGCAATGCCGTCCGCGGAGCGTGTAGCCGCCACACCGCCGCCGGGCGTGTGGCGTCCCCGTAGTGCTGATGCCACCTACCCGCCGGCCATGCCCGCGCGTATGGCCGCAAGGGCACTACGCTGGAAGATCGGCGGGTGGACCCGCTGGGGGCTCACCGACCCCATGCCCAGGCCGTGCCCGGAATGCGGAACCGAAACCGACCCGCTGCTCACCATCGCCGGCTCGGAATGGAATGCGGGCACCCAGAGCTGGGCCCCCGACGAAGACGGGGGCGAACTCCGCCTCGCCCAGCTCGGCGCCCACATCGCAGAAGCCCACCGGGCTCGACATCGCCCGCGGCTCCAACCTGCAACTCCACGCCTGCCCGGTATCCCCCGACCATCCGCACATCGAACTGATCCAGTGATCGGTGCGTAAGAAGAGCACCTGACGGCCGCGAGCCGCGGGCGATGCCGCTGCGCAATGTATTGACGTGCCCCTGACTAACTGGCTTCATAGGAGCGCGTAAGCGTGGGAGCGCTCCCACACGCGGAAACGTCTGTCGATGCTCAGCTCTTGATCCCGCTCACCCCCTGGAGCCGCAGTGAGAACAGCAAGAAGCACGCAGAAGAACCCAGCGCACAAGCATCCCGTCACCGCTCTCCTGACCGCCCTGGTCACCCTCCTCGGCCTCCTCGCCCTCGGTGGCCTCGCCCCGGCCCAGGCCGCACCAGCAACGCCCGCCGCCACCGGACTGCACATCAGCGACGGCCGCCTGCTGGAGGGCAACGGCAACGACTTCGTCATGCGCGGGGTCAACCACGCCCACACCTGGTACCCCGGCGAGACCCAGTCGCTGGCCGACATCAAGGCGACCGGCGCCAACACCGTCCGCGTCGTGCTCTCCGACGGGTTCCGCTGGAGCAGGAACAGCCCGGACGACGTGGCCGCCGTCATCGCCCAGTGCAAGGCCAACCGGCTCATCTGCGTACTGGAGGTGCACGACACCACGGGGTACGGGGAGGACGCCGCCGCCGGCACGCTCGATCACGCCGCCGACTACTGGATCAGCCTGAAGGACGTCCTCGCCGGCCAGGAGGACTACGTCGTCATCAACATCGGCAACGAGCCCTGGGGCAACACCGACCCGGCCGGCTGGACCGCACCCACGACCGCCGCGATCCAGAAGCTGCGCGCCGCCGGATTCGCGCACACGATCATGGTGGACGCGCCCAACTGGGGCCAGGACTGGCAGGGCGTCATGCGGGACAACGCCCAGGCCGTCTACGACGCCGACTCCACCGGCAATCTGATCTTCTCGATCCACATGTACAGCGTCTACAACACCGCGCAGAAGGTCACCGACTACCTGAACGCGTTCGTGGACGCCGGACTCCCCCTGGTCATCGGTGAGTTCGGAGGCCCCGCCGACCAGTACGGCGACCCCGACGAGGACACCATGATGGCCACCGCCGAGCAGCTGAAGCTCGGTTACATCGCCTGGTCCTGGAGCGGCAACACGGACCCGATCCTCGACCTGACGATCGGCTTCGACCCCACGCAGCTCAGTTCCTGGGGTGAGCGCATCTTCCACGGCGCCGACGGCATCGCCCAGACCTCCCGCGAGGCCACCGTCTACGGCGGCGCCACGGAGGACACCGAGGCCCCGACCGCGCCCGGCGCCCCGACCGCCTCCGCGGTGACGGACACCTCCGCCACGCTCGGCTGGACCGCGGCCTCCGACAACGTTGCCGTCACCGGCTACGACGTCGTCCGCGTCGACGGCACCACGGAGACGGCCGTCGCCTCCTCCGCCACCACCGGCGTCACTGTCACCGGACTCGGCGCCGGTACCGCCTACACGTTCGCGGTGTACGCGCGCGACGCCGCCGGGAACCGTTCGGCGCGCTCGGCCACGGTGGGCGTCACCACGGACGAGGGCGGCAGCACGCCGGGCGCGAGCTGCTCCGTCGGCTACCGGGTCGTCGGCGAGTGGCCGGGCGGCTTCCAGGGCGAGATCACCATCCGCAACACCGGCACCACCGTCATCGACGGCTGGACGCTGGGCTTCGCCTTCGCCAACGGCCAGACCATCAGCAACATGTGGGGCGGAATTCCCACGCAGAACGGCGGTTCGGTGAGCGTCGCGCCCGCCTCGTACACCTCGTCGATCGCCGCGAAGGGCTCGGTCACCGTCGGATTCACCGCCGGTCGCAGCGGTACGAACGCCGCGCCGAGCGCGTTCACCCTCAGCGGTGGCGCCTGCGCCGCCGCCTGAGGCCCGGCCCGGCCCGGCGGAGACCGCCGGGCCGGGCACGGCGCCCGTGACGCCGGCCGGCGTGCGTGATTCAGCGCCGCCAGAACAGGTGGTGCGTCACACCGCTCGGGCTGGGCACGACGTCCAGGTGGAACCGGTCGAGCAGGTCGTCGGGCGACTCCCAGAGCCGAACCCCGGAGCCGAGCTTCACCGGTGCGACCACCACGTGCAGGGCGTCGACGAGATCGGCGTCGAGGAACTCCCGGACGGTGGTCGCCCCGCCCCCGAGCCGGACGTCCTTGCCCTGCGCCGCCTCCCGTGCCGTGGCGAGGACCGCGGCGGGCTCGTCGTCGACGAAGTGGAACGTGGTGTCGGAGAGGGTGAACGAAGGGCGCGTGTGGTGGGTCATCACGAAGACCGGGGTGTGGAACGGCGGTTCGTCGCCCCACCAGCCACGCCACTCGTGGTCCTTCCAGGCTCCGCGGTGCGGGCTGAACTTGTTGCGGCCCATGATCTCGGCGCCGATGTTGTGCGTGAAGTCCCGGGTGAAGTAGTCGTCGAGGCCGCGGCTCCCTCCGGGGTCGGTGCGGTTGGGCCAGCTCGCCGTGGCACCGGCCCAGGACATCAGGGCCCCGGGGTCGGCGTGCCCGAACGGCCGCTCCAGGCTCTGGCCCTCGCCGGCGCCGAATCCGTCGCTCGACACCGTGAAGTTCTGCACTCGCAGCAGCTGTGCCACGTGCGTCCTCCTCCTGTGGTTGTTGACCCTGATGAGACTGCCGACCCCGCTGAAAGTCATCGCCGCCACGCCGATGACCGCCCCCGGCGCCGGGCGGCGGAGCCGGGCCTCAGCCGGTGCCGGTGGTACGTACCCCTCCCCGGCCTGCGGCTACGCGATCTTCCGGCGCCCCCGCGAGTGGCCGGAGCCCTGCCGGCTCTGATATCCCTGACCGACGTCAGAGGGTACGAGCACGGCAGCGAAGGGGCACCCGCCATGGGAGGCAGACCGTCGCTGGGCCGCCGGTTCGGGTGGCTGTGGGCCGCGTACTCGGTCAGCACCTTCGGCACGCGGCTCGCGTTCGACGCGTTCCCCCTGATGGCGATCCTGGTGCTCCACTCCGGGCCGACGGCGGTGTCGGTCCTGGCCGCCGCCGGGCTGGCCGTCGGCGCCGTGATCGCGATCCCGCTCGGCCCGTGGGTCGACCTCCGCCGCAAACGGCCCGTGATGATGGCGATGGACCTCATCCGCTTCGGGGCGCTGCTGACCGTCCCCGTCGCGTACGCGCTCGATCTGCTCGGCTTCGTCCAGTTGCTGGTCGTGTCCGTCGTCGTCGCGTCCGCCGACATCACCTTCGGCGCGGCCGCGGGCGCGTATCTGAAATCGCTCGTGCCCTCGCGGGACCTGGTCACCGCCAACGGGCGGTTCGAGTCCACGTCCTGGACCGCCACCATGCTGGGGCCGCCGCTGGGCGGGGCCGCGATCGGCATGTTCGGGCCGGTGATCACGGTGCTGGCCGACGCGGTCAGCTATCTGCTCTCGGCCCTGGGGCTCCGGGCGATCGGCGGCAAGGAGCCACCGCCCGGCACCGGGGAGCGGCCTCGGCTGCGGGCCGGTGATCTGCTCGACGGCTGGCGCCACATCCTCACCGACCCGGCGCTCCGCCCGCTGTTCTTCAACACGGTCCTGACCAGCGGTCTGATCATGGCGACCGCGCCGGTGCTCGCCGTCCTCATGCTGAGCGACCTCGGCTTCGCGCCCTGGCAGTACGCGCTCGGCTTCGCCGCGCCCTGCATCGGCGGCCTGATCGGCTCCCGCATGGCGGGCGGCCTGGTCACCCGGTTCGGCCGGCACCGGGTGATGCTCTTCACCGGGTGGCTGCGGGCCTGCTGGCTGGTGGGACTGGTCTTCGTCGGGCCGGGCACGGTGGGACTGGTCACCGTCATGGTGGTCGAGCTCGGGCTGATCACGTCCATGGGCGTCTTCAACCCGGTGTTCGCCACGTACCGGCTGGAGCACACGGACACGGGCCGCGTCGCCCGCACCCTGTCCGCCTGGTCGGTCAGCAGCAAGGCGACCGTCGCCCTCCTGACCGCGCTCTGGGGGCCGCTGGCCGCGCTCACCGGCCCGCGCACGGCGATCGGCGTCGCCGGCCTGCTCATGCTGGCGACCCCGCTGCTCCTGCCGCACCGGGAGCCGGCGGAGGGCAAGGGCGTACCGGACGGGGGCGGCACCGAGGCCGAGGCCGATACCGGCCGGAGCCGTACGACCTGACGTCCACGGCCGGGGACACGGTGCCAAGCCCCTTCGGGTCAGTTCAGGGCTGCTCGCTGCGGGCCGTCGTCCCGGCGTCCAGCGCCGGGGCGATCACCTCGAAGGCCTGGTCGAGCAGGGCGGCCGGTGACTCGGCACCGTCGCCGGTGCTCCAGCGGTGCAGTACGGCGTCGAACGCGTTCAGCGCCATGCCCGCCGCCATCCTGGGATAGAAGTCCGCACCGGCGTCGAGCCCCAGCCGCTGCGCCACCTCCTGCGCCAGGTCGTCGCGCCACTGCGCCTGGCGTTCCAGGAAGCGCGCGAGCAGGGCGGGGGTCCGCAGGATCAGCCGGACCACGCGCAGCGCCCGGTCCCCGTGGTCGGCGCATTCACCGAGGGGCACCCACACCGCCCGCAGCAGCGCGACGGAGGGCGGTTCCGCGGCGGGGCGCGTCGCGAGCTCGGCGCGGATGCCGGTGCCCATGTCGGCCAGGAACTGGACGACCACGTCCTCCTTGGACGCGAAGTAGCGGAAGAACGTCCGCTTGGAGACGCCGGCGGCGACCACGATCTCGTCGACCGTGACGGCGTCGAACCCCTTCCGGGCCAGCAGTTGGAGGGCCGCTTCCGTCAGTTCGTCGGAGACGAGCCGGCGCTTGCGCTGGGCCATGGTCATGTCGGGGCGGCTGCTCACCACCCCAGGGTATTGCATGCCTTTAATGACACCAAGTGCCATGTTGACACATGATGCCGTCAGAGGCAGCCTGTGTCGTATGACACCGCAGCAACGCTGGACTTCCGAGCAGATCCCGGACCAGACCGGGCGCGTGATCGTCGTCACCGGGGCCAACAGCGGCCTCGGGCTGGCCACCACCCGGGCCCTCGCCCGGCGCGGCGGGCATGTGATCCTCGCCGTGCGCGACGAGGAGAAGGGCCGCCGCGCGGTCGCGGACCTCACCGCCGGGCAGCCGGACGCCCGTCTTGAGGTGCGCCGGCTCGACCTGGCCGACCTCGACTCCGTACGGTCCTTCGCCGACCGGCTGCACGCCGACCGCGGGCGGCTGGACGTGCTCGTCAACAACGCCGGGGTGATGGCGCCGCCCCGGACCCTGAGCCCCCAGGGCCACGAGGTGCAGTTCGCGTCCAACCACCTCGGCCACTTCGCCCTCACCGGGCTGCTGCTCGACCTGCTGGGCGCCGGGAGCGATCCCCGTGTCGTCACGGTGAGTTCGGCCAATCACCGCAAGGCCCGGATCCACTTCGACGACCTCACGGGCGAGCGCCGGTACACGCCGATGGGTTTCTACAACCAGTCCAAGCTCGCCAACGCCGTCTTCGGCCACGAGCTCCACCGTCGGCTGACCGCGGCCGGCAGCCCGGTGCGCAGCCTGCTCGCCCACCCCGGTTACGCCGCCACCGGGCTGCAGACCGAGGGGCCCGCCGCCCTGGTGAAGCTGCTGTTCGGCCGCGTCCTCACACCGCTCGCCCAGAGCCCGGACCGGGGCGCCCTGTCCCAGCTGTACGCGGCGACGGACCCGAGTGCGCGGGGCGGCGAGTTCATCGGGCCGGACGGGATGGGCGAACTGCGGGGCGGGCCGACCCGGGTGGAGCTGTCCGCCGGGGCGGCGGACGCCGCGACCGGTCAGCGGCTGTGGGAACTGTCGGAGCGGGCGACGGGCGTGCGGTTCGCGTTCCCCGCATCCGTCTGAACGGTTCGGCTGCCCGCGCCCTCCCCCATGGCGGTGCGGGCGGTCAGCCCGTCGGGCCCCGGGCAGGCAGATGCACGGCGGTCAGTCCGTCCGGACCCGGGCGTGCAGATGCACGTCGTGGCGGCCGTCCGCCTGCAGCCACGCCGAGCGCCGGACGCCCTCCACGGCGAAGCCCGCCTTCTCCGCCACCCGGCACGACGCGTGGTTGGCGGTGGCGTGCTCCAAGGCGATCCGGTGGAAGCCCCACGTGTCCATCGCCCACTGCGTCACCACCGTGACCGCGCTCGGGCACAGCCCCCGGCCGCGCGCCAACGGCACGGTCCAGTAGGCGATTTCGGCCGTGCCGTCCTGGAGGTCGAAGGCCTTCAGGGCGACCCGGCCCAGCAGTGTGCCGCCGTCCGCCGCATCGACGAGCGCCCAGTGGGCGCCGGTCCCGGCCGTCCACTCCGCCTGCCAGGCAGCGATCCACTCCTCCGCCTCGGCCACGGAATCCGCTCTGCGCACATGCCAGCGCTGGATCGCCGGATCACGGAAGGCCTCCAGGACCGCCGCGGCATCGGTGCGGAGCCAGGGGCGCAGCAGCGCCTCCTCCCCTACGGGCAGGGCGGGATGGCCGGTGGCGGCCGGTGTGCCGGCAGGGATCGAGGGGCCAACCAGGGACGGCATGACGGGCATTCTCACAGACGCCCGCCGGGGAGGGGCCGGACGGGCCGCCCTGGCGGGGGGAGGTCCGGCACGCGCGCGCCGCGCCCCTCCCGTGCGCCCGCCCGCATGCGCGCCCCCGTGCTCGTCCTCCGCGACTCCGGATTTGGATAAGGTGCCGTTTCGACAGCAGCGTTCTTCGGGGGAGACACGAGTTCATGAGCGGTCAGCAGCCAAACCGGGGCGGCGCCTCGCAGGTCTTCCAGCCACTGGCGGCGGACGACCCGGCCACCATCGCCGGATACCGTCTCGCCGCCAAGCTCGGCGCGGGCGGTATGGGCAAGGTGTACCTGTCGTACACACCCGGCGGACGGCCCGTCGCCATCAAGGTGATCCGGCCCGAGTTCGGCGAGGACCCCGAGTTCCGGCGGCGGTTCGCGCAGGAGGTGCAGTCCGCGCAGCGCGTGCAGGGGCTGTTCACCGCGCCGGTCATCGACGCCGACACCAACGGTGCGCAGCCGTGGCTCGCCACCGCGTACGTGCCGGGGCCCTCGCTCGCCGACGCGGTCGCCGCGCACGGGGCGCTGCCGGTCGAGGCGGTGCTGCTGCTGATCGCCGGCATGGCGGAGGCGCTGCACGTCATCCACGGCGCGGGCATCGTGCACCGCGACCTCAAGCCGTCGAACGTGCTCCTCGCAGCGGACGGGCCGCGCGTCATCGACTTCGGCATCGCGTACGCGGCCGACGCGACGTCGCTCACCGGCAGCGGCGTCACCATCGGCACCCCGTCGTTCATGGCCCCGGAGCAGGCCGCGGGGCGCCGGGTCACCCCGGCCACCGACATCTTCGCGCTCGGCCAGGTCGCGGCCTACGCGGCCACGGGCTCACCGGCCTTCGGCGAGGGGACCTCGCACGGGGTGCTCTACCGGATCGTCCACGAGGAGCCGGACCTCAGCGGCGTCCCGGAGCGGCTGATGGAGCTCGTCGGCCGGTGCCTGTCCAAGGACCCGGAGGCCAGGCCCTCGGTCGCCGAGGTCATCACGCTGTGCCAGACCGCGAACGCGGAAACGGTGCTGCGCCGCCCGGAGGACTGGCTGCCGAGCCCGGTCGCCGCCGACATCACGGTCCGCGCGGCCGCGCCCGCCCCGGTGCAGACCCCGCCGCCCCCGGCCGCCGCCCCGGCGGCGTACTCGCCCACGACTCCGGTGGCCCCGAGCACGCCGCCCCCGGGGTACGGCCCGCCGGTCACGCCCCCGCCCGTCCAGAGCCAGGCGGCGCATCCCACGCAGCCCGCTCACCCCGCTCACCACCCCGCCCAGCCGTACCAGCCGGTCTCCCAGGCGCAGGTCCACGCCCCGACGCAGTTCCCCACCGGGTACCCGGCGCAGGACCAGACGTACCCCGGTCACCGCCCGCCCCAGGGGCCGGGCCCGACGCCGCAGCCCGCGAAGGGCCGCGGCGGCCGGATCGCCGCCATCGTCATCGCCGCCGCGCTCGTCCTCGGCATCGCGGGCGGCGGGACGGCGTACTTCCTGCTCAAGGACGACGGGAAGAAGTCGCAGAGCAACGAGTCGCCCAAGGACAACAGCACACCCAAGGACGGCGGTTCGTCACCGGGTGCGGATGACGAGAGCACGGACACCGCGACCGA
This sequence comes from Streptomyces sp. NBC_01257, assembly GCF_035917255.1. Lineage (NCBI taxonomy): Bacteria > Bacillati > Actinomycetota > Actinomycetes > Kitasatosporales > Streptomycetaceae > Streptomyces > Streptomyces sp. NBC_01257. The sequence goes on from NZ_CP108472.1 coordinate 3,460,706, forward strand.
CCCGAAGCCCTCCGCCAAGGCCGATCCGAAGCCGGCCGACTACCCGGGCATCAATCTCACCGCCGGCTACCACCTGACCCTCGGGGACGAGGACGTCCGCCCGCAGGACGGCGAGGACAGTGGGTACGAACTGTCCTACGACACCGGCGGCTACCTCGACGCCGAGGCGGAGGGCGGGCGCCTCGTCCTGCTCGACCCGGGCCAGGAGGGATCGTTGGAGACCTGCCGCTCGGACACCCGGTTCACCAGCAACATCTACGTGGACAAGCTCTCCAAGGGACGGCAGGTCTGCATCACGACCGGCACGGGACACCTGGCGCTCCTCACGTACCAGGGCCACTCCCCCGAGGACTCGCCCAGTGACTACATGACGATCGACCTGACCGTCTGGCGCAACGCGACCGGCTGAGACTGGAGTTGCCGTGCGGCGGCCTGCCCTGCGGCGGGCCGCCGCAAGGGCCGGTGGCGGAATCCGGTGCGGTTCCCGGCCTGCCGGAAGGCAGCTTGCGGGAATGTCCTCATCGTCCCCATCGCTCCGGCTCGCGCCGGTCACGTCCGACAACGTCGAGGCGGCCTGCGCACTCACCGTCCGGCCCGATCAGAACGGACTCGTGAAGCCCGTCGCCTGGTCGCTGGCCCAGGCCTGCACCAGCCCCGACACGGCGTGGCCGCGGCTCATCGCCGACGGTGAGACGCTCGTCGGCTTCGTCATGGCCTTCCTCGGCGTGCGCTTCGCCCCGGACCGGCCCGGCGACCCGCTGCGGTCCGGACTCTGGCGGCTGAACATCGCCGCCGCGCAACAGGGGCGCGGATACGGGCGGTTCGCCGTCGGGGCCGTGAACGACGAGCTGCGCCGGCGCGGGACACCGCGGACGACCGTCACCTACGTCCCCGGAGCGCACGGGCCCGAGGAGTTCTACCGGAAACTCGGCTTCCGTACGACCGGTGAGACGAGCGGCGACCAGGTCGTCGCGGAGCTGGAGCTCGGCACGGCGACTGCGGGGGACACCCGTCAGCGGTAGTCCTCCGGGTGGCCCTGCATCCAGGTGTTGATGCGGTCCCGCGTGCCGGTCAGGTCATCGAAGTGCTTCTCCAGGTTGGCGGTCGAGATGTCACCCGCCAGCCCGGTCCACAGCGTGCTCAGCCACCCCAGGGGCTCCTTGAAGTGGTTCGGGCGCCCGTCGTCCACCTTCATCGCCCGGTCCAGGCCGGTCAGTTCCTCGTGCACCCGGCCCAGGAAGTAGGCGCAGTCCCCCGCGCCCGGGGTGCAGGTGTCGTCGAGCGTGGCCTGCAGTCCGGCGAAGGCGTCGCGCACCTCCTCCGGCCGCTTGGCGGCCGTCTCCAGGTCCGCCTGTGCCTCGACCGCCTCCGAGGCCGCCGCCGACGCCTTCGCATCGGCCTCGGCACGCTCGATCGCGTCGTTCGCCGCCGAGGCGTCCGTCGACGGGGCCACGTACGGCACATCGCCCCCGGGCCCGTCCGAAGTGGCCGCCTGCGAACAGGCGCTCAGGGACGCCACCAGCGCGGCCGCCACCGCCAGCACGGCAGCATTCCTCCGGGCGCGCGTGCGGATACGGACAGACATGTGAGGCCCCCCTCGTCGGCTGGCCCAGACCATATCGCGCGCCGTCACGGCGGCGAGCGGAAGACCGGCCAGAGGTCAGCCGGTGATCAGCTTCTGGAGCGCGGGCGCGTACAGGTCGGCGATGCGTTCCGGGGTGGCCAGGGCACCCGCGCCCTCGCGGTGGAGGCCGAGGGTCGCGCCGAGGCCCAGGAGGTGGCCGGCCAGGAGTTCGGCGCGCAGGGCGCGGTCGTGGCCGGGGAGCCGGGCGGTCAGGGCGTCGGTGACCTGTTCGTGGAACCGGTCGCGCAGCAGCGAGCGTTCGTCCTGGTTGCCGAGAGAGAACACGACGCGCAGCAGCGGGTCGGACTGGCGCTCGCGGCGGTGGGTCACCAGCGTGACGACCATGTGGCGGCCCAGGACGTCGAGCGGGGCGTCGAAGAGCTCCGCGGCGGCCGGGCCGAAGTCGGCCACCGTGTTGAAGAGTTCCTCCTTGCGGCCGAAGTGCTTGACCACCAGGGACGGGCTCACCCCCGCGTCGGCCGCGATGCTGCGGATCGTCACCTCGGCGTACGGGCGCTGGGTGAACGCCCGGCGCGCCGCGCGCAGGATCGCGGACCGGCCGGTGCCGCCCGCCGCCGCGGGGTCGGGGGCCGTCGCGATGGCCTGGCCGCCGGTCATGCGCCCTCCTGGATTCCTGCCGCCCGCACACCCGCCTCGCGGGTCGCCGGTGCCTTGCGGTTCTCTCCGACCGTACCCGCCCCGGCGGGCTTGTGGCCCGGCAGGAACAGCGTGACGACGAGGGCCGCGAGGGCCGCGCCCGCCGCGATCACGAAGACCAGCTGGTACGCGTGGAGCGTCGGGGCGGTCCTGCCGCCCGCCTGGAAGGTGATGTTGGCCAGCACCGCGGCGACGGTCGCGCTGCAGAAGGCCTGCCCGATGGAGCGCATGAGGGTGTTCAGGCCGTTGGCCGCCCCGGTCTCGCTGACCGGGACGCCCCGCATCACGAGCGCGGGCAGCGCCGAGTAGGCGATGGCCGTGCCGGAGGCGACGACCGTGGCGCCCGCGACGATCAGCCACAGGCTGTGGCTGGTGAAGTACCGCACCCCGTAGCCGACGGCGATGATCCCGGCCGCGAGCGCGAGGCTCACCTTGGGACCGTGCTTGGCCGAGATCCGGGCCGAGACGGGCGACAGCGCCACCATCGCCAGGCCGCCGGGCAGCAGGCACAGTCCGCTGACGACGAGGGAGGCGCCGAGCCCGTACCCCGTGGCCTTCGGCTCCTGCACCATCTGGGCGGTGACCAGCGAGTTCGCGTAGAACGCGAAGCCGATCAGCAGGGCCGCGACGTTGGTGAGCAGGACGGCCGGGCGCGCCGAGACCCGCAGGTCGACCATGGGGGTGCTCACGCGGAGCTCGTACGCGCCCCAGAGCAGTGCCACCACCACCGCGGTCACGAGCAGGCCGACCGTGCGGCTCGATCCCCAGCCCCAGTCGGCGCCCTGGGTGACGGCGAGCAGGAGGCAGACGAGGGCGACCGACAGGCCCAGGGCCCCGATCGCGTCGAAGCGGCCGCGGCTGCGCAGCGGGGACTCCGGTACGCACGCCAGCACCAGCACGATGTCGACGATGCCGATCACGCCGGAGACCCAGAACATCGTGTGCCAGTCGAAGTTCTCCACGACGAGCGCCGCGACCGGCAGGCCGATGGCGGCGCCGATCCCGAGCGTCGAGCTCATCAGGGCGACGGCCGACAGCACCCGCTCGGGCGGCAGTTCGTCGCGCAGGATGCTGATGCCCAGGGGCACGACGGCGATCGCGGCGCCCTGAAGGGCGCGGCCGGTGATCAGCACCCCGATGTGGGAGCTGACCGCGCAGAGCGCGGAGCCCACGACCAGCACCCCGAGCGAGGCCACGAGCACCCGGCGCTTGCCGTACATGTCGCCGACCCGGCCGAGGACCGGGGTGAAGACCGCGCCGGTGAGGAGGGTGACGGTGACCAGCCAGCTCGCGGCCGCGGGGGTGGCGCCGGTCAGCTCGGGGATGTGCGGCAGCAGCGGGACGACGATCGTCTGCATGACGGCGACCACGACCCCGCAGAAGGCCAGCACGCCGACGGCGAAGCGGGGGTGCGGGGCCCGGACCTCGGGGGCCGCTGGGGTGGCTGGGACCGGTATGTCCGCGGGCATGGTTCTCCGTACGGTGCTCGGCGGCGACGGGGTGCACGCCGACAAGGGGTGCACGTCTGTTCACCCCCAGGGTAAACGCTTGTGCACCCCCTCGGCGACGTGTCGGCGAAAGGCCGCGTTAGCCTCGGATCCGAGAGCCGGTACGGGCGATGCGCCGCGCGTACGGCGATATCCACGAGAAAGCTGAGGTGGCTGCGATGGCGAAGGTTCCGGCAGCGGCGGTGGCGGCGGGCGGACTGGTCGGCGGCTACGCCGTCGCACGGTGGACCAGGAAGCGTCCGCTGGGCGGGGTCGCTCTCGCCGCCGCGGGCGGTGTCGCGGCGTACGAGTGGAACCGGCAGGCCGGACCGCGTGCCGCCGTCGCCCTGACCACCGCGTACGTGGCCGCCTTCGCGGGCTCGCACCCGCTGGCGAAGAAGGTCGGCGCGTGGCCCGCCGTCTTCACCGTGGCCGGCACCGTGGCCGCCGCGTCCTGGGCGGTCACCCGCCGCGCCTCCTGAACGGGAGCTCCGTCCGCCGCGCCGCCCCGGCCGCCCGGCGGAAGTTTCTTCCCCCGCGGTGAACGCGGGCGGGGCAGGCCCCGTATGGATGGGTACTCCCCCGCGTAACCCGGGTGCGTGTCCGAACGAATCGACAGGGCGGACACGCACCCGGCCCCCTACGCCCCGAACGCCCGCGACACCGAGTAGATCAGCAGACCGGCCAGCGCGCCGACCACCGTGCCGTTGATCCGGATGAACTGCAGGTCACGGCCGATGTGCGCCTCGATCTTCTTCGACGTCTGGTCCGCGTCCCAGCCGGCCACCGTGTCGCTGATCAACGACGTGATCTCCGCCCGGTACGTCGTGACGACGTAGACGGCCGCGTCCTCCAGCCAGCCCTCCAGCTTCGCCTGGAGCCGCCCGTCCGTCGCCAGCCGGGCACCCAGCGCCATCAGAGAGGCACGGGCGCGCAGCCGCAGCTCGCTCCGCTCGTCCTCCGCCGCCGCGATCACCATCTGCCGCACCGACGACCACGCGGACGCGATCACGTCCTGGACCTCGCCGCGCCCCAGGATCTCCGACTTCAGCCGCTCCACCCGGGCCCGGGTCTCCGAGTCCGTCTGGAGATCGGCCGCGAAGTCCGTCAGGAACGTGTCGATCGAGCCGCGCGCCGGATGGCCCGGCATGTCGCGCATCTCGGTGACGAACCGCAGCAGCTCCTTGTAGACCCGCTCGCCCACCCGCTTGTCGACGAACCGCGGGGTCCAGCCCGGCGCCCCGCCCTGCACCGCGTCCATCACCGAGTCGTTGTGCTCCACCAGCCAGTCGTGGGCCCGGGCGCAGACCAGGTCCACCACCTTGCGGTGGCCGCCGTCCGCGACGACCTTCTCCAGCATCTTCCCGAGACCGGGGCCGACCTCCGCCGCGTTCGCCCGCCGGGTGATCGCCTCACCGACCACGGCCTGCACGTCGGAGTCGCGCAGGACGGTCAGCGCGCCCCGCAGCGCGGTCGACAGCTCCGCCGTCACCCGGTCCGCGTGCTCCGGCTCCGCGAGCCACGCACCGAGCCGGCCGCCGATGGCCAGGGAGTGGATGCGGTCGCGGACGACATCGCCCGACAGAAAGTTCTCCCCGACGAAGGAACCGAGGGAGGCCCCCAGCTGGTCCTTCTTGGTGGGAATGATGGCGGTGTGCGGAATCGGCAGGCCGAGCGGACGCTTGAAGAGGGCAGTGACGGCGAACCAGTCGGCCAGCGCACCCACCATTCCCGCCTCGGCGGCCGCCGCGACGAAGCCCGGCCAGCCGCTCACCCCCTCGTTCTTCGCCCAGGTGGCGAGGACGTACACCAGCGCGACCAGCAGAAGGAGGCCGGTGGCCGTGGTCTTCATACGGCGTACGCCACGACGCTTCTCCTCGTCCGCCGCCGTGTACGCGAACGAGGCGAGGGAGGCGCCCGGGCGCCGGACACCCGCCACCGGGCTCCCACGCCCGCCCGCACCCCCGCCCGGGGGCGCGCCCGTGCCGGCGCTCCGCTCGTCCGGTCCGGTGCCTTCGATCCGTTCCATCCGCTCCACCCGTCCGCGTGCCCAGCGCCCCCGGCGCCCCGTACGCATTGTCCCTGCCTGACCTACTCCCGGGCCGCACGTCGAGTTCCCCGCGCCCTGCCGCATCATGGGAACCGGTCCACGAACGAACGAACGAGGAGACACACCGTCCATGCCCAGGCGCCAGGGGTACACCCTGCTCATAGCCCTCGTGGCGGGCACCGCCGCGCTCGCCGCCGTCGTGGCGTTCGCGGGCTCGCTGCTGTTCTCCGGGCCCCGGGCGAAGGCGGCTGCCACCACCGCCCCGCAGGGCGTGGCCCGGACGCCCGCAGCGCCCGCCCACTCCACCGGCCTCTGGCTCGCCACCTGGGCCGCGGCACCCGTCCGCGGGGAACTCGACCCGGACCGGGGCACCGACCCGAGCCTGCGCACCATCCGTAACGTCGTGCACACCAGCATCGGCGGCACCGAGGCCCGGATCACCCTCTCCAACCTCTTCGGTACGCATCCGCTCCTCATCGACCACGCCACCGTGAACACCCGCCCGGTGACGTTCCGCGGCGCCCCCTCCGTCACCGTCGCCGCCGGCCGGCAGATCGTCAGCGACCCCGTCGTCGTCCCGGTCGTCGCCGACGCCGATCTCGTCGTCACCCTGCGCACTCCCACCGCCCGGGGCCCCGTCACCCTCCACCCCGGCAGCCACCAGACCTCGTACACCGAGGACCCGGACGGCACCTGGAGCACCGCCGACTGGCGCTACCTCACCGCCGTGGACGTGCGGGGCGAGACCTCCACCGGAACCCTCGTCGCGATCGGCGACTCCCTCACCGCGGGCAGCGGCTCCACCACCGACGCGAACAGCCGCTGGCCCGACGTCCTCGCCGACCGGCTGCACGGCCGGTACGCGGTCGTGAACCAGGGCATCGCCGGCAACCGCATCCTGCGCGACGGCATCGGCCCGCGCGCCCTCAGCCGCTTCGACCGCGACGTCCTGGGCGTCACCGGGGTGAAGACCGTCGTCATCGCCCTCGGCATCAACGACGTCCAGGCCTCCCCCCAGGAGACGGACCCGGCCAGGATCACGGACGCCCTGCGCGCCCTGACCCAGCGCGCGCACGCCCGCGGGCTGCGGGTCATCGGCGCGACCCTGATGCCGTACGAGGGCCATCGCAACTGGACCCCCGCCCGGAACGCCGTACGCACCGCGGTCAACGAGACGATCCGCGCGGGCGGTGTCTTCGACCAGGTCCTCGACTTCGACCGCGCGGTCCGCGACCCGTCCCTGCCGGACCGGCTGCTGCCCGCCTACGACTCGGGCGACCACCTGCACCTGACCGACGCCGGCTACCAGCGCCTGGGCTCCCTGCCCGACGTGGCCGACCTGCTGCGCGCCCAGCCGTCGTCGGACGCGCTGTGAGCGGGGGCGGCGAGCGGGAGCGAAGGCCCTAGCGGTCGCCGTCGCCCTTCTCCAGCCGCGGACGCTCACGCTCCGCGTCCCGCAGCCGCTGCTTCTCGGCCTTGCTCCGCTTCTGCCACACACCGACACCGCCCATCAGCGCGAAGCCGGTGATCCGCACCCGGGGAGCATCCGGTGCGGGGATCCCGGCGTCCTTCGAGTGCTCGCCGAAGCCGCCCATGATGCCGAAGCCACGCACGTCCACGTTCAGGTCCGGGGGGACCGTCACATGAATGCCACCCATGATCGTGAAGCAGCGGATGACCACCTCACGGGACTCGAAATTCGCCTCGCGCAGATCGATGTTGCCGCCGCCCCACATCGCGAACGCGGTGAACACCCGGCCGATGGTCCAGTTCCCCTGACGCCGGAACCCGCCCCAGAGCGCGAAGCCGCCCTGCGACGTGGCCGGCTTGCCGATCCGGTCCGGCCAGCGGGCCATCGACCCCGTCCGGGGCTGCCCCGCGACGACCGGGGCCACCGGGGCGCCACCGGGGGCAGGCAGATCGCGGACCAGCGGTTCGAGCTCACCGTGCGTACGGGCCTTGTAGGCCGCGTCGAGCCGCGTCTCGAACTCCTCCATCCGCAGCCGGCCCTCGGCCACCGCCTCGCGCAGGACCTCGGCGATCCGTTCACGTTCGGCATCGGAGGCGCGCATATCCGGAAGTTCGCTTGTCATACCGTGCAGCCTATTGAACGCGTCCGCTCCCGTCACCGATTCAAAGACCGGTGGCCGACGCGTACATCTTCGCGATGACCGCCTCGATGTCCGGCTCCCGCACCGACAGGTCCACCAGCGGGTAGTCCGCGGCGATCCGGGCCACCAGCGGGGCCGCCGACGCGGACGCCGGGAACGCCAGCCACTGCCGCACCCCCTCCACCTTCACCGTGCGCACCGAGGGCTCCGACTCCAGCCGGATCGGGGGGAGTTCACGCTCCAGGTCCACCACGAGCATCCGCTCGCTCTCGCCCACCTCATGCAGCCCCGCGAGCGCACCGTCGTACATCAGACGGCCGTGGTCGATCACCATCACCCGCTTGCACAGCTGCTCGATGTCGGTCAGGTCGTGCGTGGTGAGCAGCACCGTCGTACCGCGCTCCGCGTTCAAGTCCCGCAGGAATCCACGGACCTTGGCCTTGGACACCACATCGAGGCCGATCGTCGGCTCGTCCAGGTACAGCACCTCCGGATCGTGCAGCAGTGCCGCCGCGATGTCGCCACGCATCCGCTGCCCGAGCGACAGCTGCCGCACCGGCACGTCCAACAGCTCCGCCAGGTCCAGGAGTTCGATGCAGCGGTCCATGTTGGCGCGGAAGCGGGCATCGGGAATCCGGTACATCCGGTGGACCAGCCGGTACGAGTCGCGCAGCGGCAGGTCCCACCACAGCGTGGTGCGCTGCCCGAAGACCACCCCGATCCGCTGCGCCAGCCTCGTACGCTCCCGGGAGGGATCGATGCCCGCCACCCGCAGCGAACCGCCGCTCGGCGTGAGAATGCCGGTCAGCATCTTGATCGTCGTCGACTTCCCCGCCCCGTTCGGTCCGATGTAGCCGACCATCTCACCGCGCGCCACGCGGAAACTGATCCCGTCGACAGCCCGCACCTCGCGGCGTTCGCTGCGCAGGAAACCCGTCCTGCGGCGGACGTCGAAGACCTTCTCGACACCGTCGAGCTCGATGAAGTCCGTATCCATACCCTTCACACCCCTTCACGCCCCTTCTCGCCCGTCACTCCGTCAACTTCCCGTGCTCCGGTACGCCCTCAGCCCCGCCCGCCACGCCAGACCGGCACCCACCCAGCACACGCCCGCCACCAGCGGCGACAGGAACGCCACCCAGTCCGGCAGCCCCAGCGGATAGTCCCGGCCCAGCACATACAGACAAGGCAGCCAGTTCACGAAAGCCAGCGGCACGACGAACGTCACCCCGCGCACCAGATCCGTCGCGAAAACCGACGGCGGGTACTGGAGCAGCGTCGCCCCTCCGTACGTAAAGGAGTTCTGCACCTGCGAGGCATCCTGCGCGACGAACTGGAACGCCCCGCCGGCCACGAACACCGCCGAGAAGATCGCCGCCCCGCTCAGCACCATCAGCGGCACCAGCACCACCTTCGCCACGGTCCACTCGATGTCCAGCGTCACCAGCGCATAGCCGAACACCAGCAGCCCCTGGGACACCCGCCCCAGCCTGCGCAGCGCGAACCGGTCCGCCGCCACCTGCGCGATCACCGGGACCGGCCGCACCAGCAACGTGTCCAGCGTGCCGTCCCGCACCCGCTGGCCCAGCCGGTCCATCGACCCCATCAGCAGATCCGCCAGCCCGAACGCCGTACCCGCCGACCCGTACAACAGGGCGATCTCCGGCAGCGTGAACCCGCCCAGCACATCCACGTGCGAGAACATCAGCACGATCGTGACGAAGTCGAACGCCGTCGCCGCGAAGTTCCCGAGCGCCATCATCACGAACGACGCCCGGTACGCCATCGTCGAGCGCAGCCACATCGCGACGATCAGCCCGTACGCCCGGACCCCCTCGACCACCCGCGACCGGGGAACGAACACCGCATCGGGCGCGTCACCCACGACCGCGTCCACCACCTCAGCCACCCTGGACCACCACCCTCCGCGTCGCCACCGACTGCACCAACCGCCCCGCCAGCAGCAGCACCAGCGCCCAGCCCGCCTGGAACGCGTACACCCGCACCAGGCCCCAGCCCGTGTGCTTGCCGAGGAACACATCGGCCGGCACCTGGAGCAGCGCCGACCACGGCAGCGCCCGCGCCACCTCACCCAGCAGCCCCGGGAACAGATTCAGCGGCAGCAGCATCCCCGAGAAGAACATCCCCGCCAGGAACGACATCTGCGCCACCCCCGCCCCGTCCATCAGCCAGAACGCCGACAGCGCGACCAGATAGCGGAGCGCGAAACTCACCACGACACCCAGCGCCACCGCGACCAGGAACGCCACCCAGGTCCCCGGCGACGCGGGCATCACCAGATCGAACGCGAGCGAACCGAGGACCATCGGCACGATGCCGCGCCCCAGCAGATGAAACGCCGCCCGACCCAAGTCACCCGCCAGCCACCACAGTTGAAGGTCAACAGGCCGGTAGAGATCGACCGCGATATCACCCGTACGGATCCGCTCGATCAGCTCGTTCTCGAAACCGCCGCCCATCATCACGCACGTCATCAGAAGCGCCTGGCCCAGCCACACATACGTGAGCGCCTGCGACATGTCGTATCCGCCGAGCTGCGGACGCTCGTCCCACAGCGCCGCATACGTGTACGCCAGAATGAAGCCGAAGACGGTGTTGGTGAACACCCCCGCGGCCGTCTCGATCCGGTACGTGGCATAGCGCCGGAACCCGCCCGCCGCCACCACCGCGTAGAGCCGCACAGCAACCACCCCCCGCAATCGGGGTGCCCCACCACGCGTGGACACCAAAGCGCAGGAGCCTAGCCCAGCCGGGGCAACCGCCGCGACCGCTTTACGAAGGTCGATCCGATGGTTATTCCGCAGAAAAGTGCACTATGGGGGAACTGACCGCGGCCGAGGAGTCTGCACCGACATGAGCGACGAGCCACAGCAGCAGAACGGGGACCCCGCCCCCCGCGGCTGGACCCCCAGAGACCTGCCTGCCGACGCTGCCGCCCCCGCGAAGCAGGGCACCCCGGCCCCGGACGCCACCGGCGCGGACAAACAGAAGAAGCAGAAGAAGCCCAAGCGCCCCAAACGCACCGGCTGGCGCCGCGCGATCCCCACCTGGCGCATGGTCCTCGGCGGCATCCTGCTCATCGCCCTGGTCCTGATCGGCGGCTTCATCGCCGGCTACCAGCTCGTCGACATCCCGCCCGCCAACGCCAGCGCCACCGCCCAGTCCAACGTGTACCTCTACAAGGACGGCAGCGTCATCGCCCGCGACGGCGAGGTGAACAGGGAGAACATCAAACTCGCCCAAGTCCCCCGCACCGTCCAGCACGCCGTCCTCGCCGCCGAGGACCGCGACTTCTACTCCGAACGCGCCGTCGACATCAAAGCGATGTTCCGGGCCGGCTGGAACACCCTCACCGGCAAGGGCAAACAGGGCGGCTCGACCATCACCCAGCAGTACGTCAAGAACTACTACCTGGGCCAGGAACAGACCGTCGGACGCAAGATCAAGGAATTCTTCATCGCGATCAAGCTCAACCGCGAGGAGTCCAAGGACCAGATCTTCGAGGGCTACCTCAACACCAGCTACTTCGGCCGCAACGCCTACGGCATCCAGGCCGCCGCCCAGGCCTACTACAGCAAGGACATCGGCGACATCACCACCGCCGAAGGCGCCTACCTCGCCTCCCTGCTCAACGCCCCGAGCGCCTACGACGTCATCACTCACCCCGAGAACAAATCCGCGGCCCTCGCCCGCTGGAACTACGTACTCGACGGCATGGTGAAGGAGGAATGGCTCGACGCCGGCGAACGCGCCCGCCTCACCTTCCCCCTGCCCGGCCCGGTCAAGCCCGCCAACAGCCTCTCCGGACAGCGCGGCTACCTCGTCCAGGCCGTCGAGGACTACCTCGTCCAGAACGACATCCTCGACGAGAAGACCCTCGCCACCCGCGGCTACCGCATCACCACCACGCTGGAGAAGAAGAAGCAGGACGCCCTCGTCAAGGCCGTCGACGACAACGTCATGTCCAAGACCAGCAAGAAGAACAAGGCCGACCGCAACGTCCGCGTCGGCGGCGCCTCCATCGACCCCGCCACCGGCAACGTCCTCGCCCTGTACGGCGGCATCGACTACACCAAGCAGTACGTCAACAACGCGACCCGCCGCGACTACCAGGTCGGCTCCACCTTCAAACCGTTCGTCTTCACCTCCGCCGTCGCCAACGACTCCACCACCCAGGACGGCCGCCGCATCACTCCCAGCACCGTCTACGACGGCACCAACAAACGCATGGTCCAGGGCCCCGACGGACCCACCGGATACGACCCCGCCAACGAGGACGACGTCAGCTACGGCCCCATCACCGTCCGCACCGCCACCGACAAGTCAGTCAACGCCGTCTACGCCCAGATGGCCGAGGACGTCGGACCGGAGAAGGTCCGCAGCACCGCCATCGACCTCGGCATCCCCAAGAACACCCCCGACCTCACCGCCTCCCCGTCGATCGCCCTCGGCCCCGCCACCGCCAGCGTCCTCGACATGACCGAGGCCTACGCCACCCTCGCCAACCACGGCAAGCACGGCGCCCACGTCCTCGTCGGCAAGGTCACCAAGGACGGCGAGAGCGTCAAACTCCCCGACCGCACGACCAAGCAGACCGTCACCCGCGAGGCCGCCGACACCACCACCTCGATCCTGCGGAGCGTCGTCGACGGCGGCACCGGCACCGCCGCCCAGGCCGCGGGCCGCCCCGCCGCCGGAAAGACCGGCACCGCCGAGGAGGACAAGGCCGCCTGGTTCGCCGGCTACACCCCCGGCCTCGCCACCGTCATCTCCGTCATGGGCCAGGACCCCGACACCGGCGCCCAGAAACCCCTCTACGGAGCACTCGGCCTGCCCCGCATCAACGGCGGCGGCGCACCCGCCCAGACCTGGGCCCAGTACACCGGCGCCGCACTGCGCGGCACCACCGTCGAGGAGTTCGACCTCGACCTGGAGAGCGGCACCGACGAGACGGACCTGCCCACCGACGAGGACACGGCGACCGGCGACACCGGACAGCCCTCCCGGACCCCCTCCAGCACACCCCCGAACACCCCGTCCAGCACACCGCCCACCACCCCGTCCACCCCGCAGACCACCCCCGGCACCACCGACACCCCCATCGGCGGCACCGACACCGGCGGAGCGACGGACGGCGGCGGCACCGGAGGCGGAGACGACGGAGGCGGCACGGGCGGCGACGGCACGGGCGGCCAGGACAACGGCGGCGGGGACAACGGCGGCGGCGGCTTCCTCGAAGGCGCCCGCGGCACCCGCGCCCCGGCACTCCCGTAGGCCACCCCGGGGCACGGACCAGCGCGGGTCAGTGCCCCGAGGTCGCCTTCAGCCCCACCACAGCCACCAACAGCAGACACACGAAGAAGATCCGGGCCGCGGTCACCGGCTCATGCAGCACCACCATGCCCAGCACCGCCGCACCCGCCGCACCGATACCGACCCACACCCCGTACGCCGTACCGATCGGCAGCGTCCGCGCCGCATGCGACAGCAACAGCATGCTCGCGACGATCCCCAGACCGGTGAACACACTCGGCCACAGCCGAGTGAACCCCTCGGTGTACTTCATCCCGATCGACCAGGCCACTTCCAGAAGACCAGCGACCACCAGCAGAACCCACGCCATGACGGCACCTCCGACGACAGAACACGCGAACAACACGGTGCGTCGTCTTTGCAAAAAGCCCGGTACGGCGCGTCTCGTCGGGGTCCCACCACCGTAGCAAAGAACAGGCAAAGGGCCTGGTGACAACCGTCACCAGGCCCCGCACAGCACGATCCGGAGCTACAGATACAGCCCGGTCGAATCCACCGAACCCTCGAACCGGTCCGCCGCCACCGCATGCAGATCCCGCTCCCGCATCAGCACGTACGCCACACCCCGCACCTCGACCTCGGCACGGTCCTCGGGGTCGTACAGCACCCGGTCCCCCGGCTCGACCGTCCGCACGTTCTGCCCCACCGCGACCACCACGGCCCAGCCCAGCCGGCGGCCGACCGCGGCCGTCGCCGGAATCAGGATGCCGCCGCCGGAACGCCGCTCACCCTCGGGCGAATCGGACCGGACCAGCACACGGTCGTGCAGCATCCGGATGGGCAGCTTGTCGTCGGTGTTCTCGCTCACGCCCCGCAACCTACCCGGCCGCGACACCACCTGGCGCCCTCGGGGCTCAACGCTTCTTCCGCTGCGCGGACACAGTGAGCAGACCCACCACACCCACCGCGAGCAACGCCACCGGAATCACCCGCTCCAGACGCGGCGAACCCTCCTCCGAAACGAACTGCGCCTTCACGTCCGACACCGTCCGGTTCACCGCGACGAACGCCCGCCCGGCCGTCCGGTCCACCGCCCCGGCCGCCTTCGCCTTCACGTCACCGATGATCGTCTTCGGGTGCACCCGCACCCCGATCTCATCGAGCACCACCGCGAGCTGCTCGCGCCTGCTGATGATGTCCGCCTCGATCTGCGCAGGGGTCCTGGCATCCGACACTGCGCCGCCTCCGTGGTCCTCGTCCGGTAAACCTTCATCGACAGTCTGTCAGCTCGACCGCCCCCGCACCCGGCGGCACCCCTATTACGCTCGGTCCCGTACACCCCGCGCACCAAAGAGGAGAACCATGAGCGAGCGACTCAAGACCGGCGACACCGCCCCCGCCTTCACCCTCCCCGACGCCGACGGCAACGACGTATCGCTCGCCGACCACAAGGGCCGCAAGGTCATCGTCTACTTCTACCCGGCCGCCCTCACCCCCGGCTGCACCAAGCAGGCCTGCGACTTCACCGACAACCTCGACCTCCTGGCCGGCGCCGGATACGACGTCATCGGCGTCTCCCCCGACAAGCCCGAGAAGCTCGCCAAGTTCCGCGAGAAGGAGAATCTCAAGGTCACCCTGGTCGGCGACCCCGCCAAGGAGACCCTGGAGGCCTACGCCGCCTTCGGCGAGAAGAAGCTCTACGGCAAAACGGTGACGGGCGTCATCCGGTCGACGATCGTCGTCGACGAGGACGGCAAGGTCGAACACGCCTTCTACAACGTCAAGGCCACCGGCCACGTCGCCAAGATCATCAAGGACCTGGGCATCTGACCCGACCGGCAGGAAAACGGCGGAAACACACCCCTGGATTGGGCCGAACGGCCGAAAACATGTGATGGACATCCCAATCCACCGCCGAATCGGTTTGCAACCGCCATGTCCGCGCAGAAGCCTTTCCTGGAACACCCACCGAGGAAAGGACCCGGCCATGGCGGCCTCCGACCCCCAGCAGGCGGCCGACCCCGAAGCGGTCAAACGGCACCCCGCCCTCTTCCGTGCCATCCGAAAGCGCCAGAACCCCAAGCTGCGCAGGACGGACATCACCGTCACGGACGACCAGGCGGTGAAGCGCGCGGTCAAGGCGGCCTCACTCGGTAACGCCATGGAGTGGTTCGACTTCGGCATCTACTCCTACCTGGCGGCGACCCTGGGCCATGTCTTCTTCCCGTCCGGGAACGACACAACCCAGCTCCTCTCCTCCTTCGCCACCTTCGCCGTCGCCTTCCTCGTACGACCGCTCGGCGGCATGTTCTTCGGCCCCATGGGCGACAAGATCGGCCGCAAGAAGGTCCTCGCCCTCACCATGATCCTCATGGCGGTCGGCACCTTCGCCATCGGCGTCATCCCCTCCCACGACACCATCGGCGTCGGGGCCCCCATCCTCCTCATCCTCTTCCGGATGCTCCAGGGCTTCTCCACCGGCGGCGAGTACGGCGGCGCCTCCACCTTCATCGCCGAGTACGCCCCCGACAAACGACGCGGCTACTTCGGCAGCTTCCTCGAATTCGGCACCCTGGCCGGCTACGTCGGAGCGGCCGGCCTGGTCACCGCGCTCTACGCACTCCTCAACGACACCCAGATGGAAGCCTGGGGCTGGCGCGTCCCCTTCCTCGTCGCCGGCCCGCTCGGCCTCGTCGGCCTCTACCTGCGACTGCGCCTCGACGAGACCCCCGCCTTCCAGAAGCTGGAGGGCGGCACCGCCCACGCCACGGAGGCCGCGGACGGCGTCGAGACGACCGCCAAGGGCGACCTCGCCAAGATCTTCCGCGACTACTGGCCGACGCTGATCCTCTGCATCTGCCTGGTCGGCGCATACAACATCACCGACTACATGCTGCTGTCGTACATGCCGACGTACCTCTCCGACGAGCTCGGCTACAGCGAGACCCACGGCCTGCTGATCCTGCTCGGCGTCATGGTGTTCCTGATGCTGATCATCAGCCAGGTGGGCAAGCTCTCCGACCACTTCGGCCGCAAGCCCCTGCTCATGACGGGGATGCTCGGCTTCCTGATCTTCTCCCTGCCGGCCTTCCTCCTGATCCGCCAGGGCAGCATCCCGGCGATCACGATCGGCATGCTGATGCTGGGCCTCTCCCTGGTCTGCATGCTCGGCACGATGTCCGCCGCCCTCCCGGCCCTGTTCCCCACGCAGGTCCGCTACGGCTCCCTGTCGGTGGGCTACAACCTCTCCGCGTCGATCTTCGGCGGTACGACCCCGCTGGTCATCACGGCCCTGATCAGCTGGTCGGGCACCAACCTGATGCCGGCGTACTACGCGATGGCGGCGGCGCTGGTCGGCGTGATCGCGGTGGCCTGCATGAAGGAGACCGCGAACAAGCCGCTGGCGGGTTCGCCCCCGTCGGTGGAGACGAGCGAGGAGGCGGAGGAACTGGTCCAGGCGCAGACGCCGGACCCGAAGTTCTGACCCGTCCCGTCCTGCATGGGAATGGCCTGCGCCGCTTCGGTTGTCGCCGAAGCGGCGCGGGCCATTCCGCATCTTGTCGGATATCGGACGTGACTCTCCGATAAACGGTTCGTTACTCCGTACGAGGCCGCGAACGGGCGGCCGGATGCGGAGGGGGAATGTCCGAGGTGTACGACCCAGCAAGACTCGCACTGGCTGTGGAAGCCGCAAGCAACTGGACCGATCTCATGCGCCGACTGGGCCTGAAGGAGAGCGGCGGAAGGCACCGCACACTCAAGGCGAAGGTCACGGAACTCGGACTCGACACAACTCACTTCAAGCAGCGCAGTCCGTGGCGCAAATACCCTGATGCGGCCATCGCCGCCGCAGCGACGTCGTCATCATCCCTGCGCGAGGTCGTCCTCAAACTGGGCGCCACTCCGGCCACGGGCACCCTGTCTCACATAGCCCGTCGCATCGCGGCTGCGGGGATCGACGTCAGCCACTTCCCTGGAATGAATCGCCCCCAGTTGGACCTCCTGTTCAGTGCCGAGGAACTGCAGGCTGCCGCCGACTCCAGCCAGTCCGTCCGCGGGGTGGCGCGAGCTCTTGGCGTCCCGGATGACGGCCGATCACGCGCCGCAGTGGCTGCAATGCTTCGCAGGAGGAGCATCAACACCTGCCACTTCCGCAACGCCCGCGTCTACATCCCAGAGGAAGGCCTGAGTACTGCAGTACGGAAGGCTTTCAGTTACGTCGAGGTCGTTCAGGCGCTCGGCCTTGAGGTGACCGATTCCAACCACCGGCGGGTACGACGCAAGATCCTGCAGATGGAACTGGATACAAGCCACTTCAAACGCCGCTCGTGGGCATCTGTACAAGTTCCGAAGCAGAAGCAGATTGCACCAACAGCACTCGTGATCATGCCGCAGGGATCGACTCGAGCGAACCGAACACGCCTTCACCGGGCGCTCCAGGAGCTCGGCGTAACGTACCGCTGCACGTCCTGTGGCAACACTGGCGAGTGGCTGGGTCGATCGATCACGCTCCAGATCGACCACGTCAACGGCAACTGGCTGGACAACCGGGCCTAGAACCTGCGCTATTTGTGCCCGAATTGCCACGCACTCACAGAGACCTGGTGCCGGAAGAAGACAGCCGTTTCGGAGTCCGCGAGCGGTGACCTGTCTGCCCCGAAGACCATCCCGCCCGCTACGATGGACCCAAGTATGCGGCCGTAGCCAAACTGGTATCGGCGGGTGTTTTAGGGGCATCTGGGAGCAATCCTGTGTGGGTTCGAATCCCACCGGCCGCACCACAGATGGGCCGTCCCACAGGGGCGGCCCATCGCGTCGTTCACCCCACCAACTCCCGCACCACCGGCACCAGCGCCCGGAACGCCTTCCCCCGGTGGCTGATCGCGTTCTTCTCCGCCGGGGTCAGTTCCGCGCAGGTCCGGGTCTCGCCCTCCGGCTGGAGGATCGGGTCGTAGCCGAAGCCGCCCGTGCCGGACGGGGTGTGGCGCAGGGTGCCGGGCAGGCGGCCCTCGACCACGCGTTCCGTGCCGTCCGGGAGTGCGAGGGCGGCGGCGCAGGCGAAGTGGGCGGCGCGGTGCGGGGCGTCGATGTCGGAGAGCTGGGCCAGGAGCAGGTCGAGGTTGGCCTGGTCGTTGCCGTGGGTGCCTGCCCAGCGGGCGGAGAAGATGCCGGGGGCGCCGTTCAGTACGTCGACGCAGAGGCCGGAGTCGTCGGCGATGGCCGGGTGGCCGGTGGCCTGGGCGAGGGCGTGGGCCTTGAGGAGGGCGTTCTCGGCGAAGGTGACGCCGGTTTCCTTGACGTCGGGGATCTCCGGGTACGCGTCCGCGCCGACGAGTTCGTAGGTGAGGCCTGCGTCGGCGAGGATCGCGTGGAGTTCGGTGATCTTCCCGGCGTTGCGGGTGGCGAGGATGAGGCGGGTCATGTCCCGATTATCGCCGCCGGGGTGGCTGCGCCTTACGGGGTGCAGACCTTGGCGATCTCCGCGGCGGCGTCGGTGACGGGGGTGATGTCGGGGGTGGCGTCGCCCTTGTCGATGGAGCCGCGGACGTTGGCGACGCCGGCCTGGAGGTCGTCGACGGCCTTGCTGAGGTCGGCGTTGTCGGTCTTGTCGCCGAGGTTGCCGAGTTCCTTCTCGATCTCGTCGAGTGACTCGGAGGCCTGGGTGGGGTCGTTGGAGGCGTTGGCGACGGCCTGCTGGAGGTTGTCGACGCTGGTGGCGATGGCGTCGGCGGTGCGGACGCAGTCGAGTGTCTTGTCGAGGGCGCCGCAGCCGGCCGCCGCGGTGACGGTGAGCAGTGCGGCGGTGATGGCCAGGGCGGTGCGGCGGTGGCGTCGGTGGCGCGTGGCCATGGTGGGTCCCTCCCCGGGTGCGGATACGCGGACGGGCGCACGGTTCGACCCGTGCGCCCGTATTCGTATCGACGCTGTGGAGTGGGACTTGGTTGCTTCTTTACCCGGGCCTGTCCTCGTCGTTACTCGCCGAGGGTGCGGGCGAGGGCGTCGTTCTGGAGCTGGGTGAGGTCGACGCAGCCGGCGGTGGCGAGGTCGAGGAGGGCGTTCAGTTCCTTGCGGTCGAAGGGCTCGGCCTCGGCGGTGCCCTGGATCTCGACGAAGCGGCCGTCGCCGGTGCAGACGACGTTCATGTCGGTCTCGGCGCGGACGTCTTCCTCGTAGCAGAGGTCGAGGAGGGGGGTGCCGTCGACGATGCCGACGCTGATCGCGGAGACGGTGCCGGTGAGCGGCTTGCGGCCGTGCTTGATGATCTTCTTGCCCTGGGCCCAGGTGATGGCGTCGGCGAGGGCGACGTAGGCGCCGGTGATGGCGGCGGTGCGGGTGCCTCCGTCGGCCTGGAGGACGTCGCAGTCCAGGACGACGGTGTTCTCGCCGAGGGCCTTGTAGTCGATCACGGCGCGCAGGGAGCGGCCGATGAGGCGGCTGATCTCGTGGGTGCGGCCGCCGATCTTGCCGCGTACGGATTCGCGGTCGCCGCGGGTGTTGGTGGAGCGGGGCAGCATCGAGTATTCGGCGGTGACCCAGCCTTCGCCGCTGCCCTTGCGCCAGCGCGGGACGCCTTCGGTGACGGAGGCGGTGCAGAAGACTTTGGTGTCGCCGAAGGAGATGAGTACGGATCCTTCGGCGTGCTTGCTCCATCCGCGTTCGATGGTGACGGGGCGGAGCTGGTCGGGGGTGCGGCCGTCGATACGAGACATGGGCGGAAGCCTATCCGGCGGGTGGGGGGACTTTTGGCCCGCTGTTCGGGGACGTTCAGCCTTTCCTTCTTTACTGTGATCCTGCTTAAGCTTTTAGTATCTAAGTCTCCACTCACAGGAAGATCTTGATGTCCCTCCCTTCGAGCCGGACAATCCGGCCGCAGCCTGCCGCACCGCGTCTGCCCCTGTCGGACCACCTCGCGTCCGTCCAGGTCCTGGAGGGTGCGCCGCATGGGATCGTCATCGCTTCCGCCGAGCAGGGGGCGACGACGGTGTACTCGAACGGGCGGCTGGCGGAGCTGTTCGGGGCGCAGGTGCCGCAGGAGCCGGGCGGGCTGGCCCGGGCCGCCACGTCCTTTAGCGACCGCAACGGCGAGCCGTTGCGGTTCGCCGAGTCGCCGCTCGGGGTGGCGCTGGGGCTGCGTCGTCCGGCGCGGGCCGAGGTGCGGTACATGCCGCAGGGCGAGCGGGCGCTGTGGCTGGACATCAGTGCCGTTCCGCTGGACTTCGGTCCCGGTGAGCTGCCGCTGGCGGTGGCGTTCCTCCATGACGTGTCCCAGCAGCGGCGGTCGGCCGATGATCTGGACGAGGTGAACCGCAGGCTGGCCGAGCAGTTGGAGGATGCGACCTGGGTGCACGGTCTGTCGGAGCGGCTGACGGATCACGACAGTGTGGACGGCACGCTGCATCAGGTGCTGGGCGAGGGTGCCCGGCTGTTGCGGGCGGACATGGGTGTGGCGCGGCTGCGGGACGAGGACGGTGCCGTGATGCGGACGCGTGCGCTGTACGGGATGCCGGCGGATGTGCGGTCGGTGCGTGAGGCGGTGGAGGCGTTGCCGCCGGGGCGGTTCCTGGTGGACGAGGCGGAGGCGGCGGGCGGTGCGCTGATCGTGGAGGACGTGGAGACGGATCCGTCGTGTTCGCCGCGTGTGCGTGAGCTGGGGCGTGCGGCGGGGTTCCGCCGGGTGTACGCGCTGGCGCTGAGCACCACGTCGGGCCGGCGGCTGGGTGTGGTGGCCTGGGCGTGGCGGGAGCCGGGGCGGCCGACGCTGCGGCAGCGGCAGCTGGTGGGGACGTACTGCCGGTTCGCCGGGCAGATGGTCGAGAACAATCTTCTGTACGAGCGTGAGCGGCGGATCGCCGGGACGCTTCAGCAGTCGATGCTGGCGCAGACGCTGCCCGAGATCGCCGGGGTGCAGGTCGCGGCGTGCAGTCTGCCGGGGGCGCGGGGGATGCAGGCCGGGGGTGACTGGTACGACGTGATGGCGTTGCCGGGCGGGAAGGCGGGGCTGGCGCTGGGTGACGTGATGGGCAAGGGGTTGCGGGCGGCGACGGCGATGGGTCAGCTGCGGACGGCGTTGCGCAGTTACGCGTTGGTGGAGGGGGAGGATCCGGTGGCGGTGCTGTCGGATCTGAACGCGTTGAGTCAGGACATGGCGCTGACGGATCTGGCGACGGTGCTGTACATGACGGTCGATCCGCAGGAGCGGCGTGCGGTGGTGGCGTCGGCCGGTCATTGTCCGCCGTTGCTGGTGGACCATTCGGGGGCTCGGTTCCTGCGTGCGGGGCAGGGGGTTCCGCTGGGTGTGGTGGACGAGTGGGATGCGGAGGCGGACGAGTTCGAGCTGCCGGCGGGGGCGTTGCTGGTGCTGTACACGGACGGTCTGGTGGAGCGGCGCGGGGAGGAGCTGGGGGTGGGGCTGGAGCGGCTGCGTGCGGCGGCGTTGGCGGCGCCCTCGGATGTGGGTGATCTGTGCGGGCATCTGGTGGAGGCGTGCCTGGATGACGGTGAGAGTTCGGACGACGTGGCGATTCTGGCGGTGCGGGTGCGCTGATCGGGGGGCGGCGCCCGGGGGCGGGGGTGCCGGGGGGTGTGCCGTGTACGCCGCAGGCCCCGTCCGGGTGGACGGGGCCTGCGGCGTGCCGGGGGTTGGCCCGGTCGGGTTCAGCGGTGGGTCACATCATGTCTTCGATGTCGGCGGCGATGGGGTCGGCGTCGGTGCCGATGACGACCTGGATCGCGGTGCCCATCTTGACGACGCCGTGGGCGCCGGCGGCCTTGAGCGCGGCTTCGTCGACCTTGCTCGCGTCCTTGACCTCGGTGCGGAGGCGGGTGATGCAGCCCTCGACCTCTTCGATGTTCTCGATTCCGCCGAGCCCGGCGACGATCTTCTCAGCCTTGCTGGCCATGGCCTTCTCCCTGGTTTTTCACGAACATGCGACGGCCCACCATGGGTCCGTTTCGTCACGGTAACGCACGGTTGGCCCAACTTCGCGAGCGAGTAGCCGAACCATCACCAATGATGACGATCACCGGCGCCCTGTCTTCCGGGCGGGCTCCGCACCGTACCGCAACTGGTCTACACCAGTCTGCAACGACCGCCAAATGTGACTGGTTCCGGGAGGATGCCGATGAGCTCGACGAGCAGCGCCGCGATCCCACAGAAGAAGTGGTGGAACGGCCTCTTCCAAGGCCTCCAGAAGATGGGGCGCAGCCTTCAGCTCCCGATCGCCGTCCTTCCGGCGGCAGGCATCCTGAACCGGCTCGGCCAGCCGGATGTGTTCGGTGACGAGGGTCTGGGCTGGGACAACCTCGCCAAGGTGTTCGCGGCGGCCGGTGGTGCGCTGCTGGACTCGGGTCTCGGTCTTCCGCTGCTGTTCTGCGTGGGTGTCGCGATCGGCATGGCGAAGAAGTCGGACGGGTCGACGGCGCTGGCCGCCGTGACGGGCTTCCTCGTCTACTACGCGGTGCTGCACGCGTTCCCGGTGGACTGCGACAGCGGTTCGACGTTCGTCTCGGGCGGCACCTGGTTCGGTACGTGCGTGACGGACGACGCGCAGGTGACGGCGGCCGAGTACCAGAACCCGGGGGTGTTCGGCGGCATCGTGATGGGCCTGATGTCGGCCTGGTTCTGGCAGCGGTACCACCGGGTGAAGCTGGTGGACTGGCTGGGCTTCTTCAACGGCCGCCGGCTCGTCCCGATCATCATGGCGTTCGTGGGTCTGCTCTTCGCGGCGCTCTGCGCCTGGCTGTGGCAGCCGGTCGGTGACGCGCTGACCAGCTTCTCGGAGTGGCTGGTGGATCTGAACTGGCTGGGCTCCGGCATCTTCGGCATCGCGAACCGCGCCCTGCTCGTCTTCGGGCTGCACCAGTTCCTGAACACGTTCGTCTGGTTCCAGTTCGGTGACTACACCAAACCGGACGGGACGATGGTGCACGGTGACATCAACCGGTTCCTGGCCGGTGACCCGACGGCCGGTCAGTTCACGACGGGCTTCTTCCCGATCATGATGTTCGCACTGCCCGCGGCGGCGCTGGCGATCTATCACTGCGCGAAGCCGCATCGCCGCAAGGCGGTCGGCGGCATGATGATCTCGGTCGGTCTGACGTCGTTCGTGACGGGAATCACGGAGCCGATCGAGTACTCGTTCCTCTTCGTCGCGCCTCTGCTGTACGCGATCCACGCGGTGCTCACGGGTGTGTCGATGGCGGTGACGTGGGCGCTCGGAGTGAAGGACGGCTTCAGCTTCTCGGCGGGCCTGATCGACTACGTCATCAACTGGAGTCTGGCGACGAAACCCTGGCTGATCATCCCGATCGGTCTGGCCTTCGCCGTCGTGTATTACGTGATCTTCCGGTTCGCGATCACCAGATTCAACCTCCAGACGCCGGGCCGCGAGCCCGACGAGGTGGAGGAGGAACTGGAGAAGGACCTCACGAAGTAGCTGCTCACGGGGCGAACGCCCTGTTCGGCCAAGGCCCTCGGACCCACCGGTCCGGGGGCCTTCGGCATGTCACTGTGCGTGGGTGATGGCTACTGCGAAGTAGTCGGAAATTGCAGGTTCCTTATCTAACCCTCACCGTGCTACAACTGGTCTACACCACTCAGTGGTCCAGACCACGCGCCGCTTCTGCGGCGCGTTTCTCGAGTCGTCGCCCACCCAAACACCCTGTCCCTGGCGGCGCCTTGCCTACTGGAGGAAGTTGATGAGTACGGCCACCGCCACGGCGGCCCCCGCGAAGAAGCGGGGCTCCGGCCTGTTCCAGGGCCTGCAGAAGGTGGGACGCAGCCTCCAGCTGCCGATCGCCGTGCTGCCGGCCGCGGGCATTCTGCTCCGTCTCGGCCAGCCCGACGTCTTCGGTGACGACGGCCTCGGCTGGCACAAGGTCGCCTCCGTGTTCGCCACCGCGGGCGGCGCGGTCTTCGACAACCTTCCGATGCTCTTCTGCATCGGTGTCGCCATCGGGTTCGCCAAGAAGTCGGACGGCTCCACGGCACTGGCCGCGCTCGTCGGCTTCCTGGTCTACAGCAACGTCCTCAAGGCCTTCCCGGTCACCGAAGCGGTGATCCAGAAGGGCGCGGACACCGCGGCGACGTACAACAACCCCGGTGTCCTGGGCGGCATCCTGATGGGTCTCGTCACGGCGATCCTGTGGCAGAAGTTCCACCGCACCAAGCTGGTCGACTGGCTCGGCTTCTTCAACGGCCGCCGTCTCGTCCCGATCATCATGGCCTTCGTCGGTGTGATCTTCGGTGTCTTCTTCGGCCTGGTCTGGGAGCCCATCGGTGAGGGCATATCCAACTTCGGCGAGTGGATGACCGGCCTCGGTTCCTTCGGTGCCGGCCTCTTCGGCCTGATCAACCGCGCGCTGCTGCCCGTCGGCATGCACCAGTTCGTCAACACGGTCTCGTGGTTCCAGCTGGGTGACTTCACCGACGCGACGGGCGCCGTCGTGCACGGTGACCTGAACCGCTTCTTCGCCGGTGACCCGACCTCGGGCCAGTTCATGTCGGGCTTCTTCCCGATCATGATGTTCGGCCTCCCGGCCGCCGCCATCGCCATCGCCCACGCCGCTCGCCCCGAGCGCCGCAAGGCCGTGATGGGCATGATGATCTCCCTCGCGCTGACCTCGTTCGTCACCGGTGTGACCGAGCCGATCGAGTTCTCGTTCATGTTCATCGCGCCGCTGCTCTACGCGATCCACGCGGTCCTGACCGCCCTCTCGATGGCCGTCACCTGGGCGCTCGGCGTGCACGCCGGATTCACCTTCTCGGCGGGCTTCATCGACTACGCACTGAACTGGAACCTGGCCACCAAGCCGTGGCTGATCATCCCGATCGGTCTCGTCTTCGGAGCCATCTACTACGTGCTCTTCCGCTTCGCGATCACCAAGTTCAACCTCACCACCCCGGGCCGCGAGCCCGAGGAAGAGGTCGAGGACCTGACCAAGGCGTAAGCCCCGTCGGCCCCGCGACAGCTCGAAGCCCTCACCTTCCCGGCGGAAGGTGAGGGCTTCGTCGTACGCGGGACCGGACCCTAGATCTCGTACACCGCGCCCGGCACCGCCAGCTCCGTCGGTCCGGCGAAGACCTCGCGGGCGTCGGACAGGTTGCGGTCGGCGTCGGTCCACGGCGGGATGTGGGTGAGGACCAGGCGCCCCACCCGCGCCCGGGCGGCGAGCTCACCCGCCTCGCGGCCGTTGAGGTGGAGGTCCGGGATGTCCTCCTTGCCGTGCACGAACGACGCCTCGCAGAGGAACAGGTCGGCGCCCTGCGCCAGCTCGTCCAGGGCCTCGCAGGTGCCGGTGTCGCCGGAGTACGTGAGCGAGCTGCCGCCGTGCTCGATGCGGATGCCGAACGTGTCGACGGGGTGGCAGAGCTTCTCCGTACGCACCGAGAAGGGGCCGATCTCGAACGAGCCGGGCTTCAGCGTGTGGAAGTCGAAGACCTCGCTCATCGCGTGGTCGGACGGGGTGTCGGCGTGGGCGGTGGTGAGCCGCTGCTCCGTGCCGTCGGGACCGTAGACCGGGATGCGGGCCGGGCGTCCGCCGTCGTGCGGGTAGTAGCGGACGACGAAGTACGCGCACATGTCGATGCAGTGATCGGCATGGAGATGACTGAGGAAGATGGCGTCGAGGTCGTACAGACCGACATGGCGCTGCAGCTCGCCGAGGGCGCCGTTGCCCATGTCGAGGAGCAGCCGGAAGCCGTCGGCCTCTACGAGGTAGCTCGAGCATGCCGATCCCGTGGACGGGAACGAGCCGGAGCATCCGACGACGGTGAGCTTCATGGAGCGTGAACCTCCGAGACGTGGGAACGGGGAGGGTTCGTGCGGATCGTTGAGCGTTTGTTGAGCGTAAGGCGCGAAAGAGCCGGTCGCTCCTTCGGGGCGTGCCGTTGTGGGGGAACTCACCTGTGCTGTCACCGGTTCGATGGAAGCGGGGCGTCCCCGGGGGGGGTGCGCCCGGGGCGGGTGCGCCTGCGGCGGGCCTGTTCCCCGCCCCGCCCCTTCCCGTATCCGGGGCTACGCCCCGGACCCCGCGCCTCGAACGCCGGCGAGGCTGACTTTCGCGGCTGCGATTCGCCCTGCGGCGGCAAGATCAAGCCCCTCCGGCGGTTGAGGAGCGGGGGTACGGGGGCAGCGCCCCCGCAGAACGGCGGACGCCGGGGGTCCCGGACCGGTGTGGTCCGAGGCCCCCGGCGTCCGGGTGGGCGAAAGGCGCGGGCGGCTACGCCCAGAGCTGGCCCTGGAGCGTCTCGATCGCCGCTTCCGTCGTGGGCGCGGTGTAGACGCCCGTCGACAGGTACTTCCAGCCGCCGTCCGCGACGACGAAGGCGATGTCGGCCGGCTGCCCGGCCTTGACCGCCTTGTTGCCGACACCGATCGCGGCGTGGAGCGCGGCGCCGGTGGAGACGCCCGCGAAGATGCCCTCCTGCTGGAGGAGTTCGCGGGTGCGGGTGACGGCGTCGGCGGAGCCGACGGAGAAGCGGGTGGTGAGGACCGAGGCGTCGTAGAGCTCGGGGACGAAGCCCTCGTCGAGGTTGCGCAGGCCGTAGACGAGGTCGTCGTAGCGCGGCTCGGCCGCGACGATCTGGATGCCTTCGACGTGTTCGCGCAGGTAGCGGCCGACGCCCATGAGGGTGCCCGTGGTGCCGAGGCCGGCCACGAAGTGGGTGATGGAGGGGAGGTCGGCGAGGATCTCGGGGCCGGTGGTGGCGTAGTGGGCGCCCGCGTTGTCCGGGTTGCCGTACTGGTAGAGCATCACCCAGTCGGGGTGCTCGGCCGCGAGCTCCTTGGCGACGCGGACGGCGGTGTTGGAGCCGCCCGCCGCCGGGGAGGGGATGATCTCGGCGCCCCACATGGCGAGCAGGTCGCGCCGCTCCTGGGAGGTGTTCTCCGGCATCACGCAGACGATGCGGTAGCCCTTGAGCTTGGCCGCCATGGCGAGCGAGATGCCGGTGTTGCCGCTGGTGGGTTCCAGGATGGTGCAGCCGGGGGTGAGCCGGCCGTCCTTCTCCGCCTGCTCGACCATGTGGAGCGCGGGGCGGTCCTTGATCGAGCCGGTCGGGTTGCGGTCCTCCAGTTTGGCCCAGATGCGGACGTCGTCCGACGGTGACAGCCGCGGCAGGCGGACGAGCGGGGTGTTGCCCACTGCGGCGAGCGGGCTGTCATAGCGCATCAGTTCATGCCGCCGGCGACGGCCGGGAGGATGGTGATGTTGTCGCCGTCGCTGAGCTTGGTGGAGATGCCGTCGAGGAAGCGGACGTCCTCGTCGTTGAGGTAGACGTTCACGAAGCGGCGCAGCTGGTCTCCGTCGACGATGCGCTCACGGATGCCGGTGTGGCGGCTCTCCAGGTCCGTGAAGAGGTCGGCGAGGGTGTCCCCGTTGCCCTCGACGGCCTTGGCGCCGTCGGTGTAGGTGCGGAGGATGGTCGGGATGCGGACCTCGATGGCCATGGCGTGGGCTCCTGTCGAAGCGGAGTGGTGGCGGTGGGCGTGGGGCGCGCGGCTCTGCCCCCGCGCAGGGGGTGGTGCGTGAAGGGTGGCGTCGGGTGGGGCGGCGCCGGGCCCCGGCCCTGCTCAGGCCTCGGGGCGGGCGGTCCGGTGGTTCGTACAGATCGCGCTGGCGAGCCGGCACAGGTCGACGTGCAGGCGCGCCACGAGCAGCATGCCCGGCGTCTTGTCGCTCACGTCATGGGGAACCATGCGCTCATCGTATCGATTCCCGGTCCGGGATCCGGAATGTGATCTCACCTGGTGGATGGTTGGCGTTCAACAGGTGGACAGGGCCGGGCCGGCGGCCCTGTCCGGGCGTCGCGGGTGCCGTGGTCAGGGGGCGGGGTACGCCTCGACCACCTCGACGTCCTCCTCCGTGATCTCGCCGTCCACGATGCGGTACGAGCGGAACTGGAAGGGCCCGGACCCGTCCGTGTCGGCGGTCGAGACGAGGACGTAGTGGGCGCCGGGCTCGTTGGCGTACGTGACGTCGGTGCGGGAGGGGTAGGCCTCGGTCGCCGTGTGCGAGTGGTAGACGATCACGGGCTCCTCGTCGCGGTCGTCCATGTCGCGGTAGAGCTTGAGGAGGTCGGCCGAGTCGAATTCGTAGAACGTGGGCGAGCGGGCCGCGTTGAGCATGGGGATGAAGCGTTCGGCGCGGCCGGTTCCGGCGGGCCCGGCGACCACGCCGCACGCCTCGTCGGGGTGGTCCTCGCGGGAGTGCGCGACGATCTGGTCGTACAGAGCCTGGGTGATGGTCAGCATGGCGCCAGGATAGGACGACGGGCCCTCACGTACCGAGGAGTGGTACGTGAGGGCCCGCATCGTGGAATCGCCCTGGCGGGGGCCTTCGGCTCAGCGGCCGGCGAAGGCCTTGTTCCCGGGGTTGCGGGCCTTGAGGACCAGGTAGGAGACGCCGAGGATCAGGGCCCACAGCGGGGCGCAGTAGAGCGAGATCCGGGTGTCCTTGTCGATGCCCATCATGACGATGACGACGCCGATGAAGGCGAGGGCGAAGACGCTGGTGTACGGGGCGCCGGGGGCCCGGAAGGTGGACTGCGGGAGCTCTCCGCGGTCGGCGAGGCGGCGGTAGCGGATCTGGCTGATCAGGATCATGATCCAGGCCCACATGCCGGAGATGGTGGCGAAGGAGACGACGTAGGTGAAGGCGTCACCGGGCCACTGGTAGTTGATCCAGACGCCGACGAGCATGAGGGCGGCCGAGACGGTGGTGCCGACGAGGGGGGTGCCGCTCCTGGTCAGGCGGGTGAAGACCTTCGGGCCCTGGCCGTTGAGCGCGAGGTCGCGGAGCATGCGGCCGGTGGAGTACATCCCGGAGTTGCAGGAGGAGAGCGCGGCGGTCAGGACGACGAAGTTGACGATGCCCGCGCCGAGCCCGAGGCCCATCTTCTCGAAGGCTTCGACGAACGGGGAGACGTCCGGCGAGAACTCGGTCCAGGGGACCACCGAGAGGATCATGATGAGGGCGCCGACGTAGAAGACGGCGATGCGCCACGGCACGGTGTTGATGGCCTTGGGCAGGACGGTCTTGGGGTCCTTGGACTCGCCCGCGGTGACGCCGACGAGTTCGACGGCGAGGAAGGCGAACATCACGATCTGCAGGGTCATCAGGGTGCCCTTGATGCCGTGCGGGAAGAAGCCGCCGTCGGCCCAGAGGTGGGTGACGGACGCGGTGTCGCCGGCGTCGGAGAAGCCGAGGGTGAGAATTCCGGCGCAGATGAGGATCATGCCGACGATGGCGGTGACCTTCACCATCGAGAACCAGAACTCGAGTTCACCGAACAGTTTCACGGAGATCAGGTTCACGCCGTACAGGATGATCGTGAAGATCAGTGCGGACACCCATTGTGGAATGTCGAACCAGAACGTCATGTACTGGGCCGCGGCGGTGACTTCGGTGATTCCGGTGACGACCCAGAACAGCCAGTAGGTCCAGCCGGTGACGAAGCCGGCGAAGGGGCCGATGAATTCCCGGGCGTATTCCGAGAAGGAGCCCGAGACCGGGCGGTACATGAGGAGTTCGCCCAGGGCCCGCATGATGAAGAAGATCACCAGGCCCGCGATGGCGTACGCCAGGATGAGGCTGGGTCCGGCCTTGGCGATGGCTTTGCCCGCGCCGAGGAAGAGGCCGGTGCCGATGGCACCGCCGATCGCGATCATCTGGATCTGGCGGGCGCCGAGAGCGCGCTGGTAGCCCTCGGCGGACGTGGTGGCATCCGCGGCTGCGGCGTGCGGGCCGTCCGGTCCCTTGTCGTCGATCTGCGCCGATGTCATGTGTGCGCCTTTCTCCACGCTGATCCGAGCCTTTGCGGCTGCGGATCAGGTCCTGATCCCCCCGGATATGGATGGAGTGCTGCCGGTGGTTGCCGGACTCGTCGCGCCTACCCGGGAACAGGGGTGGCGTCCCCGAGTGGTCGTGAAGATTTATCACGGGTCCCTCGGCGATCCACCGGACATTATGTGGCGCACGCCACAGGAAAAAGCGGACAACGGTGTTCAGGCGCTGCAAAAAAGACCGATCAGGTGACGCGATCGTTATTCGGATTTGAGGGTCCGTTGAGCGAACACACCCCGCTCCGGACGGGCTAGGGCATCAGCGTTTCGACGAGGGTCTCCTGGAGCGCTCCGAGCCAGAGGTAGGCCATGACCATGGGCTTGCGCGGATCGCTGTCGGGCAGCCGGTAGAGGGAGCCGTCCTCGCCGCCGTCCTCGTCGGAGACCTCCAGCCGGGTGCCGATGGTGAGCCTGAGGTCGTTGAGGGAGCCCAGCCAGCTGCGGCACTCGTCGGGGCCGAGGCTGAGCACGGCGGCGCCGTCCCCGGCGGGTGTGAGCGCGTCGAGGGTGCGGACGACGAGGAGGGCGTCGTCGCGCTTGCGGGTGCGCAGGTCGTTCTCGGTGAAGCGGCGGAACTCGGAGGAGGCGGCGCGCAGTTCGCTGTCGTCGTCGCCGTAGGCCTCGGGGAAGAGGCGGGCCAGGGCGGGGTCGGACGGCGGTTCGCTGGGGCCTTCGGCGAAGAGGGCGGCGAGCGGGTCCTCGCCCTCGGCGGGTTCGTCGCCGGGGCCGATGAGTTCGAGCAGCTGCACGGCGAGGGAGCGCAGGATCGCGATCTCCACCTCGTCGAGCGCGACGGCCGCGCCGCCGCCGGGGGTGGCCTCGAAGTGGCCGGCCATGGGTTCTCTCCGATGGTGGTCGGGCGGGGCGGGGGCGGAGCGTGCGGGTGCCGGGAGGGGCACTAGTTGCGGTCCTGGGTGAGGGTGGCCCACAGTCCGTAGCCGTGCATGGCCTGGACGTCGCGTTCCATCTCTTCGCGGCTGCCGCTGGAGACGACGGCGCGGCCCTTCTGGTGGACGTCGAGCATCAGCTTGTGGGCCTTGTCCTTGGAGTAGCCGAAGTAGGCCTGGAAGACATAGGTCACATAGCTCATGAGGTTGACCGGGTCGTTGTGGACCAGCGTCACCCAGGGGACGTCGGGCTCGGGGACAACGAGGTTCTCCTCGGCCGATTCGGGACGTTCGATCTCTACGGGGGCGACGCTCACCTACCCCATGCTGCCACTCGGGAGGGGGCATCGCACAAACGGCCCCGGCAGCGCGCCGGGCGCGGCGCCTACATCTCGTCACTTTGACGAAATAGGGGTAGCATCCCCGGCATGAACTCAGCGGACCTTGGGCGACGGGTCGGTGTGCCGTCGACCGCGCTCTTCACCGACCAGTACGAGCTCACGATGGTGCAGGCCGCACTGAAGGCCGGCACCGCCGGCCGGCGCTCGGTCTTCGAGGCGTTCACCCGCCGGCTGCCCGAGGGGCGGCGCTACGGCGTCGTCGCGGGCATCGGACGGGTGCTGGACGCGGTGGAGAACTTCCACTTCGACGACGAGATGCTCGCCTTCCTGCGCGACCAGCACATCGTCGACGGGCCGACGCTCGACTATCTGGCGGACTACCGCTTCAGCGGCGACATCTGGGGCTACCCGGAGGGCGAGGTGTACTTCCCGGGCTCGCCGATCCTGCGGGCCGAGGGCTCCTTCGCCGAGTGCGTGCTGCTGGAGACGGTGATCCTTTCGATCCTCAACCACGACTCGGCGATCGCCGCGGCGGCCTCCCGGATGTCGGCGGCGGCGGGCGGCCGCAGGCTGATCGAGATGGGCGCCCGGCGCACGCACGAGCTGTCGGCGGTCGCCTCGGCCCGTGCCGCGTACATCGGCGGCTTCGACACCACGTCCGACCTGGCCGCGGGCTTCCGCTACAACATCCCGACCGTCGGGACGAGTGCTCACGCCTTCACCCTGCTGCACGACTCCGAGCGGGACGCGTTCCGGGCCCAGGTCGACTCGCTGGGGCGGGACACGACGCTGCTGGTCGACACGTACGACGTCACCGCGGCGGTCCGTACGGCGGTCGAGGTGGCCGGTCCGGAGCTGGGAGCGGTCCGGATCGACTCCGGTGACCTGCTCCTGGTCGCGCACCGGGTGCGCCAGCAGCTGGACGAGCTGGGCGCGACGGGCACGAAGATCGTGGTGACCTCGGACCTGGACGAGTACGCCATCGCCTCGCTGGCCGCGGCGCCGGTGGACGCGTACGGGGTGGGCACGCAGCTGGTCACCGGCAGCGGGCAGCCCACCTGCTCGATGGTCTACAAGCTGGTGGCCCGCGCCTCGTCGGCCGATCCGGCGGACGAGCTGCTGCCGGTGGCGAAGAAGTCGATGGGCGCGAAGTCCTCGATCGGCGGCCGCAAGTGGGCGGCGCGCCGGCTGGACGAGGACGGGGTGGCCGAGGCCGAGGTGATCGGGACCGGTCCGGTGCCGCCGGAGCTGGCCGGCCGGCAGCTGCTGGTGGAGCTGGTCAGGGGCGGCGAGGTGGTCGCCCGGGAGCCGCTGGACGCGGCGCGGGAGCGGCACATCGCGGCGCGGGCGGGGCTGCCGATGTCGGCGATGCAGCTGTCGCGGGGCGAGCCGGTGCTGCCCACGGAGTACGTGTGAGCGCGGGGTGGGGTTCGGCGCGGGGTGCCGGGGCGCCCGTTGATCGCTTTGTCCTCAATTGCCGGACGGGCTTGATTGTGCCGTCCGATTCCCTAGGCTCGATGCCACCCCCGTGACCGCCTCTCCCCCACCGAAGGACACCCGCCATGCACCGCGCCTTGATCGTCGTGGACGTTCAGAACGACTTCTGTGAGGGCGGGAGCCTCGCGGTGGCGGGGGGTGCCGATGTCGCCGCCGCCATCACCGACCTGATCGGTGAGGCCCAGCCCGGCTACCGGCACGTGGTGGCCACCCGTGACCACCACATCGATCCCGGTGACCACTTCTCGCAGGCGCCGGACTTCGAGCACTCCTGGCCCGCGCACTGCGTCGCCGGTACGGAAGGGGTGGGCTTCCACCCCAATTTCGCCCCGGCGGTCGCCTCCGGCGCGATCGACACGGTCTTCGACAAGGGTGCCTACGCGGCCGCGTACAGCGGCTTCGAGGGCCAGGACGAGAACGGTGTGGGGCTGGCCGAGTGGCTGCGCGACCGCGGGATCACCGAGGTCGACGTGGTCGGCATCGCGACCGACCACTGCGTGCGGGCCACCGCCCTGGACGCCGTCCGTGAGGGCTTCGCCACGCACGTACTGCTGGATCTGACGGCCGGCGTCGCCGAGGCGACGACGGACCGGGCACTGGCCGAGCTGCGGGACGCGGGCGTGGTGCTCTCGGGCAAGCCGGTGGTCTGAGCCCCGGCCCGCCCGGCTGTCCGGTTCAGCTCTGCCGGGCCGGCAGGGCGGGCCGCAGCAGGGCCCGGATCGGGTGCCAGAGCTCCTGGGCCCGCTCGGGTCTCGCGCGCCACAGGACGCCGTCGGGGTGGTGCAGGACGGCGGTGATCTCGTCCGGGGTGGGCGGCTCGGCGTTGCCGCGGAGGTAGACGGCGCGCAGGCCCAGGTTCCGCAGCCGGGTGAGGGCCCTGGCCCGGTTGGCCGCGTGCACCAGGACGCGGACCGGGGTGCCCGGTCCCACGCCCTCCGCCGGGCTCGGCAGCGTGATCGCGACGACCACACTGCCGTTCGGCAATTTGCTGAATCCTCCGCCTGCCATGCTCCACGCTCCCCCGTGAGACGTCGTGTCAATAAGAAACCGAATAAGAGGCACCTAAACACGATCGGCCGCCGCCCGCTAGAGGGCGACGGCCGATCATGCTCTGACCTGCGGTGTTACCGGATTACTTGTGCGAGGGACCCACCTGGACGGTCATCGTGGAGCCGCTGAGCGGCTCGCTGATGATCGAGATCCGGGTGTTGGTGTCAGTAACCTGCACGCTTCCGGTCTTGTTCTCCTTGTACCAGTAGGTGCCCTTGTGGTCGTCGAAGACCGGAACGCCGAGCTGCGGCTTGATCTTCGTGGCCACGTCACCGTTGTGCAGCGTGAAGCCGTCGGTGGGGTACCAGCTGAACGGGGCGTCGAAGGGCTGGATCTTGTTGCGAAGGATCGTGCCGTCCGACCACTTGAGCGGCTTGGCGTGCGCGTCGATCGGCAGGATCAGGCCCTGACCCGGGTGGGTCGAGACGTTGTTGTCCTTCTGCGAACCGTCCCACAGCCAGATGAGCAGGCCGTTCTGGTACGGGTAGTGCTCCACCCAGTCCGGACGGGTGTTGGCGAAACCGAAGTTGTACGGGCCGACCTTGAGGGTCGTGTCGTACGAGACGTACTGGCGGTTCTCCGCGATGTAGCGCTGCGGGTAGTCCTTGGTGAAGGACGCACCCACCCGGGAGAAGCCCTTGACGGTCCAGCCGTTGTCGTCGCCCTCGGCGTTGTCCGTGAAGAGCGCGGCACCGTCGGCGTTGACCGCGATGGTGTCGGCCGCGAAGCCGACGCCGCCCGCGCCGCCGTCGGTGGCGTAGCGGAAGCGGATGTCGATCTTCTTGCCCGCGTAGGCGTCCAGCGAGTACGAGAGCTTCTGGTACTTGCCGGAGACGTCGGTCAGGGCCGGCTTGTCACTGGCGTCGCGCGGGATGGCCTTGCCGTCGGCGGTGCCGTCGATCGCGGTCCAGCTGGTGCCGCCGTTGTCCGACACCTCGGTGTAGAGGTAGTCGTAGTCCTTCTCGATGTCCCACCAGCCCGAAAGGTCCAGGGACGCCTTGGACTTGCCGGTCAGGTCGACCGGACGGGACAGGGTGTTGTTGAGGTTGTCGCCCGCGTCGCTCCACCACTGCTTGGCGCCCTCGGCGGGCGTCGTGACGGCGGTGGTGACCGCCTTGTCGGGCAGTTCGACGACGAGCGCCTGCTTGTTGCTGGTGTTGTACTCGGACACCCCCAGCTTGTGGGTGGACTTCGTCGCGGCCTTGGCCACGTCGTAGTCCAGCCAGCCCAGCTGGAACTTGTCCCAGGCGGTCATGTCGCCGGGCAGGTCACCGATGCTGTTCTTACCGGTGCCGAGCCAGGAACCGGCCGACATCAGCGACCAGAAACCGACCGAGTTCTCGGCGGTGTTGGTCGTGTCGTACAGGTCCGGCAGGCCGAGGTCGTGGCCGTACTCGTGGGCGAAGACGCCCAGGCCGCCGTTCTCGGGCTGCGCGGTGTAGTCACCGACCCAGATGCCGGTGTCACCGATCTGGGTGCCGCCGGCCTTGTTGTCGGCCGGGCCGGTGGCGCCGGCGTTGGTGCCGTACGCGTACCAGCGGTGCGCCCAGATGGCGTTGGTGCCCTCGGCACCGCCGCCCGCGGACTCGTCCTCGCCGGCGTGCACGATCTGGAAGTGATCGATGTAGCCGTCGGGCTCGTTGAAGTTGCCGTCACCGTCGAAGTCGTAACGGTCCCACTGGTCGTACTGGGCGAGATCCGCCTTGATCTGCTCGGGCGTACGGCCCTTGGCCTTCTGGTCCGCGGCCCAGGCGTTGACGCCGTCCTTGATCATGTCCCAGGCGTTGGCGCAGTTGGTCGAACCGCAGTAGTTCGAGCCGTAGCGTGCCTCGTTGTACGGGACCTTGACCCAGTCGGAGACCTCGCCCTCGACCGAGTAGCGCCCGGAGGACGTCTTCTCGTAGTACGTCTTGAGCGAGTTCTTGCCGGCACCCTCGCCGAAGTACAGGTCCTGGAAGTGGGCCTGGTTGTAATCGGCCTGCCAGGCGGTGCTGTTGTCCTTCTTGGGGTCCGGCTTGGCTATCTTGTTGTGCGCCGGGCCCGGCGTGCCGCCGTACTTCGGGACGGCGGGCTTGGGGCCGTCGCCGTCCGGGTCGAACATGGTCGTGTTGTCGACCTGGTTGCCGAACTCCACCAGCACGGTGAAGATCTTGTCGGTCTTCTCGCGGCCGAGCTCGACGTACTTGTTGTCGTCGAGCTTGACGACCTTGGAACCGCTGCGCGCAGTCACCTTCTTGTCGCCGGATATGACCTGTTCCAGGGCGGCCTGACGCTGGGCGTCCTGCTGCTTGCTGAACGGGCCGTCCAGGTTGTGCGCGTCGCCCTTGGCCGACCCCGGGTCCCGGCGGTCGATGGCGGAGGCGGCGGTACCTGACGCCTGGTCATCTGCCTGAGCTGTGGCGAAGGCCGATGCGGTGGCGGCGGTCGCGGCCATGGCCACGACAACCGCTCCGGTGCGAAGCGCCCGTCTCTTAATGATCACGTGATGCAGTCCTCCCCGGCGCCCGCGGCTACGGCCTGGGAGTGTGAAGGGGCCGCGCGCGGAAACGCGTCACAAGTGACGACATTCGACCGGAGTTACGGAAGAAAAGACAGACCTTGACTTGAACAGACCAAGTGCACTATGCAGGAGCACATTTCCGCTATCCGGACGACTCCGACACCCCCAACCGGCGCGCTGAATCGGCCGATCGGCGCGCGGCATGACTCCGTGCGCCCCCCGTGCACCGGTACCGTGGGTTAGGTGACGCTTACTACCCGTTCCGCTCGGGCATCCACCGTCGTAGAGTCACTCGACAGCGAGACCGTGTCGAGAGACCGCCCATCCGACGTCCCGAGGACGGATACCGCCATGCCGCGTCCCACTGCTGCACAGCTCTCCTACGGTTCGGTGACCGTCGTCTTCTCGACCCTCGCCATGCTGCTGCTGTCCCGTACCGAATCGGGCATCGGCATCTCCGTCATCGGCACGGCCGCGCTCGCGCTCGGCCTGCTGGTGGCCGTCACCGTTCCCCGGCCCGCCCGAGGGAACACAGCGAAAGCGGCGAGGACGACCGCCACGGTGTCCGCACACCGTGACGCCGTCCCCGCCGATGCCGGGACCGAGGGCCGCACCCTCGACCCCGTACAGAGCAGGATCCCGGCCGCGCGCACCGCTTCGGAGCGCGTCGGCGAGCACTCGCTGCGGCGCTGACCGCCACCGCCGGAGGGGTGCCGACACACCCTTCCGGCCGGTCCGTCAGTTGGTGACCACCACCACCGTCTTGGCCGCCTTGTCCTGCAGTCCCTGCTTGTAGGGCTTGTCCGTGAACATCAGCACGATGTTGATCAGCCACCACAGGCACGGGCAGCACAGCAGCGCCGGCAGCCACAGCACCACGGCCCGCAGGAACGCGCTGCCGGTGTCCGGCACCCTGCCGTCGTTGAGCATCGCGACCCGCAGCTTCAGCAGCCGCTTGCCCAGGGTGCGGCCGTCCTTGTGCGTGAAGTACGTGTCGTAGGCGACGTAGACCACCAGGGCGATCAGCGACCAGAGCAGCTGATGCCCGCTGTAGGTCTGGGCGAAGATGTCGCCGACGTCGTCGTCGTTGTTGTTGTCCGACATCTCGACCGCGCCGCCCCAGGGCAGCGAGATCAGGTACAGCGGGATCGAGATGATCAGGAAGTCGATCAGCCGGGCCAGGATCCGCTTGCCGGGTTCGGCCAGCGGCGGCATGCCCGCCAGCGGATCGGTCCCGCCGGCTCCCCCGGCGCCGTAGGGGCCGGGATCGTACGGCGGCGGCGGCGGAGGGGGCGGGGGCGGCGCACTGCCGTAGGGCGAGCCGGATGACGGCGGCTGGGGCTCCTGCGGCCTCTTGAGGAACGGGTCGTCCTCGGGCGGCTGACCGGACGTCGGCTGATCGTTGCTCATGGGGGCAGTGCACCCCGCCGCACGGGCCCCCGCAACGGCTCAGGTGCGTTCGGGGGAACGGGATCCGTCCGACGGCCCTCACCCGAAGGGCCGTCAGCCGTGCGGGTCGCTCCCGCGCCGCTCCGGGACGCGGGCGCCCCGCTCAGCCGGCGACGAAGGTGCGCGCCGCCTTGTCGTGCCAGCACTGCCGCCACGGCCGGTCGAACAGGCACCACGCCACGTTGGCCACGCCGATCACCAGGAGGCCCAGCACCCCGTAGACCAGCCAGCGGCGCAGGGCGGCGCCGAAGCCCGGTGCGTCGTGGGACTCGATGTCCCGGACGTCGAGCCCGCAGAGCTTCTTGCCGAGCGTACGGCCCCACTTCACGGTCGGCAGCACCTCCAGGAGGACGCCGAGCACCAGGAAGACGCCGAGGACGACGCCCGCCAGACCCGCGGTGGTGGAGTCCAGCAGCCAGACGGTGACCGTCTCGCCGGACAGCTTGGCCGCCTCGATCTTCTCGTTGACATGGTCCGCCGCCCGCGTCGCGAGCGGCACCGAGACGGCGCCGACGAGGGCGCCGAGCACCACCGTGTCGATGAGCCGGGCGGCGAACCGCTTGCCGAGTGCGGCCGGCCGGGCCGATGTCCGGGCCGCCGCGAGCTGCTGGAAGTGGTCGTTGACCGGGGGCTTCCAGGGCACGACGGGCTGGTCGGGCTGCGGGGACTGCTGCGACTGCTGCGGGAAAGCGGGCTGTTGCTGCTGCGCGGGCGCCTGCGGCTGCGGCCCGGCGGGCTGTTCGGGCCGGGCCAGCTGATGGACCTGCTGCGCCCAGGAGGCGGAGCCGCCGCCGGGGCCGGGCGTGAGCGGGCTGTTGAGCTCTCCGGGGACGGCCGGGGGCGCGGACTGCCGGGGCGGTGCCGGGGCGGGCACAGCGGGCTGTGCGGAGGGCTGCGGGGCGGCGGGCGCGGCCGGGGCGTTGCCGGGTGCGATCGCCCGGATCGACATCGTGCCCTCGGTGGACGGCTGCTGAGCGTCGCGCGGGCCCGGCGCGCTGCCGGCCGGGCCCACGGCCCGGATGGTGACGGTGCCGTCGGCGGGCGGGCGCCCGGTGTCACCGGTTCCGCCGCCGGGGCGGGCGGGGCGGCCGACCCGGATGGCGACGGTGTTCTCCGGGGTCTGGCCGCCGCCGTCGCGCATGCCGGGCAGCGCGCCGCCGGTGGGGTCCGCGGGGGCGGGCCGGCGCGGGTCGGCGGGGGCCCGGTCCGCCGGGGCGGCGTCGGCCGGGGTGCGGGCTTCGGGCGAACCGCCCGCGGGCGTCCGCGGATCGGCGGTCTGCGCGGTCCGGGGCTCGGGGTTCCCGCCCCAGGAGACCCGCCGGTCGCGCTCGCCGCCGAAGCCGTTCTGCCGGGAGACGTCGGCCTGCCAGGCGGTGGCCGGTTCCGGGCGGTTGCCCTCGTACGGCTCCTCGTCGAAGAAGACCGGACCGGTCTCGTCCACCGCGGCGGGGGCCGGCGGTGCCGTCTCGTCCTCCGGGGGTGCGGCGGGCATCGGTTCGCCCTGCTGCGGGGCGGGCCGGCTGGTGCCGGGCACCCAGGAAGCGCCGTTCCAGTACCGGACGTATCCGGGAATGGACGGGTCGGGGTAGTACCCCTCGCGGGGTCGGTCGTCACCGGGTGCCGGGGTTGGGGCGCTCATCACCGTGGTCCCGTATCTCTTCGAGGCCTTGGACCGGCCGGCAATCGGGGGGCGGTCCTCATACAAGGGTCCACATCTATCAGACACCCGCCTGTCACCGGGCCGGTCCTGGTGTTTGGGCCACTTTCCGGTCACCGCGAAATATTTTTCCCCAAGTCGCGTAATGGATGGCGGGGAGGGCGCTCTCTCCCTGTGCGGCCGGTCGTGGGACCGGCCCACAGGCACCGAAAGGACGCACCTCATGGACACCGTCGTGGAACGCGAGCTGGAGCTCAAGCTGGTCCTGTCGCCCGAGCGCAGCATCCCCGTGCCCGCCCGGCTGACGTATCGCACCGACGACCCCTACGCCGTGCACATCACCTTCCACATCGGCTCCGACGTCCCCGTGCACTGGACGTTCGCCCGCGATCTGCTGGTCGAGGGCGTGTTCCGGCCGTGCGGGCACGGGGACGTACGGATCTGGCCGACCAAGATCGACCGGCGCAGCGTCATCTGCGTGGCGCTGACCTCGCCCGACGGCAACGCCCTGCTGGAGGTGCCGTCGGTGGCGGTGGCCACCTGGGTGGAGCGGACGCTGCGCGCGGTTCCGCCGGGTACGGAGACCGAGCGGCTCGGCATCGACGAGGCGCTGGCCGAGCTGCTCGCTCCGCTGCCGGCCGACGACCTGTGGCTCAGTGACCCCTGGCCGTCGGACGAGTCGCAGGACGGGGAGAGTTGAGAGGGCGGCCGGGGCGCCGGACGGGCCCGGCCCGGAGCCGGGGGTCAGAAGACCTTGCCCGGGTTGAGGAGCCCCAGCGGGTCGAAGGCCTGCTTGATGCCCCGGTGCAGTTCCACGCTCACCTCGCCGAGTTCCCTGGCGAGCCACTCCTTCTTGAGCACGCCCACACCGTGTTCGCCGGTGATCGTGCCGCCGAGTTCGAGGCCGAGCGCCATGATCTCGTCGAAGGACTCGCGGGCCCGCCGGGACTCGTCGGCGTCGGTGTGGTCGAAGCAGACGACGGGGTGGGTGTTGCCGTCGCCCGCGTGCGCGCAGACGCCGATGGTGAGGTCGTACTTCTCGGCGACGGCGGCGGTGCCTTCGAGCATGGCGCCGAGCTGCGAGCGCGGTACGCACACGTCGTCGATCATCGTCGCCGACTTGACGGTCTCCAGGGCGGTGAGCGACATCCGCCGGGCCTGGAGCAGGAGGTCGGACTCGGCCGCGTCCTCGGCCGGGACGACCTCGGTGGCACCGGCGGCGGTGCACAGCTCGGCGACGGCGGCGAGGTCGGCCGAGGGGTCGGGGGTGTCGAAGGCGGCGAGCAGGAGTGCCTCGGTGGACTCGGGGAGGCCCATGTTCGCCATCTTGTTGACCGCGTGGACCGTCGTACGGTCCATCAGTTCGAGGAGTGACGGTGTGTGACCACGTTCCATGATCCGGCAGATGGCGTCGCAGGCGCTCGCGGCGCTGGGGAACTCGGCGGCGAGGACGAGCTGCTGGGGAGGCTGCGGCTTGAGCGCGAGCACGGCCTTGACAACGATGCCGAGGCTGCCCTCGGAGCCGACGAAGAGCCGGGTGAGGTCGTATCCGGCGACGCCCTTCGCGGTGCGGCGGCCGGTGCTGAGCAGGCGCCCGTCCGCGAGGACGATGTCGAGCCCGAGGACGTATTCGGCGGTGACCCCGTACTTCACGCAGCACAGGCCGCCGGACGCGGTGCCGATGTTGCCGCCGATGGTGCACGTCTCCCAGCTGGAGGGGTCCGGCGGGTAGTACAGCCCGTGTTCGTTGACCGCCCGGGAGAGCACCGCGTTGACGACGCCCGGCTCCACCACGGCGATGCGGTCGACGGGGCTGATCTCCAGGATCCGGTCCATCTTCACCAGGGAGAGCACGATGCAGCCGTCGGAGGCGTTGGCCGCGCCGGACAGGCCCGTGCGGGCGCCCTGGGGGACGACCGGGACGCGCAGCGCGGTGGCCGTGCGCATGATGTGCTGGACCTGCTCGACCGTGCGGGGCAGCGTGACGACGGCCGGTGTGCCCGCCTCGCAGAAGCTCGCCATGTCGTTGGCGTAGGAGGCGGTGATGTCCGGGTCGGTGATGAGGGCTTCGGCCGGCAGGCCCGCGCGCAGTAGTGCGAGAAGATCGTCCATGATCCAAGACTGACACCCGGGCCCATTGGTGTGAACCCGTATGCGGCAGCGTTCGTAAGACGCGGTGTGCTCTTCGTACTGACGCAGAGTGATCGGCATGGACGTCACGCCACAGCAGCCGCCGGCCGATCGCCCCGTACCGGGCCCGGACCACTCCGCCGACACCGCCTACGCCCCGCCCTGCGAGTCCCCTCCCGCCCTGCCGCCGGACGCCGCGTCCCTGGCCGAACCGCCGCCCGCCTCGCTGCGCACGACCCTGCGCCGGGCCGCGTTCGGTGTGGTGGCGGGGGCGGTGCTGGTGACGGGTGCGGTCGTCGCGGTGCCCGATGGCGACGAGGACGCGGCGCCGCCCGTACCGGGTCCGGTCTCGCGGGCGATGGCCGCGACGGCGGCCGGCTCCCCCGCCTCGCTCTCCGATCTGACGGCGCTCATCGGGGACCGGCAGAAGTGGGTGGGCACGCATCCCTCGGACGCGCGGTCGTGGGCGGTGCTCGGGTCGGCGTACGTGGAGTGGGGGCGCCGGGCCTCGGACGCGGCGTACTACACCCGGGCCGAGCAGGCGCTGAAGCGGTCCCTGAACGTGGAGCCTGGCGAGCGCGGCAACGAGGCGGCCTGGGTGGGGCTGGCCTCCCTGGCCAACGCCCGGCACGACTTCGTCACGGCGAAGAAGTGGGGCGAGACGGTACGGTCCCGGCAGCCCAAGCAGTGGACGGTGTACCCGGAACTGGTCGACGCGTACAACGGCCTGGGCGACTACAAGTCGGCGACGACGGCGGTCGAGAAGTACGCCGCGCT
Organism: Streptomyces sp. NBC_01257; assembly: GCF_035917255.1. Taxonomy (NCBI): domain Bacteria; kingdom Bacillati; phylum Actinomycetota; class Actinomycetes; order Kitasatosporales; family Streptomycetaceae; genus Streptomyces; species Streptomyces sp. NBC_01257. Next base: position 3,503,041 of record NZ_CP108472.1, read on the forward strand.
GCGCTCGGGCGTGCCCGCGCTCGGGATGACGGCGGACATGTACCGGGACCGGGGCTGGCGCGAGGACGCGCTGGCCACCGCGCAGGACGCGGTGAACCGGGCCAAGACCCCCGCGGAGAAGGCGGCCTGTCTGTCCCGGCTGGGCGAGCTGGCCTGGGAGCGGGGTGAGCCGCAGGAGGCGGTCGCCCAGTACGGGGCCGCGCTGCGCACCGACCCCGCCCACCACCCGTCCCTGGCCGGCCGGGCGCGTGCGCTGGCGGCCCTGGGGCGTACCGACGAGGCCCAGCGGGACTACCAGGCGGCGCTGACTAAGTCGCCGCGCCCGGCGTACATGCTGGAACTGGGCGAGCTGTACGAGTCGCTCGGCCTGGACGGCGACTCGGTCAACCAGTACACGCAGTTGCGCAGGGCGCTGGCCAGGACGAAGGCGCAGGGGGTGGACGACTCGCTGCTGCTGGGCCGGTTCGAGGCGGCGCACGGTGACGCGAACGCGGGCGTCGAGCTGCTGCGGGCGGAGTGGGGCCGCGGGCACCACAGCGCGGCGGTGGCCGATGCGCTGGGCTGGGCGCTGCACCGTTCGGGCGATCCGGACTCGGCGCTGGAGTACGCGGAGCAGGCGGTCGACTCGGGCGGTCAGAACGCGGGGTACGCGTATCACCTGGGCATGGTGCAGCGGGCGTTGCAGGACTTCGGTCCGGCCCGCCGCCATCTGGAGGAGGCGCTGCGCACCAATCCGCAGTTCTCGCCGCTGGACGCGCCGCGGGCGCAGGAGGCACTGGACACGATGGGGCTGCCGCCGGCCGGCGGTCCGCAGGACATGCAGCCGGCCGCACCGCCCGCCCCGCAGCCGCCGCAGGAGCCGTCGCCCGCCCCCGAGCCGGAGTCCGGCCCCGCGGAGCCCGCGGCGCCGCCCGGGGAGCCCGGTGACGCCCCGGCCCCGGCGGCGGGCCCGCCGGGACAGAAGGCGAAGCCGGCCGCGCCGAAGGCCGCACCCGAAAAGGCCGGCGGCGCGACGCACACTCCCACCCGCACCCCGCCGAAGCCGCCGGCACCGCACGCGTCCCCCGGGCACTGACGCGGGGCGCCGCCCCCGCACGCCGCGACGGGCGGGCCGGAGTTCCGGCCCGCCCGTCGCGGTGTTCCCCCGTCGTGGGTGGATCAGTGGTGGCCCTGGACCGGAAAGGGCCGTGGATCAGAGGTTGCCGCGCTTCTCCTGCTCGCGCTCGATCGCCTCGAAGAGGGCCTTGAAGTTGCCCTTGCCGAAGCCCATCGAGCCGTGGCGCTCGATCATCTCGAAGAAGACGGTCGGCCGGTCCTGGACCGGCTTGGTGAAGATCTGCAGCAGATAGCCGTCCTCGTCGCGGTCGACGAGGATCTTCAGCTCGCGCAGGGTCTCCACGGGCACCCGGGTCTCGCCCGCCCACTCGCCCAGCGTGTCGTAGTACGAGTCGGGGGTGTCGAGGAACTGGACACCGGCCGCGCGCATCGCCTTCACCGAGGCGACGATGTCGTTCGTGGCGAGCGCGATGTGCTGGACGCCCGCGCCGCCGTAGAACTCCAGGTACTCGTCGATCTGGGACTTCTTCTTGGCGACGGCCGGCTCGTTGATCGGGAACTTGACCTTGAGCGTGCCGTCGGCGACGACCTTGGACATGAGCGCGGAGTACTCGGTGGCGATGTCGTCGCCCACGAACTCCTTCATGTTGGTGAAGCCCATGACCTTGTTGTAGAAGCCGACCCACTCGTTCATCCGGCCGAGCTCGACGTTGCCGACGCAGTGGTCGACGGCCTGGAAGAAGCGCTTGGCGGGCGGCTCGACGATCGGGTCGGCCGCGGCGTAGCCGGGGAGGTAGGGGCCCTCGTAGCCGGTGCGCTCGACGAGGGTGTGGCGGGTCTGGCCGTACGTGGCGATGGCGGCCAGGACGACGGTGCCGTGCTCGTCCTTCACCTCGTGCGGCTCGGTCAGTCCGAGTGCGCCGTGCTCGACCGCGTAGGCGTACGCGGCGCGGGCGTCGGGGACCTCGATGGCCAGGTCGACGACTCCGTCGCCGTGCTCGGCGACGTGCTCGGCGAGGAAGCGGCCGTGGTCCGTGGACGCCCTGATGACGGAGGTGAAGACGAAGCGGGCGGAGCCGTTGGTGAGGACGTAACTGGCGGTCTCGCGGCTGCCGTTCTCCGGTCCGGAGTAGGCCACGAGCTTCATGCCGAAGGCGGTCGCGTAGTAGTGCGCGGCCTGCTTGGCGTTGCCGACGGCGAAGACGACCGCGTCCATTCCCTTGACCGGGAAGGGATCGGCCTGCCGCGCTGTCCCGGGAGTGCTGTGCATCGTCTCTGTCATGCCCGAAGCGTCGCGCCACTTCGCAAGGTGCGCAACAGTTCGTGAAATCGCTGGGCACTTTGCACAGCGCTTCGCCATGATGGGCGGGCTATCTGTACATGGTGACCATCACAGTGACCCTCCGGAGGCCGGCCGTGGCGATCGATCATCTCGACGGGCGTCTCATCGTCCTGCTGGCGCGCGAGCCGCGGATCGGGGTCCTGGAGGCGTCGCGCCGGCTCGGCGTGGCGCGCGGGACGGTCCAGGCGCGCCTGGACCGTCTTCAGTCGAATGGCGTCATCCGCGGCTTCGGTCCGGACGTGGACCCGGCCGCCCTCGGCTATCCCGTCACCGCCTTCGCCACGCTGGAGATCAAGCAGGGCCAAGGCGCCGACGTGCGGGCCCACTTGGGCGGCGTACCGGAGGTGCTGGAGCTGCACACCACCACCGGGCACGGCGACATGCTGTGCCGGCTGGTGGCCCGTTCCAACGCCGATCTCCAGCGGGTGATCGACCGGGTTGTCGGATTTGATGGCATTGTCCGGGCCTCCACGGCCATCGTCATGGAGAACCCCGTACCCCTGCGCATCATCCCGCTCGTCGAACAGGCGGCGCAGGACACCGACTGAGCCGAGGAGTGACGTGTGAGCTTCTGGGAGTACCTGGGAAATCGTCACCAGCAGTTGCTCACCGACGCGTTCCAGCACGTGAGCGCCGTCTTCCAGTGCATGGTGATCGCGACCGTGCTGGGCGTCCTGATCGGGGTGGTCAGCTATCGCAGCGGCTGGGGGTCCTCGGTGGCGATCACCTCCACGGCGACCGTCCTGACCATCCCGTCGCTCGCCGCGATCGGTCTGCTGATCCCGCTGGTGGGGCTCGGGGTGGCGCCGACCGTGATCACCCTGACGCTGTACGGGCTGCTGCCCATCGTCCGCAACTCCATCGTCGGGCTGCGCGGGGTCGACCCGGCGCTCGTGGACGCGGCGAAGGGCATCGGGATGTCCCGGCTCGCCCGGCTCACCAAGGTGGAACTGCCGCTCGCCTGGCCGCCGATCCTCACCGGCATCCGGGTCTCCACCCAGATGCTCATGGGGATCGCCGCCATCGCCGCGTACGCCTCCGGGCCGGGTCTCGGCAACGAGATCTTCCGCGGCATCGCCTCGCTGGGCAGTGCCAACGCGATCAATTCGGTGCTCGCGGGCACGCTCGGCATCGTCATCCTCGCCCTGCTCTTCGACGCCGCGTACGTGCTGCTGGGGCGGCTCACCATCCCGAGGGGGATCCGTGTCTGAGACCGCCGCAGAGACCGGGCCGGAGCCGGTCGTCAACGCCACCTCCGGGGCGACCATCCAGCTGGAGAACCTGACCAAGCTCTATCCGGGCAATCCCAGCCCGGCCGTGGACAACGTCTCGATGGACATCAAGGCCGGCGAGACCGTGATCTTCGTCGGGCCGTCCGGCTGCGGGAAGTCGACCACCCTGAAGATGATCAACCGGCTGATCGAGCCGACCTCGGGCCGGATCAGGATCGACGACGAGGACGTCACGGACATCGACCCGGTGAAGCTGCGCCGGAAGATCGGTTACGCGATCCAGTCGTCCGGGCTCTTCCCGCACATGACGGTCGCCGAGAACATCGCCCTCGTACCGAAGATGGTGGGCTGGTCGAAGTCGAAGGTGAAGGACCGGGTCGAGGAGATGCTCGATCTGGTCGGCCTGGACCCGCGCGAGTTCCACGGCCGCTATCCGCGGGCGCTCTCCGGCGGTCAGCAGCAGCGCGTCGGCGTGGCACGGGCGCTGGCCGCCGATCCGCCCGTGCTGCTGATGGACGAGCCGTTCGGCGCGGTCGACCCGATCACCCGTGACCACCTCCAGGACGAGCTGATCCGGCTCCAGCACGAGCTCCACAAGACGATCGTCTTCGTCACCCACGACTTCGACGAGGCGATCAAGCTCGGCGACCGGATCGCCGTACTGCGGGAGCATTCGCACATCGCCCAGTTCGACACCCCGGAGGCCATCCTCACCAACCCGACGGACGACTTCGTCTCCGGTTTCGTCGGGGCGGGGGCTGCGCTGAAGCGGCTCAACCTCACCCGCGTACGGGACGTGGAGATCGCGGAGTTCCCGACGGTGACGGTCGACGACCCGCTCCAGTCCATCTTCAACAAGCTGCGCAGCGGCCCGCACAACGAGCTGCTGATGCTGGACCGCCGCAACCGCCCGTACAAGTGGCTGCGCCGCGGCGACCTGATGCGGGCCCGCGGTTCGCTGGCGCGGGCCGGGCAGCTGGTGCACGACACGGTGACCAGGGACGCGACGCTGCACGACGCGCTGGAGGCGGTGCTGACCGACAGCGGCGGCCGGGTCGCGGTGACCGGACGGCGGGGCGAGTTCATCGGCGTCGTCGACATGCACACGCTGATGAACTCGGTGCACGAACTCCTGGAGGCCGACCGGCTCACCGCCATCGAGCACCAGCACGAGCTGGAGGAGCTGCGCACCCATCAGACCGTCCAGGAGCTGGAGGGCGGTGCGGGCACATGAGCAACGACTCCCCGTCCGGCCCCCGCTCCTCCGGGCCGGTCCCCGCGTCCGACCGGGACCGCCCGCCGGGCGAACACGACGTCAAGGGCCACGCCTTCCGCGACGAGGAGGCGGAACCGTCGCCTTCGCCGGCCGGACCACCCCGCCGCATCACCTGGCGCAAGCTGGTGCTGGTGCCGGCGGCGCTCGCGGTGGTGCTGGTCATCACGTACGTGTGGATCACCAACGTCGACCTGGACTCGATCGCGGAGAACTCCCTGGCGGGCGACACGGTGCAGCTGCGGTGGTGGCAGCACGTCAGGCTGACCGCGATCTCGACGTTCTGGGTGCTGATCATCGCCATTCCGCTGGGCATCGCGCTGACCCGGCGCGGACTGAGCAAGGCGGCGCCGGTGGTCACGGCGATCGCCAACATCGGGCAGGCGACCCCGGCGATCGGTCTGCTGGCCCTGCTGGTGATCTGGCTGGGCATCGGCCCGTCGACGGCGATCACCGGCATGGTGATCTACGCGGTGCTGCCGGTGCTCTCCAACACGGTCGCCGGTCTGAAGGCGATCGAACCGACGCTGGTGGAGGCCTCGCGCGGCATCGGGATGTCGGCGATGGGCACGCTCCGGAAGGTCGAACTCCCGCTCGCCGTGCCGCTGATCCTGGCGGGTGTACGGACCGCGCTGGTGCTCAACGTGGGCACGGCGACGCTGGCCACGTTCGGCGGCGGTGGCGGTCTCGGCGACCTGATCACCTCGGGCATCCAGACCCAGCGCATGCCGGTGCTGGTGCTCGGTTCCGTGCTGACGGTGGTGCTGGCACTGCTGGTGGACTGGCTGGCCTCGCTCGTCGAGGTGGCGCTGACACCGCGCGGACTGGAGGTGGAGCGATGAGGAGGCGACGGGTGCGCGCGGGCCTGGCGGGGGCGGCCGCGCTGGCGCTGGTGCTGGCGGGGTGCGGGCTGAAGAGCGGTTCCCCGATGGTGGACGACGTGGAGCCGGGCTCGGTCGGGCAGGGGCAGCCGCTGGACGGCGCCTCGCTGACCGTCACCTCGAAGAACTTCAGCGAGAACATCATCCTGGGCCAGATGATCGGCCTGATCTTCAAGGCGGCCGGGGCGGAGGTCCTGGACCGGACGAACCTGCCCGGCTCGATCAGCGCCCGGGAGGCGATCGTCCAGGGCGACGCCGACGCGATGTACGAGTACACGGGCACCGGCTGGATCACCTATCTGGGCCACGCCAAGCCGATCACCGACCCGCTGAAGCAGTGGGAGGCGGTCCGCGCGGAGGACCGGGGGAACGGGGTGACCTGGCTGCCGCAGTCCACGCTGAACAACACCTACGCGCTCGCGATCAGCAAGAAGAACAACGCGAAGTACCACCTGAAGACGCTCTCCGACGTCGCCGCGCTGGCGAAGAAGAACCCTTCGGCGGTGACGATCTGCGTGGAGAACGAGTTCGCCTCCCGCAACGACGGACTGCCCGGCATGGAGAAGGCGTACGGGATGTCGCTGCCGGCCGCCAACATCAAGAAGATGGACGCGGGCATCGTCTACACCCAGGTGTCGAAGTCCAACTCCTGCCTGCTGGGCGAGGTGTTCACCACGGACGGCCGCATCAAGGCGATGGACCTCGACGTGCTGGCGGACAACAAGCACTTCTTCCCCAACTACAACGCGGCGCCCGTCATCCACACCGCGACCTTCGAGAAGTACCCGGTGATCGCGGCCCTGCTCGACCCGCTCAGCGCACGGCTGACCACGCAGGTCGCGCAGGAGCTGAACGCCAAGGTGGACGTCGAGGGCGAGGACCCGCACGAGGTGGCGAAGGACTGGCTGGTCGACGAGGGGTTCATCAAGGCAGGGTGACAGCCGGCCCTCCCGGGGCGGCCGGACAGCCGCCTCGGTAGGGCCGGACAGAGTTACAAAGAAGATGTTGCAAAGACCTGTTGCAAAGCTGTCTTTGCAACTCTATGGTTGAGGCATGCCAACCACAGAGCCCGACGACAGGGCCGCGAACGCCGCGGACCCGAAGGTCCTCAGCATCGACGCCCGCACCCTGCGCGGACTCGCCCACCCCCTGCGCATCAGGCTGCTCAACACCCTCCGGGAGTTCGGGCCCGCCACCGCCTCCGGTCTCGCCGAGCGGCTCGGCGAATCCAGCGGAGCCACCAGCTACCACCTGCGCCAGCTCGCCGCGTACGGCTTCGTCGAGGACGACCCGACGCGCGGCAAGGGACGCGAGCGCTGGTGGCGGGCCGTGCACGCCGGCGCCTCCTTCGGCCCCGAGTTCCTGTACGACCCCGACCCCGAGGTGCGCGGCGCGATGGGCCTCGTCCTCCACGAGGTCGCGTCGACGCACGCACAGGAGCTGAACACCTGGCTCGGCACGATGCACGAGTGGCCCCAGGAGTGGTACGAGGGCTCGGACCTCAGCGACTTCAAGGTGCGGCTCACCCCGGAGCTGGCCAGTGAACTCTCCGAGAAGGTGCACGAACTGATCAACAGTTACCGCGGCCGCGTCCCCGAGGACACCGAGGGATCCGCCGTCGTCCGCACCCATCTGCACGTCTTCCCGCGCCCCACCGACTGAAGGGCCACCACGCCATGCATCCCGACACGCACCTCGCCCTGCACCGCATACGCTCCGCCGAACTGCGCGCCCGGGCCGACAACTTCCGCCTCACCCACCGCCGAGCCCCGCGCGGGCAGCTGCGGACCAAGCTGGCCTGGACCCTGGTCGAGACGGGTCTGCGCCTCCTGCCGGAGCGGACCGTCGTGCCGTACCGCGCGCCCCGCACGGCGTAGCCCGTGGACGGGGGGAGGAACAGGTCCGACCGCAAACCGCTCGTCGCCGTCCTGGCGGCCAACTCCATATCCACCGCAGGTACTTCACTCACCCTGATCGGCGTGCCGTGGTTCGTCCTCGAAACCACCGGAAGCGCCGGACGGGCCGGAGTCGTCGCCTTCTGCGCGACGCTGCCGATCGTCGTCTCCGCCCTGATCGGCGGGCCCGTCATCGACCGGACCGGCCGCCGCCGGGTCTCCATCGCCTCCGACACCGTGTGCGGACTCGCCGTCGCCGCCGTGCCGTTGCTGTACTACGCCGACGCACTCTCCTTCTGGGTGCTGTGCGTCCTGATGGCGCTCAACGGACTCGTCCACACCCCGGGCAACACCGCGCGCTACGTCCTCGTGCCCGACCTGGCCGAGCACGCCGGCACCACGCTCGCCCGCGCCGCCAGCCTCTTCGACGCGGTCTCACGCGGGGCCCGGATGGTCGGGGCCGCGCTGGCCGGGGTACTGATCGCGCTGGTCGGCGCGGAGACGGTGCTGCTGCTGGACGCGGCGAGCTTCCTGACCTCGGCCGCGCTGATCGCGGCGGGGCTGCGGGGCATCCGCGCGGCGGAGCCGGTCAAGAACGCCGCACCGGTCTCCCTGCGCACCTACCGGCGCGAACTGGGCGAGGGGTACGCCTACTTGTTCGGCAACCGGCTGCTGCTCGGCGTCGTCCTGATGGTCCTGTTCATGAACGGCACCGACCAGGGCTGGATCGCCGTCCTGCTCCCGGTGCACGCCTCGGCCGAACTGGGCGGGGCACGCGATCTCGGCCTGCTCACCGCACTGTTCGGGGCGGGTGGCCTGACCGGGGCGCTGCTGTACGGGGCGGTGGGGCACCGCTTCTCGCGGTGGGCCGTGTTCACCGTGTGCGTGCTGCTGTGCGGGGCGCCGAGGTACCTGGTCGCCGCGCTGACCGGTACGACGCCGCCGCTCGCGGTGACGATGGTGCTGAGCGGGATCGCGGGAGGGGTCCTGAACCCGATCCTGACGACGGTGATCTACGGGAGCGTGCCCGACGCCCTGCGCAGCCGGGTCTCCGGGGCCATCACCGCGGGGTGCGAACTGGCCCTGCCGGTGGGCGGGCTGGCCGCCGGCCTGCTGGTGGAGAGCGCGGGGGCCACGGGGGCGCTGCTGGTGATGGGGGCGGTGTACCTGACCGCGACGCTGAGCCCGCTGGTCTTCCCGTCCTGGCGGACGATGGACGGCCTCCCGACCGGGGAGCCGGGTGACCGTACGGCGGACGGGGTCAGCAGCTCGGGATCTTCCCCCCGTGGTCCAGCGCCCTCAGCGAGGACACCGCGCCCTTCAGAGTCGTGACCGGGATCAGCCGGAGCCCCTTCGGCAGTTCGGACTCCGCCTCCTTGCACTCGGCCTTCGGCACCAGGAAGACGGTGGCGCCGTCGCGCCGGGCCGCCTGGGTCTTGAGCGAGACGCCGCCGACCGCGCCGACGTCCCCGTCCGCCTCGATGGTGCCCGTGCCGGCGATGCTGCGGCCGCCGGTGAGATCGCCGCCGGAGCCGTCGCCGTCGAGCTTGTCGACGATGCCGAGCGCGAAGAACAGGCCGGCGCTGGGGCCGCCCACGTCGGCGAGGTGCAGGGTCACGTCGACGGAGCCGGGCTTCCTGCCGAGGTAGTTCAGGGCGGCGTCGACCGCGGAGTCCTGGGACTCCGCCATGTCGTCGAGGTTGTGCTTCTCGATCTCCTTCTCGGAGCCGCCGGAGGGGTAGACGGAGTCACGGGGCATGACCGCCCGGTCCGTACGGAACCAGCTGTCGATCACATCGCCGATCCCGACATCGGCGGTGGGCCCGGTCGCCACGATCGTGGTCATCCTCAGCTCGCCCTTGGTGGGCCGGGTGGGGGTGCCCTCGATACTGATCACCGGGGTGCCGTGGTCGTCACCGAGCACGTTCGCCGTCGTGCCCGGCTGCGCCAGCGTGAACGGCAGCGGCGCGAAGGCCGCGACGCCGAACAGGGCGAGGACCGGGAGGGCGCACAGGGCGAGGGTGCGGGGGCGCGAGCGACGTGTGAACACCCACCCAATCTAACGGTCCGCACTCCGCCGCCGTTCGCCGGACGGGCCGGGTTCGCCTCTGTCCGGTGGGTGGGGGTGGGGGCCCTCCGGGGCGTCTCCTCAAAAACTGGCGTGGCGACCCGACACGTTGCGGGGGCCGGGTATTACGCCATTTTTCTGCGGGGACCCCCCTGCACGCCCCCACCCACTCTCGCGTGCGTCTGAACACCGGCGGTACGACTGCCGCAGACGCTCGGCGGCCGGGTCCGGGGCCGTGCAGGGGAGTCCCCGCAGGACGACGAACGGATACCGGGCTCCCGCCGCGTGGGACTGGAAACGTTCGTCGTCTGAGGAGACGCCCCGGAGGGGCACCGGACCCCCACCCACCGAACAGAGGCACCCCCAAGCAGCGGAGCACCCGCACAAACAAGCCCGTCCGGCGATTGAGGACGGAACCCCGCACCAAGGACGAGGGGCAACGCAAACGCGCCGCCGCCCGCCCAAGGGCCCCGCTAGCGAAGCGCGTCCGCGACCTCGCGTGCGGCGTCGACCACCCGCGGTCCCACCCGCTCCGGCACCGCGTCGGCGAGCATCACCACTCCGACGCTGCCCTCGACCCCGGTCACCCCCATCAGCGCGGCGGCGGCGCCGCTGGCGCCCGCCTCCAGCTCGCCGTGGGTGAGCGTGAACGCCGTCTCGCCCACCGGCTTCTGCCGGGCGGCGAGGATCGCCCGTCCCGCGGCACCCCGGTCCAGCGGGTGGCGGAAGCCGGCCCGGTAGGCGACGTGGTAGTCCGTCCAGGTCGGTTCGACGACCGCGACCGCCAGCGCGTCCGAGCCGTCGACCAGCGTGAGGTGGGCGGTCGCCCCGATGTCCTCGGCCAGGGAGCGCAGCGCGGGCAGCGCCGCCTCCCGGACGAGCGGGTGGACCTGGCGGCCCAGGCGCAGCACGCCCAGTCCCACTCGGGCGCGGCCGCCCAGGTCGCGGCGGATCAGGGTGTGCTGTTCCAGGGTGGCGAGCAGACGGTAGACCACCGTGCGATTGACACCGAGTTTGTTGGACAACTCGGTGACCGTCAGGCCGTGGTCGGTGTCGGCGAGCAGCTTGAGGACACGCAGTCCTCGGTCGAGCGTCTGGGAGGTCTCCGCGGTCACGACGCCCTCTCCTCTTTGGTGAGCGGCGGCGGCTGTTCTCACGGATTGTGCGTCACCGGTCCCAGCGGCGACGCACGGAGAGGCCGCCGGCCTGGCCAAGGCACCGGCTGCGCTCCGCGGCGGCGTTGCCACGGGGCGTTCACATTTTTGGGACAGTAGCGAGCCAGTCCGCTCAGCGGAAGACCTCGTCCAGAATCCGGGCGCTTGTGGAAAAGCGGTTGTGCCGCCGGAGCATAAGTGCCGGTCAGCGGGGCGCCGGCCGAACGGCGCGGATCTACGCGCGTCCATGTCGGCCGACTCCCCCGCGACGCTCCGTACACCGGACGTGAACCGGCGTTAACTCACTGTGAACAATTGCTGGACAGTTTTTCCGTTCACGAGTACTTCGCAGGCCCTGATCGCCTTCGTGGCCGGGTCCCGGACGGTGAAGTTGAGGGCGAAGGTGCCGTCGAGTCCGACGATCCGGGTGACGTAGGAGTCGGAGGTCTGCTTCCCGTCGGCGGTGCGTCCGGTGACGGCGACCGTGGCGACGGGTGCGAAGCCCCGGCCGGTCACCTGGACGACCGTGCCGGGCGGACCTTCGGGCGGGGAGAGCGCGAAGGAGGCTCCGGACGGGACGGTCCCGTCCTGGACGGTGAAGGCGGCCGTCTCGGTGCGCGGGTTGATGAGGACCTCGCGGACCCGGAGGGCGACGGTGTCGGCGGCGTTGACGGTGAAGGTCTGCGAGAACGCCCCGTCGAGGCCGACGACCTTGGTGCGTACCGGGTCGGAGGTCTGCGATCCGTTCGCCCGCAGCCCGACGATCGACACGGTCGCGACCTTCGCGAAGCCCTGGCCGAGGACGGTGACCGCGGTGCCTCTCGGTCCGGCCGCCGGGGTGAGGACGACGAAGGTCGGGGAGACCGTCAGCTGGGTGAGGGCCTGTGCGCCGCCCGCCGTGACCTGGAGGGCGTAGACGCCGCGGGGGGTGGATGCCGCGGCGGTGACCGTACCCGCGAGGGTGCCGTCGGCGGTGACGCGCAGGGTGGAGCCGCTGATCCGGGCGGCGTCGCAGCCGGTGCCGTCGGTCGCGCACAGGGCGGCGGCCGGGGTGGCACCGGAGGGCCAGCCGTCACCCGAGACGCTGATCGTCCCGCCGGGTTTGACCTTGGCGGCGCCCGCGGAGAGCGTCGCGGTCGCCTCGGTCACGGTGAACGGCGCGGTCAGTACGGTCGCCGGGTCGTTGCCCTCGTCGACCTGGACCGCCGCGATCGCCGGGTCGGAGACGGTGAAGTCCACGGAGAAGGTGCCGTCGGGGCCGCTCTTCACATAGACGGCCGTGTCGTCGAGGGTCGCGCCGCTCGCGTCGAGGCCGATGGTGTTGATCCACCGGTCCTGGAGGTAGTCGCTGCCGGTGACGGTGATGACGCTGCCGACCGGCCCGCTGCTGCGGGACAGCGCGATGGCGCGTGGCCCGTCGGGCACGAAGGCCTTGACGGTCAGGGGCGCGGTGGCCTCCTTCGTACCGTCGCCGACCTTCACGAGGTACGAGCCGTCCGGCACCGCGCCCGCCGCCGCGAGCACGGCGCTGCCGGTCAGCTGACCGGAGCCGTTGATGGCGAGGGTGCCGCCGGCGAACTTCGCGGCGTCGCAGCCGCCGCCGTCCGCGGCGCAGAGCTGCGGTACGGGGGTGGCTCCGGCGGTCCAGCGGCTGCCCGACAGGGTGACGGCGGTGGAGGGCCGGACCGGGGCGGTGGGGGCGATGAGCGTGGCCGGCTGCCCGGCGCTGCCCTCCGCCGTCACGGTGCCGATGGAACCACCGCCGGCGGTGACGACGCACGCGGTCTCGTAGGTGGAGCCGAGCACCTTGGTGCGGGTGAGGTTGCGCAGCGGGGTGAAGCTGATCGGTCCGCTCGCGCCGGCGGGCAGCAGGAAGTCCCCTTCGTACGGCGGGATCTCGATCGGCTGTCCGGACGGGATGTCGAGCGGGATCTCGGGTCCGGTGACGGTGACCGTGCCGGTGGCTCCGCCGGACATCGCGAGGTCGAGGCTCGGGGTGGTGGGCACGTCGTTGAGGCTGAGGCCGCTGGTGGCCGGGGAGGGGCCGAGCGTCACCTTGGCGTGGACCCTGCCGCCGGGGTCGACGGTGTCGGGCGTCAGCTCCACGCCGAACTGCTGCGGTCCGTCCGCCTGGCCCTGTCCGGCGGGCAGGGTGCAGTGGACGGTCGGGGTGACGGTGCCGGCGTGGGCGAGGGGGGCGAGGGCGACGGTGCCCCCGGTCCAGACGAGTACGGCTCCGGCGCCGAGTGCGACGGCCCGGCGTAATGCCGGGCGGCCCGGTCCGCCGGTGGGTCTGCGGTGCGCGAACATACGGCTCCTCCAAAGGAAAGGAAATGCGGGTGATCCGAATGCGGAATGGACGACGCCCGCCTGTTCCATTGCCGTACGGAACAGGCGGGCGTCAGCGGGGATTTCCCCTGATCCCTTTACAGCAGGGTCAGGGTCAGGGTGGCGCTGTAATCTCCGGGCCTGGTGAATTCGGGAACGGTGAGGGCGAGACCCGCCTCGGCGTCGAACTTCCCGCCGGTGAACGGACGCGATCCGTCCGGATTCATCCGGCAGAGGCTCGCCGCCTCGCTCCCGAGCACGGTGGGCGATCCGGCGACCGGCGCCCCCACGCTCCCGTCCTGTGCCGTGCAGGCCGGCGCCCACCGCACCGCACCGGCCGGGATGGTGCCCCCGTCGGCGCTCGTGAAGCCGGTGAGGGTGGCGGTCAGGGACCAGCCGCTGTTGACGCCGCGGGCGTCCTGCACCTCCACCCGGTTGAGGTGGGCCCGCTGCACACCGCTGTCCGCGCCCAGGACCGTCGTACCGAAGTCGACGGTGTCCCCGTCCTGGGTCATGGTCAGCGTCCCGGCCCTGACCCGCGTGGTCAGCTGCTGCTCGGCCGTGGCACCGTCCCCGCCGCCGGTGGTGACGGTGAAGGGCGCGGTGCGTACGGTCGCCGGGTCGTTGCCCTCGTCGGCCTGGACGGCGGCGACGGCGTCGGAGATGACGGTGAACTCGACGGCGAAGGTGCCGTCCGCGCCGCTCTTCACGTAGACCGCGCTGTCGTCGAGCCCGGTGCCGGAGGCGTCGAGGCCGATGACGTTGATCCAGCGGTCCGGGTTGTAGTTCCGGCCGCTGACGGTGATCACGCTGCCGACCGGGCCGCTGTCGGACGACAGCGTGATCTCGCGGTTGCCGGCCGCGACGGCCTCGACGGTGAGGGGGGCGGTGGCCTCCTTGGTGCCGTCGTTGACCTTGACCTCGTAGTCGCCGTCGGGCACCGCTCCGGCCTCGCCGAGGGTGGCGGTGCCGGTGAGCGTGCCGGCGGAGTCGGTCCGCAGGGTGTGGGCGGTGAACTTCAGCGGATCGCAGCCACCGCCGCCGACCGCGCAGAGCGACGGCACGGGGGACGCGTCCGGGGTCCAGCCCGATCCGCCCAGTTGCACCTCGGTGTGCGGGCGCACCGGGCCGGCGGGGGCGGTCAGCACGGCGGGTTCGGACCCGGTGCCCTCCGCGGTGACGGTGCCGACCGGGCCGCCGCCGTCGACGACGTCGCAGGGCGTCTCGAAGACCGATCCGAACACCTTGGTCTGGGTGAGCGTACGGATCGGGGCGAGCGAGATCTCGCCCGAGGCGTCCGCGGGGACCAGGAAGTCGCCTTCGTACGCGGGGATCTCGATGGCCGCCCCGGCGGGGATGTCCATGGTGAACTCGGCGCCCCGCACGGTGACGGTGCCGGTGGCCCCGCCGGACATCGCGAGGTCGAGGCTCGGGATGGTCGGCACGTCGTCGAGGGCGATGGCGCTGGTGGCCGGGGACGGGCCCAGCGTCACCTTCGCGTGCACCTTGCCGCCCGGTTCGACGACGGCGGGCGACAGCTCCACGGTCATCTGCTGCGGCCCGGTCGCCTCGCCCTGGCCCGCGGGCAGGAGGCAGTGGACGGTCGGGGTCACCGTCCCGGCCGCGTCCGCGGCCGCGCGGGCGGGGGAAGCGGACGGTGCGGCCGTGGCCCCGACGCAGCCCAGTGACAGCACGAAGCAGGCCGCGAGCAGACCGGTCACACCGGGTCTTCGTCGTCGGATCACCTGACACCCTTTCATGGACCATTGATTGCGCACATTGAGGAGGTCACGTGCAGAGAAGTCAAGAGAGACCCAATTGATCCTTTCGGAAATGCCCGAAAAGCATTTCTCCAGGCGTTTCCTGCACACCTGTTGACTTCTTTGAAGATCACCGTTTCACTGCACCCGACATGCCGGGCCCGGCACGCAGATCCGTACGTACAGCAAATGCACGGAGTGCAGCGAGTCGTCGAATCTGCGGAATTCGAACCGGAAGGAGTTCCACCCCGTCATGTCGATCTCTTCAGGCACATCGCCGGACCGAAGACGCTTACCGCTGGTCCTGGCGGCGGCGTGTTCGGCCGGCGCCCTGCTCGCCCTGTCGTCCCCGACGGCCTCGGCGGTGACCCCGCTCATCGCGACGGCCAGTTACAACTGCGGCTCGTGGGGCAGCGGCACCGCCACCCTGACCGCCGCCGACAACGGCACGACCAAGTCCATCAAG
This sequence comes from Streptomyces sp. NBC_01257, assembly GCF_035917255.1. Classification (NCBI taxonomy): domain Bacteria; kingdom Bacillati; phylum Actinomycetota; class Actinomycetes; order Kitasatosporales; family Streptomycetaceae; genus Streptomyces; species Streptomyces sp. NBC_01257. The sequence continues at coordinate 3,518,496 of NZ_CP108472.1, forward strand.
ATCACGTCGTCGGACATCAGGATGCCGGCCGGCACGAGCGCCGACCCGAACAGCATCACGACGACGCTCAAGCTCACCAAGACCGTGGGCGGAGTCACCAGTCAGGTCCAGTTCTCCGCCACGGCCAACCCGGGCATGAGCGGCGGGAACCCGATCACCCTGGGCCCCCTGAAGCTCACCTCCGGCACGCTCGCGGCCGGCAACAGCACGAATTCCGTGGTGCTGGCCACTCCCCCGAGCTCCACCAACTGGTCACTGCAGATCGTGGCCTCGTCCCCGACGTCCGCCACCGTGCCGTGCGTGGCGACGTCCGTCCAGTCCGCGTCGCACGTCTGGTGACGGCCCGGGCATGACGCCGGCCCGGGGCGGAACCAGCTGTCCGAACGCCCCGGGCCGGTGCCCGCGTCCTCGTGCTCCCGCGGGACTCACGTCATGCGGGTGGCCCACTCCTGGACCTTCTTGATCCGCTGCTCGATCTGCCCGGCGGTGGCCTCCGCGCTCGGCGGACCGCCGCACACCCGGCGCAGTTCGGTGTGGATGACGCCGTGCGGCTTGCCGCTCTGGTGCGTGTAGGCCGACACCATGGTGTTCAGCTGCTTGCGCAGGCTCAGCAGCTGCTTGTGCGTGACCACCGGCCGGTCCTCGGCGGGCTTCTCCAGCAGGTCCGCCTCCGAGGCCGGCTTCTGCCGGCTGTGCGCGATCTGCCGGGTCTGCCGCTTCTGGAGCAGCAGCTGCACCTGGTCGGGTTCGAGCAGCCCCGGGATGCCGAGGTAGTCCTGCTCCTCCTCGCTGCCCGGGTGCGCCTGCATGCCGAACTCGGCGCCGTCGTACAGCACCCGGTCGAAGACGGCGTCGGACTCCAGCGCCTCGAAGGGCAGCTGCTCCTCGGTCTCCTCGTCCTCCAGCTTCTCGGCGTCGGCCAGGAGCTTGTCCTCCTCGGAGAACGGGTTCTCCTCGTCGCTGCCCTTCTTGGGCTTGTCGAGGACGTGGTCCCGTTCGACCTCCATCTCGTTGGCGAAGTCGAGGAGCATCGGGATCGTCGGCACGAAGACCGAAGCGGTCTCGCCGCGCCTGCGGGAGCGCACGAAGCGGCCGACGGCCTGGGCGAAGAAGAGCGGCGTCGAGATGGTGGTGGCGTACACGCCGACGGCCAGCCGCGGCACGTCGACGCCCTCCGACACCATGCGGACGGCGACCATCCAGCGCGAGCCGTCCTCGGTGAACGCGTCGATCTTCTTCGACGCGGCCTTCTCGTCGGAGAGGACGACGGTGGGCTTCTCGCCGGTCACCTTCTTGAGGATCTTGGCGTACTCGCGCGCCGACTCCTGGTCGGTGGCGATGACGAGCCCGCCCGCGTCCGGGATGCCCTTGCGGACCTCGGTGAGCCGCTTGTCGGCGGCGCTCAGCACGTTGGGGATCCAGTCGCCGGTGGGCGCGAGCGCGGTGCGCCAGGCCTGCCCGATGGCGTCCTTGGTCATCGGCTCGCCGAGCCGGGCGGCGATCTCGTCCCCTGCCTTGGTGCGCCAGCGCATGTTGCCGCTGTAGCTGAGGAAGATGACCGGGCGCACGACGCCGTCGGCGAGCGCGTTGCCGTACCCGTAGGTGTAGTCGGCGGACGACCGCCGGATTCCGTCGTTGCCCTCCTCGTACGCGACGAAGGGGATCGGGTTGGTGTCGGAGCGGAACGGCGTGCCGGTGAGCGCGAGCCGGCGGGTCGCCGGGTCGAACGCCTCCTGGCAGGCCTCGCCCCAGGACTTGGAGTCACCGGCGTGGTGGATCTCGTCGAGGATCACCAGGGTCTTGCGCTGCTCGCACCGGTTGCGGTGCAGCATGGGGCGGACTCCGACGCCCGCGTACGTGACGGCGACCCCGTGGTACTCCTTGCTCACGGGGCCCGCGCTGTAGTCGGGATCGAGCTTGATCCCTATCCGGGCGGCCGCCTCCGCCCACTGCTTCTTCAGGTGCTCGGTGGGCGCGACGACGGTGATCTGCTGCACGACGTGGTGGTGGAGCAGCCATGAGGCGAGGGTCAGCGCGAAGGTGGTCTTCCCGGCGCCGGGGGTCGCGACCGCGAGGAAGTCGCGCGGCTGCTCCTGGACGTACCTCTCGAGGGCGCCCTGCTGCCAGGCTCGCAGCTTGCCGGCCGTACCCCAGGGGGCGCGGCCGGGAAAGGCGGGTGAGAGGTGGTGGGAGGCGGTAGTAGTCACGGTCTCCGGTTCGGGTCTCTCGGGTACGTGTGGTGCTGTCCGCACGGACCGGGACGGGCCCGCACGCGATACGACAACCGGGCCACCTTACCGGGGGGCGGGGCGCGATCCGCCTCGGACTGCGCCGCCCCGAAGGTAATTGCGACGGCTCTCACACCTCGTCCACGACGTCGCGAAGGTGCGGGTTCATGCCCGTACGGGAACGGTGTCGCTCATCGCTCCCGCACCCGCGTGGCCACCCACGCCCCCACCAGCGCCACCCCCGCCATCGGCAGGAACACCACCGCGAACGCCCCCGGGTGCGAGCCGGACGCGCCCGCCTCCAGCGCCTCGTGCACCACGCCCACCGCTCCCCCGCCGAGCGCCGCGAACGCCGCGCCGCCCGCCGCGAGCAGAAGGACGTTCGAGAGGCCGTCGGAGATCTGCAGGGCCGCGGAGTTCGCCCCGGCCTCCGCCGGCGCGGACAGCTTCAGCAGCAGCACGCTGGTCGATGCGATCACCATGCCCATGCCGAAGCAGCCGAGGGCCCAGGCGACGGCGACCGTCCAGACCGGCACCCCGTCGATCAGCACGGCGGGCGCGGCCGCGATCGCCGCGGCGACCAGCACCATGCCGCCGGCCATCAGCCGCTCGCGGTGCGGTTCCAGGCGGGGCCGGGACTGTACGTACGAGCCCAGGGCCCAGGTCCCGCCGCCGGCGGCCAGCGAGAGACCGGCCATCGTCGGGGACATGCCGCGCTGGGTGACCAGCATCAGCGGGACGAACGACTCGGCGGCGACGAACGATCCGGCCGCCACCCCGCGCAGCAGCACCACCGCGGGCAGCCCGCGGGCGGCGCGGGCGGTGCCCGGGGGCAGCAGGCCGCGGATCGCGGGGACGAGCAGCGCCACACCGGCGGCGGCCGGCAGCAGGGAGAACCAGTTCCGCTCCTGCCCGGCGTACTGGAGCAGTCCGGCGCCCAGCGAGATGCCCAGCGCGAGCGCGATGCGCCGGCGGTCGTACGGCTCGACGGGAGCCGTCGGGTCGGCCGGTCCCGAGGCCGTCCGCCGGATCGCGGGCAGCGCGAGGACCAGCGGGAAGACCACCAGGACCGGAATCCCGACGAAGACCCAGCGCCAGCCCAGGTGCTCGGTCACGCTCCCGGAGGCCAGCGGCCCCACGACGGACGGAATCACCCAGCTCGCGGCGAACGCGGCCAGGATCGCCGGGCGCAGGTGCTCCGGGTAGGCCCGGCTGATCACCACGTACAGCGCGACGATCACCAGCCCGCCGCCGAGCCCCTGCACGGCCCGGCCCGCGATGAACATCCACATGGTGCCCGCGGTCCCGGACAGCAGCAGCCCCGCCCCGAAGGCGGTGATCCCGGTGGCGAGCGGCGCGAGTGGGCCGCGCCGGTCGGCCCACTGGCCGGACAGCACCATGGCGAACAGGCTGGTGGTGAAGTACGCCGAGAAGGCGAACGCGTACAGCGGGATGCCGTGCAGCTCACGGGCGGCGACCGGCATCGCGGTCCCCACGGCGGTCGCCTCGAAGGCGATCAGGAACACGACGGAGACGATGCCGATGCTGAGCGCCCGGTAGGTCCGTCCCAGAACGCCTGTCCCGCGAGGGAGGTCGATGTCTTCGATGCGGGGCGAGACGTCGGCGTCACGCGGTTCCAGGACGGTCATGAGCCCAAGAGTAAGGGGCAAAAACCGGGATGAACCCTGTCGAGAGTCGCTCCTGCTCTCGTCCCTTGGTCGTAGGACCGGCCCGGCGATCGTGAACGCGGTGTGGCAGTCGCGTTGCACGGCGGCCCGCGCCCTTGAACACCCGGCCGCCGCGGCCATACGGTCGAGTCATCGCAGCAACGCACGACCGTGTGCCCGAGAGGCTCAGGGGCTCGACTGCAACTCGAGTTACACCGGTTCGAATCCGGTCACGGTCTCCACGCACCACCGCCCGCCCCTCGCTCGGAGGGGCGGGCGGTGTCGTTCCGGGGGCGGGCCGCTCAGCCCTTGGCGACGGCGACGGCCGCCTGGGGCCTGATCGGGAGCCGGTTGACCGGGCGGCCGGTGGCCGAGCGGACCGCCGCGGCCACGGCGGCCGGAGAGGTCACCACCGGGATCGCGGAGGCGGGCTTGGCGCCGAAGGGGGCCACCACATCGCGTTCCTCGACGAGCTTGACGATCCGGATGTCCGGGGCGTCCAGCGCCGTCGGCAGGGCGTAGCCCGTCAGATCGGGGTGCCGGATCAGACCGCGGGCGGTGCGGAGGTTCTCGGTCAGGGCGGCCCCGATGCCCTGGGTGATGCCCGCCTCGATCCGGGTCGCCAGCTGGGACGGGTTGAGGACCCGGCCGACGTCCTGGGCGATCGCCATCTCGACGACGCGGACGGAGCCGAGCTCGATGTCCACGTCCACCACCGCGCGGATCGCGCAGAACGCGAGGCCGACGAAGGCGTCGCCCTGGCCGGACTCGTCGAGCGGCTCGGTGGGGTGCGGGCGGCACTGGGCGGTGGCCCAGAGTTCCTTGCCGTCCATCGCCTCGGTGACGGTCGTGGAGAGCACCCCGTCGTAACTGGTGATCTTGCCGTCGGCGATCTGGAGCAGTTCGGTGGACATGCCGAACTTGTGGGCCAGCGGCTGGAGCAGCTGGGTGCGGACCATCTTCGCGGCGCGTTCGACCGCTCCGGCGGAGACCCAGGTGTGGCGGCCGTGCGTGGCGGGACCGGCGGGGGGCTGGTCGGTGTCGACGGAGGCCACGTGGACCTCCTCGATGCCCAGGGTCTCCTGGACGACCTGGCGGGCCAGCGTCGAGAAGCCCTGGCCGGTCTCGACGGCGGCGCAGATGACGGTGGCGACGCCGTCGTGGACGCGGACGGTGGCCGTGGAGACCTCGTCGGTGCCCTCGGCTCCGAGCATGTGGACCATGCCGAGTGCGTAGCCGACCCCGCGCCGCACCGCTCCGGGCTCGCCAGCGCCCTCGGGGCCGCCCGGGAGCAGCCAGTCGTCCTCCGGGGAGTCCTTGGGCAGCGAGGGCAGCGGGAAGTCGCGTACCGACCGCAGGAGTTCGGCGACGGGTGCCGGGCAGGTCACGGTCTGGCCGGTGGGCAGGATGTCGCCGGTGGACAGGGCGTTGCGCAGCCGCAGTTCGGCCGGCTCGATCCCGAGCTTGGCGGCCAGCTTGTCCATCTGGCCCTCGTAGGCGGCGCAGACCTGCATCGCGCCCTCGCCCCGGACGTGGCCGGACGGCGGGTTGTTCGTACGGACCGCCCAGCCCTCGATGAAGGCGTGCGGGACGACGTACGGACCGCAGGCGAACGCGACGGCGGCGGCCAGCGACTCCGACGAGGAGTCGGCGTACGCGCCGGAGTCCAGCAGGATCTGGGCCTCGACCTTCACCAGACGGCCCTCGGCGTCCGCGTGGTGGCGGTAGCGCAGCAGCGTCGGGTGGCGGTGGGCGTGGCCGAGGAAGGACTCCTCGCGGGTGGCGGCCAGCTTCACCGGGCAGCCGGTGCGCAGGGCGAGCAGGCCGAGCGGGAGCTGGAAGCCGGGGTCCTCGCGGTCGCCGGTCGCGCCGGGCACCCCGGTGACGACGACCTTCACCCGGTCGGGTTCGAGGCCGAAGCAGGCGGCGGCGAGGTCGCGGTCGGTGTGCGGGTCGGTGGACGCGGTGTAGATCTCCACGCCGCCGTCGGGGCGGGGCACGGCGAGGCCGGCCTCGGCGCCGATCGGGGCCGGGTCCTGACGGCCGATGCGGTACAGCCCCTCGACGACCACGTCACCGGTGATATCCGGGTCGCCGTAGCGCAGCGGGATGTGGCGGATCAGATTGCCGTCGGGGTGCAGCGGCTCGGCGGCGAAGGCCTTCTCCGGGTCGGTGACCGGTTCCAGCACCTCGTACTCGACGGCGATCGCGGCGGCGGCCAGCCGGGCGGTGTCCGGGTGGTCGGCGGCGACCGCGGCGATCGGCTCGCCGTGGTGGCGGACCAGGTCGGAGGCGAAGACGGGGCGGTCGACGACGCGGCGCCCGTAGGAGCCCTCGCCGGGCACGTCCTCGTGGGTGACGACCGCGCGGACGCCGGGCATCCCGACGGCGGCCGAGGTGTCGATGGACAGGATGCGGGCGTGCGGGTGCGGGGAGCGGAGCACGGCCGCCCAGAGCAGTCCCTCGGCCCACAGGTCGGCGGCGTACGGGAAGGTGCCCTCGGTCTTGGCGCGTGCGTCGGCCGGCGGCAGGGAGGAGCCGAGGCCGAGCAGCGGCTGCTCGGTGTCGGGGCCGCCGGGGCCGTCCAGCGACGGGATGCTGATCGCCGTGTGGGTCGCGCCCGCCGCGGTGGCTGCGTCGTTGCTCACGCCATGCCTCCGTCCTGCAGATGGGCCTGCACACTACCCGCGCCCGGCGCCGCCTGGTGCGGGATGCGGGCCTCGTCGGGGTCCGCGGATTCCTGCGCCGCATCGGCGGCGGCCTCGCGGCCCGCGATGACCTCGTTCACGGCGTCGAGCACGCCGCGGTAGCCGGAACAGCGGCAGAGGTTGCCGCAGAGCGCCTGGCGGGTCTCCAGTTCGCTGGGGGCGTGATTGCCCTCCAGCAGGTCGTGGACCGTCATGGCCATGCCGGGGATGCAGAAGCCGCACTGGACGGCGCCGCACTCGGCCAGGGCCCGCTGGACGTCGGACGGCTCCCCGTCGACGGCCAGGCCCTCGACCGTACGGACCTCGCTGCCCGCCGCCGTGGCCGCGGGGACCAGGCAGGAGGCGACGAGACGGCCGTCCACCTGGACGTTGCAGGCACCGCATTCGCCCTGCGAGCAGCCGTCCTTGGCACCGGCCAGGCCGAGCCGCTCGCGCAGCACGTAGAGCAGGGACTCGCCGATCCAGGCGTCGGTGACGGGCCGGTCGGCGCCGTTCACGTGCAGCACGTAGGAGGCGGCGGGGTGCTCGCTGGGCAGGTCGAGGGGGGCTGCGGGCGCCTCGTCCGGCGCCGCGGCGTCCATGGCCACGTCGTCCGCCACCGCGTCGTCCGGCGCCGGGGCGTCGTCCGTGTCCGGGGCGGGCTGCTCCGGCGCGGACTGCTGTGCGTCCTCGGGGGCGGCGTCCGGTGACGCCTCGTCCGACAGGACGTGGTGCTCCGGGTCCTCCGCCTCGGCCACCTCGGCGGCTGCGTCGTCGGCAGCCGGGTCCGGGCCGGGCTCCCGCGCGTCGGCGGGCGCGTGGTCGGGCATGCCGCCCAGGTCGGTCCCGAGCGCCGGGGTGTCGCCGGCCGCGGGCTCCTGCGTCGCCCACGGTGCGGGCGCGCCGCCCGGCAGCGTGGCCGGCGGGGTGCGGTCCGCGTACCAGCCGGCGGCCAGCGCGGAGGCCGAGAACTCCCCGGACTCCTCCGGGAGCTCGCCGTCGGCGACCGGGATCGTCCACTGGCCGGTGTGGCCGGGCGCCTCGGCGGGGCCGCCGGACTCCGCGAAGTTCCACTGGCCGGTGGCGGCCGAGGTCCCGCGGTACTGGCCGGGGTACTCCTGCGACGGCTGCGGTTCGGGCTGCGGGTATCCGTACGGCGTCTGCTGCTGGTTGGGGTCCGGCCAGTGCACCGGCGCGGGCGCGGGCTCCGTGCCGGGGCCCTGCTGGTCCCGCTGCTCCGCGGGCTCGTGCTGTTCGGGCCGGCCCTGCTCGTCCTGCTGGTTCTGCGCCTGGACGACCCAGCTGCCGGTGGCCGCCGGGTCGAGGCCGGCCGCGGGGGTCAGCGGCAGGATCATCGGCGGCACGTAGCCCTGGCCGGGCGCGGCCAGCGGCACGTTCGCCAGGTCCTCGGGCGGCAGGTGGACGAAGGCGGTCGCCTCGGCGTCGTACTCGCCGCCCTGCGGGGTCGGCTCCCAGCCCCCGTGCTGATCGGCGTGGTCCTCGTTGCTCACGACAGTGCCCTCCCCAGCGCGCGTCGGGCCAGTGCGGCGACGGTGCGCCGCAGGTGCAGTACGGCGGGGGGCAGCGGTGGCGCCTCTCCCCCGTCGGCGGGCGGTGCCTGGTCCGGGATGCAGGCCGCGGCGACGTACTCGCCGAAGGCGGCCAGCGCGTCGGGGGCCAGGCCCCGTTCGCCGTCCCAGTCGATCAGCGAGGCGATCCAGCGTTCGGCCTCCAGCGGCCGCAGCGGCATCGGCGCGATGGCGCCGACCGCGCAGCGCACTCCGCGCCGGGCCGGGTCGAGCACGATCGCGACGGAGGCGGTGGCCCGGCCGGGGCCGGTGCGTCCGGTCGCCTTGAGGAAGACCTGCGGGGCGTGCAGCAGCGGGACGCGGACGAAGCCGATCAGCTCGGCGGGCTCCAGCATCTCGCGGCCGGCCAGCAGGTGCGAGACCGGGATCTCGCGGCGTGCGCCGCCGGGGCCCGCGATGACGAGTTCGGCCTCCAGCGCGGCGAGGACCGGCAGGGCGTCGCCGGTCGGTGCGGCGGTGGCGATGTTGCCGCCGAGCGTGCCCGCGTTGCGGATCTGCGGCGGGCCCGCCGCGCGCGCGGACGCGGCGAGTGCGGGGATGAGGGCGGCGAAGTCGGGCCGCCCCATGCGTGCGTGGGTGAGGCCGGCGCCCAGCAGGGCGTGGCCGTCCTGGTAGTGCCAGCCGCGGAGCTCGCTGATCCGGCCGAGGCCGACCAGCCCGGAGGGGCGCAGGAGCCCCTTGTTGACGGCCGCCATCAGATCCGTGCCGCCTGCCACGGGTACGGCGGCGGGCATGGCGCCGAGTGCCGCCACGGCCTCGTCCAGCGAGGCGGGCAGCGTGACGGACTGCGTCGCCTGCGGTGCGTGCATGGTCAACCCAGCTGCCCCTTCCCGGTGTCCCGGCTGTCCCGCCTGTTTCGCCGTACGGTACGTGCTCGAAGCCCGGACGTGGCAACTCTGGCACATCTTCGGACCGGCCCGACGCGAGGGTCCGCGAAGGGAGTATCCGTACCCGGTCAGGGGGATGCTCCCGTTTCGCCCCTCTTCGGCCCGGAGTGCCGATTGCCGCCCTTCGGGGTGGTTGTGCGACTTGTTCCGTTCCGGCGGGTGGCGGCTCCGGGGCGGATTCCCGCGCCGGGAACGGCGCCGCCACCACGGTCCCGGGGACGGTGGTGGCGGCAACCGGAAGGTGTCCGGACTCACACGTTCGGGGGTGCTCCCTCGATCGGGCGGCCGAGGACTCCGGGGCGCCGCTGCCACGGCAACGGGCCGCCCGGCGGCCGGTAGTCGACGCCGAGCGCGTCAAGTCGCCCGTAGTGGGTGGCCATTCGGCCCTCGAACTCCGCGAAGTCCCGGTCCGCCGGGGCCGGCAGCGCCGACCAGGCGACCTCGGCGAAGGCCGCCAGGCGGGGGAAGACCTGGTAGTCGACGCGGGAGCGGTTCTGCATGACCTCGGTCCACACGTTGGCCTGGGCGCCGAGTACGTGCCGGGCCGCCTCCTCGTCGAGGGCCGGCGGCACGGGTTCGAAGCGGTAGACGTCCTCCAGGGTGCGGACGTATCCGATGGGCATCGGCTCGTCGGGGCCGCCGTGCTGACGGTGGTCCAGATACACCTGCTGCTCCGGGCACATCACGACGTCGTGCCCGGCCTCGGCGGCCGCGATGCCGCCCGCGTAGCCGCGCCACGAGGAGACCGCGGCGCCGTCGGCGAGACCGCCCTCCAGGATCTCGTCCCAGCCGATGAGGCGACGGCCGCGCGCGGTGAGCCAGTTGTCGAAGTGGCGGATGAACCAGGACTGGAGCTCGTCCTCGCCGGCCAGGCCGAGCTCCTTGATGCGGGCCTGCGCGGCCGGCGACTGCTTCCACTGGTCCTTGGGGCACTCGTCGCCGCCGATGTGGACGAACGGCGAGGTGGCGGCGGGGAAGAGCTCCAGGATCTCCTCGAAGACGCCCTCGAAGAAGCGCAGGGTGTGGTCGGTGGGGGCGAGCACGTTGGGGTTGACGCCCCAGGTGTCCCAGACGGTCAGGGCGGCGGTGTCGACGACGTCGGTGTTGCCCAGCTCCGGGTAGGCGCTGATGGCGGCCTGCGAGTGGCCCGGGATGTCGATCTCGGGGACGACCCGGATGTGCCGCTCGGCGGCGTACGCGACGATCTCGCGGATGTCGTCCTGGGTGTAGTAGCCGCCGTGCGGGGTCTCGTCCCAGAGCTCGGACGCCCGGTGGCCGTACTTGGTGCGCGAGCGCCAGGCACCGACCTCGGTCAGCCGCGGGTAGCGCTTGATCTCGACGCGCCAGCCCTGGTCGTCGGTGAGGTGGAAGTGGAAGACGTTCAGCTTGTGGGCGGCGAGGAGGTCGAGGTAGCGCAGGACGTCGGCCTTCGGCAGGAAGTGCCGGGAGACGTCGAGCATCATGCCGCGCCAGCCGAAGCGGGGGCGGTCCTCGATGTCGGTGAACCCGAGCGCGGCCGGGGCGGCCCCGCCGGCCGGTGCCCGGCGGAACGCCTGCGGCCCCAGCAGCTGACGCAACGTCTGGGCGCCCCAGAAGACCCCGGCGGGGCTGCCGCCGGTGATCACGACGCTGTTGCCGGGCAACGTGGTCAGCCGGTACTCCTCCGGCTCCAGGGCCGGGTCGGTCAGCAGCCGGACGGACTGCTCGGCACCCTCGGCGCCCGGCGCGAGCGGCAGGCCGAAGGCCGCGCCGAGCGTGGTGCGCAGCCAGCGCTCGGTGCTCTCGGTGCCGGGAGCGGCCGTGACGGTGGTGGACGCGTCCAGCGCGAATCCGTACCGGCCCTGGTCGCCGGCGCGCACGGGGGCCGGGATCAGATCCATGTTCATGACGTCAGTCCTTAACCGCTCCGCCCAGTCCCGAGACCAGGCGTCGCTGTACGAGTACGAAGAAGACCAGCACGGGGACGGTCATCACCGTCGAGGCTGCCATGATCCCGCCCCAGTCGTTCTCATCGGGTTTGAAGAAGACCAGCAGCGCCATCGGGAGCGTCGACTGGGAGGTGTCGCTGATCAGGAAGGACTTCGCGAACAGGAAGTCGTTCCAGGTCGAGATGAACGAGAAGACGCTGGTCGCCACGAGGCCCGGGAAGACCAGCGGGAAGAGGATCTGCCACAGGAAGCGGGCCCGGCTCGCCCCGTCGATGTACGCGGCCTCCTCCAGGGCGTCCGGAACGGCCCTGACGAAGCCGCGCAGCATCCAGATCGCGAACGGCAGCGAGAACGCGAGGTGCGGCAGGATCAGCGAACCGAGCGTGTTCAGCTGGCCGAAGTCCCGCATCAGGAAGAACAGCGGGATCGTCAGCGCCTCGACCGGCACCATCTGCGCGACCAGGAACATGATCAGCAGCGTGGTGCGGAAGCGGAATCTGAACCGGGTCACCGCCGTCGCCGCCAGGAAGGCGATCAGCGCGGAGACGATCACGACCGTCCCGGCGACGATCAGGCTGTTGAGGAAGTAGCGCCCGAAGTCCTGCTGCTGGAAGACCCGGCGGAAGGAGTCCAGGGACGGCGACAGGGTCCACGGCCGCGGGTGCGCGGACTGGATCTCGCCCGCCGGTTTGACGGCGGAGAGCACCATCCAGTAGAGCGGGAAGGCGACGGCGGCGGCGATCAGCAGCGCCGCGGCCTCGGCGGCGAGCCGGCCGGGCCGGCGGACGCGCAACAGGGACGGCAGGCTCACAGTTCCTCCCCCTGGCGCCGCACGAGGCGCAGATAGACGAGCGTGACGGCCAGCAGGATCACCAGCATCACGACGCCGATGGCCGAGCCGAGGCTGTACTGCGAGGACGCGAACGCCTTCTGGTAGGCGTACACGTTGAGCACCAGGTTCTGGCCGGCGATGCCGCCGCCGTTGGTCATGACGTAGATCTGGGTGAAGACCTTGAAGTCCCAGATCACCGACTGGATGGTGACGACGACCAGGATCGGGCGCAGCATCGGCGCCATGACCGACCGCCAGATCCGCCACTGCGAGGCGCCGTCCAGCGCGGCCGCCTCCAGCACCTCGGTGGGGATGGCGCGGATGCCGGCGTACACCGTGACCATCACGAACGGGAACGAGCACCACAGGACTTCGAGGAGCACCAGGGCGAAGGCGCTGTAGCGCCCGTACGTCCAGGAGAAGTCACCGAGCCCCAGGACCCGGTTGACCGGTCCGAGGTCGGCGTCGAAGAGGAAGACCCAGACGGTCGAACCGGTGATCGCGGGGGTCGCCCAGGCGCCGAGCGCGGCCATCATCAGCGCGAGCCGCGGCACGGCCCGCACCCGGGTCAGCAGGACGGCCAGCGCGCAGCCGGTGAACAGGGTGGCCAGCACACAGGCCGCCGCGAAGACGACGGTGGCCAGCAGCACCTGCCAGAACTGGCTGTCGCCGAAGAGCGTGGCGTAGTTGCCGAAGCCCTGGAAGGTGGCGGGTTCACCGCCGCTGACCTGGGCCTGGGTGTACTCCAGGAAGGAGATCAGGCCCAGTTGGTAGATCGGGTAGACGAGCAGCCCGCCGAGCAGGACGAGGGCGGGCAGCAGATAGAGCCAGGGGGTCCAGCCGGGCCGCCCGGCCGGTGAGGCCGCGCGGCGGCGGGGCGGGCGGAGAGGGGGGCCGTCCGTCCCGGGTGCGGGGGGCGCTTTGTACGCCGTGCTGTTCGCCGTCATCGTCAGCCCGCGTCGGCGAACGCCGCGTCCATCTTCTTCGCGGCGTCGTCCGAGGCCTTCGCCACGTCCTTACGGCCGCTGACGATCTCCTGGAACATCGTCGGCAGGATCAGCGAGGAGTCGATCTGTCCCCAGGCCGGCGATGCGGGGACGAACCTGGTGCCCGCGCCGAGCGTGGCGACGAAGGGGGCGACGAACGGCTCGCGCTTCGCCGCTTCGGCCCGTACGTCCTTGTACGTCGGCAGGAAGCCCATCGCGTCGAACATCTTCGCCTGGGTGGCCTTGCCGGTGAGTTCCTTCATCAGGCCGACGGCCAGGGTGCGGTGCTTGGTGCTCTTCAGCACGCCGATGTTGTTCCCGCCCGCGAACGCGGGGGCGACGGAGCCCTCGGCGAGTCCGGGCAGCGGGACGACGGCGTACTTGCCCTTGACCGTGCCGGCTTCGACGGCGGCGTGGCTGAAGTCGCCGCCGATGGCCATGGCGGCCTTGCCTGAGGCGAAGGCGGTGACGGTCGCGTTGCCGCCCATGGCGGCGCACTTGGCGGCCGGGCAGTTGGCGGCGCCGAACAGGGAGGTGTAGGCCTCGATGCCCTTGCGGGCCTTGTCGCTGTTGATGGCGGCCTTGTACGCGCTGCCGCTCCCGTCGGCGAGTTCGCCGCCGTTGGCCCAGATGAAGGGCATCGCACCGTAGGTGTACGCGCCGCCGACGGCGAGTCCGTACAGGTCCGGCTGCTCCTTGTGGATCTTCTTCGCGGTGGAGATCAGCTCGGCCTGGGACTTGGGCGCCTCGATGCCCATCCGGGAGAACACGTCGGTGCGGTAGTAGAGCGCGCGGACGCCGACGAAGAGCGGGGCCCCGTAGACCTTGCCGCCGACCGTCACCGACTCCTTGGCCGTCGGGTCGGTGTCCTTGGCGTCGTCCCAGGCGGCGAACTCCGCGCTGACATCGGCGAGTCCGCCGTCCTTGACGTAGCCGGCGGTGTCCGTGTTGCCGTACTCGATGAGGTCGGGGGCGCTGTCGGGGTCGTTGAACGCGGCCTTGACGCGCTGGGCGCGGGTCTCGACCGGTATGTACTCGATCTCGACCTTCGCGCCCTCGTGGGCCTTGCGGAAGGCGGCGGTCGCGGCGTCGACGACCTTCTCCTTGGGCTTGTTGCCGACCTCCTGGAACAGCCAGACGCGGAGCGTGCCGGTCTTGTCGTCCTCCTTGGAGCCGGTGTCGGAGGTCTGCGGCGCGCAGGCGGTGGCGGTGAGGCCGGCCAGCACAAGCGCCGCGGCCGGAACGGCAATTCGGGCAGAAAACATCATCCGGAACCCCTACCGGTAGGCGTTGCATCATGCGCAACGCTCGTTTCGTTCTGCACAACTTGCAGGAGAGTAGGTCCGGACCAGGACGCCGACAAGTGGTCTCCACCACTCTGTGACCCTCGGAAGCAGCCCGTGCAACGCCGGCGGCCCCCCGCACGGCGAAGAGCCCCCGGGGCACGCGACTGCGTGCCCCGGGGGCTCTCCCGGGCTCTTCGTGGTGCGGTGGGACTACTGCTTGTCCTTGCCGCCCTTGCCCTTGTCCTTGTCGCCGCCGGCGCCCATGGACTCGTAGATCTCCTTGCACATGGGGCACACCGGGTACTTCTTGGGGTCGCGCCCCGGCACCCAGACCTTGCCGCACAGTGCGACCACGGGGGTGCCCTCCAGGGCACTCGCCATGATCTTGTCCTTCTGAACGTAATGGGCGTAGCGCTCGTGGTCGCCGTCGCCGTTCGACACCTGCGGCGTCGGCTCCACGAGGGTTCCGGTACCTGCCCCGCGCTCGGGCTCAAGAGTGCTCATAACCGCCAAGCGTACTGAAAGCCCGGGCATCAGTTCAGCGAAGGGTCGTCCGGATACGTGGCGATCATGGCCAGTTCGCTGCGCTGGCGGCGCAGTACCGCCCGCCAGAGACCTTCCGGGCTGGGCGAGGACACGTCACCCGGTTCCGATTCGACGACGTACCAGGCGCCCTCGGACAGCTCCGTGTCCAGCTGACCGGGCCCCCAGCCGGCGTACCCGGCGAAGATCCGCAGCGAGCCGAGCGCCGCGGCCAGCAGCTCCGGGGGCGCCTCCAGGTCCACCAGGCCGATCGCCCCGTGGACCCGGCGCCAGCCCAGGGGGCCCTCGTCGCCGGGGATCACCGCGACACCGAGCGCCGAGTCGAGGGAGACGGGCCCGCCCTGGAAGACGACGTCCGGCTCACCGGTCAGTCCGGCCCAGGACGCGAGGATGTCACCGACGCCGACGGGGGTCGGGCGGTTCAGGACCACGCCGAGCGAGCCCTCCTCGTCGTGGTCGAGGAGCAGCACCACCGCACGGTCGAAATTCGGGTCCGCCAGGGCGGGTGTGGCCACGAGCAGCCGCCCTGTGAGCGAGGACACCTCGGTCATGGCAGAAATGATCCCGCATCTTCGGCGTTCGCGGGGGTCAAGTGACCTGTTGGTCGCCCTGGGTGCCCGAGCGCAGCTCAGGGCGCACGGATGCACGAGGAGCGCACGCCGCGACCGCCCATCCGGACGGTAACCCTCCGCAATATGGGGGGAGCAGAGCGTGTTGTGGCGGATTCATGACGTTCGCACACCCCCCGTTCTCTTACGGAAGGGGGGTGCCTGGCCATTACCCTTTCGGTTGGCCCCCTGCCCGACCACTCCGGAACGCGAGATTCATGACCGGCACAGACGATGTCCTGCTTGTCCACGGCGGAACCCCGCTGGAGGGTGAGATCCGCGTCCGAGGCGCCAAGAACCTGGTGCCGAAGGCAATGGTCGCCGCGCTGCTCGGCAGCGGGCCCAGCCGGCTGCGCAACGTGCCGGACATCCGCGATGTCCGGGTGGTGCGCGGGCTGCTGCAACTGCACGGCGTGACGGTCCGTCCGGGTGACGAACCGGGTGAGCTGCTCCTCGACCCGACCCATGTCGAGAGCGCGAACGTCGCCGACATCGACGCCCACGCGGGCTCGTCGCGCATCCCGATCCTCTTCTGCGGCCCGCTGCTGCACCGGCTGGGCCACGCGTTCATCCCGGGCCTCGGCGGCTGCGACATCGGCGGCCGGCCGATCGACTTCCACTTCGACGTGCTGCGCCAGTTCGGCGCGACGATCGAGAAGCGGGCGGACGGCCAGTACCTGGAGGCCCCGCAGCGGCTGCGCGGCACCAAGATCCGGCTGCCGTACCCCTCGGTCGGCTCCACCGAGCAGGTGCTGCTGACCGCGGTGCTCGCCGAGGGCGTCACCGAGCTGTCCAACGCGGCCGTGGAGCCGGAGATCGAGGACCTCATCTGCGTACTGCAGAAGATGGGCGCGATCATCTCCATGGACACCGACCGGACCATCCGGATCACCGGTGTGGACCGGCTCGACGGTTATACGCACCGGGCCATCCCGGACCGCCTGGAGGCCGCCTCCTGGGCGTCCGCGGCGCTGGCGACCGAGGGCAACATCTACGTCCGCGGCGCCCAGCAGCGCTCGATGATGACGTTCCTGAACACCTTCCGCCGGGTCGGCGGCGCCTTCGAGATCGACGACGAGGGCATCCGCTTCTGGCACCCGGGCGGCGCGCTGAACGCCATCGCGCTGGAGACGGACGTGCACCCCGGCTTCCAGACCGACTGGCAGCAGCCGCTGGTCGTGGCGCTGACGCAGGCCGCCGGCCTGTCGATCGTGCACGAGACGGTGTACGAGTCCCGGCTCGGCTTCACCTCGGCGCTCAACCAGATGGGCGCGCACATCCAGCTCTACCGCGAGTGCCTGGGCGGCAGCGACTGCCGCTTCGGCCAGCGCAACTTCCTGCACTCCGCGGTCGTCTCCGGGCCGACGAAGCTGCAGGGCGCGGATCTGGTCATCCCGGACCTGCGCGGCGGTTTCTCGTACCTGATCGCCGCCCTGGCGGCCCAGGGGACGTCCCGGGTCCACGGGATCGACCTGATCAACCGCGGCTACGAGAACTTCATGGAGAAGCTGGAGAAGCTCGGCGCGAAGGTCGAGCTGCCCGGCGGTTCACTGGTCTGACGACGGGTTCCCGGGGGCCGGGCCCCCGGGAACGCGCCTGCGGGGCGTGGAGCGGCCCTCTGCGGCCCGTACGCCGAAGGGCGGCCACCCTGGTCGGGGTGACCGCCCTTCGTCGTACTCAGGGGTGTTACTTGCCCTTGGCGGCTTCCTTGAGCTTCGAGCCCGCGGAGACCTTCACGCTGTAGCCGGCCGGGATGTTGATCGGGTCGCCGGTCTGCGGGTTACGAGCGGTGCGAGCGGCACGGTGGGTGCGCTCGAAGGTCAGGAAACCGGGGATGGTGACCTTCTCGTCGCCCTTGGCGACGATCTCACCGACGGTCTCGGCGAGCGCGGCCAGCACGGCGTCGGCGTCCTTGCGAGTCACCTCGGCGCGGTCGGCCAGGGCGGCCACCAGCTCACTGCGGTTCATGTTGTTACTCCCGTGTTCTTCTTGCCTGTGAGGCGTGAGATCGAAGCCGATGCTGCCAGGGCCCTCGGACAGTGCCCGGACCCGGGTCCGTTTTTGAGACCTTCGCGCCCCGTGGGGTCTCCCCCGGACGAAGTCCTTGGGAAAGCATCCTGCCCCCACCTGCGGCGGGAAAGCCAATCCGGCACCCTCCGGAGTCACACGAAAAGCACCACTGCCTCGTCGTGGTGACGTTCCGTCGACTCCCCAAAAGCGGTCCGCACCTGATGCGGGGCTCTGTGGGACGCGTCGCCCGCCCACCCTAAAGGGGCGTTTGGGGCGCCGCGAGCCGCGACGCGCCGGACATCAGACGGACGTGGGGCCCGTCACAGCCGCGCCGGCCGCCTTGGCGGCGTCCCGGACGGCTCCCGCGACCGCTCCGGCGACCTTGTCGTTGAAGACCGACGGGATGATGTAGTTCGCGTTCACCTCGTCCTCGGCGACGACATCGGCGAGGGCGCCCGCGGCGGCGAGCATCATCTCCGTGTTGACGGTGCGGGACTGGGCGTCCAGGAGGCCGCGGAAGACTCCGGGGAAGACCAGGACGTTGTTGATCTGGTTGGGGAAGTCCGAACGGCCGGTGGCCACGACCGCGGCCGTCCGGCGGGCGATCGCGGGGTCGACCTCGGGGTCCGGGTTCGCAAGCGCGAACACGATCGCGCCGTCCGCCATGGCCGCGACGTCGTCGCCGTCCAGCACGTTCGGGGCCGAGACGCCGATGAAGACGTCGGCGCCCACGACGGCCTCCTTGAGGGTGCCGGTGACGGACTCCGGGTTGGTGTTGTCGGCGATCCAGCGCAGCGGCGAGCCGGCGGCGGCGGAGACCAGGTCCTCGCGGCCGGCGTGCACCACACCGTGGATGTCGGCGACGACCGTGTGCTTGACGCCCGCGGCGATGAGCAGCTTCAGGATGGCCGTACCGGCCGCTCCGGCGCCGGACATGACGACCCGTACGTCCCCGATGCCCTTGCCCACCACGCGCAGGGCGTTGGTCAGCGCGGCCAGGACGACGATGGCGGTGCCGTGCTGGTCGTCGTGGAAGACGGGGATGTCCAGGGCCTCGCGCAGCCGGGCCTCGATCTCGAAGCAGCGCGGCGCCGAGATGTCCTCCAGGTTGATGCCCGCGAAGCCGGGGGCGATCGCCTTGACGATCTCGACGATGGCGTCGGTGTCCTGGGTGTCCAGGCAGATCGGCCAGGCGTCGATGCCCGCGAAGCGCTTGAAGAGGGCCGCCTTGCCCTCCATCACCGGGAGGGCGGCCATCGGGCCGATGTTGCCGAGGCCGAGCACCGCGGAGCCGTCCGTCACGACTGCGACGGAGTTGCGCTTGATGGTGAGGCGCCGGGCGTCCTCGGGGTTCTCGGCGATCGCCATGCAGACCCGGGCCACGCCCGGGGTGTAGATCATCGAGAGGTCGTCACGGTTGCGGATGGGGTGCTTGGACGCCATCTCGATCTTGCCGCCGAGGTGCATCAGGAACGTACGGTCGGAGACCTTGCCGAGGACGACGCCCTCGATGTCGCGCAGACCTTCGACGATCTCGTCGGCGTGCGAGGTGGAGGAGGCGGCGATCGTGACGTCGATCCGCAGCTTCTCGTGGCCGGAAGCGGTCACGTCGAGGCCGGTGACCGAGCCACCGGAGGACTCCACGGCCGTGGTGAGCTGGGAGACCGCTGTGCCGCTCGCGGGCACCTCCAGCCTGACCGTCATCGAGTACGAGACGCTGGGCGCCGTTGCCATGGCCGAGTCCTTCGCTTTCCTTAGCTTCATTGCTATGCGTGACCGGAGCGGAAACCACCTCTCTCCGGACACGCCTTCCGATATTCGCACCTACCGACGAGTAGCCGGTAATGACTGCCACACTTCGGAAAGTGTTTTCCACCATACGAGATATGAGGCTTCCAGCGGAACCCCCACCAGCCCCGCAAACGAAAACAGACCCGCGCCACCGGAGGGTGACGCGGGTCTGTCTTCTGCAGTTGTACGACACCGGCCCGCCATGCTCGCCTCGCGGCAAGTGGTCGCTCGAAGCGACGAAGGTTGGGCCCGGGGGCTTGGATCGAGCCGGTGTCGACTCCAGGCTAACAAACACCCCGGAGAAGTGATTCCCGTGGCGCAGGTTGACCGAAAAAAGGCTCCCGCACCCGGCCCCCCGGTCAGTCCCTGAGCAGGTCCGGCACCCCGTCCTCGTCGGGCAGGTCCCGCTCCCCGGAGACGACCGTCAGCTGCTGCGTCGCGCGCGTCAGCGCCACGTACAGCACCCGCAGCCCCGCCGGGGACTCGTCCGCGATCTCCGCGGGCGAGACGACCACCGTGGCGTCGTACTCCAGGCCCTTCGCCTCCAGGCTGCCCAGCGCCACCACGCGCTCGCCGAGCTCCGCGAGCCAGCCACGGGCCTGCGCCCGCCGGTTCATCGCGACGACGACACCCACCGTGCCGTCCACCTCGCCGAGCAGCCGCCGCGCCTCCTCGCGCACCGTCCCGGCCAGATCGCCGTCCCGCACGGTCTCGAAGCGCGGCTTCACGCCCGTGGAGCGGACCGCGGCCGGGGACTCCATGCCCGGCATCGCGAGCGCCAGGACCTTGGCCGCCAGCTCGGCGATCTCCGCCGGGTTGCGGTAGTTGACGGTCAGCGTGAAGTTCCGGCGCGGACGGCTGCCCAGCGCCTCGTCACGCGCCGCCGACGCCTCGTCCGGATCGGACCAGGAGGACTGCGCCGGGTCGCCGACGATCGTCCAGGTGGCGTGCCGGCCGCGGCGGCCGACCATCCGCCACTGCATCGGCGTGAGGTCCTGCGCCTCGTCGACGATGACGTGCGCGTACTCCGTGCGCTCCGCCGCGAGCCGCTCGGCCCGCTCCCACTGGGTCTCCTCGCGCTGCGGCATCAGCTCCTCAAGACCCGTGAGCTGGTCCAGCGGATCGAACTCGCGCTTGCGCTTGGGCCGGTGCGGGGTGCCGAGCAGCGTCTGCAGCTCGTCGAGGATCGCCACGTCGTGGACGGACAGCGGGCCGCGGCCCTCCGCGTCCAGCCGCTTCAGGGAGCGCGCGAGCCGGCGCACCTCGCCCTGGTTGAGGGTCCGGCGCGCCCACCGGGCGAGCCGCTTCTCGTCGGCCATCGCCGCGAGCACCCCGCGCGGGGTGAGCTCGGGCCACCAGGCGTTCAGGAACTCGATGAACGGCGTCTCCGTGGAGACGTCCTCGTCGAACGACGAGCGCAGTTCGGCCGCGAGCTCCTGGTCGGTGTAGCGGCCGCGGCCCGACGACCGGTTCCACAGCGCGTCGAGCAGCAGCTTGCGGGCGCGCGGGCGCAGCAGGTTGACCGGCGCGGTGCCGGACAGGACGTTGTTGCGGATGCGCCGGAGCTCGTCCTCGTGGAGTTCCACGCGGGCGCCGAAGGCCACCACCCTGAGCCGGGTGGGCGTGGCCGCCTCCTGGGGCGTCTCCTCGGCCTCCCCGAAGGCCAGCTGGCCCTCCTGGGCCGCCGGGCGGGCCGCGGGCTGCTCCAGCGCCCCGCGGGCCGCCTTGCGCAGCACGTGGAGCATCCGGGAGGAGCCCTTGATGCGCGCCACGGCCGGTTCGTCGTAGGTGGTGGCGCCCTCGGTGCCGGCCGCCTCGTCGGACAGCGAGCCGACGGCGCGGATCGCGACCTGGCCCTCCTCGCCGAGCGAGGGCAGCACCCCTTCGGTGTACGCGACCAGCAGCGGCGTCGGCGAGACGACGAGGATGCCGCCCGCGTACCGCCGCCGGTCCTGGTAGAGCAGGTAGGCGGCCCGGTGCAGCGCGACCGCGGTCTTGCCGGTGCCGGGACCGCCGGAGACCTCGGTGACCGAGGCGGCGGGCGCCCGGATCACCAGGTCCTGCTCGGCCTGGATGGAGGAGACGATGTCCCGCATGGTGTGGCTGCGGGCCTGGCCGAGTGCGGCCATCAGTGCGCCGTCGCCGATCACGGGGAGCTTGTCGCCCTCCAGGAACGCGGTCAGCTCGGGCCGCATCAGGTCGTCCTCGACCCCGAGGACCCGGCGGCCCTTGGAGCGGATGACCCGGCGGCGTACCACCCGGCCCGGTTCCTTGGGCGTCGAACGGTAGAACGGGGCGGCCGCCGGGGCCCGCCAGTCGATGACCAGCGGCGCGTAGTCGGAGTCGAGGACCCCGATCCGGCCGATGTGCAGCGTCTCGGCGATATCGGCGGTGCCGTCCTCCCGTACGACGTCGTCGGCGGGTTCGACGGAGGTGAACGCGCCGTCCGGGCCGCGTTCACCGTCCTTGCCGAGCAGCAGGTCGATCCTCCCGAAGAGGAAGTCCTCGAACTCGCTGTTCAGCCGGTTGAGGTGGATTCCGGCGCGGAACACCTGGGCGTCCCGTTCGGCGAGCGCTCCCGGTGTACCCACCTGGCCGCGCTTGACGGCGTCATTCATGAGAAATTCCGCCTCGTGGATCTTCTCCTCGAGGCGGTGGTAAACACGGTCGAGATGTTCCTGCTCGACACCGATTTCCCGGTCCCGCAACGAATCGACAGCGGCATCCTGCGCGGCCACCGAGGCCCCCTTCTGACGTGCATTGGGCAGCCGTCAACCCTATGCGAAGGGGGGCCTTCGCGCACCTGCCGCAGGCATCGATCTCGCGCGCCGGGATATCGATTGCGTTTCGGGGACCCGCCGGGGGGGGTCCCCGCAGCTCAGGCGTCGACGCTCACCAGCCGTTCGCCGTCGAACGTACGGACCTCGAAGTGGTCGATGTCGGCCCGCTCCATGGCCGCCCCGCCATGGACGTAGAGCGGATATCTGGCGGCCGGATGCGTGGAGTCCGTGATGCCGTAGCCCCACTTCGGCACGGACCAGGAGGTGACGACCTCCTCCTCGCCGGTCTTGGAGACGGCGACCAGCCGGCACTTCTGCGGGCCCTTCACGTTCTTCAGCTCCAGCACGGTGTGCGTGCCCCAGGCCTTCGGCTCCATGCCGACCGTGGCGTCGACCGCGGTCACGGGGTCGGTCGCCTCCACCTTCTCCTTCATGTGGTGGAAGAAGGCGTCCTCGGCGGGGCTGGTGGGGTGCGGGTCGGCCGCCTCGACGGTGCCGCTGCCGCTGTCGGTCGCCGTCACCGCGATCACCGGGCCCCCGATGATCAGCGCCGCTGCCGCCGCCACCAGGTATCTCCCGCGCCGGGTGCGCCGGGCGCGTTTGGCGGCGACCTCGTCGACCAGGGTGTCGAGCACCCGGGGCGCGGGCGGCGCCGGGACGTGCGGGACCGGCCGGGCGCCCGGCACGGCGGCCGGGGCCTCGGCGAGCATCGCGAGCATCGGCTCAAGACCGGCGAACTCGTCGAGATGGGCGGCGCAGCGGGCGCAGCCGGCCAGGTGCTCCTCGAAGGCGGCGGCCTCGGCGGGGTCCAGGATGCCGAGGACGTACGCGCCCGCCGCGTCGTGTCCCGCCTCGTCGACGGGTCCGGCGGCCGGGCCCGGGACGAAGGGCCCGGCGGGGCCGGAGGGACCGGCCGGGCGGGGCCCGAAGGGCTCCCAGTCGTGGTCGCTCATGCCGTGATCCCCCTCTCCTCCAGTGCGAGCTTCATCGACC
Source organism: Streptomyces sp. NBC_01257 (assembly GCF_035917255.1). Taxonomy (NCBI): domain Bacteria; kingdom Bacillati; phylum Actinomycetota; class Actinomycetes; order Kitasatosporales; family Streptomycetaceae; genus Streptomyces; species Streptomyces sp. NBC_01257. The sequence goes on from NZ_CP108472.1 coordinate 3,541,311, forward strand.
TCAGTGCGTAGAAGACCCGGGACCGCACCGTGCCACTGGGGATGCCGAGGACCTCGGCCGCCTCGTTGACCGTACGGCCCTTGAAGTAGGTCTCGACCAATGCTTCCCGGTGGGCGGGGGTCAAATCGTCGAGCGCGTCCGAGAGCGTCATCAGCCACAGCGCCTTGTCAATCTCGTCCTCCGCGGGAATGACCTCCAGCGGTGACGGGTCGACCTCGTGCGGCCGGGCCTGCCGACTGCGGTGGCCATCGATGACGATGCGCCGGGCGACCGTCACCAGCCAGGGCCGGACGGAACCGGTGGCCCTGTTGAGCGAACCGGCGTTCTTCCAGGCACGGATGAGCGTCTCCTGCACCACGTCCTCGGCCCGCTGCCGGTCACCGGCGACGAGGCGGAGCACGTACGCGAGCAGGGGTCCGGCGTGTTCGCGGTAGAGCGCCCGCATCAGCTCCTCGTCAGGGACGGCGGAGGGTGACGGGGGCGGCCCACTGCGATGCCGGGCCCGGTGCGGACGGTCATCGGCCACGGCCGCATCCTTGCGCACCCGAACCTCCCGGTCGAGACCCTGTTGAGCTCCTTGGCCATCGATACGGGGCGGCGCGGCGATCCATTCAATCCGCGTCCAAGATTCTTTACGGCTCCGGTGCCGCCCGGTCCCGGAGGGCGCCTGCCGGGTCCGCGTTGCGGCGCCGGTGCCGGGCGACCCGTTCGCGGTTGCCGCAGACCTCGCTGGAGCACCAGCGGCGGCGCCGGCCGCGCGAGGTGTCCAGGTAGACGCGCCGGCAGTGGTCGCCCTCGCAGCGACGCAGCCCGTCCAGCGCGACCGGGTCGGTGAGGAGCTCGACGGCGTCGCGCGCCACGGCGGCCAGCAGGGCCGCGCAGTCGGGTTCGGTGCTCAGGCCGCGCACCAGCGCGCCGTCACCGGCACGCACGGCGCACAGGACCGGCGGGGAGCCGGCGGCGAGCGCGTTGACGCGCTCCAGGGCGCCGTCGGCGCCGCGCCCGCCGAGCTGTGCGGTCAGCAGCCGGTCCAGGGCGGTCCGCAACTGCCGGAAGCGCACGAGCCAGTGGTCGTCCACGCCCTGGAGCAGGGTGCCCCGCGGGACGGCTCCGGCGGCCGTCAGCCAGTCGGCGAGCCGTTCGGGCCGGTCCAGCGGATCGGCGGTGCCCGGGCTCCCGGTCCCCGTCGCGACCAGGTCCAGGCAGAGCCGCCCGGAGTCGAACCGCCAGTCGCACGAGCCCCTGCGCGTCGCCATGCGCATGCCACCGCCTCGGGTCCGGTAGACGTCCCCACCAGAGTGCCCCTCGCGGCCCCCGCCCGTAACCCCTGCCACCACCCCGGGCCGCGGCAACTCCCCTCGTACGATGACCGGATGAACGACGACCTGCGCACCGACCGCATCCTGGACGGCTCCCTGGTGCTCCGCCCCTGGCTGCCGGGCGACCTCGGGGTCCTCCTGGACGCCTACCGCGACCCGGCGATCCAGGCCGGGTCCCGCGCCCCGGTGGCGGACGAGGAGGCGGCGGCGGACTGGCTGCGGGCCCAGGACGAGGGCCGGGCGTCCGGGCTGCGCCACAGCTTCGCCGTCGTGGACACGGCGCTCGGGGACGGGCCGGTCGGGAACGTCGTCCTGGTGCGCCCCTCGCCCGGCTCGGACGCGGCCGAGGTCGGTTACTGGACGGCGGCGCCCGCCCGCGGCCGCGGCATCGCCCCGCGGGCCCTGGAAGCGCTCACCGGCTGGGCGTTCACCTCACCGGCAGGGGACGGGCTGGTCCGGCTCGACCTGCTGCACCAGGAGGACAACGAGGCGTCGTGCCGGGTGGCCGAGAAGGCCGGATACGCCTTCGCGGAGGTGCTGCCCGCGCACCCGCCGTGGCCGCTGGCCGGCCACCGCCACGAGCGCCGGGCGGCGGGCCGCTGAACCCGCCGGACCGGGTGCGCTCAGACGCCGGGGGCGGCCGGTGCCCCGGTCAACGGGCCGTCGTGCAGGATGCGCTGGAAGAGCCGGTGGTCGCGCCATTCGCCGTCGATGTGCAGATAGCGCGGGGCCATGCCGAACTCCTCGAAGCCGCACTTGGCGAGCACCCGCTGCGACGCCGTGTTGTCCACCACCGTGCCGGCCTCGATCCGGTGCAGCCGCAGTTCGTCCCTGGCCAGTTCGCAGATCAGCCGCACGGCGGCGGTGGCCAGTCCGCGGCCCGCGAACGCCACGTCCACCCAGTAGCCCAGGGTGGCGCTGCGGAACGGCCCGAGGACCAGGGCGTTGAGGCTGAACCCGCCGATCGCGCGGTCCTGCGCGTCGGCGAGGGTCCACGTCATCGCGCGCCCCGCCTCGCGGTCCGCCAAGGCGTCGGCGAGCCGCTCGCGCTGCCCCTGCTCGGTGTAGAAGGCCTCGGGCCGCACGGGCTCCCAGGGCCGCATGTACGTACGGCTGCGGGTCAGGGACTCCGCGCGGGGGCCGGCGTCGGCCAGGGTCAGGGGGCGGAGCCGTACCTCCGCGTCGATCAGGTGGATGTCATCGGTCATCCCCGCACGCTACCCGGGCGCGGCACGATGCCCCGTGCGGCGGCTGGACGCCCGCGAAGGGAACTGCGCGCCTGAGCCATGGAGCGGCCCCGGCGCCGCCACTTGACTGGACGCATGACAACCAGCGGGCCCGACCGGCCGACCTCAGCCCTCCACCACCTCGTCATCGGCGGTGCCGCCGTCACCACCGGACTGGTGGCGGGCACCTTCTACGCCTTCTCGTGCGCGGTCATGCCCGCGCTCGGCCGCAGCGACGACCGGACCTTCATCGAGGTGATGCGGAACATCAACGACGTCATCGAGAACCCGGTCTTCTTCGCCGGCTTCTTCGGCGCGCTGATCCTCACCGCGGCCGCCGCCTGGCAGCAGCGCCGCTCCCCCGGCCCCCGCCGGTGGCTCCTCGCGGCGCTCGCGGTGTACGCCGTGGCGTTCCTGCTCACCTCGGGCGTCAACGTCCCGCTGAACAACGCCCTCGCGGACGCCGGTGACCCCGCGCGGATCGCCGACCCCGCCGCCGTACGGGACAGGTTCGAGGACGCCTGGGTCGCCTGGAACGCCGTGCGGGCGGTGCTGTGCACCGCCGCGCTCGCCCTCCTGCTGCGGGCCCGGGTCCTCGTCGCGCCGCCCGGCGCGCGCCGACTCCCTCAGGAGTCGGCGTACTTGGCGTCGGACGCCGGGTCCAGGGCCAGCCGGTAGCCGCGCTTGACGACCGTCTGGATCAGCCGGGGAGCCCCGAGTGCGGTGCGCAGCCGGGCCATCGCCGTCTCCACCGCGTGCTCGTCCGTACCGCTGCCCGGCAGGGCGCGCAGCAGGTCGGCGCGGGCCACCACCCAGCCCGGCCGGCGGGCCAGGGTGTGCAGCAGGGCCATGCCGGCGGGCGGCACCGCGCGCAGTTCGTCGTCGACCAGGACGGCGTGGCCGCGGATCTCGACCCGGTGCCCGGCGACGGGCAGGGTCCGGGCCCGGGCGGGCAGTTCCCGGCAGATCAGCTGGACGAGCGGGCCGAGCCGGAAGCGCTCGGGCTGGACGGTGTCGACGCCGCGGGCCTGCAACGGCAGTGCGGTGACCGGCCCGACGCAGGCGGACAGGACCTCCCCCTGCAGCACGCCCATCAGTTCGGGCAGCAGCCCGCGCTCCTCCGCCCGGCGCAGCACGGAGACCGCCGCCGGAGCGCTGGTGAAGGTGAGCGCGTCCAGGCCGCGGGCGAGGGTGATGTCGATGAGCCGGTCGAGCGGGGCGATGTCCTCGGGCGGCATCCAGCGGTAGACCGGGACCCCGACGACCTCGCCGCCGGCCGCGCGCAGCGACTCCACGAAACCGGGGAGGGGTTCGCCGTGCAGCTGGAGGGCGATGCGCCGCCCCTCGACGCCCTCCTCCAGCAGCCGTTCGAGGACCTCCGCCATGGATTCGGACGCCGGCGACCAGGCCTCGGTCAGTCCGGCGGCACGGACCGCGCCCTTGACCTTGGGCCCGCGGGCCAGCAGTTCGACCCCGCGCAGCGTGTCCAGCAGCTGCTCGCCGATGCCCCAGCCGTCGGCGGCCTCGATCCAGCCGCGGAAGCCGATCGCCGTGGTCGCGACGACCACGTCGGGGACGGCGTCGATGAGTTCCTTGGTGGCGGCGAGCAGTTCGCTGTCGTCGGCGAGCGGCACGATCCGCAGAGCGGGGGCGTGCACCACGGTGGCGCCCCGCCGCCGCAGCAGGGTGCCGAGTTCGTCCGCCCGGCGTGCGGCGGTGACACCGACCGTGAAGCCCGCGAGGGGCCCGTGCTGTTCGTCGTCGTGCATATGGTCTACCCGGCTCTCGTCCCGCTGCTGCTCAATGGTGCGGAGGGCCGAGCCTGCCAACGAAGCGTGACAGGCTCGGTTCGCCCGTATTTCCCGCCCGTTACGTCACCCGGCATCGCCGGTTCATCATCACACCTCTGCATAGCTGAGCTGGGGCTTCGCCGGGGCTGCCACGGTGCGGCGAAGGTATACCGCCCAGGTGAGCAGGAAGCACACACCGTAGAAGGCCAGGAAGGACCAGAAGGCCGCCGTTCCGGTGCCCGAGGTCTGGAAGGACTGCCGGAAGGCGAGGTTGATGGCGAGCCCGCCGAGCGCGCCGACCGCGCCGATGAGCCCCATCGCCGCCCCGGACAGCCGCCGCCCCTGGGCCGCCGCCTCCTCGCCGCGCAGCCCCTGGGCGATCGCCTTGGCGTGGAAGATGCCCGGGATCATCTTGAACGTCGATCCGTTGCCGAGCCCCGTCAGGACGAACAGGGCCGTGAAGCCGATGAGGAACACGGTGAGCGATTCGATGCCGGATGCGTAGACGACGACTCCGGTCGCCACGGCCATGGCGGCGTAGTTGGCCAGGGTGATCCGGGCGCCGCCGTACCGGTCGGCCAGCCAGCCGCCGACGGGCCTGATGAGCGAGCCCAGCAGCGGGCCGACGAAGGTGAGCGATGCGGCCTGCAGCGGGGTGCGGCCGAACTGCGTCTGCAGGACGAGCCCGAAGGCGAAGCTGTAGCCGATGAACGAGCCGAAGGTGCCGATGTAGAGCACCGCCATGATCCAGGTGTGCGGGTCGCGCACGGCGTCCTTCGCGGCCCCGGTGTCGTTCTGCACGGGCGCCAGGTTGTCCATGAAGCGCGCGGCGCACAGACCGGCGACGACGATCAGCGGGATGTACACGCCGAGCACGATCCGCGGGTGCATGGCGCCCGCGGTCCCGATCACCAGCAGCCCGACGAGCTGCACGACGGGCACCCCGATGTTGCCGCCGCCCGCGTTGAGCCCGAGCGCCCAGCCCTTCTTGCGCAGCGGGAAGAAGGCGTTGATGTTCGTCATCGAGGAGGCGAAGTTGCCGCCGCCGATGCCGGTCAGCGCCGCCACGGCGACGAGCGTGGGGTACGAGGTCCCGGGCTCCATCACGACGAAGGCGGCCACCGTCGGCACCAGCAGGGTGAACGCGCTGAACACGGTCCAGTTCCGGCCGCCGAACCGGGCCACGGCGAAGGTGTACGGCACCCGCACGAGGGCGCCGACCAGCGTCGCGGTGGAGATCAGGAAGAACTTCCCGGCCGGGTCCACCCCGTACTCCGGTCCCATGAACAGGACCATCACCGACCACAGGGTCCAGATGGAGAACCCGATGTGCTCGGACAGGACGGAGAACCACAGGTTCCGGCGGGCGATCCGCTCGCCCTTCTCCCGCCAGAAGGTCTCGTCCTCGGGTTCCCACTGCTCGATCCAACGGCCAGCCATCACGCGCCTCCACGGGTGGTCGGGGTGTTGTCCCCGACGCTAGGGAGCGCGCGTTTCGGTGCGGTGCCGTGAGGTGACCGGTGCGCAACCTTGCTCTCACCGGGCCGGGGCCGGGCCGGTGAGGGCGGCGGTCAGCGCCGGCGCGTGCCGCCCGCCGACGAGGGCTCGGGCGCAGGCCGTTCACGGGTCTTGCGCACACCGTTCGGCCACAGCCTCGGCCGGCGCTTGGCGGCGACGTCCTCCAGCCAGCCGACCGCCACGATCATGATCCCTATCAGCGGCCAGACCAGGAGGAACATCAGGACGGTGTACACGGCCTCTATCTCCGACCCCAGGTGGGCGTCGACGAACGGTATGGCCCAGAGCTCGTCCAGTATCGGTATCGTCGCCATGATCAGCAGGTTGTGCCAGAGGTAGATCGTCACCGCCCGGTTGTTGGCGAGCGTCACCAACGGGTCCCAGGCGGCCAGCCGGCCCGGCAGCTGCTGCCACGACGGCGCGTACTGGAGCAGGATCACGCAGAAGCCGAACGACCAGGTGGCCTGGGCGAGCGGGATGTCGTTGAGGTCCCAGCCGTCCGCCGTGAGATGTCCCGAGGCCCACCACAGGCCGAACGCCATGACGAGCGCCGAGAGCGACACCACCAGATAGCGCGGGACCTTCTCGAACAGCCCGTCGTTGTGGGCGAAGCCGAGGATCCAGCAGGAGCCGAACATCCCGAAGTCGACGAGGGCGTTGCCCGTCTCGCCGGGGATCGTGACCAGGCCCGAACCGATGACGGCGGTGAGCCCGATGGGCGCGAGCATCGTGGCCCACGGCAGCCTGCGGAACGCCTTCAGCAGCAGCGGCGACGCCAGGACGAACCAGAGGTAGGCGCGGATGTACCAGAGCGGACCGGCCGCCTGCACCGCCCAGGTGTCCTCCAGGAGCCCGGCCTTGTCACCGCTGAGCCAGGGGTACGGCGGCGCGCCGACCGGGAAGATGTAGCAGCCCAGCTTCAGGAACCACCAGATCCCCTCCTCCCGCACCGGCTTCCAGGTGAGGAGGAACATCATCGGCAGGACGACGGCCGAGAACGCCCACATCGGGGGCAGCAGCCGGCGGATGCGGCCGCGGATGACGCCCCATGCCGGACGGGCCAGCGAGCGGGCCATCAGCGAACCCGCCAGGGCGAACATGACGCCCATGGAGGGGAACAGCACCGTCAGCCAGGCCCAGCCGAAGATGTGGTAGACGACGACCCGGACCAGCGCGATCGAGCGCAGCAGGTCGAGGTAGCGGTCCCGGCCCGGCTTCTTCGCGGCGGCCGGAGCGGGCTCCGCCACCGGCGGGACGGCCTCGGGGGCCGGCTCCCACTGCGTCCGGCCGTACGGCGCCGCCATGTCCTGCTGCACCGGGAACGGCACCGTGTGCGGCTCCCGGGGAGGCTGCTGCGGGTACGCCGAAGGGTGGCTCGGGTGGGTCATGCGACGGGCCTCCGGTCGTTGCTGCGCCCGCGCTGGCCGCCGGGCACGGCACCGGGTGCCTCCACGGCCCCCGTGCGGCGCAGCTTCTGCCAGCGGAGCCGGCCGCCGGTGAGGGCGGTGATCCAGGACTGCAGCAGCACCACGTACATGAGCTGCCGGTAGAGGACCTGCTGGAGGGGCAGCGAGATCAGATGGGTCATGCGCTCCCGGTCGAGCCGGAAGGCGTACGCGGCGCAGACGGCCTGCACCGCGAGGACGCCGAGCCAGGCGACGACCGTCTTCTCCGTGGGGCCGAAGACGAGTCCGTACAGCAGGAAGACGTCGATGAGGGGGGCGAGCAGCGGGGCGACGACCATGAACAGGGCGACGAACGGCAGCCCGACCCGTCCGAAACGGCCGGACGGTCCGCGCTCGATGACCGCGCGGCGGTGCTTCCAGATGGCCTGCATCGTGCCGTACGACCAGCGGTAGCGCTGCGACCAGAGCTGCTGCACGGACTCCGGCGCCTCGGTCCAGGCCCGGGCGTTCTCCGCGTACACGACGCGCCAGCCGTCCCGGTGCAGGGCCATCGTGACGTCGGTGTCCTCGGCGAGGGTGTCCTCGCTCATGCCGCCGATCCGGTTCAGCGCGTCGCGGCGGAACGCCCCGACCGCGCCGGGGATGGTCGGCATGCAGCGCAGCATGTCGTACATCCGGCGGTCGAGGTTGAAGCCCATCACGTACTCGATGTGCTGCCAGGCGCCGATCAGCGAGTCGCGGTTGCCGACCTTGGCGTTGCCCGCGACGGCCCCGACCCGCGGGTCGGCGAAGGGCTGGACCAGCTCGCGGACGGTGGACGGCTCGAAGACCGTGTCGCCGTCCATCATCACGATGATGTCGTGACGGGCATGCGCGATGCCGTTGTTCAGGGCGGCGGGCTTCCCTGCGTTGCGCTGGCGCACCACCCGGACGCCCGGCAGCCGCATCGCGTCGACGAGGTCGGCGGTGCCGTCCGTGGAACCGTCGTCGATGACGATGACCTCCAGCGGATAGTCGCTGGCGACCAGTGAACGCACCGTGTTGGCGATGCACTTGCTCTCGTTGTACGCGGGCACCAGGACGGACACCGGGCGGGTGAGCGGTTCGCCCCAGCTGAAGCCCTTGCGGCGGACCCGGCGGGCGTGCGCGAAGGACAGCAGCAGCATCAGGCCGAAGCGGGCCAGGACCAGCACCCCGATGACGGCGAGGCCCACCACCAGCACATCGGTGATGTGCTCGGAGACGTCGACGGCGGAGACGAACGCCTTGCCCTTCCAGAGCGCGAACCCGGTGACCGGGGTGTGCGCGCTGGGGGCGCCGAGCGCGTCGGTGAGGTTGGCGAACTCGTAGCCCCGCTCCTGCATCTTCGGCAGGAACCTGCCGAGGGCGGTGACGGTCTGGGACCGGTCGCCTCCGGAGTCGTGCATGAGGATGACGGCGCCCTTGCCGTGCTTGGGCGTGGCCCGCTCGATGATCGCCCGGACGCCCGGCCGCTTCCAGTCCTCGCTGTCGGTGTTGTTCACGACGGTGAGGTAGCCGCGGCTGCCGACGTACTGGGTGACCGGCCAGGACTTGTCGTCCATGGCGTCGGCGAACGAGGAGTAGGGCGGCCGGAACAGCGAGGTGCGGATGCCGGCGGCGCCGGCCAGCACCAGCTGGTTCTGGGAGAGCTCCCAGTCGATGCGGCCGGTGGACTGGTAGGAGAGGTCGGGGTGGTTGAAGGTGTGCAGACCGACCTCGTGCCCCTCCCTGACCATGCGCTCCACCAGCTCCGGGTAGCGCGAGGCCATGGTGCCGGTGACGAAGAAGACGCCGTGCGCGTGGTACTTCTTCAGCTCGTCCAGGACCCGCGGGGTCCAGACCGGGTCGGGGCCGTCGTCGAAGGTCAGCACGATCCGGTGATCGGGGATCCGCAGCGTCTTGGCGGGCTCGGTGGTGGAGCGGGCGTCGATGACCGGGCCGCCTTCGAGCACCTGCTCGGGCACCCGGTCGGTGGCCGCCGGTGGCTGGATCCGGTGGTCGGCGAGGATTTCGCTGTGCACGTAGCCGCGCAGCATCAACATGGCGAGCAGGGCAACGAGGAAGAGGAACGGCAGCATGTAGCGCATGGGAAGTCTGCGCCGCCGGGTCTGCTTCTTGCGGTTGTGCCTGACCCGCGGGGCGGGTGTGGTCATCTAGCTGGCGCCTTCTTGCTCTTGCACAGGAGGATCCGGTGTGCCGGCGGGAGTGGTCGCGGGGTCGGAGGGCGTTTCCACCGGGTCCGCCGTCGGCGTCCCGGGGTCGACGGCCGGGGTCGTGGCGGTGGTCTCACCGACCGGCTTGCCGCCGCCCGTGGCCTGGCCGGCGCGGGTGTGCCCCGCGGACGGTACGACGGGTGCCGAGGCCGAGGACCCGGCTCCTGCCCCGGTCGCCGGGGAGCTTCCGTCACCGGTGGCCTCGCCCCCGGTCGCGGCGGCGCTCTCCCCGGTCTGCGGCGCCGACGGCGAGGAACTGGGCAGCGCCCCGGGCGACACCTGGGCCCCCGAGCTCGTCCCCGGGGTGACCGGCGTCTGCACCTCTTCGGCCTTCCGGTGCTCCTCCTGGCCGGAGAGCGGCAGGAAGGGTGCGCTGGAGTTGCCTCCGAGCAGGGCGACGACCAGCGTCACCGCGTAACCGACACAGATCGCGGCCAGGACCCAGCCGAGCCGCCGGAGCGACTTGCTGCGCCGGCCGCTCTCGTCGACGAAGACCGGGCCGTCGGAGCCTTCCGGAGCGCCTGGTTCCGGGAGCAGCTCGGAGAGCTGCCGTCCCAGTCCGTCGAGCTGGATGGTGACTTCGTTGGGCTCGTGGGTGTGTCCCGCACGGGCACCTTCACGCCAAGTTTCCACAGTTGTACGCACTTCCCCCACTCAGGATCGGGTGCGCGCAACTGACCTTCTGTGCGTCGTCGGACCGGGCCCCCACCCCGTCCACGCGCCCCCTACCACAGTGCACCCGGGCCATGAATGTAGCGCACGCCGGCGACAGTCCGAGCCCACGGACAGGTGTTGTTCATCATGAGAGATACATCTGTTTTCGAACCGTGGTGCGGGCGCTGCCCCGGTCGGGTCCGTCCCGGGCGCGCGGCACGGGCATGCACGCCGGGGGCGCACGCCCCCGCACACCGACCGACTGTCGGCCCGTGCGCGGGGACAAAAAACGAGGACCCCGCTGCCGGTGGCAGCGGGGTCCTCGTTCACATGGGAATTGTGGAGATGGCGGGAATCGAACCCGCGTCCAACGGTGCGGAACCAGGGCTTCTCCGAGTGCAGTTCGCTACGCTTTTCTCGGCCCCGGAGGTCACGCGAACAAGCCTCCGACAGGCCCAGCCACTGTTTGATTTCCTTCCAGGCCCCGTGACCGGGCCTAGAAGTTTAGATCCCTTAGTGATGCCAGGATCCGGGTCGGGATCACCCCCGGGCTGACACTCCGCAGAGTCTTCGCTTAGCTGCTAATTAGGCAGCGAGGGCGAAGGCGGAGGAATCGCGCTTGGAATTGGCGATTATTGTTTGCGACATATGGTTTACGAGATCATTGCCGCTTCCTCGACTCGCTTCCCCTGCTTCGACATCCGCTGTCGAAACCGATCATCCCCATGTTGATTTTTCAAAGGTGGTACACACCCCGTGGGGTGCAGTGCCATCGTACGTGACCAACGCACGACGATGCCAGCGTATTCCTGCCGCACCGGCCGGCAGCCACTGGCGCGGTGCGCTCAGGCGCTCCGCTGACGGCGGCGGGCCGCCGAGATCGCCCGGTTCGTCTCCCTCGTGTCCTGCTTCTCGCGCAGCGTCTGCCGCTTGTCGTACTCCTTCTTGCCCTTCGCCAGCGCGATCTCGACCTTGACCCGGCCGCCCGTGAAGTACAGGGCGAGCGGCACGATCGTGTGGCCGGTCTCCTGGGACTTCGACTCCAGCTTGTCGATCTCGGCCCGGTGCATCAGCAGCTTGCGCTTGCGCTTGGCGGAATGGTTGGTCCAGGTGCCCTGGACGTACTCCGGGACATGGATGTTGTGCAGCCACGCCTCCCCGCCGTCGATCTGCACGAAGCCGTCCACCAGGGAGGCCCGTCCCATACGCAGCGATTTGACCTCGGTGCCCATGAGCACGAGGCCGCACTCGTAGGTGTCGAGGATGGTGTAGTCGTGGCGCGCCTTCTTGTTCTGCGCGACCATCTTGCGCCCGGTGTCTTTTTCCTTAGCCATAGTGCGGCCATTTTCGCACTACGACCCACCCCCGAGGCCACTCAATACCGTCTCGGCCCGCTCCTGGGCCCGCGCGCTCACCGCCAGGTCCGGGGTGATGCCCCGGCCGTCGACGCCGTGGCCCGCCGGGGTGCGGTAGTGGCCCACGGTCAGCTCGGCCACGGAACCGCCCGCGAGCCTGCTGGGCATCTGGACGGAGCCCTTGCCGAAGGTCCGCGAGCCGACCGTGACGGCCCGGCCGCGGTCCTGGAGGGCGCCGGTCAGCAGCTCGGCCGCGCTCATGGTCCCGCCGTCGACGAGGACGACGACGGGGCGCTCGGTGTCGCCGCCCGCCTCCGCGTACAGGGCCCGCTGCTCGCCGTGCACGTCGTACGTGGCGACCAGGCCGCCGTCCAGGAAGGCGGAGGCCGCGGTGACGGCCTCGGTGACCAGCCCGCCGGAGTTGCCGCGCAGGTCCAGCAGCACCCCGGCACCCGCCGGGGCCTTCCGGACCGCGTCGCGGACCGCGTCGCCCGATCCCTTGGTGAACGAGTCGACCTCGATCAGCACGGCCGCGGCGGCATCGGCCGGGTACGGTCCGAGCCGCCGCACGGAGACCGTCTTGTTGGTGAGCCGGGCCCGCCGCAGCGTCTCGGTCCGGGTGACGGAGCCGCGCTGGACGCCCAGGACGACGGTGGTCCCCGCCGCCGCTCCGGTGCCGTCACCGCGCAGCAGCGCCACGACGTCGGAGACCGGGCGCTTGTCGACCCGGCGGCCGTCGACCGTGCGGAGCAGATCGCCGGACCGGATGCCGGCCCGGTCGGCGGGGCCGCCCGGCTGGACCCGGGTCACCGCGACCAGCCCGTCGGCGGACCGCCGGGCGGCGAGCCCGACGCCCGTGTACGAGCCGTCGAGGGCCTGCTCGAACTCCTGGTACTCCCGCTCGTCGTAGACGGCGCCCCAGCGGTCCCCGCTGCGGCTGACGGCCTCCTCGGCCGCCTCCGTACCCGACTTGCCGTCGGCCACGGCCTCGGCGGCGGCGTCGGCGACCGCGTCACGGTCGGCGGACGCGGCGACGGACCTGGTCTCTATCTCGGCACCCTGCCCGTCCCCGCGCGGCAGCGAACCGGTGGCGGCGGCCGTGGCCAGCACACTCGCGAAGACCAATGTCAGGGCCGCCCCGCAGCGTAGGCCGCGGGGCCCGAAACGGTTCTCAGGGCCCGGCATGGCGCCGAGTCTAGGACAACGCCCCGCCGGCGCACGGCCCGTTGGCCGCGCGCCGCACGGGGCGCACGTCACACCTTGAGGTACTTGCGGAGCGCGAAGAGAGCGGCAACGGCGGGCATCAGCAGGCCGATCGCCAGGACCAGCGGGAGCTTGGTGAGGACGGCGTCCCAGCCGATGAAGTCGATCAGGTTCAGCTTGTCCTGGAGGGCGAGACCGCCGTCGATCAGGAAGTAGCGGCCGGCCAGCAGCATCACGCAGGCCAGCACACCCCCGATCAGCCCGGCGAACGCGGCCTCCATGATGAACGGCATCTGGATGTAGAAGCCGGAGGCACCGACGAGCCGCATGATGCCCGTCTCCCGCCGTCGGCTGAACGCGGACACCCGCACGGTGTTCACGATCAGCATCAGCGCGATGACGAGCATCAGCGCCATCACGAACAGCGCGGCGACGTTCATGCCGTTCATCAGACCGAAGAGGTTGTCCAGGATGCTTCTCTGGTCCTGGACCGACTGCACCCCGTCACGCCCGGCGAAGGCCGTGGCGACGACCTTGTACTTGGTGGGGTCGTGCAGCTTGACGCGGAACGACTCCGGCATCTGGTCGGGCGTGATGTTGCCCGCCATCGGGGAGTCGCCGAACTCCTCCTGGTAGTGCTTGTAGGCCTCGTCGGACGACTCGTACGTCACCTTCTCGACGACGTCCATCTTGTTGAGATCGCCCTCGATCTCCTTCTTCTGGGGCTCGGTGACCGCACCCTTGGCGCACTGGACCACCGTCTCCGCATCCCCCTTGCCGCAGAGGTAGATGGAGACGTTGACCTTGTCGTACCAGTAGTCCTTCATCGTGCTGACCTGCTCGCGCATGAGCAGCGCGCCGCCGAACAGGGCAAGCGAGAGGGCGACGGAGACGACGACGGCGAAGGTCATCGTGAGGTTGCGACGGAGGCCGACGCCGATCTCCGACAGGACGAACTGGGCGCGCATGGCGTCCTTTCAGTGCTCGGTGCTCAGTGCTGGTAGCCGTAGACGCCGCGCGCCTGGTCGCGTACGAGACGGCCCTGCTCGAGCTCGATGACGCGTTTGCGCATCTGGTCGACGATGTTCTGGTCGTGGGTCGCCATGATCACGGTGGTGCCGGTCCGGTTGATCCGGTCCAGCAGCTTCATGATGCCGACCGAGGTCTGCGGGTCGAGGTTGCCGGTCGGCTCGTCCGCGATCAGCAGCATGGGCCGGTTGACGAAGGCCCGCGCGATCGCCACGCGCTGCTGCTCACCACCGGAGAGCTCACCGGGCATCCGGTCCTCCTTGCCGCCGAGACCGACGAGGTCGAGGACCTGCGGGACCGCCTTGCGGATCTCACCGCGCGGCTTGCCGATCACTTCCTGGGCGAACGCCACGTTCTCCGCGACGGTCTTGTTGGGAAGGAGGCGGAAGTCCTGGAAGACCGTGCCCAGCTGGCGGCGCATGTGCGGCACCTTCCAGTTGGACATGCGCGCGAGGTCCTTGCCGAGGACGTGGACCATGCCCTGGCTGGCGCGCTCCTCGCGGAGGATGAGACGCATGAAGGTGGACTTGCCGGAGCCGGAGGAGCCCACCAGGAAGACGAACTCGCCCTTCTCGATATCGAGAGACACATCCCGTAGAGCGGGACGGCTCTGCTTCGGGTAGGTCTTGGAGACGTTGTCGAATCGGATCACGGATGCACCACGGTCGGCCGGGAGTAGGTGTGCGTGACCATACGCGAACCGGGCTGACGCGTGCAGGCGCGCGTACCGGGATGGGTGTTTTACGGTGAAACGGCACCGCTCCGGGCTGCGCCGTAAGGGGAACGGACCTGGAGGTATCCGGCGGGCCGAGCCGAAACCCGTGCGAGCTGGCACAGTGGTAGGGGGAACGGTTGCGTTTCCGTGAGCGTTGTGCGGAGAGAAAGCTTGTGCGGCTCCGCCGCGCGGGAGGAGGAAAGCGCATGACCTATGACCGACTGGTGTGCGCAAACTGCGCGGCGCCCGTGAACGAGGGGCGCTGCCCCGTATGCCGGGCGAGCCGTGCGCGGCTGGAGCAGCAGGAACAGGAGCAGGGACCGTTCGCGGGGCTCAATCCGGCGATGCTGATCGCTCTCATGGTGGTGCTCCTGGCGGCGCTGGCCCTGCTGGCGCACCAGACCGTCTAGCGCCCGCCTGCCCGCGCACCCGCCCTCGTCAGGGCCGGTGAAACGTTCGTCCTCGTACGCGCTGGTGCATGCACAGGGGCCCGGATGCCGATATCGGCGTCCGGGCCCCTGTGTCTGTCCGTGTGCGTCTGTGTACCGCTGTCGCCGTCAGGCGGCCGTGCGGCCGTTCACCAGGCGCGGCAGGATCCGGAAGCCGATGCCTCCGGCGATCATCGTCGCGGCGCCGACCAGCAGGAACGTGGTCTCGGCCGCACCGGTCTCGGCCAGCTCGTCCTTGCCCTTGCCCTGCTCGGCCGGCTGGTTGCCGACCGAGTCGGTGTCGGTGTTGTCGGCGCACTCGGCGCCGTCTAGGTCGACGGTGCAGGTGCCGGTGTCGCCGGTGCTGCCACCGTTGCTCCCGGAACCGCCACCGGCCGCCGCGCTGCCACCGCCACCAGCGGCAGCGTCACCGCCACCAGCGGCCGCATCGCCACCACCAGCAGCAGCGTCACCGCCACCAGCGGCCGCATCGCCACCACCAGCAGCAGCGTCACCGCCACCGGCCGCCGCATCGCCACCACCAGCAGCAGCGTCACCGCCACCAGCGGCCGCATCGCCACCACCAGCAGCAGCGTCACCGCCACCGGCCGCCGCATCGCCACCACCAGCAGCAGCGTCACCGCCACCAGCGGCCGCATCGCCACCACCAGCAGCAGCGTCACCGCCACCAGCGGCCGCATCGCCACCACCAGCAGCAGCGTCACCGCCACCAGCGGCCGCATCGCCACCACCAGCAGCAGCATCGCCGCCACCGGCCACATCGGCACCACCGGCAGCGTCGCCGCCACCGGCCACATCGGCACCACCCGCGGCGTCGCCGCCACCGGCCGCAGCGTCGCCGCCGCCGGCCGCGTCGTCCTCGCCGTTGATGCCGATGTTCACGCCGTCGTTGTCGACCGAGGCGTTGACACCGATACCGGCGACATCGACGCCGATCCCGACGGCCTGGGCCGCACCTGCGGCGGTGAGCGAGGCGCCTGCGGCGATCACGGCACCCGCGGCTATCCGCGCGACGCGTACACGCGTCTTCTTCGTCATTCCTGCTACCCCCAGTAGCTGTTCTCGTCATGGAGCAGCCATATGCGGGTCCACGGTCCTGCCGGGGTTGCGCCCGCAGCAGGGCCACGTCGCCGTGGTCATCCCGCCCCCGATCACACCTGTCCCAGACATACGCATGCTGCTCCAGCACCCTTTCCAGAGTTAAGGACTACGTCAAGGCCGTTCCGTGCAATGTGACCCGTTTTCAGAGCAGTTGACCCTCATTCAGGGGCACGACTGTGACGCACTCACCACGCCTTCTACGCAACTCGCAACGCCAACTCCCTTTCGCCCCAAGCCCGTTTCGGACGCCTCCCGGCCGCACCGCGGCCATGTCCGGTTCATCCGGAAGGATCATGATGCGGGCATCCGACCGATCCGACTCGCCCCGAACCCCGGTGAACCCATGCAGAAACGAACCGTCGCCCTCTCCCTGACGCTCACGGTCTCCGCGCTCCTGACGGCCGCGATACCCGCGCAGGCCTCCTCCGCGGGTTCCTCCGGCTTCTACGCCACCAAGACCCCGTACGCGCCGCAGCAGAACATGCGGTCGTACCAGCGGGCACCCAAGGGGTTCGTCCCGGTCTTCACCGAGAACGTCTCCCGCCACGGCTCGCGCGCCGCCTCGGACAGCGAGGACGGCGACCTGATCCTGGCCCTGTGGGAGAAGGCGAGGAGCGAGGGGCAGCTCACCCGCACCGGCGAGCGGTTCGGCGGCGAGACGAAGGCGCTGCTCGCCGCCATGGACGGGATCGGTTACGGACAGCTCAGCGGACGGGGCGTGCGCGAGATCCAGGACACCGCCGCCCGGCTGGAGAAGCGGCTGCCCGGACTCTTCCGGCAGATCGTCAGGGATTCCGAGCAGATCAACGTCGTCAGCTCCGGCAAGGACCGCGCGGTAGACAGCGGGAACCTGTTCGCCGAGGCCCTCGCCGAGAACGAACCGGCCCTGGCGCCGCGCATCACCCCGGCCACGACCGATCCCGACCTGCTGTACTTCCACAAGTCGGCCGGCGGCGCGGAGTACCGGGACTACGTCGACAACGACGAGCGGCTCGCCGCCACCCTCGACGGCATCACCGACCAGCCGGCCTCGCACGCCGCCGCCCGCAACGTACTGGGGAAGATCTTCGAGCCTGCCTTCGTCCGGCGGGTCTCGGCGGGCGAGTTCGACTCGATCGGCACCGAGGTGGAGTTCGCGCAGGCGGTCTACGCCCTCTACAGCATCGCCCCGGCCATGGCCGACGAGGGCGACTGGGACATGAAGCGCTACATCGCGCCCCGGGACGCCCGGTGGTTCGCCTACCTCAGCGACGCCGAGGACTTCTACGAGAAGGGGCCGGGCTTCGACGACAGCGACATCACGTACCGGATGGCGAACGTCCTGCTCGACGACTTCTTCACGAAGATCGACGCCAAGCGCGCCGGAACGAGCGACGCGGGCGCCGAGCTGCGCTTCACGCACGCGGAGGAGATCATCCCGCTGGCCGCGCTCATGGGACTGCCCGGCAGCACGGAGGCCGTGTCGCCGCGGAAGCCGTACACGTACGCCGACAACCCGTGGCGCGGCGCATCGGTGGCGTCCATGGCCACGAACATCCAGTGGGACCTGTTCCGGAAGGGGAACAAGTACCTGGTGCGGATGCTCTACAACGAGAAGCAGACCGCCTTCAGGAAGGGCTGCGAGCCGGTGGCGAAGGGCAGCTACTTCTACGACGTCGACGAGCTGAAGCAGTGCCTGGGCCGCGGCGCGTCCTGACCGCTACGGTCACGGATACGGCGACGGGCGTGAGAGCCGCGGCTCTCACGCCCGTCGCCGTACATGCCGTCCCGGCGGGACTACTTCTCGCTCTGCTTGCGCCAGCGGATGCCGGCCTCGATGAAGCCGTCGATCTCGCCGTTGAAGACCGCTTCCGGGTTGCCCATCTCGAACTCCGTCCGCAGGTCCTTGACCATCTGGTACGGGTGCAGGACGTACGAACGCATCTGGTTGCCCCAGGAGTTGCCGCCGTCGCCCTTGAGCGCGTTCATCTTCGCCTGCTCCTCCTGGCGGCGGCGCTCGAGGAGCTTGGCCTGGAGGACGTTCATCGCGGACGCCTTGTTCTGGATCTGCGAGCGCTCGTTCTGGCAGGAGACGACGATGCCGGTGGGCAGGTGGGTCAGGCGCACCGCGGAGTCCGTGGTGTTGACGCCCTGGCCGCCGGGGCCCGAGGAGCGGTACACGTCGACGCGGAGCTCGGACTCGTCGATCTCGACGTGGTCGGTCTGCTCGACCACGGGCAGCACCTCGACGCCCGCGAAGGACGTCTGGCGGCGGCCCTGGTTGTCGAAGGGGGAGATCCGGACGAGCCGGTGGGTGCCCTGCTCGACGGAGAGCGTGCCGTAGGCGTACGGCACCTCGACGGCGAAGGTGGTCGACTTGATGCCGGCCTCTTCGGCGTACGCCGTCTCGTAGACCTCGGTCTTGTAGTTGTGCCGCTCGGCCCAGCGGAGGTACATGCGCTGGAGCTTCTCGGCGAAGTCGGCCGCGTCCACGCCACCGGCCTCGGCGCGGATGGTGACGAGCGCCTCGCGGGCGTCGTACTCGCCGGACAGGAGGGTACGGACCTCCATCTCGTCCAGCGCCTTGCGGACGGACTCCAGCTCGGTCTCGGCCTCCGCGAGGGCGTCCGCGTCGCCCTCGTCCTCGGCGAGCTCGAAGAGCACTTCGAGATCGTCGATCCGGCCGCGCAGGGTCTCGGTCTTGCGGACCTCGGCCTGGAGGTGCGAAAGCTTGCTGGTGATCTTCTGCGCCGCCTCCGGGTCGTCCCACAGGGACGGAGCGGCAGCCTGCTCCTCGAGCACGGCGATGTCACCCCTCAGCGCATCCAGGTCCAGGACGGCCTCGATCGACCCCATGGTCGAGGAGAGGGACTTCAGCTCTTCGGAAATATCGACGACTGCCACGGGTCCAGCCTAACGGCTGTCGGCGCGGACGTTCCTCGGGCCGCGTGATCGCCGTCCTCGCCGCCCGCACCGGCGGTCCGGGTCAGGGGACGGCGGGGGCCGAATTCTTGGTGTCCCGGGTGTCCTGGGGCGTCGCTCCCGCGTCGTCCCCGCCCAGGGCCAGCCAGCCGCCCACCCCGGCCGCCGCGACCAGGACGAGCGCGGCCGCGCCCAGGGTGAGGCGGCGCTTGCGGATGGCCGCCGACTTGTTGCGGGCCGAGCCGGGGCGGGGCCGGCCGGGCGCGCGCGGGGCGCGGGCGGTGCCGCGGGGGCCGCCGGAGAGCTCGTCGGGGGCCGGGACGCGCATGCTCGTGTGGGTGTCCCGGTTGGAGTCGGGCGACGAGCCGGGGACCAGCGGGACCGCGCCGCGGCGGCGGGGCTCCTCGGTGGCCGGGGTGTACTGCTGCTCGTCGTAGGCCTGGCCGTGCGGATCGGCCTCGGGCTCGTCGTCCGGTTCGTCGACGTCCAGGGGCGGGATGCCCGCCAGGTGCGGGAGCTGCTCGCGCAGCCGGGCCGCCAGCTCGGAGGCGCGCAGCCGGGAGGCCGGGGCCTTGGCCAGGCACTGGACGAGCAGCTGCCAGAGCTCGTCGGGGATGCCGGGGAGCGGGACGACGGTCTCGGTGACATGGCGGCGCAGGACGGCGCCGGGGTGGCCGCCGCCGAAGGGCGTGAAGCCCGCGAGGAGCTCGTACAGCACCGTCGCGAGGGCGTAGATGTCGACGGCGGCGCGCGGCGGGAGGCCCTCCACGATCTCGGGGGCCAGATAGTCCGGCGTCCCGATGATCTTGGTGGCCTTGGTGCGGCGCGGGGTGTCGATCAGCTTGGCCACACCGAAGTCGGTGAGCAGCGCGGGGTGGGAGTTGCCGGGGCCGAGCGGGCCCTCCATGTCGAGCAGGATGTTCTCCGGCTTGACGTCGCGGTGGACCACCCCGGCGGCGTGCGCGGCGGCGAGGGCGTCGGCGACATCCGCGACGATCGCGACGGCCGCCTCGGGGGCCAGCCGGCGCTCGCGGTCGAGCCGGGTGCGCAGGTCCGTACCGCGGACCAGGTTCATCACCAGGGCCAGGTCGTTGCCGTCGACCACGAGGTCGCGGACGGCGACGACGTGGGGATGGTCGAGCCCGAGCAGGGCGGTGCGCTCCTGGACGAAGCGGCCGACGAGCTCCTGGTCGGACGCGAGGTCCTCGCGGAGCAGCTTGATGGCGACGGGCCCCTCGGGGCCGTCACCGAGCCACACCGTGCCGGCGCTGCCGCGCCCCAGAATCTGGTGGGCGGTGTACCGGCTGCCGATATTCCGTGCCAAGACTGCTCCCTCAGCGGCTGGCGATGGACCGTCGCTCAACAACCCCCGGTCGACAAAGTTACGCGGCGATCGGGGGGTTGCGTGCCCTGGATGGCGCCAACCTTCACTTCTACGGGCGAATTGCCTCGGAATTGGTCCGCGGAAGTCGATATAGCTACAGCGGACGCGGTCAGTTGCCGCTTCCGCCGCTGTCGCCGCCCAGCTTCGAGACCCAGTCGGTGACGGTGTCGAAGGCGTCGGTCATCGCGTGCCAGTAGCTCTGGCCCTGGCCGATCCAGTCCTTCAGCGGGGTGAGCTCCCAGATCAGCCAGCTCGCGACGAAGAGCAGCACCAGCGTGAAGAGGCAGCCCTTGAGGCAGCCGAGGCCGGGGATCTTCATCGGGTTGGCGCTGCGCTGCCTCGGCTCGCGGGGCGGGCGCTGGGCCGGCTGCTGGGGCTGCTGCGGCGGCGCGTACTGCTGGCGCTGCTGCTGCGGCTGGTACTGCTGTTGCTGGGGCTGGTACTGCTGCTGGGGCTGCTGGCGGTACTGCGGCTGCTGTTGCTGCTGCGGGTACTGCTGCTGTTGCCGTCGCGGCTGCTGCTGTGGCTGGGGCTGCTGGCGCTGCGGCCGGCGGCGGAGCGGGTCCTCGCTCGGGTCGAGGTACTGGACCTGCGTCTGCTCGTTGCGGTCGCGGGCGGCCTGGAGCTGGGACTGCCAGGGGTGCGGCCCGTCGGACTGCGGGGTCCCCTCGGGGCGCGGCGGGACGGGCGGCATGACCGCGGTCGGGTCGGCGTGCGGGCCGCCGGGTCCGGCGTTGTGCTGCATGACGCTGGTGGCGGCGTTGGGGTCGTACGAACCGGCGTTGCTCGGCAGCACCTGCGTCGGGTCGGCGGCTCCCGGCGTCTCGGGGACGGCGGTGGGCGCCGGGTCGGGCGCGAGCAGCGCGGCCACGCCGTCGGCTGCCGCGATCTGCGCGGAGTTCGCGTGCACGCCGATGCCGGCGGCGACGGTCCGCAGGGCGCGGGCGAGGTTCTCGGCGCTGGGCCGGCGGTCCGGGTCCTTGCTCAGGCAGCGCTCTATCACCGTCCACAGCGGGGCGGGGACGGTGCTGGGGCGGCGGGGCTCCTCACTGAGGTGCCGGTGCAGGACCTCGAGCGCGGTGCCGCCGGCGAACGGCGGACGGCCGGTGAGCAGCTCGTACAGCAGGATTCCGGCGCCGTAGATGTCGACGGCGGAGGTCTGCGGGCGGCCCTCCGCCGACTCGGGCGCCACATAGGCGGGCGTCCCGACGAATTCATGGGTCCGGGTCAGGCCCGGGGAGTCGGCGAGCCGGGCGATGCCGAAGTCGGTGAGCATCGGGTGCATCTGGCCGTCGCGCTCGTCGAGCAGCACGTTGGCGGGCTTCAGATCGCGGTGGACGACGCCGTCGGCGTGGCTGGCGGCGAGCGCGTCCGCGATCTGCGCGGTGAGCAGCGAGGCGCCGACCGGGGTGAGCGGGCCGTTGTCGCGGAGGTAGCGGTGCAGGTCGGGGCCGTCGATCAGGTCCATGACGAGGGCGAGGAGATCGCCCTCCACGACCAGGTCGCGGGTGCGCACGATGTTCTCGTGCCGCAGCCGCAGCAGGACGGAGCGCTCGCGCAGGAACCGCATCACGACGTCCGCGTCGTTGGCGAGCTCCTCCTTGAGGACCTTGATCGCCACCGTCTCGCCGGGCTGGCCGGCGACGGCCGCCTCGGCGCCCGCGGTCTCACGCTGGCGGGCGCGCCAGACGGTGCCCGTGGCGCCGCGTCCCAGCGGCTCCTCGAGCAGGTACTTGCTGCCTACCGGCCGCACGTCATGCGCTCCCTGCTGGTCGTGGTGCTTGCGGTCCCCCGGATCCGTCCGGAGTTTCCGGCCCACTCTAGTGGGGCGGCCGGAGTGGACGGCCGGGTCGGGAAGGTTACCTTTTTGTCTGCATTACCCGTAATTCCCCATAGGCGCGGTCTCCCGCGCCCCCGGAGGCGCACCCGTTGCGGAGGAAGACGCTCACACCGGAGGGATGGTTGCCGCACACAGGTGCGACGGACGATCCCCGGGGACCGTTCCGGAACCCGCTGTTCCCGCACAAAGCTCCCCGCGCTCCCGCACAGAGTGCCCCGTGAGCTCGCCCAGGAACCGTTCAAGGCGGCACTTTTGGGCGCACAGCAGACGTTTCAAGATCACTTAGTGGTGACCCCCGGGCGTGTTGTCAGTGGCAGGTGCGAGGATGCCTGCAGCACGGAACCGTGGGGTCGGGAGTCCTGCGGTACGTGACGAACCTGTACCGGACGAGGCGTCCGTGCCGGGTGGGGGGAATCACAGCGTCTCCCCTGCCGGCACCGCGCGCAGAAGGGACCGCTGACGGCGATGCAGATCCGGCTGACCGTCCTCGCGCCGCGCAGCGGCCAGACCCCGGCGCGCGCCTGCGATGTGCTGGTCACCGCCCCCGCGGGCACGGCGCTGGCCACGGTGGCCTCCGGCCTGGCCGCATCCGTCTCCGGGCCCGAGGGCTCCCTCGGCAGCGGCGCGGTGGTGCTGTTCGCCGGACGGGAGCGGCTCGACGCGCAGCGGTGCGCGCTCGGTGAACCGCCCCTGGTCGACGGGGCGGTGCTCTCGCTCCAGGTCCCGGGCGAGGACGAGACGCCGGACGACGCGGTCCCGGCCCAGCTGCACGTGATCGCCGGGCCGGACGCGGGCGGGGTCCACCTGCTGCACGGCGGGCAGATCCGGATCGGCCGCTCGGCCGACGCCGATGTCCCGCTCGACGACCCCGATGTGTCCCGGCTGCACTGCGCGGTGACCGTCTCCGCGGACGGCCGGGTCTCGGTCGCCGACCTCGGATCCACCAACGGCACCTCGCTGGACGGCACGGAGGTCCGCGACCGTCCGGTCCGGCTGAACCCCGGCGCGCTGCTGCGGCTCGGCGAATCCACGCTCCGCCTCACCTCGGGGCTGCGGACTCCGGCCCTGGACACGGCGCCGGACGGCGAGGGACATCTGCGCGTGGCCGTGGCACCGGCCGCCGCCGCGCCCCCGGACCACGGCTACGGGCCGGTCCACGGCGGGCCGGAGGAGTACGAAGGACCGGACACCGCCCATGAACACGAGCGCGCGGCCGACGGGCGGTCCCCGGCGCGATCGCACTCCGGGTCCGCGCGGACCGGCCGCGTCGCGGACGACGAGGCGCGCCGCCGCGGTGGCATAGGCGCCTGGGCCCGCCGGCTGGCGGGCGGCAGGGGCGAGCCCGCGCCCGAGAGCGTGCCCGACGAGGCCGGACCGCCGGCTCCCACCGAGACGTTCACCGCGCTGCCCACGGTCCCCGCCGGCACCTGGCCGGATCCGGCCGCCGTGCTGCTGACCGCGCTCGGCCCGGGCCCCCGGCTCTGGGAGCGCGACACGGCGCACCCGGAGGCGCTGGTGGTCAGGCTGGGCACGACCGACCGGGCCGACCTGCCCGCCGTGCCGGTGACGGTGGGGCTGCGGGAGGCCGGTTCGCTGGGGCTCGCCGGGCCGCGGGAGCGGCTGGCGGGGCTCGCCCGCTCCGCCGTGGCCCAGCTCGCCGCGCTGCACTCCCCCGCCGATCTGGAGATCGTGCTGATCAGCACGGACCGGGCGCGCGGCACGGACGAGCGCCGGCGCGAATGGGCCTGGCTCGGCTGGCTGCCGCATCTGCGGCCGATGCACGGCCAGGA
Organism: Streptomyces sp. NBC_01257; assembly: GCF_035917255.1. Lineage (NCBI taxonomy): Bacteria > Bacillati > Actinomycetota > Actinomycetes > Kitasatosporales > Streptomycetaceae > Streptomyces > Streptomyces sp. NBC_01257. Next base: position 3,565,225 of record NZ_CP108472.1, read on the forward strand.
CTGCCGGCTGCTGCTGGCGTACGACCGTGACCAGGCCGTCGCGCGGACGACGGAGCTGGTGCGCCGGCTGGACGACGGCCCGCTCGGTCCCGGCTGGGCGAGTCTCGATCCCGGTACGGTCGCCGAGGCCGCCCGGCACTACGAGGGACCCTTCACCGTCGTGATCGTCGACGGCGACCCCGGCTCCGCGGTCCTGCGCGAGAACACCGCCCGGCTGGCCGCGGCGGGCGCGGCGGCGGGCATCCACCTGATCTGTCTGGCCGAGACCCCGGCCGCGACCCCCACCTCCCCGGTCGCGGCGACCTACGAGGCGGCCTGCCACGCCTCGATCCCCTTCCGCGAGTGCGGGGCCGTCGCCATGCTCAGCGGCGATGTGGCGACCGCGCTGCGGCTGCTGCGCACGGCCGGCGGCCGGGCGGCGGGCCACGGCACGGTGGCCGCGGTGGACGCGGTGTCGGCGCACTGGGCGGAGCGGTTCGGGCGGGCCCTGGCCCCGTTGCGCGCGGAGGGTTCGGCCGCGCTGCCGGGGCACCGCGCTGCGGTGGCCCTCCCGCCGTCGGCCCGCCTCCTGGACGAGCTGGGCCTGGCCCGCGCCACGCCCGCCTCGCTGATGGCCCGCTGGGCCTCGGCGGCGGACGAGCAGCCGGGGGCGACGGTCCGCGGCTCGGGCGGCTGGACGGGCGGTCCGGGACCGGCGGGCGACAGCGACCGCGGCTCGGCCCGCACCGACCGGCAGGGCGGCCAGGCCCCCCGGGTGGGCGCCCAGCGCACGGCCGGCGACCCACCGCGCACGACGGCGCCGCACGGCGCGACGGACGACGGACACACCACGCCCTCCGGCCGCACGCCGTACCCGGGCAACGCGGAAGGGGCCGGCTCGGGCCGCACCCCGTATCCCCAGTCCCCCGGCTCGGGCCGCACCCCGTATCCGGGCACGGACGACCGCGGCTCCGGCCGCACGCCGTACCCCCACGGCGCCGCCGACGGGCGCGGCGGTGCGAACGACACCCACGCGGGGGTGCAGCGCCGCGCCCCCGGTCGCGGCGACGCCCACGACGACCGCGGCTCCGGCCGCACGCCCTACCCGCGGGTGGGCGAGCAGCGCCATGAAGGAGGGCCCGGGGACACCCCGAGTTCGCGCACCCTGCCGGGCTCCGACACCCGGGCCTGGAGCGGGTCCGGAGACGTGCCGGGCGCCGACAGCCTGCGTACCGCCGGATCGGGCCGCTCGAACCGGGTCAGCGGCCCCCGGCACGGCGACGCGCCCCAGGTCGCCGCACGCGGCGCCGAGTCCGGGCGGGCGCCCTCGTCCACGGCCGCCGGAACCCCGGCCGGGGCGGCCGGGCGGCCCGTCGTGGTGCTCGGGGCGGGACCCCGGGGCCCGGTGAGCGTCGATCTCTCGGAAGAGGGGCCGCACCTGCTCATCGAGGGGCCCGGCGGCAGCGGGCGTACCGAACTGCTGCGCGCGGTCGCCGCTTCGTTGGCCGCCGCCGACCGGCCCGACCGGCTCGGCATCCTGCTGGTCGACGGGGCGGGCGGCGAGCGCGGCGAGAGCCTGCGCCCCTGCACCGAGCTCCCGCACGCGTTCACGCACCTGGTGGCCTCCGATCCGGTCAGGATGCGGGAGTTCGCCCAGGCGCTGGGCGGCGAGGTGAAGCGGCGGGCCGAGCTTCTCGGCGGGCTCGACTTCGCCGAGTGGCACAGCCGGCACGAGGTGGCGCAGCGGATGGTCGGACAGCGGTCCCCCGGCCCGGCCGAACAGCGTGGTGACGTCGAGTCCCCGATGAGCGGCACCCTGCGGCTGCGGCCCGCATCGGCCCGGGGCACGGACCCGGGGCCCTCGCCGCTGCCCCGGCTCGTCGTGCTCGTCGACGACTACGACGCGCTGATCGCCCCGGCGCTCGGCAGTCCGGGCCGGCCGGCCGCGGGCTCGGTCGTCCGGGCGCTGGAGGCGGTGGCCCGGGAGGGCGGCCGGCTCGGCATGCATCTGGTCGCGACGTCCGCCCGCCCGGACCGCACGGAGGACAGCGAGCTGGCCCGGGGGGCTCGGCTGCGTGTGGTGCTCGATCCGCCCGTCGTGCCGCCGTCGCCGGACGAACCGGCGCCGGGCCGCGGGCGGCTGGGCCATCCCGACGGCCGGGTGACGCCGTTCCAGGGCGGACGCGTGACGGGGCGCATCCCGCGTACCGCGACGCTGCGGCCGACGGTCGTGCCGCTGGAGTGGGAGCGGATGGGCGACCCGCCGACCCGCCGCCCGGTCCGCGAACTGGGCAACGGGCCGACGGACCTGGCGCTGCTCGCCAGTGCGCTGGAGCGGGCGGCCCGTTCGGTCAACGCCGAGCCGCTGGCTCCGCTGGCGCCCGCGCACCCCTGAGCGGCGAAGGACCCACCGGGCGGGCCCACCCGAGGGGCCTACGCGGTGGGCCCACCCGGTGGCCCCACCGTCCCCAATCGCCTCATACCGCACCGACTTCACGTCACGAGCCCATCACATCAGGGATCATCGGGGAGTTGGGCCCGATGGCGGTATTGCGGCGCCCCGGTGCCGGGCGTAGGACTGTTGCGCACAGGACGACGTGATAAACGAGCGGCGCCGCCGGGAGTCCGCCGGTGCCGCTCCGTGTACGCGCACAGGAGAGACGGGGCAGGGATGCGCACAACGCTTCGGATTCGCAGGGCCGCCATGGTGTTCACCGCCATCGGCGCGCTGGCCCTCACGGGCTGCGGCGATGACGGTGACGGCGGAAAGGACGCGAAGGACGGGGGTGGCTCGTCCAAGGGCGCGGACAATCCGCAGAGCGTCGTATTACCGAAACTGGACGGCGAGAAGATCTCGGTCGCGGCGGTCTGGACCGGACCCGAGCAGGCCAACTTCGTGAAGGTCCTCAAGGAGTTCGAGAAGCGCACGGGCGCGAAGGTGACCTTCGTCCCGGCGCAGGACCCGATCGTCAACTTCCTCGGTACGAAGATCGCGGGCGGCCAGCCGCCGGACGTCGCGATGATCCCGCAGGTCGGCGCGATCCAGCAGGCGGTCGCGAAGAAGTGGGCGAAGCCCGCCGGGCCCGAGGCCAAGGCGCAGCTGGCCAAGAACTACTCCAAGGTCTGGCAGGACCTCGGCGCGGTGGACGGCACCCAGTACGGCGTGTACTTCAAGGCCGCCAACAAGTCCCTGATCTGGTACAACACCAAGGCGTTCGAGAACGCGGGTGCGAGCGAGCCGAAAACCTGGAAGGACTTCCTGGCGACCGCCGAGACGGTGTCCGCCTCCGGTGTCACACCGGTGTCGGTCGGCGGCGCGGACGGCTGGACGCTCACCGACTGGTTCGAGAACATCTACCTCTCCCAGGCGGGCCCGGAGAAGTACGACCAGCTGGCCCAGCACAAGATCAAGTGGACGGACCCGTCCGTGAAGGACGCCCTGACCTCGCTGGCGCAGCTCTTCGGGAAGCCCTCCCTGATCGCCGGCGGCGCCGACGGCGCGCTGCAGACGGAGTTCCCGGCCTCGGTCACCCAGACCTTCACCGGTGGTGACCAGCCCAAGGGCGCGATGGTCTTCGAGGGTGACTTCGTCGGCATCAACATCGCGCAGACGAAGGCCAAGATCGGTACGGACGCCAAGGTGTTCCCGTTCCCCGCGGTCGGCGCCGAGTCGCCCGTGGTGACCGGTGGCGACGCGGCGGTGGCGCTGAAGGACGGCAAGGGCGCCCAGGCCCTGCTGACCTGGCTGGCCTCCACCGACGCGGCGAAGATCTGGGCCGAGCAGGGCGGGTTCATCTCGCCGAACAAGGCCCTGGACGCCGCCGCGTACCCGAACGAGGTGCAGCGCACGATGGCGAAGGCACTGATCGCGGCCGGCGACGCCGTCCGGTTCGACATGTCCGACCAGGCCCCGCAGTCGTTCGGCGGAACGCCCGGCAAGGGCGAGTGGAAGACCCTCCAGGACTTCCTGAAGAACCCGAAGGACATCGCGGGGACCCAGGCGAAACTGGAGTCCGACGCGGCCAAGGCGTACAAGAGCTGACGCGATGACGACAGCCGCCGCGGGGGGCGCCGACGAGGCGCCCCCCGCCGACAAGCAACCGTCCGGCGGGACTTCGGTACCCGCCCCCAGGGAGCCCGTGTCCGGGAAGCCGTCCGGTCCGCCGGGCGCCGGGCAGGGCCGCACCCGCAGGAGCGTGACCGGCACCCGCAGGGCTGTCGCGGCACTGTTCCTGCTGCCCGCGCTGGTGCTGCTCGGCGCGCTGGTGGTGTATCCGATCGTGTACTCCGTCTACCGGTCGTTCTTCGACCAGGCGGGGACCGGTTTCGCCGGCCTGGACAACTACAAGGCGCTGTTCACGGACGACACCATCCGTACGGCGGTCAAGAACAACGCGATCTGGGTGGTCTTCGCCCCGACCGTCGCCACCGCACTCGGTCTGATCTTCGCGGTGCTGACCGAACGGATCCGCTGGGGCACGGCGTTCAAGCTGGTCGTCTTCATGCCGATGGCGATCTCGATGCTCGCCGCGGGCATCATCTTCCGGCTGGTGTACGACCAGGCGCCGGAGCGCGGCGTCGCCAACGCCGTCTGGGTGGGCGTGCACGACACGTTCGCCGAGTCGGCGGGCTTCCCCAAGGCGCACCCGCTGCCCGTCCATCCGCTGAAGGCGGCGGGCGGCGGTGCCTTCGTGACGAAGGTGCCGGTACGGGCCGGGGAGCCGGTCCAGCTGCCGCTGGTCGGGGTGCTGCCCGCGAAGATGCCCGGTGACGCGAAGCCCGCGAAGGCTCCCGCACCGGCGGACGGCGGGCGGATCACCGGCACGGCCTGGCTGGACTTCACCAAGGGCGGCGGCGGCAAGCCCAACGTCATCGACGCCAGGGAACTCGGGCTCAAGGGCATCAAGGTGGAGGCCGTCAGGGACGGCGAGGTGGTCGCGTCGGCCACCGCGGGCGCCGACGGGGTCTTCACCCTGCCCGCATCGGCGGACGGCGCCGAACTCCGCCTCCCGGCATCCAACTTCAAGGAGCCGTACAACGGGGTCGACTGGCTCGGCCCGTCGTTCGTGACACCCGGCATCATCGGGAGTTACGTCTGGATGTGGGCGGGCTTCGCGATGGTGCTGATCGCGGCCGGACTTGCGGGTCTGCCGCGGGAACTCCTGGAGGCGGCCCGGGTGGACGGGGCCAACGAGTGGCAGGTCTTCCGCCGGATCACGGTGCCGATGCTCGCCCCGGTCCTCGCGGTGGTGCTGGTGACGCTGATGATCAACGTACTGAAGGTCTTCGACCTGGTCTTCATCATCGCGCCGGGCTCCTCGCAGGACGACGCGAACGTACTGGCGCTCCAGCTCTACCGGTCCTCGTTCGGCACGGACGCGGACCTGGGGATCGGCAGCGCCATCGCCGTGCTCCTGCTGCTGCTGGTGGTCCCGGTGATGCTCTTCAACATCAGGCGGATACGGAAGGAGGGGCGCCGATGACGACACCCTCGGCCACGGCCGCCCCCGCCGGACCGGGCGACGCCCCGGCCACCGGCGCGGAGAAGCCCGGGCGCTCGTTCGGCGCACGGCTCGCCACCCGCGCCGGCGGCGGTGTCATGCGGGTCGTCCTGATCCTGGTGGCCCTGTTCTGGCTGATGCCGACCATCGGACTGTTCCTGTCCTCGCTGCGCAGCGCGGACAAGATCGCGGCGACCGGCTGGTGGAAGGTCTTCACCGTCCCGTCCGAGATGACCTTCGACAACTACACCCGGCTGCTGGACAATCCGACGATCACCGATTCGCTGCTCAGCACGGTCCTGATCACCGTCCCGTCGACGGCCCTGGTCGTGGTGATCGGCTCGTTCGCCGGATACGCCTTCGCCTGGATGGAGTTCCCGGGCCGCGACTGGTGGTTCCTGGTGGTCGTGGGACTGCTGGTGGTCCCGGTGCAGGTCGCCCTGATCCCGGTCTCCAAGCTCTTCGGCGAGGTCGGGATCTTCGAGACGACGCTCGGCGTGATCCTGTTCCACACGGCCTTCGGCCTGCCGTTCGCGATCTTCCTGTTGCGCAACTTCTTCGCGGAGATCCCGCGGGAGCTGCTGGAGGCGGCGCGGCTGGACGGGGCGGGCGAGATCCGGCTCTTCACCCGGGTCGTGATGCCGCTGGGCGGACCGGCGATCGCCTCGCTCGGGATCTTCCAGTTCCTCTGGGTGTGGAACGACATGCTGGTCGCGCTGATCTTCGCGGACTCCGACTCCCCGCCGATCACGGTGGCGCTCCAGCAGCAGGTACGGCAGTTCGGCAACAACATCGACGTGCTGGCGCCCGGCGCCTTCGTGTCGATGGTGATCCCGCTCGTGGTGTTCTTCGCCTTCCAGCGCCAGTTCGTCTCCGGCGTGATGGCGGGCGCGGTCAAGTAGCCGCACCACCACCCGTATCGCAGCACCGCATCGCACATCCGTACGTCAATCAGGGGCGGTTCCGCTTACTCCGGCGGGGCCGCCCCTGCCTGCCGTTTCGCACGGCTGCCGGGGTCCGGCGTAACCCCGTCACTCCATCGGGCGTTTACGGAGTACCCGCCCCCACCGTCGGCGCGCGCGCCTCGGTGCACCGCGCCCCGGTCCTCGCTGCCCCGCACGCCCGTGTCCGAGAAAGAGTCCGTATGCCCCGCCTGAGTCTCATCATCCCCGTCCGCCGCGCCCGGGGAAGCCTGCGCGCCTGTCTGGAGTCGGTGCTCTCTCAGTCGTTCACGGACATCGAGGTGATCGGTGTCGACGACCGGGCGCCGGACGGCTCGGGGCTGCTGCTCGACGAGTTCGCCGACCGGGACAGCCGGGTGCAGGCCATCCATCTCCCGGCCGGCGCGGGTCCGGACGGGTGCCGCAACGCCGGGGCCGAGCGGGCCGTCGGGGACTATCTGATGTACCTGGAGGCGCACTTCGTCCTCCTGCCGGACGCGCTGCGGGCGATCGCCGACCGGATCGGGGCCGCGGGCGAGCCCGATCTGCTGCTGTTCGGGCACCACAAGCGGCCGTTCCGCGGGCGCCCCCGGCCCAGCAGGTCGCTGGAGCTGCTGGGCGGGCTCTCCGACGGCCCGCTGGCCGCGCCCGGACAGTCCGCGCTCCTGGACATCGCCCCGGTCTCCTGGAACCGGGCCGTGCGCCGCACGCTGCACGAGGGCGAGAAGCTGGAGTTCGGTCCGGGGCAGCACGGGGAGCGGATCTACGCCCTCCAGACGCTCGCCGCGGCCGAGTCCGTCGCCGTCCTGTCCACCGCCTGTGTCGAGCACCGCCAGCAGCGCTATCTGCCGGCCCTCGACGACGAGGCGCCGGCGGGTGCGGCCCCGGCCGGACTCGTCGAGGCGTACGCCGGGCTGATGGACTTCGTCCGCGAGCGCCCCCGGCTCGAACCCGTACATCCGCTGCTCTTCGAACGGGCGGTGCAGGAGCTGCTGTCCGGCTATCCGGCGGTGACGCGCCGGCGCAGGCGGTACGTGCGCTCCGTCGCCGCCTTCCACCGCACCTACCGGCCGGCCGGGCACCGCTTCCCGGGCGGCGCGCGGGGGCTGCGGCCCCGGCTGATCGGTGGCGGCCGGTTCGCCGTGCTCGGCGGCCTGGACACGGCACTGGCGCTGCGCCGCGGGCTGCGGGCCGCGCCCGACGCCGTGCGGGGACGGGCCAAGCGCAGTCTGAGCCGGCGCTACTACTGGTGGCAGCGCAAACTCCCGCTGGACCGCGGGCTCGCCGTCTACGCCGCGTACTGGAACCGCGGGGTGAGCTGCAATCCGGAGGCCGTCTTCCGCAAGGCCCGGGAGCTGGCCCCCGGGGTGCGCGGGGTGTGGGTGGTCTCGAAGAACCAGGTGGACGCGCTGCCCGAGGGCATCGACCACGTGGTGCCCGGCACCCGCCGCTACTGGGCGACGATGGCCCGGGCCACGTATTTCTTCAACAACGTCAACTTCCCCGACCACGTGGTCAAGCGCCCCGGCCAGGTCCATGTGATGACGCACCACGGCACCCCGCTGAAGATCATGGGGCTTGACCAGCAGGACTATCCGGCGGCGGCCCAGGGGCTCAACTTCGACCGGCTGCTGAAGCGGGTCGACCGGTGGGACTGGAGCGTCTCCGCCAATCCGCACTCCACCGAGGTGTGGACCCGCGCCTATCCGGGCGCGGCGCGCGCCCTGGAGACGGGGTACCCGCGCAACGACGTCCTGACGTCGGCGACCGCCGAACAGATCCTGACGATCCGTGAGGGCCTCGGCATCCGCCCCGGGCAGCGCGTCCTGCTCTACGCGCCCACCCACCGCGACTACGAGTCCGGTTTCACCAGCCGCCTCGACCTGGAGCGGTTCTGCGCGGCGACCGGCCCGGACACCGTCGTCCTGGTGCGCGCGCACTACTTCTACGGGGACCCGGAGCTGCCCCGGCACCCGTCGGTCATCGACGTCAGCGACCACCCGCGGATCGAGGACCTCTGCCTGGCGGCGGACGCGCTGGTCACGGACTACTCGTCGGTGATGTTCGACTACGCCCACCTGAACCGCCCGATCGTGGTGCACGCCCCGGACTGGGAGACGTACCGCACGGTCCGCGGCGTCGTCTTCGACCTGCTGTCCGGCCGGCCCGGTGAGACCCCGGGCGCGGTCGCGACGACCACGGACGAGCTGGCGCGGATCTTCACCGACGGCAGCTGGGACGGCCCCGGGAGCAGGGAGCTCCTGGCGGCGTTCCGTGCCCGGTTCTGCCCGTACGACGACGGCCGCGCCGCCGAGCGTGTGGTGCGCCGGGTGCTGCTGGGCGAGGAGCCCACGGCGTCCGGCACGGTCTGACGGGGCAGGGAGCACAGGGCGAAGGGCCCGCCGCCGGAGATCCGGTGGCGGGCCCTTCGCCCTGTGCGGGTGCGTGGACATGCGGGCTCAGCGTTGCTGGCCCGCCATGACCGTGGCGAGGCCGACCACCACGAGCAGCGAGCCGCCCCAGGTCCACATCGAGGTCCGCTCGTGCAGCACCGTCGCCCCGGCGCCCACGATCAGCAGGTAGCCCAGCGCGTTGAACGGGTACGCGATGGAGAGCGGCACCTTGGCCAGCGTCGACATCCACGCCAGCGCGGACACCGCGAAGACCACCAGGCCGAGCACGACCCAGGGGCTGGTGGCGGCGCGCAGGGCGACCGAGCCGCCGTCCCGGCCTGCGGTGGCCGCTGCGCCCTTCATCCCGTGCTTGAGCATGATCTGGCCGCCCGCCGAGGAGAACACGGCGAACAGCAGCAGAATCAGACTGGGGAGGGTCAAGGCCTTGCTCCTGACTGCGGCGGCCCGGGACTCGGATGCCGGGGCGGAGGTGGGTTCGGGGATGGTCGCCTCAGACGCCGACCCGGTCTGCGGGGACGTACTGTCGGTTGAGGATGTCCTGTACATCGACGTGCTCTCCAGCGATGATCGTCTCGGCCGCGTGCGGGGTGAGCGTGGCGACGTGCTGATAGCCGAACAGCGTCGGCCGGATCCGGGTCAGCAGCCTCGACAGCCCGCCGAGTACCGCGGCGAGCGGGCCGCGGCCCAGGAGCGACCAGAACGGCGCCCCGGTCGAGGCGATGTCCAGCACGTCGTAGCCTGCGGCGCGCACGGTCCGGCGCAGGCTGGCCCGGGTGAAGAAGCGCAGATGCGTTTCGTCGAGGATGCCGCGGCGGTCGTAGTCGAAGGCTCCGAGCGCGACGCGCAGCCGTGAGTACCAGTGGCTGAAGTTCGGTACGGACAGCAGCACCTCGCCGCCGGGCCGCAGGACGGTGGCGACCTCGGCGAGTACCCGCTCCGGGCGGGAGAGGTGCTCGATGACGTCCCCGGCCACCACGTAGTCGAAGCCGGTGCCGATCTCCGCCGGCAGCCCCTCCTCCAGGTTGGCGAGGTGGAAGTGGCTGCACTTCTCGCGCACGCCGGGCACCTCGACGTAGTCCACGCCGGTCACCTCGTGGCCCAGGGACTCCAGGCGCTGCGCGAACAGTCCGCCGGAACAGCCGAGGTCCAGGACCCGGCCGGGCGGCAGCTTCCGCATCTTCTCCAGGATGACCGCGTGCGAGGAGCCGTCGCCCTCCTTGAAGGCGTACTCGACGGGCTTGGGGATCCAGGCGCAGGTGCCGAAGCCCTTGACGGCCAGACGGTATTCGAGGACGTCCTTGATGACGTCCTTCGCGTACTTCATGCCGTTGACGTAGCAGATCTCGTCGCCGTAGTACGTGGGCACGGGGATCTCGTTGATCCGCATTCCCGCGTTCAGCAGCTGGACGATGATCTGGGTGTCGAAGTCGAACGCGTCCGTGTTCCGGTCGATGGGCAGCTTCTTCAACGCCTCGACGCTGTAGGCGCGGTAGCCCGAGTGGAATTCGGTGAGCTTCGAGCCGAGCAGCCCGTTCTCCAGCCGGGTGAGAATGCGGTTGCCCAGCCACTTGTACATCGGCATTCCGCCCTTGAGGGCGCCGCCGGATTTCATCATCCGCGATCCGAACACGGCTTCGCATTCGCCGCGTTCGATCGGGGCGACCATCTCGGGGAGCAATTCGGGGGCGTACTGCCCGTCGCCGTGCAGCAGCACGATGATGTCGAGTCCGTGCGCGGCCGCCAGTGCGTATCCGGCTTTCTGGTTCCCGCCGTATCCGAGGTTCTTGGTGTGCCTCATCACGACGGTCCGCGGCATTCCCTCGGCCTGCGACCAGCGGCAGCCCGCGGTGAAGGTCGCGTCATGACTCGCGTCGTCGAGAATGAGAATCTCGTCGACCCGGGACCGGAAATCCTCCGGAATCCGGTCGAGGGTCTTCTCCAGCGTTGTCTCCGCGTTGTACGCGACCACCAGGATGCCGATCCTGGGACTCGGGCTTTCCTTCACGGGGCGTTCTCCAGTTGCGCTCGATGCTCGGTGCGGTATCAGGGACGGGACGGTGGTGGGTGCCGCTCGGGCACCGCGGTCAGGTGACGGCGGAACCGGAGGGCTGCGAGGTGCGGGGTACGGCGAGCGGCGCGGGTCCGGGGCGGCCGGGCGGGCCCGTGTCCGGCGGGGTGGCGAGGAGGCGTCGCACGCCGGTGACCAGTCCGACGGCGAGGACGATCCAGCCGGCGGCGCCCAGCAGCAGCACCGGCTCGCTCCAGCGCACGGCGGAGCGTCCGCCGTAGCCGAGGACGGCCGTCAGCCCGGCCACGCAGTTGTACGCGAGGCCCTCCCGGAACCCGAGGACGAACAGCGCGGCGGCCGCCCAGGTCAGGTACTGCAGTCCGGAGGCGGTGGACAGCAGGAGCAGCAGGCCCAGCGCGACGGCGACGGCACCCGGCAGCTGCGCGGGCCGCCGCCACGCGATCCAGGCACCGGCGGCCACGCAGGGCAGCACGAAGAGGAAATGGCCGCCGCCCTGCATGAAGGTGACGACGGGCTCCGGCAGACCGAACACGTCGGCGAACCGGACCAGCCCCCACAGGTGGTAGCTGCCGCCCGCGTACTCCAGCACGTTCTCCTTGAGCTGCCGCGGCACGGCCACCAGGACCGGGCCCCAGACCAGCGCGAACACGGCGGCGAACCCGGCGGCGAAGCGGGCCGCCACCGGCCGGCCGCCTCGCAGCGCGGCGATGAACAGCGCCGGGAGCGCCACGACCGGAATGAACTTGACGCTGATCGAGAGGGCCGCCGCCACCCCCGCCGCGAGCGGAGCCTTACGGTCGGCCAGCAGATGGGCGGCGGCCAGGGCGAACACGATGGCGACCGCGTCGGTGTTGCCGTGGTAGCCGGACGTCGCGATCAGCACCGGGCTGAGGGCCACGCCGATCCCGCACGCCACGGCGGTCCGCAGGGCCGCACGGCGGCGGACGATTTCGAGGACGAGCAGCGCGCAGCAGAAATCGGCGATCGACGCGGGAAATCTGATCAGCGCACCGAACGACATTCCGAATTCGGCGAGATCGTTCAGTCCGAGCAGCATCCAGCCCGCCAGGGGCGGGTGGTTGTAGACGGGCAGACCGGGCAGTGGCTGCTCATAGATCCGAATGGGTCCGTGCACCCCGATGGCCTTCGCGAATCCCTCGAAGAAGCGCACGTCGGTAGGGCCCGGCGTATTCGCCGCGATGATCATGCGAGTGAGAAGACCGACGGCCGAGACGGCGAGTACGACCGCTCTCGCCCGTCGCACGTCCCAGGTTTCGCACCACATTCGGATACCCATGAAAGCAGAACGTAGCAACCCGTCGACGCTATGCGACGCACCTATGAACACATTATTCCGGCCCACGGCTCGGATTCCCTGCGCATCCGTGCAAACGCCACATTCCTCGAATCACTCGAACGGTTTACGCAGTTCGGACAGCCCGTGCGTCAATTCGTGTTCACCACCGCATCACCCCGCAGTTCACCCCGCGTGGGCACCCGTGCGGAGCAACGGGGGCACCGGGGTGAGCCCTAAAGCATCCGGTCGGCCACCCGGGCGGCTGCCCGGCCGTCGTCGAGGTCGCAGAAGTCCCGCCGGAATGCCTCGTACGCCCCCGCGTGTCCCGCGACGGCCCCGGCCGGGTCGCGCAGCGCCTCGATGAGGGCGGCGGAGTCCGGGATCAGCGGGCCGGGGGCCCGCGCCTCGAAGTCGAAGCTGAATCCGCGCAGAGTGTCGCGGTAGTGCTCCAGGTCGTAGGTGTGGAAGAGCATCGGGCGGCCGGTCTGCGCGAAGTCGAACATCAGCGAGGAGTAGTCGGTGACCAGGGCGTCGCTGATCAGCATCAGCTCGCCGACGTCCGGGTAGCGCGAGACGTCGCGGACGAACCCCGTGCCGCTGTCCGGGAGCCGGTCGGTCACCAGGTAGTGCCGGCGCACCAGCAGGACGGTGTCCGCGCCCAGTTCGCGCTCGGCCGCGGCCAGGTCGAGCCGCAGGTCCATCGTGTAGCGGCCGCCGTTCCTCGGCTGGTCCTCGCGCCAGGTCGGCGCGTACAGCACGGCCCGCTTGCCGTCGGGGATCCCGAGGGACTCCCGTACCGCGGCGGCGACCTTGGTCCGGTCCGGGGCGTGGAAGAGGTCGTTGCGGGGGTAGCCGCACTCCAGGACCTCGCCCTCGAAGCCGAACGAGCGGCGCAGCACGGGGGTGGAGTAGGTGTTCGGCGAGACGAGGAAGCTCCACTGCCCGGCCCGCTGCCCGAGGGTGGCGATGTAGGAGGCGTTGGCCTGGGCGGTGCCGGCGAGTTCGAGGCCGATGCGCTTGAGCGGGGTGCCGTGCCAGGTCTGGACGACGGTCTGGCCCTCGCGGCGTTCGAACCATTCGGGCAGCTGGGTGTTGGTGACGATGTACCGGCTGCGGGCGAGCGCCTCGTGCCAGGCCGCCGAACCGTGCTCCACGGCGGTGGCACCGGCCGGGATGCGCGCCTGACCGTCGCGGACGACCCACAGGTGTTCCAGGCCGGTCGTCCGGCGGGTCAGTTCCTCGTGGACGGCGCGCGGTGAGTCCGAGTACTGACGGCCGTCGAAGCTGCTGAACAGGACGGCCGGGCGCAGCGCCGCGGTGCGCTGCGCGGCATGGGCGGCGCCCAGCAGCCGCCGGGCGCGGGGCCCGCGCTCCGCTGCGGCGAGCGGGGGCGCGCAGCTCAGCAGCAGCTGGTCGTGGAAGCGCCGCTCGATGACGTACGCGCGGCCCGCCAGGGTGCGGGCGGCGGGCAGGGTGTGATGGACGGCTGCCGGGAGGCGCAGCGCGGTGTCGCGGCTCTCGCCGCCGGCGGCGCCCCTCTCGCGGAGGAAGAAGTACCAGTTGCCCTCGCCCAGCGGCAGGGTGCCGCCGCCGCACGCCTCGACGGCGTCGGGCCGCAGCGTGGCCGTGAACCGCCGCTCGCCCTCCGGTCCGGTGAACGTGACGGGGAAGACGGCCTCCTCGTGGTGGCCGCTGTGCCGGGCCACGAGGGCGGCGGGGCGCCCCGGGTCGTCCGGGAAGGTGCCCTCCAGGAGCAGGGCCCCGTCCTGCGTCCAGGAGGCCGCTTCGACGGCAGGCTGCACGGGACGGTCGCTGATCAGCAGGTTGCCGCGGGCGCTCACGGTGAGGCCCAGTTCGCGGGGCTCGTCCCCGGCCGGTGCGAGCGGGTAGCGGCCCGGGGGCACGGGCCCCGGCACGTCCACCGGCGTCCGGCGGCCGCCGGGCCCGACGAGGTGGACGCTGTAGGGAATGCTCGCCGGCGCGGGCCCGGCCTCCTCCCGGGCGCCCAGGACCGCGGCGAGCGGGATCTCGGCGGTGAAGCGCCGCCAGCCGGCCGCCGAGGACACCGCGCCCTCGTGAACGGTGACGGGGCAGTCGAGCGCGGCCCCGGAGGCGCGGTGGCCGAGGCCGAGCCGCAGCCCCTCGGCGCCGAGCCGGTCCCGGACCATGCCGTCCACGACGACGGTGGGCCGCCCGTCGCCGGCCGTGCCCGCGCGGTGCGTCTCGAAGCGGGCGTCGATCCGCTCGGCGTGCAGGACCAGCCGGTCGGCGTCGAAGACCGGCACGATCCGGTGGTCGCCGTCCGGCCGGTGCACGGGCGGCGCCACGGGGGCCTCCGCGGTGCTGGGTGCGGAGCGCCGCAGCAGACCGTTCCGTGCGGCGCCCAGCTCCAGCCGCCAGCTGACGCGGTCGGCCGGCCCGTCCGCCGCGATGCGGATCCTGGCGGGGTCGACAACCGTCTCGAACCCCGACCGGTCGTAGTCGTGCAGGCTCTGCCGGGAGCGCGCGGTGGCCTCCTGGTCGGCGGTCCGGCGCAGCCGCAGCGGAACGACCTGCCGCCGCCCGCCCGCCCGCAGCCAGCCGGCCCGGAGTTCGGCGCGGCCCGGACCCGCGGGCAGGTTCCGGATGTACGCGTACCCCTTCAGGTGCAGCCGGCCGTCCTGCCAGCGGACCTCCCGCAGCCGGGCGACCAGCGGCAGGTCCCCGTCGCCGACGCGCAGCACCCGGGCCGGCACCGGCCGGGTCAGCGGCGGATAGCCGGCCCGCCGGCGGCGCACCCCGCGTACGGCGAACGCGCCGGGCTCACGCTTGTCGAGGGCGATCAGGGCCAGCAGTTCCTCCGTGCGGCGCTCCCGCACGAGGTGCCACATCAGCCGCAGCCGCAGCGGCAGCCCGTCGAGCACCGCGGGGTCGACCTGGTCGATGAACGCGTTGGTGTGCGTCAGGAAGGCGGCGCGGTACTCCTCGTCGCCCTCGGGCAGCACCTCCATGAAGTACCAGAGGTCGTTGGCGAGGGCGTGGGCCTCGTAGTGGTTCTTGTCGGCGGCCGTGCGGTTCTCCGCCAGGAAGGCGGAGACGCCCTGCACATGGGCGACCCGGTCGCGGATGCCGCGGACGACGGCCCGGCCGGAGGTGATCGAGCCGGGGCGGTCGCGCCAGTGGTAGACGGGGTCCTTCAGGATGTCGACCGAGGCGGCCAGGAAGTGGGCGGGCAGCACGACGGGGATGTCCTCGTAGAGCGCGCCGACGGGGAAGGCGAACGCGTGCTCGTCCCAGAAGGAGCGGCGGAAGACCTTGTTGCACGCGATCCGGTCGCCGGCGAGCTCCCGGTCGCGGGAGATGTGGGTGCGCATCCGCGTCGTCGCCATGGGCCCCCGGAACATGGGCGACTGCACGAGCCGGCCGCCGGCCCGCAGCCGCAGCACGTTGCCGGACGCGAGGTCCGATCCGGTCTTCTCCAGGGCGCCGACGAGCAGTTCGTACGCGCGCGGCGGGACGATGTCGTCGCTGTCGACGAAGGCCAGGTAGCGGCTCCCGGGATCGCAGTTGCGGACACCGGTGTTACGGGCGTGGCCCAGCCCGCCGTTCTCCTGGCTGACCAGCCGGAAGCGGTCGTCCTGCGCGGCGAACCCGGCGGCGACGGCCGCGCTGCCGTCGGTGGACCCGTCGTCGACCATCACCACTTCGAGATCGGTGACGGTCTGCTCCGCGAGGGACTTCAGGCAGTCCGACAGGAAGGGTTCCACGTTGTAGACGGGGACAACGACACTGAGCCGTGGCGGCATGGTGAGCACGTCCGTTCATGGGGAGCCTGGCGATCCGTATGGCTCAACCCCGTGAACGGCCGGGGGTCACCGGTTACGGGCCCCAACGAGTGATGTCACGTGCACACGTGCTGACGCGGGTACCCGGGTCACCGGCCCGCGCGCCCGGCGGGCCCAGTCGGCTCAGCGGGTCAGGGCCGCCACGGCCGAGGCCGCCAGATCGTCCAGGTACCCCGCGGGCAGCTCGCCCCTGACGACCGCGAGCCGCCAGTAGAGCGGGCCGACGATCAGGTCGAGGGCGCGGTCCGGATCGCTGTCCGGCGGGAGCTCCCCGCGCGCCACGGCGTCGCGTACGACCACGGCGGCGATGCCCTGCTGCGGGTCGAGCAGGGCGGCCTTGATGGTGTCGGAGATCTCCGGGTTGCGGGCCGCCTCGACCAGCAGGTCCGGGATGACCTGGGAGGCGAGCGGGTGGCGCAGCGCGTACGCGGCCAGTTCGAGCACCGCGCGGACGTCCCCGTACAGCGAACCGGTGGCCGGGGCGGGCATGCCCTGCACCGCGACGGCGGAGACCAGGTCCAGGACGAGGTGCAGCTTGGACTTCCAGCGGCGGTAGACGGCGGTCTTGCCGACGCCCGCCCGCCGGGCGATGCCCTCGATGGACATCCGGGCGAAGCCGACCGCGGCCAGCTCCTCGAACACCGCGGTACGGATCGCGTCGGTCACGTCCTCGCGCAGCACGGCGGCTCCGGCGGGGACACGGCGGCGGCTTCCCGGGTCGGTGGTCATGGCCGAATCATAGTCCGCGACGACGAAACGGTTGCGTTGCGACGTCAGTACGTCCTACCCTCGGCGTTACGACGATACGGTCCCGTCCCGTCGTTAACCGCGCGTTTCCCTCCCCTCCACCTCCCCTCCTTCTCCCCCCTCCCGCCCCTCCCGCCCTTCCCGCCTTCCCGTCGAAAGCGATCGTGGTGAGTCAGACAACAGCCCCGGCACCGGCGGACACCCCGCCGCCCGCCGCCCCGCCCGCAGACAAGCCTGTCGACACATCCGCGGCCGCCCCCGTGTACGCCCCGGGCGAGCTGGCGGCCCTGGCCGCCCGGCACGGGCTGAGCGTGAGCGGAGCCCGCCCGGCCCTGCCGGCGTACGTCCGGCAGCTGTGGGGGCGGCGGCACTTCATCACGGCCTTCGCCACCGCCAAACTCACCGCCCAGTACAGCCAGGCGAAACTCGGCCAGATCTGGCAGATCATGACGCCGCTGCTCAACGCGACGGTCTACTACTTCATCTTCGGCGTCCTGATGAAGACCAAGCAGGGCGTCACCGACTTCGTCCCGTTCCTGGTCACCGGCGTCTTCATCTGGACCTTCACCAGCAACTCGATCACCGCGGGCACCCGCGCCATCAGCGGCAACATCGGCCTCGTCCGGGCCCTGCACTTCCCCCGGGCCTCCCTGCCGATCGCCCTGGCCCTGCAACAGCTCCAGCAGCTGCTCTTCTCACTGGGCGCGCTGGTGCTGATCCTGCTGGTGTTCGGCCAGTACCCGCAGCCCGCCTGGCTGCTGGCGGTCCCGGCCCTGGCGCTGCAGGCCCTGTTCAACACCGGCGTCTCGATGGTCATCGCCCGGCTGGCCGCCCGGACCCCCGACATCGCCCAGCTGATGCCGTTCATCCTGCGCACCTGGATGTACGCATCGGGCGTCATGTGGAGCATCGACACGAGCCTGTCGGGCGACCGGGTCCCGTACCTGGCGAAGCTGGCGCTGGAGGTCAATCCGGCCGCCGTCTTCATCGACCTGATGCGGTTCGCCCTGATCGACAGCTTCCACGCCTCGCAGCTGCCCCCGCACGTGTGGGCCGTGGCCGCGGGCTGGGCGCTGGTGTGCGGCGTGGGCGGATTCCTCTACTTCTGGCAGGCCGAGGAGAGTTACGGACGTGGCTGACACCCTGGATCCCGCGGTACCGACGGTCGTCGTGGACGACGTCCACATCACGTACAAGGTCAACGGCGCCCGCACCGGCAAGGGCAGCGCCACCTCCGCCCTGAGCCGGATCACCTCCCGCCGGGCAGCCCCAGGCGTGCGCGAGGTGCACGCCGTGAGGGGGGTCAGCTTCGCCGCGTACAAGGGCGAGGCGATCGGCCTGATCGGCTCCAACGGCTCGGGGAAGTCGACCCTGCTGAAGGCCGTCGCCGGCCTGCTGCCCGCCACGAAGGGCCGCGTCCACACCCAGGGCCAGCCCTCACTGCTCGGCGTGAACGCGGCTCTGATGAGCGATCTGACCGGCGAGCGCAACGTCGTGCTCGGCGGCCTCGCGATGGGCATGAGCCGCGAGGAGATCCGCGAACGCTACGACGGCATCGTCGACTTCTCCGGCATCAACGAGAAGGGCGACTTCATCACCCTGCCGATGCGCACGTACTCCTCCGGCATGGGCGCCCGCCTGCGCTTCTCGATCGCCGCCGCGAAGGACCACGACGTCCTGCTGATCGACGAGGCCCTGTCCACGGGCGACGCGAGGTTCCAGCGGCGCAGCAAGGACCGGATCATCGAACTGCGCCGCAAGGCCGGCACGGTCTTCCTGGTCAGCCACCACAACAAGTCGATCACCGAGACGTGCGACCGGGCGATCTGGCTGGAGGCGGGGACGCTGCGGATGGACGGTCCGGCGAAGGAGGTCGTCGCGGCGTACGAGGAGTTCACCTCGGGCCGCGGGAAGGGAAAGTGACCGACTCCTGCCGTCCGGTGAACCGGTTTCCCGGCGGACCGTCGCGCTCGAGGTGATCCACGGCGCGTTCGGGGGGGCGTTCCCGAGTCACCCCGCGGCGGCAGTGACCGGCGCACCACCGCCACGGCCCCACAGCCGCAGCAGCACCCGCTCCTCCGGCTCCCCCCGCGCCAGCAGTGCCGCCGCCCGTGACCAGGTGGCCGGGGGCAGCCCGTAGCCGGTGATCAGCCGGTGCAGTACGGGGGCGGGGCCCGGCAGCATCAGGAGCTCGCCGAGCAGGCGGGCGTCGGCGGGGGGTGCGTCGGTGGCGAGGACCAGGCCGAGCGCGTCCGAGCCGAAGCGCTCCACCAGCGCGAGCCCGTCCTCGCCCGCGGCCAGCAGCCAGGGGGAGAGCCGTCCGCTCTGCCCGCCGTGCTGTTCCCGCTGCTCCACCAGCAGCCGCAGCACCCGTTGCCCGGCGGCGCCGGCGAGCAGCGGCAGCCAGCGCGGGCCCCACACGGTCAGGGAGTCCGCGACGCCGGGCAGCCGCTGCTCGACGACCGCCGCGCTCACGGCGACCCGCGGCCCGAAGCGGACGCCGACGGTCAGCACCGCCTCCAGCGAGGGCGGGGCCAGCACCTCGGTGAGCGGGGCGAGCCCGGCCAGCGAGCGGCGCTGTTCGGGGCTGAGCCGGAGCCGGTCGGCGAACTGCTGGGCGATCACCCCGAGCCCTTCGCGCAGCAGTACCCGCAGGGCGGCCGCCGGGTCCGGGGCGGCGAGCACCATCGGCAGCTCCCGGCGGGCGCGGGGATCGAGCACGGCCTGCGGCTCCTCGGCGTACAGGGCCAGCAGCGCGGCGCGCTGGCGCGGGGTGCCGAGGCCGGCGAGGAGCGGCAGCAGCGCGGGAGCGGAGCGCAGCGTGTCCGGCACGGAGGCGGCGTCGCCCGCCTCCCGTTCCCCGAGCACCGCCTCGGTGACGCGGCGCGTCAGCCCGGTGCCGTCCACGGCCCAGTCGCGGATCCTGCGCGGGCGCTCCACCACGTTGCCGACGATCCAGCCGAGCGCCTTGCCCCGGTCCCGCTGCATCCGGGACCACTCGACGGCGGCCGCGGTGGCGAAGGGGGCGGCCTGGCCGCTCTCGTACCCCCGTTCCTGGAAGGCGACCAGCACCTCGTCGAGGGGGTGGGCCAGGGCGCGCGCGTAGCCGCCGAGAACGCTCATCGCCTGCTGGTCGAGGCCGAGTTCATGGGCGTGCCGCAGTCCATCGGTGCCGATCTCGGCGAGCGCCGCCTCCGGGTCGGGGAAGGCCGCGACGATCTCGGCGAGGTCGAGGTCCCCCTGCTCGGCGAGCCAGCGAGCGGCGAGCACCGGATGGGCGCAGACGGTGGGCCAGTGCTCGGGCCCGGTGCCGAGCAGGGCGCGTACGGCGTCCGGTCCCGGGACCCCGGCATCGGCCGCGATCCGCAGCAGGACCCGGGCGTCGACGTCACCGGCCGTGTCCTGGACGGCGATCTGGACCCAGCCGAGACCGAGGGAGCCCAGGTGCTCGGGCTGGCGCAGTCCGTCGAGCAGCGTCCGCCACATCTGCGGGGTGTAGCGGGTGAGCAGGTCGAGGTCGTCGCCCTGCAGCAGCGGGCGCAGGAGCTCGAAGAGTTCCGGGTCCTCCAGCCGTCCGGCGAGGAACTGGAGGCTGGGCGCGGGGATCTCGCAGAGCGCGCCGACGAGCGTGTCGTCCATCGAGGCGACGGCCGCCGCCAGCCTGGCGGGGTCGACCCCGGTGACGGCGGTGCACAGCCGCCCGTACAGACCGACCCGGCGGATGCCGGCCCGCTCGCGCAGGGCGTCCTCCATCGGCAGGTCCTCGGTTCCGACCGGACGGTCGGGGTCGAAGACCGCAGCGAGCCGGGTGGCCACCGGCAGCAGCCTGCGGGCGGACTCGTCGTAGAGGTCCTCGGCCGCCGGCCCAAGCAGGGCGGACATCAGGCAGTCGCGGAAGACCGAACCCGGCACGCCGGACAGCGCGGCGACCAGCCGCCGCATCCGGGCCTCGTCGAGCAGCCGGTTCTGCTTGCGCATGCCGGGGGCGTTCTGCCGGGCGCGCACGGCGACGAGCAGTTCGGTGTTGGTGCCGAAGCAGTCGGTCATCTGGTCCAGGAGCTTGCCGCGCTGGCGGGACTGCAACTGGTCGGCGGCGCCGCCGAGTGCCAGGGTCCAGCCCGCCGCGAAGGTGCGCCTGCGCATCGCCTGGCCGCCGACGCCCCCGAGGAGGTCGGCGGAGTAGGCGTCCATGTCGCGGTCGGTGAGGTACGGCAGCTGATCGGCGGGGCGGCCCGCGATGCGCGGTACGGCGCCCGAGAGGTCGTCCGGATTGACGCGCTCGGCGCGCCCGCCGCGTACCGCCTCGATCCGCCGCTGGTCCTCGGGGTCCAGCCGGCCGGCGACGACCAGCCGGGCCCGGGGGGCCGCCGACGCGGCACGGCAGACCTGGGTGGCGAAGTCCTTCGGGCTGAGCAGCACCCAGCCGGCGCCGGAGAGCAGGGTGGCGGTCCGGGTGCCCAGGCGCCGCTGTTCGAACGCGGCCAGTGCGATCACCTTGGCCCCGTGGTCGTGAAGCAGGCCCAGGCGCAGCACCTCGGGGTTGATGTCGAGACGGCCGCCGCCGGAGCCCTGCGCCGCGTCGTCGTAGACGAGCAGCGCCTCGGCCTCGGCGAAGTCCCGCAGGGCGCGGGCCTCTTCCTCCTGCCCGGCGGCCCGGGCCAGGGTGTCGGCGAGCTGGCCGGGGCGCAGCGCGGGCACCCGCTGGAAGCCGGCCGCCTCCAGGTAGCCGCCGAGGTCGGCGGGGCCGTGCACCGGGCCCCAGGCCGCCGGTGGCAGTCCGCAGGCCATCCAGCCGGCCAGCCGGGTCAGGGCGCGCACCTGGACCTCCCGCCAGCGCACGGCCGTGTCGTGGCTGCCGCCCGCGGGCGGCAGGTCCTCGCCGAGGAGGAGCGCGCTGGGCAGTGACATGCCCTGCGGGCCGGGCATCCGGCCCTCGGAGGGGATGTAGCCGTGCCGGCCGAGACCGACGAAGGCGAGGGAACCGGAGTTGAGGACGAGGTGGTCCGGGGAGAGCTCCAGCGGGGTGAAACCCGCGCGCGCCATGTCGTCCAGGGCCCGGCCCAGCGGCACCAGGGTGTGCAGCGCCTCGGCGGGGCTCCAGCGGTGGCCGGCGGCAAGCATCGTGTCGAGGTCGTCGCGTTCGCGCAGCGCGTGCAGCGGTGTGGAGGAGGCTCCGGGCGACCAGGCGGTGACGAGGGCGGGCGGCAGCCCCGGATGGTCGACGATGTCCAGGAGCGCGGGCATGACGGGGTTGCCGGCCGCGAGCAGCGCGGCGGCCCGGCCCCGCTGCCTGCGGTTCGGGAAGACCCGCAGCGCCCCGTACGCGTCGGCGTCCTCGTCCTTCACCAGCCGGGTCGCGCGGACGGCCGCCGCACCCGACGAGCGCAGATGTCCGGGGCGCAGCTGCACCGTGTGGGGTTCCCAGATGCGGCCGGAGCGGCCGGGGATGCGGGTCAGCAGCCCGCTGAGTGTGGCATTGGCCCTGCCGCGGCCGCTCATCGCGGGTCCGGTCGGTTCATCGGGGCTCTCCCAGGGTGCGGAGCGCGGACTGCAGGGCGGTGGCGCTGCGGGCACGGGCGAGGTCGGTCCTGACCCGGTCGACCGTGGCCAGCCGGAACTTCTTCGCCGACAGACAGGTGGTGAGCGCGTTGGTGAGGATCGGCCCGTAGCGCAGACTGGCGACGAACCGGCGGGCCGGGGCGCTGACGTCGAAGTCCTCGGCGTACAGCTCGCGGGCCTGCCGGTCGGTGATCCTGCGCAGCGCGGCGGCGTGGGCGAGCGTGGCGCCCAGCATGTAGATGTCGAACCGCTCCGATGCCGGGGCGAGTTCGGAGGGCTCGTCGGTGCCTTCGGCGGACGGCGGGGCGTAGGCCCGGGTGGTGGTGCGGATGCGTTCGCCGATCTGTACGGCGGCGTCGTAGTCGATGAGCACGTACCGGGCGGGCGGCCCGAGGACGAGGATGTTCTCCGGCTTGATGTCGGCGTGGATCCAGCCCTTGGAGTGCTCGTCCCCGAAGTGCCGGTCGGCGTGCAGCGCGGCCAGGGTGTTGCACAACTGCTCCGCCAGGTCGAGCAGTTGGTCCGGCTTGAAGCGGCGGTGCGACGCAGCCCGTTCGTCGATCTCCTCCTGCAGGGTGCGCGAGACGCCGCCGTGGTGACCGATGAACTGCTGGACGATGAAGCTCTCGTACGGCACGCCGCCCGCGCCCGGCTGCCCGCCGTGCCGGCCGTCCGCGACCAGGGACGGGGAGGGCTGGGACTCGACGCTGATCACGACGGGGCACTGCTGGGTGAGCTGCGCGGCCTGGCGTGCCGCCCGCAGCCCCTGGTCACGCTGCTTCTTCTGCTCGGCCAGCTCACCGTGGACGTTGCGCGGGTTGTCCAGCGCCGCCTGCGACCACCACATGCCCTTGATCACCACGTCGCCGCCGGACCAGCGGTCCTCGGCGAGCACGGCGTACCCCTGTCCGGCGGCGGCGAGGAGCCTCTTGGTGCGGAACCGGCCGTCCTCGCCGTAGCTCTCCGGGAGCCAGGCCAGCCGCGGCGAGTCGAGGGAGTCGGGGTGGTCGGCGTGTACCCAGCCCGGTGCGAACGGGGTCACGCGGTGTACCCGCCTTCGGGCTCGGCCCCGTTGCTGATCCGCAGCCGTACGGTGCCGGGGCCCAGGTGGAGTTCGTCGCCGTCCTCCAGCGCGTAGGGCGTTGCGGCGGCCAGCCGGGAGGTGCGCGGGACGCCGTCGAAGCCCAGCTCCGGGTTGAGGAAGGAGGCGTTGTTCTCCGGCAGGTGCTCGGCGATGGGGCGGCCGTCGTCGTCGAGGAAGATCCGCAGATGGGAGCGGCTGATGCCGGCGGCCCGGTCCGCGTCGAGCCCTTCGGTGACGTCGGTGGTCCCCGGGCGGCTGCGCGACGCCCTGCCCAGCGTGAGTCCCTCCGCCGGCACGGGCACGGTCCTGGTGACCGTGTAGCCGTGCTGCACGGTCACCAGGACCGGTCCCGCCTCCAGCACGTCGGGCAGCGGCGGCTCGACGACGACCTCGACGGCCTCGTAGCCGCAGGACCGGCAGTACCAGCGGTTGGCGTCCTTGTTGACCTGCCGCGGCAGCAGCACCACGCCCCTGCGCAGACACGACCCGGCCGGATCGGTGCAGCGGAAGCGTTCCTCGGCGTCCTCCCGCAGCAGCCCGGCCTTGTCGAGCTTGTGGAGCCGGTCGCGCTCGATCTCCGCGTCGGTGGCGATCCCCAGGTGGCGCAGGCTGAAGATGACCTTCCCCTCGACCCTGCGGACCGACCACACCCGGGAGTTGTTGCCCTGGAGCCAGGCGTGCTCCCGGCGGGCGAAGCGGAAGTTGTCGCTGGAGACGACGGCGGCCCCGAACTGCGCGGCGAGCGCCAGGATCCGGTCGTCCGCGTCGCCCTGGTGCACCTCCAGCCACTGCTCGCGCTCCGCCTGCCTGACCAGGTGCTGTTCGTCCAGGAAGGGCCGGACGGTGGCGTCGAGCACCGCGATGGCCTGGGCGCCCGGGTACTTGCTCAGCCACGCGTCCCGCACCCCGACGACCCGGGAGAAGGGCCAGGGCCGCTTCCGGGTCGCCGCCACGTTCGAGGCGTCGATGATGACGCCGGGCACGCTCACCGCGGCCCCCGGCCGGGCGGCGGTTCGGTGGTCCCGCCGGGCAGGGCGGGCGGGCCGCCGTACCCCGTTCCTCCGCTCCCGTACGCGCCACTGCCGTACGTACCGCTGCCACTGCCGTACGTACCGCTGCCGCCCCCGTAGGCCGGGGCGTCGGTCCCGTACTCGCCGTACTCGTCGTCGTCATCGTCGTCGAGGCTCTGGCGCCTGCGCCGCGCCCTGATCTCGTCCGGCGACTCCACCGGGATCTGCTGGAACCAGTCCCGCTTGGACTTGGTGGAGCTGCGGCTGGACGCCGCCCGCGCCTCGTTCGCCACGTCCTTGGGGTCGAGGCCCTCCCGCAGGCCCCCGCCGGCCCGCTGGTAGGCGGCGGCCAGGTCCGGGTCGGGGATGCTCCGGGCGCGCTCCACGCCCTCCTGGTAGATCCGCTCCCGTTCGGCCTTCGAGCCGGCGGCGGCGATCCGGCCCGTGATCTCCCGGTCCAGCTCGATGGCGTCGATCTGCCGGCTGAGGTCGGGCTGCAGGATCGGCGACAAGGGGTTGTCGACCGTACGCAGCGCAATCTGGGCGGGGGTGAGCGGCCGGGCGTCCGCTCCCGTCCCGATGGATCCGGTGGCCTTCAGTACGGGGATCGGCCCGGCGCTGATCCGCTCGGGCGCCCGCAGCCGCAGCGCGTACAGCGGCTGCCCCTCCTCACCCGAGCCGATCGCGCCGAGCTTCAGCCGCACCTGGCTGGGCCGCCGCCCGCCGCCCTCGGAGACCGCACCCTCGATCCGGCGCCGGGTCGGATCCAGCTGGTAGACGCCGAGCACCTGGAAACTCGGGTTGATCTCCACCGCCAGCTCACCGCTGCCCGCGACCACGTCCCTGCCGTAGGCCGCGAACCTGGCGGTGATCTGCTTCATCGCCTCGGCCGCGCCCGTGCGCGAGGCGACGTGCTCGGGCAGACCCGTCGGGGCGAGCCGTTCGAGGAGACCGAAGTCGGCACCCGCGCCGATCCCGATCACGTCGGTGTGCAGCTCACGGCCGGCGGCGTCGGCGGCGAGTGCGGCGAGCCGGCCGGGGTCGGTCTCGCCGAAGTTGGGAATGCCGTCGCTGAAGAGGACGACGCGGCGCGAGGCGGCCCGCTGCCCGGCGAGCCGTTCGTACGCGCGCCGCAGCGCGCCCTCGATGTTGGTCCACCGGCGTTCCTCGTCGATGTTCCCGTTCCACCTGCCGCGGCGCCGCAGCTCCCCCGCGGTGCCGGAGAAGCGGACTCCGGCGTTCTGCGCGAACGTCAGCACGTCCACGTGCGCGCCGTGGGGCAGCGCGGCCACGAGCTCCCGCACCCCCGCCTCGGCGACCTGCTTGCGGCTCGGGTCGTCGGGGTCGGCCGGGTCCGCGAACTCGTCGGAGCTCGAATCGGCCCTGATCTCCATGGAGTAGCT
The DNA here is from genome assembly GCF_035917255.1 of Streptomyces sp. NBC_01257. Lineage (NCBI taxonomy): Bacteria > Bacillati > Actinomycetota > Actinomycetes > Kitasatosporales > Streptomycetaceae > Streptomyces > Streptomyces sp. NBC_01257. Next base: position 3,591,013 of record NZ_CP108472.1, read on the forward strand.
GTCGTCGACGGCGATGACATAGGCGACCCCCTCGGCGACCCGGTCGCCTCGGCCCAGCTCACGCGGGGCGATCAGCAGCGTGAACACCTCGCCGAGGTGCACCTCCTGACGGTCCGCCGTGATCTTGATGTCCTCGGTCATCGGTCCTGCGCCTCCCCCATCGCGCACACCAGCGCGGTCGCGTTGTCCCAGCCGCCCAGAGCCTCGGCGCGTTGCACCAGCGCGGCGGCCAGTGCGGGCGCGGTCGGCCGTCCGGACACGTCGAGCTGTGCCGTCAGATCCGCGAGCACGGAGCCGAACCACCGGTCCCGCTCCGCCTCGGTAGCACCGTCCGAGGCGAGCAGCAGCAGGTCCCCCGGAGCCACCCGGAACGTGCGGTGCGCCCAGCGGGCCGCGCCGCCGCCGAGGAAGGAGACGAGCTGCGACTCCTCGCCCTCGGCATCCGCCGTCACCCTGAGCCGTTCCGCGAAACCGGTGTGGGCGGGCGTCAGCTTCCATGCCGCGTACGGGTTCTCTGCGGCGGACGGGCGCAGGGGCCGGATCAGCCACGCCTCGGCGTCGCCCACCGAGACGACGGAGGCCGTGCCGTCGGGGTGCACGGTGGCCAGGACGGCGGCCGCGCTGCCGACCCCGGTGGCCCGGCCCACGGCCGCGTCCAGTTCGGCGATCAGCTCGCCGGGCCCGAGCGGGACCTCGCCACCGCCGCCGCCCGGCTCACCGCCCGGTCCGGGTCGCCCCGCCACCAGCGCGGGCCCTGCCCCGGCGGACCACTGCGCGTCCTCCCACGCCGCGGACTCCGCCCCGCCGGAATGCGGCCAACCGGATGCCCCTGGCCCCCCACCGGACGGCCACTCGTCCGGATCATCCGCCCCCGCAGACACGGATCCGCCCGCGCGCGGCCACTCCTCACGGCTCTCCGCCACCGGACTGGGATGCCATTCGGAACCCTCCCGCGCAGACTCCGCGTCATCCGCGCGCGGCCACTCCTCACGGCCCTCCGCCGCCGGACCAGGACGCCACTCGGAACTCTCCCGCGCCGACCCCGCCCCGCCGAAAGGCCGCCCACCAGCCGTTCGCGGTTCCCCGCCGTGCGACCACCCCTCACGGCCCTCCACCGCAGACCCCGCGTCATCCGCGCGCGGCCACTCCTCCGTGCTCCCCGCCACCGGAGCCGAACGCCACTCGGAACTCTCCCGTCCCGCAAGCCCTGCCCCGCCGCCAAACCGTCCCTCGGTCGCCTCCGCTACGGAAGGCCGCCTCGACTCTTCCTCCAGCCGCCACCGCCGCAGCACTTGGTCCAGCGCGGCCCGCGCCGCGATGCCGCCCGAGCCGTCGCCGTCACCGGTCACACCGTCGAAGACCGCACACCGCATGATCCCGCTCGGCCCGGTCCACGCCCCGGCGGTGTCCTCGTTGTCGGTGGCCGGATCGCCCTTCGCCTTGCGCGAGCCGACCGCGCTCTCCCGGAAGCAGAGCGCGGACACCCCCTCGGGCGCCGTCCGGCCCAGTGCCTCGTGCAACGGGGCGAGGCCTGCCGCGACCCCCTGTCTCAGCTCGTGCCCGAGCAGCCGGCGGCACACCGCGTCCAGCCCGAGCGGGAAGGTGCCGGCGAACACGTCGAGCATCTGGAGCGCGTCCCTGAGGTCCAGGCAGGGCCGCTCGGCGACAGCTCCCACCAGCGCCCTGACCAGCGCCCGGCGGTCCCTGAGCTGCGGCGCCCCGTGCTGCGGGGTGTCCCGCCGCTCGCGCGGCCGGACCTTCCCGTCGAGGTCGTACCGCGGGAGCGCCGCCACCTGCCAGCCCTCGTACGCGTCATGGCGTACGGATTCGGCGACCAGGCTCCCGGGCCCTGTCAGGTCCAGCGCCGCGTCCACGACCGGCCAGAGCCCGGGCAGGGCGTCGACGAGGCCGGCCCCCTCCAGGCTCTGGGCCTCGACGACGCTGTCGCGCAACGTCGGCGCCAGCCCCTGCGGCCATTCCACGGCTATCTCCGGCAGCGCGACGGCGCCGTACTCCGGCGCTCCCGCACCCGGCTGCACAGTCATATGTCCCTCAAGCCCCTTGGTCACGGCCACCACCGGCCCGGCGACGGCGGTCCAGCACATGCCTCAGAACCCCCGCCTGCTCCGCCCGCGCCAGCTCCCCCGTCAGCCTGGCGATCTCGGCCTCGGCCCGCTGCGCACGGTCCTGCAACTGCCAGACGATCCGGGCGGCGTCGTCACGCGCGGCCGCGATCTGCTGCTCGGCGTACTCCTGGGCGCGCCGCGCGGCCTCCTGCGCCCGTTGTTCGCGCTGCTCGGCCCGGGACTCCGCGGCCTGCGCCTGGTCCTTTAACTCGCCCTTGAGCCGGGCGAGTTCCTGTTCGGCGCGGCGCGCCTCCGCCTCGGCATCGGCCCGGGCGCGGGCCCGCTCCTCCGACAGCACCCGGTTCAGCAGTTCGTCGAGGTCGGGACCCTGCCCGGTCGGGAACGGCCCGGCCCTGCCCGGAGCGGGGGCGGTGTACGGCTCGGGGTCCGCGTACAGCTCGGCCACCGGGGTCGCGACGCCGACCGGCGGTTCCGACAGCGCCAGCGGTACGAGTCTCACCGTGAGCGCGGCCGGGTCGACCACCGTCACCGGGCGCCAGCCGCTGAAGCCGTCCGCCACGGCGTTCCCGTCCTCGTCCGGCACGACGCCGACCCGGCACCCCGAACCGAGCACGGCCTGCGCCCCGTCCACCTGCGCCCACAGGGTTTCCCCGGCGCTCAGCAGGGAGGCCGCGACCTCGGGGGAAGGAACGGGGACGCCGTGCCCGCGCACGAATCCCTGCGGGGGTCCGGGCGGCGGCGGTGGCGGCGACGCCGCGGCGTCCGCCGCCGGCGCCTCGTCGGCGAAACTCCCCCAGCCGTCGGCCTCGGCAGCCGCGGGGGCGGCGGGCTGCGCACGGGGCGGTGGCGGAGCCGACGACGACTCGTCCATGAACGAACCCCAGTCCGACACGCAAACGCCCCCACGTTCTCGTCTCCGCCAAGCCGCGACCGTCCCGCGGCGCCAGAAGTCCGCACCGGAACTGCGAGCTTGTCGTGGACGTCAATATAGTTGCTGTGCACCGGAATTCACATGCAGTCAGATAACGCATCGAGACTTCGGGGAAGGCGATCTCCTTGGAGAACCACCTCACCACGGACTTCAGTGAAGCCTGCTTCCTGGTGGACCTGTCCAACGTCGTGCGCAACCGCGGACTCAGTGAACCGGGGCTGCGCTCCCTGCGCAGGCTGCAGCTCGTACTGGACGCGGCGAAGGAGTTCGCCCGCGACCCCGACATCCGGCTGTACCTCGTCGCCGATGCCAGCCTGCGGCTCGGCGGACGCCGCGAGTTCACCGATCCGGCCGACATCCGGCTGCTCGGCCGATGGGTCCGCGAGGGCCTGGTGGAGGAGCTGCCGGACGCGGACGAGCGGCTGCTTGAACTGTGCGAGTACACCGGCATCCCGGTCATCACCGGCGACCGCTTCCGGGGCGAACGCCTCGACCGCCCCTGGCTCCAGGGCAACACGGACGACTTCCTGGAACCGGTCCCCGCCCGCGACGGCACGGTGCGGCTGGTCCCCGTCGACATGGGGGTGGCCAGTGCGCTGGACATCTCCATGAAGATGGAGGAGGACGCGCTCAAGAAGATGGGACTACTGAAGGGGCGCAGCCCCCGCTTCGACGTGGTGAACCGCAACTGGCGTTGCGAGGACCGGCGTTGCTCGCTGTACGACACCCGCAAGGGATCCGCCGCCCTGCTGCCGCGCATCATCGCCGGCGTGCCCCACTGCCAGAGTCACGGCGGCCGCCTGCTCGACGACGGCCCCCGCACCGCGACGGTCCAGCTGAAGCTGCTGGTGGAGGGGGACGTGAAGGCCCGGTTCACGCTGGAGGACGGCTCGACGGTGGCGGTCGGCCGGGCACCGGGCGAAGGCGGAATCGGCCTGCTCGGTCTGCTCCCGGAGCAGCGCACGGCCGGCTTGAGCCGTATCCATGTGGAGCTCCGGGTGAACGGCGGAATCGTCCAGGCACGCGACCGCAGCACCTACGGCACGCGGTGGCGGTCGACGGCCGGGAAGTCGGGGCCCGGCCCGTGGCACCCGCTCGGTACGGCGGAACGCCCGTACCGCGGCGGGGACGAACTCCTGCTCGTCGAGGGCGTGGTCCTGTCCCGGAGCGGCCGCCGCTTCCCGACCGAGCTGGCCAACGAGTGGCGGCGCAGACAGCCGCCTCCGCCGGACGACGCCGGCGAAACCCGTATGTACTGAGATCCGCATGCACTGACATCCGTACGTACTGGGATCCGTACGTACGGAGATCCGTACGCGCCGGGACCCGGAAGTACCGCGACCCGTATGGGCCGAGGCCCCGGGCCGTCGGCGCCCGGGTCCCGTCCACAGAACGGGAAGGGGCGGCTGCCAGGAGCATCCGAGCTCCTGGCAGCCGCCCCTTCGCCGTTACGTCAGACGTGCGTACGCAGCAACGTCCGCATCGTCCGCATGGCCACGGACAGATTCGCCAGGTCGAACGCGTCCGACCCCTGGATCTCCTCCAGCGTGGACCGCGACCGGGTCAGGATCGCCGCGTTCTTCTCCTCCCACGCCTGGAACCGCTCCTCCGGCGAGGACGCCCCGTTGCCCACGCTCAGCACGTCACCCGTGAGCGCCGCGTGCGCGGCGTACAGGTCCTCGCGGATGGAGGCACGGGCCATCGACTGCCAGCGGTCGGCCCGCGGCAGCTCGATGATCCGGTCCATCAGCTGGGTGATGCCCAGCCGGTCCGCGAGGTCGTAGTAGACCTCGGCGACGGCCAGCGGGTCCTTGCCCGTGCGGTCGGCGATCGCCACGATGTCGAGCGCCGGGAAGGCCGACGAGAATCCGGCCACCCGCTGCGCCAGCTCGTCCGGGACGCCCGCCTCGGTGAGCTCGTCCAGGATGCTCTGGTACCACTCCTGGTCGGCGCCCATCAGCATCTTGGGCAGCTCGGCCCAGACCTGCTCGACCCCGTTGCGGAAGAAGTCGATCGTCTCGGCGATCTCCAGCGGCTGCGGCCGGTTGCCCAGCAGCCAGCGCGAACCGCGCTCGACGAGCCGGCGCGAGTGCAGCCGGATGCGGGTCTGCACATCGGCGGCGACCTTGTTGTCGAGCGCCTCGACGGCGTCCCACACCTTGCCGAGGCCGAAGATCTCCCGGGCCGCGAACTGCGCCCGCACGATCTCCTCGATCGAGGCGCCCGTCTCTTCCCGCAGCCGGTGCAGGAAGGTCGAACCACCGCTGTTGACCGTGTCGTTCACCAGGACCGTGGTGATGATCTCGCGCCGCAGCGCGTGTCCGTCGACCGCCTCCGGGAACCGCTCGCGCAGCTGCTGCGGGAAGTAGGCGTGCAGCAGCTTCTGCAGATGCGCGTCGTCCGGGAGGCTGGTCCCGATCAGCTCCTGCGCCGCCGTGATCTTCGTGTACGCGAGCAGCACGGCCAGTTCGGGCTGGCTGAGCCCCTTGCCCGCGTTCAGCAGTTCGCGGATCTGCCGGTCGGTGGGCAGGAACTCCAGGGCCCGGTCGAGGTGCCCGTCCCGTCCCAGCCGGCGCATGAAGCGCTGGTGGGCGTGGAGCAGGGAGGGCGCCTGGGCGCAGGCGTTGGCGAGCGCGGTGTTCTGCGCGTAGTTGTTGCGCAGCACCAGGTGGCCGATCTCGTCGGTCATCTCGGCGAGCAGCTTGTTGCGCTGCTTGACGGTCATGTCACCGTCCCGCACCAGGCCGTTGAGCAGGATCTTGATGTTCACCTCGTGGTCGGAGGTGTCCACGCCGGCGCTGTTGTCGATCGCGTCGGTGTTGATCCGGCCGCCGTTGCGGGCGAACTCGATCCGGCCGAGCTGGGTGGCGCCGAGGTTGCCGCCCTCGCCGACGACCTTGGCCCGCAGGTCCTCGCCGTTGACGCGGATCGCGTCGTTGGCCTTGTCGCCGACGTCCGCGTTCGACTCGGCGGAGGACTTGATGTACGTCCCGATGCCGCCGTTCCACGCGAGGTCGACGGGGGCCTTGAGGATGGTCTGCATCAGGTCGGCGGGCGTCATCTTGGTGACGCCGGACTCGATGCCGAGCGCCTCGCGGATGTGCGCGTTGACCGGAATGGACTTGGCGCTGCGCGGGTGGATGCCACCGCCCGCGGAGATCAGCCCCTTGTCGTAGTCGGCCCAGGAGCTGCGCGGCAGGTCGAACAGGCGGCGCCGCTCGGCGTACGAGGTCGCCGCGTCCGGATTCGGGTCGATGAAGATGTGCCGGTGGTCGAAGGCCGCGACGAGCCGGATGTGCTCGGAGAGCAGCATCCCGTTGCCGAACACGTCGCCCGACATGTCGCCGACGCCGACGACGGTGAAGTCCTCGGTCTGCGTGTCGTGGCCGAGCTCCCGGAAGTGCCGCTTGACGGACTCCCAGGCACCGCGGGCGGTGATGCCCATGCCCTTGTGGTCGTAGCCGGCCGAGCCGCCGGAGGCGAACGCGTCACCCAGCCAGAAGCCGTACGCGACGGCGACCTCGTTGGCGATGTCGGAGAACTTCGCGGTGCCCTTGTCGGCCGCGACGACGAGGTAGGTGTCGTCCTCGTCGTGCCGGACGACGCCCTTGGGGTGCACGACCTCGCCGGCCACCATGTTGTCGGTGATGTCGAGCAGCGCCGAGATGAAGGTGCGGTACGAGGCGATGCCCTCGGCCATCCAGGCGTCACGGTCGACGGCCGGGTCGGGGAGCTGCTTGGCGACGAAGCCGCCCTTGGCGCCGACCGGGACGATCACGGTGTTCTTCACCATCTGAGCCTTGACCAGGCCGAGGATCTCCGTACGGAAGTCCTCGCGCCGGTCGGACCAGCGCAGACCACCGCGGGCGACCTTGCCGAAGCGCAGGTGGACGCCCTCGACGCGCGGCGAGTAGACCCAGATCTCGAACGCCGGGCGGGGCGCCGGGAGGTCCGGGATCGACTGCGGGTCGAACTTCATCGACACGTAGCCGTGCGGCTCGCCGCTGTCCGCGCGCTGGAAGAAGTTGGTGCGCAGGGTGGCCTTGATGACGGTGAGGAAGGACCGCAGGATCCGGTCCTCGTCGAGCGAGGCGACCTGGTCGAGGGCCCCGTCGAGTTCTTCGAGGAGCCCGTCGGTCAGCTCGGTGCCGGCGCTCTGGCGGTCCGGCGACATCCGGGCCTCGAAGAGCGAGACCAGCAGCCGGGTGGTGTGGACGTTGTTCTGGAGGGTGCTCTCCATGTAGTCCTGGCTGAACGTCGATCCGGCCTGGCGCAGGTACTTGGCGTAGGCGCGCAGCACCATGGCCTGGCGCCAGTTCAGACCGGCGCTCAGCACCAGCGCGTTGAATCCGTCGTTCTCCGCCTCGCCCGTCCAGACGGCGGCGAAGGCGTCCTGGAACCGTTCCCTGGCGTCGTCGGCCAGGTAGCTGCCGTTGCCCGTGGCCTGCGGCATCCGCAGCCCGAAGTCGTAGATCCAGGCGTGCGTGCGGTCGGCGCAGCGCAGCTCGTACGGGCGCTCGTCGACGACCTCGACACCGAGCCGCTGGAGCGCCGGGAGGACGGCGGACAGGGAGACCTGCTCACCGGTCCGGTAGATCTTGAACCGGCGCTCGCCGGGGGAGGCGCCGACCGGCTCGTACAGGCTGAGGGCGAAGTTCCGCTCGTCCTCCTTGAGGGCTTCGAGGTGGACCAGGTCGGCCACGGCGGAGCGCGGCGAGTGGTCGGCCTTGTAGCCCTCGGGGAAGGAGTGCCCGTAGTGGCGCAGCAGCTCGGCGGCGCGCTCCTCGCCGCATTCGGCGCCCAGTGCCTCCTGGAAGCCGTCGGCCCAGGAGCGGGCGGCCTCGACCAGGCGGGCCTCGATGCGGTCGGCCTCGGCGTCGGTGAGCGCGGTCAGCTCGCTGCCGGGGGCGACCCGGACGACGAAGTGCAGCCGGGACAGGATCGACTCCGTGTTCCAGGCGGTGAAGTCGACGCTGGTGCCGTTCAGCTCCTCCTTGAGGATGTCGATCAGCCGCAGGCGCACACCGGTGGTGTAGCGGTCGCGCGGCAGGTAGACGATCGCGGAGTAGTAGCGCCCGTACTCGTCCTGGCGCAGGTAGAGCCGGAGCCGGCGCCGCTCCTGGAGGTAGAGCACCGAGGTGACGATGGAGCGCAGCTGGTCGGGCGGCGTCTGGAACAGCTCGTCGCGGGGGTACGTCTCCAGGATCTGCAGCAGGTCGCGGCCGTCGTGGCTGTTGTACGAGAAGCCCGCGCCCTCCAGCACCTCGGCGACCTTGCGGCGGACGACGGGCACCCGGCGCACGGACTCGGTGTAGGCGGCGGACGAGAACAGTCCGAGGAAGCGGCGCTCACCGATGACGTTGCCCTCGGCGTCGAACTTCTTCACGCCGACGTAGTCGAGGTAGCTGGGGCGGTGCACGGTCGCCCGGCTGTTGGCCTTGGTCAGGATGAGGAGCTTGTGCTCGCGGGCCTTGGCCCGGGCGTCGGCGGGCAGCCGGTCGAAGGAGGGGCTGACCGGGTGCGCCTCGTCCTCGGTGTGCTGCGGGTCGGAGCGCAGGATGCCGAGGCCGGTGCCGGGCACGGCGGCCAGCGCGTCGGTGTCCGTCAGCTCGTACTCGCGGTAGCCGAGGAAGGTGAAGTGGTCGGCGGCGAGCCAGCGCAGCAGTTCGCGGGCCTCGTTCACCTCGTCGTCGGCGAGGTCGTCGAGCGGCTCGCCGGGCAGGTCGTCGGCGATGCGCAGCGCGGCGTCGCGCATCTTCTCCCAGTCCTCGACGGTCTCCCGTACGTCGGACAGGACGCGCAGCAGGTCCGCCTGGATCTGCTTGAGGTCGGCGCGGTCGGTCTCGCGGTCGATCTCGACGTGGATCCAGGACTCGACGAGTGCGTCGTGCGGCAGCTCGGCCTTGGCGTCCTTCGCGCCCTTGGCGTTCTTCCGGCCGGCCTGCGGGCCGGTCGAGATGCCGACGCCGTCGGTGAGGACCTCGATCAGCTTGCCGGTCACATCGCGCCGGACGATGACCTGCGGGTGGATCACGACATGGATGCCGCGGCCCTGACGGGACAGCTCGTTGGTGACGGAGTCGACCAGGAACGGCATGTCGTCGGTGACGACCTCCACGACGGAGTGGCTGCAGGTCCAGCCGTTCTCCTCGACCGTGGGGGTGTGCACCCGGACGTTGGCCGTGCCCTGCGGGCGGTTCTCGGCGAGCCGGTAGTGGGAGGACGCGGCACCGAAGACGTCGACCGGGTCCCGGCCGGCGATGTCCTCCGGAGCGGTGTGGAGGTAGTAGCGCTGGAGATAGGCGAGCAGTACGTCCTGGTCCGGACGCTCCTGCCCGGCCCCCGTGCCGTTGTCGGCCCCGGTGGCCGCAACGCGCACCCGGGTGTTACCGCCCGGGCCGCCGGCACCACCGCCCGGGCTGTTGTCAGCTACCTTGGCGGCCCGTGCGAGCAGCTCGGCCTTGGCTTCGTCCAGCTTGGTCTGCATGTCCTCTGGCTCCTGTCGCGCGCCGTTGCGTGACGTAGGTGAAAAAGACGACGTACCGCCACGACACGGGGTTACCGGTCGGAGTCGACGCTATGCCGCAATGAGAGACGCCCGGGACCTTATTGGCCATTTTTGGCGGTCGGGCCGGGCTGAGGGGATCAGTCATGGCCCGGGCACTGTGGCACTCCGGGCGCAGGCCGGGGGCTTCGCTGCCCCCGAGGCGTATCGCGCTGATCACGGGGTCCAGGCTATCTCCCCCGCCCGGGTCGCCGTCACGAGCCGTATGTGTACAAAAGAAAGCCCCGGACTTTGACAGTCTGGACAGCGCACCGGCCCGCGCTGCCGCACTCTGGTACCGGAAACCGGAACAGGCCGACGCACCGTGGGGAGCCCCGCCATGGCACCGAAGATCCTGATCGTCACCGGCGACGCCGCCGAGTCCCTCGAAGTCCTCTACCCGTACCAACGACTGCTCGAAGAGGGTTACGAGGTCCATATCGCCGCTCCTTCCCGCAAGACGCTCCGCTTCGTGGTCCACGACTTCGAGCCCGGCTTCGACACCTACACCGAGAAGCCCGGCTACACCTGGCCCGCCGACCTGGCCTTCTCGGAGGTGGACCCGGACGACTACGTGGCCCTCGTCGTCCCGGGCGGGCGCGCGCCCGAGTACCTGCGCAACGACGCCGACCTGCGCACGATCCTGTCGGCGTTCTTCGACACGGACCGTCCGGTGGCCCAGATCTGCCACGGCCCGCTGATGTCGGCGGCGGTCGGCGCGCTGAAGAACCGCCGGGTGACGGCCTATCCCGCACTGGAACCGGACATGGGGACCGCCGGGGCCACCTTCCAGGACACCGAGGTCGTGGTGGACGGCACCCTGGTCTCGTCCCGCGCCTGGCCGGACCACTCGGCCTGGATGCGTGAATTCCTGACCGTGCTCCGTACCAAGGCCCCGGTCGCCTGAGCCCGTACCCGGACGGGGCCGTCGCCCGCTCTCCTACTCGCCCATCTGCTGGGCGAGGGCCGCGGCCTCGGCCAGGGTGTCCACGACGGGCACCCCGGCGGCCTCGAGACTGGCCCGGCTGTGCGAACCTCCGGTGAAGAGGACCGCTCGCGCACCGACGTGGGCGGCCGCCACCGCGTCGTCCACGGCGTCACCTATGACCACCGTGGACGCCGGGGATATCCCGTCCAGCGCCGCGAAATGCCGCTCCATGTGCTGCGCCTTGCTGCCGCCGGACGGCCCGGTACGCCCGTCGACGCGCACGAAGTGCCGCTCGATGCCGTATCCGCGCACGACCGGGACCAGCTGGTCGTGTCCGTACATGCTGAGCAGGGACTGGCTCCGTCCGGCCAGCTGCCACTGCGCGAGCAGCTCGGCGGCTCCCTCGGTCAGCCCGCAGGCGGCCCGCTGCTCGGTGTAGTGGCGGTGGAAGATCCCGTCCATCCGCTCCCACTCGGCCTCGGTGGGCAGCCGGCCCATCAGCCGCTCGTAGAAGCGGGGTATCGGGATGCAGTACATCTCCCGGTACTGGTCCAGCGTGATCGGCTCCAGGCCGACCTCACCGAACGCGGCGTTCGTCGCGCCGACGACCGCGGTGTTGTCGTCGAGCAGAGTGCCGTTCCAGTCCCAGACCAGATGTGTGCGGTGCTTCCCGTACGTCCCCATGAGGAAAAAATACCCGCTGCCACTGACAACGGTAGAACACCCCTGCGAACACGCCGACGAACGGCCGGTGGCGGAGACCGCTCGGCCTCTCAGCCGATCAGATTCGGGATCTCCTGGACACCGAACCACAGGAGCTCGTGGTCCTCGGCGCCGTCGACGGTGAACTGGGCGTCGTCGTCACCGAGGTCCGCCGCCCCCAGCGCGGCCGCGGCGGCCGTGACGTCCTTGTCCGCCTCGTCCGAGTCGACGTGCACGGCGGCGGCCTCGGCCAGCCCGACCGCGGAGGCGATGGTGACCTCGCCGAGCGAGGAGGACTCCAGCATGTGGTCCGGGTCGGCGACCGCGGCCCCGTCCGGCACGTCCACGGCGACGACGACCCGGCGACGGGCGGCAGCGGGGTCCCCGGCGATCAGCCGCAGCGACGCGGACGCGGCCCGGTTGAGCGCCGCGTACTCCAGCTCCTCGATGTCGTCCGAGACGTACCACTCCCGCAGCGCCGGCGTCACCGCGTACGCGGTCAGCGGGGCGGAGCCGACCTCGCCGGCCCGGTGCGCCGCTGCGAGCCCGGAGAGGGTCAGGGGGACGTACACGCGCATGGCTGGGCCGCTTTCGTAGTCGGAACGCCCTCAGGATACGTGGGGCGTCCCCCTTTGGGGTTACGTGTCCCGCCCTCGCCCCGTCCACCCGGTAACCGCCCCTCACCCTGCCCGGCCCGCCCAGGGCACCTTCCCCGGACCGGGTCGACCACCCGGATAGGTGAATCCCGCGTCCCCCACCGCCGGCCCATCGACGCTTGCGGCCGCCTCCACGACCCCCGTAGAAGATCCACAGCAGAAGTTACCGCCCGGTACTGATCCGGGCCTCTGAAGCACGGGGGCGACAGCGATGACCACGAACAGGACCCGGCCCGCCGCACGGCACGACGCACGCAGGCCCGAAGCCGTACCCGTACAGCGCCGCCGGACTCCCCAGCGGATCCGGCCCCACCAGTGGTTCGCGGAACGCCTCCTGGCGGTCCTCAGCGGCCAGCGCCCCGTCCACTGGATGCTCGGCCACACGATCGGCGAGGCCTACGACCAGCTCGCCGAACTGGCCCCCGCCACCCCGCTCCGGAGCCGCGGCGCCCGCCCGGTCATCCGCATGTGCCGAGGCGCCCAGCCGGCCCCGGGCGTCGTGGAGGCCTGCGCGAGCATCGCGGCAGGCGAACAGGTCCGCGCCATGGCCTTCCGCCTGGAACAGGGCCCCGACCTCCGCTGGCGCTGCGCCGCGGTAGAACTCGGCAACACCCCGGTACGCAACCGTTGACGGGGACCCACACCCCCCGGGGACCGCCGCTCTGGGTGCCTCTCCGAGGGCGGCGCCAACCAGCCCCTCCGGGGCGACCTCTCGGGCCCCTCCGGACCACCTCTCCAGTCCCTCCGGCGCTTGAGGAGCGGGGCTCAGGGGCAGAGCCCCTCCGGACCACCTCTCCAGTCCCTCCGGCGCTTGAGGAGCGGGGCTCAGGGGCAGAGCCCCTCCCGGCCACCCCTCCAGCCCCTCCGGCGCTTGAGGAGCGGGGGCCCGGGGGCAGAGCCCCCGGTTACGGGAAGGGGCGGGGCGGGGAACAGGCCCGCCGCAGGCGCACCCACCCCACCCGCGCCCACCCACACCCGCACCCGCACCCGCACGCACAACGGCCGGGCCCGGACACCCCAAGGTGCCCGGCCCCGGCCGCAGAACAGCAGTCAGCGCACGCTACTTCTTGCGGCGCCGCCCACCACCGCCACCACTCTTCTGCGCCTTGCGCCGCTCGGCCCGGGTGAGCCCGTCCGACTCCGAGGAGCCACCGGCATCCGCGTTGGAGAAGTCGCCCTCGACGACACCGCCCTCCCCGTCCACCGTGGGAGCGGAGAAGTGCAGCCGGTCCGGACGCTGCGGAGCGTCGAGCCCCTTGGCCCGGATCTCCGGACGCGCGGCCGGCACCGCGTCCTCCTTGGTCAGCGACGTCGCCGCGTCCTGCACCGGAACCTCCTCGACCTGCTGCTCGACCTGGACCTCCAGGTTGAACAGGTAGCCGACGGACTCCTCCTTGATGCCCTCCATCATGGCGTTGAACATGTCGAAGCCCTCGCGCTGGTACTCGACCAGCGGGTCCTTCTGCGCCATGGCCCGCAGGCCGATGCCCTCCTGGAGATAGTCCATCTCGTAGAGGTGCTCACGCCACTTGCGGTCCAGGACGGACAGCACCACGCGCCGCTCCAGCTCACGCATGATGTCGGAGCCGAGCGTCTTCTCACGCTCGTCGTACTGCTCGTGGATGTCGTCCTTGACGGACTCGGCGATGAACTCGGCGGTGACACCCGCGAGGTCCCCGGCCGCGTCCTCCAGCTCGGCGACCGTGACCTTCACCGGGTAGAGCTGCTTGAAGGCGCCCCACAGCCGGTCCAGGTCCCACTCCTCGGCGAACCCCTCCGCCGTCTCCTGGCGGATGTAGTCGTCGATCGTGTCGTCCATGAAGTGACGGATCTGGTCCTGGAGGTCCTCGCCCTCCAGCACCCGGCGCCGCTCGCCGTAGATGACCTCACGCTGCCGGTTGAGCACCTCGTCGTACTTCAGGACGTTCTTACGCGTCTCGAAGTTCTGCTGCTCGACCTGCGACTGCGCCGACGCGATCGCCCGCGTCACCATCTTGTTCTCGATCGGCACGTCGTCCGGCACGTTGGCCATCGACATGACGCGCTCGACCATCTGCGCCTTGAACAGACGCATCAGGTCGTCGCCGAGCGAGAGGTAGAACCGGGACTCGCCCGGGTCGCCCTGACGGCCGGAACGACCGCGCAGCTGGTTGTCGATGCGGCGCGACTCGTGCCGCTCGGTGCCCAGGACGTACAGCCCGCCGAGGTCCTTGACCTCGTCGTGCTCGGCCTTCACGGCCTGCTCGGCCTTCTCCAGGGCCGCGGGCAGCGCGGCCGCCCACTCCTCGACGTGCTCGACGGGGTCGAGTCCGCGCTGACGCAGATCGGCCTCGGCCAGGTCGTCGGGGTTGCCGCCCAGCTTGATGTCCGTACCGCGGCCCGCCATGTTCGTCGCGACCGTGACGGCACCCTTGCGGCCGGCCTGCGCGATGATCGGCGCTTCCCGGTCGTGCTGCTTGGCGTTGAGGACCTCGTGCTGGACACCGCGCTTGGAGAGCTGCTGCGAGAGGTACTCGGACTTCTCGACCGAGGTGGTGCCGACCAGGATCGGCTGGCCCTTCTCGTGCTTCTCGGCGATGTCGTCGACGACGGCGGCGAACTTCGCGACCTCGGTGCGGTAGATCAGGTCCGACTGGTCGGCCCGGACCATCGGCCGGTTGGTCGGGATCGGCACCACGCCGAGCTTGTAGATCTGGTGGAACTCGGCGGCCTCGGTCATCGCCGTACCGGTCATGCCGGAGAGCTTGCCGTAGAGGCGGAAGAAGTTCTGCAGGGTGATCGTGGCGAGCGTCTGGTTCTCGTCCTTGATGTCCACCCCTTCCTTCGCCTCGATCGCCTGGTGCATGCCCTCGTTGTAGCGGCGGCCGGCGAGGATGCGGCCGGTGTGCTCGTCGACGATCATGACTTCGCCGTCGATGACGACGTAGTCCTTGTCCTTCTTGAAGAGTTCCTTGGCCTTGATGGCGTTGTTGAGGTACCCGACGAGGGGGGTGTTCACCGACTCGTAGAGGTTCTCGATGCCGAGCCAGTCCTCGACCTTCGCGACACCGGGCTCGTGGATCGCGACGGTCCGCTTCTTCTCGTCGACCTCGTAGTCGCCGGTCTCCTCGATGCCCTTCAACGGGTTGCCCGCCTCGCCCTTCGCCAGGCGGGTGACCAGCTTGGCGAAGTCGCCGTACCACTTGGTCGCCTGGTCGGCGGGGCCGGAGATGATCAACGGCGTACGGGCCTCGTCGACCAGGATCGAGTCGACCTCGTCGACGATCGCGAAGTTGTGGCCGCGCTGGACGAGCTCGTCCTGCGCCCACGCCATGTTGTCGCGGAGGTAGTCGAAACCGAACTCGTTGTTCGTTCCGTACGTGATGTCGCAGCCGTACTGCTCACGGCGCTGGGCCGGAGTCATGTTGGCGATGATGCAGCCGACGCTCAGTCCGAGGAACTTGTGGACCCGGCCCATCAGCTCCGAGTCACGCTCGGCCAGATAGTCGTTGACCGTGATCAGGTGCACTCCCTTGCCCGAGAGCGCGTTGAGATACGCGGGCAGGGTGCCGACGAGGGTCTTGCCCTCGCCGGTCTTCATCTCGGCCACGTAACCGAGGTGCAGGGCGGCGCCGCCCATCATCTGGACGTCGTAGTGGCGCTGTCCGAGGACCCGCTTGGCGGCCTCACGGACGGTCGCGAATGCCTCGGGAAGCAGGTCGTCCAGGCTCTCGCCGTCCGCGTACCGTTCCTTGTACTCGTCGGTGAGCGCCCGCAGCTCGGCGTCGGAGAGGTTGACGAAGTCCTCTTCGATGGAGCTGACCTGGTCCGCGATGCGGTGCAGTTTGCGCAGGATCTTGCCTTCGCCTGCACGCATGAGCTTGTTGAAGACGGACACTGAGGCTGGTCTCCTTGCCGGTCGGGCCTGGCACTGGGTCGTGTTATGGACTCTGGCGCGGGCACGGCAGGTGGGCCCCACCGCAACGGCCATCGTAAGCGAGGACCCCGCCGCGCCGGGAGGGCTGCCACTGCGTTGACCCCGCAGTGCCCTTCCGAATCAACGGACGAAGGGCGCCGAAGGTGCCGGGAAGCCCGAAAAGTACTCGCAGGGCGGCCGGTCCCTCAGCAGAATCCGTACATGGAGCCGATCACTCTCACCACCGACCGCCTGCTGCTGCGCCCCTTCGCCCCCGGCGACGTGGACGAGGTGCACGCAGCCTGTCAGGACCCCGACATCCAGCGCTGGACGGTGGTCCCCTCGCCGTACGGCCGCGCCGACGCGGAACTCTTCGTCCGGCAGCTCTCGCCCGCGGGCTGGCAGGACGACTCCATGTACAACTTCGCCGTGGTGCTGCGCGACGGCGGGGCCCTGACCGGTGCGCTCGGCGTCAACCGGCGCAGCGGCCCCGGCACGTACGAGATCGGGTTCTGGAGCGCCCGGGAGCACCGCGGTCTCGGCCACATGACGGAGGCGGTCCTGTGCGCCGCCCGCTGGACCTTCGTCTCGCTGGGCGGGGACCGGCTGGAATGGCGGGCGGAGACCGGCAACGTCCCCTCGCGGGCCGTCGCGCTGCGGGCCGGCTTCCGCATGGAGGGCGACCAGCGCTCGGGGCTGCTCAACAAGGGAGTGCGACGCGATACGTGGACGGGCGCACTGCTCCCCTGCGACCTCGGCCTGCCCGGCACCCACGCCTATGTTCCGGCGGCCGCCCCCGCCCGTCCGTGAGCGGGCCGCTTCCCCGCCCGGATGTCAGTGCCGCCCTCTAGGGTTCCTGGCATGACGTCTGTGCAGCCTCCCGCAGCCGAACTCTCCGCCGACCAGGCCCGCAGGATCGCTCTGCGCGCCCAGGGCTTCCTCGGCGCCCCGGACCGGCGGGGCGGGGTCCCCGGCGTCCTGCGGCACCTCGGCGCCGTACAGCTCGACACGATCTCGGTGCTCGCGCGCTCGCACGAACTGATCCCTTACGCGCGCCTGGGCGCGGTCGGCCGGCGCCCGGTCGAGGATGCGTACTGGTCGGGCGGCCGGGCCTTCGAGTACTGGTCGCACGCGGCGTGCATCCTGCCGGTCGAGGAGTGGCCGCACTTCGCCTTCCGCCGCCGCGCCTACCGCGCGCGCCCGCAGTGGCACCACGACCTGCCGGACGGCGTCTACGACACCGTCATCAAGCAGTTGCGCGCCGAGGGCCCGCTGACGGCGACCGAGCTGGGCGGCGCGAAGAACGGCGGCGAGTGGTGGGACTGGTCCGCCTCGAAGGTCGCCGTCGAGCGGGCCCTGATGTACGGCGAGGTGGTGTGCACCGAGCGACGCGGCTGGAAGCGGGTCTACGACCTCGCGGAGCGCGCCCTGCCCGCCGCGGTGCTGCACGACGATCTGGACGACGCCGAGTGCCTGCGCAGGCTGGTGGCGCTGGCGGGGCAGTCGCTGGGGGTCGGCACCCGTGCGGACATCGCCGACTACCACCGGCTCAAGGGCGAGCAGTTCGACGCGGTGGTGGCGGACTCCGGGCTGGTGCCGGTGACGGTGCGTGGCTGGGCGAAGCCGGCCTGGGCGGATCCGGCCGCGCTGGCCGCCGAGCCGCGCGGACGCCACCGCACGACACTGCTGTCGCCGTTCGACTCACTGGTCTGGGAGCGGGCCCGGACCGAGCGGATCTTCGCCTTCACCCACCGGCTCGAGGCCTACGTCCCCAAGCCGAAGCGGATCCATGGCTATTTCGCGATGCCGCTGCTGGCGGGCGGCATGCTGCAGGGGCGGGTCGACCCGGCCCGTGAGGGCACGACCCTGGTCGCCCGGCAGGTGTCCCTGGCGGGCGCGAAGGCCGTGGCACCGATGGCCGAGGCTCTGGTGGAGGCCGCCTCCTGGGTCGGCTGCACGGATGTCCGGCTGGAGCGGGTGGACGCGCCGGAGCTGCGCGGACCGCTCACCCGGGAAATCGCCCGCGTCCTGGCGTGACCGCACATTCCCGGGGCTTTACCCCCGGCCGTCTCACCTGATCTCGAGGATCTTCTCCCGCATCGCGTAGACCACGGCCTCCATCCGGGAGTGCAGCTGCAGCTTCTCCAGAATGTTGCGGACGTGGTTCTTCACGGTGTTCTCGGAAATGAAGAGTTCCTTCGCGATATCCCGATTGTTCATGCCCGTGGCAACCAGTTTGAGGACTTCGAGCTCACGCTCGGTGAGCCGGGGCGCCGGGACCAGCCGGCGCTCGTCGGTCCGCTGGATCATCGACTTGAACTCGGTGAGCAGTTTGGACGCCATCGACGGGCTGATCTGGGACTGCCCGTCCGCGACCGCGCGAATCGCGGTGGCGACCTCGTCCGTGGAGATCTCCTTGAGGAGATAGCCGGTGGCGCCCGCCTTGATCGCGTCGTAGAGGTCCGCCTCCTCGTCGCTGATCGTCAGCATGATGATCTTCGCGCTGGGCGCCACCTCCTTGATGGAGGTGCACGCCTCGATGCCGCCGCGCTTGGGCATCCGCACGTCCATCAGGACGATGTCGGGCAGCAGGTCGGCCGCCTTGTCGACCGCCTCCGCCCCGTCGCCCGCCTCGCCTACGACCTGGATGTCCTCCTCCTGCGCGAGGACGATCTCCAGACCTCTGCGGAACAGGGCGTGGTCGTCGACCACGAGGACCCGGATCGGCTCCTTGCGGGAACCGCTGTCGTCCGCCGCACCGGTATGTACACCGGCAGCATCGTCGGCATCATTCGCATCGCGCACGGGCCCGAAGGTGTCCGCCATCGTTCCTCCCCCTGAAGGCCACGGCCTGAAGTTCACAACTGTCCGCCAACGGCAGTTCACAGAGCACCGATTGGCTTGGGCCGCCATGATTTCATGCCTGGACGTCAGAGCGGTGATCCTGTGGTCGCACACGGGTGCCCCTGGGGGCGCACGGGGCGCTCCAGGGGCACCACAGAAGTGGTGGCGTCAGCCGCCGAGCGCACCGCCCGCGCCGCCCGCCTCGTCGGCGGCCAGGGGGTCGGTCCTCAGGTGGATGACACCGTAGTCGTAGGCGTGCCGCCGGTAGACGACACTGGGTTCCTTCGTTTCCGAGTCGACGAACAGATAGAAGTCGTGACCGACCAGCTCCATCTCGTAGAGCGCCTGGTCGAGCGACATGGGCGCCGCCACATGCGTCTTCTCACGCATCACCAGCGGTCCTTCGCCCTGTACCTCGAGCGAGCCGATCCTGGTGGTGGGTACGGGCTGTGCCGCTTCGTCGACGATCAGTTCGCCGTCGCCGTTGAACGACGCGGCGTCCGGCACCATCTCACCGACCTCCGCAGCGGAGATACGGCCTGTGCCACGGCGGCTGTAGCGCTTGTCGTGCTGCTTGCGCAGCCGCGCCTCCAGCTTGCCTGTGGCCAGGTCCAGCGCTGCGTACGGGTCGCCTGCGGCCGCTTCTGCCCTGATGACCGGTCCACGCGAGCGGAGCGTGATCTCCACCCGGTCGGAACGGTCTGCCTGACGAGGATTCGGCTCCTTGGACACCTCCACGTCGAGGCTGATCACCTTGCCGTCGAACTTCTGGATCTTGTCCAGCTTCAGCTTCTCGGCCACGTGCTTGCGGAACCGCTCGGGCACCTCGGTCTTGCGGCCCTTGACGACGATGTCCACGCAGAACTCCGTTCCCGGATCGCTCCGCTCAGCGGCGGAGCGTCTCCCTTTTGCACCAGGCTCCGGTGATGGCCGGAGCCGCGGACTCGGTGACTTCCACCTCCTCCTCCCCCGTCGGCAAGGTCTCCACCCCACCGAATTTCCGGTTTCTGTACTGCCGGTGGGTCGCCTGCCCGAAACCTGGTGGTGCATTCGCCGAGGCCTGGCATTCACCATTCCTCACAACCGAACATAGCCTGCCCGGCCGGATGTCGGCACCCGCTACTCGCACGTACCT
Source organism: Streptomyces sp. NBC_01257 (assembly GCF_035917255.1). Lineage (NCBI taxonomy): Bacteria > Bacillati > Actinomycetota > Actinomycetes > Kitasatosporales > Streptomycetaceae > Streptomyces > Streptomyces sp. NBC_01257. The sequence goes on from NZ_CP108472.1 coordinate 3,610,735, forward strand.
CCGTTCAGGTCTTTTTGCCCACTCACTACCTGCAACGATGCAACTTCAGTTCCAGTTCCGGTTTATTTCGAAGGCGGACGGAGAGGCTGCGACGACGGCCGCGTGACGCACCCCCGGAGCCGTGCTCCGCCACCCTCCGGCGCCGTCGATCACGCGTGCCGCCTCGGCCAGCGAGGCACCCGTCGTCAACAGGTCGTCCACCAGCACCACCCGTCCGGCGGCGAGCAGCCGCTCACCCCCGGCGACTATGCCCAGCGCCCCCGTCAGATTCGCCCGGCGCTCCCGGGCTCCGAGCCCCGACTGGTCGGCCACCGGACGCCGCTGCCGCAGCACACCGGCGACCCGGGCGGGCATACGCGCACGCCGCAGCTCCGCCGCGGCTGCCAGGGCGATGCGGCGGGCCGGATCGTGCCCGCGCGCGGCGACGGCGCGGCGTGCGGACGGTACGGGCACGAGCAGCAGCGGTCCCGGACCCGGCGACAGCCCCGCACCGGCTCTCACGGCACCCGCCAGCGCCCTGCCGGCCGCTCCGGCGAGCCCGAGTACACCTCGCTCCTTGTGGGCCAGCAGCACCGCCCGTACCGCGTTCTCGTAACCGGCGGCCGCATGCACCACGGGCAGCCCGGGAGGCTCCGGATCGGGGCTCACCCGGCGCGGCGCCCCGCCGTACAGCTGCGCGCCGCACTCCGCGCACAGCTCGGTCCGTGGTCTGCCGCAGCCGCCGCAGGCCACCGGCAGGACCAGTCCGGCGATCTCCCGCCACCACCCGCGCATGACTCCACTGTGCCCGCGCCGGGGCAGCCCGACCACCCCTGTGGACAACGCCCGGGCGCACCGCCTCCGCGGGCGTCAGCCCGGGTAGACCAGCGCCGACCCCTCCTTGAGGACCGACTGCCAGTTGTCGCCGGGCAGCAGCTTGAATATCCCTTCGCCGACCGTGTCCGCCATCAGCGGAAGCTGCTCGTCGTCCGCGGCGGCGATGGCCCGCACCTGGTTCACCCCTGGCAGCACGCCCGAGGACGGGGTCGAGCCGTCCGCCTGCACATAGCGGACCTGCTGCACCCCGCCCTGCTCCTTGCCGACCACCACAAGCCGGCTGCCACCCGACCACGACATCGCGGTCACGTCCACCAGCTGCGGCGCGGCCTGCCGCAGGTCCACCACGGAGGCCTTCTCCTTGCCCTGCGGCCCGTGCCGCTCGATCCGGCCGATCTTCAGCGTCGTCCCGTCGCCGTTCGTCAGCAGGAGCGCGATGCGCACCCCGTCCGACGACAGGCGCAGCGCAGTGATCCGGCTGCCGTCCAGACTCGGCACGGTGACCTCCTGGGGCTTGCCCGTGCCACCGGCGAGCCGCAGCAGCCGCGAGTTGCCGGGGTCCCGGTCGGCGACCCAGAGATCGCCCCGGCCGTCCCAGCTGGGCGCCGTCAGCCGGTTCTCCTCGCGTCCGGCCTTGCTGGTCACCGCCGGGACGGGAAGCTCTCCGTCCGCGGCGATGGAGGACACGTAGAGCGCGTCCGCGTGCTGCGAGAGCGCGGCAGCCGTCTGCTCGTCCCGGGCCACGCCGACGGCGCTCACCTTCAGCGAACCGGCGCCGAAGGGGCCGGCGACCCGCTCCGGCTCACCGCTGCCCCTGGTACTGCCGGGGATGCGCTCCACATGCCCCTTGGCGTCGACGAAGTACTGGCTGTCGGGCCCGCCCGACGAACCGTCGGGGGCGTACTCCTCGGCCTGGTCCGCATCGAGCACGCACAGGGCCGAGCCGTCGGACCGCTGCAGCTCCACCTGCTCGACGCGTGCCGATGTCAGGTCCCGGAGGGTGAAAAGCACCTGCGAGGCCATCATCCGGCAGGAGCGCTGTCCGGTGCCGTCCGCCTTCTTGTCGAGCGGGACCTTCAGCACGTTGCGGTCGTCGGGGGTCAGCGACGTGACGCCCTTGCGCAGACCGGTTCCCGCCGGAAAACGCGAGGCGACCACCGGCCGCAGCCAGTCGGTGGGCCCCCTCAGGAGGCTGCGGACCGCCTGCGTCACCGTGTCCATTCCGGTCGCCGGATCGGTCCGGTTCCGGATGTAGACGGGGTCGGCGACCAGCGTGGACTGCGCCTCGCTCCGCCCGGTGGCGAAGTAGAACTTGTTGACGGAACGGTAGAGCCGCTTGAAGTCGGACTGCCCGAGCACCAGTCCGTCCGGCACCAGGTCGATGCGCCATTCCTTGCCGTCCGGACCGCTCTGCCGCACCAGTTGCAGGGTGCGGGAGTAGTCCGTCGGCGTGAGCGGCTGGTAGGCGTTCTGGTCGTCGACCGTCGCCACCTTCTCGCCGGTCAGGGTGTAGCTGACCTCGTTGGTGCTGCGGTCGCTCTCGTGGATCGGCCGGTCGCTGCGGTTCGGCGCCTTGGCCAGCACTGTGGTGACGGCCCCCGGCTTCCAGTTGTTCGACGCCCTCTTCGTGAGGTACTGCCGCGTCGTCCGGAAGTCGGAGTCGTCGCTGGTCATCGACTCCAGGAAGCCGTCGACGACCTCGTTCGGAGTGGCGCCGTCACGCGGCGCGACCGCGTACACCTGCACCTGTGAGTCACCGGGCTGCGAGGCGTCCACCGCCTTGACGTCCCCCGTGACGGGCATCGAGCCGCACGCGGACAGCAGCACGGCACCACAGCCGAGCAGCACGGTGGCCCCCACCGCACGTCCACGGCCGCCCTGACGACGGTCAGTGCCCACGAGTCGTGTCCTCCCGCCCCGGATCCTGCCCCGGAGAGTCGTTGTGACCGGCCCGCCGCTCCTCGGCGGGACGCGGCACCACACGTGCACCGTTGCCCGGCAGAGCTGCCGGATGCACCGAGGCCGGTGCGGTCCGGGCCGGCACGGGGTCGCGGGACGGTACGGGCAGGGGTGCCCGGTCCGCGCCTGCCGGCTGGGCGGGCACCGCGACCCGCCGGTTTCCGCCGGCCGGCGCGGGCGCGGCCGCTTCGCGGTCCCGGTTCTCCCGGTTGCGCCGCGAGTCCTCGGGCTCCAGCGGTATCGGCGAGCCGCGCAGCGGTTCGTCCGCCGTACGCGGCAGCGTCAGCCGGAACTGCGAACCCCCACCGGGCTCGCCCCAGGCCTGCAGCCAGCCGCCGTGCAGCCGTGCGTCCTCGACGGCGATGGACAGCCCCAGTCCGGTGCCGCCCGTCGTACGGGCGCGGGCCGGGTCGGCCCGCCAGAAGCGGTTGAACACCCGGGTCGCCTCGCCGGGCTTCAGCCCCACGCCGTAGTCCCGGACCGCCACGGCCACCGCTCCGCCGGCCACGCCCATCCGCACCACGACATCGCGTCCCTCGCCGTGCTCGACGGCGTTGACGACCAGATTGCGCAGGACCCGCTCGACCCGCCGCGCGTCGGCCTCCGCGATCACCGGCTGCTCGTCGCCGACCACCCGGATCCGGGTGCCCTTGCGTTCGGCCAGCGGCTCGGCGCCGCCGATCACGCGCCGCACGACCTGCCTGAGGTCTATCGGCTCCGCCTCCAGCGCCGCGGCGCCCGCGTCGAACCGGCTGATCTCCAGCAGATCGGAGAGCAGCGACTCGAACCGGTCGAGCTGGTCCCCCAGCAGTTCCGCGGAGCGTGCCGTGACCGGGTCGAAGTCGACCCGTGCCTCATGGATGACGTCGGCGGCCATCCGCACGGTCGTCAGCGGGGTCCGCAGCTCGTGCGAGACGTCCGAGACGAAGCGCCGTTGCATCCGGGAGAGCTCCTCCAGCTGCTGGATCTTCAGCTGGAGGCTCTGCGCCATTTTGTTGAAGGCTTCACCGAGGCGGGCGATGTCGTCCTCGCCGGTGACCTTCATCCGTTCCTGGAGCCGGCCCGCCGAGAGCCGTTCGGCGATCCCCGCCGCCATGCGTACGGGTGTGACGACCTGCCGCACCACGAACCAGGCGATGGCCCCGAGCAGGACGACCACGAACAGACCGGCGGTCGCCAGCGTGCCCTTGACGAGCGTCAGGGACTTCTCCTCCTGCGTCAGCGGGAAGACGTAGTACAGCTGGTACGGATTGCGGTCGATGTCGTAGAGCCGCTTGCCCACGACGAGGCCGGGCTGCGACTCCTGCCCGTTCGCGTACTTGATCTGCGAATAGGTCTGGAACGCTCCCGGGCCTTTGTTCACCGAATCGCGAAGCTTCTGCGGAATGCTCGCGGCCTCGACGCTGCCCGAGCCACGTGGCGCACGCGAGCCCTCGTCGGCGCTGAGCGCCACCACGTTGAAGGCGTTCTTCCCGCCGCTGGCGAGCTGGTCGACGAGCTCGGTCCGCCAGGAGTTGTTGCCCGTCGTCCCGTCCGCGGCGTCATTGCCCTGCCCACCGGGGGTGAGCGGCGCGTTCGCCTTCTCCTGGGCGGCCGCGAACCCGCCTGCGGCCTGAGTCTGGGCGGCCTTGCCCTTCGCGTCCAGCAGGCCGTTGCGCACCTGTCCGATCACGACGAGGCCGAGCAGCAGCACCACACCGAGCGACATCAGCAGCGTGCCGGCGACGACCCGCAGCTGGAGGTTGCGCCGCCACAGCCGAACGGCCGGGAGCAGCGGACGCCGCACCCAGCGCATCAGCAGCCGCGGCACCGGCCCGCCGGGCGCCCGGTCCTGGAACAACCGGCCGCCCTGCAGAAAGCGCCCGACCGGAGATGACGTGTGCCCTGAACCGGCAGCCCGCTCCGTACGGACTCCCGGCTCCCCGGGCTTCGGAGCAGTGCTACCCAGGGACATGTCAGCTCGGTCCGGCCTTGTAACCGACACCTCGGACGGTCACCACGATCTCCGGCCGCTCCGGGTCCTTCTCGACCTTGGAGCGGAGCCGCTGCACGTGGACGTTCACCAGACGCGTGTCAGCGGCGTGACGGTATCCCCAGACCTGCTCGAGGAGTACCTCACGAGTGAAGACCTGCCACGGCTTGCGGGCGAGCGCGACCAGCAGGTCGAACTCCAGCGGGGTCAGGGCGATGGACTGCCCGTCCCGCTTCACCGAGTGCCCGGCCACGTCTATGACCAGGTCACCGATGGTGAGCTGTTCCGGTGCCGGTTCCTCGGACCTGCGCAAACGTGCCCTGATCCGGGCAACCAACTCCTTAGGTTTGAACGGCTTGACGATGTAGTCGTCGGCCCCGGACTCCAGGCCCACCACCACGTCAACCGTGTCGCTCTTGGCAGTGAGCATGACGATCGGCACGCCGGACTCGGCCCTGATCAGCCTGCAGACCTCGATGCCGTCCCTACCGGGCAGCATGAGATCCAGCAGGACCAGGTCCGGCTTTGCCTCACGAAATGCAGCAAGTGCCTTGTCGCCGTCCGCTACGAACGACGGCTCGAACCCCTCACCACGCAGCACAATCCCGAGCATCTCGGCCAGTGCGGTGTCGTCGTCGACGACAAGGACGCGTCCCTTCATAAACGACATCATCCCATTAGCTAATCGTTACCTGCGATGATCTGGCACACAGCTCTGCCAGTCCGACTCCCGTGACCGGGGAGATTACGCCCTCCTCCGTCACGATCGCCGTGACCAGCTCCGGCGGTGTGATGTCGAAGGCGGGGTTGTACGCCGGGGTTCCCACCGGAGCCACGGGCACGGCGCCCGCTTCCCGCCCGTCGGCCCCCCATTGCGGCGATGTGAGCTCCGTCACTTCCCGCCCGGGGCGCTGCTCCACCGTGATGGACGCACCGTCCGCGGTGTGCAGATCCACGGTCGTGACCGGCGCCACCACGATGAACGGTACGTGGTGATACTTCGCGAGCACCGCCAGCGGATAGCTCCCCACCTTGTTCGCCACCGATCCGTCCGCGGCGATCCGGTCCGCCCCGATGAGCACCGCGTCCACCTCGCCCGCGGCGAACAGGGACCCGGCGGCATTGTCGGTGAGCAGGCTGTACGGCATGCCGTTGCGCGCCGCCTCGTACGCGGTCAGCCGGGCCCCCTGCAGCAGCGGGCGGGTCTCGTCCACCCACAGCCGCCGGAGCCGGCCCGCCCGGTGTGCCGCGAGCGCCACCGCGAAGGCCGTGCCCTCGCCACCGGAGACGAGGGCCCCGGTATTGCAGTGGGTCAGCAGCCGGTGACCACCGCCGGGCAGCAGCTCGTCCAGCAGGGCGAGCCCGAACCGCGCCATGTGCCCGCTGGCCACCGCGTCCTCCCGGTGCAGCGCCCGGGCCTCGTCCAGCGCCACCGCAGCGGCCTGCTCCGGAGCGGCCCCCTTGTCGACGGCCGCCCAGTACGCCCCGGCGGCACGCCGGACGCCGTAGCCGAGGTTCACGGCGGTGGGCCGCGCCTGCTCCAGCAGTCCTGCGGCCTCTGCCACGTCGTAGCCCCGCACGGCGGCCAGTGCCACCCCGTAGGCCCCGGCGATACCCAGCAGCGGCGCCCCTCGCACCGCCAGTGTCCGGATCGCCTCCACCAGCGCGGGAACATCCGTACACACCAGCTCGGCCTCCTCCGCGGGCAGCCGTGTCTGGTCCAGAAGCACCAGCACGGGGCCTTCCGGAGGCTCGTCCCAGCGGAGTACGGGAAGCGCGGCGGGCTCGCTGCCCACCGGCGATTGCGCGTCCTGATCAGCCATCCGTCCAGTCTGCCCCGTAACCCGCCCGCACATGAAGGAACGAACGAGATACAGCGCCAGGCCCGGACGGGTGCCACGCGTGGCACGATGGCTGCCAACCTGACGCCCCGGTGAGCGGACAGGACCGTGAAGGAGCGAGAATGAACGACACTCCGGGCTGGGCCTCGCCCGGATCTGCCCCCTCCGACGGCCAGGAGGCGGGCGTTCCCCGTCCCTCCGAGCCGGTCGACGGCAGCGGACCTGCGGGAAACTGGTCTTCCACGCAGCCGCCCGCAGGGCAGTGGTCCCCGCCGAGCCATACCGGAACCGGCCCCGGCACACCGCCTCCCCACCCGGGCTGGGGCGTTCCGCCGCAGGGTCCGGGCTGGGGCCGGCCGCCGGCGGCCAAGCCCGGCGTCATCCCCCTCCGGCCGCTGGGCGTCGGCGAGATCCTGGACGGTGCCGTCTCCACCATGCGCGCGCACTGGCGCACGGTTCTCGGCATCACCCTCGCCGTCTCCGTGGTCGCCCAGACCGCCATCCTGCTCGTGCAGGAGTACCTGCTGCCCGAGCCGCCCTCGCTCGACCGGAACGCGACCGGCTCGGAGGCGCTCCGGCAGGCCACCGACTCGCTCCGCTCCAGCCTGCTCAACAGCGCCCCGCCGCTGCTCATCTCGATGCTCGCCACGATCTTCACCACGGCGGTGCTGACCGTGGTGATCAGCCGCTCGGTGCTGGGCCGTCCCGTGACGCTCTCCGACGCCTGGGCCGAGGCACGGCCCCGGCTGCTCCCGCTGCTGGGCCTGACCCTCCTGCTGGCCGTGATGGCCGGAGTCATCATGACCGCGGGAATCCTCCCGGGCTTTCTGATCGGTGACACCGCGGGTGTCGGTCTCGCCTTCCTCGGACTGCTCGCCGCAGGCGGCGTGTTCCTCTGGCTGATGGTCCGCTTCTGCCTCGCCTCCCCGGCCCTGATGCTGGAACGGCAGTCGATCACCGCATCCCTGAAGCGCTCGGCCAAACTGGTCCGCGGCGCCTGGTGGCGGACGTTCGGCATCCTCGCGCTCACCTGGCTGCTGACGATCATCGTGATGGTGGTGATCGGCATCCCGTTCGGCCTCATCGCGGTGGCCGTGGACGACGGCAGCCTGAGCTCCTTCCTCACCGACGGCGCCACCAGCTTCGGCTGGCCGTTCCTGATCGTCTCCGCCGTCGGCGACGTGGTCATCGCGACGATCACCTATCCGCTCTCCGCCGGAGTCATGGCCCTGCTCTACGTGGACCAGCGCATCCGGCGCGAAGCACTCGACCTCGACCTCGCCCGGGCAGCCGGTCTGCCGGGCTACGACAACAGGAGCTGACACCGTGTCGGGGGCGGGCGGCACCACACCAGCACGACTGCTGATCCGGGCCAGCGGCGACATACCCGTGGACACCCCACGGGTACCCGCCCGCGAGGCGGCACGCCATGAGCTGTCCAAGCCGATGTACCACGAGAACGATCCGAACCCGTTCCAGCGCGCCCTGGACCATGTGTGGACCTGGATAGGCGATCTCCTCTCCTCCGCCTCCGGTGCCGCCCCGGGCGGACCCGCCGGGCTGATCGTGCTCGTACTGATCGTCATCGCACTCATCGCCGCGCTCCTGTGGCGCCTGGGCACCCCGCAACGTGGCCCGCGAACAGCGGACGCCCTCTTCGAGAACGGTCCCCGCAGCGCGCCGGAGCACCGGGCCGCCGCCGAGGCCCACGCCGCGGCCGGCCGCTGGAACCAGGCGGTCCAGGAGCGGATGCGTGCCATCGTCCGGTCCCTGGAGGAACGCACCCTGCTCGACCCCCGCCCCGGACGCACGGCCGACGAGGCCGCCGTGGAAGCAGGCCGCACACTGCCCGCACACGCCGCACGGCTCCGGGCGGCGGCCCGGGAGTTCGACGACGTCACATACGGCGGCCGCTCCGCCGGCCAACAGGCATACCTGACCGTGCGCGCCCTGGACCTCGACCTGGAGTCCGCCACCCCGGAACTGACCGGCGCACTCCGAGGAGCCGCCGAATGACCACGGTCGGCCCCCCTCCCACCCCCATCTCCCCCTCCACCTCTGCCTCCCTCACCCCGCACCAGGTCTGGACCCGCACCCGCGGGCTGCTGCTCGCCGTCCTCGTGCTCGTCGCCGCCGGCATCGCGCTCGCGGCCACCCGGTCCGGAGAGCAGCACGGCCGGCTCGACCCCCGCTCCGCAGACCGCTACGGCAGCCGGGCCGTCGCCGAACTCCTCAAGGACCAAGGGGTCTCCGTCCAGGTCGTCACCACGTTGCATGCCGCCGCGTCCGCGGCAGGCCCCGACTCCACGCTGCTCGTCGCCGGCCCCAATCTGCTGACGCCGTCCCAGCAGAGCGTGCTTCGCACCACGACCACCGGCCGAGGCGGCCGGACGGTGCTCCTCGCCGCGGGGCCGCCCTCGGTGGGCAGACTGGCTCCCGGCGTCCGCGCGAAATCCTCCGTCCCGGTCTCCGCACGCTCCCCGCAGTGTTCCGACACGGCCGCCCGCCGGGCCGGTGACGCCGAGACGGGCGGCTTCCGCTACACGTCGGACGGCTCCGCCTCGGACGGCCTCGACACCCTCGCCTGTTACCCGGCCGACGGCCTGCCGTCGGTGCTCTTCCTGAAGCACCCCGCATCGGGTGACACCGTCCTGCTCGGATCTCCCGATCTGCTCTACAACGACCGCCTGGACAACGAGGGCAACGCCTCCTTGGCCCTTCAACTCCTCGGCTCCCGACCGCATCTCGTCTGGTACCTCCCCTCACTCAGTGATCCCTCCGCCGCGGACAGCAGCGGAGGCCAGGACAACGGCACGGACGGCGACAGCGCGGAAGGCGAAAGCGGCTTCCTCGACCTGATCCCGTCCGGCTGGCTCTGGGGCACCCTGCAACTCGCTCTCGCCGCAGTACTGGCCGCCATCTGGCGGGCACGACGCCTGGGCCCCGTGGTCACTGAACGGCTCCCCGTGGCCATCCGCGCCTCGGAATCCACCGAAGGCCGCGCCCGCCTCCAGCGCAAGGCGAACGCCCGCGACCGGGCCGCTGCCTCACTGCGTCATGCCACCCGCGCCCGCATCGCCCCCCTCGTCGGGGTCTCTCCGCGCGACGCCCACTCCCCCGAGACGCTCCTCCCCGCTGTGTCCGTACGGCTCAGCCCGGCCGACGGCGACCCGCGCGAGTCGCTCTTCGGCCCGCCCCCCTCCGACGACGCCGCACTCGTCCAACTGGCAGCCCAACTCGACACCCTCGAAAGAGAGGTCCGTACCTCATGAGCGCCCCGCCCCCTATCCCTGCCGGGACAACCGGGACCGTCAGCAGCGACGACACGGCCCGTGCCTCCCTGGAAGCGTTGCGCTCCGAGATCGCCAAAGCCGTGGTCGGCCAGGACCCGGCGGTCACCGGACTGGTTGTCGCCCTGCTCTGCCGAGGCCACGTCCTGCTCGAAGGAGTCCCCGGTGTGGCCAAGACCCTCTTGGTGAGGGCCCTCGCGGCATCACTCGAACTCGACACCAAACGCGTCCAGTTCACCCCCGACCTGATGCCCAGCGACGTCACCGGGTCACTCATCTACGACGCACGCACCGCCGAGTTCTCCTTCCAGCCAGGACCGGTCTTCACCAACCTGCTGCTCGCTGACGAGATCAACCGGACCCCTCCCAAGACGCAGTCCTCCCTTCTGGAGGCAATGGAGGAACGCCAGGTCACGGTCGACGGAACGCCTCGTCCCCTGCCTGACCCCTTCCTCGTCGCCGCCACGCAGAATCCGGTCGAGTACGAGGGCACGTATCCCCTGCCCGAAGCCCAACTGGACCGATTCCTGCTCAAGCTGACGGTCCCGCTGCCTTCTCGCGAGGACGAGATCAGCGTCCTGACCCGTCACGCCGATGGCTTCAATCCCCGCGATTTGCAGGCGGCGGGGATACGCCCGGTCGCAGGCCCGGCCGACCTGGCAGCCGCACGCACCGCCGTCGCCAAGACCACGGTCTCTCCGGAGATCGCCGGCTATGTCGTCGATATCTGTCGTGCCACGCGTGAATCCCCCTCGTTGTCTCTCGGAGTCTCCCCCCGAGGTGCCACTGCTCTGCTCTCCACGGCGCGCGCCTGGGCCTGGCTGACCGGCCGCGACTACGTAACCCCTGACGACGTGAAAGCCCTGGCCCTTCCCACGCTCCGGCACCGCATTCAGCTGCGGCCCGAGGCGGAGATGGAAGGAGTCACCCCCGACTCCGTCATCACCGCTGTTCTCGCCCACGTCCCCGTACCCCGTTGAGGCGGTGAATGGTGGCTCTCACCGGACGCACCGCCCTGCTCGCCGCTCTGGGGTCACTCCCTGTAGGCATCCTGGCCCCGAGCTGGACGGGCATGCTCGCGGTCAATGCCCCGCTCTCTCTAGCAATTCTGTGCGACTACGCCCTGGCAGCACCAGTACGTACGCTTCGGTTCACCCGATCTGGCGATACAAGCGTTCGACTCGGTGACAGCGCGGAAGTGCAACTCACCGTAGTCAATCCTTCCCGCCGCCTCCTGCGGGCACACCTCCGCGACGCCTGGCCTCCCAGCAGTTGGCTGCCGGGTGCGGATGCGACCGCGTCCCGCCACAAACTGCAAATCCCTCCGGGCGAGCGTCGCCGTGTCACCACGCTGCTGCGACCGACCCGCCGCGGGGACCGCCAGGCCGAACGGATCACCCTCCGCTCCTACGGACCGCTGGGTCTCGCCTCGCGCCAGGGGACCCATCGCGTTCCGTGGACGGTACGTGTCCTCCCGCCGTTCACCAGCCGCAAGCACCTTCCGTCCCGCCTGGCCCGACTGCGCGAACTCGACGGGCGAACGAGCGTCCTCACCCGGGGTGAGGGCACTGAATTCGACAGCCTGCGCGCCTACGTCCCCGGCGACGACACCCGCTCGATCGACTGGCGGGCCACTGCCCGTCAGTCCGCTGTCGCGGTACGGACCTGGCGCCCCGAACGCGACCGTCATGTCCTCATCGTTCTCGATACCGGCCGCACGTCGGCGGGGCGGGTCGGTGACATCCCGCGCCTCGATGCATCGATGGACGCGACGCTGCTCCTCACGGCTCTCGCCACCCGCGCGGGGGACCGTGTGGACTTGCTCGCCTACGACCGGCGGGTACGCGCCCAGGTGCGGGGCCGGGCAGCCGGCGAGGTGCTTTCCGCCATGGTCGATGCCCTGGCGCCGCTGGAGCCGGAACTCGTGGAGACCGACGCGCGGGGTCTCAGCGTCGCCGCTCTGACGAACGCCCCGCGGCGCTCCTTGATCGTGCTGCTGACCGGTCTGGACGCCGCCCCCGTGGAGGAGGGCCTGTTGCCCGTCCTGCCTCGTCTCACCCAGCGCCATACCGTGCTGGTGGCGTCGGTGAGGGACCCGCACATCGAGGAAATGGCCGGCGCGAGAGGCACAGTGGACGCGATCTACGAAGCCGCTGCCGGGGCCGAGGCTCAGGAGCGACGGCGACGGACGGCGGACCAGCTCCAGCGTCACGGTGTGGTGGTCGTCGATGCCACACCGGACAGCCTGGCACCGGCTCTCGCCGATGCCTACCTGGCTCTCAAGGCGGCGGGCCGGCTGTAGCAGCCGTCCCGGACCCGCAATGGTCCGGGACGGGGTCCGTTCCGGAAATATGGCCCGTAAACGCGGAAAAGCCCCGTGCCACAAGGGCACGGGGCTCAACCATTCTAAAAGGAGTTCGGCGGCGTCCTACTCTCCCACAGGGTCCCCCCTGCAGTACCATCGGCGCTGAAAGGCTTAGCTTCCGGGTTCGGAATGTAACCGGGCGTTTCCCTAACGCAATGACCACCGAAACACTATGAAATTAACCAACACCGGAACAAAACACGGCCGTTCGTTATTTCAGAACTAACACAGTGGACGCGAGCAACTGAGGACAAGCCCTCGGCCTATTAGTACCAGTCAGCTCCACCCGTTACCGGGCTTCCACATCTGGCCTATCAACCCAGTCGTCTACTGGGAGCCTTAACCAATCAAGTTGGTGGGAATACTCATCTCGAAGCAGGCTTCCCGCTTAGATGCTTTCAGCGGTTATCCTTTCCGAACGTAGCCAACCAGCCATGCCCTTGGCAGGACAACTGGCACACCAGAGGTTCGTCCGTCCCGGTCCTCTCGTACTAGGGACAGCCCTTCTCAATATTCCTACGCGCACAGCGGATAGGGACCGAACTGTCTCACGACGTTCTAAACCCAGCTCGCGTACCGCTTTAATGGGCGAACAGCCCAACCCTTGGGACCGACTCCAGCCCCAGGATGCGACGAGCCGACATCGAGGTGCCAAACCATCCCGTCGATATGGACTCTTGGGGAAGATCAGCCTGTTATCCCCGGGGTACCTTTTATCCGTTGAGCGACAGCGCTTCCACAAGCCACTGCCGGATCACTAGTCCCGACTTTCGTCCCTGCTCGACCCGTCGGTCTCACAGTCAAGCTCCCTTGTGCACTTACACTCAACACCTGATTGCCAACCAGGCTGAGGGAACCTTTGGGCGCCTCCGTTACTCTTTAGGAGGCAACCGCCCCAGTTAAACTACCCATCAGACACTGTCCCTGATCCGGATCACGGACCCAGGTTAGACATCCAGCACGACCAGAGTGGTATTTCAACGACGACTCCACAACCACTGGCGTGGCCGCTTCAAAGTCTCCCACCTATCCTACACAAGCCGAACCGAACACCAATATCAAACTATAGTAAAGGTCCCGGGGTCTTTCCGTCCTGCTGCGCGAAACGAGCATCTTTACTCGTAGTGCAATTTCACCGGGCCTATGGTTGAGACAGTCGAGAAGTCGTTACGCCATTCGTGCAGGTCGGAACTTACCCGACAAGGAATTTCGCTACCTTAGGATGGTTATAGTTACCACCGCCGTTTACTGGCGCTTAAGTTCTCAGCTTCGCCGACCCGAAAGTCAGCTAACCGGTCCCCTTAACGTTCCAGCACCGGGCAGGCGTCAGTCCGTATACATCGCCTTACGGCTTCGCACGGACCTGTGTTTTTAGTAAACAGTCGCTTCTCGCTGGTCTCTGCGGCCACCCCCAGCTCAGGAAGCAAGTTCCCTCACCAGTGATGGCCCCCCTTCTCCCGAAGTTACGGGGGCATTTTGCCGAGTTCCTTAACCATAGTTCACCCGAACGCCTCGGTATTCTCTACCTGACTACCTGAGTCGGTTTAGGGTACGGGCCGCCATGAAACTCGCTAGAGGCTTTTCTCGACAGCATAGGATCATCCACTTCACCACAATCGGCTCGGCATCAGGTCTCAGCCTTAATGTGTGACGGATTTACCTACCACACGGCCTACACCCTTACCCCGGGACTACCACCGCCCGGGCTGGACTACCTTCCTGCGTCACCCCATCGCTTACCTAGTACAAGTCTGGTTCGTCGGCTCCACCACTACCCTCAACTCCGAAGAGATCGGGCCGGCTTCACGGACTTAGCATCGCCTGATTCAGTATTGGGCGTTTCAAAGCGGGTACCGGAATATCAACCGGTTGTCCATCGACTACGCCTGTCGGCCTCGCCTTAGGTCCCGACTTACCCTGGGCAGATCAGCTTGACCCAGGAACCCTTAGTCAATCGGCGCACACGTTTCTCACGTGTGTATCGCTACTCATGCCTGCATTCTCACTCGTGAACCGTCCACAACTCGCTTCCGCGGCTGCTTCACCCGGCACACGACGCTCCCCTACCCATCCCAGCAGGCGTTGGCCCTTAATGCTGGAATGACACGACTTCGGCGGTACGCTTGAGCCCCGCTACATTGTCGGCGCGGAATCACTTGACCAGTGAGCTATTACGCACTCTTTCAAGGGTGGCTGCTTCTAAGCCAACCTCCTGGTTGTCTCTGCGACTCCACATCCTTTCCCACTTAGCGTACGCTTAGGGGCCTTAGTCGATGCTCTGGGCTGTTTCCCTCTCGACCATGGAGCTTATCCCCCACAGTCTCACTGCCGTGCTCTCACTTACCGGCATTCGGAGTTTGGCTAAGGTCAGTAACCCGGTAGGGCCCATCGCCTATCCAGTGCTCTACCTCCGGCAAGAAACACACGACGCTGCACCTAAATGCATTTCGGGGAGAACCAGCTATCACGGAGTTTGATTGGCCTTTCACCCCTAACCACAGGTCATCCCCCAGGTTTTCAACCCTGGTGGGTTCGGTCCTCCACGAAGTCTTACCTCCGCTTCAACCTGCCCATGGCTAGATCACTCCGCTTCGGGTCTTGAGCGCGCTACTAAATCGCCCTATTCGGACTCGCTTTCGCTACGGCTTCCCCACACGGGTTAACCTCGCAACACACCGCAAACTCGCAGGCTCATTCTTCAAAAGGCACGCAGTCACGACGCACCGAGTAAACTCGATGCGCGACGCTCCCACGGCTTGTAGGCACACGGTTTCAGGTACTATTTCACTCCGCTCCCGCGGTACTTTTCACCATTCCCTCACGGTACTATCCGCTATCGGTCACCAGGGAATATTTAGGCTTAACGGGTGGTCCCGCCAGATTCACACGGGATTTCTCGGGCCCCGTGCTACTTGGGTGTCTCTTAAACGAGCCGTTAATGTTTCAGCTACGGGGGTCTTACCCTCTACGCCGGACCTTTCGCATGTCCTTCGCCTACATCAACGGTTTCTGACTCGTCTCACAGCCGGCAGACTATGAAAAAGAGATCCCACAACCCCGCATGCGCAACCCCTGCCGGGTATCACACGCATACGGTTTGGCCTGATCCAGTTTCGCTCGCCACTACTCCCGGAATCACGGTTGTTTTCTCTTCCTGAGGGTACTGAGATGTTTCACTTCCCCTCGTTCCCTCCACACTGCCTATGTGTTCAGCAGCGGGTGACAGCCCATGACGACTGCCGGGTTTCCCCATTCGGACACCCCCGGATCAAAGCTTGGTTGACAGCTCCCCGGGGCCTATCGTGGCCTCCCACGTCCTTCATCGGTTCCTGGTGCCAAGGCATCCACCGTGCGCCCTTAAAAACTTGGCCACAGATGCTCGCGTCCACTGTGCAGTTCTCAAACAACGACCAGCCACCCATCACCCCACCCTTACAGGCGAGTTCACTGGGGCCGGCAACCGAAGGACGACCATTACGGCCGTACCTTCAGATACCCAACAGCGTGCCCGACACAGTCAACCCGTCTTCATGTTCCACGCCGAAGCAGTACTTACGAAAACCAGCCAACCGTGCCGAATAGTCAACGTTCCACCCATGAGCTAACCACCGTCGAACATTTGTCGACGTAGTGGCTCTGGATTCCTTGCGGAATCTAGATGCTCCTTAGAAAGGAGGTGATCCAGCCGCACCTTCCGGTACGGCTACCTTGTTACGACTTCGTCCCAATCGCCAGTCCCACCTTCGACAGCTCCCTCCCACAAGGGGTTGGGCCACCGGCTTCGGGTGTTACCGACTTTCGTGACGTGACGGGCGGTGTGTACAAGGCCCGGGAACGTATTCACCGCAGCAATGCTGATCTGCGATTACTAGCAACTCCGACTTCATGGGGTCGAGTTGCAGACCCCAATCCGAACTGAGACCGGCTTTTTGAGATTCGCTCCGCCTCGCGGCATCGCAGCTCATTGTACCGGCCATTGTAGCACGTGTGCAGCCCAAGACATAAGGGGCATGATGACTTGACGTCGTCCCCACCTTCCTCCGAGTTGACCCCGGCAGTCTCCTGTGAGTCCCCATCACCCCGAAGGGCATGCTGGCAACACAGAACAAGGGTTGCGCTCGTTGCGGGACTTAACCCAACATCTCACGACACGAGCTGACGACAGCCATGCACCACCTGTCACCCGACCACAAGGGGGGCCGTATCTCTACGGCTTTCCGGGCGATGTCAAGCCTTGGTAAGGTTCTTCGCGTTGCGTCGAATTAAGCCACATGCTCCGCTGCTTGTGCGGGCCCCCGTCAATTCCTTTGAGTTTTAGCCTTGCGGCCGTACTCCCCAGGCGGGGAACTTAATGCGTTAGCTGCGGCACCGACGACGTGGAATGTCGCCAACACCTAGTTCCCAACGTTTACGGCGTGGACTACCAGGGTATCTAATCCTGTTCGCTCCCCACGCTTTCGCTCCTCAGCGTCAGTAATGGCCCAGAGATCCGCCTTCGCCACCGGTGTTCCTCCTGATATCTGCGCATTTCACCGCTACACCAGGAATTCCGATCTCCCCTACCACACTCTAGCCTGCCCGTATCGACTGCAGACCCGGGGTTAAGCCCCGGGCTTTCACAACCGACGCAACAAGCCGCCTACGAGCTCTTTACGCCCAATAATTCCGGACAACGCTTGCGCCCTACGTATTACCGCGGCTGCTGGCACGTAGTTAGCCGGCGCTTCTTCTGCAGGTACCGTCACTTTCGCTTCTTCCCTGCTGAAAGAGGTTTACAACCCGAAGGCCGTCATCCCTCACGCGGCGTCGCTGCATCAGGCTTTCGCCCATTGTGCAATATTCCCCACTGCTGCCTCCCGTAGGAGTCTGGGCCGTGTCTCAGTCCCAGTGTGGCCGGTCGCCCTCTCAGGCCGGCTACCCGTCGTCGCCTTGGTAGGCCATTACCCCACCAACTAGCTGATAGGCCGCGGGCTCATCCTTCACCGCCGGAGCTTTTAACCTTCCCCCATGAGAGAGAAAGTATTATCCGGTATTAGACCCCGTTTCCAGGGCTTGTCCCAGAGTGAAGGGCAGATTGCCCACGTGTTACTCACCCGTTCGCCACTAATCCACCCCGAAGGGCTTCATCGTTCGACTTGCATGTGTTAAGCACGCCGCCAGCGTTCGTCCTGAGCCAGGATCAAACTCTCCGTGAATGTTTTCCCGTAATCGGGTAGACACACACGAGAGCGGAACGGTCAGGTCGGAATAAGACCGACCGTTCACTGTGTCCTCGCTGTGTTCATTGCCTACCAGGCCGGTAAAGACCTGCTAGGACTTTCAAAGGAACCTCGAACCTGCCGAAGCAGGTCGGGGTATCAACATATCTGGCGTTGACTTTTGGCACGCTGTTGAGTTCTCAAGGAACGGACGCTTCCTTTGTACTCACCCTCTCGGGCTTTCCTCCGGGCGCTTCCCTTCGGTCTTGCGTTTCCGACTCTATCAGACTCTTTCGTGTCCGATTCCCGGTCGAAGCGGGCCTCGCATTTTCCGCTTTCCAGTTCTTCGCTTTCGCGTTTCCCTTTCCGGCGGTTCCAACCTTACCAGACTCATTTCGTTCCGTTTCCGGTTCGAATTTGAATTCTGGTGGCCGTTGAAGTGGCCTTGCCTTTCGGCTGATTCGACTTTATCAGAAGCATTTCGGCCGAACTAATCGGCTTCATGTTCCAGAGAGTGGGAATCAACGGCTCTGCGGAAATCCAATTTCCGGTAAGAGCGAAGCAAATCTAACCTGCTGGGCCCGAACTTGTCCAGTTCGAGGCAACCGTTTGAATCTACCTCCCCCAGTCCTCCGTGTCAACGGTTTTTTGGGGCGAGGAGGAGACTAGCAGCTCAGCAGGGGCGTACGCACATCAGGTGGCGACCGGCAGCTCGGCACTTCGTTCGGCTGCTGCGAGGTCGCCCGCGTCACCGGCTCGGGCCGCTCGGCCGCCCAGGATGTAGACGTAGGCGAGGAAGGCCAGCTCGGCCGCGATACCGATGGCGATACGAGCCCAGGTCGGGAGGCCCGAGGGGGTGACGAAGCCTTCGATGACGCCCGAGACGAACAGGACGACGGCCAGTCCGATGGCCATACCGATGGCTGCTCGTCCTTGTACTGCCAGGGCCGTACGCCGGGTGTGCGGTCCGGGGTCGATGACCGTCCAGCCCAGGCGGAGGCCCGTACCCGCCGCGACGAAGACCGCCGTGAGCTCGAGCAGTCCGTGCGGCAGGATCAGGCCGAGGAACGTGTCGAGCCGCCCCGCCGACGACATCAGACCGATGCCCACGGCCAGGTTGAGCACGTTGACGAAGAGGATCCAGATCACCGGGACGCAGAGGAACGCGCCCAGGACCAGGCACATGGCGGCGGCCTGGGCGTTGTTCGTCCAGACCTGGGCGGCGAACGAGGCCGCCGGGTGGCTGGAGTAATACGTCTCGTACTCCCCTCCCGGACTGGTGAGCCGGCGAAGGTCCTCCGGGGCGGCGATGGCCGACTGGACTTCCGGATGGGTTCCGATCCACCAGCCCATCAGCGCGGCCAGCAGGGCGGAGAGGACGGCCGTGGGTATCCACCAGTGCCGGGATCGGTAGACCGCTGCGGGGAATCCCGCCGTGAGGAAGTGCGCGGCATCGCGCCAGGAGGCGCGGCGGGTTCCCGTCACCGTGGAGCGGGCCCGGGCCACCAGTTGCGTGAGACGCGCGGTGAGCAGCGGGTCGGGCGCGCTGGACTGGATCAGGGAGAGATGGGTGGCCGTGCGCTGGTAGAGGTCGACGAGTTCGTCGGCTTCCGCGCCGGTGAGCCTGCGGCCGCGGTGCAGGAGGTGGTCCAGACGGTCCCACTCGATGCGGTGGGTGTTGACGAAGACGTCGAGGTCCATGGGCGGCTGCTGCTCCAGGCATGGGTGCGTACGGGTCCGTACAACTGCGGCGCGTTGCGGGTCAGCTTGGCAGACTGTGGGCGCGAGGGGCAGGGATGGTCGGCGAAGGGTGGGCGGCGATGAGTGAGCTGGTGACCGGGGACGCGGTCGTGCTGGGGTTGCGGCCGGCGAAGTTGCCGAGCCGGGCGCTGGCTCTGGTCATCGATCTGGCGGTGGTGGGGACGGTCTTCGTCATGGTGTCGATCGGACTGGCCATCGCGACGGCCACGCTCGACGACGCCGCGGTGGCCGCGGTGTCCGTCGCGACGTTCCTGCTGGTTCTGGTCGGGGGCCCGATCGCGGTGGAGACGCTCAGCCACGGCCGTTCACTGGGGAAGCTCGCCTGCGGGCTCCGGGTGGTGCGGGACGACGGGGGGCCCATCCGGTTCCGGCATGCGCTGGTGCGCGGGGCGATGGGCGTCGTGGAGATCCTCGCGACGCTCGGTGTGATCGCCTCCGTCGCGTCCCTCGCTTCGGCGCGCGGGCGGCGGATCGGGGATGTGTTCGCGGGGACGCTCGTCGTACGGGAGCGGGTGCCGGCGGGCAGGGCGGCTGCCGTGCCGCCTCCCCCTCCCTGGCTGGTCGGGCGGTTCGCCGGACTGGACCTGTCGGCGGTGCCCGATGATCTGTGGCTGGCGGTACGGCAGTACCTGACGCGGATGCACCAGCTGGACGCCACCGTGGGACGGGCCATGGCCGAACGGCTGGCCGGAGAGGTCGCGGCACGGACCGGGGTTCCGGCGCCGGAGGGTGTACCCGCCGCCGCGTTCCTGGCCGCTGTGGTGAACGAGCGGCAGGTGCGCGATGCGCGCCGGGCGTTCGCCGCGGTCCGGGGGCCTGGAGCGGGTTCCGTCGGAGGACCTGTGGGGGGTTCTGCGGGGGTTCCTGTCGGGCCTGTCGGTGTATCCGGAGGGCCGGTCGGTACGGAGTCCCTGCCGCTGCCCCTGTCTCAGCCGCAATCTCGACCGCGGTCTCAGTCTCGGCCTCGGTCTCAGCCGGGGAAGACGGCTGCTCCCGGTGCGGAGGTCCGGCCCGCGGCCACCGGATTCGCCCCGCCCGCCTGAGCGATGGGCCTCAGCGGTCCGAGGGCGGGGACTCCAGCTCTTCGAGCTCGATGCCAGGGGCCGACAGGACCACGTCGCCGGCGATGTGGACGCTGTGCTGCTCACCGGTGTCCAGGGCGCTGACCTGGTATTCGTCCACGGTCAGGGGGCCGTTGTCAGTGGGGTGCGCTTCACTGTTCACCAGGGCCCAGGACTGGTCGACGGTACGAGGGGCGAGGACCGGGTCCGTGAAGGTGACGACGCGGAGTCGGGTCGAGGGGGAAGCGGGGGTGAGGCGGAGCAGCCGTGCGGTGGCGACGAGGAATGCGGGGGACGTGCCGGCGAAGGCATGGGCGCGGACATTGCCTTCGGTGGCATGGGTGCCGGTCGGGTCGGTGCGTACCCAGGTGACGCCTTCGAGGGCGGCGCCTCGGACCTGCCAGCTCGCGGCATGGAGTTCGAGACGGATGGGGCGGCCGAGTTCGTCGAGTGTGAGATCCACGGATCCGAGGTGATCGCCGGACGGGGCGGTCGTCTGGGAGACGTAGCGCCAGCCGGAGGGGCCGGGCGCGCAGTGGAAGTGTTCTTCGCCGAGGGGGGTGTGGTCGTGGAGATCGTGGAGCGAATATCGGCCGCGGGGCATGGGGTCCTTCGGGTTCCTCGGGCTGTGCGGGTGCGGTACGGCGCAGGCCCCCGACACGGGGGTGCGGGGGCCTGCGTACGTAGCTGCTGCTGAGTCACCGGTCCTGCGGACGCGCGCGCGTCCGCAGGCACTGCGGGGGCTGCCGGTGGCCGGTCGTCACTGACCGGTGGTGAAGTGACGGGTCACCGGCAGGCCGTCGCAGGTGGTGAAGGTGTCAGTAGCGGTAGTGGTCCGACTTGTACGGGCCCTCGACCTCGACGCCGATGTACGCGGCCTGCTCGGGGCGCAGCGTCGTCAGCTTCACGCCGAGGGCGGCGAGGTGGAGACGGGCGACCTTCTCGTCGAGGTGCTTGGGCAGCACGTAGACGTCGGTCGGGTACTCCTCGGGCTTCGTGAACAGCTCGATCTGGGCCAGGGTCTGGTCCGCGAACGAGTTGGACATGACGAACGAGGGGTGGCCGGTGGCGTTGCCCAGGTTCAGCAGGCGGCCCTCGGAGAGCACGATGAGGACCTTGCCGTCAGCGAACGTCCAGGTGTGGACCTGCGGCTTGACCTCGTCCTTGACGATCCCGTCGATCTTCGCGAGGCCGGCCATGTCGATCTCGTTGTCGAAGTGGCCGATGTTCCCGACGATGGCCTGGTGCTTCATCCGGGCCATGTCGGCGGCCATGATGATGTCCTTGTTGCCCGTCGTCGTGACGAAGATGTCGGCCTGCTCCACGACGTCGTCGAGGGTGGCGACCTGGTAGCCGTCCATCGCCGCCTGCAGCGCGCAGATCGGGTCGATCTCCGTGATGATCACGCGGGCGCCCTGGCCCCGCAGGGACTCCGCGCAGCCCTTGCCCACGTCGCCGTAGCCGCAGACGACGGCGGTCTTGCCGCCGATGAGGACGTCGGTGGCGCGGTTGATGCCGTCGATCAGGGAGTGGCGGCAGCCGTACTTGTTGTCGAACTTCGACTTGGTGACCGCGTCGTTGACGTTGATCGCCGGGAACAGGAGGGTGCCGTCACGGTGCATCTCGTACAGCCGGTGCACGCCGGTCGTGGTCTCCTCCGTGACACCACGGATCTCGGAGGCCAGCTGGGTCCACTTCTGCGGGGACTCACCGAGGGTGCGGTTCAGCAGGGTGAGGATGTACGCGTACTCCTCGCTGTCCGCGGTCGACGGGTCCGGAGCGGCGCCCGCCTTCTCGAACTCGACGCCCTTGTGGACGAGGAGGGTGGCGTCACCACCGTCGTCGAGGATCATGTTCGGACCACCGGTGGGGGTGTTCGGCCAGGTCAGGGCCTGCTCCGTGCACCACCAGTACTCCTCCAGGCTCTCGCCCTTCCAGGCGAAGACCGGGACGCCGGCGGGGGCGTCCGGGGTGCCGTTCGGACCCACGGCGATGGCCGCGGCTGCGTGGTCCTGGGTGGAGAAGATGTTGCAGGAGGCCCAGCGGACCTCGGCGCCGAGGGCGACCAGGGTCTCGATCAGCACGGCGGTCTGCACGGTCATGTGCAGCGAACCGGTGATGCGGGCGCCGGCCAGCGGCTGCGCGGCGGCGTACTCCTTGCGGATCGACATCAGGCCGGGCATCTCGTGCTCGGCGAGGGTGATCTCCTTGCGGCCGAAGGCTGCGAGGGAGAGGTCGGCGACCTTGAAGTCCTGTCGATTGGCGACCGTCGTCATAACGGGGCTGCTCCTCGTGATGGGTTCGAGGGTGGGTAGGGCGGCTCTGCGGCGGCGGGCACACGAATGCCCGAGCGCTCGCAGCGCAGTCCGTCGGAGGCCCTCTCTCCCTCGGCCGGTCCGGCGTACGGACCGATCGACCGCCATCAGCAGCGACGTCTGACACTGCGGTCGAATCTACACCGAACGGCCCAGCCGCTCCCAGCCCACCGGGTCCAGGAGCGGCCTCATCGGGGTATCGGGTGCGGTCAGTGGCCGGAATCCGTCGGTTCTGCCGGGGTGTCGGGGGTGGCGGATGCGTCCGGGGTGCCGGATGCGTCCGGGGTCTGGTCGGACGAGGGGACGGCCGGGGAGGACCCGCCCGGTTCCTTGGCCGGGTTGGTGCCGGCCCTGGCCGCCGCCTCGTTGTAGATGTCCGGCTCCAGGTAGATGACCCGGGCGATCGGCACGGCCTCGCGGATACGGGACTCCGCGGCGTTGATGGCGTTGGCGACCTCGGTGGCGGTGTCGTCGTGCTGGACCGCGATCTTGGCTGCGACCAGCAGTTCTTCCGGGCCGAGGTGGAGCGTACGCATGTGGATGATGCCGGTGACGGTGTCGCCGTCGACGACCGCGGCCTTGATCTTCTCGACCTGGTCGGTGCCGGCGGCCTCACCGAGCAGCAGGGACTTCGTCTCGGCCGCCAGGACGATCGCGATGACGATCAGCAGGATGCCGATGCAGAGGGTGCCGATGCCGTCCCACACGCCGTCGCCGGTTCCGAGCGCCAGGCCGACGCCGGCGAGGGCCAGGACCAGGCCGATCAGCGCGCCGAAGTCCTCCAGCAGCACGACGGGAAGCTCCGGTGCCTTCGCCCGGCGGACGAACTGGGTCCAGGTGAGGGCGCCGCGGGTCTCGTTCGACTCCTTGATCGCCGTACGGAACGAGAAGCTCTCGGCGATGATCGCGAAGACCAGAACGCCGACCGGCCAGTACCAGGCCTCGATCGCGTGCGGGTGCTTGATCTTCTCGTAGCCCTCGTACACCGCGAACATGCCACCGACCGAGAACAGGACGATGGAGACGAGGAAGGCGTAGATGTAGCGCTCGCGCCCGTAGCCGAAGGGGTGCTGGGGGGTGGCCTCGCGCTTGGCCTTCTTGCCGCCGAGCAGCAGCAGGCCCTGGTTGCCCGAGTCGGCCAGCGAGTGAACGCTCTCCGCGAGCATCGACGACGAGCCACTGAACAGGAACGCCACGAATTTGGCCACTGCGATCGCGAGGTTGGCGCCGAGTGCCGCCACGATCGCCTTGGTTCCGCCTGACGCACTCATGGGTGCCTGGTGTCCCTTCGTTCGGTGCTGCGGCTCCGGCGGCCGCGGTACGGCCGGACATTGTTGCAGTCCATGGTGCGGACGGTACGTCAGGCCACCACAGTGGCGCGGAACAGCGTGCCCGTACCGGACACTTCGGCCTTCTCGCCGGCCGGTACGAACACCGAGTCGCCCGGTACGAGGCCGAGCTCGCCGACCTTGGGCGCGCCCGCCGTGCAGAGCAGGATCTGGGGCGTGGCCGCGGCCAGGTCGACCGGGGCGGCGCCGGGTGAGAGGTCGAAACGGGAGAGCCGGAACTCGTCGACCGGCGTCTCGTACAGCTCCTCGCCGGACGGGGACGCCTCGGGCCGCAGGATTCCCGGATCGGTCGCCTCGAAGCGGACGATGCGCAGGAGTTCGGGTACGTCGATGTGCTTGGGCGTCAGCCCGCAGCGCAGCACGTTGTCCGAGTTCGCCATGATTTCGACACCGAGGCCGCCGAAGTAGGCGTGCGGGACTCCGGCGTCGAGGAACAGGGCCTCTCCGGGCTGGAGTTGTACGTAGTTCAGCAGCAGGGCCGCGACGACGCCGGCGTCGCCCGGGAAGTGGTGCGCGGCGCGTGCGTACGGGGCGTAGCTGCCGCCGATCCGTTCGGCGGCGGCCGCCACGGCCGTCACCGTCTCCGCCATCTGTGCCGGGTCCGCGGTGAGGATCGCCGTGAGGACCTCCCGCAGGGCCGCCTCTTCGGGGTGGGCGCGGAGCAGATCGGCGTACGGCTTGAGGGAGTCGACGCCCAGCGCCTCCATCGCCTCGGCCGCCTCGACGGGCCGGCGGAAGCCGCACAGGCCGTCGAAGGGGGTGAGCGCGCAGATCAGTTCGGGCTTGTGGTTGGCGTCCTTGTACACGCGGTGGGGGGCGTCGATCGGGACGGACCGGCGCTCCTCGTCGGCGTATCCCTCCTGTGCCTGGGCGAGGTCGGGGTGGACCTGGAGGGAGAGCGGGGCACCGGCGGCGAGGAGCTTGAGGAGGAAGGGCAGCCGGGGGCCGAACTTCTCGACGGCGGGCCGGCCGAGTTCGCGTGCCGGGTCGGCGGCGATGACGTCGGTGAGGGCCTGCTCGGCGGGAGCGGTGTCTGTGCCGGTGCGGGTTATCCGGGAGGGGGCTCCCGGGTGCGCGCCCATCCACATTTCCGCCTGGGGTTCGCCGGTGGGGGCGACGCCGAGCAGGTTCGGGATGGCCGTGGTGGAGCCCCAGGCGTACGGGCGCACGGTGTTGGAGAGCCGGTCCATGGAAATCGTCCTCGTGCCTTGTGAGATGCGTGGCGGTGTTGTGCTGCGTAGCGGTGTGGTGCGCGTGAGGGGGGTGGTGCGTGTGTGGGGTGGTGCTGTGGTTCAGGCGCGGGCTGCCGAGGCGAGGGCCAGGTAGACGGCGGCGAAGTCGGTGACCGCGAGGAGCTCCGCGAGGGCTTCGAGCTTGGTGCCCTCCTCCGGTTCCAGCTCGCTGATCGCGGTGTCGTGGCCCAGGGCCAGCTCCCGGGCCGCGGGGGCCGCGCTCAGGCCGCCGGTGGGGCGGTCGCGGAGCAGGACGACGCGGGCGTGGAGGGGTTCGGACTCCTCGACCCGGTCGCGGAAGAAGTCGTCGGGGTCGGCCCCGGCGGCGAACGCGCCCGCCAGCAGGGCCCCGTGGGCGGGAAGCGCCTCGGGGAGTTCGGCGGCGAGGGCCGGGCGGCCGGACAGCTCGGCCAGCACCGCGGCGAACCGTCGCCCGACCGGGCCGGCGGCGTCGCCCTCCGTCCAGATGAGGGGCAGGCTGTCCGCGAGTTCGGCGGCGAGGGTCTTGGCCGGGTTGCTGTACGTGGCGATCGCCGGTCCGCAGCGCTCCGCCGTGCGGTCCAGGCGGTCGGCGACGCCCTGCAGTACATCGGCGGGGGCGGTGACCAGGCCGACGCGGTCGAGGAGCGCGAGCAGCGGGGTGAACAGGGCCCAGAGCGTGCCGGGGCCGGCCGCCGAGGTCTCGGCGTCGTACTCGCCGTGCGGGGCGGAGGCCATCGGTACGACGAGGCCGTGCACCCCGTCGACCGCCTCGCGCAGCGGTGACTGCCGGGGCGCGACGGCGACGACGGTGCAGCCGCGGCGGTACGCCTGCTCGGCGAGGAGGGCGAGGCCCGGTTCGGAACCGTCGGCCGTGACGACGAGGAGCAGATCGACGGAGCCGGCCCAGCCGGGCAGCGTCCACCGCATCGCGCCGGCGGCCGGGGCGACGCCGGTCGGGTGGATGCGTGTGACCGGGGCGGAGGCGCCGGCCAGGGCCGCGATCAGGTCGGCGACGCCGGTCGCGGCGGTGCCGGAGCCCGCGACGAGGACGGCGCGGGGGCGGCCCTCCGGGTTCAGCGCGCTGATGCCGGCCTCCGTCGCGTGCCGGGCGGCGGTGCGGACCCGGGCCCCGGACTCGGCGGCGCCGCGGAGCAGACCGCGGCGGTCGGCTCGGGCCAGGGCTTCCGGGGCGTCGAGCAACGACTCGTCGAGCATGGGGACGGTCCTCCGATCACGTGCCGATCACCGTGCGGGGTGTGGGCGTGGGCCCGGTTACGCGGGGCGGCGGGCCTCGTCGACGAGGAGGACGGGGATGCCGTCCCGCACCGGGTAGGCCAGGCCGCAGTCATTTCCGGTGCAGATCAGTTCCGGGCTGTCGGCTGCCGACCGGTCGTCGAGCGGGGAGTGGCAGGCCGGGCAGGCCAGGATCTCCAGGAGGCCGGCTTCGAGCGGCATGGGGTGGGTCCCTTCGGGCGGTCGGGCGTTGGGGGCGGAGTGGGTGGTGCGGTGTGTTCTTCGGCTGTGCGGTTGATCTTGTTCTGCCCTTGTGGATCGGGCGAGGTCAGCCTACCGCCGGGGTGGCGGGGGCGCGGCCTGGCCCGGCCGGGGGTGGGGGCGGTGCGAGGGGGTGGGGGCGGGTGGGGTGCGCCTGCGGCGGGCCTGTTCCCCTGCCCGCCCCTTCCCGTGACCGGGGCTCCGCCCCGGGCCCCGCTCCTCAACGCCGGAGGGGCTGACATGTGCCGGTGGGGCGCAGGTGACGGGGTGCCGCGCCCCCGTCCGGCTCCTCAGTCGTTGGTCCGTGTGCGGATCAGGTTCAGGACCTCGTCGCGTACCGCTTCCATCGTCTCCTCGTCGTCCGCCTCGACGTTCAGGCGCAGCAGGGGTTCCGTGTTGGAGGGGCGGAGGTTGAACCACCAGTCCGGGGCGGTGACCGTGAGGCCGTCCAGGTCGTCCGTGGTCACGTTCTCGCGGGTGCCGAAGGCTGTGCGTACGTCCTCCGTGCGGGCCTGCTGGTCGTCGACCGTGGAGTTGATCTCGCCCGAGCCGGTGTAGCGGTCGTACTGGGCGACCAGGGCCGAGAGGGTTCCCTCCTGGCCTCCCAGGGCGGCCAGGACGTGGAGGGCGGCGAGCATGCCCGTATCGGCGTTCCAGAAGTCGCGGAAGTAGTAGTGCGCGGAGTGCTCGCCGCCGAAGATCGCGCCGTGCGTGGCCATCTCCGCCTTGATGAACGAGTGGCCGACCCGGGTGCGGACCGGGGTGCCGCCCTGTTCGCGTACGACCTCCGGGACCGAGCGGGAGGAGATCAGGTTGTGGATGATCGTGCCCCGGCCGCCGTTGCGGGCCAGTTCGCGGGCCGCGACCAGGGCGGTGATCGCGGACGGGGAGACGCCGGCGCCCCGCTCGTCCACGACGAAGCAGCGGTCGGCGTCGCCGTCGAAGGCCAGGCCGAGGTCGGCGCCCTCGGCCAGTACCCGAGCCTGGAGGTCGACGATGTTCTTCGGGTCGAGCGGGTTGGCCTCGTGGTTCGGGAAGGTGCCGTCCAGCTCGAAGTACATCGGTACGAGGTCCAGCGGCAGGCCGGCGAGGACCGTCGGGACCGTGTGGCCGCCCATGCCGTTGCCCGCGTCCACGACCACCTTCAGGGGGCGGATCGCGGACAGGTCGACCAGGGACAGCAGGTGGGCGGCGTAGTCCGTGAGCGTGTCGCGTCCGGTGACCGTGCCGGGGGTGGCGGCCGGCTGCGGTGCGCCGGACTCCGACCACTTCTCGACGAGGGTGCGGATCTCGGCGAGACCGGTGTCCTGGCCCACCGGGGCCGCGCCCGCCCGGCACATCTTGATGCCGTTGTACCGCGCCGGGTTGTGCGAGGCCGTGAACATCGCGCCCGGCAGGTCCAGGGCTCCCGACGCGTAGTACAGCTGGTCGGTCGAGCAGAGGCCGATCAGGGTGACGTCGGCTCCGCGGGCCGCCGCGCCCCGGGCGAAGGCTCCCGACAGCCCGGGGGACGTGGGGCGCATGTCGTGGCCGACGACGATCGCGTCCGCCGCAGTCACCTCGACGAACGCCGCCCCGAACAGCTCGGCCATCGCCTCGTCCCACTGGTCGGGCACGACTCCGCGCACGTCGTACGCCTTCACGAGCTGCGACAGATCTGCGGTCACGGGCCGGTCCTCCTGAGGTTTCTTCGGACCGCCAAACTACCCGGCGGTCCGGAACGCCTCATGCGCCGGATACTCCGGGCCACGGCTCCAGGTTCAGGACTCGGGTGAGCGGAGCACGCGCAGGTGGCCCCGGCGGCCGACCTCCATCGGGTCCGCGGTGCGCGGACCGCCGCCCCTGGTCCCGTCCGCGCGGTCCTGCGGACGCGCGGCTTCCCGCACGGCGTTGGCCAGGGCTTCGAGGTCGTCACCGCTGGGGCGGGTGGGTGCGGAGGGGTCGGAGAGCCGGACGACCTCCCAGCCGCGGGGCGCGGTCAGGCGCTCGCTGTGCTCGGCACAGAGGTCGTAGCAGTGGGGCTCGGCGTAGGTGGCGAGCGGGCCGAGGACCGCAGTCGAGTCGGCATAGACGTACGTCAGTGTCGCGACGGCAGGGCGGCCGCACGCGGTGCGCGAACAGCGACGTACAGGGCTCACGATGTTGGACGGTACCGCACTCTTGAGCGGGCTGCGACGACTCTCCCTCAGGTCACCCCACCGTGTCGCCCTGTGATGCCGGGCACACCCGCTTCCCGGGCAACTCCCCTGACCTGCACGGGGGGAGAGGGGCGCGGACGGCGTCGACAACGATTCCGGTCACCACTTGGCGCAAAACCTGACAAACAGTGGTCGGCCGACGGTCGGGAGCAGGGCCTGAAACGAGTCACGGCGTGGCCGGAACGTTCAGAAACGGACAGGTGGGTTCCCCGCCGGACAGCGGCGGGCCCGTCACCCGGCGGAGGGTTACGCTGCGTCAGTGATGGACAGTCCCGTACCGCCCCTCCCGTCCGAGCCGCGACCGCGGCGCCGAGACCGACACGGCCGCGGCATGCGCGGGCCCGTCGCACCTCCGCAGGTGCCGCTGTCGGCCAGCAGGGCGGACAGTTTCCGTGATCTGGTGCAGGACTCGGTGGAACGGCTGGAGCGGCGCTGGCCGCAGCTGGCCGAGGTCGACTTCGTCGTCCTCGACGTGCCGGGGACCGCGGAGGAGACCGTGCCGCTGGGCGTCGCGCTCCCCGCGCAGAAGGAACGGCCCGCGCAGATCGTCGTCTACCGGCGCCCCGTCGAGATCCGCACCAAGAACCGCGACGAGCGGGCGATGCTGGTGCACGAGGTCGTGGTGGAGCAGGTCGCGGAGCTGCTCGGCCTCTCGCCGGAGTCGGTCGATCCCCGGTACGGGCAGGAGTAGCCGTCCCGTACGGCCACGCCCGCCCGTCCCCTCCGCGTCAGTCGTCCAGGACCGACAGGTCCTGTTCGGCGGCCGGGACCTCGACCGTTCCGCCGTCGTCCGGCAGCGTCTGCACCGTGAACATCGGGATGCCGTCCAGCGGGACCGACAGCGTGCGGGCGGCGTGGACCGGGCCGCCCGACTGCGTCTCGACGGTCAGCGCGTACGTGCCCTTGAGGCCGGCCGGTACGGGCGGCGTGACCGCGAGGGTCGTACCGGCGCCGACCTGGTACGTCTTGCTGACCGGGGTGCCGCCCTTGCTGCCCGCGGACGCCGTGACCTTCACACTGCCGGCGGCGCCGGGTGCGGTGAGCGAGAGGACCGAACCCTTCGCCCGGTTGTCGGCGGCGGTCGCCTGCGCGCCCACCGGGCCGGTCGCCGGGATGTAGCCGACCTCCTGCTTGTCGCCCTTGCCGCGGACCACGCGCAGCGCGGCCACCACCGGAGTGGTCTTGCCATCGGCGGGCTTCAGCAGCAGGGAACCCGCCTCGCCCCTCGTCAGGTTCTTCAGGTCGACGCCGGCGGTCATCCGCGACTTGACGTGCAGGTCCTCGTGGCCCGCCGGTGAGATCGCCCCGGTCTTGCCGAGCAGCTTCAGTTCGAGGTCGGCGTCGTCCTCGCCGGGGACGAAGGCGACCAGCCGTACGGAGGTGGCGTCCGCCGGGATGCCGGGCAGGACCAGGGTGCTCGCCGGGTCGGCGGAGGCCGTGAGCCAGTCGCTGCCGTTCTCGCTGTCCGCGGCCCTGACGACCGCGCCGACGCGTCCGGTGCGCGTGGTGACGTGGACGGTCACATCGTCGGCGGCCTTGCTGGTCAGCGTCGAGATGAGGACCCGGACGCCGGACCTGGCGGGGACGGTGATGCCCTCGCCGACGTCGGACTTGAGCGTGCCGTCCGGGCCGTACAGCTCGATGTCGGCGACGGCGGCGGTGTCGTCCGGGTTGGTCAGGTGGACGTAGTCCTCGCGGGACTTCGCCGTGCTCGCGGCCGGGAACCAGAAGTCGGTGTCGGGCGCGGTGCAGCTGACGCCGAGCAGGCCGCGGGAGTCGCCCGCCTCGACGGTGGTGGTCTGCTGGGCGGTCCAGCCGGGGGCCAGCCGGCCCGTGGCGGTGCCGACGAGTGCGGGGGCGTCCCCGCCGGACGCCTCGGCGGTGGCCGGTTTCCCGGGTTCCTTGAGGGAGACGACCGGCTTGTCCGGGTCCGCCTTCTTGGTCTTCTTGTCCTTGTCGTCCTTGTCCTTCTTGGTGTCGGCGTCCTTGACGGCCGTGGACCCGAGTTCGGCCGCCCCGGCCGTTCCGTCCGCGCCGCCGCTCTTCGCGAGCGGGGTGAAGGAGGTGTACGTCGTCTCCGCGAGATCGGACAGGCCGGGGGCCGGGCAGAGCAGGCTGGACCGCTCCACGGGCAGCCGCTCGGCCGCCCTCGCCTGCGTCGTGCCCCCGTCGCCCGGTGCGGTGACCGCGGCGAATCCGGTGACGGCGGCGAGGGCGACGGCCCCGGCGATGAGGGACAGGCTGGTGGACTTCACTCGGACTCGCCTCGCGATGTGTTGCCGGTCGGCCACGGGTTCTGGCCCGGGGCGGGGTTGTCGTCGGGGTTCTCGTCGGGACTGTGCGGCTGGTTCCGCGGGTCGTACGGGGCCTGGCCGCCGTACGCGCCCTGGTCGCCCCCGTACTGGCCCTGGTCGTCGTACTGGCCCGCGCCGTACTGGCCGGTCCCGTACGGGTCACCGGTGCCGTAGGGGGCGGCGTTGCCGTACGGGTTGTCGGGGTCGTACGTCCCGCTGTTGTCCTGCGGGGCGTTGCCGTACTGGGCCGGGTCGTACGGGGCGTACTCGCCCTGCTGCTGGGGATAGCCGAACGCGTCGTAGCCACCGGTGCCGTCAGGCTGCTGCTGCGGCTGTTGCCCGGCCGCGTACTGGCCTTCCTGGTACTGGCCCTCCTGGTACTGCGGGTAGCCGGCGCCCTGGTACTGCTGGGCGTCCCACTCGCCGTACTGCTGCTGCGGCACCGCCGCGTACTGGCCGGTGTCGCCTTCGGACTGCTGGGGGACGAAGACGTGTCCGTCGTCGTCGGCATCCCGCGACGGTTCCGGGACGGTGGCCTGCGGGCCGGTCTGCTGGTCGGGGACGTACCCCGCCTGCTCCCCCGCACCCGGGGTGTCGCCGTCCTCACCCTGCGCCTCGCCCTCGGCCAGCGCGGCCGCGCGGAGCCTGCGGGCACGGCGGCCGTCGCCGGACAGCGCCTCGGCGGGGACCGCCACGGCCTCCTCGGGCAGGTCGTCGTCGATCTCGCGGCGACGGCCCGGCAGGGCCAGGACCAGCAGGACCACGGCGAACGCGGCCTGGGCCCAGATCCACACGGAGTGGGTGAACGGCGTCTCGTACGTGAGGTCCAGCGTGCCGCCCTCGGTGGGCAGCTCGAAGCCCTGCGCCCAGCCGTCGACGGTCTTGCGGGTCAGCGCCCGGCCGTCGAGCGTGGCCTGCCAGCCGGGGTCGGCGGCGTCGGCGATCCGCAGGACCCGGCCCGCGGCGCCCTCCGGGATCTTGGTGTGCGCCTCGACGGGGGCGGACCCCACCGGCAGCGACTCGTCACCCGCGGCCGACGGGACGATCATGATCCGGGCGACCTGACGGTCGACCCGCCACAGCGCGCTGCCGTCGAGCTGGCTGAGCCGGCTGAGTCCCGGCGTCGCGTCGAGCACCCGGCTCATCTGCTTCGGCGCCCCGTCCCGGACGAGGACGTAACGGATCGCGAAGCCGCTGAGCTGGCTGCCCTGGTCGGCGCCGGAGCCCGCCACGAGGTTGGCGACGACCTTGTCGAGGTGGCCGTTGCCGCCACCGGCCGCGGCCAGTTCGGCGTCGCCCAGCCGCGCGCCGGAGCCGCGGACCAGGGTGTACGCGACGGAGGTGGGCGAGGTGCCGCCGAGCACCAGGGTGCGCGGCTGGTCGCGGGTACCGCTCTCCTCGGCGACGAACGCGGGCACCTGCACCGGGTCGCGGCGCTCCAGCGGGCCCGCGGCGCCGCCGATCATCCAGCCGACGGCGGCCAGCAGGGGGGCGATCCCGGCGGCGAGCGCGATCAGGACGGCGACCGGCTGGCGCCAGCCGAAGCTGAGCTCGGCAACGCGGATCCGGGCGCCGTCCGCGCCGACCAGCGCGGCGGCGATGAGCGCGGCGCCGTAGACGAGGGTGGCCGGTCCGGCCCAGCCGGAGCCGTTGGCGAGCCCGGCGAAGGCCAGGGCCACCAGGGCGACGACCCAGGCGGTCCGGGCCGCGAACTGACGCTCCCCGCGCAGCAGCGCGGCCAGGGCCGCGAGCACGATGCCGAGGAGCAGGACGCCGCCCGCCGCCTTGGGCCCGCCGGGGCTGATCCCGAGCAGGTCCAGTGCGGAGGCCGAGCCCGAGCCGGTGTCCAGGCCCGCTTCGTCCAGGAAGCGCGACGGGCTGGTCAGCAGGGACAGCGACCAGGGCGCGAGAACGAGCAGCGGGGTGCCGATCGCAGCGAGAAAGCGCAGGCCGTAGGCCGTGATGTCGTTGCGGCGCAGCGCCAGCACACCGACGCCGAGGACCACGGCGAGCGGCCACACGACGGGGGTGAACGCCATCGCGAGGGTGAGCAGCAGTGTGTACGCCCAGGTGGCGCGCCAGCTGCCGCGTACGTCGCCGCCGCCGCTGCGCAAGCCGTACGCGGAGACGGCCGTGCGCGCGATCAGCGGGAGCAGGACGGCGAGGACCGCGGTGCCGAGGCGGCCGGTCGCCAGGGCGCCGGTCGCGGCGGGCAGGAACGCGTACGCGACGCTCGCCCAGGCCCGCAGCAGCCGCGAGGGCAGCAGCGGGCGCGAGACGAAGTACGCGGTGAGTCCGGCGAGCGGGACCGAGCAGACCAGCAGCAGGGTGAGCGCGAAGCCGGTGGAGCCGAGGAACAGCGCGGACAGCGCCGAGATCACGGCCAGGTAGGGCGGGGCGGTCTGGGTGCCGCCGGTGCCGACGGTGTGCCAGCCGTCCGCGTAACGGCCCCACAGGTCGGAGACATCACCGGGTGCGGGCAGCAGGGCGCCGCCGGCCAGTGCGCCGCCGCCGAGGAGGCTGCGGCAGGCGACGAGTGAGACGAGGAGCAGAACGGCGAAGAGCACCGGGCCGGGCTTGCGGCCGACGCGCTTGAGGCGGGCGAACTGGTCGATCTCCAGGAAGTCGGCGTCGTCGCCGCCCGGACCGGACTCGACGGCGCCGTGCCGCGAGCCGCTCGCCTCGGCCTCCGCGCCGCCGCCGAAGTTCCCGGCGACCTGTTCCACGGTCGCGCGGACGGTGGCGCCGGGTGCGGGGAAGAGGCCGCGCAGCTCGGCCGGGTCGACGGCCGCCTTGCCGCGCCGGCTTCGTGCGCTGAGGATGCGGCCGGGGCGCAGCAGGGTGCCGAGGAGGCCGGTGACCTCGTCGAGTGCCTGGCCCGGCACCTTGCCGACGAGATAGGCGAGCGTCCGCAGCAGGGTGCCGAGCACGAGCCGCAGCAGCACCCAGGGCAGTCGCTTGCCGGGGGCGTTGACGAGCATGGTGTAGACGGCGCCGGCCTTGTCGACGCGGTGCGGGCTGGAGACGGAGCGCCCGGCGCAGTCGATGGGGCGGCGCTCGCGGGCGGACGCCTCGGCGTGCCGCAGGACGGCGTCGGGGGCGACCAGCACCCGGTGGCCCGCCATGTGGGCGCGCCAGCACAGGTCGACGTCGTCACGCATCAGGGGCAGCCTGCGGTCGAAGCCGCCGAGCTCCTCCCAGACGTCCCGGCGGATCAGCATGCCGGCGGTGGAGACGGACAGGACGGTACGGACCTGGTCGTGCTGGCCCTGGTCCTGTTCGCGCCGGTCGAGTCCGGTCCAGCGGCGCCCGCTGTTGGCGATGGAGACGCCGACTTCGAGGAGCTGGCGGCGGTCGTACCAGCCGCGGAGCTTGGGTCCGACGATCGCGGCGTGCTGGTCGTTGTCGACGACGCGGAGCATCTCGGCGAGGGCGTCGGGTTCGGGTGCGCAGTCGTCGTGGAGCAGCCAGAGCCACTGCACCGGCTCGCCGTGCGGCAGTTCGGGCAGGTCGTAGGCGTCGTCGCGCCAGGACCTGGTGACCGGGTCCCAGCCGCTGGGGCGCTTGAGGTACGGCAGGTCGTCCGGGGTCAGGACACCGGCGGTGCGGCTCGCCTCGTCGACCGCGGTGCCGAAGCTCGTACGCCTTGCGAGGTGCAGGACACGGTCGGCGCCGAGCGCCTCGGTGACCAGTCGCGCGGAGTCGTCGGCGCTGCCGGTGTCGGCGGCGACGACGTTCTGTACGGGGCGTTCCTGCCCGAGCAGCCCGGAGAGCGCGTCGGGCAGCCAGCGTGCGCCGTCGTGGGAGACGAGCACGGCGGTGACGACGTGCCGGGGGAACTCTGGGGCGGCGGCGGCCGCGTACGGCGCCGTTGCTTGGCTGTGCACGGACATCGAGGTACGGGCCCTCCGGCCGGGTCCGGGGGACGTCCCCCGGGGGCTGCATCGGTGTACACGCGCGCCCTGTCGGGTCGTTGGCGCGTCTCGGACGGGGCCCCACACTAACGGTACGGATAACCGGGGTGGCGCGGACCGGTTGATCGGGGGCGGGGGCGCAGCGGCGGAGGGCGGCCGAAGTCCGGGCCCGGTAAGGCGGATGAGGGGTTCGTACGTCTCCCGGCCCGGGTACGCCGATGGCCCGCCGCCTGCGGGCAGGGTGCAGGCGGCGGGCCATCGGCGGTGCATGCCATGGAGCGGTGGCCGGCCCGGGAGAGGTCAGCTCCGCGGGTCCCTTCGCCGGGTTCCCTGGTCGGGCTCCCCGCTCCGGTTCCCTGCTCGGTCCGGCTCCGGATGTTCTCCGTGTTCTCCGGTGGGAGCGGTCAGACCGCGGCCTTCTTCAGACGCCGTCGCTCACGCTCGGAGAGACCGCCCCAGATACCGAAGCGTTCGTCGTTGGAGAGGGCGTACTCCAGGCATTCGGACCGGACTTCACAGGCGAGACAGACCTTCTTCGCCTCGCGGGTGGATCCGCCCTTCTCGGGAAAGAAGGACTCGGGATCGGTCTGCGCGCAGAGTGCGCGCTCCTGCCAGCCGAGTTCCTCGTCCGCGTCCTCGACCAGCAGTTGCTGGAACAGCTCGGTCATGTGCGCCCCTCGTCTGTCTCTTGCGTCCCCGTGATGCGGCCGTTATCGAATCGGCCGAACGACACGAGTGAAATTACAAGTGTGTAGCTTCGGGCCAGTCAAGCGCAGATCTGCTATTGGGCCCGGTATTCACTCTGCGGAACCAAGCGTATGCGTAAAGTGTTCAAATCACCAAAAACCTGACATATGCCATCGGCTCCGTCACCCCCGCGTCCGTCACTCACAGGAACGCCCCGGAGGGCGGACACGTTGCGATTCGATCACCGAAGCGATCAAGATCACAGTCGGGTCACGGGGCCGCGACCGCGTTTATCTCCGCGGCTGTTGCGCCACATCTCCGGCATCGGGGCTGCATAAACCTTTCTCCGGGTGGAGTAACCGGATGAGGTGAAACATTACCGCCAAATCGGGCATTGGGTTGACAGTCGGAGGTTCTCCGGTTCTCCTTGATGTCATGCCAGTGACCTCAGCGATGCGCGCCACCCACATCCGTGGGTTCCGCAGCGCTGTCCAGGCTCGCTGTTGCTGTTCCAGCTGTCTCGGTTGTTGAAGCCCCCGCGCTCCAGCCACACAGCTCCTACCGGACCTCCGGACCTCCCCACGCGGCTCCACGCCCTGCGGTCACCGGTCCCAGCGGTCCTCGCGACACCCCCATCAGCACTGCACCAGCACCACTGCACCCTGCCGAGGAACCACCGCACCCATGAACAGCGACAGCGACCTCCAGATCGCCGGCGACCTCCTCGAGGTCCCGCACCTGCTGCGCCCCGCGCGCGAGCACCCCGCCACGGTGGCCGAATTCGTCGGGCTCGCCCGCGCCGTCGCCGCCGACCGCTCCCAGTGGGCCCACCTCGTCCAGTACGACGCGGCCACCCGCTGGTACCACCGCCTGCGCACGGTCCCCGCTCTCGGCTCCGCCCGGGCAGGAGAGACCCCGCTCGGCTACGAGATCTGGCTGCTCAGCTGGGTCCCGGGCCAGGGCAGCGGGCTGCACGACCACGGCCCGTCCTCCGGTGTACTCACCGTCCTGGACGGCGAACTGACCGAGCGTACGGACCGCGGACAGCGGACCCTCGGCTCCGGCGCCCAGCGCGTCTTCGCCCCCGGCTACGTCCACGAGGTCGTCAACGACTCCCTCGAACCGGCCGTCAGCCTGCACATCTACTACCCGGGCCTGACCGACATGCCGATGCACGCCACACAGTGCACGGCGGCCGTCCCGGCCGTCTGATCGGCCCGCCTCCAACCACCCCGACAATGATCAGGCTCCGCCTGACAGTCCCACCCGTCTCCCACCACCACCCCGACAATGATCAGGCTCCGCCTGACAGACTGTTTGCATGCGCATTGTGGTTCTGGCCGGCGGTATCGGTGGTGCTCGTTTCCTGCGTGGCCTCAAGGAGGCCGCGCCCGACGCGGACATCACGGTCATCGGCAACACGGGTGACGACATCCATCTGTTCGGACTCAAGGTCTGTCCCGACCTCGACACCGTGATGTACACCCTCGGCGGTGGCATCAACGAGGAGCAGGGCTGGGGCCGTACCGACGAGACCTTCCACGTCAAGGAGGAACTCGCGGCGTACGGCGTCGGCCCCGAGTGGTTCGGGCTCGGCGACCGCGACTTCGCCACCCACATCGTCCGTACGCAGATGCTCGGCGCGGGCTACCCGCTGAGCGCCGTCACCGAGGCGCTCTGTGCGCGCTGGAAGCCGGGGGTCCGGCTGCTGCCGATGTCCGACGACCGGATCGAGACGCATGTGGCCGTCGACGTCGACGGCGAGAGCAGGGCCATCCACTTCCAGGAGTACTGGGTGAAGCTGCGCGCCTCCGTCCCGGCGCAGGCGATCGTGCCCGTCGGTGCCGAGCAGGCCAAGCCGGCTCCGGGCGTCCTGGAGGCGATCGCCGGGGCCGACGTCATCCTCTTCCCGCCGTCGAACCCCGTGGTGTCCGTCGGGACCATCCTCGCCGTGCCCGGGATCCGGGAGGCCATCGCCGAGGCCGGGGTGCCGGTCGTCGGCCTCTCCCCCATCGTCGGTGACGCACCGGTGCGCGGGATGGCCGACAAGGTGCTCGCCGCGGTGGGCGTCGAGTCGACGGCCGCGGCGGTAGCCCGGCACTACGGCTCCGGGCTGCTCGACGGCTGGCTCGTCGACACCGTGGACGCGGGCGCGGTGGACGAGGTGGAGTCCGCGGGCATCCGCTGCCGTTCCGTGCCGCTGATGATGACCGATGTCGCCGCGACCGCCGAGATGGCGCGGCAGGCGCTGACCCTCGCGGAAGAGGTACGCGCATGAGTGCCGCCGCTCCGGACGCCGCGCCCTCCTTCCGGGTGTGGGCGCTGCCCGGGATGCCCGAGGTGCGGGCCGGGGACGACCTCGCGAAGCTGATCGCCGCCACCGAGCCGGGTCTCGTCGACGGCGACGTGCTGCTCGTCACCTCGAAGATCGTCTCCAAGGCGGAGGGCCGGATCGTCGAGGCCACCGACCGGGAGGCGGCGATCGACGCCGAGACGGTACGGGTGGTGGCGCGGCGCGGCACGCTGCGGATCGTCGAGAACCGGCAGGGCCTCGTCATGGCCGCCGCCGGGGTCGACGCGTCGAACACCCCCGCCGGGACGGTCCTGTTGCTGCCCGAGGACCCGGACGCCTCGGCGCGGGCGATCAGGGCGGGGCTGCGGGACACCCTCGGCGTCGAGGTCGGCGTCGTCGTCACGGACACCTTCGGGCGGCCGTGGCGCAACGGACTGACCGATGTCGCGATCGGGGCGGCCGGGGTGCGGGTGCTGGACGATCTGCGGGGCGGCAGCGACGCGTACGGCAATCCGCTCAGCGCGACCGTGGTCGCCACCGCCGACGAGCTGGCCTCGGCCGGTGATCTGGTCAAGGGCAAGGCGGACGGCCTGCCGGTCGCGGTCGTGCGGGGGCTGGGCCACGTCCTGGACCCGGCCGACGCCGCCGGGGCCCGGGCGATGGTGCGGGTCGCGGCCGACGACATGTTCCGGCTCGGGACGTCCGAGGCGGTCCGGGAGGCGGTGACCCAGCGGCGCACGGTCCGCGAGTTCACCGACGAGCCGGTGGACCCCGGGGCGGTGCGGCGTGCGGTGGCCGCGGCGGTGACGGCGCCCGCGCCCCATCACACGACGCCCTGGCGGTTCGTGCTGCTGGAGTCGCCGGAGTCCCGGACCCGGCTGCTGGACGCGATGCGGGACGCGTGGATCGCGGATCTGCGGCGGGACGGCAAGAGCGAGGAGTCGATCGCGCGGCGGGTGAAGCGGGGCGATGTGCTGCGCCGGGCGCCGTATCTGGTGGTGCCGTGCATGGTGATGGACGGCTCCCACACGTACGGGGACGCGCGGCGGGACGGGGCGGAGCGCGAGATGTTCGTGGTCGCCGCGGGAGCCGGGATCCAGAACTTCCTGGTGGCGCTGGCGGGCGAGCGGCTGGGGTCGGCGTGGGTGTCCTCGACGATGTTCTGCCGTGATGTCGTGCGGGAGGTGCTGGAGTTGCCTGCGTCGTGGGATCCGTTGGGGGCGGTGGCCGTGGGACGGGCCGTGGACGCGCCGGCGCCGCGGGTGGGGCGCGATGCGGAGGGGTTCGTCGCTGTGCGGTGAGGCGGTGGCCGGTGGTGGGTGGTTTTCGGGGCGCTGCCCCGGACCCCGGTCCTCAATCGCCGGACGGGCTTGAAAGGGACGCTCCGGTGCGCGATGGGAGCCGGACGGGCTTGAATGGGCCGCCTCGACGCGACGCCCCGGTGCGCGGCCAGGGCCTGTGCCTCGCTACAGCCTGGCGATGTCGCCTCTTGTCATTCTCGGGGCGTGGCGTGGCGGGGTGTTGCCCGAGAGCAGGATCAGGCGGGTCGCCCGGTGGCGCTGGCCCTCGTACGGGGCCAGCAGGGCCAGCATTTCCTCGTCGTCGGCGTTGCGGTTGCCGGCCAGGGCGTGGCCGACGATGCCGGGCAGGTGGAGGTCGCCGACCGTCACCGCGTCCGCCGCGCCGTTCGCCCGCTGCAGGGTCTCGGCGGCCGTCCAGGGGCCGATGCCCGGGATGACCTGGAGGCGGGTCATCGCATCGGTCAGTTCCATGGCGGCCGCCTCCTCCATGCGGCGGGCCACCCGGACCGCACGCAGGATCGTCGCCGAGCGCTTGCTGTCGACGCCCGCGCGGTGCCATTCCCAGGACGGGATCAGCGACCAGGTGCGGGCGTCCGGCATGACGTAGAGGCCGTACTCCTGCGGGCCGGGTGCCGGCTCCCCGTACTTGCGGACCAGGAGGCGCCAGGCGCGGTACGCCTCGTCCGTGGTGACCTTCTGCTCCAGGACCGACGGGATCAGGGACTCCAGCACCAGGCCGGTGCGCAGCAGTCGCAGGCCCGGTCTGCGGTGGTGGGTCGTGGCGAGCAGGCGGTGGCGCGGGGTGAAGGCGTCGGGGTCGTCCGCCGCGCCCAGCAGCACCGGCAGCTGGTCCAGCAGCCAGGCCGCGCCCGGCCCCCAGGCCGCGGCCTCGATCCGGCCGTCGCGGGCGACGACGTGGAGCGTGCCGGGACCCGCGGGGGTGCGGCTGGCCCGGCGGACGGAGCCGTCGGCGGACATCCGGAACGTGGGGTCGGCGGGGCCGCGGCGCAGCGGACCGAGGACGAGCCGCAGGTCGAGCGGGCCCGGTGGGGTCCAGTCGCGGGTCAGCGCCGCCGGTACGGGTGTCGCCGTCTGGCGCGGGACGGCCGCGCGCGGGGCGCTGCGGGGTGCGAATCGTCCTGCCACGGATGAGGTCCTCGGTAGTCGGGGCTGCCTGTCGAGGGTACGGCTGATTCCGGCCAGTCGGGTGTCATGCGGGAGGCGGAACGTCCCGGTCATTCGTCCGAGGAGAAGCGCACCGAAGCGGCGGGCAGATGGGCCCCGCACCAGATGCGGACGCCGTCGAGCAGTTCGTTGTCGGCACCGACCTTGGCCCCGTCGCCGATGACCGCGCCGCTCAGGACCGTACGGCTGCCGATCCTGGCACCCGCTCCGACCAGCGAGTCCGTGATCACGGCGCCGGGGTCGACGACGGCGCCCGCCAGCACGGTGGAGCCCTCGATCCGGGCGCCCGCGCCGATCACCGCGTCGGCACCGATGACCGTACCGCCGGAGAGCTTCGCGTCGGGGGCGACGGAGGCGGTCGGCAGGACGAGGCGGTCGCCGCACCGGCCGGGGACGGCCGGGGAGGGTGCGCGGCCGAGGACGAGGTCGGCGGAGCCGCGTATGAACGCCTGCGGGGTGCCGAGATCCAGCCAGTAGGTGGAGTCGACCATGCCCTGCAGATGGGCGCCGTCGGCGAGCAGGCCGGGGAAGGTCTCGCGCTCCACGGAGACCGGCCGGCCGGCCGGGATGGTGTCGATGACCGACCGGCGGAAGATGTACGCCCCCGCGTTGACCTGGTCGGTGACGATCTCCTCGGGCGTCTGGGGCTTCTCCAGGAACGCGGTGACCCGGCCGGTGCCGTCCGTCGGCACGAGACCGAAGGCGCGCGGGTCGTCGACCCGGGTGAGGTGGAGCGAGACGTCCGCTCCGGAGTCGGCGTGCGAGGTGACCAGGGCCCGGATGTCGAGGCCGGTGAGGATGTCGCCGTTGAAGATGAGGACCGGTTCGTCCGGGCCCGAGGTGAGCCGGTGCGCGACGTTGCGGATGGCGCCGCCGGTACCGAGCGGCTCGCGCTCGGTGACGTACTCGATGTGGAGGCCGAGCGAGGAGCCGTCGCCGAAGTACGGCTCGAAGACCTCCGCGAGGTACGACGTCGCGAGGACGATGTGCTCGACCCCGGCGGCCCGGGCACGCGCCAGCTGGTGCGTGAGGAAGGGGACGCCTGCCGCCGGAACCATGGGCTTCGGGGTGTGCACCGTGAGGGGGCGCAGCCGGGTTCCCTTGCCTCCGACCAGGAGAATCGCTTCTTTTGCCTCTGTCACAGCACTGTCTCTGCTTCCTGCTGGGGCCGGGCCGGTAAGAAGCTGTTGTCCGATCTCCGCTGGATCGGCGTCCCGCGCCCAGGGGAGATCGGACAACAGCTTCTTCGGCTGGCCAGTGTATGCAGCCCGGAGGGGGGTCCTTCGGTCAGCAGCCCGCAGCAGGCCTCCGGCGCGCACGGCGCCGGTTCACGGCTCCTTTCGCGTCAGCGGCCCTGCAGACGGGCCGAACCGGTCCGGGCCGTGCCGAGCTTCTTGTAGAGACGCGCTCCGGGGCATTCGGTTGCGAAGCCGTCGCGATGGCCCGAGATCACGTTGAGTTTGACCTTCTTGCCCTTCTTGTACTTGTTGCTGCCGCCCGAGGTCAGGGTCACCTTGCCCTTCGGGTTGGCGCCGAACAGGCCGAGCTTCCAGGCGGTGAGCTTGGACACGGCGGTGACGGCCGCGGCGGGCGGGTTCGACTTGCTGAAGGTCCCGAGCACGGCGATGCCCATGGTGTTGGTGTTGAACCCGAGGGTGTGGGCGCCCATGACGGCCTTCGTCACGCCGCCGGCCCGGCCCTCGTAGATGTTTCCGCACTTGTCGACGGCGAAGTTGTACCCGATGTCACGCCAGCCGCTGCTCTTGACGTGGTAGCGGTAGATGCCGCGCAGGACCGAGGGCGCCTGGGAGCACTTGTAGTTGTTGCCGGTGGCGCTGTGGTGGATGAAGGCCGCCTTGACGGTCTTCGTGTACGCGAAGCCGCTCTCGCGGAGCTTCTCGTCGGCGCCCCAGCCCTTGCGGGTGACGATGCGCGGGCGGGGCCCGATGAACGGCTTGGCGCCGGGCGCGAGGCCGGCGGCCTCCTCGGTCGCGGTCCTGCTCAGGGCGGGGAGCGCGGTGGCGCCGAGCGGGGCGGTGCGGTCGGCGCCCGCCGCTCCGGTGGCGGTGGTCTCCTGCGGGTCCCTGCCGGGGTCGACGAGTTCGAGGTGCAGCCCGGCGGGCAGCGGTACGGGGGTCGCCGAGGCGTCCCTGGTGTCCGGGGTCTCGGGGCGCACCCGGACCTCGACGCCGTCGGAGTCGCCGACCCAGAGCGGGGCGGTGGAGCCGCGGGCGGCGCCCGAGTCGCGTTCGGCGGTGCCGGCGTCGGCGGAGTGTTCGGCGTTGTGCGTCTCCAGGTCCTGCCAGTCGGACCACCGGCCGGTGCCGGTGGCCCGGGTGCGGACCTGGGCGGTGCCGTGGAGTTCGGTGTTCACGTCGTCCCAGACGACGCCGACCATGGAGAACGGCCGGACGTCACGCTCGGGCAGCCCCTGCTCGGCGGCCGCCGCCGCGGGTGCTCCGGTGGCGCGTACGGACGGGGAGGCCAGCGGGTCCAGGGCCAGGGACTGCGTCGAACCGGGCACTTCGGCGGGGCCGGACGCCTCGGCGGGACGGGATCCCGCGGTGGTCGGGTGGGCGGGGGTGTCGGGGGCGGCGCCCGCGGGCGCGGCGAGCGGCAGTACGAGAGCTGCCGCGCAGGTGACACCAATGGAGGATGCAATGAAGGCACGCATACAAATGATCCTGGGCACAACCGGACAACTCCGGCGACCGGGGTTTCGCCGGGTAATTGACGGCCCGTCTGCCGAACCGGTGTACCGGACACCCGCCGCGCCCCGCCCCCTCCGTCACCGGCGCGTACCCTTCTGCGCATGAACGCCAGCGACCGCACCCCTGCCGACCTGCTGCGTTCCGCGCTCGCCGCGGACCCGGCCCGCCCCATGGTCACTTTCTACGACGACGCCACCGGAGAGCGTGTCGAACTGTCGGTGGCCACCTTCGCCAATTGGGTGGCCAAGACCGCGAACCTGCTGCAGGGCGACCTCGCCGCGGAGCCGGGTGACCGGGTCGCGCTGCTGCTGCCCGCGCACTGGCAGTCCGCGGTCTGGCTGCTGGCCTGCGCCTCGGTCGGCGTGGTCGCCGAGGTG
This sequence comes from Streptomyces sp. NBC_01257, assembly GCF_035917255.1. Taxonomy (NCBI): domain Bacteria; kingdom Bacillati; phylum Actinomycetota; class Actinomycetes; order Kitasatosporales; family Streptomycetaceae; genus Streptomyces; species Streptomyces sp. NBC_01257. Next base: position 3,654,330 of record NZ_CP108472.1, read on the forward strand.
CAGGGCGATCCGGCCGCCGCCGATCTCGTCGTCTCCGGGCCGGACAGCCTGGAGGCCGCGCGGGCCTGCCGCGGTGAGCGGATCGCCCTGGCGCTGCGCCCGCTGGGCGGCAGGTTCCCGCAGGCTCCCGAGGGCTTCGCGGACTACGCCGTCGAGGTGCCGGGCCAGGGCGACCGCTTCGCCCCGTTCGCGCCGGTGGACCCGGACGCCCCGGCCCTGACGGTCGGCGGTGCCGGGTTCACCGGGGCGGAGCTGGTCGCCCGGGCCCGCGAGGACGGTGCCGCGCTCGGTCTGGACGCCGGGTCACGGCTGCTGTCGGGGCGTACGTACGACACCTGGGACGGTCTGAGCGCCGGACTCTTCGCACCGCTGGCCACCGGCGGTTCCGTGGTCCTGTGCCGGCACCTCGGACAGCTGGGCGCGGACGCGCTGGCCCAGCGGGTGGAGAGCGAGCGGGTCACCCGGACCGTCTGACGGAGACGCGGGGACGCGAGGGGTACGGAGCAGCGGGGGTGCGCCGTACCAACACCGCGGTATGACAAGCGGTCTGAGGGCCACCCGTCCGGCCCAGCGTGGGCCGAGCCCTCCCGCCGATGCGTCAACTCCGGTACATGATCTGCGGTACAGACCACTCGAGGCACAACCAAGCGTGAGGTTCAGCCGTCTACTTGTGCGACCGGCGGCCCAGCGCGCTGCCGAACGTGAAGGATGGACGCAGACGTGACCGAAAGTGCCGGCACGCCGGCCGACCCCGACGACTCGGCCACGGGTGAGAACCAGCAGCCGGACAGCTCGGCCGCGGACCAGGAACGGACACCGGACGGATCGTCCGGCAAGGAACCCGGCGGGAAGGGCGCCCCGGAGGGCGGCCCGGGCGGTGAGACACGCAGCGGGTCGGGCAGCGGCCCGTCGTCGCACGAACCGTCGCCGTCCGGGGGTTCCGCGCCCGGTCCCACCCTCGACATCGTCGTCAAGCGCAAGCGGCACTGGCTGCGTTGGACCGCGCTGGGCGCCTCGTTCGTCGTGCTCGTCGCCGCGGGCGCCGGCTGGTGGCTGTACAAGAAGCTGGACGGCAACATCCGCACGGACACCTCCGCGGCCGCCGAACTCAAGGCGTACGAGAAGGAGCGTCCCGCGTCCGTCGTCCATGACGCGGAGAACATCCTGCTCATCGGCTCCGACAGCCGGGCCGGCGACAACCGCAAGTACGGCCGCGACGACGGCGGCAGCCAGCGCTCGGACACCACGATCCTGTTGCACCTGGCCGCGAACCGGAAGAGCGCCACGGCCATGTCCATTCCGCGCGATCTGATGGTGAACATCCCGGAGTGCCACAAGCCGGACAAGACCGTGAGCAAGCCGCAGTTCTCCCAGTTCAACTGGGCCTTCGAGTTCGGCGGCACCGCCTGCACCATCCGTACCGTCGAGAAGATGACCGGCATCCGCGTCGACCACCACATGGTCGTCGACTTCAACGGTTTCAAGAGCATGGTCAACGCGGTGGACGGGGTCGAGATCTGCCTCAAGAAGCCGATCGACGACAGCGACGCGCACCTCAGGCTGCCGGCGGGCCGCCACAAGCTCAACGGCGAGCAGGCCCTCGGATACGTACGGGCCCGCAAGTCCATCGGCAACGGCAGCGACACGGAACGCATGGACCGCCAGCAGCAGTTCCTGGGCGCGCTGGTGAACAAGGTGCAGAGCAACGGCGTCCTGCTCAACCCGACCCGGCTCTACCCGGTCCTGGACGCGGCCACCAAGGCACTGACCACCGATCCGGGGCTCGACAGCCTGAAGGACCTGTACGACCTTGTGCGCGGCATGCGCAACGTACCGACCGAGAAGGTGCAGTTCCTGACCGTCCCGCGGCAGGCGTACTCCGCCAACGTGAACCGGGACGAACTGGTACAGCCCGATGCGGACAAGCTCTTCAAGCAGTTGCGTGACGACGAGCCCGTCGCCGTGGTGCCCGCGGATCAGCTGAAGGATGACGACGGGAAAAACGCTGACGCGGACGACGCCTCCGGGCCGACTCCCACACCCACCTATTCGGGGAACAATGCGGCGACCGACCTGTGCAAGCAGTAAAGCAATGGCCAAGCGGACATCTACGTTCGGCGTGCAATGGGAAGAATGCCCTGTTGTAAGGGCCGTGGAATGTGTCACGCCCGTCGCTGGACGGCGAACGGGACGGATAGTGTGACGCGATCCGGTGCTACCGGCCATACGGCCGCGCACTTCCGGAGCGAAGAATGAGCGCCTTATCGGGGGAGGCGCCTCGCGTGGCACCGACGGAGGACTCAAGCGACCGTGGATGCAAAAGGCCGTGGGCGGGCGGAAGAAATCGACCCCGCAGACCAGTGGGTTCTCAACCCGGACACCGGCGACTACGAACTGCGACTGAATCAATCCGGAGGGGATTCGGGCAGAGCGTCGGGCGGTTCGGCCCCCCGGAGTTCCGGGCGCAGAAGTGCCGTACGTGACGGCGACGGCGCACGTCGCCCGGCGGGCGAGGGATCGCGTCGCGGGCGTGAGGTGCCGCGCCAGGGTGGCCGCCGTTCGGGCTCCGGCCCGCGCGGCCAGGAGGCTGCCGGCTCCGCGGAGAACAGCGCGGGCCGGCGCAAGCGCAAGGCCCCGAAGGCCCGTCGCAAGAAGGCGCTGCTCTGGACGGGCGGGGTGATGGCCTTCCTGCTGGTCGGCGTCTCGGCCGGCGGGTACTGGCTGTACCAGCACTTCAACGGCAACCTGAGCTCCGTCGACATCGGCGACCGCGGCAACAAGGACGTCGTCACGGCCAACGCACCCCTCAACATATTGGTCATCGGTACGGACAAGCGGACCGGCGCGGGCAACGAGGGCTACGGCGACGCGGGCAGCGTCGGGCACGCGGACACGAACATCCTGTTCCACGTGTCCAAGGACCGCACCAACGCCACCGCGGTGAGCATCCCCCGTGACCTCATGACGAACATCCCGGACTGCAAGGCCAAGCAGGAGGACGGTTCCGAGAAGACCATCCCGGGCACGCAGAACGTCCGGTTCAACACGAGCCTCGGCCAGGACGGCCGCGACCCGGGCTGCACGATGGACACCGTCAAGGAGCTCACCGGTCTGAAGGTCGACCACTTCATGATGGTCGACTTCAACGCGGTCAAGACCCTGTCCACGGCGGTAGGCGGCGTCGACATCTGCCTGGCCCACGCGGTCAAGGACGACAAGTCGCACCTCAACCTGTCGGCGGGCCCGCACAACGTGCAGGGCGAGCAGGCACTGGCGTTCGTACGGACCCGGCACGCCTACGCCAACGGCAGCGACCTCGACCGGATCAAGGGCCAGCAGCAGTTCCTCGGCTCGATGGTCCGGGAGATGAAGTCGGACGACACGCTGACGAGCCCGAAGAAGCTGTTCAAGCTGGCGGACGCGGCGACGAAGGCGCTGACGGTCGACTCGGCCATCGACTCGGTGCCGAAGCTGACCACGCTGGCCAAGGAACTCACCAAGATCGACACGAAGAACATCACGTTCGTCACGCTGCCGGTCATCGACAACCCGGCGGAGCCCACACCGGTCACCGTGGTCGTGGACCCGGTCAAGGCGCCCCAGCTGTTGTCGATGATGCAGGAAGACACCTCGCTGACCGAGGTGGCCGCGCAGAAGAAGGCCGCCAAGAGCAAGCAGGACGCGCTCCTCAAGGGAACCAAGGCGGCGGCGGCCGACGTCCGCGTCGATGTGTACAACGGTGGCGGGATCTCCGGCGCCGCCCAGCAGACCGTCACCTGGCTGCAGAACGAAAAGGGCGTTCTGAAGTCGACGAACAAGGCCAACGCCCCGGCGAAGGCCGCGAAGACGACGCTCGAGTACGCGCCGAACCAGGCCGACCAGGCCCGGGCGCTCGCCGAGATGATGGGGCTTCCCGCCACGGCGCTGAAGCCGGGCACCAAGGATGCCGTGGGACTGCAGGCGATGGTGCTGACACTGGGGGCTGACTTCAAGGGCGCGGGCACCCCCATCGCCGGGCCGGCCAAGATCGACATTCCGAAGGCCAGCGCCGACAAGGAAGTGTGCGCCAAGTGACACCGGGTCACCGCGCGATACCGCGAGTCTGAAGCAGCAGGGGGGTCCTGGTGGGACGAAGCAGCACGCCCGGGGAGGGGACGCGACCACGCGTCCGGCATGCCGGCCAGCTCGGCTGGGACGACGGCCTCTACGCGGAGGACGGCCCGGGCCCGCTCGCTGCGGAGGGCGAAGGCGGCGAGGGCGGCGAGAACGGAGGCGCCCGTTCGAGCCACCGGCGCGCCAAATCGCGGAAGCGGGCGGCCGCGAAGTCCCGCAAGCGCCGCGTGTTCCGGTGGGCGGCCATCACACTGGCCCTGCTGATATTCGGGACGGCCACGGCCGGGTACCTCTACTACCGGCATCTCAACAACAACATCCGCAGCAGTGCCCGCAGCGGCGGCGAGAGCGGTGTGAAGAAGGCCGCGCCCAACGCCGCGGGCGACACCCCGCTCAACATCCTGCTGATCGGCTCGGACAGCCGGAACAGCGCGGAGAACGTGAAGCTGGGCGGCAGCAGGGACACGGTCGGGGACAAGCCGCGGGCCGACGTCCAGATGCTGCTGCACATCTCGGCGGACCGGAAGAACTCCTCGCTGGTCAGCATTCCCCGCGACACGATCCTCCACATCCCCGATTGCACGGACTCCAAGACCGGTCAGAAGTACCCCGCGACGGACAACAGTCCGATCAACGAGTCCCTTCAGCGCGGTGGCCCCGGCTGCACGCTGACCACCTGGGAAAAGCTGACCGGCGTCTACATCGATCACTGGATCATGCTCGACTTCGCGGGCGTGGTGGCCATGGCCGACGCGATCGGCGGCGTGGAGGTCTGCGTGAAGACGGGTGTGTGGGACAAACCCACCCGCCTCGTCCGCGGCGGCTCCGGCCTCAAGCTGCCGGCGGGCCCCAACACCGTGCAGGGCAAGCAGGCTCTTCAGTGGTTGCGTACGCGGCACGCGTTCGGCAACGACCAGAACCGCGCCAAGGCCCAGCACATGTACATGAACTCCATGCTGCGCACGCTCAAGAAGCAGAATCTCTGGTCGGACGCGGGGCGGCTGACGAACCTCGCGGAGACGGCGACCAAGGCGCTCCAGGTGTCCGACGAGATCCGTTCGGTCAAGAAGCTCTACGACCTGTCGATGCAGCTCAAGAGCGTGCCGATCGACCGCATCACCATGGCGACCATGCCCACGGCCGAGTGGTCCCAGGACAGGAACAAGCTCGTCCCCGTCGAGAAGTCCGCGGACTCCCTGTGGCGGCTGCTCCGCGACGACGTGGCGTTCGACAAGAACGGCAAGGCCAAGACGAAGCCGAAGGCGAAGCCCTCGGGTCCCCCCGCGGCGGCCCCGGCCACCCTCGGTGTCTCGGTGGTGAACGGCACCGGTGTCGGCCAGGCGCCCAAGGACGGGCGGGCCGCCGAGGTCGCCGGCATCCTGCACGGCAAGGGCTTCGCCCAGGCCGATACGGAGAACGCCGAGCCGAGCAAGGACACGGAGGTCCGGTACCCGAAGGAGGACGGGGACCAGGGCAACGCGGACGCGCAGTCCGTCGCCAAGGCGCTGGGCCTGCCGACCACCGCGGTCAAGGCGGACCCGAAGGCCGGCGAGCTGACCGTCGTCGTCGGCGCGGACTGGCGCGACGGAACCGTGTACAAGGCCCCGAAGGTCGAGGCGGGTGATCTTCCGGACGGCGCGGACGACATCAACGCCGCGGACAAGAGCCAGTGCATGGACATCTACTCCGTCTACCGGTGGGACGGAAAGAGCTGACAGGCGGTACGCGAGAGGGGGCGCCCGGTCCGGCCGGGCGCCCCTTCTCGTCGTCTCTGCCGGTCAGGCCACCGGCGCGCCCGGCGCGGCGACCGCCGGCCGCCGGCTCGCGATGACCCGCTTCGCCAGCGAGCGCGGGCTCGTCAGGAAGCCGTAGCCCCACGACATGTGCATGGTTGCCAGCGCCACCGGGATCTGCGCCCGGGCCTTCAGCGGCAGGCCCTTGCCCGCCGGCAGGGAGCCCGCGACGATCGCCGCGACGTAACCGGCCGGGACGACCAGCGCCCACGGGGTGACGGCCGCGCCCACCACGAGGCCCGCCGCGATGGCGACGACGGCGGTCGGCGGGGCGAGGTAGCGGAGGTTGATCGAGCCGGAGTGGTAGCGCGCGACGACGTGGCGCCAGCGGCCGTAGTTCTTGTACTGCTTGGCCAGCTCCCGCACGGAGGGGCGCGGGCGGTACTGCACCCGCAGCTCGGGCGAGAACCAGATCAGCCCGCCGGCCTCGCGGATGCGGAAGTTCAGCTCCCAGTCCTGGGCGCGGATGAACTCGATGTTGTAGCCGTCCGCCTTCTCCAGGGCCTGCCGCCGGAAGACACCCAGGTACACGGTCTCGGCCGGTCCCGCCTCGCCGCCCGTGTGGAAGGCGGCGTTGCCGACGCCGATCTTCGACGTCATGGCCGCGGCGACGGCGTCCTCCCAGGCGTTCTCGCCCTCCGCGTGCATGATGCCGCCGACGTTCTGCGCGCCCGTCTCCTCCAGGAGCCGGACGGCGGTCGCGATGTAGTTCGGCGAGAGCATGCCGTGGCCGTCGACGCGCACCACTACGGGGTGGCTGGAGGCCTTGATCGCGGCGTTGAGCGCGGCGGGGGTGCGGCCGGTGGGGTTCGGCACGGTCTGGACCCGGGGGTCCTCCGCGACCAGCTCGGCGGCGATCTCGTCGGTACGGTCCGTGGACGGGCCGAGCGCGATCACCACCTCCATCTCGCCCGCGTACTCCTGTTCCAGGATGTGCCGGACGGAGTTCCGGAGGTGCCGCTCCTCGTTGAGAACCGGCATGATCACGGAGACGGCGGGGTGCTGCGCGGCAGACATGTGGTCCTCGGGGGGTCCTCGGGGGCGCCGGGGGTTCGCACCCCTCCAGGCGGCGGTATTCGGCCGCCACGTTACCGCGAATGGGGGACAGGGGCGCGCGCCGCCGGTCTGCTTCCCGGGATGCAGATCGTATGGGCCTACCGTGCGACAGATCCCCTTGCACCGCGGAGGTGTCCCCCCGTGCCCACGCCGCACCGCTCCCCCCGTCCGCCGCGGCCCCGTGCCGCTCCCCCGCAGCGCAGGCGGCCCAGAAAGCAGGACGAGAGACCGCGCTGGGGCATGCGGGTGGCGACCGGGCTCTCCGTTCTGGTGCTCGGCGCCGGCGGTATCGGCCATGCCGTGGTGACCAACCTGGAGACGGGCATCGACCGGATCGACCCGTTCAAGGACATGAAGAACCGGCCCCGGGCCGGCAACGGCATGAATCTGCTGCTCGTCGGCACCGACGGCCGCGACAAGATCACGGCGGCGGAGAAGAAGAAGTACCGGCTGGGCGGTGCGCCCTGCCACTGCACCGACACGATCATGCTGGTGCACCTGTCCGCGGACAAGGAGCGCGCCAGCATCGTCAGCCTGCCGCGCGACAGTTACGCCGAGATCCCCGCGCACCGGGACCGGACCACCGGCAAGGAGCACGCGGCCCACCCGGTGAAGCTGAACGCCGCCTACGCCGAGGGCGGCCCGAATCTGACCGTGCGGACCGTCGAGCACATGACGGGCGTCAAGGTCGACCACTACCTGGAGGTCGACTTCACCAGCTTCATGACGACGGTGGACACGCTCGGCAAGGTGAAGATCTGCACCACCCGGCCGATGAAGGACTCGTACACCGGACTCGACCTCGCGGCCGGCACCCATGAGCTGGACGGCGGCCAGGCACTCCAGTACGTCCGCTCCCGGCACATCGACGGCGCCGCCGACCTGGGCCGGATGCAGCGCCAGCAGAAGTTCATGGCCTCGCTGATCAAGCAGGCGACCAGCAGCGGTGTGCTGCTCAACCCGGTGAAGTTCCGCGAGGTCGCCTCGACGATGCTGAGGTCGGTCCGGGCCGACAAGGGCTTCGGTACGGAGCAGATGCTGGACCTCGGGCAGGCGATGCGGGGCTTCTCCGCCGCCTCGTCCGAATTCACCTCGGTGCCGATGGGGAACGTCGCGTACCAGGTCAAGGGCATCGGCTCGACGGTCAAATGGGACCCGAAGAAGTCGAAGCAGCTGTTCCAGGCGCTGCGGGACGACAAACCGCTGACCGTCGCCCGGCCCAAGCAGGCGCCGGCGAAGAAGGTCGACGTCGCCCCGCAGCAGATCCGGGTGCAGGTCTACAACGGCACCCCGAAGGACGGCCTGGGCTCCACGGTCGACGCGGCGCTGCACGCCACCGGCTTCAACACCACCCGCGCCCCGCTCACCGCGCCGCAGCGCGACCTCAAGCACACCCTGATCACGTACGACCCGCGCTGGGACCGGTCCGCGAAATCCCTGTCCGCCGCGCTGCCGGGTGCCGAGCTGAAGGCCGTGAAGGGGCAGGGCGGCACGATGAAGGTGACCGCGGGCGCGGACTACCGCGCGGTGGAGCGGGTCCGGGCCGAGGAGCCCGATCCGGGCAGGTTCGGCGCGGTGAAGGGCGACGAGGTGGCCTGCCCGTAAGGACCCGAGGCTTGCGGGGCCCTCGCGGGGCCCTCAGTCCTCGATGCCGTCGGCCGCGCGCTTCTCGCGCAGCTCCTTGATCGCGCGGCGGCGGGCCAGCCGGTGGGTACGGCGGATCTGCGCCTCCTGGTAGCGCCGGTTGTCGCGTTCCGTCTCCGGGACGACCGGCGGCACCCGGCGCGGCCTGCCGTCCGCGTCGACCGCCGCGAACACCAGGTACGCGCTGCCGACCTGCTGGGCGGGGGTCGACTCGTTCCACCGCTCGGCCATGACCCGGACGCCGACCTCCATGGAGGAGCGGCCGGTCCAGTTCACCTGAGCCCGGACGTGAACAAGGTCACCGACGCGGACCGGCTCCAGGAAGACCATCTCGTCCATCGAAGCCGTCACCGCGGGGCCGCCGGAGTGCCGGCCGGCCACCGCGCCCGCCGCGTCGTCGACCAGCTTCATGATCACGCCGCCGTGCACCGTACCCAGCAGGTTCGTGTCGCTGCCGGTCATGATGTGGCTGAGGGTGGTCCGGGACGCCGCGGTCGGCTTGCCCGGAATGTCACCCTCCGGGTGCGGGGCCTGATCTGTCATGCCCTCCACCTTATGCGGGGGCCACGAGTGCGTCGCAATGCATCAGCTTGGCAACAGCCCTGGTCCGATTTCCCTCACACCCTGTAATAGCAGTGGCCCGGACCTGCACACTGGATCGCATGAACGATAGGCCCGAGGGCTGGAACGGCGACGACCGCAGCGGAAACCGCTACGGGCAGGGAAGCGCGAGCGACCGGCCCGAGAGCGCCCGCTCGATGCCGCACGTCCAGCGGCGCCCCGCCCCGCCCCAGCAGCGCCCGGCGCCGCCGAGGCAGCCGCAGCTGCCGCAGCAGCCCGGCGGCTACGGCGACTCCCCGGAGTACGACAGCGGCTACAACACGGGCCAGGTCTACGGCGGCGGCAACGGCGGCCGCGGTGGTGGGCACGGGAGCGGGCCGGGCGACAGCGGCTATGTCCAGGGCCGGCCGGGGGCCGCGCCGAACTGGGGCCGCCGGATCAAGATCGGCGTGCTGAGCCTCGTGGTCGTGGTGCTCGCCGTCTCCGTCGGCACGTACTTCTGGGCCGACTCCAAGCTGAAGCGCGACGTCGACCTCTCCAAGGTCATCGAGCGGCCGAAGAGCGGCGACGGCACGAACTATCTGATCGTCGGGTCCGACAGCCGCGAGGGCATGACGTCCGAGGACAAGAAGAAGCTCCACACGGGCTCCGCCGAGGGCAAGCGGACCGACTCGATGATGATCCTGCACGACGGCTCGAACGGCCCGACGCTGGTCTCGCTGCCCCGTGACTCGAACGTCGAGATCCCCTCGTTCGTCGGCTCCGAATCGGGCAAGCGGTTCGAGGGCAAGGGCCGCACCACCAAGCTGAACGCCGCGTACGCCGAGGACGGACCCGAACTCCTGGTCCGTACGGTCGAGTTCAACACCGGGCTGCACATCGACCACTACGTCGAGATCGGCTTCGGCGGCTTCGCCAAGATCGTGGACGCGATCGGCGGCGTGGAGCTGGACATCCCCAAGGCGTTCAAGGACAAGTACTCCGGCGCCGACTTCCAGGCCGGCAAGCAGACCCTCGACGGCCAGCAGGCGCTCGCCTTCGTGCGGACCCGGCACGCCTTCACCTCCGACCTGGACCGTACGAAGAACCAGCAGAAGTTCCTCGCGGCGCTGGCGAGCCAGACGGCCACGGCGTCGACGATCCTCAACCCGTTCAAGCTGTACCCGACGATGGGCGCCGGTCTCGACACCCTCGTCGTCGACAAGGACATGTCGCTCTGGTCCCTGGGCCAGATGTTCTTCGCCATGAAGGGCGTCACCGGCGGCGACGGCGCCTCGCTCAACATGCCGATCTCCGGCTCCACGGGCGGCAACCTGGTCTGGGACAAGGCCAAGGTCAAGCAGCTGGTCGAGCAGCTGAACAACGACGAGAAGGTCACGGTCACCGGCAGCTGACCGCGGGCGGACATCGGCGGGGGCCCGGACGGCGGAAGCGTCCGGGCCCTTCGCTGTGCGGCTACACCCTCCCGTGGGCGAGCACCGCCACGTGCGGAAGCGTCAACAGCCCGTCCTCGCCCTCGAACTCCCGGCACATGACGTCGTACTCCCGCTTGGCGGCGGCCACCCCCTGCGGCCCCCGGCTGTTGACCAGCTGCCCGATCGCGGCCACGCCGGACGCGGGTCCGGCCCACCACTCGTCCGCACCGCTCCGGTGGTCCCAGGACAGCGACGTGCCGCGTACGTCCCCGAGTCCGGCCGCCGTCAGCAGGGCGCCCAGACCGTCCGGGGTGCGCGGGAAGTTGTGCTCCTCGTCGACCGTGGCCAGCCAGTCGGGCCGGGTCAGTCCTGCGGCCTGCGCGGCGCGGCCGATCAGCGCCTGGCCCGGGGCGTTCGGCACCTGCCAGACCGTGACGGCGATCCGGCCGCCGTGGCGGGTGATGCGGCGCATCTCGACGAGCGCGTCCAGCGGCCGGCCGACGTGGTTGAGCACGAAGTTGGCCACGACGGCGTCGAACTCACCGTCCGGGTAGGGAAGCTGGGGCAGCGAGCCGGAGCGGACCTCGGCCCCGGGGGCCGCCCGCCTGGTCGCCGCCACCATGCCCGGTTCGGCGTCCACGGCCCGTACGACGGCACCGCGCCCGGCGGCGGCCACCGTCACGCTGCCGCTGCCGCACCCCACGTCGAGCAGGCGCGTCCCGGCGCCGGTGTCCGCGGCGTCCAGCAGGGCGGGCACCGTGTGGGCGCAGAGGCGGGCGAAGGTGCGGGCGTAGCTCTCGGCGTGACCGTCCCAGATCCGCCGCTCGCTCACGTCGAACGCGGTCACGAGGCACCTCCCGCCGGGCCCTGCGGCTCCGCCTCGTCCAGGTCCTCGTGGAGCGCGTCCAGGATCCGGCCCGTCGGCCGGCCCTCCGGTGACAGTTCCGCCAGGCACCAGCCGGGCAGTTCCGCCTCGGTCTCCGGCGGGAGATCGCCGTCGGCGGGTTCGGCCAGCCCGTAGAGGAGACCGAACGCGGTCTCCTTGGCCACCTCCCGCGCTATCTCCCCCAGTTCACCGGCCGTCAGCCCGAGCCGCACCGCACGCTCCACGGCCCCGCCCGCCAGACCTTCCTTCCGGTAGGCCCCGACCCAGTCGGGGGCCGCAGTGCTCCACGCGTCGATGTCCTGCCAGACCATGCGCAGGAACCGGTACCGGGCCAGCTGAGGAAGGTTCTCCTCGGCCTCCGACTCGGCCCAGCCCGGGGCGTCTTCGGCCCCCAGCGCCTCGAACAGGCCGGTCAGTCTGTCGATGTCCGTCATGGACAGGGAAGGTACGCCACCGGGCGCGGCTCATGAAGGCGCGCCGCTCATCCGAACATCGATGCGGCGATCAGCCCGACGACCACGGCGGCGCAGACCAGCACGGTCGTGCCCCGCCCGCTCCTGCCCCGCCGGAAGCCTTTCCGCGAACCGTTCCGGGAGCCGTTCCGGGACCGTCCGCCGCGTGCCGGGGCGGGCGCCTGAGTCCCCGGCGTCCCCGCGTCGGCCGTCTCGGCCAGCAGGGCGCGGCAGCAGGCCGCGAGACGGGCGATGTCGCCGTCCAGGGGGACGGTGGTCTCCGCGCGGGCCGGGGCGGTGGTGCCGCCGTCCAGGATGCGGCCGGTGCGGACGCGAACCCGGCCCACCCCGTGGGCCGTCAGGCTGATCCACCGGCCGGCGTCCTCGCCGCGGATCACCACGGTGCCGCCGCGCTCGCGGTAGACGGTGTGCTGCCGCCAGAGCAGCCTGGCGAGCGGCGCGGGAAGGTCGGACACCGCCGCCGCCTGCCGTCTCTCGTCGCTCAGTGACATCGGCCCGCCCGTCGGCTCATGGAGTGCGGACGGGTACGGGCCCGGGGTCTGCGCCCCGGTATGTGCGTGGACAACGTGTCGGTCCTTTCGGGCACGCCGGTCGGCGTGATCACCGCAGGATTGTAGGCGGGAAGCAACGCCCCTTGTGCGCAAGGGGACTTACCGCGCATGCATGCTCCGTCACGGTTGCCTGGACCAACCGACGGGCCGCGGCGTCCGCGACTGTCCGAAGACGGCCGCTACGGCGTCCAGCCCGTCGCCCGCGCCCAGGGCTCCGCCACGGTGACCACCAGGTCCACCACCGGGTCCTTGACGTCCGCGTACGTCCCGGTGTCCGGGACCGACGCGGCGAGGGTCCGCTTGAACGCCGCATAGGCGGGCACGGCCTCCGGGTGGGCCCGGAACCAGTCGCGGAACAGCAGCGCGAGGCGCTCGTTGGGCGAACCGGCCACCCGCACATGCAGGTTGACGTCCTCGGCCGCCGCACCGGAACCACCCCGGCGCACCCAGAGACGCTTGGCCCAGCGCGCCGGATCGTCGCCGGAGCCCGCGGGGACGTGGTCGCGTTCGTACGGGGAACGGCCGAAGCCCAGCCGGGCCAGCGGGAGTTCGAAGGCGAGGGCCGCCGCCCCGAGGTCCGCGACGCTGGCCTGGAGGTCGAAGACCGGCTTGGCCGCCATGCCGGGAATCGCGGTGGAGCCGATGTGCTCGACGCGCAGCGCGGCCGGGCCCATCTCCGCGCGCAGCCGGTCGGCCAGGGCCCGGCCGCGCTGCTCCCACGCGGGGTCGGCGGGGACGACGACAGGGCGGTCGGAGGCGATGCCGTGGGTCATCCGGCCGATTCCAGAAGCCCCCGCGGTGCCGCCCGTGCCGTCCTCAGCCACGGAAGTTGCGGGAGAGCCAGGGGCTGAGCATGGTGCGCGGTACGAGTTCCCTGTAGGTCTCGTCGCCGGGCAGCGGGACGACGAGCCACTGGCCGGGCGGGAAGAACTTCCCCTTCACGAAGGCCGTCCCGCCGTACACGGAGCGCAGGAACGCCGGCACGGAGTCGCGGGGAAGGTCCGCGAACTCCACCCCGTCGACGGTGATCTTCGCGTCGTCCTCGGGAAAGACCTGGACGGTGACGGCGGGTGCGCCGCCCAGCTCGATGAACGCCTCGTGCGGGAGCGACCCGTCCGTGTCCAGCACCGCGAAGGCGCCCGCCGAGGTGCGCCGGGAGGTCTGGTCGGCCCCGATGTCGTCGGTGACGGTCAGCTCCAGGTTGTACGTGCGCGCGACCTCACGGACTGCGGTGACGGCGGCTTCGGTGGTCGGCAGATGAGGGTGTCCCATGCCCATGATCATGCCTCAGCGGGTCCTGGCCGGGCCCTCGGGCCCGGCCTTCGCCGCACGTCAGGCCCGGGGCTGCCGCAGGTCCGCGAGGAGGCCGTCGAGGGTGCTGCCGAGCGCCTCGGCGTTGGCCGGGCCGAACCACGTGGTGCGGACGCGTTCGTTGTTCCCGCCGGGGGTCTCGTGGTCGGCGGCGAGCTGCCGCAGGGAGCGGGTGTCGTCGCTCAGGGTGCGGCCGACGCCCCGGAAGAGTCCGCGGACGTAGCGGTCGGCGTCGGCGGAGGCGATGCCGTGGTCCGCGGCCCACGTCGTGAGCGTGGCGAGGTACGCGTAGTGGGCGGTCAGAGTCCCCGTGAGCGCGGAGAAGACGTCGAAGGCCGCCTCGTCCGAGACGGGGAGGGCCCCGCCCAGCTCGTCGAAGAGGGCGTCCGCCACCGGGTGCGACGGGTGGACGACCGTGACGGAGCGGCGTTCGCGTACGGCGGGCAGCGGGATCGCCCGGACGAGCGCGGCGCCGGTGTCCAGGATCCGGCGCAGTTCCTCGGTGGCCACGCCGGCCATCACGTTGATCACGGTCGTGCCGTCGGCCACCCGCAGGCCCGCGAGCGCCTCGTGCCGGTCCCGGCGGCGTACGGCGATGACCAGCACCTCCGCGCGGTCCGCCACCTCCTGGTTGTCCGCGCAGACCCGTACGTCGGGGTGGCGCGCGGCCAGCTCAGCGGCCGTACCGGCCCCGCGTGGGGAGAGGAACACCTGCGGCGGCTTCTCGACGCCGTCGCAGAGCCCCGCCACGAGGGCGCGGCCGATCTCGCCCACCCCGATGATCCCGATGCGCTTCAGCACTGTCTCTTCCTCCGTGGTGCGTGGTGGCCGGCGGTGAACCATGAGGTGATGCCCTCAGCCCCGGCCCGGAACCCGCGGCCGCCGCCACAGCAGCGCGACCGCCAGGAGTGCGGCCAGGCAGGGCGCCATCCCGGCCCAGCCCAGTTCCGGCGGCAGGCCGGTCTCGCCCGAGGTGTCCCTGGTGAGCAGTCCGGTCAGGCCGGTGCCGACGCCCAGGACGAGCAGCACGGTCGCGGCCGGCCGGGCCCACCGTTTGTCCGCCCTGACGGCCCAGGCCGTCCAGATCCAGGCCGCGACGCCCAGGACCCCGATGACGGACAGCAGGACCAGCCAGGTGGTGACGGCCGAATCGACCCGCGTCCGGGTGTACGAGGGATAGCCGGCCCGGATGTGGTCGGCGAGCCGATGGGTGGTGGCGCGGTCGACGTACGGGAGGACGGTCGCCGCGACGGTGAGCCCGAGGCCCGCGTACATCGCGCCGGCCGCCCCTCGCGCGGAGCGTGTCTTCGTCATCGGAGTGCTTCCTTTCCGGTCACGTGGTCGTTGCGGTCGTGCGGCTCCTCCGGTCACCCGGCGAGGGCTGCGCGGAGGAAGCCGAGGATCTCCGTCCGTGCGGCCTCGGCCTGGGGTTCCACGCCCGGCAGGGTGAGGAAGGCGTGCCGGGCGCCCGAGTACTCGGTGAGCCGGGCCGGCGTCCCGGCCTCCCGCAGGCGTTCGGCGTAGCGGCGGCCGTGATCGGCCACCGCGTCCTGGGTCGGCACCACCACGAGCGCGGGGGCCAGCCCGCTCAGGCTGTCGGCGTACAGCGGCGAGAGCGCGCGTGCGTCGGTGCCCGGCGGGGCGGAGAGCTGCCGGAAGAAGCGCAGCAGCGGTGCTGCGCGCGTCGGGCTCTCCGCGTACTCGGTCATCGAGGCGTAGTCGAACATCGTCCCGGTCACATCGACGGCGGGGTTGACCAGCACCTGCGCCCGGAGCTCCAGCCCGGACTCCCTGGCCCGGATCGCCGTCAGGGCGCTGATCAACGCACCGCAGCTCTCGCCGAACACGGCCGTGCGCGCGGGGTCGACGCCCCACTCCGCCGCATGCCGCAGCACGTGCCGGAGCACGTCCCAGCCGTCGTCGGCGGCAGCCGACAGCGGGGTCCCCGGGGCGAGGAGGCGGTGCTCGACCGAGACGACGACCGCGGGCAGACGGGCGGCGAGGTGGCTGTTGGCCCAGTCGCACTGCGCCGCCGTCCCCACGAAACTGCCTCCGTGCACATGGAGCACCAGCGGCAGCCCTGCCCCCTCGGCGCCTTCGCCGTCGCGCGCGGGGGCCGGCCGGTACACCCGGACCGGGAGCGCGCGGCCGGGCAGCACCACCTCCTGCCAGCCGATCCCGGCACCGGGATCCGGCTCGCCGAGGAACGCCCGGGCCGCGCCGGACGCCCGCCAGCGGTTCTCCGCGTCGCGGTAGGCGATCAGCTCCCCGGCCGTCACCGCCTCCCAGTCGGGCTCCGGCGGCCGCTCGACGGCAGTGGTCTCAGTCATGGCTCCTCCTTCGTCGGACTCATGGACCGGCGCTTAAAACCTACGCCGTAGGTTTGCGATCCGCACGGTAGTTTCTACGGTGTAGGTTTGGCAAGGAAAGGGAGTGGCCGTGGCCGGACGAACCCAGGGGACCTCGGCGGGACTCGACCGCGGGCGCATCGCCCGCGCCTCCGTCGCGCTGGTCGACCGCGACGGGCTGGAGCGCTTCGGCGTGCGGCGGCTCGCTCAGGAGCTCGGGGTCGACCCGATGTCGATCTACCACCACATCAAGGGCAAGGCGGCCCTGCTGGACGCGGCGTCCGAGGCGGTGCTCGACGAGGTGGCGGCCGCCACGGACGAGGACACGGCCGGTGAGTGGGAGGACGTCGCCCGCCGGACGGCGCACGCCTACCGCGACATGGCCTACCGGCACCCCCGGGTGTTCCCGCTGCTGGTGACGCGCGCCCAGACCTCACCGGTCGCCATCACCGCCCTGGAGCGGCTGGTCACCGCGATGCGTGCGGCCGGCCTGCCCGACCGGGTGGTCGCGGACGCGCCGATGGTGCTGTTCAGCTTCCTCAACGGACACCTGCTGGCGCGCACCGGCGACGGGCCCGAGGGCCCGGCTCCGGTGCCCGCGTTCGACGCCGGGGCCCATCCGTCCCTGGCCGCCCTCGCCCCCTTCATGGACGGCTTCGGGTCCGTGACGGAGTTCGACCGGATGCTCGACACCGTGCTCGGCGGGATCAGGGACCGGGCCGCGGGCTAGGACGCGGACCACCGGCACGGCAGAGCGCCCCGCCCCGGGAATCCGGGTGCGGGGCGCTCTGCGATGCCGGTGCGCGGGCGCGTTACGGCAGGTTGCGGGCCATCACGATCCGCTGGACCTGGTTCGTGCCCTCGTAGATCTGGGTGATCTTCGCGTCGCGCATCATCCGCTCCACGGGGTAGTCCCGCGTGTAGCCGTAGCCGCCCAGCAGCTGGACCGCGTCCGTGGTGACCTCCATCGCGACGTCGGAGGCGAAGCACTTGGCCGCGGCACCGAAGAAGGTGAGGTCGCCGTCGAGGCGCTCGGACTTGGCGGCGGCCGAGTAGGTGAGCTGGCGGGCCGCCTCCAGCTTCATGGCCATGTCGGCGAGCATGAACTGCACGCCCTGGAAGTCGCCGATCGGCTTGCCGAACTGCTTGCGCTCCTGGACGTAGCCCTTGGCGTAGTCGAGGGCGCCCTGCGCGACGCCGAGGGCCTGGGCCGCGATCGTGATGCGGGTGTGGTCCAGGGTCTTCATCGCGGTGGCGAAGCCCGTGCCCTCCTCGCCGATCATGCGGTCGGCGGGGATACGGACGTTGTCGAAGTAGACCTCGCGGGTCGGGGAGCCCTTGATGCCGAGCTTCTTCTCCGGGGCGCCGAAGGAGACGCCCTCGTCGGACTTCTCGACGACGAAGGCCGAGATGCCCTTGGAGCGCTTGGTCGGATCGGTGACCGCCATGACCGTGTAGTACTCGGAGACGCCCGCGTTGGTGATCCAGCGCTTCACGCCGTTGAGGACCCAGAAGTCGCCGTCGCGTACGGCCTTCGTCTTCATGCCGGCGGCGTCGGAGCCCGCGTCCGGCTCGGAGAGGGCGTACGAGAACATCGCGTCGCCCTTGGCGAGCGGGCCCAGGTACTTCTTCTTCAGGTCCTCGGAGCCGGAGAGGATCACCGGGAGCGAGCCGAGCTTGTTCACGGCGGGGATCAGGGAGGAGGAGACGCAGGCGCGGGCCACCTCCTCGATCACGATGACCGTGGCGAGCGCGTCGGCGCCGGCGCCGCCGTACTCCTCGGGTACGTGGACCGCGTGCAGGTCGGCGGCGGTGAGGGCGTCCAGCGCCTCCTGCGGGAAGCGGGCCTCCTCGTCGACCGCGGCGGCGAACGGGGCGATCTTCGCCTCGGCGAGCGCACGCACCGTCTCCCGGAGCATGTCGTGCTCCTCGGCCGGACGGTACAGGTCGAAATCGGTCGAACCCGCCAAGACGCTCACTCCCCAAGATGCTAACTACCGTTAAGTAACCCAATTTTAGGCGCCGCACCCCGCCCAGGCATACGCGCGCGGGCCGTGAGCTTCACGACAGCCGGAATGGGACGTTTCAGAGGCAGGACTATGCTCGTTCACCGCACGTCTGTCCGCATCTCACAGGAGCACTACATGGCCCTCAGGATCACTGTGATCGGCACCGGCTATCTCGGCGCCACCCACGCCGCGGCCATGGCGGAACTGGGCTTCGAGGTCCTGGGGCTCGACGTCGTGCCCGAGAAGATCGAGATGCTGTCCGCCGGCCGGGTCCCGATGTACGAGCCGGGGCTCGAGGAGATCCTGAAGAAGCACGTCGCGGGCATCGAGGGCGCCACCGGGCGGCTGCGCTTCACCACCTCGTGGGAAGAGGTCGCCGAATTCGGCGATGTGCATTTCGTCTGCACCAATACGCCGCAGAAGCACGGCGAGTACGCCTGCGACATGAGCTACGTCGACAGCGCCTTCGACTCGCTCGCCCCCCTGCTGACCAGGCCCGCCCTCGTCGTCGGCAAGTCAACCGTGCCGGTCGGCTCCGCGGCCCGGCTCGCGGCCCGGCTCGTCGAGCTCGCCCCCGTGGGCGAGGGCGCCGAGCTGGCCTGGAACCCGGAGTTCCTCCGCGAGGGCTTCGCCGTCAACGACACCCTGCACCCCGACCGGATCGTGGTCGGCGTGGAGAGCGAGCGGGCCGAGAAGCTGCTGCGCGAGGTGTACGCCGCGCCGGTCGCGGAGGGGTCACCGTTCGTGGTGACGGACTTCCCGACCGCCGAGCTGGTGAAGACCTCCGCCAACTCCTTCCTCGCCACCAAGATCTCGTTCATCAACGCCATGGCGGAGGTCTGCGAGGCCGCCGACGGCGACGTGGTGAAGCTGGCCGAGGCGATCGGCCACGACGAACGCATCGGGAAGAAGTTCCTGCGCGCCGGCATCGGCTTCGGCGGCGGCTGCCTCCCCAAGGACATCCGCGCCTTCATGGCGCGCGCCGGTGAGCTGGGCGCCGACCAGGCGCTGACCTTCCTCCGCGAGGTCGACTCCATCAACATGCGCCGCCGCGGCCACATGGTCGAGCTGGCCCGGGAGGCCGTCGGCGGCGACTCGTTCCTCGGCAAGCGCGTGGCCGTGCTCGGCGCGACGTTCAAGCCGGACTCGGACGACGTACGGGACTCGCCGGCGCTGAACGTCGCCGGACAGATCCACCTCCAGGGCGGCCAGGTCACGGTCTTCGACCCGAAGGGCATGGACAACGCACGGCGGCTCTTCCCCACCCTCGGCTACGCCGACACCGCCCTGGACGCCGTGCGCGGCGCGGATGTCGTGCTGCACCTCACCGAGTGGCGCGAGTTCCGCGAGCTGGACCCGGAGGCGCTGGGCGAGGTCACCGGCCACCGCATCATCCTCGACGGGCGCAACGCCCTGGACCCGGCCGTGTGGCGCGAGGCCGGCTGGACCTACCGGGCGATGGGACGGCCGAAGGCCTGACCCGCACCGCCGCCGTCTCCGCCTCTCCGCCGACCGATCAGATCCGCCCAAGGAGGAAACGTCATGGCCATCGCCACACTGGGTGCCGTCGTCCTGGACTGTCCGGACCCCCTGGCCCTCGCCGGCTTCTACGCCGGGCTGCTGGGCGGCAAGGTCACCGTGATGGAGGACAACGACGACAGGTGGGTCGACCTCACCGGCGACTTCGGCACGCCGCTGGCCTTCCAGGCCGCGCCCGGCTTCGTACCGCCGCGGTGGCCGAGTGCGGACGGCTCGCAGCAGTCGCACCTCGACCTGAAGGTGCCGGATCTGGACGCTGCGGAGCGGGAGGCGCTGGCGCTGGGTGCGACGGTGCTCGACGCGGCGGACCGGGAGCGGACGTTCCGGGTGTACGCCGATCCGGCCGGGCACCCGTTCTGTCTCTGCGCCTGCTGAGAACCGGCCGGCCGACGCCCCGGGGGTTCAGGCCTCGGGGGCGTCCAGCTGCTCGATCGTCGCGTGGGAGGGGCCGCGGCGGGTCCGCAGGTCCCGGGCCACGTCCTCGGCGGCGCGCAGCACCCGTACGGCGTTCTGCCAGGTGAGCTTCGCCAGGTCGGATGCGGACCAGCCGCGGCCGAGCAGCTCCGCGATCAGGTTCGGGTAGCCCGCGACGTCCTGGAGGCCCCGCGGGAGGAACGCGGTGCCGTCGTAGTCGCCGCCGATGCCTACGTGGTCGATCCCGGCGGCCTCGCGCATGTGGTCGAGGTGGTCGGCGATGGTGGCCACCGTCGCCATCGGGCGGGGGTTCGCCGCCTCGAACGCGGCGTGGACCTTCATCCCGCGCTCGGTGGTGTCCAGGTGGTGCAGTCCCTGGGCGCGCATGTTCTCGTCGGCGGAGATCGTCCAGGCGACGGCCTCCGGCAGCACGAACTTCGGCACGAAGGTCGCCATCGCGATGCCGCCGTTGGCCGGGAGCTTGGCCAGGACGTCGTCGGGGATGTTGCGCGGATGGTCGCAGACCGCCCGCGCCGAGGAGTGCGAGAACATCACCGGTGCGGCGGAGGTGGCGAGCGCGTCGCGCATCGTCGTCGCAGCGACGTGCGAGAGGTCCACCAGCATGCCGGTGCGGTTCATCTCCCGTACGACCTCGTGGCCGAACGGGGAGAGTCCGCCGACGCCCGGGGCGTCCGTCGCCGAGTCCGCCCACGCGATGTTGTCGTTGTGGGTGAGCGTCATGTAGCGGACACCGAGGGTGTGCAGGGCGCGCAGGGTGCCCAGCGAGTTGTGGATGGAGTGGCCGCCCTCGGCCCCCATCAGGGAGGCGATCCGGCCCTCGGCGCGGGCCGTCTCCATGTCGTCGGCCGTCAGCGCGCGGCGCAGGTCGGCGGGGTACCGCTCCAGCAGCTCGGCGACCACGTCGATCTGTTCCAGGGTGGCGGCGACGGCGTCGTCGCCCGCCATGTCGGACCGTACGTAGACGGACCAGAACTGGGCCCCGACTCCCCCGGCACGCAGCCGGGGGATGTCGGTGTGCAGATGGGCCGACTGGTCGGTGGCGATGTCGCGGGCGGCCAGGTCGTAGCCGACCTGTTCGCGCAGCGCCCACGGCAGGTCGTTGTGCCCGTCGACGACCGGGTACTCCGCGAGGAGTTCCCGGGCGTGCTCCAGCCGGTCCGTCACGGTGCCTACTTCCCGAAGCCGAAGGAGTCGGGGTTCCCGACCTTGTTGCGCAGCCGCTTGCCCTTCTCGGTGGCCTGGTCGTTCAGGTCCGAGAGGAACTCCGTCATGCGGGTCCGCAGCTCGCCGTCGTGTGCGGCGAGGATACGGACGGCCAGCAGGCCCGCGTTGCGCGCGCCCGCGATGGAGACGGTGGCGACCGGGATGCCGGCGGGCATCTGCACGATGGACATGAGGCTGTCCATGCCGTCCAGGTACTTCAGCGGGACCGGCACGCCGATGACCGGCAGCGGGGTGACGGAGGCGAGCATGCCGGGCAGGTGGGCGGCGCCGCCCGCACCCGCGATGACCGCCTTCAGGCCGCGGCCCGCGGCGTTCTCGCCGTACGCGATCATCTCGCGCGGCATGCGGTGGGCGGAGACGACGTCGACCTCGTAGGGGATCTCGAACTCGTCGAGGGCCTTGGCCGCCGCTTCCATGACGGGCCAGTCGGAGTCCGAGCCCATGACGATGCCGACGACCGGCGCGGTGGAGGCGGGGGAAGTCATTCGGTGATCGTTCCTCGCAGGTAGTCGGCCGCGTGCCGGGCGCGCTCGCGCACGTCCGCCAGATCGTCGCCGTAGGTGTTGACGTGGCCGACCTTGCGGCCGGGCTTCACGTCCTTGCCGTACATGTGGATCTTGAGCTGCGGGTCGCGGGCCATGCAGTGCAGGTAGGCCTGGTACATGTCCGGGAAGTCGCCGCCCAGCACGTTGGACATGACCGTCCAGGTGGCGCGCGGGCGCGGGTCGCCGAGCGGGAGGTCCAGGACGGCCCGGACGTGGTTGGCGAACTGCGAGGTGATCGCGCCGTCCTGGGTCCAGTGCCCGGAGTTGTGCGGGCGCATCGCCAGTTCGTTGACGAGGATCTGCCCGTCGCGGGTCTCGAAGAGCTCGACGGCCAGGTGGCCGACGACACCGAGCTCCGCCGCGATCCGCAGGGCGAGCTGCTGTGCCTCGCCCGCGAGCCGCTCGTCCAGCTCGGGGGCCGGGGCGATGACCGTGTCGCAGACGCCGTCGACCTGGATGGACTCGACGACCGGGTAGGCGACGGCCTGGCCGTGCGGCGAGCGGACGATGTTGGCCGCCAGCTCCCGTACGAAGTCGACCTTCTCCTCGGCGAGGACCGGGACACCGGCCCGGAAGGGGTCGGCCGCGTCCGCCTCGGAGCGGACCACCCAGACGCCCTTGCCGTCGTAGCCGCCGCGCACGGTCTTGAGGATGACCGGGAAGCCTCCCGCCTCCTCGGCGAAGGCCGCGGCGTCGGCCGGGTCCTTCACGATGCGGTGGCGGGGGCAGGGCGCGCCGATCTCGGTGAGCTTCGCGCGCATCACCCCCTTGTCCTGGGCGTGCACCAGGGCGTCGGGGCCGGGGCGCACGGGGATGCCGTCCGCCTCCAGGGCCCGCAGGTGCTCGGTGGGCACGTGCTCGTGATCGAAGGTGATCACGTCACAGCCGCGCGCGAAGGCGCGCAGCGTCTCCAGGTCGCGATAGTCGCCCACGACGACTTCGCTCACCACCTGGGCCGCCGAGTCCTGCGCGGTGTCACTGAGGAGCTTGAACTTGATGCCGAGGGGGATGCCCGCCTCGTGGGTCATACGGGCGAGCTGACCGCCACCGACCATGCCGACTACCGGGAACGTCACTCCTCCAGGGTATCCGCACCCTCCGGGACCGTCCGACGATGCCCCGGGGGCCCGGGGAGCGGGCACCCGGCCGGGTGGCGGGTGTCACAGCCTCGCCACACCTCCACCGGTACTCACGGGCAGCCGACGGGCGGCCTGGTTAGCATGGCTGGGTTGACGGAACCTGGAGCCGAACCGACAGACGGGCTAGCGATCACCATGAGCGAACGGGGCGCACTGCGGGCCCGGCTGGATCTGCTGGCCCGGGAGGTCGCCAAGTTCGGCGTCGTCGGCGCGATCGGCCTGGTCGTCAATATCGCCGTATCCAACCTGCTGTGGCGGTACACGGACATCCCGACGGTGCGGGCGGGTCTGCTGGCGACGTTCGTCGCGATCCTCTGCAACTACGTCGGCTTCCGCTACTGGACGTACCGGGACCGCGACAAGAGCGGCCGGACCCGGGAGCTGACGCTGTTCCTGCTGTTCAGCGCGGTGGGTGCGGTCATCGAGACCGGTGTGCTGTACGCGGCGACCTACGGCTTCGGTTGGAACAGCCCGGTGCAGAGCAATGTCTTCAAGATCATCGGCATCGGCATCGCGACGCTGTTCCGCTTCTGGTCCTACCGGACGTGGGTCTTCCGGGCGCTGCCTGACAAAGAGCCGGTGCTGAGCCCGGACGACTTCGTGCAGCAGGGGCGGGGCACGACCGTTCCCGCGCCCGCGGTCCGGGTCGAGGCCGCCGATCCGGCCCGGCGCTAGGACTTCCCCACCGGACCGCCCCCGGTCACCTCACCGGGCGTTCCGGTTCTTTTCTGTTCTGGGCCACCTGGCTGCTGAGGAACAGCGCGAAGACCGGCGGCTGCTGCTGGAGCAGTTCGAGGCGGCCGCCGTCCGCCTCCGCCAGGTCGCGGGCGACCGCGAGGCCGATGCCCGTCGAGTTGCGGCCGCTGATGGTCCGCTCGAAGATCCGCGCGCCCAGGTCCGCGGGGACCCCGGGGCCCTCGTCCGTCACCTCGATGACCGCCTGGTTCCCGGTGACCCGGGTGCGCAGCGCGACCGTGCCGCCGCCGTGCATGAGCGAGTTCTCGATCAGCGCGGCCAGCACCTGCGCGACCGCGCCGGGCGTGCCGACGGCGCTCAGTCCGTGCTTGCCGGAGCAGACGATGGCCCGTCCCTCGCTCCGGTAGGCCGGGCGCCACTCCTCGATCTGCTGCTTGACGATCTCGTCGAGGTCGAAGACGACGGCGGAGCCGGTCCGCGGGTCCCGGGCGTTGGTCAGCAGCCGCTGGACCACGTCCGTGAGGCGCTCGACCTGGGTGAGGGCGATGTTCGCCTCCTCCTTCACCGTCTCCGGGTCGTCGGTCACCGAGATCTCCTCGATGCGCATGGAGAGGGCGGTGAGCGGCGTACGGAGCTGGTGGGAGGCGTCGGCGGCGAGCCGGCGCTCCGCGGTCAGCATCCGGGCGATCCGTTCGGCGGAGGAGTCCAGGACGTCGGCGACCCGGTCCAGCTCCGGCACCCCGTACCGCTTGTGGCGCGGGCGCGGGTCGCCCGAGCCCAGGCGTTCCGCGGTCTCGGCGAGGTCGGTGAGCGGGGAGGCCAGCTTGTTGGCCTGGCGTACGGCGAGGAGCACGGCGGAGACGATGGCCAGCAGCGCCACCGCGCCGATGATCATCAGGGTGCGGCCGACCTCACGGGTGACGGCGGAGCGGGACTCCTCGACGGTGACCTTCTCGCCGTGCTCGCCCTCCTCCGTGGCGCTGATCACGCTGCCGCCCGGGCGGTCGCCGACCTCGATGGGGGCGCGGCCGGGCATCTTGACCAGGGCGTAGCGCTTGTCGTCGATCTGTTCGGCCAGCACTCCGGGGTTGATCCGCTCGGCACCCAGGAGGCGGCTCTCGATGACACTGATCAGCCGCAGCGCCTCGGAGTCGACGCTCTCCTGGGCGCTGCTGCTGATGGTGCGGGTCTCCACGATGACGAGGGAGACGCCGAAGACGGCGATCACCACGAGCACCACGGCGAGGGTGGAGTTGATCAGTCTTCGGCGCATGACTGCTTCTGTACGTCAGCTCTTCTCGAAGCGGAAGCCGACGCCCCGGACCGTGGCGATGTAGCGGGGATTGGCGGCGTCGTCCCCGAGCTTCTTGCGGAGCCAGGAGATGTGCATGTCGAGGGTCTTGGTGGAGGACCACCAGGTGGTGTCCCAGACCTCGCGCATCAGCTGGTCGCGGGTGACGACCCGGCCGGCGTCCCGGACCAGGACCCGCAGCAGGTCGAACTCCTTGGCGGTGAGCTGGAGTTCCTCGTCGCCCATCCAGGCGCGGTGCGACTCGACGTCGATCCTGACGCCGTGGGTGGCGGGCTGCGGGGCGGGCTCGGTGGCGCCGCGGCGCAGCAGGGCCCGGACCCGGGCCAGGAGCTCGGCCAGCCGGAAGGGCTTGGTGACGTAGTCGTCGGCGCCGGCGTCGAGGCCGACGACCGTGTCCACCTCGTCGGCGCGGGCGGTCAGCACCAGGACCGGCACGGTGTGGCCCTCGGCACGGAGCCTGCGGGCGACTTCGAGGCCGTCCATCCCGGGCAGCCCCAGGTCCAGCACGACCAGGTCGATGCCGCCCTGGAGGCCGGCGTCGAGCGCGGTCGGACCGTCTTCGCGGACCTCGACCTCGTAACCCTCCCGACGCAGGGCACGAGCCAGTGGCTCCGAGATGGATGCGTCGTCCTCGGCGAGCAGTACACGGGTCATGCAGTGATGGTAGTCCGCGTGGACGACAACGAGTGAGGTGATCCAGAAGCCCTGCGGGTCTGCGCCCCGCTCGCACCCGGACCTTCGAATGTGGGAGTGTGTCCGCTCCTGGACCTGTGATCCATGTCTCAAGTCCTTTCATATCCCGCTCAGTCGTGTCGTATGGTGTTTCAACGCCTGTTGCACTACTCAAGGACCCTTGGGCAGCTCTTAACGCCGAGGGTCTCTTCTGTGTGCGGGGCCGGTACCCGCCGGCCCGGAAGTCCAGTGAATGACCTGTGGGCCGGGCCCGTACGCCGACGAGGGCGGAACGGGTGTGGATCCCGACGCGGTGGGCGTACCCGCGTCGGTGCCGGCCTCCCCCCACCGGGCGCGTACCGCTCACGAGGCGACGCGTCCCGACCAAGCAAGGATCGATCATGGCGTCCAGCCTGACGAAGGACCCGGCGAGCACCGCGGGCGGCGAGAAGACGTTCTTCGGCCACCCCCGCGGCCTGGCCACGCTCTTCATGACCGAGATGTGGGAGCGGTACAGCTTCTACGGCATGAAGGCGCTGCTCCCGCTCTACCTGATCGCGCCCGGTGGCATGCACATGAGCGCCACCACCGCGACGGCGATCTACTCCGTCTACATGGCGATGGTCTACCTGCTCGCCATGCCCGGCGGCTGGATGGCCGACCGCTTCTGGGGGCCGCGCAAGACGGTCGCCATCGGCGGCGGCGTGGTCATCCTGGGCCACATCACGCTCGCCGTGCCCAACTCCGCGACGTTCTTCGCGGGGCTCGTGCTCGTCGCGCTCGGTTCCGGCCTGCTGAAGGCCAACATCTCCACGATGGTCGGCCACCTCTACAAGGGCCCGGAGGATCCGCGCCGTGACGGCGGCTTCACGCTGTTCTACATCGGCATCAACATCGGCGCCTTCCTCGCCCCGCTGACCATCGGCACCGTCGGCGAGAACGTGAACTGGCACTTCGGCTTCGCGCTCGCCGCGATCGGCATGGCGCTGGGCCTCGCCCAGTTCATGCTCGGCACCCGCCACCTGAGCCCGGAGAGCGATGTCGTCTCCACCCCGGCGACGGAGCAGGAGAAGCGCTCCGTCCTGCGCAAGGGTCTGGTCTGGCTGATCGTCGCGGGCGTCTTCTACACCCTGCTCGCCGTCACCGGTAACTTCGCCGACTGGGCGCTGCTGCCGATCACCGTCGCCGGCCTGATCATCCCGGTCGCCGTGCTGGTGCGCATGAAGCGCGACAAGGAACTGACGACCACCGAGCAGTCCAAGCTGTCGGGCTACATCTGGTTCTTCGTGGTCGCCGCCGTCTTCTGGATGATCTACGACCAGAACGGCTCGACCCTGTCGATCTTCGGCGAGAACTCGACGACGAACACCCTGTTCGGCTTCGACTTCCCGACGTCCTGGTACCAGTCGCTGAACCCGGTCTTCATCATGGCGATCGCCCCCGTGGTCGCCTCGGGCTGGCTGTGGCTGAACAAGCGCGGCAAGGAGCCGAGCACCGCCGTCAAGTTCGCCTCCAGCCTCGTGCTGATCGGCATCTCGTTCGTGGTCTTCATGATCCCGCTGATCGACACCGCCGCCAACGGCGGCCGGGTCAGCCCGATGTGGCTGGTGGCGATCTACTTCATCCAGACGGTCGCCGAGCTCTGCCTCTCCCCGGTCGGCCTGTCGGTCACCACGAAGATGGCTCCGGCGAAGTACAGCTCCCAGATGATGGGTGTCTGGTTCCTCGCGGTCACCGCGGGCGACTCGGTGACCGGTCTGCTCACCTCCCCGCAGCTCGGCGTCGACCTGAACACCACGGGGGCGGTCGCCTTCGAGGCGGTCCTCGCGGTCATCGCCGGTGTCGGCATCTGGATGTACCGCAGGAAGGTCACCCAGCACATGAGCGACGCGGGCTGACCCTCCCGTTCCGCGCGCAGGGGCCGCCGCACCGTTTCCACGGTGCGGCGGCCCCTTCCGTGTGCGTACGCGCCTCAGCTCACCGGCCGGTGCGCAGCCTGCGCCACGGGGTGAACGTGAACACGGCGCCGCCCAGCAGGATCGCCGTGCCGGCGACCAGGCCGAGTGCGCGCAGGGACCCGTTGTCCTCGGCCCCGGTGGCCGCGAGCCCGCCGGAGGCCGTGCCGCCGCCCGCCGCCGCCGCTCCGCCGGAGCCCGCGGTGTCACCGCCCGACGCGCCGCCCTGCTGGGCGGTGGTGTCGAGTTCGAGGGACGCCTTCGTGGCGCCCTTGACCGTGCACGGGATGTTGATCTTCGAGGCGCCCAGCGTGACGTCGATCGTCAGGGTGCCGGGAGTCAGGGTCGACTTGCCGGAGGCGCCCGGCTTGTACGTCCCGGTCATGTCGGGCAGGTCGACGGGCTTGCCCGTCTTCAGGGGCTCCGGGTTGCCGGGCCCGGTGACCTTCACCGAACCCTTGTCGGCGCCGCCGACCACGATCTGCATGGACGGCTTGAGCGCACCGGCCGGCAGGTCCGCGGGGCTGTTCATGACGCCCTTGGCGGTCTTGACCGTGAGCCCGTAGCTGCCGCCGCTCTTCTTCGCGTTGATCGTCACCTTGCCCGCGATGTCCGGCGGACCCGGCGACTTGCAGGTGAAGTTGACGGCGACCTCCTTGCCCGGGAAGTCGGTGGCGCCGCCGCTGCCGCCGGAGGCCGTACCGCCGGAGGTGGTGCCACCGGCCGTCGTGCCGCCCGAGGTGGTGCCGCCCGAGGTGGTGGTGCCGCCCGCGGTGGTTCCGCCGGCCGTCGTGCCACCGGCCGTGGTGCCGCCCGCCGTGGTGCCGCCCGCGGTCGTTCCCCCGGCCGTCGTGCCGCCGGTGGTGCCGCCGCCGTCCGTGACCTTGATCGTCGCGCCCGGCTGGACCGTCTCCTTCGGGGAGCACTTGGTGTCGGTGGAGATCGGCTTGGAGACGTTGATGGTGTACCCGTCGGGCGTCAGCGTCAGATCACCCGCCTTCTCCAGCTTCAGCGAGCCCTTCATGTCCGGCAGGATCATCGGGCTGTTCTTGGGGATCGCCGGGTTCTGCCGCGGGCCCTCCATCTTCAGGTCGCCGGTGGCGGCGCCGCCCAGCTTGATCGTGCCGGTCGGCTTGACGGTGTCCTTGTCGAGGTCGAGGACGTCGGGGTTGTTGGAGGCGGCCTGGACCGTCTTCCACACGACCTCGACGGTGTCCCCGACCTTCGCCTCGGCGGGCGCGGTCAGCTGCACCTTGGTGGTGCCCTGTACGGCCGGCAGTCCGGAGATGGCCGGGGGTATGCACTCCGTCTTGTACGAGATGTCGGCGGCCTGGGCCGGGCTCGCGGCCAGCAGCATGCCCGCCCCGCCGATCATCATCGCGACTCCCGCCGCGACCGTCCTGCGTTGCGTACTCACGAATGTCCCTTCGTCGTCGGGCTGTGCTCTGACGGTGCGGAATCAGGGGTGAACCACGGCAGTGCGGCCGTGGTGGTATCGGGGCCCGTGGCGGGCGCGGGACCGGTGGCCTGCGCCGGTGCGCGCCGCAGCTTCGGGAGTCTCACGCTCACGCCGGCGCGCGGGGACGGCCCCCGCCTGCGCCGGCCCGCCGCGTGCGCGGTGCGCGGCCGTACCTTGTCGACGACCGCCATGCCGATACGGAAGACGGCCGCGGGCACGACGAGGCAGAGCAGGATCCAGAAGAGCGTCACGCCCCAGGGGCGGCCGACTCCCCACGGCTGCTCGGCCAGCACCTTCGTGCCGTACTTCAGTGAGATCTGGTAGTCGCCGTGGGCGCCGGCCGTCAGCTCGACGGGCAGTTCGATACGCGCCTTGCGGCCGGGCTCGACGGTCCCGCGCCACTGCCGTTCCTCCCACTGCGCGGCGAAGACGCCGTGTGCGGTCCCGACCTGGAAGACCGGGTCCTTGACCGGGGCGGAGCCCAGATTGCCGACCGTGAAGACGAGCCGGCGGGACGGCGGGGCGCCGAACCAGGTGAGGATGGAGCTGTCGCCCTCCAGGCGGGTGGCGGCGAGGACGGCGAGCTTCCCGTCGCCCGTCTGCTTCGGCAGGGCGGCGACCGGATGGCCCGCGACCACGAACACCGCGTCCGCGAGGGACTGTTCGCCGGTGACCGTGGCGACGTGGACCACGCAGGGGCACGGCACCGGCGGCTCGGCGACCGGCAGCTTCTTGGCGAAGGCGCCCTTCTTGTCGGTGGTGACGGCGCGGCCGTCCGCGTTGGCGCAGGAGTTGGTGCCGCCGATCACGCCGCGCGCGGGGGTGGACTGCCCGCAGACCAGCATCATGAGCAGGGTGCCGGGCCGCCAGCCCGTGCCCCGGACGGTGACCTCGCCGCCCTTGCCCGCCTGCTTCTGCGAGAGCGTGACCACCGGTTTCGGGTCGGCCGCGCTCCGGGCCGCCGCCCCGGCCCCGGTCGCGGTCAGCAGCAGGGCGGGCAGGAGCGCGGCCAGCAGGACGGCGCCCAGGACGGCCGCCCTGCCCCGGCCGTCGTTCCTGGATGGAGCAGGTCCGGTCCGTCGAGTCACGCTTCCCGTCCGTCCTGTCACGATTCCGCTCCCGCCTTCACCAAGTGCCTCTCGTCGGAGTGCTGTCGAAGTTCCGCGGCCGGGGCCGCCCCGTCGTCGCCGGGTGCGCCGCGCCGGGCGGCCCGCCTGCGCCGGATGCCGTACACGGCCGCGGCGCCGGCCACCAGGAGCAGGAGCGCGCCGCCGGTCACGGGCGCCCAGGGGACGAAGGCCGCCGACGCGGTCGCCTCGGCGTGCGCCCCGCCCGCCGCCGTGACGCTCAGCCGTACGGTGACGGAGTCCAGGGCCGGGGCGTCCCGCCACGGCTCGGTGAGCCTCACCCGCTGACCGGGCAGCAGCTCCACCGGAAGGGTGCGGGCGTCGCGCCTGAACAGGGCGCCGAACAGCCCGTCCGCGCTGACGGACAGGCGGGGCACGAGGACCGCGTTGCCCCGGTTGACCAGCGTGTAGTGGATGGTCCGGCCGGACACCGCCACGTCCTCCACCGTGAGCGCCGCCAGCGTCGGACCGCCGACCCGCAGCTGGACCCGTACGCCCACCGAGCGGCCGCCGCTCTCGGCGACGATCGCGCCGGGGTGGTCGCCGGGCACCGCGTCCTGGGGCACGGTGAAGGAGACGGGCACGTCGGCACGGGTCCGGCCGGGCACGGTCACCTCGGTGCTCGCCGTCCGGAGCCAGGCCCCGGTCCCGGTGGAGCCGTGTGCGCCGCGCACCGCGAATCCGCCGCTCCCCGTGTTGTACGCGTCGGCGCCGCGCAGCCGTACCGTGACCGGCTTCGGCCCCGGGTTGCTGAGCGAGAGCCGGTCCTGGAGGACGCTGCCGGGCAGGCCCTCCAGGTAGAAGTACGGTCTGCCCTCGTCCCGGCCCGGGCCGTTCGCCGCGGGCTGCGCCGTCCACGCCGGACCGGTGGGGTGCTCGGTGGCCCCGGCCGCCGGCGCCGTGGCGGCGGTGCACCACAGGACGGCGAGCAGGGTCAGGACGAGCGCCGGACGCCGCACGGCGGACGGCGGTCCGACGGCGGGCCCCGGGGCGGGGCGGATGGCGTGACCGGTCAACGGCGGCATGGGCGGCTCCCTGGTGCGTGACGGCGGCTGCGGCTCTCGCGGGGGTCAGCCCGTGGCCCGCTGCCCGCGCCTGGTCAGCCACAGCACTCCGGCCGCACCGGTCAGCAGCACCGTGCCGCCGAGGGTGCCGAGCGCCACCGCCGAGTCCAGCGGTCCGGTCTTGGGCAGCGAGTCGTTGGTGTCCGGCGCGCTCGCGGCGCCGCCGGCCGCGGTGACGTCGAGGGAGAGCGAGGGCCCCGGGTTGTTCGACGGGGTGCAGGTCGTCGTCGTACCGAGCGCCTTGATGGTGAGCACTCCGGCGGTGAAGTCGACCTTGCCGCTCTTCTTCGGGGTGTACGTCCCCGAAAGGTCGTTGATCTTGATGGGGCTGTTGGCGGGGATCGCCGTGGAGTTGGCCGGTCCGGAGACGCTGACCTGTCCCGGGTCGGCGCCGCCCACCTTGATCACCGCACTGGGGTTCATCGCTCCCTTGCCCAGCTCGACCGGGCTGGAGGAGACACCCTTCTGGAAGGACATGGTGAGCTTGTAGCCGCCGCCGCTCTTCACGCTCTTGATGTCGATCGGCGACACGGCGGCCTTGTCGCCGATCGGGGTCTTGCACTGGTAGTTGACGTCGACGACCGTCGCGTGGGCGGCGGGCGCGGCCATCAGCACCACCGCACCCGCAAGCCCGGACGCCAGCGCGAGAGCTGTTCGCTTCTGGTACGACACCTCGAGTTCCCCTCATGCCGGGAGTCGCCGCGCGCCGCTTCGTGCGGCACAAATAACTGACGACACATCAGATTGGGCGCTCAAGGTACGCCCGGGGCCTTGTGGAGGGAAGACAAAGAGCGCGCCGGATCGGCGCGCTCTTCAAGGGGCGTACGGGCCCAGGGGGACGAGCAGGGGAAACCCGCCCGGGGGCTACACGGGGGCGGCCAGTTCCGCCCAGACGGTCTTGCCGGGCTCGCCGGGCACCCGGACGACTCCCCAGTCCAGGCAGAGCCGCTGCACGATGAACATGCCGTGGCCGCCGGGCCGGCCGGCCCGGTGCGGGGTGCGGGGCGCGGGCTGGCCCGCTCCGCCGTCGGCGACCTCCACCCGCAGCGCCTTCGACGAGCGGGCGATGCGCAGCTCGTCGGGACCGTCCGCGTGCAGACACGCGTTGGTGACCAGCTCGGAGACGACCAGCAGGACGTCCTCGGCGGCGGCGCGGCGGTCGGCGGAGGCGGCGGGCAGCCAGCCCCAGTCGTGGAGCGCCTGGCGGGCGAAATCGCGGGCCGTCGGCACGATGCCGCTGACCTGCCGCAGGGACAGCGTGCGCCACTGCCGCTCCGCGGACTCCACCTGCCCGGAGGAGGGAGCGCCGACGCCCGCGTCCGCGCGGATGCCCGCATCGGCGCGTGCGCCAACCCCAGCGCCCTCCGGCTCGCGGCCGAGGTCGCCCGGCGGATGCTGCCGGGTGGTGCCCATCAGCGCTTCACCTCACCGATTCACCATGTCGCCATTGAACAGATACAGATACGAATACTGGTACGGAAACCGATACGAATACCGGAGGGACACGACGTGCGCCGGTCGCCGGGGCTCGCCGGGGTGTCTCCTGCCCGGCCGAATCGTGACAACACCCACTTCGGCTACGCGGATCGCGTGACACGGGCAACAGCTGGGGCGCCCGGGGCATCGAAACGCGTCACGATCAGGTTTCCAGGGCCTCTTCGAGGGAGTCGTGGACGGTGAATACCGCCTCGGCCCCGGTGATCTCGAAGACCCGCGCCACCACCGGCAGCATTCCGGCCAAATGGACCCCTCCCCCGGCCGCCTCCGCCTTGAGGCGGGCACCGAGCAGCACGTTCAGCCCGGTGGAATCACAGAATTCGAGTTGCGAGCAGTCGACGACCAGGCGCACGCGCCCCTGCTCGACCGCGTGCTCCAAGGGCTCGCGCAGGAGGTCCGCCGTGTGGTGATCGAGCTCACCCACAGGCGTCACCACCTCACTGCGCCCCTCTGTCCGGGCCCCGACCTGAAGCCGGCCCCGGTTCGCACTGCCGACCGTCCCGCGGTCCATGCCCGATCCCTCTTCGCTCGTCACTGTCCGCATCAATGTGCATGCAGATGCGTTGCAGCTGTCGCTGACGTCTCTAAAACAGTACGCGTTCTGTGCGCCACGCGGTAGCCGAAGACCTCAACAAAGCGGACATATGGCGTCAATTGGCGCTTGTAACGACCCGCACGGACCGGGTAAGGGTAGGGGGACACCCAAAACACGGCCGGCTTCGGAGGCGCCGCTTCACCGCAGGAACACGTATGGGCATCGGCAGCCATATGCCGAGAACGATGGAGGAGACCATGTCACCCCGGCTCGACGAACCGCGTACCCACAACGCGACGTCGGCATGTCCTCAGGGACTGACCGAATCAGACTCCCCTGCTGCGGCCGTCCTGGACGGCACGCGCAACAGCACCACCAGCAGTGGCAGTGACACCAGCAGTACCGAAGACGACCACGGCGTGACCGACGGCCTCGAGGGACTCCCCGAGATCCCGCCCTACGCCGAAGTGGGCCCGCTGGACGCCAGGGCCCTGTCGAAGACGCTCTTCGCCCGGCTCGAATCCCTCGAAGAGGGCACGTACGAGTACTCCTACGTACGGAACACGCTCGTCGAGCTGAACCTGGCCCTGGTCAAGTTCGCCGCCTCCCGGTTCCGCTCGCGCAGCGAGCCGATGGAGGACATCATCCAGGTCGGCACCATCGGCCTGATCAAGGCGATCGACCGCTTCGAGCTCAGCCGGGGCGTCGAGTTCCCGACCTTCGCCATGCCGACCATCATCGGCGAGATCAAGCGCTTCTTCCGCGACACCAGCTGGTCCGTGCGCGTCCCGCGCCGCCTGCAGGAGCTGCGGCTCGACCTGGCCAAGGCGGGCGACGAGCTCGCCCAGCAGCTGGACCGCGCGCCCACCGTGGGCGAGCTCGCCGACCGCCTGGGCATCAGCCACGACGAGGTCGTCGAGGGCATGGCCGCGAGCAACGCGTACACCGCGAGCTCGCTGGACGCCAAGCCCGAGGAGGACGAGAACGAGGGCGCGCTGGCCGACCGGATCGGCTACGAGGACCACGGTCTCGAAGGCATCGAGTACGTCGAGTCCCTGAAGCCGCTGATCGCCGCGCTGCCGGGACGCGACCGCACGATCCTCTCGCTCCGGTTCGTCGCCAACATGACGCAGTCGGAGATCGGTGAGGAGCTCGGCATCTCGCAGATGCACGTGTCGCGGCTGCTCTCCCGCACCCTGGTCAAGCTCCGCAAGGGACTGACCCTGGACGAATGAGCGGGCACCCGCAACCCGCTTGCGAGGACTGCCGGATCAAGGACCTGCCCCGTCGAGGGGCAGGTCCTTCCGCGTTCAGCGGGCCCGGTCAGCCACTGTGCGGTGCCACGGCGCGCTCGCCGCGCCGCCAGACCTCGTGGACCAGCGGTACACCCGGCCGGTAGGCGAGGTGGACATGGCTGGGGGCGTCGAGGACCACCAGGTCGGCGCGGGCACCGGGGGCGATCCGGCCGATGTCGTCGCGGCGCAGGGCGGCCGCGCCGCCGGCCGTGGCGGACCAGAGCGCCTCGTCGGGGGTCATCCCCATGTCGCGGACGGCGAGGGCGATGCAGAAGGGCATCGACGAGGTGAACGACGAGCCCGGGTTGCAGTCCGTGGAGAGCGCGACGGTGGCGCCCGCGCCGAGGAGGCGGCGGGCGTCGGGCCAGACGGCCCGGGTGGAGAACTCGGCGCCGGGGAGCAGGGTCGCGACGGTCCGCGACTGGGCCAGCGCGTCGACGTCGGCGTCGGTGAGGTGCGTGCAGTGGTCGGCGGACGCGGCATCGAGCTCGACGGCGAGCTGGACACCGGGACCGTGCCCGAGCTGGTTGGCGTGCACCCGGGGGTGCAACCCCTTGGCGCGGCCCGCGGTCAGGATCGCCCGCGCCTGGTCGCCGTCGAAGGCGCCCTTCTCGCAGAACACGTCGATCCAACGGGCGTACGGGGCACAGGCGTCGAGCATCGGGCCGGTGACCAGGCCGACGTATCCGGCCGGGTCGTCGGCGTAGTCCGGGGAGACGATGTGGGCGCCGAGGAAGGTGACCTCGTCGGTGTGGCGGGCCGCGATGCGCAGCGCGCGGGCCTCGTCCTCGACGGTGAGGCCGTAGCCGGACTTGGTCTCGAAGGTCGTGGTGCCCTGGCGCAGCGCCTCGGCGAGGTAGCGCGCGACGTTGGCGGAGAGCTCGTCGTCGGTGGCGGCGCGGGTGGCGGCGACGGTGGTCCTGATCCCGCCTGCGCTGTAGGCGCGGCCGGACATGCGGGCGTTGAACTCCTGGGTGCGGTCGCCCGCGAAGACGAGGTGGGAGTGGGAGTCGACGAAACCGGGGATCACGGCCCGGCCGCCCGCGTCGACGGCGTTGTCAGTGGCGGGTGCTTTGCTTGATTCACCGGTCCAGACGACCCGGTCGCCCTCGATGACGACGGCCGCGTCCTGGATCAGTCCGAGGGGGGAACCGTCACCGAGGGAGGGGTCGTTGGTGACCAGTGCGGAGATGTGGGTGAGGGCGGTCGTCGTCATCGGGGGGCTGCTCTCCTTGCGGGTGGGCGGTGCGGGGGTCTGCGTCCCGCTGCTCAGCGGTGCAGGGCCGCGACGGCTGTGGCGAGCGCCCGGGGGACGTCGGCGACCAGCTCGTGATGTCCGTCGCGCACGATGTGCCGGCCCGCGACCACCGTGTGGCGCACATCGGCCGCGGAAGCGGCGAATACGGCGGTCTCCGCTGCCAGCCTGGGCACCGGCCCCGCGGTCCTGACGGAGTCCAGGGCGATCGTCACCAGGTCGGCGGGGGCGCCGGGTTCGAGCGTTCCCGCCTCCGGCCGGCCGAGCGCGGCGTGGCCGTCGGCGGAGGCGGCGCGCAGCAGTGCGGCGGCCGTCCAGTGGCCGCGGGTCCGGGTGCGCAGGCGTTCGTTGAGCTCCATCGCGCGCGCCTCCTCGAAGAGGTCGATCACGGCGTGGCTGTCGCTGCCCAGCGAGAGCGGCGAGCCGGCCCGCTGGAGGGCGACGGCGGGGCCGATGCCGTCGGCCAGGTCGCGTTCGGTGGTGGGGCACATGCAGGTGCCGGTGGCCGTCGAGCCGATGAGCTCGATGTCCTCGGCGGTGAGGTGCGTGTTGTGGACGCCGGTGGTGCGCGGTCCGAGGACCCCGTGGTCGGCGAGGAGCCGGGTGGGGGTGCGGCCGTGGGCGGCGAGACAGGCGTCGTTCTCCGCGGTCTGTTCGGAGAGGTGGACATGGAGCGGTGCCTGCCGCTGGTCGGCCCACTGGGCGACGGTGGCGAGCTGGTCGGCGGGGACGGCCCGCACCGAGTGGATCGCGGCGCCGATCAGGGTGTGCTCGTCGCCCTTGAGGAGGGAGGCGCGCTCGGCCCAGGCGTCGGCGGTGGTGTCCGAGAAGCGCTGCTGGTGCCGGTCGGGCGCCTGGTACTGGGAGGGCCGGCGGCCGAATCCGGCGGCGAGGTAGGCGGTGTCCAGCAGGGTGATCCGGATGCCGGCCTCGCGGGCGGCCGCGATCAGGGCCTCCCCCATCGCGTTCGGGTTGTCGTAGGGGACGCCGCCCGGCGCGTGGTGCAGATAGTGGAACTCACCGACCGCGGTGATGCCCGCCAGTGCCATCTCGGCGTACACGGCACGGGCCAGTTCGTAGTACGTGTCGGGGGTGAGCCGGGACGCGACCTGGTACATGATCTCGCGCCAGGTCCAGAAGGTGCCGGAGCCGACCTGGACGGTGGAGCGCAGGGCGCGGTGGAAGGCGTGCGAGTGGGCGTTGGCGAGCCCGGGCAGGGTGAGCCCGCGCAGCACGGTCGCGCCCGGCGGCGGCGCCTCGACGCCGGTCCGCACCCCGGCGATCCGTCCGCCGGCCACCTCCAGGACGACACCCGGCTCGACATGGGTGCCGAGCCAGGCATGGGCCAGCCAGTACGTCACGGCACCGGGCCTGCTCATGGGCTCCGTCGTCAGCTCCGTCGTCAGCGGCACGCGAGACCTTCCAGTACGTCGGCGAGTGCGATCACCCCGGCCACGCAGTCGTCCTCGGCGGCGTGTTCGGCCGGCGAGTGCGAGATCCCGGTGGGGTTCCGTACGAACAGCATGGCGGTTGGCACCGAAGCGGACAAAATACCCGCGTCGTGTCCCGCTCCGGTGCCGAGCACGGGCACGTCGCGCCCGGTGTCCCGGACGGCGGAGCCCTTCAGGAGCGCCCCCAGCTCGTCGCGCAGGGCGTGCTGGAACTCCACGACGGGCGTGAACGACTCCCGTACGACGTCGAGGTCGATGCCGGCCCGCTCCGCGTGGTCCCGGGCGGCGCGTTCGATGCCGGCGACGACGGTGTCCAGGGTGTCCTGGTCGGCGGCGCGGGAGTCGAGCCAGCCGCGCACGAGGGAGGGGATCGCGTTGACCCCGTTCGGCTCGACGGCGATCTTGCCGAAGGTGGCCAGGGCGCCGGCCAGTTCCGCCTCCCGGCGGGCGGCGAGCACGGTCTCGGCGTACGTGAGCATCGGGTCGCGGCGGTCGGCGAGCCGGGTGGTGCCCGCGTGGTTGGCCTCGCCGCGGAAGTCGAACCGCCAGCGTCCGTGCGGCCAGATCGCGGAGGCGATGCCGACCGGGTCCCCGGACAGGTCGAGCGCGCGCCCCTGCTCGACATGGAGCTCGACGAACGCGCCGATACGGGCGAGCCGCGCGGGGTCGGGTCCGATGGCGTCGGGGTCGTACCCGGCCGCCTCCATGGCCTGCGGCAGGGTGACGCCGTCGCCGTCGCGCAGCCGGTGCGCGGCCTCGACGGTCAGCTGCCCGGCGGCGAGCCGGGAGCCGACACAGGCCAGACCGAAGCGCGCGCCTTCCTCGTCACCGAAGTTGGTGATGGCCAGCGGCCGGGTGAACTCCACTCCCCTGCGGCGGAGTTCATCGAGCGCGGCGAAGGAGGAGACGACGCCGAGCGGCCCGTCGAAGGCCCCGCCGTCCGGGACGGAGTCGAGGTGCGAGCCGGTGACGACGGCGTCCCCGGCCAGCGGGTCGCCGAGCCAGGCCCACTGGTTGCCGTTGCGGTCGGTCTCCAGGACCAGCCCGCGCGCCTCGGCCTGCGCCCGGAACCAGGCGCGGCAGTCGGCGTCGGCGGCGGTCCAGGAGTAGCGCCGGTACCCGCCGCTTTCCGGGTGCCGCCCGAGCGGCGCCAGCTCCCGCCACATGTCCTGGAACGAGGGCTGCGGGCCGCCGCCCGGCCGTCCGCCCGCCGCCGCGGAGCCCGGAGCCGTCACGCCTCGCCCTCCGCCATCGGCACCCGGACACCCTTGTCGGCCGCCACGGAGTCCGCGATGTCGTACCCGGCGTCCACATGCCGGATGACGCCCATGCCCGGGTCGTTGGTCAGCACCCGGCGGATCTTCTCGCCCGCCAGCTTCGTACCGTCGGCGACGGTCACCTGGCCGGCGTGCAGGGAGCGGCCCATGCCGACCCCGCCGCCGTGGTGGATGGAGACCCAGGAGGCTCCCGAGGCGACGTTGACCATCGCGTTCAGCAGCGGCCAGTCGGCGATCGCGTCGGAGCCGTCGAGCATGGCCTCGGTCTCGCGGTACGGGGAGGCCACGGAACCGCAGTCCAGGTGGTCGCGCCCGATCGCCAGCGGCGCGGCGAGCTCGCCGCTCGCCACCATGTCGTTGAACCGCTCGCCGGCCCGGTCCCGCTCGCCGTAGCCGAGCCAGCAGATGCGGGCGGGCAGTCCCTGGAAGTGGACGCGCTCGCCGGCCATCTTGATCCAGCGGTGCAGCGACTCGTTCTCCGGGAAGAGCTC
Source organism: Streptomyces sp. NBC_01257 (assembly GCF_035917255.1). Classification (NCBI taxonomy): domain Bacteria; kingdom Bacillati; phylum Actinomycetota; class Actinomycetes; order Kitasatosporales; family Streptomycetaceae; genus Streptomyces; species Streptomyces sp. NBC_01257. Next base: position 3,693,458 of record NZ_CP108472.1, read on the forward strand.
CAGCATCGCCTTGTCGGTCTTGTGGATGTCGGACGCCTCACCAGACAGGGCGGCCCAGCGGAACGGGCCCTTCCCCTCGCAGAACAGCGGCCGGATGTACGCGGGCACGAAGCCGGGGAAGTCGAAGGCCCGCTCGTACCCGGCGAGTTGAGCCTCGCCGCGGATCGAGTTGCCGTAGTCGAAGACCTCCGCGCCCGCGTCCATGAAGCCGACCATCGCCTCGACGTGCCGGGCCATCGACTCGCGGGCGCGCTGGGTGAAGTCTGCGGGCTTCTCGGTGGCGTAGTCGGCCATGTCGTCGAAGTCGACTCCGAGCGGGAGGTAGGCCAGCGGGTCGTGCGCGCTCGTCTGGTCGGTGACGATGTCGACCGGGGCGCCCTCGGCGAGCATCCGGGGCAGCAGCTCCGCCGCGTTGCCGAGCAGCCCGATCGACAGAGGCCTGCGCGCGTCCCGCGCCTCGGTGGCAAGCTGGAGGGCGTGCTCCAGGTTGTCGGCCTTCACATCCAGGAAGCGGTGCTCGATACGGCGCTCGATGGCGCGCGGGTCGCAGTCGATACAGATCGCGACGCCGTCGTTCATCGTGACGGCGAGCGGCTGGGCGCCGCCCATGCCGCCGAGCCCGGCGGTCAGCGTGATCGTCCCGGCCAGCGTGCCGCCGAACTTCTTCGCGGCGACCGCGGCGAACGTCTCGTACGTGCCCTGGAGGATGCCCTGGGTACCGATGTAGATCCACGATCCGGCGGTCATCTGGCCGTACATGGTGAGCCCGAGCGCCTCCAGGCGGCGGAACTCCTCCCAGTTCGCCCAGTCGCCGACCAGGTTGGAGTTGGCGATCAGGACCCGGGGAGCCCACTCGTGCGTCTGCATGACGCCGACCGGCCGCCCCGACTGGACGAGCATCGTCTCGTCCTGCTTGAGCGTCTGCAGCGTGCGGACCATCGCGTCGAACGAGCGCCAGTCGCGGGCCGCCTTGCCCGTGCCGCCGTAGACGACGAGCTTGTCGGGGTGTTCGGCGACCTCGGGGTCGAGGTTGTTCTGCAGCATGCGCAGGGCGGCTTCCTGCTGCCATCCCAGGGTGCTCAGTCCGGTACCGCGCGGTGCCCGTACGGGGCGGGGTCCTGACATGACAGATGCCTCCTCGCGACTGTGAATTTTCTATTCACATCTTGGTTGCCTGAATAGCTTCAGTCAACAGGGCGGGACGGGAGACCTCCGGACCGGCCACCTCCGGTTCCGTGGCGGGGCATTCTCCCCAACCTCGCGCATGTACCAATGGAAAATGCCAGAACCTCCACCTGGCGTGAGCACGTTGCGTAACCTCGGGGTCACAGCCGCACGCACCGTCGGAGGGGAGTCCGCGTGCCCGGAATCGACGAGTGCCTGCTCGATGTCATGAGACTGCCCGGTGCCCGTGGTGCCGCCGTGGTCGACTGGACGAGCGGTCTCGCCCTCGGCACCATCGGCGACTCGCCCAACGGCGATCACGAGGCCACCGCGGCGGAGACGGCGGAGGTGGCCCGCATGGCCGCCGAGCAGCCCGCCTTCGCGTCCGCCTCGCCCGAGCCCTCAGGCACCGAAGCCGAGGCGATACCTGCCCCGGTCGAGGACGTCATCGTCACCACCCGCGCCGGCTACCACATCCTCCGGTTCGTCGAGACGGACTTCGACAGCAGCGTCTTCCTCCACCTGTGGCTGGACCGCGCGGAGGGAAACCTGGCCCTGGCCCGGATACGGCTGGGCGAGATGGCCGAGCGGCTGGTCCTGGCATGAGTGCGGCAGCCCCCTCGACCGCCCCCGGCCCGGCAGGTGTCCTCTCACCCATGCTCCAGCGCCTCGCCTCCGAACGCGCCACCGGCGCCCTGATGCGCGACCGCGGCACCCTCTACCTCGCCGACGGCAAGGTGGTGCACGCCGAGAGCCCGGCCACCCCCGGCATCGACGTCCTGCTCACCCGGGGCGGTGCGCTCCGCCGCGAGGGCTGGTGGGACGCGGTCGCCCAGGCCGGTGCCGGGCAGCGAGTCGGCCGCTACCTCGTCGACAGCGGCCGGGTGCCCGGCGGCGCGCTGGAACTGTGCCATCTGGGCGCCCTGTACGACGCGGCGTTCTTCGCCCTCGCCCCGACCCGGACCCCGGCCCGCTTCCGCTACGGGGTCGCGCACTGGATCGGCCCGGTCCGCCCCGTCCCCGTGGACGCCGTGCAGCGCGAGACGCTCCGGCGCCGGGAGTTACTGGACCGGATCTGGCCCGAAGCGGTCACCGACAGCGCCCCGCTGGTGCGGACCGGCCAGGCGGCCGACTCCCCCGTGCCGCCGCGCCAGCGCCGCGTGCTGGAGCGCGTGAACGGGGTGCGTACGGCCACGGACATCGCGCAGGAGCTGGGCAGGTCCGCGTTCCACACCCTGGTCGACCTGCGCCGGCTGGCAGCCGCCGGACTGGTCGCGGCGGTACGCGAGGCGACGGACACCGCCGCCACCGCCGCCGGCCGGATCACGCTCCCCGAGGTCACGGCCGACCCCGACGTCGCCCTGTTGCGCCGGCTCCGAGACGCATTGGAGGCCCTGTGATACGCGCGCTCAGACAGCGTGCCGGGAGGAGACAGCTGATGGTGCCCGAGGCCGAAGTGCAGGATGTCCTGGCCGAGCTCCAGCGGTTACGGGCACGGGTTCCGCTCCTCTCCGGCGCCCTGGCGGCCAGCACCGACGGCCTCGTCCTGGCCCACGACACCCCGGGCGTCGAGGCGGAGGGCGTCGCCGCCCTGACCGCGGCCGCGCTCGGCGTCGCGATCCGGATGACGGACGCGACCGGCCGGGGCGGCTTCCGCGAACTCCTCGTCCGCGGCGAGTCCGGCTACATCGCGACGTACGCGGCAGGCTCCTCGGCCGTCCTGACCCTCCTCGCCGAGGACCGGATCAACGTCGGCCGGCTCCATCTGGAGGGCCGCAGGTCCGGCTCCCGGATCGGCGAGCTCGTCGACACCGCCCTGGAACGCGCCCCGCAGCCGGCTCCCGGCCCGCGCGCCCCGGCGCCACGCACCCCCCAACAGCCGGGACCGCTCCCGCACCGCACGACATGACCCCGCACGAACCCGGCAGCACCCAGAAACGGAACCGGTCCACCCGACCGGTCAGGGAAAGGAAACGAGCACTCATGGCGAACACCGAAGCGTCACTGAAGGAAGCGATGTCGTCCATCGAGGGCACCACCGGTGTCGCCCTCGTGGACTACACGAGCGGCATGGCCCTGGGCACCCTCGGCGGCGGCAAGGAATTCAACCTGGAGGTCGCGGCGGCGGGCAACACCGACGTCGTACGCGCCAAGCTCCGCACCATGGAGCACCTCGGGATCCAGGACGAGATCGAGGACATCCTGATCACCCTGGGCAGCCAGTACCACCTGATCCGGCTCCTCAAGACCGCCCGTGGCAGCAACGGCCTGTTCCTCTACCTCGTCCTGGACGCGAGCCGCGCCAACCTGGCCATGGCCCGCCACCAGCTGAAGAAGATCGAGGCGGACCTGGACGTCTGAGCGGGGTCCTTGTGGTGCGGGGGTCCGTCCTCAATCGCCGGACGGGCTTTTGTGCGGGTCCCCCGCGGGGTGCGCCTTTGTCCGGTGGGTGGGGGTGGGGGCCCTCCGGGGCGTCTCCTCAAAAACTGGCGTGGCAACCGGAGACGTTGCGGGGGCCGGGTATTACGCCATTTTTCTGCGGGGACCCCCCTGCACGCCCCCACCCACTCTCACGTACGTCTGAACACCGACGAAACGACTGCCGCAGACGCAAGGCGGCCGGGTCCGGGGCCGTGCAGGGGAGTCCCCGCAGGACGACGAACGCATACCGGGGTCGCTCGCGTGGGACTGGAAACGTTCGTCGTTTGAGGAGACGCCCCGGAGGGGCCCCGGACCCCCACCCACCGGACAAGGGCGAACCGGCGGGGGACCCGCACCCAAGCCCGTCCGGCGATTGAGGACGGAACCCCGCACCACGGACGAGGAGCAACGTCACTCGATGAACAGGCCCCGGGCCACCGCCCCCGCGTCGAACTCCTCCAGGCGGGCCTGCGCTTCGGGGAGGCTGTCGCACATGGCCTCCAGCAGGACCCGGCCGAGGAGCATCGGCGCGCACGCGGTGTCGAAGGCGAGCCCGGTCCCTACGGCGGCCGGGATCAGCAGGTCGCTGTGGCGGGCCACGGGGGCGAAGGCGGAGTCGGCGACCGACACGACGGTCAGCCCCTGGTTCCGCGCGTAGCCGAGGGCGTCCACGACCTCGCGGGGGTGGCGCGGCAGCGCGAAGCAGATCAGGGCCGTGGCCCCGGCACGCCGGGCCGCGTCGATCCGGTCGTGCAGCATGCTGCCGCCCTCGTCGAGCACCCGGACGTCGGGGTGCACCTTGGCGGCGAAGTAGCCGAAGCCCCGCGCCTGCGAGGACGCGGCGCGCAGCCCGAGCACGGGCAGCGGGCGTGAGGCGGCGAGCAGCCGGCCGGCCCGTTCGACGGGGCCCGGGTCGGCGAGCAGTTCGGCGAGGTGGCGCAGGTTCTCGATCTCGCCGAGTACGGCCTGCTGGTACTCGTTGTACGTGTCCTCCGCTGCGCCGTCGGCCGCTCCGGCCGGGGCGACCTCGCGCAGGTGCTTGCGCAGTGCGGGGTAGCCGTCGAACCCGAGGGCGACGGCGAAGCGGGTGACGGAGGGCTGGCTGACCCCGGCCAGTTCGGCCAGTTCGACGCTGGAGAGGAACGGCGCGTCGCCGGCCCTGCGCACCATCGAGTGCGCGATGCGGCGCTGGGTGGGTGTGAGCCTGCGCCCCTCGAACAGCTGTTGCAACCGCGCGGCCGGGCTGCTCCCGCTCATCCTGTCCCCTCGGTAGACCGTGCGCGCCGAGACCGGCACCGACGGATCCATTCAGCCAGCAAGGCGTCTGCATGTCCATATGCAGTCGCCTGTCGCGCGGCTATCCGGGCAGACCGGCCCGCTCGGCGAGCACGGCGAGGGTCTCGCGCAGCCGGTCCCGGAAGGCGTCGTCGAGGCCGGCCGTCAGCTCCTCGTCGATGGCGCTCGCCGTCGACGTGCAGATGCCGAGCAGTTCACGGCCCCGGTCGGTGAGGGTGAGGATCTGGCGGCGCCGGTCGCCGGGGTCGCGCTCCCGGCCGACCGCGCCGAGTTCCTCCAGGTGATCGGCGAGGCCCACGACCAGGCTGGGGGTGACCCGCATGGTGCGGGCGATCTCCTGCTGCGAGGCGGCGGCACCACTGGCCAGCAGGGCCATCAGCCCGGCGTGCTTGGGCTTGAGCCCGTGCGCGGCGATCCGTTCGGCGAACAGCTCGGCGGTGATCGCGCCGACCGTGCCGAGCCGGAAGCTCACGGTGTCGGTCAGCTTGTCCCGCTTGACATCCTTCACGCGTCGCACCATATCATCGGGTAATAATTCAGAGTCTTAATGATTCACGAGGTGACGAGATGCGACGTTCCCTGACCGTCCTCAACGCGGCCTTGGCGGCCGGTTCGGCGGCCGCGGCCGTGATCGGAGTGGTGCGCCCCGCGCTCCTGCTCCCGCCCGGCACCGAGCCGACGGCCGGGCTGCGGGTCTACGCGGAGGCGTACGCGGTCCGCGCCGTCCCGCTCGCCGCCGCACTGGGGTACCTGCTGCGCGGGGAGCGGCGCGGGCTCGTCCCGGTCCTCGCGGTGGCGGGCGCGGCGCAGCTCGGCGACGCGTGCATCGGGATCACCCGGGGGATCCCCGGCATGGCGGTCGGCGGGACGCTCTCGGCGGGCGTCCACCTCGCCTCCGCCTGGTGGCTGACCCGCCGTACCGGGGCAGCCGCCCTCGGGAGCGCGGCATGAAGTCGCTCAACCTGCTGATCGTCTTCCTGTCGGAGCTGGCCGTCATCGGGTCCGTCGCCACCTGGGGCTTCGCCCTCGGCACGGGGTGGATACCGCGGCTGATCGCCGGCATCGGCGGGCCGGTCCTGATGATCGCGCTGTGGTGGCTGTTCGGCGCGCCCGACGCACCCCACAAGGTGCACGGCGCGGCGCGGGTGGTCTTCGAGACCGGCTGGTTCGGCGCGGGTGCCGTGGCCCTGGCGCTGGCCGGGTACGCCGTTCCGGCCCTGGTCCTCGCCCTCGTCATGGCCGCCTCCAAGGGCCTCGCCGTGGCCTGGCACCAGTAGGCCCCCGAAAAACGGGGGGTTAGCCCCACTGACCCGGCCGCCCCCGGTTCGTACCGTAGGACCATGGACGCACCCGACACCGAGCTCAAGAAGGAGCTCAACGCCACCCTCCAGGCCCGCGGCGAGCTGGGGTCCGAGTACGAGTCCGCGCTCGTCGAGTCGTTTCTGGAGAAGGTCGAGCAGCGGCTCGACAGCACGCTGGACCGGCGGGTCCGGCGCCATCTCGCCGAACAACAGATCGTCGTCGCCCGTGGGGCGCGCTCCCCGGAGCCGGCGATGGGGCATTTCGGTGAGCGCTTCGGATTCGCGATCATCTCGCTGGTCCTGGCGATCCCGCTGTCCGCCATCGGGGTGGCGAACGCGGGGCTCGCGGGGCTCGTCGTGGCGTGGCTCGGCATCGTCGGGGTCAACGCCTTCCAGGCGGGCCACGCAGGGCGGCTGTTCCGGCGGCGCGAGCAGCGGCGTACGGAATCCGACTGGGAGGACTGAGCGGGTCCGTACGGCGGGGCTCATGCCTGACGGGTCGGCAGGACGACCATCTGGCGCAGGTTGATGTGGCGTGCCCGGCTGGTCGTGTAGGCGATCAGATCGGCGATCTCGTCGCTCGACAGCCCGCCGAGCGCGTCGAACATGCCGTCGAGCTGGCCGCTCAGTTCGGCGTTGTCGACGTGGCCGGCCAGTTCCGAGTCCGTGAGGCCCGGCTCGATGTTCGTCACCCGGACGTCGCGCGGGCCCAGTTCGGTGCGCAGTGACGCCGAGAGGTAGCTGAGCGCGGCCTTCGTCGCGCCGTACACCGCGTAGTTGGGGAACGTGATGTGCGCGCCGATCGACGAGATGTTGACCAGGTCGGCGGTGCGTCCCTCGGCGGCGGCCGCCACCAGGTCGGCGGTGAAGGCCCGGATGACGCGCAGGGCGCCCGCCACGTTGGTGTCGAGCATCCGCTGCCACTCGTCGGTGCGGCCCGCGTCCACGGGGTTGGGCAGCATCACACCGGCCGCGTTGACCACCAGGTCCACCCGGCCGAACTCCGCGTGGATCCGCTCGGCGGCGGCGTCCACGGATGCCTGGTCGGTGACGTCGGTGACCACGGCGAGCGCCCGGCCGCCGTCGGCGGTGATCTTGCCGGCCAGTTCCTCCAGCCGCTCCGCGCGGCGGGCCAGCAGCGCCACGCTGACGCCCTGGGCGGCGAGCAGCCGGGCGGTGGCGTTCCCCATGCCGCTGGCGGCTCCGGTGATGACGGCGGTGCGGCCTGCGAGCGTTCCGTACGACATGTGCGTGCTCCTCGGTGTGCGGTGCCGCCGGGACGTCCGCCCGGCGTTGACCCCACTGTGCGGCGGCGCGCGACGGCTACCCAGGGGGGCGTCCTTCCTGGGTCCGGCAGTACCAGGCTGGGCGGCGGCGGGTCTTCTACGATCGGCGGCATGGACGGCGACCTCGGAGACTTCCTCCGCTCACGACGCGCACGTATCCAGCCCGAGGACGTGGGGCTCAACTCCTACGGGCGCAGGCGCGTCCCCGGGCTCAGGCGCGAGGAGGTCGCGCAACTCGCGGGCGTCAGCGTCGACTACTACATCCGGCTGGAACAGGGGCGCGGCCCCAGCGTCTCGGACGCCGTGCTCGACGCGATAGCCCGGGTGCTCCGGCTGGACGGGACGGAGCACGCCTACCTGCGCACGGTGGCCCGCCCCGCGGCGCGCAAGGCGGCGCCTTCCGCCGCGCAGCGGGTGCGGCCGGGGCTGCGGCTGCTCCTGGACACGCTCGACCGGGCGCCCGCCTTCGTGCTGGGCCGCCGGATGGACGTACTGGCGTGGAACGCGCTGGCCGACGCGCTCGTCGGCTTCTCCCGGATGGCCGCCGGTGAGCGCAACATGCCGCGCCAGACGTTCCTGGAGCCGGCGGCGCGGGAGCTGTACCCGGACTGGCCGGCGGTGGCGGCGGAGACGGTCGCGTATCTGCGACTGGACGCCGGACTGCACCCCGACGACAAGCAGCTCGCCACCCTGGTCGGGGAGTTGTCGATGAAGAGCGAGGAGTTCCGCCGGCTGTGGGCGGACCACCAGGTGAAGGCGAAGACGTACGGCGTGAAGCGGATCGACCACCCGGTCGTGGGCGGGCTGACGCTCCCGTACGAGACGCTCGGGGTGCCGGGTGATCCGGGCCAGTCGCTGGTGGTCTACACCCCGGAGCCCGGTTCGGAGACCGCCGAGCGCGTCGCGCTGCTGGCGAGCTGGGCGGCCGCGCCGCGGGCGGACGACGGGGAGGAGAGGGCCGGGGACACCCCGGGTCTCCGCGCATAGATGTATCGCGGGGACCGCCGCACCCCCGGTTTCCCAGGGGGCGGGACGACGGCGGTCCCCGCGAGGGACGCGGTCCGGGTCAGGGCCGGTCTCCGCATCCGGGCGACGGTGGAGGTCCGGGAGCCGCTCCGTAGTCCGTGTCGCCGTACTCGGTGCCGGCGGGTTTCCCTGCCGACACCCACTAATCTGCCCGAGCCGTGTTAAGCCGGTGCTGCGGGTACGTGTCGCGCTCGTACCGTTTTCGCGAAGCCCGCGCTCCCGCCCTACGGCGTGACGGTGGCGGCCGTCGCGTCCTTGGCGAGGAACGCCAGCAGGTCCTGGCGGCTGACGACGCCCTTGGGCTTGCCCTCCACCAGCACGATCGCCGCGTCCGCGGCCCCCGTACCGCCGAGCACGGCCATCAGGTCCTCGACCGGTTCGCCGGAGCCGACCTGCGGCAGCGGCGGGGACATGTGCTTCTCCAGCGGGTCGGAGAGCGAGGCGCGCTGGGCGAAGAGCGCGTTGAGCAGTTCGCGCTCGACGACCGAGCCGATGACCTCGGCGGCCATCACGTCCGGGTGGCCCGCGCCGGGCTTCACGATCGGCATCTGGGAGACGCCGTACTCGCGGAGCACGTCGATCGCCTCGCCGACGGTCTCCTCCGGGTGCATGTGGACGAGCGTCGGGATCGGGCCCGCCTTGTAGTCGAGGACGTCCGCGACCCGGGCGGAGGGGCCGGTGTCCTCCAGGAAGCCGTAGTCGGCCATCCACTCGTCGTTGAAGATCTTCGACAGGTAGCCGCGGCCGCTGTCCGGCAGCAGGACGACGACCACGTCGTCGGGTCCGAGCCGCTTCGCGACCTCCAGGGCGCCCACGACCGCCATACCGCAGGAACCTCCGACGAGCAGCCCCTCCTCCTTGGCGAGCCTGCGGGTCATCTGGAAGGAGTCCTTGTCGGACACGGCGACGATCTCGTCCGTGACCGTCCGGTCGTACGCCGACGGCCAGAAGTCCTCACCGACGCCCTCGACCAGATACGGCCGGCCGGAGCCGCCGGAGTAGACCGAGCCCTCCGGGTCCGCGCCGATCACCTGGACGGCGCCGCCGCTGGCCTCCTTCAGATAGCGGCCGGTGCCGCTGATGGTGCCGCCGGTGCCGACCCCCGCGACGAAGTGGGTGATCTTCCCCTCCGTCTGCTCCCACAGCTCGGGACCGGTGGTCTCGTAGTGCGAGCGCGGGTTGTTGGGGTTCGAGTACTGGTCGGGCTTCCAGGCGCCCGGCGTCTCACGGACCAGCCGGTCCGAGACGTTGTAGTACGAGTCCGGGTGCTCGGGGTCGACGGCCGTCGGGCAGACGACGACCTCGGCACCGTAGGCGCGCAGTACGTTGATCTTGTCCGTGGACACCTTGTCCGGGCAGACGAAGATGCACTTGTAGCCCTTCTGCTGCGCGACGATCGCCAGGCCGACGCCCGTGTTGCCGCTGGTCGGCTCGACGATCGTGCCGCCGGGCAGCAGCTCGCCGCTCTGTTCGGCGGCCTCGATCATGCGCAGGGCGATCCGGTCCTTGACCGAACCGCCGGGGTTGAAGTACTCGACCTTGGCCAGGACCGTCGCCTGGATGCCGGCCGTGACACTGCGCAGCCTCACCAGCGGGGTATTGCCTACGAGACTGATCATCGAATCGTGGAATTGCACCGTGTACTCCGGGGTCTCCGAGATGGTGCGGCAAGAGTATGCGTACGGGCACGAGATTGGGCGAAGCGATTGAACGACGGTCACTTGGGGGCAGTTAGCTCTGTGTACGGCGGTACGGCAGCACGGCGACGAGGAGGTGGACCGGACTGTGTCGAGGGCGAGGGTGGCACGGCGGATCGCGGCGGGCGCGGCCTACGGCGGTGGCAGCATCGGGCTGCTGGGCGCCGCGGCGGTAGGCGTCCTGCTGGCGGAGGTCCAGCTGGCGAAGCGGCAGGTGGGCGGTGGTGTCGCACCGGTCCCGCCGAGTGCGGACGGGCGGTACGGGGTGGCGTTCGCCGGCCCCGCGGAACCCTTGCGGTTCGGGCTGCTCGGTGACTCCACGGCGGCCGGGCAGGGGGTGCGCCGGGCCGGGCACACCCCGGGGGCGCTGCTCGCCTCGGGGCTCGCGGCGGTGTCGGAGCGGCCGGTGGATCTGCGCAATGTGGCGCAGCCGGGTGCCCGTTCGGACGATCTGGAGCGGCAGGTCTCGCTGCTCCTCGCGGACCCGGCCCGGGTGCCGGACGTCTGCGTGATCATGATCGGGGCGAACGACGTCACGCACCGGATGCCCGCCACCCAGTCGGTGCGCTGTCTGACGACGGCGGTGCGCAGGCTGCGGACGGCGGGGGCCGAGGTCGTCGTGGGCACCTGCCCCGACCTGGGCACGATCGAGCCGGTCTACCAGCCGCTGCGGTGGCTGGCGCGGCGGGTGAGCCGGCAGCTGGCGGCGGCGCAGACGATCGGTTCGGTCGAGCAGGGCGGGCGGACGGTGTCGCTGGGCGATCTGCTGGGCCCGGAGTTCGAGGCGAACCCGCGGGAGCTGTTCGGCCCGGACAACTACCACCCGTCGGCGGAGGGCTACGCGACGGCGGCGATGGCGCTGCTGCCGACGCTCTGCGCGGTGCTCGGGCTGTGGCCGGAGACCGATCATCTGGACGGGGCCCGGCGCGAGGACATGCTGCCGGTGGCCAAGGCGGCGTCCCAGGCGGCCAGGGAGGCCGGTACGGAGGTCACCGGGGCCCGGGCGCCCTGGGCACTCCTCAAGCACCGCAGGCGGCGGCGTCTGCCCTCGGCCACGGAGCCGCATCCCCATCCGCACCCGGAGATGCACGGGGAACCGGGCGGCTCCACCCGGGTGGAGCGCCGGCCGGGCACGGACACGGGCACCTCGCCCCGGCACGCCTGACCGGAGCGGCGGCCGCGTCAGGCCGCCGGGGACTCCGGGGCCCGGCGGCGCCGGCGTGAGGCGACCTCGGCCGGGTCGACCTCGGGGTGCGACCAGCGGGCGGCCAGCTCCGTGCTGGTCGCCCGGCCGCTCGCCACGTGTGCGTGGGCCAGGGCGGCGGCCCGGTCCGCGTCCCGGGCCGCGATGGCCTCGTACAGCACCTCGTGCTCGGCGCACTGCTCGTCCGCGTCGCGCTGCGCGGTCAGCCGGAACAGCCAGTGCGTACGGGCCTCCAGCGGGCCCATGATGCCGCTGAGCAGCGGGTTGGCGGCCAGTTCCACGATGTCGACGTGGAAGCCCGCGTTCGCCTCGGCGATGGCCCGCCAGTCCCCGGACCTGGTCGCCGACCTCGCCTGCTCCAGCCGCTCCGCCAGCCGGGCCAGCCCGGTCTCGTCGTGGCGCTCGGCGGTGAGCCGGGCCGCGAGGGACTCCAGTGACTCGCGTACGTCGAAGAGGTCCCGTACGTCGGCGGGCGTGAACGGCGCCACCAGCGCGCCCCGGTGCGGGACCAGCACGACCAGTCCCTCCGCGGCGAGCAGCCGCAGTCCTTCGCGCAGGGGAATGCGGGAGACCTTCAGCTCGGCGGCGAGGTCCCGTTCCACGAGGCGCCGGCCCGGCGGGAGGTCGACCTCTACGATCCGCCGCCGCAGGGTCTCGTACACCAGGTCCCGCAGCGAGCTGCGCTCCGTCACGTTCCTCCTCCTGCCGTCCGTCAACCACAGGTTACGCGGGCGGGGCGAGGGCGCCGCCATTGCTAACCGACGCCTAACACGGCCGCAACACGGCGGGCCGACACTGAGCCGCGTAACGGTATACCAGTAACCGGCCCGTGGGCCGCACGTCCTCCTGGAGGCACCCGTGGTGCACCTGCGCAACTCCGTCACGGCCTCGGCACTGGCCGCGGGCCTGCTCCTGCTCACCGCCTGCGGTTCGGACGGGGGCTCATCGGCCGAGGGCTCCGGCGAGGCCGTCAGGGTCGGCGTCCTGTTCGCCGGATCGGTCTCCGACCAGGGATTCATGCAGTCCGCGCACCTCGGGTACCTGCGCGCCGGGAAGGCGCACCAGGGCAAGGCGCGGCTCACCATGGTCGAGCAGATCCCGGCCGCCGACTACGAGGCGGCCCTCGTCCGCTTCGCCGGCTCCTCCGACCTGGTGATCTCGCTCGGCGGCCAGACCGACGCCTCCGTCCGCAAGGTCGCCCCGCGCTTCCCGGAGGTGAAGTTCGTCGAGATCGGCGGACCCGCCGACGGGAAGCCGCTGGCCAACCTCGGCCTGTACGACCCCCAACAGGCCGAGGCCGCCTTCCTCTCCGGCGCGTCCGCCGCCCTGCTCAGCAAGAAGGGGACCGTCGGGTTCGTCGGCGGCGCCGAACTTCCCGCGATCGTCAACGCGGCCGAGGAGTTCGCCAACGGGGCGAAGGCCGCGAAGCCGGGTGTGCGGGTGCTGCCCCCGCAGTACCCGGGCGACTTCAACGACGTCGCCAAGGCCAAGCAGTCCGCACTGGCCGACTTCGGCGCCGGGGCGGACGTGCTGGGCCAGGTCCTGAACCTCGGCCAGAAGGGCCTGGCCCAGGCCGCCTCGCAACGCGGCGGCCGGATCGTCGGCGGCCCGATCCCGGCGGAGTGCGGCAGCGCCCCGGCGTACGCGGGATATGTGAAGACGGACATCGGCGCCGAGATCGAGTACGCCGTCGCGCACGCGCTCGACGGGACCTGGAAGGCCGAGAACGTGAAGTTCGGCCTCACCGCCGACAAGCCCGCCAGCGACCTCCTGGTGTGCGGCGCGGACGCGGCCACCCGGCGCAAGCTCGACGAGCTGAAGCAGCGGATCGCCACCGGGAAGATCACCACCCTGTGAGCGCGCCCGCCGCTCTGGAGATCGCCGGACTGACCAAGTCGTTCGGTGACACCCGCGCCCTGGACGACGTCGCCCTGCGGGTCGAGGCGGGCACCGTCCACTGCGTCCTCGGCGAGAACGGCGCGGGCAAGTCCACGCTCTGCCACCTCGTCGGCGGCGGCCTCACCCCCGACGCGGGGACGATGCGGCTGTACGGACAGGGGTACGCGCCCGCCCGTCCGGCCGACGCGCTGGCCGCCGGGATCGCCACCGTGCACCAGCACTTCTCCCTCGTACCGACCCTGACCGTGGCGGAGAACCTGCTGCTGCCGGCTGCCCGCTCGCTGCGGCTGCCGCGCCGCGAACTCGCCACCAGGCTCGACCGTCTGGAGGAGGCGTACGGACTCGGGGTCGACCCCGCCGCCCGGATCGCCGACCTCCCCGTCGGCATCCGCCAGCGCGTCGAGATCGTCAAGTGCCTGCTGCGCGATCCGCGGCTGCTCCTGCTGGACGAACCGACCGGCGTGCTGGCCCCGGCGGAGGTGGACGCCCTGCTCGACACCTGCCGCCGCATCGCGGCGGACGGCCGGGCCGTCGTCCTGATCACGCACAAGCTCGGCGAGGTGGCCCGGGCCGGTGACGCGGCGACCGTGCTGCGCGGCGGCCGCGTCGCGGGCAGCGCCCCGCTCTCCGAGCTGCCCGCCGAGAAGCTGGTCCCGCTGATGATCGGCCGCGCCCCGGCCGATCTGGCTCCGGAACTCGCGGCCACACTGGGCCTGGAGCCGGAGACGGGTACGCATACGGGCCGGGCACCGGGTGCGGGCGCGGAAGACGCCGTACGGGCCGGGGTCCCCGCCCTGCGCCTGCGCGGGGTCTCGGTCCGGCGCGGCGACGGGTCGTACGCGCTGGAGGACGTCGGACTCGACCTGGCACCCGGCGAGATCCTCGGCATCGCCGGGGTCGAGGGCAACGGCCAGAGCGAACTGATGGCCGTGCTCGGCGGGGCCCTGACCGTCGAGGACGGGCGCGTCGAGGCCGGCGGAACGGACCTGACCCGTGCCTCGCCGCGCACCCGTACCACCGCCGGCCTGGGGATCGTCCCCGAGGACCGGCACCACGAGGGCTGCGTGCCCGAACTGTCGGTCGCGGAGAACCTGTTCCTCGGACGGCTCGGCGCGTTCCGCCGCTTCGGGGTGCTCCTGGACCGGGCCGCGATGCACCGGGCGGCCGGCCGGGTGCTGGCCGAGTACGACGTCCGGGCCGCCGGTCCCGGCGCGCCGATGTCCAGTCTCTCCGGCGGCAACCAGCAGAAGGTCGTCCTCGCCCGGGAGCTGGCCCTCGACCCGCTCGTCTGCCTGGCCGCCGCCCAGCCGACCCGGGGTCTGGACGTCGGAGCGGTGGACGCCGTACTCGGCAGGCTGCGGGAGGCCGCGGCCCGTGGGGCGGGCGTCCTGGTGGTCTCCAGCGAGCTCGACGAACTCCTCGCCCTCTGCGACCGGATCGCGGTCGCCTACCGGGGCCGGCTCCACGGCCCCGTCACCACCGCGGACCCCGGCGCCCGCGCCACCGTCTCCCGTCTGATGCTCGGCGCCGGCACCCCAGAACTGGAAGCGGCCTCATGATCGCGCCCCTCACCCCCTCCTGGCGGCACCCCGCCGTCATCGCCTCGCTGGCCGCCCTCGCGGCCGCCGGCGCCGGACTCCTCCTCGTCATCGGCGCCGGTGCCACCCCGGCCGCTGCGGGCGGCGCCCTGATCGAGGGCATGTTCAGCACCCCGTACGCGATCGGCTCCTCCCTCAACACCGCCGCCGTCCTCGCCCTGATCGCCACCGGGTTCACCGTCGCCCACCGCGCCGGCCTGGTGAACGTCGGCGGCGAGGGCCAGCTCTGCGCCGGCGGGGTCGCGGGCGCGGCGGCCGGCCTCGCACTGCCCGCGGGGACGCCCCCGGTGCTCGGGGTCACGGCCGTGCTGGCCGCGGGCTGCGCGGCGGGCGCCCTGTGGGCCTGGGCGGCCGGACTGCTGCTGGTGCGGCGCGGCACCAGCGAGGTCATCACCACGCTGCTCCTGAACTTCGTCGGCATCGGGCTCGTCTCGCTCGCCGTGCACGAGGAGGCCCTGCTGCGGCAGCCCGCCACCTCCACCGAGACGCTCCCGCAGTCGGCGCCGCTGCCCGAAGCCGGCCGGCTGCCGCTGCTCGGACCGGCGGACTCGCCCGCCACCGCGATCGTGGCCGTCGCCCTGCTGGCCGCCGTGGTGACCGCGCTCGTCCTGCACCACTCCCCGACCGGACTCCGGCTGCGCGCCGTCGGGCACTCGCGCCCGGCCTCGCTGCGGCTGGGCGCCCCGGTCGACCGGCTGCGGGCCGGCTCACTGGCCGTCGCGGGCGGCCTCGCCGGGCTGGCGGGCGCCGCGCTCATGGCGACCGCGCCCTTCGTGCTGGCCGAACACTTCTCGTCCGGGTACGGCTTCTCGGGACTGGTGGTCGGCCTGCTGGCCCGGGGCTCGCTCACCGCCGTCGTGGGCGTCTCGCTGCTCTTCGGCTTCCTGACGAACGGCGGCATCAACCTCCAGCTGGCCTCCCAGGTGCCCGCCTCCTCCGTGCAGATCGTGCAGAGCCTGCTGGTGCTGTTCATCGCCGCCTCGATGCTGTGGAAGGAGAAGCGCCCATGAGCACCGAGCAGGTCCTCACCGAACTCGCCTCGGGCGGGGTGCGGCTCGCCGTGCCGCTGCTGCTCGCCTCGTCCGGGGAGCTGGTCAGCGAACGGGCCGGCGTCCTGAACCTGAGCGTCGAGGGCATGATGCTCACCGGCGCCTTCGCGGGCGCGGCCGGCTCGTACACCACGGGCAGCGCGGCCGCCGGGGTGCTGTGCGCGCTGATCGCCGGCCTCCTCTTCGCCGCCGTCCAGGCGCTGCTGAGCGTGACCCTGCGCGCCGACCAGATCGTCACCGGCATCACGGCCAACGCGCTGGCCCTCGGCGCGACCACCTACGGGGCGCGGCTGCTGTTCCCGGAGGGCACCGGGGACTCGGTGGCGGGCTTCGACCCCGTCGCCGTGCCGCTCCTCCACGAGCTGCCGGTCCTCGGTCCTGCCCTGTTCGAGCAGACCGCCCTCGGCTATCTGGCGTTCGCGGTGGCCGGGGCCCTGGCCCTGCTGCTGAGCCGCCGCACCGGCCCGGGGCTGATGGCCGACGCGATCGGCGAGGACGCCACCGCCGCCGACCGCAGCGGCCTGCCGGTGGCGGCGGTCCGGTACGCGGCGGTGCTCCTGACCGGAGTGACCGCCGGGCTCGCCGGGGCGCAGCTCTCGCTGGCCGAGGTGCACGCGTTCAGCGACAACATGACCGGCGGGATCGGCTACCTCGCCGTCATCGCGGTGATCGCGGGCCGCTGGCGGGGCGGTCCGACGATCGTGGCGTGCCTCTTCTTCGGCCTCGCGCAGGCGCTCCAGTTCGTCGCTCCCACGCTGGGTCTGCACCTGCCGTCGCCACTGCTGGTGACGCTGCCGTACGTCATCGCGCTGCTCGCGGTGAGCGGTCTGGTGGGACGCAGCCGGGCCCCGTCGGGCCTGACCGTCCCGTTCGTCCGCGGCGCCCGCTGACCGCCCCCTCCGACCGCTCGCAGAACGGATTCCGTATGACTCTGGTCCTGACCCGCTCCGACATCCTCGCGATGCTCGACCACGAGGAGACCGTGGCGGCGGTGGAGGAGGCGCACACCGATCTCGCCCGGGGGACGGCGGTGCTGCCGGTGCCCCCGGTGATGCGGCTGCCCGGCGGGGAGGGCGGGGCGTTCCTCGCGATGGCCGCCGCCTCCGCCCGGGCGGAGCTGGCGACGGTGAAGCTGCTGGCCGATCTGCCGGCGAACCGGGAACGCGCCCTGCCCGTGCAGCGCTCGGCGATCCTTGCGGTGTCGACGGCGGACGGCGGGTGCGCGGCGCTGCTGGACGGCGGGGCGGTGACCCGTTTCCGTACGGCGGCGGCCTCGGCGGTGGCGACCCGGGCGCTGATGCGGCCGGATGCCCGGGTGCTCGGCCTGATCGGCACCGGCCCGCTCGCGCCGGCCCACGCCCGCGCGCTGCGGACGGTGTGGTCGTACGAGCGGGTGGTCCTCTGGGGACGTACCCGCGACCGGGCGCTGGAGCTGGCCCGGCGGCTCACCGACGAGCTGGGGGTGGCCGTCGAGGTGGCGGCGGGGCCGCGCGAGGTGACCGTGGCCGCCGATGTGCTGTGCACGCTCACTCCGTCCCGGGAGCCGCTGGTGCGGGGGGCGTGGTTCCGGCCGGGTCTGCACGTGAACGCGGTGGGGGCGCCGCCCCGGCCGGACCACCGGGAGATCGACACCGAGGGGATGCGGCGCTCGGTGGTGGTCGTGGACGCGTACGACACGGCGGTGACCAAGTCAGGCGAGGTGGTGATCGCGCTGGCGGAGGGAGCGCTGCGCGAGCAGGACGTCCGTCGTGAGCTGGGGGACGTGCTGACGGGGGCGTGCGCGGGACGCACCTCCCCCGAGGACATCACCCTGTTCGGCTCGGTGGGCATCGGCCTCCAGGACCTGGCCGCCGCACGGCTGCTCATCGACCGTGCGGGGGAACGGGGGCTCGGCACCCGGATCGATCTGACGGCCTGAGCGTCCGCCCCGAGGCCCGGGCGGTCCGACCGCCCGGTCGCGGCCTCCGGGCCGCCCGGCGGACAACGAACTGAGCGGTTGCTTAGAAAAGAGGCCCGCATCACACGCCCCGTCGGGTGACCTCGGCCGTACGTCCGGGTAACTTCCAGAGCAGTCCTGCCCGACAGCCTTCCAGCCCTCATGGAGCCGCGTGATGCCCGAAGCCGTGATCGTCTCTGCTGCCCGTTCGCCCATCGGCCGGGCCTTCAAGGGTTCGCTGAAGGACCTGCGCGCGGACGACCTGACCGCCACGATCATCCAGACCGCCCTCGCCAAGGTGCCCGAGCTGGACCCCCGGGACATCGACGACCTGATGCTCGGCTGCGGCCTCCCCGGCGGCGAGCAGGGCAACAACCTGGGCCGCATCATCGCCGTGCAGATGGGGATGGACCACCTTCCCGGCTGTACGGTCACCCGCTACTGCTCGTCCTCCCTGCAGACCAGCCGCATGGCGCTGCACGCCATCAAGGCCGGCGAGGGCGACGTCTTCATCTCGGCCGGTGTCGAGATGGTGTCCCGCTTCGCCAAGGGCAACTCCGACAGCCTGCCCGACACCCGCAACCCGCTGTTCGCCGACGCCGAGGCGCGCACCGCGGCCCGTGCCGCGGAGTCGGGCGCGAGCTGGCACGACCCGCGCGAGGACGGCCTGGTCCCGGACGCGTACATCGCGATGGGGCAGACGGCGGAGAACCTGGCCCGGATCAAGGGCGTCACCCGTCAGGACATGGACGAGTTCGGCGTCCGCTCGCAGAACCTCGCCGAGGAAGCCCTGAAGAACGGCTTCTGGGAGCGCGAGATCACCCCGGTGACGACCCCGGACGGCACCGTGGTCTCCAAGGACGACGGCCCCCGCGCGGGCGTCTCCCTGGAGGGCGTGCAGGGCCTGAAGCCGGTCTTCCGCCCCGACGGTCTGGTCACCGCGGCCAACTGCTGCCCGCTCAACGACGGCGCCGCGGCGCTCGTGATCATGTCCGACACCAAGGCGCGCGAGCTGGGCCTGACCCCGCTGGCCCGGATCGTCTCCACCGGCGTCTCCGGCCTCTCCCCCGAGATCATGGGCTACGGACCGGTCGAGGCGAGCAAGCAGGCGCTGAAGCGGGCCGGGCTGACGGTCGACGACATCGACCTGGCCGAGATCAACGAGGCGTTCGCCGCCCAGGTGATCCCGTCCTACCGCGACCTGGGCCTGCCGCTGGACAAGGTCAACGTCAACGGCGGCGCCATCGCCGTCGGCCACCCCTTCGGCATGACCGGCGCGCGGATCACCGGCACGCTGATCAACAGCCTGCAGTTCCACGACAAGCAGTTCGGCCTGGAGACCATGTGCGTGGGCGGCGGCCAGGGCATGGCGATGGTCATCGAGCGGCTGAGCTGAACCGAGCCGAACTGAACTGAGAACCGAACTGAACTGAACCGAGCCGGTCCGGGTCCGATCGACCGGAGCGAAGGGCCGGGGCGGCACATCGCCCCGGCCCTTCGCAACTCCCCGGATTTCCGTCACCCTCCGGATGCGCCGGATCACCCGCCTGCGGCGTCCGCCGGGCCCACGCCGCGTTCCGGGCTCTCCGGCCGGACGAAGTGGCCGGTTCCGAGCCCCGACCGTGACCGAATCTCCCCCAGGATGTGACCTATCTCCCCTGGAAGAGACATACCCGCAGGTCACACCCGCATCAGGGTTAAACCCCAGGCACAAAGACCTGTCCAATTCGTGACGTAATGCACTGACACAGGGTGCCGGTACAGGACAAGCTGATGTAGGAAGTCGGGGGATCGATTGAAACCGGGAGTATGTCAGTGAGCGCCATGCCTCTTGCCCTGTTGCTGACCACCGCCGCTGCCACGGCCGTGGGCGCTGCTGCTCTGCACGCCGCTCACGGGCTGCGTCACCAGGTAGCCGCCCTGCGAAGGGAGCTGGCCGACGGCCGCGCCCGTACCGCTGCCGTACCGGCCCAGAGCCGCAACGACGCCACCCCTGCCGCCGAAATACGCGCGGCTGTCGCCGAGGCGCTGGCCGAGGAGCGGGAGCGCGAGCTCGCCGAGGCCCGCGCCTTCTGGGCGACTCAGGAGGCGCGCGACGCCGCCGACGCCCCGTCCCTGCTGGGCGGGCTGGCCGGGCTCGGCGAGGACGCCCCCTTCTTCGTGCCGCGCCAGAGCGACTTCGTCGGTCTGGAGTCGATGGACCTGGACGCCACCGAGGCGTTCGAGGAACTGTCGGAGCTGGCCGAGCTGACGGAACTGGCCGACATGGCCGAGCTGCCGGAGACCGCCGAGTTCGCCGAGGACTCCCCCGAGCTCGCCGCGGCCCGCCGCCGGCACCCCTCGCACCCCGACTTCGTGCCGGTGCAGACGCCCGTCGTCACCGACCACGAGCGCACGGTGAACCGCCTGGAGGAGCTGGCCGACAGCCGGACCGAGCTCTCCGACGTGCGCCCCGGCCCGCTCGGCACGCTCGACGTGTACGTCTTCGCCGACGGCACCACGCTCTGTATGACCCCCGGCCACCGCGAGACGGCCGAGCGTCTGGCCACCTCACTGCGGGACGGCGAGCACCCGGTACTGCTGGGCGGCTCCGGTGTCTCCGGCGCGTACGCGCTGACGTTCTCGTGCGGCAGGGAGAACGTCTACATACTGGCCGACCGGGTCATCGCGAGCTTCTAGCCCGCGGACCGGTCTCCGGCCCCACCCCCGGTACAGCGGCTCTCGCCGGCCGCTGCCCCAGGACCGCGCGCACGGTGATCCGGCGCGCACCGGCTGCGCGTACCGCCTAGGCGAACGCCCGTACCGCCGCTTCCTCGACGAACTGCACGGCCTCGTCCAGCTCCGCGGACGGGGCCATTTCCAGTGCCACGGCCAGATCGCGCCCCGCGACGGCGAGTTGGTCCCCGATCGCGAAGATCCCGGCGTCCGGCATGGTCCGCGGTTCCCGGCCCGGCGCCTCGGCCCGCTGGGCCCGCACCGCCAATTCCCTGGCCGCGGCCAGCCCTTCGGCCGCCGCTCCCCGCTGCAGCCTGCTCTGCGGGGCGGCGCGCAGCCGGTCGGCGAATCGGTCCACGGCGGTGATCAAAGGCGTCGTATCGAGCACTCCGCGACCCTACGCGCCCCTCCCGAGTGGTTGCCAACGAGCCGTTGCTCGGGCACGGTGTCGGGAAGGACCAGCAACGCGCACAACGCGTCGGAGGCGCCGATGTCCCAAGTCTTGTCCGAAGAGACCCACCGCAATCTGCTCTCCAGAATTCCGCACTGCACCGGTCGTGAGATCTCCGACTGGCTCCGCACCGTCGAGGACGGACCCGCTCTCCGCTTCGAGGAGAAGGTCAGCTGGCTGCGGAGTGAACACGACCTCGCCTATGGCCACGCGAAGGCACTCGTCCACGAGTGCGACCTGAGAAGAGCCGCTCGCAAGCTCCTCTAGGGCGTGTTTCGAAAGTCCCGCCCGGCCAGGGCCCCGTCGCCCGGCCCCGTCCCCGCGTCAACGGAAACGGCCCGCAGGCTCCGTCCGGAGCCTGCGGGCCGTTCACCTGACCGACGGCGGTGACTAGTCGTCGCCGCTGAGGATGGAGAGCAGGCGCAGCATCTCCAGGTAGATCCACACCAGGGTCATGGTGAGGCCGAAGGCCGCCAGCCAGGACTCCTCGCGCGGAGCGCCGTACGCGATGCCGTCCTCGACCTGCTTGAAGTCCAGGGCCAGGAAGCACGCGCCGAGAACGATGCCGATGACACCGAAGAGGATGCCGAGGCCGCCGCTGCGGAAGCCCAGGCCGTCGCCGCCGCCGAACGCCGCGAACAGCAGGTTGACCACCATCAGGAGCATGAAGCCCATGGCGGCGGCCATCACGAAGCCGTAGAAGCGGCGGGTGACGCGGATCCAGCGCATCTTGTACGCGAGCAGCACACCGGCGAAGACACACATGGTGCCCATCACCGCCTGCATCACGACGCCCGGTCCGATGTAGGTGCTGACCGCGCTCGAGATGACCCCGAGGAACACGCCCTCGAAGGCCGCGTACGAGATGATCAGCGCCGGGACGGGCTTGCGCTTGAAGGACTGGACGAGCGACAGCACGAAGGCGATGATCGCGGCGCCGATGGCGATCCCGTACGACTTGCCCAGGTTGGCCTCGTCGACCGGCAGCAGGGCCCAGGCGAGCGCGGCACCGAGCACGACCGTGCCCAGTGTCAGCGCCGTGCGGGTGACGACGTCGTCGATCGTCATCGCCCCGGTGCGCGCCGGCGCCTGCGGGGCGCCGTACTGGGTGTCCTGCTGGGCGTAGGGGTTGGTGGCGTACGGGTTCGGGGCGGTGCCCTGCGCGTACGGGTTGGCACCCGCTGCGGGGGCCCCGGCCTGCGGTGACGCGTTGAAGCCCGCGTAACCGTTGTCGCGGCTGAAGCCCCGTCGCGAGAAGACCGGGTTGCTGCTCCTCATCTCACTCCTCCATGGCCACCCAGCGTGGCCTTGGAACAAGAGTAATGGGTAGGCAAAACAATCTGCCTAGTGCCAGGGGAGGATCTTTCCTCACACTCCGTCCGCCCCGCCCCCGGCTCTCCGCAGCCTCCCGCCCCCTTCAGCCCGCCGCCGCCTCCCGCGCCGCCCGCTCCACCCGGGCCCGGTGGTCCGCCCACCGTGCGGCGTCTCCGGGGGCCATGTTGCGCCCCTTCTCCCGCTGCCCCGTGGCCCCGTCGATCAGCTCCCGCACCACGTCGGCGTGCCCGGCGTGGCGCTGGGTCTCGGCGACCATG
Organism: Streptomyces sp. NBC_01257; assembly: GCF_035917255.1. Lineage (NCBI taxonomy): Bacteria > Bacillati > Actinomycetota > Actinomycetes > Kitasatosporales > Streptomycetaceae > Streptomyces > Streptomyces sp. NBC_01257. Next base: position 3,716,093 of record NZ_CP108472.1, read on the forward strand.
TGGACGAGGGCCCGGTGGAGGGTGATCTCCCTGCCCTCTCCGCCGGGGAGCCGGCCCGTCGTGTCGAGGTCCAGCGCCTCGATCGTCTCGTCGGAGTGGGCCCACACCCGGCGGTACTGCGCGACGATCCCGTCACGGGTCTCGTCGGCCGTCGCCCAGAGGTCCGCGTCCGGTTCGGCGTCACCGGCGATCCAGAGCTCCGGCGCGTCGACCGGGCGCCCGAAGACGCCGCCGAAGTAGAACCCCTCGGCTCCGGTGACGTGCTTGACCAGCCCCAGCAGGTTGGTGCCGGTAGGAGTCAGGGGGCGCCGGATGTCGTACTCCGACAGCCCCTCCAGCTTCCACAGGAACACGTCGCGGGCATCCTGCAGGTACAGCCGCAGGTCCTGCTTGTGTTCCGCCCCGTGCGCTGTCCCGTGCGCTGCCCTGTGCTCTGTCCCAGCATCTGTTCCGGTCATGGCACCAACGTGCCGGTCGCGCGCTCCGCGATCAACGGCTTATCCACCCGCGGTCGGCTCCCATCAGACTGGAGAGGTACACCAAGTACCGCTGTGGAGCGATGTGTTGGGACCGGCCGGCGGCCTAGCGTCGACTGCGTGAACACCAGACGCCACAGAGCCGCATCGGCCATCCTGCTCGCCCTCGCCCTGTCCGCCCCGCTGCTGGGCGCCGCACCCGCCGCCTCCGCCCACCAGGGCACGCGGGCTTCCTCCCCGGTTCCGCACACGAGCGGGCCGGCGCTGCCGGTCCCCACCGGTCCGTACGCGGTGGGCCGCCACACCCTGCACCTGGTCGACAGGCACCGCACCGACCCGTGGGTGCCTGCGGCGGGGAACCGGGAGCTGATGGTGTCGGTGTTCTACCCGGCGCGCGGGACGAGCGGTTCACCGGCCGCGTACATGACCGCCGCCGAGGCGGAGCTCCTGCTGGAGGCCAGAGGGGTCGGTGGTGCGGTGCCCGCCGCGACGGTCGCGGGGACGCGTACACATGCCCGGGACGGCGCGCACCCGGCGGCGGGGCGGTTCCCCCTGGTGCTGCTCTCGCCGGGGTTCTCGATGCCGCGCTCCACCCTCACGTCGCTGGCCGTCGAACTCGCCGGTCGCGGCTATGTCGTCGCCGCCGTGGACCACGCGTACGAGTCCGTCGGGACGGTGTTCCCCGGAGGGCGCATGCTGCCCTGCGTGGCCTGCGAGCAGGCCGGCACGAAAGAGGAGCTGGCAGGTGTCGTACGCGGCCGGGCGAAGGACCTGTCCTTCGTGATCGACGAGCTGACGAAGGGCCGGCGGGCGGGGGCGCTGTCGCGCGCGATCGACCCGGGCCGGATCGGAATCGCCGGGCATTCGATCGGGGGCGCGAGCGCCGCGGCGACCATGGCCGCCGATCGCCGGGTACGGGCCGGGGCCGACCTGGACGGTGACTTCTTCGTGGACCCCGCCGCCACGGGGCTCGGCCGGCGCCCGTTCATGATGCTCGGCGCCGAGTCGACGCACGGCCCCGGCAGCGCGGACAGCGACTGGCCCGCGGCATGGCGGCATCTGGACGGCTGGAAGCGCTGGCTGACGGTGACCGGCGCCGAGCACTTCTCGTTCACCGATCTGCCGTGGCTCGCCGCCCGGCTGGGCCTGGAGGATCCCGCCGCACCGCTCTCCGGGGAGCGCAGCTGGTTCCTCACCCGCGACTACGTGGCCGCCTTCTTCGACCTCCACCTGCGGGGCCTGCCTCAGCCGGTACTCGACGGGCCGGCGGCCGCGTATCCCGAGGTCGTGTTCCGGCAGCCGTGAGGCGCTACTCCACCACCGCCGACGCCGCCGTCTCCGACGCCTCGGCCAGGCGCTCGAACGTCGCGTTCAGCACCTTCCGGCGCTCATCCTTGTATGCCTCGTCCGGCTCCAGGCCGTCGATCGTCCGCTCCCACACCCCCAGGAACGTCTCCTGCCAGGACCGGATCACCCCGGCCGGCGGGAGGGTGACGCCCACCCAGCCCTGCCGGTCCAGGAGGAGCAGCAGTTCCAGGTTGCAGGGGACGGTCACGCCCCAGTACTCGTCCGGTTCCAGCTCGACCGGGTCCCCGGCCATCGCCTCCGTCACCTCGGCGACCAGCCGGGCGGCCAGGTCCCCGAGGTGGTCCGCCGCCGTGTCGCTGTCGAAGTTGCCCGCGCCCCACGTGCCCACTGTTCCGCCTCCGCGCTGTGCGTCGTCGTCGCTTCTCCGCGTCATCACAGCAGGAGGCACTGACAACCGGGCCGGTCCGCCCGGGAATCCGGGCGTCAGCGGAACAGGTTCTCCGGGAAGTCCGTGAGGAACATCAGCAGCACCAGTCCCATCAGCAGCAGGGAGACCGCCCCCTCGGCCAGGGCGGCCCGCGGGCTGCCCGCCAGGGTGGCCGTCCGGTGCGGGTCCGCGGGGTCGTAGCGCACCGTGACCCGCGCGCCCTCGACGAAGCGCTTGTTGCCGCCGTTGCGGAACTCGACCCATTCCCCGCTCTGCGCGGTGAACGCGAAGACGTACCAGGACCGCCGGTCGCCCGAGGAGCCCGTGGCCGTGTCGCGCTCGTGCACCCGGACGCAGCGCGCCGGAGCGGAGACGCCGGAGCGTGTGCCGCGCAGCTGCTGGGCGGTCCGGCCCAGGGATCTGAGCGCCACCAGCCCGACCACACCGGTGATGACGAGCGACGTGTCCATGGAGAACCTTCTAACCGTTGCGCAGCCTGTCGACGAGGAAGCCCACCGCACAGCCAACCACCAGGACCACCAGCTGCACCAGGAACGTGAGCACGGTGAGGTCGCTGCCCTGGGAGAAGAAGATCAGCAGCTGCAGGGCGACGGCCGGGGTGAACGCGGCGATGCAGTGCCGGACCAGGGACTCCCTCGACGCGCCCTGGTGCACGGCCGCCGACGCCCAGGTGGCGAGGGCGATACAGGCGGCCGACGGCAGGTGCAGCAGCAGGATCGTGCGGACCGGTGAGGCCATGGTGGACACGTCGTCGCCGGTGATCACGTCCCAGACGAGTATCGCCAGGGCCAGCTCCGTCATCAGCATCACGACGATGCCCGCCGCCCACGGCAGCATGAAGTTCATCAGCCGCGGCCGGTCCTGGCCGGGCGCGGGGGCGGGGGCGTACCCGCGGGGTGCGTCATATCGGGACATGGGGCTGCCTCTTCGTCGTCGCCCGGCGTACGGGAGCTACTTCACCTGGATGCTGTCGACGATCTTCGTCCGGTCCGCCTCGGTGAGCTTGCCCTCCTGGGCGTCGATGCGGACGGAGTAGATCTTTCCCTCGGAGTCGACGCCCGTGATGACCACGCCGTCGACCGTCGCACCCTTCGGGGGCGACTGCGGCACACCCGTACCGGTGTAGGTGAAGTCGATGCGCCTGGCATCCTCCGCACCCTTGATGTCCGCCTTCTTCGTGCCCTTGACCTCGGTGGTCGCCATCAGGAGCGCCCGGCCGACCGAGGCGGCGTCGTCGCCCGTCGAGGCGTCGGCGAAGCCGCTCTGGATCGACACCTTCACGGTCGGCCGGCCGCCCTCGCTGCGCAGGGCCGAGGCGTCGTTGAGCTTGCCGCGCTCCGCCGCGCTCTGCTCCGTGAGATCGGACGGGTAGGCCAGCGACACCGTGGGCCCGGTGAGCTTCTTCCAGCCGCTGGGCGTGGCGGACTCGGCCTTGTCCGCGCCCTCCTCGCCACCGCACGCGGCGAGCATCAGACCGGCGGTGAGCACAGCGGTCGTGACGGCGACAGTCCGCACCGTCCGCCGGACGGAAAGCTTGGTCATGATCACGTCTCCTTGTACCTGTGGATCACTTGGCACAGTAGCTGTACGGGAAGAACGAACGCTGGCCGCCGGAGGGAGCCCCCAGGAACTCGGCCTTCGTCAGGCTCTTCTGCGACTCCGAGCTGGTGTAGGCGCCGTTGATGCCGGCGACCTCCAGGTTGATGTCGAGACCGATCTCCTCGGACGAGGACGAGCCGTCGTACTCCTGCTTGCTGACCTGGCCGTGGTTGAACGCGTAGTGGCCGAACGGGTCGCCGGCGCCGGGGTCCTCGGTCGGTACCGGCGTCCCGGTGAAGAGGTAGTTGAAGGCACTGTTCATGCCCTGGCCGGAGAACATCTGGGCCTTGATGGCATCGGACTCGGCCTTGGACATGTTCTTGTCGTCCAGCGGGACGGTCGTGGTGATGACCTGGGTGGTCGTCCCGCCGCCCTTCTCGTTGCCGTTCACATCGCCCTTGAGACCGGCGCTGGCCTCCGCCTTGCCCTCCAGGGTCCGCGTCATCGTGATGCTCTTCACCTTGCCGGTCTTGCTGTCGACCGTGACGGTGATGGCGCCCGCCGCCGAGCCGGAGGCCTCCGCACCGGCCTTGGCCGGTCCCGCCTCGCCCTTCGCGTACGCCCCGCCGGTGGCCTTGGCCTGGTAGGTGTACGCGTCGGTGTTGTTGATGTGGTTCTGCGTGAGCGTGACTTCCTGGGCCTCGGAGATCTTGAGGCCGGCCTCGACGGTGGCGCCGGGCTTGGGGGCCGGGGTGGTCGTGCCGTCCGCGTTGGTGGTGTCCGGGGCGTTCATCCCCGCGCCGAACTGGAAACCGGCCTGGGCGGCGACTTCGAGGCTGACCTTCTGGGTGGTGATGTGCTTGTTGCCGAGCCGGTCCTCGATGTTCTGCTTGAGGCGGCTCTCCTTGGCCTTGGGCCCTTTGCCGAACCAGCTGGCCACCTCGGTGGAACCGCCCACGATCGGGCTCAGGTTGGAGAGCTTGTTCAGCCGGCTGAGCTTCTTGTACTCCTGGAGGTCCTTGCGGAACTGGTCCGCCTCCTCCTGGCTGTCGAAGACCCAGGTGTCGCCCGTGGTGACGGTGAGACCGGCGGCGATCTCCACCTTGTCCTTGCCCACGTCACCGATCTTGATACGGCCCTTGGGCTTCTCCGTGCCCTTGACCGAGCCGGCGTCCGTGAAGGTCAGCGAGACCTGCTCGTCGTTGTCATCGATCTTGCCGTCCTTGTTGACGTCCGTCTTGGCCTTGGACGTCGTCTCCTCGAAACCGAACTCGCCACCGAACTCGATCCCGAGCGTCTCGAACGAGACCCCGAACTTCCCGCCCTGCGTTCCGGACTTCGTCACCGTGGCGCAGGTCAGCGGCTCGAACTCGGCGTTGGGGTCGCCGCCCGCATCGTTCCCGGCGCCGCCGGTGCAGCCCCCGCCGCCCATGACGGACGAGATCGCGCACGAGAACCTCTCGCTGACCTTGCCGCCGAGACCGGTCACCAGCAGGGCACCCACGATGGCCACCGCGACCATGACCATGCCGACGTACTCCAGGGCGGTCCCGCCCCTGTCACCCCATCCACTGCGCGAGGATATGGGCCCCCGATACCTCGTCCGCGGCATGATTGTCGTCCTCCCCGATGGCCTTAGGGGTCGGAGGTTACGAGAGGTGCGCACGTTCCGGCACGGGCCCGTGGGCCCAAATGCAGGGCCTCATTCCGGACGTACGGGCGAACGGCGGTGGGCCCAGTGGGTCCGGGCGGGGCCTGCGGAGATTTCGCGGAGCCGGGCCGCGCGCCGGCGGCCGCTCACTACACTCCCCCGATGAACAACATACGGTGCACCCAGTGCGGTGCGGTGGGGCTGGAACCCGGCTTCGTCGAGGACTCCGGGCAGGGGTCCCGGGGTTACGCACGGTGGATCGCCGGCGCGCTCGAACGCGGCCTGTTCGGCGGCGCGCGAAGGATGGGCCGCCCGCACTGGCAGATCGACGCCTACCGCTGCCCCACCTGCTCGCATCTGGAACTCTTCGCCACCGAGCGCGTCAACTGACGGCGCACCGACGGGGGCCGGTCCTACGGTGCCCGGTGCGGGGCACGGCGTACCGCGAGGACCGCCAGGTCATCCTGTTGCACCCCGGCGGTGAAGTCCCTCACGTCGTCGACCAGTGAACCGATCAGCCGGCCGGCGGTGATGTCGACGCGGCCACCGAGGCGCTCCTCGAGCGGATAGAAGGCGCCGTCGCGCGAACGGGCCTCGGTCAGGCCGTCGGTGCACAGCAGCAGCGTCGCCCCGGCGGGGAAGGCGAACCATGACACCGTGCGTGGTTCGTCGACCAGATTCGCCAGGCCCAGCGGTACGTGCTCCTCCCCCGCGCCGACGGCGGTGGCGACGCCGTCGTGCAGCAGGTAGGGCGGGATGTGGCCGCAGCCGACGACCTGGGTGTCGGTCCCCGCGTCCACCACCAGGACGAGCGCGGTGACGAACCGTTCGGGCTCACCGCGCTGTCCGGCGTAGTCGTTGTGCCGGACGACCGCAGCCTCCAGCGCGTCGACGAGGGCGGTCGCCGTCGGCTCACGGTGGGCTGCTTCCCTGAACGCCCCCACCACGTCGATGGCCATCCCGATGGCGGCCAGCCCCTTCCCCTGGACATCACCGATCAGGACCCGGGTGCCCCACGGAGTGGCGACCACGTCGTAGATGTCGCCCCCGACGAGCTTGTCCTCCTGCAGGGGCTCGTACACACCGTCCACCAGGACATCGTCGGTGAGCAGCGGCAACGGCCGCAGGATCTGCCTCTGCATCGCCGCGGCGGTGGACCGCAGCCGCACCAGGGCGCCCTCGCGCGCGATGCGCATCCGGGCACCGTAGACGGCCAGGGTGCCGAAGCCGACGGCGAACAGCGCCAGGATCACCCGGTCGAGGATCCGCTCCCCGGACTGGAGGACGACCGGCGCGATGACGACGAGGCTCACCCAGGCGGAGACCATCGCCGTCTGGCGCGGGCTGCACAGGGCGGCGGCGAACGCCGGCAGGAACACCAGCAGCCCGAGAAGGAGCACCGCGGTCCCGGTCAGCAGACCGAGGACGACCACCGCGGCCGTCGTCGCCAAGGTGGCCAGGACTACGTCGCGGGTGGCGGGCGTGCGGATGGCCGTGATGTCGTCGTGGTCCGTCGAACCGTGTGCCGAGGACATCGCCGCACGCAGCGGACGGAACATGCGGGCACCTCCGTCGGCGATGTGGTCGCGCCTGCGCGTGCCGCCCGTGGTGGCGGACCCGGGGCATCGATCATCCACTCCCGTCGGGGGTCCGCAGGGAGGCTGGCCGCCACCCCGCCGAAGTGCGCCCGTACGAGTACGGCACCCGGGTCGTTCCTGCGTCCGCACACGGAAGACCGGGCGGTCCCCTGTCGAGGGGACCGCCCGGCCGGGGCAGTGCGGTTACCGCACGTCGTAGGCGCGGGTGATGGTCTGCGTGACTGGGTTGTGGCGGGAGTCGGTGAGGCCGCGTGGGAGACCCGTCGGCGAGGAGGCGGCCCAGCGAGAACGGCCGGCCGGAAACGGCAGGCGAACCGCCACGGACATGCACTGCAGGGCCGGACGCCCCCGGCGGATCCGGACGCCTACAGACGGGGCTGTTGCTGCTGATTGCTGCGCGCCGCCATGGCCAGCGCGACGATCCAGCCCACCACGGTCCAGCCCAGGAAGAGATTGATCACGAACACGGATCCCTTGTTCGGCACGCCTCGCGAAAAGGCGACAAAGGCCGGCACGAAATAGGCCAACAGCAGAACTATCAGCCCTAACACTCCGAGCAGAGCACCACCACTCACAAGATCCCCCCAAGCCCCTGGATGTGAAGGCCCATTCTCCCTGCGGGTGAATGGATGTCCACAGGGCGTCGGCCGGGACCGCCGCGCCGCTCCGCCCGACCTGCCGGGCCGCACCACTACCGTCCGTGACGTCGCATCCGTGGCCCTTCGCCCGGCCCCTCCGTCACCGCCGGCCGCCGGCCCCGTTCACCGCGTTCCCGAAGGCCTCGGCAGAGGGCTCGTCCTCGAATGGGGTACCCGGGCGAACCGGTCGATTCGGCCGGTCGGGCCGGTGAGCGCGATGGTGCCCGGAACCGGACTCGAACCGGTACGCCCCCGAGGGGCAGCGAGGTTTAAGCTCGCCGTGTCTGCATTCCACCATCCGGGCTTCGCGCGGCTCCGCGTTGGCACATGACCCTATCCGGGGGCACCCGCCGAGCAGACGGACAGTGGCTCGATGTTGTCTTATTTTATTGATCGCTTGAGGGTCCGTCAGCACACGCAGAAGGCATAGTCACATGCCTGGGCGGGGTGTCGGGCACGGCGGCCGGGTATCCGAATTGACGGAAAGTCGCCGCACCCGCACAGCCGATCCGCCAGGCGCGCGCCACTGATCGCCAGGGGCGCGCCACCCCCGCCGCAACTACCGCGTCGCGACGCCGTCGTTGACGCACCGCAGCACCGGCCGGGAGCCCAGCGCGTCCGGGTCCGGGAGCACCGCCCCTGTGATCATGAACACGGCGCTCTCGCCGGGCAGCAGCGTGACGAGCATCTCGTCCGCCACGGCCGCCGGGTCCAGCCGGTCGGGGAAGAGCGCGAGGTCCCGCAGCAGCGTGCGGGCGGTCACCTCGACGCGGTATCCGGGCGCCTCGCCCTCGCTCTCCGTCACCGTGACGTCGTAGCGGGCCGGCGGCAGCGCGAGACGGGTGTCCTCCTCGTAGAACTCCACCGCCCTGGTGTCGCCGAGGCGCGCGACCAGGACCTCACGGGTGGGGTCGGCCGGTTCGGCCACCGACCGCGGCAGCGGGACCCGGGTGACCGAGCGCGCGGCCGTGCTCACCGCCACCTCCTCCTCGGCCAGCACCGCCCCGTCCAGGCCGTACCGGGTCAGCCGCAACGTGCCGGCCCAGGGTGCGGGGGCGTCGTTGACGAGGTGCGCGGACCCGTCGCGCACGGCGATCAGACGGTCGGCGTACACGGCCCGCAGGGCGTACCAGAGGGGTTTGCGGCGGCCGTCGCCGTCGACGGCCGCCCAGGAGACGACCGGCCAGCAGTCGTTGAGCTGCCACACGATCGTGCCCATGCAGTACGGGGTGTGGGAGCGGAAGTGGCGGATGCCGAAGGCGACGGCCCGGGCCTGGTTGAGCTGGGTGAGCCAGTGCCAGTCGTCGAAGTCCGCGCCCGGCAGCGGCAGGTGGTCGCCCAGGCCGCGGAGCAGTTTCGCGTTGCCGTCCTCGGCCTTCTGGTGGTGGGCCAGGAGCGGGGCGTCGGGGGTGAGCGGGCCGCTGACGGCGCGGCGCAGGGTGGCGTACGCGGGCGGGCCCTGGAAGCCGAACTCGGCGACGAAGCGCGGCACCCGGTCCGCGTAGGCGCGGTAGTCGGCCCGGTTCCACACGTCCCAGATGTGGATGGTGCCGTGGGCCGGGTCCTGCGGGTGGATGTCCTCGGTGCCGGAGTAGGGCGAGCCGGGCCAGTAGGGGCGGGTGGGGTCCGTCTCCGCGACGACGGCGGGGAGCAGCTCGTGGTAGTAGCCGTGGCCCCAGGTGCGGTCGCCCAGCTCCTTCTGCCAGCCCCAGTCGGCGTGGCCCTCCAGGTTCTCGTTGTTGCCGCACCACAGGACGAGGGAGGGGTGCGGGGCGAGGCGGGTGACGTTCTCCCGGGCCTCGGCCGCGACCTCGTCCCACAGCGGCTGCTCCTCCGGGTAGGCGGCACAGGCGAAGGGGAAGTCCTGCCAGACCAGCAGTCCCTTCTCGTCGCACAGTTCGTAGAAGTCGTCGCTCTCGTAGAGGCCGCCGCCCCAGACCCTGATCAGGTTCACTCCGGCCGCGACCGCCTGGTCCAGGCGGTCGGAGATCCGCTGCCGGGTGAGGCGGGCGGGGAAGCAGTCCTCGGGGATCCAGTTCACGCCCCGTACGAAGACGGGTTCGCCGTTCACCGAGATGCGGAACGCCTCGCGTTCCAGGGTGACGGCGCGGAATCCGGTCCTGAGCCTGCGGACGTCGTCGCCCACCCGGACCGTCACGTCGTACAGCGGCTGTTCGCCGTGGCTGTGCGGCCACCAGGGCTCGGCGTCGGGGACGGAGAGGGTGACCGAGACGCGGTGCTCGTCCTGCGTGGCGATGAAGACGGTGCCCGCCCCGACCACCCCGACCTCGCCCGACAGCGCCTTCAGACCGTCGTGCTCGACCTCCAGCTCGGCGGTCAGGCGCGGTACGCCGTCCGCGTCCAGGTCCGGGAGCAGTCTCACGGACGCGATCCGCGGACCGCTCCACGTCTCCAGGGCCACCGGCCGCCAGATGCCGGACGTGACCAGCGTCGGCCCCCAGTCCCAGCCGAAGTTGCACGCCATCTTGCGGATGAAGGCGTACGGCTCCGCATAGGCGCCGGGCCGGTCGCCGAGCCGCTCGCGCAGCTCCTCGGCGTAGGTGTACGGGGCGGTGAAGCGTACGGCGAGGGTGTTGGTGCCCTCGACGAGGAGCGGGCGGACGGGGAAGCGGTGGCTGCGGTGCTGGTTGGCGGTCCGGCCCACCTCGGTGCCGTTGAGCAGGACGGTGGCGACGGTGTCGAGGCCGTCGAAGCACAGGGCGGCGTGGTCGTGCCCGTCCGGAGTCCAGTCGAACGTGGTGCGGTACGTCCAGTCGGTGCGGCCGATCCAGGTCAGCCGGTTCTCGTTGTCGTCCAGGTACGGGTCGTCGATCAGGCCCGCCGCGAGGAGGTCGGTGTGGACGCAGCCGGGCACGGTGGCGGGGACGCCCCCTGGGGGGAGCCCCACGGGCACGTCACCGTCCGCGGTGAGCGTCCAGCCTTCGTGCAGGGGCAGGTGGCGAAGGGTCACGCGGGGGTCCTTCCGCAGTCGGGGAGCTGGGCGCAGGCGACGAAGTGGTCCGGTTCGGTCTCGTACAGGTCGGTGTCCGTGGGACCCGCCTCGTGGAAGGCGCAGTCACGCAGGGGCTCGGGCGGGTCCCACGGGGTGTTGAGCCGGGGCACCGCGGCCAGCAGGGTGCGGGTGTAGGGGTGCAGCGGGTTGCCGAACACCTTCTGGGTGTCGCCCCGTTCGACGACTCTGCCGCGGCGCAGCACCACGGTCTTCTCGGCGAGGTAGGTGCCGAGCGCCAGGTCGTGGGTGATGTAGAGGACGCCGAGGCCGCGTTCCTTGAGGCCGGCCAGGAGGTTGAGGACGTCGATGCGGGTGGAGGCGTCGAGCATGCTGGTGATCTCGTCGGCGACCAGGAAGCTCAGGTCGAGCAGGAGGGCGCGGGCGATGAGGAGGCGTTGCAGCTGGCCGCCGCTGAGCTGGTGCGGGTAGCGGCCGAGCACCTGGCCGGGGTCAAGGCGCACGTCCCGTACCGCCTTCTCGACGCGGTCGGCCCACTCCCTGCCGGGTACGCCCGGGTGGTAGGCGCGGCGGATCAGGTCGAAGACGCGGTCGGCCCGGAAGACCGGGTTGTAGCAGGAGAAGGGGTCCTGGAAGACGCCCTGGACGCGGCGGTAGAAGTCCTTTCCGGGGCGGACCGGCCGGCCGTCCAGGGTGAGGCTGCCGGCGCTGACCCCGGTGAGGCCGAGGATCATCCGGCCGATGGTGGACTTCCCGCTGCCGCTCTCGCCGATGAGGGAGACGACCTCGCCGGGTGCGGCGGTGAAGGACACCCGGTCGACGGCGGTGACGGATCCGCCGCCGAAGGCTCCGGCGCGGTAGGTCTTGGTGACGTGGTCGAGGGTCAGCATCAGGCCTTCCAGCATGCGACGGAGTGACGGGGGGCGATCTCCACGACCGGGGGCTCATCGGCGCACCGCTCGTCCGCGATCGGGCAGCGGTCGCGGAAGCGGCAGCCGGCCGGCGGGTCCAGGAGCGAGGGCGGGGCGCCCGCGATGCCCTTGAGCGGCTTGTCGGCGTACCGCGCGCCGACCTCGGGGAGCGAGCCGAGCAGGAGCTTGGTGTACGGGTGGCGGGGCGCGGTCGTCAGGACCTTCGTGGGCGCTTTCTCGGCGAGCCTGCCCGCGTACATCACCATGATCGAGTCGGCGATGTGCGAGGTGAGGCCGAGGTCGTGCGTCACGAAGATCATGCTGGTGACCAGGCCCTTGTCGCGCAGCCCGGTGAGCGCGCCGACGACGGCTCGCTGGGTGGAGACGTCGAGGGCGGAGGTGACCTCGTCGGCGATGAGGACGGACGGGTCGAGGAGGGTGGAGATCACCATGACGGTGCGCTGCTTCATGCCGCCGGACAGCTCGATCGGGTAGCGGTTCAGGACGTCGTGGTCCAGGCCCACCAGGTCGAGCCTGCGGTGCAGTTCGGCGGTGTCCACGCCGGCGCCGCGCGAGGCGAGCAGTTCGCGGATCATGCGTCCGATGCGCCGGGTCGGGTTGAGTGCGCTCATGGAGTACTGCGGGACGAGCGATATCCGGTGGAAGCGGAAGGCGTTCATCGCACGGTCGTCGGCGACCGGCACGTCGTCGCCGTCGAGGGTGACGGTGCCGCCCGCGTGCCGCATCCGGCCGTCGAGGCGGATCAGCGACTTGCCGAGCGTCGTCTTGCCGCAGCCGGACTCGCCGGCCAGGCCCAGGATCTCCCCGTCGGCCAGGTCGAAGGAGACGCCGTCCAGGGCCCGGACCTCGCCGCGCAGGGTGCGGTAGTGGACCCGTAGGTCGGTCACGGTCAGGGTCATGTGCGCGGGCCTCCGGGAAGAGCGGTCGGGGTCATGTGCTCAGGCCTCCCGGAGTTTCGGGTTGAAGACCTCGTCGAGGCCGACGTTGGCGACGTACAGCGCGCCGACGATCGCGGTGATCCCGGCGCCCGGCGGGACGAACCACCACCACATGCCGAGTTGGAGCGCGCTCCACTGCTGGGCGCTCTGCAGCATCATCCCGAGCGAGACGCCCTCGGTGGGGCCGAGCCCGATGAAGTCGAGCGAGGAGGCGATCAGGACGGAGCCGCCGAAGAGCAGGATGAACATCATGAAGAGGTACGAGCTCATGTTGGGCGCGATCTCGCGGAAGACGATCCGCCAGGTGCCGCTGCCGCTGAGCCGGGCCAGGTCCACGAACTCCCGGGTGCGCAGCGAGAAGGTCTGGGCCCGGATGGCGCGCGCCGCCCAGGGCCAGGAGGTGAGCCCGATGAACAGGCCCTGCACGGGTACCGAGCGGACGCCGAGGTAGGCGTTGATGATCAGCAGGACGGCCAGGGCGGGCAGCACCAGGACCACGTTGGTGAGCATGTTGAGGATCTCGTCGACGACACCGCCGCGGTAGCCGGCCAGGAAGCCGACGAGCATGGCGATGACGGCGGCGATGGCCCCGCCGACGACGCCGACCAGGAAGGTGGCGCGCAGCCCGTGCACGAACTGGGCGTACACGTCCTGCCCGAAGGTGGTGGTGCCCATCCAGTAGGTGCCGTCGGGCGCCGCGGCCTGCGGGCCCACGTATTCGTTCGGGTCGGCGTTGTCGAGCAGCGGCGGTCCCGCGATGCCGACGAGCAGGAGCAGCACGACGACGGTGAACCCGATGATGAGCTTCGGGTTGCGCACGGCGTAGTGGAGGGTCTCCCGGCCGGGGCGGGCGGCGGCGGCCGGTGCCGTCGTGTCGGTGGGGGCGGTGGCCGGTTCGGGCACGGTGCTCATGACTGGCCTCCTGCCATGCCGGTACGGGTCCGGGGGTCGACGACGACGTACACGATGTCGATGAGGAAGTTGGCGATGAGTACGCCGATGACGATGAACAGGAACGCGCCCTGGAGCAGGAAGAAGTCCTGGTTCTGGATCGCGGCCAGGATCAGCGAGCCGAGCCCGGGGTAGGCGAAGACGATCTCGGTGACGAGGGCTCCGGCCACCAGGACTCCGAGTTGCAGGGCGAGTCCGGTGATCTGGGGCAGGACGGCGTTGCGGAAGGCGTAGCGGCGGATGAGCCGCTGCGGTGCGCCGAGGGCCGACAGGTAGGAGGAGTAGTCGGACTCCAGCTCGTAGATGATCATGTTGCGCATGCCGATGGCCCAGCCGCCGAGTGCGACCAGGAACAGCGAGAGGAACGGCAGCACCCAGTGCTGGAGCAGGTCCACGGCGAAGTCCACGGACCAGTTCGGCTGGATGTCGAGGCTGTAGCCGCCGGAGATCGGGAACCAGCCCGCCTTGGAGCCGAGCGCCCAGGCGAGGATGACGGCGATCCACATGTACGGCATCGCGGTGAGCAGGTAGCCGGCGGGCAGCACGGTGTTGTCGAGCACCTTGCGGCGGGCGGCCAGCGCCCCGGCCCAGTTGCCGACGAACCAGCTGAGCAGGACCGCCGGGATCATCAGTCCCAGGGTGTAGGGGAGCGCGTCGAGCAGGACGTCGGCGACGGGCTTCGGGAACACCCAGATGGACAGCCCGAAGTCGCCCTGGAGCAGGGCGCCCCAGAAGTGCAGGTACTGCTGCCAGACGGGTTCGTCGAAGCCGAAGAGGTTGTTGTAGTAGGCGCGCATCGCGTCGACGGCCTCGGGCTGCGAGACGCGGGCCCGGGCCACCATCGCGGCGACCGGGTCGCCGGGCATGAAGCGTGGGATCATCCAGTTCACGGTGACGGCGACGACGAAGGTCAGTGCGTAGATCAGAAGTTTGCGGGCGAAGTAGCGGCGCAAGGGAGCTCCCCGGAGAGAGCCCCGCCGTGCGGGCAGCGGTCAGGGCGCCACGCACGGCGGGGCGGTCATGGAAGGAGAGGGGCCGGCGCGGGGCCGGTCCTTCTCAGAACGGCCGTGTCACTTGGCGGGCTTGAGCTGGGTGAGGGCCTCGAAGCCGCCCATCTCCAGCCAGTTGCGCCACAGCGCGGGGGCGTACTTGGGCGCGCCCGCGGCGTCCGACGGCCAGTTCGTCCAGCTCCCGGTGGTGGACTGGGCCCACAGGCCGTTGTACCAGAGGGGGATGACGGGCATCTCCTTGAGCTGGATCTCCTGGATCCTCGAAATGACCTTCTTCATGCCCTCGGTGTCGTCCGTCCTGACCCCGCCGAGCTCCTGGACGAGTTTCCAGGCCTCCTTGTTCTCGTAGCGGCCGAAGTTGACCGTGTTCTGCTGCTTCTGGACCGGCAGCTGGAACATGTACTCGTAGTACGTCCACGGGGTGTTGGACAGCTGGCGTTCGTTGTTGACGACGAGGTCGAAGTTGCCCTTGCCGCGCTGCTCGTTGAGGGCGTTCGCGTCGGGGAACTCGGTGGTGATGCCGATGCCCGCGGCCTTGGCGGACGAGGCGATGACCTTGGCGGCCTCCATCCAGTCGGTCCAGCCGGTGGGCACGGCCAGCTTCAGGCTGATCTTCGAGCCGTCCTTGTTCTCCACCAGTCCGTCGCCGTCGGTGTCCTTGTACCCGGCGTCGGCGAGGGTCTGCTTGGCCTTCGCGGTGTCGAAGGCGAAGCCCTCACGGGCCACCAGGTCCTGATCGACGAACTGGTTCCACTGCGGGAGCAGACCGGTCGGGTCGGCGGGCTTGACCAGCTCCCCGTACACCCCCTTGACGATCTTCCCGACGTCGACGGAGTCGGCGAGCGCCCTGCGGAACGCCGCGTCGTTCATCGGCTTCCTCGTGGTGTTGGGCACCAGCCAGGCGGTGTTGGCGGAGAGCATGTAGGGCGGCTTGTCGTAGTACGAGACGACCTTCTTGCTCTTGATCAGCGAGGAGGCGCCGGGCAGGAAGTTGTTGCTGAGGTCCAGCTGGCCCTGGCCCAGCTGGCCGATGACGACCTCGTTGCTGGGGTTGGACACGTCGACGATGTAGCGCGGTGCGGGCTTCATGGAGAGCGCCTTGACGCCCCACCAGTCGTCGCGGCGCTGCCAGACGACCCGGTCCTGGGTGTGGCTCTTGAGCGTGTACGCGCCGGAGCCGACCGGCTTGTCGTTGACGCCGTCGAGGATCTCCTTCTCGGAGCGCTTGCTCCAGATGTGCTCGGGGACGACCGGCTGCCCGTAGAGGGTGTAGTCCCACTCCTGGTAGCGGGCCTGCTCGAAGGTGAAGCGGACGGTGGTGGCGTCCACCGCCTTCGCGTCCGAGAGCCAGCTCCACAGGGTGTGGAAGGACGAGGCCTCGATCTTGCCGAGCCCGTAGGAGTACGCGACGTCCTTCGCGGTCAGCGGCTTGCCGTCGGACCAGGTGATGCCCGGACGGAGCTTCAGCTCGTACGTCTTGTCGCCGGTCCAGCTGCCCGACTCCGCCAGCCAGGGCGTCAGCTTGCCCTCGTTGGGGTCGAAGTGGAACAGCGTCTCGTAGACCAGCCCCTTGGTGCCGGTGGCGTGGTCCCAGTTGTGCAGCGGGTTGTAGTTCGCCGGCGGTCCCCACTGCGTGCCGGTGGTGTAGAGCGTCTCGTTGCGCGGGAGCGCGCCGCCGCCCTTCCCGCCCGGACCGCCTGCCGAGGAGCCGCCCCCCGTGCACGCGGTGGCGGCGAGTGCGATCACGGCGAGCGTGGCCGCGATCCGTCGTCCCCGGAATCCCGTGCCCATCGTCCCTCCTTCTCCCCGCCGTCCCTGCCGAGCGGAGTTACTGAACCGGGTAAGTGCCGTGAAGTTAAGGCCGCCGGGAAACCGTGTCAAGGGTGCGGGAGCGCTCCCATTCCGTTACTTTCCAACGGAGTTGAGCGATCATGCTTCTTCGGGAGGGGCCGCGTACGAGGGACGTGTCGGCTAGGATTCCCGTGCAACAGGAACCGGTTAAGCGAGGTCACATGCCCAGACACCGCCCCACGATCGCGGACATCGCACGCCGCGCCGGGGTCTCCAAGGTCGCGGTGTCCTACGCGCTGAACGACCGGCCGGGCGTCTCCCCCGCGACCCGCGCCGCCATCAAGGCCATCGCCGAGGAGATCGGCTGGCGGCCCAACAGCGCGGCCCGCGCCCTGACCCGCGCCCGGGCCGACGCGGTCGGCCTCGCCCTGTGCCGGCCCGCCCGGCTGCTCGGCATGGAGCCGTTCTTCATGGAGCTGATCAGCGGCATCGAGAGCGAACTCTCGCCCCGCGGCTGCGCCCTGCTCCTCCAGGTCGTCACCGATCCGGCGCAGGAGCTGGAGGTCTACCGCCGCTGGTGGGGCGAGGGCCGGGTGGACGGCGTGTTCCTCGCCGATCTGCGCGTCCCCGACCCGCGGATCGAGGGCGTCGCCGAACTGGGCCTGCCCGCCGTGGTGATCGGCCACCCCTCGGCGGCCGGCCCGCTGCCCGCCGTGTGGTCCGACGACCACGCGGCGGTCCGCGACACCCTCACGTATCTGGCCGCGCTGGGCCACCGGTCGGTCGCCCGGGTCGCGGGCCTGCCCGGCCTCAACCACACCGAGCTGCGCGACCGGGCCCAGCGCGAGATCTGCGCCGGACTCGGCCTCGGCGAACCGGTCATCGTCCACACCGACTACTCCGGCGAGGACGGGGCGCACGCAACCCGGCGGCTGATCAGCTCCCCCGAGCGGCCCACCGCCGTCATCTACGACAACGACATCATGGCCGTCGCCGGACTCTCGGTCGCCCAGGAGATGGGACTCGACGTGCCGGGCGACCTCTCCCTGATCGCCTGGGACGACTCCCAGCTCTCCCGGGTGGTCCGGCCGCCGCTGACCGCGCTGAGCCGCGACATCCCGGCGTACGGGAGCCACGCCGCCCGCACCCTGCTGTCCCTGATCACCGACGGTACGGCGACGGGCTTCGAGGACGCGGCGGCCCGGCTGGTCCCGCGCGGGTCGACGGCCCCGCCGCGGTAGCGGACCGGGGCCTTCGGGTCCACCCCGCTCAGGGTCCATGTCATACCGCAGGAGGACGCCGGGGCCCCCGCGGTGCGACTCAAGAGGGCCCCGGGAACGGGCACCGGGAGTGACGACCGGCGGCGGAACGGCGGAGACGATGGAGCAGTGCCCATCCCCCGGCCGCCGCCCCGGCGGGGCCGGCGGGGAACGGGCCCCCGTCCCGCACCAACCCGACCCTGGAGTCTCCCGTGACCACCATGTCCACCGCTCACCGCGCCACCGCGGTGGCCGCCCGCGCCACGGAACTCTCCAAGGTCTACGGGGAGGGCGAGACCAAGGTGACCGCCCTGGACCGGGTCACCGTCGACTTCCCGCAGGGCGAGTTCACCGCGATCATGGGCCCGTCGGGATCCGGCAAGTCCACGCTGATGCACTGCGTGGCCGGCCTCGACAGCTTCAGCGCCGGCTCGGTGCGCATCGGCGAGACGGAGCTGGGGTCCCTCAAGGACAAGCAGCTCACCCAGCTGCGCCGGGACAAGATCGGCTTCATCTTCCAGGCGTTCAACCTGCTGCCGACCCTGTCGGCACTGGAGAACATCACGCTGCCGATGGACATCGCGGGCCGCAAGCCCGACCAGGACTGGCTGCGCAAGGTCATCGACATGGTGGGCCTCGCCGACCGGCTGAAGCACCGCCCCACCGAGCTCTCCGGCGGCCAGCAGCAGCGCGTCGCCGTCGCCCGCGCCCTGGCCTCGCAGCCCGAGATCATCTTCGGTGACGAGCCGACCGGAAACCTGGACTCCCGCTCCGGCGCCGAGGTCCTCGGCTTCCTCCGCAACTCGGTGCGCGAGCTGGGCCAGACCGTGGTGATGGTGACCCACGACCCGGCCGCCGCCTCCTACGCGGACCGGGTGATCTTCCTCGCGGACGGGGCGATCGTGGACCAGATGATGCACCCCACCGCGGACGGGGTGCTGGACCGGATGAAGGCGTTCGACGCGAAGGGCCGCACCAGCTGAGCCCCGGCTCCTCCCGCGCCCCCCCTTCCGGACCCCCTCCCCCAGGACTGACAGACATGTTCCGTACCGCCCTGCGCAATGTGCTCTCGCACAAGGCCAGGCTGCTGATGACCGTCCTCGCCGTGATGCTCGGCGTGGCCTTCGTCTCCGGCACCCTGGTCTTCACCGACACCCTCGGCAACGCCTTCCGCAACCAGTCGGCGAAGAACTACGACGACGTCGCCGTCGCCGTCACCACACACGCCGACCAGCGCGACCCGAAGTCGCACGGCATCGACGCCGCCACCCTGAAGAAGATCCGGGCGCTGGACGGCGTCGGCACCGCCACCGGCCGGGTCGACGGCTTCGCCGGGGTCGCCGACCCCGACGGCAAGCTGATCGGCAACGGCTGGTCCAACACCGGCGCCAACTTCGCCCCCGGCAAGGACGGCAAGGACCCCCAGTACGCCTTCACCGACGGCACCGGGCCCACCGCGGCCGGCACCATCGCCCTGGACGAGGACACCGCGAAGAAGGGTGAGTACGAGGTCGGCGACACGGTACGGGTCGCCACCAACGGGCCGGTGAAGGAGTACACCCTGTCCGGGGTCTTCACCACCGAGGACGGTGCGGTCAACGCGGGCGGCAGCCTGGTCCTCTTCGACACCCCCGTCGCCCAGCAGCTCTTCCTGCGCCCCGGCGAGTTCAAGGACGCCTCCGTCACCGCCGCGTCCGGCGCCTCCGACCAGCAGCTGCTGACCGCGGTGAAGCCGCTGCTCCCCGAGGACGCCGAGGCCAGGACCGGCAAGGCACTCGCCGACGAGCAGGCCGAGCAGATCGAGTCCGGACTCGGCAGCCTCAACAAGCTGCTGCTCGCCTTCGCCGGCATCGCCCTGTTCGTCGGCATCTTCCTGATCGCCAACACCTTCACCATGCTGGTCGCCCAGCGCACCAAGGAACTGGCGCTGCTGCGCGCCGTCGGCGCCTCGCGCCGCCAGGTCAAGCGCTCGGTCCTGCTCGAAGCGGCCGTCGTCGGCCTGATCGCGTCCGTCATCGGCTTCGCCCTGGGCCTCGGCCTCGCGACCGGGCTGCGTTCCGCGATGAGCCTGATCGGAGGGAAGATCCCGGCCGGACCGCTCGTGGTCGCACCGCTCACCGTCGTCGCCGCCTTCGGCGTCGGCGTCCTGATCACCGTCCTCGCCGCCTGGCTGCCCGCCCGCCGGGCCGCGAAGATCCCGCCGGTCGCGGCGATGAACAGCCTCTACGCGGTGGCCACGGTCAAGTCCCTGGTGCTGCGCAACTCCGTCGGCGCCGTCATCACCCTGCTCGGCGGGGCCGCCATCGTGTCCGGCGCGGCGCAGGCCGGTTCGGACGGCCAGCTCCTCATCGCGGGCGGCGCCTTCCTGGCGCTGATCGGCGTCATCGTCCTCATCCCGCTGCTGTCCCGCCCGGCGATCGCCCTGGTGCGCCCGATGCTGCGCAGGATGTTCGGGGTCTCCGGCAAGCTGGCCGCGCAGAACGCGGTCCGCAACCCCCGGCGCACCGGCGCGACCGCCTCCGCACTGGCGATCGGCCTCACCCTGGTCACCGGCATCTCGGTGCTCGGCGTCACCCTCGGCCAGGCGGTCGACAAGATGACGACGGACAACATCAAGGCCGACTACATGGTCTCGATGGCCAGCGGGGACGCGCTCGACGAGTCGGCGCTCACCGCCCTGGAGAAGGCCGACGGCGTGACCGCCGTCTCGCCCCAGCAGGCCGTCTGGCTGGACATCGGCAACACCTCGCTCTCGGCCTCCGGTGTCACCCCCGGCGCTGTGCAGAAGGTCCTGACCGTCGACACCGTCGCGGGTTCGATGGACGCCCTGGAGAAGGGCGAGATCGCCGTCTCGGACAAGACCGCGAAGTCGCACGGCTGGAAGACCGGGGACAGCGTCCCGGTCACGTACGACGACGACAAGAAGGGCAGCCTGAAGGTCGGCGCGCTCTACAAGGACAACGAGTTCCTGTCGCCCGTCCTGATCCCCCGCGACGTCGTGGCCCCGCACGAGGGCCGTGCGGACATCCGCGAGATCTGGGTGAAGACGGACGGTGGTGCGAGCAAGGCCAACGAGCAGGCGCTGGTGGACGCGCTGGGCGACAACCCCGGCATGAGCGTCATGGACCGCCAGGACATCCGTGACATGTTCGGCGGCTCCATCAACCTCGCGATGAACATCATGTACGGCCTGCTGGCGATGGCCCTGATCATCGCGGTGCTCGGGGTCGTCAACACCCTGGCCATGTCGGTCTTCGAGCGGCAGCAGGAGATCGGCATGCTGCGGGCGATCGGCCTGGACCGCCGCAAGGTCAAGCGGATGATCCGGCTGGAGGCCGTCGTCATCTCGCTGTTCGGCGCGGTCGTCGGCATCGGGCTCGGACTGTTCCTCGGCTGGGCGATCGGACAGACGGTGGCGTCCCAGATCCCGCAGTACGTCCTGGTCGTGCCGTGGGGCCGGATCGCGGTCTTCCTGCTGCTGGCCGGACTGGTGGGCGTACTGGCCGCGCTGTGGCCGGCCCGCAGCGCCGCGAAGCTGAACATGCTGACGGCGATCAAGACGGAGTAGTACGCCGCCACGACGGCCGAGGGCCGGTACCCGCGTCAGCGGGTACCGGCCCTCCGTCATGTCCGCGTACCGGGCTCAGCCGGTCGCGGACGCCTTCCAGTCCCGGGCACGCAGCGGCATGCCCGCGCCCCCGCCGTCCGCCGGGCGGACCACCAGGATCTGGTTCACACCGATCTTGTTGTGCTCGAAGGAGAGTGCGGAGGCGGCCATGTAGAGCCGCCAGACTCTCGCCCGGCCGGGAGAGGTCATCCGGACCGCGCTGTCCCAGTCCCGTTCCAGGTTGGCGACCCAGGTGCGCAGGGTCAGGGCGTAGTGCTCGCGGAGCGACTCGACGTCGCGGGCCTCGAAACCGGCTTCCTCCAAAGTGGCGACCGTGCGGCCCACCGGGGCGAGTTCGCCGTCCGGGAAGACGTAGGCGTCGATGAACTCGTCCACGTGGTAGGCGGACTCGTCCTTCTCCGGGCGGCGGGCGATCTGGTGGTTGAGGAGCCGCCCGCCGGGCCTGAGGAGTGCGTAGAGGTCGTCGGCGTACTCGCGGTAGCGGACGGAGCCGACGTGCTCGGCCATGCCGATCGAGGAGATGGCGTCGTACGGGCCGTCCCTGACGTCCCGGTAGTCCTGGACCCGGATCTCGATCCGGTCGGTCAGCCCTTCCTCCGCGATGCGCTTCCTGGCGAAGGCGGCCTGCTCCACGGAGAGGGTCACTCCGGTGACCCGGGCGCCGTACTCGCGGGCGGCGTGGATGGCCATGGAGCCCCAGCCGCAGCCGACGTCCAGGAGGCGGTCGCCCTCCTTCAGGGCGAGCTTGCGGCAGACCAGGTCGAGCTTGTCGCGCTGGGCGTCCTCAAGGGTCCCGCCGTCCTCCCAGTAGGCGCAGGAGTAGACCATGGACGGGCCGAGGACCAGTGCGTAGAAGTCATTGCCCACGTCGTAGTGGTGGCTGATGGCCTCCTTGTCGCGGCGCTTGGTGTGCAGGGTGCCGGTGCGGCGCCGTACCTCCTCGGGCGGCGGCGGGGGCGGCGGCCAGGGGCCGGCCAGTTGCACCAGCCCCTTGGCGGCGGCCCGCAGCTTCGGGTCGCGGACGGGGTGGACGCTGTCCTTGGCGTCGGCCCCGCGGTCCCAGATCAGCCCGGCCATCAGGTCCAGGGCCGCGTACAGATCGCCTTCGATGTCGAGCTCGCCGGCCACCCAGGCGCGGGCCAGGCCCAGTTCGCCCGGCTTCCACAGCAGGCGGCGCAGGGCACGGCGGTTCCTGATGACGAGGACGGGGGCACCGGGCGGTCCGGATTCGCTGCCGTCCCAGGCCCGGATGCGGACCGGTAGGGGTTCTCCCAGCAACTCCTGGGCGAGAGCGGTCAGCCGCGACGCGGCGTCTGCCATGGCGCACACCTCCGTGATGGTGTTTCCCGACGTGCCCGGACATGCCCACACATGTCTCGGACCACGCCCCGGCACCCTTGGCGCCAAGGCGAGGTACACCCCCCACAACAGTTTCCGGCGGCCGGGCCATCCCGCTACCGCGCAATGGAACGGCAAAATACTTGTACGGCACATGCATCCGCCGGGGGTCCGGCCCGCACCCCTTCCCGCTGACCACCGTGCCGACCTGCGCCGATACGCCGAAGGGGCCGTCCGCACCACGGATGGCGGACGGCCCCTTCGGGCGTTGTGCGACGTACCTGAAACGAATCCGGGAGCTAGGAGGCCTTGGCCTTCTCGCCCACGGGCTTGGCGGCGGCGGGGGCCGGGGCGGGCTTGGCGGCCTCGTAGAACTCCTCGCGGGGAGTCTCCATGGCGCCGAGCGAGACGACCTCGCGCTTGAGGAACATCGCCAGGGTCCAGTCGGCGAAGATCCGGATCTTGCGGTTCCAGGTCGGCATCGCCATGCCGTGGTAGCCACGGTGCATGTACCAGGCGAGACGGCCCTTGAGCTTGATCTTCACCTTGCCCATGACGATCATCGCGACGCCCTTGTGCAGGCCGAGACCGGCGACCGCACCCTTGTTGGCGTGGCTGTAGTCGCCCTGCGGGAAGCCGCGCATCCCGGAGATGACGTTGTCACCGAGGACCTTGGCCTGACGCAGCGCGTGCTGGGCGTTCGGCGGGCACCAGGCGTTCGGGTTGCCGGCCTTGCGGCCGACCATGTCCGGAACCTGGGCGTTGTCGCCCGCGGCCCAGATGTAGTCGGTGCCCTGCACCTGGAGCTTCTCGGTGGTGTCGACGTGACCACGCGGACCGAGCGGCAGGCCGAAGCGGGCCAGCGCCGGGTTCGGCTTCACACCGGCCGTCCACACGATGGTGTTGGAGTCGACCTCCAGACCGTTCTTCAGCACCACGTGACCGTCGACGCAGGAGTCCATGGAGGTCGAGAGGAAGACCTCGACACCGCGGGACTCCAGGTGCTCCCGGCCCCAGGTGCCCAGCTTCGGGCCGACCTCGGGAAGGATCTTGTCGGCGGCGTCGACGAGGATGAAGCGCATGTCCTCGCGCTTCACGTTCGTGTAGTACTTCGCCGCGTCGCGGGCCATGTCCTCGACCTCGCCGATGGTCTCCGCGCCGGCGAAGCCGCCGCCCACGAAGACGAACGTCAGCGCCCTGCGGCGGACGTCCTCGTCGGTCGTGGAGTCGGCCTTGTCCAGCTGCTCCAGGACGTGGTTGCGCAGACCGATGGCCTCCTCGATGCCCTTCATGCCGATGCCCTGCTCGGCAAGGCCGGGGATCGGGAAGGTACGGGAGACGGCGCCCATCGCGATGACCAGGTAGTCGAAGGGCAGCTCGTAGGCCTCGCCGACGAGCGGCGCAACCGTGGCGACCTTGCGGTCCTGGTCGATGGTCGTGACTCGGCCGGTGAGGACCTCAGCCTTGGGCAGCACGCGTCGCAGCGGGACGACGACATGCCGAGGCGAGATGCTGCCGGCAGCAGCTTCGGGGAGGAAGGGCTGGTACGTCATGTACGACCGGGGGTCGACGACCGTGACGGTCGCCTCTCCATAGCGCATCTTCTTCAGGATGCGCCGAGCTGCGTACAGGCCTACGTACCCACCGCCTACTACGAGGATCCTGGGACGCTCCGTGGTGCTCATGCCATCGAGTATCCACCCCCCTCGGGGGGCACGCTCGTGAGCCCCTTCACAAGGTATGGCCCACCCTCTGCTACACTTCGCCGCCCACGTGACCCAGGTCATGACCCAGCAGGGGAACCACGACACCCCGGCGAACGTTGTTCACCGCTTGTGAGCTGGCCCTTGAGCCGCCGGGCACGGTGGACCACCACGCGGATTCACATACCCGCAACGCGCCCGGAACCCTCCCGCATCCGGGGCGCGGGACCCCGCACACCCTCCCGCAGGCCCGTTCGGAGCAGAAGTCCGCCCCCAGGGACCGAATTCCTTGTGAAGAAGTTCACGAACTTCGTCGCGCCGTGTCCCCGAAGGCACCCCCCGGGTGGCCCCGGGCCTCTCAAAAGTGCAGGCCGGAGTGCGTATGAGCAAGGCCCCCCGACGCCCCCGAAGGGCCCCTAACGGGCCGCGTAGAAGGCGATGCCGTCCAGAATGTCGTGCTCACTGACCACGACCTCACGGGCCCCGGCCCGCTCCATCAGGGCCAGCAGGATCAGCGCCCCGGAGGTGATCACGTCGACCCGCCCCGGGTGCATCGCGCCGATCGCCGCACGCTCGGCGTGGGTCGAGGCGAGGAGCCGCCCGGTGATCTCCCGGACCTGCTCCAGCGAGATCCGGGAGTGGTGGATCGCCCCGGAGTCGTACGCGTCGAGACCCAGCGCGATGGCGGCCACCGTGGTGACCGTCCCGGCGAGGCCGACGAGCGTGCCCGCCGAACCGAGCGGAACGGTCTCCTCGGCCAGGTCCAGAGCGGCCTCGACGTCCGCCCGGATCGCGTCGGCCTGCGCGGCCGTGGGCGGGTCGACGACCGCACCGTCCCGCACGAGGTGCCGCTCCGTCATCCGGACGCAGCCGATGTCCACGGACCGCGCGGCCCGCACCCGGTCATCGCCGACGACGAACTCGGTGGAGCCGCCGCCGATGTCCACGACGAGATACGGCTTCGCGAGGTCGTCGCGCCCGGCGAGCTCCTTGGTGGCCCCGTCGAACGAGAACGCGGCCTCCTGGTCACCACTGATCACCTCGGGCTCGACGCCCAGGATGTCCAGCACCCCGCGGACGAAGTCGTCCCTGTTCTCGGCATCCCGGGAGGCGGAGGTGGCGACGAAACGGATCCGCTCCGCACCGTGCTCCTTGATCACCTCCGCGTACCGCCGGCACGCGGCGAAGGTCCGCTCCAGCGCCTCGGGGGCGAGCCGGCCGGTCCGGTCGACGCCCTGGCCCAGCCGGACGATCTCCATCCGCCGGTCCAGCTCGACGAGCTCCCCCGTACCGGGGTCGGCGTCCGCGACCAGCAGACGGATCGAGTTGGTACCGCAGTCGATGGCAGCTACACGCGTCATGAGAACTCCAGAATCCAGCGAGCGGGGCCCGAGAGCGGAGCCCCCGTCCAGGCCCCTCCGGCGATTGAGGAACGGAGGGGCCAGGGGCAGCGCCACCATCCAAGCCCCTCCGGCGATTGAGGAGCGGGGGTCCGGGGGCAGCGCCCCCGGGTACGGACCGTCAGCCCTCGTCCGGCGCGCCGCACGGCGAGACGCACGGCCCCTTGCGCCACCACTCCGGCAGCATCGCGATCGCCTCGTCCCCGAGCGGGTTCACCCCCGGCCCGGCGGCCAGCGAGTGCCCCACGAGCACGTGCAGACACTTCACCCGGTCCGGCATGCCACCCGCGCTCGGGAAGCCCTCCAGCACCTCGATCGCGTCACGCCGCGCGATGTAGTCCTCGTGCGCGACCCGGTAGGCCGCAGCCAGCTCGGGGTCCGTACCGAGGCGCTCGGTCATCTCCTTCATGACCCCGTTCGCCTCCAGCGTGCCGATCGCGGACGCCGCACGCGGACACGTCAGGTAGAACGTCGTCGGGAACGGCGTGCCGTCCTCCAGCCGGGGCTGCGTCTCGACCACGTCCGGATTGCCGCACGGGCAGCGGTGCGCGATCGCGCGCAGGCCGCGCGGCGGGCGCCCCAGCTGCTGCTGGAACGCGGCGATGTCCGCGTCCGTGGGCGCGGTGGACTCGGTCTGGGGAGGGGGCGTTTCCATGCCTGCCTAGGGTCTGATCGGACTGCTCGAACTGCGGTTCTGCAGATGTACGGAAGGGGGCGCGGCTCAGCCGCGGTCGGCGCTGTCGACGCCGTCCCAGAGGTTGGAGTGCCAGGGCCGGTCGGTCTCCTCCGGCTTCCCGTTGCGCTCCTTGACCGAGTCGGGGTCGACCACGGTGTAGCCGGTCTCCCCGGGAAGAAGGTAGTGCAGGTGCTCGCGGGCCAGCCGCTTGACGTAGGCATCGTCCTGGAGCCGCGCCTTCTCGTCGCGCAGCTCCTCGGTTCGGGCCTCGGCCTCCTGCGCCAGCCGCTCCTGGTCGGCGATCTCGTCGCGCTGCGACACGTACTGACGCATCGGGTACGCGAGCGCGACGACCAGTGAGCACACCACCAGGGCCAGGAAGGCCGCCCGGCCGGTGAGCCGGGAGCGGCGTGCCTGGCGGCGGTTCTGGGACCGGTAGACGCGGGCCGCGGTCTGCTCGCCGAGCAGCCGCAGCCGGGTCGCGGTGGAGAACCGGTCCCGGTCCTTCGCGGCCATGTCTCCGCCTCCCCATTACGCACGTCCGTCCCCGCACACGGTACGGGACCGAGTGCGGGGACGGACGGAGGCCGGGGCACTTGACCCCGCCGGGCTTTACCGGGCCTGCTGTGCGGTCAGCCCTTGAAGCGCGGGAACGCCGAGCGGCCGGCGTACACCGCGGCGTCGTCGAGGATCTCCTCGATGCGCAGCAGCTGGTTGTACTTGGCGACACGGTCCGAGCGGGCCGGGGCGCCGGTCTTGATCTGGCCGCAGTTCACGGCGACCGCGAGGTCGGCGATGGTGACGTCCTCGGTCTCGCCGGAGCGGTGCGACATCATGCACTTGAAGCCGTTGCGCTGGGCCAGCTCGACGGCGTCCAGGGTCTCGGTCAGCGAACCGATCTGGTTGACCTTGACGAGCAGGGCGTTGGCGGAGCCCTCCTCGATGCCGCGGGCCAGGCGCTCCGGGTTGGTGACGAAGAGGTCGTCGCCGACGATCTGCACCTTGGCGCCGAGCTTGTCGGTGATGACCTTCCAGCCGGCCCAGTCGTCCTCGTACAGCGGGTCCTCGATGGAGACCAGCGGGTACGCGGAGACGAGCTCCTCGTAGTACTCGGTCATCTCGGCGGCCGAGCGGGACTTGCCCTCGAACTCGTACTTGCCGTCCTTGTAGAACTCCGAGGCGGCGACGTCGAGCGCGAGCGCGATGTCCTTGCCCGGGGCGTAACCGGCCTCCTTGATGGCCTCGACGATGAGGTCGAGGGCCGCGCGGTTCGACTCCAGGTTCGGCGCGAAGCCGCCCTCGTCGCCGAGGCCGGTGGACAGGCCCTTGGTCTTCAGGACCTTCTTCAGCGTGTGGTAGACCTCGGCGCCCCAGCGCAGGGCCTCGGAGAAGGACTCCGCGCCGATCGGCGCGATCATGAACTCCTGGATGTCCACGTTGGAGTCGGCGTGCGACCCACCGTTGAGGATGTTCATCATCGGGACGGGCAGCAGGTGCGCGTTCGGGCCACCGAGGTAGCGGAACAGCGGCAGGTCCGAGGCCTCGGAGGCGGCGTGGGCGACGGCGAGCGAGACGCCGAGGATGGCGTTGGCGCCGAGCGAGCCCTTGTTCTCGGTGGCGTCCAGGTCGAACATCGCCTGGTCGATCAGCCGCTGCTCGGTCGCGTCGTAGCCGACGAGCTCCGGGCCGATCTGCTCGATCACGGCGAGGACGGCCTTCTCGACGCCCTTGCCCTGGTAGCGGTTGGGGTCTCCGTCGCGAAGCTCAATGGCCTCGAACGCACCGGTGGAGGCGCCGGACGGGACGGCAGCACGGCCCGTGCTGCCGTCGTCGAGGCCAACCTCGACCTCGACCGTGGGGTTTCCGCGGGAGTCGAGGATTTCCCGGGCTACGACGACGTCGATGGACGGCACGAGGCATCTCCTTCTGGGATATGACGCTGGTTGTGCAGGGTCACTTTGGCCTTGCGACAAGAGCCTAACCGGCCCGGCCGCCTCAGTCGGCCGACCGCCCGTCCCCTGGGACGAAAAAGGACCCAAGGGCAGGCATAGCAGGGCAAAGCTCCAGAAATTTACTGGCAAGTAACTACAACAGTTGAACGATCAGCGCCGAAACCGGCCGACCCCGGCCCGGCACGCACGGGGGGAAGGTGCGCGCCGGGCCGGGGCGGCCGGAGTGTTCAGCGAGGAGAGATCGCGACTACTTCGTCAGGTGGAGCTGCTGGCCCGGGTAGATCAGGTCGGCGTCCTTGACGATGTCCTTGTTCAGCTCGAAGAGGTGCTTCCAGCCACCCTCGACCTTGTGGTCGGCGGCGATCTCGCTCAGGGAGTCACCGGTGACGACCTTGTACTCGCCGTCACCCTTCTTGACCTTCTTGCCGGTCGGGGTGGTGACCGTCTTCGACTCGGCCTTGGGGGCGGTCGAACGGTCCGAGCGGTTGGTGGCGGGGGCCTCGGTGCGCTCGGCCTTCTTCGGCTCGGCCTGCTTCGGCGCGGCCTCGGTCTTCGGCGCGGCCTCCGTCTTGGCGGCGGAGGAGCCGGTGTCGACGCCCGGGTCGACACCGTCGTTGCTCAGGTTGCCGGCACCGGCGCAGGACCAGGCGCCCGGGCCCTGCATGTCGAGGAGCTTCTCGGCGACAGCGATCTGCTGCGACTTGGTCGCCAGGTCGGCGCGGGCCGCGTACTGCGTACCGCCGGCGGCCGCCCAGCTGGACTGCGAGAACTGCAGGCCGCCGTAGTAGCCGTTGCCGGTGTTGATGGACCAGTTGCCACCGGACTCGCACTGGGCGACGGCGTCCCACGTGGACACGGAGGCGGCGGAGGCGCCGGTGGCACCCATCAGGGGCACGGCGATGGCGGCACCGGTGACACCGGCGAGCGTGGCGATACGGACGGCCTTGGACGGGCGACGGTGCTTGTTGCCCTTGCTGTTGAGCAGCATCGAGACTTCTCCTCACCGACGCCTACGAGGTGAGCTGTCGGGTTCGGGCCAAGTGAGTTGCCCGGTCGTGCGTCCTAGCGCACGACTTAACCCCTAGCCGTTCCCGATGCGTCGCGTTCGACGACCGGGCCCGGCGCCTACCTGGGTCCCCCGCTCCTGCCTACGGCGCTTTACGCGTCTGTTCCCTTCGACCGACGGCAGGATTCGGCGTGACGGTCGACGGGGCCCGCGGTGCGAGCGGTTCCGACCGTAAACACACGCAACCCCCACATTCAAAGATGGACATACCGGATAAACAGCCCTTACTTGCATCCGAAGAACGACTGTTTCCGCAGGTGGGAACGGATGCGGGCGGACCTCCCGGACAAGACACGCCAGTTCACGCAAAGAGACCCATGTCTCACTTAGTCGAAAGTGGGACATAGGCCTCTTAACTACCCCAGTTTTCAGGGTGTTTTCAGCTGATCATCAGACTGCGCTCATTCGGCCTTCACGCCGAGATCGAGGCTCTGGCCAGGCAGGATGAGGTCCGGATCGGACCCCACCTCGGCCTTGTTGGCCTCGTACAGCGCGGCCCAGCCGCCGGACAGCTTCTGTGCATCAGCAATGGCCCACAGGTTGTCGCCGGCGCGGACGGTGTACGTCCCGTCGGCGGCCGGGGCGCCCGTGTCGCGTGCGTCACCACTGCCGCGCGAGGCATGCCGCCCCGAGTCCCGGTCACTGCCGCCACCGGTCTGCCGCGTCTCCTCGGGGGCCGGAGCGCCGCGGTGCTTGCCGCTCTTCTCCTTCGCCGGGTCCGAGGCGTCGTCCGAGGGCGTGGTGGACGGCGTGGCGGACGGGGACGCCGAGGCGTCCGCCTTCCCGCCGCCGTCCGTCGCGTCGTCGGTCGCGTCGTCCGCCGAGTCCGACGGGTTCATCGCATCACCGGCCGCGTCACCGGCCGCGTCGTCCGACGCACCGGTCCCCGCGGACGGGTCCGTGTCCGCGGACGGGTCGGTGCTGCCGGACGGCTCGGGGGAGGGCGTGGTGCCCGGGTCCACACCCGGCAGGCCGCTGTCCGCGACGAGACCGGAGATGACCGCACAGCTGGGCCACGCCTTCGGCCCCTGGTCCTCCAGGACCTTCTCCGCCACGGCGATCTGCTGCGAGCGGCTGGCGAGGTCGGCACGCTCGGCGTACGACTCGCCGCCGTACGACTTCCAGACCTCCTGCGAGAACTGCAGGCCGCCGTAGTAGCCGTTGCCGAGGTCGGCGCTCCACATGCCGCCGCTCTCGCACTCGGCCACCCGGTCCCAGGTCGAGGCGTCTGCGGCGTGCGCGCCCGCCGCGCCGAGCAGCGGGATGGCGATGGCGGAACCGGTCACGCCTGCGGCGACGATGATCGCGGGTGCCTGCCGAGGGCGACGGTGTCTGCCGTTCGCGGAGCCCATGGGAATGCCTTCCGTGTGACTGACAAGTGACTGGTGAGTCGAACGGTGAACCTAGCGGGACTCGAACGTGTGTCACAAGTCGATGCAGCAGAGATCACGTGAAAGTCACAGAGTTGACAGAGTGTCACCTTGCCCGCGCGCCGGGCCGGGGGTGAACTCCACCGGCAAGGTGCGCAGTCCACGCATGATGAGCCCACCACGCCACCGCAAATCGGCAGGTTCCCCCGCAAGTCGCAGATCCGGAAGGCGCTTCAGGAGCGTGGCGAGCGCGGCCTGCCCCTCCAGCCGGGCGAGCGGCGCTCCCAGGCAGTAGTGGATTCCGTGACCGTAACCGAGGTGCTGATTGTCACGCCGCGCAAGGTCCAGCGTGTCCGGCCCGTCGAAGCGTTCGGGGTCCCGGTCGGCGGCGGCGAGCACAACGAGGACGGGGTCGCCCTCGACCGGCTAGGACTGAAGCCTCCGGAATATTCATGGCGCCCCCCTGCCCTTGGGGGCTTCACTCCGTGCCGACAGCAGGCTGCCACGGAGCTCTCCTGTGACCGTGAGCTGGGGCAGAGTCGGACGCCGATACGCCTCAACGCCCCTGCGGTCCGCACCCAGAACCGCCATGACCTCGGGCCAGGCACCTCTCTTCCACCAGAAGAGCTGACGTTCCCGCATGGGGTCGATGGGCCCCCATGCCTGAGGCATGTCGACCCATGACAGCCCTTGCCGGAGCCGGTGGAGCATGCCGCAGAACTGCGCGCGGATGTCGTACTTCGAGGTGAAGTGCTTCTTCGACTTTCCGGACAGGAGCCTGTGAAGCACCGTGAGGACGGCCTCCCACTCCTCGTCCGTCGGGTCGGGAGGCACGAGGGTGGCCGTTTCGTGGTGCCATCGGGTGATCTCGCACTTGACGCCCGGCTTCGCCGTGTTCTCCATCGTCCCGGGCGTGACACGGATGTTGAACATGTCGAAGACTTCCTTGCGCTCCGCCGGCGTCATGATGTCGAAGCGCTCGCGGGGATTGTTCACGAGGTCGACAAGGTTGCGTGCCTGACGCTCGGACTTCGCGTACGTCTGCAACCACTCTTCAGCGATGCGCTTCTGCTTCCGGTACTCGTCCAGCTCCCGCTGCATCTCTTTCAGCCCCGCCTTGAGCACGAGGGGGTCGATGTCAGCCTTCATGTACGCGGGGACCTGCTGGTGGATGAGGTCCTCCTGCTTCGCGATTCTGTCGCCGAAGTCGGTAACACGCTTCTCGTACTTCCGCTTGTCCCCCGGGAAGCTGCTGACCCACTCGGCCGCCATCACCTGGAGTTGGGATTCTTCCTTGATGAGCTTGGCCATTTCGGCCCAGGCGACACCTTCGATCTCTGCCGCGTTGAAGCACGGCTCTCCGCAGTGCTCCCCCTTCTTCGCCATACCCTTGCAGCGGTAGGCGCGCGCCTTCTCGCGCCGACCGGCGCCGATGTAGACCGAACCGCACAGGCTGTCGATCCGTCCGCTCAAGGGGTAGATCTGGGCGTGGATGCGGCCGTTCTTGAAGCCAATCTTCTTGAGCGTCTCCATAAGACGTCCGGCACGTTCCTGGGGCAGGATGGGCGGCACGCCGATTCTGGCCTGGTCACCGTGGACGGGGGTGCCGTCTTCACGGCACTGGGTGGTGCTCCTGCCGGTGCCTCGGGTGGTCTTTCGGTAGGTGACGTAGCCACTGTGGATGGTTTCGCCGTGGAGGCGGCTGCGGAGGTTCGCAGGCCCCCACGGCACACCGCTTCGGGTGTAGAGCCTGCGCTGGTTGAGCTCGTCGCAGGCCTCGGAGATGTTCATACCGTGGTCGACGATGAGTTCGACAGCGACGAAGAGCACCTTGGATTCGTACTCATCGGTGACCAGCACACTGAACTTCTTCCGGCGGTCGCCCACCACGTAGGTGTCCTGCGCAATCTTGTAGCCGTAGGGGGCTGGGCCGCCGGGCCAGCCCCCGTAACTGATCTTCAGCTCGCGGCCCGCGAAGGTCCGCTCCTTGATGCGACGCCACTCCATCTCGGAGAAGCTGACGTGCTGCATGAACCGGGACCAGCCGGACTCCGTGCTGGTGTCGATGTTCTCGCTGACCGAAATGAAGTGGACGCCGAGGTCCGCCATGTCCCAAGCCCACTGGTACACAGCACGGGCCGTCCGGCCGATGCGGTCCACCTTGGGGACAAGGATGCGGTTGAAGCGTCGTTTACGCGCGTCGAGGACGAGCCGGTCCCTCTCCGGGCGGCTGTCCAGCGCACCGGACACCGCTTCGTCCACGTACGCGTCATAGACGTCGGCCTCCGGATGGCGGGCAAGCCACCCATCGGAGATGGCGTTCTGGTCTTCGAGACCGAATCCGTCGAGCTGGTCGCGGGTGGAAACGCGCGTGTACTTCGCCACCACGATCGTGGCAGATTCAGGCCGGCGCGGGCGTGCCACAATGGGCATGTTCAGTCCTCCGAGACTGTTCCGTCCCCGGGGTGTTGACGCACCGCCGGGAAGGTTCCGGCCTCATAGCGCTCTACCAAGCGTTCTGGGGCCGGTGCCGTTTTTCGGGCAGCCTACCCGTGCCTGATGCCTCAGCGGAGCAGAGTCACCAGGGCCACTGATGTTCGACAGCGAGCCCGCGGGGCACTTCGGAACGGACAGTGTGGAACACCGGCAGCGGCGGCTCACCCGCAGACAGACGCCCGATACCGTCGTCATGTGAACGACACCCCGCCGCCCGAACTCTTCACCTGGGAGTTCGCCACCGACCCGTACCCCGCCTACGCCTGGCTGAGGGAACAGAACCCCGTACACCGGACGACATTGCCCAGCGGCGTCGAGGCATGGCTGGTTACCCGGTACGCGGAGGCACGACAGGCCCTCGCCGACAGCCGTCTTTCGAAGAACCCGGCGCACCACGCCGAGGACGCCCAGGGAAAGAGCAGGACCGGCATCCCTGGGGAGCGCAGCGCCAACCTCATGACGCACCTGCTGAACATCGACCCGCCCGACCACACACGGCTTCGCCGGCTGGTGTCCAAGGCGTTCACGCCCCGGACGATCGCCGCGTTCGGGCCCCGCGTGCAGGAGCTGGCGGATCGGCTCATCGACGATTTCGCGGAGAAGGGGGAGGCCGACCTCATCCATGAATTCGCCTTCCCGCTGCCCATCTACGCCATCTGTGATCTGCTCGGCGTACCCGAGGAGGACCAGAAAGACTTCCGCGACTGGGCGGGCATGATGATCCGGCACGGCGGCGGTCCGCGCGGCGGGGTCGCACGGTCCGTGAAGAAGATCCGCGCCTACCTCGCCGAGCTGATTCACAGGAAGCGGGAGAACCCCGGCGACGACCTGATCTCCGGCCTGATCCGGGCGAGCGACCACGGCGAGCACCTCACCGAGAACGAGGCCGCCGCGATGTGCTTCGTGATCCTCTTCGCGGGTTTCGAGACGACCATCAACCTGATCGGCAACAGCGCCCACGCGTTCTTCCGCAACCCCCCGCAGCGTGCCGTGTTCCAGAGTGCCGTCCAGCGAGGCGACAACCGTCTCCTGGACACGGCCATCGAGGAGCTGCTGCGCTTCGACGGCCCGGTGGAACTGGCCACCTGGCGCTACGCCACGGAACCTCTCGAGATCGGGGGAAAGCTGATCCGCGAAGGCGATCCCGTACTCGTCGTACTCGCAGCGGCCGACCGTGATCCGGACCGATTCGCGGAGCCCGACACACTCGATCTGTCCCGCCGGGACAACCAGCATCTGGGGTACGGGCACGGCATCCACTACTGCCTGGGTGCCCCCCTGGCGCGCCTGGAGGGCCGCACCGCCCTGGAGACCCTGTTCCGCCGCCTGCCGGACCTTCAGCTCGCGGTGGACCCCTCCGACCTGCGGTGGCGGGGCGGACTCATCATGCGCGGTCTGCGCACACTCCCGGTCGAGTTCACACCGCGGTGAGGCCGACCGCTCGTGACGACGACAGCGTGAGCCGGACGGTTCCTCACCCGAGCCTGTCCGCCGCTACCCGACGCCCTCCGCCGCCCTGATGGCGTCCCGGTACGCCCGCCCCGCGGCCCTCAGTGCCGCTTCCGGGTCGATGCCGTCCTCCTGGGCGCGGACGGCGAGGGCGAGGAGCCGGTAGCCGATGTCGTCGCTCTCGTCCTTCCCCTCTGGCAGGGGTACGTCGAGTCCGGCGGTGCGCACCCGGCTCGCGAGCTTCGCGGCGAGTGCCAGGCCGGGCTGGCCGAGCGGCACCCCGTCGGTGACGGACTCGCGCTGCTTCTCGATGGCCTTGGTGCGCAGCCAGTGCGCGTGGACGTCCTCCGGCGTCTCGGCGGTCTCGTCGCCGAAGACGTGCGGGTGGCGGTGGATCAGCTTCTCGACGAGCGTGGCCGCGACGTCGTCGACGGAGAACGGCTCGGTCTCGTCCTCCTCGGCGATGCGCGCGTGGAAGACGACCTGGAGCAGTACGTCCCCGAGCTCCTCGCGGAGTTCCTCGCGGTTGCCGTCCTCGATCGCCTCGACGAGTTCGTACGCCTCCTCGATGGCGTACTTGGCGAGGCCCTCGTGGGTCTTCTGCGAGGTCCAGGGGCATTCGAGGCGGATCCGGTCCATGACCTGGACGAGGTCGAGGAGCCGGGCGCCGGGGAGGTCGTACGAACCGGGCAGCAGCTCAAGGTTCGGCATCCGGACCCGGCCCGAACCGGCCAGCCTGGCCAGTCCGTCGGTCAGCGGCTGGTTGCCCTCGCCGCCGGTGAGGATCACGACGGTCCGGCCGCCGGCGCAGGCGTCCACGAGGTCCTGCGCGTCGGGGACGCCGGGTGTGACGGTGATGCCGGCCTCGCGCAGATACGGCAGCTGCGGCTGGTCCTGCTCCCCGCAGTGCACCCGCTCGGCGGCGTGCAGGGTCTGCCAGGCGGGCCAGGACAGCAGTCCGGGCGCGACGCGGTGGCTGGCGGTGAGCAGGACGATGCGGCCGGGGTCTTCAGCGTTCACGATGCGAATCTACCCCGGCCGTCGGACAGTCCTCAGGCCCCGGCCTCCGCCGCCGCCTGGGCCGGCTTGGTGACCTGGGTGATCCAGGGGGCCTTGAACTCACCGAGCTGGATCTGCTGGTTGTTCCAGGTGCCGAAGCGCGGGTTGACGTCGACCTTCAGCGACTTGGACGCCTTGGTGAGCGCGTCGCCGAGGATCTTCGTGCCGGCCGGGGTCGTCGGGTCGGCGCCGAGTGCCTGGCCGAGCTTGGTCAGCTGGATCTGCTCGCGGAGGAAGGCGTCGATCTGGTCGGGGGCGATCCAGCGCTCCTGGAGGACCGCGGCGCGCAGTCCGGCCTCCCCCTTGTACTGGGCGACGGCCGACTGCCGCATCTGCTGGATCTCGGCGCGGGTGACGGTGACCCCCGCGTCCGCGGACGCCTTGTCCAGGACCCGGTCCAGGATCAGCCCGTGCAGCTTGGCGCGGACGAGCTGGCCGGACTGGTTGGTGATCTGGGCGGCCTGCTTGGAGGTGTCCTGCGCCTGGCGCACGTCCGCGACCTGGCCCTGCACGGTGGCCACCGTGATCCGGTCCCCGCCCACGACGGCCGCGGCGCCCGGGTGGGCCTGGCTGCCGCAGGCGGCGAGGAGCGGCGCTGCGGTGAGCAGGGCGGCGGAGACGGCGAGCGTGGTGCGACGGCGGCGGTGCAAAGGAGCCTCCCGAGGAGATTGTGCGGCGGTGCACAAGGCCTTGCGGTGATCGATGCTAGAGCATCCGGCACTTGGGAGGCGGGTAAAGGAGCGGGTCCGGGTGCGTGCAGCTGCAAGGCGGAGGATTGAGGCATGGCGGAGCCATGGTGATTGACGACAACGCCGCAGATGCGCGGGCCCGGACCCGCGACGCCGCCTCCCAAGTGCCGGATGCTCTAGGGACAGTGGAGGTGGTGCGGGCCACTGATTCGACCAACGATTCGGGAGGAGTTGGGGATGCGGTCGTCCGTCGGCGCGGCTCAGCCGACGCGTTCGGCTGTTTTCGGCGGGGTGTCCGGGCGCAGCATGATCGTGCGCGAGACGGCGAAGGTGATGGGGATGGCGGCCGCGGCGGCGACGAGCGGGGCGTACCTGCTGCTGAATCCGGCCAGGTCGACCAGGAGGTAGACGCCGCCGGTGGTGATGACGAAGTTGGCCGCGTTGGTGAGCGGGAAGAGGAGGAACTTCCGCCAGGTGGGCCGGGTGCGGTACGTGAAGTAGGAGTTGAGGAAGAACGATCCGGTCATGCTGAGGGCGAAGGCCAGTACGTGCGCGGCGATGTACGGCAGCCGGTGCAGCAGGACGAGGTAGCAGCCGTAGTACGTGCCGGTGTTCACGGCGCCCACGAGGGCGAACCGGGCCATCTGTGCCTTGACCGTCATCGGCGTACGAACTCCAGGGGTTCCGGCTCCTGGGCGGGCCGGTGGATCCGGGTGTTGGTGGCCTTCACCAGGAAGTGGGGGCGGCGCTTCACCTCGTAGTAGATACGGCCGACGTACTCCCCCACCACTCCGACCATCACCATCTGGACTCCGGCGAGGGCGGTGAGCACCACGAGGAGGGTGACGTATCCGGGGGTGTCGACGCCCTTCACCAGGGCGACGCCGACGATCCAGGCGGCGTAGACGAAGGCCACGGACATCAGGAGCATGCCGAGGTAGAGCGCGGCGCGCAGCGGTTTGTTGTTGAAGGAGAGGAGTCCGTCGAGGCCGTAGTTCAGCAGCTTGCCGAAGGTCCAGGCGGAGCGGCCCTGTTCCCGGACGGCGTTCTCGTAGCTGAACGTGGTGGTGGGGAAGCCGACCCAGGCGAAGAGGCCCTTGGAGAAGCGGTTGTACTCGGTGAGTTCGAGTACGGCGTCGGCGGCCCGGCGAGAGAGCAGGCGGAAGTCGCCGACTCCGTCGACGAGTTCCACGTCGACGAGGCGGTTGATGAGCCAGTAGTAGGCGCGGGCGGTGAGGGTGCGGGTGACGCGGTCGCCCTTGCGGGTGCGGCGGGCGATGACCTGGTCGTAGCCGCGGGCGTGTTCCTGGAGCATGCGGCCGACGAGCTCGGGCGGGTGCTGGAGGTCGGCGTCCATGATGACGACGGCGTCGCCCTCGGCGTGCTGGAGGCCGGCGAGCATGGCGGCTTCCTTGCCGAAGTTGCGGCTGAAGGAGACGTAGTGGGCGCGGGGGTCGGCGGCGGCCAGTTCCTGGAGGATCGGCAGGGTCCGGTCCGCGCTTCCGTCGTCCACGTACACGAGCTGGAAGGCATGGCCCAGGCGGGTCATCTCATCCGTCACGCGTTCATGGAAGCGTTCGAGGATGTCTTCCTCGTTGTAGCAGGGCACCACCAGCGAGATCAGCACGAAAGTACATCAGCCGGTCAATGTGTCGGGGGCGGATGGCGGGTGTGGCCTGGGGGCGACGATTGGGTGAACTGGCTCCGGGCGCCGCGGTCTCCGTGCGTGTGGCCACCCCATGGCGGTGCGGTCGTGCGGTGGTGTGCGGGCGATGGGGCGGGGTTGATCGCGGCCTGGCCTGCCGATTGGATGAGGCCCCATGACCCACGACAGACTCTCGCGCCCCAGCCGCCGTTCCCTGCTCGCGTGGAGCGGCGCCGGTGCGCTGACGGCGGCAGGCGTGTCCGCAGGCACCGGGACGGCTTCCGCCGCCGTCCACCCCACGCCGGGTTCGGCGCTTCTGGTGCCCTCGCCGCGGCTCGATCTGAACAGTGCTTCGGACAACTGGATACGTCAGAAGCCGACCCGTGACACGACGATCATCCAGTCCTTCGGCTACGACAACGCCAACGGTCACATCTACCTGGCCCAGGTGACGCAGAGCGGCCTGAAGCTCCCGGGCGAACCGGCCCCGGTGAGCAGTGCCGACCGCAACCGGCACGGCGACCTGACGATCACCAAGTGGGACATGTCCGGCAACACCCTGGGCTACATGTATCTGCGCGGCTTCGGGCACGGCATGAGCATCGGGGTCGAGCCGGTCGGCTCCAAGGCCTATCTGTGGACGGAGACCGACGGGCAGGAAGTGCAGGACCCGGTGCACCCGTCGGACCCGACGAAGGTGACCAGCCGCGGCCGGCGGCTGGCCCGTTTCCCGTTCGTCGACGCGCAGGTGCTCGACTACGGATCGGCCGGGCTCACCACGTATCAGCCGGTCCCGGGCACCTCGACGTACACCGCGTCCGTCGACCCGGTCTACGGCCGGCTCGCCATCCGCTTCCGGGACACGGACGGGGTGATGGTCTTCCAGGTCCACGACCTGGACCTGGCCCGCCTCGGCATCTGGAGCCAGCCGCTGGCGAACGTCCGGGAACCGGACATCACGGCGGTGCCCGGCTGGCCGCTCACCACCTACGGCCGGCCGTTCCTCCAGGGGTACGCGGTCGTGGGCCGGTATCTCTACCTGCTGCACGGCAACAGCTACGGCTCCACGCAGAACATCGGCGGGCAGGACCTGGTGGTCTCGCCGCCCGGTGTCGGCAACACGTTCATCACCTCGGTGAACCTCGCCACCGGCGCCCTCGACCCGGCTCCGCCGTCGCCCTTCAAGGAGACCGTCAACCCCGCTCACACGGCGGCCGCGTACTCGCTGGACTACCGGGAGCCGGAGGGCCTGGGCGTCCTCGTCCCGGACCCGGACCGGCCCGGCGACTTCCGCATCGGCATGGGCTTCGCCTCGGGCGTGGCGGGCGCGCGGGTGGCGACGGTCTACGGCAAGGCGGGGCTCGTTCAGCCGTCGTGAGCCGGTGGCGGCGGGACCGGGAGGACCGTCACCGCGGCGTTGTCCCGGTTCTCAGCCGCCCCTGACCTTCAGCCTGCGCTCCAGCTGGCCGCGCAGTTCGACGGGCAGGGGGTGGTGCGGGCCGTACATGCGCTCGGTGTCGTACAGCAGTGCGCGGAGCTGGCCGAGGGCTCCGGCGTGGTCGCCGAGTGCCATCAGCAGGTGGCTGATGCGGTGGCGGATCTCGTAGGAGCGTGCCGGATCGTTGTTCGTCGCGTACTGGTTCTCGTAGTACGGGAGGACGGCCCGGTACTCGGCGAGTGCGGCGGCGGGTTCGCCGAGCTGTTCCAGGCACTGTGCGGCGTCGTAGCGGTACTGGAGGGTCTGCGGGTCGGCCGGTCCGGTCTCCGCGGCGCGGTCGTCGGCCAGCCGGCGCAGTTCGGGCAGGGCGCGGCGGTACTGGCCGTCGTCCATCAGCGTCGCGGCGTACTGCTTGCGCAGGATGCGGACGACCGGGGAGCCCTCGCCGTGCTGTTCGGCGGCGGCCGGGAGGATGCCGCCGAGCATGTCGACGGCCTGGGTGATCCGGCCTTCGCCCAGCAGCCTCTTGACCTCGTCGACGGCGGCCGCGACGTCCGGCCGGGCGGGCATCGGCGCGGGCTGGGCGGGGGGCGGGGTCGTGGCCCGGTCGGGCCACGGGGCGTGCGGGCGCAGGAAGGGGCGGGTCGGGTCGAGGGGGCCCGAGGGCAGGCCGGAGTTGCGGGTGGGCAGCAGCGGGGCGAGGTGTTCGTACACCTCCTGGGCGCTGGAGGGGCGGTGCTGCGGGTCCTTGGCGAGCAGCCGCAGGACGAGTGCTTCGAGGGGTTCGGGGATGTCGGGGCGGATCTGCCGGACGGGCACCGGTGGTTCGTAGAGGTGGCGGTGCAGGACGCCGAGGGCGGTGGAGCCGGCGAACGGCACGTCGCCGCTGAGGAGTTCGTGCAGGAGGACGCCGAGGGCGTACAGGTCGGTGTACGGGCCGACGGCGCCGCCCATGGCCTGTTCGGGGGCCATGTAGGCCGGGGAGCCGATCGGTGAGCCGGTGTGGGTGAGGCGGGTGGTGTCGGTGTCCAGCACGGAGGCGACGCCGAGGTCGAGGACGACGACCGTGCCGTCCGGGCGCACCATCAGGTTGCGGGGCTTGAGGTCGCGGTGGACGATCGGCACGGCGTGCACGGCGCTCAGGACGGCGCAGAGCTGGGCGGCGACGGAGACGGACCACTGCCAGGGGTACGGGTCGTGTTCGGCGAGGTGGTCGCCGAGGTCGGCGCCCTCGACGTACTGCATGACGAGGAACAGTTCGTCGCCGTCGCTGCCCGCGTCGTGGACGGTGACGAGGCCGGGGTGGTCGACCTGGGCGGTGACCCGGCACTCGCGGACGAAGCGGCGGCGCAGCTCGCCCGCGGCGTCACTGCCGATGGGGCCGGTGACCCGGTCGGGGCGCAGCAGCTTGACCGCGACGCGGCGGTCCAGGCGCTGGTCGTAGGCCGTCCAGACCTGGCCCATGCCGCCCTGGCCGAGGATCGTCGCCAGTTCGTACCGCCCGCCGACGAGGCGACCGCTCACCGGCCCTCCTCCTTGCGGAGGTAGTCGCTCAGTTCGTCGAGCTCGGCGCGGACCTGGTCGAGGCGCTGGGGCTGGGGTGCGGTGTGCGGCTGCCGGTCCGGGGGCGGTGTGGGGTTCGGCCCGGGGTACGGGTGCGGCGGGTAGGGCTGCGGCGCCGGGGCCGGGCCGGGCGTCTGGATCGGCACGGTGGGGGCGTATCCGTAACCGGGGACCGGCGGCACGGGTCCGCCGGGCATGCCGGGCCCGCCCATGGTGTGCTGCCGGGTCAGTTCCGCGTAGTGGCGGATGTCGGCGACCAGGTAGTGCGTGGGGGCCGCCACCATCGCCAGCAGCAGCAGCGGGATGAGGACGTAGTCGACGCCGTGGGCGTCGGTGTCGCTGCCGTCCCTGCCGATGACCGGCAGCAGGACGCAGATGAGCACGAATCCGGCCCCGGTCAGCCACCAGTCGGACGTCCTGCGCCGCACGATCGCCAGACGCAGCAGCGGAGCCCACAGGAGCAGGCCGCAGGAGAACACCGAGAGCACGGTGAACAGCACGCGCATCGACACGATCCAGGCCCTCGTGGGGATCCTGCGCGGCGCCGTCGGCGGATAGCCCGGGGCGTTCATGGCTGCTCCTGGATACCTGGTCGGGGGGCGTCCGCGCGCACATGGGCGTACGCGCTGGACCGAGCGTAAAGGGCGACACCGACAAGGGCCCCCGGGTTGTACGGAACTGTTGTGGTTCCGCTCACTCCGGCGTGACCGTACCGTCCGTCAGCCCGTCGTACATCCCCTGGACGAGCCGGCCGCCGAGGCGTCCGGTGAGGCGCAGCGCGTCCTCGAACGCGGCCAGGGCGCGGAAGCGTTCGCCGTACCGCTGCTGCTCGGCCAGGGGCAGCCGGGGCAGTTGGAGGCGGCGGGCGTCGAGCCGGGTGGCGGTGGAGGCGTGGCTGCTGGCCTGGCGGTTGTTGGCGGTGCCGCGCAGGAAACCGGCGAGGAACCAGGGGTCGAGCGCGGCCGGATCGGGGCGCAGCAGCTGGAGGTTGCGGCCGAGCGCGGCTCCCGCGGTGGCGTCGTCGATGACACGGGCGACGGAGCCGCCGCCGAGCACGGGGACGACGACGTCGCCCGGTTCGACGAGCACCGGATCCTCGTGCGGTCCTGCGGCGGGCAGGTTCCCCGACGGGGCGGCGGCGCCGAGGACGTCGTGCTCGGTGAGCACGGGGCCCGTGCCGGTGCCGGTGCCGCCGGTGCGGAGCAGGAGGGCGCCGGCCCTGGCGAGTTCGCCGACGGTGGTGAGCGGCCAGTGGGCGGGGGCGGAGACGTCCACGGGCGGCGGGATGAGGCCGCCGGCGAGCTCCAGGGTCTGCGTCAGCCGTTCCCGTAC
Organism: Streptomyces sp. NBC_01257; assembly: GCF_035917255.1. Lineage (NCBI taxonomy): Bacteria > Bacillati > Actinomycetota > Actinomycetes > Kitasatosporales > Streptomycetaceae > Streptomyces > Streptomyces sp. NBC_01257. The sequence goes on from NZ_CP108472.1 coordinate 3,758,407, forward strand.
GCGGATCAGCTCGGCCGATCCGCCCGCGGCGGCCGGGGACGGCAGGTGGCGGGCGGGGGCCAGATCGACGTCGTCGTCGAGGAGTTCGATGACGGGCACGACGCGGCTGACGCCGGGCCGGGCGTCCGTGCCCGTACCCGTGCCTGCGCCCGTTCCGGTACCCGCGGCCGGGTCCTTGGCCGTACGCGCATTCGTGTCCGTTCCGCCGTCCGCGCGGCCCTGATCGCTCTCGTCGCCGAACCGTTGCCAGGCGTCGAGCACCGCGGCGTGCAGGGCCGGCCAGTCGAGGCGGTCGCGGCCGCTCCGGTCGGAGGCGGGTTCGGCGGGCTCGGCGGTGTCGACCAGGAGCAGTTCGGGCGAGGGATGCGGTGCGGTGCCCGGCTTGCGCAGGACCCAGAGGTGGAGGGGGATGCCGTACGGGGGCGCGGCGCCTGCCGGGAGCGCGATGACGGCCCGCAGGGCGCCGCGGCGCAGCAGGTCGGCGCGGATACGGCGGCCTGAGCGGCGGGACGCGGCGGCGGGCGGCATCAGCAGGACGGCGGTGCCGCCCTCGCGCAGCCGGGCCAGCGCGTGCTGCACCCAGGCGAGTTCGGACTCGGTGCGGGCGGGGAAGCCGTACTCCCAGCGCGGGTCGTAGGCGAGCTCGTCGTGGCCCCAGTTGCGCTCGTTGAAGGGCGGGTGGCAGAGCACCGCGTCGACGGTGAGGCCGGGGAAGGCGTCGGCGCGCAGGGTGTCGCCGGTCCGGGCCGCGAGGGTGCACTCGGCGGGGTCGGTGTGCAGGGCGAGGCGGAGGGCGGTGAGAGCGGCGAGGTCCGGGTCGCTCTCCTGCGCGTACAGCGCGGCGGGGCGGGTGACCGCGCCGAGCAGCGCTCCGGTGCCGGACGCCGGGTCGAGGACCGTGCGCGGGGACCGGCCGGCGGTGCCCGCCAGTGCGGCCATCAGCCCGGCGAGGCCGGGCGGGGTGAGGGTGTACTGGCGGGGGTTGGCGTCGAGCTGACGGCCGAGCAGGAACTCGAAGGTCTCCCGCACCCCGGCCTCGGCTGCGAGTTCGGCGGCGCCGCGCAGCAGGGGGACGGACGGCAGGAGTTCGGAGCGGTCCGGGCCGTGAACCGCGCGCCCGGTCCCGTCGGCCGGTCCGAACCGGGCGGTGAGCACCTCGTTCAGCGCGAGGGAGAGCACGCCCGCCATCCGCTCGTCGGACACCCCCGTGATCTCCCGCCAGGCGGAGGGCCGCTCCCGCACGAGGAGCAGCGCGCATCCGACGTGGAACAGTGCGGGGACGGCGCCTGCGGGGTGTCCGGCCAGCTGCTGCCAGACGCGCTCGCGGAGGGGGACCTCGGCGAGCTTCCCCTGGTCGCGCAGCCACTGCTCGATTTCGGGCAGGGCGAAGGACGGGCTTGTCTCGGTACCGCCGACGGGCTTGGGGAAGTCGGCGTGCCGGCGGCGCCAGTTGCTGACGGCGGCGCGCCCCACCCCGGCCAGCCGGGCGATCCCCGCGGCGGTCACCTCTGTCGCGTTCTCCGGCACTTGCTGTCTCCCTGGTGCTCGTACCGCTGCTGGCGCGTCCGTGTTCACTGCTGCGTCCGTGTTCACTGCTGTGCCGGCGAGCATACCGACCTGTTCACAGCACACGATTCACAGCGTGCACCACCCAATCAATCGTGAACAGTGTTGACTCGGTTCACAGGAGATGGTGTGATTGACCTGTCGCTGCAAGAGGCGACATGTGGAACCGCTCACCACTCCTCTCCGCACTTGCCGAAGGGCACAGCCATGTCCCAGTTCACGCAGCCGCCCCAGTCCCCTCAGCACCAGCCGCAGCACCCGTCGCAGCACCAGCCCCAGCAGCCGTACGCCCCCGCCCAGACGCCGGGACTGCGGCCCGCGCGCAACGGGCTCGGTGTCGCGGCCCTGATCCTGGGTCTCATCGGCGCGGTGTCCGGTCTGGTCCCGTTCCTCTTCTGGCTGGCGGGCGTCCTCGGCCTGATCGCGCTGATCCTGGGCCTGGCCGGCCGGGGGCGTGCCAAGCGGGGCGAGGCGACGAACAAGAGCATGGCCACGTTCGGCGCCGTGCTCGGCCTGATCGCGCTGATCCTCTCGGTGGTCGGCGCCGTGATCACGTTCAAGGCGGTCGACGACGCGGTGAGCGACCTCAACAAGGCGGTGTCGGACACGACGGCCTCCGCGAAGCCGAAGGCGGGCGGGGACGGAAGCACCGGTAAGAACGCCGGCAAGAACAACGAGAAGGCCACCGACAAGGCCCTGGAGGCCGGGGACTCGGCGGTCTACGACGACGACCTCACGATCACGGTCGGCGACGCGAGTGCGTACACCCCCGACCCGTACGCCGCCGGGCACACCAAGGGCAACAAGGCCTACCGCGTCGCCGTCGTCATCGAGAACGCGGGCAAGGCCAAGTTCGACGCCGCGCTCGTCACCGTCGGCGCCCGGGCCGGCAAGGACGGTGTCGACGCCGAGCAGATCTTCGACGGCAAGGTCGGCGAGGGCTTCAGCGGCACGGTCCTGCCGGGCAGGAAGGTCACCGTCCTCTACGCCTTCGACGCCCCCGCGGGCGCCAAGGACCTGACCGTCGAGGTCGGCCCCGGCTTCACGTACGACGCGACACTGTGGGACCTGAAGCTCTGACCCGCGCGCAAGCGGCCGCGGAAGTGACCCGCCGACGCGAAGGGGACCCGCCTGGAGGCGGGTCCCCTTCGCGCGTCCGGTCCGCCGGTCAGCCGCCGCACAGCTCCAGCATGACCTTCTTGTCCGCGGTGGTGACCGGGAGTTCGTACTTCAGCGAGACCTGCGCGAACCGCAGCGCGTACGAGCAGCGCACCGGCTTGTACGGCGGCAGCCAGGACGCGGGACCCGAGTCGCGCTTGGCGTTGTTGGCCGGGCCGTCGACCGGGATGAGGTTGAGGGGGTCGTTCGCGATCTGCTGCCGCTTGGCCTCGTTCCAGCGGGCCGCGCCCATCTGCCAGTCGTACGACAGCGGCATGACGTGGTCGATCTGGACCTTGGTGGCCTGCTGCTTGCGCCACTCGATGGTCTCGCCGGTGTAGGGGTCCTTGAGCGTCATGGAGACGACCACGCAGTCCGAGCCGGAGCGCAGTGCGACGTCCTTGCCGTCGCGGGCCAGCAGGTCGTTGCGGGTGTCGCAGCCGTTGTGCGAGAGCGGGACGCTGTCGACGGAGTCCTTCCACGCGTAGCCGAACTTGTCCCGTTCGTAGCCGGTCTTGGGGCCGCGGCCCTTGGTCGCCACCTTCTCGATGACCTTCCGGGCCGCCGCCCGGTCCGCATCGGACGTGAGGGGCGCCAGGCCCGGCTTCGTACCGTCGGCGTTGTCCAGCGGGCTGGCGCCGAAACCGGTGGCGGACTGGCCGCCGCCGTTCGAACTGCCGCCGGAGCGGTCCGTACCGGAGGTCACCTGTTCGGGGTCGCAGCCGGTCAGGGCCAGTACGGCCACCACGCCCAGCGCGGGCACGATCATTCGACAATCGCGGGGAGATATCACTCGAAGCCGTCCTGACGGGGAGAAAGCCGAACCAACCCGGGAATCCTACGGACGTGTTCCCCGTCAGGACGCGTTCATGGCCCGCCTTCACCCCGATGCGGCTCGAATCACACCTTCCCGATGCCCAGCGTCGTCTCCGACGGCAGCAGCCCGGAGCCGATCGCCGCCACCCACAACGGGCCGAGCAGTTCCACGAGCCGCTCCCGCTCCGCGTCGCCGAGCACCCGCCACGGGGCGGCCGCCGCCTCGTCGGTCCCTCGCTCGACCTCGGCGCGCAGCACCCGGCCCGCGTCCGTCGCCGTACCGTCGTCCGCCAACAGCCCGCGCTTCAGCAGCCGTTCGCGGGCGTTCGACCATTCCTCGTCGCCCCATCCCCGGCTCGCGAACACCTCAGGGCGCGCCGCGCCGACGGCGGCGAACGAGACCAGCGCCTCGACCGGGTCGAGCTCCGCGCGGGCGAGCGCCGCGAGATGGCCGTCGCCCCGGTGTTCGCGCAGGACGGTCGCCGCCTGCCAGAGCGCGAGGTGCGGCGCGTCCGGCCAGGGCAGTGCGGCGTTGGCCGCGGCGAGCGGACGGCCCGTCGTGTCGGCCGCCTCCGCGACGCGCCGCAGGAGCGCGGCCGCCTCGGCCGTCCCCGGAGCGGCGACCGCCTCCCCCAGCACGGTCCGGTACGCCCGGTCGACCGCTCGGGTCCGGGCGGCCAGGACCGCCCCCGGCGAGGCGACGGCCCAGCCGGCGGGGACGTACGCACCCACCATCCGCGGGCTGAAGCTGTAGAACGTCTCCGCGACCCGGTCGGCCCCGGCCTCCCCGAGCGGCGCCGCCCGCCAGGCGAAGTAGCTCGGCCACCGCTCGCCGACCTCGTATCCGAGCGCCGCCGCCTCCTCGAAGGCCTCCGGCGCGTAGTAGAGAACAGCGTGCAGGGGCTCCAGCAGGTGCCACATCTGCCGTACGCGACCCAGCTCTTCGGACATGTCTCCGCCTTCCGCAGCGCCTCTATCTAGTCACTGACTAGATATCTCTCGGCCGCCAGAGTGCACCCAGCCCCGCGAACTTGTCAATGACTAGATTCTGCGTAGGGTGCTGTTCATGAGCAGCGACCGCACCTACCACCACGGCGATCTGCGGCGGGCCGTCCTCTCCGCCGCGCTCGACGTCATCCGCACCGAGGGCCCCGCCGCGCTCAGCCTGCGCGATCTGGCCCGCCGGGCCGGCGTCTCCCACGCCGCGCCCGCCCACCACTTCAAGGACCGCACGGGTCTGCTCACCGCCATCGCCACCGAGGGCTACGGGCTCTTCGCCGACGCTCTCGCCGACGCGCCGGACCTGCGGGAGCGGGGCGTGCGGTACGTACGGTTCGCCACCGAGCACCCCGCCCACTTCCAGGTGATGTTCCAGCCGGACCTGTACCGCGCCGACGACCCGGAGCTGCTCGCAGCGAAGGACCGGGCGTCGGGGGAACTGCGCGCGGGAGTCGCCCGGCTCCCCGACGCCGGACGCGGCGACGACCCCCGGCTCGCGGGCGTGGCCGCCTGGTCCCTGGCCCACGGCTTCGCCGGTCTGCTGCTCAGCGGCAACCTCAACGAGGCGGTGGGGGGCCGGGATCCGGAGGAGGTGTTCCGGGCCCTCGCCGCGCTGATCTTCACACCGGCCGGGCCCAACTGACGCCCACCCGGCGGGAATAGCCGGGGCATCCGCGTGATTGGCCATGTCGTGCGCACGTGATCCACGGAACAGGCATCCAGGACAACGAGGGTGGGAACCATGAGAACCACGAACGCGACCCGGCGTGCGGGTGTCGCACTGTTATCGGCACTGACACTGGTGGCGCTGCCGGTCGTCGGCGCAGACGTCACCGGCACGCCCGCGCACGCCGCCTCGGCCGGGCACGGCACCGCGCCCGGGACCGGCCACGGGGGCTGGCAGGGCGGCTGGGCGGCCTCGCCGCAGGCACCGACCGAGATCTTCACGCCGAACTGGTCGCGACAGGGCTTCGCGGACCAGACGGTCCGCCAGGTGATCCGGGTCAGCACCGGCGGCACCCGGGCCCGTGTCGAACTGTCCAACCGCTACGGCACCGGCCCGCTGCGGATCACCGGAGCGACGGTGGCCCGCACGGACGCCGGGGCGTCGGTCGAGAAGGGTTCGGTGCGGCAGCTGTCCTTCGGCGGCAGCCGCTCGACGACCGTCCCGGCGGGCGCCGACGCGACCAGTGACGCGCTGGCGTACCGGACCGGGGCCCTGGAGTCGCTGACCGTCACGCTGTATCTCGCCGCGCCGACCGGTCCCGCCACCTTCCACATGATGTCGTCGGCCACGAGCTACCGGGCCCGGGGCGATCACCGGGCCGACCGCGGCGGCGCCGCGTTCACGGAGACCAGCGAGTCCTGGTACTACCTCACCGGCGTCGAGGTCGGCGGCGGCGCCCCGCGCCGGAACGGGGTGGTGGCCTTCGGCGACTCCATCACCGACGGCGTCGGATCCACCCCGGACACCGACAGCCGCTACCCCGACGAACTGGCGGAGCGCTTCGCGGCCACCGGGCATCCGCGCAGCGTCCTCAACCACGGGATCGGCGGCAACCAGGTCACCAACGACACGGACTGGGCCGGGGAGAAGGGCGTGACCCGGTTCGCGAAGGACGTGCTCGACGAGCCGGGCGTGGGCACGGTCATCGTGCTGGAAGGCATCAACGACATCGGGGCGAGCAGCGCGGGCGGCGTCGGCACCCCCACCCCGGAGGTGTCCGTCGCTCAACTGATCGCCGGGCACCGGTCGTTGATCCGTCAGGCGCACGCACGGGGCATCAAGGCGGTCGGTGCGACGCTGACACCCATCAAGGGCTCGTTCTACGACAGCGCCGTCAACGAGGCGAAGCGCGACGCGGTCAACGACTGGATCCGCACCTCCGGCGCGTACGACGCGGTGGTCGACCTGGACCGTGCGGTGGCCGACCCCGGCGACCCGGACAGCATCGCCCCGGCCTACGACTCGGGCGACCGTCTGCACCCGAACGACGCGGGCTACCGGGCGATGGCCCGGGCGATGGATCTGCGCATTCTCTGATCCGCGCGGGCGCCCCGGACAGCGGCCCGCGGCCGCCCGTCTGGGGCACCCGTCCGCTCATCCGCGTACCGGCCGCTTGCCGTCGTCCGCATCCTCCGCGCCTCCCGCCCTGTCCGCGGTGCCGGCCGGGGCCAGGGAGCGGATGCGGGGCACCGGTGACGGCAGGAGCCACAGCACGGACAGCGCTCCGCCGACCGCGGCGATGAGCAGGGTCCCGCGCAGTCCGAGGAACGTGGCGAGCAGGCCTCCGACGACGGCGCCGGCGGGCCGCATCCCGTAGTTGACCGTGCTGTACGCGCCCGCGACGCGGCTGCGCATGCCGTCCGGGATGACCGACGCCTGGAGCGAGTTGAGGTTGACGTCGAACAGCATGACGCCGAAGCCGGAGAGGAACTCGGCCGCGGCCAGCGCCCCGGCGCGGAGCCAGAGCGGACCGCCCGCGGCGGCGGCGAGCGCGATCGGGGCGGGGAACAGCACGGCGCCCGCCACGATGCTCCGCCCGACACCGAGCCGCCGCGAGAGCGCGGGTGCGCACACCGCGCCGAGCAGGGCGCCGGTAGCGCCGGCCCCCAGCGCGGCGCCGATCACCCCCGCGGACAGCCCGAGGCCCCGGCTGGCGAAGAGCACGATCAGCCCGCTGCCCGCGACGAAGGTGAAGAAGTTGACGGTGGCCGCGCAGCCGAGCGTGGCCCGCAGCACCGGGTGGCGTACGACGAAGACCAGGCCCTCCCGGGCACGTCGGGCCAGGGACGGCGCGGCCGGGTCGGCCGTGGCAGCCTTCGGTTCGTCGACCCCGACCCGGCCGATCAGGACCGCTGACACCAGGAAGGTCAGGGCGTCCACCACGACGGCCACCGGTGCGGTGAGGGCCTGGATCAGCGCGCCGCCGATCGCGGGGCCCGCCACCTGGGAGACCGAACGGCTGGCGCTGAGCTTGCTGTTCGCGTCCACGAAGGAGGCGCGCGGCACCAGGCGCACGAAGAACGGCGGATAGGCGGTGTTGAACAGCACTCCGGCGGCGCCCGTCAGGATCGCCACGGCGTACAGATGCGTGAGCGTCACCGTGCCCAGCGCGTAGGCCGCCGGCAGGCTCAGCAGCACGGCGGCGCGCACGAGGTCGGCGATGATCATCAGCCGGCGCTTGCGGGGCCGCTGGTCGACCCAGGCTCCCAGCAGGATCGCGAGCAGGTTGGGCGTCCAGACCAGTGCGGTCAGCCAGGCGACTTGGTTGGCCGAGGCGTTCAGCGCGCCGACCGCGATCAGGGGCAGGGCCAGCTCGGTGATCCGGTCGCCGAACTGCGAGACCGAATGGCCCGCCCAGAAGCGGGAGAAGCGCCCGTCCCGCCACAGCGATGCGGCAGGGGGTATGTCGCCCTCCCGGCCGGTCACGAGGACCGCCCCGCCCGCTCCCCGCCCGGCTCCTCGTCCCGTCCGTCCCGCTGCCCCCCGTCGCCCTCCGGCAGGACGTAGCGCATCAGCCGGACGCCGCGGCTGCCGGCGGGGCGGTCGGCCGGGTCCCGGGTGACGTACGGCGCGAGGACGCGCTCGATCCCGTCCTCGATGGCCGCGAGTTCCTCGGCGGAGACCATGACGCGGGTGTGGGCCAGCCCGGCGGACCTGCGCCAGGCCGGGTCGAGCCCGGGTTCGACCTCGGCGGCCCAGTGGGCCGGGGCGTCCGCGTAGCGCAGGAACATCTGCCGCGAGAGCTCCCGCGCGGCCGTCCGGCCCTCCTCGTCCGCCGGGTTCCGCGGCTCCTCGAACCGGAAGCCGCGCGCCACCGCCTCCCACCGCCTGCGGCGGCGGTCCGGTCCGGGCTCGCTGTCCCGGACCAGGCCGAAGCCCGCCAGATGGCGCAGGTGCCAGCTGGTCACCGAGGGCGTCGCCCCCACGTCCGGGGCGAGCTCGGTCGCGGTCGCCGGCCCGTTCCGGCGCAGGTGGTCGAGGATCGCCAGCCGTACGGGATGCGCCAGGGCGCGCATCGCCTGCGGATCGGTGATCTCGATATCGCCCAGGCGATTACTGGAGTCCATGACGTGAGAGCATGCTCTCACAATTCATGAGAGTCAACTCTCACGTTCCTGGACTCCGCGGCGGCCGTCCGCTCACGACCCGAGGATCGTCGTCAGGAACTCCCCCGTCCAGGACAGCAGTTCGCGTCCCACGACCGGCTTTCCGCCGATCCTGCCGCCGGTGGGCCGGGGCACCAGGATCTGGTGCAGAGCCGGCTTGATGATCGTCTTCGGGTACAGGCGCTTCAGACGCAGCTCCTGCGACTCGCGCAGCTCCACCGGCGCGAAGCGGATGTTCGACCCCTGGAGCACGATGTCGCCGACGCCGCAGGCGCGGGCCAGCATGCGCAGACCGGCCACCAGGAGGAGGTTCTCGACCGGCTCCGGAAGCTTGCCGTAGCGGTCGGTGAGCTCCTCGCGGACCGCCCTGATGTCCTCCTCCGACGAGGCCGAGGCGATGGAGCGGTAGGCCTGGAGGCGCAGCCGCTCGCCCGGGGCGTAGTCGTGCGGGACGTGCGCGTCGACCGGGAGCTCGATCTTGACCTCCAGCGGCGGCTCCTCCTCGACGCCGCCTTCGAGGGAGGCCCGGTAGTCCGCGACCGCCTCGCCGACCATGCGCACGTAGAGGTCGAAGCCGACGCCCGCGATGTGACCGGACTGCTCGCCGCCCAGGAGGTTGCCCGCGCCGCGGATCTCCAGGTCCTTCATGGCGACGTACATGCCGGCGCCCATCTCGGTGTGCTGGGCGATCGTGGCGAGGCGTTCGTGCGCGGTCTCGGTGAGCGGCTTCTCCGGCGGGTAGAGGAAGTAGGCGTAGCCGCGGTCGCGGCCGCGGCCGACGCGGCCGCGCAGCTGGTGGAGCTGGGAGAGGCCGAAGTTGTCGCCGCGCTCCACGATCAGGGTGTTGGCGTTGGAGATGTCGATGCCGGACTCGACGATCGTGGTGGAGACCAGCACGTCGAACTTCTTCTCCCAGAAGTCCACCACGACCTGTTCCAGGGCCTGTTCGGACATCTGGCCGTGGGCGGTCGCGATCCGGGCCTCCGGGACGATCTCGCGCAGGCGGGCGGCGGCGCGGTCGATCGACTCGACGCGGTTGTGGATGTAGAACGCCTGGCCCTCGCGGAGCAGTTCGCGGCGGATGGCCGCGCCGATCTGCTTCTCCTCGTACGGTCCGACGAAGGTGAGGACCGGGTGGCGCTCCTCGGGCGGGGTGGTGATGGTCGACATCTCGCGGATGCCGGTGACCGCCATTTCGAGCGTACGGGGGATGGGCGTCGCGGACATGGTGAGGACGTCCACGTTGGCGCGGAGCTTCTTCAGCTGCTCCTTGTGCTCGACGCCGAAACGCTGTTCCTCGTCGACGATGACCAGGCCCAGGTCCTTGAACTTCGTCTCGGAGGAGAAGAGCCGGTGGGTGCCGATGACCAGGTCGACGGAGCCCTCGCGCAGGCCCTCGATCGTCGCCTTCGACTCGGACTCGGACTGGAAGCGGCTCAGCGCCCGTACGTTGACGGGGAACTGGGAGTAGCGCTCGGTGAACGTGCCGAAGTGCTGCTGGACGAGGAGCGTCGTGGGGACCAGGACGGCGACCTGCTTGCCGTCCTGGACCGCCTTGAAGGCCGCCCGGACCGCGATCTCCGTCTTGCCGTAGCCGACGTCGCCGCAGATCAGCCGGTCCATGGGGACGGACTTCTCCATGTCCTCCTTGACCTCGGCGATGGTGGTGAGCTGGTCGGGCGTCTCCGCGTACGGGAAGGCGTCCTCCAGTTCGCGCTGCCAGGGGGTGTCCGGGCCGAAGACGTGGCCGGGGGCCGCCATCCGGGCCGAGTAGAGCTTGATCAGGTCGGCGGCGATCTCCTTGACGGCCTTCTTGGCGCGCGCCTTCGTCTTCGTCCAGTCGGCGCCGCCGAGCCGGTGCAGGGTGGGGGCCTCGCCGCCGACGTACTTGGTGACCTGTTCCAGCTGGTCGGTCGGGATGTACAGCCGGTCGCCGGGCTGGCCGCGCTTGGCGGGGGCGTACTCGACGAGGAGGTACTCGCGGGTGGCGCCCTGCACCGTGCGCTGCACCATCTCGATGTAGCGGCCCACGCCGTGCTGCTCGTGGACGATGTAGTCGCCCGTCTCCAGCGTCAGCGGGTCGATGGTCTTCCTGCGGCGGGCCGGCATCCGGCCCAGGTCCTTGGTGGCGGTGCGCTGGCCGGTGAGGTCGGTCTCGGTGAGGACGGCGAGCTTCAGCTCCGCGTCGACGAAGCCGTGGTCGATGGCGCCGCAGGAGACGTGGACGAGGGACGGGGAGATCTCGCCGAGGTCCGCGTCGAGCCGGGCCGGGATGCCTTCACCGCTCAGCACCTCGACGGTGCGGGAGGCGAGCCCCTGCCCCTCGGTGACGTACACCGTGCGCCAGCCGTCGGACAGCCAGCCCTTGGTGTCGGCGAGCGCGCGGGCGGTGTCGCCGCGGTACGCCTCCGGGGCGTGCATCCGGAGCTTGAGGGTGTCGTCGTCGAGCTCCTCGTCCGCGGCGAACGGGGAGACCGACCACCACATCATCTCCAGCTCGCGCGCGTGGTCGCGGACGTCCGCGATGCCGCGCAGCGAGGCCGCGCCGACGTCGATCGGGGCCTCGCCGCCGCCTGCGGTGGCCGCCCAGGACGCCTCCAGGAACTCCTGGCTGGTGGCGACCAGGTCGGCGGCCCGGGTACGGACCCGCTCGGGGTCGCAGACCACGGCCATGGACCCCTTGGGCAGGACGTCGATCAGCAGTTCCATGTCGTCGACGAGGACCGGGGCGAGGGACTCCATGCCCTCGACCGCGATGCCCTCGGCGATCTTGTTGAGGAGTTCGCCCAGCTCGGGGTGGGCCTCGGCGAGTGCGGCGGCCCGCTCGCGGACGTCGTCGGTCAGCAGCAGCTCGCGGCAGGGCGGCGCCCACAGCCCGTGCTCGGCGATCTCCAGCGACCGCTGGTCGGCGATCTTGAAGTAGCGGATCTCCTCGACGTCGTCGCCCCAGAACTCCACCCGCAGCGGGTGCTCCTCGGTCGGCGGGAAGACGTCCAGGATGCCGCCGCGGACGGCGAACTCGCCGCGCTTCTCGACCAGTTCGACCCGGGAGTACGCGGCTGCCGCGAGCGCCTCGACGGTCCTGCCGAGGTCCGCGCTCTGCCCGATCCGCAGCGCCACGGGCTCCAGGTCGCCGAGCCCCTTGACCTGCGGCTGAAGCACGGAACGGATCGGCGCGACGACGACGGAGACCGGCCCGGTCTCGGGGTCGTCCTGCCGCGGGTGCGCCAGGCGCCGCAGCACGGCCAGCCGACGGCCCACGGTGTCGGAGCGGGGCGAGAGCCGCTCGTGCGGCAGCGTCTCCCAGGACGGGAACTCCGCGATCGTGTCCGGTGGCAGCAGGGTGCGCAGCGCGGCGGCCAGGTCCTCGGCCTCGCGCCCGGTCGCGGTGACGGCGAGCACGGTCCGGCCGGCGTCCCGGGCGAGCGCGGCCACGGCGAAGGGCCGGGCGGCGGGCGGACCCACCAGGTCGATGTGCATCCGGTGGCCGTCCCCGGCGGCCTTCACCGCTTCGGACAGCGCCGGGTCATGTACGACGACATCCAGCAGACCGTGCAGGCTCATGAAGGGCTTCCGTCCGGGTAAGGAGGGCGAGGGCTGACAGCCGGCTGCTGCCAGGGGCAACGCGAAGGGCCCGACACGTCAGACGGGCCGGGGGTGTCTCCAGCGTACGACTCCGAGGAGGCGGCCGCGCCCGCAACCGGGGCGCGCGCCGCGCCGCGGCGGGCGCACGAACGAAATCCGGCTCCGGGGCGTTTGGAGGAACGCCCCGGAGCCGGAACCGTCATTCTATGCGGACCGCCCGTCTCACCCGTCCGTGGCGATGGCGTTCAGGACGTTCATCCGTCCTGCCCGGAAGGCCGGGACCAGGGCCGCGAAGAGTCCGACGAAGGCCGAGGCGACGAACACCGTGATGATCGTCGGCCACGGGATCTCCAGGACGCCGAGACCCTCCAGGGCCAGCAGCTTCTGGGCCGAGGTGCCCCAGCCCATGCCCAGGCCGAGGCCGAGCAAAGCGCCGAACAGGGCGATGACCACGGACTCCAGCCGGATCATCCGGCGCAGCTGGCGGCGGGAGAGGCCGATGGCGCGCATCAGTCCGATCTCGCGGGTCCGCTCGACGACCGAGAGAGCCAGGGTGTTCACGACGCCGAGGACGGCGACGATGATCGCCAGCGCGAGCAGGCCGTAGACGATGTTCAGCAGCTGGCCGATCTGGTCCTTCAGCTCCTGCTTGAAGTCGGCCTGATTCTGCACCTTGTACTGCGGGTACTCGGCGAGCGAGCTCTTGAGGGCGGCGTAGGCCTCCTTCTCCTTGCCGTCCTGCGCCTTGGCGAACATGATCATGTTCTTGGGCATCTTGTCGGCGGGGACGTACCGCTCGGCGGTCGAGGTGTTCAGGTACATCGCGCCCTGGTCCACGCTCGTGTCGTCCGAGGTGATCGCGGCGACCTTCAGCTTCGCGGTCTCGCCCGCCTTGAACGCGACGGTGATCGTGTCACCGACCTTGATGCCGTGCGCGGTGGCGTAGTCGCCGCCGACCGACATGGCGTCCTTGCCGTAGGCCGCGGGCAGGTCGCCGGCGACCGTCTTGCGCCGCAGGTCCTGTGGGTAGGTCGGGTCGGCGGCGGTGACGTCCTCGTCCGTCGTCGAGCCGTCGGGGTTGGTGAGCTTCGCGCCGAGGACCTTGTAGTTCGTGACGTGCTCGATGCCGGGTGCCGTCGTCAGCGCCTTCGCGGCCTGCGGCACGATCAGCTGGCCGGTCGACGACTGGACGATGAAGTCCGCGCCCACCGACTTGTCGAGCTCGTCGGTGGCCGAGGCGACCATGGAGGAGCCGACCACCGACAGGCAGGCCACCAGGGCCAGGCCGATCATCAGGGCCGCGCCGGTCGCGCCGGTGCGGCGCGGGTTGCGCAGGGCGTTGCGCTCGGCGAGCCGGCCGACGGGGCCGAAGAACCTGAGGACGACGACGCTGAGCGCCCGGACGACGACGCCGGCGAGCAGCGGGCCGATCACGATGAATCCGACGAGGCTGAGGACCACGCCCAGGCCGAGGAAGAGCGAACCGTCGCTCGCCTCGTCCACCCGCGTCGTCGCCCACAGGGCCACCGCGCCGCCGCCGGTGAGGACGAGGCCGATGCCGGCCCGGATCCAGCCGGACTTGGTGTCCGCCGGGGTTCCGGCGTCGCGCAGGGCGGCCATCGGGGAGACCTTGCCGGCCCGGCGGGCCGGGATGTAGGCGGCCAGGACGGTGACGATGATGCCGAGCGCGAGGCCGATCGCGGGGGTGGTCCAGGCGATGGTGAGGTCGTCGGTGGACAGCTCCATGCCGATGGCGCCCATGAGCTTCATCAGCCCGACGGCCAGGCCGACGCCGGCGGCGACGCCGAGGATCGATCCGACGATGCCGAGGAGTACCGCTTCGAGCAGCACCGACCGGTTGACCTGCTTGCGGCTGGAGCCGATGGCCCGCATCAGGCCGATCTCGCGGGTCCGCTGGGCGACCAGCATCGAGAAGGTGTTGACGATCAGGAAGATGCCGACGAGGAAGGCGATGCCGGCGAAGCCGAGCATGGCGTACTTCATCACGTCGAGGAAGGAGCCCATGGAGTCCTTGTTGGACGCCGCCGCCTCCTTCTGGGTCTGCACCTTGTACGCGGCCGGGCCGTCCAGGGCCGTGGTCACGTTCTGCTTCAACTGGGTGTCGCTGACGCCGGGTTCGGCGGTGACGGAGATCTGGGTGAAGACGCCGGGGCTGCCGAGCAGCTTCTGCTGGGCGGTGGCCGTGTCGAGGTAGACGATGGCCGCGCCCGGGTTGGTGACCTTGAAGGCGGCGATGCCGCTGATCCTCGCCCTGATGTCGCCGGTGACGGCGATGGTGCGCAGTTCGTCACCGATCTTCAGGTGGTGCTTGTCCGCGGTGTCGGCGTCGACCATCACCTCGGTCGGGCCGCGCGGGGCGTGGCCGGAGGTGATCTCCATGGAACGCAGGTCGTTCTGCGTCCAGTTGCCCGCGATCGTGGGGGCTCCGGTCTCGGAGCCCATGTTCTTGTTGTGGCTGTCGACGACCGTGACCGCCATGCTGGAGACGGCGCCCTCGGCCTTCTTCACCCCGGCGGCCTTCTCGACCCGGGCGACGACGGAGGCGGGCAGCGATTCGGGCTTGCCGTTCTCGGGGGTGTCGTCGACCTTGGCCGTCTTCGGGCTGACGGTGACATCGGCCGACGTCGCGGCGAAGAGCTTGTCGAACGTGGTGTTCATCGTGTCGGTGAAGACGAGCGTGCCGCACACGAACGCCACCGACAGCAGGACGGCGACCGCGGAGAGCGCCATGCGTCCCTTGTGCGCGAAGAAGTTGCGCATCGAGGTCTTCCAGACGGTCATGACGTCCGCCCGCGCGCGTCGAAGTCCTTCATGCGGTCCAGCACCTGGTCGGCGGTCGGGTTGAGCATCTCGTCGACGATCCGCCCGTCCGCGAGGTACAGCACACGGTCGGCGTAGGACGCGGCGACCGGGTCGTGGGTGACCATGACGATGGTCTGGCCGAGCTCGTCGACGGACTTGCGCAGGAAGTTCAGCACCTCGGCGCCGGCCCGCGAGTCCAGGTTCCCGGTCGGCTCGTCACCGAAGATGATCTCCGGCTGGGCGGCGAGCGCCCGGGCGACGGCGACGCGCTGCTGCTGGCCGCCGGAGAGCTCGGTCGGCCGGTGCTTGAGGCGCTCGGCGAGACCGACGGTCTCCACGACCTGCCGCAGCCAGGCGGCGTCGGGCTTGCGGCCCGCGATGTCCATCGGCAGCGTGATGTTCTCCAGGGCGTTGAGCGTCGGCAGCAGGTTGAACGCCTGGAAGATGAAGCCGATGCGGTCGCGGCGCAGCTGGGTGAGCTTCTTGTCCTTGAGGCCGGTGATCTCGGTCTCGGCCAGGTGGATCTGACCGGAGGTCACGGTGTCCAGGCCGGCGAGGCAGTGCATCAGCGTCGACTTGCCGGAGCCGGACGGGCCCATGATCGCCGTGAACTGGCCGCGTGCGATGTCGACGTCGACGTGGTCGAGAGCGACGACGCGGGTCTCGCCGACCCCGTACGCCTTGACGACCTGCCGCGCCCGCGCAGCCACGGCCGTACGCCCTCCAGTGCCCCCGTGCCTGGGAATGGTTACAGCCGTTGTCACGGTTTTTCTCCTATGTCGGTCGGCGACGGGTAGTCGCCGTCTGCTGTGAAGTCTGGTCGGTGGAGGGGGTCCGGCGCGCTGGTGCCCAGCGCAGTCTTCGGGTGGGGTTTTCCCCACCCCTCCCCCTGTGGTCCGCCGCAATCGCGGTGCATGACAACGCTACGGAGCGGGCGGGGCCGGGCACGTCCTCCGCCGGGAGGAACGGCCCCTGGCCACAAGTAGGGAGCGCCCCCTAGGGGTCTGGTCCCCCGGGTGGAGGGTCTTCTCGGGGGCTGCGCCCAAGGGTCCACACCCGGGGGTGGAGGACCGGTTCCGGCACATCCGGCGTCCGCGGCGGCTGCCCACCGGGAGCCGCAGGTGAGACAGTGTCCGGCACATACATGCATAGGGAAGGAATCCTGGTGGGCGGCGCGGGCGGCGGCACGGAAGCGATATCGGGGGCCGGGGCGGGCCCCGCCCTCTCCCCCGCGGCGCCCCGCCGGCGCGGTCCCGTCGTCGCGGCGCTGATGCTGTGCATGGCCCTGTCGGCCATCGACGGCACCATCGTGTCCACCGCGGTCCCGCAGATCGTCGGCGATCTGGGCGGGCTCTCGGTCTTCTCCTGGCTCTTCTCCGGCTATCTGCTGGCCGTGACCGTGACCCTGCCGGTGTACGGGAAGCTTTCCGACACCTTCGGCCGCAAGCCGGTCCTGATCGCCGGCGTGATCTTCTTCCTGATCGGTTCGGTGCTGTGCGCCGCCGCGTGGAACATGGCGGCGCTGATCGCCTTCCGGGTCGTCCAGGGCATCGGCGGCGGCGCCCTCCAGGGCACGGTGCAGACCATCGCGGCGGACCTCTACCCGCTGAAGGAACGGCCCAGGATCCAGGCCAGGCTGTCCACCGTCTGGGCCACCTCGGCGGTCGCGGGGCCGGTGGTCGGCGGGCTGTTCGCGGTGTACGCGGACTGGCGCTGGATCTTCCTGGTCAACCTGCCGGTCGGGGCGCTCGCCCTCCTGCTCGTCGTCCGCCATCTCCACGAGCCGTCCCGCACCCGCCGCGCGGCCGGCACACCCCGTCCCCGTATCGACTGGGCGGGCTCCCTCGCCGTCTTCGCGACCGGCGCCCTGCTGCTGACCGCGCTGGTGCAGGGCGGGGTGGCCTGGCCGTGGCTGTCGGCGCCCTCGCTCGGGCTGCTGGGCGCGACCGCCGTGCTGGCCGCGCTGACCGTGTTCATCGAACGGCGGGCCGCCGAACCGGTCATCCCCGGCTGGGTGTGGCGGCGCCGCACGATCGTCTCGGTCAATCTGGCCCTGGGGGCGATGGGGCTGCTGATGGTCGCGCCGACCGTCTTCCTGCCGACGTACGCGCAGTCGGTGCTGGGTCTCGGACCGATCGCCGCCGGGTTCGTGCTCTCGGTGATGACGCTGAGCTGGCCGGTGTCGGCGGCGTTCTCCAACCGGGTCTACAACCGCATCGGCTTCCGCCGCACGGCGATCACCGGCATGAGCGGCGCCCTGCTGGTGCTGCTCGCCTTCCCGCTGCTGCCGTATCCGGGCGAGGCCTGGCAGCCCGCCCTGATCATGCTGCTGCTCGGCGCCGCGCTCGGGCTGTTCCAGCTGCCGCTGATCGTGGGCGTCCAGTCGACGGTCGGCTGGTCCGAGCGCGGTACGACGACGGCCTCCGTGCTCTTCTGCCGCCAGCTGGGCCAGAGCATCGGCGCCGCGCTGTTCGGCGCCGTCGCCAACGGGGTGCTGGCGTCCCGCCTCGCCGACGCCCCGGTGGCGGGGCTGCCGGCCGACGTGGACGCGGTCTCGCACGCGCTGGCGGACCCGGGCGCGCTGACGGACGCGGCGACGGACTACCTGCGGCGGGCCGTCGACGCCGCTGTCGACCAGGTCTACATCGGGGCCGCCGCGGCCGCCGCCGTCGCCCTCCTGGTCCTGGTCTTCGTGGCCCCGCGCCGCTTCCCGATCCTCACCGAGGAGCCCGAGAGCGCTCCCGTACCGCCACTCGACTAGACAACTGGCGCGTTACCCGCGGTAGTTCGGTACGCACTCTCCTCAACCGCCATACCCGCGAGTAACGTTCACGCTCCTACAGCGCACCCGCGCTTCTGCCTTGCAGCCCGTCCCCGGGCCCGAGCCATGCAAGGAGCGGCACCGCCATGTCGTACGACCCCCCGCGCCCACCGACCCACTTCCACCGGCCTTCCTACGCACCCCCGCAGCAGCCCGACTACCTGCTGCCCTGGCAGAGTTCGGCGCCCGCGCCACCGCCCCGCAGGACCGCCCCGCCCACCACGCCCGTACCCGCTCCCGGGCACCACAGCGATCTGCGCCGGCTGCGCACCGCGTACCGCCTGCTGCGGCGCACCGCCGCCCTCACCGCCCTCGGCTACTTCACCCTCTTCCTGCTGCTGTCCGGCTTCGCCCCGGACCTCATGGGCCGCACCATCGGCGGCGGCCTCACCACCGGGCTCGCGCTGGGCCTGTGCCAGCTCCCGGTGACCTTCCTCGCGATCGCCCTGTACGAGCGGATCGCGCGGCGGACCGTCGACCCGATCGCCGCGGAACTGCGCCGGACGGGAGCCCGCCGATGAACGGATTCGACGAGTCGGCCCAGACGATGTCCCTCGTCGCCTTCATCGCGGTGGCCACCGTGACGCTGCTGCTCTGCGTCATGACCGGGCCCGACCGCGACGACCTCGACGAGTTCTACACCGGCTACCGCTCGCTCTCACCGGGCCGCGGCGGCCTCGCCATCGCCGGTGACTACCTCTCCGCCGCCACCGTCCTCGGCACCACCGGAGTCATCGCCCTCACCGGCTACGACGGCCTCGTGCTCGCCCTGAGCACCGCGCTCTCGCTCGTCCTGCTGATGTTCCTGCTGGCCGAACCGCTGCGCAACGCGGGCCGGTTCACCATGGGCGACATGCTCACCCGCCGCGCCCCCGGCCGCGCGGTCCGGATCGCCGCCGGCGCGGTCACCCTCGCCGCACTCGTCCCGCTCATGGTCGTCCAGCTCGCCGGCAGCGGCGACCTGCTCGCGTTCATCCTGGGCTTCGACGGCTCGGGGTTCCGTACCGGATGCATCGTCACGCTCGGCATCGTGATGATCGGTTACGCCGCGATCGGCGGGATGAAGGGCACCGCCCTCATCCACATCGTCAAGACCGTGGTCCTCCTCGGCGCCTGCCTCACGGTCGCCGTGCTGGTCATGAACCGGTTCGACTGGGACACCGGCGCCCTGCTGGCCGCGGCCCGGCGCGGCAGCGGCGCCGGGAGCGCCTATCTGCGCTCCGGGCTCCAGTTCGGGGGCAACGGCGCCGACATGGTCAGCTCCGAACTCACCGTCGTACTCGGTGGCGCCTGTCTGCCCCACATCACCATGCGCATGTCCAGCGCGCGCAGCGCACCGGACGTCCGCCGCTCGATGTCCTGGGCCGTCTCGGTCGTCGTCACGCTGTGCCTGCTGCTCACCGTCATCGGCGTCGGCGCGGCCGCACTCGTCGGCCGTGAACTCATCACCGCCGCGGGCCCCCAGGGCAACAGCGCGATCCTCCAGGCCACCGGGGCGGTCGCCGGCGGCGGCGAGGCCGGGGCGCTCGTCGTCACGGCCATGACCACCGCGATCTTCCTGACCCTGCTCGCCTCCGTCGCCGGCATGATCCTGGCCTGCGCCAACTCCCTGGCCCACGACCTGTTCGCCCATGGACTGCACGGCATGCGCGACCCCGGCAAGGCCCCCGTCAGCGCCCGCACCGAGATCGGCACCGCTCAGGCCGCGGCCGTCGGGGTGGGGCTGCTCACCATCGCCCTCGCCGTACCGGCCCGGCACTGGAACCTCCAGGCCCTGGTCGCGCTCTCGTTCTGCATCGGCGCCTCGGCCCTGGCCCCGGCGCTCGTCTACAGCATGTTCTGGCGGCGCTTCACCCGTACCGGACTGCTCTGCACCCTCATCGGCGGCACCGTGTCGGTCCTGGTCCTGATCACCGGCACCGATCTGGTCTCCGGAACGCCCGCCGCCGTCTTCCCCGCCCACGACTTCAACTGGTTCCCGCTCACCACCACCGGCCTCGTCTCCATCCCGGCCGGCTTCCTGGCCGGGTGGCTGGGCACGGTGCTCGGCCGCCGCACCGCCGCCGAGGAACGCCGGATGTACGAGGCGCAGGAGCCGTGGATCCTGGCGGGCGCGCCCCCGGCGCGGCGCGGCTGAGCCCGGACGCGGAACTGCCCGGTTCCGGCCCCCGCAAGGGCCGGAACCGGGCAGTGCCCGTCCGTGGTCCTGCTCAGCCCTTGGCCGCGGCCACCTCCGGCGATGCGGCCGCGTCGGCCTTCTCGCCGCCGGCGGTGGACCCGCGCACGGCCGGGATGAACGCCGAGATCATCACGGCGATGAGGGCGACACCGCAGCCGAACATCAGGCCGGTACGGAACCCGGCCTCGGAGGTGAAGGTGAAGCCGCCCGACTCCGAGGTCATCTGGGCGAGGATCGCGCCGATGACGGCGGCGCCGATCGACGTGCCGAGCGCGCGCATGAGGGTGTTGAACCCGTTGGCGGCGGCCGTCTCGGACACCGGGACCGAGCTCATGATCAGGGCGGGCATCGCCCCGTAGGCGAGGCCGACACCGCTGCTGCTGACCATGAGGAACAGCATCAGCCCCCAGGCGGAGCCCATGAGGACGATGCCCAGGCCGTAGGCGGCGGCGATGACCAGCACACCGCAGATCAGCGTGAACTTCGGGCCGCGGGCGTCGGTGAGCTTCCCGCCGAACGGGGAGACGATCATCATCATGATGCCGCCGGGAGCCATCCACAGGCCCGCCTGGAGCATCGACTGGCCCAGGCCGTAGCCGGTGGCCTCGGGGAACTGCAGCAGCTGCGGCGCGATCAGCATGCCGGCGTACATGCCGAAGCCGACGAAGAGCGACGCGAGGTTGGTGATGAGCACACGGGGGCGGGCCGTGGTGCGCAGGTCGACCAGCGGGTCCCTGGTCCGCAGCTCCCAGAACCCCCAGGCGACGAGCACGACGACGGAGGCCGCGAACAGGCCGACGGTCGTCGTGGAGCCCCAGCCCCACTCGGCGCCCTTGGAGACGGCGAGGAGCAGGCAGACCAGGCCGGCGGCCAGGCCGAGTGCGCCGGGCACGTCGAAGCGCTGCCCCTTGGCGGCGGCCGGTACGTCCGGGACGAGGAACCAGATCAGGGCGAAGATGACGGCGGCCAGCGCGGCGGAGCCCCAGAAGAGCACCCGCCAGTTCGCGTACTGGGCGACCGCCGACGCGATCGGCAGGCCGAGCGCGCCGCCGATGCCGAGGGAGGCGCTGACGAGCGCGATGGAGGAGCTCAGCTTCTCCTTCGGCACCACGTCCCGCAGCAGGGCGATGCCGAGCGGCACCATGCCCATGCCCATGCCCTGGAGGCCCCGTCCGACGATCATCGGGACGACGGTGGACGAGAGGGCGCACACCACCGAACCCACCATCAGCGGCACCGCGCACACCAGCAGCATCCGGCGCTTGCCCAGCAGGTCACCCAGCCTCCCGGAGACCGGCACGCAGACGGCCGAGACCAGCAGGGTGGCGGTGATCACCCAGGCCGCGTTGGAGGACGTCGTGTCCAGAAGCTGCGGCAGCTCGGCGATGAGCGGCGTGACCAGCGTCTGCATGACCGCCGCCACGGTGCCGGCGAAGGCCAGCGTGGCGACCACACCGCCTGATCTGGCGGTCGGCTGGGGGGCATCCATGAGGAGGAACTCCTTGGGGTCGTGGTCCCGTCCACCGGGACAGCGACGTGCATCGTACATGTCGAATGTGTCATGCATACCATGTGTTCCGTGCACATTGCATGAGAGCATGAGCCGCCGTTTCAGAAACCGATGCGCGACCGACCCCGGCGCGGGAGCAGGAGGCCGCAGACATGGCCAGGCCCACGGAAGAAGTGGAGTACGAGCAGATGCTGCTCGGGCGCCACAGCCTCGCCGACCACCGGGGCGGACGCCACAAGTACGCACTCCTGGACCGCAGCGCCTACATCCTGCTGAGCCGCCTCCGCGTGCAGGGCCCCATGTCCAACGGCGAACTGAGCGACGCCTTCGGCCTCGACGCCTCCACCCTCAACCGCCAGACCGCCGCCGTGACCCGCGCCGGACTGGCCCAGCGCATCGCCGACCCCGACGGCGGCATGGCCCGCAAGTTCCGCATCACCGAACAGGGCGCGGGGCTCCTCGACGCGGAACGCGAACGCGTCGTGCGGTCACTGGACCAGGTCATGCACGACTGGCCGGACGACGACATCGCCGCCTTCGCCGGCTACCTCAAACGCTTCAACAGCAGCATCGAGGAACTCTCCAAGCGCCCCTGGCCCCGCCCCTGACACCCGGCACGGACGCCGACCGGTCCCAGGGCGTGTTTCGAAAGTAGCGCCGTCCGCCCGAAGGGCGGGCTCGGCGGCGTCTGGTGCGTGCCGTCGCAAGGCGGAGGGTCGCCCCGATACTGGGTGTATCGGGGTGATCCCGACAACGCGGCGAGGGCGCGTGCCAGACGCCGCCGAGCAGGCGAGACTTTCGAAACACGCCCTAGTCCTCCGCCGGGGCCACCCGCCCGGTGAGCGCCGCGAGGGAATGGCGTACGTGCGCCATGTGCGCCTGCACGTCCTCGCGGCCCTCCTCGTGCTCCCGCAGGATCCGCTCCGTCTCCCGCACCACACGCTCCTCGCGCACCCGGGCCTCGGCGATCAGCTCCCCGCCCCGCGCCTCGGCGTCCTCCTGCCGGTGCCGCGCGGCCTCCTCCGCCTCCGCCAGCGCGCGCCGCGCGGCCGCCAGGCCGGCCTCCGCCCGCCCGGTCAGCTCCGCGTGCTCCGCCGACTGCGCCGCATCGGCGTCCGCCAGCTCCTGCCCGGCACCCTTCCAGCGCTCGCTGTGCTCCTGCTCCTGATGGGCCAGCACACTCGCGGTACGGCTCCGGGTCGCCGCCATCGCGGCCTCCGCGTCCTCGCGCGCCTGCGCCGCCTCCAGCCGGGCCGCCGCCAGCTCCTCACCGGCCGCACCCTCGGCCTCGGCCAGCACCCGCGCCGCGTGTTCCTCGGCGGCCGAACGCATCGCCTCCGCGTCCGTCCGGGCGGACTCCCGCAGCGCCCGCGCCGCCGCGTCCACCTCGTCCCGCAGCGCCTGCGACTCGTCCTGGGCCGCGGACCGGACGGTCTCCGACTCGCCCTCGGCGAGCGCCAGGATCTGCTGCGCCCGCTCCCCCAACGACGCGTAGTCCTGCGGCGCCAGCGCGGCGACGGCCTCGTCCAGCCGGGCCGACTCGGCCACCAGCCGCTCCGCCAGCTCCGTCAGCCGCGCCACCTGCTCGATGGCCCCGTCCCGCTCCGCCGACAGCGCGGCCACCGTGCGGTCCACCTGCTCCGGGCGGTAACCACGGCCGCGCACACCGACGAAGCCGTGCGCGGACACCGGTGCAGAACTCATCCTTGACGCCTCTTTCCGACTCTCCGACCAACGAGCATTACGTCAAGGATGCGGCAATTGGCCAAGAAGTCTGAATCGATTCGCTGCTTTCAGGACGGAAGCGACCGGCATCACAGACCGCACAAGAGGCGTGGCGCCCCTTCCCCCACAGGGAAGGAGCGCCACGCCCCGGAGTACCTCGCCCGACCGGAAGGTCAGATCAGCCCGTCCCACATCTGCTCCAGCAGCACCGACCACCAGCTCTCCGGCGACGCCAGCGCCGCCGGGTCCAGCGCCACCAACTGCGCCTGGAAGTCGACCGTCCAACGGCCCGCCTGCTCAGGATTCAGCCCGAACCGCAGCCGCCACATCCGGCCCAGCAGCGCCATCGACCGGGTGAACTCCGGCAGCCCCGTGTTCACGAACTGCGGCGGCACCGGCTGCCCGCCCGGACCCGCCTCCACCGGCACGGCCACGATGTGCGCCGTCCCGTACTGCACACAGATCGCCCGGCCGAAGTCGGAGCCCATCACGAGGTACGACCCCGCGTCGGAAGCCGGCTGCACCTGCCGCTGCGCGGCCAGCTCCGCCAGCGTCGGCACCACCGGCTGACCCGGCTGCGCCCAGAAGAACGGCCCGAAGTCGGCGGGCAGACCCGCCCACACCAGCGTCCGCGCCACGATCTCCGGCACACCCTGCCGGGACACGGCACGCTGGTCGAAGCGCAGCACGCCCTGCGGCCCGAAGGTCTGCAGCATCTCCTCGGCCAGCACCTCCGGCGGCACCGCCATCGCCGGCGGCATCTGCGGCAGCGGGGCACGCACCGGCGCCGGCCGCGCCGGCCCGTCCGCGACCTGGTGCAGCTCGCCCTGATGCGTCAGCAGATGCTGCATGCCCTGCTGCCGGCTCGCGTGATCGGTGCCGTACGGAGCGACACTCGTGATCCGCACCTGCGGCCAGGTCTCCCGGATCATCCGGGCACAGTAACCACCCGGCAGCTCGCACGACTCCAGCTCCGTGTGCAGCTCGATGACCTGCTGCGGCGGCACGTTCATCGCCCGCAGCTCGTGCAGCATCTGCCACTCGGGGTGCGGCGTACCGGGCGCCGAGCGGCGGATCAGCTGCTGCTCACTGCCGTCCGGCGCGCGGTAGCGCAGCACCGCCTGGTACCCGGGACCGACGGTCGGCTGACCGGCCGGAGCCTGCGGATACCCGTACGCCGCGGGCGGCGGGGTGTGGCCGGGCGGCGGCACCGGACCGGGCCGACCGCCCATCGGCGCACCGGGCGGACCCGGCGGCCCGGGCGGCTGCGGAGCCGAGGGACCGGACTGAGCGGGACCCGCGAGCATCGTCGCCGCATGGTGCACACCACCGCCGGGCGGACCGGGAGGCGGCGTCGAACCGGGCGGCGGGGGCGGCTGCGGCGCACCCGGGGCCCCGGGCGGACCGGGCGGCTGCGGAGCACCGGGAACCCCGGGCGGACCGGGCGGCTGCGGGGCCACCGGCCCGATCGAGCCCGAGTCGGCGAACATCGTCGCCGCATGGTGCACATCGCCACCGGGCGGAGGCGTCGGCGCACCGGGCGGCTGCGGGGCCCCGGGCGGGCCCAGCTGCGACACCAGCTGCGTCGGCACATAGCCGCCCGCCGGAGCACCGGGCGCACCCGGACCCGACGGCGGCGGCAGCGGCGCACCCGGCCGGGCACCCGGCGTACCGGGAGCACCCGGCGGCGGAGGGGTCGTCGAACCGCCACCGCGCGCACCACGCGGCGGCACGACGGCCTTGCTGGTCGCCTCGTCCGAGATGTCACCCGACCCACGGCCACCGGTGCTGTGCTGCGGAGGGCCGTTCGGCCCCGGGACCGGCGCCGGCGCGGACGGCGCGGACGGCGCCGCGTGACCCTGCGGGCGCAGCCCCGGCGCGATCGCCGTCGCGGGCAGCTGGCTGCCCCCGGACATCAGCGCGGTCGGAGCGTCCGCCGCCACCACGCGCGGCGGCTCGCCCTCGTCGTCCGCACCCGAGAGCGGCGGCGCGAACACCGTCGCCGGCAGCCCCACCTCACCCTCGTCGGAACCCGCGTTGGTGTCGGTGCCCGCCCACGGCGTGGCCCCGACGGGCGGCTGCGGCGCGGACGCCGGAACCGCCGCACGGGACGTCGGCTCGTACCCGGCGGGCGGGGCCGGCGGTACGGGAGCGGCCGGCGGAGGCGTCTGCCCGGCCCCCTCCGCACGCCGGTCCGGAATACCGAGCTTGTCCGCCGCCTCCTGGAGCCACTCCGGCGGGCTCAACAGGAACGACGTCTGATTCAGATCGATGCGCTGCGGCGGCTCCGGAGCGGACGGCGCCCCGTCAGGAGCCCCGTACTCCTCCTCGTACCGCCGTATCACCTCACCCACCGGCAGCCCCGGCCACAACGTCGCCTCGCCACTGTCCCGGGCGATCACCAGCCGCTGCCGGCCACCGTCCGACACCGGACCCTCGGCACGGTCCTCGGCCCACACCACGAAACCCAGCTCGAACTCACGCACCCGCACCTCCCGGTGCTGGTACGCCGGAACGTCACCGTTGACCCACTCGTCCGCACGCTCCTGCGCCTGCGCAAAGGTCACCATCGCGCTCACCCCTCCACCGGGACGGCACGCGCGAAGCCACCGTCCACCATCAGGTTCGCCACCGTCTCCAGCTCCGGCGGATTGCCCGCAAGACGCTGCAGGAACGCGTCGAAGTCCGCACCGCACGGCAGCAGCAGCCGCTCCACGCGCTCCTGGACACTCCAGCCGTCCCGGTCACGCGCGTCGTCGTACGCGCAGAACCACACCGAACCGATGCCCTCGCCCCGGACCTTCACCGCGAGAATGCCGCCCTGGACGAAACCGACCCCCAGGTAGTCCTTGGTCAGATGGTCCCGCAAGCACTTGTTGACGTACACCAGGTCATTGACCGCGGCCTCTTCACGCACCGTGAAGAACGGCTGGTCGACCAGCAGCCCCAGCTCCGCGTCGAGCGCCGCACCCACCGGGGCCGAACCGCCCGCCGCCTTCAGGAACGCACGGTACGCACCGGGCAGCCGGTAGCCGAGATCCTCCTCGACCCCCTGGATCTGCTGCTCGCTCACCGACACGGCGCCCTTCGGCAGCCGGAAGTGCGCGGGCCGGGTCTCCTGCAGCGGACGCGTACCCCGCTTGTCCTGGTCCACCGCGGTCGTCGCCAGACCACCGTGATGCCGCAGCAGCGCCTTCACCTCGACCGGGACCAGCTCCATCCGCCGGCCGCCCGGCACGTGGTGCCACGTCCAGCCGTGCGGGGTGGCCACCGCCGGAATCGTGTCCCACAGCTCGTGGCCACTGGCCGCCAGCGCCGCGTTCGCCGACACGTAGTCCGTGAGCCGCAGCTCGTCCACACCGAAGCCCTGCGGAGGCTCGGCGATCTCGGCGGCGGCGCGCGCGTACGGCGCGAACTCCGGACAGCCGTTCCCGTCCATACGCACACCTCTGGGGTGGCGGGACGCCCGGACCGGATCCGGGAAGTGCACGAGCTGCCCGGCGTAGGCCGCGTTCGGTGGCGCGGCTTGCTGCCCGAGCCGACCTGTCGTCATGGCGGTTGCCCCCTGCTGCGTCTGGCTGATGAGGACCGACCTGCCCAAGGGGGCGGTCCAGGCACAGCCTATGCGGTGACCCCGGAACGGGTCCCGCCGCTGGCCCCCACAGCCACAACCGTCACCAACCGTCACAACGGAGTGACGGACGAGCGACAACAGGGCCACTGTCGCGCGACACGCAGACACGTTTCACCGACCCAGCTTTCACAGGACCCGACACATTTGGCAGGCTGTCACCCGCATACACGGGGGCGTGCACATTCGGCAGCAGCCGCTGCGGGCACGGGAGGGACACAGCACCATGCACACCGCACACTCTGCACAGACCGTCACCACCGGGGACCCACGACTCAGCTGGAGCAGCACCGAAGCCGGCCACACCCCCCGGCTGACCCACCGCCGCGACGGCATCCTGCCCGCGGTGGCCGCGGCGCTGTCCGTACGCGGCGAAACGCTCACCTGCACCGCCGGCAAGGGCGACCAGCCGCCCGTCCTGCACCACCTCGTCCAGGACTTCCTCGACACCCTCCCCAGCGGTCAGCGCGAACGCTTCACCGGCCGCTGCCCCGAAGCCATACTGCTCTCCCGCCACCTCACCGCCGCCGAATCCGGCCGGTCCAAGCGGGCCCAGCGCAAGCCCCTCACCAACGGCGAGGCCCGGCGGGCCCTCAAGCACGCCCGCCTCACCGCACGCCGCATCCGCGAGGACGGCGACCCGCTGCACGGCAGCTACGCGGCACCCTGCCGCTCCTGCTCCGTCATGCTCGCCCACTTCGGCGTACGTCCCGTCGACCTCACCACGGGCGGCACGACCACCACCGCCGAGAAGGGCTGACCGCCCCCATGCACGACCGCACCGACCTACCCGGACAGGCGGGCCCGGCCGACCGGGACCGCCACGCCACCACCCGCTTCCCCGTCGCCGTCGACGCCGCCCTGCGCACCGCCGGCTGGCAGCCCGGACGCTGGGACATCCGCCAGGCCGAGGAATGGGCCGACGCCCTGCGCTCGCACGCCTCCCCCGCCGGACACCAGCACGCCGTCTTCCCCGCGGCCGTCGAGGCCTGGGCCGAATTCGGCGGCCTCCACATCACCGCCACCGCACCCGGCCGGCAGATCGCACCGGCGGCGGTCCGCATCGACCCCCTCAGCGGCCTCCACCTCGCCCGCACCCTCGGCGACCTGGGCCGCGCCCTGGAAACCGAAGTCGCCCCCCTCGGCGAGGAGGGCGACGGACAGGCGGTGCTCGCCATCGACACCGAAGGACGCGTCTACAGCGTCGACCACACCGGCGACTGGTACCTCGGCCCGGACATCGACAGCGCCCTCGCCACCCTCGTCACCGGCGTCCAGCCGGAACGCCTGGTCTCGGGCTGAGACGTCGAGGCGCTGGGACATCGAGGCGCCAGGACTCCGGGACCGGCCGGGCCCCAACGCCGCGCCGGGGCCCGGCCCAGGCCCGTCACTCCCTACTACGCCGCACCGACGTCGGGCAGCACCGCCGACACCCGGAAACCGCCCGCGTCGGTCGGACCCGACACGAAGACACCCCCCAGACCGAGCACCCGCTCCCGCATGCCGATCAGCCCGTTGCCCCCGCTGGGCAGCCCGGCATCGGCCGTCCCCGCGTCCGAAGGACCGTTCTCCACCTGCATCGCGACCTCGGAGCCCCGGTGCGCGAGACGCACCCACGTCTTCGCGCCCGCCGCGTGCTTGTGCACGTTCGTCAGGGCCTCCTGCACCACCCGGTAGGCGGTCTGCTCGACCTCCGGCGCATACGGACGCGCCTCGCCCTCCACCGAAAGCTCCACCGTCATCCCCGCCGCCCGCGACTCCCCCACGAGCGTCTCCATCTCGTCCAGCCGCGGCCCGTCCTCCGGCTGGACCGGGGCCACCCGGCCCACCGAGGCCAGCGGCACCTTCGTCACCCGGGCCACCATCGGCTCCCCGGTGCGCAGCACACCGAGCATCTCGCGCAGCTCCGTCAGCGCCTGCCGCCCCATGTCCCCGACCAGCGCGGCATTGCGCACCGCCTTCGCCGGATCCTTCGGCGCCACCGCCTGCAGCGCCGCCGCGTGGACCACCATCAGGCTCACCCGGTGCGCCACCACGTCGTGCATCTCCCGCGCGATCCGGGTCCGCTCCTCCGTACGCGCCCACTCGGCCCGCTCCTCGGCCCGGTCCGCGAGCAGCGACAGCTCCCGCTCCAGCGAGTCCGCCCGCTCCCGCAGGCTCTCCATCAGCCGGCGTCTGGCCCCTATGTACAGGCCGAACAGCACCGGCGGCGCGGTGAGCCCGACCGCCATGAAGAGGGACAGCATCGGCACGTACCAGTCGCCGGGACCGAAGTCCGCGTTGGCGTTGACCCCCTGCCGCAGCCGTACGTAGGTGACGATGAACGTCCCCACCAGCGACATGCTCATCAGTACGGCGGTGATCCGGCGCGGCACCTCGGACGCGGCCAGCGTGTACAGACCGACCAGGCCCATCAGGAAGCCCATCTCGGCCGGCGTCGTCGCGATCGACACCAGCACCACGGCGATCGGCCACTTCCGGCGCACCAGCAGCACGGAACCGGCGAACAGCCCGAACACCACCCCCAGCGGCACCGGCAGCCCGGTGTCCCCCGCGAAATCCACCCCTTCCAACGCACACTCCAGCGCCGATACCAGCGCCAGTCCCACATCCAGTGCGACACTCCGTCGCCGTTCCCACCACCAGTAGCCGCGGGTGGTCGGTCCCGCCGCTTCCCGGTCTGCCCCCGTTGCGGTCATGGCATCCAGCGTACGGGCGGGCGCACCTCATTTTCGGGTGACCTGCGCAGCACGTCGGACTGTCGAACGGATTCGAATCATGTGCTCATCACCCGATCCGGTGAGTGCGCACCGATCCCTCGGCGGACGTCCGCATTCCGGACGACGATCACCGTATGACGGATGAACTCATGAAATGCACCGACTTCGAGGCCCTGCGAGAGCAGGCCGTCGCCCTGCGCCGGGACGGCCTCAGCCGCCGCCAGATCCGCGATCGGCTCAAGGTCCACAACAACGTCCTCCTGAACCGCCTACTGGAGGGCGAGCCCGCACCGGAGTGGACGAAGCGCCCCAACGCCAAGGACGAACTGCGAGCCAGGGCGCGGGAGCTGCGGCAGGAGGGGATGACGTACGACCGGATCCAGGTGGAGCTGGGGTGCTCGAAGAGCTCGATCTCGCTGTGGGTGCGGGACCTCCCCAGGCCACCGCGGCGCAGCCGGGAGGAAGCCTCCGCCATCGCCCGGCGCGGCTGGGACGCAACACTGCACAGGCGCGAGACCGAGCGCCGACGGACGAGGGAGGCGGCCCGTCAGGAGACCGCCTCCCTGACCGACCGCGAGCTGTTCCTGGCAGGCGTGGCGCTCTACTGGGCGGAGGGGTCCAAATCCAAGCCCCACCGCCGGTCGGAGCGCGTCTCCTTCATCAACAGTGATCCCGATGTGATCGGGGTCTTCCTCGCCTGGCTGCGCCTGCTCGACGTCACGCCCGAGCGGCTCAAGTTCCATGTGAACATCCATGAGACCGCGGACGTCGCCGAAGCCGAACGCTTCTGGGTGGAGCACACGGGCGCCGACCGCTCACGGTTCGGCAAGACGACGCTGAAGAAGCACCGCCCCGCCACCGTCCGGAAGAACATCGGTGAAAACTACCGAGGTTGCCTTGCGATCCATGTACTACAAAGTGCTGATCTTTACCGTCGCATTGAGGGCTGGTGGTACGGCATAGTAGGTGCTGCACTTTCGCCCGAACCGAAAATTCGGACATAAAGACAAAACTATCCCGGGTCGTCTAAAGGCAGGACAAATGGTTTTGGTCCATTGAATGAGGGTTCGATTCCTTCCCCGGGAGCCCTTGTCGCGGGCCCCGACCTCACCGGTCGGGGCCCGCACTCATGTCCGGCTCGGCACCCCCCGGTATCCTGCGGATGTCCACCACCCGAAGCCGAAGGGCATATCCGTGAGCTCCGTACGCCCGGCAGCCGTCGTCGTCCTCGCAGCGGGTGAGGGCACCCGCATGAAGTCGAAGACCCCCAAGGTCCTGCACGAGATCTCCGGGCGTTCGCTCGTCGGACATGTCGTCGCGGCCTCCCGCGAGCTGGAACCGCAGCACCTCGTCGTGGTCGTCGGCCACGCGAGCGAGCAGGTCACCGCTCACCTCACCGCCGCGGACGCCCAGGTGCGCACCGCCTACCAGGCCGAGCAGAAGGGCACCGGGAACGCGGTGCGCGTCGCGCTCGACGAGCTGGGCGGGACCGTCGAGGGCACCGTGATCGTCGTCTGCGGCGACACCCCGCTGCTGTCCGGCGAGACGCTGTCCGCGCTCGCCGCCACCCACACCGCCGACGGCAACGCCGTCACCGTGCTGAGCGCCGAGGTCCCCGACTCCACCGGCTACGGCCGGATCGTGCGCGACGCGGCGACCGGCTCGGTCACCGAGATCGTCGAGCACAAGGACGCCACCGACGCGCAGCGCGCGATCCGGGAGATCAACTCCGGGGTGTTCGCGTTCGACGGGCAGCTGCTCACGGACGCGCTCGGCAAGGTCCGCACCGACAACAGCCAGGGCGAGGAGTACCTCACCGATGTGCTGTCGATCCTGCGCGAGGCGGGGCACCGGGTCGGCGCCTCGGTCGCCGGGGACCACCGGGAGATCCTCGGGATCAACAACCGGGTACAGCTGGCCGAGGCCCGCCGGCTGCTGAACCAGCGGCTGCTGGAGCGGGCGATGACCGCCGGGGTGACCGTCGTGGATCCGGCGTCGACGCTGATCGACGTGACCGTGACGTTCGAGCGGGACGCGATCGTGCACCCGGGTACGCAGCTGCTGGGTGCCACGCACCTCGCGGAGGACGCCGAGGTCGGCCCGAACACCCGGCTGACGGACACCGTCGTGCACGCGGGTGCGCGGGTGGACAACGCGGTGGCGTACAGCGCCGAGATCGGCCCGGGCGCCTCGGTCGGCCCGTTCGCGTATCTGCGGCCGGGGACGCGGATGGGCGCGAAGTCCAAGGCCGGTACGTACGTGGAGATGAAGAACGCGACGATCGGCGAGGGCACGAAGGTTCCCCACCTGTCGTACGTCGGCGACGCGACCATCGGCGACCACACCAACATCGGTGCCGCGAGCGTCTTCGTGAACTACGACGGCGTGGCCAAGCACCACACGACGATCGGCTCGCACTGCCGGACCGGTTCGGACAATATGTTTGTGGCGCCCGTCACGGTCGGGGACGGTGTCTACACCGCGGCCGGCTCGGTCATCACCAAGGACGTGCCCTCCGGTTCGCTGGCCGTGGCCCGTGGCCAGCAAAGGAATATCGAGGGTTGGGTGGCCCGGAAGCGTCCGGGCAGCGCGGCCGCGCAGGCGGCTCAGGCCGCGGTGGAGGACACCGCCGGCGAAAGCTGACCGGAAACAGGTGCGTCGCGCACGGCGTACCGTGATAGATGCTCACCCCATTTCGGCTGGCTCGTTGCACATCGGGACATCTGCGTGCAGCGCCAGGAACACGTCTGAGGAGACTGTGCTGTGACCGGGATCAAGACGACCGGCGAGAAGAAACTGATGTTCTTCTCCGGCCGCGCCCACCCCGAGCTGGCCGAGGAGGTTGCGCACCAGCTGGGTGTCGGCCTCGTGCCGACGAAGGCCTTCGATTTCGCCAACGGTGAGATCTACGTCCGCTTCCAGGAGTCCGCCCGCGGCGCCGACTGCTTCCTGATCCAGAGCCACACGGCTCCGATCAACAAGTGGATCATGGAGCAGCTCATCATGCTGGACGCGCTGAAGCGCGCGTCGGCCCGCTCCATCACGGTGATCGTGCCGTTCTACGGCTACGCCCGCCAGGACAAGAAGCACCGCGGTCGCGAGCCGATCTCGGCGCGGCTGATCGCGGACCTGATGAAGACGGCGGGTGCGGACCGCATCCTCACCGTCGACCTGCACACGGACCAGATCCAGGGCTTCTTCGACGGTCCGGTCGACCATCTCTTCGCGCTGCCGATCCTGGCCGACTACGTCGGCGCGAAGGTCGACCGCTCGAAGCTGACGATCGTCTCGCCGGACGCCGGCCGGGTCCGTGTCGCCGACCGCTGGTGCGACCGTCTGGACGCGCCGCTGGCGATCGTGCACAAGCGCCGCGACAAGGACGTCCCGAACCAGGTCAGCGTCCACGAGGTCGTGGGCAACGTCGAGGGCCGGGTCTGTGTCCTGGTCGACGACATGATCGACACGGGTGGCACGATCTGTGCCGCCGCGGACGCCCTGTTCGCGCACGGTGCCGAGGACGTCATAGTGACGGCGACGCACGGTGTGCTCTCGGGTCCGGCCGCGGACCGGCTGAAGAACTCGAAGGTCAGTGAGTTCGTGTTCACGGACACCCTGCCGACCCCGGGCGAGCTGGAGCTCGACAAGATCACGGTGCTGTCGATCGCGCCGACGATCGCGCGTGCGGTGCGCGAGGTCTTCGAGGACGGTTCGGTCACGAGCCTCTTCGAGGAGCAGTAGGCACTTCCCCGTAGGCCTCTCCCCTCCGGGGAAGGTCACGGAAGATCCACTTTGGGCGCGGCCTCCCCGCCGGGTAGACTCAGCGAGTTGCTCGGCGAGGGAGGCCGTACTCATAGGTACGGCGGTCCGTTATCGACGCGCTCTTCGTAGCAGGCCTGTCGTGGGCCGGGTGACCTTCCGCAGTTTTGTCACCTTACGAGGAGTGCAGTCATGGCCGAGATCAAGCTCAACGCCGCGGTCCGTTCGGAGTTCGGCAAGGGCGCTGCCCGTCGTACCCGTCGTGCCAACCTGGTTCCCGCGGTCGTCTACGGCCACGGCGCCGACGCGGTCCACATCACGCTGCCGGCCCACGAGCTGCAGCTCGCGCTCCGTACGGCCAACGTCCTCATCGGTCTCGAGATCGACGGCAAGGACGCCCTGGTCATCCCGAAGGCCGTGCAGCGCAACGCCCTCAAGGGCAACATCGAGCACGTCGACCTGCTGACCGTGAAGCGCGGCGAGAAGGTCGAGGTCGAGATCGCGGTGCACGTCGAGGGCGAGCTGGCCCCGGGCGGCAACCTGCTCGAGTACGTGCAGAACACCCTGCTCGTCGAGGCCGAGGCCACGCACATCCCCGAGTCCGTCACGGTCTCCATCGCGGGCCTGGACGCCGGCGCCTCCATCCTCGCCAAGGACATCCCGCTGCCCAAGGGCTCCGTGCTGGCCGGTGACGAGGACGCCGTCGTGCTCCAGGTCGTCACCGCTCAGGTCGAGGAGCCGACCGCCGAGGCCGCCGAGGCCGAGGGCGCCGACGCCTAGAGGGTTCGTCCCACCTGCTTGACTGACGGGGTGGCGGATCTCCGTACCGGAGGCCGCCGCCCCGTTCTGCTGTCCGCCACCCGCTCGTACCCGAGGAGACCCAGCGCGATGTCCGACGCCAATGACCCCTGGCTGATCGTGGGCCTGGGCAATCCCGGTCCCGAGTACGCGGCGAACCGGCACAACGTCGGTTTCATGGTCGCCGATCTGCTCGCGGAGCGGATCGGGGGGAAGTTCAAGCGGGCGCCGAAGGCGCAGGCGCAGGTGCTGGAGGGCCGGATCGGTCCGCCCGGTCCGTCGAGCCGCCGGGTGGTGGTGGCGAAGCCGATGTCGTACATGAACCTGTCGGGCGGTCCGGTCGCGGGGCTGCGCGATTTCTACAAGGTGCCGCTGGATCATGTCGTGGCCGTCCACGACGAGCTGGACATCGACTACGGGACGCTGCGGCTGAAGCTGGGCGGTGGCGACAACGGTCACAACGGGCTGAAGTCGATGACGAAGTCGATGGGTGCGGAC
Source organism: Streptomyces sp. NBC_01257 (assembly GCF_035917255.1). Classification (NCBI taxonomy): domain Bacteria; kingdom Bacillati; phylum Actinomycetota; class Actinomycetes; order Kitasatosporales; family Streptomycetaceae; genus Streptomyces; species Streptomyces sp. NBC_01257. The sequence goes on from NZ_CP108472.1 coordinate 3,793,105, forward strand.
TATCACCGGATCCGGTTCGGGATCGGGCGTCCGCCGGGCCGGATGCAGGTCGCGGACTTCGTGCTGAAGGACTTCTCGTCCACGGAGCGCAAGGAGCTGGCGTTCCTGGTGGACCGGGCGGCGGACTCGGTGGAGTGCCTGCTCGCGGAGGGTCTGGAGCGCGCGCAGGGCGCGTACAACTCCTGACATACGCGTCGGTAACCGGGCTGTTTTCGGCCACGGCTTGACCGACCGCAGGGCCCTGGCCAAGGATCGGCCACCATGAACCGCAGCTCCTCCCACCGTGCCCTGCAGTACGGCCGCAGCGCGGCGCTGGGCTGTGTCGTCCTGCTGCTGCTCGTCGCGGGTGTGCTGTCCTCGTGGGACTCGGCGCAGCACATCGTGCTGGCCAAGGGGCGTGAGCACGGCACGCTGACGGTCACGGGGTGCGGCGACGATGTCTGCACGGGGCCGTTCGCGGCGTCGGAGGATGCGCAGCCGCGGGCCCGGGTGTCGGTCGACAAGTCCGTGGCGGCCCGCAAGGGTGACCGGTTTCCCGTGGTGGTGAAGCCCGGGACGGCCGAGGTGGTGCGGACCGGGACGCCGGGTTTCCTGCATGCGTGGGTGCCGTTGGGCGGGGCGCTGCTGCTGGCCGCGCTGGTGATCGGCGGCGGTCTGCGGCTGACCCGGACCGCCTGGTTCACCGGGATCGCGGGTGGGGTCCTGCTCGTGGCGGCTTTCGTCGCCCTGTGAGCCGGACCCCGCCCGCGTCGGGGTGGGTCAGCCGGTGTTGCGCAGTCCGGCCGCGACACCGTTGACGGTGAGCAGCAGGGCCCGGGCGAGCAGCGGGTCGGCTTCCTCGCCGCGCTCGGCCGCCTGGCGCTGGCGGGCCAGCAGCGAGACCTGGAGGTAGGAGATCGGGTCCAGGTAGGCGTCGCGGATGGCGAAGGTCTGCTGGAGCACCGGGCTGGTGCCGAGCAGTTCGCTGTTGCCGGTGATCCGGAGGACCTCGCTGACGGTCAGCGCGTGCTCGGCCTCGATGACGTCGAAGACGTGCTTCAGCTCGTCGGGGACGAGGGTGTCGACGTAGTGCCGGGCGATGCGCAGGTCGGTCTTGGCGAGGGTCATCTCCACGTTGGAGAGGAAGTTCCGGAAGAAGTGCCAGTGCTCGTGCATCTCGTCGAGGACGGTGTCGAGACCGGCTTCGCGCAGGGCCTTGAGGCCGGAGCCGACGCCGAACCAGCCGGGCACGATCTGCCGGGACTGGGTCCAGCCGAACACCCACGGGATGGCGCGCAGTCCGTCGAGCGAGACGCCCGAGCCGGGGCGGCGGGAGGGCCGCGAGCCCAGGTGCAGGTCGGCGAGCTGGTCCACCGGGGTGGAGGCGAGGAAGTACGTCGGCAGGTCGGGGTCCTCGACCAGCTTGCGGTACGCGGCGTGCGCGGCGTCGGAGACGGTGTCCATGGCCGCGTCCCAGCGGGCCAGGGCCTCGTCCGACTGGCGGGGCGCGGTGTGCAGCGCGGAGGCCTGGAGGGTGGCCGCGACGGTCAGTTCCAGGTTCTCCCGGGCGAGCGCGGGGATGAGGTACTTGTCGGAGATGACCTCGCCCTGCTCGGTCACCTTGATCTCGCCCTCCAGGGTGCCCCAGGGCTGCGCGAGGATCGCGTCGTGCGAGGGGCCGCCGCCGCGGCCGACGGTGCCGCCGCGGCCGTGGAAGAGGCGCAGCCGCACGCCGTAGCGGTGGGCGACGTCGCGGAGCCGGCGCTGGGCGCGGTGGATCTCCCACTGGGAGGTGGTGATGCCGCCGAACTTGGAGGAGTCGGAGTAGCCGAGCATGACCTCCTGGACGTCGCCGCGGAGCGATACGAGGCGGCGGTAGGAGGGGTCGGCGAGCATCTCGTCGAGGATGACGTCGGCGGCCTTGAGCTCGTCGGTGGTCTCCAGGAGCGGGACGATGCCGATCTTGGCCCAGCCGCCGTGCAGGTCGAGGAGGCCTGCCTCGCGGGCGAGGACGGCGGCGGCGAAGACGTCGTCGGCGCCCTGGCACATCGAGATGATGTAGGACTCGATGACTTCGGGGCCGAAGCGCTCGAAGGCCTGGCTGATGGTGTGGAAGACGCCGAGGGTCTTCTCGCCCGCGGCGTCGAGCGGGGCCGGGGTCGGGGCGAGCGGCCGGCGGGAGCGGAGCTCCTTGGCGAGGAGCTTCTGCCGGTAGTCGCGCGGCATGTCGGCGTAGCGCCAGGACTCCTCGCCGAGGCGGTCGAAGAGCTGGCCGAGGGCGTGGTGGTGGGCGTCGGCGTGTTCGCGGACGTCCATGGTGGCGAGCTGGAGGCCGAAGGCGTTCAGCGTGCGGATGGTGCGGTCCATCCGGCCGTCGGCGACGATGCCGGCCTTGTGCTTGCGCAGCGAGGTCTGGATGAGGGCCAGGTCGGCGATGAGCTCGGCGGTGCCGAGGTAGTCGCAGCCGGGGCGGTGCGGGGTGCCGGAGGCGAGGCGCTCGCGGGTGTTGACGAGCTTCTGCCGGATGCAGGTGGCCTTGAGCCGGTAGGGCTCCTCGGCGTTCAGCCGCTTGTAGCGGGGGCTGATCTCGGGGAGCTGTTCCAGATCGGTCTGGAGGGAGGTGAGGAGCTCGTCGGTGGCTCCGGTGTAGCGGATGGAGTTGGAGAGGAGTCCGCGCAGCTGGTCGACGAGTTCGAGGGCGTCGGTGATGCCGTGCTCGTGCTGGAGGATCAGCACCTCCCAGGTGACGGCGGGCGTCACGTTGGGGTTGCCGTCGCGGTCGCCGCCGATCCAGGTGCCGAAGGTGAGCGGGCGGGTGCCGGCGGGCAGTTCGACGCCGACGCGCTCCAGCTCGGCGGCCAGGTCCTCCAGGACGTCGCCCACGGCGTTGGCGTGGAGTTCGTCGAGGTAGTAGATGGCGTTGCGGGCCTCGTCGGCGGGCTCCGGGCGGACCACGCGCAGCTCGTCGGTCTGCCAGATGAGGTCGATGTTCTCGGCGAGCCGGATGTCCTGGCGGCGCCGGTCGGCCTCGATGACCGGGGTCTCCAGGAGTGCGGCGATGCGGCGGAGCTTGTTGAGTACGGAGCGCCGCGCGGCTTCGGTGGGGTGCGCGGTGAAGACGGGCCGTACGTTGAGGTTCTTGACGGTGGCCCGCAGGTGCTCGGGGTCGGCGTCCTTGAGGCGGTCGGCGGTGCGGGCGAGGAGCCCGCCCTCGGCGGCGCGCCGGTCGCGCATCTCGTGGGCGCGGTGCACCTGCTCGGTGACGTTGGCGAGGTGGAAGTAGGTGGAGAAGGCGCGCACGAGCTGTGCGGCGGTCTCCAGGTCCGTGTCGCCGAGGAGTTCGGCGGCGGCCTCGCCGTCGGTGCGGGTCAGGGCGCGGACGCGCTCGACGAGGTCGAGGAGCTCCTGGCCTTCCTGGCGTACCAGGGTCTCGCCCAGCAGGTCACCGAGGCGGCGGATGTCGGCGCGCAGCTCGGGGCTGGCGGCAGGGGTCTTGTCGGCACTGCTCACAGTGTGCGGCTCCTTGCAGTGGTTGAGCACGGGATCCGGGGCCCGCGGCCGGCTGCGGTGCCGACGCGACCCCCCGGGTGGCAGGGTGCGGACCGCGCTGTCCGACCTCTCCAGGATAGGTGTCCGTGCTGTCGGTGCTGTTCGCGCCCCGACGGGTACCCGCTGTTCATGGGGGTACGTGATGGGTGCGCCGTGTGTCCCCCTACCCCGTATGGCGCCCGTCCGTGCCTGCTCCGCCGTCCTCTCGTGTGGCGGGCCTTCGCGCTGCCATACTTACGACGCCGTAGGTTACGGGTGCGTAGCCCCGACTGTCCGCTGCTTTCCTACCCACAGGGGACTCCCCATGAAGTCCAGCCCCGAAGTGATCGAGGCCGCACAGGCGGCCGACGGTCAGGATCTTCCCCTCGCCACGCTCGGCGGGGACAACAAGCGGTCGATCGAGCAGATCGCGCTCCTGCTGTTCATCGTCGTGCCGTTCGTGGCGCTGGTCGCGGCGGTGCCGCTGGCCTGGGGCCGCGGTGTGAGCTGGCTCGATGTGGGTCTGCTGGTGGCGATGTACTTCATCGGCTGCCATGGCATCACGATCGGTTTCCACCGCTACTTCACGCATGGTTCGTTCAAGGCGAAGCGTCCGCTCCGTATCGCCCTGGCCGTGGCGGGTTCGCTGGCCGTGGAGGGCCCGGTGGTCCGCTGGGTCGCCGATCACCGCAAGCATCACCGTTTCTCGGACGCCGAGGGCGACCCGCATTCGCCGTGGCGTTTCGGCGAGACGCTGCCGGCCCTGATGAAGGGCCTCTGGTGGGCGCACATCGCCTGGATGTTCGACGAGGAGAGGACGCCGCAGCAGAAGTACGCCCCCGATCTGATCCGGGACCCGGCGATCCGCTGGATCTCCCGCCACTTCCTCTCCTTCACGATCGTCTCGCTGGCCATTCCGCCGCTGGTGGGCGGTCTGGTCACGATGTCCTGGTGGGGTGCGGCGACCGCGTTCTTCTGGGGCTCGCTGGTGCGGGTGGCCCTGCTGCACCATGTGACCTGGTCGATCAACTCGATCTGTCACGCGGTCGGCAAGCGCCCGTTCAGGTCCCGCGACAAGTCGGGCAACGTGTGGTGGCTGGCGGTCCTGTCGTGCGGTGAGTCCTGGCACAACCTGCACCACGCCGACCCGACGAGTGCGCGGCACGGCGTGATGCGGGGTCAGATCGATTCGAGTGCGCGACTGATCCGGTGGTTCGAGAAGCTGGGCTGGGCGACCGATGTGCGCTGGCCCGACTCCGCGCGTATCGAGTCCCGGCGCCACCCCGCGCGGGCCGACGCGGCATGATTGACGACGTGGCGACCGATGGAAGCACAAGCAGCGAGAACACCCGTGCACCCTCTGCCCGGCGGACCCGCCGGGTGCGGATGACCGGGAAGGAACGCCGCGAGCAGCTGCTGGACATCGGTCGCACGCTCTTCGCCGACAAGGGGTTCGAGGGCACGTCCGTGGAGGAGATCGCGGCGCGTGCCGGGGTCTCCAAGCCGGTGGTGTACGAGCACTTCGGCGGCAAGGAGGGGCTGTACGCGGTGGTGGTGGACCGGGAGATGCGTCAGCTCCTGGAGATGGTGAACACCGCGCTGACCGCCGGCCATCCGCGTGAGCTGCTGGAGCAGGCGGCGTTCGCGCTGCTGGACTACATCGAGACGTATACGGACGGTTTCCGCATCCTGGTCCGTGACTCGCCGGTCGCCCAGTCGACGGGCACGTTCGCCTCGCTGATCAGTGACATCGCCACGCAGGTGGAGGACATCCTGGGTCTGGAGTTCAAGGCCCGGGGCTTCGACGCGAAGCTGGCGCCGCTGTACGCGCAGGCGCTGGTGGGCATGGTGGCTCTGACGGGCCAGTGGTGGGTGAACGCCCGCAAGCCGAAGAAGGCGGAGGTCGCGGCCCATCTGGTGAATCTGGCCTGGCACGGCCTGGAGAACCTGGAGTCGAAGCCGCGGCTGATAGGGCATCGCAAGAGCTGAGGGGAAGTGTCCGGATTGCGGCCCGGCGCATGTCCGACGTGTGTCCGATCCGAGACATCGTTCATCCATAAAGCACTTCAGTCCCGCTGGTCACAGTTGTAGAGTCTGTGACCATCCCGGGAATGCTTCACCCTGCATGTAATGCACCTGTGAAGGCGTTTCTCCCGGTTCCACCACTTACCCCTGGGGGGGCTTTGTCTTCTGTGGAACCCGGCCGTCGTGCCCTGCCCGCGCGCTCGAAGCGCGCGGGGCGGATCGCGGCCTGCACCGCCCTCGTCCTCTCGGCCGGCATGCTGCTGGCCGCTCCGGCCTCGGCCGATGACACCGCACCGCACCGCACCGCGGCCGAGCAGTCCGCACCGGCTCTCGGCTCGCTTCCGTCCCTCACGCTCCCTGAGCACCCGGCGCACAAGCCGGCCGCCAAGGGTGTCGCCGGCGCGGCGGCCGCGGTGGTGCCCGCCAAGCCGCGTCTCGACGTGGACGGCGACGGTTACAGCGACACCATGTACCGCGCGATCGACGGCAGTGTGTACGTCGAGCCGTCGACCGGCGCGGCCTCGCACGAGTACACGATCAACGGCGACTACGAGGAGCAGTACAAGGACCTCGTCGCCCCCGGCGACCTGGACGGCGGCGGCGGCCCCGAGTTCCTGGCGCTGTCCGCCACCGGCACGCTCTCGCTCTTCCAGAGCTGGGGCGACAGCAGCACCGGATACGCCACCTGGTCCGGCAAGGGCTGGCAGATCTACAACAAGCTGGTCGGCCCCGGCGACCTGAACGGCGACGGCCGCGGCGACCTGCTGGCCCGTACGCCTTCGGGCGAGCTGTACCTGTACGTCACCAACGGGGCGGTCGACAGCAACCCGTTCAAGTCCCGGATCAAGGTCGGCAGCGGCTGGGGCGCCTATGACCAGCTGGTCGGCGCGAACGACGTGACCGGCGACGGCATCGCGGACCTCTTCACCCGCACGCCCGCCGGTGAGCTCTACTTCTACGCCGGCACCGGCAGCACGGCCAAGCCGTTCGCGGGGCGCGTGAAGGTCGGCAACGGCTGGAACGGCTACAACCAGATCATCGGCGTCGACGACGCCAACGGCGACGGCCTCGGCGACCTCATCGCCCGGACGACGGCCGGCGCGATGTACTACTACGAGTCCACCGGGGCGGGCAGCTTCTTCACCCGTTCCGGCGGCGGCACCGGCTGGAACGTGGCGTCGCTGTTCATCGGGGCGGGCGGAAACCCGGACTTCGGCAAGAACGAGCTCCTCGGTCTCGACACCAAGGGCAGCCTGTACTGGTACTACCCGAAGAACAACGGTCTGTTCGCCGACCGGCAGTTCGTCGCCAAGGACTGGGGCGGGGCCAACATCACGTTCCCGTCGTCCCTCGACAAGGACGGCCGCGCCGAGCTGATGGAGCTGTACGCCGGCACGCTGTACATCGGCGGCTCCCCCATCGGCAACGGCTGGGGCGTCTACAACAGCCTCGTCGGCCCCGGTGACCTGAGCGGCGACGGCAAGGGCGACCTGCTGGCCCGCGACAAGTCCGGCAACCTCTACCTGTACCGGGGCAACGGCACGGGCAGCGCCTTCGCCTCCCGCATCAAGGTGGGCAGCGGCTGGAGCGCGTACAACAAGCTCGTCGGTGCCGGTGACTACAACGGCGACGGTCTCACCGACCTGCTCGCCCGCACCTCCGGCGGCACGCTCTACCTCTACCCGGGCACGGGCGTCGCGTCGAAGCCGTTCAAGTCCCGCGTCAGCATCGGCGGGGGCTGGAACACGTACAAGAAGCTGGCCGCGCCCGGCGACATCAACGGGGACGGCAAGGCCGACCTCGTGGGCGTCGACGGCAAGGGCGACCTCTACCGCTACACCTCGACCGGCACCGGCAAGTTCGGCGCCCGCGCGAGGATCGGCGGCGGCTGGGGCACGTACGCCAACCTGTACTGAGCCATGACCTGGCCGGGAGGCCCCGCCACGTACCTGGTTGCGTGGCGGGGCCTCCCGTCTTCATCACGTACCCCTGGGGGGCTATGACTTCCGTGCGCTCCACGCGTGCGCGCCGCATCGCGGCCTGCACGGCACTCGTTCTCTCGGCCGGCATGCTGCTGGCCGCCCCGGCCTCGGCCGATGACACCGCACCGCACCACACCGTGGCCGAGCGGCAGACGTCCTCGGCGGACCTGCGGCCGGCTCTGAACCTTCCGGAGCACACCGCACAACGGCAGGCTGCCGCCGCACCGGCCGCGAAGCCCCGTGCGGACTTCGACGACGACGGCTACTCCGACCTCGTCTACCGGAACTACGCGTCCGACCTCCGCACCTTGCCGAGCAGCTCGGACAAGGAGTACGGCTTCGAGATCCCCGGCAACGTCCCCTCGGCGTTCAAGGACATCATTCCCGTCGGCGACCAGACGGGGGACGGGTTCGCCGACCTCCTGACGCTGTCGCCGTACGGCTCGCTCACCTTCCGCGCGGGCATGTCGGGCGCCGGCACCGGCAACGCCGGCTGGACCGGCAAGGGCTGGCAGATCTACAACAAGGTCCTCTCGCCCGGTGACCTCACCGGCGACGGGCGCGCCGACCTGCTGGCCCGCACGCCCGCGGGCGAGCTGTACCTGTACCCGGCCACCGGCAACACGTCCACGGCGCCCTTCGGCGCCCGGGTCCTGGTCGGCAAGGGCTGGGGCACCTACGACCAGCTCATCGGGGCGAACGACGTCACCGGGGACGGCATCGCCGACCTCTACGGGCGCACCGTCTCCGGCGACCTGTACTTCTACCCGGGCACCGGCTCGGCCAAGGGCCCGTTCGAGGCCGCCACCCGGGTCGGTCACGGCTGGAAGATCTACAACCAGGTGATCGGCGCCGACGACCTGGACGGCGACGGCCGCGGCGACCTGCTCGCCCGCGCACTGAACGGCGACGTCTTCGTCTACCTCTCCACCGGCGACAGCGGCGAGCTCGCGGGCCGCGTCGCGGGCGGCACCGGCCTCAACACGGCCTCGCTCCTCGCCGGTGCGGGCGGCAGCCCGGACTTCGGGAAGAACGACCTGCTCGGACTCGACACCAAGGGCACGCTCTGGGCCTACTGGTCGCTGAACAACGGCAAGCTGGGCGCGCGCGACCAGCTGAGCGATGCCGGCGGATGGAAGGGCGCCAAGCCCTTCTACGCCTCCTCGCTGAACGAGAACGCCCTCGTCGACCTGATGGAGGTGTCCGGCGGCGGGCTCTACAACTACAGCTACGCACCGGGCACCCCGCCCCGCGTCAGCAGCGGCTGGGGCAGCTACAACCTCACGGTCGGCCCCGGCGACCTCACCGGCGACGGCAAGGGCGACCTGCTGACCCGCGACACGGGCGGCACGCTGTACCTCCACCCCGGCAACGGCACGGGCAGCGGCTTCGCCGCCCGGATCCGGATCGGCGGCGGCTGGAACGCGTACAACGTGATCGCCGGCGCCGGTGACTTCACCGGCGACGGCCTCACCGACCTGCTGGCCCGCACGTCCGACGGGGCGCTCAGGATGTACCGGGGCACGGGCGACAAGTACCGGCCGTTCCAGTCCCCGTTCACCGTGGGCCGGGGCTGGAACACGTACCAGAAGCTGGCCGCGCCCGGTGACCTCACCGGGGACGGCAAGGCCGACCTGGTCGGCGTCGACCGCAACGGCAGCCTCTACCTGTACGTCTCGAACGGCTCCGGTCAGTTCGCCGTCCCGGTCCGGCTCGGCGGCGGCTGGAACACGTACGGCATCCTGAACTGAGCCACGGCACGCGCCCGGCGGGGCCCCGTCACCGGTCTTCCGGGGACGGGGCCCCGTCCGGTTCCAGGAACTCCAGCCGGTTGCCCACCGGGTCGTGGCTGAAGAAGCGGCGGTGGCCCGGCAGGTCCGCGTCCCAGCGGACCTCGGCGCCGCGTTCCGTCAGCCGGGCCGCGTACGCCTCGATGCCGGTGACGCGCAGGCCGGGGTGGGCCTTGCGGGCCGGGCGGAAGTCCGCCTCGATGCCCAGGTGGAGCTGGACCGGGCCGGCCTGGAACCAGCAGCCGCCGCGGGCGGCCAGGACCGGGGGCTTGGCGATCTCCGTCATGCCGAGGATGTGGACGTAGTACGCGCGCAGCGCCTCCTCCGAGCCCTCGGGGGCGGCCAGCTGGACGTGGTCGACGGTAGCGATCATCACTTCTCCCGGTGGGTGACGGCGAAGATACGGCGGAACGGGAAGACCGTGCCTTGCGGGGCCGCGGGGTAGGCGGTGCGCAGCAGGTCGCGGTAGTCGGCGAGGAAGGCGTTCCGGGCCTCCTCGTCGTCGGCGAGGGCGGTGAGGACCGGGCGCAGTCCGGTGCCCTTCACCCAGTCCAGGACGGCGTCCTCGCCGGGCAGGAGGTGGAGGTAGGTGGTCTCCCAGACGTCGGCCGTGCGGCCGGGGCCGGTGAGGCGGTCCAGGTAGCCGGCGGGGCTCAGCACCGCGTCCGCGTGGCGCAGCAGGCCGCCCAGGCGGGGGCGCCAGCGCGGGGACTCGGCGAGTTCGCGCATCAGGGCGTGGCTGGGCTGGTCGAAGTTGTCCGGGACCTGGAGGGCGAAGGTGCCGCCGGGGGTGAGCGCGTCCAGCCAGTCGGGGAAGCGGTCGGCGTGGCCGGGGACCCACTGGAACAGGGCGTTGGAGATGATCAGGTCGTGCGGCTGCCCGGGGGTCCAGGTCGCGGCGTCGGCCTCGGCGAAGTCCAGCAGGGCGGTGGCGTGGGCGCGGGCCCGCTCCAGCATCTGCGGGGAGTTGTCGTAGCCGGTGATACGGGCCGTGGGCCAGCGTGCGGCGAGCAGGGCGGTCACGTTGCCCGCGCCGCAGCCCAGGTCGGCGATCCGGGGGGCGGGGTCGCCCGGCGGATCGGGGACGCGGGCCAGCAGGTCGTGGAAGGGGCGGGTGCGATGGTCCGCATGGCGCAGGTACTGCTGCGGATCCCAGGTGGGTGCGGTCATGTGCTCCAGGATCAACCCAGAAGTATCTTGATGTCAAGACACTTGAATTCAAGAGACTTCATGTCGACAGACCCTCTACACTGATCCACATGGAGGACGAGGTCGACCGACTGGTCGCTGCATGGCGCCGCGAGCGCCCCGACCTCGACGTGGAACCACTCGAGGTCCTCAGCCGCGTCTCCCGCCTGGCCCGTCACCTCGACCGGGCCCGCCGGATCGCCTTCGCCGAGCACCATCTGGAGCCGTGGGAGTTCGACGTCCTCACGTCGCTGCGCCGCGCCGGCGACCCGTACCAGCTCTCCCCCGGCCAGCTCCTCACCCAGACGCTGGTCACCTCGGGCACCATGACCAACCGCATCGACCGGCTGACCAAGAAGAACCTCGTCGAGCGGCTCCCCGACCCCAGCGACCGCCGCGGCGTGCTGGTCCGGCTCACCGCCGAGGGCCGCGACAAGGCCGACCAGTCGCTGGCCGGCCTGCTCGCCCAGGAGCGCGCCATCCTGGGCGAACTCTCCCGTCAGCAGCGGGGCGAACTGGCCGGTCTGCTACGCCAGCTGACCGCCCCGTTCGACAACATCCCCGGCTAGCGCCGGTACCTCCAGGTCGACCGGGCCGACGCCCGCCCGCCTCGCCAGCGCGACGGCGGCCAGCGTCGAGTGCACGCCCAGCTTCCCCAGCACGTTCTGCATGTGCGTACGCACCGTGTGCGGGGAGAGGAAGAGCCGCTCCGCGACCGCCTTGCGGCCCAGGCCCGCCACCATGCAGCGCAGCACCTCGCGCTCGCGCGGGGTCAGGGACTCGACGAGTTCCTCGCTCTCGGTGCGGTGCTTGCGGTCCGCCATCAGCTCCCGCAGCACACCGGTGAGCAGCGCGGCCGGCAGGTGCGTCTCGTCGCGCAGCACCCCGCGGATCACCGCGAGCAGCCGTTGCAGCGAGCTGTCCTTGGCGACCCAGCCGCAGGCGCCCGCCTGGAGCGCGAGCGCGGCCCGGCGCGGGTCGTCCTTCTCGGCGAGCACCACCGTGCGCACCGACGGCTGGCCCGAACGGACCCCGGCCACCAGGGAGATGCCGTCGACCAGGCCGTTCTCCCCGGTGTTCGGGGCGGGCACCGGCACCGGGCCCGCGGCCTGGCGGCCGTGCGGGCCCAGGATGCCCAGTTCGGCGTCGACGAGCATCACGTCGTAGCCGCGCCCCTCGGCCGCCGCGCGTTCCAGACAGCGCAGGGCGGCCGGGCCGCTGCCCGCCGCCGCCACGTCGACATCCGGTTCGGCGGCGAGCGCCGCGGCGAGCGACTCGGCGAAGATACGGTGGTCGTCGACCACGAGAACCCGGATACGGACCACAGGCACCCCCATGCTGTGCGTTCTGGGGCGCCCGAAGCGTGCAACCCCCGTCAGGGACGGACCGGCGCGGGTACGACGCCCGGAACGGGGAGTTGAACCGCAGTCCCACGGCCGCCGCCGTGCACCGACTGCCACCCCGGCCGGGCGTCGCACCCGGCTGTCTCGTACCCCTGAATCAGCACCGGCCCCCACCGGTGCTGTGCATCAGCGTACGGGCGGCGGCCGGGAGCGGAAGCCGATTGGCAGAACTGACCGCCAGTCCGGTCCTAGGGTGTTGTTCATGTTCCGTCTTGAGACAGAAGTGGACAAAGAACGACGTCAGCTGCTGAACAGGCGGCTGCGTGACGACAACACGGCGCGCTCGGCGCGGATCCGCGCCCTGCGCGACACCCCCGCCGCACACGAAGTCCCGCTGGAGGTATGGGCGCTGGACGCGGAGGGGAACCTCGCCGCCGGGCTGAGCGGACGCACCTGGGCGTACTGGCTCCATGTGGACGTGCTCTGGGTCGACGCCCGCCACCGCGGCCACGGCCTCGGCTCGCGGCTGCTCGCCGAGGCGGAACGGGTGGCCGGGAGGGACCGGTCCTGCACCCGCTCCCGGGTGGAGACCTGGGACTTCCAGGCCCCGGACTTCTACCGGAAGCAGGGTTACGAGGAGCGGGGGCGGGTCGAGGACTACCCGCCCGGCGTCACCGAGTTCACGTTCACCAAGGAGCTCGGCTGACCGGCTCCCGGCCGGCTCAGACGAGCCGGCGGGCTCCCGCCGACGGCACGGCCGGGAAGACGCCCGGCGCCGCGTGACCCGCCGAGGCGAACGCCTCCTGCACGGCCTTGGTGACCGTGTCCGCCTGCGTCTCCTCCACCAGCACGATCGCCGAACCGCCGAAGCCGCCGCCGGTCATCCGGGCACCGAGCGCACCGGCCGCGTTCGCCGCCTCGACCACCAGGTCCAACTCCGCGCAGGAGACCCGCAGATCGTCCCGGAGCGAGACATGGCCGGCGTTGAGGACCGGGCCGGCCGCGCGCACGTCGCCGGAGTCGAGCAGCGCGATGACCTGCTCGACGCGCTGGTTGTCGCCGACCACATGGCGTACGTAGCGCACCACGGACTCGTCCGCGCCGGCCTCGGCCAGCGTGTCGAGCGCGGCGCCAAGTCCGGCGTACGGGATCTCGCGCAGGGTGCCTATGCCGAGGAGGCGCGCCCCCTCCTCGCAGCCCGCGCGCCGCTCCGCGTACGCGCCGTCGCCCAGCGCGTGCTTGACGCGGGTGTCGACGACCAGGAGCCGCAGACCGCGGGCGGCCAGGTCGAAGGGGACCTGGCGCTGGGTGAGGTCGCGGGTGTCCAGGTGCAGGGCGTGGCCGTCGGTGCAGCAGGCCGATGCCATCTGGTCCATGACGCCGCAGGGGACGCCGACGAACGCGTTCTCGGCGCGCTGGGCGAGGACCGCCAGCTCGGCGAGGCCGAGACCGAACCCGAACAGGTCGTTCAGCGCGAGCCCGGTCACCACTTCGAGGGCGGCGGACGAGGAGAGCCCGGCGCCGGTGGGAACGGTGGAGGTCAGCTGGATGTCGGCGCCGGTGACCTGGTGGCCCGCCTCGCGCAGCGCCCAGACGACCCCGGCCGGGTAGGCGGCCCAGCCGTGGCCGGAGTGCGGGGCCAGTTCGTCGACGCGGAGCTGGACGACACCGCCCGGAACGTCGGTGGAGTGCAGCCGCAGCACGCCGTCGGTGCGGCGGGAGACGGCGGCCCGTGCGACGTGCGGCAGCGCGAGCGGCATCACGAAGCCGTCGTTGAAGTCGGTGTACTCGCCGATCAGGTTGACCCGGCCGGGGGCGGCCCAGACCCCCTCGGGTGCGGTCCCGTAGAGCTCGGTGAAGGAGGCGGTCAGCTCAGCGTGGTCGGTCATGGTGCGGTGGGCTCCTCTCGGCGGGCGAACGTCCAGGCGTCGGAGACGATTCCGGCCAGGTCGGCGCGGGACGGCTGCCAGCCGAGGCGCTCCCTGGCGGTGGTGGCGGAGGCGACGAGGACGGCCGGGTCGCCGGCGCGGCGCGGGGCCGCGGTCTCGGGGACCGGGTGGCCGGTGACCTCGCGGACCGTCTCGATGACCTCGCGGACCGAGAAGCCGTTGCCGTTGCCGAGGTTGCAGATCAGGTGCTCGCCCGCGGTGGCGGCGTCGAGGGCCAGCAGGTGGGCCTCGGCGAGGTCGGCGACGTGGATGTAGTCGCGGACGCAGGTGCCGTCGGGGGTGGGGTAGTCGTCGCCGTAGACCGAGATCGACTCCCGCTGCCCGAGGGCGACCTGGAGGACCAGCGGGATGAGGTGGGACTCGGGGGTGTGCCGCTCGCCGCAGCTGCCGTGGGCGCCCGCCACGTTGAAGTAGCGCAGCGAGACGGCGGCGAGTCCGTGCGCGGCCGCCTCGCCGGTGATCATGTGGTCGACGGCCAGCTTGGTGGCGCCGTACGGGCTGGTCGGGGCGGTGGGGTCGGTCTCGGTGATGGGGCTGGAGACCGGTTCGCCGTAGGTGGCGGCGGTGGAGGAGAAGACCAGGGTGCGCACCCCGGCGTCGCGCATCGCGGCGAGCAGGGCGGTGGAGCCGCCGACGTTGTTGACCCAGTACTTCTCGGGGTCGGTGACGGACTCGCCGACCTGGGAGTACGCGGCGAAGTGCAGCACTCCGTCGTAGGAGGGGTCCAGCCATTTGGCGGCGTCCTGGATACGGCCCTCGATGAACTCGGCGCCGGCCGGGACGCCCGCGCGGAAGCCGGTGGAGAGGTCGTCGAGGACGGTGACGGCGTGCCCGGCCTCCAGCAGGTGCTGGGCGACGACGCTGCCCACGTATCCCGCGCCGCCGGTCACCAGGTACTTCTTCGGGGACTTGCTCACTCGCTCGCTACCTCTCGCAGTCGCTGGGCCGCGGTCTCCGGCGGCACGTCGTTGATGAACACGCTCATGCCGGATTCGGAACCCGCGAGGAACTTCAGCTTGCCGGAGGTACGTCGAATGGTGAAAAGCTCCAGATGGAGCCCGAAGTCATCCCGTCCCTCGACCCCGAACGGTGCCTGGTGCCAGGCGGAGATGTACGGGGTCGGTGGCTCGCCGGGGCCGAAGATCCGGTCGAATCGCCTCAAGAGTTCCAGATAGACCTGTGGGAACTCACGCCGTGCGGCCTCGTCGAGGTCCCGCAGGTCGGGGACGCGGCGGCGCGGGTGGAGATGGACCTCGTAGGGCCAGTGCGCCGCGTACGGCACGAAGGCGATCCAGTGCTCGGCGGCGAGGACGATCCGCGAGCCGTCGGCCTCCTCGCGGGCCACCACGTCGTCGAAGAGGTTGCCGCCGGTCTCCGCGCGGTGGGCCGCCGCGGAGCGCAGCATCAGCTCGGTGCGGGGGGTGACGAAGGGGTAACCGTAGATCTGCCCGTGCGGGTGCCCGAGCGTGACGCCGATCTCGGCGCCCCGGTTCTCGAAGCAGAACACCTGCCGGACCTGCGGGAGCTCGGCGAGCTCGGCGGTGCGGTCGGTCCACGCCTCCAGGACGAGGGCGGCCTGCTCCTCGGTGAGGTCGGCGAAGGAGGCGTCGTGGTCGGAGGTGAAGCAGACGACCTCGCAGCGGCCCGAGTCACCGGCCAGGGAGGGGAAGCGGTTCTCGAAGACGGCGACGTCGTAGTCCGGCTCCGGGAGCTCGCTCTGCCGGCCGTCCACCGAGGGGCAGAGCGGGCACTCGTCGGCCGGCGGGTGGTAGATGCGGCCCTGGCGGTGCGAGGCGATGGCGACGCTGTCGCCGAGGAGCGGGTCACGGCGGACCTCGGAGGAGGTCGAGACGGGGTCGAGCGGCCGCCGGTCGACGGCCTCGCGGACGATGTCGTCGCGGCTGTCGTAGTAGATCAGCTCCCGGCCGTCGGCGAGCGTCGTAACCGTCTTCTTCACCAGACTCCTCCCAAACAGAACCGCACACAATGAACCACAAATCAACAGACTCGTCAATGAGTCGGAGCCCCCGACGTGACGGGAATCTCGCAGGGCCGAGCAGGGTTGAGGCGGCCGTTTTCGGCAATACGATCACAATCCAACAAAGAACCTCATTGGAACTGTTCAGTTTTTGAACACAAGAGCGTAGTTTCCTTCGGGTTCAGTTCGCGCAACGAAGCGAGTACCCCCACATGCAAAATCTGGCTGCAGGGCTCCGGCTCCCCACGAACGGGCTCGACTACACGATCCTGGCGATCTACTTCGTCGTCGTTCTCGGCATCGGCTTCGCCGCCCGGGCGAGCGTGAAGACGAGCCTCGACTTCTTCCTGTCCGGCCGGTCACTGCCCGCATGGGTGACCGGGCTGGCCTTCGTGGCGGCGAATCTCGGCGCCACCGAGATCCTCGGCATGGCGGCGACCGGCGCGCAGTACGGCGTCGCGGTCGTCCACTGGTACTGGATCGGCGCCATCCCGGCGATGGTCTTCCTGGGCCTCGTGATGATGCCCTTCTACTACCGCTCGAAGGTGCGCTCCGTACCGGAGTTCCTGCTGCACCGCTTCGACAAGTCGGCGCATCTGCTCAGTTCCATACTCTTCGCGTTCTCGGCGGTGCTGATCGCGGGCGTCAACCTGTACGCCCTGTCGATCGTCGTCGAGGCGCTGCTCGGCTGGCCGCAGTGGGTCGCGATCGTCGTCGCGGGCCTCTTCGTCCTGATCTACATCACCATCGGCGGCCTCTCCTCCGCGATCTACAACGAGGTGCTGCAGTTCTTCGTCATCCTCGCCGCGCTGATCCCGCTGACCATCCTGGGCCTCAAGCGCGTCGGCGGCTGGGACGGGCTGAGCGACTCGCTGGAGTCCAGCCACGGGGCGAACTTCATGACCGCCTGGGGCGGCACCGGCATCGGTGACGCCAACCCGCTCGGCGCCAACTGGCTGACGATCATCCTCGGCCTGGGCTTCGTGCTCTCCTTCGGCTACTGGACGACCAACTTCGCCGAGGTACAGCGCGCCCTGTCCGCGAAGAACCTCTCGGCCGCCCAGCGCACCCCGCTGATCGCCGCGTTCCCGAAGATGTTCATCGTCTTCCTCGTGATGATCCCGGGCCTGGTGGCCGCCGTGGTCGTGCCCAACATCGGCACCGCGGGCTCGGACACGACGTACAACGACGCCATCCCGCTGCTGATGCGGGAGCTGCTGCCCAACGGTGTGCTCGGCATCGCCGTGACCGGTCTGCTGGCCGCGTTCATGGCCGGCATGGCGGCCAACGTCTCCTCGTTCAACACGGTGTTCACCACGGACATCTGGGCGCGGTACGTGAAGAAGGACCAGCCGGACGCGTACTACCTGAGCTTCGGCCGCAAGATCACGGTGCTCGGGGTGCTGGCCTCCATCGGAACGGCGTTCATCGCCTCCAGCTTCTCCAACATCATGAGCTACCTCCAGACGCTGTTCTCCTTCTTCAACGTCCCGCTGTTCGTGGTCTTCATCATCGGCATGTTCTGGAAGCGCGCCTCGATGAAGTCGGGCGTCTGGGGCCTGCTGGCGGGCACCACCGCCGCGATGGTGAACTACTTCGTGATCTACAAGCAGGGTGTCATCGACATCCCCACCGACCAGGGCGCCAACTTCGTCTCCGCGATCGTCGGCTTCGTCGCCGGTGCGGTGGTCATGGTCGTCGTCACGCTGTTCACGGCTCCCAAGCCGGAGGCCGAACTGGCCGGTCTGGTCTACGGAACCGAGTCGCCGGAAGCGCCCGAGGTGCCCGAGGAGGGCGACAGCGCCTGGTACCGCAGGCCCGCGCTGCTGGGCTGGGGCGCGATCGTGCTCGCCGCCCTGTGCTACGTCCCCTACTCGTTCTGAGCGGAGTAACTCACCATGTCCGACCTGCACAAGGAAGTCGCCGACCTGGAGCGGAAGTCCGCCACGGCCGCCCGGCTGTTCGACATCCGGACGATCATCGGCGGTCTCTTCGTGGTCTACGGAGTCATCGTCACCATCGCCGGGATCAACCCGTCCGACGCCGACCTGAAGAAGGCCGAGGGCGTCCACATCAACCTGTGGACCGGCCTCGCCATGCTGGCCCTGGGGCTGTTCTTCCTGGTCTGGCTGAAGCTGCGCCCGGCCCAGCCGCCGGCCGTCGCCCCGGACACCACCGACGCGCCCGGCAACTGAGGCGCCGTCATCACCGGCAGGGGCCGGACACCGTCAGCCGACGGTGTCCGGCCCCTGCCGCGTCACCGGTGCCGCCCGGTCCAGCAGGCCGGTACGGGCGGCGAGCGCCGCCGCCTCCAGCCGGGAGCCGACGCCCAGCTTCATCAGCACCCGCTGCACATGGGTGCGGGCCGTGCTCGGCGCGATCCGCATGCCCGCCGCGATCAGCCGGGTGTCCTCGCCCTCGGCGACCCGGACCAGAACCTCGACCTCGCGCGGCGTGAGCATCTGCAGCAGCCGCCGGCCCTCGTCGTCCGGCTGCGCCGCCGGGTTGAGCAGTTCGGCGAAGGCGCCCTGGAGCAGTTGCGGCGCGATCGCCGCCTCACCGGCCCGCGCCTTGGCCATCGCCCGCTCCACGCC
This sequence comes from Streptomyces sp. NBC_01257, assembly GCF_035917255.1. Taxonomy (NCBI): domain Bacteria; kingdom Bacillati; phylum Actinomycetota; class Actinomycetes; order Kitasatosporales; family Streptomycetaceae; genus Streptomyces; species Streptomyces sp. NBC_01257. Next base: position 3,811,461 of record NZ_CP108472.1, read on the forward strand.
CTCGATGCGCTCGTCGTGCCGGACGTACCCGGCGGCGCCTGCCGCGAAGGCGGCCGCGATGCCGCGCGGGCTGGGCACCGGGCCGAGGACCACCACGGCGATCTGCGGGCGCTCGCGTCTGATCCGGACGATCGGGTCGAAGGTGCCCGGTTCGGCGGGCGCGGCCGTGCCGAACAGACAGACCTCCGGGGCTCTGCTGACGACGAGTTCGGCCGCACCGGAGGTCGGCGCGGCTGCGGCGAGCACCCGGTGCCCGCGCAGTTTCAGGGCCGAGGCGAGCGCCTCGGCGAGCAGTCGGTGGTCATCGATCACCATGAGCCGCACGCCCATCGACCAACCCCCCATAGCACCGGCAGGCCCCCCGGCCCCCTCTAGACCCGGCAAGTTACACGCTTGTTCGATGCCGCGGGCGTCTTAGCGGCCAGAACGATCGAGATCGCCGACTTCGGGTGCTTTGAGAGCGAGTTGATGGCCCATCATGGCTGAATTCAGGCTGTTGTAATCTGCATGCTGACCATGCCGGATCACATTTCTGGGGGAACCTTGCGTCTCAAAAGGGCTCTGCTCGTATCCGCGGCCACGTGTGCCGTGCTGGCGGGACCGGCGTTCACCGGGACTGCCGCCGCCGCGTCCAACGTCACCACCGAGGACGTCTCGACGTCGTGGGGGTACGCGGAGGTGAAGGCCGCCTGGCGGCTGAACCCGTACAAGCTCGACCCGCTCTACCTGTACGTGAAGGACAAGGCCGCCGACGGTCACTCGGTGGGCGTGCGCCTGATCACCACCGGCGACGCCGGCACGCACTACTTCCCGATGCACCGGGTCTCCACCGGCGCCGGCACCGCGTGGGGTGCGACCAGCTACGCCAACCCCGGTGGCTGGATCAGCACCGCGCGGATCGAGCTGTGCCAGATGGAGGGCAGCACGGTCCTGAAGTGCGTCTCGTCCGGCATCATGTACCCGGCGTTCGACGACAGCACCAACTCCTGACCCGCCACGACGGGCGGGCATGCGTGAGGGGGTGGAGCCGGCCGGCTCCACCCCCTCACCCGTGTCCGGTGGTCAGCTCGCGTGGAACGAGACGACGAGGTACTCCTTGTCGCCCAGCGAACTCTCCCTCGGCGCGCTGATCATCGTCTCCGAGATGTACAGCTTGCCGCTGCCGTAGAGGTACTCGGCGTAGTCCGAGGAGAAGCTGGTCTCCGCGTCCCGGATGGCCTCGTCGCCCGGGTTGTCCATCAGCACGGTCTGCTTGAAGGTGCCGCCGTCGATGGAGACGACCTGGCCGCCCTTGTCGTACGGGGGCTCCTTGTACGCGATGAGGTTCCCGCCGTCCATGCGCAGCGGGAACATCGTGTAGCGGTCGCCCGCGTCGGCCCGGTCGCTGGTGGGCTTGCCGGTGGTCAGGTCGAACGACACGATCTCGTTGGTGTTGCCGTACTCGCCGGTGCCCTCGTGCTCCTCGGTCGGCACGTAGATGCGGTTGTTGCCGACGGCGAGGTGCTGGCAGCTCTCGACCTTGGTGGAGCGGCAGCTCGCCGCGTACTTCTCGCCGTCCACCGCGATCTTGGTGAGCAGCTTGCCGCTGGCCGGGTCGATCGAGAAGAAGTCCGAGATCCCGCTGCCGTCGCCCGCGGTGTCGCCGACGTCGGCGGCGACGACCAGCGGCTTGGTGGAGACGATGCTCGCGTACTCGACGCCGGGCGGCATCTTGAACGAGGAGAGCGGCGCCCCCGTCGTCGGGTTCAGGGCCTGGATGACGAGCTGCGGGTCGTCGTACGAACCGCACTTGCGGACCACGGCGAGGGCCTCGCCGCCGCCGTACCCCTTGTCGTAGCAGCCGTCGGTGCTGGGCTTCGGCCGCCAGAGCTCGGCTCCGTCCGCCAGCTTGAAGGCGGCACCGCCCTCGGTGCCGCCCGCGGCGACGGTGTCGCCGCTCAGGGTGACCTCGTCGAAGCGTGCGGCGTTGTCACTGCTGGTGGTGACGGTGACCGACTTGCTCCACATGAGCTTGCCGGTGGCGAGGTCGAGCGCGCCGATCTGCGTGCAGGCCTGGTACTTCTTCGCGGCGGTCCGCTTGCCCGCCTCGAAGGCGATGGCCGTCTTGAAGTCCTTGGTGAGGTGCTGGGTGGCGGCGCAGACCTGGCCGCCCAGCGGGATCGACCAGAGCTTGGTGCCCTTGACCAGGTCGTAGGCGACGATCTCGTTGACGCCCGTCTTCACGTACGCCTTGTCGGTCATCCAGGAGCCGGCGACCGTGGTGACGTCGGTGACCTTGGGCTGCGGGAGCTGGAAGCCGACCTCGGCCTTGATGTTGGCCGGGGCCTTCTCCTTGCCGCCGCCGAGGCCGGTCTCCGAACCGCCCTTGCCCTCGCCCTTGGTGCCGGAGGAGGTGGACGCCTCGTCCTTCTTCTTGTCGCCGTCGCCCGAGGCGAACCAGACGCCGCCGCCGATGATCAGCGCCACGGCGACCACCGCGGCGACGATGATCCGGGACTGGGTGGAGAACTTCTTCGGCCCGTCACCGCCGGGCTGCTGCGGCTGCTGCATCGGGGTGGTCGGGTAGCCGTAGCCCTGCTGCGGCGGCTGGGGCGGGAACCCGTACCCCGGCTGCGGGGCCTGGCCGGGCGGGAATCCGTGGCCCTGCGGCGCCTGCGGCGGGAACCCGTACCCGGGCTGCTGCGGCGGCTGGCCCTGCGGGTAGCCGTAGCCGGGCTGCTGCTGGGGCGGGCCCGCGGGCGGCGGGGAGCCGTACCCGCCGGGCGGCGGTGCCTGGGGTGCCTGGGGGGCGGCCGGCGGCTTGCCGTACGGGTCGGCGGGCGGCGGCGTCGGGGCGCCGAAACCACCGGGCGGCGGGTCCTGCGGGGCGCCGAAACCACCGGGCGGGGGGTCCTGCGGCGCGCCGAACCCGCCCTGGGAGGGGTCGTTGGGCGGCGGCTGGGGCGGCTGCGTCATGGCGTTGCGTACCTCTGGAGAAGGGGAGTCGGTCGGGGGGCCGGAGCCGGTCGCGGACGGATCTGCCGTCGTCCGCGACCGGTGGTGTTCCTGCGGGTGCCGTGCGGTGCCGTTACTTGCCGAAGGCCATCATGGTCTTCGTCTCCAGCTCTTCCTCGTCGTTGGTGGCGCTGACCCGTCCGCTGGCGATGAACGACCGGCCGTTCGCGTACAGGACCCTCTCGCTCCAGAACGAGCTCTCGATCTCGGCCGTCGACGCCGGGTGCTGGAGCAGCATCTTCGGGGTGCCGCCGGCCGGGCCCAGGCTGGCGATGCCGCCGCCCTTGTTGTAGCCCGCGTCCACGTAGACCAGCAGGTTGCCGCCCTCCATGCGCAGCGGCTTCATGGTCTGCTCGGCCGGGGACTTCGCCTTCCACTTCGTCCTGCCGGTGTTCAGGTTGAAGGCGACGACCTGGTTGGTGCGGGCGGTACCACTGGTGTCGTCCTGCGTCCGCAGGTAGAGCGTGTTGGCGTCGGCCGCGACACCGTCGCAGCCGTCGACGGGCTTGCCGAAGATGGCGAAGGCGTTGCCGCAGGCCGTCGCGAACTTGTCACCCTTGTCGCTGACGATCTGGGAGCGGAGCGTGCCGTTCTCGCGGAGCGCGAGGATGCTCCACTTCTTGTCCTTGCTGCTGCTGCCCTTGGTCAGCGACACGACGAGCGGGCTCACCGAGTAGATGTTGTCGACCTCCCAGCCGCGGGCCGGCTTGTAGGTCCACTTCGGCTTGCCGGTGTTCGGGTCGAGCTCCTCGATCTGGTGCTGCGGGTTGTAGGGGTCGTCGGTACGGCAGTTGGTGGCGGCGATCAGCTTGGGTCCGCCCGCGAAGGCGAACGGCTGGCAGATCCCGTCCCGCTTGCCGAACAGGTCCTTGCCGTCGCTGACCCGGTACGCGTTGGAGGAGCCGGAGCGGCCGACCGTCAGGGTGTCGCCGCTGATGGCGAGGGAGAGGTCCGACATCAGGTCGAAGAGCCCGCTCTTCTTGACCTCCTTCTTCCACCCCGCCTTCCCCGTGTTGAGGTCGATCAGCTGGAGCGACGAGCAGTCGGCCTTGTCCGTCGTGCCGTTCTTCACCGCGATGACGATCTTGCCGTCCGCGGTGGCCTGCGACGGGGCGGAGCAGATGTCGGCGGGCAGCTTCAGCGTCCACTTCTGCTTGCCGTCGGCCACCGAGAAACCGGCGACCGTGCGGTACATGCCCCTGACGATGGTGTCGCCGACGATCCACGGGCCGTACACGTCCGCGCCGTTGCGCGGCAGGTCGACGTCGTTCTTCTGGAGCCAGAGGACCTTCGCCTCGCCGGGCTTGCGCCCGCCGTTCAGGTCGTCGCTGCCCTCGCGGCCGGTGCCGTTGCCGTCGCCCTCGTCGACGGAGGGCGAGGTGGTCGGCTTCTGGACCTCACCGCTCTCCTTGGCGACGGGCTTCTTGTCGTCGTCGCCGCCGCTCGCCAGCAGGTAGACACCGCCTCCGACGACCAGGAGCGCGGCGACCGCGGCCGCGATGATCGCCCCGGGCTTGCCCTTGAAGGGGCCACCGCCGCCGGGCGCCGCGGGGACCGGTGCGCCGGGGTACTGCTGCTGCGGATAGCCGTATCCGGGCTGCTGCGGCTGCTGGCCGTAGGGGCCGGACTGCTGGGTGTACGGGCCCGGCTGCTGCTGACCGTAGGGGCCGGGCTGCTGCGGCTGGCCGTAGGGACCGGGCTGCTGGGCGTACGGGCCCGGCTGCTGCGGATAGCCGTAGCCCTCCTGCGGCTGCTGCCCCGGCTGCTGCGGGTAGCCGTAACCGGCTCCGGCGGGCGGCGCCTGGGGCGGCTGGGCGGGCGGCGGCGTCTGCGGCGGGCCCTGGGGCGGCTGCGGAACCCCCTGCGACGGCTCCTGCGGAGCGCCGAAGCCTCCCTGCGGCGGTTGCTGGCTGGGCGGCTGGGTCATCAGCGCGTCCCCCTTCATGCGGTCCGGTGCCCGGTCCGGACTCCCCCGCGATCACGCCGGGGCTCCGAGGGTCGGTCAAGACCCCTGAATCCCCGGCGAAATGGAGCGAATCGGGCATGGATCCCGCAGTGTCACGACAGTCGAGCGGGGCTTCTTTCTACCACCCGGCCCACCACGGGCTCCGGTTCGGTCCACCCCTTGTTCCCAAGGGAGAACCGCCCCGTGATGCCGCCGTTACGCCTAAGGAGCCGTCAGACGTGCCGCTCGCGACAACCCGCGGTCACGGGCCGAACGCCACCATCGACCGCATCTCGATCTCGTCCCCGTCGGTGATGCCGCTGATCCTCGTCTGCATGAGGAGGGTGCGGCCGCCCGTGTAGAGGACGCGTGGATCGAAGAACCCGCGCTCCATGGAGGATCCCGCCGCGGGGTGGCGCTGCACCGTCCGCGGGGTGCCGCCGGTGGCCGGGAGGGAGAGGATGGCGCCGCCCTTGTTCCTGGCCGGCGCCGCGTACATCAGCAGCTTGCCGGCCTCCGTCCGCATCGGCATGACCGGCTGTCCCACGGGGGAGTCGGCCGTCCACCGGGGCTTGCCGGTGGTCAGGTCGAAGGCGACGACCTTGTTGCGGTCCCCCTTCTTGCCCGGGACCACCTTGGTCGGCAGGTAGAACGTGTTCGCGTCGGCGGCGACGCCCATGCAGTTGTCGAGGTTCTTGCCCAGGGTCATCAGGTCGTCGTCGCACTTGGGCCCGTAGTCACCGGGCCCGCCGGAGAGCTGGGTGCGGTAGGTGCCGTCGGAGTTGAGCACGAGGATGGCCCACTTCTCGGGCTGCTTCAGCGAGACGACCAGCGGATCGGCCGAGTAGAACCGGTCGACCTGCCAGCCCTTCTTCACCTTGTACGTCCACCGGACCTTGCCGGTGGCGGGGTCGATCCGCTGCACCTGCTGTTCCTTGTGGTCGTCCGCAGCGGTCTGACAGCTGGTCGCGGCGACCGCGACCGGGCCGCTGGCGAAGCCGAACGGCTGGCAGTTGCCCGGGAGTTTCCCGAACACCACCTTGCCGTCGCTGACCCGGAAGGCATCGGTCCTGCTGGTGCGGCCCACGGTCACGGTGTCCCCGTTGATCGCCATCGCGACGTCGGAGAGCCCGTCCCAGGCGCCCGTGCGGACGAACTCCTTGCGCCAGCCTGCCCTGCCCGTCGTGAGGTCGACCATCTGGACGTTGTCGCAGGACGCGTCGGACGCCGTACTGCCTTCGATACCGAGGACGATCCTGCCGTCGGCGGTCGCCTGCGAGGGGGCCGCGCACACCGTGGCCGGCAGCCGCAGGCTCCACTTCCGGGTGCCGTCGGCGACCGAATAGCCGGACACCGTGCGGTACATCGCCTTGACGACGGTGTCGCCGACGATCCACGGACCGAACACGTCCGAGCCGTTGCGCGGCAGGTCGACGCCGCCCTTCTGGAGCCAGCCGACCTTCGACTCCCCCGGCTTCAGCTGCTCGTTGACGGCTTCCGCCTCGGCGTCGGGGCTGATCCCGGAGTCGCCGTCGGCCGTGCCCTGCTGCCCGCTCCCGGTGGGGGCGGGGGCCGGCGCTGCGGAGCTGTGACCGCCGGCCGCGGGCTTCCCGCTGCCGCCGTCCGGGCCGGTGGCGTACCAGATGCCGCCGCCGGCCAGGAGCACCACCGCGAGCGCGGCACCGACGACCCGGCCGCTCCGGCCGCGGAACCGGCCGCCGGGCCGCGGACCGCCGGGCTGCGGCGGCTGCTGCCCGGTCGGCTGCTGTCCGGGAGGCATCTGGGGCGGGTAGCCGTATCCGTATCCCGGCTGCGGCTGCTGCCCGTAGGGGCCTGGCTGGTGGTACGGACCGGCGGCGGGCGGGTACGCCCCGGGCGGCGGGTCGTAAGGAGCTCCGAACCCGCCCTGCGGCGGCTGCTGTCCGGGCGGCTGGCTCATCGGCCCGTCCCCCTGTTCTGCTGATGTGCTGGTGCGTTGCCGCGTGACGGCCGGTGAGGCGACGCGGTCCGGCTGCCGCGTGGGCGGGGCTACTTTCTACCACCCGCCCCACGGGCCTCACCGGCCGCACCAGTCACATCAGTTGGGCCGGACGGTCAGGCGTCCTCGGCCAGCTCCAGCCAGCGCATCTCCAGCACATCGCGCTCCGAGACCAGTTCGCGCAGTTCGGCGTCGAGCTTCGCGACCTTCTCGAAGTCCGTGGCGTTGTCGGCGATCTGGGCGTGCAGCGTCGTCTCGCGGGTCGACATCTTGTCGAGCTGACGCTCGACCTTCTGCAGCTCCTTCTTCGCCGCGCGCGCCTCCTGCGGCGAGACGGCCGGCACGGCCGGGGTCTCGGCCCGGTTGGAGGCGGCGGGTGCGGCGGGCACGGCGGCGCCGGCCATCTGCAGCCTGCGCTCCAGGTACTCGTCGATGCCGCGCGGCAGCATCCGCAGCGACTTGTCGCCCAGGAGCGCCAGCACCCGGTCCGTGGTCCGCTCGATGAAGAACCGGTCGTGGGAGATCACGATCATCGACCCGGGCCAGCCGTCGAGCAGGTCCTCCAGCTGGGTCAGGGTCTCGATGTCGAGGTCGTTGGTGGGCTCGTCGAGGAAGAGGACGTTCGGCTCGTCCATCAGCAGGCGCAGGATCTGGAGCCGGCGCCGCTCACCACCGGAGAGGTCCCCGACCGGCGTCCACTGCTTCTCCTTGGAGAAGCCGAACTGCTCGCAGAGCTGGCCCGCGGTCATCTCCCGGCCCTTGCCGAGGTCGACCCGGTCGCGCACCTGCTGCACGGCCTCCAGCACCCGGAGGTTCGGGTTGAGCTCCGCGACCTCCTGCGAGAGGTAGGCCAGCTTCACGGTCTTGCCGACGACGATCTTCCCGGCGGCGGGCTGCGCATCGCCCTGGGTGCGGGCCGCCTGTTCCAGCGCCCGCAGCAGCGAGGTCTTGCCCGCGCCGTTGACCCCGACCAGGCCGATGCGGTCGCCGGGACCGAGCTGCCAGGTGAGGTGGGTGAGCAGCGTCTTGGGGCCGGCCTGGACGGTCACGTCCTCCAGGTCGAAGACGGTCTTGCCGAGCCGGGCGTTGGCGAACTTCATCAGCGCACTGGTGTCGCGCGGCGGCGGCACATCGGCGATCAGCTCGTTGGCCGCCTCGATGCGGTAGCGCGGCTTGGACGTACGGGCGGGGGCGCCGCGCCGCAGCCAGGCCAGCTCCTTGCGCATCAGGTTCTGCCGCTTGCCCTCCTCGGTGGCGGCGATCCGCTCGCGCTCGGCTCGGGCGAAGACGTAGTCGCTGTAGCCGCCCTCGTACTCGTGGACCGTGCCGCGCTGGACGTCCCACATGCGGGTGCAGACCTGGTCGAGGAACCACCGGTCGTGGGTGACGCAGACCAGGGCGGAGCGGCGGGCGCGCAGATGGCCGGCCAGCCAGGAGATGCCCTCGACGTCGAGGTGGTTGGTCGGCTCGTCGAGGACGATCAGGTCCTGTTCGGCGATGAGCAGCTTGGCGAGCGCGATCCGGCGGCGTTCGCCACCGGAGAGCGGGGCGATGACGGTGTCCAGGCCCTGCTCGAAGCCGGCCAGGTCGAGACCGCCGAAGAGTCCGGTCAGCACATCGCGGATCTTGGCGCTGCCCGCCCACTCGTGGTCGGCGAGATCGCCGATGACCTCGTGCCGGATGGTGGCCTGCGGGTCGAGCGAGTCGTGCTGGGTCAGGACACCGAGGCGCAGTCCGCCGTTGTGGGTGACGCGGCCGGTGTCCGCCTCCTCCAGCTTGGCGAGCATCCGGATGAGGGTCGTCTTGCCGTCTCCGTTACGGCCGACGACACCGATCCGGTCCCCCTCGGACACACCGAGGGACACACCGTCGAGCAGCGCACGGGTGCCGTACACCTTGCTGACCTGCTCGACATTGACGAGGTTGACGGCCACAAACGCTCCAGCTCGAAGGAGAACACTGACCTCCAGCGTAGTCGCCGTGGCGCGGACTCCCGTACGAGCGGCCTCACGGCCGCCGCTGTGCGGTACCTTGCCCGAAATGATCAAGGCCCGGGGGCGGGCCCGAATTCCACCGGGGTGGGGAACTTCATGACAGGTATGGCGGTACGCGGGCTGGCGCCCGTCCTGCTGGCGGCCGTGGCGCTGACCGGCTGTTCGTCGGAGTCCGGCGGCGGTGCGCGGGTGGACACGAAGCCGGGCGGCACGGCGGCGGGGAAGACGGCCGGGGGCTCCGCGGCCAAGGGGGGCACGGTCGGGGGCTCCGGTTCCGGGTGCGAGCTGCCCGTCGTCTTCGATCTGGCGCAGCACTGGAAGGCGAAGGCCGTGGTGGCGGACGAGCCGGGCTCGGAGTTCGCCGCGTTCAGCCGGCAGGGCCCGGTCGCCATGGTCTGCGAGATCGACGCGAAGCCCGCCGGGCACATCGGGTTCCTGCGGGTGTGGCAGGGCGACGGCAAGGCCGGCACCCCGCGCCAGGCGCTGGAGGGCTTCGTGAAGGCCGACGAGAACGCCTCGAAGATCACGTACAAGGAGACGACGGCCGGGAAGCTCGCCGTGACCGAGGTGGGCTACACCGTCTACAGCAAGGTCATGGAGGAGTCGCGCCCGGCCCGGGCCTTCGCCGTCGCCACCCCGGACGGACCGGTCGTGGTGCATCTGGGCGGGCTGGACGCGCAGGAGCACCAGGGGATGCTGCCGGCCTTCGAGCTGGCGGAGCGGAGCGTGCGGCTCGGCTGAGCCGGACCGCACACCCCGCCGCGCTTCCGGTCAGAGGATCGTGGCGCCCGGGGCCGGGGACGCGGCGATCCGGGCGGTGCGGCAGGTCCCGGAGGCGGTCAGCGCGTCGGCGACCTTACGGGCCGACGCCTCGTCCTCGGTGAGGAACGCGGTGGTCGGGCCGGAGCCCGAGACCAGCGCGGCCAGGGCGCCCGCGGTGGTGCCCGCGGCCAGGGTGCCTGCCAGCGAGGGCCGCAGCGACAGGGCCGGGGCCTGGAGGTCGTTGCTCAGCGCCCCGGCCAGGGTGGCGGCGTCACCGGTCCGCAGCGCCTCCAGCAGCGCGGGCGACGCGGCGGGCACGGGCACCTGCGTGCCGGCCGTGAGCCGGTCGAACTCGCGGTAGACGGCCGGGGTGGAGAGGCCGCCGTCGGCGACCGCGAACACCCAGTGGAAGGTGCCGCCGACCTCGACCGGCGTCAGCCGCTCACCGCGGCCGACCCCGAGGGCCGCCCCGCCGACCAGGCTGAACGGCACGTCGCTGCCCAGCTCGGCGCAGATCGCGAGGAGCTCGTCGCGCGAGGCGCCGGTGGACCAGAGCGCGTCGCAGGCCAGCAGGGCGCCGGCGCCGTCGGCGCTGCCGCCCGCCATGCCGCCCGCGACGGGGATGTCCTTGGCGATGTGGATGTGCACATCGGGCGTGATGCCGTGCCGCCCGGCCAGCGCGGCCGCGGCACGGGCGGCGAGGTTGGTGGCGTCCAGGGGGACCTGGGCGGCGTCGGGCCCCGAGCAGGTGATGCGCAGCCCCTCGGCCGGGGTGACGGTGACCTCGTCGTACAGACCGACGGCGAGGAAGAGGTTGGCCAGGTCGTGGAAGCCGTCGGGGCGCGCGGCACCGACCGCGAGCTGGACGTTGACCTTGGCGGGTACCCGGACGGTGACGCTCACTCGGCACTCCCGGCGGACTCGTTGGCGGCGGGGGCGTCCCCGGTGGGCTTGTTCTCGGCGATGGCGGCGAACTCCTCGACCGTCAGTGCCTCGCCGCGGGCCTGCGGCGAGATGCCGGCCGCGACCAGGGCGGCTTCGGCGGCGGGCGCGGAGCCCGCCCAGCCGGCCAGGGCGGCCCGCAGCGTCTTGCGGCGCTGGGCGAAGGCGGCGTCGACGACCGCGAAGACCTCGGCCTTGCTCGCCGTCGTCGCGACGGGCTCGCTCCGGCGCACCAGCGAGACGAGCCCGGAGTCGACGTTCGGCGCGGGCCAGAAGACCTTGCGGCCGATGGAGCCGGCGCGCTTGACGTCGGTGTACCAGTTGGCCTTCACCGACGGCACTCCGTAGACCTTGTTGCCGGGCCTGGCGGCCAGCCGGTCGGCGACCTCGGCCTGCACCATGACGAGGGTCCGCTCGATGCTGGGGAAGCGGTCGAGCATGGTGAGCAGCACGGGCACGGCGACGTTGTACGGAAGGTTGGCGACCAGCGCGGTCGGCGGCGGTCCCGGCAGCTCCCGTACGAGCATCGCGTCGGAGTGGACGAGGGCGAACCGGTCGGCGCGCTCCGGCATCCGGGCCGCGACCGTGGCCGGCAGGGCACTCGCCAGCACGTCGTCGATCTCGACGGCGACGACGCGGTCGGCCGCCTCCAGCAGCGCCAGGGTCAGCGAGCCCAGACCGGGGCCGACCTCGACCACCACGTCATCGGGGCGGACCTCCGCGGTGCGCACGATCCGGCGGACCGTGTTGGCGTCGATGACGAAGTTCTGGCCGCGCTGCTTGGTGGGGCGTACGCCCAGCGTCGCGGCCAGTTCGCGGATGTCTGCGGGGCCCAGGAGGGCGTCGGGCTCTGTGGTGCTCACCCGTCAAGCCTACGGCCGCGCTCCCGGCCGGACGTACAGCTTCCCGGTGGTGCGTGGCCCGGTGCCGGCCTTCACGATCCGGCTGACCGGCTCCCGTACGACCTCGGTGGCCAGCTCCCGGGGTTTCTGCCGGACGCCGTTGACGGTCCGCAGCGCGTACATCACCCGGCGCGAGCCGTCCCGCCCCTCGCGCTCGACCACCTCGGTGCCGGTGGGCAGGCCGTCGTCCCCGGTGCGTTCTACGGCGTACGGCAGCAGTTCCTCGCGCACCACCCGGGCGGTGGTGATCCGCAGCACCGAGACGGTCTGGCCGTCGCGCGGGAAGCTCTCCGGGGCCACCGACGTGGTGTCCTCGCCGTGCAGGGCGACACCGGCCCGGGCGACCGCCTCGCGGACGGTGGCGGCGTTGGTGCGGACGGTGTGCTCGCGGCCGTCGGCCATCACGGTGACGGTGCGCTCGGTGCGTACGTCCAGGGTCAGCCCGGTGCGGCCGATCGGCGCGGCCCGGGAGACGGAGAGGTAGGCGCCGTCGGCCCGCACGCCGAGCCGGCGCAGGGCGGCCCCGACGGTGTGCTCGGAGGTCCAGACCCGGCGCCGCACCCCGTCGAGGGTGAGGGTCACCGGGCGCGGGCCGCCGACGGTGACCACGTCGCCGTCGCCGATCGGGGTGCCGGGGGCCGGGGAGACCTCGGCGGCCGCGGCCGCGTCGACGCCCTGTTCGGCGAGGAGTTCGCCGACGTCGTCCGCGAAGGTGTGCAGGGTGCGGGGCTCCCCGTCGACGTCCAGCGTCACCGCCTTGTCCTCGGCGACGAACGCGGTCGTGCCGCCCGCCAGGAAGGCGACGACGAGGGCCTGCGGGACCAGGCGGCGCAGCTGCTCGGGTCCGACGGAGACCCGTCTGCGCCGTGCGGCCCGCCGGGTCCCGGCCCGCCCGCCGGGCGCCGGTGCCAGGGGTGCGGTGAGCGTGGGGGCCTGCGCGGCGCGGCCGGCGGCGGTGAGGCCGGGTGCCGCCTTCAGGTCGACGACGGTCGCGGAGCGGAGCGGCCACGCGGCGAGCGTCAGTTCCTCGTGCGGGGGTACGGGGGACGGCGCCGGTACCACGACGGTGGCGGGCCCGCGCGTCCCGGCGGCCGCCGTACGCCCCCTGCCGCGTGCTGCACGGTGACTGCCCTGCGAATTGCTCACGACGCTCGCTCCAGAAGATCCGTACCGGCCGGCTCACTCTTGCGCGCCCGGGACGATAGCGGAGGGATGCGTCACTCTCCAAAGTCTTGCGACTACACAGTGTGGCGACATCGGGCCGGCGCTCGTCCGGCAGCCGGTCAGTAGTCGAACGCGCGCGCGGTGTTCTCGGCGATGGCCGCCGCCAGGGTGTCCTCGTCGACTCCCCTGACGGCCGCCATGGCGCGCAGCGTGACCGGAATCAGATACGGCGCGTTAGGCCGTCCGCGGTACGGGGCGGGGGTGAGGAAGGGGGCGTCCGTCTCGACCAGGACCAGTTCGGCGGGGGCGACGGCCAGGGCGTCGCGCAGCGGCTGGGCGTTCTTGAACGTCATGTTGCCGGCGAACGACATGAAGTACCCGGCGTCCGCGCAGATCCGGGCCATGTCGGCGTCGCCGGAGTAGCAGTGGAAGACGGTCCGCTCCGGGGCGCCCGCGTCCGCGAGGATGCGCAGCACATCGGCGTGCGCCTCGCGATCGTGGATGACGAGCGCCTTGCCGTGCCGCTTGGCGATCTCGATGTGGGCCCGGAAGGACTCCTCCTGGGCGGCCATGCCCTCGGGCCCGGTCCGGAAGTAGTCGAGTCCGGTCTCACCGACGGCGCGTACGTGGTCCAGCGCGGCCAGGGCGTCGATCTCGGCGAGGGCGTCCTGGAGTGCGGCCGCCCCGCCCCCCTCGCGCGCGCCCTGCCGCGACCAGCCGTCCGGATCCCCGTGCACGATGCGCGGCGCCTCGTTGGGATGCAGGGCCACCGCCGCGTGCACGCTGGGGTGCGCGGCCGCCGTCTCGGCGGCCCAGCGCGAGCCCTTCACGTCGCAGCCCACCTGGACCACGGTCGTCACGTTCACCGCGGCGGCCCTGGCCAGGCCCTCCTCGACGGTGCCGTCCTGCATGTCCAGGTGGGTGTGCGAATCGGCGACCGGCACCCGTAGGGGCTCGGGCAGCGGCGGGGCTTCGGTACGGCTCATGGCCACGATCGTACGAGGCCCGCGGCCACGGGCCCTTCCGTCACTTGCGGTGGAAGGGATGCAGCAGGTCGGAGAGGTGCCAGTGGTGGTCCCCGGCCGGGGCGGCGGTGGCCGCCACGGGGTCGGCGTTCTCCCCGTCCCGTGCCTCGGCGTCGGCGGGGCGGCGGTTCTGGAGCAGTTGCTGCACCGTCGAGACCCGGCCGGCCCGCATGATCCGTACGACGTGCCCGCCGCAGTTCGTGCAGGTGGGCGTGGACAGCGGGGACGGCACACGCTCGCCGTCCGCCTTGTAGACCACGAATGCGTTGTTGGAGGCGTCGACGTGGTGCTCTATTTCGTAGGCCTGTTCCCAGCCGTGTCCGCACCTCATGCAGGCGAAGGCATACGCCTCGTGCACGGTGGTTGCTGCGATCTCGCTCATGCCTGCTCCTCTTGTCCGCCGGACAAGCACTCCGGAGAATGCGTCCTGGATCCAGTGGACGCCTTTACCGGCGGGAGCGCACCGGGCCCTGTCGAGTGTTGGAGCGGATTTGGCCTTCTCGTGGCAAATGGGGCCGGAACGCGGCTCGCGCTTTGCCTTTCACGATAGTCCTTTGCCGTCCGCTGGGCCGGTCCGAGCCGCATTCTTTGCTGCGACGACCGCGTCGAACACCTCGCGTTTGGGAAGCCCCGCGGCGGCGGCCACGGCGGCGATCGCCTCCTTGCGCCGCTCCCCCGCCTCCTCGCGCACCTGCACCCTGCGCACCAGCTCATCGGCGTCCAGATCCTCGGCCCCGGAGTCGGCCGCGCCCTCGACGACGACGGTGATCTCGCCGCGCACGCCGTCGGCAGCCCAGACCGCCAGTTCGCCCAGCGGGCCGCGCTTCACTTCCTCGTACGTCTTGGTCAGCTCCCGGCACACGGCGGCGCGCCGCTCGGCGCCGAAGACCTCGGCCATCGCGGCGAGGGTGTCGTCGAGCCGGTGCGGGGCCTCGAAGAAGACCATGGTGCGGCGCTCGTCGGCGACCTCGCGGAGCTTGCCGAGCCGCTCACCGGCCTTGCGCGGCAGGAAGCCCTCGAAGCAGAACCGGTCCACCGGCAGCGCGGACAGGGCGAGGGCGGTGAGCACCGCCGAGGGGCCCGGCACCGCGGTGACCTTGATGTCCTTCTCCACGGCCGCGGCGACCAGCCGGTAGCCGGGGTCGGAGACGGACGGCATCCCGGCGTCCGTCACCAGCAGCACGCGGGCGCCGCCGAGCAGCGCCTCGACGAGTTCGGGCGTACGGGCGGACTCGTTGCCCTCGAAGTAGGAGACGACGCGCCCCGAGGTGTGGATGCCCAGCGCCTGGGTCAGCCGGCGCAGCCGGCGGGTGTCCTCGGCGGCGACGACATCGGCCGTCTCCAGTTCGGCGGCGAGGCGTGGCGGGGCGTCCGCCACATCGCCGATGGGGGTCCCTGCGAGTACCAGCGTTCCAGTCGTTCCAGTCACAACGTCCATACTCCCAGCCCGGGCGACGGCGCTCGCACAGATGCGTTCCCTACGATGGCGCGGTGACGAGTACTGCGCCCGAAGCCCGGCAGGGCCAAGACGCCGGGGAAGAGCACGGCCCGGAGCCGACTTCCTGGCAGCAGCGGCTGCGCCGCTTCGGCCATGCCCCGCGCCCCGGAATCGGGCTGCGCGAGCGGCTGGTTCCGCCGTACACCCGCCCGGGGAGCCAGCTGTGGGCGGTGCTCGGGGTGCCCCCGCTGCTCGCGGACCGGCTGCTGCGCTGGTCGGCGTGGGGCGGTCCGCTGCTGGTGGCGGCGGTCGCCGGGGTGCTGCGGTTCTGGAACCTGGGCAGCCCGCACGCGGTGATATTCGACGAGACGTACTACGCGAAGGACTCCTGGGCGCTCATCAACCAGGGGTACGAGGGCTCGTGGCCCAAGGACGTCGACAAGCTGATCCTGAACGATCCGTCGCGGGTGAAGATCCCGGTGGATCCCGGCTATGTGGTGCACCCGCCGGTCGGCAAGTGGATCATCGGGATCGGTGAGCAGATCTTCGGGTTCACACCGTTCGGCTGGCGGTTCATGGTCGCGGTGCTCGGCACGCTGTCGGTACTGATGCTGTGCCGGATCGGCCGCCGGCTGTTCCGCTCGACGTTCCTGGGCTGTCTGGCGGGCGCGCTGCTCGCGGTGGACGGGCTGCACTTCGTGATGAGCCGCACCGCGCTGCTCGACCTGGTGCTGATGTTCTTCGTGCTGGCCTCGTTCGGCTGTCTGCTGATCGACCGGGACTGGGCGAGGCGGCGGCTCGCGGCCGCGCTGCCGGTCGACGAGGACGGCGTGCTGCGGCCGGACGCCGGGGTGGCGGAGGGGCTGCGGCTCGGCTGGCGCCCGTGGCGGATCGCCGCCGGGATCTCACTGGGACTGGCCTTCGCCACCAAGTGGAACGGGCTGTACATCATGGTCGCGTTCGGCCTGATGACGGTGTTCTGGGACGCGGGCGCGCGCCGGACGGCGGGCGCGGTGCAGCCGTACGTGGCGGTGCTGAAGCGGGATCTGGTGCCGGCGTTCGTCTCCACGGTGCCGGTCGCGGTCCTCACCTACCTCGCCTCGTGGACCGGCTGGATCATCCACGACGACCCGGACCGGCACGGCTACTACCGGGACTGGGCGACGACCGACGGCAAGGGCGGCAACTGGACCTGGCTGCCGGACTGGCTGCGCAGCCTGTGGCACTACGAGAACCAGGTCTACGACTTCCATGTGAACCTGACGTCCGGTCACACCTACCAGTCCAATCCATGGAGCTGGATCGTGCTGGGCAGGCCCGTCTCGTACTTCTACGAGGAGCAGAACGGCTGCACCGAGTCCTCGACCGGCAAGTGCGCGCGCGAGGTGCTGGCGATCGGCACCCCGCTGCTGTGGTGGGCCGCGTGCTTCGCGCTGCTCTACGTGCTGTGGCGCTGGATCTTCCGCCGCGACTGGCGGGCGGGCGCGATCGCCTGCGGGGTGGCGGCGGGCTGGGTGCCGTGGTTCCTCTACCAGGAACGCACCATTTTCCTTTTCTACGCGGTCGTGTTCGTCCCCTTCCTGTGTCTCGCGGTCTCGATGATGATCGGCGCGATGCTGGGCCCGGCGGCGGGCACCGGGACGAAACACGAACTGGGTCTGGCGAAGGGTGATCCCTCGGGTGAACGGCGCCGGACTTTGGGGGCTGTCGCGGCCGGCGTACTGGTCCTGTTGATTGTCTGGAATTTCATCTACTTCTGGCCGCTGTATACCGGAACCGCGATTCCCGAGGATTCCTGGCGGGACCGCATGTGGCTGGATACCTGGATTTGACCGGTCTGTTCACGCCATGACGGATCGCATTCCGATAACAACCGGCTCGGCTGTCACGGCAGTCCCGTAAAGTTCCCCGAACAGCCCCCTTGAACATGTTCAAGGGGGCCTCCTGGGGAGGGGGACTGCAGGGATGCGCAGTGGAGTGAAGGTCGCCGTCATCGGCGGGGTGTTCGCCGTCGTGGTCGGCGGGGTGGGCTACGGGGCGTACAACGTCCTGGACGGGCTCGGCGACAGCGGTGTCGGGGGCGGCACGGACACCAAGGCCACCTCGTCCGAGGTGAAGACGGGTCCGGTCACGAAGGACGAGATAGCCGACACGTCGAAGAAGTTCCTCGCGGCGTGGGCGAAGGGCGACTCGCTGGTCGCGTCCGAGCTCACCAACAACAAGGGCGACGCCGAACCCGCGCTGGCCGGCTACAGCGAATCGGCCCACGTCACCAAGGCCGTGATCACTCCCGGCCAGGCGACCGGCTCGAAGGTGCCGTACACGGTCAAGGCGACGGTCTCCTACAAGGGCGCGACGAAGTCCTGGTCGTACGCCTCCGAGCTGACCGTGGTGCGCGGACTGACCACGGGCAAGGCGCTCGTCGACTGGCTGCCCTCCGTCATCCACCCGGACCTCGGCAGGGGCGAGTCGCTGGAGACCGGCGAGTCGAAGACGGCGTCGATCGAGGCGGTCGACCGCAGCGGCAAGGTGCTCACCAAGGAGAAGTACCCCTCGCTCGGCGGCATCCTGGACGAGCTGCGCAAGAAGTACGGCCAGAAGGCCGGGGGCACGATCGGCGTCGAGACCTGGATCAACAGCGCGAACGCCGACGGCGCGGACAAGACGCTGCTGACCCTGGTGAAGGGGAAGCCGGGGCGGGTCCCGACCACGCTGGACGCGAACGTGCAGGCGGCGGCGGAGAGTGCGGTGAAGAAGTACGAGAAGTCGTCCGTGGTGGCGGTGGAACCGTCGAGCGGTGCGATCCGGGCCATCGCCAACAACCGGGCGGACGGCTTCGACGCGGCCCGGCTGGCCAAGGTCGCCCCCGGCTCGACGATGAAGATCGTGACGGCCGCGATGATCATCCAGAACGGTCTGGGCAGCGCGAACTCGCCGGTCGCATGTCCTTCAACCGTGCCCTGGGAGGGCGTGACCTTCCACAACCTGGACGACTTCTCGATGACGGACGGCCCCACCCTGAAGCGGGCCTTCGCCAGGTCCTGCAACACGGCCTTCATCAAGCCGATCCTGCCGCTGGGCGGCGCCAAGCGGGACACGGCGCTCGGCAACGAGGCCTCGCAGTACTTCGGGATAGGCCGCGACTGGCAGACCGGCATCCCGACCTGGGACGGCGAGGTGCCCCCGTCACAAGGCGCGGAGACCGCCGCGTCGTTCATCGGCCAGGGCAAGATCCAGATGAACCCGCTGAACATGGCGTCCATCACCGCCACCGCCGTCAACGGCCGTTTCCTTCAGCCCTACATCGTCCCGCAGAGCCTGGACAACCGGACCTTCGCCAAGGCGAGCCCGCTGCCTGGCGGGGTCTCGGCGCAGCTGAAGGAGATGCTGCACTACACCGCGACCAGCGGCGAGGGCACCGCGACCGCCGCCATGGCGAACGTGGGCGAGAACAAGGGCGGCAAGACCGGCTCCGCCGAGATCGACGGACACGCCACCTCCGACAGCTGGTTCACCGGATTCAGCAACGACCTCGCGGCGGCGGCCCTCGTCCAGTCCGGCGGCCACGGCGGGACCGCCGCGGGCCCGGTCGTCGCGGAGGTCCTGCGCGCGGGACCGTGACCGCCGGAACCCGTTCGCGCGACCCGGATCACGGCCGATAGCGTGCAGGCCATGAGCACTTCCGACACCAGCACTCCGGCGGGTTCCGACTCCGCCGCCGCTCACCCCCGGTTCGCCGAAGCGCTGCGCGAGCTCGGCCTCGACGTCGAGATCCGCCGCTTCCCGGACGCCACCCGCACCGCCGCCGAGGCGGCCGCCGCCCTCGGCTGCGCGCTCAGCGAGATCGTCAAGTCGCTGATCTTCGAGGCCGACGGGGTGCCGGTCCTGGTCCTGATGGACGGCTCCTCACGCGTCGACGTGGAGCGCGTACGGCAGGAACTGGGCGCGGCGAAGGTGCGGCGGCCGGGGGCGGACGTGGTCCGGGAGGCCACCGGTTACGCGATCGGGGGTGTGCCGCCCTTCGGCCACCGCACCAGGACCCGGGTGCTCGCGGACCGCGGGCTGCTCGCCCATGACGTGGTGTGGGCGGCGGCGGGCACCCCGTACACCGTCTTCCCGCTCGATCCGGCGACGCTGATCCGGCACGCCGGCGGCACCGTGGTCGACGTGCGTGAGCAGACCGCGTGACACCGCTCGTCGCCATAGCCGTCCTGACGGCCGCCTTCACGCATGCCGGCTGGAACGCCATCGCCCATGCGATCAAGGACCAGTTGCTCTCCTTCACGCTGATCTCCGGGGGCGGTCTGCTGATCGGTGCGGCGGCCGCGTGCTTCGTGCCGTTCCCGGCGGCGGAGGCCTGGCCGTACCTGTTCGTCTCCGCCGCGCTGCACGTGGCGTACATGCTGCTGCTGATGCGGTCGTTCACGCTGGGCGACTTCGGCCAGATGTATCCGATCGCGCGCGGCACCGCCCCGCTCGTGGTCACCGTCCTCGCCGCGGTCTTCGTCGGCGAGCGCCCGGACGGGTGGGCGACCACGGGCGTCGCGGTCGCATCGGCGGGCCTGGTCGGGCTGGCCCTCTGGGGCATCCGCGGCGCCGGGAAACGCCCGCAGTGGCCCGCGATCCTGGCCGCGCTCGCCACCGGTCTCGCCATCGCCGGGTACACGACGGTGGACGGCGTCGGGGTGCGCGCCTCGGGCAGTTCGCTCGGGTACATCGCATGGCTGATGATCCTGGAGGGCATCGCCATCCCCCTCTACGCCCTGTACCGCCGCCGCTCCGCGCTCCCCGCCCAGCTCCGCCCGTACGCGGTGCGCGGCCTGATCGGCGCCGCCCTGTCGGTGACGGCGTACGGCCTCGTCCTGTGGGCCCAGACCCGGGCGGCGCTCGCCCCGGTCGCGGCGCTGCGCGAGTCCTCGATCATCGTGGGCGCGGCGATCGGGACGGTGTTCTTCAAGGAGCGGTTCGGTGCACCGCGGATCGCGGCGGCGGGGCTGATGGTGGTCGGCATCGGGCTGATGCTGCACACGAGTTGAGCCCCCGGCCGCGGAGGGCGGGTGAGTCCGCTGACGCTGCCGCGCGGGGGTCGGGCTAGCGGGTCAGGTCGCGCACCATCACCGATCCCCATTCCTGCCGGTCGTGCTCCGTGAACCCGACCTTGAGGTAGAAGGCCCGCGCACCCGGGTTGCCGCCGCCGACCCCCAGGTGCACCCCGCGGACCCCGCGCTCGCGCAGCGCCTCCAGCAGGGTCGTCATCAGCCGGCGGCCCAGGCCGGTGCCCTGGCCGCGCGGGAGGATGTCGATGTGGAGATGCGCGGGGTAGCGGTCGAACAGCGCGTCCGGCTCCGGCGGGTCCGGGTGGTGGATGTGTGCCACGCGCCGCCAGTCCTGCGACCCGTCACCCGGGTCGGTGGCCAGCGGGCCGGGGTAGCGGTGCCGCAGCCCCGGCCACCAGTTCTCCTCCAGCCAGGCGTCGAAGGCGGGGGTGTCGGCTGTGGCGACGACATAGCCGAGGAGCCCGTGGGCGTCGTGCGCGACGAAGGTCAGCCCGGGATCGGCCGCCGGGTACGGGCCCGCGTAGACGTGCGGGAGCAGGTCCGGGTCGCGGTAGAGCGCCGTCGCGTCGCGGCCGGAGTCGCCGGTGCGCAGGCACACCCGGTACATGCCGGGCAGGTCGAAGGGGGCGTAGGGCCGGACGTCGATGCTCATCGCGCCGCGGAGCCGGAGGGGCTGAGGCCGGTCACCCGGTGCGGCTGGTCGTCGGCGAGCCGGAGCGGCCGCTCGCGCGGCTCGGGTTCCGGTGCGGGAAGTTCGGCGGTCATCTCGGCAGCGTAGGCGACCGGACAGTTGCCGGCGTTCTCCGGCTGATTCCGCTGACGCCGCCTCACGCCGGAGCCGGTGCCGACGCGCGAGGTGGCGCCGGGCTGCCCGGACACAGGCTCGGCCACCTGCCGAACCGGCCGCCCGGCTCCGCGGAATGCGTGGTCCGTCCCTCCAGAACCATCCGCACTATCCACAACTCGGCGCAGGCCGGACCCCGTTACCGGCGGCAACCCTGCGCGCGCCCACACCTCTGCCCCGTAGGCCCATCGTTCACCAACTATTGACACGCTCTTGTCAGGAGCGGAACACTCCGGAGTTGGGAGAGCGCTCTCCCAAGCAACTCTCCCCACTCCATGCATTCCCCCACGACGCAGCAGGAGGTCTCCATGCCACGGAGGTCGAGAACCCTCACCGGACTGCTCTTGTTCACCTCGCTGACGCTGACCACGGCGGGGATCGCCGGGATCGCGGCGACGGCGAACGCCTCACCCGAAGCGCCGGCCACGGCTGCGGGCACCCACGCCCAGCACGCCGCGTACTCCATGCCGGGCATGCCCGGCATGGCGGCTTCCACCAAGGCGTCGGGCGACGACCCGGACGGCGACGGCTACATCATGGCCGACCCGCCGGTCACCGGGGTCACCCCCTCGACGGAGGTCCCGCCGTCGGCGTACTTCCACGAGTTCCAGGCCAAGTGCGCCCCGACGCACACCGCTCCGGACGACCCGATCGTCTACCCGGGGCAGCCCGGCAAGTCCCACGACCACACGTTCATGGGCAACACCACGACGAACGCGAACACCACCACCGCCTCGCTGGAGACGGGTGACACCACCTGCCTGGCCCCGGGCGACAAGTCCGGCTACTGGATGCCGAGCCTGTACAACGGGGACACGAAGATCCTCCCCGAGGGCGTCCAGACCATCTACTACAAGTCGGGCGTCACCGACTACCGCAGCGTGCGGCCCTTCCCGAGGGGTCTGCGGTACGTGGTCGGCAGCCCGATGCAGACCCAGGACGAGTTCAAGAACCTCAAGGGCACCGTCGAGGGCTGGGAGTGCGGCGAGTCGTTCAAGAACTTCGACTTCCCGGCCAACTGCCCGACCAGCCGGGACACCTACCTCAACCTGCGCCTCCAGGCGCCCAGTTGCTGGGACGGCATCCACCTGGACACGCCCGACCACAAGAGCCACATGGCGTACCCGGTGGCAGGCGGGGCGAACTACAACTCCTGCCCGGCCTCCCACCCCGTCGCGCTGCCGATGATCGAGTTCAAGATGGCCTGGCCGGTCAACGGCGACATGTCGCAGGTGAAACTGGCCAGCGGCAAGGGCTTCTCGTTCCACTACGACTTCATGAACGGGTGGGACGCCGCCACCCTCGACGCGATGGTCACCCACTGCGTCAAGGGCGGACTGCAGTGCGACCCGCACGGCTACGACGAGAACCACCCCGACCAGGGTTCCGTGCTCGACGAGAACTACGAACTGCCGTAGCGCACACCTCCACACCCCCCACGGACGCGGGGCCTTTTTTCGGCCCCTTATGGAGAGCGCTCTCCAAGATCACGTACGTCACTCCCTCCCCACCTGCAAGGAGCATGAGATGCACCATCCCCCCACCCGCAGGGCAAGGCGCCTGGTGGCGCCGCTCGCGGCGGCGGCGCTGCTCGGCGGCGGTCTGCTCGCCGTCCAGGCACCCGCCGCCCAGGCGGCCGGCAGCGTCGTGAAGGTCACCGGTTCCCAGGGGAACTGGGCGCTGAGCGTGGACGGTTCGCCGTATACGGTCAAGGGACTCACCTGGGGACCGTCGGTCGCCGACGCGGAGAAGTACATGCCCGACGTGAAGTCGATGGGCGTCAACACCATCCGCACCTGGGGCACCGACGCGACCAGCAAGCCGCTCTTCGACACGGCGGCGGCCAACGGCATCAAGGTGATCGCCGGATTCTGGCTCCAGCCGGGCGGCGGCCCCGGCGCCGGCGGCTGCGTCAACTACCTGACGGACACCCAGTACAAGAACGACATGCTCGCCGAGTTCCCCAAGTGGGTCGACACCTACAAGGACAACCCCGGCGTGCTGATGTGGAACGTCGGCAACGAGTCGACGCTCGGCCTGCAGAACTGCTACAGCGGTGACGAGCTGGAGGCGCAGCGCAACGCGTACACCACCTTCGTCAACGACGTCGCGAAGAAGATCCACGCGGTGGACCCCAACCACCCGGTCACCTCGACCGACGCCTGGACCGGCGCCTGGCCGTACTACAAGAAGAACGCCCCGGACCTCGACCTGTACGCCGTCAACGCCTACAACGCGGTCTGCAACATCAAGTCCGACTGGGAGCAGGGCGGTTACGACAAGCCCTACATCGTCACCGAGACGGGCCCGGCCGGTGAGTGGGAGGTCGACGACGACGCGAACGGCGTCCCGACCGAGCCCACCGACGTCGCCAAGGGCGAGGGCTACGAGAAGGCGTGGGGCTGCATCACCGGGCACACCGGGGTGGCGCTCGGCGCCACGATGTTCCACTACGGCGTCGAGGACGACTTCGGCGGCGTCTGGTTCAACCTGCTGCCCGGCGGCCAGAAGCGGCTCGCGTACTACGCCGTGAAGAAGGCGTACGGCGCGGACACCTCGGGCGACAACACCCCGCCCGTGATCACGGACATGGCGGTGGAAGGTGCCACCTCCGGCGTCCCCACCGGCAGCGATGTGAAGATCAGCACCCACACCACGGACCCGGACGGTGACGCGATCACCTACCAGGTCCTGTTCAGCAGCAACTACATCGACCAGAACAAGGCCCTGGTCCCCGCCGAGACCAAGGACAACGGCGACGGCACGCTGACCGCGAAGGCGCCGAGCAAGACGGGTGTCTACAAGGCCTATGTGAAGGCCACGGACGGCAAGGGCAACGTGGGCATCGAGACCGTGTCCGTCAAGGTGATCCCGCCGAAGGTGGACGGGACGAACGTGTCCCAGGGCAAGACCGCCACGGCGTCCTCCTTCCAGACCGACCCGACGGGCGGCTGCCCGTGCTCCGCGGCCAACGCGGTGGACGGCAAGTTCGACACCCGCTGGGCCAGTGACTGGAGCGACCCGCAGTGGGTCCAGGTCGACCTCGGTGCCTCGACGAGCTTCAAGCACGTCCAGCTCGCCTGGGACCCGGCGTTCGGCAAGGCGTACGACATCC
The DNA here is from genome assembly GCF_035917255.1 of Streptomyces sp. NBC_01257. Lineage (NCBI taxonomy): Bacteria > Bacillati > Actinomycetota > Actinomycetes > Kitasatosporales > Streptomycetaceae > Streptomyces > Streptomyces sp. NBC_01257. Next base: position 3,835,621 of record NZ_CP108472.1, read on the forward strand.
AGACGTCCGAGGACGGACAGAGCTGGACGACGGTGAAGTCGGTGACGGACGGCAACGGCGACATCGACGACATCGACGTCAACGGCACGGGCCGCTACGTGCGCATCAACGGCACGGCCCGCGGCTCCGGCTACGGCTACTCGCTGTACGAGTTCGGCGTCTACAGCTGACAGGAGGCGGGCTCTCATGATGGTCACGCGCCTCGGACGGGCTCAGCCCTACGCGCTCAGCCTGTTCCGGATCGTCGTCGGACTGCTCTTCACCTGCCACGGCATCGCGTCGCTGTTCGGCGTGCTCGGCAGGCCGATGCTCTCCGCGGGCACCTGGCCGGGGTGGTACGCGGCCGTCATCCAACTGGCCGGCGGCACCCTGGTGCTGCTCGGCCTCGGTACGAGAACGGCCGCACTCGTGGGCTCCGGCTCCATGGCGTTCGCGTACTTCGACGTCCACCAGCGGGTGGGGCTGCTGCCGATGCAGAACGGCGGCGAGGCCGCGGCCTTCTTCTGCTGGACGCTGCTGCTGCTCGTCTTCACCGGTCCGGGCGTGCTGGCCGTGGACCGGCTGCCCGTCTTCCGCGGAGCCACCCGGGAGACCGCGCGGGCGCGGCAGGAGCAGCACCTGGGGGTACCCGCCTGAGGGGACGGGTACGTCCGCGCACCGGCCTCCCGGGACTGCCCCCGGGGGGCCGGTGCGTTGTGCGTCCCTCTGGGCCTCTCGTTCTACGGCTGGGCGAGCGCCTGCCGGAAGCCCGTGTTCACCGCGGTCAGACCGCCGTCCACGCACAGCGTCGTGCCGGTGATCCAGGCCGCGTCGGGCGAGGCGAGGAAGGCGACGGCGGCCGCGATGTCCTCCGGCTCACCGACCCGTCCGAGCGGATAGAGGTCCCTCACCAGGGCCAGTTCGGCATCCCGGCCCGCCCAGGCGTCGGTGCGGACGGTGCCGGGCGTGACCAGGTTGACCCGGACTCCGCGCGGTCCGGCATGGCCGGCGAGGGTACGGGTGAGGCTGCCCAGGCCCGCCTTGGCGGCGCTGTAGGCGTGATTGCCGAAGTCCTGCACGCCGTTGACCGAGCCGATGCTGACGATCGCGCCCCGGCCGGACTCCGCGAGATGCGGCAGCGCGGCCCGCGCGCACCGGTAGGCGCCGCCGAGCGTGATGTCCAGGTCGCGCTGCCAGACCTCGTCGGACTCGTCCTCGAAGAGCGGGGCGTCGGGCGCGCACGCGTAGGCGTTGTTGACCAGGACGTCGAGCGTGCCGAACCGCGCGACAGCATGCTCCACCGCCGCCTCCACCGCCGCCCGGTCGGCCACGTCACAGGCCAGGGCATCGGCCGCGCCGCCGCTCTGCCGGATCTGCGCCGCCACGCGCTCCGCCCGGTCGCCGTCCAGGTCGGTGACCAGGACCCGGGCGCACTCGGCGGCCAGTCGGCGGGCCGTCGCGGCGCCGATGCCCTGGCCCGCCCCGGTGATGAGTACGCCGTATCCGTCGAAGCGCGCGAGCGCGGCGGGAGCAGAGCCAGGAGCAGGGGCGGGAACTGCGGAGGTCTCAGGAGTCATAGTGCCGAACGTAGTGCGCGCACCAGGGCCTGGGCGCGGGGGTCGGCGGTGACTCCCTTCTGCAGACCGTTCGTCACATAGCCGAAGGCGATGCCGGTCTCGGGGTCGGCGAAGCCGAGTGAGCCGCCCCGGCCGGGGTGTCCGAAGGAGCCCGGGGAGAGCAGCGGGGCTGCCGGTCCGTGCAGCATGTAGCCAAGACCGAAGCGGGTGCCGACGACCAGGACCCGGTCCGGGCCCGCCGACTCCTCGGTGCGGGCCAGGGTGAGGGTGGCCGGGGCGAACAGCCGGTGGCCGTCGACCGGGCCGATCATCGCGGCGTAGCAGCGGGCCAGTCCCCGGGCGGTGGCGGTGCCGTTGGACGCGGGGAGTTCGGCGGCCCGGTAGCCGGGGTCGTTCTCGTCGGGGAACGGGTCGATGGCGCCGAAGGCGCGGCGGGTCAGTGAGTCCGGGTCGCGGTAGGCGTCGACGACCGAACGCTTGGGCCGCATCCGCAGCACGCCCGTGCCGTCCCCCGCGGGCGCTTCGACCGGTCCGATGCGGCCGATCCGGTGCGCCTCGTCCGCCGGGATGCCGAACCAGAAGTCCAGGCCGAGCGGGCGGGCGATCTCCTCGGCGACCCAGCGCCCGACGGTCCGGCCGGTGACGCGGCGCACGAGTTCGCCGACGAGCCAGCTGTACGTCTGCGCGTGGTAGCCGTGGTCCGTGCCGGGTTCCCACTGGGGGCGCTGGGCGGCGACCGCCCGCGGCCCGCTCACCCCGTCGGCCGCCTCGGCGGGGGTCAGCGGCCGGTCCAGGGCCGGGACCCCGGCCCGGTGGGCGAGGAGGTGGCGGACGAGGACGCGTTCCTTGCCGTTCGCCTTGAACTCCGGCCAGTACGTGCCGACCGGGGCGTGCAGATCGATCTGGCCGCGCTGGTGCAGCATCAGCGGAACGGCCGCCGCGATGCCCTTGCCCGCCGAGCGGACGATCTGCACGGTGTCGACGGCCCACGGTTCGGCGCCGTCGACATCCCTGGTGCCGGCCCACAGGTCGACGACCTTGTAGCCGTGCCGGTAGACGGTGACCGCTGCCCCGCGGTCACCGCGCTGCTCGAAGTTACGGATGAAAGCATCCCGGACCGGTTCGAATCCGGGCGCCGCCGTGCCCCGTACGTCCACGCCTGTTCCTGCGCTCCCGCTCATCCTCCCATGGTGCATGGCGCCGCAGGTCGGACGAGGGGCGGGTCACCCGATGTTCACCGTCACGGAACGCGGGTCGAATCCGAAGGGGAGCTCCAGCCGGTGGGCGCGCATCAGTTCCTCGTCGCACAGGAGGTCCTGGGTGCGGTCGTCGGCGGCGATGACGCCGTCGCTGAGGATGACCGCGCGGCCGCAGAGCTCCAGCGCGTACGGCAGGTCGTGCGTCACCATCAGCACGGTGACGTCCAAGGACCGCAGGATGTCGGCGAGTTCGCGGCGGGAGGCCGGGTCCAGGTTGGAGGAGGGTTCGTCCAGGACGAGGATCTCCGGCCGCATGGCGAGGACCGTGGCGACGGCGACGCGGCGGCGCTGGCCGAAGGAGAGGTGGTGCGGCGGCCGGGCCGCGAACTCCTCCATGCCGACCTGCTTGAGGGCCTCGGTGACGCGCTCCTCCAGTTCGGCGCCGCGCAGCCCGCCGGAGGCGGGTCCGAAGGCGACGTCCTCGCGGACGGTGGGCATGAAGAGCTGGTCGTCGGGGTCCTGGAAGACGATGCCGACGCGGCGGCGGATCTCGGCGAGGTTGCGCTTCTCGACGGGGAGTCCGGCGACCCGGACGCTGCCGGCGCCCGCGTCGAGGATGCCGTTGAGGTGGAGGACGAGGGTGGTCTTGCCGGCGCCGTTCGGGCCGAGCAGGGCGACGCGCTCGCCGCGCGCGACGGTCAGGTCGACGCCGAAGAGCGCCTGGTGGCCGTCGGGGTAGGCGTAGGCGAGACCGCTGACCTCCAGGGACGGCGGTACGGGAGTGGCGGGGGGCTGGCTCATACGGTCCATCCCAGCAGACACACGACGAGGGCGAGCACGGGGAGTGCCGAGGCGTACGCCCACTGGGTGCGGGAGGCCGTCACCTCGTCGATGACGGGCATGGTGCCGGTGTAGCCGCGGCTGACCATCGCGAGGTGGACGCGTTCGCCGCGTTCGTACGAGCGGATGAAGAGGGCGCCCGCCGACTTGCCGAGGACACCCCACTGCCGTATGCCGCGCGCCTCGAATCCGCGCGAGCGGCGGGCGATGGACATCCGGCGCATCTCGTCGGTGATCACGTCGCCGTACCGGATCATGAAGGAGGCGATCTGGACGAGCAGCGGGGGCAGCTTCAGGCGCTGGAGGCCGAGCAGCAGCGAGCGCAGTTCGGTGGTGGAGGCCAGCAGTACGGATGCGGCGACGCCGAGGGTGCCCTTGGCGAGGACGTTCCAGGCGCCCCAGAGTCCGGGGACGCTGACGGAGAGCCCGAGCACGTGGGTCTGCTCGCCGGGCACGACGAACGGCATGAGCAGGGCGAACGCGACGAACGGCACCTCGATCAGCAGCCGCTTGAGGAGGAAGCCGGCCGGGACGCGGGCCACGGCGGCGGCGCCCGCGATCAGCAGCGCGTACAGCCCGAAGGCCCACACCGCCTCGCGCGGGGTGGTGACGACGACCACGACGAACGCGAAGACCGCGGCGAGTTTGCAGTGCGGCGGCAGGTCGTGGACCGGCGAGTGCCCGTGCCGGTAGAGCTTGTGGGCGTGCCCGGCGCCCATCAGACCTTCTCGTCGGTACGGGAGTCGCTGCCCGCGGGCTCGTCGCTCGTACGGCGACGGCGGCTGACCACGTAGAACGCACCGCTGCCGACGACGAGGGTGGCGCCGACGCCGATGATGCCGGCCAGACCGCCGGAGAGCCGGGCGTCGGAGACGTCCTTGACGCCGTAGTCGGCGAGCGGGGAGTCCTTGGCCGCGTGGTCCTTGGCCTCCTTGTCGATGCCCTGGTCGGTGGCGACCTTCTCCAGGCCGTCCGGGTTGGCGGAGGCGTAGAAGGAGACGAAGCCGGCCAGCACGAGGGCGGTGACCAGGCCGGTCACCCACAGGCCCTTGGTCGGGCGGTGGGCGGCGGCGGGCGCGGCAGCCGGGGCGGGGGCGTCGATGAGTTCGCCGCCGACACGGAGCTTGAGCGGGGCGGTGAGGCCGCGCGCGCCGTGGACGAGGTCGGGGCGGACGGCGATGACGGCGCCGACGGTCAGCGCGGTGATCGCGGCCTCGCCGATGCCGATCAGGACGTGGACCCCGACCATCGCGGTGAAGACCTTGCCGATCGGGATGTCGGTGGTGCCGCCGATCCAGTACATCAGGGTGAACGCGACGGCCGCGGCCGGTACGGAGACCAGCGCGGCGACGAAGGAGGCGGCGGTCGTGGAGCGGCGGGTGCGCGGCAGCACGCCGACCAGGCCGCGGAAGAGCGCGTACGCGACGACGGTGGTCACGACGCCCATGTCGAGGATGTTCACGCCGAGCGCGGTGAGCCCGCCGTCGGCGAAGAGGATGCCCTGCATCAGCAGCACGACCGATATGCACAGGACCCCGGTGTACGGACCGACCAGGATGGCGGCCAGTGCCCCGCCCAGCAGGTGCCCGCTGGTGCCCGCGGCGACGGGGAAGTTCAGCATCTGCACGGCGAAGATGAAGGCGGCGACGAGGCCGGCCAGCGGCGCGGTGCGCTCGTTCAGTTCGCGCCGGGCCCCCTTGAGGCTGACGGCCACGGCACCGGCGGCCACGACACCGGCCACGGCGGAGACGGGTGCATTGATGAATCCGTCGGGTACATGCATGGGGGAGGCTCCGCTTCCTGCGTTCCTGCATTGCTGCGCGGGGTCATGAACCTCTCAATGATAGGGCCTTATTGCGAAGCCTTCGCAAGAGCGCCTCTGTCACAACTGCCCAGGGTTCTCACAGTGCTCTTTACCGAAAATATGGGACATTAGAGGACGAACACCTATAAAAAATGCGTGAACGCAGGAGGAGCCGGCCCATGTCCCCCGTGATCAAAGAACATGCCCGAGCCCGGCTCGTCACCGACGCCCGCGACCTCCCCGTGGTCCCGGTCGAACTCCGCTACGACAGCGCCGACGCCCCCGAGACCATCCGCATCACCTTCCCCGGCGGCGCGGTCTGGGCCGTCGGGCGGGATCTGCTGGAGCGCGGGCTGCGCGCCCCCGTCGAACACGACAGCTTCCGGATCTGGCCGTGCGGCAGGGTCCAGCTGGTCGTGGAACGCCATACGGCGGACGGCGTCGAGGTGGTGCAGTTCGACAGCGCCCCGCTGATCCGTTTCCTGCGGCGGACGCACCGCGGGATCACGGCCGAGACCGCGCGCGCCTGACCCGCCTCATGGCGAGAGCCCCCGTGCACATGTGCACGGGGGCTCTCGTCGCTCCGGCCCCCCGTCCCCACAGGTAACCGGCGCTTCCGGGGCCGCGCTCCGCTCAGACGCGGCCCCGGAGTCCAGCGGCTCGAAGAGCGGCTCAGACGCGGCTCAGCTCACGCTCGCCGCCGGCGTCCGGGCCCGCGTCGTCCGCGGGGGCGTCGGAGAGCTCCTTGCGCAGCCCCTCACCCTCGACATCCACGTTGGGCAGCGCCCGGTCCAGCCAGCGCGGCAGCCACCAGGCACGCTTCCCGAGCAGGGCGAGGACCGCGGGCACGATGGCCATGCGGACGACGAACGCGTCGAAGAAGACGGCGATGGCGAGGGAGAAGCCGATCATCTTGATCATCTGCTCGCTGGAGCCGATGAATCCGGAGAAGACCGCCATCATGATCACGGCCGCGGCCGTGACGACCCTGGCGCCGTGCTTGAAGCCGGTGACGATGGCCTGGCCGGGCTTCTCGCCGTGGACGTACGCCTCGCGCATCCGGGTCACGAGGAAGACCTCGTAGTCCATCGCGAGACCGAAGACGACACCCACCATGAAGATCGGCATCATCGACATGATCGGACCGGTCTGCTCCACCCCGAAGAGCGAGCCGAGCCAGCCCCACTGGAAGACCGCGACGACCGCGCCCAGGGCCGCGACGACCGAGAGCAGGAAGCCGAGCGCCGCCTTCAGCGGCACCAGGATCGACCGGAAGACCACCATCAGCAGCAGGAAGGCGAGGCCGACGACGAGCGCCAGGTACGGCAGCAGCGCGTCGTTCATCTTCTGCGAGAAGTCGATGTTCATCGCGGTGGCACCGGTGACCAGGACCTCGGCGCCGGTGTCGGACTTGATGTCCTTGCCCGCGTCACGGATGGCGTGGACCACGTTCTCCGTGTCGACGGAGCTCGGCCGGTCCTTCGGGACGACGGTGATCATCGCCGCGTCGCCGGCCTTGTTGAAGGTGGCCGGGGTGACGGCGACGACACCCTTCATGCCGGAGATCTCGTCACCGACCTGCTTGGCCGCGGTCTTGCCGTCGGAGCTGTTCGCCGTGTCGACGACGACCAGCAGCGGGCCGTTGAAGCCGGGGCCGAAGCCCTCGGAGAGCAGGTCGTAGGCGCGGCGCTGGGTGGTGCTGGTGGGCTGGGAGCCGTCGTCCGGCAGACCCATCTCCAGCGACGCGGCCGGTACGGCGATCGTGCCGAGGCCGATGACGCCGACGAGCAGCACCCACACCGGCTTGCGCAGCACGAACCGCGCCCAGCGGGTGCCCATGTTCGGCTTGGCGTCGGGCCTGTTCTCGGCCTCCGCGGCCTTGCGCGCCTTGCGCCCCATGACCCGCTTGCCCACGAAGCCCAGCATGGCCGGGACGAGGGTGAGGGCGATGAGGACGGCGATCGCGACCGTGCCGGCCGCCGCGAAGCCCATCTTCGACAGCATCGGGATGTTGACGACCGCGAGGCCGACCAGGGCGATGACGACGGTGAGCCCGGCGAAGACGACCGCGGAACCCGCGGTGCCGACCGCACGGCCCGCCGCCTCCTCGCGTTCCCGGCCCTCGGCCAGTTCGGCGCGGTAGCGGGAGACGATGAAGAGCGCGTAGTCGATGCCGACCGCGAGGCCGATCATCATCGCGAGCGTCGAGGTGGTCGAGCCGAGGTCCAGCACGTTGGCCAGTGCCGTGATCGACGAGACGCCGATGCCGACCCCGATCAGCGCGGTGAGCAGTGGCAGCCCCGCCGCGATGAGCGAACCGAAGGTGATGACGAGCACCACCGCGGCCAGCGCGATACCGATGACCTCGGTGGCCCCGGTCTCCGGCATCACCTGGAGCGCGTCACCGCCGATCTCCACGGTCATCCCGCTCTTCTGCGCCGCCTCGCCCGAGTCCTCCAGGGAGTCCCGGGTGGCGTCGGTCAGCTCCATCGAGTTGACCTTGTACGTCACCGAGATGTACGCGGTCGAGCCGTCCTTGGAGACGGCCTTGCCTGCGTACGGGTCGACGACCGAGGCGATCTGGTCCGAGCCGGACTTCAGCTCGGCGGTGATCTTGTTGACCTCGGCCTTGTTGGCCGGGTCCGACATCTTCTGGCCCTCGGGGGCCTTGAAGACGATGCGCGCGGTCGCGCCGTCGGCGCTGGAGGCGGGGAATCGCTGTTCCAGCAGGTCGAAGGCCTTCTGCGCCTCCGTACCCGGGATCGAGAAGGAGCTGGAGGTGGCGGTGGACGCGGAGGCCGCGCCGAATCCGGCGAGTGCCAGCAGTGCCACCCAGATCAGGGCGACATAGCGGCGGCGCCGGAAGGCGAGCCGTCCGAGCTTGTAAAGGAATGTGGCCACGGAGGCGTACTCCCGGTCAGGTCGTTGAGTGGAAATGGGCGTGAGGAACCAGCCCGACGACGAGAGCGGCGTGTCAGGTGGGGCTTGGGGAGGGGGCCGTACGTGCCGTGGGGACGGCAGGGACGGCTGTCAGACTCCGAGAGCGGGGAGGATCACGGAGTCGAGATAGTCGAAGAGGAACGCCTGGTCCACCGGGCGGTCCTCCACCAGCTGCCGAGCGGCGAACGCGCCGATCAGCATGTGCGGCAGATACTTCAGCGCCGGATTGTCCGGACGCAGCTCTCCCCGGTCCACGGCTCGGCGCAGCAGCAGGTCGAGACCGGTCATCTCCGGTTCGATCAGCAGCTCGCGCAGGGCCTGCAGCAGGTCGGGGTTCTCGTGAACGGCATGGCTCAGACCCCGCATCAGCGCGGAGTCCTTCTCCATCTGGCAGTCGTCGCTCCGGCCCAGGACGGCATGGAAGTCACCGCGCAGCGAGCCGGTGTCGACCTCGCCGAGGGAAACGGGCTTGTTGTGCCGCAGAGCTGTGACGACGAGGGTCGGCTTGCTCCCCCACTGGCGGTAGAGGGTGGCCTTGCTGGAATGGGTACGTGCGGCGACGGCGTCCATCGTGAGGGCGTCGTAGCCGACCTCGCGGAGCAGGTCGAGCACGGCGGCGTACAGCTCGCTCTCACGCTCGGGCGTGAGCCGTGTGCGTGCCATGTGTCGACCTCCTGTCCCCTTGAGCCCGGTCCATCGGTACGTCAGTCCGTACATCTATCCATCGAACGAAACTGTTTCGTACACATCGACGGTACCCCGCCGACCCAGCGAAACGAAATCGTTTCGCTTGTGTTCCGCACCACAAGTTGCCGCGGCCCCCTCACGCGGAAAGCATTGGGGGGTGAGTGACGACGTCTCGTATCTCCGGTTCCCGCACCTCCACGAGGATCTGCTCTGCTTCGCCGCAGAGGACGATCTCTGGGTCGCCCCCCTCGCCCCCGAGGGCGAGGTGCCCGGACGCGCCTGGCGCCTGACCGTCGACCGCACCAGAGTCAGCCATCCGCGCTTCTCCCCCGACGGGACCCGGATCGCCTACACGACCTGGCGCAGCCTCGACCCCGAGATCCATCTGGCACCGGTGGCAGGCGGCCCGGCCCGCCGGCTCACCTACTGGGGCTCGACGGACGCCCGGGTCTGCGGCTGGACCCCCGACCCGGGCGACGCCGCGCAGATCCTCGCCGTGTCCTCGCACAACCAGCCGTTCTCGTACTTCTCCTGGGCCTACAGCGTGCCCACCGACGGCAGCCCCGGCGGGCGGCTGCCGTGGGGCCCGGTCTCCGACATCGCGGTCACCGACGTCGAAGGCGAGCGGCGGACCCTGCTGCTCACCGGCACACCGCCGCACGAACCCGCCGCCTGGAAGCGGTACCGGGGCGGGGCGACGGGCCGGCTGTGGCTGCACGGCGAGCGGCTGCTCCCGGACATCGACGGGCACCTCGCATCCCCGATGTTCGTCGGGGGCCGCATCGCCTTCCTCTCCGACCACGAGGGCGTCGGCAACCTCTACTCCTGCCGGCCCGACGGCACCGATCTGCGCCGCCACACGGACCACGACGCGTTCTACGCCCGGCACGCCTCCAGCGACGGGCGGCGGGTCGTCTACCAGTGCGCGGGCGAGGTGTGGCTGGTCGACGACCTGGAGTCGCCCGACGCCGTGCCCCGGAAGCTGGAGGTCCGCCTCGGCGGCCCGCGCGCGGGACGTCGTACGTACCAGGTACCGGCCGCCAGCAACGTCGACTCGCTCTCGGTCGACGAGACCGGCCGCGCCAGCGCCGTGTCCGTCCGCGGCAGCCTCTACTGGCTCACCCACCGCGACGGCCCCGCCCGCACCATCTCGGACACCCCCGGTGTGCGCGTACGGCTGCCGGAGATGCTCGGCAGCAGTGGCCAGGTCGCGTACGTCACCGACGCGGAGGGCGAGGACGCGATCGAGATCGCCTCCCTGCCGCGGGCCAGCGGCGACCGCGCACCGCGCCGGCTCGCCTCCGGCCTGGTCGGCCGGGTCCAGGAGCTGATCGCCGACCCGGACGGCGAACGCCTGGCGATCGCCTCGCACGACGGCCGGCTGCTCCTGCTGGACACCGACGAGGAGACGTCCACCGGCGAACCCACCGAGCTGATCCGCTCCGTCAACGGTCCGGTCCGCGATCTGGCGTTCTCGCCTGACGGCGCCTGGCTGACCTGGTCGCACCCAGGCATCGGGCGCTCGCTGCGCAAGATCAAGCTCGCCCGCATCCAGGGGACCGGCGCCCCCGTCATCGTCGACGTCACCAACGGCCGCTTCGAGGACGAGAACCCCGTCTTCACGGGCGACGGGCGCTATCTGGCCTTCCTCTCCTGGCGCGGCTTCGACCCGGTCTACGACGTGCACACCGGGGACCTCTCCTTCCCCCTGGGCTGCCGCCCGTACCTGGTCCCGCTCTCCTCCGCGACCCCGTCCCCCTTCGCCCTGTCCCCCGACGGACGGCCGGCCGCGGGCGGCCTCGACCCGGTGGACTCCGACGAGGCGGGCACGGCCGAGGGCTCCACGGTCACCGTCGAGTTCGAGGGCCTGGAGAACCGGGTCACCCCCTTCCCGGTCTCCGCCTCCAAGTACTCGGCGCTGTACCCGGTCAGCGGCGGAGGGCTGGTCTGGCTGCGCTGGCCGATCTCCGGCGCGCTCGGCGAGACGTTCGCCAACCCGGCGGACATGTCGGGCCGCCCGACACTGGAGCACTTCAGTATCGCCAAGGCGAAGAAGACCGAACTCGTCGACCACCTCGACTGGTTCGCCGTCAGCGGCGACGCCTCCCGGCTCGTCGTCATGGACGACGGCGAACTGCGCGCCGTCCCCGCGACCGAGCCCGGCGACAACGACTCCACCGTCTACCTGGACCTGCGCCGCATCCTGCACGAGGCGGACCCGCCGGCGGAGTGGCGGCAGGCGTACGGGGAGGCGGGGCGCCTCATCCGCTCCTACTTCTGGGAGCCGGACATGTGCGGCATCGACTGGCCGGCGATCCTCGACCAGTACCGCCCCCTGGTCGAACGGGTCGCCACACCCGACGAGTTCGCCGACCTCCTCCGCGAGGTCCTGGGCGAGCTGGGCACGTCCCACGCCTACGTCTCCCCCGCCCGCCGCAACGAGGGCCCGCCCCACTACCAGCGCGCGATCGGCCTGCTCGGCGCCAACATCGCCTGCCGGGACGGCGACTGGACCCTGACCCGGATCCTGCCGGGCGACTCATCGGACTCCAAGGCCCGCTCGCCACTGGCCGGTACGGGCATCCGCGAGGGCGCGGTCCTCACCCACGTGGACGGCCGCCCGGTCGACCCGGTCACCGGCCCCTACCCCCTGCTCTCCGCCGCGGGCGGCACCACGGTCGAACTGACCTTCCGCCCGGCCGAGGGCGAGGGCCGCTCCCGCCGCGTGGCGATCGTCCCGCTGGTCGACGAACGCCCGCTGCGCTACCAGGACTGGGTGGCCAAGCGCCGCGAGGTCGTCCGCGAACTGAGCGGCGGCCGCTGCGGCTACCTCCACATCCCCGACATGGGCGGCTCCGGCTGGGCCCAGTTCAACCGCGATCTGCGCCTGGAGGTCTCGCGCCCGGCGCTGATCGTCGACGTGCGCGGCAACGCGGGCGGCCACATCAGCGAGTTGGTCATCGAGAAACTCACCCGCACGATCCTCGGCTGGGACCTCACCCGGGACGCCCAGCCCGTCTCGTACGCCTCCAACGCCCCCCGGGGCCCGGTCGTCGCCCTGGCCGACGAGGCGACATCCTCCGACGGCGACATGATCACCGCCGCGTTCCGCCTGCTGAAGCTGGGCCCGGTGGTGGGCCAGCGCACGTGGGGCGGCGTGGTCGGCATGACGGGCCGCCACCGCCTGGGCGACGGCACGGTGATCACGGTCCCGATGAACGCGGCCTGGTTCGACACGTACGGCTGGTCCGTGGAGAACCACGGCGTGGAACCGGACCTGGAGGCGCTGCGCACCCCCCTGGACTGGGCGGAGGGCAGGCACGCGGTACTGGACGACGCGGTCCGGGTCGCCCTGGACCTGCTGGCAGCGCACCCCCCGGCGACACCGCCGACGTACGACACGGCCCCGAACAGGCGGCGGCCGCCGCTGCCGCCGAGGTAGGGGCGACGGGGCGCTTCGGGGCCCGGGGCCCGGGGCTCGGAACTCGGGCATCGAGCTCCGAGCCCCGGCCCCCGAGCCCCGGAGGCCCTGTTCACTCTTTCGTGGGTACGTGACGGGGGGCTCGCCCCGAGTCTCGAACGTCGGGATTCGAGCGATGCCTGACAACCGGCAGGTAAAGGAAAGGGGTTGGGGAAACCTCCCCCACCTCCCCGACCCGTAACGGCGAGCAAGTGTGACCGTTTGTGACCGACTTGCGGCGCAGAGTCGCGACTGCTTACGGTGCCTCAACGTAACGACCCCGACGCGGTGTTGAAGCACCGGCCGGGGTCTCACCCCAAGATCGAAAACCAAGGAACACCGATCTCGTGGCTATCCAGAACCTTAGCTCCGCCCTGCCGACACCCGCAGTCCCCGCCTCGCACCCGAAGGCCGGCCCCGGCTACGGCAAACGCTCCGTCCCGGACCAGCGCCCGCCCCGGGCCGACGACTTCACGCTCCTCCCGGAGCGGGAGCGGTACATCGCCGGATACGTCGACCAGCTCCCCGAGGGCGCGGCGATGAACATCAAGTCCCTCGCCAAGTGCCAGCCGCTGTACGGACAGATGGCGGTCGGCAGCGCGCTGCGGGCCCTGGGCGTGGCCGGACACCTGCGCCACGCGCGGTGCGCGGTCGGCGAGGGCGACCAGGTCCGCTGGGTCACCCGCACCTTCTGGTCGCGCACGGCCCGGGACAACGAGTGGTGGAACACATACCTCACCGCCGAGGCGGAACACCGCGCGCCACAACCAGTGGCCGCGCCGCCCACGCCCCCTCCCCCGTGGGTCCCGGCCGAACCCGAACCGCCCGTAGCGGCTGCGCCGGAACCGCCCGCCCCGGTCGTACCGAAGCAGCGCACCGCCCCGGCGGACGCGTCACCCGCCTACCTCGCCCTGACCCGCCTGGGCCCCGCCGACAAACGCCTGGGCCTCTCCGAGGACGACTGCCGGGAGCTGGAGGAGCTGGCCGCCGAATGGTTCGCACGCGGCGTGAACACCGACTACCTCGTCCACACCGTCACGGCGGGACTGCCCGAGACGGTCGACTCGCCGCTCGGCTTCGTCCGGAAGCGCCTCGTCACCAAGCTCCCGCCCCGCCTGCCCGCCGCCGCGACAACCGCACCGGCGGGCGGCACTCCAGCACCCCGCCTGATGGCCGAGTGCACCGACTGCGGCGCGCCCGGCAAGGCGGAGGCGTTCCGGGACGGCCTGTGCGGACCCTGCCGCCACCCCGCCCGGAACCCCGACGCCGCCGGCCCGGCTTCCGCCGGGGAGCCCGGCATCGAGCGCGACATCCAGGCCCACGTGAAGCGGCTCCGCGAACAGCTGAGACTGCGCTGAGACGTGCAGGACCTTCCGGGCGCGAACGCCTCGTCGCAGCCCCGTCGCGTGATTGGCTCAAAGTTTTTCGCGCCGTACGAAACCTGCCGTTAACAGGAATTTACCTGTCTGAAATGCCACACAGGCAATCGGCGACTCGACGTGGACTCGTTGCATGTATAGGGCAACAGTCGTCTGGGGCAACCCTCTTCGATCGAGTGAATCGAGGTTCTCGCATGTGCGGAATCACCGGCTGGGTCTCCTACCGCCGCGATCTGACGCAACACCAGGACAGCATCGACGCCATGACGCAGACCATGTCGTGCCGTGGTCCCGACGCCACCGGCGTATGGGTGTCGCCCCACGCCGCCCTCGGGCACCGGCGCCTCGCCGTGATCGATCTGCCGGGCGGCGCGCAGCCGATGACGGTGGCGACCCCCGAAGGCCCGGTCTGCATGGTCTACTCCGGCGAGGCGTACAACTTCACCGAACTGCGCTCGGAACTGCGCCGCGCCGGACAGCGGTTCGACACCGACTCCGACACCGAAGTGGTGCTGCGGGGCTACCTCGTGTGGGGCGAGCAGCTCGTGGACCACCTCAACGGCATGTACGCCTTCGCCATCTGGGACGCGCGGACCGAGCGCCTGGTGATGATCCGCGACCGGATGGGCATCAAGCCGTTCTACTACTACGAGACCGAGGACGGCGTCATCTTCGGCTCGGAGCCCAAGGCGATCCTGGCCAATCCCGCCGTCGCCCCCGTCGTCGGTCTCGACGGCCTGCGGGTGCTCTTCGCCGGGGCCAAGATCCCCGGCGCCGCTGTCTGGGAAGGCATGCACGAGGTGCGGCCCGGCGAGATCATCGTCCTCGACCGCGGCGGAATCCGCCGCCACACGTACTGGCAGCTGCATTCCGAGCCGCACACCGACAGCAAGGACCAGACGGTCGCCCACGTACGCGAGTTGCTCGACGACATCGTTCAGCGCCAGCTCGTCGCCGACGTGCCCCGCTGCACGCTGCTGTCCGGCGGCCTGGACTCCTCCGCGCTCACCGCTCTGTCCCAGATCCATCTCGCACCCCAGGGCGAGACCGTGCGCAGCTTCGCCGTCGACTTCCCGGACCAGGACAAGCACTTCCAGGCCATCGACATCGCGCCCACCCAGGACACCCCCTACGTCCACGCCCTCGCCGAACACGTGGGCTGCGCCCACCAGGACATCGTCCTGGACGGGGCGGCCCTGTCGGCCCCGGAGGTCCGCCGCGCGGCTGTCGGCGCCCGCGACCTGCCGACCGGCATCGGCGACCGCGACAACTCCCTCTACCTGCTCTTCGCCGCGGTCCGCCGCCACTCCACCGTGGCGCTGTCCGGCGAGTCGGCGGACGAGGTGTTCGGCGGCTACCCGTGGTTCCACGACGAGCGGCGGTACGCCGACACCTTCCCCTGGCTGGCGGGCTCGAACTCACTGGTCGATTCGGGCAGCCAGATCAGCGAGGACCTCAGGCCCGCCCTCGGCCTCGCCGACTACGTCGCCGAGAGCTACCGCACAGCCGTCGCGGAGACGCCCCTCCTGGACGGTGAGACCGGCCTCGACCAGCGGATGCGGGTGGTCAGCTACCTCCACCTGACCCGCATGGTGCAGGTCCTCCTGGACCGCAAGGACCGGATGAGCATGGCTGTCGGCCTGGAGGTCCGCGTCCCGTTCTGCGACCACCGTCTCGTGCAGTACGTCTTCAACGCCCCCTGGTCCCTCAAGACCTTCGACGGCCGCGAGAAGAGCCTGCTGCGCGCAGCCACCCGGGACGTCCTGCCCGAGTCGGTCGCCAACCGCAAGAAGAGCGGATACCCCGGCACGTTCGACCCCGCCTATGTCGAGGCCATCCAGTCCCAGGGGGCCGGCCTGCTGCGGTCCGGGCACACGGCGACGGACCTGGTCAACCGTGAGCGCCTCACCGAGGCCACCAGCCTCCCGGCCGCCGACCTGAACCAGCAGCAGCGGATGCTCCTGGAACGGACCCTCGACCTGGGGGCGTGGTTCGACCTTCACCACCCGACGGTCAAGGTCTGACCCCGGCGAGGAGTCCGGTACAGGCAGGGGCCCGCGGCTCGCACCACACCGCCTTGCCGTGCGGCCCCTGCACAGAGCAGCGGGTCAGCCGTAGTACGGCTCCATCACCGCCCGTACCTCCTCCAGCAGCTCCGGTCCCTCCTGCGGCACGGGCGGGCGGCCGTTGCCCGGCCTGATGTCCAGGAGCTGTTCGCCGGACAGGGCGAACACCACGCGGCGCAGCCCCGCCTGCTGGATGGCCGCCTCGCACATCGGGCACGGCTGGCAGCTGGTGTACATCGTGGTGGCCGCCGCCGTGGGCGCGTCCAGTTCTCTCGCCGCCCATCGCGCGAGCTTCAGTTCGGGGTGTGCGGTGATGTCCCGGTCGGTGAGCGTCGTGTTGCGGTCCTCCGCGAGGACCGTCCCGTCCGGTCCCGTCAGCAGCGAGCCGAACGGTGGATTGCCGCTGTCGCGCGCCTCGGCCGCGAGGGCGATGGCGCGCCGGAGGAGGGTGTGGTCGTCGGGCGTGGTCATGACTGCTCCTTCAGCTGGAGGTGCGCGGCCACCGTGGCGAGTGCCTGCTGGGCAGGCTCCGGGTTGCTGGTCTCGCGGGGGTCGCCGTTGTACGGGTCGAGGACGACCGTGTCGGCGCCCAGCAGCCGCAGCTGGTCGAGGTCGTCCATGATCTGGTCGAGCGTTCCCTCGCCGGCGAGGCGTTGCGGGCCGTCGACCGGGGCCCGGGTGGGACGGAGCACGATCCGGGGAGCGAAGGCGGGCACGGGGAGGCCCTGTTCGTACCCGGTCGACCTCAGCCGGTCCGCGGCTTCCCGCAGCCAGGGCATCGTGCAGCGCAGCGGGTGCCAGGCGTCACCGAGCCGCACGGCCCGGCGGATGCCCGCGTCGCTGTTGCCGCCGACCCACAGCGGGATCTTCCCGCTTCCGTACGCGGTCGTGTCGGACCAGGCGGCGCGCATGTCCCGCAGGGCCGTGTCGGTCAGCCGTCCCCGCTGTTCGAAGGGGATGCCGAGGGCGGCGAACTCCTGCCGCGCCCAGCCCACCCCCACGCCGAGAACCAGCCGGCCGCCGCTGAGCGCGTTCAGGTTGGCCGCCATCCGGGCGGTGAGCAGCGGGTGCCGGTAGGGGGCGATGAGGACCGTCGTGCCGAGCCGGATCCTGGTGGTGAGGCCGGCAAGCCAGGACAGGGTGGTGAAGGGCTCGTAGAAGGGGGCCGGATACTGCTCGGCGACGTCGGGCGTGATGGCGATGTGGTCGGAGACCATCAGCAGGTCGAAGCCCAGTCCCTCCACGGTCCGGGCCCAGTCGTGCAGGACTCCGGGGTCGGTGCCGGGTCCGAAGTTGAGGACGTTCACTCCGATCTTCACAGGGGCGAGCCTAGCCAGGCCGTACCGGCGGGCAGAAGGGATTCCTGCCTGTCCGGGCGGAGTTCACCCGGGGATCCCCCGGTAATCTGCGCGAATGGCCGAGAATCTTGATGCGACCGACTGGGCGATACTCGACGAGCTCCAGCGGGACGGCAGGATCGCCTTCACGGAGCTGGCCCGGCGGGTGAACCTGAGCGCGTCGGCGACGACGGAGCGGGTGCGGAGGCTGGAGGCGGCCGGGGTCGTCACGGGGTACCGGGCCGAGGTGGATCTGGAGCGGGCCGGATACGTGGCCCTGGCGGTCGTCCGGCTGAAGTACCCGGGGAGCCGGCACGAGCCGCTGCACCGGATGCTCCGGGAGCGGCCGGAGATCCTGGAGTGTCTGCGTACCACCGGGGACGACTGCTACGTCCTGAAGGTGGCGGCCACCTCGATGGCGCACCTGGAGGAAATCGTCGACGCGCTGGCCGAGTTCGGGAGCACGACCACCAATCTCGTCTTCAGCCGGACGCTGCCGCCGCGCGGCCCGCGGGAGCCACGCGCCCGGACTTCGTAGGGCCAACGTTCTTTTGTGCGAGCACAGTTCGCCGTCCGGCCCGTGCCGCACCGGGCAGCGGCCGGGCACCCGCGCCACGTGGAAGGGCGTACCCGGAACGAACCGGGTACGCCCCTCGACACGCAACGCTCAGCAGCGCGACGTCAACGGTCGAAGCGCTCCCGCACGTCGTCCGCCGCACCCTGGGCGCGGTCGCGACCCTGCTCGGACGCCTGGCGGGCACGGTCGGACACGTCCTGACGACGGTCCTGGCCCTGGCCCTGGTCCTGGCGCTGACCCTGACGCCGGTCTTCGCCCTTGCCGCCCTTCATCTTCTTCTGACCCTGGTCGGCAAGCTCCTGCGCCTTGTCCTTGAACTGGTCGGCGATGCCCATGCTGTTCACTCCTATGTGGGGGTGCGTGGGGATGGCCCCGTGGGGGCCTCGACCAGACTTACACGACCGGACATGCCTCGCATTTCGATCATTCACGCTGCGTGCGCGCCGCACGTTCGTCCTGGTCAGCGGCGCCTCCCGCGCCCACGAGACCGGTGCCGACGCCTTCAAGACGCGACCCGAACCGCTTCATCTCGCGCTGGCCGACCACCCCGATCAGCGACGGCAGGTAGCCGCGTACGGACTGCATGCCGCGCAGCCACCACTGGGCGTAGACGTGCGGCGAGCGGCGCTCGATGCCCGCCACGATGCGGTCGACGGCGGGGCCCAGCGGGTACGTGCGGTTGGACGGCCAGGGCAGCCGCTGGCGCAGCTCCCGCATCACGTCGTCCTCGTCCGCACCGCGCACCATGTCGGTGTCGGTCCAGGAGAGGTAGCCGACGCCGACCTTCACGCCCCGGTAGCCGACCTCGGCGCGCAGGCTGTGCGCGAACGCCTCGACGCCCGACTTGGACGCGCAGTACGCGGTCATCATCGGGGCCGGGGTGATCGCGGCGAGCGAGGCAATCTGGAGGAAGTAGCCCCGGCTCTCCATCAGGACCGGCAGGAACGCCCGGCCGGTCACCGCGCCGCCGATGAGGTTGACCTCGATGACCCGTCGCCAGGCCACCGGGTCGGAGTCGACGAACGGGCCGCCGGAGGCGACGCCCGCGTTGGCGACGACGATGTCGACCTTCCCGAAGCGCTCCTTGACCTCCTGCGCGACCTGCGCCATCGCCTCGTGGTCGGTGACGTCCGCGTGCCAGTGGCCGCTGTCCCCGTGCAGCCGCTCGGAGACCTTCTTCAGTTCGTCCGGCTCCAGGCCGACGAGCGCCAGCGTCGCCCCGCGCGCCGAGAGCTTGCGCGCCAGCAGTTCGCCGACGCCGCGTGCCGCGCCCGTGACGACGACGACCTGTCCTTCGAGACTCCGCCTGCCGCTCATGCGACCTCCTCCTTGCCCTCGGCCTCAGTCGTACCGCGTACCGGGAGGTACGCGGTCACCAGTTCGCGGATCTTCGCCGTGACCGCCTCCGGCGCCTCGACGGGCGTCATGTGGCCCATGCCCGCCAGTTCGGTCAGCCCGAGACAGTCGGGCAGCGCCGCGGCGACGGCCCGGGCGTGGACGGGCGGCGTCAGCCGGTCGTCCGTACCCGCGATCACCGCGGTGGGCACCCGCAGTTCCCGTACGCCCTCGTCGAGGTCGAGGTCCGCGAGGACGTGGCCCCAGGCGACCCGGGCGCGCCTCGGGCAGTCGTGCACGATCCGTGCGCAGGCGTCGACCCGGTCCGGGGCCGAACCCGCCCCCATCGTCCCGTACTTGAGGAGACGGCGGGAGAGCGGAGTGACCGGTCCGAGCGGCGCCCGCGCCCCGAGGATCGCACGCGTCATCCGGGTCCGCACGGCGCCGGGCCGCATCGGCACGACGAGGGATTCGGCGAGCAGTCGCGAGCTGCCGGTGCTGCAGAGCAGGACGGCGGCCGTGTGCTCGCGCAGCCCGGCCCGGCGCGACGCGGACATGATCGTCATGCCGCCCATGGAGTGCCCGGCGAGAACGGCCTTCTCCCCCGGGGCGAGGGTGGCGGCGAGCACCGCTTCGAGGTCGTCGGCCAGCGCCTCGGTGCTGTATCCGTCGCGTCCGGCGACCGGTGAGGTGCCGTGGCCGCGCTGGTCGTAGGCGATGACGCGGTGGTCGACGGCGAGGTCCCTGATCTGCGCGTCCCAGAAGCGGGTGTTGCAGGTCCAGCCGTGGGAGAGGACCACGGCCGGGGCGCCGTCCTGGCCGTGCACCTCGACGTGGATGCGGGAGCCGTCGGCGGAGACGGCCATGAGTTCCCGTGCGGGCAGCGGCCGGCTCATCCCGCCACCTCCTCGGCGACGGCGGCGGAATTCTTCGTGTCCTTCGCCGCCGTGACGCGTACGACCTCGTACTCCGCGAGGTCGACGTTCCGCGTCGCCTTGCGGAACTCGGCGGTGGTGCCGGGCCAGACCGTGGTGTTGCGTCCGCTCGCGTCCAGGTACCAGCTGGTGCAGCCGCCGGTGTTCCAGACGGTGCGCTTCATCCGCTCCTGGACGCGGTGGTTCCAGGCCCCGACGGCCGAGGGGCGTGCGTCGAGTGCGACCCGGCCGCCCAGCACGTCCAGCTGGCGCAGGTAGTCGGCCATGTAGTTCAGCTGGGACTCGATCATCAGGATCATGGACGAGTTCCCGAGGCCGGTGTTGGGGCCGATGATCGTCATCCAGTTGGGGAAGCCGGCCGCGCTCGCACCGCGCAGGGCCTGCATGCCGCCCTTCCAGGACTCGGCGAGCGTGATGCCGTCGGCGCCCACCACCCGTTCGGCGATCGGCATGTCGGTGACGTGGAAGCCGGTGCCGAAGATGATCGCGTCGGCCTCCGTCTCCGTACCGTCGGACGCCACGAGCGTCGAGCCGCGCACCTCGGCGAGCCCGGAGGCGACCACGTCGACGTTGGGCCGGGCGAGCGCCGGGTAGTAGGCGCTGGAGAGCAGGATGCGCTTGCAGCCGATGCGGTACGAGGGGGTCAGCTTGGCCCGCAGTGCCGGGTCCTTGATCGACCGGGCCATGTTGGACTTGGCTATCCGCTCGATCAGGCCCAGCTGGTCCGGGTGCTTGGTGAAGGCGCTGACCTGCAACTCCCGTATGCCCCACAGCAGTCCGCGGCGCGCGGTGCCGGTGACCGGGACCGCGCGGTGCAGCCAGCGCTCGGCGCCGCTGATGGCGCGGTCCATCCGCGGCATGACCCACGGCGGGGTGCGCTGGAAGAGCGTCAGCTTCCCGGCCTTGGGCTGGATCGCGGGCACGATCTGGATCGCGGAGGCCCCGGTGCCGATCATCGCGACGCGCTTGCCGGTCAGGTCGGCGTCGTGGTCCCAGCGGGCGGAGTGGAAGACCTTGCCGGGGAAGTCGGCGAGCCCCGGGATGTCGGGCGTCTTGGGGTCGGAGAGCGGGCCGGTCGCGGAGACGACGACATCGGCGACGACCGTCGTGCCGTTCGCACTCTCGATGACCCAGTTCAGCGCCTCGTTGTCCCAGCGCATCATCGTCACCTCGTGGTTCAGCCTGAGGTGCGGGCGCAGCCCGAAGGTGTCCGCGACGTGCTCCAGGTAGGCGCGGATGTGCTCCTGCCCGGAGAAGGTGCGCGGCCACTCGGGGTTGGGTGCGAACGAGAACGAGTAGAGGTGGGACGGTACGTCGCATGCGCAGCCCGGGTAGCTGTTGTCGCGCCAGGTGCCACCGACCGACGCGGCCCGTTCCAGGATCAGGAAATCGGTGATGCCTTCGCGGCGCAGCCGGACAGCGGCCCCGAGACCCCCGAATCCTGATCCGATCACCGCCACTCGTACGTGCTCGTGCTGGGCCATGCTGCCGCCTCCCGCGGGTACGTCACACGACTCTGCCAGCAATCACTGGCATTGTTGGGAGAGTAGAGCAGCCGCGTACCGATGGGTAGGGGTCCGGCGGGGGAAAGTTACCGGCGGTACAACTTCGGCCTCCCGCACGGCCCGGGCCGATAGGGTGCGGGGGTGGCAGAAGGACGCGAGCACCGCGAATACCGGATGGAGGAGCTGGCGAAGGAGGCCGGCATCCCGGTCCGTACCCTGCGCTTCTACCGGGAGCGCGGCCTGATCTCGCCGCCCCGCCGCGAGGGCCGCATCGCCTGGTACGACGACCACCACCTGGCCCGCCTGCGCACCATCTCCGGTCTGCTGGAGCGCGGCCACACCCTCACCGGCATCGCCGACCTGGCCCGCACCTTCGAGAGCGGCCGCGATGTCGCCGAGGTGCTGGGCCTGGGCGAACCGACCGAGGAGACCCCGGTCCGGCTCACGCCCGAGCAGCTCGCGGACTACTTCGAGGGCGAGTCCACCCCGGAGAACCTGGCGACCGCCATGGAGCTCGGCTACCTCGGCACGGACGGCGACGAGATCGTGCACATCAGCCGCCGCCTGCTGGAGGTGTCGGCCGAACTGGTGCGGGAGGGCGTCCCGCTCGCCGAGGTGCTCGCCTCCGGCCGCCGGGTCCGCGAGCACGCGGACGCCCTGGCCGACCTCTTCGTCGCCACCCTGCGCGCCCACAGCACGGAGGCCGAACCACCCCAACTGCGGCCGCTGGCCCGCGCGGTGGTGGACGCGGAACTCTCCATGGCGCTGGACCGGCGGCTGCGGCGCGACGCGGAGGCGGCGCAGCCGCCGAAGGCCTCGGAGTAGGCCCTCCTACTGCTCGTACACCACCGTCACCGGCGCGTGGTCGCTCCACCGCTCCCCGTGCGTGGCGGCCCGCTCCACCCACGCCTTCACCGCGCGCGCGGCCAGCCCGGGGGTCGCCACCTGGTAGTCGATACGCCAGCCCGTGTCGTTGTCGAAGGCGCGGCCCCGGTAGGACCACCACGAGTACGGCCCCTCCACATCCGGGTGCAGGGCGCGCACGACGTCGACGTACGCGGCCTCACCGAAGACCCGGGTCAGCCACTGCCGCTCCTCGGGGAGGAACCCGGAGTTCTTCTTGTTGCCCTTCCAGTTCTTGAGGTCGGCCTCCTGGTGGGCGATGTTCCAGTCCCCGCACACCACCACCTCGCGGCCCTCGGCGGCGGCCCGCACCTTCAGGCCGGTGAGGTAGGGCAGGAAGGCCGCCATGAAGCGCTCCTTCTCGTCCTGCTTCTCGGTACCGACCTCGCCGGAGGGCAGGTACAGGCTCGCGACGGTGACACCGGGCAGGTCGATCTCGACGTACCGCCCGCTCGCGTCGAACTCCTCGGCACCCCCGCCGCCCTCGCCCCCGAAGGCGCCGAAGCCGATCTGCACGCGCTCGGGTGCCCGGCGGGAGTAGAGCGAGACCCCGGCCCGGCCCTTGGCTGCGGCCGGCGCGTGGACGGTGTGCCAGCCCTCGGGCTCACGCACCCCCTCGGGCAGCTGCTCCGGCTCGGCCCGTACCTCCTGGAGGCAGATCACATCGGCGTCGGTCTGCGCGAGCCATTCGACGAAGCCCTTTTTCGCGGCGGCGCGGAGACCGTTTACATTCACGGAGGTCACAGTGAGCATCCCGGCACGATACCGACACCACCCGCTCGCATACATGTACCATCATTCGCATGATTATCCAGCCGCGTCCTTACGACCACCCCGACGCCGTCAAACTCAATGACCAGGTGCAGCTCGAATACGCCGAGCGGTACGGGGACGAGGGCGACATCACACCGCTGGACGCCACGATGTTCGACCCGCCGCACGGTCTGTACCTGCTCGCGTACGACACGTCGGACCGCCCGGTGGCCACCGGTGGCTGGCGCTCGCAGGAGCGCAACGACGAGGGCTACTCGGACGGTGACGCCGAGCTCAAGCGGATGTTCGTGATACCCGAGGGGCGCGGCCACGGCCTGGCCCGCCGCATCCTGGCCGCCCTGGAGGACGACGCCCGCGCGGCGGGCCGGGTCCGCATGGTGCTGGAGACCGGCGACCGGCAGCCCGAGGCGATCGCGCTGTACCTCTCCAGCGGCTACACGCCCTGCGAGAAGTTCGGCCACTACCGGACGTACGAGAGCAGCCGCTGCTTCGCCAAGCCGCTCCGGGGCTAGGGCGCTACATTCGCGCCAAGCCGCTCCGGGGCTAGGGCGCTACCTTCCGGCCATGCCCTGGTCCGCGCGCCAGGAACCGCACCAGCGCCTCGTCGAACGCTTCGGGCCGCTCCAGGCCGGGCAGGTGCCCGGCCCCCTCGATCACCACCAGTTCCGCCCCCGGGATCAGTTCGTGCAGGCCCCGGGCATCCGCGACCGGCGTGTAGAAGTCGTCCGCGCCGACGACGACGAGGACCGGCACCCGCGCCCCGGCGAGCGAGCCGCGGTAGTCGGGCCGCTCCGCCCGGCCCCGCAGCGCGGCCGCCGCGCCCTCGGGATCGGTCCCGCGCATCATCCCCAGCACCTGCGCGGCGACGTCCGGCAGCGCGGTGACGTTGTACGGGGCGAGCATCTTGCCGATCACCTCGTCCGCGTACCCGTCCATCCCCTCGGCGAGCAGCCGGTCGGCCAGCCGGTTGCGGAACGCCTTGCCGTCCTCGGTCTCGGCGGCCGGAGAGGTGTCGGACAGCACCAGCGCCGCGACCCGCCCCGGGTACGAGCGGTGGAACTCCATCGCGATCTGCCCGCCCATCGACACCCCGCCGACGACGGCCCGTGCGACGCCCAGGTGGTCCAGCAGCGCGGCGATGTCGCAGGCGAAGTCCGCGAGCAGGGTGCGGCCGGGGACGACGCCGCTCTCCCCGTACCCGCGCAGGTCGGGCACGATCACCCGGCGCCCGGCGGCCACCAGCACGGCGGCCTGCCGCTGCCACATGGTGCGGTTGAACGGATGCCCGTGGACGAGGACGACGGGCGGCAGCGGACCGTCGGCCGGCCCCAGGTCGTCATGGGCGAGCACGGTGCCGTCCGCCGCCGTGAACCGGCCGCTCACCGGACCCGCCCGACGCCCACGTAGAACCCGCTGCGCACGACGACGGGCGCGGGCTCCTCGCGGTACCACTCGGTCGCGGGGACGAGCCCCGGCTCGACGAGGTCGAGCCCCGCGAAGAACTGCGCCACCTCGGCGTGGGTACGCATCCGCAGCGCGATGGCACCCTTCCGGTACGCCGCCTCGGTCTCCTTCCGCAGCTCCGGATGCTGGTCTGCGGTGCCGTGCGAGAGGACCAGATAACTGCCCGGAGGCAAGGCGTCGACCAGGGTGCGGGTGATGCCGTACGGGTCCTGGTCGTCCGGCAGGAAGTGCATCAGCGCGATCAGGGACAGGGCGATGGGCCGGTCGAAGTCCAGCAGGTTCCTGGCCCGTTCGAGGATCGCCTCCGGCTGCCGCACATCGGCGTGGAGGTAGTGCGTGGCCCCCTCCGGCGTACTGACGAGGAGCGTCTCCGCGTGCCGCAGGACGATCGGGTCGTTGTCCGCGTAGACGACCCGGGCCGTCGGCGTGACCGCCTGGACGATCTGGTGGAGGTTGGGCTCGGTGGGGATGCCGGTCCCGATGTCGAGGAACTGGTCGACACCGTCCCGCGCCAGCCAGGCGGAGGCCCGGTGCATGAACGCCCGGTTGCGCGCGGCGTTCCCACGCGTCTCCTTCGGCAGCGTCCGCCCGAACTCCTGGTCGGCCGGGTAGTTCTCCTTGCCGCCCAGGAACCAGTCGTAGACGCGGGCGGGGTGGGGCCTGCTGGTGTCGATCGGGGGCTGGGACTCGGGTATTCCTGCCGTCACTGGTCGCTCCTCGATGCGGAGAACTGCACGGGCGGGTACGGGGTTTCAGCCTAGGCGACGCCGCGGCGCGGAGGTTCCCCAGCGGATCGGATCCCGCCGGCGAAGAGCCGGCGAGCCGTCGCGGCGACCAGTTCGGGACGCTCCTCGTGGAGGTAGTGGCCGCAGTCCGGGACGATCTCGATCCGCAGGTCGTCGGCGTACCGGGGCGCCGGCGTGAGCACTCCCGGCGGCAGCATGAAGTCGCGCTCGCCGCCCAGGATGACGGTCGGGGTGATCAGCCTCAGCCGTCCGTAGCGACCCGACACCAGGCGGGCGATGTCCCGCAGCGCGAAGGCGCGGTGCAGCGTCTCACCGGCCCTCGCCCGCTCCGGCTCCTGGCTGGAGCGGACGAACCCGGCCATCACGTCCGGCTCCCAGACCGCCCGGTCCACCACGCCCCTGCGCATCAGGAAGGACGTGAACCCGGGCCGTCGCCGCAGCAACCACCTTCCCAGCAGCGGCTGTTCGAGCAGGGCGGTGTACCAGAACCGCCAGGACTGCGGCATGAGCCGTCGGTGCGACGGCCAGGGGTGGAGCATGTTGAGCGCCAGGTAGTGCCGGATGCGATCCGGCGCCCGCAAGCAGACGTGGAATCCGGTCCACGCCCCCCAGTCGTGGCCGATCAGCCGGACCTGGGCGAGATCCATCGCATCGAGCAGCGCGAGCACATCGGCGACTCTGCTGTCGGTGTCGTAGCCCGTGCGCGGCGCGTCGGACCAGCCGAAGCCACGCTGGTCCACGCAGATGAGGCGGTAGCTGCCCGACAGCAGCGGAATGATCCGCCGCCAGCCGTACCAGTGCTGCGGAAAGCCGTGCAGCAGCACGACCGGTTCACCCTGCCCCGCCTCGGCGATGTGCAGACGCACCCCGCGCACCCGCACATAGCGGTGGGTCACACCTGCCAGTTCGGGCAGCGGGAGTGCGAGGGTTTCGACGGTGTCCATGGGCGCTCCTGGGGTGTCGGGCCGTGCTGTTCAGCCGGTCGGCCGGCCGATGGGGCGGCCGGTCGATCGGTCAGGAGGCAGCGGATGCGTCAAAGGTTCCCCGGTCGCCCTTCGCACACCGAGTCTTCGGGCCCGTCCGGTGGCGCGGGATCAGCCCCAGGCCGATCGTCTGCCGTCTGGCCCTGAGCAGAAGCGACCTGACGGCTCCTATGGGTATGTCTGCAGGGCTAAGACCTTTTGCTCGCCGAGGCCTTCGACATGCCGCCTGCCACGGCGACTGCCCCGGCCCGCCGTCGACAGGCGTACGCGAGCGCCTCGCGTACCGCGACCGCCGCACCCAGCCGCACAGGGCTCCGGGACAATTGAGTCTGGCGAGACGGCGAAGACCACGATCCGGCACCCTGTCCCCCGCGGCGAACCGGCGGGGCCGAGGCACCGGCCGCCGGGCACGGCCCCCTCCGCGCCCTTCCGGCGCTCTCGCGGAGGCCTGCCGCGACCCCGGTGCTCCGTACGTTTTCGGACAGATTCCGATGCGCGGGAGTGTCTGGCCCCGGTCGCGCCTCCTTACCCACGACGCCCCGGAACCGACGCCCTTTCCGGAGCCGCGCAGGCATCGAACACCGGGGAGGAGAAAGGCACATGACCACAGCTGGTACGGATCCTCCACCCGAGACGGAGGACCCATGGGCCGCGGCCGCCGTTCTCGTACGGGCGGCGCAGGCCGGTGACGCACTGGCCATGAGCGATCTGATGGGCCTGCTCACGCCGTACGTCGCCCGGCTGTGCCGGCCGATCGCGCCCGGCCACGGCGACGACGCCACCCAGGAAGCCCTCATCGCGGTCTTCCGGGGCCTGCCCCGCCTCCGGGATCCCAGGACCCTGTACGCGTGGGTGCGCACCATCACGGTCCGCGAGGCGGTGCGGGTGGCGCGCCGGGCGGAGCGCGAGACGCCGGTGTGCGAGTTCGAAGACATCGCCCGGCCCGGCAGCCCCGAACTGTCCGTGGACGTGCGTGACGTCCTGAGCCGGCTGTCCGGCGACCACCGCGCGGCCCTGGTCCTGCGCGAACTCGAAGGACTTGACGAGCGGTCGGCGAGCGAAGTCCTCAACATCTCCCGCGGCACGATGAGGTCCCGTCTCCATCGCGCCCGTCACAGCTTCCGAAAGGCGTGGCCACGATGAGCACCGACTGGCCGACGGCGAACCTCGATCCCGTCCGGCGTCTGCGTGTCATGGCGGAGGGGCTGCACGCCGCGATGTACGCCGAGGCCCACCTCGACCTGCCCCTGGCCGAGATCTGGGCGGTCGCCGGGGACCTGGAGGGGGAACTCCCCCACCTGGTCCCCACGATCCGCGCATTCCGCTGCCGCCCCACGGGCACGGACCGCTTCCACGCTGACGCCGACGGCCCCCTCGGCCACACGGCCCGCTTCGAGGTCCTGCTGGAACCCGGGTGGTGCCTCATGCAGAGCCGGCGGATCGTCGGCGGCATGGCCGCGGTCGAGGAAGGCGACGGCTGCCGCTTCGCGGTGCTCGGCGCGCTCCGCCGCCCCGGATCGGCGTCGCTCCAGAAGGCGCTGCGCCCGCTCGGCCGCTCCAGGGGCCGCCTGATGATCGAGCGCACCGCCCGGCGCGCCCTGATCCACAGGTGGCGCGCCACGCCATGACGGCCGCAGGCAGAAGGCCGGCGCTCCCCCGCCCCCGTTCAGGCCCCCTTCTCGTCGACCTTCCCCGTGAACCGGAGAAGGACGGCCGCGAGCTCCTCGGGCGCCTCCTGTGCGATGAGGTGGCCGACCCGCGCGAGATGCACCGCGGTGACCTCGCCGGCGGACACCTGGCGGAAGGTCGCCTCGGTGATCCCCCGGTGACCGGCGGCCTCGACGGTGAGGACGGGCACGGAGATCGGGTGCGACGCGGCGAGAGCCCTGGTCGCGCCGTCGTCGGAGAAGACGCCGCGGTAGAGCCCCTCCGTGCCGCGCCAGGCGTTCGGGCGCGCATAGGTCCGGACGAACTCGTCGACATCCGCTTCCTCGATGACCCCCTCCGTCCCGCTCATCAACGGGAAGGCCCAGTCGGTCAGGAGCTCGCGCTCATGGCCCGGAAGGAGCATGCCGGGTATCCCCGAGGCGCCGAGGAACCCGACGTGCCAGGAACCGTGGTTGTTCACATCGGCGAGGGCCTCGAAACCGAACCCGGCCAGGGCCGTCTCGACTCCGGTGAAGCTGATGACGTCCTCGGGGTGCGTCGCCGCGAAACGGAATCCCGTGCCGCCGCTGATGTCCTGGCACAGGAGATGAACGGGGCCCTCGCCGATGTGCCCGACGAGATGGTGCAGGTCCTCGGCGGACACGGCCTCGCCGTACTCGGTGTCGGCGTTGCTCGAATCGCCGAACCCGCGGAGGTCGAGGGCGAACACCCGGTGGGTCCGCGCCAGGAGCGGAATCAGCTTCCGGAACGCCCACCACGTCTCCGGCCAGCCGTGCACCAGCAGGATCGGGGAGCCGCCGGTGCCGGCGGAGACGTAGTGCAGTCGCGTGCCGTTGACGTCGGCGAGGTGATGGGTGACGCCGGGCAGGGTCGCACCGGAGGGCGTGGTGATGGTCACGAGCAGCTCCCACATAGGCAACCTGGTTGCTCACCACGATAGGCAACCAGGTTGCCCATGTCAAAGGTGACCGTATGCTGGCCGCATGTCCAGATCAGGCGCCGATCTCGCCCTGCTCCTGCTCGCCGGCTTCCGCACCCTGGCGGACCGAGCCACCACCGAGCTCGCCGAACGCGGGTACGAGGACGTACGGACGGTGCACGATTTCGCCCTCCACTCCATCCTGTCCGGCGCGGACAGCGTCTCCGAGCTCGCCCGCAGGATGTCGGTGACGCGGCAGGCGGCCGCGAAGACGATCGCCGTACTGGAGGAACGCGGCTACGTGGCACGCCGCCCCGACCCGGCCGACCGCCGCCGGACGCACCTCCACGTCACCGAGCACGGCCTCGCCCTGCTCGGCCAGGGCGAGGCCGTCTTCGACGAGCTGCGTGAGCGATGGGAGGAGCAGGTGGGCGCGGAGTCCCTCGCCGTACTGGAGGAGGCGCTCCGGTCCCTGGTCGGCGACCGGGCGATCCGCCTCGACTCCCCGGGCTGGATCGCGCGCGACCCCGACGTGCCGTAGACCCGGCGGTGCTCCGGAACGGCGGCTCTCAAGAACAAGGGTGAGCCATGGGGCGGATGTGACGACCCGTCCGGCCGGATCCGCCCGGTGACGCCCTTCCGCCGGGAGACGCCAAAGAGCCCCTACCGAGTTTCCCCGGCAGGGGCTCTGAGCTGCGGTGGACCTGTGGGGATTTGAACCCCAGACCCCCTCGATGCGAACGAGGTGCGCTACCAGACTGCGCCACAGGCCCTTGCAACGAGTGAAACTTTAGCACCCTCAACGGGGTGGTCGGAAATCCGTTCCGCGCTGGTCAGCCGAGTCGGTGTCGCAGCGTGCGGGGCGGGTGTCTCACTCGTTGGCGGCGCGCGGGCGGTCGCCGTCCTCGTACTGGTCGAAGAGCGGGGTCCGGCCCCGGTCGCGGGAGCGGCGGGACTGGGCCGAGCGCTGGCGTGGCGCCGGGTCCACCGGGGCGGCCGCCGTCTGCGGGGCGGCCGGCTGGGTGGGCTCGGCGGTGCTGGAGCGGGCCGCGCTCCAGGTCTCCGGGTTGCCGACCTCGATGCCGCCCGTGGCGCGCGGGGCGACCGGGGCGGTGACGTACGTCGGCAGCGGGACCGGGACGGGTTCCCAGCTGTCGCCCTGGACCCGGCCTCGCTCGCGCTGCTGGTCGACCCATTCCGCGTGGTCCGTCTGCTCGACCAGGGCGCGGCGGCCGGCCTCCTGCGGGGAGACGGTGGGCGTGGGCTCGGGGACCGGGTGGCGGGCCTCGGGGTCCTCGTCGGACTCGGCGGGGGCAGTCGTGGCGGGCTGGTGGCGGCGCGGGCGGTTCTCGCGGAGCCGCTGCGCCGCGACCTCCGCCCGGCGGCGGTCCATGGTGAAGGCGAACCTGCGCCGCTCCTGGGCGCGCAGATGCACGATGTACGTGCTCAGCAGCACCGCGGGGACCGCGGGTGCCCAGAGGAAGTGGAGGCCGCCGACCGCCGCGACGACCGCGCCGAGCGTGAAGGCGAAGAAGAGGACCACGGTGGTGCGCCGGCGGCGCGCGAGAACCTGGAGGCGCTGCGCACGCCGGGCGCGTTCCGCGTCGATTCCGCCGGGGCGCGGACGCCGGGCGGAAGCGGGGGCGGAGTCGGAAGGGGACGGGTCGGAGGGGGCCGGTACCGACTGCTCACGGGCCGGGCGCTGCTGCGCCGAGCGCTCCGGGGTGGCGCGCTCCGGCGCACGGGCCGGGTCGTGCACCCGGGCCTCGGTGTGCGCCGGGGGCGCGGAAAAGCCCCGGACGTCGACGGAATCCATTCGGTCCGTGACTGCGTCCGGGTCGGCGTCGGGCGCCGCCTCCTCTTCGGTGCGCTCCCGCAGCCCCTTGGCGTACCGGCGCTCCATCGCCGCCCGTCCGGAAAGCAGCCGGATGGCGGTGCTGAAGCGTTCCGTCGGACGGGCTTCGTTGAGCTCGTCCTGCCTGCGGAGCCACATCGGTACCAAGTAGGCGGCCCAGGCCCCGACGATGACTGCGTAGATGAGGCCGCTGCTGCTCACATCTCACACCGTAGAGGGGTTTGCGCGGAGGCATCCGCCAATTGGCGCGGTGTGTCGCACGATCCGGCTGATATCACGGACTTTTTTTGTGATTGTTCGGATCAACACTCGACGTTTGCAGGTTCCTTAGCAGTCACGAGCCGATCAATTTCGAACACACATTTCATTTCGCGCGGTGTTCCGGACGTTCCGGCCGCGTCCGTCGCCACCTCCGGAGCAGCCCGTCGGGCACCTCCTCCGCGGTGAGCGCGTAGATGAGGTGGTCCCGCCAGGCTCCGTCGATGTGCAGATAGCGGGGCCGGATCCCTTCCTCGCGGAATCCGAGTTTCTCGACGACGCGGCGGCTGGGCCCGTTCTCCGGCCGAATGCACACCTCGATACGGTGCAGTCCGACCGTGCGGAAACAATGGTCGACGGCAAGGGCGACCGCGGTCGGCATCACGCCGCGGCCCGCCACCTCCTGATCCACCCAGTAGCCGACATGGCCCGAACACATCGAGCCCCAGGTGATCCCGGCGACGGTCAGCTGACCCACCAGCCGGCCCTCGTACTCGATGGCGAACGGCAGCATCCGGCCCGCACCGGCCTCGGCGCGCAGATGACGGACCATCTGGCGGTAGGTGGGGCGCTGGGCCACCGGACCGCCCGGGGCGGGCGGTGGCACGGTCGCCTCCCAGGGGCGCAGCCAGTCGCGGTTGCGCCGGTTGACCTCGCGCCACATGCGCTGGTCGCGCACTTTTATCGGCCGGAGGGCGACATCGCCTTCCACCAGGATCACCGGCCAGGTCGGGACGTTCAGCTCGGGCTCCCGGGTCGGGGGTGATCGCCGCCGCGGAGCTGGTCGACGGCGTGCACCAGGAGACGGCTCAGGACGGCGAGCCCGTCGCGCACCCCGCCGGTGGAGCCCGGCAGGTTGACGATGAGCGTACGTTCGGCCACACCGGCCACACCGCGCGAGAGCGCGGCCGTGGGGACCTTGTCCCGGCCCTCGGCACGGATCGCCTCGGGGATGCCGGGGATCTCGTAGTCCAGGACGTTGACGGTGGCCTCGGGGGTCTCGTCGGTGGGCGAGATGCCGGTGCCGCCGGTGGTCACGATGACGTCGTACGCGGCGGCCACCCCGTCCCGCAGCGCCCGCTGGACCGGCTCGCCGTCGGGCACGACCCGCGGTCCTTCGACGGTGAAGCCGAGACCGGTCAGCGCCTCGGCGATCAGGGGGCCGCCCTTGTCGGCGTAGACCCCGGCGGCGGCCCGGTTCGAGGCCGTCACCACGAGCGCGCGGTAGCCGGCGGAAGGCTCCGGGGCGCTCACGCGTGCGCTCCGCCGGGCGCGTTGCGCCGGTAGTCGCCGGACTTGCCGCCCGACTTCGCCTCGACCCGGACGTCCGTGATGACCGCGGCCTTGTCGACCGCCTTGATCATGTCGATGACGGTGAGCGCGGCGACCGACACCGCGGTCAGGGCCTCCATCTCCACGCCCGTGCGGTCCGTGGTCTTCACGGTGGCCGTGATCTCCACCGCGTCGTCGGCCACCGCGAGGTCGACGGTGACACCGGAGACGGCGAGGGGGTGGCAGAGCGGGATCAGGTCCGGGGTGCGCTTGGCCCCCATGATCCCGGCGATGCGCGCGGTGGCGAGGGCGTCCCCCTTGGGGACCCCTTCGCCCCGGAGCAGCTCGATGACACGCGGCGAGACGAGGACCCGGCCACTGGCGCGGGCGACGCGCGCGGTGACGTCCTTCGCGGAGACGTCGACCATGCGGGCGGCGCCCGCCTCGTCGATGTGCGTCAGCCTGTTCTGCGTACTCAACTAACTCCGCCTAGCGGTAGGGCGCCGGTTGCCCCTGGGCTGCACCGGGGTGCAGGCCCGGGGTCCGGGGGGTGTCCCCCGGAAGGCACAGCGGCAGACACCGTACCGCCACCGGGCACCGGTCAGCGGAGCAGGATCACCTCGGTGTCCGCGCCGGGCTCCGCCGAAGTGACGTCCTCGGGCAGCACGATCAGCGCGTCCGCCTGGGCCAGAGCGGCGATCAGATGCGATCCCGAGCCTCCGACGGGGGTGACGGTGCCGGCCTCCGCGTCGTACGCCCCGCGCAGGAACTGCCGCCGTCCTTCGGGCGAGGACAGCGTCTTGTCGGTCACCAGAGTGGCCCGGGTGCTCGGGCGGTTCACGTCCGGCAGCCCCATCAGGGTGCGGATCGCGGGCCGTACGAACAGTTCGAAGGAGACGTAGCTGGAGACCGGGTTGCCGGGCAGTGCCAGCAGCGGGGTGTGGTCCGGGCCGATGGAGCCGAAGCCCTGCGGCTTGCCCGGCTGCATGGCGAGTTTGCGGAAGTCGATGCCGCTGCCCGGCTCGTCCTCGTCGCCCACGGAGGACAGCGCCTCCTTGACCACGTCGTACGCGCCCACGCTGACGCCCCCGGTGGTGACGACGATGTCGGCGCGGATCAGCTGGTCCTCGATCGCGGCGCGCAGCGTCTCGGCGTCGTCGGCTACGGCTCCCACCCGGTAGGCGATCGCTCCGGCGTCGCGGGCGGCGGCCGTCAGCGCGAAGCTGTTCGAGTCGTAGATCTGGCCGCCGGTCAGCTCCTCGCCGGGCTGGACCAGTTCGCTGCCGGTGGAGATGACGACGACGCGCGGCCGGGGCCGCACCTGCACCGTGGAACGGCCGATCGCGGCGAGCAGGCCGATCTGCGGCGGTCCGATCACCGAGCCCGCGCGCAGGGCCAGATCGCCGGGCCGGACGTCGCTGCCGCGGTCCCGGACATGAGCCCGGGCCTTTGCCGGGCGGTGGACGCGGACCTCGCCCGCCGCGCCCTCGGGCGCGTCGCTGTGGGCGCGCATCGTGGCGGCCGGGCCCTCGCCCGTACCGCCGTCGGTCCACTCGACGGGGACCACGGCCTCGGCGCCCGCCGGCAGCGGGGCGCCCGTCATGATGCGGGCGGCCTCGCCCGGTCCCACCCGCTGGTCGCCGAGCAGGCCTGCGGCGCCCGCCGCGACGTCCCCGATGACGGTGAGGACCGCGGGGAACTCCTCGGTGGCGCCCTCGACATCGGCGACGCGGACCGCGTAACCGTCCATCGAGCTGTTGTCGAAGGGCGGCAGGGCGATCTCCACCACGACGTCCTCGACCAGGACGCAGCCCTGGGCCTCGGGCAGTTGCAGCTCGATGGGTTCGAGCGGCCTCACCGCGGCGAGGATGTCTTCCAGGTGCTCGTCCACCGACCAGATCGTGCTGCTCAAGGTCTTACATCTCCTCGGTGACATAACTGCGGAGCCAGGTCCGGAACTCCGGGCCCAGATCTTCACGTTCGCACGCGAGTCTGACAATGGCACGGAGGTAATCGCTCCGGTCACCGGTGTCATAGCGGCGGCCCTTGAAGACGACGCCGTGCACCGGGCCGCCGATCTTCTCGTCCGCGGCGAGGAGCTGGAGGGCGTCGGTCAGCTGGATCTCGCCGCCGCGGCCGGGCTCGGTCATGCGCAGTATGCCGAAGACCGCGGGGTCCAGGACGTAGCGGCCGATGATGGCGAGATTGCTGGGCGCCTCGGCCGCTTCGGGCTTCTCGACCAGGCCCGTGATCCGCATCACGTCGCCCTCGGCGGTCGGCTCGACGGCCGCGCAGCCGTACTGGTGGATCAGCGAGGGCGGGACCTCCATGAGCGCGATGACGCTGCCGCCCTCGCGCTCCTGGATCTCCACCATGCGGGCCAGGAGCGGGTCGCGCGGGTCGATCAGGTCGTCCCCGAGGAGGACCGCGAACGGCTGGTCACCGACGTGCGGCGCCGCGCACAGCACCGCGTGGCCGAGCCCCCGCGGGTCGCCCTGGCGGACGTAGTGCATGGTGGCGAGGTCGCTCGACTCCTGCACCCTGCGCAGCCGTTCGGCGTCACCCTTGCGGGTCAGCGCCGACTCCAGCTCGTAATTGCGGTCGAAGTGGTCCTCCAGGGGACGCTTGTTGCGACCGGTGATCATCAGTACGTCGGAGAGCCCTGCGGCGACCGCCTCCTCGACGACGTACTGGATGGCAGGCTTGTCGACGACAGGCAGCATCTCTTTGGGAGTGGCTTTGGTGGCCGGCAGGAAGCGGGTACCGAGCCCCGCCGCCGGGATGACAGCCTTGCTGATCCTGGGGTTCGACTGAGTCATGCGCAGAACCTTAACGGTCGCACATGGGCGGAAGATGAGCCTCCGGTTAACTTTGTACTCAAATATGCCAGTACGAGAGATCCGTGGGTGCCCGTTGAACACCGACATGTCCGCAAAGGCCCTGCTGCGGCGTGAACTGCTCGCCGCACGACGCCTCCTGACCGGCAAGGACGTCGAACGGGCCGCCGCGGTTCTCGCCCGCCGCGCACTCGAACTGCCCGAACTCGCCGGCGCCCGTGCCGTCGCCGCGTACGTGTCCGTGGGGAGCGAACCGGGAACACGCGCCCTGCTGGACGCGCTGCGCGCGCGGGGCGTGCGCGTCCTGCTGCCGGTGCTCCTCGCGGACAACGACCTGGACTGGGCGCCGTACGAGGGCGCGGCGGGCCTGGAGAAGGCCGGCCGTGGGCTGCTGGAGCCCGCCGGTCAGCGGCTCGGCCCCGACGCCGTACTGGAGGCGGACGCGGTGCTGCTGCCGGGCCTCGCGGTGGACGGGCGCGGGATGCGGCTCGGCCGCGGCGGCGGCAGCTACGACCGGGTGCTGGCGCGCCTGGCGGCGGCCGGGGCGCACCCGGCGCTGATCGTCCTGCTGTACGACGACGAGGTGACCGCGCGGGTCCCGGAGGAACCGCACGACCACCCCGTGGACGCCGTGGTGACTCCGGCCGGATCGCGGCGCTTCAGTGACGGCTGAAGGCCCGGCCCCGCGGCGCTTCAGCGACGGCTGAAGGCCCGCGGGGCCGTTCCTACGGCTTCAGCGTCAGCGTGTCCGTCGTCGCCCCGGCGACCGCGTTCGTCCCGAAGGACCAGTCGAGCAGTTCGCCGTTGACCCACTTGTCGGTCTGGTCGGTGTAGTGCGCGCTGAACGCGTGCCCGGAGGCGCCGGTGAGGTTGATCCAGCGGGACTTGTCCCAGTCCCCCACGTTGACGACCATCCGCATCGACGGGACCCAGACGACCTCGTAGCCGCCCGCCGCGTTCCAGCCGGTGGCGTTCACCGCGGCCTCGCCGCCGCCGAGGTTCCAGGGGCCGCGGTTGAGCGCCCGCTGGAGCAGTCCGGGCCCTTCGGTACCGAGGGTCTGGTTCTTCAGGGTCAGCTGGTGCAGCCGGCCCCAGCTCCAGCTGGTGATGTCCTTGCCCAGCTTGGCCGTCAGCTCCCAGCGGGCGTCCTCCATGGCGCGGGCGAAGAGCTCCTCGCGGTTCTCGGTCGCCTTGTCCTTGCGGTTGGCCGGCGCCTTCCACCAGTCGCTGTCCGGCTTGTCCATGAGGTTCGCGACCACCTGGTACCAGCGGTCGCCGCCGTCCGGCTGCGCCGAGTCGGGGTCGCGCTGACCGCATTCGCGTACCAGCTTGTCCTGCTCGTCGACCGGACCCGAGCTCTTGGCCGGGGGCACGTTGAGGCACTCGCCCTTGACGCGCATCTCCTTGGGCAGCTTGTCGCCGAAGGCCAGCTTGAGGATGTTGCGCCAGACCGCGTTGAAGTACGCGGCGGCCGCCGAGTCGGCCTCCTGGGTGTAGTCCCAGCCCTCCAGCAGCTTCTGCGCCTGGCGGACGTCCTTGTCCGAGATGTTGATCTTCATCAGCTCGGGCACCAGCAGCGCGGCGATCTCGCTGGTGTTGTCCATCTGCATCTTCTGCATGTCTTCGGTCGAGATCTTCCCGCCGCCCTTGGTCTTCGACTCGATGAGGTCGTTGATCCGCTGGCTGCGGCTGCCGTAGCCCCAGTCCTTGGTGAGCAGGGGACGGTACGTGTCCTCGTCGATCACGGCCTGGTTGGCGGTGACGATGTAGCCGCGCTTCGGGTCGTACTCGTAGGGCAGCTCGTCGAACGGGATCGGGTCCTTCTTCCAGCCGTACGACGAGGACCAGCCGGGGCTGGGCATCGTGCCGTCACCGGACTTGCGGACCGGGATCTTGCCGGGCGCCTGGTAGCCGATGTGTCCCTGGGTGTCGGCGTAGATGAGGTTCTGCGAGGGAACCTCGAAGTGCTCGGCCGCCGCCCGGAAGGTGGTGAAGTCCTTGGCCCGGTTGAGCTCGAAGACGGCGTCCATGGAGTGACCCGGCTCCAGCGCGGTCCACTTCAGCGCCACCCCGTAGCCGTCCGCCCGGTCGGGGGCGGCATTGGTCACGGGTGCCTTCTGGCCGACCTTCTCCAGCTCGCTGCTGCGGTCGGAGACCAGCGGTCCGTTGTTGGTCTCGCGGACGGTGATGTGCCGGTCCCTGCCGCCCGCGACCTTGATGGTCTCCTCGCGGGTGGTGAAGGGCCTGGTCCTGCCGTCGTACAGGTAGCCGTCGCCCGAGACCTTCTCCAGGAAGAGGTCGGTGACGTCGGCGCCCAGGTTGGTGAAGCCCCAGGCGATGTTCTGGTTGTGGCCGATGATCACGCCCGGCATGCCGGAGAAGGTGTAGCCGGCGGTGTCGTACTTGCAGGTGGCGGAGACGCTGCGGCAGTGCAGCCCCATCTGGTACCAGAGCGAGGGCAGCTGCGGCGCCAGGTGCGGGTCGTTGGCGAGCAGCGGCTTGCCGGTGGTCGTGTACTTCCCGGAGACGACCCAGGAGTTCGACCCGATGCCGGTGCCGTTGGGGCCGAGCAGCGCGGGGATCTCGTCCAGGGTGTCGGAGAGCGCGCCGAGCTGGGAGGTGAGGCCCTCGGTGGCGCCCTGGGCGGTCGACGAGCCGACACTGTCGGACGGCGTCGCCTCGGGGTCGAACTTCCCGGTGGCCGGGGAGATCGCACCCTCGCCGACGATCGGCTTGTGCTTCTCGTACGGGTACGGCGGGTACAGGTCCTGGATCTGCTTGCCGTCGAGCCGGCTGGTCATCAGCGAGCGGTCGATCTCGTCCTGCATGTTGCCGCGCAGGTCCCAGGCCATGGCCTTCAGCCAGGCGACGGAGTCGACCGGGGTCCACTTCGTCGGCTTGTAGTCGTTGGTGAAGCCGAGGGCCGCGTACTCGACGGAGATGTCCTTTCCGTCGCGTCCCTTGAGGTAGGCGTTCACCCCGTCCGCGTAGGACTGCAGGTTCTTCTTGGTCTCGTCCGACAGGACGTTGTCGTACTCCTCCTGCGCGACCTTGCGCCAGCCCAGCGTGCGCAGGAAGGAGTCGGTCTCGACCTGGCCGGAGCCGAACATCTCGGAGAGCCGTCCCGCCGTCATGTGACGGCGGACGTCCATCTCCCAGAAGCGGTCCTGCGCCTGGACGAAGCCCTGGGCACGGAACAGGTCGGCGTCGGTGTCGGCGTAGATCTGCGGAATCCCGTAGCTGTCGCGCTTCACGTCGACATTGCTGTCGAGGCCGGCGAGCTGGGCGGTGCCGCTGGTCTGGGGGTACGAGGCGCGCACAGTGGATACGGACCAGTACGTTCCGTAACCGATACCCGCGACAAGCGCCAGCACCAGGACGATCACGATCAGGCGGGCGCGTCGCCCCTTCTTCTTGCGCGACCCGCCACCGGCGGTACCGGTGGAGCCGGAAGAGGCGGTTGTGTTGGCGGGCATCGCTGTCCTTCGAGGGGCAGGGTGGTCCTGGGAGTGCAGGAGCAACCATAGGCGCAGCGTCCGGGCCGGTCTGACGCGGTATCGGGATGGTTCGAATTGCGTAGCGATCGTACGAATACTCGAACGCATCAAGAAAACGTTAAAGATTAGGTAAGGTAACGAAGTACCGGCCACCGGAAGACGATCCGGCAGGCGTACGCAGGGAAGGACCGGCCACTGACTGTCCACGCGCTCAACGAACTCCTGCTCGTCTGCTCACTCGTCCTGCTCGTCGCGGTGGCGGCGGTGCGCATCTCGTCGCGCAGCGGGCTCCCCAGCCTGCTCCTGTACCTCGGCATCGGGATCGCCATGGGCCAGGACGGGTTCTTCGACGTCAAGTTCGACAATGCGGAACTGACGCAGGTGATCGGCTACGCGGCCCTGGTCGTGATCCTCGCCGAGGGCGGCCTCGGCACGAAGTGGAAAGAGATCAAACCCGCGCTGCCCGCGGCCGTCGTCCTCTCCCTCGTCGGCGTGGGCGTGAGCGTGGGCGTGACCGCGGCCGGAGCGCACTACCTGGTCGGCCTGGAATGGCGGCAGGCCCTGATCATCGGCGCGGTCGTCTCGTCCACGGACGCCGCCGCGGTCTTCTCCGTCCTGCGCAAGGTGCCGCTGCCCGCCCGGATCACCGGCGTCCTGGAGGCCGAGTCCGGCTTCAACGACGCCCCCGTGGTGATCCTCGTGGTGGCCTTCTCGACCGTCGGTCCGGTGGACCACTGGTACGTACTGGTCGGCGAGATAGCCCTGGAACTGGCCATCGGCGCGGCCATCGGCATCGCCGTCGGCTGGCTGGGCTCGTACGGGCTGCGTCATGTGGCGCTGCCCGCATCCGGCCTCTACCCGATCGCCGTGATGGCGATCGCGGTGTCCGCGTACGCGGCGGGCGCGATGCTGCACGGCAGCGGGTTCCTCGCCGTCTACCTGGCCGCGATGATCCTCGGCAACGCCAAGCTGCCGCACTGGCCCGCCACCCGCGGATTCGCCGACGGGCTCGGCTGGCTGGCCCAGATCGGCATGTTCGTCCTGCTCGGACTGCTGGTCACCCCGCACGACCTGATCGACGACTTCTGGCCCGCCATCGTCGTGGGCCTGGTCCTGACCGTGGTGGCCAGACCGCTGGAGGTCTTCATCTCGCTGGCGCCCTTCCGGCTGCCCTGGCAGGAGAAGGCCCTCATGTCCTGGGCCGGTCTGCGCGGCGCGGTGCCCATCATCCTGGCCACCATCCCCATGGTGTCCGGAATCGACGGCTCCACCCGGGTCTTCAACATCGTCTTCGTGCTCGTCGTCGTCTACACCCTCATCCAGGGACCGACGCTGCCCTGGCTCGCGAAGGCCCTCAAGATCGCCGAGGACCCGTCGGAGGCCGCCGACCTGGGCATCGAATCGGCACCGCTGGAACGACTCCGCGGACATCTGCTCTCCGTGGCCATCCCGGCGAAGTCGAAGATGCACGGCGTCGAGGTCGGCGAGCTGCGCCTGCCCGCCGGGGCGGCGGTGACGCTGGTCGTGCGGGACGACAACAGCTTCGTGCCCGCGCCCTCGACCGTGCTGCGCCGCGGCGACGAACTCCTCGTCGTGGCGACCGACCCGGTGCGCGACGCGGCGGAGGCCAGGCTGCGCGCGATCGGCGAGGGCGGCAAGCTGGCCGGCTGGCTCGGCACCAACGGGAGGGCCGCCGAAGCGGAGCCCCTCACCGGCCCCAACGTGACCGGCGCGCTCAAGGCCGTGAAGAACCTCGGCAGGACGGGCGAGGCCAAGAAGCACGGCAGCAGGGCGCGGGAGGCCAGGCACCACGAGGCCGGGCACCGCGAGGCCAAGGATCACGGGTCCAAGGACCAGGGCTCCAAGGACCACGGGACCAAAGACCACGAGGCCAAGGCGCACCACTGAGAACGCGGCGCGTTCACAGGTACCGGGGGTCAGGTCGCACACAATCGCAGGTGCGACCGGCCCCTTGCCTGTAGCATGAAGGAAACCCAGATCGACCTATTTGATCCACCAACTCTGCCTGACGCAGAGCTGGCGCGACCGTATGGCGGTCGTGGCGTCCTCCGCCTCTGCTGCGAGCGCCCGGCATCTACCGCAGTTCCGCGCGAAGAGGACAGCTCTCGGCAGCTCCTGACCGGGCCCGCACCCCTGTGCCGGCCCGCCCTCACGGGAGCACGGCCACCAGGCAGCAGAAAGGCATGGACCGTGGCGTCCACGGTCTCCGACCGCCCCGGATACGGGCAGTTGCTGCGCACCCCGGGTGCGTGGACCTTCCTCCTGCCGGGCTTCGCCGCACGGCAGCCCTTCGCCATGCTGACCATCGGCATCGTCCTGCTGGTTCAGCACACCACCGGCTCCTACGGCAGCGCCGGTGCCGTCGCCGCCGTCACCGGGGTCTCCATGGCCCTGTTCGCCCCGCAGACCGGCAAGCTCGCCGACCGCTTCGGCCAGCGTGCCGTGCTGCTGCCCGGCGTCCTCGTGCACACCGCCTCCGTCTCGGCCCTGGTGGCGCTCGCGCTGGCGGACGCCCCGATGTGGCTGCTGTTCGCCGCGGCCGTGCCGACGGGCGCGTCCGTCCCGCAGATCGGCCCGATGGTGCGCGCCCGCTGGGCGGCCGTGCTCGGGGCGGCGCCCGGCCGTGAGGCCTCGCCGCTGATGTCGACGGCGGCGGCCTTCGAGTCGGTGTCGGACGAGTTCACGTTCGTCATCGGCCCCGTCCTCGCCACCGCGCTGTGCACCGGAGTGCACCCGGCGGCCGGGCTGATCACCGAAGCCGCGCTGACCCTGGCCGGCGGTCTGCTCTTCGCCGCGCAGCGCGCCACCCAGCCGTCGGTGCGCACCCCCTCGGCCACCGGCTCCCCGCGCCACGCCTCCGCGCTGTCCGTTCCCGGCGTACGCGTCCTCGCGGTGGCCTTCGTCGGGATCGGCGCGGTCTTCGGCGGCATGCAGGTCTCCCTGGCCGCCTTCGCCGAGGAGATCGGCAGCCCCGGTGCGAACGGCCTGATGTACGGGATCTTCGCGGCCGGCAACATGCTGGCCGGCATCGCCTGCGGAGCCATCGCCTGGAAGACCGGGCCGCGGCGCCGGCTCATCGCCGGATACACGGCGCTGACGCTGACCGCCTCGGGCCTGTGGGCCGTGCACTCCGTTCCGTTGCTGGCCGGACTCGGACTGCTGGTCGGCCTCTCCATCGCCCCCGCCCTGATCAGCGGCTACACCCTGGTCGAGGCGCTGGTCCCCGACTCCGTGCGGACCGAGGCGTTCACCTGGCTGACGGGCGCGGTCGCGCTCGGCCAGGCGGCCGCCGTCACGGTGGCCGGACAACTCGCGGACGCCCACGGCGCGAGCACCGGATTCCTGGTGCCTCTGGTGGGTACGGTGCTGGCGCTGGTGACCCTGGTGGGCCTGCGTTCCCGGCTGACGCCGAGGGTGCAGGGACGCACCGTGGCACGTGGGATCGGTCACCGCGGACCCGTCACGGTGGACTGATCCAGCGGAATACGTCAGTATGGAGCGTCGTTAGCACTCATTGAGTCAGAGTGCCAGGAGGAACAAGTGCCGACCTATCAGTACCAGTGCACCGAGTGTGGCGAGGGCCTCGAAGCGGTGCAGAAGTTCACCGATGACGCCCTGACGGTGTGCCCGAGCTGCGACGGACGCCTGAAGAAGGTGTTCTCGGCGGTCGGCATTGTCTTCAAGGGATCCGGTTTCTACCGGAACGACAGCCGCGGTTCCTCGTCGAGCAGCACGCCGGCGCCGGCCGCTGCGAAGGCGTCCGGTTCCGGATCGTCGTCCTCGTCCGGGTCGGACGCGAAGTCGTCGGCCTCGTCGTCGACGTCCTCCTCCGGTTCGTCGAGCTCCTCCACGTCGTCGTCCTCGTCGTCGTCCTCTTCCTCTTCGTCGTCGAGCGGTTCGTCGGCGGCCTGAGCCGCACAGCCGTTCTCCGACCGGTGCGTCCGTTCTTCATCCGGCGCGCCCGCAAGGCCTCTTCACCGGGACCCCGCTGATCCACTCGGCGGGGTCCTCGGCGTTTCCCGCCCCCGCTACTGTGATCGCATGGTGAACGCGGAGAGCGGTACGGCAGAGATCGGCGTGATCGGTGGTTCGGGGCTCTACTCCTTCCTGGAGGACGTCACCGAGGTGCGCGTCGAGACCCCTTACGGAGCGCCGAGCGACTCCGTCTTCCTCGGCGAGATCGGCGGCCGCCGGGTCGCCTTCCTCCCCCGCCACGGACGCGGCCACCATGTGCCGCCGCACCGCATCAACTACCGGGCCAACCTCTGGGCGCTGCGCTCGGTCGGCGTACGCCAGGTGCTCGGCCCGTGCGCGGTGGGCGGACTGCGCCCGGAGTACGGGCCGGGGACGCTGCTCGTACCCGACCAGCTGGTCGACCGTACGAAGGCACGCGTCCA
This sequence comes from Streptomyces sp. NBC_01257, assembly GCF_035917255.1. Taxonomy (NCBI): domain Bacteria; kingdom Bacillati; phylum Actinomycetota; class Actinomycetes; order Kitasatosporales; family Streptomycetaceae; genus Streptomyces; species Streptomyces sp. NBC_01257. The sequence goes on from NZ_CP108472.1 coordinate 3,878,835, forward strand.
GACGTTCTACGACGGGGAGACCCGGGCGGACGGCGTGGTCCCGAACGTGGTGCACCTGGGCTTCGCCGACCCGTACTGCCCCGCGGGGCGCAGGGCCGCCCTCACGGCGGCGCGCGCGAAGGGCTGGGAGGCGGTGGACGGCGGCACGCTGGTGGTCGTCGAGGGCCCCCGCTTCTCCACCCGCGCCGAATCGCGCTGGCACGCGGCGATGGGCTGGTCGGTGGTCGGGATGACGGGACACCCCGAGGCCGTGCTCGCCCGTGAACTGGGGCTCTGCTACACCACGATGACGCTGGTGACGGACCTGGACGCGGGCGCGGAGGCGGGCGAGGGCGTCTCCCACGAAGAGGTGCTCAAGGTGTTCGCGGACAATGTCTCCCGGCTGCGTTCGGTGCTCTTCGAGGCGGTCGCCGAGCTGCCCGCGGAGGCGGACCGCGACTGCGCGTGTGCCCACGCGCTGGACGGGATCGACACGGGGATCGAGCTGCCGTAGGGCGGTCGTGGAGCGGCTCGGGTGGCGGTTGAACCGTCTCCGGGTGACCGTTGCGGTTCCGGACCGCCCCACAGGGTGAGGGAGTTTTCCCCATCGCCCGAGTCGTCCACAGGGCTCAGCGGGAAACGCGCGGGTGGTGGATCGTGAGTGGTGTCCGGCCGGTCCTCTCCGACCGGACACCACACTTCGGTTCCTCCGATTTCCCGGTTCGCTGAACTCCCTGACCGCAGGCGGTGTTTGCCATGTCCTCGTACGGCTCTCCCTCTCCCTCCCGCTCTTCCTCTCCCTCTCCGACGTCCGCGTCTCCACCCCCTCCCGCCCCACCGCCGCCCTGCGGGGTGCCGCTCTTTCCTCCGCTGCGGGTGCGCGGGGGCAGTGGGCACCGGCTGCGGAGGGCGGTGTGGCGGCAGCGGCGGGCGATGGCGGCGGGGCTGGCGCTGACGGCTGCCGCGCTGGCCGCCTCGGGGCTCGGCGGGGGCGGGAGCGGGGGCGACGACGGGGCCGGCGGCGGGCACGGGGGTGCGGAGGCGACCGGTGCGGCGGCGGAGCGGGCCTCGCCGCAGGACCGGCTGGTGTCCGCGCCCGTCCGGATCGCCGACGCGGAGACCGTCCGGCTGCTGCGGCCGGGAGACCGGGTCGATGTGGTCGCTGCTGGCACCGCGGGGGCCGACGGCCGGGTGCTCGCCGAGGGGGCACGGGTGGACCGGGTACCGTCGGCGCCGGCCGGGGCATCCGTGGAGAGCGGGGCGCTGATCGTGCTGTCGGTGCCGCGGTCGACGGCGGCGGCCCTGGCCGGAGCGGGAACATCTGCCGGACTTGCGGTGATCCTGTGTTGATTCGTACTGACGAACCATCACGTCACCTGACATCAGCCATGAATGGGGTGGATCCCCCTTGTGCTGCCGTAAGTTGCGGAACAGTTTGCTCCCCTTACGGCACACACGAAGGACGGCTCCCGCGTGAGCGAGAAGAAAAAGGTCAGTCTGCTGGACGGCTTCAAGGCCTTCCTGATGCGCGGCAACGTGATCGATCTGGCGATCGCCGTCGTCATCGGCGCCGCGTTCACGAACATCGTGAACGCGATCGTGAAGGGCGTCATCAATCCGCTCGTCGGCGCGTTCGGCAGCAAGGACCTGGAGAGCTACAGCTCCTGCCTCAAGGGCCCCTGTGTGACGGACCCCAAGACGGGCGAGGTGACCGAGGGCATCCGGATCCTGTGGGGTTCGGTGCTCAGCGCCACCCTCAGCTTCCTGATCACCGCCGCCGTCGTCTACTTCCTGATGGTGCTCCCGATGGCGAAGTACCTCGCCAGGCGGGCCGCCATGCAGGCGGCGAAGGAGGGCGTGCAGGAGACGATGGAGGTGAGCGAGCTGGAGGTCCTCAAGGAGATCCGCGACGCACTGGTCGCGCAGCGCTCCGGCGGCAGCGGAACGAGCGGAAGCGGCAGCAGCAGCAACGACGGCCCGTTCGGCGGGGGCCTTGGCGAGGACCCGGGGTCGGCCGGCAGGCAGGACTAGCTGTTCTGTCCACGGAGGTTGGTGACAGGTTTCACGGTGGGGTGATCTTGAACGAGTGAGGGCCTTCCGGGTTCGGTGTGGATTGCGACATCTACACGGAACGATCAGAAGGCCCTCATGCCCCACCGTAATGCACCCCTGACCGAGACCGGACGCCTGCGTCTGGCCCGCTGCGTCGTCGAGAACGGCTGGCCCCCGCGGCGGGCCGCCGGCCGCTTCCAGGTCTCACCCACCACGGCTCAACGGTGGGCCCGCCGCTACCGCGAACTGGGCGAGGCGGGCATGGCCGACCGGTCCTCGCGCCCGCACCGCAGTCCACGCCGGACACCGGCCCGCACCGAGCGCCGGATCATCAAGGTCCGTGTACTGCGCCGATGGGGACCGGCCCGCATCGCCTACCTCCTCGGGCTGAATCCCGCCACCGTCCACCGCGTCCTGATCCGTTACCGCCTCGCCCGCCTGGCCCATCTGGACCGTGGCACGGGCCGTGTCATACGCCGCTACGAACGCGAGAAGCCCGGCGAACTGGTGCACGTGGACATCAAGAAGCTCGGCAACATCCCCGACGGCGGCGGCCACAAGACCCTCGGACGCACGGCCGGCAGCAAGACCCGCTCCGGCGTCGGCTACAGCTACATCCACAACGCCATCGACGACCACTCCCGCCTCGCCTACAGCGAGATCCTCACCGATGAGAAGAAGGAAACCGCCGTCGGCTTCTGGCAACGCGCTCACGCCTTCTTCGCCCGGGCCGGGATCAGCGTCGAACGCGTACTGACCGACAACGGCGCCTGCTACGTCCCACCTCTGGCGCAACACCCTTGTCCAGCAGGCGAAACGAGCCAAACCCAACGACGCCGCAGGCTCGCCCCCTGGACTCTTCGGAAACTTCACCACACAACCCGAAATAGCCCGTAAAGAAGCGTCACACTTAACCGCAGAGAACAACGGGATTACTCCACAAAGCTAGTCGCGCTCCTGCTAAGATCACTTACAGGTAATCAACCGGGAGGTCACACTTTGCGCACCGCTCTGAAATTCAAAGCAATCGGGGTAAGTGCTCTGGCTGCTACGGCAGCGATTTCCTTCGCTACACCCTCGTTTGCAGGAACAGGGACGAACTGCAGCGCCACTTACAAGACGGGATGCATCAGCCTCTACTATAACAGCGAGTACGCGAATGGGAAATTCTCCGTTTGGGATCAAAACATTCCCGACCTTGCCGGTTATAAGTTTGGAGGCGGAAGCGCCGGTTCAGGCCAAGCCGTAAAGAATAATGCAGCGTCGGCAAAGTTTTTCGGAACTAAAGACACTACCATCGGCTGGAATTACGTCAAGATACACTTCAACAGTAACTACGGCGGTCCGTGTGACATGATGTATCGGAATCACGGCGCACCCAAGCTAATCGCCACGTACAACGAGAACGCTTCAATCGTTTTTGACTACGAAACTAAGTGCCACCTGTTCTAGTCCGCTGCAGAGGGGATGGGCGCTTCGGTGAAAGGAAGCGCCCATCCCCTCTATAGCTTTATGCAGAGATTTTACCAACACGCTTACCGGGTTTCCCCGTGGGACAATATGTGCTTCGCTCGAGAAATTTGCATGACATGCATGTCATGCAATTCGCCGAGCTCCTTCAAATGATTTTTTATCATTCTTTCCTGGATCTTAACCTCCACTGAAAACCAAGTGGCTAGAACATTACCCTTCTTTTTGCATTCCACATCCGCTACAGCCGTAGCGACCTCTAGCTCGTGAGGCTCGCTCCGCATGAACCTCTTATCCTCCAGCGCCTTCAGTGGAGACGTATACAAATAACCCCGGTTCTTCATGCACGTCGACCACGATTTAAAAGAGCCCAGTACCTCATGCGATTTTTCTGATTCTTGAAAACTAGACACATCGACAGCTCGTGCGATCTCGGCGCCACGACTAGCACTAGACGAAAATGGCAGTTCGCGTTCACTCTCCCCCAGGCATCCACCTTGCGGAATTTTCGCTCCGTTCATTTCCCCAACGGGGGAACTATGGACACCTTTCTGAACTTCCCCTGTGAGTGCCATCCCAATTTCTTGACTATAACTTTCCCTCTGCTTCAACCGTTGCGCTGGTAGGTGGTATCCGTACCGTGCGGCCTCAATGGAACTTGAAAGCCCGTATCGTCGATCGGAAATAGTCGACTCGCTAGTGGATTCTGCAGGAATTTCATAATGCAACCCGAGAGACTTCATGCATTCCTGAGTGATCTTCCCCCTGGCTGCCTCCATCAACCTCACTTCAGCAGAAGAGTAACTGTATCGCGAAATAGGGAGAGTAAACGCATATCCTCCGTCATCAGGTTCCGGCGGAGATGCACTCTCCCTAGCGCCGCGGGCACGCTCTCCAGATGAACAGGCAGAGGACGCCAGCACGACGAACAGAGCCAGGGAAGACCCTGCCCATTTAATTCGCCGCTTAATCGGTGGGAATTTACCTATTTCGGTGTTCACCTGAAATGCGGTCCTATCATGTTACCGGAACGATAAATCTGGTGGCAGTCTACGGATCATTCGACCTCTGCGATTCCTCGTTTCTCAGGAGGGGCCATTTTGCATTGAAGCTCTAACTTGCTCACGTACCTCCCTCATCATAGTGCACCTTCAGCGAAAGAGTGATTTATTACTGAAGTTTCCAAGGTGGATTCGGCGATTGACAGATAGGCTCGTAGCGGTGGGACAGTCGACGATGAGACGGGAACTGAATTGCCTCCTGCGTAGCTTGCCGTCGGAGGCGCGGAAGCTACGTTGGCCATTGCTCTGCTGCGCACCAGTGACCAGACGACTTGAACAGCAATGGCGCGTTGACCGCTTGAGTTCGCCCCTCACCACGCCTGCCAAGACTGTCCACAACGGCTGCCAATCCCAGAACCGCGGGGCGCGCAAACCTCGTTGACGCCACGCGCAATCGCTGAGCAGCCCCCGCCGACCAGCAGCCAGCACTTCGTGAGTGGCACCCTGTGACGAGGATGAACCCGAGGTTCCAGCGGCATGTTAGCGACTACCAGCATGCGCATCGCACCAGCACCCACGGTCCACTCTCGCAACTGAAACTCACGCTCAGCGTAATGGTGTGTCCTACCGACGACGCGCGGATTTTAGCAACAGGTTCAGTGACCATTCGCCCTTGAGTACTATGACCTGTTCGCACCCAATCCAGCGAGTGCTGCCTCGTCGCAGTGCCAGAACTCAGATGTGGTGCGGGGGCTTCTCGTCGAGGAACCGGGCCAGGTCCGCGGCGCTGCCGCCGGACGGGGCCCGCTCTCCCCATCCCCGGTCCGTGTCGTCCGCGGACTGCCGGTCCAGCGGATCGTCGAAGATCAGTGCCGGCTTGGGCTGCTCGGGCCGGTCCGGCGGGTTCGGCTTCGCGTCACGCGGGCCGGAGGCGGGGGCGGTACTCATAGCTCCAGGGTACGGCTGCTCCGGGGAGACCGGGGGCGCCCCGGAGCGCGGCCCCGCTCAGCGGTCCTTCGGGTCGAGCCACCAGAGTCCGAGGACGACGAGGAACGACAGGCAGAGGAAGCCGGCCCCCCACCAGGCGGTGCCGGAGTGGCCCTCCATCCATGCGTCGATGACGACCGTGAGCCCCCAGAGCTGCCCGATCACGACGGTCATGGCCAGGACCAGCCGTGCCGTGAGCTTCGAGGACCGCTCGGGTTCCTGGCCGGTCCCGGCTCCCGGTCCCGGTCCGGTGTGACGGACACGGGGGTCGCCGTAGCCGCTGGTGGACCTGATCTGCGGGTAGCGCTCGTGGACGGGCCGGTTGAGTTCGGGCCGTGCGCTGCCCGGGTGGTACTCCGGGTAGTGCGGGCCGGTGGGCTGCTGGGCGTCGCTCATGTCCGCCTGCCGGAGGTCTCGGGCTCGTTGGCCCGGGTACGGGAGGTGCCGGCGGCCTCGGGGGCCTCGGCTCCGCCGCGGACTCCGGGGCAGCCGATCCTGGCGGCGAGGTCCGGGCGGTCGTCGCCGAGCTGGCGGCACAGCCCGTGTTCGACGCTCTCGCCGGAACGGGTGGTGCCGACCGCCCAGACGCTGCCGTCCGTCTGCTCGGTGAGGACCACCTTCGGCAGGCCGCGGGGCGGCGGTCCGGCGGTGACCTCGCCGGTGCGGGCGTCGAAGACACCCTCGTGGCAGGGGCAGTACAGCTCGCCCTCGGAGCCCCGGTCCTTCCGCCAGAGGACGGCACAGGCCAGGTGGGTGCAGATCGCCGAGTAGCCGACGAGGGTGCCGTCGTCGAGCCGGACGGCGACCGCCTTGTCCTCCTCCTCCGGGTAGCTGAAGGCGATCGACTCGCCGGGCAGGAGCTGGGAGCTGACCCTCTTCGGTGCGGGCGCCTTGTCGTCCTCCGGGTCCCCGTGGCGCGGAAGCATGCCGGCCGCGACGCCGAGTCCGCCGACGGCGAGGCCGCCGGAGACGGTGGCGACGATCCGGAGGTAGTCGCGGCGGGTGGTGAGGGAGTCCGCGGCGATCCGGTCGTGGAGGGCCTCGCGCGGGTCCCCGGAGGGTGGCTGTCCCGGGTCCCCGGGGGACGGCTGTTCGGTGACGGTCATCGGCGGACGTCCTTCCCGTTGATCTCCACGACGGGCAGCCCGCCGGGCACCGGCCACTGGACGCGGTCGGCGGGGACGACCATGGCGACGCCGGTGCGGACCTCGGTTTCGCCGAAGACGAAGGTGTCGGCGACCTGGACTCCGGGGCGCTCCGCCTGGAGCTCCTCGACGGTTCCGTAGAACAGCGCCCCGGTCGGGCAGACGGTGGCGCACATGGGGGCGAGGCCGTAGGCGGTGCGGTCGTAGCAGAGGTTGCACTTCATCTGCAGCTTCGCCTGGAGGTCGATCTTCGGGACGCCGAAGGGGCAGGCGTTGACGCAGTTGGCGCAGCCGATGCAGCGGGTGGTGTCGGCCTGCTGCACCACGCCGTCCGCGGTCACCAGGATCGCGTCGGCGGGACAGACCTCGGCACAGGGGGCGACGGGGTCCTCGCAGTGCATGCAGACCGTGGGAAGGGAGGCGACGGACTGGCCCTCGTCGGTGTAGTCGAGGTGGATCATCGACTTGCCCCGGTGCGAGTCGCATTCGCGGCAGGCGGAGACACAGGCCTGGCAGCCGATGCAGCGCCCCGGGTCGATAAAGATCGTTCTGCCCATCATGCGGGCATCAGCTCCTCTCCGAGGTGCCACGGCCCTGCGGGGACGTGGGGGGCAGCGGGTCGGTGCGGGAGACCTGGGTCTCCGGGTAGGCGACATGGCCGGGCGCGACCGGGGGCGCGGGGACCTCGTCGATCCTCTCGGCGTGCTCGATGCGGCAGGCGCACACCTTGTACTCGGGGATCTTGGAGCGCGGGTCCAGGGCGTCGATGGTCAGCGCGTTGGCCGCGGTGGGGACCGGCCAGTGGTACGGGATGAAGACGGTGTCGGGGCGGATCGCCTCGGTGACCAGGGCGGGGAAGACCTCGCTGCCGCGTCGGGTGACGACGCGGACCGGCTCGCCGTTGCGGAAGCCGTGGGAAGGGTGGATCTCGGCCCAGGGGCGCGGGGTCTGTTCGACGAGGGCGCCCAGACGGCGGGTCTGGTTGCCGGAGAGGAAGTGGGCGACGGTGCGACCGGTGGTGAGGGACATGGGGTGGTCGTCGTCGTACGGGTCCATCGGCAGGTGCCAGTCGACGACCTGCATATGGATCTTGCCGTCGGGGTGGTAGGTCCGGCCGTCCTCGAAGAGGCGGGGGGTGCCGGGGTGGTCGGTGGAGGGGCAGGGCCAGGCGATGCCGCCGGTCTCCTCCAGCCGTTCGTAGGTGATGCCGTAGTAGTCGTTGACGGTGCCGGCGGAGGCGATCCGCAGCTCGTCGAAGACCTCGCGGGAGTCGGCGAAGGCGAATTTGTCGCCCGCGCCGAGCCGCTTGGCGAGTTCGCACATCACCCAGGTGTCGGTCCGGACGCCGGGGGGCGGGTCCTGGGCCTTGTTGTGCTTGACCACCCGGGCCTCGGCGTTGGCCATCACCCCTTCGTCCTCGGCCCAGGTGGTGACGGGGAAGACGACGTGGGCGTTGGCAGCGGTCTCGGAAAGGAAGAAGTCGAATTGCGCGTGGAACTCCGTGGCGTCGTATCCCTCCTTGACCACCTTGTAGTTGGGCAGGGAGACGAAGGGGTTGTTGCAGATGCCGATCAGTCCGCGGATCTCGCGGCGCTGCATCTGCCAGACCATTTCCATCATCGAGGTTCCGGCGGGCGGGAGTTCGGACTCCTCGATGCCCCAGATCTCGCAGATCTGCCGGCGGTGCTCCTCGTTCATGATCGAGCGGCCGCCGGGCAGCAGGTCGGACTTCTGGCCGTGCTCGCGGCCGCCCTGTCCGTTGCCCTGGCCGGTGATGGTGCCGTAGCCGGCACCGGGCTTGCCGATGTGTCCGGTGGCGGTGCAGAGGTTGATCACGGTGAGGCAGTTCTCGACGCCCTGCGAGTGGTGCTCGATGCCGCGGGCGTGCCAGGCCATGGCCTTGGGGGCGCGGGCGAAGGTGCGGGCGACCTCCACGACCTGTTCGGCGGGGATCCCGCAGATCTCGGCGGCCCGGGCCGGCGGGTACTCGGCTGCCTTGGCCTTCACCTCCGCCCAGCCGGTGGTGTGTTCGGCGAGGTAGGCCTCGTCGGTGAGGCCCTCCTCGATGACCACGTGGAGGACGGAGTTGAAGAACGCCGAGTCGGTGCCGGGCTTGAGGGCGACATGGATGTCGGCGGTCCGGGCGATGGCGGTCTCGCGCGGGTCGATGACGATCAGGCTGGCGCCGCGGTCCCGGGCGCCCCACACGTACTGGGTCATCACGGGGAAGCACTCGCCGACGTTGGAGCCGGCGATCAGCAGGCAGTCGGTGAGGAGGATGTCGGAGAAGGGGTTGCCGGCCCGGTCGATGCCGAAGGCGAGTTTGTTGGCGCCCGCCGCGCTGACCATGCAGAGCCGGCCGTTGTAGTCGACGTGCCGGGACTTGAGGGCGACCCGGGCGAATTTGCCGACCAGATAGGTCTTCTCGGAGAACAGGCTCGCCCCGCCGAGGAGCCCGAAGGCGTCGTTCCCGTAGGTCTGCTGGATGCGCTTGACCTCGGCGACGGTGAAGTCGAGCGCCTCGTCCCAGGAGACCTCCCGGAACTCCTCGTCACGGGAGCGGCGCATGAGCGGGGCGGTGAGCCGGTCGGGGTGGTTGACCTGCTGGTAGGCGTTGATGCCCTTGGGGCACAGGCGCATCCGGTTGATGTCGTGGTTGCGGGGTTCGACGCCGAAGACCTTGCCGCCGCGGTCGACGCGCAGATACATCCCGCACTGGACGCCGCAGAAGCAGCAGTGGGTGGGGACGAGCGTCTCGCCGTTCTGGTCGGCGTGCCACTGGTCGGCGGGGATGCCCCCGGCGTCGCGGAAGGCGCGGGTGCCAGGCGGGGCGAGGGAGGGGTCGAGGGGGACGACCGCACGGGTGTCGGCCGCTCGCGGATCCGCGGTCACTTGAAGCCCTTCTTCACCTGGGAGAGATAGGCGCTGCCGCGCAGCACCCGCTTGCAGCGCGGGCAGTACTCGGCCCATTCGTCGAAGCCGAGGCTGAGGTCGCGCATGGTTCCGCGGAGGTTCTCGACGTACGGGGCGGTGTCGATGGGTTCCTCGCAGCGGCGGCAGCTGAAGACCTCCTGGTCCTGCCGCCCGGTGTACTTGAACAGCTGCATGCCGACGGCGGCCGGGCGCTGGACGATGTGGAAGAACTTCCCGAACGGGATGTAGATGAGGGTGAAGACCACCGAGACCATGTGGAGGATCGCCAGGAACTCGTATCCGCCGCCGTGCAGGAAGATCGACGAGAAGGTCAGGAGGAGCCCGGTCACGGAGATGACGATCAGCGCGATCAGCGGCACCAGGTCGTAGCCGAAGCGCTGGCCGGTGATCGCGCCGCGGTCCTTCATCCGGCGCCACAGGAAGTAGGAGGCGCCCGGGATGACGAGGACGGCGGCGATGTCCAGGCCGTGGAACATCAGCCAGCCGAGGATGTCCAGCGAGTCGAAGCCGATGATCTTGAAGCCCCAGATGCGCATCTCGTAGCCGGGACCCGAGCCGCTGCCGGAGGTGAAGGTGAACCAGCCCCAGGTGAGCGGGAAGGTGATCAGGGACGCGAGGATGCAGCCCCAGAAGATCAGCTGGTGGGCGGCCCAGCGGGCGTGGGAGCGGGCGCCGAGGAACTTCTGGAAGCCGAGATAGGTGGCGATCATCTTCGGCAGGGCGGTGGGGGCCTTGCGGAAGTTGGCGGCCGAGAAGAGGCTCCCCCAGCCCTTCCTGAACAACCGGCGGGCGCCCGGTGCGGAGACCCAGACCGTGTAGCGGTACGCGACGCCGAACGCGAGGAAGACCGTGGCCACGGCGTACGGAAGGAGTGCGGAGTCGAAGTTCTCCAGGAATCTGCTGCCCAGCACGATGGCCACGATCAGCAGGAGGGAGACGATCACGCCGGCAGCGGTCGCGCGGGCGGTGACGGACCGGGGGACGGCGGCCCCGGCGCGCGCGGACCCGTCGGCGGGCGGCGGGGCGACGGCCGCGCCGGTGGAGCCGGTGCTGGCACCGGGGTCGGACTGCGCGGCTGAAGCGGAGGCTTCTGGTGGCTCGGTCACCCCGTCACCGTAGGGCCGTATGGGGATATTAGTCCTGTTTTATGGCCCTACGGGGTGAGCGCGTCGCGGCCCGGCGGCATCCGGGCGAACGGCTGGACGCACGGCCGGACGAAGGGCCGGAGGAACGGCTCACACCGCGTGCAGTCCGTGGGCGGTGAAGACCTCCCGGGCGGCGTCGACCTGCCCGTGGGTGGGCGACGGGGTCGTGCAGGGTGAACGGCTTGCCCAGTGCCTGCCACTTCGCCTCGCCCAGCTTGCGGAACGGCAGGACGTCGACGCGCGAGACATTGCCGAGGGAGGCGGCGAAGGCGGCGACCCCGTCGACGTTGGCCGGGTCGTCGGTCAGTCCGGGCACCAGCACGAAGCGGACGTGCACCTCCTTGCCGAGTCCGGGCGAGGCGGTGGGCGAAGTCCAGGGTGGGCTGCAACGGCCGGCCGGTGACCTCGCGGTACGTGGCACGGTCCCAGGACTTGATGTCGAGCAGGACCAGGTCGACGTCGCGCAGCGTCGCGTCGTCAGGACCTTTGGTCCCGCCGGTCCCCGGTGCCGGCCGGGCATACCCCGTCCGAGCTGGCCGTTCCGCCGGAACCTTGGACCATCGTTCGCTTGTGAACGCATGCACAATATTTCGGCCCGCCCGGCTCGCCCGCTGCCCGGCGGGTACGTTCACCGTGCACGGCCCCGCAGCGCCATGCCCCCCGGGCCTGCGGCCCCGCAGTCGGCCCCCGCACCACGAGGAGCACCGGATGACCGGCCAGGACACCACGGCACCCACGCAGCAGGCACCGGGCCGACGGGACGCGCTGACCGATGTCCCCGGCCTGCGCGTCGGGCACGCCCGGGTCGCGGGCGACGGCGCCCTCAGCGGCACCACCGTGGTCCTCGCCCCCGAGGGCGGCGCGGTCGCGGCCGTCGACGTGCGCGGCGGCGGGCCCGGCACCCGGGAGACGGACGCCCTCGATCCGCGCAATCTGGTGGAGCGCATCGACGCCGTGGTCCTCACCGGAGGCAGCGCGTTCGGCCTGGACGCGGCGTCCGGGGTGATGGCCTGGCTGGAGGAGCAGGGACGCGGTGTGCGGGTGGGCGCCGATCCGGCCCAGGTGGTTCCGGTGGTCCCGGCGGCGTGCCTGTTCGACCTGGGGCGGGGCGGCGACTGGCGGGCGCGGCCCGACGCCACGACCGGCCGGGCCGCGGTGGAGGACGCGGCGCGGACGGAGCCGGGTGCGGCGGTCGCCGAAGGGTGCGTCGGCGCGGGCACGGGCGCGGTGGCCGGGCAGCTGAAGGGCGGGGTGGGCACGGCGAGCGTCCTGCTGCCGTCCGGGATCACCGTCGCGGCGCTGGCCGTGGTAAACGCGGCGGGCTCGGTGCTCGATCCGCGCACCGGAGTGCTGTACGGGGAGTACGGCGGCACCGAACCGGCCGTCGCCCCCGCACCGGAGATCCACGAGACGGCGCAACGGCGCCTGGCACAGGCGCGCGACGCCGACACGCGCCCCCCGCTCAACACCACGCTCGCCGTCGTCGCGACGGACGCCGCACTCGGCCGCGCACAGGCGCAGAAGCTCGCGGGGACGGCGCACGACGGACTGGCGCGCGCCATCCGGCCCGTGCACCTGCTCACCGACGGGGACACCGTCTTCGCCCTCTCCACCGGCGGGCGGACCCTGGACCCGGCGAACCCGATCGCGCTCAACGACCTGCTGGCGGCGGGTGCGGAGGCCGTGACCCGTGCCATCGTGAAGGCCGTCCGGGCCGCCACGGGCGTCAACGGCCGCGGGGGCGGCGGCACATATCCCGCGTACGGCGACCTCTACGGCGCACCGCAGCCGCCGGACAGCGCGCCGGACGGCGGCGACCGGGATGCCGACTCGCCGTCCGCGTAAGGAAGTTCGGACAAACGGCGGGAACCTTCTGCGTGCGCCGTACGTTTTTCCCAACCCCGGTCACGATGTCAGACCCAGGGACTACGTTGAGCACGCATCAAGTAACACGCGGCGACGGCCTGGAGACAGCACCTTGAGCGATCCGTACGAGACAACCGAGCAGCACCTCGAGCGACTCCTGCGACGGGCTCTCAACTCGTTCGACCTGCCCGACAGCACGGTCGAGCGGCTCGGCACCGCGCTCGCCCACAGCAGTTCCCTGCACTCCTCGCACCACAGTTCCTCCCTGCACCGCGAGACCTACCGGCACACCTACCTGCTGGCCGACGGCAGCCCGCTCACCCTCTGGGAGCTGGTGCACTGCGGCCCGCGTGACACCGCGCCCCCCGGGCTCGGCGAGCAGCCGGACCACCGGCAGCACGAGTTGTACGACGAAGAGGCCGACGTCCACATCGCCGCGGCCCGGCTGGCCGGCGGCTTCTGCGAGGCCCCGGTCTTCGGGGACGACGGGCCGCAGGCCGACCTGGAGATCCTCACCGCCCTGATGGCGGCGCCCCCGGCCCCGCTGCCCCGGATGTACGCCCCGGACAACTCCGCGGACCACGCCCGCCGGGTGCTGCGCCGCGCGGAGAACCGGGACGTGCCGGGCGAGGAGACGGCGCACCTGCTGCGGGCGGCCTTCGCCCACCACATCACCCAGGTCTTCGGCCGCCAGTGCCAGGTGGACGGACGGGACGCGGGGTTCACGCTGTACGAGCACGCCTTCCTGCTCCTCGACGGCAGCGAGACGAGCCTGTGGGAGGTCGAGCACACGGCGACGCCCGACGGCCGCCACATGTGCGAGGTGTACGGCGACGAGGACGCGGCACGCGGGGCGATGGAGAGCCGCACTCGGATCTGCTGACGGCGCGGGCCCGGCCCCGTACGAGCCACGCGACCGCGCCCGTACGCCCCGCCGCCCGTACGCACGACGACCGTGCCCGCACCCCCGTCGGGGGTGCGGGCACCGTCGGGTCATCCGGCTTCCGCTGCCGTCTGCCGCCGGCTCAGGGCGTCAGCACCGGCTCCGCCGCGGGCGCCTCGAAGCCGTCGGGACCGGCGCTCCCGTCCGCGCTCTCGTCAGCGGCCTCGTCGCCGCCCTCCACGTGCTGCTTCGGCCGGGCCGGCAGCGCGAACATCAGCAGGAAGATCACCGCGAGCACGCCGGCCACCCACCACAGCGACTGCTCGAAGGCGTCGGCGAACGCCGGGCCGATCTGCGGCGGCGTCAGGTGGTCGCCCATCGCGCCGATGAAGATGACCGAGACGAGGGCGAGTCCCAGCGCGTTGCCCATCTGCTGCACGGTGTTGAACAGCCCGGACGCCGATCCGGAGTGCTCCTTGGGCACCTCGGACAGCACCGCGTCGGCCAGCGGGGCCACGATCAGGCCCATGCCGAGGCCCATCACGACCAGCGGCAGCGCCATCTGCCAGGACGAGATGCCCATGCCGTAGCGGTCGGACTCCCAGATGTAGAGCAGCAGACCGGCGATCATGAGGAGCGCCCCCGCCTGGAGCACCTTGCGGCCGAACCGCGGCACCAGCTTCTGCACGGAGATGCCGGCGGCGAAGGAGACGGCGACCGAGAACGGGATGCCCGTCGTACCGGCGCGCAGCGCGCTCCAGCCGAGGCCCTCCTGCATGTACAGCGTCCAGACCAGGAAGAAGATGCCGAGGCCGATGCCGAAGGTCAGCTGCACGGCGATGCCCGCGGCGAAGCTCTTCACCCGGAACAGCGAGAGCTCGACCAGGGGCGAACCGTCGCGGCGCGCCTTGGCCCGCTCGAACAGCACGAGGACGGCGAAGACGACGATGCTGCCGGCCATCGACAGGTAGCCCCAGAGCGGCCAGCCCAGCTCCTCGCCGCGGGTCAGCGGGTAGATGAGCATGAGCATCGCCAGCGTCACCAGCACCACGCCGACCATGTCGAGGCGGAGCGCCTTCGGCGCCTTGGACTCGGAGATGAACTTGCGGCCCAGGATCAGGCCCGCGATGCCGACCGGCAGGTTGATCAGGAAGATCGGACGCCATTCGAGACCGGCGATGTTCCACTCGGTGAGCAGCGCGCCCAGCAGCGGGCCGGACACGGCGCCGAGGCCGACGATCGCGCCGAAGAGGCCGAAGACCTTGCCGCGCTCGTGGGCCGGGAAGGTGGCGTGCACGATCGACAGCACCTGCGGGACCATCAGCGCGGCCGTGCCGCCCTGGAGGATGCGGGAGGCGACCAGCATCTCCGGGTTGGCGGCGAATCCGCAGAGCGCGGAGGCGACGGTGAAGCCGCCGATGCCGATGAGGAAGAGCCGCTTGCGGCCGTAGATGTCACCGAGCCGGCCGCCGGTGATCAGACCGGCGGCGAAGGCCAGGGCGTACCCGGCGGTGATCCACTGGATCGAGCTGAAGGAGGCTCCGGTGTCCTCCTTGATGCTCGGGATGGCGATGTTGACGATCGTGACGTCGACCAGGTCCATGAAGGCGGCGGTCATCACGATGGCCAGGGCGAACCACCGGCGGCGGTCCGACGGGGCCGGTGGCACCGCGGGGGCGGCCGCCGACGACGGCAGGGATGCGGAAGAAGTCATATGAGGAAGTTAAACGCCCATTAGGTCAGGTCATGACCCAATGGGCGGGCATCCTGAGTGACATGACCGACACCCCGGCACGACTGCTGAATCTGCTGTCACTGCTCCAGACACCGCGCGAGTGGCCGGGCAGTGAACTGGCCGACCGGCTCGACGTCAGCCCGCGCACCATCCGCCGCGACATCGACCGCCTCCGTGACCTGGGCTATCCCGTCGAGGCGTCGCGCGGCTCGGTCGGCGGCTACCGGCTCGTGGCCGGTACGGCGATGCCGCCGCTGCTGCTGGACGACGAGGAGGCGGTCGCCATCGCGGTGGGTCTGCGGGCCGGGGCGGGCCATGCCATCGAGGGCGTGGACGAGGCGTCCGTACGGGCGCTGGCCAAGCTGGAGCAGGTGCTGCCCTCGCGGCTGCGCCACCGGGTCTCCACCCTGCAGAACGCCACGATGCCGCTGGCCCGCGGGGACGGTTCGACGATCGATCCGCAGACGCTGACCGTGATGGCGTCGGCGGTCACCGGCCGGGAGCGGCTGCGCTTCGCGTACCGCGCGGGCGACGGTGCCGAGACACGGCGGCAGGTGGAGCCGTACCGCCTGGTGAGCACCGGGTGGCGCTGGTATCTCGTCGCGTACGACCTGGAGCGGGCGGACTGGCGGACCTTCCGGGTCGACCGGGTGAGTGACCCGTTCGCGACGGGCGCCCGTTTCGCGCCCCGGGAGCTGCCGACCGGGGACGCGGCGGAGTTCCTGACCAGTTCCATGGCGCGCCGGCAGCCGGAGCTGGCGGTCGATGTGAGCTTCGCGGCCCCCGCCGAGTTCGTCGCCTCCCGCCTGCCCGCGTCGATCGGCCCGCTGGAGCGGACCGGTGAGGGAAGCTGCCGGCTGCGCGCGGTGCTGACGGACTCGCTGGAGTGGGTGGCGCTGCGGCTGGCCCTGGTGGACTGCGAATTCACCGCGCACCGGCCGGAGCAGCTGGTGACGTATCTCAGCGACCTGGGCGCCCGCCTCAGCCGTGCGGCCGCCCCCTCGCAGGCGCCGGCCACCCACGGCTGAAAGGCCCGGCCCCGTGGAACCGCCCCGTGAAACCGAGGGAGCCCGGCCGGAAAAAGGATGAGCCCCGGCGCCAGGGGGGGGTGGGCGCCGGGACTCAGCTCAGGGGGCCACCGATGTGAAGCGGCCCAATTCGGAGGTTACTGGACGCGGGCTCATGCCGCAGCGTCAAAGCCCGTGTCGTGAGCCATTCGCTTCAGTTCGAGCAGTGCGTGCTTCTCGATCTGGCGGATCCGCTCGCGGGTGAGCCCGTGCTGCTTGCCCACCTCGGTCAGGGTCCGCTCACGGCCATCCTCGATGCCGTACCTCATCCGGATGATCGATGCGGTGCGGTGGTCGAGCTTGCCGATCAGCTCCTCCAGCTCCTCACTGCGCAGCAGCGTCATCACGGACTGCTCGGGCGACACCGCGGAGGTGTCCTCCAGCAGGTCGCCGAACTGCGTGTCGCCGTCGTCGTCGACCGACATGTTGAGACTGACCGGGTCACGGGCCCAGTCCAGGACGTCGCCCACCCGGGAGGTCGTCGAGTCCAGCTCGGCGGCGATCTCCGCGTGCTCCGGGTCGCGCCCGTGCTCACGGTTGAACTCGCGCTGCACCCGGCGGATCCGGCCGAGCTCCTCCACCAGGTGGACGGGGAGCCGGATCGTGCGCGACTGGTCGGCTATGGAACGGGTGATGGCCTGCCGGATCCACCACGTCGCATACGTGGAGAACTTGAAGCCCTTGGCGTAGTCGAACTTCTCGACCGCGCGCACCAGGCCCGCGTTGCCCTCCTGGATCAGGTCGAGCAGGGGCAGCCCCGCACGCGGATAGCGGCGGGCGACGGCGACGACGAGCCTGAGGTTGGAACGGATGAATATGTCCTTGGCGCGCTCGCCCTCGGCGACCAGCGCCTCCAGCTCCTCGCGCGAGGCCCCGCCGGCTTCGCTCTCCGCCGCCCCGTCGAGGATCTGCCGCGCGAAAACGCCCGCTTCGACGATCTGCGACAGCTCGACCTCCTTGGCGGCATCGAGCAGCGGTGTGCGCGCGATCTCGTCCAGGTACATGCCGACCAGGTCGCGATCGGCGATCTCCCCGCCCACGGCGCGAACACTGCTTGCCCGGTTGGTCCCGCCGGTGGCGGACGAACGACGGGCGACGGCACGGGTTGCCATGCGTGCTCCCTTACTCAGTAGGTCGCGACACCCTTTCGGGTGCCCTGCATCCGATGGAAACAACGACTGGAATCCGGACAGAATTCCCACGACCGGCATTCATTTTCGCGATCATGCAGTACCCTGTCGCGCCACCAGGGGAGGTCACATGACAGTGCCGGGCACGGACGTGCAGGTCAGGGCGGGGATCGAGAGCGATCTGGAGGCTCTTACGGACATCTACAACCATTACGTCCGTGAGACCGCCCTCACATTCGACACAGTCCCCTTCACTCCCGCCCAACGCCTCCCGTGGCTGCGTTCCCATCCCGAAGACGGCCCCCACCGGCTCCTGGTTGCTCAGGATGTCCGCAATGCGGGTGAAACGAGCGGGACGGGCCCCCGGTTCCTGGGGTACGCCACCAGTAGTCCTTTCCGCCCCAAGGCGGCGTACTCCACCTCCGTCGAGGTCAGCGTCTACTGCTCCCCCGACGCCACGGGCCGCGGCGTCGGCACGCTCCTGTACACGGCGCTCTTCGAGGCACTCGCCGGCCAGGACGTGCATCGCGCGTACGCGGGCATCGCCCAGCCCAACGCCTCCTCGGTCCGGCTGCACGAGCGCTTCGGCTTCCGGCACATCGGGACGTACGAGGAGGTCGGCCGGAAGTTCGACCGCTACTGGGACGTCTCCTGGTACGAGAAGCGGCTGGGAACGCCCTAGTCCCGCACCCGGCCGCATACGGGACCGCAGACCTAGTCCCGCGACGGCCGCGCACGGGACCGCAGCCCGTTACCGGACGCCGTCGCGGTGCCTAGCGTGGCTCCGTATGGACCTCACAGCAGCCACCGCGCCCGACACCTCAGGAACCCTCGACGAAGCACTGGAACGACTGCACGCCTTCGGCCCCGAGCGGGGCGGCTGGCTGAGCAATCACGCCCCGATGGCCGTGGAGGCGCTGGTGCGCCACGGCCAGGCACCCGGGGTGCACCGCTGGCTCGACCACTACCGGGCGAAGCTGGAGGACATGCCGGACCGGGTCGCCGAGGTGACCCCTTCGAGCTGGCCGGAGGCGCTGGGCGACCCGCGGCGCATGGCCGACTGGACGGCCTACTTCGTGCGCGAGACGGCCGGCCGGCCATGGCGCGAGGTGCTCGCCGAGTGGTGGCCGCGGCTGCTGCCCGGCATCGCGGCGGGCGCCACGCACCCGGTGATCCGTGTCGGCCACAGCGTGCGCACCCTGCTGGACGCCGAGGAGAACGCGCCCCGCGTCACCGAACTGGCCCATGCGCTCGGCTACTGGGCGGCCCGCCATCAGCCGCTGCCGTCGCTGTCCGCACTCGCCCCGGCGGCCGACGCCGCGGCCGCCCTGGACGCCGTGGTGCCCGTGCCCGAGCAGAGCGGCGGCATCCGGGACCGGCTGGGACAGCTGACCGCGTTCCCGGCGTGGCCGGAACAGCCCGTGGCCGGCCCCGAGGCCGCCCGCGCCCGGCTGACGGAGCTGGTTCGGGCCGCCACCCATCGCTACGCGACGTACGGATACGGCGAGCCGATCATGCTGGTGCACGCCGCCACCGCGCCCAACGCCGTGCTGCGCACGCTGCCCGCGCTCCCGCGCGAGCTGTGGGCGCCGAGCCTGGACGCGGCCTGGGCGGCGAGCGCGGCGGTCACCGCCGCCTACTCACCGGCACGGCCCGCCGATCCCGCGCCCGTGCCCGCCGGGCTGTCCCCCGAGGAGGTCTTCGCGCGGGCTGCCGCCCATGGCGACGACCACACCATCAAGTTCACCGACACCGCGCTGGACATCGGCGACGCGACCGCGCTGGCCGCCGCGCTCCGCTCGGTCGAGCTGAACCCGCCGGCTCTCTGACCGCCCCGCCCCTCTCCTGCCTCAGCCGAACTGCACCGAGCGCTTGGCCAGCCCCATCCAGAACCCGTCGATCACGCTGCGCCCCTGCCCCAGCTCCTGCTCCGCGGCGCCGAGCGTGACGAAGAGGGGGGCGAAGTGCTCGGTGCGGGGGTGGGCGAGCCGGCCGGCCGGGGACTTGTGCTCGAAGTCCAGCAGCGCGTCGATGTCCTGCGCCTGGAGTGCGCGGTGCCCCCAGTCGTCGAACTCCGCCGACCAGCCGGGCACGCCGCCGCCCGTATGCCGCAGCGCGGCCAGGTTGTGCGTGAAGAAACCGCTGCCGACGATCAGGACGCCCTCGTCGCGCAGCGGCGCGAGCTTGCGCCCGATGTCCATCAGCTTCTGCGGGTCGAGCGTCGGCATGGAGATCTGCAGCACCGGGATGTCGGCCTCGGGGAACATCTCCACCAGCGGGACGTACGCCCCGTGGTCGAGGCCCCGGTCGGGGATGTCCTGGACCGGCGTACCGGCGCCGCGCAGCAGCTTGCGGACGCTGTCGGCCAGCTGCGGGGCCCCGGGGGCGCCGTACCGCACCTGGTAGTAGTGCTCGGGGAAGCCCCAGAAGTCGTAGACCAGCGGGATCGTCTCGGTGGCGCCGAGCGCGAGCGGCGCCTCCTCCCAGTGGGCGGACACCATGAGGACGGCGGTGGGGCGCGGGAGACCGGCGGACCAGGCCGCGAGCTCACCCGGCCAGACCGGATCGTCGGCCAGCGGCGGTGCGCCGTGGGAGAGATAGAGGGCGGGCATGCGCTCCGCGGTGACTGTCATGACACTCCCCATCCACTGCTGATCGAGGTAAGTCTTCTACCGGGACCTTCAGAAGGAACAGTTCTTTAATCTTCAAGTTCCTACGTTCGGAGACCTTAGCTCTATCTTGTTCAACTTTCAAGAAAAGGTCGTACAGTGGAGTACATGACCACGGCATCCACAAGTGAGCAGACGCGTTGGCTCACCGACGAAGAACAGCGCGTCTGGCGTGCGTACCTCCACGCCACCACGCTCCTGGAGGATCATCTCGACCGCCAGTTGCAACGCGATGCCGGTATGCCGCACATCTACTACGGGCTGCTCGTCCAGCTCTCCCAGGCACCCCGCCGTCAGAAGCGGATGACCGAACTGGCCAAGGACGCCAAGATCACCCGCTCCCGGCTCTCGCACGCCGTCGCCCGGCTGGAGAAGAGCGGCTGGGTGCGGCGCGAGGACTGCCCGTCCGACAAGCGCGGCCAGAACGCTGTCCTCACGGACGAGGGGTACGCGATGCTCCGCCGCTCGGCCCCGGGCCACGTCAGTGCCGTACGCCAGGCGATGTTCGACCGGCTCACCGCCGAGCAGGTGCACTCGCTCGGCGAGATCATGCAGGTCATGGCGGCCGGACTGCAGCCGGAGGGCACGGACGCGGACCTCCCCTGGCTCCGCTGACACCACCGCACCACGGCCTCCGCCCCCTGCCCGAACGCGCCTCTGCCCCGGTTCCGTCGAACGGAACCGGGGCAGAGTTCGCTTCGCACCGCGTCACGGCACGCCGCGCGCGCGAGGGGGTCAGTGCGCGACGACAGGCACCTTGAACTCGTCCTCGACGGCGTCGGCGGAACCGGTGCCCCCGGACGCCGTGGTCGTCGACGACGGACGGCCGGCGTTGATGAAGGTCCCCGCGATCGCGGCGGCCACCACCAGGATGCCGACGGCCCACCAGATGGCGCCGGTGAAGCCGTGCACCATCGACTGGAGCTTCAGCAGCTCCGGGTCGGTGGCACCGAGCGCGGCGTGCGAGGTGGCGTACGCCGTGGCGGCGGAGGCGGCGATGGTGTTGAGCAGCGCCGTGCCGATCGCACCGCCGACCTGCTGCGAGGTGTTGACCATCGCGGAGGCGACACCGGCGTCACGCGGCTCGATGCCGTGCGTGGCCAGCGACATGGCGGGCATGAACGCCGTGCCCATACCCAGACCCAGCAGCAGCTGACCGGGCAGGATGACCGCCGCGTAGGACGAGTCGATCTCCAGCTGCGTGAGCAGCAGCATGCCGACACCCGCGGTCAGGAAGCCGGGCGCCATCAGCATGCGGGCCGGGACCCGCGTCATCAGCCGGGCGCCGATCTGCGTCGAGCCGGTGATCATGCCGACGATCATCGGCATGAAGGCGAAGCCCGTCTTGATCGGCGAGTAGCCCTTGACGACCTGGAGGTAGTACGTGAGGAAGAGGAACAGGCCGAACATCGCGATGATGGCCAGACCCAGGGAGAGGTAGACGCCACCGCGGTTGCGGTCCATCACGACGCGCAGCGGGAGCAGCGGCGACTTGACCTTGGCCTCGACCAGGACGAACGCCAGCAGCAGGACGGCGGAGGCGACGAACGTACCGATGGTCAGCGCGTCCGACCAGCCGCTGGACTCGGCGCGGGTGAATCCGTACACCAGCGAGACCAGACCCAGCGCGGACAGGACGACGCCCGGGATGTCGAGCGACGAACGGTTGCGGCTGCCGGCCGGCTCACGGATGACGAAGTACGCACCGGCGGCGGCGACGATCGCGAACGGGATGTTGACGAAGAACGTCCAGCGCCAGTTCAGCGTCTGGGTGAGCAGACCGCCGAGGATCAGACCGACGGCGCCACCGCCACCGGCGATCGCACCGTAGATGCCGAACGCCTTGGCGCGCTCCTTGGCATCGGTGAACATCACCGCGAGCAGCGACAGGGCCGCCGGGGCGAGCAGCGCGCCGAACACGCCCTGGAGAGCGCGGGAGCCGAACAGCATGCCCTGGTTCTGCGCCGCGCCGCCGAGTGCGGAGGCCAGCGCGAAGCCGATCAGGCCGACGACGAAGGTGCGCTTGCGGCCCCAGAGGTCGGCGATCCGGCCTCCGAAGAGCAGCAGTCCGCCGAAGGCGAGGGCGTAGGCGGTGATGACCCACTGCTTGTTGGCATCGGTGATGCCGAGGTCGGTCTGCGCGTGCGGGAGCGCGATGTTCACGATGGTGGCGTCGAGCACGACCATCAACTGGGCGAGGGCGATGAACGCCAGCGCCTTCCAGCGACTGGGGTCCGGGAGTCGGATATCAGCTGTTTTTGACATGGGAGTAGCCACCTAAGGACGCGCGAGGGCGCGCGGGGTCGTGAACCGTGAATTCGGTGAAGGCCGGACGGAAGCGGGGGGTCGGGCTCCGACGGGAGGTCAGAGGCCGGAGATGAGAGGTCGCAGGGGCATGGAGGAAGAAGGAGGGAGTGGCCGAGGCGTGACGGACACGCGGCCGGGCGCCGTTCGGGAACCCGGCGCGGCGGTCAGCTCCGGCGCCGCAGATCCTCCAAGGTCGCCGCCGTTCCGGGCAGGACGGACCGGGCCGGGGCCTCCAGTCCGTCCAGGAACAGCTGGATGTGGCGATGGGTGAACCGGTCGATGTTCGGGCAGGCGATGCCGGGCAGCGGCCGGGTGAGCTGGGAGAGGACGACCAGTACGTCACCGACGGCGATGTCGGTACGCAGGCGCCCCGCGGACATGGCGCGCCCGACGAGCCCTTCGACGGCCTCTTCGAGGCGCCGGCGCTCGGCGAGCAGTTCGGGATGGTCCTTGTCGAAGCCGCCGGACAGCATGGGGCACAGGGCCCCGATCCGTTCGTCGGCCGCCGCGTGCACGAAGCGGCTGAGCGCGACGAAGGGGTCGGACTCCTCCGTCGCGGCCTCCTCGGCGCGGTCGGTGGTGCGGGAGGTGACCGCGAGGACGACCTCATGGGTCAGGGCGGCCCGGTCCGGGAAGTTCCGGTAGAGGGTGGCGTTGCCGACACCTGCGCGGCGGGCGACCTCGTCGAGCGGCACATCGGGCCCGAACTCGACGAACATCTCGCGCGCGGCCGTCACGATCCGCTCCCGGTTGCGCAGCGCGTCGGCCCTCGGCCGGGGCGTACGCGGCTGCGCGGTGCCGGTTGCGGTACGGGTGACGGTGTCCACGGCGGCGCTCCTTCTTCTCCTGCGTCAGTAAGTGCGGCACCCCTTCGACGTAACCGGGGACCGCTTCCCCGTTTCGCGGGGACACCGGTGCAAACGGGGAAATGATCCCCGCTTATTTCCCGCCTCAATGTGACCTGAGTCACACCCCTGGAAATCCGCCGAAAACCCACCGATCGGCGCACCCAACGCGCGGGTCCGCACCGCCCGGCCGAGGCTGATCGACAGAGCGCAGTCAGGGTCGGCCGACTGCCGCGGACCCGAAGGCGCCTCTATGCAGCAGCCCCGCCACCGGATACGCAAGCACCGTCGTCCGGTAGCCCTCGGCGCGGCAACAGCCCTGGTCATCGCAGCTCTGGCCTCGGCCAGCAGCACCCTCCCCCTGCCGAGCCGGGCCTCCGCAGGACCGATGACCACCGCCCGGTCGGCCGGTCTCGCCCCGTGCCGGATATCGGCGACCATGGGGGTGCAGATGTCGGAGGGCATGCCCACCCAGCCCGGCTACGCCCGTTCCACCGGTCAGGTCCACGCGCTGAACCTGATGATCGACTTCCCGGACGCGCCGGGGAAGGAACCGGCGATGGACCGGCTCGCGGAGTTCTTCCCGCAGACCACGGACTGGTTCCGCACCAGTTCCTACGGCCGGCTCACCTATGTGCCGGAGGCCCCGGTGAAGACGTGGCTGCGGATGCCGTTGCCGTTCTCGGAGTACGGGATCGAGCGCGGATCACCGTACGAACCCGGCTACCGCCACCTCGTCCAGGACATCGTCGCCGCCGCCGACCCGAAGGTGGACTTCAGCGCGTACGACCTGGTGAACATCCTGGTCACCCCGAACGCCGGCCCCTCGGCCCTGGACACCGTGCTGTCCGTGACGTTCTCGGGCAACGACGACGCCCCCTACGCGGACGGGGTGCCGCTCTCCAACACCTCGTTCGTCTACAGCCGCCAGGACGACGGCTCGGGCTCGTACGCCCAGACCGGCTACCGCGTCCTGCCGCACGAGAACGGCCACGTCTTCGGCCTCCCCGACCTCTACACGATGGAGGGCGGCGGCTCCGTCGGGCACTGGGACATCATGTCGGAGGACTGGGGCGCCAACAACGACCTGCTGGGCTGGCACAAGTGGAAGCTCGGCTGGCTCGACAACAGCCAGATCAGCTGCGCCGCGCAGTCCGGCACCAGCGACCACGTACTGGAACCGCTGGCCACCCACGGCGGCACCAAGCTGGCGTTCGTCCCGCTGACGGCGGAGTCCGGCTACGCGGTCGAGGTGCGGACCCAGGCCGGCAACGACCAGGAGGTCTGCCGGCCCGGCGTGCTGATCTACAAGGTGAGCTCGGACGTCGACACCGGCCAGGGCCCCGTGTCGGTCACGGACAGCACCAAGGACAGCAGCGGCTGCACCCGGCTGCCCAACGTGCACGCCGAGCTCTCCGACGCCCCGTTCCAGCCCGGCCAGACCTATGACGACCGGGCCAACGGCATCAGCATCTCGGTGGTCGACAAGGACGCCAAGGGGAACTACCGGGTACGGATCACCCGCCCCTGATCACCCGCCCCCGGCCGCTCCCACCTCGCGCTCCACCGGCCCGCGCAGCTCGCGCTTGAGGATCTTCCCGGTGGCGTTGCGGGGCAGCGGCCGGTCGGACAGCAGCACATGGGCGGGCACCTTGAACGCGGCCAGGCTGCGCCCCACGTGCTGCCGCAGCTCCTCGGCCGTGGCACCGGCGCCGGGGCGGAGCCGGACGACCGCGGCGACCTCCTCGCCGAGCACCGGATGGGCCACCCCCAGCATGGCCGCGTCCTCCACGTCCGGATGGTCGTGCAGCACGGACTCGACCTCGACGCAGTACACGTTCTCGCCGCCGCGGATGACCATGTCCTTGATCCGGTCGACGACACTGACCCGCCCGTCCCGGACCACCGCCAGGTCTCCGGTACGGAACCAGCCGCCGCTGAACGCCTGCGCGGTGGCCTCCTCGTCCCGCCAGTAGCCGCGGACCAGCGCCTGGCCGCGCAGCCACAGCTCCCCGACCTCTCCCTCGGGCAGCGCCTCCCCCGCCGGACCGGAGATCCGCACCTCGGTGCTCGGCGTCGGGCGGCCGACACTGCCCGGATGGGTCCGGTACTCGGCGCCGAAGTTCGCCAGGACGCCGCCACTGGTCTCGGTCAGCCCGTAGCCGTTGCGCGGCTCGATCCGCTCCCCGAACCGGGCGGTCAGCCGGCCGACCAGGACGGCCGGTGCGGCCGCCCCGCCGGTGTTGAGCATCTGGAGGCTCTCCAGCCCGTCCCCCGCGCCGGCGGCCGCGGTGAGCAGCTGGAGCGCGGTCGCCGGCACCCCGGCGTAGTGGGTGACGCGGTGTTCCCGGATCAGCCGCAGCGCCTCGTCCGCGTCCCACTTCCGCATCAGGACCAGGGCGCCGCCCGCGGACATCGCGGCATAGAGGCCGGTGAACGCGGCGACGTGGAAGAACGGAAACGTCAGCAGGGTGACGGGAGCGGGCCCCTGCCCCGGAATGACCCCCCGGGCCAGCGCGGAGGCCGCCGCGTGGAACCGCGGATTGCGCGCGGCGCCCGCCTGGGCGAGCTGCGTGGCGACGGCCCCCTTGGGCCGGCCGGTGGTGCCGGAGGTGTAGATGATCGTCGCGTCGTCCTCGGGCCTGATCTCCACCTCGGGCGGCGCGGCGTACGGATCGGGCTCGGGCAGATCCTCGTACCACTCGACGCCCGCACCGGACTCCCGGCCGTCCGCCTCCGCGCCGGAGGGCTGCCGGAGGTCCCCGCCATGGAAGACGACCACCCGCGCCCCGGCGCTCCAGGCCCAGCCGACGACCCTGGGCAGCCGTTCCCCGTCGACGAGGAGCACCCGCGGCCCGGAGTCGTCGAGCGCGTACGTGAACTCGTCCTCGGTCCACCAGGCGTTGAGCGGGACGGCGACCAGCCCGGCCAGCTGGGCGGCCCAGAACGCGATCTGCCACTCGGGATGGTTGCGCATCGCGATCACGGCCCGGTCGCCCGGGCGGAGCCCGTGCACCTCGCTCAGCCGGCACGCGAGGGCGGAGGCGGCGGCGAAGAACTCCCCGTACGTGTAGCTGCGCTCCTCCGCGATCAGGAACGGCTGGTCCCCGAACGCCCAGGTGGTCTCCACGAACTCCCGGAGGGTCCGGGGCCCGTCCGCGTACACGAGCTGCCCCGCCTCCGGCCCGTCCTCGGCCCGCACGACAGCGAACGGACCGCCGGGCCCGGTCAGCACGGAGGGGACGGGTGCGGGCGGTGCGGACGTGGGTGGAGTGGACGTGGGCGGAGTGGGCGCGGGTGGAGTGGACGTGGACGGGGTCGGATCGGTGTGCGGCACGAGCGACCTCTCTAAGCGCTTGCTCAGGGCTTTCGCGACGCTATGCCCGCACCCGCCCCCCGTCAAGGGATCACCGAGCCGCCCGGCCCGTTTCCACGTACGACGGGATCCGGGAGAAACTGACCACGGGGTGCCGGTGGCCGCGTGACGCGCAACGGAGCGCGTGTCCAGGTGTCAGCAGACGTCCGAGGGGCGTGGAGTCACGTCCCCCGTTGCCGAGCGACACCCTGGAGCACGCATGCCCCAACCCCCCGAGCCCACCTCTCCGCCTCCCCCTTCCTCCTCCCCCGCCCCCACCCTGATCGGCTCCGTACAACGAGCCCTGCGCCTGATGGAAGCGGCGGCGGACCACCCGCAGGGCGCCACGGCGAAACAGTTGGCCCGCCGCGCCGATCTGCCGCTGAGCACGACGTACCACCTGCTGCGCACCCTGGTGCACGAGCACTATCTGCGCCGCGATCAGGGCCTGTACGTGCCGGGGGACGCCGCCTGCACACTCACCCGCACCAGCGCCCGGGCCGCCGCCGACCTCCCGCACTGGCTGACCGAGGTGGCGCGGGACCTGGACGCCGCGGCCTACTACGCGCTCTATCTGGACGGTGAGGTCCGGCTCACGCACGCCGTGGACGGCCCGTCGCACTCGGGCGTCGAGGAGTGGGCCCCCTTCGGCGCGTCCGCCCACGCGCACGCCATCGGCCTGTGCCTGCTGGCACAGCTCGACGACGCCCCCCGCCGGGACCACCTGGACCGCCATCCACCGCTGCCGCTGACCCGGAACACGGTGACGGACCGGGACCTCGTGCTCAGTCGGCTGGCCCGTATCCGGAGGGCGGATCCGGTGCTGGAGACGGAGGAGTACGCCCTGGGTACGGTCTGTGCCGCCGTGCCCATCACGATCGGCGCGGTGCCCTCGGCCATCGCGATCTCGCTCCCACTGAGCGAGGCGCACCGCCTGCACGCCACCGCGCAGCGGCTCAAGGCACGGAGCGAACGGACGCTGACGTCGTTCTCGTTCACGGTGAACGCAGACCCGGCCCCAGCCCCGGCCCCGGCCCCGGCCCCGGCCCCGGACTCACCGGCCTGACCCCCACGCCCCCGCTCACACTCCCCCGCCCTCTCCCTCTCACCCTCCCTCTCCCCCTGACCTGCGGCGACCGAACCGGTCAGGAATCGAGAAGCACTCGCACCCGCCCCGTCATTAGCGTGAAGCGCATGAACTCCATCGAATCCCTCACCCTCGAGGTGGCCGACACGACGGCCGCCAACCGCTTCTACACCGCCTTCGGCCTGAGCACCCAGGTACTCCTGCGCGCCTCGGACGCACCCACCACCGGATTCCGCGGCTTCTCGCTGTCCCTCACGGTGTCCCAGCCGGCCGACGTCCGCGGCTTCGTCGACGCCGCAGTGGCCGCCGGCGCCACAGCGCTGAAGCCCGTCTCGAAGTCCTTCTGGGGCTACGGCGGCGTCGTCCAGGCCCCGGACGGCACGATCTGGAAGATCGCGACGTCGACGAAGAAGGACACCGCCCCGGCCACCGGCCACATCGACCAGCTGGTGCTCCTGCTGGGAGTCTCGAACATGACCGCCACCAAGCGGTTCTACGTCGACCGCGGCTTCACGGTGGCGAAGAGCTTCGGCAGCAAGTACGTCGAGTTCGACACCGGGGACAGCCCCGTCAAGCTGGCCCTCTACGGCCGCCGCGCCCTCGCCAAGGACGTCGGCGTCCCCATCGACGGCACCGGCTCGCACCGCCTCGCGATCACCTGCGCCACCGACGCCTTCACGGACCCGGACGGCTTCGGCTGGGAGGCCGCGTCCCTGGCATCCACCTCCTGACCGGGAACCCGTCTCCGCAGGTCACCCGGCCTGCGGAGCCCGCCGACCCGGCCATGCGCCTTATGGGGGCGCACCCTCGAAGCGCGATCCGCTAGGCTGTCAGCGCCCAGTTGCCTTCGTAGCTCAGGGGATAGAGCACCGCTCTCCTAAAGCGGGTGTCGCAGGTTCGAATCCTGCCGGGGGCACAAGCGAAAAGACCCCGGACCGATCATGGTCCGGGGTCTTTGACATCTACAGCTGACCTCAACGGCGGCGGTCACTCACGACCGGGCCGCCTCTTGAGCAGTCTGTCCATGTGGCTGATTGCCTCGCGCCGGGTGTCCTGGACAACGTGCGTGTACACGTCCATCGTGATGCCGATCTGGCTGTGGCCGAGGATCTCCGTCACGACACGAGGAGCCACCCCGGCCGCAGTCAGGATCGTGGCACAGCCGTGCCGGGCATCGTGCAGGCGGATAACCCGGAGGCCGGCGGATTCGGCAACGCGAGTGAACGAGCGGTAGACGTTCCGCGGCTCCCCCATGGGCTGCCGGACTCGCAGGAAGCTCAATGGGCCATGATCACTCGCCCCACGGAAGATGCCCTCCAATGCCCTGGAGTCGACCTCGTGACCACGAGTATCAGCCTGTTCCAACGGCTCCCGGGCGCCTACCCTCAGAGGGTGATAGCAGGGATTCGAGGGGGAGGTAAGTGACGGGCTTTCTGTTCTGGGTCATAGGTAGCTTCTTCTTCTTGCTGGGGTTGTTCTGCCTCTTCGTCGCCGTCCTGATGTTCTCAAGTTGGCGGCAAGGCATAAAACGTGCGCCAGCCTGGAAGTTCCTGCTGTGGACGTTCGCAGGGATCGGCTCCGAAGGGCTCATGGTGGTCTTCTACACATGCAAGCCGTGCGGTGCTGTCCGCGCCGGGCAGTGACTCAGCCCGCGTGGTCGCCACCGACGTGCCAGAGGGCGTTGTGACGGGAGCCGAGGTGGAGGCGTCTCCACCTCTGGCGGTGAAGCGAGGTCACAGGTTCCGATGTGGCGCGAGGGGCTGGCCGGGACGGCACTGTCGGTGGACTACCAGCGCATCCTGGCCGCGATCGATGATCGGATCCGTCTCGGTCAAGGGCCGCTGACCTGTCAGGAGATGGCCACCGCGTTCGGCCTGGACGTGGTGCCTGCCAGGGTGGAGGGGCTGCGGTCGAAGGCGAAACGCCTGGTCTCGCGGGGCTGGCTGGCCGAGGGTGTCGACCACCAGTTCCGCATCCCGCCCGGCACCGGCAGCGGCCGGACCACAGGGGGCACTCCGCATCCGTCATGTCCGAGGGATACCGCCGAACACGCTCGGGGTGGCCGGCCGCATTCCCGAACCGGTGACCGACACAATCACACGACAGAGCAGCCGAGTTGAACCCCACCGGCGCGAGCACGCACAAATGCGGCACCAGGGTCTCCCGGATCTCGGCCGGCTTCGCAACCCCGAGCTACCAAGAGCCCTGCCTCCACGCCCACAGCCGACCGCGATCACCCGAACGAGACTCCCGTTCGACGCCCACCCCTCACGATCGGAACGACAACAGCTACTTGGCCGCCTGGTCGGTCAGTGGGACGGAGATGCCGTCGCGCCCGGCGGTCCGATCGGCATCGGTCTGTTCATCCTCATCGAAGGTGGCGGTTTCGGGTTCTCGGCGAGTAAGTCCGAGCCCGCGCCTGAGCCGCGATGCGTGTGCATCGCCACGATCGTTCCGTTTACAGAACGTTCTGTTTATGGAACGCTAGTCGGTGCACGCGGTGCTGAGGGACCGTGTGCAGAACGCGGCTGCGGAGTCGGAGGTGTATCGCATCCGCATCCAGAGCGGGGCGGTGCAGTGCTCGGCTCATGTGCCGTGCGCGGAGGAGCACTTGCTGGTCTTCAGCGGCACGGCGCGGGTCGGTCCCGCCTCCGCCCCGTTCGAGGTGAGCCCGGGCAGCCACGCACGGTGGGCGGCGGATGTACCGCATCAGTACGAGGCGGTGGGGAGTGATGTGGAGGGGGTGTTGGTGGTGCGCTACCCGGTGGAATGAGACCCCTACGCCACACCACCCGACGCCGGGCCACGACCACCGGCGATCGGTCGTGGGTTCCACCGCCGCGGCAGGAGATCGACAGTACCCAGTCGGGCAGGCCCCGATCCGGTGGTCGATTCGGCAAGGACAGGAGCAGCCGGGCGTGCCGGTGCCGGGTGGCGATTCCATGCAAAGCCAGCTACGTCATCGAGAGACAGGATGATCCCAGTACATGCATATACGTATAGCGCGCCCAGACGAACTACCTTCCCTCGTCGAGCACTCCGGCCAGCCCGAGCGCAACGCCGGGACGGCCGCCTACCTCACCGACCTCCTGGCCAAGAAGTGCACCCGGCCAGAGTGGTGTCTGGTCGCGGAGGACGAAGCCGGTCGGCTCACCGCGGCCACCGCACTATGGACCCTTCCCGGGAACGACATCCCGATGGCCCTGGTGCTCCTTGAGACACCGTGGGACGAGCCCGGCCTGGCCACCGGCCTGGCACTGCTGGCGGAGGCCGCCGCCTTGGCCGACTCGCTCGGCGCCACGGAGCTGGAGCACGTCACAGACTCGCCGACGCAGCCGCCGCAGTACCAGGCGGAGCCGGAACGGCGCACCGAGCTTCTCCGTCTGGCGGGCTTCGAGCACGCCCGTGACGGTCGCCGCTTCCGCCGTCGCACCGGGGCTGAACTCACCTCGCATGATGACCGATTGACCTGGCATTCGCTGCCCAGTCTGGGCCGTGAGCCGTTCATCGCTCTCCTCGCCGAGGCGATTCCGACCAGTGCCGACGCCCAACTCGCCGCCAGGGTCGCCCGGCATGGCGCCCGGCGTGCCGCGGAGAGCCTCTTCGCGGACATGGAGGAGTTCTCCCACGATCCCTCCTGGTGGGAACTCGGCTACGCTCCGGACGGCACGCCGGCCGCTCTCAGCCTCCCCGCCCGAAACCCCTCGATCGCGGTGATCGGCCTGGTGGCTGTATCTCCCGCCTGCCGCGGCAACGGCTACGCGACGGCGGTGGTGGCCCGCGGCACGCGGCTGTTGGTCGAAGCGGGCGCAGAGGAGATCCGCGGCGACTGCGACGCGGCCAACACGGCGATGATCATGGCTTTCGAACGGGCGGGCTACGAGAACTTCGCCGACCGCCAGGAGTTCACCCGCCGGTTGTGAGCGGGGGCTGCTCCCGCGCCGTAACGCATGCTGAGTGGCACCTCCCCACCCCAGTTGGTAGGGCTAGACGAGGGTGCTCTGGTGCCCGGCCCCGCCGACATGGTCAGGGCGCCAATAGTGTCGCGGAACTCATGCCCCCCGCGCGCCCCGTGTTCCTCGGTCTCGCGGGCCGTCCGGAGCTCCGGGAGATCGCCGGAGGATGGGCGCACCGCGAGGACATCCATACCGCCGGCACGGACAACCGGCCGGCCGACGTCATCCTGATCCGCGCGGATGCCCATATCGCCTGGGCCTGCACCCGTTGGTGCATCCTGCGACACGCTCTTGCCCGAGCTGCCGCAGACCCCGCTCGCCAGGTTCGGGTTCCCTGCGACCGACGAGGAACTGAGGCACCAGAGCCTGCCACCGACCGCGTACCCACAACGCCCACACGATGAGGAAGCCCGCCATGCCCGTACCTGCTGACCCCACCGTCGTGCATCCGATGCCCGGCCAGCCACGGGTCGTCCAGCTCAGACCGCTGGTGAAGTCCCCGCTGATCGAGGTGGGGGAGTACTCCTACTACGACGACCCCGATGACGCGACCGCGTTCGAGACCCGCAACGTGCTGTACCACTACGGTCCGGAGAAGCTGGTCATCGGCAGGTTCTGCGCGCTGGGCACCGGGGTGCGGTTCATCATGAACGGCGCCAACCACCGCATGGACGGCCCCTCCACCTTCCCCTTCCCCACCCTCGGCGGCTCCTGGTCGGACCACTTCGATCTGCTCACCGGACTGCCGAACCGGGGCGACACCGTCGTCGGCCACGACGTCTGGTTCGGGCACGGCGCCACCGTGATGCCCGGGGTACGGATCGGCAACGGCGCGATCATCGGTGCCGGCTCGGTGGTCACCAAGGACGTGCCCGACTACGGGATCGTCGGAGGCAACCCGGCCCGCCTCATCCGCACCCGGTACGACGACCGGGACATCGCCCGGCTGCTCGCCCTGGCCTGGTGGAACTGGCCCCCGGAGCACATCAGCGAGCACATACGGACGCTGATGTCCGGCAGCGTCGACGAGCTGCAGGACGCGGCACCCCGCCTCCCGCACCCGTAGGCCGGCGCCACGCGCTCATCACCTCCTCTCCGAAAAGAGCCGCCACCGTGCCCACCACCACTGATCGGCCGACCTTTGCCGGCTGGCTCAAAGGCCATGCCACCCCACTCATGCACCTCGACCCGACAGCACCCCTGGACGACCTGGAACCGCTGGGCGACCTCCTGGACAGTGCCCGCGTGGTCGGCCTCGGTGAACACTCACACTTCATCGACGAGTTCGCCGTGATGCGCCAACGCCTCCTGCGGTTCCTCGTTGAACGCTGCGGCTTCACCGTCCTGGCCTTCGAGTACGGCTTCTGCGAAGCCCTACCCCTCGATGCCTGGACCCGCGGCTCGGGAACGGACGACGGCCTCTCCGCGCTCCTGGCGAACGCGGTCCCCATCGGGCTCCAGGATCCGCTGCGCTTTCTCCGCCGCCACAACCGCACCGTCGCAGAGCCGGTGCGGTTCGCAGGAATCGATATCCCGGCGGCTGGCGGATCGCTGCTTCCCGCCCTCACACCGGTCACCGACTACCTTCGCCACATCGATCCGGAGACCCTGCCGGCGCTCCAGAGCGTGACCACGATCGCCGCCTCCTTCGCCGGTGACTCCGCGGCAGTGGCCGCACCCGCATGGGCGCGTCTGACCACCAACGAACAGGACACCCTCAGCGCACTTCTTGCGCGACTGCTCATCCGGTTTCGCGCCCTGAAGCCGCTGTATCTCTCCCGCGGAGACCGGCACAGCTACGACACCTCCCTGCGCTGCCTGGAGGCCGCCTGCCACGGCGACTACACCTTCCGTGCGATGGCGGGCCTCTTCGCCGGAGACGGGCTCACCGCCGACACCTCTGCCCGCGACTTGTACATGGCGGAATCACTTTTGTGGCACCTCGACCGGCTCAAGCCCACAGACCGCGTCGTACTGATGGCCCACAACGCCCACCTCCAGAGGACGCCTATCGCTTTCGACGGCCACCTCACGGGACTTCCCATGGGTCAGCACCTGCACCACGCCCTCGGTGACGCGTACTTCGCCCTTGGCCTGACCAGCATCACCGGCCACACCGCCGACATGCGTCGCGACGAGACAGCTCCCTTCGGATTCACCGTCCACGACACCCCGCTGGAGCCACCCGCGCCGGGAAGCGTCGAATCGGCCTTCGCCGAGGCCGGCCTTGGCCACGCCGTCGCCGGTCTTCGTCAGGCCCGGGCTGAGCAGCTCAACGGCCCCGACCGCATTCGGATGCAGAACATCTACCAGCACACCCCGGTCGTCGACGCGTTCGACGGCATCCTCAGCACACCCGCCTCCACTACCACCAACCTGGAGAAGCCATGACCAGCAGGTTCACCGAACTCATCGTCCCTTGACACGACCCGCACCGGCTCGCGGCCTTCTCGTGCCAAGCCCTGGAGTACACCGTGATCACCCTGGTGGGTGGCAGGGTTTCCCGCCGCGGCCACGGCCAGGAACCCGTTCCCCACCGGCGGCGAGGGCCTGCGGTGCCGCTGGAATGTCGTTCGGCTCAACCCCGCAGATCGCCGCCGCCCCGATGACGAGCAGCGCCAGGGCGACGGTGCCGAGGCCCCAGCCGCCCACAAGGGACAAGCTCGCACCCGCGGTCAATAGCTGGGGCATTTCAGCCCCCCATTTGCGATACCTGGGTTTCCGCTTGGACCGTTCCACCACCTCAAGGGACGGAATGCCCTGCTGCACTGCCTGATCCACCACCGCGACACCGCGACAGCGTACTGAGCAAACGTCAGATCCGCGGGTTGGGGTACCGGTTGTCGAACTGAACGCCGGGACGGATTTTCGATCATTGCCGGATGAGCTGTTCAACTGCGGCCGTCGACGTCCCGGAGCCGGCCGGTTACCGTAGCGAATCGCCGAT
Source organism: Streptomyces sp. NBC_01257 (assembly GCF_035917255.1). NCBI lineage: Bacteria > Bacillati > Actinomycetota > Actinomycetes > Kitasatosporales > Streptomycetaceae > Streptomyces > Streptomyces sp. NBC_01257. Next base: position 3,913,395 of record NZ_CP108472.1, read on the forward strand.
CCGTCGGAAAAGCTGGTTTCCACTGGTGGACGGCACTTCTGAAGGTTCACTGTCGCGCGAGGGGGCACCAATGAGAATCCGCAATTCCATTTCCACAGCGGTCGTCGTGGCGACCGCTACCGTGGGCATGATCGCCGCAACCGGCAGTCCGGCCCAGGCCGACTGGGTACCACCGTTCAGGAAATGCACGTCATTCGATCAGAACGGATTCAAGGGCGACGTCTGCGTCGACCGGATCGGCCTCGGACCACAAGAATTCCTCGGCCTGGGCCACATCCAGGAATTCCCCAGCAACTGCGCCAGATTCCGGGTCGACGTCGTGGACCCCGATGGCACGGCGGTGCGTTCCGTGAACAACATCCCCTGCGCCACCGGCGCGGTTGGCACTGCCCGATATCTCGCCGAGCTGCACGTGAACGGCAGGGCGTATGCCCGCCTGGTCAGCTTCGACAGCGCGGGAAACACACTGCTGTCGGTCAACTCCGAGATCATCGTCTCCCCGTTCGACCACCATTGAGGGGCTGGGTACATCGGCCCACAGGGTTGTTCGCTCCGATTACCAGTCGGAGGCCCTGCCGTCCCAACGGGCGGCAGGGCTTTCGGTCTGATGAGGTCCGCCTGTCCCGTGCGTCTCAGACCCCACGCCGGTGGTCGCCCACCAGCCCGGTCTCGTAGGCGACGATCACGAGCTGGGCGCGGTCACGCGCACGCAGCTTGGCGAGCAGCCGCCCGATGTGGGTCTTGACTGTGGCCGGGCTCAGATGGAGGTGCTCCGCCAACTCTGTGTTGGACAACCCCCGTGCGATCAGACCGAGTACCTCCAACTCCCGGTCGGTGATCCCGTCCAGCGTGCGACTGGGTGGGCGCGCAGGCTCGGGACGGCGGGCGAACTCCGCGATCAGGCGACGGGTCACCGAGGGGGCGAGCAGGGCCTCTCCCGCGGCGACGACTCCGATGGCGGTGAGGACCTCGGTCGGCGGGGTGTCCTTGAGCAGAAAGCCCGCGGCTCCGGCGCGCAGAGCGGCGTAGACGTACTCGTCCAGGTCGAAGGTGGTGAGGATGAGGACGCGGACGCCCGGCAGGGCCGGGTCCGAGCAGATCTTCCGGGTCGCCCCGATGCCATCGAGGTCAGGCATGCGTACGTCCATCAGCACGACGTCCGGCCTTTCACGGCGGGCGAGTTCGACGGCCTCCGCCCCGTTCGCGGCCTCGCCCACGGCCGTCATGCCGGGCGTGTGGTCGACGAGGACCCGGAAGCTGCCGCGCACCATCGCCTGGTCGTCGGCGATCAGTACCCGGACCGGGGGCACGTCGGTCATGGTCATCTGTTCCCTTCGGCCGGCAGGCGGACGGACACCGCGAAGCCGCCTTCCGGCCGGGGCCCCGCCTCGCAGCTGCCGCCGTACATCATCGCCCGCTCCCGCATACCCAAGAGGCCATGCCCGCGCGACGGTTCGCGGGCGGCCTGCCCACGTGCAGACGGTGGCCCCTCGTCCGCGATGTCGATGCGGATCTCTCGCGCACCCGCCTCGACCGTGACCTGGCAGCGGGTCGGGGCGGCGTGCCGGACCGCGTTGGTGAGGGCCTCCTGGACGATCCGGTAGATGGTCAGCCGCGTCCCCTCGGCCAGGCCCTCCGTGGCGTGCACCGTCAGGTCGACGTCCACCCCGGCCCGGTGTGCCTGCGCGGCGAGCGAGCCGAGGCCGTCGAGATCCGGAACGGGTCCCAGAGGCGCGCCCTCGATACGCAGCACGCCGAGCGTGCGCCGCATCTCGGCCAGTGCGGAACGGCTTGTCTCCTCGATGACCTTGAGGGCGGCCCGCGCCTCCCGCGGGTCCGCCTCCGCCACATGCCCGGCGACGCCCGCCTTGACGGCGATCAGGCTCAGGTTGTGCGAGACGATGTCGTGCAGCTCACGGGCGATCCGCAGACGCTCCTCGTCCAGTGCACGCTCCGACCGACGCCGCTGTTCCCGGGCAGCCTCGGCCCGGCGGCCGCGCACGGTGAACCCCGCGCCCCAGGCCCCGCCGATCACCAGGAGCACGAGCCCTGCCACCCCGACGGCACCCCGCCAGTCCTCGGCGGGAGTCACCACCGCCTCGCCGAGGTACACGGCTCCGCACGCCACCGGCAGCGTGACCGCGAGTGCGGGCACGGACCTGCGGGCCGGCTCGGCCAGTCCGACCAGGTAGGCAGCGAGCCCGGCGGCGACGTACGGCTCACGGGGGATGTCGAGGAGCGATGCCGCGGCCAGAGCGGCCAGCACGGCCGCCAGGACCGCAAGCGGCCAACGGCGGCGTACGGCGATCGGCAGGCCGACCGTGGCGGCGATCAGCCAGCCGAGCCAGACCGGTCCCGTGTAGGCGGGTTGCCCGTCATCGGCGGTCAGCCCGGTGAAGCCGACGTACACGGCAGTCAGGGCCAGGGCCGCGCCGAGGTCAAGGGCATAGAGATGGCCCTGCCCCTTGAGCTTCATGACCCGACCGTATCTGTACGCGCCCACTCAACCGGCCTGTCCCAGCAGCATCATCAGCCCGAGCGTCACCAGGGTCAGCGGCACCCAGCGCAGCACCGCCGCCCGACTGGGACGGGGCGCTTCACGCAGCAGCGCCACACCCAGCGGCACCAGTGCTGCGCACAGTCCGGTCAGGGCCACCAGCGACACAGGGGTGGTTCCCTTCAGCACCCCGAGGGGCAGTGCTGAGGTGAGGGCGAGTGCGGCAGCGCGGACCGGGCCGAGCACCCGGGTGCGCCAGGCGCCCAGTGCGAGGACCAGCCACCCGGCGAGGATGGCGAGGTTCAGCGTGGCGAAGACATGAAAGGCGCCGTAGCCGACGGAGACCGATTCGGTGGCGGGCCCGACTCCCTGCGAACGCACGAGCTGAAAGGCCAGATGGTCCACCCCCGCGTGGAAGGCGCGGGCGAACAGCCCGAACACGACCAGCACTCCGCCCCACAGCCCCCATCCGGCACCGCGGGCCCCGATCCGTGCGGCCACCACGGCCACGGCGGGCCAGAGCAGCAGACTGCCCGCGGCAAAGAGGCCGTATGCGGTGGCCATCAGGGTGGGATGCCGCTCGTAAGCCGCGAGTTGATCGGGGTAGAAGAAGGGGAAGCGGGCCCGCAACAACGCGCCGGTCAGCATCAGGAGCGGGCCGAACACCATGGCGGTGCCGCCCACCCAACGCCCGGGAAAGCCGGTCCCCTCGAACCGCTCCACAGGCAGTGCGGCACGCAGTCGGACGCCGATCGTCGAGACCGCGGTGGCCTTGGATGTCGTCGGGTTCGTCATGCTGACGACGATGCCTGCGGCGTCCCCGCGGGGCGTCGGACCAGGAGCTGAACTGCGGGGTCAGACCTGGGTATGACCCGTCGGGCCGCCTGAACAGGCACCGCTTCCAACGTGCTGCACGAGCAGGAGGCGCCCTTCCTGCCTCATCGAGGCACCGCACCCGACGGTTCGGCGCTGCGCGCCGTCCGCGCACCCGGCTCCGGCCGCTCCCGCACCCTGCCTCCGGCCTGCGCGTCGCCGCCACCGCCGCCGACGCGCGCCCGCACCGGACAGGCCCGAGGGCATGAGCCGAGACCGATCCGCGGGCCAAGGACATGCCTCCGAGCGCCAGCACGGACAGGTCGCCGGCAGGGCCCTGGGCTGAGCGCTGTGATACGAACTGGCGCATGCCCGGAATGAGTATTGACGTGGTGGTTGCCGACGATCAGGAGCTGGTGCGTGCCGGTTTCCGCATGATCCTGGATGCACAGCCGGGCATCGAGGTGGTCGGGGAGGCGGCAGACGGCGTGGAGTGCGTGGAGTTGGCGCGCCGGCTGCGCCCGCAGGTGGTGCTCGCCGACATCCGGATGCCTCGGCTGGACGGATTGGAAGTGACCCGGCAGTTGGCCGGTCCGGGGGTCGCTGATCCGTTGAACGTCGTGGTGATCACGACGTTCGACCAGGACGACTACGTGCGTACCGCGCTGCGTAACGGCGCGTGCGGGTTCCTGCTGAAGGACGCGACGCCCGCCCTGCTGGTGGAGGCGGTGCGCGCCGCCGCCCGGGGGGATGCGCTGGTGTCCCCGGCGGTGACGGTGCGGCTGCTGAAGCGGCTGGAGCAGGCCGAGCTGGGTACAGCACCGGCCGGGGTGGAGGCGTTCGGGCTGAGCGTGCGGGAGCTGGACATCGTGCGGCTGATCGCGGTGGGCCGCACCAATCAGGAGATCTGCGACGAGCTGTTCCTGTCGTTGTCGACCGTCAAGACGTATCTGGGCCGGATCCAGGCCAAGGTCGAGGCCCGCAACCGGGTGGAGATCGCTGCGTGGGCGTGGGAGCACGGCGCGGTGCGGCCGGCCGGATGAGCTGCCCGGCCGGTCAGGCCGCGGGCGGAGGGCCGGCGGGTGCGGCCGTGTCCTGGGCCGGGGACGGGGCACGTAGCCGGAAGGTGGCTCTCACTTCCCAACCGCCGTTGGGCAGAGGGCCGGTGTGGAGCGCTCCGTCGAGCGCTTCGACCCGTTCGCGCAGGCCGATGAGGCCGAAGCCGCCCTGGCCGCCGGCCGGCGCAGCGGTGCGTTGGGGTCCTCCGGTGTCCGTGATGCTGAGCTGCAGCCAGGTGCTGTCGGCGTCGAGGCGGACGTCGACCCGGGCGCCGGGGGCGTGCCTGCGCACATTGGTGAGTGCTTCCTGGGCCACGCGGTAGGCGGAGATCTCCACTTCGGGGCTGATGTGGGCGGTACGCGCGGCGGCGGTGGCCTCGAGGCGCGCAGTGGCGGGTGCGGGGCCGGCGGCTGCGGGCGTCGAGTAGCTCGCGGTCAGCTCGGCGAGCTCGCTGAGCAGGTCGCCCGGGCGCACCGCGGTGTGGTTGTCCTCCCTCAGCACGCGGACCAGGCGGCGCATGGATTCCAGCGTCTCGGTGCCGGCCTGCGCGATGTTCCGCAGGATCGGCTCGACCTTGTCGGGTGCGGTGGGGTAGACGGCTGTTGCCGCGTGCGCCTGCACGATGATTCCGGTCATGTGATGGGCGATCAGGTCGTGCAGATCGCGGGCGAGCGCGAGGCGTTCCGCCTGGCGTACGTCGCTGATGGCCCGGCGGCGTCTCGCCTCCATGGCGCGGACGGCGCAGCCGAGTGTGATGACGATGGCGAGGATCACGGTCAGGACGTAGACGCCCGCCACGATGCTCGGCCACGAGCCGGTACGGAAGGGCACGACCAGGACGGTCAGGCTCAGGGCGGCGGCGGATGCGGCGGCCGCCTTCGGGCGCGCGGTGCGTGCGGCGGTGCGGAGAAGCAGACCCAGCAGTCCCGCGATTTCCAGTGCGCCCACGGAGGACCCGGTCTGGGGGACCGCGACGCAGATGCCGCTCAACGTCAGTGACATCGCCACCGCCATCCAGATGCGCGGCAGCAACGGGGGCGAGAAGCGTGTGTCGCCGACGGCGAGGATCAGGAGCGGGCCCGTCACCAGGACGGGCAGCCAGTTCGTCGCGGGGTGCCACGGATCGGGCGCCATGGACAGCAGAGCGACGTCCGCGAACCCCGTCAGGGCGAGCGCGAGCAGCGCGCACACGGTGATGAGGCGTTTGACCGCAGGAGTAAACGGAAGGTCCAGGTCCACGCTGGTCAGCGTAGGTGTACGGATCCCGGTAGCCGTGTCGGCCGAATGACCGACAGGCCCGCGCCGGAACAGTACCTACGGCCGACATCGCGGGGCGCCTTCGCAGGAAACCATGGAAATCACCGGCGGCCGGTCCTTCCCCCGAGGCCGGCCGCCGGTATCAGCGCCGTCAGTGCCGACGGCGTACATGGCCGGCGGCGCTGCGGCCGGTCAGGTCAGGTGGCCGCACCGCGCCGCTGGGGTCCGGGACCGTCTCACGCGGTGATGTGACCGGACGGCGTGCCGCGCCCTGTGGGGACGGCGGCCGGTACGCACCGCAGCGCCCGCGGACCATGCGGGCGCTGCGGCACCCCTCGACCCCGGCCCCAGGAACGGAAGTGCTGAGCGAGGAGCGACGCACCGTTCAAGCCGCGTATGTCCGCCCACCGAGCACCTTCCTTCCCTACGGAGTCACACCCTCATGGCAACTTTCCTGCACAGGATCGGCCGGTTCGCCTTCCGGCGGCGCTGGCTGGTCGTCCTCCTGTGGGCCGTCGTCCTGGGCGCCGTCGGCGCCGGCGCGGCCGGCACCTCGGGCTCGGCCGATTCAAGCTTCACCCTGCCCGGTACGGAGTCCCAGCGCGCCTTCGACCTCCTCGGGGAGAAGTTCCCGGCCGCCAACGCCGAAGGCGCGTCCGCTCGCGTCGTGCTGCGGGCCCCCGACGGCGAGAGGATCGGCAGTGCCGAGAACAAGGCGGCGGCCGAAGCGGCCCTGACGGACCTCAGGAACTCCTCGTCCCGCATCGGCCGGGTCAGTGATCCCTTCGCCACGAAGGCGGTGAGCGCGGACGGCACCACCGCCTACGCCCAGGTCAACTACACCGCTGCCGCGGCGGACCTGACCGACGCCGACCACACCGGCATCGACGACGCACTGGACGCGGGCCGCGACGAAGGGCTGACGGTCGAGGCGTCCGGTGACGCGCTCGCGGCCCCGGAGGGAGGCCACTCCGCGGAGGCCATCGGCTTCGCCCTGGCCGCCGTCATCATGGTCATGACCTTCGGGTCCCTCATCGCCGCCGGTCTCCCGCTGATCACCGCCCTCGTGGGCGTCGGTGTCAGCACCACGGCCATCACGGCGGTGAGCGCGATCTTCGATCTCAACAGCAACACCTCGGCGCTCGCGTCGATGCTCGGTATCGCCGTGGGAATCGACTACGCGCTGTTCATCGTCTCCCGCTACCGCTCGGAACGGGCGGACGGGTACGACGCGAAGGAGGCCGCGGCCCGGGCCAACGGCACCGCCGGTTCAGCCGTCGTCTTCGCCGGCGTGACCGTCGTCATCGCCCTCGCCGGCCTGGCCGTGGTCAACCTGCCCATGCTCACCGCCATGGGCCTGGCCGCCGCCGGAGCTGTCGTCGTCTCCGTGCTCGTGGCCGTCACCCTGGTGCCGGCGCTGCTGGGATTCGCCGGGGAGCGGGTCCTGGGCAAAGCCCGTAAGAAGTCCGCACGCACTCCGGCCCCGGCCGCGGCTCCCCGGGTGACGGCCGGCAACCGCTGGATCGCCTTCGTCCTGCGCAGGCCGGTCAAGGTCCTCGTGTTCGCGGTCGTCGCGCTCGGCGTCGTCGCCCTGCCCGCCACGCAGCTCAAGCTCGGGCTGCCGGACGACGGCTCCAAGCCCGCGTCCTCCACCCAGCGCAAGGCGTACGACATCCTGGCCGACTCCTTCGGCCCCGGCTTCAACGGCCCGCTGACCCTGACCGTCGACGACCGGAGCCCCGGCACCGCCCGCAGCACCGCCGCCGGCATGAGCAAGGCCGTCGCCGGTCTCCCGGACGTGGCGTCCGTGTCCCCCGCCGCCTTCAACGAGGCCGGCGACACCGCGATCATCACGGTGATCCCCAGGAGCGGGCCGAGCAGCGACGCCACCAAGGAGCTCGTCGGCGAGATCCGTTCGCTGGCCGCCGACACCGGGTCGTCCACCGGCGCCCGGTCGATGGTGACCGGTTCCACCGCGCTGAACATCGACGTCTCCGACAAGTTCAGCGCGGCGATCCTTCCCTACCTGGCGCTCGTCGTCGGCCTGGCGGTCCTCGTGCTGATCCTGGTCTTCCGCTCCGTCATGGTCCCCGTGAAGGCGGCGCTCGGCTTCCTCCTGTCGGTCCTGGCCGCGCTCGGCGCGCTCGTCGCCGTCTTCCAGTGGGGCTGGCTCAAGGACCTGGTCGGCCTCGAACAGACCGGCCCGATCATGAGCCTCATGCCGATCCTCATGGTGGGCATCGTGTTCGGCCTCGCGATGGACTACCAGGTGTTCCTGGTGACGCGCATGCGTGAGGCGTACGTCCACGGGGCCGACGCCCGCACCGCGATCGAGACCGGCTTCAAGCACAGCTCGAAGGTCGTCACGGCAGCGGCCCTCATCATGATCTCCGTGTTCGCCGGCTTCGTCGGAGGCGACGACGCCATGATCAAGTCGCTCGGCTTCGGCCTCGCGATCGCCGTGGCCTTCGACGCCTTCGTCGTCCGCATGACGATCGTGCCCGCCGCCCTGGCGCTCCTCGGCCGGCGCGCGTGGTCGCTGCCCGGCTGGATCGACCGCATCCTGCCCAACGTCGACATCGAGGGCGAGAAGCTCGCCCGGCGCGCACCGGACGAAGAACATCAGATCAGGGACACGACGCCGCAGTACACGACCAGCCAGTACTGACCCCCGCCTCGGGTTCGCAGAACCGAGTACGCAGCCGCGTGATCTGACCAGGCAGGTCAGCACCACGCGGCTTCGTGCTCGGGCATCGTGCGGCAAGGATTCGGTCCACTCCGGGCCGTTCGAACTGTGGTGGGCTCAGGCGGGGTTCTCGTCGAGCACCAGCATGATGTGCTCGTTCTCGCCGTACCGGACCGTCTCGGTCCGCCGGAAGCCGAGCTTCTCCAGCAGTCGCACCGAGCCGGTGTTCCCGACGTACGGATCGGCGTGCAGGGGACGGGCCTGCTCCCGCTCCAGGAACAGCGCCAGTGCCTGTGTGCCGATCCCCCGGCCCCAGTACTGTCTGCCGAGCCAGTACCCGATGAAGCGCCGCCCCTCGTCCCACCAGGCCACCGCGTTGCCCGCGAGTTCTCCGTCGACGGTGATGGCCTGCACGAAGTTGGTGGGATCCCCGAGAACCTTCGTCGCCCAGTGGGTCATGAAGGCCTCCCGCTCCCGGGGCGGGAACCTGGACCGCTGCACGGCCTCGGGATCGTGCTCCTGCGCGAAGAACTCCTCCAGATCGTCCGGTTCAACGTCTCTCAGACTCACCTGATCGCTCATGCCGACCGAGTCTGCCACCAGGCACTGACACCGCTATCGAACGGAGCCGGCCCTCGATGTCACGGAGGCGATCACGGCGGAGGCGATGCCGGTCACGACGAGGCTCCCCACCATGACCATCACCACGCCGACCATGAACAGACCGCTGGAGTCGTCCGACCAGTCGTAGTACGCGGCAACGGTCAGGCCGCCCGTGACGCCGAGCACGGCGCCTGCGATGTAGCGCCTGGACGCCGCCCAGTACACCGGCGCCAGCAGCGACAGCACCAGCCCGATCACCTGCCACGCCTCGTACGGGCCGGTCTCCGAACCATCAGGTTGCACGTCACGGTGCTGGTCCCAGCCCAGCCAGGCAGCCCACAGCGCCAGCGTCATGACGGCCAGCACGAGGATCGCCGTCAGCTGGGGAACGAGTTTCAGAGGTCGTTGCGACATGGCTCAATCGTTCCTGCTCACGCCGCAGCCGACCTGAGTCCACGTACTCACCTCCGCTTGAGTAACCCGGGGGCTCCGCCTCGCCCCTGTACCGGGCTCAGCCCGGGAGTTCCGGGGCCACGGTCTTGTTCCTGGCCTCGATCGGAGGGCGCTTGACGACCAGCACGGCGATGAGGACGACCTGGAGCAGGATGATGAGGACCAGTCCCGGGTACGTCTGGGGTTCGTCGCCCACCAGGCTGGAGAGCAGGCTGGTGTCCCAGAGGCCGTGGACGAGCATCGGCAGCAGGATGACGCCGCCGACGCGGAGGCACAGGTAGAAGAAGTAGCCCGAGGTGGAGACGATGACCGCCTGGATGAGGGCTTGTGCTCCCTGGCCGAAGGCGTTGCTGACGTGCACGAGGCCGAAGACGATCGAGGAGTAGAGCGCGACCTTGCCCTCGGTGAATCCGGCACGGCGGAACACGTGGACGCCGATGCCGCGGAACATGAGCTCCTCGCCGACGCCGACGAACAGCCCGAGCAGGATCAGGCAGGCCACGAGGGAGGGGCTCTGATCGGCGAGGTGGCCGTAGTTCAGGGCGATCAGGGCGACCGCGATCATCGAGACCGGCACCCAGCGCACCCACCGCCGCACCGGCGCGCGGTAGCGCAGGACCTCGCCCCACCAGCCGAGCCAGGTCACGACGGCCGCCCCGAACACGATCGACGCCCCGATCGGTATCAGCGCGTTGCGCACCAGGGACTCGGCGGTGGGGAACTCGCTGTCGGAGTAGTCGGTGTCCACGCCGATCAGCTGTCCCAGGCCCTGGATGATGCCCGCGTAGACGATCACCACCACCAGGAACCACGGCCATGCCAGCCTGCGCCCCGGCAGGCCCTGCTGTGTCGAGTCCGCCCTGTCCGGCAACGGGTCCGCCTTTCGTCCATCGGCGAGGGTCCCCGCCTGCCCGGCGCGGCCGCACCTCGCCGCAGCCTCCACAGAAGAATCTCACAGAGAATAGAACAAACGTTACGAACCCCCCGGACCGGCGGAACAAGCGGAGCCGGCGGCGCCATGGGCGTGGAGTGCGCCGGCAGCGAGTCCGGCGGGCGCAGCCGGGAGGACTACATCCCCCGGGCGAAGGACGGTCATTCGTAGTTCCCGCGACGGACCCCCCGGTTCGCCATCGCAGGTGACGACCCCAACAGGCGTGCCGCCTAGCGTGATTCAGGTGATCGGGACCGTCCGGCGACTGCCGGTGTTCCGGTGGTCCCCTTCGCCTCGGCCGGAGAGTTTGTCATGCCCAGAACATCTGAATGGTGCGGACGGACCGGGTTATCCGCCGTCGGTCCGGCGGCCCTCAGCCTCCTGCTCGGCCTGTGGGGCATCACCCGCGACAACAGCATGTGGCGCGACGAAGCGGCCACATGGCAGGCCTCGCACCGGACCGTCCCCGAGATCTGGCACCTGCTGGACCGGATCGACGTCGTCCACGGCCTCTACTACCTGTTCATGCACGAGGTCTTCGCCGTCGCCGGGGACAGCCTCGTCGTCCTGCGGCTGCCGTCCGTCCTGGCCATGGCCGGCGCCGCCGCCCTCATCACCCTGCTCGGTGCCCGGCTGGCGGGGCGGTGCGCGGGGCTGGGCGCCGGGCTCGCGTTCACTCTGATTCCCGCCGTCCAGCAGTACGCGCAGGAGGGTCGGCCCTATGCCCTGGTGACGGCCTGCGCGGCGCTGGCCTGCCTGTTGCTGGTCGCGGGCGTGGAGCGGCCGGGCGCGGGCCGCTGGGCGGCGTACGGCGCGACGGCACTGATCGCCGCCCTGCTCAACTGGTTCTCGCTGCTGATGCTGTGCGCCCACGCGGTCACGATCGTCCTCGCCCGGCCACCCCGCGCGACCGTGCTGCGCTGGGCAGCCGCCGCGGCCTGCGCGGTGGCCGGTGCGCTCCCCCTCGTCGTCGCGAGCAGCGCGCAGTCGCAACAGGTCGCCTGGATCCGCCCCGTCACCGCCGGAACACTGACCGGCCTCCTGCTGACGCTGGCCGCCGGAACCCTCTGCGCATGGGCGGTACGGTCGGCAGCAGCCCGACCCACGGCCCAGGCCCAGCTTCCTCCGCCGCCTCATTCACCGTCCCGCTCCACCCCCTCCCCCGCCCGGCTCACGCTCGCCGCAGTCGGGCTGCCCCTGCTGGCCGTTCCCCCGCTCGTGCTGCTCGCCGCCTCTCTGTTCCGGCCCGTCTACCTCACCCGCTACGTCCTGTTCAGCCACCTCGGGCTCGCCCTGCTCATCGGCGGGGCCTGCCACGCGCTCGCGCTCCGGCTGCGCACTCCGCCCCGTCGCACGGTCGCCGGGGTCATGACGCTCGCCTTCCTCGGGCTGCTTCCCGTCCAGCTGTCGCTGCGCGACGCCACCGGCCGGATCGACGACGTGCTGGCCACGGCCGCGAGCGTCGCCGCCGCCCGGGAGGACGGGGACGGGGTGCTGTACATACCGGCGGCCCGCCGCGACACCGCCCTCGTCTCGCCCGTCGAGTTCACCGGGATCAGAGACCTGGCCCTGGTCCGGGAACCGCCGGGATCCGGCACCATGAACGGCGTCGAGGGCAGCCCGGACCGGATAGCGCACGCCATGCTCGCCGCACGCCGCATCCTGGTCGTCAGTGACGTGGGAGCGCCGCCCGCCACCACGGATCGCGACCGGGCCAAACAGCGCGTCCTGAAAGCCCACTTCGTCCGCTGCTCCGAAACCGTCACCGGAGGCCGCCAGGTCACCGTGTACGAGCGCCGCAGCGGGGAGCCCGCCCCCGGCCGCCACCACGCCGGGGGCCGCCGCTCAGATCAACGCCCCTGATTCCTGGGGTGGTTGCGGGCCATGCGTTCGTTGCCGAACTTGTACGCGCCCGTCCAGCGGGCCATCACCGCCTGGGCGTCCCCGGCCTCCACCTCGGCCACGAACTTCGCCGCCCGGTCACCCCGCAGCGTCGTCGCCTTCCGCTCGCGATGGGTGATGACGACGGTGCCGTCGTTGCGCGACTCGTAACTGAAGCCGGAGGGTGCCGGCATGGTGCGACCTGCCTTGTCTCTCATGCCGGTCCGGGGTACGGACGCAAGCGGTGGTGGGAGGTGGTTCCGGGGCGCCGGGCTTCAGCCCTCGCGCAGGTCGTCGATCCTGACCGTCAGGTGCGGCCAGGCCGCCCCAGCCCGCCGCAGCAGTTCGTCCGGGTCCAGGCCCTGGCCCGCACGCAGGGACTCCCCCGGGCGGAAGCTGACCAGCGTCCCCGTCGTGCCGTCGTCGTCGACCGGGTCCAGGCCGGTCACCGGAACCCCTTGCTCGTAGCGCTGGGTCCAGGAGCCGTTGCGACGGCGGTTGGTGTGGACGAGGTGGTCGCTGAGCGCCGCGACGACGGACATGCCCCGCCGGGGATGGCCGTCCGGAAGCGTCTGCGCGCCGGGGAGGTCGAAGAACCGCAGGTCCTTCGTTGCCATGACGGGCTTCTTCACCGCCCGGCCCTGCTCGTCGCGGCGGGTGTCCGTGCCCCGCCCGTCGTCCGCGACCGATACCGATCCGTCGGGGTGCAGCGTGATGACGGCGTGCCCGCCGTCGGTGCACTCCGCCTCGTCGGCGGCGTACGCGACGACCTCCAGGACCAGGTGCCCGGCGCCCCCGGGGGCGAACGCGGCGGGGTCCCGCCGGATGCCCTCCAGATGACCGGGGTCCACGGCGGCGGCCCAGTCGTGTGTCGTGTTGCGCCAGGCTGCCCGCGAGGTGTCGGTGTCCATCGGGGAAGTATCCACCCCGGCCGGCCCGGCCACCCCACCGGCAGCCGATGGCTTATGGGCGATGGCTGAGGGCCGGTGGCCGGCTCAGCGGCAGGAGACCTTGAGCTGCGCCGCCGCGTGGTGTGCGCCCAGCAGTTCCGTGCTGCCCCAGTCCCGGCCCCGGTCGATCAGCTGCACCGCGAAGGTGTCGCCCTTGACCGGGTAGCTGTTCACATCGACCGCGCTGCCCCGGTGCACGGTCTGGCGTACGGCGAAGCCCGTGTACGCCGAGTCCGCGTCCCCCGGGTCGGAGAGCACCCGGTAGACGGTGGGGTTCCCCGCCACGTCCCGGTCGCGGTCCGAGCGCGGGACGAAGACCGTCAGCGCGCACTCCCGGTACCCCGAACCCAGGTGCCAGGACCAGGTGGCGGTGCTGCCCCGGTCCTCGTCCGGACTGCCCGACATCGGTACGGCACTGAAGCGGCCGTCGCACGAGCCGTCGCGGAAGCCGCCCGAACCGACCGTGTACCAGCCCGCGTCACCGTTCTCGAAGCGCCCGTACTCGCGGTACTCACCCGTCGAGCAGCCGGGGCCCGCCCACGCCGTGTAGCGGTAGGGGGCCGGGGTCGGGGGCGGTGAGGACGCCGGGCCGGTGGAGGCCGGGGCCGCGGCCGAGGGGCTGATCCGGGTGGGAGCGCCGCCCACCCGGTCACCGGCGCCCCCGCCGCCCGTGCCCGCACGCCCGACGGCCCCGGTCCGGGTCTCGCCGCCCGCCGACGCGATGAACGCCACGGCCGTCACCAGGGAACCGGTCAGCACCACGACCCCCGCCGCCAGCCAGGCCTTACGGCTTCCCGGCAGCGTGGAGATCCGGCCCGCGAGCGTCTCCCGGGCGATCCACGCACCGTCGCCGCTGCCCGCTCGCGTCACGGATGCGCAGTCGGGACAGCTCATACCGGGGAGCGCACCGCGTCGTTCGCCGCCGCACTGTTGGCACCTCATGGCAGCACACCATGCCAGTGCCTCGTCCCCGCAGGGAGCGATCGTACGGAATTGGTCCGGCCGCTCCCCGTACCGCAGCACGGGAACCGGCCAGGGGGCTCAGCGCAGTTCGTCCGGGCAGGGTGTGCCGGGCGACAGCTGGTAGGGCGCGCCCAGCCGGTACACGCCGGGGCGCGGGGCGAGCAGTTCCGTCCACTCGTCGCCGTGCTCGTCCTCGTCCAGCTTGATCAGGCAGCCGTTGGTGTTCACGAACGACTTCGGGGAGTCCTTGTCCGCGCGCTGCTTGGACGCCTCGGTCTCCTCGGGCCGGTCCAGGCTCTTGCCGTCCTCGTCGACCACCGCGAGCCAGCGCGAGTACGGGATGCGGATCAGCACCCGGCCCGCCTCCTTCACGTGGATGGTCAGCTCCCCGGCGCCCGCCTCGTCGACCGTCGCCGGCGGATCGGCCATCGGCACCGGGCTGTCGACCGCGAAGAGCCGCCAGTTGCTGTCGGACCAGATCGCCTTGAGGTAGGGCTGCCCCTTGCCGACCAGCTCCGCCTCCTGCACCGCGCCGCTGGAGTCCGGATCGCCCTTCGGCAGCACCACGTAGTGCACCGCCCAGCGGTCGAGCCACTGCCGGTAGTTGACCGGGTTCAGGGTGTCGTCGTAGAAGAGCGGGTTGCGCTCCATGTCGGCCTGCCGGTTCCAGCCGCGGGCCAGGTTGACGTACGGCAGCATCGCCGCGGCCTCCCGGTGGCTGCTCGGCGGAACCACCTCGACCCGGCCCCGGTCGGCCCCCACCTTCTGGAGCTGGTCGACCAGCGGCGCCAGCTCGCGCGCCCACGACGCGGTGGGCGCGGTCCGGACGATGTCGTCGACGCCCTTGAACCCGATCCAGAAGTTCAGCCCGGCGAACGCGACGATCAGCGCGTACCACTTCCGGGAGCGCGGCACCGAGAACGGCAGCGCGGCCAGCAGTGCCACCCCGGCGAACAGCATCGCCATGCGCGAGACGTTCGAGCCGATCTGCGAGTCCACCACATACGTCAGCAGCGTCCCGATGCCGTAGACGGCGGCGGCCGTGCGCACCGTCTTCCAGTCGCCCGGCACCAGGAAGAAGACGAGCGCGGCGAAGACGAACGGCAGCGACAGCGTCGCGATCGACATCGGCTGGGTGCCGGAGAACGGGAACAGCCACGCGGACAGCGCCACCACGGCCACCGGCGCCAGCCCCAGGGCGTACGCGCCGGGCCGCCGCTTGTTCAGGAACAGCGCGGCCGCGACCACCCCGAGGAAGAGCCCCGCCACCGGACTGCCCGCCGTCGCCAGCGCGGCGAGCGGTGCGGCGACCGCCGCCTTCGCCCAGCGCTTGTACCGCCAGCGGTACGGCCAGCAGAACACCGCCGCCACCGCGCCGACCGCGAACATCATGCCGAGCCCGAACGTCACCCGGCCCGACAGCGCGTTGCACAGATACGCGAAGACGCCCGCCATCGAGCAGGCCAGCGGGTTACGGACCGCCTTCACCCGGTACAGGATCAGCGAGGTCAGCCCCGCCGACACCGTCCCGGCGACCATCATCGTCGTACGGACGCCGAGCACGGACATGAGATACGGCGAGACGACGCTGTACGAGACGGGGTGCATGCCCCCGTACCAGGCCAGGTTGTACGCGGTTCCGGGGTGCCGGCCGACGAACTCGGCCCAGGCGTCCTGGGCCGCGATGTCGCCGCCGCTGTTGGCGAAGAAGAAGAACCAGAGGAGGTGGACGGCCGCCGCCACGGCGGTCGTCAGCAGCACCGGGTGCCGCAGGCAGCGCTCCTTGAGGTCGTCGAGACCGCCGGCGAGACGGCCGGCCGGACCACCCGCCGGGCGACGGTCGGAGAGGGGACGCGTGCCGTCCTGTGCACCGGCTGCGCCCGGTCCGCCCGTACCTTCCGGGCTCCCCGTGGCGCCTGTGGTAGCCGTGCTGCGCTTCGCCCGTGTCGGCTCGGCAGTGGTCACTGCGACTCTCCCCGTCCCTCCCCGGACGCGTTGGAACCGCCGGCTTTCCTGCTCGGGTCTCATAGGCGGGAAGACGCGTTCCAGGGTCCACGCGTTGCCCCCGGGACGCTAGCACGCAGACTCTCGCCACCGCCCCGGAAGGGCCCGTGAGGTGGCTCGCACCGCGGTGCGCCGCCGTCCCGTCGTACGACCGCGGTGGCTGGATACCGGCTCCGGTTCCGGCAACGGCTCCGGTTCCGGTATCCAGCCCGCCGTGGTGTCAGCTGATCCGCGTCAGCTTCTGCCCGAAGGCGGGATCCTTCAGATCCTCCTGGAGGGCGACGGGGGCGCTGACCCTGCCGGGCCCCGTCCCCACGGTCACCACACCCACCTTGGTGCCCGCCTTCATGCTGCGCGAGATCTCCGTGCCGTTGTCCTTCACGGACAGCTCCACCTTCAGGCCCTGCCAGCCCTTCGCCTTGAGGTCACCGGTCGCGACGAGCGGCGTCTTGCCGCCGAACCCGTCGTCGACGTAGCCGACGACATCGCCCTTCTTCACGACGGTGGCGGACGTCACGGCCTTCTGCGCGTCCTTGATCAGCGCGAGGCTGTTGTTCAGCGACATCACCAGGCTGTCGTACGGCTGCCCGGTGCCCGCCTGCTGCCCCATGACCGCGCCGTAGATCCAGAGCTTCTTGCCGTCCACGACCGTGTTGGCGGACCAGACGAGGTTGCCGCCGGCCGGGGTGGAGGACCCCGTCTTGATGCCGCTCACACCCGGCTGCAGCAGGATCGTGTTGTTGTTGTAGATCGTCTGGTCGATGCCCTCGATCTTGATCTCCGGGGTGTCGACGATCTCCCGGAGGACCTCGTTCTGCATCACGGCCCTGGCCAGCTTCAGCTGGTCGGTGGCGGTGGAGACCGTCGTCTTCTTCAGACCGCTCGGGTCCGTGTACGTGGTGCCGGTCATGCCGAGGTCCTTGGCCGCCGCGTTCATCTTCGCGACGAACTCGGTCTCGGACGAGTCCCAGCGGGCGAAGAGGCGTGCCGCGTTGTTCCCGGACGGGATCATCAGCAGCTGGAGCAGCTGCTTCTCCGTGAACACCTGCCCCTTGGAGATCGGCGCGGTGGACTCGTCGCCGAGCTTGGACTCGTCCTCCGCCTGCTGGTCGACGGTGATCTTGTCGCCCTGCTCCTTGCCGGTGAGCGGGTGCTCCTTGAGGACCACGTACGCCGTCATGATCTTGGCGACACTGGCGATGGGCGCGGGCTTCTGCGCCCCCGCCGAACCGAGCGAGCCGACACCGTCCACGGTGACCGCCGACTGCCCCTGCGCCGGCCAGGAGAGCTTCAGGTCGCCGCCCTTGAAGGTGTACGACGACTCCGCCGTCATCGTGAGCACCGGGTCCGGCAGCGGGCGCACCATCTGCACGATTGCAAACGCGATCAGCAGGAGCAGGACCAGCGGGGTCCAGATCTTGACCCGGCGCACGGCCGTGCGGACCGGGGTCTCCGGCGGCGGCGGGGTGTTCGTCAGCTCGGCCAGCAGGTCGAGCGGCGGCCTGGGCGGCATCGGCTGCTGCCGGGTCCGCTCGGCACCGCTGAGCGATGCGTCGGGCGGCTGCGGCGACTGCTGCTGCGGCTGCCTGCCGAAGCCGGCGCCGGGTGCGGGTGCGGGTGCCTCCGGCGCGCGGGGTGCGGGGGCCGGACGTACGTCGTCCGCACGCAGCGGTACGAACTTGCTGGTCCGCTCGGCGGGGGACTCCGGCGTCGCGGGGGGCTTCGTGATCTTCAGCGCGGTCGTCGGCTGGTCGACCCGGGGCAGCTTGGGCGCCTTGAAGACGGCCGTTGCCTGATCGATTCCGCGCTTGTCCCCGGCGGGCTCCGCCTCCTCGCGGGACTCCTCGCCGGACTCCTCCCGGACCTCGTCGCCGGACTCCTCGCGGGTCCGGGGTACGCGCGCCTGGGGGGCGTCTTCCGCGGTGGTCCCGCCGGCGTCAGCCTCATCGGCGTCGGCGCCGGAGTCGCTGTCTGCATCGGCTTCGGCTTCGGCTTCGGCTTCGGCACCAGCTGCGCTGTCTTCGTCAGCGTCGCCATCCGCTTCGGTTTCGGCATCGGGAGCAGCTTCGGCATCGGGAGCTTCGCTCTCCGCCGCGAGGGCTTCGCTCTCCGCCCCGGGCGCCGGCTCCTCCGCGTCGCCCTCGGTGCTCTCGTCCCCGCCCTTGGACACCCACGCGGCGACGGCCGCACGCAGCCGCGCATCGCCCTCCTCGGGCTCGGCGGCCTTCTCCGACTCGGCGGCCTCGGCAGCCCCGGCGCCCTCCACGGGCTCCACAGCGCCCTCGGGCTCCTCGATCGCCTCCGGAGCGCCCGAACCGGCCGCAGAGGCGTCCGCAGGGCCCTCAGGGCTCTCCGCGCCCCCTTCGGCGCTCTCGGCCTCGGCTACGGATTCCGCATCGGCCTCATCGGCATCGGCTGCCGCCTCGGGCCCGGCTTCGCCGTCGCCGTCGCCGTCAGCGTCGACATCCGCACCGGCATCCGCATCCGCACCGGACCCGGAATCGACCGCGGCCCCCACCGACGACTCCGAGGGCTCCGAGGGCTCCGAGGACTCCGAGGACTCGGCGGCCTCCGCCGGCTCCACGGTCTCCGCACCCGTCTCCGGATCCGCCTCGACCCGCGGCGTACGGAAAACCGCCGTCGCCGTGTCCGCCGAGCCTCCGGACTCCTCCGGAGAGGCCGGTTCACGGAAGACGGCAAGGCGCGGATCGGCCTCGCTCCGAGTCGTTCCCGACGACTTCTGCTGCTCCGACTTGTCGGGGGACTCGCCCGCCACCGATGCCTCCTCCATGCGGCGCGGGGACATCCCCGCGCTGTCCGAACCGTCTACCAGTGTCCCGTGTGAACCCCTGCCCGAACTGCTAGACGGGAACGACATACCTACTGGTTCCCATACAAAGCACCCAGGCACCCTCGACAGACAGATGTGAGAGGGGTCACCCTGTCATTCATCCACGCGGGGAGGCATGGATGGGCAGGAGCCGCAGAACAATTCCGGAGGAGCTTCTGCTGCTCGCTCTGGACCCGACCACGGGTACCACAGCGCAGCCGCAGTCGCTCGACCTCGGCCTCGCCGGAGCACAGCTAGTAGAGCTGGCTCTGGCAGGACGGATAGCCCCTGATGGGGATCGTATCGCCGTGGTGATGCCACGGCCGACAGGAGATCCGACTCTGGACTCCGCACTGGAACTGCTGCGCAGACGCGGCAGCCCGGTCCGGGCCGTCCACTGGATCGGCGGACCCCGGCTGGGGCTCCGCCAGATTTACCTCGCTCATCTGGAGCGGTGCGGCATGGTGCATGCCGTGGCGGGCCAGATGTGCGGAGTGCTGCCGACGACTCGCTACCAGGCGACGGACACGGCAATCAGCCGGGACATCAGAGCCAGGCTGGACAGTGCGATCCGCACCGGCGTACCGCCGGACCCGCGGACCGCGGCGCTCGCCGCACTGGCCCACGCGGTCGGACTCGGCAAGCACCTGTACCCCGGGAACGAGGGGCGCTCCTCGCGCTCCCGGCTCCGGGACCTGATCAGACACGACCCGATGGGCGGTCTCGTGGCGCACGCCGTCATGGACGTCCAGAACGGGGCGGTCGCACAGCCGCGCCGCAACCAGGCGGCCGGTGTTCCGTTGCAACCGCAAGCGCAGTCGCAGTCACGTCGCGACAGCATGGCGCACACCGCGGTCCACTAGGGCCGCACGGGCGTCGACGCAGCACCCGCACCACCCGCACACCGCACCACCGCAACAACCGAAAACCGCCGCACCGACGTCCCCAAGACCCGGTTCGGGAGCCGCACCAAGCGCGGGGCAGCCGGTATCACCGGCTGCCCCGCGCCGCTGCGTGTGGCCGTTTTCCAGCGCGGCCGGGGGCACGGGTGGCAATCTGCTGAGCAGTAGATACGCACAGCTACATAGCCGGAGGTGCCGTTTCCGTGCCGTCCAACGTCAATCCCACCGTCAGGCGACGCCGGTTGGGTCAGGAATTGCGCCGACTGCGCGAGATCAAGGGCATGACGGCCGAGGAGGTCGCGGAGCGGCTGCTGGTCTCGCAGTCCAAGATCAGCCGCCTGGAGAACGGCCGCCGCTCCATCAGCCAGCGCGACGTGCGCGATCTCTGCGGGGTGTACGAGGTCGACGACGTCCGCATCGTCGACTCGCTCATGCAGATGGCCAAGGACTCCCGCCAGCAGGGCTGGTGGCATGCCTTCGGCGACATCCCGTACAGCGTCTACATCGGTCTGGAGACCGATGCCGAGTCGCTGCGGGTCTACGAACCCCAGGTGGTGCCCGGCCTGTTGCAGACCCGGCAGTACGCCGAGGCGCTGATCAACGGCGCGCTGCCGGAAGCCCCGCAGGCCGACATCGACAAGCGCGTCAGCGTCCGCTCGCGCCGCCAGGACCGGATCACCGCCCCTGAGCACCCGTTGCGGCTGTGGGCGGTCATCGACGAGTCGGCGCTGCGCCGGCTGGTCGGCGGCAAGCAGGTGATGATCGAGCAGCTGGAGCGTCTCGTGGAGCTGTCGCACCTGCCGCACGTGACGGTCCAGGTGCTGCCGTTCGACATGGGTGCGCACCCGGGAATCAACGGGCAGTACGCCATTCTGGAATTCCCGGATGCCGCGGATTCCAGCGTGGTCTATATCGAGGGCGTCACCAGCGACCTCTATCTGGAGAAGGCGAATGACGTGCAGCGGTACAGCGTCATGTACGAGCATCTGCGGGCACAGGCACTGAATGTGGAGCAGACCCGGCATTTCATCGACGGGATCGCGAAGGACTACACCCGCCTGAACGCGGGGTGAACTCCAGCAGGGCGGGCGCGTAAACCAGCCAGCCCCTAAAGTCGCGTTTGCGAGAAATAGAGCGATGTTACGAGTGAGGCGACGGCACGGTACACCGTCGCCACCTCACACCGGAAGACCTGCATGGTACATACCACTCGGTCGAGTGAATGGCCCCTTCACTCAAGGAGCTTGGCGAGTAGCGTCGATCACGCCAACGGAAAGCCGCTGGCGCTCACACAACTCTCTGAACCGGAGTGAACATGGCCATTCGTCAGGGTGCTACGGAAAACTGGACGAAGTCGTCGTATTCCGGGGGCAACGGCGCCTGCGTCGAAGTCAAGTCCCCTCTTGTGCAGGCGATTGCCGTACGTGACTCGAAGGCCCCCGAAGGCCCTTCGCTCACCTTCGTCCCCGGCGCCTGGAACACGTTCGTGCGCGATGTCGCCAAGGGTGCCGTCGACGCCTGACCGATGTTTCCTTCACGCCGTATCGCCGCATCGATTCAGGTGCTGCCGGCAGCCCTCTCGTCCGGTTCGCCGTCCTGGCCGAGGGGGCTCCCCGCGCGACTGCGGGGAGCGGACCCACCGCAGTCGCACCGCCCGGCACCCGAATTCAGTGCGACCGACCGACGCGGCTGATCAGGGCAGCTGATCAACGCAGCTGATCGACATACCGATCCGTGCCCGGCACGGTCGGGACGAACGGCGCCACCAGTTCCACCCGCCCCAGGCCAGATTCCGCAACCGTCGCGTCGAGCCCGGCGAAATGCTCCGCCCAGCACGCCCTCGGGTCCTCCTGGAGGAACCAGAGCAGGGTCAGCCGGGTATCGACGCCCTCGACCTGCTTCACATAGGTCATCCGGTCGCCCGGCAACGGGGTGGGACGGAACACGGTCACCATCGCCGCGGGCGACCCGCTCAGCCGCTTCGGCAGGTGCCGGGAGCGCAGCCACTCCAGCAACTCCGCCCGCTGTTCGGGCCCTTCGGCGTCGATCACCTCCAGCACCAGCCCGTGGTACGGATGATCGAGCGCGTGAAAGTCCCGGGGCCCCGCGGCCCCGTCCCGGTAGACGGTCGCCTCGTGGTCCTGGAACGCCGTGAAGACATGGGTGCGGTCCTGGTAGACCCGGCCGTCCCGGTTGAGCCGCTTGTTGATCCCGACGGTCCACTTCATGTGGTCGTCGTAGCGCCCGTCCGTCACCCAGTACGTGGACAGATAGCACCCGGCGCCGACCGGCTGGGCGATCGCGGACTTGTCCGGGTAGCGCAGCTCCTGGAGCTCCCGGGTGGCCACCCAGCGGCGGCCCGCGAACATCCAGGGCATGGCCATCGCGCCGGCGTAGTAGTGATCATCCTCGTACCATCGGTTGTACGCGAACTCGTGGCCCGGGTGCGGTTCCACCATGGTGATCAGGGCGTGGCCGGGATGCACTCCGTACGGCCCCAGCGCGGCCAGCTCGGCGTACGTGTCGCTCCGCGTCCCGCCGCCCTCCCGCACTCCCCCGCCCGGCGCCTCATCGCCCCGCACTCCCTCGTCCTTCGCTCCCTCGCTCATGCCGTTCCCCTTCCGTACTCCGCCGGAGGGACCTACTCTGACGCCCCGTCAGAAGAACTGCCAGAGCCAGGAGGCGCCGATGTTGCTCACGGGGAAGACCGTCATCGTGTCCGGGGTGGGCGCCGGGCTCGGGCACCAGATCGCGGCCACGGTCGTACGGGACGGGGGCAACGCCGTCCTCGGGGCGCGTACCGCGGCCAATCTCGCGAAGTCGGCCGCCGAGATAGATCCCGAGGGCCGCCGCACCGCGCACCTCGCCACCGACATCACCGACGAGGCGCAGTGCGAGGCGCTCGCGGCGCTGGCCGTCGAGCGGTTCGGGGGGATCGACGCGGTGGTTCATGTCGCCGCCTGGGACAGCTACTTCGGCGGGGTCGAGGATGCCGATCTGGACACCTGGAAGGCGGTCATCGACGTCAATCTGCTCGGCACCCTGCGGATGACGCGTGCCTGCCTGCCCGCACTGAAGGAGCGGGGCGGATCGGTCGTCCTCATCGGTACGCAGTCCGCGGTGGCGGCACCGTCCCAGGTGCGGCAGGCGGCGTACGCGGCCTCCAAGGGTGCGCTGACCTCGGCGATGTACTCCATGGCGTGGGAGTTCGGGGCCCACCGGATCCGGGTGAACACGGTGCTCCCGGGCTGGATGTGGGGGCCGCCGGTGCAGGCCTACGTGCAGTTCACCGCGCACACCGAGAGCGTGCCCGAGGCCGAGGTGCTGGGGAGGCTCTCGGAGCGCATGGCGCTCCCGGAGCTGGCCACGGACGGCGATGTGGCGGAGGCCGCGGTCTTCCTGGCCTCCGACCGGGCGCGGTCGATCACCGGGCAGTCCCTGCTGGTCAACGCCGGCGAGCTGATGCGCTGACGCACTGGCACGCGGGCCGGCTCACGTGCGTGACGCACGTGCCGCAGGGAGTTCGGCAAGGTCGGTTCTCCTCCTTCTCGGCCGCACGGGACCCGCATCCCGTGCGGTCTTTCGGCGTTCCTGGGCGTTCGCTTGATTCTCTGCACAGCCTGACGAAGTGCCCGCTCATCGTGTGGCCGCCGTCACGTTCACTACAACGCCCCCGTGGGTCAAGAACGAGTAAAATCGTTCGGCTTACTGATCCGCGTTCACATCTCTGACCGATGGAGACCTTGACCGGGGTACCGAACAGGCGGTTCAATCCCCGAAGTCCCCGCTCCCGCACGGGGGCCCCGCTGAGCGGCCGTACTGACGAAGTGCGTACCCGTTCACAAGGCGGACCCCAGGAGGGGGCACATGAACAGTCTCGACTGGGTCGTGCTCATCGGCTACTTCGGCGTGATGATCGCGATCGGACTCTGGTCCCACAAGCGTGTCGACAACGTCAGCGACTTCTTCACGGCCGGCGGCAAGATGCCGTGGTGGCTTTCCGGCATCTCGCACCACATGTCCGGCTACAGCGCCGTGATGTTCACCGGCTACGCCGGCATCGCGTACCAGTACGGCGTCACGTCCTTCGTGACGTGGTCGCTCCCGATCGCCATCGGCATCGGGATCGGCGCCAAGCTCTTCGCACCCCGGCTCAACCGGCTGCGCTCGCGCCTGCACGTCGCCTCGCCGCTCGAATACCTGAAGAACCGCTACAACATCCAGACCCAGCAGGCGCTCGCCTGGTCCGGTCTGCTGCTGAAGATCGTGGACGTCGGCGCCAAGTGGGCGGCCATCGCCACCCTGCTGTCCGTCTTCACCGGCATCACCCTGACGCAGGGCATCTTCATCACCGGCATCATCACGGCCATCTACTGCACGGTCGGCGGCCTGTGGGCCGACGCGCTGACCGAACTCGGGCAGTTCGTCATCCAGCTGTTCGCCGGTATCGCGATGCTCGTCACCGCGATGAGCAAGCTCGACGGCTTCAGCACCCTGTGGACGGTCTGGGACAAGCTGCCCGAGGGCCACACGGACCCGACGGCCGGTCCGTACACGGTGACCTTCCTGCTGGCGTACCTGTTCATCAAGACCTTCGAGTACAACGGCGGCATGTGGAACCAGGCCCAGCGCTACATGGCCACGGACTCCGCCGCCTCCGCGACCCGCTCGGCGCGGCTCTCCGCGATCCTGTGGCTGGTCTGGCCGACGGTCCTGTTTTTCCCGATGTGGTGCGCCCCGCTGCTCGTCGACGCGCAGAAGCCGGACGCCTCGGACAGCTACGCGCTGATGACCGAGCAGCTGCTGCCGCACGGTCTGCTGGGCCTGGTCGTCGTCGGGTTCTTCTCGCACACGATGGCGATGTGCTCCTCGGACGCCAACGCCATCGCGGCGGTCTTCACCCGCGACATCGCCCCGGTCTTCTCCAAGGCGGCCCGCAACTGGAACGCCCGGGCCGGTCTGCTGGCCGCGCGGCTCTCCACGCTCGGCTTCCTGGGCCTGTCCATGGCGCTGGCGACCCAGATCAACTCGCCGACGTTCAAGGACATCATCTCGGTGGTCATCAAGTGGGTCGCCGGTCTGATGGGTCCGATCGCGATCCCGTTCATGCTGGGTCTGCTGCGCAGGTTCCGTAAGTCGGGACCGACGGCGGCGCTCACCAGCTGGGCGGCCGGTCTGCTGGCGTTCTACTTCACGAACTACAACTTCGACGGCTCCGTGAAGACGGACGTGGCGCTGCAGTACCAGGTGGCGCTGCCGCTGGCGATCTCGCTCGTGCTCTACATCGTCATCGGCTTCATCAAGCCGGAGGACACCCCGGAGCGCGACGCGATCATCGAGCGGATCAACACGGACGGCGACGGCCCGGCGGCCGCCGCGGCCGTACCGGCCCAGGCCGGTCCGGGGGATGTGACGGTCACGGAGGGCGTGAAGGACTGACGCCTGCGGGTGTACGGGGGTGAGGGGCGGGATTGCGTACGGTGGCGGCGGCCTCCGTGCGTGGACCCGCCCCTCACCTCTGCTCCCGGGGGCCGGCCGCTCTCAGCCCCGCGGGTAGCGGGCCAGCCAGCCGGGAGCGGCGGTGGAGGGGCTGTGCAGGGCGGGCCCCTGTGTCATCTCCATGGCGAAGTCGTCGGCGAGTTCCAGGAGCGTGGCGCGCCCCTCCAGTTCGGCGAGCCAGGCCGGCGGCAGCGCGGTCTCGCCGTGCAGCGCGCCGAGCAGCGCCCCGCACAGGGCTCCGGTGGCCGCGGAGGGCCCGCCGTGGTTCACGGCCAGCCGCAGCCCGTGCCGGATGTCCTCACCGACGAGGGCGCAGTACACGGCGACGGCGAGGACCTCCTCGGCGGAGTCCGTGGCCCCGAGCGACTCGATGAGTGCGGGGCCGGGGATGCCCTGCCGCACGGTGCCGAGGGCCTGTTGGAGTGCCTCGGTGACGGGTTCGTGGCCCTCCCGTTCGGCGAGCAGTCCCAGCGCGTGCTGCACCGAGCCGTCCAGCGTCTCGCCGCGCGCCAGGCCGTGCACCATCACGGCGAGGGCGCCCGCGGAGAGCAGGGCGGTGGGATGGCCGTGGGTCTGGGCGGCGCATTCGACGGCCAGTTGCAGCACGAGCTGGGGCTCCCAGCCGACGAGCAGTCCGAACGGGGCGGAGCGGCTGACCGCCGCCGAGTCGTGCGCGGTGGGGTTCTTGGGCCGGTCGAGGGTCCCCATGACGGTGTCGCCGAAGCCGCCCAGGCACTCCCGGGTGGGGGCGCGGCGGCTGTAGAGCCACTCCTGCCCGGCGAGCCAGCCGTTGTCCTTGCGCCGCTCGTCGGGGCCCCAGTCTCGCTGGGTGGCGGCCCAGCGCAGATGGGCCTGGTGCACGTCGGTGGGCGGGTGCCAGGCGCCGGTGTCGCGGCGGACCTGGGCGCGGATCAGCCCGTCGACGGTGAACAGGGTGAGCTGGGTGACCGCGGTGACGGAGCCGCGCCCGCCGTGGGCGGGGACGAAGTCGGTGACGGCGTCTGCCCCGTGGGCGGCGCGGATCTCCTCCAGCGTGAGGCCGCTGACGCCCGCGCCGAGTGCGTCGCCGATGGCGCCGCCGAGCAGTGCGCCGCGTACCCGGCTGCGGAAGTCCTGCTGTTCGGCACGGCCCCAGACGGCTGTGGTCGCTGAGCTCACCGTGCCCCTTCCAGTCTCCTTCTCGCCCTGTCCAGCGGGCGGCTTCGCAGCACTGTAATCGAACGACCACGGGGCCGAAGGGGCGGAACGGTATGTACGAAGTGGCTCGTTCGGTTCAGTTTTGCGCGGCATTCTCCGGGGATTCCCACCGCGTGCGGCGCCCCTGCCGTGCGCACCGCTGGACCGTGAACCGGCTGCGTCCGTACGGAGCGTCGAGGTGTCGGAGGCCTTCCCCGGGGCGGGTGGCCGGGCCAAATCCCGTTGCTTCGCGCGATCACCCGGCGCGATGATCGCGGGATGGCATCCCCCCACCACGACGGCAGGGCCGGCATCGACGCCGGGCTCGTCCAGCGACTGATCTCCGCCCAGTTCCCGCAGTGGAGCGGCCTGGCGGTGAGACCGGTGGAGGCCGACGGGTGGGACAACCGGACCTACCGTCTCGGCGAGGCGATGACCGTACGTCTCCCGACGGCCGCCGGTTACGTCCCCGCGGTGGAGAAGGAGCACCGGTGGCTGCCGGTCCTGGCTCCGTCCCTGCCGGTCGCCGTGCCTCCGGTCCTCGCCCTGGGCGCGCCGGGCGAAGGCTATCCGCACCCGTGGTCGGTCCGCCGCTGGCTGCCGGGCGAGACGGCTGCCCGGGGCCGTGTCGACGACCTGGCGGGCTTCGCGGTCTCCGTGGCGGAGTTCGTCCGCGCCCTCCAGCGCTGCGATGCGACGGGCGGCCCTCTCGCGGGTGCGCACAGCTTCTACCGGGGCGCCTCGCCCGCCCATTACGACGAGGAGACCCGGCGCTGCCTGGCCGCGCTGGAGGGCCGGGTGGACACGGACCGGGCGCGTGCGGTCTGGGACGCCGCCCTGGCCACCGAGTGGCGCGGGGCGCCCGTCTGGTTCCACGGCGACATCGCCTCCGGCAATCTCCTGGTCGAGGCCGGTGAGCTGTCGGCCGTCATCGACTTCGGCACATCGGGGGTCGGCGATCCGGCCTGCGACCTGGTCATCGCGTGGGGGATGTTCTCCGGCGAGAGCCGGGAGGCGTTCCGGCAGGCGGTCGGCCAGGACGGGGGCACCTGGGCCCGCGCCCGGGGCTGGGCCCTGTGGAAATCGTTGCTGAACCTGACGGGGGACGACGGCACGAATCCGCGGTGGACGGCCGACGAACAGCGCGTGGTCGACGCCGTGCTGGCCGACCACGAACGGTTCGCCTGACCCGGACGCCGGGCCGCGGCACCCCGCTCAGCGCAGGTCGTGCAGATAGATGTGGAACGGGTCGCGCACGAACCCCTCGGCCTCGTACAGCTGTTGCGCGGCGTGGTTGTCGTACGCGGTGTCCAGCTGCACGCCGCTCACCCCCGCCTCACGTGCCCGGCGCAGCACCTCGCGCAGCAGTGTCCGCCCCACTCCGGCGCGGCGGCCGGCGGGGTCCACGTACAGGTCGCTGAGCAGCCATCCGGGTCCCAGGTCCAGCGAGGACAGCACCGGGTACACCTGGGCGAACCCGACCGTTCCCACGTCGGGGACCGAGGCGAGCAGGATCAGCGAGTCGTCCGCCTCGATGCGCTCGGCGAGGAAGGCCCGGGGCCGGCCGGGGTCCTGCGGGGTCACCTCGTAGAAGTCCAGGTAGGCGGCGAACAGCCCCGCGGCCGTGTCGAGGTCCGCTTCGCCCGCGACCCGCACCGTGGCGGGGGCGCTCTGTGATCGCTCCGGCTGCTGACTGCTCACTCGTGTCTCCTCACCCCGGCCGGTCCGGCCGGTCCGGCACCTGTCCGGACGCCGCCGCCCGAGAGGGCCGCCGCACCGTCCGGGACGGAACGGCAGCCTACTCAGACGCCCGGACCTGCGCCTTTCCCCGGCCCCGTCTCTCAGCTCTCCAGCACCGGCAGCAGCTCCGGAAGGTGTCCGTCGGAGGCGGCGGCGGCCGTGACGCGCTCCTGCGGCACCTCTCCGTACAGCGTCGTGCGCGGCTTCGCCGGACGGCCGGCTGCCTCGGCCACGGCGACCAGGTCCTGCACGGACTTGTACGAGCCGTAACTCGACCCGGCCATGCGGGAGATGGTCTCCTCCATCAGCGTGCCGCCCAGGTCGTTCGCGCCCGAGCGCAGCATCTCGGCCGCGCCCTCCGTGCCGAGCTTCACCCAGCTGGTCTGGATGTTGGTGATGTGCGGGTGGAGGAGGAGGCGGGCCATCGCCGTCACTGCCCGGTTGTCGCGGTCGGTCGGGCCGGGGCGGGCGATGCCGGCCAGGTAGACGGGCGCGTTGGTGTGGATGAAGGGCAGGGTCACGAACTCGGTGAGGCCGCCCGTCTCCTGCTGGAGGTCGGCGAGGGTCCTCAGGTGGCCGAGCCAGTGGCGGGGCTGGTCGACATGGCCGTACATCATCGTGGACGAGGAGCGCAGGCCCACCTCGTGGGCGGTCTTGATGACCTCCAGCCAGGTCGCGGTGGGCAGCTTTCCCTTGGTGAGGACCCAGCGGACCTCGTCGTCGAGGATCTCGGCAGCCGTGCCGGGGATCGAGTCGAGACCGGCCTCCTTGGCGGCGGTCAGCCAGTCGCGGATGGACATGCCGGTGCGGGTCGCCCCGTTGACGACCTCCATCGGGGAGAACGCGTGGACGTGCATGCCGGGGACGCGTTCCTTCACCGCCCGGGCGATGTCGAAGTACGCCGTGCCGGGCAGGTCCGGGTGGATGCCGCCCTGCATGCAGACCTCGACCGCGCCGACGTCCCAGGCCTGCGCGGCCCGGTCGGCGACCTGGTCCAGGGAGAGGGTGTACGCGTCGGCGTCGGTGCGCCGCTGGGCGAAGGCGCAGAAGCGGCAGCCGGTGTAGCAGACGTTGGTGAAGTTGATGTTGCGCGTGACGATGTACGTGACGTCGTCGCCGACCACGTCCCGGCGCAGGGTGTCCGCGATCCGGCACAGCTCGTCCAGCGCGGGCCCGTCCGCGTGCAGGAGGGTGAGGGCCTGTGCGTCGGTGAGCTTCGTCGGGTCGGCGGCGGCCTGGCTCAGTGCCCCGCGCACGTCGCCGTCGATACGGGACGGGACCATGCCGGGCGCGGCGGCCTCGCGGAGCGCCTCCCAGTCCCCGTACACCTCGTCGAAGTCGTCGCGGCGGTCGCCGGTGCGGCCCTCGGTGTCGATGGTGCGGTGCAGATCGGTGCGGCCCGAGGCGTTGAATCCCTCGTCGGGTTCCTGCCAGGGCAGTCCGGCGGGGATCGTGCCCTCCTTCGCGAGCCCGGTCTCCGGGTCGGCGAGGGCGCGGACGTGCGGGAGCAGGCGCGGGTCCAGCCAGGGTTCGCCGCGCTGGATGAACTCCGGGTAGATGGTGAGCCGTTCACGCAGCGCGAAGCCGGCCTCGGCGGTCTTCGCGGCCAGCTCGTCGATGTGCGGCCAGGGGCGCTCGGGGTTCACGTGGTCGGGCGTGAGCGGCGAGACGCCGCCCCAGTCGTCGATCCCGGCGCCGATCAGCAGCGCGTACTCGGCGTCGACGAGGTTCGGCGGGGCCTGGATGCGGGCGGACGGGCCGAGGATGTGGCGGGCGACGGCGATGGCGGCGGCCAGCTCCTCCAGCTCCGCGTCCGGCATGCCGCGCATCGCGGTGTCGGGCTTGGCGCGGAAGTTCTGGACGATGACTTCCTGGATGCCGTGGTAGGCGCGGGCGGTCCGGCGCAGCTCGAAGAGGGAGTCGGCTCGCTCCTCGTACGACTCGCCGATGCCGATGAGGATGCCGGTGGTGAAGGGCACGTTGGACCGGCCGGCGTCCTCCAGGACGCGCAGCCGTACGGCCGGTTCCTTGTCCGGGGAGCCGTGGTGCGGGCCGCCGGGCTCGGACCACAGCCGGGTCGCGGTCGTCTCCAGCATCATGCCCATGGAGGGCGCGACGGGCTTGAGCCGCTGGAGATCGGTCCAGGTCATGACGCCCGGGTTGAGGTGGGGCAGCAGCCCGGTCTCCTCCAGGACGCGGATCGCCATGGCGCGTACGTACGCGAGGGTGTCGTCGTACCCCTCGGCCTCCAGCCACTCCCGGGCCTCGGACCAGCGGTCCTCGGGCCGGTCGCCGAGGGTGAACAGCGCTTCCTTGCAGCCCAGCTCCGCACCCTTGCGGGCGATGTCGAGGACCTCGTCCGGGGACAGGAACATGCCGTGGCCCTCGCGGCGCAGTTTGCCGGGGACGGTGACGAAGGTGCAGTAGTGGCACTTGTCGCGGCAGAGCCGGGTCAGCGGGATGAAGACCTTGCGGGAGTACGTGATCACGCCGGGGCGGCCCGCCGCCGCCAGGCCCGCGTCGCGCACCCGGGCGGCCGAGGCGGCGAGATCCGTCAGGTCGTCGCCGCGCGCCTGGAGCAGGACGGCGGCCTCGGCCGCGTCGAGGGCGACACCGTCTCGGGCACGCCTGAGGGCACGTCGCATGGAGTTGGTGGTGGGGCGTCCGCGCTGAGGATCGGTCATGAACCGAGCATACGAGCGAGTAGCCGGCTGGTGACCGGCCGGATCTCCCGCAGGTCACCCGCACCCCTGCGGCCCGGGCCGCGCGGCGGCCCGCTCCCCGCAGG
This sequence comes from Streptomyces sp. NBC_01257, assembly GCF_035917255.1. Taxonomy (NCBI): domain Bacteria; kingdom Bacillati; phylum Actinomycetota; class Actinomycetes; order Kitasatosporales; family Streptomycetaceae; genus Streptomyces; species Streptomyces sp. NBC_01257. Next base: position 3,944,427 of record NZ_CP108472.1, read on the forward strand.
CTCGGCCCGTAGGCTCGGCACGGTGATGGAAACGATCGTCTTCGACATCGGCGAGACACTCATCCGCGACGACCGCTACTGGGCGTCCTGGGCCAACTGGCTCGGCGTCCCGACGCACACGCTGAGTGCGCTGGTCGGGGCCGCGGTCGTCCAGGGGCGGGACAGCGCGGACGCGCTGAGCATGCTGCGCCCCGACATGGACGTCAACGAGGCCTCGCAGGCCAGAGCCGCCGCCGGGCGCGGCGAGCACCTGGACGAGTCGGACCTGTACCCGGACGTCCGCCCGGCACTGGCCGAACTGCGCGCGCTCGGCGTGCGCGTGGTGGTCGCGGGCAACGGGACGGTGCGGGCCGGTGAGCTGCTGCGGGCGCTGGACCTGCCCGCGGACGTGGTCGTCACCTCGGACGAGTGGGGCGTCACCAAGCCGGACCCGGAGTTCTTCACCCGCGTGCTGGAGGCGTCCGGGGCGGCCCCGCACGCCACGCTGTACGTGGGCGACCACCCGGCGGGCGACCTGTTCCCGGCCAAGTCCTCGGGCCTGCTGGCGGCGCACATCCGGCGGGGTGCGTGCGGGTACTGGTGGGCGGACCACCCGGACGTGGTGGACACGGCGGACTTCCGCATCAACGCGCTGACCGACCTGCCGGCTCTGCTGAACAAGGTCCCGGACCCGCCGCGGCCGAGGGCGCTGCGGGCCCTGTAGCCGCACTTCCCGGCCGGCCCGGCCCCCGTCAGCCGAGGATCAGGGGCAGCCGTCCGGCCAGTGGGCCCAGTGCGGCCGTCTCCGCGTCCGTCGGGGCGCGCCGCCCCGTGCCGGTCAGCAGTGCGTCCTTGTCGGAGAACGAAGAGGGGAACGCCGCCCCGGCGATCGCCTCCAGCAGCTCCCGCGACCGGGCCAGCCCCTCGGCCGGCGGGTCCGCCGCGTCCGGGAGAGGGGCGATCAGGTCGAGGTGGTGGAGCGTCCACTCCAGGACGTACGTGGTCAGGTACTCGTCCACGGTGTAGACCTCGTCGCGCGTACTGACCCGGGCCGCCGGATCCGCCAGCCCGGCCGCCCGCCCGGCGGCCGAACCCACGTCGTCCAGGTGGAACTTGAGCAGCCACGGCTCCTCGTACGCCGCCGCCAGCCGCACGGTCAGCGCGTCGAGCGGGTCGTCGCCGGTGGGCGGTGTTCCGGTGACCTCCCAGTACGTGACCGCGTCCCGCGTCGGCTCCGCGTCGGCGGGCGTGGCGAGGGTGATCAGGACGTCCTGGGCATCGATGACGAGGTGGCACACCAGGTCCCGGACGAGCCAGCCGGCACAGCCGGACGGCAACGCGAAGTCCGCGTCGGAGAGTTCGGCGACCGCGGTACGCAGGGCGGCCCATGAGCGCGAGAAGTTTTCCACGGGCGCAAGCTAGCAGCGCGGGGCGCCCGTGTGCATCGCCTGCGGCCCGGCGGGCAGCCGGAGCCGTACCGGTGGGCGGACGCGCTGCCGTACGGCTACCTGTAGCACTCCAGGATCAGTGGCAGGTCCTCGAGCCACTCCTGGAGGCGGGCCCGTTTGCGGGCGGCGAGCAGGCACGGATGGGTGGTGCCGTTGTGGAGGCGGACGACGACCCTGAGGTGTTTGGGGCCGTCGGGCGCGTACTCGACCGCGCTGATCTCGGCCCAGGTGAACTGCAGATCGCCCACCGGCGTGCCGAGCTCGACCCCGACGGCGTCGATCAGGAGAGAGCTGTCCGGAGCGACGGCGATGAAGACGGGATCGGAGCCGGATCCGTCCTGGGAGCTGCCGGGGCCGGCGTGGCCCGCGGGGGTGCTCTGTGTCGCGGCCCGGTGCAGCGGGGCGGCGTCGAAGGGGGCGTAGGAGGGCAGCGGTGGTACGGCCACGGTCGGGGTGTACGCCGGGCCGCCCGGCACGAAGAGGTCCAGCAGGCGCTCCGGGGTGGGCCGCCGGCCGGGTTCCTTCTCCAGGCAGGCCGCCACGACCGGCCGTACGCCCTCCGGCACCGCCGCCAGATCGGGTGCCTCGTGCACCGACCGGTACATCAGGCCCATGGGCGTGCCTGCCCCGAACGCGCTGCCGCCCGCGGCCGCGACCAGCACGGCACCGAGGGCGAACACATCCGCGGCCCCGCTGACTTCCTGCCCCTGTGCCTGCTCGGGCGCCAGGAACCCCGGTGTCCCGAACGCCGTACCGGTGGCCGTCAGACGCGTCGACTCCAGCGCCCGCGCGATCCCGAAGTCCAGGACCCGCGGCCCGTCCGAGGCCATGATGATGTTTCCGGGCTTCAGGTCACGGTGCACCAGGCCGCAGCGGTGGATCGCCGCAAGCGCCTCGGCGAGCGCCGCGCCCAGTTGCCGCAGCCGCGCCTCGCCCATCGGGCCCTCGGCCTCGACCAGCCCGGCGAGCGTGGGCCCGGGGATGTACGCCGTGGCCAGCCAGGGCGCCGCAGCTGCCGGGTCCGCGTCCACCACCGGTGCCGTGTGGAAGCCGCCCACACTCCGCGCGGCCTCGACCTCGGCACGGAACCGCTCCCGGAAGTGCGGGTCGGTCGCGAGCTCCGAGCGCGCCACCTTCACGGCGACCGCGCGCCCCCCGCGTGATCGCGCCAGGTAGACGACGCCCATCCCGCCGGCGCCCAGCTCCCGCTCCACGACGTACCCGCCGATGCGCTCCGGCAGGCCCGAACCGTCCCCGTACCCCATGTGCTGGCCGCCTCCCCCAGTGATCCGGCGGCTCAGTATGGCCCAGCCCTCGCCCCCGGGGTCAGCCGACGGGAGTCTCGTCCACCTTGAAGTCCATGCTGACCTTGCCGTTGACGACCGACTTCGCGGTGACCGTCACGCCGTACTGCTTGCCCTCCGCCGCCAACTGGCAGCGGATCACGGCGTTCACCCGCGCCGGGAGGTCAACGGGGCAGGAGAACGCGTCGGGTGCCTGGCCGACCTGAGCCGTCAGGGCCGCCTTCCCCTGCCGGGCGACCTCCGTCCTGCTCACCGACGGCCCGCCGGCACCCGCGCTCGCAGAGTCGCTGGGCTGCGGATCCGCCGAGTTGCCGGCTGCCGGAGCGTCGTCGACCTTGAAGTCCATGTCGACCTTGTCGCCGTCGACCGACTTCGCGGTGACCGTCATCCCCTGCTTCGTACCGTCCGCGGTCAGCTCGCAGCGCACGGTCGCACCGACCTCCGCCTTGAGATCGTCCTTGCAGGTGACGTCGTCCGGCTGCCGGCCCACCTTCTTGCCCAGGGCGGTCGAGGCCTGCTGTGCGACCTCGTCCTTCTTCACGACCTTCGAGCCCACACTTGCCGAACAGCCCACGGCGAACGCCACTGCGAGCAACACCCCTGCCGCTCGCACGGTGATCCGCTTACCCGTCGGCTGTCGCACTGGGCCCCCAAGTCAAAAGTTGTACATGTCAAGCACCTGGACGCGCAGAATCGCAGTTCCGGTTCCCGGCTCCGGCCCCGGCCTGCGTGATCGCGATACGGGATCCCTCCGCCGGAGGTGCGTCCGCAGGGCGGCCAGGCGCAGAACCCGCGAGCAGGGCGGGGTCGCTGTCCGTGTGAGCCACGGGCCGCGGATGGCGCTTCTGCCTGATGCTGAGCGCGACCCAGGCGACGAGGGACATCCCGGTCACGCCCCAGAGAGCGGGCCACACGTAGGGCCACCACGCGGGCGAGGCACCTCGGTCGCCGTCGTCGACACCGGATTCAACCGTGAGCCCGGGGGCACCCTGAACTCCATGACCCGTGGGAGGGGGAAGAACTTCTGCTACCTGACCGACGCACTCGGCAGCGTGGTCGCCATGACCGACGACACCGACACGGCGGCAGGAGCTTCTAGGGGGATATCTTCTGGAATTGCATCCGAAGCCCGCCTGTTCGCACTGCTCGGTATGGTCACACGAGGGCTGCTGGGGCTAGTCGTGCCGCGGGGTTGGTTCGCGTCTGACCGATAGTGATACCCGCTCGGAAAGTAGGGCGCCGGTACATCCTCCTGCCGCCGCAGGGCATCACCCTGAGATCATCGGAGGGCTTTTTCCATGTCTAAGAGTTTCAACTCATGAGACTTTCGGCCATAACGCCTCCCTCGGCCGCAGGGCTTCCATCCTGGGGTATAGCACTCGTGATTATTGTGTTCGTCCTGGCGGTTGCCTTTGTCCTGACGCGTCGTCGATGAAGTTAGGTCGGTCGGCGAGGTCGGCCAACCACGGGCGAGGGACCGTGCGATGCGTCCAGAACCGCGCCCCGGACGGTGCGCGGCCGCAGGAAAGACACCACGCTGCGCGGATCGTGGCAGTACTGCTACGGCCCTGCCGGTCGTGAGCCGGGACAAGGGTCCACTCGAGCTTGCCGGCCTGCTCGCCAACCTTGCGGCAAGGCCGGTGAGCGACGATCAAGCTGTTGTCAGCCGCTGAATCTAAGGTCGGCCCTATGACATCAGACCTGGTCCCGGACTCATGGAATCGCATAGACGCGTGGCTGCGCGAGCACGCGCCCCGCACTTCTGCCACGCTTCGGCCGCCCGCAGGAGACGGGGAGATCGCAGCAGCGCAACAGGAACTGGGGGTCACCTTTCCTCCGGACCTGGTCGCTTCACTCCTCCGGCACAACGGGGCGCTGGAGGGGCCTGAGGCTTTCCGGTTCAGTACGGGTGACCGGCTGCTCGGCGTGAGCGGAATCCTCGGGGATACCGAGTTCATGCGCGGCATCGACCAAGGCCCCGACGGGGAGGCCGAGGACTACTGGCTCCTCGGCTACGTGAAGTTCGGTTCCTATGACGGGACGTCGGACGGTCTCCTGATGGATTGCCGTACCGAGCGGGACCACTTCGGTGCGATCGGACGGTTCTTCGACGAGACCGGCACCAGGTTTGGGCAGGCCGGCTCGCTGGGTGGGTATCTGGCCGAACTGGCCGACATGCTTGAGCGCGGCCAGGAGGCCGGTGTCGTCACCTTCAACGGCCGACTGTTCTGGGAGGCGCCTCTGCCTGCCAGGCCGCAGCGCGGTGCCGACGAGCCCCTTCCCGAACCGGATGAGCAGCTGCCAGAGCTGGACCTGTCCCACAGTCCCACCGACCTCCTCCACGTGAGCCACCTGGACGGACATGAGGAACTCGGTGCACTGATCGCAGTCCTGCCGTATGAGCAGGTGGTTGAGGCCGCGCGGAAGCAGCTGCGCAGACTGGCGGTCGAAACGGGGCTGAACAACTACCCGGAGATCAAGACAGCCCTGGACGCGTGGGAGCGTGGTGTGGCCGTACCGCGCCCGGACCAAACCAGCCCGCTCGCCTTGCGACTCCGCGCGGTGCTCGCACAGGCCGACACCGGCAGAGACGTCACTCGCAGATGGGCCGCGGAGAAGATAGCCCTCGGGCTCTGGGGATCCCCCTATAGATCGGTGTGCGAGAGCGCGGAGACCCGGAGCCACTTCACTCTCGACTGGCGTGCGGATCTGCATGCGGACTTGGGTAATCCGTCACTGCCTCCGATACCTGACGACCGATTCTGGGGGGCGCTGCGCAACCCCGCCATCGACTCCAGTTGGTACGCGGCTCAGCACACCCGAGATCAGGACTGACCACAGGGGTTTCGTTTCCGCGTGAGCGCTTCATGCGGCGGTCATCGCCAGACGAAGCGCTCAATTGGAGCGGCAACCCCGAGCCTGCCGGAGTTACTTGTTGTAGTTCTTCCCGATGGGCCTGCCGGGGATCGGCTTGCCGATGAGAGCGATTGGGACGAACAAGAAGAATTGGCCGATCGCCGTGGTGAGCGTCCAGATCTCCTCATCGTCGTAGAGGGCCGATGCTTTGGCGAACAGCTCGCAGGCCTGGGACGCCAAGGACATCGGCGCTCTCATCGGCCTCCTCGACCCGGCCGTCACGGCAACCGGCGACGGCGGCGGCCTCGCCACCACCGCGCGCCGCCCGCTCCAGGGCGCCGAGCAGCTCGCGCGCGGCCTCGTCGCTCTCGCCGGCAGGCTGGCCGACCTGACGCTCCTGGAGCGCACCGTCAACGGTCAGCCCGGCCTGGTCGCCAAGCAGGACGGCGTCATCGTGACCGTGTACGCATTCGACATCGCAGACGACCGGATCACTCACATCTGGGCCGTACGCAACCCGGAGAAGCTCCGGCCGTGGACGGTGGGCCACAACACTGGAACCGAACACTCTCGACCGCGCCACTAGGTCGTGTCCGCCAGATCGTGTCCGCAAAGGCTGGGGAGCCGGAGTCGCAGGCAGGCGAGAGTGACCATGGCCTTGAAATGGAGGGTGCGCTTCTCGTAGCGGGTGGCGAGGCCTCTGTTCTGTCTGAGCCGGCCGAAGGAGCGTTCTACGACGTTGCGGCGGCAGCAGTTATTGCGGTCGAGGCGGCCCTGTCCGTCGCAGGCCAGGTGAACTCTCGCAGTCAGTCCGCCCCTGAGGGGCTGGGGCCCAACGGCCTGACCTGTGCTTCAACTGCCGGTGTCCACACGGGATTCAACCGTGGACCCGGGGGCACCCTGAACTCCATGACCCACGGGGGAAGAACTGAAGGAAGTAAAACTCGAGAAAGAGCTGCCCGCGCCGATGACGTGAGGTGAGGGCGTGAACTGAGCAGACCTCTGACGCCCTACCGCCCCTGCCAACCATAAGGAAGTCAGCCCTGAAATGAGATCAGGCTCCAGAATACCGTTCGCCATTTCAGGGGCTATTCTTTCCCTGGTTGTCGGAGCGATTGTGTGGGCTGAAGTGATCGATGCTGATGTAACTACCGCAGTGAGAGCAGTCGGATTCTCTCTCATAGCCGTGGCGGCCCTGATCGGCACCATCAAGTTGATGAGACGGTCGAAACGGCGTCCGGATTAGGGCGCCAGCCGACTCGAATGGGGCGCGAACGTCGTCACCAGCCCCAACTGCACCGCCGTCGTCGCAGGGTGTGCATGTGGGCTTTGAGGGAAGGCGGATGTGGACAGGGGAGGCATGCATGGCGCAACTTCCTGGTCCCTCCACCCCGCCGGGATGGACTGAGCCGGGTAATCGATGGGGACCCTGGCTCTACTGGCCGATGCTGTGCATAGGTGTCGGATTGCTGGTGTGGCGGGTGAGTTCCGGCGCGAGCACCGGACAGATCGCACTGGCTGCCGCGCATGTTCTCTTGTGGATCTGCCTTCTGACGGCTAATCGATCCACTCACCGACGACGATCCACACCATGACCTCCGTCCGGCCCGCGCCAGCGGGAGTCAGAGTTCTGGACTCCGATCCGGTCCTCACTCGGGTAACCCCCCTTCCCCTCCTCTTTGCTGTCGATGCCCGGCCAGGCCGGCACGGCGGCAGCAGGCTCACTCCGTCGCGAAACGAAAGCGAGCGCTCATGAAGGGCCTTACGGTATTGGCTGCCGCTGGACAGGGCGGGCCGGAACTTCCCACCTGGGGGATCGTGATATTCCTGGCGATCGCCGCATTGGCGGGAGTCTTTATCCTGCTGAGGAGATCCAGGGGACGCCGGTAATGCGCAATCCGGCTGCGCCTCCTGCAAGGGGGTGGTGCCGGTGTATATGCGTGAGGCCACCTCGCCGTAGGTGACGTCTCGGATGTGGTGCAGGGCCTCAACTGACCAGTGAATGCGAGCCAGTTCGGCGAGATCGGCGAGTTGTGGCGGGCCAGACCGCTCGGGCGGCAGGCAGCCTTGTGGGTTGATGCGGTGACCAACCGAGAAGGCGGCGGCGCCGCTTGCTGTGGCGTCGAGAGGTCCGGCGCGGAGCAGGTCGGTCGAGACCGTCCAGAGGCGCTTGGCGGTGGCGGGATCGAGCGCCCATTCCTTGACCCCGTGCGGGTGCTGCGCGAGGGCGGCGTCGTTCGGCACGGTGTAGGCCTCTTGTGAATCGTCGAGGTAGTGACCTTCTCCTCGAAGGAGACTCTGTTCCGTGCCGCGGTCACCCAGGCCCTGGAGCGGGACATCACAGCGGTTGAACACGTCCTGGCCGACCCCAGCCGCCCACTTCCAGAGCGCCTCGTCGAAGCGTTCGACCAGTGGGCGGGCCGCTACATCGGCCCGCTGACGCGCGATGTCGCGGTGGTCATCGAGGACAACCCCGACCTCCTCGGAGAGATCGCCGAGAGCACGCCGCGACGCTTCGAGGAACTGATCACAGAAGCGATCGCCGTCGAGTCAGAACAAGACGCGGCCCCTCTTGTCGCACAGACGATGATCAGCGCGTCGATCGGTATCAAGCATCAGGCCGCATCGCGGGAGTTCTACCTCGAACGGCTGTCGGTCGCCATCGATCTCCTGGTGCGCTGAAGGTTCTCGCTGAAGCCGCAGGAGAGAGCCCGGCTGAACAGCCAGGTCCTCCCGCCCGGCCAGAACGGGCGCTGCCCCCGCCACCCACCAGAGTGCCCTCCACGATGAGCACGGTGCCCTTGACGAACCGCTTGCGGGCGGGAGCGCGAGCATCGGCCCGAGGTGGTCGGTGATCCAGTCCGCCGCCGACTTCGACACCCCGAAGAGCGGTGCGAGCTGCCGCATGGTCAGGTTCGTTCGCCAATAGGCCGCGACCAAAATCATCTCCTGTGGCGGGGGAGCTCTGGACCACGTCGTATGGAATCCGATGGTGCTGCACGACGCCGGCGTGAAGAATCGGCGGATGCATGAAGTGAGGCTGTCCGACGGGAGCATCACCCTGTCGCCGCTGCGCCTGGACGACGTGGAGGCGCATCTCACGGGGGAGGACGAGCTGCTCGTTCGCTGGCTCAACGGCGGCCCCGGCACGCGCGAGGGCGTTGAAGGATACTTCCGGCACTGCCGCGAACAGTGGGACACGGCCGGGCCTCTCCGCGCTTTCGGCATCCGGGTGGGCGCCACCGGCGAGGCACTCGCGGGGACGATCGACTTGCGGTTCGCAGGAGAGGGCTTGGCCCCCGGCCAGGTGAACGTCGCCTACGGCCTCTATTCGTCCTGGCGGGGCCGCGGCCTGGCTACCCGCGCGGTCCTCCTGGCGTCCCAGTACGCGGCAAGTGAGGGCGGAGCGGAGGCGGTGATCCAGGTGGACCCAGAGAATCCCGCATCCGCCGCAGTCGCGCGGCGGGCAGGATTCGCCCCCGGCAAGCAGCCGTACAGCAAGGACGGCACACGGTTTGACTGGTACATCCGAGACCTGCGCGTCGCTCCCCAGTGACGCCCAGCAGTTACGGGACAACCCTGAGCCGGTACCGGCGTCGGAATCTCAGTTCCGATTCCCGGTTCCGGATTCGGTTCCGACCTCCGCCCACACCGTCTTCCCGACCACCCGCTCCGTCACGCCCCACTTCGCCGCCAACGCCTCCACCAGGCGGAGCCCGTAGCCGGATTCCGCGACGGTCTCCTGCTCCTCCGACTCCTCTGCGCACAGCTCCGGCCACCGCTCGCCTCGCGCGTCCGACACCTCGATACGGAGCCCGCGCACCCCTGCCGTCAGCCGCAGTTCGAAGTCGCGCCCCGGTACACGCCCATGCGCCACCGCGTTCGTCGCCAACTCCCCCACGATCAACGCCACGTCGTCGGACAGCCCGCTCCCGTACGGCACTCCCCACGCGTCCAGCTCGTGCACCGCGAGCCTGCGTGCGAGCCGCGCCCCTCGACGGGTGGCGCTGAAGCGCTGGACGAACTCGGTGCCCACGGGGGTGATTTCGGCGTTCATGTGACTCAGCGTGGCGGCGTGATCGTACGCTGACCAGGAGTGACACCACGACGCCGTGAAGCTGTACGGGCCCGCCCGCCCGGCTGTACGGGATGTCGGCCGTGACCGGACGGACAGAGGCGGTACGGGGCAGATGGCGAACACGGAGCGAGAAGAGCGACCGGAGCGGCCGGCCGAGTCGGACGGGACCGCCCACCTGTTCAGGGCACTGGGCAGACAGATCAAGGTCCTGCGCGAGCGCGCGGGTCTGAGTCAGAAGGATCTGGCCTCGGCGACCCACTGCGGCGAGGACCTGATCTCGGCGATGGAACGAGGCGTACGGACACCTCAGGCGGAGTTCCTGATCAGGTCCGACACGGTCCTGAACGCGGGTGGCGTGCTGGTTGCGGCCGTGGAGGAGGTACGGGACGCGCTGACACGGTCCCGGACCCGGCACCCGGGTTGGTTCCGGGACTACGCCCGGATGGAGGCGGAGGCAGTTGCCTTGCACGACTACAGCAACCAGGCCGTGCCCGGACTGTTCCAAACCGAGCAATACGCGCGCGCGTTGTTCGCTCAGCGGCGGCCGCTGCTCGACGAGGAAACCATCGAGAAGCGGGTAGCCGACCGTATGGCCCGCCAACAGATCTTCGAGCGATGGCCCCTCCCGACGCTCAGCTGCGTGCTGGAAGAGGTGGTGCTCCAGCGGCCGATCGGTGGGCCCGCTGCCCACATCGACCAGCTCAGGAAGCTCCTGCGAATTGGTCGGATGCGCAACGTCGAGGTTCAGATTCTGCCGACGGCGACCGAGGACCACCCGAACCTGGACGGGCCGTTCATCCTGTTAACGCCGAAAGGCCGCAAAGAGGTGGCGTACACCGAAGTTCAGGGGCACGCACGCCTCATCACAGACCCGGATGAAGTCCGCGTAGTAAGTGAGCGCTATGGGATCATGCGGGCGCAGGCACTCACCCCGAGGGAGTCCCTGACGATGATCGAGAAGATGGTGGGAGACCGATGAACACCGAGCAACTGCACTGGTTCAAGAGCAGCTACAGCGGCGGCGAGGGCGGCGCGTGCATCGAGGTCGCTTACGACTGGCGCAAGTCCAGCTACAGCAGCGGCGAAGGCGGCAACTGCATCGAGGTCGCCGCCTGCCCGACCACCATCCACATCCGCGACTCCAAGGACATCCAGCGCCCCCACTTCGACGTCGCCCCGACCGCCTGGTCCGCCTTCGTCGCGTACGCCCGTCAGGGCTGATCCGGAGCGCACATCACCGGGTCGCGGGAATCCGCGACCCGGTCCGCCGCGTCCCGGTACTCCGCGTCACGGCGGCCCACGACGTAAAGGCTTTTAAAGCACTTGGGAGAGAACTTCTTACCCACCCGACCCACCCGGCGGCCCCGTCACCCGCACGGGTGAGGTTCGCCAACTGGGCTGGATTTGCACCGGGTTGCGTGGCATATGCTCGCCGCACCAAACTTCAGACCTCTGACGGCCCCCGCCGGGACTGCGAATCCCAAAGCGGGGGCCTCACCAACACGGAAGTAGACCCTTCCTGATGGCTACCTCGCAGGCTATCGCGGGCTCCTACGCCCCGCCCTCCGGTATCGAGCATGTCAACATCCGCCACGCCGACCGCTTCACGGTCGTGGGCAATCACCTCAGCCAGCACCGCGAGCTCTCGCTCGCCGCGCGAGGGCTCGCCCTGCACATCCAGTCGCTGCCGCCCGGCGCCAGGATCGGCATCAAGGTCCTGGCCACCCGGCTGCCCGACAGCGAGCACCGAATCGCCGGGGCCCTGCGGGAGTTGGAGCAGCACGGCTATCTGAAGCGCACCCGGGAGCGTTCGCCCGACGGCCGGATCTACACACGGACCGTCTCGTACAACCACCCGGACCCCGCCGCCCGCGACAAGGCGCAGACGGTCGCGCCACGGCCCAAGCCCCGGCCGGCTCCGGCCCCCGCGGCTCCCCCGGACCCCGTACCCGTGCCCACACCCCGCGTCCCCGCACCCACCGCGAAGAAGCCCCCGCGTCCGCCGCTTCCGCAGCCGCTCCATCCCCTGCCGCAGCTCCTCCAGGCCGCCGCGCTCCTGCTCGTCGGGCTCCAGCGCCAGGACGCCGAACTCCGGCTGACGGAGAAGGAGATCGACCTCCTCGCGCCCGGCGTCGCCGCCTGGTTCGAGCGGGACGCCTCGCCCGCCGACGTACGCAAGGCGCTGACCGAGGACCTGCCCCGGCCGGTGCGGTTCCCGGCGCAGTTGCTGAGGCACCGGCTGACCGTCTCCCTGCCGTCCGGGCACTCCCTCCCGGCAGCCTTCCGTCCCGTACCCATGCAGAACTGCGACGACTGCGACCGCGCTTTCAGGGCCGCCGAACCGGGCCGCTGCGATGCGTGTGAGGACGCGCAGGGGTGGGCCTCGCCCCGGCCCTGACGTCAGCGGTAGGCGGCCAGGAAGGCGCGGACTCCCTCGGCGGCGTAGTGGTCCAGCTCGGCCTGCGTGTGGCGGGGGCCGCCGTGGAACATGGCCTTGTTCACCGGGACCCACAGCAGCAGACCCGAGAAGTGGTGGGCGGCCAGGGCCGGTTCCTCGATGCGGAGCAGCCCTTCGTCCGCGAGCCGCTCGAAGGTGGCCGCCAGCGTGGCCAGGACCCGCTCGAAGCCCTGCCCGTACCAGGCCGCGCCGAGTTCGGGGAAGGCGTCGGCGTTGGCGATGACCAGGCGCCTCAGCTGGAGCACCTGGGGCTGTGTGAGCGCGTCGAGGAACCGGCGGGCGAGCCGGGTCAGGTTCTCGTCCAGGGCGTCGGCGTCGGACGGGATGTCCGCCACCAGGTCGACCATGCCGTCGATGCGGTCGCTCGTGGCGAGGATGATCTCGGCGAACAGCTTCTCCTTGTCGGAGAAGTGCTTGTAGACCGTCTGCTTGGACACCGCGGCCAGTCTCGCGATGTCGTCCATGCTCGTGCCGGAGTAACCCTTCTCCATGAAGGCGCTGGTCGCGGCCTCCATGATGGCCTGCCGCTTGCGCGCCGACCGGCCCTGCTCGGCTGCTTCCACGCCGCCTCCTCGCGCTGACAGTACTGGACAGTCCAGTTCTTCCATGGGTACTGTACCGTCCAGTTCCCATCGGTACTACACCGTCTAGTTCCCGTTACGGGTATCGACGGCCCAGGAGGACTGCATGACCGGGACCAAGACCGGGACCAAGACCGGAAGCAAGACCAGCGCCGAGACCAGAACCGACGCCGGGGCCAGGACCGGGACCCTGTTAGCCGGCGGCATCGTCGCGGGCCCGCTGTTCCTCGTGGCGAGCCTCATCCAGGGCCTGACCCGCGAGGGCTTCGACTTCACCCGCAACGCCTTCAGCCAGCTCAGCCTGGGCGGCCTCGGCTGGATACAGGTGATCGTCTTCCTGCTCACCGGACTGCTGGCCATCGCCGGTGCGATCGGGATGCGCCGCGTCCTGCGCGGCGCCCCCGGCGGGGTGTGGGCCCCGCGGCTGGTCGGCGTCTTCGGCGCCTCGTTCGTTCTCGCCGGGGTGTTCACCGCCGATCCCGGCGACGGATTCCCCGCCGGGACGCCGAAGGGGTCCAGCGGCTCGGTCAGCGCGCACGGAGCCGTTCACCTGGGCGGCGCCACCGTGGGTTTCCTCGCCCTGTGCGCCGCGTTCCTCGTCCTGGCCACGTACTTCGCCGACCGGGGACAACGCGGCTGGGCCCTCGCCTCCCGCCTCGTACCGGTGGGCGTCCTGGCCGGCTCCTCGGCCTCCTCCGTCAGCGTCCTGGCCTTCACCGCGGGTGCCGCCCTCGGCCTCCTGTGGCTCAGCGCGGTGACGGTCCGGCTGCGGGCCACGACGCCGCCAACCCAGCACACGCCGCAACGGTGACGGTCACCGACGCAACCACGACGACCGGCACACAGAAGAACGGGAAACTGACGACATGACCGAACCGGTAAAGGGCCCCGCGAGCTACTTCCCCTCGATCGAGAAGAAGTACGGCCGCCCGATCGCGGAGTGGAAGGACCTCGTCCGCTCCTCGCCCCTGACCAAGCACATGGAGCTCGTCTCCTGGCTCAAGACGGAACACGGCATGGGGCACGGACACGCCAACGCGCTCGTAGCCCACACCCTCGCCGAGGACAGCGCCGGGTAACGCCGGACAGTGCCGGGCAGCACCGGGCAGCACCGGGCAGCGCCCATGGGACCATCCGTCGGTGACTCCTGACGAGATATGGGACACGGCCGGTCCTGCGGAGCGTCGTCTGGCCGGTGTCGCGCTCAACCCGGCCGCTCCCGTCGACGTCCTGCTGCGGCTGCTCGCGGGCGGGCCGGCCGCCGTGCGGATGGTGCTGTGCCGGGACCGGGTACTGCCCGCTCCGGTGGTGGATGCGGTGGTGGCCCACCCGGACCGGAACACCCGCAGCTTCTTCGCCCGGAACCCGTACGCGGATCCGGAGCAGCGGGCGCGGCTGGTGGACGACCCGGAGTGGTTCGTCCGGGCGCACCTGGCGCACGAACCACGGGCCGACGACGTGTGTCTGCCCCGCCCGCTGCCCGACCGCACCGTCGTCCGGATGATCAAGACCTACGACGACGAGTCGCTTTCGGCGCTCGGCCGGCAGGTCTCCCCCGGTCTGCGGCGTGCGATGCCCACCCATCCGGAGGCTCGGGTCCGCCTGACGGGAACCAGCTCCTGGGATTCTCTGGCACCCGCGGTGCGGGCCGCTCTGCTGGCCGATCCGGATCCTGCGGTACGGGAGGCGGCCGCCCGCAACAGCCGGTGGCACGAACGGCTTCGCGACCCGGACGCGGTGCGGGAGGAACTCCCCGCGCACCACTGCCACGCACGCACGCACCTTCTGATGTACGGGGCGCTGGCCCCCGATGTCATTGCGGAGGCGCTGTCACAGAACGCGTGGCTGATCGCCGGCAACACCAGCACGCCCGCCGCGACCGTGGGCCTGCTGGCCGGACACCCCGATCCCGAGGTCCGCGCCCGCGTCGCCCAACGGCCCGATCTGGGACCGTCCGAGCGCCGTGCCCTCGCCGTCGATCCGGACCCGGCCGTGCGGCTCGCCCTCTCCGTGCATCCCGCACTGAGCGAGGCGCAACGGGCCGACATCGACTACGAGGTGACGCAGGAGACCCGCTATCCCCACACCCCGCCGTACGACCCGGCCTCGCTGCCCGGCCAGGAGGAGCTTCGCGGGCTCGCAGGGTCGGCGCACCCGCTCCTGAGGCGCAGCGCCGCCGGGGTCCCCACACTCCCCGCCGACCTGGTCGCGCGCCTCGCGGACGACACCGATCTCGGGGTACGGGTCCTGCTCGGCCAGAACCATCCCGACGCCCCGGCCGCACTGCTGCTGCGCTGCTTCCTGGAGTACACCGGCCCCGACCGGTGGCATCTCACCGGCCGGCCCCGCTTCCCCCGCACCGGGCTCGCAGGGTTCGCCGGTGACCAGGATCCCGAAGTCCGGCGTCTGGCACTGCTGGACACCGGACTCGCACCGGACACCGCCGACCGGCTCACCCGCGACCCGGACCGGCGGGTCCGCGCCGACGCCGCCCGCCACCCGCGGCTTCCGAGTGACCGGATCACCGCGCTGCTCGATGACGGCGAACTCGCGTCCCTGGCAGCCGCCAACCCGGCGCTGCCCGTCGCGACGATGCACCGGCTGATCGACGAGGCCGGGCAGCACGGGGCCTGACAACGTCCGGCCCCGGCTACAGGTACTCCGCGTACGCGTCCATCGTCCGCAGGACCTCCGCCTCGCCCGCCGGGGGCAGTTGGAGGACGACCTCCTCGATGCCCAGGTCCTCGTAGTGCGCCAGTTTGCCCGGGGTCGGCTGGACCGCGTACGGGACCACCTGGAGGTCCTTCGGGTCGCGTTCCGCCGATTCCCAGGCCGCGCGCAGCTTCGGGAGGGACTCCGACAGGCCCCGGCCGCCGATCGGCATCCAGCCGTCCGCGTACTCCGCGATGTGCGTGAAGAGCTTCGGGCCCGCCGCGCCGCCGATCAGGGTGCGCGGGCCGACCACCGGGCCGCGCGGCCGCTGGAACGGCTTCGGGTGGACGTGGCTCGCTTGCACCGAGCCGAACTCACCCTCGTACGCCGTGGGTTCATCGGCCCACAGGGCGCGCATCAGCGCCATCCGGTCGCGGCCGAGCTCCCGGCGCGTCGACCATGTCACCCCGTGGTCCGCGGCCTCCTCCACGTTCCAGCCGAAGCCGATGCCGAGGGTGAAGCGGCCGCCGGAGAGGTGGTCGAGCGTGGCGATCTGCTTGGCCAGATCGATCGGGTCGTGCTGGGTCACCAGGGTGATGCCCGTGCCGAGCGCCAGCCGTTCCGTCACCGCGGAGGCCTGGCCCAGGGCGACGAACGGGTCCAGGGTGCGGGCGTACTCGGGCGGCAGGTCGCCGCCCATCGGGTAAAGAGTTTCCCTGCTCACCGGGATGTGCGTGTGCTCCGGAAGATAGAGCCCGGCGAATCCCCGCTGCTCAAGCTGGTGCGCGAGCCGCACCGGTGTGATCGTTTCGTCGGTGAGGAAGATCGTCGTGGCGATCCGCATACAGGACACCTCCGTCGTTGTCTGGTGGCGGCTCAAACGTATGCCGTACGGTGCGCAAAGCCGAGACCTCGGCGACTTCGGGGGAGGTCAGTCATCATGATCCGTACGCGCACACGCACCGCGCTCACCGCACTGCTCCTGACGGGCGTGCTCATAGGCGGCGCACCCGCCGCGGAGGCGGCCGCGGCACCCGCGGTCTCCCGCACCGCGTCCGTGCAGAGCGCCGGGCACACGAGTGCGGGCGCCGCCGTCCACACCGGTGTGCGCGAGGCCGCGCACACGTACAAGAGCAAGAGCAAGAGTAAAAGCAAGAGCAAGAAGCGGCGGAAGCACGGGTCGAGCGGGTTCGGCGGCGGACTGATCCTGGGGATCGTGCTCGCCGTGATCGTCGTCGGCATCATCGCGTTCGTGCTCGTCTCGCGGGCCCGGCGCAACTCCTAGCCGAGCGCGGGGGCGGCCGGGCACTGGTCCGGGGCAACTCTCTTTGCCACAGCCGGATTTGCTCGGCTCGCCCTGCGTTCATGCCGCGTTCACGGGGCACCTTCACCGTGTCGGACACGGAGACCTCGTCTCGGTCCACGACGCCCAGGGGAGCCCTCGCATGCCCGCACCGCATCCCGCGCACCGCCCGATCGCCAGGCGCGGCCTGCTCGTCGGAACGGCCGCCACCGCCCTAACGTTGTCGACCGTGAGCTTCGCCGACGCCGATGCCGAGGACGACCGGGAGGGCGCGACCCGCACCCGTACCGTGCGCGGGGTCCTGCCCACCGGGTCGCCCGACTACGTCTACCTGCCCGTCGACGTGCCGCGCGGCATCGCGGAGATCGCCGTCTCGTACACGTACGAGAAGCCGCCCGTACCCGCCGGCACACAGGGCAACGCCCTCGACATCGGCATCTTCGACGAGCGCGGGACGGAGCTGGGCGGGCCCGGGTTCCGGGGGTGGTCCGGCGGGGCGCGCGGGAGCTTCTTCGTCCGGGCCGACGGGGCGACCCCCGGCTATCTCGCGGGGCCGGTACGGGCCGGGACCTGGCACGTCGTCCTCGGGCCCTACACCGTCGCGCCCGAGGGGCTGGCGTACGAGGTGACCGTCACCCTGCGGCCGGGCCCGGCCGGATCCACGCCGGAGCCCGGGTATCCGCCGGAGCGCGCCAAGGGGCGCGGGCGCGCCTGGTACCGGGGTGACTGTCATCTGCACTCCGTCCACTCGGACGGCAGGCGGACCCCGGCCGAGATCGCCGCCGCCGCCCGCGCGGCCGGGCTCGACTTCATCAACAGCAGCGAGCACAACACCACGTCCGCACACGGTGACTGGGGCGGGCTGTGGGGCGACGACCTGCTCGTCCTCACCGGTGAGGAGATCACCACCCGCAACGGGCACGTGCTCGCGCTGGCCACCGAGCCGGGGACCTGGATCGACTGGCGCTACCGGGCCCGGGACAACCGGTTCGGGCACTACGCCAGGGCCGTGCGCCGGGCCGGCGGTCTCGTCGTGCCCGCCCATCCGCACGCCACCTGCATCGGCTGCCACTGGAAGTTCGGCTTCGGCGAGGCCGACGCGGTGGAGGTGTGGAACGGGGCGTACACCCCGGAGGACGAGATCGCCCTCGCCGAGTGGGACAACTCCCTCGTCGCAGCCACACGTTCGGGCCAGGCGTGGGTTCCGGCCATGGGCAACAGCGATGCGCACCGGGAGCCGGACAAGGTCGGGCTCCCGCAGACCGTCGTGCTCGCCGACGAACTGTCGCGCGAGGCCGTCGTGGACGGCATCCGGGCCGGGCGCTCGTACATCGCCGAGTCCTCGGACGTCACCCTCGCTTTCGGCGTCTCGGGCGGGCGCGGGCAGCATGCCGGGATCGGCGGGCGGCTGCGGGTGACGGGTGACGACACCCCCGTCACCGTACGGCTGGAGGTCACCGGCGCTCCGGGCTGCACGGCCCACTTCGTCACCGACCAGGGCACGCTGTTCACGGCCACGCTCCCCCCGTCAGGGGCGGGGACGGTCCAATGGCGGACCACGCCGGCCTACGCCGCCTACGTCCGGGCCGAGGTCCGGCACCCGGTCACGGTGCCGGGACTGCCCGGAGCCCTCGCCGCGCTCACCAATCCGGTGTTCCTGGAGGGATAGGGCGTAGACCCAGGACCTCTCGTCCGGATCAGCCCGGCCAGACGATCGCCTGGAGTTCGCTGTACGCGTGCAGCGCGTACGAGCCGACATCGCGGCCGACACCGCTCTGCTTGAACCCGCCGAACGGGGCCTCCATGTTCCGGCCGATCGTGTTCACGCCGACCCCGCCCGCGCGCAGCCCGCGCGCGACCCGGAAGGCGCGGGCCACGTCGCCGGACCACACGTAGTCGATCAGGCCGTAGTCGCTGTCGTTGGCCAGCGCGACGCCCTCCTCCTCGTCGTCGAAGGGGACGACCACCACGACCGGTCCGAAGATCTCCTCCCGCACCACGCGCATGTCGTTGGTGCAGTCGGCCAGCAGCGTCGGGGCGACGTAGAAGCCGCGGCCGGTCGGGTCGGGGCGTTCGCCGCCCGTGACGACCCTCGCCCCTTCCTTGCGGGCCAGCTCCACGTACGACTCGACGCGGTCGCGGTGGGCGGCGGAGATGACCGGGCCGACGACCGTGCCCTTCGCCGTCGGATCGCCGACCGGCAGGTATCCGGCGTACGCGGTGAGCTTCTCGACCAGCGCGTCGTGCACGGCCCGTTGGACGAGGACGCGGGTCGGAGCCGTACAGATCTGGCCGCTGTAGAACGAGAACGTCGTCCCGATGCCCGCGACCGCCGAGTCGAGGTCCGCGTCGTCGAGGACGACGGCGGCGCCCTTCCCGCCCAGCTCCATCAGCTGCCGTTTCATGCTCCGGCCGCAGACCTCGGCGATGCGCTGCCCGACGGACGTGGAGCCGGTGAAGCTGACCATGTCGACGTCGGGCGAGTCGACGGCCGCCTCGCCCACTCCGGGGGCCGAACCGCTCACCACGTTGACGACGCCGGCCGGGACGCCCGCCTCCGCGAGGGCCTCGGCCATCCGGTAGACGGAGAGCGGGTCCTGCGGGGCCGGTTTCACCACGACCGTGTTGCCCATGGCGAGTGCGGGGGCGATCTTGCCTGCCGGGTTGGCCCAGGGGTTGTTGTACGAGGTGATGCAGGTGACGACGCCGACCGGCTGGCGGACGGCGAGCGCCCCGAAGATCCCGGCCCTGCCCATCGGCCCGGCCTCGTTGATCTGCGGCGGGATCGCCTCCTCCACCGGTTCCAGCGCTCCCTTCGCGTACCGCCGGAAGCGGGCCGCGCCCACGGCGACCTGCATGCCGCGGGCCGTTCCGGTGGTGGCGCCGCTCTCCGCCTGCGCGAGCGCGGCGTTGGCGGTGAAGTCGCGCTGCATCAGGCCGGCGGCGCGGTCGAGGATCGCGGCGCGCTCCTCGGGGCGGGTGCGGGACCAGGTGGCGAACGCGTCGCGGGCCGCGGCGGCCGCCTCGTACACCTGGGCGCGGCTCGCCTCGGGGGCGAGGCCGACGGTCTCCTCGGTGGCCGGGTTGACCACCTCGTAGTGGCCGTCGGCGGGTTCGGTCCACTCGCCGCCGATGAAGAGGCGTTGGGGTGAAGGGGTCACAGCGTGCTCACCGTCCGGGTGTCGCGGCCGGAGCGGAGCACCGTGCCGGGGACCGCGCCGGTCACCTTGTCGTCGCGCAGGGTCTCCACCCCGTTGACGCGGACCGACACGATGCCGAGCGCCTTGGAGTCCAGCCGGGGGCTGTCGCCCGGCAGGTCGTGGACGAGGGTGGCCGGGCCCGCGTCGATGCGTTCGGGGTCGAAGAGGACGAGGTCGGCGTGGAAGCCCTCCGTGACACGGCCGCGGTCGCGCAGACCGAACAGGCGGGCCGGGTCGTCGGTGAGCATCTTGACGGCCTGCTCCAGCGGGACGAGCTTGCGGCCGCGCAGGCAGTCGCCGATGAAGCGGGTGGTGTACGGGGCTCCGCACATCCGGTCCAGGTGGGCGCCCGCGTCCGAACCGCCGAGCATGACGTCCTCGTGCTCCCAGGTCCGCTGCCGCAGCGCCCACGAGTCGGGGTCGTTGTCGGTGGGCATCGGCCACAGGACCGTCCGCAGTTCGTCGGCGGCGCAGATCTCGACGAGGCAGTGGAAGGCGTCCTGGCCGCGCTCGGCCGCGATGTCCTTGACGACGCGCCCGCTGAGGCCTTCGTTCGCCTCGCTGTAGGTGTCGCCGATGACGTACCGGCCGAAGTTCGCGAGGCGGCGGAAGACGCCGGCCTCCTTGCTGTTGGCGCGGCGGAGCATCTCGGCGCGGGTGTCGGCGTCGCGGAGCCGTTCGATGCGCTCGGGGACGGGCAGGGCGAGGATGTCGCCCCAGCCGGGGATCAGGTTGAGGGCGCAGAACGTGCCGAGCGACATGTTCATCGGGGTGAGGATCGGCATGGTGAGCGCGACGATCCGGCCTCCCGCGCGACGGGCGCGTTCGCTGGGGATCAGCTGGCGCGGTACGCGTTCGGGGACGGCGGCGTCGATGGTCAGGACGTTCCAGTTGAGCGGGCGTCCGGCCGCGGCCGTCATGTCGACGAACAGGTCGATCTCGTCGTCGGAGAACTGGTCCAGGCAGCCGGCGACGATCGCCTCGATCTGCGTGCCCTCGTGTTCGCCGACGGCCCGGGAGAGCGCGAGGAGTTCCTCGGGCAGCGCGTGCCGGGAGGCGACCGGCTGTCCGTCGCCGTCGGCGTGGGTGGAGGACTGGGTGGTGGAGAGCCCCCACGCCCCGGCGTCCATCGCGTCGTGGAAGAGGGCGAGCATGGCGTCGAGTTGGGCGGGGGTCGGCTGTCCGCCGACCGCGTCGGCGCCCATGACGTGCCGGCGCAGGGCGCAGTGCCCGACCATGAACCCGGCGTTGACGGCGATCCGCCCGTCGAGCGCGTCGAGGTACTCGCGGAAGCTGGACCAGCTCCAGTCGACGCCCTCCTCCAGCGCCTTGAGGGCCATGCCCTCGACCCGCGACATCATGCGCCGGGTGTAGTCGGCGTCCTCGGGCCGGTCCGGGTGGAGCGGGGCGAGGGTGAATCCGCAGTTGCCGCCGGCGACGGTGGTGACGCCGTGGTTCATCGACGGGGTGGCGTACGGGTCCCAGAAGAGCTGGGCGTCGTAGTGGGTGTGCGGGTCGACGAAGCCGGGGGCGAGGACGAGGCCGGTGGCGTCCTCGGAGGTCGCGGCCTCCTCGGCGACGGTGCCGGGCTCCGCGACGACGGCGATGCGGCCGTCCCGGATGCCGACGTCCGCGCGGAAGGAGGGCCCGCCGGTGCCGTCCACGACGGTCGCTCCGCGGATGAGGTGGTCGAGCATGACGGGGTCCCTTCCGTGGTGTCCAAACGTGGTGTGCGCCGGGGTGCGCACGGCCGCGGTACGCACCCCGGCTCGCGGAGCGGCGGTCCGGGAAGACGCCGCCCGCAGATTGAGCCCCTCCGGGCCGCATCAGGCCCGGCCGGGCGATATCAGCCCCTCCGGCGATTGAGGAGCAGGGGTGCGGGGGCAGCGCCCCCGCGACTACGCCGCGTCGCGGAACCGCGTCGTCCGGTGCACCGGGTCCGTGTCGATCTTCGGGATCACGTGCTCACCGATCAGCTTGATCGAGTTCAGCGTGTCCTCGGGACTCATCCCGATCGGCAGCCCGAAGCTCAGCTGGTCCGCCCCGGCCTGCTCCCAGCGCCGGCACTGCCCCAGCACCTCGTCCGGGTCCCCGCAGATCATCAGCTCCTCGGCGATCAGCAGCTCGATGATCTCCTCCGAGTACTCCGGCAGCAGCTCCGGCCACTCCGGGATGCCGTCCGGCCGCGGGAACGTGTCGTGGTAGCGGAACAGCAGCGACTGGAGGTAGTTCAGCCCGCCGCCGACCGCGATCTCGACGGCCTTCTTGTGGGTCTCGGCGCAGATCGCCGTGGACGTGACCATGACGTTGTCGTTGACGAAGTCACCGATCGGTTCGGCGTCCTTGACCGCGTTCTTGTAGGACTCGACGACCCACTCCATGTCGGAGACCTTCTGCACGCTGAAGCCCAGCACGCCGAGCCCCTTCTTCCCCGCCATCGCGTACGAGGGCGGCGAGCCGGCCGCGTACCACATCGCCGGGTGCGACTTCCCGTACGGCTTGGGCAGGATCTTGCGCGGCGGCAGCGACCAGTGCTTGCCCTGGAAGCCGACGTACTCGTCCTGGAGCCACATCTTGGGGAACTCGGCGATGGTCTCTTCCCAGAGTTCCTTGGTGTGGTTCATGTCGGTGATGCCCGGCATGAACCCGAGGATCTCGTGGGTCCCCGCCCCGCGCCCGGAGCCGAACTCGAAGCGCCCCTCCGAGAGGTGGTCCATCATGGCGACCTTCTCGGCCACCTTCACCGGGTGGTTGACCGGGGCGAGCGGGTTGAAGATGCCGGATCCGAGGTGGATGCGCTCGGTGGCGTGCGCGAGATAGCCCAGGTACACATCGTTGGCCGAGAGATGCGAGTACTCCTCCAGGAAGTGGTGCTCGGAGGCCCAGGCGTACTTGAAGCCGGACTTGTCCGCCTGGATGACGTACTCGGTCTCCTCGATCAGCGCCTTGTGCTCTGCCCCGGGGTCGACCTTGGCCCGCGCGGCGGGCACATACCCCTGTACAAAGAGCCCGAATTCCAAGGGGGTTCACCGTCCTCAATCGTTTCTGACACACCGTCAGATTCTGATGCGTCCGACTGTTCCACCGACGCCCCGACCCGTCAATACCTGACGCTTCGTCAGACATGCGGGATGGGCGGCAAGGTCAGAACAGACTGACGCCCGCCAGCCAGCCGCCGTCGATGACGAACGGCTGCCCGGTGATGTACGAGGAGTCGTCCGAGGTCAGGAACAGCGCCAGGGCCGCCACCTCCTCGGGCCGGCCGATCCGCCCGAGCGGAACGAGCTTGCTGTAGTACGCGTCGAGCGCCTCCGAGGACTCCGACACGTCCGCGGCCGGGTCCAGCAGCGCCGGATTGCTCATCGCGGTGTCCACGGCCCCGGGGCAGACGGCGTTGACCCGGATCTTCTTGGCCGCCAGCTCGATGGCCGCCACCTTGGTGAGGCCCAGGACGGCATGCTTCGTCGCGGCGTACGCGCCCACGAAGGCCATGCCGGTCAGGCCGGTGAACGAGGAGGTGTTGACGATGGTCCCGCCCCCCGCGGCCTCGATCTCCGGCGCGACGGTCCTGATCCCCAGGAAGGCCCCCACCTGATTGACCTGCACCACCTGCTGGAACTCCTCCAGCGGCGTGGACAGCAGCTCGTTGAAGCGCAGGATGCCCGCGTTGTTGACGAGCCCGTCGATCCCGCCGAAGGCCTCCTTCGCCGCGGCGACGGCGGCCTGCCAGTCCGCCTCCACACTCACGTCCAGGTGCACGAAGAGCGCGTTCTCCTGACCCAGTTCCTTCGCGAGCGCCTCGCCCTGCTCGTCGAGCACATCGGCGATCACCACCCGCGCGCCCTCCGCGACGAAGAGCCGCGCCTCCTGCTCGCCCTGCCCGCGCGCCGCGCCGCTGATCAGCACGGTCCGGCCGTCCAGCTTGCCCATGGCCTGTCTCCTACCTGTCGAGGTGGTCGAGGTGAGGTGCGACTTCGGCGGCGAACGCCGCCATCTGATCAGTGAGTTCGGTCCGGCCGCGGCTGCGGAACCGCACCTGGATCTGGTGCACGCCCATGGCCGCGTACTCCCGCAGCGACTCGGCGATGGCCTCCGGCTTCCCGCTGAGCGTGCGCCGCCCCACGGACCAGCCCGGCTCCCCCACGTACAGCGGCTCGGTGATGGCACCGACGACGATCGGGTCCTCGACCCCCGCCTCCTCGCGCAGGGT
Source organism: Streptomyces sp. NBC_01257 (assembly GCF_035917255.1). Lineage (NCBI taxonomy): Bacteria > Bacillati > Actinomycetota > Actinomycetes > Kitasatosporales > Streptomycetaceae > Streptomyces > Streptomyces sp. NBC_01257. Next base: position 3,968,496 of record NZ_CP108472.1, read on the forward strand.
GTGCAGCCGGGCGATCTGCGCGGGCAGCTTCTCCCGCGGGTCCCCCTGCGGCAGCCAGCCGTCCCCGCGCACGGCGGCCCGGCGCACCGCGGCGGGCGAGGAGCCGCCCACCCAGACCGGCACCCGTTGCTGGGCGGGCCTCGGCAGCTGCCCCAGCCCGGAGAAGGAGAACCGCTCCCCCGCGAACTCCGGGTACTCCTCGGGCCCGAGCGCGGCCCGCAGAGCGTCGATGGTCTCGTCGAGCACCGGGCCGCGCCCGTCGAAGTCCGCCCCGAGCGCCTCGAACTCCTCGCGCACGTGCCCGGCCCCGACCCCGAGGATCAGCCGGCCGCCGCTGAGGTGGTCGAGGGTGGCGTACTGCTTGGCGGTGGCCAGCGGATGGCGCAGCCCGACGACGGCGACATGGCTCATCAGCAGCACACGCTCGGTGACGCCCGCGAGGAAGCCGAGCGTGGCCACCGGGTCGTACCAGACGGTGCTCATCCCCTCCGCGAGCCGGCGCGGGATGGCGACATGGTCGCAACTGGCCAGATAGGTGAATCCGGCCCGGTCGGCGGTGCGGGCGATCTCCGCGAGGTCCGCGGGGGTGGCCGCGGCCTCCCACGGCTCCGCGTAGATGGCGCTCTGCGACTGGATCGGGAGCTGCATCCCGTACGACAGCGGTCCGGCGGGCAGTATCGGCACCGAACGGCCTCCTTCCCCTGGGTGACCCTGACACGATCTGACGGCTCGTCACATAGCAAGCGGGGTCATCGTCGTGCCTGACGCTTCATCAGGCAAGGGGTCGCAGGGCAGAAGGAGTTCGGGGACCGCAGATCGCGTTGTCGCCGCCGCATCAGAGCGACTGGACGCCCCACGACAGTGCGAGACCGGCCAGCGTGAGAAACAGCAGTGCCTGGGCTGCCATCGTGAGCCACAGCTTGCGGCGCCACGCGATCAGGGCGACCAGTGCCGGAGCGGCCACCGCCACGGCCGCCGCCCCCAGAGCCACCACCCACTCGCCGGAGCTCGTGCGGGGATAGTCCCCTCCGGACATGCTCGCTCCCAACACCCCCAGGGCCGCCAGGAGGCCGAGGAACAGACCCACCAACGCCGTCAGGACCGCCAGCGCCGCGTCCTCCCACATCGATCTCATACCGTGAGCCTGCACTCCCCGACGGGACCGGGCCTGAGTACCCGTACCCAGTTCCCGCCGGACAGGACTGCTCCACGGATCACTTTGTCGCGCCGCGCATCACGGGTTCTGGAGGTCGATCGCGCAGGTGCTCTCAGTCCAAGGCGAACTTCAGCGCGGGAACCGCAGACCCGGAGTCGCTCGCGGGGATCTTCCAACGGAAGGCGGTGCCGTCGCCGTCGACGTAGATGAGCGTGCCGCCCCGCTCGGCCGCGGCGATGTCGAAGACCGCCACGTCCTGGTGGCCCACCTCGGGGGGAAGGGCCGCTCCGCCTTCGCTGAATCCGATGGGAACCACGCCTGTCGCGGCCTTGCTGTTCCTGTCCGTGACCGTGCGCCCGTCCGCGGTCGTCCATCGCAGGCCGCCCTGCCCGGCTGTCGTCGTCACACGCGACGTGGTCCGGTTCCTGGACTGGTAGGTCACGACAGCGAAGAGGCCGTGCTCCGGGGCGCCGAAGCCGGTGCGGTCGGTGTAGACGACCGTGTCCGGGGTGATCCGGGCAGCCCCCCGGCCACCGACACCTGCGGTGTCCGCGCTCTGCCCCAGCCTGAGCGTGGGGCGCGGGCTCGGCTCGGGCGTACTCCGGTCGTCGCTGCCCCCCGTGCAGGCCGTCAGGCTCAGGCAGCAGGCGGCCGCGAGCGTGGAAGCGGTGACGAGGTGGCGCATGATTCCCCCCAGCAGGAACAGGCAAAGGGAGCAGAGTCTGCCACAGCCGGCCGCCCCCTGGGGGAACTCCCGTCCCCACCAGGGGCGTCGACCCGCCCTACTTCCGGTACAGCTCCTCGATCTCCGCCTCGAAGTCCCGCGCGATCGCGTCCCGCTTCAGCTTCAGCGACGGTGTCAGATGGCCGCCCTCCTCGGTGAAGTCCACCGTCAGGACGGTGAACTTACGGATCGACTCGGCCCGCGAGACGAGCCGGTTGGCCTCGTCCACCGCGCGCTGCAGGGAGGTGTGCAGCTCCTCGTCGCGGACGAGTTCGCTCATCGGGACGCCCTGCTTCTTCTTCATCTGCCGCCAGTGGGAGAGCCCGTCCGGCTCCAGGGTGATCAGGGCGGTGATGAACGAGCGGTTGTCGCCGACCACCATGCACTGGCTGACCAGCGGATGGGCGCGCAGCCAGTCCTCCAGCGGGGCCGGGGTGACGTTCTTGCCGCCCGAGGTGATGATGATGTCCTTCTTGCGGCCGGTGATCGTGAGGTAGCCGTCCTCGTCGAGCGCGCCCAGGTCACCGGTGGCGAACCAGCCGCCGTCCAGCACGGGGACGGCCGCGCCCCGCTCGGTGTCCCAGTAGCCCTGGAAGACCTGGCCGCCGCTGAGCAGCACCTCGCCGTCCTCGGCGATGCGCACGGCGGTGCCCGGCATCGGCCAGCCGACCGTGCCCAGGCGCGGTTTGAGCGGCGGGGTGACGGTGGCGGCCGCGGTGGTCTCCGTCAGCCCGTAGCCCTCGAAGATCTCGATGCCGGCGCCCGCGTAGAAGGCGGCGAGCCTGCTGCCCAGCGGGGAGCCGCCGCAGATGGCGTACCGGACGTGACCGCCGAGCGCGGCCCGGATGCGGCGGTAGACCAGCGGGTCGTAGAGCGCGCGGGCCAGCCGGAGCCCGGGGCCCGGCCCGGGGCCGGTGCCGTGCTCGGCGGCCTCGACGGCCTGCCCGTACCGCTGGGCGATCCGGGCGGCCCGGTCGAAGGAGGAGGCGCGGCCCATCTTCTCGGCGGTGGCCCGGCCGGTGTTGTAGACCTTCTCCAGGACGTACGGGATGGCCAGCAGGAACGACGGCTTGAAGCCGGCCAGGTCGGCCAGGAGGTCCTCGGTCCGGATCGAGGGGGCGTGTCCGAGGCGGACCCGGGCGCGCAGACAGCCGATCGCGACCATCCGGCCGAAGACGTGGGACAGCGGCAGGAACAGCAGGGTGGACGCCGGGTACTTGCTGACCGACCGGAACACCGGGTGCAGCAGCTCGATGGCGTTGTCGACCTCGGCGAAGAAGTTGCCGTGCGTCAGGACGCAGCCCTTGGGGCGGCCGGTGGTGCCCGAGGTGTAGATGAGGGTGGCCGGGGTCTCCGGTTCCAGGGTGGCACGTCGGGCGGCGACGGCGTCGTCGGGGACGTCCCTGCCGAGCTTCTTCAGCCGGCCCAGCGCGCCCGTGTCGAACTGCCAGAGGTGGGTGAGGTCGCCGAGCTGTTTGCGTTCCTGGCTGATGATGCGGCCCTGCTCCGCCGTCTCGACGGCGCAGGCGACCGCGCCGGAGTCCTGGAGTATCCAGCGGGCCTGGAAGGCGGACGAGGTCGGGTAGATGGGGACGGTGACCAGACCGGCGGCCCAGGACGCGAAGTCGAGCAGCGTCCACTCGTACGTCGTACGGGCCATGATCGCGATGCGGTCGCCGCCCCGCAGGCCCTCCGCGATCAGGCCCTTGGCGACGGCGAGGACCTCGGCGGCGAACTCCGCGGCCGTCACGTCCTGCCAGCCGCCGTCCGGCTGCTTGCGGCTGAGCACCGCGTCGGCGGGCGCCTCGCGGGCGTTGTCGAACGGGATCTCGGCGAGCGAACCGCGGCGGACGGGCGCCGCGAACGCCGGTACGGAGACCTGCTGGACGGTGCCGTCGGCGGCCCTGACCTTCGTCGGCTCGACCAGGACGGGCGTGGCGGGTGCGGGGGAAGGGGCGGGTGGCGTGGACACGTGCGGCTCCTCGGCGTCGGGGTCGGGCGGTTCACCTGGTCCGTCCGGCGACAGGCCCTGCTGCCGTCGCCGGACCGTGCTCAACTTCTGTGCCGCTCAGGCGCGTTCGAGGATCGCCGTGACGCCCTGGCCGCCCGCCGCGCAGATCGAGATCAGTCCGCGTCCCGGGGCGCCGCGCTCCGCGAGGAGCTCGGCGAGGGTGGCGACGATCCGGGCGCCCGTCGCGGCGAACGGGTGCCCGGTGGCGAGGGACGACCCCGCCACGTTGAGCTTCTCCCGGTCGACGGGTGCGAGCCCCTGCTTCTCCCAGGCCGCCAGGGTGGCGAGCACCTGCGAGGCGAAGGCCTCGTGCACCTCGAAGAGGTCGAAGTCCTCGACGCCGAGACCCGCCCGCTCCAGCAGCCGCGGCACGGCGTAGGCGGGCGCCATCAGCAGCCCGTCCTCACCGCCCACGTAGTCGACCGCGGCCGTCTCGTACAGCGAGAGGTAGGCCAGCGGCTCCAGTCCGTGCCGCTCCGCCCACTCCTCGCTCGCCAGCAGCACCGTCGCGGCGCCGTCCGTGAGCGGCGTGGAGTTCCCCGCGGTCATCGTCGCGTCCGGGTGGTCCGCGCCGAACACCGGCTTCAGCGTGGCGAGTTTCTCCACCGTGGAGCCGGGGCGCAGGTTCTGGTCGCGCTCCAGCCCGAGGTACGGGACGACGAGGTCGTCGAGGAAGCCCCGGTCGTAGGCGGCGGCGAGCCGCTGGTGGCTGGTGGCGGCGAGCAGGTCCTGCTCCGCGCGGCCGATGTCCCACTGCCGGGCGGTGACCGCCGCGTGGTCGCCCATCGAGAGTCCCGTGCGCGGTTCGGCGTTGCGCGGGATGTCCGGGACGAGGTGGCGGGGACGTACCCCGGCGAGAGCCGCCGCCTTACCGCCCGCCGACTTCGCGCGCCGCGCGGCCAGCAGCAGCCGGCGCAGCTCGTCGTTGACGCCGAGCGGCGCGTCGCTGGTGGTGTCCGCACCGCCCGCGACCGCTGAGTCGACCGCCCCGAGCATGATCTTGTTGGCGGCGGCGATCACGGCCTGGAGGCCGGTGCCGCAGGCCTGCTGGATGTCGTACGCGGGAGTGCGCGGGTCGAGTTCCGAGCCGAGGACGGCCTCCCGGGCGAGGTTGAAGTCCCGGCTGTGCTTGAGGACCGCACCCGCCGCGAACTCGCCGACCTGCTGCCCCTGGAGCCCGAAGCGCTCGACCAGACCGTTCAGCGCGGCGGTGAGCATCTGCTGGTTGGAGGCCTGCGCGTACGGGCCGTCGGAGCGCGCGAAGGGTATACGGCTGCCGCCGATGACCGCGACCCGGCGGGGCTGCGGGAGTGCGAGGGGGATCATCGCGACCAACTCATCTCGACCTACTCCTGACTCTTGAGTAACCTTACTCTGGAGTAAATCTACGACCGAGCAGGGAGTCTGGACAATGGCCGACCGCTATCTGCACCTCACCGGCACAGCAACCGGCCGCTTCATGACCCGGAAACTTGGCCTGCCGCAGCCCGCCCGGCTGCGCCGCTGGACACTGGAGACCCCGGCGCTCACCGGCCCCGTCCTCCATCTCACGGCCGGGGACTCCGCCGTCACGGAGGAGCTCGGCGCCGTCCTCGCCGTCTGCGGACCGGAGGTCGTGGCACGCGCCGACCGGCCCGCCGGAATCGTCCTGGACGCGACGGCCGTCGACACCGCCGCCGGACTCGGAGCCGTACACGCCGCACTCCACCCGGTCGTCCGCTCCCTCGCACCGGGCGGCCGCGTCGTCGTCGTCGGAGTGCACCCGTCCCCGGACGACCACCACCAGGCAGCCGCCCAGCAGGCCCTCGAAGGCTTCGTGCGCTCACTCGGCAAGGAGATCGGCAAGGGCGCCACCGTCCAGCTGCTGCGCATCGCACCCGGCGCGGTCGCCGGCGCCGAGTCCACCCTGCGCTTCCTGCTCTCCCCCCGCTCCGCCTACATCAGCGGCCAGGTCATCGAGGTCACCGCGGCCGCCCCCGACCCGGTCGCCGACTGGGCCGCCCCGCTCACCGGACGCACCGCCCTGGTCACCGGCGCCGCCCGCGGCATCGGCGCCTCGGTCGCCTCGGTCCTGGCCCGGGACGGCGCCCACGTCATCTGCCTGGACATCCCGCAGGCCCAGGAGGACCTGGTGCGCACCGCGGACCGGCTCGGCGCCACCGCCCTGCCGCTGGACATCACCGCGGACGACGCCGCCGAACGGATCGCCGCCGCCGCCCCGGACGGCCTCGACATCCTCGTCCACAACGCCGGCATCACCCGCGACCGGCGGCTCGCCAACATGTCCGCCGACCGCTGGGCCTCGGTCATCGACGTCAACCTCGACAGCGTCCTGCGCACCACCGACGCCCTGCTGAAGGCCGGCACGGTCAACCGCGGCGGCCGGATCGTCGCCACCGCGTCCATCGCGGGCATCGCGGGCAACAACGGCCAGACCAACTACGCGGCCAGCAAGGCGGGCATCATCGGCCTGGTCCGCTCGCTCGCCCCGCGCGCCGCCGCCGACCACGGCGTCACGGTCAACGCGGTCGCCCCCGGCTTCATCGAGACGAAGATGACCGCGGCCGTCCCCCTCTTCATCCGGGAGGCCGGCCGCCGGATGAACTCCCTCTCCCAGGGCGGACTCCCGGTCGACGTCGCCGAGACGACCGCCTGGTTCGCCCAGCCCGCGTCCAGCGCCGTCAACGGCCAGATCGTCCGGGTCTGCGGCCAGAGCCTGCTGGGGGCGTGACCGGATGCCGAGCCTGATCCTCTCCCTGGCGCGCGGCGCCCTCACCTCCCCGTTCAAGAAGGCGGGCAGGCCCGGTGCCGCGCTGCCGGCCGACCGGCCGCACCTCCCGGCCGCACCCCTCGCCGCCGGGCCACTGGCCGCGTACAGCAGGATCTGCGGCTTCGCCGAATCGGGCACCCTGCCGGTCACCTACCCGCACGTCCTGGCCTTCCCCCTCGCCATGCGGCTGATGACCCGCCGGAACTTCCCGCTGCCGGTCACCGGACTCGTCCACACCTGGATCGAGATCACCGCACACCGCACCCTGCACCCCACCGACCGGCTCGAACTCACCGTGTACGCAACGGAACTGACCCCGCACCGGCGCGGCACCGAGGTGACGGTGGTCACCGAGGCACGGCTGTCGGACGAGCTGGTGTGGGAGTCGCGCAGCGGCTACCTCTCCCGGCACGCCCCCCGTACGGAACCCGCACCGCCGCCCCCGCCCGCCGCTCCGGAACCGGCTCCCCCCGCCGTCACCGAGTGGCGGCTGCCCGCCGACCTCGGACGGCGCTACGGAGCAGCGTCGGGCGACCGCAACCCGATCCACCTCCACCCGCTGACCGCCCGGCTGTTCGGCTTCCCCCGCGCCATCGCCCACGGCATGTGGACCGTCGCCCGCTGCCTCGCCGAGTCCCCGCAGCCGCACCTGATCCGCTCGGTCCGGGCCGACTTCAAGGCACCCGTCCTGCTGCCCGGCACCGTCACCTACGCGGCGGACGGCACCGCCTTCCAGCTCCGCGGCGACGACGACCGCGTCCACCTGACGGGGACGGCGGGGCTCCGGACCTGACCGCCCGGCGACGTCCCCGGTCCGGCGGGTTCAGCGGACACGGGCCGTCCGGTGGGCCCGGGTGCTGATCCGCACCCGGCCGACGATCCGGCCCGGACCGCGAAAGCTGCGGCTGCGGCTCCGGGCACCGGCCTACGAGGCCCTCCAGGGACGCCCGTTCATCAGGTTCTCCAGGCCCGCCCAGGAGAAGTTCATCAAGGTGGCCGCGGCCTCCTTGGACGAGACGCCCGGAGTCTCGTTGGCCCAGCCGGCGAGCGCCTCCGCGGCGCCCACCAACGCCTGCGCGAGCCCCGCCACATCGCGGTCCGCGAGCGCCGGATCGTCGTGCACCTCGCGCGCCGCGGCCCCGATCAGACCCGTCACGAACGCAACGATCTCCTCGCGCATCACGTTCACCTCGGTGGCGAACGGCTCCCCGTGCGTCCGCGCCTGCCGGTACAACACCGCCCAGCCGTCCGGGTTCTCCGCGGTGTGCGTGAAGAACGCCCGGAGCCCCGACCACAGTTGCCGGTCCGCGGGCAGCCCCGGCTCCGCCGCCACCCGCACCGCGTCGACCAGGGCGTTCGCCTCACGCCTGATGCAGGCGGAGAAGAGTTCGTCCTTGGAGTTCAGATAGAGATAGACCAGCGGCTTGGACACCCCGGCCAGCTCGGCGATCTCGTCCATCGAGGCCGCACGGAATCCGCGCTGCCCGAAGATCTGTACCGCGGCATCCATCATCTGCTGCTCACGCACCGCGCGTGGCATCCGTTTGCTCTTCACAGCACCCACGTCGACTTCCTCCCACCCCCGCTGCGCTACTCCTCGGTAAGACTACGGCGCGGGCCATCGGGCCGTCGTACGGAGCAGTCGCCGCACGCCCGAACGGCCGGAAGTGGCCGACTCCGCGAGGCGGGCCGGGGGTGGCCTCGACGCACAGGAGCGCCCCCGGTCACCGCGGACCGGGGGCGCTCCTGGCGTCGTGCGTGCGGGGTTACGCGGCGACCGCCACGCGCTCCGGCTCGTTCTCGCGCACCTCGACGTCGTCGACCGGGGAGGCCGAGGCCGAGTTGTACGCGTCGTGGTCGAGGATCTTCTCGCGGGCCGAGACGATCACCGGGACGAGCGCCTGACCTGCAACGTTCGTTGCCGTCCGCATCATGTCCAGGATCGGGTCGATGGCCATCAGCAGGCCGACGCCCTCCAGCGGGAGGCCCAGCGTCGACAGCGTCAGGGTCAGCATGACCGTGGCGCCGGTGAGACCGGCGGTGGCCGCCGAGCCGATCACCGAGACGAACGCGATGAGGATGTAGTCACCGACACCCAGCTGCACGTCGAAGATCTGCGCGATGAAGATCGCGGCGAGTGCCGGGTAGATCGCGGCGCAGCCGTCCATCTTGGTCGTCGCGCCGAACGGGACCGCGAAGGAGGCGTACTCCTTCGGGACGCCGAGGCGCTCGGTGACCTTCTGGGTGACCGGCATCGTGCCGACCGAGGAGCGGGAGACGAAGGCCAGCTGGATCGCGGGCCAGGCGCCCTTGAAGAACTGGATCGGGCTGACCTTGGCGACGGTGGCGAGCAGCAGCGGGTAGACGCCGAACATCACCAGGGCGCAGCCGATGTAGACGTCGGCGGTGAAGGTCGCGTACTTGCCGATCAGGTCCCAGCCGTAGTCGGCGATCGCGTAGCCGATGAGGCCGACGGTGCCGAGGGGGGCGAGGCGGATGACCCACCACAGGGCCTTCTGGAGGAGCTCCAGGATGGACTCGCTGAGGGTGAGGATCGGCTGGGCCTTCTCGCCGAGCTTCAGTGCGGCGATGCCGGCGACGGCGGCCATGAAGACGATCTGCAGGACGTTCAGCTCGGTGAACGGCGTGATCACGTTGTCCGGGATGATGCCGGTCAGGAAGTCGAGCCAGGAGCCCGCGTGCTCGGGGGCCTTGCCGTCCTTCGGCGTGAGGCCGGTGCCGGAGCCCGGGTTGGTGATCAGGCCGATCGCGAGGCCGATGGCGACCGCGATCAGTGAGGTGATCATGAACCAGAGCAGCGTGCGGGTGGCCAGCCGGGCGGCGTTGTTGACCTTGCGCAGGTTGGTGATCGACACCAGGATCGCGAAGAAGACGAGGGGCGCGACGGCCAGCTTCAGCAGCTGGACGAAGATGTGGCCGACCTTGTCGAGCGTGGTGTAGAGCCACTCGATGTCGTAGCTGCGGGTGAGCCAGCCGAGCAGGACGCCGAGGACGAGACCGGCGACGATCTGGGCCCAGAACGGGACCTTGGGTATGCGGAAACCGGAGCCGGAGGGCTCGTCGGTGGTGGCGGACGCGGGATTCGCGGACACGGACACACTCCAGATGTGACGCATCGGGACGCACGGGGACGGTGCGGGGGACGGGGGTGCGGCGCCCGCGTCAGGGGCGGCGCCGCTGCATGATGCCGGTATCAGACGTTGCGGCAACAGACCGCGGACATACAGCGGCAGAGATCGACATGCAGGCGCTCCACGAGCGGGATGCTCGCGGCAGGTCGGAGGCGCACAGCTGTCTTCATGTCGAACACGTTAACACTTGAACTTTGAGAACCTCAAAGGTCTTCTTTGGGCTCTCCCGGCCCTCCGATACGGGCCGGGCGGCCCGTGTTCCCGTGCGGGGAACGCGAAAACCCCAGTACAGGAGCCGTCGCTCCGGTGCTGGGGTTTCGAGAAGAAGAGGGGTGAGTGTGAGGAAGCTTACAAATTCCCTACGCGGCCCTCACCGAATCACTACTGGGTGACGCTGTCCTCGCGGGTGCGGTTCGCTTCGAGGCGGGCCTTGGCGCGGTCGACCGAGGACACGATCTGCTCGGACATCTCGTCGCGCTGCTTGCGCAGGAGTACGTAGCTGAGCGGCGCGGAGAGCACCAGCGCGAGCAGGACGACCCAGATGACGTTGGATCCTCCGGCGCCGGAGGGGAGGAGCCCGAAGTTGACGGCGATGGCGGCGACGACGAGGCAGCCGACGAAGATGCTGAGACGCATCGCGGTGTACCGGATCGTTGCGCTCGGCTTGGCAGCGGACACAGCTGGCCTTCTCTCTACGTGCGACAGTCCTGCCCGACCAGTGAAGCATGCCCCGTAATCGATCAGTTCGGAGGGCCGGGATCGGCGCGTGCCGGGCGGTCCCGCGGGGCGGGTTCAGCCGAGCGGGAGCAGCATGATGATGTCGTCGCGGTCGTCGCCTTCGGCCACCCGGATCGCGTCCGGCACCCGGCCGACCTCCTTGTATCCGCAGGCGGCGTAGAAGCGGTCGGCGCCGGTGCCGCCGCGGCAGGTGAGCCGGACGGCCTCGATGCCGTCGATGCCGCGCGCGGCGTCGGCGGCCGCGGCCATCAGGTCCCGGCCGTAGCCGCGGCCCTGGTGGCGGGGGTGGACCATCACGGTGTAGAGCCAGAGCCAGTGCGTCATCAGGCGGTGGGAGTTGAGGGCGAGGAAGGCCGTGGCCGCGACGGCGCCGTCCTCGTTGTAGCCGACGAGCAGCCGGGTCCGGCCCTCGGCGATGGCCACGAGGTGCTTGACCAGCTCGGGCCGGATGTCGTCGGCGGTGACGGGCGGCACGAAGCCCACGGCGCCGCCGGCGTTGGACACGTCCGTCCACAGCGCGACCACGCCGTCCCGGACGGAGCGGTCGAATGCGGGGTCCAGTTCAAATGTAAGCGCCATGGACGCAGATTAACCATTACTCATCGTCGGCTCAACCGGCGTCCGGAACGCGAGAAAGCTCCGGCCGGGGACGGCGGCCGGAGCTTTCGTGGAGCGCTTTTCGTGGAGCTGTACAGCGCTGCGCGCGCCGCGGGGCGCGCGCCGGGTCAGACCCGCATCGGCTGCGGCGACTCGCGCCGCTCCGCGTCCGGGCCCGGGTACTCGCGGATGATCTCGTACCGGGTGTTGCGCTCCACGGGCCGGAAGCCCGCGTCGCGGATCAGGTCCAGCAGATCCTCACGGCCGAGCTTGTTCGGCGTGCCGTAGTTGTCCGCGTCGTGCGTGATCTTGTACTCGACGACCGAGCCGTCCATGTCGTCCGCGCCGTGCTGCAGCGCGAGCTGGGCGGTCTGCACGCCGTGCATCACCCAGAAGACCTTGACGTGCGGGACGTTGTCGAAGAGCAGCCGGGAGACCGCGAAGGTCTTCAGCGCCTCGGCGCCGGTCGCCATCGTCGTGCGCGCCTGGAGCTTGTTGCGGACCTTGCCGTCCTTCATGTCCACGAAGTCGTGCTGGTAGCGCAGCGGGATGAAGACCTGGAAGCCGCCGGTCTCGTCCTGGAGCTCACGCAGCCGCAGCACGTGGTCGACGCGGTGACGGGGCTCCTCGATGTGCCCGTACAGCATCGTCGCCGGGGTCTTGAGACCCTTCTCGTGCGCGAGCCGGTGGATGCGCGACCAGTCCTCCCAGTGGGTGGCGTGGTCGACGATGTGCTGGCGGACCTCCCAGTCGAAGATCTCCGCACCGCCGCCGGTCAGCGACTCCAGACCGGCCTCGATGAGCTCGTCGAGGATCTCGGAGGCGGAGAGCCCGGAGATGGTCTCGAAGTGGTGGATCTCGGTGGCGGTGAACGCCTTGAGGGAGACCTCGGGCAGCGCTTCCTTGAGCGCGCTCAGCGAGCGCGGGTAGTAGCGCCACGGCAGGGTGGGGTGCAGCCCGTTGACGATGTGCAGCTCGGTGAGGCTCTCGCCCTCCATCGCCTTCGCGAGGCGGACGGCCTCCTCGATGCGCATCGTGTACGCGTCCTTCTCCCCCGGCTTGCGCTGGAAGGAGCAGTACGCGCACGAGGCGGTGCACACGTTGGTCATGTTGAGGTGACGGTTGACGTTGAAGTGGACGACGTCGCCGTTCTTGCGCGTACGCACCTCATGGGCCAGTCCGCCCAGCCAGGCCAGGTCGTCGGACTCGTAGAGCGCGATCCCGTCCTCGCGGGACAGCCGCTCGCCGTCCCGGACCTTCTGCTCCAGCTCGCGCTTGAGTCCCGCGTCCACTAGGGCGCCTCCCATTTTCTCTCCGTAACAGACTCAGATCACCGTACGCCTAGCTCTCTTCGGGGAGGTCTCCGACCCGGTTCTCCCACTTGGTGGAGAGCACGATCGTGGTGCGCGTGCGCGAGACGCCCTTGGTGCCGCTGAGCCGGCGGATGGTCTTCTCCAGGCCGTCCACGTCGCCGACCCGGACCTTGAGCATGTACGAGTCGTCGCCCGCGATGAACCAGGCGTCCTCGATCTCGGCGAGGTCCTTCAGCCGGCGGGCCACGTCCTCGTGGTCGGCGGCGTCCGAGAGCGAGATGCCGATGAGGGCCGTGACCCCGAGGCCGAGCGAGGCCGCGTCGACGGTGGCGCGGTAGCCGGTGATGACACCGGCGGTTTCCAGCCGGTTGATGCGGTCGGTGACGCTGGGCCCGGAGAGCCCCACGAGCCGTCCCAGCTCGGCGTACGAGGCCCTGCCGTTCTCCCTGAGGGCCTGGATGAGCTGCCTGTCCACCGCGTCCATGTGACTGAAACCTTCCATTGTTCAGCAGTATCGCGAGTCTACGTGTAGAATCTAAGGCGTGCGGGCTTGAACGCCTGCAAATCTTTCCGAACTTCCAAAAAATGCTTTCGAATCTTCAGGAGTGGATACACCGTGTACACGATCGAGATGGCCTACGCCCGGATGCGCGAGCTGCAGGACCTGGCCAACCGCTCGCGTGCCCACCAGCCGGCCGCGGCCCACCGGGTCGACAAGACCCGTAACCCGCGCACCCCCAAGTAGCACCGGCCCAGGCCGGATCAGCCGCGGGAGCCACCACCGAGCTCCCCCTCCCAGCGGCGGTACAGCCGGTGCGGCACCCCTGCCGCGTCCAGCACCCGCCCCGCGACGAAATCCACCAGATCCTGGATGTGCGTCGCACCCGCGTAGAACGCCGGAGAGGCGGGCAGCACGACCGCGCCCGCCTCGTCCAGGGTCACCAGATGCTTCAGCGTCTGACCGTTCAGCGGCGTCTCGCGCACCGCGACGACCAGCTTCCGCCGTTCCTTGAGCGTCACGCTCGCGGCCCGCTGCAGCAGGTCCTTCGAGAGCCCCAGCGCCACCCCGGCCACGCACGCCGTCGACGCCGGGACGATCAGCATCCCCTTCGCCGGGTACGACCCCGAGGACGGACCCGCGGCCAGATCGCCGGCCGCCCAGTGCCGTACGCCGGACACGTCCACGTCGAAGGTGTGCGGCTTCCCGTCCGCCCCCCGCGCCAGCCAGCCGGCCAGGTCCTCCTGCCAGTGCGCGTCGCGGAACGCGATCCCCGTCTCGTCCAGCAGCGTGAGGCGCGAGGCCCGGCTCACCACCAGATCGACGCTCTCCCCCGCGGCCAGCAGACCGCGCAGGACGGCAGCGGCGAATGGGGTGCCCGAAGCGCCCGAAACCCCGACAATCCAAGGCTGTCGCCGCTGCTGACTCACTGAAGTCCCGGAATCCACACCCCCGAGCCTATCCGGCAGCCCGTACCACCGACGCGTCAGGAGTTCCGGACCGTCGCGGGTGCTACACCGTCAGGCCCCGCACCAGCAGGTCCAGCAGCGCGCACGCGAACAGTGCGATCCCGATGAACCCGTTGACCTGGAAGAACGCCCGGTTGAGCCTTGAGAGGTCGTGCGGCCGCACCACCCGGTGCTCGTACACGAAGGCCACCGCGACGATCACCATGCCGATCCAGTAGAAGAGCCCGGCCTCCGTGGCCAGACCGAACCAGACCAGCAGGCCCGTCGTCACCGCGTGGCAGACCCGCGCCCCCCACAGCGCCGCCGGCACCCCGAAGCGCGCCGGGACGGACAGCACCCCGTGGGCGCGGTCGGCCTGCACGTCCTGGCAGGCGAAGATCAGGTCGAAGCCGCCGATCCAGACGCCGACGGCAAGACCCAGGATCACCGCGTCCCACGACCAGCTGCCGGTCACGGCCAGCCAGGCGCCGATCGGGCCCATGGCCTGGGCGATGCCCAGGATGGCGTGCGGGTAGTTCGTGAACCGCTTGCCGTACGGGTAGACGACCATCGGGATCACGGCGACCGGGGCCAGCGCCAGACAGAGCGGGTTCAGCAGGGCCGCGGCCCCGAGGAACACGACGACGGCGACGAGCGCCCCCGTCCACGCCGACTTCACCGACACCGCACCGGTCACCAGCTCACGGCCCGCGGTGCGCGGATTGCGGGCGTCGATCTCCCGGTCGATGATCCGGTTCGCGGCCATGGCGAACGTCCGCAGCCCGACCATCGCGATCGTGACGAGCAGCAGCGTGCCCCAGTGGATGCTCTCGTCCACCCGGAACATCGCGGTCAGGGCGGCGATGTAGGCGAAGGGCAGCGCGAAGACCGAGTGCTCGATCATCACGAGCCGCAGGAACGCCTTGACCTTGCTGTTCGGTTGCGCGGGCCCGGAGCCCAGGGTCGCTTCGGCGGCGCTCACAGTCCGTATTCCTTCCAGCGGCGGTCGACCTTCGCCGCCGTGTCCGGGTCGGACTCGACCATGTCCGGCCAGCCCCCGTCCCGGGTGTAGCCCTCCTCGGGCCACTTCTTCGTCGCGTCGATGCCCGCCTTGCCGCCCCAGAACTGCTGGTAGGAGGCGTGGTCGAGATGGTCGACGGGTCCTTCGGCGACGGTGAGGTCGCGCGCGTAGTCGGTGTTGCCGAGGGCCCGCCAGGACACCTCGTGCAGATCGTGGACGTCGCAGTCGGAGTCCACGACGACGATCAGCTTGGTCAGCGACATCATGTGCGCGCCCCAGATGGCGCTCATCACCTTCTGGGCGTGCTTCGGGTACTTCTTGTCGATCGAGACGATCGCGCAGTTGTGGAAACCGCCGGACTCGGGCAGGTGGTAGTCCACGATGTCCGGCACGATGATCTTGAGCAGGGGCAGGAAGAACCGCTCGGTGGCCCGACCCAGCGGCCCGTCCTCGGTCGGCGGCCGGCCCACCACGATCGACTGGAGCAGCGGGCGCTTGCGCATGGTCACGCAGTCGATGGTCAGCGCGGGGAACGGTTCCTGCGGGGTGTAGAACCCGGTGTGGTCGCCGAACGGCCCCTCGGGGAGCATCTCCCCCGGCTCCAGCCAGCCCTCGATGACGACCTCGGCGTTGGCCGGGACCTGGAGCGGCACGGTCTTGCAGTCGACCATCTCGATGCGCTTGCCCTGGATGAAGCCGGCGAAGAGGTACTCGTCGATGTCCCCGGGCAGCGGCGCGGTGGAGGCGTACGTGACCGCGGGCGGCGCCCCGAAGGCGATGGCGACCGGCAGCCGCTCGCCGCGCTTGGCGGCGACCTGGTAGTGGTTGCGGCTGTCCTTGTGGATCTGCCAGTGCATCCCGATGGTGCGGCGGTCGTGGCGCTGGAGGCGGTAGAGCCCGAGGTTGCGGACGCCGGTCTCGGGGTGCTTGGTGTGCGTGAGCCCGAGGTTGAAGAACGAGCCGCCGTCCTTGGGCCAGGTGAACAGCGCGGGCAGCCGGTCCAGGTCCACGTCGTCGCCGGTGAGGACGACCTCCTGGACGGGGGCGTTCTCGCTCTTCACCTTCTTCGGCGGTACGTGCACCATCGTGCCGAGCTTGCCGAAGGCCTCCCGGACGCCGACGAAGCCGTGCGGCAACTCCGGCTTGAGCAGTCCGCCGATCTTGTCGCTGATCTCGGCGTAGGACTTCAGCCCGAGCGCCTTGAGGAGCCGCCTGTCGGTCCCGAAGACGTTCATGGCCAGGGGCATCGAGGACCCCTTGACGTTCTCGAAGAGCAGCGCGGGACCGCCGGCCTTGTTGACCCGGTCGACGATCTCACCGACCTCCAGGTAGGGGTCGACCTCGGCCTTGATGCGCTTGAGCTCGCCCTCGCGCTCCAGAGCCCGGAGGAGGGATCGAAGATCGTCGTAAGCCATGCCGTCCAGTATCGGCCACCCGCTACCCTGGGCCCGTCACCGGGGCGGGACATTGCCCCGCCAACTCTCCTCTGGGGGACTTTTCCACCATGCTCCGGGCCCTGATCTATCTCCTGCCTCTGGCGCTGACGATCTTCGCGTTCATCGACTGTCTGAACACCCCGGAGGACGAGGCCAAGCACCTGCCGAAGATCGCCTGGGTCTTCATCATCCTGCTCTTCTGGATCGTCGGCCCGATCGTGTGGCTGGCCGCGGGCAAGGTGCGCGAGGCGCCCGCCGGAGGCCGTACGCCCTCCGAATGGCATCGCGGCCACCGGCAGCAGTGGGTGGCGCCGGACGACAATCCCGACTTCCTCAAGTCGCTGAAGGACGAGAACCAGAAGGACGAGGCCGTCCTCAAGGACTGGGAGGCGGACCTGCGCCGCCGCGAGGACGAGCTGAAGCGGCGCGAGGGCGGGCCGGAGGAGTCGGCTCCGCCGGCTTCCTGACCGGTCGGCCCGTTCCGGGCCGGATCACGCGCGGAGCGCCGCGTCACGCGTAGAGCAGCTGCCCCAGCCGGTTGAGCAGGGGCAGCAGGGCGGTGCGCTCCTCCGGGGTGAGCGCTTCGAGTGCGCCGTGCACGGCGCGCATCTCGGCGCGGAGGGTGTGGGCGAGCTCGGTGCCCTCGGGAGTGCGGCTCGCGACCTTGGAGCGGCGGTCGCCGGGGGCCGGGGTGCGGCGGACCAGGCCGCGGGCCTCCATGCGGCCGACGAGGCCGGTGGCGTTGGAGGCGTCGCAGACCAGGTGGGCGGCGAGCGCGCTCATCGGCATGGGCGCGTTGAGTGCGATGAGCGCGCGGGCCTGCGAGGTCGACAGGCCATGACGGGCGGCGACGGCGGTGAGGTCGTCGTGGTGGCCGCGGACGACGACGGCGAGCGGCTCCAGGAGGTCGTCCGGGGTCGGCACGGGTCGATCGTCCGGAGCAGTGGCGGCGCGGGGCGTCGGTTCGGTGGTCATGGTCGGCCATTCTTCGATCGGCATCCGCCGACATTTATTTGACTTGCTCAACTTCTGGCAGTTACATGAAGTGAGTTGCTTGAGCATATCAAGCTTCGGGCCCGGCGCACATGCCGAGCAGCGCATCACGCGCACCGCATCACGTACACCGCATCACGCGCACCGCATTCCGCGCACCGCGTCCCGCCGTCCGCAGGGAGTACCCCCATGCCCTCCGTCCTGTTCGTTCTCACCGGCGCCGACCACTGGACCCTCGACGACGGCACCGCCCACCCCACCGGCTTCTGGGCCGAGGAGCTGGCGGCGCCGCACCGGGTCTTCACCGAGGCCGGGTACGCCGTCACCCTCGCCACTCCCGGCGGCGTCACCCCCACCGTCGACGCGGGCAGCCTGACCGCCGCCGCCAACGGCGGCCAGGAGCAGGCCGACGCCGTCGCCGCGTACCTCGGCACGATCGGCCCCGAGCTCCGCACCCCGGCCCGGCTGGAGGACATCCGCCCGGACCGCTACGACGCCGTGTTCTACCCGGGCGGCCACGGCCCCATGGAGGACCTGGCCGTCAGCGAGCTCTCCGGGCGGCTGCTGACCACCGCGCTCGACTCCGGTACGCACCTCGGCGTGCTCTGCCACGCACCGGCCGCCCTGCTCGCCGCCCGGCGCGAGGACGGCTCCTGGCCCTTCGCCGGCTACCGCATGACCGGCTTCAGCAACGCCGAGGAGTCCATCGGCGGCCTCGCCGACAAGGCGCCCTGGCTGCTGGAGGACCGGCTGGTCCAGCTGGGCGCCGACTACACGGCCGCCGCCCCCTTCGCCCCGCACACCGTCACCGACCGCACCCTGCACACCGGCCAGAACCCGGCCTCCTCCGAGCAGCTGGCCCGCGAGATCGTCGCCGCGCTGGCCCCCGTCGAGACCCCGGCCGAGACCGTCGACCGGCTGCGCGCCACCTTCCGTACCGGCCGCACCAAGAGCCTGGACTGGCGCACCGGACAGCTCCGGCAGCTGCGCTCGCTGCTCACCGAGCACGGGGACGAGCTCGCCGACGCGCTCCACGCCGACCTCGGCAAGAGCCGCAAGGAGGCGTACCGCACCGAGATCGACTTCACGATCCGCGAGATCGACCACACGCTGGAGCGCCTGGCCGACTGGCTGCGCCCCGAGCCCGCCCCCGTGCCGGCCTCGCTCGGCGGGGCGACGGCGCACACCGTGCAGGACCCGCTCGGCGTCGTCCTGGTCATCGCGCCCTGGAACTACCCGGCGCAGCTGCTGCTCGCCCCGGTCGTCGGCGCGCTGGCCGGGGGCAACGCGGTGGTGGTCAAGCCGAGCGAGATGGCGCCCGCGACCTCAGCCGCCGTCGCCCGGCTGCTGCCGCGCTTCCTGGACACGGACGCGGTCGCCGTCGTGGAGGGGGGCGTCCCCGAGACCACCGCTCTGCTCGCGGAGCACTTCGACCACATCTTCTACACCGGCAACGGCACGGTGGGCCGCATCGTGATGGCCGCCGCGGCGAAGAACCTCACCCCGGTCACGCTCGAACTGGGCGGCAAGTCACCCGTGTTCGTGGACCGGGACACGGACCTCGGGGCGGTCGCGGGCCGGCTGGCGGCCGGCAAGTTCCTGAACGCGGGCCAGACGTGCGTCGCCCCCGACTACGTGCTGACCGACCCGGAGACCGCCCCCGCTCTCGCGGACGCGCTCGCCGCCGCGGTCGAGGGGCTGTACGGGGCGGACGCCTCGGCCCACCCCGAGTACGGCCGGATCGTGAACCGCCGCCACTTCGACCGGCTCACCGGGCTGCTCGGCTCGGGCCGCACGGTGACCGGCGGGACGTACGACCGGGACAGCAAGTACATCGCCCCGACCGTGCTGGCCGACGTGGCTCCGGACGCGCCCGTGATGCGGGAGGAGATCTTCGGCCCGGTGCTCCCGATCGTGACGGTCGGCGGGCTGGACGAGGCGATCGCGTTCATCAACGACCGCGACAAGCCGCTGGCGCTGTACGCGTTCACCGAATCGGACGCGGTACGCGAGCGGCTGATCGCCGAGACCTCGTCGGGCGCGGTCGGCATCGGGCTGCCGCTGGCCCATCTCACCGTCTCCGACCTGCCGTTCGGCGGCGTCGGCGAGAGCGGGATGGGGAACTACCACGGCCGGTACTCGCTGGAGACGTTCAGCCACCGCAAGGCGGTCCTGGACACCCCGATGCCCTCATGAGCGCGGCCGGCCGGGACGCCGCATGGCTGGCCACCGCCCTCGACGAGGCCCGGACCTCGCTCGCCGGGGGCGGCATCCCGATCGGCGCCGCGCTCTACGGTGCGGACGGCGTGCTGCTCGGGCGCGGCCACAACCGCCGGGTGCAGGACGGCGATCCGTCCGTGCACGCGGAGACGGCCGCGTTCCGGGCGGCCGGGCGGCAGCGCTCGTACCGCGGCACGACGATGGTGACGACCCTGTCCCCGTGCTGGTACTGCTCCGGTCTGGTGCGGCAGTTCGGGATCTCGCGGGTGGTGATCGGCGAGGCCGAGACCTTCCACGGCGGGCACGACTGGCTGGCCCGGCACGGCGTGGAGATCGTGCTGCTCGACGACGAGGCCTGTACGGAGCTCATGCGCGGTTTCGTACGGGAGCACCCCGCACTGTGGAACGAGGACATCGGCGAGGACATCGGCGAGGGCTGAGCCGCCCCTTGTCCCGTACCTCCCACGGCCCGCCGGCGTCGATCGTTCGAAAATCTTCACTCGCCTCCAACACCCTGCCGATATCCTGATGTTGACGGTGTGACAGACCGGGGCGGGCGTCGGCGCTGGGGGTGCTGTGGAACGAGAGCTGTACGGGCGCGAGGCGATCTTCGGGGACGACGGACTTGCGGCGCGCCTGACCGGCCTCACTCCGCACGGCTCCCGCCGGATCGTCTGCGAACACGACGACGATCCGCCCGTCGCGGTCCTGACCGGCGGCCGCGGCATGGGCAAGACCGCCGTGCTGAAGCAACTGCGCCATCTGTACCGGGAGATCACCCCGATCGCCCTGGTGGACTGCGAGGCCGTACAGCCGCCCGCGGACCCCGGACCGGGCTGGACGCCGGTGACCGGGGTGCTGCCGGAGCTCGCCACCCAGCTCACGGCCCGGGTGCACGCCGCCCGCCCGGTGCCCTTCCCCCGGCTGAGCCTCGGCCTGGTGGCGGTCGCCTCGGTGTCCTGGCGGCGGGAGGACGAATCGCGGGCCCAGCGCGATCTGCAGTCGCTCGGCCCGGTGCTGGCCACGGTCGACACCCGCGGCGACGCCGCGACGGGCTGGGTCACCAAGGTGCTGACGAAACTGGCGGCGGGGGCCTTCGACTCGGTGGCGCCGATGGCCGGCATGGTCGCGGAGGCGACCGTGGAGACGGTGCTGGAGGAGACGTTCAACCGGTTCCAGCGGCGGGCCGCGGACTGGTACGGGACGTATCCGCACGCCGGCGGCAACGGCCGCATCGGGCTGCGGCAGCTCGCGGTCGACTTCGAGCGGGGCGGTGACCTGCGCCGCCGCGCCGAGGACCATCTGGTGCTGGCCCTGGTCGCCGACCTGGTGCGGGCCTACCGCGGGATGGCCCGCGGCGCCCGGCGCGGCCGCCGCCCGGTGCTGCTCCTCGACAACGCGCACACCCCCCTGGGCCGGCAGCTGGTCGAGCCGCTGCTGCGGCAGCGCGCGGCCGGGGCCCGGGACCAGATCGCGGTCTTCGCGACCTCGCGCATCCATGACCACACCGGCCTGAGCCACGCGGTACGCCGCCGGCTGCCGGAGGTGGCGCACGCCTCGCACTGGGCACGGGGCACCGAGATCACCTCGGGAATCCTCGCCGTCGGCCTCACCCCGCTGGACGCGGGCCATGTCCGGTCGGCGCTCGACCGGCACGACCCGCGCGGCCGCACCCCCGCCGGGCTGGCGCGCGGGGTGCACCGGCTGACGGGCGGCCGCCCGCTCGGGGTGGCGCTGCTGGCGCAGGCGGCGGGCGAGGCGGACGCGCCGGGCACCCTGGTCCCCGGTGCGCTGCTGGACTGCACGGTGGAGGTCCGGGAGGACCGGCCGCCGGTCCGGGTCGCCGGGGAACTGCTGGAGCGGCTGCTGCCCGGGCAGCGCCCGGACGTGCTGAGCGTGCTGGCCGCCGCGCACGGCGAGGAGTCGGCCCGGCTGCTGGCCACGACCCGGCTGCGCGGGGCCTCGCTGGACGGCGATGTGGCGCTGCGGGTGCGTGACGCGCTGCGCTCGGAGGACTGGCCGGTGGGGCCGGACCACTTCGTCGCCGATCCGCTGCTGCGGGCGCTGCTGCTGCACCGGCTGCGGTTCCAGGACGACGATCCGCCGTACTACGCGGTGTGGCGGGCGGTGCACGAGACGCTGCGTTCGGCGTACGCCACCGGGGGCGCCTGCCCGAGCGAGCCGCACCGGCTGCACCAGGAGCTGGTGCTGGGCAGGACGGAGGACTGCGTGACGCATCTGCGGGTGCGGTTCGCCCTCCCCGGCGTACCGGCCTGGCTCGACGCGCTGCGGTTCATCGCCTCGGCTCCCTTCCCCCGCCCGCCCGGCAGCACCGGACCCGATCCGCGGCGGGCCGTCGCGCTGGGCCGGGAGGCGGCGTCGGACGAGGAGCGGGACGCGCTCACCGGGCTGGACGAGCGGGCCGCCGAACTCCATTTGCAGCTGCGGCGGTTGCTCCACGCCGTCTGGCTGCTCTCCGATCCGCTGGCCCTGCCGGACGAAGAGGTGATCGACAAGATGGCGCACGAACTGCGGCAGTTGTCCGGCCGGCACCCGACGGGGCACGCGGTGCTCTGGGACGCGGCGACGCACTGGCCGCGCGATCTGCGGGAATGGCGGGAGCTGTCCATGCCACCGGGAGCCCCGGGCCCGGACGGCTCCGGTGCTCCGGGGGGCGGTGGTCCGGATGCGTAATCCGCTGCGGTACCGCGTGTGGTGGACGACCCGGCAGAAGATCGTCACCTCCGTCGTCGTGGGCGCCCTGCTGGTCACGTCCGTCTGGTACGGCGTGGGCCGGCTCACCGCCCCCGAGGACCGCTCCTGCGCGGCGGGAGTCAGCCGCCCGCAGGACAGCGACGAGTGCATCGGGGTGTCCGGTGACGGCTACGACTTCGAACAGCCGCAGCTGACCTCGGTGGCCGCGGCGATCGGCCGGGAGAACCGCTCGCTCAAGGCGGGCGGGTACGCGACCGTGGCACTGCTGCTCCCGCTGACCTCGACCGACACGTCCATGCGGACGAAGGTCCTGCACGAACTCCAGGGCGCGTTCGCCGCGCAGTACCGGGCCAACCACCACGCCAACGGACAGGTGCCGCAGATCCGGGTGGTGCTCGCCAACACCGGGAGCAACAGCCTGCAGTGGGAACCGGTGGTGGCCCGGCTGCGGACGATGACGGACGCCCCGGACCAACTGCGCGCGGTGTCCGGGGTCGCGATCAGCAGCACGCAGAACAAGGCGGCGGTGAAGAGGCTGACCGACGCCGGGATTCCGGTCGTGGGCACCACGATCACCGCGGACGACATCGCCAACGGCCCGGCCGGCGACCCGTTCCCCGGCCTGGCCCGGGTGTCGCCGACCAACCGGGACGAGGCCCGTGCGCTGGCCTCGTTCGGCGAGGTGAAGGCGGACAGGGCGCTGCTGGTGCAGGACACCCGCAGCGGCGACCACTACACGGACACCCTGAAGTCGGCGTTCAGCACACTGCTGAAGGGGTCGAAGTACGAGCCGCAGCTGTTCACCTCGCGGAAGGACCCGTACGACGAGGGGACGACGGCCAACACCTTCGAGCAGATCACCCATCTGATCTGCGACACGGACGCGGACACGGTGTTCTTCGCCGGCCGGCACGTCCAGCTGCGCCAGTTCGTCAACGCGCTGGGCGCGCGGGGCTGCCAGAGCCGCCGGTTCACGGTGCTCACCGGGGACGAGGGCTCGTATCTGGGCGACGACAAGAAGCTCGACCGGGACGCGCTGCGGCGCGAGGTGACCGTCCGCTACGCCTCCTTGGCGCACCCGGACGCCTGGCCCACCGTGGCGGCGGGGAAGAAGCAGCCGACGGGCGGTTCGGCGGCGGACTACCGGGCGTTCGTGGATCTGCTGGCCGAGGTGGGGAAGAAGCCGGCCGGCCCGGTCGGGCCGACCGCGCACGACGACCTGACCGACGGGCAGGTGATCATCGCCCATGACGCGATGACGCTGGCGGTGGCGGGCATCCGGCGGGCGACCACGGACGGCAAGGAGCTGCCGGGTCTTGAGGACGTGGGCGGCCAGTGGCCCCGGGTGAAGGGGTCGCTGCGGGTGCGGGGGGCCAGCGGCTGGATCTGCCTGGACAACCACGGCAACCCGTACAACAAGGCCGTGCCGGTGGTGGAGCTGGCGCCGGACGCGCCGCACCAGCGGTTCGCGGCGCTGGCCTGGCCGGAGGGGAAGCCGCCGGACGCGCGGTGCCTGCCGCCGTCCGCGGCTCCCTGACCGGGAGGACGACGACGGCTGCCCGCCCCCGCCGGAGCGGGGACGGGCAGCCGTGGTGTGTCCGCGGGAGGTCTCAGACGCCGGCGTAGGAGTGCTTGCCGGTGACGAAGATGTTCACGCCGTAGTAGTTGAAGATCCAGCAGCCGAAGGCGATCAGCGCCAGGTAGGCGGCCTTGCGGCCCTTCCAGCCGGCGGTGGCGCGGGCGTGCAGGTAGCAGGCGTACGCGACCCAGGTGATGAAGGACCAGACCTCCTTGGGGTCCCAGCCCCAGTAGCGGCCCCAGGCGTCGCCCGCCCAGATCGCGCCCGCGATGATCGTGAACGTCCACAGCGGGAAGACCGCGGCGTTGATCCGGTACGAGAACTTGTCGAGGCTCGACGCGGACGGCATCCGGGAGAGCACGGACTGGGCGAAGGCGCCCGGCTCCCGGCCGTTGGCGAGCTTGTTCTCGTAGCTGTCGCGGAACAGGTAGATCAGGGTGCCGATGCCGCCGATGAAGAACACGGCGCCGCAGATGATGGCGGTGGAGACATGGATCCACAGCCAGTACGAGTGCAGCGCGGGCACCAGCTGGTCGCTGGAGGTGTAGAGGACCGTGGTCGCGAGGCCGAGGTCCAGCAGGACGGCGGTGACCAGGATCAGGCCCATCCAGCGGACGTCCTTCTTCAGGGCGAGCAGGATCAGGTACGCCCCGACCGCCACCGTGGAGAAGGTGATGGAGAACTCGTACATGTTGCCCCAGGGGGCGCGCTGCACGGACAGGGCGCGGGCGACGACCCCGCCTGCCTGGACCAGGAAGGCGAGCACGGTCATGGAGACCGCGATCCGCCCGTAGAGGTCGCCCTTGAAGGTGCCGCCCGCGGCACCTGGCCCGTCCGGCACGTCGCGCGAACCGGCCGCGGAGCGGGTGACGATCTTCGGCCGCTCCAGGACGGCGGTGCCGCCCTTCTGGGCGACCTGGACCTTCACCGCGCCGGCGGCGCTCTCGGGCGTCAGCTCGGCGGCGGTGCGGCCGACCTTGCTGCGGGAGCCGAACACCCACTCGGCGATGTGCGCGAAGAAGGCCAGGGTGTAGACGGCCATCGACGAGTAGATCAGCACATTGCTGGTGTGTGCCAGGCTCTCGTTGGTTGCGGCGGCGAGATTCACTTCTCAGCCCCTTCGGAAGGTTCTGCGGAGGACGCGGCGACGACGGGGGTGCCGGAATCCGGATCGGTGTCGGGGTCGGTGTCTGAGCCGGGCGCGGTGGGCGCGACGGCGTTGAGCGTGACCGCGAGATCGGCCAGCTCCTCGGGAAGCTTCGCGGACTCGCTGCGGCCGAGCCCTGCCATTTCGACGACGGTCACACCGTCGCCGCCGCGCACGGCCCGGATCCAGACCCGGCGCCGCTGGATGAAGAGGGAACCGGCGAGTCCGGCGATCGCGCCGATGGCCCCGGTGAGCGCCCAGCCGCTGGCGGGCTGCTCGGAGATCTGGAAGCTGGCCCACTCATGGAGCCCCTCGAAGGTGATCGAGCCGGCGCCGTCGGGCAGCTTCATCGTCTCGCCGACCAGCAGCCGCTGCTTGAGCTGCTTGCCCTTGGAGTCCTTGAACTCCTTCATCTTCGACTTGTCGAGCTGGTAGACGTTCTGCGGCAGTCCGGAGTCGACGCCGAGGGAGCCGTGGTAGCCGTTGAGCGCCAGGACCGGCATGTCGGCGGCCGGGAACTGCGAGAACATCGTGCCCTTGCCGCTGCCGGCGAAGGTCGGCACGAAGAAGGCCTGGAAGCCCAGCTGGTCCTTCTTGCCGCTCTTGTCGCGGTAGCCGTCCATCACCTTGATCGCGCCGGACGAGGTGACGTTGTTGTCGAGGGGCAGCAGCGGCACGGCGGCCTTGTAGACCTCCTTGCCCCTGCCGTCCTTGACGGAGACGACGGGCGCGTAGCCGTGGGCGTTGAGATAGACCTTGGTGCCGTCGACGACGAGGGGCTCGTTGACCTTGATGACGGACTTCTTGTCCTTGCCGTCGACGCCCTCGGAGTACGTGATGTGCGCCTCGTACGTGCGCGGCGTGCCGATCTGCGGGCCGCTGCGCTCGTACGTACCGATGAAGTCGTCGAGGGTGAAGCTGAAGGGGGCCAGCGAGTCGTTGTCGAAGAGCGAGCCGGACTTGAAGTCGTCGTACTGGGTGATCGTGTTGGAGAACCCGTCGCCCTCGACGACGAGCTTGCCGCCCTCGGACTTGAAGAGCTGTCCCCAGGCGAAGGCCACCAGCATCACGATCAGCGCGATGTGGAACATCAGGTTCCCGGCCTCGCGCAGATAGCCCTTCTCGGCGGCGACCGCGTCCCCGTCGACGTGGGCCCGGTAGCGGCGCCTGCGCATCATCTTCAGCGCGGCCTCGTGGACCTCGGCGGGCTCGGCCTCCGTGCGCCAGGTGGTGTACGCGGGCAGCCGGGTCAGGCGCCTGGGTGCGCCCGGCGGGCGGCTGCGCAGCTGGCCGACGAACGTGCCGGTGCGCGGCACGATGCAGCCGATGAGGGAGATGAACAGCAGGATGTAGATCGCGGAGAACCACACCGAGCTGTAGACGTCGAAGAACTGGAGCTTCTCGTAGATCGGCGTGACGGTGGTGTGGAGCCCCTTGAAGGTCTGCACCTTGAGCTCGTCGACGCTGTTCTGCGGGATCAGCGAGCCGGGGATGGCGCCGAGCGACAGCAGGAAGAGCAGGATCAGCGCGACCCGCATGGAGGTGAGCTGGCGCCAGAACCAGCGCGCCCAGCCGATGATCCCCATGGCGGGCAGGCCGGCCAGGGACTCCTCGCGCGGGGCGGTGGAGAGCTGGGAGCCGGCGGCGCCGAGTTCACGGGCGGTCTCCCGGTCCTGCTCCGCGCGCACCTCCCGCTCGTCGGGGCGCTCGCGCTCCTGCGGAGGGTTGGACTTGGTGTTGCTCATCGGAACTCAGATCCCCACCGTGAAGCCGTTGGACCAGCCCTGCAATTCCTGCATCATGCTGCCCCACGCGCCGGTCAGCAGGAGCAGCCCGGTCACGATCATCATGCCGCCGCCGATGCGCATGACCCAGGCGTAGTGGCGCTTGACCCAGCCGAACGCGCCGAGTGCCTTGCGGAAGGCGACGGCAGCGAGGACGAAGGGCAGACCGAGGCCGATGCAGTACGCGACGGTCAGTATCGCCCCGCGTCCGGCGGTGCCCTGGTCCATCGCCAGGATGCTCACCGAGCTCAGCGTCGGCCCGAGGCACGGCGTCCAGCCGATCCCGAAGAGCGCGCCGAGCAGCGGGGCGCCCACCAGGCCGGTCACCGGCTTCTTGTGGATGCGGAACTCGCGCTGGGTCATCCACGGCATCAGGCCCATGAAGAAGACGCCCATGAGGATCATCAGCACGCCGAGGACCTTCGTGAGCGGTCCGCTGTTCTCCTGGAGCGTGTCGCCGAAGTAGCCGAAGAGCGCACCGCCGGAGACGAACACGGCGGTGAAGCCGGCCACGAACAGCGAGGCTCCCGCGACCATGCGGCCCCGCCGGGCGTCGGCCAGGTCGGCGCCGCTGACCCCGGTGACGTAACTGAGGTAGCCGGGGACGAGCGGCAGGACGCAGGGCGAGAAGAAGGAGACGAGCCCGCCGAGCAGGGCGATGGGCAGGGCGACCAGCAGGGCTCCGCTCAGGACCGTCTCGTTCTGCGTGGCGGCGGCGAGGGTGATCACCTGATCACTTCTCCGCGATCAGCGGGTCGATCATCTTGCGCAGCTTGGTGGCGTCGAGCGCGGCCAGGGAGCGGGCGGCGATCTTGCCGTCCCGGTCGATGACGACGGTCGACGGAATGGTCTGCGGGCGGAGCGTGCCCTTGGGGAAGCGGAGCATGAGCTTCCCGGTCGGGTCGTAGAAGCTGGGGTAGGTCACCCCGAAGTCCTGCTCGAAGCTGACCGCCTGGGCCCGCTCCGGGTCCCGGGTGTTGATCCCGAGGAACTGGACGCCCTGGCCCTCGGTGTCCGCGGCGACCTCGGCGAAGTGCTTCGCCTCCGCGCGGCAGGGGCCGCACCACGAGCCCCAGGCGTTCAGGACGACGACCTTGCCCTTGTAGTCGGAGAGGTTCAGCGCCTTGCCCTCCAGGGACTTGCCGTCGAGCTTCGGAGCGGCGGCGCGCTCGCCCCTGGCCACGGTGGAGATTCCGCCACTGCCCGTGACGAAGTGCGTGTCGCCGCCACCACCGGTCTTGTTGTCCGAGCTGCACGCGGTCAGCGTGAGTGCGAGCGCGGCAGCCGCCGCGGGGGCGGCGAGCAGGGTGAAGCGGCGTCGGGATGCGCGGCCATAGCTCATGTGAAAAGTTTCGCATGGCGGTTTCGGGGATCTTGGGCACCCCCCTCGGTGCCCGTAAAGCCCGTTGTCAGGCCTGTTTAAAGAAGGTGTTCCAGCCACCGTCGGGTGCCTGACCGACCTCCAGCGTACGGAGCTTGGCAAGGACCGCCGGGTCCTGGACGTCGAGCCAGTCGACGAACTGCCGGAAGGAGACGAGGCGCACATCGGGCTTCCCCGCGATGTGCTTGAGCACGTCCTCGACGGCATCCATATAGATGCCGCCGTTCCACTCCTCGAAGTGGTTTCCGATGTAGAACGGCGCACGGTTCGTCTCGTACGCGCGCTGGAAACCGTTGATGTACGACTGGGTCGCCTGATCGCGCCAGCCCGGATACCGGGAGGGCATTCCCTTGGTCGAATTCTGCGACTGGTTGGCCAGGATGTTGTAGTCCATCGAGAGCACCTCGAAGGTGTGCCCGGGGAACGGGATGCCCTGGAGGGGCAGGTCCCAGACGTCCATCCGCTTGGTCGGCCACACCTGGGTGCCGCCGGGCGAACTGGCGTCGTAGCGCCAGCCGAGCTTCTTCGCGGTCGGCAGCAGATTGTCCTGTCCGAGCAGACAGGGGGTGCGGCCGCCGATGAGTTCCTTGCGGTAATCGAAAGGCAGCGGGTCGAGGTCGGTCCAGCCGGTGTTGGTGCGCCATTCGGTGACGAAGGAGACCGACTGATCGATTTCGCTCTGCCACTGGGAGGCAGACCAGTTGCCCACCGATCCGGAGCCGCCGCAGAAATGCCCGTTGAAGTGCGTGCCGATCTCATGGCCGTCGAGCCAGGCCTGGCGCACGTTCTTGAGCGTCTCCTTGATGTGACCGTCGGTGAGATAACCGATGTCGGAGGCGCCGATGGGGTTGTTGGGCGGGCGGTAGAGGGTTTTCTTCGATTCGGGCAGCAGATAGAGCCCGGAGAGGAAGAAGGTCATCGCCGCGTCGTGTTCCTTGGCGAGTTCCAGAAAGCGCGGGAAGAGTCCGTTGCCGACCTCGCCGGCACCGTCCCAGGAAAAGATCACGAACTGCGGCGGCTTCTGGCCGGGTTCGAGCGGCACGGGCGCGGACGGCTGGTGCGGCTGCTTCCCGGTGTCGGCGGTGGAACCGTCCCCGATGGAGCGGACGTCCTTCTTCGCGGGTTTGCCCTTGACCGCGCCGTCGGCACCCTTCTCCCCCTTGGCGGGCCCGGACCGGCCCGTATCGGACGAGCCGGACGTACTGCAGCCCGCCACCCCGATGGCGGCCGCGGCCCCAAGTCCGGCTCCGATCAAACCCCTTCGGCTGATGTCGCGCATGCCGTTCCCATCTGCGGTCGTTTTGCCTCAAGTCCATACAAACTGCCAAAGGCTTAGATGGGTGAAGCAACACGAGGGTTCCCCGAATTAGCACACAATTCTTTACGGAACCAGACCCTGGCCATGACCGAACACAAGACCGACCACAAAACCCCCGCAAAAACGGCACGCCGAAACCCCGAACGACATAAGTCCGCCCGGTTGGGTCACAAACGATCAGGAACGGTCCAGGAACACCCAGATCAAGCCCGTCGAGGGATCCCCGCCCTGGAGGCCATGGGGGAGATTGAGGACAAAACGCCCACCGGGTCGCACCCGGGCCCACCACCGGCCACCCCGGGGCGGACCCGAATCCGAAGACCCCCGGCCCAGGGGCCGGCTACGCGCCGAACCCCTTGGACGCCCCCTTCACCGGCTTCGCCCCCGCCAGCAAATGCGCCGGCACCAGATCCCGCGCCGGCTCCGAGTACCCGACGGACACGATCTTGTCGCCCTGGTACGTGAAGCTGGTCAGCGAGGCCAGCGTGCACTGCCGCTTGCGCGGGTCGTGCCACAGCCGCCGCCGCTCCACGAAGCTCCGCACGATCCAGATCGGCAGCTGGTGGCTGACGCACACCGCCTCGTGACCGCGGGCCGCCTCCCGCGCCGCGTCCAGGGCGCCCATCATGCGGACGACCTGCTCGATGTACGGCTCACCCCACGACGGCCGGAACGGATTGGTGAGGTGCTTCCAGTTGTCCGGCTTGCGCAGCGCCCCGTCACCGACACCGAAGGTCTTGCCCTCGAAGACGTTGGCGGCCTCGATCAGCCGCGCGTCGGTCGCGAGGTCCAGCCCGTGCGCCTTGGCGACCGGCGTGGCCGTCTCCTGGGCCCGCTCCAGCGGGGAGGCGACGACATGCGTGATGTCGCGCTTCTCCAGGTGCTCGGCCACCCGGTCGGCCATCTGCCGGCCGAGCTCGGAGAGGTGGTAGCCGGGGCGGCGCCCGTACAGCACGCCCTCCGGGTTGTGCACCTCTCCGTGGCGCATCAGGTGGACGACGGTGATGTCCTTGCGTCCGGTGTCGCTGCTGGTCTCGCTCATGCGGTGGCCTCCGATGCGGCGCGGGCTGCGGCGGGCAGCGCGGCGGCGATCCGCTCGACGGCCCGGGTGTCGTGGGCCGTGGAGACGAACCACGACTCGAAAGCGGACGGCGGGAGGTAGACGCCCTGCGCCAGCAGCGAGTGGAAGAACGGGGTGAAGCGGAAGGACTCCTGCTGCTTGGCGTCGTCGTAGTTGCGGACGGGCCGGTCCGTGAAGAACACGGAGAACATGTTGCTCGCCGCCTGCACGGTGTGGGCGACGCCCTCCTTGTCCAGGGCCTGGCTCACCAGCCCGCGGATCTCCGCGGAGACCGCGTCGACCTTCGCGTACGCGGCGTCGTCGAGCAGGCGCAGCTGGGCGAGTCCGGCGGCGGTGGCGACCGGGTTACCGGACAGCGTGCCCGCCTGGTAGACCGGGCCGGCCGGGGCCAGGTACGCCATCACGTCGGCGCGCCCGCCGAACGCCGCGGCCGGGAAGCCGCCGCCCATGACCTTGCCGAACGTCATCAGGTCGGGCACCACCCCGTCGACGCCGAACCAGCCGGCCTTCGACGTACGGAACCCGGTCATCACCTCGTCGGAGATGTACAGCGCGCCGTTGGCGGCGCAGAGCGCCTTGAGCCCCGCGTTGAAACCGTCCAGCGGCGGCACGACGCCCATGTTGCCCGGCGACGCCTCGGTGATCACACAGGCGATCTCGCCGGGCTGCGCGGCGAAGGCGGCCCGTACGGCCTCCAGGTCGTTGTAGGGCAGCACGATCGTGTCGCCGGCCTGGGCGCCGGTGACCCCCGGCGTGTCCGGCAGACCGAAGGTCGCCACCCCGGACCCGGCGGCGGCGAGCAGCGCGTCGACGTGACCGTGGTAGCAGCCGGCGAACTTCACGATCTTCGCGCGGCCGGTGAAACCGCGGGCGAGGCGGATCGCGGACATGGTCGCCTCGGTGCCGGACGACACCAGCCGTACCTGCTCCACGGGTCCGACCCGGGCCACGATCTCCTCGGCGAGCGCGACCTCGCCCTCACCGGGCGTACCGAACGAGGTGCCGCGGGCGACGGCCTCCTGGACGGCGGCGATCACTTCGGGGTGGGAATGGCCGAGAATCATCGGCCCCCACGAGCACACGAGGTCGACATACTCACGACCGTCGGCATCAGTGAGGTACGGACCGGTGCCGGACACCATGAAGCGGGGCGTACCGCCCACGGCCCGGAAGGCACGTACCGGAGAGTTCACGCCACCGGGCGTCACGAGGGACGCGCGGTCGAAAAGCGTCTGCGAAACTGGGGCGTCATAGGGAAAGCTCACACATGCCATGGTGTCAGAGCCGCGGACGGACTTGCGGACAGGTGTTTCACCGCACGTTCGCGGGGGAGGTCACTGACACGATGATCGGGTTGCGCGGCGGGGGCTGTGTCTCCTAGTTAGTAGTCGGGTGGATGAGATATGCATCGCGGTGGCGGAGTGGGCGAAGGGACCGACGACCTGGGGCCCGAGCCTGCCCGGCGAGGTCGGCACCGGCGCGAGGCTGAGCGCAAGCAGGGCATACAGGCCGGCGGTGCGCAGGTCGGAGCCGGAAGCAGGAGTGGTGGCCGGGTGGGGGTGACCTACAAGTATTTCGGGGCACCCGACGGCGCCACTGCCGCACGCGTGCCCATTTCCATGCGCCCGGAGGAGCTCGGCGGCGACGAGCTCGGCATGGGCGGCATGTTCACCAAGATCAAGCCGGAGACGGTGGCCGCGATGGTCCTCACCGGCATACAGGGCATACCCCTGCACAAGGTCCCGCCGCTGGAGCTGGTCGTCCTGCACCCCGACTACGCGGTGGTCAAGCTCCCCATGACGGTCGTGGACCCGCTGCGCGGCGTGGGCGAGGAGTCCGTGGGCGCGGCCGCCTTCATCTGGTCGACGGTCCCGGACCGCGGCGGCCCGCGTGACGCGTTCAACGTCTACCAACTGCTGCACGAGTGGCAGGACTTCAGCCACCGCCTGCACGACGCGGGGCACCAGGCGTACTGCCTGGTCTGGCCCTGACCCCGCCCCTGGTTCTTCCCGCTCCGGTACGGGCCGGGCCCGTACCGCACCGGGCCGGCCGGGCGCGCCCACGGGGGGGGCACCGGTTCCACGCGAGGCCCGCACGAGGCCCGTGCGGCTCCGCCGACCAATCCGGCAGGGCGTTCGCACCGAACCACTCATGTAAGCCGACGCACTCCCGCGGCGGCACAACCGCCACGACGGTCACTCCCCGCCCACCAGGTGAGAACCATGGCACCAACCCGGCAGCTGCTCAGCCGAGACCTTCCCCCGCTCTTCGAGACGCCCGACCTCCCGGGCGCACAGATCCCGGTCCCACAGGGACACTGGTGCCTGGAGAGCGACGCCGACATCTCCGCGGCAAGCCCGGAGACGCAGTCGCCCCCGCCCCCGTCGTCACCCGCGTCACTGCTGCCGTCGCCGTCGCTGCCGCCGTCCCCGTCGCGGTATCCGCACCCGTGCCCGTCGCCGTGGGAACAGGCTCCCGCCGAACGCACACGCCGCTGATCGGCCCTCCGCCGAACACACGGCCCAGAACACGTCACCCAGGGCGCCCACCTGCACGAAGGGCGCCCTTCGGCCATTCATATCCGGCCATTCATTGGCCGAAGAATGATCTTCAGCTGACCTGCCGATCCTGCCGATGCAGGAGGCATCGACACTGAAGGAGGCCTGCCATGGGCGACACTCTGCTGGCTCTGTCCATTCCTGTGCTGGTCTTCGCCAGCGGCATCTACGCGGCATGCGAGAGCTGGTGGCGGCGACGGCACCCCGCGCCGCCGTCCCCGTACACCCATCAGGCGGCCCGGCTGGCCGAGCGCGCGATGCTGGTGGACGCCGAGAGGATCGTGGACGGCGCCTACGAAACCCTCGGCACGCTCTACGACGGCCCGACGGCGACGGACACACACATTCCGGCCACCGGCGTCACACCCGGGGCGGCTGCCAGTCAGGGTCCCGACCGGTCAGCGCCAGCACCCGCGCGAAGGGGCTAGCCCCGTCCCGTACGGGGAAGGGCTCGCCGAACACCTTCGCCTCCCGCGCCTTCGGAGCCATCCCCTCCAGGGCGGGACCGAGCTCGTCCACCACCGCGGCGTCCGGCTCGAAGTCCTGGCCGGTGGCCCGGGCCAGGTCCCACGCGTGCACGGTCAGGTCGCCGAGCACCATGTGCCCGACCGTCCGGGCCGGGAACCCCCTGGCGCCCGCGGTCCCCTCCTCCGCGCCCGGCGCGGCCCACGCCGCGACCAGCGCGTCCGTCTTCTCGCCGAAGCGCTCCCGCCAGTCGCCGGTGACCGCGTCCGCGGCCGCACCGGACTCCGTGTCGTGCCGGGCCCCGAGCGCGGTGAAGTTGACGACCACCTGGACGAGGTGACCGGCCAGGGCACGGACGTCGTACTCCGCACACGGAGTGGGGTCGTCCAGCCGGCTGTCGTCGATGCCGCGGATCACGGGCAGCGCACTGCCCGCCGCCGCATCCAGGAGTTCACTGATCTTCTTCATGACCCGACCATGCATCGGACGGGCCTCCGGGTCTTGAAGAAACGCGACAACCGGGACATGGCCGCGGACGCGATCTAGGATCGGCAGTCATGTCCGGCCCCCGAAGTCCCCGTCGCGACACCCGCGGCATCGTCGACGCCACCGAGCTGTTCACGCACGTGCGCTTCCGGCGCCGCGAGCCGGCCCCCGAGCTGCGCCCGTACCTGGAGCACTACTGGCTGATCGACTGGGACCTGCCCGAGCCGTACGCCTCCCATCTGGTCCCGCACCCCAGCGTCAACCTGGTCTTCGAGCGGTACGCCGGCTGCGGCGACGAGGAGAGCGGGTTCGCGGAGGTCTCGGGCATCGGCCTGGAGCTCTTCACGCAGAAGCTGGAGGGGCGGGGGCGCGTCTGCGGTGTGCAGTTCAGGCCCGGTGGCTTCCGGCCCTTCGCGCCGGACCGGCCGGTGTCGGAGTGGACCGGCCGCCGGGTCCCCGCGCCCGAGGTGTTCGAGCCGCCCGCCCCGCCGTCGGCCGTACTGGATCCGGAGCAGGAGGACGCCCGGGTCGCGGCGCTCGACGCCTACCTGCTGGCGCTCGGCCCCGAGCCTGATCCGCAGGCCGACCGGGCGATGGCCCTCGTCGACCTGGTGCGCACCGACCGCACCGTCCGCCGCGTCGACGACCTGGCGCACGCCGAAGGCCTGTCGACGCGGTCGCTGCAACGGCTCTTCGCCACGTACGTGGGCGTCGGCCCCAAGTGGGTCATCCTCCGCTACCGCATCCACGAGGCCCTGGAACGCGCCGAATCGGACCCGGAGGTGGACTGGGCGGGTCTCGCCGCGGACCTCGGCTACAGCGACCAGGCCCACCTGGTCAGGGACTTCACGGCGACGGTGGGCGTACCTCCGACGCTGCTCAGCGCCCGCTGACCCGGCCGGGCGGACGAACGGCCCGCCGGGTGTCGGCGGCGCGTCCTACAGTTCTGGAATGGAGCGCACCACAGCATCATCCGTACGGATCGAGCCCTGGTCGGAGGGCGACCTGGAGCTCCTCCGCCGGGCCAACGCACCGGAGCTGATGGACCACCTCGGCGGCCCCGAGTCCGAGGAGCAGCTCATAGGGCGCCACGGCCGCTATGTGGCGCTGAGCGCGGACCGGACGGGCCGGGGCAGGATGTTCCGCATCGCCCTGCCCGGCGAGGCCGAGGCCGTGGGCACCATCGGCTTCTGGGAGCGCACCTGGCAGGGCCAGGAGGTGTACGAGACGGGGTGGGCGGTCCTCGCGGAGTTCCAGGGCCGCGGCATCGCGTCGGCGGCGACGGCGGCCGTGGTGGAGCAGGCCCGCGCCGAGCACCGGCACCGCTACCTGCACGCCTACCCGTCCGTGGCGAACGCCCCGTCGAACGGGGTGTGCCGCAGGGCGGGCTTCACCCTGATCGGTGAGTGCGAGATCGAGTACCCGCCGGGACATCCCCTGCTGACCAACGACTGGCGCCTGGACCTGCACCCGGACCGCTGACGGGGCCCGGGAGGACGGGGCCCGGGAGGGAGCCATCCAAAGCGTTTGACGGGCGGGGGCACCTCCTGGATATTTATCTGCGTCACGCAGCTTATGCACCACGAAGGCGATCGGTGCGATGCCCTCGGCACCCCGAGACCATCACCGCACCTCACCCCTTCGCCCCGACAGAGGAGATCCACCCATGCCCATCGCACCCACCACACCCACCACGCTCGTCACCGGCTCCCGCGGCCGCGTCGGCTCCGCGCTCGTCCGGCTCCTGCACCGAGGAGGCCACTCCGTGCGGGCCGCCTCCCGCCATCACAACGACCTCGTCCTGCCGGCCGGTGTCCCGTCCGTGGCCTGCGATCTCGGCGACCCCGCCACGTTCGCGGCCGCCCTCGACGGCGTCGGCTCCGTCTTCCTCTACGCCGAGCCGTCCCGCATCACCGACTTCCTCGCCGCCGCACGGACCGCCGGCGTCGGGCACATCGTCCTGCTCTCCTCCAGCGCGGTCCTCGCCCCCGACGCCGCGACCAACCCGATCGCGGCCTCCCACCACGCGGTGGAACAGGCCCTGGCCGGCTCGCCCGTCACCGCGACACTGCTGCGCCCCGGCGCCTTCGCGGGCAACGCCCACCAGTGGGCGGAGTCCTTCCGGTCCGGCCGCACCGTCGAACTGCCCTACCCGCGCAGCCGGACCAGCCCCATCGACGAGGCCGACATCGCCGAGGCGGCGCTCGCCGTCCTCACCGACCCCCGCCTGCAGGGCGCGGCGTACCACCTGACCGGCCCCGCGTCCCTCACCGCCGCCGAGCAGGTCGCGCTCCTGGCCGAGGCGGCGGGCAGGCCCGTCACCGTCGAAACCGTCAGCAGGGACGCCTGGAAGAAGGCCGTGTCGCCCTTCATGCCGGAGGTGATCGCCGAGGGGCTGCTCGACTACTGGGCCGCCACCGAGAAGTCACCCGCCGATGTCACCGGCGACCTGCGGAAACTGACCGGCCGTCCGGCCCGTACGTTCGCCGACTGGGCCACCGGGAACGCCGCCGCCTTCCGCCCCTGACCCGGCGGGCCCGCCCGGTCAATCCCGTGGCCCGCTCCCCCGCCCCGATGGCATCCTGACCGGGTGAACGGACCCGAGATCCACTTCGAAGTCGCCCCCGGACTACGGCTCTTCGTCGCACACAACCGCCGGCAGGGCCGGACCGCCGTGACCACCGACGGATCGTCCACCCTGGGCCACGTCGTGGAATCGCTCGGAATCCCCCTCACCGAGGCCGGACAACTCCTCGTCGACGGACACCCCGTGCCCGTGTCCCATGTCCCCGCGGCCGGCGAACTGGTCGAGGTGCGGGCCGTACGACGTCCGCAGCAGGTGCCGGGCGCGCCCCTGCGATTCCTGCTCGACGTCCACCTCGGCACGCTCGCGCGGCGGCTGCGGCTGCTCGGGGTCGACGCGGCGTACGAGAGCGAGGACATCGGCGACCCCGCACTGGCCACCCGCTCCGCGAAGGAACGGCGGGTCCTGCTCTCCCGGGACCGGGGGCTGCTGCACCGACGGGAGATCTGGGCGAAGGCGTACGTCTACAGCGATCAACCGGAGGCACAGCTGCGGGACGTACTGGAACGGTTCGCTCCGGCGCTCGCCCCCTGGACGCGGTGCACGGCATGCAACGGACCGCTGACGGCGGCGGACAAGGACTCGGTCGGCGCACGGCTGGAACACGGCACGCAGCGCTCGTACGACGTCTTCGCCCGGTGCACGGAGTGCGACCGGGTCTACTGGCGCGGCGCCCACCACGCCCGCCTGGAGGCGATCGTCACCGAAGCGGTCCGCGACTTCGGCGGCACCGCCGACGCCGGTTAGCAACGCCGACCACCACCTCTAACCTGCGTCGCCGTCGCGCAGGGTCTCGATCTGGACCGCGCTCAGCTCCACCGTCCGGCGCATATGGGCGATGAGCAGCGCGACCTCCTCGTCGTCGTACGCGTCGAACATGGCGGCCCAGCCGCCGTTCAGCCGCTCCCAGACGGCCCCGAACTCCGCCATCCGCCCGGGCACGGTCTCCACGAGCACCCGCCGCCGGTCCGCCGTGTCCCGGGCGCGGGTCACATAGCCGGCCCGCTCAAGCCGGTCGACGAGCCGGGTCGCCGAGCCCGTGGTGAGCCCGGTCAGCTCGGCGATCCGGCCCGTGGTGACGGGCGCGGCCTCCAGGCCGAGCAGGTTGAGGCACTGCAGATCGGTGGGGTGGAGCCGCAGGTGGTCGGCGACGGCCTGGTTGAACAGCGCGTAGGCGGCCATGTAGCGGCGCGAGGTGACGGACAGCTCGGCGAGCAGGGCGCTGCGGCGGGGGTCGGGGGACTTCTGCGGCATGCGGAGAGTGTACGAAGCAGACACCGCCCCGCCTCCGCCTCCACCCCTGGCCGGCTCGCCTCCCCCGGCCGGTTCTACGGCTGCCCGGCGGTCAGATAGCGCTGGATGACGGGTGCGAGCCAGGCGATCAGCTCGTCGCGGTCCATCGACACCGCGGGCTCGATGCGCAGGACGTAGCGCGCGAGCGCCATGCCCAGGAGCTGCGAGGTCACGAGCGCGGCACGGCGTGGCGCCTCGGCGGGGTCGGGGCAGACCGCCGCGGCGACCGGGCCGAGCTGCTCGGCGAAGACGGCGCGCATCCGGCCGGCGCCGGTCTCGTTGGTGGCGCCGACCCGGAGCAGGGCGGTGAGCACGTCGTCCCGCTCCCAGCGGTCCAGGAAATGGCCGACGAGAACGGCGCCGATATGCCGGCCGGACACCGCCCCGAGCTCGGGCATCCGCAGGTCGATCACCGAAGCGGCGGCGAACAGCCCCTCCTTGTTCCCGTAGTAGCGCATCACCATCGACGGGTCGATGTTCGCGTCACGGGCGATGGAGCGGATGGTGGCGCGCTCGTACCCGTCGGCCGCGAAACGCTCGCGGGCCGCTTCGAGGATCGCGGCCTTCGTGGCATCGGAGCGGCGATGCGTACTGGGAGCTCTTGTCGCCATGCCAACGAATGTAGGCCAACAACCGTTGACACGCCAGCCGTACGGACCTACATTCACCAACAAGCGTTGGCCAACAAGCGTTGACACTCGACCCAGGGGAGACAGCCATGACCAGCAACTCCGAATCCACCACCGGCATCAGCACCACCCCCGACACCGTCGACGTGCTCGTCGTGGGTGCGGGCCCCACCGGACTCCTGCTCGCCGGCGACCTCGCCGCCCAGGGCCTGTCGGTCACCGTCGTCGAGCGCCGGCGCCACGAGGCGGCAAACGTCACCCGGGCCTTCGCTGTCCACGCCCGCACGCTCGAACTGCTCGACACCCGCGGCCTCGCCGACGAGCTGGTCAAGACCGGCACCACACTGACCGGGCTCCGCCTCTTCGGCCGGCTCGGCCTCGACCTGTCGCGGCTGCACACCCGGTTCCCGTTCCTGCTGATCACTCCGCAGTACGAGGTGGAGCACCTGCTGGAGCGCCGCGCCCGCACCACCGGTGTCGACTTCCGGTACGGGGCGGAGCTGACGGACCTGGACCGGACGTCCGGCGCGGACACGGTCACCACCACGATCCGCGCCGCCGACGGCACCCGGACCCCGCTCACCGCCCGCTACGTCGTGGGCACCGACGGGGTGCGCAGCTCGGTACGCCAGGCCCTCGGACTCCCCTTCCCCGGCGAGTCGGTGATCCGGTCCATCGTCCTGGCCGACGTCAGGCTCACCGAGGAGCCGGCCTCCCTCCTGACGGTCAACGGAGTGGGGGACGCCTTCGCCTTCATCGCACCCTTCGGCGACGGCTGGTACCGCGTGATGGGCTGGGACCGCACCCACCAGGCGGCCGACAGCGACCCGGTCGAGCTGGACGGGCTCCGCGGGATCGCCCGGCGCGCGTTCGGCACCGACTTCGGGATGCACGACGCCCGCTGGATCTCCCGCTTCCACAGCGACGAGCGCCAGGTCCCGGCGTACCGGGTGGGACGCGTCTTCCTCGCCGGCGACGCCGCACACGTCCACTCGCCCGCGGGCGGCCAGGGCATGAACACCGGCCTCCAGGACGCCGCCAACCTCTCCTGGAAGCTGGCCGCCGCGCTGCGGGGGCACACGGCCGGCACCGAGGCGCTCCTGGACAGCTATCACGCCGAGCGCCACCCGGTCGGCACGAAGGTGCTCCGCGCCAGCGGCGCGATCGTCCGCCTCGCGATGGCCCGGAGCCCGCTCCAGCGCACCGTCAGGACGCTGGTCACCCGGGCACTGTCCGTCGTCCGCCCGGCCTCCGACCGCGCCATCGGCATGATCTCCGGCATCGGGATCGCCTACCCGGCGCCGCGCGGCGCCCACCGGCTGACCGGGAAGCGCGCACCCGACCTCGACCTGACGGAGGGGCGCCTGCACCAGCTGCTGGCCGAGGGGAAGTTCGTGCTCGTCACCCCGGCCGGGGTACCCACGCCCACGTCACCGGCCCCGCTCCTGCACACCCACTGGACGGGTGACCGGACGACCGTCCTGCTGGTCCGCCCCGACGGCTACATCGCCTGGGCGGGCGAGCGGACCGACCCGGCGGCC
The DNA here is from genome assembly GCF_035917255.1 of Streptomyces sp. NBC_01257. Taxonomy (NCBI): domain Bacteria; kingdom Bacillati; phylum Actinomycetota; class Actinomycetes; order Kitasatosporales; family Streptomycetaceae; genus Streptomyces; species Streptomyces sp. NBC_01257. The sequence goes on from NZ_CP108472.1 coordinate 4,008,634, forward strand.
CTGACGGCCGCGCTGACCCGATGACCCCCGGCTCAGAAGACGTACTCGTCGCCGGTCGCGGGCGCCAGCACCTCGTGCTCACTGTTCTGCGAGTTCCGGTCCGTCGCCCCGCCGTTCCACACCGTGTCGACCCGGACGACCACCTCCGTCGGCCGGCCCGCGAGCTGCAGTTCGAGGGCGAGCTGCCGCTGCTCGGAGCCGTCCGCGTGCAACTCACCCGTCCGGCACAGCACGGTCGACCGGTCGGCCTGCAGACACTCCTGCGGCAGCTCCTGCCGGCCCGCGAGCGGCACGGAGACCCGCAGCCGCACCGTCACTCCGGCCAGGTCGGAAGGCCCGCGGTTCTCGCTGCGCAGCCAGATCCCGAGCCCGCTGCCCCACAACGAGACATGCCCGTGGTGCGACACATCCGCCTCCGGCGCGATGCTCCGCACCACCGGTGCACCGACGGCCGCCGCCGTCCCGCCCACACCCGGCGCCATCGTCGACGCCATTGCCGCCGCAGCGGCCACCCCCAGCACAGCCTTACGCGTCACTAGCATGCCCTGAAGATACAGATCATCACGAAACATCCATATTTACCCACCGGTTCGGCGCGTCCCGGATCCCGCCCGCCGCAGCCGCCGACCGCCCCGCTGCCTATCCTGGCCCGGTACCGATCAGCTGTCCGAGGAGCACGCCATGGCCGCATCCCCCATCGCCGTCATCACCGGAGCGAGCAGCGGCATCGGTGCCGCGACCGCCCGGCAGCTGGCGGCCGCCGGCTTCCGCGTCGTGCTGACCGCCCGCCGCAAGGACCGCATCGAGGCGCTGGCCGCCGAGATCACCGCCGCGGGCCACGAGGCCACGGCCTACGCCCTGGACGTCACCGACCGTGCCGCGGTCGACGAGTTCGCCACCGCGTTCCGCGGCCTGGCCGTCCTCGTCAACAACGCGGGCGGCGCACTCGGCGCCGACCCCGTCGCCACCGGCGACCCCGCCGACTGGCGCCAGATGTACGAGACCAACGTCATCGGCACGCTCAACGTCACCCAGGCCCTGCTCCCCGCCCTCACCGCGAGCGGCGACGGCACCGTGGTCATCCTCTCCTCGACCGCGGGCTTCTCCGCCTACGAGGGCGGCGGGGGCTACGTGGCCGCCAAGCACGGCGAACACGTCCTGGCCGAGACCCTCCGCCTGGAGATCGTGGGCACCCCGGTCCGCGTCATCGAGGTCGCCCCCGGCATGGTCAAGACGGAGGAGTTCGCCACCACCCGCTTCCGCGGCGACGAGGAGAAGGCCGCCAAGGTCTACGCGGGCGTCGACGCCCCCCTCACCGCCGACGACGTGGCCGACACGATCACCTGGGCCATCACCCGCCCCAGCCACGTGAACATCGACCTCCTGGTGGTCCGCCCCCGCGCCCAGGCCTCCAACTCGAAGGTGCACCGCACGGTCTGACCGGCGCGCAGCCGGGGCGAGAGGACCCCCGTCCCCCTCGCCCCGCCGCCCGCCTCAGCCCTTCACGCAGATGACCTGCTTGAGCTTCGCGACGACCTCGACCAGGTCGCGCTGCTGGTCGATGACCTTCTCGATCGGCTTGTACGCACCCGGGATCTCGTCCACGACGCCGGAGTCCTTGCGGCACTCCACACCCCGCGTCTGCTCCTCCAGGTCCTTCGTCGAGAAGCGGCGCCTGGCGGCGTTCCTGCTCATCTTCCGGCCCGCGCCGTGCGAGGCCGAGTTGAAGGACTTCTCGTTGCCGAGGCCCTTCACGATGTACGAGCCGGTGCCCATGGAGCCCGGGATGATCCCGAAGTCACCGGAGCCGGCCCGGATGGCCCCCTTTCGGGTGACCAGCAGGTCCATGCCGTCGTACCGCTCCTCCGACACGTAGTTGTGGTGACAGGAGATGACTGGTTCGAAGGCCACCTTGGCCTTCTTGAACTCCTTGCGGACCACGTCCTGGAAGAGCGCCATCATCACCGCGCGGTTGTGCTTCGCGTACTCCTGCGCCCAGAAGAGGTCGTTGCGGTAGGCCGCCATCTGCGGGGTGTCCGCGATGAAGACGGCCAGGTCACGGTCGATCAGGTCCTGGTTGTGCGGGAGCTTCTGCGCCTGGCCGATGTGGAAGTCGGCCAGTTCGTTGCCGATGTTCCGGGACCCGGAGTGCAGCATCAGCCAGACCGAGCCAGCCTCGTCGAGACAGAATTCGACGAAGTGGTTCCCCGCTCCGAGCGTTCCCATCTGCTTTGTGGCACGTTCCTGACGGAATTTGACCGCATCGGCGATGCCGTCGAACCGCTCCCAGAAGCCGTCCCAGTCGGTCGCCGCGAGGCCGTGCAGCCGGCCCGGGTCCACCGGGTCCTGGTGCATCCCGCGGCCCACCGGAATGGCCTGCTCGATCCTCGACCGGAGCCGCGACAGGTCCCCGGGCAGGTCGTTGGCGGTCAGTGAGGTCTTCACCGCGGACATTCCGCAGCCGATGTCCACGCCCACCGCCGCCGGGCAGACCGCACCGTGCATCGCGATCACCGAGCCCACCGTGGCGCCCTTGCCGAAGTGGACGTCGGGCATCACGGCCAGGCCCTTGATCCAGGGCAGGGTGGCGACGTTGCGCAACTGCTGCATCGCGACATCCTCGACCGAAGCCGGGTCGGTCCACATCCGGATGGGAACCTTCGCACCCGGTACCTCTACATACGACATAATTCCTCGATTCCCCCGAAAAGTCTGAAAGCGCAAAACCGGTGCCAAGATCGGCAAATGAGGCGGCCGACCGGCCATCACGGCAGCGCGTGCGATACACATTGTGTCCATCGGCCGCCATCGAGCGGCAACCGTTTTTCGCGCGAAGGGAGCCCAGGACCGTGCGACGAATGGCGTACGTACCCGGCGCCGTGCTGATCGCGGCACTCGTGGCCGGCTGCAGTGCCGGCGACGAAGGCGACGCATCCGCCACCGACAGCAAGCCCGGCACCCTGACCGCCTCCGCCGCACCCCCGGGCAAATACCGCACCCTCCCCGAGGCCTGCCGCTCCATCCCCCTCGCCACCCTGAAGGACCTGCTGCCCGGCGCCGCGCAACTGGCCGAGGCCCAGCAGGAGAAGGTGTTCGAGGGCACGCCCACCGAGACCTTCGACACCGACCGCCGGGTCGGCTGCGGCTGGAAGTCCGACGGCGCCGACGCCTCCCGCAGCATCGTCGTGGACTTCGAGCGCGTCGTCTCGTACGACCCGTCCGTGAGCGACGACGACCGGGCCCGCGAGGTGTACGCGAAGAAGGAGGCCGCGGCGCACCTCCCCTCGGCCTCCGTCGCACCCGGCGACACGGAGAAGGGGGACGCCGCCGGCTCCTCGGAGTCTCCGGCGGACTCCTCCTCGAAGAGCACGGCGGACGCGAGCGCGGACCCGAAGGACGGCACGGACCCGGCCCCGGACCCGCAGGGCAGTACGGACGGCGCGGACACCGGCGGTACGGCCGACGGCGGCACCGACGACGGCGCGGACGGCGGGCCCGCCGAGAACCTCCAGCCCCGTGTCCTGGACACGCTCGGGGACAGCGCGTTTCTGGACGATCTGCTCACCACGGCAGGTTCCACCGCACAGCACCGCACGGTGAGCGTGGTATTCCGCACATCGAACGTCATCGTCACCATCGAGTACACCGCGCAGCCGGCCCTCGCCACCGAGGTCCCCGACAGCAAGGAACTGCAGGAGAAGGCCCAGGCACTGGGCGAGAACCTGGTCGACAGGTTCAGCGAGTAACCCCGCTCCCGGCGGCCCCCGACGGGTCGCCGGACGCCCCGCGGGGCTCCCGGCCGAGGCGGCATCCGGTGGCCGTCCGTCGTACCGTGGCCCTCCGGAACCACCCGCACGTCCACCGACCCGTCCGCCCACCGACCGTCCGGCAGCCCGACCGCCACGGCCACCCGAGTGAAGGAACCATGCACCGATCAGCTCCGCGACTCACCCGCATACTCGCCTGCGCCGCCGTCCCGGTGATGCTCGTCGTCGCCGGCTGCTCGTCGGACTCCGACGGCAAGAAGGACGACGCCTCGTCCTCGTCCGCCGCACCGGACGCGACGAAGACGGAGGCGGCGGTCGCGCCGGCGAAGTTCGCCGAGCTGCCCGACCCGTGCAAGGCGATCACCGCGAAGACGGTCAAGTCCCTGGTCCCCTCGGCCAAGACCAAGAGCGGCACCCGGGGCAAGACCAGTGACGCCTCCGCCCGCGGCGGCTGCTCCTGGAACGGCCTCGACGACAACGGCGTCAAGGGCTCCCAGTACCGCTGGCTCGACGTCTCCTTCACCCGCTTCGGCTCGGACCAGGCCCTGGGCAGCGGCGCCGACCGCGCCGGGAAGGACTTCACGAAGCAGGTCGCCAAGGCCCAGGCCGCCGAGGGCGCGAAGAAGCTCGTGACCGCACCCGTCAGCGCCATCGGCGACCAGGCGACCAAGATCACGTACGACCTCACCAAGACGGGTGAGGACTTCAAGTACGCGACGGTCGTCGCCCGTACGGGCAACGTCGTCGTCACCCTCAACTACAACGGTGCGGGCTACGCGGGCGCCAAGACCCCCTCGGGCTCCGACGTCCTGGAGGGCGCCGAGAAGGCCGCCAAGGAGGCCGTCGCCGCGGTCGCCGCCGCCAACGGGGGCGGAACGGCGAGCGGATCGCCGAAGCCGTCCCAGTCCGCCGGTTCCGCGGACGACGACTCGGACGAGGACGCGGGCAAGACACCCGCCAAGGCCTCCTCGAAGGCCACCGCCAAGACCACCCGCAAGGCGACCGCCAAGACCTCCGGCTGACGGCGGCGAAGCCCCAACACCCCAGCACACAAGCGGTCTTGCGAAGCCCGGTTCTCACCCGAGAACCGGGCTTCGCCCCTCCCCGCGCAACACACCGCGCCGGCATGTGCCAGGCTGTGCCCGCCAGAACTCGAAGGCGTCCCGCTGGACCGGACGTCGGAGACGAAGAATTGGGGAGGGGTCGCGGGTGGCCGCGATGCAGCTGACACGCACGCACCGGATACTCATCGGGCTCGTGGTCGCCGGTGCGGTGCTCATCGCAGCGATCGGTTTCGCGGGCTCGTACGCCGCCGTGCGCGAGCTCGCCCAGCAGAAGGGCTTCGGCAACTTCTCGCTCGTCTTCCCGATCGGCATCGACGCCGGCATCTGCGTCCTGCTCGCGCTGGACCTGCTGCTGACGTGGCTGCGCATCCCGTTCCCGCTGCTGCGCCAGACGGCCTGGCTGCTGACCGCGGCGACGATCGCGTTCAACGGCGCGGCGGCCTGGCCCGACCCGCTCGGGGTCGGCATGCACGCCGTGATCCCGGTGCTGTTCGTCGTCTCCGTCGAGGCCGCCCGCCACGCGGTGGGCCGGATCGCCGACATCACGGCCGACAAGCACATGGAAGGGGTCCGCCTCACCCGCTGGCTCCTGTCCCCCGTGCCGACGTTCCGGCTGTGGCGCCGGATGAAGCTGTGGGAGCTGCGCTCCTACGAGCAGGTCATCAAGCTCGAACAGGACCGGCTGATCTACCAGGCCCGCCTCCAGGCCCGCTTCGGCCGCAACTGGCGCCGCAAGGCCCCCGTCGAGTCCCTGATGCCGCTCCGCCTCGCCAAGTACGGCGTCCCGCTCGCCGACACCGGCCCCGCCGGACTCGCCGCCGCGGGCATCGAACCCGCTCTGCTGCCCCCGGCCCCCGCGCAGGCCGCCGTCGCGCAGACCGGCGTCGTGGAACCGGCCGCCCCGCAGCCCGAGCTCGTGGGCGCGCACCGGCAGGAGCAGTACGCCGAGCCGATTCCCGGGGAGTGGGCCGAGGAGCAGCAGGCCCCGCAGTCCGCCGAGGGCCCCGGTTCGCACGAGAGCCCGTGGTTCGCGGCGCAGGTCCCGGACGGGGCGTACGAGGGTTCGTACAACCCGACGTACGTCGAGGGTCTCGAACCCACCCCGGTCATGATCCCGTCGGGTCCGGGCGGCCGGACCAGGCCGCTGGGCAACGTCGGCACGATCGGCGCCGTCCCCGGCCCCCGCAACGGGCAGGAACAGCCGACCGCGGAGGCGGCCGAGGCCGTCGCGGCACAGGCGCAGGCACAGGCGGAGGCACAGGCGCAGGCGCAGATTCCGGTCCAGGAGCAGTTCCCGGTCCAGGAGCCGCAGCCGAAGCCCGTCGTCGAGGCCGCCGACGAGTGGGCCGAGGAGTGGGCGCAGGAGGACGCGGAGTTCAGCGAGATCGCGTACGAGGTCTTCGCCGCGTTCGTGACGCAGCACAGCACGTACCCCAGCATCGAGGTCCTCGACATACACCTGTCGGACGGCCACAACGTGCGGCACCCGCGCAGCGCCGCCCTGCTCCGCCAGTTGATCCAGGGCTTCAAGAACCGCTACCACGCGGAGCTGGAGGCCGACCACATCGCGTGAGCCGGCGAGGCCGCGCCGGCGGCACCCGGCGCGTACGGCGAAGGGCCGCTCCCCACCGTGGGGAGCGGCCCTTCCCGTTCACTCACACACTCATGCGCCGAGCAGCCTGCGCACCCGGTCGGCCCCGACCGCGAGCAGCAGCGTGGGCAGTCGCGGGCCGGTGTCACGGCTGACCAGCAGCCGGTACAGCAGTGCGAAGAACGACCGCTGGGCCGTCTTCAGCTCGGGCGTCGGCTTGGCGTCGGCCTCCAGACCGGCCAGCACCTTCGGCACGCCGTAGACGAGCGTGGTCAGCCCGTCGAGCGACCAGTGCGTGTCCAGGCCCTCCAGGAGCAGCCGCAGCGACTCGCGTCCCTGCTCGTCCAGCGAGCCGAGGAGTTCCTTGTCCGGCTCGTCGCGGACGATGGTGCGGGCCTCGGCCGGGACCTGGGTGGTGATCCAGTTCTCGGCCCGGTCGAGCCGCGGCCTGACCTCGTCCAGCGAGGTCAGCGGGCTCGACGGGTCGAGCTCGCTGAGGATGCGCAGCGTCTGGTCCTCGGCTCCGGCGGTGATGTCGGCGACCGAGGCGAGGGTGCGGTACGGCAGCGGGCGCGGGGTGCGCGGCAGCTCACCGGCGGCCGTCCCGGTCGCCCGGGAGTGCGCGGCGGCGTCGGCCGGCAGCACGGAGCCGTCGGCGACCTTGCGCTCCAGCGAGTCCCACTCGTCGTAGAGCCGCTGGATCTCCTGGTCGAAGGCGATCTTGAAGGACTGGTTGGGCCTGCGGCGCGCGTACAGCCAGCGCAGCAGCGGCGCCTCCATGATCTTGAGCGCGTCGGCCGGGGTCGGCACGCCGCCCTTGGAGGAGGACATCTTCGCCATGCCGGAGATGCCGACGAAGGCGTACATCGGGCCGATCGGCTGCACTCCGTCGAAGATCTCGCGGACGATCTGACCGCCGACGACGAACGACGACCCGGGCGAGGAGTGGTCCACCCCGCTCGGTTCGAAGATCACGCCCTCGTAGGCCCAGCGCATCGGCCAGTCGACCTTCCAGACCAGCTTGCCGCGGTTGAACTCCTTGAGCCGGACCGTCTCGGCGAAGCCGCAGTCCGAGCAGGTGTAGTTCAGCTCGGTGCTCTCGTCGTCGTACGACGTGACCGTCGTCAGGTCCTTCTCGCAGTTGCCGCAGTAGGGCTTGTACGGGAAGTAGCCGGCCGAGCCGCCGCTGCCGTCGTCCTCGTTCGCCGCGCCGGAGCCCGCCTCGGCCTCGAGCTCCGCCTCGTCGACCTTCTTCTGCTGCGGCTTCTTGCCGCCGCCGGCCGCCGGGTCCTTCTTGGTCCGGTAGCGGTCCAGGACGGCGTCGATGTCGGCGCGGTGGCGCATCGCGTGCAGGATCTGCTCGCGGTACGTGCCCGCCAGGTACTGCTCCGTCTGGCTGATTCCGTCGTACTCGACGCCGAGCTCGTCCAGGGACGCCGTCATGGCGGCCTTGAAGTGCTCGGCCCAGTTCGGGTACGCGGATCCGGCCGGGGCGGGCACCGAGGTCAGCGGCTTGCCGATGTGCTCGGCCCAGGACGCGTCCACGCCCTCGACCCCGTTCGGCACCTTGCGGAAGCGGTCGTAGTCGTCCCACGAGATCAGGTGCCGGACGGTGTGCCCGCGCCGGCGCACCTCGTCGGCGACCAGGTGCGGGGTCATGACCTCGCGGAGGTTGCCCAGGTGGATCGGTCCCGACGGGGAGAGGCCGGACGCGACGACGACCGGTTTGCCAGGCGCACGACGCTCCGATTCGGCGATGACCTCGTCCGCGAAGCGGGAGACCCAGTCGGTCTCGGTAGTGCTCTGACTCTGAGCCACGGTCGGCACGTCCTTCTCTCTTGTAGGACTCATTGGGGCAGAGGCCATTCTCCCAGGTACCACCCACAGCGCGAAAACGGCTTTACGCCCCGTGGGATACTTGGCGTCATCCCCTGTACTCCTACGGAAACGGCAGCCAGCTGATGGCCTCGGTCAATTCCCTCGCTTCCACGCTCCAGCAGCAGCTGGCGGACGCCCTGACGGCAGCCCTGCCGGATGCCGGTACCGCGGACCCGCTGCTGCGCCGAAGCGACCGGGCCGACTTCCAGGCCAACGGCATCCTGGCGCTCGCGAAGAAGCTCAAGGGCAACCCGCGCGAGCTGGCCGCCCAGGTGACCGGCGCCCTCCCGGCGACGGACCTGATCAAGGACATCGAGGTCTCCGGGCCCGGCTTCCTGAACATCACGCTCTCGGACAGGTCGATCGTCGAGACGCTCGCCGCCCGTGCGGCGGACGCGAGCGGCCGGCTCGGCGTGCCGCACGACAGCGCCGCCGGCACCACCGTCATCGACTACGCCCAGCCGAACGTGGCCAAGGAGATGCACGTCGGTCACCTGCGGTCCGCCGTGATCGGTGACGCGATGGTGCGGATCCTGGAGTTCACCGGTGAGTCCGTCGTCCGGCGGCACCACATCGGCGACTGGGGCACCCAGTTCGGCATGCTCATCCAGTACCTGATCGAGCACCCGGACGAGCTGGACCACCAGGGCGGCGAGGGCGACCAGGCCGACGGCGAGGCCGCCATGTCGTCGCTGAACCGGCTCTACAAGGCCTCGCGGGTGCTGTTCGACTCCGACGAGGAGTTCAAGGCCCGCTCGCGGGACCGGGTGGTCGCGCTCCAGGCCGGTGAGCCGGAGACGCTCGCCATGTGGCAGCGGTTCGTCGACGAGTCGAAGATCTACTTCTACTCGGTCTTCGACAAGCTCGACATGGAGATCAGCGACCCCGACATCGTCGGCGAGTCCGGCTACAACGACATGCTGGAGGAGACCTGCCGGATCCTGGAGGAGACGGGCGTCGCGGTCCGCTCCGAGGGTGCGCTGTGCGTCTTCTTCGACGACGTGAAGGGCCCGGACGGCAACCCGACCCCGCTGATCGTCAAGAAGACGAACGGCGGTTACGGCTACGCGGCGACCGACCTCTCCGCGATCCGCGACCGGGTGCAGAACCTCAAGGCGGACACCCTGCTGTACGTGGTGGACGCGCGGCAGTCCCTGCACTTCAGGATGGTCTTCGAGACGGCCCGCCGGGCCGGCTGGCTGAACGAGGACGTCAAGGCGCACCAGCTCGCCTTCGGCACGGTGCTCGGCAAGGACGGCAAGCCGTTCAAGACCCGTGAGGGTGTCACCATCCGGCTTGAGGACCTGCTGGACGAGGCGGTCGAGCGGGCGACGGCCGTGGTCCGGGAGAAGGCCGGGAAGATCGGCCTGTCCGAGGACGAGATCGTCGAGAACGGCCGGTACGTCGGCATCGGCGCCGTGAAGTACGCGGACCTGTCGACCTCCGCCGTGCGCGACTACAAGTTCGACCTGGACCAGATGGTGTCGCTGCACGGCGACACGTCGGTGTACCTGCAGTACGCGTACGCGCGGATCCGGTCGATCCTGCGCAAGGCGGGCGACGCGAAGCCGGCCGCGCACCCGGAGCTGGAGCTGGCCCCGGCCGAGCGGGCGCTCGGTCTGCACCTGGACCAGTTCGGCGAGGTGCTGTCCGAGGTGGCGGCGGGCTACGAGCCGCACAAGCTGGCCGCGTACCTCTACCAGCTCGCCTCGCACCTCACCACGTTCTACGACCAGTGCCAGGTCCTGAGCGACGAGAACCCGGCCGAGGTCGTCGAGAACCGGCTCTTCCTCGTCGAGCTCACCGCCCGCACCCTGCACCAGGGGATGGCACTGCTCGGCATCAGGACCCCCGAGCGCCTCTGATCACCTCGCGCACCGGCAGACAGAGGGCGGGGCCCGGCACACGGAAGTGTGCCGGGCCCCGCCCTCTTCGCGCCGGCGGCTACTCGGGCCGGCCCAGAGCCCACCCGGAGACGTCCGCCAGCCGGCCGCGCCACAGGGGCAGCCGGAGCGGGGCCGTACCTCCGAAGACGAGCGTGGCGTCCCGCAGATGGATCCAGCGCGGCAGCTGCCGCACGTCCTCCTCGGCCCGCAGCTCGTTGATCCCCTGGTCCACCGTCTCGGGAAACTCCGCGATGAGGTTGGCGCCCTCCCCCTCGACCTGGCGCAGGCTCCTGGCCCAGTCGGCCTTCCACGCCTCGTGGCCGATCACGTCACCGTGCAGCACTCCGGCCGGCACGGTGAGGGTGAGCGGGAGCCCGGAGCGCATCTCCCTGTCGAGGAGCTGGATCAGCAGCTGGAGCTGGAGATCGGGCACGGGCTCGATCACGACCGCGGTCGAGTCCGGCGCGAGTTCGACGGACTCGTTCATGGTGACTTCCCTTCGCAGCGGATCACGTGTGTCAGGCACACCTGCCCGGAAACCGGCGGCGCACGCATTCCTCACCCCCCGTGTTACTCCCCCTGTTCCTCTCCCGTCCCATCCGCGCAGAGAATTCCGGATACACCGCAATGCCCCGGGTACACGGAGGTGGTACCAGCCTCCACTCACGACACACGGGGTGAGAAAAATGACCGACCAATGCGCCGCCGCTCCCCATTCCGTCGCCGGAAGGGAAATCGCGCAGTACTCGGCCCCACCCCGCCGGGCGGCAGAAGCACGCGCGGCCGCCACCGCCTTCGTCGCGCAGCTCAACCCCGCGCCGTCGGCCCGCGCGATCCAGAATCTGCTGCTTCTCTCGTCGGAGCTGGTCACGAACGCGATCCAGCACGCCGGTTCCGTCACCGCCCTCTCCTTCAAGGCGGACAACGGCGCACTGCACGTCCGGGTCGCCGACCCGAGCCCCGCACATCCGCAGTCCCGCGTCCCGGACATGACCGGCCGGACGGGCGGCTTCGGCTGGCCGATGATCCTGCGGCTGGCCCACCGGGTCACCGTCCGTCCGCTCGGCAACGAAGGAAAGATCATTCTTGCCGTGCTGGCTCGCTGACCGCATCGGAATTGCGTCGCGGATTCCACTCGACCGCATGTCTCAACTCATGACGGGCACAAGAGAATTCCAGCACCGAACCGACAATTCAACGGGAGAGTGCAATGACGCATGACAACAGTTCGTACTCCGCCCCCGCCGCCCGGTCCGGCACCAATGGCTTCGCGGTGGCCAGCCTGATCTGCGGCATCATCGGTCTGCTCTTCTTCGGCATCATCCTCGGCCCGGTGGCCATCGTGCTCGGCGTCGTGGCCCTGCGCCAGCAGGCCGCGAGGGGCGGCACCGGCATGGCCAAGGCCGGCCTGGTGCTCGGTGTCATCGACCTGCTGATCGTCGTCGTGCTCATCATCGCGGCCAGCAACGGCGGGTTCAGCTGGTACGTCGGCGGCTGACGCCACCGGCCCCGCACCCCGCCCGACCTGCGAACCTTCCCCCAACAGCCATTGACCGGCCATCGGCCGGCAGGCGATAGTGACGCGGCCGATCTCTCGTCGGCCGCGTCACCAGGGGTGGGGATCTCATGCAGGACACCGAGGAAGACACGTCGCCCGCAGCGGCGACGGCGGCGGCTCAGGCCGCCCTCAACGGCGGAAGACCCGCCGACGCCCGGGCGCACGCGGCCGCCGCGCTGGAGCGGTACGGCCCCGATCCGGCGCTCTGCCTGCTGCTGGGCCGCGCCCATGTCGTCGAGGACGAGGACGACCACGACGACGAGGCCGAACGCGTCTACCGCCAGGGCCTGGAGGCCTTCCCCGACGACCTGGGCCTGCTCTCCGCGTACGCCGAGCTCTGCCTCGCATCCGACCCGCTCGACCACCCCGGCCGCCACGCCCGGGGCCCCGTGCTGGCGAACCGGATCATCGAACTGGCCCCCGACTCACCCCAGGCGCTGCACGTGGGCCGGCACGCCCGCGGCGAGATCCTGGTCCTCCCGGACGCCGGCAACCCGGCGCCCGCGGTCATCGCCCACATCCAGCGCCATGACGTCCGCGCCGCCCTGGCCGCCGCGCCCGACCTCGCCGACGCCGCCTGGCTGGCCGGCGAGCAGGCCGTCCGGCGCCCCTACGACCGGCGCCTGGCGATCCTCGCCGAGACCCTCGCGGCGCTCGAACGCCCCGGCCGCCGACTGCTCCTGGCCCACGTACGCGCCCCGCTCCCCACCCTGCTCACCGTGGCGGTGCTCGCCGGGGCGCTCATGGTCGGCCGGGCCGCGTACCAGCTGCCGGCCTGGGTGGCACTGATCGCCGTCCTGCTCTTCGTGCCGGGCGCGATGCTCCGGCGGCTGGAACGCCACGCCCGCGCCCGCGGCCTGGCCCGCCTGTTCACACCCCCGGACGGGGCGGAACTGCCGGACAGCCCGCTGCCACCGCCGCCCGCCTTCAGCTCCCGCGAACTCGTCGTGAACCTGGCGGTCCTGGTCATCGTGGTCTGCTCGGCCTCGTCGCCCCTGCTGTGGACACCCCCGGAGAACACCGACTACCCGCACTACACGGCCACGGCACCGGACACCCTCCTCGGCGCTCCGCTGCTTTCCGCGCAGCCGGGCGTGGACGGTGTCGGCTCGGACACGGTCTCGATCGTCCCGGACGGCTTCGGACCCGGCTCGTTCATCTACCTCTACGGAACTCCTCAGCAGATGGCGGAGAACAGTGCCGAGCCCCTCGTCCTCGTCATCGGACTGACCGCGGACCACCGCAACGTACCGGCTGACACGGTCCGTATGTACGAACAGGACCTCGCCGAGTCCGAATCGACGATCAACGACGTCTGGGACGCTCCCCCGGGCGCACACGGCGGCCGGCTGCGCTGCGCCGCGTACGCCACCGACGCCGAGGACAAGGGCGCGCACACCGCCTGCACCTGGCTCGACCGGGGCAGCTCCGGCACCATCGTCCTGAACAAGGCCGGACTGGACCGCGACACCGCCGCCGGGATCGCGCGCACGACCCGGGACGCGATCCTCCAGGAGGACACGTCCGGGACTACGGAGGCCTGAGCCCCGACTCCGGTGACGCGGTAGGCGCACTCGTACAGATTTCTTGTACGGGTCGCCCAGGCGTGAGGTACGGGTGCGGGTGGGGAGTGGGACCGTATGCACCCCAGGAATCGGCAGCGCAGGAACGCGTCGGCCATGAAGCTCGTGGGCAAACTGGTCGGCCGCTTCCGCGTCGCCTCAGGTCTGACCCAGGCCCAACTGGCCGACCGCGTCAAGGTTCAGGTGGAGACGGTCGCCTCCATCGAACAGGGCCGCCGGGCGCTCCTCCCGGACCTGGCCCTCCAGTTGGACCGGCTCCTGGACACGAAGGGGGCGCTGGAGACGGCGGTGGAGAACATGCCGGAGGTGGACCTGATCCCGGCGTGGGTCGAGCAGTACCTCGACCTGGAACGGGAGGCGCTCGCCCTGTCCTGGTACGACAACCAGGTCATGCCGGGGCTGCTCCAGACCGAGGCCTACGCCCGCGCGGTCTTCCGGAACCGGGTCCCCGTCTTCAGCGAGGAGAAGATCGCGGACCAGACGGCGGCCCGCCTGGAGCGCCAGGAGATTCTGCGGCGCAGCACGCCACCGACGATCAGCTTCGTCATCTGGGAGCCGGTCGTGATGCTTCAACTCGTCGACGACGAGGCGCACTACGAGCAGCTGCACCATCTGCGGCAGTGCGCCGCGCTGCCGGGGATCTGTCTCCAGGTGCTACCTCTGAGCCGCCGGACTCATGCAGGGCTCAACGGCCCCTTCATCCTGCTGGAAACACCGGACTACCAACGCGTCGCGTACTCCGAAACGCAGCGCGGCAGCCTGCTCGTCGCCGACCCCGACGAGGTCAGCATCCTGTCGCAGAAATATGCGATGCTGCGAACTCAGGCCCTCAGCCCCGAAGACTCCGTGGGCCTGCTGGACAGTCTGCTGGGAGAGCAATGAGCACTGCACGCGCGTGGTTCAAGTCCAGCTACAGCGGCGACGAAGGCGGCGCCTGCCTCGAAGTCGCGTACGACTGGCAGAAGTCCAGCCACAGCGGCGACGAAGGCGGCCAGTGCGTCGAGGTCGCCGCCCACCCCGCCGCCGTCCACGTCCGTGACTCCAAGAACCCCGAGGGCCCCGCGCTCAGCCTCGCGCCCGCCGCCTGGGCCGCGTTCACCGGGCACGTCGGGGACCTCGGGCACGTCGGGGTCTGAGCGTGCCGATTGTCAGTGGCGGGCTCTAGGGTTTCCGGTATGGCGACGCTTCCGAATCCGCTCCGTTCCCCGGCCGACGCAGGGCTTCAACTGCCGCCCGGCACCTTCGTGGACGCCACGATCGACGAGGTGTGGCACGAGCCCCTGCTCTGGTACGCGGACGCGCCCGCGGCCCTCGGGACCTGGGCGGCGCTGCGCGCGTCCGGGCGGCCCGTCGGGCTGCTGCCCGTGCTGATCGACGGCGGGATGCGCGACCAGTGGCCCGAGGCCTGGGATCTCGGCCCGGCCAGGACCTCGTATCCCGGCGACCACGACGCGGAAGGGGTCCTGAGCGAGATCTGGGAGGCGTACGCCCCCGAGGAGCTCGGTCTCGACGACTCGGCGGCCGAGTGGCCGGGCCTGGCGCCCGTCCCGGCCGAGGAGGCGACCGAGGACCCCGACGCTTCGTCGGCGGGCCTCGCGGACTTCCTGGCGGACCCGGGCGGCCCGATGACCGGCCTGCGGGCGGCGCTCGTGCCGGCGCGCCGCAGCGCCGACATACCGGCGGCGATCGGCTGGTCGGGACCGCTCAACCATGAGAACGACGTGGCGCGGCTCTGCGCGGTGCTGCGTTCGTGGGAGGACCGGTTCGGGGCGCGGGTCGTGGTGCTCGGGTTCGACACGATGGTCGTCTCGGTGAGCCGCCCCCCGACCACCATCGCCGAATCCGAGGCGCTGGCCGCCGAGCATTTCGCGTTCTGCCCGGACAACATCCAGCAGTCCACGCTGAACAGCCTGGACGCGTACGCGGAGAAGGCCCTGCTCAACCAGCAGACCTGGTCCTTCTGGTGGGACTGAGCGGCTGACGGGCTGGGACGCACGGCCGGTCCGGTGCCGCCGGTACACACGTACAGCGGCACCGCAGCGGCCGCTGTCAGTTGCCCTGCCCCTCCAGCGACTCCGAGATGTCCTCCCACTCGGCCTTGTCCGGCCGGTATTCGTACACGGGCCGGTCCCGCATGCTCGCCGTGCGGAACGGCTTGCCGCCGTCGTCGATGCGCACCGTCCCGCTCCGGCCCCCGCTGGACCACTCCAGCTCCAGGTACCAGGTCACATCGTGGGCCTCCGTGTGCGCGTTGAGGTGGAACACCTCCACGTCGGTGGAGCTCACCCGGTACGGGAAGTTCTTCGCCGGAACGACCCGGCCGGCGTCCTCACCGGCGACCGGCATGGAGACGGGCTGCCGGTCGTCCAGGTCGATGTTGAACGTCTGCGGCACGATGCCGCCGCCGCAGCCCTCCCCCATCGAGAAGGCGGGCCAGTCGTTCGCGGGGGCCTGTGTCACCACGCGGACATGGAGGGCGTTCAGCACGACCGCCTCCTGCGAGGCGCCCTGCAGGGTGAGTTCGAGGAGCATGTCGCCCCCGTCCACCCCGCCCAGCTGCGCGGACCAGCTGCGCCGGTCCTGGATCGCGGGCACCGGCGGCATGGAGCGGGGGTCGCGGTCGAGCAGGTAGTACTGCCCGCAGGGCGAGTCCCAGTTGTACGAGCTGATGGTGGCGGTCACCGGCACCCCTTGGGGCGCGGCCGGTTTCCCGCCCTTGCTGTCTGCGCCCTTGGGGGCGGTGGACCTCGTGGCCGTGGCGGACGGGGTCGCGGAGCCGCTGGTCGCGGACGCGGAGGGCTTGGAAGGACTCGGGGACGGAGATCCGCTGCCGCTCCGGCTCGGGGTGGCCGGTGAGTTGGTGCCGGTCCTGTCCATGCCCTCGTCGTGTGTGCGGTCGCCCGTGTAGTTGCTGATCGCCAGTGCGGCGGGAACGGTGAGTGCGACGACCGCGACGGCCGCGAGCAGCACGCGCAGCCGTTTGCCGGACAGCCGGCCGCCCGGGGGCCGCGCGGCAGCCGCCCACCGGGCATCCGGTGTCACGTCCTCGCCCAAGGATTCCGGCTCGGCCGCCGCAACCGGTGCCTCCCCCTGCGCCGGCGCAGCTTCCGGCTCCGGTTCCGGTTCAACTTCCGCTTGTGGCTCCGTCACCGGGACGGGCTTCGTCTCCGGCTCCGGCTCCGGCTCCGGCCGATCCACCACCGCCACCGGCTCGACCGTCCCCGCGGGCTCGTCCCTGCGCGCCGCCCCCCGCCGCTTCGCCTCGTCGGCGAGGATCCACTGCCGGTGCAGCGCCACCAGTTCGTCGGACGACGCACGGCACACCCGCGCGAAGCGTTCGACGGGCGCGTAGTCGTGCGGGACCGCGTCTCCGTTGCAGTACCGGTGGATCGTCGAGGTGCTCATGTGCAGCTTCTGGGCCAGCGCTCCGTAGCTCAGCCCCGAGCGCTGCTTCAGCCCCCTGAGCAATGCGGCGAAGTCCTGGATCTCCGTGCCCACTCTGACCGTTCCCCTCTCCTACCCTCCCGGAACGACGTTCCAGGCAGGTGATGTCCTCGCAGGTCAGAGGCCGTTTTTTCGTTCCGGCGTCCCGTACCGGCCGGCATCCGTTGCCACCGGATTCGCGGGCCGGACACGATGTGGGAACACACCGCAGCGGCACCCCGGAAAGGGCGAGCAGCGCGACTCGTACATCCATCACCTGCCCGTCCCCGGGAGCCGCCGTGCGCACTCGTCCCCGACTCAGCCTGACCGATGCAGTGGCCGCGGGAGTCCTGATCGCCTCTGTCGCGACCGTCATCGCACTCCTGCTGCACCTCTGACCACACGTCATTGTCCAGTACACCGGTCAGCACCCGGCGCACCAAAGCGGCGCCCCACATTCCACAGCACGTTCCGAAACAGCTTCCGCACCACCTTCCGCACAGAAGAGGCCTCTCATGCGTACTGCTCGCTTCCGCCGCGCCGCCCGTACCTCCGCCCTCGGCGCCGTCGCCCTGATCGCCTCGCTGTCGCTGACGGCCTGCCAGGGCGACGACGAGGCGGCCTCCGTCAGCCCCTCCGCGACGGCCGGCTCGTCCTCCCAGTCCCCGGCGGAGAACTCCGGCGTCTCCGGCGACAAGGGCACGGCGGCCCCGGACACCGATCAGGGCAAGGACTCCGCCGGTTCGGGCTCCGGTTCGGGCAAGGGCTCCGGCTCGGGCTCGGGTTCCGGTTCGAGCTCCGGTTCGGGCTCCGGTGACAAGGCGTCCAAGCCCGAGCCGGCGGGCGACGGACAGGCGGCCACGGCGACCTGCACCGGCAAGAACACCAAGCTGTCGATCACCGCGGTGGAGCGGCCGGTCAACCACCTGCTGCTCACGATGACCAACACCGGCTCGAAGGCCTGCAACGCCTACTACTACCCGTACCTGAAGTTCGGCGCGGCCCAGGCGGTCCCGCAGACCTTCGAGGACAGCAAGCCGCAGGCCGTCGCGACGATCAACCCGGGTGAGTCCGTCTACACCGGCGTCATGACCTCGGCGGCCGACGGCAGCGGCTCGGGCGGCTACTCCACCAAGGACCTGAGCGTCAGCTTCCAGAACCGCGACGGCAACTCCGACGGCACCGGCCCCGCGGTCTCCGTGCCGCTGGGCAAGAGCGTGTTCGTGGACAGCAGCCTGAGCGTCACGTACTGGCAGATGAGCATGAACGACGCGCTCACCTACTGAGCCCACCGGACCACTGACGACGGCACGCCTCGATGGGCCCCCTGCCATCGAGGCCATGGCCATGCCCGGGGCGAGGCCGTGGCCGTGACGCAAGGACACTGAGTACGACAACTCATGTGGCGGCCGCGCAGACCGAGTTGACTCGTACACATGCCCGACGACATTCTGACTGCCCCGCAGCCGCGCACCTGGATCGCCGCACTGGTCTCGACGCTGGTGACCCTGCCGCTCGCGGGCCTCGCCCGGTTCTTCGGCGCGCTCTCGCCGATGGCCTGCGACTCCTGCTCGGACGCCCAGTCCGACCGCTTCGACGCCAGTTTCGACCTCGCCTGGCCCCTGCTCTCCGGCGGCCTCGTGCTGTCCCTGCTCCTGCTGTTCACGAGCTGGGTGCTCAGCAGCAGCCGGCCGCCCGCCGCCGTCCCGGTCGCCGTGCTCGCACCCGTCACGGTCGTCGTCACCTACGTGGCGTTCGCCGCGATGATCGACTGGCCCTGAGCAACAACAGCCCGGCCGGGACAGGCCGGGCCGGGCCGGGCCTCTAGCGGCGGCCCAGCTTCTGCGCGACCTCCGTCGCCCAGTACGTCAGGATCATCTGCGCGCCCGCCCGCCGGATCCCGGTCAGGCTCTCCAGGATCGCCGCGTCACGGTCGATCCAGCCCTTCTCGGCGGCGGCCTCGATCATCGCGTACTCGCCACTGATCTGGTACGCGGCGACCGGCACGTCCACCGAGTCGGCGACCTTCGCCAGGACGTCGAGGTACGGACCGGCCGGCTTGACCATGACCATGTCCGCGCCCTCCTCCAGGTCGAGCGCCAGCTCGCGCATCGACTCACGGAGGTTGGCCGGGTCCTGCTGGTACGTCTTGCGGTCGCCCTTGAGCGAGGAGCCGACCGCCTCGCGGAACGGGCCGTAGAACGCGGAGGAGTACTTCGCCGTGTACGCGAGGATCGCCACGTCCTCGTACCCGGTCTGGTCCAGCGCGTCGCGGATCACGCCGACCTGGCCGTCCATCATGCCGCTGGGGCCGACCACATGGGCGCCCGCGTCGGCCTGGACCTGGGCCATCTCCGCGTACCGCTCCAGCGTCGCGTCGTTGTCGACCCGGCCGTCGGCGGTCAGCACACCGCAGTGGCCGTGGTCCGTGGTCTCGTCGAGACAGAGGTCGGACATGACGACGAGGTCGTCACCGACCTCCTCGCGCACCGCCCGCAGACCGAGCTGGAGGATGCCCTCCGGGTCGGTGCCCGCCGTGCCGCGGGCGTCCTTCTTCTCGTCCAGCGGCACACCGAACAGCATGATCCCTGAGACGCCCGCCGAGACCGCGTCGACCGCGGCCTTCCGCAGGGTGTCCAGAGTGTGCTGCTGCACGCCGGGCATGGCCGAGATGGCGACCGGCGCGTCGATGCCCTCACGCACGAACGCGGGCAGGATCAGATTCGCCGGGTCGAGCCGTGTCTCGGCGACCATCCGCCGCATCACAGGAGTCGTCCGCAGCCGCCGGGGGCGGGAGCCGGGGAAGTTTCCGTACACAGTCATCCTTCGAGACTAGACCCGTACGCAGCACGCTCTTACCGACACCTCCGCCGGGAAAAGGCGGCGGAAAACGGGGCGGGGCCCGGCCGCTTCACGAGGAAGCGGCCGGGCCCCGCACAGGTCACCCGCAAACGCCGGATCAGGTCGTCGTACGACGCCGCCGCGCGCCCGGACGGCGCTCGCTCGGCCGCGTCACCGGGTCACCGGCCTCCTTCGCCGCGTCCCGGCGCTGCGCACCGAACTCGGCGAGGGCCTCGGCCAGCTTGTGCACCGAGGGCTCCGGGGACAGCACGTCGACGCGCAGGCCGTGCTCCTCGGCGGTCTTCGCCGTGGCCGGGCCGATACACGCGATGACCGTCACGTTGTGCGGCTTGCCGGCGATGCCCACCAGGTTGCGCACGGTCGAGGACGAGGTGAAGAGCACCGCGTCGAAACCGCCGCCCTTGATGGCCTCACGCGTGTCGGCGGGCGGCGGCGAGGCGCGGACCGTGCGGTACGCGGTGACGTCGTCGACCTCCCAGCCGAGCTCGATGAGACCGGCCACCAGCGTCTCGGTGGCGATGTCGGCACGCGGCAGGAAGACCCGGTCGATCGGGTCGAAGACCGGGTCGTACGGCGGCCAGTCCTCCAGCAGACCCGCGGCGGACTGCTCACCCGAGGGCACCAGATCCGGCTTCACACCGAAGTCGACGAGCGCGGCGGCGGTCTGCTCGCCGACGGCCGCGACCTTGATCCCGGCGAAGGCACGGGCGTCCAGCCCGTACTCCTCGAACTTCTCCCGGACCGCCTTCACCGCGTTGACCGAGGTGAACGCGATCCACTCGTAGCGGCCCGTGACCAGGCCCTTGACCGCGCGCTCCATCTGCTGGGGCGTACGCGGCGGCTCGACGGCGATCGTCGGGACCTCGTGCGGCACGGCGCCGTACGAACGCAGCTGGTCGGAGAGCGACGCCGCCTGCTCCTTCGTCCGCGGCACGAGCACCTTCCAGCCGAACATCGGCTTGGACTCGAACCACGCGAGCTGGTCGCGCTGGGCGGCGGAGCTGCGCTCGCCGACCACGGCTATGACGGGCTGGTGCCCGTCCGGGGACGGCAGGATCTTGCCCTGCTTGAAGACCTGGGCGATCGTGCCGAGCGTCGCCGTCCAGGTGCGCTGACGCGTCGTCGTGCCGGCGACGGTCACCGTCAGCGGGGTGTCGGGCTTGCGGCCCGCCGAGACCAGCTCACCGGCGGCCGCGGCCACCGCGTCGAGCCGAGTCGAGATCACGCACGTGGAATCGCTCGCACCGACCTCGCTCCAGCAGCGGTCCGAGGCGGTACGGGCGTCGACGAACCGGACGTCCGCGCCCTGCGCGTCACGCAGCGGCACCCCGGCGTACGCGGGCACGCCCACGACGTTGGCGACACCCGGCACGACCTCGAAGGGAATGCCCGCGGCGGCGCAGGCCAGCATCTCGCCGCCCGCGTTCCCGTCCAGGCCGGGGTCACCGGAGACGGCACGGACGACCCGCCTGCCGCCCTTCGCGGCCTCCATGACAAGATTGACCGCATCCCTGAGAACGGGAACACCGGCGGCTGTTGACTGCACGTCAACAACCGTCAGCTCAGGCGTGCTTACGCCTGCCCGCGCATGGCAGCGAACGACGCCGAGAACGTCCGGCTCGGCGACAAGAACGTCCGCGCTCGCAAGCGCCTCGACGGCGCGCAGAGTCAGCAGTCCCGGGTCGCCGGGACCGGCGCCGAGGAAGGTGACGTGCCCTGCGGACAGGACAGGAAAATCGGATGCGGCGGGGCCGGTGGGGCTCAAAGTGCTCGCTCCCCCATAAGACCGGCCGCACCCTTGGCAAGCATGTCGGCCGCGAGTTCGCGACCGAGCGCCGCCGCGTCGTCGTGCGACGTGGGAACGGGACCGGTGGTGGACAGCTGCACGAGCGAGGAACCGTCGGTGGAACCGACGACACCGCGCAGGCGCAGTTCGTTGACAGCCTGACCGTCGGCCAGGAGGTCGGCCAGCGCACCCACGGGTGCGGAGCAGCCGGCCTCCAGGGCGGCGAGCAGGGCACGCTCGGCGGTCACGGCGGCCCGGGTGTACGGGTCGTCGAGCTCGGCGAGCGCGGCGGCGAGGTCCGCGCTGGTTGCAGCGCATTCGATCGCCAGTGCTCCCTGGCCGGGAGCGGGCAGAACGGTGTCGACCGACAGGAAGTCGGTCACCTCACCGCTCCGTCCGAGGCGGCTGAGTCCGGCCGCGGCGAGTACCACCGCGTCCAGTTCACCGCTTCGTACGAATCCGATACGCGTATCGACGTTGCCGCGGATCGGCACGGTCTCTATGTCGAGGCCGTGGCTCCGGGCGTACGCGTTGAGCTGCGCCATGCGGCGCGGCGATCCGGTGCCGATGCGGGCGCCGGGCGGCAGCTGCTCGAAGGTCAGTCCGTCGCGCGCCACCAGCGCGTCGCGCGGGTCCTCGCGCACCGGCACCGCGGCCAGCACCAGGCCCTCGGGCTGGGCGGTCGGCAGGTCCTTCAGCGAGTGGACGGCGAAGTCCACCTCGCCGCGCAGCAGCGCCTCGCGCAGCGCGGCGACGAACACGCCGGTCCCGCCGATCTGCGTGAGGTGCTCCTTGGAGGTGTCCCCGTACGTGGTGATCTCGACGAGCTCGACGGCCCGCCCGGTCACCTCGCTGACCGCGTCGGCCACCAGGCCGGACTGCGCCATCGCCAGCTTGCTGCGCCGGGTCCCCAGCCTCAGCGGCTGGCTGGCCCCCGCGCCCGGGGGTGAGTTGTCGGTCATGACCGCCCTCGATTCGGGTCGTTCAGGTCTGCCCGGGAGACGGCGGCGACCGTCTGCGGGTCGAGGTCGAAGAGTTCCCGCAGTGCGTCTGCGTACCCGGCGCCGCCGGGCTCGCTGGCGAGCTGCTTGACCCGCACGGTGGGCGCGTGCAGGAGCTTGTCGACGACGCGGCGCACGGTCTGCGAGATCTCGGCGCGCTGCTTCTCGTCCAGGTCGGGGAGGCGTCCGTCCAGCCGTGCGATCTCGCCCGCGACCACTCCGGCGGCCATCGTGCGCAGGGCGACGACGGTGGGAGTGATGTGGGCGGCGCGCTGGGCGGCACCGAAGGCGGCGACCTCGTCGGCGACGATGGTGCGCACCTGGTCCACATCGGCGGCCATCGGGGCGTCCGCGGACGCCTCGGCGAGCGACTCGATGTCGACGAGGCGCACACCGTCGAGGCGGGCGGCGCCGCCGTCGATGTCGCGCGGCATGGCGAGGTCCAGCAGGGCGAGGCGGACGGGGCCGGTGGACTGGGCGGGCACGGTGACCCGGCGCACCGCCCTGGCCTGCGCGATCGCGGTGGCGGAACCGTTCTCCACCCAGGCGGCGTGCTGCTGGTCCGGCTCGGCGGACGGCGCCGGCACGGGCGCGACGGGCGACTCGGCCGCGGCGTCCGTGGCGTCGAAGTCCAGCCCGAGCGCCCCGGCGACGGCCTCGGCGCTCAGCACGATGCCGGTCGCGCCGGTGCAGGAGACCACGACATCGGCACGTGTCAGTTCGTCGGAGACCGCGGCCATCTCCACGGCGTGGGCGGCCACCCCCGTACCGCCGGCCTGGCCCAGGATCTCGACCAGGCGGTCGGCGCGGGCGCGGGTGCGGTTGGCGACGACGATCTCGGAGACGCCGGTTCGGGCCAGGGTCGCGGCGGCCAGCGAGGACATCGAGCCGGCGCCGATCACCAGGGCGCGCTTGCCCTTCGCCCAGGCTCCGGTGTCGCCGCCGTCCGCGAGCTGCTCCAGGCCGAAGGTGACGAGCGACTGCCCGGCCCGGTCGATCCCGGTCTCGCTGTGGGCGCGCTTGCCGACCCGCAGGGCCTGCTGGAACAGGTCGTTCAGCAGCCGGCCGGCGGTGTGGAGCTCCTGCCCCAGCGCCAGCGCGTCCTTGATCTGGCCGAGGATCTGGCCCTCGCCCACGACCATCGAGTCCAGCCCGCAGGCCACCGAGAAGAGGTGGTGGACGGCCCGGTCCTCGTAGTGCACATAGAGATACGGAGTCAGCTCGTCCAGCCCGACGCCGCTGTGCTGGGCGAGCAGGGTGGACAGCTCGGCGACGCCCGCGTGGAACTTGTCCACGTCGGCGTACAGCTCGATGCGGTTGCAGGTGGCGAGGACGGCCGCCTCGACGGCGGGCTCCGCGGCGAGGGTGTCCTGGAGCAGCTTGGCCTGGCTGTCGGCGGCCAGCGCGGCCCGCTCCAGCACGGAGACGGGGGCGCTGCGGTGGCTCAGCCCTACGACGAGAAGACTCATGCCGGCATCACGGCGGGCATGTCCCCGTCGGGTCCCTTCCGGCTGCTGGTCGTGGCGCGCACGGGCGGCGCGGCCGGGTCGGGACCGCCGTCGGCGGCCTCCTCGCCGGCCTTGCGCTGCTCGTGGAAGGCGAGGATCTGCAGCTCGATGGAGAGGTCGACCTTGCGCACGTCGACGCCGTCGGGCACCGAGAGCACGGTCGGGGCGAAGTTCAGGATGGAGGTGACCCCGGCGGCCACGAGCCGGTCGCAGACCTGCTGGGCGGCACCGGGCGGCGTGGTGATCACACCGATCGAGACGCCGTTCTCGCTGATGATGCGGTCCAGGTCGTCGGCGTGCTGGACGGGGATCCCGGCGACGGGCGTGCCGGCCATCGCGGGGTCGGCGTCGATCAGCGCGGCGACCCGGAAACCACGGGAGGCGAAACCGCCGTAGTTGGCGAGCGCGGCGCCGAGGTTACCGATGCCGACGATGGCGACCGGCCAGTCCTGGGTCAGGCCGAGTTCGCGCGAGATCTGGTAGACGAGATACTCGACGTCGTAGCCGACGCCGCGCGTCCCGTACGAACCGAGATAGCTGAAGTCCTTGCGCAGCTTCGCGGAGTTGACCCCCGCCGCCGCGGCGAGCTCCTCGGAGGAGACCGTGGGGACCGAACGCTCGGAGAGCGCGGTCAGCGCGCGGAGATACAGCGGAAGTCGGGCGACGGTGGCCTCGGGAATTCCTCGGCTACGGGTCGCCGGTCGGTGATTTCGGCCAGTTGCCACGGTGCTCCTGCGGGATGAGCGGGGCTGCAGGCGGCCGTATGTCCCAAGACCGCCCCGTCGAATGCAGGCTATGTCTTTGTGAACGCGTGCACAAAGATAGTGTCCGTTTTGTCCGGTCAAAGTGACCGGGGTCACGCGCATCCGTCGCGCGATCCAGGAACCATGGATCGCATCAGCCCGTTGCAGGCCCGAAGGGGGCAAAGCGGTACACACTCCTCACAGCCACGCCCCCGAGACCACTCAAAACGCCCACGATGGTAACCGGGTTTCACTCAGGAAAGCAGCGCGCTGCGCAGTCTTACCGGGTCCACGCGCCAGAACGTGTGCTGTTCGTTATCTACGAGCACCACGGGGATCTGCTCCCAGTACTCCTTGTACAACTCCTCGTCCCGGGTGATGTCCTTCTCCTCCCAGGACGCCCCGGTCTCCTCGCAGACCGCCCGCACCACCGCCCTGGCGTCGTCGCAGAGGTGACACCCCGGCTTCCCGACCAGGGTCACCACGCGGTCGGCGGGCTTCTTCTTCGTACGACGCAGCAGGGCACTCATGCCTCTTATTCTGCGCCGCCCGCGGACCTCATCCGGCCTTGATCCGATACGCCCGCATTCGCCCGTTTAACACGTCGGCCTCCGAGAGTTCACGCCGCCGCATCCCCGCAGGTCCGGAAGGAGCGGACCGACTGGTTATGCTCACCGCATGGCCGCTCTTGGATGGCTCACACCCCGTAGGCGCTCCGCGACAGCACGGAGCGTGCTGGCAGGCGAAGCGGCGGCGGAGGCAGCACGCAAGTCCTCGCTCGACGCCGAGCAGTCCGCCGGCACCGAGGACGCCGCCGCCTCCGGCGCACCGGAGGAACCCGAGTTCCCCGTCGTCGGCGACGACCGGGCCGCCGCCTTCTTCGACCTCGACAACACCGTCATGCAGGGCGCGGCGATCTTCCACTTCGGCCGCGGGCTGTACAAACGGAAGTTCTTCGAGCGCCGCGAACTCACCCGGTTCGCCTGGCAGCAGGCCTGGTTCAGGCTGGCCGGCGTCGAGGACCCCGAACACATGCAGGACGCCCGCGACAGCGCCCTGTCCATCGTCAAGGGCCACCGCGTCTCCGAACTGATGTCGATCGGCGAGGAGATCTACGACGAGTACATGGCCGACCGCATCTGGCCGGGCACCCGCGCGCTCGCCCAGGCCCACCTCGACGCCGGCCAGAAGGTCTGGCTGGTCACCGCCGCCCCGGTGGAGACCGCCACGATCATCGCCCGCCGGCTCGGCCTGACCGGCGCGCTGGGCACCGTCGCCGAATCGGTCGACGGCGTCTACACCGGACGCCTGGTCGGCGAACCGCTGCACGGCCCCGCGAAGGCCGAGGCGGTACGCGCCCTGGCCGCGGCCGAGGGCCTGGACCTGTCACGCTGCGCGGCGTACAGCGACTCGCACAACGACATCCCGATGCTGTCCCTGGTCGGACACCCGTACGCGATCAACCCGGACACCAAGCTCCGCAAGCACGCCCGCGCCCGGGACTGGCGGCTGCGCGACTACCGGACCGGCCGTAAGGCGGCCAAGGTCGGCATCCCGGCCGCCGCCGGCGTGGGCGCCCTGGCCGGCGGCACCGCCGCGGCCGTCGCCCTGCACCGCCGCCGCCGCTGACACACCGCCGGACGGCCCGCCCCGCGGGCGGTCCGCCGGGGCCGGGCCACGCCCGGCCCCCTGCCGCCAAACGGGACCCCGGACCGGTGACCGCTCCGGCCAGTCGGATTACCCCCACCCGACCACAACCTGTCGCCCCCGCAGGCAGATCCCGAAGTAATTCGATCAATAACCGGTCACGATGTGCTACTTGATGCGTCGCGTAGTCGCTACAGAAGCGACGTAATCGATGATTTGAGCAACTGGGTGTAGCACTGCCTGTACGAAGCGTTATTCTCCTCAGACGCATTCCGGAACCCGCTGCTCACTACGACGAGTGACGGTTTCGCACTGCACGTGATGGAAGCTCTGCCTCTGGGAGTCCCGTGTACCCACACGTCGGGGTTGACGCCTCGGGCCTGGCTACGCTGCGCGCAACGGTCGCCGACCGCTTGCGCGGCTTCGTCCCCACCGCGTACGCCGTACCCGCCTTTGCCACCCCTGCACCTGCCGGCCCCTGCTACGCCCTGGCCGAACGCGGTGCGGCGGTCGGAAGACGCAGCAACCGCGGCGCAACGACCACGTCCACCGTTCGTCGGCCGACCGCCGACAGCGACAGCGCGCGCATGATGGATCTCGTCGAGCGCGCACAGGCCGGTGAGGCTGACGCCTTCGGCCGCCTATACGACCAGTACAGCGACACCGTGTACCGCTACATCTACTACCGGGTGGGCGGCAAGGCGACAGCGGAGGACCTCACGAGTGAGACCTTCCTGCGCGCCCTGCGGCGCATCTCCACCTTCACCTGGCAGGGCCGCGACTTCGGCGCCTGGCTGGTCACCATCGCTCGCAACCTGGTCGCCGACCACTTCAAGTCCAGTCGTTTCCGACTGGAAGTGACCACCGGCGAAATGCTCGACGCCAACGAGGTCGAGCGCAGCCCCGAGGACTCCGTCCTGGAGTCCCTCTCCAATGCCGCACTGCTGCAAGCCGTGCGCCGACTCAACCCCCAGCAGCAGGAGTGCGTGACCCTGCGCTTCCTGCAGGGCCTCTCGGTCGCCGAGACCGCCCGGGTGA
The DNA here is from genome assembly GCF_035917255.1 of Streptomyces sp. NBC_01257. Lineage (NCBI taxonomy): Bacteria > Bacillati > Actinomycetota > Actinomycetes > Kitasatosporales > Streptomycetaceae > Streptomyces > Streptomyces sp. NBC_01257. The sequence continues at coordinate 4,035,969 of NZ_CP108472.1, forward strand.
TGGGCAAGAACGAGGGCGCGATCAAGACCCTGCAGTACCGCGCCGTCCGCACCCTCGCCCGGCTCCTTCCGGACGATGCCCGCTGACCGCACCCCGGGCCGAATCACTCTCGGCGATATGTTCATCACGCACTGGTCCGATCATCTTTCGTGCGTAACCCAAGTGCCGCGCTGCTCGTTGTGCCGGTTGCAGGCCCCCTGTCGTCACGCCATGTCCGCAGACACTCACTCATATGTGTGGAAGCGCTCAAGGCGTGCAACCTTCCGGACCCTCAGGGGAGTCGACCGTCATGACGAGAGGAGGTGCCGCCAGTGATCGCAAACGTTTCGGCACACCGGCGGGCGAACGCCTTCGCCCAGGCCCTGGAGGAGCAGTCGCTCCGCGGTGCGGCGGCCGTACAGCCCGAGGACCCGGCCGACCAGGCCGCCCCCGGACCGCTGTTGGCCCTGGCGAACGGCCTCGGTGAACTACCGAAGCCGGAGTTGGATCCCGAGGTCAAAGTGGTGCAGCGAGCCCAGCTCGTCGCCGCCATGGAGGCCATGTTCGCCGCGGGGGGCGCGTCCGCGGACCCCACGGTTCCCGAACAACGGGGCAAGGGGGCCCACCGGGCCTCCCCACTCCGCAGACTGCGCCCCAGATCGCGCTGGACGAAGGGCCTCGCAGCCGGCGGGCTCACCGTCGGTGTGGCCGCGGGAGCCTTCGGCGGCGTGGCCGCCGCCAGCTCCGACGCCCTCCCCGGTGACTCGCTCTACGGGCTGAAGCGCGGCATGGAGGACATCCACCGGGGCCTCGCCGGCAGCGACACGGACCGCGGCGAGGTCTATCTGGACCAGGCATCGACCCGGCTCAGCGAGGCCCGCAGGCTGATGGAGCGCGCCCGCTCCGGCGACCTGGACCACGAGCAGCTCGGCGAGATCAGACGCACGCTCAACGGCATGACCCACGACGCCACCGAGGGCCACCGCCTCCTCCACGCCGCCTACGAACGGGACGGCACGATCGGCCCGATCCAGACCCTGGACTCCTTCTCCCGCTCCCACCGCGACAGCTGGAGCAGCCTCCGCGACCGCCTCCCCGTACAGCTGACCGACGTCGGCAACCAGGTGAGCTCGGTCTTCGCGGCCATAGACGAAGAGGTCGCGCCGCTGCAGTCCCTGCTGCCGCGCGCCCCGGAGACGAGCGGCGCGGCCCAGGATTCCGGCGCCCCCGGCACCGGCACGGACCCCTCGGCCCGTACCGACACCCCCTCGTCGCCCTCGTCCCCCGGCCGGACGCACGAGAGCAGCAAGGGCAAGGACACCTCCCCGACACCGTCGGACTCCGGCAGCACCCCGGCGGACGGCCTGATCGCGGGCGGCACGGACGGTCTCCTCGACCCTCCCTCGCCGAGCGCCACCAGCCCGTCGAAGGAGACACCGAGCACCACCCCGTCGCCGGACGTCACCCTGCCGCCGCTGATCCCCGGCCTGATCGGCGGACTCGGCATCGACGCCCAGGACGACCGGAACTGACCCACGTCGCCGGACGGGCCGATCGAGCCCGTCCGGCGAACGAGGTCACCCCCGCGCCCGAATCCGGGCGTACCTCAGAAGAACACCGACCTCCGCTGCACCAGCAGCTTGTACAGCGTGTGCTGGATCTGCTCCCGCACCTGATCCGTCAGGTTGAACATCAGCATCGGATCCTCCGCCGCCTCCAGCGGATACCCGTCCGTCTGAATCGGCTCACCGAACTGGATCGTCCACTTCGTCGGCAACGGCACCGCCCCCAGCGGCCCCAGCCACGGGAACGTCGGCGTGATCGGGAAGTACGGCGTGCCCAACAGCCGCGCGAGCGTCCTGGAGTTGCCGATCATCGGGTAGATCTCCTCCGCCCCCACGATCGAGCACGGCACGATCGGCACCCCGGCCCGCAGCGCCGTCGACACGAAACCGCCCCGTCCGAAGCGCTGCAGCTTGTACCGCTCGCCGAACGGCTTCCCGATGCCCTTGAAGCCCTCCGGCATCACCCCGACGACCTCGCCCTGCCGCAGCAGCCGCTCCGCGTCCTCCGCGCACGCCAGCGTGTGCCCCGCCTTGCGGGCCAGCTCGTTGACGACCGGCAGCATGAAGACCAGGTCGGCGGCGAGCAGCCGCAGATGCCGGTCGGCCGGATGGTTGTCGTGCACGGCGACCTGGAGCATCAGCCCGTCCAGCGGCAGCGTCCCCGAGTGGTTGGACACGATGAGCGCCCCGCCGTCCGACGGAATGTTCTCGATGCCCTTCACCTCGACCCGGAAGTACTTCTCGTACACCGGCCGCAGCACCGACATCAGGACCTGGTCGGTGAGTTCCTTGTCGTAGCCGAACTCGTCGACGTCGTAGTCGCCCGTGACCCGCCGGCGCAGGAACGCCAGCCCGCCCGCGATCCGCCGGTCCCAGCCGCCGCCTGCCGCGTCCTCAGGGGCCACCACGGCCTCCTCCGGCTCCTCGGGCGACAGAGCGGCCTCCAGCTGCCCCGGAAGGGCGCTGACGGACCCTGTGCCGCGTCCCGAGGGCCGCCGGCGCGCAGCGCGCGGCAGACCCCCCGACCGCGAACGGTCGTCGTCGAACGGAATGACCTTGGCATCCGCCATCGTCGGTGCGCTCCTCTACCTGGCGCTCGGGGTCGGGTGGGTGTCGCCGTCGGACCCGGTGATCTGCGGGGCCCCGCCGGTCCCGCCGGCGAACGGCATCGCGGCCAGCCGGTCGACGGCCCGGCCCACCGCCTCGGGCGGCAGCAGCCCCGGTCCCCGGCTGCGCGCGAACTCGGCGAACGTCTCCGCCGTGGAGAACCGCGGCCGGAAGCCGAGCGTCTCGCGCATCTGGACCGTGGAGACCACCCTGCCGTGGGTGAGCAGCCGGATCTGTTCCGGCGAGAAGTCCGTCATGCCGACGGTACGCAGCGCCTGGCCGACCCAGGTGACCGCGGGCAGCAGCAGCGGCATCGTCGGCCGCCCCAGCCGCCGCGAGCACTGCGACAGCAGCAGCACCCCGTCCCCCGCGATGTTGAACGTCCCGCTGTTCAGCGTCCCGCGCCGCGGTTCACCCGCGGCGATGCCGAGGACGTCGACGACGTCGTCCTCGTGGACGAACTGGAGCCTCGGGTCGTACCCGAACACCGTCGGCAGGACCGGCAGCGACAGATAGTCGGCGAGCGGCGAGTCCGGGTCCGGACCCAGGATGTTCGCGAACCTCAGCACGCACACGGCCACGTCGGGCCGCCGGCGCGCGAAGCCCCGTACGTACCCCTCGACCTCCACCGCGTCCTTCGCGAAACCCCCGCCGGGCAGGGCCCTGGGCGCGGTGGTCTCGTGGAAGACCGCCGGGTCGCGCGGCGCGGAGCCGTACACACCCGTGCTGGACTTCACGACCATCCGCCGCACGGACGGCGCCTTCTGGCAGGCACCGAGCAGCTGCATGGTGCCGATGACGTTGGTCTCCTTGACAGCGGTACGCCCCTGCGGCCCGAGCGCCTTGGCGCTGACGTCCAGGTGGACGACCGTGTCGACGGAGTGCTCGGCAAGGACCCGGGCGATGGCGGGCTGGCGGATGTCCGCGCGGACGAAGACGGCGTCGCCCAGCTGATGCCCGGGCGCGACCGCGTCGACCGCGATCACCCGGTCCACGTCCGGATCACGCTGGATGCGCCGCACGAAGCGGCCGCCCAGCTGCCGGGCCGCTCCCGTGACGAGCACGACCTTCCCCAAGATCAGCGCCTTCCGTCGGTCTCCCGTGAAGTGAGTGGGGGGACTCCTGCGCGGAGCCGTTTCCCCCGGTCGTCACCGTAGCGGTTCGATGTTGCCCTGTGATGACTGCGCGGCGCTCTTCTCCCGCGTCGTGGCCCGAATGTCCGCAGGGTCCGGACAGCACCGCAGCCCTCCCGCCGTGTCGGCGAAAGGGCTGCGGATTTCACGAACTGCGTTCGCTTACTTCTTGTTGCGACGCTGAACGCGCGTGCGCTTGAGCAGCTTGCGGTGCTTCTTCTTGGCCATCCGCTTACGCCGCTTCTTGATAACAGAGCCCACGACTACCCTCGCTCACTTCTTCTTCACTGGTGCGGGGCGTCTGGGCCCACACGACCTACGTCGGCCTAGCCTACCCGCCACCGGGTGAGGGGCGTAATCCGAGGGGAACGTCAGGCCGTCCCCACCCCCACGAACGACTCGCGGAGATACTCGTGAACCGCTTGCTCCGGCACCCGGAAGGACCTGCCCACCCGGATCGCCGGCAGATGACCACTGTGCACCAAGCGGTACACGGTCATCTTCGACACTCGCATGACCGAGGCGACTTCCGCCACGGTCAGAAACTTGACCTCGTTGAGAGGCCTCTCGCTGTCAGCAGCCATGACCCACCTGTACCTTCCGCACCGGACGCGCACCGGCTTCCCCTCCGGTGACTCTTCGTCGTTGTGCGCTCACTCCCCAGATTAGGGGCGGGTGATGCGAGTGGGGAAGAGGAGAGACGATCGGCCGCCTACTGTGACAGACACGCCCGATTGAGTACATAGCGCGTGAGCGGCAGGTAGTACGCGGACCGCACGGCATCGTCGAGCGGAACGGCGACGGCCACCCGGCCCTCCGCCTCACCGACGAACAGCGCAGGATCGTCCGTATCGGCCAGGCCGATCGCCTCGATACCCAGCTGACCTGCCCCGCAGACCCAGCCATGGTCTCCCACGACCAGTTCCGGCAGCGGCCCCCGGGAGTCCGCCGCGGCCTCCAGAGCCACCCTGACCGGCAGGGGTGAGTGGGAGTGTGCGCCGGTACCACCACCGGGCACCCGCACGCCGGGTTCGCGCACCAGCGCGACTCCCCGTACGTAGTCGAGGTTGTACGTGCGTACGCCGAACCGGGTCGTTATGTCGATACATCGCCCCTGCGCCGGGGTGAGTACGGTGCACCCCGCCGCCGACAAGGCGTCTGCCAGCGCTGCGTAGAAACCGAGCAACCGGTGCGGATGTCCCGTCCCGAACAGCACCGGCGCCCGCCGGGCCGCCGCGTCCGACAACCGCCCGGCGAAGGCGTCAAGCCCCGCCAGCGTCCGCTCCGGATCGATCACGTCGGGACCCGAGACATGCGCGGGATCGTCCGAGACCCCGCACCTGTCGGCCATCAGCCGCAGCAGCTCCCGTTCCCCCCAGCCCCGTTCGGGGTCGAGGCCCAGCGTCACCCGCGGATCCCTGGCCGCGAAGAGCCGATAGCTCCGCAGACTCGTCTCCCGCGGGGTGGCGACGGACCCGGCAAGCCGGGCCGCCAGCAGATGCGCACGCAGCGCTCCGGTGCTCAACACCCTGCCGATGCTGCCCCACCGACGCCGCCCCTGGGCCAAAACCCGCGTTACGCCCCACAGTTGGCGTAACCCGTGCGTCCCGGCGGCCCGGCCCTCAGGTCAGCAGCCCCCGCAGCGGGAACGCCGCCCGCCGGGTCGCCAGCACCGCCTGGTCCAGCCGGTCCGCCGGGTCGTAACCGTCCTCCCACGCCTTCCACGACGGGGTGCGCCCGTCCGTCATCCGGGCCGGCCCCAGCTGCCGGGTCCGGGCGTAGACCTCGTCCCGCCACGACGACGGGATCACCGACTCCGGGTCCACGGGCGCGTGCGCGGCGATCCCCACCAGATGCGTCCAGGACCGCGGCACCACATCCACCACGGCATAACCGCCCCCGCCGAGCGCCACCCACCGCCCGTCGTCCGCGTACTCATGAGCCAGGTCGTGGCAGGCCGCCATCACGGCCCGCTGCGCGTCCAGCGACACCGCGAGATGGGCCAGCGGGTCCTCGAAGTGCGTATCGGCCCCGTGCTGCGTCACCAGCACCTGCGGCCGGAAGTCCGCCAGCAGCTCCGGCACCACGGCGTGGAACGCCCGCAGCCACCCGGCGTCCCCCGTCCCGGCCGGCAGCGCCACGTTCACCGCACCGCCCTCCCCCGCCCCGGCGCCGGTCTCCTCCGGCCACCCGGTCTGCGGGAACAACGTCCGCGGATGCTCGTGCATCGAGATCGTCAGGACCCGCGGGTCCTCCCAGAACGCCGTCTGCACCCCGTCCCCGTGGTGCACGTCCACATCGACGTACGCGACCCGCTCCGCACCGAGCTCCAGCAGCCGCGCGATGGCGAGCGCCGGGTCGTTGTAGATGCAGAAGCCGGCCGCGGCGCCGGGCATCGCGTGATGGAGCCCGCCGGTGAAGTTCACGGCGTGCCCGGTCTCGCCCCGCCACACCGCCTCGGCCGCCGCCACCGACTGCCCGGCGATCAGCGCCGACACCTCGTGCATCCCGGCGAACGCCGGATCGTCCGTCGTCCCGATCCCGTAGCCCTGGTCCGCGGACCGCGGATCGGCGGACGCGGCCCGCACCGCCGCCACGTAGTCCGAGCGGTGCACGAGCCGCAGCGTCGAGTCCCCGGCCGCCTTGGCCGCGACCACGTCCACCGCCCGGTCGAGCCCGAACGCCCGCACCAGCCCCATCGTCAGGGCAAGCCTGACCGGGTCCATCGGATGACTGTCCCCGAAGTCGTAACCCGTTACTGCGTCATCCCACATCAACTGTGCGCGGCCGCTCATGCCCGCCACCGTATCGGGCGGGCTCCGCGCCGAACGACTTGGCGTACACCAGCGTCGCGAGCACCAGCACCATGGGCACGAGCATCGCGCCCCGGTAGCTCCACGCGTCGCCGAGCGCCCCCACCAGGGGCGAGCCGACCAGGAAACCCACGTAGTTGAAGATGTTCAGCCGGGCGATCGCGGTGTCGCTCGCCCCGGGGAACATCCGCCCGGCGGCCGCGAAGGTCTGCGGCACGATCACACAGAGCCCGAGCCCCAGCATGGTGAACCCGAGCATCCCCACCCAGGCACCACCGGCCACGGCCACCACACCGAACCCGGCGGCGGCCAGCACGCTCCCGCCCCGCACCACGGCCACGGCCCCGAACCGCCGCACCCCGAGGTCCCCGACGGCCCGCCCCAGCAGCGTCGTCACCATGTAGACGTTGTACGGGACGGTAGAGAGCTGCTCCGAGCTCCCCAGCACGTCCTGCAGGTACTTCGCGCTCCAGTTGGAGACCGTCGAGTCCCCGATGTACGCGAAGCACATCACCAGACAGAGCGGCATCAGCAGCCGGAAGGACACCGCCCCGGCCTTCCCCCGCTCCTCCCCGCTCCCCAGCTCCTCGTCCTGCTTCCCCTCGACGTACCACCGGCTCCCGATGAACGCGACGGGCAGCAGCACCACGACCGCCGGAAGGTACGAGACCAGCAGCGACAGATCCCAGTGCGCCCCGGCCCACGCCATGGACGCCCCGGCGATCCCGCCCAGGCTGTAAGCGGCGTGGAAGCCCAGCATGATGGAACGCCCGTACGCCCGCTGGAGGCTGACCCCCATCATGTTCATGGAGGCGTCCAGCGCACCGACGGACAGCCCGAACACACCGAGCGCCAGGGCCGCCTCCCACACCTCGCTCCCGGCACCGACACCGAGCAGCGCCAGCAGCACGAGCGGCTGCGCCCACCGCAGGACCACCCTGGGCCGCACCCTCGCGACCACCTTCTCGGTGACCACGCTGCCCACACCGGCCAGGATCGGCACCGCGGCGAGGAACACGGGCAGCAGGCCGTCGGATATCCCGTACCGGTCCTGGATGGCGGGGATCCGCGTCACGAGGAGAGCGAACGTGACGCCTTGCACGAAGAAGCTCAACGCAAGGGAGGCTCTGCCGTGCCGCAAACGTGCATCTGTCATGGGCGCGAGCGTAGGGCCAGTTTCTACCCATGGGTAGATGAGTCAGGCAAGCAATTCCGGCAGCTGTCCCATGTCGGAGAAATGCCCGGTCACCCCGGCCAGCCGGTCCGCCGGCATCATCGACGTGAAGCCGTACACGTCCATGCCCGCGGCCCTCGCCGCCTCCACGCCGAGCGGGCTGTCCTCGATGACGACGCACCGCTCGGGCGCGACCCCCATCCGCTCCGCGGCGTACAGGAACAGGTCGGGCGCCGGCTTCCCGCGGCCCACGTCCTCCGCACTGAAGATCCACTCCTCCTCGAACCACTGGTCGAGGCCGGTCTTGTGGTGCCCGACGCGGATCCGCTCGTGGCTCCCCGAGGAGGCGACGCAGTACGGGACGCCTTCGGCGACGAGCCTCCCGAGGACGTCCTCGGCGCCCGGGACGGGTTCCAGCTCCCGCTGGAACGCGGCGAAGATCCGTGAGTGGAGCGTGTCGTCGAAGTCCGCGGGCAGCTTCTCGCCGCCCCTTTCCTCGACGAGGTCGTGTACCCGGTGCACGGCGGCCCCCATGTAGTCCCGGAGGGACTCCTCGTACGAGGTGGAGTGCCCGAGCTCCGTGAGGTAGCCGGCGAGGATGGTGTTGGAGATCGGCTCGCTGTCCACGAGCACACCGTCGTTGTCGAAGATGACCAGTTCGTAGCGCATGCCACGACCTTAAACGGTCAGAACGCAGAAAAGCCCCGTGCCACAAGGGCACGGGGCTCAACCATTTTAAAAGGAGTTCGGCGGCGTCCTACTCTCCCACAGGGTCCCCCCTGCAGTACCATCGGCGCTGAAAGGCTTAGCTTCCGGGTTCGGAATGTAACCGGGCGTTTCCCTAACGCAATGACCACCGAAACACTATGAAATTAACCAACACCGGAACAAAACACGGCCGTTCGTTATTTCAGAACTAACACAGTGGACGCGAGCAACTGAGGACAAGCCCTCGGCCTATTAGTACCAGTCAGCTCCACCCGTTACCGGGCTTCCACATCTGGCCTATCAACCCAGTCGTCTACTGGGAGCCTTAACCAATCAAGTTGGTGGGAATACTCATCTCGAAGCAGGCTTCCCGCTTAGATGCTTTCAGCGGTTATCCTTTCCGAACGTAGCCAACCAGCCATGCCCTTGGCAGGACAACTGGCACACCAGAGGTTCGTCCGTCCCGGTCCTCTCGTACTAGGGACAGCCCTTCTCAATATTCCTACGCGCACAGCGGATAGGGACCGAACTGTCTCACGACGTTCTAAACCCAGCTCGCGTACCGCTTTAATGGGCGAACAGCCCAACCCTTGGGACCGACTCCAGCCCCAGGATGCGACGAGCCGACATCGAGGTGCCAAACCATCCCGTCGATATGGACTCTTGGGGAAGATCAGCCTGTTATCCCCGGGGTACCTTTTATCCGTTGAGCGACAGCGCTTCCACAAGCCACTGCCGGATCACTAGTCCCGACTTTCGTCCCTGCTCGACCCGTCGGTCTCACAGTCAAGCTCCCTTGTGCACTTACACTCAACACCTGATTGCCAACCAGGCTGAGGGAACCTTTGGGCGCCTCCGTTACTCTTTAGGAGGCAACCGCCCCAGTTAAACTACCCATCAGACACTGTCCCTGATCCGGATCACGGACCCAGGTTAGACATCCAGCACGACCAGAGTGGTATTTCAACGACGACTCCACAACCACTGGCGTGGCCGCTTCAAAGTCTCCCACCTATCCTACACAAGCCGAACCGAACACCAATATCAAACTATAGTAAAGGTCCCGGGGTCTTTCCGTCCTGCTGCGCGAAACGAGCATCTTTACTCGTAGTGCAATTTCACCGGGCCTATGGTTGAGACAGTCGAGAAGTCGTTACGCCATTCGTGCAGGTCGGAACTTACCCGACAAGGAATTTCGCTACCTTAGGATGGTTATAGTTACCACCGCCGTTTACTGGCGCTTAAGTTCTCAGCTTCGCCGACCCGAAAGTCAGCTAACCGGTCCCCTTAACGTTCCAGCACCGGGCAGGCGTCAGTCCGTATACATCGCCTTACGGCTTCGCACGGACCTGTGTTTTTAGTAAACAGTCGCTTCTCGCTGGTCTCTGCGGCCACCCCCAGCTCAGGAAGCAAGTTCCCTCACCAGTGATGGCCCCCCTTCTCCCGAAGTTACGGGGGCATTTTGCCGAGTTCCTTAACCATAGTTCACCCGAACGCCTCGGTATTCTCTACCTGACTACCTGAGTCGGTTTAGGGTACGGGCCGCCATGAAACTCGCTAGAGGCTTTTCTCGACAGCATAGGATCATCCACTTCACCACAATCGGCTCGGCATCAGGTCTCAGCCTTAATGTGTGACGGATTTACCTACCACACGGCCTACACCCTTACCCCGGGACTACCACCGCCCGGGCTGGACTACCTTCCTGCGTCACCCCATCGCTTACCTAGTACAAGTCTGGTTCGTCGGCTCCACCACTACCCTCAACTCCGAAGAGATCGGGCCGGCTTCACGGACTTAGCATCGCCTGATTCAGTATTGGGCGTTTCAAAGCGGGTACCGGAATATCAACCGGTTGTCCATCGACTACGCCTGTCGGCCTCGCCTTAGGTCCCGACTTACCCTGGGCAGATCAGCTTGACCCAGGAACCCTTAGTCAATCGGCGCACACGTTTCTCACGTGTGTATCGCTACTCATGCCTGCATTCTCACTCGTGAACCGTCCACAACTCGCTTCCGCGGCTGCTTCACCCGGCACACGACGCTCCCCTACCCATCCCAGCAGGCGTTGGCCCTTAATGCTGGAATGACACGACTTCGGCGGTACGCTTGAGCCCCGCTACATTGTCGGCGCGGAATCACTTGACCAGTGAGCTATTACGCACTCTTTCAAGGGTGGCTGCTTCTAAGCCAACCTCCTGGTTGTCTCTGCGACTCCACATCCTTTCCCACTTAGCGTACGCTTAGGGGCCTTAGTCGATGCTCTGGGCTGTTTCCCTCTCGACCATGGAGCTTATCCCCCACAGTCTCACTGCCGTGCTCTCACTTACCGGCATTCGGAGTTTGGCTAAGGTCAGTAACCCGGTAGGGCCCATCGCCTATCCAGTGCTCTACCTCCGGCAAGAAACACACGACGCTGCACCTAAATGCATTTCGGGGAGAACCAGCTATCACGGAGTTTGATTGGCCTTTCACCCCTAACCACAGGTCATCCCCCAGGTTTTCAACCCTGGTGGGTTCGGTCCTCCACGAAGTCTTACCTCCGCTTCAACCTGCCCATGGCTAGATCACTCCGCTTCGGGTCTTGAGCGCGCTACTAAATCGCCCTATTCGGACTCGCTTTCGCTACGGCTTCCCCACACGGGTTAACCTCGCAACACACCGCAAACTCGCAGGCTCATTCTTCAAAAGGCACGCAGTCACGACGCACCGAGTAAACTCGATGCGCGACGCTCCCACGGCTTGTAGGCACACGGTTTCAGGTACTATTTCACTCCGCTCCCGCGGTACTTTTCACCATTCCCTCACGGTACTATCCGCTATCGGTCACCAGGGAATATTTAGGCTTAACGGGTGGTCCCGCCAGATTCACACGGGATTTCTCGGGCCCCGTGCTACTTGGGTGTCTCTTAAACGAGCCGTTAATGTTTCAGCTACGGGGGTCTTACCCTCTACGCCGGACCTTTCGCATGTCCTTCGCCTACATCAACGGTTTCTGACTCGTCTCACAGCCGGCAGACTATGAAAAAGAGATCCCACAACCCCGCATGCGCAACCCCTGCCGGGTATCACACGCATACGGTTTGGCCTGATCCAGTTTCGCTCGCCACTACTCCCGGAATCACGGTTGTTTTCTCTTCCTGAGGGTACTGAGATGTTTCACTTCCCCTCGTTCCCTCCACACTGCCTATGTGTTCAGCAGCGGGTGACAGCCCATGACGACTGCCGGGTTTCCCCATTCGGACACCCCCGGATCAAAGCTTGGTTGACAGCTCCCCGGGGCCTATCGTGGCCTCCCACGTCCTTCATCGGTTCCTGGTGCCAAGGCATCCACCGTGCGCCCTTAAAAACTTGGCCACAGATGCTCGCGTCCACTGTGCAGTTCTCAAACAACGACCAGCCACCCATCACCCCACCCTTACAGGCGAGTTCACTGGGGCCGGCAACCGAAGGACGACCTTTACGGCCGTACCTTCAGATACCCAACAGCGTGCCCGACACAGTCAACCCGTCTTCATGTTCCACGCCGAAGCAGTACTTACGAAAACCAGCCAACCGTGCCGAATAGTCAACGTTCCACCCATGAGCTGACCACCGTCGAACATTTGTCGACGTAGTGGCTCTGGATTCCTTGCGGAATCTAGATGCTCCTTAGAAAGGAGGTGATCCAGCCGCACCTTCCGGTACGGCTACCTTGTTACGACTTCGTCCCAATCGCCAGTCCCACCTTCGACAGCTCCCTCCCACAAGGGGTTGGGCCACCGGCTTCGGGTGTTACCGACTTTCGTGACGTGACGGGCGGTGTGTACAAGGCCCGGGAACGTATTCACCGCAGCAATGCTGATCTGCGATTACTAGCAACTCCGACTTCATGGGGTCGAGTTGCAGACCCCAATCCGAACTGAGACCGGCTTTTTGAGATTCGCTCCGCCTCGCGGCATCGCAGCTCATTGTACCGGCCATTGTAGCACGTGTGCAGCCCAAGACATAAGGGGCATGATGACTTGACGTCGTCCCCACCTTCCTCCGAGTTGACCCCGGCAGTCTCCTGTGAGTCCCCATCACCCCGAAGGGCATGCTGGCAACACAGAACAAGGGTTGCGCTCGTTGCGGGACTTAACCCAACATCTCACGACACGAGCTGACGACAGCCATGCACCACCTGTCACCCGACCACAAGGGGGGCCGTATCTCTACGGCTTTCCGGGCGATGTCAAGCCTTGGTAAGGTTCTTCGCGTTGCGTCGAATTAAGCCACATGCTCCGCTGCTTGTGCGGGCCCCCGTCAATTCCTTTGAGTTTTAGCCTTGCGGCCGTACTCCCCAGGCGGGGAACTTAATGCGTTAGCTGCGGCACCGACGACGTGGAATGTCGCCAACACCTAGTTCCCAACGTTTACGGCGTGGACTACCAGGGTATCTAATCCTGTTCGCTCCCCACGCTTTCGCTCCTCAGCGTCAGTAATGGCCCAGAGATCCGCCTTCGCCACCGGTGTTCCTCCTGATATCTGCGCATTTCACCGCTACACCAGGAATTCCGATCTCCCCTACCACACTCTAGCCTGCCCGTATCGACTGCAGACCCGGGGTTAAGCCCCGGGCTTTCACAACCGACGCAACAAGCCGCCTACGAGCTCTTTACGCCCAATAATTCCGGACAACGCTTGCGCCCTACGTATTACCGCGGCTGCTGGCACGTAGTTAGCCGGCGCTTCTTCTGCAGGTACCGTCACTTTCGCTTCTTCCCTGCTGAAAGAGGTTTACAACCCGAAGGCCGTCATCCCTCACGCGGCGTCGCTGCATCAGGCTTTCGCCCATTGTGCAATATTCCCCACTGCTGCCTCCCGTAGGAGTCTGGGCCGTGTCTCAGTCCCAGTGTGGCCGGTCGCCCTCTCAGGCCGGCTACCCGTCGTCGCCTTGGTAGGCCATTACCCCACCAACTAGCTGATAGGCCGCGGGCTCATCCTTCACCGCCGGAGCTTTTAACCTTCCCCCATGAGAGAGAAAGTATTATCCGGTATTAGACCCCGTTTCCAGGGCTTGTCCCAGAGTGAAGGGCAGATTGCCCACGTGTTACTCACCCGTTCGCCACTAATCCACCCCGAAAGGCTTCATCGTTCGACTTGCATGTGTTAAGCACGCCGCCAGCGTTCGTCCTGAGCCAGGATCAAACTCTCCGTGAATGTTTTCCCGTAATCGGGTAGACACACACGAGAGCGGAACGGTCAGGTCGGAATAAGACCGACCGTTCACTGTGTCCTCGCTGTGTTCATTGCCTACCAGGCCGGTAAAGACCTGTTAGGACTTTCAAAGGAACCTCGAACCTGCCGAAGCAGGTCGGGGTATCAACATATCTGGCGTTGACTTTTGGCACGCTGTTGAGTTCTCAAGGAACGGACGCTTCCTTTGTACTCACCCTCTCGGGCTTTCCTCCGGGCGCTTCCCTTCGGTCTTGCGTTTCCGACTCTATCAGACTCTTTCGTGCCCGATTCCCGGTCGAAGCGGGCCTCGCATTTTCCGCTTTCCAGTTCTTCGCTTTCGCGTTTCCCTTTCCGGCGAGTCCGACTCTATCAGATCCTTTCGGGCCTGATTCCCAGTCAGTGGGGCTTGTCTTCCCGGCTGTTGGGCCGTTCCGACGAGTGAGACATTAGCGGATTCCAGGGCCCCGACGCTAATCGGGGCCACGTTCCTTCGAACGCGGATTCCTCATTTCGCATAAGCGCACGCAGAGGCAGGCGACAGCTGTCGCTCGCTCGTTGTGGTTACTGCGGAATGGCTGTCCGGGGACCGACCGGGGTCGGCGCTCACGTCGGACAACTCGGAGCACATTACGGATGCCGAGGGGGTGTGTCAACCCCGGTCGCCGCCGGGGTGCGGTGGAAGGCCAGGCGGTAGTCCCGGGGGCTGGTGCCCAGGTGGGTGGCGAAGTGCTGGCGCATGGTGATCTCGCTGCCGAACCCCGTGCGGCGGGCCACCTCGGGCAGGGGCAGGTCGGTGCGCTCCAGCAGCTTCTGAGCTGCGGCGATGCGCTGGGTGATGAGCCAGCGCAGTGGAGTGGTGCCGGTCGTCGCCTGGAAGTGGCGGGCGAAGGACCGGGAGGACATGCCGGCCCGTGCGGCCAGCTCCGCCACGGTGTGCGGTTCCGCCAGACGGGTCAGGGCGAAGGCCCGTACGGCGGCGAGCGTGTCGGCGTCGCGGTCGGTCTGCGGTGTGGGCTGCTCGATGAACTGGGCCTGCGTGCCGGTACGGAACGGTGCCGTGACCATCGAACGGGCGATCGTCGCCGCGGTCTCGGCGCCATGGGTGTTCCGTACGAGATGGAGGCAGAGGTCGATGCCCGCTGCCGTGCCGGCGGACGTCCAGAGGTTGTCGTCGTGGACGAACAGGGCGTCCGGGACGACGGTCACCTCGGGATGGCGGGTGCGCAGGAGGTCCGTGAGGTTCCAGTGGGTGACGGCACGGCGGCCGTCGAGGAGGCCCGCCTGGGCCAGGGTGAACGCACCTCCGCAGAGCGCGGCGATCGGTGTGGCGCGGGCGTGGGCGCGGCGCAGGGCTTCGAGGACCGGTTCCGGGGCCGGCGTCACATGGTCGTCGAGGCCGGGGACGACGATCAGGTCGGCTCGGGCCAGCCAGTTGAGCGTGCGGTCGGGGGTGAGGGTGAGTCCGCCGCGCAGGGGGATGGGGGCGGTGGTGGCCGCCGTGCGGTGCAAGGCGAAGGGCGGGACTCCGCGGTCCGTGCGGTCCACGCCCCAGACCTCCGTGATCACCGAGACGTCGAACGCGCGGACGCCCGGGAAGGAGACCAGGGCGATCCGGGAGGGGGCTGCGGGGGTTGCGTCGGGCGTCCCGGTGGTGGTGGCCATGGTGGCAGTAAAGCATCGGTCGATGGCTTTCCGACCTCTGGGCGCACGGGTCCGGGCGCGGCAGCATCGTTGTCATGGAGATCGCGGAGAACGCAGCGCTGGTTGTGGTGGACGTACAGCAGGGGTTCGAGGAGGAGGCGTACTGGGGGCCGCGGAACAATCCCTCGGCCGACGAGAACATCGCCGGGCTGATCGACGCCTGGCAGTCGGGTGGGCGGCCGGTCGTGTTCGTACGGCATGACTCGCCGAAGCCGGATTCGCCTTTGCGGGTCGGATATCCGGGAAACGGCTTCAAGGCCTATGTGGAGGAGCGGCGGGGGAAGGGCGGCGGGCCCGAGCTGTTCGTGACGAAGAACGTGAACTCGGCGTTCTACGGATCGCCGGATCTGGGAGCGTGGCTCGGCGAGGCCGGGGTGCGGCAGATCGTGGTGGCCGGGATCCAGACCAACATGTGCGCGGAGACGACTGCGCGGATGGCGGGGAACCTGGGGTACGAGGTGTTCTTCGCGCTCGACGCGACGTACACCTTCGACGGGGTGGGCCCGTGGGGGTGGACGCTCGGGGCGGAGGAGCTGGCGCGGGCCACCGCCGTGTCGTTGCACGGCGGTGGGTTCGCGGAGGTGGTGCGCAGTGCGGAGCTGATCGCTGCCGCCGCCGGGTAGGTCAGCCGTTGCCGGAGGCGAGTTCGCGGCTGCGGTCGCGGGCGGCTTCGAGGGCCGCGATGAGTGCGGCGCGCACGCCGTGGTTCTCCAGCTCACGGATGGCGCTGATGGTGGTGCCGGCCGGGCTGGTGACGGCCTCGCGGAGCTTGACCGGGTGTTCGCCGCTGTCGCGGAGCATCACGGCGGCTCCGATGGCGGCCTGCACGATGAGGTCGTGGGCCTGGGCGCGGGGCAGGCCGAGCAGGATGCCGGCGTCCGTCATCGCCTCGACGAGGAAGTAGAAGTAGGCGGGGCCCGAGCCGGAGAGTGCGGTGGCCGCGTCCTGCTGGGACTCGGGGACGCGCAGGGTCTTGCCCACCCCGCCGAAGATCGCCTCCGTGGTGGCGAGGTGATCGGTGATGGCGTGGCTGCCCGCGGAGATGACGGACATGCCCTCGTCGACCAGGACGGGGGTGTTCGGCATGACCCGCACCACCGGGGTGCCCGGGGTGAGGCGCTCCTCGATGAAGGCGGTCGTGATGCCGGCCGCGGCGCTGATGACCAGGCGGTCGGCGGTGAGGTGGGGCGACAGTTCGTCCAGCAGGCGGCCCATGTCCTGGGGCTTGACCGCCAGGATCAGGATGTCGGCGCGCTTGGCGGCCTCCGCGTTGGTGACCGCGTCGACGCCGTAGCGGTCGTGGAGTTCGGTGGCTCGCTCGGAGCGGCGGGTGGTGACCAGCAGGTTCGCCGGGCGCCAGCCGGCCCGGATCATTCCGCTGAGCAGGGCCTCGCCGATCTTGCCGGTGCCGAGGACTGCAACTGTCTGGGTCATGCGGTTCCCTCCGGGCGGTGCTCACGGTTGCTCGTGCCGCCATCCTCGCACCGGCCCGTCAGGTGGTGCGGCGGCGGAGGGTGGCTGCGCCGAGGGCGAGGACGAGGAGGGCGCAGCCGGCCACGACCACGATGTCGCGGACGAAGTTCCCGGTGATCTCGGTGTGGTGGAGGACCTCGTTCATGCCGTCGACGGCGTACGACATGGGCAGCACGTTCGAGATCGCTTCGAGGACGGGTGCCATCTGGTCGCGGGCGATGAAGAGTCCGCAGAGCAGGAGCTGCGGGAAGATCACGGCCGGCATGAACTGGACGGCCTGGAACTCGGAGGCCGCGAAGGCCGAGACGAACAGGCCGAGGGCCGTGCCGAGCAGCGCGTCGAGCAGGGCGACCAGGAGCAGCAGCCAGGGCGATCCGGTGACGTCGAGGCCGAGGGCCCAGACCGAGATGCCGGTCGCCAGGAGCGACTGGACGATGGCGACGGCTCCGAAGGCGAGGGCGTATCCGGCGATCAGGTCGCCCTTGCCGAGCGGCATGGCGAGGAGCCGTTCCAGGGTGCCCGAGGTGCGTTCGCGCAGGGTGGCGATCGAGGTCACCAGGAACATCGTGATCAGCGGGAAGATGCCGAGGAGCGAGGCGCCGATGGAGTCGAAGGTCCGGGGGCTGCCGTCGAAGACGTAGCGCAGCAGCGTGATCATCACGACCGGGATCAGCAGGAGCAGCGCGATGGTGCGCGGGTCATGGGTCAGCTGGCGCAGGACGCGGGCCGCGGTGGCGAGGGTGCGGGCGGCGCTGAGTGGCGCGGTGCCGGTGGCCGGGGTGGTCGTGGTGCTCATCGGGCGTTCTCCTGAGGGGTGGCGGCCGCGTCGACCAGGTGGAGGAAGGCTTCTTCGACGGTGTCGGTACGGGAGTCCGTGCGCAGGGCCTCGGGGGTGTCGTCGGCGAGGATCTCGCCCTCCCGCATGAGGAGCAGCCGGTGGCAGCGCTCGGCCTCGTCCATCACGTGGGAGGAGACGAGGAGGGTGGTGCCGCGGTCGGCGGCGAGGCTGTGGAAGAGGTTCCAGAGGTCGCGTCGGAGCACCGGGTCGAGGCCGACGGTCGGTTCGTCGAGGACGAGGAGTTCGGGGGTGCCGAGGAGGGCGACGGCGAGGGAGACGCGGGTGTGCTGGCCACCGGAGAGGGTGCCGGCGAGGGCGTCGGCGTGGCTGGTCAGGTCGACCTCGGCGATGGCGCGGGTGACGGCCGCGCGGCGGTCGTCACGGCGCCGGCGGCCCGGCCGGAGGATCGCGGCGAAGTAGTCGAGGTTCTGCCGGACGGTGAGGTCGGTGTAGACGGACGGTGCCTGGGTGACGTAGCCGATCCGGGGGCGGAGGGTGGGGTGGCCCGCGGGGCTGCCCAGCACGTCGAGGGTGCCGGTGACCTTGGCCTGGGTGCCGACGACGGCTCGCATCAGGGTGGATTTGCCGCAGCCGGAGGGGCCGAGGAGGCCCGTGATCCTGCCGGGTTCGACGGTGAAGTCGAGGTCCTTGAGGACGGTGCGGCTGCCTCGTACGACGGTGAGGCCGCGGGCCTCGATGGCGGCACCCGAAGAATTCATCATGTGATGAATTTTGGTCCCGGCGAGGCGCCGCCGTCAAGGGGGCTCGTTGGGGACCGGGTCCTTGTTGTGGGGTGCCGCCGGTCCGGGTGCGGGTCTTTGTCCTCAAGCGCCGGACGGGCCGGCTTTGTGCGGGTGCCCCGCGGGGCGGCGCCGTTGCCCGGCGGGTGGGGGTGGGGCCCCTCCGGGGCGTCTCCTCAGAAACTGGCGTGGCAACGCACTCCGTTGCCGGGGCCGGGTAGTACGCCATTTTCCTGCGGGGACGCCCTTGCACGGCCCCACCCGACGCCGTCGTGCGCCCGCACCCCCGGTGGCACCACCGGTGGAAGAACCGGGATGCGGGCGCACGACGGCCGGGGCCGGGGGCCTGCAGGGGAGTCCCCGCAGGACGACGAACACATACCGGGGTTTCGCTGCGTGGGGCTCTGGAAACGTTCGTCGTTCGAGGAGACGCCCCGGAGGGACCCCGGACCCCCACCCACCAGCGCGGGCGCACCCCGCGGGGCTCGGCACCCCCACCAAGCCCGTCCGGCGCTTGAGGACAAAGACCCCAGCCCCGGACCGGGGCGAACGACACGGGCGCGCGGTCCACCTTCGCCGGGGGCCGGCCTACTTGCGGCGGGGCTTCTTCGCCTTCGCGGTCTTGCGGGCCGCCGGGTTCCCCGTCCGGGACGAGCGGCGCTTCGCGAACCGGGCCTGGGCCGCCTCGTACTCCGCACGCCGCAGCTTCTCGCCCGGCGCCTCGGAGAACGTACGGAAGAAGT
This sequence comes from Streptomyces sp. NBC_01257, assembly GCF_035917255.1. NCBI lineage: Bacteria > Bacillati > Actinomycetota > Actinomycetes > Kitasatosporales > Streptomycetaceae > Streptomyces > Streptomyces sp. NBC_01257. The sequence goes on from NZ_CP108472.1 coordinate 4,055,142, forward strand.
ACGCGAGCAGCGAGCCGACGAAGCCGATCGTCTTGAGACCGCGCAGCGCGTCCTCGCGGCCCGGGTCGGCCGGGCGGCGGCTGAAGCCCTCCCACGTCCTGCGGAAGGCGATGGCGCTGCAGATCGCGAACATCAGGACGACCAGCAGGCCGACGAAGCCGCCGATGTCGGCGATCTCCAGGCCCTGGAAGGCGAACCGCAGCACGAAGCAGGAGGCGACCGCGGCGGCGAGCGAGCCGATGGCGGCTCCGACGCGGCGGAGCCCGTAGTTGCCGTCGTGCGCGACCCAGGTCGTGCCGAAGAAGCGCAGGGGCTCGGGCTGCGGGCCGGGGGTGGTCGCGGGGGCTCCGGCGGACGCCGTGCCGGAGTCGGTGGCGCCGGGGGCCGTGCCGTCGGGGATGTCGCTGTTCTCGCTCACGAGGTCGATTATCCCAGGGAAGCGCCCCATGTCCGGATCCCTCCCGGGAGGGATGTCCGGCCCCTCCTGGGAGGGACCGGACGGACGAGGGTGGCTCAGCCCAGCTTGGAGACGTCGCGGACGGCGCCGCGGTCCGCGCTCGTCGCCATGGCCGCGTAGGCGCGCAGCGCCGCCGAGACCTTGCGCTCGCGGTTCTTCGGCGCGTACACGCCGTTCAGCGCCTCGCGGCGGGTGGCGAGCTCGGCGTCGGGGACGAGGAGCTCGATCGAGCGGTTCGGGATGTCGATCCGGATCCGGTCGCCGTCCTCGACCAGCGCGATCGTGCCGCCGGACGCCGCCTCGGGCGAGGCGTGCCCGATCGACAGGCCCGACGTGCCGCCGGAGAAGCGGCCGTCGGTCACGAGTGCGCAGGTCTTGCCGAGGCCCCGGCCCTTGAGGAAGGACGTGGGGTAGAGCATCTCCTGCATGCCGGGGCCGCCGCGCGGACCCTCGTAGCGGATGACGACGACGTCGCCGTGCTCGATCTCCTTGCGGAGGATCTTGTCGACGGCCTCCTCCTGCGACTCGCAGACGACCGCCGGGCCCTCGAAGGTCCAGATCGACTCGTCCACGCCGGCCGTCTTCACGACGCAGCCGTCGACGGCGAGGTTCCCCTTGAGGACCGCGAGGCCGCCGTCCTTGGAGTAGGCGTGCGCCACGTCGCGGATGCAGCCGCCCGCCGCGTCCAGGTCGAGGGTGTCCCAGCGCTCGGACTGCGAGAAGGCGGTCGCGGAACGGACACAGCCCGGGGCCGCGTGCCACAGCTCGACGGCCTCGGGGGACGGCGAGCCGCCGCGGATGTCCCAGTTCTTCAGCCACTCGGCGAGCGTGTCGGAGTGCACCGAGTGCACGTCCTCGTTGAGCAGACCGCCGCGGTGCAGCTCACCGAGGAGGGCGGGGATGCCGCCGGCCCGGTGGACGTCCTCCATGTAGTACGTACCGCCGGGGGCCACGTTGGGCGCGACCTTGGACAGGCACGGGACGCGGCGCGAGACCTCGTTGATGTCGTCCAGCCCGTACGGCAGCTGCGCCTCCTCGGCGGCGGCCAGCAGGTGCAGGATCGTGTTGGTCGAGCCGCCCATGGCGATGTCCAGCGCCATCGCGTTGTCGAACGCGGCGCGGGTGCCGATGGCGCGCGGCAGGACCGTCTCGTCGTCCTGCTCGTAGTAGCGCTTGGTGATCTCGACGACCGTGCGGCCGGCCTCCTCGTACAGCGCCTTGCGGGCGGTGTGCGTGGCGAGGACGGAGCCGTTGCCGGGGAGGGAGAGGCCGAGGACCTCGGTCAGGCAGTTCATCGAGTTGGCGGTGAACATGCCGGAACAGCTGCCGCAGGTGGGGCAGGCGTTCTCCTCGATACGGAGGATGTCCTCGTCCGAGATGCTCTCGTCGACCGCGTCACTGATGGCGTTGACCAGGTCGAGCTTGCGGACCGTGCCGTCCACGAGGGTGGCCTTGCCGGCCTCCATCGGACCGCCGGAGACGAAGACCGTGGGGATGTTGAGGCGCATCGCGGCCATCAGCATGCCCGGGGTGATCTTGTCGCAGTTCGAGATGCAGATCAGCGCGTCCGCGCAGTGCGCCTCGGCCATGTACTCGACGGAGTCGGCGATCAGGTCACGGGACGGGAGGCTGTACAGCATCCCGGCGTGACCCATCGCGATGCCGTCGTCGACCGCGATGGTGTTGAACTCGCGGGGCACCGCGCCCGCGGCCTTGATCGCCTCGGAGACGATCCGGCCGACGGGGGCGAGGTGGGTGTGGCCCGGGACGAACTCCGTGAAGGAGTTGGCGACCGCGATGATCGGCTTGCCGATGTCCTCGCTCGCTACGCCCGAGGCGCGCATAAGGGCGCGCGCGCCCGCCATGTTGCGGCCGTGGGTGACAGTGCGGGACCTCAGCTGGGGCATCGTCTCTCGCTCCTTCGACAGAAAAGACTGCTTCTGAGCGTACGCCTCCGGTGCCAAGATCTGGACACGGTGTCCGGAATGCGGGATGCGGTGCTCAGGGGGTGGGCGTTTTCGGGGCTCTGCCCCGGACCCCGCTCCTCAATCGCCGGAGGGGCTTTTTCTGCCCCGCGGGCTCACTTGTCGGAGGGGCTCGATGTGCCGGGCCCGTCCGGACCCGTCGAGGGGTCCGTCAGGTAGCGCTGCAGGGTCGGGGCCACCATCGCGATGATCTTCTCCGGGTCCGCCGATGCCAGGGGCTCCGCCCTCAGCACGTACCGCAGCACCGCGATACCCACCATGTGCGAGGCCGCCAGTTCGGCGCGGAAGGTGGCGTCGGGGACGTCCAGCTGTTCCGCGATCCGGCCCAGCAGGCGCCGCAGCACGAAGCCGCGCAGCACCTTCGCCGCCGCCTCGTGGGTCAGGGCCGAGCGCATCACCGCCAGCAGCGGGGCCCGGGACGCCGGGTTCTCCCAGACCGCGATGAAGTAGCGGGCCAGCCGCTCCCCCACGTCCTGCGTGCCCCCGGCCAGGATCGCCGGGATCTCCAGGGCCGGCTCGAAGGAGACCTCGATCGCGGCCGCGAAGACCTCGTCCTTCGTGCCGAAGTAGTGGTGGACCAGAGCCGCGTCCACCTCCGCCGCCTTCGCGATGCCGCGGATCGACGTCTTGTCGTAGCCGCGCTCGGCGAACTCGGTGCGGGCGGCCGCCAGGATGCGGGTGCGCGCGTCCGGGCCCGTCGTCGCCGCGGTGCGGGAGGGGCGGCCCCGGCGCCTGGGGCCCGGGGCTTCGGCGCCCGGGGTCATGAGCGCGGCACCTGCGCCGAGGAGGCGAGGTGCAGACGGGTGAAGGCGAGCGCCTCGGCCAGGTCGGCCTCGCGTTCGGCGGTGGACATCGCCCGGCGGGTGTTGACCTCGATGACGACATGGCCGTCGAAGCCGGTACGGGCCAGCCGCTCCAGCAGCTCGGCGCACGGCTGGTCGCCCCGGCCGGGCACCAGGTGCTCGTCCTTCCCGGAGCCCTTGCCGTCGGCCAGGTGGACGTGGGCCAGCCGGTCGCCCATCCGGTCGACCATCGCCATGCCGTCCGTGCGCGCGGTCGAGGTGTGCGACAGGTCGACGGTGAAGTGGCGGTAGTCGTCGTTGGTGACGTCCCAGTCGGGGGCGTACGCGAGCATCTCGCGGTCCCGGTAGCGCCACGGGTACATGTTCTCGACGGCGAACCGGACGTCCGTCTCTTCGGCCATCCGCCAGATCCCGGTGACGAAGTCACGGGCGTAGTTGCGCTGCCACCGGAACGGCGGGTGGACCACGACGGTCGACGCGCCGAGCTTCTCCGCCGCGGCGCGGGCCCGCTGGAGCTTGACCCAGGGATCGGTGGACCAGACCCGCTGCGTGATCAGCAGACAGGGGGCGTGAACGGCGAGTATCGGCACCTGGTGGTAGTCCGAGAGCCGGCGCAGGGCCTCGACGTCCTGGCTGACGGGATCCGTCCAGACCATGACCTCGACGCCGTCGTACCCCAGGCGCGCGGCGATCTCGAAGGCCGTCGCCGTCGACTCCGGATAGACCGAGGCCGTCGACAGGGCGACCTTCGCATCCGGGATGCGCACCACTGGTTCTGCCACGCAGACAGCGTACGGGCAGCGGTGCGCCGCGCCGAGGGAGCCCGGCGGAAAGTGAGAAGGGCCATGGCGGCTGGAGGCCTTCTCAGTTCAGGGCCTCGTCCTCCGTGGACGTCAGATGGTCCAGGCGGCGCAGGATGACTCCCTCGCGCAGCGCCCAGGGGCAGATCTCCAGCTCCTCGACGCCCAGGAGGTCCATCGCGCCCTCCGCGACCAGCGCGCCGGCCAGCAGCTGGGCGGACCGGCCCTCGGAGACGCCCGGCAGGTTCCCGCGCTCCTCGACCGTCATCGCGGCCAGCTTCGGCACCCACTCCTCCAGGGCCTTGCGGCTGAGGGTGCGCTGTACGTGGAGCCCCTCGGTGGACCGTGCCGCGCCCGCGATCCTGGCGAGCTGCTTGAAGGTCTTGGAGGTCGCCACCACGTGGTCGGGGCGGCCGAAGCGGGTGAACTCGCCGACACTGCGGGCGATCCGCGCCCGTACGTGCCGGCGCAGCGCCTTCACCTCGGCCGGGTCCGGCGGATCGCCCGGCAGCCAGCCGGCCGTGAGGCGGCCGGCGCCGAGCGGCAGGGACACGGCGGCGTCCGGCTCCTCGTCGATGCCGTACGCGATCTCCAGCGAACCGCCGCCGATGTCCAGGACCAGCAGCTTGCCCGCGGACCAGCCGAACCAGCGGCGGGCGGCGAGGAAGGTGAGGCGGGCCTCCTCCGCGCCGCTGAGGACGGCGAGGTCGACGCCCGTCTCGTCCTTCACCCGGGCCAGCACCGTGTCGGCGTTGCTCGCCTCCCGTACCGCGGAGGTGGCGAACGCGAGCACGTCCTCGCAGCCCTTGTCCTCCGCGGCCTGGAGGGCGCCGGCGATCGTCGCCACCAGCCGGTCCACGCCGAGCGGGCCGATCGCCCCGTCCGCTTCGAGGAGTTCGGCCAGGCGCAGCTCCGCCTTGTGCGAGTGCGCGGGCAGCGGGCGGGCGCCGGGGTGCGCGTCGACCACCAGCAGATGAACCGTGTTCGACCCCACGTCGAGGACTCCGAGTCTCATGCGCAGAACGCTACTGCGGCCGCGGAGCAGACTGCCCGGCGCATGGGGGTGGGTGAAGGAGCGGGGCCGGGTGCGTGCAGCTGCGGGACGGAGGATCGAGGCCCGGCGGAGCCCTGGTGATGGACGACAACGCGGCAGATGCGCGTGCCCAGCCCCGCGACGCCGCGCCCATGCGCCGGTCGGTCTTACTCTTGGCCCGTGCCAAAGACGAAAAAGGCGAAGCCGGGCAAAGTCACGAAGAAGCAGAGAACGAAGCAGGAGATGCAGCAGCCGGAGACAGCGGGACCGGACAGGTCCGACGAGACGGGGATCGACTTCGCACGGGCCTGGGTGGAGTTCCCCGACCCGGCCGACGACGAACAGGTCTTCCGGTGTGATCTGACCTGGCTGACCTCCCGCTGGACCTGCATCTTCGGCAGCGGCTGCCAGGGCATCCAGGCCGGTCGCGCGGACGACGGGTGCTGCACCCTGGGCGCCCACTTCTCGGACGAGGACGACGAGAAGCGGGTGGCCAGGAACGTGGCCCGGCTCACCCCCGACCTGTGGCAGTTCCACGACGTGGGTACGGAGTCGGGCTGGGTCCAGACCGATGACGACGGGGAGCGCCAGACGCGGCGCTGGGAGGGTTCGTGCATCTTCCAGAACCGGCCCGGCTTCGCCGCCGGTGCCGGCTGCTCGCTGCACATCCTGGCGCTGCGGGAGGGCAAGGAGCCCCTGGAGACCAAGCCGGACGTGTGCTGGCAGCTGCCGGTCCGGCGTACGTACGACTGGATCGACCGGCCCGACGACACCCGGGTGCTCCAGGTGACGATCGGTGAGTACGACCGCCGGGGCTGGGGCCCGGGCGGTCACGACCTGCACTGGTGGTGCACGTCGGCGACGTCGGCGCACGGTGCCGGGGAGCCGGTGTACGTGTCCTACCGGCCCGAGCTCACCGAGCTGATGGGCAAGGAGGCGTACGACCGGCTGGTCGAGCTGTGCGAGGAGCGGCTCTCGTCGCTGCTGCCGATGGCGCCGCACCCGGCGGACCCCGCGTAACGCCTGCGGGCCCGCCGCCCCGGGGGTGGCGGGTCCGTCAGTCGGCGGCCGGCGGGGTGCTCGGGCCCTTGCCCGGGTCGGACGGGGACGGGGAGTCGGTCGGGTCCGGGGACGGGCTCGGCTCGCCCGGGTCCGTCGGCGGCCGGGTGCTGCCCGTGGGATCGGGTGTGGGGGTCGGTGTGGGATCCGGGTCCGACGGGGTCGGGTCGGAGGGGACCGGCGGGTGCGGATGCGCCGGAGTGCCCGGCAGCGGGGGCCGCGACGGGACTCCGGGGGGCGTCGTCCGTCCCCCGTACCCCCGCATCGCCACGACCGACCCCGACGGGGCGACGACGATCCGTGCCGTCCAGCGTCCGGCCGGCTCGCGGGCGTGGTCCACGAGGACGCGGATCGTGATGCTGCCGCCGGGGGCGAGCTTCCCCGACGTGCTGCTCAGCCGCAGCCAGGTCTGGCCCGTACCGGCCGACCAGGTGACCGGGCCCGCCTTGGACGCGGTGAGGGTGATCGTCGTCGTGCCGCCGGACGAGCGGGCCTCGACGGTGAGGCGGCCGGCCGCGGTGCCGTCCCGGCCCGGGGCCGCGTCCACGCTGATGACCTCGGCCGAGACGTCCGGGAGCCCGCTGCCGTCCGTGAAGACGGGGCCCGGCTCGGGGCGGGCGTTGCCCGCGTTCTCGTAGTGGCCGTAGGGGTCGTCCCCCCGCCCGTCGTCCGCCTCGGTCGCGGTGACCGCCGAGCCGTCGTGGCCCTCGCCGGTGAGCGGCGCGCCCCGGTAGGCGGACCACAGGGCGATCACCGGAGCGGCGACGACCGTGGCGACGACCGTCGTCGTCATGACCCTCGACCGCAGCCGGTCCCGGCGCGCGGCATGGTCCTTCGGGTCCATCGGGAAGCCCGTGCGGTCGAACCGGGGGGTGGCGGACCGATTCTTCTGATGTTTCTGCGCGTGCATCATCGCCACATAGGCGGAGGGGCGCGGCGCCTCGACGACGGCCAGCGCGGCCGCGGGGGTGACGGCGGCCCCCGGCCAGGGCCCCTGGGCGTCGGCGCGCTCGGCCGCGCGGCGGCAGCGCGGGCAGTCGTCCACATGCCGTACGAGCTCGCGGCGCAGCGTGGCGGAGAGCAGCACGCGGTGGTCGCCGGTGAGCCGGCCGACCGTGGGGCAGTTGCCCGTCTCCACTACGGCGAGGGCGGCCCTGGTCCGTTCCACTTCGCAGGCGGCCGCGGCCAGGAGCTCCCGGGCGGTGGCGAGCTCCAGCCCGAGGACGGCGGCGACGGCGCGCGGGGTGAGCCGGTGGCGCACGGCGAGCTCCAGGGCCTCGCGCTGTTCGGGGGTGGTGCCCGCCGCTTCGGGCCAGGCCAGCTGGGCCAGCTCGCGGCGGTGCGCCTCGACGGCCGCGGGGCTGCCCGCGGGGCCGGGGGGCGGGGAGCCGGCCGGCCGGGGCGCGGACGGGGTGAGGGGTGGTGCGGCCGGGGTTTTCGGGGCGTGTGCGGCGGGGGGCGTGCGCCGGACCGCGCGGGCCGGCGGTGCGACCGGGCCGCGGTGCTCGTCAGTGGGCTGCTTCCTGCGCGCCTGCGGCCCGTCGGACCTGCGGTGCGCCTGGCGGCCCTGCTTCTGCTCGGTGAGCTTGCGCAGGCACATCCACCTGGCCAGCGCGTACAGCCAGGTTTTACGTTCCTCCTCGCCGGTGGGACAGCGCCCGCCCTGCCGCTCCGCCAGCGCGAGCACACTGCCCAGGGCCTCGGTGGCGGCGTCGTGATCGCAGAGCACCGAGAGGCAGTACGTGAACAGGCCGTCGAGATGCGGCTCGTAACGGGCGGGCGGCTGCTTCGGCGACGGATGGGGCGCGCGGCGCTGCCCCCGGTGTGCGCCGGGGGTGTTCGTGGGGGTCTCCAGCCTGCTGCTCGTCACCTTGCGACCGTAGGCAGCGCGGGGCATACGTCTCGCACCCCTTGAACACTTTTAACCCTTACGGGTGAACGTATCGCTCAATAAGGGACAGGAATCCGCGATTCCGCCCCCGGATCCGCTGTCCGGATTCCGCCCGTGACGCCCTCGGTACCCCTGTCCGGATTCCGTCCGCGGCGCCCCGGAGCCGCTGCCCGCTCCCCGCCGCGGCCCGCGCCGGGCTCCGCTGTCCGACCTCACCTATACGGTGGCGCCATGGCCACCCGTACGAAATCCGCGAAGGACCGGCCGTCCTACCGCTGCACCGAATGCGGCTGGACGACCGCCAAGTGGCTCGGCCGCTGCCCCGAATGCCAGGCGTGGGGGACGGTCGAGGAGTTCGGCGGCGCCCCCGCCGTCCGCACCACCGCGGCCGGCCGCGTCTCCACCGCCGCGCTCCCCATCGGCCAGGTCGACAGTCGGCAGGCCACCGCCCGCTCGACCGGTGTCGGCGAGCTGGACCGGGTGCTGGGGGGCGGTCTCGTGCCCGGTGCCGTGGTGCTGCTCGCGGGCGAGCCGGGCGTCGGGAAGTCGACGCTGCTGCTGGACGTCGCGGCCAAGGCGGCGAGCGAGGAGCACCGCACGCTCTACGTCACCGCCGAGGAGTCCGCCAGTCAGGTCCGGATGCGCGCCGACCGGATCCGGGCGATCAACGACCATCTCTATCTGGCGGCGGAGACCGATCTGTCCGCGGTTCTCGGCCATCTGGACGCGGTCAAGCCGTCGCTGCTGGTCCTGGACTCCGTACAGACGGTCGCCTCCCCCGAGATCGACGGCGCGCCCGGCGGCATGGCCCAGGTCCGCGAGGTCGCGGGGGCGCTGATCCGCGCGTCCAAGGAGCGGGGCATGTCGACCCTGCTGGTCGGCCATGTCACCAAGGACGGCGCGATCGCCGGGCCGCGGCTGCTGGAGCACCTGGTCGACGTGGTGCTGTCCTTCGAGGGTGACCGCCATGCCCGGCTGCGGCTCGTGCGCGGCGTGAAGAACCGCTACGGGGCGACCGACGAGGTCGGCTGCTTCGAGCTCCACGACGAGGGCATCACCGGCCTCGCCGACCCCTCCGGCCTCTTCCTCACCCGGCGTGACGAGCCAGTGCCCGGCACCTGCCTGACCGTGACCCTGGAGGGCAAGCGGCCCCTGGTCGCCGAGGTCCAGGCGCTCACCGTCGACTCCCAGATCCCCTCGCCCCGGCGCACCACCTCGGGTCTGGAGACGTCCCGCGTCTCGATGATGCTGGCCGTCCTGGAGCAGCGCGGCCGGATCAGCTCGCTGGGCAAGCGGGACATCTACAGCGCGACGGTCGGCGGGGTGAAGCTCTCGGAGCCCGCCGCGGACCTCGCGATCGCCCTCGCGCTGGCCAGTGCGGCGAGCGACACACCGCTGCCCAAGAACCTGGTCGCGATCGGCGAGGTGGGTCTCGCGGGCGAGGTCAGACGGGTCACGGGGGTCCAGCGCAGACTGGCCGAGGCACACCGTCTGGGCTTCACCCACGCGCTCGTTCCGACCGATCCGGGGAAGGTCCCGGCCGGTATGAAGGTCACGGAAGTCGCCAACATGGGCGACGCGCTCAGGGTGCTCCCGCGCCGCTCTCGTGCACAGGCCCCACAGGAGGACGGCGCACGCCGGTAGACTTTGCCCTGGTCTCGCCCGTCCGTACGAACGGTATGAGGGACACAGGGTCTTTCGTCCGGATCAGGCCGGGCCGGGGACGGGGTCCGGTACACACCGGAAACCGCGAGCCCGGCATGATCCACAAAGAGGCCCAAGGGCACCGCAAACCTGTGACCGGAGGAGTGCAGTGGCAGCCAGCGACCGGGCAGCATCGCCCGGAAAGTCCGGCCAAGGCACCGGTAACGAGGCGCTGATGCGCGCCTCGTTGACCGCCGTCGCGCCCGGAATGGCCCTGCGGGACGGCCTGGAGCGCATCCTCCGTGGCAACACCGGAGGCCTGATCGTGCTCGGCATGGACAAGACCGTCGAGTCGATGTGCACGGGCGGCTTCGTGCTGGACGTGGAATTCACCGCGACCCGGCTGCGTGAGCTCGCCAAGCTCGACGGGGCTCTGATCCTCGACAAGGACATGACCAAGATCCTGCGGGCCGGCGTCCAGCTGGTCCCGGACGCCTCGATCTCCACCGAGGAGACGGGCACCCGCCACCGCACGGCGGACCGAGTCTCCAAGCAGTGCAACTTCCCCGTGGTCTCCGTCTCGCAGTCGATGCACCTCATCGCGCTGTACGTGGACGGGGAGCGCCGGGTCCTGGAGGAGTCCGCCGCGATCCTCTCCCGGGCCAACCAGGCTCTCGCCACGCTGGAGCGGTACAAGCTCCGGCTCGACGAGGTCGCGGGCACGCTCTCCGCGCTGGAGATCGAGGACCTGGTGACGGTCCGGGACGTGACGGCGGTCGCCCAGCGGCTGGAGATGGTCCGGCTGATCGCGACCGAGATCGCCGAGTACGTGGTGGAGCTCGGGACCGACGGCCGCCTTCTCTCGCTCCAGCTTGACGAGTTGATCGCCGGGGTCGAGCCGGAGCGCGAGCTGGTGGTGCGCGACTACGTGCCGGAGCCGACGGCGAAGCGCTCGCGCACGGTGGCGGAGGCGCTCACCGAGCTGGACGCGCTGTCCCACACCGAGCTGCTCGAACTCCCGGTGGTGGCAAGGGCGCTGGGGTACAGCGGCTCCCCGGAGACCCTCGACTCGGCGGTGTCGCCGCGCGGTTTCCGGCTGCTGGCGAAGGTGCCGCGGCTGCCCGGGGCGATCATCGACCGGCTGGTGGAGCACTTCGGCGGTCTGCAGAAGCTGCTCGCGGCCAGCGTGGACGATCTCCAGACGGTGGACGGCGTCGGCGAGGCCCGGGCGCGCAGTGTGCGCGAGGGGCTGTCGCGACTGGCCGAGTCGTCGATCCTCGAACGGTACGTGTAGGGCGGTACGCACGAGCGGGGCGCTCGCGAGCGCCCCGCCGGCCCTTCCGGGCCCGTCAGTCCTTCGCGAGGACGAACGAGGCGCGCTGCACGGGCTCTCCCGGCGCCTTCGCCTCGACCAGGTACGTACCCGGTCCGGCCTTCCCCGCGGGCGGCGTCGCGCACTTCGGGGCGCTCTTCGCGCGGTCCCACTCGACGGCGTGCTCGACGGTCGCGCCCGCCGGAACCTTCAGGAACACGGCCGCCGCCTTGCGCGGGCAGTCCTTCGAGGACCACACCTCTTCGTCGTCACCGCCGGCCTCCGTGATGGTGAGCACCGCGGCCTTCGGGCCGAAGTCGGCCTTGCACGCGGTCGACGAGGTGTTCTCGGCGATCAGCCGGAACCTCGGCTTCTCGTCGGGTCCGTAGCGCAGTTCGGTCTTGAGGGTCAGCCGCAGCGTGGCGGGCACGCAGTCGGGGAGCGAGGAGCCTGCCGGGACCTGCTGTCCGGCGCTGCCGCCGGCCGTACCGCCCGCTCCGCCGCCGGAGCCGGAACCGCCGTCCGTGCCCGCGCCGTTGCCGTCGCTGCCCGTTCCGCTTGAGCCGCCGGAGCCGCCCGCACCGCCGTCCGAACTTCCGCCGCCTCCGCCGTCGTCGCCGCCGGAGCCGCCCGACTCGCCGCCTCCGCCCGGCTGTTCACTGATCGCCGGTCCGGAACCGGAGGGACCGGGAGTGATCGAATCGGTCGGACCCGAGCCGGGTGGCCGCGAGTCGTCGTGATTCCCCTTGTCGCCACCGGACGTGACGGCCCATACGATCAGCAACGCGAGCAGCGCAATCAGCGTCGCCGCTACCGCCCTCCGTCGCCAGTAGATGGTGGAGGGAAGCGGACCGATCGGATTACGCAGAGATCCCACGGCGCAAACTGTACGAGAGAACAGCGCCAACTCCCGCCCCACCCGCCGCCATGGGCCGCCGAATTTGCGGATCATCATCCCGGGACGGCCTGTTCCCGCTCCGGACTCCCCCGCGGACACCCTCGGCGTTCGCACGACAGCGGTACGTGACAGCGGTGCGCGACCGGCCGGCCCGGACCGTTCGCCCGTCATGGGGCCAGTTGCCGCAACGGCTCGCGGGGCGTGCCGCCACTTGCCGGAGCGCAGGTCCGGTGGGGCGCGGGACAGAGGGGTGGCCCTATCACTCCAAGGGCTCTTCTGCGGGGCGACACCCCCGTACCCGTGACGTCCGTCTGCCCTTCCGTGCCAGGATCGTCGGTGCGATGACTGCCACGACTGCGACACAGACGCCCCCCGCCTCCCTCCACACCCCTGTGATCGGGTGGTTCGACCAGCACGCCCGCGATCTGCCCTGGCGCCGCCCCGAAGCGGGCGCCTGGGGTGTGATGGTGAGCGAGTTCATGCTGCAGCAGACCCCCGTCAACCGGGTCCTCCCGGTGTACGAGCAGTGGCTGGCCCGCTGGCCGCGCCCCGCCGACCTCGCGGCGGAGCCGCCCGGCGAGGCCGTCCGCGCCTGGGGCCGGCTCGGCTACCCCCGGCGAGCGCTGCGCCTCCACGGGGCCGCCCAGGCAATAGCGGAACGCCATGGCGGAGACGTACCGAGCGAGCACGCCCAGCTGCTCGCCCTGCCCGGCATCGGCGAGTACACGGCGGCGGCCGTGGCCTCGTTCGCCTACCGGCAGCGGCACGCCGTCCTCGACACGAACGTCCGCCGGGTGTTCGCCCGGGCCGCGAGCGGCATCCAGTACCCGCCGAACGCGACCACCGCGGCCGAGCGCAAACTCGCCAGGGCGCTGCTGCCGGAGGAGGACGAGCAGGCGGCACAGTGGGCCGCCGCGACGATGGAGCTCGGGGCCCTCGTCTGCACCGCGAAGAACGAGGACTGCACGCGCTGCCCGATCTCCGGGCAGTGCGCCTGGCGGCTGGCCGGGAAGCCCGCGCACCAGGGGCCCCCGCGCCGCGGCCAGACCTACGCCGGTACGGACCGGCAGGTGCGCGGCAGGCTCCTCGCGGTGTTGCGCGAGTCGGTGACGCCGGTACCGCAGTCGGCACTCGACGCGGTCTGGGAGGAGCCGGTGCAGCGGGCCCGCGCGCTCGACGGCCTGGTCGCCGACGGTCTGGTCGAACCGCTGGCCGGCGGCCAGTACCGGCTGCCGCTGACCTGACCCGACCGGCCCGGCGGGCCTCCCGCCCGCCGGGTGACGGTCCCCGCGGGGCCTTTGTCCCGCTCCTCCCTGCGCTGTTACACAACCGATGGACAGCCGTGCGTCCGCGTACGGCTGCTCCGCACAGCCTCGTGACAACAGCTCCGTAGCGTCACCGACGTCAGCCCGATGACCAGCGGCTGACGGTGGTTCTACGGGGTTTCACGGGGACGGAGGCGGTTGTAATGGCGCAGGGCGAGGTGCTCGGCTTCGAGGAGTACGTACGTACCCGGCAGGACGCACTGCTGCGCAGTGCGCGCCGGCTGGTCCCCGATCCCGTGGACGCGCAGGACCTGCTGCAGACCGCACTGGCCCGCACCTACGGCCGCTGGGACGGCATCGCCGACAAGTCCCTCGCCGACGCCTATCTGCGCCGCGTCATGATCAACACCCGCACCGAGTGGTGGCGGGCGCGCAAGCTGGACGAGGTCCCCACCGAGCAGCTCCCCGACGCCAGCGTCGAGGACGGCACCGAGCAGCGCGCCGACCGCGCCCTGCTGATGGACGTACTCGGCGTCCTGGCTCCCAAGCAGCGCAGCGTGGTCGTGCTGCGACACTGGGAGCAGATGAGCACGGAGGAGACGGCCGCGGCGCTCGGCATGTCGGCCGGTACGGTGAAGAGCACGCTGCACCGCGCGCTGGCGCGACTGCGCCAGGAGCTGGAGAGCAGGGAAGCGGCGGGCCGCGAGGACCGGATCCGGGAGGACCGGGACCGCGCTGCGGCCGGCCGCATCGTGGCGGCCCGTCGGCCGGCACGGTCGCGGACACAGGCAGGGGCGCCCCGGGAGGGGCGTCACGACGAGCGGGGGCGGGAGCGGTGCGCGGCCTGACAGGCAGCGGTGACGACGGCGGCACAGGAGCCGGCGGCGTCACCGGAGGCCCCACGGGGGGCGGGGCCGGCGGCGGGCGGGGACGCCGGCCGGCGGGCTGGGCGGCGAGCAGTACGGCTCTGGCCGGGCTCGCCGTCTTCGGGCTGTTCGCCGTCAGCTGCTCCACCGGCGGCACGGGCACGCGTGACGAGGGGCCTGCGGGCAGCCAGCCGGTCGCCCAGGTCACTCCCAGTTCCACCACACCCTCCACGGCGAAGCCGACGCCCCGGGTCGACGCCGTGAGCCTGCTCAAGGCGGACACCAAGGTCAGCGAGCGGGTCCGGACGGACCTGAGGCCGTGCACCGGTGACGAGTACCCGGTGGACACCTCGTACGGCAGCCTGACCGGCGGCCCCTCCGCCGACGTCGTGGTGAACGTGATGACCTGCGGCGACTCGGTGGGCGTGGGCACGTACGTGTACCGGCCCCGGCCCGACGGCAGGTACGAGAACGTGTTCGCCATCGAGCAGCCCGCGGTCTACGGGACCATCGACCGCGGTGATCTGGTGGTGACGACCCAGGTGTACGGGAAGAAGGACGCGGTCGCCTACCCCTCGGGCGAGGAAGTGGTCACGTACCACTGGGCGAGCAGCCGGTTCAGTGAGCAGGACCGGGTGCACAACGACTTCAACAGAGCCGTCGGAGCCGGAGAAGGGGACTTCCCGGAGCCCGCGGCACCGACGAAGAACTGAGAGCAGTCCGATGGCCGAGACCCATGTCCTGTTCGTCGAGGACGACGACGTCATCCGCGAGGCCACCCAGCTGGCGCTGGAGCGGGACGGCTTCGTGGTCACCGCGATGCCCGACGGCCTGAGCGGCCTGGAGGCGTTCCGGGCCGACCGGCCCGACATCGCGCTGCTCGACGTGATGGTGCCGGGCCTGGACGGGGTCAGCCTCTGCCGGCGCATCCGGGACGAGTCGACCGTTCCCGTGATCATGCTGTCGGCGCGGGCCGACTCGATCGATGTGGTGCTCGGCCTGGAGGCCGGTGCCGACGACTACGTCACCAAGCCGTTCGACGGTGCGGTCCTGGTCGCCAGGATCCGGGCCGTGCTCCGCCGCTTCGGCCATGCGTCGGGCAGCGGTGCGGGCGGCGAGGCCCCGGCGCAGTCCGAGGGCGGTGTGCTGGTCTTCGGTGACCTGGAGATCGACACCGAGGGCATGGAGGTCCGCAGGGGCGGCGAGCAGGTGGCGCTGACCCCGACCGAGATGCGGCTGCTGCTGGAGTTCTCGTCCGCGCCCGGCACGGTGCTCTCCCGGGACAAGCTGCTGGAGCGGGTCTGGGACTACGGCTGGGGCGGTGACACCCGGGTCGTGGACGTCCATGTGCAGCGGCTGCGCACGAAGGTCGGCCAGGACCGCATCGAGACGGTCCGCGGCTTCGGCTACAAGCTCAGGGCATGAGGCGCCTGGCCCTGCGGACGGGCGTCCGCTGGAAGATCAGCATCGCGATCGCGTCGGTCGGCGCCCTGATCGCGGTCGCGCTGAGCCTGGTCGTGCACAACGCCGCCAGGGTCTCGATGCTGGAGAACGCGCGCGAGGTCCAGCTGGAGCGGCTGACCTACGCCCAGCTGCTGTACGAGGCGACGAAGACGAAGAAGGCCGATCCGCGGTTCGGCGCGAAGCTCAACGATCCGACGATGCCGAAGAGCCTGCGCCAGGAGACCCGGCGCAACCGGCGCGCGACGCACGTCGAGGACGGCGGCGGGGTGCCCGACGTGTGGGCGGCCGTACCGCTGGCCAACGGTGACGTGCTCTCGCTGCACACCCGGTTCGCCGACCGGTCCACCACGATCATGGGCGATCTGGACCGGGCCCTGATCATCGGCTCGGTCTCGGTGGTCCTCGGCGGCTCCGCGCTGGGGGTGCTGATCGGCGGCCAGCTCTCGCGCCGGCTGCGCAAGGCGGCGGCCGCGGCGGGGAAGGTCGCGCAGGGCCACACGGACGTACGCGTCAGGGACGCCGTCGGCGGGGTCGTCCGGGACGAGACCGATGAGCTGGCCGGCGCGGTGGACGCCCTGACGGACGCGCTGAACGAGCGGATCGAGGCCGAGCGCCGGGTCACCGCGGACATCGCGCACGAGCTGCGCACCCCCGTGACGGGGCTGCTGACGGCTGCCGAGCTGCTGCCGCCCGGGCGGCCGACCGAGCTCGTACGGGACCGGGCGCAGGCGATGCGCACGCTGGTCGAGGACGTACTGGAAGTGGCCCGGCTGGACAGCGCGTCCGAGCGGGCCGAGCTGCAGGAGATCGCGCTGGGCGAGTTCGTCGGCCGCCGGGTGGCGCTGCTGGACCCGCAGGTGCGGGTGCAGGTGGTCCACGAGTCGTGGGTCAGCACCGATCCGCGCCGGCTGGAGCGCATCCTGGGCAATCTGCTGGGCAACGCAGCCAAGCACGGCTCCACGCCGGTGGAGGTCACGGTCGAGGGCCGGGTGGTGCGCATCCGCGATCACGGTGCGGGGTTCCCGGCGGCGCTGCTGCGGGAGGGGCCGAGCCGCTTCCGTACCGGATCCACCGACCGGGCCGGGCACGGGCACGGGCTGGGGCTGACGATCGCGGCCGGTCAGGCCCGGGTGCTCGGTGCCCGGCTGACCTTCCGCAACGCGGCGCCCGAGGGCGCAGCGGAGGGCGCGGGCGGCGCGATCGCCGTCCTGTGGCTGCCCGAGCACGCACCGACCGACACGGGCAGCTACCCGATGCTGCAGCTGGCCGAGCAGCGCCGCCCGGCCGCGGGCGATGACGCGCATCTGCGTGGCGGGGAGCGGCCGGGCCGCTGAGCTTCCGTACAGCAGGAAGGGGCCCCGGGACGCATGCGTCCCGGGGCCCCTTCACAGGCCGGAGGCTAGACGGCGGCGTCGGTCACCGGGGCGGACTCCGGGCCGGCTCCCCGCAGCGGCACCTCCTTGACGAACACCGCCGCCACCAGGGCGATGAGTCCGACCGAGGCCCCGACCAGGAAGGCGATGTGCGTACCGGACGCCACCGCGTACTCGTACGCCTCGCGCACCGGCACCGGCAGTTTCGCCAGGCTCGCCGCGTCCAGCTGCGCGCCGTGCATGGTGGCGCCCGCGCCACCGCGGGCGGCCATCTCGTCGCTCACCCGTCCGGTGAACAGCGCGCCCATGATGGCGACACCGAAGGAGCTGCCGAGCGTACGGAACAGGGTGGTGGAGGACGAGGCGACGCCCATGTCCTTCAGCTCGACGCTGTTCTGCGCGACGAGCATCGTGATCTGCATCAGGAAGCCCATGCCCGCGCCGAGCACCGCCATGTAGACGCCGGAGGTGAACCGGCTGGTGCCCGTGTCCATGGTGGAGAGCAGGAAGAGTCCGGTGACCATCAGGATCGATCCCACGATCGGGAAGATCTTGTAGCGGCCGCTGCTGGTGGTGATCCGGCCGGCGACCAGCGAGACGATCATCATCGCCAGCAGCATCGGCAGGAGCAGCAGTCCGGAGTTGGTCGCGGACGCGCCCTGGACGGACTGCTGGAACAGCGGCAGGTAGAGCACCGCGCCGAACATCACGAAGCCCGCCATGAAGCCGACCACGGACATCAGGGTGAAGTTGGCGTTGCGGAAGATGTGGAGCGGGATGATCGGCTCGGCGGCCTTGGTCTCCACGAAGACGAAGCCGGCCAGCGAGGCGACGCCGATGGCGATGAGCTCCATGATGACGGCGGAGTTCCAGTCGTACTCCGAGCCGCCCCAGGTGGTCACCAGCACGATCGCGGTGATGCCGACCGTCAGCAGTCCGGCGCCGAGGTAGTCGACCTTCGCCTTGGTGCGATCCCGCTTGGGCAGGTGCAGCACGATGGTGATCATGGCCAGGGCGACGGCGCCCAGCGGCAGGTTGATGTAGAAGCTCCAGCGCCAGCCGAGGTGGTCGGTGATGGTGCCGCCGACCAGCGGTCCGCCGATCATCGCGATCGCCATCACGCCGGCCATCATGCCCTGGTACTTGCCGCGCTCACGGGGCGGCACGAGATCGCCGATGATCGCCATGACACCGACCATCAGACCGCCGGCACCCAGGCCCTGCACGGCCCGGAAGCCGATCAGCTGGCCCATGTCCTGGGACATGCCGCTGAGGACCGAGCCGATCAGGAAGATCACGATGGACGTGAGGAAGATGCCCTTGCGCCCGTACATGTCGCCGAGCTTGCCCCAGATGGGGGTGGAGGCCGCGGTGGCCAGGGTGTAGGCGGTGACGACCCAGGAGAGGTGTTCGAGACCGCCGAGGTCACCGACGATGGTCGGCATCGCGGTGCCGACGATCAGGTTGTCGAGCATGGCCAGCAGCATGGCGATCATCAGGGCGAGCACCACCACCCGGACGCTGCGCTGCTGCGGCCCCGGTTTTCCCGCCGGTCCGGACGAGGCGTCGTCCGCCTTCCTGTCCGCCGCCTTCATCAGGTCCGCCATGTTCCCCAACTCCCCAGATCCCCGATACCGGACCACTTACTTGCCGCCCGGCTAGTTGACTACACTAGGGGAAAGTAACCCCGTAACTAGCCGGGCGTCAAGTACGTTTTATTGGGAGAGCAGCCATGGGCAGCACGCCACAGCCGCGCCGGGGCAACACCCGTCAGCGCATCCAGGACGTCGCTCTGGAGCTCTTCGCCGAGCAGGGTTACGAGAAGACCTCGCTGCGCGAGATCGCGGAGCACCTCGACGTCACCAAGGCAGCGCTCTACTACCACTTCAAGACCAAGGAAGACATCCTCGTCAGCATCTTCGAGGACCTCAACCGTCCCATCGAGGAGCTGATCGCCTGGGGCGCGACACAGCTGCGCACCCTGGAGACGAAGAAGGAGATCCTCAGCCGCTACAGCGACGCGCTGGCCGGCGCCGCCCCGCTCTTCCGCTTCATGCAGGAGAACCAGGCGACCGTGCGCGACCTGAGTATCGGCGACACGATCAAGGGCCGGATCCTGGGACTCGTCGACCTGATCAAGGATCCCGACGCCCCGCTCACCGATCAGGTGCGCTGCTTCAGCGCACTCTTCACGATGCACGCCGGGATCTTCGCGCTGAGAGACGTCGAAGGCGACCCCGAGGACAAGCGCAAGGCCGTCCTCGAAGTCGCCGTCGAACTGGTCACCCGGGCCCATGACCCGGGTTCCGCCCAGTAGCGTCCCCCGACAGGGGGTGGTGTCGCGGTCGGATCAGACCGAGACGCCCTCCTTGTGCAGGTAGTTGACCGGGTTGACCGCCGAACCGTAGTTCGGGGTGGTGCGGATCTCGAAGTGCAGGTGCGGGCCGCTGGAGTTGCCGGTGTTGCCGGACAGGGCGATCTTCTGGCCCTTCTTCACGTGCTGGCCGATGTGCACCTTGATCTTCGAGAGGTGCGCGTACTGGGAGTACGTGCCGTTGCTGTGCTTGATCACGATGGCGTTGCCGTACGCGGGACCGTCGCCGCCGCCGTTCGGGCCGGCCTTCACGATGGTGCCCTTGTGCGCGGCCTCGACCTTGGTGCCGATCGGCACGGCGAAGTCCTGGCCGGAGTGCTTGTGCGACCAGCGGCTGCCGTCGTTGCCGAAGCTGGCGCTCAGCTCGTAGTGGTGGACCGGGGTCTCCCAGCCGAGCTTCGCGGCCCTCTTGGCGGCCGCCTTCTTCTTGGCCGCGGCCTTCTTCTTGGCCGCTTCGGCCTTCTTCGCCGCGGCGTGCTTGGCCGCCTTGCCCTGCGCGACCGCCTGCTGGGCGACCGAGTCGGCGGTGGTGGTGCTCGCCAGGCTCGCGGCGCCGGTGGTACCCGTCGTGCCGGCCGCGAACGCAGCGCCCGCACCGAGAACCATCGACGTCCCCAGGCCGGCTGCCACCACGGCGCCACGGACACGGGAAGCGGACGGGCGGCGGGACTGGAACGTAACGCGCTTCGACATAAGCGGAAGACCTCCGGAGATGACTGGACCCGGCGTTCGTGCCGGGCTGGCCATTCCTTGGTAACCCGGACCCCCGCCGGTGCTCAAACCCCCTATCTACGAAGAAAAGCCGTAGCCGGAGCCCGGGGAATTCGCCGCCGACGGTCCCGGACGGCGGCCTCCGCGCACAGCCGGAAGTCTTCGGCCGGACAGGTTTAACCCCAGTTCGAACCCGCCCTAAACGGACACAGCCCCGCCATCCGGGCAGTTCACCCCAAACCCCTGAAGGTCCCGCCGGGCGCAGGGCCGAAGGTCCCGCCCGCGATCATGCCCGTTGCTCCTAAGGCACCTAGTAGGCCTCAAATGGGCTGTGCGCCTTGTCACCGGCGGTGGGACCAAGGGCTGTCCGTTTCGGGACCTTCGGCCTGCAACCGATCGCCGCCCCGCGGCCTCCCCCTGCATGACGGGCAGGCCGGATACCTGCTTCGCGTGCAGGGCCACGAGCCGCTTGGCGCCCCCGTCGTCGCCAGGTTCCACCGCCGCAGTCGCCGCTGCCGTCGTTGCAGGCCCGGCACAGCTTCCCGCTGCCGGTGTGGTGTGCGGTCCGCGGCAACGGGCCGGGAGCGGGCGTGGGTCCGGCCGGAGCCGACGCGAGCGGGAGCGGGCAGGGGCTAGCCGGAGCCGACGCGACCGGGACATCTCCGTGACGCGTGCCGTCACGCTGCACTCCGCAGCAAAGGGCCACGACAGGGGCACAGCAAAGGGCCACAGCAAAAGGGCGGCCCCGGACCGGTGTGAACCGGTCCGGGGCCGCCCCTTCGGACGCTCGGGCGCTAGGCGCCTGTCACGCTTCCTTCGTCATGTTCGGGCCGGCGCCGCCTGCCGCCTGCTCGATCGGAGGGACGTCGGGCAGAGCCGACTTCTCCTCGCCACGGAAGGTGAACTTCTTCTCCTCACCCTCGCCCTCGGTGCCGACGACCACGATGTGACCGGGGCGCAGCTCACCGAAGAGGATCTTCTCGGAGAGGATGTCCTCGATCTCGCGCTGGATCGTCCGGCGCAGCGGCCGGGCGCCCATCACGGGGTCGTAGCCCTTCTTCGCCAGGAGCGACTTCGCTTCCGCGCTGAGCTCGATGCCCATGTCGCGGTCCTTCAGCCGCTCGTCCACCTTGGCGAGCATGAGGTCGACGATCTGGATGATGTCTTCCTCGGTGAGCTGGTGGAAGACGACCGTGTCGTCGACACGGTTGAGGAACTCGGGCCGGAAGTGCTGCTTGAGCTCTTCGTTGACCTTCGTCTTCATCCGCTCGTAGTTCGTCTTCACGTCGCCCTGGGCCGCGAAGCCCAGGTTGAAGCCCTTGGAGATGTCCCGGGTCCCGAGGTTGGTCGTCATGATGATGACCGTGTTCTTGAAGTCCACGACCCGGCCCTGGGAGTCGGTCAGGCGACCGTCCTCCAGGATCTGGAGCAGGGAATTGAAGATATCGGGGTGGGCCTTCTCGACCTCGTCGAAGAGGACGACGGAGAACGGCTTGCGGCGCACCTTCTCGGTGAGCTGGCCGCCCTCCTCGTAACCCACGTAACCGGGGGGAGAGCCGAAGAGACGCGAGACCGTGTGCTTCTCGCTGAACTCCGACATGTCGAGGGCGATCAGCGCGTCCTCGTCACCGAAGAGGAATTCGGCGAGCGTCTTGGAGAGCTCGGTCTTACCGACACCGGACGGACCGGCGAAGATGAACGAGCCACCGGGGCGCTTCGGGTCCTTCAGACCGGCTCGCGTACGGCGGATCGCCTGCGAGAGGGCCTTGATGGCGTCCTTCTGGCCGATGACGCGCTTGTGCAGCTCGTCCTCCATGCGCAGCAGACGGGAGGACTCCTCCTCCGTCAGCTTGAAGACCGGGATGCCGGTCGCGGTGGCGAGGACCTCGGCGATGAGCTCGCCGTCGACCTCGGCCACGACGTCCATGTCGCCGGCCTTCCACTCCTTCTCACGCTTGGCCTTCGCCGCCAGCAGCTGCTTCTCCTTGTCGCGGAGAGACGCCGCCTTCTCGAAGTCCTGGGAGTCGATGGCCGACTCCTTGTCGCGGCGCACGCCCGCGATCTTCTCGTCGAACTCGCGGAGGTCCGGCGGCGCGGTCATCCGGCGGATGCGCATCCGGGAACCGGCCTCGTCGATCAGGTCGATCGCCTTGTCCGGCAGGAAGCGGTCCGAGATGTACCGGTCGGCCAGCGTCGCGGCCTGGACCAGCGCCTCGTCCGTGATGGACACGCGGTGGTGGGCCTCGTAGCGGTCGCGCAGACCCTTGAGGATCTCGATGGTGTGCTGCAGCGACGGCTCCGCGACCTGGATGGGCTGGAAGCGGCGCTCGAGAGCGGCGTCCTTCTCCAGGTGCTTGCGGTACTCGTCGAGCGTGGTGGCACCGATGGTCTGGAGCTCGCCTCGCGCCAGCATGGGCTTGAGGATGCTCGCCGCGTCGATCGCGCCCTCGGCGGCGCCCGCACCCACCAGGGTGTGGAGCTCGTCGATGAACAGGATGATGTCGCCGCGGGTGCGGATCTCCTTGAGGACCTTCTTCAGGCGCTCCTCGAAGTCACCGCGGTAGCGGGAGCCCGCGACCAGCGCACCGAGGTCGAGGGTGTAGAGGTGCTTGTCCTTGAGGGTCTCGGGCACCTCGCCCTTGACGATGGCCTGCGCCAGGCCCTCGACGACCGCCGTCTTGCCGACGCCGGGCTCGCCGATGAGGACCGGGTTGTTCTTCGTACGGCGGGACAGCACCTGCATGACCCGCTCGATCTCCTTCTCGCGCCCGATGACCGGGTCGAGCTTGGATTCACGAGCGGCCTGGGTGAGGTTCCGGCCGAACTGGTCGAGCACCAGGGACGTGGAGGGCGTGCCCTCCGCGGGGCCGCCGGCTGTGGCGGCCTCCTTGCCTCCCGAGTACCCGGAGAGCAGCTGGATGACCTGCTGGCGGACCCGGTTCAGGTCGGCGCCCAGCTTCACGAGGACCTGGGCTGCGACGCCCTCGCCCTCGCGGATCAGGCCGAGCAGGATGTGCTCGGTGCCGATGTAGTTGTGGCCGAGCTGAAGGGCCTCGCGGAGCGACAGCTCCAGGACCTTCTTGGCTCGGGGAGTGAAGGGGATGTGGCCGGACGGGGCCTGCTGGCCCTGACCGATGATCTCCTCCACCTGCTGGCGGACCGCCTCGAGCGAAATCCCGAGGCTCTCCAGGGCCTTAGCGGCGACACCCTCACCCTCGTGGATCAGGCCCAGGAGGATGTGCTCGGTGCCGATGTAGTTGTGGTTGAGCATCCGGGCTTCTTCCTGAGCCAGGACGACAACCCGCCGCGCGCGGTCGGTGAACCTCTCGAACATCGTTAATCGCTCCTCAGAGCGGTCAGGCAGTAAGGGGTCGGTCCCCTCCCTGTCCTTCCGCAGCTTAGTCCCGCAAGCGGGGACCGCTCATTTCAACTGCCGACACCCGGCCCTGCTTCCCGGGGGATCTGCTGCCCCGAACGCCGACAACTGCTCCAACCCGATGGTGCGAGACGATGTTCCCGCAGGCCAGGCAGATACCCCTATCGCCAGTACGCCGATGGCGAACGTGAGACGTCCGGTGGCTTGCGTGTCGCCCCTCCCCACTAGGGATGTCTTACCCGCAATTACAGACAGTCCATGCGGCGTACGCGGGTTCCCTCCGCTACGGGCGAACATCTTCGTACTCCCGAATGCGCCCGTACGCCCCCAACCCGGACACAGTATGCGTTCGATCAAGAACTCTGCGTAACTCCTGGGGTGGATCGGGAGTTCTTCCCACATGGCCCTCACCGTCCCGCCGCCCCGAACCGCGTCCCCCGCAGAGCGGGGTGGCCGCGCCGATGGCCCGTCACGCGACGCGTGGGCCCGGTGGTACGAGGAGGAGCTCGGCTGGGCGACGGCGGGCAGCGCCCCGGTGCGCCTGCTGACCGGGCTGCGGTTCGACGCGCTCGTCGTCCCCGCGGCCGCGGGTCACGCGGCGCTGCGGCGGGTGGGCCGGACCGGTCCTGTGACGTTGACGGGCCGGCGGATGACCCTGCTGGTGGCGCCGGGGAGCGCCGACGAACTGCCCGGGCTGCTCGACTGGCTGGAGTGGGGCGGGGTCGCCCTCGCGATCGGCGCCCTCGGCGCGGGTGGCCGGATCACCGCTCCGCCCCCGCCGGGCCGACCGGGTCCGCCGGGGGCCGCCGTATGGCTGCGACCCCCCTGTCCACCGCACGAGCAGGGGGAGGAGCCGGTCCTCCCGGCCCTCTCCGGCTTCGGGAGCAGGGGTGGGGATACTCCCGATCTCATCCGGCTCGTGGACGCCGTGGCGACGGAATGCCATCGGGCCCGGTTGATGCGTGCCCGTACGGGACCGCGCACCGGTGGAACGACTGCTCAGCCGTTGGCCTTCTCGTAAGCCTCACGGATGTCCGCGGGAACACGGCCGCGGTCATTCACGCTGTGGCCGTTCTCGCGCGCCCACTTACGGATCTCGGCGGTGTCCTTGTTGCCACCGGGAACGGCGCGGCCCTTGCCACGTCCGGACGCGGCACGGCCACCGGTACGCCGGCCGCTCTTCGCGTAGGGCTCGAGAAGCGTCCGGAGCTTGTCCGCGTTGGTCGTGGTGAGGTCGATCTCGTACGTCTTGCCATCCAGCGCGAACGTGACGGTCTCGTCCGCCTCGCCGCCGTCGAGGTCGTCAACAAGAAGGACCTGAACCTTCTGTGCCACCGGATTTCCTTTCATCGAAAATGGAGTACGCGGAAAGGAAACCGCTTTTCCCCGGAAAACACAAACCCCCGGGAGAGGTTCAGGAGCGCAAGAAGACGGGAAACGTGCGCGATTCGGACATAGGGATCGGGCTTCTTCCGGCGGTCACAGGTGCAGAAGCATCCGGCTGTTGCCCAAGGTGTTCGGCTTCACTCGTTCGAGACCGAGGAACTCCGCGACTCCCTCGTCATAGGAACGCAGCAGCTCGCTGTAGACATCTCCGTCGACCGGAGTCTCTCCGATCTCCACGAAGCCGTGCTTCGCGAAGAAGTCGACTTCGAAGGTGAGACAGAAAACCCGTCGCACACCGAGCCAGCGGGCGGTCTGCAACAACTTGTCCAGGACTTGATGCCCGACTCCGGCACCCTTGATGCTGTGATCGACCGCGAGAGTACGGACTTC
Source organism: Streptomyces sp. NBC_01257 (assembly GCF_035917255.1). Classification (NCBI taxonomy): domain Bacteria; kingdom Bacillati; phylum Actinomycetota; class Actinomycetes; order Kitasatosporales; family Streptomycetaceae; genus Streptomyces; species Streptomyces sp. NBC_01257. The sequence continues at coordinate 4,080,229 of NZ_CP108472.1, forward strand.
GGCCAGGTCTTCCCACATCACATGGAGTGCGCCGCAGCCGATGACCCTGGCGTCCTCGTCGCGTTCGGCGATCCAGAACTCCTGGATGTCCTCGTAAAGCGTCACCGTCGCTTTGTCGAGCAGGATGCCTTCTCGTACGTAGCCGTCGAGGAGACGGCGGACCGAGGCCACATCGCTCGTCCTGGCACGTCGGACGGTGATGGCGACGTTTATAACCGACTCTTCGGTATGGAAATCGGTTCGCGGATGCTCTGAGGACATACCCCGACGCTATCGTCCGGCCTCCGGCCGCGCGTCATCGGCCGCTTCGGCGGTCTCTTCACCCGTCTCTTCGCCGGCCGACGGCACGGCATCCTCGGGAAGAGTGGGCAGAACGATCCGCATGGCGTCCCGGAGGGCCTCACGCTGCTCGGCCGACATCATGCCGAAGAACGCGACCAGTGCGGCGGCGGGGTTGTCACTGCGTGACCAGGCTTCGTTCATCAGCGCGGCCGAGTACGCGGCACGGGTGGAGACCGCCGTATATCGATAAGCGCGGCCGTCCACTTCCCGGCGCACCCAGCCCTTCTGATGGAGATTGTCCATTACCGTCATGACGGTGGTGTAGGCGATGGACCGCTCCTGCTGAAGGTCCTCAAGGACTTCCCGCACGGTGACCGGGCGGTTCCATTGCCAGACCCGCGTCATCACGGCGTCTTCCAGCTCTCCCAATTGACGGGGCACAGCGTCACCTTAGTGTCAGATGTCTGGAATGGCCGGTTATTTACACAACGAAAGGGCGCACGGCTCTCTCGGGAGCCGTACGCCCTTCGTACGTGCGGTGTGCGGAAATGCGGGACGGGGAGGTCAGACCCCGTCGGCGCGCGGCGCCTGGTGCGCCGCTTCCGCCCGGGTGATCGCGGCGTCCACGGCCGCGTCCTCCTTGGCCTTGTTCGGCCCGCCCTGGCTCTTGACGATCGTCACGACCAGGCCGATGAAGAAGGCGGCCATCACCACGGGCGGCACAAGCGCGGATACGTAGTCCATGGCGTCCAGAGTAGCGAGCCCTGCCGGGCCCGGTGAAAGGCCCTACCCCGCGGCGCGCTGCTGCGGTGGGGGAACCGGGCGGCGGCGGGGCGGGAAGACCTCCGAGGGCTTCGGCGCCGGGCGCTCGGAGGGCGCCGCCGGACGGGCCGGGGCCGCCGGCGTCCTCGGCTTCTCGGGCTCCGCGACCCGGCCGCCGGGCAGCGCGAGCAGCCGGCTGCGGGGTGCGGGGGCCGTCGCGGGCACCGCCCGTCCGGCGAGGCGGGCCCGCACCGAACGCTCCGCGAGCACCTGGCAGCGCTCCAGGAGCGCCGCGGCGACCGGACCGCCGCGCAGGGCGCGCAGCGCGGCCAGATCCTCGGGGCGGGGGTCGTAACCGGCGGCCAGGGCGTCCTGGAGAAGCTCCAGGTAGCCGCTGAGGGAGCCGGGGAGGGCGTTGCGGTAGCGGACGAGGTCGGCGAGGAGGAAGGCGCGCAGCCGTCCGGCCTCGCCCGCCGCCTCGTCGACGGAGCCCGCCAGCCGGAGGCAGTCCTGGACGTCCTCGTCGGGCAGGGGCGCGGGGTGGAGGGCGATGGCGAGGGCGCGTCGGAGCACTCGCAGCTCGTCCGCGCTGAACGCCATACCGCCGCGTGATCCGTAGGGCGTGGGCATAGCGCGACAATACGTGCTAAATGGACAAAATCCGTTTAACTGGCCGTCGGCGGCGCGGCGGCTCCGGTGAGCCACCGCGCCGGGAACCTCCCGGTTCGGGGCCGCGCGGCTACAGGCGCGACACGTTCCGCTCGTACACCAGGCGCAGCCCGATGAGCGTCAGCCAGGGCTCGTGCTCGTCGATGACCGAGGACTCGTTCAGCACCATCGGAGCAAGGCCGCCGGTCGCGATGACGGTGACGTCGTCGGGGTCGGCCGCCAGTTCCTTCTTCATGCGTCCGACGACACCGTCGACCTGGCCGGCGAAGCCGTAGATGATGCCCGCCTGCATGGCCTCGACGGTGTTCTTCCCGATCACGCTGCGCGGCCGGGCCAGTTCGATCTTGCGCAGCTGGGCGCCCTTGACGCCGAGCGCCTCGACCGAGATCTCGATACCGGGCGCGATGACACCGCCGGTGTACTCCCCCCGGGCGGACACCGCGTCGAAGGTGGTGGCCGTGCCGAAGTCGACGACGATCGCCGGACCGCCGTACAGGTCGACGGCGGCGACCGCGTTGATGATGCGGTCCGCGCCGACCTCCTTCGGGTTGTCCATGAGGATCGGCACCCCGGTCTTGATGCCCGGCTCGACGAGGACGGCGGGGACGTCGCCGTAGTAGCGGCGGGTCACCTCGCGCAGCTCGTGCAGGACGGCCGGGACGGTGGAGCAGATGGCGATGCCCTCGATGCCGTCGCCCAGCTCCATGCCCAGCAGCGGGTGCATGCCCATCAGGCCCTGGAGGAGGACCGCGAGCTCGTCCGCGGTGCGCCGTGCGTCGGTGGAGATCCGCCAGTGCTCGACGATCTCCTCACCGTCGAACAGGCCGAGGACCGTGTGGGTGTTGCCGACGTCGATGGTGAGCAGCATCAGGCGCCGGCCCCGTCGGAGTCGCGGAAGTCCAGGCCGATGTCGAGGATCGGCGAGGAGTGGGTCAGCGCGCCGACCGCCAGGTAGTCCACGCCCGCGTCCGCGTACGCGCGGGCGGAGTCCAGGGACAGCCGGCCCGAGGACTCCAGGACCGCGCGGCCGCCGACGAGCGCGACGGCCTCGGCGGTCTGCGACGGGGTGAAGTTGTCCAGCAGGATCAGGTCGGCTCCCGCGTCCAGGACCTCGGTGACCTGCTGCATCGTGTCGACCTCGACCTCGATCGCGAGGTCCGGGAACTCGTCCCTGACCCGCTTGAAGGCCTCGGCGACGCCGCCCGCCGCGATCACGTGGTTGTCCTTGACCAGCGCGGCGTCGGACAGCGACATCCGGTGGTTGACGCCGCCGCCGCAGCGCACCGCGTACTTCTCCAGGGCGCGCAGGCCGGGCGTCGTCTTGCGGGTGTCACGGACCTTGGCCCTGGTGCCCTCCAGCACATCGGCCCAGGCACGGGTGGCGGTCGCGATGCCGGAGAGCCGGCACAGCAGGTTGAGCGCGCTGCGCTCGCCGGTCAGCAGGTCGCGGGTGCGGGTGGTGACCGTCAGCAGCTTCTGCCCGGGGGCGACACGGTCGCCGTCCTCGACGTGCCGCTCGACCTCGAACTCGTCCGTGCAGACGATGGACAGCACGGCCTCGGCGACGCGCAGACCGGCCACGACGCCCGCCTCACGGGCGGTGAAGTCGCCGGTGGCCACCGCGTCCTCGGGGACGGTGGCGACGGTCGTGACGTCCACCCCGCCGTCGAGGTCCTCCTCGATGGCGACGTGCGCGACGTCCTCGACGGTGACCGGGTCCAGGCCCGCCGCGGCCAGGAGCTGGGCGAGCGCGGGGTCCAGTCCGCACTCCAGCGCGTCCAGGTCGTAGCCGTCCTCCCCGCCGCAGCCGCAGCCGTCACCGCAGCCGCCCGCGGCAGGTGCGGGCGCGCCGATCTGGATCAGCGGTACGTCCACGGGTGTGGGGCGCGGATTCTCTTCGGGCGTGCTCACGGTTACGGCTCCTCGGGAGTGGGGTGGGTGGTGCCTGTTGCTGCGCAGTCTGCTGCCCCGGACGGCTGTACGGGCCCGAACGCCTCGGTATCCGTCCGACGGAGGACCAGCTGCCGGTCCGGGGTGAGCCGCACGACGAGATGGCGGCGCCAGTTCTCGTCGTCGCGCTCGGGCCGGTCCTTGCGCCAGTGGCAGCCGCGGGTCTCCTCGCGCTGCCGGGCGGCGGCGACCAGGACCCGGGAGACCAGGAGCAGGTTGGTGACCTCCCAGGCGTCGACGCCGGGCACCGCGGCCTTCGGGTCGGCCGCCCCGGCCCGCAGGGCCGCGCTGCGGTGCAGGTCCTCCAGCTCGTCCGCCGCGGTGACGAGGCTGTCCGCCGAGCGCAGGACACCGGCGCCGCGGGTCATGATGCGCTGGATCGTGGTCCGCGCCTCGGGGGCCATGAGCGGGGAGGGCGCGGGGTCCGTGCTGACGGCCTCGCCCGCGCGGGGCCGCTCCTCGACGATGTCCGCCGCGATGCGCTCGGCGAAGACGAGCCCTTCCAGGAGCGAGTTGGACGCCAGCCGGTTCGCGCCGTGCACCCCGGTGCACGCGACCTCGCCGCAGGCGTACAGGCCGGGCACGGTGGTGCGGCCCCGCAGGTCGGTACGGACGCCACCGGATGCGTGGTGCGCGGCCGGGGCGATCGGTATCGCCTCGGTGACCGGGTCGATGCCGTGGGCCCGGCAGGCGGCCAGGATCGTGGGGAAGCGCTGCTCCCACATCTCGGCGCCGAAGTGGCGGGCGTCGAGGTACATGTGCTCGGTGCCGTGCAGCTGCATCTGGCGGGTGATGGCCTTGGCGACGATGTCGCGCGGGGCCAGCTCCGCCAGTTCGTGCTGCCCGACCATGAACCGCGTCCCGTGCGCGTCGACGAGGTGGGCGCCCTCGCCCCGTACCGCTTCCGAGACGAGCGGCTGCTGGCCCTCGGCGCCGCTGCCGAGGAAGAGGACCGTGGGGTGGAACTGGACGAATTCGAGGTCCGAGACCTCCGCGCCGGCCCGCAGCGCGAGCGCCACCCCGTCGCCGGTGGAGACCGGCGGGTTGGTGGTGGCGGAGAAGACCTGGCCCATGCCACCGGTGGCGAGGACCACCGCGGGGGCGTTGACCGCGCCGACGCCGTCGTGCTGGCCCTCGCCCATGACGTGCAGGGTGACGCCCGCGGTACGGCCCTCGGCGTCGGTGAGGAGGTCGAGCACGAGGGCGTTCTCGACGGTGTGCAGGGCGGCCTCGCGGACCGCTTCGACCAGGGCGCGGGAGATCTCCGCACCGGTCGCGTCGCCGCCCGCGTGGGCGATGCGGCGGCGGTGGTGGCCGCCCTCGCGGGTCAGCGCGATGTCGCCGTCGTCCGTGGTGTCGAAGTGGGCACCGGTGCCGATGAGCCGGCGCACCGCGTCGGGTCCCTCGGTGACCAGGGTGCGCACCGCCGCCTCGTCGCAGAGGCCCGCACCGGCGACCAGGGTGTCGTCCAGGTGCTGCTCGGGGGTGTCGCCCTCGCCGAGCGCGGCAGCGACGCCGCCCTGGGCCCAGCGGGTGGAGCCGTCGTCGAGGCGGGCCTTGGTGACGACGACGGTGGCGAGGCCGGCGGCGGCGCAGCGCAGCGCGGTGGTGAGTCCGGCGACGCCGGAACCGACGACCACGACATCGGCGTCGATGGACCAGCCGGGGGCGGGGGCGGTCAGCCGTATTCCGGTCACGGGGTGGCTCCGAAGGTCAGCGGGATGTTGTCGATGAGGCGGGTGGCGCCCACCCGTGCGGCGACGGCGAGGATCGCGTCGCCCGCGGTGCGGTCGTCGGGGATCTCGGTGAAGTCCGCCGGGTCCACGAGCGCCAGGTAGTCGAGGTCGAGCGGGGGCTGTGCGGACGCCGCGTCGTCCAGGATCGAGCGGGCGGCGGCGCGCACCGCGGCGGGGCCGCCGTCCGGCCGGGCGCGGGCGACGGCCTGGGCGTCGGCGGCCAGTCTGGCCTCGCCGAGCCGGGTGAGCCCGGCGGCCCGGTCCTCCGTGGCCCCGGTGGTCTGCGCGCGGGCGTGCAGCGCCTGCTGGGCGGCGAGCCGGTCCCGGGCCGCGAACAGGGCGCCGGACAGGGCGAGCGCGGTGTGGCGCTCGTGCGGGTCGAGGAAACGGTTGCGGCTGGAGAGCGCGAGCCCGTCCGGCTCCCGGGCCGTCTCCACGCCCACGATCTCCACCGGGAAGTTCAGATCGCGCACCATGCGACGGATCAGCGCCAGCTGCTGGGCGTCCTTCTGCCCGAAGAAGGCGACGTCGGGACGGGTGAGGTGGAGCATCTTGGCGACGACGGTGAGCATCCCGTCGAAGTGCCCGGGGCGCGAGGCGCCTTCGAGGCGCTCGCCCATCGGGCCCGCCGAGATCCGCACCTGCGGCTCGCCGCCGGGGTAGACCTCGTCGACGGACGGCGCGAACACCGCGTCGGCGCCGGCCGCGCCGGCCACCGAGAGGTCCGCGTCCAGGGTGCGCGGGTAGCGGTCGAGGTCGGCCGCCTCCCCGAACTGGAGCGGGTTGACGAAGACCGTGACGACGACCTGGCCGGCCGGGCCGGCCATCGCGCGTGCGGTGTGGATCAGCGAGGCGTGGCCCTCGTGCAGGGCGCCCATCGTCATGACGACGGCCCGCTCGCCCCGGGACGCGGCAGCCGAGCCGTCCGGCTCCGTGCCGGGGGCGTACGTCGCCAGCTCGGCCGCGGTGCGGAGCAGGGTGGCGGCGGATTCGGTCATCGGGACTCCTCCGGTCCGGTGCCGGTGCTTCCGGCGGTGCCCGGGTCCGCGGAGCCGTCGGCCAGGACGCCGAGCAGGTCCTCTGCGAACTCCGGCTTGAGCATGCCGTGAGCGAGGGCGCGGTCGGCGGTGGCGCGGGCCATCGCGACGTAACCGGCCACCGTCTGCGGGGCGTGCGCGCGCAGCTCCCCGATGTGCGCGGCGACCGTGCCGGCGTCGCCGCGGGCGACCGGGCCGGTCAGCGCGGCGTCACCGGAGCGCAGGGCGTTGTCGAGCGCGGCGCCGAGCAGCGGGCCGAGCATCCGGTCGGGGGCGGCGACCCCCGCCGTGCGCAGCAGCTCCATGGACTGGGCGACCAGGGTGACCAGGTGGTTCGCGCCGAGGGCGAGGGCGGCGTGGTAGAGCGGGCGGGACTCCTCGGCGATCCACTCGGGCTCGCCGCCCATCTCGATGACCAGGGCCTCCGCGGCGAGCCTCAGCGGCTCGGGGGCGGTGACCCCGAAGGAGCAGCCGGCCAGCCGCTGGATGTCCACGGAGGTGCCGGTGAAGGTCATCGCGGGGTGCAGGGCGAGCGGGAGGGCGCCGGCCCGCAGCGCGGGGTCGAGCACCTTCGTCCCGTACCGCCCCGAGGTATGGACGATCAGCTGGCCGGGGCGGACCGCACCGGTCTCGGCGAGGCCCTCGACGAGCCCCGGCAGGGCGTCGTCGGGCACCGTCAGCAGCACCAGTTCGGCGCGCGCCAGGACCTCGGCGGGCGTTACGAGGGGGACGTCGGGAAGCAGGGCCGCGGCGCGGCGCACCGAGGCGTCGGAGACGCCCGACACGGCGACCGGGCGGTGCCCGGCGAGGGCGAGCGAGGCGGCGAGGGCGGGGCCGACACGGCCCGCTCCCACGACGCCGACGGTGAGCCGGGCGGGTCGGTCCCTCGCGTCGAGGGGCTCCTTGGGGGCTGTTGCATTCACGCGGCAGTGGCCTTCCGTTCCAGTCCGCGGGGGGTACCGGACGACTTCTCTGCATGCTACGCCAGCGTTTCGCCCGGGCTTCCGGCTGTCCACAGGCTGTGGGAAACCCCCCGGGGGCGCCCGTAACCCGATGGGCAGGCACTGCGTTCTGCGTGATGATCGTCCCATGGCAGACGAATACGAGCAGGTGCGCGACGAGGCGGCGGACGGGGCCCGGCTCCCGGGCGGGCACCGGGACGAGGACGAGGACCGGCAGCGGCTGCGCCGCATCACCGCGTGGCGCCAGGCCGAGCGGATCCTGTCCCGGCCGCCGGTGGACCGGTCGCTCGGCGAGCAGCTGGCGTCCCTGACCGCGGGCGCGGCCACGGTCACCGATCTCGACCGGCCCGCCGACATCTACGGCGACGGCGTCGTCGCCGAGCTGGAGGAGCGGATCGCCGCGCTGCTGGGCACCGAGGCCGCCGTGTTCTTCCCCACCGGGACGATGGCGCAGCAGGTCGCGCTGCGCTGCTGGGCCGGACGCACCGGCAACCCGACGGTGGCCCTGCACCCCCTCGCCCACCCCGAGGTGCACGAGCGCGGTGCCCTGTCGGCCGTCAGCGGGCTGCGCACGGTCCACCCGACGTCCGAGCGGCGGCTGCCCACGGCGGACGAGATCCGCGACTTCGCCGAGCCGTTCGGCACCCTGATGCTGGAGCTGCCGCTGCGCGACGCGGGCTTCGTCCTGCCCACGTGGGAGGAGCTGGAGGCGGTGGTGGCGGCCGCCCGGGAGCGCGACGCGGTGGTGCACTTCGACGGGGCGCGGCTGTGGGAGTGCGTGCCCCGGTTCGGGCGCGGACTGCCGGAGATCGCCGGGCTCGCGGACAGTGTGTACGTGTCGTTCTACAAGACCCTCGGCGGGATCTCCGGGGCGGCGCTCGCCGGTTCCGCCTCGCTGGCCGACGAGGCCCGAACCTGGCGGCACCGGTACGGCGGCCAGCTGTTCCAGCAGTTCCCGGCGGCGCTCGCCGCGCTGATCGGCCTGGACCGGGAGCTGCCGAAGCTGCCGTCGTACGTGGCGCAGGCGAAGGTGGTCGCCGCGGCGCTGGCCGAGGAGTTCGAGCGGTCCGGCGCCCCGTGGTCCCGGGTGCATCCGGAGCCGCCGCACACCCATCAGTTCCAGGTCTGGCTGCCGTACCCGGCGCAGGTGCTGGACGAGGCGTCCGTGCGGCAGGCGGAGGAGACGGGCGTGGCGCTGTTCCGCAAGTGGTACCCGGCCCCCGCGGGACCGCCCGAGCTGTCGTTCACGGAGGTCACGGTGTCGGAGGCGGCGCTGGAGTGGACGGCGGCGGACGTCCGTACCGCGGCGGCGGACTTCGTGAAGCGGGTGACCGCACAGGGCTGAGCCCCCGCGCCCGGCCCCCGATTGACGGCTGCCGTCAATCGGGGGCCGGGCCGTCGCGCCGACCCCTCACCATGGAGGGGTGAGCGTGACCATCGACATCGCGGGCCTCGGCCCCGGGAGCATCGTCTTCGAGACCTCCCCCCTCGCCGAGCTGGGACTGGCCCTGCACGCGCTCTCCGAGCCCGGGCACCATCCGGGTCTGCACGGCTGGGCGACGGCCACCACCACGGCGCTGGAGCCCGATCTGGCCGACCGGCTGCACGAGGCCGACTTCCTGTGGCGGAACACGTTCTCGGACGTCTTCATGCCGTTCGCGGGGGTCCGTGGCGGCAACGGCAGGACGGGCGCCGACCTGGCCGAGGACCTGGACATCCTGGACCGGCTGGACGACGAGCGGTTCGTCTCCGCCGCCCTGGAGTTCACCTGCGCCAGTCTCTACGGGGCCGGGGCACCCTCGCCCCTCGTCGATCCCGGCATGCGCGCCCGGGCCCTGGACATGGCGGCGGCGCGCGGCCCGCAGCAGACGGAGTTCACCCAGCAGCTGCTGGCCGACCCCGCCTCCGTGCGCCGCTGGATCCGCCGCCTGTTCGAGGACTGCGACCAGGCGTTCTTCGCGGACACCTGGCGGCGGATCCGCGTCCAGCTGGTGGCCGACGCCCGGCACAAGACGGATCTGCTGCGCCACAAGGGGATCGGTGAGGCGATGGGCGCGGTCTCCACCGCGCTCGCCGTCGACGACGACGGGAAGCGGGTCAGCGTCGACAAGCTGACCGAGGGCTCGACCGACGCGACCGACCCGGCCGTCGGCCCCGGACTCACCCTCATCCCGACCAGCTTCGGCTGGCCGCATCTGATGGTGCTGCACGCCCCCGGCTGGCGCCCGGTGATCCACTACCCGGTGCACCGCCCCGAGCTCCCCTCCCCCGCCTCCGTCGAGCTGCTCCAGCTGAGGATGGAGGCGCTGGCCCACCCGATGCGGATGCGGCTGTGCCGCAACATCGCGCGCTCGCCGTACACGACGGGGGAACTCGCCGACTCCAACGGGATCACGTCCCCCGAGGTCTCCCGCCATCTGTCGGTGCTCAAGAAGGCCGGCCTGGTCACGACCCGGCGCCGCGGCCGGTACGTACTGCACCAGCTGGACCTGACCGTGGTGGCGCGGCTCGGCAGCGACTTCCTGGAGGGAATCCTGCGCTGAGGCGGGGTGGTGCAGGGCGCCCGTCTCAGTCGAACCGGATGTGCCGGATGCCCGTCCAGGCCCGCCGCACCCGGTGCCGCAGCGCGCTGTCCGTGTCCGGCAGCAGGGTGAGCCCCGCCGATCCGGCGATCCGGTCGGCGACCCGCGGGACCGTCACCCGGTCGGTACGGATGTGCTCGGCGAACTCCGGGGCCGCGAGCCGCTCCAGGCAGTGGTCCAGCTTCGCCACGGCGAAGCTCTCGCGCTTCAGCCCGCGCCCCAGTCCGCGTTCGCGCAGCCGCCGCAGCACCGTCTCGCGCTCGGCGAGGAGGGCGAAGTGGTGCACGGTGTGCCCGTCCTCGCGCAGCCGTCCGATGATCTCCGCGAAGTAGCCGGGGTCGACCAGGGTCATCGGGGCGATCACCGTGCCGGGATGCCCGTCGAGAGCGAGAGCGAGCATGTCGTGCACGCCTTGCCGCCAGGCCGGCAGATCCTGGAAGTCACCGCGCAGCCCGGGCGGCAGCATCCGGTGCAGACCGAAGCCGACGCGCTCCGGATCGCAGACCAAGCTGCCCGGCAGCCGGCGTTGCAGCTCGTACGCCGTCTGGGTCTTCCCACCGCCGAACGGCCCGTTGATCCACACCAGCCCGGCCACCGCTCAGCCCGTCCCGCCGCCGGCGCGCACCAGCCCGGTCTCGTACGCGAGGACGACGACCTGCACGCGGTCGCGCAGGCCCAGCTTGGTCAGGATGCGGCCGACATGTGTCTTCACGGTCGCCTCGGAGAGCACCAGGCGCCCCGCGATCTCCCCGTTCGACAGGCCCTGGGCGACCAGTAGCATCACCTCGCGTTCGCGTTCGGTGAGCTTGGCGACGTCCTTGTGCTGGGGTTCGGCCGTACCGCTGGGCAGCAGCGGCGAGAAGCGGTCGAGCAGCCGGCGGGTGGTGGACGGGGCGACGACCGCGTCACCGCTGTGCACGGAACGGATCGCGGCGAGCAGTTCGCCCGGCGGCACGTCCTTGAGCATGAAGCCGCTGGCCCCGGCCTTCAGCCCGGAGAAGGCGTACTCGTCGAGGTCGAACGTCGTCAGGATGAGCACCTTGGGCGGATCGGGCTGCGCGCAGATGCGGCGGGTGGCCTCGACGCCGTCCAGCCTCGGCATGCGCACATCCATCAGCACCACGTCGACGGCGGTGGAACGGAGGTTCTCGATCGCCTCCGCGCCGTCGCCCGCCTCGGCGACGACCTCCATGTCCGGCTGCGCGGCGAGCACCATCCGGAAGCCGGTGCGCAGCAGCACCTGGTCGTCGACGAGCATCACGCGGATCGCCATGGGGTCCCTGTCTCCTGTTCGTTCTGCGGTCGGGTCGGTCGATGGGGCGGCCGGCCGGCGTGCGCGGCCTAGCCGGCGGCCTTGAGCGGCAGCAGCGCGCTGATCCGGAATCCGCCGCCGGGCCGCGGTCCGGCGTCCAGCGTGCCGCCGACCATGCCGACCCGTTCGCGCATTCCGATCATGCCGTGGCCCGCGCCGTCGGCGCCGCCGTCCTCGTACAGTTCGTGCGCCGCGCCGCGGCCGTCGTCCTCCACCAGCAGGCCGAGCCCGTCGTCGAAGTAGACCAGCCGCACGCTGGCCCCCGCGTTCGGACCGCCGTGCTTGCGGGTGTTGGTCAGGGCCTCCTGCACGATGCGGTACGCCGTCAGCTCGACGCCGCTGGGCAGCGGGCGCGGGGTGCCCTCGATCTTGAAGTCGACGGCCAGACCGGCCGTCCGGACCTGGTCGATCAGGTCCTCGATCTGGTCGACGTCGGGCTGCGGGACGTACTCCCCGCTCTCCCGGGTGTCCCCCGTGCGCAGCACACCGAGCAGCCGCCGCATCTCCGCGAGCGCCTGCCTGCCGGTGCTGGAGATGGTCTCCAGCGCCTGCCGGGCCTGGTCGGGGGCCGCGTCCAGCACATAGGCGGCGCCGTCGGCCTGCACCACCATCACGGAGACGTTGTGCGCGACGACATCGTGGAGTTCCCGGGCGATACGGGCCCGCTCGGCGGCCACCGCGACCTTCGACTGGGCCTCGCGCTCCCGCTCCAGCCGGGCCGCGCGCTCCTCCAGCTGGTCGAAGTAGGCCCGCCGGGTCCGCATCGAGTCACCGAGCACCCAGGCCAGCACGAACGGCACCGTCATCACGACGACGACGAACACCGACTCCACCCAGCCGCGCGGCGACTCGTCCGGCCAGCGCAGCTGGGAGAGACCCGCCGCAACCAGACTGCAGGCCAGGGCGAGCCGGGACGCCCAGCGCTCCCCGACGGTGGCCACGGTGAAGGTGATCACCAGCATGGCGAAGTTGGCGACGGTCGGGCGGACCCCGAACGCCAGCTGGACGACGCCCATCCCGATGGCGAGCAGCAGCATCTTCTCGGGTGCCCGGCGGCGCAGCGCCACGACGGCGCAGAGGCCAAGGACGACCGGCACGACCGCGATGCGCTCGGCGCCGCCGCCGCGGCCGGCATCGCCCACGACGATGGTCATGCCGGAGAGCCCGAGGAGGAAGACCGCCCAGAAGCAGTCGACGCCCGTCGGGTGTCTGCGGATGAAATCGTAGAGGCGCTGCACGTAACCCAGCGTAGGGAAAGGCAAGGGGTGCGTGGGTCAGCCGAAGGGCCGATCCAGGTCCGGAGACCGTACTCCCCAAGGTGGAGACTTGGGAACGTGACGGATGACTGGCGTGGGTGGCAGGAGGCGGCAGAGACCGCTTTGTACGGGGACGAGGGGTTCTACCGGAGCCAGGAAGGGCCCGCGGGACACTTCCGCACCTCCGTGCACGCCTCCCCCCTGTTCGCCGCGGCCGTCGCCCGGCTGCTGGTGCGGACGGCCGCCGGACTCGGGACCGCCGATGTGGACCTGGTGGACGTCGGGGCGGGGCGCGGAGAGCTGTTGGCCGGGGTGCTCGCGGCACTGCCTGCCGAGGGCGGCGAGCACCTCACGGTACGGGCGTACGGCGTGGAGATCGCGGCCCGCCCGCCCGGCCTGGACCCACGGGTGGAGTGGTGCGCGCGGCCGCCGCGGGGCGTGCGCGGGCTGCTGTTCGCCAACGAGTGGCTGGACAACGTGCCGCTGCCGGTCGCCGAGACGGATCAGGACGGCGTCGAGCGGTACGTCCAGGTGCGGACGGCGGACGGGGCGGAGCGGCTGGGCGAGCCGGTGAGCGGGGCCGACCTGCGGTGGCTGCGCCGCTGGTGGCCGTCGGCGGGGCCGGGCTGCCGGGCGGAGATCGGCCGCCCGCGCGACGAGGCGTGGGCGGCCGCGGTGTCCACGCTGGCCGGCGGGCTCGCGGTGGCGGTGGACTACTGCCACGTACGGGAGGAGCGGCCGCCGTTCGGCACGCTGACCGGTTTCCGGGCCGGGCGCGAGGTGCCGCCGGTGCCGGACGGCACCTGCGACCTCACCGCGCACGTGGCGCTGGACGCGTGCGCGGCGGCGGGCGGACCGGACGCGGAGATCCGCACCCAGCGCGAGGCGCTGCGGGAGCTGGGCGTGGCCGGTGAACGCCCGCCGCTGTCCCTGGCGTCGACGGACCCGGCCCGCTACGTGCGCGCGCTGGCATCGGCGGGCGAGGCGGCTGAACTCACGGCCCGGGGCGGCCTGGGCGACTTCGGCTGGCTGACGCATCGGGTGCCGCTCCCGCCCGGGGTCGTATCCGGCCCCGCCGGCGTTTGAGGCCGGGGTCCGGGGCGGAGCCCCGGGAAGCCGGGCCGCAGGCAATACTGTCGGCATGACGGAGACCACGGTCGGCATCGGCGGCGCAGCGGAAAGCACCGACATGGTGCTCAACATCGGCCCCCAGCACCCCTCCACGCACGGCGTGCTCCGTCTGCGCATCGTCCTGGACGGCGAACGCATCCAGCACGCCGAACCGGTCATCGGCTACATGCACCGCGGCGCGGAGAAGCTCTTCGAGGCCCGCGACTACCGGCAGATCGTTATGCTCGCCAACCGCCACGACTGGCTGTCGGCGTTCTCCAACGAACTGGGCGTCGTGATGGCCGTCGAGCGCATGCTCGCCATGGAGGTCCCGGAGCGCGCGGTCTGGACCCGCACCCTGCTCGCCGAGCTGAACCGGGTCCTCAACCACCTGATGTTCCTCGGCTCGTACCCGCTGGAACTCGGCGGGATCACCCCGGTGTTCTACGCGTTCCGGGAGCGCGAGGAGCTCCAGGCCGTGATGGAGGAGGTCTCCGGCGGCCGGATGCACTACATGTTCAACCGGGTCGGCGGGCTCAAGGAGGACCTCCCGGCGGGCTGGCTCGGCCGTGCCCGGGACGCCGTCGCCTCCGTACGGTCCCGGATGGACGTCTACGACAAGCTGGTGCTCGGCAACGAGATCTTCCGCGGCCGGACCCGCGGGGTGGGCGTCCTGTCGGCCGAGGCGGTGCACGCGTACGGGGTGTCCGGGCCGATCGCCCGCGCCTCGGGCGTCGACTTCGACCTGCGGCGCGACGAGCCGTATCTCGCGTACGGGGAGCTGCGGGACACCCTGAAGGTCGTCACCCGGACCGAGGGCGACTGCCTGGCCCGGTTCGAATGCCTGCTGGACCAGACGCACAACGCCCTGGACCTGGCGGACGCCTGCCTGGACCGGATGGCCGACCTGGCGCCCGGTCCGATCAACCAGCGGCTGCCCAAGGTCCTGAAGGCCCCCGAGGGCCACACCTACGCCTGGACGGAGAACCCGCTCGGGGTCAACGGCTACTACCTGGTGTCCAAGGGCGAGAAGACCCCGTACCGGCTGAAGCTGCGCTCCGCCTCGTTCAACAACATCCAGGCGCTCACCGAACTGCTGCCGGGCACGCTCGTCGCCGACATGGTGGCGATTCTCGGTTCGCTGTTCTTCGTCGTCGGCGACATCGACAAGTAGGGCGGCCTCGGCGCGCGGCCGGCCCGCCGAGGCTCCGCTAGGAGATCGCGCTGCGCAGCTCCGCCACGTCCAGCTGCTCGGTCTCGTCGTGCGCGGTCAGGTCGATGACCTTGCCGACGGCCCGGTTCTCGGCCGTGCCCGTGCGGTGCGCGGCCAGCGCCTCCTCGCCCACCACGTCGGCGAGGTCCTCGTTCTGTACGGACTCGATCGCGGCGTGCGCCTTCTGCGTACCGAAGAAGTCGAAGCTGCCCTGCGGCACCAGATGACGGCGGGACGCCGCGTACGGCACGACCGCGCTGGCGGCCTGCACCGGGCGCGGGGCGGGCAGCGCCCGGTCCGGCCGGGCCGCGGGCAGGGCGGACTGCGGGCGGCGGTGCTGCTCGGCACCCGGCCGGCCGGTGGATCCGTGCGGGTCCGCGGCCGCCGCGTGCTTCCCCTGCGGCTCCTCCGCCTCCTTGGCGCGCTCGGCGAGATCGCGCTTCCTGGCCTGCTCTGCGGTGCGCCGCGCCTCCTGGAGCGCCCCGTTGCGCGAGAGGTCCTCCAGCGCCTGGGCGGCCCGCAGATAGGCGGAAGGGGTGGGGGTGCTGCGGGCGGCGGGCAGTTCGCGGGGCGGCGCGGCCGCCTCCAGTGCGAGCTGCCGGCGGCTCTCCAGCACGCTGGCGCGCTGGGTCTCGGCGGTGGCGTACCGCCGCAGCAGCGCGGCGTGCTCGCCCCGCAGCCCGGCGAGCTCCACACGCTTGCGGCGCAGCTTCGTCTCCAGGCGGGCACGCAGCTCGCGCGACTCCTCCAGATCCGCTTCCAGTTCCGCCACGCGCTCCTCGGCGCGCCATTCGTCACTGGCGCGGGCGCGCGTCAGTTCCGCGACGCGACGGCCCGCCTCCCGGTCCCAGCTGCGCATCAGATACGCGCCGGTGACGGCGGCGGCCGCCGCGGCGGCGGCCAGTCCGCGCAGGACCAGCGGCTCGGCGAGCAGCCAGGCTCCCGCGGCACAGAGGACCGAGGCCCCGGCGACGGCCGAAGGCGGAAGGATTCTGTGCAGAGGTGGCGAATGGCGATGGCGTCCACGTGGCATGGCCTGAAATTTACCGTGCGTACGGGCCGCTTGGGGGGCCGCCCGGCAATCTGTTCCCCGGCAGTTACCTGACGGCCCCTGAATCACTCATTCCGGCCTTGCGTTCCCGGTCCTGCGTTCCGGTCCGCGTTCCGGTCGCGGGCTACTTCTTGATCAGGCCCTTCGACTGAAGGTATTCCTTCGCCACATCGGCGGGCTTGGCGCGCTCGGCGTCGACCTTGCGGTTCAGCTCCGCCAGATCCTGCGTGGTGAGTGCGGAGGTGAGCTTGCCGAGAGCGTCGGCGATCTCCTGGGCGCCGGCGTCCTTGGCATTCAGGACGGGCAGCACGTTGTCCGCGTTCTGGAGCTTCTTGTCGTCCTCCAGGAAGACCAGGCCGAAGGTGTCCAGGACCGCGTCCGTGGTGGTGGTGAGAACCAGCTGGTCCTTCCCGTCCTTGACGGCCTGCTTGGACTGCGGGGTGCCGACTCCCTTGGGGTCGATGCCCGTGACGTCGATGCCGTACGTCTTCTTCAGTCCGGGTGCGCAGAACGGCCGCACCTCGCACTCGTCGCCCGCCGCGATCTTCACCTTGATCTTGGCGGCGCCGAGATCCGAAAGGGTCTTGAGCTTGTTCTTGTCGGCGAATTCCTTGGTGACCGCGAAGGCGTTCTGGTCGACGGCCTGGCCGGCCGGCAGCACCTTCAGCCCGCGCGGAGTGGCGAGCTTCTCCAGGGCGGCGACCGTGGCCGCGGTGTCACCCGATGCGACCGGCTTCGACTCGGCGGCCTTCGCCCCGTTCACCTTGGCGTTGAGGAATTCCGCGATCGTCGCCGCGTATTCGGGGACGACGTCGATCTCGCCCTTCTCCAGCGACGGTTCGTAGAGTTCGCGGTTCTTCACCGTGGTGACCGACGTGCTGTATCCGGCGTCGGAGAGCACTCCGGCGTACAGCTCCGCGAGCACCTTGGACTCGGTGAAGGCCGCGGCGCCGACGACGAGCGAGCCCTTCTTCCCGGACCCCTTGTCCGTGTCGGACGCGGATCCGCCCTTGTCCTTCTCCAGGCTGTCGCCACCGCAGGCGGCGAGCGAGCCCGCGAGCGCGACGATGCCGATGACCGCGCCGGCTATGCGCGAGGTCCTGCTCATGTTGTTCTCCGTCCACGGCAACGAGGCCATATGCGATAAGCGTTGTGGGTTGTCGGGTGGGTGGCCGGGCGCTCAGGCCGTCCGGCGGCGGCGCAGCGGTGACAGCAGCCGGTCGACGGCGACCAGCGCCGCCTCCACCAGCAGGGCGAGCACGGCGACCAGGAGGGCGCCCGCGACCACCTGCGGGGTGTTGTACGTGTTGAAGCCGGCGGTGATGATCCGGCCGAGGCCGCCCTGTCCGACCATCGCGGCGATCGTCGCGGTGGCCACGACCTGAACCGCGGCCGAACGCAGCCCGGTCATGATCATCGGGTAGGCCAGCGGGAGTTCGACGCGGACGAAGAGCTGCCCGCCCGACATGCCCATCCCCCGCGCGGCCTCCGCCACCGAACGGTCCACCTCCGTCATCCCGACGTAGGCGTTGGTCAGCAGCGGCGGCACGGCGAACAGCACCAGGGCGATGATCGTCGGTATGTACCCCGCGTTGCGCAGGGGCGACACCATGAAGAGGGCCAGCACCGCGAAGACGGGGATCGCCCGGCCCACGTTGGAGATGTTGACGGCCAGCGCGCCCCCCTTCCCGATGTGTCCCAGGTACAGGGCGATGGGCAGCGCGATGGCGCAGGACAGGGCGAGCGCGACCCCGCTGACGTACAGATGCTCGCCGAGCCGGTGGGCCACCCCGCTCTCCCCCGACCAGTTGGCGCCGGTGGTGAGCCAGGTCCAGGCCTCGCCGAGAACTCCCATGGTCAGACCGCCTTCGCCGTGCCGGCCGTGCTCACGGCGTCGTGGGTGGTCCGGATGCGGGTCCAGGGGGTCAGCAGCCGCTGCACGCCGAGCAGCAGCAGGTCCGCGACCACCGCGAGCAGCACACAGAGCACGGAGGCGGCCAGCACCTGGGCCTTGAAGAAGCTCGGCAGGGCGTCGTCGATGAGATTGCCCAGACCGCCCCGGCCGACGATCGACCCGACCGTCGTCAGCGCGATCGTGGACACCGTGGCGATCCGGACGCCCGCCATCAACGCGGGCATCGCGAGCGGCAGTTCGACCTCCCACAGCAGCCGGGCCGGCCCGTACCCCATGCCCCGGGCGGCCTCCTTGGCCTCCTGCGGGACCGATTCCAGGCCCGCCAGGATGTTCCGCACGAGGATGGTCAGCGAATACAGCACGAGTCCGGTGACGACGAGCGCCGCGGAGAGCCCGAACAGGGGCAGCAGCAGCGAGAACATCGCGAGCGAGGGCACGGTGTAGAGCACCGTGGTCAGCCCGAGGACCGGTCCCGCGAAGCGCCTGCTCCGGCGGGCGAGCAGCGCCAGCGGAAAGGCCACGACGACGCCGATCACCACCGAGACCACGGTGATCCAGATGTGCTGGACCGTCGCGTCGGTCAACTCCTGGCTCCGGGAGCGCAGATACTCCCCGCAGATCCAGTCGTTCGTCACCAGGCAGTTCTGTGCGGCCATCCGTCCCCTCCTCCCCGTCGCCCTCTCGTACTGATGTCCGGCGAGCCTATCCTCGACCACTGACAATCGCCGAGGCCGTTGTATTCCAGCAACATGTCCTTCACAGAACACCCTCCACAATGGGGAACCATGATCCGTTTCGAGCACGTCACCAAGCGGTATGCGGACGGCACCACCGCCGTCGACGACCTTTCCTTCGAGGTCGCCGAGGGCGAACTGGTCACGCTCGTCGGACCGTCGGGCTGCGGCAAGACGACCACCATGAAGATGGTGAACCGGCTGATCGAACCGACCGAGGGACGGATATTCCTCGACGGGGACGACATATCCGCCATCGACCCCGTCCAGCTGCGGCGCCGTATCGGCTATGTGATCCAGCAGGTCGGCCTGTTCCCGCACCGCACGGTTCTCGAGAACACCGCGACCGTCCCGCATCTCCTCGGCTGGAAACGCGGAAAGGGGCGCGCACGCGCCGCGGAACTCCTCGATCTGGTCGGACTCGATCCTTCCGTTTATGGCGACCGATATCCGGAACAGCTGTCCGGAGGCCAGCGCCAACGCGTGGGCGTGGCACGGGCATTGGCCGCGGACCCGCCGGTGCTGCTGATGGACGAGCCTTTCGGCGCGGTCGACCCGGTGGTCCGGGAACGCCTCCAGAACGAATTCCTGAGGCTTCAGGCCCAGGTCCGCAAGACCGTGCTGTTCGTCACGCACGACATCGAGGAGGCCGTCCGGCTCGGCGACCGTATCGCCGTCTACGGACAGGGCTCCATCGAGCAGTTCGACTCCCCCGCCACCGTGCTCGGCGCACCCGCCACCGGATACGTCGCGGACTTCGTGGGCGCGGACCGGGGGCTCAAACGCCTCTCGGTCACCCCGATCGAGGAGAGCGACCTCGACCGGCCGCCGGTCGTCCACCTCGACGACCCGCTGGCCAGGGCCACCGAGCGGCTGCGCGCCGACGGGGCGCGGTGGGCCGTGGTGCTGGACGGCGACGGCCATCTGCACGGCTGGATCCCGGCCGGTGACGCGCTCGCCGCCACCCAGGGCACGGTCCGCGAACACGCCCGCCGGATGGAGGCCTGGCTGCCCGTCGGCGCCCCGCTCAAGCAGGCGTTCGCCACCATGCTCCAGCACGACGCCGGCTGGATCGCGGTCATCGACGAGGAGGGCGAGGGCCGGTTCCTGGGCGTGCTCACCCCGGCCCGGCTCCATGAGGCGCTGCGCCGCTCCGTCAGCGCGGACGACCGGTCCGTGCCGCGCGCCGAGGTGGCCGTGGAGAGCGTGGCGGGCGTGGCGGCGGAGACCGCGGGGCCCTGAGGCGCGCGGCAGGACGAGCGGCGCGCACCGGCCCCTCCGCCCCGGTCAGTTCTCGCTGAGCCGGCTGCTCATCCAGTCCAGGGCCGCGGGGATCTCCCGGCGCCAGGTGTTGAAGTTGTGCCCGCCGCTGGCGAGCACGATCGACGAGACCTGCGCGGGCCGCTTCACCCTGGCCACGAACTCCTGGGTTTCGGCGTAGTTGGACTCGCCGTGGCGGGACGTCGTCACCAGGAAGGACGAGTCGGGCTGCGGCCGGTTCTCCAGCGTCCACAGCAGGTCGGCGCGCTCGCGGGCCCGCCGGTCGCCGTGGAAGAGGTCCCCGGTCGTCGGGTCCTCGGCCGCCTCGTAGTACGCGGAAAGACCCGCGCTCGCCGTAAAGCGGGCCGGATGGTGCAGGCCGATCTTCAGGGCGCAGTAGCCGCCGGTCGAGTTGCCGATGATGCCCCAGTTACGGGCGTGCCGGCCCACGCGGTAGCCGGCCGAGACCGCCGGCGGCAGGTCGTCGGCGAAGAACGTCTCCGTCCGCGGACCGCCCTTTATGTCCACGCACTCGGTGTCCCTCGGCGGCGCCAGCGTCGGCCGCAGCATCACCAGGATCATCGGCTGCGCCCGCCCCGCCCGCACCCGCTCCAGGGCCGTCCGGGGGTATCCGAGCCCCTTGATGAGGTTCTCCGACGTGCCCGGGTAACCGGTCAGCACCACGACCGCGGGGAACTTCCGCCGGGCGTACGCCGGCTGGAAGTACTCCGGCGGCAGGTAGACGTACGCCGAGGACTCGATCCCCGAGCGCCGCCCCGCGATCACGACCTTGTCGATCCGGCCGACCGCGGAGGGCCCCGAGCCTCCCGGCACGTCCGGCCGCTGCGTCCCCACCCGGACGATGTTCTTCGCCGCCAGCGTCCCCGCCGCGTGGTCGGTGACCACGCCCAGTTCCTGCTTCTGGCCGAACAGATCCGCCCAGGAGCCGTAGAACAGGAACGAGTTGTTGGCCATCAGGCCGACCGAGACGAAGACCGCCACCTGCGTCCCCAGCAGCAGCCCCACCCGGCCGAACACGGCGGGGACACTGCGCCGGGCAAGCCTGGGCCAGAGCCAGATCGTGACGGCGAACAGCGCGACGGCCAGCACGATCGCCAGGATCAGCACTGCGTTACCGGTAAGGCCCATGGCGGTTGAACTTTCTTGTCAGGAAATTTCCGGGTGCCGGGTGAACCCGTGGCCCGGAAGCCTCGTCCTAGAGGTCGCACATCGTCCGCAGGGCTCCGGCCGACGGACTCCAAGAATCTCTCGCGGAACCACGGGAAGCGATGTCTGTCACGCTAGATGGGGATAAATCGGGATCGGTTCCGAATGGTGTACGCAAGTTCGTACACGGACCGCGGCCCGAGACCGTACCGGTGCTCGTCGGCACCGCCTGCACCGCCGTCGGCCTGATCGACGTCGCCGCGGGCGTCTTCCCGCGCTTCCGGCACAGCCGGATGCACACCTTCGCCGAAGTCCTCCCCGGGGCCCTCGGCCCCTTCGCCGCCGCCCTCTCACTGAGCGCCGGCGTCCTGCTGCTCCTCCTGGCCCACGGACTGAAGCGGCACAAGCGCCGGGCCTGGCGGGCCGCGGTCGTCCTGCTCCCGGCGGGCGCGGCGGCCCAGTTCGTCTACCGGCACTCGGTCCTGGGCACACTCGTCTCGCTGACGCTCTGCTACCTGCTCGTACGCCACCGGAGTGAATTCGCCGCGCTCCCCGACCCGCGCAGCCGTTGGAGGGCCCTGGCCAACTTCGTGCTGCTCGGCGCGGGTTCGCTCGGGCTCGGTCTGGTCATCGTCAGCGTCCACCCGGGCCGCCTGGTCGGTAACCCCAGCATCGCCGACCGGCTCCAGCACGTGCTGTACGGGCTGTTCGGCTTCGAGGGCCCGGTCGAGTACGCCGGTGTCACCTCCTGGACCGTGGCCTACTCCCTCGGCGCGCTCGGCCTGCTGACCGCCGTCACCACCATCTACTTCGCCTTCCGCCCCGAACACCCGGCCGCCCGGCTCACCGAGGACGACGAGGCACGGCTGCGCGCCCTGCTGGAGCGGCACGGCGGCCGCGACTCGCTCGGCCACTTCGCGCTCCGCCGCGACAAGGCCGTGGTCTTCTCGCCCAGCGGCAAGGCCGCCGTCTGCTACCGGGTGGTGTCCGGCGTGATGCTCGCCAGCGGCGACCCGATCGGCGACGTGGAGGCGTGGCCCGGTGCCATCGAACGCTTCATGGACGAGGCCAGGGCCCACTCCTGGACACCGGCCGTGATGGGCTGCAGCGAGACCGGCGGCGAGGTCTGGACCCGGGAGACCGGCCTCGACGCCCTGGAACTCGGCGACGAGGCGGTGGTCGATGTCGCGGATTTCTCCCTCGCCGGACGCGCCATGCGCAATGTGCGCCAGATGGTGAAGCGCATTGAGCGGGGCGGGTACGAGACCCGGGTCCGGCGGGTGGCCGACATCGGCGAGGCCGAACTGGTCCGCATCCGGCGGGCCGCCGCCGACTGGCGCGGCACCGACAACGAGCGCGGCTTCTCCATGGCGCTCGGCCGGATCGGCGACGGCGCCGACAGGGACTGCTTCGTCGCCACCGCCCACAAGGCCGACGAGCAGGCCGCGGACTCCCCGTACGGCGACCTGAAGGCCGTGCTCCACTTCGTCCCGTGGGGCACCGACGGGATGTCCCTGGACCTCATGCGCCGCGACCGGGCCGCCGACCCCGGCATGAACGAGCTGCTGATCGCCGCTTCCCTCCAGGCCGCGCCCCGGCTCGGCATCACCCGGGTGTCGCTGAACTTCGCGATGTTCCGCTCCGCCCTGGCCCGCGGCGAGAAACTGGGGGCGGGACCGGTGCTGCGGATCTGGCGCGGGCTGCTGGTCTTCCTGTCCCGCTGGTTCCAGATCGAGTCGCTGTACAAGTTCAACGCCAAGTTCCGGCCCCGCTGGGAGCCCCGGTTCGTGGTCTACCGCACCGCCCGCGACCTGCCCCGGATCTCGCTGGCCGCCATGCAGGCGGAGGGCTTCGTGAGCTTCGCCCTCCCCCGCCCGCTGGCCCGCCGGCTCCCGGCAGGCGGCCGGCGCCCCTGCGGGCACGTACGCGCCTCCGGCACCGAGCAGGGCATCCGCCCGGCGTGACCTCCCTCCATACGGGCCTAGGCTGGTCGTATGAGTACGTTGCATGGACGAGGCACGGTCCAGGGCCTGCCGGAGTGGGACCGCTGCGCGGTCATGGGTGTCGTCAACGTGACGCCCGACTCCTTCTCCGACGGGGGCCGCTGGTTCGACACCACGGCGGCCGTCAAGCACGGCCTCGACCTGGTCGGTGAGGGCGCCGACCTGGTCGACGTCGGCGGTGAGTCGACCCGCCCCGGCGCCAGCCGGGTGGACGAGTCCGAGGAGCTGCGGCGCGTGGTCCCCGTGGTCCGCGGCCTCGCCTCCGAAGGGGTCACGGTCTCCGTCGACACCATGCGGGCCCGGGTCGCCGAGCAGGCCGTCGCCGCGGGAGCGGTCCTGGTCAACGACGTGAGCGGCGGACTGGCCGACCCGGACATGGTCCCGGTCGTCGCCGCCGCCGCGGTGCCGTTCGTCGTCATGCACTGGCGCGGCTTCAGCGAGTCCATGAACAGCCGGGCGGTCTACGGGGACGTCGTCGCCGAGGTCGTCGAGGAGCTGCGGACCCGGATGGACGCCGTGGTCGCCGGGGGTGTCGCCCCCGAACGCATCGTGATCGACCCCGGCCTCGGCTTCGCCAAGGACGCCGCGCACGACCTGTCGCTCATCGCCCGCCTGGACGCGCTGCACGGCCTCGGCCGCCCGCTGCTCGTCGCCGCCTCCCGCAAGCGGTTCCTGGGCCATGTACTGGCCGGTGCGGGCGCCGCCCCGCCACCCGCCCGCGAGCGCGACGCGGCCACCGCCGCGGTCTCCGCGCTCTCCGCCCGGGCCGGTGCCTGGGCCGTCCGGGTCCACGAGGTACGGGCCACCGCCGACGCCGTGCGGGTCGCCCGCGCGGTCGAGGGAGCCGCGTGAACGAGCCGCAGGACGAGCAGGCCTCCGCCGCCGAGGACATCGAGGCGGTCGAGCGGGCCAACACCGCGTTCTACGAGGCCATGGAGCGCGGGGACCTGGACGAGCTGACCGGGCTCTGGCTGCCCGGCGAGGACCTCACGGTCTCCTGCGTCCACCCCGGCTGGCCGGTGCTCTCCGGCCGCGGCGAGGTGCTGCGCAGTTACGCCCTGATCATGGCGAACACCGAGTACATCCAGTTCTTCCTGACCGACGTCGGGGTCTCCATGACGGGCGACACCGCCCTGGTGACCTGCACCGAGAACATCCTCAGCGGCGGTCCCGCGGAGGAGGGCAGCTCCCTGGGCCCGCTGGTCGGTCAACTGGTCGTCGCGACCAATGTGTTCCGCCGCACTCCGGACGGCTGGAAGCTGTGGTCCCACCACGGCTCGCCCGTACTGGCCGAAACCGGTGAGGAAGAGGACGAAGACTCCTCCTCCTGAGTGGGTACAAGGCCGTTGGAGGCCCAAAAGGCAGCTCGGCGGGGTTGGGACCGGGCACATCCGGGTATCAGCGGCTACCAGTCCCGTGCCGTCGTGTCCATAGCCCCCGCGGGGGAGGACTGTCGGTGCGCGCGGGTAGATTCGGAAACGGGTACCCGGCCGCCCGCACGCGGCCATGTGCCCCTACGACAACAACAGCAGGAGTGATTCGCGTGGATCGTGTCGCGCTGCGCGGCCTCAAGGCCCGTGGGCACCATGGCGTCTTTCCCCGGGAACGGGAAGAGGGACAGACGTTCATCGTGGACCTGGTGCTCGGCCTCGACACCCGCCCCGCGGCAGCCGCCGACGACCTCACGAAGACCGTGCACTACGGCGTGGTCGCCGAGGAGGTCGTCGGTGTGGTCCAGGGCGAACCCGTCGATCTGATCGAGACGCTCGCGGAGCGCATCGCCCAGCAGTGCCTCAAGCACGAAGGCGTCGAGGAGGTGGAGGTCGTGGTCCACAAGCCGGATGCGCCCATCACCGTCCCCTTCGACGACGTCACCGTCACCATCACCCGGAGCCGAGCATGACTGCATTTTCTACCGAGGGGCAGAGCGACCCGACCGTACAGCCGGTTCCCGCCTCCGTGGTCGAGCAGGTGGACGCCGCCGACATCACCCTCTCCAACCCCAAACGGGCCGTGATCTCCCTCGGCTCCAACCTGGGCAACCGGCTGGAGACCCTCCAGGGCGCCATCGACGCCCTGGAGGACACCCCGGGCCTCCGGGTCAAGGCGGTCTCCCCGGTGTACGAGACGGAGCCGTGGGGCGTCGACCCGGGCTCCCAGCCCTCGTACTTCAACGCGGTGATCGTCGTGAAGACGACGCTGCCCCCGTCCTCCCTCCTGGAGCGCGGCCAGGCCATCGAGGAGGCCTTCGACCGGGTCCGTGAGGAGCGCTGGGGGCCGCGCACCATCGACGTCGACATCGTCGCGTACGCCGACGTGGTCTCCGACGACCCGGTGCTCACGCTCCCCCACCCCCGGGCCCGTGAGCGCGCCTTCGTCCTCGCCCCGTGGCACGACGTGGACCCCGAGGCCCAGCTGCCGGGCATCGGCGCGGTATCCGAGCTGCTGGCCGGTGTCGGCCGCGACGGCGTACTGCCCCGGTCCGACCTGGAACTCCGGCTGCCCGAGTAGTCGTTAGGCTCACAGGGACAAGCAGGACCGGCAGGACGGTCCACAGGCGGCGAAGGGCGGCTCACGCGGTGAAGCAACTACGGCTCGGGGTACTGGCCGGCCTCTTCGCCGCCGCCGGGGTGCTGTCCTGGGGCGGCGCCCGCCTCTGGGACTCCCTCGGCACCCTGCCGAGCGTGCCGCTGGCCGCGCCCGTCGTGATCGCCGTGATCGCCGTGGTCCTGCTGGCCACGGCACTGTCCATCCGCGCCCGGCTGCGCGCCCAGCGGGAGCGGCGGCCGGGCGCGAAGGGCGTCGAACCCCTGATGGCGGCCCGTGCCGTGGTCTTCGGCCAGGCCAGTGCCCTCGTCGTCGCCCTGGTCTCCGGGGTGTACGGCGGCACGGGCGTCTTCCTGCTCGGCTCCCTCGACATCCCGCCCCGCCGTGACCAGGCCATCTACGCGGGCTTCGCGGTCCTGGCCGGCATCGCGGTGATCGCGGCGGCGCTGTTCCTGGAGCACGTCTGCAAGCTCCCGGACGACGAGGACGACAACAAGAACGCGGCGGCCGCGTAGACCGCCGCCCGTCCCGCCACCGCCCCGGCCCGGCCGGGGTTCTCAGCGCGCCATGATGAGGCTCATGGCCTCGGCGCGCGTCGCGGGGTCGCGGAGCTGTCCGCGGACCGCCGAGGTCAGGGTCTTCGCCCCGGGCTTGCGGATCCCGCGCATCGACATGCACATGTGCTCGCACTCCACGACGACGATCACGCCGCGCGGCTCCAGGATCTCCATCAGGGACTCGGCGATCTGCGTGGTGAGCCGCTCCTGCACCTGCGGCCGGCGGGCGAAGACGTCCACCAGCCGGGCCAGCTTCGACAGCCCGGTGATCTTGCCGGAGGTCGCCGGGATGTACCCGACGTGCGCCACTCCGCGGAACGGCACCAGATGGTGCTCACAGGTGCTGAAGACCTCGATGTCCTTGACCAGCACCATCTCGTCGTGGCCGAGGTCGAACGTGGTCGTCAGGACGTCCTCGGGCTCCTGGTACAGGCCCGCGAATATCTCCTTGTACGCCCGCGCCACCCGCCCCGGCGTCTCCCGCAGCCCCTCCCGGTCCGGGTCCTCCCCGACGGCGATCAGGAGCTCGCGTACGGCCGCCTCGGCCCGCTTCTCGTCGAACTCGCCGATCGAACCCTGGCCGTCCAGCGTCACCGGGTCGGTCATCTGTGCCTCGTTCCTCTGAGCTGTCACTGCGTGGACATCCGCGCAGGTGATACGGAAAAGCCGCGCCCCCACAGGCTAAAACCTGGGGGGCGCGGCATCCATTCCGGGCCCGGTGGAGCCTCCGTGACGGGGGCCACACCGGGGTCGGTGTCTAGCTCTCGGGGCGCTCCTCGGGGATCGCCTCGGCCGCCGGAACCGTGTCCGTGACCGAGCCGTTCGCCGTGGCGGCGCCGTTGGTGAGGGCGAGCTCCTTCGGGGAGAGCACCGGCGGCCGGGTGGACGGCGTGCGCCGGGCGGAGCCCGTCCACGCCGGACGGGCCGGACGCTTGACGATCGGAGCGAAGATCTCGGCGATCTCCGCCTTGCCGAGGGTCTCCTTCTCAAGGAGCTGGAGAACCAGGGCGTCCAGAACGTCGCGGTTCTCGACGAGGATCTCCCACGCGTCGTTGTGCGCGGTCTCGATGAGCTTCTTGACCTCTTCGTCGACCAGCGCGGCGACCTCTTCCGAGTAGTCGCGCTGGTGGCCCATCTCGCGGCCCACGAAGGGTTCGGTGTTGTCGCCACCGAACTTGATGGCGCCGAGCCGCTCCGTCATGCCGTACTGCGTGACCATCGCGCGGGCCGTTGCGGTGGCCTTCTCGATGTCGTTCGCAGCGCCGGTCGTCGGGTCGTGGAAGACCAGCTCCTCGGCCGCGCGCCCGCCCAGCATGTAAGCCAGCTGGTCGAGCATCTCGTTGCGCGTCGTGGAGTACTTGTCCTCCTCCGGGAGCACCATCGTGTAACCGAGGGCGCGGCCGCGGGAGAGGATCGTGATCTTGTGGACCGGGTCCGACTGAGGTGAGGCCGCCGCGACCAGGGCGTGTCCGCCCTCGTGGTACGCGGTGATCTTCTTCTCCTTCTCGGACATGATCCGGGTCCGCTTCTGCGGACCCGCCACGACGCGGTCGATGGCCTCGTCGAGCATGTTGTTGTCGATCAGCTTCAGATTGCCGCGCGCCGTGAGGAGCGCCGCTTCGTTCAGCACGTTCGACAGGTCGGCACCGGTGAATCCGGGCGTGCGACGGGCGACGGCGCCGAGATCGACGTCCGGCGCGACCGGCTTGCCCTTCTGGTGGACCTTGAGGATCTCCAGACGGCCCTGCATGTCCGGCCGGTCGACCGCGATCTGCCGGTCGAAACGGCCCGGGCGCAGCAGCGCCGGGTCGAGGATGTCCGGCCGGTTCGTGGCGGCGATCAGGATGACGCCGCCCTTCACGTCGAAGCCGTCCATCTCCACGAGCAGCTGGTTCAGCGTCTGCTCGCGCTCGTCGTGTCCGCCGCCCATACCGGCACCGCGGTGCCGGCCGACTGCGTCGATCTCGTCGACGAAGACGATCGCCGGGGCGTTCGCCTTGGCCTGCTCGAAGAGGTCACGGACACGGGAGGCACCGACACCGACGAACATCTCGACGAAGTCGGAACCGGAGATCGAGTAGAACGGGACGCCCGCTTCACCGGCGACGGCGCGTGCGAGCAGCGTCTTGCCCGTACCGGGAGGCCCGTACAGCAGGACACCCTTGGGGATCTTGGCGCCGACGGCCTGGAACTTCGCCGGCTCCTGGAGGAACTCCTTGATCTCGTGGAGTTCCTCGACCGCCTCGTCCGACCCCGCCACATCGGCGAACGTCGTCTTGGGGGTGTCCTTGGTGATCAGCTTGGCCTTGGACTTGCCGAACTGCATGACCTTGGAGCCGCCACCCTGCATCTGGTTCATCAGAAACAGGAAGACGACCACGATGAGGACGAACGGCAGCAGCGAGAAGAGGATCGAGACGAACGGGGACTGCTTCGACGGCGAGACGGTGTAACCCTTGTCGATGTCACCGCTCTCGAACTTCTTCTGCAGCGTGTCGGCGAGCTGGACACCCTGGTTGCCGATGTAGCTCGCCTGGAACTTGCTGCCGGACTCGCCGGAGAGTTTCTGGCCGTCCTTCAGCTCGATCTTGATGATCTGATCGTCACCGGTGGTCAGCTTGGCCTGCTCCACCTGGTTCTTACTGATCGCCTGGATCACCTTGCCGGTGTCCACCGTCTTGTAGCCGCCACCCGAGCCGACGACCTGCATCAACACGACCACGGCGAGGACGGCCAGCACGATCCACATGACCGGCCCACGGAAGTATCGCTTCACGTCCATCCATACGGAGCGAAGTCGCCCCGTCCCTCCTGCCCGTAGGTAAATGCTGCTGTGAGTAAAGACTGTTCTTCGGACGGTACACCGGCATTGTCACCGACGACCGCAGAGGAAGTCTGTCAAACCCGCCTTCGAAGGCTCAACGGCGGGAAATCGGTGAGGGTTCCCCGCAGCCGGGGCGGGTTCGCCGGCGTCGTGCTCAGCCGCCGTAGACGTGCGGGGCGAGGGTGCCGACGAAGGGCAGGTTGCGGTACTTCTCCGCGTAGTCCAGCCCGTAGCCGACGACGAACTCGTTGGGGATGTCGAAGCCGACCCACTTGCAGTCGAGCGCGACCTTCGCCGCGTCCGGCTTGCGCAGCAGGGTGCAGATCTCCAGCGATGCGGGCTCGCGCGAGCCGAGGTTCGACATCAGCCAGGACAGCGTCAGGCCCGAGTCGATGATGTCCTCGACGATCAGGACGTGCTTGCCCTTGATGTCGGTGTCCAGGTCCTTGAGGATCCGGACGACACCGGAGGACTGGGTGCCCGCGCCGTACGACGAGACGGCCATCCAGTCCATGGTGACGGGGGTGGACAGCGCGCGCGCCAGGTCCGCCATGACCATCACCGCGCCCTTGAGGACTCCGACGAGGAGCAGGTCCTTGCCCGCGTACTCCGCGTCGATCTTCGCGGCCAGTTCGACGAGCTTCGCGTCGATCTCTTCCTTGGTGAGGAGCACCGACTGAAGGTCGGTACCCATGTCCTTCTCGTTCACCCGCGTCTCTTTCTTTGCCTGCCGGGTCCGGGGTGGAGTCCCGGGCCTGCGCGGCCGCTCGCCTGCATGTCAGCCGCTTGTGCGTCAGCTCTGCCGAATGACCAGTCTGCCACCCTGCCGCCGGGCTTCGACGCGGCCGGGGAGGTTGATGGCCTGCTGGCCGCGCCAGCCGGTGATGAGGCGGTCGACTTCCTCGATGTGCCGGGCGAAGAGCGAACCGGCCGGGGAGCCCGCCTCTATGGCGGCCCGGCGCAGGACGCGGCGGCGGACGGCGGGCGGCAGCGCGTTGAGCTTGGCGCACTCCAGCCGGCCCGCGTCGTCGCGTACGTCACGTCCGGCCTCGGCGGCCCAGGTGTCGAGGGCGTCGGCGTCGTCGCGGGAGAGCTGGGCCGTACGGGCCAGGGCCTCGACGACTCCTTTGCCCAGCGCCTTCTCCAGGGCGGGCAGGCCCTCGTGGCGCAGCCGGGAGCGGGTGTAGGCGGGGTCGATGTTGTGCGGGTCGTCCCAGACGGGCAGGGACTGGGCCAGACAGGCCGTGCGGGCGGTCTGCCGGTCGAGCTGGAGGAAGGGGCGGCGGTAGCGGCCGGCCGGTCCGGAGGCGGCGGCCATGCCGGACAGGGAGCGGATGCCGGAGCCGCGGGCGAGGCCCAGCAGGACCGTCTCCGCCTGGTCGTCGCGGGTGTGGCCGAGCAGGACGGCGGCGGCGCCGTGGCGCTCGGCCGCGGCGTCCAGGGCCGCGTAGCGGGCGTCGCGGGCGGCGGCCTCGGGTCCGCCGCCGTGGCCGACGTGCACCGCGACCGCCTCGACGGGGTCGAGGTTCATGGCGGCGAGGCGGTCGGCGACCTCGGCGGCGCGGGCGTCGGAGCCGTCCTGGAGGCCGTGGTCGACGGTGATGCCGCCGGCCCGGACGGCGAGTTTGCGGGCCTCGAAGGCGAGGGCGGAGGCGAGCGCCATCGAGTCGGCGCCGCCGGAGCATGCCACCAGTACCAGCGGGGTACCGGGGCGTTCGGGAAGTGCGGCGCGCCGCCTGCCCGCTCCGGCCTCGGCGAGCTCGGGGTGCGGGGCGCGTCCGGTGTGCCCGGTGCGTTCGGTCTGTTCGGAGAATTCGGTGAGTACGTCGTGGAGTACGCGGCGGACCGCCAGGCGTATCGCCGCGACCGCAGGATGGGGACCCATGTCCGGTGCCCTTCGTGAAGTTCTGGAGAGGTGCCTCCGAGTGCCGGGACGGAAAAGAGTGCCGTCACTCAGAGTGCGTCGATGGTGACAGAGCAAAGCCGTTCATCGAGCATTGCACGCCTTCCCATGCCCCTACGGTCCCTCGGATGGGTGATTACCGGCGCGTTGCCCTCGGGTCCCGGGCCCGCGCACGGGCCGTGATCATGACTCTGCCTTACGGTGCACCCTCGCGATCCAGTCCTCCGGCTTGGCGATCTCGGCCTTGGTCGGAAGCGTGTTGGGCGAGGTCCAGACCCGGTTGAAGCCGTCCATCCCGACCTCGTCGACGACGGCGCGCACAAACCTTTCGCCGTCGCGGTACTGGCGCAGCTTGGCGTCGAGCCCGAGGAGCTTGCGCAGCGCCTGGTCGAGGCGGCTCGCGCCGCGCGCCCTGCGCTGCTGGAACTTCTCCCGGATCTCGCCGACGGAGGACACCACCTCGGGGCCGACGCCGTCCATCACGTAGTCGGCGTGCCCCTCCAGCAGGGACATGACCGCGGTGAGGCGGCCGAGGATCTCGCGCTGGGCGGGGGTCTGGACGATCTCGACGAGGCTGCGCCCGCCGTCCTCGCCCTCCTCGCCCTCGGGCCGGCCGCCGGCCAGCGACTGGGCGGCCTCGCGGAGCCGTTCCAGCACCGTCATCGGGTCGACGTCGGTCTCGTCGAGGAATGACTGGATCTCGCCCTGCAGATGGTCGCGGAGCCAGGGCACCGCGGTGAACTGGGTGCGGTGCGTCTCCTCGTGGAGGGCGACCCAGAGGCGGAAGTCGTGCGGGTCGACCTCCAGCTCCCGCTCGACGTGGACGATGTTCGGCGCGACCAGCAGCAGCCGGCCGCCGCCGTCGGCCGACGCGGGGAGCTCACGGGTGGCGGGGGCGAACGTCTCGTACTGGCCGAGGACCCGGGAGGCCAGGAACGACAGCAGCATCCCCACCTCGACACCGGTCACCTTGGAGCCGACCGCGCCGAGCACGGCGCCGCCCGCGCCGCCGCCGCGCCGCTCCTCCATCTTCTCCAGGAGGGGGCGGAGCAGTTCCCGGAAGCCCGCGACGTTCGCCTTGATCCAGCCCGCCCGGTCGACGACCAGGACCGGGGTGTCCTCCGGTTCGGTCCCCTCCGGGATCATCCGGGTGAAGGCGCGGACGTGTTCCTCCGCCGCCTTGGCATGCCTGCGCAGCTCCGCGACGACCTCGCGGGCCTCCTCGCGGCTGATCTCGGGACCCGGCCGTACTAGCCGGGTCGCGGTCGCGACCGCGAGATTCCAGTCGACCATCCCGGCACCACCGATGCTCGTCATGCGTCAACCGTACGTGCTCGGCCCGGAGCGCGGTGAGGTGTTGGGACCTCATTGTCTCCCGGCGGCCAGGGCGGTGGCGAGCGCGTCGAGGGCCGACTGGGCCTCGGCCGGGGCGGTGGTGCCCGAGGCGAGGAAGGCGAACGCGAGCAGCCGGCCGTGCGGGTCGACGACCGTGCCGGAGAGCGTGTTGACGCCGGTGAGGGTGCCGGTCTTGGCGCGGATCAGGCCGGTGCCGCCGGCCTTCGTCGTGTAGCGGCCGCTGAGCGTGCCGCTGAAGCCGGCCACCGGAAGGCCGGTGAGGACGGGGCGCAGTTCGGTGTGGTCCCGGTCGGCGGCGCGGGCCAGGAGACCGGCGAGCAGGGCGGCGGTGACCTTGTCCCGGCGGTCGAGCCCGCTGCCGTCGGCGATGTTCACGCCCTTCAGGGGCAGTCCGAGCTTCTTCAGCTGTGCGGTGACGGCCCGTCGGCCGCCCTTGAAGTCGGCCGCCTCGCCCGTGGCCAGCGCGGTCTGGCGGGCCAGCGCCTCGGCGATGTCGTTGTCGCTGTTGGTCAGCGCCCGCTCGACCAGGGCGGACAGCGGGGCGGAGAGGTGCTTGGCGACCGGCCTGGACTTGGCCGCCGCCCGGCCCGCCTCCGGGCCGTCGGTGGTGGTGATCCCGGCCTCGTCCAGCAGTTCGCCGAAGGCGTCGGCGGCGTCGCGGGCCGGGTCGCCGCTGCGTGGCGCGGGCCCGCTGGAGGTGTCGTCGAGCCGTCCCTCGTCGATCATCAGGGCGCTCACGGGAGCGATGTTCTCGTTGGGGCCGATCGGGTGGAGCGCGGGCCCGGAGTAGCCGGAGGTGTCGTACCGCAGCCGCACCGAACGGACCCCGCCGTCCTTCAGGGCGCGGGCGGTGTCGGCGGCCAGGGTGCGCAGGGCGGCCCGGTCGAGGGTGGGGTCGCCGCCGCCGACCAGGGTCACGGTGCGCAGGTCCGCGGAGGCCCGGACTGCCGTGGGGATGCGGTGGGCGGGGCCGAGCGCGGTGAGGGCGGCGACCGTGGTGGCGATCTTGACCGTGGAGGCGGGGGTCATCGGGGTGTCGGCTCCCACCCCGTACAGCCGCCGGCCGGTCGCGGTGTCGATGACGACGGCGCTGCGCCGGGTGCCGAGCGCGGGATCCTTCAGCAGCGGCGCCAGCACGGAGCGGAGCGCGGCCGCTGCTCCGTCCGGGGCGTCCACGGCGTCCGCCGCCGGCTTGCCGGGTGCGGCGCCGAGGGCGGCGAGCACCGCCGGGGCGCTCGGTGCGGGGGCCGGACCCGCGGGCGCGTCCGGGTCGTGATGTGTGCCACCTGTGGGGGTCCGGGCGGCCGCCCAGTCCTGCTCGGCCTTACGCTGACCCGAGTCCCAGGGACCGGCGGCGAGGACGGCGCCGGCTGCGAGCGCCAGGCCCAGGACGGCGGAAACGGCCGTGAACTGCCAGTTGCTCAGCCCGTTCCGCAGGTCGAGATGGTCCGCCAGGGCTGCCTTGCTCAGCTTGGCGAACGGGTTGATCGACGGTCTTTTCACCGGCTCGGCCACCGTTGACCAGCCCCTTTCGCGAGCACGCATCTCCGTGGGGGACACTTAACCATCAGTCGTATGTGTTGATCATGGAGGAGCCAC
The DNA here is from genome assembly GCF_035917255.1 of Streptomyces sp. NBC_01257. Lineage (NCBI taxonomy): Bacteria > Bacillati > Actinomycetota > Actinomycetes > Kitasatosporales > Streptomycetaceae > Streptomyces > Streptomyces sp. NBC_01257. The sequence continues at coordinate 4,114,016 of NZ_CP108472.1, forward strand.
CCGTGGAGTTCGACGTCGTTATCGAGATCCCGAAGGGTTCGCGGAACAAGTACGAGGTGGATCACGAGACCGGCCGGATCCGCCTGGACCGTCGACTCTTCACCTCGACCAGCTACCCGGCGGACTACGGCTTCGTCGAGAACACCCTCGGCGAGGACGGCGACCCGCTGGACGCGCTGGTCATCCTGGAGGAGCCGACGTTCCCCGGCTGCCTCATCAAGTGCCGCGCGATCGGCATGTTCCGGATGACCGACGAGGCCGGCGGCGACGACAAGCTGCTGTGCGTGCCGGCCTCCGACCCCCGGGTGGAGCACCTGCGCGACATCCACCACGTGTCGGAGTTCGACCGCCTGGAGATCCAGCACTTCTTCGAGGTCTACAAGGACCTGGAGCCCGGCAAGTCCGTCGAGGGCGCCGACTGGGTCGGCCGCGTCGAGGCCGAGGCCGAGATCGAGAACTCGTACAAGCGCCTGGAGGCGCAGGGCGGCGCTCACTGAGGTTCCGCTTACGGTTCTGAGCACGCTGCGGGCGGCACACCTTCACGGGTGTGCCGCCCGTTCGCATGCGCGCCCATGCACGTGGCCATACTGGGCAGGAGCGCATCCGAGGACGCGCAGCCGACGAGGAACGAGGTCGAGTGGTGGCGGAACCGGGCGGTCCCGATGACCAGAAGCCCCAGTCCGACGAGGCGCGCAGCGCCTTCTCCCAGCCCGCGGGGGTGGGCAGGCCGGCACCGGCGTCCGAAGACGACCACCCGACGTCGGAGTTCGCCCTTCCGTCGGGTCTGAGCCCCGAGCCGCAGAGTCCGGGCACGGGTTCGGGCTCGGGCACAGGTTCCGCTTCCGCGGCCGGAGCCGACTCTGGCGGCTCCGCCTTCGCCCTGCCGAGCACCTACGACGCCCGGAACTCGCCGCCCGCCTTCACCCCGGCGCACGGCATTCCGATGATCCGGCTGACCAAGGAAGCCCCCTGGCAGGACCGGATGCGCACGATGCTGCGGATGCCGGTCGCCGACCGCCCGGCGCCGGAGCCGGTGCAGAAGCACGACGACGCGGGCCCGGCGGTGCCGCGCGTGCTCGACCTGACGCTGCGTATCGGGGAGCTGCTGCTCGCCGGCGGCGAGGGCGCCGAGGACGTCGAGGCGGCGATGTTCGCCGTGACCCGCAGCTACGGGCTCGACCGCTGCGAGCCGACCGTCACCTTCACGCTGCTGTCCATCTCGCACCAGCCGTCGCTGGTGGAGGACCCGGTGACGGCGAGCCGTACGGTACGCCGCCGGGGCACCGACTACACCCGGCTGGCGGCCGTCTTCCGGCTCATCGACGACATCACCACCGTGGAGGGCGAGGTCTCCCTGGAGGAGGCCTACCGGCGTCTCGCGGAGATCCGCAGGAACCGTCACCCGTACCCGGGCTGGGTGCTCACACTGGCCGCGGGCGGGCTGGCGGGCGCCGCGTCGGTGCTGGTCGGCGGTGGTCCGCTGGTGTTCCTGATCGCGGCGCTCGGCGCGATGCTCGGCGACCGGCTGGCCTGGCTGTGTGCCGGGCGCGGGCTGCCGGAGTTCTACCAGTTCGTGGTGGCGGCGATGCCGCCCGCCGCGATGGGTGTGGCGCTGACCCTCACCCACTGGTCGGACGTACGGCCGTCGGCGGTGATCACCGGTGGGCTGTTCGCGCTGCTGCCGGGGCGGGCCCTGGTCGCGGGTGTGCAGGACGGCCTGACCGGCTACTACATCACCGCCTCCGCCCGGCTGCTGGAGGTCATGTACTTCTTCATCGCGATCGTCGCCGGGGTGCTGCTGGCCCTCTACGGGGGGCTACAGCTGGGTGCCGAGCTGGACCCGGAGGCGCGGCTCATCTCCCACGACCGGCCGGTGGTGCAGATCCTGGCGTCGATGGTGCTGACCCTGGCCTTCGCGATCCTGCTCCAGCAGGAGCGGTCCACGGTGCTGGCGGTGACCCTCAACGGCGGCGTGGCCTGGGTCATCTACGGGGCGATGGCCCGGACGGGCAACCTCTCCGCGGTCGCGGCCACCGCCGCGGCGGCCGGGCTCGTCGGGCTGTTCGGGCAGTTGTTCTCGCGCTACCGCTACACCTCGTCGCTGCCGTTCATCACGGCCGCGATCGGTCCGCTGCTGCCCGGCTCGGCCACGTACTTCGGTCTGCTGGGTGTCGCGCAGAACGAGCTGGACCGGGGGCTCGCCTCGCTGTCGACCGCGGTGGCGACGGCGCTGGCCATCGCGATCGGGGTGAACCTGGGAAGCGAGATCTCCCGGCTGTTCATGCGGGTGCCGGGCGCGGTCGGCGGCGCGAACCGCCGCGCGGCCAAGCGGACGCGCGGCTTCTGACGCGGGGCCCCGCGCCCCCTGCGGGCGCCGGGGTCAGCGCTTGGCGTGGCGGCCGCCGCGGCGGCCCGCCGCCGAGCCGCCACCGGCGGGCGGGTCCTGGTCCTCGCGCTCGCCCGCCGCCGCTTCCTTCTTCGCCTTGCCGCGGGCGCGCAGGAACTCGATGCCGATCGGCACGACCGAGATCAGCACGATCAGGACCAGCATCGCCTCGATGTTCTTGTGCACGAACTCGATCTGGCCGAGGCCCGCGCCCAGCAGCGTCACTCCGACGCCCCAGAGGACCCCGCCGATGATGTTGAACGTGATGAACGAGCGGTAGTTCATCCGGCTGACACCGGCGATGATCGGCGTGAACGTCCGCACGATGGGCACGAAGCGGGCCAGGATCAGCGACTTCGGCCCGTACTTCTCGAAGAACTCGTGGGCCTTCTCGACGTTCTCCTGCTTGAAGAGGCGGGAGTCCGGCCGGTTGAAGAGCGAGGGGCCGACCTTGCGGCCGAAGAGGTAGCCCACCTGGTCGCCGATGATCGCCGCCAGGGCGACCAGGACGCAGACCAGCCACAGCGGGGTGTCCAGCTTGCCCGTCGTCACCAGCAGACCCGTGGTGAACAGGAGCGAGTCGCCGGGCAGGAAGAACCCGATCAGCAGCCCGGACTCGGCGAAGACGATGACCAGCACGCCGATCAGCCCGAACTGCCCGATCAGATGGTCCGGGTCCAGCCAGCTGGGTCCGAGCGCAAGCGTATTCAAGGGTCCGGGCTCCAGGATGTGGTCGATGGCGCGGCTGCGTGGCCGCCCAAAGCTATCAACGCCGCGGACCCCCTCCCGGTTCCAGCGGCCCCTGTGGAGATGCACACCGGGTGAACCGGGACAAAAATCGTGCCCAGGAGGTGCCATCCCATGGGCATTGATGATTACGGCGGCGGCCAGGCGGCACAGTCGGATGTGCTGGTCGTCACCACCAATGACGTACCCGGCTATCAGGTGACCCAGGTCATCGGTGAGGTGTTCGGCCTGACCGTGCGCTCCCGCCACCTCGGCAGCCAGATCGGCGCCGGGCTGAAGTCCATGATCGGCGGCGAGCTGAAGGGACTGACCAAGACGCTCGTCGAGACCCGCAACCAGGCCATGGAACGGCTGGTCGAGCAGGCGAAGGCGCGCGGCGCCAACGCGGTCCTGATGATGCGGTTCGACGTGACCGAGGCGGCCGACGTGGGCACGGAGGTCTGTGCGTACGGAACCGCGGCGGTGATCAGCCGGAGCTGAGCGCGCCGTCGTGGGGGCGGAACGGCCCGCCCCCACGACCGCCGTGGCAGCTGGGGCGTGTTCTGAAAGTCCCGCCTGCCCGGCGCCACGCCCGCCGTGGCACCTAGAGCCTCTCACCCCGCCGCTCCGCGTTCGCGTCGATCGCGTCGCGCAGGTGCTCGGCCAGGCCCGGCCGCATCGACTCGTAGAACGCCTTGAACTGCGGATCGGCGACGTACATCTCGCCGAGCCCCCGGTGGATCTCGGTCGTGCACTCGTAGAACCAGGTCGTGATGTGGAGCCGGTGCTCCTCGGCGAGGTCCATCGCCCGTACGCCGCCGGCCGGCTCGCCGTCCGCCATGAGGGCGTCGTAGCGCTCGCCCCAGGAGGCGGCCTCGGCGTGCATCCGCTGCCAGTCCTCCTTGGTGTAGCGGGCGGTCCTGCGCTGCGACTCGGCGTAGGTGCCGGTGCCGCCCCAGCGGCGCTCCGCCTCGTCCGCGTAGCGCTCCGGGTCCTTGTCCCCGAAGACCTCGAACTTCTCCTCGGGCGTGAGGTTGATGCCCATCTTCCGTGCCTCCATGGCTGTCTCGACGGCGGTGGCCATGCGCTGCAGTTCGGCGATCCGGTGCGACAGCAGCTCGTGCCGGCGGCGCAGGTGCTCCTGCGGGTCCGCGTCCGGGTCGTCGAGCAGCGCCGCGATCTCGTCGAGCGGGAAGCCGAGCTCCCGGTAGAACAGGATCTGCTGCAGCCGGTCGAGGTCGGCGTCGCTGTAACGCCGGTGGCCCGCGTGGCTGCGCCCGCCGGGCGAGAGCAGCCCGATGCCGTCGTAGTGGTGCAGGGTGCGCACCGTGACTCCGGCGTATCCGGCGACCTGTCCCACGGAGTGCTCCATGGCGCCCCGCTCCTTCCCTGTGTGGGTACGTGTCCGAGCCTCGGCCCTGACGTGACGTGAGGTGCAAGTCCGAAATGCCGCGAGCACTGCACCATTTGACCGGTTATAGGTCTTTTGCATGGCTATGGTGAGCCGATGGCCACCGATTCGACCGTCTCCGCCGGACCGGCCCCCGCGCGCCGGCTCCTGCTGCTCCTGCTGCCCTCCCTGGCCGTCGGCGTGGTCGCGGCGCTCGTCCTGCTCGGCATCAGTCTGCTCGCCGAGCAGTTGCAGGACGTGCTCTGGGGGACGCTGCCCGACGCCCTGTCGATCGGCCGGTACTCCTCGCTGTGGATGATCGTGATGCTCACCGCGATCGGCCTGGTGACCGGACTGACCGTCCGGGCGGTGCCCGGCCGGGCCGGTCCCGACCCGGCGACCACCGGGCTCGTCGATCCGCCACTGCCGCCGGGGGTGGTTCCGGGGCTGCTCCTGGTGACGGTCCTGGCGCTGGCGGGCGGGGTCAGCCTGGGGCCGGAGAATCCGATCACCGCGGCCAACATCGCGCTGGCCTACTGGGCGGGCCGCCGGTTCGCACCGGACGCCCCGGCCGAGCTGTGGATCTCGCTCGCCGCCGCGGGCACCATCGGCGCGCTGTTCGGCACCCCGGTCGCCGCCGCCCTGATCCTCTCCGAGACGCTCGCCTCGCGCCCCGGACCCGGCGCGCTCTGGGACCGGCTCTTCGGGCCGCTCGCGGCCGGGGCCGCGGGGGCGCTCACCATGACCCTGGCCGCCCACCCCAGCTTCGACCTCTCGCTGCCCGAGTACCCCGGGGCCCAGTGGGGCGACCTGCTCTCGGCCACCGTGATCGCCTCCGCGGGAGCGGTGCTGGGACTGGCGGCGGTCTACGCCTTCCCGCACGTGCACCGCGTCTTCCGCACCCTGGGGCACCCGGTCCTGGCCATGACCGCGGGCGGACTGCTGCTGGGCCTGCTCGGGGCGCTCGGTGGGCATCTCACCCTGTTCAAGGGCCTGGACGAGGTGAAGGTGCTCGCCGGCGACCCGGACGGCTGGTCGGCCGCCGGTTTCGGCGGCATGGCGGTGGTGAAGACCGCAGCCCTGCTCATCGCGGCGGCTTGCGGCTTCCGGGGCGGCCGGATCTTCCCCGCGGTGTTCGCCGGCGTCGCGCTCGGCCTGTGCGCCCACGCCCTGGTCGACGCCGTCCCGGTATCACTCGCGGTGACCTGCGGGGTGCTCGGCGTCCTGCTCGCCATCACCCGGCAGGGCTGGCTGAGCCTGTTCACGGCCGCGGTACTGGCCTCCGACATGGCGCTGCTCCCCCTGCTGTGCGTCGCCACCCTGCCGGCCTGGCTGCTGGTCACCGGACGGCCGCTGATGCAGCTGCGCGAGGACGGTACGCCGCTGCGCTGAGCCGCCCGGCGGGCCCGCCCGGCGCGCCGGACCCACCCACTGTCCGTATCGTCGGAATTCGTCCGCATCGTCGGATTCATCCGGCCTCGCCGATGAGAGCAGAGAAGGGCAGGTCTGCGATGCCGCTCCACAAGGGCTCCGCGCACTCCACCGAACCGTCCGACGAACGGCGCAGGCTCGCGCTCAACCCGTTCTTCGGGGAGGCCGACCCGACCGCCGGGATGGAGTCCGCACCGCCCCGGCACAAGCTGCCGGACGGACCGCTGCCGCCCGCCACCGCCTACGGCCTCGTCCATGACGAGCTGATGCTCGACGGCAACTCCCGGCTGAACCTCGCCACCTTCGTCACCACCTGGATGGAGCCCCAGGCCGGTGTGCTGATGGGCGAGTGCCGCGACAAGAACATGATCGACAAGGACGAGTACCCGCGCACCGCCGAACTGGAACGGCGCTGTGTGGCGATGCTCGCCGACCTGTGGAACGCGCCCGACCCCGCCACGGCCGTCGGCTGTTCGACGACCGGGTCCAGCGAGGCCTGCATGCTGGCCGCACTGGCGCTCAAGCGCCGCTGGGCGGCCAGGAACGCCGACCGCTATCCGGCGACCGCCCGGCCCAATCTGGTCATGGGCATCAACGTGCAGGTCTGCTGGGACAAGTTCTGCACCTTCTGGGAGGTCGAGCCGCGTCTCGTCCCGATGGACGGCGACCGCTTCCACCTCGACCCGCAGGCCGCCGCCGACCTCTGCGACGAGAACACCATCGGCGTCGTCGGCATCCTCGGCTCCACCTTCGACGGCAGCTACGAGCCCATCGCCGAGCTCTGCGCGGCCCTCGACGCGCTCCAGGAGCGCACCGGCCTCGACATCCCCGTCCACGTCGACGGGGCGTCGGGCGCGATGGTGGCACCCTTCCTGGACGAGGACCTGGTGTGGGACTTCCGGCTCCCCCGGGTCGCCTCGATCAACACCTCCGGGCACAAGTACGGCCTGGTCTACCCGGGTGTCGGCTGGGCGCTGTGGCGCTCGCCCGCCGAACTGCCCGAGGAGCTCGTCTTCCGGGTCAACTACCTGGGCGGCGACATGCCGACCTTCGCGCTCAACTTCTCCCGGCCGGGCGCCCAGGTCGTCGCGCAGTACTACACCTTCCTGCGGCTGGGCCGGGAGGGATACCGGGCCGTGCAGCAGGCGTCCCGGGACGTGGCCATGGGGCTGGCGAGGAAGATCGAGGAGCTGGGCGACTTCCGTCTGCTCACCCGGGGCGACCAGCTGCCGGTCTTCGCGCTGACCACGAGGCCGGAGGTGACCGCGTACGACGTCTTCGACGTGTCGCGCCGGCTGCGCGAGCGCGGCTGGCTGGTGCCCGCGTACACCTTCCCGGCCGACCGGGAGGACCTCTCCGTCCTCCGGATCGTGTGCCGCAACGGCTTCTCCTCCGACCTGGCGGAACTGCTGCTGGAGGACCTGCGGCTGCTCCTGCCCGAACTGCGCGCCCAGTCACACCCGTTGAGCGCCGAGCACGCACCGGCGACCTCGTTCCACCACTGAGGGCGGTCAGCGTCCGTCGTCGGCGGAGCCGGTCGCGTACGGGTTCTCCTCGCCCTCGGCCAGCACGCCGACGAACGGATCGCCCTCACCGGCGAAGGTGTAGGCCCCGCCCTCGATGCGGTCGATCAGCCCCCGGGTCCACTGCGCACCGGAGTCCGCCGAGTGCACCCACATGTTCATGATCTCGCCGATGTGCCCGATGGACCCGGGTCCCGCCTCGGGTGTGTAGTACTCGGTGACCGAGCGCCGCCACCGGGCGAGGCCGGCCACCCGCTCCTTGAGGAGGGCCACCGCCTCGGCCCGCTCCAGGTCGACGATCCCGCCGAGCCCCGCGGACAGCATGTCGAGCCTCTGGTCGTACGAGGTCAGCGCCGCGCGCAGCAGCGTGAAGTACTCCTCGTCGCCCTGTTCGGTGATCTCGTACTCGGTGCGCGGCGGGCCGCCCACCGTGCTCGGGGCGACCTCGTGGGCGAGCAGGACGCCCTGCTTCGCCATCTGCTTCAGTGCGTGGTAGATCGAGCCCGGCTTGGCGTTGGACCACTCGTGCGCGCCCCAGTACTCCAGGTCGTTGCGGATCTGATAGCCGTGCGCCCGGCCGTGCTGACGCACCGCGCAGAGGACCAGCAACCGGATCGCCGACATACCGCCCACCTCTCTACTCAACTTTGACGAGAGTAGCGGTGCCGTGATCGGGAGCGGGGCAGGGATCCGGGGTCAGAGCGGGAAGTGGCTCCGGCCGCGCTGGATCGAGATCCACTTCTGGGTGGTGAAGGCCTCGACGGTCGCCTCGCCGTTCAGCCGGCCGGTGCCGGAGGCCTTCTCGCCGCCGAACGCGACCAGCGGATCGTCCTGGACGGTGGCGTCGTTGACGTGGAACATCCCGCTGTCGATCCGCTGCGCGAAGCGCACCCCGCGCTCGGCGTCGGCGGTGTGCACCGCGCCGCTGAGCCCGTAGGGGCTGTCGTCGGCGATCCGTACGGCCTCCTCCTCGCCGTCGAACGGGATCAGCAGCGCCACCGGGCCGAAGATCTCCTGGGAGAGCAGCGGGGAGCCGTCCGGCAGGCCGGTGAGGACGGTGGGTTCGACGAGGTTGCCCCGGGTGCGGCCGCGGACCAGCGCGGTGGCGCCCTCGGCGAGCGCCTGGTCGACGAGGGCGGTCAGCGCGTCGGCCTGGAAGGTGTTGATGACCGGGCCGATCTGGGTCTCCGGATCGCGCGGGTCGCCGGTCTTGAGCGCGGCCACCCGGGCGGTGAACTTCTCGGTGAACGCGCCGGCCACGGCACGGTCCACCAGGATCCGGTTGGCGGCCATGCAGACCTGGCCCTGATAGACGAAGCGGCTGAAGACGGCGGAGTCGACGGCGTAGTCGATGTCCGCGTCGTCGAGCACCACCAGGGCGCTGTTGCCGCTGAGTTCGAGAATGGTGCGCTTGAAGAGCGCGCCCGCCGTGGCGGCGACATGGCGGCCCACCCGGTCCGATCCGGCGAACGAGATCACCTTGGGCACGGGGTGCTCGATGAACGCGTCGCCTATCTCCGCGATGTCGGTGACGACGACGTTGAGCAGTCCGGCCGGCAGCCCGGCCGCCTCGAAGATCCGGGCGATCAGCCCGCCGCCGGTCACCGGGGCGTTCTGGTTGGGCTTGACGACGACCGCGTTGCCGAGCGCCAGGGCCGGCGCGACGGACTTCATCGTCACCAGGAAGGGAAAGTTGAAGGGGCTGATGACCCCGATGACCCCGACCGGCAGCCGGTAGAGGCGGTTCTCCTTGCCGTCCACCGGGGAGGGCAGGATGCGGCCCTCGGGGTGCAGTGCCTGGTGCGCGGCCTCGCGCAGGAAGGCCTGGGCCGCGGCCAGTTCGTACCGCGCCTTGGCGCGCGTACCGCCCAGTTCGTCGATGACCGCCTCGACGATGTCCTCGGCGAGCTCCTCGGTGATCCGCACCGCCCGCTCCAGCACCGCGCGGCGCTCGTACGGAGTCGCGGCGGCCCAGTCCCGCTGTGCGCGCTCGGCGGCGCGGTAGGCGCGGTCCACTTCGCAGGCCGTGGCGACGGTGATGGCGGCGAGCTTTTCGCCGTTGTAGGGATTGAAATCGATGATGTCCCACGAGCCCGTGCCGGTGCACCATTCACCGTCGATGTACTGGGCGGCCAGCTCGTGGAAGAAGGACATGCGATCCCTTAACTCAGGTGCAGACTCCTGGCGGAACGTCATCGTACTGAAATATCAGGAGAGTTGGAGAAGGCCGCGGAGGAGATCCCGGCTCTCCTCGGGGCCCGGGCTCTCCGCGTGGAGCCGCACCATCGCCTTTTCGTACTGGGCGACTTCCTCGGCCTTGTCCAGATAGAGCGCACTTGTCAGCTGCTCCAAATAGACAATGTCCGACAGATCGGATTCCGGGAATCGCAGCATCGTAAAGGCGCCGCTCTCGCCCGCGTGCCCGCCGAAACTGAAGGGCATCACCTGGAGCGTGATGTTCGGCTGTTCCGACATTTCGATCAGATGCCGCAATTGGGTGCGCATCACTTCGCGCCCGCCGTACGGGCGGCGCAGCGCCGCCTCGTCGAGCACGGCGTGGAAGCGGGGGGCCCGCTCCGAGACGAGGGCCTTCTGCCGCTCCAGCCGCAGGGCGACCCGGCGGTCGATCTCGGCGGCGGGGGCGCCGCGCATGCCCCGGGAGACGACCGCGTGCGCATAGTCCTCGGTCTGCAACAGACCGTGCACGAACTGGACTTCGTAGATCCGGATGAGCGAGGCCGCACCCTCCAGGCCGATGTACGTCTGGAACCAGCCGGGCAGTACGTCCCCGAAACTGTGCCACCAGCCCGCCACGTTGGCCTCACGGGCCAGGCCGAGCAGGGAGTCGCGCTCCGCCTCGTCCGTGACTCCGTAGAGCGTGAGCAGGTCCTCGACATCCCTGGCCTTGAAGCTCACCCGTCCCAACTCCATGCGGCTGATCTTCGATTCGGAAGCCCGGATGGAGTAGCCGGCCGCCTCACGGGTGATACCTCGTGAGTCCCGCAGCCGCCTGAGCTGTGAGCCCAGAAGGATGCGCCGCACCACGGATCCGCTCGACTCGCCTGCCGCCACCGGTCCAACCCTCCCCATCGCTTCCTGCGGGCATCGGGGTCCCCCCGGAACCCCAAGTGCCGGATTCTGCCATCAAAACGCTTCAGCCCGTACTCATTCGATTACGGAAATGAGAAGACTTCCCGGCGACCCGAAAACTCCGCACGGGAAGAAATGAGCAAGAACCGGCACGGGATCGGACAGGTCAGGCGCGTGCACGTGCATCTGCCCTTGCATCTGCTCTGCGCATTCGGAACCATGGAGCTCGCGCACCTGCGTGCTCGTTCGTGTTGTGCCGCTGTACGCGTGTACCCGCAGTACCGATACAGCCGCGAATCCCGGGAGTGCTTCGCATGGGGACGAATGGATCGACGATGCTCGAGCCGTTACGGCAGGGGCTTCCCCCCATCGATCCCTCCGACGTCTCCGGATCGGCCACCTGCTCCCTGCCGCCCCGCTACGAGGCCGTGGGCGGGGCCAGGCAGTTCACCCGGGCGACCCTGAGCGGCTGGGGTCTCAGCGAGCGCTTCGACGACGTCGCACTCGTCGTCTCCGAACTCGTCACCAACGCCCTGCGGCACGCGCTGCCCGCCGACACCCCGCGCGAACCCCAGGACCCGCCCGTACGGCTGCACTTGATGCGCTGGACCTCGCGGCTGGTGTGCGCGGTGCGCGATCCCAGCCAGGAGAGCCCGGTCGCGTCGGAGGCCCCGGACTCGGCCGAGTCGGGCCGCGGTCTGTTCCTGGTGGAGTCCTTCAGCGACTGCTGGGGCTGGCACCCTTCACCCGTACTGAGTACGGAGAGTGCCGCCGGCGGACCGGCGCCGCGCGGAAAGGTCGTCTGGGCGCTCTTCCGGCTGTCCGACCCGGTGTGACACACGAGTTGACGCGACGGCTGACGCGGACCGGCGCACGGACCGGATCACGCGCGGACGCACGGGTGGAGAAGTGACGCACCGGCAGGAGGCGCTCAGGCCTCGGCTATGAGGTGGTCGAACTCCCCGTCCTTCACACCCAGCAGCAGGGCCTCTATCTCCGCGGGCGTATAGACGAGCGCCGGCCCGTCGGGGTGACGCGAATTGCGCATCGCCACATCTCCTCCGGGCAGCTTCGCGAACTCCACGCAGGATCCCTGTGAGTTGCTGTGTCTGCTCTTCTGCCAGACGACTCCGCGAAGCTCTGTGGCCGCCATGCCGTTGTACACGTGGTGCACAGGACGCTCCCCGAGTTGCAAGGTGCAAGTGTCAACTGTCTCGGATCATAGCTGTGTTCAATTTCCCGTGCATGAGCGGATGCACCGGCAGATGCACGTGCACGCGGGGTGTTCCCTCGGTTACTCATTCCCCCGGAGGAGAAGACGGGCGAAGGCGCTGTTCGGCTCCCGATTCCGGGAGTTGACCGTTCCTCACCGGATGCGACTCACTGGTAGCTTGAACGGTCATTCGTCATCCAGGGGGAATTCGGCATGTACAAACTCGCACGTACCGGTGCACTCGTCGCCACCGGCCTGCTGACCGCTCTCGCCCTCACCGGGTGCGGCAGCGACGGCGACAAGGACGGCGCGGACAAGAGCTCCGGCCCCACCGCGACCCCGGCGCCCGGCGGCAGCGCCGACTCCGGCTCCGGATCGGGCGGCGGCGACAGCGGCTCCACCGGTGATCTCAAGGCGCTGGAGGGCGCCTGGGCCGGGCAGACCGGCGGCAAGGCCGTGGTGCTGTCCGTCGCATCCGGGAAGGCCGTCGTCGTCGCCGAGTCCCATGTCTGCTCGGGCACCGCCAAGGACATGGGAGGCAAGCCGATGCTGGCACTCACCTGTGCCGACGGCGACAAGGACCGGACCATGGGAGCCATCGAGTCCAACGACGGCAAGACCGTCGTCGTCTCGTGGGACGGCGGCACCAAGGACACGCTCGCCAAGACGGACGCCGACTCGCTGGAGGGGCTGCCCGACCTGCCGACCCCGTAAGGCGGGCCCGCTGTTCCGTCCGTCCGACGGGCCCTAAGGGCTGTCGGACGGACGGGGCTGCGAGGACCGTGGACCGCTGTCCAGGCCGTCGGAGAACTCCTCCAGGGCCTGGAGCAGCAGATCGGCCCCGTTCCGCACGACGGGGTCCGTCCCCCCGCCGGGCTCCCGGTCCGCCTCGTCCCACCGCTCCAGCGCCTCCCGGACCGCCTCCCAGTCCGGCACCCGCCGCTCCCGCACCGCCTTCGCGCCCTGTTCGGTGGCCCGGCGCAGCGCCTCGGCCAGCGGGGCGGCCGCCGGTACGGGCGTGGCGCCGGTCTCCGGGAGGTGCGCCTCCATCAGCATCGCCACCCGGCCGAGCTGGGCGAGCGCGTGCTGGGTGGCGTCGGCGGTCGCGTGCGACAGGCCGCGGTGGCGGACCGGTTCGAGCTGGGCGGTGGCGACCGCCTCCTGCCAGGCGACGCGGGCGTTGCGGGTGGCGAGCAGGGCCTGGCGGACGTCGTCGTGGCCGCGGTCGGCAGGGTCGGCGTACTGGTCGACGACCGAGGCCGCGTACCGCCCGTCCTCCTTCAGCCAGTCGCCGAGCCTGCCGCGCAGCCGCGGGGTCTCCCACGCCGGGTAGACGGCGTACGAGATCATCGCGAGGAGCCCGCCGACGAGGGTGAGGAGCACCCGTTCGAACACGGTCTGCGAGAGGTCGTCGCCTGCCATCCCGAGCAGGAAGACCACGTACCCGGCGACGCAGGCCTGGCCGACGGCGTAACCGGTGCGCATCAGCAGGTACATCAGCAGCGCGCAGCCCACGGCGAGCACCGCGGACGGGCCGGTGCCCGGCTGGGCCGTCTGGACGATCGCGCTGGCCACGAAGACCCCGACGACGGTGCCGCCGAAGCGCGCCACGGAGCGTGAGTAGGTCTGGGAGAACTCCGGCCGCATCACCATGACGGCCGCCATCGGTACCCAGTAGCCGTGGCCGTACGGCAGGGCCAGGCCCAGCAGATAGCCGACGGCGGCGACGACGGAGACCCGGATCGCGTGCCGCAGGATCGGGGAGCCGTGGTGCAGTTCGCGGCGCATCGAGCCGGCCACGACCGGGACCAGCCGCATCAGGGTGGGCCGCCGGTGGTGCTCGGCGGCGACCCGGCCGGTGCGGCCGGCCTCGATGGCGTCGGCGGCCTCCTCGGCCCCGGCCCGCTCCTCCTTCGTGCCGTCGCCCTCGGCCGCCTCGATGACGTCGGAGAGCAGGGCGGCCAGCCGGTCGGCGGCGCGGAGCGGAGGGCCGGTGAGCAGTGCGCCGGTGTCGGGGGTCTTCAGCGCGGCGACGGCGGGCGCGGGGAGCCGTACCGGGTCGCCGTGGCGGATGGCCCGCGCGGCCGCGTCGAGCAGGGAGGCGGCGGCGGCCAGGAGCTCACGGACCCGGTCGCGCTCCGGCCCCTCGGCCGGCACGCCCATCGCGGGGTCGGCGAGCGAGGCGAGCACCGGCCGGATCCGCTCGGCGACCCCGCGCGATCCGTGCAGTTCGGCCGGGCGGCGGCGGGCCTGGCGCGCGGTGACGGCGGCGGCCCTGCGGGCCTCCATCAGGGGGACCGGGTCGAACTGGGCGACCGGGTCGTGGCGCAGCCTGCGGGCGTAGTCGGCCTCGGCGGCGAGCGCGTCGGCCAGGGCGTCGCGCTGGGCACCCCATCTGCGGACGGGGAACAGCACGATCAGCGCGGCCTGGACCACCCCGCCGAACATGATCATCACGCCGTGCAGGGCCGCCGCCGCGACGGAGGTGGGCAGCGTGACCGTCACCAGCATGATCGCGACGTTGGACGCGGCGATGATGCCGCCCGTGGGACCCGCCGCCCAGGCCAGCCCGGCGAGGAAGGTCCAGAGCACCAGCAGGGCCATGAAGAGCGGGAGGTGGGAGCCGGTGACATAGCCGAGGAACGTGGACATGCCGAGGCTGAAGCCGGAGACCAGGGCGAGTACGGGCCGGGGGCGCCAGCTGCGCTGGAAGGTGGCGATCGCCGCCTGGTACGCGCCGAACGCGGAGCTGGCCGCGACCACCGGCCCGAAGAGGGCGAGGCTCACCCCGATCACCAGGGCGAGACCGGCCGCGCCGCGGACGGCGATCAGCGGTTCGAGACGCGTCCTCTCGATCGTCAGCCCCGAGCGGGCGGTCTCCCTCAGCGCCCGGAGCCAGCTCATGCCCAGAGCCTAACCGGATTTACCGATATGCCCGAGTTGTCGGGTGCGCTCGGGCGGTACGGGACGGGGCGGCGGGCGGATCTCGTCCGGCTCCGGGCGGTACCGAGCAGGACCGCAACCGGATCTGTCCGACACCGGGCGGAACCGAGCACGACCACAACCGGACCTCTCCGGCACCGGGCGGTACGGACAGGCTCCCCCAGCCGGCCGCACGCCTCAGCCGGGGATCTCCGGCGTGTTCCCCGGTCCCCTCCCGCCCATCCGCGCCCGGTCGGCCGCCGCCGTCCCATGGGTCCAGCCGTCCAGGTCGGTGGCGCCGCGGACCCGGGTGCTCGTGGTCTCGGGGAACATCTTCTCGGCGGTGTCCGTGACCGCCACGTCCCGGGCGGCCAGCACCGGCAGCAGTCCCGCGCCGGTCCCGGCGCACGGCGTGCCGGCGGTGGCCCCCTCGGCGTCGGCCTCGGCGGTGGCACGGGCGGTGCCGTCGGCCAGCCTGCGGCCGAGCCGCTGCGCGTAGGCCATCAGGAACGACTGCCGGAAGGTCTTGGTCCGTTTGCGGCCGCCCGCCCGCTGGCCCGCTTCGGCCCGGGTCATCGCGGCCGTGCCCTGCACCAGCAAGGAGGTGTGGAGCAGTTCCACCGCCTCCAGGTCCGCCTCGAAGCCGACGACCGTGGAGAAGCCGAGGTCGCTGTTCCACACGGCCCGGCAGCGGTTCGCGGAGGCGACGGCGTCGAGCAGGATCGCCTTGGCCGTCTCGTACGGGGCGTCCACGCCGATCCGGCAGGCGCCCGGCACGCTGCCGCTGTGCGTACGGGCGGCGAGCAGCGCCTCGTCGATGCTGTGCCGGGCCATCAGCTCCTGCGCCTTGGTGGTGAGCGCCTCCGCCTCCTCGGGAAATCCGGTCGCCTCGGCCTTGGCCAGCAGGGCACGGATCCGGGTGAGCATGCGCGGTTCGTCGGGCGCGGGCGGCAGGTGCAGGGTGTCGCGCATCGCGCCGGGCGGCGGCCCGACCGGTTCGACGGCGGGCAGCCGGAGCAGCAGCCGGTAGAGCCCCAGCAGCCCGGAGGCGTACGAGAAGCGGTCGGGCCGGCCGGCCGGCGGCGGGGCGGGCAGCTCGTCCAGCTGGGCCTGCCAGCGGGGCGGCAGCACCTCGTAGCGGCGGACCTCCGCACGGATCAGCCCGGCGGCCAGGCCGGCCGCGTGCTCGTCGCGTTCGCGGCGGACGATGCGCAGGAGGTCGGCCGGCAGCCAGCCCCGGTCCCAGGCGCGCCGGACGAACTCCTCGCCGCGGCGCGCCAGCTCCGCGTCGGAGTCGGGGTCGGCGGCGAGGAGGGACGCGCCGGTGTCGAGACCGGCGTCGCCGTCCGAGTACAGGGCCGCCGCGAATGCCTGGTCGATCACCGGTTCCATGGGGTCAGGGTAGGCAGGGCCAGCTCACCGGAATTCATCCACACCCTGTGGACAACTTTCACCGAACAGTCGGGCCCTGCACAGATCCGCCCCGGAACCGGCTCCCGCCCGCCGTCGACGCCCCCGGCCACCGACCGTCAGCCCCGTGTCACGGCAGCAGGACGATCTTGCCGCGTACGTGCCCCGCCTCGCTCAGTTCCTGGGCCCGGGCCGCGTCGTTGAGCGGGAGGGCTTCGGCGACGGGCACTCTCAGCGCGCCCTCGGCCGCGAGCCGGGCGTGCTCGGCCAGCCGCTCCCGGGACCGGGAGCCGCCGCCGGAGAAGGCCACCCCGTGCTTGGCCGCGTCCGGGTCGGCGATGGTGACGATCCGGTCCGTGGTGCCGCCACGCAGTTCGATGGAGTCCGGCAGGGCGCCGCGCCCCGCCGCGTCGAAGACCGCGTCCACACCCTGGGGAGCGATCTCGCGCACCCGGCCGACGAGCCCGTCGCCGTACTCCACCGGGGTGGCGCCGATCACCCGCAGGTAGTCGTGGTTGCCCGCGGACGCGGTACCGATCACGGTGGCGCCGCGGGCCGCCGCCAGCTGGACCGCGGCCGATCCGACGGCTCCGGCCGCCCCGTGCAGCAGCAGCGTGTCGCCCTCGGCCACGGCGAGCTCGTCGAGGACGCGCTGGGCGGTGTTGGTCGCGATGGTCAGGGCGGCCGCGTCCGGCCAGCTCAGATCCGCGGGCTTGGGGGCCACGAGCGACGCGTCGGCCAGGGCGTACTCGGCGTACGACCCGGTGGCGCTCCAGCCCAGCACCTCGTCACCCACCGCCACATCGGTGACCCCTGCGCCGGTCACGTCGACCACCCCGGCGAACTCGACGCCCGGAACCGCCGGGAGCGACGTCGGGAACACGTCCTCCATCCAGCCGCGCCGGATCTTGTAGTCCATCGGGTTGACCGCGGCGGCCCGGACCTTCACCCGCACCTGCCCGGGACCGGGGTGCGGGTCCTCGACGCGGGCCGGATGCAGCACCTCGGGCCCGCCGAACTCCTCGAAAACGATCGCTTCCATCGTGTCGTCTGCCTCCTCGGTGGGATGAGCCGAACCTGATCCTTTCAGCCGACGCCCCCACGCGCCCGGCGCTGCGCTGTCAGTGCCGGGTGCCAGACTCGGCCATATGACCGAACGCTGGGCGGTGGCCGTCACGGAGAGCGGTGGCGCGCGCCTCGCCCCGCTGGACCCCACCGGCCTGCCCACGGCCCCGGCCGTGACCGAGCCGGACCTGGTCGAAGCCGTCCGCTCAAGGCCCGGAGTCACCCGCTGGGTGTGGCGTTCGACCGCCGAGATCTACCCCCGGCTGCTGGCCGCCGGAGTGCCCGTCGCGCGCTGTTACGACGTCGAGGTCGCCGAGTCCCTCCTGCTGGGACACGCGGGCCGGCTCGGCGAGCCCCGCTCCGCCGCGGCCGCGCACGCCCGGCTGCGCCACGCCCCGGTGCCGGCCGACCCGCCGCCGCGCTCCGCCGTCCCGGGCTCCCAGTCCTCCCTGTTCGAGCCGACGTCCGGGACGGAGCTGCCCTTCGATGCCCTGCTCCAGGTGTACGCGGACCAGCTCGCCCGGCACGACACCACGGAACGCCCCGGCCGGATGAGGCTGCTGACGGCCGCCGAGTCCGCCGGCATGCTGGTCGCCACGGAGATGAACCGCTCGGGTCTGCCCTGGCGGGCCGACGTCCACCGGGAGCTGCTGCACGACCTCCTGGGCGAGAGGTACGCGGGCGGCGGCGAGCCGCGGAGGCTGGCCGAGCTGGCGGACGAGGTGTCGGCCGCGTTCGGCCGCAGGGTGCGCCCGGACCTCCCCGCCGATGTGGTGAAGGCCTTCGCGCAGGCGGGCATCAAGGTGCGGTCGACCCGCCGCTGGGAGCTGGAGGAGCTGGACCATCCGGCGGTGGAGCCGCTCATCCGGTACAAGAAGCTGTACCGGATCTGGACGGCGCACGGCTGGAGCTGGCTCCAGGACTGGGTCCGCGACGGCCGCTTCCGCCCCGAGTACCAGCCGGGCGGCACGGTCAGCGGCCGCTGGACGACCAACGGCGGCGGGGCACTGCAGATCCCCAAGGTGATCCGGCAGGCGGTGGTCGCCGACGAGGGCTGGCGCCTCGTCGTCGCGGACGCCGACCAGATGGAGCCGCGGGTGCTGGCCGCGATCTCCCGCGACCGGGGCCTGATGGAGGTGGCCGGACACGACGGCGACCTCTACACCGCGCTGTCCGACCGCGCGTTCCACGGCGACCGCGACCACGCCAAGATCGCGCTGCTCGGTGCCGTCTACGGCCAGACCTCGGGGGACGGCCTGAAGAACCTCGCCGCCCTGCGCCGGAGGTTCCCGCACGCGGTGGCCTATGTCGACGACGCCGCGAAGGCGGGCGAGGAGGGCCGTCTCGTACGGACCTGGCTGGGCCGCACCAGCCCGCCCGCGGCCGGCAGCGGGGACGACGGAGAGGCGGGCATCCCGCAGGAGAGCGACGTGCCGCCGGCCGACGGCTCCGCACCGGCGGACGGCCGGTTCAACCCGGGCTACGGCTACGCCTCGTCCGACGCCCGTGCGCGCGGCCGCTTCACCCGCAACTTCGTGGTGCAGGGCAGCGCCGCCGACTGGGCACTGCTGCTGCTGGCCGCGCTGCGCCAGTCGATCGCGGCGGCCGGGCTCCAGGCCGAGCTGGTCTTCTTCCAGCACGACGAGGTGATCGTGCACTGCCCCCGGGAGGAGGCCGGAACCGTCGTGGAGGCGATCCGGGCGGCCGGTGAACTGGCCGGGCGGACCGCCTTCGGCGATACACCGGTGCGCTTCCCGTTCACCACGGCGGTGGTGGAGCGGTACGCGGACGCGAAGTGACCCGGCGCCCATGCCGCCGGACGGCTGAACGGCCTTGCGGTTGAACGGCCTCGCGGCGGCACGGCGGAGGACGGGAAGGGCCCGGGCCAGAAGACCTCCGGGCCCGGGCCGGCGCGACGCGTGCCCCGGGAAGAGAGCCCGGGGCACGCGGGCGCGGCGGTGGTGCCCCGCCGGTCTGCCCGTCTACCCGCGCTCCCACAGCGCGGGGACGTTCGGCGGCTCCCAGCCGGTCAGGGCGGTGTGAGCCTGCAGACAGCGGTAGCCGACCCCGCCGTACGTGACGCGGTCGCCCGCGTTGTAGGACGCCCCGGGTGCCCAGCCGCCGCCCGGACCGGGCGGGTCCGTCGGGCCGGTGGGCGGATCGGTCGGGTCCGTCGGGTCCTGGGCGACGTCGAGGACGAAGTCGAACGTCCCCTCCTTCCCGGAGCCCACGGACCGGACGTTCATCAGGAGCGCCGGGTCGTAGAGAGTGTCGGTGTTGTTGCGCGGTTCGCCGGGGAAGTACAGCTGCGTGGTGAGGATGCCCGAGCCGGGCGCCTGGGCCTTCACATGGATGTGCCGGGTGCGCCCGGGGTACAGCCCCGCCACGACGGTGGTGAGGCTGAAGGCCCCGGACGCGTCGGTGAACTGGTGGCCGCGGAAGGCGTATCCGCTCATGTCGTACGCACCGTTGGTGTCGGCCTGCCAGAAGTCCAGGAGCACGCCCGGGACGGGCCGGCACTCCCGGCCGAAGACATAGCCGCTGACCGTGAGCGGGACCCCGGGGGTTCCGGCGGTCACCAGGCTGCTGCGCAGCGGGGAGTTGGGCTTGAAGTACGGCCCCTCCATCTGGTCGTGCGTGGGGCCGTCGCCGTCGTCGCAGTCCGGCGTCGGGGCGAGCGGCGCCCCGGTGGAACCGGCATCGCGGGCCAGCGCGACCCCGCCCCCGGCGAGCAGCGGGGCGGCGGAGGCGACGAGGGCGGCCTTGAGGAGGGTCTTGCGGCTGATCCGCCGGCCTGCGGCGGACGGGCCGGCGGCGGAACGGTCGCCGTCGGCGCCGTCGGCCGGGCCGGGGTTCGGGACGGGAGTCATGGCTGATTCCTCTGGGTGGTGGGGGAAGGCACGTGCGGGTACGAGGGGCCGGGTGCCGAGGTCGGGGCTCGGCCCCCGGACCCGTTCCGCTGTCTCCGGAGGGGTTCGGCCGGGCTGCCCGTGTTACACGGACTGCCAGAGCGCCGGGACGTTCGGCGGCGTCCAGCCGGGCTGCGCCTGGTGCCCCTGGAGGCAGCGGTAACGGCCGGAGCCGTACGTCACGACGTCACCGGCCGTGTACGTCGTCCCGGCGGCCCAGCTGCCGCCCGGCTCGGTCGGCGGGTCCGTCGGCGGATCGGTCGGGGTGCCGCTGGTGACCAGGGTGAGTCCGTACGCCTGGAGCGCGGGGTTCACCGGCTGGAAGTACGTCGTGCCCCCCTGGGAGCAGTTGCCGGAGCCGCCGGAGGTGACGCCCTGGGCCTGGCTGCCGGAGACGAACGAGCCGCCGGAGTCGCCCGGTTCGGCGCACACGTTGGTGCGGGTCACCCCGGAGACGGTGCCCTCCTGGTAGGTGACGCTGCTGTTGCGCTGCTGGACCGTGCCGCAGTGCCAGCCGGTCGTCGAGCCGGAGCGGCAGACCGACGAACCCTCCAGCGCCTCGGTGGAACCGGTGACCGTCACATCGCCGTTGCCGTACCCGTTCACCAGCGGGCGCGGGGTCCAGCCGGTGTTCGTGGCGACCCAGGAGTAGTCGCGGCCGGGGAAGGTGGAGCCCTGGAAGGAGCCCTGGGCCTGCTGGTTGTAGCCGCTGGTGCTGACACCGGGGGTGCCGCAGTGCCCGGCGCTGACGAAGCCGCTCTGGGTGCCGCGCCTGACGGGGAAGCCGATGGAGCAGCGCCCGGAGCCGTTCATGTAGTACGCGTCCCCGCCGCGCAGATCCGCGAACGTGCGCGGTTGCCCGGCGGACTGAGTGACCGTCACCAGATCGCGTGCGACACCGGCGGCGGCGAGGAAGGTGTCGGCGGCGGAGCTCCGGCCGGCCTGGACGACGACCCGGTTGGTGCGGACGTCGACGTACCAGGCGGGCACGTCCTCCGGCGCCTTGCGCAGCGCCACCCGGTCGAGGGCGGCCTTGGCGGAGGTCAGTTCGGCCAGGCTGTGGCCGACGACGACGGCCCGGGCGCCCGCCTCGGTGATCCGGCCGGTGTCAGCGACGTCGGTCGTGGCGACGGTCAGCTCCGCCGTCCCGGCGCCCACCGTGGCGCCGGCGAATCCGGTGCCGAGCGAGTCGCGCAGCCCGGCGGCCACGGCGGCCGCGCGGGACTCGTTGCCGATCCGTTTCCGCGCCTGGGCCTCCGTGAGGCCGAGATCGCGCTGCATGGCCTTCAGCAGGCCGGGCGAGAGGTGGTCCGCCCCGGCGGCGGGGACGCGGGGGGAGGGGTCGGCGGATGCGGTGCCGGTCAGCCCGGCGAGCGCGAGCACGCCGACGGCCACGGTGGCGGTACACGCGGCCAGTACACGTCTGCGGAGCATGGATCTCTCCACGGAACTCTCCTTGACTTCGGGGGAATTGCCGCCAACGTAGCCGCGTACACGTCAGCTCCAGGAGATCCCGTCCGCCCCATCGCATCACGTTATGGGGCAGTCCTGACCGGCCGCGATGCGGCGAAACACGCGCGTACGACCTCCCCGCGCACAGCCCGCCCGAGTAGGTTCCTCTCATGCGAATAGGCCAGATGCTGGGCAGCGGGCGCGACGCCGACGTATACGAACTGGACGAGCAGTGGGTCCTGCGGCGCTACCGCGACGGCTTGGACGCCTCCCGCGAACTGCCCGTCATGTCGTATCTGTCGGCATCCGGCTATCCGGTCCCCCGGCTCGGCCCGCAGCCCGCGTCGGCCGGCCCCGGCGATCTGGTCCTGCAGCGGCTGACCGGTCCGACGATGCTGGAGTCCCTGCTCTCCGGCGACACCGACGGCGACGAGGGCTCCGC
The DNA here is from genome assembly GCF_035917255.1 of Streptomyces sp. NBC_01257. Lineage (NCBI taxonomy): Bacteria > Bacillati > Actinomycetota > Actinomycetes > Kitasatosporales > Streptomycetaceae > Streptomyces > Streptomyces sp. NBC_01257. The sequence continues at coordinate 4,135,975 of NZ_CP108472.1, forward strand.
CCTGCTGGCCCGGCTGCTCGCCGAGCTGCACACCGTCCCGGCCCGGGTCTCGCCGGATCCCGAGGACCGGATCCTCCACCTCGACCTGCATCCGGACAACGTGATGCTGACCGCCGACGGCCCGGTGGTGATCGACTGGAGCAACAGCGAGGAGGGGCCGCCGGCCCTGGACCGTGCCATGTCGGCGCTGATCCTGGCGCAGGTGGCGGTCGACCGGGACGGCCCGGGGGCGGACGGCGCCCGCGAACTGCTGACCGCGCTGATGCCGCGCCTCGCGGAGGACGGCGGCGTCCCGGCCGCGCACCTCGCCGACGCCGCGGCCCGCCGGGCCGTCAATCCGACGATGAGTCCGGCCGAACGGGACCTCATCGGCGAGGCGGTGGCCCTGGTCACCGCACTCTCCGGCTGAGATCCCCGTACCGCCGGACCCCCGGACTACTCCCGCGTGCCCGCCAGTTCGACCGGCCGGGTGCGCAGGGCTAGCGCTGCGGGCAGCACCGCGAAGACCACGGCCAGCAGCGCGCTCACCGCGAGGACGAGGCCCAGCGTCTCCCACGGGACCACGACGGCCGAGTGGACGCCGAGCCGCCCGAGGGCGGTCCGTACGGCGGCCAGGTCCAGCGCGGCCACCGCCCCGCCGAGCACGGCGCCCACCCCCACCACGACCAGCGCCTCCGCCCCGACCAGCCGCAGCACCTGCGCCTTCGTCGCCCCGGCGAGCCGCAGCACCGCCAGGTCGCGCACCCGGTCGGCGGTGGCCATCACCTGGGTGTTGGCGAGCGCGATGGCCGTGTAGACGAGCGCGATGAGCAGAATCATCAGCAGGCCGGTACGGGTGTTCTCCCCGGTCCGCCGGACGCTCTCCGCCGCCCGGCCGGCCCCGGTCCGCACCTCGGCGCCCGTGTCCCGGCCTGCCGCGTACAACTCCTTCGCGACGGCCGAACGGTCCGCCCAGCCCCGCACCCTGACGTCGATCCGGTCGACGGCGGCGCCGCCCGCGTTGCGCGGGGTCACGTACACCCCGTTGTTCCCGGTGCCGGTGCTCAGCACGGCCGCCACCCGAAGGGTGACCTTGCGGCCGTCGGCCAGCCAGACGCCGACGCGCTCGCCGACCGTCGTGGTCAGCCACTCCTCGTTGACGACGACGGAGCCGTCGTCGAGTCCGGACAGGCTCCCCGCCACCACCGGCAGCGCGGACACCGCCGCCGCGTCGGCCGGGTCCACCGCCCTGGCCTCGGAGCGGACCAGCGCCGTGCCCTCCTCCAGCACGGTCACGGACGTGGACCGCGAGACGCTGACCACGACGCCCGGGATCCGCCGGACCCGCTCGACGAACCGCGGGGAGAGCGCGCCACCGTCACGGCCCGCCGTGGCCACGAAGTCCGCGGTGACCTGGGTGCGTGCCTCGGTGGCCCTGGCCTCACCGAGCGTCGCCGTCGTGCCCATGAGCGAGGCGGCCAGCGCCACCGTGACGATCACGGGGGCGGCCACGGCGGCGGTCCTGCGCAGTCCGGCGGAGGCGTTCTCCCTCGCCAGTACGCCAGTGGCGCCCGGCAGTTGCGCCGGAAGCCAGGTGAGGAGGCGGGTGACGGGCCGCACGAGAACAGGTGCGAAGAGAGCGAACCCGACGATCAGCAGCATCGGCTGGGTGAGGTAGGTCTTGCGCTTGAGGAGGCTGCCGGGATCGTGGACGAGCGCGACGGCCGCCAGCACCACCCCGGTCAGCAGGACGGCGGCGCCCAGCACCACCCGGCTCAGCGGCATCGCCCCGCTGTCGACGGCGGATTCGCGCAGCGCCTCGGCCGGCCCCACCTTCCCGGCCCGGCGCGAGGCGGCGACCGCACCGGCCAGCGCCACGGCCAGTCCGGTCCAGAAGGCGGTGTGCAGCGGCCAGTTCTGGTCACCGACGGCGAACCAGCGGGGCGCGATCCCCTCCCCCACCATCCAGGAGGCGAGCCGCGGCGCGCCGAGGGCACCCAGCCGGCAGCCCGCGGCCGACGCGAACACGCCGATGACGGCCGCTTCGGCGTACACCGTGCGCCGCACCTGACCGGGGGTCGCGCCCGCCGTGCGCAACAGACCGAACTCGCGGCGGCGCTGGGCGACAGCGAAGGAGAAGGTCGAGGCGACGACGAACACGGAGACGAAGGCGGTGATGCCGGCGGCCGTGCCCAGCAGCGCGTTGACGGAGACCAGCGCCTCGGCGTCGCGGTCCGGGTCGGGATCGGCCCGGCGCCGGTCGTCGCCGGTGAGGACCACCATCCGGTCCTCCTTGTCCACGACCGCGCGCACCGCGGCCGGGTCGGCGTGCACCACCAGGGCGTCGACGGCCGGGGAGATCCGGGCGGCCTCGGCCGCGGTGAAGAACACGGCGGTCTCGAACCCCGCGGACCGGACCGTGCCGACGACGGTCCCGGTGGCGGTGGACCGCGGGGTCGTGACCGTGATCCGGTCCCCCGTACGCACCTGTGACCGTGGCCCCGCGGTGACGACCACCTCGCCGGGGGCGGCCGGGGCCCGCCCGGCCGCCAGCCGGTAGGGGGCGGCCGCCGCGACCGGCCACGGATGCCCGACCACCTCACCGGCACCGCTGCCGCCGTCGAGGTCCGCGCCGCCGACCGAGACGGGGAACGTACGGTCCTCGACGGTGCGGCCGAGCTCCGCCAGCGAGTTGGCGAGCGCCGCCGGGACGGGCCGGGGCGAGGTCAGCTCCTGAGTCCGGACACCGATCGGTGTCGGCACCCGCAGCAGGTCCGCGCCCCGGACCACGACCGGGGCCGCGGCGAACCGCTCCGGCCCGTGGTGCGGTGCGCCGAACGTGGCGGCGAGCGCGAGACCGGTCATGGCGACGATCCCGACACCGAGGGCCAGCGCGAGGAAGGAGCCGACGAACGTGACCCAGCGGGTCCGGATGCCGCGCAGCACGAGGCTCAGCACGGGACCGCCGCCATCCGCGTCATACGCGCCGCGACCTGCTCGGCGGACGGGGAGGCCAGCTCGTCCCGCACCCGGCCGTCGGCCAGGAACAGCACCCGGTCCGCACAGGAGGCGGCGACCGGGTCGTGCGTCACCATGATCACGGTCTGCCCGCCGTCCACCATGGTCCGCAGCAGGCTCAGCACCTGCTGCCCGGTCGTCGAGTCCAGGGCGCCGGTGGGCTCGTCGCCGAACAGCACATCGGGCCGGGTGACCAGGGCACGGGCCAGGGCCACGCGCTGCTGCTGGCCGCCGGACAGCTCGCTGGGCCGGTGCCCGGCCCGGTCGCGCAGCCCCACCCGCTCCAGTACGCCGAGGACCTCGGCCCGCTTCGGCCGGCGGCCGGCCAGCCGCAGCGGCAGGGCGACGTTCTGCTCGGCACTGAGCGAGGGGAGCAGGTTGAACGCCTGGAAGACGAAGCCGATCCGGGTGCGGCGCAGCAGCGTCAGCTTCCGCTCGCTGAGCCCGGTCAGTTCGGTGTCGCCGAGGAACACCTGGCCGCCCGTGGGCCGGTCGAGGCCGGCGGTGCACTGGAGCAACGTCGACTTGCCGGAGCCGGACGGCCCCATGACGGCGGTGAACGTGCCCCGGGGAACGTCGAGGCTGACCCCGTCCAGCGCGGTCACCGCGCCGGTGTTCCTGCCGTAGGACCTGGTGACCGAACGGAGCCGGACAGCTGCTTGATTCATGGCCACCACTCAACCGGCGCCGCTCCCGCGCCACATCGCAGCGAGCGGGAGTCCCCGGGGTGGAGCCAGCTCCACCCCACGGCTCCACTCCGCCGGGTGGTCCGCCTCCCCGCGCCCGGCCTACCGTTCCCCCCATGCCCTCCTCCGCCGCTGACCCCCTGCCCTCCCCGGGCCTGTGGCAGGCCCTGCGACAGCGCCGCTACCTGCGTAGCGCCTGGCCGTGGCGCGCCACGCTCTACCTGCTGACGAGCGTGCCCCTGGGCCTCGCGACTCTCACCGCGCTCCTCCTCCTGGCCGTCGCCGGCAGCGCACTGAGCGTGCTCCTGATCGGCATCCCGCTGCTCCTCACGCTCGTGCTCGCGGGCATACCGGTCGCCGCAGTGGAGCGGCGCAGACTGCGCCTGCTCGACCCCCGCCCCCTCGCCCCGGCACACCGCGACCCGGACGGCACCGGCCTCTCGTCCTGGCTCCGCACCCGCCTCCGGGAACGCGCCACCTGGCGGGAGCTGGGCTACGCGCTGCTGTTCGCCCTGGTGCTGTGGCCCCTGGAGGCCCTGGCCGTGGGGACCGCCCTCGTCATCTGCGGCGGCCTGATCGCCGCTCCGGTGATGCTGGCGGCGAACGGCGGCGAGGAGGCCCGCGTACTGAAGATCTGGCTGATCCACTCCCCTCCGCCCGCCGTCGCGGCCCTGCTCGCCGGACTCGTGCTGCTGCCCCTGTTCGCGTATCCGCTGGGGGCGCTGGCGGCCGGCCGGGCCGAGCTGACCCGGCAGCTGCTCCGCGCACCGGAGGCCGGACTGGACTCGCGGATCAGGGAGTTGGGACGCTCCCGGATGCGTCTGGTGGACGCCTTCGAGGCGGAACGCCGCCGGATCGAGCGCGATCTGCACGACGGCGCGCAGCAGCGGCTCGTCGCCCTGTCCATGACGCTCGGACTTGCCCGGCTGGAGAGCCCGGCCGAACCGCTGGCCGGGCTGCTGGCCAAGGCGCACAAGGAGGCCGGGGTCGCGCTGGCGGAGATCAGGGAACTCATCCGGGGCATCCACCCCCAGGTCCTCACCGACCGCGGACTCGCGGCGGCGGTGGAGGACATCGCGGACCGCTCGGTGATCCCGGTGGACGTGGAGTTCGCCCTGCCGGACCGGCTGCCCCAGGCGGTCGAGACGGCCGTGTACTTCGCGGTCTGCGAGGCACTGGCCAATGTGGCCAAGCACAGCGGGGCGGAGCGGGCCCGGGTGAGCGGCCGGACGGAGAAGGGCCGACTGGTGGTGGAGGTGTACGACGACGGGGCGGGCGGCGCCGACACCGGCGGCGGTACGGGACTTCAGGGCGTGGCCGACCGCGTCTCGGTGCTCGACGGCCGCCTGCTACTGTCCAGTCCGCCCGGCGGGCCCACGGTGTTCCGACTGCAGGTCCCCATGTCACCTGCGGAAACAAGGACGTGAGCGTGCGCATCGTACTGGCCGAGGACAGTGTGCTCCTGCGGGAGGGACTGATCGGCCTGCTGGAACGGTTCGGCCATCAGGTGGTGGCGGGCGCCGGCACGGCCGACGAGCTGATCGCGGCGGTGGCCGAGCACGGCCCGGACATCGTGGTGACCGATGTCCGCATGCCGCCGGGCTTCTCCGACGAGGGGCTGCGGGCCGCGATCGAACTGCGCACCCGGCAGCCCGGGCTGCCCATCCTCGTACTCAGTCAGTACGTCCAGCGCACGTACGCCGAGGACCTGCTCGACTCCTCGGACGGTACGGGCGTCGGCTACCTGCTCAAGGAACGCATCGGCGACGTCGAGGAGTTCATCGACGCCCTGCACCGGGTCGCGGCCGGGAACACGGTCGTGGACCCCGAGGTGGTCCGCCAGCTCATCCGCCGCCGCCGGGACCCCCTCTCCCGGCTGACCGCGCGCGAGCAGGAGGTGCTGGCCCTGATGGCGGAGGGCAGGTCCAACGCGTCGGTCGCCGCGGCGTTGACGGTCAGCGAGGGCACGGTCAGCAAGCACTTCGGCAGCATCCTCGGCAAGCTCGACCTGTCGCTGGACGACACCACGAACCGCCGGGTGCTGGCGGTACTGGCGTATCTGCGGGGGTGACCAGGCCCCGACCGGACCGCGAGGCGGTACGGAGACGGGCGACGGATACGGGTGACAGCTGACGGCTCTGACGGCTGACGGCTGACGGAGACCGTCTCTCTTTCTCTCTCCGCACGCGGTCACGGCGGCCCGTAGACGGCGGCCAGTTCGGACGCGAGTTCCGCGAGCCGTGCGCGGGCGGCCGCCGGTTCGAGGATCTCGACCCGCGACCCCAGACCGGCCAGCTGCGCGGCCAGCACCTCTGCCGACGGCCCGTCCACCTCGATCCCGAGCCACCCGTCGGCGACCGCCGGACCGATGATGCGCAGCCGGGCGCCGAACAGCCGTTGCAGGACGCCTTCGGCACCGGCCTCGGCCCGCCCGCGCACCGTCACCGCGTACATCCGGTCCTCCATCACCGCGGCGAGGGAGCGCCAGGCCGTGGCGAGGTCGAAGCCGTCCGGCCGCACGACCGGTTCCCCCGTCGCCGCCACGGAGGTGACCCGGCTGAGCCGGAAAGCCCGCAGCCCGCTCTCCGTGCCGGCGACGAGATACGAGACGCCGGCCTTCGAGGCGATCCCGAGCGGATGCACGGTCCGCTCACCGGCGGGCCTGCCGGGTTTCGCGTAGCCCATCCTGACCTGCACCCCGTCGACCACGGCGCGCTGGAGCGCCCCGAGTTGGGGCTCATCCGCCGTCACGGCGGTGCGCGACCAGTCGGTGGCGTCGGCGACCCCCGCGCGCACCGCCGCCTCGGCGCCCGGGCGCAACGGCGTGGGCAGGGCCCGCACCAGCTTCCGCAGGGCGGTGCGGAGTTCGGGCGACGCGGAGGACGGACCGGCGAGCAGGAAGAGCGCCCGGCTCTCGTCGGCGGTCAGTCCGGTGAGGTCGGTACGGGCTCCGCCCACGAGGGACCAGCCCCCGCCGCGCCCCCGCTGCGAGTAGACGGGGATCCCGGCGGCCGCGAGCGCCTCCAGGTCGCGGCGGGCCGTGCGTTCGGCCACGTCGAGTTCGGCCGCGACCTGGGCGACGGTGACCCGGCCACGTACCTGGAGGAACAGCAGCAGCGCCACCAGACGATCAGCTCTCATGCCGGAGATTCTCCTGGGAAAACTGGCCAGAAGGTGGCCAGTTCAGCTTTCAGGATGAGGTCATGACCGAAGCGGCGGCAGCTCGCGGCGCACAGGTCTCCCATCGGCCCATTCAACGAAGGAACGTGAACTCATGATCGTGGTGACCGGAGCCACCGGAAACGTCGGACGCCCGCTCGTCGAGGCACTCGCGGCAGCCGGCCGGCAGGTGACGGCCGTGTCGCGGAATGCCGCCGCGGGTCCCGGCGCCGCACCGGCGCAGGTGCGGCATCACCGCGCGGACCTCGCGTCCCCCGAAAGCCTGCGCCCCGCACTCGACGGCGCCGAGGCGCTGTTCCTGCACGACACCGGCGCGGGCGCGCACCTGCTGAACGTGCCGGCCATCCTGGACGCGGCGAAAGCGGGCGGCGTGGCCCGTATCGTCCTGCTGTCCTCCCAGGGAGTCGCCACCCGGCCGCAGTCCGCCTCGCACGGCGCCGCGGGCCGGGCCATGGAGGAGGCGGTACGGCAGTCGGGCGCGGACTGGACGATCCTGCGCCCCGGAGGCTTCGCCTCCAACGCCTACGCCTGGGCCGAACCGGTCCGCACGCACCGGACGGTTGCCGCACCCTTCGGCGATGTGGGCCTGCCGGTCGTCGACCCGGCCGACATCGCCGACGTGGCGGCCATCGCGCTGTACGAGGACGGCCACGCCGGAGCGACGTACGAACTGACCGGCCCCGCGCTCACCACGCCCAGGCAACGGGCCCGCACCCTGGCCGACCTGCTCGGCGAACGGGTCGACTTCGTCGAGCAGACGGCCGACGAAGCACGGGCGCAGATGCGGCGGTTCATGCCCGACCCGGTGATCGACACCACCCTCGCGATCCTCGGCGAACCCACCCCCGCCGAACAGCGGATCAGCCCGGTGACGGAACAGCTCCTCGCCCGCCCGGCCCGCACGTTCGCCGACTGGGCCGGACGCAACATCGCGGCCTTCAGGTAACCGCAAGGGCCGCAGAAGAGAGGAGAAGCCGGTGCACCGGAGGGGTACACCGGCCGGGCGCGGGCGGCGGGACATGAAAAAGCCCCAGGTCACGGCGAGTGAGTCCTGGGGCTGATCCGAGCCGCCTTCGGGATTCGAACCCGAGACCTACGCATTACGAGGGCCTGCAAGATCATCCCGGGTGGTGCTGGGCAGTGTCTGTGAATCCCGTTTCCGCAGGTAGGAGACCTGAACCGCTCGCCATGCTTACCACCCGATCCATCCGGTGCCGCCCCGTCCGCTCACGCAACGCTCACGCACTCCGGGCACGTCACAGCCAACACGCTTTCCAAATGTTCGCCCGGTATTCGGCGATGTGCGGGGGCGTTCCGACCTGCGGCGTAGTCCCCCGGGACGAGCTCCCTGAACGGTGTCGTACGCCATTGAATGCAACCAGAGACGCACCATAGACCCGGTGGTTCTGCCTGGTCAGCGACCAGCGCTTTGTGGGTGTTGTTGCGGCGAGTGGCGCCGCCGCAACAACACCAGGCGTCCGCAGGGAAGTAGCCGACGGTGCACGTGTGGACGCGAGCAGGGCCCGCCACCGTGGCGAGCCCTGCCTGTGCGTGCGGTCGCGAATCAGCGGCCCTGGAGGTACTCGGCGTAGTAGTAGCCGGCCTCGCCCTCGAAGTGTGCCTTCTTCGCCTTGGCGTAGGTGATTCCGTACGGGCCGCCCAGGTTCAGGTACTCCGCGCTGGCGCGGTCCCCTTCGACCTTGGAGTAGCCGGCGCCGACCTTGCCGGCCTCATAGCCGTCGTCGGAGTTGTGCGCGGCGGCGGGTCCGGCGGCCAGGAATCCGGCTGCGGCAACGGTGGCAACGGTGATCGCGATACTACGAAGCATGGGGGTTCCCTCTCGACAATGCGTAGCGGGCAGTGTGCAGATCAAACCCTTACCGCCGCCGGTCGTTCAGGGGCGCAACCGCGCTGCGGTGCTCCCGGACCGCACCTGATCAGCCGAAGCAGCGTCACCGGTCGCCCAGGCCGAGGGAGCTGTAGCCGTGTGAGAGTTTCGTCAGTTGTGCGTGTCGCAGAGCCCTTTGGTTCAGGCGCGCGAGACGGTGTTATCGGCTGCGCCTGGGCCCGACCCCCGTGGCGTGAGCCCATCGGCGCTCCCGGGCCTGAGCCGTCACGCCGCCCGCCCGGGAGCGTCGGCATTCGTCGCCTGATCGAGGATCCGGTTCAAGGCGGTGTGGCCGCCTTCACAAGCGGTCTCCTTCACACGCAGCGCCACCCCGCAAGAGCCATGCACCCATCCTTTGCATCTCGGTGCGTTCGTGCTCTCGCTGGTGATCACGCATGCGGCAGGCGGCGCCCTCCAGTACGTGCCTGACCGTCTGGGCTCTGTAAGCACCCCGGTTGGCCCTTGGTGGAGATCGGCTCCGAGACCACAATCCCCCTGGACGTGCTCCGAGCCATCCGCGCCTTCGTGACCCAGCGTCGGACATGTGGGACGGGCGGCCAGGGGCAAGGGCTGCTCGCAGAGCGGCGCCTCGACTGCCTCCGCGGGTTCTGCACTCAATCGCAACTGGGCCTTTGCGCGGACCGTAGTCGGCGGTAATGGCTTGTCCGTAGTGCCCAGGTGCCTGGAGCCGCGGTCCGTAGGGCCACGAAGGTGCGTTGGTGTGCTGCCCATTGCTCGACGTATGTCCAGCCGTTGCCACGTGCTTCGCGAAGGAGAGCGGTGATTCCGGTCCGCGCCCAGGGGAATGTTGTGCCGGCTGGGCCGTCTCCGCCCTCGATCCGGGCGTTGAAACGTTCGTCGACGTCGGGCTGCGACACCTCTGCGAGGAGCAGCCCGCCGGGCTGGACGATCTCCGCCACTCGTTTGAGTAGTCTGCCTGGGTTTCCGCCGATGCCGATGTTGCCGTCGATGAGCAGGGCGGTGCCCCACTGCCCCTCGGTGGGGAGCGGATCGAAGACTGATCGGTGCAGTGCCGACCCGCCGCCGCCCTGGGCCCGCGTGATGGCTGCTGGACTGATGTCGATACCCAGTGCCGTGCGCCCGGTCTTGGAGAGGGCTGCGACCAAACGGCCGGGGCCGCAGCCGATGTCGAGCACGCTCTTCTCGCAACGCTGGAGGACGGTCATGTCTGCGGCGTCCGCGGTGCTGGACCACCGCTCAACGTCCAAAGGGACCCGTGCCCCGTCCGCGCACTGCAGGAAGAGAGGGCCAAGGCCCGAGGTGACGGCGACCGTGTAGGTCTCCTCATGCCAAGGGCCAGGGCTGGTCTCAGGTGACTCCGCTGTACTCACGACAGTCTGGAATTCCGGAGCTGCAGTCCGGGCGTCCGGCTGTACCGATCCAGGAATGACAGCGGACTCCCCGGCGCGGCCGACTGATCGGCCGGCCATTGAGATTGCGTCACTGCCCGGGGAACGACCAGGACGATTCTTTGCTCCCGTCACGTCGCCCACGGTCGCACAACGGGGCCCGGGCTTTGCATGCACACACGGGCTCGTCACCCATTCATACGGGGAAGTTCGGGTTTTCGGATCTCTCGTTGATAAGTAGAACCGACTGGTGCGAGCTGGTTGGGGAACAAATTATTACGGCCGCCCTCAGGAACACGGCGGATGCAAATTCCAGGGTTACTGTGCGATGCCATTCGGTGATCTTCCGTCTGATGAAGCACAAGGAATCCCATGGGTGACTCACAAGACCAGGGCCCGAGGCCCCAGGACGCCGGGCATGGAAGCGCGGACGGTCCCGATACGTCCGGCATCCACGAGCCGCCGCCTCGGGCCGGAGCCGCACCGGCCGGTGGCCCCGGTCAGGCTCGGAACCCGGCCCCGCCCCCTGATGGAAGCGAAGAGGGCCCGCGCAGCGGTAGCGGCCGCCTCTCCTCACCCGGCCCGCCGAACGGGGATGGAGATGCCGGCGCTGGCTATGCGTCCTCCGCGCCGAGGACTGGCTCGTCTGCGCGGCCGGTGGCCGTGGCGACGAGTTCGCCGCGGGTCCGTCTGGAGGGCCTGTTGCGGGAGGGGCCGCCGCTCGGTCCGACCCGGCCGGGGTTCTGGCGTAGCCCCTTGCGTGGGCCTTGGCTGACGTCGGTGCTCGGTGCGGTGCTGCTGGTGGGCATCACCCTGATGTTCGTCACGGGGCTGCTCTCGTACGCGGCGTACAACCCTGACCTCGGTGCCAACGACAAGACTCCGGACCGGGGCTGGCTGGGTTTCTATCTGTTCTCCTGGCCCACCCATCCGTACTGGCTCTACCGGCTCACTCAAGGCGTTCACATCACGCTCGGCATCGTGCTGATTCCCGTGCTGCTCGCGAAGCTGTGGTCGGTAGTCCCCAAGCTGTTCTCCTGGCCTCCGGTGAAGTCCGTCAGTCACGCGCTGGAGCGGATTTCGGTGCTCCTGCTCGTGGGAGGGGTGCTGTTCGAATTCGCCACCGGGGTACTCAACATCCAGCTGGACTACATTTTCCCCGGCTCCTTCTACCCGCTGCACTTCTACGGGGCCTGGGTCTTTATCGGCGCGTTCGTCGTCCACATCGCCTTCCGGATCCCGCTCATGGTCCGGATGCTGCGCAGCGGAGGTCTTCGCGAGGAACTGCGCAGCCGGCCCAAGACCGGCGAGAGCTCCCGTCCGGATTCCACGGGGCTGGTGACTCCTCGCCCGGCCGCGCCGACCATGTCCCGCCGGGGTGCGCTGGGGATGGTGGGGACCGGCTCCCTGGTGCTGCTCGCCGTGACGGCCGGGCAGAGCATCGGAGGCTGGCTCCGGCCCACCGCCTTGCTCGCGCCGCGCAGCCAGGACCCGGGCCCCGGTCCCAACGGCTTCCAGATCAACAAGACCGCGGCCAGCGTGGGCATCCGCGCCGTCGACACCGGTGCGGCCTGGCGTCTTGTCGTTCGGGGCGGGGGCCGCGAACGGGTCCTCACCCGTGAAGAGGTCCTGGCGCTCCCACAACACAGCGCGGCCTTGCCGATCGCCTGCGTGGAGGGCTGGTCCACCGAGGACCAGGAGTGGAGCGGAGTCCGGCTGGCCGATCTGGCCGCGCTCGTCGGGTTCACCGACAGCCCGCCCGGCGTCTTCGTCCAGTCCGCCCAGCTCAGCGGTTCCTTCCGCTCGACCACACTGCGCGACAACCAGGTCCGCGACCCCCGCTCCCTGCTGGCTCTGCGAGTCAACGGAGCAGATCTGTCGCCGGACCACGGCTACCCGGCGCGCATCATCGTCCCGGCCAATCCGGGTGTCCACAACACCAAATGGGTCACCCGGCTGACCTTCGGGGAGAACGTATGAACCGCTTCCGCAGTCTCTACGGAGCCTCGCCGCTGCACCTGCTCTTGGTTCTCTGCTCTTTCGCGCTGACCGGCTACGCGGGGATCCGGCTGCTGTCCGGTTCCGAGCCGTGGAAGGTGGTCCTCTGGTTCGTCGGAGCGGCCCTGCTGCACGACCTGGTGCTGCTGCCCCTCTACACCGTGACCGACCGCGCCGCCCAGACCCTGCTGGGTGAGCGCCGGGAACCAGTCGCACCGAGTGAAACCGCCCGCCCGGCAATGCGCTGGATCAACTACGTCCGGGTCCCGGTCTTCCTCTCCGGAGTCCTGTTCCTGACCTACTTTCCCCTGATCCTGCAGCGGGTCAGCCACCGCTTCACCCTGTACACGACGCTCTCCACCGACGTGTACCTCGGCCGCTGGCTACTCATCACCGCCGCACTGTTCGCGATCTCCGCGCTCACCCTGCTGATCCGTATGGGGCGCTCCCGCCCCACACCGGAGTCGGGTGTGAAACGGCCCGGCGCGGCACGGACGGGACCTGCCAACGGCACTCCTGGCCACGAGTCCGCCCCGTGACCCGGCGATCAGGACCGGGCCCCATCCGCGCTCGGCAGGCAGGACTGACGTGAGCACGCGTCCGATCGGTGACTACGCGCTGCTGTCGGACTGCCGTTCGGCCGCGCTGGTGTCCACGGCAGGGTCGGTGGACTGGCTGTGCTTGCCGCGCTTCGACAGCCCGGCGGTCTTCGCCCGTCTGCTCGACGAGGAGGCCGGGCACTGGACGATCCGGCCCAGCGGACCGAGTGAGGTCACCCGCCGCTACGTACCCGAGACCCTGGCGCTGGAGACCACCTTCCATACCTCCTCGGGCACGGTGGTTCTCCTCGACGCACTCGCGATGGGACACCGCGAGCGCGGGCACGCGCTGGGGGCGTCCTCCCCCGGCGTGCTGCTGCGCCAGATCACCTGTACCAGTGGATCGGTGACGGTGGAGACCAGCTTCGCGCCCCGTCCGGAGTTCGGCCTCGTTCACCCGGTGATGTCCCTCGTACGTGGCGGACTCAGCGCGTACGGAGGCGCACAGCGTCTCGTGTTGTCCGCACCGCTCCCGCTGCGGATCGAAGGCGCGACCGCGCACGGGGAGACGGTACTGAGGGCGGGCCGGCGGATCGGGTTCGCGCTGTCGTCCCTGCCTGCCTGGGGCGAGGCGCAACCGGAATCCTGGCGAGGTGGGCGCATCCACCGTCGCCTGAACGACACGATCAAGGGGTGGAGGTCTTGGACGGGGATCCATCAGGGCTATCAAGGCCGGTGGAGGGACGAGGTTGCCCACAGCGGGCGCGTGCTGCAGGCACTGACCTTCACACCCACGGGCGCCATCGTCGCGGCCGCCACCACCTCCCTCCCGGAAAGCATCGGAGCCGACCGTAACTGGGACTACCGCTACACCTGGGTCCGCGACGCCAGCTTCACCCTCCAGGCCCTGTCCACCTCCGCCTGCGACCGGGAGAAGGCCGCCTACTTCGGATTCCTCGCCCAGGCCGCAGCCACCCAGCTGGAACGAGGCGTAGACCTGCAGGTCATGTACGGCATCGGCGGCGAAAGAGACCTCAGCGAACTCACCCTGCCCCACCTCTCGGGATGGCGGGGCAGCACACCGGTGCGCACCGGCAACGACGCCTGGCGCCAGCACCAGCTCGATGTCTACGGCGAACTGCTCGACGCCGCACACCAGACGCACCCCCGCACCGAGTGGTTCGACCAGCCCACCCGTAACTTCCTTCTCCAGGCCGCCGAGACCGCTGCTCGACGCTGGAAGGAGCCCGACCAGGGCATCTGGGAAGTGCGGGGTCCCAGCCGCCACTTCCTCTACTCGAAACTGATGTGCTGGGTCGCCCTGGACCGGGCCATTGATCTCGCGCCCGCGCTCGGCGCGACGACCGAACGCGTCACTGCCTGGCGGCGAACACGCGAGACCATTCGCACAGCCATTGAAACCGAGGGGTGGAACCCCCGCCTCGGCGCTTTCACCCAAGCGTTCGGATCCAGCGAGCTCGACGCCTCAGCCCTCATGCTTCCCCTCGTCGGATTCCTTCCCGGCGACGACCCCCGCATCCGCGCCACGGTGTCCGCGGTCGCGGACCAGCTGTCGGACACACGCGGACAGGTACGCCGCTACCTCCAGGACGACTTCGCGTCCGACGAGGGGGCATTCCTTCTCTGCACCTTCTGGCTCGCCCACGCCCTGGCTCTGATCGGCGAGGTGCAGCGCGCCCGCGCAGTCTTCGAAACCGCTCTCGCCTGCGCCAACGACGTCGGCCTCCTCGCTGAAGAGATCTCTCCCACCTCCGGAGAGGCCCTTGGAAACTATCCGCAGGCATTCAGCCACATCGGCCTCATCAACGCGGCACGGGCCATCCACCACGCCGAACAGGCAGGACAAAGCCGTTGATGTCGTGTCACTCAGGTTCGGGAAGGGCGAGCCCTTTAGGTAGCGAGCAGTCCCATCTCAAGGTTGGCGGCCGACCGCCCTATGCAGGCGGAAATGCGCGACTGCCCTCCAGGTGAGCACCCGATCAGTCGAAGATCACGTTGGCTGCGCAGGCCAGCTGAAGACGCGTCGGTGGGGAATCCGGTCAGTTGCTCGTGTCGGAATCCGCCTCGATCCAGGTGTGCGAGACGGTGTCGTCTGCTACGTCCGGGCCCTACCCCTGTTGGCGTGTGGCCCCCGGGTCCAAGCCGTCACGTCGCTCGCCCGGGAGCGTCGGCATTGGTCGCCTGATCGAGGACCCATTCCAGACCGCCATGGCCCGGTTCGTAGGAGGGAGCTCTGCGCCAGATCCGGGCGAAGGCGTCGACCAGATCGCCGCGGGCGCGTTCCATGGACCCTTCACGGGAGCGGAGCAGCGCGAGGAGGAGCGGCGCGAGCAGGTCGTACAACTCAGCGAGCGCATTTCTGCTGCCGTGCGCGATCTGCACCAGCAGGTCATCGACGTGTGCAGTCACCCTGCCAGGGACCACACAGCCTGCGTCGGCGGAACTCCTTGGTGGGTTCGGAGCTCTGTCCCGTGCCTTGTCTGCCGCCGCTTTCACACCTCAGAGGCTATCGCCCGGCGCACCATCGCGAGCGCGCTCCTTCTGCCCGGTTCCGCGTTTCTGTCGGCGCGCACCAGGGCCCCTCAGACCTCGTGAGCGCACCATGTGCTTCACCGCGTTTGCTGTGCTTGGCCCAGCGGCTAGCGATCGGTCGTGATCCCGGCCAGGAGGCGTCCTGGTTCCTCGGCGCCCCTTCTGCGCGAGGCCGGGCGTTTCTCTCGACCCGGCCTCGCATGCGTGCGTGTGTTCTGGCGGTCCCGGTCAGTGCTGTGCGAGGGGGAGGGCGATGTCGAAGACCTGCCTGTTTGTGGGGAAGGTGCCGCGCAGGCTTGCCTTGCCGTTGAGGACGTTCACGCTGTAGAAGCGGAACTTTCCGCCGGTGCTGAGGGCGGCGTAGCCGTCGTTGTCACCTGTCGCGGCGCGGTAGTAGATGTCGAATCCCGCGGAGGGGCCGGCGTTGACGCCGAGGTTGCCGGTGGGTGCGAGGGTGCCGGCGTTGGCCGGGGACTGGAGCGAGACGCGGTCGTTGACCGTGTCGATGTCGAACAGTGAGGTCGCTGTGGCGGCGTTCAGGTCGTTGTTCGTGTACGCGGCGCCCGTGACGCCGAGGGCGGTCGAGGGCGGTGTCGTCGGGTTGGTCAGTGTGCCGTCGACCGTGGTGGTGCGCGGGGCCGACGCGTCGTCGATGTTGTGGCGCAGGTTCTGCCCGGTGTTACTGATCACCCTGAGCCGGTTGGCGGCGGGGTTGAAGTCGACCCCGAAGGCGTTGCCCGCCAGGGCGACGGTCAGCTGTGAGACCTTCCTGGCCTGCGCCTTGCTGGTGATGGTGTAGACGCCGCCCCTGTTGCCGACGCCGTACAGCTTGCCGTTCTGGACGCGGAAGTCGATCCCGACGAGCTTGGAGTCGCCCTCCAGACCGGTGATCCTGCCGAACGACCAGATGTCATCAGGGGTGCGCACGTAGAAGCTGACCAGGCGCTGCTCGCCCGTCAGACCCACCGCGACCAGTTCGCCGCCCGCGCGGCTCACGCCGGGCCGGCCCCACCCGTCGCTGCCGGCTGTTCCCACTGCTGAGGCGGCGGGGGCGGCTGCCACGGCCGAGGCAGTCAGCGCGAGGGCGACAACCGCTGCACGTGTACGCATGTGTCTCTCCGGAACTCTTCGGGAGATGCCACCGACAGCCGACGGCACCGAGGCACAGAAGACAACCAGATGATTAGTAAAAAACTGCGCAAAAATGGTCCTTTGTGTAGCGTGGCGCAGAGGAATCGGCGCAATGGCAGCTCACCTTCCGTTGTTTGGTTAGCAGGGGGTGGTCCGGTTGCCGGGCGCTATTGATCAACTCTCGCCGGAAGAGCGACCATTCGTGGGATCACGGCCGGCGTGTGGGCGCGCCTGGGACCTGTACGGGGAGGGGCGCGCATGGTGGGACGGAGTCGGTCGTCTTGATTACGGCGGCATTCGTTCCTCGTGGAGGTTTCATGTTCAGGCTTGGAAGTGCGGTCGCCCTGACCGTGGCTGCCGGTGCGCTGGCATTTGCCGGTGCCGGTGTGGCCAGTGCTGACTCGGGTGCGCAGGGCGTGGCCTACGGCTCACCGGGTGTCCTGTCCGGCAACGTGGTGCAGATTCCCATCAGCGTCCCGGTCAACGCGTGCGGCAACTCCGTCAACGTGCTCGGACTGCTCAACCCGAGCTTCGGCAACACCTGCGTCAACAGCGGCTACGGCCGTCAGCAGCACCATGATGGTGGCAAGCAGCACGACGACAAGAAGCACTGGAAGCACGGCAAGTACAACCATCGCTGAAACGCCGCTGGTCGTTCGGCTACGGTCGGTCCGCAGTCGCGGTGGCAAGCCCCCCAGACAAGCCTTGGGGCACTTGCCGCGCATGTCTCGCGCTCTCCGCAGGGCTCTGCAGCCGGTCGGGTGAGCGAGTGATACCTGCCCGTGTCTCCAGGCCGGCCCGTTCGGTTGAGATCACATGCGTGCATGATTCAGCCCTCGGCATGCGCGCTGCGCATGTCCGGGCACCAGTCCGCCAAGACGCGCGCCCTGACCGCCCCCGCCCAAGCCAGGACGGGGGCGGTCATCGTGCTTCGTGACTGCCCAGCCGGGTGACGGTGCACGTCGATGCCCTCTGGGAGTCTGCCGGGTCGGGTTGCTGCCGGCAGGCGTATAGCCGCTGGTTACAAGGCTAGCGGCAGGCTGCGCGCGATCAGGCTGAGTCCGACGACGAGGACGAGTGCCGCGGTCAGGAGAGCGGTGTAGGGCGCGATCCTACGAATGAGCGCGAATGCGGGTCGGGAGGTGAGGGATTCGGCTCGGTTGCCGAGCTTGACGAGGAGGATTCCGACGGCTGTGAGGGTGGCCGCCATGCCGATGCCATAGGCGAGGACGAGTGCCGCGCCGAAGCCGGTACGGCCCAAGGCGATGGCACCGAGAAGCACGACGAGCGCGGAAGGACTGGGTACCAGTCCGCCGGCGACCCCCAGACCGATGAGTCCGCGCGTGGTGAAGGGCTGTGCGCCGCCTTCGGCGGGTGCGTGGGGGTGCGCGTGGTGGTGGGCGTGTCCGAACAGGCCGTGGCGGTGGGGCTTTTCGTGGTCGTGTTGGTGGCTGTGGGGATGCGCGTGTGGTTCGTGTGTGTGGACCGGGTGGTCGTGCGTGTGGGGCATCTCGGTGGTCGCGGAGACGTGGCCATGTGCACCGGCGCCGGCCATTGCGAGGGGTGGCTTTTCAGCCGGGCTTGCAGCAGCGGCAGCTGTGTTGTGGCGGGAGCGGCGGGTGGCGTCGGTGAGGAGTGTGGCGCCGACGAGGGTGACGAGTGCGCCGCTGATGACGCCGAGCCAGTTCAGCACCGTGTCGCCGGCGAGGGAGGAGAAGGTGGTGAGGCAGAGGCCGATGATGATGACGCCGGCGGTGTGGGTGACTGTCACGGTTGCTCCGACGGTGACCGCGTCGCGCACGTTGCCGCGGCGCCCTGCGAGATAGGCCGCCATCACGGTTTTTCCGTGCCCGGGCAGCAGCGCGTGACCTGCGCCGAGCACGAGCGAGAGCAGTACTGCCAGCAGGCCGATCGGCAGGGTGAGGTCGCGTGCTCCGGTCATCGAGGTGAGGCGCTGCGACAGCGCTTCGACGCGTCCGGTGAGGCCGCCTCCTTCTCCCGCCTCTGCGGTGTTGCTGAGGGGGTTACCGGCGGTCTGGCCACCCGGGCCGGCTGTCACCTGTGCCGTGGTGTCGCCGCGCGGCGTGGAGAGAAGGTCGCGCGGGTAGCTGCGGAGCTCATGGGTGGGGGAGGTCTGGGGAACGGTGGAGTGCTGGAGGCGGGTTCCGATGCCCGTTGCGGTGATCTCGTGCCAGCCGACCCGCTTCCTGTCCGCGCCGGTGTCGACGCGCAAGGTCACCGCCCCGGCTGTCAGGTCCAGCGGTGCGCGCATCCGGCACTCCAGTCGCCCGGTGCGCAGACCGCCTTGGCCCGGTTGGAAGCGGAAGGTTGCCGACCGTGTCGTCCAGACCAGGCGCTGCGGGGTAGTGACGGTGAGTTTTGCCGAGGTGGCGGCGCACTGGGTAGTGGCCCAGGTGGTGCGTTCGCTGCTGCTCGTCTGACGGTCGCCGTCGGTGTCGATGGCCGGGGTGGCCTGGAGTGTGGGGATCTCGGCGGTGTCGGTGACCGTCAGCACATCGACGTGGTCGGGGTGGAGGGTGAATCCGGCGTACTCGTTGATCGAGAAATTACCGAGGGGATGTGCCTCGGCTGTGGGTACGGCCACGGCGAACAGCGAGACCACGGCGGTGGCCAGCAGGGCCACACGCTGCGCGAGGACACGGTGAGCGGTCACCACAGGACGGCTTCCGAACAGGGAATTCATCCGTTTCGCCTCCGGCGAGGGGGCGCAGGGGAACGCCTGGATGGCTGGCGCGGCCTGCAGTTTGATGGCTTGGTCCGCCCGAGGGGGCGGACCACAGTGGTACCCGTTCGTTCTCTGTGAGTGCCGGTCCTGGTCGCCTCGTCACCCGCGCGGCTCACAGCGCCCCTCCGCCCGGGGCAGAGGACGTTCCTGCCAAGTCCCCGTTCGGCCCTTCCGCCGCGCGCAGGTTTCCCACGCGTGGTGCTCTTTACGTAGCTCTTAGTCACATTGTGTGGCGTGTGCCGCGTGGTTTTCACCTCCGGGTTGGGCCCGGCTTGCTCCCAGGTGGCTCTTCGAGCGCAGACCCCAGCCGCCTACCTTCAGCTTCCGGAGGGCCGCGGCTCTCACCGGAAACGGATGGCCCATGCAGTCCTGCCGCCCCCGATCGAAACGCCCGGCTCGCAGCCTCGAACGAGCGCTCGCAGCCTCTGGAACCCTCGCCCTGGTCAGCGCCATGGCGCTCACCGGCCTGACGCCCGGCACCAGCTCCGCCTCCAGCCACCGCGAGGCGCCCCTGACCTCGGGCGACCCGAAGGCCGACAACACCGACGTCTACGCCTTCACCAGCCCCGACAAGCCGGACACCGTCACGCTGGTGGCCAACTGGATTCCCTTCGAGGAGCCCAACGGCGGCCCGAACTTCTACCCGTTCGCCAACGACGCCCGCTACAACATCAAGATCGACGCGAACGGCGACGGCAAGCCCGACACCACCTACACCTGGGCGTTCACCGACCACATCCGGGACGCCGCCGACCAGTTCCTCTACAACACCGGTGTCGTGAAGAAGCTGGACGACCCGACCCTCAACTTCCGTCAGACGTACACCCTGACGGCGACCGACGCGCACGGCAGCACCAAGACGCTCCTCAAGGACGCGCCGGCGGCTCCGTCGAACGTGGGTATCGCGTCGATGCCCGACTACGCCTCACTGCGCAAGCAGGCCATGCTGGACCTGCCGAACGGCGGTCAGACATTCGCCGGGCAGGCGTCCGACCCGTTCTTCCTGGATCTGCGGATCTTCGACCTCCTGTACGGAGGCAACCTGAAGGAGACCGGGCACAACACGCTCGCCGGTTACAACGTCAACACCATCGCCCTCCAGGTGCCGAAGAAGGATCTGGCACTCAAGGGCGACGCCACCCGCAACCCCGTGATCGGCGTCTGGTCCACCACTGACCGCAAGGGCGCGGCCGTCGTCGGTGCCGGTGACAAGGGCGGGGAGTCGTCCTCGGCCGGGGACGCCAAGGGACCGGACAAGGACACCGCACCCGACCAGGGCAGCGAGTCGGAGTGGCGCCAGGTCTCACGACTCGGGAACCCGCTGGTCAACGAGGTGGTTGTCCCGCTGAAGTACAAGGACGCGTTCAACGCGCTGAGCCCTGACAAGGATGCCTCGGTCACCCCGGTGGTGGACAAGGTCAAGGACCCGATCGTGCCGAAGCTGATCCAGAGCATCTACGGGATCCCGGCGCCGGCGACGCCGCGCAACGACCTGGTCGAGATCTTCCTCACCGGTATCTGCAAGGCATGCGGCCCCATCAAGGCGGACCTGAACTCCCAGCTGCTGAACGCCGACGTCGACAAGTCCGCGTTCGTACCGGCAGAGGAACTGCGGCTGAACATGTCCGTGCCCGTCACGGCCAAGCCCAACCGCCTCGGCGTTCTCGCCAACGACTTGGGCGGCTTCCCCAACGGCCGCCGGCTCAACGACGACGTCGTCGACATCGAGCTCCAGGCCCTCGAAGGCGCCGCCCAGACCGGAAAGATCGTCAAGGGCCTGGCAGCGGGCGACGCGGTCGACACCCCCTACCGTCAGCCCGGGAACTCGTTCCCCTACGTCGCGCTGCCGAACACCGCAGCCGTCAACCAGGCCGACTCCCTGCACCCCGACGGCGGCGTCGGAGCGGGCTTCGGCGGCACCGCCTTCGGCGACGGATTCCCCGTCGCGGCCGTCACCGCAGTCGGCGGCGGCGCACTCCTGGCCTGCGCGGGAGCGCTGGCCCTGCGCCGGCGGCGCGCGAACCAGGCATGACCAGCCCCGCCGCCACAGGTCGCCCGCCCTCGAACTTTGAGGGCGGGCGACCGCGGCGCAACCAGGGACACCACCCGAAGCGCCGCCGCCGCATCATCGCAGCGGTCGCCGTCGCCACGGGGATCGGGCTCGGCGGCGCCGGTACCTGGGTCCTGCTCGATCCGACAACCCACGCTGTCAGGGACATCGACATAGGAGAGGTCCCTGTCCAGCCGGGGTCGGACAACACCATCACTGAAACCGCACCCGCGGCGCCGCCCCAGCGGATACGCATAGCCTCGATCGGCCTCGACAAGCCACTCACCGGCCTCCGCGTCCAGCAGGACGGCACGCTCGCCGCACCGGGGGATCCCGCGGATGTCGGATGGTGGAGCGACGGCCCGCGTCCCGGCGACCCGGGCGCGGCGGTCTTCGTCGGGCACGTCGACTCCGCCACCGGACCAGCAGCCTTCTACGGACTGTCCTCCCTGCGTCCGGGCGACCGGATAACCATCCGAAGCGACAACGGCAGGGAACTTGCATTCACTGTCCGTGCGCTGCGGAGTTACGAGAAGGACGCCTTCCCCGACAGTCAGGTCTACGCCACCACCGGTCCACCGGCACTGAGGCTGATCACCTGCGGCGGCACCTACGACCGGACGCAGGGCGAGTACCGCGACAACCTCGTCGTCTACGCCACCCTTGCCCGCTGACCACCGGGCCCGGCCACACCCCTAAGAGCGGGAAGAGACCATGCAACTGCGCCAACTGCCCACGCGTCGAGGCTTCCTGCTGGCCGCCACGGTGGTCATCGTTCTCGCCGCGGCTCTGTTCCTCGCCGGCGGACTGGGGCTTTCCCCGTGGTCCGTATCGCAGAGCGCCCCGAGCACCCCTGAAGCCAGCGCTGGACGAGGCTCCGCCACCGGTGCCGACCCGCTGGCTGCCGACATCAGCACGCTCCAGGACCGCGCACGGCGCAATCCTCGCGATCCCGTCGCGCTCGGGACGCTCGGCCTGAACTACGTCCAGCAGGCGAAGATCACTGCCGACCCGACGTACTACCCCAAGGCCGAAGAAGTCCTCAGGCGTTCACTCACGCTGGACAGCACGGACAACTTCGCCGCGATGGGCGGCATGGCCGCACTCGAGGCAGCCCGGCACAACTTCTCCCAGGGACTGTCCTGGGCCAAGCGGGCTGTCGCCATCAACCCGTACAACGCCACGCTCTACGGGACGCTGGCCGACGCCTACACACAGCTGGGCCGCTACTCCGAAGCTGCCGACGCCGTGCAGAAGATGGTCGACCTCAAACCAGGCACCCCGTCCCTCGCCCGCGCCTCCTACGCCGCGGAACTGCGGGGAGACACCACCACCGCCCGCACCGACATGCAACGAGCCCTGCAGAGCGCTGGCAGTCCGGCGGACCGGGCATTCGCCCGCTACTACCTCAGCGAGATGGCCTTCAACAACGGCGACGCAGACCAGGCACTCACCGACGCCGAACAGGGCCTGCGCGCCGTCCCCAACGACGCCCCACTGCTTCAGATCAAAGCCAGGGCCGAGGCCGCCCTCGGAAAGAACACCGAAGCCCTCACCGATCTCGCCCGGGCCGGACAGCGCCTGCCTCTACCCGAATACGTGCTCCAACTCGGCGAGCTCTACCAGTCACTCGGCCGCACGAAGCAAGCAGACCAGCAGTACGACATCTTCCGCGCCGAACAGAAACTCTTCGCGGCCAACGGCGTCACACTCGACTCCGACGCCGCCCTCTTCGAAGCCGACCACGGAGACCACAAACAAGCGCTCGCCCTCGCCCGAAAAAGCCTGAAGAGCCGGCCCTTCCTCGACTCCCAGGACGCCCTCGCCTGGGCCCTCCACACCAACGGCCAGGACGAAGAAGCCCTCACCGTCTCGGACAAGGCACTCGCACTGGGCACCCGCAACGCACTCTTTCACTACCACCGCGGCATGATCCAGCAATCCCTAGGCAACACCGACGCCGCCCGCGACGACCTCACCAAGGCTCTTGCGATCAACCCGCACTTCAACCCACTGCACGCGCCCAAGGCGCGAGCCGCTCTGACCGCCAGGTGAACCGCCGCACCGCACCGGGCCGGAGAGATCCCGGAACACGCCGGTCGACCGCAGCCGGCACGGCAGGCAAGCGACGGGCTCGGTGCTCAGCGCGCTAAGAGGTCCTGGTGAGCGGCCCATTCACGCCTGAGATAGCGAAGGTCACCGTAGATGACCGACCAGTCGTCCTCGGCCGACAGATCTGTGATCTCGTGATCAGCCCACGACGGGGCCGAAGGCCCGTGGAAGGCGAGCGCGGTGCCATGCAGCGCATCGTACGAGCGGACGAGCGAGGCCGCGAACTGTGCATCGGCGACCAGATCCGGGCGGACGAATCCATCTGTACAGGCGAGCTGGGCCACGTCGAGTAACGCAGCAGCAGTGAGTATCGCCGTCCGGCGCTCGATCGACGCCCCTGTCAACGACCGGGCGCTTGCCTTCCCTGCCAGCGTGAGCGCCGCCCCGAACACCAGAGACCACGCCGGCCCCGTCATTTCGGGCCTTCCTCCGGGATAGGCGATGCGTCTCCCACATCCCCCGGGCCCCACGTCTTCCCCGCGTGACAGCACTGGCCTATCGAACCAGGCAGTGACGCAATTTGACCAGACCGGACTAATGACCGAATTTCCCGTCCAACCTGGGACCCACTTCTGGTTGCCCTCGCTGCGGCACCGGCACCTTCTCGGCCCTCGAATCGACACCGGCCGACACGTACCGGTGCTGGGGGCCGTCCGTTGCTCTCAGCTGCTCACCCGTTCGGCCGCATGCGATAGCGGCCGGCAGCTGCCGCCCGGGTGATAGGGGACATGCGGGCTGTTGTCCCCAGGCCGACGAGCGGATGACCGGACTCCTCACCGAGGCCGCCAGCCTGGGCCGGGACGAGATGCTCGCCTCCGACCGACCCGACCGGATGGTCTGGCCCGATCGCACCTGGGAGTGGGCGAGCCTGCGGCCCGAGAACGGCACCTTCGAATGCGAGGGCTCACTCGACGTCGAGACCAAGGACCGCTGGTTCGTCCAGGCCATCGTCGCCTCGCCCGCATTGTTCCGCCTTGCCGTCGGCCAGGGCTCGTTGTACTGGCTCGGCCTCAACGACGCCGCAGACGCCAACCTCGACGGAGGCTGGACGTAAAAACTCACCGTCCCGCTGCCCGCCCCGGTCGGCCTCCTCTGGTCCGTAACAGCCTGCGACGCACAGACCCGCTCCGAAGTCGCCGCCGAGGAGGCGCAAGCTGCGCTTCGCTCGCTCTTCGACAAGCTCGACCCAGAAGGCTGCGGCGACCACGTCGACCTCTACTTCGGCCCCACTGAACCCACCGGCACCGAAGGCCGCTGGATCCAGACCGTCCGGGTACGCAGCTGGTTCAGCTACCTCCGGATCTACGGCCCCGAGGAGGCCGCCTTCGACGGCTCATGGAGGCCCGGCGACTTCGAGCGAATCGAGAACTGACCACCGACTGGTGTGGTCAGTTGAGCGCCTTCTCGATCGCCTCGAAGATGTCGGCGTCCGTCTCCTGCTGCCAGGACGGCAGCTCGGACCAGTCCGCCACGTACCCGGGTTTCGGGTCCTCGAAGTGCTTGAACATCTGGGCCGTCCAGCACGTCGCGACGAACCGGCTCCTCTGCTCGCGGGACAGTCTCGACGTGTGGCCGTTGCTGACCTCGATGAATTGCCGTACCTGGTCGTAGACCGATCCGGCGGCTTCACGCTCCCACTGCGGGGTGTCGTCCCACGGGGTGATGTAGCCGGCCTTCGGCTCTCCGGGGAAGTGCTGGTGCACTCCGGCGATCCAGGTTTCCCGGAACAGTCGTGCACCTTCGGTCTGCGACATGCCTACCCCTCTCGTCACGGCGTGCTCAGCGTGGCGATCTCGGCCCCCAGCTCCGCCACGCGGTGGTCGCGGCTCAGTGGACCGAACTCGTCGCACAGGTCTCGGAGTCTACGGGCGACGTACCCGGATGCTGAGGCTCGGGCGAGGCTGATGGCTTCCCTTCCGTAGGCCACCACCTGTTCGGGGTCTCGCCGCTTAGCGCCGATGGCGGCCAGATCGGTAAGCACTGCTCCGCGCCGCCGGTACGACTGTCCTGACGCCAAGGCCGTCTGCTCCAGGGCATCCTTCAAGGCGTCCTCTGCCAGGTCGAGTCGGCCCAGCTGCACGTAGCGGGAGCCTCGTTCCTCGGCGAGGCGTGCACCGTCGAAACGGAGCCATCCGCCGTTGACGCTCTCCGCAGTGAGTTCGCGGACGGTCTCCGCTTGGTCCATCGCCCGCTCGCACGCGGCCAGATCACCGAGGCCCGCATACGCCTCGGCTTGGACAGAAGCGACCCAATGCCGGGTCGAGAGGTTGCTGTCACCCCGGCTGGCCAGCCTTTCAGCTGCACCCAGCATCTGAGCGGCCTGGCGATAGTGCTGCTCAGACATGTCTACGTAGGCGTGGCGAACGAGTGCGCACGCCCACAGGTCATACGCCTTGGCATCCTTGCTGACGGCAGCCGCTAGCGAATACGAAGCAGCGGCGTCGGAGTAACGGCTTCCGTCGAAGGCCACCTCGCCGGCCAATTGAAAGAGGTCGGCAGCCGCGTTCAGAAGTGGGCGTGTGCCCCCTCGGTTGCCTGCCAGAGCCTCGTTCAATGTGGCCAGTTGGTCGCGGACAACGGGGTAGACGGAGCCCTTTGAGCGCGCCAGTTGGTAGACCTGCCAAAGGTGACTGTTCATTCGTGTGAAGTCGGCTGGCATCCCCCTGCGGACGCCCTCCGTGAGCGCCTCTGCCTCGTCGGTCGGCAGAACGGTCAGCGCACCGCTGACAGTGAGTATGCGGAGGAATTCGCGGCGGATCATTTCGTCAGAGTCTCCCGCGTTCGGGGGGTCGCTGGAATGGTGCCCGGCAAGCTCCTGGCCAGCGGCTTGTGGCGGTGTCAGAAGGGCTTCCAGCTCTTGAAGGCTGACTTCCAGGGCGATGGCCAAGCCTCGCCGCTGAGGCGGCTGCGGGTCGATCCTGCCGCTTTCCCAGCGCCCGACCGTTGTGCGGTCCACGCCGAGTAACTGGGCCAGTGTTTCTTGACTGTAGCCCAGGGTCTTGCGTCGTTTTGCCAGTCCCATGGCGCCCCCTTCCCGCGGCTTCGGCCCCTTCGGAGCCTGTGCACGGATCTGCGTCAAGAGTGCCGCATCGATGCCGTGGAGACCTCCGACTATGCGCGGTTTCCTGGGTGTTGTCGCAAACGAGGTGGGCCAGGAACTGCGGAAGGGTGCGGACATGGCAAATCGCAGTGATGCTGAGGGGCGCGGATACGAAGGAGCCTCGCGGGCGGCGGACCCGGCGGGCGAGAGCCGCGTTCTGATGACGCTTCGCGTGTCCCGCGACTCCGGACGTTCATGGTCACAGACGACCGCTATGCGGGAGGGCGACCCCTTCGTCATCCTCTCGAACCCGGGCTGCTTCCCTCCGTGCGAGTGTGCGCGTTGCGTGGGCCCGTCCGTGTCGGCTCGCGGGCTTCGCCGGGTGGCGGAGCCGGGGTCGGCTTAGTGGATGCCCTGTCGCGGTGGGTCCAGCGCCGGATCGGCCGGTTTGCAGGGCCGTTGTACGTCGCTTTGATCGTCGGCTCGCTGGGCCTGTTCGCCGCCGGTATCTACAGCACGTCGTAGCGGCTCTCGGCCTACCCGACTCCAGTCGTCCTGCCGGGCCTCCGGTGGGAGTTCCCCAAGTAGAGAGGGAAGTTCGATGATGGTAGAGAACACTGCTTCAGTGGCCGCTGAGGGGGGCTTGCTCGTGGCGAAGCGGAAGATCGTGGCCGCTCGCACCCGAACCGAGCAGGAGTCCGACGTCAGTGGCGGCCGTTCCGACGGCAACGACTGATCGGGCCGCCCACGATGCTTGATGCTGCCTCGTGGGCGGGGCGTCTGGGCGGGGACACGTTCCTCGCCCAGACGTACAACCGCTCCTACGCTCTCTTCCCCGGTGCCGCCGACGCGGCGGGCCTCTTCTCCTGGGACGACCTGAACCTGATCATCGCCACTCAGCGCCTGGAACCGCCCCGGCTAAGGCTCTCGGTGGACGGCGAGATGGTCCCTGTACACAAATACGCGGCCCCGACGACGACCCGCCGCGCGGTGACCTGGTCCCGCATCCTGCCGGCCGAACTGCACGCCCAGCTCAGGGACGGCGCCTCACTCGTCCTGGACTCGGTAGAGAAAATCCACCCGCCCGTCGGGATGGCTGCCGAGGGCCTGGAACGCTTCCTCGGCACCCCCGTGCAGGTCAACGCCTACGCTTCCTGGACGGAGCGCCAGGGCTTCGGGCTCCACTGGGACGACCACGATGTCGTCGTGGTTCAGCTGCATGGCTCCAAGCGATGGCAACTGTACGGATCCACTCGCGAGGCTCCGACGTTCCGCGATGTCGAGTCGCCGGAGAAGCCCGAGGGCGAGCCGGTTGCAGACCTCGTCCTGGCGCCCGGTGACGTGCTCTACCTGCCACGCGGCTGGTGGCACGCGGTCACCGCCGACCAAGGCACGGAGTCGCTGCACCTGACGTTCGGCCTCGTCTCCCATACAGGCGCGGACATGCTCCACTGGGTCGTGGACCAGCTTCGATCCGTCCTCGCTTTACGCAAGGACATCCCGCGATTCGCCTCGCTGCCTGATCAGACGGACTTTCTCGCCGCACTACGCCAGGAACTTCTGAATGAGCTGGCCAACCCCCGGCTCGTCGAACGGTGGGCGGAGTCGATCGATACCACGCACCACGGGCACGCGATCCCCTCCCTGCCCTACGTGGACGGGCTTCCCGCACGGCCGGAGATCTCCGTACGTCTGACTGCTCCGCGGAGCCGTGTGGCTGAGAACGACGGGCACAACACCGTCACGTTCTCGGCGGCCGGCACAGCTTGGGACTTCGCCGAGTCGGCCGCGCCGATCCTGCGCCGATTGCTTCTCGGCCGGTCGGCCACGTTGGGCGATCTCGCTGAATGTGCCGGGCTGGAAGTGAAAAACGTGGCCGCGCTCATTTCGGTCCTCGTCGAGGGACAGGCAGTCGCTGTTGTCCGGACTGCCCTGTGACGGCGGCCCTGTCCCTGGGGACCTATCGGGTCCGGGACGTGAGCGAGGCGGCCCGTATCGCTCTGCGGGCCGGTGCTCCGTGGATCGACACCGCACCGAACTACGCGGACGGAATGGCGCAACAGTGCCTCGGACCAGTCCTGCGGGAGCACCCTGGTGCCACGCAGACGGCCACCAAGACTGGCTTCTTCACAAGGAGTCAGGCTCAGACGGCCATGGCGCTCGGCGTCCTCACTGACGAGGATGCCGCCGTCGGGCACAGCCTCGATCCCCGGTTCGTCTGCCAACAGGTGGAGGAGGCCAGGGAACAGCTCGGCCGCGTGGACCTGGTATTCGTCCATAATCCCGAGCGAGCCGCTCGCTACGGACACCGCGCCGCGTTGCACGGGCGCCTGAGAGAAGCGTTTGCAGTCCTCGAAGGGCTCGTGCAACTCCGCCGGATCGGCGGCTACGGGGTGGCCACCTGGTCAGGTCTCCGGGAAGGCGCCTTCAGCGTCGCCGAGCTGGTCACCCTTGCCCGGGAGGCATCGGGATCGGAAGGCCACCATCTGATCGGGATCCAGATGCCCGTAAGCCTGATCATGGACGCTCCGATCACCCAAGCACTCAATGGAGGCGGGCCATTGGTCCAGGCACAGGATGCCGGCATGCTCACCTTCGCCTCGGCACCCCTGCACGGCGGCGAACTCCTCGACGCCATGACACCCGAACTGATCGACCTGATACGCCCCGGCCTCTCGCCTGGTGCCGCCGGCCTCCTGGCTGCCGCTTCCTGCCCGGCATTGGACGTCGTGTTGACCTCGGCCAGCAGCCTTGGTCACTGGGACGATGCCGCAAAGGCCCTGGCCGCTCCCCTCACCCGCGAACAGCTCAGGAGAGTGACCGATGAACTTGCCACCGGATGAGGCCACGCGAGCGCTGATGGAAGCCGCTCACCAAAGGGCTGCAGAAGCGGTCGGCCTGACCTGCACGGGGCCGATGGCGTGGGGCTTCGGGGGCTTCACTCTGGGCCGTCAGTCGGGCGCCTACTGGCTGCGTGTCAGCCGGAGTCTGGTGAAGAACGTCGGGCGCAAGAACGGGGAAGGGATCGTCGGAGCGGACCTCTTGGTACCGCGTGACGTGCCGCGTCCAGCCCTCCATGGAACGTATGACTGGGCTGAAGGGGACTACTCCTTCGAGGCTGAGGTACTCGACCTTGTAGAGGATCCAGTCATCTCACCTCGAAGGCCGGACCTCACCAGTAATCCGGCCTTGCCGGAGCAGTGGTGGGGCCTGCTGAGACAGGCGCTTGACCGCCTGGCGGAAGTGGACGGGAGGAAGGAGACCGTGAGGCAACAGTGGATCGAGCGGGCTTTCCCCCAGTTCCTGGGCATCCCCGCCCCGTCGAAGATTGAGCGTGTCACTGGTCATGGTGACCTTCACTGGGGCAACCTCACCGGAATGCCGCTGACCCTGCTGGACTGGGAGCGCTGGGGCCGTGTGCCGGTCGGGTACGACCCGGGCCTTCTCCACGCGTACAGCCTTCGCGTGCCACTCGTGGCCACTCGAATCCGCAGTCAGTTCGCCCACGTCCTCGACTCCCCCGCCGGCCGCATCGGTGAGCTCGCCGCACTCGCAGAAATGCTCCAGGCTGTGGCTCGGGGGTTCTATCCAGAGCTCGCGCCTCTCCTGCTGAGCCGTGCTGAAGAGCTGACTGGGGTTCGTCCACCGGTCTCGGCCCCGGCTGAGGTGACAGCCTGACCGGAAGTCTCCGCGGTTGGGTTTGGTAGAGCCAGGTGGAGCTCTGGGGATCGGGCACTCCTCTTCGAGATCAGCCAAGGGGACGCCCCGGCCGGCGGGCGGGAGCGGCTGTCGCCTTGAGCGGCCAGGTGTCGGGGGGCGGAGCGCTGACGCCCGTTGCCCTGGTGCTTCGCAGGCGGGCTGCTTCGGCACGGCGGTTGGGTGCGGGGTTGCGGCTGGTGTGCTGGATGCGGGTGATCAGGACCCGGGCGGGGCTGTGGGCGGTGCCGAGTTCTCGTCGCGCGGCGGCTTCCTTGAGGAGCTGGTGGGGCTGGTGGCCTCCGGCTTCTGCGTCGGCAAGGACTGTGGCGAGGGCTGGCCAGCCGGGATCGGCGAGGATCCGCTCGGCGTGCTCGGGCACGGCCGCGCGTACATCGCTGGCGAGGGTGCGACGAGCCTCCTCCATGGGGCGGCGGCCTTTGAGTTCTGTGAGCGTCGGAGCGAGTGCATCGTCGGCGGCTGCCTGGAGGTGCTGCACGGCTTGGCGGGCGGCATCGGCCTGGTGGGCGTGCCCCTTGGCCTCGTGCCAGCGTCCGGCGAGTATGGCAGCCCAGACGAGTGCGGCGGTCAGGGCTGCGAGGGCGCTGCCGTCGGGGCCGGTAGCCGTGTTGACGATGTCCCGGGCCGCGGTCCGCAGAGCGCGGGCCGTGCGGTCTTCGGCCCGGATTTGAGAGCGTTCAGCGCGGCGGAAGGCCCGGCTGGCCGAGCGCAGTTGGGCACGGAGGTCGGCGGGGGCTTTCTGTGCGGTGGCTTCGATGAGTTCGCCCAGGGCTGTGATGTGCGCCTGGGCACGCGCGTCCCCGCTGCCCCCGGCGCTCGTGTCGGTGAGCTCTGTGTGGAGCGTGTCGCGGGCGTCGGTGGCCTGATGCCAGGCAGTGGTGTGTCGGTTGCGACGGGCGGTGGGGTGTTCCTCAGGAGTGCTGGTCTCCAGGCGGGCTTCCAGCTTGGGCAGAGAAAGGTCGGGGGCGATCTTACCGCCGGGGTGGTAGATCTGCTGGCCGTCCTTATTCAGGTCGCCGGGTCGGCCGACGGCGTAGCCAAGGAGATCTCCAGAGGGGCCGCGGCGCGGTTTGACCAGAATGTCGTCGGCTTCCAGGTAGGCGAGGAGCTGTTCGGCGCTGGTGGTGTGTGGGATGGCTGCGCGGATGCGGTCCTGGAGCCACTCACGGCTGGTCTGCTCCCAGCCGAGGCGCTCGGCTTTGTGCATCTCTGCCTGGGTGGGGCGCCGGGTGGCGGTGCGGTCGCCCTTCGTCAGGCGGCGCAGCCCGTAGTCCTTCTCGATCTCCCGGCACGCATCGCCGACCCGGATACCGCTGTCGTGCAGCTTGGGGCGTCGGCCGTCTTCGCGGACGGTGGTCGCGAGGATGTGGATGTGGTCGTCGGCGTGGCGTACGGCGATCCATCGGCAGGCGAGGTCGTCGCCGTCGGGGGCGATGCCGGCTGCCTGGACAATGCGCTGGGCGATCTCGACCCATTCGGTGTCGGAGAGGGTGCGGTCTTCGGGTGCGGCGCGGACGGGGCAGTGCCAGACGTGGTCGGTGACGGGCTTGCCGAACTCGCTGTTGCGCAGGCGTACTGGCTCGTCTAGGTGGCGGGAGAGTTCGGTCAGGGTGGCGTGCTCGTCGCGGCCGGGGTCGGGCATGCCGAGCATGGCGAATCCGGTCACGAGGTGGGGGTCGAGGTGTTCATCGTGCCGGCCGGGGCCGTAGAGGTAGGCAAGCAGACCGCGGGTGTTTGAGCCGGCGGGCTTGATGGCGGCGATCACGCGGATCAGACCTCCGTCGCGTCGGTGAGCTCGCGCAGAGCCCCGGCGATCAAGGTGAGCAGGCGGTGGAGTTCGTCAAGGCACTGACGGATGTCGGGCGGGGTGTAGTCGCTGTTGAGGGCGCGGGCGATCTGGTTGACGTTGACGCCGGTGCGGTTCAGGGCGCGCAGGACCTGGGCTCGGAAGATGTGGGTGCGGCGTCGGTCCTCGGACAGGGGGAGGTTCGCGGTGAAGCGGCCGTCGAGGAAGGCGAGGACGACGTCGGCGGCGAACCCGGATTCGCCCTTGTAGCCGTGCTCGGCTGCGGCCTCGCGCAGGCTGGTGTGCTCGTCGTCGGTGAAGCGCATGGGGCCGACGCGCTTGGTGCGTTTGTCGCCGGTGAACCGGCGGATTGTTGGCTGGACGCTCTGCACAGCGGGCTCGCTGACGGCGAGGGCTGCGGCGCGTGTTGGGCGGAGGATCGCTTGCTGGGTGGCGTGAAGGTGTCCGGGGCGGGGCCGCCCTCGGTCACGGCCACCTGGTCCGGCGCCCCCTGGCGCTGGGCCCTCTCCGCCGCCCCTGGGGCGGAGACCCCCGAAGTCCGGCCATGAGTCGGACTCGGGGTACTACTGGCTCCGCCAGGAGCAGCCCGTCCGAACGCCCGACGCAAACGCTCCGTCAGCGTAGGGGACTGCGGAAACGCAGACGGCTCGACGTGGGTGTCGTCGGGCAGGTGCTGGTTGTGCGTCAAAGCAGGTGCTCCAAGTACGGCTGGGCGAACGGGGCGAGAGGTCTGCTCTGCGCGGCCATCAAGGTGTCCACAGGCGGTGTCCACAGGTGTGGAAATCTGCGGGCCGGTTGGCCGATGCTCGGGTGACCGGAAGGGTTCCGGTCACCCGAGCAGGCCCGGCGTCAGCGCCTGGAGACTTCGATACCGACGGCTTCGAGTTCCGGCCGAAGCCGCTCCATCACCTCGGTCTGCCGCTCACTGCCGATCGTCAGGTCTCGGTCCTTCACAGCCGCTCGGAGCAGGCCGCGCGTGAGTTTGCCGTGCTGATGACCGGTGGCCCGGCCGATATCCGTTAGCTCCGCGATGGTCGCCTTCGGCGGTCGGCCACCGCTCGGTTTGCTATCCGATGTCTGGGACGCAGGTTCCGTCCGCTCGTTACTCGGAGCTTGCGCACCATCGGGAGGGGAATCCGTTCGGTGGCTGTGGCTGATGTCCCCGACCGACCGGTCTTGTGCCTGTACGAAACCGGTGTCCGAGCCGTCGTCGGACGGTGCGACGAGCTGGTGGATCTGTCGCATCAGGACGCCGAAGGCGACCATCGCGGCGGCCGGAGGAACGGCTGCGACCACGTAGTCGAGGAACGGGGCGCTGCGCGCGTTGTCCGTGCCGCTGACCCCGGCGACGTTCAGCGCGATGGAGCCGACTGATCCGGCGGCGGTCACGGCGATCGCCCAGGGGTCGGTGTCTCGGCGCAGCGCTGCGCGCAGCATGAGCAGTTCGCCCGCGACGATGAACGCGTCCAGGGTGGCGGGCCAGGCCCAGCGGCGGATGCGGGATGCGCCGAGCCCGTGCTGGCCGGCGACGTCGGCAAGGTGGGCGTAGGAGAGCCAGAACGCTCCGGCTGTCAGCGCGACGATGACGAGGCCGGCCGCGCCGAGGACGAGTTGCTCGGCGTCAGCCCGCTTCTTCGGCTTCTCGTCGCTGCGGGCGTCGTCTCGTGGTCGTGTTGGTTGCGTGGTGAGGTGCGGGGCGGTCAAGCGGGAAGCTCCTGGGGGTAGTGGCGTGGGGCGTCTTTGCCGTCTTGGCCGTTGCACCTGCAGGTCAGCGCGGGACGGCAGCTCTCCGGACATGCCGTTTCGGTAGGCAGCGCCACCGTCTTGTCCTGACTCGCGACAAGGAGGTGGCAGCTTCCTGCCAGGGCGCAGCCTGCCGCTGCCGGGACGGCTGCTTCGCGGCATCCGTCCCGGCGAGCAGGGCGGCGACCGGCGGCGATACGGCAAGGACGCCTGGGACGGGGCAAGACGGATCCGGACGGTGTCTCCTGACTGGCGCGCTACCTGCGCGGAGACGCCTGCGTTGCCGTCTTGCCCTCGGCTGCCGTCTTGCCGGTATGCGCCCTGACCTGCGAGATCACGGCAGGGACGGCAAGTACGGCAACCAGTGAGGGTGGGGTTCAGCCCTCGCCGCGAGGGGCGACGACCGGGTGGACGGTGGGGCAGTACCGCCGCCACGCGTCGAGGAACTTGTTGCGCGTATAGCCCTTGCGCTGCGACCGGTCCGCCATACGCACGTTGCCGGGACGGATGTCGTAGTCGCGCAGCATCGCTCCGAGTTCCCGGGAGGTCAGGCCGTAGCGCCCCCGCTCTCCCCACGGGGCTTCGTCGTCCGCGTTCAGGTGGTAGAGGAGATCCGCGGTGGAGAGGCTGTCCGCCTCACGCTGGGCGAAGAAGACCCGGCGGATGTCGGCGAGGATGCGTGCCCCGCTGGGATGGTCCTCCTCGGCCGCCACTTCGGCGGCGACCATCCGCGCGCAGGCAATCCGCGCGAGCCGGGGCCAGCTAGCGCCTGCCAGGTCGGCAACGATCACCAGGGGCTCCCATGTGTCGGCAGCACGGTCCTCAACCGGCATGTCCGGTTCCAGGTCTGCGGCGTCCTCCAACAGTGGGCGGGCCCAGGTGTGGATGCGGTCGCGCAGCTCGTGCAGGGCCGGGATGTCGCGCCGTGAGCGGAAGGGTTTGACCTTCTCGCCATCGGCCCGGCGCCGCATGCGGATGACCACCGACCGGTCCATCACCGTGTCCGGCAGGTCCCCGATACCCGCGATGGCCGCCATCGCGAACGTGGCGAACTTGTGCGGGGTGTGGTCGTTGCCGACGACCCGCGTGACATACCGGCCGCGCTGATGACCGGCGTTGAGCAGGCCACGCGTCTCCTCGTTCTTCTCCGCGACCTTGGGGCCGAAGATGGTGTCGGCCTCGTCCACCAGCAGCGTCGGTGGCTCATCCTCGTTGATCGAGCGGAAGATGGCCGCTGGTGTGGTGTTGATGGTGAGCATCGGCTCGTGAACCGTCTCAGTCAGCACGTCCAGGAGCCGCGACTTGCCGCAGCGCTTCGCCGGCCCCACCACCGCCAGACGTGGGGCGTGCTGCCACGCGGGCTGGAGATGCGTTGCCGCCACCCACAGGGTGATCGCGTCCAACGCCTCCGATGAGGGAGGGATCACGAACTGGGCTATCTGGGAACGCAGTTCGTCAAGCAGCTCCGAGCCCGGTGTCGGCTCCGCGTCGGGGATGGCCGCCAGCCTGCCCGCCGGATCCGCTTCGCTGGCGCTGGCGTCGGCCGTACCGTCGCTCGGGTCCGCCACGGCACTGTCAACTTGCGAGTGGGTGCTCGGCCGGCCGGGGATGGCTGTGGCGGGCCAGGTCGCTCGGGCGGGGGCGGAATAGGACTCGGGGTCCTCGGGTTGCACTGGGCGACTCCTCGTCTGGCGGCCTTGGGCTTGCACGCCCCTGCCGCCGGGTCGGTTCTCACGGGATTGCTGGGGAGTCTCGGGGCCTCCGGCGTTGCACCGCCGGAGGCTCCCCCCTTCTCGCGGGCCTTTCGGCACCGCGAGCGACCACGGACAGTACGTCCACGCCGCACCACAGTCCAGCGTTTCTGTGTCAGCTCAGCGCAGAAGCCCCCGATATCCATCTGACGCCTCACGCTGCCAGCCCCAGCAGGGCCAGCAGGTCTGCGGTCACCACCCGGTAGGCGTTCCCGAGCCTGAGCACCTTGCACGGGTACTGGCCACGCTTGGCCAGCTCGTACCCCTTGCTCCGCCCAAGCCCCAGAGCCCGGTTGCCCGTCTCCAGGTCAACGGACACAGGAAGCTCCAGAAGCTCCTCGCGGCTCATCCCCTTCGCCCGGTCGGCCTCTTCGTTCTCACGCATGCGCGCTCCATCCATGACTGAGCCCACGGCGAACGCGACTGCCGCGCTCGTCTCCAGGTCTTGGAATCAACGCTAAGCAAGTTAATGTGTCTACATGACACAACGCCGCAGCCATCATGGATCTAAGAAGGCCGACGACGAGGACGACGTCCTGGAGTGGGTGGATCAGGTCATGGCCACCGTGGCCATCGAGGTCCGCAGACGACGGAAGGAACTGGGTTGGAGCGCGCAGGATTTGGCCGACAAGTGCGCGGAGATCGGCCATCCGATCCCCCGCAACGTGATCGCCAACATGGAGTCCGGGCGCCGCTCCAACCTGCCCCTGGTCGACGTCATGGTCCTGGCCCACGCGCTGAACACCCCGCCCATCTGCCTCATCTATCCCGTCGGCTACATCGACGATGTACAGCAGCTCCCGCTCCAGGACTCCACCTCCGCACTGGACGCGCTGCGCTGGTTCACCGGGGAGGAGACCGAACTCGGCGCGGACGACGACGTGCTCCGCTACTTCCGGGCTCATCACGCCGCCCAGGAGCGACTGCGAAGCGCGCGACGAGACGAGGAGTACGCCCGCTACCACGCCCAGACCGCACCAAATGCCGACCGTAAGGCCGAGGCCCTCCGCTCCCAGGCCCGTGCCGCCGAGGCGGCCGACGACGCCGAAAACCGCCTGCGCAGAGTTCGCGCCTTCATCGAGGAAGAGGGCGTCACGCCCCCGTTCCTGTGGCCGGACCTGGCCGACGTAATCGACTCCCCCGGGAGCGATCCCGACACCACCGAGGAGAATGATCTTTGAAGGGCTCCACCTACCGCCGCTGCTCCTGCCGCGACCCCAAGTCCGGCAAGGAACTCGGCACCTCCTGCCCCAAGCGCAACAGCAGGAACCACTGCACCTACTCCGTACGGCAAGAGCTCTCCCCCCGCGAGGACGGCAGCCGACGCTCCTTCGCCCGGGGCGGGTACGGCAGCCTCAAGGCGGCCCAGGCCGATCTCGACCACGTACGGGCCCTCCTCGGACTCGCCGAGTCGGACGACCCCGAGGGCACCGAACTCATCGCCGAGATGCTGGCCGAGGTCAGCCACGAACGGTCACCCCTGCCGGAGGTCGAGGAGACGAGGCGGCGGCTCAACGCCGGCCAGGACCTCATCGGCAGCCTCACCGTCGCCGAATGGCTCGACCGCTGGCTGGCCGGCAAGCGCATACGCAAGTCCGGCCTCAACCGCTACGAGACCGACATCCGCATCCACCTGAAGCCGCACATCGGCGGCCGGCGCCTCGACCGGCTGCGCGTCAGCCACCTCAGCGAGATGTTCACCGACATCCGCGACGCCAACGCCCAGATCCTGGAGGACAACACCCAGCGCCGAGCCGCGATCGACGAACTGGCGAACGTGCCGTGGAAGGGCGCGGAGAACCGAGCCCGCCGCAAGGCGATGAAGGCCGCCATCGACGAGATGCCGCCCTACCGTCGCATCACCGGACCCGCCACGCGCCAGCACGTCAAAGCCACCCTCCGAGCCGCCCTGAACGACGCGATCGGGCAGCAGATCATCACCTTCAACCCCGCCGCCCACGTCGAGATCGACCCCGTACGCAAGCCGAAGGCGCTCGTATGGACCGACGAGCGGGTCGCCAAGTGGGAGCAGACGGGCGAGAAGCCGTCTCCGGTCATGGTCTGGACACCCCAGCAGACCGGCGCCTTCCTCGACTTCGTCGCCAAAGACCGGCTGTACGCCATGTGGCACCTCATCGCCTTCCGTGGCCTGCGCCGGGGCGAAGCGTGTGGGCAGCCCTGGTCGGAGACCAACCTCGCCACCCACTCCCTCACCGTCTCCGCCCAGCTCGTCCAGGACGGATGGGACGTCGAGACCTCCGAACCCAAGACCGACAGCGGCTTCCGCGTCGTCGCGCTCGACAACGACACCGTCGAGGTCCTGGAACACCACCGCGCACAGCAGAACGCGGACCGAGCAGAGTGGGCCGCAGCCTGGGTCGACACCGGCCTCGTCTTCACCCAGGCCGACGGCTCCTGGCTCCACCCCGGCAAAGTCACCGACCTCTTCGAGAGGCTCGTCGCCGCATCCGGCCTCCCACCCATCCGCCTCCACGACCTCCGGCACGGCGCGGCCACGCTCATGCTCGCCGCCGGCATCGACGTCAAGATCGTCTCCGACACCCTCGGACACAGCGACACCCGGATCACGCGGGACATCTACCAGAGCGTCCTGCCTCACGTCGGAAAGAGCGCGGCCGAGGCCACGGCCAAGCTGGTCCCCCTCCAGCGGCGGACCGAGGCCGAGCAGGCTGCCCGCAAAGCCGCGAAGGCCGCCAAGAAGGCGAAGACCAAGGAGAAAGCCCAGGCCATGAGCAAGAGGAAGGGCAAGGCCAAGCGGCCCAAGAAGTAGATCGCTGAGCCGCTCCGCTCACGCATCGCTCACGCAAGCACTTCCACGGCATCCTCGTCGTGCGGCTCGGCATTCCCCGGGCATGAAAAAACCCCAGGTCACGGCGAGTGAGTCCTGAGGTTTCTCCGAGCCGCCTTCGGGATTCGAACCCGAGACCTACGCATTACGAGTGCGTTGCTCTGGCCAACTGAGCTAAGGCGGCACGCGCTGTCACACCATGGTGCGGTCAGCAGCGTCGCCAAGTCTACACAGTTTCGGAGGGTGCTCCGTACCGGCCCGTCGTGCGGCTGTATGCCCAGGTCAGTGGGGTGCCCCGGCGGCGGGCCGGGGGCCGGGCGGGCGGGGTCAGGAGCACTTCTTGCCGTCGGCCGGCGGGGTGCCCTCCAGGAGGTAGGTGTTGATCGCCGTGTCGATGCAGTCGCTGCCGCGGCCGTACGCCGTGTGCCCGTCGCCCTCGTAGGTGAGGAGGGTGCCGGACGAGAGCTGGCCGGCGAGGGACTGGGCCCACTTGTACGGGGTCGCCGGGTCGCGGGTGGTGCCGACGACCACGATCGGGGCGGCGCCCTCGGCCTTGATCCGGTGCGGGGTGCCGGTGGCGGGGACCGGCCAGTAGGCGCAGTTCAGGGAGGCCCAGGCGAAGCCCTTGCCGAAGACCGGGGAGGCCTTCTCGAAGGTGGGGAGGGCCTGGGTGACCGCCTCGGAGGTGGCGAAGGCGGGCGGGAGGTCGAGGCAGTTCACGGCAGCGTTGGCGTACATGAGGTTCGCGTACGTACCGTTCGGCTCGCGCTCGTAGTAGCTGTCGGCCAGGGCGAGCAGGCCCGATCCGTCGCCCGCCCGGGCAGCGGTGAGCGCCTCGCGGAGCTGGGGCCAGGCCGTCTCGTCGTACATCGCGGCGATGACGCCGGTGGTGGCGAGGGACTCGCCGAGCTTCCGGGACTCGCCCGTGGGGATCGGCTTCGCGTCGAGGTCACTGAACAGCTTCTTCAGGTTGGTCGCCGCGTCGGCGGCGGATGTCGTCCCGAGCGGGCAGTCCGCCTTCTTCACGCAGTCCTGGGCGAAGGACTGGAAGGCGGTCTCGAAGCCCGCCGTCTGGTCGCGGTTCATGTCGACCGATGCCAGCGAGGGGTCCATCGCGCCGTCGAGGACGAGCCGGCCCACCCGCCCGGGGAAGAGCTCGGCGTACGTCGCGCCCAGGAAGGTGCCGTACGAGGCGCCGACGTAGTGCAGCTGCTCGTCACCGAGCAGGGCGCGCAGCATGTCCATGTCGCGGGCCGTGTCCACGGTCGAGACGTGCGGCAGGATCTCGCCCGAGCGCTGCTCGCAGCCCGTGGCGAACTTCTTGAACGCACCGCTCAGCTTCGTGACCTCGACCGCGTCGTCCGGCGTCTGGTCGACCTGGGTGTAGGCGTCCATCTGTGAACCGGTGAGACATTCGACGGGTTCGCTGCGCGCCACCCCGCGCGGATCGATGGCGACCATGTCGTAGCGGGCGCGCACCTGCGCCGGGTAGCCGATCGCGGCATAGCCCTGGAGATAGCCGATGGCGGATCCGCCGGGACCTCCCGGGTTCACCAGGAGGGAGCCGATCCGCTTGCCCGGTCCGGTGGCCTTCTTCCGGGACACCGCCAGCTTGATCTCGTCGCCGTCCGGCTTGGCGTAGTCGAGCGGCGCCTTCATCGTGGTGCACTGGAATCCGCTGACACCGCAGTCCCGCCAGCTCAGGTGCTGGCCGTAGAACGACTTCAGCGCCGCCGGCACGGCGGACGGAGAGGCCGAGGCCGCCTGCGCCGGGGACGAGGCGCCCGAAGTCGAACTTCCGCTGCTGCAGCCGGAGATGAGGAGGCCGGCTGTGCCGAGCGCGAGGGCGAGGGTGCGGAACGGGCGCCTGGTGTCCATGTCCGGAGCGTAGCCGCCGGGCGACGACTCATCCGATTCCCTGCTCTTTCGGGTGATTCGGTGAGCGGCCTGCCGGGAGCGTCAGCCCGCCCGCAGCGCCATCGTCATCGCCTCCACCGCGAGCAGCGGGGCCACATTCCGGTCCAGCGCCCGGCGGCAGGCGCCCACCGCCTCGATCCGGCGCAGGGTGCGCTCGGGCGTGGACGAGCGCACGATCCGGTCGAGGGAATCCTGCGCGTCGGCGTTGGCGATGGCGATGCGCGAGCCCAGCTGCAGGGCGAGCACATCGCGGTAGAACCCGGTCAGTTCGGTGAGGGCCAGATCGAGGCTGTCGCGCTGCGTACGCGTCTTGCGGCGCTTCTGCCGGTCCTCCAGCTCCTTCATCACCCCTGCGGTGCCACGCGGCATCCGGCCCCCGGCGGAGGCGCCGAGCGCGGCCTTCATGTCCTCCGTCTCCTTGACGTCGACATCCTCCGAGGCCTGCTTCGCGTCGTCTGTGGCGGTGTCGATCAGCTCCTGCGCGGCCTTCAGACAGCCCCCGATGTCCTCGACGCGCAGCGGCAGCTTCAGGACGGCCGCCCGGCGGGCGCGGGCCCGCTCGTCGGTGGCGAGGCGACGAGCCCTGCCGATGTGTCCCTGGGTGGCCCGGGCTGCGGCGGCGGCCCGCTCCGGCTCGATGCCGTCCCGCCGGATCAGCACATCAGCTACGGCGTCGACCGACGGAGTGCGCAGGGTGAGATGACGGCAGCGGGAACGGATCGTGGGCAGCACGTCCTCCAGCGAGGGAGCGCAGAGCAGCCACACCGTGCGCGGCGCGGGCTCCTCGACCGCCTTCAGCAGCACATTGCCCGCGCCCTCGGTGAGGCGGTCGGCGTCCTCCATGACGATGACCTGCCACCGTCCGACGGCCGGCGAGAGCTGGGCGCGGCGGACTAGCTCGCGGGTCTCCTTCACACCGATGGACAGCAGATCGGTGCGGATCACGTCGACGTCGGCGTGTGTCCCGATGAGGCTCGTGTGACAGCCGTCGCAGAAACCGCAGCCCGGTGCCCCGCCCAGGGCACGGTCCGGGCTGGTGCACTGCAGCGACGCGGCGAAGGCCCGGGCGGCGGTGGACCGCCCGGAGCCCGGCGGGCCGGTGAACAGCCAGGCATGGGTCATCTTCGAGCCGGGCGGCACCGGCTCCCCCGTGGCCTGGGCGGTGACCAGCGCGTCGGCATCCCTGGCGGCGGCAGCGAGCTGCTCCTGCACGCGGTCCTGGCCGACCAGGTCGTCCCATACGGACATCGGTCACCGCCCTTCCGTGGTGTACGGCTCTCGTCACGGCTGTCGCCGTGGCGTTCGTCGATCCGGCTTTCCCCTGGCCCCCCATTGTGAGGGACGCGTCTGACAATCCCGGCGGACGGACTGCCGGGACCTCACCGATGCGCCGATACGGCGATACGGCGGAGGCCGGACTCCGGAACGCCGATGGCCCCGCGCCTGTTCGCGCGGGACCATCGGCGTACTCGGTACTCGGTACTCGGTACTCGGTATTCGGCATTCGCTCGGTACTCGATACCGTCAGCGGCGCGGGCGGCGCCCCCGGCCGGTGGACCCGGGGTCCTCGTCGTCGTGGTCACCGAGCAGTTCGTCGGCCAGCGTGGGCAGATCGTCCAGCGGGGTCTCCTCCGCCCAGTCGGGACGCGGCCGCCGCGACCGGCCCGAATGCTGCTCCTGCTCCCGCTGCTCCCGGTCCGCGTGCGGATCGGTGATCTGCGGCAGCTCCCGGGTGCGTTCGTTCTCGCCCTCAGGTGCGGAGCCCGCTGAGCGCTCGTCCCGGAAGATGCCGCGCGGCACCCGGTCGGCGGGGTCGGCGTCCCGTACCGGTGGCAGCACCGCCGTCTCGTCCGCGGCACCGGACGGCCCGGACGGATCGGAGACCTTCGGGATCATCGCCGTCTCGGCCTCGTCGGACGGCCAGGGCGCGGACGGGGCCGCGTTCCGAGTCCGTCCCCGGCCGGAGGACGGATCCACCGGAGAGGGCACCGGCTGAGTGATCTCGTTCGGGTTCACGATCGGGGTCGGCACCGTCAGCTCGTTGTCCGGAACGGAAGACGAGGACGAGGACGAGGACGACGACGTGGACGAGGACGTGGAAGACGCAGACGGCTCGGAATGCGGCGCGGACCGCGAGGTCCGGGCACGCGAAGCCTCCGCCGCAGCAGCGGCCTCGGCCGCCTCTTCCTCGGCTTCCGCCTGGGCCGCGGCCGCCTGGGCCCGCGCACTCTCCGCCGCGGCGGCGGCATCGGCCTCCGCCTGCCTGCGGGCGGCCTCGGCCCTCAGCAGGGCCTCCTCCGCCTTGCGCTGCTTCTCCAGTCGCTTGGCCTCGGCCTCCTGACGGAGCCGGGCCTCCTC
This sequence comes from Streptomyces sp. NBC_01257, assembly GCF_035917255.1. Taxonomy (NCBI): domain Bacteria; kingdom Bacillati; phylum Actinomycetota; class Actinomycetes; order Kitasatosporales; family Streptomycetaceae; genus Streptomyces; species Streptomyces sp. NBC_01257. Next base: position 4,178,367 of record NZ_CP108472.1, read on the forward strand.
CTCGGCCTGGCGGCGCAGCCGCGCCTGCTCCGCCTCGCGGGCGGCCTCCTCCGCTTCGAGCCTGACCCGCTCCTCCTCGGCGCGCTGCCGCGCCTCCTCCGCACGCTGCCGGGCCTCTTCCGCCTGGCGTTCGGCCTCGCGGCGGCGCGCTTCCTCCTCCTCGCGGCGCTTGCGCTCCGCCTCCTCGGCGCGGAGCTTGGCGAGCTGCTCCTGCCGTTCGCGCTCCAGGCGCTCTTCCTCCGCCTTGCGCGCGGCCTCCTCCTCGGCGAGGCGACGGGCCTCCTCCTCGGCGGCCTTGCGCGCCTCCTCCCGGGCCCTGATCTCGGCCTCGGAGAGCGGAAGGAGCTGGTCGAGCCGGTGACGTACGACCGTGGTGATCGACTCCGGTTCCTGGCCGGCGTCCACCACCAGGTAGCGCGTCGGGTCGGCGGCGGCCAGCGTCAGGAAGCCGGAACGCACCCGGTTGTGGAATTCAAGCGGCTCGGACTCCAGCCGGTCGGGCGCCTCGGTGAACCGTTCCCGCGCGGTCTCCGGGGAGACGTCCAGAAGCACCGTCAGATGCGGTACGAGGCCGCTCGTCGCCCAACGCGAGATCCGGGCGATCTCGGTCGGCGCGAGATCACGGCCCGCGCCCTGGTAGGCGACGGACGAGTCGATGTAGCGGTCGGAGATGACGATCGCGCCGCGCTCCAGCGCCGGACGCACGACCGAGTCGACGTGCTCGGCGCGGTCGGCGGCGTACAGCAGTGCCTCGGCCCGGTTGGAGAGCCCGGCCGACGAAACGTCGAGCAGGATCGAGCGCAGCCGCTTCCCGACGGGGGTCGCGCCCGGTTCACGGGTGACGACGACCTCGTGGCCCTTGGCGCGGATCCAGTCCGCGAGCGCTTCGACCTGGGTGGACTTGCCCGCTCCGTCGCCGCCCTCCAGGGCGAGGAAGAAGCCGGTCGCGGCGGGGGCGACCGCCGGGTCGCCGCCACGCAGCGCCTCCCGCAGATCACGGCGCAGCGGCACTCCGGAACGGTCGTCCGTCTTCGCGAGGACGATCGCGGCGACCGGCAGCAGCAGGGCGCCGATCAGCATCAGGGTGAAGGCCGCGCCACCGTGCGCGAAGACGAAGTCCCCCGCGGTCAGCCGGTGGGTTCCTATGGCGGCGGCCACCAGGGGGCCGCCGACCGCGCCGAGCGCGATCAGGACCCGGACGACGGCCTGGAGGTGTTCGGCGGTGCGGGTCCGGCGGGATTCCTCGGTCTCCTGGTCGACGAGGACATGGCCGGTGTTGGCGGCGACACCCGCCGCGTATCCGGCGAGCACGGCGATCAGGACGACGGTCGCCGTGTCCGGCACCAGGCCCATCGCAAGGAGCGCGACCCCGGTGACGGCGGTGGCCAGGGAGAGCAGCCGGCGGCGCGACAGGGCCGGCAGCACCTTCTGCGCGGTACGGATGCCGACGCCCGTGCCGCCGGTCAGGGCGAGGATCAGCAGGGCGAAGGTGGCGGGGCCACCACCCAGGTCGGTGGCGTGCAGGACGGCGACGGCGGCAGCGGCCGCGATCGCTCCGGCGACGGCGGCACAGGTCGCGACGATCAGCGGTACGGCGCCGGTGCGGCCCTTGTCCGGTCCGCTGCCGGCGGACGGCCGGCGCAGCCCCTCCAGGGGCGAGCGCGGCCGGGGCGTCGGCGAACCGGGCAGTTCCAGGAAGTACAGGGTGGAGATGGAGGCGGAGAACAGCCCGGCCGCGACGTACGAGCCGAGGGCCGCCTGGTGGAAGGAGAACCACTCCAGGCCCGAGCCCAGCAGATTGCCGATCAGTGTGGCGACCAGCAACACGGCGGCGGCGACGGGAACGGCGGCGAAGTCGGTCCGCAGGGAGAGCCTGCGCAGCGCGTCCAGGTGATCCGGCAGCGGGCGCACCGCGGCGCCCTCGATCGGCGGCGCGGGCAGCAGCGCGGGCGCCGCCCCGTCCTTCGCGATCGTCCACAGCCGCTCACCGGCGCCGGTGACGAAGACGGTGATGAGGATCATCAGGAGCGCCCTGTCGGGCATCCAGTCGATCCACAGCGGCGCGACGACCAGCAGCGCGAGCCGCAGCCCGTCGGCGCCGATCATCAGCCACCGCCGGTCGAGCGGCCCTCCCGGCGCCGCCAGGGCCGTCAACGGCCCCAGGAGTACGGCTCCGAAGAGCAGGGTGGAAATAATCCGGGCCCCGAACACGGCGGCGACGGCGAAGGCCGCCCCGCGGTATCCGGATCCGAATGAGCCCTCAAGGACCGCCGCTTGCAGCGACAGCAACACCAGCACGAGAAGGGCGAGTGCATCGCCGGTACTGCCGACGAGCTGGGCGCTCCACAACCGCTTCAGCGGGGGAACACGCAACAGGGCTCGTACGGCGCGCTCGCGTGAGTCTGCGGCAAGTGTGTCGGAGGTGGGGCTCACGACCGTTGGCTGCTCGGCTCGCGTCATCCGCCCAGCCTATCGGGAGCAAGCCGGTGCCCGCGGTCCGCGTCCGAACATACGACCGCAGCGGCCTCTGCGAGGGTTCTCACCTCGCCCCTCCGGGGTCCTTTCCCAGCCCCCTCCGGGGTCCCTTCCCCCAGCCCTTCGGGAGCGAGACCCTCCAGCCTTTCCGGAGCGCCTCCCAGCCCCTCCGGCGTTTGAGGAGCGGGGGCCCGGGGGCAGAGCCCCCGGTTTCGGGAAGGGGCGGGGAGGGGACAAGGCCCGCCGCAGGCGCCCCACCCGCCCCCGTCCACACCCCACCCACCCACTCACCCACCCGCCCCGGAACACGGCAACGCCGGGCGGCCCGGACACTCGTCCAGCCCACCCGGCGTTCAGGAACCCGGAAGGTCAGTCCTCCGAAGACACCGAGGAAGACGCGGAAGTCGCCGTCTTCTTGGCCGCGGACTTCTTCACCGCGGTCGTCGTCTTCTTCGCGGCAGTGGTCTTCTTCGCCGCGGTCTTCTTCGTGGCCGTAGCCGTCTTCTTCGCCGCCGTCGCCTTCTTGGCAGGCGCCTTCTTCGCCGGAGCCTTCTTCGCCGTCTTCTTCTTGGCCGGCCCCTTGGCCCGCTTCTCGGCGAGCAGCTCGTAGCCGCGCTCCGGAGTGATGTCCTCGACGCTGTCGTCGGTCCGCAGCGTCGCGTTCGTCTCGCCGTCGGTGACGTACGCGCCGAAGCGCCCGTCCTTGACGACGACCGGAGCCCCGCTCACCGGGTCCGTGCCCAGCTCCTTCAGCGGCGGCTTCGCCGCGGCCCGCCCGCGCTGCTTCGGCTGGGCGTAGATGGCGAGGGCCTCTTCGAGGGTGATGTCGAAGAGCTGGTCCTCGGAGGTCAGCGACCGCGAGTCCGTGCCCTTCTTCAGGTACGGGCCGTAGCGGCCGTTCTGCGCGGTGATCTCGACACCCTCGGCGTCCTCACCGACCACACGCGGCAGCGACATCAGCTTCAGCGCGTCGGCCAGCGTCACCGTGTCCAGCGACATCGACTTGAACAGCGAGGCCGTCCGCGGCTTCACCGCGTTCTTGCCGGTCTTCGGCGTGCCCTCGGGCAGCACCTCGGTGACGTACGGACCGTAGCGCCCGTCCTTGGCGATGATCTGGTTCCCGCTCACCGGGTCCGCACCGAGCTCGAAGTCGCCGCTCGGCTTGGCCAGCAGCTCCTCCGCGTACTCGACGGACAGCTCGTCGGGTGCCAGGTCCTCGGGGACGTCCGCGCGCTGGTGCCCCTCGGAGTCCTTCTCGCCGCGCTCGATGTACGGGCCGTAGCGGCCGACGCGGAGCTTGATGTCGTTGCCGACGGGGAACGAGGAGATCTCCCGGGCGTCGATCGCACCGAGGTCGGTGACGAGCTCCTTGAGACCGCCGAGGTGGTCGCCGTCGCCGTTGCCCGCGTCGGAGGCCTTTCCGGCACCGGCCGCGTCGTCACCGGCCTGCGCACCGAAGTAGAACCGCTTCAGCCACGGCACGGACTGGGCCTCGCCCCGCGCGATGCGGTCGAGGTCGTCCTCCATGCGGGCCGTGAAGTCGTAGTCGACGAGCCGGCCGAAGTGCTTCTCCAGCAGGTTGACCACGGCGAACGACAGGAAGGACGGGACGAGCGCCGTGCCCTTCTTGAACACGTACCCGCGGTCGAGGATCGTCCCGATGATCGAGGCGTACGTCGACGGGCGGCCGATCTCGCGCTCTTCCAGCTCCTTGACCAGCGAGGCCTCGGTGTAGCGGGCCGGCGGCTTGGTGGCGTGGCCGTCGACGGTGACCTCGTCGGCGGTCAGCGCGTCGCCCTCGGCGACCTGCGGCAGCCGGCGCTCACGGTCGTCGAGCTCGGCGTTCGGGTCGTCGGCGCCTTCGACGTACGCCTTCATGAAGCCGTGGAAGGTGATCGTCTTGCCGGACGCGGAGAACTCGGCGTCCCGGCCGTCGCTCGCCCGGCCGCCGATCTTGACGGTGACGGAGTTACCGACCGCGTCCTTCATCTGGGAGGCGACGGTCCGCTTCCAGATCAGCTCGTAGAGCCGGAACTGGTCACCGGTGAGACCGGTCTCGGCAGGGGTGCGGAAGCGGTCGCCGGAGGGGCGGATCGCCTCGTGCGCCTCCTGCGCGTTCTTGACCTTGCCGGCGTACGTGCGCGGCTTGTCCGGCAGGTAATTGGCGCCGTACAGCTGCGTGACCTGGGCCCGGGCCGCGGAGATCGCGGTGTCCGAGAGGGTCGTGGAGTCGGTACGCATATAGGTGATGAAGCCGTTCTCGTACAGCTTCTGCGCGACCTGCATGGTGGCCTTGGCCCCGAAGCCCAGCTTCCGGCTCGCCTCCTGCTGGAGGGTCGTCGTACGGAACGGGGCGTACGGGGAGCGGCGGTACGGCTTCGACTCGACGGACCGCACGGCGAACGTGGACTCGGCGAGCGCGGCGGCCAGCGCCCGGGCGTTCGTCTCGTCCAGGTGCAGGGTCTGCGCGGACCCGGCCTTGAGCTGCCCGTCGGGACCGAAGTCACGGCCCTGGGCGATGCGGCGCCCGTCGACCGCGCTGAGGCGGGCGGTGAGCGTCGAGGGGTCGGAGGCGTCACCGGAGCGGCCGGTGGCGAAGGTGCCGGTCAGGTCCCAGTACTCGGCGGAGCGGAAGGCGATGCGCTCGCGCTCCCGCTCGACGACGAGGCGGGTGGCGACGGACTGGACACGGCCCGCCGACAGCCGGGGCATGACCTTCTTCCACAGGACCGGCGAGACCTCGTAGCCGTAGAGGCGGTCGAGGATGCGTCGGGTCTCCTGGGCGTCGACCATGCGCTGGTTGAGCTCGCGCGGGTTGGCGACGGCGGCCCGGATCGCGTCCTTGGTGATCTCGTGGAAGACCATCCGGTGGACCGGGACCTTGGGCTTGAGGACTTCCTGCAGGTGCCACGCGATGGCTTCGCCCTCGCGGTCCTCATCGGTGGCGAGGAAGAGTTCGTCGGACTCGGCCAGCAGCTGCTTGAGCTTCCTGACCTGGGCCTTCTTGTCGGCGTTGACGACGTAGATGGGCTGGAAGTCGTTCTCCACGTCGACGCCGAGGCGGCGCACCTCGCCGGTGTACTCGTCCGGCACCTCGGCGGCGCCGTTCGGGAGGTCGCGGATGTGCCCGACGCTCGCCTCGACGACGTATCCGGGGCCGAGATAGCCCTTGATCGTCTTCGCCTTGGCAGGCGACTCGACGATGACGAGTCGGCGGCCGCCCTGTGCGGTCTCGCTGGTCGGGGACAACTTCGCTCTTCTCTCCGGTCGACGCTCGGTGGGCATCAGGGCAGCGCGATGGCGCTGCCGACAGTGCTGTCGCTGCGGAGTGTGACGGTACAACCCGCCCCCGTGTCAAACGGCAAAAGCCCGCAACGGCCACTCGAACGGTAACCCGACTTCCGCCATTCCTGCCGCCCGGCCCGCTCGGTCCGCCGCGCGCACGGCCGCTGCCTGCGGGTTTCGGCGGCGCTGTGGCTGCCCTGCGGGGGCCGGGGGCGAGAGGGGGGCGGTCCGGGCGTGTTCCGGGCGGCGCGGGCGATCGGGGCCGGGGCGGGCCCGGGTGAGGTGGGGTTCAGATGCGGGTGACGCACCACACCCCGAGGACGAGGAAAAGTACGCCGAACAGAGTGGCGAGTGCGGTGGAGACGACGGGGCTCACCCCGTGCGCCACCGGCGCACGGTGCAGCACGCGCGCCCCTGTCCACAGCAGCAACGCGGCACCGAACAGCGCGAACGCCGCTCCGGCGAGGACTGCAGGTCCGCTCTCCATACCCGTACGCCTCCCTGTCCCCGGCCCGGCGCGCGGTCCGGGCCTCCTGGCCCGGCGCGGGACGGCGCGGCCCGGCGCGGCTTTCGGGGGGAGGCTCCCACCACGGAACGTCGCGGACGCGAACTCCGGGTGAACAGCCCGAGCCGAGCCCGGCTGAGCCGAGCCGAGACGGCCGGGCCATGGCCGAATTCACATCACGTCGCTCACATCACGTCGAGGGTCGCGCGCCGCCGGCTGCCCCGTTCGAACACCGCGAGCAGCACCAGGGCGAGCAGCACGTATCCCGCCCCTGTCGCGAGTTCGGCGGCGATGCCCCGGCCGTCGAGGCCGCCACCGGCGGACAACTCACGGGCGGCATCGGCCGCGTGGGTCATCGGCAGGACGTCGCCGACGCTCCGCATCCAGTCCGGGAGGTTCTCCCGGGGCACGTTCGCGCCGGTCAGGAGCAGGAGTGCGGAACTGGCCACGTTCGAGATGAGGAAGACATCGCGGAACCGCAGCCCCAGCGCACCCAGCGCGAGCCCGAAAGCGGAGCATCCGGCCGCAGCCGCGAGCAGGACCGCTGCCAGTCCGGGCAGGGACCCAACCGGAATCCGGAGGCCCAGCAGAAGGCAGGCCGCGGTGAGCGTGAAGACGCTGATGACAAGGCCGTTCAGTACATACGGCAGGGCGCGTCCGAACCAGAGCGGAGCACGATTCCGGGGGCTCAGCAGTACGGCGCCGAGCGTCCCGTACCGGCGCTCGTTGGCGACAGCCATCGTGCCGCCGTACACACAGGCGGTCGACGCGGAGACGACCGCGTTGCCGAGCAGATAGAACTGGTCGTCGGCGACCTGAAGCTGCCGCCCCAGGAAGACGAAGAAGAGCAACTGCAGCAGAGGCCCGACCAGCAGGGTGCCGATGAACATGGGCGGTGTCGTCCAGTTGAACAACGCCCGGTAGGACAGGGCACCTCCGATGACGACGAGCCGCAGTGCAGAAACGATCCTCCGCCGAAGGCCAGGGCTGGGGGCGAGGTCGAGGCCGGGGTCGCGGGTGGCGGTGAGGGCAGGGGCTGGGGCGGGCATGCGGGACAACTCCTGGTGTGGGCGGGCGGGGGCGTCAGGGTTGAGCGTCGAGGTACGCGTCCGAGACGTCGCGGGAGGCTCAGGCGAGGGAGAGAGTGGCGGCGGCCCGCGCACGTTGTTCGACGCGCCCCAAGACCATGACCGCGACCAGCGCGTACAGCGTGCCGAGGGCGAGGGCCACGGCCATCGGGACCAGCACACCGGCGGTTCCCGCCCCGCCGGACGTCGCCGCGTGCACCGCGCGCGAGCCCCAGGTGGTGGGCAGCGCCCAGGAGACCGGACGCGTCCAGTCCGGCAGCACGGTGACGGGCACGAGCATCCCGGACAGCAGCCACACGGGGGCGTCCAGCGGGTTGGCGAGCGCGTTGGCGTTGCGCAGCAGCACGAAGGTGGCGGCAAGCAACAGCCCCATCATCCCGAGCGACAGGACGCACACGGGGACGGCGACCAGGAAGAGCAGCGGGTGCGCGAAGTCGAGCGGCACATCGAACAGGACGGCCCCCCAGATCACCGTCGCCCCCATCGCGTAGGTGCCGATGACGGCGGTGGCCAGGGTGATCGGCAGCAGGACCAGCCAGAGCGGCGTGGGCGAGGCGACCAGCGTCTCCAGCGTGCCGAGCCAGCGCTGGTTCTGCACGGCACCGCCGGATCCGAAGAGCACCGATGACCAGATGCCCATCAGCCCCGCACCGACGGCCGCCGTGAGCAGCCGGTCGGGGTCGTCGGAGGCGCGGAAGAGATAGACGGCGAGGGTCGCGTACACCAGGGGGACGAGCACGGCGAAGGTGATTTCGAGCGGTGAACGGCTCATGTACGTGACGTGCGTACGCACACCGACGACGGTCAGGCGCAGCGCCCGGGCGCCGGTCATGCCGCAGCCTCGATCCCGTCAGCACGCCCGGCACCCGCGTCCGCACCCGCGTCCGCACCCGCGTCCGCATCCGCATCCGCACCGGGATCCGCACCTGGACCCGGATCCTCGGCCGTTCGCGCTCCCGAATCCCCTCCCGCGTCCGCGTCCTCCTCCGCGTCCGCCTCCGCATCCGCTTCCGCATCCGCTTCCTCGACGATCGCGATGTAGGCGTCCTCCAGCGTGGGTTCACGCGTGTCGACCCGTCCGACCCTGACCCCGTCGAGCGCCGCCAGGACCTGGGTGTGCAGCTCCGCGCCCCGTTCGGTCTGCACGATGACGGCCTGTCGGCTCCCCCGGTCCTCGGCCGCCACTCCGTGCACGCCCGCCAGGGCCCGGATGCGGTCGAGGTGTTCCTCGCCCGCGCCGTACGCCTCGATCTCCAGGATGCCCCGCTCCTGGACCCTGGACTTGAGCCGGTCCGGGGTGCCCAGTGCGCGGATCGTGCCGCCGGCGATGACCGCGATCCGGTCGCACAGCTCATCCGCCTCGGCCATGTAATGGGTGGTCAGCAGCACGGTGGTGCCCCCGGCTCGCAGATCGGCGACCGTGCGCCGCAGATCCCGCGCCGCCACCGGGTCGACCCCGATGGACGGTTCGTCGAGGAACAGCACATCGGGCCGGTGCAGCAGTCCGCGCGCGATGTGCAGCCGCTGCCGCATCCCGCGCGAATACCCCTCGACGCGCTCCTTCTCCCGGCCGGCGAGGCCCACCAGGTCGAGCAGTTCGGCGATCCGCCGTTTCTGGTCGCGCGGCTCGACGGCGTACAGCTCGGCGAAGTAGCGCAGGTTGTCGAGGGCGGAGAGCCGGTCGTACAGCCCCCGGTCGCCGCCGAAGACGTAACCGATCCTGCGGCGCACGGCGACGGGGTCGGTCGCCACGTCGTGGCCCAGCACCCGTGCGGTGCCGGAGGTGGGCAGCAGCAGGGTGTTGAGCATCTTGATGGTGGTGGTCTTCCCCGCGCCGTTGGGCCCGAGGAGTCCGAAGAGCTCGCCGCGTGCCACCTCGAAGGTGACTCCGCGCACGGCCTCGGTCTCGGTACGGCGCGGCCGCAGGAAGCCGGTCCGGCTGATGTAGGTGCGGCGCAGGTTCTTCGCCTCGATCGCAAGCATGCCGGGGACGCTAGGCCCCGCCACGAACCGCCCGCCATCAATTCGGGGGCCACCGAATCGTCCCGCGCCCGCCCCGCCGGGTACCGGCTCCCGGTTCCCGGTTCCTCAGGACACCGCGCGCAGCACGTCCTCCCCGGAGAGCAGCGCGAGCAGGGCCCGGCCGGTGTCCGTGAGCTGGTAGTACACGCTGCGGCCGATCCGGTGCCTGGTGACCACATCCGCCTCGGAGAGGACCGACAGGTGCTCGGAGACCGTGCTCGGCGCGAGCCCCAGCCGGTCGGCTATCCCGGCCGTGGTCAGCGGCCCGCCCAGCTGCCGCAGGACCGAGGCGCGGCCGCGGCCCAGCAGCAGACCGAGCCGGTCGCCGCTCTCGGCGCGCTCCGCCGGCCGCTCGCGCAGCGCGCCCGCGCCACGGGCCTGGAAGGAGACCGTCAGGACCTCGGGGTCGTCGGTGGAGTAGAGCCGGCAGCCCTCGGCGAAGACCAGCGGGACGAGGAGCAGCCTCCGCTCGCCCGCCCGGTACTCCGCATCGATGTGCTTCGTCAGCTCAAGGACGGGCGGCGTCCACTTGGCGCGGCTCTCCAGGCCGGTGAAGAGCGCGTCGATGCCCTCGGTGGCGAAGGTCCGGGCGCGGATGAGGACCTCGTCCTCGACGAGCCGGCGCATGGTGGGCCAGTGCGCGGCCATCGCGCCTTCCCAGTACGCGGTGTACGCATCGGCGAGGTCCGCGCAGGCCGCTTCGGGATCCACCACGTAGGGACGGATACGGGGGTGGTCCTCAAGGCCCGCATAGTGCTCGGCGATCCCCGCCCGTACGACATCGGCCGGCGTCGTACGGACCGTCTCCAGCTCCGCCTCGACCGACGTGGCCCCCACCGGGCGCGGCAGCAGGAAGTCCGGGAAGGTGTTCGGCCCGTCGATCAGCAGCCGCAGCGCATGCGTACGGTCGTCCTCCCGCAGCACCTCGCGGGCGCGCACCACCCACTCCTCGTAGGGCCGCGAGGGGGTGCGGTGCGGCATGGTCAGATGCAGGCTGCAGAACGCGTCCCACAGCGGGCTGATGGCGATCCGCGTCGCCCCGAGCGACGCCTCGTCCAGCTCGATCCGGATCATCCGGCCGCCCGCCCGGCCGGGGGCAAGGGCTCCAGGAAGCCCTCCTCGACCAGCAGCCGGATCGCCTGCGGGGTGCGGTCGCGCAGCAGCACCGGGTCCTCGTTCATCAGCTGGGCGATCGCGTCCAGGATCCGGCCGGCGGGCAGCGATCCGTCGCACACGCCCGCGAAGCCCGCTCCGACGGCGTCGACCTTCGTCGCACGCCGCATGCCGCGGTTCTGACGCAGCACCACGTGCTCGGGGTCCTCCGCTCCCGGCAGCCCCACCTGTTCCTGCACGACCTCGGCGGCGAGGGTGAAGTGCGCGGCCAGCAGCGCCGCGTCGTCCTGCTCCCGCAGATAGTCCTGCCGGGCGAAGTGCGCCTCGACGGCCGGTCCGAGCGGCTGCTCCACCGCGTGCGGCCACTCCTCGATCACGATCGAGGGCTCCCCGGCGGCGGCCGCGGCGGACTTCCGCAGCGTGATCCAGCCGAAGCCGACGCCCTTCGTCCCCCGGGCCTCGAACTCGTCCAGCCAGGCGTCGTACCGCGCGGCGTACTCCGCGGGGTCCGTGCGGTGGTCGCCGCTGTCGCGCAGCCACAGCTCCGCGTACTGGGTGATGTCCTGCACCTCGCGCTGCACGATCCAGGCGTCGCAGCCGCGCGGCACCCAGGACCGCAGCCGGTCCTGCCACTCCTCGTCCTCGGTGTGCTGCCAGTTGGCCAGGAAGTGGGCGTACCCACCGTCGTTGAGCCGGTCTCCGGTCTGCTGCACCAGGGTCCGGCACAGGTCGTCGCCCGCCATGCCGCCGTCGCGGTAGGTGAGGCGGGCGCCGGGCGAGATGACGAAGGGCGGATTGGAGACGATCAGGTCGTACGTCTCGGTGGCGACCGGCTCGTACAGGGAGCCCTCACGCAGGTCGGCCGGGGCGGCGCCGGACAGGGCGAGGGTGAGCCGGGTGAATTCGAGGGCACGCGGGTTGAGGTCGGTGGCGGTGACCCGGGTGGCGTGCTGCGAGGCGTGGAGCGCCTGGATGCCGGAGCCCGTACCGACGTCCAGGGCGGAGGCGACGGGCCTGCGGACGGTGATCCCGGCGAGGGTGGTGGAGGCCCCGCCGATCCCGAGGACGACGCCCTCCTCGTGCGAGCCGATCCCGCCGGCACCGCCGACGGCGCAGCCCAGGTCGGAGACGATGAACCAGTCCTGGTCCTCCGGCCCGCTGTACGGACGTACGTCGACGGTCGCCCGTACCTCGCCGTCCGCCTCGGCCAGCCAGCCGTCCGCGACACATTCCTCGAGCGGCAGCACGGCGGCGGCCCGCCCGGCCGGGACGGGCCGCTGGAGCAGGAAGAGGCGCACGAGCGTGTCGAGTGGCGCCTCGCCCCGGGTCGCGCGCAGGGCCGGGACCGTCTCGCTGCGGGCGAGCGCGGCGTAGGCAGGGGCACCGAGCAGGTCGAGGAGCCCGTCGGCGGTGAAGGCGGCGGCGAGCAGGGCTTCGCGGAGCCGGGTCGCGTGGTCTGCTGCGGGAAGGCTGGTCTTACTCACATGACCCATTGTGAGGGCTCCCACTGACAACGGCAGCGGCCCGGCAGCCCCTCAGGGGCGCCGGGCCGGTCGTACGTCCGCCGGTCGCGGTCGTACAGCTGCTCGTCAGGGGTCCGCGGCGACGGCCGGCGGCCTGCCGGGGTTACGACTTCTTGCTGGGCGAGGCGGACGGCTCCTTGGAGGGCGTCGCCTCCTTCGAAGCGCCGTCCGAGGGCGCCGCCGAGGCGGTCGGCTTCTGGCAGCCCTTCTGCTTGGCCATCGCGGTGCCGACCTCGCCGGACTGGAGCTTCTTCAGCGCCTGGTCACCGTTGGTGCTGATCTTGTTCAGTTCGTCCGCGATGCCCTTGAGGCCGTCGGCGAACTCCGCCTGGTCCTTCGTGTCGAGGTCGTCGACCTTCTTCTGCAGATTCGCATAGGCCACCGAGGAGGCGTTGAGCTCCTTCACGGCCTCCTTCTGCGTGGTCTCACCGTCGTCCACCGGCGGCGGACCCGCCGAGTCGACTGCCGAGCCCAGCGCCTTGTACGCCTGCGAGATCTGCTGGAAGGCGGCCGAGTCGGTCTTCTGGACGTCGGCGGGCTTGCTGTTGTCGGCGGTCTGCTGCTGAATGGAGGCGTTGGCGTTCGCGATCTTCTGCAGCTGGGGCTGGACCTGGTCACAGACCTTCTTGGCCCAGTCGTTCACCTTGTTGTCGCTGTCGTCGCTGCAGCCCGACAGCGTAAGTACCAGTACCGCACCGCCGGACAGCGCGGCCGCAAGCTTCTTGTTCACCGGATTGGTCCCTTCCAAGGCTCTCGGCCCCGGAACTTACACGCCGAGCGCCCTCCGTCCGGGTGCCGGGCGTCCGGTGGATGCCCTTTTGCAGCCATTTGCACCAAGCGAAATGAGGGAGATACAACTCACCCGCACGGCCCCCGAGCGCGGGAACGCCTGCACGAATCATCACCCGGCGGAGGTAACGCCGGACGGACGCGGCATCAGATGACCGCGCCCGTCCGCCTTCTGACCGAGGGTCTCTCAGGACGCTCTCCGCGAGCAGCGCCGCCGAGGTCCGGTCCGGCCCTGACCGACGAGGACCGGCCAGGTCACCCCACGGCCGCGGGGTCGGCCGGGCGGGCCGGACCGCTTCCGTCCGCGCCACCGGAATCGTCCTCGTCCCCCACGGCGATCCCGCGCCGCTTGGAGACGTAGACCGCACCGACGATGACCACGACGGCCACCGTCGCCACCACCGCACGCACCCCCGCGCTCGCGTCCTCGCCGTAGCTGAACTGCACCACCGCGGGGGCGATGAGCAGCGCCACCAGGTTCATCACCTTGAGCAAGGGGTTGATCGCCGGCCCGGCCGTGTCCTTGAACGGATCGCCGACCGTGTCCCCGATGACCGTCGCGGCATGGGCATCGCTCCCCTTGCCGCCGTAATGACCGTCCTCGACGAGCTTCTTGGCGTTGTCCCAGGCACCACCGGAGTTGGCGAGGAAGACGGCCATCAGCGTCCCGGTGCCGATCGCACCCGCCAGATACGAGCCGAGCGCCCCGACCCCGAAGGTGAATCCGACCGCGATCGGCGCCAGTACCGCCAGCAGTCCGGGGGTGGCCAGCTCGCGCAGCGCGTCCTTGGTGCAGATGTCGACCACGCGCCCGTACTCCGGCTTCTCCGTGTAGTCCATGATCCCGGGGTGCTCGCGGAACTGCCGCCGCACCTCGTAGACAACCGCGCCCGCGGAGCGGGACACCGCGTTGATGGCCAGACCGGAGAAGAGGAAGACCACCGCGGCGCCGAGGATCAGACCCACCAGGTTGTTGGGCTGCGAGATGTCCAGGCTCAGCCCCATCTCACCCGCCGAGGCGCCGACGTCGTCGACCGCGGTGGCGATCGCGTCACGGTACGAGCCGAAGAGCGCCGCCGCCGCCAGGACGGCGGTGGCGATGGCGATGCCCTTGGTGATGGCCTTGGTGGTGTTGCCCACGGCGTCCAGGTCGGTGAGGACCTGAGCGCCGGCGCCGGTGACATCGCCGGACATCTCGGCGATGCCCTGCGCGTTGTCGGAGACCGGACCGAAGGTGTCCATCGCGACGATGACCCCCACGGTCGTGAGCAGTCCCGTCCCGGCCAGCGCCACCGCGAAGAGCGCCAGCATGATCGACGTACCGCCGAGCAGGAACGCCCCGTAGACGCCGAGCCCGATCAGCAGCGCGGTGTAGACGGCGGATTCCAGGCCGATGGAGATGCCGGCGAGCACGACGGTGGCCGGCCCGGTCAGCGAGGACTTGCCGATGTCCCTGACGGGCCGCCGGGTGGTCTCGGTGAAGTAGCCGGTCAGCTGCTGGATCAGGGCGGCGAGCACGATGCCGATCGCCACCGCGACCAGCGCGAAGACCCGCGGATCGCCTCCGTGCGAGGTGATGGACGCGTCGGTGACTCCGTCAAGCCCGGCGTACGAGGACGGCAGGTAGACGAAGACGGCGACGGCCACCAGGACGAGCGAGATGACCGCGGAGATGAAGAATCCACGGTTGATGGCGGTCATGCCGCTGCGGTCGGTGCGCCGAGGGGCGACCGCGAAGATGCCGATCATCGCGGTGAGCACACCGATCGCCGGAACGATCAGGGGGAAGGCCAGTCCCGCGTCGCCGAAGGCGGCCTTGCCGAGGATCAGCGCCGCGACCAGCGTGACCGCGTACGACTCGAAGAGATCGGCCGCCATGCCCGCGCAGTCCCCGACGTTGTCGCCCACGTTGTCGGCGATCGTCGCGGCGTTGCGGGGGTCGTCCTCGGGGATGCCCTGTTCCACCTTGCCGACCAGGTCGGCACCGACGTCGGCGGCCTTGGTGAAGATGCCCCCACCGACCCTCATGAACATCGCGATCAGTGCCGCGCCGAGCCCGAACCCCTCCAGCACCTTGGGCGCGTCGGCGGCATAGACGAGCACCACACAGGAGGCGCCCAGGAGTCCCAGGCCCACCGTGATCATGCCGACCACGCCACCCGTGCGAAATGCGATCTTCATCGCTTTGTGCGAAACGGTGGTGAGATCCTTTTCCGGTTCACCTTCCGCCGGGGTCGCCTCACGCGCGGCGGCGGCCACCCGGACATTGCTCCTTACGGCCAACCGCATACCGATGTATCCGGTGGCTGCCGAGAAAAGCGCACCCACCAGGAAGAACACCGAACGGCCCGCACGCTGCGACCAGTTGTCGGCCGGAAGCAGCAGTAGCAGGAAGAAGACGACGACGGCGAAGACACCGACCGTGCGCAACTGCCGGGCCAGATAGGCATTCGCGCCTTCCTGGACGGCCGCCGCGATCTCCTTCATGCGCTCGGTGCCCTCGCCCGCCGCCAGCACCTGGCGTACCAGCAGCTGGGCGACGATCAGTGCAGCGACGGCGACGACCGCGACGACGATCACGATGACGCGGTTGTCATCCGTGAGTACCGCGGCCGCGAGAGTGGTGGGTGGGTCGGAAAGTGCGGAAAACTGCGTCAGTTCTGCCAGTGGTGTGGTGCCGAACCCCGCCATACGTCCTCCTTGACGCTCAGCGCTCAAGACGTGGACGGATTGTAGGGAGCGGAACACGATCAAAACAGTGCGCGGTAAATGTAATTGACCTTCATCCACCGAACGGCAATTGATCGCGTTCGCTGCCTGGACCGAATGCAGTAATGGGGCAGAGGCATTGTCCGGAGATCACTGATCAAGCAGAAACGAAAAAAGGCCCTGCTCAGCAGGGCCCAGTGGGATCTCGGAATAGTGGATCACAGCGACCGGCCGGGGTCGCCGGGACGTCCCGGCCGCCCCGGGAGACCCGCCCCGCCTCAGCGAAGAACGGTCCCGTCGAAGAGACGCTTCGAGGGAGCGCGGGCTCAGGGAAGCGCCGCGCGGGCTCGGGGAAGCGAAGTCCGGGTTCGGGGAAGCGTGGGCCCAGGGAAGCGCCGCGCGGGCTCGGGGAAGCGAAGCCCGGGCTCGGGGGAGCGCCGCTTCAGGGAAGAACGATGGCCGGTGTCTTCGGCCAGCTCATACGGATCACTCCGCCGTCCGCACCGGACCGGACCTCCACGTCGTCGACGAGACCGCTGATGACCGCGAGGCCCATCTCGTCCTCACCGTCGCCGTCCGGCTCGTCCGCTGCCGCTCCGGGCGTGGCGTCATGGCGTCCGGAGGCACCGCCGGGCACGGAGCCGTCGGCTCCCGGGCCGGGCACCTCGTCGCCGACCTCGATGGAGAAGGACTTCTCCTCCTCGATCAGGATGACCGTCACCGGCGCGGTGATGCCGTGGCTGCGGTGCAGTCCGACGGCACGGCTGCAGGCCTCGCCCACGGCGAGCCTGACCTCGTCGAGCACGGCCTCGTCGACCCCTGCCCGGCGCGCCACGGCAGCCGCCACGAGGCGGGCCGTTCTGACGTGTTCGGGCTGGGCGCTGAAGCGGAGTTCAACGGTGGCCATGCAATCCCCCTCGAACGTACGTGTGTGCATCGGCAGAAGCCGGGCGGGCGGCCCGGTACCCCTGACCCCGTGTGCGAAAGCCGCCGACTCGGCCGGCCGGCCACTCGGACCGACTCGACCACTCGGCCGACACCGCCAGCCCATCCGGCCGACGGACGAAGCCCGGCCACCCTCCGACAGCCACCGAACGGCTGACGGCTGACGGCTGACGGCTGGACCCGATCATCGCGTGTGCGACCGGTTGCCGGATGAAATCAGCCGGTGAACCGCCGAACGGGTGACAGCAGGCCACCGGGGTGACCTGCCACCGAAGAACGGCTGCCGTCGCCCCGGAAGTCAGATCGGTCCGGACCGTCATCGCCCCGACCGCCGCCGGACCGGCTGCAGAGCCGGTCCGACCGCGGGCGGTACGTCAGTCGGTTGCCGCCACGGCCTCATCGACCGTGGTGTGAATCGGGAACACCTTGGTCAGACCGGTGATCCGGAAAATCTTGAGAATGCGCTCCTGGTTGCACACCAGGCGCAGCGAGCCCTCATGGGCTCGAACGCGCTTCAAGCCGCCCACGAGCACGCCGAGGCCGGTGGAGTCGAGGAAGTCGACACCTTCCATGTCGACAACCAAGTGGTAGCTGCCGTCATTCACCAACTCGACCAACTGCTCGCGCAGCTTGGGCGCGGTATACACATCAATCTCGCCACCGACCTCGACGACCGTACGGTCGCCACCAGGGCCGGACACATTGCGAGTCGACAAGGACAGGTCCACGGATCCTCCAGCACCTTGCTATCGAGCGGTCGCCCCTCGGTCTCCCCGACGGAGCCAGGGGACGGATCGCCAGCCGCGATGGCATTCAATCACTTACGAGCAGCCATGCACGACGCCTTGGGACCATTGTCCGTCTCGCCAGTGACACACTCGGTGCCGATGGCCAAGAATCACCGCCCCAGTCGACCGCCCGAGAACGGGGGCTCCCGCCCCTCTCCCGACGTGGTCCTCGACCGGCTCGCCGCAGGGGCGAGCCGGTCCGCGCGCATCACTCATACGGAGCACTTGCCCCCGCGTACGGGAACCCATGCCATCTGGCCCGATCGCATCCGTCCGGAAGTGATCGCCGCCATCCAGAAGGCCGGCATCGACCATCCCTGGGCCCACCAGGCCGCCGCGGCTGAGCACGCGCTGGACGGCGAATCGGTCGTGATCGCCACGGGGACGGCGTCGGGCAAGTCGCTGGCTTACCTCGCGCCGGTCCTCAGCGCCCTCCTGGACGGCTCCGAGGCCCCCAACGGCCGTGGAGCGACCGCGCTCTATCTCGCGCCCACCAAGGCCCTGGCCGCCGACCAGCGGCGCTCGGTGAAAGAACTCTCGGCTCCGTTGGGCAACGGGATCCGGCCCGCGGTCTACGACGGCGACACTCCCGTCGAGGAACGCGAATGGGTGCGCCAGTACGCCAACTACGTCCTCACCAATCCCGACATGCTGCACCGCGGGATACTCCCGTCCCACCCCCGCTGGTCCTCCTTCCTGCGCGCCCTGCGCTATGTCGTCATCGACGAGTGCCACACCTACCGGGGCGTCTTCGGGTCCCATGTCTCCCAGGTCGTCCGCCGGCTCCGCCGCCTGTGCGCCCGCTACGGCGCGGATCCGGTCTTCCTCCTCGCGTCCGCCACCTCCGCGGAGCCCTCCGTCGCGGCCGGCCGTCTCACCGGCCTCCCGGTCACGGAGGTCGCCGACGACGCCTCCCCGCGCGGCGAACTGGTCTTCGCCCTGTGGGAGCCGCCCCTGACCGACCTGCACGGCGAGAAGGGCGCCCCCGTACGCCGTACCGCCACGGCCGAGACCGCCGACCTGCTCACCGACCTGACCGTGCAGGGCGTGCGCTCGGTCGCGTTCGTACGCTCTCGGCGCGGCGCCGAGCTCATCTCCGTCATCGCCAAGGAACGCCTCGCCGAGATCGACCGCTCCCTGCCCGCTCGTGTCGCCGCCTACCGCGGGGGCTACCTCCCCGAGGAACGCCGCGCCCTGGAGCGCGCGCTGCACTCCGGCAGCCTGCTCGGCCTGGCCGCGACGACCGCCCTCGAGCTCGGCATCGACGTCTCCGGCCTGGATGCCGTCGTCATCGCTGGATATCCCGGCACCAGAGCCTCGCTGTGGCAGCAGGCCGGCCGCGCCGGACGGGCTGGACAGGGCGCCCTCGCCATCCTGGTGGCCCGTGACGACCCGCTGGACACCTTCCTCGTCCACCACCCCGAAGCGCTGTTCCAGCAGCCCGTGGAGTCGACCGTCCTCGACCCGGACAACCCGTACGTCCTGGCGCCCCATCTGTGCGCCGCCGCGGCGGAGCTGCCGCTCACCGACTCCGACCTGGCTCTCTTCGGCCCCACCGTGGCCGAACTGCTGCCGCAGCTGGAAGCCGCGAAACTGCTCCGCAAACGCGCATCGGGCTGGCACTGGACCCGCCGCGAACGGGCCGCCGATCTCACCGACATCCGGGGCGAGGGCGGCCGGCCCGTCCAGATCGTCGAGGAGGGCACCGGCAGGCTGCTGGGCACCGTCGACGAGTCCGCCGCGCACGCCGCCGTCCACGAGGGCGCCGTCCACCTCCACCAGGGCCGCACCTATCTGGTCCGGAAACTGGACCTGGAGGACTCCGTGGCACTGGTCGAGGAGGCCGTCCCGCCGTACTCGACGACCGCACGCGACACCACCGCCATCGCCGTCCTGGAGACCGACACCGAGATCCCGTGGGGCGACGGACGGCTCTGTTACGGCTCCGTCGAGGTGACCAATCAGGTCGTCTCCTTCCTCCGTCGCAGACTGATCACCGGCGAGGTCCTCGGCGAGACCAAACTGGACCTGCCGCCCCGCACCCTGCGCACCCGTGCCGTGTGGTGGACGGTCACCCAGGACCAGCTCGACACGGCGCGGATCAACCCGGAGATCCTCGGCGGCGCGCTGCACGCCGCCGAGCACGCGTCGATCGGGATGCTGCCGCTCTTCGCCACCTGCGACCGCTGGGACATCGGCGGCGTATCCGTACCGCTGCATCCGGACACCCTGCTGCCGACCGTCTTCGTGTACGACGGCCACCCGGGCGGTGCCGGCTTCGCGGAACGCGCCTTCCACACCGCGCGCGGCTGGCTGACCGCCACCCGCCAGGCGATCGCGTCGTGCGAGTGCGAAGCCGGCTGCCCGTCGTGCATCCAGTCCCCCAAGTGCGGCAACGGCAACGAGCCCCTGCACAAACGAGGCGCCATCCGCCTGCTCACGGAACTCCTCCGATCGGCCCCGCCCGACCCGGGTGAGGCTGTTGGAGTGAGTGGGCCTGGCGGAGCGACTGGGCCGGGTGAACTGGGTGGGTCAGGTGAGCCGGGTGAGTCGGGTGAGTCGGGTGAGTCGGCGGAACCGGACTCTCCTGGAGCCCCCACGTCTCCGCGGGCCTAACCGGCCCGGCGGGCGCCGCTGATGGCGGACCTGCCCGGGATCTGACCTCCGGCGTGTACGGCCCATCACGCACCCTGGCCGTGACGTCGGCGATCTCCCCCTGAACGCTGCACCGCACGATCAAGGCCCCCTGCGCCCCGGCCACCTCCCGGGCCGACCGGCAGGCGGCAGCCGCTCCCTCCAGCGCCCGATCCGCTGCCGCAAGGGCGGCCAGGTCGGCGGCGCCCCCGGCCCGGTGCCGGGCCACCACCGCCTGTCCGAGTGCCAGGACCACCGCGAACACCACGCAAAGCGTCGCCGTGGTCACCGCGGCGAACACCGTCGCCAGCCCCTCGTCGCGGCGCAGACGGCCTGTACGCAGCCCCGGCGGCCCCAGCAGCCCCGCGAACGGCCTCGGGAACTCCCGCCTCAGGAACAGCTCCCGCAGCGGCCCCAGGACCGGCCTCGCCTTTTGCCTCAGTACGGGCCTCCGAGGCCGGGAGCGCGTCACGGCACCGCCCCCACCGTGTCCTCGGCCGCCGCCGCAGCTTCGGCGCTCAACGTCACGGCCAGCGGCCCAGGGCCGGGCGTCGGCGCCGTCACGCTGACTCTCCACAGGTCCCCGGCCCGCTCCACCTGAACCCGTGCCCGGCCGGGCGCCGCCGAGAGGGCGGTCTCCCTCACCTGTGCCTCCGGCTCGGAGCGAGCTGCCGCCCGTGCACCTGCCCGCGCCGCGTCCACACACCGAATCTGGGCCGACGCCGCCATCAGCGCCCACAGCAGAACGAGGGCGAAGATCACCAGCACCGGGATCGTCATGGCCGCCTCGGCCGTCACAGCCCCCTGATCCCCGCACCTCCGCTTCTTGCAGCGCCGCTCTCTGCACGTGCGCTCCCCGCGCCGCCGCCCTCCGCACTGCCTCGCAGGCACTGCCGCCTTCCGCGCCGGTCTCTGCCTCACGGCCCCGGGCCCCGAGTACGCCAGCACCCCAGTCGCATCCGTCACATCCGCCGCATCCATCGCCCCCTCAGAATTTCGCATCGAGTGCGTCCTTCAGAAGCGACTGCAGCTGCGCCATGACCGGCGCGCTGGTCACCACCTTGTAGAGCACCGCGGCAAACGCACAGGCCGCAATCGTCCCGACCGCGTACTCGGACGTCGTCATTCCGCGGTCTGCCCGACCCACCCGATCCGTCCACGCCCTGCATGCCGTGCTTCGTACCCGGACCACGGCGTTTCGCACCCACTGCACGCCTTTTCGCATCACTTCGAACCCCCGTGAATAATATTTTCCCTGGATAAACTGGTCTTATCTAGCGTTTCTGGGCTGTCAAGACTGCAGCAGTCCCCCTGCCAGTCCGATCACCACCGGCGCTACCCCCACGCTCAGAAAGGCAGGGAGGAAGCAGAGCCCGACCGGTGCGGTGATCAACACAGCGGCCCGTTGGGCTCGCGCCACCGCAGCGCTCACCCGCTCGGCCCGCATCGCCTCGGCCAGCCGCGCGACGGGCTCCGCTGCGGGAGCACCGGTCGCCCCGGCTCGGTCCAGGCAGCGCGCCAGCGCAGCTGCACCCGGTATCTCGCCGAACCTCCCCCAGGCGAGGGCGGGATCGCCACCGAGCCGGATCTCCGCCGCCGTGCGTGCCAGTTGCTCGCCGACCGGCCCGCCCAGCGACTGCCCCACCGCCTCGGCCGCCTCCCTCGGACCGGCTCCGGCGGACAGGCAGGCCGCCAGCAGATCGGCCGCCAGCGGAAGCTGACGCAGGGACTCCGCAGTTCTCGCCGCCTCCTCGGCAGCGGCTCGTGCTGCCAGCCCGAGCCGAGCACGCTGCCACCGCCAGAGCCCGTAGCCCGCCGCCAGACCCACGGCCCATCCCGCGGGACCCCCCAGCAGAATCCAGCCCGTCGGCACCGCACCCAGCACCGCCGACCACTGCCCGACTCCGAAAGCGCCACCCGGCAATCGCATCCGACCCGTTGGCCGCGTCTGACCCAGCTGGCTCGTCTGGCCAATCAAGGTCATCTGGCCCATCAGGCTCGTCTGGCTAACCCGGTCCACACCGGACGCCCGGGCCCACCGGCCCCGCCGAGCCGCAGCCCTCGCCCCGGCCCCCGGGGTTCCAGGAGCCTCGGCAAAAAGCACCAGGCCGCGCCGCCGCACCCGCCGCTCGGTCCGGCGTCGCGCCAGGGCGAGTGCCGGCTGGACGCACGCACCCAGCAGCAACCCCACCGTCCCCACCCTGTGGACGACTTCACCGACCAGGGCGCTCATGCCGCTTCCGCCTTACGGACGATCCGAGCCGCCCAGACGATGCCGGCCGCTTCCAGCAATCCACCCATCACGAGACAGACCAGCCCGGCCGTGCTGTGCAGCAGAACCCTCAACGGATCAGCCCCGAGCGCGGATCCGAGTCCGATGCCCAGCACCGGCAGCAGGGCCAGCACCACCACCGTCGACCACGCCCCGGCCAACTGGGCCCGCAGCTCTTCCCGCCGACACCGCTCGGCCCGTAACGCACCCTCCAGGCGGTCCAGTCCGGCCGCGAGTCCGGCCCCGCCGTCCGCCGCTACCCGCCAGCAGGCGGCGACCCCCGCGAGCCCTTCCAGCCCCGGCTCGCACGCCGCCTGGCCCAGAGCGGTCGGGACATCGCCCCCGAACCGTGCCGCCGCCGACACCCCCGCTCCGGCCGCACCCATCGCCCCCGTGCTCTGGACCGCGACCAGCAACGCCCGCCCCGGCTCCTGGCCTGCCCTCAGTTCACCCACCACCGCGCCGCACAGGTCCACCACCCCATCGGCCCGGCGCTCCAGGTCCTTACGCAGCTCCCTCCCCCGCAGCCACCGCCGCACCAACGGCACCGCGACCAGGCCCGCGATCACCGGCAGCACGGACTCACCGAGCGCAGCCAGCACCAGCGCCACCGGCAGGCACAACCACTCCCGCCGCCCCCTCAGCCACACACGACACCGGCTCACGCCGTGCTCCCAGCCCTTTCGAAGAGCCGCATCCGTCAGCCCTGAGACGAACAACACCCGTGCTCTGCGGAGTCGTTGACTCCGTGCGACCACCACGAGCCAGGCCGCAGCGCCCGCACACAACGCGGCCGCGTGCACCACTTCCGGCACTCCCACCGGCGTGCCCCCGCTCATCGTTCGCCCCCGATCAGAGAGCGCAGCCGCTCCCAGCCCCGCTCCCGCTCGAATCCGGATGCACCCCAGCGCAGTGCCGGGACGGTGACCACCAGGCCGGCCGCATCCCGTTCCAGCACCTGGATCTCGGAGATCCTTCGCCGGCCGGACCGGTCCCGTACGAGATGGACCACCACCGACAGCGCCGCCGCCAACTGGCTGTGCAGGGCGGTCCGGTCCAGGCCGGCGGAGGTCCCCAGGGCCTCCAGCCGGGCCGGGACATGCTCGGCCGCATTCGCGTGAACCGTTCCGCAGCCGCCCTCGTGGCCTGTGTTCAGAGCTGCCAGCAGCTCGGTGACCTCGGCCCCTCGCACCTCTCCGACCACCAGCCTGTCGGGGCGCATGCGCAGCGCCTGTCGCACCAGGTCCCGGAGGGTCACCCGGCCGGCGCCTTCTTGGTTCGCCGGGCGCGATTCGAGGCGCACCACGTGCGGATGGTCGGGACGAAGTTCTGCCGAGTCCTCGGCGAGCACGATCCGCTCCCGCTCCCCCACGGCACCCAGCAGACTGGAGAGGAGCGTTGTCTTGCCCGCGCCCGTCCCCCCGCTGATGAGGTAGGACACCCGGGCCTCGACCAGGGCCCGCAGCACCCGGTCGCCGCCCGGCGGTACCGTGCCCGCCGCGACCAGTTCCCTCAGCGAGAAGGCCTTCGGCCGGACCACCCGGAGCGACAGGCACGTCGACCCGACCGACACCGGCGGCAGCACGGCATGCATCCGGGTCCCGTCCGGAAGCCGTGCGTCCACCCAGGGCCTGGCGTCGTCCAGGCGCCGCCCCGCAACGGCCGCGAGCCGCTGCGCGAGCCTGCGGACCGCGGCCGCGTCGGCGAAGGTCACCGAGGTGATTTCGAGCCCGCCGCCCCGGTCCACCCACACCCGGTCGGGTGCGGACACCAGGACATCCGTGACCGCGGGGTCGGCGAGGAGCGGTTCCAGCACTCCGGTCCCCACCAGCTCGCCTCGCAACTCGTCCGCGGTCCCCAGCACTTCGGCGTCCCCGAGCAGCCTCCCCTGGGCCCGTAACGCGGCCGCCACCCCCGCAGGGGTCGGCGCGGCCCCACTCTGCGCCAGCCGCCGCCGCACCGCGTCCAGCAGCGCCTCCGTCATGACGCCCCGCCCGCGGTCTGGCCCCCGGCCCCCTCGCCGGCGAGCGCGCGGTCCCAGAAGGCCGAACAGAACCTGGCGAGCGGCCCCCGGGGACTTCCGCCGGGCGGCTCGCCCATGTCCTGCTCGGCCAGCAGACCCGGCTCCAGCGGGAGTTCACCGGCCAGCGGAAGCCCTATGGCACTGGCCACCCACTGTTCGTCGAGGCCGGATGCGTACGGCCCGCGCGCCACGACGCGGAGATCTCCCAGCACCATCCCGGCCATCGACGCCACCCGTTTCGCCGCCGCGACCGCACGCAACTCACCCGGCACCACCAAGAGTCCGAGGTCCAGTTGCGCCAGGGCTTCGGCCACCGCCTCATCGATCCGGCGCGGCAGATCGACCACCACCACCCCGCCGAGCCTGCGCGCGGCCCCGAGGACCGCCTGCATGGCCTGCGGCGGAATGACCACCCAGTCGTCACGCCCCCAGCTGAGCACGCGCAGCCCGTGCAGAGCCGGCAGCGACTCCTCCAGGGCGCCGCCCCCGACCCGCCCCTTCGAATGGGCGAAATCAGGCCACCTCATCCCCTCGGCCCGCTCGCCGCCGAGCAGCACGTCGATGCCGCCGCCCAGCGGGTCGCCGTCGATCAGCATGGTCCGCCTTCCGGCCCTGGCCGCGGTCACGGCGAGCGCGCAGGCCAGCGTGGACGCGCCGGCGCCACCCCGGCCACCGATCACCCCCACGGTCAGGGCGGGACGGCCGACCCCCTCGGCCGCATTGGCGATCTGATCGACCAGCCAGTTCTCCGAATCGGGCAGCCGCAGCACATACTCGGCCCCGATCTCCACGGCCCTGCGCCACACATCGGGCGCATCCTGATCCCGTCCGACGAGCATCACGCCCCGCCTGCGGGCCGCTCCACGGCACCGCGCCGCCGCATCGTCCCCCACGAGAACCATGGGAGCCTGCTCCCATCCGCCTCGGCGCTCGGGCAGGGTGTGATGGACCTCGGGCTCCGCCCCTGCCGCCGCGCACAGCCTCAGCAGATCGTCGAGCAGGTCCACATCCTCGGTCACGATCAAGGGTCCGCCCCGTCGCGCCTCGGCCGCCGGCAGACGATCCCGTGCACTGGATTCAGCCACGATCTCCGCCCCCTTCTTCACTCACCTTCACCGCGGTCCGCGGTGTTCTCGCAACGTTCCGAGAACGGTGATTCCGGAACCCGTGGACTTCACGGGTGGAATCACGGTGCAGCGCTTCGGGAAATCGTGTGGATCTTGGTCCAGAACTGTGGACATCTCCACCGTTGTGAATAACTCGGTAGCTCATACCGGGGACTTCCGGAGAGCACCCCTTCCGTTACGCACCGTGACGACGCATGCTGGTGCGAGTCGAACACGGATGTGGGCCATCGCGGCCGAGGAGGAGGAGAGATGCTTGATTCCGAACAGCAGAACCGCGTCCGGACATGCGACGACCCCCGCCGGGGGGGAGAGCGGGGGTCGTCCCCACGGCCGACTCGGGGGGGGGAGGAGTCGGACCGGGTTAGCACGGTCGCGAACGATCCGTGACTTCCATGGTGTACCCGAGCGCCTTCTCAGGCAAACCCACGCGCCGGGGTTTACGCCGAATGGTGGGCCCCTATGCTCTGCCTTGTGGAAAACCGCTTCTTGCCGCGCACGGCCGCCTTCTTTGACCTGGACAAGACGGTCATTGCGAAGTCTTCGACGCTGACCTTCAGCAAGTCCTTCTACCAAGGCGGGCTGATCAACCGCCGCGCCGTACTGCGCACTGCGTACGCGCAGTTCGTCTTCCTCGCCGGGGGCGCAGATCACGACCAGATGGAGCGGATGCGTGAATACCTCTCATCGCTCTGCAAGGGCTGGAACGTGCAGCAGGTGAAGGAAATTGTCGCCGAGACCCTGCACGACCTGATCGACCCGATCATCTACGACGAGGCTGCGACGCTCATTGAGGAGCATCACACCGCCGGACGCGATGTGGTCATCGTCTCCACATCGGGCGCCGAGGTCGTGGAACCCATCGGCGAGCTACTGGGCGCCGACCGCGTCGTCGCCACACGCATGGTCGTCGGCGACGACGGATGCTTCACCGGCGAGGTGGAGTACTACGCGTACGGCCCGACGAAGGCCGAGGCCATCAGGGCACTCGCCGTATCGGAAGGCTATGACCTCGCCCGCTGCTACGCGTACAGCGATTCGGCGACCGATGTGCCGATGCTGGAGTCCGTCGGCCATCCGCACGCGGTCAATCCGGACCGTGCGTTGCGCCGCGAGGCCACTCTCCGGGAATGGCCGATTCTCGTCTTCGACCGCCCGGTCCGGCTCAAGCAACGCCTGCCCTCACTCTCCATGCCGCCACGACCTGCGCTCATGGCCGCGGCAGCGGTGGGTGCGGCCGCCATCACAGCGGGCCTCGTCTGGTACACCGCCCGGCGTCGCGCGGCCACAGCCTCTGCATGACGTCGGCATGACATTGACCTGAGTCGACCAGCCGACCCTGCGCAGCGGGCCCTACCTCGCCACCCCGCGCA
The DNA here is from genome assembly GCF_035917255.1 of Streptomyces sp. NBC_01257. Lineage (NCBI taxonomy): Bacteria > Bacillati > Actinomycetota > Actinomycetes > Kitasatosporales > Streptomycetaceae > Streptomyces > Streptomyces sp. NBC_01257. The sequence continues at coordinate 4,205,035 of NZ_CP108472.1, forward strand.
GGGCCGGCGTCGTGAGTGCCACGCAGCGCCGAGCGCGCCACACCACCTCTAGCCGGGTGGTCCACCTCGGGACAGTCCCGCCCCTGGCCCGTCCCACGGCGACCCGAAATCACGGCTTTCACATTGGACCGACTCGTCCGTAATTGAACCTAAAAGTAAAGAAGTGTGGCCAGCACTACCGCTCTACCGGCCCCTGGAGTACAAAGGACTCAACGGCCCGCGAGACCAAGGACATCCGTGAGGATGACCTGTTTACGCAGACAAGGCCCCACGGACCGCGCATGAAAACCGGGCACCCACGCGACGTCGACCCGTCGATTACGGGCCAGCCGCACCAGGGACGGGCAAAGTACCCGACCTGATGGGCATATATCGAGGACGCTTGGTAACTGGGTGGACATGCCAGCGGCGGTACCGAGGACGGTACCGCCGCAACCCTTTTCACCGGGCATGAAGCCGCCCCGCCGGCAGGGACGAAGCCGCCCCCGCCACCGAGGGGCCCCGTCGCCTCCCGCTACGCGGCTCCGCGCTGAAGCGCCTCGCACACCGCCGTCGACTCCCTGACGCCCAGTTCCGCCGCGCGTCCGCAGTGTGCGATCCAGGCGGCCATGCCCTCCGGCGCTCCTGACAGGTATCCCTCGAATGCCGCGACGTAAGCCGCCCGCCCCTGCTCGGCGTGGCCGACCTCGGCCGGGCAGATCGCCTTGGGATCCAGGCCGCTCCCGATCAGCACGATCCGTTCCGCGGTCCGCGCCACAAGACCGTTGTACGAACCGAAGGGGCGCAGGGCCAGCAGTTCACCGTGCACGACGGCGGCCGTCACCAGAGCGGGTGCCTCACTCCCCGAAAGAATGAGTCCGCTGAGGCCTTCGAGCCGCCCCGCGACCTCGTCGGCGCCCGGCAAAGGCGCCTCGATCAGCGGCTCGTCCACCGGCTCGCCCGCAAGCCGGGGCCGGCCGACCGCGTCGTCGGGCGCAGCCCCCCCGGCCGCGACCAGATGCAGCCTCGCGAGGACGCGCAGGGGCGACTGCCGCCAGATGGAGAGCAGTTGCCCCGCTTCGGCCGTCAACCGCAGGGCCGCCCCGATCACGTGAGCCTCACCCTCACCGCTGAAGTCGGTGCGGCGGCGTACCTCTTCGAGGTTCCAGTCCGCGCCGGAGAGCGCAGCCGACCCCCGGGCGCCCCGCAGGGCCGCCTCAGCGGTCACCTCGTTGCTGCGCCGCCGCATGACGCGGTGGCCGTATACCCGGTCGACAGCCTTGCGTACGGAGTCCACCGCATCGGTCACACCTGGCAGGGTGCCCAGAGTGGCGAGCGGGTCCGATGAAGTCGTACTCATAAGTAGCGAGGCTACGCGCCACTTGCACACCCACCGGCCCGGAGTGGCCTTCTTCACGAACTTCGACAGCGGAACGCATTCATACCGCTACCCTAGGTGAACATGAAGATCGCTTTCGTAGGGAAGGGCGGCAGCGGCAAGACCACGCTGTCCTCGCTCTTCATCCGCCACCTTGCCGCCAATGAAGCTCACGTCGTCGCGGTGGACGCCGACATCAACCAACACCTCGGGGCCGCGCTCGGCCTCGACGAGGAGGAGGCTGCCGCACTGCCCGCCATGGGAGCGCAGCTGCCCCTGATCAAGGAGTACCTGCGCGGCAGCAATCCCCGCATCGCATCGGCCGAGACGATGATCAAGACGACGCCGCCGGGTGAGGGTTCCCGGCTGCTGCGGGTGTGCGAGGACAACCCGGTCTACGACGCCTGCGCCCGCACGGTCGGGCTCGACGACGGGGACATCCGGCTGATGGCCACGGGACCGTTCACCGAGTCCGATCTGGGTGTGGCCTGCTACCACTCCAAGGTCGGCGCGGTCGAGCTGTGCCTCAACCATCTCGTCGACGGTCCCGAGGAGTACGTCGTGGTCGACATGACCGCGGGTTCGGACTCATTCGCCTCCGGGATGTTCACCCGGTTCGACATGACGTTCCTGGTCGCCGAGCCGACCCGTAAGGGCGTCTCGGTCTACCGCCAGTACAAGGAGTACGCACGGGACTTCGGCGTCGCGCTGAAGGTCGTCGGCAACAAGGTGCAGGGCGAGGACGACCTGGAGTTCCTCCGCTCCGAGGTCGGCGAGGACCTGCTGGTCACCATCGGCCACTCCGACTGGGTGCGGGCCATGGAGAAGGGGCGCCCCGCCCGCTTCGAACTGCTGGAGGCCGACAACCGAATGGCGCTGCAGGCACTGCAGGACGCCGCGGAGGACTCGTACGGCCGACGGGACTGGGACCGGTACACGCGACAGATGGTGCACTTCCATTTGAAGAACGCCGAGAGCTGGGGCAATGCCAAGACCGGGACCGACCTGGCCGCCCAGGTCGACCCCTCTTTCGTGCTCGACGAGCGGTACACCCGCGTAGGGGCCGGTCAGCCAGCCTGAGCGACCGGAGCCGGCCGACTCCCTGAGCGCGGCCGGCCCCGATGCCTGTCCGGCCACAACCGGCCGGGCAGGCACCGACGCGGCCGGACAGAGCAACGGCGCGGCCGGGCAGGCAACGGCCAACCTGACAGGTCCTGATGGCCGGCCTCCATCGGGCAGGCCCTAGTGGTCGGCGGCCTTCCCCGCCGACCCGGCCTCCGCCTTCGTCTTCGCCTCTGCACTGTCCTGACCCTCGCCCCGGCCCTTGCCGACGCTCCCGGCGCCGCCGAGGAACGACGCCCAGCTGGTCCCCGGCGCCTTCCCGACCTTCAGCGTGCCGAGCTTCGCGAGCGTCGCGGGGTCCTGCGCGTCCAGCCAGTCCGCCAGCTGCTTGAAGGACACGCAGCGCACGCCCTCCTTGGTACACACCGTCTCGATCGTCTCCTCGATGGCGCGCATGTACGTGCCGCCGTTCCAGGATTCGAAGTGGTTGCCGATGATCAGGGGAGCCCGGTTCCCGTCGTACGCGCGGTCGAAGGCCTGGAGGAGACCGTCCCGCATCTGGTCGCCCCAGTACTCGTGCTGGTCCGGGTCGCCCTGCGTCGTACCGGACTGGTTGAACATGAAGTTGTAGTCCATCGACAGGGTCTCGAACTCCCGCCCCGGCACCGGGACGAGCTGCATCGAGAGGTCCCAGACGCCGTCCTTCTTCTTCGGCCAGACCTGGTCGTTGACCCCGCTGGAGTCGTAGCGGAAGCCCATCGAGCGTGCCGCCGCGACCATGTTCTTCTGCCCCTCCAGGCAGGGGGTCCGGCCGCCGATCAGCTCCTTGTCGTAGTCGAAGGGCAGCGACTTCTCGTCCTTGAGATCCGGGTCGTTCGTCTTCCAGCCCTTCACGAAGGACTTGGCCTGGCTGATCTCGCTCTTCCACTCATCGACGGACCAGGTGCCGACGCCACCGTCCTTGCCGCAGAAGTGGCCGTTGAAGTGGGTGCCGATCTCGTTGCCTTCCTCCCAGGCGCCACGGACCTGGGTGAGGGTGTCGCGGATGCCCTCGGTGTCGTTGAAGCCGATGTCCGAGCTGCCCGCGTTGTGCTTGGGCGGGTCGTAGAGCGCGCGCTTCGCCTCCGGCAGCAGGTACACGCCGCTGAGGAAGTACGTCATGCTCGCGTCGTACTTCTTGCCCACCTCACGGAAGTGCGAGAAGAGCCGCTGGCTGTCCTCACCCGCGCCGTCCCACGAGAAAACCACGAACTGCGGGGGCTTCTGACCGGGCGCCAGGCGTTGAGCGGTCGGCTGTTTCGGCTGGGCCCCCGTGAAGGAGGTGGAACCGTCGCCGATGAGCCGGAACACACTCTTGGGGGCCGACTCGGCAGCCTTCTTCTTGCCCCCTGCCGCACCGTTAGCAGCGCCGTTCGCGGAGCCGTTCGCAGCACCCGGACCGGATCCGCTCGAAACGGAGCCCGCACCGGAGCAGCCGGCCACTGCCGCCACCAGCGCAACGGCCATGACACCCAAGGCGGTCCTCTTCGTGGCGGCCATCATCCGCCCACCCTCTTCCTTGCAGGTAACTTGCGCTGACGTGCCGAACGGCGCGGTCAAAGTCGCACGCACTGCACACAAATTCGGGCGACAGGCCGCATGAAAAGCTGCCTATTCACTGGAACGGGTGCTTGAATGGCCCATTTGCCCTTAATCCTGGACACAGATCTTTACTCTCCATTACGATCTGTTTACTGAGAGTTGAGATATCCCGCCGCTGCACGCCGTGACCCACGGCCGCGTCCCCACGTTCCGCGACCGCGCTGCCCCGGAGGAGACGGGAAACATGTCTGCCTGCGTCCCCACTCGTCATGACCATTCGCCCCGCAGTTCGCGCCCTCCCCGTTCCTCGGGAGTGAAGCGACCTCACAGCCCGCCACCGCCGCACCGCGGTGGACGATTCCGCATCTCGGGCGCCGACCTGTCCGCGTCGATCACTGTCTTCCTTCTCGCCGTCCCCATGTCGCTCGGCCTGGCCGTCGCCATGGACGCCCCGCTGGAGGCCGGCCTCATCTCCGCCGCGGTCGGCGGCATCGTCGCCGGACTGCTCGGCGGCACACCCCTCCAGGTCTCCGGCCCGTCCGCCGGACTGACCGTGGTGACAGCCGAGTTGATCCAGATCTACGGCTGGCGCACCACCTGCGCGATCACCATCGGCGCCGGTCTGCTGCAGATCGTGCTGGGCTCGCTGCGGACCGCGCGCAGCGCCCTCGCCGTCAGCCCCGCCATCGTGCACGGCACCCTTGCCGGCATCGGTGTGGCGATCGCACTCGCGCAGTTGCACATCGTGCTCGGCGGTTCCCCGGAGAGCTCGGCCGTCTCCAACGCCCTGCATCTGCCCGCCCAATTGGAGCGGGTGGGGCCGGCCGCACCACTGATCGGCGGACTCACCGTCGCGGTTCTGGTGCTGTGGCCGCGCCTTCCCGGACGGGCCGGGCGGATCATGCGCCGGGTCCCGGCCGCCCTGGCCTCCGTGGTCATGGCAACCGCGGTGGCCGCGGTCGCGGCACCCTCGATCGCCCGGGTCGATCTGCCGTCCTGGCGCTCGCACGCCCTGCCCGAAATGCCTCAGGGGCCCGTGCTCGGCCTGGCCACAGCGGTGTTCACGATGATGCTGGTGGCCAGCCTGGAATCCATGCTCGCCGCCGTCGCCGTGGACAAGCTGGCTGCCGACCGGACGCGCGAGCAGTCGACCAGACTCGCCGCAAGGTCAGCCTCGCCTGCCGCATCTCTCACGTCCGCTGACAGCGAGTCCCCCGAGAGCGCCGCCGACGGCCCCGGCGCCGCCTCCCCCCAGACCGCACTCCCGGTCAAGCGCTCCGACCTCGACCGGGAACTACGCGCACAAGGCATCGCCAACACCGTCTCCGGCCTTCTCGGCGGACTGGCGGTCTCGGGCGGCGCGGTGCGCAGCTCGGCGAACGTACGGGCCGGAGCGACCGGACGCGCCTCCACGGTGCTGCACGGCGTCTGGGTCCTGGTCGCCACCGGTCTGCTGGTCACCGCCCTGGAGTGGATCCCGCTGGCCGCCCTGGGCGCGCTCGTGATGGTGGTCGGCATCCAGATGGTGAACTTCGCTCACATCCGGAACGTCCACAGACACCGGGAGTTCCTGGTGTACGGCGCGACGATCACGGGCGTGCTGCTCTTCGGCGTGCTCAAGGGCGTGGCGATCGGGATCGCCGTGGCGGTGGCCGTCGCCCTGCACCGGCTGGCCCGGACCCGGATCACCGTGTCCGAGCAGAACGGCCGGCATCTGGTGGCCGTACGGGGCCAGTTGACCTTCCTGGCTGTCCCCCGTCTCAGCAGAGCGCTGGGTCAGTTGCCTCACGATGCCGACGTGATCGTCGAGTTGGACGGCTTCTTCATGGATCACGCGGCGTACGAGATGATCCAGGACTGGAGCAACGCCCATGCCGCCCACGGCGGCCGGGTCGACTTCACCGGCCGGTTCGGAGGCCGCATCGCCGAGCCCGCATCCGCGGCACACTCCTGCTGCCGGCCCTGGACTCCCTGGCGCAACCACCACTGCCACGACCAGGCCCCCGACATCGGCACCAACACCGGCACAACGGAACAGCCGGCACCAACACCGGCACCGGATCAGGACGGCGGCACGCCCCGGGCCGCCCACACCTCCGGCACGCCCGCCTCCGAAGCCTCCGACCATGCAGGCCAGCCCGAGCCCGAGTCCCATCCGGGGCAAGGGCCAGAAACCGACCCGGCTCGCGCATCGGACCACGGACCGAACCACGGGCCGAACCACGGGCCGTCCCGCGAACCGGACCAAGAATCCGGCCAAGGACGGGACCGCGGACCGTCCCACGGACAGGACGCCCCACCAGCACCCAATGCCGAGCACGAGCCCGGTGAGCACGAGCCCGGGAAGCACGAGCCCAGGAAGCAACACCAGCCCGTGAAGGCAGACGCCTTCACGCCCGATCACGCGGCGGCCCGGCCACGCACGGCCGGCGATCACCGTCTGGTCAGTGGCCTCAGCTCGTTCCAGCGCAACACGGCACCGCTGGTCCGTGAGGAGCTGGCGAGACTCGCCCGGGAGGGGCAGAGCCCCTCGCAGCTGTTCATCACCTGCGCGGACTCACGCCTTGTGACGAGCATGATCACGGCAAGTGGCCCGGGCGATCTGTTCACCGTGCGCAACATCGGCAACCTGGTGCCGCCGCCCTCGTCCGAGGCCGGTGACCACTCAGTCGGTGCGGCCATCGAGTACGCGGTGGACGTGCTGGGAGTCGAGTCCATCACCGTCTGCGGACACTCCGGCTGCGGCGCGATGAACGCGCTGCTGGGCGCCAGGCCGGACAGCACGGAAAGCTCGCTCTGGCGCTGGCTCCGGCACGGGTTCCCCAGCCTGGAGAGGATGGCCTCGCGGGACCGTGCATGGGCCCGGATCTCCGGTCGGCTGCCCACCGATGCGCTGGAGCAGCTGTGCCTCACCAACGTGGTCCAGCAACTCGACCATCTGCGGGCCCATCCATCCGTGGCACGCCGCCTCGCGGAAGGAACCCTCCAGCTCCACGGGATGTACTTCCATGTGGCCGAGGCGCAGTCGTATCTGCTGACCGACGGGGCGGGTACGGGCAATGAGCCCGACGCGGTGTTCGACCCGATCAGCGCGTCCGCATCTGCCTCCCCGGGCGATCCGGCCAATCCGTCTGACCCATCTGATCCAGCTGCCCCATCCGATCCGGCCCATCCATCCGGTCCGGCCCATCCGACCGATCCAGCCGATTCGCCCGATCCGACCGCGTTGGCCGGGGTCGCCGAGCTGGCACGTACAGGTTCCTGAACCACATCACCCTTGGGTCCGTGAGACCTTGTGGTCCCGCTTCCGCGTCACCGCACAGCCACGACGTGCACCATCCGCACCATCGCATCACCCCGCCGCGGAAGCGGGATCGTGCCCCCATACACGAAAGCACAGGTCTAAACCAATTCCCGGCAGACACTTGTCACCCGGCCTTTGGCCTGATGAGCTATGCCCCGGGACACAACGGACACCCTGGGAATGGGAGATGTCGTGAGCAACGAAAGCTTGGCCAATCTGCTTCGTGAGGAGCGGCGGTTCGCACCGCCTGCCGATCTGGCCGCGAACGCCAATGTCACTGCGGAGGCGTACGAGCAGGCCGAGGCGGACCGGCTGGGCTTCTGGGCCGAGCAGGCCCGCCGCCTGACCTGGGCCACCGAGCCGACCGAGACGCTCGACTGGAGCAACCCGCCCTTCGCGAAGTGGTTCGCGGACGGCAAACTCAACGTCGCGTACAACTGCGTGGACCGCCACGTCGAGGCGGGCAACGGCGACCGGGTCGCCATCCACTTCGAGGGCGAGCCCGGCGACAGCCGTGCCATCACCTACGCCGAGCTGAAGGACGAGGTCTCCCGCGCAGCGAACGCGCTGACCGAGCTCGGTGTCGGCAAGGGCGACCGGGTCGCCGTCTACCTGCCGATGATCCCCGAGGCCGCCGTCGCGATGCTGGCCTGCGCCCGCATCGGTGCCGCGCACTCGGTGGTCTTCGGCGGCTTCTCCGCCGACGCCATCGCCGCCCGCATCCAGGACGCGGACGCGAAGGTCGTCATCACCTCCGACGGCGGCTACCGCCGCGGCAAGCCCTCCGCGCTCAAGCCGGCCGTCGACGACGCCGTCTCGCGTATCGAGAGCGTCGAGCACGTCCTGGTCGTGCGCCGCACCGGTCAGGACACCGCGTGGACCGAGGGACGCGACGTCTGGTGGCACGAGATCACCGCACGCCAGTCGACCGAGCACACCCCCGAAGCCTTCGAGGCCGAGCAGCCGCTGTTCATCCTCTACACCTCGGGCACCACCGGGAAGCCCAAGGGCATCCTGCACACCTCCGGCGGCTACCTCACCCAGGCGGCCTACACCCACCACGCGGTCTTCGACCTCAAGCCGGAAACCGACGTCTACTGGTGCACCGCCGACATCGGCTGGGTCACCGGTCACTCCTACATCGTCTACGGACCGCTGGCCAACGGCGCGACGCAGGTCATGTACGAGGGCACCCCCGACACCCCGCACCAGGGGCGTTTCTGGGAGATCGTCCAGAAGTACGGCGTGAGCATTCTCTACACCGCGCCGACCGCGATCCGCACGTTCATGAAGTGGGGTGACGACATCCCCGCCAAGTTCGACCTGAGCAGCCTGAGGGTCCTGGGCTCGGTCGGTGAGCCGATCAACCCCGAGGCGTGGATGTGGTACCGCAAGCACATCGGTGCCGACAAGTGCCCCATCGTCGACACCTGGTGGCAGACCGAGACCGGCGCGATGATGATCTCGCCGCTCCCCGGCGTCACCGAGACCAAGCCCGGCAGCGCCCAGCGCGCCCTGCCCGGCATCAGTGCCACCGTCGTCGACGACGAAGCCCGTGAGGTCCCCGACGGCGGAGGCGGCTACCTCGTCCTCACCGAGCCGTGGCCCTCCATGCTCCGCACCATCTGGGGCGACGACCAGCGCTTCCTCGACACCTACTGGTCGCGCTTCGAGGGCAAGTACTTCGCGGGCGACGGCGCCAAGAAGGACGAGGACGGCGACATCTGGCTCCTGGGCCGCGTCGACGACGTCATGCTCGTGTCCGGGCACAACATCTCGACCACCGAGGTCGAGTCCGCCCTCGTGTCGCACCCGGCCGTCGCCGAAGCCGCCGTGGTCGGCGCCGCCGACGAGACGACCGGCCAGGCCATCGTCGCCTTCGTCATCCTGCGCGGCACCGCCACCGCATCCGACGACCTCGTCGCCGAACTCCGCAACCACGTCGGCACCACCCTCGGCCCCATCGCCAAGCCCAAGCGGATCATGCCGGTCGCGGAACTCCCCAAGACCCGCTCCGGCAAGATCATGCGACGCCTCCTGCGCGACGTCGCCGAGAACCGGGCCCTGGGAGACGTCACCACACTGACCGACTCCTCGGTCATGGACCTCATCCAGACCCAGCTGCCGTCGGCCTCCTCCGAGGACTGAGAACCGGCAAGCGGCACACACCCCGAAGGGCATCCGGCGACGCGCCGGATGCCCTTCGGGCATTTAGGGTGAAGATCACCGGTCACAGCCCCGCACACCCCGGGTACAGTGGCAGCTGATCAATAAAACGATAAGAAATCTCCACAGGGTGTGCCGGGAAGTCTGGTCGGCAAGTGCATCAGCCATGCCATCGCTGCCGTACCGACCCGGAGGTCTCACCCCGTGGCCACGCCCACCCCCGCACCCCCCTCCCCCCGTCGCACCTTCCTGGGCCGGCTGTCGCTCCCCGAGCGGAACTACCTCGCAGAAGCCCTGCGTACGGAGACCGTCGGCGGAGTCATCCTGCTGGCCGCCGCCGTCGCCGCGCTGGTCTGGGCGAACACCTTCGCGTCGAGCTACTCGACGGTCAGCCACTTCCACTTCGGACCGGAGGCACTCGGCCTCCATCTCTCCGTGGCGCACTGGGCGGCCGACGGACTACTCGCGGTCTTCTTCTTCGTGGCGGGCGTCGAGCTCAAGCGGGAACTCGTCGCGGGCGAACTGCGCGACCCCAAGGCGGCCGCCCTGCCGGTCGTCGCAGCGCTGTGCGGCATGGCCGTGCCGGCCGTCGTCTACACCCTGGGGAACGTGATCGGCGGCGGTTCCATGGACGGCTGGGCCGTCCCCACGGCCACCGACATCGCCTTCGCGCTCGCCGTCCTCGCCGTCCTCGGCACCTCGCTGCCGTCCGCGCTCCGCGCCTTCCTGCTGACCCTCGCCGTCGTCGACGACCTCTTCGCGATCCTGATCATCGCGGTGTTCTTCACCGAGAACATCGACTTCGTCGCACTCATCGGCGCCTTCGTCGGCCTGGGCGTCTTCTATCTGCTACTGCGCCTCAACGTGCGCGGCTGGTACGTCTACGTACCGCTCGCCCTGGTCATCTGGGGGCTGATGTACAACAGCGGCATCCACGCCACCATCGCCGGTGTCGCCATGGGCCTGATGCTGCGCTGCACCCGACGCACCGGCGAGGACCACTCCCCCGGCGAACGCATCGAGCATCTGGTCCGCCCGCTCTCGGCCGGCTTCGCGGTGCCCGTGTTCGCGCTGTTCTCCGCCGGGGTCTCCCTCTCCGGCGGCGCGCTGGCCGGCGTCTTCAACCGGCCCGAAACGCTCGGCGTCGTTCTGGGACTTGTCGTCGGCAAGACGCTGGGCATCTTCGGCGGTACGTGGCTGGCCACCCGGTTCACCAAGGCGGAGCTGAACAAGGAACTGGCCTGGGCCGATGTCCTCGCCGTCGCCGCCCTGGCCGGCATCGGCTTCACCGTCTCGCTGCTGATCGGGGAGCTCGCCTTCGCCGGAGACGACGACATGATCAACGAGGTCAAGGCGTCGGTTCTCATCGGCTCGCTCATTGCGGCCGTAGTCTCCGGTGTACTGCTCAAACTGCGGGTACGCAGATACCGGGCGCTGTTCGACGCCGAGGAGCTCGACGAGGACGCGTCCGGGGTACCGGACATCTACGAACAGGACGATCCGGAGTACCACCTGCGGATGGCCGCGCTGTACGAGAGGAAGGCGGCCGAGCACCGCCGCCTTGCCCAACTGGCGGGGGCAGCGAGCAGCAAGCCGGACAGTCCGGCATGATCTGACATCGGATGTGTTGAACAGGAGAGGGAGTCAGGGATGAGCGACCCCGGCAATTACGCGGGCAGCGCCGACCGCAGTCTCGGCCAGCTGGTCGCCTCGGCGACGGCCGAAATGTCGGCGCTGGTGCACGACGAGATTGCCCTGGCCAAGGCCGAGGTGCGACAGGACGTCAAGCGCGGCGTCATCGGCAGCGCGGCGTTCCTCGTCACGGGCGTGCTGATTCTGTTCGCCATCCCGGTGCTGAGCTTCGCGGCCGCCTACGGAATCCACAACCTGGGACTCGGCCTCGCCTGGTCGTTCCTGATCGTGGGCGGTGCGTTCATCCTTCTGGGGATCCTGCTCGCGCTGTTCGGCTACGCCAAGTTCAAGAAGGTCAAGCCGCCGGAGAAGTCCATCGCCTCGGCCAAGCAGACCGCCGCCGTTCTGCAGGGGGTCAAGCCCCACCCGCGGGCGAGTGTCGGCGCCGACGCGATCCTGCCGGCGGGCGGCAGCACACTTGCGGACAAGGCCATCGAGAACCGTCCGGTCCAGGACAAGGCGTCGGTTGTGGCACGCTCATCCACATGACGGTCCCCGATTCCAGCGCATTCGGCCCGGTGGGCCCGGACGACCGGGCGGGTCACGAGAAACCGGCCGGCCCCGCCGAGCCCGCCCCCGCACCGGTCCCCGGCGGTCCGGCAGGCCCCGCGGCCGCGTCCGGCGGGCCTGTCCGCCTCGACGGCCCCTGGACCCACCGGGACGTCGCGGCCAACGGCGCCCGCTTCCACATCGCCGAGATGGGTGAAGGGCCACTGGTCCTCCTCCTGCACGGCTTCCCGCAGTTCTGGTGGACCTGGCGCCACCAGCTCCCCGCGCTCGCCGAGGCGGGCTTCCGGGCCGTGGCGATGGACCTGCGCGGCGTGGGCGGCAGCGACCGCACCCCGCGCGGTTACGACCCCGCCAACCTGGCGCTGGACATCACCGGCGTGATCCGCTCGCTCGGCGAACCGGACGCCGCCCTGGTCGGCCACGACATGGGCGGCTATCTGGCCTGGACCGCGGCGGTGATGCGCCCGAAGCTGGTGCGCCGGCTGGTGGTCTCCTCGATGCCGCATCCGCGGCGGTGGCGCTCGTCCATGCTCTCCGACTTCGCCCAGTCCCGCGCGGGCTCGTACATCTGGGGCTTCCAGAGGCCCTGGGTGCCGGAGCGTCAGCTCGTGGCGGACGACGCCGCGTTGGTCGGCCGGCTGATCCGCGACTGGGCGGGGCCGGGCACGGCGGACTTCCCCGACGACGCGGCGCTGGACGTCTACCGACGCGCCATGTCCATCCCGTCGACGGCGCACTGCTCGGTCGAGCCGTATCGCTGGATGGTGCGCTCGCTGGCCCGCCCGGACGGCATCCAGTTCAACCGGCGCATGAAGCGGCCGGTGCGGGTGCCGACGCTGCATCTGCACGGTTCACTCGATCCGGCCGTCCGTACCCGGAGCTCGGCGGGGTCCGGCGAGTACGTCGAGGCACCGTACCGCTGGCGACTTTTCGACGGTCTGGGGCACTTCCCCCACGAGGAGGATCCGGCCGGGTTCTCGGCCGAACTCATCAGCTGGCTCAAGGATTCCGAGCCCGACCGTTAGCCGATAGGCACACACGTCCTACGAACAGCCACTTGCCTGGCGCATAGGCCAATTGGCTGGCGGATGGGCGATTACCGACCATGAGGCACGGGCAGACGTCCGGGTATGGGCTGGACGCACGACTTCGGTGACGCAGCACGCAATCGTCGCTCGACCGCCACGGCGGTTCCGGGCACTCATGAGGGGGGCGGCCTCCAGGGCCGGGTGCACGCTATGCATGTTCTGCATGATCCCCGGCTCGGCATTCCGCGCATCCTCCGCCGCAGGGCCCGCTGGGTCTCGGCGCGGCTGCGTCATCCGCGCGGATGACGCAGGGGTTCCCCGGACGTCCGCGCAGGCTGCCGAGGGCTCCCCGGGCCCGCCCGGCCCCTAGAGCGCGCACCCCTGGCTGTCGACCTGCTGGTTGGCCGTACGGCCCTGCGTGATGTCCTGCCGGATCTCGTCGGCGGTGAGCGCGTAGCCGGTGTCGGGGTCGTCGAGCGACTTGGCGAAGACGACTCCGTACACCTTGCCCTCGGGGGTCAGCAGCGGTCCGCCGGAGTTCCCCTGACGGACCGTCGTGTAGAGGGAGTACACATCGCGGCGGACGGTGCCCCGGTGGTAGATGTCGGGGCCGTTCGCGTCGATCCGGGCGCGGACCCGCGCGGAGCGCACGTCGTACGAGCCGTTCTCCGGGAAGCCCGCGACGATCGCGCTGTTCCCGGTGGCGGCGTCGTGGTCGGTGTCGGTGAACTGCAGCGGCTTCGCGTCGAGGTCCGGTACGTCGAGTACGGCGATGTCGCGCTGCCAGTCGTAGAGGACGACCTTCGCGTCGTACAGCCGTCCCTGGCCGCCGATCTGCACGGTCGGCTCGTCGACCCCGCCGACGACGTGGGCGTTGGTCATCACCCGGCGGTCGGAGAAGACGAAGCCGGTGCCTTCGAGGACCTTGCCGCAGCTCGGGGCCGTACCGACGACCTTGACGATGGACTCCTTGGCCCGGGCCGCGACGGGGCTGCCCGCGAGGGCCGGGTCGGGGGCCCTGACCTCGGTGATCGGCTCGTTGGCGAACGGGCTGAAGACCTGCGGGAAGCCGTTCTGCGCCAGGACCGAGGAGAAGTCCGTGAACCAGGTGGAGGCCTGGGGCGGCATAACTCGGGAGATGCCGAGCAGGACCGAGGAGTTCCGGACCTCCTTGCCCAGCGTCGGCAGCGACGTACCCGCAAGGGCGGAGCCGATGAGCCAGGCCACCAGCAGCATCGCGACGACGTTCACCAGGGCACCGCCGGTCGCGTCGAGGGCGCGCGCGGGCGACCACGTGATGTACCGGCGGAGCTTGTTGCCCAGGTGGGTGGTGAAGGCCTGGCCCACCGAGGCGCACACGATCACGATGACGACCGCGACGATGGCGGCGGTCGAGGAGACCTCCGAGCCGTCCGTCAGCTGGTCCCACAGAACCGGCAGCAGATAGACGGCGACGAGTCCGCCGCCCAGGAACCCGATCACCGACAGAATGCCGACGACGAACCCCTGGCGGTACCCGATGACCGCGAACCACACGGCGCCGGCCAGCAGCAGGATGTCCAGCACGTTCACCGTCAATAGCCTCGCAGATTCGTCACCGGGCCCGTACGTCTCCCCGTGGCCGGGAGGGCCCGGAGCAGCGGAGCACGGGAGTCAGCCTGTCATGAGCGCCAGTCGAGCGGCACCTGCTTGGCCCTGTCCCAGGGGCGCTCCCAGCCCGCGAAGTGCAGAATCCGGTCGATCACCCCGGCCGTGAACCCCCATACGAGTGCGGATTCGACCAGAAATGCCGGGCCCCGGTGGCCGCTGGGATGGACGGTCGTCACCCGGTTGGCCGGATCCGTGAGATCCGCCACGGGGACCGTGAAGACCCGGGCGGTCTCGCCGGGATCCACGACGCCGACCGGGCTGGGCGAGCGCCACCAGCCGAGGACGGGCGTCACCACGAAGCTGCTCACCGGGATGTAGAGGCGGGGCAGCACACCGAAGAGCTGCACTCCGTGCGGATCGAGGCCGGTCTCCTCCTCGGCCTCGCGCAGCGCGGCCCGGAGCGGTCCCGTCGTCGCCTGGTCGCCGTCCTCGGGATCCAGGGAGCCGCCGGGGAACGAGGGCTGCCCCGGGTGGGAACGCAGGCTTCCGGCGCGCTCCATCAGGAGCAGCTCGGGCCCGCGCGCGCCCTCGCCGAACAGGATGAGCACGGCGGACTGCCGGCCGGCACCGCTCTCGGGCGGCAGGAATCTGCTGAGCTGCTGCGGCTCGATGGTCCGCGCCGCCCGGGCGACGGGGTCCAGCCAGCCGGGCAGGCCCTCGGTCGTGACGGCGATCGCGGCCTCGCGTCCGGCCGCCGCACCGGCCTGGGCCGATGCGGCGGTGATGGCCGCTTCCGTGCTGTGTTCATGCGTCTTCATAGGCACCCCTCGTCTCTCAACGCCTGTCCCCGCGGTTTTCGTTCCGGAGCGCCTCGCCTGATCGGTCAGCCGGCGCCCAGGGCGGGGGCGGGTATGCCCGGGTAGTCCGGCGGCGGGCTCAGCCGCTGGCCCGGCTGGCCGCCCATCTCGTACTTCAGGAGCTTCCGGGCCTTCTCGGGATCGGTCTCGCCCTCGCCGTACGAAGGACAGAGCGGGGCGATCGGGCAGGCGCCGCAGGCGGGCTTGCGGGCGTGGCAGATGCGGCGGCCGTGGAAGACGACCCGGTGCGAGAGCATCGTCCACTCGCTCTTGGGGAAGATCTCCGCGATCTCCGCCTCGACCTTCTCCGGGTCCTCCTGCTCGGTCCACTTCCAGCGGCGGACGAGCCGGCCGAAGTGGGTGTCGACCGTGATGCCGGGAACGCCGAAGGCGTTGCCGAGGACGACGTTGGCGGTCTTGCGGCCGACCCCCGGCAGCGTCACGAGATCCGCGAGGCGCCCGGGCACCTCGCCGCCGAAATTGTCCCGGAGGGCCGTGGAGAGGCCCATCAGCGACTTCGTCTTGGCCCGGAAGAAGCCGGTCGGCCGAATGATCTCTTCCATTTCCTCCGGCACGGCGGCGGCCATGTCCTCGGGGGTGGGGTAGGCGGCGAAGAGCGCGGGGGTGGTCTGGTTGACCCTCAGGTCGGTGGTCTGGGCGGAGAGGACCGTGGCGACGAGGAGCTCGAAGGGGTTCCTGAAGTCCAGCTCGGGATGGGCGTACGGATAGACCTCGGCGAGTTCGCGGTTGATCCGGCGGGCCCTGCGGACCATGGCCAGGTGCGATTCCGGCTTGGCCTTCCCGGCCGCTTTCGGCGCCGGGGCCGCCTTCGACCGCCCGCCTCCGGACTTGGCGGACGTGGACGGCTTGGCGGACGCGGACGACTTGGCGGGCTTGGCCTTCCCCGTCGCCTCGGTCTTCGCTGCCGCCTTGGCCTTCCCTGACGCCGTGGACGTCTTTGCCGCCTCGGCCTTCCCTGACGCCGTCGACGCCTCCGCCGCCTTGGACTTCGCCCGCGTGGCCGAGTCCGTGCCGCCCGCTCGCCCCGCCGGGCGTTTTGTCGTCTTTTTCAGACCCTCTGCACCCTGTTCGCCCACAGCGGAATTACGGCCTTCCGACACCCCATCAGCCCCTTTGGCCTGCACTCTCACCGGCGATCTGGACACCCGGCCAGCCTAGAGCCCAGCACTGACATCCGCCCCGGTCACCGGTGATCCGCCCCCAATCGGCCCCCTGCCGTACGCTCCGGCACGCGCGTGCGTCAAACTGGTTTGTGATTGATCGCACTGTTTTACCGTCCGGCATGATGGGGACCACGGTTCCCTGAACAGGCCGACAAGGAGAGAACTCGTGGACGACGTTCTGCGGCGCGCCCCGCTTTTCGCGGCGCTCGATGACGAGCAGGCCGCGGAGCTCCGCGCCTCGATGAGTGAGGTGACCCTCGCGCGCGGAGACGCGCTGTTCCACGAGGGTGACCCGGGCGACCGCCTCTATGTGGTCACCGAGGGCAAGGTGAAGCTCCACCGCACCTCCCCCGACGGGCGCGAGAACATGCTGGCGGTCCTCGGCCCCGGCGAACTGATCGGTGAGCTGTCGCTCTTCGACCCGGGCCCGCGCACCGCCACCGCCACCGCGCTGACCGAGGTCAAGCTCCTCGGCCTCGGCCACGGCGACCTTCAGCCCTGGCTGAACGTCCGCCCCGAGGTGGCCACGGCCCTGCTGCGCGCCGTCGCCCGGCGCCTGCGCAAGACCAACGACCAGATGTCCGACCTGGTCTTCTCCGACGTGCCGGGCCGCGTCGCCCGCGCCCTCCTCGACCTGTCGCGCCGCTTCGGCGTCCAGTCGGAGGAAGGTATCCACGTC
Organism: Streptomyces sp. NBC_01257; assembly: GCF_035917255.1. NCBI lineage: Bacteria > Bacillati > Actinomycetota > Actinomycetes > Kitasatosporales > Streptomycetaceae > Streptomyces > Streptomyces sp. NBC_01257. The sequence goes on from NZ_CP108472.1 coordinate 4,222,045, forward strand.
GTGCACGACCTGACGCAGGAGGAGCTCGCCCAGCTGGTCGGCGCCTCCCGCGAGACGGTCAACAAGGCCCTCGCCGACTTCGCCGGCCGCGGCTGGCTGCGGCTGGAGGCCCGCGCGGTGATCCTGCTGGACGTGGAGCGGCTGGCCAAGAGGTCCCGCTGACCGTCGCCGTACGCAACGTCCGAGGGGCCCCGCCGACACCGGCGGGGCCCCTCGCGCATACCGTCCCGGCAGGGCCGTCCGTCAGATCAGCCCGTGCTCCCGCAGATAGTCCAGCTGCGCCCGCACCGACAGCTCGGCCGCCGGCCACAGGGACCGGTCCACGTCCGCGTACACATGCGCCACCACCTGCGACGACGTCAGGTAGCCGGACTCCACGGCCGTCTCCACCTGCGCCAGCCGGTTCGCCCGGTGCGCCAGGTAGAACTCGACCGCGCCCTGCGCGTCGTCCAGCACCGGGCCGTGTCCCGGCAGCACCGTCTGCACCCCGTCGTCGACCGTCATCGAGCGCAGCCGCCGCAGCGAGTCGAGGTAGTCCCCCAGCCGCCCGTCGGGGTGGGCCACCAGCGTCGTACCGCGCCCGAGGATCGTGTCCCCCGTCAGCACCGCGCGGTCGGCGGGCAGATGGAAGGAGAGCGAGTCCGCGGTGTGGCCAGGGGTCGGCACCACGTACATCTCCAGGCCGCCGGTCGTGATCACATCACCCGTGCCCAGGCCCTCGTCGCCGAGGCGCAGCTCCGGGTCCAGGGCCCGCACCTTCGTCCGGGTCAGCTCGGCGAACCGGCCCGCGCCCTCCGCGTGGTCGGGATGCCCGTGGGTGAGGAGCGTGAGCGCGATCCGGCGCCCCGCCCGCTCGGCGGTGTCGATGACGGCCCGCAGATGGGTCTCGTCGAGCGGCCCCGGGTCGATGACCACCGCGAGGTCCGAGTCCGGTTCGGCGACGATCCAGGTGTTGGTGCCGTCCAGGGTCATCGCCGACGCGTTGGGTGCGAGGACGTTGACCGTACGGGCCGTGGCCGCCCCGGAGATCACGCCGCCGCGCGGCTGGCCCGGCAGCAGTGCCGCGTCGCTCATGCCGCACCGCCCCCGGCGCCGCCCGCGGGGATGTGTTTGGTGAACTCCTCGTGCCCCGGCCAGCTCAGCACCAGCTCGTCGCCCTCCAGACGGGCCTGTGCGAGCACGGGGGTGAGGTCCTGGCCCGACGCCGCCTCCAGCGCCTGCGCGGCGGAGGCGTACGGCCTGAGCGTGCGCAGCGTGGAGACAGTCGGCGGCATCATCAGCAGCTCACCGCGGTCGTAACCGTCGGCCGCCTCGCCCGGAGCGATCCACACCGTGCGGTCGGCCTCCGTCGAGGCGTTGCGGGTGCGCTGGCCGGCCGGGAGCGCGGCGACGAAGAACCAGGTGTCGTAGCGGCGCGGTTCGAACTCCGGAGTGATCCAGCGCGCCCACGCGCCGAGCAGGTCGGAGCGCAGCACCAGCCCGCGGCGGTCGAGGAAATCGGCGAACGACAGCTCCCGCGCGACCAGTGCCTCCCGCTCGGCCTCCCAGTCCGCGCCGGTGGTATCCGTGACGACCGTGCCGGCGGTCGGGCCCGCGAGCAGGACGCCCGCCTCCTCGTACGTCTCGCGGACCGCCGCGCAGACGATCGCCTGCGCCTCGGCCGGCGTACCGACCCCGAGCCGCCGCGCCCAGACCTCCAGCGCGGGTCCGGCCCAGCGGACGAGCCGGTCGTCGTCCCGCGGGTCGACCCCGCCACCCGGATAGGCGTACGCACCTCCGGCAAAGGCCATCGAGGTGCGCCGGCGCAGCATGTGGACCGTGGGCCCGCCCCCGGTACCCGCGGCGGCGTCCCGGAGCAGCATCACGGTGGCGGCCCGCCGGGGGGCCGCGGCCGTCAGTTCGCCGGTGGCGAGGGCCCGGATCCGGTCGGGCCATTCCGGTGGGTACCACTGACCATTGGACATGGCCGGAGGCTATCCGGAACAGCGAGGATGTTCGAGGGGGACGGGGATCCGTACATGCCCCGTACACAGAGCCTGCCGTGCGCGGGAGTCCTCTGCGACGCGAGCGCCGTGCACCGCTCCGTCGGCACGGAGCCGGCCCTGCGCGGGAGTCCCGCACCCAGTCCCGTACGCAGCTGATCCCGCCCGGTCGTCACGACCGGGCGGGATCAGAACGGCGCGGCCGGTGTCGGACACCGGCTGCGGTACGGCTTCGGTACGGGGTTCGGCTCAGGCTCCGGTCAGCTCGACCTGGACCTCGACCTCGACGGGCGCGTCCAGCGGCAGCACGGCGACACCGACGGCGCTGCGGGCGTGGACGCCCTTGTCGCCGAGGACCGCGCCGAGCAGCTCACTCGCCCCGTTGATCACGGCGGGCTGACCGGTGAAGTCGGTGGCCGAGGCGACGAAGCCGACGACCTTCACGACGCGCGCGATCCGGTCCAGGTCGCCCGCGACCGACTTCACGGCGGCCAGCGCGTTGAGCGCGCAGGTCTTCGCCAGCTCCTTGGCCTCGTCGGGCGTGACCTCCGCGCCGACCTTGCCGGTGACGGCGAGCTTGCCGTCCACCATCGGCAGCTGGCCCGAGGTGTACACGTACACCCCGGACTGCACGGCCGGCTGGTACGAGGCCAGCGGCGGCACGACGTCGGGCAGGGCCAGTCCGAGCTCGGCGAGCTTCGCCTCGACGGCGCCCGCCACTACTGCTTCGCCCGCTTCAGGTAGGCCACGAGCTGCTCGGGGTTGTTCGGGCCGGGAACGACCTGGACCAGCTCCCAGCCGTCCTCGCCCCAGGTGTCCAGAATCTGCTTGGTCGCGTGCACGAGAAGGGGCACGGTCGCGTATTCCCACTTGGTCATGGCCCGACTGTAATGCCTGCGCAATCCCTTGCACGCGCAGCCTCGTGCGTAGCCTGCGGTGCGACTGGTTAGGCTCGAATACGTGAGCAGGTTCCAGGTCGTCAGCGGCAAGGGCGGTACCGGTAAGACCACGGTCGCCGCCGCCCTCGCGCTCGCCCTCGCGACCGAGGGCAGGCGCACCCTCCTCGTCGAGGTCGAGGGCAGACAGGGCATCGCCCAGCTCTTCGAGGCGGAGTCCCTCCCCTACGAGGAGCGCAAGATCGCCGTAGCGCCGGGCGGCGGCGAGGTGTACGCACTGGCGATCGACGCCGAGCGCGCCCTCCTCGACTACCTCCAGATGTTCTACAAACTCGGCAGCGCGGGCCGGGCGCTCAAGAAACTCGGCGCGATCGACTTCGCCACCACCATCGCGCCCGGCGTCCGGGACGTCCTGCTCACGGGCAAGGCGTGCGAGGCGGTGCGCCGCAAGGACAAGCGGAACCGGTTCGTCTATGACTACGTGATCATGGACGCCCCGCCGACCGGCCGCATCACCCGCTTCCTCAACGTGAACGACGAGGTGGCGGGCCTGGCCCGGATCGGCCCGATACACAATCAGGCGCAGGCCGTGATGCGGGTGCTGAAGTCCCCCGAGACCGCGGTGCACCTGGTGACCCTGCTGGAGGAGATGCCGGTCCAGGAGACCGCCGACGGCATCGCGGAGCTGCGGGCCGCCGAGCTGCCGGTGGGCCGGGTGATCGTGAACATGGTGCGCCCGCACCTGCTGGACGAGGACGCGTTGCGCACCGCCGCGGGCGGCCGGCGCAAGGAGATCGCCAAGACCCTCACCCGGGCCGGTGTGACCGGCTCCGCCGGGCTCGTACGCCCCCTGGTCGAGCAGGCGGCCGAGCACGCCCAGCGGGTGGAGCTGGAGCGTGAGCAGCGCGCCGTGCTGGCGGGTCTGGGACTCGCGGGGTACGAACTCCCGTTGATCGGTGAGGGCGTGGATCCGGCCGGGCTGTACGAGCTGGCGGTCGAGCTCCGCAAGCAGGGTGTGGGCGAAGGGGCGGCGGAAGCGGAACAAGGGGTGGGTTCATGACAGCGGACGCGGACACCGGCACGGAAACGGATACGGGCGCGGACACCGAGGATGCGGCCGCGGGCACGGCCGCCTCTCCCGCCCTGGACACCGACGCCCTCCTCGACGACCCGGACATCCGGATCGTCGTGTGCTGCGGCTCGGGCGGCGTGGGCAAGACGACGACCGCGGCGGCCCTCGGCGTACGCGCGGCGGAACGCGGCCGCAAGGTCGTCGTCCTCACCATCGACCCGGCCCGCAGGCTCGCCCAGTCCATGGGCATCGACTCCCTGGACAACATCCCGCGCCGGGTGGAGGGCGTCGGGACGCCGGGCTCCGGCGAGCTGCACGCCATGATGCTCGACATGAAGCGGACCTTCGACGAGATCGTCGAGGCGCACGCGGACGGCGAGCGGGCCCGCGCGATCCTGGAGAACCCCTTCTACCAGTCCCTGTCGGCCGGTTTCGCGGGCACGCAGGAGTACATGGCGATGGAGAAGCTCGGCCAGCTGCGGGCGCGCGACACCTGGGACCTGATCGTCGTCGACACCCCGCCGTCGCGGTCCGCGCTGGACTTCCTGGACGCGCCGAAGCGGCTGGGCTCGTTCCTGGACGGGAAGTTCATCAAGCTGCTGATGGCTCCGGCGAAGATGGGCGGCCGGGCCGGAATGAAGTTCCTCAACGTGGGCATGTCGATGATGACCGGGACGCTGGGCAAGCTGCTCGGCGGCCAGTTCCTGCGTGATGTGCAGACCTTCGTCGCCGCGATGGACACCATGTTCGGCGGGTTCCGCACCCGCGCCGACGCCACGTACAAGCTCCTCCAGGCACCCGGCACGGCGTTCCTCGTCGTCGCGACGCCCGAGCGGGACGCGCTCCGCGAGGCGGCGTACTTCGTGGAGCGGCTGGCCGCGGAGGACATGCCGCTGGCGGGTCTGGTCCTCAACCGGGTGCACGGCAGTGACGCCGCCCGGCTCTCCGCGGAGCGCGCGCTGGCCGCCGCGGAAAATCTTGAGGCCGACGGCATTGTGGATCAGGGGGCCGGGAAGGCTGGACTTCGTGAGCCCGCCGACTCCCCCGCGGCCGGTTCCGCACCGACCACGGACACCCCTGGAGCCGCCACCCCCGAACAGCCCGAGCACGCCTCGGAGCACGAGCCCGCCGGCGCCCGCGCCGGAGAGGCCCCCGCAGTCGAGGGCGACACGCCTGCGGACGCCGTGACCGTCGAACAGCTGACGGCAGGTCTGTTGCGTCTGCATGCCGAACGGATGCAGGTGGTCGCGCGCGAACAGCGCACACGCGACCGCTTCACCGCGCTGCATCCCGAGGTGGCCGTGACCGCGGTGGCCGCGCTCCCCGGAGATGTCCATGACCTCGCAGGGCTGCGGGCCATCGGGGACCGGCTCGCGACCGGTTCCGCCTCGGCCGGAGCTGCGTAGTCCCCTCGTCCGTCCTGCCGCCCGGGGCTACCCCACGGCGGCGAACGTCTCGTGCAGTTCGTCGTCCTCCAGCCCGATCGCCACGGGCAGGATGCCCGTGGACCGCTCGTACTCGCTGCGTGCGGTCTCCAGCAGCCGGCGCCAGGACGTGACGGTCGGGCGCCTGCGCAGCAGTGCGCGGCGCTCCCGCTCGGTCATTCCGCCCCACACGCCGAATTCGACGCGATTGTCCAGCGCATCGGCCAGGCACTCGGTCCGCACCGGACATCCGGTGCACACCGCCTTGGCCCTGTTCTGCGCTGCCCCTTGTACGAACAGTTCATCCGGATCGGTAGTGCGGCAGGCTGCCTGCGCACTCCAGTCGGTTACCCAGCCCATCCCGGCGCCGTCCTCTCCCGAATCGAGGCTCCCCCACGGCGGAAGCGGCATATTCACCGCTGCCAGTTGAGGACGTTACGGAAGGTGGCGACAGCACAACACCCCCTTCGGGCCCAATCTTGAATGGCCCGAACGGACTATGCGTATGCGGCAGATCACCCAGGGGAGTGAGGTGAGGACATGCGCGACTATCCCGGAAGAATCGGGACAGTTCACCTGAGTCACAACGGACTTTCGATGACACAAGAGGCGAATTCGGGAGCGCCTGAACTCGTGGCCGGGTCGTGCACAGGGTCATGCAGGGGGGTTGATACGAAACCGGACTGCTGTGACAGTTGAGAGCAGCTTAGGCCAAGGCATATACGTGTGTCCGGCGAATGAGAACGTAGGCTGCCCCCATGCCAAAGAAGCGCTCGGGCGGGGGTCTCACGACGACCCAGCAGGCCGCCAAGTTCCTCGGTGTCGCCGCACTCTCCGGAGTGGTCCTGGCGGGCATCGCGCTGCCGGCCGCCGGAGCACTGGGTCTCGCCGCCAAGGGAACGGTCGACGGATTCGACGAGATCCCGGCCAATCTGAAGACTCCGCCGCTCAGCCAGCGCACCACGATCCTGGACAACCAGGGCGGCCAGATCGCCACGGTCTACTCACGGGACCGCACCGTGGTGCCGCTGACGAAGATCTCCCCGTACATGCAGAAGGCGATCATCGCCATCGAGGACGCCCGCTTCTACGAGCACGGCGCGGTCGACCTCAAGGGCATCCTGCGCGCGATGAACCGCAACGTACAAGCGGGCGGGACCGCGCAGGGCGCGTCGACCCTCACCCAGCAGTACGTGAAGAACGTCTTCGTCGAGGAGGCCGGCGACGACCCGGCCAAGGTCGCCGAGGCCACCCAGCAGACGCTGGGCCGCAAGGTCCAGGAGCTGAAGTACGCGATCCAGGTCGAGGAAGAACTCGGCAAGAAGAAGATCCTGGAGAACTACCTCAACATCACCTTCTTCGGGCAGCAGGCGTACGGGGTCGAGGCGGCCTCCCAGCGCTACTTCTCCAAGTCGGCGAAGGACCTGAAGCTGGAGGAGGCGGCGCTGCTGGCCGGCATCGTGCAGTCGCCCAGCCGCTACGACCCCGTCAACGACACGGAGGAGGCGACCAAGCGTCGCAACACCGTGATCCAGCGGATGGCCGATGTCGGGGACATCTCGCAGGAGGAGGCCACCAAGGCCCAGGAGACCCCGATCAAGCTGAAGGTGAAGCGGCCGAAGAACGGCTGCATCACCGCGGTGAGCGGGTCCGGCTTCTTCTGCGACTACGTACGCCAGATCGTCACGAGCGACCCGGCCTTCGGCAAGACCGCGAAGGACCGCGCCAAGCTCTGGGCGACCGGCGGCCTGACCATCAAGACGACCCTGGACCCGCGGTCCCAGGCCGCCTCCAACGAGGCCGCGACCTCCCGGGTCAACGAGACCGACAAGGTCGCCGCGTCGGTCGTCCAGGTACAGCCCGGCACCGGCCAGATCCTGGCGATGGCCCAGTCCCGCCCGTACGGACTGGACCAGTCCAAGCACCAGACCGTGCTGAACCTCTCCGTCGACAACAAGATGGGCGGCAGCTACGCCGGCTTCCAGGTCGGGTCGACCTTCAAGCCGATCACCGCCGCCGCCGCGCTGGAGAAGGGCATCAGCCCGGCGCAGAGCTTCACCACGCCTTCCTCGATCACCCTCCCCGCCGACGCCTTCCACACCTGCGACGGCCAGGCCGCGGACACCATCCCGTGGGACGTGGAGAACGAGACGGAGTCGGAGAAGGGCACCTTCGACATGACCAGCGCGCTGGGCAAGTCGATCAACACCTACTTCGCCAAGCTGGAGGAGAAGGCCGGCCTCTGCGAGACGCTCACCATGGCGAAGAAGGTCGGCTACGACCGCGGCGACAACAAGCCGCTGCTGCAGAACCCCGCCACCACCCTCGGCGGCCAGGAGTCGACACCGCTGGCCATGGCCTCGGTGTACGCCACCTTCGCCAACCGCGGGAAGTACTGCTCCCCGGTCGCGATCCTGTCGGTGACCAAGCCGGACGGCGGCAAGATCGGCGTACCGAAGTCGACGTGCCGGGACGCCATGAGCGAGCACACGGCCGACACCATCAACCAGATGCTCAAGGGCGTCGTCGAGGACGGCACCGGTACGGCGGCCGGCCTCAGCGACCGTGACAACGCGGGCAAGACCGGTACGACCGACGAGCGCAAGAACGCCTGGTTCGTCGGCTACACCCCGAACCTGTCCACGGCGGTGTGGGTCGGCAGCGACGGCTCCCACCAGGTCCCGATGAGCAACATCACCATCGGCGGCCAGTACTACGAGGACGTCTGCGGTGGCTGTCTGCCGGGCCCGATCTGGCGGACGGCGATGACGGGCTCCCTGAACGCCTCGGAGACTCCGGCCTTCACCCCGGTCGACGTACCGCGGGCGAAGCCCAAGGAGGACAAGGACAAGGACAAGAAGGGCCGCGACAAGAACAAGCCGGGCGAGGGCGACGACAAGCCCGGCGACGACAGCCCCTTCCCCGGTATCAGCATTCCGCCGAACCTGATCGGCGGAAACGACGGCGACGGCCGCGGTCAGCAGGACGGCGGGACGAACGGCCCCTGAGCCGCTTCCTCCGCACGGCACGCATGAAGGTGGGGCGCCCCTCGTACGAGGTGCGCCCCACCTTCATGTCCGCCTGCTGTACGCCTGTCCGCCCGCTGTACGCGCGGCCTCAGCCGGCGAGGAGCTTCTTCACCGCGGCGGCCACCCGGCCGCCCTCGGCGCGCCCCGCGACCTTCGGGTTCACGATCTTCATGACGGCGCCCATCGCCCGCGGCCCCTCGGCCCCGGCGGCCTTCGCCTCGTCGACGGCGGACGCCACGACCGCGGTCAGCTCGTCGTCACTCAGCTGCTGCGGGAGGTAGGCGTCGAGCAGCTCGCCCTCCCGCTTCTCCCGCTCGGCCTGCTCGGTCCGGCCGCCCTTGGCGAAGGCCTCCGCCGCCTCGCGGCGCTTCTTGGCCTCCTTGGCGATCACCTTCTGCACCTCGTCGTCGGAGAGTTCGCGGGCCGTCTTGCCGCCGACCTCCTCCTTGGTGATCGCGGTGAGGGTCAGCCGGAGCGTGGACGAGGTCAGCTCGTCGCGCGCCTTCATGGCCGTGGTGAGGTCTTCCTTGAGCTTGGACTTGAGCGTGGTCATGGGGTGATTGTGGCAGGTGCGGGGTGCCCGCCGCCCGCCGGTTTTCCTGCGGGCACGCCCTGTCTGCGACGATGGGCGCATGCGCGCACGCTACGGAGTACCCCTGAAAATCACGGCGGTCACCGCCGCGGCCGGCGCCGCCGGTCTCGCCTACGCGGCCGGATTCGAGGCCCGCTCGTTCCGCCTGCGACGGATCACCGTCCCGGTACTCCCGCACGGAGCCCGCCCGTTGCGCGTTCTGCAGGTTTCCGACGTGCACATGGTCTGCGGCCAGCGCAAGAAGCGCGCCTGGCTGCAGTCCCTGGCCGGACTGCGCCCGGACTTCGTCGTGAACACCGGCGACAACCTCTCGGACCCGGAGGCCGTACCGGAGCTGCTCGACGCGCTCGGCCCGCTGATGGAGTTCCCGGGCGTCTACGTCTTCGGCTCCAACGACTACTACGGCCCCAAGCTCCGCAACCCCGTCCGCTACCTCTTCGAGAAGGCCGCGGGCAAGCACGGGCTCAACGGGAACGCCCCGGCGGTCGGCGTCATCCACAACCCGTGGCAGCCGATGCGGGACGCCTTCGACGACGCGGGCTGGCTGAACCTGTCCAACATGCGCGGCCGCCTCAAGATCGACGGCCTGGAGCTGGCCTTCACCGGCCTCGACGACCCGCACATCAAGCGCGACCGCTACGCCGAGGTCGCGGGCGGCCCCGAGACGGGCGCCGACCTCTCCATCGGCGTGGTCCACGCCCCCTACCTGCGCTCCCTCGACGCCTTCACCGCGGACGGCTACCCCCTGATCCTGGCCGGCCACACCCACGGCGGCCAGGTCTGCATCCCCTTCTACGGCGCCCTTGTCACCAACTGCGACCTGGACACGGACCGGGTCAAGGGCCTCTCCTCCCACACGGCCGACGGCCACCGCGCGTACCTCCACGTCTCGGCCGGCTGCGGCGCGAACCGCTACACCCCGGTCCGCTTCGCCTGCCCCCCGGAAGCGACCCTGCTGACGCTGACGGCACGGGACGCGTGACCGGGGCACCCGCCCGATCGGCACAAAAAGCGGATTTCGTCTCCGGGCGCCGGTGGGCTAAAGTAATCGATGTCGCCGGGAGACCGGCGGCGATCGGGGTGTAGCGCAGCTTGGCAGCGCGCTTCGTTCGGGACGAAGAGGTCGTGGGTTCAAATCCCGCCACCCCGACAGCCGTAAGACCAGGTCAGGGGCCTGATCCACTTAGTGGATCAGGCCCCTGAGTGGTTTCCGGAGATCGTTTGGGAGAGAACCGGGAGAAGATCTTGCTCCCGGTGCCCCAAGGGTTCCTCCTCGCTAGGACTGCCCGCCAGTGCGCAGTCGACCACCCTCCGGGCTGCACATCCACGTACCTTCGGTTCATCCCCCTTGGCCGCCATCGCCCAGGGCGGCGCAACGACAGCACTCGTCCACTCGTCCGACAGCTGCACGGCAGCCCCTGGGCAGGCCCAGGCCCAGGGTCCGCCCCGGGCCGTCATAGCCCTGGCTTCGTCTCTCATCCAGAGGCGGCTGCGACGGGCTTGAGTGCGTGTCCTGGCACCGGGATAACGCCGCCCTCCGCCAGGTCCCGTACGGAGTGCAGAGAGCCGGCACAGACAGCTTCCAGCACGTCTCGTTGAGCCGGTTCCTCCTGGACCAACAAGCCAAGGATGTTGAACACTCAGCAACTCGCTTGTCCAGTCAGGAGGCCAACGCCGGGCCACCACATGGTCGAGCTCCAGACGTCGCTTACCCGCAGGCTCCTTCCGGCGATAGTTGAACCACTTGTCCGGTACGTTCATCCGGGAGACCTGATATTCCCTGGTGGACAGTCGCACGGGCGCGATGCATCCCGAACCGATCCACAGGCGCTGCTCGTCCGGCTCGTACCGAAGCGTCTGCGGCATGCCCTCCTCAGTGTCCGGCATCTCCACGGCGCAGCGAGGACGGTCAGAGGGAAGCCGAGGCATCTCCCGCTTGCGTCCTTTTGCGTGATCCGCGAAGCGGTCACCGTACGGTTGCAGCCGTAGGCACGCGACGGTCGATGCGAACCGCACGACCCCACAGAAGAACACGCGTGCCCATCCATATGCACCCGCGCCACAACCACCACAAGCCACCGCACGATCACCGGCAGGAGCCGTGGCCTCCAGCCGCAAACGAGGGCCGAGTGATCAGCCGGGGCCTGTCACATCAAACCGAACGTACGTTCTTGGTATGTGAAATGGGTCTGGTTGTCTTGTCGGTCATCGCCCCTCGCCGTGCCGTTTCACGCTTCCCAGCCACAGCAGGTCACGCGCTCGGGTCATGGCCACGAATAGTTGGCTGCGGACCAGCTCGTTGCGCTCGCGTTCGGTTCCCGAGGCTTCCGTGCCGTGTGGTGTACGGGCGCCGCTCGCCAAGGTGGCGTCATGCTCAGGGAGATAGACGCACTTGAACTCCAGGCCCTTGGCTCGGCGATAGCTGCCGAGTTTGACGGCGTCGACGGGGCGGCCGTCGTAGTGCTCAAGCAGGCATACGGAGATGCCCGCCCGCTCGAGGAGCCGCTGGTAGTGACTGATGGCACGCATGGACGGGCAGAGCACTGCGGTGTCCGGGCGGGCTCCTGGCGGCAAGCCCCGCAACGCTTCCAAGAGGGCCTGGTCGTGCTCGTCCGACGTCGGCTTCGATACCCGGATCACCTGGCCGTCGTGATACGTGAGATCGACGTCTCTGCGGCCCGGCGTTGGGAGCCCGTCGATGTCCTCGAAGGAGTCCTCGGCGACGACTGCCAGTGCCGTATCAAGGATCTTCTTGCCGTTGCGGTAGTTGGTGCGCAGCACTTGACCACGGTCACCGCGGATGTCGATACCGGCGTCGGACAGGCGGAAACCGCCCGGGTAGACCGCCTGTTGGCCGTCGCCAACCAGCAACAGTCCGTTGGGTGCATCGCCGACGAGAACGTGTAGGAGCCTCACTCCTACCAGGGTCAGGTCTTGGACCTCATCGACGATCACTGCTGAATAGCGGTGCTGTGCTGTACTGCGCCGCGCTTGCGCCAGGGCGAGGGAGAGGACGTCATTGAAGTCGTGTACGCCGCGCTCGGTACGGAGTGCTTCGTAGGCCTCGTACAAAGTCCAAACGGCCTGCCGATGCGGACGCCGCAGACTCGCACGACGCCGTCGGCGGGGCACTGTGGCGTACTCCTCGAAGGACATGACGCCGCGTCCCTTGATGACGTGGTCGATCTCCTCCTTCCAGTAGCCCGGGCCCGGGTCGATCTCGGCCAGACAACTGTCACGGCCGACGTGCTTCCAAGCGAGGCTGAAGGCGGTCTGGGCCTTGTCTCCGTGTAACCGGACAGGGACACCGCTGTCGTGCAGGAACTCCTGGGCCCAGGAGTGCAGACTTCGGAAGTCGACCCTGTCGGCTACAGCAGGAGACATCGTCTTGAGGAACGTCGCCTGCACGCGTGGGAGATTGTTGGCGAAGGTGACATACAGGAGCCGACCGGTGGTGCGTTGGGCGAGGTGGGCCGCACGGTGCAGGCCAACAACGGTCTTGCCCGTTCCTGCAGGGCCACTGATCCGTGCCGGACCGGCCCAGTTGCGGCGCACCAGAGCTACCTGATCCGGGTGGAGAAAGGTCATCCACTGCTCGATCGGGGCCCGCAGCGCTTCCTCCAGCGCCGCTTCGCGCAGCCCGGCAAGGTCAAACAGGCCGTCGGACAGTTCTCCTTGCTGCTGCACGTGAGGCGATGACGGTGCTGTCTGCGTTACGGACGATCCCTCATAATCGGGGAGGACCCGCTCCAGGTGGTCGGCGACGGCGCGTACGGATTCGGCGCGCAGTCGACCGCGCTCCTTCAGCAGGGCCGGCCCGACCTCATGCTCTCCCAGGAGACGGATCCTGCCCAGACCAGCATCTATGCGATGCCCTGCAAAGACCATGAGGGGTTGGACAGCGACCGGAGACATTCCCAAGGACGCCACTGCCGACTCGGTGGCCTTCGTCACGGCCAGGAGCCTGGTTGCGTGCTCATCGCGGAGCTCTCCGCCGGCACGAAGCGTCCCCTCCGATGTCTCCGGTGCGGAGCGCCAGTTCTTGATGTCGACAACGAAGACACCGCCCGGACCGACCAGCAGCATGTCCACGTTGGCCCCCCGCGTGCTTGGCCACCTGCGGTCAACCAGTAATCGCCATCCCCGCGCTGTCAAGACCAACAGTTGGGCGGCTAACCTGCGTTCGCCCTCGCTGGCGGTTTCCCACCGCCGAGCCTGCCGACGGGCCGCCTGCCACTGCTCCCTGAGCGTCCGCTCCTGCCGCCGCGCCTCCTGCGCCCGCCGCGACGCCGATCCACCAGCCGCCATGCCACGCTCCCTCATACGCAGAGTAGTGATCTTATGGCGATCGGCGACGGCAGGGCAGGGCGCACAACAGGCCAAGTTCATCCCCACCGACCAAGTTCAGCCATGCCTGCAGTCATCGAGCACATGTCGTTGAAGCCGGCTCAGCATCGATGGACCGCCTGCCACCGAGAGGCCCGTCCCGGCGTGAATGATGGGGAAGTCTTCGGCGAATGAAAGGTCTGATGGCTAGCTGCCCAGCCACATGCCGACTGATCGAGTACGGCGACCGGGCACCGCCAGGGACATAACAGCGTCCCATCGCCCACGAGTGACCCCCCACTGTTTTCTTGCAACTTCAGGGATCAGACCGATCAGCTATAGCGAAGATCGCTACGGTAAACGTCTGAACGCGAGGGAGGGGACCCAAGCAATGAGAGCGGACACAGTCGACCTGCGGCGGATCTTCGGCAGGGACGTGCGATACACGGTGCCGCTGTTCCAGAGGCCGTACGTGTGGAACCAGGACGACAACTGGTCGGCGCTGTGGGAGGACATCCGCCGCACTGTCCAGCGGGCTGAACAGGCGGCGTTGACTGGGGCGTCGGTGGCGCCACACTTTCTCGGCGCAGTTGTCTTTGATGAGACCCCGTACCTTTCGTCAAGCCTGGAGACGCGGCAGGTCATCGATGGCCAACAGCGTCTGACAACGCTGCAGCTGTTCGTGTTCGCGGCCCGCCTGTCGGCGACGGCTCTCAACCACGAGCGCTCCGTGCGGCTGCTCAGTAAGTTCCTGGAGAACGACGAGGACCTGTTCGACCGTGTCCAACATCCCGACCACCTCTACAAGGTCTGGCCGACCAATGCCGACCGTGACGAGTTCCGCACGGTCATGCTCGGCCAGGGAGGGACTGGACGACTCGCCGAGGCTGTCATCTACTTTCGACAGGAGATCGACACATGGCTGGCCGAAGCTACTGAGCCTCACGAGCGGCTGGGGATGCTGGTACAGGCCCTGAGGGAACAGCTGCGCTTGGTCATCATCGACTTGGAAGAGCACGACGACGCACAGGTCGTTTTCGAAACGCTGAACAGTCGCGGTACACCGCTGGAGCACGCAGACCTGATCAAGAACTTGCTGTTCCGCAACGCCGAACGGTCCGGCGCGGACGTCGACCGGCTCTACAAGACGTACTGGGCCCCCTTCGACCAGGACGAATGGCGCATGGAGCAGACGACCGGCCGCATTACGCGAAGCCGCCTCGACGTGTTCCTCACATACTGGCTCACTATGCGCACGCAGCTTGAGTTCACCGCCTCATCCCTGTTCAAGGAGTTCGAGCGCTGGTTGCTCTCGTCCGCCGTTCCCACGGAAGACGTCTTTGCCGAGCTGGCGCGATATGCCGAGATCTATGACCTCATCGATGACCATCCAGTACACGGCGCCGAGGGCCGGTTCCTGTATCGGATGAAGGTCCTTCAGACCTCCACCCCGATGCCCCTGCTCCTCTTCCTCTACGGCCTGGACAAGTCTGTGCTGACGCCGGAGCGTCGACGGCGGGCGATCCGCGCCATCGACAGCTACCTCGTTCGCCGGGCGGTGCTCAATCTCAGCACCCGCGACTACAACAACGTCTTCCGTGACCTGGTCGCAGCCGTGGCCCGGCAACCGGATCGCGCGGACGAAACCGTCATCAAGGCCCTCTCGGCAATGCACGGCCACCACCGCCATTGGCCAAACGACTACGAGTTCCGTGCCTCGCTGGAACAGGACCCCATCTACTCCCGTCTGGTCCGCCGCAGCGTACGCATTCTCCTGGAAGCACTGGAGGACGAGCTGCGCACCGACCACACCGAACAGCTCACTGTCCCCGTCGGCGAACAGGCCGGTGCAAAGCTGACCATCGAACACGTCATGCCGCAGAGCTGGCGTGACAACTGGCCGCCCCTTGAGAACGATCTGTCTGAAGGAGCCGACCGCGACGAGCTAGTCCATACACTCGGCAACCTGACGCTGGTCACCGCCCGCCTGAACCCCACGCTGGGCAACATGGCCTGGGAGGACAAGCGGCAGTGGCTTGGCCAGCACAGTCTGCTGCGCCTTACCCACGGGACTCTGCTCAGTGCTCCACCGAGCACTGGCGTCAGCAACTGGGCGGCCGCCTGGGACGAGCATCGGATCCGTGCGCGGGGTTCATACCTCGCCTCGCTGGCCCTGGACATCTGGCCGCATTCAGATGATCTACGCCCAGACAACGAATGACACTCGCGATCGGCATTCATACGCATTCACGGCCGCAGCCCAGACTCGTGGGTGCAGCGGCCGCGCTGCCAGTCAACTGCCCAGTACCAAGCCCGGGAGAAGATCTTGCTCTGCCTCCCGGGCTGTCCCCGCGGATCCTGAGCTCAGGCTGCGATCGACTCCCACAAGGCGGCCGTGGTCTCGTCCAGTGAGGCGAAGCGGTCGTTGATGCGCTTAAGTACGGACGGCGCGGCAGTCGCCTCGAAGCGGAGGGCGAGGACGCCCATGGCCTGCCAGTCGCGGAGGGCCTTCTCGTGCAGGCGGAGCGTGTGGTCCGAGGCGCCCGCTGCTCGCAGGGAGCCTTCCATCAGGGTCAGCGCGGGTACCGCGTAGAGCACCGTGCTGTGGTGGAAGAGCCGCCGGGCGGCGTGCGTCGCGCGGTCCGGGGTGTCGGTGAAGCACTCCTCGCACAGTTGCCGGTAGCGCCGGATGGCGGAGTGGAACCGCTCCTCCTCGGCGAAGCGCCTGGCCTGGCTCACGAGCGCGTTGCTCAGGTCCGGCTCCGCGCCGTCGGTCGATGCGGTGAGCGTCCGTTCGTCGGTGACGGCGTAGAAGTAGCCCATGCCGTCGTGGGCCTCGCTCCTGATGTGGTCGCCGGCGGCCCGTTCCAGGTCGGTGATCGCGAGCCGGGCCCGGCAGGCGAACGGCTTAAGGTCGACCACCAGGCAGTCCAGTACGTCCACCGACAGCCGGTCGTCGGCGAGGGAGTCGAGGACGACGGCGTGCAGATAGGGGGCGTTGTCACGGTAGACGTCGGCGTAGGCCAGGTGGGCCGTGTTGACCCAGACCACGACACCCTCGTACTCCTCGATCAGGGACGCCAGTTGACCGGCGACGTCACGGACGTCGATGGGCTTCTTGTGCACGGCGAAGCCGCAGTTCCGCATCCCGAGGGCGCCCGTCTCCTCGACCGGGAAGATGTACTCCGGATAGCCCGCCTCGTCGAGGCCGGCCTGGAACAGATAGCCGCTCCCGCGTTCGAACACGGTCTTTTCCTCGACCGGGCGGCCCCGCATCACGCTCAGCCGCGCGTAGCTGCCGGTGAGGCAGTTGACGGCCGTCTCGTCGTAACGCTCCAGGACATGGCTCTTCACCGGTGCTCCCGCCCTGCTCGTCGGCCCCGCGCTTCCGGCGTGCGCCACGCCGCGCCGACGCGTGTCGCCCGTCCCGGGAAGGCGCATGGCCGAGGCGGTCTCGGGTTGATCGACAGAGGCAGGCTCAGGCATGCGTTCTCGTCCGTTCGGGATTCGGCTGTGTGTCCACGGGGCGCCGGGGCACCTCGATGAGGGTCGGTCGCCGTTCGGTGACGACGGCGGCGAGCAGACGGCCGTCGGCGCTCGCCCAGTCCAGGACGTGCCGGTCCGCGTCGGCGTCCGCGAGCGCCGACACGTCGGTGTGCCGGAGCGTCCCGATCGCGGCCTCGCCCACTTTGATCAGTGCCTCCTTGCGCACCCAGAACCGCAGAAAGGCGCGGCCGGGGTCGTCCGAGGCGTCCACCGTCCGCAGTTCGGCCGCGCTCAGCACGCGGCGGGCGACCCGTTCGTCGACGGGCGTGACATCGGCGGTGCTCTCGATGTCGACGCCGGTCCTGCCCCGGCCCGCTGCGGCGGCGACGGCACCCCGCGTGTGGGAGAGGCTCACGCCCAGCTCCGGCCACTCCGGCAGGAAGGGTCTGCCGTGGTCCGGTGCCAGGCACTCGTCGCACGTCTGCCGGAGCTCCAGGCGGTGCGCCGGCTCGCCGGTCAGCCGCGCCGCGCACACCCGTACGAGGATGTGGGCGGCGAGGTAGTCCGCCCTCGCCCCGTCGGTGGGCAGCCGAGCGGCGCGGCGGCGCTCCCACGGGCCGAGGGGCACGTCGGACCACAGCCGCAGGACGTCCTGGCTGCGGCCGGTCATGACCACCGGCCGCGCCGTCGGGACGCGCCTAGACACGATCGCGAACCGCCGTGGCCAGCAGGCCCGCGATGGCTCGCGCGGGCCGTGCGGACATCATGGTGAGGTGGCTGCAGTCGATACGGTGCTCGACGACGCTGCCGGTGACGTACGGCCCCCAGGCCTCGGCCACCGGAACGTCACGGGCCGGTTCCTGGTCGGCGGTGAACATCACCAGGTCCCCGGTGAAGCGGTCCGGATCGAAGACGCCGCGCAGCCGGTTGAGGTTGATGACGATGCGCAGCAGCCGGTCGGAATCCGGCACGATGTCGCGTACGGAAGCGAACTCCTTCTCCAGCTGCCGGGCGTGCGCGGGCGTGGAGAGTATGGCCGGGTCCGCGACCAGGGTCGTGTCCATCATCGCCAGCAGCTCGACCTCCTCCCCGGCCTGTTGCAGTCTGGTGGCCATGGCGTGTGCCGCGAGGCCGCCGAAGGACCAGCCGAGCAGCCGGTACGGTCCGTGCGGACGGATGGAGCGGACCAGGCCGAGGTAGTCGTCCACCAGCTCGTCGAAGGTCTCCGGCAGCGGCTCGTCACCGATGATGCCGCGCGCCTGTATCCCGTAGAGGGGCTGGTCCCGACCGAGGCCGCGCATCAGGGGGCCGTAGGCCCAGCACAGCGCGAACCCCGGATGGATGCAGAACAGCGGGGGCTCGGTCCCGCCGGTCCGCAGGGGCAGCAGGGCGGCGAAGTCCGCGTCGTTGCCCTGCCCGGTCACGATGTTCCGGCAAGGACGGCGCAGACCCGTTCGGCGAAGTCCTTGATCGTCTCGTCCGTCGTCGCGGCCGACAGGTACATCGGTTCCTCGACATCCGGTGCCAGGTGGTAGCCGGCCTCGCGCATCCCCGCGTAGAGGCGGGTGTAGGCCTGGCGGTCCTGTTTGGCCACATCCTCCTTGCCCACGACGGCGGTTGTCTGCGGTACGAAGATGAAGGCGAAGATGCTCCCCGTCCTCGTGAAGACGAAGTCCAGCCCGGTGGCCGCTCGGTGCCGCTCGATCTCGGCCTCCAGCAGAGCGCCCTTGCGTTCGAGCTCCTCGTAGAAGCCGGGCTGCGCCAGCACGTCCAGCGTGGCCAGACCTGCCGCCATCGTCAGCGGGTTGCCCGCGAGTGTGCCGCCCTGAAGAACCCGTTCCTCGTCGAGCAGCGCCATGACGTCCTGCCGCCCGCCGAAGGCGCCGACGGGGGTGCCGCCACCGATGATCTTGCCGAAGGCGGTGAGGTCCGGCTCCACGCCGAGCGCGACACCGGCCGGTCCGAAGCCGAGCCGGAAGCCGGTGATGACCTCGTCGAAGACGAGCAGGGCGCCCTCACGGCTGCAGACGCGGCGCAGGTCCGCCAGGAAGCCGGGCTGCGGCAGCACCAGGGACATGTTGCAGGCGACGGGCTCGATGCACACCGCGGCGATCTCGCCGGGGTGGCGGGCGAACAGCCGCTCGACGCTCTCGATGTCGTTGTAGTCCGCCACGAGGTTGGAGCGCATGGCGTCCGGGTCGAGGCCCGCGGCGCGCATCCGCGTCTCGTCCTTGTTCTGGACCAGGTCGAAGTGCCCGTGGTAGCCACCGGTGAAGCGCATGATCCGGGTGCGCCCCGTGTAGGCGCGGGACAGCCGGACCACCGACATCATGGCCTCGGTGCCCGAGCAGACGAAGCGCAGCTGCTCCAGGTGTGCGGCGGTGGCAGTGATGCGCTCGGCCAGCTCGGCCTCCTGCGGACAGAAGGTGCCGAACAGGGTTCCCTTCGCCGCCTGCCGCGCGATCGCCCGGCTGACGGTCTCCGGCGCGTGGCCGAGGATCAGCGGGCCGAAGCCGTACATGAAGTCGACGTACCGCGTGCCGTCGACGTCGTGCAGGTACTGGCCGTGGGACTCGGCCACGACCAGCGGATCGGCCTCGACGTTGCGGCAGGCCCGCAGGGGCGAACTCGCTCCGATGGGAATGACCTTGCGGGCCCGCTCGATCTCCGGCCTCATGACTGCTTCTCCACTTCGGTCTCGATGACGCAATCGGTGAGCAGAATGTCCAGCAGCGCCTCGGCGTCCTCCCGGGTCTCCCGCGAGAAGTAGGCGGTCAGGACGGTTTCGAAGTTCAGCGGCGGGGCGAGGACGAACTGGCCGTCCTGCCGGTGCAGCAGGACCGTGGTGACGTCGTTCTTCCGGCACACTTCCACCGCACGCCCGGTGTTGCGCAGAAAGCCGCTCCGCTCGATCGGCGCATCGAATTCCAGAGCCACCCGATGGTGCGTGGCGCGGGGTTCGAGGGGCTCCCGGCCGAGCCGGTGGAGCAAGTCGTAGGCGTCCATGCCGGTGCAGATGCTCAGCTGCTGGTACGTCGTCGTGCCGCCGCCGCACAGGCGGGGAGCGATCTCGAGGATGTACAGCCGGCCCTCGCCGTCGAACCTGAACTCGGCGTGGAAGGGCGACTCGTCCAGGCCGAGGGCGGGCACCACCGTGTCGAGCAGGGCCTTGAACCTCGCGCCCTTCTCCTCGTCGAACGGCTCGGTGAGGTAGGCGATCTCGTGGAACAGCGGTCCGACGAGATCGGGCAGCTTGCGGTGCAGTTGCAGGGGCAGCACCCGGCCACCGCTGATCATGCCGTCGACCGCGTACTCCTTGCCGTCGAGGTACTCCTCGGCGAGCAGCACGCTCTTGCCCGTGCTCTCCTTCAGGACCGTGCAGACGCGCTTGGTCTGGATGAGCGCCTTGGCGAATCCCGCGGGGTCGTCCACCTTGACGACACCCGCGCTGTAGAAGCCGTTGGACGGCTTGAGCACCAGCGGGAAGCGCAGGCCGGCTTCGGTCACCAGGGCCAGTGCCTCGGGTGCCCGCAGCGAGGGCGAGAGCTCGATGTGCCGGGTGATGTGGTCGCGGATCGCGGGGTGTGCCTTGAACAGGGTCTTGTCCGTCAGGCTCAGCAGGGTGTCGATGTCGCGTGCGGGCAGGCCGAGTTCCGTACGCAGGAGCTCCAGCTGGATCTGGTATCCGTCGTGGAAGGAGACGACATCGTCGACATCGGACAGGTCCAGGGTGTCCCGGGCACTGTCGGCGACGGTGCGCTGCCAGTCGGCCCGGTCGATTCCGGCCAGTCGTGGCGGAGCGAGGAACCGCACATCGAAGCCACGCTCGGCCGCGTAGTCGATGTAGTCGCGGCAGTCTTCCTCGTGCCCGAGGATCAGCACATTCACAGGCGTCTCAACTCTCCTCAGCAACAGGGGTCGGCGGTGCGGTGTCAGACGGCTTCCGGAACCGCCGCCACTTTCACGAGTGCGTTCTCCCGGCCCGCGACGGCCCGGCGGATACGCCAGAAGCACACGGCGGCGATCACGGCCTCGAAGGCCGAGTAGACCGCCCAGACGAGCGGGAGCAGTCCCGTCTCGCCGCGATGGGTCAGAGTGATCAGACAGATGGTGGGGACACTGAGTCCCCACATCACCACCACGCGGGCCAGGAACCCGAACCTGGCGAGCCCGAAGCAGTCCAGGACCGCGGTGGCGACGATGGAGAACATGAACGCGATCGCGTAGGTCCACAGCATGCGGGACGTGTCGACGGCGCTGCCGACGGCCGCCGCTTCCACCTGGTCGAGGCCGAAGGGGTACAGGAGCAGCTTCGGCGTGACGATCTGGAGGAACACGATCAGCCCGACATACACGCCGGCGACGCCCAGGGTGACCCGCACGATGTGCGGCACGCGGTCATGGCGCCCCGCGCCGAGCGCGTTGCCGCAGAGCACGTTGCAGCCCAGGGCCAGGCCGATGGGCGGGATGACGGCCACGTAGTTCAGCGAGACGGCGACGTTGTTGGCGGCCAGCGCCACCGGGCCGAGGACACCGGCCAGCCAGACGAAGGACGTGTTGCCGAGCTCGTCGAGTCCGGCCCCGCCACCCGACGGGGCACCCCTGCGCAGCCGCAGCCACAGCTTCTCGGTGATCGCGCGCACCCCCTGCCCGAGCAGGCGGAGGAAGCTCACGAAGAAGCCCTTGGGCAGGCAGATCGCGTATCCGGCGAACATGACGCCGACCGCGACGAGCGTGCCGATGGCCGAACCGCGCATCCCCATCTCCGGCAGCCCGAAGCGTCCGAACACGAGGCCGGGGATCACGACGATGCCGACGGCTTGACCGATGAGGCCCACGGTCATGGGGACCCTGGTGCGGGCCGTGCCGTTGAAGTACGAGGACATGGCCATGTTCAGGGCCATCACGGCGCCGTAGCTGGTGGACAGCGTCAGGAACTGCGACTCCAGGGCCCTGATGTGGGCCGGCTGTCCGCTCAGGTCGGGCACCCGGGCCACCAGCGGGGTGGTGGCGAGGAGCACGATGGCGAGGATCAGCGCCAGCAGAAGCCCGTTGGCACCCTCCTCCATGGTGGCGTCCCGGTCCTTGCGGCCGTGCGCCTGGGCCACGTACGACCGGGTGATGCCCACCGTCCCGGTGATCACCATGATCAGGGTGCCCGCCGTGAAGACCGCCGGCCCCGAGGCCTTCAGGGTGTCCTCCGAGTACCGGGCCAGGCAGATCCGGTCGACGAGCATCATGATCAGGTTGCCGGCCATGCCCAGCATCAGCGGCAGGGAGACCCGGACGACCTCCCGGGTCGTCTCCAGGTCCAGGCGAACCCGCGGTCCGGCCATCAACTCTCCTCGGGCAATGGGCGACTGGGACCACTCACTCTGCCAGTCCGGATTCCTGCAGAAGGGTCAGCACGCTCTTCACCAGCGCCTCTCGTCCGGTCAGGTCGAACGGCAGGGTGTCGCCGACATCCAGCATCGTGTCGAGCCGCTCCTCCAGGCCGACCAGGAAGCGCATCTGGTCGAGTGAGCTGACGACGATCCGGTCGGGTTCCGAGTCGGCCGGGACGTCGCGGGCCGCCGCGAGCTGTCCGAGAAGGTCGTTCACGACCACGGTGATGTCTTCCATGGCACTCACATCTCAGTCGGGGTGTCGGCGGTGATCAGGTCCGGGTCCGCGGGAGCCGCCTCTGTCGGCAGCAGACCGTGCGCGAGCAGGGCGTAGGCCAGCCGGTCGAGACCGATGCCGGCACAGCAGGTGGCCTCGATCCCCGCCGCCTCGCGCAGCCCGAAGGCGTCCGCGAAGACTTCGCCGTGGGCGTTGACGCTGGCCACCGACAGCTCGCCCTCGGCCAGGGGCACCCGTACCTCGAACTTGCTGCCGTTGAGCAGCTGCGCGTCCCTGGACAACGAGGGGTCGTCACCGAAGAAGGCGTCGGAAGCGCTGACCACCCGGTGCGGCAGACCGAGAGACACGAAGAAGCGGCAGAAGGAGTCGAGCAGCCGGTCGAACTCCGCCCGCACCTCCTCGCTCCGCCCGAGGCGCACGAGTTCGAACATCCGGAACTCCGCGAGCCGCGTCGCGTTGTGGTTGTGCGCCTCGTGCCGGAAGACGGGGCCCTCGATGGCGAAGAGGTCCGTGCCGTGGCGCCGGCGCAGTTCCAGCGCGTTGGAGTAGACGTGGTAGCAGGTCACCGGGTTGAGGACGAGGTCCGACGGTTCGTAGAACGAGGCGAGGGCCTCGCTCTGTCCGGGCCGCAGCCGGGAGACGGTGACCCCGTCCCAGTAGTCCGGTCTGATCCGGGACACCGCGTTCACCAGGTTGGGGAACTTCCGGTAGTAGCCCGCGCGGAGCAGGACCTCGCGCGGGATCTGCGCCGAGCCGGTGAGCCGTGGCGCGTCGAAGTCGGCGGCGACCCGTTCGTACACGAGCTGCCGGGTCCGTTCCAGGGCGTCGCCCCACTCCGGTCCCTGGAGGTAGGTGCCCCCGCTGATCGCGATCCGGTCGTCGGCCGGTGGCAGACTCACCGGCCGCGCGGCCCCGGCGGCGGGTCCGTGCTCCGCGATCACACGGACGGGTACGTCCCGGTGCCCGCGCAGGAAGTGCCGGACGATGTCGCTCAGTTCGAGCTCGGTGAGACTGCTGCCGACCTCGACCAGGACGCCCTCGTCCTCTTGGCGCACCAGGACGGCGTCGGAGCCGTAGTAGAAGGCGAGCGCCTTCCGCAGTTCATCGGCGGACGCTGCCGTGACAGCACGTTTGTGGTGATAGCGCACCAACACTGTGCACCTCTCTGGATGCGAGTCTGTCTCGGACGGTCAGATGCGGTGGCGCATGGGGACCCAGTCGGTGAGCACGATGGCGCGCTCACCGGGCCCGGCGTCGGGCCCCTTGCGGATGGGGCCCACGTAGTGGCTGACGAGATGGTCGGTCACGGCGTAGGTCTCCAGTGGCCGGTTCATCTGGAACTCCGCGAGCCGGTCCGCCGGGGGAACGTCCTCCGGCTGCTTGCCCCGGTAGGCGGGCGTGGCGATGACGTTGTTCCCGCCCTCGGCGTTGTGCTTGTAGATCAGATGGGCGAAGACATAGGGCTCGCCGTCCTGATGGAGCTCGTTGGGCGAGGAGACGGCCTCCCTGCCGTCGTCCTCGATGTGCAGCTTGATCAGGTGCACGCCGACGAACAGCGGCCAGACCCGGTCGTCCTCGCTCCAGCGAGTCTGCTCGAAGTCGAACTGGACCATGTCGAGCAGCAGCTGGTTGGCGCACGACTCGTCGGAGATGGCGGCCAGGTCGCGTACGACTCCCGGGTACTCGGGGTTGTGGTCGCCCTGGTAGTAACCGTGCATCCCGTTGCTGCGCTGGGACTCGGTGGCCGGCATCCAGCTGAACTCCCTGGACCAGGGCAGGAACAGCCCGCGCGCGTAGCGGCGGTAGCGTCCGGAGCCCGGCGCGTAGGGGTCGGCGGGCAGTTCGTCGTACGCCGCGCGCAGGGTCCGGTAGTTGTCGTCGTTCTCGGTGATGCCGAAGTGCTCTGCCAGGTCGTACCTTGCGTGTCCGTTGATGGACAGCTCTGTACCTGCTGTGGGCATGACGAAGTCCCCCTGTGTGGAAAGGCCCCTTTGACGAGGTTGCGGACGGTGCGGTGGTGGGCGGACTTCAACTGCCGTCGGGAGTCAGCCAGATGCCGAAGAGGTGGAGATCGGGGTTGACCGGGAGCTCCAGCCGGGTACAGGGCGCCGGTTCGGAAAGTCGTACGGTGGCCAGCCAGATCCGGGGCTGTGCCTTGCGCTGGGTCCGGCCGCCGATGTCGTAGAGGAAGTCGGCCTCGGCGAACAGGGTGCTGTCCTCGGCCGGCTGCCGGGACAGGAAGTCGGCCAGCCTTAACCGGACCGGAGTGACGGTCCCGTCGTCGCCGTGCAGCCGGAAGACCCCGGCGGTGGTTCCGCCGGACGCCACGCCCGCGACCCGCACCGCGGTCACCCGCTCCGGGGCGCCGACGTCCACGGTCTGGCCTTCGCACGCCACGTTGTCCGGTTCACCCTCGCCCCACTGGGCGGGGAGCCCGAGGGCGGTGGCAGCGGCATCGAGTCCGCTTGTGGAGAAGGCGCGGCCGAAGCCGTCGAGCCCCTCGGCCACGATCAGCGAACGGGCGAGGCACCCGGCGTTGTTGCGGTGCGGTGCGAGATCGAGGGCGACGCCGTCCACGAGGGGCGGAAGGGGGAGCGGTGTGTTCATGGGGTGGCTCCCGACCTGCCGGCCCGCGCACCGGCCGCCTCCAGATTCGCCGTGGCATCAGCCAGCCGCGATTCCAGCTGCTTGCGGAAGGTTCCGGCGCGCGGATTGGCGGCGCCCATCGCGCCCAGCCTCATGATCAGGTTCCGGATCGCCAGCACGTCGTCCGCGGCAAGCTCCACGTGCTCGTACGGGACCGGTGAGTCCGTTTCCGCCCGGAGGTGACGGGCGAACCAGCGCAGCGTGTGGTGGTACCACCACAGTCCGAGCGGCAGCCGCTGTCCCAGGCCCCACCCGGACTGGCCGGCGGTGCTCGCGCGCCCACGGGAGGCGACCCGTTCCAGATAGTCGTCGAGCCCGTCCCGCAGGGCGCCGACCAGCTCGGTGCCGCTGAGCCACTCGCTCCCCGGGCCGGTCAACTGCCAAGCCAGCTGAGATGGTTCGTAGGTGAACGGGCCCGCCGCATGCACCTCGTACCACGCCTGGCCCAGGTCACTGCCGTGCATCGCCGCACGGAGGTCGGTGGCCGGGATCTCGCCGTCGAAGTGGATGACGTCTCCGAGGTCCCTGATCCCCACCGTGCCCTCGTCGCGGTCCGGGCTGTGCAGCGCGACCACGTGCAGTGCATGGATGCGGCCCTGTCCGGGCCAGTAGTGGGGAAGGTGGAAGTAGTCGGCGGCCACCGCGATCGTGCGGCCCTCGTCCAGGGCGTGCTCGGCCTCCCGCCAGTCCTCCGCCGCGCCGACGGGGTGACGCACCAGCGAGTAGCCGCTTCTGCGGAGGGACTCCCCGAGCGGCTCGACCGGGTCTGCGAACTTCAGCAGTCCCTCGTCGTCGAGGCGCGCGGAGGTGGCGGCATTCCTGCCGAGCGCGGCAACCGGGTCCGCCGTGGGGTCCACGGACCTCAGCACGGCCGCGAACGACGAGTGGTAGCAGCTGGGATCGGTGAGCTGTGGACTTTCGGACACTCTTCTCCCACCTCGGTCATGCGGATGAAGGGCAGGCGGAACCGTCGCACGGAGGATTGGGGGGTGTGCGTCGCTGATCTGTGATCGCGTTACCGCTGTCACAAGACACTACGGGCCGGGCATGGGGCCGACAACCAGCCGATTCGGGTATGGCTACCTGAGCGTTAACCCTGCCGCTCCACCAGGCCGCCCCTCCGTCTCCCCCGTGCGCGGGGGCGGTGTCCGGGTACGCCGACGAGCCCCCGGCCAGTCGTGGCCGCGGGCTGTGAGTCCGGTGAATCGGGGGGCGGTGCGTCGGAGGTCGGTGCTTCGGTGCTTCGGTGCTTCGGGAGGTGTCAGCGTCCGCGGTAGGGGGTCTCGTGCTGGGGGCCGTCCGTGAGGAACGCGGTGACGGCACGGCGGTGGTCCTCGGTTCGGGTGACCTCCGCCGCCAGCGCGGGCAGCATCCTGTCCGCCGCCGGCACCCCGCCGTCCAGGAAGGAGCGCACCACCGCCTTGGTCGCCGCGTGCGCCCGCGTGGGGCCCTCGGCCAGACGCAGCGCGTACGCATGGGCGTCGGCGTGGAAGGTCGACTGCCCGAACAGGGCGTTCACCACGCCCCACTGGGCCAGCGTCGACCCGCGGTACAGCTCACCCGTCATGACGAGTTCGCGGGCCCTGGAGGGTCCGGCACGCTGCGCCAGGCGCTGGGTGCCGCCCATCGCCGGGGTGAAACCCACCCGCTGCTCGACGAGTCCGAACCGGGCCCCTTCGGTGGCGACCACGAGGTCGCAGGCCAGGGCCAGTTCGAAGGCCGCGGTGAGCGTCAGCGAGTGTGCGGCGAACACCGTGGGGCAGGGCAGCCGCTCGAGCTCCTGGGTGATACCCATCCGTTGGCGCCAGAACTCCTCGGCCTCGGCCGGATCCAGTCGGGCGAAGACGTCCACATCGACGCCGGCACTGACGACGCGCCCCTCCGCCCGGACGAGCAGGGCTCGCGGCGGATCGGCTGCGAGCCGCCGCACGGCGTCGTCCCAGGCACTCCACATGGCCGCGTCGAACAGATTCAGCGGCGGGCTGTCCATCGTCAGCACGGCCAGCGGACCGTCCCGGGTCAGCCGCAGCGGCCCGGCCGTGTCAGCGGACCCGGCCGCCGCCCCGGGTGCGGCTGCCACGACGGGTGCGGCCGCCTCTCCCGGCCCGGCTGTCACGACGGGCTCCGGAAGACGGCGATGGCGTTGTTGCCGCCGAACCCGAAGGCGTTGCTCTGCACGTACCGCATCCCCGGCATGGCCAACGGCGCACCGGTGACCAGGTTCATGCCGGGCTCCACATCCGCCGGATCGACGGCTGTGGGCGGGACCAGCCGGTGCCTCAGGCTGAGGCAGGCGGCGACCGCGCCCGCGGCTCCGGCGGCCCCCATGAGGTGGCCGATGGTGCCCTTGACCGCGGTGACGGCCGCCCGCGGGTACTGCTCGGCGAACAGCTCCCCCTCGATGGCGTCGTTGGCCCGGCTGCCCGTGCCGTGGGCGAAGATCACGTCGATGTCGTCCGCCTCGAGCCCTGCCTCCGACAGCGCGAGGCGGTGGCAGGCGGCGACACCCGCGCGGTCGGGTGCGGTCGGGTGGCTGGCGTCGTTCCCTACGGACGAGGCGAGCAGCTCGGCGTACGGTTCCTGCCCGTCCCGCAGGGCGCGCTCGGTCTGCAGGACCAGGATGCCGGCCCCCTCCGACGGTGTGACGTAGCGCCTGCTCCTCGTGAACGGGCGGCACGGTGTCGGGCCGATCGCCTGGAGGCTGCTGAAGCCGATGATGTTCTTCACCGAGTACGGATCGCAGCCGCCCACCACGGCGACGTCCGTGACACCGGCCCGGAGCATCTCGATGGCACAGGAAAGCGCCACGTTGGCCGAGGCGCAGGTGTTCTGCACGACGAACGCCGGGCCTGCGGCGCCGACGGAGCGGGCCACCCCGTCGGAGATCGAGCAACTGCGGAAGCTGTCCGCCCCGGCCCCGCGGCCGGCCACGGCGTCCTCCAGGGCATCCGCCTGACCGTCGCTGGTCCCGACGCACACCAGGGCATTGCGCAGGGTCTCGTCACCGGGGCGCAGACCCGCGTCGGCGACGGCCTCCAGAGCGGCGTACTCCGCGAACAGCGACGCCGTGCGCGCCGGGGCGCCCGCGGGCAGGCCCAGACGGCGCAGAGCGGTCTCGCGGGCGTCCTGCGGCACGCGCCCGCCGAGCACGCCCGGTTTCATCCCGGCGTACTCCGGCGCCAGCTCGACGAAACGGGACGTGCCGGTGCTCAGGTCCTTCCAGAGGGCGTCCGCGCCTGCGCCGGCGGGTGAGATGGCCCCCAGGCCGGTGACGTACAGCCGGACCGGTGTGCTGCTCACCGAGACCTCCCCGGATTGTGACCCGGATCGGTGTCCGGTCCTGTGGTGTCGGCGTGGGTCACGGTCACGGCGGCCCGCCGGTCGCCGTCCCGGCACTCCAGTCGGGTGCTCGCGCCGGGCGCCAGCTCCCGCAGTGCCGTGAGGAATCCGGCGAAGGCGAACGCGCCGTTACGGTCCCGCCCGCCCGGCGGGTCCGCGTCCGTCGCGTCGCGGTGGGACGGGCCGGCGAAGTCGAACCGGGCCGTGTAGGTGTCGCCGCGCTCGAACCGGGCGTGCACGACGCCGGGCCGGCAGGAACTCTCGGTGCCGTGTGCGCGGACGTCCTCCAGCGCCTGTGCGGAGTAGGTGTCCCCCACCAGCACGTGGCTGGTGGCTGAGCGGCCGGTCGCCAGGGCCGAGAGCGTCTCCCACAACGCCATCACCGGCGTCAGCCGGCCGGCGTTGAGCGTCATGTTCCGGCCCTTGGCACCGATCTTGATGTTGGTGAACGCGGAGGCCGAACCGGACGTGGCGTTGGGGAAGACCTGGGCCGACAGCATCCGGCCGCGCTCCATCCCTTCCTGCTGCAGCCGTGCCAGTGCGGCGGAGTTGCCGTACTCGGTACCGATGACGACGGTGTCGTCACCCGGGCCGGCGGGCGCGTCGCTCTTGAGCACGAGATA
Organism: Streptomyces sp. NBC_01257; assembly: GCF_035917255.1. Taxonomy (NCBI): domain Bacteria; kingdom Bacillati; phylum Actinomycetota; class Actinomycetes; order Kitasatosporales; family Streptomycetaceae; genus Streptomyces; species Streptomyces sp. NBC_01257. The sequence continues at coordinate 4,251,082 of NZ_CP108472.1, forward strand.
GAGGCACAGCCGGGTGAACCAGTCCCTGAACTGGTCGCCGCCGGTTCCGATCACGTCGTGCAGATCGGACGGCAGCCCGGTGAGGTCGCCGGTGTGGTCCTTGTGCTCCGGGGAGCACAGGGTGACCTCTCTCAGAGTGAATGTGAACATTGCCCTCTCCGAAGGTGGTGCGGGCCGGTGCGTGGCGGCTCAGCCGGCGGCCAGCCGTTCGGCGTGGTGCTGCAGGTCCGTGACGGTGAGCAGTTCACGGGAGAAGTCGTCACCCATCTCGATGCCGAGTTCCCCCTCCACCTGGATGATCACGTCGATCATCTTCAGTGAGTCGATCGCGAGGTCGGCCTTCAGCTCCTGGGAGCCCTTGATCTCGAACGAGTCGGGCAGCTCGGCGACCCGCCGCAGTACTTCGGCGATGCGGTCGTCCACGATTTCCGGCATGGTGTCCCCTCCGGGGCGAGTCGGCGTTGGAACGGGCCGTCGGACGGCCCTCAGAGTTCGGCGTGCAGGGCCCATTTGTCGCCCTGCACGGAGACCGCCCCTGGCAGGGCGGTCAGTTCGGGTTTGAAGAGCGGGGCCGCGTCCATGGCGGGCTCCCAGGTGGCCAGCCGCTCGTCCTGGGGCACCTCGACCCGACGGCCCTTGGCGAGGTCGTTCACCACCTTCAGCAGCAGCCGCACGCCGAGCGGCGCCAGGTGCTCGCGCCACAGGCTCTGCGCCGTCGAGCCCGGCGGCACCAGGACGTGCTCCTGGGCCGCGATGGGTCCGCCGTCGGTGCGTTCGGTGAGGTGGTAGACGGTGCCGCCGGTCGCCTTGTCGCCGTCGCGGATGGTCCAGCGGATCGCGTCGCGCCCGCGGTGCAGGGGCAGCAGGCTGGGGTGGTATCCGATCGTGGCGACCGCCGCCCGGGCCCTGGTGTGCCGGCCGATGAAGGCGTGGGAGTGGGCGGCGACGATGATGTCGACGTCCTTCGGCACGTGCATGGACCGCAGTGCGTCGGCGTCGGTCCAGGGAATGTTCCTGGGCAGCGCCCAGGAACGCAGCCTGTCCCAGGACAGCGGGTTGCTCTCGGTGCTGTGCCCCTTGCGCATCCGGGGCGCCGCCACTCCGGAGAGGGAGTGGCCGCCCTCCTGAAGGGCTTCGGCGACCTGGACGGCGAAGGCGCCGCGTCCGGAGACGAAGATGTTCACGCGGGCTCCTCCGCAACCGCCGCCATCGGGCGTTCCACCACCGCACAGGACCAGGTGAACCCCGATCCCGTGCCGAGGACCAGCGCCCGCTCCCCGGGCTCCAGCAGGTCTCGGTCCATCAACTCCGCAATGCCGGCGGGCAGATCACCCGCGCCGAGGTGCCCGGTGGTGCGTCCCACGTCCAGCATCTTGGCGGTGGTCACCTCGCCCAGCAGGGGCAGGTACGAGGACTCCAGCGCATCGGTGCGCAGCCTGGGCAGCACGCACCAGCGCAGGGCCGGATCGTCGCCCGGCACCCCGGCCTCGGTGAGCGCCGCCGTCACCACCGAGCGCAGACTGTCCTGCTCGATCTCGCGGAACCCGGCGACGCCGTGCTCGCGCAGGTACGCCTTCTTGGTCCGGCGCACATCGACCTGTTCGCCGTTCGAGCGGGCCGCGGGCGAGAAGTCGTCCTGGCCCCGGTTCATCTTCTCCAGCTGCGACGCCGCACGCGAGGCGATGGCCAGCAGGCTGAGTCCTCGTGGCGTCTCGGCCGTGCCGGTGCGGCACAGCAGCAGGGCGCTGGCGCCGTCGCCGTAGGAGACTCCCAGGTCGCCGCGCCAGCGGTCGAAGCCGGGCGCGCAGAACCGGTCCGCGGTGGTCACCAGGGCGTGGCTCGTGCCGGCGTCCGCGAGCAGGTGGGCGGCCGCGGTCTGGAGCGCCGCACCGCCGCCGTTGCAGATCTGCTGGATGCCGATCGGCAGGGCACGGGCGGCTCCGAGGCGGTCCGCCACGTAGTGGGGTGCCGACCAGTAGTCGTGCCCCTGGTGGTAGGCCCAGGCGTGCAGCAACAGGTCCAGTCGCCCGCCGTCCCACCCCGCGCTTTCGAGGGCGGTGGTCGCGGCGTGCACGGCCATGTCGGGTGGGGCGGTGTCGTCCGAGACGGCGACCGAGTCGTACCCGGCCTTCTGCGGGGTGCTTCCCACGTCGGCCGCCGATTCACGCCGGGGCGGCAGCCAGAGTCCGGCCGCCGCAATCGTGATCCGGGCGTCAGTCTTCATGTGCGTGCCTCCAGACACAGAATGTTTGAGCGCCGGCCGGGAGTTCCGCACCGCCGTCGTGCTCGGCGGGGGCGAAGCGGTGCTCGATGACGCGGTACGGGGCGGCCCCGGCCAGGGCCACGGCGGCGCCGCATCCCGCCGGTGCCGTCAGGTCGCGCACGCGCCAGGGGCCGGGCAGCCGTCCGGCCGGATCGCTGACGAGCAGGCCGGGTCCGGTGCCCGCGGTGGGCAGGGCGAGCCCCTCGGCCAGCCGGGCTCCCACCGCCTTCACGCATGCCTCCTTGCGGGTCCACAGCCGTACGAAGAGAGGTCCGCCGTGCGGTCCGCGGCGGCGGACGGCCGCTCCTTCCGCCGCGGGGAAGTGACGTGCGGCAAGCGCCGTTGTGGACCGCCCCTCGTGGTACTCCAGGTCGATGCCCACGGCGCGCCGTCCGGTGAGTGCGAACAGCGCGTGCCCTCGGGAGTGCGTGAGGCTGAAGCGCGGCGCCGGTCTGCCGCGCGGCGCCAGGGCCTCGGGCTTTCCCCAGGTCCCGCTGCGCAGCCGGACGGCACGGGGCGGAACGCCGAGCCGGTGGCCAAGGAGCAGCCGGACCGCCCCGTGGGAGACGGTGAACCGGCTGCGGGCCAGGTCCCCGGCAAAGGATCGGCGGCGCTCGGTCTCCTCGGGCGACAGCAGCTGCTCCAGTCGGTGCACGGTGGCGGCGGACGGCTCGTCGAGGTCGATGTGCCACACCTGCACCACGTCGGGGTTCTCCACGTTCATGAGCGGACGCCCTCCGCCGTGGCGGGCGGGCAACCGGCCGGGTCGAGTGATCCACGCAGGAGGGCTCCCGCGACGTTGAGCCGCTGGATGTTGCCGGTGCCCTCCATGAACTCCATCCCCAGGGCGTCCCTGGCCCACTTGTCGAGCAGTGGATGGTCCAGCCGGGCCCCCGGGCCGAAGAACGTCAGGGACTCCTGGGTGACGTCCTCCGCCAGCCGGGCCGCGGCGGCCTTGGCCGCGGAGGCGAGCGCACCGTCCGCAGGGTTGTGGTCGACGGCCGCGGCGGCCCGGTGCGTCAGCCGTCGCACCGACTCGATGCGTGCACCGATCGCGTCCAGCCGGTGCCGTGCCGTGCCGTGGAGCGCCGGCCGCTCGTCCCGTACGTACTCGTACGCGGCGCGCGCGAGTCCGACGCCCATCGCGGCGACGACGGTGCGCAGACCGTTGAAGGCGGTCATCCAGCCCCACATGCCGCGCCGGGTGGCGGGCAGGTGCGAGCCGAGCAGGCGGCTGCGCGGGATCTCCACGTCGTCGAAGGTCATGGTGCCCAGAAGGCCTCCGAGTCCGACCGTGGCCAGGTGCGCGGCGGTGAATCCAGGGGTCCCGGTGTCCACCAGCACCGACCGGATTCCGAGCGGACCGGGACCTGTGCGCGCCACGACGACGCCGGTGTCGGCCCGTGCGGCGTTCCCGATGAAGGTCTTCGTGCCGTTCAACCGGCAGGGCTCCGAGTCGTCGGGGGAGACGGTCAGCTCCGCCTGCACGCCGGCCCCGTCCGAACCATGGGCCGGCTCGGTCATCGCGAGGAAGGTCCAGGAGGGCCGTCGCTCGACGAGCCGTCCGTAGAACCACTCCTGCTGCGTCCGGTCGCCGAGGCGGGCCACCATCGCGCCCGACAGCAGACAGCCGGGGGCGGCCAGGACGAGGCCCATGTCGCCCCAGGCGGCCTCCTCGAAGAACACCGCCTGGTCCATGATCCGGGTCAGGTCGTAGCGGCGGCCGTCGGCGGTCGGCGGGAAGGGGTTGAACTCCCTCGGGACGCACAGCGTCGCCAGCCGCAGCGGCAGCTCGAGTCCGGCGAGCCGGACCACCGTGTCGGGGTCCCGCTCGGCCGACAGCGCGTGGGAACGCAGCTCGGCGGCCGCTCGCCGGGTCTGCTCCCGCAGGGGGCGCCACGGGTCCAGGTCGGTCACCGGCCGGTCTCCGTCGCCGTGCGCAACGCGTAGACGTCGCCGAGCAGTTCGCTGAGGCAGGCGTACGCCCCCGGTCCCGTGGCGAGGAACCCGGCGGCGCCGAACGACCTCAGCAGGATCCGGTCCGCCCGGCCGAGCTTGCGGTGCAGCTCGGCGACAGCGGCGGGGCCGAGCCGTGCCTCGTCCAGCATGCCGTGCACTTCCAGGTGCTCGATGGTGACGTCGGCGAGCGCGCCTCTCAGCAACTGGTGCTGGAGCAGCGGGGTGTCGCCGAAGGACCGCTCGCGCAGGTGCGTGAGAACGGCGTCGCGGAGCCGTTCGGACAGTCCCAGCCGCAGCCGGAGCAGTCCGAGCTGCCAGCCGTCTCCGGGGCCGGGGTCCGCGGGCGGGCCGGCATCGGCGGGGCGCGGGGGCGCGCAGCGCAGTGCCACGATGCCCAGCTCGGCCAGGACCGGCGCGCCGAGGGGGTACGGCCCGGCCCCCGATCCGGCGGTGAACTCCGCGAACTCCCCGTTCTGCCAGGTCCGTCGGGCCGATGCCACGCGTTCGGCCGAGGCCACGGCGTGGCCGGAGGGGCCGCACACGAGCGCATCGTCGGCGACCGCCGCGTGCAGTCCGTCCAGCGCCGCGCGCGGCTCGTGGTCACGGGCGGCGCGGTACGGCCCGGGCGGGCGGGTTGTGGTGCTGTACGCGGCTTCGGCCCGCGTCATCGTTGTCCGCTCTGTTCGCCGACGTAACCGATCAGGCTGGCGACGGTCTCGAAGCCGCCGGCGCCGAACGTGTCGGGGTCGAACTCCGTGTCGAGGTCGTCCTCCAGGCGCAGGAGGAGCTCCAGGAAACTCGTCGAATCGAAGTCCAGGTCCTGGACGAGACGCGCGTCCGGGGAGAGGGTCTCCGCCGGCCGCTTGAGCATGTCCGCCAGTGCCGTGATCACCACGTCGGCGACGCCGTGCGTGCCCTGTGAACCGTTGGCGACAGTGTGCGAGGCCGTTTCGTCCATGACGGTGCCCCCCTTTCCTCGACCGGACCCAGCGGTGTGACAGGACAACGCTCGCCCGGGACACCGCAGACCGACAAGGCTCGTAAGGACGCACCACAGACCTGACGGGATAGGCATACCCCAAGGAGGGCTGCCAATCCTGGCGGGAGTGCTGAACGCTGGGGTGGTCACTGTCAGACCGCACTGAGAGGGACCTCGTGTGCAGAGGCCGTTGGCGTCTGCGCTGTCCGCCATGACGGCACCCGACATCTGATGGTTGGTGAGATGAATTCTCGGCGGGCCGTTCCGCATTTCCGTTGTGTCGGCGTAGGTGCCGGTCCGGCGAACCTGAGCCTGGCTTCATTGCTGCACGGGCGACCGGACGTTCCGAACCTCTTCGTCGACAAGAAGGAACACTTCAGTTGGCACGACGGCCAGCAGCTGCACGGCGCCTTGCTTCAGGTCTCCCTGTTCAAGGACCTTGTGACCCTGGCCGATCCGACGAACCCGTTCTCCTTCCTGTCCTATCTGCACGCGAGCGGCAGGATCTACCACTTCCTCAACGCCAGTTTCGATGCCGTACCCCGCCAGGAGTTCCGCAACTACCTGGAGTGGGCGAGCCGCCGCAACGAGAACGTCACCTTCGGCGAGAAGGTGCTGTCCGTGGAGTTCGACGAGCACTTCGTCGTGCACACCGACCGACGTGTGGTGCGGGCGGACAACATCGCGATCGGCGTCGGCAGCCGTGCCTGGGTGCCGCCGGCGGCCCGCGACGCCCTCGGCCGGACCCAGTTCCACGTCGCCGACTTCGCCCCACGGGCGGCGGAGCTCGCGGGCAGACGCGTCTGCGTGGTCGGCGGGGGGCAGTCCGGTGCCGAGGCGTTCCTCGACCTGATCTCCCGGCCGGATTCCGAGCGTCCCGCTCAGGTGACGTGGGTGTCCCGGCGGGCCAACTTCCTGCCCATCGACGACTCGCCGTTCACCAACGAGTACTACGTGCCGGCCCACTCGGACTACTTCGCCTCGCTCGACGGTGACGCGCGTGGCGCGTTCACGGAACGGCAGGTGCTGACCAGCGACGGGATCTCCGAGTCGACTCTGCGGGAGATCTACCAGCGCCTCTACTTCCTCCGGTTCGTCCTGGCCGGCCGGCCGCGAGGCGGATTCGGCCTGTTGCCGAACCGGCACGTGCGCGAGGTCAAGGGCAGCGACACCAGTGGCTGGGAGCTGACGCTGGACCACCACGAGCAGCCCTTCGCCGCCGAGACGCTGGCCTGCGACACCGTCGTCTGGGCCACCGGCTTCCGGCCGGTCGGCACCGACTTCCTCGCCCCCCTCGCGGAGCGCCTGGAGCGGGCGGGCACGGAGTACCGGATCGACCGTGACTTCGCCGTGCAGTGGGACGGCCCTGCCGACCGCAACATCTTCCTGCAGAACGCGGCACGGCAGCAGCGCGGCCTCGCCGACCCCAATCTGAGCCTCAACGCCTGGCGCAGCCGGCGGATCGCCGACCGGATACTCGGCACCCGCACCTCCGATCCGTACCCGTCCTTCGTTCAGTGGGCGGCCGACCAGCCCGGCGTCGAAGACCAGGAGGCCTGAACACCTTGGAGACAGCGGACATCGCGATCGTGGGTGCCGGCATCGCCGGAGTCATGATCGCCCGGGAGGTGGTCCGGCGCGATCCGGGCCTCTCCGTCCTCGTCGTGGAGCGCGACGCCGTGGCCTCCGGTGCGAGCCGCCGCTCGGCCGGGCTGCACTTCCCCCGAGGGGCGACCGAGCGGGTACGGCGCATGACGGCCTACAGCCAGGACTTCTACCGGACCCTGCGGGAACAGCGGTCCGACGTGCCCATCCACGACCGCGACATGTACGTGGTGGCGGCGCTGGAGTCCGAACCCGGGCTGCGCGAAGTGCATCTTCCCGACGCCGCTCCGGCGGCCGCGGACCCGAAGGAGCTGGTCGTGGCCGACAGCCCGGTGCTGCCGCCGGCGGGCTGCGGGGTGTGGTCGGTGGCGGGCTGCCAGTACGCGGACGTGCCGGGCCTCACGCGGCTGCTGGCCCGGGAGCTGCGCCCCGGTGTCCGCTTCCTCGAAGGGGTGCGGGTGACGGCCGTGGAGCCCGGGACGTCGTCCGTGGCCCTCCGGCTGGGCTCCGGTGACACCGTGACCGCGGGACGGGTCGTCCTGGCTCCCGGGCCGTGGCTGGCCGATCCCGCGTGGGGCGGCCTGGTCGAGCCGCTCGGCGCCCGGGTGAAGAAGGTCGTCGCCCTGCACGTCGAGCGGCAGCCGGAGCCGGACGCCCCGGTGGTCTCCTTCCACGACGAGGACGCCTTCCTGCTGCCGTTGGGGTACGCCGGCCACTGGCTGTTCAGCTACACATGCCGGGAGTGGGACGTCGACCCGGACGAGCTGCGGGCCGGACTGCTCCCCCGGGACCTGGCCGAGGCCCGTGAGGTCCTCGGCCGCTACGCGCCGGACCTGGCGGGGAGCTGTGTCTCGGGCCGCGTCTTCTGCGATGCGTACAGCACCACGGCCGAACCCCTGATCCGCTCGCTCGACCCGTACGACCGCGTCGTGTTCGCGGGCGCCGCCAATGGATCCGGCTACCGGCTCGCCCCGGCGACAGCCGCGGAGACGGCCGATCTGCTCGGCCTGCCGAGTGGTCCCGCGTACCGAAGGAGCACCCTGTGAAGATCAGTGCCTACGACCCCGCGGCCCTTCGGGCGGCGCTGGGCATCGACATGAGCGACCTGGACCTCGGCAGCCCCGGGCCCGGCGGCTCCGGTGACGTCGGCGTCCACACCGGCTGGGGCCGGGTCGTGCCGGGAGCGTCGTCCATGGCCCACCAGCACGACGAGAACGAGGTCTTCGTGATCGTCTCCGGACGCGGCGAGATCGTCGTGAACGGACAGGTGCGGCACCCGGCCGCGCCGGGCGTCGTGGCGCTCTTCGAACCCTTCGACACCCATGTGCTCGAGAACCACGGCAGCGACGACCTGGTGTTCGCCACCTTCTACTGGCGCGACGCCCGGCGGGCCTCCACCGCGGCCGCGGACGGCGGCGGGGGACGGCTCGGCCACCGTCCGCGGTTCGTCTTCTCGACCCCTCCGACACCCAACGGCGATCTGCACCTGGGGCATCTGTCGGGCCCCTACCTGGGGGCCGACGCCTATGTGCGCTTCCAGCGGATGAACGGCGCGGACGCCTGGCACATCACCGGCAGCGACGACCACCAGAGCTATGTGACCGAGGCGGCGCGGCGCGAGGGACGCACCTCGGCCGAGACCGCGGCCCATTACGGCGCGGAGATCGCGGCGACGCTGGCGCTGATGGACATCCACCCCGACCAGTACACGACGACGGCGGGGAACGCCGAGTACGCGGAGGGACTGCGGGCGTTCTTCGACCGCGTGGTGGCCTCCGGCAGAGTGGAGCCACGGCCGGGCCCGGCGTTGTTCGACGCCGGGTCGGGCGAGTACCTGTACGAGGTCGACGTGCACGGCTCCTGCCCGTCGTGCGCGGCACCGGCGGGCGGCAACATCTGCGAGGAGTGCGGTGAGCCCAACAACTGCGCCGAGCTGGGCGGCGCACGCTCGGGGCGCTCGGACCTGGTTCCGGAACAGGGCTCGGTCACCCGCTACTCCCTGCCGCTGCACGAGTTCGGCACCGACCTGGCCGACCATCACCGCCTGGGGCGCGTGCCCGCCCGGCTGCGGGAGCTGACCGACCGGCTCCTGGGCCGCGACCGCCTCGACATCGCCCTCACCCACCCCTCGTCCTGGGGCGTTGCCCCGGCCTCGTCGGATGCCGAGGGGGAACAGGTCATCTGGGTCTGGCCGGAGATGTCGTACGGCTTCCTGTACGGGATCGAGGCGATCGGGCGTGCCAACGGTCGCGACTGGCGGGCCGGCGCCCCCGGAGCGGACTGGAAGATCGTCCACTTCTTCGGGTACGACAACAGCTTCTACCACTCGATGCTGTATCCGGTCCTGTACAAGCTGGCCCATCCCGGGTGGATGCCCGACGTGGACTATCACGTCAACGAGTTCTACCTCCTGGAGGGCGAGAAGTTCTCCACCAGCCGTCGCCATGCGGTGTGGGGGAAGGAGATCCTCGGTCCGGACAGCGTGGACGCCGTCCGCTTCTTCCTGTCCCGCACCCGCCCGGAGGGGCGGCGCACGGACTTCCGGCACGCTGCCTACGGGGCCGTCCTGGACGAGGAGTTGATCGGCGGCTGGCAGGCGTGGCTGCAGGACCTGGGCGGCCGGATCGAGAAGGACTACGCCGGGCGGGCCCCGGACGCCGGGATCTGGACGCGGGAGCAGACCGCCTTCCTCGCCCGGCTCAACGGCCGGCTCGCCGCGCTCACCGCGGCGCTCGGGCCCGACGCCTTCTCGCTCAACCAGGCCGCCGACGAGCTGAGCGGAATCGTCGCGGACGCCATCCGGTTCTCCCGGGTGGAGGCGAGGACCGCACAGAGCGAGAAGTGGTCCGACGAGAACCGCACCACGATCGCCCTGGAGCTATGCGCGGCACGGCTTCTCGCGATGTGCGCGACGCCGGTCATGCCGCGTTTCGCGGAGAGGCTGGCCACCGCCCTGGGCATGCCGCCGGCCAGTGAGTGGCCCGCGACCTCGACCCTGCTGCCCGCGGGCAGCGTCGTCGACCTGAGCGGCCAGGTCTTCTTCACCGCGGACCGGGGCGAACGATGAGCGACTCCGTACTCGCCCATGTCCTCGGGCATCCGCCGGCACCGGGCCATCGCCTCCGTTTCATCGGCCCCGGCGACTCCCGCTCCCTCGGCCTGACGGAGCTGTACGAGCAGTCCGGCCGGCTCGCGGTGGCCCTGGCGCGGCTCGGTGTGCGCGCCGGCGACCGGATCGGCATCCTGTCGGCCAACTGCCCTGAGTGGGTGCTGCTCGACCTCGCGGCGCTGCGGCTGAAGGCGGTGACCGCCGGACTGGAGCCGGGGAAGTTCGACCCCGGACCTGCCCTCCTCGCGCGCTACGGGCTGAAGCTGCTCTTCACCGACCGGGACGGGCACGGCGACGGTGTTCTGCCGATCGACGAGGTGTCCAAGCTCGTGGCGTCGACGGAGCCGGACGCGGCACCCGATCCCGTGGAGTACGCCTCCGACGAGCCGACCACCATCAAGTTCACGTCGGGCAGCACCGGTGAACCCAAGGGTCTGGCCGCCACCGCCGGGAGCATCGACAGCTCCCTGCGCGCGGCGCACAGCATGTTCGCGCACGGCCCCGGCGACGACGTGTTCGTGTTCCTGCCGCTGTCACTGCTCCAGCAGCGGTACTGGATCTACTCCGCGCTGCGTCATGGTCACGACGTCACACTCAGCGCCTATGAGACGGCGTTCTCGGCGCTGCGCCAAGCCCGCCCCACCGTGGTCATGGGCGTGCCGGCCTTCTACAAGATCGCCCAGCAGCGTATCGAGTCGCGGGCCCGCAGGGCCGCCGACGGCCCGCCGACGACGGCCGGTCTGCGCGCTGCCGCCGACCGGCTGCTGGGTGACCGCATCCGCTACCTGTGGACCGGCTCCGCTCCCGCGGCCGAGACGGTGCTGCGCTTCTTCACCGACATCGGTGTGCCGATATTCGAGGGTTACGGCCTCAACGAGACCTGCATCGTCAGCAAGAACCATCCGGGTGCGCACCGGCTGGGCAGCGTCGGTCAGGTGGTGCCGGGCAAGGAAGTGCTGTTCGACGAGAACGGCGTGATCAGCGTGCGCAGTGTCCACCCGGTGGCCGACCGCTATCTGTACGCCCCCGAAGGGACGTCCGAGCGGGTGTTCAGCGAACCGGGCATCGTGCGCACCGGTGACATCGGTCATCTCGACGAGGACGGCTTCCTGTACATCCAGGGCCGGGCGGACGACGTCATCGTGCTGGAGGACGCGCGGAAGATCATGGTCCGTCCCCTGGAGGACTACATGAAGCAGAGCCCCGCGATCGAGGAGTGCGTGGTCCTGTGCCCGAGCCGTACGCAGCTGATCGCGGTGGTCTCCCCCGCCGGTGACCCCGCCGACGAGGCGGCCATCGCCGACCAGCTCGCGCGGTCCAACGCCGCCTTCGGCAAGGATGAGAAGATCCGCCGGGTCGTGGTGGCCAAGGAGCGCTTCAGTATCGAGAACGGCCTGCTGACCTCACAGTTCAAACCTCAACGCAAGAAGATCCAAGAGGCCGTGCGGGCCCAGATCGACGACAGCCAGGGAGGCATCCATGCCCGGTGACACACACGTACGGCGCTGGTGGGACACCGCGACGACGACGCTGGAGAACGAGGACGTACGGCTGCGGCCGATCGAGGCCGGCGACCGCGACGGGCTGCACGCGATCGCGATGGATCCCCACATCTGGCGCTACTTCGTCAGCCGCGTCGACGATGACGAGGACTTCCACGCCTTCTTCGACGCCACGCTGGAAGACCACCGGGCCGGACGACGCGCCGTCTTCGTGATCACGGACAAGCGGAGCGGGCGGATCGCGGGGAGCATGAGCTACGGCAACCTGGCCCAGCAGGACGGCCGGCTGGAGATCGGCTGGTCCTGGCTCGGCAGCGACTTCCGCGGGCAGGGCATCAACCGCTGGGCCAAGTACCTGCTGTTGCAGCACGCGTTCGAACAACTGAAAGCCGAACGGGTCGAGTTCAAGACGGATGCGCTCAACGTCCAGGCACGCAGCGGACTGCGCAACATCGGCGCCGTCGAGGAGGGCATCCTGCGCAGCTTCAACCCGATGCCCGGCAACCGCCGCCGTGACGCGGTGTTCTTCAGCGTGCTGGGCACCGAGTGGCCCTGGGTGAAGGAACAGCTGGCCAAGAGTCCCAAGGTCTCGGCGGACGCCAGGCGATGAGCCCGGAGCCCGGACCGCGGTCGGCACCGGTGATCCCCTTCGTGCGCGCCTCGGGCACCGCGTACGAGGCGGGGCTGTGCCACGGCCGGGCGCTGTCGGGCGCGCTGCGCTCGTTCCTCGACGACCGGCTGGCCCGCCTCGGGCACCTGCTGCCCCGCCCGGTCACGCTGGAGGCACTGCGCCCGGTGATCGCCGCTCACGACGCGGTGATCACGGCAGCGCTGCCGGAGCTGGCCGAAGAGATCACGGGCCTCGCCGAGGGCGCGGGGATCACCCGCGAGGAGGCGGTGCTGCTGCAGATCCGGCGCGAACTGCTCGGCTACCGCACGGTGCGGACCTCGGGCGACTGCACCACGTACGCCCGTACGGGAACGGGGGCCGCGGCGGCTCCCGTCCTCGCCCAGACCGTGGATCTCAACGGCAACCTGGACGACCGGCTCGCCGTGCTGGACATCACCCGTGCCGGGGGCCGGCAGTCGCTGCTGCTGAGCTTCGGGGGCCTGCTCGGCTATCTCGGCATCAACAACCGGGGGCTGGCCGTGGGCCTGAACCTGGTGCTCGGCGGGGAGTGGCGGCCGGGAGTCCCGCCCTATCTGGCGATACGCCACCTGCTGGACACCGCCGACTCCGTCGCGGACGCCGTCGCGATCATTCGGGAACTTCCGCTGGCGAGCTCACGCTCGTTCATGCTGTGCGACAGGCGGACGACCGCCTGGGTGGAGGTCCTGGGCGACGAGATACGCACCATGACGGGCGACCGGCTGGAGCACACGAACCACTTCCTGCATCCCGACCTGGCGCCGGGGGACCGGATCAACCCGTTCGCCCGTAGGTCGTCGGTGCGCAGGCTGGAGGCGTGCCGACGGGGGCAGGCGGACCTGCCCCCGTCGGCGAGCGCCGAGGATCACTTCTCGCTGCTCTCCACCCCACCGCTCCACGTCCCGGGAAACGGCGACATCCGCAAGGAGCGCACGGTGGCCGCGGTGGTGATGCTGCCGGCCCAGGGCGAACTGCATGTCCGCCCGGCCGATGTGCCGTCCTCGGAGACGCAGAGCTTCAGGGCGACCCCTGATGCCCGGACGGCCCCGGAGGCCGGCGTCAGACGAGCCCGGCCTTGAGAGCCGTGATGACAGCGGCGGTTCGGTTGTTGACCCCCAGTTTCAGGAGCAGTGAACCGACCAGCCGCTTGGCCCCATGGCTGGAAATGCTCATGGCGCGGGCGATCTGCTTGTTGCTCAGCCCGTTCGCCAGCAGCGACAGGGTCTCGGTCTCCCGCGGGGTGAGGGAGACCGTCCGGACGTCGCCGCCGGTGATGCGTGTCGGGTTGGCGGCGAGCAGCCGGCGCGCCAGTGAGGCCGGCATGGGCATCTCGCCGGCCATCGCCCGGGTGATCACATCCTCCAGGGACTGCTGGGACAGATCGGCCAGTGAGATGAAGCCGTCGGCCGGCAGCGAGGCGTACAGATCGCCGTGTTGGTCGGGTACCTCGTCGCCCAGCACCAGGACGACGGGCAGGGGCCCGGAGTCCGCGTGCGCGCCCAGCATTCTCCATTGCTCGAAGGCCACGATCAGTACATCCCACGAGCCGGTGGCCAACTCCGAACAAAGGGTGTCCTGTCCACACGCACGGACCTCGCCGATCCGAGGCAGTCGCAGCAACAGGGCCTCAAGCCCGGTGCGTACGACTTCACCCCCTACGAGTATCAGTACGTTGCGACTCTTCATATCTTTTTCAGCCATTATTCCCCCGTCTGCGCCCGTTCTTGGACCGATTGGTGAAGTGGATTCATTGGGTTGCCGATCGGGCAACTCGCCAACGAATGGAGGCATACCCAAAGGAGCGGCAGCCTCGTCTCGCGGATTCAAGCTCGCGATCCTCCCTCAGCTCGAGATGTAACCTCGCCGCCCGTACGCCCTACCGAAATGTGAAGCTTCCGGGACAGCGAGCAGCCACCCCTCACGCCTTGGAACGCCGAGTAACAGAGCGCGAGGGAACGGCCGCTGCGATGAGCCCTCCGCCTGAAGTCCCTGTCGTCGAACCACTACCCGTCCCGATTTCGGTCGAACCGCCACAGGCTGAATCTCAAGAGGGCGGTTATTGCTGGCTACACCAACTCATCCTCGTCTTTCGCTCCGGCCCCGCAAGACTGATTCAAGCCATCTGGCTTGCTCTGGTCCGAACGATTTCGCCCCACAAGGTCACGTAGTGCGGCAAGGAGGTTCAAGCATCAACGATCCGACAGACTTCCCCATTTCGCATGAGTCTCAATATCCCCGCGAGTCCCGGATTCTTTACTGAGAATTGATTGCGAATTACGGAACGATCCTCTTTGCTTATCCGTCTAAGAACTCGGACTCCCGCGCCTCCTTCGGTCCGGCGTTCCCGAATCGACCGCCGGGCCCCGGGGACAGGGGGCATCCCAGGGGCTTTCCGGGCCATTCCTGTCAGGCCCTGCGGGGCCAGGGCCGCCGGGGATGTCCGCCCGGGCCACAACACGACTGAGGCGCCTGTCGTCTTCGACAGGCGCCTCACCCACTGAGCTGTTTCGGAGTCGCCACTGATCGGGTGATGCCGGCGGTGTGCGCAACGCACGAGGCTCCCGTGCCGTTGGGGAGGTGTTCGAGGTCTCAACCCACAAGCACAGACGCCGCGTTGGGTCCGTATTCAGCCGCACTCGACCTGCCTCATGCCCTGGTCGAGTGGGTCACCATGCTCATCGTCACCCGCGAGGGTGACCGCCGCTCCCGCCGCACCAGCGTGCCCTGGCCGGCCTGGTGTGCCTGCGGCGGCACGACACTCTCGCCGAGCTCGCTGCCGGGTTCGGCATCTCCGTCGGCACCGCGCACGCCTACGTGGCAGCCGTCGACGACATGCCGGTCGACCACGCGCCCGGCCTGCTGCGCACTCTGCGCGAGGCCGACCCTGATCACGTTCTGCTCGATGGCTCTCTGCCGGAGTGCGACCGGGTCGGCGACAGCCGGGCCGACTACTCACACCGATCTATCGCGAGGGGAGTCCGACGAGATCCAGGCCGTTGTTCGATGCTCTGCTGCAGCGCGGTCCTGATCGGCGACAGGTTCGGGCTGAGGCGGTTCGGCCCAACCGTGGGCGTCAGCCGCCTCCGCCTCCGCCGCTGGTGTGGTCCGGACCCAGGTCATGCTCCCGGCTCTGGTTCGCGCCGGATCCCCCATGCTCGTAGCAGATGAGCCCCGCCCCGATGAGCAGGACGATCCCCGTAGCTATCAGCGATATCCATGCGCCGGCGTCCATACTTGCGGATGTACCCACCGCTGTCAGTGCGAAGCCTCACCCGGGCCTCCATCGATCCGCAGCGGTTCAGTGGGCGTTGTACAACTTGGCTGACATGCCGGGTGCCTGAGACGACTCTCTCCACATCGTGCGGACGGACCGCGGCAACGAGGCGGCAGGGGCCCTGGCCCGCCGACTGGTGGTCCCGCCGCGCCGCTCGGGCGGTCAGGAGGGCGCTACCTCGACAGGCCTTACCGGAGGAGATCGGCGCCGACCCGCGCACCGAGGTCGTCGCCCGGGCGCTGGAGCACCTCCACGAGCAGTTCGACGTGGAGAGGCCGGCGGCGCGGGCGTAGATGAGCCGTCGTGACCCCGGCGTCACTCGATCGTGGCCACGTTGAAAAGGCCCACTGTTTCGGCTATCCGTCACCGCGGTCGGTGCCACCCCCTCCCGGACCGGGGACGTCCCGTCCCAGGCCCCGGCGGATCGCCGTCTCCACCGGTGAGTACGCTCCGTCGGCCCGCTCCAGTTCGTACGGGGCGGCCGGCATCAGTGGCGGCTGGGCCATGAAGCGCGGCCGCCGTCCGTGGTGGGGCTGTGCCGCGTGGACCAGGAAGGGGTGGCACAGGAACACGTCGCCCGGGGACCCGGTGGCGAGGGCCAACGGGCGGTGGGCGGAGGCCGCCACCAGGTCGGGGGCGAGCGTCGGTCCGCCGGCCCCCTCCTCCGCGTACTTCTCCAGCACCTTCGGTACGTCGAGGTGCGAGCCGACCCGGATACGCGTCGGGGCGTCCTCCTCACCCACCTCGCTGAACAGGAACAGCATCAGCAGGGCCCGGCCCCGGGAGCGCAGATTGGTGAAGTACCAGGTCTCACCCTCCGGCAGATAGCTCCCTTCGATGTGCCAGCCCGCGTCGTCCGGCTCGTCCTCGTGCGGGAAGCGCAGCGGGAACGTGCCCAGCGAGTACCGCGGCTCCCACCGCCCCGCGCCGACGAGCAGGTCGTACGCGTGGTGCAGGGCAGGCGAGTTGGGCGCCGCGGCGAACGGGCCCTGCGCCATGCCGGCCACCCGGTGCACGGGCTGTGTCCAGGTCGCCGGATCGTCAGGGTCGCAGCCGGTCTCCCGCCACAGCAGCCGCGCGCAGTGCTCGGCCACGCGCGGCGCCACGGCGCCCTCCAGTTTCACGAAGCCGTCGCGGAGGAAGCGGGCCACCAGGGTCTTGTCATCCATGCCGCCATGGTGCGGTGGCAGCGGACCCGGGCGCCCCACACTTCCCGCACCGTGATTGTCGGGTGCTCACCGGGGCCTCCGCCGCCTCGGCCTCCGCCCCTGTTCCTCAGAAGACCATGGCCAGAAGGTCGGCGAACAGCTCCTGCTCGTCGGTCTCCAGGCCGCGGTTCGTGAACCACGTGCACATGTTGTGGCAGTCCCGCATCAGGAAGTCCATGCCCTTCGGGTTGCCGACGATGTCGACCACCTGGGGCAGGTCGATCATCACGATGCGGTCGCCCTGCGCCAGCACGTTGTACGGCGACAGGTCGCCGTGGGCCAGTCCCGCCCGGGCCAGTTCGCGCATCCCGTCCCGAAGCTGTTCGAAGTACGACGCGAGCAGCTCCCCCTTGGGCCGGACCTGCGCAAGGCGTGGAGCCGCACCGCCGTCGCCGTCGTCGATGAACTCCATGAGCAGCTCGGTGCCGTCCACCTGTACGGGGTAGGGCACGGGGACACCGGCTTTCCAGAGGCGGCAGAGCGCCTCCCACTCCGCGTACGCCCATTGCCCGGCCGCCACGCTCTTGCCGTGCGCGGACTTCTTCGCCATCGCCCGGCTGTCGCGGCTGTTGCGCACGCGGCGGCCCTCGACGTACGAGGCGCTGCGGTGGAAGGAGCGGTGTTCGTCGGTGCGGTACCGCTTGGCGGCCAGCAGGGACCGTCGTGCCGGGCTGTCACCGATCTGCTCCACTGCTCGTTCGAGCAGGAAGACGTCGGCCTCCTTGCCGGTCTTGAGGATGCCGAGTTCGGTGTCGATCGCGGCCTGTTCCGTCACCACCCAGTCGGGGCGTGGTTCCGGGCCGCGGCAGCCGCGCTCGACGTCCAGCCAGCTGGACCAGCGCTGGTCGGGGCCGAGCTGTTCCTGGACCGTGTCGAAACGGAAGACGAAGGCGTCGGCGATGTCCGGTGCGGACCCGTCGCCGGCCGGCGCGGCCGGGCGCTCGTCGGTGAAGTCAGAGGATGTGTGGTGGGTACGGAAGACGTCGGAAGACATCTGATGAGCTCCTGGGGAAAGAAGTGAGGCTGACGCGGGCATGCCGCAGCACAGTGACGGACATCTCTTCAGCCTCCTCGGGCCCAGGCAGCACTCGTAGCCGCACAACTCGGTCCAGGATGCAGGCCGCCTCGTCGCCGCACAACCGAATTAACGGCGCCGGGAACAGCCGGTCCGGTCGGCGCGGTTGCACGACCGGGGGCCGGTGCCGCACGGCCGGGAACGCGGGGCCGTAAGGCCGGCCGCTCCGCCGGGACCGATCCGGGCCCCGGGGCCGCGGTACCGCCGCGCCCGCCCGGACCACGCCGTACTCACGCAGGAGGATCTTCATGACTGACCGGCCCTTGACGCTCATGGCTGTGCACGCCCACCCCGACGACGAGGCCACCGGTACCGGCGGGGTCCTCGCGCAGTACGCGGCGGAAGGCATCCGTACGGTCCTCGTGACCTGTACCGACGGCGGTTGCGGGGACGGGGCGGGGGGTGTCAAGCCGGGTGAGCCCGGGCATGATCCGGCGGCCGTCGCGCAGATGCGCCGCAAGGAACTCGAAGCGAGCTGCGAGGTCCTGAGGATCAGCGATCTGGAGACGCTGGACTACGCCGACTCCGGGATGATCGGCTGGCCGAGCAACGACGCCCCCGGGTCCTTCTGGCAGACCCCCGTGGAGGAGGGCGCCGCCCGTCTCGCGGAGCTCATGCGGCACTACCGGCCCGATGTGGTCGTCACCTACGACGAGAACGGCTTCTACGGCCACCCCGACCACATCCAGGCCCACCGGATCACCATGGCCGCGCTGGAGATGGTCTCGCTGACGCCGAAGGTGTACTGGACGACGATGCCGCGCTCGATGATGCAGCGGTTCGGGGAGACCATGCGCGAGTTCCACGAGGACATGCCGGAGCCGGATCCCGCCGAGGTCGCCGCGATGGCCAAGATCGGCCTTCCCGACGACGAGGTCACCACCTGGGTGGACACCACCGCGTTCAGCGGCCAGAAGTTCGACGCGCTGGCCGCGCACGCCAGTCAGGGCGAGAACATCTTCTTCCTCAAGATGGGCAAGGAGAGGTTCGGCGAGTTCATGGGCCTGGAGACCTTCGTCCGGGTCAAGGACTCCACCGGAGCGGCCGTCCCCGAGACCGATCTCTTCGCCGGACTGCGCTGATCCGGTCCGCCGGGGGCTGCCGCCGCGGAGGCCGGTGTGTGCCGGGGCCGCCGCGGCGGCCGTCGGTCACCGTCAGCGGGTTTCCAGGGCGGACCGGCCGACGCTCCGGACGAACAGCACCGGCGTCGCCGCCGTGACCAGTGCGAACATCCCGAATGCCGCCCGGATGCCGCCCAGTTCGGCGAGCAGGCCGACCAGGGCCGCGCCCAGCGGCATGGCGCCGAAGTTGAAGAGACGGGCCGCCGCGCCGTAACGGCCGAGCATCTCGTCCGGGACCCTGCGCTGGGTCAGGGTGCGGGCGTTGACCGACCAGAGCGTGCCGCCCATGCCGCCGAGGAAGGCCCCGGCCGCCACCGCCCATATGCTGGTGGTCAGGGCGGGCAGCGCCACCATCGCGGTGGTGCCGATCAGGTCGGCGAGCATCGCCCGCCGGGCACCGAGCAACCGGTTGACCCAGGTCACGGTGACCGCGCCGGTCAGTCCGCCGATGCCGAGGGCGCTGAGCAGAATGCCGTACTGCTGCGGGCCGAGGTCCATGGCCTGCCTGGCGTAGAGCGGCATGACCGCCAGCCAGGCACCCCAGACGGCGGACAGGACGGCGACGATCAGCGACAGTGTGCGCAGCAGCGGGTCGCGCCAGAGGAAGCGCAGGCCCTCGGCGATCCGGCTGTTCACCGGGACGGGAGCCGTACCGGCGGCCGGCCCCGTGGGCCGGAAGCGGCCCACCAGCAGCAGGAGGGCGAGGGCGGCGACCGCGTAGGAGGCGCTGATCAGGCCCAGGGCCAGGCCGGTTCCGGCCGCCAGCAGCAGTCCGCCGACGAACGGGCCCGCGAACTCCTGGCCCACCGTCTCGGCCCCCACCATCCAGGCGTTGGCCCGCTCCCGCCCCGCCGGCGGCACCGCGGCCGGGACCAGCGCGGATGCCGAGGTCGAGGCCACCACGTCGGCGACGCCGAGGACCACCCCGGCGGCGAGGAGCCGGCCGAGCGTGATGCCGTCGGTCAGGACGGAGAAGGTGAGCCAGCCCATGGCGGCCAGCCGCATCCCGTTCGCGATCCAGAGCAGTCCTCGCCGGTCGAAGCGGTCGACGAGCACACCGATGTGCAGCGCGACGAGCAGCCAGGGCAGCGTGAGGGTCAGCGAGACGGCCGTGACCTGAGCGGGCGAGCCGGTGAGCCGGGCGGCGAGCAGCGGGAGGGCCATCTTCATCACGCCGTCGGCGAGGTTGGTCGCGGCGGTGAAGCCGACCAGGACGGCGGTGTTGCGAAGGCCGGAATCCGCGACGGGACCGTCCTTCGACGCCCCGCCGGTCATCGTGCCGGTTGTCCTGGCGCTTCCGGTTCGCTCGGGCACCGCTGTGGCCATGACCATCCCCTCACTGGATCACGATTCACTGGTTCACGATCTCACCGCCTAACGGCTTAGACGGTGAGAGCACTGTGCCGTACGCCTCCATCGCCGCGCAACCGGTAAAGCGTTTAGCCGGTAGAATGTCTGGAGATTCGAGAGCGGCCGTACGAGATCGGGATACGCGGGATCGGGATGTACGGGGTCGGGATGCGCGAGAGCGGGAGAAGGTGACGCGCGATGCTGGAACCACCGGCCTCGGCCGTCCTGGTGGAGGCCTTCGCCAACACGGTCGACGTGGAGGAGGCGAGCGACGAGATCGCCACTGCGGCCGGGCTGTCCGCCTGGCTCAGGGACCGGGGTCTGTCCGACGCCCCCGGTGAGATGCCCGCCGACGTCCACGCGAGCTATCTGGCCCTGCGCGCGGGCATCCGCGAGGAGTTGGGCGCGCACGTCGGCGACACCCCCGACCCGGGCCTGCTCGAAGCGGCCGACCGGGTGCTGGCCGCGCACCCCGTGCTCGTCACGGCACGCGGCCCGCTGACCGCCGCGGCCGGGCTGCCTCCGGAGCGCGCGCCGCTGGCCGCACTGGCGATCGCCTGGAACGAGCTCAACACGACCGGGGACGCCGCCCGGCTCAAGCGCTGCGCGGAGCACACCTGCGCCTGGGCGTTCTGGGACGTGTCCAAGAACCGCAGCCGCCGGTGGTGCTCGATGAGGGTGTGCGGGAACCGCAACAAGTCCCGTTCCTACGCCTCCCGGAAGCGGCAGGAGGCCGACTAACCGGTCGGCCGCCGGAAGCCGGTGCCCGGGCCGATAACCTCGGTCCGGCCCGTAAGGTCCCCCACTACGGCCCTCCCCCACGGCCCCACCGCGGCCTTCCCTGGGCCCGCGCGCGGCGGAGCGGGCGAGACGACGAGACGAGAGCGGCAGCACTGTGCACCAGTACGAGAAGGACGGACCGGCCATCTATCGCCAGTCCTTCGCCACCATCCGGGCCGAGGCGGATCTGGCGGGCCTGCCGGCCGATGTGAGCCAGGTCGCGGTCCGCATGATCCACGCCTGCGGCATGGTCGACCTCGTGCGCGATCTCGCCTTCACCCCGGACGTGGTGAGCAGCGCCCGTGCGGCGCTGCGGGGCGGTGCGCCGATCCTGTGCGACGTGGCGATGGTGGCGAGCGGCATCACGCGGCGGCGGCTGCCCGCGGACAACGAGGTGGTGTGCACCCTGTCCGATCCCGCGGTGCCCGGTCTCGCGGCGGAGCTCGGTACGACCCGCAGCGCCGCCGCCCTGGAACTGTGGCGCGACCGGCTGGACGGGGCGGTGGTCGCCGTCGGGAACGCACCCACCGCGCTGTTCCGGCTGCTCGAACTGATCGAGGAGGGGGCGCCGCGCCCGGCCGCCGTCATCGGTGTGCCGGTCGGCTTCGTCGGTGCGGCCGAGTCCAAGGACGCCCTGGCCGCGCACCCGTCCGGGCTGGCGCATCTGATCGTGCGCGGCCGGCGGGGCGGCAGTGCGATGGCGGCCTCGGCCGTCAACGCGCTGGCCAGCGAGGAGGAGTGAGCCGCCGGCCGGTCAGCGCGGGTGGCCGAGGCGGGCGCGCAGCCGGCTGACGGCCTCCTCCGGGGTGCCCGCCACCGTCACCCCCGCCGGGACCGGCGGCCGGCGGACCACGACCACGGGGATCCGCGCCTCGCGGGCCGCGGCGAGTTTGGGCGCGGTCGCGTCGCCGCCGCTGTCCTTCGTGACGAGGACGTCGATGCGGTGGCGGCGGATCAGCTCGCGCTCCCCTTCGAGGGTGAAGGGTCCCCGGTCCAGCAGGGTCTCCAGGTGCGCGGGGTACGGCGGTCCGGGTGCCTCCACCGACCGCGCCAGGAACCACAGCCCGTCCAGCCCGGCGAAGGCGGCGAGCCCTGTGCGCCCGGTCGTGAGGAACACCCGTCGCCCGAGCGACGGAAGGACCGCCGCGGCCTCCTCCAGTGAAGCGGCCGGGTGCCAGTCGTCCGCCGCACCGGGCACCCAGCCGGGGCGGCGGAGCGCGAGGAGAGGAACATGGGCGGCAGCGGCACCGGCGGCCGCGTGGAAACTGATCGTCTGGGCGAAAGGATGGGTGGCGTCGATGAGCGCATCCACCCGGTGCGTACGCAGCCATGCGGCCAGGCCGTCGGCTCCGCCGAAACCGCCGATGCGCACCTCGCCCGGCGGCAGCCTCGGCCCGGCCACCCGCCCGGCCAGCGAGCTGGTCACCCGGGACCCCGCCGGCAGCTCCGCCACCAGCAGCCCGGCCAGCCGGCGGGCTTCCGTCGTCCCGCCGAGTACGAGCACGTGCATCGGGTCCCTCCATGGGTGAGTCGACGGGCGGCCGCGGCGCCCAACTCAAGCACACCGGTCTGCGGCCCGGCTGGACCACCGGCGCCTGTGCGACGGCCGCCACCACGGCCGCGTACACGGCCCTGCTGACCGGCGGCTTCCCCGACCCGGTGACGATCACCCTGCCCGGCGGGCAGACCCCCGCCTTCGCGCTCGCGGTGGAGGAGCTGCGCGAGGGGCGGGCCACGGCGGGGATCGTCAAGGACGCGGGCGACGACCCCGACGTCACGCACGGCGCTCTCGTACGGTCCACCGTGCGGCTGCTGCCGGCCGGCTCGGGGGTGGTGTTCCGGGCCGGTCCGGGCGTGGGCACGGTCACGCTGCCCGGCCTGCCGCTCGATGTCGGCGAGCCCGCCGTCAACCCGGTGCCCCGCCGGATGATGCGGGAGCACATCGGCAGGGTCGCGGCGGCGCACGGGGGCGCGGGGGACGTCGAGGTCACGCTCTCCGTGGACCACGGTGAGGAGATCGCGCGCTCCACCTGGAATCCGCGCCTGGGCATCCTGGGCGGTCTCTCCATCCTCGGCACGACCGGTGTCGTGGTGCCCTACTCCTGCTCGGCGTGGATCGACTCGATCCGCCGGGGTGTGGACGTGGCGCGGGCCGACGGACAGACCCATGTGGCCGGGTGCACAGGCTCCACCTCGGAGAAGACCGTGGTGGCCGAGTACGGGCTGCCGGAGATCGCCCTGCTGGACATGGGCGACTTCGCGGGCGCCGTCCTCAAGTACGTACGCCGTCATCCGGTGGAGCGGCTCACCGTCTGCGGCGGGTTCGCCAAGCTGTCGAAGCTCGCCGCCGGCCATCTCGACCTGCACTCCGGCCGTTCCCAGGTCGACACGTCCTTCCTGGCCGGGCTGGCCCGGCGGGGCGGCGCGGACGAGGAGCTGGCCGCCGGGGTTGCGGCCGCCAACACGGGCCTGGCTGCACTTCAGTTGTGCCGGGCGCGCGGTGTTCCGCTGGGTGACCTGGTGGCCGTCGCGGCGCGGGACGAGGCGCTGTCGGTGCTGCGGGGCGCGCCGGTCGCCGTCGACGTCATCTGCATCGACCGGGCGGGCGCGGTGGTCGGGCGCAGCAGCGTGCGCTGAAGGCGCCTCCTCCCCCTCTCCGGAGCCCGCGAACCCCGGATCCGGGAACCTGTGAAGTGATGAGCGGGTAGTCGTAAAAACCTTTGTTTCAGGGGGAGTTCAAGGTTTATCTACGCGCGGAGCTACGAGTACCGAACGATCATTCGGGCAAATCCGACGGGTTCCCGCATGGCTATTACCGACTGGTACCGGAAGCTGCTAGAACGGGTGACGCTCCATCAACCCCCCACCCACCCCCCACACTTCGGAGGGCTGACAGCCATGTCAGTACGGAGATTCTGGGCGTCCGCATCCACTCTGATCCTCGCCGCCGTCGCTGCTCTGGGCGTGGCCCAGCCGGCCTCGGCCACCTCCTCGGCCGCCGCCGGCGGGTACGTCGCCCTGGGCGACTCGTACTCGTCCGGCGTCGGCGCCGGGGACTATCTGTCCGACAGCGGTGACTGCCGCCGCAGCACCAACGCCTACCCCTCCCTCTGGGCGGCGGCGAACTCCCCTTCGTCGTTCGCCTTCGTCGCCTGTTCGGGCGCCACCTCGGGGTCCGTGG
Organism: Streptomyces sp. NBC_01257; assembly: GCF_035917255.1. Taxonomy (NCBI): domain Bacteria; kingdom Bacillati; phylum Actinomycetota; class Actinomycetes; order Kitasatosporales; family Streptomycetaceae; genus Streptomyces; species Streptomyces sp. NBC_01257. The sequence continues at coordinate 4,275,137 of NZ_CP108472.1, forward strand.
CGAGCAGCCAGCTCGGCTCGCTGAGCTCTTCCACCTCGCTGGTCAGCGTCACCGCGGGCGGCAATGACGTCGGATTCGCCGATGTCATGCAGGACTGCGTGCTGTCCGGCGAGGCCACCTGCCTCGCCGCCGTGAACGGGGCTGTCGGGAAGATGAACAGCACGCTTCCGTCCGGTCTGAGCTCGCTCTACTCGTCCATCCACGCGAAGGCGCCCGCGGCGCATGTCGTGGTGCTGGGCTACCCCCGGTTCTACAAGATCGGCGGCAATTGCATCGCCGGTCTCTCGGAGGCGGAGCGCACCGCCATCAACGACGCGTCCGACGTGCTGAACGGCGTCATCGCCAAGCAGGCGGCGAATGCCGGGTTCACCTTCTCCAGCGTGGTCGACGAGTTCACCGGGCACGAGCTGTGCTCCGGTGACGCATGGATCCACAGCGTCTCGATCCCGGTCTACAACTCGTACCACCCCAAGGCCGTGGGACAGTCGGGCGGCTATCTGCCCGCCTTCAGTTCGGTCGCGTAGCTGTACGGAAGCGGAGGCGTGGCACCACTCCGGAGTTCCCGGCTCCGGAGTGGTGCCGCGCCTCCGTCGTGTTCAGGTACGGGCGGCGGCCGCGCGCCGGTGCAGTGCCGAGGCGGTCGCCGCGGCCAGCACGGACGCGGCGGCCGCCGCCCACCAGCCCTGGCGGAACGCGTCCACGGCGAGCGCCGGGGTACGCGGGGCGCCCAGCAGGGTGACCATCAGGGCGACGCCGAGGACGGAGCCGGTCTGACGGGCCATCGTGGTCACCGCCGAGCCGGTGGCGAACCGGGTCGGCGGCAGCGCCGCCGCGGCCGCGCCGACCAGGGTGGGGAGCGCGAGTCCCACCCCGACACCGGTGATCATCATGCCGGGCAGGAAGCCGGACGCGTAGTGCGGAGCCACGCCGAGCGCCACGGCCCACCAGGCCAGCCCCGTCCCGAACAGCAGACAGCCCAGGGCGGCGGTGCCGCCGGCACCGAGCCGGCGGACGACCGGCCCCGACGCCACCGCCAGCAGCGGGACGACCAACGGCCCCGGGGCGATGGCCAGTCCGGTCCGGATCGCCGAGTACCCCCACACCTGCTGGCACCAGAGCACCGAGGTGAGCAGCATCGCCGCGAAGGCTGCCGTGAAGAGCAGCGCGGCGAGCGTCGCGGCGGCGAAGGAGGGCGTACGCAGCAGCGGCAGCTCGACGACGGGGGCGGGGTGCCGGGCCGAGCGGAGCCAGAAGGCCGCGGTGAGCAGTACGGCGGCCGCCAGCGAGCCCAGCACGCGCGCCGAACCCCAGCCCCAGACATCGGCCTTGACCAGGCCCAGCGCCAGGGCGCCGATGGCGAGGGTGAGCAGAACGGCTCCGGCCAGGTCGGGGAAGGGCCCTTCGCGGTGCGGGCGGGCGTCCGGCAGCAGCCGCGCTCCGGCGACCAGCCCGGCCACGCCGACCGGCACGTTGACGAGGAACACCCAGCGCCAGTCCGCCGCCACCAGCAGCCCGCCGATGACGGGCCCGAGCCCGGCGGCTATCCCGCCGATCGCGGCCCAGCCGCGGATGGCCCGGGGGCGCCGCTCGGGCGGGGTGGTGACGAGCAGCAGCGCCAGCGAGGTCGGCATGAGCGCGGCGGCCCCGACGGCCTGGAGCGCGCGGGCGGCGACCAGCCATCCGACGCCGGGGGCGAGCGCGCAGAGCGCGGAGGCGACGGTGAAGACGCCGAGCCCGAGCAGGAACCCCCGGCGGTGCCCGAAGCGGTCGGCCAGCCGGCCGGCGACGACCAGCAGGGCGGCGAAGACGATCGCGTACGCGTTGAGGACCCAGGACAGCGAGGCCAGGGAGCTGCCGTCGAACGCGGCACCCAGGGCGGGGACCGCGACATTGACGATGAACAGGTCGAGATTCACGACGAAGACACCGGCCGAGACGATCCACACGGTGGCGCGCGGGGCGGCGGGGACGGGGGTCTCCACAGGGGGCGCGGCGGCTCCGGGCAGGTGTGAGTTTGATTCTCCAACTGTCATGACGGCAAGGTAGCGCCAGTGAGTTTGAGATGGCAACCTTGTAGGGATGAGTGCCGCACGCGATTCCGAAGCCCCCGCCGGCTCACCAGCCGGCACCCCCGCAGACTCCCCCGCCGCGGTGGCGGCGGGGCTGCCCGGTCGGCCCTGCTCCGCCGCGGCCGCACTGCATGTGGTGGGTGAGAAGTGGGCGCTGCTCGCGGTGCGGGAGATCTTCTTCGGCAACCACCGGTTCGAGGCGATCGCGCGCAACACGGGCGCGCCGCGCGACCGGCTGGCGGCCCGGCTGCGCTCACTGGAACAGGCGGACGTGGTCGAGCGCCGCCCGTACAACGAGCGGCCGCCGCGCCACGAGTACCACCTCACCGAGTCGGGGCGCGCGCTCGCTCCGGTGATCCGGGCGCTGCTGGACTGGGGCGACCGGTGGGTGCGGGAGGACCGGCCGGTGGTGATGGTCCACGAACCGGACGCCCCTGAACGGCACGCTCACGAGCCGGACATTCACGAACCGGACGCTGTTGAGCCGGGCACCGGCGCGGACGGCCGCGGGCGTCATGCGCACGACCTGGACGCGGCGTGGGTGTGCCGGACGTGCGGCCAGGAGATCGCGATGAACACGCTCAGCGTGGACGTCCGCGCCCCCGGGTGGGACCGGGCGGGCCCCGTTCCGGCCGGCTGAGGGTCGTACCGCTCGGCTCAGTACCGCTCGACGAGGTGTTCGCGGCCGGCCGGGGGTTCGTAGGGCTCGGGCCAGAAGTCGGTGATCCCGTCGATCCGGCCCTGTGCGTCGAACGTGAGGAAGTGGACGGCGTGCAGTTCCTGTCCGTCGACCGTGAACAGCGTCCGGACGGCGACCTGCCGCCCGTCCCGGTCGGCCACGATCCGCTCGACGCGCACCCGCCAGTCCCCCGGGTACTCCCGGTTGAAGGCCAGGTACGGCTCCTTGCCGCGGATCCGCTCACGCGTCTGCGGCAGGTCGTACACCACCTCGTCGGCCAGTGTCGCCGCGAAGGTGTCCCAGTCACGGAGATCGGCCGCGGTCCAGTAACGCCCGACCGTGGCACGCGGATCAGCGGTCGGCCCGGCGGACGAGTCAGCAGACGTGGTCATGGATCCGAGTCTGGACCCCACCACTGACAATCGGGCTCACACTTGACAGCCGGCCCCGCGGCCCGCCCCGCCCCCTACCGGGACGGGGCCGGCCGCGTCGCCTTGATCGAGTACATCAGCGGGATCCGCGGCCGCTCCGCCGGGAAGCGGAAGAAGCCGTCCGACTGGTGCTCCAGCACCGGGAAGCGGGCGAAGAGCGAGGCGTCGTGCTCGTGCAGGAACTCGATCCGCAGACCGGCCGCGCACAGGGCGGAGACCACGCTGCCCACCGGATGCTGCCACTCGACGCTTCGGTTGTGGACGGTCGGCGCGTCGAAGTCGGCGTACGTGCCCGGCGTCTCGTCCACCCACGCGTCACGGCTGAAGTAGTCGTGCACGATCCTCGATCCGGTCGCGTCGTCGAGGCAGTCGGTGAACGGATGGAACTCCGCCAGATAGAGGAACCCGCCGGGTGCGACGAGCGAGGCCGCCGTCTCGGCCCAGCGGTCCATGTCGGGCAGCCAGTTCAGCGCGCCGATCCCCGTGTAGACGATGTCGTACGAGGAGTCCGGCACGGCCTCGGCCGCATCGTGGACGTCGGCGGCGACGAACGCCGCCCGGTCCGGACCGAGGCCCAGATCGCGGGCGAGCGAGCGGGCGGTCTCGACGGCCGGTTCGGAGAAGTCGAGGCCGACGACCTGCGCGGCGCCGTGCCGGGCCCAGGACAGGGTGTCGACCCCGATGTGGCACTGCAGGTGCAGCAGCGTCCGCCCGGTCACGTCCCCGACCTCCGCCAGCTCGAAGGGGCGCAGGGCCTCCTTGCCCGCGCGGAAGGCGTCGAGGTCGTAGAAGTCGCTTTCGGCGTGGATGGGCACACGCTCATCCCACATCGCGCGGTTGGCCTCGCGCCAGTCGGCGGGTGTCGGGGAAGGCATGTCCGCGAGGTTATCCACAGGCTGCGGACGACGCGAACGGTTTGTCGGCGGCCCGGCGCAGAATGGGGGGCATGACTGAGACCACTGGTTCGACGACCGATTCCGTCCCGGAGTGGGAGCAGCGCTTCCGGGCCCCCCGGGTGTCGCTGCCCGACTGGGCGGAGGACGCACCGGACCGCGCGCTGTTCGTCTCCAACGCGACGGGGACGTACGAGCTGTACGCATGGGACCGGGCGACGGGCGGGCAGCGCCAGGTGACCGACCGGCCGAACGGGACGACGGACGGCGTGCTGACGCCGGACGGCGAGGCCGTCTGGTGGTTCAGCGACACCGACGGCGACGAGTTCGGGGTGTGGATGCGCCAGCCGTTCAGTGCCGGGGGCGAGGGGAGCGCGGAGGGGGCTGTGGACGAGCCGGCGGCTCCCGGGCTCGAACCGTCCTATCCGGCCGGGCTCGCCATCGGACGGGACGGGACCGCGGTGATCGGCCGTTCGACGGACGAGGACGGCACGACGGTCCATGTCGTACGGCCGGGGGCCGCGCCCGTGGAGATCTACCGCCACCGCGAGTCGGCCGGGGTCGGCGACCTGTCGCACGACGGGACGCTGATCGCGCTGGAGCACACGGAGCACGGCGACGCGATGCACTCCGCGCTGCGGGTGGTGCGTGCCGACGGCACCACGGTCGCGGAGCTGGACGACACCGAGGGCGGCACGAAGGAGCTGGGGCTTGCGGTCCTCGGCTTCGCGCCGGTCGCCGGGGACACCCGGCTGCTGGTCGGGCACCAGCGGCGCGGCCGCTGGGAGCCGATGATCTGGGACCCGGTCGCGGGCACGGAGACGGACCTCGCCATCGACCTGCCGGGCGATGTGGGCGCCGAGTGGTATCCGGACGGCTCCACGCTCCTCGTCGAGCACGGCTTCGAGGCCCGCAGCGAGCTGTGGCGGTACGAACCCGTCGCGGCGGACGGCGCCCTGGTGCGGGTGGAGACGCCCGCCGGTTCGGTCTCGGGTGCCACGGCCCGGCCGGACGGCACGGTGGAGTACCTGTGGTCGTCGGCCGCCGAGCCGCCCGTCGTCCGTTCGACGACCGGCGCCGTGGTGCTCGATCCGCCCGGGGCGAAGGCCCCGGTCTCCGTGCCGGTCGAGGACGTGTGGGTGGACGGGCCCGGGGGCCGTGTCCACGCGCTCGTCCAGCGCCCGGCCGCTCCGGCCGAGGGCCCGTTCCCGACCGTCTTCGAGATCCACGGCGGACCCACCTGGCACGACAGCGACGCGTTCGCGGCCGGGCCCGCCGCCTGGGTGGACCACGGCTACGCGGTGGTCCGGGTCAACTACCGCGGCTCGACCGGCTACGGGCGCGCCTGGACGGACGCGCTCAAGCACCGGGTCGGCCTGATCGAGCTGGAGGACATCGCGGCGGTCCGGGAGTGGGCGGTGAAGTCCGGCCTCGCGGACCCGGCGAAGCTGGTCCTGGCGGGCGGCTCCTGGGGCGGCTATCTGACGCTGCTCGGCCTCGGCACACAGCCCGGCGACTGGGCCGTGGGCCTGGCCGCGGTCCCGGTCGCGGACTACGTCACGGCGTACCACGACGAGATGGAGGCCCTGAAGGCGATGGACCGCACCCTGCTGGGCGGAACACCGGAGGAGGTGCCCGAGCGGTTCGAGGCCTCGTCACCCCTGACGTACGTCGACGCCGTGCGGGCACCCGTCTACATCTCGGCGGGCGTCAACGACCCGCGCTGCCCGATCCGTCAGGTGGAGAACTACGTGGACCGGCTGAAGGGCCGCGACGCCGTGCACGAGGTCTACCGGTACGACGCGGGCCACGGCTCGCTCGTCGTGGAGGAGCGGATCAAGCAGGTGCGCCTGGAACTCGACTTCGCCCGGCGCCATCTGGGAGACCCGGCCGAGGGGGCGTAGCGGCGGTACGGAGAGGCGAGGGGCACGGCATGGGCGTGGCGTAGGAGCCGTATAAAGGGCTGCTTCCGGGGTGCCCCCGCTCCGGCCGGCCGGAGCGGGGACCGTACCGTGGAGGGGTGTACCGGTTCCTGCTGACCCCGCGATGGTGGGGGATCAACCTCTTCGTCGTGCTGGCCATCCCGTTCTGCGTGTTCATGGGCACCTGGCAGCTCGGCCGCTTCGAGGACCGCGTGCAGACGCACGAGGCCGCCGAGAAGCAGCCCGCCCCCGGCAGCCTGGCCGCCGAACCGCTCGACGAGCTGCTGCCCGTCGACACGGTGACCTCCGGCCGTCCCGCCACCGCCAGCGGCCGGTACGCCGATCAGTTCCTGGTGCCCGGAAGGAAGCTGGACGACCGCAGCGGCTTCTACGTCCTGGACATGCTGCGCACCGACGGCGGCAAGGCCCTGCCGGTGGTACGCGGCTGGCTGCCCGGAAAGGCCGGACAGACCCCGGTGCCGGCCGCGCCGACCGGCCGGGTCACCGTGACCGGCGACCTCCAGGCCTCGGAGAGCGCGGGCACCGCCGGGGTCGACGCGAAGGGCGGCCTCCCCGACGGCCAGGTCGGGATGATCAGCGCCGCGTCCCTGGTCAACCTCGTCACGTACGACGTGTACGACGCCTGGGTGACCCTTCAGGAGACCGGTGCCCGCACTCCCGCGTCCGGTACCGCCGGCGCCGCGCTCACCGACGCCCCGGGCAAGGACGGCGGCGGTCTGCGCCCCGTACCGGCCGCGGCGCCGCAGGGCAGCGGGCTCGACCTGAAGGCGTTCCAGAACCTCGGCTACACGGGCGAGTGGTTCGTCTTCGCCGCGTTCGTGGTCTTCATGTGGTTCCGGCTGCTTCGGCGCGAGGCCGAGGCGGCCCGGGACCTGCGGCTCGGCCTGATCGCCGACGAGGAGACCCCGGCGAACCCCTGACCGCCGCGGGCCTCATCCCGACGGGCCCGCACCCGGCGCCCGCGTGGCCGCAGTCGCGTCCCCGCCCCCTGTAACGACGCCTGTGTACGACGCCTGCCCCCGCGCCTACGACGAGGGTTCGAGCACGCCCGTCCGGTAGATCGTGCCCGCGCAGGCGTTGGCGATCTTCGTCTCGGCGACCGGGGCACCCGGCTCCGGCGTGTGCTGCACGGAGACGCTGCCCTGTGCCGCGCCGTCGCCCTCATCGCTGCCGAGCTGCGGTTCCGTACCCGTTTCGCCGTCCCCGGTCCCGCTGCCCGTGGTGGACCCGGCCGCGACCCCGGTGCTGCCGGCCGCGCCGTCCGTGGGTGTCGGGGAGGGTGAGCCGCCGGTGGTCGGACAGGTGTCCTGGGGCACCCAGGCGAACTGCACCTCGTAGACCATGTCCGGCTTCAGCAGGACCGTCGCCTCCTCCTCACCCGGATCGGGCAGTCCGGACGCCGGGTCCCCCTGGGTGTGCCGGACGACCACGATCCTGGCCGGGTCGGCCGCGCCCGCCGCCTGGAAGCCCACCGTGCCGCTGCTGCTCACCGAGCAGTTCTTGCCGGACACGTTGGCGATGCGGAAGGTTCCGTACACCGTGCCGTCGGCACCGGCCGCTCCGGTGCTCGCCGATGCGACTCCGAGCTGCTCGGGTGCGCAGGCCGGCATGACGGTCTCGGCGCTGGCGGCCGGGTCCGCGGGCCCGGCGGACACATCGCCGTCCACGCCCTGCCCGCTGCTGTCCGACGGGGTGGCCGTACCGTCCGGGAGGCCGTGGTCGCCGCCCTGCTGTCCGTCGCCGCCACCGGTGCCGCCACCGTTGCCGGAGACCGCGCCCGGCTCGTCCCCGTTGCCGCCCTGCGCCTGCTCGCCGTGGCCGGCGATGGAGGGGCTGGCGGTGTTCGAACCGTCGGAGCCCGCGACATGGACGAAGGCGGGGACCGCGGTACCGATGAGCAGGGCGGCCGCGGCCACTCCTACGAGCGCCTGCCGCCGGCGCGCACGCCGGGCGGGCACCGCGCGGTGCAGCTGGTCGAGCGTGCCCTCACCGGGTTCCAGGTCCTGCACGGCACCGCGCATCATCCGGCGCAACGCGTCCTCGTCGAGTGACGCACCGCCCGGGAAGGCGCTGCCCGGGAAGTCGCCGCCGGGGGCGCCGCCCGAGGACTCGGCGGCCCGGCCGAAGAGCGCGGCCGTGCTGCCGAACGCCGGGGTGTCGGCGTTCCCGTCGCCGCTGGGCCCACCGGCGACGGGCTGCGCGCCCTCTCCGGCCGCGCGGTCCGTGTGCGGGGTGTTCTCCGGCCCGTGGTTCACAATTCCGTTTCCAGTCCGGTCAATCCGATGTCCGCGAGAGGGCCTGCGCCGGTATCCGCTCCCGCCCTCGCGCCCGCGTTCCTCTTCGTGGTCGTGGTCGTGGTCGTGGCGCCGGCTCATGCCTGCGCCTCCATCACCACGCGCAGCGCCGCGATGCCCCGGGACCCGTACGCCTTCACCGAGCCCAGGGAGATCCCCAGCGTCTCGGCGACCTGCGCCTCGGTCATGTCCGCGAAGTAGCGCAGCACCAGCACCTCCCGCTGGCGCCGTTGCAGCCCCCGCATCGCCTTGATCAGCGCGTCCCGCTCCAGCTGGTCGTACGCGCCCTCCTCCGCGCTCGCCATGTCCGGCATGGGCTTGGAGAGCAGCTTCAGCCCGAGGATGCGGCGTCGCAGTGCGGAGCGGGAGAGGTTGACGACGGTCTGGCGCAGGTACGCGAGTGTCTTCTCGGGCTCCCGTACCCGGTTGCGCGCCGAGTGCACGCGGATGAACGCCTCCTGCACGACGTCCTCACAGGACGCCGTGTCGTCCAGCAGCAGGGCCGCGAGGCCGAGCAGCGAACGGTAGTGGGCGCGATAGGTCTCGGTGAGATGGTCGACGGTGGTTCCGGCTGCCACGCTCTCCTCAGCGCCCTCGCGCTGCGACGGCAGCCCTGCCGGGCGAGCGGCGGGCATGGGCGCGATCACCGGCATACCGCCGGGCGCGCGGGGCCGTCTGAGCGGTCGCACCGAAGCGCCGCGCAAGGGGCCCACCACTGTGATATCGAGAACCTCTGCCACGCCAGTTGGACACGCTTCCCCCCGTCAGGGTTGTACGCATACGGCACCGCGTTTGACACCATGCGATATGCCTTCATACGTACCCGCTCTTCCCCAAATGCCCCGAATGTGCGCCTCGTCACGCAAGAAGTGACCGCTTAGACGCCTGCCACCCGACGGGTGGTTGCAACGGACCGAAAGGTCATCGTCGGACACCGCAACGTCCCAGCTCAAGAGGTTCAGACCAGCAACTTGCTCACAGGGCATTCACAGAGCGTACAAAACAGGTTCGATCAGGACCGGGGAAATTCGACAGCCACCGCTTCGGCGATCTGCGCCACGTTCAGCGCCGCGCCCTTGCGGAGGTTGTCGCCGCAGACGAAGAGTTCCAGCGCTCTGGGATCGTCCAGCGAGCGGCGGACCCGGCCGACCCAGGTCGGGTCGGTGCCCACCACATCGGACGGAGTGGGGTAGTCGCCGGCGCCCGGGCTGTCGTACAGCACCACACCGGGCGCGGTCGCCAGGATCTCGTGGGCCCGGTCGACGGCGACCTCGTTCTCGAAGCGGGCATGCACGGACATCGAGTGCGTGCCGATCACGGGGACGTACACGCAGGTCGCGGAGACCCGCAGACTCGGCAGATCGAGGATCTTGCGGCACTCGTCGCGGATCGCCAGCTCCTCGGACGACCAGCCGTCACCGGCGTCCGTACCGGCCCACGGCACCACGTTGAGGGCGACGGGTGCGGCGAACGGACCGCCGTCCAGGTCGCCCACGACACGGCGTACGTCGCCCGGCTGCGTACCGAGTTCGGTGCCGGCCACCATCGACAGCTGCTCGCGCAGCGCGGCGACGCCTTCGCGCCCGGCCCCGCTCACGGCCTGGTAGGACGAGACGACCAGCTCCCGCAGGCCGAATTCGGCGTGCAGGGCGCCGACCGCGACGACCATCGCCAGCGTGGTGCAGTTCGGGCTCGCGACGATGCCGCGCGGTCTGATCCGTACGGCATGGGGGTTGATCTCGGGGACGACCAGCGGGACGTCCCCCTCCAGCCGGAAGGCCGCGGAGTCGTCGATGACGACGGCGCCCTTGGAAGCGGCGAGCGGCGCCCAGCGTGCGGACACCTCGTCGGGCACCAGGAACAGCGCCACGTCGACGTCGTCGAAGACGTCCTCGGTGAGTTCGAGGACCTCGGTCTCCTCGCCGCGCACGACCAGCTTGCGGCCGGCCGAACGCGGCGAGGCGATGAGTCTCACCTCGCCCCAGACATCCGCGTGCTGCGAGAGGATCTGGAGCATGACGCCACCGATCGTCCCGGTCGCGCCGACGACCGCGAGCGAAGGGCGGCGTGCGGTCATCGGCCGGTGCCCCCGTACACGACTGCCTCGTCGGAGTCGCTGTCGAGGCCGAAGGCGGTGTGCACGGCGCGCACGGCCTCGTTGACGTCGTCGGCGCGGGTGACCACCGAGATGCGGATCTCGGAGGTCGAGATGAGCTCGATGTTCACACCGACGTCCGACAGCGCCTCGAAGAAGCCCGCGGTGACCCCCGGGTTGGTCTTCATACCCGCGCCGACCAGGGAGATCTTGGCGATCTGGTCGTCGTAGCGCAGCGATTCGAAGCCGATCGTGGACCGGTTGCGCTCCAGGGCGTCGATGGCCTTGCGGCCCTCCGCCTTGGGGAGCGTGAACGTGATGTCGGTGAGACCGGTGGACGCGGCGGAGACGTTCTGCACCACCATGTCCATGTTGATCTCGGCGTCCGCGATGGCACGGAAGATCGCGGCCGCCTCGCCCGGCTTGTCGGGCACGCCGACGACCGTGACCTTGGCCTCGGAGACGTCGTGGGCGACTCCGGAGATGATGGCGTGCTCCACCTGCTGGTCCCCTTGCGGCTCGTTGCTGACCCAGGTGCCCCGCAGTCCCGAGAAGGACGAGCGGACGTGGATCGGGATGTTGTAGCGGCGTGCGTACTCCACGCACCGGTGCAGCAGCACCTTGGAGCCGGACGCGGCCAGCTCCAGCATGTCCTCGAAGGAGATCCAGTCGATCTTCCGGGCCTTCTTCACGACCCGCGGGTCGGCGGTGAAGACACCGTCCACATCGGTGTAGATCTCACAGACCTCGGCGTCCAGCGCGGCCGCGAGCGCGACAGCGGTGGTGTCGGACCCGCCGCGGCCGAGGGTCGTGATGTTCTTGCCCTCCTGGCTGACCCCCTGGAACCCGGCGACGATGGCGATGTTGCCCTCGTCGATCGAGGTCCGGATGCGGCCTGGCGTGACATCGATGATGCGCGCTTTGTTGTGGACCGAGTCGGTGATGACACCGGCCTGGCTGCCCGTGAACGACTGGGCCTCGTGGCCCAGGTTTTTGATCGCCATCGCCAACAGGGCCATGGAGATCCGCTCCCCGGCGGTCAGCAGCATGTCGAACTCCCGCCCGGCCGGCATCGGAGATACCTGCTCGGCGAGATCGATCAACTCGTCCGTCGTGTCGCCCATCGCTGACACCACGACAACCACCTGGTTGCCGCTCTTCTTGGCGTCGACGACTCGCTTGGCGACACGCTTGATGCCTTCGGCATCGGCTACGGAGGAGCCTCCGTACTTCTGCACGACAAGGCCCACGTGCGCTCCTCGCTCAATCCATTTATCGCGGTCGGCTCAGTTTAACGAGCAGTCCGGAAACGCCCCGCTGATATCACATGCTGAGATGTCCCGCTCACCACGTGATCATCGGCGTGTCGCCCCGAACTGCTCGTAGGAGGCTGCTGCCCGCCGTTCGCCCGGTCACTCCCTTATGTGTCCCAGCCCACACGACGGGCGGCGAGCTCCGCGGTCCGGGCAGGTGCCGCGCACGGACAACGCCGTGCACCTGGGGTTCATGCGGCCGCCGACCTGCGCTGCGACGGCTACCGAGGGCCCGCAACCGGCCCCTCGGCACCCCTACTTGACCGGCCGCAGCCCCAGCGGGCCCGCGATCTCCTCGACCATCACGCGGCCCGCCTCCTCGGCCAGGTCGTCGTCTCCGGCGTCCTGGTCGGTGTCCAGGCCGTCGAGCTCCTGGAGGGGCTGGTTGAGCCGGATGTGGGCGATCAGGGACTGCAGGGCGCGCAGGGTGGCGGAGGCGGTGGAGCCCCAGTTGGAGAAGTAGGAGAACTGCCACCACCACAGGGCCTCCGTGGTGCGGTCCTCCTCGTAGTGGGCCAGCCCGTGGCGCAGGTCCGTGACCAGGTCGGCCAGGTCGTCGGAGATGCGGGCCGGGACCGGGGCCTTGCGCGGCTCGTACGGGTCGAAGACCTCGGAGTAGACGTCGATCGGCTCCAGCAGGGCGGCGAACCGCTCGCGCAGGCCGTCCGCGTCCGGCTCGGCGCCGAGGTCCGGCTCGTAGCGCTCGTCGGGGAGGATGTCCTCGTACGCGCCGAGCCGGCCGCCGGCCAGCAGCAGCTGGGAGACCTGGAGGAGCAGGACCGGAACGGCCTCCTCGGGCTCCTCGACCTGGGACACCTCGGTGACCGCGACGATGAACGTCTTGATCTGGTCGGCGATCTGGACCGCGAAGTCGTCCGGGTCCTGAGTGACTGTGTTCAGCGTGGCGTCAGACATCGAGGAGACCTCCCATGGGCACGGTCGCAGACGGTGGGACGAAGATAACGGCGCTGAACGTAAAGCCGTCGTGAGACCGCGGAAGAACGGCCGGAAGAGGATCAGACATCGAGCAGGCGCCTCCCCTCGAAGGCGCGGCCGAGGGTGACCTCGTCCGCGTACTCCAGGTCGCCGCCCACCGGCAGACCGCTGGCCAGCCGGGTGACGCGCAGCCCCATCGGCTTGACCATCCGCGCCAGGTACGTCGCGGTGGCCTCGCCCTCCAGGTTGGGGTCGGTCGCCAGGATCAGTTCGGTGATGGAGCCGTCGGCGAGCCGGGCCAGCAGCTCGCGGATGCGCAGATCGTCGGGACCGACGCCCTCGATGGGGCTGATCGCCCCGCCCAGGACGTGGTAACGGCCCCGGAACTCACGGGTCCGCTCGATCGCGACGACGTCCTTCGGCTCCTCGACCACGCAGATGACCGTCCGGTCCCGGCGCGGGTCGCGGCAGATCCCGCACTCCTCCTGCTGGGCCACGTTGCCGCAGACGGCGCAGAAACGGACCTTGTCCTTGACCTCCAGCAGGGCGTGGGCGAGGCGGCGCACGTCCGTCGGCTCGGCCTGCAGGATGTGGAAGGCGATCCGCTGCGCGCTCTTGGGACCGACGCCGGGCAGCCTGCCCAGTTCGTCGATGAGGTCCTGAACCACGCCTTCGTACAACGGAACGCCTTTCGGGCCGGGTCGGCCGAGTCGTGGTACGTACCGTAGGGGGTACGTACGGTCTTGGGTACGTCCGCGGTCGTACGGAACACGGCCGCGGCCGCGGGCGGTGCGCCCGCGGTCAGAAGGGGAGGCCGGGCATGCCGCCCAGGCCCTGGGCCAGCGGGCCCAGTTTCTGCTGCTGGAGCTGCTGGGCGTTCTCGTTCGCCGCCTGGACCGCCGCCACGACGAGGTCCGCGAGCGTCTCGGTGTCCTCGGGGTCCACCGCCTTCGGGTCGATGACCAGGCCGCGCAGCTCACCGGAGCCGGTGACCGTCGCCTTCACCAGGCCTCCGCCCGCCTGGCCCTCGACCTCGGTCCTGGCCAGCTCCTCCTGAGCCTCCGCGAGGTCCTGCTGCATCTTCTGAGCCTGCTGCAGCAACTGCTGCATATTGGGCTGACCACCACCGGGAATCACGGTCACTCCAGGCATTTCGACGACAAATGTTTCGGTAAGCCGAGCCTACGTGCTCCCCGGGCGGCGCGCCCCACCCACTGGCGAGCAACTCTTTCGAGTGAGTTCGGGTGGGCGATGGCTGGACTCCTATACCTGACCAGAGGCCCTGCGCACCCGGGAATACCGCGATTTCGACCCCATGGCCCACCATTCGGCGGTAGGAAGGGCATGCGTCCCGGCACACGCACGCACATCTCCCGTCACGCAAGGTTACGCAAGGGGGACTGCGGGTCGCACCGGGCCAGTGAGCAGTGAGTGCACGGAGAGCAGAGATCCGCCCATCGTCGAGTACGCGGTCGAGCACACGCGTCGCTATGCAGCATGCAGAGGAGTACCCCGGTGAGTCAGCCGGAGATGCAGCCCGAAGGGCCGCCCCGCAACGAATCCGGTGTGCCCGGCCCGGCCGCTCCTTCCGGTACGGGCTCCGGCGCTCGGAGCCATGAGGCGCGGAGCCGGGATCTGACCGGGACACCCTTCCCGCTCGGTGACTGGGGCGAACCCGCTCAGCGGCTCGACGAGCTCTACCGGTGGGTCGAGGCCGACGCGCTGCGCACCGCCGACTGGTATCTGGGCGACCGGGTGTGGAAGCGGCGCGGCGCCAGGGCGCTGCGGCTGGGGACCGCCTTCGGGGCCGTCGCGGGCGCCGCGCTGCCGCTGCTCGATCTGACCGGCGCGCTGCACGGCGCGGCGGGCTGGGGGTATCTGTCGCTGCTGCTGGGCGCCGCGTGCATGGCGTGCGACCGCTACTTCGGACTGACCTCGGGGTGGATAAGGAATCTCGCCACGGCGCAGGCCGTGCAGCGACGGCTCCAGGTGCTCCAGTTCGACTGGGCCTCGGAGTGCGTGCGCGAGGTGCTCGGCCCGGCCGAGGGGACGGCGAGCGAGGCGGCCGAGCGGTGCCTGGGGGTGCTGCGGCGCTTCTCGGAGGACGTCACGGAGCTGGTGCGGTCGGAGACCGCGGACTGGATGGTGGAGTTCCGGGCCGGTCCCGCGCCGATGGGGATGCAGGCGCTGGTCTCCGGGGGTTCGGGCGGCGGGCGTACGGAGCCGGGTGCGCAGCCGGGACGCTTCCCGCTGCAGTCGATGAGCCGGCCGAACATGCCGCGGCAGCGGCCGCCGGAGTCCCCGCGGTGACCGGTCACCGGTGAGCACCGCGGGGGCGGCGGGGCCGGGAGGCCGGTGGCCTCTCAGCTGAAGATGATCATCGAGCCCTGGGCGAGGCTGCGGGTGACCGCCGCGTGCAGGCCGAGCCAGACGTGGCGCTCCCGGGCGAACGGGTTGTCGTCGTAGGGGATCGGGCTCGCCGGTTCCTCCAGCGAGGTGGGCGCGGCGGGCGGCAGCGGGGCGGCCGGCGGATTGGCCGGATCGATGCCGATGGACGCGGCGACGAACTCCAGCTCCCGCAGCAGCCCGTGCGCCGAGCCGAGCGGGCCGCCGCCCTCCAGCAGGTCGTCGTTGGTCAGCGGCGCGGCGAAGTCCACGGGGACGTACGCGCCCGCGTGGTCGTAGTGCCACACCAGATGCGACTGCTGGGCGGTCGGCTCGAACATCTCCAGCAACTGCTCGTAGTCCCCGCCCAGTTCGTCGACGGGGGTGACGGCGAGGCCGCTGAGCTGGAGGAGATAGGCGCGGCGCAGGAAGTGCAGCGCGTCGTAGTCGAAGCCCGCGACCGGGGCCACGTCACCGGTCAGGCCGGGCATGTAGGCGTAGACGGGTACGGGCGGCAGCCCTGCCTCGCCCAGCGCTTTGTCGTAGACGGCTATCTCATCGGCGAACGGGTTGTCGGGGCTGTGGCACAGCACATCGACGAGGGGGACCAGCCACAGGTCACAGGCCACGAAGTCTCGCTCTCATGCGGGGATGCGTGCGGTGGTGCGATGGTCGGGACAGCGTAATGCGGTCGGGACGTCGCGCACAGTGCTCCCTCACGACGGACTTCGCCGGGCCGCCGCGGCCGCCCGCGCGCTCAGGCATCCGGACGCCCCGGGTCCGCGGAACCGTCCGGTCCGTCCGGCTCCGGGCCGGGCCCGGGCGGGGCCGGATCGCCGGCCGCCAGCCGGTCCGCCCAGCTCAGTGCGTGGTTGTTGTAGTCCTCGACGGCCGCGCGCAGGGCGTCGCGGTCGCGGTGCGAGATCGCGGCGACGAGGTCGGGGTGCCCGTTCCAGAGCCAGTCCCGTACGTCCGCGTCGCCCCGCAGGTACGGCACGGCGAACACCCAGGCCTGGACGCGCAGCCGGTGGAGGAAGTCGGTGATGTAGGTGTTGCCGACGAGGGTGCCGAGCTCGCGCCAGAAGCGCAGGTCGTAGCCGATCAGGATGTCCAGGTCGCCGCCGCGCGCCGCGCGGGAGGCCTCCTCGGCGCGGCGGCGTACGGAGACGAGCGCGTCGCGGTAGACGGTCTGCCGGGCTCCGCCGGGGGACGGCGAGGTGAAGACCTCCCGGATGACCCCGTCCATGACCAGGGTGCGGGCCTCCACCATCGCGCGGTAGTCGGCGACGCTGAACTCGTACACCCGGAACCCGCGGTGCTGGTCGGATTCGAGCAGGCCCTGTGCGGCGAGGTCGAAGAGCGCCTCGCGGACGGGCGTCGCGGAGACGCCGTACTGCTCGGCGATCTGCTTGACGGTGAACTCCCGGCCGGGCTGAAGACGCCCGGCGAGCACCTCGTCACGCAGCGCGTCCGCGATCTGCTGCCGCAGCGTACTGCGTGTGACAGCTCCGCTCGCGCGCATGGCGCCCCTCCCCTGTTTCGGCCTCGGGTCACCTTAGACGAGGGCGCGGGGAGGGGCGCGGCGGCGTTACGCGGTGTGTTCGTCGGCCATCGACAGCGCGGCGTCGAGCGCGGCCAGCCCCTCCTTGGCCTCGGCCTCGGTGACGTTGCAGGCGGGGACGGCGTGGGTGCGGTTCATGTTGATGAAGGGCCACAGGCCGTGCTTCTTCGCCGCGGCGCCGAAGGCCGCCATCGGCGCGTTGGCCTCGCCCGTCGCGTTGTACGGGACCAGCGGCTCGCGGGTCTCCTTGTCGCGGACCAGCTCCAGCGCCCAGAACGCGCCGAGGCCGCGGACCTCGCCGACCGACGGGTGGTTCGCGGCGAGCTCGCGCAGACCGGGGCCGAGGACGCTCTCGCCGATGTGGGCGGCGTTCTCGATGACCTTCTCGTCCTCCATCACATGGATGGTGGCGACGGCGGCGGCGCAGGCCAGCGGGTGGCCGGAGTAGGTGAGGCCGCCCGGGTAGGGGCGGGTGTCGAAGGTGGCGGCGATCTCGGCGGAGATGGCGACGCCGCCGAGCGGCACGTATCCGGAGTTCACGCCCTTGGCGAAGGTCAGCAGGTCGGGCGTGACGTCGAAGTGGTCGGCGGCGAACCACTTGCCGGTGCGGCCGAAGCCGGCCATGACCTCGTCGAGGACGAAGACGATGCCGTACCGGTCGCAGATCTCGCGGACACCGGCGAGGTAGCCGGGCGGCGGCGTCATGATGCCGGCCGTGCCCGGGATGGTCTCCAGGATGATCGCGGCGATGGTCGACGGGCCCTCGTAGGCGAGGGTGTCCTCCAGGTGCTGGAGCGCGCGGGCGCACTCCTCGGCCTCGGTCTGCGCGTAGAACGGCGAGCGGTAGAGGAACGGGGCCCAGAACCGGACGACGCCGGCGGAGCCGTTGTCCGACGCCCAGCGGCGCGGGTCACCGGTCAGGTTGATCGCGGTGGAGGTGGCGCCGTGGTACGAGCGGTAGGCGGAGAGCACCTTCGTACGGCCGGTGTGCAGCCGGGCCATCCGGACGGCGTTCTCGACGGCCTCCGCGCCGCCGTTGGTGAAGAAGATCTTGTCCAGGTCGCCGGGGGTGCGCTCGGCGATGAGGCGTGCGGCCTCGGAGCGCGACTCGATCGCGAAGGCGGGCGCGAAGGTCGTCATCTTCCCCGCCTGCTCCTGGATCGCGGCGACGACGGTGGGGTGCTGGTAACCGATGTTGGTGTAGACGAGGCCGCTGGTGAAGTCGAGGTAGCGGTTGCCGTCGTAGTCCCAGAAGTACGACCCCTCGGCGCCGGCGACGGCGAGCGGGTCGATCAGGCCCTGAGCGGACCAGGAGTGGAACACGTGCGCGCGGTCGGCGGCCTTCACGGCCGCCCCGGCGGCGGAGTCGGGCGTGGGATGAGGGGTCATGCGACGAGCGTAGGCGGCGGCGGACGGCGCCCGGTATGGCCACCTTGTATGGCGTGGAGCGCCTGGTTCGGCAGGATGTCGGGTCTGCGCGGGCCCCCGCTCCGTGACGGAAGGACCGGCGGCCCGGGCCCACGCCGGGTGCGGCGGCGCGGTGCCCGCCGGACCGCGCCCCCGCGCACCGGCACCCGCCGGTGCGAACCGCGCCGCTATTCTCGACCCCGTCCGGCGTGTCGCCGTACGGGGGAGGACTGCACACCATGGAGAAGCTCGGGTCCGCCGATCCGCAACGCATCGGCGCCTACCGGCTGCTGGGCCGGCTCGGGGCGGGCGGCATGGGCCAGGTCTATCTGGCCCGCTCGGACCGCGGCCGCGTGGTCGCGATCAAGCTGGTCCGCGAGGAGCTCGCCGAGCGGCAGGAGTTCCGCGACCGGTTCCGGCAGGAGGTGCTGGCCGCCCGCCGGGTCGGCTCGACCTGGACCGCGCCCGTGCTGGACGCCGACACCGAGGCCGCCGTTCCCTGGGTCGCCACGGGGTATGTCGCGGGCCCCTCCCTCCAGGCCACCGTCTCGGGGCGCGCGAGCACCTCGGCCGGCCCGGCCCCGGGGGCGTACGGACCACTGCCCCACCGCTCCGTGCACATCCTGGGCACCGGCCTCGCCCACGCGCTGCGCGCCATCCACGCCGCCGGGCTCATCCACCGCGACCTCAAGCCGTCCAACATCCTGCTGACGATCGACGGCCCGCGCGTCATCGACTTCGGGATAGCCCGGGCACTCGACACCGTCACCGACGGCGGCCTCACCCGCACCGGCGCCCTGGTCGGCTCCCCCGGCTTCATGTCGCCCGAGCAGGTGCGCGGCGAGCGCGTCACCACCGCGTGCGACGTGTTCTGCCTGGGCTCGGTGCTGGCGTACGCGGCGACCGGCCGGCTGCCGTTCGGCGTGGCGGCCAGCGGGGTGCACGCGCTGATGTTCCGGATCGCGCAGGAGGACCCGGACCTGACCGGGGTGCCGGCCGATCTCGTGGAGCTGATCCGGCACTGCCTGCACAAGGACCCCGGGGCCCGTCCTTCGACGGACGAGATCCTGGCGCGGCTGGACGGGGGCGACACCGTGGAGCCCTGGCTGCCGGGCGCCCTCATCGCCCAGCTCGGCCGCCACGCGGTGGGCCTGCTGGACTCGGAGGACCCGATGGACGCGGTCCCGCCCGCACCCGCACCGGCGGACACCGCCCCGGCCGAAGCCGCACCCGCACCCGCACCCGCTGACACCGTTCCGAACGATGGCGTCCCGACCGACGCCGTTCCGAACGACACCGTTCCGAACGACACCGTTCCGCACGGCGCCGTCCCGCACGACGCCGTTCCGGACAACGCCGCCCCCGGCGGTACGGCACCCGTCCACGCGGCAGCCGCGAACCCCCCGCAGCTCCCCGCAGGACCGCCCCCCGTCGCGCCCGCGCCCCCCGTACCCTCCGCCCCCTCCGCCCCTCCGGCCACCGTCGTCGAGACACCCGCCCCGGCCGCGCCGCCCGCGCCCTCTCCGGCCGAGCCGTCCCTCCCCGGAGCGTCCTTCCCCGCGTACGGCTATCCGCAGCAGCCCGCCCAGCCGTACCCGGTCCAGGGCTACGGCGTACCGCAGCAGCCGGCCCCCAACCAGGGCTACGCGTACGGGTACCCGCAGCAGCCGGGCTTCGGCTCCACGCCCCCGTACGGCCCGGCCCACCCGGCCGGCGGGCAGCCGACCGCGCCCGCGCGCCGGAGCACCGGTTCGACCATCGCCCTCGTCGTGATCGCCGTGCTCGTCGCCATCGGGGCCGGCGGGTCCGTCTACGCCCTGATGAACGACCGCGACGCGACCACCACGGCCGACCCCACCCGCTCGGCCGGCCCCTCCCCGGCGGACGACTCCTCCAACTCCCCGTCCCCCGACGGTCCCCCGGACCCCTCGCCAAGCGACGACGCGCAGAACGGCGACGACGACGGCATCCCGGAGGGGTACCTCGGCACCTGGTCCGGCAGCATCGACAACGCCGCCGGCCACTCCACCCGCGAACTCGTCATCCGGCAGGGCCAGGTGGGCGACGCCGTCCTCACCCTCACCGCGGAGGGCCCCATGGACACCGGCGGCACCTACCGCTGCGTCTTCCAGGCGGATCTGGCATCCGTGCCGTCCGAAGGCGAACCGGTCAGCGTCGGGCCGTCCACGGTGACGCTGGGCGAACCGATGACGTCCTGCACCCCGGGCAGTGCCACCACGCTCACCCTGCTCCCCGACGGCACCCTGAGCCGTCTCAACACGGACTCCGGCGAGAAGCTCACGTACACGAAGACCGGCTGACCCGGCTCAGGCCGCACCAGCCCGGCACCGGCGAACCCCGCCCCTACATCAGCGGCTTGACGGACATGAGCAGGTGCTGGTGGGTCCCCCCGGCCGGGCCCGTCGCGTCCTCCCGCGTCGCATGCCCGGTGACCATGGCGCGCTGCCCCGGACCCATCAGGTGGAACCGGATGACCGGGGCGTCGAACGAGGACAGCGCGTCCATCAGGTACGACGGATTGAAGGCGACCGTCAGCTCCTGGGTGCCCACCAGCTCGGCGGGCAGCCGCTGGGACGCCACGTCGTCCTCGTAACCCGCCTGGAGAAGCACCGAACCGTCACGGAAGGCGAATTGGAGCGGACTGTCGCCGTCCGCCACCACCGAGACCCGCTTCACCGCCTCGACCAGGGGCTCGCGCTCGGTCACCGCCGTGACCGGGTCCGCCATCGCGAACAGCTTGTCGTGGCGCGGCAGTCGGCCGTCCAGGAGCCGGACCGTCGTGCGCGTCCCGGCCAGCTCGAAGCCGGCCGACCCGCCGTCCAGGGCGAGGCTGACCAGGCCCGCATGGCCGAAGGAGCGGGCGATCTCGGAGAGTCTGCGGGCCGAGACCAGGACATCGGCCGTGACGTCCGCCGCCGCGGGCTTCCACCCCAGCGTGCGGACCGCGAAGCGGTACCGGTCGGTGGCCGCCAGGGTCATCCGGTCGCCGTCGAGCCCCAGCCGGATGCCGGTCAGCGCCGGCAGGGTGTCGTCCCGGCCCGCCGCCACCGTCACGTCCGCGACGGCCGCCGCGAACTCCCCTGCGTCCACCGCCCCGAGGACCTCCGGCAGCGGCGGCAGCGCCGGATAGTCGTCGAGCGGCAGCACCGAAAGACCGAATCCCGCACCGCTGCCCGTCACCGTGAACCGGGAGCCCTCCACGGCGCATTCCACCGCCCCCTCGGGCAGCACCCGGCACACGTCCAGCAGCCTGCGGCCCATGACCAGCACCTTGCCGGGCCGTACGGTCTCGGCGTCCACCTCGATGCGGGCGGACGCCTCGTAGTCGAGGCCGGAGATGCCGAGCCGGCCGTCCGCGGCCTCCAGCAGCAGACCGCCCAGCACGGGAACGGGAGAGCGGGTGGGAAGCACCCGGGCCGCCCAGGCCACCGCGTCGGCCAGCCGGCCGCGCTCGATCCGGAACTCCATGGTGGTGACCTCTCCTCGCACGCCGGCCGTTTCAGGCTTCCGACGTTAAGGGGCACCACTGACAACGCGACGAAGAGGCGGTTGCGGCCGACGACAGCGGCCACCCCCGTGAGCCGCTGCCGTCGTCCCCCGTACCTCTCCCCCGAAAGGCCCGCAACCGCGTTCGGACTCTAGGTTGCGGGGTAGTCGACGCGAAAGATTCAGTTCGCACGGTGTGGCCGGAGCGGGGTATCAGTTCGCACAGCCAAACCGGTACTCTGCACTCCGGTTTTCGGCGGGAGCGGGGGGAACAGTGCACGCGCGGAGACGGGCGGACGACGTCATTCGGATGCATGGACTGGCCCGGTCCGGCGGCTCGCAGGAGCTGCTGCGCTGGGTGTCGGGCCGCGCGGACGGCTGGGCGGGACTGCTCGACGGCGACGGCACCGTCCTGCACGGTGTCGCCCGGGTCCCCGATGCCGCGAGCGCCGGATCGGCCGTCCTCGCTGCCGACTGCGCACGGGAGCTGTCCGCGCTCGGCGCCCGTTCCTCCTCCTTCGACAAGGGGCCGCACACCGCGCTGCTGTTCGCCCTGGACGGGCCGCCGGACGTCACTCCGCCCGTCCTCGCCGTCGTCGGCCGGCGCCCGCTGCCGGACGGGCTCTCCACCCTGCTCGCCGACGCCGCCCTGCCGCTCGCCATGTGCTGGGCCGCCGAGACCGTCGAGCGCAAGCGCCGCCGCGTCGACCTGGCGGAGTCCCGCGGCCGGGAGGCGGTGCTGCACCTGCTGATGACCGGCCAGCTGTCGATCGCGCACCAGGTCGCGGGCGCCCTGAAGCCCAGCCTGCCGAACCCGGTCCGGGTCTGTGTCGTCGAGTGCGCCGGACGCGACCGGGACGAGGTGGCCCGGGTCTGCGCGGAGCTCTCCGGCGGCCGGTCCTGGATCGTGCGGTGCCCGGTGTACGCACACCATCTGATCCTCATCGCGCCCGCGGGCCCCGAACCGGCGGACGCGCGGCTCGGCCCGCACGTCGCCTCGGTGGTGGACGACTGCGTCGTCGGCATCAGCGAGGACGTGGCGCTGCCCGACACCGCGACCGCGTACCGCCAGGCGTTCCACGCGCTCGCCGTCGCCCGCGGGCTGCCGGAGCGGGTCGCCCGCTTCGGCGCCGCGCCCGGACTCGCTCTGGTGACCGGCGCCGAGGGAGCCCTGTGGGCGGACGCGCTCCTCGCCCCGCTGCTCGCCCATCTGCCGCGGCGCAGCCAGGACCCGGGCAGTCAGGAGCTGGCGGCCACGCTCGCGTCCTGGCTCGCGTTCTCCTCGCACGCGACCGAGCACCTGAAGATCCACCGCAACACGCTCTCCGCGCGGCTGCGGCTGATCGGTGAACTGCTGGGCCTGGACCTGCACAAGGTGGCCGACCAGGCCGCCCTCGATCTCGCCCTGTGCATCCGCGCCACGCCCGCCCTGCCGCGGCCGGCGGGTCCGGGCGGGGGCCCGTCCGGACCGCCCGGGCACTCACTGGACGACATCCTGCTCCTGCCCGCGGTCCATTCCTGGGCGGTGCAGCAGTTGCGGCCGCTCGGCGGAGCGGAGGCGGCCGGCGGGACGGAGAAGGCCGGCGGCACCGCGGATCCGTGCACCACGCTGCGTACCTGGCTGGAGTGCGAGGCCCAGCTCGGCCCGGCCGCGGACGCGCTGGCCATCTCCGTGCCCGGTATGCGCAAGCGGCTGACCCGGCTGGAGACCGCCCTCCAGCGCTCGCTCCTGCGGACCCCCAGCGCCCGCTACGACCTGTGGCTGGCGTTCCGGGCGCTGGACCTCGCGGCGGACGGCGGCTGAACCGCAACGGGGGGTGCGCCGGGCCGTCGGCCCCGACGCACCCCCCGTTCCACGGGAGTTCAGCCGGTCAGCAGCTGAGGTTGGAGCCGGCCGTGGTGCCGAGGATCTGCACGAAGGCCTGGTACTTGTCGATGCGGCTCTGGACCTGGGCGGGGTTGCCGCCGTTGCACTCCAGCGAGCCGTTGATGGAGCGGATCGTCTCGCCGAACCCGGCGCCGTTCACCATGGCGTTGTGGGGGGTCATGGTGCCCGGGCCGTTCTGGGTGTTCCAGTACCAGAGGCCGGTCTTCCAGGCCACGGACGCGTCCTGCTCGACCAGGTAGGGGTTGCCCAGCAGGTCGATGCCGAGCGCGTCACCGGCGGCCTTGTAGTTGAAGTTCCAGCTGAGCTGGATCGGCCCGCGGCCGTAGTACGCGGCCGTGCCGGCGGGGCAGCCGTAGGACTGGCTGGTGTCGCAGTAGTGCGGGTAGTTGGCCGTGTTCTGCTCGACCACGTACACCAGACCGCCGGTCTCGTGGCTGACGTTGGCGAGGAAGGCCGCGGCCTCCTGCTTCTTCACCGCGTCGCTGCCGGTGTTGGCGAAGCCCGGGTAGGCGCTCAGGGCGGCGGTCAGACCGCTGTAGGTGTAGAAGGAGTTCCGGCCCGGGAACATCTGGTTGAACTGCGCCTCGCTGACGACGAAGCCGTCGGAGGACCCCGGGTCGCCCGGGTCCGTGCCGCCGCCTCCGCAGCTGCCCTGGTCGGCCCAGACGTCGGAGCTGCCGGGGGTCTCGTTCTGGGTCCACCACTTGGCGGTCCAGTTGTGCCCGTTGTACGAGGCCGCGCCACCGCCGGTGTAGACGGAGGAGGAGTTCCAGGCAGCCGCGCACTCGGCCGCCGAGGCGGTGGTGGCGGGAAGAATGACGACCGTCGCGAGGACCGCGCCCAGCGCGGCGATCAGGCCCATGATGCGTTTGATCATGTGATCACTCCTTCGGCGCGGCGCACCGAGCTCATCGGTGCGCCGCCATGGGGGGTGCCGACACTCAAGCGGTGATGGTCTGGACCTGTCAAGGTCTAGACCATGGTGAGGAAACCTTCCGGACGCCGCCCTCCCGCGCCCCCGCGAATGGGCTCCCCGCCCCGAAAGAACCCCTCAACAGCGGTGATTCCGGAGGCAGTCAGTCCGGATCATGGGCCGGAACCCCGGCGCGCCCGAAGGTAAAAACCTTCGGGCGCGTCCAGCATGCGGGACACCGGACTGTCCGGCCGTTCAGTGCCGGGCACGCCCGCGAGCGGTCAGCAGGTGAGTCCGGAACCGGGGTCGGTGCCGATGACGCCGGTGATCCGCTCGTACTTGGCGACCCGCGCCTGCACGGACGCGGGGTTGCCGCCGTCGCACTCCAGCGCCCCGTTGAGCGAACGGATGGTCTCACCGAAGCCCGCACCGCCGACCATGGCGTCGTGCGAGGTCATGGTGCCCGGGCCGTTCTGGGTGTTCCAGTACCAGAGCGCGGTCTGCCAGGCGACCGACGGATCGCGCTCCACCAGCCACGGGTCGTTCAGCAGGTCGAGCCCGAGGGCGTCACCGGCGGCCTTGTAGTTGAAGTTCCAGCTGAACATGATCGGGCCGCGTCCGTAGTACGCGGTCTGGCCGGCCGGGCACCCGAACGGCTGGCTGTAGTCGCACTTGCGCCAGTAGTTGGCCTCGTTGATCTCCTTCACGTACTGCAGGCCGACCGACTCGAAGTCGGCGTGCGTCAGGAACGCCGCGGCCTCCCGGCTCCTGGTCGCCTCGGTCCCGGTGTTCGCGAAGCGCGGGTAGGCGTGCAGGGCGTCGATCAGACCCTGGTACGTGTAGAAGGCGTCGCGGTCCGGGAAGATCTCGTCGAACTCCGCCTCGCTGATGACGAAGTCGGAGACCCCTCCCGTACAGGCGCCGCGGTCGGACCAGACGGTGGTGGCGCCCGGATTCTCGTTCTGCGTCCACCACTTGGCCGTCCAGTTGCGGCCGTGGTGCGAGACGGTGCCGCCTGCCGTGTAGGCGGTCGAGGAGCTCCAGAGGGGCGCGCACGCGGCCGGGCCGGCGGGGGCCGCGTGCGCGGGAACGGGGAGGAGGACCGCCGTCGCGACGACGGCACCCAGTGCGGTCAGAAGGCTCTTGATGCGGTTCAAGCGCTGTTCACTCCTTCGACAGGGCGCCCGAACGGGCTCCGCATGCCGCCGGGCATCCCGACACCCAACCCCGATTGGTCTGGACCTGTCAAGGTCCAGACCAACTGCCCCGCTCTCCGAACGGCGACGAACGGCGGACGAACACCTGGCGACGGGACCCGGTACTCACCGCCACCCGCACCCCGCGCCCCATACGGTGACCCGCACTCGTACAGACGTCCGGCAGCCGAGGGGGAACGGGCCGTGGAGTGGTTCAGCGCCGAGAACATCGTGGCCGTGCTCACCGCGGTGCTGGGCGTCCTCGCCTCCGTGGGCGTGCTCTGGTACGAGCGCCGGGTCCCGCGCCGCAAACGCATCGGCTACCGCGTCCAGATGGACACCCCCATCGGCAGCGACGTCAGCCAGGCGCGGGCCAACGTACGGCTCGGCCTGTTCGACGAGACCCCGGACATGGCCGACGCCACCCTCGTCCTGCTCCGCATCGAGAACGACGGCTCGCAGTCCGTCGACCGCGGCGACTACACCGGACCGGACGGACAACTCCACGGACTGGTCGTCGAGTTCACCGAACGCCGGGTACGCGGCATCGCCGTCACCCACTCCCCGGGCGCCGACCACCTCATGGAGCACTTCACCCCGTCCGAGGGGCTCCGCGGCAGCGGCTCCCTCATCCGGCTGCCGCGCGTCCCGCTCAACCGGGGCGAGCACTTCAAACTCCTGGTCCTGCTGACCGGTTCGCACGTGGGCAGCCCCATCCGCATCACCGGCGGCATCCGGGACGGCGAGGTGCGGCCGAACACCGCGGCCCGCCCGGACGAGAAGCCGCCGCTGTTCGGCCGGGCCGCGCGCTTCATCACCGTCGCCCTGACCGTCTGCGTCATCACGCTGTCCTCGATCATCCTGGTACGGGACGACACCCCGCCCCCGATCGGCTGCGCCCGCGGCGAGCTGACCGTGACCGGCTCCACGGCGTTCGAACCGGTCCTGCGGGAGCTGGCGGAGAAGTACGGCAGGGCGTGCGAGGGCGCCACCGTCACCGTGGACGCGCACGGCAGCACCGCCGGCATACGGGAACTGGCCGAACGGGGCGCCGCGGCCGGGAAATCCGGATCGCCCGCCCTGCTGGCCCTCTCCGACGGTCCGAAGCCGAGCGGCTTCCCGCAGCTGCGCGAGAACCGCGTCGCCGTCTCGCTGTTCCGCCTCGTCGTCAACGACAAGGTGCCACTGAAGAACCTGACCACCGCCACCGTGCGCGCCGTCTACCGCGGCGAGATCCGCAACTGGCGGCAGCTCGGCGGCCCGGACCTCCCCGTCCTCCTGGTCAGCCGGGACGCCAACTCCGGTACCCGCGAGGTCTTCCAGCGCCGCGTGCTGGGCCGCAACGAACCCGCCCAGTCCTCCCGCGACTGCACCACGAAGGACGACCCCGAGGCCCCGGTCATCCGCTGCGAACTCGACTCCACGGACCAGGTCCTGGCCGAGACCGGCCGGCTCGACGGCGCGATCGGCTACAGCGAACTGCGCTCCGGCACCAAGCCGCCCGGCGCGCACCAGATCGCGATCGACGGGGCCATCCCGTCCGCCGACACGATCGCCACCAGCAGCTATCCGTACCGGGAGATCGAGTACGCGTACACGTACGGCAGCCCGCCCGCCGACTCACTGGTCTCCAGCTTCCTCGCCTACCTCAGCCGGGGCAGCGGCCAGGACGTCATCCGCACCCACGGCCACCTGCCGTGCGCGACGCCTCAGGGGCTGCGGATCTGCGGGGAGGAATGAAAGGGGCGGCCGGCGCGCACTCCGCGCACCGGCCGCCCCTCACGGTGTTCCCTGCAGGAACGAGACGGTGTTCCCTACAGGAACGAGTTGATCTCGATGGTCTCGGTCCGGCCGGGGCCGACACCGATCGCGGAGATCGGGGCGCCGGACATCTCCTCCAGCGCCTTCACGTAACCCTGCGCGTTCTTCGGCAGGTCACCGAAGGTCTTCGCCTTGGTGATGTCCTCCGACCAGCCCGGCAGCATCTCGTAGACCGGCTTCGCGTGGTGGAAGTCGGTCTGGTTGTACGGGAGCTCCTCGACGCGCTTGCCGTCGATCTCGTACGCCACGCACACCGGGATCTGCTCCCAGCCGGTCAGCACGTCCAGCTTGGTGAGGAAGAAGTCGGTGAGGCCGTTGACCCGGGTCGCGTACCGCGCGATCGGGGCGTCGAACCAGCCGCAGCGGCGGTCACGGCCGGTGGTGACACCGCGCTCGCCACCGATCCGGCGCAGCGCCTCGCCGTCCTCGTCGAGCAGCTCCGTCGGGAACGGACCGGCACCGACACGCGTCGTATAGGCCTTGAGGATGCCGATGACCCGGCTGATCTTCGTCGGTCCCACACCGGAACCGGTGCAGGCGCCGCCCGCGGTCGGGTTCGACGAGGTGACGAAGGGGTACGTGCCGTGGTCGACGTCGAGCAGCGTGCCCTGGCCGCCCTCGAAGAGGACGACCTTGCCCTCGTCGATGGCGTTGTTCAGGATCAGCGTGGTGTCGGCGACGAAGGGCTTGATCTGCTCCGCGTACTGGAGCATGTCCTCGACGACCTTGCCCGCCTCGATGGCGCGCCGGTTGAAGACCTTGGCCAGAAGCTGGTTCTTCTGCTCCAGGGCCGCCTCGACCTTCTGCTCCAGGATCGACTCGTCGTAGAGGTCCTGGACGCGGATGCCGACCCGGTTGATCTTGTCGGCGTACGTCGGGCCGATACCGCGGCCGGTCGTACCGATCTTGCGCTTGCCGAGGAACCGTTCCGTCACCTTGTCGACGGTGACGTTGTACGGGGTGATCAAATGAGCGTTACCGCTGATCAGCAGCTTGGACGTGTCCACGCCGCGGTCGTTCAGCCCACTCAGCTCGGAGAGCAGGACCGCAGGGTCGACGACGACACCGTTACCGATGACCGGGGTACACCCCGGTGAAAGGATTCCGGAGGGGAGGAGATGAAGTGCGTACTTCTGGTCACCGACGACCACCGTGTGGCCGGCATTGTTGCCGCCTTGGTAGCGCACCACATAGTCCACGGATCCACCGAGGAGGTCGGTGGCCTTTCCCTTGCCCTCGTCACCCCACTGAGCACCGAGCAGCACAAGTGCGGGCACAGGCGTACACCCCTTCCGGGCGGGGCATGTCCAAGGTCAGGGGGCGTACGTAAACGTCGTACATGCCGTACGACGTTGTACGACAAGGCCTGAACCGTCGAACCGGGTGCCCCGGAATAGACGAAGCCCCTGGCGCAATAGCGCAAGGGGCTCTTGCACCAAGATGCTACCCGAGGAAGGACCGAGGTGTCGGCTGCCCAGCCCCCCGGTAACGGTGCGCCCCATTTGCTGGTGGTGATCGATCCGGTCGCCCGCCGGACGGACGGCGAGTCCGTCCGGATCGCCAAAGACGTGCTGAGCGCCGGTTCGCACGCCAAGATCTGCCTCCCCGACAACCCCGAGGAGTTCGCCCGGGCCCTGTCCCGCCGGGGCACCCGGAGGCCGGTGGTGATCGGCGACGACCGGACGCTGCGGCGTGCGGTGTCCCTGCTCCACCGGGAGCGAGAACCGGCCATGAGCGCCCTCTCGCTCATCCCGGTCGGCGCCGCGGCTGCGCTGGAACTCGCCCGTTCGCTCGGCGTGCCGATGAGCGCGGTGGCGGCGGCGCGGACGGCACTGGACGGCGTGGTGCGCCGGCTGGACCTGCTGGTCGACGACAGCGACGGCGTCGTCCTGGGCGCGCTGCGCATCCCGGCCCTGACCGGCCCACCGGGCGTCCGGACGGACCGCGCGGGCGTCACCGCGGTCTGGGACACCTGCCGCTCCCTGGTCCGCACCCTGGTCCACCCCACCCCCTCGGCACCCCCCGCACAGGCGCCCACGCACCGCCTGCGCGTCGAGGCGGACGGCGTCGTGCTGAACGACCTGGGCCGACCGGTCGAATGGGTGACGGTGACCTCGGGCTGCGGCGACGACGGCCTCGCCGAGGTGACGATCCACGCCCCGGACGGCGCCCCGGTCACCACGGAGGCCAAGGCCGTCACGGTCTCCGGCGCGGACTTCCGCTATCGCGCGGACATACAGGTCGGGGGGCCGGTACGGACCCGGACGTGGACGGTACGGGCGGGGGCCTGGGGGCTGATGCTGCCGGAGGCGGAGGGATAACCTCCGCTCCTGGGGAGAGGCCGGGGAGGTTCCGGCTGTTCCGGAGGGGTGGGGTCGTGTCGGACAGTTCGGGTAGTTCGGGTGAGGGTGGCAGACCTGCGGCGGGCTCGGGGGCGGTGAGGACCGCGGCCGGGACCGTTGGCGCGGCTCCGGTCGCGCTCGATTTCCCGGGTACCGCGGCCGGGCTGGTGCGGTACCGGGCGTCGGCCCGGCGCTGGTGCGCGGCCGGCGCCGCGGCGGTGCTCGCCGCGGTGCTCCTCGCGGTGTTCGCCGACGGGGTCGGACGGTTCGTGCGGCCGCTTGCCGTGTTCGGCACGGTGTTCCTGCTGATGAGCGCCACCATCCCGCTCCAGGCCCGCCGCATGCGCCGGGTGCTCACCGCCGGACCGTGGACGGCCCACGCCTCGGTCATCGTGCCGCGCGGCCGCAACGGCGCCGCCGTGGTGCTGAACGGCCCCGGACCGGGCGAGCTGCTGCCGCTGACGCCGTGGACGACATGGTCGCGCATGGACCTGCTGAACCGGTCCGCCGGGGTGCTGTGGTGGTGCGGCGATCCCCGTACCGGTGGGGTGCTGGCACCGCCGGGCGGTACGGATCACATCTGGGCCAAGCCGATCCGCGGCCGCCGGGCCCGCGCACTCATGGCCGGCCCGCGAGTGAGGAACCTGCTCACCCGCCCCGCCCTGTCGCCACCACAGCCCCAGCCGCAGTCACAGCCGCCCTCGCTCTCGCAGACCGATCCGAATGATGCCGGGCTGCTCGCGGGGCAGGTCCTTCCCGCCGGCACGGACCCGGCGGTGCAGGCCGGGCGACGTCGGCGGCCCTGGTGGCGCGGCACCTTCCGCTGGCTGCTGCTCGCCGGCTGCCTGATGACGGCGCTCGCCACCAGCTGGGCCGTCGCCTCGGACGACGACCCGCAGGTCGATCTGACGGTGATCGGGCAGCGGGCCGACGGGCGCTGCGACGTCCGGTGGACCGACCCCTTCGACGGACAGCCCCGCACCGGCCCGTTCCACTGCCACGGGCACACGGGCCTGCTGAAGGGCTGGGAAACCGGCTTCGTCGTCTCGTACCCGCCGTTCAAGGGGGATCTGTACGACGCGGAGTGGCGCGGCACCTCGGCAGGGACCGTGACGGACGGTGTGGGGCTGGGCGGACTGTCGCTCGCCGCCGTCGGGCTCGGGGGCGGCACGATCCGGGTTGTACGCATCCGGCGGCGGCGATACCAGGAGCACTCGCAGCCCGGGATCTACGTCCGGCGGCGAACGCCGGCCACCATTGCCATTGCCCCCGCCGACACCGCCGGCGCCACCACCTTGGCCACTGCCGCCGACGCCTCACCGGAGCCCGCACCCCCGGCCTCCTGGGCGGCCTTCGCCGCCGAGGCCGAACGGCAGGCCCTGCTGCGGGGCGCGGCCCCGGCGAAGCCGGCCACGGAGGCCCCTGCCCCGGCGCCCGCACGACCGCCGCTGACCTGGTGGCGGGTGCCGTCGCTGCGGGCCCTCTCCGGCGCCGGAACGGCGCTGGGACTCCTGGCCGTACCGTCCGCCGTCCTCGCACTGACCCTGGTCACGGACCTCGACACGGGGCTCGGGCTTGACGTGCTGGCAGTCGCCATGGGGACCTTCGGGCTCCTGGCGGCGTGGCGGGCGGTCACGTCGGGCATCCCGGAGGTCCGCCTGCTGGCCGGTGCCGCGACCGCTCCGGGACCCAGGGTTCGCCGGTACGCCCTGTTGCACGACGGCCGGGCGGACGGGCCGACGCTCGTGTGTTTCCCCGTCGGGGCCGGTGCTCTGCCCGAGGGGCTGTTGCCGCTGCGGGCACCGGGGCCCCTGAAGGATCCGTGGGCCGGGCTGCCCGCACCCACCGGCACCGTCGAACTGCGCGGCCGGTTCGACGACGGACGGTCACCGGCCGTCGCGTGGATCGACGGGCACGCCTACTGGCCGCAGAGCGCTTGGGAGGACATCGGCCCGGACGAGCACCGGGAACTGGGGACCCGCTTCGACGTCGCCTCCGGCGTGGAGTGACGAGACGGGCCGCAGGACGGGCAGGACTCAGGCGTCCCGCGCGCCCTCAGCCGTCGGCAGGTCGAGCGTTTTGCGGTGTTCCTCCCAGCGGTCCATCATCGCGCCCAGCTCCGACTGCATGAACTCGAAGAACGCCGCCGTCTCCGCGATCCTGGCGCCCGCCGGGGTGTGCTCGCCCAGGGTGCGCGCCCCGTCCCTGAGGGTCTGCTCCCAGCGGGTGAGCACCCGGTCGCGGCTGGCGAACGTGGTGTACCAGATCTCGTTGTGCAGGCGGTAGCGGTCACGGCGCGAGCCCGGGTCGCGTTCGCGGCCGACCATGCTGACCTGGGTGAGGTAGTTGATCGCGCCGGACACGGCCGCGGGACTGATCTGCAGGGCCAGGGCCAGCTCGGCCGAGGTCATGGAGGCGTCGTCGTCGGCGAGCAGGGCGGCGAAGACGCGGGAGGCCATCCGCTGCATCCCCGCCTCGGTCATCTCGGACGCGAACCGCTCCACGAACCGCGCGACCGCGTCCGGGTCCCGCTGTCCGCGCTCCCGGCCGGCGCCCCGCGGATCGCGCGCTCCCCCTGCGGACTCGCTCTCGCTGCTCATCGGTCCTCGTCCTCCCTGCTCCCTGCGTCCCCCGGTCACGTACGCCTCTGACTTTATACGCTTCCTTAACTTCACAAAATTGTGAAAGTAGCGTACGTTCAGAATCATGACGAAGGCAATCACCGTGGCCGGACTGCACAAGTCGTTCGGCCGGACGCATGCGCTGGACGGGCTCGACCTGACCGTCGAGTCCGGTGAGGTCCACGGCTTCCTCGGGCCCAACGGCTCGGGGAAGTCGACCACCATCCGGGTCCTGCTGGGCCTGTTGCGGGCCGACTCGGGTGCGGCCCAGCTGCTCGGCCGCGATCCCTGGCGCGACGCCGTGGACCTGCACCGGCGGGTGGCGTACGTCCCGGGGGACGTCACGCTGTGGCGCAACCTCTCCGGCGGCGAGGTGATCGATCTGTACGGGCGGCTGCGCGGCGGTCTCGACGAGACCCGGCGCGCCGACCTCGTCGACCGGTTCGAGCTCGACCCGACGAAGAAGGGGCGGACGTACTCGAAGGGCAACCGGCAGAAGGTGGCCCTGGTCGCCGCGTTCGCCTCGGATGTCGATCTGCTGATCCTGGACGAGCCGACCAGCGGGCTGGACCCGCTGATGGAGGAGGTTTTCCAGAGCTGTGTCGCGCAGGAGCGCGACCGCGGGCGGACGGTCCTGCTCTCCAGCCACATCCTCAGCGAGGTCGAGTCGCTCTGCGACCGGGTCAGCATCATCCGCCAGGGCCGGACGGTGGAGACCGGTTCGCTGGCCGGGATGCGTCATCTGACCCGGACGAACATCACCGCCGAGCTGCTGACCGATCCGAACGGCCTGGCGCGGCTGCCCGGGGTGCACGATCTCGACATCCGGGGCCGGCAGGTCTCGCTCCAGGTCGACACGGACCGGCTGGACGCCGTCCTCAAGTCGCTCTCCGCGTCCGGGGTCCGGTCGCTGACCAGCACCCCGCCCACGCTGGAGGAACTCTTCCTGCGGCACTACACGACGGACGCGGAACAGGGCGCGGAGGTGGCGGCGCGATGACTGCCGTGACCATGAGGACGACGGCCGGCGCCGGACGCCGGACGGCCGGGACCGGGCAGCTCGCCGGGACCTGGACCCTGCTGAGGCTCGCCCTGCGGCGGGACCGGATCATCCTGCCGGTCTGGGTGGTCGTCCTCGGCGGCTCGTTCTCCTCCGTGGGCCAATCCATCTCCTCGCTCTACGACACGGCAGGACAACGCGCGGAGCTCGCCGCGTCGATGAACGGCAACAGCTCCGTGCGGGCGATGTACGGGCCCGTGTTCGGCGACTCCGTGGGCGGGCTCGTCAGCTGGCGCATGATCGCCTTCGGGTCCGCGCTTGCCGCCGTGATGAGCCTGGTCGTCGTCGTGCGCCACACCCGCGAGGAGGAGGAGACGGGCCGTCAGGAGATGCTCTCCTCCGCCGTGGTGGGGCGCCGGGCCCCGCTCACCGCGGCGCTGCTCGCCGCGCTCGTCGCCGATGCGGCACTGGCCCTGATGATCGTGGCGGGCATGGCCGGTTCGGGTGCGGGCGGCGCCGGAGCGGTGGCCCTCGCGCTGGCCGTCGCCGGGGTCGGCGCGCTGTTCGCCTGCACCGCCGCGATCGCGGCGCAGTTCACCGAGAGCGCCCGGCTCGCCAAGGGGCTGACGGCCGCGGTGATCGGCGCCGCGTTCGTCCTGAAGGCCGCGGGCGATTCCGCGACGGACGACGGCTCGTCCGTCCTCACCTGGCTCTCCCCTCTCGGCTGGGCGGAGAACGTCAGACCGTACGCCACCGAGCGGTGGTGGGTGCTCCTCGTGATCGCCGGCGCGGTGGCCGTGCAGTGCGCCGTGGCCTACGCGCTGGCCGGCCGCCGCGACGTCGGCATGAGCTTCCTGGCGACGCGGCCGGGACCCGCCCGGGGCCGGCTCTCCACCGCCTCCGGACTCGCGGTGCGCCTCCAGCGCGGGGCACTCCTGGGATGGACGGCGTCGTTCGCCGTCGTCGGCTTCGTCTTCGGCGGGCTGACCGGCGGGGCGGCCGATCTCGTCGGGGACAACGAGAAGACCAGGGAGATCTTCGAGCGGATGGGCGGACAGTCCGGTCTGACCGATGCGTTCCTCGCCTCGATGGTCTCCGTGCTCGGCACGGTGGCGGCCCTGTACATCGTCTCCTCGGTGCTGCGGCTGCACGGCGAGGAGAGCGCCGGGCGCGCGGAGCCGGTGCTCGCGGGCGGGGTCGGCCGGATCGGCTGGGCGGCCGGCCATCTGCTCATCGCCTTCGGCGGCGCGGCCCTGATCATGACGGTCGGCGGCCTCGGCCTGGCGGCCGGCTACGGACACGAACTCCCCGCCGTGCTCGGCGCCTCTCTGGTGCAACTGCCCGCGGTCTGGCTGCTGGGCGGGGTGACGGTCCTGCTGTACGGGGCGCTGCCGAAGGCCGCCGCGGCCGGCTGGGGGCTGGTCGGCCTCTGTCTGGCGCTCGGCTGGATAGGCCCCGCCCTGGATCTCCCGCAGCCGGTGATGGACGTCTCGCCCTTCACCCACCTGCCCAGACTGCCGGGGGCGGCGGGCATGGAGTGGGGGCCGGTGGTGCTCCTCACCGCGGGCGCGGTGGTGCTGGTGGCCGGCGGCCTGGCGGCGCTGCGGCGGCGGGACATGCTGAGCTGAGGGGGCGGCCGGGCGGGGAGGAGTGGGGCGGCCCGCCCCTCCCCCGGGCGGGGAGGAGTGGGGGCGAGGCCCGCCACTCCTCCGCCCGCTCCTCAGAGCTCGACGCGCAGTTCCTTCACGCCTCGGATCACGTAGCCCGGATTCCATTCCGGTTCCGCGACCAGCCGCATACCGGGCGCCCGGCGCAGCAGTTCACCGAAGGAGGCGGTCAGTTCCACCCGGGCCAGCGGCGCCCCGAGACAGAAGTGGATACCCGCGCCGAAGGTGATGTGCGGGTTCTCCTGCCGGGACAGGTCCAGCGTGTCCGGGTCCGTGAAGCGGACCGGGTCGCGGTTGGCCGAGCCGAAGAGCAGGGCCACCTCCGAGCCGCGCGGAATGACCGTGCCGTCGATCTCGATGTCGTCGAGCACCCAGCGCTCGAACATCTGCAACGGGGTGTCGTACCGCATCAGCTCCTCCACCGCGGTGGGCAGCAGCGCGTGGTCCGCCCGCAGCGCGGCCAGCTGTTCCGGCTGGCGCAGCAGCGTCCACCAGCCGTTCACGGTGGTGTTGACGGTCGCCTCGTGTCCCGCGTTCAGCAGCAGGACGCAGGTGGAGACCATCTCCTGCTCGGTCAGCCGCTCACCCTCGTCGTGGGCGGCGATGAGCGCGGAGATCAGGTCGGTCCCCGGGTTCCCGCGCCGCTCCGCGATCAGTTCGCGCAGATACGCGGAGAAGTCGAGGGAGGCGCGGACGGCGGCACGGGCCGTCTCCTCGGACGGGTTGAGCTCGAACATGCCGCAGATCGCCGCCGACCAGGGCCGCAACGGGGCGCGGTCGGACTCCGGGATGCCGAGCATCTCGGCGATCACGGCGACGGGCAGCGGCTCGGCGACGGCGGTCAGCAGATCGCCGCCGCCCTGCGCGACGAAGTCGTCGACGAGTCCGGCGGCCAGCCGCTCGACGGTCGGGACGAGCTGCTCGACCGTGCGCGGGGTGAAGGCCTTGGAGACGAGCCGCCGGATGCGGGTGTGGTCCGGCGGCTCCAGGTCCAGCAGCCCCTGCCCGTTGAGCGTCTCGAACGGCTCGTGCGCGGCGGGCGGCGGCGTCCGGCCGAACTCCTCGTGGGTGAACCGGTGCAGATACGTCCGGCCAAGCCGTCGGTCGCGCAGCAGCGCCGACACGTCGGCGTGGTGCGGGACGAGCCACTGGTCGGTCGGCTCGAAGTAGTGCGCCCGGCCGGTGGCACGCAGCTCGGCGTAGGCGGGGTACGGGTCGGCGACGAACGCCGCCGACCAGGGGTCGAACGGGGCGGCGGGGCCGGAGTCGGCACGCGTGGGCTGGTCCATCCCCGATCTTCGCACGGAATCCCGGCTTGCAGGTCGGGCGGGACGCCATCTCGTGGCTGCTGTGACGTGATGGTCAGAGCGGACGTTTCTGCTGCTCGATGTACTGCTTGACGATGCTCAACGGTGCTCCGCCGCAGGACCCCGCGAAGTAGGACGGGGACCAGAAACGGCCGTGCATGACTGCCCGGTCGGTGCGGCCGGTGAACTCCTGGCGCAAGTACCGAGGGGAGACCCCTTTGAGGGAGTTGACCAGTTTGGACAGCTGGACCTTCGGTGGGAGGGCGGGGAGGAGTCACGGAGCGACGCTAACCGGCCACCCGTGCCCGGGCCAGCCCTACCGGGGACGGCCCTGCTAGGAGGCCGCCCTTCCAGGGCCAGCCCTACCGGAGGTCGGCCCTGGAAGGGCCGGAAGCGCCGCAAGCGTCCCGCCTCACGACGGCGTGACCAGCCGGGCCTCGTACGCGAAGACGGCGGCCTGTGTGCGGTCGCGCAGGCCCAGCTTCACCAGGATGCGGCTCACATGCGTCTTGATGGTGGACTCGGCGACCACCAGGTGCGAGGCGATCTCCGCGTTCGACAGGCCCTGCGCGATCAGGACGAGCACCTCCGTCTCGCGCTCGGTGAGATCACCGATCTGGGCAAGGGCCGGCGGGCGCGGGGCCGCGGCGAGCTTCGAGAACTCGGTGATCAGCCGCCGGGTGACCGTGGGGGCGAGAAGAGCCTCGCCGGAGGCCACCACCCTCACTCCGTCGGCCAGTTGGCGGGCCGAGGCGTCCTTGAGGAGGAAGCCGGACGCACCGGCGCGCAGTGCCTGGTAGACGTACTCGTCGAGGTCGAAGGTGGTGAGCACCAGCACCTTCGCGTCCGCGTCGGCGGCGACGATCTCACGGGTCGCCTCGATGCCGTTGAGCTCCGGCATCCGGATGTCCATCAGCACCACGTCGGGGCGGAGCGCCGCGACCTGCGAGACGGCCTGGCGCCCGTCGACGGCCTCGCCGACGACCTCGATGCCCGGCATCGCGTTGAGCAGCACCGAGAAGCCCTCGCGGACCATCATCTGGTCGTCGACGATCAGCACCCGGATCGGCGCGGCGGCGGGCGTCGTCATGACTGCTCCTTGGCGGGGGCGTCGGAGGGGGCCGGCTGCACGGGGATGAAGGCGGTGACCTCGTAACCGCCCTCCGTGGTCGCCTCGGCCGTCATCTCGCCGTTCAGCATCGCGACCCGCTCCCGCATCCCCGTGATCCCGTGGCCTGCGCCGGGCGAGGGCTTCACCGGACCGGTCGGTGGGCCGTTGACGACGCGCAGCCCGAGCCCGCCCAGCACGTAGCCGATCTCGACCTTGGCGGTGGCGCCCGGCGCGTGCCGCAGGCTGTTGCTGAGGGCTTCCTGGATGATCCGGTACGCCGACAGCTCGACGCCCTGAGGCAGTTCGCGCACCGCGCCGGTCACGGTCTTCTCGGCGGGCAGTCCGGCCTCGCCGACGTTGGCGAGCAGCCCGTCGAGCTCGGCCAGGGTGGGCTGCGGGGCGTCCGGCGCCTCGTAGTCCTCGGCCCGTACGACGCCGAGGACCCGGCGCAGTTCGGTGAGGGCCGCGACGGCGTTCTCCCGGATCGTGACGAAGGCCTGCTCCAGCTCAGGCGGCGGGTTCTCCACCCGGTACGGGGCGGCCTCGGCCTGGATCGCGACGACCGACATGTGGTGGGCGACCACGTCGTGCAGTTCGCGGGCGATGGTGGTGCGCTCCTCCAGCAGTGTGCGCCGGTCGCGTTCGACGGCGGTGACGGTGCGCTGCACGGTGACCTCGCGCTCCGCCTCCCGGCGGATCTGCACCAGGCTCACCAGGAGCAGGGCGAACGCGGAGACCACCGCCATGGCCGCCGTGGACGGCGCGGAGTCCCACCCCGCGGCGTTCTCCAGGAGCGTGCCGAACAGCACGGTCAGGCCCCACATCCAGGCCGCGGTCCGCGGCCGGGTGCGCGCCGCGACGACGACCAGCACCACCAGGTACGCGAAGAAGGCGCTCGGCCCCCACGGCCCGTCGACACCGCCGACGACCATGCTGACCGGGATGAGGGCCATCGACATCCAGAACGCCCCGACCGGCCTGACCAGCGTCATCGCGACGCACAGGGCGGGCAGCAGCCCCGACACGAGGACCCCGGCGTTGCCGGTGATGGAGAACCCCATCACGAAGGCGAACAGCGCGGATGCCAGGACCACCGCGTGCGGGGTCCACTGGGCCCGCGCCCGGAGCCGCTCCGGCAGCCGCCGGGTCAGCGGCCCGCCGGTGCGCATCGGCGGCAGCGGGCGGTAGGCGAACGCGTCATGGATGAGGTCCTGGCGCAGGCCGCCTATCGCTCCTGCGGCCATCCGGAGCTCCGGACTTCTCGTCTTGGTCTCGGTCACGCTTCCACGGTAGGGGGCGCGGCGTCCCGGGTCGTCAGCAGCGATACGGATCCTGAACCGTCCGTCGCAAGTACTACGGGGGTCCGCCGTGCCGCCGCGGCGGCGCTACCAGGCCAGCTGGGCGATCTCCTCCGCGACGACCGCGCACGCGTCGGCCGCCGGGTCGATCAGCGGGAAGTGCCCGACGTCCGGCAGCAGCGTCAGCCCCACCGTCTCGCCCTCCTTCGCCGCCGCGTCGACGAACGCCTCCGAGACGGCCTGCGGCACGGTGAGGTCGGTCGTGCCCTGCACCACGGCGGTGGCGATGCCGGTGGGCAGCAGCAGGGCCGGGTCGGCGTGCGCGCTGCGCTCGGCGAAGTCCTCCTCGCGCCCCAGGAACTGCCCGATCGCCCCCGAGCACACATCCAGGGCGACGGCCGCGGTGAAGTCCGCGATCGGGGCGAGCGCAACCACGCCGCGCAGCGCGGGCGGGCGCGGCAGCCGCCACGGCGACCCCTCCGGCAGGACGTGCCGGGCGGCGGCCCACAGCGCCAGCTGCCCGCCCGCGGAGTGCCCGGTGACGACGACCCGCCGGGCGTCCGCCGCCGGCAGCTCCCGCGCCAGCAGCTCCGGCAGCGCGTCCAGCGCCGCCGCGACGTCGTCGAAGGTCTCCGGCCAGCGGCCCGCCACGGGCCCCGAGCCGCGCTGCTGCGGGAGCTCGCTGCCCCGCCGGTACTCGACACTGGCGACGGCGAAACCGCGCCGGGCCAGGAAGTCCGCGAACGGCGACAGATGGGCCCGGTCGTACGGCGCCCGCCACGCCCCGCCGTGCAGGACGACCACGACGGGCGCACCGGTGCGCCCGTCGCGCGGGGCGTAGAAGTCGATCACCTGGTCCGGGTGGCTGCCGTAGGCGGCCGAGGTATCGGGGACGACGGCCGGATGCGAGAAGGCCGACTCGGTCTCGGCGGCGTCCCGATCACGCGCGGCAGAATCCGACATGCTGCTCCAACCGTCCCTGGTACTTGCCCAACTGGCTTGACCTGCGGGGACGGTATCAGTACGGAGACACCCCGCTGAGCCGGTGACGGGTGATCCGGCGTCAGACCCGGCCGGGCCGGGCGTAGTACCTGCCGTACAGCCCGTTCCGGATGTCACCGAAGAAGTGGACCCAGAGGCTTTCCCTTGACTCCTCCTCGGAGAAGGCCACCGGGTCGGTGCGCGCGAACTCGGCCTGGATCCCGTCGGCGAAGCGGGCCAGTTCGGCGTAGGGCGTGCTCCAGTCGTCCGCCGGTTCGCTGTCCGCCTTCAGCGCCCGCCGGTGCAGCAGTTCCAGCAGGTGCCGGAGAGAGGAGAGATCCGAGTGGACCATGCGCAGGTCACCGTCGAAGAGTTCCAGCTCGTCGGGGACGGCGTGCACCGTGCCGTCCCCGAGGTGGAGGAAGAGGTACCAGCCCTGGACCGCCCCGAAGAGCAGCAGTACGCCGGACTCCTCCTCGATCATCTCCACCTCGTCACCGAGGTCCACCACGGGGCGGCTCTCCGTCACCGCACAGCCGTCCGCAGCGAGGGCCGGCGCCAGCCAGAAGGGGCGCTGCGGAAAGCCGATGTCAGCCAGTGCGCGAAGGTCATCGGGGCGGTGCACCACATCGGCGAGGACCTCGCGCGAGGCCCGTACGTACCCGACGCGACCGCTCCCGTCCTCGCCACCGGCGTCTGCGTCTGCGTCTGCGTCTGCGTCTGCGTCTGCGTCTGCGTCTGCGTCGAAGAGCATCCGGTGCCACCCCCTGGTCGTCGGCCGTCGCTGCCGCGGCCCCGGTGCTGCCGTCCGGCGACCGGGGCGAGCCGGTCGCCGGACTGACCCGGCAGCCTACGCCGCCGGACCGGCCAGCACGTCCGCGAGGACCCGCGCCGCGCGTTCCGCGTCGGCGAACCCCACGTACAGCGGTGTGAAGCCGAACCGCAGCACATCCGGCCGGCGCAGGTCGCCGACGACGCCGCGCTCGATGAGCGCGCTCATCACGGGTGCGGCGTCCGCGCACCGCAGCGCGACCTGGCTGCCGCGTTCGGCGTGGGCCGCCGGGGTGACGGAGGCGACCCGGCCCTCGGGGGCGTACGCGGCGACACACTCAAGGAAGAAATCCGTCAGCGCCAGGGACTTGGCCCGCACGGACTCGATCCCGACCCCGTCCCAGACATCGAGGGACGCCTCCAGGGCCAGCATGGACAGGATGTCGGGCGTCCCGACCCGGCCCCGTACGGCACCGTCCGCGGGCGCGTACCCGGGGGTCATCGCGAACGGGTCGGCATGCGACGTCCACCCCGGCAGGGGCGAGTCGAAGGCCGCCTGGTGGCGCTCGGCGACGTACAGGTAGGCGGGCGAACCGGGGCCGCCGTTGAGGTACTTGTACGTGCAGCCGACGGCCAGGTCCACACCGTGCGCGTCCAGGCCGACGGGCAGCGCGCCCGCGCTGTGGCACAGGTCCCACACCGCGACCGCGCCCGCGGCGTGCACCGCGGCGGTGAGGCCGGGCAGGTCGTGGAGCCGGCCGGTGCGGAAGTCGACGTGGTTGAGCAGGACGGCGGCGGTACGCGGCCCGAGGGCGTCCGGCACGTCGGCGGGGGCGACCGGGACGATCCGGTGGCCGGTCATCCGGGCCGCCGACTCGGCGATGTACCCGTCGGTGGGGAACGTGGCGGCGTCGACCAGGATCTCGTCGCGGCCCCCGGGCGCCAGCCTGCTCGCGGCGACGACGGCCTTGAAGACGTTCACGCTCGTCGAGTCACCGACGACGATCTGTCCCGCGGCCGCCCCGACGAGCGGGGCGATGCGGTCGCCGATCCGTTCCGGCGCCGTCCACCAGCCGCTCTCGTCCCAGGACCGGATGCGCAGCTCGCCCCACTCGCGGGTGAGGACCTCCTGCAGCCGGGCGGGCACATGGCGGGGCAGGGCGCCCAGCGAGTTGCCGTCCAGGTAGACGGTGTCATCGAGGGTGAACAGCGCGCGCCGCGGAGCCAGTTCGTCGGCGAGGTCGAGCGCCTGTGCGCGCTCCTGGAGGTCAGACATGGCTGCGGGCCGTCCAGAGCTCGGGGAACACGTTCTTCGTGGCGCGCTTCTCCAGCCAGGCCACACCGGCGGAGCCGCCCGTGCCCGTCTTGGAGCCCATGGCCCGCCGGGTGGCGACGAGGTGGTCGTTGCGCCAGCGCCACACGAGTTCGCCGACGTCGGTGAGCGCCTCGCCGAGCCGGACCAGCTCGTCGTGCTGGTCCTGGTTGGCGTATATCTCCGCCCAGACGGCCTCGACCTCGGGCGACGGCTCGTACTTCTGGGTGAGGTCGCGGCCGAGCACGGCGGCCGGGATCGCGTGGCCGCGGCGGGCGAGCAGAGCGAGCGTCTCGTCGTAGAGACCCGGTTCGCCGAGCGCCTTCTCCAGCTCCGCGTGCACCCGGGGCGCGCCCCGGTGCGGCACGAGCATGGACGCGGACTTGTCGCCGAGCAGGAACTCCATCCGCCGGTACATCGCCGACTGGAATCCGGAACCCTCGCCGAGCGCGGACCGGTAGGAGTTGAACTGGGCGGGCGTGAGCTGGGCGAGTGGCGTCCAGGACGCGTTCAGCGCCTCCAGCTCCCGCACGGACCGCTTCAGCGCGTCACGCGCGACGGACAGCCGGTCCTCGCGCAGGGCGTGCGCGGCGGTCTCCCACTCATGGACGATGACGGTGAACCACAGCTCCATGACCTGGGTGGTGACCAGGAAGACCATCTCGCCGGGGTCGTCCGAGCGGAGGTGCTGGAGGTGGGTCAGGACATCCGCCTGGACGTAGTCCTCGTACGGAGTCGTTCCCGCGAAGTCGAGGTGCGGGGTCTGCGCACCGGTGGCTTCGGGGTCGGGGTGAATCGTCGACATCGCTGTCTCCTCGACACGAGCTTCCGGGTAGCGGTCCGCCCCCACCGGTCAGGTGGTGGAGCTCCGGTCCCCTGCCCGCATCCTAACGACCTCTCCCGCGAACGGCAGCGGCCCCGCGGACGGTGATCGTCCGCGGGGCCGGCAGGAGTACGGGTCGGCTAGCCGAGGGTCTCGGCGGCGGTCGGCGAGGAGTCGCGGAGGAAGGTCGAGCAGCGCTCGTACTCCTCCTGCTCGCCGATCGACTGCGCGGCGCGCGCGAGGGCGTGCAGGGCGCGCAGGAAGCCGCGGTTCGGCTCGTGCTCGAACGGTACGGGGCCGTGGCCCTTCCAGCCGGCCCGGCGCAGCGCGTCCAGGC
This sequence comes from Streptomyces sp. NBC_01257, assembly GCF_035917255.1. Taxonomy (NCBI): domain Bacteria; kingdom Bacillati; phylum Actinomycetota; class Actinomycetes; order Kitasatosporales; family Streptomycetaceae; genus Streptomyces; species Streptomyces sp. NBC_01257. The sequence continues at coordinate 4,318,038 of NZ_CP108472.1, forward strand.
CGCGGTGGTAGCCGGTGCGGGCGTACGCGTACGACTCGATGACCCGGCCGCCCTCGAACGCCTCGTCGGCGAGCTGCGCCCAGGCCAGGGAGGAGGTCGGGTACTTCGCCGCGACGTCGGCGGGCGCGACGTCCGCCGCGAGCAGTTCGCGCGGCCCCGGGTCGTCGGGCAGGTGGGTCGGGGCAGGGCCCCCGAGCAGGTTCTCGTGGATCGACATGGGTTCCAGTGTGCCTGGCACGGGCGCCGCCCGGGGCACCCGGTGCGCACAAAGCACTACTCGGGGGTACCGGCCGGTCGGGCGGTTCCGGGCGCGGGCTCCAGCGGGGGGCTGGTGACGCCGCAGTTCACGGTGCACTCGGGGCGTGCGGTGTCCTGTGCGGCGGCCGGGGGTGTCCGGACGGTCGCCCAGGCGATGACGGCGCCGGCCGCCAGCAGCCCGGCGCACATCGGCATGGCGCGCCGGAAGGTCGCGGCGAACTCCCCGGCGTCCCGGTAGGCCTCCGGTCCCATCCCGGCGAGCAGCGGCAGGGCGGCGACCGCGATCAGCCCGGCGGCACGGGCGGCGGCGTTGTTGATCCCGCTGGCGAGACCGGCCCGGGCGGTGTCCACGGAGGCCAGGACGGTCGCGGTGAGGGGCGCCACGAGGGTGACCAGTCCGACGCCGAGGACGGCGACGGCCGGGAGGACGTCGGTGAGGTACCCGGAGACGGTGCTCGACCCCGGCCCGACGCGCAGCATCAGCAGCATGCCCGTGGCGGCGATCAGCGGACCGGCGGTGAGCGGGATCCGGGGCCCGATGCGCTGCCCCAGCTCACCTGACCTGGCCGAGAACAGCAGCATCAGGACGGTGGTCGGCAGCAGGGCGGTACCCGCCCCGAGCGCGGAGTACCCCGCCACGACCTGGAGCTGGATCGCGGAGAGGAAGAAGAAGCCGCCGAGTGCCGCGTAGACGCAGAGGGTGACTGACGGCGGTGAACTGCCGGGACGCGAAGACCGACGGCGGCAGCATGGGGTCCGGCCGCCGCCGCTCGACCTGGACGAACGCGGCCCCGAGCAGCACCCCGCCCACCGCAGCCCCGATCACGACCGCCGATGCGCCCTGCCCCGGCGCCTCGATCAGCGCATACGTCACCAGCGCGAGCGAGAGCGCACCGAGCACGGCCCCCAGGACGTCGAAGCGTCCGTGCGCGTGCGGGTCCCGGGACTCCGGTACGTGGCGCAGGGCGACGGGCACGCAGATCGCCGCGACCGGCAGGTTGAGCAGGAACACCCACCGCCAGCCGGGCCCGTCGACGAGCCAGCCGCCCACGAACGGCCCGACGGCGGCACCGACCCCGCCGAACCCCGACCACAGGCCGACCGCCCGGGCCCGGTCGTCCGGATGGAAACTCGCCTGGATCAGGGCCAGCGACCCCGGCGTGAGCAGCGCGCCGCCGATGCCCTGGAGGGCGCGGGCGGCGATCAGCACGGTGGCGTCGGGCGCGAGCCCGCAGAGCAGCGAGGCGGCGGCGAACCACACCACCCCGGTGACGAAGACCCGCCGCCGCCCGTACCGGTCACCGAGCGCTCCCCCGAGGAGGATCAGCCCGGCGAGGGTCAGCATGTAGGCGTTGACGGTCCACTGGAGCGCGGCCATGCCGGTGCCGAGGTCCTCGCCGATGCGGGGCAGGGCGACGTTGATGACGGTGGAGTCGAGCATGGCCATGCTCGACCCGAGCACGGTCGTGAGGACGACCCAGCGCCCGGCGGTCGAGGCGACACGAAGGCCACCGGGGTCAGCTGATCTCTCCGCCATGGCCCCAGCATCAACGCCCCACCCCGGAAGGGCCACCCGGCACACTGAACCCCTGCCGCCCACTTCAAAAATCAAGCCCCTCCGGCGATTGAGGAGCGGGGGTCCGGGGGCAGCGCCCCCGAAACCGGCCGCGCCCCACACTGCCCGCACCGCACCACCACCCCACCACCCCGCGGCTACGCCGCGCCCCGCACCGCCTCCACGCCCCGGATCAACGCCTCCACCCCCGCCACCACCTTGCTCCGCGCACACCCCACATTGAGCCGCACGAAGCCCTCCGCCCCGTACACACCCCCCGGCATCACCGCGACCCGCTCCCGCTCGATCAGCACCCGCTGGAGCGCCTCGTCGTCCGCGACACCCGCCCTGCGCACGTCGATCCACGCCAGGTACCCGGCCTGCGGCGGCTCCCACCCCAGCTCGGGGAACGCCGCGTTCAGCCGCTCCGCGACCAGCGCCAGGTTCCCGGCGACGTACTCACGCACCGCGTCCAGCCATGCCCCGCCCTCCCGGTACGCCGCGATGTGCGCGGTCAGCGAGAGGACCGCCGGGGAGGCGAGACCCTCCGCGGTCTCCATCCGGCGCAGGTACTCCGTCCGGTCCTCGGCCCGGCCGATGATCCCGTACGAACCGGTCAGCGCCGGGAAGTTGAACGACTTCGAGGCGGAGGTGATCAGCGCCCAGCGCCCGTCACCCCCCACCCGCGTCCACGGCACGTGCGCCCGCCCGTCGTGCACGAAGTCGGCGTGGATCTCGTCGCTGATCACGGCGACCCCGTGCCGCGCGGCGAGCGACGCCATCTCCGCGAGCTCCGGCTCCGTCCACACCCGCCCGGACGGGTTGTGCGGCGAGCAGACCACGAGGACCCTGCTGTCCTCCCGCGCGAGCTCCCGCTCCAGCGCGTCCGTGTCCCCCAGCGGCACGCCCCGCAGCTCCCGTCCGAGGCCGGTGATCGCCTTGCGGAAGCCGTCGTACGTCGGGGTGTGCAGGACCACGCCGTCGCCCTCGGCCGTCCACATCTGGAGCAGCTGCGAGAACTGGCTGAGCACCGAGGGCCCGTACACCAGCCGGCCGGTGTCGATCGTGGTGCCGTACCGGGTCGCGAACCAGTGGGCCACCGCCCCGCGGAAGTCGTCGTGCCGCCAGTCCGTGTAGCCGAAAACGCCGTGGTCGAGCCGGGCCCGCAGCGCGGTCAGCACCTCGGGGGCCGTCGCGAAGTCCATGTCCGAGATGGTGAACGGCAGCAGTCCGTCCACGCCGAACCGGTCCGCGACCCCGTCCCACTGCACGCACCAGGTGCCGCGGCGGTCGATGACGGTGTCGAAGTCGTAGGTGGTGCTCACAGCTGTTCCTTCATCTCGTGCGGGCGGGGCACGGACATGCCGTGGGCCCGGCACCCCAAGGGGTACCGGGCCCACGCAGACATCCGTACGGACGGAGTTACTTCAGCTTGGTGCCGGTGGACCGCAGGTTGGCGCAGGCCTCCGTGACACGCTTGGCCATGCCGCCCTCGGCGGACTTGCCCCAGCTGCGCGGGTCGTAGACCTTCTTGTTGCCGACCTCGCCGTCGACCTTCAGCACGCCGTCGTAGTTGCGGAACACGTGGTCCACGATCGGGCGGGTGAAGGCGTACTGGGTGTCGGTGTCGAGGTTCATCTTCACGACGCCGTTCTCCAGCGCGGTGGCGATCTCCTCGGCGGTGGAGCCGGAGCCGCCGTGGAAGACGAAGTCGAACGGGGACGCCTGGCCGTACTTGGCGGCGACGCCCTCCTGGAGGTCCTTGAGGAGCTCGGGACGCAGGACGACGTTGCCCGGCTTGTAGACGCCGTGCACGTTGCCGAAGGACGCGGCCAGCAGGTAGCGGCCCTTCTCGCCCAGGCCGAGCGCCTCGGCGGTGCGCAGCGCGTCGTCGACGGTCGTGTAGAGCTCGTCGTTGATCTCGTGGGTGACGCCGTCCTCCTCGCCACCGGTCGGGGTGATCTCGACCTCAAGGATGATCTTGGCGGCGGCGGCCTTGGCCAGCAGCTCCTGGCCGATGGCCAGGTTGTCGGCCAGCGTCTCGGCCGAGCCGTCCCACATGTGGGACTGGAACAGCGGGTTCAGACCCTTGGCGACGCGCTCCGCGGAGACCTCGATCAGCGGACGGACGTACGTGTCCAGCTTGTCCTTGGGGCAGTGGTCGGTGTGCAGCGCGACCGTGATGTCGTACTTGGCGGCGACGATGTGCGCGAACTCGGCCAGGGCGACGGCGCCCGTGACCATGTCCTTGTTGTACTGGCCGCCCAGGAACTCCGCCCCACCGGTGGAGATCTGGACGATGCCGTCGCTCTCGGCCTCAGCGAAACCGCGCAGCGCAGCGTGCAGGGTCTGCGTCGACGTCACATTGATGGCCGGGTAGGCGAACTTGCCTGCCTTCGCCCGGTCGAGCATCTCGGCGTAGACCTCGGGGGTTGCGATGGGCATCTGTCCGCTCCTTGGGATGTGCGGGTGTGCGTTGCTGGTTCCCTGACCTGGGGGCGACGTCATCGTCGCCCCCATCTTCCCAGACTCTCGTCCCGGCTCCACCCGGTGTACCTCCCCAGCGTTCCCGGGCTCCCGCCGCGCGGATACGACAAGGGGGGTCGGTTTCACGTGAAACCGACCCCCCTTGAGGGAAACCGCAGGTCAGAGCCGTTCCCGGACGAATCGCACCGCCGTCAGGACAGGTCGAGGTCCGGGACCGAGTAGACGTGGACATACGGGAGGCCGGCCTCTGCGACGGCCGGAGCGGCACCCCGCTCCACGATCACGGCGACGGCGACGACCTCGCCGCCCGCCTCACGCACCGCCTCGACGGCGGTCAGGGGCGAGCCGCCGGTCGTCGAGGTGTCCTCGACGACCAGGCAGCGACGGCCCTTGACGTCCGTGCCCTCGATCCGGCGCTGCATACCGTGCGCCTTCTGCGCCTTGCGCACCACGAACGCGTCCAGCTCCTGGCCGCGGGCGGCGGAGGCGTGCAGCATCGAGGTGGCGACCGGGTCGGCACCCAGCGTCAGCCCGCCCACGCAGTCGTAGTCGAGCTCCGCGGTCGCGTCGAGCATGACCTGACCGACCATCGGAGCGGCCTTGCCGTCCAGCGTGATGCGGCGCAGATCGATGTACCAGTCGGCCTCGAGGCCGGAGGAGAGCGTCACCTTGCCGTGAACCACGGCCTTGTCCTTGATCTGCTGCAACAGCTCAGCACGTACGTCAGTCATGGCTACGAGGATAGGCCGCCCGGTGGCGCACCGTGCGCCCCGCACTCAGAGGCTGCGCCAGCTCCACGTCATCGCGATCTCCAGGGGCTCGATCGGGGTGACGTAGCGGGGCGCGGTGTTCAGCCCGTTCGGCGGGCCCGACTGCGGTTCCACGCAGACCGCCTCGTCCTGCTCGTCGTAGACCACGACCCACTCGGTCCGGCTCTTCACGGTCAGCTCCAGCTGTCCCGGCCAGGTGAGGGTCACATCGACGCCGTCGGGCATCCCGAAGCAGTCGTCCCACGGCCCGGCCAGGGGCGGGATCCGGCGGCCGGTCGGCAGGTGGTTCTCGCCCCGCTCCTCCTGCCATGCGGCGTCGAACCCGATCCGGACGTCCTCGCCGCCGAGGTTGCGCCGGAACCAGGGGTGCCAGCCCGCCTGGGCCGGGAAGGAGTCGCCGTACGTCTCGATGCCGAAGGCCGCCGTCAGCGAGGACTCGGTCAGCTCGAAGGTCTGCGTCACCCGCCCCGGGTACGGCCACGGGTCGGTCAGGTCGTAGTAGAACGCGGCTTCCGTCTTGCTCTCGCGCGCGGTGCGCCAGGCCGTGTCACGGCCCGTGCCGTGGATGGCGTGCGGCGGGGCGGTCAGCGGCAGCTGATGCAGCACACCACCGTTGTGGAACTGCCCGTTCTCGGTCCGCCCGCACCACGGCACCATCGGGAAGCAGCCGTACCGCTCCCCCTGCCGCAGCAGTTCGGTGCCGCCGATCAGCAGGCTGCTGATACGGCAGCCGTTGGCGGGATTCACGGTCAACTCTGCGTCGCCGACGGACAGCCGGACGTCCTTCTCGCTGCTGCTCACACGACGACCCTACTGGCGCGGCTACCTCCGGCGCCGCAGCGCCCGGCCCACCACCACAGCGGAGGCGAGGGCGAGCGCGGCCGCGGGGGCCACCCAGCGGAGCGTGGCGCCCGCTCCCGTCGAATCGGGCGACGGCACGGGGGCGTACCGGCCGCGCGGCGGGGCGTGGTCGACCTCCTCCGCACTGCGCCCGATCATGGTGCGCCGGGCGTGCGCGGCCTCGGCCGGCGGACCGTCCGGGACGGTGAACTCGATCCCGGCCACCGGGTCGAGCGCCGAGGGCGGCACCGGGGTGTCGAAGACGGAGGACTCCGACGGCTGCTCCCCGGCCGGTGCCTCGTCGGCGGAGGCGTCGTCCGTGGGCGGAGTCGACGAGGTGCCGGAACCCGAGGTGTCCGCCTCCTCGGCGGCCTCCTCAAGGGCCTGCTCCACCGCTTCCCCGACCGCCTGCTCATCGGCGGCGACGACGGCCGCAGCGGCCGCGGCCGGCTGCTCTACTTCCGGTACGGCCTCGTCCGGCACGGCCTCGTCCGACGTGACCTCGCCCGAACCGGCGTCGTCCGGCACGGTCCCGTCCGGCACCGTCCCGTCCGCCTCCTCGTGCCCGGCGAGGGACTCCGTCACCAGTTGCTGCGCGAACCGGTCCAGCAGGCGGTGGGCCGTGGACAGCGCGGCCGCCGGGTCCAGCTCCAGCAGCCGCCCGTCACCGCTGACCGTGCCGTCGAAGGCGATCGCCGTACCGCCGTCGCGCTCCGTCAGCCGGACGGTCAGGGCGAGCTTCGCGGCTCCGCTGCCGCGCGCCTCCACACCCTCGCCCGACACGGAGAGGCCGTAGGCGGCGTCCCCCTCGGGGGGTTCCGGCAGCGGTGTGAGCCGGAGCGCACCCCGGTAGGTGATGGTGTGGCCACCGGCCCGGACCTTGAGCCGGCCGGCCAGCGGGCCCGCGGACGCGTCGGCGTCCCGCTGAAGGCCCGGCACACAGCGCGCGACCCGGGCAGGATCGCCCAGCGTCCGCCGAAGGGCCGGGACCGGAACCGGAACGAACACCTCATGCTCCATGGAAACCGAGCCTACTCAGCCCCGGCCACCACGTCAGCGCTTCCGCCTCCCGAGACCCCCCGCCACCGGCCCGGCACGCAGCGACCGAGGGTCCTCGCCCCTGCGCTCACTGCTCGCCCCAGTACCGCGGATGCACCAGCGTCGACGGCGCCAGTCCCCGCAGCCGCCCGGCCTCCGCCTGCCGCCCCGCGTCCCGCAGCAGGGGGGCGGTCAGGGACCGCAGCGGCGGCGCCCCGGGGTCCAGACCGACAGCCGGCGCCGCGGCCGTTCCGGCCAGTACGAACCCCCAGCCCCGCGCCTCGGCCGGGCGCCCCCGGGTCCGGTCCGGGCCGACCGCGAACCCCGCGTGCCGCCCGCTGATCCGATAGGGGCTGGTGTGCAGGCCCGCCGCCCGCATCGACGCCTCGACCGTCCAGTACGTACGCGGCCGGCTCACCGCCGGTCCCGCGTGCACCACCAGCCGGCCGCCCGGCGCCAGGGCCTCGGCGGCCAGTCCGTAGAACTCCGCCGAGTAGAGCTTCGTGCTGGCCGAGATCCCCGGGTCCGGCAGGTCCGCGATCACCACGTCGTAGCGGTCGTGCGCCGCCCTCAGCCAGCTGAACGCGTCCCCGCTCACGGCGGTCAGCCGCGGATCCCGGTAGGCGTGCGCGTTCAGCGCGGACAGCGCGTGGTCCGTACGGGCCAACCGGGTGACGCCGGGGTCCAGCTCCACCAGGGTCACCCCCCGCACGTCCGGGTAGCGCAGCACCTCACGGGCCGCGAGGCCGTCACCGCCGCCCAGGATCAGCACCCGCCCGTGCGGCCCGTTCATCGCCGGATGCACCAGCGCCTCGTGGTAGCGGTACTCGTCGCGGGAGCTGACCCGCAGCCGCCCGTCCAGGTAGAGGTCGAGGGAGCTGCGGTCCGCCCCGGTCAGCACGACCTCCTGGACCTCGGTCTGCATCGCGACCCGCACCTGGCCGCCGTAGACCGCCCGCCGCGCCGCCCGCTCGAAGTCGTCGGCCAGCACGGCGGCCGTGGCGAGCACGGCGATCACCGTCACGTTGGCGGCGATCAGGAGCCACCGGGAGCGGGCGGTGAGGTCCCGCCGGAACACCCACAGGACCAGGGCGCCGCCCGCCGCCGCGTTGACCGCCCCGGTGAACAGCGCACCGGTGAGCTGTCCGAGCATCGGCAGCAGCAGGAACGGGAAGGCCAGGCCCCCGACCAGCGCGCCCACGTAGTCGGCGGCGAAGAGGTCGGCCACCGCCCCGCCCGCGTCCTGCCGGTCCACCCGCTGGATCAGCGTCATCAGCAGCGGGATCTCCGCACCGATCAGGATCCCGATCGCCAGCGAGAACCCGACCAGCGCGTACTGCGACTCCCCGATCCAGGCGAACGACGCGTAGAGCACCAGTGCGGAGAAGCCGCCGACCAGGGCGAGCGCCGCCTCGATCAGCCCGAAGCCGACCGCGGCGCGGCCGCGTAAACGTTTCGCGAGCAGCGAGCCGATACCCATGGCGAACACCATCACGGACAGCACGACGGACGCCTGGGTGACGGAGTCGCCGATCAGATAGGAGGCGAGCGCGACCAGTTCGAGCTCGTACACCAGCCCACAGGCGGCGCAGATGAAGACAGCGGCCAGCACGAGGTACCGGCCGGTCCTCGGTCGCACGGGGAGCCGCGCCGCGCCCCCTCGCAGCGACACCTGCTGGTCGATCATGCCGCGAACGCTACGTCACGGAAACGTCGTCGCTTGTCACCCACAAGGGTGTAATCGGTGCACTCACAACGGAGTTGACCCCGGTCACAGCGCTGCGGCCGCCGGCATCCGCACCCCCACCCGGGTCCGTGTCACCACCAGCCGGCCCTCCTGCGGATACGCGTGCCAGGTACGCCAGCGCACCTGGCCCTCGGTCCGCTGGGCGAGCATGGCGGTGAAGGCGTGCGGGCTCCCCGGGAAGGTCCCGGCCAGTCCGTGCGGGTGGTCGGCGACGAGCGCCAGCAGTTCCTGGGCACGTCCCGCGAAGGAGCCCGCGCCGAGCGTCTCGACGCGCGCCGCGAACTCGTACTCCCATTCCCCGAGCCGCTTGGAGACGCCGAGGGGCAGCGGGGTGCTGCTGCCGGGGATGCAGGCGACGGTTTCGGAACAGCTGCCGTTCTCCTCCTCCAGGAGTACCTGGTGGGAGGCGCCGAGCAGGCGCAACTGCAGTTCGGCGCCACCGAGATGGAGGTCGAGCACGGCCAGCGCCGGGAGCGGTTCACGCCCCAGCGCCCAGGCCAGATCGGCGGCACGGGTGTCGGAATAGGCCGTATGGAGGGTCGTGAGCATGGGTCGGCTCCGCAAAACACACATGGACACGTGGACAGGGGGCGCCCCGACGTGATGCACGTGGGAGGTGGGAAGCGCCCGATCAGGTCCAACTGGGGTCCGAGGGCTGAATGTTCTCTCAACCGAGGGAATCACGAACTACGCCGTAGTCGCAGCGTTTTTGCCCAACTTGGCGTGGTTTCCATCCCCTCGGGGGCCTCCCGGTTCAGGTGTTCACCGGGAACACGACGCGCGTCCCGAAGAAAAGTGGCCCGGCGGGACTCAGGTGACCCCTGAGGGCCTCCCCCGTCCCGCCGGGCCTCCTCGCGGGCACCGGACCGTACTGTCCCGGCCCGGCCGCGGACCAGCTGCCCCGTGTCAGCTGCCTCCGCCGCATCCGCCCCCGCCACCGCACGACGAACCGCCGCCGCACGAAGAACCCCCGCCACACGAGTGGCCGCCGGAGTGACCGCCCGAGTGGCCGCCGCTGCCGCCGCCGCAGGACGAGCCGCCGCCCCCGCCGGCCCACCAGCTCCCCCCGCCGGCCGCACCGGCGGCGCCGCGCCGCTTGCCCCGGCCCAGCGGCTTCCCCCGGCTTCCGGCGCCCGCCATCATCACGACGAGGAGCACGACCCCCACGACCACCAGCACCCCGATGAACAGTCCCTTCACGGACCTCACGTCCTTCCGTTCCCCCGAAGCGAGGCCCCCCGCTCCGCACCGATTCCTGCGTGCAGGGGGGATTCCCCCGCCCCCGTGAGGCCAAAGCAGACTTGAGCAACTCCAGAGCTTCCGCGCAGGATGGCGGTCATGACACAGGGACGACCGCTGCTCAACCGCCGCCTCGCCGAGTTCGGCACGACGATCTTCGCGGAGATGTCCGCGCTGGCCGTCCGCACCGGCGCCATCAACCTCGGCCAGGGCTTCCCGGACACCGACGGCCCCGAGGAGGTCCGCGAGGCCGCGGTCCGCGCCCTGCGCGCCGGGCACGGCAACCAGTACCCACCGGGGCCCGGCGTCCCCGAACTGCGTACCGCGATCACCGGCCACCAGCAGCGCCGCTACGCCCTGGCGTACGACCCCGACACCGAGGTCCTGGTCACCGCGGGCGCCACCGAGGCCATCGCGGCGGCCCTGCTGGCGCTCCTGGAGCCGGGGGACGAGGTCATCGCCCTGGAGCCGTACTACGACTCGTACGCCGCCTGCATCGCCATGGCGGGCGCCACCCGCGTCCCCGTCACCCTGCACCCCGAGCCGTCGGCCGGCAGCTACCGGCTCGACCTCGACGAACTGCGCGCGGCCGTGACCCCCCGCACCCGGCTGCTGCTGCTCAACACCCCGCACAACCCCACCGGCACCGTCCTGACCCGCGAGGAGCTGTCGGCGATCGCCGCTCTGGCGTGCGAACGCGATCTCCTCGTGGTCACCGACGAGGTGTACGAGCACCTGGTCTTCGAGGGCGAACACCTGCCGCTCGCCTCGTTCCCCGGCATGCGCGAGCGCACGGTGACCATCAGCTCGGCCGGCAAGACGTTCTCGTTCACCGGCTGGAAGGTCGGCTGGATCACCGCGAGCCCGGAGCTGGTGGCGGCGGTGCGCTCGGCGAAGCAGTTCCTGACGTACGTCTCCGCGGGGCCGTTCCAGTACGCGGTCGCCGAGGCCCTGCGCCTGCCCGACAGCTACTTCGACACGCTGCGCGCGGATCTGCGGGCCAAGCGGGACCTGCTGAGCACCGGGCTCGCGGAGGCCGGTTTCGAGGTCTACCGCCCTGCGGGCACGTACTTCGTCACCACGGACATCCGCCCGCTGGACCCCGCAGGCGACGGCTTCGCGTTCTGCCGCTCGCTGCCGGAGCGCTGCGGTGTCGTGGCCGTCCCGAACGCGGTCTTCTACGACCACCGGGAGCAGGGCGCGCCCTTCGTCCGCTTCGCGTTCTGCAAGCGGACCGAGGTGCTGGAGGAGGCCGTCTCCCGGCTCAAGGGGCTGTGAAAGAGCCCGGTGGGGGGCGGTCCGGCCGGACCGCTCCCCACCGGGCTCTCGTGGGACTGACCGGGCTCAGGCCTCGGGAGCGTCCTGCTCCGCGCCTTCCGCCTTCTCCTCGGCCGGCGCCAGGCCGAGCCGCTCCAGCAGCCACTTGTCGAACTCGATGGAGGCGCGCACCCAGCTGACCGTCGAGGAGACGAAGTGCTCCAGGGCGACGCCGGTGCCGATGAGCATCTGCGCCTCACCGATCAGCCGGACCGAGGTGCCGGTGTCCTCGGCGCCTTCCTCGGGCTCGTGGGTGTGCGTGTAGACCTTGGGCCACAGGGTGCGGCGGTTCCAGTCGTCGATCGCGTCGAGGAGGACCGGGCGCTGGTCCGTGTCGTGCGGGCGGTCGTAGAACGTACGGACCGAGAAGACCTGCTGCTCGCCCTCGCCACGGAACATGAAGTACGTGCGGAATTCTTCCCACGGCGCCGCGAGGTCGCCCTCGTCGTCGACGACGTACTTCAGCTCCATCTGCTCCAGGAGCTGCTTGACGAGGTCCTGGTCAGGGACGACGGGGCCCTCCGGTCCTGCCGCCTGCGGTTCGGGCTGGCCCCCGAAGTTAGGAATCGAGGACGGATCGATGCTCACCGTAATTTCCCTTCGTGCGGTTGGCTGCCATCCTCTCCCATGCCGGGCGGGGCATGGCAAGCCCGGACGGCCCCGATCCGCCACAAGCTGATATCCAGCCGGCGGGGACCGGGGCCGCGGGTCGCGGAACAGGTGCTCCGGTCAGCTCGCCGCGCCGACGATCAGACCGTCGCCGGCCCGGTCCACGCGGACCGTGTCGCCGTCCGTGATCTCGCCCGCGAGGATCTCCTTGGCGAGCCGGTCGCCGATCGCCGTCTGGATGAGGCGGCGCAGCGGCCGGGCACCGTAGGCCGGGTCGTTGCCCTCCTCCGCCAGCCAGGCCAGGGCGGCCGGGGTGACGTCGAGGGTGAGCTGCCGGTCGGCGAGCCGCTTGGCGAGCCGGTCGATCTGGAGCCCCGCGATGTGGGCGAGCTCGTCGCCTGACAGCGCGGAGAAGACCACGAGGTCGTCGAGCCGGTTGAGGAATTCCGGCTTGAACGAGGCCCGTACGACATTCATGACCTGCTGCTTCTTCTCCTCGGGCTTGGTCAGGGGGTCGACCAGGTACTGGCTGCCGAGGTTGGACGTCAGGATCAGGATCGTGTTGCGGAAATCAACCGTCCGGCCCTGTCCGTCGGTGAGCCGGCCGTCGTCGAGGACCTGGAGCAGGATGTCGAAGACCTCGGGGTGGGCCTTCTCGACCTCGTCCAGCAGGACCACGCTGTACGGGCGGCGGCGGACCGCCTCCGTCAGCTGGCCGCCCTCCTCGTAGCCGACGTACCCGGGCGGGGCACCGACCAGCCGGGCCACGCTGTGCTTCTCGCCGTACTCGCTCATGTCGATGCGGACCATGGCCCGCTCGTCGTCGAAGAGGAAGTCGGCGAGGGCCTTCGCCAGCTCGGTCTTGCCGACGCCGGTGGGGCCGAGGAAGAGGAACGATCCGGTGGGCCGGTCGGGGTCGGCGATACCGGCCCGGGTGCGGCGTACCGCGTCCGAGACGGCCTGCACGGCCTCGGTCTGCCCGATGAGGCGCCGGCCCAGCTCCTCCTCCATGCGCAGCAGCTTCTGGGTCTCGCCCTCCAGGAGCCGGCCGGCCGGGATGCCGGTCCAGGCGCCGACGACATCGGCGATGTCGTCCGGCCCGACCTCTTCCTTGACCAGGGTCTCCTTGGGCTCCTTCGCCGCTTCCTGCTCGGCCTCGGCGGCCTCGGCCAGCTCGCGCTCCAGGCCGGGGATCTCCCCGTACAGCAGCTTGGACGCGGTGTCGAAGTCGCCGTCGCGCTGGGCGCGTTCGGCCTGTCCGCGCAGGTCGTCGAGGCGTTCCTTCAGCTCACCGACGCGGTTGAGGCCCTGCTTCTCCTTCTCCCAGCGGGCGTTGAGACCGCGCAGCTCCTCCTCCTTGTCGGCGAGGTCGCGGCGCAGCTTCTCCAGTCGCTGCTTGGAGGCGGTGTCGGTCTCGTTCTTGAGGGCCAGCTCCTCCATGTGCAACCGGTCGACGGAGCGCTGGAGTTCGTCGATCTCGACGGGCGAGGAGTCGATCTCCATGCGCAGCCGGGAGGCCGCCTCGTCGACGAGGTCGATGGCCTTGTCAGGGAGGAAGCGCGAGGTGATGTAGCGGTCGGAGAGCGTGGCGGCGGCGACCAGGGAGGAGTCCGCGATCTGCACCTTGTGGTGGGCCTCGTAGCGGCCCTTGAGCCCGCGCAGGATCGCGATGGTGTCCTCGACGGACGGCTCCGCCACCAGCACCTGCTGGAAGCGGCGCTCCAGGGCGGGGTCCTTCTCGATCCGCTCGCGGTACTCGTCGAGCGTGGTGGCGCCGACCATCCGCAGCTCACCGCGGGCCAGCATGGGCTTGAGCATGTTGCCCGCGTCCATGGCGGAGTCGCCGCCGGCACCCGCGCCGACGACGGTGTGCAGCTCGTCGATGAAGGTGATGATCTGGCCGTCGCTCTCCTTGATCTCGGAGAGGACGGTCTTCAGGCGCTCCTCGAACTCGCCGCGGTACTTCGCCCCCGCGACCATCGCGCCGAGGTCGAGGGAGACCAGCCGCTTGTTCTTCAGGCTCTCCGGGACGTCGCCCTTGACGATGCGCTGGGCGAGCCCCTCGACGACGGCCGTCTTGCCGACGCCGGGCTCACCGATGAGCACCGGGTTGTTCTTGGTGCGGCGGGACAGCACCTGGACGACGCGGCGGATCTCCTGGTCGCGCCCGATGACCGGGTCGAGCTTGCCCTCGCGCGCGGCCGCCGTGAAGTCCGTACCGAATTTCTCCAGGGCCTTGTACTGGCCCTCCGGGTCCGGAGTGGTCACCCGGCGCCCTCCCCTGCTCTTCTCGAACGCGTCCAGCAGCCTCTTCGCGCTGGCACCCTGCCCGTCGAGGATCTCACCGGCCCGGCCGCCCTCGGCCGCGATACCGATGAGCAGGTGCTCGGTGGAGATGAAGTCGTCGCCGAGCTCCTTCGCGCGCTGCGCGGCGTCGGAGATGACGGCGAGCAGTTCGCGGTTGGGCTGCGGCGGGGCGACGGTCGAGCCGGTCACGCTGGGCTGCGCGCCCAGGAGCCGCTCGGTCTCGGTGCGTACGGCGATCTGGTCCGCGTCCACGGCGGCCAGCAGATCGACGAGATTCTCGTTGTCCTCGCCCGACAGCAGCGCGAGCAGCAGATGTCCCGGGGTCAGATCGGGGTGCCCGTCCTTCACGGCCCTGCTGGTGGCCGCGTTGATGGCGTCCCGGCTCCTGTTGGTCAGCTCGGCGTCCACGTGCGCTTTCTCCTCCTTGCGGTGACTGGTCCGTCCTCACTACTGACACGATCAACGTGCACAAAGTTGAGTCTATTCCACTCAAGGCAAAAAGGGGCAGCCCCTCACGGACCCACACTGTCCGAGTGAACCGGCCGGTCCGGCCGCCCGCCACCGCAGCGCGGCCCGGTGCTGCCTACGCTGACCCCATGGCAGTCGACGTACGTGATCCCGGCCCGGAGTACCTCGCCTTCTGGCGCGAGTCCCACCTCTGCACCCTCACCACCCCCCGCCCCGACGGCACCCCGCACGTGGTGCCGGTCTGCGTGACGTACGACCCCGAGGCCGGTCTCGCCCGCATCATCACCAACAGGAACAGCCGCAAGGTCGCCAACATCCTGGCCGCGGGCCCGGACGGCGCCCGCGTCGCCGCCTGTCAGGTCCACCGGAGGCGCTGGGCGACCCTGGAGGGCGTCGCCAGGGTCCGCACGGAGCAGGACAGGGTCGACGAGGCGGTACGCCGTCACACGGAGCGCTACGAGCGCACGCCGTCGCCCAATCCGGACCGCGTCGTCATCGAGATCACCCTGGACCGGGCGCTCGGCCGGGGCTGACCGCACCGCCCCTGAGCGCCGGCACCGCGCCCGCC
Organism: Streptomyces sp. NBC_01257; assembly: GCF_035917255.1. Classification (NCBI taxonomy): domain Bacteria; kingdom Bacillati; phylum Actinomycetota; class Actinomycetes; order Kitasatosporales; family Streptomycetaceae; genus Streptomyces; species Streptomyces sp. NBC_01257. The sequence continues at coordinate 4,333,241 of NZ_CP108472.1, forward strand.
CTCACTTGCCGCCCTTCGCCCACGGCTTGCGGGGCGGCACGGGCGGCGGCGCCATCGGCGCGGGCGCCGCGGCCTGGGCCGGGAGGGGAGCCGCGACCGCGTCCTCCTCCTCGACGGGCGGGAGCCCCTGCGGGAAGCCCGCCTCGGGAGCGACCACACACCCGTCGACGGCGACGGACAGCCCCTCCAGCGCGGCGGCGTGCAGCGCCTCCCGCAGGGCGCGCGGCGCCTCGGCCCGCATCGCGGCCTTCTCCGGGTCGGCGCCGCCGAAGTCCGCCGCGAAGTCGGCGAGGACGCGCCCGACGACTTCGGTGCCGCGCCGGCTGCGCCACATCACCCAGCCCAGGTAGACGCTCGACCCGTAGGCGAACACCGAGAGGTACGCGACGTAGCTCCCGTCCCGCAGCACCATCCGGTGGGTCACCCGGGGGTGCGCGCCCGCCGTGCGGATGCGCCGGAACACCGGCTCGACGGGCAGCCGGCGCTCCCGCACGGCCCTCGCGATCCCGGCGTACGCCGATTCGGCGCGCTGCTCCTCCTCGGCCTCGCCGTCCAGCAGCACCCGCCACTCCCCGACCGGCTCGGCGGTCCTCGACGCCAGGAACACCGCGACGAAGGCGATCATGGCGATCTGCAGACCGATCCCCATGATCCCGAGACCGCTCTGCGGATCACCGGCCAGGGTGATGAGCCCGACGAAGCAGAAGAGGAGCAGCACGCCGAACGCCACCGCGGCCGCCCTCAGCCACAGGGACAGAAAGACCTTCCCCCGCACCGCGTCGTCGAAGGAGACCTCCACCTCGCGATGGAGCAGCGACGCGACGGCACGGGCGGCTTCGCCGTCGTCTCCGCGCCGGCCCGGCAGTTCTTCGACCTCGTGTCCGCTCATGAATGCCCCTTGGGGGTGGCAGGGCGGAGCATGGAGGACCGTGCCCCCACCCACACAGACGGCGAACTTCGACACCTTCTGTGCCGCTCCGACCGGAATGTCTCCGGGAGTAGCACAACGGCGCCACCGTGTTCAGGTCACGGTGGCGCCGTTGTGTGGGGGAGTGTCTGAGCGACGTGGAACGACGGGGGATCGCTCAGGCACTGCGGGGGGTGGCGGCGATGGTCTCGGGTTCGAACAACTGGTGGTCACGCTGTGCGAGGTTCACGAAAATCATGTCGTACCGGATGGTGCAGCGGACGGGCTGCGGTGCTCCACGCGGCTTGCGGAGGCACCGGTAGGCGCGCAGTTCCCCGTCGTCCTCGCGGGCGACGACGACGGGATCACCGAACAGAGTGACCATCAACGAATCACCACGATGGGGGAGTGCCGTGACGAGGTCGATGAAATGCCACCCTGAGCGGTAAGCGGTCGCCATCTCGCGTCTGAAGGTCCGGTCGTCCGGCGGGGTGGTCATGTCAGGAGCCCGCCGAAGTCGGCGTGAAGGACCACGTGATGTCACCCTTGGCATCCTTCGGCGCAACGCCGCCCCACGTGATGTCACCGGCGGGGATTGCCGCGACGTGACTCGATGCCGAGGGAGCGCCCCCCCACGTAATGTCCGTGGCACCCAGCACGCCGTAGGCCAAGGCCCCCGCAAACGCAGTGGCAAGCACCGAGCGAAGCATTCGCTTATACATTTCGGCTTCGTCCTCACTTGATGGGTCATCTCCCCCGCACGTAAGACGATGTCTCACCCAAGGACGCGAACACCACTGGGTCGATGCATCATGTTCCTGCTGGTTCAAGAACATGGGGGGTGGAGATATGGCCACAAGTAGACCCAATACCGGACATCCTCATGGGATCACCGACCTGTGCGAAGCAGGGCAGCGCCTTTACGCCAGTGCACTGCGATCCGGACGAATACCTCGCTCAGACGTGGCACCCGCACCCTGCCTGATGGACTTCGCCCTGCTGCACCCGGACCCCGACGACCCCGAGTGGCTCCGTCCCGTGCCGCCGTCGGCCGCGCTCGCCCAGCGTCTCCACCCCATCGAGCGGGAGATCCAGGACCGGCGCAGACGCTCCCTCGAACTGGCCGAATCCTTCGAACCGTTCATGGACATCAGCGCTCAGGACGCGCCGACCACGCACGCCATCACCGTGCTGGAAGGCAACGCCAGAATCAATGCCGCCATCGATGTCGCAACGGCAGAGTGCACCACCGAAGTACTCACCATCCAGCCGGGCGGTGGTCGCAGCGAGCTCATTCTGAGCAAGGGCGTCGAACGCGGACAGGCCGTGATCGACCGCGGCGTCAGCATCCGCACGCTCTATCAGCACACCGTCCGGCACCATCACGGAACGTACGCCTACGCCGAACGCCTGGCGGAGGGAAAGGTCGAGATCCGCACCCTCGAAGAACTCGTCGAGCGCATGCTCGTCTTCGACCACACGGTGGCCTTCATCCCGGCACAGGAAGATGGCGAAGTGGCACTGGAGTTGCGCCACCCGGGGCTCGTCGCATACCTGACCAGGGTCTTCGAACAACTCTGGCAGCGCGCCACCCCACTCCTCGAAGACGTGCGGTACGACCCCACCCCCGAAGGCATCAGCGGTGTCCAGCGCTCCATCGCACAACTCCTCGTAGAGGGACACGTCGACGACTCGATAGCCCGGCGCCTCGGCATGAACGTGCGCACCTGCCGGACTCATATCGCCAAACTCAACGCCGCCCTCGGCACCAAGAGCCGGGCGCAACTCGGCTATCTGATCGCCCGGTCAGGAATCCTGGAACAGGACTCCTGACCGGCCGGCACCCAAAGTCCCCACCCCCGGGCCGGGGGCACCGCCACGCAAGGGGGAGAGCATGGCCGTGCCCTGGATCAGCCGGGAGAGTTCCCGGCTCCCCCGACACGTCAACACTCCCTCGGTCGCTAGGGTTTCACCACCGTCATCTTGTTGCACTGCAAAGAATGGGGGGGTCCAGATGGGCACGGAAACGGGCATACCAGATCACCCGCACAGCGACTTCGAACTGTGCGAGCCGGCAATCCGGCTCTACTCCGAATCCCTGCGCCGAGGGCGTCTCCCACGAGCCGAGGTCGCACCGGCCCCCTGCCTCATCGAGATGGCACTGCTCCACCCGGACCCGCGTGATCCGGCGATGCTGCGCCCGGCAACACCTTCGGCCGTGCTCGCCCATCTGCTGCAGCCCATCACGCGCAACGTCCATGAACAGGTACGCCGCAGCGCCGCACTGGTCGAGTCCCTGGCACCCTTGGCGGCCATCGCGAGCGAGGACCCCAACCTCTCCATCACCGTGCTCGAAGGCAAACGGCTGATCGACTCCGCCCTGCACGAGGCGGCTGCCGCCGCCGAAACGGAGGTCCTGACCGCTCAGCCGGGCGGTCACCGATCACCCGAGCAGATCGAGCAGGGACTCGCCAACGGCCTGTCAGCTGTGGAAAGAGGTGCCAGGCTCCGCCACATCTACCAGCACCCGGCCCGCTACAGCGCCCCCGTCCGGAACTACCTGGAGCAGATGCCGCCAGGGCAGGTACAGGTCAGAACGATGGAGCTGACCATCGACCGGCTCATCATCTTCGACCACGCGGTGGCGTTCATCCCCGCGACGGCCGACCGCGATGTGGCTCTCCAGATCCGGCATCCGGCACTGGTCCGCTACCTGGTACAGGTGTACGAAGTCCTGTGGGCGCAGGCAACCCCGATCGCCGAACACCTGCAGACGGCCGCCCCAGGCACTCCCGTCACCGCCGTCCAGCACAGCATCGCCCGCCTCCTCGTCGAGGGACACCACGACGAGGCAGTGGCACGGAAGCTGGGCTTCAGCGTCCGCACCTGCCGCACCCACATCGCCAAGCTGATGCAGACCCTCGACGCCACCAGCCGCACCCACCTCGGCGCCCTCCTCGTCCAGTCCGGCATCGCCGGAGGCACCCAGGCATGACGGCGCCGCCCGTGCACGAACACAGCGACCGCGGACTGTGCGACGCGGCTGTCAGCCTCTACGCCGAAGCACTGGGCAAAGGCAGCCTCGCCCGGTCAGCCACCGAAGCAACGCCCTGTCTCGTCGATACGGCGCTCCTCCTGCCCGACCCGCACGACAGCGGGCTCCTGCGCCCCGTACCGCATTCGGTGGCCCTCGCCCGCCTGCTGGGCCCCCTGGCCCAGGGCCTGGTGGACCAGGTCCGGGCCTCCGACCTGCTGGCGAGGGCGCTGGTACCGCTGACGTCCTTCGGTGACGCCCCGCATCGCAGCATCGACGTCATCGTCGGGCCACCGGCCATCCAGGCGGGCATCGCCCGTTCACTGAGTGAGACACACGCCGAGATCCTGACGATTCAGCCCGGCAGCACGCGGTCGCCCGAAGAGCTCCGGACAGCGCTGGCCGGCACCCTGCCCACTGTTGAGCGAGATGTCCGGCTGCGCCACATCTACCAGCACTCCGCGCGCTACAGCCCCGCGCTCAAGGCGTACATGGGCCAACTGCCAAGCAGCCTCCTCCAGGTACGCACCATGGAGCAGGTCGTCGACCGCCTCCTCATCTTCGACCGCAAGGTGGCCTACCTCCCGGCCAGCCCCGACCGCAGCGCCGCCCTGGAGATCCGCCACCCCGCACTCGTCGGCTTCCTGGCCGGGATCTACGAGACGCTGTGGGAAGGGGCCACCCCGTTCACCCAGCAGCTCCCCACCACGCTGCCCGGCGTCCCGGTCACCGCCGTCCAGCACAGCATCGCGCGCCTCCTGATCGAGGGAAAACAGGACGAGGCCGTCGCCCGCACCCTCGGCATCAGCGTCCGCACCTGCCGCGCCCACATCGCCAAGCTCATGCAGATCCTCGGCGCCACCAGCCGCACCCACCTCGGCGCCCTGCTCGTCCGCTCAGGCATCGCCGAGCCCGTGCCGCCGGTCACGACGACGGAGAAGCCCGCCGCCCCTGACGTTCCGGGATGACGGGCTTCTCCGTGGCGGGGACGAATCCCCTCAGTCCTTCGGCCTCTTCGGCCGCCAGACCACCAGGGCGCTGGTCTGCTGCACGTCCTGGTAGGGCACCAGGTCGCGCCGGTACGAGGCGTGGACCTGCGCCTCGCGCTGCTGCAGCGCCGCATCGGCCCCGTCGACGGCCGCCGAGAGCTCGGCGATCCGCTGCTGGAGGGCCGCGACCTGGTTCTCCAGCTCGATGATGCGCTTGATACCGGCCAGGTTGATGCCCTCGTCCTGCGACAACTGCTGCACGGTGCGCAGCAGTTCGATGTCACGGGCCGAGTAGCGCCGGCCGCGCCCGGCCGTGCGGTCGGGCGAGACCAGGCCGAGGCGGTCGTACTGGCGCAGCGTCTGCGGATGCAGGCCCGAGAGCTGGGCCGCGATCGAGATCACGTACACCGGGGATTCATCGGTCAGTTGGTACGGATTACGTCTCCGGCCGTCCACCTCAAGCTCCCTTCGCTGCCTGGAACAGCTCCGCCCGCGGGTCCTGGTCCGCGGTCGCCTTCCGGTAGGTCTCCAGGGCCTCCCGGGCCTCGGGGCCCAGGTCCGTGGGGACCGTCACCTCGACGGTGACGAGCAGGTCGCCGCGGGTGCCGTCCTTGCGGACCGCGCCCTTGCCGCGGGCCCGCATGGTGCGCCCGCCGGGCGTACCGGCCGGAAGCTTCAGGGTGACCGGCGGTCCGCCGAGCGTGGGCACCTTCACCTCGCCGCCGAGCGCCGCCTCCGTGAAGGTGACGGGCACGGTGACCGTGAGGTTGTCGCCCTTGCGGCCGAAGACCGGGTGGGCGTCGACGTGGACGACGACGTAGAGGTCGCCGGCCGGTCCGCCGCGCTCGCCCTGGGTGCCCTTGCCGCGCAGCCGGATCCGCTGGCCGTCGGAGACGCCCGCCGGAATCCTGACCTGCATGGTGCGGGACGACTTCGCCCGGCCGCTGCCCTTGCAGACGTCGCAGGGGTCCTGGGCGATGAGGCCCCGGCCCTTGCAGTCCACGCAGGGATCGGTGAGCGAGAACCCGCCGCCGCTGCCGCGCGAGACCTGTCCGGTGCCGACGCAGGTGGGGCAGACCCTCGGGGTGCCGTTCTTGTCGCCGGTGCCGGAGCACGCCTTGCAGGGCGCCTGGCTGGACATCCGCAGCGGGACCGTGGCCCCGTCGACCGCCTCGGTGAAGCTGAGCGTCACCTCGGACTCGATGTCCTGGCCGCGGCGCGGCTGCACGCGTGTGCCTGCGCCGCCTCCGCCGCGGTTGAAGAGGCCGCCGAAGACGTCTCCCAGACCGCCGCCGCCGAAACCGCCGGCACCGCCGCCCTGGCCGCCGCCCGGGGCGCCTCCGAAGAGGTCTCCGAGGTCGAAGTTGAAGTTGCCCTGGGCCCCGCCGGGTCCGGCGCGGAACCCGCCGTTGCCGAAGAGGGCGCGGGCCTCGTCGTACTCCTTACGCTTCTTGGTGTCACCGAGGACGTCGTTCGCCTCGGAGATCTCCTTGAAGCGCTCCTCCGCCTTGTCGTCGCCCTTGTTGGCGTCCGGGTGGAACTCGCGGGCGAGCTTCCGGTACGCCTTCTTGATCTCGGCGTCGGTGGCGTCCTTCGGGACGCCGAGAACCTTGTAGTAGTCCTTCTCGACGAAGTCCTTCGTACTCATCGACGTCCCTCCTTCCGGACGACCGGCCGGGGGCCTCCCGTACGGATCAGGCCGGTGTGCGGCGTGCTCCGTACGCGAGGCCCGGTGGCCGGGCGATGTACTGCCAGGTGGTCGGACAGAATGTCAGACCTCCTCGCCGCCACCGCTCTCCTCGTCGTCTGTCTTCTCTTCCTTCGCGGTCGCGGGTGCCGCCCCCGGCTGGGGTTCGGCCACCGCCACCCGCGCGGGACGGATGGTGCGCTCGCCGATCCGGTACCCAGGCTGCAGGATCGCCACGCAGGTGTCCTCGGTGACGTCCGGCGCATACGAGTGCATCAGGGCCTCGTGGATCGTCGGGTCGAAGGGCTCGCCCTCCTTGCCGAACTGCTGCAGTCCGAGCTTGGCGACGACCGTCTCCAGCGATTCGGCCACCGACTTGAACCCGCCCACGAGCTCACCGTGCTCACGGGCCCGGCCGACGTCGTCGAGCACGGGCAGGAGCTCGGACAGGAGACCCGCGACAGCGATCTCCTTGACCGTGACCCGGTCCCGCTCCACACGGCGGCGGTAGTTCTGGTACTCGGCCTGGAGCCGCTGGAGGTCGCCCGTGCGCTCGGAGAGCGCCGTGCGGACCTGGTCCAGCTGAGCGGTCAGACCGGCTGTCAGGTTCGCGTCCCCGGCCGGGGCCGCCTCCTCCTCCGAAGAGGGGGTGGCGGCCTTCGGCTCGGCGTCGTCAGGGGTGGCGCCGGAGGGGACGTCGGGCTTCTCCTCGAAGCCCGGAGTCTCCTCGGTCACGCCGCACCGCCCTTGGAGTCCTTCTCGTCGTCGACGATCTCGGCGTCGACGACATCGTCCTGGGCGTCGGCCTGGGCCTGCTCGGCACCCGGCTGGCCCTCGGCCTGCGGTCCGCCCTCGGCCTGGGCGTTGGCGTACATCGCCTGGCCCAGCTTCTGGGAGACGGCCGCGACCTTCTCGGTGGCCGTGCGGATCTCGGCGGTGTCCTCGCCCTTGAGCTTCTCCTTCAGCTCGGTGAGCGCGGTCTCCACCTCCGTCTTCACGTCACCGGGGACCTTGTCCTCGTTGTCCTTGAGGAACTTCTCCGTCTGGTAGACGAGCTGCTCGCCCTGGTTACGGGACTCGGCGGCCTCGCGACGGCGGTGGTCCTCGTCCGCGTACTGCTCGGCCTCTTCGCGCATCCGGTTGACCTCGTCCTTCGGCAGCGAGGAGCCACCGGTGACGGTCATCTTCTGCTCCTTGCCGGTGCCGAGGTCCTTGGCAGCGACGTGCATGATGCCGTTGGCGTCGATGTCGAACGCGACCTCGATCTGCGGCACACCGCGCGGGGCCGGCGGCAGACCGGTCAGCTCGAACATCCCGAGCTTCTTGTTGTACGCCGCGATCTCGCGCTCGCCCTGGTAGACCTGGATCTGCACGGACGGCTGGTTGTCCTCGGCCGTCGTGAAGATCTCGGAGCGCTTGGTCGGGATCGTGGTGTTGCGCTCGATGAGCTTGGTCATGATCCCTCCCTTGGTCTCGATACCGAGGGACAGCGGGGTGACGTCGAGGAGCAGGACGTCCTTGACCTCGCCCTTGAGGACACCGGCCTGGAGCGAGGCGCCGATGGCGACGACCTCGTCCGGGTTCACACCCTTGTTGGCGTCCTGGCCGCCCGTGAGCTCCTTGACGAGCTCGGCGACGGCCGGCATACGGGTCGAGCCACCGACGAGAACGACGTGGTCGATCTCGGAGAGCTGGATGCCCGCGTCCTTGATGACGTTGTGGAACGGGTTCTTGCAGCGGTCCAGGAGGTCAGCGGTGAGCTGCTGGAACTGCGAGCGCGTGAGCTTCTCGTCCAGGTGCAGCGGGCCCTCGGCCGACGCCGTGATGTACGGCAGGTTGATCGAGGTCTCCGTCGAGGACGACAGCTCGATCTTCGCCTTCTCCGCGGCCTCGCGGAGACGCTGGAGAGCCATCTTGTCCTTGGACAGGTCCACGCCGTGCCCGTTGGCGAACTGCTTCACCAGGTAGTCGACGACGCGCTGGTCCCAGTCGTCACCACCGAGGTGGTTGTCACCGTTGGTGGCCTTCACCTCGACGACGCCGTCGCCGATCTCCAGGAGGGACACGTCGAAGGTGCCGCCACCGAGGTCGAAGACGAGGATCGTCTGGTCGTCCTTGTCGAGCCCGTACGCCAGCGCGGCGGCCGTCGGCTCGTTGACGATACGCAGGACGTTCAGGCCCGCGATCTCGCCGGCCTCCTTCGTCGCCTGACGCTCGGAGTCGTTGAAGTACGCCGGGACGGTGATGACCGCGTCGGCCACCTTCTCGCCCAGGTAGGACTCGGCGTCACGCTTGAGCTTCTGCAGGATGAAGGCGCTCATCTGCTGCGGGTTGAAGCCCTTGCCGTCGATCTCGATCTTCCAGTCAGTGCCCATGTGGCGCTTGACCGAACGGATCGTCCTGTCGACGTTCGTCACTGCCTGGCGCTTGGCGACCTCGCCGACCAGCACCTCGCCGTTCTTCGCGAAAGCGACGACGGACGGCGTGGTCCTGGCGCCTTCGGCGTTGGTGATGACGGTGGGCTCGCCGCCTTCGAGAACGCTGACGACGGAGTTAGTCGTGCCCAGGTCGATGCCGACCGCACGTGCCATTTCAATTCCTCCAACTGACTACTTGAGTGGATCTGACTCAAGGATGCATGACACCCGCCCCAGAGTCAACAGACCTGAGTCGAGTCGACTCAACTATTGTGCACGCACCGGCCGCCACCAGCGAAAACACCGCCATGCGTGACGGCGGACACACGCCGTTCGGCCCACTTACGGGCGGCACCCGGGCGACACCGACCCGCCCCACGGGCCACACGGCCCTCCCCATCATCGCCTCATGGGATCGTTCTGTCACAAAATGCCGTGAGCCGCGCAAAACCGGCACACGAACCGCCGAACCAGGCAGGTGCGAACGATGCAGACGCAGAGGCAAGGCCGGCATCACGGGCCGCGGCAACGACGAGGCCCGGCAAGGCGCGGCAGCCGCCCGTACCTCGCGGGAACACTCAGGACGCCCAGGGCTTCCGAAGCACTCAGGGCACTCAAGCGGCTCGCCCCACTGACGCGCCTGCCCCGCCCCACGGCCGGACGAACCCTGGACCTGGCCCTCGGCTCGGCCCTGCTGCTCCTGGCCGCCCCCCTGCTCGCCGCGGCCGCCCTGGTCCTCGCCGTGCAGCGCGGCCCCGGGGGCGTACTGACCCGATCCACCCGGGTGGGAGCGGGCGGCCGGCCCTTCGTGCTGCGGTCGCTGCGCACCCGGCGGCTGCGGCTGCACGTCATCTCCCGGCTGCCCCATGTCGTACGCGGAGAGCTGGCGCTGGTCGGACCGGCGCCGCTCACGCCGGCCGAGGTACGGAAACGGGCGACCGGTGCGCGAGACTGGCGGCAGGAACTGAAGCCCGGCCTGACCGGCCTGGCCCAGGTGCGCCACCGTTCGACGATGCCGTGGGACGAACCGGCCCTCCTCGACCAGCACTACGCCGAGCACCACCGCCCGGCGCTGGACCTGGCGATCCTCGCGGAAGCCGTCGGCGCACCCCTGCGCGAAGCGGCCCGTGGCCTTGTGCGGCACGGCAAGGCAGACCTGAGCGACACAGATCACCGCCTGCCCGGCTACAGGACGGCGGAATAAGTGGATAGTGTCAGCACAGACTGATTAAGTTACTGCTTAGTAATCACCTGAGTAATCAGCGACCACCGCTGAATCCCACCCTCGCAGGCCCGAGGAGCCCCCAAATGCAACTCGCCGCGATCATCGTGTCGCTGGTGCTGACCGTCGTCGGCGTTGCGCTCATCGCCCGAGCCGTCGCGCAGATCTACCGGTTCGTCCGCCTCGGACAGCCGGTACCGGCAGGCAGTCGCACCGACGACCCCAAGCAGCGCACGATCACCCTGGTCAAGGAGTTCCTCGGCCACACCCGGATGAACCGGTGGGGCATCGTGGGCTTCGCGCACTGGTTCGTCGCGATCGGCTTCCTGACGCTGCCGCCGACGCTGCTCCAGGCGTACGGACAGCTCTTCAAGGCCGACTGGGTGCTGCCGATCATCGGCGAATGGCTGCCGTTCGAGCTGTACATCGAGTTCATCGGCCTGATGACGACGGTCGGCATCCTCGTGCTGATCGCCATCCGGCTGCTGAACCTCCCCTCCCGGGCCGGCCGCAAGTCCCGGTTCGCGGGCTCGAAGGCCTGGCAGGCGTACTTCGTCGAGTACGTCATCCTCGTCATCGGCCTGGCCATCCTGACCCTGCGCGGTCTCGAGGGTGCGATCCACCACGTCGGCGGCTACGAGGCCGCGTACTTCGTCTCGTACCCGCTGGTCCTCGCCTTCAAGGGACTCGCGCTCGGCACCCTGCAGAACCTCATCTACTTCACCGCGATGATCAAGATCGGCGTCTCGCTGATCTGGATGATCACGGTCTCGCTCAACACCAACATGGGTGTCGCCTGGCACCGCTTCCTCGGCTTCCCGAACATCTGGTTCAAGAGGAACGCGGACGGCGCGGTCGCGCTGGGCGCGCTGCAGCCGATGACGACGGGCGGCCAGGAGATCGACTGGGAGGACCCGGCCGAGGACGCCGTCTTCGGTGTCTCCCAGGTCGAGCAGTTCTCCTGGAAGGGCATCCTCGACTTCTCCACGTGCACGGAGTGCGGCCGCTGCCAGTCGCAGTGCCCCGCCTGGAACACGGGCAAGCCGCTCTCCCCGAAGCTCCTGATCATGTCCCTGCGCGACCACGCGCACGCCAAGGCCCCGTACCTGCTGGCCGGCGGCGGCAAGGACATGGAGGGCAACGAGAAGGCGACGGAGGAGCAGCTCAAGGACGTCCCCGCGGCCGCCCTCGCGGAGGCCGAGCGCCCGCTGATCGGCACGGCCGAGGAGAACGGCGTCATCGACCCGGACGTCCTCTGGTCCTGCACCACCTGCGGTGCGTGCGTGGAGCAGTGCCCGGTCGACATCGAGCACATCGACCACATCGTCGACATGCGCCGCTACCAGGTGATGATCGAGTCCGCGTTCCCGTCCGAGGCGGGCACGATGCTCAAGAACCTGGAGAAGAAGGGCAACCCCTGGGGTCTCGCCAAGAAGCAGCGCGTCGAGTGGACCAAGGAGGTCGACTTCGAGGTCCCGATCGTCGGCAAGGACGTCGAGGACCTCACCGAGGTCGACTACCTCTACTGGGTCGGCTGCGCCGGCGCCCTGGAGGACCGCGCGAAGAAGACCACCAAGGCCTTCGCCGAGCTGCTCCACATCGCGGGCGTCAAGTTCGCGATCATGGGCGGCGACGAGAAGTGCACGGGTGACTCGGCCCGCCGCCTGGGCAACGAGCCGCTGTTCCAGCAGCTCGGCCAGGAGAACGTCGCGATGCTGAACATGGCCTTCGGCGAGGACGACGAGGACGACTCGACGAAGAAGGCGAAGGCGACGAAGAAGATCGTCGCGACCTGCCCGCACTGCTTCAACACCATCGCGAACGAGTACCCGCAGCTCGGCGGCGAGTACGAGGTCATCCACCACACGCAGCTGCTCCAGCACCTCATCGACGAGGGCAAGCTGATCCCGGTGACGCCGGTCGAGGGTCTGATCACGTACCACGACCCCTGCTACCTGGGCCGTCACAACAAGATCTACACGCCCCCGCGCGAGATCATCGCGAAGGTGCCGGGTCTGCGGAACGAGGAGATGCACCGCCACAAGGAGCGCGGCTTCTGCTGCGGTGCCGGTGGCGCCCGGATGTGGATGGAGGAGCGGATCGGCAAGCGCATCAACAACGAGCGCGTCGACGAAGCCCTCTCCCTCAACCCGGACATCGTCTCCACCGCCTGCCCGTTCTGCCTCGTCATGCTGACCGACTCGGTCAACGGCAAGAAGAACGACGGCAAGGCGAAGGAGTCGATCCAGGTGGTCGACGTGTCGCAGCTGCTGCTCGACTCGGTGCGTACCCCGGCTGACCCGGCGGGCGAGCCGGATACGGCGGACGCGCCGGAGCCGGAACCGGTGAAGTAACGGGTAACCCGTCACGCGCCACCGCGTTGCACAAGCGGCCGGACCTGCCTCGGGGGCAGGACCGGCCGCTTCTGTTGTACGGCCCCGGTGGCGCATCATGTGGGACGGCCGTGGGGCGCGTGAGCCCCGCCGGACGGCCGAGACCGACGAGACGTACGAGGTGTCCCCACGGGGATACGCATCGGAGGTATCCCGTGCGGATACGCATCGCCAGGACACGCGCGAGAACGGCGGCGGGCCCCCGGGGCGCGGCCGGACCGACGGCGGCCACCGCGCTCGGCTGCCTCTGCGCGCTCCTGCTGACGGCCTGCGCGGGCTCCCCGGACCCCGCGTCCCCGAAGAACGGCGACGCCCCGCCCACCGCGCTCTCCGGCCTGGCGGGCGCCGAGCGCCACGCCGTCCCGCACGGCACCGGCAGCCACACCCCGGACGACTTCAACGGCGACGGCCTCCGCGACCTGGTCCTCGACGACCTGGTGAAGCCGGCCGCCGACAGCCACGGCGACGACGCCGGCATAGGCATCGTGTACGGCTCCGCCACCCGCGGCCTCGACCCCTCCGTACGCCAGCTCCTCAGCGCGCGGGCGAACGCCGCCAAGAGCGGTGACACCCTCCCGTCGGCGTTCGACGCCGAGGCGTCGTGCGACCTCGACCGGGACGGCTTCACCGATCTGATCGTGGCCACCGACCCCCCGTACAACGGCATCGGCCGCCCGCCCGTCCCGCTGCAGATCCTCTTCGGCTCCCCCGCGGGCCTCACCGGCAAGGCCGTCACGCTCCGCATCCCGGACCGGGCCCGCTTCGGCAACGAGTGGCCCGACCACCCCGTCTGCGGCGACTTCGACGGCGACCGGAAACCGGACCTGGCCGTGACGGCGAGCGCCGGCCGGCTCAGCTTCCTGCGGGGCCCCTTCACCCGCGACGGCCGCCCGCACGCCGCCGGCGGCACCATCCCCGGCGCGGGCCCCGCCCTGTCCGCCCCCGAGCCCCGGGCGGACACGGACAAGGACGGCTACGACGACCTGGTGTACACCACCCTCCCCCACGAGCCGGGCACCGCGGGCAAGGGCACGCTGCTGCTCGGCACCCCCGACGGACCGGCCCGCCCGGGCGGCGCGTACCGCTTCCGCGCACCGGCCGGAAAGCTCCCGGCAGCACCGCTGCGCACGGCGAAGGGCAGCGGATCGCCCGCGGCGACGACCGGTGCGGAAACGACCCTCCTCCAGCGGTACGGGGACTTCGACGGCGACAAGAAGCCGGACACGGTGGTCCGTACGCACCGGGGCGAGACGGCGGACCTGATCGCGCTGTACCCGGCCGCCACGCCGGACCGCCCGCTGATCACCTTCACCAGCGCGCTGTTCACGGCGGGCTGAGGACAACCCCCCAGGGTTCCCTTAGGGGATGTCACAGCTAGGCCGCAAAGGCGGTCCAGTTCCCCCGCCCCTCCCACCCGACCCGCGCGGACCAGGTACGTTCGATTACGTGGCTGGATTCAGGATCGGACGCGGCCGGGACAACCGCACCCCGCAGCAAGCGCGACAACCGCGGCAGCAGCCGTACGGCACTCAGGCACCACCGCCGTACGGACAGCAGCAATGGCCGCCGACGGGAGGCAACACGGGCCCGCCCAACGGCGGCCACCACAACAACTACAACGGTGGCGGCGGCTACCAAGGCGGCGGGCCGGACGAGCCCGAGTACTTCGCCGACCCGTACCCGCAGCAGCAGGGCCACGCCCCGTACCCCCAGCAGGGCGACCCGTACGCGAACAGCCCCGGACACACCCAGGCCTTCAGCATCAACGAGGACCCGTACGGAGACGGCAACACCTACCGCGCCGGCCAGGCCCCCGCCCAGCCCACGGGCCCTCGCCTGCACTGGAAGCAGCTGCTGAGCGGCATCGTGACGCGCCCCGGCCCGACGTTCTGGCAGATGCGCGACTACCCGGTCTGGGGCCCGGCCCTGATCGTCACGTTCCTCTACGGCCTGCTGGCGCTCTTCGGCTTCGACCAGGCCCGCGACGACGCGATCCACGCGCCGGTCTCCTCGGCCGTCCCCTACGTCATCCTCACGGGCGCGTGCTTCGTGCTCGGCGGCCTGGTGCTCGGCGCGGTCACCCACACCCTCGCCCGCCAGCTCGGCGGCGACGGGGCGTGGCAGCCGACCGTGGGCCTCTCCATGCTGATCATGTCGATCACGGACGCCCCGCGCCTGATCTTCGCGCTCTTCCTGGGCGGCGAGAACTCCCTGGTCCAGATCCTCGGCTGGATCACCTGGCTGGCGGCGGCTGCCCTGTTCACCTCGATGGTGAGCAAGTCCCACGACCTGCCGTGGCCGAAGGCCCTGGGCGCGTCCGCGATCCAGCTCCTGGCCCTGGTCTCGATCCTCAAACTGGGCACGATCTGAGCACAGCACCACAGCACCACAGCACCAGGAACGACAGAACCCCCGGGCCGCCCTCACCAGGGCCCGGGGGTTCTTCTCTGCACGCACACGCACACGCACACGCGACCGGCACGCACCCGATCGCCACCCGACCGCTCAGGCGTCGAGAACCTGTCCGCTGCGCCGCACGACGGGCTTCTCCACACTCCACGGGAAGTTGATCCAGCTATCGGTCTTCTTCCACACGTACTCGCACTTCACGAGCGAATGCGACTTCTCGTAGATGACGGCTGAGCGCACCTCGGCGACATGATCGATACAGAAGTCGCGGACCAGCTTCAGCGTCTTCCCGGTATCGGCGACATCGTCGGCGATCAGAACCTTCTTGTCGGAGAAGTCGATGGCATTGGGCACGGGCGCCAGCATGACGGGCATTTCGAGTGTGGTGCCCACCCCGGTATAGAACTCCACATTCACCAGGTGGATGTTCTTGCAGTCCAGCGCGTACGCCAGCCCGCCCGCGACGAACACCCCGCCGCGCGCGATGCTCAGCACCACGTCCGGCTCGTACCCGTCATCGGCGACGGCCTGCGCCAGCTCCCGCACGGCGTGCCCGAAACCGTCGTACGTCAGATTCTCCCGCACGTCATCACTCACCCGGCATCACACCTGCGTCCGGTGGAAGTTCATGAAGGACCGCGACGCGGTGGGCCCGCGCTGCCCCTGGTACCGCGACCCGTACCGCTCGGAGCCGTAAGGGAACTCGGACGGAGAACTCAGCCGGAACATGCACAGCTGCCCGATCTTCATCCCCGGCCACAGCTTTATCGGCAGCGTGGCGAGGTTCGACAGCTCCAGGGTCACGTGCCCGGAGAACCCGGGATCGATGAACCCGGCGGTCGAATGCGTCACCAACCCGAGCCGGCCGAGCGAACTCTTGCCCTCCAGCCGCGAGGCGAGATCGGCGGGCAGCGAGATGACCTCGTACGTCGAGGCGAGCACGAACTCACCGGGGTGCAGGATGAACGCCTCGTCCCCGTCCGGCTCGACGGTACGGGTCAGATCGGCCTGTTCGACGGCCGGATCGATATGCGGATAGCGGTGGTTCTCGAACACCCGGAAATAGCGGTCGAGCCTCACATCAATGCTCGACGGCTGCACCATCGACGCATCGAACGGATCAATACGTACGCGTCCGGCGTCGATCTCGGCCCGGATGTCCTTGTCTGAGAGAAGCACCCACCGAGGATACGCAGAACGCGCGGGCCCACCCTCATCGGGCCGCCCGCGCGCCTGTCGCCACCTGCCCGGAAGCCCTACCGCTCCTCGAACACCACGGGCACGGCATGCCGCAACCGGGCGCAGCGAGGACAGCGGATAAGCCGCCCGGGACCGATCCGCCCGGACCCGAGCTGCTGCATCGGGAACGAGGCGGTAGCGAAAACGTGCCCTTCGGCACAGCGGACGACAGTGCGCTCCATGGAGTCCATCAAGTCCCTTCCCCATCAAGCCGTGGACGAGAAAGCCACATTAGGGGATGAACAGGACGCCACTCCACGCGGCACTCCGACCACTCACGCTACGCCCCCAACTCCCGCCCACCACAACCGCGTCCACCCCCCGACACACCCCACGTCCATCACGACCCGCACCGGGCCGCGGCCTCGGGGGATCGGCGATGGGGTACAGTGTGGGACGATGCGTCGCTGGTCAGCCAGTGCGTTGTGCGGGTGTAGTTTAATGGTAGAACATGAGCTTCCCAAGCTCAGAGCGCGAGTTCGATTCTCGTCACCCGCTCCATGAAAAAGCCCCAGGCCAGCGGCCGGGGGCTTCTTTGTTGTCTGGACCAGTTCAGGGGTCCCGCACCAGATCCGTGCCAGAAGGCTTCACCTCTGCCCTTTCACGGCGCTGCGGCCCTGCTACACCGGAGCTCCTTGAGATCTTCCTCGCGGCACGCGCGACTGCCACGGTTAACCCCATGAGCCGGGCGAGCGGGATCGACACAGCGGACTCTGAGCAAAGAGGAATCTGATGATCAATATGCAGGTGCGAGGAGAGACCGGTGACATCGTGGTGAACGGTTCGTCCAGACTGGACTGGATGAGCGCGCTTCAGCATGTGGATGCTGACAGGTATCCCTTTCTTGGAAGTCTGCTGCCGTACGCGGACACAATGTTCAATTCGCGCCAGACGGTGAAGCTTCGACAGGAAGTTTCCGACCAGTCCGTGCGTGAGCTCCTTGGGCATGAAGCAACGGCGGAGATCGAAAGGCTCTGTCTCCAGGTGGAGGGCGGGTCGCACCTCTACCTTTGGTTCCTCGGGGACTAACACTCCAGCCAAGCTCGGAGCGCGAGTTCGGTTCTCGTCACCGACTCCATGAAAGAGCCCCAGGCCAGCGGCCCGGGGCTTCGTTGCTGTCTGGACCAGTTCAAGCGCCCTACGCCAGATCCGTACCAGAAGGCGTCTCCTCGGCCTTCTCGCGGGCGGTGCGCACAAGGCCGTCCAGACCGCTCGCGACCCCCTGCCGTCGCTCAAGGTCCGAGTGCTGGTAGATCAGCGCGGCCTTCTCCGACGACCGGCCGGCGCGGACCATTATGTCCTTGAGCGTGGCCCGGGCCGGGTCGTCAGCGTGTGCCCGGTGTGACGAAGATCGTAGAAGCGGAAGCCGTCCGGCAGGCCAACGAGCACGCGGGCCTTTCGCTACTTCCGTCCGAAGGTGGAGCGTCGGAACGGCTTGCCTTTCTCCCCCAATCCGCCGAGCGGACAACGGGACATGGGAACTGCCGGGCGGAGTGCTGGAACTGGAGGAGTCCCCGGAACAGGGCGTCAGCCGCGAGGTCTGGGAAGAGACCGGCATCCGCGTCGAGGTCGCCGAGCTCACGGGCGTCTACAAGAACACGGCCAGAGGCATCGTCGCCATGGTCTTCCGGTGCAAGCCCGCTGGGGGCACCGAGCGCACATCAACCGAATCAACCGCGGTCGACTGGCTCACCCCGGAGCAGATCACCGAGCGCATGTCCGAGGTCTACGCAATCCGCCTACTCGACGCCTTGGACGGGGCCGGCCCCCACGTGCGGAGCCACGACGGTCACTGCTTGGTAGAGGCATCAGCATGACCAGCGGTAGAAAACTCCCCCAAGCCCAGACCACTGGATGAGCTCGACAGCGTGCACGACTTCCTCGACGACGTGCGCCTACGGCCAAGCATGTACGTGCGAGGCCGTTCCGTCCTGCACCTCCAGTCGATCCTGTTCAGGTACAGCGTCGCCTGTGAGATCCATGGAGTTCCGGCGATGACACACTTCGTCACACCGGGCCGTTCAGCGAGTGGCTGTGGCCTCGACTCGACATGCAGTACCCAAGCGCGCTCGGCTGGGCTGTTGAGATCGAGCGGGCAGCTGAAGCAGCAGACATCGCACCTCTGGACATGTTCGACCTCTTGGACGAGTTCCGCCTGGCGGCACGAGGGCACCCAGAAAGCCACGCGGTAAAAGTTTCTCTACTTCATCAAGGCGGCTCGCTCCGCTCGCCGCGCGCTCCCCGGCTACGCCGGTCGCGCGGCTGGAGCGAGCACCATGGTGGGGAAGAACCCGCTGCGGCTGGGGCGGTCGGCTCCACGGCTTTACCCACCTCCCCGGTTCGGGTCCCGCGTCGAGCAAGACCAGGGGGCCACTCGTTCAAATTCCGGGCAGGATCACAGCCTGCCCGAGTTGCCGGCCAGCGTACGGCCCCCTGATCATGCTCGACCCCAAACCGGGCAGGCCACCGGCCAAACCCGCTCCGCCGACCTTCGAACTGGCCGCTATCCGAGACGTCTGCGGCTACGCCAAGCCCTTCGATTTTGGAGTGAAGCGTCGTCAATCACCTGCTGCATGACCGAACTGCGCGCCTTGCTCAAATAGGCCAGTGCGGCCCCCATACCCACCTCGTCCCACAGCTCCAAGGTCCTGCCAGCGGTAGCTGGCTCAGTCAGTAGCTTGCCCAACATCGCCATGGATGAGTGCACTTGCTCCATACCCTCGAAGTCCGGCAGTGCGCCGACTTCAGCCCTTGCCCGCCCCAGAGAGTCAAGGATGGGAAACAGAAAGGGCTCCCGCTCCTCGAAGGCCGCAGGATCGATCGTGCCTACGGACGCAAGGTATCGGTTCGCTGCATCAGCAGCTTTGGTCAAATGATCTTGGGCAGTCTCGAAGCGTGTCGCGTGAAAGCGCGCGTCTTCCAACCGCGCCTCCCACCTGACTCGGTCGCGGGCCAGACCGAGCTGGGTCCAGCGCGTGACCACACCCACAATGATGGCTGCCCCACCAGCGAACAGCGGAGCCAGTACAGCAGTCGAAGCGAAGTTCATCACCGCATCATCGCCCATGGCCCAGCGCGCCCCACGTGATCGATGATCGATAATTACGATCTGGCTGAAAGACGCCCTGATATCTCCTAACATGCGCATATGACCCCTGATAGCGGCGCTGCCGGATTCTGGAGCTACACCCACCGTGACGACGAAATTGAAGAGGGAAGAATTCGACGACTGGCCACCAAAATCGCAAACGAATTCGAAGCAATAACCGCCGAAGAATTGCATGTTTTTCTAGACAAGAACGACATTAAGTGGGGCGACGAATGGCGCGCCAGAATAGATAGCGCCTTGACAGGGTCGACTTTGTTCATCCCTGTAATTACCCCTAGGTTCTTTAAGAGCGACGAGTGCCGAAGAGAGGTTCTGACTTTCTCCGGACACGCAGCCAGCCTTGGACTGGATGAACTACTCCTTCCGATTCTATACATTAATGTTCCGGGAATAGGAAAAGGGGAGCAGTCCGACGACGTCATGGCACTAATCGCCAAAAGGCAGTACGTGGACTGGACGCAACTTCGACTCGAAGACGAAAACTCCCCGACTTACCGTCAAGCCGTTCACAGCCTAGCGGTACGTCTGGTTGAGATTCTCGAACGTACAGCAGAGGTTGACCCTCCGCCCATCGCCCGGATCGAGGACCCCGAATCGGACGACGAGCCTGGCATGCTGGAAATGATGGCTGACGCGGAAGCCGCCTTGCCGCGATGGAATGAAACCATGGTTGAATTCGCGCAAACAATCGCCGTGATCGGTGAGGCAGTAAGTGAAGCTAACGCGGAGATGGAACTGTCTGACGCTCGTGGCGCAGGATTCGCAGGGCGACTTCGTGCAACTCATAAATTGGCCGAGCGAATCAAGCCATCCGCAGAAAGGCTGAGTGGACTCGGAGAGCAGTACTCAGCCGAATTGGTCAAGGTCGATCCTGGAGTTCTGGGAATTATTCGCCAAGTCGAATCCGAGGGACCCGAAGCGACCGAAGCGGAGCAAGCCAAAGAGTTCTTCGAAACGGTTCGAGACTTTGCTCGAAGCGGTCGAAAGAACATGGAGGCATACCAAGAATTCTCAGACACTCTTCAAGGCCTCTCAGGCATGAGTAAATCGATGCGCCCGTTGATGGGAAAGATGAGAGGTGCGGCACAACAAGTAGTGGACGGGCAGGCAGTCATCGATGAGTGGGAGCGCCGAATCGACGAAGTGACCTCCTGAGACCTACACGGACCCGGTGGCACATTGACCAGCGTGCCAGTGGTGTGCCAGAAGCTCCGGAGATTCACGGTCAAGCATGGGGCATCGAACGCGGCTTACAAGGGTCCTTGAAGGATGTAGGTGCAGTTCAGATGCCCCACGACAGTGGGGAGCACTGCTGATTCCCAAGCTCAGAGCGCGAGTTCGATTCTCGTCACCCGCTCCATGAAAAAGCCCCAGGCCAACGGCCCGGGGCTTCTTTGTTGTACGGACCGGTTCAGGGGCCCCGCACCAGATCCGCCCGCAAGTTGTCCAGACCGCTCTCGACCTCCTGCTGCCGCTCAAGGTCTGAGTGCTGATGGATCAGCGCGGCCTTCTCCGGCGACTGGCCGGCGCGGACCATCGTTTCGCCCGCCTCCGACTTGGCGTCGCCAGGCGCACGACGACCGGTGATCAGTTCGGGCGCCGCCATGCGGACCCGGATGGTCATCTCGTCGAGGGCCACGTCCTTGCGGCGGAGCTCCGCCTGTTCCTCCGCCCTCATGGGACCGTACGCACCGAAGAAGAAGTCATCACATTTGGATGGCTTCCAAGGTGCTACGGCATTGTCATTTCGTTGGATGGACGTGGTGTTCTGGCTGTCGGCGCGGCAGAAGCCCGCAGGAGGTCTCGCCAGTCGGCGGGCCAGTTGGCCAGCGCGAGGATACCCATGATGACGAGGTGGGTCGGCGCAGCCCAGCTTTCCACCGCCGGGTCATGGTTGACGATGTGGGTTGTGACCGCGCCGGTGAGCACGAACATCAGCGTCGTGGCGCCCAGGAAGCGTGTTCGCTTGTCAGGGATCACCAGCAGGACGGCCGCCGCACCTTCCAGGGCACCGACCACGAAGCGCATCCAGGACGGGTATCCCCACTCGGCGAACTTCACGGAGTACGCCGAGCTGAATACCGTGTCGCCCGGCCAGTACTTGGTCACGGCGCCAAGCGCGAACTCAAAGGCCAGGAACCAGTACAGACCGGTCATGAGTCGCTTCGACATGATTGTCCCTTCAGGAGGAATTGGGCAGGGCGATGCCTTCGCACGGCGATTACGTTGCCGCCGGAGTCTTGCTTTCGGGGGTCAGCCCCGCAGAGTGGCGATGGCCTTCTCGATACGCCGCTGGCGCGTCTCGGGCTTCTTCGCGCTCTCGATGGCGCGCACGTGCTCGCGCTTGCGGCTGTAGGCAAGATTGTCGTACGCGGCACGGGCGGCCGGTTCGTCGTCCAGAGCCTGGGCGAAGTCCGCAGGCTCGACGACGACGCGAGGCTCGGTGTCGAGCTCCAGCTCGACCTCGACCTCCTCGCCGATCTCGACACCGGCGGCCTGCCGGTTGGCGTTGCTGAGACCGAGCAGGTGGCGGCCACGCAGGAGGGCGACCCGGCTCTTCCAGGAATGCCCGTTGACCGTGATGGTCACCGGCGGCCGCGCGCCCCCGTCGAGCGCCGCTACCACCTCGGGCGGAACTTCCAGGCCCCGCATGGGCTCAGGTGGCTCGACGTGTGCCCGGAACTTCATGGTGTTTCTCCTGTTGTTCTGCCGGTGTTCTGCCAACTCGCCACGGTTCCGTCCCGCCCGGCTCCGGGTACCCGCTCCCCCTTCCCCACCCGGACCATCGCCATTTCCTGGACGACCACGGCAACGCCACGCCGCCCTGGGCGGCGGTAAGGCAAGAGATCACGACTGCTCGGCGTAGGGCTGTCCGGTTCCTCGGGTGCTGTGGCCGAGGCTCCAGATGTAGCCGTCCGGGTCGGCAAAGGTGCCGCCGTACCCGCCCCACGGCAGAGTGCCGGCCGGTTTGAGGACCGTGGCCCCGTGGCCTGCTGAGCCTCCGCGCGGGGACGCGCTACGCGACGGCCTCCCAGGCGAACCCGTCCAGGTCGGTGAAAGCGCCGGCGGTGCTGCCGAGGACGATGCGGTGCGAGCCTGTGCCGTCGACGGGAACGCCGAGGTCCTTGGCCAGGGCGCGGCGCTTGTACAGCGCCAGTTTGACGGGGCTGGACTGACCGGCGGCGAACTCGGCGTACTTGCCGCCGAAGCTCTTGGCCACGGTCAGGCCCCGGCCGACGTAGAACTGTCTGGTGGCCTTCACCGACTCGACGCCGATCAGCAGGACGACCTCGTCGATCTCCCGAGTGTCGGGGCCGGTGTCGTTCTTATCCGAGGTCGCGATCTTCCAGATCGTCCCGTCCGGGGCCTGGACGACGCCGCTGTAGCCCCACAGCGACTTCGCGGCGGGCTTCAGGACGGTGGCGCCGGCGTCCACGGCGGCGCCGAAGAAGCCGTCGACGGTGGCCGGACCGGACACCGTGAGCGCCAGGGTGAAGCCACGGAATCCGGTGGAGTGCGCCTCGGACGCCCGCAGGCTTATGTACGTGTTCACGCCGAGGGCGCTGTAGAAGCGGCGAGCGTCCTCGAGGTCGGCCACCTCAAGAGTGACGGACGCAAGGGACGTGACGGCTGCGGTGGAAGCGGTGGTTGCCATGACCATCACGCTAGGGGCTGTGCCGAGGCCGGTGCTTCTCGATTCCTGACCGGTCTTGAGACCAGCTTCGCCACGCACGCCGGCATCCCCTCCACCGTGATCGCCGGCCCCGCATCACGGGCCGCACCCGCAGCCTCGAACCGGTCGGCCGCCGCATCCGCCGCCTGGAGCCGGAAGGCCCCGGGCAGCATGCCGACCCGACGCCCGCTCGATGCGACGCGTCATCAGGCGCGCATACGGCGACTCGGTGTCCATAAGCAGCAGCAGCCCCTTCTCCTCCTGTGGCGGGCCGTGCCACAACGTGCCAGTAGCGGCGGTGAACAGCGGTCACCACGGGGCCGGACGAAGCAGTCAGGATGAGGCCCTCGCCGAACGTTCGCGCAGTTCAGTGGCCTTACACAGGCCCAGTCGCAGGGTGATTCCCAAGCTCAGAGCGCGAGTTCGATTCTCGTCACCCGCTCCATGAAAAAGCCCCGGGCCAGCGGCCCGGGGCTTTTTGTTATTGCTCAAGCTCGGTCGAGCCCCCTGCACCCAACGCGCCCGTCGACACGCGCCCGTCGACTTCCTCCGGTCACCAGAACCCCACGAGCACATATGGCAACTATGATAGTTGTTATACCCTTCAGTGCATGGAGACGAAGACGTACACAACCATCGACCTACGCCGGGGGATGGGCGAGATCCTGGACCGGACCCGCATCGCCGGCGAGGCCGCCGCCATCACCCGCAAAGGGAAGACGGTCGCCTACCTGGTGCCGGCCGAGTGGTTCGAGCAGATGGCCTCTCGGCAGCAGTCGCACGAGGCCGCCTGACCACCCTCCACTACCAAGGAGCCCGAACCATGCCCGCCCATGCACTTCACTTCGATGGGTACGAGGGGGAACCCCTGCGGTTGCCGCCCATGCCCGAACGCACGCCCCAAGCACTCCGGTTGGCCATTCAGGAGCACGCTCCTCACCTCCTCCCGGACTTTGAGGCTCACTGGAAGCGCGTCATCGGCGATGCCTTCAACATCACCCCCGTACCGGCCTTCATGCGCCTGTGGTGGACGCAGTACGCCATCGCGCGAAATCCCGTGCTCGACTCACACCTTCGCGACCTCGAAACCCGCGCCGCCAAGTCCGAGGACCCCGAGGAGTCCACCCGGCTTCTGGAGGAGTACAGCCGCCTCCGGCACGAAGCCGCTGAGAGGAAGCCCGGAGAGTGATCGACGAACCACTCCGGCCGCCTTGGCAGATGGACTGGACGAAGGAGGCGCAGCACGACTTCCAGGACATGCCCGCCGAAGGCAGTGACCTGGTCATGAGTGCCCGTGCGGAACTGATTACTGCCGAAGACCCGTACTTCCGGGGAATCGACGCCGATGCCTCGCTCCCGCACTGGATGACCGTCCGACCGCTGGCCTCCACGAGCCCCGGCGGCCCCCACATCGTGGACCTGGCCGGTGGACGCGGCTGGCTCATCTACACCTTCATGCGCCGCCACGCCGACCCACAGATCGTCGTCACCGAAGCCTTCTGGGCCTGACTTCTGCGCCACCGCAATGTCGCATCACGTGCGGCGTGCCCCATCCATGCCCTTCGGAGCGGACAACAGCGCTCAAGGACGGCGCCCATAGGCCACGCCAGCCTCGACCGATCCAGCCAAACATGCAGGTCAGGACCAGTACGATCGTTCGAGCGCCGTTGATTCCCAACCTCGGAGCGTGAGTCAGCTTCTCGTCACCTTCTCAATGAAAGGGCCCCAGGCCAGCGGCCGGGGGCTTCTTTGTTGTCTGAACCAGTGAGGGTCGCGCACCAGGTCCGCACCGAAGATGCCTTCTCGCGGGCAGCATGATGCACAGAGCGTCAGGCCGCTCGCGACTTCTGTCTGTCACTCAGGATGCGAGCACTGCCCGCTTGTAACGAGGACGCGGGAGCCCGGCCCTGCTGCACCCGCCACTGCGGGACAGCGTTCGGCCGGACTTCCGCACGCTGCGGCTGGTGGGCATGGCGGCGCCCCTGACGATAGGTATATCGATGGTCTCCCTAACCGACTTCCACCCGCCGCAGCTGTCCGCGGCCTCAGCTGAGGTCGCGGTACGTGTTCCAGCCGCCGCCGACCAGGGCTCGGGCGCGGAAGGTCCCTGATCCAGGGGCGGCGCCGGTCGAGGAGTAGCGGTATAGGTGGCCACTGCGGTCGGCGGCGAGGAGGTCACCTCTGCCGTCACCGTCCACGTCCCCAATCGCTGCGAGCTTGCTGTAGATCTGCCAGCCGGGTCCCACCCGGACACGGGCCCTGAACGGGGCGGAGGTGTTGCCCGTCCCGGAGTACAGGTACAGCTCTCCCGCCGGCGTGCGGGCCACGATGTCGGCCCGCCCGTCTCCGGTGTAGTCCCCCGCGCCGACGAGCCGGTCGTAGAGGCCCCAGCCTCCGCCGACCTTGACCCGGGATGCGAAGGACGGATCGGATGGGAGAAACTCGTCGGATGTGCTTCGGTAGAGGTAGAGACAGCCGGACGAGTCCCGGGCAAGCAGGTCGCCCTTGCCATCACCGGTGAGGTCTCCGGGGCCGACCAGTGTGTTGTAGATACCCCACCCCTCACCGATGGACCACTGCCCTTCGGAGCCACCGGTCAGCGTTCCGCTGTTGCACAACGCGAGCATCTCGGGGCGATTATCGAGGGCAGTGTCGGAGGCAAGGGTAGTTATCCTCGTGCCGGCGCCGTACGTGAGGTTGCACTTGTAGGGCGAAGGCGCCTGTCGGCGCGGAGCCAGCAAGCCGTTGCCGAGCGACTGGTATGTGTAGAGCTGCTTGCCGTCGGCGGCGAGAGCCTGGATGCGGGACTTGCCGTAGGCGGGATTCCCGCCGGCACCGACGATCACATCTCCTCTCTGCCAACCGCTGCGCGCCGGGCCCTGGGTCCGCTGCGCGAAACGGCCCTGGCCGAGCCCCTTGTAGATGTAGAGCGACCCATCGACCGTCCTGGCCGCGAGGTCGCCGTTGCCGTCACCGTCCATGTCGTCGCCACCGGCGATCTGGTTGTATACGCCCCAACCGGAGCCCAGCTTGACGGGCGCCTTGAACGCCGGGGTCACGCCTGCGATTCCGGAGTGGAAGAAGAGCTGCCCCGAGGGCGTACGGGTGACGACGTCGCCGACACCGTCACCGTCGTTGTCGGTGACACCGACGAGTTGGTCATAGACCTGCCAGCCGCCGGCGATTTTGATGCGCGGCCCGAACGGCGCGGCCTTGACCCCGGTGGAGGCGTAGAAGTACACGTCGCCGCCCGGAGTGCGGGCCAGAACATCCGCCCGAGCGTCACCGTTGAGGTCGCCCGGCGAAAGCACCTTGTTGTAAATCTGCCAGCCGGACCCCACGCGGGTGTTCTCCCCTACGTAGGCCACGTTCGAATCCGGCTGGGTACGCACCATGCTGAGCGTCCCGGTAGTCGTGAGCAGGAGAAGTTCCGGAGCACCATTGCCGTCCTGGTCGCCGACGGGGACGTAGTCCTTGAAGGAGACCTCTCCCGGCCGTTCCCGCAGCTCGGAGTCAGGAAAGCCCGGCCAGGCAACGTTGACTCCCCAGCTCGGAGCGCGAGTTCGCTTCTCGTCACCCCTCCCGGAAAGAGCCCGGGCCATCGTGTCCTGACCGTCGTTCCGCAGTACGTCGTGAACGTGCCCGCCATCCCCTGCCGCACCGTGGCTAAAGCACGTTCCGGCCACTGCGCAGCGGTATGTAGTCCCATTGCAGTCGCTGCTCGTCATCGACCACGGGCATGTTGTCGCCGAGGGGCTGGCCGGTCTCCAGAGCCGTGGCGACCGCCTCCATGAGCACGGGCAGGGACGTCCACCTATCGTGCGAGCCGCGCATGATGCCTTCCGTGACCTCCGCTTCATGGACGCGTCCCTGGTCGGTCTCGGGACGGTGGTCCAGCACGAGGTAACCCCCACCGAGGTCCCGCGCGAAGGGAATCAGCTGCGGGTGGCCGTACAGGACGCTGCTGACCCCGATCCTCATGAAGTCGTACTCCGCCTCCTCTCCCTGCTCATCCGCCGTGCGCTTGTCGTAGAAGCCGGTGAAGAGTTTCCAGTCAGCCGCTATCCGACCTGCGCTCATCGGCCCGTAGGTCCCCGGCAGCAGCGAACTCCGCTGGTCCAGAAGCCCGTTGTGCCGCAGCAGCGACGTCACCAAGGGCTTGAGGAGCGGCCGGCCGATGACGCGTTCGGTCGCGGCGATGTCCTCCGGATGCGCGGGCGGCGCCAGCGCAGCGTGGGTCGCCGGCGCATGCTCGGACAGCCAGTTCTCGATGCGCGTCCACGACTCACTGATCGATACGTTCATGGACGGCACCCTGCCACCTGGTGCTGACAGTCTCCGGGCACGACCAGCACGCCTCCGCACCCGCGATCCACCGCGATCCACAGGGTGACGGTGCGAAGCTGCCCGGAGGCGCCCGGGCGGACGGAACGGGCGACGGCTGTGGCGGTCGGCCTCTCGCGTCTCCCGCCGAGCGCCACCGGGACCGCGCCTGGAGGCGCTCAGTCGCGGGGTGGCATAGCGTTTCCCATGACGGGCCGGGGCCGAGTGGTGATACGGGACGGCGGATCAGCGGTGGAGCAGCACGAGGGCAGGGCTTCACGTCAGGCGGATGATGACGGATGGTGGTCGGGCCGTCTGCACGAGCTCTGGCGCGTCGCCGAGAACGCGCAGGACGTGACGGGGCTGGCCGACTCCCTCTACGACATGCTGCTCCGCATGCCCGGTGTACTGGCCGTCGTGGGTACCCGCTGGAGCGGCGGGCTGCTGCACTATCTGCGGAGTGTCAGCGTGGCGGAGCCGACGTCATCGCTCGTGGAAATCGAACGTAATTACGGCGAATCCGGCGCAGCCGGGGCTCCGGACGGTGATCCGACTGTCACGGTCCACGAAGTGTCGGAGCTCGACGGCACCATGCCGCACATCCAGGCGCTGGCGGCGGCCGGCACGCGGAGCCTGGCCGAGTGCGCCGTGCCGCTGGGGCAGGACGGCTGGGCCTCGTTCATGGTCGGTACCGCGGACAGGGACACCATCGATGTGACGCTGCGGACCCGGTTGAAGCAGGTGGCCGAGGTTGCCATGGTCTCGGACAGGCGCATCACGGCGCGGCGCGCCGACGAGGTGCGTCAGGTGAGTGACGCCTTTCTGGCGGAGGCGTCGTTGCAGATGGATTCGAGCCTTGATGTGAAAAGCACCTTGCAGCGGGTGGCTCGCACGGCCGTTCCCGCCATCGCCGAGGGGTGCGTTCTACATCTTTCTCTTCCCGAAGGACTGAAATCCGTTTCCTTCGCGCACATGGACGCCGGTGACCAGCAGTGGCTCGGCGAGGTTGCCGCCGAGGACGCCTGGCTGACGGAGATGCTGCGGCAGGTACTCGGCAACGGGCAGGCGCTGGCGCTGAAGGGTGAGGGGTTGCGAGGGGGGCCCTTCGGGCCCGCGTCGTCCGGGGCGGGACGCGCCGTGCGGGCGATCAGTGTGAACCCGCTCAAGGCCCGGGGCCGGGTCCTGGGCACCCTGACGTTTCTCTACCATCGGGCGGTCGTGGCCGAGGGGGCCTCACAGTTCCTTGCGGGTCTGGCCGACCGGGCGGCGTTGGCCATCGACAGCAGCACCCTGTACGAACAGCGGCGCCGCCACGTGGTCTCTCTCCAGCGGCATCTGCTCCCGAGCGAGCTGCCGCTGATTCCGGGAATCACTCTGAGTTCCGCGTACGAAGTGGGTGACGTCTCGCTCGACGTGGGCGGTGACTTCTACGACGCCGTCCCGAGGGCGCAGGGTGGTGTGACCCTCCTCCTCGGCGACGTCTGCGGTCGCGGGGCGGAGGCTGCGGCACTGACGGGTCTGGCCCGCCACACCCTGCGCACCCTTCTCGAGGACGGCAGCACGCCCGAGCACGCGCTGGAACGGCTGAATCAGGCCCTGGTCAGGGAGGGCACGACCCGCTTCGTGACGGCGCTCGTAGTGGTACTGGTACCGGACGGAGGGGGGTTTCGTGCGCGCTACTGGAGTGCCGGGCATCCGGCGCCTCTGCTGCGGCGTGCGGATGGCACCGTGGAGGAACTCGTCGCCCACGGGGATCTGCTGGGCGTGCTGGAGGACATCGAGTACGGATCCGGGTCGGTGCGCCTGGCGCCGGGGGACGCGCTGGTGATGTTCACCGACGGAGTGACCGAGGCGAGAGCGGCCGACGGGATGTTCTTCGAATCGCGTCTGCGGGACGAGGTCGCGCGGCAGGGTGCCGGCGGGGCGGGGCGGTTCGCCGAGCGGCTGGCCGAGGCTGTGGTGGAATTCCGGGCGACGGGTGCGGACGACATCGCCGTGCTCGTCGCACGGGCGGAGTCCGTCGGATGAGCGGGCCTGCCGGGGAGCAGAGGATCGATCACGACCTCGTCTGGGTGGTCGAGGATTCGGCGGAGGACGCCGAGGCCATCGCGCGGGCGCTCCGGCGCACCCATCCGGGTCTGGCACTGGACTTCACCGACCGGGGGACGGGATTCGTCGAGCGGTTGCTGGAAGCCGCACGCCGGCCGGGGCTCGTCCTTCTGGACCTGAAACTGCCCGGTCCCAGTGGAGCCGATGTGCTGCGGTCGATCCGTTCCCGGCCGGAACTGGACGGCGTGGCCGTCGTGGCCTTCACCTCGTCCACCGGACCGGACGAGGTGGACACGACCTATGCGGCAGGCGCCGACAGTTACATCTACAAGCCGGTCAACTTCGAACTCTTCAGCGCGGTGCTGAAAGGGGCTGTCGACTACTGGCAGAGAAAGGCGAAGGGCGGGGACGAGGGCCCGGCCGCTCAGCCGCCCTCCTGACCCAGGGTGAAGAAGAAGGCCGTCCCGCGGCCCGGTGCGCTGTCGAGCCACAGCTCGCCGCCGTGGCGCTCGACGATCCGCCTGACGATCGCGAGCCCCACACCGGTGCCGCCCCCGCGCTCACCCTGTCCGTGCAGTCTGCGGAAGAGCTCGAAGACCTGGTGCTGCTGGTCGGGGGGAATGCCGATGCCGTTGTCCCGGACCACGACGGTCTGCTGTGGAGGCCCGCCGGCCGGTGGGCGGAGCGTGGCGACCAGCACTTCGACCGTGCGATCGTCCTGGTCGGAGGCGTACTTGGCCGCATTCACCAGGAGGTTGACCAGCACTTCGTAGAGCCGGTTCTCATCGGCGTACACCTCGGGCAGGTCGTGTCGGACGACCCGCACACGGGCTTCGGCCAGGCGTTCGCCGGCCACGTCGAGCGCGGAATCCAGTACGCGGTCCAGTGGGACACGGGCGCGGTGCAGCCCGCCTCGGCCCAGTCGGGCGAAGTGCAGCAGCGAGTCGAGCAGGTCGTCCATCCGGCCGGCCAGCCGTCGCACGGTGTGCATCCGGCGGACGGTGGTCGCGTCGAGCTCCGCGGCGGCGTCCTCGATGGCGAAGGTCGCGGCGTTGGAGATGCCTCGCAGTGGTTCCTTCAGGTCGTGAGCCGCCACGTGAGCGAATGAGTCGAGGTCGGAGTTGGTGATGCGCAGCTGCTCGTTCAACGCTGCCAGCTCCGCCTCGTGCCGGAGTACGAGCCCTGTCAGCGTGCGCCAGAGCTCCTGTGCGGTGGCACGGTCGGTGGGCGTCCAGGGCAGGCTCTGTCCTCGTACCACCGCGCGGTACACGGCACCTGAGCCGCGCGGGGTGAGCCGTTCGCCACGTGGTCCGACCTGGACGGGCATGGAGGGGTCGGTGGCCCATTGGCGGGCGGTCGGACGGGCCTCGCGGAACCAGGCGAGGAAGTCACCCGAGCGGCTCAGCGTGACCATCAGGGCCCCTGCCGGGCCGTCTTCCGCCAAGCCGTCCGGATCGTCCGACACCTCCGACACCTCCGACACCTCCGACACCTCCGACAGGCGGTCCGTACTCCAGACCGTGCCGGGTGCCGGCCCTGCCGCGCGTGCCTGAAGGGCCTCCAGCAGGGCGGGGGGAACGCTCATTCCGCTGATGGTGCTCTGGCCGCCGCGGCAGAGCACCGCACCGTCGGCGTGCAGCAGATGTCTGAGGGCGTCGTCGCCTGCCAGGAGTGAGCCCTCCAGGTCCGGCGTGACCCGGGAGATGATCCGGTCGAGGCGCTCGCGGGATGCGGTGAGCGCCTCGGCCTGCTCCCGTTCCTCGATGACCGCGAGTTGGAGGGAGAAGGCGACGCCGAAGAACTCGCACGCCGCCCGCATTTCCGGGGGGACGGTGACAGCTGCGTAGCCGTGGCAGGCGATCAGCCCCCAGAGCTCGCCTTCCCGGAGGACGCTCACCGACATCGACGACTTCACACCGATGTTCCGCAGGTACTCCAGGTGGAAGCCGGACACCGTGCGCAGCACGGAGTTCGACAGGTCCAGTGGCAGGCCCGAACCGGCTCGGAGCGGAGGGTGCAGACCCACGCTGGTGTCGTCCACGTCGGCGATGACCCGGATCCAGTTCTCGCGGTAGAGCCGCCTTGCCTGGGGCGGGATGTCGCTGGCGGGGAACCAGAGTCCGAGCCAGGGCTCGCGGCCCTCGACGAGGTCCTCGGCGACCACCTCTCCCGGCCCGTTCTCCCCGTCGAAGCGGTAGCCGACCACGCGGTCGAAGCCGGTCAGCGCCCGGATCTCACGGGCGGCCGCCTGGCAGCATTCGACCGCTGTCGTCGAGGACCGCAGACGCGCCAGAGCGCGCCGGACCCCCTGGTAGAAGTGCGGGAAGTGGGGCGCCGCGACGGTGCGCGACTCGTACTCCAGAACGACCAGAGGCCCGTGCCGGTGCGCGGTCACGTCGAACATCCGGGGGGCGCCCGCCACATCGACGGAGACGGGGAGAACCAGGCTCGCCGCATCGTGCTGAGCGCTGATCTGGAGCGCCTCGGCCCAGTGGTCGGGGGACAGCACCCGCGTGACGGGCCCTCCGACCAGCTCCTCGGCAGCGATCCCCAGCAGGCACAGCGTGTTCAGTGCCGCGGTGTCCACGGTGCCGGTATCGGCCTCCACCGCGAGCAGGGTGCCGTGGGACTGGATCATGCCCAGCCGGTGAATGGGCTCCCGGACGCATTCGCTGAGGTCGAAGCCGATGGCCGCCGCCGCTTCGGCCTCGCGTTCCGGTTCCGGTAGGGACATCGCTTCTCCCCCGCGCAGAGTTCTCGAACCGGCCAGATCGATGTCCGGTTTGCCGCGATCCTTCCACGGCGCCCTGCGGCGGATGAGCTGCTGCGGGTGTGTGTCGCCGCTCCCGGCGGCGGCCGTCCGCCGCGGGCGCTCGTTCGGTTCTCGTCACCCGCTCCACAGCTCGAACCCAAAGCCCCGGGCCGGCGGCCGACCGTGGCGGACCTCCGCACCCGCCTCGCCGAGCCGTACGGCGCAGAGGCGCAGGGAGCAGGAGCAGGTGGGGTGGAGGTCTGCGGGGCGCCGATCTCCACCCGTCGTTCCACCCATGGGTCCAGGTGCGCGAGGCCCTGCGCCAGCAGGCTTGGGAGCATGACAACGACCGAGTGGATCACCGACATCGCCCTCGTCCTGATCGTCTTCCGGCAACTGCGGGAAGGCCGTCTCGACCTCAAGACCTTCCTGATCCCGCTGGGGATCGTGGCCTTCGTGGCCCACACGTACCTCGACAGCGTGCCCACCTCGGGCAACGACCTGGTGCTGATCGGCGCGCTCGTGGCCGTCGGCGCGGCGCTCGGCATCGCGGGCGGCGTCTACACCCGCATCCGGGTTGCGGGCGAGCACCTGCTGATCAAGGCCGGTGCGGTCTCCGCGATCCTCTGGGTGCTCGGCATGGGCGCCCGTATGGGCTTCCAGTTCTGGGTCTCGCACGGCGGCGGCGACAACGTCGCGCGGTTCAGCATCGCCCACCACATCACCACCGACCAGGCCTGGGTCGCGGCCTTCGTCCTGATGGCCCTCACCGAGGTCGTCACGCGACTCGCGACGATCTTCGTCCGAAGCCGGATGGTGAACGGCAAGCAGGCGCGGACGGCCGCGGCGACGCACCCGGCGCCCTCTCTCGACCGCGCGGCCTGACCGTGGACTATGGTCACGCCGTGCCCGAAGCACAGAGCGTCCCGGAGAAGCAGAGCACTCCCGCAGAGGAGAGCGCGCTCGATACGGGCCCGGCCCCGTATCGAGCGTCCGGCCCCCTGGCCTTCACAGGTCACGATCCTCGCGTGGGCTGGGTCCTGACCCTGTTCGTCATCGGCTCCGCGTTCCTCACGGTGCGGCCGATCGGTCTCAGCGGCCGGGGCCTCGCGGTCGCCGTGCTCATCGTCGTCAACTCCCTCGCCCTCCTCGCCCGGCACCTGCCCGAGCGCCGGGTCCCGCCCCGCGTCGCCTTGGTCTGGCTGACCCTCGGCATCGTCGCCGCGGCCGCCCTGATCGCCGTCAGCCGCAGCGGATCGAGCTACCTCTTCGCGTTCTTCATCGTCGGCCACGCCGGATACCGGCTGCAGCCCAGGCAGGCCCTGGCCCTCGCGGCGTTCTGCGGCCTGCTGTGCGGCGGAGTCCTGTACTTCCGCATCGGCCCCGGCCACCACCTGCTGCCCTGGGCGGTCGGTCTGGCCACCGCCACCCCGGTCGTCCTCGGCATCATCAACCGCAGCCGCCGGCGCGCCGTCCAGGCGGTCATCGAGGCCGCGGAGTCCGCCGAGCGGGCCGCCCGCGCCGAGGCCCAGGCCGCCGTCCTCACCGAGCGGGGACGGATCGCCCGCGACGTGCACGACGTCCTGGCCCACTCCCTCGCCGGCATCAACATGCAGCTGGAACTGGCGGACGCCCTGATCGAAACCGGTGACCTGGAGAAGGTCCGTGAGGCGAACCAGAAGGCGCACAGCATGGTCAAGGAGAGCCTGAAGCAGGCCCAGTGGACCGTCCATGCGCTCCGTGAGGACTCCCTGCCGCTGGTGGGCAGCCTGACCGCGATGCTCGACTCGTCCGGCCACCGCGACGCCCTCGTCCTCACCGGCACCGTGCGCGACGTACCGTCCCGGGTCACGCAGAACCTGCTGCGGATCGCGCAGGAGGCGCTGACCAACGCCGTCCGGCACGCGCCCGGCGGCGAGGTCCGCGTGGAGCTGACGTTCGACGCCGCGTCGACGACACTGAGGATCCGTAACAGCGCGGCCACCCGTGCGGTGCGCGCGGGCGTCGGCAGCGGAATGGGGCTGATCGGCATGCGGGAACGGGTCGCCCTGCTGGGTGGCACGATCACTGCGGGCCCGGTCACCGAAGGACCGGACGAGGGCGGCTGGCAAGTGGAGGCAGTGATTCCGGGATGAGTGAACCGACGCAGAATCCCCAGCGGCTGCGGGTGATCGTCGCCGACGACCAGGCTGCCGTACGGGAGCCGCTGGCAGCGGTCCTCGGGCTGGCCGAGGACATCGACGTCGTCGCCTCGGCCGCCGACGGCACCGAAGTGCTCGCCGCAGTCGCCGCAGGACCGGTCGACGTGGTCCTGATGGACCTGCGGATGCCCGTGATGGACGGCACCGAGGCGACCCGGCGGCTCACCGAGGAGCACCCCGGGGTCGCCGTGGTCATCCTGACCACGTTCGCCGACGACGACTCCATCCTCGCCGCGCTGAGCGCCGGCGCCATCGGCTACCTCACCAAGAACGCCGGGCGCCAGGACATCACCCGCGCCATCCGCGCCGCCGCCGCGGGACAGTCCGTCCTCGACCGCGAAGTCCAGAACCGCCTCCTGGCCACGGCCCGCACCAGGCCCCCGGCCTCCGGATCCGCAGGACAGCCGCTGCCCGGTGACATCACCCCGCGCGAACGCGAGGTCCTCGCCCTGATCGGCCAGGGCCTGCCGAACCGTGCCATCGCCGAGAAGCTCTTCATCAGCGAGGCCACGGTGAAGACGCACATCAACAACCTCTTCGCCAAGGCGGACATCAAGGACCGCGCCGACGCCGTGCGCCGCGCCCTCGGGGCAGGCCTGGCCTGAGCCGTCGAGACGCTGCGGCCTCCTCGCGCGGCGGCCTCTCCGCGCATCTCAGCAGGTCAGAGTGGGCGTCGCGCTGGGTGGCAGCCTCCACGGCAGCCCGCGCACTCCGCGCTCTCGGGCACGCTGATTTCGCGCTCCTCGCCGCCCTTCAGGGAGAAGGCGCTGTCGTCCGCCGCGAGGGCCACGTCGCCCTGGTCCGTGGTGCAGTCGGGACCGAAGCCGTACCGGCCCGATCCGCCGTTGACCACGTGCTTGGTGACGGTCAGCCTCGCCGCCGGGAAGGTGTTGGTGACGGTGATGACCGCGCCCCCGCCCTCCGGGCCGTCGGCCGTGACCGCCACCGGGTTCTCGGGCGAACCGTGGTCGACGACCGCCTCGGACGCGCCACCGGTGTCCACCTCCCCGGCCCAGCAACGGGTGTTGACCGGAAGGGGCTTAGCGCCCGTCGCCACTTCGTGCCTCCGCTCATGTCCCTGCTCCGGGCGGCACCGATGCCACCCTCGGCCCTCGCTAACCCTTCGGCACAGCCGCACCAGGTGCCGCGATCGAGCCCGTGATTCCCGTCTGTGCCGTGAGGTACAGGACGCCGCCCAGCCACAGTGGCTCGGCGAGTGGGCCGAGGTCCAGGCGGAGACCCTCGGGGGTGGGGAGGCGTGTGGTGCCCGCTGTGGAGCCGTCGGTGATGTCCAATGTGCGTAGCTCTCGTCGTCCCACCGCCAGGACGCGGGTGTCGGCGAGGGCCAGGCCGGTGGTCGACGTCGGTGCGGGGCGGTCCCAGAGGGGCTTGCCCGTCGGCCAGTCGAAACCCTTCAGGCGTCCGCTCGTGTCCCGTAGGACAAGGATGTCGCGGTCACCTGCCACCGGCGCGGCGGCGGGAGTGGCCGACGGGGCCAGGGTCCGCCGGGTCGCGAGCGTGTCCGGGGCGAGGAGGAGGACGCCGCTGCGCCGGGTCGACCAGCACAGCAGGGTGTCGTCGTGCGCGAGCAGGCCGGAGCAGTCGATGTCGTCGCGGATCCGCGGCGACGGCACGGCTGCGGTGGTGTCCAGAGCGGCCACCGATCCGTCGGCCAGGGGCAGATAGAGCTGCTCGTCGTGGACGATCAAGGGGCCGTTGGCCTCCGGCAGGTGGCCGGTCCACTCCTGGGCGCCGTCCTTCGTGCGCAGTGCCTGCACTTCGACGAGTTCGGCATCGGAGGTCGCCTGGTCGTCGATGTGCGCGACGTACAGTCGGCCGTCCGCGTAGGTCAGCGCCCGAAGCCCTGTGTAACTCGCGCGCTGGTAACGCCACTTGACCAGGCCCGTCGCCGCGTCCACGGCGCTGACCCCGGCCTCCGCGGGCACGAAGAAGAGGGTGCCGTCCGTGACGGGGGCGATGGCGGGGTCGCCCGGCGGCGTCTCCGGGAAGCTGTCGTCGGCCGTCCTGCTCTCGTCGAAAGCCTCCGTACGCCACTTCTCCTTGCCGGTGGCCAGATCGAGGGCGCGGGCGGCTCCGTGGCCGTCTCCGCAGACGAGCAGCCCCGCAGCGGCCGTGCAACCACCGGTCGCTCCGGCGCCCTTGACACTGCGGGCCCAGGGGCGCCAGCCGTCAGGTCGCTGTTTCCCGTCGAGTGCGGCAGCGGTGAACTCGCCGCTGTGTGCGGCGTCCCCGTCCGGAACGGCGAACGGGCCGGTCTGCTTCACCTTCGGTTTGTCCTCCGCCGCCGGAGCCGGGGTGCGTGTGCTGTCGTCGGGCAGCACCACGGCCAGCGTGACGGCGAGCGCGGCGACCAGGGCCGCGGCCGCCGCGGCCAACGGCCAACGCCTGGGCGTGGCGGGTGGCGCCGAAGACGGCGGCCCGGGACGCCCGGAGACCGCCGTCGGCGAGGGCGGCGCGACGAGGGGCGGAGCCGGGGTGGCGGCGGAGGTGGCCGCCTGCTCCAACGGGACGGTGCCCGAAGCCTGTTCGCAGCGTTCCACCGCTTCGCGGTGCGCGGCGAAGAGAGAGAGGTAGGAGGCCGGCCACAGCGGTCGGCCGGGGGTGGTGCGGGACGGCTCCGCCGACAGCTCCGCCGCCAGTTCCGCAGCCGTGGGGCGCGCCGCAGGATCGGGCTGCAGACAGGAGTTGATCACATCGCGCAGCGCAGGTGGCAGCGCCGACAGGTCCGCGGCGCCGGACGCGATGCGGTACAGCACCGACGCCGGTTCCTCGTCGTCGAAGGGGCCACGGCCTGTCGCGGCGAAGCACAGGACCGCGCCCAGGCAGAACACGTCCGACGCGGGCACCTGCCCGCTGGTGCCCGTCAGCACCTCGGGTGCCATATAGCCCGGGGTGCCGATGAGCAGGCCCGTCGCGGTGAGGGCCGTCGCGTCGAAGGCCTGCGCGATGCCGAAGTCGATCAGCCGCGGCCCGTCGGCGGTGAGCAGCACGTTGCCGGGTTTGAGGTCGCGGTGCAGGACACGCGCGGTGTGCACCGCGTCCAGCGCCCGGGCGAGCCCCGCGCCCAGGGTTCGTACCGCCGGGACCGGCAGCGGGCCGCAGCGGACCACCGCGTCGCCCAGCGCGGGACCGGCGACGTACTCCATGGCCAGCCAGGCGTCCTCGGCATCGGCGTCGCCGTCGAGGAGCGCGGCGGTGTACGGCCCCGTGACCGCGTGCGCCGCCCGGATCTCGCGGCGGAAACGGGTCCGGAAGTCGGAGCCGGTCTCGTCGGCCGGCGCCGTCAGGGTCTTCACGGCGACGAGTGGCCCGGCCACGACAC
The DNA here is from genome assembly GCF_035917255.1 of Streptomyces sp. NBC_01257. NCBI lineage: Bacteria > Bacillati > Actinomycetota > Actinomycetes > Kitasatosporales > Streptomycetaceae > Streptomyces > Streptomyces sp. NBC_01257. The sequence continues at coordinate 4,370,988 of NZ_CP108472.1, forward strand.
CGCCCGCGGCCTCCCGGCGCGCCAGGAACACCTCGCCCATTCCGCCCGCGCCGATCCGGCCGATGAGCCGGTAAGGGCCGATGCGCCGGATCGGCCCCTGCCAGGGGGTCAGCACGGCGAGTCCTTGTCCGCGGTGCGGGCCCCGCTCACGGCAGCTTCACCGAGGAGATCGTGCCGCGGTCGAAGACCACGTGGACCACACCCCCCAGCATCAGGACCTGCGGCGGCCGGATCTGGTCCCGGATGACGAATCCGTTCCCGTCGTCCGGGGTCTCGCTGCGGTCACCGGGCGCACCCGGCAGCGGGATGGCCTTCGGCTTGCCGAGGCGGCCGCTCTTCCGGTCCAGGGGTGTCACGTAGAGGGAGTGGTTGTCGGCGAACACCGCCTGCCCGTCCGCCAGCAGCGGGGTGGACACACTCGGCCCGCTCACGGGGGCCTTCAGAGTCTGCGTCTGCTTGCCGGTGCGCAGATCCGTCAGAACGATGAGGCCGGTGTCCTTGTCGTCGTCGCTGCGCCGGGCGAGGGCGTACGTGCTGTCGGTCGCCGTCACGCTGATGTCGACGCGTGTGGCCTTCTCGTCGAGCAGGTACGCGTAGTGGCCCGCGGGTTTGAGGCTGCGGGCCTCGTAGCGGTCGACCCGGACCTCGGCCCTGCCCTCGTCCGCGCTCGGCTGCTCGTCGTCCACCCTGCTCTCGCACAGGATCGTGCCGCCGCCGGAGGACACGGTGCGGCAGCCGCTGTCCGAGGCGGGCGACGCGTGGCCGAGGACGTCTCCCTTCCGGGCGTCGACCGCGAGGAGCCCGTCGGGCGTCTGCGCGTACACCACGCCGTCGATCAGCGCCCGGGCCGCGTACCTGCCGTCCTCGGCATGGCTCGGGCTGTCGCCCTTGTCGAGTGTCAGGTCCCACCGGGTGCTGCCGTCGGTGATGTCGTACGCGCGCATCGAGGCGCCCTTCGGCTCTGCGCTGAGCGACTTCCCCTCCATGGTGGCGATGACCGTGTCATCCGCCAGCAGCGGCTGCTCGCTCAGCTCCCCCCGTCCGGAGGGAGGCTGGGCCCGCCAGCGAACGGCACCGGTGCGCGAGTCGCGCAGTTGCAGTTCGCCGTCCGACGCGATCAGGGCGCGCCCGCCTCTCACCTGTGGGGCGAGGGAGTCTCCCGGCATAAACAAGGTGCCGGTGCTGGGCCCGCGATAGGCCTCTCCGGTGCCGTTCTCGACGACGGACTGGCCACTGGCCACCCACAGCCGGTGCCCGTCGACCGTGGACACCGCCTCGTACGTGCCGTTGGTCAGCAGGCACACGAGGGCCCGGGTGTCCGCGGCGCAGCTCATGCGCGCCCTGCTCAACCGTCCCTGCCAGGGCTTCCAGCCGGGGGCCCGCTGCGCGGCGAACTGCGGTACGTAGCCGCTGCGGTCGACCGTGCCGGTGTCGTCGACCCCTGCCTGGGCGACCAGTTGTGCGGGTGTCAGGGTCGTCGTCGGGCCGGGTACGCCACCACCGTCCCCGGATCCGTCACCCCCGCCGCGCAGGGCCAGATACGCCCCCACTCCCGCCCCGGCCACAGCCACTGCCGCGATGACCGCGAGCACCCGGAGCCGCCCGCGGCGGCGGGTCGTCGGGGGCGGGGCGGATGCCGGCGGGGTGGGGCCCAGGGTCGGGAACTGATGCGGAGCCAGGGTGCCTGCGCCGAGCGGGCGACCGGCGTACGGATCCTGGGCGGTGTCGGGATTCGTCAGCGGCAGCAGCGGGGAACCGGTCGCGCAGAGCGCCGTCACGTCGCGGTACTCGTCCTCGATGTCCCGGGTCACGGGGTCCGGCCAGCCCGTCCCGGAGCCGTCCCCCGCCTCGTCGTGCGCCGCGCGCAGTGCGGCGAACCGCTCCACGAGCTCCTCCGCGGTCGGCCTCGACGCCGCGTCCTTGGCCAGGGACGCCGAGATCAGCGGAACCAGCCCGGCGGGAAGCCCGTCGAGTGAGGCGTCGGCCTCCGCCACCCGGTAGAGCACCGCCGCGACCGGCCCGTTCCCGAACAGGTCCCGGCCGGTGGCCGCGTACGCCAGGACCGAGGCCAGGCAGAACACGTCGGACGCCGCGACCACGTGCCGCCCACCGGCGATGTGCTCGGGTGACGTGTAGGCGGGCGTGCCGACCAGGTGTCCGGTCGCTGTCAGGGTCGTGGCGGTGCTCGTACGGGCCACACCGAAGTCGATCAGCCGCGGGCCGTCCGCGGCGAGCAGCACGTTCGCCGGCTTCAGGTCGCGGTGCGTCGCTCCCGCGGCGTGCACGGCCACCAGGGCGCGCGCCATGCCCTCACCGAGCCGGGCGAGCGACCCGAGCGGCAGCGGGCCGTGCCGGCCCACGGCCTGGGCCAGGGTCGGCCCGACCACGAACTCGGTGGTCAGCCAGAGCGGTTCCGCCGTCACCTCGCTGTCGGTGAGGCGCGCCACGTAGGGGCTGGTCACCGATGCCGCGACGACGACCTCCCGCGCGAAGCGCCGCAGATACGCCTCGTCCCGGGCCACCTCGTTGCGGATCACCTTCATGGCCACGAGGTCCGCCGGGCCGTACCCGGCGCCGAGGCGCTCCGGGCGGGCCAGGAAGACCTCGCCCATGCCTCCCGCGCCCAGCCGGGCCAGCGTCACATACGGTCCGACGGCGCGCGGTGACGTCCCACGCAGTTGCCCCAGCATCCGCCGCCCCCAACTCCCCTGACCAACACACGCGTTGCGACAGTCTGTCACGCGGCCGCACGCAGTGGTTGCGGGCGGTCAGAGGTGGTCGCGGTGCGTGGCCCGTCCGAAGGCGCGAGGCCACTGCGGGCGCCCGGGGCGGAATCAGCGGGCCGATAGAGCCGAACGCGCGAGAGGAACGATTCCTCACCCCTCGTTCGGGCGACGCGGGGCCTACCTCCCGTCCGGGGCGGGCAGCGCTTGCCGTGATCTTCGTACGCCCACGAGATAAAGGGAACACGTCATGCGTCTCCGCTCCGCCATGGCCGCTTCGGCCGGCGCCCTCGTACTGCTCCTCACCGCCCCCGGCTCCGCTTCGGCCGCCGACGGCCAGTTCCGTTACTCGTACACGACCTCCGACGGCTACGACGCCGTCGGCTTCATCAACGACCCGCCCAGCGGTACGTGCATCAACATCCAGGGACCCGGATCCGAGCCGGGATCCGCCGCCTACGCGCCCAAGAACCGGACCGACGCGACGGCGACGGTCTTCCTCGAAGCCGACTGCACGGGCGGCGCCTACTTCACCCTGCGCCCGGGAGGCGGCGCATCGGACCGGCTCCTCGTGCGCTCCGTCGTCTTCTCCTGAACCCGTCACACGCTCCGGAGCGCAGCCCCAGGTCAGTGGCCTGGGGCTGGTTCGTCCTGCGGAGTCACCACACCCGCCGCGGATGACCGCGCTCGTGCCGGAGGCCTCCCCCGCGGAACCGCCGTTGAGAGGGCCGAGGGCTGAATCGGGCCGCAGCCGCAGCCGCTGCCCGGCCGTCCCGGCGGATGCGGGCAGCGGCTGCGCCCACCGTCCCGGCCGCGCGTTCGCTGCGCATTTCGACGAATGCGCCGTGCCGTTCAGGTGACACCCGTTCGCGCCGCCCGTGTTCCGTGCCCACCGGGGTCCATACCTGACCCCATGAACAGCAACCTGCCGAGACGAACGGTGCGTGGTGCAGTGCGAGGAGAAGACTTCCGGTCCCTTCGGCGTCGTGTGGTCGCCGGATGCAGTGCGCTGCTGCTCCTGGCCCTGACATCGGGCGCCGCCGCCCAGGCGGTCTCGTCGCCCGACGCCGCCGGTCCCGACCGGCTCGACCCGCGGATCACGGAGATCATGCGGAAGCCGGACTACCCCCACGCCCAGTGGGGTCTGCTCCAGCAGGACCCGGACAGCGGGCGGGTCGTCCACAGCCGGTTCGCCGATCAGTTCTTCATCCCCGGTTCCGTGGCCAAGCTGTTCGGGACCTCCGGGGCGTGGGACGCACTCGGTGGCGACCACCGCTTCAGGACGCCCGTGTACGCGATCGGCGAGCGCCGCGGCAGCACGCTGAACGGCGATCTCGGCCTGGTCGCCCAGGGCGATCTCACCATGGGCGGCAGGACCCGTCGGGACGGCACGGTCGACTACACCGATCTCGACCACACGTACGCCGACGACTTCCCCGGCGCCACGCTCACCCCGGAGAACCCGCTCGCCGGGATCGACAAGCTCGCCCAGCAGGTGCGGCTCTCCGGCATCACCCGTGTCGCGGGGAACGTGATCGTCGACGACCGGCTGTTCCGGCCCGAGCCGGTCTTCGACCCCGTCCCGACCCCGCTGATCATCAACGACAATCTCATCGACCTGCTGACCACCCCGGGCGCCCGTCCCGGCTCGCCCGCCCGGCTGGACTGGCGGCCGAAGGTCTCCCCGTACCGCGTCACGTCGACCGTGCGGACCGTGGCTGCGGGGCAGCCGACGGACATCCAGGTGACGGCCTCCGCCGACGGCACCCGGATCCGGCTCTCCGGCACCATCGCCGCCGGCTCCGAACCGGCGCTGAAGGTGTCCCCGATCACCGACCCGGCGGCCTTCGGGCGCACCGCGCTGATCGAGGCGCTGGAGCGGGCCGGGGTACAGGTGACGGCGAAGGCGACCGGCGCCAACCCGGTCGGGCAGCTCCCCGGCTCGTACGCGGGCCGGCCGCGCGTGGCCCTGTACACCTCGCCGCCGTTCTCCCAGTACGCCAAGCTCATCTTCAAGGTCAGCCACAACCTGGGCGGCAACCTCGCCATCTGTCTGATGGCGGTCACGGCCGGCAGCAAGGACTGCATGGACGGCTTCCCGGTGCTGGCCGACTTCCTGGACCGCGCGGGCGTCGACCGCAAGCAGGTCCAGCTCCTGGACGGCCGCGGCGGAAACCCCGTCGACCGGACCACGCCCAGGGCCGTGGTGCAGCTGCTGACGTACTGGCAGCACACGCCCGAGGCGAAGGTCTTCCGGAACGCACTGCCCATCCTCGGCGTCGACGGTCTGCTGGCCGAGAACTGCACCCACTGCCCGGCCCGCGGAAAGGTGTTCGCGAAGACCGGGGCCGCGGTCGGGCTCGATGCGCTCAACAACCGGCTGGCCGTCGGCGCCATCACGATCGCCGGCTACCTCGACAAGGGCCACGGCCGCTTCGACGCCTTCTTCGCGGGCGTGAACGGCGCCTCCACCCGGACCACCGACGTCAACGAAGTGCTGGACATCGCCGACGACCTCGCCATGATCTCCGCGTACTTGCAGGAGGACGCGGCACGGCGCGAAGGCTGAGCGCTCACGGGGCCGTCCGCGACGGGTACGCCGTCGCGGACGGCGTACCCGTCGTCCGCGCACGCGCACCTCGTCGATCACCTGCGCGGCTCCGCGCCGGATCCCCCTCCTGCTCGACTGCTGTTCGCCAACTCCAGGTCCAGCCGGACCTGGAGTACGGCTCTGCAGCGGCTCCCGGGCGGAGCACATTTATTGACCGATCGTTCCGCAATGGCTTACGGTCTCGGATGTGGCCAGGACCAAGGAATTCGATCCGGACGCCGCGCTGCAGTCGGCCCTTGAGCTGTTCTGGCGGCGCGGCTACGAGGCGACGTCGATCGCCGATCTCGTCGAGCACCTCGGCATCGGCCGCGCCAGCATCTACGCCACCTTCGGCAGCAAGCACGAGCTGTACCTGAAGGCCATGGACCGGTACTCCGAGGGCCGCGATCCGTTCCTCCTCACCGAGCTGTCCCAGCCGGGGCCGGCCCTGCCCGCCGTACGGGCGGTGGTCCGCCGCTTCGCCTCGGAGGCCGCCTCCCCCGAGGACCGGCTGCACGGCTGTCTCATCACCAACACGGCGGCCGAACTCGCGCCGCACGACTCCGCGGCGGCCCGCCGGGTCGAGATCAGCTGGGAGCACCTCGAAACGCTGCTGCACTCCGCGCTCGTCCGGGCACGGGCGCAGGGCGAGCTGCCCGCGGACCGCGATCCGCGCGCACTGTCCCGCATGCTGCTCGTCCTGCTCCAAGGCGTACGGATCGTCGGCAAGGCGTCCGACGATCCCGCCCGGGTGCGGGACGCGGCCGAGCAGGCGCTCACCCTGCTGGACTGAGTCACGGGGCGCCGGGGTCATCGGCGCCCTCCACCCCCATACCGCATACCGCGTGCCGCACGCCCAGATAATGGACCGATCGTTCAAATATTGCGTAGGAGGAGGGGTATGACCGCCGGGGGAGCCGCCCACGTCGTCGACGTGCAGCACCGCTACGCCTTCGCCCTTCTCGGCAGCGTGCAGACCACGCTGATCTTCACGCTCGCCGCGATCGCCGTACCGCTGCCGGTCATCGGGCGGGAATTCGGCTTGCAGCGGGCCGACTTGATCCTGCTCAGCGCCTCGTACGGACTGACCTTCGCCGGGCTGCTGCTCTTCGGCGGCCGTCTGGCCGACCGCTACGGCGGGCGGCGCACCCTCGCCTTCGGCCTTCTTCTCTTCGCCGCCGCCTCGGCCGCCGCCCCGTTCGCTCCCGGTGTCGGGGCCCTGCTCGCGGCCCGTTTCGCGCAGGGCGCCGGTGCGGCCCTCGTCGCGCCCGCCGCCATGGCGGTGCTGCGTGCCGCCCATCCGTCACCCGCCGCGTACGGCAGGGCGATGGCCACCTGGGGCGGCCTCTCCGTGCTCGGCGCGACCGCCGGGAATCTGCTCTCCGGCGTCATCCTGACGTGGCTCTCGTGGCGTTGGACGTTCGTCGTGCCGCTCGTGGTCGCGGTCGCCGCCCTGGCGCTCGCGCCCCGGCTGCTGCCGCACACCGCTCCGCACCGCGGCAGGACGCTCGACCTGCCGGGCGCTCTGCTCGCCACGGCCGGGATCACCTTCGCCAGTTACGGACTCGTCGTCACCGACGTCCGGCCCTGGTTGTCGGCGGGCGTGCTCGTGCCCCTGCTCGGCGGGACCGTCCTGCTCGTCGTGTTCCTGTGCGCCGAGCGCCGCGCCGGCGACCCGCTGCTGCCGCCCCGCTTCCTGCTCGACCGGCGGCGGGGCCTCGCCCTCACGGCCATCGCGCTGAGCGCCTGTGCGACCGCGATGACCTCCGTGGTCCTCTCGCTCCACCTCCAGCAGACACGCGACTGGTCACCCCTCCGGACCTCGGCGGCCTTCGTGCCGTTCGCCCTCGCCCTGATCACATCCGGCCGGGCGGCAGGGCCGCTCGCCGTGCGGTACGGGGCCGGAGCCGTCACGACCGCCGGACTCGGCACCGGCGCGGCCGGGCTCGCCCTCCTCGCCGGCCCCGGACTCCACGCGCACACCCCGTACGCGTACGGGCTGCTGCCGGGACTCGTGCTGCTGGCGGCCGGTACCGCCGCCGCGTTCGGCGGGGCCGCCGTGCTCGCCACCGCAGGTGTGCCGCCGCACCGGACCGGGCTCGCGGGCGGCGTGCTGAACAGCGCGATGGAGCTCGGCCCGACCGTCCTGTTCGCCCTCCTGCTCGCGCTCGGCAGCGACTCCCTCTCGCTGGCCGCGACGGGGTGCGCCCTCGCCGTCACAGCCGTCCTCAACCACCGCACCCACTGAACCAGCACCTACACGCCAACTGAGCCATTCATCAGAGGAGTTACCGGACCATGAACCGCTTCACCGGCAAGACCGTGCTCGTCACCGGCGCAGGCTCCGGTCTCGGCCGCGCGATCGCGCTCGCCTTCGCCGCCGAGGGCGCCTCCGTGATCGCCGCCGGTCGCACCGCGGCCACCCTGGACGAGACGGTCGGCCTCATCGAGGCGGCCGGCGGCACGGCTGCCGCCCGTACGGTCGACGTCACAGACTCCGGCCGGCTCCAGGACCTCGTGCGCGAGAGCGTCACCCGCTTCGGCGGGCTCGACATCGCGGTCAACAACGCCGGGATACTCCGCGGCGCCGGCCCGGTCGCGGACGTGAGCGAGGAGGACTGGGACGCGGTGCTGCGGACCAACGTCACCGGCGTCTGGCTGGCCATGAAGCACGAGATCGCGCACATGAGGGAGAACGGCGGCGGGGTCATCGTCAACGTCTCCTCCAACCTCGGCGCCCACCTGCGCATCCCGAACGCCGCCGCCTACATCACCTCGAAGGCGGCGGTCTCCGCACTGACCCGCGCCGCCGCGCTCGACCACATCCAGCAGGGCATTCGCATCAACGCGGTCAGCCCGGGCGCCTCCGCCGCGCCCATGTCGCTCCGGCCCGGCGAGACCGAGGCCGGCCGGACCGAGCGGGTGAAGTCGGAGAACCCGCTCGGCCGGGTCGCGGCGGCCGAGGAGGTGGCGGCCGCGGTGCTCTACCTCGCGTCGCCCGCGGCCGGATCGGTGGTCGGCACCGACCTGGTCGTCGACAGCGGTTCATCGGCCTGAGGCCTCGGCCGCGCTCCGTCGGCTTCGAGTATCCGGCGGAGCTCGGCCGCGGGGTACGGGGTCTCCCTGTCCCCGTCCTGGACCTTCAGGTAGAAGTCCGTCAGCTCTGCGGCGAGCGGCGCGTGCCGGGAGAGGACGGCCCTGGCCTTCGGCGGCCCGGTCAGCGGGTCCTCTCCCCGGCCGCATGCGCGGATGAGTGCGATGCGTTCGTCGCGCTCATATCCGTACAGGGCGGTGATCAGCCAGTTCACCAGCCAGCTGACCGTGTAGCAGCGGTCGTAGGTCCGGTGCAGGCCGAGGAAGCCGGCCTCGGAGGGTGACAGGTCGAACAGGGAGGACAGGGCGAGGCCGAAGTCCGTGAAGTAGAGGCGCCGGCCGTCGGTGAGGATGTTCTGGAAGTGGGCGTCGAAGTGCAGGAGCCCGTGCGCGTTCATGAAGGACGTACCGGCCTCCAGTTCGCGCTCCACCATGGGGAGGACCTCGTCGGCGGCCTCTTCGCCGGTCTGCGCCAGCTCGGTGAGCCAGTCGTGGAGCGTGAGGGGGATGTACTCCAGGAACAGCGTGAGGCTCGCCGAGGACTGCTGAAGGCCCTCGATGCGGCGACGCACCTCCGGACTCCCTCCCCAGAAGGCCACCACCTTGTCCACGTCCGCGAGGTCCTCGGGCAGTACGGCCGTCTCCGGCAGCACGCGCCAGTGGTACATCATCGGGAACCCCGGGTACGCGCCTTCGAGCACCCAGTTCGTCGTCATGGTGTGGACGGCGAGCTCCCGCCACGCCCCGAAGCCGGGCCCGCCGACGCCGTACTGACAGCACATGGGCAGCCCGTACAGGTTGGCCGTGGACCGTACGTTCTCCGGCAGCAGCTCCAGGTCCGTGAGCGGCACCCGCTTCACGAAGACCTGCTTCCCGTCGACCTCCAGCAGCGCGGACCTCCCGCCGATACCGGAGCCGAGCGGCGGGGCGGCGTCCACAAGTGCGGCCAGCTCGTGGTCACTTCGCAGGGCGAGGGCGGTGGAGACAGTGCTGTGGGCGGCCAGACGCGCCGCGGCCGCCATGTCGGGGTGCCCGGCTGCGCCCTGCGTCGAGACGTCCGTCGGAGTGTGCGTCGAGGCGCTCTTCGGGTCATTCGTCGGGCCGTGTGTCGGGTGATTCGCCGGGGTGTTCACCGGGGTGCTCATCGCAACGCCGGTTTCTTCTCCACTGCCCACAGGCCTCCGCCTTCCGTGAGTCGCTCGGTCGATCGGTCGCTGCCTCTCCGCACTGTAGGCGCAGGTCCGATCGGCTCAGGCGCGGCGAGCCTCGGCCGGGCAGCGGCCCGGCCGCGGAGGATGGGTGGGGCGACGGCCCCGGGCCGGGCCGCGAACCCGCCCCGCAGTGGAGAAGCCTGGTGATGAAGATGCCCGACGATGCGCCGTTCCCCGGCGGCGGCCGCTACGGCGAAGCCTTCTTCCGTCCCGAACAGGCGGGGGAGGGCGAGCGGATCGACTTCGGGGCGCTCGCCTACGACGACATCACGATGGCGAGGCTGCGGGCACTGGGAGCGGGTCCGGGCTGGCGCTGTCTCGACGTGGGGGCCGGCACCGGCACGGTCTCCGGCCGGCTGCTGGGCGAGGCCGGGGTGACGAGCGTGCTCGCGGTCGACCGCGACGTCCGGTTTCTCGCCGAACGGTCGGTCCCGGGGCTGGAGGTCCTGGAGGCCGACATCGCCGCCCCCGGCTTCGCCACCGGGCTGCGCGGTCCCTTCCACCTCGTCCACGCGCGCTTCGTGCTGATGCATCTGCCGGATCGTGAGCGTCTGATCGCGGCACTGGCCGGCCTCGTCGCGCCCGGTGGTGTGCTGGTGCTCAGTGACGCGGTCGACCTGACGAGCGACCGGGCGCCCGGCACGCCGTACACCGCGGCGATGCGGGCGATGTGGCAGGGCCTGGGGGCCACCATCGGCACCGATGTGTCCTGGGTACCGTCGTATCCGCAGTTGCTGCGCGGGGCGGGGCTCGGATCCGTCGCCGCCGAGATCCATGTGCCCCCGCTGCTTCCGCGCAGTGCCCTCAGCCGATTCTGGGCGGAGACGTGGGAGCGCAGCAGGGAGGCGATGATCGCCACCGGCCTGGTCGACGACGCGGGTGTCGACGCGGCGGTGCGCTACCTGGAGTCCGAGGAGTGCGCGGCGTTGTCGGCCGGGATGCTCACCGCCTGGGGACGGAAACCGGGTGGGAGCCCTCGCTGACGGGGCCCTCACCCGGCTGATCCGCTCTGCTCCGGCGGCACGGCCCGTGGGGCCGGCCGACGGGACGCCCGCTACGTCGGGGAGACCCCGCCGTCGTAGACATTGTCCGGGGTGGCGATCCGCGTGATCGCCCGGGCGAGCAGCGTGGAGGGCTCCTGGGTCCCGCTGAGGGAATCCGTGTTGATCATGATGACCAGGGTGGCCTTGAGCGGGGGCAGGTAGACGGTGACGGTCTCGTACCCCGGCAGGGAGCCGTTGTGCCCGATCCAGCCGCCGGTCTCGAAGATGCCGAGGCCGTAGCTGAGACCGGGAACGCCGGTCGGCAGCGTCTTGAGCCGCTGCGCCTGCGTCCTGGGGCTGAGCAGTTCTCCGGTGGCGACGTTCCTGGCCCAGCTGCGCAGGTCGTGCAGATCGGAGATCATCGCGCCGGCGCCCCACGCCCAGCTGGGGTTCCAGCAGGTGGCGTCCGCCGTCTCGCCGCTCAGCGTCTGGTCGGTGTATCCGTGCGGGTGCGGTGCGGGGAACTCGGGCCCCGTCGGGAACAGCGTGTGGCGCAGACCGGACGGGCGGAGCACCCGGTCGTGGATGAAGTCGCCGAGCCGCTGCCCGCTGACCTTCTCGATCACCAGGCCGAGCAGGATGAGGTTGGAGTTGGAGTACTGGAACTCCGCGCCCGGCGCGAAGGTGTTCTTGTGCTTCATGCCGTACGCGAGCAGTTCCCGCGGGGTGAAGTAGCGCTGCGGGTCGCTCAGCAGGTCGTGCTCGAAGTCCGCGTCGGCGGTGTACGGGAACAGGCCGCTGCGCATCTCGGCGAGCTGGCGGAGCGTGATCCGGTGTCCGTTGCGCACGCCGGGTACGTAGTCGGAGATCGGGTCGTCGAGGCCGACCCGGTGTTCGTCGACGAGTTCGAGCAGGGCGGTGACCGTGAACGTCTTGGTCTCGCTGCCGATCCGGACGTACGAGTCGGCGGCCATCGGCTCACCGGTGGCGGTGTCGGCGACGCCTGAGGCGCGGACGTAGTTCCCCTTGCCCGGCATCCACAGGCCGACGACGGCGCCGGGAATGCCGGCCTGCTCGCGCACGTCCTCGATGGCTCTGTCCAGCCGGGCTCTCAGCGCGGGATCGAGGCAGTCCCGGGCGCAGCTGTCGTGCCGGTCGATGCCCGCGGCCTGGACCGGCGGCGAGCCGGCCAGGGTCATCGGGGCCAGCACAGAGGCCACGAGCAGTGTGGCGGCGAACAGCCGTCGGGCGGGGGTGCGTCGCATGTCGGAGCGCCTCTTCCGGGGTCGGGGGAACGGAGCGCCACATCACCATCCGGACCGCGGGGGCGGGGCACCGTCCGACGCGCGCTCCGGCGAGTCCACCCGTTCGGGGTCCGGCCCACGTCCGAGCAGCCGCGGTTCAGGCCCGGCGGAAGGTGAACCGCCGGGCGGCCTCCGCGGGCGTGACCCCTTGTCCCCGCCCGGGGACGTCGTACACGAAGGCGGCGCCCTCCGCTCGCAGCCGGGCCTCGTTCGCGTCCTGCCTCATGAGGGCGGCGTAGGCCCTGACGTCCGCGGCGGAGACGTCGTCCCGCGGCCGTTCCGCGTTCTGTCTCAGCAGGTCCGCCTCGCCCTGCGGGAAGCGGAGCACGGTCACCGGCGCACCGAAGCGTTCGGCGAGGGCCGCAAGGCGTGCGCGTGCCCGCGGCGTGACGTTCGTCGACTCGGCGACCGCGGTGCGGCCCGCGGCGAGTCTGCCGGCGATCCGGCGGTCGCGTTCGTCGAAGATCCGCGCGTCGGCCGCGTCGCAGACGGCATCCGCTCCCTCGTCCCCGAAGAGCTCCGCACGGATCGCGTCGCTGGAGACGACGGCCTCCGGGTCGAGACTCCCCCGGGCGACCAGCTCACGGACGAAGGCGGTCTTGCCCGAGGCGGGCGGTCCGACGAGTACGACGAGTCCCGCGGGGACCGGCATCTGCTCGGCGCTCATGATGCCTGGCCCGACAGGGCGGACAGCGCGGCGCGGGCCGCGGACATGAAGGCGGCCTTGCGTTCGTCCAGGTGCTCCCTCAGCCGCCGCTCCTCGGCCCGGTCGGCGGACCGCTGGGTGGCGCGCTGGGACAGGGCCGTCAGCCCGCCGCCGAGCGCGACGCCCGTGAGCGAGAGGACCGAAGTCCACACCTCCGAGGCCATGCTGTCCCCCTACGACAGGTCCTTGCGCATCAGCGTGCACATGGTCTCGTACCGGCGCAGCGAACCGTCCGGCGCCTCCACGTCCCAGGAGTCCGGTTCGCTCCCGTAGGCCTCGTACCCCAGGCGTTCGTACAGCGCCCGCGCACGCGGGTTGCTCTCCTCCACCCCGAGTTCCGCCCGCCGCAGGCCGCGTGACCTGATGCGGTCCTCCGCGGCACGGATGAGCACGGTGCCCAGACCGCACGACTGGAGAGCCGGCAGCACCCCGAGCTGCCACAGCGTGCCGGCGCCGGCCGCGACCCGGTAGTCGACGCCACCGATCGCGACGGGGAGATCCGCCGGCGTACAGACCGCGAGATAGTCCACCTCCCCGGCCGCCGCACGCTCCAGCTCATGCGCCACGTGCGCGAGATGAAGCGGCGTGCCGGACCAGGCGCAGGACGGCAGATCGGCGGGCACCAGGTCACGGACGAGGACGGGGACGACGATCTCGTCCGCCGCGGCAGGCAGGAGGCTCATGTCCCCATCCCAGCAGGCGGAGGGAGATCCGCACAGGGGATTTCGGCGCAGGGCACGAGCCCCGCGCCGACCGGTCACCTCTCACCGCGACAGCAACAGCAGCCCCTGTAAAGGGCCTTCAGGGCCTTCAGGGCGTGATCATCGGGAAGTTCGGGTCGAAGTCGTCGAGGAGTCCGGCAAGGGTCCGCAGGACGGTGTCGTCGCCGTCGAGGGTGATCTTCCCGGCCTCGGCGAGCCGGTGCGCCTCCCCGGGCTTGAGGACGGTGGCGACGAGGGCGGCCTTGGGGCCGCGGGCGGTGAGCTGGGTCCCGGGGTGGGCGCCTAGGCGGGCGTTGAGGACTCCTCGCCGCACCCACATGGTCCAGGTCTCGTCGGTGTCCGTGAAGTGGAAGTCGATGCGGAGGTCGGCGTCGGCGGCCTTGTCGCCGATGAGGTGCACGGCCGCGAAGTCGAAGAGGATGCCGACCGGCATCGCGAGGATCGAGTCGGGGCTCGCCGTGGCGAACGCGGCCGGTACGACGCCGTCGCGCAGTTCCCTGGCGGCGGTGAGGAAGATGCCGCGCCACTGCGGGCCCTCGGCCTGGTAGCCCATCTGCTCGTACGCGTCCGCCTGGAGGTTCTTGGCCTCGGTGTTGCCCGGGTCGGCGAAGACCAGGGCGTGCAGGATCTGGACGGCCCAGCGGTAGTCGCCGTCCTCGAAGGCGCGGCGGCCCTCGGCGAGGATCTGTCCGGGGCCGATCAGGTCCGTGAGGCGGCGGGCGGTCTCCGCCGGGGTGTGCGGGTGGAGGGTGGCGGGGTCGCCGTCCCACAGGCCCAGTTCCTTGTGGAAGACGGCACGGACGTCGTGGTGGAGGGTGCCGTGGTAGCCGCGGCTGGCCCAGTTCCTGCGCAGCTCCTCGGGGAGCTCGACGGCCTCGGCGGCCTCCAGCGGGGTGTAGCCCTTGTTCGCGAGCCGCAGCGCCTGGTCGTGGATGTACTTGTACGTGTCGCGCTGGGACTCCAGGAACGTGGTGATGTTCTCGTTCCCGAACACCGGCCAGGTGTGCGGCCCGTAGTGCACCTCGGCCTCGTCGCCCCAGCGTTCCAGCGTCTCGTCGAGATAGCGGGCGAAGTTGCGGGCGTCCCGCGTGCGGGCTCCGCGCAGGGTCTGGATGTTGTGCAGGGAGTGGTTGGCGTTCTCCGCGCAGGTCAGCGCCTTGAGCTGCGGGACCCAGATGTGCATCTCCTCGGGCGCCTCGGTGTCCGGGGCGTAGAGGAACTCGAATTCCAGGCCCGCCAGTTCCCGCTTCTCCCCGGTCCTGGTCACGGAGTCGGTCGGGGAGATGTACGAGATGGTGCTGCCGGACGGGGCGTAGATGCCGATGCCGCTGGTGACGCAGCCGCAGGAGTTCCGGTCGAGGAGGCTGCCGAAGGCGTATCCGGCCCGGCGGGACATGGCGTTGCCGGCGATCACGTTCTCGCCGATCGCATGCGCGTCGAAGGAGGCGATCGTGCCCGGGGCGATGATCGGCACCTTGCCCGACGCGACGTCGTCCGCGCTGACGACGCCCTTGACGCCGCCGTAGTGGTCGATGTGCGTGTGGGTGTAGATGACGGCGGCCACGGGCTTGTCGGAGACGTGTTCGCGGATCATCCGCATCGACATCGTCGCGGTCTCGACCGAGGCGGTGCAGTCGACCACCACCAGGCCGGTGTCGCCCTCGATGACGGTCAGGTTCGCGATGTCGCCGTTGCGGACCTGGAAGACCCCTTCGGCGATCTTGTACAGGCCGCCCTTGCGGATGAGCTGCGACTGCCGCCAGAGACTCGGGTTCACCGTGTCCGGAGCCGGGGTGTCGTCGCCGATGTAGTCGAACCACGCCGGGTCGAAGATCACCCGCCCGTCCCGCGTCTGCACCGTGCCGGGGAACGGGGCGAGGAATCCGCGGTCGTTGTCGGCGAAGTCCCGCCGGTCCTCCATCGCGTACCTGGAGACGGCCTCCCGGTTGATCGCGGCGGTGGCGGGGGTGGCGGGCTTGGGCGCGTAGGCCATGAGAATTCCCTCTCGTTCGCCGGCCGCACCGGCCGGCTCGGCGCGGCCCTGCCCCCAGAGCCTCACCCGGGCCGGAACGGCCTGCGAGCCGATGGGGCCGTTCGGGTGACGGCCGGTCTTCCTGACCGGAGCAGGATGATGGGCCCATGACAGACGTGGTCTTCTTCGATCTGGACGGCACCCTCGTCGATCACCGGAGCGCGGTCTTCGCGACGATCGGCCGGATCATCCGTTCCGCGCCGAACGCGACCGCGCCGCCCGAGGAGTTGGCCGCGTCGTGGTGGGCGCTGGAGGCGCGCCACATGCGGGAGTACCTGGCCGGTCAGTGCTCCTTCGCCGAACACCACCGGCGGCGGATCCGGTCGTTCCTGCCGATGCTCGGGGAGCCGGTGCCCGGGAGCCCGGCCCTCCTGGACTCCTGGATCGCCGAGCGCTACCTCGCCCCGTTCGAGGAGTCCTGGACGTGCTATCCCGATGTCCGGCCCTGCCTGGAGACGCTGAAGGCGCTCCCCCGGGGGCCGCGTCTGGCCGTCCTCACCAACGGGGACCCGGGACAGCAGCGCGCGAAGCTCGCCCGGTTCGGACTGCTCGGCTGCTTCGAGGCCGTCCTGACCCCGGCCGAGCTCGGCGCGGCCAAGCCCGCCGCCTACGCCGCGGCCTGCCGGTGGATGCGTACGGACCCGGCGCGGGCGGTCAACGTGGGCGACATGCTGGGCAGCGATGCCGACGCGGCGGGCCTCGCCGGGCTGACGGGCATCTGGCTGGACCGCGGCATCGACTTCGTCACCGGTGGGCCGTCGCCGGCGGCGGACGCGGCGGTGCTCCGCATCGAACGGCTCACCGACCTCCCCGGCCACGTGGCGCACACCGACAGCGGGAACGGCTGACCGGACCCGCCGCAGGTTCGGTACCGGTGGCCGGTCAGTCGTCCCGGCCGTGGCGCATGAACCAGTGGGTGTCGAAGTAATGGGCCAGCGTGAACGGGTGGGACCGGTCGGTGAGGGCGCGGCAGACGAACTCCGCGGCCCGGCAGCCGAAGGGGACGTCCTCGCCGTCGAAGGTGCGCACCACGACGGTCCAGCGGTCCGGGTCGGCGTCGTCGGTCCGCCAGCAGTACAGGTCCTCGTGCTCGGTGCCCGCCCAGATGAGCAGACCGTCGTCCCTGAGGTGCGTCCACGGCTCCTGGTTCAGGTCCAGGAACGCGTCGAACGACCCCGCGCCGAACGTCTCGACCATGCGCCGGTAGTCGCCCGGCAGTGCGGTGCCCAGGCGCGACTCGATCTCGGCCCAGTCCACATCCGGCCGTTCGTCCGGCCCGCTCCAGCCCGTGATCCGCTTGAGCCGCTCCATCCAGTCGAGGTCATCGCCCTCGTGCGGAGCGAGCGCCAGGACTTCCGGCACGTCCCTGCGGACGACCACCAGCACCGGCCGCACCTCCCCTCCGGCGTCGCGCACCGTCCCCGTGCCGAACCACTGGTCCCCGTACGCCCACGCCCTCATCGTCACGGTCCGGTCCCCGAAGGGGGCGAGCAGAGCCGCTCCCCCGCAGTCGCCGGCCGTCGGATCGGTGAAGCCGTCGAGGGCGAGGGTGCGCGGCGTCCCGAACCGGTTGGCGAGCAGGCCGGTCAGCGCCTCCGGGTCCAGGTCACCGGGCAGGAACAGGTGGGTGTGCTCCGGGCCGAGTCGGGCCAGCAGGTCATTGACGGTCAATTGCGTGAGCTCCATGGCGGCAGTGAAGCGCACCGCACTGACAGTCGGGGACGAACGGGCGGCCGCCCGGACAACACCTCCGTGGCGCCGGGGGTCCGCGGCCGTTCCGCCCGTCCCGGTCCGGCCCCTCGGGTCCCGGGTTCCCGGTGTCCCGTACGTCATGGGGTGCAGGTCTTCGCCCAGGTGTGGGAGTGCACGAACCGCCCCGGGGCGAGGTTGCGGCGTTGCCCCCGCTCGACGCAGCCGATGCGTCTGCGCAGGCCGGCCTCGGCGAAGTACGCGACGTCGACGAAGCCCTTCGGGTCGGCCACTCCGTTGTTGTATATCGAGCCCGGCGTGCCCGCGATCGCCCAGCTGCAGTCGTGCTGGCCGTCGGTCCAGTCGGAGTCGTCCCCCGACCAGGCGCACATCTGCCCCCCGCCGTCCGCCGCCGAGAAGAAGCAGACGGAACCCGGGGCGCAGCGGTCGTAGCCCGTGGCCGTCCCCGTCGGCCCGGGGCTCCGGCCCGCACGCGCGTCCGCGCCTGCCCCGGCCCCGGCTCCCGTCCGGGCCTCCGGCCTCGGCGCCGGGTCGTCGGTCAGCAGGGTCCGGACCCCGAGGCCGGCCACCGCCAGTACCAGCACGCCGGCCGCCGCCGCGAGCAGGGGACGGCGCGCGCGTCTGCGGCGCGGCGGCCGGCCCGCCGCCGCCTCCGAGGTCCGCCGCAGCAGCGAGGCCGCGTCGTACGGGGCCCGTTCCTCGTGCGTACGGGAGAGGCAGTCCGCCACGATCTCCCGCCAGGCGGTGGGGAGTTCGGAGGAAAGGCGTAACTCCTCCTCACCGCGGGCGTAGCGCACCGCCGCGTCCCGCCGGGCCGTCGGGGTACCGCCCGGCAACGGGAACGAACCGGTCAGGACCACGTGCGCCAGCACGCCGAACGCCCAGACGTCCGTGGTCCTGCGGATCTGCATGCCACGCTCGCCGACCTCGGACCACAGCAGCTCGGGCGGGGTGTAGTCGGCCGTCGCGAACCCGGGGGAGTACGCGTGCGTGCCCTCCAGTTCGGCCGCCATGTTGAAGTCGCCGAGCCGTGCCGTGCCGTCCTCCATCAGCAGCACGTTGCCCGGCTTGAGATCGCCGTGCACCCAGCCCGCTTCGTGCAGCTGGTGCAGCCCCTCGCAGATCTGCACGAGCAGGCGCGGCCCCTGGCGCGGCGGCCGGTCCGCCGCCAGCAGCGCGTCGAGGGAGCCGCGTGCCTCCTCCAGTACGAGGACGGTCGCGCCGTCGAGTTCCGGATGGGCCGGGTCGTCCACCGTCAGCGCGTCGTGCATCCGGATCAGCCGGGGCGAACGGAGCCGGCTCAGCAGGTCGACCTCCCGCTCGGCCAGCTCCCGGAGGTGGTGCAGCTGGCGCGGCGTACGCGTGCCGGTCGGGAGGAACTTCAGGGCGGCACGGGGCAGTTCCGCGGCGCCGTCCTCGTGCCGCGCGGCGTACACATGGCCGAAGGCCCCCGCGCCGAGGGGCTCCTCGACGATCCAGGGACCGACCCGGTAGCCGGGCGGAACGGACGCGACGGCGTACGGCTCCGGCCCGCTCACCGGCCCCCGCCGCCCGCGCAGAAGGCCGGCGCCGCGAGATCGTCCTCGCGCACCAGGTCGAAGCGGAGCGCGAGGGAGACCAGCATCTCCTTCTTGCCGTTGAGACGGGGTCCGGGTTCGCAGGAGTCGGGGCCGGGCTTGAGCCGCAGCTTCACGGCCAGATAGTCGATGTTCCACTGCACCGCGGCCCGGTTGGCCGCCGGCCAGCACGGGCGCAGCCGTTCGACGACCTGTTCCACGGTGGGCAGCGGGGCGTACGGCTCACCGCGCAGCCGGGGCTCGCACAGGGCCGCCAGCACGGTGAAGTACCGCTTCGAGCGGTCCAGGGGGAAGGCCAGCGCGGTCGGCTCCCCGCCGCGGCCCCGAACGGGCTCGTTCCGGCCCCGACGGCCCGCACCGTCCGGTCCGCCCGGCCGTTCCGGCTGCTCCGCGCCCTCCGCCGGGGCGGCGTAGTCGTGCCGGGGCGCCCAGACGTCGAAGCTGAGCAGGTCGGTGCCGGCGGGCAGGACCACCCGGGAGAACTCGAACGCCACCGGGGCGCCCAGTCGCCTCGGCGCCACCTTGATGTGTTCCCCCGCGCCCTCCGGGTTCTCGACGGCGTAGGTCGCCGCACGGCTGAAGTTGCTGAGCGACCAGTAGGTGTCCGTCGCGGTGATCTCGCCCGCGGAACGCGAGACGCCGTCGTGCGGAATGGTGAGGAGGGTCTGTGCACCGGTGGATGCCGATGCCTCCCGGCCGAAGCGGAGGGTCTCTCCCGGGGCCAGCCGGAGCTTCTCGCAGGGGGCCATCCCGGGCCCCGGAACCACGATAATGGTGTACATGAGCTGATTCCTTCCCCCGAAGGTCTCCCTTGAGGGTAGGAAACGGCGATAAACATCCGCATGACGCGCAGGCCGGTACGGCGTCACGCCCGATCGCGCTCGCCGTACCGGTCCAACACACCTTGTGCTACTGCCGGTTGCCGTCGGACGGTACGGCGGCCTCGTACGTACCGGGGCGGGGCGGCCCCGGTCCCTACCGCACCGGGAAACCGAAGGAGTACCCCTCCTGCCGCAGCCACGGCAGGACCTGGCCCAGGGCGGCCAGGGTCTGGGAGCGGTCGCCGCCCGCGTCGTGGAAGAGCACCGTCGGTCCTTCGGAGATCTCCCGCTTCACGGTGGCGACGATGGTGTCCACGCCGGGGTGCTCGAAGTCCTTCGTGTCGACGTTCCAGCCCAGCGGCCGCATCCCCCGGGACGCGGCGAGGTGCCGGCTGAAGGGGGTGAAGGCGCCGCCCGGGGCCCGGTAGTACTGCGGCCGGACACCGCCGGACGCCTTGGTGATCATGCGTTCGGCGTCCAGGATCTCCTTGGACTGGTAGGCCTCGGACTTCTTGTCCATGGCCGTGTCGTGGGAGACGGTGTGGTTGCACAGCCGGTGTCCGCCCGCCACGACGGCCTTGACCAGGTTCGGGTACGCCTGGGCCTGCGTGCCCACCATGCAGAACGTCGCCTTGACGCCGCTGTCCTTGAGCAGTTGCAGCACCTGCGGCGTCCAGGTGGGGTCGGGTCCGTCGTCGATGGTGATGTTGACGCCGCGGGCCCCCGCGTCCGAGGCGTGCACGATGTCCTCCGCGACCTTGGACACCTGGCCGGCGGGCTGGGAGTGCGGCGCCTGCACACGGGCCTCGGACTGCCGCGCTCCGGCGGTGCCGGCCTGCGCGGTCCACATCGAGGTGGCCGCGGCCAGCGCCGTCACCCCGAGCGCCGCCGCGAGAAGCCGGCTGTGCCATGCCCTTCCCTTGTGCTTCGCCATGTCCGCCCGCCCCTTTGCTGCCTGCGCCGATGCCCTGCCTGCCCTGCCCCCATCAAGACATACGAACGCCCGCACAGGATGCTCCTGTTACCGATTGCAGACGAACCCGAAGGAGACCGGCGACAAACCCCGGGGCGACGCGGCGGCTGCGGCGGCCCGACGCCCTCGGAAGGGCTCCCGACCAGCGCTTCTCACGGCTGGAAGTAGTCCGCCATCATCAGACTGACCCACTCCGGCTGTGTGACGTCCACCGCCCGGAACTCCCGCATCGCCGGCTTCAGGTCGATCACCGGGGTGCCCGACACCGCGTCCAGGCCCACCACCGTCAGTTCACGGCCCTCGACGGATTCGACGGCGCAGCACGTCACCCCGATGCGGTTCG
The DNA here is from genome assembly GCF_035917255.1 of Streptomyces sp. NBC_01257. Lineage (NCBI taxonomy): Bacteria > Bacillati > Actinomycetota > Actinomycetes > Kitasatosporales > Streptomycetaceae > Streptomyces > Streptomyces sp. NBC_01257. Next base: position 4,391,776 of record NZ_CP108472.1, read on the forward strand.
GCCTGCGGGGGCCGCGGCCGGCGAAGACGCCCACCGGCGGGAGGTCGGAGCGGCCGCGGTAGGGACGGGGTTCGCGGTAGTCGTCGCTCTCGGCGAACCGGTCGAAGACGAAGAGGACCTCCACGTGAGAGAAGCCCTCGAGCCCCTGGAGGCACGCCTCGCCGAAGCGTTCGTCGACCGTGATCGTGCTGCGGACGGCCCCCCAGTTGTCCGTGTGCTGGACGTCCGTCCGGTCGTTCCGGACCGTACCGATGGGTGTGATCTCGAAGTTCGGCATGGCAGGACTCTCTCAGTGCTCCGTGCCGGAGCGGAAGGCCGGTTCTCTGCGCGGGAGTTCGTGCACGACGGCACCGTACGGGCGGAGGGTCTGGTGCTTTTCCCGCACGCCCGGACCGGGAGTCGCGCAGAGTGGTCCGTATGACGACGACACCCGCGGAGCTGCTCCGCTCCTTCGCCCGCACCCGCGCCTCGCTCGACGGTGACGAGGTCACGTACTGGTGGTCCGGAGACGTGTACTCCTGGTCCCCCGACGAGCCCTACCGGCGCGTCTTCGGCTTCGAGGGGCTCAACGTCGCCCGCCTGGTCCAGGACGCCGAGGCCGGCCCGGACGCGTACCGACTGCTCACCCGGGAGGCCGCCTTCTACCTGGACCCCGTCAGCCGCGAGATCCTGGAGACCTGGCAGGACCTGCCGGTGGTGCACGTCTGGAACGACCCGGCGAACCAGAGGTGGCGCCCCTTCCCGGTCCCGACGACCGAGCTCGGCGGACAGGTCTGCTTCAGCCTGGAGATCCCGCTGTCCTACCCCTCGCCGCTGCCGGTGGCCGAGTACCCCGTCCACTCCTCCGGCGACACCTACAAGGCCCTGGAGCTCTTCCAGTTCTTCGCCGACCGCGCCGATCTGTCCGGACCGGCGCCCAGCGTCCCGGCCACCATGTCGTGGACCCGGATGTCCCCGTGGCTCCCCTGGATGGCCCGCGCCCAGGCTCCCGGCGGGCTCACCTTCCACTGCCGGGGCCGCAAGCTCGGCTCGTACGCCGAGGTCCCCGAGCGCACCCGTGCGTACATCGCCGCCCACCACCCGGAGTTCGCCCGGGCCCCGGAGAAGTGGAGCGAGCCGAACGAGACCAGCTGGACGTACTTCCGGAAGCTCAACCCGCCCGCGTGAAAACCCGGAACAGCCCCCGCCGCGGCTGCGGGCGGGGGCTGGTGGCGATCGGCGCTGGGGGTTACTTGGGGTCGTCGTTGAAGCGTGCGGTGGACCAGCGGTAGCCGAGGACGGTGAGGGCGAGGCACCAGGCGAGGGTGAGCCAGCCGTTGTTGCCGATCTCGGTGCCGAGGAGGAGGCCGCGGAGGGTTTCGATGGCGGGGGTGAAGGGCTGGTACTCGGCGATGGGGCGGAACCAGCCGGGCATGGTGTCGACGGGGATGAAGGCGCTGGAGAGGAGGGGGAGCAGGATCATGGGGAGGGCGTTGTTGCTGGCGGCTTCGGCGTTGGGGCTGATGAGGCCCATGCCGACGGCGATCCAGGTGAACGCGGTGGCGAAGAGGACCAGGAGTCCGAAGGCGGCGAACCATTCCAGGACGGTGGCGTCGGTGGAGCGGAAGCCGATGGCGACGCCGACGGCGCCGACCAGGACGACGCTGGCGATGCATTGCAGGACGCTGCCCAGGACGTGGCCGATGAGGACGGATCCGCGGTGGATGGCCATGGTGCGGAAGCGGGCGATGATCCCTTCGGTCATGTCGTTGGAGACGGAGACGGCGGTGCCGATGGTGGTGGAGCCGATCGTCATGAGGAGGAGGCCGGGGACGATGTAGGCGATGTACTGGGCGCGGTCGGCGCCGCCGCCGCCGATGCCGGCGCTCATGACGTCGCCGAAGATGTAGACGAAGAGCAGGAGCAGCATGATCGGGGTGAGCAGGAGGTTGAGGGTGAGGGAGGGGTAGCGGCGGGCGTGCAGGAGGTTGCGGCGCAGCATGGTGTGGGAGTCGCGGACGGCCAGGGGCAGGGTGCTCATCGGGTGGTCTCCTGGGTCTGGTGCGGCAGCGCGCCGGTGGGGGTGGTGAGGGCGAAGAACACGTCGTCGAGGTCGGGGGTGTGGACGGTGAGTTCGTCGGCCTCGACGCCGGTCGAGTCGAGCCAGTCGAGAATGGCGCGCAGTTCGCGCTGACTTCCGCCGCTGGGGAGTTGCAGGGTGAGGGCTTCGTCGTCCCGGGCGGCCTCGTGCAGGGCGGTGGCGGCCGACCGGTACGCGGACGGGTCGGTGAACCTCAGCCGTACGTGTCCGCCCGGGACGAGCCGCTTGAGCTCGGCCGGGCTTCCCTCGGCGGCGATCTTGCCGTTGTCGAGTACGGCGATGCGGTCGGCGAGTTCGTCGGCTTCGTCGAGGTACTGGGTGGTGAGCAGGACGGTGACGCCGGTGGTGACGAGGCTGCGGATGATGCCCCACATGGTGTGGCGGGAGCGTGGGTCCAGGCCGGTGGTGGGTTCGTCGAGGAAGATGATGCGGGGGCTGCCGACCAGGGTCATCGCGATGTCCAGGCGGCGTTTCATGCCGCCGGAGTAGGTGGAGGCGGGCTTCTTCGCGGCGTCCACCAGGTCGAAGCGTTCCAGGAGTTCGGCGGTGACGCGCCGGCCCTCGGCCCTGGTGAGGTGGTGCAGGTCCGCCATCAGGAGCATGTTCTCCTCGCCGGTGATCAGACCGTCCACGGCGGAGAACTGGCCGGTGACCCCGATCGCGGCACGCACGGCCTGCGGCTCGGTGGCCAGGTCGTGGCCCCCGACCCGGATCTCCCCGGACCCGGCGTCCGCCGACACCAGAGACGACAGGATCTTCACCGCCGTCGTCTTGCCGGCCCCGTTCGGACCCAGCAACGCGAACACCGAGCCCGCCGGGATGCGCAGATCGATGCCGTCGAGGACGACCTTGTCACCGTAGGACTTGCGCAGACCGACGGCGGAGACGGCGTCGGCGGACGGCTCCTGGCCGTGACCGTTTTTGGATGTGGGCATGACAGATGAAGGCATGGGGCCCTCCCGGTAGAAGGCTGGAAGACGAAGGGGACGGGGAGTGAAGGGGAGCGAGGCGCAGGGGGCGTCGGCCCTCAGGCGCGGACCGCGGCGCGGCGGATGTCGATGTTTCCGTGGCGCGTGCGGGCCCGCACCTCGACGGTGTCCTCGGACTTCTCCGGACTCTCCGACGCGGTCAGCGAGTTGTGCACGCTTCCGTAGCCTGAGCTGACGTCGAGCCAGGCGGCGGTGCCCTCCCGCACGCCCACGTGGATGGCCCCGTGCGAGGTCTCCAGCTCGACGCTGCCGCGGGCGATCTCCGTGACCCGCAGGGTGCCGTTGGCGGTCTTGGCCGCGACGGAGGCCCTGGCCCGGTCGATGATGATGTCGCCGTTGGCGCCGCTGACCCGCAGGTCACCGGCGACGTCGCCGACGCTGGTGGTGCCGTGCGAGTTCTTCAGCACGGCGAGGCCCGTGATCGTGCCGACCCGGATGCTGCCGGAGCTGGTGGCGATCTCGGCGGGGCCCTCGACGCGGTCCACGGTGATGGACCCGTGGGAGGCGGTCAGGTTCAGCGGGCCGGTGGTGTCGAAGCGGGCGTCGCCGGACGAGATCTTCACCCGGACCTCACCGAGCCGCCCGTCGCCGCGGACCTCGGCCCACGCACCGGTCGCCTCCACCTGGGAGCCCTCGGGCAGTTGGACGGTGATGTCGGCGGTGCCGGTGCGTCCGAAGAGGTTGGGCTTGGGCGTCTTGATGCGCAGCGTGCCGCCCGAGTACGTGACCTCGGTCTGCTCGGCGGCCCGCACGTCCTGGTCCCTCTTCGCGTCGCGGGGCGCGACCTCCACGACGGTGTCGGCGCGGTCCGCCGCGACGAACTGGATGGATCCGGCGTCCACATGGGCGCTGACCGAGATCGGCTGGGGAGTGTCGAAAGAAGGCATGGCTGTCCCGTCCTCTTGGGTCCTCTTGGATGTTCGTGGCGTCCCCGCTGGTGGGACGTGGTGCGGGCGAATCGGTGTCCGGTGCCGGGCGGGGGCTAGCGCACCCAGCCCGTGAAGCTCTGGCCGCTGGTCCTGGTCTTCTCGGGGGTACGGGGGGCCGCGGCGGCGCCTCCCGTGTCGAGGGCCGCCGACACGACGCGGACGAGCCACGCGTTGACCGACAGTCCCTCGTGGCCCGCCGCCTCCTCGGCGCGGGTCTTGAGCTGGGCCGGCAGGCGCAGGTTGACGCGGGCGGTGCCGCCCTCGTCCGTGTCGGTGAAGGCGGGGGCCGGTGCCGGTGCGGGCGCCGGCGATCCGAGCGGTTCGGTGCGGTCCTCGTGCTGCGGCAGTACGACCACGAAGTCGGGGTCCAGGCCGCGCAGTCGTACGTCGACCGAGCCGGGGGCGAGTTCGCGGGTGATCTCGTCCATGGCCGCGGAGAGCACATTGAGCAGGGTCAGCCGGGTGGCCGACTCCAGCGGCGCGGTCAGCCGCTCGGCGAGCTCGCGGGCTTCGTCACCCCCGGCCTCGGCGGCCACGGCCAGTTCCCTGCGGAGTGTTTCGACGTACGGCGTGAGGTCCATGACGCAATAGTGGCACCACGATGGCGCCATGCGCAAGCTATTGGGTCCAGAAAGTGGCGCCACATGGCACCACGCAGCACCATCGGAGCAGATAAGCCCAGCTCAGAGGCAGGTGCAGGCATGGCGCCAATGTGTCGCGCGTGAGGACACCGGCGGCGGCACCGGCGCTCCGATGTCCGAATGTGACAGGGAATCGTCATTGCGGCCATCCGGCGCGGCGGTGAGGATGGATCCATGAGCGATTCGCACCGGGTCGTCATCGCGGTCTTCCCCGATGTCGACCTCCTCGACGTCACCGGCCCGGCCGAGGTGTTCGCGCTGGCCAACCGGGAGACCGGGGGCCGGGCCGGCTACCGGGTCCGGCTCGCCGGGCCGGCCGCCGGAGCGGTGCGGACGTCCGCGGGCGTGCGGGTGCTGGCGGACCTGGCCTTCGACGAGGTCGGCAGGCAGGTGGACACCCTGCTGGTCCCCGGCGCGGTCGACATGACCGAGGCCGGCCCGGTGGCCCGGATCGATGCCGAGGTCGTCGCCTGGGTGAAGGAGACCGCACCGCGCGCCCGGCGCGTGGCGTCGGTGTGCGTCGGTGCGCACGTCCTGGCGGCCGCCGGGCTGCTGGACGGGCGGACGGCGACCACGCACTGGTCGACCGCCGCCCAGCTCGCCGCCGGTCATCCGGACGTCACGGTCGATCCCGATCCGATCTTCGTCCGCGCCGACCGGGGCAGGCTGTGGACCGGGGCCGGGATCAGCGCCTGTCTGGACCTGTCCCTGGCCCTGGTGGCCGAGGATCTGGGCGAGGACGTCGCGCTGGCGGTGGCCCGGCAGTTGGTGATGTACCTCAAGCGGCAGGGCGGCCAGAGCCAGTTCTCCGTACCGCTCAGCCGGCCCGCCTCGGCCCGCCGTGACATCGACGAGCTGCGGCTCTGGATCGCCGACCACCTCGACGCGGACCTGTCCGCGGAGGTCCTGGCGGCCCGGATGTGCGTGAGCGAGCGGCACTTCGCCCGCGTCTTCAAGCAGGAGACGGGGGCCAGTCCGGCCGCCTACGTCGAGGCCGCCCGGGTCGAGACGGCCCGGCGGCTGCTGGAGACCACGGACGTCCCGCTCACCCTGGTCGCCGCCACCGCCGGGCTCGGCTCGGCGGAGACCCTCCACCGGGCGTTCAAACGGCAGCTCGCCACCACCCCGGCGGCCTACCGAAGGCGCTTCCGCACCCAGCCCCGCTGATCCGGCCCGACCGGTCCGGGTCCCTGCCCGGCCCTGCCCATGTGACCTGCCCATCCACCCTGCCCATGTGGCCGGCCTATTCGGCCTGCCCGTCCACCACCGACAACGAGAGGCTCCCCATGAGCACGAACACCCCGTCCACGCCCCTGCGCGACGTCATCGGACTCGACGGCCGGCCGCCCCGGCTGAGCGAGTCCGCGCTGGTCCTGATCGACTTCCAGAACACCTACCGCGAGGGCGTCATGGCCCTGGAGGGCGCCGAGGAGGCGCTCGCCGCGGGCGCCCGGCTGCTGGCACGGGCCCGTGCCGCGGGCATCCCCGTCGTCCACGTCATCAACGACGGCGGCGAGGGCACCCCGTACGACATCCGCGCCGACATCGGCGCCCTCAGCAAGGAGGTCGCGCCGGTGGACGGGGAGCCGGTCGTGGTCAAGCAGTTCCCCGACGCGTTCCACGCCACCACCCTGGAGGAGAGCCTGCGCGGCCTGGGGGTCGAGTCCGGCACCGGCCGGAACCTCGTGCTCGCCGGCTTCATGACGCACATGTGCGTCACCTTCACCGCACAGGGCGCCTTCAACCGCGGCTACCGGCCGACCGTCGTCGCCGAGGCCACCGCCACCCGGTCGCTCGCCGCCCCGGACGGCACCGTGCTGCCCGCGGCCACGCTCCGGACCGCCGCGCTGACCACCGTCACCGACCTGTTCGGCCTCGTCGTCCCGACCGCCGACGCCCTTCCCGCCTGAGCGGGCCGGCTCCCGTGCCGCAGTGGCGGTACGGGAGCCGCGGCGCGTGCGGACACGCCTACGGCCGCTTGTTCCTCCACAGCCAGCCGGAGCCGGCCACCGTCAGCAGGAAGACCAGGACGATGACCGTCCAGCGCGCCACCGGCTCCGCCGGACTGCCGTGGTGCGGGACCGGCGAGAAGTACCAGATGACGTGCGCGGCCACCGGAACGAGGACCGTCATGGTCAGACCGGTCCACTTCTGGGCCACCGTCCAGTAGCGGGCCCGGCACACGATCACGACGGCGGCGACCATGGCCGCGAAGCCGGTCCAGGTGAGGACGATGCCGCCCCCGAGGTACGGCAGCACGTCGCCGGCCACCAGCAGCACCGGCGGCAGCCAGGCCGGGGAGCGGCGGCGGGCCGGCCTGCGGGGCTGCGCGGCCGGGGTGCCGCCGAGCTCCTGGGGGGCCGTCGCGGCGATGGCGCGCGGGTCGCCGACCTCCTGGAGGATCTCGCGCACACTGCCGGGCCGTTCGGCGAGCGCGACCTCGATGTGCTCGTCGAGGTCCGCGATCAGCTCCTGGCGGGCCGCGGGCGGCAGGGCCGACGTCTCGCTGCCCACTACCCGGCACCATCCGCGCCGCCACGGCGGACCGTGAGTTTTCGGCAACCACCGCGCAACGAAATGCGGCGGAAACATACGGGACCCCATGACGAAACGCGCGCCGGTCACGCTCGCAGTCGCCCCCACCGCACGCCGCCCCGAGGAGGGACTCCCCCCGTGACCCCCGTGACCGTGGCCGCGACAGGCCTCGACACAGGCGACACCGCCTGGCTGCTCGCCGCCACCGCACTCGTTCTGCTGATGACTCCAGGGCTCGCGCTCTTCTACGGCGGCATGGTCCGCTCGAAGAACGTACTCAACATGCTCATGATGAGCTTCGTGTCGATCGCCCTCGTCACCGTCGCCTGGCTGCTCGCCGGGTACTCGCTGGCCTTCGGCGACGACGCGTTCGGCGGGGTCATCGGGGACCTCCGGCACGTCGGCATGGCCGGCATCGGGCCGGACACCCTCACCGGCAGCGTGCCGACCCTGCTGTTCACCACCTTCCAGCTGACGTTCGCGATCATCACGGCGGCGCTGATCAGCGGGGCGATCGCGGACCGTACGAAGTTCGCCGCCTGGCTCGTCCTCGTACCGGTGTGGACGCTGCTCGTCTACGCCCCCGTGGCGCACTGGGTCTGGGGTCCCGGCGGCTGGATCAAGGACTCGCTGGGCGCGCTTGACTTCGCCGGCGGGCTCGTCGTGGAGATCGCGTCCGGGGCGTCCGGGCTGGCGCTCGCCCTCGTGGTCGGGCCGCGCATCGGGTTCCGGAAGGACGCGATGCGCCCGCACAACCTGCCCATGGTGATGCTCGGCGCCGGACTGCTCTGGTTCGGCTGGCTCGGCTTCAACGGCGGTTCCGCGCTCGGCGCCAACGGGCTGGCGGCGGCCTCCGTCCTCAACACCCTGGTCGCGGGCTGCACCGGGCTGCTCGGCTGGCTCTTCGTCGAGCAGAAGCGCGACGGCCACCCCACCACCTTCGGCGCGGCCTCGGGCGCGGTCGCCGGGCTGGTCGCGATCACCCCCGCGTGCGGCACGGTGGGCATCCTCGGCGGCGCCGCGGTCGGCCTCACCGCGGGCGTCGTCTGCTCGTACGCGGTCGCCTGGAAGTTCCGCTTCGGCTACGACGACTCGCTGGACGTCGTCGGCGTGCACTTCGTCGGCGGCATCGTCGGCACCCTGCTCATCGGCCTGTTCGCGACCGCCGCCATGACCGGTGGTGCGGAAGGGCTCCTCTACGGGGGCGGGTTCGGCCAGCTCGCCCGGCAGGCCGTCGCCGTACCCGCCGTGGCGGCGTACACGTTCCTCATGACGTACGCGATCGGCAAGGCGGTCGACCGCCTCATGGGCCTGCGGGCCTCCGAGGACGACGAGCTCACGGGCCTGGACCAGACAGTGCACGCGGAGAGCGCCTACGATCACGGCGCCCTGGGGCACGGCGCTCCGCAGGCCGTGACCCGGCCGACGACGCTCACCAAGGACAGGAAGCCCGCCTCATGAAGCTGATCACCGCGATCGTCAGACCGCACCGCCTCGACGAGGTGAAGACCGCGCTGCAGGAACTCGGCGTGCACGGGCTCACCGTCACCGAAGCCAGCGGATACGGGCGGCAGCACGGCCACACCGAGGTGTACCGGGGCGCCGAGTACCGCGTCGACCTGGTCCCCAAGGTCCGGATCGAGGTCGTCGTCGCGGACCCGGACACCGAGCCGGTCATCGACGCGATGGTGCGCGCCGCCCGGACCGACCGGATCGGCGACGGCAAGGTGTGGGTGCAGCCGGTGGAGACGGTGGTGCGGGTCCGCACGGGCGAGCGCGGACCCGACGCGCTCTAGCTCCTGACCGGCCGGCTGCCTGCCCGGCGCCTAACGCCCCTGCAGCAGGCCCGTGTTCATCGCGACCACCACCGCGCGGGTGCGGTCGCTGACGTCGAGCTTGGCGAAGATCCGCAGCAGATGGGTCTTCACCGTGGCCTCGCCGATGAACAGCCGGCGGCCGATCTCCACGTTCGACAGGCCGTCCGCGACCGCCCGCAGCACCTCGGACTCGCGGGCGGTCAGCGTGACGGCCACCGGCCGGCGCATCTTCGCCACCAGGCGCTGGGCCACCCGCGGGGCGAGGACGGTCTCGCCGCGGGACGCCGAGTGGATCGCCTCCACCAGCTGCTCGCGGGTGGCGTCCTTGAGGAGATAGCCGGTGGCGCCCGCCTCGACGCCGCGCTCGATGTCCGCGTCGGTGTCGTACGTCGTCAGGATCAGCACCCGGGTCGGGGCCTCGCCCGCGACGATCTCCAGGGTGGCGCCCACCCCGTCCAGCACCGGCATCCGCAGGTCCAGCAACGCCACGTCGGGCCGCAGCCGTTCGACGAGGCGGACCGCCTCGCGGCCGTCGCCCGCCTCGCCCACGATCTCGACGGTGGGTTCCGAGGACAGCAGCGCGACGAGTCCGGCCCGCATCACCGTGTGGTCGTCGGCCAGGATGATCCGGAGGGGGGATGGGGTGGCCGGCTCTGCTGTCATGTCACACCTGACCGTCGGGGGCGAGCGGGATGGTGGCGAGGATCCGGGTGCCGTCGCCGAGCGAGCTGGTGACGGTGAGGCCGCCGCCGAACTCCGCGAGCCGTTTGCGCATGCCGTCCAGGCCGAAGCCGTGGGAGTCCTCGACGGCGAACCCGCGGCCGTCGTCGGTGATCTCCAGCTCGACGGTGTCCGGCCCGTGCGCCAGGACCACGCCGACCGTGGTCGCCGCCGCGTGCTTGCGGATGTTGGCCAGGGACTCCTGGGTGCAGCGCAGCAGCGCGATCCGGGTCGGCTGGTCGCAGTCGATGTCCGCGAGTTCAGCCGAGACGTCGAGTCCGGTGTCCTCGGTGAAGCGGTCCAGGGTGCGGCGGAGCGTCGCGGCCACCGATCCGGGGGCCACCCCGCTGCTGGGGGCGGCCCCGACCAGGACCCGGGCCTCGGCGAGGTTCTCCCGGGCCGTCTGCTCGATGGACTGGAGCTGCTGGGCGCTGCGGTCGACGTCCACGGCCAGCTGCGACCTCGCCGCCTCGGCGAGCACGATGATGGAGGCGAACCCCTGGGCGAGGGTGTCGTGGATCTCCCGGGCGAGGCGTTCGCGTTCCTCCGCCGCGCCCTGGCGCTGGTAGACCTCGGCCAGTTCGACCTGCGTGCTCTTCAACTCGGCCCGCAGGACCGCACGTTCGTCGCGCTGGGCGAGTGCGCGCGGGGTGAGCAGCACCATCACGACGGCCACCGCCCAGACGGCGACCGAGGAGAGGGTGTTGGTGAGGAACACATCGGCTCCGCCGCCCTCCCGCAGACTGCCGCCGACCGTGATGGCCAGGGCGCCGAGCCCGGTGAAGAGGATCGCGCCCCGGGGGCTGTCCGCGAAGACGATGAACTGCGTGATCATCACGGTGTAGAACACCCCGAGGCCGTCGCCCAGGCCGGACAGGCCGCCCAGCACGGCGACGAGCACGGCCAGATAGCCGTAGGGCCTCAGCAGCCGGTTGCCGGGGCGCATGCGCACCAGCGCGTAACAGAGGGCGAGCACGGCCGTCAGCGCGACGATGGCGAGCTTCCGGTCCGGCGGGGTGCCGCCCGTCATCGTGATCAGGACGACGAGCGCGATCAGCGCCCAGGAGAAGACCTCCCACCCGTGGAGCACCCAGATCCAGACCGGATCGCCGCGCTGAGGCCGTTGAAGCATGCCCGTCAGCCTACGTGCGGGACGGACGGGCCGGCCGGGGCTGCGGAGCCGGCCGGGGCGGGCCGGACTCCGGTGTCCTTGCCGCGTGTCGGGCGCAGCGGCCGCCAGGCGCGCTCCCCGAGGAGGAGCAGCGCGGACGGCAGCACCATCATCCGGATCACCACGGCGTCCAGCAGGACCGCGACCGCCAGGCAGAAGCCCATCTGCTTCATCTCGGTGAGGTGCAGGAAGACGAAGGCCGCGAAGATCGTGACCATGACGAGTGCCGCGCTCGTCACCACCTTCGCCGAGCGGGCGATGCCGTCGAGGACCGCTTCGCGGGCCGTCATACCGTGCTCCATGGCCTCCTTGATCCGGCTGACGACGAAGACCTGGTAGTCCATCGACAGACCGAAGAGGAGGACGAAGAGGAAGAGCGGCACCCTGGACGCGATGGCGCCGAGGGAGTCGAAGTCGAGCAGTCCCTCCGCCCAGGTGCCCTGGAAGACCAGGACGAGCGCGCCCATGGCGGCGGCCGCGGAGAGCAGGTTCAGTACGACTCCGAGCAGGCCGACGACCACCGAGCGGAACGCCACCGCGGTCGTCACGAAGGTGAGCAGCAGCAGGAAGCCGATCACCAGCGGCAGCTTGTCCCGCTCGTGGTGCACGTAGTCCTGGCCGCGGGCCACGTCACCGCTGACCGCCGTGTCGACGGACGTCAGTTCACCGACGGTCGCGGGGATGTAGCGGTGGCGCAGGTGGTCCAGCGACGCGATCGCCTCGTCGGACGGCGCCGGGTGCGGAACCGCCAGTTCCAGCACGCTGGTCCGGCCGTCGGCCGAGGTCCGCACCACGGGCTGCCCGGTACGGGCGAAGAGCGGGTCCGCCTGGGCGCGCCGGCCCAGCTCGGTCAGCGCCTGCCTGACCTCGGGCGCCCGCCCGGGGGTGGCCCGGCTCACCACCTCGTGCTTGACCAGGAGTTCGGGGTACGCGGCGGTCAGCCGGTCGTAGACCCGCATCGCCGGGATGGAGCGGGAGAAGGTGTCCTTGCCCGGGTCGATGAGCTTGAGGCCCACCGCGGGCGCCGCCACGGCGAGCATGACCAGCACCGAGACGCACAGGGTGATCGCGGGGTGGCGCTGCGCGGGGCGCATGAGGGCGCCGAAGATCCGGCCGTTCTCGGGCTTCGCCGTCGTCGTACGGGCCGGCGCACCGCGCTTCGCCCGGCGGGCGGCCTTCTTCGCGGCGCGGCGTTCGTCGCGGTGGCCGAGCTTCACGAGCAGTGCGGGCAGCACGGTGAGGGAGCTGAGCACGGCCACCGCGACGACGAGGACGGTGCCGGTCGCCAGCGAGGAGAAGATGACGTCGGTGGCGAGGTAGAGGGTGGCGGTGCAGACGATCACCGCGAGGCCGGAGACCACGACGGCCCGTCCCGCCGTCGCCGCGGCGAGCTCCACCAGCGCCTCGGGGCTGAGCCGGCCGGCCGCCCGGGCCCGTTCCTCGCGCTCCCGCTTGAGGTAGAAGAGGGTGTAGTCGACGCCGACGGCGAGCCCCATGAGCAGGATCATGTTGGTCCCGACGCCCGGGTCGGGCATCAGGTGCGAAGCCAGCATGGCCAGGCCCATCGTCGCGGCGATCGAGGAGAGCGCCAGCAGCAGGGGCACGCCGGCCATGACCACCGAGCCGAACACGACCAGCAGGATGACGAGCGTCACGGGCAGGGAGAGCCGCTCGGACAGGGCGAGGTCCTCGCCGCGCTGGTCGTTGACGCCCTTGCTGATGGCGGGCGACCCGGTCTCCTCCACGACGAGGTCCGGGTGGGCGGCGGCGACCTGGGCGGTGCGGTCGAGGAGCGGGACCACGTTCTTCCTCCCGTCCAGTTCGGCGCCGTTCATGACCACGGTGACCCGCAGGGCGGTGCCGTCCTTCGAGCGGACCGGCGGTGCCACGTCGGCCACTTCGGGCAGCGCTTCCATCCGGGCGGTGAGGTCGCGGGCCGCGGCGGCGGCCCGCTCCGGGTCGAGGGGGCCGGATCCGGCGCGGATCAGGATGTGTTCGGTGGGCCGGCGCTGGAGGCCGCCGTCGGTGGCCATCGACTCGGCGTGCCCCGCCTCGCCGACCCAGAAGTCCTCGGTGGTGGCCGGGTTGCTGCCGGCGACGATGCCCGCGCCGAGGCACAGCAGCACGAAGACGAACCAGCCGACGATCGCGCGCCACGGGTGCCGGGCGCTCCAACGGGCCATACGTACGGGTCGAATTCTCATGCGTCCATGCTGGTTCGCGGGCCCGTCCGCCCGGCAGCCCCGCCCGGTGGAACCCCGTGTCCACCGGCCGGTGGACACGGCCCCTGGGGCAGGCCCCCGCACGGACGCACGGACGGGCCCGGCAACGGGCTCAGCCGCTGGCTGCGAGCCTGCCGTCGAGCCGTGCTTCGAGACGGGCCCTCGCCTCGGGCCACTCGTCGGCGAGCAGCGAGAAGTAGACCGTGTCGCGCCAGGTGCCGTCCGGGCGGCGGCGGTGACGGCGCAGCACGCCCTCGCGCCGGGCGCCGAGCCGGGCGATCGCCTCCTGGGAACGGACGTTGAGGTGGTCGGTCTTCAACTGCACGCGCCCCATGCCGAGTTCCTCGAAGGCGTGGGTGATCAGCAGCAGCTTGGTCTCGGTGTTGACCGCCGAGCGCCAGTGGGCGCGGCCGTACCAGGTCGAGCCGATCTCCAGACGTTCGTTGACCACGTCGATGTCCATGTACGTGGTCCAGCCGACCGCCCGGCCGCTCGCGCGGCCGACGACGGCGAAGGGGACGTACTCCCCGCGGCGCGCGGCGGCGAGCAGCGCCGTGAGCTTCTCGCCGAGCTCCTGCGGGGTGTGCGGCGTCGGTCCGCCCTGCCAGCGCCAGACCTCGTCGTCACCGCCGCCGGCCTCGAAGAGGCCGTCGAGATGGTCCGGGGACAGCGGCTCGATGCGGACGTGGCGGCCGGTCAGGGTCACGGGAAGCGGGGTCGTCGCAGGCATGCCGCATGCTAACCCACTTCGAACTAGACAGAAAAGTATTCTGCACTAGTGCAATGTTCATCGATGCGATGTTCAGCGAGGGGTCTCGGCGTCCTCCGTGCCCGTCTGCGCCCGGCGCAGGGCCGCCGCAGCGGCCCGGATCGCGGGCAGCTCCCCGTACAGCGCCTCGCCCGGACAGTTGGTCTGGTACGCGTCACGATGGCCCGAGATCACGTGCAGCACGGCCGCCCGGCCCTTCGGGTACCTGCTCGCGTCGTTCGTGGAGACCAGCCGCACCGTGCCGCGCGGATCGGCCCCGGGCCGCAGCTTCCACGCGGCCACCTTGGCGAGGGCCCGGACGAGCACCCGGGGCACCTCCGTCCCGCGGCCGTAGTTGCCCAGCACCGCTATGCCCACGCTGTCGGCGTTGAAGCCGGTGGTGTGCGCGCCCCGGACCGGGCGCGTGATGCCGCCCGCCCGGCCCTCGTAGATCGTTCCGCACCGGTCGACGAGGAAGTTGTAGCCGATGTCGTCCCAGCCGTTGCCCTTGATGTGGGCCTCCTCGACCGAGCGCAGCATGCTCGGCACGTCCGCGCAGTCGTAGTCGTTGGACTCGCCCGTGTGATGGATGAAGACCGCCCGCACCGCGCCCGTGTAGACCGCGCGCTCCCGCACGATGCTCTCGTCCGCGTGCCAGGCCGCCCGGGTGACGATCGCCGGCTGCGGCACCCCGGGCGCCCGCTCGTGCACCGGGGCGACGGGGGTGGGCAGGGCGAGGCGCACCGGGGCGTCCCGCAGCATCAGGAGAGTGAGCGGGAGGGCCGCGGCGGCCGGCCAGACTCGACGGGGCCACATGGGACCACCCTGCGGCCTCACGGCCCCGCGCGCAGATACGGTGGCCGATCGGGTGAAACCGCTGGTCCGGGCCGTGGCCCGGACGCGGCGCCCGCCGGATCATGCCCCGCCCGGGGCCCCCGGGCCCGAAACGGCCGTCAGCGCTTCTCGCGCCCCAGCAGGAGCTTCCACGGGGCGAGCGCGGACTCGATCTCCACCTTCAGCCCGAGCTTCGACTCGCCGGCGACCCGCTCCTCGAAGCGGATCGGGACCTCCGCGATCCGCAGCCCCCGCCGGACCGCGCGGTGGTTCATCTCCACCTGGAACGCGTAACCGTTGCTGCGCACCGAGGTCACGTCGATCTCCTTCAGCGCCGAGGCCCGCCACGCCTTGAATCCGGCGGTCGCGTCCTTCACCCGCAGCCGCAGGACCGCGTTCACATAGAAGTTCGCCCAGGCGGACAGCGCCTTGCGGTGCCACGGCCATTCCGTCGCGAGCGAACCGCCGGCCACGTAGCGGGACCCGACCACCACCGCGGCGTCCCCGGCGAGCAGCGTCTCGACCATGACCGGGACCCGCTCCACCGGATGGGAGAGATCGGCGTCCATCTGGATCACCACGTCCGCGCCCTCGGCGAGCGCGCGCGTCATACCGGCCACGTAGGCCCGCCCCAGCCCGTCCTTCTCCTCGCGGTGCAGCACCCCGACCAGGCCGCCGGTGTCCGCCGCGAGCGCGTCCGCGACCTGCCCGGTGCCGTCGGGAGAGTTGTCGTCCACCACGAGAACGTGCAGGCCGGGCAGGTCCAGCTCGCTCAGCCGGCCGACGAGGACCGGCAGGTTCGTCCGCTCGTCGTAGGTGGGCACGACCACCACGATCCTCGGGGGCGTCTTCTCCACGGCCATTCCTCGCGTCGGTCCTCCGGGCCCGCGTGAACGGCGGTCCACGCGGACGGCCGCGCGAGCCCCACACCCGGGATCGACGATCACGGGCACCCCGGAATCCGCACGGGGCCGTGCCGCGAGAGCCGGTCACCTCCCGCTTCTCACGCACCAAACGGGCCCGCGGAAAGGCGAGTTGAACCTCCCGACCGGTCAGCAGCCCCGGTGGCGCGGCATCCGGTACGCCGAGTCCAGCCGGTAGGTCCCGCCCGCCGGCACGGTCAGCTTCGTCCACTCGCCGTCCGGCCGCAGACAGCCGCCGCCGGCACCGCCGACGCCGCGCACCCGCAGCCAGGGCGAATGGGCGAGCCGGATGGTCACCGAGCCCGCCGCCGGTATCCGCACCACCAGCTCGGCATCGCTGCTGCGGACCACCTGGGCCGGGGCGGGCACCATCGGCGTCGCGTTCCGCACGCGGTAGATCGTCCAGCCGCCGTCCTGCCACACCTTCCGCAGCCACGGCAGCCCGGACCTGACGAGAGCCGCCTCCGCCTCGGCGGGACCGTCCGGCTGCCCGTGGTGCAGCACCACATAGCCCACCGCCCAACGGTCCAGCCAGGCCCGGTACTCGGCGGGCGACAGCGTCCCGTCGTAGAAGAGCCGCCCGCGTTCGACGTCCAGCTGGCGGTTCCAGCCGCGCGCCATGTTCACGTACGGGGAGAGCACCGTCGCCTCCCGGTGGTTGCGGGCGGGCACGACCTCCACCCGGCCGAGCTGGGCGCCCAGCCGGTGCAGTTCACCGACGACGCCTCCGGTACGGGACGCCCACGCCGGCACCTCGCCGGAGACCCGGAGGTCGTCCATGGTCTTGTCGACGAGCCAGCTGGCGGACAGGGCGAGGACGACGGTCAGCACGGCCGCGCGCTTCCACGCCTTCTCCCGGACGAGGACGAGGACCGCCGCGAGCAGCACCGGCACGGCGACGAGACCGAGCAGCCGCTCGACGTTCGTACCGATCGGGGACGCGATGAAATACGTGAGGACGACCCCGACGGCGTACACCACGGCGCCGTACCGCTGGACGCGCCACTGCCGCGCCGAGGGGGCGGCGGCCGCCAGGGCGGCGCAGACGAGGAGCGGCATCCACAGCCGGCCGCGCGCCATGGGCTGCTCGCCGTGGAAGGGGAACAACAGCGTGGTGACGCCCACGACGACGAAGAACGGCAGCACCAGCACGGCCCCCTTCCGCCACTGCCGGTCCAGGAGGTACGCCGCACCCGCCACCACGAGGAACAGCCCCGCCACCGGACTGGCCATCGTCGCCAGCGCCCCCGCCACCAGCGCGGTCCAGCGGCGGTGGGCGTACAGGAGCGCGACGAGCCCGACGGCGACCCCGAGGGCGAACGTCGTACGCCCCGACGCGACGTTGCACCACAGCGCGAGCGCCGCGAGGACCGCGGGCCAGACGGCGTGCGGCACGCCCTTGCGGACGAAGAGCAGGGCCATGAGCCAGGTGGCCGCGATCCCGGCCGCCACGGACACCGTCCGGACGCCGAGGAAGGCCATCAGGTACGAGGAGAAGACGCTGTAGTTGGCGGTGTGCATCCCGCCGTACCAGGAGAGGTTGTACGCGGCGCCCGGATGGCGCGCCGTGAAGCCCGACCAGGCCAGCTGCGCGGCGAGGTCACCGCCGCCGGTGGCCAGGACCGCCGCCCACACGGCATAGAGCGGGACCACGACGGCCACCGCCGTGAGCGGCACCCGCTGCCGCCGCCACCAGGACGCACGGGCCTCCGGTGCCCGCTGCCTCGGAATGCGCCCCCGTGCCGTGCCCTCTACAGCTCTCCGCAACTCCCCGCTGGCATACACCCGGCAACCCTAGAGCCTTTCGCTCCGACCGGGCCGGGCCGGGCGGGATCCCGTTACCCGCTCCCCGGGCCCGGGCGCTAGCCTGGACGGAGCGGGGACCGGTGACGGTCGCCGCACGGCGGTGGGGCCCGCCGTACCCGAACCGCGGCCGGAGCGCCGCCAACGGTCCCTACTTGCGCACGAGCGCGCGCCCGCGTCCTGCGGGCGCCCCGGCAGGTAGGAGACGTGTGTCCACGAAACCCCGCAACCCGCAGACCGCCGTCGTCGCGGTCGTCGCGCTGGGCGGCGCGACGGGAGCCTGTGCCCGCTACGGGGCATCGCTCCTGTGGCCCACCGCGACCGGCGGATTCCCCTGGACGACCCTGGTGGTGAACGTCGCCGGCTGCGCGGTCATCGGTGTGTTCATGGTGGTGATCAGCGAGGCGTGGTCCGCCCACCGGCTGGTGCGGCCGTTCTTCGGCACCGGCGTGCTCGGCGGGTTCACCACGTTCTCGACCTACGCCGTGGACATCGAGCGCCTCGTCGACGGCGGCCGGGCCCGCACCGGCCTGGCCTATCTGGGGCTGACACTGCTCGCGGCCCTCGCGGCGGTGTGGAGCGCGGTGTGGCTGACCCGCCGCGCACTGGCGTGGAGGCAGGCATGACAGCGCCGACGACCGGACCGGGCCCGCGGGAGCGCCGGTGAACTGGCTGCTGGTGATCATCGGCGCGTCGGTCGGCGCCCCGCTGCGGTATCTGACCGACCGCGCGGTGCAGGCCCGGCACGGCACCGCCTTCCCGTGGGGGACCTTCACGGTCAACGTCAGCGGCTGCCTGGTGCTGGGCCTGCTGACCGGCGCGGTGGCGGCAGGCGCCGCGTCCTCGCACGTCCAGCTGCTGCTCGGCACGGGCCTGTGCGGGGCGCTGACCACGTACTCGACCTTCAGTTACGAGACGCTGCGGCTGGCCGAGGACGGGGCCCGGTTCCACGCGGCGGCCAACGTGGTGGCGAGCGTCGTCGCGGGGCTCGGCGCGGTGTTCGTGGGCGTCGGGCTCGCCGAGGCGCTCTGGGCCTGAGGAGCCGCCCCGCCCCGGTCCCGCCGGGCGGGCACCGGGCCCGTACGCCGAAGGCCCGGCCTCCCCGAAGGGAGACCGGGCCTTGCCGTGCGGCTCTGCGCTGACGGGTCAGGCGTCCTGGCCGGGCGTCCCCAGTGCGGCCGATGCCGCCTCCAGGGGGCTCAGCTCCACGGGCGCGGCCGGGGCCGGGACGGAGCGGCAGGTGAAGCCGAGGCGCGAGAGCGCCCTGGTCACCTCACCGGCGGAGAAGTCGCGGCGGTCCTGCCGGGTGATCACTTCACCCACCTGCTTGACCGGGTACACACGGCGGCTGATGATCACCGATTCTCCGGTGACGGGTTCGGGCTTGATGCCCTTCATCGATTCCTCGACCTCGTGCTTGAACAGGTCGAAGGGGAAACGGGCGATGACGCAGCGCATTGTGTGCCTCCACGGGGTCGGGGAGCGGAACCGGGCGGGAACGCGGATGTCGGTCAGGCGGCGCGATTGCCGGAGGAGCGACGCTGAGCGCCGCCGCCCCTCGGCTGGGAGGAAGCGGAGGGCGCCGAGGACGACGACGCCGACGACGTGCGGCGGGCCTGCGCCGGACGGCTGCGCCGGCCGCGGGACGAGGAACCGCCCTTGGGACGCTCGGACGCCGGCGAGGTGATGGTGACGGGCACACCGGAGGGCGCCTGCGCGCCGGTGATCCGGCTCAGCTCGGCCTCGCCGGAGCGGACCTCGGCGATCTGCGGGGTGATCCCGGCGTCGGCCATCAGGCGCGTCATCTCGCGGCGCTGGTTGGGCAGCACCAGGGTGACGACACTGCCGGACTCGCCGGCCCGGGCGGTGCGGCCTCCGCGGTGCAGGTAGTCCTTGTGGTCGCTCGGCGGGTCGACGTTGACGACCAGGTCGAGGTTGTCGACGTGGATGCCGCGCGCCGCGACGTTGGTGGCGACCAGCACGGTGACGTGCCCGGTCTTGAACCGGGTCAGGGTGCGGGTGCGCTGCGGCTGGGACTTGCCGCCGTGCAGCGCCGCCGCCCTGACACCGCTGCTGAGCAGGTGGTCGGTGAGCTTGTCCACGGCGTGCTTCGTGTCGAGGAACATGATCACCCGGCCGTCGCGGGCGGCGATCTCCGTCGTGGTGGCGTACTTGTCGGCGCCGCGGACGTAGAGCACGTGGTGCTCCATCGTCGTCACCGCACCGGCGGCCGGGTCGACCGAGTGGACGACCGGGTCGTGCAGGTAGCGGCGGACCAGCAGGTCGACGTTGCGGTCCAGGGTGGCCGAGAACAGCATCCGCTGGCCCTCCGGCTGCACCTGGTCGAGCAGCTCGGTGACCTGCGGCATGAAGCCCATGTCGGCCATCTGGTCGGCCTCGTCCAGGACGGTGATCGAGACCCGGTCCAGGGCGCAGTCGCCGCGCTCGATCAGGTCCTTGAGCCGGCCGGGGGTGGCGACGACGACCTCGGAGCCGCCGCGCAGCGCCGCGGACTGCCGGCCGATCGACATGCCGCCGACGACCGTGGCCATCCGCAGCTTGAGCGAACGGGCGTAAGGGGTGAGGGCGTCGGTGACCTGCTGGGCCAGTTCCCGGGTGGGGACGAGGACCAGGGCCAGCGGGCGGCGGGCCTCGGCGCGCCGTCCCTCGATCCGGGACAGCAGGGCGAGCCCGAAGGCGAGCGTCTTGCCGGAGCCGGTGCGGCCGCGGCCGAGCACGTCACGGCCGGCGAGCGAGTTCGGCAGCGTGGCCGCCTGGATCGGGAAGGGCACGGTGACGCCCTGGGTGGCGAGCGCCGACAGCAGGGCCGCGGGCATCTCCAGATCGGCGAAGGCCTCGACGGCGGGCAGGCCCGGCGTGATGGTCTTCGGCAGGGCGAACTCGCCCTGCTTCGCGGCGGGACGGCGGCCGTAGCCGCCGGAGCGCTGCGCCGGGGCGCCGAAGCGTCCCTGTCCGCCGCCCTGACGGCCCGGGGCCTGCGAGCGGAAGCCGCCGCCTGCCCGCGAGCCACCGGTGGCGGAGCCGCCGCCGGTGCGGGAGGTGCGGGTGAATCGGTCGTTCGAGCGGGGTGTGCGGTCGCGGTTCATACGGAACCCTTCCTCGATATGGCGCGTATCGAGGAATTCATTGCGGCGACGAGCGGCACAAGAATCGCAAGAACGGGCCGTTGGCATACGTGAACGAAGCCCGGCAGCCGGTCTTGAGCCGATACGGGCCCGGCAGAACCGGGTCCGGCGCTTCGCAATGACGGAACACACCGGCCGGGAATGCGGGCCTGCAGGTCACGTCACGGGGCTCCGGCGGACCGGTGGTCCGGGAGCCATGGCGGATCGTCCGCCGCACGGTGGAAAGTCAGGGGTCCTGTGCGCTTCCCCGGCGGCTCGTGGCGGTGGTGCCGGCACGGCGTGCACGGGGGCGGACCCTGGAAAAGCAACGAGCTGGGGCCCGCACCCAAGGTGCGGGCCCCAGCTGTGGATGCACATCTCAGCGCTTGCGCGCCGGTGCCATCAGATTCACGCGGGGGTGATGTTCTCCGCCTGCGGGCCCTTCTGGCCCTGCGTGACGTCGAAGTTCACCTTCTGGCCCTCCTGCAGCTCACGGAAGCCGCTGGCGGCGATGTTCGAGTAGTGGGCGAAGACGTCAGCGCCGCCGCCGTCCTGCTCGATGAAGCCGAAGCCCTTTTCCGCGTTGAACCACTTGACGGTGCCAGTAGCCATGTTTTATCTCCTTCTGGGGCAGAGCCCGTGGGACTCGCACTGTGCGAGCCCCGCGTCGCCGCGATGATTACCCCATCCGGATAATGAACCGGAAAATACAAAAGCGCACCCACCGGCCCATTTAGCCGGGGAGAGCACTTGGAGTCTTTGGGAACCACAACTGCAACTGAGATCCACAGTAGCACAATGAATGCGAGCGGGCGCGGCAAGTAATTTCACTCCGCCCGCCGCGTCATAAACCTTCACCGCACATTGCATCAAATTCTGTCGCTGCGGCTATAGATATGCGCGGGCTGCGCCACGGCGCCGCCGGGCCGGCGGCGGCCCCGGACACTCCGCCGGTCGCCGCGGGCCCCGCTCCGGCGTCCCGCCGGGCGGCCGCCCCGGACGCTCAGGCGCCGGCCTGGCCGCCGGAGCCCGCGCGGGGCCGGCGCAGTTCCTCGTTCAGCCGGAGCGCCTCTTCGAGCTGGTCCTCCAGGATCACGATGCGGCAGGCCGCGTCGATCGGGGTTCCCCCGTCGACGAGTTCGCGGGCGCGGGCGGCGATGCGCAGCTGGTAGCGGGAGTAGCGGCGGTGGCCGCCCTCCGACCGCAGGGGTGTGATCAGCCGGGCCTCACCGATCGCGCGGAGGAAACCGGGCGTGGCGCCGATCATCTCCGCGGCGCGACCCATGGTGTAGGCGGGGAAGTCGTCGTCATCGAGACGGTCGGTGGAGTGCGGAGGGGTCTCGGGGGGCATGTGCACCTGCCGCGTATCGCTGACTTCGTTGACCGAAAGAGAAACTCTCATTGTGCGAGCCATCGGGTCTAGCATAGCCGCGACAGATTTCCCGGGCCGGACGGGGGAAATAATCTGGTCCGCACCGGCCCCCGGCACTCCTCCGGGCCCGCCCCTGACCTGGCCCGGCCCCTGCGCGGACCGACCGGTTCGGCCGCCGCGACGGCAGCCGGGAGGCAGCCCTGACGGCGGCGGCCAAGAACACTGACCGGCCGGTCAGTTGATGACTGCCTGACCAGGGGGCCATAATGCAGGCGTAGCCCTTCACGCATCCCCCGTCGTGAAGGGCTACACCCCTGTGCGCACCGGACCCCGGACACCGGGCGGCTTCGCGCAGCCGACTTCATGGGCAAGGGGCTCCCCTCGTGGTCCCCTGCCCATGTTTTTTCGAGTTAACAGTGACGTAGAGTGTTTGCGCAAGCCCGATCCGGACACCGGAGAAGGATGTTCCACTTCATCCCCTTACGGAACCCCGCCGGCGCTCCCGGACCGCGGCCGCCTCCGGCGCGTTGGTTACAGTACGAGCCCGTTGACCGAATCGATCACCGCGCGGAAACCGGACGGCGGCCCGGGCGGTGGACGTGAACGTGGGGGTCCGATGGACAGCGGCGAAGAGCGCGCGCCGGAGCTGCGGACGTTGCGGCAGAAGGTGGAGTACATGGTCGAGAAGACCTTCCCCGGCCGCAAGATCTCGGGCCGGGTCTTCGCCGACCTGGTCAAGGAGCGCGGCGGGTCCCTCTCCCACAGCTACTTCTCCAACATCCTCGCCGGCAAGGTGACCCAGCCGTCCGAGGAGATCCTCAAGGCGCTCGGCCTCGGCTTCGGGGTGGACTGGCGCTTCTTCAAGGAGGAGTCCGAGGTCGTCGACGACGTCGTCGCTGGACTGCAGTTCCTGGCGAAGCGGCGCACCGGTGAGATCAGCGGGCTGGCCGGGCGGGGACTGGACGAGGACGGACTGCCGCCGGAGCTGCTGCGGTTCGCGCTCGCCCTGCTCCAGGACGCGAAGGACCGGCAGCCGCCCGCCGACGGCGGACCACGGAGCTAGCGCCGTGTCCCTGCGCGCCCTGCGGAAGGAGTGCGAGGCCGGGCTGACCGGTCTCCCCCTCCCCTCCCCCTTCACCGTCGAGGGTCTGGTGGCGAACATGGAGGCGGCCCGCGGCCGCACCATCGTGCTGCACGAGATGCCCGACCGGCTGGCCGGCGCCGGCACCGCCTGCGGGCTGCGGCTGAAGGCCGGCGGCACCAGCTTCGTCCTCTTCCGCCGCCGCCCCACCGCGTACCAGACCCAGCACGTCATCCTCCACGAGCTCTGCCACGAGTGGTTCGACCACGGCACCTCGCTGGACGCGGAGCAACTGCGGCGGCTGCTGCCCGTCTTCGACACCTCGCTGATCGCCCGGGTGGTGGGCCCCGACGCGCTGCGGAACCCCGACGCGGTGCAGGCCCGCGCCCAGTACGACACCCATGACGAACGCATGGCCGAATTCGGCGCCTCCCTCATCCCCCGCATGGCCCGGGACGTGACGAGCGATGACATGGTGGGGCGGCTCGCGAACTCGCTGTCCCGCCCTGTCGCCCACCGCCGCCGCGGTCTGTTCCGCCGCTTCTAGGTCCGCGGGGACCGCGGTCCGCACGGCCGCACCGCTCCGTCCCGCTCGTGTCCGCCCCTTCCCCCGTTCCCCGCACCGCAAGGACTTCTGCCGTGACCCCGCTCGACGTCGCCGGTTATCTGATAGCCGGCCTGATGACAGCCGTCGCCCTGTGGCGCATGCCGGCCGCCCTGTGGGGCGACGAGGAGGACCGGCGCCGACGGGCGCTGTGGGGTTGTTACGCGGGATTCGCCGCCGCGCTGTGGACCAAGACGCGGGCCGTGCGCATCGGGCTCAACGACAGCCCGGTGACCGATCTTTCGGTGCTCATCAAGCACTACACCGCGACCGTCGCGATTCTGGCCATTCTCAGCTACATCGTCGCGATCTACGGCCAGTACGCCGACGCCGGGGCCGTCCCGCGCCACGTACGGTTCGCGCGGCTGATCCAGCAGGTCGCGGCGAAGGCGTCCGTCGCCACGCTCGTGCTGCTGACGGTGCTTTTCTTCACCGTCGTCGACCGGTCCACACCCTCGGACCGCTTCGTCGCCGACCACGCCGGGCAGTGGGGCGCGACGCTGTACATGAGCGTGTTCTACCTCTACCTCGGGGCCGCGTCCGCCGTCTGCGCCTACCAGTGGGCGCTCGCCACCGCTGCCGCCCGGCTGCGTCATCTGCGGGTGGGCCTGGGGATGATGACGTTCGCGATGTTCATCGGCGTCGGCTACACCGTCAGCCGGACGCTGTTCCTCTGGGTCAGCGTCGTCGACCGGCCGAGCGAGGCCTTCGCGCTGGACTTCGACGAGATCACCGAGGCCGCGCAGCTGGTGCTGTTCGCCTTCTTCGCGGTCGGCGCCTCCGTCCCCGCGCTGAGCAGCGTCCGCCGCCGGGCGAAGCTCTGGCGGGCCCAGGTGCGGCTGCACGCCCTCTGGTACGAGCTGATGGCTGCCTTCCCCGACCAGCCCTTCGAGCCCCCCGCGCCGCTGCTGCGCGAGCTGACCCGCTTCGACGCCCCCGCCGACCTGCGCATCGACCGCTGGTCCGCGGACATCGCCGACGCGGTGGAGAAGCTGCGCCACCACGTGCCAGACACCCTGCTGCCGGCCGCCGAGGCCGCCGCCGCGGCCGACGCCTCCGGCCCGGAGCAGGCCGGGCCGCTGGCCGACGCCTACTGGATCAAGGCGGCGCTCGCGGCCCACGGCGCCGGGGCGCCCGCGGGCGGGGCGGCCGCCGTCGGCAGCCCGCACGCGACCGACCAGGACGGCGAGGTCGCCCGGCTGGTCCGGGTGGCGGCGGCCTACCGCACGGTCACGCCGGAACGGGCCCGGCAGGTACTGGAATCCACCGCGGCGGCAGAGGAGCAGCAGGCATGAGCACCACCGACGACACCGTGACGGGCCCCGGCACCGAGAGGTCCGCCGCGCGCACCGTGACCGACGTCTTCCAGCCCCGCAACCTCCTGCTGGCCGGCATGCTCGGCATCGGGGTGGCGGCGGCGGGCGACTGGACCGGGCTGCTCTGGGGTTTCCTCGGCGCCCTGTGCGCCGGGCTCGTCCCGGCCGGGTACATCGAGTGGGAGCGGGGGCGCGGCACCTGGGGCGACCGCCATGTCGTCGACCGGACCAAGCGGGCACCGATCTTCCTCGTCATCCTCGGCTCCATCGGGACCGGTTCGGCCGTCATGGTGCTGGGCGGTGCTCCCGACGGCATCCTGATCGCGATGCTCGGCCTGTGGGTGATGACCGTGGTCCTGCTGGCGGTCAACACGGTCTGGAAGATCTCGGTGGACGCCTCCGTCGCCTCGGCCGTCGTCGCCCTGCTCGCCGCGGTGCACTCGCCGTGGTGGCTGTTCGGGTACGTCATGACGGCCGCCGTGTGCTGGTCACGGGTGGCGCTCGGCTATCACACGGTCGGCCAGGTGACCGCCGGGACCGCCCTGGGAGCGGTGACGGCGGGCGCGTTCCTGTTCGTGTGAGCGGGGCGGGGCGTCGTTGAACGGACCGCCCGGCGGGTCCATGGTGGATCCGTGCCGACATTCGAGATCACCACAGCAAGCTCGGACGACATCAGGATGATGGCGGACTGGGCCCATGCCGAGGGCTGGAACCCGGGGCTGACCGACGGTCAGGCGTTCTTCGCCGCCGACCCGTGCGGCTTCCTGGTCGGCCGGCTCGACGGGGCGCCCGCCTCCTGTGTCTCCGTGGTCCGCTACGGCTCCGGCTCCGGCTTCCTGGGTTTCTATCTGACCCGCCCGGAACTGCGCGGCCAGGGGTACGGGAGCCGGCTCTGGGCCACCGGGACGGCGCGGCTGGCCGGGCGGAACACCGGGCTGGACGGGGTCGTGGAGCAGCAGCCCAACTACCGGAAGTCCGGCTTCCGTCCGGCCTGGACGAACCTGCGGTACGAGGGGCTCGTCCCGGACGGCATCGACCTGCCTCCCGGCGTCACCCTGGTGGACGTCCGCACACTGCCCTTCGGCCAGGTCACCGCGTACGACCGGCGGTTCTTCCCGGAGGAGCGGGACGGCTTCCTGGCGGCCTGGACCACCACGCCGGGGCGCACCGCGCTGGCCGCGCTGTCCGAGGGCGAGGTGCGGGGGCTCGCCGTGCTGCGCGCCTGCCGGACGTCCTCACGCATCGGCCCGCTGTACGCGGCCACGCCGGAGATCGCCCGGGCGCTGGTGGGCGCGCTCGCGGCGACCGATCCGTCCACGCCCGTCGCCGTGGACGTGCCCGACGTCAACCCGGCGGCGGTACGGCTGGCCGAACAGCTCGGGCTCACCCCGTCGTTCGAGACGGCCCGGATGTACACCGGTACTCCGCCGGACGTCGATCACACCGGGCTGTTCGGCATCACCAGTCTCGAACTGGGCTGATCCGCGGGGGCCTGCCGCGCCTCACCGTGGAGCAGCTCCATGACCCGGTCGCGGAGCAGCTCGTACTCCTCGCGGAGCCGGACGATC
Organism: Streptomyces sp. NBC_01257; assembly: GCF_035917255.1. Taxonomy (NCBI): domain Bacteria; kingdom Bacillati; phylum Actinomycetota; class Actinomycetes; order Kitasatosporales; family Streptomycetaceae; genus Streptomyces; species Streptomyces sp. NBC_01257. Next base: position 4,418,254 of record NZ_CP108472.1, read on the forward strand.
CGCGGCGGGCGGACGACCGCCGTGCCGCCCGAGACGATCTCCCCGGGGCCGAACTGCTCGCGCGTCAGGTCGATCTCGGTCCCCGGGGCCGGTCTGTTCCACCAGTGGAAGTCCGTGCGCACGCCGTCGACATGGACCTCGCCGCGGATCAGCTCACCGCCCAGCAGGTCGTGCAGGACCAGGGCGGTGACGCCGCACTGGTCACGGGCGGGGTTCGCGGGTGTCCAGTGCGGGCGGTGCTCGGGTGTGGTGGTGTCGGCGCCCCAGCTGCTGCGGACGGCGGCCTCGATGTCGGCGAGGAGCAACGGCTTCATGTCCCCGATCGTCGCACCCGGCACTGACAACGCCGCCGGCCCGCGGCTCAGCCCGTCGCGCAGCCGCCGTCCGGTGCCGGTACCCGTGCCCGGGAGGCCATCACCGCGATGTCGTCCTCGGCGCCCGGGCCGAAGCGGTCGAGCACGGCGTCCAGGAGTTCCTCCAGATCGCCGCTGCCCGGCAGGGTCAGCTCCCTGAGCCGGCCGACGGACACGTCGATGTCCTCGCCGCGCCGCTCCACCAGTCCGTCGGTGTACATGAACAGCACGGTGCCCGGTCCGCACTCCACCCTCGTCGTCCGGTAGCCGCCGAAGCCGGTACCGAGCGGCGGGCCCGCGGCCACGTCGCCCAGCCAGGTGCCGGCCGGGCCGGGGTCGATGAACACCGGCGGCAGATGGCCGGCGCTGGACACCTGGCACACCCCGCCGGCCCGGTCGACGACGGCGATCAGGCAGGTCGCGGCCCGGTCGAGCCCGGACCGTTCGACCATCCGGTCGAGCTGCTCCAGGATGCGGTGCGGCGGGAGTTCCTCGTCGGCCAGCAGCCGCAGCAGCGAGCGGTAGTGGCTCATCGCGACGGCCGCCTCGACGCCGTGCCCCATCACATCGCCCATCGCCTTGAGGTGGCGTCCGTCGGGCAGCGGGATGACGTCGAACCAGTCGCCGCCGACGAGCACGCTCCGGTCGGCCGGCAGATAGCGGGTGGCGATCTCGATGTGCGGGTGCGGCGCACGCGGCTCGGAGAGCAGGGAGCGCTGGAGCTCCAGCGCGATGGTGTGCTCGTGGGTGAAGCGGCGCGCGTGGTCGAGGTCGACGGCGGCCCGCCCGGCGAGCTCCCGGGCGACGACCACGTCCTCGTCCGTGAAGACGGGGGAGTCCCCGGCCCTGACCAGGCCGAGGATGCCGATCGGACCGCTGCGGACCGTGACCGGCACGATGACCGCCGAGTGCATCCCGAGGGCCCGGTAGGCGGCGACCCGTTCGGGTGAGGGCGCGGAGCGGCCGAGCTGCTCGTCGCCGGTGAGGTTCTCCACCACGGGCTGGTTGGTGGCCAGGCAGCGCGGTACGGCCGAGTCCTCCTGGTAGTCGATGTAGTCGCCGGCGACTCCGAACCGCTCGACCTCCTCGCGCAGCCCCGGCACCGCCGTCAGGGCCGCCCGCCGCAGCCGGATCACGCCGGGCGGCGCGGGGCGCACCGGCGGGGCGACGTCCGGCGGGAAGACCTCGACGGTGGCGAGGTCGGCGAGGGCCGGGACGACGAGGTCGACGAGCTCGGCGCAGGTGGTGTCCATGTCGAGGGTGGTGCCGATCCGGGTGCTCGCGGTGTCCAGGAGGTTCAGGTGGCGCCGGGCCTGGGCCAGCTGGCGCTGTTCCTCGTCGGAGGCCATGACCTCCAGCACGATCCCGGCGAGGCCCACGACCCGGCCGCCCACCTCCAGCCGGTGGTAGGCGCCGTGCCAGTAGCGCCGGGCGGTGCCGGACTCGGCCGGGGTCCGGCCGCTGGAGGTGATCTCGCGGGCCCGGCCGTCGGCCAGCACCTCGCGCATCATGTCCTCGCGGGCGTCGACCTCGGGCAGCACCTCGGCGACCGTACGGCCCAGGTGCGCGGCGGCCGGGACGCCGTTGAGCCGTTCGAGGGCCGGGTTCACGTACAGGTAGCGCAGCCCGGTGTCGAGGACGCCCACTCCTGCCGTGGTGCCGTCGATCAGAGCCGCGAGCGCCGCGATGTCGAGCGGCAACGGACCGTCGGCGTGCACATCGGCCTGCAAGGCAACCTCCTGGGGCAGGGCGCGGGCCGCCCGACTGCCCGGCCCTTCATCGTCGGCCGACCGCACCCGGCGCGCATCCGCAGACCGCCCGCCGCCCCCGTTCAGTGCAACGGCATCGCGCCCCCGGTCTCCGGCCTCCCCCGGGGCACCAGCACCGCGGACACCGCCGCGCAGCCGCCCGCGCTGACCGCCAGCACCAGGAACGCGTCGGCGAAGCCGGTCACCGTGCCCGGGGCGCCGCCGATGCCCGCGGCGGCCACCGTGGACACGACCGCGACCCCGATCGACCCGCCCACCTCGTGGAAGGTGTTGACCACCCCGGACGCGAGGCCCGCCTCCCCGGGCGCGACCATGCCCAGCGCCGTCGTGGTGGCGGTGACGAAGACCGCGCCGAGACCGAAGGCGGCCACCGCGAGGCACGGCAGCAGCACCCCGTACACCCCGCTGTCCGCGTCGAGCCCGGCCAGCGGGGCACAGCCTGCGGTGGCGACCACCATCCCGCCGACGGCGGTGGCCCGGCTCCCCGCCGACGTGACGAGCCGCGAGCCCAGATGCGCGCCTGCGCCGACGGCCACCGCCACCGGCAGGAAGACGAGACCGGTGCGCAGCGCCCCGTAGCCCCGGCCGTGCTGGAGGTAGACCGAGCCGAGGAAGAAGAACGCGATGAGCAGCCCGGTGGCGATCAGCATCAGGAACGCCCCGGCCAGGACCGGCCTGCGGGTGAACATCCGCAGGTCCATCAGCGGCTCCCGCGCGACCCGTTCGACCGCCGCGAACCCCGCGTACAGGAGGACGGCGGCCAGCAGCGGGAGCAGGGTGCCGGGCGCGCCCCAGCCGCCGTCCCCGGCCTCGACCAGTCCGTAGATCAGCGCGCCGGTGCCCGCGGTGACGAGGACCGCCCCGGGCACGTCGAGCCGGGCCGGCGGCCGGGGTGTGCGGGCCGGCACGAAGGCGGGGAGGGCGGCGAGCAGGGCGATGCCGACGGGCACGTTGACGTAGAAGACCCAGCTCCAGCCCGGCCCGCCGGCCAGCGCGCCGCCCACCAACACCCCGATCGCCGATCCGGTGCCGCCGATCGCGGCCCACACCCCGAGCGCCCTGTTGCGCGCGGGGCCGTGGAACGAGGTGGTGACGAGCGACAGCGCCGCAGGTGACAGCAGCGCGGCGCCCACGCCCTGCGCGATCCGGCCGCCGATCAGCACCGAGGCGCTGCCGGCGAGCCCGGAGACCAGCGAGGCGGCGGTGAAGACGGCCAGCCCGGACAGGAGGGTGCGCCGGGCGCCGAGGGCGTCGGCGAGGCGTCCGCCGAGCAGCATCAGCCCGCCGAAGCAGAGGGTGTACGCGGTGACCACCCAGGTCAGCGCGGTGCGGTCGAGGTGCAGGTCGGCGGCCATACCGGGCAGCGCGACGTTCACCACGGTGACGTCGAGCACCAGCATGAACTGGGCGGCGCAGATGAGTGCGAGCAGCACTCCGGGGCTGCGGACGGCAGGGGGCGGGTGGTGGCCGTGGGCGGTGGTCCGCGGGGTCGCGGGGGGCTGCGAAGGGGCGTCAGGGTTCATGAACTGAACTGTACGGCTCAGTACACATGAACTCAACCGTTCAGTTCAGGTCGCTGTTAGCATCGGTCCATGGACACCAAGCCCCGCCCTGCCGGACCCCGCGCCGAGGCCAAGCGGCAGGCCATCGTGAAGGCGGCCCGCGAGGCTTTTCTGCGGGACGGTTTCGGGGTCGGCATGGACACCATCGCCGCCGGGGCGGGCGTCTCGAAGGTGACGGTCTACAACCACTTCGGCAGCAAGGAAGCGCTGTTCACCGCGGTCATCGCGGGCGCACTCGACGAGCCGCTCGGCGGCGATTCGGCCACGGCGCTCGCCGGCCTCGCCGACGCCCCCGACCTGCGGGCCGCGTTCGTCGACGCGGCCCGCACCTGGGTGGCGGCCGTCCGCGGCAACGCCGAGGTGATCGCCCTGCGCACCCTCGTGGCCGCGGAACTGCACCGCTTCCCGGAACTCGCGCACGGCTGGCAGGACCACGGCCCCGAGGGCCACCACCCCGCCGTCGCCGACGCCCTGCGCGCACTGGCGGACCGCGGCCGGCTCGTCATCGCCGACCTGGAGACGGCGATCATCCAGTTGTACGCGCTGCTGGTCTTCCCGCACCTGGTCTTCGGCTCGTACGGCACGACGGTCGACGACGACGCCACCGACCGGCTGATCACCCACGGCGTGGACATGTTCCTCGGCTACTACGCGCCGCCCGCGCCGCCCGCCGCGTAGGACCCGGGAGTGGTGCCGAACGCCTGCCGGAACGACTGGATGAAGGCGCTCGGCCCGCTGTAGCCGCACGCCACGGCGACCGCGGTGACCGATCCGCCCGAGGCCAGCAGCGTCAGCGCGTGGTGCAGCCGCAGCTGGGTGCGCCACTGCGGGAACGACATCCCGGTCTCCGCACGGAACAGCCGGCTCAGGGTGCGGGACGCCGACCCGACGGCGGCGCCCAGCTCGGTGAGGGTCCGCCCGTCCGCCGGGTCGTCCCGCAGGATCCGGGCGATGTCCCGCAGCCGCGCGTCGGCCGGTGACGGCAGACAGACGCCGAGCGGCTCGACCCGGCGCAGCTGGTCGAGCGCGACCCGCTCCAGGTTCCGCCGCTGCCGGGCGTCGCCGGTCAGCTCCGCGTCGTCCGTCAGACACGCCACGACCTCGCGCAGCAGCGGGGTGACGGCCAGCACGGTCGGCCGGTCGAGCCGCAGCGGGTTGTCCGCCGGGCCGAAGGAGAGCGCCCGCAGCTCCGTGGGGCCGTAGGCAAGGTGGGCGTGGACCACACCGGCCGGGATCCACACCGCCCGGTGCGGCGGCACGGCCCATACCCCAAGCGGCGTGGACACCTCCAGCACCCCGCGGGACGGGCAGACGAGCTGGTGCTCCAGGTGGTGGTGCCGCTCGATGCGCTCCTGGTGCGCGAGGGGCACCCGGGCCGGCCCGTGGAGCGTGCGGCAGGTTGGCGACATAAGTCGGCAGGATATCGATAGCCCGCTGACGGCCGCGGCCGGAATCCTCGAAGGGACCTCAGCAAGGAGCCCCGCACATGACCGGTCCCACGGCCCGCCCGGCCCAGCCCGCCGCCTCCTCACCACCGGCTTCGCCCGCCCCGGCACAGCCCGTGTCCGCCTGGCGCCGGATGCGGATGTGGGGCGCGGCGCACGCCGTCGACGATCTCTACCAGGGGCTCGTCCCCGCCTGTGTCCCCTACTTCGTGCTGGACCGCGGCTACAGCTACGTCGCCGCCTCGGGGCTCACGCTCGCGGCGGCGCTCGGGAGTTCGGTCCCGCAGCCGTTCATCGGCGTCGCCGTGGACCGCTACCGGCTGAGCCGGCTCGCCCCCGCCGGACTCGCGGTCGCCGGCATCGGCCTGGGCCTGTCCGGTCTGGTCCGGCCGTACGCCGCGGTCTGGCTGCTGATCCTGCTCTCCGGTCTCGGCGTGGCGATGTTCCACCCGGCGGCCGGCAAGGCCGCCCGCGAGGCGGCCGGGGACAGCGCGTCCGCGATGAGCATCTTCGCGGCGGGCGGCAGCGTGGGCTTCTTCCTCGCCCCGGTGCTCGCGACCCCGCTCCTCGTCGCGATGGGGGTGGGAGCGACGGCGCTCTTCATCCCGCCGGCCGTCCTGATGGCCTTCGTCCTGCTCAGGCACCGCCCGGCCGCTGCCGCCACGCACCGGGCGGCGCGGGCGGGGCGGGACCGGTGGGGGCCCTTCCTCGTCCTGACCGGCATCGAGGTGGTGCGGTCGGTGGCGTTCTTCGGCGCGATCACGTTCATCGAGCTGTTCTGGATCCGCCATCTGCACTCCGGCCGGGGCATCGCGGGCGTGGCGCTCGCCTGCTTCCTCGTCGGCGGGGTGGCCGGCACGCTCCTCGGCGGCCGGATCGCCGACCGCATCGGCATGGTCCGTACGGTCCAGCTGGGCGGTGTCCTCGCCGTACCGGCCCTGGTCGCGCTGCGGCTGACCCCGGGCACGGTCCTGCCGCTGCTCTTCGCGGTCCTGGCGGGCCTCGCGCTGAACATCCCGTTCGCCGTCCTGGTCAAGCTCGGCCAGGACTATCTGCCGGGCCGCCCGGGCACCGCGGCCGGTGTCACGCTCGGACTGGCCGTCAGCATCGGCGGACTGATCGCGCCCGCGCTCGGTGCGACGGCCCAGGCGTACGGCCCGCAGGGCGTGTTCACGATCCTGTGCGCGATCCCGGCCCTCGCGCTGCTGCTCGGTGTGTTCCTGACGGAACCCGACCGGGAACCGGCGGCCGCCGGCTGATCAGGACACCGGCAGCCGGTCCAGTTCCACGGTCCCCTCGTCGGCCGTGGCCCCCGGCGGCAGCCGCAGCGCCTCGGCGACGGGTCCGGGCAGCGGGCCCCGGTCCAGCAGCCCGGTGACCAGAGCGGTCGTCAGCCGGTGCCAGGCGGCCGCCCGCCGGAGCATCGGGTGGTCGCCGCCGTCCACGGTGACCAGACAGGTGCGGGCACCCTCCTTCCGGGCCCGTGCGGTGAGCGCGCGGGAGTCCGCCGGGTCCGTGACACGGTCCCGGCTGCCGTGCACGAGGACCACGTCCCGGCCGGCGAGCTGCCCGACCGGATCACCGGCCGGGCACCACGGGGCGAGGCCGACCACACCCCGTACCAGCGGATGTCCCGCAGCGGCCAGCGCGGCCCGGCCGCCCATCGAGTGCCCGAGCAGCACCACCGGGATCTCCCCCGCCTCACCCCGCAGTTCGTCCAGCGCGCGCACGGTGTCGTGCAGCGGATCGGCCCTGGCCCCGTTCCAGCCGCGGTGCCCGTACCGGACGGCCCGCACCAGGACGTCCCCGGGCAGCGCCCCCCGCAGACCGCGCGCGAACGGGCGCATCCGCACCCCGGGCAGGTTCAGCGGCCCGGGCGGCGGCGCCCCGAGACCGGTCTCCCGGCCGCCGTGCAGGACCAGTACCGCGGCGGCGGGCGGTCGTTCCTGGGGCATGCGTACCTCCGGGTAGGTGAGGGCGGAGCCGTACGAGCATGCTGTACGGAGCACGGACAGCACCAACACAGCGCCGGACCTCTAAGGACATGACATGGGATCGTCACCGCAACTCGGCCAGCAGGTAGCGGACTTCACCCTCGCGGGAGGCGCCCTGAACGGGGACGCGTTCGAGCGCCGCGACTACACGCTCTCCGCCGCGCGCGGCCGGGCCGTCGTCCTCGCCTTCTACCCGGGCGACAACACGGCCGTGTGCACCAAGCAGCTCTGCTCGTACTCCTCGGGCATGGAGACGTTCGAGGGGCTCGACGCGGAGGTCTGGGGGATCAGCCCGCAGGACGTGGACAGCCACGAGTCGTTCGCCCGCGCGCAGCAGCTGCGGATGCCGCTGCTCGCGGACCCGGGCCGGGAGACCGCCCGCGCGTTCGGCGTCGCCGCGCCGGGGATCGGGGTGCGCCGCTCGGTGTTCCTGATCGACGCCGACGGGGTGCTGCGCTGGAAGCACGTGGCGCTGCTCGGGGCCACGTTCCAGTCGCTGGACACGCTCGCGGGCCACCTCTCCGGCATCAAGAACGCGTAGAACACTGCCGGTTCCCGGCAGTGTTCCCAGAGCGGCAGGTATGGGATCATCCAGCCAGTTCGACGGAAATCTACGGGGGATTCCGCAGCCGGGAGGGGTGATCACGTGACCTTGTTTCTCGGTCTCGGAATTGCGGGAGTCGTCCTGCTCGCCGTGTCCCTGGTCTTCGACGGGATCCTCGAAGGACTCTTCGGGGGCGTGCTGGACGGTCTCTTCAACGGGCTGCTCTCCCTTCCGGTGATCGCCGGTTTCGTCTCCATGCTCGGTTTCGGCGGCGCCATCGTGCTCGGCACGACCGGTGCCGGCACGATCGCCGCCGCCGCGGCCGGTGCACTCGCCGGCCTGGTCGCGGCCTGGCTGACCTGGAAGTTCAGCCAGGCCCTGATGCGGGATCAGACCACCGCCACCCCGCGCGGCGAGGATCTCGTCGGCACCGCGGGTTCCGTGGTCACGGCGATCCCGGCCGGCGGGTACGGCGAGGTGCTGCTGCGGCTGGGGGGACAGCCCGTGAAGCTCTCGGCGAAGAGTCAGGTCCCCGTCGAACGGGGCACCGAGATCTGGGTCGAGGCCACGCTCTCGACCACCTCGGTCTCGGTCCGTCCCGTCGAACGCTGAGCCGGCACGCCGGCCGGCCCGCCACCGCTCGCCACAGAACTGCCGTCCCCGTCGGGAGGCAGAGGGGGACACGTCCATGAGTCCAGTCCTGATCGCCATCGCCGGAGTCGTCGTACTCCTCTTCCTGCTCGCCCTCGCCGTCATCACCCGCTACAAGGTCGCGGGTCCCAGCCAGGCGTTCATCATCACCGGCCGCCGCGGCAAGAAGTCCGTCGACCCGGTGACCGGGCGGGCCAGCATCGACAACAGCGGCCAGAAGGTCGTCGTCGGCGGCGGCGTCTTCGTCGTGCCGTTCGTCCAGCAGAAGTTCACCCTGGACCTCTCCAGCCGGCACATCCCGGTCGCCGTGCGCGGGGCCGTCACGCTGCGCGGGGTCAAGTCCCACCTCGAAGGCGTCGCCATCGTCAAGGTCGGCGGCAGCGAGGACGCCATCCGGGCCGCCGCCCAGCGCTTCCTTCAGCAGCAGAACGGCATCGTCGGCTTCACCCAGGAAGTGCTCTCCGGCGCGCTGCGCGCCATCGTCGGCCGGATGTCGGTCGAGGACATCATCCGGGACCGGGCCGCGTTCGCCGGCCAGGTGGCGGAGGAGGCCGAGGCCAGCCTGTCCGGCCAGGGCCTGATCCTGGACGCCTTCCAGATCCAGGACATCACCACCGAGGGCTCCTACCTGGAGGACCTCGGCCGCCCCGAGGCCGCCCGCGCCAAGCAGGAGGCGGACATCGCCGAGGCGATCGCCCGCCGCGCCTCGGAGCAGGCCCGGCTGAAGGCCGCCGAGGAGATCGCCATCGCCGAGCGGACGTTCTACCTCAAGCAGGCCGAGATCAAGGCCGAGACGGAGGCGGCCGCCGCGAAAGCGAACGCCGCGGGTCCGCTCGCCGAGGCCGCGCGCCAGCAGGAGGTCCTCCAGGAGCAGGAGAAGGTCGCCCAGCGCCAGGCCGCCCTGACCGACCGCGAGCTCGACACCAAGGTCCGCAAGCCCGCCGACGCCGCCCGCTACCAGGCGGAGCAGGAGGCCGAGGCCCGCCGGATCGCCCAGGTCAAGGAGGCCGAGGCGGACGCCGAGCGCTCCCGGCTGACCGGTCAGGGCGAGAAGCTGCACCGCTCCGCGCTCGCCGAAGCCGTGCGCATCGAGGGCGAGTCCGAGGCGGCCGCCATCGCCGCACGGGGTGCCGCCGAGGCCGAGGCCATGCAGAAGAAGGCCGACGCCTTCAAGCAGTACGGCGACGCGGCCGTCCTGCAGATGCTGGTCGAGGTGCTCCCGCAGGTCGTCGCCAAGGCGTCCGAGCCGCTGAGTGCCATCGACAAGCTGACCGTCATCTCGACGGACGGCGCGAGCCAGCTGTCGCGCACGGTCACGGACAACGTCGCGCAGGGCATGGAACTCCTCAGCTCCACCACCGGAGTCGACCTCGCCGCGCTGCTGCAGAACCTCAAGGGCGCGGGCCCGAAGCCGGAGGTCCCGGCCCAGTCCGACGCTCCCGCCCAGCAGAACGGCAAGATCGAGATCGGCGACTGACACCCCGCGTCGACCCCCGCGTGCCCGGCCGGCTGCGCACCGGCCGGGCACGCGTGCGTCTGCCTGGCAGCGCGGGGCGTCCGCCTCGGGCACGCGGACATCGTGGGTGCTCGCCTTCGGCCATGCGGGCGCCTGTCACACGAGCCGCAAGGCCGGTTGGTGCGGTACGGGAGCCTGTCCGGACGGAAGCGCCGGCGCCGAGCGGCACGACGCGCGGGGAGCAGCCAACCTATTCACCTGAGCAGGTTGGTGCTTCTGGTTCATCCCCGCACACGCGGGGAGCAGGTCACGGCCGTCCGCGTCACGGACATCGACCGGGGTTCATCCCCGCACGCGCGGGGAGCAGTTCTCCCGGACCGGCGACCTCAGCCCGACCGTGGGTTCATCCCCGCACGCGCGGGGAGCAGATGTGGTCCAGCGCCAAGCCGAGCAGCCGGTCCGGATTCATCCCCGCACGCGCGGGGAGCAGTTGTAGACGTCGCGGTCTCCGAGGCCGGCATGGGGTTCATCCCCGCACGCGCGGGGAGCAGGTGCTCGGCGCCGGCGCTCTCGTGGCGGCCCCGGGTTCATCCCCGCACGCGCGGGGAGCAGTCACCGCGTCGTCCTTCTGTTCCGCACAGCTGGGGTTCATCCCCGCACGCGCGGGGAGCAGTGGGTTGGTGAGCAGGGTCCGGAGCTGGTGCAGGGTTCATCCCCGCACGCGCGGGGAGCAGGCCGGTGCGGCGATTGCCGCGCTGGAGGAGGAGGGTTCATCCCCGCACGCGCGGGGAGCAGTCCTCGACCTCTTCGGGCTCGGGCGCCGGTGCCGCCTTCGGTTCATCCCCGCACGCGCGGGGAGCAGGTTCCAGCTCGATGAGTTCATCTGTCAGTTCGAGGTTCATCCCCGCACGCGCGGGGAGCAGGACAGGCTGATCGCGTCGGCTGATGCGATGGGGGGTTCATCCCCGCACGCGCGGGGAGCAGTTGTAGACGTCCCGGTCACCGAGGCCGGCATGGGGTTCATCCCCGCACGCGCGGGGAGCAGCTCTCCGCTCACGACGACACCGCGCATTACACGGGTTCATCCCCGCACGCGCGGGGAGCAGTGCTCCCTCTGTCACAAGATCGACGGCGAGGAGGGTTCATCCCCGCACGCGCGGGGAGCAGAGGATGTGTTCGGCGTAGTCGTCCGGGTTCCCGGGTTCATCCCCGCACGCGCGGGGAGCAGGCACAAAGGAATTCCGATCGGGCACACACACGGGGTTCATCCCCGCACGCGCGGGGAGCAGAGAAGTTGGCCACGAACAGTGCGCTGACGAACGGGTTCATCCCCGCACGCGCGGGGAGCAGGCAGCAACCCTCCGCCGCAGCGTCCGGTTCTCGGGTTCATCCCCGCACGCGCGGGGAGCAGTACCGCGGCCTCGATGCAGCCGTCGAAGCCGTGGGTTCATCCCCGCACGCGCGGGGAGCAGGGAGACTTTCGGCCCACGGCCGGAGGAACTGAGGGTTCATCCCCGCACGCGCGGGGAGCAGGGAGACTTTCGGCCCACGGCCGGAGGAACTGAGGGTTCATCCCCGCACGCGCGGGGAGCAGGACGGCACGTCGTCGATGTCGGACCCGGTGGCGGGTTCATCCCCGCACGCGCGGGGAGCAGTGCTCCAGCGTCAGGCGGTAGCCCAGCGCCGGGGGTTCATCCCCGCACGCGCGGGGAGCAGCGCTGCATCGGGCCGCGCGCCTCGTCGACCTTGGGTTCATCCCCGCACGCGCGGGGAGCAGTGTCCGGTGCGGTCCGTGCTGACGTACCAGGTGGGTTCATCCCCGCACGCGCGGGGAGCAGCTCTCGCTTCCACACCGCGTCGTTGATGTCCTGGGTTCATCCCCGCACGCGCGGGGAGCAGGGCCTGAAGCTCGTGTTCGACGCGTTCGACACGGGTTCATCCCCGCACGCGCGGGGAGCAGGACCACCGGGCCTTCACCGCCGTCGCCGCCGCGGGTTCATCCCCGCACGCGCGGGGAGCAGACTTTTTCGACATCGTCACCGCGTACACCGGAGGGTTCATCCCCGCACGCGCGGGGAGCAGCCCGTCGTGGCGACCGCGGCGGCCGGGGCGATGGGTTCATCCCCGCACGCGCGGGGAGCAGTCCGTGAACGTCGGGCAGGGCAGCTCGGTGCAGGGTTCATCCCCGCACGCGCGGGGAGCAGATCACCCAGGCAGAGGCCGCCGTCCTCCAGTCGGGTTCATCCCCGCACGCGCGGGGAGCAGAGGTTGATCGTCGGCGCGGACCGTTCCGCCTCGGGTTCATCCCCGCACGCGCGGGGAGCAGACCCCTCTCACGGTCACGCCGGAGGGCCGCGTGGGTTCATCCCCGCACGCGCGGGGAGCAGAGCGCGGCGTGCGTGTGGAGGCCCTGTGTGCCGGGTTCATCCCCGCACGCGCGGGGAGCAGCGGAGCGTACGGAGCGTGGTGGCTGGTCCGTCGGGTTCATCCCCGCACGCGCGGGGAGCAGTCGGCACCCTTGTCCAGGACACCGTGGCACCGGGGTTCATCCCCGCACGCGCGGGGAGCAGCAGCCATTGGCAGCGGTGAAAATGGCTTTGCCGGGTTCATCCCCGCACGCGCGGGGAGCAGCGCGGGTGTCCGCGGGTATCCGGGGCCTCACCGGGTTCATCCCCGCACGCGCGGGGAGCAGGGTCCACGGCGTTCACGAAAAGGCCGCTCGCCGGGTTCATCCCCGCACGCGCGGGGAGCAGCCGGCCCCGTCCAGCACGATGTCCGTGCCCAAGGGTTCATCCCCGCACGCGCGGGGAGCAGGTTCACACCCCGCAGGCATTCGTCAAGATCACGGGTTCATCCCCGCACGCGCGGGGAGCAGGCAAGCGAAAGCAGCGAGCGACAGCCGGAGAAGGGTTCATCCCCGCACGCGCGGGGAGCAGGACAGCGGCCGACGCCGACTCAATGACATCCAGGGTTCATCCCCGCACGCGCGGGGAGCAGGCGTGGATGGACCGGGTCGAGGACAAGGCCCCGGGTTCATCCCCGCACGCGCGGGGAGCAGGACCGTCCGGCCGATCTGAAGGACCACCGAGCGGGTTCATCCCCGCACGCGCGGGGAGCAGCAGTCGGGCCGGTAGACGAGTCCGCCCGGCCGGGGTTCATCCCCGCACGCGCGGGGAGCAGCCTGCGCTTCGGTGATCCACTCGTTTTCCATGGGGTTCATCCCCGCACGCGCGGGGAGCAGTCCGTCATCCGTGGGCAGAAGCCGCATCGCCGGGGTTCATCCCCGCACGCGCGGGGAGCAGCAGGGGCTGCGTTCGCCCGAGCCGCCGCCGTTGGGTTCATCCCCGCACGCGCGGGGAGCAGGCGACGGGCGGCGAGGTGAGGTCGTCGGTGCAGGGTTCATCCCCGCACGCGCGGGGAGCAGCTGATCAGCTATGACCAGGATTTCCGGGTCGCGGGTTCATCCCCGCACGCGCGGGGAGCAGCTGTCTCGTTCACTGGTCAACTTCCTTGTCTAGGGTTCATCCCCGCACGCGCGGGGAGCAGACTCCGTGACCTGCGGGTTCATCCGACCGACTGGCTGAACTCAAGCAGCTTCAGCAACTCAGACATTTAACCCCTCTCGGCATCTTCCGGGGGCCACCACCGCTCATTTGCGGGCGGCGGCAGCGGAGATGCCCGTCATGTGACCGGGTTCGAGGAATCTCCGCAGAAGCAGACGTCCCGCCGTTCTCAGCGTCCCCCGAACCGCCGCCGCTTCGCGGCCTTGCTCCAGCCCTTGGTGGGTGGGGACAGAGCGGGTGGTGGCCTGTCCTTCGGGCGGAAGATCAACGTGAGGCCTTCGTGGTCCACCGGATGCCACTTGTGGTCATGGGTCTCGAACGCGTACCCCTGCTCGCTGTTGTCGCTGTACGCGAGGAGGGCCCGTCCTTGGCCGGAGTACTGTCTGACCTCCTCCCACAGCGCCTGGCGCACGCGTGTGGAGGGGCCGCCGATGAAGACGCCCGGGGAAATCTCCAGGAGCCAGCGCGTGAGGAAACCACGGAGGGCCATAGGGCAGTTGGTGAGGACAATGACTGTCACCAGATGATGCCCTCATCGTAGTTACGCCCGGCACTGAGTTCCGTTCCTCCGTCCGACTGGAGCATCACCTGATCTCGCGCGTCCTCGTCGGCCGTATCGGCATCGGCTCCAGACCCGCTCCCGGCCCCGAGGAGTTGCTTGATGTCAGTGACCACGCGGTCCATCAGGCCCGTACGGTTCGCGGCGTCCCTCAAGGCGCGTCGGGTGCGGGGGCCGATGTCTTCAGGGCCCTCGGCCGCGGCATCGAAGGCGGCCGGGATGCCGATTTCTGTCTTGTAGAGGTCGGCTACGTCCAGCACGAAGGACAGCTCGTGGCCGGAGTGGACGAACCCGAGGCCCGGAGCGCACCCCAGAGCGGCCACGACGGCGTGGGCGATGCCGTACATGCACTGGGCCGCTGCGGTGATCGCCTGGTTGGGCGCGTCGCCGGATGCGAAGTCGCCCGGAGTGTAGTGACGGCCGCGCCAGGGAACGCCGGTGCGGGCAGCCTCCTTGCGGTAGCAGGCTTTGACGCGCGTGCCCTCGTGCCCGAGCAGCTCGTGACGGGTCAGACGGGCCGGATCCTCGTCCGGGAAGCGCAGCCGGTACATGTCGCGGGCGACCGCCAGACGCCTGCGTTGGTTCGCCCACGCCGTGGCTTGAGCCTGCACCAGGGCGGAGGAGCGAGTGAGGGCACGCCCACCCGCGTAGAAACGGACTCCGTGTTCACCGACCCAGACCACGCCCGCTCCGCATTCGCCCAGGACGCTCATGGCCTGATGGGTGATGCGGGTTCCGGGGCCGAGGAGAAGTGTTCCGATGGTCGCGGACGGAATGTGCCTCGTCCCCTCCGCATCCTCGGCGGTGATGGCGTGCGCATCACGGTGCACGACGCACCGTTCCAGATAGACGAAGGACAGCCGGTCCCCCACGCGGCTCAGTTCACGCGGCGATGAGAGCTTGCGGGCGCCCAGTGATGGAGAGGTCATGGTCTGCCCTCACACCACCGGAGCAAGGGTCATCAGGCCGCAGCCGTAAGCCTTCGCCTTGCCCAGTCCGGACGCCAGCCTCAGGCGGAAGACCTCCGGGTCAGTCACCCGTAGCCGGCCCTGGTACGTCACGGCGGCAATCCGAACGGCGTTCCTGCCCGCCGTCGCGGGAATGTCCTTACCGGCAGGTGAACTTCCCTGGGCCGTCGACGAGTTCTTCTTGCTGAAGGACAGGCCCCGGGCCCCGCCCACCACCAGCTCGTACTCGTCCCCCCGCTCCAGGCGACGGGCCTCCGGCGCCTTCTCCACGATGGCGAAGCCGCTGCGGTCCTGCTGCTTGAGCAACCACTCGATCTGGTAGCGGGGCGTCCGGTGCGCGGTGCGCTTCGTCGGCTCGCCCTCCTTGCGGCGGATACTGTGGACCGGGTTGGCCGTGAGCCGGAACTCCCAGACACTGTCGGTGGCCAGTCCGGTCAGGAAGGTGGCGTAGTCGTACGTCGACCAGCCCTGGGCCTCCGCCGTCGGCCAGCCCGCCTGCTCCACCAGATGTGTCAGATCCGGCCTGGCCGGGCTGGTGACGTAAAGCAGCACCTCGGCCGCCGAGTTGTAGTCGATCCGCCAGAGCACCCGGGGCCCCCCGTCGGGTGCGGGGGGTGCGTCGGGGAAGGAGGACATCACCGCCGCGTGCAGCATCTGTGGTGATGTCAGCAGTCGCCGGGCACCGGTCCTCGCCGCATTGAAGCGAAAGCGCGTGAGGTACATGTCAGGCACCGTCCCTGTCCAGCAGAGTGAGGTGTCCGGCCGGATCGTGCGAGGCGAGGGCCGCCCGCTCGTTCCTCCGGTCGGCACGCGGGTTGGGAACCGTCACCGTTCGCGCGACCACCCCGCGCAGCCCGTACTGCCGGTGACGTGGATCGAAGCTGATCGGCTGGTCCCGTACCGCGTCGCCCGGCCCCTCCGCACCGTCGTCATCCGACCCGGTTTCCAGGAGCATGGTGAGGTCGACGGACTCGTCCTGGCGCCGTCGCCGGCAGTACCAGTCGGATGCCTGCCATGCGTGGGCGGCCAGCGTCGCGCCGAGCTCGGCTCCGGGATGCAGACCGAGATCGATGTTGCGGCTCGGCGGGCATGATCTCCGGCCGAGAAAAGGGAGGAAGACGGGGTTGCGTACGGCTGCGAGCAGTCGTACGAGCAGGTCCTCGTCGCCCTCCAGGCCGGCGACGAACACGGCGTCCGCAAGGTAGAAGCGTTCGGACACCGGCATGGACTTGCCCGTGTCGTCGTGGTGCGCGGTCTGGAAGTCCCGGATACGGGTGCCCGGCTGGTCGATGCGTACGCCGAAGCGCAACGCGGCCAGGTCGGAGAGGTCACCTTCTCTGGGGCGTCCGAGCGCCGCGGCCACGAGGCCGACCACTCCGCTCTTCGTGGGAGCCGAATCCGTGGTGCGGCGCGAGAAGCGGGCCGAAGAGCCCCAGGCCTGGAGCGGACCGGCGAGCCGGAGGGTCAGGACGCTCATTCAGACGCCACCCAGCCGGTCGCCGACAGCCGCACCCACCGACTCGACGAGCTGGGCCAGGGTGACCTCGGTACCCAGGCCCGCCAGTGCGTCCGTGGCTGATCCGACCCGCACGACCCACGTATTCGTGTCCTTCTCGGCTCCGTACGCCGCCTCGACACGGGGTACGTACGAGGCGAGTGCCGTGCATGCCTCCTCGACGTGGCCGCCCGTGCCCTTGGCGACCACGGGCGCCTCGAAGGCCCCGGCGAAGCTGATCGGGCGGGACGTCCGCAGCTTCACCACTACGGCATCGGGGAGAGTGTGGTTGCCGAAGGTGTTGATCTTGCCGGTGGGGAGGGAGGTGATGAAGCCCTCCAGGAACGTTTCGACGGCCCTCCGTACCGGCTCGGTCGCGGGGCCACCGTCGCTCGAACCCGCACCGAGGTTGTCGTACAGCCGGTCCACATCAACCGCGGCGTAGCGGTAGAGGGTGCTCGAGTTGAAGTCGACGGTGCCGATCATTCCGGCACCGGACTCGTCGGAGGCATTTCTGTCATCCACAGCGGTGAAGTAGTCGGACTCCGTCTCCACCGCATGCACCCCGATCGCGTGAGCGACCTGGGCGGCCGCGTCCACGTTGATGTCGGCGGTGTCCGCGACCATGCGCCCGAAGAGCGCGATGTCGACGGAATGGCTGCTGTTGGCGAGAGCCCTGGCCCTGGCCTTCCTCTCCTTGTTCTTGAAGAACTCCTTTGCCTGATCTCCCGACCGCAGCCCTTCGACCGCGAGGCCCGCAAGGGCGTCGATCTGACGGGCGCTCAAAAACAGAAGATAGGACGACTCCGGCGCCGGCTCCGGACCTTCCTCCCCGTCCTTGGCCGCTCCCTTGGCCGCGTTCGACTTGCGCTTGGGTGCTTCGACCTTGGTGCCGGTCGCCACGACGACTGTCTCCGCGGCGAAGGCGAGTACCTTCTCCCTCTGGTCGCTCAACGTCTCGTCCTGGGCGATGATCCGGTCGGCCAGCGTCTCGGCCACCTTCCGGGTGCGCACACCCAACTCGCCGGGGTCGAGGAGGTCCCTGAACGCCGTCCGCGTCGCCCGCTTCCACGCCTGGCTGGAGACACGGGAACGCCGGACTCCCCCGTACACCGCGGATTTCGGCGCTCCGGTGTCATCTCGGTTCAGGTTGCTGGGCGGAACGGTCTGGAGGATGTGCACGTCAAGAATGGTGCGGCTCACGAAGGGTCCTTGTCGGTCGTGCGGATGATCCGGCGGTGGAGCACCCGGCAGGCAGGGGCGATGATGCAGGGTTTCTGGAGCGCGTTACGGGGCGTCCTCCCCGGGCTTGACCGGCCCGTGCGAGTGGAAGCTCCGACCCCATGCGCGATGCACCTCGGCCCGGCCTCCCGGCCGCTGCCAGACGTACAGGTGGGAGGCGAGCTTCCCGTAGTCCAGAGCGATGTCGTCGCGCCGCAGCAGCACTACGAGTTCGCGCAGCCGTGTGGCCAGCGCGTCGATGGATGTCGCAGTGCCGGCACGTACGAACCGCTTGCGGATGGGCTCGTCGATCGTGGCGTCCGGCATCAGCCGCCGGACGGCCTTGCCGAGTCCTGGACCGTCCTTGACGTGCATGTCCGCCGCGTGGTGGCCCTGTTGATGCAGTGCCCACAGGGTGACGGCCATGTGAACCGCGATCTCGGCGCGCTCCGCGTCCTTCTCACGCCACCCCCGTACGTACAGTGCTTCGGCCCCGATGAGGCCCCAGAGATCAGGGATCTCACCGGCCGGCTTCCCTGCACCCCGCCTGATGCGTGCCACGGTGGCGACAGCCTCCGAGCGGTCCTCCCGGTATCCCCACTGCAGGCGTGAGACATGGGAATGCACCGTCTCGTGGATCAGGTCTGCGGCGGACAGGGGTTCCGTCTGTACGGGGGCGTTGGTCGACGCACCGTTCCCCCGTTGGTCTACGCTCACGCGGTCTCCTCCACCAAATCCTCTTCGCCGACTGGACCTTGTGATGTGCTGCCACGCGGCGCGGGGATCGGAAGGGCCATGGGAAGTGCCTTGGCCAACCGGATCCGGAACCATGTGTCGGCGCTCGTGTCGTCGAACCACTGAGGGCCCTTGCCCAGGTCCAGCACCCGGCCCTCCCACGCGGCGGTGGTCACGGAATTCAGCAGATCGTCGCCCAGATCCCTGATGATCCGGCCCGCCCTCCTCTGCCATGCCTCACGCTCGCGCGCCGGGTCGTCGCTCTCCCCGAGCCGCCTCAGCCAGAGCCTGTAGGGGCCGTCCAGCTCGCCGTATCCCCGGTTCCGTGCGGCATCCCGGTGCGCGTCGTGGTCGGAACCGGATGCTCGGGCCAGGTCGGCCGCGAGGTCACCCAGCGCTCTCACCGCGAGGTCCGCGTCCCCCACCGCGTCGATGGCCGCATCGGCGTACCGCTTGTCCTGGGCGTGCAGAAGAACGACGGACATGGTGACGCCGTCGTCGGTCAACTCGTCGATCACCGACTGCTGCGTTCCATAGCGCGCCCCGACGATGCGCGTCCTGAAGAGAAAGCCTCTCGGCAGGACCTGCTCGTAGACCAGTTGCGCCATCCAGGAGAGGAGTCCCGGCCGGAGAATCGCCGCCGGCTCCCCGCTCTGGGCGCCGCCCTTCCCCGGTACGTTCTGGAGAAGGCCGGCCAGCCCGCGCCAGGCACCGCGTGCGGGGTCGTGTTCGCGGGGCATGTAGACCTGCGCCAGTCCGTGCTTCTTCTCCTGCGCCTCGCTGCGCCGCCACCCCGTCATGGGCTCCAGCAGCTGCTTGTTCCTCGGCACGATGGGGTCCCCGTAGCCGAGCACGACGCCGTACACACCGGTGTCGTCGTGGTGGAGACGCACCCTCCGCGTCTGCCAGGTGTAGAGATCCCGGGGGCCCGTGGGGCGGGAGGCCAGGTTCAGCCGCGACTCCGCGCCCGGTCCGCAGGGTTCGTGGCGCCAGGCCGGAGTGTCGTCCTCCCGGAATCTCAAGGTGGCGTGGTCCGCGGCGACGAGGTTGAGGAGCAACGATTCACGCAGGTTCGTCCCCTCCGCCATCACCCCGCCCAGATTGCCCGCCCAGCCGACTCCCTGCGGGTAGACCTTTCCGCCCTTGACCCGGTCGTCGCCCGCCATGCCGGACTTGATGCCCGACGTGTCGAAGGCGTGGGTGTGGACCAGCCATCGGGCGGCCTCGGCGAATCCGAGGCGCTCCGCCTCGGGCATGCGCATGCTGAAGAAGGGGTCGCCGTTGGGGACGTCGGCCACGATGCGGTTCAGGGAGAAGACTTCGTCCTTCTCCGTGTGCAGCCCGGCGACCTGGAAGAAGGGGTGATGCGGATGGAGCAGATCGAAGCGTGCACGATGCCGTTCCAGGTAGGCAGGTACGGCCTCGAAGGCATCCTCGCTCTCCCAGAGCTCCGCCCAGTCCTCGACGTCGTCCGGTCCGTCCACGGCATCGTGCAGAATCGCCAACAACAGTCTGAACAGGGCGAATTCCTGCGTCGGCACATCACCCACCAGCCTCCGCAGACTGCTTGCCTGGGCGAACACGTCCAGCAAGGACAGCTCGGCGGTCGTGCCGTCGACCCGCTGGACCGGCAGCCACGGGCGTGACACCAGATCGAACGACGGCACGTGCTCCACCAGCCTTACGTCGTGGGCGCCGGGGCGCCCCACCCTGAGTCCGTCAGTGCGGCTGTACTCGATTTCATAGCCTGCCAGTTGGGTCTGACAGTGCTCGTCGAGCTCGAGAATCAGCTCCCCGGCCAGCCATGGACACTCCTTCTCCTGCCAGGCCCGGACCAGCAACTCCTCCAGCTCGTCGATGGCCCGGTCGAGGACCCATGGCTTCGAGAAGTGGAACGGCAGCCGCATCGAGCTCTCCGCGAGGGCTCTTGCCGCCCTCGGCGGCGGAACCGCATCTGTGGGCAGCGCCAGCCCACCGCGGCCCCGGTCCAGCCAGGGAACCGTGGTCAGCGAACCGTCCTGCTGCCGCTGGACGACGAGCACCTCAACGCTTTCCTCACTGTCCCTGACCTGCGCACGTCCGGCCCGGGAGTCGTCGGCGTCGCCCACACCCGCGTCGATCCAGCCGATCACCGGCCGCCCCGGCTTGCGGACCCGGTCCAGCCGGTAGACCTCCGCCTCCCTCTGCTGCTCCGCACGGCGGGTCCGGTGCTCCAGATCGGCGGCGGTAATCGCCTCCGCCCAGCTCGCCGGGCCGATCGGCTGTTCTCCGTACGCCGTCTGGACGAGGTGGAGGATGTCCTGCGGAAGGCTCAGCGTGCTGCCCGGCGCGTGCAGGTACGGGCGGAGGACGGCGAGGGACCGCAACAGGGTGTGCCGTCCGTACACCCGCTCCGAACCCCGGACCGTTTCGGGTGGTGTGCCGTTCCAGTCAACACCCGTGACCAGGCACCGGGCCCGACGCAGGGCCGGCGGCCGTTGGCTCTGGCCGGGTCCCCGCTGGTGCCGGTGCAGGCGCCCCATCCGCTGGAGCATGAGGTCCACGGGGCAGAGGTCGGTGACCAGGAGATCGAAGTCGACGTCAAGGGACTGCTCCGCGACTTGGCTCGCCACGACGATGTGCGGTCTCGGCCCACGCGGACGATCGCCGTTCGGTCCGAAGAGCCTCAGGAGCCTGGCGTCCAGCGCGGCGCGGTCCAGGTCCATGAAGCGGGAGTGCGCGACGGTGACGTCCGCCACGCCTCCGAAGCGTGAGCGCAGCCGTTCCGCCGTCTCCAGCACTCGGTCGACGGTGTTCCGTACGACGAGTGCGCAGCCGCCGCCGGACAGCGCGTCGGCCAAGGTGTCGCCGAGCACGGACACATCATCGTCGAGCGGTTCGAGCTGGACGTCCGTACTCCGGTCAGCTGCCGCCGGCGGGCACTCGGTCAGTGGCGCACTGCCCGGCGCGACGGCCGTCAGCAGTGGATATCCCTGCGCGGTGGTGGCGTTGTCGGTGGTTTCCTCCGGAGAGGTGTCACCCGTGTATGCCTGGATCAGAGTCCGACGCGTGGCGGCGGGCAGTGTCGCGGAGAGCACGACGACCGGCACCCTGTAGCTGCCCAGCCAGGACAGCACCCGCTCCAGGTAGACGTTCATGTAGGCGTCGGATGCGTGCGCTTCGTCAATCACGACGACCTTGCCCGCCAGTGCGAGATGGCGCAGCGCCAGGTGGCGGCTCTTGAGTCCGGCGAACAGGAGTTGGTCGATCGTCCCGACCGCGAACGACGAGAGCATTCCCTTCTTGCGGCCTCGCAGCCACTGGTGGGCTATCAGCTCGGCCGAACCCGGCCCGGCATCCCTCGATGCCCGCCGGGCACCGTCCGGCCCGTCCACGTCCACGGCCCGGACGCCACCTCCTCCACCCGCACGCACCAGGCCCATGTACTCGTCGTTCAGCGCGGCTTTGGCGTGCGCGAGGAAGACCGAGTGACGCTCGCCTCCCGGCAGGTGATCCAGCCACTTCAGGAGGCGCGGGAACATGGCGTTGCCCGTCGCCCGGGTCGGCAGGGCGACGAAGCACCCACCGGCCCCGCTGCGGGCCGCAAATATCTCCACCGCGGCGAGGGCCGCCTCGGTCTTGCCCTCTCCCATAGGTGCCTCGATCACCATCAGTCCTGGCTCGGGAAGGGCACGCGCGAGCCGTACGGCGGCTTCCTGCACCGGCCGGATCACGGCCCCGGCCGGCAGGTTGAACCGCGAGGCGTACAACTCGGCCGGTGTGCCTTCCGGCTCCGCGGGCTCCCACGGGCCGGGCAGGTCAAGTCCGCACCAGGCGGCGGCAATCCGCTCGTCCGGAGTACGAGGCACTTCCTCGGGGAAGTACGGGAAGAGGTCGGGATTGCTCGCGATCCAGTCGGAAACGATGACGAGGGCCGTCAGCAGCACCTGCACGGTCTGCGGCAGCTTCACCGAGCGCCAGGCGTCGAGTCGTTCGCCCACGTCGTAGGCATCCGCGCAGGCATCGAGCAACTCGTCCTGCACACTGCGCCAGAGTGCCTCACTCGGCCCCGGAGTGCGCAGCAAATCGGGGTGCCTGTCGAGATCGTGAATCTGCGCGTATCCAGGAGGCACTCCGTGGTGCCCACCGGCCACCACCGCGAACTGCCCGGCCGCTCGCACCGTCCACCCGTGCCGCTCCACGAGCCATTCCTGAATCAGAAACTGCCCGGCCAGCCCGTGCGGCGCCATGCGCCGGTCGTCCCCCCACTGCCTCTGGTGCGGCATTTCCAGCCCGGCCCCGCGCATGCCGTCGGCGAGCCCGTCGACCTGGCAGGCGAAGGCGGGCGTCGCCTTACCGATGTCGTGCGTGGCAGCGAGCCAGACGACGAGGCGGCGGGCGTCGTCCAGGTGCGGGACGGTGTCAACAATCTGCTGCCGGATCAGGCGGGGAACCCACTCGTCCCAGAGGAGGCCGGCGACAGCAGCGCTGTCGGACATGTGCTGCCAGAGAGGCAACCAGCCTTCGGTGGGGCGATCGTGCTTGGCCCACACGGTACGAGTGGGCGCGGTCAACGCCGAGCTGAGGAGGGGGCGTATCCGGCTTGCGTGGGACATGCGGACATTGAATACAGCTTGGCGTTCGAATGTGCGTCGTCTTCTGAATCCACGTCTGGGAGGACGTGTTTGCGGTAAGGAGCGTGGCTACCATCGGGGCTTGGGAAGACGGCAGCATCCGCCCCGAAGAGGATAAAAGAGAGAGGAGGGCTGGTTGCCCGATTCGGCAACTTGGGACTGTCCTCTTCGCGACATACTCTGGACCTCCGTCGGGCTCGTCGAACTTGGCGAGTTGCGCCGCGGACGTAGGTCGGCTAGGCCCCCAGTTCCCCACAAATGTGGGGATGTCCCCTGCATGAACTCTCGTTGGTCGTCACCCAACGCTTGCTCCCCGCGTACGCGGGGATGAACCCCCCATCGGGCTGGACCACACCGACCATCCGTGCCCGGTTCCCCCGCGCGTGCGGGGGAACCGGGCACGGATGGTCGGCTACTGCGAACTCGCTAGCTCAGTCCACAGTAGCTTCAACTGCATAAACTCACTTTGAGCACTCATGACCTTGTAACCAGGTTTACGGAAGACCGCTCAAGCATGGCGCACGCGTGTCATGCTCCTCACGTAGCCGCTCCAGGCTGCGAGTTGGGCCGCGACCCACGCCACTCCACGGCAGGATCCGCGTCCAGCCGCCCGCACGCCAAGCCACTCTGCAGAACGGAATGAGTCATGACCGCCGCACATGGATCTGTAGTCGCACAAACCGAGTTAGACCAGCCGTTCACCCAACAGCTCTTACTGACAGTCATTGGAGCTGGTGCCGGTTCCATGTCCCCAGTTGAACCAGGGATTCGCGTGGTGGTAGTCATCGTCGTGCTGATCATTTTCGGTCGCTCGCTACGAGGCAACCGCACGTCAAACTGACTGAACCACCGGGGTGCGCGAATGCCACCTGTCGGCTCCGGAGGGTTGCCTCGGCTCAAGGAGGGCGCGCCGATCCGGGTGACGCGGTGGAGCATTTAACCGCACGGGCCAAGGTCGGCCCCTGGCCCGTCGGCGCTACGCGGTGAGAAGAGCATCTGAGGCGCGACCGGTGCGCCGGGAAAAAGTAGAGCAGACGTGAGCAGTGTGGGCTGAATGGGACCTGCAGGCAGACCTGCCGGGTCGGGTACAGCCTCCAGCCCCGCCGGGAGACCCGGATGCGTTCGTGTGCCGACGCGACGGGACACCGTGGTGCCCGCCCGGAGTACGTCTCCAGCCGCGTGTGCGCTGCTCGACCGTCGCTGCCCGTGATCCAGAATGCCCCCGCTTCCGGCTTCGGCCGGCGGCGGGGCCCCTTCGTCGTGTCCGGGGTCAGCCCCGTCGTGCCGCTCCATCCGGCCACACCACATCTACCGGCATTCCAGCAGCTCGGGCCTCCTCCACCGTGTCCGCTGTACCCCCGCCCTTCCCCGAAGGAGGAAGGCCATCCCAGACGGCGACGAGCCGATCGGCATGCTGCAAGAGCTCGGCGTTGGCCGCCTCGTATGCGCTGCGGCCGGCAGTCTCATGCGGCAGCGTAAACACCTCGACGGCGGTCTCGACCAGGTGATCGAAGACTGCCGCGTACTCTGGCTCGACCTTTCGGGCGCGGTAGTCCTGAGAGGGGATCACGACCACCAAACGTCCGCCCACGGCAGTAACCTCTTCGGCGAAGATGCTGTCCGATCCGGCTGCAATGCAGGAGACCCCAGTCAGGTCCTCGCTGTAGCGGGCCAGCAGACTACGAAGAGCCTCGCGCACGAGCGGCACGCTCTCGTCTGTCAGGTCCATGTGCCCGGTCACGGCCAATGTCGTCATGTGCCCGTCCCTCAGCTCGACAGCAGGTCGCGGATGCTATCGCGCGCCTCCGCACCGGACGCGAGGCACTGTGCCCCACGGTGTAGGGGTACAACTGCCCGAGCTGCGCGCGGACACGCCCCGACTGCGTCCCTCGTGCGGCCTGAACCGCGAGGGTTGTTTCGGCAGCAGCCGACCGGATATCGCCGGCCAGGAACTGGCATTCCGCCAGGCCGATACGGTCAAGCGCGTGGGAGCGCCCGGCCTCCTGGCCGCGGTATGCCAGGGCGGTCCGGATCTCGGCGACTGCCTGGGCGGCGTGCCGGCGCGGGTCGGTGCGGGCGAGGTCGAGAAGCCGCCCCCCGGTGACCCCCGCGAGCTCAGCCTCGTCGAAGTACGCAATCCAGTAAGGCTCTTCGTCGCTGCCTGCTGCTGCCATTGCCTCGGCTGCTCGGGCACCAGGCCGTCGTCATCGTGCCCGCGACCCTGGGTTCATCCCCGCACGCGCGGGGAGCAGTGCACGAGCGGGCGCCCGGGGTGCCGCAGCCGGCGGTTCATCCCCGCACGCGCGGGGAGCAGCCCGGTTGATGGTCGCCACTGTCCAGGAGGCCGGGTTCATCCCCGCACGCGCGGGGAGCAGGGTTGGCGCAGGCGCGGGCCTGCCGAGGACGCGGGTTCATCCCCGCACGCGCGGGGAGCAGTGTGCCGGAATGCACGGCCAATTCCGATAACCGGGTTCATCCCCGCACGCGCGGGGAGCAGCGCAGCGCCTCCCAGGCGCGGGCGCGGATCTCGGGTTCATCCCCGCACGCGCGGGGAGCAGGCCAGCGCTTCCAACCTCTTGGCCTCGTGCTCGGGTTCATCCCCGCACGCGCGGGGAGCAGTAGCCGAGGCGGTCGCCCATGGTGGGCAGGCCGGGTTCATCCCCGCACGCGCGGGGAGCAGTGCCGGAGCATCGCAGCCCCGGTAATCATCCCGGGTTCATCCCCGCACGCGCGGGGAGCAGCAGTCCATCGGTTCATCGTGGAAGACGGTTTGGGGTTCATCCCCGCACGCGCGGGGAGCAGTCCGGAACGGTGAGGCGGCGGGACGGCGGATCGGGTTCATCCCCGCACGCGCGGGGAGCAGCTGTACTCAGACACGACCGGTGGCACGATGACGGGTTCATCCCCGCACGCGCGGGGAGCAGGTGCCAACGGTGAGGACGACCGTGTGCGTGGTGGGTTCATCCCCGCACGCGCGGGGAGCAGGCAGTGTGGTCGGCGTTGAAGACCGGTGCGTTGGGTTCATCCCCGCACGCGCGGGGAGCAGCCGACTCGTCACCGCCGTGCATTGCGTCACGCGGGTTCATCCCCGCACGCGCGGGGAGCAGGGGACAAGTCCAAAGGCCGCTTCATCGGTGCCGGGTTCATCCCCGCACGCGCGGGGAGCAGGACACGCCGAGGATCAGCCCGTGCCGGGCGGCGGGTTCATCCCCGCACGCGCGGGGAGCAGCCTCGAACTGGAGCGCCCCGGTGATGGCGGTGGGGTTCATCCCCGCACGCGCGGGGAGCAGGCCATGGGTCAACTCCCCTTCTCTGCATGGTGGGGTTCATCCCCGCACGCGCGGGGAGCAGGCGGTCGGGTCGTGGTGGCCGAGGCGGATGAGGGGTTCATCCCCGCACGCGCGGGGAGCAGCTGTTGCGGCACCTGTTCCGCCCCCGCGCCCTGGGTTCATCCCCGCACGCGCGGGGAGCAGCCATGTCCTTCTCCTGCGCTGGTAGCTGTGGCGGGTTCATCCCCGCACGCGCGGGGAGCAGCCTTTCCACGGTCGGCCAGGGCGGTTCCGGGAGGGTTCATCCCCGCACGCGCGGGGAGCAGGCAGGACAGCTTCACGTCCTACGAGAACGAGCGGGTTCATCCCCGCACGCGCGGGGAGCAGTAGGTGGTCTCGTGGCCCTTGCCGCGCGGGTCGGGTTCATCCCCGCACGCGCGGGGAGCAGGGCCTTGCCCCATACCCTGACAGTGACGAGCTGGGTTCATCCCCGCACGCGCGGGGAGCAGACCCGGAACTTCTGCGCCCGCCCCCCGGTGACGGGTTCATCCCCGCACGCGCGGGGAGCAGGTCGTCGTGTCGTCGTCGTTCTCGATGCGGACGGGTTCATCCCCGCACGCGCGGGGAGCAGGACCGGATATCGGAGGCGTTCGGCGTCGCGTTGGGTTCATCCCCGCACGCGCGGGGAGCAGATCCCGATCGCAACGGGGCTCGCCGCGCTCGCGGGTTCATCCCCGCACGCGCGGGGAGCAGTCCGCGCTCGCCGATCCAGCGCGTGTATTTCCGGGTTCATCCCCGCACGCGCGGGGAGCAGTCCGGCATCGACGGGGGCCGGCCAACGATCCTGGGTTCATCCCCGCACGCGCGGGGAGCAGCGGCCGAGGCAGTGCGCATCCCACTCGTACGCGGGTTCATCCCCGCACGCGCGGGGAGCAGCGGGTGCTGCTCATCGAGCGCCGCTGGGAACCGGGTTCATCCCCGCACGCGCGGGGAGCAGGGGGAGTCGGCCCGATTGGTGTTGGAAAGGTCGGGTTCATCCCCGCACGCGCGGGGAGCAGATGCAGTCGGTAGCGAGTAGCCACGGTTCTCCGGGTTCATCCCCGCACGCGCGGGGAGCAGGCCATGGCGAGTAGGCGCTCGCCCTCGCGGAAGGGTTCATCCCCGCACGCGCGGGGAGCAGCACCATCCGGCCTGAGTCACCCCGCCGGACGTGGGTTCATCCCCGCACGCGCGGGGAGCAGGACATGGCACGCTTCCCGGCCCAGATGGCGACGGGTTCATCCCCGCACGCGCGGGGAGCAGGACATCGAGGTGACGCGGTACGGCCGCGACGAGGGTTCATCCCCGCACGCGCGGGGAGCAGGACATGGCCCGTCTCCCAGCCCACATGGCCACGGGTTCATCCCCGCACGCGCGGGGAGCAGAAGCGAGGTTCGATCCGGACCTAGATAACCCGGGGTTCATCCCCGCACGCGCGGGGAGCAGCTGGTCGAGTGGATGCCCGGCAGCGTGGCCCCGGGTTCATCCCCGCACGCGCGGGGAGCAGCAACATCGTCAACCGGCAGCAGGGCGTGACCAGGGTTCATCCCCGCACGCGCGGGGAGCAGACCGGCACGAACTCCGCCCGGTCGATCGGCTCGGGTTCATCCCCGCACGCGCGGGGAGCAGGTGCAGCTAGCATGTGGCCGGTTGTGCATGAGGGGTTCATCCCCGCACGCGCGGGGAGCAGTCCGTACAAAGTCGGCGGCCGGGCCCCGGGTGGGGTTCATCCCCGCACGCGCGGGGAGCAGCTGAAATCGATTCGCGCTTTCGCGGTGGTGGGGGGTTCATCCCCGCACGCGCGGGGAGCAGCAATCGATCTCACGGCCGTTGAAAATGACCGTGGGTTCATCCCCGCACGCGCGGGGAGCAGACTGCTTGACCTCGGGTTCTCTGGACGCATCCTGCCATTCCGCAGCAGCTTCGCGAAGTCCGGCATATGCAAGCAAATCGACCATCACCGCTCCGCACCCGCACTGTTCACCGCAAAGGCGCACCGAAAGTGCCGCCCGCTTACCGGCGGAACGCTGACCCGAAGGGTCCGCCGAAGGTCCGGTTAGGGTAATGCGGGACTAAAGAGATCACCAAGTTCGTTTTGTGAGCGCCGCGCTCCTCGGGAGGAAGCCATGGGAACCCACCGCACCACGCTGCCCGGAGTCGGCGTGCAGTACGACTACACGACCGAGTCGGGGCAGCACATCTCCGTCGTCGTCCACCACGACGGGCGCCGGTTCATCGGCTTCTACGACCAGGACGATCCCGATTCCTGCCGGCTCTCCGTACCCCTGACCCCACAGGAGGCCACCGGGCTCGCCCACCTCATCGACGCGGCGCCGATCGACGCCGTGCGGACCGAGGGCATCGACCTCGTCACCGAGCACATCCCGCTCGGGACGCGTTCCCCGTACGGCGGCCGGCTGCTCGGGGACACCCGGGCCCGGACCCGGACCGGGGCCTCCATCGTGGCGGTGCTGCGGACCCACAGCGCGCATCCGTCACCCGGGCCGGACTTCCGGCTCGCCATCGGGGACACGCTCGTCGCCGTCGGTACGAGGGAGGGCGTCGACACGCTCTCCGAGATCATTGCGGAGGGCTGACCGTGCATGACACGACCGCACTGCTGGTGGAGCTCGGCTCCGTCATCCTGGGACTGGGCATCATCGGCCGGTTCGCCGGCCGGATAGGCCTCTCCCCGATCCCCCTCTACCTGCTGGCCGGACTCGCCTTCGGCGAGGGCGGGCTGCTGCCCCTCGGGGCGAGCGAGGAGTTCACCGCCGTGGGCGCCGAGATCGGCGTCATCCTGCTGCTGCTCCTGCTGGGGCTCGAGTACAGCGCGTCCGAACTCGTCACCAGTCTCAAGACCCAGTACCCGTCCGGTGCCGTGGACTTCGTCCTCAACGCGACCCCGGGCGCCGTCGCAGCCCTGCTGCTCGGCTGGGGGCCGGTGGGGGCCGTGGCGCTGGCCGGGGTCACCTGGATCTCCTCGTCCGGGGTGATCGCCAAGGTCCTGGCGGACCTGGGGCGCCTCGGCAACCGGGAGACGCCCGTCATCCTCGGGGTGCTCGTCATCGAGGACCTGTCGATGGCCGTCTACCTTCCGCTGCTGACCGCGATGCTCGCGGGCGTCGGCTTCGCCGGGGGCAGCATCGCGCTGCTCGTCGCGCTCGGCACCGTCGGGTTCGTGCTCTACCTCGCGCTGCGGCACGGCCGGCTGATCAGCCGGGCGGTGTCCTCCGACAATCCGGAGATGCTGCTGCTCGTCGTGCTCGGGCTGACCGTCCTGGTCGCCGGGGTGGCCCAGCAGTTGCAGGTCTCGGCGGCCGTCGGCGCGTTCCTCGTCGGCATCGCGCTCTCCGGCGAGGTCGCGGAGGGGGCGCGCAAGCTGCTGACCCCGCTGCGGGACCTCTTCGCCGCCGTCTTCTTCGTGTTCTTCGGGCTCTCCACCAACCCCGCGGAGATCCCGCCGGTGCTGCTGCCGGCCGCGCTGCTGGCCGTCGTCACCGTCTTCACCAAGATCGCCACCGGCTGGTACGCCGCCCGGCGGGCGGGCATCGGATCGCGCGGGCGCTGGCGGGCGGGCGGCACGCTCGTGGCCCGTGGCGAGTTCTCCATCGTCATCGCCGGTCTGGCCGTGGCGACCGAGCCCCGGATCGGGCCCATCGCCACCGCGTACGTGCTCATCCTGGTCATCGTCGGCCCGCTCACCGCGCGCTGGACGCAGCCGGCCGTCGAACTGATCCGGAAGTGGCGCGGCGGCGACGACGGACCGGCCGCCACCACCACCGGGACCGGCGACACCGGTGGCATGGCCACCGTGCACGTCCCCGCTCCCAAGGAGGAGCAGAAGCTCTCGGCGACCACGGACTGACCCCGGGCCCCCGGCCCGGACGATGCCGGGCGGGGCCGGGGCGCCGTCAGGCCTCGTGGACCGCGGGGAGGTCGGGCGCCCAGCCCAGCGGGTAGGCGTCCGCGGGCACGGCCGGCTCGCCGCCCGCCGCGGTGAACGCCGTCAACGCGTCGATGAGTGCCGTCCGCTGCTCCGGCGCGAGGCGTTCGACGATGCCGGCGACCTCCCGGCGGCGGGCGGCCGTGACGTCCTCCACCAGCCGGCATCCCTCCGGCGTCACCCGCAGCGAGGTCTCCCGGCGGTTGGCCGGGTTGACCTGGCGCTCCGCAAGACCGGCGGTGATCAGCCGGTCCACCATGCGCATCGCGGTCGACGGGTTCACCCCGAGCCGCTCGGCGAGCGAGACCAGCTTGGCGTCGCCGTGTGTGGCGAGGACGACGAGCAGCCGGAACTGGGGCAGCGTCACCCGGTCCTCGACGGCCGCCAGCGAACGGGCGGAGACGGCCACCAGCAGTCTCGACGCGGTCAGCACCGCACGCGTCACCGCGTCGACGTCGTCCCTGCCCGGGTCGACCGGTCGTTCCTCAGATGACTGTTCGTGCGCGGCCATGCCTCTTTCTACCGTGCCGGCAAGCCGGACTCGACTCCGTACCGCGCCGAGGCCGAAACGGTGTCGAACCGGTACCGAATCCCTGGCGTGCGGCCATGACACCACCATTGGACTGTGCAACGTTTGCACAGTGATGCATGAATCCGGGCCGTCGCCCGCACCTCAGCGCCCACCCCTGCCGACCGGACTGCGGCGTGCCGCCTTCCGGCTGCCGCTCCACATGTTCCGGGCAGGGCTCGGGCCGCTGTTCCGCGGGCGGCTGCTGCTGCTCGTCCACACCGGGCGCACCTCGGGGCTCCCCCGCCGGACCGTGATCGAGGTCGTGGAGTCCGCGCCCGTCGACGGCCGGCGGAGCTGGACGGTCGCGTCCGGCTTCGGCCCCGGCGCCGACTGGTACCGCAATCTGCGCCGTACGCCGCAGGCCACCGTGCAGGCCGGCCGCGCGTTCCACGCGGTGACGGCGCACGTCCTGCCGGCCGAGGAGGGCGGCGAGCTGATGGCGCGGTACGCGCCGCGCCACCCCCGGACCGCCCGCCGGCTCTGCGCGTACATGGGGTTCACGGTCGACGGCAGTACGCAGGACTACCGCCGGGTCGGCGAGTCCCTGCCGTTCGTCCGGCTGGTGGAGGGCACCGGGCCCGGCGGCGGCCGCCGGGAGACCGGCCGGTGAGCTCCTCGGCCCGGGTGCGTCAGGCGCGGGCCGGTTCGGTCTCCTCCACCAGGTGGGGGCTGGGCGCGCCCCTGCGGTAGAGGATCACCGTGATCAGCAGGCCGAGGGCGAAGAAGCCCGCCGACCACCAGTACGCCGTGGAGTAGCTCTCCAGCTGGGCCTGGGCCACGGCCTCCGGCGTCGGTTTGCGGCCCACCAGATAGTTGGTGGCGGCGCTGGTGGCGAGGGTGTTGAGGAGCGCCGTGCCGATGGAACCGCCCACCTGCTGGCTGGTGTTGACCATCGCCGAGGCCACCCCGGCGTCCCGCGGCCCCACTCCGGCGGTGGCCAGGTTCATCGCCGTGGCGAAGACCATGCCGAGCCCGAGGCCCAGGCAGAGCAGCGGCGGCAGCACATGGGCGAGATAGCTGCTGCTCAGGTTGAGCGCGGTCAGCCACACCATGGCGGCGGCCGCGATGCCCATGCCGAGCGGCACGATCGGTTTGGCCCCGTAGCGCGGCACGAGGGCGTTGGTCGTCACCACGGATGTCACGATCATGACGGCGACCATCGGCAGGAAGGCCAGACCGGTGGAGACCGGCGAGTAGGCGAGGCTCTTCTGCAGGTAGTACGTGAGGAACAGGAAGACGCCGAACATGCCGCCGCCGGAGATGAACATCGCGAGGAACGACGCCCCGCGGTCCCGGTCGAGCACCACCCGCATCGGCAGCAGCGGGTGCTCCGCCCGGGTCTGCCACCAGGCGAACGCGGCGAGGAGCACCGCACCGGCCAGCAGGAAGCCCCAGGTCTGCACCGAACTCCACGGATGCGTCTCGGCGTTGGAGAAGCCGAACACGATGCAGAAGAGGCCGGCCGAGACCAGTACGGTCCCCGGGATGTCGAGCTTCGGGCGGTCGACGGGCGCGCCCGCGGTCAGCAGGCGCCAGCCGCCGACGAACGCGACGAAGGCGAACAGCAGGTTCACGTACAGGCACCAGCGCCAGTCCAGATACTCCGTGAGCACCCCGCCGAGCAGCAGCCCCACCGCGCCGCCCGCACCCGCGATGGCGCCGTAGATCCCGAAGGCCTTGGCCCGCTCCTTGGGCACGGTGAACGTCGTGGTCAGGAGCGAGAGCGCGGCCGGGGCGAGCAGTGCGCCGAACATGCCCTGCAGCGCGCGGGCCAGCACCAGGATCTCGAAGCTCGGGGCGGCGCCGCCGATCGCCGAGGCGACCGCGAAGCCGACGAGCCCGATCAGGAACACCACCCGGCGGCCGACCAGGTCCGCGATGCGTCCGCCGAGCAGCAGCAGCGAGCCGAAGGCGAGGGCGTACGCCGTCACGATCCACTGCCGGTTGCCGTCACTGAAGCCGAGGTCCTGCTGGGCGGAGGGCAGCGCGATGTTCACGATCGTCGCGTCGAGGACGACCATCAGCTGGGCCAGTCCGATCACGCCCAGGACCCACCACCGGTGGGAGGGACCGCGCTCCCGGCCCGGCCCCGGTCCTTGTGGTCCCTGTCCGGGAGCGGCCGTGGAGGCCGCGACGGCGGCCGGCCGGCCCTGCTCTCCGTCCCCGGCCGGGTCCCCTGGCTGACGCGCATGACGGGCCATGGTGCGGTTCTCCCTCGCTGCACACGACACCGGAATCCCCCGAGTGATCACGCTAGGCGGAGGTGGGCGTCCCCGCATTCGGGGAGGGGTGGCGAGGGGTGATGCTGCCGGGACCCGGCAGCAGCGGCCGGGGGCCGGCCGCTCAGACGTCCTTGGCGGGCCAGTCCAGCAGCCGGGCGCCGATGACTGCGGTCTGCAGGGTGTAGCGGTGCATCGGGTCGGACGGGTCGGAGCCGGTCAGCTGGTGGATGCGCTCCAGCCGGTAGGTGAGCGCGCGCACGCTCAGCGCCAGCCGGCGGGCCGTCTCGGCCGCGACACAGCCCGCGTCGAAGTACACGGAGAGCGTCTTCAGCAGCGGCTCCGCGCCGCCCCGCGCCTGCTGGAGCGGGCCGAGCTCGCTGCGCACCAGATCGGCCATCGCCTGCCGGTCCCGGGTCAGCACCGGATAGACCAGCAGATCGGCGGAGTACAGCACCGGGTCGTCCAGGTCCATCCGGTCCGCGAGGTCGAGCGCGTCCAGCGCCTCGTCGTACGACTGGACCACACCGCCCGGGCCCCGGTGGGCCCGGCCGACGGCGACCCGGCCGCCGTCCGTCGCCGCGTGCGCCTGCTTGGCGAAGTACCGCAGGACGTCGGGCTGGCTGCCGGGCGCGATGCATATCAGCCGGCCGTCCTTGGTCGTGAGAAGGATCTTGCGGCCGCTGAAGCGGGCCAGCAGCGCCGACTCCACCTGCCGCGGCACGGCGTCCGTCTCCGTGTACGCCTCCGGTCCGGCCGCCACCGCGACGGCGTGGGCGCGGGAGAGCCGCAGGCCGAACCGGGTGGCGCGCTCGGCGAGCCGGCCCAGGTCGCTGCGCCCGTAGAGCAGGTCGTCGATGAACTCCCGGCGCGCGGCCTCCTCCCGCCGGACGGTGAGGCGCTGCGCCCGCTCGAACCCCTCGGCGAACGCGTCGACCGACTGCTCCACCGCGGCCAGCACGCTCTCGGCGGCCGCGGCCGTGGCGGACGCTGTCGCCCCGGGGGCGGCCGCCGGCCAGCCGGTGCGGGTCTCGGCCAGATGCATCCGGACCAGGGCGCGCAGCTGGTGACCGGCCTCGGCGGCCTGCCGGCCCAGCGTGCGGCGGATGTCGAGCTCCTCCCGGGTGAGCCGACGGCCGGAGACGGCCACTTCACTCAGGATCCGGGCGTAGCCCTCCAGGAAACTGCCGGGGATCTCCGGTTCCGCCACGCGTCCGCCTCCACTCCTCATGCGTCCTTGATATTTACACAACGCATACGGACGCATGCCGGTGCCCGGCATGGAGGGCTCCGAAAGATTGCCGGGTCCCGGCAGTGCGCCGCTCCGGACGCAAATGACACGATCCTGTCAGCACCGACCGGGGGACCACGGGGGAAACACGGCGGTGCACGGGGGACGGGGGAAGACCCGGCTGCTGCGGTGCCGCCGAGCGCGGCGTCGCAGCACCGGGGTCGCCGCCGGACCCTGCACAGGCACCGGCAGGCACTGCCGGCGGAGCGGGCGGGGGGTGGGACCGATGCAGGAGTTTCTGACCGCGACGCTGTCCTTCCCGGCCGTACTGTTCTCCGCGGCGCTCGTCGTCGTCATCGCCTTCTGGCTGCTCGTCCTGGTCGGCGCGGCCGACCACCACTCCTTCGACGCGGACCTGGACGCGGACCTCGCCGGGATCGGCGGGGTGCCCGTCACCGTCTCGGTCTCCGTGATGGTGGCCGTCGGCTGGTTCAGCGCCCTGACCGGTTCGGTCCTGCTGCACCGCAGCGGCACCGCCGGCACCGCCCGGGCCGTGCTCGCCTTCGGTGTCCTCGCCGGGGCGCTGCTGATCGCCTGGGCCGTGGCGCGGCTGCTCGTCCACCACTTCCGCCGCTTCTTCCCGGACCAGCCCCCTCCATCGCGCCAGGACTTCCTGGGCCGGGTCTGCACGATCCGCACGGGTTCGGTCGGTACGGACTTCGGCCAGGCCGAGGTGGCCGCGGCCGACGGATCCACCGCGATCGTCCAGGTGCGCCAGTTGCAGCCGGGCGACACGGAGTTCGCCGCCGGGAGCGCGGGGCTGCTCTACGCGTACGACGACGCGGGCGAGTTCTTCTGGGTCTCGCCGTACGACCGTGCGCTCGACCCGGGCCCGCCGCACCGCACCGTCTGATCCGGGCACCCGCACACCCCGTCCGCACCCCACCGGCCCGCTCACGCCGCCCGGCCCCTTGCCGCGCCCTGCCGCGGCCGCGCGCCTCTCCGCTCGCGCACTTCCCACGTTCCGTACCACCAGCCGCCAAGGACTGACATGGAAGCCATCTCCTTGGGCCTCGGCCTGCTCATCGCCGTGGTCCTGCTCATCGCGATCGCCCTGCTGCTGATCGTCACCAGGCTCTTCCGCAAGGTGGAACAGGGCAAGGCCCTGATCATCTCCAAGACCAAGAAGGTCGACGTGACCTTCACCGGTGCCGTCGTCCTGCCGGTGCTGCACAAGGCCGAGTCCATGGACATCTCGGTGAAGACCATCGAGATCCGGCGCACCGGGCGCGAGGGCCTGATCTGCCAGGACAACATCCGCGCCGACATCCACATCACGTTCTTCGTCCGGGTCAACAAGACCGTCGAGGACGTCATCAAGGTCGCCCAGGCCATCGGCACCGAGCGGGCCAGCGACAAGGTGGCGATCCAGGAGTTCTTCGCCGCGAAGTTCTCCGAGGCGCTCAAGACCGTCGGCAAGCAGCTGGACTTCGTCGACCTGTACACCAAGCGCGAGGAGTTCCGGGACCGCATCATCCGGGTCATCGGCACCGACCTCAACGGCTACCACCTCGACGACGCGGCGATCGACTTCCTCGAACAGACCCCGATGGTGCAGCTCGACGGCGCCAACATCCTCGACGCGCAGGGCATCCGCAAGATCACGGAGCTGACCGCGATCGAGCACGTACGGACGAACGAGTTCCAGCGCACCGAGCAGAAGGAGATCACCCGGCAGGACGTCGACGCCCGGGAGACCATCCTGGAGCTGGAGCGCCGGCAGGCCGAGGCCGAGATCAAGCAGCGCCGCGAGGTCGAGACGCTGCGCGCCCGCGAGGAGGCGGCCACCGCGCGGGTCCAGGAGGAGGAACGCCTGGGCGCGCAGGCCGCGTTCATCCGGACCGAGGAGCAGCTCGGCATCCAGCGGGAGAACCAGGCGCGGGAGATCGCCGTCGCGCAGAAGAACCGCGAGCGGGTCATCGCCGTGGAGAACGAGCGCATCGAGAAGGACCGGCTGATCGAGGTCATCGGCCGCGAACGGCAGACCGAGCTCAACCGCATCGCCGCGACGAAGGAGGTCGAGGCGGAGCGCCGGGAGGTCGCCGACGTGATCCGGGAGCGGATCGCGGTGGACCGTACGGTCGCCGAGCAGGAGGAGTCCATCAAGACGCTGCGGTCGGTCGAGGAGTCCGAGCGCACCCGCAAGTCGGTGATCATCGCCGCGGAGGCGGAGGCGCAGGAGCAGCTGGTCAAGGACATCAAGGCGGCCGAGGCGGCGGAGGCCGCGGCCACGCACCGGGCGGCGGAGCAGCTGACCCTGGCGGAGGCCCGGCTGAAGACCGCGGACCTGGACGCCCGGGCGAAGCTGCGGCTGGCCGAGGGCGTCCGGGCGGAGTCGGCGGCGCCGGGCCTCGCGGATGTACAGGTACGGGACGCGGCGGCCGAGGTCATCGAGAAGACCGGCCTGGCCGAGGCCGAGGCGACGTCCGCGCGGCTCAGGGCCGAGGCGGAGGGCTCCCGGCTCAAGGCGCTGGCGGCGGCCGAGGGCACCCGGGCCCAGGCGACGGCCGACGCGGCGATGATCGGCGAGAAGCTGAAGGCCGAGGCGGCGGGGCTCACCGACAAGGCGGCCGCGATGGCGGCGCTGGACGACGCGTCGCGCGGGCACGAGGAGTACCGGCTGCGGCTGGCCGCGGAGAAGGAGATCCGGCTGGCGGGCCTGGACGTGCAGCGGCAGGTCGCCGAGGCACAGGCGACGGTGCTGGCCACGGGTCTGGAGAACGCCGACATCGACATCGTCGGCGGGGAGTCGGTCTTCTTCGACCGGCTGGTCTCGTCGATCTCGATGGGCAAGAGCCTGGACGGGTTCGTCGAGAACTCGGACACGGCGAAGGCGCTGGGCGGGGCGTGGCTGAACGGCACGTCGTCGTTCACGGAGGACCTGACGCGGGTGCTGGGGTCGGTGACGTCGGGGGACGTGCAGAACCTGACGGTGTCGGCGCTGCTGATGCGGATGATGGCCGCGCCGGGGGTGGGCGCGGGTGCGGATGCGGACCGGGTCCGCGAACTCCTGGACCACGCGCGGTCCCTGGGCCTGGCGGACCTGCCGGTCGGCGCGGTCCCGCCGCCGTCCCGCAACGGCACACCGGTGCCGTAGCCGGGCCCGCCGCCCGCTGTCCCCGATCGCCGGACGGGCTGGAGGGGCTGGAGGGCCCCGCCGCCTCACGGCAACGGCGGGCATATCAAGCCCGTCCGGCGATTGAGGACAGACGGCGCCACCAGGAAACCCGCACCCCGCCCAAGCCCGTCCGGAGAACCCGCACCCACTCCACGCCCCCGCCAGGGCACCGCACCCACTCCACGCCCCCGCCAGGGCACCGCACCCCACCTCCACCCCGTAAGGAGCCGCACCGCATGGACACCGTCAGCCCGACGCCCCCGGGCGGGACCGAGGACGCCGGATACGACGTGTTGCGGCGGCGGCTCCGGGACCGGGCCGCCGAGCTCACCCGGCGGGCCGAGGCGCTCAACTCCCGGCGGACCGAGGAGTTCGGCTCCACCGGACTGCGACTGCTCGGCAGCGAGCGGGTCCGGACCGCCCGGCCCTCCGTCCCGCGCGACCTCGTCGCGATCGGCGGCCGGCTCCTGTTCGGCTTCGAACGCGGACCCGCAGCCACCAGCACCCAAGGGCCCGCCGTCGACGACGTACTCGCCCTGTACGACGCGGACTTGAAGGACGGGGCCCCGGCCTCCGCCCCCGCACCCACCCTCCTCGCCGACGAGGACTTCGTACGCGAGTTCAACGGCCTCCATCGCTACTACCGCGACGCCAGACTGCTCCGCCTGCGCCGCACCGAGGGCCGGCTCCTCGCCGTGTTCCGTACCGGCGAGACCGCCGAGGACATCCGCGTCCTGCGCTGGGCGCTGAACGCCGACGGATCGCCCGGCGCCTTCCTCGACGCCCGCGGCGAGCGCGACCACGTGTTCCCGCCGTCGCACGACCTCACCTGGACCGCCGCGGGGCGCGAGGCCCACATCGCGGGCCCGCACCCGCACATCGCCGTCGGCGCGACCGGCGACGGCGACCCCGCCCCCCTCTTCGTCAGCACCCTCGGCGGACACCTCACCCTCAAGACGTCCGACGACACCTCGACCCCCGACGGGATCTACCGGGAGCCGGTCACCGAACCCCTCCAGTCGCTCGCCGACGCCGAGGTCGAGTACGCGAGGACCGGACCGCTCGTCCTGCTCCGCATCCGGCCGTACAAGGAGGGGACGAGCCGCCATCTCGTCTTCAACCAGCTGCTCGGGACCGTGCAGCGGCTGGACGGGATCGGTCCGGCCTGCCACCGGCTCCCCGAGGACCAGGGGATCATCTTCCCCGGCGGCTACTACCTGACCGCAGGCACCGCGAAGACCTTCGACATCGCCGAACCGCTCACCGACCCCGTCTTCGAGGGGGCCGTCCGCTCCCCCAACGGCGAGGACGTGCTGTACGTGTTCCGTTCGCGGGACGACGGGCGCGGCCTGCTGCTGCCGTACAACGTGATCCGGCAGGAGGTCGCCACCCCGCTCCAGGGCCGCGGCCACGCCCTGCTCGACGACGGCACGCTCGTCCTGCTGCGGGACCCGGTGGAGGGGCCGGACGGCGGTCCGGCCCGGGTTCACGCCGTGCAGCGCTGGCAGACGCCGTACGTCTCCGACACCTACGCCGCCTCCCGCCCGGCGGGCACGGGCCCGCTGGCCCGGGTCGGCAACGCCGACCTCGTACGCGGCATCTCCGACTGCCTCGCGCTCGCGCAGGGCGCGGCCGACCCCGCCCCGACCGGCGCGGGATACGCGCGCCTGGTGGCCGACTGCGCGCGCGCCACCGACCGCTACCACTGGCTGGACGAGAGCGAACTGGGCTCTCTCGGTGCTCCGCTGGCCGAGCTGCGTGACACCGCGCAGCAGGTGCTGGCCGAGTTCGACGCCGTCCGGGAGCAGACCAGGCATGCCGCCGAAGCGGTCGAGGAGACCGCGGAGCGGATCACCGCACTCGTGCGCCGGGTCCGCGGCGAGGCGCCGCGCTCGGCCGCCGACTGGGTCGGCCGGCTGACCGAACTGCGGCACGCCCACGGTCATCTGGCGACCCTCGCGGAGATGCGGTACGCGGACACCGGCCGGATCGCCGAGCTCACCGCCGCC
Source organism: Streptomyces sp. NBC_01257 (assembly GCF_035917255.1). Taxonomy (NCBI): domain Bacteria; kingdom Bacillati; phylum Actinomycetota; class Actinomycetes; order Kitasatosporales; family Streptomycetaceae; genus Streptomyces; species Streptomyces sp. NBC_01257. Next base: position 4,457,644 of record NZ_CP108472.1, read on the forward strand.
ACCGCCGACGACCTCACGGCGGCGGGGCGGCGCGCGGTCGCGTTCCTGTCCGGGGAGGACGCGTTCGCCGGCTACCACGAGGACGTCGCCCGGCTCACCGAGGAGGCGGGTGAGCTCGCGACCGTCGCCGACGCCTCCGCGCTCGGCGAGCGGCTGGCGGGGATGACGGACGGGCTGAGCACGGTGACGGACGTCGTCACCGGTCTCGACATCGGTGACGGCGTGGTCCGCACCTCGATCCTGGAGCGGATCGCGGAGGTGCTCGGCGGGGTGAACCGGGCCCGCGCCACGCTCGACGCCCGCCGCCGCACGCTGCTCGACCGGGAGGGCCGGGCGGAGTTCGCCGCCGAGTTCGCCCTGCTGGGACAGGCCGTCACGGCCGCGCTGGCCGCCGCGGACACCCCGGACGCCTGCGACGACCAGCTCGCGCGGCTGCTGCTCCAGCTGGAGAACCTGGAGGCGCGGTTCGCCGAGTTCGACGACTTCCTGGCGGAGCTGGGCGAGCGGCGGACGGAGGTGTACGAGGCGTTCTCGGCCCGCCGTCAGACCCTTCAGGACGCTGTCGCCCGCCGCACGGAACGCCTCGCCGGCTCCGCGGCCCGGGTCCTGGACACCGTCGCGCGCCGCAGCGCCGCGCTGCCCGACGCGGACGCCGTGCACACCTACTTCGCCTCCGACCCGATGGTCGCCAAGGTCCGCCGCACGGCCGGCGAGCTGCGGGCGCTCGGTGACACGGTGCGCGCCGAGGAGCTGGAGGGGCAGCTGCTCGCCGCCCGCCAGGAGGCGGGCCGGGCGCTGCGCGACCGCAGTGAGCTGTACACGGACGACGGGGCGACGATCCGGCTGGGCCGGCACCGGTTCGCGGTGAACACCCAGCCGTTCGAGCTGACCCTCGTCCCGCAGGGCGAAGGCCTCGCGTTCGCCGTGACCGGGACGGACTACCGGATGCCGGTCACCGACCCGGAGTTCGCGGCCACCCGCCCGTACTGGGACCAGTCGCTGCCGTCCGAGTCCCCGGCCGTGTACCGGGGCGAGCACCTTGCGGCCCGGCTCCTGGCCGAGCAGGGTGCGGACCGGCTGACGGCCCTGGACGACGTTGAACTGGCCACTCTGGTACGGGAGTCGGCCGCCGCCTCGTACGACGAGGGCTATCAGCGCGGCGTCCACGACGAGGACGCCACCGCGATCCTGGCCGCCCTGCTGCGGCTGCACACCGGTGCGGGTCTGCTGCGCCACCCGCCCGCCGTGCGGGCCGCCGCGCAGCTGTTCTGGGTCCACGGGGCGGACGAGGCCCGCCGGACGTCCTGGACGCGCCGGGCCCGCTCCCTGGCGCGCGCCCGAGAGACGTTCGGGCTCACCCCGGCCGTCGACGCGCTCCAGGAGGAGTGGGCCGCGGCCATCGACGTGGACGGTTCCGCCGCCGTGGCCTCGTACCTCTTCGAGGAGCTGACGAGCGGCCCGGACGGGTTCGTCACCGGCGCCGCCGTCCGCGGCTTCCTGGACAAGTTCCGCCGCACGGCGGGCAGTTCCGCGTACGACGACGATCTCACCGCACTCGGGGACGACCTGCCGGCCCGCCGCCAGCTCGTCGAGGGCTGGCTGACCTCGTACGCGCGGGCGAGCGGGACGGACCTCGACGCGGGCGATATCGCGGAGGCCGTCGCCGTCGAACTGTGCCCGGAGCCGCTCCTGACGCGGTACGAGGGCGACGCGCCGCTCACCGCGACGGTGGACGGGCTGCTGGGCGTCCACCCCCGCGTCGAGCGCGGCCGCCTCACCGTCCGGATCGACGAACTCCTCTCCCGTACGGCCGGGTTCCGCGCCCGCACCGTCCCCGGCTTCCGCGACTACCAGCGGCGGCGCACCGCCCTGGTCGCCGCCGAGCGCGCACGGCTGCGGCTGGACGACCACCGGCCCCGGGTCATGTCGGCGTTCGTCCGCAACCGCCTGCTCGACGAGGTGTACCTGCCGCTGATCGGCGACAGCCTCGCCAAGCAGCTCGGCACCGCGGACGCCGGCCGGCGCACCGACTCGCAGGGCCTGCTGCTGCTCGTGTCGCCGCCGGGCTACGGCAAGACGACGCTCATGGAGTACGTCGCCGACCGGCTCGGCCTCGTGCTGGTCAAGATCAGCGGACCGAACCTGGGCCACGAGGTGACCTCGCTGGACCCCGCGCAGGCGCGCGGCGCGACCGCCCGCCAGGAGATCGAGAAGATCAACTTCGCACTGGAGGCGGGCAACAACACCCTCCTCTACCTCGACGACATCCAGCACACCTCCCCGGAGCTCCTCCAGAAGTTCATCCCGCTCTGCGACGCCACCCGCAGGATCGAGGGCGTACGGGACGGTGAGCCGCGCAGCTACGACCTCCGGGGCAAGCGGTTCGCGGTGTGCATGGCGGGCAATCCGTACACCGAGTCCGGGGAGCGGTTCAGGGTCCCGGACATGCTCGCCAACCGGGCGGACGTCTGGAACCTCGGCGAGGTGCTGAGCGGCCGCGAGGACGTCTTCGCGCTGAGCTTCGTCGAGAACGCGCTGACCGCCAACCCGGTGCTGGCCCCGCTCGCCGGGCGCTCCCGGGAGGACCTCGCCCTGCTCCTGCGGCTCGCCACCGGCACCGACAGCACCGCCCGGGCCGAGCACCTCCAACACCGCTACGCCCCGGCCGAGGTGGAGCGGATCACCGCCGTGCTGCGTCATCTGCTGCACGCCCGCGACACCGTCCTCGCGGTCAACGCCGCCTACATCGAGTCGGCCGCGCGGACGGACGGCACGCGCACCGAGCCGCCGTTCAGGCTGCAGGGCTCGTACCGCAACATGAACCGGATCGCGGAGCGGATCGTGCCCGTGATGAACGACGCCGAGCTGTCCGCGGTCATCGACGACCACTACGCCGGCGAGGCCCAGACGCTCACCTCGGGCGCCGAGGCGTCCCTGCTGAAGCTCGGCGCCCTGCGCGGCACCCTCACCCCCGAACAGGCCGCGCGCCGGTCCGCCGTGTCGGCCTCCTACGTCCGCGGCCAGGCGCTCGGCGGACCGGACGGCGATCCGCTGACCCGGGCGGTGGCGGCGCTCGGGCTGCTCGCCGACCGGATCGCGGCCGTCGAATCGGCGATCAGCCGGGCGGCGGATCCGCGCCATCCGCGCTCCGGGCCACCGGCCGGGACACACGAGGACCACTGATCCGTACCGGACTTCCGAAGGGAGCAGGGCATGCTGGGTCATGTGCCCCCACTTCCGCAGCAGCCCCAACGCTCCCCGTTCTCCGGACACATGGTCGTCTGCGGCGACGACGCACTCGCACAGCGGCTCGCCGTGGAGCTGCGTTACGTGTACGGGGAGCGGGTCACCCTCGTCCTGCCGCCGGAGCCGGGCACCGCGAGAGCGGAGCTGCCGCTGACCGGGCGCGGCCGGGCGGCCGCCCTGTTCGGCCGGATGTCGTCGGCGATGAACCGCAACGGCGGCCTCGGCAACGGCGGTTCCGGGGGCGGCGACAGTGACACGAACGCGGGCGTGGAGGCGATCCGCATCCTCCAGGCGGCGGAGCCGTCCGACGAGGCGTTCGAGGAGGCGGGCGTCGACACGGCCGCCGCGCTGGCCCTCGTCTACGACGACGACGAGCGCAACATCCGCGCCGCGCTGACCGCCCGCCGGCTCAATCCCCGGGTCCGGCTGGTGATCCGGCTCTACAACCGCAAGCTCGGCCAGCATCTGGAGGCCCTCCTCGACCAGGCGGCCGCCGTCGCCTCACCGGGCCTCGACGCGACCGCGCTGGACGCCTCCACTACGGTCCTGTCCGACGCCGACACCGCGGCCCCCGCCCTCGCGGCGACCGCGCTCTCCGGTTCCAGCAAGGTGATCCAGGCCGAGGGCCTGCTCCTGCGTGCGGCCGAACGCACCCCGCCCCGGGCCGGCCAGACCGCCGACCCGGGCCTGTGCACCCTGGCCCTGCTCTCCTCCACCACCCATGACCCAGCCGGCACCGAGGGCTCCGACAGCAGCGGCGACGAAGGGCCCCAACTCCTGCCCGACCGGGCACAGGTGGCGGCCGCGGGGGGGCGTGGCACCGTCGTCCTGGAGGCGGTCAGCCGGCCGGGCACCTCGGGCCGGCGGCCCCGGATGGGCGGCCGGGGCGCCCCGCTGAGCCAGGTCTTCTCCCGCCGGCTGCGCTGGTCCGCGCTGGGCGTGGGCACGGCCGTCCTCGGGCTGACCGTGGCGTCCACGTTCACCACCGGGGACCATCCGCTGCACGCCGCCTATCTGACGCTGCTCGACCTGTTCGCGATGGGCGACCCGGCGATCGGCGACCCGACCGCCCGCCAGGTCATCCAGATCCTGTCCGGGGTCGCCGGTCTGATGCTGCTGCCGCTGCTGGTGGCGGGGGTGCTGGAGGCCTTCGGATCGCTCCGGACCGCCTCCTCGCTGCGCCGCCCGCCGCGCGGCCTGTCCGGACACGTGGTGCTGCTCGGACTCGGCAAGATCGGCACCCGCGTCCTGGTCCAGCTGCGCGAACTCGGTATCCCCGTGGTGTGCGTGGAGGACGACCCGGACGCCCGCGGCATCCCGGTGGCCCGGCGGCTGCACGTACCGGTGGTCCTCGGCGACGTCACCCAGGAGGGCGTCCTGGAGGCCGCGAAGATCCGGCGGTCCCGCGCCCTGCTCGCCCTGACCAGCATCGACACCACGAACCTGGAGGCCGCGCTGTACGCCCGCTCGGTCAAGCCGGATCTGCGGGTGTCGCTGCGGCTGTTCGACGACGAGTTCGCCACCGCCGTCTACCGCACCCTGCGCACCGCGCACCCGCACGCGCTGACCCGCTCCCGGTCGGTCTCCCATCTGGCGGCGCCTTCGTTCGCCGTTGCCATGATGGGCCGCCAGATCCTGGGCGCGGTGCCGGTCGAGCGGAAGGTGATGCTGTTCGCCGCCATCGAGGTGGCCGGGCATCCGCAGCTGGAGGGCCGGACGGTGGAGCAGGCGTTCCGGGCCGGCGCCTGGCGGGTCCTCGCCCTGGACGTGGCCCCGCCCGCCGACCGCCGCCCCGACCTGGCCGGCACGGGCCCGGACGCCGAGGGCCGGCCCGGCGGGCTGGTGTGGAACCTGCACCCCGGCTACGTCCTCCAGCCCACGGACCGTGTGGTGATCGCCGCGACCCGCCGCGGCCTGGCCGAACTCCTGCGCAGGCGGAGCTCGTTGTCCCGGCGCTGACGGCAGCGCGGACGGTCCCGGGAGCGCGTCCGGGTGCCGGGAAATCCGGATGCCGGGCACGGTCACGTCCTCCTACTCTGCCCTCCATGGACAAGGGACCGGAGCCGAGCCTCCTCAACGTCGTCGACATCGAGGCGACCTGCTGGGAGGGGCAGCCGCCGCCCGGCGCGGTGAGCGAGATCATCGAGATCGGGCTGACGGTCGTCGATCTGCGGGCCCGCGAGCGTCTGGCCCGCCACCGCGTCCTGGTCCGGCCGGCCCGGTCGGCGGTCAGCGCCTTCTGCACCGGACTGACCGGGCTCACCCAGGCGGAGGTGGAGACCGGCCTCCCCTTCGCGGACGCCTGCCGTCTGCTGGCCGCCGAGCACGCGGCCGGCGCCCGCCCCTGGGCCAGCTGGGGCGACTACGACCGCAAGCAGTTCACCCACCAGTGCCTGGCGACCGGCACTCCCTACCCCTTCGGCCACCGCCACACCAACGCCAAGATCCCCTTCACCGCCACGCACGGCCTGCGCAAGCGCCCCGGCATGGCGCAGGCCCTCCGGTTCGCGGATCTCCCGCTGGAGGGCCGCCACCACAGCGGCGCGGACGACGCGTGGAACATCGCGGCCCTGATCCTGGATCTCGTGGCCCGCGGCGGATGGCCGTCCCCGGACGCTCCCTAGAGGGCCGGGACCGGGCCCCCCATCGCCTCCCGCACCTCCGCCAGGGTCGCGTCGGCATGGGCGTTCGCTCGCTCGTTGCCGGCGCGCAGCACGGCCCGTACGTACCCCATGTCCCGTGCGTACTCAGCCCGTCGGGCCCGCAGCGGCGCCATCCGGCTGTTGACCGCGTCGGTCACCGTCCGCTTCAGCACCGCCGCGCCCCCGCCGCCGATCTCCTCGGCCACGGTGTGCGGGTCCCGGCCGAGACAGAGCGCGGCGAGCAGCACCAGACCGGACACCCCGGGCCGCCCCTCGGGGTCGTACGTGATGTGCCGCTCGGCGTCCGTCACCGCCCCCTTGACCAGCCGCGCCGTCGTGTCCTCGTCGGCGCTCAGGGCGATGGAGTTGGCACGGCTCTTGCTCATCTTGGTGCCGTCGGTGCCGAGCAGCTGCGGCGCGGCGGAGAGCAGCGCCTCGGGTTCCGGGAAGACGGGCCCGTACCGCTCGTTGAACCGCCGGGCCACGGTCCGGGCCACTTCGAGGTGGGGCAGCTGGTCCTGGCCGACTGGCACCAGATTGCCCTTGCAGAACAGGATGTCGGCCGCCTGGTGGACCGGGTAGGTGAACATCAGACCGCTGACGGACGCCTGCCGGGAGTGCGCGATCTCGTCCTTGACCGTGGGGTTGCGGCCCAGCTCGGCGACGGAGACCAGGCTCAGGAACGGCAGCAGCAACTGGTTGAGCGCGGGCACGGCACTGTGGTTGAAGATCACCGATCGGTCCGGGTCGATGCCGACGGCCAGATAGTCCAGCAGCAGCCCCTCGACGGTCGCGGTGAGCCGCTCGGCGACGTCTCTGTCGGTCAGCACCTGGTAGTCGGGAATGACGATGAACGTCTCCACCCCGAGGTCCTGGAGGCGTACCCGGTTGTGGAGGGTGCCGAAGTAGTGCCCGAGATGGAGCGCCCCGGTGGGCCGGTCACCGCTCAGGACACGGAAGCTGCCGGGGTCCCGGCGGATCCGCTCGTCGAGGGTGGCGGGGGCGCTGAGTGCGGTGGTCATGGGGGTCTCTCCTCGCGATGGTGTGTGCGTGGAGGACGGCCCCGCCGGGCCCGACCGGAAGAGGGCGGAGAAAAAGGGCCGTCCGTGGCGAACGGCCCTGGTCCCGCGCTGAGGAGGTGGCCGCTCCTAGGAGGAGCGCCACCAGTTCCGGCACGGTACGGAGGTCATGGACCGAGCGTAGCCGAGGAGGTGAACCGGGTCGCGGGGAATTCCCGTGCCGGCGTCGGCGCCGCCGCGGACACACGGATCGGCTGACGGCCCGGGCCAGGACTTCGGGACGTACGCCTGCCGGGCGGTCTCGCCCTGCCCGGGCCCATCAGCGGTCCGTGGCCCGGGGGTGCCCGGTGCCCGTCACCGCACGGCCATCACCGGCAAGGGGGACAGCCCCGCCGGGCTCCCGGCTCCCCCCATGGTGATGAAGTGCGGACATAACCCGACCGGGTTCTACTGAGTTGTCATGAGCGAGGCGGGCGGGAAGAAGGCGGCGCTGGGACGGCCCACGCCTGCCGATGTGTCGGCCGGGCTGGTCACGGGGCTCTTCTCGATCCCCGAGGGCATGGCCTACGCGGCGATCGGCGGATTCAACCCGGTCACCGGCATCTACGCGGGCGTCGTGCCGACGATCCTGGGGTCGTTCTTCGCCCGTACCGTGCTGATGGTCACGACCCTCACCTCCGCCATCGCCCTGACCTCGCAGAGCGTGCTGTCCGGGGCGCACCTGGACCCCAAGGACGCGGGGAACATCGCCACCGTCGCCGTGCTCGCGGGGCTGATCATGGTGGTGCTGGGGCTGCTGAAGCTCGGTGCGGTGATGAGCTTCGTCTCCAACGCCGTGATGACCGGCTTCTCGACCGGGATCGCGCTCCAGATCATCACCGGTTCGCTCGACGACGCCACCGGCTACAAGCCCGACGGGCACAACCGCGTCACCCAGTTGGCCGACTGGGTGGTCCACGCAGGCGACTGGAAGCTCACCACCACCCTGACGGCCCTGGTGACGGTCGCCGTGTGGGCGCTCGTCAGGCTGGTCAAGCGGCTGGAGCCGGTGGCGATCCTGGTCGCCCTGGTCGCCGTCAGTCTCGGCGTCGGACTGCTCTCCGTCGATGTGGAGCTGGCCCGGGACATCGCGCACATCCCGGCGGCGCTGCCGCACTTCACCGCCCCGGACCTGTCCGCCGTCGGTTCGCTGCTGCCCGGGGCCTTCGCGGTCGCGCTCGTCGCCCTGGCCCAGGCGGCGTCGATCGGTCCGACGGTCCGCAACCCGGACGGCTCCAGGTCCTCGGTCGACGGGGACTTCGTCGCCCAGGGGATCGGCAACATCGGCGGCGGGCTGTTCGGCGCGCTGCCCGCCGGCGGTTCCATGTCCCGGACCGGGGTCGCCGTCAGCGCGGGCGCGCGCACCCGGTGGGCGGGCATCTTCGCGGGGGTGTGGCTGGCGCTGCTGGTGCTGACGCTCGGCTCGCTCGCCGAGCGGATCCCGATGCCGGTCATCGGCGGCCTGATCATCGTGATCGGCTGCGAGCTCATCCGGGGCCGCCGCAAGGACATCCTGCTGGTGCTGCGCACGTCGTGGCTGTCGGCCGCCGCGATGATCGTCACGTTCGTCGCCACCACCCAGCTGCCCCTCCAGCAGGCCATCGTGATCGGGGCACTGCTCTCACTGCTGCTGTACTGCGTGCAGGCGGCCCGGCAGAGCGGACTGCGCGGGCTCGAACCCGGCGCCGGGCCCGGGAGCTGGCGGTTCACCGATCCGCCCGCGCGGATCGGGCCCGGCGAGGTGCGTGTCCTCTTCTATGCGGGGACGAGCCTCTTCGCCGAGGCGCCCCGGATCGACGCCCAGTGGCCCGACGTCTCACAGGCGCGCGGCTCCGCCGTGGTGCTGGCGCTGCGCACCACGCCCGAGGTGCCCTCCTCCGCGGTGGTCAAACTGCTCAGCCGGTACGCCGACGAGCTGGACGCCCATGGCGGGCGGCTCTATCTGGCGGGGGTGCAGCCGACGCTGCTGGCGGTGCTGCGCCGGACCGGCCTCACCGCCGAGCTGGGCGACGACCGGGTGGTGCCCGCCCGCGAGGAGATCTTCGGGGCCCAGCGCGAGGCGATCGAGCGGGCCAACCGCTGGGTGGAGGAGCAGCGCGGGCGGGGTCCGGTGGCGGCGGAATAGGGAGGAGGGGTGCTCCGTTGTAGGGTGTGTTCAGATAGTTCAACGTTCAACCACCTGAAGCGATCACCTGGAGGCGGGCGCCATGCAGTTCGGGATCTTCACCGTCGGAGACGTCACCACCGACCCGACGACCGGCACGACGCCGAGCGAGCACGAGCGGATCAAGGCCACCGTCGCCATCGCGCGGAAGGCCGAGGAGGTCGGCCTCGACGTCTTCGCGACCGGCGAGCACCACAACCCGCCGTTCGTCCCCTCCTCGCCGACGACCACCCTCGGTTACATCGCCGCCCGCACCGAGCGCATCATCCTGTCCACCTCGACGACCCTGATCACCACCAACGACCCGGTGAAGATCGCCGAGGACTACGCCACGCTCCAGCACCTCGCCGACGGCCGCGTCGACCTGATGATGGGCCGCGGCAACACCGGACCGGTCTACCCCTGGTTCGGCAAGGACATCCGCCAGGGCATCCCGCTCGCCGTCGAGAACTACGCCCTGCTGCACCGGCTGTGGCGTGAGGACGTCGTCGACTGGGAGGGGAAGTTCCGTACGCCGCTCCAGTCCTTCACCGCGACCCCGCGACCGCTGGACGGCGTACCGCCGTTCGTCTGGCACGGCTCCATCCGCTCCCCGGAGATCGCCGAGCAGGCCGCGTACTACGGCGACGGCTTCTTCCACAACAACATCTTCTGGCCCATCGAGCACACGAAGAAGATGGTGGCGCTCTACCGGCAGCGCTACGCCCACTACGGGCACGGCACCGCCGAGCAGGCCATCGTGGGCCTCGGCGGCCAGGTGTTCATGCGGAAGAACTCGCAGGACGCGGTACGGGAGTTCCGCCCGTACTTCGACAACGCGCCGGTCTACGGGCACGGGCCGTCGATGGAGGACTTCACCCGGCAGACCCCGCTGACCGTCGGCTCCCCGCAGGAGGTCATCGAGCGCACGCTGTCCTTCCGGGACGCCGTCGGCGACTACCAGCGCCAGTTGTTCCTGATGGACCACGCGGGACTGCCGCTCAAGACCGTCCTGGAGCAGCTCGACATCCTCGGCGAGGAGGTCGTGCCGGTGCTGCGCAAGGAGTTCGCCAGCCTGCGGCCGGCCGGGGTCCCCGAGTCCGCGCCGCTGCACCCGGCGGCCGTCGCCGCCGCTGTCACGAAGGAGAGCTGACACCGTGTTCGCCACCGAACCGCTGAGGATAGTCGCCGTCTCGGCCGGCCTGAGCAGCCCCTCGTCGACCAGGCTGCTGGCCGACCGGCTGGCGGCGGCCACCCGGGAACGGCTGGAGGCGGAGCAGGACCGTGCCGTCGAGGTCCGGGTGATCGAACTGCGTGACCTGGCCGTCGACATCGCCGGCAACCTGGTCTCCGGCTTCCCGTCGGCCACGCTGGCGGAGGCGATCGGCGCGGTGGCGGGGGCCGACGGGCTGATCGCCGTCACCCCGGTCTTCACCGCCTCCTACAGCGGACTGTTCAAGTCGTTCTTCGACCTCGTCGAGAACACCGCGCTGACCGGCAAGCCCGTCGTCGTCGCGGCGACCGGCGGCACCGCCCGGCACTCGCTGGTGCTGGAGCACGCGATGCGTCCGCTCTTCGCCTATCTGCGGGCCGTGACCCTGCCGACGTCGGTGTACGCCGCGTCGGAGGACTGGGGCTCGTCGGGCGACGAGTACACCGAGGGGCTGCCGGCCCGCATCCGGCGCGCGGGCGGCGAGCTGGCGCACGCGGTCGCGGGCGGCCGGGCGGTCTCCGGGGCATCCAGGGCCCTCGGCCTGGACGACGAAGTGATCCCCTTCGAGCAGCAGCTGGCCGATCTCCGCATCGACTGACCGCCCGGCCCGGAGACGATGCTTTCGTCCGGTTTGACTACAGTTGTACGAGAAGGTGCGTTGTACGGGCATCCCGTGCGACGCACCCGTACGAGCGGGCCGAACCGAGCTGGAGGCAGAGATGGGCAGGATCGTGGTGGGCGTGGACGGCTCCGAGTCGTCGATCAAGGCGCTGCACTGGGCCGTACGCCAGGCGGAGCTGACCGGTGACACGGTGGAGGCCGTCAACAGCTGGGAGTACCCCGCCACCAGCTGGGCGTCCATGATGCCGGGCATGCCGGAGGACTTCGACCCGCAGGCCCTGGCCACGGTGTCGCTCACCGAGGCGCTGGAGGAGGCCCTGGGCGCCTCGGGCGCCGCCGCGGTCAGCAAGATCGTGGTGATCGGCAACCCGGCGCAGGCCCTGCTCGACCGCGCCCAGGGCGCGAATCTGCTGGTCGTGGGCGCACGCGGGTTCAGCGGCTTCAAGGCCACCCTGCTGGGCTCGGTCAGCCTGCACGTCACCCAGCACGCGCCGTGTCCGGTGACCGTGGTGCGCGACTGACGACGGGCGGGCCCGCGCCTCCTCGCTCCGGACCGGACCGAGGACGCGCGGGCCCGCCCCGTCCGTCACAGCTCCACGACGTCCGCGACCGCGCAGGCCACGTTGTCGGGCGCGCCCGCCGCCCCGGCCAGCGCGACCAGCTCGCGCACCGCCGTGCCGGGGCCGTCCGCCGCGGCGAGCACCCGGGCCAGGTCCGTACCCTCGACGACCGCCGAGAGCCCGTCCGAGCAGAGCAGATAGCGGTCACCGGGCCGGGCGTCGCGGACGTCCAGATCGGGGCCTGAGCCGTACGGACCGCCGCCGGCCAGGACCTTGAGCAGCATCGCCCGCTGCGGGTGCGAGAACGCCTCCTCCTCGGTCAGCGAACCGTCGTCGATCATCGACTGGACCAGGCTGTGGTCGTGCGTGATCCGGAACAGCTCGCCGTCGCGCAGCAGATACGCCCGCGAGTCCCCGATGTGCACCAGGCCCAGCTGCGATCCCGTCCACACCATCGCGGTCAGCGTCGTCCCCGACTCCTGGGGCTCCCCGCCGCCGCTCGCCGCGACCGCGTCCCGCACCGCCCGCGCGGCCTGTTCCGCCGCGTCGTGCAGCCTGTTCAGCAGCTCCCCGGCCGGCACCCCGCCCAGCGCGACCGGCTTCAGCGCCTCGATGGCCGCGGTGCTCGCCCCCGCGCCGCCCGCGCCGAAGCCGTCGGCGACCGCGAGCAGCCGGGCCCCGGCGTAGGCCGCGTCCTGGTTGGTCTCCCGTACCGCACCGGCGTCGGTGCCCGCCGCGTACCGGATTCCGAGCGTTCCCACCTGTGTCATGACATCCTCCGTCGACAACTGGTCGATGAGGAAGGCCGCGAGGTCGCGCCGGGCCGCCGTCTCGGCCTCGACCTGCGCCCAGTAGGCCCGGATCTCCGCCGCCGCCGCGCCGGGTTCCAGCGCGATCACCCGCGTGATCCGGGCGAGCGGCATCCCGATGCGGCGGAGCCAGGCCACCAGCCGGGCCGTCCGCGCCTGCGCCGGGTCGTAGTACCGGTAGCCGTTCACCGGATCGACCAGGGCGGGCGCCAGCAGACCGAGCTCGTCGTAGCGGCGCAGCGCCTTGGCGGACAGCCGGGACAGCCGGGCGAACGCCCCGATCGTCACCAGTCCCGCACCGGGCGCGCGCCCCTGGCCCTCGTCCGTCACCTCACGCCTCCTCATACCGGGCGGGTTCCGTTCCCTCCCGGCACACGCGATCCTTGGCCTTCCCCCATGGAGAAGGTCAAGGATCGCTCACGGAGGCGGTCCGGGACGCGGCGCCCGGCTCAGTCCTCCCGGGTGTAGAAGGTGTAGAACGCGGCCAGCAGCATGCCCGCACCGGTCAGCAGTCCGAGGACCGAGGCGGCCAGCACGCTCTTGCCGGACAGGCTGTAGAGGAAGCCGACCGAACCACCGAACAGCGCGCCGTACGCGACCGCCCTGAGCTCGCGCGGCAGGCTCTTCTGCACCCGGCCCAGACCGAAGCAGAGCGCCGCGAGCACGGCGCCGGAGACGAGTCCGAGCGCCAGCTGCGTGCCGGTGAGCACACCGCCGCCGCGGACGATGGAGGTCGCGTACCAGCCGAGGATCACGCCGAGCGTGACGGGAACGGCCCAGCTGAGCGTCGAGTGGCGCTGAGCACGCGCGCGCGTTCCGCGTGCCTGCACCGAAGCATGTGCGGCCATGGCAGAGAGCTCCTTCCGTCGCCCCCGCTTTCCTCCAGAGCACACCCGGCCGGGCCGCCCGGCAACTCGGATGGGCTACGGCCCGGAGCGCGCCGCCGTCATCCGGGATTCCCTGGTGGGGTGCGGACCTACTTCTCGGCGGCTCTCTCGGCGGTGCTCCTGGTGCTGCTCGCCGTCCTGGTGCCGCTGAGCGCGCTCTCCGCCTGGGTCGACCTGGAGATCGACGACACGGACCGGTACGTGGCCGCGGTGGCGCCGCTCGCCTCCGACGCCGATGTGCAGAACACCGTGGCCGATCTGATCACCGACGAGGCGATGAAGCAGATCGACGTGGGCCCGCTCCAGGACACCGTCCGCGACTTCCTCCACCAGGCCGTGCAGTCCTTCACCACCACGGCCGCGTTCCAGGACGCCTGGAACGCGGCCAACCGCACCGCCCACGAGGCCGTGACGGCGGCACTGGACGGGGAGAGCGGCGAGAGCGTCACCATCGACCTGGCGCCGGTGACGGAGAAGGTGAAGCAGAACCTGGTGGACAACGGGGTGCCGTTCGCCGACCAGATCCCCGTCCAGCACACCGACATCCAGATCATCTCCGCCGACCGCGCCGACCAGCTGCGCCAGAGCTTCCGCTGGCTCCGCGCCGCCAGTGTGTGGCCGGCCGTCGGCACGCTCGTGTTCGCGCTCCTCGCCGTCGTCGTGGCCTGGGTGCGCGGCGGACCGGGCCGCCGCGGCTCCGCGCTGGCCGCGCTCGCCGCGACCGCCGTCGCCGGGGCCGGTTTCGCGCTCGGCGCGCTGGTGCTGCGCGGGGCGGTCGCACTGGCCCGCAACCGGGTGCTGGCCGAGGTGCCGGGCAGCGAGAGGGACGCGGCGGCCGCGGTGTACGACGCGCTGACGGGATCGCTGCGCACCACGGTGTGGATCGTCTTCGGTACGGGCCTCGCGGTGGCCGTGTGCGCGGTGGCGGCACGGATCTGGGCCCAGCGGGTGCTGCCGGTACCGTCCGGCCCATGACGGAACCGCTCCGCCGCTCAGTGCTCTGCTGCGCCGTGCTGCTCCTCGCGCCGGTGAGCCTCGTCATCGGTTTCCGGGCGGCCGGCGCCGACGGCCCCACCCCCGTCCCGCAGGCGCTTGCCTTCCTGCCCTGGCTCCTGGTGCCCGGCGCCGCCGGTCTCGGACTCGCCGCGCTGGCCCGCTGGCGCGGCGGCCTGGGGTGGGCCGCGGTCGTCCTCGCGCTGACGGTGTGGTTCGTGCGCCCGTACGGTCCCGGCGCCACGGGCGCGCACGGTCCGGTGCTGGCCCGGCTGGACGTCCTCACCTCCAACGTGGAGTTCGGGGAGGCGACGGACGCGCTGATCACCGCCGTCCGCCGGGAACGGCCGGACGTGGTCTTCGTCCAGGAGTGCGACCTCGGATGCACGGACGCCCTCGACGCCCGGGTCCCGGCCGCCTCCTACCCGTACCGCGAGGTCGTCCGGCTCGACGGCTCGCTCGGCTCGGCGATCCTCAGCAGGTTCCCGCTGCGCCCGGCGGGCCGGGTCGCCGGTGAGATGGCGATGCCGGGAGCGGTCGCCGTCGTGGCCGGCCGGGAGGTGCGGCTCCAGCTCGCGCACCCCATGCCGCCGGTCCCCGGCGGGGTCGCCCTCTGGCGCCGCGAGCTCGGCCGGATCCGGGACCTCGCCGCATCGGTCCGGGCGGCCCCCGCCGTCGTGGCCGGGGACTTCAACGCCTCCCAGGACCACGCCGCCTTCCGGGCCGTCCTGGACGCGGGCGGCCTCCACGACAGCGCCCGTCTCGCCGGCGCCTCCCGTACGTACTCCTGGCCCGCCGACCGCACCACACCGCTGCGCACCCAGATCGACCATGTGCTGGTCAGCGACGCGTTCTCGGTCCGCTCGGCCCGCTTCCTGCGCCTCGCCGCCACCGACCACCGCGCCCTGCTCGTCGTCCTGGAACTGCACGACGGCGGATGAGGCCGGGCCCGTCCGTGCCGACGTGCGGGCGGGGACGCGCCGGGGAAGAGTGGAGGAGGTGACTGCCGGGGGCGACTGGGAGGTCTTCCGTATGCGAGCCATCGCCGTCAGCACGTTCCGGGCCGATCCCGCCCTGGTCGAGGTGCCCAAGCCGGACCCGGACACCGGCGAGGTGCGGGTGAAGATCGAGTACGCCTCCCTCAACCCGCACGACTGGCAGCGCGCTGACGGCGCCGGAGCCGATGCCCTCCCCCTCCTCGTCGGCGTGGACTACGCGGGCCGCGTCGACATGATCGGCAGCGGCGACAACCGCTTCCGGGTCGGCGACCACGTCTTCGGCCGGGCCGGCGGACCGGCGGCGGGCCCCGGCACGTACTGCGACTACGTCTGTGTGCCGCAGGACTCCGCCATCGCCCTCGTCCCGCGCGGCCTCCATCCCCGGACCGCGGCCGCGCTGCCGTCCGCCGGCACCGCCGCGGCCCAGATCCTGGAGGCGGTGGCGCTGCGCGGCCACGAGACGCTGCTGGTCGTCGGGGCCGCCGGCGGTGTCGGCAGCTTCCTGACCCAGCTCGCCGCGGCCCGGGACGTCCGCGTGATCGCGGCGGTGCGGGGTGACGAACGGTCCAGGATGGGGTCGTTGGGCGCCGCCGCGACACTCGACGTCACGGCGGGACCGGTGGCCGAGGCGATACGGGCGGCCTGCCCGGACGGCGTCGACGCGCTGGCCGACCTGGCCTCCGCGACCCCCGCGGCATTCGCCGCGCACGCCGCGGCGGTCCGGCCGGGCGGCATCGCGCTCTCCACCCTCGGCGTCGCCGCCGGGGCACCGCTCACCGGGGGAGTGCGGGGCATCGACTTCCGCCTCGATCCGAACCCGGTCCTGCTGGAGGTGCTGGCCGCGGGTGCCGCGGAGGGTGTCCTGCGCGTCCTCATCGACATCGAACTCCCCCTGGAGAAGGCCCCGCAGGCCCTCGACCGCAACCGGACCGGCGGGGCGCGCGGCAAGACCGTCATCGTGCTGCGGGAGAACGGCCACTGCTGAGAACAGCGCCGGCCGGACACCGCGGCGACCGGCGGGCAGCCGCCCTGCGCACCTGCGAGCAGGCCCGACTGCATACGCTGGAGGTCCGGCCGGCCGACGGGCCGCAGGAGATCGCAGCTGACCGCTGAGCGGCGGAGGGGGACGCATTGACCGGCACCGAGGCCGACGGACCCGCCCGGTCCACCCTGGCGCACCGGCGGGGCACGCCCCCCGTCTGGCTCCGCTACGGGCTGCGCCCCCAGCCCACCCCCGTCCCCTGGGCCGCCGTCGCCCGCGCCTCCGTGGCACTCGCCGCACCGCTCGCCGTCGGATTCGCCGCCGACCGGCCGGTGTACGGGGCGCTCGCCTCCATGGGCGCCCTGTCCGGCGTGATCGGCGACACCGCCGACGCGTACCGGATGCGCATCCTCAACATCGCCGTGCCACAGCTGTTCGGCGCCCTCGGCATCATGATCGGCACGCTCGTGTACGGCACCGGCTGGGCGGCCGTCGCCGTGCTCACGGCCATCGGTCTCGCCTCCGGGATGATGTCGACGATCGGCGCCGTCGCCTCCGTGTCCGGACTGCTGCTCCTGCTCAACTCCGTGGTCGGCGCCGGACTCCCGATGCCGGACCCGTGGTGGGTGGCACCGCTGCTGCTGACGCTGGGCGGACTGTTCGTCCTCGTCCTGACGCTGCTGGCCTGGCCGTTCAGGCGGAAGCTGCCGGAACGGGTCTCGGTCACCGGCACCTATCTCGCGGTCGCCGACCTGCTCGCCGCCGCGGGCACCGACGCGTACGAGGAGAAGCGACAGGCCGTCACCGACTCCCTCAACACCTCCTACGACCTGATCCTCGCCCGCCGTGCCCGCTACCACGGCCGCAGCGGCGCGATGGTGCGGCTGCTGTCCCAGCTGAACGTCGTCATCCCGCTGGTCGAGGCGGCCCCCGCGGTCCACGTGCGGCGGATCCGGCTCCCCGACGCGATCCCGGCGGCGGTGCGGGACCTGGCCGCCGACGTGGCGGAGACCCGCACCGGCGGCGACGGGCCCGACCTGCCCGCCCCCGACTCGCCCGCCACCCGGGCGGTCGACAGCGCGCTGCGCCACGCGTTCACGGTCGTCCACAAGGCCGAACCCGATCCGTACAACGTCGACGACCGGCTGGGCCGCCCCGCCGCGCTCGGCGTACGCGTCCGCCGCGCGACCCGCAACGTCCTGTTCTCCGGCCCCTCCTGGCGGTACGGGCTGCGCCTCGCGCTCTGCATCGGACTGGCCCAGGCGCTGACCTCACTGATCGACGTACCGCGCTCCTACTGGGTCGCGCTGACCGTCACCTTCGTGCTGAAGCCCGACTTCGGCTCCGTCTTCTCCCGCGGCGTCCTGCGCGCGGTGGGCACGGCCGCGGGGCTCGTCATCGCCGCGCCGGTGCTGGCCGAGGTGCCGCTCGGCTGGTGGGACGTGCCGGTGATGATGCTGCTCGCCGCGCTGATCCCGGCGCTCACGGCGAAGGGCTACGCCTTCCAGACCGCGGCCGTCACCCCGGTCATCCTGCTGCTGTCCGATCTGCTGAACCACCAGGGCGTGCACCTGGTCTGGCCGCGTTTCCTGGACAGCCTGATCGGCTGCGCGATCGTGCTGGTGGCCGGATATCTGCTGTGGCCGGAGAGCTGGCACACCCGGATCGGCCACCGGCTGGCCGACGCGGTGACGGACATCGCGGACTACGTGGCGTACGCGTTCGAGCCGGGCGGCGGCGACCGGGCGGAACGGGTCCGGGCCCGGCGCCGCATCTACCGCGATCTGTCCTCCGTACGCTCCGAGTTCCAGCGCGCCCTGACCGAACCGCCCCCGACCGGCACCCGCGCCGCCGCCTGGTGGCCGCTGGTCGTCGCGGTGGAACGCATCGTGGACGCCACGACCGCGGCCCGGGTCCGCGTCAACCACGGCGCCCAGGAACCGGAACCGGAGGAAGTGGCCGCGGTCCGGGCCCAGCTCCGCGAACTGGCCGACGGACTGCGCGCGAGCGAGGTCCTGGTGGAGGTGCGCGCCGAACTCCCGGGCGACGAGGAGGGCGTACTCGCCCCGCTGCGCCAGGAGGTCGCGGCGGCACGGGCCATCGCCTCACCCGCGCCGTAGCGGTGGGCGGCGCCGGTCCGGCCCCGCGCCCGTCACTCCGCGGCGTCGGGGCCCGCGCCTCGCAGCCGGTCCATCTCGCGCCGGTCCCGCTTCGTCGGCCTTCCCGCGCCCCGGTCGCGTACCGGAATCTGGATCGCGGTCTCGCGCGGCGGCGGGGGCGGGCTGTTGTCGACGAAGCACTCCGCGGCCACCGGCGCCCCGACCCGCTTCTTCACGATCTTCGACACGACGACGACCCGGTCCCGGCCGTCGTGCCGCAGCCGCACCTCGTCGCCGACGCGCAGCGCCTGGGCGGGCTTGGCGCGCTCACCGGCGACCTTCACATGACCCGCGCGGCAGGCGGCGGCCGCCTGCGCGCGGGTCTTCGTGAGCCGGACCGACCAGATCCAGACATCGACCCGAACGCTGCCCGCCGCCTGCGGCGCCTCACCGGAAACCATGGTCCGACTCTAGTCCGGCGGACTCCGGTGCGGCGGGCACGCACGGAACCGGGCACCAGGCACCACGCCTCAGCCTCAGGGATCAGCCGAAGGAGCTGATCACCTCGGCCATCGGGTAGCTGTACACCTCCCGCTTGCACACCCCGCACTTGCTCGGCGCGTGCTCGCTCAGCGACCAGAGCCGCGGCGGGAAGCCGTCACCCCGCCCGTGCGCGAGGTAGAGGTCCTCGGGGCCGAAGGACGTCTGCAGGGTCTTCGTGTTGCCGACGAGCTCGCCGTTCGCCCCGACGGAGGCCTGGAGCAGCCGCCCGTTGTCGTAGGCGTTGCTGCGGTGGAAGTACCACTTGCCCTCGTACCGCATCGCACCCTGGATCTTGTGCCACAGGTCCTCGTCGCCGAACTTCGCGCCGGCCGGCAGGCCGTACGCCTGGTCGGCGCCCGCGGTCGTCCCGGCCGCGCCCTCGACCGCCGCCGTCAGCGCGGTCATCGGGTAGGCACCGACGCGCCCGGGGCTGCTGCCGCCGTTGTTGGTGTTGCAGTACTCGCCGAGGACCATGTGGTCGGTACCGGTGCGGTCCAGCGAGATGTACGAGGCCTTCGGCCGGCCGGTGGCGTAGCACTGGTTGCCGCTGGTGGTGCCGGTGTTCTTGGCCGTGGTGAACTTCAGCGTGGCCACCTGCGGCATGACGTAGCGGTAGCCGTATCCGTACCAGACGTTGCTCTGCCGGCCGATCAGCTTCTTGTCCCGGACGTTGCTGACGAGTCCGTCCGGCGTCGGGTCGTCGACCGTGTCGTCGTTGTCGGGGTTGAGGTCCATGATCCTGCGGAGGTCGAAGACCCGCATGCCGTTGGCGGTGTCGGCGACGTACAGGTAGTCGCCGTACCAGACCATGCCGCCCGCGTGTATGCCGTTCTGCGCGGCGCAGCCGGTCACGACGACGGGGTTGCACCGGCCCTCACGCGCGTGGAGGGCGTCGAAGGATATGTGGTCCTTGGAGTTCATGTACGGCCACACCAGCAGCACATGGCGGTACATCCCGGTCGCCCGGTTGAAGAAGGTGACCCGGATGCCCTTCTCGTTGCAGGCGTCCGACGCGGAGCTCCGCAGACAGTCGTCGCGGCCCGCGATGTAGTCGCTGCGCCCCGGGTTCGCCGCGTCGTAACCGCCCACGGCGACCGGCTCGGCGTTCGACGTGCCCCAGTCCTCGTCCTCCTGGGCGTCCGAGACGCCGGAGATGGCCTGCGGCACCCACTCCGAGGACGTGGCGTCGTCGCTCTTCCAGCAGACGCGGTGGCTGACGGTGAGGTCGGGTCCGTAGATGCCGGCGGTCCCGCAGTCGGCGGCCGGCCGGTTGGCCTGTTCCATCAGTTCGGTGAGGCCCTGCTTGGGCAGGCCCGCGTCCAGCCCGGTGACCAGGCCGGACAGGTCCGTGCCCTTGGCCAGCCTGAAGTCGGCGGGACGGCCCGGCACCACGGCGGCCGGGGCGCCCCTGCTCGCACCGGCCGTTCCGGTACCGGCCAAGTCGTCCTGTTCACCCTCGGGTTCGTCGTCGAACCCGTCGTCCGGCATGCCCTCGTGGCCCGGCACGGGGTCGTCCACGGCCGGGACCGACGAGGCCGGCCCGGTCGCGGGGGCCGCGTTCGCGCCCACGGCCGGGGCAAGGCCTGAAAGCATCGCCCCGGCTGCCACGGCACAGGCCACGAGTCGTGTTCGGCGGGATGGGTTTCTCATACGAGAGCCCTTCTTGTCACACAGACGGACAACGGACACCGGTGTGCCTGACTGATCGTCAGACACGTCGGCCGAACACGCTAGTAACGCCGCCGCGCACCTCAGGGCGGATGGGAGAGACCTGCCGACGACATCCATGAGGTCCGCACAGCCCGGTCACAGGGACTCGGTCCGGGATCGGTTGCGGCTCGGTTGCGGCTCGGTTGCCCGACAGGCGGGCCGCACCGACGAAGGGCCGGATCCGGCCGCTAACCTTACGTATCCGCCCTGGCCAGGGATCAATTCCCGCAGTACGGACATTCATCGCACCCAACTCACGTGAAAGGCCTCGCCCATGGGCATTCGGAGCTTGCTGCGCAAGGTGTTCGGCCGTGACCGCACGGAGCAGGACGAGCCGACGACGGCCACGGTCCCGCCCCAGGGCGAGCGCACCCTGTCCACGGAGTCGGAGTCGGTGGCGGTGGACGAGCCGGTTGCGCAGGCCGAGCCGGCGACCGAACCCGCCCCGGCCGTCAAGGCGTCGGTCCCGGCCCCGGCCACGGCATCCCGGACCACCGCGTCCCGGACCGCGACGGACGACGGCGGTCTGGCGACGGACCTGGTGGCCGCTGCCTTCGACAAGGCGGCCGCGCCCGCCCCCGAGGCCGCTCCCAAGTCCGCCCCCACGGTTCCTTCACAGGGCTCCGGCCCGCGGACGAAGGCCGCGGAGCCCGCGAAGCCGGTGGAGACCGTGGAGCCCGCGAAACCGGTGGAGACCGTGGAGCCCGCGAAACCGGTGGAGCCTGCGGAGGCCGTGAAGCCGGTAGAGGCCGTGGAGCCGCCGGTCGAGACCCCGGCCCCCGCCGCCGTGGCCGAGCCGGTCGCCGTCGAGCCCGAGGCCCCCGCCGCCGTCGAGCCCGAGGCCGCCCCCGCCGTCGAGCCCGAGGCCGCCCCCGCGCCCATCACCATCGACATGGACCCGGAGCCCGAACCGGAGCCCGAACCGGACCCGGCTCCGATCGCCGCAGCCGTGGCCGAGCCGGAGCCGGTCGCCGCGCCCGAGCCGGTCGCCATTGCTGTCGCCGCGCCCGAGCCGGTGGCCGTTGCTGTCGCCGTACCCGTGGCCGAGCCCGTGGCCGAGCCCATCGCCGCGCCCGAGCCGGTCGTCGCGACCCCGGCCCCGGACATCGCCGCCCCCGCCGGCAAGCCCGCGCTCACCCTCGCCAAGGTCAAGGCCCGCGCGCCCGAGCTCGTGGGGCCGTACAAGGCCGCCCAGGCCGGGCTGAAGGCGCACGGACTCACCGGGCTGCGCGCCACCGTCTACCTGGTGCTCGACCGCTCGGGCTCCATGCGGCCGTTCTACAAGGACGGCAGCGCCCAGCACCTGGGCGACCGCACGCTCGCGCTCGCCGCGCACCTCGACGAGAGCGCCACCGTCCAGGTCGTGTTCTTCTCGACCGACATCGACGGCACCGGCACGGTGGAGCTGGACGCGCACGAGGGCCGGATCGACCAGCTGAACGCAGGTCTCGGACGCCTCGGCCGGACGAACTACCACCGGGCCGTCGAAGAGGTCGTCGCGCACTACGAGAAGTCCGGGGCGACCGGCCCGGCGCTGGTGGTCTTCCAGACGGACGGCCCGCCGGACGTCAAGCAGGCCGCCCGCCAGGCGCTGGCGGACGCGGCCCGGCTGCCGCTGTTCTTCCAGTTCGTCGCGTTCGGCGACGCGGACGCGAAGGGCTTCGAGTTCCTGCGGAAGCTGGACGCCCCGAACGCCGGCTTCTTCCACGCAGGACCCGCCCCGCGCGAGGTCCCGGACGCCGCGTTCTACCGCGAGGTCCTCGCCGCGCTCCCCGCCTGGGTCGCGGCCGGCGCCTGATCCGCCGGCAGGCGTACGGTCACGGCGAGCCCGCCCTCCGGGCCCGGCACCGCCGTGACCGTACCGCCGTGCGCCACCGCTATGGAGCGGACGATCGAGAGGCCGAGCCCCGAGCCCGGCCCCATCCGGTCCTTGCCCTCACCGCGCCGGAACGGCTCGAACAGACCGGGAATGTCCGCCGCGTCCACCACCGGACCGGTGTTGCGCACCTCCAGCAGCACCCCGTCCCCCGCCGGCACCAGGGACACCCGCACACTCCCGCCGGGGACGTTGTACGTCACCGCGTTGGCCAGCAGGTTGGCCACCAGCCGGGCCAGCAGCAGCCGGTTCCCGCGCACCGCGCAGCGCCCGGCGTCGACCGCCACCCCCGGGTGCCGGGCCGCCTCCTCCGCGACCACCCGGTCCAGCTCCACGGTCTCCCGCTCGCTCCTCTCCAGCCCGCGCTCGCTGCGCGCCAGCACCAGCAGCCCCTCGATGAGCCGTTCGCTGCGCCGGTTGTTGTCCAGCAGCGTCTGCCGGGTCCGTACGAGATCGTCCGGTGTCGGGTCCTCCAGCCCCACCTGGATCGCCGCCCGCTGGGTGGCCAGCGGGGTCCGCAGCTCGTGCGAGGCGTTGGCGATGAACCGGCGCTGGCTGTCGAACGCCTTCTCCAGCCGGGCCAGCAGCGCGTCCAGGGTGTCGCCCAGCTCCTTGAGCTCGTCGTCGGGGCCGTGGGAGGCGATCCGCTCGTGCAGCGTGTGCTCGGAGAGCCGGCGCGCCTTCGCGGTCATGGCGTGGACGGGGCGCAGCACCCGCCCGGCCGTCCACCACCCGACGCCCACCGCGCACGCCGTCATCACCAGCAGGGCGGCCGCGGACCAGTAGAGCAACTGGTCCCCGGCCGCGTCGCTGACGTGGTCGGTGAGGTCGTAGACGGTCGGCGGCCCGAGGCTGCGCCGGGTGACGAGGGGGCCGTTGACCGCGTAGCCGGGCTGGACGACCGCGGCGGTACGGGCGATGGCGCGGGCCTGCGAGTCCGTACCTGCGCGGGAGGCGAGGTTGACCGTGGCGAGGAGCGCGGTCCCGAGGACCAGGAACACCCCGCCGTACACGAGGGCGATCCGGGTCCTGATCGTGGCGTGCGGCACCCGGGCCGGTCGCCTCACAGGGCGTACCCCACGCCCTGCACGGTGCGGATCAGGGCCGGTTCGCCGAGCTTGCCGCGCAGCTTGCTCATGCAGACGCGGACGGCGCCCGTGAAGGGGTCGGCGTTGGCGTCCCAGGCCCGCTCCAGGAGCTCCTCCGCGCTGACCGTTCCGCCGTCGGCCTCCAGCAGCAGCTGGAGCACGGTGAACTCCTTGGGCGAGAGGTCCAGCTCCCGGCCGTCCCGGGTCGCGGTGCGGCGCACGGTGTCGAGCCGGATGCCGTGCCGCACCAGCTGCGGCGGCACGGGGCGGGCGCTGCGCCGCCGCAGGGCGCGGACCCGGGACACCAGCTCGGGGAACTCGAACGGCTTGCCCAGGTAGTCGTCGGCGCCCAGGTCGAGCCCGGAGACGCGGTCCTCCATGGTCCCGGCGGCCGTCAGCATCAGGATCCTGGTCCGGGAGCCGGCGGCGACCAGTCCGCGGGCCACGTCGTCGCCGTGCACCCGGGGCAGATCGCGGTCCAGGACGACGACGTCGTAGTCGTGCAGCCCCAGGTAGGCCTGGGCGGCATCACCGCTGTACACCGTGTCGACGGCGAACCCGGCCCGCCGCAGCCCGGTGGCGACCAGCTCCGCCAGGATCTCCTCGTCCTCGGCGACCAGTACCCGCATCGTGATGTCCCCTGCCTCGTGCATGCGTGTCCACTCCCTCCCAGGATGCGTCTTTGCTACGGGAAGGGATGTTTCGCAAAGCTCTCCGTTCCGGTGCCGGGTTTATCGGTGTGAGGGGATCTCCCCCGGACCGTTAGGATTTCGACCATGGCGGCCACTGGATCCGAGAAGCAGGCGGCGACGGCGTTCTACGTCTCGACCCCCATTTACTACGTCAACGACGCTCCTCACCTGGGCCACGCCTACACGACCGTCGCAGGCGACGTGCTCACCCGCTGGCACCGCCAGCGCGGCGAGAAGGTGTGGTACCTCACCGGCACGGACGAGCACGGTCAGAAGATCATGCGCACGGCCGAGGCAAACGACGTCACGCCCCAGGCGTGGTGCGACAAGCTCGTCGAGGAGGCCTGGAAGCCCCTCTGGGAGCACCTCAACATCGCGAACGACGACTTCATCCGTACGACGGAGAAGCGGCACACCGACCGGGTGCAGGAGTTCGTGCAGGACCTGTACGACAAGGGCGAGATCTACAAGGGCGGGTACGAGGGCCCGTACTGCGTGGGCTGCGAGGAGTACAAGCTCCCCGGCGATCTCATCGAGGACGAGGCCGGCGTCAAGCTGTGCCCGATCCACAAGAAGCCGGTGGAGATCCTCAAGGAGGAGAACTACTTCTTCAAGCTCAGCGAGTACGGCCCGAAGCTGCTGGAGTTCTACGCGGCCAACCCCGGCTTCATCCAGCCGGAGTCCGCGCGCAACGAGATCGTGAACTTCGTCAAGCAGGGCCTCCAGGACCTGTCGATCTCCCGCTCGACGTTCGACTGGGGCGTCCCGGTCCCGTGGGACGACAAGCACGTCATCTACGTGTGGATCGACGCGCTGCTCAACTACGCGACGGCGGTCGGCTACGGCGCCAACCAGGAGAAGTTCGACGGCACGTTCCCGGCGAACGTGCACCTGATCGGCAAGGACATCCTGCGCTTCCACTCGGTCATCTGGCCGGCGATGCTGATGGCGCAGGGGCTGCCGCTGCCCGGCAAGGTCGTCGCCAACGGCTGGCTGATGGTCGGCGGCGAGAAGATGTCGAAGTCGAACCTGACGGGCATCAAGCCTCAGGACCTGACCTCGCACTTCGGCGTGGACGCCTACCGCTGGTACTTCCTGCGGGCCATCGCCTACGGCAGCGACGGCTCGTTCTCCTGGGAGGACTTCACCGCCCGCTACACCTCCGAACTCGCCAACGACTACGGCAACCTGGCCTCGCGTCTCGCGGCCATGGTCGGCAAGTACTTCGGCGGCGCGCTGCCGGCGGCCACCGCCGCGGGCGAGGCCGAGCAGGCGGTCCAGGAAGGCCTGGCCAAGGCGGTCGCCACGGCCGATCTGAAGATCGGCGAGGAGCTGGACTTCCAGGGCGGCATCCTGGCGGTCTTCGACTTCGTGAAGCAGGTCAACGGCTACATCACGGAGCAGGAGCCGTGGAAGGTCGCCAAGGACACGTCCGACGAGGGCCAGGCCCGCCTCGCGACGATCCTCTACACGGCCGCCGAGGCGCTGCGCGGTGTCGCGGTCCTGCTGAACGCCGTCATGCCGGACACCTCCCAGAAGCTGTGGGAGTCGCTGGGCGCCGAGGAGTCCCTGGGCGCGCTGGCCGGCCAGCACGTGCAGGACGCGGGCACCTGGGGCCTGCTGCCGGCGGGTGCGACGGTGACGAAGGGCGCGGTGCTGTTCCCACGCCTGGAGGAGAAGCCGTAGGCCCCTTGCGGGGCCGGGTCCTCGGTTGTTGCTTGCCCCGGTCCGGGGCTGGGGTCTTTGTCCTCAAGCGCCGGACGGGCTTGGTGGGGGCGCCGAGCCCCGCGGGGTGCGCCCGCGCCAGTGGGTGGGGGTCCGGGGTCCCTCCGGGGCGTCTCCTCGAACGACGAACGTTTCCAGTCCCACGCAGCGAAACCCCGGTATGTGTTCGTCGTCCTGCGGGGACTCCCCTGCACGCCCCCGAACCCGAGCCCGTCGTGCGCCCGCATCCCGGTTCTTCCACCGGTGGTGCCACCGGGGGTGCGGGCGCACGACGGCGTCGGGTGGGGCCGTGCAGGGGCGTCCCCGCAGGGAAATGGCGTACTCCCCGGCCCCGGCAACGGAGTGCGTTGCCTTGCCACGCCAGTTCTGAGGAGACGCCCCGGAGGGGCCCCACCCCCACCCACCGGGCAACGGCGCCGCCCCGCGGGGCACCCGCACAAAGCCGGCCCGTCCGGCGCTTGAGGACGAAGACCCGCACCCGGACCGGCGGCACCCCACAACAAGGACCCGGCCCCAAAGGGGCCTCAGCGGCTCAGCGACGCCGCGTCCCCCATCACGATGACGGGCTCCTTCGCCGGGTCGAGCACGCCCAGGAGTTCCTCCATCCGGTCCTCGGTGACCGAGACGCAGCCCTGGGTGGGGCCGCCGTGGTCGACGTGGATCCAGATGCCGCCGCCGCGTTCGTCGCCCAGGGGCCGGGTGTGGTCCAGGGGCGAGGTGCCGGGGAGGCGGTTGTAGTCGATGGCGATGACGTAGTCGAACGAGCCCTCCAGCGGCTCCCCGTGGAAGCCCTCGCCCTCCACCTTGAAGTCCGGGCTCAGGTCGTACGGGAAGGCCGTGTCCGGCGGGTCGAGGCGGCCGCCCGCCGCGGTCAGGGTGAAGACGCCGACGGGTGAGCGCAGATCGCCCTCCCAGTGCTCGGCCGTCCAGCCGTTCAGCGCGTTGTGGGCGGGCCAGGGCGCCAGGGCGGGCCGCCAGCCCACGGCCGGGTCGTCCCGGGTGTAGAGCACGGCCGTGGAGCGGTTGGAGTCCGGGGACTCCCCGGTGACGACGAACGCCTGATGGGCCCCGGCCGGGATCTGCGCCCGTGTCCGCGGCCCGAGCCCGGGGATCTCCTGCGGCGGGGCGGGCGGTACGACGGAGGCCCGGGGCCCTGCGGGTGCGCCGGGTGCTCCGGGTGCTCCGGCTGCCCCGGGCGGTCCGGGCACGCCGGTGGCGCCCGCGCCCTTCGTGGTGGCACGGCCCCCGTCCCAACCGGCAAGGGTCCCCGAGCCGTACCCGGCCAGCAGCAGCAGGAGGGCGGCGCAGACGACGTACGGGAGGCGCAGCGGGACGCGCGGGCGGGGCAGGGGCACGGAGGGCTCCTCAGCGGTCGGTGACGAAGCCACGGGGCTCCGGCGGACCTGGTCCGGAGTCCGCTGTGCCGATGTCGGCCCAGGCAGTCTTTGCCGCAGCCGGACTCCGCCAATCCGGCGCCGGGGCCATCCGGGTCTCACCGTTCGGGTGATTCGTGTACTTGTATGCACACAGCCATGCGTTCGGGAGCGCCGTGCTCACCGCCGAACGGACGCGGAACAGCCCCCGGCCGATGGCCGGGGGCTGTTTCACGTGAAACCCGGGGGCACCCCCCCGGAGCTTGCGCGGGCTACTTCTCGGTGGCGTCCTTGGCGGCCGCGACCGGCTTGCGGAGCTGGATGTTCAGCTCGCGCAGGCGGGTCTCATCCAGCACCGTGGGCGCGCCCATCATCAGGTCCTGGGCGTTGCCGTTCAGCGGGAAGGCGATCGTCTCGCGGATGTTGGGCTCGTCGGCCAGCAGCATCACGATGCGGTCGACGCCGGGGGCGATGCCGCCGTGCGGCGGGGCGCCGAGGCGGAAGGCGCGGAGCATGCCCGCGAACTCGTGCTCGACGGTCTCACGGTCGTAGCCGGCGATCTCGAAGGCCTTGAGCATCAGCTCGGGCTCGTGGTTACGGATGGCGCCGGAGGACAGCTCGATGCCGTTGCAGACGATGTCGTACTGCCAGGCGAGGATGTCGAGCGGGTCCTTCTCCTCAAGGTCCTTCAGGCCGCCCTGGGGCATCGAGAAGGGGTTGTGCGAGAAGTCGATCTTGCCGGTGTCCTCGTCCTTCTCGTACATCGGGAAGTCGACGATCCAGCAGAACCGGAAGACGCCCTCCTCGAAGTGGCCGGCGCGCTTGGCGGCCTCGACGCGGACGACGGACATGATCTTGGAGACCTCGTCGAACTCGCCGGCGCCGAAGAACACGGCGTGGCCCGGGACGAGGGAGAGGCGCTCGGTGAGCGTCTTGACGTCGGTCTCGGTGAGGAACTTGGCGATCGGACCGGCCAGCTTGCCGTCCTCGCCGACGCGCACCCAGGCCAGGCCCTTGGCGCCGTGCTCGACGGCGTAGTCGCCGAGGCCGTCGAAGAACTTCCGGGACTGGCCCGCGGTGTCCGGCACCGGGAGGGCGCGGACGTGCTTGCCGGCGAAGGCCTTGAACTCCGAGTCCGCGAAGACGTCGGAGATGTCGACGAGCTCCAGCTTGGCGCGCAGGTCGGGCTTGTCGTTGCCGTACTTCAGCATCGACTCGCGGAACGGGATGCGCGGGAACGGCGAGGTGACGTGGCGGCCGTTGCCGAACTCCTCGAAGAGCTCGGTCATCAGCTTCTCGATCGGGCGGAAGACGTCCTCCTGCTCGACGAAGGACATCTCGACGTCGAGCTGGTAGAACTCGCCCGGCGAACGGTCGGCGCGGGCGTCCTCGTCGCGGAAGCAGGGCGCGATCTGGAAGTAGCGGTCGAAGCCGGAGATCATCAGCAGCTGCTTGAACTGCTGCGGGGCCTGCGGCAGCGCGTAGAACTTGCCCGGGTTCAGCCGGGACGGGACGACGAAGTCACGGGCGCCCTCGGGGGAGGTCGCGGTGAGGATCGGCGTCGCCATCTCGTTGAAGCCGAGGGCGACCATCTTGGCGCGGATCGAGGCGATGACGGCCGAGCGCAGCATGATGTTGCGGTGCATGCGCTCGCGGCGCAGGTCGAGGAAGCGGTACTCCAGGCGCCGCTCCTCGTTGACGCCGTCCTCGGCGTTGATCGTGAAGGGCAGCGGGGCGGCCTCGCCCAGCACCTCCACCGCGGTGACCTCGATCTCGATCTCGCCGGTCGGGAGCTCCGGGTTGACGTTGTCGGCGCCGCGGGCGGAGACCTTGCCGTCGATCCGTACGACGGTCTCCTTGGTGAGCTTCGCCAGCGCGTCGTTGCCCGGGGTGCCGGGGCGGGCGACGAGCTGCACCAGACCGTAGTGGTCGCGCAGATCGATGAAGAGGATGCCACCCAGGTCTCGGCGATTGTGCAGCCAGCCGCTCAGCCGGACGTCGGTGCCGACGTCAGAGGCGCGGAGCTCGCCGCAGGTGTGGGACCTGTACCGATGCATCGTCGTTCATCCAGTCTTCGCGGTTGGGGGCGGATTCAGCCTCCCCAGGCTACCGCCCGCGACCGGACCGTTTCATTGCCATTGTCCGGAGCAAGATCGTCGGCGGGGGGCGGGAACACGGCCCTCGGTGGCGTTTGAGTGCTACATCTTCCTAAAGTGGGGCAATGCGCACCGAGGATGTCCTGGCCGCGACCGCGACCGGTCTTTGGCGCTGGGACAACGGAGCCGGGACGGTCACGCTCGACGCGGAAGCGGCCCGGCTGCTGGAGCTGCCCGCCGAGCACGGCGTCTTCCGCGAGTCCGAGGTGCGCTCGCGCTTCCATCCCGTCGACTGGAACGAGATCTACGGAGTGGTGAACCTCGCGGTCGCCGAGGGCACGCTCGCCGAGGCCCGGGTGCGGATCGTGGACGAGCACGGCCGGGTACTGCGTACCGTACGGAGCCGTTCCAAGCCCCTTCCGCCGGAGGCGGGCAACGAGACGGACTACGTGCTGGTCGGCACCCTCCAGGAGGTCGCCGAGCCGCAGCCCGGCACCACCGGGGCGCACACCCCGATCACCGGGGACTGGCGGCGGTCCCGCGAGGCGTTCCTGCTGGACGCGGGGCGGGCGCTGGCCGAGGCCCGGTCGACGGCCGAGGTGCTGCGGGTCGCGTACTCGCTGTCCATGCCCGGCTTCTCGCCCGACGGTCTCGCGGTCTTCGGGGTCGACGGCGAGCGGCTGACCATCGTCGGGCACCACGGGCACACCACGGGCGACGAGGGCCCCTTCACGGACATGCCGCTGGAGACCGACTACCCGGCCGCCGAGGTGGTCAGGACCGGGCGGGCGATCTATCTGCCGTCACCGGAGGAGTACCGGGACCGCTACCCGGCCACCTGGCCGCTGGCCCGGCGGTTCGGGCGACGCTCCTGGGCCTTTCTGCCGCTGATCGTGGCGGGGCGCACGATGGGCACCTGGATGGCGGGGTTCCGGCACCCGGTGTCGTTCTCGCCGGACGAGCGGTCGGTGCTGACGACCGTGGCCCGGATGCTCGCCCAGGCGCTGGCCAGGGCGGGGATCGCGGAGACCGAGCGGGAGCTGTCGCAGGGGCTCCAGCGCTCGATGATGCCGTCCCTGGGACCGGACATCCCGGGGATGACGGTGGCCGCCCGCTACGTACCGACCGGCGGCGGCCTTCAGGTCGGCGGCGACTGGTACGACATGATCCCGTTGCCCAGCGGCCGCATCGCCCTCGTCATCGGCGACGTCCAGGGCCATGACGTACGGGCAGCCGGGCTGATGGGCCAGCTGCGGATCGCGCTGCGGGCGTACGCCTCCGAGGGGCACCGCCCGGACGCGGTGCTCTCGCGCGCCTCGCGCTTCCTCTCCGGGCTCACCGACGCGTACGAGGACGGCGAGCAGACGGGTGCGCGCTTCGCGACCTGCCTGTACGCGGAGGCGGACCCGGTGACCGGCACCCTCGACATCGCCCGGGCCGGCCACCCCGACCCCGTGGTGATGACCGCCGACGGGACCGCCGTCATCCGACAGACCGAGGGCGGGCTGCCGCTCGGCGTCGAGGCGGACGCGGACTATCCGACGACCCGGATCACACTGGAGCCGGGAGAAACGATCATGCTGTGCACGGACGGGCTGATCGAGACCGGCGGCCACGACCTGGCCACCGGCTGGGTCCGGCTCCGGCCGGTCCTGGAGCGGCACACCGACGACCTGGAGAAGCTGGCGGACTCGCTGGTGCAGGCCGTGCACGGGCCGACCTCGCACTACACGACGGGGCCGCTCGCCGACCGGCGCGAGGACGACATCGCGGTCCTGCTGCTGCGGCGCGAGGCCTCCCCGGCGCAGCTGACCGCGCCCCGCAGGACCGTGCTGACCATCGCGCAGGCCGCGCCGGAGCGGATCGCCGCGGCCCGGCAGCTGCTGCGCGAGATGCTGCACGACTGGGCGGACCCGGAGCAGGTCGACTCGGCCGTGCTGATGGTGTCCGAGATGTGCACGAACGTGCTCGTCCACACGGACGGCGACGCGCTGATGGTCGCGCAGGCGACCGGGGAGCACGGCGAGCGGCGGCTGCGGGTCGACGTGTCCGACGGCAGCGACGAGCTGCCGCACAAGCGGCGGCCCGGCGAGATGGCGTCCAGCGGCCGGGGCCTGCTGCTGATGGAGATGCTCGCCCACGCGTGGGGGGTCGATCCGCGGGGCGCGGGCAAGTCGATCTGGTTCGAGCTGGACGAGGCGGCGGAGCAGGCTCCGTCGTAGCCGTGGGGCTCTACGGCGTTCCCGGCGTTCCCGGCGCGGGCTCCCCGGGCGGTCCCGCCGATGGCCCCGCGGATGATGCCTCAGGGCCCTCCGGGAGGCCCTTGCGCAGTTCGCCGATGATGCCGAAGACCGCGGCGCACACCGGGACCGCGAGCAGCATCCCCAGCAGACCCGCCACGCTGGCCCCGGCGGTCAGCGCGATCATGATCATGGCGGGGTGCATCTGCACGGTCCGGCTCTGGATCATCGGCTGCAGGATGTGCCCCTCCAGCACCTGGACGGCGAGGACGATGCCGAGCGCCCAGAGCGCGATCGCGAACCCCCGGTCCGCCAGCGCCACCAGAACCGCGACGGCCCCCGACAGGAAGGCGCCCAGATAGGGGATGTAGGCGCCGACGAAGACCAGGGCGCCGAGCCCCACCGCGCCCGGCACCCGCAGGATCAGCAGGCCGACCGTGATGCAGACCGCGTCGATGAGCGCGATGAAGGTCGTCCCGCGCATGAAGCCCTCGACCGCCTCGAAGGCGCGGCGGCCCATCGCTTCGACCAGGTCACCGGTGCCCCGGGGGGCGATGGAGTGCGCGAGTTTCACGGCCCGGTCCGAGTCGCGCAGGAAGAAGAAGGTCAGCAGGAGGGAGAGCACGGCGGTGGCGATGAACGAGCCGACGAGGCTGATGCCGGAGAGGATCCCGCCCGCGGCGCTCGCGCCGAACTTCTCGACGAGCTTCTTGGCGTTGTCCGCGAGGGCGTCCACGTTCGCCCCGTCCTCCAGCCCGAAGTGGTCGATGACCCACTGTCCGGCGTCCTTGAGCGAGTCGACGATCTGGTCGCCGGTCTCGATGAGCGCCGCCACCACGATGTAACCCGCGCCGCCGCCCACCGCGACGAGCAGGGCGCAGGTGACGCCGGCGGCCAGCGAGCGGTTCACCCCGTGGGCGGTCATCCGCCGGTGGACCGGGCCGAGCAGCGCCGTACCGAGCAGCGCGAGGAGGACCGGCGTGACGGCGGTCTTGAGGACGATGCAGAGGAAGATGGCGACAGCGGCGACACCGGCGACCAGCAGGACGACACCGCACCAGGCGGCCGTACGCCGGGCGACCTCGGGCAGGAGGGGCTTCTGGGTCTGCACCCCCTCAGCCGATCACGCCGCGGGAGCCGTGTCCCGCCCGTGCCGCCGTACGGGTGATGGACCGTCATACGGCGGCAGCGGGACTCACATTCCGTGGACGGCGGGCACCGTGCCGAGGCGGCCGGCCTGGAAGTCCTCGAAGGCCTGCTTCAGTTCGGCCTGGCTGTTCATCACGAACGGCCCGTAGTGCGCCATCGGCTCCCGGATGGGACGGCCGCCGAGCAGCACGACCTCCAGGTCCGGGGTGTTCCCGTCCTGCTGCTCGTCCGCGCGGACGGTCAGCGAGGAGCCGGTGCCGAAGACCGCGGTCTGGCCCATGTGGACGGGACGGCGCTCCTCGCCGACGGTGCCGCGGCCCGCCAGCACGTACGCGAGGCCGTTGAAGTCCTCGCGCCACGGCAGCGTCACCTCGGCGCCGGGGCGCACGGTGGCGTGGATCATCGTGATGGGGGTGTGGGTGATGCCCGGGCCCTCGTGGCCGTCGAGCTCGCCCGCGATCACCCGGAGCAGCGCGCCGCCGTCGGGGGAGGCGAGCAGCTGGACCTGGCCGCCGCGGATGTCCTGGTAGCGCGGGGCCATCATCTTGTCGGCCTTGGGCAGGTTCACCCAGAGCTGGAGGCCGTGGAAGAGGCCGCCCGACGTGACGAGGGACTCCGGCGGCGCCTCGATGTGGAGCAGCCCGGATCCGGCCGTCATCCACTGGGTGTCGCCGTTGCGGATGGTGCCGCCGCCCCCGTTGGAGTCCTGGTGCACGAAGGTGCCGTCGATCAGGTAGG
Source organism: Streptomyces sp. NBC_01257 (assembly GCF_035917255.1). NCBI lineage: Bacteria > Bacillati > Actinomycetota > Actinomycetes > Kitasatosporales > Streptomycetaceae > Streptomyces > Streptomyces sp. NBC_01257. Next base: position 4,491,125 of record NZ_CP108472.1, read on the forward strand.
TCACGGTCTCGAAGCCGCGGTGCGGGTGCCAGGGGGTGCCCTTCGGCTCTCCGGCGGCGTACTCCACCTCACCCATCTGGTCCATCATGATGAACGGGTCGAGGTACTTGTAGTTGATCCCCGCGAAGGCGCGGCGGACCGGGAAGCCCTCGCCCTCGAACCCGCTCGGCGCCGTGGTCACGGCGAGCACGGGACGGGCCGCTGCGTCGCCGGCGGCGACGACCTTGGGCAGGGTCAGCGGGTTTTCGACGGTCACTGCGGGCATGGAAGCCACCTCCGGGGATTGTTCTGGAACCAATTTAGTTGAATGGTGAACATCCTGCAAGGCGTCGTCCATTCCCGTGCCGCGTCAGGCAGCACGAAGGGGCCCGTACCGATCGGTACGGGCCCCTTCGTGGAGGTCTGCGGTCAGCCGTACATGCGGCGCATGGCGAAGTCGACCATCTGCTCGACGGCCTTGGCGTCGAAGACCATCCGGTGCTCGCCCTCCATGTCCAGGACGAAGCCGTAGCCGGTGGGCAGCAGGTCGATCACCTCGGCGCCGGTGATCACGAAGTACTTGGACTCCTTGCCCGCGTACAGCCTCAGCTCCTTGAGCGTGGTGAACATCGGGATCACGGGCTGCTGGGTGTTGTGCAGCGCGAGGAAGCCCGGATTGTCACCGCGCGGGCAGTAGACCTTCGACGTCGCGAAGATCTGCTGGAAGTCCTCGGCGGCCAGCGAGCCGGTCGTGAAGGCCCGTACCGCGTCGCCCAGCGAGGGCGGCGAGGGTTCGGGATACAGCGGCTGCTCGCCGTAGCCGCCACCCATCGGCTGCTGTGCGCCCTGATTCTGGTCGTAGCCGTACATGAGGCAAAGAGTAATCGGACACATCTGGCCCTTGAGGGGTTGCGTCTTATTACTGACGGGTAGCATCATCGTAGGGAACAGCTGATACGTCCGTCCGGGCCACCCCTCCACGGGGCGCTGCGCGCCACTGCTATTGATTACGGAGCCTTCCCATGGGGCACTACAAGTCGAATCTCCGCGACATCGAGTTCAACCTCTTCGAGGTCCTCGGGCGCGACAAGCTGTACGGCACCGGACCGTTCGCGGAGATGGACGTCGAGACCGCGAAGAGCATCCTCGACGAGGTCGTCCGCCTCGCGGAGAACGAGCTCGCCGACTCCTACGCCGACGCCGACCGCAACCCGCCGGTCTTCGACCCCGAGACGAACACCGCACCGGTCCCGGACACCTTCAAGAAGTCGTACCAGGCCTTCATGGACTCCGAGTACTGGCGTCTGGGCGTCCCCGAGGAGATCGGCGGCACCACCGCCCCCCGCTCCCTGATCTGGGGCTACGCGGAGCTGCTGCTCGGCGCCAACCCGGCCGTGTGGATGTACTCCTCCGGTCCCGCCTTCGCCGGCATCCTCTTCGAGGAGGGCAACGAGGCGCAGAAGAAGATCGCCGAGATCGCCGTCGAGAAGCAGTGGGGCTCGACGATGGTGCTGACCGAGCCGGACGCCGGCTCCGACGTCGGCGCGGGCCGGACGAAGGCCGTCGAGCAGGAGGACGGCTCCTGGCACATCGAGGGCGTGAAGCGCTTCATCACCTCGGGCGAGCACGACATGTCCGAGAACATCCTCCACTACGTCCTGGCGCGTCCCGAGGGTGCGGGCCCGGGCACCAAGGGCCTCTCGCTCTTCATGGTCCCGAAGTTCCACTTCGACTGGACCACCGGCGAACTGGCCGAGCGCAACGGCGTGTACGCGACCAACGTCGAGCACAAGATGGGCCTCAAGGCGTCCAACACCTGCGAGATGACGTTCGGCGACCGGCACCCCGCCAAGGGCTGGCTCATCGGCGACAAGCACGACGGCATCCGCCAGATGTTCCGCATCATCGAGTTCGCCCGCATGATGGTCGGCACGAAGGCCATCGCCGCCCTCTCCACGGGCTACCTGAACGCGCTGGAGTACGCCAAGGAGCGCGTCCAGGGCACCGACCTGTCGCAGTTCATGGACAAGGCGGCCCCCAAGGTCACCATCACGCACCACCCCGACGTGCGCCGCTCGCTGATGACGCAGAAGGCCTACGCCGAGGGCATGCGCTCCCTCGTGCTGTACACCGCCTCCGTCCAGGACGCGATCCAGGAGAAGGAGGCCGCTGGCGAGGACGCGAAGGCGCTGCACGGTCTCAACGACCTGCTGCTCCCGATCGTGAAGGGCTACGGCTCGGAGAAGTCCTACGAGCAGCTGGCCCAGTCGCTCCAGACCTTCGGCGGCTCCGGGTACCTCCAGGAGTACCCGATCGAGCAGTACATCCGTGACGCCAAGATCGACACGCTGTACGAGGGCACCACGGCCATCCAGGGCCAGGACTTCTTCTTCCGGAAGATCGTCCGCGACCAGGGCGCCTCGCTCAACGCGCTCTCCGAGGAGATCAAGAAGTTCCTCGCGGGCGCCCAGGGCAACGAGGAGCTGGCCGGTTCGCTGGACCACCTCGCGAAGGCGGCCGTGGACCTGGAGGCGATCGTCGGCACGATGATCACCGACCTCACCGCGACCGGCGAGGACGTCAAGAACATCTACAAGGTCGGCCTCAACTCGACCCGTCTGCTGCTGGCCTCCGGCGATGTCGTCGTCGGTTACCTGCTGCTCCGGGGCGCGGCCGTGGCCGCCGAGAAGCTGCCGACCGCCTCCGCGAAGGACGTCGCCTTCTACCAGGGCAAGATCGCCGCCGCGAAGTTCTTCGCCGCGAACATCCTGCCGGGCGTCGGCGCCGAGCGCGCACTCGCCGAGGCCGTGGACAACTCCCTGATGGAGCTGGACGAGGCCGCGTTCTAGGACCTCGCCCTTCTGGACCACCCAGCACCGCCGCCCGGAGACGTTTTCCGGGCGGCGGTGCTGTCGTACGCCCTCTCTATGATCGGACGGACCGACGAGGGGGAGGCCGGCGCATGAGGCGTGCGAGCGAGCGGTGGTACGTACGGGGTGTGGCGGCCGGAGCGGCGGCGCTGGTGCTCGCGGGGTGCGGGGGCGGGGGCGGGGGCGAGGAGGCGGCCGCGAAGGCGCTCGGCAAGGCGGAGGTGGTCTCGGTCCTGCCGGACGCGAAGGCGATGCCGGGCTGGCGGACGCAGCTGGAGCCCGATGCGCAGGAACCGGTGCCGGAGTACCCGCCGGCGTTCTGCCTGACGAAGGACAAGAAGAAGCGGGCGACGGCCTGCGGCGAGATCACGTTCTACGGCGTCGCCGCCTACGTGCGCAAGCCCGACGTCACCTCGCTCAACTACTGGGTGCTCGCCTACAAGGACGAGAAGACCGCCGACGCCGCCTATGACGCGATCGCCGAGTACTACGGCGGGGACCGGGTCGGCGTGGGCGCGGTGCCCGTGAAGATCGGCGAGCCGGGCGCCGAGCGCGAGGCCAACCGCGCCGCGACGGGCACGATGGGCGGCCCGGCCACCATCACCCAGCTCCGGGTCGGCACGACCGTGCTCGGCATCAGCACCGGCACCCAGGGCGAGAAGGCCGTCTCCGACCAGGAGGTGAAGGACCTCGCCGCCATGTTCGCCGAGCGCGCCCAGCAGGCACAGGACGGCGACAAGCCGTCCGCGGGCGTCACCGGAGGATAGCGGCGGCACCCGGGGGGACGACGGTGAATCGTCCCGGCCGGGTCTGGTTACAGTGAAGAACATGAGTTCCTCCCTCCGGTTCGACCGCAGCCACACCGATGACCTGATGGCTTTCCTGATGTCCGCCCCCTCCCCGTACCACGCCGTGGCCAGCGCCGCGGCACGGCTGGAGAAGGCCGGATTCCGGCAGGTCGAGGAGATCGCGGCCTGGGACGGGACCACCGGCGGGAAGTACGTCCTGCGCGGCGGCGCGATCGTGGCCTGGTACGTGCCGGAGGGCGCCGGGGCGCACACCCCGTTCCGGATCGCCGGCGCGCACACCGACTCGCCGAACCTGCGGGTGAAGCCGCTTCCCGACACCGGCGCGTACGGCTGGCGCCAGATCGCCGTGGAGGTCTACGGCGGCACGCTCCTCAACACCTGGCTGGACCGCGACCTCGGGCTCGCCGGACGGATCTCCCTGCGCGACGGCACGCACCGGCTGGTGAACATCGACCGGCCGCTGCTGCGCGTCCCGCAGCTGGCCGTGCACCTGGACCGCTCGGCCAACCCCGACGGGCTCAAGCTCGACCGCCAGAAGCACATGCAGCCGATCTGGGGGCTCGGGGACGTCGAGGAGGGCGACCTCATCCGGTTCGTCGCCGAGGAGGCGGGTGTCGACGCCGAGGACATCACCGGCTGGGACCTGATGCCGCACCCCGTCGAGGCACCGTCCTACCTGGGCCGCGACCGCGAACTGGTCGCCGGTCCGCGCATGGACAACCTCCTCTCGGTGCACGCGGCGACCGCCGCGCTGGCCGCCGTCGCCGGGCAGCCCGACGCCGAGATCCCGTACATCCCGGTGCTGGCCGCCTTCGACCACGAGGAGAACGGCTCGCAGTCCGACACCGGCGCCGACGGACCGCTGCTCGGCACGGTCCTGGAGCGCTCGGTGTTCGCCCGCGGCGGTACGTACGAGGACCGGGCGCGCGCCTTCGCCGGCACCGTCTGCCTCTCCTCGGACACCGGCCACGCGATCCACCCCAACTACGCGGAGCGCCACGACCCGACGCACCACCCGGTCGTCAACGGCGGACCGATCCTCAAGGTCAACGTCAACATGCGGTACGCGACCGACGGCAGCGGCCGGGCCGTGTTCGCGGCGGCGTGCGAGAAGGCGGGCGTGCCGTGGCAGACGTTCGTCTCCAACAACTCGATGCCGTGCGGCACGACGATCGGCCCGATCACCGCGGCCCGGCACGGCATCCAGACCGTCGACATCGGCGTGGCCATCCTGTCCATGCACAGCGCCCGTGAGCTGTGCGGCGCCGACGACCCGTACCACCTGGCGAACGCCCTGGCGTCGTTCCTCGCGGGCTGACCTCAGCCCGGCACCGGCCCGGCGCGCATGGTCGCGGCCGGGCCGGGTACCCGCTGCGTACACGGCCCGGAGCCTCCGGTCCGTCGAGGAGGCGGGATTCATGGGACTCGGAGGATGCTTCATTCTCATCGGCGCGGGGGCGATACTCGCTTTTGCCACCGACTGGGAACTGGACACCGTCAACGTCGACCTGGTCGGTTGGATCATGATGATCGTCGGCATCATCGGAGTCTTCGTCTACGCCAGCGTGATGCGGCGCCGCCGCATGGTCGTACCCCCCACCACCACCGTGGTGTCCGAGGACGAACGCCGGCTGTGACCCCGACGGGCGCGGCCCGGTCACCGGGCCCGCCCCGGGGCCGGTGACCCGCCATCACGGATATTCTGGGCATCTGTCCGTGACCCGGCACCGGGCGCGTCCCACCCGGAAGGGAAGCCGTACGTGGAGTTCCGGTTGCTCGGCACGGTCTGCGTCGACACGCTGACCGGCCCGCTGCCACTGGGCCCCGCCAAGCGGCGCAGCCTGCTCGCCGCCCTTCTGCTCCGCGCCAACACACCGGTGTCCATGGCGCGGCTGACGGACTGTCTGTGGGACGACGCCCCGCCGCTGCACGCCCGCACCGTCATCCAGGGCCATGTGTCCCGGCTGCGCGCGCTGCTCACGGGCGCGGACGCGGACGCGTACGGGGTCGAACTGGCCACGCTCGGCGACGCCTACGTGCTGCGGGCGCCGGAGACCCTGCTGGACTCCCAGCGGTTCGAGGAACTGCTGATGCTGGCCCGGGAGCAGCGCAGCCCGGCCGACACGGTGCTCATGCTGAAGGAGGCCCTGTCCCTGTGGCAGGGCCCCGCGCTCACCGGTACGTACGCCAGCACACCGCTCCAGGCGGCGGCGCACGCGCTGGAGGAGTCCCGGCTGACGACGGTCGAGCAACTGGCGCACGCCTACGCCGTGCTGGGGGAGCACCACCGGGCGGCGGCCGTGCTGCGGGCCGAGGCCGATGCCCAGCCGCTGCGGGAGTCCCTCGCCGCGGCCCTGATGACGGCGCTGTACCGGTCGGGGCGCCAGTCCGAGGCGCTCGACCGGTTCCACCGCACGCGCCGGCTGCTCGCCGACGAGCTGGGCATCGACCCGGGTCGTGAACTGGCCGACGCGTACGCGCAGATCCTGCGCGGCGACCCGGACCCGGCGGCCGCCGGGCAGGGCGCGGGGCCGGAACCGGAACCGGAGTCCCGTCGGACCGCCGGGGTGTCCGGACCCGTCGCGCCGCCCCGCCCCCCGCGCGCCGTGCCGCCGTCGCACCCCGGGGGACCGGCGCACCCCACCGATCTGCTGCCGCGGGCTCCGCGCGGTTTCCACGGGCGCGGCGCCGAACTCACCGCGCTCTCCCGGGCGGCGGCGGGCGAGGCGCCCGTCTGTCTGCTCACCGGGCCGGCCGGCGTCGGCAAGACCGCGCTGGCCCTGCACTGGGCGCGCCGGTCCCCCGCCGCCTTCCCGGACGGGCGGCTCTTCGCGGATCTGCGCGGGTTCGGCGACACCGGTGAGCCGACCACCCTCGAAGTCCTGCGCGAGTTCCTGCTCGCCCTCGGTGTGGCGCCGCGCCGGGTCCCGGAGTCCGTGGCCGGCTCCGCGGCGCTCTTCCGCTCGCTGACCGACCGGCTCAGCCTGCTCGTCGTCCTCGACAACGTCCGTGACTCCGCGCAGGTCCGGCAGCTGCTGCCGGGCGGCGCCGACTGCGTCACGCTGATCACCAGCCGGCACCGGCTGGAGGGGCTCATCGCGTCCGACGCCGCCGTTCCGGTCCCGCTGGACGTGCTCGAACCATTGGACGGGACCGCGCTGCTGGCCGGGGTGCTCGGCGAGGAGCGGGTGCGCGCCGAACCGGTGGCGGCCCGGCGGCTCGCCGAACTCTGCGGCGGACTGCCGCTCGCGCTGCGGGTCACGGCGGCCCGGCTGGCGGGCCGCCCGCAGTGGACGCTCGCCGCGATGGCCGACGAGCTGGCCGACGAGCGGAGCCGGCTGTCGCTGCTCGCCGTGGAGGACACCGGGGTCTCCGCAGCGCTGCGGCTGACCGTGCAGCAGCTTCCGCCGGACGCCCTCCACCACTTCACCCGGCTCGGCCATCATCCGGGCAGCCGCTTCGACCCGTACACGGCCGCCGCCCTCGCCGGCAGCAACCCGGTCGTCGCCGCGGCCGCCCTGGAGCGGCTGGCCGCCGCCCATCTGATCGCCGAGACCGGGCCGGGCCACTGGGAGCTGCACGATCTGGTGCGCCTCTATGCCCGGGGGCTCGACCCCGCCGCCGGGCCCGGCGCGCTCATCGGCGTGCTCGACCACTACATCGCCACCGCGCTGGCCGCCGCGGACACGGCCGAACCGGGCGGCGAGCCCTGCTTCCTGCTGCCGGACGGTTATCACCGGCCCGCCGCCGTGCGGGACTTCACCGACCGGGCCGAGGCGATGGACTGGCTGGCGGCCGAGCGCGAGGACCTGTCGCTGGCCGCGGCCGCTGCCCGCGGCGCGGGTCTCGACGACCGGGCCTGGCGGATCATCCTGCTCCAGTGGCCGCACGTGGTGTGGCGGGCGCGGGACGGCTGGGCCCCGATGCTGGAGCTGGCCCTGGCCGCGGCGGCCGCCCGGAGCGATCCGTACGCCGAGTCCCGGGTGCGTAATCTGCTGGGCTGGGTGCTGTCCGAGGAGGGCAGGATCACCGAGGCCGCGGACCTGCTGGAGCCTTCGCCCGGACTGGCGCGGCGGGCCGGGGACCGGCTGGGCGAGGCGACGGCGTTGATCAACCTGGCCATCGTGCAGGCGGAACAGGGCGGTCTGGACGTGGCGTTGGAGGGCTGCGGGCAGGCGCTGGAGCTGGCGCGGAAGGAGCCCGACGCGCACACGGAGATGCTGGCCCTTCAGCACCTGGCCCGGATGCAGCTGGCCGCGGGGCGCCCGCAGGACGCCCTGGACTCCACCCGCGCCGCCTTCGATCTGGGGCCCGAGCCGGAGGAGGCGGCCCGCCGGGTGCTGCTGACGACGGTCAGCGGTGAGGCCCGGCTCGCCCTGGGCGCGGAGGACGAGGGGGTCCGACTGCTGGACCTGGCGGCGGCGGACGCCGAGCGCGCCGGGTACGACGAGGGCGCGGTGCGGGCCCTGGAGGCGCTGCTGCGGGTGACGGCGGAGCCGGTGTACGTGCGGCGGTACGAGGCAGCGGTCCGGCGGCTGGCCGACGACGGGTGAGCCGGGCGGGCGGGGGCGACGCCCTCCGCCGTACCGCCCGGCTCCTCCTCTCAGCCCTGTTCGTCCATGCCGGCGAGCACCAGGGGCAGTCGTGACGTCCCCTCGGCCGTCACCCGGACGGGGACGCCCCAGTCCTGCTGGTGGACGTGGCAGGCCGGGTACTCGTTCGCCGGGTCGTCGTCGCAGGACGCGGCCATCGCCGAGACGTGCAGGACGCCCTCGGTGACGCCGTCGGCGAGGACCAGTTCGCGGAACAGGTCGGTGCCCGCCCCTTCGCCCCCGGCCAGCAGCCCGGGCGGGGTCGAGGAGACCAGCAGCCGGGTCGAGGGCCCGTAGCGGGTGTCGAGCTTCTGGCCGGCGGGCGCCTGGAAGACGACGTCGAGCCGGAGCGCGCCGGGGGCGATCTCGGTGGCGACGCGCTGGGTGCGGTGGGCCTGGTCCGCGACCCGTACCGCCTCCTCGGGCAGCCGGAGACGCGTCAGCCGGTGCCGGGCGGACTCGACGACCACGAGGTCGCCGTCCACCAGCACGGCGTCGCTCGGCTCGCGCAGGTCCGTGGCCAGCGTGGTGACCTCACCGCTCGCCGGGTCGTAACGGCGCAGGGCGTGGTTGTACGTGTCGCAGACGGCGACGGACCCGTCCGGCAGCGCGGTGACGCCCAGTGGGTGCTGGAGCAGCGCCTGGCCGGCGGCGCCGTCGCGGTGGCCGAAGTCGAAGAGTCCGGTGCCGACGGCGGTGTGCACGGCGCCGTCCCGGTCGACGTAGCGCAGCGCGGACGTCTCGGAGTCGGCGACCCAGAGCCGGTCCTCGGTCGCCGCGAGCCCGGAGGGCTGGGCGAACCACGCCTCCGGGCCGGGACCGTCGACCAGCCCTTCGTTCGTGGTGCCGGCGGCGACGCGCACGGTGCCGCTCTCCAGGTCGTACGTCCACAGCTGGTGCACGCCCGCCATGGCGATCCACAGCCGCCCTTCGAACCAGGCGACGTCCCACGGCGAGGAGAGGTCGGTCTCGCGGCCCGCGCCGCTGGTGGGTGCCCCCTGCCACCACTGGCGCCCGGTTCCGGCGAGGGTCGTCGTCTCGCCGGTCGTGAGGTCGAGCGCGCGGATCGCGTGGTTCACCGTGTCGGCGACGGCGATCCGCCCGTCGGGCAGCAGCGCCAGCCCCTGGGGCTCGCTGAACCTGACGTCGTCGGGCCCGCCGTCCGCGAGCCCGCGCTCGCCCGACCCGAAGTGGCGGCGGACGCTCTCGCCGTCCGCGTCCAGCTCGACCAGACGGTGCCGGGTGGTGTCGGAGACCAGGAAGCCGCCGTCGGCCAGGAGCAGGGCCTTCCCCGGGAACCGCAGATGCGTGGCCACCGGCTCGGGCGCCACATAGGGCCCGTCGCCGCGGCGCAGCGTGCCCTTCGCCGCATGCTCGGTCTCCAGCTCGTCGACGAGCTGCGCGAGGGCGTGGGCGTGGCCCTCGCCGGCGTGCTGGGCGACGACATAGCCCTCGGGGTCCACCACGACGAGGGTCGGCCAGGCGCGGACGGCGTACTGCTTCCAGGTCGCGAGCTCGGGGTCGTCGAGCACCGGGTGGTGCACCCCGTACCGCTCGACGGCGTCGACGACGGCCTGGTGCTCCGCCTCGTGGACGAACTTCGGCGAGTGGACACCGATGATCACCACGGTGTCGCGGTGCTTCTCCTCCAGCTCGCGCAGCTCATCGAGGACGTGCAGACAGTTCACACAGCAGAAGGTCCAAAAGTCCAAGATCACAATGCGCCCCCGCAGGTCAGCGAGGGTGTACTGCTGGTCTCCCGTATTGAGCCAGCCGCCCTTTCCGATCAGTTCGGGGGCCCTGACGCGTGCACGTGTTGCCATGTGAACAGTCAACATCACCGTGGCGTCCACGCATTCCGCGGAGGGCTCGGGGAACCTGTGAGCCATGAGACTTCTCGTACGTGAGCGACTGTTCGGCATCGGTGACGACTACTGGATCGAGGACGCGGACGGCCGCAAGGTCTTCCTCGTCGACGGCAAGGCCATGCGGGTGCGCGACACCTTCGAGCTGAAGGACGCGCAGGGCCGGATCGTCGTCGAGATCAAGCAGAAGCTCCTCAGCCTGCGCGACACGATGCTCATCGAGCGGGACGGCGAGCAGCTGGCGAAGGTCAAGCGGAAGCGGCTGTCGCTGCTGCGCAACCACTACCGGGTGACGCTGGTGGACGGGACCGAGCTCGATGTCAGCGGCAAGATCCTGGACCGTGAGTTCGCGGTCGACTACGACGGGGAGCTGCTGGCCCAGATCTCGCGCCGCTGGCTGACCGTCCGGGACACCTACGGGATCGACATCGTGCGCGAGGACGCCGACGCGGGTCTGCTGATCGCGGTGGCGGTGTGCGTGATCGTGCTCGCGGAGAAGGAGCACGAGGGGTGAGTCCCGGCGGTGCCTGTTTCACGTGAAACAGGCACTGGGTCTCCGTACGAAGAGGGCCGGCGCGACAGCCCTCGGCTACACGAGGTCCGTCGGCGCGGCCAGCCCCAGCCGGCGGTCCTTGAGCGCGGGGAACTGCTCCCGGGTGGCCTTGACCTTCGCCGGGTCGAACTCCACGCTCAGCACCTCCTCGTCCGGACCCGCCTGCGCGAGCACCTCGCCCCAGGGGTCGACGACGATGCTGTGCCCCGCCTGCGGGACCCCGGAGTGGGTGCCGGAGCAGCCGACGGCCAGGACGTAGGCCTGGTTCTCGACGGCCCGGGCCTGGGCGAGCAGCGTCCAGTGGGCGCGGCGGCGCTCCGGCCAGCCGGCCGCGACGACCAGGACCTCGGCGCCCGCGTCGACCAGGCCGCGGAACATCTCGGGGAAGCGCAGGTCGTAGCAGGTGGCGAGGCCGAGCGTGGTCTGCGGCAGGGCGACGGTCACCAGCTCATCGCCGGCACCCATCATCACCGCCTCACCCTTGTCGAAACCGAAGCGGTGGATCTTGCGGTACGAGGCCGCCCGCTCGCCCTCGGGCGTGAAGACGAGCGTGGTGTTGTAGAGGGTGCCGTCGGAATCCCGTTCGACGAAGGAGCCCGCGTGCAGCCAGACGCCCGCATCGGCGGCGGCCTTGGCCATCACCTCGTGGGTGGGGCCCCGCAGCGGCTCGGCCTCGTCCTCGAAGGCCTGGTAGGCGAAGGCTCCGACCGGCCAGAGTTCGGGGAGAACCACCAGATCCGCGCCCTGCTGGGCCGCGATCAGTGAAGCCGCGCGTTCCCTACGGGAATTGACGGATTCGTCCGGGTCTACTGCGATCTGGATGAGGGAGGCGCGCACACTACCACCGTCCTGGCATTCGAGCCGTCAACACGGGCCTACGATCGTCACACGAAAGCACTGCCGGGGTGCCTGCTCGCAGCGTAACTTAGCCACCGAACCTCATCGCCGCTCGCCGCCCGCAGCCCGCCGACCGCGCCCAGTTCTCCAGCCCATGCACAGAACCGCACGAGGGGTCCCGTGACCGTCCATCCCAGCCTCCAGACCTACGCCGACGCCTGGACCCACTCCATCGAGTCGATAGCCGAGCTGGTGAGCCCGCTCACCGAGGGGGAGTGGAACGGCCGTACGCCCTGCCCCAACTGGTCGGTGCGCGACATCGTGTCGCACGTCATCGGCATGGAGTGCGAGCAGCTCGGCGATCCGCGCCCCATCCACACCCTTCCGCGCGATCTCTACCACGTGCAGAGCGACATGGCCCGGTACATGGAGATGCAGGTGGACGTGCGGCGCCACCACACCGCACCGGAGATGACCTCCGAGCTGGAGTACACGATCATCCGCCGGTCCCGTCAGCTGCGCAACGAGACGCGTGACCCGGAGACCATGACGCGGGCGCCGCTCGGCGCGGAGCAGACCCTCGAACTGGCGCTGAGGATGCGCGCCTTCGACGTCTGGGTCCATGAGCAGGACCTGCGTACGACGCTGGGGAAGCCCGGCAACCTGGACTCGCCGGGCGCCGCGATCGTCCGGGACACACTGCTCCTGGCACTGCCGAAGGTCGTGGCCAAGGACGCGGGCGCACCGCCCAACTCGGCGGTCGTGCTGGATGTGCACGGTCCGGTGGAGTTCCTGCGCACCGTCAGGGTCGACGCGGAGGGCCGCGGTTCGGTGGACGGCGCACCGTCGCTGGGCCCGGCCGTCACGCTGGCGATGGACTGGGAGACGTACGTCCGGCTCGCCTGCGGGCGGGTGCGGCCGGGCACGGTGGCGGACCGGATCAAGTCCGAGGGCGACCAGGACCTGGCCGCCGCCATCCTGCAGAACTTCGCCATCACCCCGTAGCCGACGCCCGCCCTCGCCACGGCAGCCGGTGCGCCCGCCCCGCAGGGGGGACGGGCGCACCGCCGTTTCCGGCCCTTGATCAGGCGGGGACGTGCACGGCTTCCACCCGGCTGATCACATGGTGCTCGCGCTCCCGGTGCGCGGCCTTCAGCCGCAGCCGCAGGATCTGCACGACGCCGAGCGTCTCCAGGACGAAGACCGAGGAGAACGCGACGCGGTAGTTGTCACCGGTCGCGTCCAGCAGCACGCCGACGGCGAACAGGGTGGTCATCGAGGCGACGAAGCCGCCCATGTTGACGATGCCGGACGCGGTGCCCTGGCGCTGCGGCGGGTTGGCCGGGCGGGCGAAGTCGAAGCCGATCATCGACGCGGGTCCGCAGGCACCGAGCACCAGGCACAGGGTGACCAGCAGCCACATCGGCGCGTGGTCCCCGGGGTGCAGGATCACCGACGCCCACAGCAGCGCCGTCATCGCGACCGTGCCCAGCGCGAGCGGGATGCGGGCCGCGTGATGGCGGGCGATGACCTGCCCGTAGACGAGGCCGACGGCCATGTTGGAGAGCACCACCAGGGTGAGCAGCTCCCCCGCCGTCCCCCGGCTCAGCCCCTGGTCCTCGACCAGGAACGGCATGCCCCACAGCAGCAGGAACACCATGGCCGGGAACTGAGTCGTGAAGTGCACCCACATCCCGAGCCGGGTGCCGGGCTCCCGCCAGGCGGCGGCGATCTGCTTGCGTACGTACGTCGCTCCGGCGTGCTCGGCGGGCGGCGGCGCGAACCCCTCGGGGTGGTCCTTCAGGAAGAGCAGGAGCAGCACCAGGACCAGCACCCCGGCCAGCGAGCTGCCGACGAAGGTCGTGGTCCAGCCGAGGCCGTGCAGCGACCGGGCGATGACCAGCGTCGAGACGAGGTTGCCCGCCATCCCGAAGAGGGCGGCGACCTGCCCGATCAGCGGACCGCGCCGGGCCGGGAACCAGCGCGCCCCCAGCCGCAGCACGCTGATGAACGTCATCGCGTCGCCGCAGCCCAGCAGGGCGCGGGAGGCCAGCGCGGTGCCGTACGAGGGGGAGAGCGCGAAACCGAGCTGCCCGAGGGTGAACAGGACGGCCCCGATGGCCAGCACCCTCTTGGTGCCGAGCCGGTCGACCATCAGGCCGACAGGTATCTGCATGCCCGCGTAGACGAGGAGCTGGAGGATCGAGAAGGTGGAGAGCGCCGAGGCGTTGACGTCGAAGCGCTCGGCCGCGTCGAGCCCGGCGACACCCAGGCTGGTGCGGAAGATGATGGCGACGAAGTAGACGGCGACACCGATGCCCCAGACCCAGGCGGCACGCCGGCCGCCGGGCGGATCACCGGGCAGGGACAGGGTGGGGGCGGCGGCGGAGCTCACCGGTCCTCACCCCGCACCAGCACCTTGACCCGGCTGACGTGACGCCGCACGACCTGCGCGGCACCGTCCGCGTCGCCGGACCTGATGGCCTCCAGCAGCTCACCGTGCTCGGTGATGTTGGCGGCGATCCTGCCCGGGTGGGACTCCATGACGGCGACGCCCATCCGCAGCTGCCGGTCGCGCAGCTGGTCGTAGAGGCGCGACAGGATCTCGTTGCCCGCGTGCCGGACGATCTCGGCGTGGAAACAGCGGTCCTTCACGGAGACGGCGGCCAGGTCACCGGCGTCCGACATCTGCCGCTGCTCCTCCAGGAGCTCCTCCAGCCGGGCGATCAGCTTCGCCGACGCCGGCACCGCCTTGCGCACGGCGAACTCCTCGACCAGCAGCCGGGTCTCCACGACGTCCGCGATCTCCTGGGCGGAGACGGCGAGCACCAGGGCGCCCTTCTTCGGATAGAGCTTGATCAGCCCCTCGACCTCCAGCCGCAGCAGCGCCTCGCGCACCGGTGTGCGGGAGACCCCCACGGCCTCGGCGAGGTCGCCCTCGGTCAGGAGCGTCCCGCCCTCGTAGCGGCGGTCCAGGACCGCGTCCTTGATGTGGGTGTAGACGCGCTCGGCGGCGGGGGGCCGCTTCACGGGAGGACGGACGGGGGACGCGGCGGGGGCAGGCATGCACACAGCATAGATACAACATGCACGCAAGGCGGACCCGTTCCACGATCCGGACGCCACCCCTTTCGCGTGCGGTGAGAGCCCCTCCCGTATGTCGTGAAAAATCACCCGGCCCCGCCACAACCATTCATCGACCCCATACGTCTCACAGATGCGCGGCACCCTCATGTGGCCGCATTCCAGGGGCATTTGGAGCGTTCAACTTGAAACTCGGCATTAAGGGCATAAGGCGCGTATCGGCCACCGCCACCGTAGCCCTCACCGCAGGTGCCGTCATGGCGGGCGGTGCCTTCGCCACCACGGCCCAGGCCGCCACGCCGCCGACTCCGAAGATCGTCGCCAAGGGCGGCTTCGTGATGAACAACGGCACCGGGAAGACCCTGTTCACCAAGGCCGCGGACACCCGTCGCTCCACCGGATCCACCACGAAGATCATGACGGCCCGGGTGGTCCTGGCGCAGAAGGGCCTGAACCTGGATTCCAAGGTCACGGTCCAGAAGGCCTACAGCGACTACATCGTCTCCAAGGGCGCGTCCTCGGCCCGCCTGATCGTGGGCGACAAGGTATCGGTCCGTCAGCTGCTGTACGGCCTGATGCTGCCGTCCGGCTGCGACGCCGCGTACGCGCTGGCCGACAAGTTCGGCTCCGGCTCGACGCGCGCGGCCCGGGTGAAGTCGTTCATCGGCAAGATGAACAGCACGGCCAAGACGCTCGGCCTGAAGAACACCCACTTCGACTCGTTCGACGGCATAGGGAACGGGTCCAACTACTCGACCCCGCGCGACCTGACGAAGCTCGCGAGCAGCGCGATGAAGTACTCCACGTTCCGCACGGTCGTGAAGACGAAGTCGACGAAGCAGAAGGTCACGACGAAGAGCGGCGGCTACCGCTACATGTCGTGGGCCAACACCAACAAGCTGCTGGGCACCTACAGCGGCGCGATCGGTGTGAAGACCGGCTCCGGCCCGACGGCCAAGTACTGCCTGGTCTTCGCGGCGACCCGCAAGGGCAAGACCGTCATCGGTACGGTCCTGACGTCCACGTCGGAGGCGAACCGCACGGCGGACGCGAAGAAGCTCATGGACTACGGCTTCAAGAAGTAACCGCGACACGCAAGAGGGGGCTGGGGCCCGCGGACAGGCCCCTGCCCCCTCTTTGTGTTTCGCCGAAAACCGGTGGTCCGCCGCCGCGTTGCGCCACTACGGTGCTGCCGACCGAGTCCTCCAGGCAAAGGCGTCCCGTTGTACACCGTTTGAGACATCCCACTGCTGATCTGTCGCGCGTCGCGCTCTGTGCGCCGTGCTGCTTCCCGCTGCGGACTTCTCACTGAAACCGGTGTACCCCTGTGCTCAACACCTGGGTTGTCATGCCCACTTGCCTGCCTCTTGTCCTGCGACGGTGCCACTCGTGCGCGTCCGGGAGCTTCCGGGCGAACGGCAAGTTCCGCGTCAACGCCCACCACAAGCTCCTCGACGCGTGGCTCCTCGCGCTCTGCACCACGTGCGGGGAGACCACCAAGCTCACGGTCCTGGAACGGGCGCACGTGCGCTCCATCCGGCCCGAACTGCTGGACCGGATGCACGACAACGATCCGGGCCTGACGGCCGAGCTGCTCCAGGACCCGGTTCTGCGGCGCCGCAACCGCATCGCCCTCGACTGGACCGACGCCTGGCGCCTCGACACGGGCCAACCGGACGCCCCGGACCGCGTAGCACTCGACGTATCGGTCCGCTTCGCGGCCCGGATACCGGTCCGTCCGCTGCGTCTGATCGCGGACGGTTCCGGCCTCTCGCGGGCCGAGACGGAACGCCTGCTCGCCGAGGGGAAACTCGTCTCACCGGTCCGCCTGACCGGACGGATCTCCGGCGACTTCGGCTTCCTGCTGAAGCGGTGAGACGTCGGGGGCCGGGTCATCCCGGGCTCGGCCCCCGGCGTTCCCGGCGCCGGCCGCCGGGCTGCTCGTACGGGCGGGCCCCCGCACGGGGTGTGTCCTCACGGACGCCCTCCGCGGGGCTCCCACCCGCCTCGTGGACCCCCGTTCCCGGGGTATACGCGTCCCATGACCTCATCGTGGAACGAAGCGAAGGGCCGCACCGTCCGGGCCGGGTGCGCGCTGGTTCCGCTGCTGGTGCTGACGGCCTGCGGGCACGACGGCGCGGACCAGGCGCAGCCCGGGGCGGCGCACACCTCGTCCGACGGGGCGTTCCGGACCACCTCCCTCACGCAGGGGAGCCGGCTCGTCATCACCACCCAGGGCGGCGTCCGGGTCGTCGGGACGGACGACGACCACCTGACGGTGGACGAGGCAGTTCTCGCCCATGGGGACGGGGACGGGGGCACGTACAGCCTCGACCTGCCCTGCGACGAGGGCGACGACCGGGCGAAGGCGAACTGCGGCGGCATGCCGCTCGTACGCGTACCGAGCGGCGTCACGCTCACGGTGCGGGCGCGCAACGCCGGCATCGATGTGAGCGATGTGCGGGGCGCGCTGAGCCTGAGCACCGTCAACGGCGACGTCACCGTGCAGGACGCGGGCGCGAAGAACGCCCGCCAGCACCTCGTGACGCGGAACGGGTCCGTCCGCGCGACCGGCCTCCAGGGGGCCGGTATCGAGGCGGAGACGGTCAACGGCGACGTCGATCTGGGGTGCGCCACCTCGCCCGGCACGCTCGACGGCGTGACCCGCAACGGCTCCGTGCACGTGACCCTGCCGTCCGCCGCCCCCGCGTACGCGACCGACGCGCAGACCGTGAACGGCCGCTCGACCACGAACATCCCGTCCGACGCCTCGGACCACACACACCGGCTGAGCCTGCGCACCGTCAACGGCGATACCGAGGCCCGACGCGGTTAGCGCGCATCTGTCCGACCAGGACATCACGGGATTTTCCTTCTGTATTCCGACAACGCGCTGCGTTGGCCTCACGCCCTTCCCCCACCGGAGACTTGAGCGCTCCCAGCACGCCGGGCCCGGTCCTGTACGTAGGACCGGGCCCGGTGAGCACGGCTCCTCAACTGGAGCGGATTCCCAGCGCGACGAACTGGGTGACCGCGTCGTCCGCGAAGTTGTCGTCACTGACCAGGACCAGCGACCGTTCGCCGCCCCGCAGGGCCGGGCCCCACGTCATGCCCTCGGTGTTGTCGACGGTGGACAGGCCCAGGTCGTCGAAGTCCGCGATCAGCTTCTTCCGCATCGGCTGGACCCGGTGGCCGGCGAGCGAGTCGACGTTCCGCACGTCGGTCGCACCCCGGGTGGTGGCGTCGTAGAGCCGGATCTTGTAGCCGGAGCCCGCGACCCAGCTGCGTTCGAGCACGAGATAGCGGCTGGGGTCGTCGGGGAACGCGAGGATCGAGGACACCCCGGTGTCCGGCCCCCACAGGCTGGTCGGGTCCGACGCCGCGAAGATCTTCTCCAGCGGGTAGGCGAACTGCCCGAGCACGTCGCCCCTGCGGCTCTGCTGCGTGACGCGGACCAGGGCGCCGTGTTCCAGGGTCGGCTCCGGCCCGTCCTGGAGCAGCGGGCCCTCGACCGCGCTGGTCAGCACGCGGTCCCCGTCCCCGAACGTGATCGCCTCGACGGCCTTGTTCCGCCTCAGGCCCCGATCGGTCATCGTGTTCTCGTAGTTGGCCGGCAGCGGCAGCTGTCCCCGGTAGGCACCGCGGCGGCCGGCGAACTGGATGGAGGGCTGGATCAGCGGTTCACTCGCCGACTTGGGCCGGTCCCCCTCCTGGGCCCACCAGTACCGGCAGCTGCGCGGGTCCACCCGCACCTCCTCCGGGTCCACCGCCTTGCCGTCCCCCGCGCTCGCCGGCGGGTAGACCGAACCGTCGGGCTGGCGGAACGGGTGTGTGCCGGTGAAGTCGACGGAGTGCACCCCGGCGCCGTCCACCGCGATCTTCGCGGTGTAGAAACGGGCGGGCTGAAGAACAGAGCGGTCGTCGCTGATCGCGACGTACTCACCCGTGCAGGGGTTCCGGTCGAGGCCGGACAGACCGCCGACCGTCGTTCCCTGGAAAGCGAGTTTGTGCGGAACGATCTTCTCGCCCAGCAACCGGGCCTGCGCCCCGATGCGGGACTTCACAACGGATTCCGACCGCGCGGCGGCGCCGTCCGACTGGGCCGCCACAGCGGGGGCCACCGTCGTCACCAGCACCAATGCCGCGAGAGAGGCGCGGCGGAACAAGGAAGATTTCATGTAAGCGATCTTGTCCCGGTGCGCCTACAGCTCGCAGTCACCCATAAGCGTGATGGGGTGACGCAACGGAGTGGCGTGAGGGTTGGGCGGTTACCGGGCCTGCACCGCAGCCGAGTTGACCGGTCGGAGCGCCTACGTTCTACGCCTGTCGCCCCAGGGTCTCCCGGAAGGCGTCCCACGCGGCGGGGGCTTGGAGGAGAGCGGGGCCGTCCAGCCGCTTGGAGTCACGGACGGCGACGGCGTGGGGGACGTTGCGGGCGACCTCGACGCACTCACTGGCCGTCGCGCCGTAGCTGGACTTGCGGGGCGTCCTCGCACTCGGCCTTGGCGACGGCGTCGGGCCCGGCGGCGATGATCGCGGCCCAGGAGCGGCGCCCCTCGCCCAGGTGCTGCACCAGGTCGAACAGCGTCCACTCGGGGCAGGTCGGCACCTGAGCGTCGAGGTCGGGGGCGACAGCGACCGCCGCGCGGAAGGCAGTTGACCGCTGGTCGATCAGTCACAGCAGGTCGGAGAATTCCAGGGTCTTTTCCACTCCGGGTGTCTATCACCGTCACCCGGCGGCCGGACAGGGGATTTACGCCGGCACGGCGGGCGGACACGGCAGTGGGCCCGCGCACACCTCGCACGGGCCCACCTCACACACGTACCGCCGGGGCGGCAGCACCGGTCAGCCGCCCTGGCCGGCACTGCCGATCGGGCCGACCAGCACCTGGTCACCGTTGCCGCTGTCCCCTGCGGGCAGCGAGCTCTCCCCCGGCCAGTCGAGGGTGACCGACTTCGTCTCGTTCGGCGGGGTCACCACAAGGCCGGTGATGGTGACGCCGGAGCCACCCGTCTTGTTGAGCGGGTAGCTGACGTTGGAGTCGATCTCCTTGCCGTTCTTGAGGGTGTACGGGTCACCGGGGTCACCCTTGCGCGTGGCGGAGATCGTCCCCGCGTTCGTCTTCAGGTCGACGCCCACGAACCCGGAGATCACGCAGTCCGCGCCGCTGGTGTTCGTCAGCCCCACCGCGATGCTGCCCTCGCGGTCGCCGTCGATGAAGGTGTTCTGCGCCGTGACCTTCAGCCCGTCGGTGGTGCACTTGCCACCCTTGGCCTCGGAGCCGCTCCCGCTCCCGCCGGAGGCAGAGCCGCCGGAGTCCGGGGCGGATGAGTCCTTGCCACCGGCCTCGTCCGTACCACCCGAGTCCGAGCCACCGCCGGAGGAGGAAGCGGAGGACGCGGACTGCCCGGACGACGGGTCGGCCTGGCCCGCGGCATCGTCGTCGTTCTGGCAGGCCGTGAGCGAGAGACCCGCAGCGAGGGCCAGGGCCGCGAGGGTGAGCTTACGAGCGCGCATGGTTTCGTCCTCAGCATCGGTTGGTCAGTACCGGCCCACTCGGTACGGGTCGGTACCAGCGAGCGCTTCTGATCAACAGGAGCGGCCTGAGCGGCTCGGCCGTTCCGCCCGGTCACCGGCTAATACATGCCTGTTACAAGCCCGCCGAGCCGGAACGGACCGGTGGGTGCGCGAGGAGGAGCCCCCTGACCTGCCGTTATGCCCGGCGGGCGGCGGACATGGCAGTGGGCCCGCGCACACCTCGCACGGGCCCACCTCACACACGTACCGCCGGGGGGCTACGCCCAGGTGATCAGCCGCTTGGGCTGCTCCAGGATCGCGGCGACGTCCGCCAGGACCTTCGAGCCGAGCTCGCCGTCGACCAGACGGTGGTCGAACGACAGGGCCAGCGTCGTCACCTGACGGGGCTTCACCTTGCCCTTGTGGACCCAGGGCTGGAGCTTGATCGCCCCGACCGCGAGGATCGCGGACTCGCCCGGGTTCAGGATCGGCGTACCCGTGTCGACGCCGAAGACGCCGACGTTGGTGATGGTCACCGTGCCGCCCGCCATCGCCGCGGGGGACGTCTTGCCCTCGCGGGCCGTGGCGACCAGCTCGCCCAGGGACGCCGCCAGCTGCGGCAGGGTCTGCTCGTGCGCGTCCTTGATGTTCGGCACGATCAGTCCGCGCGGGGTCGCGGCGGCGATGCCCAGGTTGACGTAGTGCTTCTGCACGATCTCCTGGTTCGCCTCGTCCCAGGCGGCGTTGACCTCGGGGTTCCGCTTGATCGCGACCAGGAGGGCCTTGGCGACGATCAGGAGCGGGTTGACCCGCACCCCGGCCAGCTCCTTGTCCTCCTTGAGCTCCGCCACGAGCTTCATCGTGCGCGTCACGTCCACGGTGACGAACTCCGTGACGTGCGGCGCGGTGAACGCGCTGCCGACCATCGCCTGCGCGATGGCCTTCCGTACGCCCTTGACGGGGATGCGCGTCTCGCGGGCACCCGCCGCCACCGGGGCGGGGGCCACGGCCGGGGCCGCGACCGGGGCCTCGGTCCGCACCGGCTCGACGACGGGCGCGGGCGTCGCCGCCGCGTGCACGTCCTCGCGGGTGATGACGCCGCCCTCGCCGGTCGGGGTGACCGTCGCCAGGTCGATGCCCAGGTCCTTGGCCAGCTTGCGGACCGGCGGCTTGGCGAGCGGACGGGCCTCGGGAATGGCGGCCGTGCCGTGCCCGTTCATCTCGCCCTGGATCGCGGCAGCCGCGGCCGCGGGGGCCGCCTCCGTGCCCTTGCGGGCGCGCCGCTTGGTGGAGGACTCGGCCACGCCGTAGCCGACGAGGACCGGCTGGCGCCCCTTGGGCGCCTCGGCCTCCGGCTCCGGTTCCGCGACAGCGGCGGGTGCCGGCGCGGCCTCCGGCTGCGCGGCCGGTGCCGCCGGGGCCGCGTCACCGGAACCCGGTGCCACGTCCACGGCGATGATCACCTGGCCGACGTCGACGGTCGTGCCCTCGGGGAAGCGCAGCTCGTGCACCACTCCGTCGAACGGGATCGGCAGCTCCACGGCCGCCTTCGCCGTCTCGACCTCGCAGACGACCTGGCCGTCGGTGACGGTGTCACCGGGCTGGACGAACCACTTGAGGATCTCGGCCTCGGTCAGTCCCTCGCCCACGTCGGGCATCTTGAACTCACGGAAGCGAGCAGCGTTGGAAGTGTCGGTCATCGTTGTCACGTCCCCGTCCTCAGTACGCCAGCGAGCGGTCGACGGCGTCGAGCACGCGGTCGAGACCCGGCAGGTACTCGTCCTCCAGCCGCGCCGGCGGGTACGGGACGTGGTAGCCGCCGACCCTCAGCACGGGTGCCTCCAGGTGGTAGAAGCAGCGCTCCGTGATGCGGGCGGCGATCTCCGCGCCCGATCCGTAGAACACCGGCGCCTCGTGCACCACGACGAGCCGGCGGGTCTTCTCGACCGAGGCCTGGATGGCGTCGAAGTCGATCGGGGACATCGAGCGCAGGTCCACGACCTCGATCGACTTGCCCTCCTCCTGGGCGGCCGCGGCGGCCTCCATGCAGACCTTCACCATCGGGCCGTACGCGACGAGCGTGAGGTCCGTGCCGGTGCGGGCGACGGAGGCGCGGTGCAGCTGGCCGGGGATGGACTCGGTGTCGACCTCGCCCTTGTCCCAGTAGCGGCGCTTGGGCTCGAAGAAGATGATCGGGTCGTCGCTCTGGACGGCCTGCTGCATCATCCAGTAGGCGTCCGACGGGTTCGAGGGGGAGACCACCTTCAGACCCGCGACGTGCGCGAACAGCGCCTCGGGCGACTCGGAGTGGTGCTCCACGGCGCCGATGCCGCCGCCGTACGGAATGCGCACGACCACCGGCAGCTTGATCTTGCCGAGCGAGCGGGCGTGCATCTTCGCGAGCTGCGTGACGATCTGGTCGTACGCGGGGAAGACGAAGCCGTCGAACTGGATCTCCACGACCGGCCGGTAGCCGCGCAGGGCGAGACCGATCGCCGTGCCGACGATGCCGGACTCGGCGAGCGGGGTGTCGATGACCCGGTCCTCGCCGAAGTCCTTCTGGAGCCCGTCGGTGATCCGGAAGACACCGCCCAGCTTTCCGACGTCCTCACCCATGATGAGGACCTTGGGGTCGGTGTCGAGGGCCTTGCGCAGCGACTCGTTGAGCGCCTTCGCGATGGACATCTTTTCCACGGCCATGGCTACTTGCCCTCCTCGGCGAACGATGCCTGGTAGGCGGCGAACTGGGCGCGCTCCTCGTCGACGAGGGGGCTCCCGTCGGCGTAGGCGTGGTCGAAGATCGCCAGCCGCTCCGGGTCGGGCATGGCCCGCACCGCTTCGCGGACGCGCTTGCCGAGGGTCTCGCTCTCCTCCTCGAGACCGGTGAAGAACGCCTCGTCGGCGACGCCCTCCTTCTCCAGGTAGGTGCGCAGGCGCAGGATCGGGTCCTTGGCCTCCCAGGAGGCGCGCTCCTCGTCGGCCCGGTACTTCGTCGGGTCGTCGGAGGTGGTGTGCGCGCCCATGCGGTAGGTGAACGCCTCCACGAGGGTGGGGCCCTCGCCGCGGCGGGCGCGCTCCAGGGCGGAACGGGTGACGGCCAGGCAGGCCAGCACGTCGTTGCCGTCGACCCGGACGCCGGGGAAGCCGAAGCCCTGGGCGCGCTGGTAGAGCGGCACCCGGGTCTGCTTCTCGGTCGGCTCGGAGATGGCCCACTGGTTGTTCTGGCAGAAGAACACGACCGGGGCGTTGTAGACCGCGGAGAAGGTGAACGACTCGGCGACGTCGCCCTGGCTGGAGGCGCCGTCCCCGAAGTACGCGATCACGGCCGAGTCCGCGCCGTCCTTGGCCACACCCATGGCGTAACCGGTGGCGTGCAGGGTCTGCGAGCCGATGACGATCGTGTACAGGTGGAAGTTGTTGGTGTTCGGGTCCCAGCCGCCGTGGTTCACACCGCGGAACATCCCGAGCAGATTGGTCGGGTCGACCCCGCGGCACCAGGCGACGCCGTGCTCGCGGTAGGTCGGGAAGACGTAGTCGTCGTCGCGCAGGGCCCGGCCGGAACCGATCTGCGCGGCCTCCTGGCCGAGCAGCGAGGCCCACAGGCCCAGCTCGCCCTGACGCTGCAGCGCGGTGGCCTCGGCGTCGAAGCGGCGGGTCAGGACCATGTCCCGGTACAGACCGCGCAGCTCGTCCGCCGTCAGGTCGATCGAGTAGTCCGGGTGCTCGATCCGCTCGCCCTCGGGCGTCAGCAGCTGTACGAGCTCGGGCGCGGAAGTCTCTTGCGTCTTCGCGGGCGTCTTCGCGGCGCTGGTCCGCTTGCTGCTGCGTCGCGGTTTACGCGCGGCAGCAGTGCTCTCCACGGTCACGTGCGTGCTCCTCCGTCGGTCCGGCCCCCGGGGTCTGCCGGGAGACCAGTGCGGCTCGCCTGTGTCCGTACCCGTGCACGGGGTGGGTGCCGCTCGGTCCGGGAACAGGCGTGACAGGTGCCCCGGCGAGCGCCCTGTCAAAGGCACGTTACCCAGTGGGCCGCATAACTGCGAAACCCTTGCTGACCTGCGATTTTGCTTGGATATCCAAGTAAATCCAGGAATTCGGGAACTCCCGCTGGTCACAGCACTGGGAACAGCCTTGCAGGCCGCCGGAACAACGGCACGTTATCCCGCCCGACAGCGGCAGGGAAGAGGGGAGTGTGTGAGACTGCGTTTGTGCGCAAAGAAGGAAAAATCACTGTTTTTCTGCTGGATGACCACGAAGTCGTCCGCCGCGGAGTCCATGAGCTGCTTTCGGTCGAGGACGACATCGAGGTGGTCGGCGAGGCCGGTACGGCGGCGGACGCGCTGGTACGCATCCCCGCGACCCGGCCCGATGTGGCCGTCCTCGACGTACGGCTGCCGGACGGCAGCGGGGTGGAGGTCTGCCGCGAGATCCGTTCCCAGGACGAGTCCATCAACTGTCTGATGCTGACCTCGTACGCCGACGACGAGGCGCTTTTCGACGCGATCATGGCGGGCGCCGCCGGATATGTGCTCAAGGCGATCCGCGGCAATGAACTGCTGAATGCGGTACGGGACGTGGCGGCCGGAAAATCGCTGCTCGACCCGGTGGCCACCGCACGGGTGCTGGAGCGGCTGCGCGACGGCAAGAAGGGCCGCGGCGACGACAAACTCGCGGCCCTGACCGATCAGGAACGCAAGATCCTCGATCTGATCGGCGAGGGGCTGACGAACCGGGTGATCGGCGAACGGCTCCATCTCGCCGAGAAGACGATCAAGAACTACGTCTCCAGCCTGCTGTCCAAGCTGGGCATGGAACGCCGCTCGCAGGCCGCCGCCTATGTGGCACGGCTCCAGGCCGAGAAGCGCTGAGGGGCACGCCCCCGAGGGGCCGGGTTCAGGACTTTGGTCCCGGCCCACCCGGGGCCCCGGCCTCTTATTCCGTCCACACGGGTGACGGACAGTGGAAGGCATGTCCTCCGAGGAACTCCACGCGATCGAACTGCTCGGCCGGGTCCCCTACGGCCGCCTGGCGACGAGCATGCGGGCCCTCCCGATCCTGACGGTGGCCCGGCACATCGTCACGGACGGCCGCGTCTTCCTGCGCATGCACAGCGGGCTCGGCTACCACGAGGCCTGCGACGGCGCGGTCGTCGCGTACGGGGCGGACAACTACAACGCGGCCACCTCGGCCGGCAGCCGCGACCTGTGGTCCGTGCAGTTCACCGGACCCGCCCGCATCGTCGAGCCGACCTGCGCCCAGCGCAAGGACTTCGGCCCCGCCCCCGTCGAGGTCAACGGGGAGCCCTTCGAACCGGCCTACATCCGGCTCGACCCGCACTTCGTCACTGTGCACACTCTGGACTTCCACGCAACTCCGCAGATCCGCAACGCAGCGTGATCTAACATCTGGCGAGTGCCGCGCTCATCTGTAACATTCCCGCCTGTTCCCCCGGTCGGCGAGGTGCTCCGCCGCTACCCGGACGCGGGCGAGCCGCTCACCTGCAAGCCGCTCGCCCAGGGCCTGCTCAACCACGGTTACCGGGTGTCCACCACCCGCGGCTCGTACTTCCTCAAGCACCACCTGGACGACACCACGGGCGACCGGGCCACGATCGTCCGCCAGCACCGCGCCACCCAGCGCCTCCAGTCACTCGGTGTGCCCGTGGCCCCGCCCGTGGAGGACACCGAGGGCGGCACGGTCACCGAGATCGGCGGCCGCTGCTACGCCCTGCACCCCTGGGTCGACGGCCTGCACCGGGCCGGCGCGCAGCTCACCCTCGCCCAGTCGCTGCGGCTCGGGGCGCTGCTCGGAGCCGTACACACGGGACTGGAACAGGTGATGGACGCGGGGGCCGGGGCCCGGTCCGGGCATGCCAGCCCCGATCCGGCCGACACCTTCGCGCTGATCGACGAGTTACTGACCGCCGCGCGCCGCCGCCGGCCCCGGGACTCCTTCGACGAACTGGCCGAACACCGGCTCCAGGAGCGGCGCACCCTGCTGGAACAGCACGCCGACCGCCGACCGCCCGCCCCGGACGGTCCGGCGACCGGCTGGGTGCACGGCGACTTCCACCCGCTGAACGTCCTCTACCGGGGCGCCGACCCGGTGGCGATCCTCGACTGGGACCGGCTCGGCGTGCAGCCGCGCGCGGAGGAGGCGGTCCGCGCCGCGGTCATCTTCTTCGTACTGCCGGCCGGGGAACTGGAACTGGGCAAGGTGCGGGCGTACGCGCGCGCCTACCGGCGGGCGGCCGGCGCGGGGGCCGACGAACTGGCCGCGGCGGTGCACCGGGTGTGGTGGGAGCGGCTCAACGACTTCTGGATACTGCGGTGGCGCTACTGCCTGAACGACCGAAGGGCCGACCCGCAGTTCCCTGCGGTGTCGGCCCTGGCGGTCTGGTGGACCCGTGAATACGAGGCGGTGCGCGAGGCGTTCACGGGGTGAGGACGGGCTACGGGGTGGTGCCGCCCGCGCCCGCGGCTGCTCCGGCGGCGGTCCCGGTCGTTGCGCCCGCGTCCGCGCCACCGGCGTCCGTGCCCTCGCTCGTTCCCGTACTGCCCTCGCTGGTACCGGTGTTGCCCTCGCTGGTGCCCGTGTTGCCCTCGCTGGTACCGGTGTTGCCCTCGCTCGTTCCCGTGTTGCCCTCGCTGGTACCCGTGTTGCCCTCGGTCGTCCCCTCCGTGTCCGTCTCGGTCGGAGAGGTCGTGGGCGACGGGTCGGCCGTCTTGCTCGGGGTGTACGACGGGGTGTACGACGGCTGCTCGGGGGTCTCCTGCTGATCACCCGTGGAGTTGCCCGGCTGCTCGGTGTCCTGCGTCGTCTCCTCGTCGGTCGGCGAGGCCGACGACTTCGTCGGGGAGGGGGAGCTGGACGTCGAGGTGACCGGCGTCTTCGGCTTCTCGCCGCCGCCCTTCGCCGCGTTGACCGCGAAGGCCACACCCACACCGATCGCGATCAGCGCGAGCACGACGAACAGCCACAGCTTGCCGCGGCCGCCACCGCCCTGCCGGGTGCTGCCGTCGTAACCGCCGTCGTCCGGGTTCATCGGCGGCAGGATCGGGCCCTGCGAGGTGTCCCCGTGCTGCTGGTACCCCATCGCGCGGGTGGAGCCGCTCGTGCCGTGCGGCGGGGTGCCGCCCGCGCCCTCGTGCAGCGCGACCGGGCCGGTGTTCCACGTACCGGTGTGACCGCCCTGCACCTGGAGCATCTGCAGGCTGTACTGGACGAGCCCGCGCATCTCCTCGGCGCTCTGGAACCGGTCGTCCGGGTCCTTCGCGAGCGAGCGCATCACGAGCCCGTCCAGCTCCGGCGGCACCACGTCGGAGATCTCCGACGGCGGGACCGGAATGTCCTGAACGTGCTGATACACAACGGAAAGCGGCGTTTCGCCCGTGAACGGGGGCCGCAGCGCGAGGAGTTCGTACAGCAGACAGCCGGTGGCGTACAGGTCGGAGCGGTGGTCGACGGCCTTGCCCAGCGCCTGCTCGGGGGAGAGGTACTGCGGCGTCCCCATGACCATGCCGGTCTGGGTCATCGTCGACTGCGCGCCGTGCAGCGCACGGGCGATGCCGAAGTCCATCACCTTGACCGCGCCGGAGTGCGTGATGATCACGTTCGCCGGCTTGATGTCGCGGTGCACGATCCCGTGCTGGTGCGAGTAGGCGAGCGCCTCCAGCACCCCGGAGACGATGATCAACGCCTGCTCGGGGGGCGGCGCCTCGGCATTGAGCAGCAGGTCACGGATGGTGCGGCCCTCGACCAGCTCCATCACGATGTACGGGACGGTCTGGCCGGCCACGGTGTCCTCACCGGAGTCGTACACCGCCACGACCGCATGGTGGTTGAGGCCGGCGACCGACTGCGCCTCACGCGTGAACCGGGCCTTGGAGACCGGGTCCTCGGCAAGATCGGAACGCAGCAGCTTCACCGCGACCGTACGTCCCAGCCGGACGTCCTCGGCCGCGAACACCTCGGCCATGCCGCCCCGGCCGAGGCGGCCGGTCAGCCGGTAACGTCCGTCACCGACCACACCGCCGACGCCCCAGGAGTCGGTGCCATCCGGAACTCCGCCGCCGTTTGCTTCGGGTTCGGGTGCCATCAGTCCTCGCCGTCGTTTCTGTCCGCGCGTCCGCGGGTTCTCACGGTGCCTTGCTGCATTGCGACGTCACGCTACAGCCTCCGTCGGACACACCGTTTCCGAGAGGGACGGGCCATCCAACCGGCTGGCGCGCCCACCACGCAAATTCCATGCGGTTCCTGTAACGCTTCCGAGACGCTTCTTGTGCGTAGGGTCACGGAACGGGCACCTGGCTTGACGTGTCGTACCCCTCGGGCAGACTTGGCCAGTAATACGGATCTTCGCGCGAATCGCGCGCCCTAGGGGGAAGCAAGTCATGAGCCAGGACGGCGCACAGGGTGCCCAGGGTCGCTACGCGGGCGGTTCGGTCGCCGGCGGCCGCTACCAGCTCCGCGACCTGCTGGGCGAGGGCGGGATGGCGTCCGTTTATCTGGCGTACGACTCCGCGCTGGACCGGCAGGTCGCGATCAAGACCCTCCACACGGAACTGGGCCGCGAGCAGTCCTTCCGTGAGCGCTTCCGGCGCGAGGCGCAGGCGGTCGCCAAGCTCCAGCACACCAACATCGTCTCCGTCTTCGACACCGGCGAGGACGAACTCGGCGGCGCGCTGATGCCGTACATCGTCATGGAGTACGTCGAGGGGCAGCCGCTCGGCTCCGTCCTCCAGGCCGACATCCGCTCCTACGGCGCGATGCCCGCCGACAAGGCGCTCAAGGTGACGGCCGACGTGCTGGCCGCCCTGGACACCAGCCACGAAATGGGGCTCGTCCACCGCGACATCAAGCCCGGCAACGTGATGGTGACCAAGCGCGGCATCGTGAAGGTCATGGACTTCGGCATCGCCCGCGCCATGCAGTCGGGCGTCACGTCGATGACGCAGACCGGCATGGTCGTCGGCACCCCGCAGTACCTCTCCCCCGAACAGGCCCTGGGCCGTGGGGTGGACGCGCGGTCCGACCTGTACTCGGTCGGCATCATGCTGTTCCAGCTGCTGACCGGCCGCATCCCGTTCGACGCGGACTCGCCGCTCGCCATCGCGTACGCGCATGTGCAGGAGGAGCCGGTCGCCCCGTCCACCATCAACCGCTCCATCACCCCGGCGATGGACGCGCTCGTCGCCCGCGCCCTGAAGAAGAATCCGAACGAGCGCTTCCCGAGCGCCGCCGCGATGCAGGACGAGATCACGCGCGTGCTGAACGCGGGCGGCCAGACGGGCGCCCCCGTGATCGTCAGCGGTGCGGGCGCACCGTCGAACAGCGGCTCGGGCGTCGGTTCGGCCGTCTTCCCGCCGGTCGACCAGTCCACCCCGGCGCCGCACAACGTCCAGACGCCGTACCAGCCTGGCCCGTACCAGTCGCAGCAGCAGCCCGGTCCGTACGCCCCGACGCCCGCCCCGGCGCCTTCGTACGGCTACCCGCAGTCGGCTCCGGCCTACCAGACACCGGCGGCGATGTCGCCGATGCAGCAGCAGACCCCGCCGCCGTACTCCATGTCGCCGCAGACACAGACACAGAGCGGGTCGTCGGGCGGCGGTTCCGGGCGGAACATGCCCGTGATCGTGGGCTCGATCGTGGTCGCCCTGATCGCGATCGGCGGCCTGATCACCGCGCTCGCGCTGAACGGCGACGGTGACGACGACCCGGGCAAGGGCGGCACCGAGGCCTCGTCGAGCGAGTCCCCGGCCGGTGGCCACAAGGATCCGGAGCGGAACCGGACGATGGAAACCGAGAAGTGCACGGACGCGTACGAGGACGACGACGACCCGAACAAGGTCGACGCCCCGAGCTTCCTCTACAAGGACATCCTCTCGGCGCGTGCCTGCACGGACGCGGCCGGCTGGACCCTCAAGATCATCAAGGTTCCCGGGAACGCGTACGCGGAGGACCAGGTCATCGACCAGTTCCCCACGTCCGGAACCGCGGTGCCCAAGACGGGCGCCCACTTCGAGCTGCGGATCGCCACGGGCGACCCGGCGTAGCCGGGGACGGGGTCCGGGGCCGCGTCGTCGTGAGGTGACCCGGTCCCGCCCGCCATCCAGTCGGGAAGTGGCCCGGTCCCGTCCGCCATCCATCCGTATCACCTGAGATGCCGGACACACCGTCACATGTGACGGTGGTCGCATGGCTTCAGGACACCTCGCCTCACGGCTCTCAAGGTGCGTGGCCTGCCTGGCGCTGACGGCGGCCGCGACCCTGGGGGGCCTGACGGCCGGCGAGGCGCACGCGGACCAGCAGACGCCCACCCGGGCGCCCGCGCGCCTGTCCGTGACGCCGCAGGCGCTCCTCCCCTCGGGCTCCCCGGCCGCGTCGCACTCCGCTCCCGTCGCCTCCGGCGTCCCCTCCGCCGTGCCCGCACACCCCGCACATCCCGCGCCCCTGCCGTCGCTCTCCCCGGCCTCCGCCACGCCCTCCCCCACGGACGACGCAGCTGCGCCCGGGCAGCCCTCGCCGAGCGCGGGATCGCCTCGCCCGGACGACGCCCAGTCGCCGCTGGCGGGGCGGCCCGCCGGGGAGGGGCGGCCGCGCCCCGGCAGGACGATGACACCGGAGGAGATCGCCCGGGCCGACGCCCTCGAAGCGTCCGAGGAGGAGGCGGCCGAGGAAGCGGAGGAGGAGGCCGAGGCGACCGAACCCGCCGCCGTACCGGCCGTCACCCCGGAGCCGAGCACGTCACCCGGAACGGGCCGGATGTCGCGGCAGGCGCTTGACGGGGCGGCGGTCGAGCAGGTCCAGCAGCTGTCGCTCGGCGCGGGAATCGCCCTGGTCGGGCTGGGTCTCGGCTTCCTCGCCTTCCGTATCCGCCGCTCGGTCTGAACGCCGGACGGCCGGAGAAGCGGCGGACACGGAGCTCCCCGCGGAGACTTGCGCCCGGCAACATACTCGGTATACATACTCAGTATGTCGATCCGTCACGGGCTGCTGGCCCTCCTGGAGCGGGGGCCTCGTTACGGCTCCCAGCTCCGCACCGAGTTCGAGTCGCGCACCGGCTCCACCTGGCCGCTGAACGTCGGGCAGGTGTACACGACGCTGAGCAGACTGGAGCGCGACGGCCTGGTCGTCCAGGACGGCGAGGACGACCAGGGGCACGCCCTCTACTCGATCAGCGACGACGGACGCACCGAGCTGCACTCCTGGTTCGAGACGCCGGTCGACCGCAGCAGCCCGCCCCGCGACGAGCTGGCGATCAAGCTCGCCATGGCCGTCGGAGCCCCCGGCGTCGACATCCGGGCCGTCATCCAGTCCCAGCGCCACCACACGGTGAAGGCGATGCAGGACTACACCCGCCTCAAGGCGCAGGCGCTCACTGACGTGCCCGCCAACCGTGACGAGGTCGCCTGGCTGCTCGTGCTGGAGCAGCTGATCTTCCAGGCCGAGGCCGAGGCCCGCTGGCTGGACCACTGCGAGGCCCGGCTGGTCCGCCTCGCCGAGGCCGCCGCCACCGAGCCCGAGGCGCCCACGGCCCCGCGCAGCCCCGCCCGCGGCGCCTCCGGGCCCCGCGCACGCCGCTGAGCCACGTCAGCCCGACCGCGTACTCCGGCACTACCTGCCACCACCACCGCCGCCGGACCGCGCTCTCCTGCACCACCTGCCACCACCGCGTCCGGTACCGCGCGCTCCGCCGCCGGCCACCGAACCGTTCCTGCCGACCACAGAACCGTTCCGAGGGGGAACCCACCGTCATGTCCCTGCACGTCCCGTCCCCGTCCCCGTCCCCGTCCCCGTCCCCGGCCGCTCCGCCCCTGTCGGTGGACGCGCCGGTGCTCGAACTCCGCGACCTGACCCGTACCCACGGCACCGGTATCGCCGAGGTGCACGCGCTGCGCGGCATCAACCTGTCCGTGCACCCCGGCGAGCTCGTCGCCGTGATGGGACCGTCCGGATCCGGCAAGTCCACCCTGCTGACCATCGCCGGCGGTCTCGACACCGCGACCGCAGGACAGGTCGTCATCGAGGGCCAGGACATCTCCACGCTCGGCCGCAAGGGGGTGGCCGCGCTGCGCCGCCGCAGCGTCGGCTACGTCTTCCAGGACTACAACCTGATCCCCGCCCTGACCGCCGCCGAGAACATCGCGCTGCCGCGTGAGCTCGACGGCGTCCCGGTGCGCAAGGCGCGCAAGGAGGCCCGCGCCGCGCTGGAGGAGATGAACCTCCTGGAGATCGCCGACCGCTTCCCGGACGAGATGTCCGGCGGCCAGCAGCAGCGCGTCGCGATCGCCCGCGCGCTGGTCGGGGACCGCCGCCTGGTGCTCGCGGACGAACCGACCGGGGCCCTCGACTCCGAGACGGGAGAGACCGTCCTCGCGCTGCTGCGCAACCGCTGCGACCAGGGCGCCGCCGGGGTGATGGTGACGCACGAACCGCGGTACGCCGCCTGGGCGGACCGGGTCGTCTTCCTCCGGGACGGCTCGATCGTCGACCAGACGCTGACCGCCGGGGCCGATTCGCTGCTGGCCGCCGGGAGCCCCGAGTGAGCGTCTTCACGGGGTGGCGCGCCGCCCTCCGGATCGCCCGGCGCGACGCCATGCGGGCCAAGGGCCGCAGCGCGCTCGTCGTCGCGATGATCGCGCTGCCGGTGCTCGGGGTGACGGCCGCTGACATCGCGTACCGCAGTGTCGACTCCACCGAGGCCGAGAAGCTGACGGCCAGGATGGGTTCCGCCGACGCGCTGTTCAGCGATCCGGGGCTGGGGCCGCTGCAGCAGATGCCCGACGGGAACATGTACGACGCCGCCGGGAAGGAAGCCCCCGACGGGGAGGCCCCGCCGGTCGACATGAGTACGGCCTTCCCCGAGGGCGCACGGGCGATCAGTATCCTTTCGGTGCCCGCGAGCGTGACGACGGCGTACGGACTGACCGACGCCGACATCACGGAGGTCCGGACCTCGGACCGCATGGCGCGCGGGAAGATCGACCTGGTCGAGGGCGCGTTTCCGCACGGCACGGACGAGATGGCGGCCACCGAGCCGTTCCTGAAGTCGTCCGGGCTGCACATCGGCTCCCGCACCACGGTGAACGGCGCCGGCCGGACGTACACCATCACGGGTGTGGTCGAGGAGCCCGACGACCTGAAGGCGAAGCAGCTGTACGCCGATCCGGGCGCGGTCATCGCCCCGTGGCAGGCCGCGGCCGACCGCGACAGGAAGGTGCTGCCGCCCAACACCGGCTCGACCGAGTGGCTGGTCGAGGGCTCCGGCACGGCGGGGATCGGCTGGGGCGATGTGCTCGCGGCCAACAAGGCCGGTGCGCTCGTCGTGTCCCGCCAGGTGGTCCTGGACCCGCCGCCGGACTCCGAGATCCCGATGGCGCGGACCATCACCGACTACACGCCGCGCGAACCGGTCGAGGTGAGCACGGCCGCCGTCACCGTCGTCGCCATGACCGTCCTGGAGATCGTGCTGCTCGCCGGACCGGCCTTCGCCGTGGGGGCGCGGCGCTCGCGCCGCCAGCTCGGACTCGTCGGCACCTGCGGCGGCGACCGGCGCCACATCCGTGCGGTGGTGCTCTCCGGCGGGCTGGTGCTGGGCGGCATCGGGGCGGTGACCGGGGTCGCGGCCGGGCTGCTGCTCACGGTCGCGTTCCGGCCGCTGATCGAGGACTGGGCGGGTCAGCGCTTCGGCTCCCTGCTCCTGAAGCCGACGGAACTCCTCGTCATCGCCGTGCTCGGCCTGGTCACCGGGCTCCTCGCTGCGCTCGCCCCGGCGATCGTGGCCGCCCGGCAGTCCGTACTGGAGTCGCTCACCGGGCGGCGCGGTGTGCGCCGCAGCTCCCGGGTGCTTCCCGCGATCGGCTCCGGCGCCCTGGCTCTCGGGGTCGCCGTCGCCGCGTACGGCGGCACCACCGGCAACTCCACCCTGGTGTCCGGCGGCTCGGTCGTCGCCGAACTCGGGCTGCTCGCCTGCATTCCGGTGATCGTCGGCCTGCTGGGCCGGCTCGGCCGCAGGCTGCCGCTCTCGCCCCGGATGGCCCTGCGCGACGCCGCCCGCAACCGCGGCCGCACCGCTCCGGCGGTCGCCGCCGTGATGGCCGCCGTCGCGGGCTCGGTGGCCATCGCGACGTACATGTCCAGCAGCCTGGCGGAGTCCGACCACGACTACACGCCCATGCTGTCCAAGGGGACGATGGTGCTCTCGGCCGTCGACACCGAGGCCGCCGAACGGCTGCCGCTGGCCCGGGCCGCCGTCGAACGGAACATCGCGGTGACCGGCGGCCACGCCGACTTCTCCCGCCTCTGGGCCGGCAGCGACTGCTCCGTCTACTACGAGGACGAGTCCCGCTGCGGCAGCCTGGAGCTGGTCAAGCCCACCGGCAAGGGCCACACCTGCCCCCTCAATACCAAGGGCGCCAAGGAACTCGCCGCACGGCTCTCCGCGGAGGAGCACCGCGCGATGATGCGGTCCCCCGCCTGCATGGACGAGTACCTCTCGTCGGGCAGCTTCAGCTCGGAGACGAACAACATCGTGGTGGGCGACGCCGCCCTGCTCCACACGTACGCG
Organism: Streptomyces sp. NBC_01257; assembly: GCF_035917255.1. NCBI lineage: Bacteria > Bacillati > Actinomycetota > Actinomycetes > Kitasatosporales > Streptomycetaceae > Streptomyces > Streptomyces sp. NBC_01257. Next base: position 4,525,798 of record NZ_CP108472.1, read on the forward strand.
AAACTCGACGACCCCGCGGCCGCCGCGGCGCTGAGGGCCGGCACCCCCGTCCTGCTGAACCGGGCGTACGCGAAGAACGGCGAGGTCACCCTCAAGGCCGTCCACACCTACAACGCCAAGGACACCAGGAACCGCAAGCTGCACCCCGGCCCGGCCCGGAAGACCACGAACCGGCTGAAGGTGTACGTCGCGGACGCCGAGTACGCCGCCACCCCCGGCATCCGCATGATCATGCCGCAGCGGACCGCCGAGCGGCTCGGCCTGCACACCGCGCGGTCCGGCACCGTGTACGCCGTCCCCGGACCGCCCACGGACGCCGGGACGCAGAGCGTCTCGGCCGCCATCGAACAGGCCGGCGGCGGGATCTGGCTCCAGACCGAGAACGGTCCGGGCGACCGGGAGGACGTCATCCTGCTGATCCTCACCCTGTTCGCCGGGGTGGTGACCCTGGGTGCGGCGGCCATCACCACCGGCCTCGCCAAGGCGGACGCGGAGGCCGACCTCACCACGCTGAGCGCGGTCGGCGCGCCCCCGCGCGTCCGGCGGTCGCTCTCCGGGTTCCAGTGCGTGGTGGTGGCACTCACCGGGGTGCTGCTGGGCACCGCGGCGGGCCTGGTGCCCGCGGTGGCGCTGCGCCTGGTCGACCAGCGCAAGGCGCTGCAGGCGATGCGGATCGAGCCCATGGAGTCCGCGTTCACGCCGATCGTGCTGCCCTGGGCGACCATCGGACTGCTGGCCTTGGCCGTTCCGCTGCTGGCCGGGGTGCTGGCGGCGGTGTTCACCCGCTCCCGGCTGACGCTGGCGCGGCGCGCCGGATGACCGGGAGAGAGCCCGCGCAGACGGCCTGACCGGCTGCTTCGCAGCCGATTCGGTGCCCTCGGAAACGGTGGATCATCCGTTTCCGGGGGCACCACAGTGTTGAACGGCACGTGTGCGAGACAATGGACGGCATGGAGATGCCGAGGAATGAACGGTCGCAGGAGCACCCCCAGGTCCTCGTAGTGGGGCAGGACGGAATGGCGATCGGCGGCGGTGGCACTGACGACGAGTCGCGTGAGGTCCCGGTGACGGAGATGGTCGAACAGCCCGCCAAGGTCATGCGCATCGGCAGCATGATCAAGCAGCTCCTGGAGGAGGTCAGGGCGGCTCCCCTCGACGAGGCGAGCCGGGTACGCCTCAAGGAGATCCACGCCAGCTCGGTCAAGGAGCTGGAGGACGGCCTCGCGCCGGAGCTGGTGGAGGAACTGGAGCGGCTCTCCCTGCCGTTCACCGAGGAGTCGGTTCCCTCCGAGGCGGAACTCCGGATCGCACAGGCCCAGTTGGTCGGCTGGCTGGAGGGCCTCTTCCACGGCATCCAGACGGCACTGTTCGCCCAGCAGATGGCGGCCCGTGCGCAGCTGGAGCAGATGCGCCGCGCGCTGCCTCCCGGCAGCGGCCACGAGGAGGAGGACGGTGGCGCGGACCCGCACGGGGCGATCCGCTCGGGCCCGTACCTGTAGGCCGCGGTCCGGTTCCGTACTTCTTGCCGAAACCCGTCGAACGAGCACAAGCACACGCGCAGGGCCCGGCACACGAACTCCGTGTGCCGGGCCCTGCGCGTGGCTGCGGTTCCGGGGTGGTCGGTTCAGATCGTGGCGGACGCCTGGGGCGATCGGTTCAGATCGTGGCGGACGCCTGGGGTCGTGGTCGGTTCAGTTCGTGGCGGACGCCTGGGGCGCCTGCAGGAGCACCTTGCCGACGTGGGTGCTGGACTCCATGACGCGGTGGGCCTCCGCCGCGTCCGGCATCGGCAACATGCGGTCCACGACCGGCCGAACGACGCCGTCGGCGATGAGCGGCCATACGTGCTCACGTACGGCGGCGACGATCGCGGCCTTCTCGGCGAGCGGGCGCCCGCGCAGCGACGTCGCCGTGACAGCGGCCCGCTTGGTCAGCAGGGCACCCAGGTTCAGCTCGCCCTTGGCACCGCCCTGGAGCCCGATGATCGCGAGCCGGCCGTTGACGGCGAGCGCCTGCACGTTCCGGTCCAGGTACTTCGCGCCGACGATGTCGAGGATGACGTCCGCGCCCGCCCCGTCCGTCGCCTTGCGAAGCTCCTCGACGAAGTCCTGCTCCCGGTAGTCGATCAGGATGTCGGCACCGAGCTCGGCGCAGCGCGCCAGCTTCGTCGGTCCGCCGGCGGTCACGGCGACCCGTGCCCCGACCGCCTTGGCGAGCTGGATCGCCATCGTGCCGATACCGCTGGATCCCCCGTGCACCAACAGCGTCTCGGCGGGCCGCAGATGCGCCACCATGAACACGTTGGACCAGACGGTGGCCGTCACCTCCGGCAGTGCCGCGGCGAGCGTGAGGTCCAGCCCGTCCGGTACGGGGAGCAGCTGCCCGACGGGAACGGCGACCTTCTCCGCGTAGCCGCCGCCCGCGAGGAGGGCGCACACCTCGTCGCCGACCGACCAGCCGGTGACTCCGGGGCCGAGCGCCGAGATGCGGCCCGAGCACTCCAGGCCCGGGTAGGGGGACGCACCGGGCGGCGGGTTGTAGAAGCCCTGCCGCTGCAGCACGTCGGCCCGGTTGACCGCGCTGGACACGACGTCGACGAGGACCTCGCCCTCGCCGGCTACGGGATCGGGCACCTCGGCCCAGACGAGCGCCTCGGGGCCACCGGGTTCGGGGATCGTGATCGCATACATGGCCGCGAGGCTACTCCGCTCAGTTGCGCGGGGCGGCCTGCGGCGGCTGGTTGAGCGGCGGTTCGTTGGTGGCGCGCACGATCGTGATCAGCCGGTCCGTCAGCTGCAGCGGGCTGGCGGCCGGATCGTCGTACCCCAGGAGCCGGTGCCCGCGCAGCACGCTGACCACGAGGTCGTCGGTCTCGCGGACGTTCTTGCCCACCTCGGCCTTTATCACCGGCCGTTCGACGAGGTCGAGCCCGCTGCCCTGCTGGATCAGGTCCTCCATCACCGTGCCGGCGCTGGGGCTGAGCACGGAGAGACCGAGCAGCCGCCCGGCCGCGCTGGCGCTCGTGATCACGGCGTCGGCACCGGACTGCCGCAGCAGCGGGGCGTTCTCCTCCTCGCGCACCGCGGCCACGATCTTCGCGCCGCGGTTGAGCTGCCGCGCGGTGAGCGCGACCAGGACGGCCGTGTCGTCGCGCTGGGTGGCGATGATGATCTGACGCGCCTTCTGCAGCTCGGCCCGCAGCAGCACATCGCTGCGTGTCGCGTCCCCGAGCACTCCGGTGAAGCCCTCGGCGTTGGCGATCTCCATCACCTTGGACGCCGGGTCGACGATGACGATCTGGTCCTTCCGCAGCCCGGTGGCGCAGAGGGTCTGGATGGCCGAGCGGCCCTTCGTGCCGAAGCCGACGACGACGGTGTGGTCACGCAAGTTGGTTCTCCAACGCTTCAGCCGGAAGTCCTCCCGAGTCCGTTCCGTGAGGACCTCGAGGGTGGTGCCGACCAGGATGATGAGGAAGAGCACGCGCAGTGGTGTCACGAGCACCACATTTATGAGCCGGGCGCCGTCGCTGTACGGAGTGATGTCGCCGTACCCGGTGGTGGAGAGGGTGACCGTCGCGTAGTACACCGCGTCCAGCAGGTCGACCTTGCCGTCGGCCGCGTCGTGGTAACCGTCGCGGTCGACCCAGACGATCAGCACCGTGATGGCGAGCACCATCAGGGCCATCATCAGCCGCTTGGCCACCTGGCGCGCCGGACCGTCGATGACCCTGCGCGGGAGCATCACCCGCGTGGGAACGGCATGTTCGTCGGCGCGCCTGGCCATCGCGTCATGGCCGGGAAGTTTCACGTGAAACACCCTTCAGTCCACGGCGTCGCCGGGGCCCACGGTAGATCGAGGATCTCCACCTCGGTGCCGGACCGTACCCCGCCCGGCTCCACAACGGCCAGCCCGTCCGCGGCGGCGATGCCGCGGAGCATGGCGGGACCGTTGTAATGCAGGGGTACGACGTGATCCGTACCGCCGCCGGTTCCGCTGCCGTCGCGACGTGTTGTGGCACCCGGCACGCCGCCGGGCCGGTCGGCTGTGCGATGGACCACGGGGACCAGCCGGGTGTCGTGCGGGTGGCCGTGCACCTCGTCCCTTATGGCGATCCGGTAGCGGTCCTGAGGGGTCCGGCCCGCCAGCCCGCCGAGCAGGGGCTCGGCGAGAGTGAGCAGACCGGACACCGCGGCCAGGGGGTTGCCGGGCAGCCCGACGAGATACGGGCCTCCGGCCGCCAGCCGGGCCAGCAGCATGGGGTGACCGGGCCGCACGGCGACCCCGTCGACGAGCAACTCGGCGCCGATCCGGTCGAGGACGGGGTGCACATGGTCGACGGGTCCGGCGGCGGTGCCGCCGGTGGTGATGATCAGGTCGGCCCGGGAGCCGGTGAGCGCCTGCCGAAGGGCCTCCGCGTCATCGCCGAGGCGGCGCGGTGCGGCGACCTCGGCGCCCAGCGCGCGCAGCCAGGGGCCGATCATCGGGCCGAGAGCGTCCCGGATCAGCCCGTCGTGCGGCAGACCGGCGGTCAGGAGTTCGTCACCCAGGACGAGGACGTCGACCCGCGGCCGGGGTCTGGCCGGCAGCTCGTCGTAACCGGCGGCCGCGGCAAGCCCGAGGACGGCGGGAGTCACCAGCGTTCCGGCGGGGAGGAGTTGGTCGCCCGAGCGGCACTCCTGACCACGCGGCCTGATGTCCTGCCCGGGGTGCACCTGACGCTGCGCGTGCAGCAGCCCCTTGGCCTCGTCGGCGTGGGCGTGCTCGCTGCGGATGACGGCGGTGACGTCCGACGGGATCCGGGCACCCGTGGCGATGCGGATGGCGTCGCCGTCGGGAAGGGGGGCCGGGGTGGCGTGTCCCGCGAGAATCCCCTCGTCCGCCCGGATGATCCACGGCCCCGGTCCCGCTACGGCCCAGCCGTCCATGGCGGAGGTGTCGAAGGAGGGCAGATCGGTGAGAGCGGTGAGCGGCTCGGCGAGCACCTGACCGAGGGCGCGGTCGAGGGGCAGTCGCACGGAACGCGGAGGAACCGCGCGCCCGGCCCGGGCGGCAAGGGCACGGGCCTCGCCCCACGACGTCGCCCGGACGTGCCGCCGGCCCTGGGCGGAGTGCCGGCCGGGGGCGGGGGTGGGGGTGGGGGTGGGGGAATGCTCGGGGGAGTGCGCCGGGAGACGCTCGCCGCGGTCCGGGGCCGCGTGGGCTTGGGCGGGGGGTTGCCGGCGCCCGTGGCCGGGGTCGGGGTCCTCTCCGGAGGCGGATGCGGTGGTGGTGGCGGTGGTGGAGGCGCCTGCGGATGCGGGGCCGGTGGTGGAGGCAGTTGCGGCTGCGGCTGCGGCTGTCGGATCTGAAGGTGCGGGCGGGCCCACCAGGGCGAGGGCCTGCGCCACGGCCAGTTCCTCGGCGGCTTCGGCCGCCAGGGCAGCTCGGGCGGATGCGACCGCTTCGGCGGGTTCGGCAGGCTCTGCGGGTTCGGCGGCTTCGGCGGGTTCAGCGGGTTCGGTCGCTTGGGTCGCTTCAGTCGCTTCAGTTGCCTCGGTCGCTTGGGTCGCTTCGGTCGCTTCGGCGACGGGAGCGCGTTTCTGTTCGGCGACCCGGCCGGACGGCGGCAGCCGCTCGGCGCTGCCGCTGGGGCCCGTCATGGCGACTCGTTCTCGTCCGCCCACCGGAGGGCGAGCGCGGCGGCCTTCCGGGCGGCCTCGGCCACCGCTTCGGGTCCGCCGCCGTCGCCGCTCGCCTGCGCAGCCGCGTAGCCGACCAGGAAGGTCGTCAGGGGCGCTGCGGGCCGGGCGACGCCGTGGGCGGCATCACGGGCGAGGTCGAGCAGGACGCCGGTGTCGACGTCGAGTTCGATGCCCAGTTCGGTCTTGACTGCGGTGATCCATTCGTCCAGCACGGTCCCATGTTCTCTGATCCGGGCCCGGGCCGAAGCGATGTCCTCCCAGGTGTCGCAGTCGAACGAGGCGAGCGGGTCCGCCGCCACCCGGGCAAGCTCCAGTTCATGGGTGAGCAGCCGCAGGGGCAGCCCGGCCAGACTGCCGTGCTCCGTGGCGATGAGCGCCAGTTCACGGCGCAGCGGCTCCGCACGGTAGACGGCCACGAGAGGCTGGTCCCGGCCGTCCTGGTCGGTGCAGACCGCACCCTCGACGTCTCCCCGGCCGAGCGCTTCCAGCAGCGAGCCGACGGTGTCCGCGCCCAGGAACGGCAGATCGGCGGAGAGCACGAGCACGTGTTCCGCCGCCGTGTGCCGCACCCCGGCACCGAGCGCGGCCAACGGGCCGCCGCCCGGCGGCTCTTCGCGCGTCCAGGTCACCGGACGCGCGGTGGGCCGTCTGCCTCCCACGACCACGGTGGTCCCGGCACCGGCGCAGGCACCGAGTACCCGGTCGAGCAGCGGCCGGCCACCGACCCGGAGCCCGGGCTTGTCGGCGCCGCCGAGCCGCTTCGCGGCCCCTCCGGCGAGAACGATGGCGTCATACGCGGTCATGCCCCGAGTATGCGTGCCACGGCGCCCGGTGGATCCTCCCCGTCCCCATTCCCGTGGATCAACGGAGAACGCGAACGGGGAGACCAGGGCGCGCAGGGCGTCAGCCCCACCACCCCCGGGCCGGCCCCTCCGGGGCCTACAGCGTCCGCAGGAGCACCGCCGGCTGTTCCACGCAGTCGGCCACGTACCGCAGGAAGCCTCCCGCCGTACCGCCGTCGCAGACCCGGTGGTCGAAGGTCAGCGAGAGCTGGACGACCCGTCGTACGGCGAGCTCGCCCTCGTGGACCCACGGCTTGGCGACGATCCGGCCGACGCCGAGCATCGCCGCCTCGGGGTGGTTGATGATCGGTGTGGAACCGTCGACGCCGAACACCCCGTAGTTGTTCAGCGTGAACGTGCCGCCGGTCAGCTCCGCCGGCTTCAGCGTCCCGGTCCTCGCCGCTTCGGTCAGCCGGGCGATCTCCGCCCCGATCGACTCCACGTTGCGCACCTGCGCATCCCGCACGACGGGGACGACGAGCCCGCGCTCGGTCTGGGCCGCGAAGCCGAGATGGACCTCCGGCAGCCGCACGATCTCGCGCGCTTCCACGTCCACCGTGGAGTTGAGCTCGGGATAGCGGGCCAGGGCCGCCGTACAGATACGGGCGAGCAGGGCCAGCACCGACACCTTGGGACCGGCACCGGAACCGGAACCGCCCACGCTGTTCATCGCGGCCCGGGCCGCCATCAGCTCGGTGGCATCGGCGTCCACCCAGCACGTGGCGTCGGGGATCTCCCGTCGGCTGCGCGACAGCTTGTCCGCGACCGCTCCCCGCACCCCGCGCAATGGAATCCGTTCCCCGGCAGGACGCACCGAAGACCCACCCGTCACAGGCGACACGGACGTCACGGGCGACGCAGGCGCAGCGGGAGCAGCGGTGACGGAAGCAGCCGTGGCGGAACCGGCCGCGGCAGTGGCGACAGCGACGGCAGGAGCCGACGTCGCCGACCGGATGGCGGACTCGACATCCGCCCGCAGGATCAGGCCGTCGGGCCCGGACCCGGCGAGCTGTCGCAGATCGAGATCGTGCTGCCGCGCCAGCTTGCGCACCAGCGGGGAGACGACAGCGACCGGCCCCTGCCTCCCGTCCGAAACCCGCGCGACCGCAACGCGCGCAGCCGGAGCAGGAGTCGGGTCAGGCGCAGAAACAGGACCAGGACCAGTGCCAGGACCAGGACTAGTGCCAGGGCCCGGGCTACGACTAGGAGCAGGCGCGCCGGGAGACGCGGAAAGGCCCTCGGGCCGGACCCGCCGACGCCGCACCGGCGGCGCCCCGGTCCCGTATCCCACGAGTACGTTCCCGGACCCGGACGGCTCCGCGCCGTCAGCACCCGGGCCCGTACGGGCACCGGAACCGGAACCGGCATCAGCACTCGCCCCCGACCCCGACGCCTCCGCCGACCCGACAGCGACGGTCAACAGGGGTGCCCCGACAGGAAGTTCCGCCCCCTCCTCGCCGAACCGCGCGGTCACCACGCCCCCGTACGGGCACGGCACCTCCACCATCGCCTTGGCCGTCTCGACCTCGACGACCGGCTGGTCGATGGCGACGACATCGCCGATCTCCACCAGCCAGCGCACGATCTCCGCCTCGGTCAGCCCCTCACCGAGATCCGGAAGCCTGAATTCGAGTACCTGCGGCATCAGTGCTCCGCCTCCCACTGCAGTCGGGCGACGGCGTCGAGCACCCGGTCCACACCCGGCAGATGGTGGCGCTCCTGCATCGGCGGCGGATAGGGGATGTCGAATCCGGCGACGCGCAGCACCGGTGCCTCCAGGTGGTGGAAGCAGCGCTCCGTGATCCGGGCGGCGATCTCGCCACCCGGCCCGCCGAAGCCGGTGGACTCGTGGACGACGACCGCGCGGCCGGTCCGCCGCACGGACGCGGCAACGGTCTCGTCGTCGAACGGCACCAGCGACCGCAGGTCGACTACTTCGAGGTCCCAGCCCTCCTCGACGGCGGCCTCCGCCGCCTCCATGCAGACCGGCAGGGACGGCCCGTACGTGATGAGCGTCGCGCTGCGGCCCTGACGGCGCACGACGGCCCGCCCGATGGGCTCCACGGCGGCGGGTGCCTGCGGCGACCAGTCCGCCTTCGACCAGTAGAGCCGCTTGGGCTCCAGGAAGACCACAGGGTCGTCGGAGGCGATCGAGGCCCTCAGCAGCCCGTAGGCGTCGTCGACGGTGGCGGGTGTGACGACATGGAGACCCGGGGTCGCCATGTAGTACGCCTCCGAGGAGTCGCTGTGGTGCTCGACACCGCCGATTCCGCCGCCGTACGGCACCCGGACGGTGATGGGCAGCGGCATCGCGCCCCCGGTCCGGTTCCGCATCTTGGCGACATGGCTGATGAGCTGCTCGAACGCCGGATAGGCGAAGGCGTCGAACTGCATCTCCACCACGGGCCGCAGCCCGTACATCGCCATGCCCACGGCCGCCCCGAGGATGCCGGCCTCGGCCAGCGGGGTGTCCGTGCACCGCTCGTCGCCGAACTCCTTCGCCAGGCCGTCGGTGATCCTGAAGACCCCGCCGAGTGTCCCGACGTCCTCACCGAGGACGTGCACGGAAGGGTCGTCGGCCATCGAGTCGCGCAGCGCGCGCCCGAGTGCCTGGGCCATCGTGGCGGGCTTGGCCTTCGCCGTCCGCTCTCCGGCCGTGGCCGCTGCGGTGGTCATCGCCCTGCACCCCTGTCGTCCGTGCCGTGCTGGTCGTGCTGGTCGTTCTCCGCGTCCAGCTCGACGCGCAGGCGGGCCGCCTGCTCGCGCAGCTGTGTCGTCTGCTCCGCGTACACATGGGCGAAGAGGTCCATCGGGTCGAGCACCGGGTCCGCGTTCATCCGGTCCCGCAGCCCGGCCGCCATCTGCTCTGCGGCCACCCGCGCCTCCTCGATGCCGTCGTCGCCGAGCAGCCCGCGCCCGGTCAGCTCCCGCTCCAGGATCCGCACCGGGTCGTGGTCCCGCCAGGCTTCTACCTCGCTGTCCCCGCGGTAGCGCGTCGCGTCGTCGGCGTTCGTGTGCGCGTCCATCCGGTAGGTCACGGCCTCCACGAGCGTCGGACCGCCGCCGCTGCGGGCACGCGCCACCGCCTCGGAGAGCACCTGGTGCACGGCTGCCGCGTCGTTGCCGTCGACCAGCCGGCCGGGCATTCCGTACCCCACGGCCTTGTGGGCCAGGGACGGTGCCGCGGTCTGCTTGGCCAGGGGTACGGAGATGGCGAAGCCGTTGTTCTGCACGAGGAAGACGACAGGGGCCCGCCAGACGGCCGCGAAATTGAGCGCCTCGTGGAAGTCGCCCTCGCTGGTGCCGCCGTCGCCGACCATGGCGAGCGCGACCACGTCGTCGCCCTTGAGCCGCGCCGCGTGGGCCAGGCCCACGGCGTGCGGCAGCTGGGTTGCGAGCGGGGTGCACAGGGGCGCGATGCGGTGCACGCGCGGGTCGTAGCCGGTGTGCCGGTCGCCGCGCAGCAGGGTGAGCGCCTCGACCGGGTCCAGGCCCCGGGCCACGGCCGCGAGCGTGTCGCGGTAGCTCGGGAAGAGCCAGTCCCGCTCCTCCAGCACCAGGGCGGCCGCGACCTCGCAGGCCTCCTGCCCGGTGCTCGACGGGTAGACGGCGAGCCTGCCCTGCTTGGTGAGGGCGGTCGCCTGCGCGTTGTACCGCCGGCCGCGCACGAGCTCGGCGTAGAGCCGCAGCAGCAGCTCGGGGTCTGCGTCGGCCACGGCGTCCGTACCGAGCACGCGGTACGGCTCGGGGTCCGGGAGCAGCGGCGCGGGATCGGTGAGCGGCTTCCAGGCCGGGGGCGGCGTGGGCCGGTAGGCGGCCGCGCCGGGCAGCTCTTGGACCGTCATGACAAGCACCTCCTGGCATCGAGGGGTATCGAGCGGCGTCTGGCGGCATCAGGGGTACCCGATGCCGAGGGGTGTCGAAATATGTCGAAATGTCGAAAGCCGTGCGAGCCGCGGATGTGGTGCGTCTCACCTACCGATTGTTCGGTCGCGAGCGCATTTTGGCTACAGGCACCGCCAGCCTGTGGACAAACGGTTCTCCACAGCCTGGGATGGGAACAGGTCGTCCAGGACGGGGAGGCACGGGAACATGGCAGCTGAACAAATGGCCGACGGGGCCGAGGAGCCCGGCCAGGTTCCGCCGGCACGCCCGCTCGACTCCATCGATCGCGCCATCCTCCGGTTGCTCCAGACGGACGGCCGCGCCTCGATACGGTCGGTGGCCGACCGGGTCCATGTCTCGCGCGCCAACGCGTACGCCCGGATCAACCGGCTCATCGACGACGGCGTGATCCGCGGCTTCAGCGCCCGGGTGAACCATGAGCGGGCGGGGCAGGGAGCCTCCGCGTACATCACGCTCAAGATCGTCCAGAATTCCTGGCGCACCGTGCGCGAGCAGCTTCAGGCGCTGCCGGGGGCCACGCACATCGCGCTGGTCAGCGGTGATTTCGACGTACTGCTGCTGGTGCACACACCGGACAACCGCTCACTGCGCGAGCTGGTCCTGACCAGGATCCAGGCCATTCCGGAGGTGCTGTCCACACGCACCCTGCTGGTGTTCGAGGAGACGGACCTGGCCCCGGGCCCGGAACGCCCCACGGAACTCACCTGAGCCCGGGCACCCCGGCGGGCAGCCGCCGGGTCAGCGGCTCGACTTCATGCCCTCGAAAGCCAGCTGCACGACGGTGTCGGCGAGCCGCTCCCCCTCCGCGCCGCCGTCGGCCAGCGGCCGGAACCACTCCACGAGCGAGTTGACCATCCCGAAGAGCAGCCGCGTCGCCAGCCGTATGTCCACGTCGGAGCGGAGATCGCCGTCCGCCACCGCCGCCTTCAGCAGATCGGCCACGCGCTGGTCGAACTCGCGCCGCCGCTCCAGGGCCCAGCGCTCGGTCTTCGTGTTGCCCCGTACGCGCAGCAGCAGCGTGACATAGGGCAGTTCGGCTATCAGCACCTCGACGGTGCGACGGGTGACGTACTCGACCCGCGCGATCGCGCGGCCCCGCGTCGCCCCCGACTCGTCGAGGATGCCGAAGAGCCCGTCCAGGGCCCGGGTGACCGCACGCCGCAGCAGTTCTTCCTTGCCGGCGACGTGGTGGTAGATGGACGACTTGGAGATGCCCGCCGCCTTCGACAGGTGCTCCATGGACGTGCCGTCGTAGCCGCGCTCGTTGAAGACACGGACGGCGACCGTGAGCAGAGTCTCCGGGGTGTACGTGTCCCGCTTGGCCGTGGTCATGCCCGCGATCCTCCCCTACGAGTTGTCCACAGGTTTCGTGGGCCCCCTTGTCCCGACCGATCGTTCGGTTACTCTAACTCTGTCCGCCCGTCCCTGCCCAGCTCGATGAGGAGTTGGTCCGTCATGGCCGCCGAGCTCTCCCCGCACCTGCTGTCCGAGAAGCACCGCCCCACGCTGGACCGGACCCTCGAAGCGATCCGCACGCGGGAGTACTGGTCCCCGCACCCCGAGCACCCGAAGGCGTACGGCGAGGGCGGCGCCCCCGGCAGCCTGGGCGCGGCCGAGGGCAAGGCCGCCTTCGACGCCGTGCTGCGCACCCGCCTCGACCTGGACCAGCCGGGCACGGACGGCTGGACGGGCGGTGAGATCTCGCCCTACGGTCCGGAGCTGGCCGTCGAGTATCCGCACGCCGACCTGGATGTCCTGCTCCCCGCGATGCGCGCGGGAATCCCCGCCTGGCGCGAGGCCGGACCGGAGACCAGGGCCCTGGTCTGTCTGGAGATCCTGGCGCGGATCAGCGCCCGCACCCATGAGTTCGGCCACGCGGTGATGCACACCAGCGGACAGGCCTTCATGATGGCGTTCCAGGCCGGCGGCCCGCACGCCCAGGACCGCGGTCTGGAGGCGGTGGCGTATGCGTACGAGGAGCAGATCCGCGCCCCCCGCACCGCCGACTGGTCCAAGCCGCAGGGCAAGCGCGACCCGCTCGACCTGCACAAGACGTTCACCGCGTCCGGACGCGGCATCTCGCTCTTGATCGGCTGCAACACCTTCCCCACGTGGAACGGCTACCCGGGCCTCTTCGCCTCCCTCGCCACCGGCAATCCGGTCCTGGTCAAGCCGCACCCCCGGGCCGTGCTCCCGCTGGCCCTCACCGTCCAGGTGGCGCGCGAGGTGCTCGCCGAGGCCGGCTTCGATCCCAACCTGGTCGCTCTGGCCGTCGAGCGGCCGGGCGAGGGCATCGCCAAGACCCTGGCGCTCCGCCCCGAGATCAGGATCATCGACTACACCGGCTCCACGGAGTTCGGCGACTGGCTGGAGGCCAACGCCCGCCAGGCGCAGGTCTATACGGAGAAGGCCGGGGTCAACACGATCGTCCTCGACTCGACCGACGATTACCGCGGCATGCTCGCCAACATCGCGTTCTCGCTCTCGCTCTACAGCGGCCAGATGTGCACCACCCCGCAGAACCTGCTGATCCCCCGCAACGGCATCACCACGGACACGGGCGACAAGTCGTACGACGACGTGGTCACCGACATCGCCGCCGCGGTCACCGGCCTCCTGGGCGACGACGCCCGTGCGAACGGCCTGCTGGGCGCCCTGGTCAACCCGGAGGTGAAGGCCCGCCTGGAGGAGGCCGCGCAGCTGGGCGACGTGGCGCTGCCTTCCCGGGAAGTGACCAACCCCGACTTCCCCGACGCGGTCGTCCGTACCCCGCTGATCGTCAAGCTCGACGGCACCAAGCCGGACGACGACTCCCCCTGCCTCTCGGAGTGCTTCGGCCCGGTCTCGTTCGCGGTCGCGGTCGACTCGACGGCGGACGCGCTGGAGCTGCTGCGCCGCACCGTCCGTGACAAGGGAGCGATGACGGTGGGCGCTTACACGACCTCACCGGAGGTGGAGCGCGCGATGGAGGACGTCTGCCTGGACGAGTCGGCCCAGCTCTCGCTGAACCTGACCGGCGGGGTGTACGTCAACCAGACGGCGGCGTTCTCCGACTTCCACGGCTCAGGAGGCAACCCGGCAGCGAACGCCGCCCTGTGCGACGGCGCCTTCGTCTCGAACCGCTTCCGCACCCTGGAAGTCCGCCGCCAACGCTGACCCCGGCACCAACCGACGGGCCCTCCCCATCCAGGCCCTTCCCGCTGTGGGCCCCTCCGATCCAGGCCCTTCCCGACCCAAGCCCCTCCGGCTTTCGGCCCTACCCGATCCAGGTTCCTCCCGACCCAGGTCCCTCCCGCTGTGGGGCCCTACCCGATCCAGGTTCCTCCCGACCCAGGACCCTCCCGCTGTGGGGCCCTACCCCAGTCCCCTCCCCTCCCCTCCCCTCCCGGCCCTCATCCGGCCCCTTCGCCCCACCCAGCCCCTCCGGCGTTTGAGGAGCGGGGTCCGGGGCGGAGCCCCGGTTACGGGAAGGGGCGGGTAGGGGAAAAGCCCCGCCGCAGGCGACGCCACCCACCCCCTCCCGCACGCCCAGCCGCGACCGCAACCAGACCCCGGACCACCCCGGTCCGGGCTCCGGACCGCCCCGGTCCGGGCCCCGGACCACCCCGGTCCAGGGACTCGGACCACCCCGGTCCGGGCAACAGCCCAGGGCCAGGCCTACGCCCCGCCCCCAGAAATATCCGCATACCGCTGCACCCACGCATGCATCGCAATCGCCGCAGCAGCCCCCGCATTGATCGACCGCGTCGACCCGAACTGCGCGATCGAGCACACCATCGAGGCGTGCTTACGGGCCTCTTCGGTCAGCCCCGGCCCCTCCTGCCCGAAGAGCAGCACGCAGCGCCGAGGCAGCTCCGTCCGCTCCAGCGGCACGGCACCCGGCAGATTGTCGATACCGATGATCGGCAGCCCCTCGGCCTCCGCCCAGGCGGTCAGATCGGCGGTGTCCGGGTGGTGCCGGACATGCTGATACCGGTCGGTGACCATCGCTCCGCGACGGTTCCAGCGCCGCCGCCCCACGATGTGCACCTCCTTGGCGAGGAAGGCGTTCGCGGTACGGACGACGGAGCCGATGTTGAAGTCGTGGCCCCAGTTCTCCACCGCCACATGAAAGTCGTGCCGCCGCAGATCGAGATCGGCGACGATCGCCTCACGGGTCCAGTAGCGGTAGCCATCACCGACATTGCGCCGGTCGCCATGGGCAAGCAGCTCGGGGTCGTACCGCTCTCCGACGGGCCAGGGAAGCGGATGCGGCCCGACCCCGATCTCCGTCCCGAACCCCTCGTCGTACTGAGCCGGCTCACCCATCTGGGCCGGCTCATCCACACCATCGGCACCGCCGACAGCGCCAGGGCCACCCGCACCACTGACACCACCGGCACTGTCCGCACCACTCGCACTACCCATCTCGCTGCTCACCCGACGAGCGTATGGCCCCCGTCGCCACTGTGCTGCGGTGCCTCCCGCCGGTCCGCACCGTCCCGTGGCCCCGGCACCTCGCCACGCCGCCCCTTCCCGTTCCGGCGCCGCACCAGCAGGTCCCGCCCGAGAGCCGCCCGGCCTCCGAGCCACACCAGGAAGACGGTCGGCAGGAAGACGGCATCCGCCGCGATCATGGCCATCGAGAAGAAGGGGAGCCCCAGCAGCAGGGCGATACCGGCGTGCTCGCAGATCATCACGACGAGCAGCACGTTCTTGACGCGCCGGTTGAACAGCGTGAACGGGAAGGCGACCTGCACGATGACCGTGGCGTACGTCAGCACCATCACCATCACCCCGCTGGAGGCGAGGATGTCGGAGAGCGCCGGCCAGGGCGTGAAGTAGTGGAGCTTGAGCGGGTAGTACAGCGCCGTGCCGTCCTGCCACCGGGAGCCCTGGATCTTGTACCAGCCCGCGGTCGAGTAGATCAGGCAGACCTCGGCCATGATCACGACGAGCGTCGCGTTGTGGGCGAGGTTGGCGACGACATCGAGCAGGGTGCGCGGCTCGCTCTGCGGTGCGTACCGGCTCACGGCCCACCAGACGCCGTGGCCGATCCACAGGATCCAGAAGAAGACCGGCAGCCAGGAGGTCCCGCCCAGGTTGTCCGTCACCGTGGCCCCGAGAAGAACCGCGCCGAACGCCACCCACAGCAGCGGACCGGCCAGGTCACCCGCCCGCGGTTCGCCGTCGACCGGGCGCCGGGCACGGCGGGCGTCCAGGGACCAGACCTGCCCGCACCGGGTGAGCACCAGGTAGATCGCCATGAGGTGGATGACGTTGTCGCCGCCGTCGCCCATGAAGATGCTGCGGTTCTGCAGCGAGAGAACACCGGCCATGAACAGCACGGACATGGCACGGGTGTGCCAGCCGACCATCAGCAGCGCGGCGGAGACCAGCGCCAGCCCGTACACGAACTCGAACCAGACCGAGCTGTCCGACCACATGAGCGTGGTGAAGGCCTGATTGCCGGAGATGAGCTGGTGCGCCATGTCCCAGCGCCACGGAGCATCGGGGCCGTACATCTCGTGCCGGTGCGGAAACTCGCGCAGCAGGAAGAGCAGGTACGTGGCGGAGAAGCCGATCCGGATGACGGCGCTCTGGTACGGGCCCAGGGCCGAGGCCGTGATGCGCTGAATGCCGCGGGGGAGCCCGCGCTCGGAACCGAACCGGCGAGAGGAACCAGGCCTGCGGCCGAGGCCGGGGCTGCGTCCGGGACCGGGCTTGCTGTCGGGGCCAAGCGTGCTGTCGGGGCCGGACGTGCTGTCGGGGCCGGGCGTGCTCACTGGTCCGCCTCCTCGGAGGCGGCCGAGCCCTTCGGGAGGTCGGCCGCGGTGACGGTCCACCAGGGCAGAACCCGGTAGGACGGCTTGGTGCTGATCTTCTCGCCGCTCCACGCGGGAGCCGCTACGGACCTGATCTCGGACCTGACCTGAATCCTCAGTACGGTGCCGCCGTAGTCGTGCTCACTGAGGCGCAGCATCACGATGCGCCGGATGTACTGCTCGGAGAGCCGGCCGCGCATGCCGTTGGCGCGGTTCTCGTTGTCGTGCGAGCCGAGGTAGAAGTCCCATCCCCGGCGGAGTTCGTTCTGCTGGACGTGGCTGGGCAGCAGATTGCCGCGTATCGCCTCACCGTCCTCGCCCGAGAGGCTCATCCAGGGCGTGGTCCGACGGCTGCCGGGGCCGGCTATCTCGGCCCGCACGTGCACGGCGATGTTCTGCTGGAGCGGATTGGGAGCGAACAGCTTCCAGTTCTGCTCGAACTCGGGGTAGACCCATTGGTCGACCGCCTCGCCGTACTGCTTGGTCAGCGTGTTGGAGGGGGCGACGTGCAGGAACACCATGCCGAGCTGGACACAGGCGAACAGCCCGATCACCGACAGCGCCACGGATGCGGCGACCTGATACGGAAACGAGAGCCCGGCCATACCGACCCGGGGCTCAGGGGCCGGCTCAGGGGCCGGCTCCGGGCCGGAATCGGGAACTGAACCGGGACCGGAGCCGAGACCGAGGCCTCGACCGGAGCCGCGCTCGGAGTCGTGCCCGGGACCCGCATCAGCACCCGGGTCCGCCACATCGGCACGCACATCAGCCTCGGCAAAGGTGCGCGCCTCGGGAACGGTCTGCGCCTCGGGAACGGTCTGCCGCTCAGGAACCTCACGCGGCTCGGAACCCTTCCGTGGCTCGGAATCCTTCCGTGGCTCGGAATCCGTACGCGGATCAGGGTCGGCCGCGCCGTCACCCCCACCGCCGGCGCCCCCGCTGACGCCCCCGCCGACGTCCTTGCCGTCGTACGAATCCATCCCGCCCCGATCCCCGTCGATCCCGGTCAGTTATCCACAGGGTTGACACCCTACGGGCCGCAGACTCACCATTGAAGACATTGAACCGAACGATCGGTCGGTAGGGAGTCCGGGATGGCGGCAGTGACTGCGGGCCAGACAGCGCAGGCGACAGCGGGCAGTACCGATGGGGCGGACGAGGCCCTGGAGGCGGCCTTCGACGCCGCGGTGGCGGCCGACGAGCGCATCGAGCCACGTGACTGGATGCCCGATGCCTACCGCGCCTCGCTGGTCAGGCAAATGGCCCAGCACGCCCACTCCGAGATCATCGGCATGCAGCCGGAGGCCAACTGGATCAGCCGCGCGCCCTCGCTGCGCCGCAAGGCCATCCTGATGGCCAAGGTGCAGGACGAGGCGGGCCATGGGCTGTATCTGTACAGCGCGGCGGAGACCCTCGGCACCGGCCGCGAGGAGCTGCTCGACAAGCTGCACGCGGGACGCCAGCGGTATTCATCGATCTTCAACTACCCGACGCTGACCTGGGCGGACGTCGGCGCCATCGGCTGGCTCGTGGACGGCGCCGCGATCACCAACCAGGTCCCCCTCTGCCGCTGCTCCTACGGCCCCTACGCCCGGGCCATGGTCCGCATCTGCAAGGAGGAGTCCTTCCACCAGCGCCAGGGGTACGAGCTCCTGCTGGCCCTCAGCGCCGGCACCCAGGCGCAGCACGAGATGGCACAGGACGCGGTGAACCGGTGGTGGTGGCCGTCCCTGATGATGTTCGGCCCGCCCGACGACGCCTCGTCCCATTCGGCGCAGTCGATGACCTGGAAGATCAAGCGGCACTCCAACGACGAGCTGCGGCAGCGCTTCGTGGACATCTGCGTCCCGCAGGCCGAGGTCCTGGGCCTCACCCTCCCCGACCCGGACCTCCGGTGGAACGAGGAGCGCGGTCAGCACGACTTCGGGGCGATCGACTGGACGGAGTTCCAGGAGGTCCTCAAGGGCAACGGGCCGTGCAACGAGCAGCGCCTCACCCAGCGCCGCCGGGCCCATGAGGAAGGCGCCTGGGTGCGGGAAGCCGCCGCCGCGTACGCACAGAAGCACACGGACGTACCGGATGCACCGGATGCACCGAACGGGGAGGCGACAGCATGAGCAGCTCGACCGACTGGCCGCTGTGGGAGGTGTTCGTGCGCTCACGGCGCGGGCTGTCCCACACCCACGCCGGCAGTCTGCACGCACCGGACGCCGAAATGGCCCTGCGCAACGCCCGCGATCTGTACACCCGCAGGTCCGAGGGCGTCTCGCTCTGGGTGGTGCCCTCCAGCCAGATCACGGCGTCGTCGCCGGACGAGAAGGACACGTTCTTCGAGCCGGCCGGCGACAAGCCCTACCGGCACCCCACCTTCTACGCGATCCCGGACGGGGTGAAGCACCTGTGACCGCGGCCCTCGCCCTCGGCGACGACGCGCTGGTGCTGTCGCACCGGCTGGGGGAGTGGGCGGGCCATGCGCCCGTGCTGGAGGAGGAGGTGGCCCTCGCCAACATCGCCCTGGACCTGCTCGGCCAGGCGCGGGTGCTGCTGTCCCTGGTGGGTGACGAGGACGAGCTGGCGTACCTGCGCGAGGAGCGCGCCTTCCGCAACGTCCAGCTGGTCGAGCAGCCGAACGGCGACTTCGCCCACACCATCGCCCGTCAGCTGTACTTCTCCGTGCACCAGCACGGGCTGTACGAACAGCTGGCCGCCGGTGACGGCGAGTTCGCCGGGCTGGCGGCGAAGGCGGTCAAGGAGGTCGCCTACCACCGGGACCACGCCGAGCAGTGGACCCTGCGCCTCGGCGACGGCACGGAGGAAAGCCACGCACGCATGCAGCGCGGGGTGGACGCCCTGTGGCGTTTCACCGGCGAGCTGTTCCAGCCCGTCGAGGGCGTGGAGGTGGACTGGCAGGCACTGCACAGCCGCTGGCTGGACTCCGTCACCACCGTGCTGGAACGGGCGACGCTGACCGTACCGACAGGACCGCAGACCGGCGCCTGGACGGCGGGCGCGGGTCGGCAGGGCATCCACACGGAACCTTTCGGCCGCATGGTCGCCGAGATGCAGCACCTGCACCGCAGTCATCCGGGGGCGTCATGGTGACCTGGACACCGCTCGAGGAGGAGCTGCGGAGTCTCGCGGGCTCCGTCCCCGACCCGGAGCTTCCCGTGCTGACCCTGGAGGAGCTGGGCGTGCTCCGGGGCGTCGAGGTGCTGGCACCGGGCCGCGTCACGGTCCGGCTCACCCCGACCTACACCGGCTGCCCGGCGATAGAGGCCATGTCTACGGACATCGAGCGCGTGCTCCACGACCACGGCATGACCGAGGTCTCCGTGGTTACCGTCCTCGCCCCCGCCTGGTCCACGGACGACATCAGCGCGGAAGGGCGTCGCAAGCTCGCCGAGTTCGGCATCGCACCCCCGAGGCCGCACGCCGCCGGGTCCCCCGCCGACGGACCCGTGCCGCTCACCCTGTCGGTGCGCTGCCCGCACTGCGGCTCCACCGACACGGAGCTGCTGAGCCGGTTCTCCTCGACCGCCTGCAAGGCGTTGCGCCGGTGTGTGTCGTGCCGCGAACCGTTCGACCACTTCAAGGAGTTGTAGATGTTCCATCCGCTCCGGGTCAGCGCGATCGAGCGGCTCACGGACGATTCGGTGGCTGTCACCTTCGCCGTGCCGCCCGAACTGCGCGAGACCTTCCGCCACAAACCCGGTCAGCACCTCAATGTCCGCTACACCGTGGACGGCGAGGAGATCCGGCGCTCGTACTCGATCTGCGCACCGGCGACCGAACGGCCGGCCGACCCGTCGCTGAAGGTGGGCATCCGTCTCGTCGACGGCGGCGCGTTCTCCACGTACGCGCTCAAAGAACTGGCGGTCGGCGACCAGGTCGAGGCGATGCCCCCGATGGGGCGCTTCGTGCTCGCACCGCGTGCCGGGCGGTTCGCGGCGATCGTCGGGGGCAGCGGCATCACCCCGGTGCTGTCCATCGCGGCGACGCTGCTGGCCCGGGAACCCGAGGCCTCGTTCTGCCTGATCCGGAGCGACCGGACCGCGGCATCCACGATGTTCCTGGACGAGGTGGCCGACCTGAAGGACCGCTACCCGGACCGGTTCCAACTGGTCACCGCGCTTTCCCGGGAGGAACAGCAGGCGGGTCTCCCATCGGGCCGGCTGGATCGCGAAAGGCTCACCGGACTCCTGCCGGCCCTGCTGCCGGTGGCCGAGATCGAGGGCTGGTACCTGTGCGGTCCGCTCGGCCTGGTCCGGGCCGCCGAGGGCGCGCTGCACGGCCTGGGCGTCGACCGGACCCGCATCCACCAGGAGATCTTCCACGTCGAGGACGTCCCGGAGGCCGCCGCCCGGCCTCGCGTCGAGGCGTCCGCGCACAGCACGCTCACCGCGACCCTGGACGGCCGCTCGGGCACCTGGCCGGTGCAGGAGGGCGAGTCGCTGCTGGAGACGGTGCTGCGCAGCCGCTCGGACGCGCCGTACGCCTGCAAGGGCGGGGTGTGCGGGACCTGCCGGGCCTTCCTGGTCTCGGGCGAGGTGCGGATGGACCGCAACTTCGCCCTGGAGCCGGAGGAGACGGAAGGAGGCTATGTGCTGGCCTGTCAGTCCCATCCGGTGACCGGAGAAGTGGAGCTCGACTTCGACCGCTGACCCGCGGTGCGGCCGGACTGTTCCCTTCTTGTAGAACCTGTTCTATCTTGACGATCCGTCAGGTCCGGGTACGGGCGCAGCGGTTCGCGGGAGGCCAGGACAGTGGACTTCACCTTCACCGAGGAACAGCAGGCAGCCACAGAGGCGGCACGAGCGGTCTTCTCGGGCGTCGCCCCTGATGCGGTGCCCAGTCCGGCGCTCGTGCCGGGGGCGGTGGCCGACGACATCGACCGGCCGCTGTGGGCCGGTCTCGCCGCCGGTGACCTGCTGAGCCTGACACTGGCGCCGGAGCACGGGGGCGCGGGCCTCGACCTGGTCGCGCTCTGCCTGGTGCTC
This sequence comes from Streptomyces sp. NBC_01257, assembly GCF_035917255.1. NCBI lineage: Bacteria > Bacillati > Actinomycetota > Actinomycetes > Kitasatosporales > Streptomycetaceae > Streptomyces > Streptomyces sp. NBC_01257. The sequence continues at coordinate 4,547,028 of NZ_CP108472.1, forward strand.
CGCGAGTCCGCCAAGGTACTCGCCCGGGTTCCCCTGCTGGAGACGTGCGCGGTCGCGATGACGCTCCAGCGTTACGGGGACCGGGCTCTGGCGGCAGAGCTCCTGCCGGGCGTCGGGCGGGGGGAACTGGTCCTCACGGTCGGGGCCAACGGCCGCACCGGCCACGACCCCGCCGAACTCGCCGTCACCGCAAGGCCGGACGGCACCACCACCGGCAACACCCCCAGCGGCACCACCAGCGGCAACGGCGACAACGCCGGTAGCGGGAACGGTGACGGGACCGGCGGCGGGTCGCACTGGGTGCTCGACGGGGTGCAGTCGGGAGTGCCGTGGGCTCAGGCCGCGGACTGGATCGCGGTGCCCGCCCACACCGGGGACGGCCGGGCCGTCCTGGCCCTGGTACGCCGCGGCCACGACGGCGTCACCATCGCCGAGCAGGTCTCCACCAACGGCGAACTCTTCGGCGAGGTACGGCTCGACGGGGTACGGATCGAGAGCAGCGAGCTGATCGAGGCCGCCGACGCCTGGGAATGGCTGCACTCCCTGCTCACCACCGGAACGTGCGCCCTCGCGCTGGGGCTCGGTGAGGCCGTACTGGCCATGACGAGCGAGTACACCGGCAAGCGCGAACAGTTCGGCTTCCCCGTGGCGACCTTCCAGTCCGTCGCCGTACAGGCCGCCGACCGCTACATCGATCTGCGGGCCATGGAGGTGACCCTCTGGCAGGCGGCCTGGCGGATCGCAGTCGGCGGTGCGGGCGCGCTGCCACCGGCGGGTGATGTCGCGGTGGCGAAGATCTGGGCGTCCGACGGGGTCCGCCGGGTCGTGCAGACGGCACAGCACCTGCACGGCGGCTTCGGCGCGGACACCGACTACCCCCTGCACCGCTTCCACGCCTGGGCGAAGCAGATCGAGCTCTCCCTCGGCCCGGCGGCAGCCCACGAAGAGGCTCTGGGCGACCTGCTGGCCGCCCACCCCCTCGGCTGAGGAACCCTTCTGAAGAAGCGGGCCCGGCTGAAGAAACCGGGCTGAAGAAGCCGGACCGAAGAAACCGGACCGAAGAAACCGGGCTGAAGAAGAGCGAGGTCTCAGACGACGAACGCGGGGTCACCGCTGTCGCTGACCATCGGGCGCCCCGCACCGTCCCAGGCGAGCATGCCGCCGTCGATGTTCACGGCGTCGATGCCCTGCTGCACCAGATACTGGGTGACCTGGGCGGACCGGCCGCCGACCCGGCACATCACGTGCACACGCCGGCCGTCCTCCACCGCCTCGGTCAGCTCGCCGAACCGGCCGACGAAGTCACTCATCGGGATGTGCAGGGCGCCGTCGACATGCCCGGCCGCCCATTCGTCGGCCTCCCGGACGTCCAGCACGAAGCCGTCCGCCGGCACCGCCGTGGCGTCGACCGCGGGAAGCTGGGCGAAATTCATGGGTCATGCCTTCTCTCGTCAATGCGCACCGAAGTCTCCGGAAACGCTACTGCACCAGACCGGCCAGCTCGGCCTCACGCTGCGAGACCTCGCCCAGCAACTGCTCGGCGATCTCCTCCAGCAGGTGATCGGGGTCGTCCGGCGCCATCCGCAGCATGGCGCCGATCGCGCTCTGCTCCAGCTCCTGGGCGAGCACCGTCAGCAGTTCCTTGCGCTGGGTCAGCCAGTTCAGCCGGGCGTAGAGCTCGTCGGCCTCGCTGAGCTCCGCCTCGGGCAGGGCGGGTCCGGCCGCCCACTCCTGCGCCAGTTCCCTGAGCAGCGCCTCGTCCCCGCGCCCGTACGCACCGTTGACCCGGGTGATGAACTCGTCCCGGCGGGCCCGCTCCGTCTCGTCCTGAGCCAGATCCGGGTGGGCCTTGCGCGCCAGCTCGCGGTAGAGCTTGCGCGCCTCCTCGGTCGGCCGGACACGCTTCGGCGGCCGGACCGGCTGCTCGGTCAGCATGGCCGACGCCTCGGGGGACAGCCCGTCGGAGTCGATCCAGTCATGGAACAACTCGTCGACGCCCGGCATGGGCATCACCATCGACCGTGCGTCCTGCGCCTTGCGCAGGTCCTCGGGATCGCCCGTCATGGCAGCCCGCGCCTCGGCGATCTGCGCGTCGAGCTCGTCCAGCCGTGCGTACATGGGGCCCAGCCGCTGGTGGTGCAGCCGGGAGAAGTTCTCGACCTCGACCCGGAAGGTCTCCACCGCGATCTCGAACTCGATCAGAGCCTGCTCGGCCACCCGCACCGCATGCGCCAACCGCGCCTCGGGACGCGCCTCGCCTGAGCCGGAGCCGGAGCCGGATGCAGAGCCAACGCCGGAGCCAACGCCGGAGCCGTCCGCTCCCGCAGCACCGTCGGCAGGTTCAGCCGCCCCGGAAACATCCGCAGCGTCCGTGGCGTCCTCGGCCGCCCCGGCAGGGGCCTCCGCATGCGCCTCGGCCGGGGAGCCGGTCTGCTCGTCCTGCCGGTCGTCGTCCTGCCGGTCATCGTCGTTCCGGGTGGTCGGCACCCCGGCGGCTTCGTGGGTCACCCGTCCAGCGTATGGCCACGGCCCGCCTGCCGAGGACGCGCGGTCGGCGGAACGGGGCCTCACACCCCCAGCTCGGCGGCTATCCGCCCTGCCCCGATCGCCTGCACCAGCTCCGCGTGGTCCGCCTCGGTCCGGTCGGCGTACGTCACCGCGAACGACGCCACCGCCTCGTCCAGCTCGTCGTTCTTTCCGCAGTAGCCCGCGATCAGCCGCGGGTCGGCGCTGTGTGCGTGGGCGCGCGCCAGCAAGGCACCGGTCATCCGGCCGTAGTCGTCGACCTGGTCGGCCGCGAGTGCCGCCGGGTCGACGCTGCCCTTGCGGTTCCTGAACTGCCGCACCTGGAAGGGCCGCCCGTCCACGGTCGCCCAGCCCAGCAGGATGTCGCTGACGACCTGCATCCGCTTCTGCCCGAGCACCACCCGGCGGCCCTCGTGCTCCACCTCCGGCACGCCGAAGCCCACGGCGGGCAGATAGGGCGCCAGCACCGAGGGCCTGGCCTCCTTCACCTGGAGGACCAGCGGCTCACCCCGGTGATCCAGCAGCAGAACCACGTACGACCGGGTTCCCACGCTCCCCGTGCCGACCACCCGGAACGCCACGTCATGGATCGCGTACCGGGCCAGCAACGGCACCCGGTCCTCGGAAACGGTCCCCAGATAGTCACCGAGCCCTGCCGCCACGGCTGCGGCCTCCTGGTCCGGCACCCGGCGCAGCACCGGCGGCGCGTCGACGAAGCGGCGCCCGCCGTCCGCGGAGTCCTCCGTCGACTTCGCGGCGAAACGGGCGCTCGTGTTGTTGCGCGCCTTCTCCGACACCCGCTCCAGCGTGCCGAGCAGGTCCCGCGCGTCCGTGTGCGAGACCAGTTCCTCGTCGGCGATGGCGTTCCACGCGTCGAGCGCGGGGAGCTTCGCCAGCAGCCGCATCGTCCGCCGGTACGCGCCCACCGTGTCGTAGGCGCCCCTGCGGCAGGTGTCCTCGTCCGCCCCGGCCTCGCGGCCCGCGAGCACCAGCGAGGTGGCCAGCCGCTTGAGGTCCCACTCCCACGGGCCCGCCACGGTCTCGTCGAAGTCGTTCAGGTCGATGACCAGGCTGCCCCGCGCATCGCCGTACAGCCCGAAATTCGCCGCGTGCGCGTCGCCGCAGAGCTGCGCGGCCACCCCGGTGACGGGCGTCCCCACCAGGTCATGGGCCATCAGCCCGGCCGAACCCCGCAGAAAGGCGAACGGCGTGGCCGCCATCCGGCCCACCCGTATCGGCGTCAGACCCGGCACCCGGCCCTGGTTCGACTCCTCGACCGCCCGCACCGCGTCGGGCCGGCCCGACGGAAGCACCAGAGAGCCGTGCGACGAGCGTGGCACGCGCTCGCGCAGCGCCTTGCCGGCGTCTCTCAACGACGACGGCCCGCTCCGGTCCGCCCCGCCCCTGCGGGGGGCGAACCCGGGCACGGCCGGAATGCGCGGACCGTCCTCGACCGCCCGCTGTACCGGCACGGTCACTTCGCTCTCGCTCATGGCGCGCAGCCTCCCCCGACCTCGCCCGGCGCCACCGTCCGGCGTCCCGGTCCAACATCAACTGCCGATGACGGTACCGCCGTCCGCCGATATCCGTCTGCCCCTGTGGACAACTGGACAGCCGGCCGGAACACCTGTGGAAAACGCCCGCCCCCGCACTCCCGCCGAGGCCGACACCCAGCCGACGCCTCCAGCCGAGGGGCTGCGTAATCGCCTGGTCAGACGGCCACGGCCTCCTCGATCTCCTCTTCCGTCTCCTCTTCCGTTTCCGTCCCCGTCCCGGCCTGTTCTCCGCGCCGCCGCTCCCCCGCAGCCGGTGCGGTGGCCGCCACGGCCACCCGCCGCTTCCGCTCGGCCAGCCCCGCCAGCGCCATCGCCAGGATGCCCACCACGAACCAGAGCGCGAGCACCAGCAGATGTCCGCCGAGGGCGTGCCCGCCGAAGTACACATGGCTGCGGACACCTTCGACGAAGCCCGCTCCGTTCCAGAACGCGTGCAGTGCGCCGAAGAACCCCGGCTGCAGCTCGGGCCGGAAGATGCCGCCGGAGCTGGTGAAGTTCAGCATGACGAACAGCACCATGACGCCGAGCGTGGTCCACCGCTTGAGGAAGGTGTGCAGCCCGACGCCGATCAGCAGAATGCCTGCCGCGTAGAGCCACGCCATCGCCCACAGGCCCCCGAGTCCGCGGTCCACGAGGCCGAAGAGCGGACCGGCGAACACCGCCCCGATCACGCTCACCACGAGCGAGGCGGCAACGGCCAGCGCCGCCCGGATCCGCAGGGGCAGCACCGCGCCCGCTCCGCCGATCACGGCGACGGACGCGTACGAGCCGATGCTCACCGCGACCAGCAGGAAGAAGATCCCCTGCCCGGTCGGGTCACCGTCAGCGGTGGGTGCCGTGTTCGTGACCTTCAGCGGCGCGCCCTGTCCCGCCGCCACCTCGGTGAAGACCTTCTCCACCACGGTCGCGCTGGTGTCGGAGGACGCGGTGGCCACCAGCAGTTCGGGGCTCCGGCCCGGCACATAGGCGCCATAGCTGTCCTGCGTCCTCAGGTGGTCGACCGCCGCGGCCCGGTCCGGGACCGTACGGACGCTCAGCGCCCCGTCCCCCTTGTCCTGGAGGGTCTGGGCCAGCACCTGCGCACTCGGCCCCGAACCGACCACGTCCACCCGCAGATCGTGCGGCTCCGGGGCGTGGAACGCCCCGAGATAGGCGAGCCCCATGCCCACACACATCAGCAGTGGCGTGACGAGATGGCTCAGCACATGACGCAGGGCGGCGGCATGGGAGCCGGCAGCGGCACTCGGGCCTGTGGACATCGGAACTCTCCAGACGAACGGCAGATGGTTGGCTTTTACAACTCACATTCCGTTGTACTATACAACTGAACTCGAGGAAGGCGGCTCATGCCAGGCACCCCCGGAGAACGCGAGGAGTCGCTGGACGTCATCCAGCGCGAACTGACCGCCTTCGCCCGCCGGGCGCGCGCCGCCGCGGCCAGACTCCATCCCGAGCTACCCCTGGTGTCGTACACCCTGCTGGCACACATCGACGACCGGCACGGCTGCCGGGCCACGGATCTGGCGGCGCACTACATGCTCGACAAGTCCACGGTCAGCCGACAGCTCGGCACCCTGGAGAAACTGGGCCTGGTCGAGCGCCACCCGGATCCGGACGATCACCGCATCCAGGTGCTTCACCCCACCGAGGCCGGCACACAGGCGCTGGCCTCGACCCAGGCCAGCCGGCGGGCCGCCTACCAGGAGCGGCTCGCGGAATGGACCGCCGAAGACCTGGCCAGCTTCGCCACTTATCTGCTCCGCTACAACTCGGCCGGGGACCCCGCAGGCCCGCAGCAGCCAGCGGACTGACCCACAGCCCTCCGCGCGCCCCCGCGCAGCGCCACGGCCAGGCCCGCCCTAGCAGTCGCCGAGGTCGTTCCTCAGATGGGTCTCCGCCCAGCTCCCCAGCTCCTTGAGCGCGGGCTCCATCGCGGCACCGGCCTGCGTCAGGCGGTACGACACCCGCAGCGGCGGTCCCTCATCGACCTCACGGACCACCAGCCCCGCCCCCGCCAGCTCGGTCAGCCGGTCGGAGAGCATGCGCTCACTGATGCCCGGAATGGCCCGCCGCAGATCGGCGAAGTGCACTGGCTGCTGCATCAGTACGGAGACGATCGGCCCGGTCCAGCGCTTACCGAACAGCTCGAAGACGCGGCTGATGCCCACGTCCACCCGCTTGCACGCCTGCTCGCTGTGATCCGCCATACGCCCAGGGTACTGCGTCGACGTGAGGGACTTACTATTCGTAAGCCACTATGTTATTACTAGGTACACACGAAAAATTGGCCCGCCGCACCGGCCCGCCCCTCACCGAACCGTGGAGACCCCCATGGCCACACTCCTGCACCTCGACTCCGCCGTATTCCCCCAGGGTTCCGCGTCCCGCGAGGTCACCGCCGCCTTCGTGCAGACCTGGCGCGAGCAGCACCCCGACGGGCAGGTCGTCTACCGCGACCTCGCCGCCGATCCCCTGCCGCACCTCAACGCGGAGTCCGTCGCCGCCGGCGTCGAGCACCCGCTGCGCGCCGAGCTCGCCGCGGAACTCGCCGCCGCGGACGCGGTCCTGATCGGGGCCCCGATGTACAACTTCACGATTCCGTCGACGCTGAAGGCCTGGCTCGACCACGTGATCATCGTCGGCCACAACGTCGGCCCCGAGAGCCCGGTGGCCGGCACCCCGATCACCGTCGTCGCCAGCCGGGGCGGCTCGTACGCCGCGGGCACCCCGCGTGAAGACGCCGAGTTCGTCCAGAACTACCTGGAGAAGCTGCTGACGTCCATGTTCGCCGCCGAGGTCGACTTCATCGTGCCGGAGCTCACCCTGGCCCACACCAACCCGCAGATGGCCGAGCTCATCCCGCTCGCCGACACCTCCCGCGCCAAGGCGCTCACGGACGCCGCGGAGAAGGCCAAGGCGCTCGCGTCCCGCCTCGCCGCCTGAGTACTGGCGCAGAGCACAGAGCGCCCCACAGAGGCGCGGTACGCAGGGCGCAGAGCCCCACACGGGCGCACGGCGCAGAAGACGAGGAAGGGGCGGGGTCCGCGGACCCCGCCCCTTCCTCGCGCCTCACACAGTCGCCGTATCTCACACAGCTGCCCGTTCCGGACGTTTCACGTGAAACCGAACCCCCGGAACCGGGCTGCCCCGCCCCCGGAACCGCCCGGCCCGGCAAGAACCGGACCCAACAGAAGAAGCCCCACAGACCAGAGGTCTGTGGGGCTTCTCTCTTGTGCGCGAGGGGGGATTTGAACCCCCACGTCCCTAAGGACACTGGCACCTGAAGCCAGCGCGTCTGCCGTTCCGCCACTCGCGCATGAGTGGTGTTTCCAAGCTCTCCCTTGTGGTGCGAGCGCCTGGCGACAAACGGAAGATTAGCACGCTGGACAGGGTGGATTCACATCCGTTTGTTTCGCCGAACGTCCGGAGGGAACCGGGAACCCGGAGCAGCCGCCCCCCACTCCTCCTGAGTGCACCCAAGGTGCGGGACACTGTCAGGAGGCCACCTCTACGATCCGTGTGAGGGGGGACACTCATCCACTCTGCAGACAAGGGGAACCAGCCGATTTCCCGACGCGTGGATACGATCAGTAAGCAGTACAGGGCCGACGACACCGGAGGAGGTGCCCCATGGGAGTCATGAAGCGTTTCGAGCAGCGTCTCGAAGGTCTGGTCAACGGCACCTTCGCCAAGGTCTTCAAGTCCGAGGTCCAGCCGGTCGAGATCGCGGGTGCCCTCCAGCGGGAGTGCGACAACAACGCCACCATCTGGAACCGCGAGCGGACCGTCGTCCCCAACGACTTCATCGTCGAGCTCAGCGCCCCCGACTACGAGCGCCTGAGCCCGTACTCGGGCCAGCTGGGCGACGAGCTCTCCGGCCTGGTCAGGGACTACGCCAAGCAGCAGCGGTACACCTTCATGGGCCCCATCAAGGTCCACCTGGAGAAGGCGGACGACCTCGACACCGGTCTCTACCGTGTGCGCAGCCGCACCCTGGCGTCGAGTTCGTCACAGCAGGAGCCGCCCGGCCAGCACGCCCAGCAGGGCTTCCCGAACCACCAGGGGCAGCAGGCGGCACCGCCCGCCCGTCCCGGCCAGGGACGGCCCCAGGCGCCCGGCGGCTACGGATACCCGCCCAGCTCCCCGCCGCCCATGCCCGCGGCCCCGCCGCCGGGCGCCGGGCATGCCGGAGCGCAGGGCCCCGGCCGGCGCCCGCCGGCCACCCCCAGCCCCCTGCCGAACACGCAGGTGCGACGCTGGATCGAGATCAATGGCACCCGTCATCAGATCTCCCGCCCCACGCTGGTGATGGGACGCAGCACCGACGCCGACGTGCGCATCGACGACCCCGGTGTGTCCCGTCGGCACTGTGAGATCAGGACCGGAACGCCCTCGACGATCCAGGATCTCGGGTCCACCAACGGCATCGTGGTAGACGGGCAGCACACAACCCGCGCTACGCTCCGCGACGGCTCGCGGATTGTCGTGGGCAGTACCACCATCGTTTACCGGCAAGCCGAAGGGTGAAGCGGGGGCAATGTCAGAGCTGACCCTGACGGTCATGCGGCTAGGTTTCCTGGCTGTTCTGTGGCTGTTCGTGATCGTGGCCGTCCAGGTCATTCGAAGTGACCTGTTCGGAACGCGCGTCACGCAGCGCGGCTCACGCCGCACTGCTGCCGACGCGCGGCCTCCACAGGCGCGCCAGACCGCTGCGGCACCGCCGCAGCAACGCCAGCAGCCCGGTCGCCAGCGCCGCGGGGCGCCGACCAAGCTGGTCGTGTCCGAAGGGACGCTCACCGGCACCACGGTGGCGCTCCAGGGCCAGACCATCACCCTGGGCCGGGCCCATGACTCAACGATCGTGCTGGACGACGACTACGCGTCCAGCAGGCATGCCAGGATCTACCCCGACCGTGACGGCCAGTGGATCGTCGAGGATCTCGGGTCCACCAACGGCACGTATCTGGACCGGACCCGTCTCACCACCCCGACGCCTGTTCCGCTGGGCGCGCCGATCCGGATCGGCAAGACCGTCATCGAGCTGCGGAAGTAGTACGACAATGAGCGAGCGGAGCGAGCGAGCCGCGGCGGTCCGGGCAACGGACCCGGCCAGGCTCCCGACCGGAGGGTGGGCAGTGTGGCTCGAGACCGGCTGTACCCCGAACCGACGGGCGAGGTGCGCATGAGTCTGTCCCTGCGCTTCGCCGCCGGATCGCACAAGGGCATGATCCGGGAGGGCAACGAGGACTCCGGCTACGCCGGTCCGCGCCTTCTCGCCATCGCCGACGGCATGGGCGGCCAGGCGGCCGGCGAGGTCGCCAGCTCCGAGGTGATCTCCACGCTCGTCCAGCTCGACGACGACGTGCCGGGCTCCGACATCCTCACCTCGCTCGGTACGGCGGTCCAGCGGGCCAACGACCAGCTGCGCATGATGGTCGAGGAGGACCCCCAGCTGGAGGGCATGGGCACCACGCTCACCGCTCTCCTCTGGACCGGTCAGCGGCTCGGCCTGGTCCATGTCGGCGACTCGCGCGCGTACCTGCTGAGGGACGGCGTCCTGACGCAGATCACGCAGGACCACACCTGGGTCCAGCGGCTGGTCGACGAGGGCCGGATCACCGAGGAGGAGGCCACCACCCACCCGCAGCGCTCCCTGCTGATGCGCGCGCTGGGCAGTGGCGACCACGTCGAACCCGACCTCTCCATCCGTGAGGTCCGGGCCGGCGACCGGTACATGATCTGCTCCGACGGCCTCTCCGGCGTCGTCTCCCACCAGACGATGGAGGAGACGCTCGCCAGCTACCAGGGCCCGCAGGAGACCATCCAGGAGCTGATCCAGCTCGCTCTGCGCGGCGGCGGTCCGGACAACATCACCTGCATCGTCGCCGACGTCCTCGACGTCGACAGCAACGACACCCTGGCCGGACAGCTCAACGACACCCCGGTCATCGTCGGCGCGGTCGCGGAGAACCAGGCCGCCCAGCAGAACGACGGCGGCGCCATGGAGACCCCGGCCGGACGCGCGGCCGGCCTCGGCCGCCCCGTCCCGCCGCCCTCGGGCGGCTTCGGCCCTCCCGGCAGCGGTGACGACGTCGGATACGGCGGAATGCCGGACGGGTCCTTCGGGGCCTACTCCGACGACGACTTCGTCAAGCCCGGCGGCGGCCGCAAGTGGCTCAAGCGGTCGCTGTACATCGTGCTCGCCCTGGCCGTCATCGGCGGCGGGCTGTACGGCGGCTACCGCTGGACCCAGACCCAGTTCTACGTCGGCGCGAAGAACGACAACGTCGCGCTGTACCGGGGCATCAGCCAGGACCTCGCATGGGTGTCGCTCTCGAAGGTCGAGAAGGACCACCCCGAGATCGAACTCAAGTACCTCCCGCCCTACCAGCGCGAGAAGGTCGAGGCGACGATCGCCGAGGGCAGCCTGGCGCACGCCCAGGCGAAGATCACCGAACTCTCCGCGCAGGCCACCGCCTGCAAGAAGGACGCCCAGCGCCGCGCAGCCGAGAAGAACGCCCCCAGCGACGAGGGCCAGGCCGGCGGTACGGACGCGGACGCCACCAAGACGTCCTCGACGTCCGGCACCACCAAGACCAAGCAGACTTCAGCGACTCCCACTCCTGGTCCCAGCCTCTCGGAGGAAGAGAAGAAGCTGGTCCCGCAGTGCGGTAAGCAGTAAAGCCGTAGGGGGCCTTCAGCACCATGAGCGTTGTCACCAACACGACCACGATCGGCGCGATCGACGCACCGAGCCGGCGCAACACCGAACTGATGATGATGGTCTTCGCCATCGCCATCTCGGTGTTCGCCTACGCCAACGTGGGACTTGCCATGGACGGCAAGATCCCCTCGGGCATGTTCGGCTACGGGGCGGGACTCATCCTGCTCGGCGGCGTCGCCCACCTCGTGGTGCGCAAGTTCGCGCCCTACGCCGACCCGCTGCTGCTGCCGCTGGCCACCCTGCTCAACGGGCTGGGCCTGGTACTGATCTGGCGGCTGGACCAGTCTCCGAGGCTGATCCAGCGCGCGGAGTACCTGTACGGGGCGTACAGCCCGGACGCGCCCAAGCAGCTTCTCTACTCGGCGATCGGCGTCGCTCTCTTCGTCGCCGTGCTGATGGTCCTCAAGGACCACCGCATCCTGCAGCGGTACACCTACATCTCGATGGCTGCGGCCCTGGTCCTGCTGGTCATCCCGATGTTCTTCCCCGCGGTGAACGGCGCGAAGATCTGGATCAGCCTCGGCCCGTTCTCCATCCAGCCGGGTGAGTTCGCCAAGATCCTCATCGCGATCTTCTTCTCCGGGTACCTCATGGTGAAGCGCGACGCACTGGCCCTGGCCAGCCGCCGCTTCATGGGGCTGTACCTCCCGCGCGGCCGCGACCTGGGCCCGATCATCACCATCTGGGCCCTCTCGATCCTGATCCTGGTCTTCGAGACCGACCTCGGTACGTCGCTGCTGTTCTTCGGTCTCTTCGTCGTCATGCTGTACGTCGCCACCGAGCGCACCAGCTGGATCGTGTTCGGTCTGGCGATGTCCGCGGTCGGCGCGGTGAGCGTCGCGTCCTTCGAACCGCACGTGCAGGACCGCGTCAACGCCTGGCTCGACCCGTTCTCCAAGGCGACGATGGAGCAGAGCGACCAGATCGCCCAGTCCCTGATGTCCTTCGGCTCCGGCGGCACGCTCGGCACCGGACTCGGCCAGGGCCACTCGGACCTGATCATGTTCGCCGCCAACGCCGACTTCATCCTCTCCACCGTCGGCGAGGAGCTCGGGCTGGCCGGAATGATGGCCGTCCTGCTGATCTACGGTCTGATCGTCGAGCGGGGCGTGCGCACCGCGCTCGCCGCCCGCGACCCCTTCGGCAAGCTCCTGGCGATCGGCCTCTCCGGCGCCTTCGCGATCCAGGTCTTCGTGGTGGCCGGCGGAGTCATGGGCCTCATCCCGCTGAGCGGTATGACCATGCCGTTCCTGGCCTACGGTGGTTCGTCCGTGTTGGCCAACTGGGCGCTGATCGCCATTCTGATCCGGATCAGCGACACCGCCCGCCGCCCCGCCCCGGCCCCCGCTCCCTCCTCCGACGCCGAGATGACCCAGGTGGTCCGACCGTGAACAAGCCCCTGCGCCGGATCGCGATCTTCTGCGGCGTCCTGATCTTCGCCCTGCTCGCACGGACCAACTACCTGCAGTACGTGAAGGCCGACGAGCTCAACACCCGCGACGAGAACCGCCGCGTCCGCATCGAGCGGTACGCCCACGAGCGCGGCAACATCATCGTGGACGGCGGCAAGTCCATCACCGGATCCACCGAGACCACGAGCAGCGACTTCAAGTACAAGCGGGTCTGGCAGGACGGCCCCATGTGGGCCCCCGTCACCGGCTACTCCTCGCAGGCCTTCGACGCCTCGCAGCTGGAGAAGATCGAGGACGGCATCCTCACCGGCAACGACGACCAGCTCTTCTTCGACCGCACGATGTCGATGTTCACGGGCGAGAAGAAGCAGGGCGGCAACGTCGTCACCACCCTCAACAGCGCCGCCCAGAAGGCCGCCTTCGAGGGGCTCGGCAACAAGAAGGGCGCCGTCGCCGCGCTCGACCCGCAGACCGGCGCCATCCTGGCGCTCGCCAGCACCCCGTCGTACGACCCCTCGACCTTCGCGGGCAACTCCGACAAGGACTCCAAGGCCTGGCAGAAGCTCCAGAAGGACAAGGACAAGCCGATGCTCAACCGGGCGTTGCGCGAGACCTACCCGCCCGGTTCGACCTTCAAGATCGTCACCGCGGCCGCCGCCCTGGAGAACGGGCTCTACACCGACATCGACGCCAAGACGAAGTCGCCGGTGCCCTTCCGCCTGCCCCAGACCACCCAGGACCTGCCGAACGAGGGCAGCATCCAGTGTGAGAACGTCCCGCTCCGGGAAGCGCTGCGGATTTCCTGCAACACCGTCTTCGGCAAGATCAGCGATGACCTCGGCAACCAGAAGATGATCGACCAAGCCAATAAGTTCGGCTTCAACAAGGACGTCTTCACCCCGGTCCGCGCCACCGAGAGCGTCTACCCCAAGGACAACCCGCCGCAGAACGCGATGGCCGGCATCGGCCAGGCGTCCAACCGCGCCACCCCGCTCCAGATGGCCATGGTGGCCTCCGCGGTCGCCAACGACGGCAAGCTGATGCAGCCGTACATGGTCGCCAAGCGGCAGTCGCCCGGTCTGGACGACATCTACACCCACGAGCCGGAGCAGCTCAGCCAGCCCCTGTCGGCCGAGAACGCCCAGAAGCTCCAGGAAATGATGAAGACCGTCGTCGAGTCGGGAACGGGCAGCAACGCCAAGATCCAGGGCGTCACCGTCGGCGGCAAGACGGGTACGGCCCAGCACGGTCTCGGCAACAGTGAGAACCCGTACGCCTGGTTCATCTCGTACGCGAAGACCGACAGCGGCTCCCCCGTCGCCGTCGCCGTGGTCGTCGAGGACAGCAAGGCCACCCGCGACGACATCTCCGGTGGCGGCCTGGCTGCCCCCATCGCGAAGAGGGTCATGCAGGCGGTCATCGACAGCAAGAAGTGACGCCCGTCACGCCGGACGCCATATCCGCACGTTGGGATACCGGTCGGATATCAGGTACGGGCTGCGGGCTGATCACGTAGTGCGCGGCCGGTAGCGTATGCGCGAACAGCACACCGCCGGACCGCACACCGGTGCGGTCAGGACTGACGGAGAGGGCTGGAACAGTTATGGAAGAGCCGCGTCGCCTCGGCGGCCGGTACGAGCTGGGCTCGGTGCTCGGCCGTGGTGGCATGGCCGAGGTCTACCTCGCTCACGACACCCGGCTCGGCCGCACCGTAGCTGTGAAGACGCTCCGGGCGGACCTCGCCCGCGACCCGTCCTTCCAGGCCCGGTTCCGCCGTGAGGCCCAGTCCGCCGCCTCGCTCAACCATCCGGCGATCGTCGCGGTCTACGACACCGGTGAGGACTACGTCGACGGGGTCTCGATCCCGTACATCGTCATGGAGTACGTCGACGGGTCGACGCTCAGGGAACTGCTTCACTCCGGCCGCAGACTGCTGCCCGAGCGCACCCTGGAAATGACCGTGGGGATCCTCCAGGCGCTGGAGTACTCGCACCGCGCCCAGATCGTCCACCGCGACATCAAGCCGGCGAACGTCATGCTGACGCGCACCGGCCAGGTCAAGGTCATGGACTTCGGCATCGCCCGCGCCATGGGCGACTCCGGCATGACGATGACCCAGACCGCGGCCGTCATCGGCACCGCCCAGTACCTCTCCCCGGAGCAGGCCAAGGGCGAGCAGGTCGACGCGCGCTCCGACCTGTACTCCACCGGCTGCCTGCTCTACGAGCTGCTGGCCGTGAGACCGCCGTTCGTCGGGGACTCGCCCGTCGCGGTGGCCTACCAGCACGTACGGGAAGAGCCTCAGCCGCCCAGCAACTTCGACCCCGAGATCACGCCCGAGATGGACGCGATCGTGCTGAAGGCGCTCACCAAGGACCCCGACTACCGCTACCAATCGGCCGACGAGATGCGCGCCGACATCGAGGCCTGCCTCGACGGCCAGCCGGTCGCGGCGACCGCGGCGATGGGTGCGGCCGGTTACGGCGGCTACGGCGGTTACGACAACGACCAGCCCACCACCGCCCTGCGCGCCACGGACCAGAACGGCGAGCGGACGTCGATGCTGCCGCCGGTCAACCCGGACGACGGCGGCTACGGCTACGACGACCGCCCCGACCGCCGGCGCCAGAAGAAGAGCAACACCTCGACGATCCTGCTGGTCATCGCGGGCATCCTGGTGCTGATCGGCGCGATCCTCATCGGCAAGGCCGTCTTCGGCGGCGACGGCGACAGCGGCGACGGCACGTTCAAGGCGCCGAACATGGTCGGTTCGACCTTCAAGGAAGCCCAGCAGCTCGCGGACAACACCAACACCGTGGTCAAGCAGGGCCCCAAGGAAGAGTGCGAGGACCAGCCCGCGGGCAAGATCTGCCGGCAGAACCCGACGAAGGACCAGCAGGTCTCGGAGGGCGACACCATCACGGTCTTCGTCTCCAGCGGTGCGCCGAAGATCGAGGTGCCGGACGTCACGGAGAAGTCCGAGGAGAGCGCCCGCAAGAACCTCGAGGACAAGGGCTTCACGGTCACGGTCACCTCGGTCGAGTCCGCCGACGCCGATCCCGGCACGGTCCTGAAGCAGTCCCCGAAGGGCGGCGCCAAGGCCGAGAAGAACTCCGAGGTGAAGCTCTCGGTCGCGACGGAGAAGCTGCTCTCCATGCCGCCGGTGACCGGCCGCTCGTTCGACGACGCGGTCGCCCAGCTCAACGGGAACGGCTTCACCAACATCGGCAAGAGCGAGGTCGACTCCGAGAAGCCTGCGGGCGAAGTGGTCGATCAGAACCCGACAGCCGGCGAGAAGGTGGGCAAGGACACCGCGATCGTCCTCAAGGTGTCCAAGGGCCCGACGCAGCCCGCGACGGTGCCCGTCCCCGAGGTCAGGGGCGGGAAGGTCTCCGACGCCAAGGCGAAGCTGACCCAGGCCGGCTTCACGCAGATCAAGTTCGCCGACGGCAGCTCGCCCGACGACAACGCCACCGTCGTCAACATCGACCCGCAGCCGAACACCCAGGCCGACCCGGCCACCACCGTCATCACACTCACGACGATGGGCGGCAACGGGAACGGCGGACTCCTGGGCGGCGGGAACGGCCAGTAGGACGCACGGTCCAGTACACACAGGGCCCCGGTCACCTCAACGGTGACCGGGGCCCTGTGTCTGTCTGCGACCGGGTCAGCGCAGCTCCGCCGGCTTCGTACGGTCGCGGTCGACCTTCTCCGTACGCACCAGTTCGCCCCACACGATGTAGCGGTACTTCGACGTGAAGACGGGGGTGCACGTCGTCAGCGTGATGTAGCGGCCGGCCTTCTTCGCGCCGGAGCCCTTCGGCACCGCCTGGAGCACGTCGACGTTGTACTTCGACGTCTCGGGAAGCTCCTTGAAGACCTTGTAGACGTACCAGGTGTCCTTGGTCTCGAAGACGACCGCGTCCCCGGTCCGCACCTTGTCGATGTTGTGGAACTTGGCCCCGTGGCCGTCGCGGTGGGCGGCCAGGGTGAAGTTGCCGGTCTTGTCCGAGGGCAGCGCAGATTTCACCGGATCGGTGTAGTAGCCGGCGATGCCGTCGTTGAGATTCTCGGTGTCGGTGCCCTTCTTCACGAGCACCTCGCCGTTCCTCATCGACGGGACGTGGAGGAAGCCGATGCCGTCCTTGGTGTCCAGGGCGCCGGGGCCGCCGGCCCAGCGGTCGCGGACGGTGTGGCTCTGCGCGGTGGCCTCGCGGTCGGCGAGCACGTTCGTCCACCAGAGGGAGTAGACGACGAACAGGCCGAGCACCAGACCTGCGGTGATCAGGAGTTCGCCGAAGACGCTGACGGCGGTCGCGACGGGATGGCGGCCCCTGGGTCGCACCGGGGGCGCGGACTCGCCGGTCTGCTCTTGGTCCTCGGTCCTCGCTGCCACCGCACCGTCCCTGTCGTGATGTCGTTCGGCCCGCTCACTCCACGAGCGCGTCGGGTTTCCCCTTGCTGCGCGGCCGTTCGTCGACCATCTTGCCCCAGACGATCAAACGGTACGTACTCGTGAATTCGGGCGTACAGGTCGTCAGGGTGATGTACCGCCCGGGCTTCTTGAAGCCGGACTGCGGCGGCACCTCGCCGATGACCGACACGTTGGACGGCGAGGTCTGAGGCAGGACGCTCGTCATCTCGTACGTGTAGTAGGCGTCCTGGGTCTCGACCACGACCTTGTCGCCGGGGTTCAGCCGGTTGATGTAGCGGAACGGCTCGCCGTGCGTGTTGCGATGACCGGCCAGCGCGAAGTTGCCCTGCTTGTCCGACGGCATCGCCGTGCGCAGCGGTTCCTCCCCGTAATGGCCGACCATCCCGCGGTCGAGCACCTTCTCCTTGCTGATGCCCTCGGCGATCGGCGTGACGACGTCGAGCTTCGGGATGTGGATGATGGCGAAACCCTGGCCCGGTGCGAACACTCCGGGGCTGCGTTTGCCATGGGCCCAGTCGTCCTGGATCTTGTGCGTCTCCTTGCCGGCGATCTGTTCGGCACGCACGTTCGTCCACCACAGCTGGTACGTGACGAACAGCAGCATCAGCACGCCGAGCGAGATGAACAGCTCACCGACCACCCGGCTGACGACGACCGCGGGGCTGTCCTTGGCCGCCTTGGCCGCACGGCGCGCCTCGACCCGCGACATCGGCTTCGCCGGGGCCGCCGCGCCGTCCGCTCCTGCCGCCCCGGTCACCGGCTGCGCGTCCCCGCGCCGGTGGCCGCGGCCCTTCGCCGCACGACGCCGCTCGGCCCGGCCACCGGTGGCCGCGGACCCGGGATCGGTATCCCGCTCCGGCTCCGGCTCCGGCTGCGAGTCCGGGCGGACCGTCGTCACCGGCAGGACGGCCGTGACCGCTTCGTCGGCGACGACTATTCGCCGGGGCTCCGCCTTCCGCAGCGCGACGGTCTCCTCATGGCGGGGCATCGGAACAGCGGGCGCCGTGGGAACCGGCTCTGCCGGCACGGCGGCGGGCGGGGACTGCGCGGGCGAGGGCCGCACGGGCTCCTGGTGGCCGTACCAGTCCCGCTCGTACCCTTCGGGGTCGTACCACTCGCTCGGCTGGCCCTGGCCCGCCTGTGGCCCCTGTGACGCCTGCGTCGGGGTCCCTGCGGCGACGGGCTCCGCCGCCCCGCCGCCGTCCGCGGCAGACTGCTCCGCGGGGATGCTGTCCACCCGGAACCAGGGGGACGCGTGCCGCCCCGGCAGCGGATCGTTCAGTGGGTCCACCAACTGGTCGACCGCCGCCTCGAACGCGCCTGAGGCCTCGTACGCACCGGGGTCGTACGGGCCGTCCTGTCCGGCGTCGGATCCGTGGCGGGGTGGGGTCACGCGACGGCCTTGCCCACCACCGGCGCGAGTCCCGCCGACCTCTCGACGGCGCCGGTGTCACCGCACTGTGCCAGCCAGTTCGCCAGCATCAGATGGCCGTGCTCGGTGAGCACCGACTCCGGATGGAACTGCACTCCCTCGACCGCCAGCTCCCGGTGGCGCAGCCCCATGATGATGCCGTCGGCCGTCCGCGCGGTGACCTCCAGCTCATCGGGGACCGTGTCCGGTTCGGCGGCGAGCGAGTGGTAGCGGGTCGCGGTGAACGGGGAGGGCAGACCGGCGAACACGCCCCCGCCCTCGTGGATCACCGGGGAGGTCTTGCCGTGCAGCAGCTCGGGGGCGCGGTCCACAACACCGCCGTACGCCACCGCCATCGACTGCATGCCCAGACAGACGCCGAAGACCGGGACACCGGTCGCCGCGCAGTGCCGCACCATGTCGACGCAGACACCCGCGTGCTCGGGGGTGCCGGGGCCCGGCGAGAGCAGGACGCCGTCGAAGCCGTCCTGCGCGTGGGCCGTGGTCACCTCGTCGTTGCGCAGCACCTCGCACTCGGCGCCCAGCTGGTAGAGGTACTGCACGAGGTTGAAGACGAAGCTGTCGTAGTTGTCGACGACCAGGATGCGGGCGCTCACCGGACGGCCCCCATCGCGCTCGTGCCGTCGCCGTCCACCGTCACATCGCCGAACGGAAGCAGCGGCTCCGCCCACGGGAAGACGTACTGGAACAGCACGTAGACGACCGCCAGGGCGAGCACGAGCGAAATGACCCCACGCACCCAGACGTTGCCCGGCAGATGCCGCCAGATCCAGCCGTACATGCTGACCCCTCCATTCGGTACGGGACCAGACTAAAGGGCCCGGGCATCGCCGTGGGTCAGCTGTGGAAAGCCGCGGGCCCACGGCGGGTCAGCTGCGGAGGGCCGCCGGCCTGCCGTCGGTCACCGGCTGCGTCGCGTCCAGGTGCGCCCAGGCGATCAGCCGGTGGCTGCTGCCCCATTCCGGCTCGCAGGTGGTCAGCGTCAGATAGCGGCCGGGCCCGTCGAAACCGGACTTGCGGGGGACCGGGTCGATGACCCCGACATCGCTCGGCACGGTGCGGTACGGCTTCTTGTCGATGCGGTACGTGAACCATGTCGTCCCGTCCGTCACCAGCACCGCGTCGCCGGGGCGCAGTTTCGGGAAGTCCTTGAACGGGTCTCCGTAGGTGCGGCGGTGCCCGGCCACCGCGAAGTTGCCCGTCTCGCCGGGGCCGGCCGTGCCGCGGTAGTGGCCCAGCCCCTTCTGCAAGGTCTTGACCTCGGTGTTCTCCAGGACGGGCCGCTCCCAGCTCTTGCCGAAGCGGGGTATGTACAGCATCGCGAACGGCTTTCCGTCGCGGAGGGCCTTGTGGTCCGGGGCTTTCGGGTCGGGCGTCTCCGGTGACGCCGACGGGGCGGGCGCCGGTGCGGGTGCGGGCGTGACCACCGCTCCCTGGGCCCACTGCTTCTGCAGGGCGTCGATCTGGCCCTCGGTCGCACCCGCGGCCTTCACTCCCGTCCAGAACAGGACGTACACCACAAAGAGAACGATCAGGGCGCCGACGGTGATGCACAGCTCGCTGAACGTCCTGACGATCAGTCGCACCGACACCGGTCGGCCTCCCCGCAGCTGCTCGCTACTTCACCGGCTCCGCATAGTGGAGATCCACTGTGCCCGAGTAGCCGGGAAGAGTCACCGCCTCGTGCTCGTCGACTTTCCAGCCGAGCCCGTAGGCCTTCACGTAGAGCAGGTAGTTCTGGATCGCCGGGGAGGCGTTGAGCGCGCGCTCCAGCTTCCCCGGGTCGCCCACGGCGGTGATCTTGTACGGCGGTGAGTAGACGCGCCCCTGGAGGATCAGGGTGTTGCCGACGCAGCGCACCGCGCTGGTGGAGATCAGCCGCTGGTCCATGACCTTGACGCCACGGGCGCCGCCCTGCCACAGGGCGTTCACCACGGCCTGGAGGTCCTGCTGGTGAATGACCAGGTCATTGGGTTGCGGATCGGGGTAGCCGGGGCTCGCGGTGGCGTTCTGCGGGGCATCGTCGAGGGTGACGGACACGGCCCGGCCCGAGAGCTTCGAGGTGCCGGCGGCCCGCTCCAGCGCCTTCAGCCGGGCGTCCTCCGCCTTGGTGCTGCCGTCGTCGCGCTGGGCGAGGGTGTCGATGTCCTGGCGCACGGAGGCGGCGGACTCGTCCAGAGCGGCGTTCTTCTCGCTGCGCTGCTGAATGAGATCGGAGAGTTTCAGCAGCGAGGAGTCCGTACGGATATTGGTGCCCTTGGCGGTGTTCGCACTGGTCACGAAGATGAGTCCGGCCAGGGCGAAAACGGCAGCCGTGAGCACTTTGGCCGGATGCCGGAAGCTGCGCCGGACCGGCCCTGGGGGAGAGTCGGCAGAATTGCTCAACGTACCCTTATCTCCTTCGGCGCCACGGAAGCACTACGCTAACGGACGCCCGGGGGAGGCAGCATTCCCCCTCGCGCCCAGCCCCGGCGCCAGCCACAGTTCCCTGCGCGGTCACGCAGCGCATCGACAGGAGAGTTCCTCGTGCCGAAGTCACGTATCCGCAAGAAGGCCGACTTCACGCCGCCTCCGGCGAAGCAGGCAACCAACATAAAGCTGACCAACCGCAGTTGGGTCGCGCCGGTGATGCTGGCGCTGTTCCTGATCGGTCTGGCCTGGATCGTCGTGTTCTACGTGACCGACGGCGACCTGCCGATCGATTCGCTGGGGAACTGGAACATCGTCGTCGGCTTCGGCTTCATCGCCGGCGGCTTCGGTGTCTCGACCCAGTGGAAGTAGCTCCGCGGACCGCCTAGCACCACAGCGGGCACCCGTCCCGCAACCCTTGCCCTGAGTTACCCACAGCGTTATCCACAGGCGGGGGAAAAGGTCAGACGATCTGTGGATAACTCCTCGGCCATTGACGCCGGTGTGACTGCAGCCACCCTCGACGCGGGCGGCACGCCCCTTGTCCTCGCTGGAAAAACCCAGCTCAGCGACAAGGGGCACAGTTGTACCCGCTGCATGCACAAGATCGCGTGCACGCTGTGGACAACTTCGATCACAAACGGTCGATAACGCCCCCGGTGGCTTCGTGCGCAGCCGTATCCGCGTCGGCATCCGCATTCCGCCTATCGAGCCGCGGAGCCGTTTACGTCAGCGAGGCCGTTCTCGCGACGACGATCAGGATCACCACGAGCAGCACCGCGGCACAGGTGCCGAACTGCACCAGATTCCGCCGCTCCCGTGGCGCGTGCACCATGCCGATCCCGATCAGCGCACCGGCGACCAGCCCGCCCACATGGGCCTGCCAGGCGATGCCGCCCCAGGGGTTGAAGGTGATGACCAGGTTGAGCGCGAGGAGCGTGAAGACCGGGCGCATGTCGTAGTTCAGCCGGCGCATCAGGACGACGGTGGCGCCCAGCAGCCCGAAGATGGCACCCGAAGCACCCAGCGAGGGCTGGTTCTCCGCGGCGAGCCAGTAGGTCAGGGCGCCGCCCGCCAGCCCGGAGATCAGATAGAGCGCGAGATAGCGGGCGCGGCCGAGCGCCGCCTCCAGCGGACCGCCCAGCCACCACAGTCCCAGCATGTTGAAGGCGATGTGCCACACCTCCTGGTGCAGGAACATCGACGTCACCAGCCGGTACCACTGGCCTTCGGCGATGCCCTCGGGCGGACCGCCGTAGTAGAAGTTGGCCCGGCCCAGCAGCACCAGGTCGTCGACCAGGGCCTTGTTGGCCAGCACCGCGACGAACACCGCGAGGTTGATCCCCAGCAGGATCTTGGTGACCAGCCGGGGATCGGCCGCGACGGTGCCGCCGGCGACCGTGCGCGGACTGTTCGCCGCCGGGTGGTGTCCCGTACCCGACCCCTCGCGCACGCAGTCGGGGCACTGGAAGCCGACCGAGGCGCTGACCATGCAGTCGGGGCAGATCGGGCGCTCGCAGCGGGTGCAGCGAACCGCCGTCTCACGGCCCGGGTGGCGGTAACAGCTGACCGGACCGTCGACGGACGGGCTCGGGTCCTGGCCGCCGGGCGGCTGCTGGTCCATCGGTCCCATCACTCCCGGCCCCTCGGTCCTCGTCGTCGCGGCGGCGCGCACGCCACCGCCCTGCGCGTCCGCTCTCTCATCAAGTACGGACGGGCAGGGCGGTTGGTTCCCGAACGGAAGGACCGGAGAGTGACCGCCGGTGACGAAAGGCGATCAGCGCTTCTCGACGACGACCGACTCGATGACCACGTCGTCCAGCGGGCGGTCGGTGCGCGCGTTGGTCGGGATGGCCGCGATGGCGTCGATCACCTTCTGGCTCGCCGGGTCCACCACCTCGCCGAAGATGGTGTGCTTGCCGGTCAGCCATGCTGTCGGCGACACGGTCAGGAAGAACTGCGAGCCGTTGGTGCCCGGGCCCGCGTTGGCCATGGCCAGCAGGTACGGCTTGGTGAAGGCGAGGTCGGGGTGGAACTCGTCACCGAACTCGTACCCCGGACCCCCGGTGCCGTTGCCCAGCGGGTCGCCGCCCTGGATCATGAAGCCGCTGATGACCCGGTGGAAGACGGTGCCGTCGTACAGCCGGTCCGTGGACTTGGCCCCGGTCGCGGGGTGGGTCCACTCGCGCTCACCGGTGGCGAGCTCGACGAAGTTCCTGACCGTCTTCGGCGCGTGGTTCGGCAGGAGCCGGATCTCGATGTCGCCCTGGTTGGTCTTCAAGGTGGCGTAAAGCTGCTCGGCCACGATCTGCCTTCCGTAAGTCTGGTCTGACGTCCACCGATCCTCGCACGGTCCACCCCGCCCGGCGCCCGGCCCGGCCGCGCCGCACGGAGCCTTCGCACCCCTGCGCCCCCTCGCACGCCGTCCGCCTGCGGCTTCCCATACTTCGCGCCGAACGGGGCACAAGAACAAATGCGGCCAAGTGTGTGACCAATCGGCGCGTGGCGGACCGAACCGTGGCATTGTCATCGGGAGGCTCCCCTTGCACCTGCTTGTCCCACGGCATCCTGCATGACTCGAATGACCCGGATGCCCGTCCCACGTGCCCCACAGGCCCCCTGCAGGCATGATCTCGAATTGGGTGGAAAGGCGGAGTACCTACCCGCCACCAAGGAGGAGGATCCCGTGACCCGCATCGACAGCGTGCGCGCCGCAACCGACTCGGCGAAGGACAGCGTGCAGCACGCCGCGGTAGTGGTGGCGCCCTACGCCGACTCGGCCAAGGAGCAGGCCGCTCACTACGCGAACGAGGCACGCACGCTGCTCGCGCCGAAGGTGTCGAAGGCAGCGCAGCAGGCCCGAGTCCAGTACGACGCGCACCTCGCACCACGACTCGAACTCGCCCTCGCACACGTGCCCCCCAAGGTCGACGAGGCGGCACAGCGCGCCGCGCGGGGCACCCGTAAGGCCGCCAAGAGCGCCGCGGACTACACCGTGCCCCGCTTCGAGCACGCCCTCGCCGCCGCCCAGCCCGTGGCCGAGGAGGCCACGGCCCGCAGTTCGGCCGCGCTGGCCGCCCTGCGCGGACAGGTCACGGCGAAGGAGATCAGGAAGCTCACCAAGAAGCACGACCGGCGGGCCAGGGCCGGCCGGGCGTTCAAGGGTCTGGCCGTGGCCGGCCTCCTGGCGGGCGGCGCGTATGCCGTCTGGCGCTGGTGGGACAAGCAGGCCAACCCCGACTGGCTGGTCGAGCCCCCCGCCCCCACCGAGGTCGACGACCGCGCCCCGCTGACCTCGGTCGACGGCAGCGGCGAGCCGATCCTGGACCCTGAGGTCCAGGCGAAGCAGGCCGACGCCGAGGCGGACGGCCGGGACACCGTGGACGGCAAGGACCTGGACGACCGTCCCTGACCTGCCGCCGGACCCGCTCACGAAAAATGCCCTCTGATCTGCGTTCACGCAGATCAGAGGGCATTTCGTATGTGGAGCCTAGGAGATTCGAACTCCTGACATCTGCCTTGCAAAGGCAGCGCTCTACCAACTGAGCTAAGGCCCCGAGAAGCAGGCAGCACCCGACGCTCGGCGTCGTGGGCCACCGCCGCAGACCAGAGTACCGGGTCACCCCCTGATTCCTCCAAAAAGATGGGGGCTCCCGGTCGGCAACCACGCTCCGTAAGATGCTCGTCGAGGTTCGCAGCAGCGAAGCCGCAGCGAAGGGGAGACGCCATGGATGCAGCGCAGCAAGAGGCAACGGCGAGAGCCAGGGATCTTCAGCGCAGTTGGTACGGGGAGCCGTTGGGCGCGCTCTTCCGCCGGCTGATCGATGATCTCGGTCTGAACCAGGCCCGGCTCGCCGCGGTGCTCGGGCTGTCCGCCCCCATGCTCTCCCAGCTCATGAGCGGTCAGCGGGCGAAGATCGGCAACCCCGCGGTCGTCCAGCGCGTCCAGGCGCTCCAGGAACTCGCCAGTCAGGTCGCGGACGGCAGCGTCAGCGCGGGAGAGGCCACCGACCGCATGGAAGAGATCAAGAAGTCCCAGGGCGGCTCCGTGCTCACCGGCACCGGCCAGACCACGACGACCGGCGGCGCCCCCACCGTGCGCCGTGTGGTCCGCGAGATCCAGTCGCTGCTGCGGTCCGTCGCGGCCGCCGGTGACATCATCGATGCCGCGGACTCCCTCGCCCCGACCCACCCGGAACTGGCAGAGTTCCTCAGGGTCTACGGCGCAGGGCGCACCGCGGACGCCGTGGCGCACTACGAGGGCCACCAGAACTAGACGCCGGACCGGACGGCGGCGGCAGTGGCAGCAGAACGCACGGACCGAGACGGGAACGGGGAGCGGGCGCAGCACAATGGGTGAGGTCTTCGCTGGTCGGTACGAACTGATCGATCCGATCGGACGTGGTGGGGTCGGTGCTGTCTGGCGTGCCTGGGATCACCGGCGCCGCCGTTATGTGGCGGCCAAGGTCCTCCAGCAGAGCGACGCGCACACGCTGCTGCGCTTCGTGCGGGAGCAGGCCCTGCGGATCGAGCATCCGCACGTGCTCGCCCCGGCGAGCTGGGCGGCGGACGACGACAAGGTCCTGTTCACGATGGACCTGGTCAGCGGTGGCTCGCTGGCCCATGTCATCGGTGACTACGGCCCGTTGCCCCCCAGGTTCGTCTGCACGCTCCTCGACCAGCTGCTGTCCGGGCTGTCGACGGTGCACGCCGAAGGGGTCGTCCACCGGGACATCAAGCCGGCGAACATCCTGATGGAGGCCACCGGAACGGGACGGCCGCACCTGCGGCTCTCCGACTTCGGGATCTCCATGCGCAAGGGCGAGCCGCGCCTCACCGAGACGAACTACGTGGTGGGGACGCCGGGTTACTTCGCCCCCGAGCAGATGATGGGCGCGGAGCCGGACTTCCCCGCCGACCTCTTCGCGGTCGGCCTCGTCGCCCTCTATCTGCTCCAGGGCCAGAAGCCCGACTCCCAGGCGCTCGTCGAGCACTTCGCCTCGTACGGGACGCCGAGCGCCCCGCAGGGCATCCCCGAACCGCTGTGGCAGGTCCTCGCGGGGCTGTTGCAGCCGGACCCGCAGGCCCGCTTCCGTACGGCCACGGGCGCGCGCAAGGCCCTCACCGCCGCCGTCGAGATGCTGCCCGAACCCGGGATCGACGACGAGCCGGTGGAGGTCTTCGACCAAATCGGCCCGCTGCCCGCCGGGTTCGGCCCCACGGGCCCCGAGCAGGCCTCCCGGACCTCCCACACCTCCGAGGCCCCTCAGATCCCTCAGGCATCCCCTCAGACCTCTCAGGCACCTCAGACTCCTCAGGCAACGGGGCAGCAGCCGTACGCGCAGCCGCAGCCGCCCTCCGCGATGTCGGAGACGGGCAGCTTCCACCTCCCGCCGCCCCCGCAACACCCCACGCCCGCGCCCCAGGCGATGACGCCCGTCGCGGCGCATCCGGCCCAGCAGGCCGCCCCCTACCCCGCTGCCGTACCGGACGCCTCGCAGGCCCCCACCGCCGCGGTGCCGCACGACCAGCCGCTCACCCGGGCCTACACCGCCCAGCACCCACAGGCCCCACAGGCCTCCCATGCCCCGGTGGCCTCCCACGCGGCCCCGGCCCCGCAGACGCGTCCGGGACCGTCCCCGAAGGTGGCGGTCCCGGTCCTGCTGGTGGCGCTGATCTGTTTCGCCGTGGGCATCTGGGCGCTGACCCAGGCCTGAGCGGAGCCCGGCCCGTGAGGGGGGCCGGGCCGCTACCAGGCCTGCGGCGGCCCTCCGTACGGTGACTGCCCGCTGCCGGCGCTGCTCGCACGGCGGCGCGCGAGCAGTGTCCAGGCGCCGAGCGCGATGACGAGCACCGCGCCGGCGCCGATGCCGGCCGCGCCTACCAGCTTCATCGTGTCGCTCTTGCTCTCGGCCGCCTGCAGATCGCTCTGGCCGTTCTTCGCCATGTCCTTGTCGTCCTGCGTGACGGAGAAGATCCCGGCGTCACCCTTGTACGGCGTCCCCTTGGCCTCGCCGTCCACCTTGACCGTCAGCGTGAGCGGGAACGGCTTCTTGCCGTAGGCCGTACCGACCTCCGGGCTCAGTGCGACGGACAGGTAGTACCAGCCGGCGAAGCGCATGGCGCTGACGCTGCTGTCGGAGTCGAACCTGTTGTTGTACGCCACCGGCGGCACCGGGTCGAGGGAGACGGAGGCGGGCTTGCCCGAGTACGCCATGGGCGAGACGTCGTCCACATGACCGCGGGCCGGGTTGTCCAGGGACATCGCGAGCGCGTTGCCGATGTACTCGTTCTCCTCGGTGCCCGTGCTGTTGCCGAGGCCGGCGGTGGCGAAGACCTGCTGCCCCCAGTCGACCGGGACCCGGTAGAAGAGGGTCTGGCCCGGCGTGATCTCGTCCTTCCACTCGCCCGTCTCCAGGCTCGTGGCGTCGTAGTAACTGCTGCCGCCCTGCCTGCGGTTGTCGGCCGCCGCGGCAGGCGGTTCCGGCGAGGCGGACGGCCATTCCTCCGGGGCGTTCGTCGGCATCGAGCCGCCCTCGGCGAGCTCCGGCTCCGTCTCGTACCGCAGCTCCAGGTCCCAGTCCTCCGGGCCCGAGGTGTCCTTGCTCTCCCGCTCGACCAGGACGTTGAACGTACCGGCGCCCTGGCAGGTGCTGCTGTCCTTCTCCACGGTCCGGTAGGCGTACGCGGCGATCGGCCGCGGGTACTCCGCGGACTCGAAGTGGGCGTCCTCGGAGCTGCACCGCAGGTCGGAGTTGTCCCTGATGCTGACCGTGACGCCGTCCCCGTAGGCCACCTTGCCGCCGCCCTTGGGCACCACGACGGCCGAGACGTACGCGTTCGTCGTCGCCGCCAGGTTCAGGCGGTAGTAGAGCTTCTGGCCGGCCTTGATCGTGCTCTTGTAGACCGAGCCGGCCTTGAGCTCCGACGCCTCGGTGTTGACCTCGGCCCCGGTCACCGGCTTCGCGCCCGGGTCGAAGGCGTACGCGCCGTTAGCCCCGTCCGCGTACGCCTGTCCCGGCAGCGCCGCCACCGCGCACATCGCCGCGAACGCGGCCAGTGCCACCCGGCCCCTGCTGCGCTGCCTCATCACGCGCTTCCCCTCGTCGTCCGTGCGGCTGACCCGCGGCGGCTGCGTACATATACGAACACGGCGACCAGTACGGCCATGACGCCCGCCCCGGCAGCAGCCGCGATGCCGGTCCATCCTGCCCCTCCCGCACCACCGCTGTCTGCGGACGCGATCGAATCGCCCCTCTTGTCCGCATCCTGGCCCGCCTCGCCGCCCGCCTTCCCTGCCGCGGCGGGGGCGCCGTGCTCCGGTCCGGTGCGTGCCTCGCCGAGCACCGACACCCGCAGCACCAGACCGATCTGCGGATTCTCCGCGATCTCGGCGGCCTGCGCGCCCAGCGTGACCGAAATGTAGAACTCGCCCCCGGCGTGCACCGGCTGGACGTCGGTCCGGTCCTCGTAGCGGTTCGTCCAGGCGACCGGGACACCACCCATCGCGACCGCCGAAGGACGGCCGCTGTACATCGTGCTCGTGCTGAACTCGCCGCCCCCGGTGAGCGGATGGCGGGCCGGCGTGTAAAGCCGGGTCGCGCCGTAGGAGTACGTGGCGGCCGTCCCGTCCACCGTGGGCTCGTTCGCGAACTCCACGTCGTAGCGCACCTGCTGGCCCCAGCTCGCCGGGACCTTGTACCAGAGCGTCTGGGAGGGCAGGATCCGGTCGCGCCACACGCCCTGGGCGATGGTCCGGGCGTCGTTGAACCCGGTGCCGCCGCGCACGTCACGCGGGTTGCCCGCGGGCAGCGTGGCCTCCTTGCCGCCCCGGCCGTACTCCGTCTGCGACTGGGCGGGCGTCACGCCCTTCGCCAGCGGCGCCTCCGCCCCGAGCACGAGCTCCAGCGGCCAACGTGCGGCGTCCGAGCCCTTCTTGCTCTCCCGCTCCACCACCAGCCGGTACCGGCCCGCCCGGTCGCAGGTACGCGTCCCCGTCTTCGAGCGGATGCGGGCGACCGCCGACGTCAGCGGTACGGCCCCCTCCTTCTGTGCGAAACGCTCGGTGTGCGTCCCGCAGGAGCCGTGCTCGTCGTACTCGATCCTGGTGCTCAGCGCGTCGAACGTGTCCACGGCCGCACCCGGCTGCGGCACCGCCGTCGCCGCGAGGTCCACCGTGGACTCGGAGTCCAGATCGGCGGCGTAGTAGCGCTTCTCGCCCGGGCCGATGGTGTCCAGATACTGCCCCGGTACGAGCACGGGCGCCCGGTCCGCGGTGGCCGCGCCCGCGACGCGCCGGCCCCGGAGGCGGTAGCCGTCCGCGGAGAGCTGCGAGGCACGCTGGAGCTGGCGGGCCAGCGCCTTGGCGTCGGGTGCGTCGTAGTAGCGGCCGTTGCCCGCGTTCGCGATGCACTCCAGCTGCTTGCGGGCCGCGCCCTTCACCTGGAAGCCGACCGTGTCGATCCGCAGCCCGATCCCCTCCCTGCCGAGCTGTTCGGCGACCTCGCAGGGCTGCGGCGTACCGCAGTTGTCCTCTCCGTCGGAGATCAGCAGGACCGTGCGCGTACCGATGGCGCCGCCCGTGGGTTCCGGCAGGTCCTGGGCCGCTTTGCGCAGCGACAGGCCGATGGGGGTGTCGCCCCGGGGCCGTACGCCCGCGACGGCCCGCTTCACCGCGGCCCGGTCGAGCTTCTGCACCGGGCGGACCAGCCGGGTGTCCGTGCAGCCCTGCGGGTGGTCGGCGCCGTACACCCGCAGACCGGTCGGATAACCGTCGGGCAGACCGTCCACGACCGTGCCGACGGCCGTGCGGGCACTCTCCATCCGGGTGTGCCCGGTCCCGTCGTCGTCCCCCATCGATCCGGATGAGTCGAGCACCATGACCAGGCTGCCGCTTCCGTCGGACCGGGCCGCGTCCACCGCGGCGCCGGCACCGGGCGGACCCGCCAGGGCCGGCAGCGCGCCTGCCACCAGGGCGAACAGCGCCCCGCCGATCAATGTCCCCGCCCGCGCAGTGCGGTGGTGTGTGCGTGCCGTCACCCGTGCCCCCTCGACCGAAACCTCAGCTCGTTTGCTCAAGCAACCTATTGATTTGCTTGAGTGAACTCAAGAGCACAGGCGTCACGGTCCCGCAACAGCACGAAGCCCCGGCCGCATCAGCGACCGGGGCTCGCAACAGGCTGTTCTGTCTCACACACCCGAACCTGCGGGCACGGAGTCAGTCGCCTCCGTCCACAGATCCTGCTCGGCGCGATCCGCCTGGATCTGGCGGTACACGAGGAGCCCGCCGATGGCGGCCAGTGCGACCAGGAGAAGCTTCTTCACCGCGCGACCTCGTCTTTCCTTGGCGTAGGGGACTTCTGCTGCCCGACTATACACATCGGCCGATATCGACCGGTGACCTCCCCGCAACCCAACTGGCGCCTGCCGAAGAGCGATCGCCCGGAGACTGTGCATCCGCGGCCGCCGGGTTCCGGCACCCAGGGAACCTCGCCCGGAGCCGGCCCGGACACCGCCTCCGGGGACCGGTTGCACCATACGAGTGGTGTTCATCTGAAGATCGGCGCATCGGCGCCGTCGGTCCACGAAATCGGGAGCCGGATCCACATCATCAGAAAGGTAAGCAAAACGGACCACCTGAAAGTGAGGGGCCATGAGCACCTTCAAGGCCAAGAGCATCTGGACCGCCTTCATCACCGCGTTCTTCGCACTCCTCGCGTCGCTGGGCCTCGCAAGCTCCACCGCCGCGGCCACGGAAGCCACGGTCACGGAGCCGGCGACCACGACCCAGCAGCACACGGGGGCGGCCACGGCAACCGTGACCACACCGTCCGTGCGATGGACCCTTCCGCGTGACCGGGCCCTGCCGCCCACGATGAAGCAGCGGATCCGCGCCGAGGCCCACGGCTCCTCACCCGCCACCCGGCACCTGTCCGCAGACACGACGGACACCGCGAACACCACCAGCACCGCCCGCGCCTCGCACGGAGCCCCGGCGGGGGACGCGTCCCTCCTCCCGCCCTGAGAGCGGCGCACCTGAAGCCCAGAGCCCCCGGGCCGGTTCACACCGGACGGGGGCTTTCCCGTGCCCCCGCACACAGCTCCGTCCCGCACACAGCCCCGTCCCGTCCCTGCGCCCGCTCACGCCTCCTCCCGTGAGGCCGCGTGCGGGGCTTTCCGGGTTCGGGGGTTCTTTCCGTGCGTCAGCATGTGGGCGGGGCAGCCCCGGTGCGTACGACAGGGACACGCAGCGGCACGCAGCCGCGCACAGCGGCACAGGGTCAGCGCGGGGGCCAGGCGCCGGGCGCTCTCCCCGCCCACGTCGGACACCCCCGCACACGCAGAAGGCCCGGTCCCTCCGAAGAGGAACCGGGCCTTCTGCTGTCACTGTGGGGCTAACAGGATTTGAACCTGTGGCCTCATCCTTATCAGGGATGCGCTCTAACCAACTGAGCTATAGCCCCGCCGCGCTTTTGTGTCGCGCTGACGTGAAGAAGATTAGCGCACGTCGGGGCCAGTCCCAAAATCGATAGATGCGTCGCTACTCGTCCTCGGCCAGCGTGAGCTCGACACCGCCCACGAAGCCGGCCGACAAGTTGTAGATGAAGGCGCCCAGCGTCGCCAGCGCGGTCGCCAGCACCACATCGATCACCGCGATGACCGAGGTGAAGATGAGGACCCGCGGCAGCGACAGGAACGACTGCAGGTCGAAGCCGTTGCCCTCGTTGGAACCGGTCGCCTCGCTGATCGTGCCGCCCACGGTGGAGAAGACGCCCATCGCGTCCATCACCATCCACAGGACCGCCGACGCGATCACCGTGCAGATGCCCAGTGCGATGGACAGCAGGAAGCTGACCTTCATCACCGACCACGGATCCGCCTTGGCCACCCGCAGACGCGCCTTGCGGGTGCGCGGAGTGGTCCGCGCCCCCGTCCGGGGTCTGCGGGTCGCCTGTGCCGTGCCTGCGCCCGGCATGCCGCCCTGCTGACCCCCGCGGGGCCGGCCGCCTCCCTGGGTCCCGCCCGGGGGCGAGGGGTAGGCCTGCGGCGGGTGGTAAGGGCCCGCCTGCCCCGGTGCGGGTTCCCGCTCACCGGGCAACGGCCCGGTCGCGTAACCCTCGTACTGGGGCTGAGGGCCCCGGGTATCCGTCACAGTGCCCCCTTGGGAGTCCGTGGCAGGGCCACGGGCACCGTTACCTCCGGTTTCGGAAGCTGCCGGACCGGCGCCCGTGGCTCCACTCACGCTCTACTCCTCGTGCTCCCCGGTCGAGGACGTGTTGCCCTCGACAGTGCCGTCGACCGTGCTCTCGGCAGTCGCCTCGGCCGTGGTGGCCTCGGCTGTCGCTGCCTCGGTCGTCTCGCCTTCGGCATCGAGGTCGACGGCTCCGTCGACCTCTTCGGCCTCGCGGCCTGCCTCGGCGTTGCGAGCGATACCGACAACGGCGTCGCGCTTGCCCAGATTGATCAGTTGGACGCCCATGGTGTCACGGCCCGTCTCCCTGACTTCATTGACTCGCGTACGAATCACACCACCGCCGAGCGTGATGGCGAGGATCTCGTCCGTCTCCTCGACCACCAGCGCACCGACCAGCGAGCCCCGGTCCTCCACGATCTTGGCGGCCTTGATGCCGAGGCCGCCGCGACCCTGGACGCGGTACTCGTCGACGGGGGTCCGCTTCGCGTACCCGCCGTCAGTGGCAGTGAACACGAAAGTACCGGGCCTGACGACATTCATCGAGAGCAGTTCGTCTCCCTCGCGGAAACTCATGCCCTTGACACCCGAAGTGGCACGGCCCATCGGCCGCAGCGCGTCGTCCGTCGCAGTGAACCTGATCGACTGGGCCTTCCTGCTGATGAGCAGCAGGTCGTCCTCGGACGACACCAGCTCCGCGCCGATCAGCTCGTCGTCGCTGCCGTCGGCCGTCTCGCGCAGGTTGATCGCGATGACGCCGCCGGAGCGCGGGGAGTCGTAGTCCTTCAGCGCGGTCTTCTTCACCAGACCGCCCTTCGTGGCCAGGATCAGATACGGCGCCGCGTCGTAGTCGCGGATCGCCAGGATCTGCGCGATCTGCTCGTCCGGCTGGAAGGCCAGCAGGTTCGCCACGTGCTGACCGCGCGCGTCACGGCCGGCGTCCGGCAGCTCGTACGCCTTCGCCCGGTAGACCCGGCCCTTGTTGGTGAAGAACAGCAGCCAGTGGTGCGTCGTCGACACGAAGAAGTGGTCGACGATGTCGTCTTCCTTGAGCTTCGTGCCGCGCACGCCCTTGCCGCCGCGCTTCTGCGAGCGGTAGTCGTCCGTCTTCGTGCGCTTCACATAGCCGCCGCGGGAGATCGTGACGACGATGTCCTCCTCGGCGATCAGGTCCTCGATGGACATGTCGCCGTCGAAGGGCACCAGCTTGGAGCGCCGGTCGTCGCCGAACTTCTCGACGATCGCCGCCAGCTCCTCGCTGACGATCTGCCGCTGCCGCTCGGGCGACACCAGGATCGCGTTGTACTCGTTGATCTTCGCCTGGAGCTCGTCGTGCTCGGCGGTGATCTTCTGGTGCTCCAGAGCGGCCAGCCGGCGCAGCTGCATCTCCAGGATCGCGTTCGCCTGGATCTCGTCGATCTCCAGCAGGCCCATCAGGCCCTCGCGCGCGATCTCCACGGTGTTGCTGCGCCGGATGAGGGCGATGACCTCGTCGATGGCGTCCAGGGCCTTGAGCAGACCGCGCAGGATGTGCGCGCGCTCCTCGGCCTTGCGCAGCCGGAACTTCGTACGCCGGACGATGACCTCGATCTGGTGCGTCACCCAGTGGCGGATGAACGCGTCGATCGACAGGGTGCGCGGCACGCCGTCCACCAGCGCCAGCATGTTGGCGCCGAAGTTGCTCTGCAGATCGGTGTGCTTGTACAGGTTGTTCAGGACGACCTTGGCGACCGCGTCCCGCTTCAGGACCACGACCAGGCGCTGGCCGGTACGCGACGAGGTCTCGTCACGGACGTCCGCGATGCCGCCGACCTTGCCGTCCTTCACCAGGTCGGCGATCTTCTGCGCGAGGTTGTCGGGGTTGGTCTGGTACGGAAGCTCCGTGACCACCAGGCACTGGCGGTTCTGGATCTCCTCGACCGCCACGACCGCGCGCATCGTGATCGAGCCACGGCCGGTGCGGTACGCCTCCTCGATGCCCTTGCGGCCCACGACGAGCGCGCCGGTCGGGAAGTCCGGTCCCTTGATGCGCTCCATCAGGGCGTCCAGGAGGTCCTCCTGCGAGGCCTCCGGGTGCTCCAGGTACCACTGGGCGCCGGAGGCGACCTCGCGGAGGTTGTGCGGCGGGATGTTGGTCGCCATGCCGACCGCGATGCCCGCGGAGCCGTTGACCAGCAGGTTCGGGAAGCGCGCCGGCAGGACCGTCGGCTCCTGGTTGCGGCCGTCGTAGTTGTCCTGGAAGTCGACGGTCTCCTCGTCGATGTCCCGGACCATCTCCATGGACAGCGGCATCATCTTGCACTCGGTGTACCGCATGGCGGCGGCCGGGTCGTTGCCCGGGGAACCGAAGTTGCCGTTGGAGTCCACCAGCGGCATGCGCATCGACCAGTGCTGCGCCAGGCGCACCAGGGCGTCGTAGATGGAGGAGTCGCCGTGCGGGT
This sequence comes from Streptomyces sp. NBC_01257, assembly GCF_035917255.1. Lineage (NCBI taxonomy): Bacteria > Bacillati > Actinomycetota > Actinomycetes > Kitasatosporales > Streptomycetaceae > Streptomyces > Streptomyces sp. NBC_01257. The sequence continues at coordinate 4,581,157 of NZ_CP108472.1, forward strand.
GGTACGTACCCATGACGTCACCGACGACGCGGGCGCACTTGTAGAAGCCCTTCTCGGGCCGGTAGCCGCCGTCGTACATCGCGTACAGCACCCGGCGGTGGACGGGCTTGAGACCGTCCCGCACGTCGGGCAGGGCACGCGACACGATGACGGACATCGCGTAGTCGAGGTAGGAGCGCTGCATCTCCGTCTCGAGCCCGACGGGCTCGACACGCATGCCCACGCCCTCGACGGGCGGGACCTCTTCGGGCGTCACGGGGACAGGGGTGTTCTCGTCGGCCATTGCTGGTCAAAATCCTTTCGCGCTGCGGCTGCGGCTTGCTTGTACGGCCGACTCAGATGTCGAGGAAGCGGACGTCCTTGGCGTTGCGCTGGATGAACGAGCGCCGCGCCTCGACGTCCTCACCCATCAGCACCGAGAACAGGTCGTCGGCCTGCGCCGCGTCGTCGAGCGTGACCTGACCGAGCACACGGTGGTCGACGTCCATCGTGGTGACACGCAGCTCCTCGGCGTTCATCTCGCCGAGACCCTTGAAGCGCTGGATCGAGTCTTCCTTGATCCGCTTGCCGTTCTGCTTGCCGAGCGCCACCAGGGCGTCGCGCTCGCGGTCCGAGTACGCGTACTCGAAGTCGTCCCGGCCCCACTTGATCTTGTAGAGCGGCGGGCGCGAGAGGTAGACGTGCCCGGCCTCGACCAGCGGACGCATGAAACGGAAGAGGAACGTGAGCAGCAGGGTGTTGATGTGCTGACCGTCGACGTCGGCGTCCGCCATCAGGATGATCTTGTGATAGCGGAGCTTCTCGATGTCGAAGTCCTCGTGGACCCCGGTGCCGAAGGCCGAGATCAGCGCCTGGACCTCGGTGTTCTGCAGGATCTTGTCGATCCGGGCCTTCTCGACGTTCAGGATCTTGCCGCGGATCGGCAGGATGGCCTGGTACATCGGGTTACGGCCGGACTTCGCCGAACCACCGGCGGAGTCACCCTCGACGATGAAGATCTCGCACTTCGTCGGGTCGTTGGACTGGCAGTCGCTCAGCTTGCCCGGCAGCGAGGCGCTCTCCAGGAGCCCCTTGCGGCGGGTCAGGTCACGCGCCTTGCGGGCCGCCACCCGGGCGGTCGAGGCGGCGATGCCCTTGCGGATGATGTCGGCGGCCTCGTTCGGGTTCCGGTCGAACCAGTCCGTCAGCTGCTCGTGGACGACCTTCTGCACGAAGGTCTTGGCCTCCGTGTTGCCCAGCTTGGTCTTCGTCTGGCCCTCGAACTGCGGCTCGCCCAGCTTCACCGAGATGATCGCCGTCAGACCCTCGCGGACGTCCTCACCGGTGAGGTTGTCGTCCTTCTCGCGCAGCAGCTTCTTGTCGCGCGCGTACCGGTTGACCAGCGAGGTCAGTGCCGCACGGAAGCCCTCCTCGTGCGTACCGCCCTCGTGCGTGTGGATCGCGTTGGCGAAGGAGTAGACACCCTCGCTGTACTGCGTGTTCCACTGCATGGCGATCTCGGCCGAGAGGAGACGGTCCTTGTCCTCGGCCTCGATGTCGATCACCGACTGGTGGATGACGTCGCCCTTGCGGGAGTTGAGGTACTTGACGAAGTCGACGATGCCGTTCTCGTAGTGGTACGTGACCGTGCGGGTCGTCTCGTCCTCGGGGACCTCGGTCGCCTCGGCGCTGTCGGCGCCGGCCGTGGCCTTCGCCGACTCGCGCTCGTCGGTCAGCTTGAGGGTGAGGCCCTTGTTGAGGAAGGCCATCTCCTGGAAGCGCCGCGAGAGGGTCTCGAAGGAGTACTCGGTCGTCTCGAAGATGTCCCCGTCGGCCCAGAAGGTGACCGAGGTGCCCGTCTCGTCGGTGGCCTCGTTCTGGGCCAGCGGGGCGGTCGGGACGCCGAACTTGTAGTCCTGGGTCCAGCGGTAGCCGTCCGTCTTGACCTCGACGGCCACCCGGGTGGACAGGGCGTTGACGACGGAGACGCCGACGCCGTGCAGACCACCGGAGACGGCATAGCCGCCGCCGCCGAACTTTCCGCCCGCGTGCAGGACGGTGAGCACGACCTCGACGGCCGGCTTGCCCTCGGACGGCACGATGCCGACCGGGATACCGCGACCGTTGTCGATCACGCGCACCCCGCCGTCGGCGAGGATCGTGACGTCGATGGTGTTCGCGTGCCCGGCCATGGCCTCGTCGACCGAGTTGTCGACGACCTCTTGGACGAGGTGGTGGAGACCGCGCTCACCGGTCGAGCCGATGTACATGCCAGGCCGCTTGCGGACCGCGTCCAGACCCTCGAGCACGGTGATCGCGCTGGCGTCGTACGAGGCTGTCACCTCGCCCGAGGCGGGAGCGACGCTGCTCTCACCGGGGGTGGACGGAATGTTCTCGTTGGGGTTGCCGGAATCGGCCACGAAGCGCCCTTTCTGGCACAGCACAGGCCGTTCTCCGGGCAGGCGGGAGCGGCTGCGTCGTTCGGCTTGTATCGACGAATCCCGCAAGGACGCGGGATTGTCCACCAGTCTACCGGTAGCGCCGACCCGAATGGGGGTTTGCCGGTACCTGAGTCCGCATGTGCCGCCCTGAATGAGCGCCTGACGACTCCCCATATTCGGGAAGGGGCCTCAAGAGGCTCACACGGGCGTTGAGCGCTTCGGCCTGTCAGCTCCCCACTACGGTGAGGGACGCCCGCTGCCCGGCATACGGTTTCCACCACCACGCACCCGGGCAACACGGGTCCCCGGCCCCTCGGTGACAACCGGGACACGCCCCGCCGCGGCTCCCTCCCGCGCACCACGGCAACCGCGGGCGAGCAGGGCAAAAAGGCCAGGTCAGGACAGGTGGGAGCGAGTCGGGACCGGTCAGCCGTAGGTGTCGCCGGGGCCCGTGCTGCCCGGGGCGCGCAGCGGTCCGTACCGGCGCTGCGGGCCGCCCGGGCCCAGCACCTTGATCATTCTCACGGTGCCGTGACCCAGGTCCGCGTTGAGCCGGGCCACCAGCTGCGGCGCCAGCAGCCTCAGCTGCGTCGCCCACGCCGTGGAGTCGCACTGCACCGTCAGGACCCGCTCGTCGGGGTCCTCGTCGTAACGCAACGGCACACAGTGATTGGCCAGATCGTCACCCACGATCTGCGGCCAGCGGCCCATCACACCGCCCACCGCGGCGGGCGTCTCCCAGCCGCGCTCGGTGATCAGACGGTTGATCGCGGCCCCCAGCGGCAGCGGATCCCGGCCGTCGGCACGCGCCCCGGAGCGCAGCCCGCCACCGCGCCTGGCCTGCTTCTTCTGCTGCGCGGCCGCGCCGCGGGCCCGCGCCTGCTCCTTCGCCGCGCGCAGGGCCACCCGGGCCAGATCCACACCCGAGGGCTCCGGCTGCTTCGCCGGGTCCTTGCCGTCCCCTTCGCCGCTCACAACCGCTCCACCTCACCGGCGGACACCGCGTACCGCGCGCCCGCGAGCACCCCGGGGACGTCGTCGTCCACCGCGGCCGTCACCAGCACCTGCTCGCCCGGAGCCACCAGCTCGGCCAGCCGCTCGCGGCGCCGTGCGTCCAGCTCGGCGAAGACGTCGTCCAGCACCAGCACCGGCTCGTTGCCCTCGGTGCGCAGCAGATCGTACGAGGCCAGCCGCAGGGCCAGCGCGTACGACCAGGACTCCCCGTGGCTCGCGTACCCCTTCGCCGGCATCCCGCGCAGCCCGAGGACCAGGTCGTCGCGGTGCGGGCCGACGAGCGTCACACCGCGCTCGATCTCCTGCTTGCGCACCTCGGCGAGGGCCTCGATCAGTTGCGCGTACAGCTCCTCGCGCGTGCGCGCGGGCTCCACACCCGCGCCGACCGAGCTCCGGTACTCCAGCGTCACCGGACCGCCGCCAGGCGCCACGTCCGCGTAGGCCTTGTCGGCCAGCGGCTGGAGGGTCGCGATCAGGTCGAGACGCTGCGCCAGCAGTTCGGCGCCCACCCGCCCCAGGTGCTGGTCCCAGACGTCGAGCGTCGACAGGTCCATGGAGCGTCCACCGTGCCGGCGCGCCATCGCCGCGGACTTCAGCAGGGTGTTGCGCTGTTTCAGCACCCGCTCGTAGTCGGAACGCACTCCGGCCATCCGCGGCGAGCGTGCCGTGACCAGCTCGTCGAGGAACCGCCGGCGCTCGCCGGGGTCGCCCTTGACCAGAGCCAGGTCCTCAGGCGCGAACAGCACCGTACGCACTATGCCCAGCACATCACGCGGCCTGACCTGCGACGATCTATTGATCCGGGCGCGATTGGCCTTGCCCGGATTCAGCTCGAGCTCGATCAGCTGGGACCGCTCGCCCTGGGTGACGGCGGCCCTGATCACGGCCCGCTCGGCGCCCATGCGCACCAGCGGTGCGTCGGATGAGACCCGGTGGCTGCCGAGCGTCGCGAGATAGCCGACGGCCTCGACCAGATTCGTCTTGCCCTGGCCGTTGGCCCCCACGAACGCGGTGACGCCCGGGTCGAGAGGCACCTCGACCCGGGCGTACGAGCGGAAGTCGGCCAGCGACAGATGCGTGACGTGCATGGTGTACGCCGACCTTCCCGGCTGCTGCTCCGTGCTTCGTGGGGCGGGGCCCGACCGACCGGCCGGGCCCGCTCCTCGTTGTGGCTACTTCTTGTTCTCGACCGCGTGGCCACCGAACTGGTTGCGCAGCGCGGCGATCATCTTCATCTGCGGGGAGTCGTCCTGGCGCGAGGCGAAGCGGGCGAAGAGCGACGCGGTGATCGCGGGCAGCGGCACGGCGTTGTCGATCGCGGCCTCCACCGTCCAGCGGCCCTCGCCTGAGTCGGCGGCGAAGCCACGGAGCTGGTCCAGGTGCTCGTCGTCGTCCAGCGCGTTGACCGCCAGGTCGAGCAGCCAGGAACGGATGACCGTGCCCTCCTGCCAGGAGCGGAAGACCTCGCGCACGTCGGTGACGGAGTCGACCTTCTCCAGGAGCTCCCAGCCCTCGGCGTAGGCCTGCATCATGGCGTACTCGATGCCGTTGTGAACCATCTTCGCGAAGTGGCCGGCGCCGACCTTGCCCGCGTGGACGGAACCGAAGTCGCCCTCGGGCTTCAGGGCGTCGAAGACCGGCTGGACCTTCGCGACGTTCTCGGCGTCGCCGCCGTACATCAGCGCGTAGCCGTTCTCCAGGCCCCAGACACCGCCGGAGACGCCGCAGTCGACGAAGCCGATGCCCTTGATGCCCAGCTCGACCGCGTGCTTCTCGTCGTCGGTCCAGCGGGAGTTCCCGCCGTCCACGACGATGTCGCCGGGCGAGAGCAGCTCGGCGAGCTCGTCGATCGTGGACTGGGTCGCGGCACCGGCCGGGACCATGACCCACACGACCCGCGGGCCCTTCAGCTTGCCCACAAGCTCTTCGAGACTGTGGACATCGGCGACGTCCGGGTTGCGGTCGTAACCGATGACGGTGTGGCCAGCGCGGCGGATGCGCTCGCGCATGTTGCCGCCCATCTTGCCGAGGCCGACGAGACCGAGCTCCATCAGAGATTCCTTAAGCGTTGTGCCGATTCGTACCCTGGACCGAGCCTACGCCCGGCAGGGGACAGGACGCCGGGCATGCTCGGCGCTGAACGTGCCCGTCGGGTCCTGCCGCGATTCCTTGGACGTCGGGCAGGACCGGTGACCGGATCAGCCGGAGAGGCGGACCGGCATGATCAGGTACTTGTACGCGTCATCCGCCTCGGCGTCCACGGCCGGCCGGCCGCTGAGCAGCGCGGGCTTGGTGGACGTCGTGAAGGAGAGCTGGGCGACCGGGGAGTCGATGGCGCTCAGGCCGTCCAGCAGGAAGGTCGGGTTGAAGGCGATCGAGATGTCGTCGCCCTCCAGCACCGCGTCGACGCGCTCCACAGCCTGTGCGTCGTCGCTGGAACCCGCTTCCAGGATCAGCACGCCCTGCTCGAAGGTGAGCCGCACCGGGGTGTTCCGCTCGGCGACCAGGGCCACACGCTTGACGGCCTCGACGAAGGGGGCCGTCTCGATGACCGCGACCGAGTTGAACTCGGTGGGGAAGAGCGTGCGGTACTTCGGCAGATCGCCTTCGAGCAGTCGGGTGGTGGTGCGCCGGCCCGCGCCCTCGAAGCCGATGAGGCCCTCTCCGGCACCGGAGCCCGACAGCGCCAGCGTCACCGTGTCGCCGCTGGTGAGCGCCTTGGCGGTGTCCAGCAGCGTCTTGGCGGGCACCAGGGCGACGGCGGACGCGTCGGCGTTCTCCGGCTTCCAGAGGAACTCGCGGACGGCGAAGCGGTAGCGGTCGGTGGAGGCGAGGGTGACGGTGTCGCCCTCGATCTCGATCCGCACACCGGTGAGCACGGGCAGCGTGTCGTCGCGGCCGGCGGCGATGGCGACCTGGGCCGCGGCGGAGGCGAAGACCTCACCGGGCACGGTGCCGGTCGCGGTCGGCATCTGCGGGAGTGCCGGGTACTCCTCCACAGGCAGGGTGTGGAGTGTGAACCGCGAGGAGCCGCAGGCGACGGTCGCCCGTACACCGTCTGTGGAAATCTCGACCGGCCGGTTGGGCAGGGCGCGGCAGATGTCGGCGAGCAGCCGGCCGGAGACGAGCACCGTGCCGTCCTCCTCGATCTCGGCGTCCACCGAGACCCGGGCCGAGACCTCGTAGTCGAAGCTCGAGAAGCTGAGGGCTCCGTCCTCAGCCTTCAGCAGAAGGCCCGCGAGAACGGGCGCCGGCGGACGGGCCGGGAGGCTACGGGCCACCCAGGCCACAGCCTCCGCGAGTACATCGCGCTCCACCCGGATCTTCACCGGAACCGCCTCCTGCTGTTGCTCGCTCGCCCTGCTGGCCTTCGTCGTCTGGTCGGGTCGCTCCACCGATGCCGGGGGAGGACGCCGGGGACCAGTCTGACGTACGGCACCGACACTCGGTGCTGCTCGGGGTCAAGTCGCGACAAGAGGTTCGGGGAGCTCCGGCGCCGAGTTGTGCACAGGCCCCACTTCGAAGCGGATTCCGGGCTAACTATAGGTGGCAGTAGTAGTAGGGCCTGTGGAAACCGTGGATAACGTCGTTTTCGCAGGTCAGACCCTGTTTTTTGTCCACCGACCCTGTGGGTGGCACCGGTGGACAACCCGGGGTTTCTGTGGACACCCGAAAGTTCTGCACAACCGATGCACAGGGCAGGGGGGTTTCTCCCCAGGCCTGTCCCCAGCTTTACCCACCTTCCCCACAGCCCAACCGACCCTCTTGGTGTGACGCCTTTCACTCGGTGCGGTGAAAGCGGGTGTTGCGTTGCCGAACAGTGGACAGCGGTGTGGAGAAGCCCGTCCGGACTGGGGAAAACGGCGGCCCGCCTGTGGGCCGACGGTGGACAACCTTGATCGCTCCCTGTGGACGAAAAACTTGTCCACAGGCTGTGGATCATTGTTGACCACAAATCCCCAGGCTCCTGAGCTGGCCTGATGGAGTATCGGACGCCGCGCCTGTGGAAGCAGTATGGACAACTTTTGGATCCCCAGGCTGTGGAGGGAAAATTCTCCCCAGATCTGTGGAGAACAGCCGTAACCCAGCAGGTATTCGAACAACGCGGGCGGCCGCGCCCCCTCTTCGGGACCGCCCGGAGCGCCGGGAAGGGGCCTCCGGGAGCGGTCGAGGGCGCTTCGGCGGACGCCGGGAGGGCTTCCGGAGACGTGAGGGAGGCGCTCCGGGAGACGCGAGAAGGGCGCTGTGCGGACTCCTGGAGAGTCCGCACAGCGCCCTTCCGGTGCCTGCGGGAGACGGTATGGCGCCCCGTCAGCCGTTCTTGATGCGGTTGGTGAGCTCGGTGACCTGGTTGTAGATGGAGCGCCGCTCCGCCATCAGCGCGCGGATCTTGCGGTCGGCGTGCATGACCGTCGTGTGGTCACGGCCGCCGAACTGCGCCCCGATCTTGGGCAGTGACAGATCCGTCAGCTCGCGGCACAGATACATGGCGATCTGGCGTGCCGTCACCAGCACACGGCTGCGCGAGGATCCGCAGAGGTCCTCCACCGTCAGACCGAAGTAGTCGGCGGTCGCCGCCATGATGGCCGGCGCCGTGATCTCCGGAGCCGCGTCCTCGCCGCCCGGGATCAGGTCCTTCAGCACGATCTCGGTCAGCCCGAGGTCGACCGGCTGACGGTTCAGGCTGGCGAAGGCCGTCACCCGGATGAGAGCGCCCTCCAGCTCACGGATGTTGCGGGAGATGCGGGAGGCGATGAACTCCAGGACCTCGGGCGGAGCGTTCAGCTGCTCCTGCACCGCCTTCTTGCGCAGGATCGCGATCCGCGTCTCCAGCTCCGGAGGCTGCACATCGGTGGTCAGACCCCACTCGAATCGATTCCGCAGCCGGTCCTCCAGCGTCACCAGCTGCTTGGGCGGGCGGTCCGAGGACAGCACGATCTGCTTGTTGGCGTTGTGGAGCGTATTGAAGGTGTGGAAGAACTCCTCCTGCGTCGACTCCTTGCTCGCCAGGAACTGGATGTCGTCGACGAGCAGGATGTCGACATCGCGGTACCGCTTGCGGAAGGTGTCGCCCTTGCCGTCGCGGATCGAGTTGATGAACTCGTTGGTGAACTCCTCCGAGCTCACGTACCGCACCCGGGTGCCCGGGTAGAGGCTGCGGGCGTAGTGCCCGATGGCGTGCAGCAGGTGGGTCTTGCCGAGCCCGGACTCCCCGTAGATGAAGAGCGGGTTGTACGCCTTCGCGGGTGCTTCGGCGACGGCGACGGCCGCGGCGTGCGCGAACCGGTTCGACGCCCCGATGACGAAGGTGTCGAAGAGGTACTTCGGGTTCAGCCGCGCGTGCGGTTCGCCGGGGCCGGGTGCCGGTGCGGGCTGTGCGCCCATCGGACCGGTGCCGCCGCCGGGCCGGCCGGTACCGCCGCCCTGCCGGTGCTGCGGCTCCTGCATGTCGTGGCGCTCGGGGCGCTGGGACTCGTACCCCTGGCGCTCGGGCGGCTGCGGACGGTAGTCGTGCTGCGGCTGCTGCTGGGGGCGGCCGCCGTACGGCTCGCGCCACTGGTCGGCGGACGGATCGCGGTCCTGGAATCCGCCGAGCCGGGGCTGCTGCCAGGAGAGGTCCTCCTGGGTGCGCGGCCAGGCGCCGGGTTCCGGGCGCTGCTGCTGCTGGTAGTCGGGGTAGGCGGGCCGGGCCGTCGGCATTCCGTCGTCCGAGGGCCGGTGGCCGTAGCCGTCGTACCCGTCGTTGTGCTGCCGCTCGTCGTGCTGCGGTCCCTGGTAGCGATGCTGCTGCGGCTGCTGGGACTGGTGCATCGGCGGGGCCGGCGGGTTCGGCGGTTCGCCCGCGGAGTCGTCGACCGTGATCGCGATCCGGATCGGCCGGCCGCACTCGCGGCTCAGCGTCTCGCTGATGAGCGGGGCGAGCCGGCCCTCCAGGACGCGCTTGCCCCATTCATTGGGGACGGCGAGCAGGGCGGTGTCGGCGACCAGTGCGAGCGGCTGGCAGCGCTCGATCCACTGCTTGTCCTTCGGCTCGATGCCCTGCTGGCCCTCCCCGAGGAGTTGCTCAAGCACTCGTGGCCACACTGCGGCAAGATCGGCAGGTACGTCAGCCACAAGGCACGCTCTCTCGCTGGTCCCACGAATGTGTGTTTCTCGGGACGTATGGGTCGGGATGGGTGAGGACCGGCAGGCGGGAAGAAAAAGAACCGGGGTTCAGCCACGGTAGGCGGGCCGACCCGTGCGGTTCAAGTCGTTGTCCACAGGCTGTGCACAATGGGGGGTCCGACAGGGTCGGTTTGACCGGATGGCGTAGCCGCGCGTACCGTGACCAGGTCGAGTTGTCGATGGCTGCTGCCGCCTGCCTCCGATGGGCAAAGATCACGATCTGTGATTGTGAAGCGGTGCAACTAGGGCGTTTACGCGAGTCTCTCGTGGGCGCACGGTGACAGCCAGGCGATGTCCCGCCAATACACGATCATTACTGGAGCCCCCGAGTGAGCAAGCGCACCTTCCAGCCGAACAACCGTCGTCGCGCGAAGACCCACGGTTTCCGCCTGCGTATGCGGACCCGTGCCGGCCGCGCGATCCTCGCGTCCCGCCGTGGCAAGGGCCGCGCCAGCCTGTCCGCCTGATCGCGTACAGGTCGTCATGACGTGCTGCCTACCGAGAATCGGCTGAGGCGGCGCGAGGACTTCGCGACCGCGGTACGACGAGGACGCAGGGCCGGCCGCCCGCTGCTCGTCGTCCATCTGCGTAGCGGTGCAACGGACCCGCACGTGACTGGGGAGACTGCTCCCCCGCCGCGTGCGGGTTTCGTTGTCAGCAAAGCAGTGGGTGGTGCGGTCGTCCGCACAGCGGTGAAGCGCAGGCTTCGCCATCTGGTCCGCGAACGGCTCGCCCTGCTGCCCCCCGGTAGCCTGGTTGTCGTACGTGCGTTGCCCGGTTCGGGTGACGCCGACCATGAACAGCTGGCCCGAGACCTGGATGCCGCTCTTCAGCGGCTGCTGGGAGGGGGCGCGCGATGAAGTACCCGCTGCTGGCTCTCATCAAGCTGTACCAGTGGACGATCAGCCCACTTCTCGGGCCTGTCTGCCGTTACTACCCGTCGTGTTCCCACTATGGATATACGGCGATCGACCGGCACGGAGCGATCAAGGGAACGGCGCTGACAGCCTGGCGCATCCTGCGGTGCAATCCGTGGTCACCCGGCGGCGTGGATCACGTTCCCCCACGCAAACGTCCGCGTTGGCACGAACTGCTGCGCAGTGCCATGCGCGGCAGCAAGGGCGGGGACTCCGCCGCTGATGTGCCTCCCGGGGGATCGGTCAACGATCTCCCGAGCTCGGCCGCAGAGACTTCGCCCAATGCTCAAGGAGCCTGATTAGTGGACACGATTGCCAGTCTGTTCAGCTTCATCACGTGGCCCGTTTCCTGGGTCATCGTCCAGTTCCACAAGTTGTACGGGGCGATCTTCGGCCCTGACACGGGATGGGCCTGGGGTCTTTCCATCGTGTCCCTCGTGGTGCTGATCCGTATCTGTCTGATCCCGCTGTTCGTCAAGCAGATCAAGTCGACGCGGAACATGCAGGTGCTCCAGCCGAAGATGAAGGCGATCCAGGAGCGCTACAAGAGCGACAAGCAGCGTCAGTCCGAAGAGATGATGAAGCTGTACAAGGAGACGGGTACCAACCCGCTCTCCTCGTGCCTGCCGATCATCGCGCAGTCGCCGTTCTTCTTCGCCCTGTACCACGTGCTCTCGGCCATCGCGTCGAACAAGAAGATCGGCGTCATCGACCAGTCGCTGCTGGACAGCGCGCGTCAGGCGCACATCTTCGGTGCTCCGCTGGCCGCCAAGTTCATGGACAGCGCGGACAAGGTCGAAGCCCTGGGCGCTTCGCTCACGGATGTGCGGGTCGTCACCGCGGTCATGATCGTGATGATGTCGGCCTCGCAGTTCTTCACGCAGCGCCAGCTGATGACGAAGAACGTCGACCTGACGGTCAAGACGCCGTACATGCAGCAGCAGAAGATGCTCATGTACATCTTCCCGCTGATCTTCGCCGTCATGGGCATCAACTTCCCCGTCGGTGTCCTCGTCTACTGGCTGACCACGAACGTCTGGACCATGGGTCAGCAGATGTACGTGATCAACCAGAACCCCACCCCGGGCAGCAAGGCGCAGGAGCAGTACCTCGGCCGTCTGCTGAAGAGCGTCACCACGCACGGCGAGGTGCGCGGCCGGACCCGGCGCAACACCGTCAAGCGGATCGTGTCCAAGGGCCCGGACCGCAATGACATCGAGCGGAAGTTCGTCACGAGCCTCGCCAAGCTCGGCCTCGCTCCCCAGGAGGACGGCTCGGTGGTCAAGAGCGACACCGCCGTGGCCGAGGCCGAGGGTGGAGCGGCCCAGCGCCGTCAGCAGCCCAAGCGCCAGACCAAGGCGAAGCGCCAGACCGGTGCGGGCCACCAGGGCGGAGCCAAGGACGCCGACTCCAGCGAGTCGGAGTCCAAGACCTCCCTGGAGAAGAGTGCCCCCCAGGACGACAAGCCCAAGCCGGCGGCCAAGCCCGCGTCCGGCTCCTCACGCCAAGCCAAGTCCGGACAGCGCAAGGGCCCGCAGCGGCCCAAGCACCCGTCCAAGAAGTAAGAAGGAGTCCATCCGTGACGGAAGGCACCACCTCCACGGCCGCTGAGGGCAGCGACACCTTGACCCGCCTCGAGCAGGAAGGGGAGATCGCAGCGGACTACCTTGAGGGCCTGCTCGACATCGCCGACCTGGACGGCGACATCGACATGGACGTCGAGGCGGACCGGGCCGCGGTCTCGATCATCAGTGAATCGGCACGTGAACTGCAGAAGCTCGTGGGCCGCGACGGTGAGGTGCTGGAGGCACTCCAGGAGCTGACGCGGCTGGCCGTCCACCGGGAGACCGGTGACAGGAGCCGTCTGATGCTCGACATCGGGGGCTTCCGGGCGCAGAAGCGCACGGAGCTCGCGGAGCTGGGTGCCAAGGCCGCGGACGAGGTCAAGAGCACCGGTGAGCCGGTGAAGCTGGACCCGATGACGCCGTTCGAACGCAAGGTTGTGCACGACGCGGTCGCGGCCGCGGGTCTGCGCAGCGAATCGGAGGGCGAGGAGCCGCAGCGCTTCGTCGTCGTCCTGCCGGCCTGACCGGATCCTCTCCAGTCGGCCCCGTCTGTTCGCAGGCGGGGCCGATCTTTGTCAGCCTGATAGTCAGCCACCCATGGTGCGGTAATGCGGTATGGAAGGACGGTTCCCGTGACGGAGGAAGTAGCGCTTCCCCAGGCGCCCGACGAGGCCCGGGAGGTGTTCGGTGAGTGCTTTCCCGAAGCCGTCCGGTACGCGGAACTGCTGGCAGATGCGGGGGTCAAGCGAGGGCTGATCGGCCCGCGGGAGGTCCCTCGGCTGTGGGAGCGGCACCTGCTGAACTGTGCGGTGCTCTCCGAGGTCGTGCCCGAGGGGGTCACGGTCTGCGATGTGGGTTCCGGCGCGGGGCTTCCGGGGATTCCGCTGGCGCTGGTGCGCCCGGATCTGAAGATCACCCTGCTTGAGCCGCTGCTGCGACGGACCAACTTCCTCCAGGAGGTCGTCGAACTGCTGGGCCTGGAGCATGTGACGGTCGTCCGCGGCCGGGCCGAGGAGGTTCTGGGGACACTTCAGCCCGTGCACGTGGTGACGGCTCGCGCGGTGGCCCCGCTGGACCGCCTGGCGGGCTGGGGAGTGCCGCTGCTGCGCCCCTACGGGGAGATGCTGGCGCTCAAGGGTGATACCGCCGAGGAGGAGATCAACGGCGCACGAGCGGCCCTCAGCAAGCTCGGGGTCGTGGAGACCGAGGTGCTCCACGTGGGCGAAGGCGTCGTCGACCCGCTGTCCACCGTGGTGCGCGTGGTGGTGGGTGAGAGCCCCGGCGGAGTGAGGTTCGCGACGAAGCGAGCCAGGGCCGCGAGGGTCAGTCGGACCCGTCGTCGCCGCTGAGTGACGCGATGACGCTGCGCATCTGACCGTTACGCACCGTTTGGTCCCGGTCTCGGCCATGTGTCAACCAACGAGCTGTACGTACCCCGTGCGGAGTGTCGTGCCCCTGTAGCTACGCTGCAGGGGCATCGTGTTTCACGTGAAACGTCGCTCTCTGCTGCATGGAATCATCGGCCGCGGTCGTGCGGCCGCCACCCCTCGCCATCGCAGGCCCGTTAGGGCTACGGAGTTGTCCACAGAAGTGGATTCATCCACAGAAGAGCGGGCCTCGCTGGTTCACGACCCCGAAACCATGGCAGGCTCTGTTCATTGCGAGCCTGAAGTCGAGGAGAGTGAATCCTTGCGGTCCGACGCCAACATCGCGGGACCGATGACCGATCCGGTCCCCGGTCCCCGATCCGAATCGGCGGGGGACGGTGTTTCACGTGAAACACCGCCGCCGATGGATGACACACCTATTGGCCGTGCGGCCCAGCTGGCGGTGGAGGCCCTCGGCCGTGCCGGTGAGGGGCTGCCGCGGCCTGACCAGACGCGGGTCATGGTGGTGGCCAACCAGAAGGGTGGGGTGGGTAAGACCACCTCGACGGTCAACCTTGCCGCGTCGCTTGCACTCCACGGTGCCCGCGTTCTGGTGGTCGACCTCGACCCGCAGGGGAACGCCTCTACGGCGTTGGGCATCGACCACCATGCCGAAGTCCCCTCTATCTATGACGTCCTGGTGGAGAGCAAGCCGCTCTCCGACGTGGTTCAGCCCGTTCCGGACGTCGAAGGTCTCTTCTGCGCCCCGGCGACCATCGATCTCGCCGGTGCGGAGATCGAGCTGGTGTCGCTGGTGGCGCGGGAGAGTCGACTGCAGCGAGCGATTCAGGCGTACGAGCAGCCTCTCGACTACATCCTGATCGACTGCCCGCCCTCGCTCGGCCTGCTGACAGTGAATGCTCTGGTGGCCGGCGCGGAGGTGCTGATCCCTATCCAGTGCGAGTACTACGCGCTGGAAGGCCTGGGCCAGCTGTTGCGCAACGTCGACCTGGTGCGGGGACATCTCAACCCCGATCTCCATGTGTCGACGATCCTGCTCACCATGTACGACGGCCGGACCAGGCTCGCGTCGCAGGTCGCCGAGGAGGTGCGCAGCCACTTCGGCAAGGAGGTGCTGCGGACCAGCATTCCCCGTTCGGTGCGGATCTCCGAGGCTCCCAGCTACGGGCAGACCGTACTGACCTACGACCCGGGTTCGAGCGGGTCCCTGTCGTACCTCGAAGCGGCTCGCGAGATCGCGCTGCGCGGGGTCGGGGTCCAGTACGAGGCCCAGCATGCCCACACGGGCAGTCGGAACAGCCAGCAGAATACTTCGGAGGGGATCCAGTGAGTGAGCGTCGTAGAGGGTTGGGGCGTGGGCTCGGTGCCCTGATCCCCGCCGCTCCGCAGGAGAAGCAGGTGCCGTCGGCCGGGATGGGTACGTCCACGCCCGGAACACGACCGGTGCTGACGTCCGAGCGGGGCGTGGCCGTCGCGAAGGTGACCACCCTCGGCTCGGGCCCTGTGGTGCCGGAGCCGAGCAGCCCTGTGTCGGTGTCCGACGGGACCGATGGGCCGGCCGAGGTGGCGGGAGCCTATTTCGCCGAGCTGCCCATCGACTCGATCACACCGAACCCTCGTCAGCCCCGCGAGGTGTTCGATGAGGACGCGCTCGCCGAGCTGGTCACCTCCATCAAGGAGGTCGGTCTTCTCCAGCCCGTCGTGGTCCGGAAGTCGGGGACCGGACGCTTTGAGCTCATCATGGGTGAGCGGCGCTGGAGGGCCTGCCGGGAGGCCGAGCTCAAGCAGATCCCTGCGATCGTCCGGGCCACGGACGACGAGAAGCTCCTTCTGGACGCGCTCCTGGAGAACCTTCACCGGGCTCAGCTGAACCCCTTGGAGGAGGCGGCCGCGTACGACCAGCTCCTCAAGGACTTCAAGTGCACCCACGACCAGCTGGCCGACCGGATCGGGCGTTCGCGGCCGCAGGTGTCCAACACCTTGCGTCTGCTGCGGCTGTCGCCGCCGGTCCAGCGCAGGGTCGCGGCCGGGGTGCTGTCCGCGGGACATGCGCGGGCGCTGCTGTCGGTGGATGACTCCGAGGAGCAGGACAAGCTGGCGCACCGCATCGTGGCCGAAGGGCTTTCGGTGCGTGCGGTCGAGGAGATCGTGACGCTCATGGGCTCCAGGCCCACGAGCACCACACGGTCCAAGGGCCCTCGGGCCGGTGGCCGGCTGTCGCCGGCGCTGACCGACCTGGCGTCCCGGCTCTCCGACCGGTTCGAGACCAGGGTGAAGGTCGACCTCGGGCAGAAGAAGGGGAAGATCGTCGTCGAGTTCGCCTCGATGGAGGATCTGGACCGCATCCTCAACAGCCTCGCGCCGGGTGAGGGCCGTGTCCTGGACCGTGCCCCGTCGGAGGAGGAAGCGTCCGAGGACGACGAGAGCTGACGTTCTGAGCGCTGAGGGCGGGTTGTGTTCCGGTCGGTGACGGAGGACAGCCCGCTCTTTGCGTTCCCCCGGTCGCCCTTTGCTTTCTCTCGGTGTCGGCTTGATCCCCGGGTGGATACGATGCGTTCTGGTAGGGCACACCCAATTGATCCACCTCCGTGATCGGAGTGCACCGGCCGTCGCGCGATGCGGTGGGTGAGGGAAGTGAGGAACAGCCTTCATGGCGCGTCGGCTCGTACCGCTCACGTTGGACAACCTGACTGATCTCCCCCGGCGCTGCCGCTCGTGTGTGTTCTGGGAGCTTGACCCGGTGCGTGGAGAGGCCGCGGTCAAGGGCGGGAAGCCCGAGGTGGAGAAGGAGGCCTGGATCTCCGCGGTCCTGCTGGAGTGGGGTTCCTGCGGACGCGTGGTCTACGTCGACGATGTGCCGGTCGGCTTCGTCCTCTACGCTCCGCCCGCCTATGTGCCGCGGTCCACGGCCTTCCCGACGAGCCCCGTCTCCCCCGATGCCGTCCAGTTGATGACCGCCCTGATCCTTCCGGGCTACCAGGGCCAGGGGCTGGGCCGGGTCATGGTGCAGACGGTGGCCAAGGACCTGCTCCAGCGGGGGTTCAAGGCGATCGAGGCCTTCGGGGACGCCCGCTGGAAGGAACCTGCCTGTGTGCTGCCTGCGGACCATCTGCTGGCGGTGGGATTCAAGACCGTACGGCCCCACCCGGTGCATCCGCGGCTGAGGCTTGAGCTGCGTACGACGCTTTCGTGGAAGGAAGATGTCGAGATGGCCCTGGACCGTTTGCTCGGGGCCGTACAGAAGGAGCCCGCGCTCCGGCCGCTGTGAGCCCGAACGTGAAACGGGCCCACCCCCTGCGAGGGGGGTGGGCCCGTTTCACGTGAAACAACAGGACTGCGGTCCTGCCTTATTCGCTGATGAAGCCTTCGAGGTCGCGGAGGATCGCGGCCTTCGGCTTGGCGCCGACGATCGTCTTGGCGACCTCGCCGCCCTGGTAGACGTTCAGCGTCGGGATGGACATGACGCCGTACTTGGCAGCGGTGGCCGGGTTCTCGTCGATGTTGAGCTTGACGATCTCGATCTCGCCGTGCTCGGCCGCGATCGCCTCCAGGGAGGGGGCGATCTGACGGCACGGGCCGCACCAGGCAGCCCAGAAGTCCACCAGTACGGGCTTGTCACTCTTCAGGACGACCTCGTCGAACGAGTCGTCGGTCACGTTCTTCAGGGCGCCGGCCACGGCGGCCTCCTTAACTTCGCGGGGTGTGGGGTGAGGCGTGGATCAGACGGTGGCCGCAGCGGCCTTCTCGTTGTCGGCGAGCGCGGCCAGGAAGCGCTCGGCGTCGAGAGCGGCGGAGCAGCCGGTGCCGGCAGCGGTGATGGCCTGCCGGTAGGTGTGGTCGACGACGTCGCCGGCGCCGAAGACACCCGTGAGGTTGGTGCGCGTCGACGGAGCGGCGACCTTGAGGTAGCCCTCGTCGTCGAGGTCGAGCTGGCCCTTGAAGAGCTCCGTGCGCGGGTCGTGGCCGACGGCGATGAACAGGCCGGTCACGGGGAGCTCGGACGTCTCGCCGGTCTTGGTGTTGCGCAGGGTCAGACCGGAGAGCTTCTGCTCACCGTGGACACCGGCGACCTCGCTGTCCCAGGCGAACTTGATCTTGGGGTCGGCGAACGCGCGCTCCTGCATGGCCTTGGAGGCACGCAGGGAGTCACGGCGGTGGACGATGGTGACCGACTTGGCGAAGCGGGAGAGGAACGTGGCCTCTTCCATCGCGGTGTCGCCACCGCCGACCACGGCGATGTCCTGGTCCTTGAAGAAGAACCCGTCACACGTGGCACACCAGGAGACGCCGCGTCCGGAGAGGGCGTCCTCGTTGGGCAGACCGAGCTTGCGGTGCTGCGAGCCGGTGGTGACGATGACGGCCTTGGCGCGGTGCACCGTGCCGACGGTGTCGGTGACCGTCTTGATGTCACCGGTGAGGTCCACGGCGACCACGTCGTCCGGAATGAGCTCCGCGCCGAAGCGCTCGGCCTGGGCGCGCATGTTGTCCATGAGCTCCGGGCCCATGATCCCGTCCTGGAAACCGGGGAAGTTCTCCACGTCGGTGGTGTTCATCAGCGCACCGCCGGCGGTGACGGCGCCCTCGAAGACCAGCGGCTTCAGTGAGGCGCGCGCGGTGTACAGGGCGGCTGTGTAGCCCGCGGGGCCGGAGCCGATGATGATCACATTACGCACGTCACTCACGGGATTCTTCCTCGTCTCTGCAGACTGCCTACTGTCCACGCCTACTGGGGTCGGTTCAACGACTCTCACCCCACCCAACGGATCCTACGGGGGATGCATTCCCGACGTGCCGGGCGGCATCCGGCGTGGTCCTCAGGGGCGTGCGTACGTGTGTGTCAGCAGGAGCTTCCCCTTGGCCGGGGGCTCGGCACCGACACATGCCGCGTCGACGACATAGGCCTGGACCCGGCCGACGTCCGTGGGGTGGGGCAGCACGACGAGGAAGGCATCAGCACCTTCATACGTGCCGCGCTCCAGGGCGAGGGCGCCGGTGTTCCGGCCGATTCCCTGCTCCACACAGGAAGGGACGCTCACGGAGGGCGCCCGGAGCGGGGACTGCGGCGATGCGGACGTCGTCGACGTGCTCTTCGGCGAGGACTTCGTGCCGAGGGAAGGAGCCTCCTTGTCGCCGCTGCTGTCCTGCGGGCTGGCAGCGTCCGTGTGGGAGCCCAGGAGGTCGTAGACCTGCTCTTCGAGCGTGGACTGCGAGAACGTGTCCGTGCCGGTCTTCGAGAGGGAAGACCCGCGGTCCATGACGGTGTTGTCGTCACTGCTCTGGGACAACTGGACGTTCTGCAGCAGGAAGATGCTCACGCCGACCACGGCAGCGCCGAGGGCTGCACCGAGCACTGCGGTGCGCCGCCGTCGCCGTGCCGGACGACGGCCGGGACCTGTCGCAGCGCGCGGGTGTCCGGCGGGGCGGTCTGTGACCTCCGGGGAGGCAATGGCGGCAGAGGGCTCGGTTTCACGTGAAACATCGGTGGCCGCTTCCGGCACCGCTGTATGTATGGATGGGGCTTCCAGAGCGAGCGCGGCGTCGATGCGGTCTGCGATGTCGGAGGGCATGGGCTCCGGGGCGGGCAGAGCGCCGAGAAGATCGCGGATCTCCATGAGCGACGTGTGTACCTCGGCGCAGAGCTCGCAGCCGTCCACGTGATGCTGGACATCAGCCGTGCGGGACGGGGAGAGCAGACCTTCGGTGAGATCGGAGATCTCCGAGACGTCCGGGTGCCGGGTCGTGTCGGTCGTTGATGTCATGCGTGTCCACCTCCGCCCTTCGCTGCTGCTGGATCAGTCGTCTCTGCGTCTCTCGGTGCCGCTGCCGGTGGGACGGATGTTCTCGGCGTCCGGTTCCCTGCCGTCTCCTGGCCCTGTTCCTGCCCCGGGCTATCGCCGGTTCCGCTTCTGTCGCTGTTTCGGCCGCGGAGATGGGTGAGCAGAGGAGCCAGCCTGGCGCGGCCCCTCGCGCAGCGGCTCTTCACGGTGCCGACAGGCACATCGAGTACGTCGGCGGCCTCGGCCACCGGGTATCCCTGCATATCGACGAGGACGAGCGCGGCGCGCTGTTCGACGGGGAGAGTGGCGAGGGCAGCGAACAGCTCGCGGTGGAGGTCCTGACGCTCGGCCGGCGCCTCGGCGGACTCGTGCGGCTCCATGAGCTGGTCGAGCCGTTCCGGGTCGTCGACCGGTGCGGTCTTCCGGGAGGAGGCCTTGCGGACCCGGTCCAGGCAGGCGTTGACCGTGATGCGGTGCAGCCAGGTGGTGACGGCGGACTGGCCGCGGAAGGTGTGGGCGGCGCGGAAGGCGGAGATCAGGGCGTCCTGCACGGCATCGGCCGCTTCCTCGCGGTCGCCCAGGGTGCGCAGCGCCACGGCCCACAGCCGGTCGCGATGACGTCGTACGAGCTCGCCGAAGGCATCGGGTTCACCGGCTACGTGGCGAGCGAGGAGGTCTGAGTCGCTGAGTTGTCCCGACGGCTCGGCGGCCACCTCCCCCTCCCTCCCACGCTGAATCAAGGTCCGCATGTCTATCACGGTTCAGGTGGGCAGGGGGAGGGCCGGTCAGCCGAGAACGGAGATCTCCGAAATTCCTCCGCGATAGCCACTCCCGGTGTCGTCCTGAGGGAGTTCCGTGACGTGGATCAGGACGTAGCGGGTCCGTACCGGCTTGGCGAGGGATTCCTTGAGACTGCTTCCCGCCGTGGCGAGCGGGGTGAGGCGCTGCGGGAAGTCCGACAGGGACGAGGGTGCGGAGGCATTCTCGTCGGCTGCCAGCACCTCCGTCTTCTGCCCGCTGCGGTACATGGTGACGTCGATGCCCGAGACGTCCTTCACGCTGCCCAGGTCAACGACTATCCCGCTGCCGTCCTTGCGGGCCACGATGTTGCCGAAGTTCGGGTAGCCCTGGTACCGCGGGGTGACCCACGAGGTGCCCGGCTTGCCGTCGATCGTGTTCGGTACCTGCTCCGGCTTGATCCCTGAACCGCTGGGCATGAACTCCGCGGCGTCGGTGATCTTCAGGGGGGTGGCGGGCGGCTTGGGCTTCGGCTCGTCGCCGTTCTCCGGGTTGGTCTGGGTGGTTCCCGGGTCGCTGGAGCCGTTGTCGCGGTCGAGGAGCGTCTCGGCGAGCTGCCAGCTGCCGAGCCCCAGCGCCGCGATGAGCAGCGCGGACACGGCCCACTTGAGGGCCTTTCCGGTGCGGCTCTGGAGAGGGGCGGGAGGTGTGGCGAGCACGGGCTGAGGGACGCTGCCGCCGGGCCCGGCGGGGCGTCCGTAGGTGCCCTGCTGGTACGTGGTCCGTTGGTAGTCGGGCGGAGCCGTGAACGTGGGCTCGGGCGGGCGGATGCGCGGCATCGCAGCGACGGCCTTCGCGAGCTCGTCCGGTGTGGTGCACGGCTGCTCCTGACGGGAGGCCGTGGCTCCGTCGTTGGCGAGCGCCCGCATGGCGATCTCGGAGAGCCCGCGGTGGACTCCGGCCCGCACCTGGTCGGGTGCGATCAGGCCCACGCCCTTGGGCAGCCCGGTGAGGCCGTAGGCATCGCTCTCGTACGGCCAGCGCCGGGTCAGGGCCGCGTACAGAAGGGCGCCGATCGCCTCGGTGTCGGCCCGCTGGGGTCCGTCGGAGGTGATGCCCCGCAGTGCGGCGTTCACCGCAAGACCGCGGATGCGGTACTGGCCGGAGGAACTGCGCAGCACCGCTCCGGGCGTGAGCCTCAGATGGGCCAGGCCCTCGCGGTGCGCTGCTGCCATGGCCTGGGAGAGCTGGCTGACGAGCTGATAGGCGTCGTGGGCGTCCATCGGGCCGGCGCCCAGGAGAGCGGTGAGCTCTACGGCGTCCGGAAGCCACTCGTGGACGACGTAGACGAGGTCGTTCTCCTCGACCGCGTCGAGGACCTGCACGAAGCGGGGGTCGCCGAGGAGCGCCGAGGAACGGGCCGCAGCCAGCACCGAGCGGGCCCGTGGATGGTCGGCGGGCAGGAGGTGGACGCCCACAGCGCGCCGCAGTTTCTCGTCGACAGCGCGCCAGCTGCTGAATCCGTCCAGACGGGTGACGCACTCCTCCAGCCGGTAGCGGCCGGCGAGTTTGTGCCCGCTGTGGAGATCAGGCGAGGACATGGCGACATCGGAGCCGCCCGGCTCCTCCTCCGCTTCCTCATGGCCTGTGCTCGTCGAATCCTGAGCTTCTGCCGTGCCGTCGGTCGTGGCCTCGTCCGCCTTGGCGGCCAGCGGTTCGTCCCCGCTGTTGTCGGCCACGTCGACGGCAGCCGTGCTACGTTCCGCCACGGTCGTTCCTGCCTCCCCATCCGTTGCGCGATGCCAGCCAGCTCTGCACAGTCACGCCAATTGTGCCCATACTCCGGCACCATGCACGACACGCGGAGACCGGCGATGGTTGTGCGGGCCGGCCATCCTCAGCGGCCGAGCCGTCCTCGGACCATGCCGACCATGCCGTTGATCTCCTCGATCCGCATGCGCTTCGCCGCGACGAAGAACACTCCCAGCAGCATGGCACCACCGCAGATCAGCGCGACGAGCGAGCTGAAGGCTCCGTCGCCCAGCACGTGGAGCAGACCGAATCCCACAACGCCGCCGAGCACGGTAGCGGGGAGAGCGGCGAGACAGAGCCGGGCGTAGGTGCGCACGACATGGGCGCCGTCCAGATCGCCACCGAGGCGGTTGCGAAGCCGCCGCCAGGCGATACCGACGCCGACGGCGTAGGCGAGCCCGTAGGAGGCTGCCATGCCCACCACGGCCCACTGGGCGGGCAGCACGACGTAGCAGATCGCCGAGGCCGCCGCGTTGACCAGGGCGACGATCACGGTGTTGTAGAAGGGGGTGCGGGTGTCCTCGTACGCGTAGAACCCGCGCAGCACCACGTACTGCACCGAGTAGGGGATCAGGCCGAGGCCGAAGGCCATCAGGATGAATCCCATGGAGCGGGCTGCCTCGGGGCCGCTGGAGGCGTAGAGCAGGGTGCACATCGGCACGCCCAGGGCGAGGAAGCCGAAGGCGACCGGCACGATGGCCACGGCGGAGTTGCGCAGGCCCTGGGAGATGTCGTCGCGGACCGCGCCCGGGTCGTTGTCGTGGGCGGCACGGGAGATGCGCGGCAGCAGCGCGGCCATGACCGACACGGTGATGATCGCCTGCGGCATGCCCCAGATCAGCTGGGCGTTGGAGTAGGCGAGGAAGCCCGCCCCGTTCTGGCCGGACGCCTTGCCCGCGGAGGTCGCGAGCTGGGTGACGACCAGCACACCGGCCTGGTTGGCGAGGACGAACAGCACCGTCCACTTCGCCAGCCTGACCGTCTTGCCGAGCCCGTGGCCCCTCCAGTCGAAGCGCGGACGGAAGCGGAACCCGGCCTCGCGCAGGTACGGGATCATGGCCAGGGCCTGGACGACCAGGCCGAGCAGCGTACCGATGCCCAGCAGCCGGACGCCTTCCGGCGGGATCGTGTCGACGCCCATGTGGGACTCGTGCGACGTGCCGTAGACCCAGATGAACAGGCCGAACGTGAAGATCATGACGATGTTGTTGAGGACCGGGGTCCACATCATCGCGCCGAACTTCCCGCGGGCGTTGAGGATCTGGCCCATGACGACGTGCACACCCATGAAGAAGATGGTGGGCAGGCAGTACCGGGCGAACGTGGTGGCCACGTTGTTGGCCGCGGGATCGTTGGAGATCGTCGACGACATCAGCCGGATGAGGAAGGGCGCCGCGAAGACCGCGACGGCCACGATCAGGCCCAGCGCGACCATCACGAGGGTCAGCAGCCGGTTCGCGTAGGCCTCGCCGCCGTCCTCGTCGTCCTTCATCGACCGGACGAGCTGCGGGACGAAGACCGAGTTGAGACCGCCGCCCACCGTGAGGATGTAGATCATCGTCGGCAGTGTGTAGGCGATCGTGAAGCTGTCGCCGAGCAGGGCCGCGCCGAGCGCCGCGGTGATCACCAGGCTGCGGACGAACCCTGTGAGCCGCGAGACGAGGGTTCCGGCGGCCATGACCGCACTGGACTTCAGCAGACTGGACGCCCGGCCACCGCCGGACTTCGCCGGGGCGGGTGCAGGAGCAGGCTCCGGCTGGGAGGGGGGCGGGGATCCCGCGGGGCCCTCCTGGTCCCGGAAGAGGTGCGCGAAGGCATCCGGCTCCTCACGGTTCGCCGACGCCTGCGTGACGAGATCGTCCACACCCACGAACTGCGTGGTCGCGGCGTCGTCCCCGTACGGCAGATGACGCGAAGGACCGTCGGGCTCGGGAGGCGGGGTCTGTGCCCAGATCCGGGGATCGGGCGGGTACGGAGCGGCCGGCGGCTGCTGGTAGAGCGGCTGCGGCTGCTGGTAGGTGCCGGGGGGCGGCGGCGGATGCGCGGCGCGGTCGTACAGCGCCTCGCTCACCGGGTCCTGGGCGGAGAGATCCTGTGCCCGGTAGGGGTCGTAGTCGTACGCCGCCTGCAGATAGGGGTCGGGTGCCTGTGGCACCTGCTCCGGCCCAGGGGGTACCGGTGGTCCGCCGGAAGACCCAGCTCCGCCCGTACCCTGACCGCGGTCACCGTCGTACGGCGCGTTCATCGAAACCCCACCTCATCGTCCCCGGCCGACCGGCCACGACAGACATCGCTCAACGGTCCACTTTCTCACCCGTGCCCGACGGCTCCGTGCTTTCGGGACCGGTGTCCGGCGTCGGGTCACTCGGCTGCTCGGGTTCACTGCCGTCGTCGCCCGCCGCGCCGCCCGCGTTCGCACGCTTGCGATGTGCATACATCCGGATGCCGGCGAGCACCAGCAGCAGCAGTCCGCCGGCGATCACGAGCAGCACGGTCGGAGTGAGCTCGGACACCTTCACGGTGAAGGGCATCGCCGCGCCGTACGGCCTCCCGTCCTCCGTGTAGAGCTGCGCCGTCATCTGCACCTGGCCGTTGATCTTGGCCGCGGCGTCGAACTTCACGGACTGGCTGTGGCCGGCGCCGATCTGGATCGGCTGCTCAGCCACCGCGCCGCCGTCGTTGAGCTCGAGACGCGTCGCGTTCTCCGACCTCAGCCGGAGCACCAGGTGATCGACGTCCTGGAGAAGCCTGTTCTGCACCGTCACGGGGATCGTGGCGCTGCGGCCCGACAGCGTGACGTCCGACTTCGAGATGAGCTGGACCTCGCTGATGAGGCCCTGGAGGTAGGTGCGCACCGAGTCCCGGTACTGCTGCGCCTCCAGGGGCTTGCCCCGCCACGACGTCGACATGGACCGGTTGACGGCGTTGCCGAAGGGGGTCACCACCCGCTCGGGCTGGGTGAGGATGACCTGGAAGTCGTCGAGCGAGGCCTGGGTGGACTTGATGTCCTGGAAGGCCTGGGTGGGCAGCTCCTGGCTGCGCAGCTTCCTGGGGTACTGGGACGCCCGGGGGACCGCCGTGGTGGCCTCTGCGTCGGGCTTCGCCGCCGCGGCCTGGATCAGGGTCCGGGACTGCGTCCAGCGGTCGTCGTCGAGAGCGTGCAGGGCACGGGCCATCGACTGGGCCTGGGCGATCGTCGGCATGCGCTGGGGGGCGACGACGATGTTCCGGTCCTTGTCCGTGTCCTGTTCGGACAGGGCCAGGGTGAGGGCGAGGAACTTCTGCACGGCGAGCGTGGAGTTCCCGGCGTCTGCCATGTCGCCCTGGAAGGCCGTGGAGAGCCGGGCGTCGGAGACCACCGCGGTGGTACCGCCGCCGATCGGCCGGGCCGCGTTCGGCGTGTACGGCAGGCCGGCCGTCTCCTGAAGGCTGTCGCTGCGCGCGATCACGTTGTGAGCGCCGGCGGAGGTGGCCACGTCGACGATCGACGGGTCGATCGCACCGTCGACGGGCCAGGCGAAGTCGGTCGACGGCTTCATGTGGAGGATGGTCTCCACCGTCGTCCCGGCGACCTCACTGGCGGTCTGGAGGTGGCGGAGCGTGCCCGACACGTTCTTGCCGCGGTGTGCGATCGACGCCAGGTCGGGGTCTCCGAAGGGAAGCGCGACGACCTTCCCGTCGGCCACGGCCGCTTCCAGCGAGGTGAGCCACTTCTTGGCCACGGCCTGGTTCGTCCCGGCGACCGTGGTGTCACCGGACTTGACCCGGTAACTCTTGGTCATGGCGTCGACACTTGCCAGCAGATCCGGATCGATGACCCAGGTCACGGGCAACTGACTGCCCAGCGACACCATCTGTTCGAGGCGGCCGCCCGGCGCGATCTCGCCGGCCAGGTCGTCGTCGGCGAACACCGGCGTCTGCTGCTCGTCGGAGCCCGTCTCCGCGGTGAGGTGGGCCGATGCGATCAACGGCCAGAGGTAGCTGATCCCGGTCTTGGTCTCCCGGTCCTCGCTCTGCCAGGGCAGGAAGGTCCGCTTGATGCCGAGCACCTGGTCGTACTGGGCGTGAGACGTCCGGCCCGTCAGGGAGACGCCCAACTGGTAGACGCCGTCGTCGCCGAGCTCCAGCTTGCTGACGGGCACCGACAGCGAGAAGTCCTGGCTGATGCCCGAAGGAAGCTTGTTGATCTCGACGGTGTACTTGCCGCCGATCGGATAGGGATCGGTTCCGGGGATGTACCCGGTGCGCCGGGCGGCCGCATCGATCGAGGTCCTGTTGTACAGCCGCGGACCGACCCGCAGATCGACCTGCGCGTCGGTGACGGTCTCCTTGCCCTTGTTGGTCAGGGTCCCGGAGACGGTGAGTGTGTCCCCCTTCACGGGGGCGCTGGGCGTCAGGGTGTCCAACGCCACGGAAACGGTGCTGGACCCCGTGGGCGGCGCCTTGGTCACCGCGCCGGCCTGCGCCTGCGGGGCGGCCACGCCTGCCAGTACCGCGGCGACGAGCGGAGCCCCGGCGAGCGCGGAGGCTGTGCGCCGCAGCCACCGGCGGGCAGGAGAGGGACTCATCCCCTGGATGTCTGCCGCCTCGGCCACGCGTACCCGTCCCTCGTCATCGTCGGCTGCTGTCGATCGTCGTCCGTTGCTGCGTCCCCGCATGGTAACGATGTGCGCCGTGACCAAGTGCCGGGGAGTGCGCCACATGATCGGGAGAGTCTCGCAGGGCCGACGGAAACCATGACGCCCGGGCCGGTCCGGGCACGTACCCTTTTCTGTTGTGCCGAACGCCAACGAAGACAACCCCAGCGCCCTGACCCAGGTGCAGCTCCGCGCAGTCAGTGAACTGCTGCGGGTGTCCCCGGTCGCCGATGATCTCGCCCGCCGATTCCTGGATGCCGGATTCAGTCTCGCGCTAGTCGGCGGTTCGGTCCGGGACGCGCTCCTCGGCAGGCTGGGGAACGACCTGGACTTCACGACCGACGCCCGCCCCGAGGACGTGCTGAAGATCGTCCGGCCCTGGGCTGACTCGGTGTGGGAGGTCGGGATCGCTTTCGGCACGGTGGGTGCCCAGAAGGACGGTTACCAGATCGAAGTCACCACATACCGGTCCGAGGCGTACGACAGGACCTCACGGAAGCCCGAGGTTTCCTACGGTGACTCCATCGAGGAGGACCTCGTCCGCCGCGATTTCACGGTGAACGCGATGGCTGTCGCACTGCCGGAGAAGGAGTTCGTCGATCCGCACGGCGGCCTCGACGACCTGGCGGAGCGCGTGCTGCGCACCCCCGGAACGCCCGAGGACTCCTTCTCCGACGACCCTCTTCGGATGCTGCGGGCCGCGCGCTTCGCCGCGCAGCTCGACTTCGAGGTGGCCCCAGACGTGGTCGCCGCGATGACGGAGATGGCGGGCCGGATCGAGATCGTCTCCGCCGAGAGGGTCCGGGAGGAGCTCAATAAGCTCCTGCTGTCCTTGCACCCCCGCAAGGGTCTGGCCCTCCTCGTGGACACGGGACTGGCCGAGCAGGTGCTCCCCGAGCTCCCCGCACTCCGGCTGGAAAGTGACGAGCATCACCGTCACAAGGATGTGTACGAGCACTCCCTGACCGTCCTGGAGCAGGCGATCGCGCTGGAGGAGGACGGACCGGACCTCGTTCTGCGCCTCGCGGCGCTGCTTCACGACATCGGCAAGCCGAGGACCCGGCGGTTCGAGAAGGACGGGCGGGTCTCGTTCCATCACCACGAGGTGGTCGGAGCGAAGATGGTCAAGAAGCGGATGGCCGAGCTCAAGTACTCCAACGACATGGTCAAGGACGTCTCGAAGCTCGTGGAGCTGCATCTGCGCTTCCACGGATACGGGGACGGGGAGTGGACCGACTCCGCGGTCCGTCGCTATGTCCGTGATGCCGGGCCCTTGCTGGAGCGGCTCCACAAGCTGACCCGCTCGGACTGCACCACGCGGAACAAGCGCAAGGCCAATGCCCTCTCACGGACCTACGACGGGCTGGAGGAGCGCATCGCCCAGTTGCAGGACCAGGAGGAGTTGGACGCGATCCGGCCGGACCTGGACGGCAACGAGATCATGCAGATCTTGGGCGTCACGCCAGGCCCTGTCATCGGCAAGGCGTATGCGTTCCTGCTCGAACTGCGGCTGGAGAACGGGCCGATGGAGCATGACGCCGCAGTCGCCGAACTCAAGAAGTGGTGGGAAGCGCAGAGCCAGGACCGTTGAGGTCCGCTCTGCCTGGAGAGCCGGCGGTCATGTTTCACGTGAAACATGACCGCCGGCGGCTGTACCGAGGGCGCTGTTTCACGTGAAACAGCGCCCTCACTCCTGCCTGCGCCACCGGAACAGCTTCACGGCCACGAGGGCATAGAGCACCGCCACCCCGATCACCACGACGGGCGATCGGCCATCGGGCGGCAGGAGCAGGGCGGAGGCCGCCGCAGCGCCTACGAAGGCCACGTTGAACAGGACGTCGTACAGCGAGAACACCCTGCCGCGGAACGCGTCGTCCACCGCGGTCTGCACCACCGTGTCCGTCGCGATCTTCGCTCCCTGCGTGACAAGGCCGAGCACGAACGCGGCGACGAGCATCGGCGCGGGCCTGAACCACAGACCCAGAGCCGGTACGAGTACAGCGGCTGCCGCCGCGCACACCACCATCCAGCGGAACCTGCCGAGCCGTCCCGCGGCCCAGGGGGTCAGCACGGCCGCGGCGAAGAATCCCGCACCGGACGCGCCCACCGCCAGGCCCAACAGGGCCAGCCCGTCGGAGTCGTTGTCGGCCCAGGCGTACCGGCACAGCATCAGGACCATGACCGTCAGAGCCCCGTAACAGAAGCGGATCACCGTCATGGCGGCGAGCGCCCGTGCGGCGTTCTTCCGCTCCGCCAGATGGCGCACCCCATGGACCAGCCCGCGGGCGGTGGTGGCCAGAGCCGTGCGCAGCCGCAGGCGCATGTCTTTCCGGTCCGGCCCCAGTAGCCCGGAGGCGAGGCTCAGGGACGCCAGTGCCGAGGCGAGGTAGAGCCCAGCGCCCAGGAGCACCACCGCGGCATCGGAATCCGCCAGCAGCAGGCGGACGGCGAAGGCGAGGCCGCCGCCCGCTGTGGCGGCGAGGGTGCCGGCGGTCGGTGAGAGCGAGTTGGCCAGTACCAGCAGGTCCCGGTCGACCACACGCGGCAGCGCTGCGGAGAGGCCGGCCAGGACGAACCGGTTGACCGCGGTGACGCAGAGGGCCGAGGTGTAGAAGAGCCAGTCGGGGGCGGAGCCGAGGATCAGGAGCGCGGTGCAGCAGGCGAGTGCGGCGCGCAGCAGATTGCCGTAGAGAAAGACCTGGCGGCGTGGCCAGCGGTCCAGCAGTACCCCGGCGAACGGGCCGATGAGCGAGTAGGGCAGCAGCAGGACGGCCATCGCGGAGGCGATGGCGCCGGCGGACGCCTGTTTCTCCGGGGAGAAGACGACGTGTGCCGCGAGGGCCACCTGGTAGACGCCGTCGGCCGACTGGGACAGGATCCGCACGGCCAGCAGGCGGCGGAAGTTCCGAAGGCGCAGGAGTACGCGCAGGTCACGCACGACGGGCATGGGAGCAAGGGTCACATACGTTGAGGGTCCCCGGGCGGATTGCCCGGGAACCCTCAATGGTGCGGGAGTCGAGGAGTGTTGCCGCTCCTCACTGCGCCGCGCCGACGCACCGTGTCAGGTGACGTTACTCGGAGACCTCACCGCGGATGAACTTCTCGACGTTGTCGCGCGCCTCGTCGTCGAAGTACTGGACCGGCGGGGACTTCATGAAGTACGAGGACGCGGAGAGGATCGGGCCACCGATGCCGCGGTCCTTGGCGATCTTCGCGGCACGGACGGCGTCGATGATGACACCGGCCGAGTTCGGGGAGTCCCAGACCTCGAGCTTGTACTCCAGGTTCAGCGGAACGTCACCGAAGGCGCGGCCCTCGAGGCGCACGTACGCCCACTTGCGGTCGTCCAGCCAGGCCACGTAGTCCGACGGGCCGATGTGGACGTTGTCCGCACCGAGCTCGCGGTCAACGATCTGCGAGGTGACGGCCTGCGTCTTGGAGATCTTCTTGGACTCCAGGCGCTCACGCTCGAGCATGTTCTTGAAGTCCATGTTGCCGCCGACGTTCAGCTGCATCGTGCGGTCCAGGACGACGCCCCGGTCCTCGAACAGCTTCGCCATCACGCGGTGCGTGATGGTGGCGCCGACCTGCGACTTGATGTCGTCGCCGACGATCGGGACACCGGCCTCGGTGAACTTGTCCGCCCACTCCTTGGTGCCGGCGATGAAGACCGGGAGAGCGTTGACGAACGCGACCTTGGCGTCGATGGCGCACTGCGCGTAGAACTTCGCAGCGACCTCGGAACCGACCGGCAGGTAGCAGACGAGGACGTCGACCTTGCGGTCCTTGAGGATCTGGACGATGTCGACCGGGGCCTCGGTGGACTCCTCGATGGTCTGGCGGTAGTACTTGCCCAGGCCGTCGTGGGTGTGGCCGCGCTGGACGGTGACACCGGCGCTCGGCACGTCGCAGAGCTTGATGGTGTTGTTCTCGCTGGCGCCGATGGCGTCCGAGAGGTCGAGGCCGACCTTCTTCGCGTCGACGTCGAAGGCGGCGACGAACTCGACGTCCGACACGTGGTACTCGCCGAACTGGACGTGCATCAGACCGGGCACCTTGCCGGCCGGATCGGCGTCCTTGTAGTACTCGACGCCCTGGACCAGCGAGGCGGCGCAGTTGCCCACGCCGACGATGGCTACGCGAACCGAACCCATTCCGGTTGCTCCCTGTGTGTAATGGATGTTCCTGATGAGGACCCCGCGGATCTGCGGGGAACTCACTTGGCGGTGTCGCCGGACGGATCCGGCGGGTTGTTATCCCGCCGGGGCAGGCCGTCCGGCTCTCCTGCGGTGTTCTGCTGAGCTGAGCCCTCGGGCGAGGATCGTCGCTGATCCCGTCCCGACCGCTCGCTCTCGATGAGCTCGTTCAGCCAGCGCACTTCGCGCTCCACGGACTCCATGCCGTGTCGCTGCAGCTCAAGTGTGTAGTCGTCGAGGCGCTCGCGGGTGCGGGCCAGAGAGGCGCTCATCTTCTCCAGGCGCTCCTCCAGCCGGCTGCGACGGCCTTCCAGCACCCGCATCCGCACGTCGTGCTCCGTCTGCCCGAAGAAGGCGAACCGAGCAGCGAAGTGCTCGTCCTCCCAGGAGTCGGGGCCGGTGTGCGAGAGCAGCTCCTCGAAGTGCTCCTTACCTTCTGCCGTCAACCGGTAGACGATCTTGGCGCGACGCCCTGCCAGTGAGGAGGAGGGGGCGACCGCCCGGCCGGGGCCGGGCGGAAGGTCTGCCGGAGCGTTTCCCGGTTCCTCAATCAACCAGCCGTTGGCGACCAGCGTCTTGAGGCAGGGATAGAGGGTTCCGTAGCTGAACGCACGGAAGATCCCCAGTGAGGTATTGAGGCGCTTGCGCAGCTCGTAGCCGTGCATCGGGGACTCGCGGAGCAGTCCGAGGACGGCGAACTCGAGTATGCCTGAGCGTCTGCTCAACCTCGCCTCCTCCTTCTCCGAATGCTCTCGCGTGGCCCTGTGCCGAACAGTATGCCGAGCCGATGTACCGAGCTGATGTATCGACTCGATACATCAGCACGATAGATCGGACTCCGCCCCGCGACAAGGGCGGCCTTAGTGAGCGGTGTCACATCGGTAATTCGTAGCAACCGACTTGCGTAATTTGGGGTGAAGTTCGGCCCCGGGAGGGTTTTGACCGTGCGTAGTCTGTGCGGCATGCAGACCACCGGGAACCGTGTGACGTCCGAGTGCGTCAGTTTTCGCGGACTGACCGGATGCACTGCGGATGAGCCTGTCGCAGGGCTGGTCCGTAATTCGGGGGGACCGGATCTCAACTGCCGCTTCCAGGCGATCTCGCCTGCCCGAGGAGTAGTCGTTCGATGAGCGAGCACCGTCGCAAGATGCCGCAACCGCAAGGTGGCGGGCGTGCCGCGGCCAGACGAGCCGCCCAGCAGTCAACCGGACGCCGCGCGGCACCGTCACGCGGAGTGACGTCCGAATCACCTTCCGGTTCTTATGGTGAGGAAGCCCCGTACGGCGGCCGTGCCGCGGCCAGAAAGGCCGCACAGCGCGGCGGCGCAGGCCGTGGCGGTTCCGACGGCGGTGGCCGTCGCCGTGGAGGCGGTGGCGGCGGCCAGGAAGGCCCCGGCCGGGGCCGCGGCCGCGCCGGTCAGCGCCCGGCCAAGAAGCGCTTCATCGACTACCCGCGCGCCGGCCGGTCCGGCCTGCGGCGCTGGGTGCCGTCGTGGAAGCTGGTCTCCAGCCTCTGTATCGGCTTCCTCGGCCTTCTGATGGGCCTTGCGGGGCTCGCGTACGCGATGGTGGCCAAGCCCGAGGTCCAGGCGGCCGCGAAGGCGGAGAACAACGTCTACTTCTGGAAAGACGGCACCCAGATGGTGGCCACCGGCGGTGATGTCAACCGTCAGGTCATCGATTACGCCCAGATCCCCGAGGCGATGCGCAACGCCGTCATCTCGGCGGAGAACAAGTCCTTCGACCACGACCACGGCATCGACCCGATGGGTATCGCCCGGGCCGTGTTCAACATGGCCAAGGGCGGCCAGACTCAGGGTGGCTCGACGATCACCCAGCAGTACGTGAAGAACTCGCGGCTCTCCCAGGAACAGACCCTGAGCCGTAAGTTCGAGGAGCTCTTCATCACGCTGAAGGTCGGCAGCGAGATGGACAAGAAGGAGGTCATGGCCGGGTACCTCAACGTCTCGTACTACGGCCGCGGCGCCTCCGGTATCCAGGCCGCGGCGCGGACGTACTACAACAAGGACGCCAAGGACCTGAACCCGAGCCAGTGCGCCTTCCTGGCCACCCTGCTCAAGGGGGCCAGCTACTACGACCCCGCGGGCGCCACGGAGGTCGACCCGGTGCAGGCGACCCCGCAGAAGAACAGGGAGCGGGCCGAGAAGCGCTGGAAGTGGATCCTCGACGAGGAGGTCAAGGACGGGCGGCTGGAGCAGTCGGTACGAGACAAGTACACGAAGTTCCCGATGCCGCTGAAGCCGAAGAAGGACGCTCAGCTGGGCGGCCAGATCGGCTACCTCGTCACGACGGCCAGGACCGAGTTCCTCACCAGCCACAAGAAAGTCAGCCGCGATCAGCTCGACCAGGGCGGCTACGAGATCCACACGACCTTCGACAAGAAGAAGATCGCTCAGCTCAACAAGGCCGTCAAGAAGGTCTACGACGAGAGGATCGACCCCAAGAAGCGCCCGACGAAGGACACCCACGTCCAGTTCGGCGGCTCTTCTGTCGACCCCAAGACCGGTGCCATCGAGGCGATCTACGGTGGTCAGGACGCGACGAAGCACTACACGAGCAACGCCGACCCGACCGGCGCCGCGGTCGGATCGACCTTCAAGCCCTTCGTGCTGGCGGCCGCGATGGAGTACGGCAAGCGCGACCCGACGGGCGGTGCGGACCAGGGCGAGTCCGAACGTACGAAGGTCTCGCCCAAGAGCATCTACAACGGCGACGACAAGCTGAAGATCAAGAAGTACAACGGCGACATCTGGACCGACGAGAACGGCGACGAATGGCTCCAGGCCAACGACGGCCACGAGTCGCTGGGCCCTGTCACCCTTCGCGAGGCGATGCGGGTGTCCGCCAACTCGCCCTACGTGCAGCTGGGCATGGACGTAGGCACCGACAAGGTGAAGGCGGCTGCCATCGCGGCCGGCCTGAAGGACGACAAGTACATGGCGAACGCCAACGTTCCGTCGTTCTCCATCGGTACCTCCTCGCCCAGCACGACCAGCATGGCGGGCGCCTATGCCACGTTCGCGGCCAGCGGCCAGCAGCGTGACCCCTTCTCGGTGACGGAGGTGAAGAAGCGCGGCGAGGTGATCTACCGCCACGAGGTGGTCACCAAGAGCGCCTTCTCCAACGTCATCGCCGACAACGTGACCGACGTCCTCAAGAACGTCGTCGACAAGGGAACCGGTACCCCGGCCAAGCTTCCCGGGCGGGATGTCGCGGGCAAGACGGGTACGACGGACGACAACCTGTCCGCCTGGTTCGTCGGCTACACCCCGCAGCTGTCGACGGCGATCAGCATGTACCGGCTGGACGACGACGACAACAACAAGAACCGCAAGTTCGAGAAGATGTACGGCACCGGCGGTGAGGAGAAGATCCACGGAGCCTCGTTCCCCGCCCGGATCTGGCACGACTACATGGCCGAGGCGATGGAGGGCCAGGACAAGGTGTCCTTCCCGAAGCCGGAGCCGATCGGTGACACGGTCTACGGTGGCGGCGCGCACAGCCCCACCCCCACGCCCACGCCGACGCCGACGCCGACGCCCACGCCTTCCGAGACGCCGAGCAGCACGCCGTCGCCGACGCCGGACCTGCCCACGCCCGACCCGTCCCAGACCTGCGGCACATGGGGCTGGGACTGCCAGGACAACGGCGGCAACGCCAACGGCGGGGCCGACGCGGGTACGGACGCCGGCACGACGGACGGCACCACGAGCGGTACGGACGCAGGCACCACGGCCGGTGACGGGGGTACCAGTCCCTCGCCCGACACGGGTGGCAACGGGAACGGCAATGGCAATGGCAACGGGAGTCTCTTCGGCGGCGGGGGCGGATAGCTCCCCCGGCCGGCAGCACACCGCGCGCGTCCGACAGGCCCGCGCGGGGTGATCCCGGACAGGATGACGAGGGCCGCCGCACCACGGGGTGCGGCGGCCCTCGTCGTTTCCACAGACCGGTACGGCAGGATGTGCGGCATGCCAAGCGCAGAGGACACGAGCGTGCACCAGGAACGGTCCGTCGTACGGCCCACGCACCAGGACGAGATCGCCGCGGCCGGCAGCGAGCTGATCGGCGGGAGGTCGGGGCGCTGGACGCGGCTCGGCAGCACCGCGCTCACCCCCGTCGGAGCCGTCGCGCTGGTGGCGCTCGGGATGTTCGCGCTCGGCATGGTGCAGAAGCTGCCCTGCTACAACTGGGCCTGGTTCAGAGGAGCCGGCTCCCAGTACACCCATGCCTGTTACTCCGACATTCCGCATCTGTACTCAGGACGCGGCTTCGCCGAGGGCCTGGTGCCGTACTTCGACCGGCTGCCCGGCGACATGCAGTTCCTGGAGTACCCGGTCCTCACCGGTGTGTTCATGCAGGTCGCCGCCTGGCTGACCCCGGGCGGCTCCATCCAGGAGCAGGAACAGGCCTACTGGATGGTCAACGCGGGCATGCTGATGATCTGCACCGCGATCATCGCCGTCTGTGTCGCCCGCACGCACCGGCGCCGCCCCTGGGACGGCCTCCTGGTGGCGCTGGCGCCCGCGTTCGCGCTCACGGCCACGATCAACTGGGACCTGCTGGCCGTCGCCCTCACGGCCGCGGCGATGCTCATGTGGTCCAGGAGCCGCACCCTGGCGTTCGGCATCCTCGTCGGGCTGGCCACGGCCGCCAAGCTGTATCCGGTGCTCCTGCTGGGCCCCGCCTTCGTGCTGTGCTGGCGGGCCGGGAAATGGCGGGAGTTCGGGGTGGCGGCGCTCGGCACGGCCGGATCCTGGCTGGTGGTCAACCTGCCGGTGATGGTGTTCGCCCCCGAGGGCTGGAAGAAGTTCTACACCTTCAGCGAGGAGCGCTCGATCGACTTCGGGTCCTTCTGGCTGGTCATCACCCAGCGCACCGGCGCCCCCATCGAGGTCTCCACGGTCAACACCGTCTCCACGCTGGCGACTCTCGTCCTGTGCGCCGGCATCGGCGCACTGACGCTGACGGCCCCCCGAAGGCCGCGGTTCGCGCAGCTCGCCTTCCTCGTCGTCGCGGTGTTCATCCTCGTCAACAAGGTCTACTCACCGCAGTACGTGCTGTGGCTGATCCCCCTCGCCGCGCTGGCCAGGCCGCGCTGGCGGGACTTCCTGATCTGGCAGGCGTGCGAGGTCATGTACTTCCTCGGGATCTGGATGTACCTCGCGTACACGACGAGCGGCGACAAGCACCAGGGGCTGCCGACGGAGGGCTACCAGCTCGCGATCGTCCTGCATCTGCTGGGCACGCTGTACCTGTGCGCCGTGGTCGTACGGGACATCCTGATGCCGGAGCGCGACGTGGTGCGGCGCGACGGCTCCGACGACCCGTCGGGCGGGGTGCTCGACGGTGCGGAGGACGTCTTCGTCCTGGGACACGCGGCGGCGCATCCGCCGCGCCACGCGGCACTCACGGTCGCGGGACCGCGTGTGGAGTGGGGCACGGCGGGCACCCCGGCCGCCGACTGAGGACCGGGGCCGGCCGGCGGTTCAGCGGTCGACGAGCCGGTCGAACTGTGTGGTCGTGTGGCGCAGATGGGCCACCAGCTCGTCGCCCACCCGCGGTTCCTCGGCGTCCGAGGGCACGAACAGGATCGACACCTGCATGTGCGGCGGCTCGGCGAACCAGCGCTGCTTGCCGGCCCAGACGAACGGCGACAGGTTGCGGTTGACGGTGGCCAGACCTGCCCGGGCGACCCCCTTGGCGCGCGGCATCACGCCGTGCAGGGCCTTCGGGGCCTCCAGGCCGACGCCGTGCGACGTACCGCCCGCGACGACGACCAGCCAGCCGTCGGATGCGGCCTTCTGCTGCCGGTAGCCGAACCGGTCGCCCTTGACGACGCGCGTGACGTCGAGCACGGCACCCCGGTACTCCGTCGCCTCGTGGTCGCCGAGCCACAGCCGGGTACCGATGCGGGCGCGGAACCGGGTCTGCGGGAACTGCTGCTGCAGCCGGGCCAGTTCCTCGGCCCGGAGGTGGCTGACGAACATCGTGTGCAGCGGCAGCCGGGCCGCCCGGAGGCGGTCCATCCAGGCGATGACCTCTTCGACCGCGTCCGAGCCGTCCGTGCGGTCCAGCGGCAGGTGCAGGGCGAAACCTTCGAGGCGTACGTCCTCGATGGCGGCGTGCAGCTGCCCGAGCTCCTCCTCCTTGACGCCGTGGCGCTTCATCGAGCTCATGCACTCGATGACGACCCGGGCGCCCACCAGGGCGTGCACGCCGTCCACGGAGGACACGGAACGGATGACGCGGTCCGGCAGCGGCACCGGCTCCTCGCCCCGCCGGAACGGCGTGAGCACCAGCAGATCACCGCTGAACCAGTCCTTGATGCGGGCCGCTTCGTAGGTCGTGCCGACCGCGAGGATGTCGGAGCCGAAACGGATCGCCTCGTCGGCCAGCCGCTCGTGGCCGAAGCCGTACCCGTTGCCCTTGCAGACCGGTACGAGACCGGGGAACTGGTCGAGAACGGATTTCTGGTGCGCCCGCCAGCGCGCGGTGTCGACGTACAGGGAGAGCGCCATGGCCGGTCCGGAACCTTTCTGGTGGCTGCGGTGAATCAGAGGTGTGCGGAGCTACTCGAAGAGCCCATTGAAACGAATGAAGCCGGTTTCGTCAGCCTTGCGCCGAGGATCGGCGGCGCGGCGGACGCATGGATCAGCGGCGCGACATATAGATGTCGAGCGCCTTGTGCAGCAGCTTGTTGAGCGGGAAGTCCCACTCACCGAGGTACTCCGCGGCCTGACCGCCCGTGCCCACCTTGAACTGGATCAGTCCGAAGAGGTGATCGGTCTCGTCCAGGGAGTCGGAGATGCCGCGCAGGTCGTAGACGGTGGCACCCATGGCGTACGCGTCGCGCAGCATCCGCCACTGCATCGCGTTCGAGGGCCGGACCTCACGCTTGTGGTTGGCCGATGCGCCGTAGGAGTACCAGACGTGTCCGCCCACGATCAGCATGGTCGCGGCCGCGACGTTCTCCCCCTCGTGACGCGCGAAGTACAGCCGCATCCGGTTGGGGTCCTCGTTGTTCAGCGCCGTCCACATGCGCTGGAAGTAGCCGAGCGGGCGCGGGCGGAAGTGGTCGCGCTCCGCCGTGATCTCGTACAGCCGCTGCCACTCGGCGAGCTCCGCGTAGCTGCCCTGGACGACCTCGACGCCGGCCTTCTCGGCCTTCTTGATGTTGCGCCGCCAGAGCTGGTTGAAGCCCTTGTGGACGTCTTCGAGGGAACGGTTGGCCAGCGGCACCTGGAAGATGTAGCGGGGCTGTACGTCACCGAATCCGGCGCCGCCGTCCTCGCCCTGCTGCCAGCCCATCTTGCGCAGCCGGTCGGCGACCTCGAAGGCGCGCGGCTCGATGTGGGTGGCCTCGACGTCACGCAGGCGCTTCACGTCCGGGTCCTGGATGCCGGCCTTGATGGCGGCGGCGTCCCAGCGCCGGATGACGACCGGCGGGCCCATCTTCACCGAGAAGGCGCCCTGCTGCTTGAGGTGCGTCAGCATCGGCTGCAGCCAGTCGGCCAGATTCGGGGCGTACCAGTTGATCACCGGGCCCTCGGGCAGATAGGCGAGGTAGCGCTTGATCTTGGGCAGCTGGCGGTAGAGCACCAGACCGGCTCCGACGAGCTGACCGTCCTTGTCGAACCAGCCCAGGCTCTCCGAGCGCCACTCGGCCTTCACATCCGCCCATGCCGGGACCTGCATGTGACTGGCCGCGGGCAGACTCTGGATGTACGCCAGATGCTGCTCTCGGCTGATGGTCCTCAGGGTCAGGCTCATGCGGGGCGCTCCTCGGCAGGTGTGTCCCCATCGGTCAGGGGCTCCGGCTCTCGCGCCGAAGCCTACTGTGACCGGGAAGCGCGCGGTCTGGCCCCGTCGTACCTGTGCGGTCCGGCACGGTCCGCGAGGCGGCCCCGTCCGTGGACGGCACCGCCCCGCACACCGCCGGGCCGCTGCTGCGGCGCGGTCAGCCGACCACGCCGCCGAAGAGACCGCCGTGGGCCATGCCGAGGAAGAACCCGAGGGCGGCCGCTCCCATACCGAGGATCAGCGGGAACCGTTCCCGGGTGGTCACGGAGATGTACTGCCCGTACGCACCCGTGATGATCCCGATCAGCCCGGCCCACGAGCTGATCAGATGCAGGCTGTGGAACATCGCCGTCACGAACGCGAGGGCGCCGAGCACCACCGTCACCGCCACCAGGGTGTCCTGGAGGGGGTGGGGCCTGCCGTCGGTCGCGAAGAGGGAGACGGAGGAGCGGGATCGCATTGCTTGTGCCATGGAGTACCTCCTGGCCGAAAGGCGGCGCATCGTGGCGCCGCTCACACCCGATGTGTACAGATTGCGTCTCCTGACCACCGGATTTCAACCGGAAGCCGGTCTACAGGTACTCTGTACGGTCTGCACCGGTGTCTGCCCAGGCCAGCACAGTCAGCCCCTCCTCGAGGGAGGGCGTTGTCAGTGGCGGCTGTTTTACTCGGAGACACTGATGCTTCACGCATCACGACCCTCCTGCCACGGAACGACCGTGGCCGCTGAGTCCAAAGGAGGTGGGTTCCACATGCGTCACTACGAGGTGATGGTCATCCTCGACCCCGATCTCGAGGAGCGAGCAGTCTCCCCGCTGATCGAGAACTTCCTCTCCGTCGTCCGTGAGGGCGAAGGAAAGGTTGAGAAGGTCGACACCTGGGGCCGTCGTCGGCTCGCTTACGAGATCAAGAAGAAGCCCGAGGGCATCTACTCGGTCATCGACCTGCAGGCCGAGCCTGCGGTCGTCAAGGAGCTCGACCGCCAGATGAACCTGAACGAGTCGGTCCTCCGGACCAAGGTCCTCCGTCCCGAGATCCACTGAGCTTCTAGCTCAGTGGTCATCGGGTTCGAGTAGCAGCAAGCAGCCAGAAGCAATCCCCGCCGAGAGGTTCATCCATGGCAGGCGAGACCGTCATCACGGTCGTCGGCAATCTCGTCGACGACCCCGAGCTGCGCTTCACCCCGTCCGGTGCGGCGGTCGCGAAGTTCCGCGTCGCGTCCACTCCCCGCATCTTCGACCGGCAGACCAATGAGTGGAAGGACGGCGAAGGCCTGTTCCTCACCTGCTCGGTCTGGCGTCAGGCGGCGGAGAACGTCGCCGAGTCGCTCACGCGAGGCATGCGCGTTGTCGTGCAGGGCCGGCTGAAGCAGCGGTCGTACGAAGACCGCGAGGGCGTCAAGCGCACGGTCTACGAGCTGGACGTCGAGGAAGTCGGCCCCAGTCTCAAGAGCGCCACGGCCAAGGTCACCAAGACCACCGGTCGTGGTGGCCAGGGCGGCCAGGGCGGCCAGGGTGGATACGGCGGCGGCCAGCAGGGTGGCGGTAACTGGGGCGGCGGTCCCGGTTCAGGTGGTCAGCAGGGCGGTGGCGGTGCTCCCGCCGACGACCCGTGGGCCACCAGCGCGCCGGCCGGCGGCCAGCAGGGCGGGGGCCAGCAGAGCGGCGGAGGCGGTTGGGGCGGAAGCTCCGGCGGTTCCGGCGGTTCTTCTGGCGGCGGCTACTCGGACGAGCCTCCCTTCTAGGGCAGCTCGTACCCCCACTTCTTGATCACACAGGAGAAACACCATGGCGAAGCCGCCTGTGCGCAAGCCTAAGAAGAAGGTCTGCGCGTTCTGCAAGGACAAGACCCAGTACGTGGACTACAAGGACACGAACATGCTGCGGAAGTTCATTTCCGACCGCGGCAAGATCCGTGCCCGCCGCGTTACCGGCAACTGCACTCAGCACCAGCGTGACGTCGCCACGGCAGTGAAGAACAGCCGTGAGATGGCGCTGCTGCCCTACACGTCCACCGCGCGATAAGGGAAGGGTGACCGAATCATGAAGATCATCCTCACCCACGAGGTCTCCGGCCTCGGTGCTGCGGGCGACGTTGTAGACGTCAAGGACGGGTACGCCCGTAACTACCTGGTCCCGCGTGGCTTTGCCATCCGCTGGACCAAGGGTGGCGAGAAGGACGTGGCGCAGATCCGCCGCGCCCGCAAGATCCACGAGATCGCCACCATCGAGCAGGCCAACGAGATCAAGGCCAAGCTCGAGGCCGTGAAGGTCCGTCTGGCTGTTCGCTCCGGCGACGCCGGCCGTCTCTTCGGCTCCGTCACCCCGGCCGACATCGCTTCGGCGATCAAGGCCGCCGGTGGCCCGGATGTCGACAAGCGTCGCGTCGAGCTCGGCTCGGCCATCAAGACGCTCGGCGGACACCAGGTGTCCGTGCGTCTGCACCCCGAGGTCGCTGCGAAGCTCGGCATCGAGGTTGTTGCTGCCTGAATAGGCCGCACCTCAGCAGAACAGTGAAGGGCCGCACCCCCAGGGGTGCGGCCCTTCGCCGTGGGCGGTCCAGTTCGGTCTGCCCTCTGCCCTCTGCGGCTCACGGTGTCCCGTTTCACGTGAAACGGGACACCGTCTGTGGGCTGGGCTGGGCGGGTCGTGGAGAACTCCCGGTCAGCGGGTCGCGCCGGTGACCAACCACTTGCCGGAACGGGCGCGGAGCCAGAGGGTCGCCATGCGCACCAGCATCATCAGCGCCATCGCGCACCACAGTGCGGTCAGTCCCCCGCCGAGGGCGGGGACCAGCAGGGCCGCGGGGGCGAAGACCGCCAGGGTGACGAGCATGGCCCAGGCGAGATACGGGCCGTCCCCGGCGCCCATCAGGACACCGTCCAGGACGAAGACGACTCCGGCGACCGGCTGGGTCAGCGCCACCACCAGCAAGGCCGGGAACAGTGTGTCCTTCACCGCTTGATCGCTGGTGAAGAGCGGTACGAACAGGGGGCGGGCGAGAACGATCAGCACGCCGAACACCACACCTGAGGCGATGCCCCACTCCACCATGCGGCGGCAGGCCTCGCGCGCTCCCTTGGTGTCGTCGGCGCCCAGGTAGCGCCCGATGATGGCCTGGCCCGCGATGGCGATGGCGTCCAGCGCGAAGGCCATCAGGCTCCACAGCGAAAGAATGATCTGGTGCGCGGCGATGTCGGTGTCGCCCAGCCGAGCGGCGACGGCCGTGGCGATGAGCAGGACGGCACGGAGCGACAGCGTACGGACCAGG
This sequence comes from Streptomyces sp. NBC_01257, assembly GCF_035917255.1. Taxonomy (NCBI): domain Bacteria; kingdom Bacillati; phylum Actinomycetota; class Actinomycetes; order Kitasatosporales; family Streptomycetaceae; genus Streptomyces; species Streptomyces sp. NBC_01257. The sequence continues at coordinate 4,622,879 of NZ_CP108472.1, forward strand.
AGGGGCACGCCTGCTTGGGCGCTGGCCCTGATGCCGGCGACGTCGGGCCGCAATGAGGCCCCGTGCCGCCGGGCGCCGCGGACCACCACGACGAGATAGGCGACTGCCATCCCGACCTGCGCGATCACCGTGCCCCAGGCCGAGCCGGCGATGCCCAGCCCGGCGCCGTAGACGAGTCCCGCGTTGAGGGCGGCGTTGGCGGCGAATCCGCCGATGGCGACGTACAGCGGTGTGCGGGTGTTCTGCAGGCCCCGCAGGACACCGGTCGCGGCAAGCACCACGAGCATCGCGGGAATGCCGAGGCTGGAGATCCGCAGATAGGTGGTGGCGTAGGGGGTTGCGGTGTCGGAGGCGCCGAACACCCCCACGAGCCAGGGAGCCAGGGGAAGGGTCACGGCGATGACAGCGAGGCCGAGCAGTATCGCCAGCCAGATGCCGTCCATGCCCTGGCGGATCGCCGAGGCCAGATCCCCGGCGCCGACCCGGCGGGCGACGGCCGCGGTGGTGGCGTAGGCGAGGAAGACGAAGATGCTCACGGCGGTCGTCAGCAGGGCTGCGGCAACGGCGAGGCCGGCCAGTTGCGGAGTGCCGAGGTGGCCGACGATCGCGCTGTCGACCATCACGAAGAGGGGCTCGGCCACGAGCGCGCCGAAGGCCGGGACGGCGAGCGCGATGATCTCGCGGTCGTGCCGACGGCGACGAGACGGCGGGGTCGCCGGTGCCTGGATCATGGGTGCCAATCTAATCTTCCACAGGTAATAGATGCAAGACCTTAGTGATCCTTACATTGGCCGCAGGATGGCGTTCTGTCATGGGCCGGTTGCCGGGATCTTGTGCCGACTGTGAAAGTTTTTCTCCCCCACAGCCCGTGGATGGAGAAAGTGCAGGTCAGGACGGCGATGGAGAGGTCGCTATGAGTTTGTCCACAGTGCTGTCCCCCGGTCCGTGCACAGGTTCTGGAGGGTTCTCCACAGCATCTGGTCCGTCGTCCACATGCCCTGTGGATAACCAGATTGGCTGACGGTGCGGGGCGGCCTACCGTGGTCCGGCGCCCCCACCTCGTTTCGGCCCCGAAACCCGCAGAACCCGACACACCGGAACCGGAGTCGGGCGTCTTGTTTGTCGGTGCCGTGCCGTAAGAAAGAGTGGCACGGCTAGGTCCGCACAGCGGACGGGAGGAGGTGGCCGGATGAGCATTCCCGAGCCTTTGGACGACCCCTGGGCCGACACCGGTCCCAGCGACCGTCTGCCTGTTTCCCGCCAGCGTCGGGGCGAGGGCAGGGACCGCGGGGAGCAGCACGACCGCGGCCGGGAGAGCAGCAGCTGGGAGGGTGGCTCCCCCGGTTTCGAGCGGGTCCCTCCCCAGGACCTGGACGCGGAGCAGTCCGTCCTGGGTGGCATGCTCCTGTCCAAGGACGCCATCGCCGACGTCGTCGAGATCATCAAGGGCCACGACTTCTACCGCCCGGCGCACGAGACCGTTTTCCAGGCGATCCTCGACCTCTACGCCAAGGGCGAGCCGGCCGACCCCATCACGGTCGCCGCCGAGCTGGTCAAGCGCGGCGAGATCACCAAGGTGGGCGGAGCTCCGTATCTGCACACCCTGGTTCAGTCGGTGCCGACCGCGGCCAACGCCTCGTACTACGCGGAGATCGTTCACGAGCGCGCCGTTCTGCGGCGGCTCGTCGAGGCAGGCACGAAGATCACGCAGATGGGATACGCGGCCGACGGCGATGTCGACGACATCGTCAACTCCGCCCAGGCCGAGATCTACGCCGTCACCGAACAGCGGACCAGTGAGGACTACCTGCCGCTGGGCGACATCATGGAGGGCGCGCTCGACGAGATCGAGGCGATCGGTTCACGCAGCGGTGAGATGACCGGTGTACCGACCGGCTTCACCGACCTCGACGCCCTGACCAACGGCCTCCACCCCGGCCAGATGGTCGTGATCGCGGCCCGTCCCGCCATGGGTAAGTCCACCCTGGCGCTGGACTTCGCCCGGGCCTGCTCGATCAAGAGCAATCTGCCCAGCGTGATCTTCTCCCTCGAAATGGGGCGGAACGAGATCGCGATGCGTCTGCTGTCCGCCGAGGCCCGGGTGGCGCTGCACCACATGCGCTCGGGCACCATGACCGACGAGGACTGGACGCGGCTGGCGCGGCGCATGCCCGACGTCTCCGCGGCCCCGCTCTACATCGACGACTCCCCGAACCTCTCCATGATGGAGATCCGGGCCAAGTGCCGCCGTCTCAAGCAGCGCAATGACCTCAAGCTGGTGGTCATCGACTATCTGCAGCTGATGCAGTCCGGCGGTTCCAAGCGGGCCGAGAGCCGCCAGCAGGAGGTCTCGGACATGTCGCGAAACCTCAAGCTGCTGGCCAAGGAACTCCAGCTGCCGGTCATCGCGCTCTCCCAGCTGAACCGTGGCCCCGAGCAGCGCACGGACAAGAAGCCGATGGTGTCCGACCTCCGTGAGTCCGGATCGATCGAGCAGGACGCCGACATGGTGATCCTGCTGCACCGCGAGGACGCCTACGAGAAGGAGTCGCCACGTGCGGGCGAGGCGGACCTGATCGTGGCCAAGCACCGTAACGGTCCGACGGCGACGATCACCGTCGCCTTCCAGGGCCACTACTCGCGCTTCGTGGACATGGCGCAGACCTGATCCGGAAGCGCACAACGGCCGCGACCGGGGAACGACCGTTGACGGGCTCCCGGCCACGAGCGGCCCGCGACCGGCTCGCCCCGAAGGTTCCACCGCCCTCCCCGGCAGGGCAGGAGGCAGCGGCCTGGGGACTCCGTTGCCACTCCCATGATCGTCCCGCAGGCAGTAGCGTGCGCCCATGACTTGGCGGGGACCGACCTATCGGATGGTGGACGGAGAGAGGATCGGCGGGGCCTGGTGCCACGTCTGGCGGCGGTATCGACCGGACGGTGAGTACTACCTCGACGACCTGGTCGTCTTCGCGGACGGAGCGATCAGCTGCGGAGAAGGTACGGACCTCGCCGGCCTCGCGGAATTGCTGGCAAGGGGCTGGCTGGCGGCGACCGATCCTGAGGCTCCACCGCTTCCCGACGAGCCGTCGAAGTGGGCCTCTCGGCGCGGCGAACCGCTGACGCCGGAGGGGTTCCTCCTGGAAGTCGCTGACCGCATCGAGGAACTCAATGAACGGCCAACAGCCGGGCAGCGTTGCTGGGATGCGATCCGGCGCTTCCAGCGGGAGCCGGACGAGTCCAACCGGGCACTTCTCCGGGCGGCGTATCTGTCGGTGCCACCGCATCTTCGGATCTATGTCCTCGGAGACATGGACCGCCAGGACCGTCCCTTGCGGATCCTGCTCACGAACGTTGGCGAGGCCGTCGGCGGCGATGGTCCGGTAGTGACAGCGGAGATGCATCAGGGCGTCCTGGACTACTTCGGCCGCGGAGACGAGGGAGTCGAGAGCGAGCAGGAACAGCGAGCCGTCCGGCATTCCGACGATCCTTCAGAACCCGGCCGACCGGCTCTCGTCTCGCACGAGACCGTGTACCCACAGGGGTGGCCCGAGCAGCCGGGTCTGTTCATGCTCCGCAACGACTTCCCTGCCCGGATCGTGTTCGCCGGCGAGTCCTATGCGTCCGTACTGCACGGGTACTGGGCGCTGTCGGCGGCGGACGCCTCCGACAGAGGCAGGATCCGGGACGCGGCCTCCGGCAGAGAGGCGCATGACCTGGGTGGCCGGGCAGCGCACCGGAGCGACTGGCCCGACGTACGGCTCGCGGTGATGGCAGGGCTCGTCCGCGCGAAGTTCACCCAGCACCCTGAACTCGCCGAGGTCCTCGTCTCCACAGGGGACGCCAGGATCAGCTACACCGGCCTCTCGGACTCACCATTCTGGAGAGACGCCCCCGACGCCCGGGGACGCAACTGGATGGGGCGGTTGCTCGAACTGACCCGTTCGGAGCTCGTCGCCCGGCGATTGCTCCGGCCCGAGGAGACCCCCGCGTCCGGGCGACGGTAAATGAGGTCGCCGTGCGCCGGTGGGGGAGGTACTTGTTGACGATGACTTCTCCCGCTGAACCATTGCTTCCCGGTACGCGGCGCGCGCTGCTGCACCGCATCGCCACCGCTCAGGCCCAGGGGCGCTCGCCCTCGGTGGTCGCTGCCGTACAACGACAGGGGCGGATGGTCTGGGACGGCTCCCGCAGCTGTGTCGACGGCCATGCACCGGATACGGACACCCAGTTCAGGATCGGTTCCCTCACCAAGACGTTCACTGCCGTTCTGGTCCTGCGGCTGCGGGACGAGGGTCTGCTGGACCTGGCCGATCCGCTGGAGAAGCACCTGCCCGGCACCGGCGTGGGTGACGTCACGATCCATCAGCTGCTCGGCCACAGCGCCGGGCTGGCCGCGGAGTCGCCGGCGCCGTGGTGGGAGCGGACTCCCGGGAGTCTGCGTCCGGAGCTGGCGGACGTGCTCGGCGAGCAGACCAGGATGCACCTTCCGGGGCGCCGGCATCACTATTCGAACCCGGGCTACACACTGCTCGGGGCGCTGATCGAAGCGGTACGCGGAGCATCGTGGGCGGAGGTGCTGCGCACCGAGATCCTGGAGCCGCTGAGCATGCTCCGGACGACCCCGCAGGAGCAGGCCCCGCACGCCGGCGGCTGGGCCGTCCATCCGTGGGCGGATGTCATGCTGCCCGAACCGGCCGAGGACCTCGGGCTGATGGCGCCGGCCGGGCAGCTCTGGTCCACCACCGCAGACCTTCTCCGCTTCGCCGCCTTCCTGGCCGAGGGGGACGACCGGGTGCTCGCCGCCGCGTCCGTGGCGGAGATGAGGGAGCCGTCGGCTCCGCCCGAGTCGGGGGACTGGGACGGGCACTACGGTCTGGGGCTGCAGGTGATCCGCAGGAACGGCCGTACGCTCGTCGGGCACACGGGCTCGCTCCCCGGTTTCCTGGCCGCTCTCTGGATCAGCGTCGAGGACGATGTGGCGGCTGTCATGTTCGCCAACATCACGTCCGGGCTGCTGGTCGGTGAGGTGGCCGCCGAACTCGTGGACATCGTCGCGGAGGCCGAACCCCGTATCCCCGAGCCATGGCGCCCGCTGCCCGAAGTGGATCAGGATCTGCTGGCGCTGACCGGCCCGTGGTACTGGGGCACGCGTGCCAACGTCCTCCGGCTGACTCCCGACCGTGGGCTGGAACTGCAGCCCCTGAACGGCCGGGGCCGGGGTGCGCGGTTCACCGCTCGTCCGGACGGCAGCTGGATCGGGCTGGACGGCTATTACGCGGGGGAGATGCTGCGGCTCGTACGGAACGAGGACGGCAGCGTGAGCCATCTGGATCTGGGGTCGTTCGTCTTCACGCGTGAGCCGTACGATCCGGCGGCGGCCGTTCCGGGCGGAGTGGACCCGGACGGCTGGCGCGGGCTGGGCAGTTGAGCATCCGTTTCACGTGAAACAGGCGCGGCGGCTCAGGCCGTCAGCTCCCGTTCCAGCGGGGTGCGGAAGCGGGGTGTGATCCGCGCTTCCCCCACCCAGCCCGCCAGCCGGGACGCCTCCGCCTCGACCGCCGCGGAGGCGTCCCGGCCGGCGTCGGTGAGCAACCGCCAGACCGGCTCCCCGGTGGCTCGCTGGGCCCAGCCGCCGATGATCTGCCCGTTCCACCACACGGTGGGCCCGATGTTGCCGGAGCGGTCGAAGAGTGCCGCCCGGTGCTCGGCCGGGAGGTGGAAACCACGGTCGGCCCATCCCATGGCGCTGGGGTCGAGGGCGGGCAGCAGCGCCGCCCAGGGCTCGGGCTCCGGGTCGGGCGCGACGTCCTGTGGTGCGACCCATGCCGTGGCGCCACTGTCGAGGAGTACCTCTTCCGCTCCCGCGGCCGCCAGCGCCTTACGGACCTGGCCGAGCCCCCAGCCCGTCCACCACTTGAGGTCGCTCTCGGATGCGGGGCCGTACGCGCGGAGCCAGCGCAGTGCCAACTCCGCCTGAGCCCGGCCGGGTTCCTCGACGGGCCGGGGCTCGGACGCCGTCCAGCGGAACTGGCTCGACGTCCAGGAGCCGCGGGGCCGGTCCCGGCGGATCCGCCCTTCGGCGGCGAGGACACGGATGACGCGCGAGGCCACGCCCTGGACCGCCTCCTGCTTCTTGCCGGGGAACAGCGTGATCTTGGTGCGCAGGGCGGGTACGGCGGCGGAGAGCTCGCTGCCCGTGGCGGACCCCCGGGCCGTCAGAACCGCGAGGGCGGCCTTCTCGGTGCCGGCCAGCCACTGCTCGTCGAGCCCGTTGCCGTCCTCCGCCAGGTGCTTCAGGAGGTTCCGGCGTTCCTTGGCGGCGACAGCGCGCGCATTCGACGCCTCGACGTGCGGGGCCGCCTCGGCCGACACGACGAACAGGGTGTTGCGCATGGAGAGCAGCCGGACCAGCGAGACGTCCTCGTAGAGGCATGCCTCCACGGCGGCGGCCCCGGGCGCCCGGAGCCGTGCGCAGGCGGACAGGAAGACGGTGGCGGCGTCGGTGGCGTGCAGGGCGACGACGGCGTCGGCCACGGCAACGGGGGACTCCGACCGCACGGAGGGGGCCAGGAGGTGGCGCCGGCCGATCCTGATGCGGCGCTGTTCGTCGCTGATGCGGTGCACAGTCGACTCCTTGGAGGCGGGGCTGCGGTCAGAGGGTGAGCTTGAAGCCCACATGGCTGGCGACGAAGCCGAGCCGTTCGTAGAAGCGATGGGCGTCGGTCCGGGTCGTGTCGGATGTCAGCTGGACCAACTGGCATTCCTGGCGCCGGGATTCGTCCACTGCCCACTGGATCAACTGGGTGCCGAGACCGCTGCCGCGTTCGTCCGCGTGGACGCGGACGCCCTCGATCACGGAACGGGTCGAGCCGCGCCGGGAGAGGCCGGGGATCACTGTCAGCTGCAGCGTCCCGACGACGCGGTCCGCGCGCACGGCGACCATCAGATGCTGGTGGGGATCGCCGGCCAGCCGCCTGAACGCCGCGAGGTAGGGGCTCAGGTCGTCCGGCGACTCGCGTTGGGCACCCAGCGGATCGTCGGCGAGCATGGCCACGATCTCGGCGAGATCACCGGTGGCCGCGGGGCGTATTTCCAGATCGCTCATGATCGACAGCCTACGCCGCGGGTTCACGGCAGGGCCCTTACACGGGGACCTTCAGCTCCTCGACCGTCCGGACGAGCGGGGCCAGTTCGGGGTTCTTGGCGGCCTCGTCCAGCGCAGCGCGCAGCGCGGTGTCGTTGGTGGGCCGGGCCTCGGAGAGCAGGGTGAGGCCGGCCTCGGTGACATCGGTGTAGATGCCCCTGCGGTCGGTGTCGCAGAGGTACCGGGTGAGCAGCCCCCGGTCCTCCAGGCGGGTGACCAGCCGGGTGGTGGCGCTCTGGCTGAGCACGACGGCGTCGGCCACCTGCTTCATCTGCAGATGTCCGCCCGGCCCGTTGTGCTGCCGGCTCAGGACGTCCAGCAGGGAGTACTCCCGCACGCTCAGGCCGTGCCCGGTCTGGAGGGCTCGCTCGATATGGGCCTCGATCTTCCCGTGGAGCAGGGAGAGCGCGCACCAGCCCTGGGAAAGGGCGGTCAGTGCCGGGTCCGTCGCTGTCATGGGTCTCTCCTCCGTGGCGGAGCTGCTTGCGTCCAGGATAGGCGACGACCGCAATAGCCCGCGCTTGCAATTAGCCCGCGTCTGCAATTATTGTGGACGCTCGTAAGGCGCAGACGCAATCTCCAGGGAAGGTAGAACCCATGCCGCTCGCGCTCCTCGCCCTCGCCATCGGGGCATTCGGTATCGGAACCACCGAGTTCGTGATCATGGGGCTTCTCCCCGAGGTGGCTGCGGACTTCCAGGTCTCGATCCCCACCGCGGGGTTCCTCGTCACCGGCTACGCGCTAGGTGTAGTCCTCGGAGCCCCGCTGATGACCGTCCTCGGCACCAGGGTCAGCCGCAAACGCATGCTGATGATCCTCATGGGCCTGTTCATCATCGGCAACGTCGTCTCCGCGACCGCCCCCGTCTTCGGGGTGATGCTCGCCGGCCGGGTGATCGCCTCGCTCGCCCACGGTGCGTTCTTCGGCATCGGCTCGGTGGTGGCGGCCGGACTGGTCGCCCCGCAGAAGAAGGCCGGCGCCATCGCCATGATGTTCACCGGCCTCACCGTCGCCAACGTCGTCGGTGTGCCGCTGGGCACCTATATCGGCCAGAACGCCGGATGGCGGAGCACGTTCTTCGTCGTCGCCGCGCTCGGTGTCATCGGTCTGCTCGGTGTCGCCAAGCTCGTACCCGAGCAGCCCCGCCCCGAAGGCGTCCGGATCCGCCACGAGCTCGCGGCCTTCCGCAACGTGCAGGTGCTGCTCGCCATGGCGATGACCGTGCTGGGCTTCGGCGGAGTCTTCGCCGCGATCACCTACATCACGCCGATGATGACCGAGATCGCCGGCTACTCGGCCTCCTCCGTCACCTGGCTGCTGGTGCTCTTCGGACTCGGCATGGTCGGAGGCAACCTGCTCGGCGGCAAGTTCGCCGACCGCCATCTGATGCCTCTGCTGTACGTGTCGCTGGGCTCCCTGGCGGTCGTCCTGTCGCTGTTCACGCTGACCGCCCACAACAAGATCGCGGCAGCCGTCACCATCGTCCTGATCGGCGGCCTGGGCTTCGCGACCGTGCCCCCGCTGCAGAAGCGCGTGCTCGACCAGGCGGCCGGCGCTCCGACGCTCGCCTCCGCGGTGAACATCGGTGCCTTCAACCTCGGCAACGCCCTGTCCGCATGGATCGGCGGCATCGTCATCGCCGCCGGACTCGGCTACACCGCACCCAACTGGGTCGGCGCGGCACTCGCCGCCTCCGCCCTGGTGCTCGCCGTCGTCTCCAGCACCCTGGAGCGCCGGACGGCCACCCGCGGCCGTCTCGTGGCCGCCCACGTCCCGGAGCCTGCCGCCGTACCCGCGGCCCGGCACTGAGCACCCCTGATCCCCCCACTCCCCTTCCCACGCACCACATCTAGGAGCAACCCCCATGAGCACCCTCTCCACCGCCGTAGCCCCGCTGACCACGCAGGACGCGGAGGCGCTGATCGAAGCGGCCCGTACCGCCGCCGAGACCGCAGGCGTCGCGGCAGCCGTCACGGTCCTCGACGCGGGCGGTCACCTGCTGGCCTTCCGCCGCGACGACCGGGCCGTCCTGATCGCAGGCGAGACCAGCACCCGCAAGGCGTACACGGCGCTGCAGCTCAACGCCCCCACGGCCGACCTCGTCGACGCGGTCCAGCCGGGCGGCCTCTTCCACACCCTGCCGACCGCACTCGACCGGCCGCTGCTCTTCATCGCCGGTGGCGTCCCGGTCCACCGCGACGGCCGCCTGATCGGCGCGATCGGGGTCGGTGGCGGCGCTCCCGAGCAGGACCACGGGTTCGCGACGACCGCCGTCGCCGGTCTCCTCTGAGGTCCCGTCCGCCCTGCACGCAGGGGTAATTCGCTGGTGTCAGCTCCCATGTGGCCGGAGAATCTCCGCACATGGGAGCTGACATTCACGGGTTCGTCGAGTGCCGGACCCGATGGGCGGATCCGGCGGACGCGTGGACGGCGGCCGTCGATCTCGACCTGCTGTACATGGGCCAGGACTACGACGCGTTCGGCTGCCTGTTCGGTGTGCGCAACCACGCCGGCTTCGCTCCGCTCGCCGCGGACCGGGGGCTGCCGGGGCAGATCTCCGGCGCCGCTCGCGCGGAACTCGATGACTGGGGCGCCGACGCCCACAGCCTCAGCTGGATCTCGTGGGGCGAAGTGAAACGCGTCGACTGGGACGAGCCGGCCGAGACCACGGACCGGCGGGTCCACGCGTACGAAGTCGTGGACGGCGCGTGGACCCTCGTCTCCAAGGCGGTCTGGAGTGCCCGCTTCGCGCGGGTCGCCGGACTGCCGGCCGATCCGGTGACCGACGCGAGCGAGGGCGACGGCCGCGAGGACTGGCCGGAGGGAACCGAGTGGCGCGACGGTGACCGCCTCTACCGGGTGGAGCGGATGACCCGGCGCGAGGCGGTGCGGCCTGACGGCGAGTGGAAGCCGGTGTGGTCCGTGATGGAAGCCCTCGCCGCCGTCCACGGGGACGAGAACGTCCGGCTCACCGTGTGGTTCGACAACTGAGCGAGGGCGTTCCCCCGAGGGTCCGCGGCCGGACGGTTCGGATCGAACCCCTGCCCGGCGTCAGCCCGTCGCCACGCTCAGCGGCGCGAAGCGGCGTGCCCGGTCCCCCGGCAGCTCCGATGCCCCGAGGATCATCACCGTGGTCGCCGAGCCGGACTCCAGCCCGCACTCCTTGAACCAGTCCAGCAACTCCTTGTGGCGGGCGTCGATGTCCGCACGCAGCGGCCGGTCCGTCGCCCCGGCCAGTGACGCCACGAGCAGCTTCGCCGTGGCGGTGTCCCGCGCGATCAGCGGGCCGACCGCATGGCTCTCCGCGCTGGGCCAGAGTGCGGCGTAGCCGATCAGTTCCCCGCCGTCCTCGGCCACTCGAAGATGGTCGGCGAAAGCGGGGAGACGGGCCAGGATGTGCGTCCGGTCGAGGCCGAAGGCATCCGCGTCCAGGCGGAGCATGGCCTGCAGGTCTCCCGCCGATGCGGGGCGAACCGTCGGCCCCGCACCGCCTGCCGGGCCGGGAGGCGTCGCCACCGTGGGCCGGAACAGCCCGCTCACCCGCTCGGTCCGGCCCACGGCCAGGAACCCGAGCTCCTCGTAGAGCGGCCTGCCCGCATCCGTCGCGTGGAGGCTGAGGGGGACGTCCCCGGCCGATTCGATCACCTTCTGCATCAGGTGCCGCCCGATGCCCTGCCGGGCGTGGCGTCCGGCGACGAGCAGCATGCCGATGGCCGCCATGCGGGGCCCGTACGGGGTCACCACACACGTAGCCATCAGGCCTCTGCCCTCGGGATCGTCGATGCCGTAGACCGTGCTCGCAGCCAGCAGCAGGCCCCACCGGTGCTCATCGCGCGGCCAGCCGCGGTCCTCGCTGAGATCGGCGCACGGGACCAGATCGTCCCGGGTGAGGCGCCGCAGGGGCAGATCGGCGAGCGGGCGGGGCAGTGAGCGGGACATAGGGGTCAGGCTGTCCGACGCAGTGATCGCTCGTCCACCGCTTTAACGGATCTGGCCGAGACGCGTAGCCGTCGGCCGCGCCGGGTCGGCCCCCATGGCTTCAGCACGGAGATCGCTGTCATGAAGAGATAGGCCGCCGTGGCCACCGACGGAGCGGCGACCATGCTGATGTCGGCAGCTCCGCGCTCCGCGGCTTCGTTGATGCCGGGTCGCAGTGAGAAGACCGTCAGGCCGGTCGTCACCAGAGTGAGCCAGAACTTCGTCCAGACCCAGCGGTGCCTGGCCAGCCCCCAGGGGGTGCCGAGCGAAAGGATCAAGCCGCTGACCAGGGTGGCCAGCGCGATCGGGATGACCAGCCAGTCACCGAAGATCTTCATGGCCCGGGTGGCGGCCCGCGCGGTTTCGGGATCTCCGGTGGAGAAGGCGGTGATACCGAGGGCCAGCAGACCGACGGTGAGACCGAGCCAGCTGACGGATACCGACACATGGGCGACGAGGAGGCCTCTGCGGGTGTGGCGCTTGAGTGGTTTCACGTGAAACACGGTGCCGGGGGCCGGGTGCCGGGTCATCTGACGAGGGGAGTATCCCCGCGTACTGGCTTCGGCGTATGGCCAGCGCGCGAAGCCGGCCCGCCCAGGCGATGTGGGCGCCACAAGGCCCGTCTGAAGCCTGCCCGTCACGCCGAATGAGGCCCAACCGGGCCCGCGGACCACCCTGAACCGGGCCCGCGGATGGAGCCGCGGATCAGCCCAGGTCAGGTGCGTGCATCGCGCGGACGCCCTCGATGTTGCCGTCCAGGTAGTGCCGCAGCGACAGCGGCACGAGGTGCACGGCAGCGATCCCGACCCGGCTGAACGGCACGCGCACGACGTCGTACTCCCCGCAGGGGTCGTCGATCTCGGGGCCGTGCCGCAGGGAGAGGTCCATCGACTCGAGCCGGCAGACGAAGAAGTGCTGGACCTTGACGCCCTTCACCCCGCCGCCCTCGATGTGTTCCACCGTGTCGACGAAGCAGGGCACCACGTCAGTGATCTTGGCGCCGAGCTCCTCGTCCAGCTCGCGGTGCAGGGCTTCGACGACGGTGGCGTCCTCGGGCTCGACCCCGCCACCCGGTGTGAGCCAGTACGGGTCGACCCCCGGCTTGGTGCGCTTGATGAGGATGAGGTCGTTGCCATCGAGCAGGACGGCGCGTGCGGTGCGCTTGACCACAGGACGTTCGGTCATGGCAAGAGAGTGGCCCGCAGAACCGCTTCTGAAACACCAAGGGGCTGCTGGGCCCTCCTGCGGTCACCAGTCGGCCGCGGAACGCAGCAGCAAATCGTGCGCCCGAGCGACATGCGGCAGCGCGAGCGTGCCGGTGCGCGCGGCGAGGAAGTAGGTGCGCAGCGGTGGCACCGGCGGATCGAGGAGCGCCACCACCTCGCCCCGCTCCAGTGCCTCCTCGCACAGATAGCGCGGCAGCACGGCAAGTCCGGCCCCCGCCGCCGCGCATTCCAGGACCGCCCGCAGATCCGGCGCGATGACGGCTCCGGCCGCCGCGGGCCGGCTGTCGAAGACCGCCGCCCAGTAACGGGAGACGAGCGGCAGGCTCTCGTGCACCTCCACCACCGGCAGCTGCTCCAGGACCACCGGGCCGTTGCGCCGCAGCGTTCCCGGCCCGAGGCGCCCGGCCCAGCGCGGTGCGGCGATCAGGACGTGCTCCTCGTCGCAGAGCGGCGTCGCGGTGAGCAGTTCGCCGCGCGGCCGGGCCGTCACGATGGCCAGGTCGTGGTGGCCGGCGGCCAGGCCCTCCAGCGTCTCGTCGGTGTCCGCCGAGAACGAGGTGCGCAGAGAGAGGCCCTGGGCGATGAGCGGAGTGAGGGCGGGCAGGGCCCGCAGCGAGGTGAACTCCGGCGGTCCCGCCAGATGCAGCGTCCGTACGCCGGACTCCTCGTCGAGCTCGGTCTCGGCGATCTCCACCAGCGCGTCCAGATGCGGAGCCGCCCGGTGCGCGAGCTCGTCGCCGATGGTGGTCGGGGTCACACCGCGGGCCCGGCGGAGGAAGAGCGGGCGGCCCAGCTGCCGTTCCAGCGTACGGATCTGCGAGGTCACGGCGGGCTGGGAGAGGCCGAGGAGTGCGGCGGCGCGGGTGAACGAGCCGGCCCGGTGCACGGTGACGAAGGTACGCAGCAGGGCCAGATCCATCTCTTGTCCCCTCACCCTCGCGGCACCCCGGACCCGGACAACTATAAATATGTCGATAGGTCGCTGTCGCTACTGTGATTGGACACTGACGCAGAGTCAACTAGCCTTGTCGAGGCGGTTCTTCACACGGCGAACGCGTGGACGCTGAACGCCGCGGACGCGGCGGACGCTGCACGCGGCGAAAGCGAAGAGCCGGGACGGTCCGAGCCACGAGGGGGGAGGCTCGGACCGTCCGTACCGCACCGGGGCCTTTCCGGCGGTCCACGACCCCTTCGGCAGGGGCTCTCAGCGGGCGGTGACGGCCTCGGCAAGAGCCCGCTCGACATCGGCCACCAGGTCCGAGGCGTTCTCGGCGCCGACGGAGAAGCGGATGAAGCCTTCCGGTACGGCGTCGCCGCCCCATCGGGCCCGGCGTTCAGCGGTGGAACGTACGCCGCCGAAGCTGGTCGCGTCCTCGGCGAGGTGCAGCGCCGAGAGGAAACGCTCGGCGGTCCCCCGGTCGGCGAGGACGAACGACACCACGGAGCCGAAGCGCCGCATCTGCCGCACGGCGTTCGGGTAGGAGGGGTCGGTGGGCAGCCCGGGATAGCGCAGACCGCTCACCTCCGGGTGTGCGGCAAGGGTCTCGGCGAGGGTCAGGGCGTTCGCGCACTGCCGCTCGATCCGGAGTTCCAGCGTGGCCAGGGAGCGGTGGGCGAGCCAGGCCTCCATCGGCCCGGGGATGGCACCGACCACCTTGCGCCAGCGCCGCACCCCCGCAGCGAGCCCGGAATCGCGGCAGGTCACATGGCCGAGCAGGATGTCGCCGTGGCCGGTCATGCCCTTGGTGTCACTGGCCACCGAGAAGTCGGCGCCGAGCTCCAGCGGGCGCTGGCCGAGCGGGGTGGCGAGGGTGTTGTCGACAGCCACCAGTGTGCCGCCGGCGTGCGCCGCCTCGACGAGCCGCCGCACGTCGCAGACGTCGAGCCCGGGGTTGGACGGGGTCTCGATCCACAGGAGCTTCGCCCCCTCCAGGAGGGCCAGCTGGGCATCACCGCCCGTCGGTGCGGTCCGCACCTCGACGCCGTACTCCTCCAACTGCGCACGTACCAGCGGGAGGGCCTGGTAGCCGTCGTCGGGCAGGACGACGACGTCCCCGGTGCGCACCTGGGACATCAGCACGGCGGAGACCGCCGCCATGCCGGAGGCGAAGACCGTCGTCTCGACGCTCTCGCCCGGTGCTTCGAGCTCACCGATGGCCCGTTCCAGATGGGTCCAGGTCGGATTGGTGTCACGGCCGTAGGTGTACGGACCGGTCGGCTCTCCCGACAGGTGGAAGTGCGCTGCGAAGACCGGACCGGGGAGAGTGGGCTCGTACTGCTGCGGTTCCGGCAGGCCTGCCCGTACCGCGCGGGTTCCGTCGCCCATGCTGCTCATGCTGTTGTCCTCGCTTCTCTCCCCGGTCGGTCACCGGTCCTGCCTGCACTGTTTCAGGTATCCGGGAATCAGTCCTCGTCGGGCAGGACCACGTTCAGCGCCCAGGAGACGATCGAGATGATCAGACCGCCGAGGACGGCGGTCCAGAAGCCGTCGACATGGAAACTCAGGTCCAGTACGTCGGCCAGCCACGAGGTCAGCAGCAGCATCAGGGCGTTCACCACCAGGGTGATCAGCCCCAGGGTGAGGATGAAGAGCGGCAGTGTGAGCAGCTTCACCACCGGCTTGACCAGGAAGTTGACCAGACCGAAGATCAACGCGACCACGATCAGGGTCACCGTCTTGCGGCCGGTGCTGCCGCCGGTCAGCGTGATGTCCTGGAGCAGCCAGATGGCCACGGCCAGCGCACCCGCGTTGGCGATCGTCTTGACTACGAAATTCTTCATGTGTCTGATCGTGGCAGACATGATCGGTGGCGGACACCGGCTGGGCAGAGGCAAGGGGCGGACGGGCCATGAAGGCATTCAGACTGGACGAACTGGAGGCGGAACGAGCCGCCAACGACGGGGCTTATCTCCAGTTCGTCCGCGAACGCAACATGTCCGTCGGGCTGTACGCGCTGGACGCGGGTGAACTCGACCCGCAGCAGCCCCACAACCAGGACGAGGTCTATCTCGTCGTCAGCGGCCGCGCGTCGATCACCGTCGGCATGGAAACCACTCAGGTGGGCAGAGGAAGCGTGGTGTACGTACCCGCCGGAACCGCCCATAAGTTCCACCACATCACGGAGGACCTGCGCGTGATGGTGGTGTTCTCGCCGCCCGAGGGCTGAGCCGCCCCCCGGGGATCCCTAGGGGACGGATCAGGGGAGTTCAAGGGATCCGGAGGCCCCGCAGGCCACCCCCGCGCCTCTAGCATCGAAGCAGGAACTCACAGAGACGAGGTAAGGACGATGGCCGTGCGGGAGATATACGCGGGAATGCCCTGGTGGGTGAAGTGGATCGCGGTGCCCGTCATCGCGATCGTCGTGTTCGGGGGCCTGATCGCCAGCGTCGTCGGCTTCGTGATCGGCCTGCTGTTCAAGGTCCTGGTCTTCGTGATCCTGGTCGGCGGTCTCGTCTTCGTCGTACGGAAGTTCATGTCGTCCTCCTCCTCGCGAGGCGACTGGTAGCCGCGAAGGCCCGCGCACGACCGGCCGCCCGATTAGCCCAGCTGAGCTAAGCGGAATGCGAAACGGCACCCCGTCCGGATGCTCCCGATACAGTGGCAGTCCGCTGCCGCCGCCTGGGAAAGCACCGTCATTCGCCACCCTGACCAGTGGTTTGTACGGCATCCGGCCTTAGGGCCCCAGGCCTGCGGCAGATCTGTGGGGGCGGCCCCCACAGGCGGGCTGACCGCCCGTCACCATGCCTGGGGGTGACCGTTGACCACGGCATCGAGTACCGCCGTCCCGACGCTGATCGGATCGGTGCAGCGGGCGCTGAGGCTGCTGGAGGCTGTGGGCACCCATCGCG
Organism: Streptomyces sp. NBC_01257; assembly: GCF_035917255.1. Classification (NCBI taxonomy): domain Bacteria; kingdom Bacillati; phylum Actinomycetota; class Actinomycetes; order Kitasatosporales; family Streptomycetaceae; genus Streptomyces; species Streptomyces sp. NBC_01257. The sequence continues at coordinate 4,639,076 of NZ_CP108472.1, forward strand.
ACGGGGCGCCGGCCAAGCAGCTCGCGAGGGAAGCGGGGCTTCCCCTTCCCACCGCCTACCACCTGCTGCGCACGCTGACGCACGAGGGCTATCTGCGCAGGGAGAACGGGGTCTTCCTGTTCGGCGCCGCCGCGGAGCGGCTGGTGGACGACGGCGCGCTGCAGAATCGTCGCAGCAGAATGACCCGCTCCCTGAGCCACTGGCGCGACATCATCGGCGCCCCGGTGTACTGCGCCGTCTACCGCGAGGGCGAGATCGAACTCGTCGCGGTCGCGGACACCCCCGCGATGCCGGCGGTGGAGGAGTGGGCCGCCTTCGGGGAGACCGGGCATGCCCACGCGATCGGCCAGTGTCTGCTGAGCCAGCTCGACGACCAGGCGCGCGAGGATCACCTCGACCGGCATCCGGTGGGCCCGCTGACGCGCTACTCGGTACGTGACCGCCCGGCACTCCTTGAGCGGCTTCGGGCACTTGAGCGTACGGAACCTGTCATCGAACGACAGGAGTACGCGCTCGGGACGGTCTGCGCGGCCATCCCGATCACGGCCGGATTCACGGCCGCCGCGATGGCTATTTCGGTCCCTCTCGACCAGGAAGATCGGTTGCTCCCCGCAGTCGAACGACTACGTGGCGAAGTGGCCAGCCTCTTGCGTTCGTTCGTGTTCTCTATCAGTATCTGAAAAATCACTCCTTGTGATCTGCTATCGCGTGCACCACGATGGCGTCAATAGGGCCATGGGGGATCATTCCTGGCCAGATTCATCTACTGCGGGGTTGAACGATGCGCGAGTCGGTTCAAGCTGAGGTCATGATGAGCTTCCTCGTCTCCGAGGAGCTCTCATTCCGTATCCCGGTGGAGCTCCGGTACGAAGTGTGCGATCCGTACGCGATCCGGATGACCTTCCATCTGCCCGGCGACGCCCCCGTCACCTGGGCTTTCGGCCGTGAGCTGCTGCTCGACGGTCTCAACAGCCCCAGTGGCGACGGCGATGTGCACATCGGGCCGACCGAGCCCGAAGGGCTGTCCGACGTCCACATCCGGCTCCAGGTGGGCGCCGACCGAGCGCTGTTCCGGGCCGGCACGGCGCCCCTTGTGGCATTTCTCGACCGGACGGACAAGCTCGTCCCGCTCGGACAGGAGTGCACGCTGGGTGACTTCGAGGGCAATCTGGAAGAGGCCCTGGGGCGGATTCTGGCCGAGGAACAGAACGCGGGCTGAACCGGGCCGTGCCCAGGACCTGCGTGCCGGTCGAACAGCACACCTGCCGAACGGGTGAATCGCTCTCCGTGTCCCGACCCTCAGGCCTTCACCCGCCGACGGCGTCCCCTGCCGCCCCGTACGGGTGCAGGAGCTCCGGCTTCCGCGCCGAGCCCTGTGCGGTCGGCGGAGACGACCAGCGCCGCGAGCGCGGTGGTCACCGGCACCGACGCGACCAGTCCGATCGAGCCGATCAGTGTGCGCACGATCTCCTCCGCCACCAGCTCGCTGTTGGCCACCGTCCCCACGCTGCTCTGGGCGATCGAGAACAGCAGCAGCAGCGGAAGCGCGGCGCCCGCATAGGCGAGCACCAGGGTGTTGACCACCGAGGCGATGTGATCGCGCCCGATTCTGATCCCTGCCCGGTAGAGCTTCTTCGCACTCATCGTCGGGTCCGCCTGATGAAGTTCCCAGACCGCGGATGTCTGGGTGACCGTCACGTCGTCGAGCACCCCCAGGGAGCCGATGATGACGCCGGCCAGCAGCAGACCGCTCATGTCGATGTGCGGATACAGGCCGTGGATGAGGCCGGTGTTGTCGTCGGTGTTCCCGCTCAGACTCGCCCAGCCGATGAAGAGCGAGCCGAGCAGCCCGATCAGCAGCAGTGAGATCAGGGTGCCGATGACGGCGACCGAGGTGCGGGCGGTCAGCCCGTGGCAGATGTAGAGCGCGATCAGCATGATGGCGCTGGCCCCGACCACCGCCACGACCAGCGGGTTCGAGCCCTGCAGGATAGCGGGGAGGATGAACAGGGTCAGTACGGCGAACGACAGGGCGAGCGCGACGAGCGCCATCACCCCGCGCATTCTGCCCACGGCCACCACCACCAGCGCGAAGATGCCGGCCAGCAGCATCAACGGGAACTTCCGGTTCACATCGGTCACGGAGTACTGGAGATCGTGGGGCGCGTCGGGGGCGTACGCGACGACGACGCCTTGTCCCTCGCGCAGTTGCCGGGGCGCGTCGGGCTGGACGACCTCGACGAACTTGCGGCCCTTGTCCTGACCGCTCGTGACCTCCACCGTGGCCTTCTCGCAGAGGCCGGTTCCGCCGCCCTGCTCCCCTGTCGGCGGTGGGGTCTCACCGCTGACTGGCACCTGGGAGGCGTTCACGTCCTTGCAGTCGACCTTGGCGACGCTCACCACCCGGCCCTGCTGGGTCTGCCGGTCGAACCCGACACCGGTGCGCTCGTGCGCCGGCGCACCTCCCGGCCAGAGCACCACGAGCCCGACGACGACCGCGGCCGCGAACGGGATCAACACGGCGGCGATCACCCGGCGCAGATGGGTGGAGACGGGTGCGGCGGGGCCGTGGCTGTGCGTGTGGGAGTGCTGATGGCCCTGCGTTTCGGGGGCGCTATGAGGGGACGTCACCGGCCGATCATCCCAAGAAGGGAGGAGGCCCTCTGTTCAGCTCGCCCACGGGGGCGCTAGCGTGGTGGCACCTTTGCACACGCGGGAGCTCGGAGCACCGGGCTGAGAGGGCGCTGATTCTCCGTACAGCCGTACGGGACAGGCTGCGCCGACCGCCGAACCTGTTACCGGGTAATGCCGGCGTAGGGAGTAGGTCTCATGACCACATCGGACGCACGCACGCCTGCCTCGAATCAGAGCGACGAGGCCGGGAAGTCCATCGGCTGGCACAAGGGGTACGTCCAGGGCTCACGCCCGGACCTCCAGGTGCCGGTCCGTCAGGTGCACCTCACCAACGGCAAGGACGTGACGCTGTACGACACGTCGGGGCCGTACACCGATCCCGCCACGGAGACCGACGTCCGCCGTGGCCTGGCGCCTCTGCGGGAGAACTGGATCATCGCCCGCGGCGACACCGAGGAGTACGCGGGACGCCCCGCGCGCCCCGAGGACGACGGGCTCAAGCACACCTCACCGCGCGGGGGACTGCGCAACCTCGACGCGGTCTTCCCCGGCCGCCCCCGGCAGCCGCGGCGCAGCCGGGACGGCCGGCCGGTCACCCAGCTCGCGTACGCCCGCCGCGGCGAGATCACCCCGGAGATGGAGTACGTCGCGATCCGGGAGAACGTCGAGCCCGAGGTGGTGCGCGAGGAGATCGCGGCCGGCCGGGCCGTGCTGCCCGCCAACGTCAACCACCCGGAGATCGAGCCGATGATCATCGGCAAGCGGTTCCTGGTGAAGGTGAACGCCAACATCGGCAACTCCGCGGTCACGTCCTCCATCGAGGAGGAGGTGGACAAGATGACCTGGGCGACCAAGTGGGGCGCCGACACGGTCATGGATCTGTCCACCGGCCGCAACATCCACACCACCCGTGAGTGGGTTCTTCGCAACTCCCCCGTGCCGATCGGCACCGTGCCGCTCTACCAGGCCCTGGAGAAGGTCGACGGCCGGGCCGAGGAGCTGACCTGGGAGATCTACAAGGACACCGTCATCGAGCAGGCCGAGCAGGGCGTCGACTACATGACGGTCCACGCCGGCGTGCGCCTGCCGTACGTGCCGCTGACGGCCCGCCGCAAGACCGGCATCGTCTCGCGGGGCGGCTCGATCATGGCGGCCTGGTGCCTCGCGCACCACAAGGAGTCGTTCCTCTACGAGCACTTCGAGGACCTCTGCGAGATTCTCGCCTCCTACGACGTGACGTACTCCCTGGGCGACGGGCTGCGGCCCGGTTCGATCGCGGACGCCAACGACGAGGCACAGTTCGCGGAGCTGCGTACGCTCGGCGAACTGAACACGGTCGCCAAGCGGTTCGGCGTCCAGACGATGATCGAGGGCCCGGGGCACGTCCCCATGCACAAGATCAAGGAGAACATCGACCTTCAGCAGGAGATCTGCGAGGAGGCGCCGTTCTACACGCTCGGCCCGCTGACGACCGATGTGGCTCCGGCCTACGACCACATCACCTCGGGCATCGGCGCCGCGATGATCGCCTGGTGGGGGACGGCGATGCTCTGCTACGTGACGCCCAAGGAGCACCTCGGACTGCCCAACCGGGACGATGTGAAGACCGGGGTCATCACCTACAAGATCGCGGCCCATGCGGCGGACCTCGCCAAGGGGCATCCGGGGGCGCAGGAGTGGGACGACGCGCTGTCGGACGCGCGGTTCGAGTTCCGCTGGGAGGACCAGTTCAACCTGGCCCTCGACCCGGTCACGGCACGGGAGTTCCACGACGAGACGCTTCCGGCCGAGCCGGCCAAGACCGCGCACTTCTGCTCGATGTGCGGGCCGAAGTTCTGCTCGATGAAGATCAGCCAGGACATCCGCCGCGAGCACGGCGGGGACCTCGACGCCGGTGAGATCGAGGCGGGCATGGAGGAGAAGTCCAAGGAGTTCGCGGCCTCGGGCAACCGGGTGTACCTGCCCCTCGCGGAGACGGGCGGCAGGACGGCCGGCTGACCCGGCCGCCTCGCTGGAGGCGGGTCCGCCAGGACACCGTTCCTGGCGGGCCCGCCACCGCGGAACCCACCGCGAACGGCTGGTCGCCGCCGTCCGTCACCAGGTGGACGCCGCACTCCGGTACCGGTGTCCGTCCGCCCCTGCGGCCGGGGCCGACGGCACGTCAGGATGTCGATATGACAAACGAGTCGAGCACCCCGCGGAGTATCGCCGACAGCCATCTCGACCAGGTGGCCGCGCACGACCCGCTGACCGCCGCGTGGCTGGGCCTGAACCCGGGCGACGACCGGCAGCCGGACCTCTCGCCGGACGGCTTCGAGGCCCACGCCGAGCTCGCCCGCCGCACTCTCGCCGCACTCGGCGCCGCCCCGGCAGCGGAAGACCCCGCTGAACAGGCCTGCGCCCGGCTGCTGCGCGAACGCCTCACCGCGGAACTCGCGATGCACGACACCGGCGAGAACTTCCGGCAGCTGCGCACCGTCGGAGCGCATGTCGACCAGGTGCGGGCGATTTTCACGCTGATGCCCACCACCACCGACGAGGACTGGGCGGCGGTCGCCGGCCGACTGCGTAACCTGCCCGGAGCCCTGGACGGCTACCGGGCCACCCTCACCGAGGGGATGAGGCGGGGCCTGCTCGCCGCTCCCCGGCAGGCCGCCGGGGTGATCGGGCAGCTCTCGGACTGGACCGGGGGACAGCAGGCGGGTGCGGGCTGGTTCGCCGACTTCGCCGCGAAGGGGACCGACCGGCTGCGGCCCGGGCTGGACGCCGCAGCCCGGTCGGCCACCGGCGCGGTGTCCGAGTTCCGCGACTGGCTGCGCGACACCTATCTCCCCGCCGCGGCGGGCACCCCGGACGCCGTCGGACGGGAGCGCTACCTGCACGCCGCCCGCCACAACACCGGGGCCGAGCTCGATCTGGACGAGGCCTACGCCTGGGCCTGGGACGAGTTCCACCGGACGCTCTCCGAGATGCGCGCCGAAGCCGGGCGCGTCCTGCCCGGCGCCCCGCTCCTCGAAGCCATGCACCACCTGGACGAGTACGGCCACGCGGTCGAGGGCGAGGAGGCCGTCCGCGACTGGCTTCAGCAGCTCATGGACGAGGCGATCGACGCCCTCGACGGCAGCCACTTCGATCTCTCCGGACCGATCCGCACGGTCGAGTCCCGGATCGCGCCCGCGGGCAGCGCCTCGGGGCCGTACTACCAGGGTCCGAGCCTCGACTTCAGCCGCCCGGGCCGCACGTACCTGCCCACCCTCGGGCAGGACTCCTTCCCGACCTGGCAGCTCGTCAGCATCTGGTACCACGAGGGCGTTCCCGGCCACCATCTCCAGCTCGCGCAGTGGGTCGCGGTCGCCGACCGGCTCAGCCGGTACCAGGTCACCGAGGGCATGGTGAGCGCCAATATCGAGGGCTGGGCCCTGTACGCCGAGCGCTTCATGGACGACCTGGGCTTCTTCGCCGAACCCGCACGCCGCCTCGGCTTCCTGGACGGGCAGATGCTGCGCACCATCCGGGTGATCATCGACATAGGCATGCACCTCGAACTCGCCGTCCCCGCCGGCTCGGGCTTCCACCCGGGTGAACGCTGGACCCCGGCGCTCGCCGCGGAGTTCATGGCCACCTACAACGGCAGCCCGGCCGCCCGCCGCAACGCGGAGATCGACCGCTACCTCGGCTGGCCCGGCCAGGCCATCGGCTACAAGCTCGGCGAACGTGCCTGGCTGCAGGGCCGGGATGCCGCCAAGCGCCGGCAGGGTGCCGCCTTCGATCTGAAGACCTGGCACATGAAGGCTCTCTCGCAGGGTTCGCTGGGGCTCGACGACCTGGTCGGCAGTCTCGCGGCGCTGTAGCCCGGGCGCCGTCGTCTGCCGGGAGGCCCGGGGGCGGGCCTCCCGGGGGCGGTTCGCCGGGTCCGGGCCTTCCGGCCTCCTGACCGGTTACTCCGGTTCGTGGTCCGGGCCGCCGAAGTCGGGGCTGGTGAAGTCCGGGCTGGTGAACGTCGGGCGCGGGGCGGCGGCCGGGCCGTCGTCCGGGCTGGAGAAGTCCGGCCTGCTGTAGCCGATCTTCGGGATGCGGTTGGGCGAGCGGTGCGGGGTGCGCGCGGCGGGCGCGGCGCCCGGGTCGGCGAGGGCGTCCCGGAGGAACGGCAGGATGCCGCGTTCCAGCAGGGCGTGCCGCCAGGCCTCCCTGGCGCGTGCCACGTCCTCCGGAAGTTCCTCGCCGTGTTCCTCGGCCGCGAGCGAGGTCGAGCCGTTGCGCAGGGCCGTGACGAGGAGCACGACGGCGGCGACGAGGATGGCGGCCGCGGTGACCGCCGCGAAGAACCAGCCGGCCCCGACCATGCTGCCCGCGAAGGCCGGCGGCGGGTCGAGCATCTTCAGGATGTAGCCGATGAGCAGGAATATCACCGCGGCGGTGCCCGCCAGTACCGGTGCCAGGACGGTGACGACGGCTCCTATGCCGGCGCCCGACTGGTAGGAGCCGGTCGGCGCCGTCTCCGCTTCCCCGGCGCCGGCCCCGTTGTCGTACGGGTCCTCGGCCGCGGCGCGGATCTCCTCGCGGGCCTTCACGTAGTACTCGTACTCGGTGGCCGCCGCGGCCGTGATCAGTGCGGTGGCGGCCATCGCCATGGTGCGCAGCTGCACCGGATTGAGCCGTTCTCCGACAGCGGCCAGATCCGGTCGTTCATGGGCGTGACGCAGCGCGTCGTCGAGGATCCGCTCGTACTCGGGCCGGTCCTCGGTCAGCAGGTGCGGAGCGCTGTTCATGTGCATCCCCCGATGCTCCGTAGGGCCTGTGTGCCCGTTCGAACCGGGCAGTCGGGCGGAAACGGAGGAGAGCCTGCTACTGGTACGCCGATGGTAGAGCGCTCACGGCACGGGGTGACAGGGGGTTTCCGGAAATAGGCCCAGTGGTCGCGTGTTCAGATCGGGATGCGTCTTCCCGGAAGAACGTCAGTCATGCAGGGGGAGTTGGACGACCAGTAGCTTTCCGGCCATGGTCACTCCGCCGTCCATGGCGATGGCGAGCCCGTCCGCGTACACGTGCGGACCGTCCACGACCGGCCCGGAGCCGTCCTCGCCGTCTTCCGATCCGACGTCGCCCAGCAGGTACGGAATGGGGCTGTGACCATGGACGACGCGTCGTCCGCCGTAGGCCGCCATCAGCTCCTGCACGGCCTGCGGACCCGACTCGTCACGGAAGGCGAACCGCTTGGTCAGCTTGCGGAAGAGGTCCCAGCACTCATCGGCGTCGTTCCGCGTGAGAATGGCGTGCACCGTGTCGTTGACGTCCTCGATGGTGGAGCCGTAGTCGAGGTAGGCCGTCGTGTCCGAGTGCATCAGGAGGTGCTCGTCCTCCTCGGCGACCGCGTCGAGGCGGGACATCCACTGGAGGTGGACGTCCTGGAGCCGCTCCATGTCGTTCTTCTGGCCGCCGTTGAGCAGCCAGGCGGCCTGGAAGGTGGCGGTGCCGGCGCCGGAGTTGACCGGGGTGTCCCCGAAGCGCTTGGCGCCGATCAGCAGCAGCTCGTGGTTGCCCATCAGGGCCTTGCAGTAGCCGCCGGAGGCCGCGGCCTCGGCGGACAGCCGCATCACGAGGTCGATGACGCCGATCCCGTCGGGTCCCCGGTCGGTGAAGTCGCCGAGGAACCAGAGCCGCGCGTTGCCCGCGGACCAGCTGCCCTCGGAGTCGATCAGGCCCTGCTCGGAGAGGGCGGCGATGAGCTCGTCCAGATAGCCGTGGACGTCACCGACGACGTACAGCGGTCCGAGCCCGGGGTCCTGGGCGGGCCGGGGGTCGGGCACGTTCCGCACCTGGACGGTGTCCTCGCGGCTGATCACGGGGAGGTCGCGCGCGGTCGGGGTGTACCCCTCCGGCGGCTCGCCCCCCGGGAACGCGTTGCCCGGGTGCGGTGAAGCGGGCGGCGCAGCGGACTGCGCATAGGGCGGTACGCGGAAGTCGCGCAACGTCGCCGTCCGCACCACGGGTTCCTGACCGGCCCCCTGTGTCATCGACCCCTCCACCACCGTCGCGCCGCCGTACACCTGACGGGCCCTGCTGGTCGGGGTGGTCCGCGGTGTCGTGCGCCCATCATAGGAATGAGGATCGTGCTCTGTGACGCACCAGGGGTGGTGAATCCGTCCGCACACCAGGTTCGTCGGTCGATTGGTCCCAATTGGGCTGATCAATCCCCTGCCGGCGAACGCGGCGGGCTCACCGTGGTGCGGGGTGGGCGGCGTTGCGAGGAGGTCCGGACGATGAGTTCCGTCGGTATCACCTGCTCCACCGGACCGTCCTGGTCGACGCCTTCGATGGCGTCGATGAGGAGCTGGACGACCGCCGTGCCGATGCGGCGGGGCTTCAGCGAGAGCGTCGTGATGGGCGGCTCGGTCGTCGCGTACACGGTCGACTCGCTGCAGCAGACCAGCAGCAGGTCCTCCGGGACGCGCAGACCGTACCGGCGGGCGGCCGCCAGCAGATCGGTGCCGTTGGGGTCGAAGAGCCCGTAGACGGCGTCCGGGCGGTCCGGACGGGCCAGCAGGCGGTCGGCGGCCACCGCGCCCGCACACGGGTCGTGGGCGGGGTAGGACTCGTAGACCGGGTCCTGGCCCACGCGCTCGCACCAGTGGAGGTACGCGGTCGTGGAGAGCCGGGTGTACGTGTCGGTGGTGGTGCCGGTGAGCAGCCCGATGCGGCGGGCCCCGGCGGCGGCCAGATGGTCGAGGAGGTCCAGGACGGCGGCCCGGTGGTCGTTGTCCACCCATGCGGTGACCGGGAGGGTTCCGGCCGGCCGGCCGTCGGACACGACGGGCAGGCCCTGGCGTACGAGTTCGGTGACGACCGGGTCCTGGTCGGAGGGGTCGATCACGACGGTGCCGTCCAGTGCGACGTTCGACCAGACGTCGTGGCGTGAGGTGGCGGGGAGGATGACGAGGGCGTAGCCGCGGGCCAGCGCGGCGGAGGTGGCGGCTCTGGCCATCTCGGCGAAGTACGCGAATTCGGTGAAGGTGAAAGGTTCATCCCCGTAGGTCGTCACGGTCAGGCCGATCAGGCCGGACTTGCCGGTACGGAGCGTTCGGGCCGCGGCGGAAGGGCGATAGCCCAGGCGCTCGGCGACCTCGCGGACATGGCGGCGGGTGGCGTCCGGGAGCCTGCCCTTGCCGTTGAGCGCGTCGGAGACGGTCGTGATGGAGACCCCGGCGGCGGCGGCCACATCCCGGATTCCTGCTCGTCCCTGTCGGCCCCCGCGCCGGGGGGTCTCCGTCCGGCTCACCTGGTGCTTCCCTGCTGCTGTCATGGCGAGCCGATAGTAGGGCTCGGGCGGGTACCTGGTCCGGTCGCATATTCACTCGTTGACAGGCACGTTTCTGCATGATCATCGAGCCTCAATCGCCTTGCTAACAAAGGGTGTTAAGGGTCATAGCCGTTGTGTCTCACCTGTCGGGCCGGAGCGGCCTGCCGATAGGTCGATGTCTCGAAGAGGTCTCAACTCACCTCTTCGAGGGACGCGCGCCACGGAGTGAGCCACCGGCGCGCGCCATGGCGGGGAGCGCTCCCCCTCATTCCGGGGTCCACCGGACGAATCCACGGTCCACCCATTCGCACCGGCGCCCAATCCTCATAAGGTGAGCAGTATTGATGTGTACGGACGGTCGAGGAGGACCTGCGGTGAGCGAGACGAGCCCGAAGCTGCGCGCCGAACTGGATGGCGTTCCCGCCTATGTGCCGGGCAAGCCGGCTGCGGCGGACGGACCGCTCGCGTTCAAGCTGTCCTCCAACGAGAATCCGTATCCGCCGCTGCCGGGGGTGATGGAGTCCGCGCTGGCCGCGGCCGCGCACTTCAACCGGTACCCGGACATGGCGTGCACCGGTCTGATGAACGAACTGGCGGACCGTTTCGGCGTGCCGCTGTCGCACCTGGCCACCGGCACCGGTTCGGTGGGCGTGGCCCAGCAGCTGCTGCAGGCCACATCGGGCCCGGGCGACGAGGTCATCTACGCCTGGCGCTCCTTCGAGGCGTACCCGATCATCACGCAGGTCAGTGGCGCGACCTCGGTGAAGGTGCCGCTCACCGACGGTGAGGTGCACGACCTGGACGCGATGGCGGACGCGATCACCGACCGGACCCGGATGATCTTCGTCTGCAATCCCAACAACCCCACCGGCACCGTGGTGCGCCGGGCCGAGCTGGAACGATTCCTCGACCGGGTGCCGGGCGATGTGCTCGTGGTGCTCGACGAGGCGTACAAGGAGTTCATCCGGGACGTCGAGGTCCCCGACGGCCTCGAGATCTACCGGGACCGGCCCAATGTCGCGGTGCTGCGGACGTTCTCCAAGGCCTACGGCCTGGCGGGGCTGCGGGTCGGCTTCGCCGTGGCGCACGAGCCGGTGGCGGCCGCGCTGCGCAAGACGGCGGTGCCCTTCGGGGTCAGCCAGCTCGCCCAGGACGCGGCGGTGGCCTCCCTGCGTGCCGAGGACGAACTCCTGGGCCGGGTGGGCTCCTTGGTGTGTGAGCGGCAGCGGGTGCACGAGACGCTGGTGCGGCAGGGCTGGACGGTGCCGGAGTCCCAGGCGAACTTCGTCTGGCTGCGGCTGGGGGACCGGACCGTCGACTTCGCCTCGGTCTGCGAGAAGGCCGGCGTGGTGGTGAGGCCGTTCGCGGGCGAGGGGGTCCGGGTCACGATCGGTGAGGACGAGGCGAACGACCTGTTCCTGAAGGTGGCGGAGTCGTACCGCCGGGAGCTGTAGCCCCGGAAATCCGTCTGCCGGGCCCCGTATCTCGTTCGCGAGGTGCGGGGCCCGTTCGCGTGCCCGGCCGGGGAGGGGCCTGCCCGGTGCGGGAGGGGTACCCCGCCGTAGATCCCGAAAATGTGTGCGCCATAATTGCTTGTGAATGTGAACGCGTTCACAAGCGTGTCCTGCTTCATCCCGTGATCCGTCGGATTTAAAGGACAAACTGCCGGTGAAACTACGGCGACGTAAGGAGAAGACGACGTGGAGCTAGCTCTGGCGCCGGAGACCCTGGCGCGATGGCAGTTCGGAACGACCACCGTCTACCACTTCCTCTTCGTTCCCCTGACGATCTCTCTCGCCGCGCTCACCGCCGGCCTGCAGACCGCCTGGGTGCGGACCAACAAGGAGAAGTACCTCAGGGCCACCAAGTTCTGGGGAAAGCTCTTCCTGATCAACATCGCCATGGGCGTCGTCACCGGCATCGTCCAGGAGTTCCAGTTCGGGATGAACTGGTCCGACTACTCGCGGTTCGTCGGTGACATCTTCGGTGCCCCGCTCGCGTTCGAGGCGCTGATCGCGTTCTTCTTCGAGTCGACGTTCATCGGGCTGTGGATCTTCGGCTGGGACAAGCTGCCGAAGAAGATCCACCTCGCCTGCATCTGGATGGTCTCGATCGGCACCATCCTCTCCGCGTACTTCATCCTGGCGGCCAACTCCTGGATGCAGCACCCGGTCGGCTACCGCATCAACAAGGAACGCGGACGCGCCGAGCTCACCGACTTCTGGCACGTGCTCACGCAGAACACCGCGCTCACCCAGTTCTTCCACACCATCACGGCGGCCTTCCTGGTCGGCGGCGCGTTCATGGTGGGCATCGCCGCGTTCCACCTGGCACGCAAGAAGCACATCCCGGTGATGCGGACCTCGCTGCGGCTGGGGCTGATCACCGTGGTGATCGCCGGTCTGCTCACCGCCGTCAGCGGTGACCAGCTCGGCAAGGTGATGTTCAAGCAGCAGCCGATGAAGATGGCCGCGGCCGAGGCCCTGTGGGACGGACAGAACTCCGCACCCTTCTCGATCTTCGCCTACGGCGATGTGAGCAAGGGCCACAACTCCGTCGAGATCTCGATCCCCGGGATACTGTCCTTCCTCGCCGACGACGACTTCAACTCGTACGTCCCCGGCATCAACGACATCAACAAGGCCGAGCAGGAGCGCTTCGGTCCCGGCGACTACCGGCCCAACATCCCCGTCGCTTTCTGGAGCTTCCGGTGGATGATCGGCTTCGGCATGGCGTCGTTCGGTCTCGGCATCCTCGGGCTGTGGCTGACCCGGAAGAAGTTCATGCTGCCGCCGGGGATGCGCACCGGTGAGGACGAGGTGCCCCACCTGGTCCTGTTCAAGAACAAGGCGCTCAGCCCGAAGCTGACCAAGTGCTACTGGATCGTCGCGCTGTGGACCCTGCTCTTCCCGCTGATCGCCAACTCCTGGGGCTGGATCTTCACCGAGATGGGCCGACAGCCGTGGGTCGTCTACGGGGTCCTGCAGACCCGTAACGCGGTCTCCCCCGGCGTCTCGCAGGGCGAGGTGCTCACCTCGATGATCCTGTTCACGCTGCTGTACGCGGCGCTCGCCGTGATCGAGGTCAAGCTGCTCGTGAAGTACATCAAGGCCGGACCGCCGGAGCTGACCGACGCCGACCTCAACCCGCCCACCAGGATCGGCGGCGACCACGACGACGCCGACCGGCCCATGGCCTTCTCCTACTGAGAACACAGGGAGCCGAGAGATGGAACTCCACGACGTCTGGTTCGTGCTCATCGCCGTTCTCTGGACCGGCTACTTCTTCCTGGAGGGATTCGACTTCGGGATCGGTGTCCTCACCAAGCTGCTGGCGCGGGACCGCAAGGAACGGCGGGTCCTGATCAACACGATCGGGCCCGTCTGGGACGGAAACGAGGTCTGGCTGCTCAGCGCCGGCGGAGCGACGTTCGCCGCGTTCCCCGAGTGGTACGCCACGCTGTTCTCCGGGTTCTACCTGCCGCTGCTGATCATCCTGCTCTGCCTGATCGTGCGGGGTGTCGCCTTCGAGTACCGGGCGAAGCGGCCCGAGGCGAAGTGGCAGACCAACTGGGAGAACGCGATCTTCTGGACCTCGCTGATCCCGGCCCTGCTCTGGGGCGTGGCCTTCGGCAACATCGTCCGCGGTGTGAAGATCGACGCGGACATGGAGTACGTGGGCAACTTCTGGGACCTGCTCAACCCGTACGCGATCCTCGGCGGACTGGTCACGCTCACCCTCTTCACCTTCCACGGTGCGGTGTTCGCCGGCCTCAAGACGGTCGGGGACATCCGGGCCCGGGCGCGCAGGCTGGCGCTGAAGCTGGGCGCGGTCACCGCGGTCCTCGCGCTGGGGTTCCTGATCTGGACCCAGATCGACAACGGGGACGGCTGGAGCCTGATCGCGATGATCATCGCCGTGGTGGCCCTGGTCGCCGCGATCGGCACCATCGCGGCGGGGCGCGAGGGCTGGTCCTTCGCCTTCTCCGGGGTGACCATCGCGGCCGCGGTCGCCATGTTGTTCCTGACGCTCTTCCCGAACGTCATGCCGTCCTCGCTGAACGACGACTGGAGCCTCACGGTCACCAACGCCTCGTCCAGCCCGTACACGCTGAAGATCATGACCTGGTGTGCGGGGATCGCCACTCCCGTCGTGCTGCTCTACCAGGGCTGGACGTACTGGGTGTTCCGGAAGCGCATCGGTACGCAGCACATCGCCGACGCGCACTGAACGCAGTGAGTGCCTTGACCGAGCCGAGCCCCGTGGGGTGTTTCACGTGAAACCGATCGATCCGCGTCTGCTCCGCCACGCCCGTGCCACCCGCCTGTTCCTGGTGGCCTTGGTGGTACTGGGCCTGGCCGGGGCGGCGCTGGTCATCGCCCAGGCCATGCTCGTCGCCGAAGTGGTGGTGGGCGGCTTCGAGGACGGACTCACGGGCGCGGGACTGCGCACCCCGCTCCTGCTGCTCGCCGCGGTCGCACTCGGCCGGGCCCTGGTCTCCTGGCTCACCGAGCTGGCTGCCTACCGGGCCGGTGCGGCCGTCAAGTCCGAGCTGCGCGGCCGCCTGCTCGCCCGGGCGGCCGAGCTCGGCCCGGACTGGCTGAGCGGGCAGCGCACGGGGTCTCTGGTGGCGCTCGCCACACGGGGGATCGACGCGCTCGACGACTACTTCGCGCGCTATCTGCCGCAGCTCGGACTCGCGGTGGTGGTGCCGGTGGCGGTGCTGGCCAGGGTCGTCACCGAGGACTGGATCTCGGCGGCGATCATCGTGGTCACGCTGCCGCTCATTCCGCTCTTCATGATTCTGATCGGCTGGGCCACCCAGTCGCGGATGGACCGGCAGTGGCGGCTGCTCTCCCGGCTCTCCGGGCACTTCCTCGACGTCGTCGCGGGACTGCCGACGCTGAAGGTCTTCGGCCGGGCCAAGGCCCAGGCCGAGTCCATCCGCACCATCACCTCGCAGTACCGGCAGGCGACCCTGCGCACCCTGCGGATCGCCTTCCTGTCGTCCTTCGCCCTGGAGCTGCTGGCGACGCTCTCGGTGGCCCTGGTCGCCGTCACCATCGGCATGCGGCTCGTCCACGGAGAACTCGATCTCTACACCGGTCTGGTGGTGCTGATCCTGGCGCCCGAGGCCTACCTCCCGATCCGGCAGGTGGGGGCGCAGTACCACGCCGCCGCCGAGGGACTCTCGGCCGCGGAGGAGATCTTCGCCGTCCTGGAGACCGAACCGCGTACGGGCGGTACGCAGGAGGTCCCCGGCTCCCTGCGACTGGAGCTGGAGGGCGTGACCGTCCGGCACCCGGGGCGCACCGAGCCCTCGCTCGCCGCGGCCTCCCTGGTCGTGGAGGAGGGGGAGACGGTCGCGCTGGTCGGCCCGAGCGGGGTGGGCAAGTCCACGCTGCTGAACGTGGTGATGGGGTTCGTGGCACCCGACGAGGGACGGGTGCGGGTGGGCGGGGCCGAACTCGCCGCCCTCTCCGCCGGACTCTGGCGCGAGCGGATCGCCTGGGTGCCGCAGCGTCCGCACCTCTTCGCGGGCACGATCGCGGAGAACGTCCGGCTGGCCCGGCCGGAGGCGGACGACAGCGCGGTGACGGCCGCGCTGCGCGACGCCGGGGCGTACGACTTCGTGGCGGAGCTGCCGGACGGCGCCCGCACACTCCTCGGCGAGGACGGCGTCGGGCTCTCCGCCGGACAGCGCCAGCGGCTCGCCCTCGCCCGGGCGTTCCTCGCCGACCGGCCGGTCCTGCTCCTGGACGAGCCGACCGCGAGCCTGGACGGCGAGACGGAGGCGGGCATCGTCGAGGCGGTACGGAGGCTGGCCGTGGGCCGGACCGTGCTGCTGGTCGTGCACCGGCCCGCGCTTCTGTCGGTGGCCGACCGCGTGGTGACGCTGGAACCGGCGGGAGATGCCGGGGACGCCATGGATGCCGATGGGGGACGGCTCCTGGAGGCCGTAGCGGGCCCGGGGGGGACGGTGACGGTGACGGTGACGGCTGAGGGGTCTGTCGTGGTGCCGCGTCCCGCGACCGGCGCCGAAGGAGGCGCCGGTGCCGGGACGAGGCTGCGTGAACCCGAGGAGGTGCTGCGGGAGACCGTGGCAGGGGCCCGGTGGCACGTGCTTGCGCGGGTGCGGGAGGCCGCCGGAGCGCAGCGCGGCAGGCTGCTGCTCGCCCTGCTGCTGGGAAGCCTCGCGCTGGGCTCGGCCGTCGGTCTCATGGCCGTCTCCGGCTGGCTGATCTCCCGCGCCTCGGAACAGCCCCCGGTGCTCTATCTGATGGTGGCGGTGACGGCGACCCGCGCCTTCGGTATCGGACGGGCGGTCTTCCGCTACGCCGAGCGCCTCGTCTCGCACGACGCGGTGCTCCGGATGCTCGCCGAACTCCGCGTCGCCGTGTACCGGAGCCTGGAGCGGATCGCGCCCGCGGGGCTGCGCCGGACCAGGCGGGGGGACCTCCTCTCGCGACTCGTCGCCGATGTGGACGCCCTCCAGGACTACTGGCTGCGCTGGCTGCTGCCGGCCGGGACCGCGGTCGTCGTGGGGGCCGGTGCCGCCGGCTTCACCGGCTGGCTGCTGCCGGAGGCGGGCCTCGTACTGGCCGCCGGACTGCTGCTGGCCGGCGTCGGGGTGCCGCTCGTCAGCGGGGCCTGCGCCCGGCACGCCGAGCGCCGGCTGGCACCCGCACGGGCAGCGCTGGCCACCCGGATCACCGACCTGCTCGGCGGGACCGCCGAACTGACCGTCGCGGGCGCCCTGCCGGGACGGCTGAACCGGACCAGGGAGGCCGACGGTGTGCTGACCCGGATCGCCTCCCGGGCGGCGACCGCCACCGCGCTCGGCAGCGGTCTCAGCGCCCTGATCGCGGGGCTCACCGTGGTCGCCGCCGCGCTCGTCGCCCTCCCGGCCGTGGCCGACGGGCGGCTGGCCGGGGTGGAACTCGCCGTCGTCGTGCTCACACCGCTGGCCGCCTTCGAGGCCGTCACCGGCCTGCCGCTCGCCGTGCAGTACAGGCAGCGGGTCAAGCGCAGTGCTGAGCGGGTGTTCGAGGTGCTGGACGCCCCGGTGCCGGTGCGGGAGCCCGCCGAGCCGGCCGAGGCGCCCGCGTCGCCCTTCCCGCTGGAGGTACGGGGGCTGTCGGCCCGCTACGCGGAGGACGGACCGGACGCGCTGGACTCGGTCGACCTCACGCTGGAGGCGGGCCGGCGCATCGCGGTGGTGGGCCCGTCCGGCTCCGGAAAGACCACACTGGCCCAGGTCCTGCTCCGCTTCCTGGACGCGCGGACGGGGACGTACCGGATCGGCGGAGTGGACGCGTCCGCGCTGGACGGGGACACGGTCCGGCGGTTCGTCGGCCTGTGTGCCCAGGACGCCCACATCTTCGACAGCTCGATCCGGGAGAACCTGCGGCTGGCCCGTACCGGCGCGACGGACGCCGAACTGCGCGAGGCGCTCCGCCGGGCCCGGCTGCTCGACTGGGCGGAGGCGCTGCCGGACGGCCTGGACACGCTCGTCGGCGAACACGGCGCCCGTCTCTCCGGCGGTCAGCGCCAGCGGCTCGCGCTGGCCCGCGCGCTGCTCGCGGACTTCCCCGTGCTGGTCCTGGACGAGCCGGCCGAGCACCTCGATCTGCCGACGGCGGACGCCCTGACCGCGGATCTGCTCGCGGCCACCCGGGGGCGTACGACGGTACTGATCACGCACCGGCTCGAAGGGCTGGACGCCGTCGACGAGGTGGTGGTGCTGGAGGCGGGCGCCGTCGTGCAGCGCGGTCCGTACGCCGCGCTCGCCGCGGTGGAGGGGCCGCTGAGCCGGATGCTGGAGCGCGAGCGGGAGACCGTGGGCGCGCCGGTCGGGCAGGCGGCCGCGAAGGTCTGACAGGCCGGTCGGGCCGGACGCGCAGGCCTGACCGGCCGATCCGGCTCCCGCCTTCGGCCTCCTCGTCCCCTTCCGGTTCGGCCCGGCCCGGTCCCTGTCTCGACTTTCCCCGACAAAAGGCACTAACTACGCTCTGGGTATGTCAGAGCAGGACCCGAACCAGCCGCAGCAACCGAATGACTCACTCGACGCCGCGACGGAGGCGACGCGCAGCCTGCAGGGCCTGTCCACCGAGCTCACCGCCCGCGTACCGCGGCTGCTCGAAGCCATGCGATCGGTGGGCACGGGACTCGAACTCCACTCCACGCTCGACCGGATCTGTGAGACGGCCGCCGAGCTGGCCCACGCCCGTTACGCGGCCATCGGCGTCGTGGACGAGGAGGGCGGAGGGCTCTCCGACTTCGTCACGTACGGGGTCCCGGAAGCGGTGGCGCGTGAGATCGGCCGCCGCCCCGACGGGCACCACGGGCTGCTCGGCGCCCTGATCCATGACCCCAGCCCCCTGCGGCTCGCGAATCTGACGGGCGATCCGAGGTTCGCGGGCTTTCCGCCGGGCCATCCCCCGATGCGTACGTTCCTCGGCGTTCCGATCCGGGTCCAGGGCGAGATCTTCGGCAATCTCTATCTCGCCGAGAAGGACGGCGGCGCCGAGTTCAACGACTACGACCTGCACATGGTCCGCGTGCTGGCCACCGAGGCCGGCATCGCCATCGGCAACGCGCGGCTGTACGAGGCGGCCAGGCAGCGCGAGCGGTGGATCGACGGTTCGGTGGCCGTGACCACCGCCCTGCTGTCCGGCGGGGACGCCGACGACGCGCTGTCGGTCGTCGCCGAACAGGCCCGTCATCTCGCCGGATCCGCCGCCGGCATCGTGCTGCTGCCGGCCGAGGACGGGGGACTGGAGATCGTCGCCGTCTCCGCGGACGACCCGTCCGCCTCGCTCGGGGTGATCATCCCGGCGCACAGCCCGGTGGTGGCGAGGCTGCTGAGCGGGGAGGCGGTCTTCATAGACGACTCGGCGACCGACTCCCGCATGGTCACCAGGCTGGCCGACCGGTTCGGGCCGAGCATGATGCTGCCGCTGCACAGCGGTGGCCGTGTGCTCGGTGCGCTCGCCACACCGCGGGCCAAGGGCGGCCGGCCGTTCACGGAGACGGAACGGACCCTCGCCACCCAGTTCGCCTCGCAGGCGGCCCTGGCGCTGATGATGGCCGAGGCGCAGCGCGACCGGGAGCGGCTGGCGGTGTACGAGGACCGCGACCGGATCGCCCGTGACCTGCACGATCTGGTCATCCAGCGGCTGTTCGCCACGGGGATGATGCTGGAGAGCGCCCAGCGCCGTTCGGACGTGCCGGAGGTGCAGACGGGGGTGGGCAGGGCGGTCGACGAGCTGGACGTCACCATCCAGGAGATCCGCACCGCGATCTTCGCCCTGCAGCAGGAGCCCGCCGAGGCCCCGTCCGGACTGCGCACCCGGGTGCTGCGGGAGATCAACATGGCGGCCGTCCCGCTCGGCTTCAAGCCGTCCCACCGCTTCCTCGGTCCCGTCGACACGCTGGTGGGCGAGCTGACTGGCAAGAACCTGATCGCGGCGCTCCGGGAGGCGCTGTCGAACGCCTTCCGGCACGCCGAAGCGGCACGGATCGACGTGGTGGTCGACGCGACGGCCACGTTGCCCGACGGCCGGGACGCGGTGCGGCTCTCGGTCGCCGACGACGGGGTGGGCATTCCGCCCGGGGGCCGTCGCAGCGGGCTGCGGAACCTGGCCCGCCGAGCGGAATCGCTCGGTGGGGCCAGCTGGTTCGGACCCGGCATCGGGGACGATGGCGGTGGTACGACGGTGGTGTGGCAGGCACCGCTCTGACCGGTTCGGGAAGGCGGCAGGCCCGGCCGTCTACGCGTCGGCGGGCGTCTGCCCGTGTGCCCGTCAGTCCCTCAGTCCGTCAGTAGTCCCTCAGTCCGTCAGTAGTCCGTCAGTCCTTCAGCGTTCCGTCCGGAGCCGGGTGCGGTCGGCGATGATCCGCTCGATGACGACCGCGACGCCGTCCTCGTTGTTGGTGGCCGTCCGGCCGGAGGCCGCCGCCAGAGCGGCCGGGTGGGCGTTGCCCATCGCGTACGAGGTGCCCGCCCAGCTCAGCATCTCGACGTCGTTCGGCATGTCCCCGAAGGCCACGACCTCGGCGGGGGAGATCCCGCGCTCGGCGCAGCACAGCTCCAGGGTGCTGGCCTTGGAGACGCCGGGCCCGCTGACCTCCAGCAGTGCCGTGGGGCTGGACCGGGTGAAGGAGGCCCGGTCGCCGGCGACCCGGCGGGCCAGGGCGAGGAAGTCGTCAGGGGCCAGCTCGCGGTGGTGGGCCAGGACCTTCAGTACGGGGGCGCCGGCGCCCGGCGTCTCCTCGTGGAGCAGCTTCTCGGCCACCGCCACCGTGGCACCGGGGTCGAGGTGGAACGGCGGGTAGTCCGGCTCGTAGTGGATGCCGGTGGCCAGCTCGACGGCGAAGGACGTGCCGGGGGCGGCCGCGCGCAGCGTGTGCACGACGTCGAGGGCCGCCGCCCGCTCCAGGGCCCTCACCTTCAGCAGCCTGCCGCCGGCGTGCAGGTCGGCGACGGCGGCGCCGTTGGCGCAGATCGCCAGGCCGTGGCCGTGCACGTGGGCACTGACGACATCCATCCAGCGGGCGGGACGGCCGGTGACGAAGAAGACCTCGATCCCGGCCTCCTCGGCGGCGGCGAGCGCCGCGACCGTACGGTCCGAGACGGTCTTGTCGTCGCGCAGGAGAGTGCCGTCCAGATCGGTGGCGATCAGCCGGGGAGTGGCAGGAGCGGGCTGTTCGGTAGCTGAGGTCACCGGTCCATTCTCGCGTACGAGGGTGCACGGGCGTGCGCAGGGGCGCACATCTGAGTGCGTACGCCCGTGAGCAGCAGAACATTCCTCTGGCATATGTCTGCGGATTTCGATGCTCGCCGGCCCGTCCTCGGGCCGTCCTCGGTCCCGCAGTCCGCACCCGGCTCCAAGTGCTCGTCCGGGCGGCCGAGCGCAAAAGATGTGGCGTACCGGGGCCGCCGTAAACTCGAGCCATGAGCTCCACTCCGCGCCTCAGCACCGTCATCCTGCCCGTCCACCGCTGGAACGAGGGCGGGTGCTCCGCCTGGCAGCGCGCCGAGGAGCTCGGTCTGCACACCGCGTACACCTACGACCATCTGGCGTGGCGCGCCTTTCGCGAGCGGCCGTGGTTCGGCGCCCTGCCCACCCTGACGGCGGCCGCCTGCGCCACATCACGTCTGCGGCTGGGGACGCTCGTGACCTCGCCGAACTTCCGGCACCCGGTCACGCTGGCCAAGGAACTGATCTCGCTCGACGACATCTCGGCCGGCCGCATCACGCTGGGCATCGGGGCCGGTGGCAACGGTTTCGACGCGACGACGCTCCTGCGGGGCGACGAGCAGCCCTGGACGCCGCGCGAACGGGCCGACCGCTTCGGTGAGTTCGTTCCGCTGCTGGACGGTCTGCTCCGCGAGCCGGCCGGGCTGACACACGAGGGCTCGTTCTACTCGGCCACCGAGGCGCGGAACGTGCCCGGCTGCGTACAGCGGCCGCGACTCCCGTTCGCCGTCGCCGCCACGGGGCCGCGCGGCCTCAGGGTCGCCGCGCAGTACGGGCAGGCGTGGGTGACCACGGGCGATCCGAAGCAGTACGAGGCGGGCAGCGCGGCGGAGTCGCTCGACGCCGTACGCGGTCAGGTCGACAAGCTGGGGAAGGCCTGCGCGGAGAGCGGCAGGGACGTGGACGAGCTCGACAAGATCCTGCTCACCGGGTTCACGCCGGAGTTCAACCCGGATCTCGCCGGGGGCGGGCCGTTCGACTCCGTGGACGCGTTCGTGGACTTCGCGGGCCGGTATGCGGAGCTCGGGTTCACAGAGATCGTGGTCCACGCACCGGTGCCCGACGGCAGCCCGGACTTCCCGGCAGCGGTGCCGGACGAGAAGCTGTTCGAGGAGATCGCGACGCAGGGCCTGGCCCAGCTCGCCGGCTAGCCGCGGAGTGTGCCGCCGATGGTCCCGGCTCAGCCGGGCAGGCGCAGGAACTCCGGGGGCACGGCGGCGGTGAGCCAGACCCCGTTGGCGCTCACGTAGAAGGTGTGGCCCGCCCGGTGCATCGCCCCCGCGTCCACCGACAGGACGACGGGGCGGCCCCGCCGGGCCCCGACGCGGGTCGCCGTCTCGCGGTCGGGCGAGAGGTGGACATGGGTGCGGTTCATCGGGCGCAGCCCCTCGTCGCGGATCGCGTCCAGGGACCGGCCGACGGTGCCGTGGTAGAGGTACGCGGGCGGCTCGGCCGGCGGCAGGTCCAGGTCCACGTCGACGGTGTGCCCCTGGCTGGCCCGGATGCGGTCGCCCTCGACGGCGAAGCGCTGCTTGTCGTTGGAGGCGACGACATGGTCGAGCTCGGCGCGGGTGACAGGGAAGCGGTGGCGGGCGAGGGCCCCCAGCAGCTCGTCGATCGGCACCCAGCCGTTGGCGTCGAGGGTGAGCCCGATCCGTTCGGGCTGATGCCGCAGGTGTTTCGAGAGGTACTTGGACACCTTGACGGTGCGTCTTTCATCCATACCGACAGCGTGCCCGTGCCGCCGTCCCCTTCGCATCCAGATTTCGCCGCCGGTTCACTTGAGCAATTTTCACTCCGACAGTTTTCGTCCACAGGTTTGATCCACAACCAACTCGGGTTATCCACAGGCTATTTGGCGAATCTGTGGACAAGTGGCTTGCGAATGGCACTATTTGGTCAACTTGTCATGTATTGAAACGAGATGCCGTAAGGGTGTCCAATGTCCTTGTCTGTACCTCTCGTTCGGCAGCAGCCGCGATGAACGCCGCGGTGTTCTCGCGCCCAACAAGTCGTTCCACCGCGCCTATTGTCCCGGCCGGCAGCGTCACCGAGGCCGGTGGCGGACCGGCGGCGTGTGAGGTGAACGGCCCGTCCGCGGCGAGATGGTGATCCAGGTGCCGGGTGGCGAACGTCCGCATCGCTCTGGCGAGTTCGGCGTCCACGGTCTGCTGCGCCAGCGGCCGCAGCCGGCGGACCATCGAAGCCGCCTCGGCCGCGTCCGTGTCGGTCGGCGGACGGTGGCCGAGATAGCGGGCGAAAACGTGCTCGGTCGTGAACTCCAGGAAGCGGGAAGCTATCTGTTCGACCTGGCCGCGAAGTTCCCTCAGATGACCCGAGATTGCGCTCAGCGGCACACCGGCGGCGAACAACTCCACCGCGACCGCCAGCTCTTGCGGGCTCGGCACCAGGAACTCGTCGTCGCGCCCCGGGATCGGTTCCAGGATGCCCAGGTCCACCGCCTCGGCGACCGCCTCGTTGTCGGTGTGCCCGCCGAACTTCGCTTCCAGTTCCGCCCGGGTGATGCGGTCGGCCCGTTCGTCCGTCCACGGACCGTGCACCTCGGCGACGAGTCCGAGCACCCCGCCGAGTCCCCGGCCGGTGTCCCAGGCGTCCAGCAACTCCTTGATGCTGGCCAGGGTGTAGCCGCGGTCGAGCAGGTCAGCGATCTGCCGGAGCCGGGCGAGATGGGTGTCCCGGTACACGTTGGCCCGGCCCCGCCGCTCCGGGGTCGGCAGCAGCCCGCGGTCCTGGTAGGCGCGGATGGTGCGGACCGTGGCGCCACTGGCGTGCGCGAGGTCCTCGATCCGGTACTCGGCGGCCGACCGCCCGGCCGCCGCCGCTCCGGGCCCGCTCACAGCGGCGGCTTCAGCCGGGCGATCCCGCGCAGCACGCCCGGGCTGAGCCGGGACAGGAACCGCACCGCATGGGACTCCGGGGTGACCGGGACGACGGCCTGGTTGCGCACCACCGCCCTGAGGATCGCCTCGGCGACCTTCTCCGGCGGGTAGTTGCGCTTCCCGTACAGCGTGCTCGTCCGCTTCCTCAGCCGCTGTTCCTCCGCCGCGTCCGTCCCGGCGAACCGCGTCGTCGACGTGATGTTCGTGTTGACGATGCCGGGGCAGATCGCACTGACCCCGATCGACTTCTCCGCCAGCTCGGCGCGCAGGCACTCGCTGAGCATCAGCACCGCGGCCTTCGACGTGCTGTACGCGGGCAGTGCGCGCGACGGCTGATACGCCGCAGCGGAAGCCGTGTTGACGATGTGGCCGCCCTGTCCGCGGTCGGCCATCTGCTTGCCGAAGAGCCGGCAGCCGTGGATGACGCCCCACAGATTCACGTCGAGGACGCTTCGCCACTCCTCGGCGGTGGTCTCCAGGAACGAACCGGAGAGCCCGATACCGGCGTTGTTGACCAGCACGTCGACGATGCCGTACTCCGCGGCGACCTTCTCGGCCAGCTTCTCCATGGCCTGCTCGTCGCTGACGTCGACCGTCTCGGCCCAGGCGGCCGGGGCTCCGATCAGCCGGGCCAGCTCCGCCGTCCGGCTCGCCCCCTCCGCGTCCCGGTCCACCGCCACCACCCGGGCCCCGGCCTCGGCGAACGCGAACGCGGTGGCCCGTCCGATCCCGCCGGCCGCCCCCGTCACCAGGACGAGCTGCCCGCCGAACCGGTCCGCGTACGCCCCGCGCGGGACGGTGTCCTGCACCGGGAGACCGCCCTCCAGGGCGGACTCGTTGGCCGCGGCGAACTCGTCGATCCAGGACGCCAGCTGGTCCGGCCGGGTGCGCGGCACCCAGTGCTTGGCGGGCAGCGAGCGCCTGGTCAACTGCGGTACCCAGGCGTCGAGTCCGTCGTAGAGCTGTTCCGAGAGGAATATGTCGCCGGTCGGCGTGATCAGCTGGACGGGGACGTGGGCGAACGCGTCGGCGCGCGGACGGCGCAGCCTGGAGCGGACGTTGTCGCGGTAGAGCCAGGCCCCGTGCGCCGCGTCGTCCGGCAGGGACGGCGTCGGGTAGTCGCCCCGCGGCACCTTCTCCAGCCGCTCCAGGATGCGCGGCCACCGCTTGCCGAGCGGCCCGCGCCAGGCGAGCTCCGGCAGCACCGGCGTGTGCAGCATGTACACGTACCAGGACTTGGCGCCCTGTCCCAGCAACTGGCCGACCCGGCGCGGGGTGGGCCGGGACATCCGCTGCTTGATCCAGTGCCCGAAGTGGTCCAGGGACGGACCGGACATCGAGGTGAACGAGGCGATCCGGCCCTCGGTGCGGCTGACCGTGGCGAACTCCCAGGACTGCACCGAGCCCCAGTCGTGCCCGACCAGGTGCACCGGGCGGTCCGGGCTCACCGCGTCGGCGACGGCCAGGAAGTCGTCGGTCAGCTTCTCCAGGGTGAAGCCGCCGCGCAGCGGGACGGGGGCCGTCGACCGGCCGTGGCCGCGTACGTCGTACAGCACCACGTGCCACTGCTCGGCGAGCTGCCG
Organism: Streptomyces sp. NBC_01257; assembly: GCF_035917255.1. NCBI lineage: Bacteria > Bacillati > Actinomycetota > Actinomycetes > Kitasatosporales > Streptomycetaceae > Streptomyces > Streptomyces sp. NBC_01257. The sequence continues at coordinate 4,664,253 of NZ_CP108472.1, forward strand.
GGCGACCTGCGTCCAGACCTCCTTGCTGTCCGGATAGCCGTGCACCAGCACGATCGTGGGCCGCGTCGCGTCACCCAGCTCGACGACGCACAGGTCGATACCGCCCGTGGCCACCCGGCGCTCGCGCGCCCCCGGCAGATTCAGCAGACTCACGCCGCCACCTTCTCCTCGGCCCAGCGCCGCACATGCGGCAGATCGTCGTCCAGCCAGAAGGCGCTCTGCTCGGGGTCCCGGGAGTCGGTGACGACCAGGATCTCCTCGAACTTCGCGCCCGTACCCCGGAATCCGAGGTGCGGTTCGACCGCCCACAGGCCCGGCTGCGGAGGATGGTCGGAGAAGCGGTACGGACTCCAGAGCGGCGACCAGCCGTCCCGGTGCCCGTGCACCGCGTCACTCAGCAGCCCCTTCAGCGACTGGGTGCCGAACCCGAACACATGCGGCGACCAACGGCGTTCGGCCACCCGGTCGACCTTGTGGGCGATGACGCCGAAGGGGTAGGCGCGGTGCCGGTTGGCGTACCCCTGCCTGGTCATCAGGCGGTCCACGTCCTCGTAGATCTCGCGCAGCGGGCGCCGCTCACGCACCTCGCGCAGGATCAGGCCGCGGTGGGCCTCCAGGTCCGCGAGCAGTCGGTCGTGCAGCGGATTCAGCCCGAGGCAGCCGGAGTATCCGATGTCGGCGGTGAATCCCTTGTACACAGGGGCCATGTCGAGGATGAAGGGCATCCCCGGCTCCAGCCGCCGGTCGGTCGGGAAGAACTGGAGCGGCACCCTGAACCCGGCGAACGCCGTACGGTCCCCGAACCAGGCGAACGGGAGGTGGAACCAGTCCCGCACCCCGCGCTCGCGCAGCCAGGTGCGCTGCATCCTGGCCGCCTCGCGCTCCGTCACCCCCGGCCTCAGACGGGCGGCGACCGCCTCCGCGCACTCGTACGCGAGACGCTGCACTTCTCTGAACCCCTGAAGCTCAGGGGCCCGTTCGTCCTTGGCTCGCGCGGTCATGCCACCGTCCGTTCCCTGCCGTGTGCGGTACGTGCCCGTAACGTGACACTGATGAATGTGACAATGTCCGGCGGCTGCGTCAAGGGCTGTGCCGGACCTGTGGACAACTCCACGGCCGGCCGGTCCGGACCTGCGCGGCCGTCCCACCGTCCTCCTCCATGGGGTCCCCCTTACGGGTCCGTACGCCTGGAGTCGGACGGGAATCCAGCCGCCAGGTCTGACGACCGGTGTGGCCCGCACCACTACCGTCGATGACGTGACTGTCATTGCGACCGAAAGCCTGAGCAAGCGGTTCCCCCGGGTGACCGCGCTTGACCGGCTCTCCTTGGACATCGGCCCGGGTGTGACCGGGCTGGTGGGATCCAACGGAGCCGGCAAGTCCACGTTGATCAAGATCCTGCTGGGTCTGTCCCCCGCGACCGAGGGCCGGGCCGCGGTGCTCGGGCTCGACGTCGCGACGAGCGGCGCCGCCATCCGGGAACGGGTCGGCTACATGCCGGAACACGACTGCCTGCCGCCCGACGTCTCGGCCACCGAGTTCGTCGTCCACATGGCACGGATGTCCGGACTGCCGCCGACCGCGGCCCGCGAACGCACCGCGGACACCCTGCGCCACGTCGGCCTGTACGAGGAGCGCTACCGGCCCATCGGCGGCTACTCGACCGGCATGAAGCAGCGGGTGAAGCTCGCCCAGGCGCTGGTCCACGACCCGCAGCTGGTCCTCCTCGACGAGCCGACCAACGGGCTGGACCCGGTCGGACGCGACGAGATGCTCGGCCTGATCCGGCGGATCCACACGGACTTCGGGATCTCGGTCCTCGTCACCTCGCACCTGCTGGGCGAACTGGAACGCACCTGCGACCACGTCGTCGTCATCGACGGCGGATCGCTGCTTCGCTCCAGCTCCACCAGCGACTTCACCCAGACCACCACGACCCTCGCGGTCGAGGTCACCGACAGCGACACCCACCCGGACGGGACCGACGCCGTGCGCAAGGTCCTCACCGGTGCGGGGATCAAGCTGGTGGGTCTCGACGGACTGGACACCGAGGGGCTGCCCGGGGCGGGCCACATCCTGCTGATCGAGGCGACCGGCGAGGAGACGTACGACCTCGTCCGCGACAGCGTCGCCGGCCTCGGCCTCGGCCTCGTCCGGATGGAACAGCGCCGCCACCACATCGCCGAGGTCTTCCGCACCGAAGAGGCACCGGAAGCGCACACCGAGGCACGGACCGCGTCCGTGGCCGCCGGTGCCGTACAGCAGAAGGGGAGCGGTCGCGATGAGCACTGAGACCGGCGCCGCGACCGGGAGCGAGACCTCCCGGATCCACAACATCGGCTACCGCGCCTACGACGGGCCGCGCCTCGGCCGCGCCTACGCACGGCGCTCGCTCTACTCGCAGTCCCTGCGCGGTTCGTTCGGACTCGGCCGCTCCGCCAAGTCCAAGGTGCTGCCGATGCTGCTGTTCGGCGTGATGTGCCTGGTCGCGGCGATCCTCGTGGCGGTCGCCATCGCCACCCCCAACTCGACGAAGCTGCCGATCAAGTACACCTCGTTCGCGATCTACCTCCAGGCCGTCATCGGGCTGTTCCTCGCCGCACAGGCACCGCAGTCGGTCTCCAGGGACCTGCGGTTCAAGAGCGTGCCGCTGTACTTCTCGCGGCCGATCGAGCGGGCGGACTACGTACTGGCCAAGTTCGCGGCCATGGTCTCCGCACTCCTGGTGATCACCGGCGCGCCGCTGGTCATCCTGTACGTGGGCGCGCTGCTGGGGAAGTTCGACTTCGCGGACCAGACCAAGTGGTTCGCCCAGGGGATGGTGTCGGTGGCCCTGCTGTCCGTGCTCTTCGCCGGCCTCGGCCTGGTGATGGCCGCGCTCACCCCGCGCCGCGGCTTCGGCGTCGCGGCGGTGATCGCCGTGCTGACCATCACGTACGGAGCGGTCAGCACCATCCAGGGCATCGCCTGGTCCACCGGGTCCACCGGCGCCGTGCCGTGGCTGGGCCTCTTCTCCCCGATCACGCTCGTCGACGGTGTGCAGACCGCGTTCCTCGGGGCGACCTCCGCCTTCCCCGGAGGGGAAGGCCCGGGGGCCGGTGCCGGTGTGGTCTATCTGATCGTTGTTCTCGCGCTCGTCGCCGGCTCGTACGCCGTCCTGATGCGCCGCTACCGGAGGGTCGGGCTGTGACCACCATCGAGATCGACCACACGTCCCGCTGGTTCGGCAACGTGGTCGCCGTCAACGACGTGAGCATGAACGTGGGGCCGGGCGTCACCGGTCTGCTCGGCCCCAACGGCGCCGGCAAGTCGACGCTGATCAACATGATGGCCGGATTCCTCGCCCCGTCGACGGGCACGGTCACGCTCGACGGCAAGGCGATCTGGCGCAACGAGGCCGTGTACCGGCAGATCGGCATCGTGCCGGAGCGGGAGGGCATGTACGACTTCCTGACCGGCCGCGAATTCGTGGTGGCCAACGCCGAACTGCACGGTCTGGGCGACGCCGAGGCGGCCGCCGCGCTGGTCACGGTCCAGATGGAGTACGCGCAGGACCGCAAGATCTCCACGTACAGCAAGGGCATGCGCCAGCGCGTGAAGATGGCGTCCGCGCTGGTCCACAACCCGTCCGTGCTGCTGCTCGACGAGCCGTTCAACGGAATGGACCCGCGTCAGCGGATGCAGCTGATGGAACTGCTGCGACGGATGGGGGCGGAGGGCCGCACGGTTCTCTTCTCCTCCCACATCCTCGAAGAGGTCGAGCAACTGGCCTCGCACATCGAGGTGATCGTGGCCGGCCGGCACGCCGCCTCCGGTGACTTCCGCAAGATCCGCCGGCTGATGACGGATCGCCCGCACCGCTATCTCGTACGGTCCAGCGACGACCGCGCCCTCGCCGCCGCGCTCATCGCCGACCCGTCGACGGCCGGGATCGAGGTCGACCTCGGCGAGAACGCCCTGCGCATCCAGGCCGTCGACTTCGGACGCTTCACCACGCTGCTGCCGAAGGTCGCTCGTGATCAGGGCATTCGTCTTCTGACCGTTTCGCCGTCCGACGAGTCCCTCGAATCGGTCTTTTCCTATCTCGTAGCGGCCTGAGTAGTGGCCTGAAAGGAGCTGTGACGTCATGTACGACCCCACAGTCGCCCGGCTCACCTACCGGGCCCTGCTCGGCCGGCGCCGGGCCGCCATCCTGTTCGTCCTGCCCGCGCTCCTGATCGTCATCGCGGTGGCGGTACGGATGTTCGCGGGGGCCGACGACCAGGTGGCCTCGGACGTGCTGGGCGGTTTCGCCATCGCCACCATGGTGCCGCTGATCGGTGTGATCGCCGGGACCGGCGCCATCGGCCCCGAGATCGACGACGGTTCGATCGTCTACCTGCTGTCCAAGCCGGTGACCAGGCCGACGATCATCTTCACCAAGCTGATCGTGGCGATCGCGGTGACGATGGTCTTCTCGGCGGTCCCGACCCTGATCGCCGGTCTGATCCTCAACGGCAACGGCCAGCAGATCGCGGTGGCGTACACGATCGCCGCGCTGGTCGCCTCGATCGCCTACAGCGCGCTGTTCCTGCTGCTGGGCACGATCAGCCGGCACGCGGTGGTCCTCGGACTCGTCTACGCGCTGGTGTGGGAGGCCCTGTTCGGCAGTCTGGTCCCCGGTGCGCGCACGCTCAGCGTGCAGCAGTGGTCCCTCGCGGTGGCGGAGAAGGTGGGCGGGGGCGGCGCGATCACCTCCGACGTCGGACTGCCGGCCGCGACGGTCCTGCTGGTCGCGGTCACCGTGGTGGCGACCTGGTACGCGGGCCAGAAGCTGCGGACGCTGAAGCTCGCCGGCGAGGAGTGAGCGCAGGCGGCTCGTGACGTACGGCAACCCCCGTCCGCTGGGCGGTGGTTGCCGTATGTCGGACAGTCTTACGCGTAACTGTACGGTTATCGGTTCGTTGTTCCTCATGCGTGGAGGCAACTGGAATCTGTGGCGTCGTAGCTTTCGTGAAATCGGGATAGCCGATCCGGCGGGAATCACCCGTCGGCCGGTCATTGAGTGAGTGGCAACCGTGAGCGTCCTCCGCCCCCTGAAGCCCGGGGAGAGGGCTGTCCTGCCCAGCGTGGACCGTCCGGTACCGGGGCGGTCCGGCATCGGATTCCCTCAGCGGAAGGCATGCTCATGCCCACGGAAGTCGCCCTGCTCGAATCACGCGCGCTGCGCGTCGAACAGATGGGGCGCGTCGACGCCCTGGACAAGGTGAAGAGCCTTGTCATGCTCCCGGACGGAGTTCACGTTCGCACCGAGGACGTGGCCCGGTACTTCGAAGTATCCACAGGTGCGGTCAGGAGGCTGACGGACCGCCATCAGGACGAGCTCGCGCAGAACGGGATGCGGGTACTCCGGGGCTCCGACCTGCGAACCTTCCATAGCGACATGCTGTCGCTATGGGGTGGTGAAGGGGCGGAAAGTTATCCACAGGCGGCGACGCAGCTCCGCCTCTACACCCGCAGGACCGTCCTCAACGTCGCCATGCTTCTTCGCGACAGCGACATCGCACGATGCGTGCGTACGTATCTCCTCGACGCGGAGCAGGACCTGCGCGCCGGGTACACCTCGCTCGAACACCGCGTCACCCGGGTCGAAAGCTGCCTGGCCGGCGTAGGCACCGCGCTGCAGGAGCTCGGGCCCGTGCTCAGCCGGATGTCGCACCGGCTGGACAGCCTCGACCGGCGGCTCGAGGTCACGCATCAGGTGGTCGGCGCCATGAGTGTGCGGCTGGGCGGGGTGACCGAGGTCATCGGCCGGCTCGACGGGCGCATGGACGAGCTCGCGCGCAGCCTCAAGGACCTGAGCCGCCGCAACAGGAGCCGCTGAGAAGGCCCGTGGGCCGGCGCCACCCGTAATTGGGTGGCACCGGCCCACAGGGACGCGGCACAGTGGTCAGTGCGGCAGATGCCGCGGCCGGCACCACGAAGTCAGTGCGGCACCTGCCGCGAACGCGGCACCACGGACCGGGAGAGGAGCGCGGCGATGACCGAGAGTCCGAGTCCGTCGAGCTCCCAGCAGGGCGTGCCCGAGCCGGCACCGGAGTAGTCGAGCGACTGCCCCGCCGCGCCGCTCCGAGCAGCACGCCCGGGCGGCCGTTCCTGCGCATCGCGCGCGGCCGCCCTCCCGGAGGATTGGCCGAGTGGTAAGGCAGCGGCTTGCTAAGCCGTCGTCGGGGCCCGAACCCCGCGCGCGTTCGATCCGCGCATCCTCCGCCCAGGGAAAACCAGCCGCCGGCGTCCGTCGGACCTGTCGCTCATCAGAGCCGACAGCCACCGGTCCCGACGCTAGAGCAGCTGCTCCAGTACCACCGCGATGCCGTCGTTCTCGTTCGACGCGGTGATCTCGTGGGCCACGGCCTTCAGGTCCTCGTGCGCGTTGGCCATCGCCACACCGTGCCGGGCCCACGCGAACATCGGGATGTCGTTCGGCATGTCACCGAAGGCGATCGTGTCCGCCGCCTTCACACCCAGCCGGCGCGCGGCCAGCGAGAGGCCGGTGGCCTTGCTGAGCCCCAGCGGGAGGATCTCCACGACCCCCGGGCCCGCCATGACCACGTCCACCAGATTCCCGACCGCCGCCCGTGCGGCCTTCGCCAGCGCGTCGTCGTCCAGCTCCGGGTGCTGTATGTAGACCTTGTTCAGCGGGGCGGACCACATCTCGGCCGGGTCCTCGATGCGGACGGCCGGCAGCGGGCCCTCCTGCACGCGGTAGCCGGGACCGACCAGCACCTCGCCGTCGAGCCCGTCGCGGCTCGCGGCCAGCGCCAGCGGACCGACCTCGGCCTCGACCTTGGACAGCGCGAGACCGGCCAGCTGCCGGTCCAGCGTCAGTGACGTCAGCAGCTTGTGCTCGCCCGCGTGGTAGACCTGCGCGCCCTGGCCGCAGACCGCGAGGCCCTCGTAGCCCAGGTCGTCCAGGATGTGCCGGGTCCACGGGACGGCGCGGCCGGTGACGATGATGTGCGCCGCACCGGCCGCGGTGACCGCGGCCAGTGCCTCGCGCGTGCGCCCGGAGACCGTGTCGTCGTCACGCAGCAGCGTGCCGTCGAGGTCGGTCGCGACGAGCTTGTAGGGAAAGGTCACTTGGCGACCGGCTCCAGAACCTCACGCCCGCCCAGGTACGGACGGAGCACCTCGGGCACCCGTACCGAACCGTCGGCCAGCTGGTGGTTCTCCAGGATCGCCACGATCGTCCGCGGTACGGCGCACAGCGTGCCGTTCAGCGTGGCGAGAGGCTTCAGGACCTTCTTGCCGTCGCGGGTGTCCCGCATCCGGACGGACAGGCGGCGTGCCTGGAAGCCGTCGCAGTTGGACGCGGACGTCAGCTCGCGGTACTTGCCCTGGGTCGGGATCCACGCCTCGCAGTCGAACTTCCTGGAGGCCGAGGCGCCCAGGTCACCGGTGGCGACGTCGATCACCTGGAAGGGCAGTCCGAGGGCGGTGAGCCACTGCTTCTCCCAGTCCAGGAGCCGCTGGTGCTCGGCCTCGGCGTCCGCCGGGTCGACGTACGAGAACATCTCGACCTTGTCGAACTGGTGGACGCGGAAGATGCCGCGGGTGTCCTTGCCGTACGTACCGGCCTCGCGGCGGAAGCACGGCGAGAAGCCCGCGTAGCGCAGCGGCAGCTTCTCCGCGTCGATGATCTCGTCCATGTGGTACGCGGCGAGGGGGACCTCGGAGGTGCCGACCAGGTAGTAGTCGTCCTTCTCCAGGTGGTACACGTTCTCCGCGGCCTGGCCGAGGAAGCCGGTGCCCTCCATGGCGCGCGGGCGGACCAGCGCGGGGGTGAGCATCGGGATGAAGCCCGCCTCGGTGGCCTGGGCGATCGCCGCGTTGACGAGGGCGAGCTCCAGCAGGGCGCCGACGCCCGTCAGGTAGTAGAAGCGCGAGCCGGACACCTTGGCGCCGCGCTCCATGTCGATCGCGCCGAGCGCCTCGCCGAGCTCCAGGTGGTCCTTGGGCTCGAAGCCCTCGGCACCGAAGTCGCGGATGGTGCCGTGCGTCTCCAGGACGACGAAGTCCTCCTCGCCGCCGACCGGCACGTCCGTGTGGACGATGTTGCCGAGCCGCAGCAGCAGGCCCTTGGCCTCCTCGTCGGCCTCGTCCTGCGCCGCGTCGGCCGTCTTGACGTCGGCCTTCAGCTGCTCGGCCTTCTTCAGGAGTTCGGCGCGCTCCTCGGGGGAGGCCTTGGAGATGAGCTTGCCGAGCGTTTTCTGCTCGGAACGGAGTTCGTCGAACCGGACCCCGGACGACCTGCGCCGTTCGTCGGCGGAGAGCAGGGCGTCGACGAGTGCGACGTCCTCTCCACGGGCGCGCTGGGAGGCGCGAACACGGTCGGGGTCCTCACGAAGCAGGCGAAGGTCAATCACCCCTCCAGGCTACCGGTGTCGGCTTCCCCCGCTCGAACCGATATCGCCAAGCGTGTCAGTTTGCCCGAATTGCCGGTATTGGTAATGCTGGGAACGGAATCTGCGGATGGTGCGGCGTGGCACGGGGCGGCATCGTCAAGAAAAGAGATCCTTTTCCCCTAAATGGGGCAGAAGGGCTATGGATCTTGACGCATCAGCCTTGATCGCAAGGGGAGTTGGCTGCCGCTTGTCCACAGGAGTGACCGGTCCGGGTGGGTTATCCACAGGCTGTGAGGAAGACCTGTGGACATGGAGGAGATCATTCCGAAAGCCGCATCAAGGCTTGTGGATTCACGGTTCAAACCCCCATCACACGCTCGTTCGGGTGGGAATTCCTCGCCCTAAAGAGTTGATCAATGGAATTGAGCTGACAAGGGGCGACCCGCCGACCTGTGGACTGATCTGAGCGGAGTGGGCAGATTTGTCGACCATGTCGCGTTGCGGTGTCGACTTGTCCCCAGGTCGAGGCGTGCGCCTGTGGATAACTTGCCCGGCACGGACAATCGGCTGATCGCACCGGCTGTACGGGGCTGTGGAGGCCCGGGACCGCAGTGCAGGGGGCCCGGGGCGCGAAGGACCCGGAGTACGCGGAACCCGAGCCGTCAGGCCCGGCCGTCCCGGCTCCGGGTGAGCCAGTCGGAGGCCTCGGCGAACTCCACGTCCGACGTCCCCGCGCGCAGGGGCCGTACCTCCGCCGGCGTCACACCGGCCCGCGGATAGGAGCCGAGGAACCGCACGTTCGGACAGATGCGCTTCAGCCCCATCAGCGCCTCGCCGACCCGCCGGTCGGAGATATGGCCTTCGGCGTCCACCGCGAAGCAGTAGTTGCCGATCCCCGCGCCCGTCGGCCGGGACTGGATCAGCATCAGGTTCACCCCGCGCACCGCGAACTCCTGGAGCAGTTCGAGCAGCGCACCGGGGTGGTCGTCGCCGAGCCAGATGACCACCGAGGTCTTGTCGGCGCCGGTCGGTGCCGCCGGCCGGGCCGGCCGCCCCACCAGCACGAAGCGGGTCTGCGCGTTCTCCGCGTCGTGGATCTCCGTCACCAGCGGCTCCAGGCCGTAGGTGGCCGCCGCGAACTCCCCGGCGAAGGCGGCGTCGAACCGCCCCTCCTGAACCAGCCGGGCCCCGTCCGCATTCGACGCCGCCGACTCCCATACGGCCTGCGGGAGATGGGCCGCCATCCAGTTGCGCACCTGCGGCTGAGCGGCCGGGTGAGCGGTGACCGTCTTGACGTCGGACAGCTTGGTGCCGGGACGCACGAGCAGCGCGAAGGTGATGGAGAGCAGCACCTCGCGGTAGATCATGAGCGGTTCGCCGGTGGTCAGCTGGTCGAGGGTGGTGGTGATGCCGCCCTCGACCGAGTTCTCGATCGGTACGAGCGCCGCGGCAGCCGTGCCGTTGCGCACCGCGTCCAGTGCCGCCGGTACGGAGACCATCGGCACGAGTTCACGGGTGGCGGCTTCCGGGAGCGTACGGAGGGCGACCTCGGTGAAGGTGCCCTCGGGGCCGAGATAGGCGTAGCGCGTGGCGGACATACCGTCACCCTAATGTGCCCGTCGCGGCTCAGGCCTCCAGCAGCCGCTGTCCCACGTACTCCCCGTCCGCCGCACCGCCCGGCACCGCGAACAGTCCGCTCGCCTCGTGGCGGAGGAACGGCGACAGGGCGTCGCCGCGGTCGAGTTTCCGCTGCACCGGCACGAAGCCGCGCAGCGGATCCGCCTGCCAGCAGATGAACAGCAGCCCGGCGTCCGGAGTGCCGTCCGCGGCGATGCCGTCGTGGTACGAGAACGGGCGCCGCAGCATCGCCGCACCGCTGTTGCGGTCGGGCGAGGAGATCCGGGCGTGCGCGTTGTCGGGGATCAGGAGCTTGCCGTCGGCGCCCGTCCTGTCTAGGTCCATCTCGGTGGTCTCGGTGCCGCCGCTGAGCGGGGCGCCGTCCGCCTTGCGCCGGCCGATGACCCGTTCCTGACGTTCCACCGGGAGCTTCTCCCAGTCGTCGAGCAGCATCCTGATGCGCCGGACCACCGCGTACGAGCCGCCCGCCAGCCACTCGTACGCGGCGTCGCCGGACGGGACGAAGATGCGCCGGTCGAAGTCGCCGTCGGCCGGCTTCGGGTTTCCGGTGCCGTCGATCTGGCCCATCAGATTGCGGGCGGTCATCGGCTTCGCGGTGGCTCCGGGGGTGCGGTTGAAGCCGTTCATCTGCCAGCGCACGGTGGCCGTCGAGCCGGCCTCCTTCTGCACGGCCCGCAGGGCGTGGAAGGCGACGAGCGCGTCGTCGGCGCCGATCTGCACCCAGAGATCGCCGTTGGAGCGGCGGGCGTCGAGATGGTCGGCCGAGAACGGCGGCAGCGGGTCGAGTGCCGGCGGGCGGTGGTCCGTCAGTCCCGTGCGCGTGAAGAAGGTGGCGCCGAAGCCGAAGGTGACGGTCAGCGAGGACGGCCCGGCGTCCAGCGCGATGCCGGTGTCGTGCCCCGTACCGTCCGCCGCGCCGCCGGTGGATTCACCGGCCATCAGCCGCTGTGCCGCGGCCGACCAGCGGCGCATCAGGGCCGCCGCCTCCTTCCGGCCGGCCCCGGGGGCCAGGTCGAAGGCGATGAGGTGGCCACGGGCCTGAAGCGGAGTGGTGATCCCCGGTTGATGTTTCCCGTGAAACATCACCTCGGTGGAGCCGACGGAGGTCAGCGCGGCCGGCGCCTCGTCCTGGGCCGCGGCATAGCCGGTGGCGCCACCGGCCGCACCGAGCACGAGACCGGTCGCCCCGGCCGCGCCGGCGGTGCCCAGGAGGCGCCGCCGGGAGATCGTGCCCGCCGCCGGGGCGTCGGCAGCGGGCTTGCTGCCCGTGCCGACCGACGGCTTTCCGCCGGTCCTTGTGGTGCTTCTGCTTTTTCCGCTCACGGTCCTGCTCAGCCGATCTTCACGTTCTTGTCGACGGTGGTCTGGTCGATGTCCGAGGTCCGCACGGTCACCGCGACGTTCCAGTCGCCGGCGATCGGGATCTGGACGCCGGTGGACGTCCAGTGGCCCTCGGTCAGCCGGACGGGTACGGCGGGCAGGGGCCCGATGTCCTTGGACTTCAGGGTGAAGGCGAGCTTCACCTCGGGGACGTCCATGGCCTTTCCGTCGATGCCGTCGATCCAGAGGTGCACCACGTTGGTTCCGGTGCGTCCGGGGTCCAGGTCCATGCGGACCGTGCCCTTACCGTTCTTGCCGCCCGTGTCGAAGGGCAGCGTGAGGTTGACGGGGCCGCTCGCCGCGGGTGCGGCGGCCGGCGTGGACGAGCGCGCCGCCTCCTCCTCGGTACGGCCGGGCTCGGTCGAGGTCAGGATGGTGGTGACCGCCAGCAGCGCCACCGCGACGCCGACCTCGGCGAGCACGGAGCGGCGCAGGCCGGACCGGTCGGGGTCGGCGTCCCGTATCCGCTTCTTCTGCGCGGTCGCCACGGCGGCCTGCTGCCGGGCGAGCTGGGCGGTGCGCGCGGGGTCCTCGGCACCGGCGGAGTGCGGGGCCGCGGGTGCCGTGACCTCCGCCGCCTCCCTCTCCTCTTCCTCACTGGCCGTGCTCTCCGTCTCGGCCGTGGCGGACTCGGTGGCCTCTTCCGTGCTTCCGCCCGTCGCCAGCCGGGCGGTCCACCTGCGGGAGATCCCGGCGATCCCGACGAGGACGGCGACGAGCCCCACCTTCACGAGCAGCAGCTGCCCGTACCCGGTCCCGGTCAGCGCGGACCAGGAGCCGACCTGGCGCCAGGACTGGTAGATCCCGGTCGCGGTGAGCACGAGCACGCTGGTGAACGCGATGCGGGAGAAGCGCCGCACGGCGGCGGCGGTGATGTCGGGGGTGCGGTACAGCGCGACCAGCAGGGCGGAGAGTCCGCCCAGCCAGGCCGCGACGGCCAGCAGATGGAGCACGTCGACGGGCATGGCGATGCCCGGCTGGATACCGGTCGACGCATGCTCGGCCAGCGCCCAGGTTCCGGCGATTCCGGCGGCGATGACCGCACCGCCGAGGGAGAGGCCGAAGGTGAGGTCCTTCTTCTCGCGTTCGTCCTCGCGCTTCGCGTACGCCCCGAACAGCACCGCGATGAACAGCGCACTGGCGCCGAGCAGCAGCAGCCGCGAGACGAGCGCGGCGCCCGGCTTGGTGTCGAGGACCGCCTTCAGACCGTCGAGGTCGAAGGCGTCGCCGAGCTTCCCGGAACCGGTGTACGGGCTGCGCAGCAGCAGCATGGCGATCGTCGCGGTGGTGAGGGTCATCCAGCCGCGGACGACGAGGCGCTGCAGCGGGCGCGCGCCCGCCCCGCGCTGCCAGCAGGCCAGCACGAAGGCGGCACCGCCGGCGAGCACGATGAATCCGGCGTACGCGGCGTAGCGGGCGATGCCGTAGAGCGTGCCGACGAGGCCGCCGCCGGCCTCGTTGTCCGGGAGGGCGACCGTGGTCTCCGAGGGCGCGCCGATGGAGAAGGTGAAGGCGCCGGACACCGGATGGCTGTCGGCGGAGACCGCCTGCCAGGCGACGGTGTACGTACCGTCGGGCAGCCCGGTGTGCAGGGAGACGCCGTACTTCACGGTGGAGCCTGCGGTCAGGTCGCTCGGGGCCTTCTCAGTGTCGGCGCGCTTGCCGTCCGGGTCGAGGATCCGGATGGAGCCCTCGCCCATGGCGACCTGTTCGGAGAAGGTGAGCGTGACCTCCTTGGGTGCGGTGGCGACCACCGCCCCGTCCTGCGGATCGCTCCCGGTCAGCGCGGCGTGCGCCGACGCGGGGCCCGCGACGGCCAGCAGCAGACCGAACACCACGCCGGCCAGCGCGGCGAGGAGCCCGGCGACGGCGAGCGGCCGCCGCCGGGCGGGTGCGGATATGGACGGGGCCGGCCCGAAGGGCGGGGCGGTGGCTGTCATGGTCGGTCAGTCCCTCACTGCTTCTTCGGGTTGTGGGTGGTCTCCTTCACGGGAAGGTCGACCCTGATGGGGCCGGCCTTCTCGAAGTGCAGTTCCACGGACACCTTCTGGCCCTGCTTGGGCTGCTGCTTGAGCTTCGCGAACATGATGTGGTTTCCACCGCGTTCCAGGTCCAGCTCACCGCCCGCGGGTACGTCGAAGGACGTCACCATGCGCATGACCTGGTTCTTCGTCTCGTGGATCGTGACGTCGTCCGACAGCGGACTGGTGACCGAGGTGAGCCGGTCCGAGCTGCCGCCGTTGTTCTTCACGACGAGGAAGCCGGCCGCCATGTCGCTGACGGGCTGCGGCATGAACGCGCCGATGACCTTCAGTTCCGGTGTGCTGTCCGAGGTGGAGCACCCCGCCAGCGTCAGACCCGTGGAGAGGGTCAGGACGCCGGCGAGGGTGGTGCGGCGGTTCACGGGTTCTCCCCCTTGACGATCTTGGGGAGGTCCTTGGTGTAGTCGTCGGGCGTGGTGTCCTCGCTGTACAGCACGTACCCCTGGTCGGTCTTCGGGGAGAAGGCGATGACCTGGGAACCGTGCATCGAGACGATCGTGCCGTCCTTCTCCTTCTTCGGTGCGTCGATCCCGATGCCGATCTGCCGGGCGCCCGCCTGGATGGTCGGGAAGTCGCCGGTGAGACCGATGAAGGACGGGTCCTGGGACTTGAGCCAGCTGCCAAGCGAGGACGGGGTGTCCCGCTCCGGGTCGGTGGTGACGAAGACGACCTGGAGCTTCTCCTGGTCGGCCTTGGGGAGGGACTTCTTGGCGACGGCGATGTTGCTCATGATGAGCGGGCAGACGTCGGGGCAGTTCGTGTAGCCGAAGTAGATGAGCGTCGGCTTGCCCTTGGTCTTCTCGCGCAGGTCGTACTTCTTGCCGTGCGTGTCGGTCAGGACGAGGTTCGGCTTGGTGAACGGCTGGTCCAGCACCGTCGCGGCCTGGGTCTTCGCCTCCACCGACACGTCGGCGATGGGCTTCTTGCTGTCGTTGTCACTGCCGCCGCAGGCGGACAGGGTGAGCGCGGCCGCGGCGACGAGCGCCGCGGCCAGCACAGACTTCTTAACCATGGAGCACTGTTTCCTGATGGGTCGGTATTACGGGTGGGGCCAGGGGTGATCAGGCGGTGCGGCGACGGCCGGCCAGGACGCCGAAGGCGACGCCCGCGACGCCGATGACGATGCCGACGATGCCGAGGACACGGGCGGTGGTGTCACTGGAGGAGGACGACGCGGAAGCCGTCGTCTGCTTGTCCTTCGCGGCGGCGTCCTTGTCGGCGGCGCCGGAACCGGAGGCGGCGGTGGCACCGTGCGCGTCGTCGGCGGCCGCCGTCAGCTTGAGTACGGGAGCGGGGCTCTCGGGCTCCTCCGCCCCGTCCTTCGGCTCCTCGATCCAGCGCACGACCTCCTTGTTGTCGTACGTCTGGATGGCCTTGAAGACCAGCTGGTCGGCGTCCTCGGGGAGCTGGCCGACGGAGAGCGGGAACTGCTGGAAGCGGCCGGGCTCGATCTTGCCGCCGTCCGCGGTCCAGGTGACCTTGGAGACGGCCTCGTTGATCTTCTTGCCGTGCATGTCGAGCGGCTTGGCCAGCTTGCTCTTGGTGACGTCGATCTTCCAGCCGGGTACGGGCTGCGGCATGACGGACGCCAGCGGGTGGTCGGTGGGGAAGTTGACCTCGAGCTTGGTCGTCGAGGCGTCGTCGCGCTCGTTGGGGACCTTGAAGTTGATGACGGCGTAACCGCCCTTGGCGGCCTCGCCCTGCGGCTGGACGCTGACATGGGCGGAGGCCGTACCGGCGAGGATCAGCACGGTGGACGCGGCGACGCCGCCGGCGAGGGCGATGCGGGAAATGTTCATGGCAGGGATCACTCCACGGATGCACGAAGGAAGGGTGCTCCGGCGCGCGGGTGCGCGACGGCATCGCGACACCGCTTCCGTTCTTGCGTGGAGGGCGTCGCGTCAGGCTGCGAGGGTGAGTACGGGAGGCGGCCCGCGCCTGATCACCATGTGCTGCAGCGGATCCCCGGTGACCGGCGACGGCGCGTCCACGGCGGTACGGGGGGTGCACGGCCCGGTCGTCGGCCCGCCGGGAAGCCCGGCGCGCAGGGCGGCCACGAGGACGAGCGCGGCCCGCAGCGCCCGCAGCCGGGCCCCGGCCGCCACCTGCTGGGCGCCGTGGGCCGACAGCCGGGCGATACGGAACAGGGCGATCTCGCCGCGCCGCAGCAGCCAGCCCGCGGTGAGCGCGGCCAGCAGGTGGCCGAGCAGCATGGGCAGGGTCGGCAGCATTCCGACGACGTCGGCGACGGTGCCGCCGGCCGTCGCGGAGGAGGCGGCCGCCATGTGCTGGTGAGCCTGGTCGGCCACCGACTGCGGGTCGATGCCCGCGGTGGTGACGATGCGGTGGGCGTCGGCCGCGTTGAGCTGACCGGGCCCGGCACCGCAGACGAGGCTCGCCGCGAACCGGACCAGGGCGTCGTCACCGCCAGCCGTGGCCTGGGGCGCGGCGGTGTGCGTCCCCACGCCGAACAACGTGTGGAGGGCGACCTGTCCGCCGGCCAGGGCCGCGGCGATGGACGGCAGTGAGCGCTCGCGGCCGGCGAGCGGGACGGCCACCGCGAGGATTCCGAGGAATCCGGCGAGCAGCGTCCACCAGGGGACGGTCGCACAGGCGGCCATGGTGTGCCCGGCAGCGGACAACGCGACACAGACCGCGGCGAACACCGCGGCCCTCAGCAGCCGCATACCGGCTCCGGCGCGTCCCACAGACGTAGTCATGGCCGGGACATCATCGCACTGAGGCCCCGCCCTCCGTACGGCAGGTCCGGAAGGTCACCTTCCGCCCGAATGCCCGCGCGCGGGCCTGTTCGGACTGGTTACTGACGGGGCAGAACGGTTCTGTGGGCCGGGGATGCACACGTGTGGCGAGCGCGGGTATCCGCCGAATGAGCGGTCTCACATCCCGTCCGTGCTTACGAACGGCCTCGGGCGGCAATACGTATCGGTATGTCGAGCCGCAGCCAGGAGGCTGGAGCATGAGCATCTGGTGGTCACTCCATTTGCGGCGCGAAGCTGCGAGCGTTCCGCTCGCCCGTCGGTTCCTGCTGGGCACGATGGAATCCGCGGGCGTGGACCCGGACATCTCCTTCGACCTGTCGCTCGCCCTGAGCGAGGCCTGCGCGAACGCCGTCGAGCACGGCGGGGCGCACGGTGACGCGGGCGATGTCCTGAACGACTGGGACGCTTGGGACGCCTGGGAGGAGCCGTCCGGTACGGCCTGCGGGCAGTACCGGGTCACCGCGTATCTGGACGGCGAGAAGTGCCGTATCGAAGTCGCCGATTCGGGACCGGGCTTCCCCGCCAGGCGCGTGCTTCGCACCGCCGCACAGCCGGACGAAGCGGTTCCGCTGCCCGGGTCCAAGCAGCCGCACGGACCGCAGTACGCCGAGTACCCGCCGCTCACCGCCGAGGACGGGCGGGGGCTCTGTCTGATCGAGCAGCTCGCCGATCACGTCCACTTCGGCAACAGGCCGGGGCAGGGCGGCGCGGTGGTCAGCTTCGACAAGGTCCTGAAATGGCGGGAGGGCGCCCTGCTCATGGCGTCCTGAGCGGGGCGCCCTCCGGCGTGTGGAACGGGGTCGATCAGCCCTTGAGCCGGGCCATCCACGCCTCGACCTCGTCGGCCTGCCGGGGCAGCTTGTCCGAGAGGTTCCGGTTGCCGTCCTCGGTGACGAGGATGTCGTCCTCGATCCGGACGCCGATGCCGCGGTACTCCGCGGGCACGGTCAGGTCGTCGGCCTGGAAGTAGAGACCGGGCTCGACGGTGAGGCACACGCCGGGCTCCAGCGTTCCGTTGACGTACGACTCGGTCCGCGCGGCGGCGCAGTCGTGGACGTCCATGCCGAGCATGTGGCCGGTGCCGTGCAGGGTCCAGCGGCGCTGGAGACCCAGCTCCAGGACCTTGTCCACGGAGAGGTCGCCGAGCAGGCCCCACTCGACCAGCTTCTCGGTGAGCACGCGCTGCGCGGCGTCGTGGAAGTCGCGGAACTCCGCGCCGGGCTTCACCGCGGCGATGCCGGCCTCCTGCGCCTCGTACACCGCGTCGTAGATCTTCCGCTGCAGCGGCGTGAACGTGCCGTCGATGGGAAGGGTGCGGGTCACGTCGGCGGTGTAGAGGTCGTTGGTCTCCACACCGGCGTCGAGCAGCAGCAGTTCGCCGGAGCGCACCGCGCCGTCGTTGCGCACCCAGTGCAGGGTGGTGGCGTGCGGGCCCGCGGCGCAGATCGAGCCGTAGCCGATGTCGTTGCCCTCGATGCGGGCGCGGAGGAAGAACGTTCCCTCGATGTAGCGCTCGCTCGTCGCCTCGGCCTTGTCGAGGACCTTCACGACGTCCTCGAAGCCGCGCGCGGTGATGTCGCAGGCCTTCGCCAGCTCGGCGATCTCGAACGCGTCCTTGACCAGGCGCGCCTCGGAGAGGAAGACCCGCAGCTCCTCGTCGCGCTCCGCGGTGACCTTGTCGGTCAGCGCGGCTTCGATGCCCGCGTCGTGACCGCGGACGTTACGCACCGGACCGGTGGCCTCGGACAGCGCGGCGGGCAGCTCGCGGACGTCCTTCGCCGGGATGCCCAGCAGGGTCCCCGCCTCGGTGAGGGAGTGGCGGCGGCCGACCCAGAGCTCGCCCTGCCCGTCGAGCCAGAACTCGCCGTTCTCACGGTCGGAGCGCGGCAGCAGGTAGACGGTCGCCTCGTGGCCCTCGCCCTTCGGCTCCAGGACGAGAACGCCGTCCTGGGTCTGGTCACCGGTCAGGTACGCGTACTCGGTGGAGGCGCGGAAGGCGTACTCGGTGTCGTTGGACCGCGTCTTGAGCCGGCCGGCCGGGATGACCAGCCGCTCGCCGGGGAAGCGCGCCGAGAGCGCGGCACGGCGGTCGGCGGTGTGGCCGGCCTGGGCGATCGGCTCCAGACCGTGCAGCTCGGTGTCGGCCCAGCCGGACTTCATGTTCGCGGCGAGCTCATCGGAGACGCCCGGGTACAGGCCGTTCTTCCGCTGCTTGACCGGCTCGGTCTCTTCGGTCTCCGGGTTCTCCGGGGTGAGCTCCTCAGACACGACTTCGACTCTCCTTGATACGACACTGGACCCTCTCCATCGTACGGGCGTACGGAAGGGGGCCCAGGGCCGGAAGGCCTCTTACCTGCGAGGGCGCCCGCACCGGCCCGTACGGGGCGGCTCAGTCGAAGCGGGCCGCCAGCAGGACCACGTCCTCGGTGTCGTCGCCCTGGTCGATCCCGCCGGGCAGCACGGTGCGCACGACATGGTCGGCGACCGATGCGGCGTCGTGGCGCAGCGCCTTCGGGACGCTCGCCGCCGCCGAGTGGAGCCGTGCGAACGCGCGGTCCATCGAGTCGCCGGCCCGGCGCAGCAGCCCGTCGGTGTACAGCAGCACGGTCTCGCCGGGCGCCGGGGCGATCTCCACGCTCGGCGCCTCCCAGCAGGCCAGCATGCCCAGCGGGGCGGAGAGGGTGGTCTCGACGAACTCGGTGCGCCGGTCGCCGACGATGAGCGGCGGGGTGTGCCCGGCACCGGCAAGGAGGATCTTGCGGCGCGCCGGTTCGCAGTAGGCGAAGAGCGCGGTCGCGGATCGGGACGGTTCGGTCAGCCGCATCAGGAGTTCGAGGTCGGAGAGGACCGCGACCGGATCCTCGCCCTCCATCACCGCGTAGGCCCGCAGACCCGCGCGCAGCCGTCCCATGGCGGCCAGGGCGCTGGGTCCGGAACCGCCCACCGAGCCGACGGCGAGACCGAGTGCCCCCTCCGGCAGGGCCAGCGCGTCGTACCAGTCGCTGCCGCTCTGCGGCGCCGCGTGATGGCGTACGGCCAGCTGGACGCCGGGGACGCGGGGCAGCCGGCTGGGCAGGAGCTCCTCGGCGATGGTGGCGACGTCGGTCCTGGCCCGTTCCAGTTCCAGCAGGCGGGCCAGGTGTTCGGCGGCGTATCCGGCGTACAGGCCGGCGAGGTGGCGCTGGCGCTCCAGCGGTTCGGCGGGTTCGTCGTAGAGCCAGACCGCGGCGCCCAGCCGTCCGGTGCGATCGGTGGTGATCGGCAGCGCGTAACTGGCGGCGTAGCCGAGGCGGGCGGCGACCTCGCGCCTGCGGGGGTCCAGGCTGGTGTCGCCGAGCAGATCGGGGGTGGTCAGCGGGCCGTCGGGGTTGGGCAGACCTTCCAGGATGCGGCCGTAGGAGGTCGCGCTGCGCGGCACCGTCTCGATCTGGCCGAGCTCCGCGTGGGCCAGCCCGAGACCGATGGTGCTGACGGGGCCGCGGAGGTCCGACGGTTCGAAGACGATCAGTCCGCGGCGGGCGCCGACCAGGGCCGCTCCGGCGTCGAGCAGTTCGTGGAGGGCGTCGTCGAGGGTGCTGGTTCTGGCCAGCCGTTCGGTGAGCTCGTGCAGCGTGGTGAGGTCGGAGACCCAGCCCGCCAGACGGTCCTGGATGAAGGCGCCGGGGGCTGCGGGCACCTCGGAGAGAGGCCCGGCAGTGTGCGCCGAAACCGGAACTGTGGGATCGATTCCAGCCACTTTCGGCAGGTGTGGGGCGCTCATGGTCGCCGGCTTTCCGACTGGTGTGTTTCGTCGAATAGCATCGCAAACCCCCATGTCATTCTGCGCCGCTATCAGTGCATCCACATGTACACGCACAAGTAAGGGGATGTCCAGCATTGTCCCCACGGGATTTGTGGTGTCCACGCGACTACTAACTTGGCCAAAAAATGCACCCCGTGGCTGCCATTTGCGGTCGACTGGGTCTGCTCGACGGGGGTTGCCCCCGGGGTGAAGTCCCAGAGGGAGCGTCATTCCGGGCATGCTGGGTACGTAAATCGGTAGATGATCGGCAGATGACCAGGGGCGGTTCCGACCGCCTCCGGAACCTGGCAGCGGGCCCGGACGTCCTCACTTGTGACGGCCACGCCCCGCCCCCGAGTGGCAAGGCCGCACGACGGACGGCAGGCGCCGCACGCGCCCTGCACCTCGCCATGATCCCGACCGGAACCGGCTCGATTCGGCTCAGCACAGCTCACGCTCGGTACCGACGATTCACCCGTACCGCAGGCTCGACGAGCATGTACACAAAGTAAGCATCTACACGCGTGGTGTGACGTACACGCGGTGTGATGTGGACCCTCGGCGTTCAACGGAAAGGAACGAGCGCTCATGCGCGAGATCCTCGGAAGGCGACGCAGGCTCCGGTTCGGACGCAGGGGCGGGACCGCCCGGCTCGACGCGGCCCTGACCTGTGCCACCGCATGGCAGTGGCCCGTGCTCCCAGGGGCGGGACTCCAGGCGGCCGGCAGCCTCGGTGACCGCGGCCGCGGCTGCGCCTGCCCCGATCCCGAGTGCGCCGTGCCCGGCGCGCACCCCTTCGATCCCGGACTGCTCGCCGCGACCACCGACGCCCGGATGGTGCGCTGGTGGTGGACGAACCGGCCCACCGCGCCGGTCCTGCTGGCCACGGGCGGGCGTGCGCCGTGCGCACTGAGCCTGCCTGCCGTGGCCGGCGCCAGGGCGCTGGCCGAACTCGACCGGATGGGGCTGCGACTGGGCCCCGTGGTGGCGACCCCGACCCGGTGGTCGTTGCTGGTGGCCCCGTACACCCTTGAACGGCTCGGCGAACTGCTGCACGCCCAGGACTGGGTGCCCAGTTCCCTGCGGTTCCACGGGGAGGGCGGCTATCTCGTCCTGCCGCCGTCCGAGATCGGCACGGGGCAGGTGCGCTGGGAGCGGGCGCCGGAGCGCATCGGACGCCTGAGCCTCGGCGGGACGTCGGTCCGTGCGGCGGCATCGCCGTGGCTGCCGGATGTGGGGGCGGTTCTGGACGCGCTGGTCGAGGCGAGCAACAGCGCCCCGGACGGCGGAAGCCGGCTCGCCTACTGAACGGCGGGCGGCGCCGCGCCTGCTCGGGGACGAGCGCCGCTACTGAACGGCGAGCGTCGTTACGGGACGGCGAGCGCCGCTACTGAACGGCGAGCGCCGCTTTGGGACGGCGAGCGTCGCTTCCGTTCTTGATCTCTGTCTGTTCTTCTCGGTCCGTTTTCATTACCGAGCGCTGTCGGATCCCTGACGTATCCCTTCCGAGTGGTCGGATCGGTGTGAGCTTTTTCGGCCATGCAAAGTCTGCCGGTGCAAAGTCGGCCGGTGGTCGGCTTTCTGATGCCCCTTCCGGAAATCGTTCGAACCGTCTTCGAAGATCTCTTCGGTGGGCTGTTCCGCGGCGTATTCGGAAAGGGACCGGCCGATGACTTCTGTCCGATACCGAACGGTCCGGCCGAGCCGCGTCACCGTTTGCCGTCGCTGTCGACAGGGGGTCCAATAGGGCTGCCCCGGTGGCGGGTTGATGTTCCATCGCCTGTGGAGCCCTGGCGGAGCCGTCGGGAGGACGCGAGGCGCGAGGGCCGGACGCGTGGGTGGCCAGGGGGGCCTGACCGGGAAGCTGTGGGGGGCCTGTGCGCGGTTCGTGCGCCGTCTGGCGCGCCGTGTGCGCCGCCCCCGGACATGAGGATGCCCGATCGCTGGCGACGGGGGATGCACCAGCGACCGGGCTTCTAGAACGGTAACAAGAGATCTGCCGTTCGCAAATTCGATCTCGCGTATTCGGACAGCGATTTACCTGCCAGTACGCCGAGTTGTGACGGGAGTCACCGTTCGGGCCGGGTGACGGTCACTGTCAGCTGAGGGTCACCTGGCGGTTGGTGAGCCCGCCGCGCGCCCGTCGCTCCTCGGCGGTGAGCGGCGCGTCCGACGCGAGCGCCGTCGCGAGCTGCTCCGCGAACGCGGCGGCGGGCTTCTCGCACTCCTCGGCGCCCATCGCGCTCGGCAGGTCCCAGACGGGGACCATCAGGCCGTGGGCACGGAAGGAGCCGACCAGCCGGGTCCCCTCGCCGAGGGAGGAGGCGCCGGCGGCGTGCAGCCGGGCGAGCGCGTCGAGGAGCTGCTCCTCGGGGTGCGGCATGACCCAGCGCAGATGGTTCTTCTCCGGGGTCTCGCACCAGTAGGCGGCGTCCACCCCGGACAGCAGGACGGTCGGGATCGCCGCGTCGTTGGCCCGCTCCAGGGACGCGGACACCTCGGCCGTGGCGTTCTCCGCGTCCGGCACCCAGAACTCGAATCCGGGGTGCACGACGGGCGAGAACGCGGCGTCGGCGTCCAGCACGTCCTGCAGCCGCGGACCGTCGGCCGGAACACGCCGGGCGGCGACGGGCGAGCCGGGCTCGGTCTCCAGCGCGCGCTGGAGGGTGTCGGCGAGGTCGCGGCTCAGGTCGCCGGAGGAGGTGTCGTTCTGCAGGGCGAGCAGGACCGAACCGTCGTCGCGGCGCAGCGCGGGCCACGCCATCGGCAGGACGGTCGCGAGCGTCACCGACGGCACACCGTCGGGCAGGCCGCCCTTCAGCGTCAGTTCGACCGTGGCGGCGGGGACCAGCTCGCGCAGCGCGACCCAGTCGCATTCGCCGGCCAGGCCCTCGAAGGGGCGCTGGACGAGCTCGGTCACGGCCTGGGCGGCGGCACGGCCGTGACAGGCCTTGTAGCGGCGGCCCGAACCGCACGGGCAGGGCTCGCGAGCCCCGACCACCGGGATCTCGCCGTCCTTGAGCTGCTGCTTCCCGGCCTTGGTCTGAGGGCGCTTCTTCGCCATGGTGGGCTTTCTCCCGATTGCGACAGTGCGGTCTGGGCCGCGAGCCTAGCCGCCCGCGCACCGTCCGGTGGCACGGCTGCCCCGAGATCCGCGCCCGCCGATGTCCGATGATCGGCACGCGCGATGCCGACCGGGTTCCACGCCGGTGGGACCGTCCCGGGAGGCGGCGTGGGCCGGCGCCCCGACGGTCAGCCCGCGTCGTCGAAGGCGTCGGCGAAATCCAGCCCGTCGAGGCCCGCGCCGGTCACCGCGGAGCCGGTGCCCGCGGGTGCCGTCCCGGCCGGTGTCCGGCCGTTGGGCCGTGCGCCCGGCCGTTCCTCCGGGTGCCCGTGACCCTCGTTGACCAGCACCCAGACGGTGACCTCGCCCGAGGAGTCGTCACGCACGCCCCACGCCTCGGCGAGGGCGCTGATGATGTTGAGCCCCCGGCCACCGCGCGCGGTCACCGAAGGAGTGGCCGGAACCGGCCGGGTCGGGCCGCCACCGTCGGTCACCTCGACGGTCAGCCCGCCCGTTCTGTCGACGCGCCAGGCGGCGCGCACGTCCCCGTCCCCCACATCGGTGTGCCGGCCCAGTGGCCTGCCGTGCCGGCAGGCGTTGCTGAGCAGTTCGGAAAGGATCAATACAGCATCGTCGACGACCGAATCCGACACCCCGTAGCTGCGCAACTGCTCACGCATCCGGTGCCGTGCCTGACCCACGCCCGCAGGGCCATGGGGTACGGCCATGCTCGACGACGTGGGCACTTCCTGTGCCACCACCAACGCCACCCCCGAGACCTCCTTTGCCCCACGCCACGGAGTGGATGCCCCCCTGACGTGGACCGGAAACCGGCCAATGGCCTGCCAGTGACGCACTCGTAACGATCGAGCACACGCCGAATGCGCCGGTGTACTCCGTGTAACTGATGTTAAGAGCGTCCCAGTTGTGACAGAACCTGTTTTGGGCGATTCGTGATGATTGCCTCGACGCCGAGCCGGATGCAGAGCTCGACATCCTCCGGTTCGTTCACCGTCCAGACGTGCGCCTGCCGTCCGGCGCGGTGCAGGCGTTCGATGTATCCCGGGTGGCTGCGTACGATCCGCATCCCCGGACCGGCGATGCGGGCCCCGGCCGGCAGCCGCCCGTCGCGCAGCCGCGGGGAGACGAACTGCATCAGGTACACGGTGGGCAGGCCGGGTGCGGCGGCCTGGATGCGGTGCAGGGAGCGGGCCGAGAAGCTCATGATGCGGACCGGCGAGGCCTCGTCGGCGGGCGGCGCGTCGAGCTCGAAGCGCTTCAGCAGGTGCAGCAGCCGCTCCTCGACCTGGCCCGCCCAGCGTGTGGGGTGCTTGGTCTCGATGGCCAGCTGGAGCGGCCGGCCGGCGGCTCTCGTCTCGACGAGGAGTTCGAGGAGGCGCTCCAGGGTGAGTACGGAGGTGAGCTCGCCCGGCACCGGGTCCCAGTCCGGGGACTCCGACTCCTCGCGGTCCTTCCACGACCCGAAGTCGAGTGCGGCGAGCTCGTTGAGCTCCAGGGCGGAGACCGCGCCGCGGCCGTTGGACGTGCGGTTCACCCGGCGGTCGTGTACGCATACGAGATGACCGTCGGCCGTGAGCCGTACGTCGCACTCCAGGGCGTCGGCGCCGTCCTCGATCGCCTTCCGGTACGCGGCCAGGGTGTGCTCGGGGGCGTCGTCGGACGCGCCCCGGTGTGCGATGACCTGGATGGGATGCTGCTTGGGGCGCTGCTGCCGTGCTTGGGTCACCCGCGCCATGGTGTCACCGGGAGACCATGGGTGAGCGCACCTGATGAAGTCGGACCGTTTTGTCCGATGTAAAGGCCCGTGCGCAGATGCACAGGTCCTGTTTACAGTGGCCTGACGTGCTGTGGGAAAAGCTGACTCCAGACACGTACACAGCGGATCTCTTGCCGAATGATGATGTGGAACCGAGGAGTAAAGAGCTGTGAGCACAGAGAACGAGGGCAACGAGGGCAACGCGGCCGAGGCCGCCCCGTCCGTTCCGTCCGCACCTCCAGTGCCGGCCGACGCTCCCCAGGGGCCCCCGCAGAGCGCGCCCGCCGCCCCGTCGCATCCGGATGCGACGGCGACGCAGCAGCAGCCGCACTCCCCCGCACCGGACCCGGCGACCGCTCCGATGAACCCGGTCCCGGCGGCCGCGCCGCAGTACGCGCCGCCCGCACCGCAGGCCGCGGCCGACGCCGGCTGGCCCCCGCCGCCGCCCGCCGTCCCGGCGTACGCCCACCATGCGCAGGGCGGCGGCCCCGTGTGGGGCGCACCCGGCCAGGTGCACGCGCCCGACGCGCCGCGCAAGCGGGGCGCGGGCGGACTGGTGGCCGCGGTGGTCGTCGCGGCGCTCGTCGCGGGCGGAGTCGGCGGCGCCCTCGGCTTCTGGGCCGCGGACAGCAACAACAGTTCGGACTCCTCCGGTTCGACCACGGTCTCGGCGTCGGGCAACCCGCAGGACCTCAAGCGCGACCCGGGGACGGTCGCGGGCGTCGCGGCCAAGGCGCTGCCCAGCGTCGTCACGATCGACGCGCAGGGCGGTGACGGCGAGGGCGGCACCGGCACCGGCTTCGTGTACGACAAGGAAGGCCACATCCTCACGAACAACCACGTGGTGGCCTCCGCGGCGGACAGCGGTCAGCTCACGGCGACGTTCTCCAACGGCAAGAAGTACGACGCCGAGGTGGTCGGCCGGGCCCAGGGCTACGACGTGGCCGTCCTGAAGCTGAAGAACCCGCCGCAGGGGCTCACCCCGCTGCCGCTGGGCAATTCGGACCAGGTGGCGGTCGGCGACTCGACGATCGCGATCGGCGCCCCGTTCGGCCTCTCCAACACGGTCACCACGGGCATCATCAGCGCCAAGAACCGCCCGGTGGCCTCCGGTGACGGCTCCGGCGGCAGCAACTCGTACATGAGCGCGCTGCAGACGGACGCCTCGATCAACCCGGGCAACTCCGGCGGCCCGCTGCTGAGCGCCGGCGGCGCGGTCATCGGCATCAACTCGGCGATCCAGTCGACCGGAAGCAGCGGCCAGAGCCAGGCCGGCTCCATCGGCCTCGGCTTCGCCATCCCGGTCAACCAGGCGAAGAACGTCGCACAGCAGCTGATCAAGACCGGCCAGCCGGTCTACCCGGTCATCGGCGCCACGGTGACGATGGACGAGAAGACCGGCGGCGCGGTCATCTCGGACCAGGGCGCGGGCGGCACGGAGGCGGTCTCGAAGGACGGCCCCGCGGCCCGGGCCGGTCTCAAGGCGGGCGACGTCATCACGAAGTTCAACGACACCGTCGTCGACAGCGGCCCGACCCTGATCGGCGAGATCTGGACCCACAAGCCGGGCGACAAGGTCACGCTGACGTACAAGCGCGACGGCAAGACGGCGACGGCGGAAGTCACCCTGGGCGAGCGCAAGGGCGACAGCTGACCGGCTAGGCTGTCCTCGCGCCGATCCGGTCCTCGTTGACCGCCGGCGCGGGGTGGGTTGCCCGAGCGGCCTAAGGGAACGGTCTTGAAAACCGTCGTGGCGCGAGTCACCGTGGGTTCAAATCCCACACCCACCGCAGAGAGACGGCCCCTGACCGGGTGAATCGGTCGGGGGCCGTTCGCGTGCCCGCCCGCGGTGAGGGCGCTGAGGGCATCCGGGCGCCCGGACTTCGCCGGTCGCCACTACCGGGCTGCCGGGCTGCCGGGCTACCGGTCCGCCGGTCCGCCGTCAGGCGGGAGGCTCGCAGCGGGTCGCGGTGAGGCGGGCCGCGGAGGCGATCGTGGCGCGGGCCTCGTGTTCGGGGAGGCCGGTGCGGACGGCGGCCCGGGTGAGGGCGTCCGCGAGGGCGTCGCCGAAGCCGTGTTCGTAGGCGCGGCAGGCCGCCCAGAAGAGCCGGGTGTTGCGCTGGCCCTCGTCCGCAGCGAGGACGAACTGGATCAGGCCGCCGCCCTGGTCGGTGTGGTCCGCGTGCCGGCGGGGGCGGGCCGGGGGAGTCAGGAGGTGGAGGAGGGCGCTCGGGCAGGGTGCGGGCGGGAGGGTGCCGGTTCCGGGAACGAGGCGGTAGGTGCCGTGGGCGGTGACCGAGCCCGGGCCGACCAGGTAGCCGCCGGTGCCGCGGATGTCGATGCCGGGGGCCAGGCGGCCGGCCGAGTTCGGCACGGCCACGTCGGGCGGGCCGGACAGCCAGATGTGGCGGCCGCCGCTGGGGGTGAGCACCGTGACGGTCGGCGGGATGGTGAACAGGTGCTGCAGGGCCAGCTGTTGCAGGGACGCCACGGAGTCGTTCCGGCCGGTCGCGTCGATGTCGAGGTCCACGCCGATGAGGTGGTGCGGGGCGCGCCCGCAGGCGATGCCGTAGCCGGTGGCCCAGGGGGCGGCGGCGAAGAGGGCGCGTACGGCGACGGGGTCGGTGGTCGCGTCGTGGACACCGTGTCCGGGCAGGCCGCAGGCTCCCCGGCAGCTGACCGGACGGGTCTCGTGGCGGTGCGGGGAGCGCAGAGCGGGGAGCTTGGTGGCGGACAGCGGGATGACGGGGAGCCCGTGCTCCGCGGCGGAGAGCGCGTGGGCCAGGGCCAGGGTGGCGGTTCGCCGGTCAGTGGTGGCCATGGATCCATGTTCGTACTAATGTTCGAATAAGGGAAGAGGGGGTGCGGAGGGAGGTCGTCGGAGTGGCATGACGGAACGCTTCTTCTCCGGTGGGGCAAGGGTTCTTCCGGTGTGCCGGGCTGACCTGCGAGTTCGATGGGTGTGGGGGTTTATCTTCGCTTCCTCATGCTTGCGGGGGAATCGGAGTGCATGGGTGGTTCGTCGGTGAGGTGCTGGGCAACTCTGATCTCGCGACGTCGTGACCATCACCCGGTCGGTCGGCCAACTGGCCCGGGATCAGCCTTACTTTCGGTTCCTGGAGGAATAGACATGGCAAGCATCCGTACCGCTCGTGCCCTCGCCGTTGTTGCCGCCCTGCCTCTCGCCGCCGTTCTCCTCAGCGGTGTGGCCCAGGCCGACAACGGCTCGTTCGCGAACGACGGATCGAACGCGGGAGTGGCCACGATCAGCGGCAGCGGGGTCGGTGGGAACAACCTCGGCAACTCGTCCACCTCGCAGCAGCAGGCCGTCGGTTCCGGGGCGTCGAACCAGAGCAACTCCGCCCAGGTGAACGGTTCCGCGTTCACCGCGATCGACCAGTCCAACCACAACCTGGCGGTGAACTTCACCAATCTCTGGTGAGCCGGTGACTGCCACGATCCGGTCGGGGGGTCGGGTCGCGGTGGGGGGAACGACGGCCTGTGCGGCGCCACTTCGGTGGCGCCGCACAGGCCGTTCGGCGTTTGGTGGATGGGTGGGCGGGCGGAACAGACGGATGGGTGAGCGTGCGGGCGGTCGTGCGCGAGCGGTTCGGTGTTGTCGGCGGTCGCGTGCCGGACGCTCGGCGCGGGGTGCGGTGGCGGGCAGGGGGGTAGCCGGGAATCGGGGCGGGTCCGGACGTCCGGTGCCTTGACAGCCGAACGGAATCTGACGGACAGTCAGAAACCCTGATCCTCGTGCCCGTTCCCGGGAGGCAGTCGCCGTGCATCTGGCCCCGACCGAGCGCCAGCGGGAGCTGCGCGCCGAACTCCGCGCCTACTTCCACGATGTGATGCCCGACAGAAGCGGGCCCGCCGGCTCCACGCCCCAGGACCTGGACGCGCAGCGCCGGCTGCTGCGCCGTATCGGGTCCGACGGGATGCTCGGTCTGGGCTGGCCCGTCGAGTACGGGGGGCAGGGCCGGGGCGCGGACGAACAGTTCGTGTTCTTCGACGAGGCCTACCGGGCCGGCGCCCCGGTCTCCATGGTCACCCTCAACACGGTCGGCCCGACCCTGATGAAGTACGGGACCCAGGAGCAGAAGGAGTACTTCCTCCCGCGCATCCTCGCCGGCGAGATCGTCTTCGCCATCGGCTACAGCGAACCCGAGGCCGGGACCGACCTCGCCGCGCTGCGCACCAGGGCCGTCCACGAGGGCGACTCCTGGGTCATCGACGGTCAGAAGATCTTCACCAGCAACGCCCAGAACGCGGACTGGATCTGGCTCGCCTGCCGCACGGACCCGGATGTGCCCAAGCACCGGGGCATCTCGATCGTGCTCGTGCCGACGGACGCGCCCGGTTTCTCCTGGACACCCATCGAAACCGTGGGCGGGCTGACCACGACCGCCACGTACTACGACGGGGTACGGGTGCCCGGCACCGCGCTGGTCGGCGCGGAGAACGGTGGCTGGGGGCTGATCACCAACCAGCTCAACCACGAGCGGGTGGCGCTCGCGGCGATCGGTATGCAGGCCGAGGACTTCTTCGACGCGGCGCTCGCCTTCGCGCGCACCCCCGACCCGGTGACCGGGCGGCGGCCAGCCGACGAGCCGTGGGTGCGCTCCCGGCTGGCCGAGGCGCACGCCCGGCTGGCCGCGACGCGGTTGCTCAACTGGCGGCTGGTGGGGGACGTGGGCGCGGGGGCGCTGGCCCCCGGCGACGCGAGCGGCGTGAAGTTCACGGGAACCGAATCCGCCGTGGAGGTGTATCGAATGTGCCAGGAAATCACGGGCGACGCCGGAACGGTGCGGGGCGGTTCGCCCGGTTCCTTCGGGGACGGGGAGCTGGAGCGGATGAACAGGGCGGCGCAGATCAACACCTTCGGGGGCGGGGTGAGCGAGGTGCAGCGGGAGATCGTCGCGACGATGCGGCTCGGCATGAAGAGGGGGAAGCGGTGACGGACGGGCAGGGCGTTCGCGACGAGCTGTACGAGCGGCTCAGGTCGTACGAGGGCCGGGCGGCCGCCACCGCGGGCGTGGGCAAGGACCTGGTCAACGAGCCGATGATCAGGCACTGGTGCGAGGCGATGGGCGAAACGAACGAGGCGTACGCGGGGCCGGGCGCGATCGCGCCGCCCACGATGCTCCAGGCCTGGACGATGGCCGGCCTGTCGGGGTACGCGGACCGGAGCGGGGCCTACGACGAACTGCTGGGCCTCCTCGACGGGGCGGGCTGCACCTCCGTGGTGGCGACCGACTGCGAGCAGGAGTACCTGCGTCCGCTGCGGCCCGGCGACCGGATCACGTTCGACGCGGTGATCGAGTCGGTGTCGGAGCGCAAGACGACGAAGCTGGGGACGGGCTACTTCGTCACCACCCGGATGGACATCCGGGCGCAGGACGAGCCGGCCGGGACGCACCGCTTCCGGATCCTCAAGTACCGCCCGGCGAAACCCAAGGAGACGACGAAGCCGAAAGAGGCGGCGAAGCCCGGGGCGAAGGAGGCGGTGCGCGGCACGGACCGGGCTCTGCGGGCGAGGCCGGTGATCAACCGGGACAACGCCGGCTTCTGGGAGGGCGTCGCC
Source organism: Streptomyces sp. NBC_01257 (assembly GCF_035917255.1). Classification (NCBI taxonomy): domain Bacteria; kingdom Bacillati; phylum Actinomycetota; class Actinomycetes; order Kitasatosporales; family Streptomycetaceae; genus Streptomyces; species Streptomyces sp. NBC_01257. The sequence goes on from NZ_CP108472.1 coordinate 4,694,683, forward strand.
GCCCGCCGGCTGCTGATCCAGCGCTGCGGTGCGTGCACCGCCCTGCGCTTCCCCTGGCTGCCCGGGTGCAACGCCTGCGGGTCGCCCGAGTGGGACACGGTCGAGGCGTCCGGCGAGGGCACCGTCTTCAGTTACGTCGTGATGCACCACCCCTCCTTCCCCGCCTACGGCGAGTCCGGCGAGGGCGGACCGTACGCGGTGGCACTGATCGAACTCGCGGAAGGCGTCCGGATGGTCAGCAACGTGCTCGGGGTGCCCTGCGACAAGGTGCGGGTCGGCATGCCGGTGCGGCTGGAGTTCCTGCGTACGGACGCCGAGTCGGTGCTGCCGGTCTTCCGGGGGAGTGAGGGCTGACATGGATTTCACACCGAGTGAGGAACAGGCCGAGGCACGCGGGCTCGCCGCCCGGATCTTCGGGGACCTGTCGACGCACGACCGTCTCGTCGCGGCAGGCAGCGGCACGGACGCCGCACTCTGGAAGGAGCTCTGCGAGGCCGGACTGCCCGGCGCCGTCGAGGAGACCGGACTCCTCGGACTGGTGCTCCTGCTGGAGGAGCAGGGCCGGACGACCGCGCAGGTGCCGTTCGCGGCGAGCTGTGTGTACGGCCTCCTCGCCGTCGCAGGGCACGGTACGGACGAGCAGCGCGGCCGGCTGCTGCCGCCGCTGCGGGACGGTACGGCGGTGGCGGCGGGGGCGTTGCCGGACCGCGGCTCCGTGCGCGCGGAGCCGGGCGGGCGGCTGAGCGGCAGCGTGCCGGTGGTGCCGTGGCTGCGGGACGCCACCCACGTCCTGGTCGCGGCCGCGGACCGGACGCTGTGGATCGTACGGACCGCGGATCCCGGTGTGCTGACCGAGCCCGTCGAGACCACGGCCCCGTGGTCGGCCGGCCGGCTCGTGCTGGACGGCGCTCCCGCGGAGCGGCTCGGGGGGCCGGGGGCGTACGAGGAGATGCTCGCCACCGCCCGGACGGCGTTCGCCGGAGTGCAGGCGGGCGTGTGCGCGGGTTCGCTGGCCCGCGCGGTCGAACACACCGGCACACGCGAGCAGTTCGGGCGCCCCCTCTCGACCAACCAGGCGGTCCTGCTGCGGGCCGCCGACGCGTACATGGACACCGAGGCGATACGGGTCACGGCGTACGAGGCGGCATGGCGGCACGACGAGGGGCTGCCGTACGAGGCGCAGGCACTGACCGCCGCGTGGTGGGCGTCCGAGGCCGGCAGACGGGTCGTCCACGCGGGACAGCATCTGCACGGCGGCACGGGTGCCGACCTGGACCACCCCGTGCACCGCCACTTCCTGTGGGGGCGCCAGCTCGACGCCCATCTCGGCAGCGGAGGCGAAGTGCTCCAGGAACTGGGCGGACTGCTCCTGAAGGAGGGACCGGAGTGAAGGCCGGTGAGGAACTGCCACCGCTGGAGATCGCGGTGACCCGCACGCTGATCGTGGCCGGAGCCGTCGCCTCCCGCGACTACCAGGACGTGCACCATGACGCGGAACTGGCGCGGGAGAAGGGGTCCCCGGACATCTTCATGAACATCCTGACGACCAACGGCCTGGTCGGGCGGTACGTCACCGATCACTTCGGGCCCGCCGCGGTGCTCAGACGCGTCGCCATCCGGCTCGGGGCGCCCAACTATCCGGGCGACACGATGGTGTTGAGCGGCACGGTCGTCTCGGTGGACGACGACGGGACGGCCGAGGTGGCGGTCGTCGGCGACAACGGGATCGGACGGCATGTCACGGGCACGGTGACCATCAGCGTTCCGGAGGGATCCGCATGAGCGTGCGCAGGGCCGATTCGCTCGGCGGGAAGGCGGCGGTGGCCGGGATCGGGGCCACCGAGTTCTCCAAGGAGTCCGGGCGCAGCGAACTCAAGCTGGCCGTCGAGGCGGTGCACGCGGCGCTCGACGACGCGGGGCTCGTCCCCGCCGACGTCGACGGGCTGGTGACCTTCACGATGGACACCAGCCCCGAGATCACCGTCGCCCAGGCGGCCGGCATCGGCGAGCTGTCGTTCTTCTCCCGCATCCACTACGGCGGCGGCGCGGCCTGCGCCACGGTGCAACAGGCAGCGCTCGCCGTCGCCTGCGGCGTGGCCGACGTGGTCGTCTGCTATCGCGCGTTCAACGAGCGCTCGGGCCGCCGCTTCGGCTCCGGGGTGCAGCAGCGGGAACCCACGGCCGAAGGGGCCGCGCTCGGCTGGAACCTGCCGTTCGGGCTGCTCACCCCCGCCTCCTGGGTGGCGATGGCGGCCCAGCGGTATCTGCACGCGTACGGGCTGACGCCGGAGGCCTTCGGCCATGTCGCGGTGACGGACCGCCGCCATGCCGCGCGCAACCCGGCGGCGTACTTCTACGGGAAGCCGATCACCCTGGCCGACCATGCCGCCTCGCGGTGGATCGTCGAACCGCTGCGGCTGCTCGACTGCTGCCAGGAGACCGACGGCGGGCAGGCGATCGTCGTCACCAGCGCGGAACGGGCCAGGGACCTGCGGCAGCCGCCCGCGGTGATCGTCGGGGCGGCGCAGGGCGCCGGGCGGGCGCAGGAGCAGATGACGAGCTTCTACCGCGACGGGCTGACCGGGCTGCCGGAGATGGGCGTCGTCGCCCGCCAGCTGTGGCGCAACGCGGGGCTCGGTCCCGCCGACATCGACGTGGCGATCCTGTACGACCACTTCACCCCGTTCGTACTGATGCAGCTGGAGGAGTTCGGCTTCTGCGGACCGGGGGAGGCCGCGGATCTCGTGGCCGCCGACGCGCTGCCCCTGAACACGCACGGGGGGCAGCTCGGGGAGGCGTATCTGCACGGGATGAACGGCATAGCCGAGGCGGTCCGGCAGATCCGGGGGACCTCGGTCAACCAGGTGCCGGGAGCCGCCACCTCCCTGGTCACGGCCGGTACGGGGGTGCCGACCTCGGGACTCCTGCTGGGCCGGGCCCAGTAGCGGTCCGGTCATGGCACGGCGAAGTGGCCGGGGCGTGGTGCCGGGCCGTCCCGCGGTGGAGAGTCCGGCCGTCCCGCGGCGAGGGCGCCGGGCCCGTCCCGTACCGGAGGGGTCCGCGCCGCTTCCGTGAGCCGGCCGGCGGTCTCGGGGACGACCCTGAGTACGGGAGGACGGCCCCTCCACCTACAGGAGGTGGACGCGGCGCCGGCCCTACTCCCTGAGGCGGACCCCGTTTCGGGACCTGGGTGCGATCCCCTCGGCGGCGCCCGCTCCTAGCGTGGAGATATGACCACGCCAGTCTGCACGGGCGCCTCCAGGGGAGCCGCTGCCACCACCGGGGACGCACAGCGCAGCCCGCGCGCGCCGCACACCGGCCACCCGCCGCGCGCCCCGCACGCATCGCCCGCCGCGCATCCGCCCCACGCGTCGCTCGCTCCCTACGCCGTGCCCCGCGCCCCGGCCCTCCCGCGCACCCCGGCCACCGCGAGAACACCGTACGGCGCGCGGGCGCCCTACGTGCCGTACCCGTCGTTCACGTCGTTCGTGAAGGCCCGCGGTCCGGTGCTGCTGCGGGCCGCCCGCTCGCTCACCGCGAACCCGAGCGATGCCGAGGACCTGCTGCAGACGGCGCTGACCAAGACGTATGTCGCCTGGGAGCGGATCGAGGACCACCGGGCGCTCGACGGCTATGTCCGCCGGGCCCTGCTGAACACCCGGACCTCGCAGTGGCGCAAGCGCAAGGTCGACGAGTTCGCCTGCGACGAACTGCCCGAGCAGGAGGCGGTGCCCGGCCCCGACCCGGCCGAGCAGCAGTCGCTGCACGACGCGATGTGGCGCGCCGTGCTGAAGCTTCCGGACCGCCAGCGGGCCATGGTCGTCCTGCGCTACTACGAGGACCTCAGCGAGGCGCAGACCGCCGAGGTGCTCGGGGTGTCCATCGGCACGGTCAAGAGCGCGGTGTCCCGGGCGCTCGGCAAGCTGCGGCAGGACCCGGAGCTGTCACCCGTCCGGTGACCTGCCCGGGCCGCTTCGGCCTGCTGTCCGGCGAGGTGTCCGGGCTGTCCCGCGACGCCCCGGCCGGGACGGATGTTCCGGACGACACCGATTCGTACGCCCGGAAGTAGTGACATACCGCTCGGTATGTGCGCAGAATCAGCGGAACCTTACTGCCGCGTAGCGCCCACCGGGAGGACGCCGTGCTCAGCACCATGCAGGACGTACCGCTGACTGTCACCCGCATCCTGACCCATGGGATGACGATCCACGGGAAGTCGCAGGTCACGACCTGGACCGGAGAGCCCGAGCCGCACCGGCGCAGCTTCGCCGAGATCGGCCGGCGGGCCACCCAGCTCGCCCACGCCCTGCACGACGAGCTCGGCATCGACGGGGACCAGAGGGTCGCGACCCTCATGTGGAACAACTCGGAACACGTGGAGGCGTACCTCGCCATCCCGTCGATGGGCGCCGTCCTCCACACCCTCAACCTCCGGCTCCCCGCCGAGCAGCTGGTCTGGATCGTCGGGCACGCGGACGACAAGGCCGTCATCGTCAACGGCTCCCTGCTGCCGCTCCTCGCCCCGCTGCTCCCCCGGCTGACGTCGCTCGAACACGTCGTCGTGGCGGGCCCCGGTGACCGTTCCGTCCTGGACGGCGCCCCGGTGCGGGTGCACGACTACGAGGAGCTGATCGCCGGCCGGCCCACCAGCTACGACTGGCCCGAGCTGGACGAACGCCAGGCCGCCGCCATGTGCTACACCTCCGGCACCACCGGGGACCCGAAGGGCGTCGTCTACTCCCACCGCTCGATCTACCTGCACTCCATGCAGGTCAACATGTCCGAGTCGATGGGTCTCACCGACAAGGACACCACCCTGGTGGTCGTCCCCCAGTTCCACGTCAACGCCTGGGGGCTGCCGCACGCGACGTTCATGTCCGGCGTCAACATGCTGATGCCGGACCGCTTCCTGCAGCCCGCCCCGCTCGCCGACATGATCGAACGCGAGCGGCCGACCCACGCCGCCGCCGTCCCCACCATCTGGCAGGGACTGCTGGCCGAGGTCACCGCCAACCCGCGCGACCTCACCTCGATGGCCAACGTCACCATCGGCGGCGCCGCCTGTCCGCCCTCCCTCATGGAGGCGTACGACAGGCTCGGTGTCCGCCTCTGTCACGCCTGGGGCATGACGGAGACCTCGCCGCTCGGCACGATGGCCAACCCGCCCGCCGGGCTGACCGAGGAGCAGGAGTGGCCCTACCGCATCACCCAGGGCCGCTTCCCGGCCGGCGTCGAGGCGCGCCTGGTCGGCCCCGGCGGCGAACACCTCCCGTGGGACGGCGAGTCCGCCGGTGAGCTGGAGGTGCGCGGCGCCTGGATCGCCGGTTCGTACTACGGCGGCGCGGACGGCGAGGCGCTGCGTCCCGAGGACAAGTTCAGCGAGGACGGCTGGCTGAAGACCGGCGACGTCGGCGTGATCAGCGGCGAGGGCTTCCTCACCCTCACCGACCGGGCCAAGGACGTCATCAAGTCCGGTGGCGAGTGGATCTCCAGCGTCGAGCTGGAGAACGCCCTGATGGCGCACCCCGATGTCGCCGAGGCCGCCGTCGTGGCCGTCCCGGACGACAAGTGGGGCGAGCGCCCGCTCGCGACCGTCGTCCTGAAGGAGGGCGCCACCGCCGACTACGAGGCGCTGCAGACGTTCCTCGCCGACGCGGGCATCGCCAAGTGGCAGCTGCCGGAGCGCTGGTCGGTCATCGCGTCCGTGCCGAAGACGAGCGTCGGCAAGTTCGACAAGAAGGTCATCCGCAAGCAGTACGCGGCGGGCGAGCTGGACATCACCCGGCTCTGAGCCGTCCGAGCCGGGGCCGCTGACACGACGAGGGCGGTACGGGAGGGTTCCCGTACCGCCCTCGTCGTGTGCGGAAGCAGCGCCTCCGGCGGTCAGTTCGTGCCGATCTTCGCGAGCAGGTCGACGATGCGGGACTGCACCTCGTCGCTGGTCGAGCGCTCCGCCAGGAAGAGCACGGTCTCGCCCGAGCTCAGCTTCGGCAGCTCGGAGGGGTTCATCTCGGCCGAGGTGTAGACGACCAGGGGGGTGCGGTTCAGCTGGCCGTTGGCGCGCAGCCAGTCCACGATCCCGGCCCGGCGGCGGCGTACCTGCATCAGGTCCATCACCACCAGGTTCGGCCGCATCCGGGTCGCGAGCGAGACGGCCTCGCTGTCCGTCGCGGCGCAGGCGACCTGCATGCCGCGGCGCTCCAGCGTCTGCGTCAGCGCGAGCGCGATGTCGCCGTTCTCCTCGATGAGCAGGACGCGGGGCGGATGCTGTTCGCTGTCGCGCGGGGCGAGCGCCTTCAGGAGTACGGCCGGGTCGGCGCCGTACGCCGCCTCCCGCGAGGCCTGCCCCAGACCGGCCGTCACCAGCACCGGCACCTCGGCCGCCACCGCCGCCTGGCGCAGCGACTGGAGCGCCTTGCGGGTGATGGGACCGGTCAGCGGGTCCACGAACAGCGCGGCGGGGAACGCCGCGATCTGCGCGTCGACCTCCTCGCGCGAGTGCACGATCACCGGCCGGTAGCCGCGGTCGCTCAGTGCCTGCTGGGTGGAGACGTCGGGCGCCGGCCAGACCAGAAGCCGGCGCGGGTTGTCCAGCGGCTCCGGGGGCAGTTCGTCGTCGACGGGCTGCGGGGAGGGCCGGTTGGCGACCTCGACCGCGCCGCCGGGCCCGTCCAGCGGCTCCGGCCCCTCGGCGGCTCCCTCGTCGGGCGCCCCTATTGCGTACGCGCGTCCTTCGGCGGCCGGAGCGGCGAGCAGTTGCCCGGAACCCTGGCCCTGCACGGTGCCGCCCGCACCGCCCATGCCTCCTGTGCCGCCCGGGCCGCTCTGCGCGGCGGGCGGCTGCGACGGTGTGGCGGCGGGTGCCGCGGGCCCCGCAGGCGGCAGGGCGGCGCGCTCGTTGCGGTCGCCCTCGGGCGGGGCGGCGAGCTTGCGGCGCCGGCCGGCGCCACCGCCGCCGAGCGTCTGGTTCTGCTGATGGGCGATGTGCTGGGAGAACGGCACGCCCTGCCCCAGCGTCCGCACGCTGAACGCGCGCCCCTGCGTCGAGTCGGACGAGCCGCCGGGCATGGGCGCCTCGGCGGGCAGCGGCTGCCGCCGCGCGTCCGGGCCGGGCGAGAGCGTCCGCGGACGGGTCCCGTCATGGGCGTCCGGGCCGGCGGGAACCGCGGGACCCTCCAGGCCTTCGGAATCGGCGCCACGGGCGTTGCCGGCCGGGGTCGTCCCGGTCGTGTGCGTGGTCCGGCCCGATCCGGGGAGCTCCGGATCGCCGCCGGGCCCGTCGGGCGTGCCCGGTGCGGCGGCAGGGCCCTGGCCCGACGCGTCGTCCGTGTCCCAGCCACCGGGCTGCGCGGGCGGGGACGGAAGGTCGGACGGGCTGCCGGGGCCGTTCGGGTCCCTCGGGTCGTACGGACCGGGCTGCCCCGGTGATCCGAACGGCGCGCCCGGCCCGTCCTGCTGGGGCGCGTCGGCGTGCCGCGCACGGCGCCGTCCGGTCGGGACGGGGTGCGCCTGCGGCGGGGTGTGGTCGTCGCCCGGCGCACCGGACACCGCGTCGTGGCGCCCGGGCAGCGAGGCGTCCGCCTCACCGGCGGTGGGCGGCACCCGGTCGGCGTCGGCGGGCGGGAGCGCGAAGGGGACGCGCGGGCCCGCCTCGGCCTGGGCGGCGCGGTCCTGGGCGGCCGACAGGGCGCGGCGCGCCCGCCGCCCGGTCGGCTGCTGCGCCGGAGCGGGCGCCTGAGGCGCTCCCGCGTCGGCCGGTGACGTTCCATGGGGCCGGGGGGCGTCGTGGAGGTCGGTGTAGGCCGCGGGGGCTGTGGACTGCACGGCGTTCACGGCGGCGGGAAGAGCCAGTTGGCTCTCGCCGCCCCGGTGCGCCCGGTGCCCGCCGGCGGGCACCGGCCGCTGGGCCTCGGCCGGAACGCCCTGCGGCGGCACGGTCTGCCCGCGCTGCGGCCGGCCCCCGGCACCCTGAGCACCCTCGGCGGCCGTCACGACGGACCCCTCCGAAGGAGAGGGCCCCGGGGAGGCGGGCAGCGCGAGGGCCTGGCCCGGCCCCTGCTGCCCGGCACCGTCCCGGTCACCGCTCTCCGCGGGACTGGGCCGCCCGCGCCTGCGCCCGGAACCCTCGCTGGGCCGGGCCGGCACGAGCGCGTGCGGATGTCCGGCCCCGGGCGCTGCGGCATCGGCGGAGCCGGGAAGGGCCCCGGCCTCCGGAACAGCCCCGTGGCCGGGCCCGCTCCCGGCCTCCCGGCGCGCACGCCGTCGCCCGGTCGGCTCGGCCGGCTCGGTTCCGGGACCGGCGGCACCGGGTTCGCCGACGCCGTCGGAACCGTCCACCGGGCTGTCCAGGAAGGCATCCGTGGAGGCCCTGCGCGCCCGGCGCCGCCCCCGGCCGCCCTCGGGAAGCGCGACCTCACCGGACGCCCCGGAATCGGACACCCCGGTATCGAACGCCCCCGGCCCGGACACCCCGGCCCCGGGCACCGTGGCCCCGGGCACGCCGGGATCGCCGTGGACCTCAGGGGGCACAGGCCCCAGGGCCTGCTGCTCGGGAGCCATCGGCGGCATGACGGTCCCCGCGCCCGCGCCGAGCGGGACCTCGAGGACGTACGCGCTGCCGCTCATCCCGGCCATCTCGTGCGTCTGGAGCACACCGCCGTGCGCCCGCACGATCCCGCGCACGATCGGCACGTGCACCGGGTCTCCCCCGGCGAACGGCCCGCGCACCTCGATGCGGACCACATCACCGCGCTGGGCCGCCGCGACGACGACGGTCGAGTCGACGTAGCCGCCGCCCGGCACCAGCCGGGCCTTGCCGGTCGAGTCGACTCCGGCGACGTCCGCGACCAGGTGCGCGAGCGCGGTCACCAGCCGTCCCGCGTCGACCTCGGCCTCGATCGGCGGGGCATGCACGGCGAACTGGGCACGGCCGGGGCCGATCAGTTCGACCGCCGCGTCGATGCCGGCGGTCACCACGCCGTCGAGCAGCACGTTCGTCTTGACGAGCGCCTCGGAGCCGCCGTCCAGCCGCTGGTAGCTCAGCACGTTGTCGACGAGCGTCGTCATCCGCGCGTAGCCCGCCGCCAGGTGGTGCAGGATCTGGTTGGCCTCGGGCCACAGCTGCCCGGCCGGGTCGGCGGCCAGTGTGGACAGCTCGCCGCGCAGCTCCTGGAGCGGTCCGCGCAGCGACTCGCCGAGCACGGCGGTCAGCTGGGAGTGCCGGGCGGACAGGTCCGCGAGCCGCTCGGCCTGCTCCTCCAGCTCGGAGGCGTACCGCTCGGTGCGGTCGGCCAGCTCGGCGGCGTGCTGTTCCGTCAGCCCGGTGACCTCGGCGGTGTGCCGTTCGGTCAGTTCCGTGACCTCCGCGGTGTGGCGGTCGGTCAGCTCGGTGACCTCGGTCCTGCGCTGCTCGTCGAGCTCCTCGTACGGCCTGCGGTCGGTGAACGTCATGACCGCGCCGACCAACTGGTCGCCGTCGCGCACGGGGGCCGTGGTCAGGTCGACGGGCACCTGCGCACCGCTCTTGGACCACAGGACCTGCCCGCGCACCCGGTGCTTGCGCCCCGACTTGAGGGTGTCGGCCAGCGGCGACTCCTCGTACGGGAACGGCTCGCCCTCGGCCCGTGAGTGCAGGATCAGCGGATGGAGCTCCTGGCCGCCCAGGTCGCTGGCGCGGAAGCCCAGGATCTGCGCGGCGGCCGGGTTCACGAGGACGACCCGGCCGTCGGTGTCCGTGCCGACGACGCCCTCGGAGGCGGCCCGCAGGATCATCTCGGTCTGGCGCTGCGACCGGGCCAGCTCGGCCTCGGTGTCGACGGTGCCCGACAGATCGCGCACGACCAGCATGAGCAGCTCGTCACCCGTGTAGCTGCCGCTGTACGAGCTCTGGACGTCGTTGTACGCCGCCTGCCCGTCCTCCAGGCTGGCGCTCGTCACCTCGACGGGGTACTCGTTGCCGTCGGTCCGCCGCGCGATCATCCGCGTGGGCTTGGTCCGGCCCCGCTCGTCCGCAGCCTCCGGCCTCCGCATCGACCCCGGGATCAGCTTGGAGTCGAACTCCGGCAGCAGATCGAGCAGTCCGCGACCCACGAGCGCGGTGCCCGGAGTCTCGAACATTTCGAGGGCGATGGTGTTGGCGTTGACGACCGTACCGTTGCAGTTGACGAGCAGGAGCCCGTCCGGAAGGGCGTCGAGTATGGCTGCGAGGCGAGCAGCGCCTCGGGATGGCCTGCTGCTCACGACGACGCTTCCTCCCTGATTACTGCACCTTGCCGACAGCGGGCCCCATCTTGCCCCTCGGGCCTCAGGCTGTCACTGGAGGAGTCTAAAGGCAGGGGAGGGGCAAGGGGCGGCGGATGAGGGGGAGCTCTCACCAAGGTTCTGTGCATACGGTGTACGACTCTGGCCCATTACGTGCCCCGCGGCCCGCCCCGAATGCCGTGCAGCCGCAGCTCACCGCACGTTCGGGAGCACCGGCCGCAGGCTGTTCCAGCGCCCGATCTCGCACCCGTTGGTCCGGTCGAACGCGGAGTCGATGCTTCGCCCCTGCCACGTTCCGGTGATCCGGGCGGTGGCCGGTCCGCCGAACTGCTGCGTGCACATCGCGGCCCGGGACACCGGTGCGAACGGGTCCGCGCTCTCGCCCGGCAGCTGCGCCAGCCGGTCGCAGGCCTGCTGCGCCACCGGGTGGCTGCCGCCGGCCGGCTCGCAGTCCAGCTCGTACGTGCCGTCGGCCGCCGGGTCCCCCGAGCCGGAGACGACGACGGTGAGGTGGGTGCCCTCGTCGTCGTTCTGCAGCACGGGCAGCGGCACCGGCAGCGGAAGGGGACCGGCCACGGCCGTCGCCGCGGGCGCGGCGGCGGACAGTGCGGCCAGCGACACGAGGGCGGTGAGGGCGAGACGACGCATCATGCGGGCTCCTGTGGTCGTACGTGCCGCCGGACCGGGCCGGCGGCGCGGGTAACGAAGGGCGGACGCCCCACCCCGACTAACGCTCCGCACGCCACGGCGTTGCGCAACCGCAGGCGCTTTGCTCTCGCGGCCGACTGCCTAGTACCGTAGGCATCGATTGGTGACGCAACGCTCAGCTGTGTCATCATCTGCACGCACCACCGCGCATGCGCGGGTGTGCTGGAGGCGTCGCCTAGTCCGGTCTATGGCGCCGCACTGCTAATGCGGTTTGGGTCTTAAAGCCCATCGAGGGTTCAAATCCCTCCGCCTCCGCTTGATCACCGAAGCCCCGGGCCAACGGCCTGGGGCTTCGGTCGTTCCCGGGTCCGAGCGGCATCCACCGGGAGGGTCTCGAACCGGTGATCTCGCAGCTCAGCAGGGGTGCGGCTAATGGATTTCGCGTCACGGCGCAGGTCATGTAATGTTGTTCTCGCAACGCCGACGGGGCAGAGAAAAGCCCGGAACGCACAAGCACTCGTAGCTTAACGGATAGAGCATCTGACTACGGATCAGAAGGTTGCAGGTTCGAATCCTGCCGAGTGCACAGCAGGCCAGAGGCCCCCAGGAGAAATCCTGGGGGCCTCTCGCGTTGCCCGTACAGCAGCGAAGTACGCCTTCTCAGCCCAGCTGCTCGGCCAGGCCGACGATGATGCCCTCCGGCCCGCGGAGGTAGCAGAGCAGGTAGCTGTCCTCGAACCGGGCGATCTCGCCGACGAGTTCCGCGCCGTGCGGGCGCAGGCGGGCGACGGTGTCCTCGATGTCGTCGACGGCGAACATGACGCGGTGCGTGCCCAGGATGTTGTGCGGCCGGTTGCGCGGTTCGTCGCTGGTCGCCTCGGGGCTCCGGTACCTCGCCAGTTCGAGCCGGCTGTGACCGTCCGGGGTCCGGATCATCGCGATGTCGCAGCGGACACCGTCGAGTCCGGTGCACTGGTCGGCGAAGAGGCCCTCGACCGTCCCCCTGCCCTCCAGCTCCAGACCGAGCTCCACGAAGAACGCGATGGCCGCGTCCAAGTCCTCGACGACGATGCCGACGTTGTCCATCCGCTGAATCGCCATGGTGGCTTCTCCTTCGTTCCGTGTGGCCGGTGGCGGCCCCTGATGCTCCTGGGACGGAGCCGGTGGCACGTTCTCGACATCCCCGGATCGCCCGACTCCGAATAGTCCGGGTCGTTTCCCGGGCGGGATTCGTCCGGATGGGTGTGACGGGCTCGTGGAGGAGGTGCTGCTGCGAGCATTCGCCGGAGTGAGGCGTGGGCGTCCCGACGCCGGGCAATACCCCGCCCTCCTGGCGGGTGTGGTCGCCGGTGGTGTCCGAGGAACGTCTTGGTGTGTATCTCCTCGCGGTGGCGCTGGTGGCGGCTCTGGCGGCGCGCCTGGTTGCCGCCTGGCGCGAGTGAACCGTGCCGGAACGCCGTCGTCCGTCAGGCCTCGGCGTTGGCGGTGGTGGCCACCTGGGGCCCGGGTCGGGGGCGGAGTACCGGGCGGCGTCGGGTCGGGGCGCCGAGGGTGGGGTGGGCGACGCCCCAGGCCGCGCCCTTGCAGACCAGTTCCTTGTAGAGGGCGGCCGTCCTGCCGGTCAGGGCCGCGCTCACGGCGCGGTCGTCCGCGGTGACGTACTGGATGAGGCCTTCCCTGCGGCCCAGCGAGATGCACTGGTTGAAGTAGCGGAGCGGGGTCTTCGGCACCTTCGTGCCGGTCAGGCGGGCCGCGATGGCGTCGGCGGCCTGCCAGGCGGTGGGGACGCCCGAGGCGCACGACATCCGCAGGGGCTTGTCGCCGGGGCCCGCCACGAGGGCCGCGTCGCCGATGGCGTACACGTCCGGGTGCGAGAGCGAGCGCATGGTCGCGTCGACCGTGATCCGGCCGGTGTCGGAGACGTCCAGTGTGGTCGCCTCCGCGATCGGGTGGACCGCGAAGCCGGCGGTCCAGACGGCGACGGCGGCGGGGAGGGAGATGCCGTCGGCGGTGGTGACGGCGTCGGCCGTCACCTCGGTGATCCTGGTGTGTTCGTGGACCGTGATGCCGAGGCCGGCGAAGACCTTCCGCAGGTGCCGGGCCCCCTTGGGCGAGAACCCGTCGCCGAGGCCGCCGTGCGTAGCGAGGGCTACGGAGAGGTCGGGCCGGGCCTCGGCGAGTTCGGTCGCGGCCTCCAGGCCGGTGAGGCCGCCGCCGATGACGAGGACCTGCTCGCCGGCGTCCAGACGGGCGAGGCGTTCGCGGAGCCGGAGTGCGCCGGGGCGGCCGGCGATCTGGTGGGCGTGCTCGGCGGTGCCGGGGACGCCCTGGCTGTTCCAGCCGCTGCCGAGGGCGTACACGAGGGTGTCGTACGGCAGGTCCTCGGTGACCTCCTGCGCGCCGTCCTGCGCGTCGTTCACGTCCACGACCGTGACGCGCTTGCCGTCGGGGTCGATGCCGGTCACCTTCGCGTGCTTCAGTGCGACGCCGGTGCCCGCGAACATCTCGGCGAAGGGCCTGGGGGTCAGCTCCTGGCCCACCGCCAGCTGGTGCATCCGGACGCGCTCGACGAAGTCGGGCTCGGCGTTGACGAGGGTGATGGCGACGTCCTCGCGGCGCAGCCGCTTGGCAAGGCGGCCGGCGGCGATGGCTCCCGAGTATCCGGCCCCGAGGACGATGATGCGGTGCTGCTGCTGCATTTCCCTGCTCCTGTCTCGCGCGGGTTCGCCTCTTGAACCGGGCGGCCCGGCGATTTCTGACAGGGGGTGTGTGTGACCTGCGTCACGAGGGGCTAGAAGGCTCGGAACAGGGGGTCCCCGTGGTCGGAGGCCGCCCAGCGCCGGGTCGCGCGTTCGAGTTTGTCGGGGTTGACCTGGTTGCGGAACGCGGCGATGCCCTCGGCGGTGATCTCCAGGCACATCACGCCGATGACCCGGCCGTCCACGACCGCCACGACGGCCGGGAGGCCGTTGGCGGTCGTGGTGTGGACCTCGGGGGAGCCGCCGGCGATGTCGCGCTTGGCCTTGCTGGGCTTGAACAGACCGCGCATGAACGTCGCGACCGCGACAGCGCCCTCGAACGCCTTGGCGCGGGCCGGGACCTTGCCGCCGCCGTCGCCGATCGCGACGGCGTCCTCGGTCAGGAGCCGTACGAGCGGCTCGGTCCGGCCGGTGGTCGCGGCCGCGAGGAACTCCTCGACGATCCGCCGGGCGGCCGCCTCGTCGATCCCGGTGCGGGGCCTGCCGTGCGCGAGGTGCTTCTTGGCGCGGTGGAAGATCTGCTGGGTGGCGGCCTCGGTGAGGTCGAGGATCTCGGCGATCTCGCGGTGCGGGTAGCCGAAGGCCTCCCGCAGGACGTACACCGCCCGCTCGTTGGGGGAGAGCCGCTCCATGAGGGTGAGGACCGCGTACGAGACGGAGTCGCGCTGCTCGGCCGTGTCGGCGGGCCCGAGCATCGGGTCTCCGGCGAGCAGCGGCTCGGGGAGCCATTCGCCCACATAGGTCTCGCGCCGGGCGCGGGCCGACGTGAGCTGGTTGAGGCAGACGTTGGTGAGGACCTTCGTCAGCCAGGCCTCCAGGACCTCGATGCGGTCGACGTCGGCTGCCTGCCAGCGCAGGAACGTGTCCTGTACGGCGTCCTCGGCCTCGGTCGCGGAGCCGAGGAGCCGGTAGGCGATCGCCTCCAGACGGGGCCTGGAGGTCTCGAACCGCTCCACGTCCTGCACGCTCAGGGGCATGGACCGGATCCTAACGCCCGCCGCCGCACGGGTCCCGGGGGCGTCCCGGGCGATTCCCCGGCGGTCGCGGACGGGTTCTCACGCCGCGGCCGGCGGGATGTTCTGGTTGGCGTGGAAGAAGTTGTCCGGGTCGTAGGTGCGCTTGACCGCGGCCAGGCGGTCGTAGTTGCCGCCGTACGTGGACCGGACGCGGTCCGGGTCCTCCGCCTCCCCGAGGAAGTTGATGTACGCGCCGCCCATGGAGTGCGGGTGCAGCGCGGTCCAGTAGTCGACGCACCACCGGCGGATCCGTTCGGCGTTGGCCGGGTCGGGGTCGATGCCCGCGATGACACCGGACCAGGTGGCGTCCCGGTAGGCCCAGGGCGTCGCGGCGGGGCCGACCCGGTGGGCGGCTCCGTCGACCGGGTACAGGTGCATCGTCGACAGGCCGGTGGGCAGGTTGCGGCCGAACTCCGCGTGCACGTCGACCGCCGCGTCCGGGATCCCGTCGAAGAAGTCGCCGCGCCAGTACCACTGGAGCCCCTTGGGGATCAGCCCGTCGAACATGGTCTGCAGGGCCGGGTAGGGCATCGGGCTGGTGAAGTGGAACGCGGGCGGCGCCGGTTCCTCGACCGCCTTCAGCAGCTCCTCCAGCCGGCCGGACGCCGGGTCGGCCGTGCAGCACCAGACCACGCCGCACATCTTCTGCCCGTGGATCGCTTCGGGGAAGGGCGGTCCCGGCGGGACCGACAGGAGGGCGAAGAAGCCGTAGAGGTCCTCCGGCGCGGCGGGCAGGAACTCCCGGTACCAGCGCAGGACCTCCGCCGTGCGGTCGACCGGCCACACGGTCACCGCGACCCCGACCGTGCCCACCGTGTGCAGCCGGTACGTGAACGACGTGACCACGCCGAAGTTGCCGCCGCCGCCCCGCAGCGCCCAGAACAGGTCGGCGTGGTGGTTCTCGTTCGCGGTGACGAAGGTGCCGTCGGCCAGCACGACGTCCGCGGCGATCAGGCTGTCGATCGTGAGCCCGTATCTGCGGGTCAGATAGCCGTGTCCGCCGCCCAGGGTGAGGCCGCCCACTCCGGTCGTCGACATGATTCCGGCCGGTACGCCGAGACCGAAGGTGTCCGCCGCGTGGTCCAGGTCGCCCAGCTGACTGCCCCCGCCCACCTGGGCCGTCCTGGCCTCGGGGTCGACGCGCACCCAGCGCATCGGGGACAGGTCGAGGGTCAGCCCGCCGTCGGTCAGGCACAGGCCGGGCCCGCTGTGTCCGCCGCCTCGGACGGCGAGGCCGAGCCCTGTCTCCTGGGCGAAGCCGAGCGTCGCCCGTACGTCCGCGACGTCCACGCACGAGGCGATGGCGGCGGGGCGCCGGTCGATCATGGCGTTGTAGAGGCTGCGGGACGGGTCGTAGTCCGGGTCCCCCGGCGCGACGACCGGGCCCCGCAGGGCCGTGCGCAGGGTGTCGAGGGCGGTTCCGTCGATGGTGGTGGTCATGGCCGAACACCTCTGAGGGATTCCGGTGGCGAACCCACCGCCCTTCCAGTGTGACGCAGGTCACACCGCAAGGCGATATGTGTGGGATCATTGTGGGTTCGTATCCGTGGTGCCCCTCGGTATCCGGCTCGTATCCCGTTTCGCCTCTCTTTCCGTCCACGTCCAGAAGTCCGGGAGTTCACGCATGGGTTGGCAGTGCGGCGGTCTTCGGTGGCCCGAGGACCGGGGCGGTCCGGTGCTCGCGTGGCACCGGGGCCGGCAGACGCGGGGGAGCGTGCTGGCGTACGGGACGGAGCTCGGGTTCCGGGCCGCGGGCGGGCGGACGTGCATCGGCGCGCGGGGCAACGCGTGCCCGGTGACGGCCGCGGTCCCGGAGCGCAGCACCGGCGCGCGCTGCGCGGAGTGCGGGCGGCTGGACCGGGCGCATTCGGTGGCGGCCGACACGATTCCCGACGACCCGCGGACGTACCGCGTGTACCTGGCCTGGTTCGGTCCCGGGATGGTGAAGGTCGGGATCACCGCCGAGGAGCGGGGCGCGGCCCGGCTGCGGGAGCAGGGGGCGGTGGTCTTCAGCTGGCTGGGGCGTGGGCCGTTGATGGCGGCGCGACGGGCCGAGGAGGTGCTGCGGGCCGCGCTCGGGGTGCCGGACCGGATCCCGTACGCGCGCAAGCGGGCGGTGCGGGCGGATCTCCCGGTGGCCGGCGAGCGGGCCGGCGAGGTGGCGGAGCTGTACGGGAAGGCCGCGGCACTCGACGGGCGGGGCTGGCCCGAGGCGCTGGAGCGGCTGCCGTTCGAGGCCGTCGACCACGCGGGCATCTTCGGGATCGAGGGGGCGGCCGGGACGGCCGGGCCGCTGCGGGCGGTGAGCGGGCTGGTGGACGGCGGCGCGGTCGCGGGGCGGCTGGTCGCGGCGGCCGGGCCGGATCTGCATCTGGACACCGGGACGGACGGGGTCGTCGTGGTGGACACCCGGCTGATGACCGGCTGGGACCTGGCGGCGGCCGGCCCGGACAGCGGGGTGAGCGTGCCGACCGTCACCGCGGGGGGCGGCGCTTCGCAGGCCGGGCTGTTCTGAGATCGTCGGAGACGGTCGAAGGAGGAGCGCCTGATGGACACGGATGACGGACGCGACGACGTGGTGCGGTTCCATGAGCGGCTCGGACTGCCCGGGATCATCGACGTCCACACGCACTTCATGCCGGAGCGGGTGCTGCGCAAGGTCTGGGCGTACTTCGACTCGGCCGGCCCGCTGACCGGGATGGAGTGGCCGATCGCCTACCGGCACGACGAGGACGAACGCCTCGCGCTGCTGCGCTCGTTCGGCGTGCTCCGGTTCACCTCGATGCTCTACCCGCACAAGGCCGGCATGGCGGCCTGGCTGAACGGCTGGGCGGCCGGATTCGCGGCCCGGGTGCCCGACTGTCTGCACACCGCGACCTTCTTCCCGGAGGAGGGCGCCGGGAAGTACGTGGCGGAGGCCGTCGACGCGGGGGCCCGGGTCTTCAAGTCGCACGTCCAGGTCGGCGCGTACGACCCGAACGATCCGCTGCTGGACCCGGTGTGGGGACTGCTCGCCGAGGCCGGGATCCCCGTCGTGACGCACTGCGGGTCGGGGCCCGCGCCCGGCAGGTTCACCGGGCCGGGACCGGTCGGCGGACTGCTCGCCCGGCACCCCCGGCTGCGGCTGGTCGTGGCGCACATGGGGATGCCGGAGTACGCGGAGTTCCTGGCGCTGGCGGAGACGTACCGGGAGGTGCGGCTCGACACGACGATGGCGTTCACCGACTTCACGGAGGAGCTCACCCCCTTCCCGGCGGCGGAGCGCGGGCGGCTCGCGGCGCTCGGCGACCGGATTCTGCTGGGGACGGACTTCCCGAACATCCCGTATCCGTACGCCCACCAGCTGCACGCGCTGGAACGGCTGGGGCTCGGGGACGACTGGCTGCGGGCGGTCTGCCACGACAACGCGAAGGCGCTGTTCGACTGCTGAGGGCGCGGGTTCGGCCGCATCGAACGCTTTCTCAGGGAATTCACAGAATCGGAAAAGAACTCTCTCAGGGGCGTCTCACAGGGTTGGGGCATGACGACGACGACCTCGCCCCAGGGGCGTACCGAACTGCTCAGGCCGGACCGGACGCCCGTCCGGGTGCTGGTCGTGGACGACGAGGCCCCGCTGGCCGAGCTGCTCTCCATGGCGCTTCGCTACGAGGGCTGGGAGGTGCGCAGCGCGGGGGACGGCGCGGGCGCCCTGCGCACGGCCCGGGACTTCCGGCCCGACGCGGTGATCCTCGACGTGATGCTGCCCGACATGGACGGGCTCGCCGTCCTCGGCAGGCTGCGCCGGGAGCTCTCCGACGTGCCCGTGCTGTTCCTGACCGCCCGGGACTCCGTCGAGGACCGGATCGCCGGGCTCACGGCCGGCGGCGACGACTACGTCACCAAGCCGTTCAGCCTGGAGGAGGTCGTGGCCCGGCTGCGCGGCCTGATCCGGCGGTCCGGCACGGCGGCGGTGCGCAGCGAGTCGACGCTCGTCGTCGGCGACCTGATGCTGGACGAGGACAGCCACGAGGTGAGCCGCGGCGGGGCCAACATCCACCTCACGGCAACCGAGTTCGAGCTGCTGCGTTTCCTGATGCGCAATCCGCGCCGGGTGCTGAGCAAGGCGCAGATCCTGGACCGGGTCTGGAACTACGACTTCGGCGGACAGGCCAACGTCGTCGAGCTCTACATCTCCTACCTGCGCAAGAAGATCGACGCCGGCCGCTCGCCGATGATCCACACCCGGCGCGGGGCGGGATACCTCATCAAGCCCGGTGAGTAGCACCGTGAAACGGCTGGCGAAGGGGCCGTGGACGCTGCGGACGCGGCTCGTCGTCTCCGCGGTGACGCTGATCGCTGTCGTCGCGGCCGTCATCGGCACGGTGACCGCCATAGCGTTCCACACCTACATGTACGGCAAGCTGGACGACCAGCTGCGTGACATCACGATGCGGGCCGAGCGCAGGCCGGGTGAGCCCGTTCCCGGTGGGCTCAAGAACAAGGATCCGCTCGGCTTCATCGGGATGGGCGGGCAGCCGCTGAAGACGTTCGGTGCGCTGTCCCTGGACGGTGACGTGTCGGAGTCCGCGGTCGTGAACGGGGGCGGGTTCGACGCCAAGGAGAACGTCGACCCCCTGACCGGTGCCCAGGAGGCCGCCCTGGAGGCGGCCGGGGTCACCTCGGACGGCCGTGCGCACGACGTCGACCTCCCCGGGCTCGGCAGCTACCGGGTGCAGGCCACCGCCCCCGCGAGCGACGGGACGACCGTCCTGGTCGGCATCCCCACCGAAGAGGTGAGCCGGGCCATCACCACCCTGATCCTCGTCGAGGTCTGCGTCACCGGGGCCGGGCTCATCGCCGCCGGGATCGCGGGCGCCGCCATGGTCACGGTCGCCCTGCGGCCGCTGCGCCGGGTGGCCGCCACCGCGACCCGTGTCTCCGAACTCCCGCTGCACAGCGGCGAGGTCACCCTCTTCGAACGGGTCCCGGACGCCGAGGCCGATCCGCGCACCGAGGTCGGGCAGGTCGGCGCGGCCCTCAACCGGATGCTCGGCCACGTCGGTTCGGCCCTGGACGTGCGGCAGAAGAGCGAGATGCGGGTGCGGCAGTTCGTCGCCGACGCCAGCCACGAGCTGCGGACCCCGCTCGCCTCGATCCGCGGATACGCCGAACTCACCCGGCGCGGACGGGAGAACGCCGGACCCGACACCCGGCACGCTCTCGGCCGGATCGAGTCCGAGGCGGAGCGCATGACGGGCATGGTGGAGGATCTGCTGCTCCTCGCCCGGCTGGACGCAGGCCGGCCGCTCTCGTGCGAGAGCACTGATCTCTCGCCGCTCGTCATCGACGCGGTGAGCGACGCACGCGTCGCGGGCCGGGTCGCCTCACCGGACGGCTCCGGGTCCACGCACCACTGGCGGCTGGAGCTGCCCGAGGTGCCCGCGACCGTCCGGGCCGACCCGACCAGGATTCAGCAGGTGCTGGTCAACCTGCTGGCCAACGCCCGTACGCACACCCCGCCCGGGACCACGGTCACGGTCCGGGTCCTCGCGGGGACCGGGCAGCCGTGGGTGACGCTGGAGGTCCGGGACGACGGGCCGGGCATTCCGGCGGAGCTGCTGCCGCACGTCTTCGAACGGTTCGCGCGGGGGGACGCCTCGCGCTCCCGGCACGCCGGTTCGACGGGGCTCGGGCTCGCCATCGTGCAGGCCGTCACCGCCGCGCACGGCGGTGTCGCCGAGGTGCGTTCGGTGCCCGGGGACACGGTGTTCGCCGTCCATCTGCCGGCCGATGGCGGGCACGCGGGCGGTCCGGGCCCGGACGGTTCCACCACCTCACAGCGGGACCACAGGCTCACCACACGGGTGTGACAGCGCGGTTGGCGAGTGTCGGTGTCATGCGAACCGACACTCCCTGGAGCACCCTGCCGGCCCGGGACCACCTCCTGGCCCGCGCGGGCGATGCGGCAGGTGCCCCCGTACTCGACGTGGTGGTACCCGTCTACAACGAGGAGAAGGACCTGGAGCCGTGCGTGCTGCGGCTGCACGACCATCTGGCCCGCACCTTCCCGTACGCCTTCCGGATCACCGTCGCGGACAACGCGAGCACCGACCGGACGCCCGAGGTGGCGCGGCGCCTGGCACGGTCACTGCCCGGGGTGCGGTCCTTCCGGCTGGAGGAGAAGGGCCGCGGACGGGCGCTGCGCACCGTCTGGTCGCACTCGGACGCCCCGGTCCTCGCCTACATGGACGTGGACCTGTCCACCGACCTGAACGCACTGCTCCCGCTCGTCGCGCCGCTGATCTCCGGCCACTCGGACCTGGCGATCGGCTCGCGGCTGGCCCGCAGTTCGCGGGTGGTGCGGGGCACGAAGCGGGAGTTCATCTCGCGGGCGTACAACATCGTCCTGCGCTCGTCGCTGGCCGCCCGGTTCAGTGACGCGCAGTGCGGGTTCAAGGCGATCCGCCGGGAGGTCGCGCAGCGGCTGCTGCCGATGGTCGAGGACACCGGCTGGTTCTTCGACACCGAGATGCTGGTGCTCGCCGAGCGGGCCGGGCTGCGCATCCACGAGGTGCCGGTGGACTGGGTCGACGACCCCGACTCGACGGTCCACATCGTGCGGACCGCCACCGAGGACCTGAAGGGCGTGTGGCGGGTCGGGCGGGCGCTGGCCGTCGGCGCACTGCCGCTCGACCGTCTGGCCCGGCCCTTCGGCGACGACCCGCGCGACCGCGGGATCGGCGGGGTGCCGGGCGGACTGGCCCGGCAGCTGGTCGGGTTCTGCGTCGTGGGCGCTCTCTCCACGCTCGTCTACCTGCTCCTCTACTCGCTCTTCCGGCTGGGCGCCGGCCCGCAGATCGCCAACGGCGGCGCGCTGCTGGTGTCGGCCGTCGCCAACACGGCAGCGAACCGGAGGCTCACCTTCGGCGTACGCGGCCGGGGCGGGGCCGTCCGTCACCAGGCGCAGGGCCTCGTGGTCTTCGCCATCGGCCTGGCGCTGACCAGCGGTTCGCTGGCCGCACTGGGCGCGGCCTCCGGCTCGCCCTCGCACGGCACCGAACTCGCCGTGCTGATCGCGGCCAACCTCGCGGCGACGGTGCTGCGGTTCCTGCTCTTCCGCGCCTGGGTCTTCCCCGACCGCGACCGCGACCGGAGCGGTGGCGGCCGCGGCGGTGACGCGGCCCGCCCGGCGGGCACCCCCGCGCCCGGCCCGGCCGCCGCCCCGGCCGACGACACCCACCACGAACTGAGGAACGTCCGATGACCACGCTCGACCACCTTCCGGCCCCACCCCACGCGGGCTCGCCGAGCCTCGGACGGACGGCCGGCCCGCTGCCGCGCCGGCTGTGGCGGGGCAGGCCCGAGGACCCCCGCTGGGCGCGCCCGGCCTTCCTCGCCATGCTGCTGGTCATCACGCTGGCGTACCTCTGGAACCTCGGCTCCTCCGGCTACGCCAACTCCTTCTACTCCGCGGCCGTGCAGGCCGGCAGCCAGAGCTGGAAGGCCTTCTTCTTCGGCTCGCTGGACTCGGCCAACGCCATCACCGTCGACAAACCCCCCGCCACCCTGTGGCCGATGGCGCTGTCGGTGCGGATCTTCGGCCTGAGCTCGTGGGCGATCCTGGCCCCGCAGGTGCTGATGGCCGCGGCCACGGCGGGCGTGCTCTACGCCTCCGTGCGCCGCCGGTTCAGTGCCGCCGCCGGGCTGATCACCATGGCGGTGTTCGCGCTCACGCCCGTCGCCGCGCTGATGTTCCGCTTCAACAACCCGGACGCGCTGCTCGCACTGCTGATGACCGTCACGGTCTACTGCGTGCTGCGCGCGATGGAGAACGGCCGCACCAAGTGGCTGGTGTGGGCGGGCGTCGCGGTCGGTCTGGCGTTCCTGTCCAAGACCCTTCAGGCGTTCCTGATCCTGCCACCGCTGGCGGTGCTGTACGCGGTGTTCGCGCCGGTCTCCGTACGCAGGCGGTTCGGCCAGCTCGGCCTCTCGGCGCTGGCGATGATCCTCGCGGGCGGCTGGTGGGTGGCGATCGTCGAACTGTGGCCCGCCTCCTCGCGCCCGTACATCGGCGGCTCGCAGAACAACTCGTTCCTGGAGCTCACCTTCGGCTACAACGGGCTCGGCCGGATCAACGGCGAGGAGACCGGCAGCGTCGGCGGCGGGGGCGGCCCGGGCGGCGGCTCCGGCGGCCAGTGGGGCGAGACCGGCATCGGCCGGATGTTCAACTCCGAGATCGGCAGCCAGATCTCCTGGCTGCTGCCCGCCGCGCTGATCCTGCTGGTCGCGGGCGTCTGGCTGACCTGGCGGGCGAAGCGGACGGACACCGCCCGGGCGGCGTTCCTCGCCTGGGGCAGCTCGCTGCTGATGACCACGGCCGTGTTCAGCTTCATGGCGGGGATCTTCCACCAGTACTACACGGTGGCTCTGGCGCCCTACCTCGCGGCGCTGGTCGGCATGGGCGCCACGGTCCTGTGGGAGGAGCGGTCCCGCTGGTGGGCGGGCGCCGCGCTCGGTGTCACGGTGGCGGTGACGGCCTACTGGTCGTACGTGCTGCTGGGGCGGACCCCGGACTACCAGGCGTGGCTGCGGCCGGCGGTGCTCGTCGTCGGTCTCGTGGGCGCGGTGGGCCTGCTGCTCGCCTCGCGGCTGGGGCGCCGGCTGGCGCTCGCCGCGGTGGGTCTGGGCTTCGCCGCGTCACTGGCCGGGCCGGCCGCGTACACCGTGAGCACGCTGAACACCGGACACCAGGGCTCGATCGTCACGGCCGGCCCGGCCTCCGGCGGGATGGGCGGCGGCATGGGCGGCGGTCCGGGCGGCGGTGGCGGCCGCGGTGGCGGGATGCGGCCGCCCGGGCAGGGTGCCCAGCAGGGCAACCAGCAGGGCGGCGGCATGGGACAGCCGCCGGCCGGTGGCCGGGGCGGGCAGCCCCCGACCGGCACCCAGCAGGGCCAGGGCGGTACCGGCACCGCACAGCAGGGGCAGCGGCCCGGAGCCATGCCCGGCATGGGCGAGGGCGGACGGGGCGGTGGCGGCGGTATGGGCGGGCTGCTCAACGGCGCGTCCGTCGACGCCGCGGCCAAGAAGCTCCTCGCGGCCGACGCGGACGACTACACCTGGGCCGCCGCGGCCATCGGCTCGCAGAACGCGGCCAGTTACCAGCTCGCCACCGGCGACCCGGTGATGGCGATCGGCGGCTTCAACGGGAGCGACCCGTCCCCGACGCTCTCCCAGTTCAAGAAGTACGTCGAGGACGGCCGGATCCACTACTTCGTCTCCAGCGGCACGGGCGGCGGTGGCGGCATGGGCGGCAGCGGCGGCACCTCGTCGAAGATCTCCGCCTGGGTGGAGGCCAACTACAAGGAGGTCACGGCCGGCAGCGCCACCTTCTACGACCTGACACAGCCCAAGAGCGCCTGAGGCGGCAGCCCCTCAGCGCCGCAGCAGCAGGTCGGCGACAACAGGGCGGTGGTCCGAGGCGAGCGTCTCGGCCACCGCCGCGTCGCGTACCCGCACGGTGTCCTTCGACACCGCGACGTAGTCGATCCGCTGCACCGGGTCCTGCGCCGGATACGTCGGCCCGCCCGGCTCGATGTCGGTGAGCGTCTCCCACAGCGGGGCCAGCTCCGGCGCGGCCGGTGCCGCGTTGAAGTCGCCGAGCAGGATCTGGTGCACCGGCCGCCGCTCCGACTCCTGGTCCTCGGCCATGATCCGGCGGGTGTCGGCCACCTGGGCGGTCCGGACGGACGGGTCGCCGCGGTAGTCGAGGTGCGTCGCGTACACGTGCACCGGGACCCCCTTCACCCGCAGCACCACCTCGCCGAAGCCGGGCGCGGGGGCCGGGACCGGGTTCGGGTCCTGGGTGGAGAGCCGGGTGATGTCGTGGTTCTCGGCGCTCACGATGCGGTAGCGGGACAGCACCGCGACGCCGAACTCGCGCCGCGGAGCGTCCGCCGTCGCCGGATCGAGGCTGTAGATCGGTGCGAACGACACGTGCATGCCGAGCCGTTGGCCCAGTTCGGCCGCCAGGTCGCGGTTCTGGCTGCGGTCGCCCCAGTGGACGTCGACCTCCTGGAGCCCGATCACGTCCGCGTGCAGCGAGCGGAGCTCGGCCACCTGCCGGTCGAGATCGAAGACGTTGTCCATGCCGGCTCCCGCATGGATGTTGTACGTGGCGACGCGCAGGGGCACCAGCTGCCCCGGCCCGTGCCCCGCAGCGGCCGCGGGCGGCATCAGAGCCGCCCCCAACAGGCCTGCGGCCAGCAGAACTTCCACCGTACGACGACGCAGTGACATACCACTCCAGCCCTTGTCGGATCAGCGACCGGAACGCTATCGCGGGAAAGCCGTTTGTACGTGGCTCATGCACGGCTATACGGTGTACAACACTTTCCCTGTACACCGTATAGGACCTTGATCCGACGCCCGGGAGTCCGAATGACGGCGACCTCCGCCGAGCCGAACCGCCTTGTGTCGCCGAGCCATCCGCAGCGCTGGCTGATCCTCGGCGTCATCTGTCTCGCGCAGCTCACCGTGCTGCTCGACAACACCGTCCTCAACGTCGCGATCCCCTCCCTCACCCGGGAGCTGCACGCCTCCACCGCCGATGTGCAGTGGATGATCAACGCCTACTCGCTCGTGCAGTCGGGGCTGCTGCTGACCGCCGGCAGCTCGGCCGACCGCTACGGCCGCAAGAAGATGCTGATCGCGGGTCTCGCCCTGTTCGGCGTCGGCTCACTGGTCGCCGGGCTCGCCCAGTCGTCCGGGCAGCTGATCGCCGCCCGGGCGGGCATGGGCATCGGCGGTGCGCTGCTGATGACCACGACCCTCGCCGTCGTCGTCCAGATCTTCGACGACACCGAGCGGGTGAAGGCGATCGGCATCTGGTCGACCGTCAGCTCGCTCGGCTTCGCGGTCGGCCCGCTGATCGGCGGGGTGATGCTCGACCACTTCTGGTGGGGCGCCATCTTCCTGATCAACATCCCGGTCGCCGTGATCGGCCTGGTGGCAGTGGCGCGGCTGGTCCCGGAGTCGAAGAACCCGAGCGGGGAGCGCCCCGACCTGCTGGGCGCGCTGCTCTCCACCATCGGCATGGCCGCGGTCGTGTACGCGATCATCTCCGGCCCGGGCCACGGCTGGACCTCCGGCCAGGTGCTGCTGACCGCCTTCGTCGGGGTCGCCGTCCTCACCGGGTTCGTGCTGTGGGAGCTGCACATCCCGTATCCGATGCTGGACATGCACTTCTTCCGGAACCAGAAGTTCATCGGCGCGGTCGCGGGCGCGATCCTGGTCGCGTTCGGAATGGGCGGCTCGCTGTTCCTGCTCACCCAGCAGCTCCAGTTCGTGCTCGGGTACGGGCCGCTGGAGGCGGGGCTGCGCACGGCCCCGCTGGCGCTGAGCGTCGTCGCGCTGAACCTCACCGGGCTGGGCGCCCGGCTGGTGCCCAGGCTCGGTACGCCGGTCACCATCGCCTCCGGGATGGGGCTGCTCGCCGCGGGCCTCGCCGCGATCGCCCTGTTCGGCGGGGACGGTTACGGCGGCACCCTGCTCGGCCTGCTGGTGATGGGCGCCGGCATCGCGCTCGCCATGCCCGCCATGGCCAACGCGATCATGAGCGCCATCCCGCCGGAGAAGGCGGGCGTCGGCGCCGGGGTCAACGGCACCCTGGCCGAATGCGGCAACGGCCTCGGGGTCGCGGTGCTCGGCGCGGTCCTCAACTCCCGCTTCGCCGCGCTCGTCCCGTCCGCCGTCGGCGCCGCCTCGCTGCCGGCCGCGCTGGCCGCCGCGGACGGTGCGGGGGAGCGGCGGGCCATCACCGACGCCTTCTCCTCGGGCCTGGAGACCAGCATGCTGGTGGGGGCGGTGGCCGTGCTGGCCGGCGGTCTGCTGGCCGCGGTGCTGCTGCGGCGGGCGGAACGGGGAGAATCGGGGCAGGCTGATCCTGCCGCGGCGGCGGCATAGCATCAGGCGGGATGTACCGGACCGTACTGCTCCGTTTACCGGCACGGACACGTGAGCACGCGGTATGCGGGCACGGAGTAGGTGAGCACGGGTACGTGAGCACGGAGTACGTATCCGGTCCGTCCCGCCGGTGAGACGAGGAGTGCGCCATGGTGTCCGCGGCCGACCGCGCGAAGGACCCTGCCCGGACGAGTGTGTGGCTGAACCACCGGCCACCGTCGCGCGCCCGGAAACCGGACCAGCCCGCAGGACTCGACCGCGACCGGATCACCGCGGCCACGGTCCGGCTGCTGGACGCCGAGGGGCTCGCGAAGTTCTCCATGCGCCGGCTCGCCGCCGAACTCGACGTCACCGCGATGTCCCTCTACTGGTACGTCGACACCAAGGACGACCTGCTGGAACTGGCCCTCGACTCGGTCTACAGCGAGATCGACCCCCCGCAGGAGGACGCGCCCTGGGAGACCCGGCTGCGCACGTTGGCGACGGCCTACCGGGAGCTGCTGGTCCGGCACGTCTGGGTCTCCCCGCTCGTCGGGAAGTTCCTCAACACGGGCCCGCACGCGATGCTCATGTCGTACGCGATCCAGGACGTGATCCGCGCGACCGGCCTGCCGATGGGACGGCAGACCGGCGCGCTGTCCGCGGTCTTCCAGTTCGTGTACGGATTCGGCACCGTCGAGGGCCAGTTCGCCCAGCGCAGTGCCGAGGCGGGGCTCACCCAGGACGAGTACTTCCAGCAGGCGATGGCGGCCATCCAGGGCCAGCCGCAGCTGGGCCCGATCGTGGAGAACTCGCAGGACCTCATCGCCGCGCGCGGCGCCGACACCGTGCACGAGATGCACGAGCGGGACTTCGCGTTCGCGCTCGACCTGCTGATCGCGGGCATCGTCGCGATGCGGGAGCGGGCCGGGCGGGAGCAAGCCGGGGACGGGGAAGAGGCCCGCCCCCGTCAGTAGCCGCGAGCCGTGTCCACGGCGAGCGCCGGGAGCCGCCCCGCCGTCAGCTCCCGCAGACAGGCCGTGAAGTCCGTGACCACGTCCTCGTCGGCCGTGATTCCCGCGGAGTGCGAGGTGATGACCGTACGGGGCAGCCGCCAGCAGGGATCGTCCGGCGCCGCGGGCTCATCGGGCAGGACGTCGAGCACCGCGCGCCCGACCGTGCCCGCACGCAGCGCCCGCTCCAGCGCGGCCAGGTCCACGGTCGCGCCCCGGCCCACGTTGACGAAGGTGGCCCCGCCCATGGCCGCGAACCGGTCCGCCCCGAAGTACCCGGCCGTCGCGTCCGTCAGCGGCAGCGCGGCCACCACCCAGCGGGCGGCCACCGGCTCGTCCGGACGGGCCAGCGCGTCGAAGCCCGGCGGCACCTCGCGCGGTGTGCGGGCCACGCCCACCGTCCGGATGCCGCACGCCCGCAGCAGCCCGGCGACGGACGAGCCGATCCGTCCGGTGCCGTGAACCAGGGCCGTCTGCCCGGCCGCGAGTTCCGAGGGGATGCGGCGCCACTCGGCCCGGGCGTGCTGTTCGGCGAACTCCGGGACCGACTGGCACTCGGCGAGCACCCAGCCCAGCACGTACTGCGCGATCCGTTCGCCCATCCGGCCCACCGTCCGGGTGAGCAGCGCACCGGCCGGCCACGGCCCGGCGCCCAGCAGGGCGTCCGTACCGGCGTTCACGCTGTGGAACCAGAGCAGGCCGTCCCCGCGCAGCGCCTCGGGCAGTGTGGCCCCCACGTAGACGTAGGGGCCGCCTCCGGCGTCCGCGGCGCGCTCCACCCGGTGTCCGGTGGCCCGCTCCAGGGCGGCGGCCGTGGTGGGCCCCACCTCGGGGCCGGCCAGCAGCCGGGCCCGGGCGAGCCGTTCGGCAGGGGGCGGCGGGAGCGTCATAGCGGTCAGCTGCCCGGGGCCAGGTGCGCCGGGAAGCCGCCGGTGGCGACCGGGCTCCACCGCTCGGGGGTGATCCTGATGATCGACTTGCCCTGCTTCAGCATGGCCGCCCGGTACTCGTCCCAGTCGGGGTGCTCCCCCGAGATGTTCCGGAAGTACTCGACCAGCGGCTCGACCGAGTCCGGTGAGTCGATCACCTCGGCCGAACCGTCGACCTGGACCCACGGCCCGTTCCACTCGTCCGACAGGACGATGACGCTGACCCGCTCGTCGCGCTTGGCGTTGCGGGTCTTGGCCCGTTCGGGGTAGGTCGAGACGACGATCCGGCCGGCGTCGTCGACGCCGCAGGTGAGCGGCGAGCCCTGGGGGCGGCCGTCGGACCGGGTGGTCAGCAGGATCGCCCGGTGCCGGGGCCGTACGAAGGCCAGCAAGTCGTCGAGTTCCACGGCGGTGTTGGTCGCGATGTTGGATGCCATGGAACCGACCCTACGACCGTGCGGTCAGGCGGTCGGCAGGGAATCGCCCTGCACGGCCTGGATGTCGAGCTCCACCCGCAGCGTCGTGCCGATCGCCGAGATGCCCGCCTGGACCACCTGGTTGTAGTTCATGGCGAAGTCCTCGCGGCGCAGCTCGGCCGTGGCACGGAACGCCGCACGGACGCCGCCCCACGGGTCGGGGCCGGTGCCGAGGTAGCTCAGGTCCAGGTCGACCGGGCGCTCCACGCCGTGCAGCGTCAGCTCGCCGTGCACGGTCCAGCGGTCGGGGCCCGCCGGGGTCAGTCCGCCGGAGCGGTAGGTGATCTCCGGGAACCGCTCGGTGTCCAGGAAGTCGGGCGACCGCAGGTGCTTGTCCCGCATGCCGTTGCCGGTGTCGATGCTGGCCGCGCTGATGACCGCGTCCACGCGGGAGCGCTGGACGTCCTCGGCGATCTCGATCCGGCCGCCGAACTCGGTGAACCGGCCGTGCACGCTGGAGATCCCCAGGTGCTGGGCGACCGCGGCGACCGAGGAGTGCGCCGGGTCCAGCGACCAGGCGCCCGGCGGCGGCAGCTCCACGC
Organism: Streptomyces sp. NBC_01257; assembly: GCF_035917255.1. Lineage (NCBI taxonomy): Bacteria > Bacillati > Actinomycetota > Actinomycetes > Kitasatosporales > Streptomycetaceae > Streptomyces > Streptomyces sp. NBC_01257. The sequence goes on from NZ_CP108472.1 coordinate 4,724,245, forward strand.
CGCCCTGGCGGGCCAGCACCACAGTGCCGGCCTCGACCCGGCCGCTCGCCGTGACGAGGGCGGTGGAGGCGGCGGGTGCGTACCCGACCGCCGTCACGATCACGGTGTACGCGCCCGCGGACAGCGGGGTGTCCGTCCGCACCGTCCCGTCCTCGTCGGCGGCGGCCCGCAGCACCTGCGTACCGGTCATGTCGGTGACCGTCACGACCGCGTGCTGGACGGCCCAGCCGTCCCGCGTGCGTACCTGTGCGCGAAGTCCCATCCCGTTTTCTCTCCTTGCGTCCTTGCTCAATGGCCCGTCCGCTCCCGGAACGGGTCACTCAATGAGTCGGGCCCCGGGGCGGGGACGGCAGGCCGTCCCCTGCCTGCCGTCCCCACCGCCGGGGCCCATTTTCCGCCTGCCCGGACAGACTCTCCGCTCGAAGTGCCGTCCCGCCAGGGGTCCTGCGGGTCCGGGGAGAACCCCCGGACCGGTTACGCGCCCGGGTGGACGAGCTCGATGTCGTGGCCGTCGACCCCGCGACCGGCCACGGTCAGGGCGCCGGCCACCGGCGGGTAGCCGGTCGCGATGACCGAGTACTCGCCCGCGTCCAGGTCGGCGAAGGCGTACGCCCCGTCCTCCCCGGTCGTCGAGGTGGCGATCACGTTGCCGGCCGCGTCGACCAGCGTGACCCGGGCGTCGGGCAGCGGCCGCCGGCTCGTGCCGGCCCGCACCACGCCCTGGACCAGCGCACCGGACTGCAGTGCGGCGTCGACCCGGGTGACACCCTGGCCGCCGACCTCGACGGGCAGCGCCAGCGGGCGGAAGCCGGCCGCGTTGACCGCGACGGTCACCGCGCCGGGGACCAGCTCACCGAAGGTGAACTCGCCCGCGTCGCCGGACTTGCCGGTCGCCAGCACGTCGCCGCGCACATCGGTCACGATGACCATGGCGCCCTCGACCGGAGTGCCGCCCTCGGCGGCCCGCACGGTCCCGGCCAGGCCGCTCGTGCCGGCCAGCAGGATGTCGTAGGCGAGCGGTGAGTCACCGACGACCACGGTGGACGCCTGCGGCTGGAAACCGTCGGCGGACGCGATCAGCACGTAACTTCCGGCGCCCGGGGCGTCCAGCCCGTAGGAGCCGTCGGCCTGCGCGACCGAGATGCCCAGCTGCCGGCCGCCCAGCGAGATCAGCGTGACGGCGGCCTTGGCGACCGGCACACCCTCGGCGCCGCGCACCACACCGCGGACCGCGGTGCCCTGCACGGCCGTCACCGGGGCGGCCACCGGGTCCTGAAGGGTGTCCACGGCGGTGACGCCGGCGGTTCCCTCGGAGACCAGGGCGGCGGTACCGGAGGGGACCTCGGCGAGTGCCGCGGTCTCGGCCGGGGCCGGTGCGTCGTTGGCGGCGTTCGTCCTGAGCGCGACCTCCTTGATGAAGATCGTGATCAGGAAGGCGAGCAGCGCGGCCGGAGCGGCGTACAGGAAGACGTCACCGACGCCGTGCCCGTACGCGGCCTCCACGACCGTGCGGAACGGTGCGGGCAGCGTGTCCAGGTTGGGGATGCCCCCGCCGCCCGTCCCGCCGTGGCCGAGGGCCGCGCCCTGCGGACCGAGGTCCGCCAGGCCGTCCTTGACGTAGTGGGTGACGCGGTTCGCCATGACGGCGCCCAGGGCCGAGACCCCGATCGCACCACCGAGCGAACGGAAGAAGGTGACGACGGAGCTGGCCGAACCGAGGTCCGAGGGGTCGACCTGGTTCTGCGTGGCGAGCACCAGGTTCTGCATCATCATGCCGATGCCGAGACCCATCACGAACATGAAGATCGCGATGTGCCAGTACGTGGTGTCGTACCGGATGGTGCCGAGCATCCCGAGGCCCGCGGTGAGCAGGAAGCCACCGCTGACCAGCCAGGCCTTCCAGCGGCCCGTCTTGGTGATGATCTGGCCCGAGAGGGTCGACGAGAGGAAGAGACCCGTGATCATCGGGATCGTCATCACACCGGACATCGTCGGCGACTTGCCGCGTGCCAGCTGGAAGTACTGGCTGAAGAAGACGGTTCCCGCGAACATCGCGATACCGACGAACAGCGAGGCGAGCGAGGCGAGCGTGATCGTCCGGTTGCGGAAGAGCCGCAGCGGGATGATCGGCTCCTTGGCCCGGGACTCGGTGAAGACGAACAGCAGCACGAGGACCAGGGAACCCGCGAGCATCGCGCCGGTCTGCCAGGACATCCAGTCGTACTTGTCGCCCGCGAAGGTCACCCAGAGGAGCAGCAGCGAGACGGCGGCGCTGATGAAGAAGGCGCCGGTCCAGTCGACCTTGACCTCACGCTTGACGACCGGGAGCTTCAGGGTCTTCTGGAGCACGATCAGGGCGATGACCGCGAACGGCACACCCACGTAGAAGCACCAGCGCCAGCCCATCCAGCTGGTGTCGGTGATGACACCGCCGAGCAGCGGGCCGCCGACGGTGGCGACGGCGAAGACCGCGCCGAGGTAGCCGCTGTAGCGGCCGCGCTCGCGCGGGGCGATCATCGCGGCCATCACGATCTGGGCCAGGGCGGAGAGACCGCCGACGCCGATGCCCTGCACCACACGGCAGGCGATCAGCATGCCGCTGCTGGTCGACATACCGGCGACGACCGAGCCCGCGACGTAGATGATCAGTGCTATCTGGACCAGCAGCTTCTTGCTGAACAGGTCCGAGAGCTTGCCCCACAGGGGGGTGGTCGCCGTCATGGCCAGCAGCGAGGCCGTGACGACCCAGGTGTAGGCGCTCTGGCCGCCGCCCAGGTCGGAGATGATCTCCGGCAGGGCGTTGGAGACGACGGTGGACGACAGAATCGCGACGAACATGCCGAGCAGCAGCCCGGTGAGCGCTTCCATGATCTGCCGGTGTGTCATCGGCGTGCCGTCGGAGGAGTCGTTCCCTCCGTGCTTGGCGTGGCCGCCCCGCACACCGGTTGGTGTGGTCGTAGCCATTTAAATCCTTGTCTTTGCTTCTGTTACACGGGTGTACGGGTGTACGAGCCGTTGTGGCTGTCGGTGTGCCGGGAGCGGCAGTCGCCGCTGTGCTTTCCGGGGGCGCACCCGCCGGAGCCGCGACAGGAGAAGCTGTCGCGCAGCCGGGCCAGCAACGTGTTGAGCTGCCCGACCTCTTCGTCGGACCAATCCTCGAGGTGGTGGGCGAACATCTCGGTCGTCCGCCGGTTCAGTTCGCCGAGCACGCCCTCGCCCGCGGGGGTCAGCCGCAGGATCCGGGAGCGCTTGTCCGCCGGGTCCGGGGACCGCTCGATCCAGCCGCGTTCCGCCACGTGAGCGACGTGCCGGCTGGTCACCGACATGTCGACCGCGAGGAGCTCGGCCAGTCTGCTGATCCGTATCTCCCCGTGCTGGCTCAGCAGAGCCAGCACGGCGGCGGAGCCGGCAGGGCACTCGGCGGGCAGGATGCGGGCGAGTCCCCGTTTGACGGCGCCGATGGCGCTGAGCTGCCGGGCCAGTTCTTCGTACTGACTCCGTGCGGCCACGGGACCCCCAGACATCTCGCACCGGTCATCTTGTTGCTTAGGGCAACCATAGAAGCCGTTGGTTGCTGCAGGCAAACGAAAAGTGGCTTGCATAAGTAAAGGAACGCAAAAGGCTGTGTAGGGCGCGGGTCAAACGCCCAGCGTGTGCGCCACAGGAGTGGCAGGTGTGTCTCCTGCCACACCGGGGTCGCGATGCGGTGGCTCGGGGCGGGCTGCCGAGTTCCGCGGGACGTACGTGCGACGCCCCGTCGCGCGCACCTCGGCGGCCCTTCGCGCACATATACGGGTGCGGGGCGGGCGTCACGGCGAGGTGATCCGTCAACTGCACGCGGGTGCGGGCTGGTTGGTGGATCCCCGCCGTCGCGGGCCCGGTGCCGGGGCCGGCGGACGCGGCGGCATCGGCACCGCTCCTTCACCGCTTCCCCGGTTATGGCCTCGCGCCTTCACCGCCCCGGGGGTTGGGCCCTTCCGCCGAGTTCGCTAGGGTCCTGCGACATGGCACACAACCCCCACGCCCCGCAGGGTCCCGAGGGCAACAGCGACCCGGCAGGCAACACCCAGATGTTCCGCGCCTTCGTCGACGAGGGCGAGCCGCAGCGCAGGCAGCAGCCCGCCGCCGTGTCGTCCGGACCGAGGACCGGGATGATCGCCGCGGTCGTCGCGGTGATCGTCGTGCTCGGCGCGGTCGCCTGGCTCGCGCTCGGCTGACCGGCCCTCCGGTCACTCCGCACCCACCCGTCACTTCCAGACGGCGGTGACGTCCCGGGTATCGACATGCATGCCCAGGGGCACCCGCCAGGCGTCCACACAGACGGTGTACGTCTTCTTCAGCGCCGCTCCCGCGCCGATCGGTGCGGGCAGCGGCGCTGTCGATTCCCGGGTCGCCCAGTCGATCCCCAGCCCGCCGATGATGTGCGTGGCGAAGGTGACGGTGCCCGAACGCACCGGTGAGCCGCCGGTGTTGCGGAACTCCACGGTCACCTTCTCGCACCACCGCTCGTCCGCCGCCGCGCGCACGGGCGCGCCGACCTTCAGGACGGCGGGGCCGGCGGGAGCGGTGGAGCCGGGTGCGGAGGGGGATGCGGGGCCGGTGGACCCGGTCGATCCGGTAGATCCGCCCGTGGACCCGCCGGAGGAACTGGTTCCGGTCCCGCTTCCGGCCGCGGAACCGGTTGACGGGGTGCCGCCGGCCGTTCCGGTGCTGCCGGACGCGCCGCCTGAGGTCCGTGCCGGACTGCCGGAGGCTCCCGGCCGCGCCGTGTCCGCCCCGGAGCCGCCCGTACCGCCGCCGGCACCCGTACCGCCCGCACCGCCCGCACTGTCCGGGCTTCCGGCGGAGGGCGAGGAGTCCGAAGGGTCCCCGGTCCCGCTCGTGCCGCCGGCCCCGTCCAGCGGGACCAGCGTGACCTTCCCCGAGGGCGCCACCGCACCCGACGGCGTCCTCCCCGGGCCCGCACCGGCGGCGCCGACCGCCGTGTAGCCCTCGCCGCCGGCCCGGTCGCCGCAGCCTGTCAGCGCACCGCCCAGGCACAGCACGGCCGCCGAGGCGGCGAGCACGGTGCCCCGGCGGCCGGACCTGACCCATGTCTGACGTCGCATCGCGCCAGTGTGTCTGACGGACCGTCAAATCGGAACCCTCGGGTCCCGGCTTCCGGGTCAGTCGGCGATGAGCCCCTCCCTGAGCTGGGCGAGCGTGCGGGTCAGCAGCCGCGAGACGTGCATCTGCGAGATGCCGACCTCCTCGCCGATCTGCGACTGGGTCATGTTGGCGAAGAACCGCAGCATGATGATCTGGCGCTCGCGGGCCGGGAGTTTGGCCAGCAGCGGCTTGAGCGACTCGCGGTACTCGACGCCCTCCAGCGCCGCGTCCTCGTACCCCAGCCGGTCCGCCAGCGAGCCCTCGCCGCCGTCGTCCTCGGGTGAAGGCGAGTCCAGCGAGGAGGCGGTGTAGGCGTTGCCGACGGCCAGGCCGTCGACGACGTCCTCCTCGGAGACGCCGAGCGCCTTGGCCAGCTCGGGAACGGTCGGCGAGCGGTCGAGCTTCTGGGCGAGCTCGTCGCTGGTCTTGGTGAGGGCGAGCCGCAGCTCCTGGAGCCGGCGCGGCACCCGCACCGACCACGAGGTGTCGCGGAAGAAGCGCTTGATCTCGCCGACGACGGTGGGCATCGCGAACGTGGGGAACTCCACGCCGCGTTCGCAGTCGAACCGGTCGATCGCCTTGATCAGGCCGATCGTGCCGACCTGGACGATGTCCTCCATGGGTTCGTTACGGCTGCGGAACCGTGCCGCGGCGTAGCGCACCAGCGGCAGGTTGAGCTCGATGAGTGTGTCCCGCACATAGGCGCGCTCCGGACTGTCCGTTCCGTCGGGGCCCGGTGCGGGACCCAGCGCGGCGAGCCGCAGGAACAGGGAGCGGGACAGCGTGCGGGTGTCGATGGCTTCCGACGAGCTGGTGAGCACAACGGGTGCGGGTGCGCTCTTCGTGAGCGTGAGCACCTTCGAGCTGCCCTGTTCTGCGGACATGCCACCCCCTTGAGGTCGCGGACGGTCGCGGTGGCCGCGACCATCGGAGGAACGCAGCCTCCACCTGAATACCGGAGGGGAGGCTGCGGCAAACGCGGTTCCCGCAGAATGTCACATGTCGGCAACACGCTGTAGTGACTTGTCGACAAGTTCTGGGGGTGTCTGCGCAGTTAACAAGGGGTGTGCGGCTTTTGGTCCGCGAGGGGCGCCCGAGGATCGGTCTACCCGATCCGGTTACGCCTCGATCCTGTTTGCGGATCGCAGTCGGGCAAAGCTTCGGGCCAGGAGCCTTGACACGTGCATCTGGGAGACTCCCAGTTCGGCGCTGATCTGGGACTGCGTCAGATTGCTGTAGTAGCGCAGCAGCAGGATCCGCTGTTCGCGTTCGGGCAGTTGTACGAGCAGGTGCCGGACCAGGTCGCGGTGTTCGACCCCGGCCAGCGCCGGGTCCTCGTAGCCGAGCCGGTCGAGCAGGCCGGGCAGCCCGTCGCCCTCCTGGGCGGCTTCGAGCGAGGTCGCGTGGTACGAGCGGCCGGCCTCGATGCAGGCCAGCACCTCGTCCTCGGAGATCTTCAGCCGCTCGGCGATCTCCGCGGTGGTGGGGGAGCGGCCGTGAGCGGTCGTCAGGTCCTCGGTGGCGCCGGTGACCTGGACCCAGAGCTCGTGCAGCCGGCGCGGTACGTGGACGGTCCGCACGTTGTCCCGGAAGTACCGCTTGATCTCGCCGACCACGGTCGGCATCGCGAAGGTGGGGAACTGGACGCCGCGTTCGGGGTCGAACCGGTCGATGGCGTTGATCAGGCCGATCGTGCCGACCTGGACGACGTCCTCCATCGGCTCGTTGCGGCTGCGGAACCGCGCGGCGGCGTACCGCACGAGCGGCAGGTTGGCCTCGATCAGGGCCGTCCTGACCCTGCCGTGCTCCGGGGTGCCCGCCTCCAGCCCCTGGAGGCGGCCGAAGAGCACCTGGGTGAGCGCCCTGGTGTCCGCGCCCCGGGTCCTGGCGGGCGCGACCGTGTCATCGGGCGTCTCGGTCTGGATCGTCTGGACTGTCTGGGCCGTCTCTGCCGCCGCCGGGGACGGCGTCCGGGTGGCCTGGACGGCCTGGACGGTCTGGGGAGGCACTTGAGGCGCTGTACTGGCCGGCACGATGACGCCACCCCTTTGCGGTCAACTTCGGTCAACTCATCCTTCAAAAGCGGTCATAGCATCACAAGACATGTCCACTATGTGCAAGCACCCCATAGCGCCGTGTTGACCCTGAATCGGTTTAAACACAAAGAAAAGCCCCTCACCATCGTGGTGAGGGGCTCGCAGGGCCGAAGGCGTCAGAACGGGTAGTCGGCGATCACCCAGGTGGCGAATTCACGCCACTGCCCGGCGGCCGCCTGGTGGGCCGGATGCTCGATGTAGCTCTTCAGCGCGGCCTCGTCGGCGACCGCGGAGTTGATGGCGAAGTCGTACGCGATCGGCCGGTCGGTGATGTTCCAGGCGCACTCCCAGAACTCCAGCCCGGGCACCTTGTCCGGCAGTTCCCGGAAGGCGGCGGCGCCCGCGACGACCCGCGGATCCTCCCGCTCGACGCCGTCGTTCAGCTTGAACAGGACCAGATGGCGGATCATGGGGGTACTCCTACTTCACGAGCTCGGACATGAAGTCGCCGACGCCCTGTGCGGCACTCGAAACGCCCTCGAACCCTACCTGGACGAGGTCCGCGGCCCGGGCGGGGGACGTGATGATCGTGTAGAGCACGAAGACGACTATCAAGTAGAGAGCAATCTTCTTCGCTTGCACCATCAGCCCCTGACTCCCCTTCGATCCCCTGTGCGGTCGGGCGAGTCTATCCGTACACATGGCCGTATCCGCCTGCTGTTTCCGATCACACATACGGTCTTTAAGGACCAAGGACCCGGTGATCGGGGTCCTTCGCCCGCCCCCGCGGCTTATGCGGCAAGGCAGCATGGAGAACGAGCCCCCGGGGATCTGGCAGGAATCCGAGGGGCGAGGAACAGGACCTCTCTGTGGGGTCCTCGCCGCGGCCTCCCCCGATCGCGACGAGGGCTGGTAGGGCCTGTTCTCATCGGGGGAAGCGGCTTGTCCCCCCGATGCCGCTTCCCCCGACCTGAACGCACACGAGGCCCCGGGTCCGACGACGGTCGGACCCGGGGCCTCTGTCATGACCCGTCCGGGGCAGGCGACGCCCGGCCCGTTCAGGCCGGCCGGCCGCGGCGGCCGCGCTGGCGCTCCAGGCTGCTCCGCAGATGGTCGGTCATGGCCTCGGCGGCCCGCTCGGGGCTGCGGCGCAGGATGGCCCGGACGATCCGGTCGTGCTCGGCATGGGTGGGCTCGCCCGCGCCCGGGATGCTGCTCAGCCGGAAGATGTGCAGGTGCGAGTGGAGACGTTCCACCGCGTCGCACAGCAGAGGACGTCCCGCGGCCTCGGCCACGGTCTCGTGGAAGCGCTGGTCGAGGGCGGCGAACTCCCGGTAGACGGCGTACCTGTCGCCGGATCCCGGCAGGCTGCGCATCGACTCCTGGAGCTGTTCGAGCCGGTCGAGCCGGGCCTCGTCGGCGTGCCGGGCGGCCAGCGCGGCCGCCTCGGGCTCCAGGAGCAGCCGCATGTCGAACAGCTCTTCCAGCCCCTGGGAGGTGAGCAGCGCGGTCGCCCGGTAGCCCGCCTGGGACCGCTTGACGACCAGGCCGTCCGATTCGAGCCGGGCCAGCGCCTCGCGTACCGGAGTGGGCGAGACCGCCAGGGTGCGGGCCAGCGCGTCGATCCCGACGCGGGCCTCCGGGGCGATCTCATGGTCCATGACCATGGCCTTGATCGCCTCGTACACGGTGTCGGCCAGCACCTGCCGGGGAGGCTCCGGCGACTGGGGGGAGCCGGCGGACTCTTCCGACGGCATCCGGCCTCCTGCGGCAGTGGGCGGTGGCGGGACCGCGCACCTGCGGCGCAGTCTATCGAGCCGGGCCTTGCGGCCCTTGGGCGCGCCCGGCTCCCGCGGAGCGCGCACGCTGCCGGTGCTCACCGGTCGTTCCCGGTCCCCTCGGGCCGCAGCCGCAGGCCCTGCATGCCGCCGTCGACGGCGAGGTCGGTGCCGGTGGTGGCGCCGGAGAGCGGGCTCGCCAGGTAGCAGACGGCGCTCGCGACCTGCTCGGCGGAGACGAGCCGCCCGGTCGGCTGACGGGCTTCGAGTGCCGCGCGCTCGGCCGCCGGGTCGGCCGCCGATTCGAGCAGCCTGCCGACCCAAGGGGTGTCCACCGTGCCGGGGTTGACGCAGGTGACGCGGATGCCGTCGCGGACGTGGTCGGCGGCCATGGCCCGGGTGAGGGCGAGCACGGCACCCTTGCTGGCGCTGTAGAGGGCGCGCTGCGGCAGGCCCGCGGTGGCCGCGATCGAGCAGGTGTTGACGATCGCGGCGTGCCGGGAGGCGCGCAGCAGCGGCAGGGCCGCGGCGGTGACGCGGGCGATGCCGACGACGTTCACATCGAGGACGCGGTGCCATTCGGCGTCGTCGTTGTCGGCGACGGTGCCCTGGGCGCCGATCCCCGCGTTGTTCACGAGGATGTCGAGGCGACCGAAGCGCTCGCCGACGGAGGCGAGGGCCGCGTCCACGGACGCGCGGTCGGTGACGTCGCAGCTCTCGCCGTGCAGCCCCTCGGGCAGCCGGTCCGTGCGCAGGTCGAGGACGACGACCGTGGCTCCGCGCCGGGCGAGCGCGGTGGCGGTGGCCAGTCCGATGCCGGAGGCGCCGCCGGTCACCGCCGCGGTGAGTGAGCCGAACTCCCCTGCCGCGCCCGCCGGGGTGCCCGCCGCCGTGTCTGCCGTCTGCTCTGCCATGGGTGTTCGCCGTCCTTCGTACGTACGTATGCGGTGCTGTGCTGCCGTGGCGCTGCGCGCGGGGATCTCAGGAGGCCGGGGTGGCCCGCATGCGCTGGCGCTGGTGGCCGAGGTGGTCGATGTCCAGCTCGACCACGTCGCCGGCCGCGAGATAGGGGAAACGGCCCGAGAGCGCGACGCCCTGCGGGGTGCCGGTGTTGATGACGTCGCCCGGTTCGAGCGTCAGGTAGTGGCTGAGGTGGCGGACCAGCTCGTGCGCGCCGAAGATCATGTCGGCGGTGGAGGAGTCCTGCCTGCCCTCGCCGTTGACGCGGCTGCGCAGGGTCAGTGCCTGGGGACCTCGGGGCAGGTCGGCCTCGGGGACGAGCCAGGGGCCGAGGGGGTTGAAGGTCGGGCAGGACTTGCCCTTGGACCACTGACCGCCCGAGACGTCGAGCTGGTAGGCCCGCTCGGAGACGTCGTGCGAGACGGCGTAGCCGGCGATGTGGCGGGCGGCGTCCTCGGCGCTCTCCAGGTACGCGGCACGGGTGCCGATGACGAGGGCGAGTTCGACCTCCCAGTCCACCTTCTCGGCGCCGGGCGGGATCAGCACGTCGTCGTAGGGGCCGACGACGGTGTTGGGGTGCTTGAAGAAGATGATCGGGGCGGCCGGCGGCTCGCTGCCGGACTCGGCCGCGTGGGCCGCGTAGTTCTGCCCCACGCACAGGACGGCGGACGGGCGGGCCACCGGGGCGCCCACCCGCAGCCCGGCGGCGCCGGGGAGTACGGGCAGGGTGCCCGCCGCCAGTGCGGCGCGGACCCGGGCGATGCCGTCGTCCGCCAGGAAGGCCCCGTCGATGTCGTCGGTCAGCGCGGCGAGGTCGCGGATATCGCCCTCGCCGTCGCGTACGGCCGGGCGCTCCCGGCCGGCTGGTCCTACTCGCATGAGCTGCATCCGACAGCCTCCTTGGCCTCGCGGTGTCACTGCCGGAAACCTATAGGAAATGAATCCGCTCGTGAACCCCGAAGCTTGAGCGATGCGCTCACGCTCGCCGCCGCACACGCCATCGGGGTGGCGTATTCATGGCACAGGCTGGAGAAACTGACTCACCGCAAACCCTTGACCGGGCCGGGAGGGTGATGCGTAGTCTCCTCTCGTTCTCATTTCCTATAGGAAATTGTCGATCCTCTGCGGGCTTCCGCTCTTCCCCGTGGACCCCGCACCGCTACGCGCTCCACCCTCCTGTGAAAGGCCCGCTCCCCCATGAGCATCATCACCAAGGTCGACATCCGGCTCGTCAACATCGAGCCCGAGGTGCTGCGTACCGACGCCTCGCAGACCTTCGTACGCCAGGAGACCGTCCTCGCCACCGTCGAGACCGACGACGGGCTGCGGGGAACCGGCTACTCGTACACGATCGGCACCGGCGGTTCCTCCGTGGTGGCCCTGCTGCGCGACCACCTCGCGGGCACGCTGATCGGCGCGGACGCACGCGGCGTCGAGGCCCTCTGGACGAAGATGCTGTACGCCACGCGGGCCACCGCCCACGGCGCGCTGACGGCGCTCGCGATGGCCGCGCTCGACACCGCGCTGTGGGACCTGCGGTGCCTGCGGGCCGGCGAGCCGTTGTGGCGGCTCGCGGGCGGGGCGCACAGCCGGCTGCCCGTCTACGACACCGAGGGCGGCTGGCTCCAGCTCTCCGTCGAGGAACTGGTGGCGAACGCGAAGGCGTCCCGCGCCGCCGGGCTGAGCGGCGCCAAGTTCAAGGTGGGCAAGCCCAGCGCGGCCGAGGACGCCGAGCGGCTGGCCGCGGTCCGCGCGGCGGTCGGCCCCGACTGGCAGATCATGGTCGACGCCAACCAGTCGCTGACGGGCCCCGAGGCGATCCGGCGCGCCCGCACCTACGAGCCGCTGGACATCGCCTGGTTCGAGGAGCCGCTGCCCGCGGAGGACGTGGCCGGCCACGAGCGCCTGGCCCGTTCCACCACCGTGCCGGTGGCCGTCGGCGAATCCGTCTACAGCGTGGGCCACTTCGCCGAGTACCTGGGAAGGGGCGCCGCCGGCATCATCCAGGTCGACGTGGCGCGCGTCGGCGGCATCACCCCGTGGCTGAAGGTCGCCCACGCGGCGGAGGCGTTCAACGTCAAGGTGGCCCCGCACTTCCTCATGGAGATCCACGCGAGCCTGGCCTGCGCCGTTCCGGCCGGCATGTACGTCGAGCACATCCCGCAGCTCGGTGCGATCACCCGCAACGCGCTGAGGATCGAGGACGGCTGCGTCGTACCGCCCGAGACCCCCGGCCTCGGCATCGAGTGGGACGAGGACGCGATCGCGGACCTGCGCGTCGCCTGACACCGGGGCCCGCTCGCCCCTCCCCGCCTCCCCGCCCTCCCCATTTCTCCGCAAAGGAGCAGGAAATGGCAACGTCCCCGTCCGGTCAGGCATACCCCTCCGGCCAGGAGCCCGCCGCAGGCGCGTCGATGCGACGCGTCATACCGGCGGCCCTGATCGGCTCGGCCCTGGAGTGGTACGACTTCTACCTCTACGCCGTGGCCTCCGCCCTGGTCTTCAACAAGGTGGTCTTCCCGGTCGACAACGAGTTCATCGGCACCCTCGCCGCGTTCTCGACCCTCGCCCTCGGCTACTTCATCCGCCCCCTGGGCGGCGCCCTGTTCGGCAGTCTCGGGGACCGGGTCGGACGCCGGCACGTCCTGGTCATCACCCTGCTGGTGATGGGCGGGGCCACCGTGCTGATGGCGTTCCTCCCCACGTACGAGCAGGCGGGTTTCTGGTCCCCCGCCATGCTCCTGGTCCTGCGGCTGGTGCAGGGGCTGGGCGCCGGGGCGGAGTTCGGCGGCTCGGCCGTCATGTCCGTGGAGTTCGCCCGGCCGCGCCGGCGCGGGCTGCACGGCGCCTGGCCCGCTTCCGGGGTGTACCTGGGCCTGCTGCTGGCGTCGGCCGCCATGGGCGGAGTCGCGAGCCTGCCGCACGACGCCTTCCTGAGCTGGGGCTGGCGGCTGCCGTTCGCGGCGAGTGTCGTGGTCATCGGGCTCGCGCTCTTCATCCGCCTCAGGCTCCAGGAGTCCCCCGCGTTCAAGGAGGTGGAGCGGGAGGGCGAGGTCATGAAGGCACCGCTGCGCGAGGTGCTGACCCACGAACGCCGCGGCGCGCTCGTCCTGATCGGAACCCAGGTCGCCCAGTCGGTGATGGCCTACCTCTTCCTGACCTTCATCACGGCGTACGTCACCGACACGCTCCACATGGACGACTCCGCGGGCCCCTTCGCGGTGACCGTGGGAGCGGCGGTGGCGCTGGTGACGATGCCGCTGTTCGGGGCGCTCTCCGACCGGGTGGGACGACGTCCGGTGCTTCTCTTCGGCACGGTGTTCTGCGCGGTGTACGCGTTCCCGTTCTTCTGGATCATCGACAGCACGCGCAGCCGGTTCGGACTGACGGCCGCGCTGGTCATCGGCCTCGGCCTGGGGGTCGGCGCGATGTTCGGACCGCAGGGCGCCTACTTCGCGGAGCTGTTCTCCGCGCGGATCAGGATGACGGGGCTCACCTTCAGCCGCGAGGTCGGCGGCGCCCTCGCGGGCGGCCTCACCCCGATCATCGCGCTGTCCCTGGTCGAGTGGACCGGTGGCAGCTCCTGGGCGGTCGCGCTGTTCGCGGTGCTGGCCTGCGTGGTGATCGGCCTGCCCGCGGTCCTCCTCGGCCCGGAGACCAGGGGACGCTCCCTGCTGGCGCCGACCCGCGCCGAGCTGGAGGCCTCGACCGGTCTGTTCGAGGAGGCGCCCCGCTCGGCGGAGGCGGACCCCGAAGCCGCACCGTTCCGGGCCGCCGGCGCCGCGAAGCGCTAGCGGCTGCCGGAACGCAGTGAAGGGACCGACCCAAGCGGGTCGGTCCCTTCATCTACCTGCGGTAGCGGAGGGATTTGAACCCTCGGTGAGTTTCCCCACACTCGCTTTCGAGGCGAGCTCCTTCGGCCGCTCGGACACGCTACCGAGAGAGAGCTTAGACCATCTCGGCCGTCCGTCGAAATCCGATTCCCCGCCGGGCGGCGAAGGTGCCGGGTGCCCAGGTCAGCGGTCGCGGAAGAAGGCGGTGAGACGGGCCGCGCAGTCGGCCTCCAGGACGCCGTGGATCACTTCGGGTCGGTGGTTGAGCCGGCGGTCCCGTACGACGTCCCAGAGCGAGCCGGCCGCTCCGGCCTTCTCGTCCCGGGCGCCGTAGACGACCCGGTCCACGCGGGACTGCACCAGGGCGCCCGCGCACATCGTGCAGGGCTCCAGGGTGACCACCAGCGTGCATCCGGACAGCCGCCACCGGCCGAGCGAGGCGGCGGCCCGGCGCAGGGCGAGGATCTCGGCGTGGGCGGTCGGGTCACCGGTCGCCTCGCGCTCGTTGTGACCCGTGGCGAGCAGGGTGCCGTCCGGGGCGAGGACGACGGCGCCGACCGGCACATCGCCGGCCGCCGCCGCCAGGTCGGCCTCGTCCAGGGCGCGGCGCATGGTCGCCCGCCACGGGTTCCGTACGGGATCGTGCGGTGGGGACGGGTCGTGCGGGTGCGGTGGTTCGGTCACCCGCGGACCCTAGCGGACGGTCTCCAGGACCTCGGCCGCTCCCAGCGCGTCCGCGATCTCCACCAGGGCGTCCGTCCGCAGCATCAGCAGCTCCGCCTCGGGGAGCCCGAGGTCGGACAGCACCCCGGTGTCACCGAGCGGACCCGCCGGCACGGCGTCGTCGTCCGGCCCGTCGTCATCGTCGTTGGAGTTGTCGTTGGAGTTGTTGCCGGGGGTGTCCGGCTCGCCGTCCTCCGTACCGTCGAGGCCGACGAGCTCTTCGAGGGCGGCAATCGAGTCCTCGGCCCCGGGTTCGCGGCCGAGCAGTTCATCGGTGAGCAGGATCTCCCCGTACGAGGAGCGGGCGGCGGCGGAGGCGTCCGAGATGTAGATCCGGGGGTCCTCCTCACCGTCGACCCGGACGACGCCGAACCAGGCGTCCTCCTGCTCGATGAAGACGAGCACCGTGTCCTCGTCCACCGAGGCCTCACGGGCCAGGTCGGTCAGATCGGACAGGGTCTCCACATCGTCGAGCTCCGTGTCGCTCGCTTCCCACCCGTCTTCGGTGCGCGCGAGCAGTGCGGCGAAGTACACCGTGACTCTCCCACTGGTCTCAGGGGCTCGCGTTCGGATCAGGCCGGACCCGAACAGAAGACCCCAGTCGTGTCGGTCCGGCGGGAGGACCGCCGGTGGTCCGGCTGCCCTGGGTCCCGCCCATCGGAATCGTGGCAGAAACGAGGGCCTCGCGAGAGCAGTTCCGCCGTTGCGTCGGCCATCAGTTCTCTCCGGCACCGCCACCAGGGGGTCTTCCACCCGGCCGGACGGCTACCAGCGAAACGTCCGCATCCGCATGGCCTGGCGCATTCTGGCGGCCTTGACCCGGCGCGGCTGGACCCGGTCACGGAGTGCCTTGGCCTCGTGAAGCTCGCGGAGGAACTGGGCGCGGCGCCTGCGGCGCTGCGCGTCGGTCTCCGGCGCGTCCTGCGCCTTCTGCGCGTCCCGCGGGTCCTGGTCGTCCCGCTGCTGCTGCGCCCCGTCCGGCATCGGCTCATCACCCCAAGGCTGGGTACGTATGCCCCCACCTTCCCCCCGAACGCGTGGTTGATGCCAGCGCACGGGTACGGGAGGCACGGCTACTGTGGGTGTCATGCGGATCCACGTCGTCGACCACCCGCTGGTCGCGCACAAACTCACCACCCTGCGCGACAAGCGCACCGACTCCCCGACCTTCCGGCGCCTCGCCGACGAGCTGGTCACCCTGCTCGCGTACGAGGCCACCCGCGATGTGCGCACCGAGCTGGTCGACATCGAGACCCCGGTGACACCCACCACCGGCGTGAAGCTGTCGTACCCGCGGCCCCTCGTCGTACCGATCCTGCGGGCCGGTCTCGGCATGCTCGACGGCATGGTGCGGCTGCTGCCGACCGCCGAGGTGGGCTTCCTGGGCATGATCCGCGACGAGGAGACGCTCCAGGCGTCCACGTACGCGACCCGGATGCCGGAGGACCTCTCGGGCCGCCAGGTGTACGTCCTGGACCCGATGCTGGCCACCGGCGGCACCCTGGTCGCGGCCATCCAGGAGCTGATCAAGCGCGGTGCGGACGATGTCACCGCGGTCGTGCTGCTCGCGGCGCCCGAGGGCGTCGAGGTGATGGAGCGCGAGCTGGCGGGGACACCGGTCACCGTCGTCACCGCCTCGGTCGACGAGCGGCTCAACGAGCACGGCTACATCGTGCCGGGCCTCGGCGACGCCGGGGACCGGATGTACGGCACCGTCGACTAGGACGGACGCGGGACACGGAACGGCGACGGCCGGGGCGCTCGAAGAGCGCCCCGGCCGTCGCCGTTCTGCCTGCCCGGCTGTCCGCCCGCCCGCTCGCCCCGCCTCAGCAGGAGGACGGTGCCGGGGCCGGCTTCGTCAGGGCGGTCAGCGCGGTGGCGGCCGCCTGCGGCGTGCTGAACGCCTTGAACTTCGTACCGATGATCAGGTCGATGTCCGCGCCCTTGCGGGCGTCGGTCTTCGTCGCCGCACCGGCCAGCTGGGTGCCGAGCACCGGGAGCGTGCCGTTGACCGCGGCCGGGGCGCCCAGCAGCAGGGCGGTGCCGGGGACCTTCTTGTCGTACGCGGCGGTGGCGTTGCCCACCTTGCCGATGGTGAAGCCGCGCTTCTTCAGCTCGTCCGCTGCCGCCTTGGCGAGTCCACCGCGCGGTGTCGCGTTGTAGACGTTGACGGTGATCTTCGCGGGCTTCGGCAGCACCTTGGCGGGCGCGGACGGTCTGGCGGACGGGCAGTCAGCCGTGCGGTCGGCGGCGCTGGCCTGCTTGTCGCCGCCCGTGAAGACGTCGATGAGCTGCAGCGTGCCCCATCCGGCCAGCCCGAGGGCGACGACGGAGGCGGTGGCCGCGAGGACCAGTTTGCTGCGGCGGCGGGGGCGCCGCATGCGCGGGTACTTGTCACCCGTGATGCGGTACTTTCCGCCCATGCCGGGGGGAGTGAGCATGCTCATGGGCGCAGCGTAGTGCGACCCGGTGATGATGCCTATTTAATGATCGCCGGATCGCACCCGTCCGGGTGGGAAAGCACCCGAACGAACCCTGCCGGTGTCGAACGGACCGGCGTTCAGCAGGCGGTGTGCGGCGGGGGAGCGTTCGGCGGACAGGTGTTCGACGAGTGCCGGTGCCGGTGTCGCTGTCGGCGCGTGTGCCGGCGGGTGAACCCTCAGCCGAGTTCGAGCACGCGGGCGTGAAGCACCTGGCGCTGCTGGAGCGCGGCGCGGACGGCGCGGTGCAGCCCGTCCTCCAGGTAGAGGTCGCCCTGCCACTTCACTACGTGCGCGAAGAGGTCGCCGTAGAACGTGGAGTCCTCGGCGAGGAGTGTTTCGAGGTCCAGCTGTCCCTTGGTGGTCACGAGCTGGTCGAGGCGGACCGGGCGCGGCGCGACATCCGCCCACTGCCGGGTGCTTTCCCGGCCGTGGTCGGGATAAGGCTTCCCATTTCCGATGCGCTTGAAGATCACACGGAAAGCCTACCGGTCAAGAGGCTCCGGGCGCAGCCATGGAGCGGGACTGCGATGCTGACGGAGGCGGCATATAGGCGTTCATTCCGGAATTGAGGCCGTGATGAGTGAGAGCGACAGCGCGAGCGGGGGCGCACTCGGGAGCGCGAAGGGGGGTGCGAGCGGGGCCACCGGCACGGACGGCGCACTGCCCCCGCGGGCGGCGGAGATCGCGGCCGGATACGCGGCCGCCGGGCCCGCCCTCGACCTCGGCGCCCTGCTCTGGGACGGCGCCTGTCTGCCCGGCGCGCAGATCCGTATCCCGCTCGCCATGCTCAACCGCCACGGACTCGTCGCCGGCGCCACCGGCACCGGCAAGACCAAGACGCTCCAGCTGATCGCGGAGCAGCTGTCGGCGAACGGGGTGCCGGTCTTCCTCGCCGACATCAAGGGTGACGTCTCCGGCATCGCGTCCCCCGGCGCCGCGGGTGACAAGGTCGCCGAACGGGCCGGCCAGGTCGGACAGGAGTGGACGGCCACCGCCTTCCCCGCCGAGTTCTACGCACTGGGCGGCATCGGCCCCGGCATTCCGCTGCGGGCGACGGTGACCGGCTTCGGCCCGGTCCTGCTCTCCAAGGTGCTCGGCCTCAACCGCACGCAGGAACAGTCGCTCGGCCTGATCTTCCACTACGCCGACGCCAAGGGCCTCGAACTGGTGGACCTCAAGGATCTGCGGTCGGTGGCCGCGTTCCTCGTCTCGGACACCGGCCGGGCCGAACTCAAGGGGATCGGCGGGCTCTCGACGGCCACGGCCGGAGTGATCCTGCGCTCGGTCACCGCGTTCGAGCAGCAAGGTGCGTCGGACTTCTTCGGCGAACCGGAGTTCGACACGGCGGAACTGCTGCGGCAGGCGCCGGACGGGCGGGGACTCGTCTCCGTACTGGAACTGGCCGCCGTACAGGACAAGCCGGAGCTGTTCTCCGCGTTCCTGATGTGGCTGCTGGCCGATCTCTTCCACGATCTGCCGGAGGTCGGCGATGCGGACCGGCCCAAGCTCGTCTTCTTCTTCGACGAGGCGCATCTGCTGTTCAACGGGGCGTCCAAGGCGTTCCTGGAGTCGATCACCCGGACCGTGCGGCTGATCCGGTCCAAGGGCGTGGGCGTCTTCTTCGTCACGCAGACCCCGCGCGACGTCCCCGCCGACGTGCTGGGTCAGCTCGGCAACCGGATCCAGCACGCGCTGCGCGCGTTCACGCCGGACGACGCGAAGGCGCTGCGGGCGACGGTGAAGACCTTCCCGGACTCCCCCTACGACCTGGAGGAGGTGCTGACCGGCCTCGGCACCGGCGAGGCGGTGATCACCGTGCTGAGCGAGAGGGGTGCGCCGACACCGGTCGCCGCGACCAGGCTGCGTGCCCCGCAGTCGCTGATGGGACCGGTCCCGGCGGCGGAGCTGGACGCGGCGGTGAAGGGCTCCTCGCTGTACGGACGTTACGCACAGGCTGTGGACCGGGAGTCGGCGTACGAGAAGCTGGGCGCCGCCCAGGAGGCGGAGCAGCGCGCCGCGGCCGAGGCGGCGGACCGGGCGGCGGTGGAGAAGGCGGTCGCGTCGGGCGAACGCCCGGCCGGGCGCTCGGACGATCGCTCCGGGGAGGACCCTTCGCTGGTCCAGCAGGTGGTCGGCAGCGGGATGTTCAAGTCGCTGGCGCGGTCCGTGGGCACGCAGCTGGGCCGGGAGATCTCACGCTCGCTCTTCGGCACGGCCCGCCGCAGACGGTAGGGCGTGCCCCGGCGGACGGTGCGGGGGCGGGGCCGGGGCCGGGGGCTCACTTCCCCTTGGCCGCCGGCTTCGCGGCCTTGGCGGCCTGCTTGGCCTCCTGCTTGAAGGCGCGGACCTCGGCGAGTGACTCGGGCCCGGTGATGTCGGCGACCGAGCGGTGCGCGCCCGCCTCCCCGTACGGACCCGCGGCCTCCCGCCAGCCCGGCGGCCGCACATCGAACTGCTTGCCCAGCAGCGCCAGGAAGATCTGCGCCTTCTGGGTGCCGAACCCGGGCAGGGCGTTGAGACGCTTGCGCAGGTCGGCCCCCGTGGAGGCCTCGGTCCACACCGCGCTCGCCTCGCCGTCGTACTGCGCCACCAGGAACTGGCACAGCTGCTGCACACGCTTGGCCATCGAGCCCGGATAGCGGTGCAACGCGGGTTTGGCGGTGAAGAGTTCGGTGAACGCCTCGGGGTCGTACGTGGCGATCTCATGCGCGTCCAGATCGTCCCCGCCCATGCGCTGTGCCAGGGCGTACGGCCCGGAGAACGCCCACTCCATCGGCACCTGCTGGTCCAGCAGCATGCCCACGAGGGCGGCGAGCGGGCTGCGTGCGAGAAGCGCGTCCGCCTCCGGCTGCTGAGCGATCCGGAGGGTGATGTCCTGGCCCTTGCTGCTCTTGGTCATGGACCCGATGATTGCGAGCCGAGGGCGCGACAGCCAGCGAAACCACGCCGGTGCGGCTCTTTGCAGCCGTTTGCCGCTGTTCTCCACGGCTCGCCGCGCCTTGTCCCCCGCAGTCCTCAGCCGCTGTCGTCGAGCCGGTCCGCACGTTTGTTCAGGTAGCGGGCCTCCGGGATGCTCAGGGTCCCGGCGGCCGCCGCACGGTAGGCGGCGCGGGCGCCCTCGCGGTCGCCGGCCCGTTCCAGCAGATGGGCGCGGACGGCGTCCAGCCGGTGGTGGCCGGCCAGCCGCTCCCCGAGGGCGTCGGCCTCGGACAGCCCGGCCTGCGGCCCGTGCACCATCGCGACGGCGACGGCCCGGCTCAGTGCGGCCATCGGCTCGGGGGCGATGCGGACGAGGACGTCGTACAGGGCGAGGATCTGCGGCCAGTCGGTGTCCTCGGCACGGGCCGCCTCGTCGTGCAGCGCGGCGATGGCCGCCTGCACCTGATAGGGCCCGGCGGGCCCCTCGCCCAGGGCCTCCTCCACCAGGGCCACGCCCTCGGCGATCACCGCCCGGTCCCAGCGGGTGCGGTCCTGCTCGTCGAGGGGGATCAGCTCACCGTGCGGTCCGGTACGCGCGGCGCTGCGGGCATCGGTCAGCAGCATCAGCGCGAGCAGCCCGGCGACCGCGCCGTCCCGGGGGAGCAGCAGGCGCACCGAACGGGTCAGCCGGATCGCCTCCGCCGCCAGGCCCGCCCGGTGCAGGGCACGCCCCGAGGTGGCCGTGTAGCCCTCGTTGAAGATCAGATAGAGCACCTGGAGCACGGCGGCGAGCCGCCCGTCCCGTTCGGCGGGCCCCGGCTGGACGAACGCGGCACCCCGGACCTTCCGCTTGGCCCGGCTGATCCGCTGGGCCATGGTCGCCTCGGGCACCAGATGCGCGCGGGCGATCTCGGCCGTGGTCAGTCCGCCGACGGCCCGCAGGGTCAGCGCGATCTGGGCGGCCGGGGCCAGGTCCGGATGGCAGCACAGGAAGAGCAGGGTCAGGGTGTCGTCCTGGGACGGCGCCCGGCTCCCGCCCGGCAGGGGCTCGTCGGGCGCCGGAGCGGTGAAGGCGTCCCGCGGCGTGAGCGCGGCCGCCGCCTCCTCCCGCGCGCGCCGCGCGTCGTCGCTGCGCAGCCGGTCCACGAGCCGCCTGACGGGGTACCGAGACGGACTGCTCCGCGGTGGACGGCTGTTCGGCCTCGCCGGTGCGGGGCGGGGTCTGCGCGCCGAGCGGCTCCGCCGTCCCGTCCGTCTCCCCGGCCACGTTCCCGCTCTCGCCCTCGTTCTCCCCCTCGTCGTCGACGTCGATCCCGAAGTCCGTTGCGAGACCCGCCAGACCGGTCTCGTACCCCTGGCCGATGGCGCGGTACTTCCACTCCGTGCCGCGCCGGTAGAGCTCCCCGAAGAGGAAGGCGCTCTCCACCCCGGCATCGGCGATCGAGAACCCCAGAAGCACCTCGCCGGTGCGGTCGGCCACCGTCATCCGGAGATCGTCCAGTTCTCCGAACCGCGAGCCGCCGTACCGGCTCGCGGCCACTACGAGGCGCTCGACGTCCGCCGGTACGGCGGTCAGATCGAGGCTGATGCGGTCCTCGCTGCCGCTGTCGGTCGGAGTCTTGCCGAGCAGCTGCACGCTGCCGTCGGTAGCGGTCGTGTTGTTGTAGTAGAAGAAGTCGGCGTCGCTGCGCACCTTGCCGTTGCCGTCCAGCAGGAGCACCGACACGTCGGCGTCGCCGTCCCCCGCGGTGCTGCTCCAGCTCAGACTCGCGATGACCGCTCCGGTGTCGTCGCTGAGGTCCGCCAGACCGACGTTGGCGCCCTTGGTCATCTCACGCATGTAATCCCCCAGACGCGCAGCCGAGTCGGGTGGTGCCCTGGCAGCAGCGCATGTTGATCAGTGGCACAGCACAAGCCGCTGCGCACCAGAAGGACGGTAGTCCTTGAATGGAGAAGCCGTGAAGGAACCGTGTGTTTCGGTTGTGTGCTGTACGGAGCCTGCGGGCGAAGTGCCAGGCCGGCGTCATGCACGGCCGTCGCCCCGGCCGCTGGTCGCCGGTAGCCGGGCGCCGGTAACAGGCAAGCGGCAAGAAGTGGTTGTGGTGGCTGCCCGCACCCGGTCATTGCGGTTGTTTCCGGCTCCGGCCACCGCTCGGTTGTCCGGACCGGGCCTGGGGCCGGTCATGGGCCATATGTTCTGTAGTCAATCAAAAGTGTTGTGCGATCGAGTCGGAGGAAGCCTCGTTGAGTGCGCGCATATTGGTGGCCGAGGATGACGGGAAACAGGCGCGGCTGATCCGGATCTACTTGGAGCAGGCCGGGGACGAGGTCCAGATCGTCTCGGACGGCCGGTCGGCGATCGACCGGGCCAGGTCGTCGCGGCCGGACCTCATCGTGCTCGACGTGATGATGCCGCACGTCGACGGACTCGACGTCTGCCGCATCCTGCGCGCCGAGTCGCAGGTGCCGATCCTCCTCCTCACCGCGCGCAGCACCGAGGAGGACCTGTTGCTCGGGCTGGACCTCGGGGCCGACGACTACTTGACGAAGCCCTACAGCCCCCGGGAGCTGGCCGCTCGGGTACGGGCGTTGCTGCGGAGGTCGAAGGCTGGCGCCCCCGTCGCGCCGGCGGTGCTGACTGTGGGGGACCTGGAGGTCGACGCGGCGCGGTTCGAGGTACGGGCCGCCGGGCGGCTGGTGGCGCTGACCGGCAAGGAGTTCGCGATTCTGACCGTGCTGACGGAGGAGCCGGGACGGGTGTTCACGAGGGCCCAGATCATCGACCGGGTCTTCGGGTTCGACCAGAACGTTCTGCCGCGCACGGTCGACGCCCATGTCATGAACCTGCGGCGCAAGCTGGAGAGGGGCGGCGAGGGCACGCGCTACGTGGAAACCGTCTACGGCCGTGGCTACCGGCTGGCGCCCGGCACAGGCACGGACACCGCCACCGGGCCCGCGAGATGAGTTTCCGGCTGCGGGTGCTCGGGTTGCTCATGCTGGTGGCGATGGCCGCCACCGCGGCGACCGCCTGGCTCACGCTCCGGCAGGCCAACAACCAGGTGCGGGAATCCGCCAGAGCGGGCCAGGAGGAGGTGTCCCGCATTCTCGACGGGCTGACCACGTACGGCTTCGTGCACGGCACCTGGGAGGGAGCGGCGCCCACGGTGCGCTCCCTCTCGGCGGCCACGGGGCAGCGCATCCGCGTCGTCACGGAGACCGACGTCCTGGTCGCCGACTCCGATGTCCTCGCCGGGCGCCCGGCCCGCGAGGTGAGCGGCCGGCCTCCCGTACTGGCCGATGCCCGTCCCCGGCTCCGGCTCCCCGCCGCCAAGATCCCCCGTGCCTCCGTCAAGCGCACGGTGACCGCGATCACCGATTACCGGGCCTCGGTGGCGTACGCGGCCTGTCTGACGAGTGCGGGGGCCGCGGTGACGGCACGTCCGGACAGCGTCGGCATTCCCCGGGTCCAGGCCGACCGGCGTCCCGCGCAGTGCAAGGAACCCACGGCGGGGGACTCCGCCCCCTACGTCGCACAGGACAGCGCCGCCGCGGTGAAGTGCGAGAGCGATCCTCGTCTTTCGGCATGCCTGCAACGGGTGTTCAACGAACGCACCCTCGCCGTCGCGCCACCGCGCCTGCAGATCGGCCTCGGGGCGCTCGACGAGTCACCGGCCGGTCTGGCCGCCGCGCCCACCGTGGCCGTAGCGGGTGCGGTCGCGCTCGCGGCGATCGTCGCGGCCCTGGTCCTGAGCCGGGCCGTGCTGCGCCCGGTCCGTGCACTGACCGCGGCGGCCCGCGGCCTCGGCGGCGGCGATCTCGAACACCGGGTCCCCGTCACCGGCCGCGACGAGATCGCCGAACTCGGGCGCGCCTTCAACCGGATGGCGGACTCCCTCCGGAGCGCGGAGGAGCGCCAGCGCCGGATGACCGGCGACATCGCCCATGAACTGCGCACACCGCTGGCCAATCTGCGGGGCTACCTGGAAGCGCTCCAGGACGGCTTCGTCGAGCCCACGCCCGAACTGCTCGACTCCCTGCACGAGGAAGCGATGCTGCAGCAGCGGATCGTCGACGACCTCCAGGACCTGGCCCTGGCCGAGGCCGGGGTGCTGACCTACCATCGCGCGGTCACCGACCTGCGGAACGTCCTCGACGCCTCTCGTACAGCGCACCGGGCAACGGCCGAACAGGCGGGTGTCGCCCTGGAGCTGGCGGCGCCCCTCCCCGTGCACGCGGCGGTCGACCCGGACCGGCTGCGCCAGGTCATCGGAAACCTCGTCGGCAACGCGCTGCGCGCCACGGCGCCGGGCGGCACCGTGACGCTGGAGCTGCGGCGGGAGGGCCGGACAGCGGTCATCCGGGTGCGGGACACCGGCGAGGGCATACCGGCCGAGCACCTGCCCCAGCTCTTCGACCGCTTCTGGCGTGCCGATCCGGCCCGGGGCCGCGCCACGGGCGGCAGCGGCCTCGGGCTCGCGATCGCCCAGCAGATCGTCACCGACCACGGAGGCACGATCGGGGTCGAGAGCGTGGTGGGGACCGGAACCACCTTCGTCGTCGCCCTCACGGCCGTCACCGAGTGACCCCCTGCGCGACGGTCCCGGGGGAGCCGGGCATCTCCACGGGACCGGCCGCTCAGCCGCCTGCCAGCGCCTGGGTCGGCGCGAGCCGGCCCGCGCGTACCGCCGGATAGAGACCGGCGACCGCGCCGATCACCAGCGTGACCCCCACGCCGGCCACCGCCGCCCACATCGGCACCGCGGTCGGCCAGTCCCGTACGTACGCGTACCCGGCGGTGATCGCCGTACCCAGTACCGTCCCGCCGAGCCCGCCCAGTGCCGAGAGGAGCAGCGACTCGGAGACGAACTGGCCGCGGATCTGCCCGCTGGTGGCGCCCAGGGCGCGGCGCAGGCCGATCTCCGGCCGGCGTTCGAGGACCGAGATGACCATGGTGTTGCCGACGCCGACCCCGCCGACGAGCAGGGCGACACCGCCGAGTCCCAGCAGCAGCCCGGTCAACGCGGAGTCAGTGGCCTCGCGGGCCGCCAGCGCGTCCGAGGGACGTGAGACGAGCACACTGCCCGGCTTCTCGGGGTTCGCGGTGGGGGCCAGCACACCGCGTACGGCACCGACCCGGTCGTCGCGGGCACGCACGTAGACGGTCGACGGGTGCCCGTCGAAACGCAGATACGTCCGAGCCGCCTGGCGGCCGACCAGCGCGGAGCTGTCGATCTCCGGCGCGAGGGGGGCCGGCCGCAGCACCCCGACGAGCGAGAACCAGGTGCCTCCCAGCCACAGCCGGGTGCCCGGGGTGTACGCGTCGAGGCGCCGGGCCGCCTGCGCGCCGAGTACGACGGCCGGATACTCCTCGGTCGCCCTGTCCAGCCAGCGGCCGATCGCCACCTCCGTGCCGATAGCGGCCGGCAGCTCCGGGTCCGCGGCCGCCACTCGAATGCTGCCCGTGCGGCCGACGGGCATCCGGTCGTTGCGGTAGACGGCCGCCCCCTCGACCTCACCGGTCGCGGCCACCTGCTGCACGGGACCGATCCGCCGGATCATCGCCGCCGCCTCCTGCGGCAGCCTGGTCGTTCTTCCGTCGGGCGACTGGCCGGGGGCGACGCGCAGCATGTTGGTGCCGAGCCGGTCGAGCTTGTGGTCGACCTCCGCACGACCGGAGCCGGAGATCCCGACGACGGCGACCATGGCGGCCACCCCGATCGCGATTCCCAGGGCGGACAGGAACACCCGCAAGGGGCGCGTACGCAGGCCGGTACCGCCGAGCCGTACGAAGTCGGCCGGTCCCAGCCTGGCGGGCCGCAGCGCGGAGGCTGCCGCGCGGGCGTGCCGGGAATGCCGGGAGGGGGTCATCCGTGCACTTCCGTACCGGTCGGTGTGTGTGCGCTGTCGGCGACGATCCGGCCGTCCCGCATCTCCACCTTCCGGTCGAACACCTCGGCCATCTCACGGTCGTGCGTGATCACCACCACCGTGGTGCCGGCGGTGTGCAGTTCGCGCAGGAGTGCCAGGACCGCGGTGCCCGCAGCGGAGTCGAGGTTGCCGGTGGGTTCGTCGGCGAGGAGCAGAGCCGGTTCGCCGATCACGGCACGGGCGACCGCGGCCCGCTGCCGCTCGCCGCCCGAGAGCTGGTGGGGCAGATGGCCGAGGCGATGGCTGAGCCCGACACGGGCCAGCGCCCGCGCTGCCCGGCGCCGGCGCTCCCGCATCGGCACACCGGCGTACAGCAGTCCGTCGGCGACGATGTCGAGCACCGGCACCCCGACGGCCAGATGGAACTGCTGGAAGACGAACCCGATGCGCTGAGCACGCAGGGCGGACACCTCGCGGTCGGACAGGGCGGCGATGTCGTACCCGTCGATGACGACGCGCCCGCCGGACGGCCGGTCGAGCGTTCCCATCAGATGCAGCATGGTCGACTTCCCCGAACCCGAGGGTCCGACGATGCAGGCCAACTCGCCGTACCGGACGCCGAGATCGACGCCCCCGACGGCTGTCACCCCACCGGAATAGCGCTTGGACACCGCGGTGAACTCGACGACCGTCCCCGTCCCGCTTCTGCCCGCGGTCATTGGGGTCATTCGGGGACCCTCACCTTCATGCCCTCGCGCACCTGTGCGCCGCTCACCTCGACCTTGCCCCCCGCGAACAGCCCGGTTCCGACCGGTACGAAGCGACTGGGCGAACCATCGCCGGTGCCGTCCTCGGCGGCGCCCTCCAGCCCGTAACCGCCTTCCGCGAGCGCGATGAGAGCGGCGACCGGAACGGCCAGGACGTCCTTGCGCCGCTTGGCCACATAGCGCACGGTGACCGGTCCGCTCTGCAGCCTGCCGAGGGACTCCTGGTCCCTGAAGACGATCACGACAGCCACCGTGGCGGCGGCTTCCCCGGACCCCTCGCCCGCACCCGCCGCCTCGCCCTCCTTCCCGGAGTTGGACGCGGAGGCGTCCTTGCCCACACTCGCCACGGTTGCCGGTACGGAGCTCCCGTCGGGGAGATCCACGCTCACCGTGGTGCCACGCCCCGCCCAGCGCGTGTCGTTCGCCGGTGCGTTGATGGTCACCATGCGCGATGTGCTCGTGTACGTGACCGGGTTTCCGGCCGCCCCGGAGCCCACGGGGGCGGTGGTGCCGGCGATACGGACCGCGCCGGACGCGTAGACGACGGAGCCGGCGTCGACGGTGCCGGTCTGCGGCAGACCGAGATCCTTCTGCCAGCGCTTGACGGCCGCGGCGGTCAGCTCGGTGTAGGACTCGTCGACGGTGAAGCCCGAATAGCCCAGAGCGCTGAGGTTGCTCTCGAACTGCTGGACGTCCATACCGTGCAGGGGCACCGATCGCGGCCGCGCGTCAGGTGCCGGCTGTGCGGTGGTGTCCGGAGCGCCGGAGCGGCTCTTGCCGGCTTGCGCGCCGCCTCCGCCGGCAGTACCCCCGTTCGCATCCCCGCTCCCCTCCCTCTCCCCGTCCCCGCCCCCGTTCGCGTCGGTCTCGCCGGCTGCTGCCTCCTGCAGACCGAGATCCCGGTACATCGGCAGGCTCCCGTACAGCAGCACCACCGGCCGGTCATCGATCCGCAGCACCTGCTGCCCGCGCCGCGCAGTGGTTCCGGAGGCGGGAAGCCAGGTGATCGTTCCCTCGGCCTTCAACGGGAAAGGCACCTCCGGGCCGTGCCCGAGCTGACCGTCGATCTCCGTCTGGTCGGTCAGCGTCTCGCGCGACACCTGAACCGTCCGGCCCCCTCTGCCAGGCACCTTGGCATCGTCCGTATCGCCCCCGCCGAGTCCGAGGGCGCCGGCAGTGCTGACCGCGGCGACCAGGAGAATCCCCACCGCGACCAGGGCAGGTCCCCGGCGGCGTCTGCCTCCGGGGGCGCTTCCGGCTTCGTGCTCGGCCGCGGAGCTGCCGTCCGTGGCGAACTGCTGCTCCGGCTCGTTCATCCCGTCCACCCGTTCGAACCCGTCAGCCTTGGGGCACGGGTGCGTCGTCCGGAATACCGATGACGGAAGCGCAGGCACGCGTCGCGCGCTTCGCACCCGCTGACGCCGAGTCCCAGGTGACGTCCTGGAAGTGCCCGGAATCGTCGGTATCGGGGAAGTCGGGTGCGCCGTGCTCCTGCATGCACGTGGCGTACTGCTTCTTCTTGCGGATCTCGGTTTCGGACAGCGGAGGCTGCTGCGCCTTCTCGACGCTGTCCGGCACGGCCACGCTGAGGCCGGCGCACTCTTCCTGCGCCTTCAGTGCCTTCGGGTCGCGCTTCCACTTCGACCGGTCGCCGACGTCTACATTTCCCTTGGCATCAGGGTCGGGGGCGTCGAGGCCCGCGTCACGCAGGCACTTGACCCACTTGCGCTGGGCGTCGACGTACTCAGCCAGCTCACTCGTACCGCCCGCGGATGCGGATGCGGATGCGGTGGCGGAGCTCTTCGCGCTGCCCGCCGACGCCACTTCGCCGTCGCCACCGCCGTCACCACCGCAGCCCGTCGTCAGGGCCAGCGCCGTCAACGACGCCGCACCCATCAGCCACAGTTGCCCCTTGAACCTCCGACGCGCACTCATCCCCGCGTGCTCCTCACAGCCACCGCCGGCCACCCACTGCGCCCGGTGGTGACGAAAGTAGGAGCGCACCCATGAAGGACCTGTGAAGAAGCAATCAAGAAGTGTTCCGGGTCAGAGCGCCTGGTTCAGCCGGCTCCTGGTTCAACCTGTGCCTGGTTCACCCCTGCTTCAGTGCGGCGAGGCCCTTCTTCATGTCTTCGGTGTTCATGACCGGCTGGATCTCGATCGACGCGCCGAGTCCCTCGAAGAGCGGCTCCGCGATGGAGGGCAGCAGCGAGCTGTCCGGCATGTCGAACACGAAGGTGCAGCATCGCTTGCCCTCGCTGGGGCCGAAGTAGGCCGCCTCGGGCTTGAGGCGTTCCGCGAGCGACTGCATGATCGTCGGCAGGGTGCCGTTCTTGACCGCTTCGTTCGCGAGCTGGGTGTCCAGCTGTGCTCGCAGCATGACCCTCATGGCGTGGCTCCTTCCGTCCTCCGGGACCGGCGCGGATCCGTCCGCGCTCGCTGAACCCCGGCGACGTCCCGCTCAGCGTCACCGCGGGGTGCGGGGGCAGCCAACATCTCGTGCACCATCCGGGCTGCCCCCGCACGCCATCGACCCCTCCGACTGACGTGCTACGGGTGAACAGGCGCCCATCGCGCTGCACGGCGGCTCGGGCACCGGCACCCTGCTGAGTGAGGAGCAGGCGGGGTATGCGCTGCGCAGGCCGGTGGCCCGCTGCCTCCGCCCTCCGCAATCGGCATCACGGTCCCGGCGAAGCCCGGCGGGCGCGAGTCGAAGGGGGCGATTCAGTGACGTTCGGTGCGACAGGGCCATCCGGCCACAGGCACGCGACGGACGAGCCGGCCGGAAGCGCCGGTGTGCAGCCGGAGGTTCCCGGCGTGCGGACGGTTCCGGAGCAACCGTCCCAGCCGCCCGATGAGGGGTGGCGCCCGGTGCCTCGCCACGTCGCGTGCGTGATGGACGGGAACGGCCGGTGGGCGCAGCAACGCTCCCTGCCGCGCACGTCCGGGCACCGTGCGGCGGAGGCAACGGTGATCGATGTCATCGAGGCGGCGCGGTCGGCGGGGGTCGAATGGCTCAGCCTGTACGCGTTCTCCACCGAGAACTGGCGGCGTCCGGGCGACGAGGTCGACTTTCTCATGCGTCTGGTACGCCGAGTGGTGCGCAAACACGCGCTGCTGCTGCACGCGCGCGGCATCCGATGCCGGCTCCTGGGAGCCGAGGACCCGCGCATTCCCGCCCCGCTGGCCCAGGACTTCGCCGACCTGATGACTCTCACCGAGGCCAATCGCGGCATGACGCTGACCGTGGCGTTCGACCACGGCGGGCGGCAGGACATCGTCGCCGCAGCGCGGTCCCTCATCCGCGCCGGGGTGCCCGCGGATGCCGTCGACCAAGCGTGCTTCGCCGCGCATCTGCCCGTGCCCGACACGCCTGACGTGGACCTGGTGATCCGTACCTCCGGCGAACAGCGCATCTCCAACTTCATGCTCTGGCAAGTGGCCTACGCCGAGTGGGTCTTCCCGCCGGTGCTCTGGCCCGACTTCCGTGCGCCGCACCTTCTGGAGTGCCTGCACGAATACCGACGCCGCGACCGCCGATTCGGCGGTGTGGCACCGCAGACGAAGGGACGACCTCAAAAGTGAAGGACACGGACAGCAGCCGCTTCACGCCGAACGGGCCCGGTACCGGGGTGCCGTACGAGAACTCCGACCGGGAGGCCGCCGGACCGCCGGAGGAATCCCTGTTCGGCCCCGGCTCGCAGTTCCACCGATTCTTCAACGATCCGCGATGGGCGCTGGCCGTCGTCAGGGCCACGGTGCTGGAAGCGGCCCACCCGCAGATCGGCGCGGCCCTGGCCGACAACTCCTCCTTCGTGGTGCACCCGTGGCGCCGCCTGAGCAACACCCTCGTGAGCCTGCAGCGCATGTTCGGCGCCGACGAGGAGACCAGGCAGAGAGAGGCGGCGCGACTCAACCGCCTGCACGCACGGCTGAGCGGCACGGACGCCAGGAACCAGCCCTACGACGCGATGGACCCCGAGGTACGGGCGTGGGTGGTCGCGACGCTCTTCGAGAGCTCCGTCACCATGTGCCGACTGAGCGGACAGCCCCTGGACCAGCTCACGATGGAACGGCTCTACGCCGAATTCCAGGCATTCCTGGCCGCTTTGGGGGACCGGGCGGGCCACCTCCCGCCCACGCTGCCCGAGTTCTGGCAGTACTACGACCGCATGGTCGCGGAGGAACTGCAGAACACGGAGGCGCTGCGCATCATCCTCTATCAGCTCTTCGAACATCTGCCGGCGCCGCCGCTGTTCCGTGGACTTCCTACGCTCTGGGCGACCGGTCGCGCACTGGCAGGGCCCGTGATCGGCACCATCACCGTGGCATCGCTTCCCGAGGTCTTCCGCCGTCGTGCCGGGCTGCCGGAGATCCCTGGTGCCCAGACCCTGATGCAGGGTGCCTACATGGCCGCCCGTCTGACCGGTTCCCTGCCCGACAACTGGATCCAGACGGAGAACGTCGTCAGTCTGCTGAATCTGTCGCCGGACGGCGACGGGCCCTGGTCCGAGAGGCTCACCACCCTGCGCACCCGGACGAAGCGGGCCGGCGCACTGTTCCGGCTGATCACACCGGTAGCGGCACAGCAGGGCGCTCCGGGCGGGGCCGGGGACCAGCGAGGTGCCCGAGAGTTCTTCACCGAGGTACTGGACCAGACCGGGGACGGCTGTCTGGACTGGCCCGACCTCGCCGCCATGGCCCGGGAACTCTGCTCCCGTCTCGACCTGGACGAGCCGGAGGAGACCCGCTTGTACGACGCTTTCGCCGCGTGGTGGAGGGAACTCCAGGCAGCCCTGGACAGCGACGGGGACGGTCGGGTGAGCGCTGACGAGTACGCGGCCGCAGCCCCGTCCCTGGCAGGACCGGCGCTGATCAGGGTCGCCGAGGTCCTCTTCGATGTCACCGACGCGGACGGCGACCAGTCCATCGACGCCGAGGAGTACCGGGCCCTGTTCAGGAGAGGCTTCGCGCGATCCGTCGCGGAGGGCGAAGGGCGATACTCCCGAAGCGCGTTCGTCCGGGAATTCCTGTCCTTCATGTCAGGCCGTCAGCGCTCGACCCCCTACGACCCGTTGCTGTCCGACGCGTAGTCCTCCGGCCCCGCCCGACCACTGAGACCCGGGGGCGCCGTTGCGTTCCTGAACGTCGAAGGCCCCCGCAGCGAGCTGCGGGGGCCTTCGACGTATTGCCCGGTGAGAGCAATGGCGGAGGATACGAGATTCGAACTCGTGAGGGGTTGCCCCCAACACGCTTTCCAAGTCTGTTGGTCCTCTGCCACAGCATGTTCGTACCCGTTCACCTGCGTTCATGCTCGGCCCGCTCCGCCGGGGAGACCCAGCCGGAGCCTGGTATGAACGCCGGCGAACGCCGGTGAATGAGACGGAAACTGAGACGCTCGTGGTGCGAAGCCAGCGGCCGCAATGTGCTGCAACAGCCATTCATCCGTGGCTCCAGCTGGAGCGGTCACTACGGTCGCTCCAAGCCCCAGGGAGGAAGCTGCCGGACAGGGCGGTTGAGTTGCGCTACACGGCACCGCCATCCAGCCCCTCGCCGGCGGCCCGTCACTTCAGCGGTGTGACAGGGTCACGGCACGCCATCGAGGGTGCAATCCAGCCAACTGACCTGAAATTGATGCACCTTGTCATACTCACGAGTGAACGCAGGCTACGGTCTCTGCCATTTCATATGCATGGGGCATGCCGCTGTCCTATGCTGCCACCCGGTGAGCGCGGTGGGGCGCTGCGGAGACCTAGGGGGCGGCGTGAAGATTAGTCGACTGCGGATTAAGAACTTTCGCAATTTGGCAGACATTGATCTCCCCCTTGGATCTACCAATGTGATTGTGGGAGAGAATCGCGTTGGGAAGAGTAACCTGACCCACGCGCTGCGGATCCTCTTCGATCCTTCTCTACCCAACAGTGATCGTCACCTGCGGACCGAAGATTTTTGGGACGGCCTATCAGCAGGGCAAGAAGACTATGATCCCAAAAAGGAAAAACAAGAGATCACTATCTCGGTCGATATTGAAGACTTCGCTGACGATGAACGTGTTAGCGCTGTGCTGGCCGATGCGCTCGTTTCCCGCGACCCTTTGAGAGCGAGAATTACGTATAAGTATGGCCCAAGAGTAATTCCTGGGACGGAGGAAGACGAAACAGTCTACAACTGGGTCATCTACCGAGGTTCAGATGACGGGAACCTCATGCCGGCTGAGCTTCGCGGCTACCTCCATCTCGCCTTTCTGCATGCACTGCGTGATGTCGAATCAGACGTAGCTGGCTGGCGAAGGTCACCTCTCCGGCAGCTTCTGGAAGCGGCATCTGAGGTTGCTACCCCAGCAGAACTTTCGCGAATCGCGGCTGCCGTAGAAGAAGCCAACAATCAAGTTAGCCAGCTGTCGGCAGTCAAGAGCCTTGGCGAAAATATCACCAGTCTTATGGTCGATATGGTGGGGAGTAGCCATGCCTTGGAGGCCGAACTTGGCGTTGCATCCACTGATCCGCAACGACTCATTAGGACCCTAAGGGTGTTCGTTGACGGGGACTCTCGGAGGCCGCTCTCAAGTGCAAGTCTCGGAACGCTTAATGTTTTGTACTTTGCTCTCATGGAGCTGGGTATCCAACAGAAACTGCTTAAGGAAATTGCGCATTTCATTCTAGCTATCGAGGAACCGGAAGCGCACCTGCACCCACACCTTCAGAGGCTCATCTTCAAGCGACTGATCGAGTCTGCCGACGACACCCAGACCGTATTTGTGACTACACAGTCTCCCCATATTGCGAGCAGCGCCGGTCCGCGTAACCTGATTCTGCTTCGCAACGAAGGGGGAGCCACGAAGGCTTTGGCCGCTTCGGAAGCCAACCTAACCAAGGCCGAATGGGATGACATTAGCCGATACCTCGATGTTACGAGGGCAGAGGTTATCTTTGCGCGCCGGGTTCTGCTGGTGGAAGGGTATGCAGAGCAGGCAATCATTCCGCACTTGGCACAGGCTCACGGTTTTGACCTGGATAAGAGTGGCGTGAGCGTGTGCGCAATCCATGGTGTTCACTTCTTGGCATATTTGAAGTTTTGCCGAGCTCTGGGAATCCCTTGTGCAGCCATCACAGATGGCGATATCCAGGTAGATAAAAAGGGACACAAGAGGCAGGCGGGAAAACTGCGCGCGCAGCGCTTCATGACTGCACTCGGAGAAAATGGAAGTCCAAGCGATTCAGGCATCTTCGTAGGCGGTACAACGTTTGAGTACGACCTATTGCAAGCAACGGACCGAAATCTTGCTGAGTCTGTAGCCGCCCTTAAAGAGCTTGCTGCCACTCCTAAGACACTTCGCGATATTGAACTCTGGGGTGACGCTGACCCT
Source organism: Streptomyces sp. NBC_01257 (assembly GCF_035917255.1). Classification (NCBI taxonomy): domain Bacteria; kingdom Bacillati; phylum Actinomycetota; class Actinomycetes; order Kitasatosporales; family Streptomycetaceae; genus Streptomyces; species Streptomyces sp. NBC_01257. Next base: position 4,758,126 of record NZ_CP108472.1, read on the forward strand.
GGCTATTACCAGTGCATGTCCATGATCAAGCGTGTCGGCGGGAAGGGGCGATACGCAAACAGTTTGATGTCGCGGCAGATGGATCTTCCCGACTACCTGCGATCCGCTCTTGAGTATGTGGTGGGGCAGTGAGATCGCTTGCGGCTTCGATTGAAGAGCTGAGGCGGAATGATCGCCAATGGGATGCCTTTACCGCGACTGGGCATGCAGTGGTCATGGCACCACCGGGAAGCGGCAAAACGAAGTTGCTGGCTACTCGCATTGCATACGACCTGGAGTCTCTGCCCGAGCCACAGGGTATCTCTGGCATCACCCTGACGAACGCGGCTGCAGGCGAACTGCGAAGGCGTGTAGCCCATCTCGGTGTCCGCCCGAGAGCCAATGTGTTCTTAGGGACCGTCCACAGCTTTGCTATTCAACGAATTTTGGCTCCCTTTGCCGAGGTTTGCGGCCGCGGCGACGTACTGGGGCGTCAGCTTGCAACGCGAAAGCAAAGAGGTCGCATCTTCCGGGAGGCAATCGGCGAGGTCTACGCTGATTGGGAAGATACTCGCGGCATTAGGTCAACGGTCGAGCGTCATCGCAAAATGCTTGCAACGGAAGACGAGTGGGCCCTAGCGGGTCCGAGGATCGCCAAAGTCTCCTCTAATTTTGATCGCATTCTCGCCAGTGAGTCTCTCACAGACTTTGACTCATTGATCACAACTGCCGTCGAAGTGGTCCAAGATAATAAGTTCGTGAAAGACCTACTCATTGCCAAGTACCCGCGGATTTACGTAGACGAATACCAGGACTTGGCACCAGCATTGGACCGCATCGTTCGCATTCTTTGCCTGGAAGGAGGCAAGAGAGCGCTACTCTTTGCGGTCGGAGACCACAACCAAGCAATCTATGGATGGACGGGGACTAGGCCGGAACTACTGCATGAATTGAGTGCCCATCCGGCGGTCACAAGGGTAGAGCTGAATAAGAACTATCGATGCGCGCGCAACATCATCTCCCGAGCCAGCTCGCTACTCAGTATCGAGGGAGTGCAGGGGGTTTCCGAAGGTGGCATCGTCCAAGCACTTTGGTGTCGAGCCGGAGTGTATGAACAAGCCGAGCGTGCGGCGGACATAGCTGTGCAAGAGATTGCAGCAGGAACTTCCGCTCACGAAATTGGCGTTTTGTGTCCGATTGGTTACTACTCAACCGTAGTAGCTGAAGTATTCAGGCAGCGCGGGATTCCGGTTTGCGACAACTCAAGCCCGTACGGATCTTCGAAAGTTTCGATATTTATCGAGAAGCTGGCCGCATGGGTCACACACGGGGATTCAGGCCAAGGTGTTGATTTCTCCGACTTGGTCGCAGACTGGCGATTTCTGCTACGCAGAGAATCCGGCGATATTGACATTCACGTCGGATTGATGAAAATCGTGAAGGACAGCTCGACTGTCGATGGGGAAAGCGCTTTTGAGTTCGTGAATCGACTTCTCTCCGTCGGTCTCTCGGCTATTTACAAGGATCCGGCAACGTCAGAAGATGCCTCCACTCTCGACGAGATGCTTGAGGCTTTTAATGGCGACGGCGAGCTTGCCGAATGGACACTCTCTGATCTTGCTCATCGAGGAAGGCGCGACGGGCGGGTTGCAATTTTTACAGTCGCCTCATGCAAGGGCCTGGAATTCGATGTTTCGCTGATCTTGGGTGCCGACGAAGGCATGATGCCGCACTTCCTTTCGCTGCGTGATCAGGAGAAATTGGCCGAAGATCGCCGAAAGTTCTACGTTGCGGTCACGCGTTCAAGAACTAAAACTTATGTATTCTTTTCTGGGTTCCCTGAGTGGGGGTCAGGGCGTCCTGGCAGGTCGAGCGGTCCGAGCAGGTTCCTCAGGGAAATGGACCTGATCGAATAGCTCATGAACAAGGCCGGTGAAGTGGGGGTCGGGGCTTGTGGCCATGATCCTGTCCCCAATTTCATAGCCGCAGCTCGTTAGCATGCCGCCCGGGCGTGGGACGCTGGGGAGCAAGCAACGAAGCGACATGAGAGGAGCCGAAGTGTCGGAGGCCAGTCCGCGCGGAACCTACCTGATCATCTCGGAGGCGCTGCGGAAGGCGATCGAAGCAGGCGAGATCAGTGGCCCGCTGCCGTCCGAGGCTATTCTCATGCGTACGCACGGTGTCGCTCGCAACACGGTTCGTCGTGCCCTCAAAGTGCTGGAAGCCGAGGGCGCCCTTGAACCCGTACCAGGGATCGGCTGGCGTGTCGCCCGAGGGGGCGACCGCCGTTCGCTTGCGGAGCGTATGACGGATGTGATCGCGGAGGACGTGCTGGCGATCGGCGACACTTACCCGTCTGAGGCTAAGCTCTGCGAGCGCTTCGGCGTGTCACGTACAGCGGTACGTCGTGCACTCGCCCACATGGAAGGTACCGGCTTGCTGGCTACCGTTCATGGCAAGGGGCGCACGGTGCGCGCCCTCCCGACTTCCGCCGGCCGGTCGTAGTCTTGGCCGCCATGGGACTGAATGAGTGGGCGTACCCGCTATCCGAAGCGCTGCTGTCCGAACCTCTCCCACGCCGGTGGGCACACGTCCTCGGGGTCGCTGAACGTGCTCGCTCTCTGGCACCGATCCTGGGCGATGATGCAGAGCTCCTGGAAGCGGCTGCGGTGCTGCATGACATCGGCTACTCGCCGAGCATCGCCACCACCGGCTTTCACCCGTTGGACGGGGCTCGGTTCCTGCGAGACCAGGAAGGCGCGGACGAACGAGTGGTCAGTCTGGTGGCTCACCACTCCTGTGCGCTCCTGGAAGCTGAGGAGCGGGGCCTCAGACAGGAGCTGGAGAGCGAGTTCGAGTTGGAACGCCCCGCTCTTGTTGACGCGTTGATCTTTTGCGACATGACGACCACGCCAACCGGTGGGCACACCACGCCGGCGCAGCGGCTGGGCGAGATCGTGCAGCGGTACGGCCCCGACACGATCGTGGGACGCTTCATCCAACGTGCGGCACCGGAGATCTACGCGGCCGCGGAGCGGGTAGAGAGCCGTCTGACCAGCGCGCCAGCCGGCGGTTAGCCGATATAGGGCTCACGTCGTGAGTCGTCCAGGCCGTGCTGGATGCGCAGCCGCATGGATGGGTGAATGTTCAGCCTGTCGAGGTCTGCTGGGGCGACCCAGCGGACCTCTTTCGATTCGCTGCTCGTTCGCAGAGCCCCCCCAGTTGGGTGCGCGCGGAAGCAGATGGAGAACTGCTGCCGAACCTCCCCGTCGTCGTACGCCAGCACGTGTTCGGGGCTCGTGTAGAGACCCACGATGCTGTCGATCTCCACGGTGATCCCGGTCTCTTCGACTACCTCCCGGACGACCGTGTCCGCGATGCTCTCGCCGATGTCATGTCCGCCCCCAGGAAGGGCCCAAAGGTCGTTGTCGGTCTTGTGGATGACCAGGAGCCGTCCCTCCTTGTCACGGACGACCGCCGTAACCGAAGGCACTACCGAGTTGGCCTCGGGTGCGTTGGGGTCGCGGAAATAGTCGATGCGGCTCACGCGTGCAGGCCTCGTTCGGTGGGGGATGAGATAGGCCGGGCTGTCTCCCATACGCGCTCGATGCTCTCTGCGTAGGCATCGAACAACTCTCCTCCTGCGACGCGCTGAAGGTGCAGCACCGGGGCCATGTACGCACCGACGCCATACAGATGGCCGTTAGCCAGCATCTCGTCGTCGGCACGGTAGATCGAGTTGTAGAGCGTGGTGTTGTGCAGCCGGAACTCCACTCCGGGAAGCCCGAAGAACGGTCCGTAGTTGAGGAGAGCGTTGCGGATCTTGCTGGCCATGGCTGGGCCGAGTCCCTCATCCTCGCCACGCATAGCCACGGCGGCGCCGTCCGGGTCTCCGAGCATGAACCGCACACGGACGCCGGCCGCCGATTTTTCCTTTACTACTTGGTGGAAGGCTGCGTCTTCAGTGAGCCAGAAGCCTGAGTACACGAGGACATCGAAGTGCTCCCGCGCCCTTGAGTAGAGCTGCGGCCACAACCGGTGCGGCACGACGGACCGGTGTGGGTACAGCTTGATCAGCTCGGCGTTCCCAGCCTCGGTGACCTCGGCTGAGGTCCGCTCTTCTGGCCACAGGTAGGACACCTCGCATTGCAATAGCGATGCAGTGGCGAACTGGAAACGTCGGTAGGGCTTGCGCTTCGGATCGCCGATCCACCGCTCGACCGTCTTCGCCGACACCCCTAAGCGGGAGCCCACTTGTTCAAGGGTGAGGCCGCTCTCAACGATCGCGCCTCGAAGTCTCTCGTTGGCCATGTCGTGCTCTCCCTGCTGGGACGACTTGGGACGACTTCACCCTAGCGAAGTCGTCTACGGGTCGTACATGCACGGGGTCGTTCGTCTTCTCTTCTGGGGCCAATCTGTAAGCACATCAACAGCGAGGGCTCGCGGCAGCCGAACAGCCGAAGGGCTTGACGGTGCGAATCTCTCTCTGCATGATGAGGAACACGTACTACATGTACCTCTTCTTCGGCAGTATCTGTTTGGCGGCGCTGACCCAGGCCCTGAACTGCATGACCGCAGAGCGCCCGGCGGGTCCCGTGAGGACGGGAGCCCCTTTGACCAGGGGTTACCGCGCTTGCCGGGGAGCGACTGTTCTTTGACAACTGAATGAGGATCACGCCGCCTCTCCTCGGCCAAGTAGGCGGCCACGCGGTTCTTCCGCGTGATGCACAGCGCAACCCACACCACCGCAGCGCTTCGGCGCTACGGCCGGTTGCCTCCCCTGTCCGTCCGGTCCGCTTCGTGCGGGCTGTCCGGGCGGGGCTGAGGGGAGCCGGGTTCCGCCGGCACCAACAAGCGCGCCGCCCGGAGATGCAACTCCGGGCGGCGCTGACAGGCACCTGACTAGGAGGTCCCTGTGGTCGCGAGTCTGACAGATGCGGAGCGAGCCGATCTGGCCCGCAAGAACGCCGAAGTGAACAAGCGCAGCGAGGACAACGCCCGTACGAACGGACGCCGTTGATGCCTCACATCTTCTCCGCCCCGATGGTCGCAGGCCGGGTTCGACTCCCGGCCGGGGTACTGCCTCCGCCGCACTCGCGGCTCGGGGGTCTTGCCGGGGCGGCCGCCTCTCGCCAAAGACCGAGGCCGTCCCCGCTCCCTTCGCTGATCAGGAGTACCCAATGCGCACATACATCGGCGGCCATGAGGCCGTCTCGGATACCGACTTCGTGGAACTGGCCCTGGGCACCCCGCTGGACTTGTGGCTGGGTGTGGAGGGCGAGAGCGAGATGGACGCGGCTGCCCGGATGGACGCGGCCCGCGACATCCTCGCCGACAACCCCGACTTCCCCGACCGCGTGAGCCGCGTTGCCGCTGAGGCGATCGAGGCGTTCGCGCCGGAGCTCTTCAACGTCATCCCGCTCCCCGTCCGGCGGCCGGTCCGCCGCCGTCAGTCCCGGGGCTGGGTGGCGGCATGAGCACCCAGACGCTGAACACGGATCGGCCGGCGGTTCCGCCATTAACCCGCCCGGAACTCGGTCTGGCCGGTGTCGGCGCGCTCGCCGCCGCCGGGGTCGGCGCACTCGGACTCATCTCGTCATTCGACGCGGTGTCCGAGGCGGCGGCCCGGTGGGGGTTCGGTGAGCCGTGGATGGTGCCGGTCGGGATGGACGTCTCTATCCCTGTGTTCTCCGTGGCGAACCTGCTGCTGATCCGGATGGACATGGCGTTGGCGTGGGTGCGGTTCGTGCCCTGGATCCTCACCCTGGTCACCTGCGGACTGAACATCTCCGCAGGCCACGGGGTGTGGGCGAAGATCGCGCACGGAACGATGCCGCTGCTGTGGGTGGTCTTTTCCGAGATCGGCGCCCACATCTACGCCTCCCGCATCGGCGCGGTCACCGGTCGGCGCATGGACAAGATCCGCGCCTCCCGCTGGCTGCTCGCCTTCCCCTCCACCTTCGCCTTGTGGCGCCGGATGACGTTGTGGGAGATCACTTCCTACGCCGATGCGCTGGCCCGTGAGCGGGAACGCGTGCTGGCCCGTGCTGACCTGCGCGAGCGGCACGGTCGCATGTGGAGGTGGAAGACACCACGACGTGCCCGGGTCCTGCTCAAGCTCGGGGAGATCAGCCCCGAAGCCGAGCAGGAGACGCCGGCCGCAGCCCCGCAGCCGCAGCCCGAGCCGGAGAGCAAGCCGACACCGGCCGCTAAGCGGCCCACTCGCCGCGCCCCCGGCAAGGCCAAGGGGAAGCGAACCCCGGAAGAGGTTCTGTCCGAGGCGCGACAGGTCACCACAGCGTGGCCGGACAGGGCGCTGACCGCAGACCGCATTCGTACCGAGCTGCACGTCTCGCAGGCCACCGCTCGCACCCTGCGCGACAGCCTCAAGGCCGAGCGCGCCGCGACCCCGCTGCACTCCGTCGACACCGAGCAGGCAGACCGCGGTGACGGCCCCGGGGCGGTGGCGGCATGAACACGCTCTTATCCGTGCTCGCCGCGTCCGGGCCGCTCGCGGCCGGATGGTCCGTCCACACCATGTGGATGCGCCGCCGCCTGCACACCGCCCGCCTCGATCCGCTGACCGGGCTGCACACACGCGACGGCTTCACCCGCCGCGCCACCGCCCTGCTCAAAGATCCGCGGGCGGTGGTGGTCCTCGCCGACGTCGATCACTTCAAGCAGATCAACGACGTCCACGGCCATGCGGCGGGGGACGCGCTGTTGCAGGCGACCGCGGCCCGGCTGGCCCACTACGTCGGCCGGACCGGTGTCGCCGGGCGGCTCGGGGGCGATGAGTTCGCCGCCGTCGTCATCGACGACCACGGCACCGTGTCAGACCTGCTCGCCGTCCTTCACGGCGTGCTCGCCCGACCGGCCAGCAGCACGACACCGAACGTGCACACCACGGTGTCGCTCGGCTGGGTCCGCGCCGAAGACCACCCCGCCGATGACCTGTCCGCCTTGCTGCGGCGGGCCGATGAGGCGATGTACGCGGCGAAGCAGGGCCGGGCCGGGGTCCGCCGGGCGGGGCTCGGCAGGCTCTTCGCCACCTGGTCCGGCCGCCGTGCCGGCCGGCGCGGCGCGAGCGCCTCAAGGGCGGTGGCGTGATGTCTCTGACATACGCCAAGTGCTACGACCCCACCGGCGCCCGGCACGGCATACCGACGTTCCCGTGGTGGCTCGCCCCGGACGGCTACGCGACCCGCCGTCAACTCCGGGCCCGCGGCCTTCGGCCCGGAGGTCAGCAGGTGCAGGCGCAGTTGATGCGCCGCTCCCGCGGCCGCAAGTCCGGCGTGCTGGTCGCCTACCTCTACCGCATCGAGCACGCCAAGCCGGTTCGCCCGATGACCCCGGGCCGCGCCTCCGCGCTCGCCAAGGCGATGACCGCCCGCCGCACCTGCCCCGAGTGCCGGGCCGATGCCGGTTACTGCATCCCGACGTCGCTCGGCATGTGCGTGTCCTGCGCCTACCCCTCCTGACCGCTTGACCTGGAAGGACCCAGTCCCGTGTTCGCTTCCCTCTTCGTCCTGCTCTACCTCGGTCACCTGCTCGCGGACTACCCGTTCCAGACCGACCACCAGGCCGCCCACAAGGCCGAAGGCGGCGCCTCGGGTTGGGCCGCGAACCTCCGGCACGCCGGCACGCACGTCATCACCTGCGGCATGGCCCTGGTCGTCGGCGCGGCCGTCCTGGACGGCGTCACCCTCTCCGCCCCGGTCGCGGGCGCCGCCCTGCTGTGGATCGGCTCCACTCACGCGTTCATCGACCGGCGCTGGCCGGTCGCCGCATGGATGCGGTTCGCTCGTCAGAAGGGCTGGGCCCAGCACGGCGGTGCCGCCCACGTCGACCAGACCGCGCACGTCTTCGCCCTCGTGCTGGCCTCTCTCGCCCTCGCAGCCTGATCCCCGGGCTTGCCTGTCGCTCCCAGCCTCGCTGGCTGGGGGCGGTGGGAGACCCGGACCGCCCGGACCCCGACCCGAGGAAGCATCCATGGAAATCACGACCGCCACCCGTAGCGCCGACGAGCAGCGCCGCGAGGACCGCAACCGCCGCCGCCGCGAACAGCGCCGCATAGAGGGCCGACTGCGCATGGCCCGGCACGCCGCCCACGACCTCATCACCTACGGCCCGTGGAACGGTGACGGGCCTGCCGCGACCGTTGAGGACGTCATCAGGCAGACCGCCGCCATGTACGGCGGCTACCTCAAGAACATTCCCCTGACCGAGGCCGAGGCAGAGATAGCACTCGGCTTCGCGAAGAACCTCAAGGCGTCGTTCGAGGACAACCAGCGGCCCGTCCGCGAGGCCGCGCGCCGCATCCTCGCCGCTTGAACAGGCAGGTCCGCCCCGATGGTCGCAGCACGGGTCGACTCCCGCGCGGGGCACGCACAGCTCAACAGGGTCCGGACGGTCAGCCGTCCAAAGCGCCGCCCGGACCCCTTCCAACCCCAGTTGTCCGGGAAGGACATTCAGTGAATCACGACGACGAAAGCGAACTCTTCAACCGACTCGAAGCCGACATGAACACCCCCGACCGAGCCGACTCGGGTGGGGACGTGGTCGACCTCGACAAGGCACGGTCGGCCCGGTCCGAGTCGGGCGACTCCCGCGCCGACCGGTCGGCCGACCCGACCCGCTCCCGGTCGGGTGACGGATCGGACGACGAGTCGGGCGACCCGACCGAGCCGATGATGGTCGACGGCCCGGCGGAAGTCGGCCCCGGGTTCCTGGGCCGACTCATGGGCGCGAAGCGGCGGGCGATCCTCCCGGTGTGGATGCGCTCCACCACCGAGCTGCGGACCGCGACCCGTTGGGCCGCTGGCCACTACGGGCACCTTGCCGGGTACCACTCGCTGCGCTCCCCGTACTACGCGACCCGCCTCGCCTTCCAGGCACCGCGCGGGGCAGCGAAGATTGTGGGCGGCACGGCGCGGTGGGTGGCCGACCGGGAGGGCGAGCCGGTCCGACTCGCCTCCGTCCGGCGCGAGGACGCAGCCGAGTACCTCAAGCTCTCCCGTCAGCGTGACGGGCGGGTCCGACTGCGCACCATCGTGGCGACGCTCGCCATGTTCATCGGTCTCACCGCGGCCCTCGCCGTGTACGTCCTCGCCCCCGGTTGGGTACAGGCCCTGTCCGTCGGTGCGCTGCTGCTGGCCCTCGGGTCGGCCGGCACGCAGGCCGATGCCCCGGTCATCACCCGCGCAGTGGAGATGACCAAGGCACCCAAGCTCACGTCGGACATCGTCCTGCGAGCGCTCGGGGCGATCGGCATTCCGGCGATCAACCAGGCGCAGAGCAAGGGGCGGGACGGGTTCACGTTCACTGCCCCCATCACTCGCGATGGGCCGGGCTGGCGTGCGGAGGGTGACCTCCCGTACGGCGTCACCGCCACCGACGTGATCGAGAAGCGGGACAAGCTGGCCTCCGGCCTGCGCCGCAAGCTCGGGTGCGTATGGCCCGAGCCGGTCCCGGACGAGCACACCGGACGCCTCGTGATCTGGGTCGGCGACCAGGACATGTCCACCGCGACGAAGCCCGCGTGGCCGCTCATCAAGGGCGGGTCCGTCGACCTGTTCAAGCCGGTCGCCTTCGGCACTGACCAGCGCGGACGCTGGGTCGACATCACCCTGATGTACATCGCAGGCGTCATCGGAGCCATCCCCCGGATGGGCAAGACGTTCCTGCTCCGCCTGCTCCTGCTCATCGCCGCACTCGACTCCCGGGCCGAGGTCCACACCTACGACCTCAAGGGCACCGGCGACCTCGACCCCGTCGGCGAGCGAGTATCACACCGCCACCGGGCCGGAGACGATGACGAAGACATCGAGTACGCGCTCGCTGACCTGCGAGAAGTGCGCACCGAGCTGCGACGCCGGGCCAAGATGATCCGCTCCCTGCCCCGGGACATCTGCCCGGAGTCGAAGGTGACGTCCGAGCTGGCCGACAAGCCGAAGCTCGGGCTGCACCCGATCGTGATCGGGGTGGATGAGTGCCAGGTCTGGTTCGAGCACCCCAAGTACGGGGCGGAGTTCGAAGAGATCTGCACCGACCTGGTCAAGCGTGGCCCCGCCACCGGCATCGTCCTGCTGCTCGCCACGCAGCGCCCGGACGCAAAAGCCCTGCCCACCGGCATCTCCGCGAACGCGTCGGCCCGCTGGTGCCTCAAGGTCATGGGCCAGCTGGAGAACGACATGGTCCTCGGCACCAGCAGCTACAAGCGAGGGATCCGGGCCACGATGTTCTCGTGGAAGGACAAGGGCATCCACTACTTCGTCGGTGAGGGCGCCGACGCGCGGATCGTCTCCTCCGTCTACATCGACGCGCCCATGGCCGAGGTGATCGGGCTGCGGGCACGGCGCCTGCGCGAGGCCGCCGGGCGCCTCACCGGGCACGCTGCGGGCGAGTCGTTCGAGGACCGCGAGACCAGCGGGTTCGACCTGCTCGCCGACATCCTCGGCGTCGTGCCGGCCGAAGAGCCCAAGCTGTGGTCCGAAGTCGTCGTGGCCCGGCTGGCTGAGCTTCGACCGGACGTCTACGGCGGGTGGGAGCCCGAGCAGCTGGCCGCGGCTCTGAAGCCGCACGGCATCAACACCGGTCAGGTGTGGGGCAAGACCGAGGCCGGGAAGGGCGCCAACCGGCGCGGTATCGAGCGCTCCCGCATCCTCACCGTGATTGCGGAGCGTGACGAAAACCGGGATGCGGGCTAGCCGGGTTCGCCGCTAGACCTAGCAGCACACCCCGCTAGGTCTAGCGGCACCGCTAGCACCCCAAACCCGCATTGATCAGGGAGCTAGCCACTAGCTCCCCACCTGCGGAAACCCCTGAAACAGGCCCGGGAGGCCCTCCATGACCCCTGCCCTGCTCGCTAGCGCATTCCTTCTCTTCGTCACCCTCGGTTACGTGTCCTTGTGTGCGGCTTCGCCGTTCGGGGACTGCCGCAAGTGTGGCGGTTGGGGCTTCGCGACGAAGACCGACCGCAAGGGCCGCCCCAAGCGCGGCAAGGACTGCCGCCGCTGCAAGGCCACCGGCAAACGCATCCGCATCGGACGCCACCTCTACAACGTCGCCGCCCGCCTCCACCGCGACGGCACCCGCTGATGAACCACACCCGCGCCTTCGTCGTGGCCGCGCTGAGCGCCGCCACCGTCCTTGGCTCTGTCGGCTGCGAGCCCTACCCGCAGGGACCGGCGGGACAGGTTGTCAGCAGGGACCAGAGCCACGACCCCGCCACCAAGGCGAACCGGTTCGAACTGACGGTCCGGACCGACAGCGGCAAGCGGCGCACCTTCCGGGTCCACGTCGACGACTACAACGCCTGCCGCCCCCGCCGCGCCTACCCGAGCTGCACCCAGAACTGACCACCCACCCCCCGGCACCACGAACACCGGAAAGGGGCCCGTCGTGGCCATCACCGTCTCGCTCGTCTTCCTGTTCGGGCTCGTCCTGTTCTTCCTGCTCCGCTCCAAGACCCTCGGAGCCGGATCCGCGTTCATCGCCGTCATGTTCGGGTTCTTCCTCGCCTCCACCGGCGCCTCCGGACCCATCAACGAACTCGCCACCGCCGTCATCAACGCCGTACCGAACCTGTAGGAGGCACCGCCATGAACGAACCCCTGATCCAGCACCACTGGGTGGCGCTCGCCGCCCCGAGGGTGGCCCCGGCGCTCGCCACGTCCACCGTGCTCATCCTGGGCCGGATCTGGAACGCCAACGGCGCCGAACACAGCACCGGCAACGCCGCGTTGATGGTCGTCCTCGCGGCCGGTGCGGCAACGGCCGGCGCGTTCGCTGCCGGGGGCCGAGGCGGTGGTGACGGTGTCCTCGCCGCGACCGCGTTCGCGACGTCCGGCGGGCTCGCCCTCGCCGGGGTCGCCGGATACGCCGACGGAGCATCGCTCCCCATCCTGCTGTGGGCCGTTGCCACCGCAGTGGCGTACGGGATCGCCGCCCGCTACTGGCGCACCGACCGCCGCGACACCCTCGCTCACACCCGGCAGACCACCGTCCGGGCCGAGGAACACGGCCACATCGAGCGCGTCGAAGCCCTGCGCGCAGGGGCACAGATCGAGGCCGCCCGCGCAGGCGCCGCCTACGCCGAACAGCTCGCCACCGCGCTCGTCACCCGCGCCGCACTGCCCGGCTTCGACCCGCAGGCGCTCACGGCCACGGGCCTGCCCGTACTGCCCGCTGGCGCCGAGCACGAATAGCTATGCCCGGGGCGGTCGCCTCTCGCCAAAGACCGCGACCGCCCCGGCTCTCTGTCCCTTCGCAGAAACAGGAGAAACCCCAGCATGACTCACCCCATCCCCATCCGGCGATCCCGCGTCTTACGGGTCTTGGACGCGTTCTGCTGCATCGGCGGCGCTGCCCGCGGCTACCAGGAGGCCGGTTGCCACGTCACCGGGGTGGACGTCCGCCCGCAGCCCGACTACTGCGGGGACGCGTTCCACCAGGGGGACGCGATCGAGTTCATCCTTGCCCACGGTGCCGAGTTCGACTTCATCCACACCTCGCCGCCCTGCCAGGGTGAAGGCGCCCCGACCAAGGGCAGCAACGCCGCCCGCAACGCACGCACCGGCCGCGCCCACCCCCGGCTCATCACCCCGACCCGTACCGCGCTGGACGCGATCGGACGGCCGTACGTGATCGAGAACGTTGCCGGCTCCGAGGTCCGCAAAGACCTCCGCCTGTGCGGCGAACAGTTCGGCCTGGGGGTGCTCATGCACCGCTACTTCGAACTCGGGGGCTGGACGGCGCCACAGCCCGCGCACCCGGCCCACCGGGGCAAGGTGCGCGGGTGGCGACACGGCGAGTACTTCGACGGGCCGTATGTCGCCGCGTACGGCAAGGGTGGCGGCAAGGCGACCACCGAGGAGATCCAGCAGGCCAAACGCATCGACTGGTCGGCCGATCACTTCAACCTGCGCGAAGCGCTCCCGCCCGCCTACACCCACTGGATCGGCGCGGCTTTCCTCGCACGAACCGTGCTGGAGGTGGCCGCGTGAACGCCCCCTTGCGCGCCGCTTTGGGCCTCGCCGCGCGTGCGGTGCCGGTGATGCCGCTTCGGGTTGGGAAGGTCCCGTTCGGGAACTGCAAGGCCTGCCGAGACAACACCTGCGGTGGCCGGCCGAACATGAAGACCCCCGGACCCTGCCAGTGCCCTCGCATCTGCCATGGATGGGCCGCTGCCACCACCGACCCCGCCGTTCTCACCGGGCGCCCGTGGGCGCCCATGTGGGCGCAGGCGCAAGCCGTCGCCTACCATCCGGGCGGGGCCGGACTGACCGTCGTCGACCTCGACAACTCCGACGCCGTCAGCTGGGCTCATGCGGTACTGCCCGCCACGCGGACCGTGGTCACCACCCGCGGCGAGCACTGGATCTACCGAGGCGCGATGCAGTCCGCGAACGGGGTCCGGCCCGACGTCGACATCAAGTCCCGCATGCAGTACGCCCGGTGGCTGGGCCCCGGCACCGGCACCATGACCCGCCTGCCGGATGTCGTCCGCACCCTGGTGGAGAGGGAAGAGACCAACCCCGCCCGCGGGGAGGTGGCCTCTTCCTCCGGCCGCGCCGAGTGGGACCGCAGCGTGGCCACCGGCTGCCGCCACACCGAACGCTTCGTGCGCACCGGCCTGGAACGCGGTCTGGCCCTCGTGCGGGCCCACATCGAGTCCGGGGCCGGTTCGCAGGCGTTCGGCGTCGCCCAGTTCCTCGCCGCGCAGCACACCGCGTGCCCCGGGCCGTGCGGCCTCGAAGCACTCGGGTGGCAGGTAGTCGCCGCGGCCGTCTCCGTCGGCGTCCCCGAGCCCTACGCCCGCCGGGCCGTCACCAACGGCCTCTCCGGCATCCCCGCCCCCGGGCGGGTCTCGTGAACACCACCAGCCGCCCGGCAGCCGCCACACAGGCCGTCGCGAGGACGCGGGTGGGCGCGGGAGTCGCCGCCCGCAAGGGCGTCCTTTCTGCTGTTCGTCCTGACCCGCAGCCGGTCCCGGTGCGGTGGCTGCAAGTTGTAGCCCCGCCCTCGTTCAGCGCGACGCCGTCGGCGCGGTCCTGGTGCCGGTGCGGCTACGACCGCACCGCCCGGGGCCGGGCCGGGGTCCTGGCCCTGATCGAAGCCCACACCCACCACCCCGAGCACTGCCCGCAGTCCAGCGACGCGGAAGGGAGCAAGGCCGCATGACCGCCGATCTGTGGGAGGGCTTCAACGCCCTGGACCCCGAGGCCATCACCGGGCCCGTGTGGGACGAACCCGTCCTGCTCAACCACCGCCGTACCCTTCCGGAATTCCCGGTGCGCACGCTGCCGGCGTGGCTGGGTGACATGGTCGCGGACGTCGCGGAAGAGACGCAGACGCCGCCCGACCTCGCCGGGTGCCTCGCCCTCGGAGTCCTCGCGACAGCGGCCGGCGGACGTGCGACCGTGTGCGTGCGCGGGCACTGGCGGGAGCCGGTGAACCTCTACACCGCTGTCGCCCTGCCCCCGGGCAACCGCAAGTCCGCGGTATTCGCTCTCATGACCGGTCCCCTGCTCGCCGTTGAGAAGACGCTCGTGGAGCTCTCTGGGCCGCAACGGGCCGAAGCCGAGACCACTGCACGGCTCGCCAAAGCCGCCGCGGACAAGGCCGCGCAGAAGGCAGCGTCGGCCGAACCCGGGCTGCGCGACCAACTCACCGCGGAAGCCGTCCACCTCGCCCAGCAGGCCGATGAACTCACCGTCCCTGCCAAACCCCAACTGGTCGCGGACGATGTGACGCCGGAGAGCCTGGCCACGCTGCTGGCCGAGCAGGGCGGCCGGATCAGCGTCATGTCGGCCGAGGGCGAGATCTTCGACATCATCGCCGGACGCTACTCCGGAGCCCCGAACATGGGCGTGTTCCTCAAGGGCCACGCCGGGGACATGGCCCGCGTCAACCGGCAGGGCCGCGACCCCCAGCACATCGAGCACCCCGCTGTCACGATGGCGCTGGCGATCCAGCCCGAAGTCCTCGACTCCATCGGCCGCGTCAAAGGCGCCGACGGGCGCGGTCTACTCGCCCGGTTCCTCTACGCCAAGCCCCCGTCCCTGGTCGGGCGCCGCAACCTCACCCCCGACCTCATCACCGAAGAGACCACCGCCTCCTACGCCCGGCAGCTCGGTGGACTCACCCTCGCCCTCGCGGACTGGACGGACCCGGCGGTCCTGACCCTGACCCCCGAGGCAGACACGGTGATGCTCGCCTATCAGCGGGTCACCGAATCGAGGCTCGGCAAGGGCGGCTCCCTCGCCCCGATCGTGAAATGGGCATCCAAACGAGACGGGGCAGTGGCCCGCATCGCCGGACTGCTCCACCTCGCCGCCCACCCCGACAACGGATGGGCCCTGCCCATCGAGGCCGCCACCATGGCCGCGGCAACCGAGCTGGGTGACTACTTCACCGCGCACGCGCTCGAAGTCTTCGACGACATGGGATCCGACCCCGCACAGGAAACCGCCCACCAACTGCTTACCCACATCCGGGAACAGCGGCTGGAAGGGTTCACGAAGCGGGAGCTGTTCCGGGGCCTGTCACGCGGCGACTTCCCCGCGATGACCGATCTGGACCCGGCACTGACCCTGCTCGAAGAACACGGATGGGTCCGGCAACAGCCCCTGCCCCCGCGCACCGGGCGCGGCGGCCGGCCGCCCTCGCCCCGCTACGACACCCACCCCACCCTCACCCCGCCCATCGTCGGCGCGTGACACAACCCCCAATCCGCTGACAGAACTGACACAACCCCCACCCCACCCCGCTGACCTGCATAAACAGCCAAGATCATCGCTGTGACAAAACCTCCGGAAACTCTGACAGAACCTCCCCGCCCGAAGCCGGGCGCTCTGACAGAACCCCCCACCCGGAGGTTCTGTCAGAGTTTTTCGAGGTTTTGTCACGACACTCAAAGCCGGAGAAACCACAGGTCAGCGGCCTAGCGGCGAGGTTCTGTCAGTTCTGTCAGCGATTCCAGCCCCTCAGCATCGGTGCACATGCCCGAGGAGTCGCATTGACCATCAACACCCTTGCGCCCGAAGTGACCCCCGAGGCCGCGGACGTCGACCCGGCACCCCTTCTCCTCACGGTTGAAGAGGCCGCGCGACGCCTCCGGATCGGCCGGACGCTCTGCTACAGCCTCATCCGATCCGGCGACCTGGAGTCCGTGACCATCGGGTCGCTTCGCCGGGTGCCGCCCGAGGCGATTCCGGCTTTCGTCGCTCGCCTCCGTAAGAGCAACAGCGCCGCCGCATAGGAAGAGATCTCATGGCACGCGAAGAAAAGAAGCGCACGCGGCAACCCAACGGTGCGTCGTCGATCTATCTCGGCAGTGACGGGAAGTGGCACGGTCGCGTCACCGTCGGCGTCAAGGCCAACGGCAAGCCGGACCGCAGGCATATCGAGCGGAAGACCCGCCCCGAAGTCACCGAGGCCGTCCGTGAGTTGGAGCGCCAGCGTAAGGACGGCAAGGTCCGGAAGGCTGGGCAGCAGTGGACCGTCAAGACGTGGCTTGAGCACTGGGTGCAGAACATCGCCAAGAAGTACGTCAGTGAGAACAGCTTCGACGGCTACGAGGTAGACGTCAGGGTCCATCTCGTTCCTGGGCTCGGAGCTCACAAGCTGGAACGCCTGGAGCCGGAGCACCTCGAAGCGTTCTACGAGCGGATGCAGCAGGGCGGAAGCGCCGCGGGGACCGCCCACCACGTTCACCGGACCATCCGCGTCGCGTTGAGCGAGGCGGTCCGGCGCGGCCACGTCACGAAGAACGTTGCCGAGATCGCCAAAGCCCCGAGCCTCGATGAAGAGGAGATCGAGCCGTACACCATTGAGGAGATTCAAAGCCTTCTGTTGGAGGCGTCGAAGCTCCGCAACAGCGCTCGCTGGGTCATCGCCCTGGCGCTCGGCTTGCGCCAGGGCGAAGCGCTCGGACTGATGTGGGAAGACGTGTACCTGGACGCCGGGTACATCCGAATCCGCAAGAACCGGTTGCGCCCGAGGTACGAGCACGGGTGCGGCGACACGTGCGGGCGGAAGCCGGGGTACTGCCCGGACCGCAGGCAGATCCGCCGGGAGTTCAAGAAGACCAAGTCTCGCGCCGGCCGACGAACCATCGGCCTCCCGAGCCCGCTCATCAAGCTCCTGCGCAAGCACATGCACGAGCAGGCCCGGGAGCGCCAGGAAGCGGGGGAGGCGTGGGAGGACAAGGGATACGTCTTCGCGCAGCCGACGGGCGGGCCGCTGATCCCCAACACCGACTACCACCGCTGGAAGCAGCTGCTGACGGATGCGGGAGTCCGGGATGGGCGTCTGCACGACGCGCGGCACACGGCCGGCACCGTCCTGCTCCTGCTCGGAGTTCCCGATGTGGTGGTGGACGCAATCATGGGCTGGGAGCCGGGAGGCTCTGCGCGCATGCGGGCTCGGTACATGCACGTGACCGGTCCCATGCTGCAGAACGTCGCACAGCAGGTCGGTGACGCGCTCTGGGGCGCTACTTCGGAGACCGACGGAGCGGAGGCCGAAGGCTCGGAAGGAGGCTCCTTAGACCTCAACTGAGACGGAAAGTGAGACGGAAGATCGCGGAGAGGCTGCCGCCTGGCGGCTCGCGGTCTGAGTCTGCGCTGCCTCGGGTCGGAACGCGAAGAAGGCCCTGACCAGTCGAAACCGGTCAGGGCCTTCTTCGTATTGCCCGGTGAGAGCAATGGCGGAGGATACGAGATTCGAACTCGTGAGGGGTTGCCCCCAACACGCTTTCCAAGCGTGCGCCCTAGGCCACTAGGCGAATCCTCCGCGGCAAACAATACAAGACGTTGAAGGGTGCTCGCGAACCCGTTCCGCCTCGGAGCTCTCCGGGCGGTCCTGGAGGGGTCTCCGGTTGCGGGGGAGGTGGACTTGCGGGGGTGGGGATCGGCTAAGGTGGGCGTCAGCCCCTCACGTGGCGCTATCTGACTGAACTCCCCCAGGGCCGGAAGGCAGCAAGGGTAGGTTGGCTCTGGCGGGTGCGTGGGGGGCCCTTGTGTGTCCGGGCCCGGTGCGCGGCGGGGCTTCCGGGGCCGAGGGCGTTCGGACGGGTCGTGGTGAGATGTCCCGCAGCCGGTGGTGTGCCCGGTGCGGGGCCGGTTGTCAGTCCGCCCCGATAACCTCGTATGTGTGTCGTCCCTTGCGCTGTACCGCCGCTATCGCCCCGAGTCGTTCGCCGAGGTCATCGGTCAGGAGCATGTCACTGACCCCCTGCAGCAGGCCCTGCGGAACAACCGGGTCAATCACGCGTACCTGTTCAGTGGTCCGCGCGGCTGCGGCAAGACGACCAGCGCGCGCATCCTCGCCCGCTGTCTGAACTGCGAGCAGGGGCCCACGCCCACGCCCTGCGGGGAGTGCCAGTCCTGCCAGGACCTCGCACGCAACGGGCCGGGATCGATCGACGTGATCGAGATCGACGCCGCTTCGCACGGTGGCGTGGACGACGCCCGTGACCTGCGTGAGAAGGCGTTCTTCGGTCCCGCGTCGAGTCGTTACAAGATCTACATCATCGACGAGGCGCACATGGTCACGTCGGCGGGGTTCAACGCCCTGCTGAAGGTGGTCGAGGAGCCGCCGGAGCACCTCAAGTTCATCTTCGCGACCACAGAGCCCGAGAAGGTCATCGGCACCATCCGTTCGCGTACCCACCACTACCCGTTCCGGCTCGTGCCGCCCGGGACGCTGCGCGAGTATCTCGCCGAGGTGTGCGGCAGGGAGAACAGCTACGTCGAGGACGGGGTGCTCCCGCTCGTCGTGCGGGCCGGAGCCGGTTCCGTGCGTGACTCGATGTCGGTCATGGACCAGCTGCTGGCCGGTGCGGCTGATGCCGGTGTGACGTATGCCATGGCGACGTCCCTGCTCGGCTATACGGACGGCTCCCTGCTCGACTCGATCGTGGACGCCTTCGCGGCGGGCGACGGGGCAGCCGCCTTCGAGGTCGTGGACCGGGTGATCGAGGGCGGCAACGACCCGCGCCGCTTCGTCGCCGACCTCCTGGAGCGGTTGCGTGACCTGGTGATCCTGGCCGCCGTGCCGGACGCCGGGGAGAAGGGCCTCATCGACGCACCGGCCGACGTCGTCGAGCGGATGCAGGCCCAGGCGTCCGTCTTCGGCGCCGCCGAGCTGAGCCGCGCCGCCGACCTGGTCAACGAGGGGCTCACGGAAATGCGCGGGGCTACCTCGCCGCGTCTCCAGGTCGAGCTGATCTGCGCCCGGGTGCTGCTGCCGGCGGCCTTCGACGACGAGCGTTCGCTTCAGGCCCGGCTGGACCGGCTGGAGCGGGGGGCGTCCTTCGCCACCACCGGACCGGGGCCCTCGATGGGGTACGTCCCCGGGCCGGAGGCACTGGCACACGCTCCCGTCGCGCCCCAGGCCCACGCCCCTGCCGCACCCCAGGCGTACGCCCCTCCTCCCGCCCCTCAGCCGGAGGCCGGTTCCGGGCCCGCCGCCGCGCGTGCGGCGGTGCGCGGGGATGCTGCCCCGCCTGCGCCCGCCCCCGCACCAGTGGCTCCCGCTCCGGCTCCCGCTCCCGTGGAGCCGCCGCCCGCCGAATCGCCTGCGGCCGGTCAGCGGCCGGGGGCCTGGCCCGCCGCGGCCGCACCCGAGCAGGGCCGCAGGCCCGGAGGCTGGCCCACCGCCTCCACCCCGGGCCAGGCCCCAGCAGCGCAGGCCGCCGCTCCCGCCGCGCCCTCTGCGGCACCCTCCGCACCGGTTCCCGCCGCCGCCGCGCCCGCCCCCGGCATGACGCAGGGCGCCGGGCAGGTCCGCACCATGTGGCCCGACATCCTGGAGGCGGTCAAGGGCCGCCGCCGGTTCACCTGGATCCTGCTCAGCCAGAACGCCCAGGTCACCGGCTTCGACGGCACCACCCTGCAGATCGGCTTCCTCAACGCCGGCGCCCGCGACAACTTCGCGAGCAGCGGCAGTGAGGAGGTGCTGAAGCAGGCGCTGGCCGAGCGGTTCAACGCGGTGTGGAAGATCGAGGCGATCGTCGACCCGTCCGGCGGCGCGGGACAGCCCCCGCAGGTCGGCGGCGGGCGTCCCTCCGCGGCCGCACCGCCCGCGCCGCAGCGCCCGGCGGCCCCCGCGCCGCAGTCGTACGAGCCCAGGCCCGCCCCGGAGCGGCAGCAGCAACAGCCGTCGGGCGGCGACCCGGCGCCGGAGCCCGCACCCCCCTCGTACACCGCTCCCGAACCACCCCGGTCGGTCGCTCCCGAGGACGACACCCCGGAGGCCGACGACCCCGACCTCGTCGACTCCGCCCTGTCCGGACACGAGCTGATCGTGCGCGAACTGGGCGCCACGGTCGTCGAGGAGTTCACGAACGAGTAGGGCGGGGGGCGGGGGCGCGCTGTTCCAGCGGTCCCCCCAGCCCGGCCCGCGGAGAGGCCCTCCGCTCCAGGGCCCTCGCGCCGACCCCGGCGGTAAGAGAGGCCCCGGACGCTCGGCCCGGGGCCCCTCTCCCCGAGAGGCCCCAGCCCCCCGAACCCCCGCGCCGAGCCCCTCCCGCCCGGTCGCCGCCGTGTCCACGGAGCGGCGGCCGTCAAGGGCGCCGTGCCCCGGCGGCTAGGCTGCACCCCGTGAAGGTCCTCGTCATCGGCGGCGGCGCCCGCGAACACGCCCTGTGCCGCTCTCTCTCCCTCGACCCCGACGTCACCGCTCTGTACTGCGCTCCCGGCAACGCCGGCATCGCAGAGGTGGCCGAACTGCACCCGGTCGACGCCCTCGACGGCGCTGCCGTCGCGCGCCTCGCCACTGAACTGGGCGCCGAGCTGGTGGTCGTCGGCCCGGAGGCGCCGCTTGTCGCCGGGGTCGCCGACGCCGTGCGCGCCGCCGGCATCCCCTGCTTCGGCCCGTCCGGCGAGGCGGCCCGGCTCGAGGGCTCCAAGGCCTTCGCCAAGGACGTGATGGCCGGGGCGGGTGTTCCGACCGCCCGCAGCTACGTCTGCACCACGCCCGCGGAGATCGACACCGCCCTCGACGCGTTCGGCGCCCCGTACGTCGTCAAGGACGACGGTCTCGCCGCAGGCAAGGGCGTCGTCGTCACCGACGACATCGACGCGGCCCGTACACACGCGCTGGCCTGCGACCGCGTGGTCATCGAGGAGTTCCTCGACGGCCCCGAGGTGAGCCTCTTCGCGATCACCGACGGCACCACCGTGCTGCCGCTCCAGCCCGCCCAGGACTTCAAGCGGGCCCTCGACAACGACGAGGGCCCGAACACCGGCGGCATGGGCGCGTACTCCCCGCTGCCGTGGGCGGACCCGAAGCTGGTCGACGAGGTCATGCAGTCGGTCCTCCAGCCGACCGTCGACGAGCTCCGCCGCCGCGGTACGCCCTTCTCCGGGCTGCTGTACGCGGGCCTCGCGATCACCTCGCGCGGCGTACGGGTCATCGAGTTCAACGCCCGGTTCGGCGACCCGGAGACCCAGGTGGTCCTGGCCCGTCTGAAGACCCCGCTGGCCGGTGTCCTGCTGGGCTCGGCCAACGGCACTCTGGACGAGCTGCCCCCGCTGAAGTGGCGGGACGAGGCCGCGGTCACCGTGGTCATCGCCTCGCACAACTACCCGGACACCCCGCGAACGGGTGATCCGATCGAGGGGCTCGACGAGGTCGCGGCACAGGATGCCCCGCATGCGTACGTCCTGCACGCCGGGACCCGCAGGGACGGCGACACCGTGGTCAGCGCCGGCGGACGGGTGCTTTCCGTGACCGCGACCGCCAAGGACCTCGCGGGCGCCCGTGAGCGCGCCTACGCGGCGGCGGCCCGGATCCGGCTCGACGGCTCCCAGCTCCGTACGGACATCGCGAAGAAGGCCGCGGAGGCCTGAGCCGCACCCGTCCGACGAGAGCCACGGACACCTCAGCCGTACCGCTCCGACCACCACTGACGCGCCGCTGCCCCATGGACAGCGGCGCGTCAGCACCTTTGCCCAAAGCCATTCCATCGAGTGACGGCTGAGCCATCCGGATGACGCCCACCGAAGCCCCAACTAGGGTGCGGCGCAAGCGTTCCGGCACTTGGCCCACCGGCATTGCGATGTCAGTGACGGGTGCCACAGTGGGGGAGTGAGCAACACCGCCGTGGGGGCAGAGGGGGTGACGTCCGGCCGTGTCCGGTACCGGTACAGGTGAGGAGCTGGGTGCGCAGGCAGCGCGCGCCCGGGCTCTCGTCCTGCTGCGCATCCGCAGCAGGGCAACAGCAGTCGCGCTGCTTCCGGCAGCGCTCGCCGTCGTGCTGTTCGCCGCGGGCGGGCAGGGCTTCGCCGTCGGCAGCGGCTGGGACACGGTGCGCTGGGCCGTGACGGCCTGCGCCGTCGTCGTCCTGCTGGTCGCGGCCGCCGTCGCGGTCGCGGTCGTACGGGCGAAGCCGGCGGTCAGCCCGACCGTCCCGCTGAGCGAGAAGGCGGCCCCGGATCTCTACCGGCTGGTCCGTGATCTGGCGGAGCGGCTCGGTGTGCCCGCGCCCTCGGCCATAGCGCTCACGCCCGACTGCGACAGCTGGCTGGAGGACCGCACCCACCCGGCCGCGGACCGGGCGGCCAAGGAGGCCGCGCGGCAGGACCCGAGCGGTCCGGCGGACGGCCGTCGGCCGGGACGCGGGCGCAGGGTTCAGGCGGCGCCCGTGCTGGTCATCGGTTCCCCCTTCCTGTGGTGGATGCGGGTCGCGGAGCTGCGGGCGGTGCTCGCCCCGGTCGTCGCAGGCACGGGCCCCTCCGCCCACCCCGACATAGCCGCGGCCCGGCGCTTCGTGCGCGGGCTGGACGGTGTGGTCGCCGATGCGGCCTTGCCCGTACAGGGTCCTGTGCGCAGGGTCCTGCGGCTGCCGCGTCTGTTCATCGGCAGGATCGCCCGGCTGCTGCTGCGCAGTTGTCGCGGCCATGCGGCGGAGATGGAGCGAGGCGTAGCCGCCGCGGCGTCGACCCGTGCCCAGACCGTGGACTACGGGCTGCGGATCGTCGCGCAGGAACAGGTCGGTCTCGCCTACGCGGGCTGGGACCGGCTGCTCACCCGGGTCGCGCTCCCCGCCTGGCGGATGGGCCGCTGGCCCTCCCGGCTGGACGCGGGTGTGGTCTCGGCCCTCACCGAGCTCTCCCGGCGCGACCGGCTGGCCGAGGGGTTCACCTCCCGGCTCGGTGAGCGCCCGGCCTGCGATCTCCTGGAGGAACCGGGAGCGGCCGACGAGGCGGCGTCCCTGCTGGCCGCCCGGCTCTTCCACGGCGGCCCCGCGGAGACCGGCCCCGACTGGGCCCCGGTGGACTGGCAGCAGTATCCGGAAGAGGTCGTCGACCGGAAGTGGCGTGCCGAGGCGGCCCGGCTGCACCGCGTCCTGGACGCCATGGGCGTGCCGCCCGCGTCCGGCGCCGGTTCCGACACCGCGTGCGCCGGGGTGCCCACGCTGGCGCGCGTCGTCGAGCACCTCGCCGCGGGCGAGGGCGGTGGCGAGGAGCTCGCGGCAGGGATCAGTGCGGCGGTGGCCCGGGACGAGGCGCTGGCCCCGCAACCGGTGACCGGCGGCTCCGGTGACGCGGGAGGGGACGTGCTGGACCTCTGGGGACCCGATCCCCTGCCGCTCTTCCCGCTCCAGCCGCCCCGTACGGGCACCGAGCTGCTCGCCGACCACGTCGCGGCGATGGTCTGCTGCGCAGCCGTCGACACGGCGGGCGCGGCACCCGGTCTGGACTGGCTCGACGGCCCCGCCCTGCTGGTCGACGGCGAACGCCCGGCCGATCTCGGCAGCCCGGTCCTCAGCCTGGTCGAGGACGGTGACGCCGGCCCCCTGCGGTCGTGGCTCGCCTCGGTCGGCGTGCGCACCGACAAGCCCGTCCGTCTCGTCTGAAACAGGTCTGGGGAGACGGCTGTTGACGCGGCCGGCTTCCGATATCCGGAACACCAGGTTCCGTTCACGTCAATTCGCGACGAACGGTGACGGAGTGCATGCGTTATGTGATGTGCTGGGGACCGGCGCTGACAGTCGGCGCACCACTGTTGTTCCGGGGGCCTGAGGGAGGGATGCGTCATGGGGGCGGAGCAGATTCGCCGTTGGGAATCGGGTGCCCTCGCGCACGCCGTCACCGATCCCTTCGGCCAGGGGCCGCTCCCCTGGCTGCGCGGCAGTGAGAACTACTTCGACGACACCGGCCAGGTCGTCCCCTGGTACGCCGACCCCACCCTGCCCCGCGGCTCCACCGGCGGCGGCACCCGTACCGCCGACGACGTCCGCCGTCAGATCAAGGGCTTCATCTCCACCGGCGCCGCCGCCCCCGGCGAGGCGATCGACTTCCACATCACCGTGGACCCGCCCCAGCAGTTCTCCGTGGACATCTACCGGATCGGCCACTACGGCGGCGACGGCGCCGCCAAGATCACCACGAGCCCGCGGCTCTCCGGCATCGTCCAGCCGCCGCCCCTCACCGCCGACCGCACGGTCTCCTGCCACCACTGGTGGCAGTCCTGGCGGCTGCAGATCCCGACGTACTGGTCGATCGGTGCCTACGTCGCGGTGCTGACCACGGTCGACGGCTACCGCTCCCACATCCCGTTCACCGTGCGCGACGACCACCCGGCCGACCTGCTGCTGGTGCTCCCGGACATCACGTGGCAGGCGTACAACCTCTACCCCGAGGACGGCCGGACCGGCGCCAGCCTCTACCACGCCTGGGACGAACAGGGCCGGCTGCTGGGCGAGGAGGACGCGGCGGTCACGGTCTCCTTCGACCGCCCCTACGCGGGCGCGGGCCTCCCGCTCCATGTGGGCCATGCCTACGACTTCATCCGCTGGGCCGAGCGCTACGGCTACGACATCGCCTACGCCGACACCCGCGACCTGCACGCCGGCCGGATCGACCCGAGCCGCTACCGGGGCCTGGTCTTCCCCGGCCACGACGAGTACTGGTCGGTGCCCATGCGCCGTACCGCCGAAGCCGCCCGCGACCACGGCACCTCGCTCGTCTTCCTCTCCGCCAACACCATGTACTGGCAGGTCAGCCTCGCGCCGTCGCCCTCCGGCGTCCCCGACCGGCTGCTCACCTGCCGCAAGCGCCGCGGCCCGGGGAAGCCCGCGCTCTGGCGCGAGATCGACCGCCCCGAGCAGCAGCTGCTCGGCATCCAGTACGCGGGCCGGGTCCCCGACCCCCACCCCTTGGTCGTGCGGAACGCGGAGCACTGGCTCTGGGACGCGACCGGTGCCGTCGAGGGCGACGAGATCGACGGCCTGGTCGCCGGGGAGGCCGACCGCTACTTCCCGCGCACCACGCTTCCCGAGCACGACAACCGCATCCTCCTCGCGCACTCGCCGTACCTGGACAGCGACGGCGTGACGCGCCACCAGGAGACATCCCTGTACCGGGCGCCGTCGGGCGCGCTCGTCTTCGCCTCCGGCACCTTCGCCTGGTCCCCGGCCCTGGACCGGCCCGGCCATGTGGACCCGCGCATCCAGCGGGCCACGGCCAACCTCCTCGACCGCATCTGCAAGCGCGCCTGAGGGAACGGGCGCCCCGCCCCCGCCCGGAGCCGCGTCCGCCACCCCTCCGAAGCCGCCCGCACCCGGATACGGGACAATCGGAACAGCTCCTGGATCAACCTACGCGGAGGCAGCGTGTCCGGATTCGTAGAAAAGCCCGAGCCCGTGCAGGTTCCGGGGCTCACCCACCTGCACACGGGCAAGGTGCGTGACCTGTACCGGAACGAGGCCGGTGACCTCGTCATGGTCGCCAGTGACCGGATGTCCGCGTACGACTGGGTCCTGCCCACCGAGATCCCGGACAAGGGCCGCGTCCTGACCCAGCTCTCGCTGTGGTGGTTCGACCAGCTCGCCGATCTGGTGCCGAACCACGTCCTGTCCACAGAGCTGCCCCCCGGCGCCCCGGCGGACTGGGCCGGCCGCACCACCATCTGCAAGTCCCTGCGGATGGTCCCGGTCGAGTGCGTCGCCCGCGGCTATCTGACCGGCTCCGGCCTGGTCGAGTACGACGCGTCCCGCACCGTCTGCGGTCTCGCCCTCCCCGAGGGCCTCGTCGACGGCTCCGAGCTGCCGGCGCCGATCTTCACCCCCGCCACCAAGGCGGCCGTCGGCGACCACGACGAGAACGTCAGCTACGAGGAAGTGGCCCGCCAGGTCGGCGCCGAGACCGCCTCACAGCTGCGCCGCACGACGCTGGACGTGTACAGCCGGGCCCGCGACATCGCCCGCGAGCGCGGGATCATCCTCGCGGACACGAAGTTCGAGTTCGGCTTCACGCCCACCGCCGACGGCGGCGAGGAACTGATCATCGCCGACGAGGTGCTGACCCCGGACTCCTCCCGCTTCTGGCCGGCCGCCACCTGGGAGCCGGGCCACGCCCAGCCGTCGTACGACAAGCAGTTCGTCCGCGACTGGCTGACCTCCCCGGCCTCCGGCTGGGACCGCAAGAGCGAGCAGCCGCCGCCGGCGCTGCCGCAGGAGATCGTGGACGCGACCCGCGCCAAGTACCTGGAGGCGTACGAACTCCTCACCGGTACGCCCTGGAAGTAGGCACCCGCCGCACACGAAGAAGCCCCCGGCCGAAGGGCCGGGGGCTTCTTGCTGAACCGAGCGGACGACCAGGTTCGAACTGGCGACCTCAACCTTGGCAAGGTTGCGCTCTACCAACTGAGCTACGTCCGCAAGCGCCGAAGCGCGAGGACTACTATACCCATCCCCGCTCGCGGGCGAGACGCACCGCGGCGTGACGGTTCTCCGCCCCGAGCTTCGCGGCCGCCGCCGAGAGGTAGTTCTGCACCGTCCCCTGCGACAGGGACGCCCGCTCCGCGATCTCGGCGACCGGCGCTCCGTCCGCCGCCAGCTCCAGCACCTCCGCCTCGCGCACGGTCAGCGGCGAGTCCCCGGCAGCGATCGCGTCGGCCGCCAACTCCGGGTCCACATAGCGGTTTCCGGCATGCACGGTGCGGATGATCCCGGCCAGCTGTCTGGCGCTGACGGTCTTCGGCACGAACGCCCGGACGCCTGCCGCGAGTGCCCGCTTGAGATGCCCAGGGCGGCCGTGGCTCGTCACGATCATGGTGCGGCAGCCCGGGAGTTCGGCCCGTATCGATGTGGCGACGCTCACACCGTCAGCCCCCGGCATCTCCAGGTCCAGGACCGCCACATCGGGGTGGTGCGCCCGCGCCATGGCGAGGGCCTCGGGGCCGGTCGCGGCCTCCGCGACCACCACCAGATCGTCCTCCAGCGCGAGCAGGGCGGCGAGTGCGCCCCGGATCAGGTGCTCGTCGTCGGCGAGCAGCACCCGTACCGCGGTCATCGTCGTTCCTCCACCAGGGCCGCCCGGGCAGCCGTACGTGCCATGTCACCGGATGTGCGACCGGCGGGTGCCCGCGATTCCGTGCGGGCCAGCGGGATCCTCGCCGTCAGCCGGAACAGTCCGTCACCCGCCGGGGCCGCGTCGAGCGAGCCGTCGATCGCGCCGAGCCGTTCACGCAGTCCGGCCAGCCCGGAGCCCGCCTTCCCGGTTGCGGCCGCGGGCGCCCCGTCGTTCTCCACATCGAGCACCACCGCATCCGCCGAGACACCGAGCCTGATCGTGCAGCGGCGGGGATCGCCGTGCCGCAGCACATTGGTCGCGGCCTCGCGCACCACCCAGCCGAGCGCCGACTGGACGGGCGCGGGCATGCCTCCGCCGTCGTCGGCGGTCACCGCACAGTCGATGCCGGCCGCCCGCAACACGCCTTGGGCCCCCGCCAGTTCCGTACTCAGATCGACCTCCCGGTAACCCCGCACGACATCGCGCACCTCCTGCTGCGAAGCGCGGGCTATCCGCTGCACCTCGACCATCTGGTCCACCGCCTCGGGCCTGCCGCGCTGGGCGAGCTCCACCGCCAGTTCGCTCTTCAGCGCGATCACCGCGAGATTGCGGCCCATCACGTCATGCAGGTCCCGCCCGAACCGCAGCCGCTCCTCGGCGACCGCGAGCCTGGCCTGTATGTCCCGGGCCCCCTCGGCCTGCCACATCACACTCAGACTCCAGGCGCTGGGCCGTACCGAGATCAGGACCAGCACACAGCCGAAGAGCGTGGTCGGCACGATCCCCGCGAGGGGGCCGCCACGAACCCCGGCCGCAGCGAGGGTGCCGGTGGTCACGGCGACGAGCAGGAGCGACTCGAACAAGAACGTGCGGACGGGGACGAGGAGCACTCGCGTGATCACGAACGCCATCGGTGCGTTCAGGGTCATGAGGAGCAGTCCGGGGCTGTTGATCCCGTCCACCGCGGCCAGCGCCGCCAGCAGGCCCACGCCCAGCACCAGCAGGACGAGCGGCGCGACCATCCGCCGGCGGGGGAACTCGGAGACGCCGAGGTAGTGCTCGTACGAGGGACGGACGTTGCGGTTGCTCAGCAGGCACTGCGTCAGGCTCACCAGAAGCAGTGCCGCACCGAGCGCCAACGGGAGCGGCTCGTGGCGGATGTCCTCCTTGAACGGCGCCAGCTGCCACGACAGGGCGAAGAGCCAGGGGATCGAGGAGATGGTGAACCGCGAGTACAGGTCGATCCGCTCCATCTTGCCGCGCTCCTGCCAGCCTCGGCGCCAGCTCCGTACGCGCATCACCACGGCACAACCTTCCTCAGCGTCGCGGATCCCAGCGGAACCACCGCTGCACAGCAAACACCGCGAGTGCCGTCCAGACCAGTCCGGTCAGGGCCGCTCCGAGCAGGTCAGCGCTCTCGGGGACACCCAGCCAGCCCGATCGTATGAGGGTCATCACGCCGGTCAGCGGCAGGAACTCACAGGCCGATGCGAGCGGGTCGGGAAAGATCTCCAGCGGCACGAACAGTCCCGAGCCCATCATCGAGACGAGGAACAGCGGCATGGTGGTGAGCTGCGCCGTCTGTACGGTGCGGGTGAGGACGGAGGTGGCCGCGCCCAGAGCTGTCAGCAGCACCACGGCCAGGAGCAGCCCGGCGAGGAGCAGTTCGGGCCTGCGCGGCGCGGAGAGGTCGAAGAAGGCCGTACCGGCCGCGATGATCACGGCGGACTGCGCCAGGGCCAGTGCGGCCGACGGCAGTGCGGTCCCGGTCAGGATCTCCCCGTCGGTGACCTCGCCGGTGCGCAGCCGCTTCAGGACCAGGTCCTCGCGCCGTGCGACGTAGGCGGCGACCATGTTCATGTAGACGGCCTGGATGAGCACCGTGCCGATGCCGCCGGTGAGCGCGGCGCCGGCGACGGTCAGCCCGGTGCCGGCGAGGTCCACTTTCTCGAACGTCGACTTCATCGCCAGGATCATGGCCGCGGGCACCATCAGCGCGACGACGACGGCGGTCCTGTTGCGGGCGAGCAGTGTCAGTTCGGCCCGTCCGAGCGCGGTCAGCCTGCTGCGGACCGTGGTCGCCGCCCGGACCACCGAGGGCGGGGCAGGGGCGGTGCTGGCGGGGGTCGTCATGAAACGGTCACCTCTTCGGTCCTGGCGGCGGATTTCGCGATGTCGAGGAAGGCCTCTTCGAGCGAGGCGGAACGGGCGTCGAGCCCGATCAGGGGGACCTGCGACTCACCTGCCCAGCGCAGCAGTTCGGTCAGTGACTCCTGGAGCCGGTGCGTACGGATCTCGATCCGCGGGCCGTCGGCCGCGGCGCGCAGGCTCAGCGGCAGCTGCCCCGCCGCGACTCCGTCGGGAAGCTCGAACCGGATCCGCGCCGGACGGGCGGCCGTCACCTCGGCCGTGGTGCCCGTGGTCACGATGCGGCCCCGGTGCATGATCGCCAGCCGGTCGGCGAGCGCCTCGGCCTCCTCCAGGTAGTGCGTGGTGAGGAGGACGGTGATGCCGTCCTCCTTGAGCCGTCGCACCAGCTCCCAGGTGTCGCGCCGTCCCTCGGCGTCGAGACCGGTGGTCGGCTCGTCGAGGAACAGCACTTCGGGCCGACCGAGCAGCGCCAGGGCCAGATCGAGCCGCCGCCGCTCGCCGCCGGAGAGCTGCTTGACCCGCACCGAGGCCCGGTGACCGAGTCCCACCAGCTCCAGTGCCTCGGCGGTCGGCCGGGCGCCGCTGGTGCAGCCCGCCCACATCCGTACGGTCTCCTCGGCCGTCAGATCGGACGGGAAACCGCCCTCCTGGAGCATCACACCGATCCGCGGCCGGACCGCGGCGCGATCGGTGTACGGATCGTGGCCGAGCACCCGTATCGCGCCACCGTCCGGACGGGCCAGGCCTTCGAGCAGCTCGACGGTGGAGGTCTTGCCTGCGCCGTTCGTCCCGAGCAGGGCGAACAACTCGCCGCGCGCCACGGAGAAGGAGACGCCGGTCACGGCCTCGAAGCCGCCCGCGTAACTGCGCCGGACAGCGGCCGCCTCGATCACGCACTCCCGGGAAATCTCGTCGCTGGTCATGTACTCAAGGTTTCCTCCCGGCCCGGACCGGGGGCAGTGCGAGCTGTCACCACCACCCATGACAAACGTCATGGGTGGTGGAGGAGAGGGAGGTGAAGAGATATGCCTGCCTCGAACCGCGTCTTGAACCGCGTCTCGACCCGGCACCTCGAACCCGCGGCTCGAACCGCGCCCTCCCGTACGACCCCATACGAAGCACGAAGAAGGCCCCAGTCGAATAATCGACTGGGGCCTTCTATCAAGAGCGGACGACCAGGTTCGAACTGGCGACCTCAACCTTGGCAAGGTTGCGCTCTACCAACTGAGCTACGTCCGCATTGCAACCACTCGGCTTTCACCGGTGGAGCGAGCACTACTCTACCTGATCCACATGAGTGGTTGTGGAAGAGCGATGCAGAGCGGGTGACAGGAATTGCACACTGCGCCTCCCCCCTGGAAGGGGGGTGTTCTACTACTGAACTACACCCGCACGCTGCGTGAGGACCGGCTTTTCGGCCTTGCCCCTCGGCGTGCTCCAGACTCTAGCCGACCTGCGGGGGTGTCGCGCAAGTCGGCTCCCGCGAGGTGTCGCCCGAGTGGTCGCTGACAGGCCGTCCGATGCTCGCCGGCCGGCCCGCCGGCGCCACCCGATCGCTCAACTGGCTTCCTGGAACGCCTCGTAGACCTTCTTCGGAATCCGGCCCCGGGCCGGCACCTCCATCCGGTGCGAGCGGGCCCATGCGCGGACGGCCGCGGGGTCGGGCGCGAGGGAGGTGTGCCGGTACGAGACGGGAACCTTGCCGTGCTTGCCTGCATTTGTCTGCTTGCGGCCGGCCGCCACGTACGGCGCCAGGGCCTTGCGCAGTTTCTTTGCATTGGACGGATTGAGGTCGATCTCGTACGACTTCCCGTCCAGGGCGAAGGCGACCGTTTCCGCTGCTGCTCCCCCGTCGATGTCGTCGGAGAGCGTGACCACTACGCGCTGAGCCACGGATTTCGGTCCTTTCCTACGGCATCCGCGCCTGACATGCGCGGATGCCGGCCTTCCGGCTGTGAGCGCGGATGCGGGCCGACCGGTGTCGGCCGTTTAAGGGCAATGTTGCTTTCCCTGGTAATCATTTGTACAGCGATGGGTGCCGCATTGTGAAGCCCGCCCAATTACCTGCGCGTGTCAACCGGCTTTGTGTGCCGCTGGTGAGGATTTTTTTTGCAGGATTTTCCGCACCCGTTGTCGCGGCCGATATCTCGGCGTGATCCGGGCCGCTCGATATCTACCCGCGTAGAATTTCAGGCCAGGTACGCTGAGTGGACCCGCGGGGGTCTGGGGAACCCCCCGGAGAAACAGCCGCACCACACCACCACACCGGGAGTGCCAGTGGCACGCGTCGTAGTCGACGTCATGCTCAAGCCCGAGATTCTCGACCCGCAGGGACAGGCTGTGCAGCGTGCGCTGCCCCGTCTCGGCTTCGAGGGAATCGCGGACGTACGTCAGGGAAAGCGTTTCGAGCTGGAGGTCGAGGGGCCGGTCGATGACGCCGCCCTCACCCGTATTCACGAGATGGCCGAGACGTTCCTCGCCAACACCGTGATCGAGGACTTCACCGTGAAGGTGGAGAAGGCCGAGGAGTCGAAGTGACTGCTCGTATCGGAGTCGTCACCTTTCCGGGCACGCTCGACGACCAGGACAGCCTTCGGGCCGTACGGGTCGCCGGCGCCGAGCCCGTATCGCTGTGGCACCGCGACAAGGACCTGCACCAGGTCGACGCGGTCATCCTGGCGGGCGGTTTCTCCTACGGCGACTACCTGAGGGCCGGCGCCATCTCGCGCTTCTCGCCCGTCATGGAGACGGTGATCGAGCAGGCGAAGGCGGGCATGCCGGTTCTCGGCATCTGCAACGGCTTCCAGATCCTGACCGAGGCGCACCTGCTGCCCGGCGCGATGCTGCGCAACAACCACCTGCACTTCATCTGCCGCGACCAGAAGCTGCGCGTCGAGAACGCGGAGACATCCTGGACCTCGGACTACTCCGCGGGCCAGGAAATCTCCGTACCGCTCAAGAACATGGACGGCCGCTACACCGCCGACGAGCACACACTCGACGAGCTGGAGGCAGAGGGCCGTATCGCGTTCCGCTACGTGGACGTGAACCCCAACGGCTCGCTGCGCGACATCGCCGGCATCACCAATGCCGCGGGCAACGTCGTCGGCCTGATGCCGCACCCGGAGCACGCCGTGGAGCCGCTGGTCGGCACCGGTCGTACCGACGGTCTCGGTTTCTTCACCTCGATCATCAAGAAGCTGGTCAACGCATGAGCCTGGACACGGTCAAGCACGCGGCCGAAACCCCGGACACCGCGCAGCCCTGGAAGGAGCTCGGCCTCAAGGAGGACGAGTACGCCCGGATCCGCGAGATCCTGGGCCGCCGTCCCACCGGCGCCGAGCTCGCCATGTACTCCGTGATGTGGTCCGAGCACTGCTCCTACAAGAGCAGCAAGGTCCACCTCAAGCAGTTCGGCGAGAAGGTCCCGGAGAACGACGCGATGCTCGTCGGCATCGGCGAGAACGCCGGTGTGGTCGACGTCGGTCAGGGCTACGCGGTCACCTTCAAGGTCGAGTCGCACAACCACCCCTCGTACATCGAGCCCTACCAGGGCGCGGCCACCGGCGTCGGCGGCATCGTCCGCGACATCCTCGCCATGGGCGCCCGTCCGATCGCGGTCGTCGACCCGCTGCGCTTCGGTGCGGCCGACCACCCCGACACCCGGCGCGTCCTGCCGGGCATCGTCGCGGGCATCGGCGGCTACGGAAACTGTCTCGGCCTGCCGAACATCGGCGGCGAGGTCGTCTTCGACGCCTGCTACCAGGGCAACCCGCTCGTCAACGCCGGCTGCATCGGCGTGATGAAGCACGAGGACATCCACCTGGCCCAGGCCTCCGGCCCCGGCAACAAGGTGATCCTTTACGGCGCCCGCACCGGCGGCGACGGCATCGGCGGCGTCTCCGTGCTGGCCTCGGAGACCTTCGACGACACCAAGCCCACCAAGCGGCCCGCCGTCCAGGTCGGCGACCCGTTCCAGGAGAAGCTCCTCATCGAGTGCACCCTGGAGATCTTCAAGGAGAAGCTCGTCGCGGGCATCCAGGACCTCGGCGGCGCCGGGCTCTCCTGTGCCACCTCCGAGCTGGCCTCGGCCGGCTCCGGCGGTATGCGCGTCGAGCTGGACACCGTGCCGCTGCGCGACTCCTCCCTCTCGCCCGAGGAAATCCTCATGAGCGAGTCGCAGGAGCGCATGTGCGCGATCGTCGAGCCGCAGCACGTGGACCGCTTCCTGGAGATCTGCGAGAAGTGGGACGTCATCGCCACCGTCATCGGTGAGGTGACCGAGGGCTCGCAGCTGGAGATCTTCTGGCACGGCGAGCAGATCGTGGACGTGCCGCCGCGGTCCGTCGCCCACGAGGGCCCGACCTACCACCGCCCGTTCGCCCGCCCGACCTGGCAGGACGCGCTGCAGGCCGACGACGCCGGAAAGCTGGCCCGTCCGGCGAACGGCGCCGAGCTGCGCGAGCAGGTGCTGGCGCTGGTCTCCTCCCCGAACCAGGCCTCGAAGTCCTGGATCACGGACCAGTACGACCGGTTCGTGCAGGGCAACACCGTGCTCGCGATGCCCGAGGACGCCGGCATGGTCCGCATCGACGAGGAGTCCAACCTCGGCGTGGCCATGGCGACCGACGGCAACGGCCGGTACGCGAAGCTCGACCCGTACACCGGCGCGCAGCTCGCGCTGGCGGAGTCGTACCGCAACGTCGCCGCTTCCGGCGCCAAGCCGCTCGCCATCTCGGACTGCCTGAACTTCGGTTCGCCCGAGGACCCGGACGTCATGTGGCAGTTCGCCGAGGCCACCCGTGGTCTGGCGGACGGCTGCCTGGAGCTGGGCACCCCGGTCACCGGCGGCAACGTGTCGCTGTACAACCAGACCGGTGACACGGCGATCCACCCGACGCCGGTCGTGGCCGTGCTCGGTGTGATCGACGACGTGACCCGGCGTACGCCGGTCGCCTTCAAGGAAGAGGGCCAGCTCCTCTACCTGCTGGGTGACACGCACGAGGAGTTCGGCGGCTCGGCCTGGTCCGAGGTCGTCCACCAGCACCTCGGCGGCATGCCGCCCAAGGTCGACCTGGGCCGCGAGAAGCTGCTCGGCGAGATCCTGATCTCGGCGTCCCGCGACGGCATGATCGACGCGGCGCACGACCTGTCCGACGGCGGCCTGATCCAGGCGGTCACCGAGTCCTGCCTGCGCGGCGGGAAGGGTGCCCGGCTGGTCGTGCCGGACGGACTGGACGCGTTCACGTTCCTGTTCTCCGAGTCGGCGGGACGTGCGATCGTCTCGATCCCGCGCAGCGAGGAGCTCCGCTTCAACGACATGTGCGGGGCGCGGGGTCTGCCCGTGACCCGGATCGGTGTCGTGGACGGCGAGGAGATCGAGATCCAGGGCGAGTTCAGCATCCCGCTGAGCGAGCTGCGTACGGCGCACGAGGGAACGATCCCCGCGCTGCTGGCGTAGCCCCGCCCGACTGTCAGGCACTGTGACGTGCTGTGACGTGTCGTGATGTGCTGCCACGTGCGCGCGTCACGTGCGCGCGTCACGCTTTGCAGAAGCCCCCGCCCGGCTCGACCGGACGGGGGCTTCTGCATGCCCGGGTTGGTTCCGCCGGTTTCAGGGGAGGGCTTGACGGGGATTACGTAATTACGTAATCCTTGAGCAATGGAACTGGAGGAACGGGTCTCGGAGCTGGAGAGACGGCTTGAGGCGCTCGTGGGCGACCACTCCGAGGCGCCGCGACCGACCGGGGCCGATTTCTGGGCCCTGGAGGGGTTGAAGCGGGAGCTCTCGGGGGCGGGGGTGGCTGACGGGGGAGTGCTCTATACGGGGGCGGTGCGGCTGCCGACGGGTGAGCGGTACGAGTGGCAGTACGGCGCGCTGACCGAGCAGCTGCTGGACGTGGAAGGGCCCGCCGAGGCGGATGGCAGTGACAGGACGGAGGAGGGGGGCGGAGAGGAGAGCGGTCGGGCGGCGCCCGGTGCCGACTGGTCGGATACCGCCGAGTCCTTCGCCGCCCTCGGCCACCCGGTGCGGCTGCGGCTGCTCCGGGAGATCCTCGGCGGCCGGCGCACGGCGGCGGAGCTCGCCGCGCTCGAGGAGACCGGGACGACGGGGCAGATCTACCACCATCTGCGTCAGCTGACCGGCGCGGGCTGGCTGCAGACGAAGGGGCGCGGGAGATACGAGGTCCCGGGGGCCCGCGTGGTGCCGCTGCTGGTGATCCTCACGGCGGCCAGACCCTGAGGAGGCCCGTGCGGGCCATCCGCGACCACTGACGAGACGACGACGAAGAGACCGACGTTCGGACCCGACGACCAGGGGGAAGTCATGTCTGCCCGCAAGACCGTCATGGTGCTCTACCGGCTCTGCTGGATCACCTTCTTCGCGATGGTGGTCATCAGCCTCTCCACCCGCCCACCGTTCCCGTACTGGGTGACCTGGGTGCCCGCTGTCGCCGCGATCGCCCTGCTGCTGACGGCGGGCCGCAAGGCCCGCGCGGCCGTGGCCGACCCGCCGCCCGCGGTGGAGGTGGAACCTCCGGTGTCCGGGCGCTGGACCGCGTTGAACAGTCCGGCGGACAAGGTGCCCAGCCACGGGATACACGGCTACGGGCAGACGTACGCGATCGACATCGTGGCCGAGCCCCGGCCGTGCGATGAGCCTCAGCCGCCTTGCGACCCTCAGCTGCGTGACGACCCTCAGCCGCGTGACGATTCCCGGCCTCCGCCGCGAGCCGGGGAGGATCCGGCAGAAGGCCCCGGGGGATCGGCCGCTGCGGACGACGGCCTGTCCCGTCCGGAGTTCCGCCGCCTGTGGCCGGTCGCCCGGCGCAACCACCACTTTCCGGCGTTCGGAGCCCCGCTGCTCGCGGTCGCCGACGGCACGGTGGTCCACGCCTCGCACGGCCGGCGTGACCATCTCAGCCGCAATTCCATGCCCGCGCTGGTGTATCTGATGGTGATCGAGGCGTCCATACGGGACGTGCTCGGACCGGGCAGCATCGTCGGGAACCACATCGTGCTCGACCTGGGCGACGGTACGTATGCGCTCTACGCCCATCTGCGGCGCGGCTCGCTCCGAGTGCGCGAGGGGGACAGCGTCCGGACAGGGCAGCAGCTCGCCGAATGCGGAAACTCGGGGAATTCCACCGAACCGCATGTGCATTTCCAGCTGATGGACGATCCGGACCTGGATGTGGCGATCGGAATTCCGTTTACCTGGCGCGGGATAGGCGTGCCGGCCAACGGCGAGACGTTCACGGTCGGAGGGCCTGCGGACGGGAGTCCTGTTCCCGGTCAGGACGCGGCTCAGACCGCTTCCTGAGTCCGCGCCGCCGCGCCTTCCTGAGCCCGCGCCGCCGCGCCCGGCAGCCGGGTGGCCAGGACCAGGGCCAGGACCATCACGGCGGTGGCGCAGCCGAACACCACATCGGTGGAGGAGGCGAAGGCGTTCAGGGCCTGTTGGTGCGCGGCGCCGGTGAGCCCGCCGATGCCGCTGGTCGTCCCACCGGGCCCGCGGGCCGCGTACACCCTGCTGAGCACGGTGCCGAGGAGGGCGGCGCCGAGGGCGGTCCCGAGGGTCTGGAAGAAGCGGACTCCGGTGGTCGCGACGCCCAGTTGGCGGGGTGGGGCGGTGTCCTGGATCAGCTGGATGAGCTGCCCGACGAGCTGTCCGAAGCCCAGCCCCATGAGCAGCATCGCGCCGCGCACCGTCCAGAGACCGGTGTCCGTCGTCAGGGTGGCCAGCAGGGCGAGGGCGGCCGACGCGAAGACCGTGCCGCTGACAACGAAGGTCTTCTGCGACCAGCCGGCCGATACGAGGCGGCCGGAGACGAGACCGACCACGGTCATGCCGACCGCCATGGGGACCAGATACAGCCCGGCCGAGGTCGCGGCGACTCCCCGTACGACTTGGAGATAGATCATGACGTAGACGATCGACCCCATCATCGCGGCGCCGACCAGCCCTTGGATGGCGAAGCCGTAGCGCATCGTCCGGTTGGCGAACAGGGTGAGCGGCAGGATCGGTTCGGCCGCGGTGGCCTGGCGCCGGAGGAAGAGGCCGAGGGTGGCGACGGCGGTGACCAGCAGGCCGACGATCAGCGGGGAGGACCAGGCGTGGTCCTGGCCGCCCCACTCGGTGACCAGGAGAAGGGAGGTGGAGAAGGCGGCGGCGAGACCTGCGCCGAGGAAGTCGATCCTGTGGCGTGTGGTGCCGGAGGGGAGCTGCAGGACTGTGATGGCGGCGACCAGGACGGCGATGCCGACTGGCAGATTGACGTAGAAGATCCATCGCCACCCGGCATGGTCGGCGAGGGATCCGCCCAGCCAGGGGCCGAGGGCCATGCCGGCACCGGCGATGACTCCGCCGAGGTTGCCGCCCTTCTCGCTGCGGCCCGTGCCGGAGGACGCGGTGCCGCCTGCGCCGGATGCGTCCTTGTGGCGTCGGTTGCGGCTTGGGCTTTGGCTCCGGGTGCCGCTGTCGTCGGCCTCGGGCCCCTGTTTGGCGAGGTGGTGCAGGACGACCATGGTGACGCTCATCAGGCCACCGCCGCCAATGCCCTGGAGGGCGCGTGCGGCGATCAGTTCGCCCATGGACTGCGCCATGCCGCACAGCGCGGACCCGGTCAGAAACGTGGCCAGCGCCCCGATGAAGACCTTCTTCGGGCCGAGTGAGTCGCAGAGCTTTCCGTACAGCGGGAGGGCGGCGGTCGCGGCGAGCTGGTAGGCGGCGATCAGCCACGGGATCCGGTCGAGGCCATGGGCCGGGTCGAGGTCGCGGACGATCGGCACGGTCGCCGAGGACACGATGTTCGAGTCGAGCACGGCCAGGAGGATCGTGATGACGCAGAGCGCGATGCCGAGGGTGCGCCTTCCGCCGGAGCCCGGCGGGCGGGCGGGGGAGGCGGAGGCCGTGGGACCGGCCTCGGTGGACGCGTCGGTGGGCGCGTCGAGCGATGCGTCGGACGGTGCGTTGGGCGGCGCTTCAGACGGCCGTCCGGACGGTGCTTCGGGCAAGGCTGTGGACAGGGCTTTGGGCATGGCGGGCTCCCCTCCTGGGCGGCGAAGTGCCGCCTTGGTGGGCACCACTGTTCCCGTAAAAATGTACTGGGTCAACTTTACGTCCAGGATAAAAATTATTCTGAGATCAAGTTTCATCCTGGTACAGTGATGGCATGACCGAGGGGATGGGCCTGCGCGAGCGCAAGAAGATCCAGACGCGACGCCGTCTGCTGGCCGAGGCCACGAGGCTCTTCGGCGAGCGCGGGTTCGACGAGGTCTCGGTTGCGGAAATCGCCGAAGCGGCCGATGTGTCGAAGATGACCGTCTTCAACTACTTTGACAGCAAAGAGGACTTGGTTCTCGCTCCCATGGAGGAGCACATCGGCGATGTCGCCCGGGTGGTGCGTGACCGGGCCCCCGGCGAGTCAGCGGTGACCGGTATGCGTCGCCACTTCCTGGCCGCGATCGAGGACCGGGACCCCGCGGTCGGGATGAGTGATTCGCCGGTGGCGCTGGGGCTCATCCAGTTGATCCAGCAGACGCCGGCCCTGCTCACCCGGGCCTACGCGTTCTTCGCGCGCACCGACGAGATGCTGATCGACGCCCTGGTCGAGGACGGGGAGGATCCGGCTGTCGCGCGCATCGTGGCTGCCCAGCTGATCAGCACCCGCAACACCTTGATCACCGAGAACCAACGGCGGTTGCTCGCAGGTGAGTCGGCCGACGCGATCGCGGCGGACGCCGTCGCGCTTGCCGAGCGAGGGTTCGACCTGCTGGAGAAGGGCCTGGGCGACTTCGCGACCCGCGCCTGACCCGGGCCGCCCCGCCTGACCCGACCCGACCCGGCCTGGGCGACTTCGCGACCCGCGCCTGACCCGGGCCACCCTGCCTACCCCGACCCCGACCCCGGCCCCCACCCCCACCCTCGCTCTCTCCTGCCCGGCCCAGCCCCCGCCCGACCTCGCCCGACCCCGGTCTGCCCCCGCGCCCTCCCCCGCCCGTCACGCGACTCCGGCGGTACGTCGTAGGCTCCCGTGCATGCCGCCGTCCCGGAAGCGCGCCCGTCGCTACGACCCGGTCAGGACCCGCACTGCGGTCCTGGCGCAGTTCGCCCATGTCCGCACCGCAGTAGGCGCGCTGACACCGCAACAGCTGGACGCGCCGAGTGGGCTCGGCGCATGGACCGTGCGCGAGCTCGCCGTCCACGTGACCATGGCGCTCTCGCACGTCAGCAGGCATCTCGAACTGCCCGAACCGGCTCTGGCCAAGCCTGAGACGACCTTGTTGGAGTGGCCGTTCGCCACAGCGGAGCGGGCCGGCCGGATCGCCGACGACACGGTGGCGCTCGCCGCAGGGCACCCCGATCCGGACGCCCTGTACGCGGAGGTGGCCGACCGCTTCGAGGCGCTGGTGCAGGCCGCCTCCGAGGACCGGCTGCTGGCCACCCGGGTCGGTGTCATGCGGCTCGGGGACTTCCTGGTCACGCGCACCGTGGAGCTCGTGGTCCACACGTACGACCTCAACGAGGCGGCCGGGCTGGACATCCCGTACGACCGTCAGGCGCTGGCCGCCTGCACCCGGTTGCTCGCCGACGCCCTGGCGGAGAAGGCGCCGGGCGGTTCGGTCGAGGTGAGGGTCCCGCCGTTCGCCGTCGTCCAGTGCGTCGAGGGACCCCGGCACACCCGCGGCACGCCGCCCAATGTCGTCGAGACCGATCCGCTCACCTGGATCCGGCTCGCCACCGGGCGTACGTCGTGGGCGCGGGAACTCGACGCGGCGAAGGTCGGCGCCAGCGGCGAACGGGCCGACCTTGCCGCGCTGCTGCCCCTGATGGGGTGACGAGCGCCGGTCAGGAGCTCTTCGGATAGGGCAGCAGGCCGGCGTCCGTCCGTTCCCAGGCCGCTTTCAGTGCTGCCAGCAGTGCCGGCTCGGCGGCCGCGCGGTCGGCCTGCTCCCGCTGGTCCTTCGCCAGGTGGAAGAGCTGGTCCGCCCCGCCGCTGCCCCGGTAGTACTTCCAGTCGCCGCGGCGCAGCGCGCGCTCCCCGCGCACCCGCCAGAACAGGTCCCGTTCCCGCGGTTGTTCGCCCCGCAGGAGGTATCCGGCGAGGCTGATGCCGTCCAGCGGGTATGCCGGATCGGGGCGGGCACCGGCGAGTTCCAGCAGCGTCGCCGTCCAGTCGGGAGAGAACAGCGGCAGATCGCTCACCTGGCGGGGATCGATCCTGGCCGGCCAGCGCAGTACGGCGGGCACCCGGATGCCGCCCTCCTGGAGGGAGCCCTTGTTGCCGGAGAGCGGCCACTGGTAGGAGAAGCGCTCACCGCCGTTGTCGCTGGCGAAGAAGACCAGGGTGTCCTCCTCCTGCCCGGACCGCTTCAGCGCCTTCAGTACCTCGCCGACCGAGCGGTCCAGGTCCTCGACCATTTCCTTGTACTTGGCGAGCGAGCCCCCGTCGGCGTGGAACAGCCCGCCGAGACCGCCCTCCTTGATCTTCCGTACGATCTCGGCGCTCTCGGCCGTGTCGCCCTCGGCGATCCAGGGCCAGTGCGGTGTGGTGAAGTTGAGGTTGAGCAGCCACGGCTTGTCGTGGTCGCGCTGGACGTACTCGCTCGCCCGCTCGGTCAGGATGCGCGTGTAGTAGCGCAGGTCCTTGTACTCGGCATCGCCCTCGTAGAGGTCGTACTCACCGCCGAGACCGAGCTTCGAGTAGTACTCCAGCGCCCCGCCGAAGTTGCCGAAGAACTCGTCCCAGCCGGACTTGGTGGGGCTGTAGTCCGGCAGGTAGCCGCAGTGCCACTTGCCGATCAGCGCGGTCGCGTATCCGGCGCCGCGCAGCAGCGAGGCGAGCGTCGGGTGAGTGGGTTCGAGACCGACCGACCGGTCTGCGATGGGTTCGGCGAGGCCGCCCTTCGTACGCCCGGGATAGCGGCCCGTGTACAGGCTGAACCGGGTCGGCGAGCAGGTCGCGGACCCGGCGTAGGCGTCGGTGAACCGCACACCCTGCCGGCCGAGCCGGTCCAGGTTCGGGGTACGGATGTCCGGCGACCCGTACGAGGAGAGATCGGCCCAGCCGAGGTCGTCCCCGAGGATGAACAGGATGTTGGGCCGCCGGGAGTGCCGGCCCCGGGCCGCCCGGAAGGCCTGCTCGGGGGCGACCGGTTCCGCAGCGGCGGGGGCGGCTGCGGTCACGCCCACCGCGGCGGTGGCGGCCGTGGCGCCGACGGCGGTTCCGAAGGCGCGGCGGGTCAGCGGAGAGCCGGAACTGTGGTTCGAGTCGTGAGAAGGCATGACTGCTCCAGGGCAGGGCTGGGCCGCTCAGCGGGACGGCAGCGGATGCGGCATCGGAGGGGGCAGTGGAGACGGCAGCGGAGGCGGAGGAGGGTCCCGTCACGTCCGTCGGCGGCGGGGCGACTGTGGATGCGCGTGCCTACGGGCC